>NZ_CP130718.1:0-5023935 GCF_035983595.1 Streptomyces sp. NBC_01334 | reverse complement strand
AAGACGAAGCTGTCGTAGTTGTCGACGACGAGAATGCGCGCGCTCACTGGTTGTCCACCGTCACATCGTTGAAGGGAAGCAGCGGTTCGGCCCACGGGAAGACGTACTGGAACAGCGCGTACACCACGGCCACGACCAGCATGATCGAGATCAGCGCCTTGACCCACGCGTTTCCCGGCAGATGCCGCCAGATCCAGCCGTACATGCCGTCCCTTCCGTCGCATCACGGCACCTGACTCACGCCGTACGCCACCAGACTAACGGCGCAGGGCCTTCGGTTCGCCTGCCTCCACGGGCTGTGTGGAGTCCAGGTGCGCCCAGACGATCAGCCGGTGACTGTGCCCCCATTCCGGATCGCACGTGGTCAACGTCAGGTACCGGCCCGGACGCGTGTACCCCGACTTACGTGGCACAGCGTCGATCACCTCGACGTCCGAGGGCACGGTTTTGTAAGGCCCTTTGTCGATCCGATACGTGAACCAGGTCGTCCCGTCCGTCAGGACCACCGCGTCACCCCGCCTGAGCTCGGGAAAGTCCTTGAAAGGGTCCCCATAGGTACGGCGGTGACCCGCGACGGAGAAATTTCCGGTCTGCCCGAGCCGCGCGCTGCCCGCGTAGTGCCCCAGCCCCTTCTTCAGGGTGCCGGTCGCCGTGCCTTCGAGCACCGGCTTGTTCCACGTGAAACCAAGACGCGGGATGTACATCACCGCGAAGGGCCTGCCGACACGGTACGGCGCCGACTGCGCGGTGGCGCTCGCTCCGGGGGTGGGGGCCACGGTCCCCTGTGCCCACTGGTCGTGGAGGTCGTCGATCTGGTCGCCCATGACGCGGTCGGCCTGTACACCGGTCCAGAACAGCACGTAGACGACGAAGAGGACGATGACGGTGCCGACGGTGATGCACAGCTCGCTGAACGTCCTGACGATCACGCGCACCGACACAGGCGCCCCCCGGCGGCCGCTGCTCCACTACTCCACAGGCTTGGCGTAGTGCAGATCCACTGTGCCCGAGTAGCCGGGCAGAGTCACCGCCCCGTCCTCGGTGACTTTCCAGCCGAGCCCGTAGACGTTCACGTAGACCATGTAGTTCTGGATCGCCGGGGCTTCGGCGAGCGCCTGCTGAAGCTTATCCGGGTCGCCGACCGCCTGGATCTTGTACGGCGGTGAGTAGACGCGGCCCTGGAGGATCAGGGTGTTGCCGACACAGCGCACGGCGCTGGTGGAGATCAGCCGCTGGTCCATGACCTTGATGCCCTGGGCACCGCCCTGCCAGAGCGCGTTCACGACGGCCTGGAGGTCCTGCTGGTGGATGACCAGGTAGTCGGGCTGCGGCTCCGGATAGCCGGGGAGCTTGGCGGTGGCGTTCGGCGGGGCGTCGTTGAGGGTGACCGTGATGGCCTTGCCCTTGACCTTCTGGGTCCCGGCGTCCTTCTCCAGGCCCGCGAGCTTGTCGTCCTGGGCCTGGGTGCTGCCGTCGTCGGCCTCGGCCAGCGACTCCACGTCGTCGCGCAGGGCCCCGTTCGTCTCGTCCAGCTCGCCGTTCTTCTGGCTGCGCTCCTGGATGAGGTCGGACAGCTTCAGCAGGGAGGCGTCCGTGCGGATGTTGGTGCCCTTGGCCGTGTTGAAACTGGTGAAGAAGAGGAGGCCCGCGAGGGCGAAGACCCCCACGGTGAGCACCCGTACGGGCCGGAAGCCACCCCGGCGGTCGGACGAGGAGGAGTCGCCGGCGGACTCGGGGTCGGAACCCGTTGTACCCGTCCCGGGGGAGTCGGCAGAATTGCTCAACGTACCCTTATCTCCTTCGGCGCCGTAGAAGCACTACGCTAACGGACGCCCGGGGGAGCCCTTCAGTCCCCTGGCACGCAGCCCCCGAGCCCGATCCAGCACCTGCGCGGCCACGCAGCGCATCGACAGGAGAGACCCTCGTGCCGAAGTCACGTATCCGCAAGAAGGCCGACTACACGCCGCCCCCGGCGAAGCAGGCGACCGCCATCAAGCTGAACAGCCGTGCCTGGGTCGCGCCGGTGATGCTGGCCATGTTCCTCATCGGACTCGCCTGGATCGTGGTCTTCTACGTCACGGACGGCTCGCTGCCCATCGACAAGCTGGACAACTGGAACATCGTCGTCGGCTTCGGGTTCATCGCGGCCGGATTCGGCGTCTCCACGCAGTGGAAGTAGCGATGACAGCAGCGGGGCCGGCGCGGGGCGAGTAGCTCTCCCCAGGACTATCCCCTGAGTTATCCACAGCAGTTTTCCACATGGGGAAAAGAAAGACGATCTGTGGATAACTCATCGGAGGTTGACGCCGGTGTGACGTAACTACCGGCTGTCACCCTCACTCGAAAGGCTGTTCGCCCCCTGCCTGACCTGCACAAACGCAGGTCGATAGCAGGGGGCACAGCTGTTCCCGCACGTTGTGCACAAGATTCGACACAGACTGTGGACAACAGCGCGCTCAGGTGAGCTGGACGGTCCTCAGGAGCGTCACCACCACGACGACGGCCAGCATCAACGCGCAGGTCCCGAACTGGACGAGGGCCCGGCGCTCGCGGGGGGCGTGGACCATCCCGATGCCGATCACCACCCCGGCGACCAGACCGCCGATGTGCGCCTGCCAGGAGATGCCGCTCCACCCGAACGTGAAGGCCAGGTTGATCACCAGCAGGACGATGATCGGCCGCATGTCCTGCCGCAGTCGGCGCATGAGGACGGCCGTCGCGCCGAACAGACCGAAGATCGCGCCGGAGGCGCCCAGCATCGCGGTGTTCGGCGGGGCGAGCAGATAACTCAGGGCGCTGCCCGCGAGACCGGACACGAGGTAGAGCGACAGATAGCGGGCCCGGCCGAGCGCCTGTTCCAGCGGGCCGCCGAGCCACCACAGGCCCAGCATGTTGAAGGCGAGGTGCCAGGGAGCCTCGTGCGCGAACATCGAGGTGACCATGCGGTACCACTCGCCCTCGGCCACCCCCTCCGTCGGGTTGAAGGGGGCCGGCGGCCACTGGCCGATCAGCACCAGGCTGTCCAGCAACGAGGACCGCACCTGCACGGCGAGGAACACCGCCACGTTGATCCCGATGAGGATCTTGGTGAGCAGCCGGGGGTCGGCGGTGACGACGCCTCCCGCCAGCGTGCGGGGCTGCGAGGCACTGGGCGCGTGCCCCGTACCGGAGCCCTCGCGGACGCAGGTGGGGCACTGGAAACCGACGGAGGCGCTGACCATGCACTCCGGGCAGATCGGGCGCTCGCAGCGGGTGCAGCGAATGCCGGTCTCCCGGTCGGGGTGCCGGTAGCAGACGGGCAGGCCGCTCTGCGCGTCGTCCTGCCGGCTGCCAGGCGCCTGGTCCATGGGCTCCCCCAGGTAAGTCGTCCGAGTTGTCGTGGTCGAGCGGTCGAGTATCGGAGCAGTCGGCGGAGTCGGAAAGGAACCGCCCTGCTTCATCCTTACGGACGAGCAGGGCGTTTGGTTCCCGACGGGGCGCCGGTGGCCCCCGACGGTGTGCCGGGGCGTCGCCTCAGCTCTTGCGGCTCTCGACGACGACCGACTCGATGACGACGTCCTTCAGCGGACGGTCGGTGCGCGGGTTGGTCTGGGCGGCCGCGATGGCGTCCACCACCTTCTGGCCGGCCGGGTCGACGACCTCGCCGAAGATGGTGTGCTTGCGGGTCAGCCAGGCCGTCGGGGAGACGGTGATGAAGAACTGCGAGCCGTTGGTCGCCGGGCCGGCGTTCGCCATGGCCAGCAGGTAGGGCCTGTCGAAGCGCAGGTCCGGGTGGAACTCGTCCTCGAACTGGTAGCCGGGGCCGCCGGTCCCGTTGCCCAGCGGGTCGCCGCCCTGGATCATGAATCCGCTGATCACGCGGTGGAAGACCGTGCCGTCGTACAGCTTGTCCTTGGACCGCACGCCGGTCTCCGGGTTGACCCACTCACGCTCGCCGGTCGCGAGGTCGACGAAGTTCTTGACCGTCTTCGGGGCGTGGTCCGGGTAGAGCCGGATCTCGATGTCGCCGTGGTTGGTCTTCAGGGTGGCGTACAGGTGCTCGGCCACGGTCTGCCTTCCGTTGTCTCTCTGTGACCCACAGATCCTCGCACGGTCCGGGTCAGTCAACGTCCGACAGCCCGTTCCGGCATCAGAACCGACGGATCGGGTACACAAAAGCATCCGACTCGTCCGGGACGGGAGCGGGCGGCGCCGATCCGTGGCATCGTCGGCTTTGTCGCCCTGTCGACCCTCTATTGCCATTGACCCGATCCGTCCCCTATCGCATGTGATCAGTACCCGTATGCCCGTCCACGCGTGCCGGGACGGTCATTGACAGGCATGATCCGTAAAAGGGTGGAAAGTCGAAATACCGTACGCCACCGAGGAGGAGGAACCCGTGACCCGCATCGACAGCGTGCGCGCCGCGACCGGCTCGGCGAAGGACAGCGTGCTGCACGCCGCGGAAGTGGTGGCGCCCTACGCCGACACGGCCAAGGAACGGGCCGCGCTCTACGCGCATGAGGCCCGTGTACGGCTCGCGCCCAAGGTGTCGCTGGCCGCAGAACAGGCCCGCGTGCAGTACGACGCCCACGTCGCCCCGCGTCTGGAACAGGCGAAGACCCATGTCCCGCCGAAGGTGGACCTGGCCGCGCAGGAAGCGGCCGCCCGCACCCGGCTGGTCGCACGCCAGGCCGCCGACTACTCCCGGCCGAGGATCGAACAGGCGGTGGCCGCGGCCGGGCCCGTGAAGGACGAGGCCGCCGCCCGAGGCGTCGCCGCGCTGGCCGCCCTGCGTGGCCAGGTGACGCCGAAGGAGATCGAGAAGCTGACGCGCAAGCACCGGCGGCGGGCCAAGGCGGGCAAGCTCGCCAAGGCGCTGATCGTCCTCGGTGCCGTCGCCGGCGGTGCCTACGCGGCCTGGAAGTGGTGGGACAAGCAGGCCAACCCGGACTGGCTGGTCGAGCCGCCGGCGGCCACGGAGGTACCCGCCTCGGGCGGCCTCACCTCGGTGGACGGCAGCGGCGACCCGTCGGTCCTCGACGCCGAGGTACAGGCCAAGGAGGCCGAGGAGGAGGCCGCGAACCGCGACGACCGCAGCTGAGCGGCCGACGGCCCGCCTGTGCCCCCAAGCTCACCGAAAAAGACCCCGCCCACCTGCGTTTCCGCAGGTGGGCGGGGTCTTTCATGTGGAGCCTAGGGGAGTCGAACCCCTGACATCTGCCATGCAAAGACAGCGCTCTACCAACTGAGCTAAGGCCCCGCAAGAGACGTCCGGCCGGAAAACCTCGTACCGGCGGGCGCCGCAGACCAGAGTACCGGGTCACCCGGGGTATCTCGCAAAAAGATTGGGGGTCCCCGCGGATGACCACTCTCCGTAAGATGCTCGGACGCGGTTCGCTACAGCGAACCGCGGTTTCTGGGGAAGCGATGGGGAGACGCAATGGACGCCGCACAGCAGGAAGCGACCGCGAGAGCGCGGGAACTTCAGCGGAACTGGTACGGGGAGCCGCTGGGGGCGCTCTTCCGTAAGCTCATCGACGATCTTGGCCTCAACCAGGCTCGTCTCGCTGGGGTACTGGGACTCTCGGCGCCGATGCTGTCGCAGCTGATGAGCGGTCAGCGGGCGAAGATCGGCAATCCGGCCGTGGTGCAGCGGGTGCAGCTGCTCCAGGAGTTGGCGGCACAGGTCGCGGACGGCAGCGTCAGCGCCGCCGAGGCGACCGAGCGCATGGACGAGATCAAGCGGTCCCAGGGGGGCTCGGTGCTCAGCAACACCACACAGACGACGAGTGGTTCGGGAGCGCCCACGGTCAAGCGGGTCGTCCGCGAGATCCAGTCCCTGCTGCGCTCGGTGGCCGCCGCCGGCGACATCATCGACGCCGCCGACACTCTCGCCCCGACCCACCCGGAACTGGCAGAGTTCCTCCGGGTGTACGGCGCCGGCCGTACCTCCGACGCGGTCACGCACTACCAGTCCCACCAGAACTGAGCCCTCGGCCCGGTCGCCGAAGGGGGTTCGGCAGCCGGGCGGTCGGCAGCTCGGGGGGCATCAGGACGCAGCGGGGCACACGGGGGTCGTATCGCTCATCGCGGGGGAGACAGAGGGGCAGAGGGGGAGACCCGAGCGGGACCAGGGGGAGGAGCGACGCACAGCCATGGGTGAGGTCTTCGCCGGACGGTACGAACTGGCCGACCCGATCGGTCGCGGAGGGGTCGGCGCGGTCTGGCGTGCCTGGGACCACCGCCGCCGTCGCTACGTGGCCGCCAAGGTGCTCCAGCAGAGCGACGCGCACGCGCTGTTGCGGTTCGTCCGCGAGCAGGCGCTGCGGATCGACCACCCCCATGTGCTCGCGCCCGCCAGCTGGGCCGCCGACGACGACAAGGTCCTGTTCACCATGGATCTGGTGGCCGGCGGTTCGCTGGTCCATCTCGTCGGCGACTACGGCCCGCTGCCCCCGGTCTTCGTGTGCACGCTGCTCGACCAGTTGCTCTCCGGGCTCACCGCGGTCCACGCGGAGGGTGTCGTGCACCGCGACATCAAACCCGCCAACATCCTGCTGGAGGCCACCGGTACGGCCCGGCCGCGCCTCAGGCTCTCCGACTTCGGCATCGCGATGCGGCTCGGCGAGCCCCGGCTGACCGAGACCAACCTCGTGGTCGGAACACCCGGTTACCTCGCGCCGGAGCAGATGATGGGCGCTGAACCGGACTTCCCCGCCGACCTGTTCGCCGTCGGCCTGGTCGCGCTGTATCTGCTGGAAGGCGCCAAGCCGGACGCCAAGGCCCTCGTCCAGTTCTTCGCTGAGCACGGGACTCCGGGCGCCCCCAAGAGTGTGCCGGAGCCGCTGTGGCAGGTGGTCGCCACCCTGCTCCAGCCGGACCCGCAGGCCCGCTTCCGTACGGCCACGGGGGCGCGCAAGGCGCTCGCGGCCGCCGTCGAGCTGCTGCCCGAGCCCGGCCCGGACGACGAGCTGATCGAGATCTTCGACCAACTCGGCCCGCTGCCCCCGGGGTTCGGCCCCGACGGCCCGCCAAGACGGCCAAGGCCCCCCAACTCCCCTGCCTCCCACCCGAACACCACAGCCGAACAGGGCAGCCCGCACACCACAGCCCAACAGAGCCGGCCACACACCACACCCGACCCGGACCGCCCGCACACCACCTCCGATACGGGCCATCTGAACACCGCGCGTGAGCGGGGCGGCCTGGGCACCACTCCTGAGCGGGGCGGCCTGGACGCCGCGCCCGATCGGGGAGGCCTGGGTCACGCTCTCGATCCGGGCGGCCTCGGTCACGCTCCCGATCCGGGCCAGGGTGACGCTCTCAGCCCCGGTGGCTCGGGCACCGCTTCCGATCCGGGCCGCCCGCGCCCCGCACCCGGTCCCGGTGGCTCGGGCGCCACACCTGCCCCAGTCCGCCCGATCACTCCGCCCGAGTCGGCCGGTCTCGGTGCCGCACCCGGTTGGGCTCTGCCGGACGGCGCTCCCCGGCCGGCCGGCCGGGGCAACGGTTCGCTGCCCGCCCGTCCGGGAGTGGCTCCCGGTGCAGCCCCTGCGGGCACTGGATCTCTCCCCTCCGGTCCAGCGGCTCCCGCCGCTCCTGCCCGTCCGGGCACAGGCGGCCTGCCCTCCCGGCCGGACGGAGCGCCTGATCCGGCTCGCCCAGGCACGGGCACTGGCACTGGCACTGGCACTGGCACTGGCACTGGCACTGGTGCGAGTTCGGGCACTGGCTCGGGGTCGGGTACCGGGTCGGAGTCGGGCGCCCGCGGCGACGTGGGACCCAGCACCGGTGCCGGGTCTGCGTGGTCGGGCGGGGGATCCGCGCCGGGCTCCGTGCCGAACGACCCGCGGCAGCAACCGGATTCGACGCCTACCGATCCGCGTCGGCCCACAGGACCGACACCACGGTCGGCCACCTCCGCCCCCGCGCCCGCTCCCTCCATGTCGGACACCGGCAGCTTCCACCTGCCGCCCCCGCAACCGGCGGCCGGTTCCTTCACCGAACCCGGAGCCCCGGAGCCCTCCGCTCCCTGTCCCCCCGCCTACGCGCCGACGCCCGGCCCCATGACCGCGCCCCCGTACGAGCCGACATTCGTGTTGCCCACCCGCGGGCAGCACGGTGAGGTGTCCACCGCCTCCTACACCGCCCACGACCCTCAAGCCGCACAAGCCCCGCAGGTCCCGTCTTCGCCGCAGGTCGTCTCGCCGCACGGCCGACGCCGAGGGCATCGTGCCGCCCGCCGTGGGCGTCCCGGTCCGCCCGCCAGGGTCGCGCTGCCGCTGCTTTTCCTCGCGCTGGCCTGCTACGCCGTGGGGTTCTGGGCGTTGACGCGCATCTGAGCCGCCGCCCGGCGCCGGGCGGTCAGCGTCCACACCCCGAGCACCATCAACAGCACGCTTCCGGTGCCGATGCCGCCCACCGCGACCGCCTTCATCGCGGGGTCGCCGCCCGGTGCTCCGCCACCCGAGGCGTCGGCGCCCGCCAAGCCCCCGTCTCCCGAGGGCACGGGGTCCGGCGCGCCGACGTCGAAGAATCCGCGCGGGACCGACTGCCGCGCGTAGCCCGGACCGGCCTGGGTGCTGCCGCCGAGCCGGACGCGCAGGGTCAGCCCGTACGGCCCCTCACCGAAACGATCGGCGACCTGCGCGGCGAGGTGCACCACCAGGTAGTACGAGCCGGCGAACCGCAGGGACTTCGTCGGGTCGGTGGGGGCGTACCGGTTGGCGTATCCGACCGGCGGGGCCGGGGGCAGCGAGGCCGACTTCTGGCTGCCGCCGTAACCGATGCCCGTGTCCTTGACCGAGGCGCGCACCGGGTTGTAGAGCGTCATCTCCAGGGCGTCGACCACGTACCCGGAGTTCTTCTCCGCACTGCCCAGGTCGACGGTGGCGGACAGCTGCTGCCCCCAGTCGACGGGCACCTTGTAGAAGAGGGTCTGCCCGGGGACGATCTCGTCGCTCCGGACGCCCTGCGTCACGGCGGCCGCCTCGGCGAAGCCTGCCCCGCCCCGGACGGAGACCGGCTCGTCCACGGGCGGCGTGGGCGTGGACGAGTCCCACACCTCGGGCACGCGTGTGGCGGCCGCCTTCGCCAGGGGCGCTTCGGAGACGGGCGCGAGCTCCAGGTCCCAGGACCGGCCGTCGGAGAGGTCCGTGTCCTCCTCACCACTGCCGGTGCCGCTTCCGGTGTCGGTGCGCTCGACGACGACGTAGTACGTACCGGCCTTCTGGCACAGCCCCTTGCCCGGCAGGAGTTCGCGCGCTCCCCAGGCGGTGAGCGGCTGGGGGCTCACGGCGGTTCCGACGGTCACGGAGTCGGAGGAGCACGTGACGCTGTCGGCGTCCTGCACGGCGACGCTGATCCCGTCCCCGGCGGAGAGCGGCGATCCCGCGCGCGGGATCGCCGTGACGGAGACGTACACGTCCGACATGCCGTCGAGTTCGAGGCGGTAGTAGGCCTTGTCCTCGCCCCGGAGGGAACTCCGGTAGGTGGCGCCGGGTTCCAGCCGGGCGGCGCCGGTGGTGCCCGTCGTCGCGGGGGCGCTGCGGACGTCGTCGGCGAAGGCGTACGAAGGGACGTCCGGCGCGGCCACGGCGACCCGTCCGGGCAGCACCGCCGACGACACACAGAGCAGCGCTCCTACGACCGCGCTCCGCACGACGGCCCGCCACACGGCCGCTCCACGCCCCGTACGCCGGCCCATCGACCCCGCCCCCTCGCGTTCGACCGAACGTGGGCCATCCTCCCCCGCACGCGCGCATGCCACCCCCGCATTCCGTACGCGCGTCCGAAAAGCCCGCCTCTAACCGCGGGCCGGGGGATCCGCAACACAAAACCCCGACCGCGAGCGGCGGCCGGGGTCTGTTCAGTCTTCGGTATCGATACTCACGAACCCGTGGGCACGGAGTCAGTCGCCTCCGTCCACAGATCCTGCTCGGCGCGATCCGCCTGGATCTGGCGGTACACGAGGAGCCCGCCGATGGCGGCCAGTGCGACCAGGAGAAGCTTCTTCACCGCGCGACCTCGTCTTTCCTTGACGTAGGGGACCTCTGGCGCCCGACTATACACACCGACCGATACCGATCGGTGACCTGCGTCCGCCCCTCAACTCCCGCCCTCGGCAGCGCAGTAGGAGCGGATCACACCACTCCGATCGGAGGGTGATCACATCCGTACGGACGGTGATTTTTGTCCGCCCTCATCCCATCTGATCCCCACTTCTCTGCTCTTAGGGGCCTTTGCGGCCATCCGGGTGGTGTTCATCAGAACAACGCCACGCCACGAGCGTCGGTCCACCACTTCGCGCCCTCCCTACACATCATGAGGAAAGTACGCAAATCGCCCAACCCGAAAGTGAGGGGCCATGCCCGAGAACCGGGTCATGAAGCTGTGGACCGCCATCGTCACCGCCTTCCTCGCGCTGTGCACGGCGCTCGGACTCATCACGACGACCGCCACCACGGCGGCGGCGCAGACCGCTCCGACGCGCAGCAGCGAGAGCGTGACCACCACGGACACGACGGCGTGGCCGACGGCCGCGGCTCCCTGGGTCTGGGCCCAAGCCCGCTCCCTGCCCCCCACGATGAAGCAGCGCATCCGCGCCGAGGCACACGGCAAGTCACCCAGCTGCCGCCACCGCGGTCTCCCGGACACGGAAGCGGCCGAGCACACCACCGCCTCCTGCGACTCCGCGGACCCGGCCGAGCCGGCCACCCCGCTGCAACGCTGAGCCCCCGGCACGCCACGTGCCGCCTCCCCCGACGTAACGGCGAACTTGCGTACAGCCCGCACGAGCAGGCCCGGCAGCTCCCCAGGAGCCACCGGGCCTTCGCCGTGCCCCCACAGCACTCACTCGTCCCTGGTCAGGAGTTCTCACCCACGCCGTGGGGCGAGGACACAGAACTCGTTGCCTTCGGGGTCTGCCATGACGACCCACGACCGGTCGCCCTGGCCGATGTCCACACGCTTCGCACCGTGAGCCTCGAGGCGAGCCACCTCGGCGTCCTGGTCATCAGGCCTGAAGTCGAGATGCAGCCGGCTCTTGCCCTGCTTGCTCTCCTCGAGCCGGACGAAATCCAACCCCGGCAGGCGGTCCGGCTCCCGGCGGATCTCGAACTCGTCTTCGGAGGAGTGGACCACGACCCAGCCAAGAGCCTCGGCCCACCACTGCCCCAGGGTTTCCGGATCTGCCGAGTGAACGATTACCTGTTCCCATTCCAAGGTCATCCGCCGAGCCTAGGGGCTACCGGAGCCCGGAGAACCGGCCGGGGAAGATCCGCTCGTCGACCGGCAGCCGCCGTTCCCGGCCGTTGATGTCAGCCGCGCATGCCGAAGGCCCCCAACCATGATCGGTCGAGGGCCTTCGTGTCTGGTGGGGCTAACAGGATTTGAACCTGTGGCCTCATCCTTATCAGGGATGCGCTCTAACCAACTGAGCTATAGCCCCGCCGCGCTCTGCGGTGTGTGTCCCGCGCGCTGACTCCTGAAGATTAGCGCACGACGTGGGCAGTCCCAAAATCGATAGTCGCGGGACGCCCAGCAGGGTTTGGAACCGCTACGACGGCAGAGGTCACTCGTCCTCGGCCAGCGTCAGCTCGACGCCTCCGACGAAGCCCGCGGACAGGTTGTAGATGAACGCGCCGAGCGTCGCGAGCGCGGTCGCGAGGACGACGTCGATGACCGCGATGATCGACGTGAACATCAGGACGTGGGACAGCGACAGGAACGACTGGAGGTCGAAGCCGTTCGACTCGTTCGAGCCGGTCGCCTCCGAGACCGTGCTGCCGACCGTCGAGAAGACACCCATCGCGTCCATGACCATCCACAGGACGGCGGCCGCGACGATCGTGCAGATGCCCAGGGCGATGGAGAGCAGGAAACTGACCTTCATCACCGACCAGGGGTCGGCCTTCGACACCCGCAGCCGCGCCTTGCGCACCCGGGGCGTGGTGCGGGCACCGGTCCGCGGACGGCGTACGGCGCCGGCCGCGGCCGGCGCCGCGGGCGCCTGCGTCGGGTAGGCCTGCGGCGGGTGGTAGGGCCCGGCGGGCTGCTGCGGCGGCTGCCGGTCACCGGGGAGCGGCGATGCCTCCTGCTTGGCCTGCGTGCCTCTGGTGTCCGTCACGGTTCCCCCCTGGGATCCCTTCGATCCTTGCGTGTCGGTCGAGGGTGAGGGCGAGTCGGCCGCAGGGGGCTTGATGGCCTTCAACTGGGTCGTGTGGGTGTCCGCCGCACGCCCTTCGGCACCCCCCGCGCCCCGCGCGTCGGTCGTACGCGCGTCCCCCGCCGGCGCGGCGGAGCCACGGCCGCCGCCGTTCTTTCCCGTACCGGCAGACGTACCGGCGCCCGTGGCTCCGCTCACGATGACTCTCTCCTCGTGCTACTCGGACGAGGGCGACTCACCCTCGTCCGTGCCGGTGGTCGTGGCTGCCTCGGCGGTCTCGTCCACGGCGACCTCGCCGTCGACCTCCTCCGCCTCGCGCCCCGCCTCGGCGTTACGTGCGATACCGACGACGGCATCGCGCTTGCCCAGGTTGATCAGTTGGACGCCCATGGTGTCACGGCCCGTCTCCCTGACCTCGTTGACTCGCGTACGAATCACACCGCCCGACAGCGTGATGGCGAGGATCTCGTCGGTCTCCTCGACCACCAGCGCGCCGACGAGCGAACCGCGATCCTCGACGATCTTGGCAGCCTTGATACCCAGGCCGCCGCGACCCTGGACGCGGTACTCGTCGACGGCGGTCCGCTTCGCGTACCCACCGTCTGTGGCAGTGAACACGAACGTACCGGGTCGAACAACATTCATCGAGAGCAGCTGGTCTCCCTCACGGAAGCTCATGCCCTTGACACCCGAGGTGGCACGGCCCATGGGCCGCAGGGAATCGTCCGTGGCGGTGAACCGGATCGACTGCGCCTTCTTGCTGATCAGAAGCAGATCGTCGTCGGCCGAGACGAGTTCGGCTCCGATCAGTTCGTCGTCGGAACCGTCCTCCGTTTCACGGAGGTTGATCGCGATGACACCACCGGCACGCGGCGAATCGTAATCCTTCAGAGGCGTCTTCTTGACCAGACCGCCCTTGGTGGCCAGGACCAGGTAGGGCGCCGCCTCGTAGTCGCGGATCGCGAGGATCTCGGCGATCGCCTCGTCCGGCTGGAAGGCCAGCAGGTTCGCCACGTGCTGTCCACGCGCGTCGCGACCGGCGTCGGGCAGCTCGTACGCCTTCGCCCGGTACACCCGGCCCTTGTTGGTGAAGAACAACAGCCAGTGGTGCGTGGTGGAGACGAAGAAGTGGTCGACGATGTCGTCTTCCTTGAGCTTCGCCCCGCGCACGCCCTTGCCGCCGCGCTTCTGGGAGCGGTAGTCGTCCGTCTTCGTGCGCTTGACGTAGCCACCGCGCGAGATGGTGACGACGATGTCCTCCTCGGCGATCAGGTCCTCGATGGACATGTCACCGTCGTAGGGCACCAGCATCGTCTTGCGGTCGTCGCCGTACTTCTCGACGATCGCGGCCAGTTCCTCGCTCACGATGCCGCGCTGGCGGACCGGCGAGGCCAGGATCGCGTTGTACTCGGTGATCTTCGCCTGGAGTTCGTCGTGCTCCTGGATGATCTTCTGGCGCTCCAGGGCGGCCAGTCGGCGCAGCTGCATCTCGAGGATGGCGTTGGCCTGGATCTCGTCGATCTCCAGGAGCGCCATCAGGCCCGTGCGCGCGATGTCGACGGTGTCACTGCGCCGGATCAGCGCGATGACCTCGTCGATGGCGTCCAGGGCCTTCAGCAGGCCGCGCAGGATGTGCGCCCGCTCCTCGGCCTTGCGCAGCCGGAAGCGCGTACGGCGGACGATGACCTCGATCTGGTGCGCCACCCAGTGGCGGATGAACGCGTCCAGCGAGAGCGTGCGCGGGACACCGTCGACCAGGGCCAGCATGTTGGCGCCGAAGTTCGACTGGAGGTCCGTGTGCTTGTACAGGTTGTTCAGGACGACCTTGGCGACCGCGTCCCGCTTCAGGACGATGACCAGGCGCTGGCCCGTACGGGACGAGGTCTCGTCACGGACGTCCGCGATGCCGCCGACCTTGCCGTCCTTCACCAGGTCGGCGATCTTCTGCGCGAGGTTGTCGGGGTTGGTCTGGTACGGCAGTTCCGTGACCACCAGGCACTGGCGGTTCTGGATCTCCTCGACCTCGACGACCGCGCGCATCGTGATGGAGCCACGGCCCGTGCGGTACGCCTCCTCGATGCCCTTGCGGCCGACGACGAGCGCGCCGGTCGGGAAGTCGGGGCCCTTGATGCGCTCGATGAGGGCGTCGAGGAGCTCCTCGTGCGAGGCCTCCGGGTTCTCCAGGTACCACTGGGCGCCGGACGCGACCTCGCGCAGGTTGTGCGGCGGGATGTTGGTCGCCATGCCGACCGCGATACCGGCCGAACCGTTGATCAGCAGGTTCGGGAAACGGGCCGGCAGGACGGTCGGCTCCTGGGAGCGGCCGTCGTAGTTGTCCGTGAAGTCGACGGTCTCCTCGTCGATGTCGCGGACCATCTCCATGGACAGCGGCATCATCTTGCACTCGGTGTACCGCATGGCGGCAGCCGGGTCGTTGCCGGGAGAGCCGAAGTTGCCGTTGGAGTCCACCAGCGGCATCCGCATCGACCACGGCTGCGCGAGACGGACCAGCGCGTCGTAGATCGAGGAGTCGCCGTGCGGGTGGTAGTTGCCCATGACGTCGCCGACGACGCGGGCGCACTTGTAGAAGCCCTTCTCGGGGCGGTAGCCGCCGTCGTACATGGCGTACAGCACGCGGCGGTGGACGGGCTTGAGGCCGTCCCGGACGTCCGGCAGCGCGCGGGAGACGATGACGGACATCGCGTAGTCGAGGTAAGAGCGCTGCATTTCCGTCTCGAGCCCGACGGGCTCGATGCGCATCACGACGTCGCCGCCCTCTTCAGGGGTGACGGGAGTGTTCTCGTCGGTCATTGCTGGTGGGAATCCTTTCTGGTGCGGTCAGCTGAGACCGACTCAGATGTCGAGGAACCGGACGTCCTTGGCGTTGCGCTGGATGAACGCGCGACGCGCTTCGACGTCCTCGCCCATCAGGACCGAGAACAGGTCGTCGGCCTGGGCGGCGTCGTCGAGGGTGACCTGGCCGAGGACGCGGTGCTCCTGGTCCATGGTCGTGATGCGCAGCTCCTCGGCGTTCATCTCACCGAGGCCCTTGAAGCGCTGGATCGAGTCCTCGCGCACGCGCTTGCCACGCTGGCGGCCCATCTCGAGCAGCGCGTCGCGCTCCCGGTCGGAGTACGCGTACTCGATGTCCTCCCGGCCCCACTTGATCTTGTAGAGCGGGGGGCGGGAGAGGAACACGTGCCCGGCCTCGACCAGCGGCCGCATGAAGCGGAACAGGAAGGTCAGCAGCAGGGTGTTGATGTGCTGGCCGTCGACGTCGGCGTCCGCCATCAGGATGATCTTGTGATAGCGGAGCTTGGAGATGTCGAAGTCCTCGTGCACACCGGTGCCGAAGGCGGAGATCAGCGCCTGGATCTCCTGGTTCTGCAGGATCTTGTCGATCCGCGCCTTCTCGACGTTGAGGATCTTGCCCCGGATCGGGAGGATCGCCTGGTACTGCGGGTTGCGACCGGACTTGGCCGAACCGCCGGCGGAGTCACCCTCGACGATGAAGATCTCGCACTTGATGGGGTCGTTCGACTGGCAGTCGGAGAGCTTGCCCGGCAGGGACGCCGACTCCAGCAGCCCCTTGCGGCGGGTCAGGTCGCGGGCCTTGCGGGCCGCCACGCGCGCGGTGGCCGCCTGGATGCCCTTGCGGACGATGTCCGCCGCCTCCACCGGGTTGCGGTCCAGCCAGTCGTTGAGGTGCTCGTAGACCGCCTTCTGGACGAAGGTCTTCGCCTCGGTGTTGCCCAGCTTGGTCTTCGTCTGGCCCTCGAACTGGGGCTCGCTCAGCTTGACCGAGATGATCGCCGTCAGGCCCTCGCGGATGTCGTCACCCGTGAGGTTGTCGTCCTTCTCACGCAGCAGCTTCTTGTCCCGCGCGTACTTGTTGACCAGGTTCGTCAGCGCCGAGCGGAAGCCCTCCTCGTGGGTTCCGCCCTCATGCGTGTGGATGATGTTGGCGAAGGAGTACACGCCCTCGCTGTAACCGCTGTTCCACTGCATGGCGACTTCGAGGGAGAGGCTCTTCTCCTTGTCCTCCGCCTCGAGGTCGATCACCGTCGGGTGCACCACGTCGCCCTTGCGGGAGTTGAGGTACTTCACGAAGTCGACGATGCCGCCCTCGTAGTGGTACGTGACGGTCTTGACCTCGTCCTTCTCGTCCGCACCCGCCTCGTCCGCACCGGCGGTGGCCTTCGCCGACTCGCGCTCGTCGGTGAGCTTGATGGTCAGACCCTTGTTGAGGAACGCCATCTCCTGGAAACGCCGCGAGAGCGTCTCGAAGGAGTACTCCGTGGTCTCGAAGATGTCGGCGTCGGCCCAGAAGGTGACCGAGGTGCCCGTCTCGTCCGTGGCCTCGTGCTTGACGAGGGGGGCCGTCGGGACGCCCATCTTGTAGTCCTGCGTGTGGCGGTGGCCGTCGGTCCTGACCTCGACCGCGACCTTGCTCGACAGGGCGTTCACGACCGAGACGCCGACGCCGTGCAGACCACCGGAGACCGCGTAGCCGCCGCCGCCGAACTTGCCGCCCGCGTGCAGCACGGTCAGCACGACCTCGAGGGCCGGCTTGCCCTCGGACGCCACGATGCCCACCGGGATACCGCGGCCGTTGTCGATGACGCGGACACCGCCGTCGGCCAGGATCGTCACGTCGATGGTGTCCGCGTGGCCGGCCAGCGCCTCGTCGACCGAGTTGTCGACGACCTCGTACACGAGGTGGTGCAGGCCGCGCTCGCCGGTCGAGCCGATGTACATACCGGGTCGCTTACGGACCGCGTCCAGACCCTCGAGGACGGTAATGGCGCTGGCGTCGTACGAGGTGGTGACCTCGCTGGTCGAGGCGGCTGCCCCGCCGCTCGCGCCGGCGTCGGTGGACGGGATGTTCTCGTTGGGGTTGCCGGAATCGGCCACGAAGCGCCCTTTCTGGCACAGCACCAGCCAGGCTCGTCGGCAGGTTGCCGGAGCGGCTGCGGCATGTTGCGTTGGTAAGCCTTGATCAGCGTTGCTCAGCTTCTCCCGGGCGGTCCCCACGTTCGGGGCGGGATTGGCTTCCAGTCTACCGGTAGCACTGACACTGATGGGGGTTTGCCGGTACCTGAGTCCGCATGTGCCGCCCTCAACCGGTCTCTTCCGGGTCCCGATATACGGAAGGGGGCTCCAAGAGGCTCACGGAGGCACTCAGCGCTTCCGGGTGTCAACCCTTGGCTACTTGGGAGTCACGTCCGAATTCGCACCCGCACGCAGGCACACGCGACGAAGGCCGGGCGGTCCCCACAGGAACCTCCCGGCCTTGAAAAGCGTGACGCACGTCACCCGTAGGTATCGCCGGGACCGGTGCTCCCAGGGGCCCTGAGGGGGCCGTAGCGGCGTGCGGGGCCGTTGGGGCCGAGCACCTTGATCTGACGCACCGTCCCGTGGCCCAGATCCTCGTTGAGGCGGGCGACCAGAGTCGGCGCGAGCAGCCGCAGGTTCGTCGCCCAGGCCGTGGAGTCACAGCGCACGATCAGCGCCCGCTCGTCCTCGTCGTACTTCTCCGGCACGCAGTGCTTGGCCACGTCCTCGCCGACGATCTGCGGCCACCGGCCCATCACACCGCCCACCGCCGCCGGCGCCTCCCACCCGCGCTCGTTGAGCAGCCGGTTGATCGCCGCGCCCAACGCCATGGGGTCGCGGCCGTCCGCGCGCGCGCCGGAGCGCAGCCCGCCACCGCGCCGTGCCTGCTTCTTCTGCTGAGCCGCGTCCCCACGCGCGCGTGCCTGCTCTCGGGCCGCCCTGAGGGCCACCCGCGCGAGGTCGACGCCGGACGGCTCGGGGGCCCGCTTCGGGGTCTCTTCGGCGGTCATACGCGCTCCACCGTCCCCTCGGCCACGGCGTACCTGGCCCCCGCGAGCACATGCGGCACGTCGTCGTCGACCGCCGCCGTCACCAGCACCTGCTCACCGGGCGCCACCAGCTCGGCCAGCCGTTCCCGCCGACGGGCGTCCAGCTCGGCGAAGACGTCGTCCAGAACCAGCACCGGCTCGTTGCCCTCGGCCCGCAGCAGGTCGTACGAGGCCAGCCGCAGCGCCAGCGCGTACGACCAGGACTCGCCGTGGGAGGCGTACCCCTTGGCGGGCAGCTGGCCGAGCTTGAGAATCACGTCGTCCCGGTGCGGGCCCACCAGGGTCACGCCCCGCTCGATCTCCTGCTTGCGGACGTCCGCGAGCGCGGCCATCAGCTGCCCGTAGAGGTCCTCACGCGTGTGTGCCTCACCGGGCGCGGACGGCTTGTACTCCAGGGCCACCGGACCGCCGCCGGGCGCCAGCTGCTCGTACGCCTTGTCGGCGAGCGGCTGGATCGCCGCGACCAGGTCGAGGCGCTGGGCGAGCAGCTCGGCGCCCACGCGCGCGAGGTGCTGGTCCCACACGTCGAGGGTCGACAGGTCCATGGAGCGGCCGCCGTGCCGCCGGGCGAGCGCGGCCGACTTGAGGAGCGTGTTGCGCTGCTTGAGCACCCGCTCGTAGTCCGAGCGCACGCCCGCCATCCGCGGGGAGCGCGCGGTGATCAGCTCGTCGAGGAAACGGCGCCGCTCACCGGGATCGCCCTTGATCAGCGCGAGATCCTCGGGCGCGAACAGCACGGTCCGTACGATGCCCAGCACATCACGGGGTCTGACCTGCGAGGACCTGTTGATGCGGGCACGGTTGGCCTTGCCCGGGTTCAGCTCCAGCTCGACCAGCTGCTGCCGCTCGCCCTGCCTGATCTGCGCCCGGATGATCGCGCGGTCGGCGCCCATGCGCACCAGGGGCGCGTCCGAGGCGACCCGGTGGCTGCCGAGGGTGGCGAGGTAGCCGACGGCCTCGACGAGGTTCGTCTTGCCCTGGCCGTTGGGGCCCACGAACGAGGTGACGCCCGGGTCGAGCGGAACCTCGACCCGGGCGTACGAGCGGAAGTCGGCCAGCGACAGATGCGTGACGTGCATGGTCGTTCGCCGACCTCCCCCAGGGTTGTGGATCGCGGGGCGACCCTGTGGACTACTTCTTCTCGACCGCGTGGCCGCCGAACTGGTTGCGCAGCGCCGCGATCATCTTCATCTGCGGCGAGTCCTCCTGGCGGGAGGCGAACCGCGCGAACAGCGAGGCTGTGATGGCGGGCAGCGGCACGGCGTTGTCGATGGCGGCCTCGACCGTCCAGCGGCCCTCGCCGGAGTCCTGCGCGAAGCCGCGCAGCTTGTCGAGGTGCTCGTCCTCGTCCAGGGCGTTGACGGCCAGGTCGAGCAGCCAGGACCGGATGACCGTGCCCTCCTGCCAGGAGCGGAAGACCTCGCGCACGTCCGTGACGGAGTCGACCTTCTCCAGCAGCTCCCAGCCCTCGGCGTAGGCCTGCATCATGGCGTACTCGATGCCGTTGTGGACCATCTTCGCGAAGTGGCCGGCGCCGACCTTGCCGGCGTGCACCGCGCCGAAGTCGCCCTCGGGCTTGAGCGCGTCGAAGACGGGCTGCACCTTGGCCACGTGCTCCGCGTCGCCGCCGTACATCAGCGCGTAGCCGTTCTCCAGGCCCCAGACGCCGCCCGAGACGCCGCAGTCCACGAAGCCGATGCCCTTGGCGGCCAGTTCCCCGGCGTGCTTCTCGTCGTCCGTCCAGCGGGAGTTGCCGCCGTCCACGACGACGTCGCCCGGCTCCAGCAGCTCGGCGAGCTCGTCGACGGTCGACTGGGTGGCGGCGCCTGCCGGGACCATCACCCAGACCACGCGCGGGCCCTTGAGCTTGCCCACAAGCTCTTCGAGGCTGTGGACATCGGCGAGGTCCGGGTTGCGGTCGAATCCGACGACGGTGTGGCCGGCGCGGCGGATCCGCTCGCGCATGTTGCCGCCCATCTTGCCGAGGCCGACGAGACCGAGCTCCATCAGTTGTTCCTTAGGTCGCTGTGTGGCGTGTGGGGCACCTTCGTACCCATGTCCGAGCCTAAACCCGGACGGTCACGCACACCTGTGGGCATACGCGCTCAGACGTACGACCCCACCTGGGGGTTCACCGGTGGCTTGTCCCCAGGAACCGCCCCGGTCGTCCACCGCCTGTGGACGACCGGTCGGATCACGGCACGGGCGTCAGCCGCTGAGACGCACCGGCATGATCAGGTACTTGTAGGCCTCGTCCGCCTCCGCGTCCAGCGCCGGCTTGCCGCTGAGCAGCGCGGGCTTCGTGGACGTCGTGAAGGACAGCTGGGCGACCGGGGAGTCGATGGCGCTCAGGCCGTCCAGCAGGAAGGTCGGGTTGAAGGCGATCGAGATGTCGTCGCCCTCGAGCTGGGCGTCGACCCGCTCCACAGCCTGTGCGTCGTCACTGGAGCCGGCCTCCAGGATGAGCACGCCCTGCTCGAAGCTGAGCCGCACCGGGGTGTTGCGCTCGGCGACCAGGGCCACACGCTTGACGGCCTCCACGAAGGGGGCGGTCTCGATCACGGCGACGGAGTTGAACTCGGTCGGGAACAGCGTGCGGTACTTCGGGAGGTCGCCCTCCAGGAGGCGGGTCGTCGTACGCCGTCCCGCGCCCTCGAAACCGATCAGGCCCTCGCCCGCGCCGGACCCGGAGAGCGCCAGGATGACGCTGTCGCCGCTCGTGAGTGCCTTGGCGGTGTCCAGGAGCGTCTTGGCGGGCACCAGGGCGACCGCGGAGGCCTCCGGGTTCTCCGGCTTCCACAGGAACTCGCGGACCGCGAAGCGGTAGCGGTCGGTGGAGGCCAGCGTGACCGTGTCGCCCTCGATCTCGATGCGCACACCGGTGAGGACCGGCAGCGTGTCGTCACGGCCTGCGGCGATGGCGACCTGGGCGGCGGCGGAGGCGAAGACCTCGCCGGGGACCGTGCCCGTCGCGTTCGGCATCTGCGGCAGGGACGGGTACTCCTCCACAGGCAGTGTGTGGAGGGTGAAGCGCGAGGAACCGCAGACCACCGTCGCCCGTACACCGTCTGTGGAGATCTCCACCGGGCGGTTGGGCAGGGCACGGCAGATGTCCGCGAGCAGGCGGCCGGAGACGAGGACCGTGCCCTCCTCCTCGACCTCGGTGTCCACGGAGACCCGCGCGGAGACCTCGTAGTCGAAGCTGGACAGGCTCAGCTGGCCGTCCTCCGCCTTCAGCAGCAGGCCGGCGAGGACAGGCGCCGGCGGACGGGCCGGGAGGCTGCGTGCCGCCCAGGCCACGGCCTCCGCGAGTACGTCGCGTTCCACCCGGATCTTCACTCTTGCCGCCTCCTGCTGTTGCCGGCGCTTCTCGCCCTGCCTGGCCTTCGTCGTCTGTCTCGGTGTGGTCGGCCCCGACGAGGGGCAGGACCAACGGGGACCAGTCTGACGCACCGCACTGACAGTCGGTGCCCCTCGGGGTCAAGTCGTGACGAGGGGCAGCCGGGCACCGAGGAGCGAGTTGTGCACAGGACCCCCTTCTAAACGGATTTCTCGCTCTCTCTAGTCGGGAGTAGTAGTAGGGGCTGTGGAAACGGTGGATAACCGTGTTTTCGCAGCTCAGAGGCGGAATTTTATCCACCGGGCCTGTGGGCGGAGGCGGTGGACAACCGGGGCCTTCTGTGGAGAACAGAAAGTTCTGCACACGCCGTGCACAGGCTGAGGCGAGTTCTCCCCAGCGGCGTCCCCAGGTCTACCCACGTTTCCCACAGGGCAACCCGGCACCTTCGTGTGACGGCTTTCACTCGACTCGGTGAGGAGGCGCGTCGTGTTGCCGAACAGTGGACAGACATGTGGAGAAGCCCGAGATCACTGGGGACAACGGGCCACAGCCTGTGGGTTGTCGGTGGACAACTTCGTGCACAGCCTGTGGATCATTTTTTTGTCCACAGCCTGTGGAGATCCTTCGTCCACTAATCCACAGCCAGGTGACCTGGTCCGATGGTCCCGCACCGGCAGCGCCTGTGGACACAGTCTGGACAACTTCCCGGTCCCCAGGGTGTGGACGGGAAAAAGTCACCGAATCTGTGGAGAGTGGCCGTAACCCGGCCGTTAATCGAACAACGGGTGAGCGGTGGACGACCGTTGGCGGGCGCGGTTCGGTGCCGGTTCGGCGCGGGATCGGCCTGGATCGGCTCGCGATCACCTTGCGATCGGCTCGCGATCGGCTCGGGAACAGCCCGGGGTCGGCCTCGGATCGGCCGCGG
The DNA here is from genome assembly GCF_035983595.1 of Streptomyces sp. NBC_01334. Classification (NCBI taxonomy): domain Bacteria; kingdom Bacillati; phylum Actinomycetota; class Actinomycetes; order Kitasatosporales; family Streptomycetaceae; genus Streptomyces; species Streptomyces sp. NBC_01334. Next base: position 5,001,637 of record NZ_CP130718.1, on the reverse strand, counting down.
ATCGACCCCGCGTCCGCCTCGCGCCGGGCCCCGGTTCGAGCCCGAACCCGGGCTCCGGACCAAGCCCGGGTTCGGCCGCTGTCGCCTCGCGTCCGCCTGGCGTCCCGCGCCGTCCGTCCCGCGCTGGCGTCCCGCCCCGTCCGTCCCGCGCCGGTCAGGTCCCGGAACGACGGAGGGCGCCCCCGGATCTCCCTCCGGGGGCGCCCTCAGCGACGTCTGTGAGGCGTTCTACGGCGCCGTCAGCCGTTCTTGATGCGGTTGGTCAGCTCGGTCACCTGGTTGTAGATGGAGCGCCGCTCGGCCATCAGATTGCGGATCTTGCGGTCCGCGTGCATGACCGTCGTGTGGTCGCGGCCGCCGAACAACGCGCCGATCTTCGGCAGCGAAAGGTCCGTCAGCTCGCGGCACAGGTACATGGCGATCTGCCGGGCCGTCACCAGCGCGCGCCCGCGCGAGGTGCCGCACAGGTCCTCGACCGTCAGCCCGAAGTAGTCGGCGGTGGCGCCCATGATCGCCGTCGAGGTGATCTCGGGGGCGGAGTCCTCGCCACCGGGGATCAGGTCCTTCAGGACGATCTCCGTCAGGCCCAGGTCCACCGGCTGCCGGTTGAGCGAGGCGAACGCCGTCACCCGGATCAGCGCGCCCTCCAGCTCGCGGATGTTGCGAGAGATCCGGGACGCGATGAACTCGAGCACCTCCGGCGGCGCGTTCAGCTGCTCCTGGACCGCCTTCTTGCGGAGGATCGCGATCCGCGTCTCCAGCTCGGGCGGCTGCACGTCGGTGATCAGGCCCCACTCGAAACGGTTCCGCAGCCGGTCCTCCAGCGTCACCAGCTGCTTCGGCGGCCGGTCGCTGGACAGCACGATCTGCTTGTTGGCGTTGTGGAGCGTGTTGAAGGTGTGGAAGAACTCCTCCTGCGTCGACTCCTTGTCCGCGAGGAACTGGATGTCGTCGACGAGCAGGATGTCCATCTCGCGGTACCGCTTGCGGAAGCTGTCGCCCTTGCCGTCGCGGATGGAGTTGATGAACTCGTTGGTGAACTCCTCGGAGCTCACGTAGCGCACGCGCGTGCCCGGGTAGAGGCTCCGCGCGTAGTGCCCGATGGCATGCAGCAGGTGCGTCTTGCCGAGGCCCGACTCCCCGTAGATGAACAGGGGGTTGTAGGCCTTCGCGGGCGCCTCGGCGACGGCGACGGCGGCCGCGTGCGCGAACCGGTTGGAGGCGCCGATGACGAAGGTGTCGAAGAGGTACTTCGGGTTCAGGCGCGCGGTCGGCTCACCGGGGCCGGGCGTCGGCGAGGACTGCTTGGCCGACTGACCGGGCCCGCCGACGCCGGGCTGGCCGGGACCGGCCGGGCCGCCGCGGTGCGGATGACCGGGGCCGGCCGACGGGTCGGACAGGTCACGTCGGCCGGTGTCGCGCTGGTCGTAGTCGGAGCGCGACTGCTCGTACTCCGAGCGCTTCTGCCGGTACGGCGAGGGGTCGTACGGCGGCCGCTCCATCGACTGGGGACGGTAGTCCTGCGACGGCGGGCCGTAGGAGTCCTGCTGCGGCGGGGCGCCGTACGGGGCCTGGGACGCGGGCCCGCCGTACGTGTCCTGCGACGAGGGCGACGCGTAGGGGTCGCGCTCCGGGAAGCCGAGCCGCTGCTGCTGCCAGCTGTGCTCGTCCTGCTGCGGTCGCGGCCAGGCTCCGGGCTCCGGGCGCTGGTACTCCGACGGGTACGCGGGCCGCGCGGTCGGCATCTGGTCCGGGCGCGAGCCGGGCAGCTGGTCGCCGGGCGTCGGGGGCAGCTGCTCGGCGCGGTGCCGGCCGTAGCCCTCGTACTGGCTCTCGTGCGACGTGTCGTAGCCGTTGTCGTACCGGCCGTCCCCCTGGCCTTCGTACCGGCTGTCCTGGCCGTCGTAGGGGCCGGCGGGGAGCTCGGCCTCCTCGTAGCGCGACTGCTGCTGCGCGGGAGGTGCCGGCGGGGCCGGGGGTTCGCCGACAGAGTCGTCGACGGTGATCGCGATACGGATCGGCCGACCGCACTCGCGGCTCAGCGTCTCGCTGACGATCGGGGCGAGGCGGCCTTCGAGGACGCCCTTCGCGAACTCGTTCGGGACGGCGAGCAGGGCGGTGTCGGCGACCAGCGCCAGCGGCTGGCAGCGCCGGATCCAGTGTTCGTCCTTCACCTCGACACCCTGGCCGCGGCCCTCCCCGAGGAGCTGCTCCAGTACTCGTGGCCACACTGCGGCAAGATCGGCAGGCACGTCAGCCACAGGGCACGCTCTCTCGTGGGTCCCACGAACGTGTGGTTGTGGGACGGTCGGGATTCATATCGGGTGGGGGCAGGGACAAAGGAACGAATCGGAGTTCAGCCACGGTAGTCAGGGCGACGGCTACGGTTCAAGTTGTTGTCCCCAGCCTGTGGATAGTGTCTCCCGTGACCGCCGGTTTGACCGAATGGCGCAGCCGCGCGTACCGTAACCAGGTCGAGTTGTCGATGGCTGCTGCCGCCTGCCTCCGATGGGCACAGATCACGTCAGGTGATCGGGAAGCGGTGCACTCGGGCGTTTAACCGCGAGCTACCTCGTGGGCGCACGGTGACAGCCAGGACGGCACCCCGCCACCACCGATTGATTTCTGGAGCCCCCGAGTGAGCAAGCGCACCTTCCAGCCGAACAACCGTCGTCGCGCCAAGACCCACGGCTTCCGCCTGCGGATGCGCACCCGTGCCGGTCGCGCGATTCTCGCGAACCGCCGCAGCAAGGGTCGCACCAACCTGTCCGCCTGAGCCTGATCAGGTCATGACGTCGTGCTGCCTACCGAGCATCGGCTGAGGCGGCGCGAGGACTTCGCGACCGCTGTACGACGAGGTCGTCGGGCAGGCCGCCCGACCCTCGTGGTCCATCTTCGAAGCGGTGCCACGGACCCGCACGCGCCTGGGGAGAGCGCTCCCCCGACGCGTGCGGGTTTCGTCGTGAGCAAGGCCGTGGGCGGCGCGGTCGTACGCAACAAGGTGAAGCGCAGACTGCGTCATCTGATGCGCGACCGAGTCACCCTGTTCCCCCCCGGTAGCCTGGTAGTCGTACGGGCGCTGCCCGGGGCGGGCGACGCCGACCACGCACAGCTGGCCCAAGACCTGGATGCCGCCCTTCAACGGCTACTGGGAGGGGGCGCGCGATGAAGTACCCGCTGCTGGCTCTGATCAAGCTCTACCAGTGGACGATCAGTCCGCTGCTCGGGCCGGTGTGCAAGTACTACCCGTCGTGCTCCCACTACGGCTTCACGGCCATCGACCGGCACGGCGCGATCAAGGGAACGGCACTTACCGCCTGGCGGATCCTGCGGTGCAATCCGTGGTCGCTCGGTGGCGTGGACCATGTTCCGCCGCGCAAGCGCCCGCGGTGGCACGAAATGTTGCGTGACGCCTGGCGTGCACGCAGGGGCGGGACCTCCGCCGCCGAAACGGCCACCGAAGAGGGACTCCCTTCTCCTTCGAGCCCGGCCGCAGAGACACCGTCCCATGCCCAAGGAGCATGATTAGTGGACACGATTGCCAGCCTCTTCAGCTTCATCACGACACCTGTCTCCTGGGTCATCGTCCAGTTCCACAAGGTGTACGGGGCCATCTTCGGCCCTGACACCGGGTGGGCCTGGGGCCTGTCGATCGTGTCCCTGGTGATTCTGATCCGTATCTGCCTGATCCCGCTCTTCGTGAAGCAGATCAAGGCGACGCGGGCGATGCAGACGCTGCAGCCCGAGATGAAGAAGATCCAGGAGCGCTACAAGAACGACAAACAGCGTCAGTCCGAAGAGATGATGAAGCTGTACAAGGAGACGGGCACCAACCCGCTCTCCTCGTGCCTTCCCATCCTGGCGCAGTCCCCGTTCTTCTTCGCCCTGTACCACGTGCTCAACGGCATCGCCAACGGTGACACCATTGGCGTGATCAACGACAGCCTTCTGGAGAGCGCGCAGAAGGCGCACATCTTCGGTGCCCCGTTGGCCGCGAAGTTCACGGACAGCGCGTCGGACCTGGTGTCGTTCGACGCCTCGCTGACCAACGTCCGCATCGTGACCGCGATCATGATCATCATGATGTCGGCGTCGCAGTTCTTCACGCAGCGCCAGCTCATGACGAAGAACGTCGACACCTCGGTGAAGACCCCGTTCATGCAGCAGCAGAAGATGCTGATGTACGTCTTCCCCGTCATGTTCGCCGTCTTCGGCATCAACTTCCCCGTCGGTGTGCTCGTCTACTGGCTGACCACCAACGTGTGGACCATGGGCCAGCAGATGTACGTGATCCGCAACAACCCGACCCCGGGTTCCAAGGCTCAGGCCGCGTACCTGGAGCGCCTGTACAAGCACGTCACGCACCACGGCAAGACCCGCAGCCGCGGCGAGCGGGCCATCGTCAAGGCCATCGTGGCCAAGGGCCGCGAGCGCAACGACGCAGAGCGCAAGTTCATCAACGGTCTGACCAAGGTGGGCTTCGCCGCCCAGGCCGACGGCACCGTGATCAAGAGCGAGTCCCAGGCCGCGGCCCAGGCCGAGGACGGCACGCCGACGAGCACGGCCGCCGCCAAGCGGCAGCAGCCCAAGCGGCAGTCGAAGTCGCAGCGCCAGTCCACGGCCGCTGCGAAGGGTGCCGACGAGACCATCTCCCTGAGCAAGTCCGACGAGCCGGAGGACGCCAAGCCCTCCGGAGCCGCCGGTACGGCCAAGCAGGCCGCTCCCAAGCCCGCCGGCAGCGGAGGCCGTAGCAAGGCCCAGTCCGGGCAGCGCAAGGGCGGCCCGCAGCGCCCCAAGTCCCCGTCCAAGAAGTAAGAAGGAGCCCATCCCGTGACGGAAGGCACCACCTCCGCCGCCGCCGAGGGTGCAGACACCCTGACCCGCCTGGAGCAAGAGGGCGAGATCGCGGCGGACTACCTCGAGGGTCTGCTGGACATCGCCGATCTCGACGGCGACATCGACATGGACGTCGAGGCCGACCGCGCCTCTGTGTCGATCATCAGCGACGCGGGCACCCGTGACCTGCTCAAGCTGGTCGGCCGGGACGGCGAGGTGTTGGAGGCGCTCCAGGAACTCACGCGCCTGGCCGTCCACCGGGAGACCGGCGACCGCAGCCGGCTCATGCTGGACATCGCGGGATACCGTGCCCAGAAGCGTGCCGAGCTCTCCGAGCTGGGTGCCAAGGCCGCGGCCGACGCGAAGAACAGCGGTGAGCCGGTCAAGCTGAAGCCGATGACGCCCTTCGAGCGCAAGGTCGTCCACGACGCGGTCAAGGTCGCCGGCCTGCGCAGCGAGTCCGAGGGCGAGGAGCCGCAGCGCTTCGTCGTCGTCCTGCCCAACTGATTCGGTACGTACGTGTCTCCGGCCCCGTCTGTTGCGCAGACGGGGCCGAAACTTTGTCAGCCCGGTAGTTCTGGTGGTCGGCGCTCGCAGCGCTGATGCGGTACGGAAGGACGGTCCCCGTGACGGAGGCAGCGGAGCTCCCCCCTGCGCCTGAGGTGGCACGAGAGGTATTCGGCGATCGCTTCGATGATGCGGTCCGATACGCCGAGCTCCTGGCCGAGGCAGGCGTGCAGCGTGGGCTCATCGGCCCACGAGAGGTACCCCGCCTCTGGGAGAGGCATATGTTGAACTGCGCGGTGCTCTCCGAGGTCGTTCCCGAGGGTGTGACCGTCTGCGACGTCGGTTCGGGTGCCGGACTGCCCGGCATTCCCCTGGCGCTCGTGCGGGAGGATCTGAAGATCACCCTGCTGGAGCCGCTCCTGCGACGGACCAACTTCCTCACCGAAGTCGTCGAGCTCCTCGGCCTGGACCATGTGACGGTCGCGCGTGGTCGTGCCGAGGAGGTCATGGGCACGATGCCGCCGGTGCATGTGGTGACCGCCCGTGCGGTGGCGCCGCTGGACCGCCTGGCCACCTGGGGCATCCCGCTGCTGCGCCCCTACGGCGAGATGCTCGCCCTCAAGGGCGACACCGCCGAGGAGGAGCTGAAGAGCGCGTCCACCGCGCTGAGCAAGCTCGGAGCCGTGGGCACCTCGATCCTGCACGTCGGTGAGGGTGTGGTGGATCCGCTGTCCACGGTGGTGCGGGTCGAGGTCGGGGAGAGCCCGGGCGGTGTGAGGTTCGCCGCCAAGCGGGCCAAGGCGGCCCGTACCAGCCGAACGCGCCGTCGCCGCTGAGGCGTACTCCACACAAGCTGCCAAACCTACGCATCACGGAGTGTCGCGGGGGATCCGGCGGTCAGCGCTGTGCATCGTGTTTCACGTGAAACGTCGCTCTCTGCTCCACGGCATCATCAGCCGCGGCCGCGCCGCAGCTGAACCCCGCGACCGTAAGCCTCTCGGTTCACTCGATGAGGGACGGCAGTTGTCCACAGAGGTGGATTTCTCCACAGAACGACAGGCCTCACTGGTTCATGACCCCGAAGGCATGGGAGGCTCTGTTCATTGCGAGCCTGAAGTCGAGGAGAGTGAATCCTTGCGGTCCGACGCCAACATCGCGGGACCGATGACCGATCCGGTCCCCGGTCCCCGTACCGAGTCTTTTGGGGAGGATGTTTCACGTGAAACACCGCCCCCGATGGACGACACCCCGATCGGTCGTGCTGCCCAACTCGCGGTGGAGGCTCTGGGCCGCGCCGGCGAGGGCCTGCCACGTCCTGAGCAGACCCGTGTGATCGTCGTCGCCAACCAGAAGGGCGGGGTGGGCAAGACGACGACGACCGTCAACCTTGCCGCTTCCCTGGCCCTTCACGGTGGCCGGGTCCTGGTGGTCGACCTCGACCCCCAGGGCAACGCGTCCACCGCCCTGGGAATCGACCACCACGCCGAGGTTCCGTCCATCTATGACGTGCTGGTCGACAGTCGCCCGCTCGCGGAAGTCGTTCAGCCCGTTCCTGATGTAGAAGGCCTCTTCTGCGCTCCCGCCACGATCGATCTCGCCGGCGCGGAGATCGAGTTGGTGTCCCTGGTGGCACGTGAGAGCCGCCTCCAGCGAGCGATCCAGGCTTACGAGCAGCCGCTGGACTACATTCTCATCGACTGCCCGCCGTCGCTCGGCCTGCTGACGGTCAACGCGATGGTGGCCGGCGCCGAGGTCCTCATCCCGATCCAGTGCGAGTACTACGCGCTGGAAGGTCTGGGGCAGTTGCTGCGCAACGTCGACCTGGTGCGGGGGCACCTCAACCCCGCCCTGCATGTGTCGACCATTCTGCTCACCATGTACGACGGCCGGACGCGTCTCGCGTCGCAGGTCGCGGAGGAGGTGCGCACCCACTTCGTGGAGGAGGTGCTGCGGACGAGCATTCCCCGCTCGGTCCGTATCTCCGAGGCGCCGAGCTATGGACAGACGGTGCTGACCTACGATCCGGGATCGAGCGGTGCTCTCTCCTACCTTGAGGCAGCACGAGAGCTGGCGCTGAGGGGTGTCGGGGTCAGCTACGACGCGACACACGCCCATATCGGCGCCCAGAACAACGCGAACATGGTGGAGGGCATTCAGTGAGTGAGCGACGGAGGGGGCTGGGCCGCGGTCTTGGTGCACTGATCCCTGCTGCCCCGACGGAGAAGACACCGGCGCAGGCCGCGGTGGGAGGCGGAGGATCCGTGTCCCCCGCAGCTCTGCCGGTTCTGACGAACGACCGCGGGGTGGCAGCGGCGAAGGTGGCCGCGCTGCTGCCTGTTTCACGTGAAACGGAAGAGCTGACGGCGAACGGCTCCGTGGAGGTGCCCGCGCCGCCCGTCGGTGCGCACTTCGCCGAGATTCCCCTCGACCACATCGCGCCGAACCCCCGTCAGCCTCGTGAGGTCTTCGACGAGGACGCGCTGCACGAGCTCATCACCTCCATCAAGGAGGTCGGTCTGCTCCAGCCGGTCGTCGTTCGCCAGCTGGGCCCCGCACGCTATGAGCTGATCATGGGCGAGCGGCGTTTCCGGGCCTGCCGTGAGGCCGGCCTGGAGGCGATCCCGGCGATCGTGCGGGCCACGGATGACGAGAAGCTTCTCCTGGACGCACTTCTGGAGAACCTCCACCGGGCCCAGCTGAACCCGCTGGAAGAGGCGGCCGCCTACGACCAGTTGCTGAAGGACTTCAACTGCACGCACGACCAGTTGGCGGACCGCATCGGTCGGTCCCGCCCGCAGGTCTCCAACACCCTGCGTCTGCTGAAGCTTTCGCCGGCGGTTCAGCGCCGGGTCGCGGCCGGAGTGCTCTCCGCCGGTCACGCCCGGGCCCTTCTCTCGGTCGATGACTCGGAGGAGCAGGACCGGCTGGCCCACCGCATCGTGGCCGAGGGACTTTCCGTACGGGCCGTCGAGGAGATCGTGACCCTCATGGGCTCGCGTCCGCAGACGGCTCAGCGTGCCAAGGGGCCGAGGGCCGGTGGCCGGGTCTCCCCGGCACTGTCCGACCTCGCGACCCGACTCTCGGACCGCTTCGAAACCCGGGTGAAGGTCGACCTGGGCCAGAAGAAGGGCAAGATCACCGTCGAGTTCGCCTCCATGGAGGACCTGGAGCGCATCCTCGACTCGCTCGCGCCCGGAGAAGGTCCCGTCCTGCAGAAGGGCCTCGTGGACGGCGACGCCGAGGAGTCGGAAGACTGAGCCGCGGCTTGGCCGAGCGCCTGTCGGCCGTGGAACCTGTGAGCGAGCCGTGTCCGGTGTGTACCGGAACACGGCTCGCTCTTTGCTTTCAGGCGGTATCGATGGAATCGCATCGTGGATACGATGCGATGGGGTTGTGGCGCATCCACCTGGCAGTACCTCGGAGCGGGAGGCGGGGGTCATGCGAACGATGAGCCGGACCGGACTGGTGAGCGCCGGGCTGGGCCTGGGCGCGGTCGGCGGCTTCGTCGGCAGCCTGCTCAGGGAACGGAGCGCTCTGACAGCCGCTCGCGACGCTGCGAGCGAAGGAAGCGAGGAACAGCCTTCATGGGGCGTCGGCTCGTACCGCTCACGCTGGACAACCTTCAAGACCTACCCAAGCGCTGTCGGGCGTGTGTCTTCTGGGAGCTGGACCCCGTCAGCAGTGCGGCCGCGGTAAGAGCGGGTACGCCCGCTCTGGAGAAGGAGTCCTGGATCTCCGCTGTCCTGTTGGACTGGGGGTCGTGCGGTCGGGTCGTCTATGTGGACGACGTTCCCGTGGGGTTTGTGCTCTACGCGCCACCCGCCTACGTTCCCCGCTCGACGGCGTTCCCCACGAGTCCTGTGTCGCCGGACGCCGTGCAGTTGATGACCGCGTTCATCATGCCGGGCTACCAGGGGCAGGGGCTTGGCCGTGTGATGGTCCAGACGGTCGCCAAGGATCTGCTGCGACGGGGCTTCAAGGCGATCGAGGCGTTCGGCGACGCACGCTGGAAGGAGCCGGCCTGTGTCCTACCGGCCGACCATCTGCTGGCGGTGGGCTTCAAGACGGTGCGTCCTCATCCCGCTCATCCTCGGATGAGGCTGGAGCTGCGGACCACGCTCTCCTGGAAGGAAGACGTGGAGATGGCTCTCGACCGGTTGCTGGGCGCGGTCCAGAAGGAGCCGGCGCTGCGCCCGCTCTGAAGAGTTCGGTAACGCAATGGGCCAGCCCCTGAGGGCTGGCCCATTCGTGTTTCACGTGAAACATCAGCCGTCGACGGGACGGCCCAGCGTGTCACTCGGAGATGAAGCTCTCCAGGTCGCGGACGAGCGCGGCCTTCGGCTTGGCACCGACGATGGTCTTGGCGACCTCGCCGTCCTGGTACACGTTCAGCGTCGGGATCGACATGACGCCGTACTTGGCGGCCGTACCCGGGTTCTCGTCGATGTTGAGCTTGACGATCTCGATCTTGTCGCCGTGCTCGGCGGCGATGGCCTCGAGCGAAGGGGCGATCTGGCGGCACGGGCCGCACCACGCGGCCCAGAAGTCCACCAGGACGGGCTTGTCGCTCTTGAGGACGACCTCGTCGAAGTCGGCGTCGGTCACATTCTTCAGGGTGCCGGCCACAGGGGGCTCCTTAATTCTCTGTGCGGTGGGGCGGGAGAGGGTCAGACTGCGGTCTTCTCGGGCTCGGCCTGCTCCTCGTCCGCGAGGGCGGCGAGGTAGCGCTCGGCGTCGAGAGCGGAGGAACAGCCGGTGCCGGCCGCGGTGATCGCCTGGCGGTAGGTGTGGTCGACCACATCACCGGCGGCGAAGACACCGGTCAGGTTCGTCCGGGTGGAGGGCGCGGCGACCTTCAGGTAGCCCTCCTCGTCCAGGTCGAGCTGACCCTTGAAGAGCTCGGTGCGCGGGTCGTGGCCGATCGCGATGAAGAGGCCGGTCACCGCGAGGTCCGAGAGCTCACCCGTCTTGAGGTTGCGCAGCTTCAGCCCGGCCAGCTTCGGGTCGCCCTGGATCTCGGCGACCTCGCTGTCCCAGACGAACTTGATCTTCGGGTCGGCGAAGGCGCGTTCCTGCATCGCCTTGGAGGCGCGCAGGGTCTCCCGGCGGTGGACGATCGTCACGGACTTGGCGAAGCGGGAGAGGAAGGTGGCCTCCTCCATCGCGGTGTCGCCACCGCCGATCACGGCGATGTCCTGGTCCTTGAAGAAGAAGCCGTCACAGGTGGCACACCAGGAGACACCGCGGCCGGAGAGGGCGTCCTCGTTCGGCAGGCCGAGCTTGCGGTGCTGGGAACCGGTGGTCACGATGACCGCCTTGGCCCGGTGGATCGTGCCCGCGGTGTCCGTGACGGTCTTGATCTCACCCGTGAGGTCGACGGAGACGATGTCGTCGGGGATCAGCTCGGCACCGAAGCGCTCGGCCTGGGCGCGCATGTTGTCCATGAGCTCGGGGCCCATGATGCCGTCCTGGAAGCCGGGGAAGTTCTCCACCTCGGTGGTGTTCATCAGAGCGCCGCCCGCGGTGACGGCGCCTTCGAACACGAGCGGCTTCAGCGACGCGCGTGCGGTGTACAACGCCGCGGTGTAGCCGGCGGGCCCGGAGCCGATGATGATCACGTTACGGACGTCGCTCACGGCTTGTTTCCTCGTCTCTGGACTGCATCGGTTGAGCGGTGGGAGCTACTTGGACTCTCACCCCACCCAACGGATCCTAAGGGGCGTGCATTCCCGGTGTGTCCGGGCACACGGAGGGACCACACCGTAGGGGATGACGGGGGGACATGGCGCAGCAGCGAGACGGGACGTCGGTCGTCAGCGACGCGTGTAGGAGTTCGTCAGCAGAACCTTCGCCGGACTCGACGACGGATGATCCACACAGGTCTTGTCCATGAGGTAGGCGTCGATCCGTGTGCTGTCGGAGGTGTCGGGCAGCACGACGAGGAGGGCGTCCTTCCCCTGGTACGTGCCTTCCTCGACGGCGAGCGCCGTGTCGCTGCGGCCGATGCCCTGCTGAACGCAGGCAGGCACCACGGGCTGCCGGAGGATCTTGGTCGATTGGTCACCGGGTGATGCGGCGTCGGATTCTCCTGCGATGCCCAGGCTGTGCGCGCCACGGGAGTCCGCGGCCTTGGCGAGGAGATCGGTGACCTGCCCCTCCAGCCCGCTCGCGGAGAAGGTGTCCGGTCCGGTCGACTGATGAGCCGAAGTGCCCGGCCCCCCGCCGTCCGTGAGGGACGACACCAGGACGGAACCGAGTCCCAGCGCCGCGACGGTGAGGACCGTCCCGAGGACAGCGATCCTGCGGCGGCCGCCCCGCTTGCGGTCCTTGCGGCCCGGGCCGGTGGCGGCGTGGGCGCGCCCGGCGGGTCGGTCCGCCGCCGTCGTTGTTTCACGTGAAACAGGGGGCGCGTCGGTGTCGGTCGTGACCGCATCGGTCGACGGCGAGGTGTCCGCGTTCTCCGGCGTCGTGGCGTTCAGCAGGGCCTCGGCGGCGAGTGCGGCATCGATGCGGTGGGCGACATCGTCCGGCATGCGCGGTGGGCCGGGGAGGGTGCCCAGAAGCCCACGGATCTCCTCGAGAGACGCGTGGACGTCCGCGCAGAGCTCGCAGGCGTCCAGATGCCGACGCACGTCGGCGCTCCGGGAGGGAGCGAGGAGGCCCTCGGTGAGGTCGGAGATCTCCGCGACGTCCGGGTGCCCGGTCGTGTCCTTCGTCGAGGTCACGCTCGCCCACCTCCGCCCTTCACAGCAGCTGAATCGCCTGTCCCGGCGTTGCCCGGCCCCTCGTCCCGAGGTTCCGCTGCCGGTGGGACGGATGTCCCCTGCGCCCGGTTCCGTCCTGCGCCGTTTTCTCTGTCGCCGCCGGTGCCGGCCGGCCGCAGATGGGTGAGGAGCGGCAGGAGTCTGGCTCTGCCCCGGGCGCAGCGGCTCTTCACCGTGCCGGTCGGCACGTCGAGCACGCGGGCGGCCTCGGCGACCGGGTAGCCCTGCATGTCCACGAGGACGAGGGCGGCTCGCTGGTCGGGAGGGAGGGTGCCGAGCGCTTCGAGGAGCTGGCGGTGCAGGTCGTTGCGTTCGGCGGGCGCGGACGCCGACTCGTGCGGCTCGAGCAGCTGCTCCAGTCGCTCGGTGTCGTCGACCGGCGAGGTCTTGCGGGAAGCCGCTTTGCGGGCGCGGTCCAGACAGGCGTTCACCGTGATGCGGTGCAGCCAGGTCGTGACGGCGGACTGGCCGCGGAAGGTGTGGGCGGCCCGGTAGGCGGACACGAGGGCGTCCTGGACGGCGTCAGCGGCCTCCTCGCGGTCTCCCAGCGTGCGCAGGGCCACCGCCCAGAGTCGGTCGCGGTGACGCCGTACGAGCTCACCGAAGGCGTCGGGGTCGCCCTCTACGTGTCGGGTGAGGAGGTCCTGGTCGCTCGCCTCGTCATATCCGGCGCCTTCCGCCATCGGACCCCCTCCCCTCTTCGGTGAGACGTCAGCCCGTGAACTTCACGTCGGTGATGGCCTGCTTGTAGCCGGGGTCGCTGTACTGATCGCCCGGCGCGAGCGGCGCGGCGGTGATCCATACGAGAACGTACCGCGTCTTCACCGGTGTCTTGGCGGAGATCTTCAGTTCCTGACCGGACGTCTTGGCGTCGGCGATCTTCGTCATGGACGTGAGGGACGCCGACGACGACAGCGAATCGGCCGCGTACAGGCTCGCGGCGGTGTAGTCGCCGCCGTAGCGAAGCCCTATCGAGGCTGCCGAGACGCTCTGCTCGGAACCGAGGTCGTAGACGATGCCCACGCCCTTCTTGAACGGCGCGAGCACGGGCCCGTCGTCGAAGGAGTACGACCGCCAGTACGTGGAGCTGTCGTTGTCGTACGTCAGCTTCGCGTCGTCGGGGTGCTGGGGCTTGCCGTCCGGGTAGTACTCGGCGGCATCCTGGATCTTGAGCGTCGTGACCGGCTTGGGCGCGGTGCTGTTCTTGTCGCCCTCGTCCGTCGTCTGGGTCTGGTTCGGGTCGTCGGACCGGTCCCGGTCCATCAGGGCGTCCGCCAGCTGCCAGCTGCCCAGGCCGAGGGCCGCGATGAGGAGGGCGGAGACCGCCCACTTCAGCGCCTTGCCGGTGCGGCTCTGCAGCGGGGGCGGCGGGGCCGCCACCTGCTGGGTGACACCCGGATGCGGCGAGGGGCGGCCGTAGGTGCCCTGCTGGTACGTCGTGCGCTGGTACTCGGGCGGGGCGGTGAACGCGGGCTCCGGCGGGCGGATGCGGGGCATCTCGCCGATCGCCTTCACCAGCTCCTCCGGCGTCGTGCAGGCGGCCTCGTGCCGGGAGGCGGTCGCGCCGTCGTTGACGAGGGCGCGCATCGACAGCTCCGACAGACCCCGGTGGACGCCGGCGCGCACCTGATCGGGGGCGATCAGACCGATGTCCTTGGGCAGCCCCGAGAGCCCGTAGGCGTCGTTCTCGTACGGCCAGCGCTGGGTGAGCGCCGCGTAGAGCAGGGCGCCGATCGCCTCGGTGTCGGTGCGCTGGGGGGTGTCGGTGGTGACGCCGCGCAGGGCGGCGTTCACCGCGAGGCCGCGGATGCGCCACTGGCCCGAGGAGGTGCGCAGGACGGCGTTGGGGTTCAGACGCAGATGTGCCAGGCCTTCGCGGTGGGCGGCGGCCATGGCGGAGGCGATCTGACTCACCATCTGGTAGGCGTCGTGCGGCTCCAGCGGGCCGGCCGCGAGCAACGCGGTCAGCTCGGTGGCGTCGGGCAGCCACTCGTGGACCACGTAGACGAGGTCGTTCTCCTCGACGGCGTCCAGCACTTGGACGAAGCGGGGATCGCCGAGCAGGGCGGACGAGCGGGCCGCTGCCAGCACCGAACGGGCCCGGGTGTGGTCTGCGGGCAGGATGTGGACACCCACGGCACGACGGAGTTTCTCGTCGACCGCACGCCAACTGCTGAAACCGTCCAGACGGGTGACGCACTCTTCGAGGCGATAGCGCCTGGCGAGCTTGTGACCACTGTGCAGTTCCGGCGGTGAGGCCTTTCCGGGACGCTCCGCCCCGCCGCTCCCCTGTGCCTCGTCGCTGTCCGTGTCCTGCTCCCGGTTCTTGACCACCCCGTCGGCCGTGGACTGGTCCGCTTGTGCGGTCAGCGGCTTGTCACCGCTGTTGTCTGCCACGTCGACGGCAGCTGTGCTCCGTTCCGCCACCGTCGTTCCTGCCTCCCCATTCAGTGCGCGCCGTCCGGCCTCGTGCGCGCCGTACGACGCCGAACCCAATTGTGCCCACAGTCCGCCGCTATGCACGACACGCGGCGGCGGACGATGGTTGTGCGCCTACCCCCTGACTCAGCGACCCAGGCGTCCGCGAACCATACCGACGAGCGAATTGAGCTCCTCGATGCGCATGCGGCGGGCGGCGACGAAGAAGATGCCGAGCAACAGCACCCCGCCGGCCAGCAGCGCGGCGAAGGAACCCAGGACGCCCTGGCCCAGGCTGTGGCCGATGCCGTAGCAGGCCGCGCCGCTGATCAGGGCGGCCGGAACGGAGGCGATGCACAGCCGGGCGTAGGTCCGCAGGACATGGGAGCCGTCGAGGTCGCCGCCGAGCCGCTTGCGCAGCCGGTTCCAGGCGACACCGACGCCGATCGCGTACGCCAGGCCGTAGGAGGCGGCCATGCCGACCACGGCCCAGCGGGCGGGAAGGACGAAGTAACAGAGTGCCGAGGCGCTTGCGTTGACCGCGGCAACGATGACCGTGTTGTAGAAGGGGGTCCGGGTGTCCTCGTAGGCGTAGAAGGCGCGCAGGACGACGTACTGCACGGAGTAGGGGATCAGGCCGAGGCCGAAGGCCATCAGCATGAAGCCCATGTTCGTGGCCTCGCTGGTGCCGGAGGAACCGAAGATCAGCGTGCACATCGGGATGCCGAGTGCGAGGAAGCCGAAGGCGATCGGGACGATCGCGACGGCCGTGGTGCGCAGGCCCTGGGAGATGTCGTCGCGGACCGCGCCGGCGTCGCCCTCGGCCGCCGAGCGGGAGATACGGGGCAACAGCGCGGCCATCAGGGAGACGGTGATGATGGCCTGCGGCAGTCCCCAGATCAGCTGGGCATTGGCGTAGGCGGCAAAGCCGGTGCCGTCGACCGGCGAGTCCTCGCCCGCCGACGTGGACAGCTGGGTGACGACGAGCGCGCCGGCCTGGTTGGCCAGGACGAACAGCACGGTCCACTTGGCGAGGGTCGCCGCCTTGCCGAGGCCGTGGCCCTTCCAGTCGAAGCGCAGCCGAAGGCGGAAACCGGTCTCGCGCAGGTACGGGATCATGGCGAGGGCCTGTACGACGAGGCCGAGCAGGATCCCGATGCCGAGGAGCCGCTCCCCCTCCGGCGGGATGGTCGTGACCTTCATGCCGGAGTCGGCGGAGGTGCCGTAGACCCAGATGAACATGCCCAGGGTCACGATGATGACGATGTTGTTCAGGACCGGCGTCCACATCATCGCGCCGAACTTGCCGCGCGCGTTGAGGATCTGTCCCATCACCACGTGAACGCCCATGAAGAAGATCGAGGGCAGGAAGTAGCGGACGAACGTGACGCCGACCTCGTTGGCCGCCGGGTTGCTGGCGACCGAGTCGGACAGCAGGCGGATCAGGACGGGCGCCGCGGCGATCGCGGCGACCGTGAGCAGGCCGAGCGCCACCATGACCAGCGTGAGCAGGCGGTTGGCGTACGCCTCGCCGCCGTCCTCGTCCTCCTTCATGGCCCGCACGAGCTGCGGCACGAAGACCGAGTTGAGGCCGCCGCCGACGGTCAGGATGTAGATCATCGTGGGCAGCTGGTAGGCGACCTGGAAGGTGTCGCCGAGCAGACCGACGCCCAGCGCCGAGACGATCAGCGCCGAGCGGACGAAGCCGGTGAGGCGGGACACCATCGTGCCCGCCGCCATGACGGCGCTGGACTTCAGCAGGCCACCGGCGCGTCCGCCCTTCTTCGCGGCAGGAGCGGGGGCGGCGGGGGGCGCGGCCGGCGTGGCGGTGAGGTTCATGGTCTGGTCCGCCGCGGACGACGCAGCGACCGGAGCCTGGTAGGCCGGTGCGGCTCCCTGTCCGCCCGGAGCGTGCGCCGGGCCGGGTACCGAAGGGGACTCCGCGGAGCGGGCGCCGCCCTGCTGCTGGTCCCTGAAGAGGTGGGCGAAGGCGTCGGGCTGGTGCTGCTCCTCGCTGGAGTGCGTGACCAGGTCGTCCACGCCCACGAACTGCGTCGTACGGGGGTCGTCGCCGTACGGCAGGTACTGGGTGGGGCCCTCCGGCTCGGGCGCCGGGGTCTGGGCCCACACCCGTGGGTCGGGGGCGTACGGGGACTGCGGGGGCCGCCCGTACAGCGGCTGCTGCGGCTGCTGCATGCCCGGCGGCGGCGGGGGGTGCGCGGCACGGTCGTAGAGCGCCTCGGCGACCGGGTCCTGCGCGGTGAGGTCCTGGGCCCGGTAGGGGTCCTGGTCGTAGGCGTCCTGGAGGTACATGTCCGCCGGGTGCTGCGGCGGCACCTGGCCATGCTCGGGCGGCGGGCCCTCGGGGTGGCCCGAGCCGCCCGCGGCCTGGCCGCGGTCACCGTCGTACGGCGCGTTCATGGTTACCCCACCTCATCGTCCCGGGCCCACCGGCCACGACTTCCTCAACGGTCCACTCTCTCACCCGTGCCGGACGGGTCGGCGCTTTCCACTGCGGTGTCCGGTGTCTCGTCACTCGGCTGCTCCGGGTCGGCTGCCCCTGCTCGGCCGCCGGACTCGTTCTCGGGACGATTCTCACGGTCCCCGGCGTTCTCCGGGCCGTCGGCGGGCTCGGCCGCCTCGTCGGCACCGTCCTCGCCTTCGGCACCGTTCTCGCCGTCTTCTTCGGTCTCGTCGGTCTCTTCCGCTTCCCGGGCCGCGGCGCGCTTGCGCTGGGTGTACATCCGGAAGCCGGCCAGCACGAGCAGCAGGACGCCGCCGCCGATGACCAGCATCACCGTGGCCGTGATCTCGGTGACCCGCACGTCGAAGGCGACCTCTTCGCCGTACTTCTGGCCGTCCTCGGTGTACAGCTGGGCGACCACCGTCGTCTGGCCGTTGACCTTGGCGGACGTGGTGAACTTCACCGTCGTGGTGTGCCCGCCGGAGACCGTCACCCGCTGCTCGGCGTAGGCCTCGTCGGAGATCTCGAGGCGGGTCGGGTTCTTCGAGGTGAGCCGCAGGACCAGGTGGTCGACGCCCTGCACCAGGTTGTTCTGCACGGTCACCGGGATCGTGGCGCTTCGTCCGGAGAGCTTGGTCTCGGACTTGTCGATCAGCTTGACCTGGCCGGTGAGCGTGTCGAGATAGGCCTGCACACCCTGACGGAACGAGCTCGCGGCGGTGCTCCGGCCCCGCCAGGACGTGGACATCTCACGGTTCATGGCCCGCCCGAAGGGGGTCACCACCCGGGCCTCGTTGGCGAGGATCACCTTGAAGTTGTCGAGCTTGTCCTGCGTGTACGCGATCTGCTCGAAAGCCGACCGGGGCAGCTCCTGCTTGCGCAGCGAGGAGGGGTACGCCGACCTCGACGGCACCTTGGTGGTGGCGCCCGGGTCGGGCTTGGCCTCGGCGGCTGCCGCGAGCTGCTGGGACTGCGACCAGGTGCCGCCCTGGAGGATGCTGACGGCCTCCGCCAGCGAGCGGGCCTGGCTCGTGGTCGGCATGCGCTGCGGGGCGACGACGGCGCTGCGCTGCTTGCCCGTCTGCAGGTTCAGGGCCAGGCTCTGCGCGAGGAACTCCTGCACGGCGAGCGTGGAGGTGGAGGCCTTGGTCAGATCGCCCTTGAACGCCGTCGACAGCCGCGCGTCCGCGACCACCGCCGTGGTGCCGCCGCCGATGGGCCGGGCCGCGGAGGGGGTGTAGGTGAGATCGCCGTTCTCCGCCAGGCTGTCGCTGCGCGCGATCACCTTGTCGGCGCCTGCCGAGGTGGCGACCTTGACGATCGACGGGTCGACGGCGCCGTCCACCGGCCAGGCGAAGTCGGTGTTCGGGGTCACATGGAGCACGGTCTCCACGGTGGTGGCGGCGACGTCGGTGGCCGCCTTGAGCTGGCTCAGGGAGCCGGCGACGCCGGTGCCGTTGTGGGCGAGCGAGGCCAGGTCGGGATCGGCGAAGGGCAGCGCCACGACCTCCTTGCCCAGCACCGCCTCCTGGAGATCGTCGAGCCACTGCTTGGCGACCGCCTGGTGGGTGCCGGCCGTGGTGGTGTCCCCGTCGCCCCGGACCCGGTAGTTGCCGGTCATGGCGTCGACGGACGCCAGCAGGTCCGGGTCGATCACCCAGGTGACGTCGAGCTCCTTGCCCAGGCTCAGAAGCTGTTCCAGGCGTCCGCCGGGCGAGAGCTCCTTGGCCAGGTCGTCGTTGAGGAAGACCGGTGTCTGCTGCGCGTTGGAACCGGTTTCCGCCGACATGTGGACGGTGGAGACCAGCGGCCACAGCACCGTCGTTCTGGTCGGGGTGTCCGCCTCCTCGGGCTGCCACGGCAGGAAGGTCCGCTGGACGCCCAGCACCTGCTCCCACGGCTGCGCGGACGTCTCGCCCGCGAGGGAGACACCGAGCGGGTAGACGCCGTCGTCGTCCAGGTCGAGCTTGTCGACCGGGACGGAGATGCTGAAGTGCTCGGACACGCCCGGTGTGAGCTTGGCGAACTCGGTTACGTACTTGCCGCCCACCTCGGAGCCGTCATTGCCGGAGAGGGCGTCCGCGCGCTTGGCGGCACTGTCGATCGCCGAGCGGGTGGTGAGCGCGGAACCCACTCGCAGACCCACGTGGGCGTCGGTGACCGCCTGCTTGCCGTTGTTGGTGACCGTGCCGGAGACAGTCAGGGTGTCCCCGTCGGTGGGAGCGGCGGGGCTGAGCGAGTCGACGGTGACAGCCACCGTGCCGGCGTCGGAGGCCTCCTTGGCGGAGGTCTGGCCGACAGCCTGCGCGGGGGTGGCGGGCAGCTGGAGAAGACCGGCCAGCAGGGGCGCCCCGGCGAGCAGTGCGCCGGTGCGCCGCAGCCACCGGCGGGCAGGTGAGGGAGTCATCCCCGGAAAGTCTGCCGCCTCGGCCACGCGTTCGCCCGTCCCTCGTCGTCGTCAGTGGTCGTCGGAATGTGCGTCCACGCATGGTAACGATGCGCGCTGAGGGGAAGTGCCGCGGACTGCTCCACAAGATCGTGGAAGCCGGTCGAATCGTCCGCTATCTATGTGTATGAGAATGAGTGGTGCTGTAGACGCCAAGAGCCCGTCTTGCCCGGCTATCGCGAGTGATGTCCGCTCACCCAAATCGGGGCGCCCCGGGTCGGCCGGGCCACGTACCCTCTTCTGTTGTGCCGAACGCCAATGAAGACAATCTCAGCGTCCTGAACCAGGTGCAGCACCGCGCGGTCAGTGAACTGCTGCGGGTCGCCCCTGTCGCCGACGACCTCGCCCGCCGTTTCCAGGAGGCCGGGTTCTCTCTCGCCCTGGTCGGCGGCTCGGTCCGGGACGCGCTGCTCGGCCGGCTCGGCAATGACCTGGACTTCACGACGGACGCCCGCCCCGAGGACGTACTGAAGATCGTCCGGCCATGGGCGGACGCCGTGTGGGAGGTCGGGATCGCGTTCGGCACCGTCGGGGTCCAGAAGGACGCCCGCGTCGGAGACGTCGATCGATGCTTCCAGATCGAGGTCACCACCTACCGCTCGGAGGCCTACGACCGCACCTCGCGCAAGCCCGAGGTGTCGTACGGCGACTCCATCGAGCAGGACCTCGTCCGGCGAGACTTCACCGTGAACGCCATGGCCGTGGCGCTCCCCGAGAAGGAGTTCATCGACCCGCACGGTGGCCTCGAGGACCTCGCGGCACGTGTGCTGCGCACTCCGGGTACGCCGGAGGAGTCCTTCTCGGACGACCCGCTGCGCATGATGCGCGCCGCCCGCTTCGCCGCCCAGCTCGACTTCGAGGTCGGCCCCGAGGTCGTCACGGCGATGAAGGAGATGGCCGGCCGCATCGAGATCGTCTCCGCCGAGCGGGTACGGGACGAGCTGAACAAGCTGGTCCTGTCCGCGAACCCGCGCAAGGGGCTGTCGCTGCTGGTCGACACCGGCATCGCCGACCATGTGCTGCCCGAGCTGCCCGCGCTGCGGCTGGAGAGCGACGAACACCACCGGCACAAGGACGTCTACGAACACACCTTGATCGTCCTCGAGCAGGCGATCGCCCTGGAGGAGAACGGCCCCGACCTGACTCTGCGGCTGGCCGCGCTGCTGCACGACATCGGCAAGCCGCGCACCCGCCGCTTCGAGAACGACGGCCGCGTCTCGTTCCACCACCACGAGGTGGTCGGAATGAAGATGACGAAGAAGCGCATGACAGCTCTGAAGTACTCCAACGAGCTGGTGAAGGACGTCTCCCGACTGGTCGAACTGCACCTTCGCTTCCACGGGTACGGCACCGGTGAGTGGACGGACTCCGCGGTGCGTCGCTATGTGCGGGACGCGGGACCGCTCCTCGACCGTCTGCACAAGCTGACCCGCTCGGACTGCACGACGCGGAACAAGCGCAGGGCGGCCGCGCTCTCGAGGGCATACGACGGGCTGGAGGAGCGCATCTCCCAGCTGAAGGAGCGGGAGGAACTGGACGCGATCCGCCCCGACCTCGACGGCAACCAGATCATGGAGATTCTGGGCGTCGGTCCTGGACCCGCCATCGGCAAGGCGTACAAGCACCTGTTGGAACTGCGCCTGGAGAACGGGCCGATGGAACACGACGCGGCAGTGGCGGCGCTCAAGGAGTGGTGGGCCGAGCAGGGCTGAGTCCGGGGAGGGCGGTCATGTTTCACGTGAAACATGACCCCGGCGACGCGGCAGGCGCACATGCGAAGGGGCGGTGTTTCACGTGAAACACCGCCCCTCTCAGCAACTGCCTTACTTCGAGTAGTCCTTCAGGCAGAGCAGGAAGTTACTGCCGTCACCGGTCTCGGTGTACGAGTACTGGAAGTCCTTGGCCTTCTCCTCGCACTTGCTGTCGGCCGTGAGCGCGGTGTACGTGCCCTCGACCTTCGCCAGCACGATGTACTGCGCCTGCGAGGAGTCGCACTTGACGACCTCGAGGTCGGGGTTGTCGTCGCTGCTGCTGCCTCGGTGCATGCAGTCGCCGACCGCCGCAGTGTTGGCGTCGTCCTGGCTGGATATGTAGGCGGCGATACCCACGCCGATGACAGCCAGAACGATGACGACGTTCTTGATCAGCTTGAAGCTGACCTTGCGGCGGGGCTGCTCCGGCGGGACCGCACCGTAGGGAGCGGCGCCCGGCTGCGGGTAGCCGGGCTGCGGCGGGTACGGCGCCTGGCCCTGGGGCTGGCCCTGGGGCTGGCCGTAGGGCTGCTGGCCCTGCTGCGCGAACGGGTTCTGGCCGTGGGGCGGCGGAGTCGACACTTGGAGGTCCCCCTAGAAAACTTTAGACGTGTGGCGCGAAATCACTCGCGAAGTAAGACTCACGTAAGTTACCGGCCCCCACTGACAACCCTGTAGCCGGAGCCGGAGTCTGTGTCATTGATGTGACACTTTCCGGCGCTCAAAGCGGGCCATAGCGGCAGCAACTGTTCCGTAGATAACGGCGACCGTGACCACCAATGCGGTGGAACGTCCGTCAGGCGGCAGCATCAGTGCGGCGACGGCCGCGGCGCCGACGAAAGCGACGTTGAACAGGACGTCGTAGAGAGAGAAGATCCGGCCGCGGAAGCCGTCCTGCACGGACGACTGGACGATGGTGTCGGTGGCGATCTTCGCGCCCTGGGTGACCAGCCCCAGCACGAAGGCCGCGGCGAATGTGGTGGCCTGGGTGAACGGCGGCATGAGGGCGAGCACCAGGGCAGCTGCGGCCGCGGAGCAGACGACGATCCAGCGGGCCGGGCCCAGTCGTCCCGCAGCCGACGGGGTGACCACAGCGGCGACGAAGAAGCCGACGCCGGAGACTCCTACCGCCAGCCCCAGCAGGGCCAGCCCGTCGTCCGGGTCGGACGACCACGCGTACCGGCACAGCATCAGCACCATGACGGTCAGGGCGCCGTAGGAGAACCGCATCAGGGAGATCGAGCCGAGCGCCCAGGCGGCCTCCCTGCGCTTCGGGTCGGCCAGGTGACGCAGGCCCGCCGAAAGGCCGCGGGCGGTGCCTCTGAGCGCGCTTGCCAGCCTGGGCTGCACCAGATCACGGTCGGGGCCGAGCAGATCCGCGGCCATGGCCAGGGAGGCGAGCGCGGCGGACAGGTACAGCGCGCAGCCCAGCAGCACCACCGCGGCATCGGAGTCCGCCACCACCAGCCGGACGACGAAGGCGAGACCGCCGCCCGCGACCGCGGCCAGCGTGCCGGCGGTCGGGGAGAGGGAGTTGGCCATCACCAGGCGCTCGCCATCGACGACGCGCGGCAGGGCCGCCGAAAGGCCGGCGAGGACGAAGCGGTTGACCGCGGTGACGCACAGCGCGGAGACGTAGAAGAGCCAGTCGGGGACATGGCCGATCATCAGGACGGCCGTCACGGAGGCCAGCAGGGCGCGCAGCAGGTTGCCGTAGAGGAAGACCTGTCGGCGGCGCCAGCGGTCCAGCAGGACACCGGCGAAGGGGCCGACGAGGGAGTACGGCAGCAGCAGGACCGCCATGGCGGAGGCGATCGCGCCGGCGGATGTCTGTTTCTCCGGGGAGAAGACGACATAGGTGGCGAGCGCGACCTGGTAGACGCCGTCTGCGCACTGGGAGAGCAGCCGCACCGCGAGCAGTCGCCGGAAGTTCCCGAAGCGCAGCAGGATGCGCAGATCACGGACGACGGCCATGGGGCCCAGCCTCACATACGGGGAGGGTCCCCGGGTCACATGTGACCCGGGGACCCTTCTCAGCCCTGGCAGGAGCGAATTTTCCGTCGGGTCGAGTTAGCGCTCGACCTCGCCGCGGATGAACTTCTCGACGTTCGCGTAGGCCTCGTCGTCGAAGTACTGGACCGGCGGGGACTTCATGAAGTACGAGGACGCCGACAGGATCGGGCCGCCGATGCCGCGGTCCTTGGCGATCTTCGCGGCGCGCAGGGCGTCGATGATGACACCCGCGGAGTTCGGGGAGTCCCAGACCTCGAGCTTGTACTCCAGGTTCAGCGGGACGTCACCGAACGCACGGCCCTCGAGGCGGACGTACGCCCACTTGCGGTCGTCCAGCCAGGCCACGTAGTCCGAGGGACCGATGTGGACGTTCTTCTCGCCCAGGTCGCGGTCGGGGATCTGCGAGGTGACGGCCTGCGTCTTCGAGATCTTCTTGGACTCGAGGCGGTCGCGCTCCAGCATGTTCTTGAAGTCCATGTTGCCGCCGACGTTGAGCTGCATGGTGCGCTCGAGCCGGACACCGCGGTCCTCGAACAGCTTCGCCATCACACGGTGCGTGATGGTGGCGCCGACCTGGGACTTGATGTCGTCACCGACGATCGGGACGCCCGCCTCGGTGAACTTGTCCGCCCACTCCTTGGTGCCGGCGATGAAGACCGGAAGGGCGTTGACGAACGCGACCTTGGCGTCGATGGCGGCCTGGGCGTAGAACTTCGCCGCGTTCTCGGAACCGACGGGCAGGTAGCAGACGAGAACGTCGACCTGGCGGTCCTTGAGGATCTGGACGATGTCGACCGGGGCCTCGGCGGACTCCTCGATGGTCTCGCGGTAGTACTTACCGAGACCGTCCAGGGTGTGGCCGCGCTGGACCGTGATGCCCTTGTTCGGGACGTCGCAGATCTTGATGGTGTTGTTCTCGCTGGCACCGATGGCGTCCGAGAGGTCGAGGCCGACCTTCTTCGCGTCGACGTCGAAGGCGGCGACGAACTCGACGTCACCGACGTGGTAGTCGCCGAACTGCACGTGCATCAGACCCGGGACCTTGGACGCCGGGTCGGCGTCCTTGTAGTACTCGACGCCCTGCACCAGCGAGGCGGCGCAGTTGCCTACGCCGACGATGGCTACGCGAACCGAACCCATTCCGGTTGCTCCCTGTGTGTACGAGTGAGGCCCTGAATGGGCGCTCACGTGGCGGTTTCGTCGGGCAGATCCGCCCCGGGGGTGTCCCCGGGGCGGGGCAGGCCGCCCGTCGATCCAGATGTGGTGTTCTGTTGAGCGGACCCCCCGGAAGCGGGACCTGTCAGGTCCCGTCCGGCCCGCTCGCTCTCGATGAGCTCGTTCAGCCAGCGCACTTCGCGCTCCACGGACTCCATACCGTGGCGCTGCAGCTCAAGCGTGTAGTCGTCGAGGCGCTCCCGGGTGCGCGCCAGGGAGGCGCGCATCTTCTCGAGGCGCTCCTCCAGCCGGCTGCGACGGCCCTCGAGTACGCGCATGCGAACATCGCGCGACGTCTGTCCGAAGAAGGCGAAACGAGCGGCGAAGTGTTCGTCCTCGTACGCGTCGGGACCCGTCTGCGAGAGCAGATCCTCGAAGTGCTCCTTACCCTCCGCCGTCAACCGGTAGACGATCTTGGCGCGACGCCCTGCGAGTGGAGCGGCGAGGGCGTCCTCGTGGGTGTTTCCCGGTTCCTCGATCAACCAGCCGTTGGTGACCAGCGTCTTGAGGCAGGGGTAGAGCGTGCCGTAGCTGAACGCACGGAACACACCCAGTGACGTATTGAGCCGTTTGCGCAGCTCATAGCCGTGCATCGGAGACTCGCGGAGAAGGCCGAGGACGGCGAACTCGAGGATCCCGGCACGCCGGCTCATCGTCGCCTCCTCTCGGCCTTATGTCGCGCTGATGTATCGACTCGATACATCACGACGATAGAACGGCGTTCCGGATGCGACAAGAGGGGAGAAGGTGAACGGGATCACATCACCGATTCATTGAGGGCAAGTTGCCTGGTTTGGGATGAACTTCGGGGCTAGGCGGGTTTTGACGGTGCGTAGTCTGTGCGCCATGCACACCACCGGGACCCATGAGACGCCGGGGGGCGTCGAGGTCCTCGGTGCAGTACGGGTGAATGCGCGACCGACCGCATCCGTACTTCGGGGGGACAGGAAACCAGCCGCCTTTTCCAGGCGCGCACGGATGCGCCTGCCCGAGGAGTAATCGTTCGATGAGCGAGCACCGTCGCAAACCGCCGCAGCCGCAGGGAGGCGGACGTGCCGCGGCCCGACGCGGCCAGTCCGGTCCGTCCTCCGGCCGCCGCGCGGCACCGCGAGGCGCCACCGGATCTCCTGCCGACTACGGGCTGGGTCACGGGGCCGGAGGCGAGGAGCAGTCGCACGGCAGCCGTGCCGACGCCCGGCGCGCGTCCCAGAGGGACTCGGGCGGGCGGCGCAGAGCGGCCGAGCCCACAGGGGGCCGCCGCGGAGCCCCGACCGGCCCCGGACGGGGCAGAGGGCGCCCTGCGCCCGACAGCAAGCGCCTGATCGACTACCCGCGCGCCGGCAAGTACGGCTGGCAGCGCTGGATGCCGTCCTGGAAGCTCGTCGCCGGCCTGTTCGTCGGCTTCGTGGGCAGCCTGGTGGCCGTTGCGGGCATCGGGTACGCCATGGTGGGCATCCCGGATGTCGCCAAGACGGCGACGGCGCAGAACAACGTCTACTACTGGAAGGACGGCAGCCAGATGGTTGCCACCGGTGGTGAGACGAACCGGCAGAACATCGACCTCTCGCAGATCCCGGAGGAGATGCGCTGGGCGGTGATCTCGCAGGAGAACAAGACCTTCTACGACGACAGCGGCATCGACCCCAAGGGCATCGCCCGTGCCGTGTTCAACATGGCGAGGGGCGGCCAGACGCAGGGTGGATCGACGATCACCCAGCAGTACGTCAAGAACGCCATGCTGAACGACCAGTCGCAGACGATCTCCCGGAAGTTCAAGGAGATCTTCGTGTCCATCAAGGTGGGCGCCGAGGTCGACAAGGACCAGATCATGGCCGGCTACCTGAACTCCGCGTACTACGGGCGCAACGCCTACGGAATCCAGGCCGCCTCCCGCGCGTACTTCAACAAGGACGCGATCAAGCTCAACCCCGGCGAGTGCGCGTTCCTGGCCGCCATGCTGAAGGGCGCCACGTACTACGACCCCGCCGGCTCGACGTCGGTCGACCCGGTCGGCGCCACGCCCGCGGCCAACAGCAAGCGTGCCCTGCTCCAGATGCAGGACACCCTCGACAAGATGGTCGAGTACGGCCATCTGAAGGCCTCGGTGCGGGCCGGGTACACCGCCCTCCCCGACTGGCAGAACCCCCGCTCCAACACCGACCTGAAGGGCCAGGTCGGCTACCTCGTCGACCTCGCCAACGGTTACCTGGTCACCAACAGCAAGAAGACCGGGATCACCCAGGACCTGCTCCAGCAGGGCGGCTACTCGATCTACACGACCTTCGACAAGAACAAGGTCAAGGAGCTCGAGGAGTCGGTCACGAAGGTTCAGAAGGCCAACATCAAGCCGAAGGAACGACCGGACACGGACACGCACGTCCAGTTCGGCGGGGCGTCCGTGGAACCGGACACCGGTGCCATCCGGGCCATCTACGGCGGTGAGGACGCGACCAAGCACTTCACCGACAACGCCGACCAGACCGGTGCCCAGGTCGGTTCGACGTTCAAGCCGTTCGTGCTGGCCGCCGCGATGACGTGGGGTGTACGGGATCCGGATCTTGGGTCGTCGCAGGCGCAGGACGAACGCACCATCGTGTCGCCCAAGAGCCTGTTCAGCGGCAAGAACAAGCTCAAGATCGAGAACTACGACGGTTCGGTCTGGAAGAACGAGAAGGGCGAGGAGTGGCTTCAGACCAATGACGGCAACGTCTCTCTGGGGACTCCGCCCAAGTACAAGATCGACCTCCGGGAGGCGATGCGCGAGTCGGTGAACTCCGCCTTCGTGCAGCTCGGCATGGACGTCGGTCTGGACAAGGTGAAGGAATCCGCCGTGAGCGCGGGCCTGAAGGAGTCCAGCCTGACCAACAGCGGCTTCCCGTCGTTCTCGATCGGTATCTCCGACCCGAGCGCGATCCGGATGGCGGGTGCGTACGGCACCTTCGCCGCCAGCGGCAAGCAGCGTGATCCCTACTCCGTGGAGAAGGTCACGAGCGAGAAGGGCCAGATCTTCACGCACGAGACCGAGACGAAGCAGGCGTTCACCGCGAAGGTCGCCGACAACGTCACGGACGTCCTGAAGACCGTGGTCGAGAAGGGCACCGGTACCAACGCCCAGCTGCCCGGCCGCGAGGTGGCCGGCAAGACCGGCACCACCGACGGCAACAAGTCGGCCTGGTTCGTGGGCTACACCCCGCAGCTGTCGACCGCGGTCACGATGTTCCGCTACGACGACGACGAGTCGAACAAGAACCGCACGTTCCTGGAGATGTTCGGAACAGGTGGCCAGGAGAAGATCCACGGCGCCTCGTTCCCGGCGCAGATCTGGCACGACTACATGGCCGAGGCGCTGAAGGGCACGAAGGCGAAGGACTTCCCGGAGCCCCAGCCGATCGGCGAGGTCGTCAACGCGGAACCGTCCCCGACTCCGACGCCGTCGGTCACCGAGACCGAAGAGGAGTCGCCGTCGCCGTCCGCGTCTCCCAGTGAGACGGAGGTCGAGCCCTCGCCTTCGGCGTCCGAGACCTGCTCGAACTTCTTCGACTGCCAGGACGACAGCGCAGGGACGACCGACGGAAACGACAACGGCGGAACAGGGGAGACCACTCCGACACCGACGGCCACGGAGTCGGACGGCAACAGCAGAGGGAACGGAAACGGTGGCTTCTTCGGAGGCCCGGGCGGTTAGCCGCACAGTCGTCCAGCTTGGGCGTTTCACGTGAAACATGCGCATGTTTCACGTGAAACGAGGGCCGCTCCACCGAACGAGGTGGGGCGGCCCTCGGCGTTTTCCTAGGTCCGTACGGCAGGATGTCGCTCATGCCCAGTGCAGAATCGACGCCGACGCGCGCGCACGAGCCGGATCCGGTGAAGCCGACCAGCGACGACCCGGTGGCCACGGCCGGCAGTGAGCTGATCGGCGGTCCTATCGGCCGCCGGGCCCTGCTCGGGACGTCCTGGTGGACCCCCGTGCGGATCATCGCGCTCGTGGCGATCGGGATGTTCGCCCTAGGACTGATCCAGAAGGCGCCTTGCTACAACGGCGGCTGGTTCTTCGGTGCCACCACCCAGTACACGCACGCCTGCTACTCGGACATCCCGCACCTCTACCAGGGACGCGGTTTCGCCGACGGGCTCGTGCCGTACTTCGACAAGCTTCCCGGCGACATGGACTACCTCGAGTACCCGGTGCTGACCGGCGTGTTCATGGAGGTGGCCAACTGGCTGACGCCGGGCAGCGGCAGCATCCAGGACCAGGAACAGTGGTACTGGATGGTCAACGCCGGGATGCTGATGGCGTGCGCGGCCGTCATCGCCGTCTGTGTGGCCCGGACCCACGCCCGGCGCCCCTGGGACGGTCTGCTGGTCGCCCTGGCCCCCGCCTTCGCGTTGACCGCCACCATCAACTGGGACCTGCTGGCGGTCGCTCTGACGGCCGCGGCGATGCTCATGTGGTCGCGGGGCCGGTCGCTCGCCTTCGGGGTCCTCCTGGGGCTCGCCACGGCCGCCAAGCTCTATCCCGTCTTCCTGCTCGGACCCCTGTTCGTGCTGTGCTGGCGTGCGGGCAAGTGGCGGGACTTCGGAAAGGCCCTGGGCGGTGCGGTCGTCGCCTGGCTGGTGGTCAACCTGCCGGTCATGCTCTTCGCCTTCGAGGGATGGTCGAAGTTCTACCGGTTCAGCCAGGAGCGGGGCGTCGACTTCGGCTCCTTCTGGCTGATCATGGCGCAGAACTCGAGCGATCCCCTCACCACCGACAGCGTCAACACTCTTGCCACGCTTCTTGTCGTGCTGTGCGCCGCGGGCATCGCCGTGCTGGCGCTGACCGCGCCCCGCCGGCCCCGCTTCGCCCAGCTGGCCTTCCTGATCGTCGCCGCCTTCATCCTCACCAACAAGGTCTACTCGCCGCAGTACGTCCTGTGGCTGGTGCCGCTGGCGGTGCTGGCCCGGCCGAAGTGGCGGGACTTCCTGATCTGGCAGGCGTGCGAGGTCGCCTACTTCCTGGGCATCTGGATGTACCTCGCGTACACGACGAGCGGAGACGCCCACAAGGGGCTGCCGACCGACGGCTACCACTGGGCCATCGGCGTGCATCTGCTGGGAACGCTCTACCTGTGCGGCGTGATCGTGCGGGACATCCTGATGCCGGAGCGGGACGTGGTGCGGCAGGCGGGCGACGACGACCCCTCGGGCGGAGTGCTCGACGGGGCGGAGGACGTCTTCGTGCTCGGCGCCGCAGCCCATCCGCCCCGGCACGCCTCCCACTTCGACGGGCCGCAGGTGGACTGGGGCAAGCAGGACACCACCGACAGTTCGCTCTGAGCGAACAGGGCGCCGCCCGAGGCGTCAGGGCCCGGCAGCGGGCCCACGGGAAAGGCCGTACACGGAGTCTGCGTGTACGGCCTTTTCGTTGCTGCGTTCTTCGGCGCTCGTGCCTCAGCGGTCCACGATCCGGTCGAACTGCGTGGTGGTGTGCCGCAGATGGGCCACGAGTTCGTCGCCGACGTGCGGCTCCGGCGCGTCCGAGGGCACGAACAGGATGGAGACCTGCATGTGCGGCGGCTCGGCGAACCAGCGCTGCTTGCCACCCCAGACGAACGGGGAGAGATTCCGGTTCACCGTGGCGAGGCCGGCCCGGGCGACGCCCTTGGCGCGCGGCATGACGCCGTGCAGGGCCTTGGGGGCCTCCAGGCCCACCCCGTGCGACGTACCGCCCGCCACGACCACCAGGAAGCCGTCGGAGGCCGCCTTCTGCTGCCGGTAGCCGAAGCGGTCGCCCTTGGCGACCCGCGTGACGTCGAGGACGGCACCGCGGTACTCGGTGGCCTCGTGGTCCCCCAGCCACAGCCGCGTGCCGATACGGGCCCGGAAGCGGGTCTGCGGGAACTGCTGCCGCAGCCGGGCGAGTTCGTCGGCCTTGAGGTGGCTGACGAACATCGTGTGCAGGGGCAGCCGGGCCGCGCGCAGCCGGTCCATCCAGCCGATGACCTCCTCGACGGCGTCGGAGCCGTCGGTGCGGTCCAGCGGGAGGTGGATGGCGAAACCCTCGAGCCTGACGTTCTCGATGGCGGCGTGCAGCTGCGGCAGGTCCTGCTCGCTGATGCCGTGCCGCTTCATCGACGACATCACCTCGATGACCACCCGAGCGCCCACGAGGCCGTACACGCCGTCGATCGACGACACCGAGCGCACGACCCGGTCGGGCAGCGGGACGGGCTCCTCACCGCGCCGGTAGGGCGTCAGCACCAGCAGGTCGCCGCCGAAGAAGTCCTTGATGCGCGCGGCCTCGTACGTCGTGCCGACGGCGAGGACGTCCGAGCCCAGCCGGGTGGCCTCCTCGGCCAGCCGGTCGTGCCCGAAGCCGTAGCCGTTGCCCTTGCAGACCGGGACGAGTCCCGGGAACTGCTCCTGCACGTGCTTGTGATGCGCCCGCCAGCGCGCGGTGTCGACGTAGAGGGTGAGCGCCATGGCCGGACCTGGGACCTTTCTCGTGGCTGCGGTGTGGGGAAACGCGTCAGAGGTGTCAGAGGTATGGAATCACTGAACGTGACGTCAGCGGCGCGACATGTAGATGTCGAGGGCCTTGTGGAGCAGCTTGTTCAGCGGGAAGTCCCACTCGCCGAGATACTCCGCGGCCTGTCCGCCCGTGCCGACCTTGAACTGGATCAGGCCGAAGAGGTGGTCGGTCTCGTCCAGCGAGTCGGAGATGCCTCGCAGGTCGTAGACGGTCGCGCCGAGCGCGTAGGCGTCGCGCAGCATCCGCCACTGCATCGCGTTCGAGGGCCGGAACTCACGGCCGATGTTGTCGGACGCGCCGTAGGAGTACCAGACGTGACCGCCGACGATCAGCATCGTCGCCGCCGCCAGGTTCACGCCGTTGTGGCGGGCGAAGTACAGCCGCATGCGGTTGGGGTCCTCGGTGTTGAGGGCCGACCACATGCGCTGGAAGTAGGAGAGCGGACGCGGCCGGAAGTGGTCCCGCACGGCCGTGATCTCGTACAGCCGCTGCCACTCCTCGAGGTCGTGGTAACCGCCCTGGACGACCTCGACGCCGGCCTTCTCGGCCTTCTTGATGTTGCGGCGCCACAGCTGGTTGAAGTTCTTGTGGACCTCTTCAAGGGAACGGTTCGCCAGCGGCACCTGGTAGACGTAGCGCGGCTGGACGTCGCCGAAGCCGGCACCGCCGTCCTCGCCCTGCTGCCAGCCCATGCGGCGCAGCTTGTCAGCCACCTCGAAGGCGCGCGGCTCGATGAAGTCGGCCTCGATGTCGCGCAGTCTCTTCACGTCCGGGCTCTGGATGCCGGCCTTGATGGAGGTGGCCTCCCAGCGACGGATGATCACCGGCGGGCCCATCTTCACCGAGAACGCGCCCTGCTGCTTGAGGTGCGCCAGCATCGGTTCCAGCCAGTCGGTCAGATTCGGCGCGTACCAGTTGATGACCGGGCCTTCGGGAAGGTAGGCCAGGTAGCGCTTGATCTTGGGCAGCTGGCGGTAGAGGACGAGGCCCACGCCGACCAGTTCACCGTTGCGCTCGTCGAACCAGCCGAGGCTCTCCGAACGCCACTCGGCCTTGACATCGGCCCAGGCCGGAACCTGCATGTGGCTCGCCGACGGCAGGCTCTGGATGTATGCCAGATGCTGCTCGCGGCTGATCGTCCTCAGGGTCAGGCTCATTCGGGGCGCTCCTCGGGCTGGTGTGTCCCCATGGGTACAGGGGCTCCGGCTCTCGCGCCGAAGCCTACTGCGCCTGGCGAGCGGCCTGACTGGCCGTACGGAACCTGCGCCCCGGCCCGCGCGCGGCCGGGGCGTTCCGTCCGGATTCGTAGGTGTCCTACGCGTCTTCCGGCGCGGACGGTGCCCGTGGTGCGGGCATCGGCGCCGGTCCGGTCACCGGGTTCAGCCGAAGAGGCCGCCGTTGGCCATGCCGATGTAGAAGCCGACGCCTGCGGCACCGAGACCCAGGATCAGACCGAAGCGCTCACGGGTGGTCTCGGAGATCCACTGTCCGTACGCGCCGGTCAGGATTCCCACCAGGCCGGCCCAGGAGCTGAGCAGATGAAGGCTGTGGAAGAACGACGTGATGAAGGCCGTCACGCCGAGCACCAGAGTCACTGCCAGCAGGGTGTCCTGGATTGGATGGGCTCTGCCGTCGGTGGCGAAGAGAGAACCGGCGGTATTGGGTCGCAATGCCTGTGCCATGGGGCACCTCCTGCGAAAGCGGCGCATCGTAGCGCCATACACACCCGACGTGTACAGACTGACGGTCATCCACGCCGGATTTCAACCGGAAGCGTGTGTGCAGGTACTCTGTACCCTCTGCACCGGTGTCTGCCCAGGCTTGCCAGGGTGTCCGTCCAGCTGAGAGCGGGGAAGTCGCAAGCCGACCCCCGATTGTCAGTGGCGGCCGATACCGTTGCGTACGCATCACAACCCTCCTGCCACGGATCGACCGTGGCCGCTGAGTCCAAAGGAGGTGGGTTCCACATGCGTCACTACGAAGTGATGGTCATCCTCGACCCCGATCTCGAGGAGCGCGCTGTCTCCCCGCTGATCGAGAACTTCCTCTCCGTCGTCCGTGAGGGCAACGGAAAGGTGGAGAAGGTCGACACCTGGGGCCGTCGTCGTCTCTCGTACGAGATCAAGAAGAAGCCCGAGGGCATCTACTCGGTCATCGACCTTCAGGCAGAGCCTGCGGTCGTCAAGGAGCTCGACCGCCAGATGAACCTGAACGAGTCGGTCCTCCGGACCAAGGTCCTCCGTCCCGAGACCCACTGAGCTCTCTCGCTCAGCTGATCTCGGGATTCTGAGTAGCAGCACTAGCAGCCAGCAGCAAACCCGCCGAGAGGTTCCCCCATGGCAGGCGAGACCGTCATCACGGTCGTCGGCAATCTTGTCGACGACCCCGAGCTGCGCTTCACCCCCTCCGGTGCGGCGGTCGCGAAGTTCCGTGTCGCGTCCACTCCCCGCACCTTCGACCGCCAGACGAACGAGTGGAAGGACGGCGAGAGCCTGTTCCTGACCTGCTCGGTCTGGCGTCAGGCGGCGGAGAACGTCGCGGAGTCGCTCCAGCGAGGCATGCGCGTCATCGTGCAGGGCCGGCTGAAGCAGCGGTCCTACGAGGACCGTGAGGGCGTCAAGCGCACGGTCTACGAACTGGACGTCGAGGAAGTCGGCGCCAGCCTGCGCAGTGCCACGGCCAAGGTCACCAAGGCTTCCGGCCGCAGTGGCCAGGGCGGCCAGGGTGGTTACGGCGGCGGTGGCGGTGGCGGCCAGCAGGGCGGCGGCTGGGGTGGAAACTCCGGCGGCGGCCAGCAGGGCGGCGCCGCTCCCGCCGAAGACCCGTGGGCAACCGGCGCTCCCGCCGGTGGCAACCAGGGCGCCGGTGGCGGTGGCGGCGGCTGGGGTGGGAACTCCGGCGGCGGCAGCAGCGGTGGTGCCGGTGGCGGCTACTCGGACGAACCCCCCTTCTAGGCCGTTCGGGCCCGGGGTCTCCGGGCACGTCCGGGTCGAGGGTGGGTCGTATCCCAACTTCTTGATCACACAGGAGAAACACCATGGCGAAGCCGCCTGTGCGCAAGCCTAAGAAGAAGGTCTGCGCTTTCTGCAAGGACAAGGTCACGTACGTGGACTACAAGGACACGAACATGCTGCGGAAGTTCATTTCCGACCGCGGCAAGATCCGTGCCCGCCGCGTGACCGGCAACTGCACGCAGCACCAGCGTGACGTCGCCACGGCCGTCAAGAACAGCCGTGAGATGGCGCTGCTGCCGTACACCGCTCAGGCGCGATAAGGGAAGGGTGACCGACAAATGAAGATCATCCTCACCCACGAGGTCTCTGGCCTCGGTGCCGCCGGCGACGTCGTCGACGTCAAGGACGGCTACGCTCGCAACTACCTGATCCCGCGGAATTTCGCTATCCGCTGGACCAAGGGTGGCGAGAAGGACGTCGAGCAGATCCGTCGTGCTCGCAAGATCCACGAGATCCAGACCATCGAGCAGGCCAACTCTGTGAAGGCCCAGCTCGAGGGCGTGAAGGTCCGTCTGGCCGTCCGCTCCGGCGACGCCGGTCGTCTCTTCGGTTCCGTCACCCCGGCCGACATCGCTTCCGCGATCAAGGCTGCCGGTGGCCCCGAGGTCGACAAGCGTCGCATCGAGCTCGGCTCGGCGATCAAGACCCTGGGCGCCCACGAGACGTCCGTGCGTCTGCACCCCGAGGTTGCCGCCAAGGTCAACATCGAGGTCGTCGCGGCCTGATCGCTGCGTTTGGCTCGAAGAGCTGAGAAGGGGCCGCACCCTGTGGGGGGCGGCCCCTTCCGCTTGCTTGTTTCACGTGAAACGGCGGGTCCTGTGCGAAACGGCCGTTTCACGCGACCGCCGGTTTCACGTGAAACAGTCAGCGGGTGGCGCCGGTGACGATCCAGCGGCCGGAGCGGGCCCGCAGCCAGAGGGTCAGCATGCGGACCGCCATCATCAGCGTCATCGCTCCCCACACCGCGGTAAGACCGCCGCCGAGCACCGGTACCAGCAGGGCCACGGGAGTGAAGACGGCCAGGGTGAGCACCATCGCCCAGGCGAGGTAGGGGCCGTCCCCCGCACCCATCAGCACACCGTCCAGTACGAAGACGATGCCGCAGATGGGCTGGGAGAGCGCCACCACGAGAAGAGCCAGCAGTGCGGCCTCCTTCACGGCAGGGTCGCTGGTGAAGAGCGGCAGGAACACGGGGCGGGCGATCACGACCAAGAGACCGAGCAGGGCACCCACGGCGATCCCCCACTGGACCATGCGGCGGCAGACGTCACGGGCGCCCTGGGCGTCGTCGGCACCGAGATACCGTCCGATGATGGCCTGTCCGGCTATGGCGATGGCGTCGAGGGCAAAGGCCAGCAGGCTCCACAGGGCCAGAGCGATCTGATGTGCTGCGATGTCGTCGTCTCCGAGGCGGGCGGCCACGGCTGTGGCGATCATCAGAATGGCCCGCAGTGAGAGCGTGCGGACCAGCAGGGGAACCCCGGCCTGGGCGGAAGCCCTGATGCCGGCGGCGTCGGGGCGCAGCGACGCGCCATGGCGCCGGGCTCCGCGCACCACCACGGCGAGGTAGACCACGGCCATGCCCCACTGGGCGATCACGGTGCCCCAGGCAGAGCCGGCGATTCCAAGGCCCACGCCGTAGACGAGGCCGACGTTCAGCGCGGCGTTGGCGACGAAGCCAGCGACGGCGACACAGAGCGGTGTCCTTGTGTCCTGGAGTCCACGCAGGACACCGGTCGCGGCCAGTACGACGAGCATGGCCGGGATGCCGAGTGCCGAGATGCGCAGATAGGTGGTCGCGTAGGGAGCGGCGGTGTCCGAGGCGCCGAAGAGTTCTACGAGTGCCGGGGCAGAGGGCAAGGCGGCCGCGATCACAGCGGCGCCTAGCAGCAGCGCCAGCCAGATGCCGTCCATGCCCTGGCGGATGGCTGCCGGCAGGTCACCGGCGCCCACGCGGCGCGCTACTGCGGCGGTGGTGGCGTAGGCGAGGAAGACGAAGGCACTGACGGCTGTCATGAGAAGCGCGGAGGCGATGCCGAGTCCGGCCAGTTGGGCGGTGCCCAGATGGCCGACGATCGCGCTGTCGGCCATGACGAAGAGCGGCTCGGCGACGAGCGCGCCGAAGGCCGGGACGGCCAGTGCGACGATCTCTCGATCGTGCTGCCGTCGGACGGTCTCGGGGGACGCGGGAGCCTGTGTCATGAGCACCAATCTAATCGTCCACAGGTAATAGATCCAGTCCCCTTGTGACCCTTACCTCTCCTCACGCCGTGTAGTGTCTTGCGCGCCGTTCGAAGAGATCTTGGTCCGACCGGGCAACTTTTTCTTCTGCACAGCCGGTGGATGGCGAAGGTGCAGGTCAGAGGTGCTTCGCAAGAAAAGAAGAGGGCTTGTTCACAGGGCTGTCCACCGGGTCGTGCACAGGTTTTGCGGAGTTCTCCACAGCATCGGGGCCGTCGTCCACATGGCCTGTGGATAACCAGATTGGCTGACGGTGCCGACGGGCCTACCGTGGTCCGGCGCCCGCTCCGTCCGTCGGCCGAGGAAACCCTCATAAAACCGACGCGCCACAACCGGAGTTGGCGCTCTCGATTGTCAGTGCCGTGCCGTAGAAAGAAGGCATGGCGAGGTCCGCTCGGCGGACGGGAGGAGGCTGCTCGGTGAGCATTTCCGAGCCCTTGGACGACCCGTGGGCCGACAGCGGGCCCAGTGATCGTCTGCCTCCTGCCCGGCGGCGCGGCGAAGGAGGGCGCGGTCGTGACGAACAGCACGATCGCGGCCGGGAAAGCGGCGAGTGGGAAGGCGGTGGCACCACCTTCGAGCGGGTACCGCCGCAGGACCTCGACGCCGAGCAGTCCGTCCTCGGCGGCATGCTGCTGTCCAAGGACGCGATCGCCGACGTGGTCGAGGTCCTCAAGGGCCACGACTTCTACAAGCCCGCGCACGAGACGATCTACCAGGCGATCCTGGACATCTACGCCAAGGGCGAGCCGGCCGACCCCATCACGATCGCCGCCGAGCTCACCAAGCGCGGCGAGATCAACAAGGTCGGCGGCGCGTCCTATCTGCACACCCTCGTCCAGACGGTGCCGACCGCCGCCAACGCCGAGTACTACGCGGAGATTGTCCACGAACGCGCCGTGCTGCGCCGCCTGGTCGAGGCCGGCACCCGCATCACGCAGATGGGATACGCGGGCGACGACGACGTCGACGAGATCGTCAACCGCGCCCAGGCCGAGATCTACGCGGTCACCGAGCAGCGCACCAGCGAGGACTACCTCCCGCTCGGCGACATCATGGAGGGTGCCCTCGACGAGATCGAGGCGATCGGCTCGCGCAGCGGCGAGATGACGGGTGTGCCCACCGGGTTCACGGACCTCGACTCGCTCACCAACGGTCTGCACCCGGGCCAGATGATCGTCATCGCGGCGCGTCCCGCCATGGGCAAGTCGACGCTCGCGCTGGACTTCGCGCGCGCGGCGTCGATCAAGCACAACCTGCCCAGCGTCATCTTCTCCCTGGAAATGGGACGCAACGAGATCGCGATGCGTCTGCTGTCCGCCGAGGCCCGCGTTGCCCTGCACCACATGCGTTCCGGCACCATGACGGACGAGGACTGGACCCGTCTGGCGCGCCGGATGCCCGAGGTCTCCTCCGCACCGCTGTACATCGACGACTCCCCGAACCTGTCGATGATGGAG
This sequence comes from Streptomyces sp. NBC_01334, assembly GCF_035983595.1. Taxonomy (NCBI): domain Bacteria; kingdom Bacillati; phylum Actinomycetota; class Actinomycetes; order Kitasatosporales; family Streptomycetaceae; genus Streptomyces; species Streptomyces sp. NBC_01334. The sequence goes on along the minus strand of NZ_CP130718.1, from coordinate 4,963,997 downwards.
ATCCGGGCCAAGTGCCGCCGCCTGAAGCAGCGCAACGACATCAAGCTCGTGATCATCGACTATCTCCAGCTGATGCAGGCCGGTGGCTCCAAGCGTTCCGAAAGCCGTCAGCAGGAGGTCTCGGACATGTCCCGTAACCTCAAGCTGCTGGCCAAGGAGCTGGAGGTCCCGGTGATCGCGCTCTCGCAGCTCAACCGTGGTCCCGAACAGCGCACGGACAAGAAGCCGATGGTGTCCGACCTGCGTGAGTCCGGCTCCATCGAGCAGGACGCCGACATGGTGATCCTGCTGCACCGTGAGGACGCCTACGAGAAGGAGTCTCCGCGCGCGGGCGAGGCGGACATCATCGTGGGCAAGCACCGTAACGGCCCGACGGCCACGATCACCGTCGCCTTCCAGGGCCACTACTCCCGCTTCGTGGACATGGCGCAGACCTGATCCGGTGCCCTGGGCGGAATGAACTCGACGTCGGCCGCGCGGGCGGGTGGACTGGGCTCATGACAACACCTCAGGAAGAGCTGCTTCCCGGCACCCGGCGGGCGCTGCTGCACCGGATCGCCGTGGCCCAGACCGAGGGACGGGCCCCGTCCCTGGTCGCCGCGGTCGTACGGGACGGGCGGGCCGTGTGGCACGGGGCGCGGACCTCGGTCGACGGGCACGCGCCGGACGAGAACGTGCAGTACCGGATCGGCTCGATCACCAAGACCTTCACCGCCGTGCTCGTGCTGCGACTGCGGGACGAAGGAATGCTCGACCTCGAGGACCCGTTGGAGAAGCATCTGCCCGGATCCGGCGCGGGGGAGGCCACGGTGGCCGAACTGCTCGCCCACACCGGTGGGTTGGCGGCGGAGTCGCCCGGCCCCTGGTGGGAGCGGACTCCGGGTTCGCTGCGGCCCGAGCTCGCCGACGTCCTCGGTGACCAGGCCGCCCCGTTTCCGGCCGGCCGACGTCACCACTACTCGAACCCCGGCTACTCACTCCTGGGTGCTCTCGTGGAAGAACTCCGTGGAGCGCCCTGGGAAGAGGTACTGCGACGGGAAGTACTCGAACCTCTGGGGCTCGACCGTACGACCGTCCGGTCGCAGGCCCCGGCCGCGGGAGGCTGGGCGGTCCATCCCTGGGCCGACGTCTTGCTGCCCGAGCCCGCCGAGGACTTCGGGCGGATGGCCGCGGCCGGCCAGCTCTGGTCCACGGCCGGCGACCTCGCGCGATTCGCCGCCTTCCTGGCCCGGGGCGACGACCGCGTCCTGAGCGTGGAGACCCTGCACGAGATGTGGATGCCCGCGGCACCGGCCGGACTGCCGGACGTGGCTGACGGTTCCACCTATGGACTGGGGCTGCAGATCCAGCACCGGGACGGTCGATTGCTCGTGGGCCACTCCGGCTCGGTGCCGGGCTTCCTGGCCACCCTCACCATCGGTGTGGCGGACGACGTGGCCGCGGTGGTGCTCGCCAACTGCACGTCCGGCCTGCTGACGTCCCAGGTGGCCGCCGATCTCGTACGGATCGTCGCCGAGGCCGAGCCGCGGATTCCCGAGCCGTGGCGTCCGCTGCGGGAGGTGGACCCCGCCGTCCTGGACCTGGCGGGCCAGTGGCACTGGGGGACCAGCCCCTTCGCCCTGCGGGTGACGGCCGACGGGCTGGTCTCCCTGGGGCCGCTGGCCGGCGCCGGGCGGCGCTCCCGGTTCAGGCCGAACGGGGACGGTACCTGGACCGGCCTGGAGGGCTACTACGCCGGAGAGCTCCTGCGGGTCGTACGGCGGCCGGACGGGAGCGTGGACCACCTGGACCTCGGGTCGTTCGTGTTCACGCGTCAGCCGTACGACGTGCGGGCCACTGTGCCCGGTGGCATCGACCCCGAGGGCTGGCGCGGTATCGGCTAGCCCCGCACGAAGCGGAAGCGCCCTGTTTCACGTGAAACAGGGCGCTTCTGTTCGGTCCCGGAGTCCTCAGAGTTGGAGCTTGAAGCCCACGTGTGAGGCGACGAAGCCCAGGCGCTCATAGAAGCGGTGGGCGTCGGTGCGCGTGCTGTCGGAGGTGAGCTGCACCAACTGGCAGTTCTCGCGCCGGGACTCCTCGATCGCCCACTCGATGAACCGCGTGCCCAGGCCGCTGCCGCGCTCGTCGGCGTGCACCCGCACGCCTTCGATGATCGACCTGGTCGAGCCGCGCCGGGACAGGCCGGGAATGATCGTCAGCTGGAGCGTTCCGACGACCTGTCCCTCACGGACGGCGACGACCAGGCGCTGATTCGGGTCGGCGGTGAGCCGTTCCAGGGCGGTCAGATAGGGGCTGAGATCGTCAGGCGACTCGCGCTGTGCGCCCAGGGGGTCGTCCGCGAGCATGCCGACGATCGCGGGGATGTCCTCGGCGACGGCAGCCCGTATTTCAAGATCTCCCATGTCCCGCACCCTATGTGCCCGAGGCGGCGACGGGTGCGTTCAGTGACTCCACGACCCGTACCAGCGGGGCCAGTTCCGCGTTCCTGGCGGCTTCGTCGAGCGCCTCGCGCAGGGCGGCGTCGTTGGTCGGACGGGCTTCGGCCAGCAGCTTCAGACCGGCTTCGGTGACGTTGGTGTAGATGCCACGGCGGTCGGTGGGGCACAGGTAGCGCTCGAGCAGCCCGCGGTCCTCGAGCCGGGTCACCAGCCGGGTGGTCGCGCTCTGGCTGAGGACGACAGCGTCGGCCACCTGCTTCATCTGGAGATGGCCTCCCTCGCCGTCGTGCTGCCGGCTGAGCACGTCGAGCAGGGAGTACTCGCGCACGCTCAGGTCGTGCCGGCTCTGCAGCGCGCGCTCGATGTGGGCCTCGATCCTCCCGTGCAGCAGGGAGAGGGCGCACCAGCCCTGGGCGAGAGCGGTGAGCGCGGGGTCCGTCGCAGTCATGGGGATTCTCCTCCGTCCCGGAGCGGCTCAGACCAGGATAGAGCAATCCCGCAATATACGGCGTTTGCCTATAGCCCGCGTCTGCAACTATTGTGGAAGCACGTTAAGCGCATCTGCAATCATCTCGGAAGGTGTTACCTCCTATGCCTCTCGCGCTTCTGGCCCTCGCGATCGGGGCCTTCGGAATCGGGACGACCGAGTTCGTGATCATGGGTCTGCTGCCCGAGGTCGCGGGCGACTTCGGGGTCTCCATCCCCACGGCCGGCTTCCTCGTGACCGGCTACGCGCTCGGTGTCATGTTCGGTGCCCCGCTCATGACGGTCCTCGGCACCAAGATCTCCCGCAAGCGGATGCTGATGCTGCTGATGGGCCTGTTCATCGTCGGCAACCTGCTGTCCGCCGTCGCCCCCTCGTTCGCCGTGATGCTGATCGGCCGCGTGGTCGCCTCACTCGCCCACGGCGCCTTCTTCGGCATCGGCTCGGTCGTCGCCGCCGACCTGGTCGCCCCGGACAAGAAGGCCGGGGCCATCGCGATGATGTTCACCGGCCTCACCGTCGCCAACGTCGTGGGCGTTCCGCTGGGCACTCTCGTCGGGCAGAGTGTCGGCTGGCGCGTGACTTTCGCCCTCGTCGCCGTACTGGGCGTCGTGGGCCTGGCCGGCATCGCCAAGCTCGTGCCCGAGATGCCGCGGGCCGAGGGAGTGCACCTGCGGCACGAACTGGCCGCCTTCAAGAACGCCCAGGTGCTGCTCGCCATGGCGATGACCGTCCTCGGCTTCGGCGGGGTCTTCGCGGCCATCACCTACATCGCGCCGATGATGACGCACGTGACGGGCTTCGCCGACGGATCCGTCACCTGGCTGCTGGTCCTCTTCGGGCTCGGCATGGTCGGCGGCAACCTCGTCGGCGGCAGGTACGCCGACCGCGCGCTGATGCCGATGCTGTACGTCTCTCTGGGCGCCCTGGCGGTCGTCCTGGCGCTCTTCACGCTCACCGCCCACAACAAGGTCCTGGCGGCCGTCACGATCGTCCTGATCGGCGCCCTGGGCTTCGCCACCGTCCCACCGCTCCAGAAGCGCGTCCTGGACCAGGCCCACGGCGCGCCGACGCTGGCGTCGGCGGTGAACATCGGTGCCTTCAACCTGGGCAACGCGCTGTCCGCCTGGCTCGGCGGTCTCGTCATCGCCGCAGGCCTGGGCTACACCGCCCCGAACTGGGTCGGCGCCGCTCTTGCCGCGGGCGCCCTGCTCCTCGCCGTCGTCTCGGCCGCGCTGGAGCGCCGTGAATACGCCCCTTGCGGTGCCGGCGCAGTCGTCGCCGGTGGAACGCCCGTCGAGCGGCGGACGGCCGTCCAGCGGTGAATCCCGTCGCTCACCTCGCTGGACCAGGGCCGCCCCGGCGGGCCGGCGCCCATCCCTGATCACCGCGGACCTCGACCGCGTTCGGCCTCGGCAGCACCAGGACCTCGGTCACGCCGGACCTCGAAAACCTCGACGCACCCCGACAACATCGCAAGGAGAACTTCCCCTCATGAGCACCACCACCTTTGCGCCCCTGACCATTCACGACGCCGAAGCCCTCGTCACGGCCGCCCGCCGTGCCGCCGAGGCCGCCGGGGTCACGGTCAGCGTCACCGTCCTGGACGCCGGCGGCCATCTGCTGGCCTTCCGCCGCGATGACCGGGCCGTACTGATCTCCGGGGAGACGAGCACGCGCAAGGCGTACACGGCGCTTCAGCTGAACGCCCCCACCGCAGACCTCGTAGACGCCGTGCAGCCGGGCGGTCTCTTCCACACCCTGCCCACCGCGCTCGACCGGCCGCTGTTGTTCATCGCGGGTGGAGTGCCGGTGCACCGCGACGGCCGTCTGATCGGCGCGATCGGGGTCGGGGGCGGCGCCCCGGAGCAGGACCACGGCTTTGCCACGGCCGCCGTGGAGACGCTCGTCTGACCTGTCACGTCACGAAGAACGCCGGTTGCCGTCCAGCACGGGAACCGGCGTTCCGTCGTGTCCCCGGCTCAGCCGGCCGCCACCGTCAGCGGCGCGAACCGGCGTCGCCAGTCGCCCGGCAGCTCCGTGATCCCGTGGGTCATCACGGCGTTGAAGGCAACGGACTCCAGGCCCCGCGCTTTCACCCACTCCAGCAGTTCCTCGTGCCGTACGTCGATGTCGGTGCGCAGAGGCCGGTCCGTGCGGGCGGCCAGGGAGGCCAGCAGGGCCTTCGCGGTCTTCGTGTCCCTGGCGATCAGCGGGCCCACGACCTGGGTGTCCATGTTGGGCCACGCGGCCGCGTAACCGATGATCCGGCCGTCGTCCTCGGCGACCCGCAACTGGTCGGCGAAGGCGGGCAGACGGGCGATCACATGCGTCCGATCGGTGCCGAAGACCGCCTCGTCGAGCCGGAGGATCGCGGTGAGGTCCTCGGCCGTGGCCGCGCGGGTGACGACGTCCGACTCCATGTCGTCCGGCGTGAGACGCCCGCGCACCATTTCCGCCCGGCCCGTGGTCTTGAAGCCCAGCTCCTCGTAGAGCGGACGGCCGTTCGGTGTGGCGTGCAGGGTCAGCGGAGTGGTGCCCAGCAGGGAGACGACGTGCCGCATCAGCCGCCGACCGACCCCCTGCCGGGCGTACCGCTCGGCGACCAGCACCATGCCGATGGCGCGGAGGGCGGGGTGGCCGGGCGGACCGTACTCGGTGACGACGCAGGCACTGACGAGCCCGCCGTCGGGGTCGTCGATGCCGTATCCCCTTCCGGCCGAGAGGAGCAGGCCCCACTTGTGCTCCTCGCGCGGCCACCCCCGGTCCTCGGACAAGTCGGCGCAGGCGGTGAGGTCGCGGTACGTCAGACGACGGATGGGCAGAGCGGTGAGGGAAGGAGTCGGCACGCAGGTCAGGCTGTCCGACCCGTACCGTCGGCGTCCACCTGTTTCCCCTGGGACGTACGTGCTTCTGGCCATGTCCCGGCCCGCCGTCCAGCCTTACGGCCCCTCTCCAGGGCGACGGCGGTGCGGGAGTGTTTCACGTGAAACAGGGGCGAACGGAAGCCCGGGAGAGGCGCGGTCAGGGAGATCTCAGGCCTGCCCGTTAGCCTCGGCCCATGGCGAGACTTCACCTCTTCGACCTTGACGGCACGCTGCTGCACGGGACGTCCGCTCCCTTGGAGATCTCGCGTCAACTCGGCCTGGAGGCCGAGACGGCGGTGCTGGAGCAGTCGATCTCCGCGGGGTTGATCGGCCCGCCGGAGTACGCGGCGCAGGTGTACGAACTCTGGACGCAGCTCACCGAGGAGCATGTGACGGCGGCGTTCGAAGGAGCGCCGTGGCTGGCACGCATCCGCGATGTCTGGGCCGAGATAGGGCACAGAGGGGAGTACTGCGCGGTCGTGTCGCTCTCGCCTTCCTTCTTCGTGGAAAGACTCACCGGGTGGGGCGCCCACGCGGCGTATGGGTCCCGGTTCCCGGCGGTCCCTTTCACCGAGCCCATGGACCCGGCGGGAGTGCTGAGCGCGGCGGCGAAGGTGCTGATCGCCGACCGACTCTGTGCGGAGTTCGGAGTGACGCGGGACGACTGTGTCGCCTACGGCGATTCGCTCTCCGACAAGGATCTGTTCGGGGCCGTGCCGGTCTCCGTGGCGGTCAACTCGGACCGCCATCTGGCGGGCCTCGCGACCCACTCCTACGTGGGGAAGGATCTGTGGGATGCCTATGAATTGGTGTGCCACGACCGCTGATTGACCCCTCATCGACCCTGGATCGAAGAAAACCTGCGGTTCGCGTGCCGAGCGGGATCCAGGGACGGAAGGGGGGGACTTGTGCGGCGGACGGCGGCCGGTATGGTCGACTCCGGTTCGCTTCCGGGACGAAGTGCGCGCGACGCGGTGCATACATTCCGCGCGAGCCGAGAACAGGGCAATGCAGCCTAACGGGACGGAGGGATCGAAGACCCGCATTTCCGGTGATGTGACCGAGGCGCCCGGACAGGATGGGATGCTGCGGTGAGAGTGCCGCCCCGCCTTTCACACGCGCCCTGCGTGTGGGTGCGGAGGGCAAATACGGGTGGACCGTGGCGGTCCTGGTCGTGGAACCGAACGGAAAAACAAGCCATCTGCGGGGGAAGCAGGCACCTTCCGATCCAGGAAGTGCGCAGACCGACCGAAAGATGTTCGAGGCGAGGCACACCATGGACGCTCCGACCAGCAGGTCGGCCGACAACGGCACGTCCGGCGGCGGGGACGGATGGTTCACACCGCGCAAGCAGCCGGAGCCAGCTCCGCGGGGCGAGGACGGGGCTTCTGAGGGCCGTCGCCTGGCCGCACTGCGCCCGGTGGGCAGGAACGCGGTCGACTCCCATGGCGAGGCGCCCCAGAGCGGCACCACGGACGCCGAGCGCCGAATACACCCGGACCCGCCGACCCCCGACGACGCGACGACCGCCCCCGCGAGCGCACAGCCCCCCTCGCCGCCCTGGCAGGAATCCCCCACCGAGGTCCACCACCCCGCCGAGACACCACCCTTCGTGCAGTCTCGGCCACCGGCCCCGCCCGAGGCGCCGGCCCCGCCCGAGGCGCCCGCCGCCTCTCGAGGCGGCGCGGAACCCGGGGCACCTGTCCAGCAGCGGGCGCCCATGCCGTCGCCGCTGCCGCCGACGCAGCAGCCGCAGCCGTCGGTGTCCGGGGAAGTGCCTGGGCCCCCGCAGCGGGCCGTGCTCACCGAGTCCCGTTCGGCCGTACAACAGGTCACCGCCTCGCCCGTCGATTCCCTGCTGTCCGCTCACCGGCCCTCGCCCGCTGGCAACGCGTCTCCGGACGCCGTCCTCATCCGGCGCACGATGGCCGAGGTGGCCCCGGTGGCGGACAAGGTCACGTCGTACTTCTACGCGCTGCTGTTCGTCCGCCACCCCGACCTGCGCTCGCTGTTCCCGCCCGCGATGGACGCCCAACGGGACCGGCTGCTCAAGGCGCTGCTCACCGCCGCCGAGCACGTGGACAACAAAGCGGTCCTCGTCGAATACCTGCAGAACCTGGGCCGTGGCCACCGCAAGTACGGCACCAGGGCCGAGCACTATCCGGCCGTCGGCGAGTGCCTCATCGGCGCGCTGAGCAAGTACGCGGACGCCGTGTGGAACGCCGAGACGGAGGCGGCCTGGGTCCGGACCTACACCACGATCTCCCAGGTCATGATCGACGCGGCGGCCGTGGACGAACTGCGCGCCCCGCCCTGGTGGTACGCGGAGGTCGTCACGCACGACCTCAGAACGCCGGATGTGGCGATCCTCACCGTCCGGCCCAACCAGCCCTACCCCTTCCTCGCCGGGCAGTACGCGAGCCTGGAGACGCCGTGGTGGCCGCGGATCTGGCGGCACTACTCCTTCGCCTCGGCACCACGCTCCGACGGCCTGCTGGCGTTCCATGTGAAAGCCGTCCCGGCGGGCTGGGTCTCCAGCGCCCTGGTGCACCGCGCCCGGCCCGGCGACGTCATCCGGCTCGGTCCCCCGGCCGGTTCGATGACCGTCGATCACACCAGGAACAGCGGGCTGCTCTGCCTGGGCGGTGGCACCGGCATAGCCCCCATCAAGGCGCTGGTCGAGGATGTCGCCGAGCACGGCACCCGCCGCCCGGTCGAGGTGTTCTACGGCGCGCGCAGCGACCACGACCTGTACGACATCGACACGATGCTCCGGCTCCAGCAGTCCCACCCCTGGCTGGAGGTCCGCCCGGTGGTCGACCGGCACGGTCTGCTCCAGTTGCCCGACGCGATACGCACCTTCGGGCCCTGGGCCGAGTACGACGCCTATGTCGCCGGTCCGCCCGGCATGATCCGCAGCGGGGTGGACGCGCTGCGGGGCGTCGGCATCCCCTCGGAGCGCATACGGCACGACTCGGTCGAGGAACTCGTCGCAGCCGGAAGCTGACCAGGCGTCCCGCAGACCGCTCCGGACCGGGCTCAGCCCCTCAGCCGAGGTCGGGCGCGTGCATGGCGCGGACGCCCTCGATGTTGCCGTCGAGGTAGTGCCGCAGCGACAGCGGTACGAGGTGGACGGAGGCGATCCCGACCCGGGTGAACGGCACACGGACGATCTCGTACTCGCCGGCGGGTTCCTCGATCTCGGGGCCGTGCCGCAGGGACGGGTCCATGGACTCCAGACGGCAGACGAAGAAGTGCTGCACCTTCACGCCGGTCGCACCCCCGTCGTCACCGATGTGCTCGACGGTGTCGACGAAGCAGGGCACCACGTCGGTGATCTTGGCGCCGAGTTCCTCGTGCACCTCACGGTGCAAGGCGTCCACCACCGTCGCGTCATCCGGTTCGACCCCGCCACCGGGCGTGACCCAGTAGGGATCCACACCGGGCTTGGTGCGCTTGATCAGGATCAGGTTGTCGCCGTCCAGCAGAACGGCTCGTGCGGTGCGCTTGACCACGGGTCGGACGGTCATGGGAGAAATGTGGCCCGGCTGGTTCCACGTGAAACATCGTGAGGGGTCACCGGAGGAGATCATTCCCTGCCACCGGGGGGAAACCGGGTCAGTACCACGCGGTAGCCGCGCTCAGCAGCCATTCGTGGGCCCGGGCGACATGCGGCGTCGCCAGCGTTCCTGTGCGCGCCACAAGAACGTACGTCCGTAGCGGCGGCACCGCCGGTTCGTGGAGCGCGACGATGTCACCGCGGTCCAGAGCGGTCGCACACAGATAGCGGGGCAGGACGGCCAGACCGGCACCCGCGACAGCACACGCGAGGACCGCGCGCAGGTCGGGCACGATGACGGTGCCCGAGGCGGCGGGGCGCGAGTCGAAGACGGAGGCCCAGTAGCGGGAGACGAGGGGCAGGGACTCGTGGACCTCGACGACCGGGAGGTTCTCCAGCGCGGTCGCGCCCTTGCGGCACAGCTTCCCGGCATCGATCCGCTCGTCCCACTGCGGGGCGGCGACCAGGACGTGCTCCTCGTCGCACAGCGGAGTGGCCGTGAGCAGCGCCCCGCGCGGTCGCGCCGTGCTGATGACCAGGTCGTGGTGGCCGGCAGCCAGGCCTTCCAGGACCTCCTCGGCGTTGCCGAAGGAGGCACGCAGGGCGAACCCCTGGCCGTCGTCGCCGGACAGCTCGGTGAGCGTGGGAAGGGCCCGCTCGGCGGTGAATTCGGGGGGCCCTGCGAGGTGAAGCGTCCGCCCGGTGGACTCGTCGTCGGGGCCGGTTCCGGCGATCTCCACCAAGGCGTCGAGATGGGGAGCGGCCTTGTGGGCGAGTTCGTCGCCGATGCTCGTGGGCGTCACGCCGCGGGCCTGCCGCAGGAACAGGGGACGGCCGAGCTGCCGCTCCAGCGTGCGGATCTGTGAGGTGACGGCCGGCTGGGACAGTCCCAGCAGAGCGGCGGCGCGAGTGAAGGAGCCGGCCCGGTGCACGGTCACGAAGGTGCGCAGCAAAGCCAGATCCACGGAGCATCCTCCCTTTCCCCCGCCTTCCTCCAGCTCTGAGGCAGGGCCCAACTATAAATAAGTCGATAGGTCTCTGCCGCTACTGTGATTGGACACTGACACAGAGTCAACTAGCCTTGTTCGCGCGGTTCTTCGCGCGCAGAACCGAGGACGGTCCGAGCCACGAGGGGGGAGGCTCGGACCGTCCGTTGTGCGTAGCGGGGCCCGGACGGGTGGTCCGTAAGGCAATCACCGCGCCGACTCCTCCAGCGCACGCAGCACATCCGCCACCAGGTCCTCGGGGTCCTCGGCGCCGACGGACAGCCGGATGAAGCCCTCCGGCACCGCGTCCCCACCCCAGCGCCCGCGCCGCTCCGCGGTCGACCGCACCCCGCCGAAGCTCGTCGCGTCGTCCACGAGCCGCAGGGCCTCGAGGAAACGCTCGGCGTGCGCGCGCGTGGCCAGCGTGAAGGAGATCACGCACCCGTAGCGACGCATCTGCTGCGAGGCGACCTTGTGCGACGGGTCGTCCGGCAGCCCCGGGTACCGCAGCCCGCTCACCTCGGGCCTCCCCCGCAGTGCCTCGGCCACGGCCATGGCGGTGGTGTTCTGCCGCTCCACGCGCAACTGGAGGGTGGCGATCGACCGGTGTGCGAGCCAGGCCTCCATGGGCCCGGGGATGGCTCCGACGATCTTGCGCCAGCGCCGCACGGCCGTCATCGGTGTACCGGCCCGCCCGGTGACGTAGCCGAGGAGGACGTCGCCGTGACCCGTGAGCTGCTTGGTGCCACTGGCCACCGAGAAGTCGGCGCCGAGTTCCAGCGGGCGCTGCCCGAGCGGGGTGGCGAGCGTGTTGTCCACGGCCACCAGAGCGCCACGCGCGTGTGCCGCCTCGACGAGCCGCCGGATGTCGCACACGTCGAGCCCGGGGTTCGAGGGGGACTCGATCCACAGCAGCTTCGCGCCGTCCAGGACGTCCAGCTGGGCGTCGTCGCCGGTCGGCGCGGTGCGTACCTCGATGCCGTACGCCTCCAACTGCGCGCGCACCAGGGGCAGTACCTGATAGCCGTCGTCGGGCAGTACGACGGTGTCCCCGGCCTTCAGCTGGGAGAACAGCACCGACGAGATCGCGGCCATGCCGGAGGCGAAGGCGAGCGTCTCGACGTCGTCCTGGCCCGGTGCCTCGAGCTCGCCGATGGCGTGCTCCAGGTGGGTCCAGGTCGGGTTCTCGTCACGGCCGTAGGTGTACGGGCCCGTGGGCTCGCCCGGCAGGTGGAAGTGCGCTGCGAACACCGGCCCGGGAAGGGTCGGCTCGTACTTCACCGGCTCGGGCAGCCCCGCCCGCACCGCGCGCGTGCCCTCGCCGGGGCCTCTGGAAAGCTCTCCGTCGGTAGCGGATCCGCTCATGCCATTCGTCCTTCCACGTCGTCTCGTACGGCGGCGAGCAGACCGGCGCTCGCCTCCTCCACCATCTCAAGGCACTCCTCGAAGCCGCCCAGGCCCCCGTAGTAGGGGTCGGGGACGTCGAGGTCGTCGGCTGCCGCGGGAGTGTAGGACCGAAGCAGCCGTATCTTCGCCGCGTCCTCCTGGGTGGGTGCGAGGAGGCGCAGGGCCTTGAGATGGCCGGCGTCGAGGGCTATGACGAGGTCGAGGCGGGCGAACCAGGACGGCTCGAAGCGCCGGGCCGCGTGGTCGAGGGCGTATCCGTGCTCCTCCAGGACGGAGCGGGCACGCGGATCGGCGCCCTCGCCCTCGTGCCAGTCACCCGTGCCGGCGCTCTCGATCTCGACCAGTCCCTCGAGACCGGCGTCGTCCACGCGCGCGCGGAAGACCGACTCGGCCATCGGCGAGCGGCAGATGTTGCCGGTGCAGACGAAACAGACGCGGTAGGTCATCGCGGCCTCAGTCGCCGTCGGGCATGACGACGTTGAGGGCCCAGGAGACGACGGAAATGATCAGGCCGCCCAGGACCGCGGTCCAGAAGCCCTCCACGTGGAAGCTCAGGTCGAGCTTGTCGGCCAACCACGAGGTCAGCAGCAGCATCAGGGCGTTGACCACCAGGGTGATCAGGCCGAGGGTGAGGATGAACAGGGGGAAGGTCAGCACCTTCACGACCGGCTTGACCAGGAAGTTCACCAGGCCGAAAAGCAGTGCGACGACGACGAGGGTGCCTATCTTCTTGCCCGTGCTGTCACCGGTCAGGGTGATCTTGTCGAGCAGCCAGACGGCGACCGCCAGGGCGCCTGCGTTGGCGATCGTCTTGACTACGAAATTCTTCATGTGTCTGATCGTGGCAGAGAGATCGAGAACGAGCACCGGACGAGGGCGGACTAGGTCGATGAAGGCATTCCGGTTGGATGAACTGGAGGCGGAGCGAGCCGCCAACGACGGTGCCTACCTGCAGTTTCTGCGTGAACGGAACATGTCGGTCGGGCTGTACGCGCTCGACGCCGGCGCGCATGATCCACAGAATCCGCACAACCAGGACGAGGTGTACTTCGTCGTGAGCGGGCGTGCCTCGATCACTGTCGGTCTGGAGACGACTCAAGTGGCGCGGGGCAGTGTGGTGTACGTCCCGGCCGGGGTCGCCCACAAGTTCCATCACATCAGCGAGGACCTTCGGGTCCTGGTCGTCTTCTCGCCGGCCGAGGGCTGAGCTCCTCCGTCCGGAGTCCGTCCTGAGCAGGGCCTTACGGTGCCTGTCCGGCGTCCTGCCTGAGCGTGTCCGTCCGCTGGTCGACCAGCGGTCTCGGGGTTCCCTAAGGGTTCGGTCAGGGGAGGACAAGGGGTGCGAGGCCCCCGTCGGCACCCTCTTCGGACCTAGCATCGGCGGCAGGACATCGAATCGCTCCGGCCCGACAGGGGTGCCGGACATCGAACGAAGAGGATGAGGACAAGGGCCATGCGAGAGATCTTCGCGGGAATGCCGTGGTGGGTGAAGTGGGTCGCGGTGCCGGTCATCGCCCTGGTCGTGTTCGGTGGCCTCATAGCCAGCGTCGTCGGGTTCGTGATCGGCCTGCTCTTCAAGCTGCTGGTCTTCGTGGCGCTGGTCGGCGGACTGATCTACGTCGTAAGGAAGTTCACTTCGAGTTCCTCCTCGCGCAGCGACTGGTGAGCGGTGCGGGAGGCCGGTGAGCGGTAACAGGAATCGCCTGTTCCCTCGGCCGGGGGAAGTTTCCCTGACAGGCCGTCTGTACGTGGTGGCAGACGGTTAAAGTCCGGAACTCGTCGCGGGTACGAACCCCCGCGAGTGGCGCACACCCCTCCCGTGTTCCCCGCACGGACCTCCCCCTCGCGCTTCGGAAGTGACCCATGGTCATGGTTGACACCGCATCGGCAGAACCGTTCGCACCCCCCGCCCGGCCGCGGTCCGCCGCACCCCCGCTGCAACGCCCACCGAACACGACCACCCCCGAGCATCCGCACCCCGCGGCCACCCTGATCGGCTCCGTCCAGCGCGCCATGCGGCTGCTGGAATCCGTCGCGGAGCACGAGTACGGGGCTCCGGCCAAGCAGCTCGCCCGCGAGACCGGACTCGCGCTGCCCACGGCCTACCACCTGCTGCGCACCCTCGTGCACGAGGGCTATCTGCGACGGGACAGAGGGCTGTTCTTCCTCGGCGAGGCCGCCGAGCGGCTCGGCAGGAGCGGAGCAGCGCAGAAACGTCGCAGCACGGTCGCCGACACCCTCGCGCAGTGGCGCGATTCGATCGGTGTCCCCGTGTACTACGCCAGGTACCGCGACGGCGAGATCGAGATCATGTGCGTCTCGGACACCCCGGGCAATCCGGCGGTCGAGGAGTGGGCCGACTTCGGCGAGACCGGACACGCGCACGCCATCGGCCAGTGTCTGCTCTCCCAGCTGGACGAGGACGCCCGTCGCGACCACCTGGCCCGCTACCCCGCCGAGTCGATCACCCCGTACACCGTGCGTGACAACCACGCCCTGCTGCGGCGCCTGGAGCGGATGCGGCGCATGGAACCGGTCGTCGAACGGCAGGAGTACGCGCTGGGCACGGTGTGTGCCGCCGTCCCGATCACCGTGGGCACCACGGCGTCCACGATGGCGATCTCTCTGCCCGCCCATCACGCCGACCGGCTGCTGCCGGCCGCCCGGCAACTTCAGAGCGAGATCGGACGGCTGCTGGGGTCGCTGGCGATCTCTATCAGTATCTGAAAACTCACTCCTTGTGATCTGTTGTGTACTTTCAGCAAGATGCGTGCAGTGTCAGAAGGTCCATTCCCGGCCAGTCGGCGGCAAATGACAGGGCAAGGCGATGCGCGAGTCCGTACAGGCAGTACAGGCAGAGGTCATGATGAGCTTCCTCGTCTCCGAGGAGCTCTCGTTCCGCATTCCGGTGGAGCTGGGTTACGAGTCGTGCGATCCCTATGCCGTGCGACTCACCTTTCATCTGCCCGGTGATGCCCCGGTGACCTGGGCTTTCGGGCGCGAGTTGCTCATCGACGGGGTGGGCAGGCCGTGTGGCGAAGGGGACGTCCGCGTCTCGCCGGTGGATCCCGATGTGCTGGGGGAGGTCCTGATCCGGCTTCAGGTCGGTGGTGACCAGGCGCTGTTCCGCTCCTCGGCGGCCCCGCTCGTGGCGTTCCTCGACCGCACCGACAAGCTGGTTCCGTTGGGCCAGGAGGGTGCTCTCGCCGATTTCGACGCGCATCTGGACGAGGCGTTGGACCGGATCCTGGCGGAGGAACAGAGCGCCGGCTGACGTGATGGCAATGCGAGGGGTGGCGAGGGTGGCGAAGCGAGTGCGGCGAAGGCTTCGTTGCGGTTGGCGTTGTGCAGGAACGCTTCTTCATGAGGTGGCGCAGGCGCCGAACGGCCCTGTCGAGCGGAGTGAGGCGTGCGCCCGAGTCGGCCGGTGTGGTCGGGACTCGGGCGCCCTTCCGCCTCAGCGCTTGCGCCGCCGGCCCCGGCCGCCCCGGGCCTGGGCGCTGCCCGCGGCCGCCGCCCCCGTCGCTCCCGCCGGCGCCGCAGGAGTCGCTTCCGGAGCCGTCACGGGCGCCTTCCCAGGGCCTGTCCGGTCGGCGGAGACCACCAGGGCCGCCAGGGCCGTGGTGACGGGCACGGAGGCGACCAGGCCGATCGAGCCCACCAGGGTGCGCACGATCTCCTCGGCGACCAGTTCGCTGTTGGCGACGGTGCCCACGCTGCTCTGCGCGATCGAGAAGAGCAGCAACAGCGGCAGCGCGGCGCCGGCGTAGGCGAGGACGAGCGTGTTGACCACGGACGCGATGTGGTCGCGGCCGATGCGAATGCCGGCCCGGTACAGGCCGCGCCAGCCCATCGCGGGGTTGGCCTCGTGCAGTTCCCAGACCGCCGAGGTCTGAGTGACCGTCACGTCGTCGAGTACGCCGAGCGAGCCGATGATGATGCCGGCCAGCAAGAGTCCGCTCATGTCGATCGACGGGTACAGGCCGTGGATCAGGCCGGTGTTGTCGTCCGTGTTGCCGGTCAGCGCGGCCCAGTCGATGAACAGCGAGCCGAGGATGCCGATCAGCAGCAGTGAGATCAGCGTGCCGAGCACCGCGACGGAGGTGCGCGCCGAGAGCCCGTGACAGAGATACAGCGCGATCAGCATGATGGCGCTCGAGCCCACCACCGCCACGACCAGTGGGTTCGATCCCTGGAGGATCGCGGGCAGTACGAAGAAGTTCAGCACCATGAAGCTGATGGCCAGCGCGACCAGCGCCATGACGCCCCGCAGCCGCCCGACGACCACGACGGCGACCGCGAAGATGATCGCCAGGACCGCCATGGGGATGCGGCGGTTCACGTCGGTGACCGAGTACTGGAGGTCCTTCGGCGCGGAGGGCTCGTAGGCGACCACGACCTTCTCACCCTGCTCCAACTGCCGTGACTGGTCGGGCTGGACGATCTCGGTGAACGTACGGCCCTTGTCGTCTCCGGTGTCCACCCGGATCGTGGCCCGCTTGCAGGTGCCGCCCGCCTGCTGCTGGGCGGCGGAGCCCTCGGCCGTGGAGGTGTCGCCGGTAGGGGTGTCGCCTGAGGCGTTCACCGACGCGCAGCTCAAGCTCACGACCTTGGTGACCGTGGCCTGTTGGGTCTGCCGGTCGAAGCCGACTCCGGTGCGTTCGTGCGCCGGGGCTCCGCCGGGCCACAGCACCACGAGCCCCACCAGTACCGCGGCTCCGAACGGGATGAGGATGGCCGCGATGACCTTGCGCAGGTGCTGGGAGACGGGGGCTGCCGGGCCGTGACTGTGGCTGTGCGAATGCCCGTGCCCGCCGTCGGAACCGGAGCCGTGCCCGTCACCCGGGCCATGGCCGTGCCCGCCGCCGTGCCCGCCGCCGTGGCCCTCGCCGGGACTGTTCCCGGGGCCGCCGCCATGACCACCGTCGTGGCTCTGCCCATGATCGTGTTCGCGGTCGAAGCCGTATCCGTCACCAGGGGCGGGACCAGAACCAGAACCAGGACCAGAGCCACGTTCAGGACGAGGGCCGGAACCATGGCCGGGGCTGTACTCCTGCTCGGGCACGGACCCGTCCCCGTATCCCTGGCCGCCCCCGTACCCCTGGTCGTTCCCGGGCCCTTGCTCGCTCCGGTATCCCCGGCCGGTCCCGGGCCCCGGACCGTTTCCGTAGGCCCGGCCGCCGCTCCCCGACCCTGACCCTGACTGCGCCACCGGCCCCGACTGCGCACCCGGCCCTGCCCCGCGACCCTCGACCGGGCCGGGTCCTCGACCGCCAGGGGTTCCGGCGCGTCTCAACCCGCCGAGCCCGCCTGCGTATCCCGGCCCGTGGTCGGGACTACGCGGGTGATCGTGACCGTTGCTGAAGTCGCCGTCGCCTCTGGGGCCGCTGCCAGAACCGCTGCCGGAGCCATTGCCGGGGCCGCTGTCGGCGCCCGGTCGGCGGGGCGGCTCGGGCGGCGGATACGGGGGCTGGTGTGTCGTGGTCACCGACCGATCATCGCAAGAACGACACGGGCCCTCTGTTCACCGCGCCAGAATTGACGCTAGCGTGGAGACAACCTTTGCACACGCGGGAGCTCGGAGCACCGGGCTGAGAGGGCGCTGACCTCCGTCTTCGCGATGTTTCACGTGGAACGTCTCTCGAATCGAGTGATGTTTCACATGAAACATCGGCAGGCGGTAGCCGCTGCGTCGACCGCCGAACCTGTTACCGGGTAATGCCGGCGTAGGGAGTAGGTCTCATGACCAACAAGGACGCACGCACGCCTGCCTTCACGCAGAACGCGACCAGCGAAAGCACGGTCGACGTGAATGCCTCGGAGGCCGGGAAGTCCATCGGCTGGCACAAGGGGTACGTCGAGGGCACTCGCCCCGATCTACAGGTGCCGGTTCGTCAGGTGCATCTCACCAACGGGCAGTCGGTCACCCTGTACGACACCTCCGGCCCGTACACCGATCCACTCGTCGAGACGGACGTCCGCAGGGGCCTGTCGCCGTTGCGCGAGAACTGGATCATCGCCCGGGGCGACACCGAGGAGTACGCGGGCCGCCCGGTCCGCCCCGAGGACGACGGCCTCAAGCACACCTCACCGCGCGGCGGTCTGCGCAACCTCGACGCGGTCTTCCCGGGCCGGCCGCGCCTACCGCGCCGCGGGCGGGACGGCGAGGCGGTCACCCAGCTCGCGTATGCGCGCCGGGGGGAGATCACACCCGAGATGGAGTTCGTGGCCATCCGGGAGAACGTTTCCCCCGAGGTGGTTCGCGAGGAGATCGCGGCGGGCCGCGCCGTACTGCCGGCCAACGTCAACCACCCGGAGATCGAGCCGATGATCATCGGCAAGCGGTTCCTGGTGAAGGTCAACGCCAACATCGGCAACTCGGCGGTGACGTCCTCCATCGAGGAGGAGGTCGAGAAGATGACCTGGGCGACCCGTTGGGGCGCCGACACGGTCATGGACCTGTCGACCGGTCGCAACATCCACACCACCCGCGAGTGGGTGCTGCGCAACTCCCCCGTCCCCATCGGCACGGTGCCGCTGTACCAGGCACTGGAGAAGGTCGACGGCCGCGCCGAGGAACTGACCTGGGAGATCTACAAGGACACTGTCATCGAGCAGGCCGAGCAGGGCGTGGACTACATGACGGTCCACGCCGGTGTCCGCCTTGCGTACGTCCCGCTCACCGCCAACCGCAAGACCGGCATCGTGTCCCGTGGCGGCTCGATCATGGCGGCCTGGTGCCTCGCGCACCACAAGGAGTCGTTCCTCTACGAGAACTTCGAGGAGCTCTGCGAGATCCTCGCCGCCTACGACGTCACGTACTCGCTGGGCGACGGCCTGCGGCCGGGTTCCATCGCGGACGCCAACGACGCTGCGCAGTTCGCGGAGTTGAGGACACTCGGGGAACTCAACCGGATCGCGAAGCGTTTCCATGTTCAGACGATGATCGAAGGCCCGGGCCATGTCCCGATGCACAAGATCAAGGAGAACATCGACCTTCAGCAGGAGATCTGTGATGAAGCTCCGTTCTATACGCTCGGCCCGCTGACGACGGACGTCGCGCCGGCGTACGACCACATCACCTCCGGCATCGGTGCCGCGATGATCGCATGGTGGGGCACGGCCATGCTCTGCTACGTCACGCCCAAGGAACATCTGGGCCTGCCCAACCGTGACGACGTCAAGACCGGCGTCATCACCTACAAGATCGCCGCCCACGCAGCCGACCTCGCCAAGGGGCACCCCGGTGCGCAGGAATGGGACGACGCGCTGTCCGACGCCCGCTTCGAGTTCCGCTGGGAGGACCAGTTCAACCTCGCCCTCGATCCGGACACGGCACGGGAGTTCCACGACGAGACACTCCCCGCGGAACCGGCGAAGACGGCGCACTTCTGCTCGATGTGCGGGCCGAAGTTCTGCTCGATGAAGATCAGCCAGAGCATCAACGAGCGGTTCGGCGGCGGGGCGGCCGACGGGGCCTCGGCGGAGGAGATCGCCGAGGGCATGCTGGAGAAGTCGAAGGAGTTCGCGGCGAGCGGGAACCGGGTGTACCTGCCGCTGGCTGACTGACGGACTCGGACCGGCGCTGTCCCTGGGACCCGAGGCCCGGGGACAGCGCCCATGCGCGACCGTCACGGAGAAGGAGACGACGTTGCTGCGATCGGGGGGAGAGGGACCTTGGAGTGGGTGAAGTCGACGGCGCCGGTCCGGTCGTTGGCCTGGCAGGGCGATGAGCTGGTCGATGCGGTGGGTGGCCGGGCGTGGAGCACCGATGGCGTGGAGCGCCGGACGGCCACCGATCATGGTCCAGGCTTCGACAGAAGCGTCGTCTCACCGTCCGGCCGCTACAGCGTCGTCCATGCGGAACGGGGGACCGAAGCGCTGTTGCTGGAGGGAACGCACCCCCTCCGTGCACTGACGCGCAGCCCGGATCACGCCGAGGACTACGACTACCCCGTGGCCCTGGGGGCCCTGAGGGACGGCAGGGAGATCCTGGTCCACTGTCCGGAGGAGTACAACGTTCTCCAGATCGAGGACGTGGTGTCAGGGCAGCGCCTCACCGCCGGCGCCCGCGAAGCGAAGGACGTGTTCCATTCCCGGCTGTCGGTGAGCGGGGACGGCCGGCATCTGCTGGTGGCCGGCTGGGTGTGGCATCCGTACGGAATCGTCGAGGTCTTCGATCTGGAGAGCGCCTTGGCGAACCCGGCCGTACTGGACGGGCGCGGGGTGTTGCCGACGCAGCCGGGGATCGACGCCGAGGTGGAGTCGGCCTGCTGGCTCGACGACGACCGACTGGCGGTGGCGACCGGAGACGAGTTCCTCGACGAAGAGGGGGGCGCCTCGCTCGGACGCCGTCGGATCGGAGTGTGGTCACTGTCCCAGCACGCGTGGCTGCACCGAAGCTCTGTCGATTTCGAGGTCGGCACGCTGCTCGCGGGTGGTGGTCGCGTCGTCTCCCTGCACGGGCACCCTCGGCTGATCGACGTCATCACCGGTGAAGTGCTGGCGGAGTGGCCCGAGGTGAAGGTGTCGCGCCGCGTGGGTGCCTTTGGCGTCACCCACATACCGACACCGGTCGCGGCTCTGCGTCCCGACGGCACGCTCTTGGCGGTCGCCCAGGAGGAAAGGATCTCGCTCGTTCGGTTGCCCCAGAGCGTCGGCTCGGCAGACTTGCCTCCATGACAGCGCGATCCCTGAGCAAGGGTGCCAATCTGCCGGTCGACGTGCCGGACGTACGGGTCGAACTCAGCTGGGCCGAAGGGGCCGGTGGGCCGGACATCGATGCCTCGGCCTTGCTGCTGGCGCAGGACGGACGGGTGCGTGACGACAGGGACTTCGTCTTCTACAACCAGCCGCTGCACGCGTCCGGCGCCGTACGGCACGTCGGCAAGCGGAGCGAAGCCGGTGTCCTGACCGACACCGTCCAGGTGGACCTCCGCTCACTGGAGGGCGCCATCACGCGTGTGGTGCTGTGCGCGTCGGCCGACGGGGGAACGTTCGGCCAGGTGACCGGCCTGACGTTGAGACTCCTCGGTGGGGACGGGCGCGCCGAAGTGGCCCGCTTCGAGATGCAGGCCGACACGGAGACGGCGTTCATCGCCGGTGAGCTGTACCTGCGCGAGGGGCGCTGGAAGTTCCGGGCGGTCGGGCAGGGGTACGCCTCCGGGCTGGCGGGGGTGGCCAGGGACTTCGGGATCACGGTCGACGACGAGCCGGAGCAGCCCGCCACCCCACCGAACCGCCCCGCGGCCACTCCTCCGAACCGCCCAGCGGTCGCCCCACCTGCAGTCGCCTCACCCGCGGTCACCCCACGGACCATCGCCCCACCTCCGATCACCCCACCGGCAGCCACCCCACCGTCGGGCCCCCGTCTGGCCAAGGGGGAGGAGCGGCTGCCCGTCGACATGCGTAAGCGGCTGTCGCTGCGCAAGGAGCAGGTCGCCGTCAGTCTGAGCAAGCGGGGGGCGGTGGGGATCAGCGCGCGGGTCGTGCTCGTCCTCGATGCCTCCGGGTCCATGGCGTTCCTGTACTCACGCGGTGTGGTGGCGGACGTCGTGGAACGCATGGCCGCGGTGGCGGCAGAGCTCGACGACGACGGCGAGATGCAGGCCTGGACCTTCGCCAGCGATGCCGCCCGCCTTCCCGACCTGCGGTTGGGCGAGCTCCCCGAGTGGCTGCGGCTGCATGTGCGGGTGGGTGAGATGAGTCTCTTCCGGCGGGGCAAGAAGCCGCGCAAGGGGATGGAGCCGGGGCAGGTCGACATGCGCTCGGTCGGCATCCAGAACGAGGAGCAGAAGGCGATCTCCCAGGTCAGGTCGTATGTGCGGGAGAATCCGGCGGCCGCCCCGACGTTGGTGCTGTTCTTCTCCGACGGAGGGGTCTACCGCGACGCGGCGATCGAGCGGGAGCTGCGGGCGGCGGTCGAGGAGCCGATCTTCTGGCAGTTCGTGGGGCTCGGCCGGTCCAACTACGGCGTCCTGGAGCGGTTCGACACACTGCCCGGACGCCGCGTCGACAACGTGGGCTTCTTCTCCGTGGACGACATCAGCACCCTCCCGGACCAGGAGCTCTACGACCGGCTGCTGTCCGAGTTCCCCAGCTGGGTCACCGCGGCCGGCCGGGCGGGCATTCTCTGACCGGATGCGCGGATGCGCGGATGCGCGGATGCGCGGATGCGCGGACGTGCGACTCCGGGCTGCCACCCCTGTGACTCCGACCCGCACAGGGCAGCACTGAGCCCCGCGGGGCTGCACCGACCCGTGGGGCGGCTCTCCGCCAGAGCCGTCCGGCGCCCGGCGTACGGCTTGCGCTCCCCTCGGCGGGGTCGGCGGGGGCGCAAGCCGAGTGCCTATTCCGGCTGGTGTTCCGGGCCGCCGAAGTCCGGGCTGCTGTAGTCCGGGCTGCTGAAGCTCGGGCGCGGGCCGGTCGAACGGCCGTCGTCCGGGCTGCTGAACCCCGGGCGGTCATAGCCGATCTTCGGGAGGCGGTTGGTGGGGGCCGGGGGCGCCGGGTCGGTGTGCAGGGCGGCCGCCGTGCCGGGATCGGCGAGGGCCTCCCGGAGGAACGGCAGGATGCCGCGTTCCAGCAGGGCATCTCGCCAGGCTTCCCTGGCCTGGTCGACCTCCTCGCTCAGTTCGCCGTACGGTCCGGCCTCCAGGGAGGGACGGTTGCGCAGGGCGGTGAGCAGCAGCGCGACGGTGGCGACGAGGATCGCGGCCACGGCCACGGCCCCGAACGTCCAGCCGGCGGTGACCATGGTCCGGGCGAACGCCTGCTCGGGGTCCAGCACCCTGAGGAGGTAGCCGACGAGCAGGAAGATCACCGCGGCGGTCCCGGCGAGGACAGGGGTGAGGACGGCGGCGACGGCGCCCGCCCCGGCGGCTTCGGCGGCCTGGGCCGCCTCCCCCATGGTGGTGGCGAGCCCCATCGCGGCCGCGCCCGGCTCCGCGGAGCCGGTCTCGGACGGAGACGACGGGGTGGACGGCGCGGGGTGGCGCAGTTCCTCGCGGACCTTCACGTAGTGCTGGTACTCGGCCGCCGCGGCCACCGTGATGAGTGCGGAGGCGTTGAGTGCCATGGTGCGCAGTTGTTCGGGGTTGAGCCGCTGTCCGACTGCGGCCAGTTCCGGGTGGTGTGGGGCGGAGCGCAGCGCCTCGTCGAGGATCCGCTCGTACTCCTGGCGGTCCTCGCTGTTCAGGTGCTGCGGAACGCTGTTCATCTGCATCCCCCGATGCTCCGTAGGGCTTGGGGCTCGCATGCCAACGAGCCGTCGGGCAGAAACGGAGGGGAGCCTGCTACGGATAACCCGATGGTAGAGCGGTGACGGCATGAGGTGACAGGGGGTTTGCCGAAATTGGCCCCTGGCCTGCGATGTCGCCGACGGCTCCACAGTGGGGTACTTCTGCCCCGGGAACTGCCCCGGGAATGCTCAGATTTCCAGGGGCAGTTGCTGGACCAGCAGTTTTCCGGCCATCGTCACGCCGCCGTCCATCGCGATGGCCAGCCCGTCCGCGTAGACGTGCGGTCCCTCGACGTGCGGACCGCCGTTGTCCTCACCGTCCTCGGAGCCGACTTCGCCGAGCAGGTAGGGAATCGGGCTGTGTCCGTGAACGATGCGGGTGCCGCCGTACGTATCGAGCAGGGAGCGTACGGCGTCGGCGCCGCCCTCGTCGCGGAAGGAGAAGCGCTTGGTGAACTTGCGGAACAGATCCCACACCTCGTCCGCGTCGTTGCGCGTGATCGTCTCGCGGACGGTGTCGTTGACCGCCTCGATCGAGTCGCCGTAGTCGAGGTAGGCGGTGGTGTCGGAGTGCACGAGCAGGTGGCCGTCGACCTCCTCGACCGCGTCGAGGCGGGCCATCCACTGGAGGTGGTGATCCTGAAGACGGTCCATGTCGTACTTCTGGCCGCCGTTGAGCAGCCAGGCCGCCTGGAAGGTGGCGGTGCCCGCGCCGGAGTTGACGGGCGTGTCGCCGAAGCGCTTGGCGCCGAGCAGCAGCAGTTCGTGGTTGCCCATGAGGGCCTTGCAGTACCCGCCGGCCGCGGCGGCCTCGGCGGACAGCCGCATGACGAGGTCGATGACGCCGATGCCGTCCGGGCCGCGGTCGGTGAAGTCACCGAGGAACCACAGCCGGGCGGTGCCCGCGCACCAGTTGCCCGCGGAGTCGACCAGACCCTTCTCCTGAAGCGCGGCCACCAGTTCGTCGAGGTAGCCGTGGACGTCGCCGACGACGAACAGCGGTCCCGGGCCGGTCGCGGCCGGCGGAGCCTGGACGGCTGCCGGGTCAACGGTCACCTGGAGGGTGTCGCCGCGCCGATTGATGACGGGCAGGTCGCGCTGGGTGGGTGTGTAGCCGTCCGGGTGCTCCAGCGGCTCTTCGAGAGGCGGCGCGACATTGCCCGGTTCCGTGCCGGGGTCGTACGGACCGGTCTCGTGGACGTACGCGGGCACCCGGAAGTCGCGCAACGTCGCCGTCCGCTCCACCTCGGGTCCCTGACCGGCCCCCTGAGTCATCAGACCCCTCCACCATCGCGCCGCATCTGCACCCTTCGGGCTGCCTGGTCGCAGCGGCCCGCGGTGCCGTGCGTCCATCATAGGAATGCGGATCGTGCCGTGTGATGTCCCAGGGGTGGTGAATCGGAGCAAGGCTCCAGTTCATCGCGGCTTTCGCCCCGATTGGGCCGGGCTTCGGCAGTCCGCACTCACCTGGCGCGCGCCTCGCCCGCACCCGACCCCTACCCCCGCGGGCTGCTCCGTCGGACGGAGCGGGGGACGGCATCGGCCGGGCAAGGGTGCTTTCGGCGGCCGGAGCGAGGTCGACGGGACGGCCGTGACCGACGCGACGTCTGATGTCTCCAGCACCGCCGGAATTCGCCCGTACGTGCCTCCCGCCAACCTTCGTTGACGCGGCCCGCCGGCCCGCCCACACAGCCTCGGACCGCCCCCACACCCCGGACTGCCCGGCCCGCCCGCCTCAGCTGCCGCGAACGGACCTCACCCCCACCCCTCCCGCCGCCCCTCGCACAGGCCGCCGCTCCCCACGAACCGTGTGCCATGGCGTCGGCGTCGGCTGTGGGGAGCGGCGGCGGGCTACTTCTCTTCCGGCGCCCGCGGTGGGCTGACCGTGGTCCGAGGGGGGCGTCGCTGCGAAGAGGTGCGTACGAACAGTTCGGTCGGTATGACCTGCTCGACCGGGCGGTCCGCTTCCTCGCCCTCGATGGCGTCGATGAGGAGTTGCACGACCGCCGTACCGATGCGGCGCGGCTTCAACGAGAGGGTCGTGACGGGCGGCTCGGTGTTGGCGTACACCGTGGACTCGCTGCAACAGACGATCAGCAGGTCCTCGGGGACCCGCAGCCCGTAGCGGCGGGCCGCGGCGAGCAGGTCGGTGCCGTTGGGGTCGAACAGTCCGTAGACGGCGTCGGGGCGGTCGGGGCGGGCCAGCAGCCGGTCGGCGGCCACGGCGCCCGCGCACGGGTCGTGCGCGGGGTAGGCCTCGTAGACCGGATCCTGACCGACCCGCTCGCACCACCGCAGGTACGCGCTGGTCGACAGGTGTGTGTACGTGTCCGTGGTGGTGCCGGTGAGGAGGCCGATGCGGCGGGCGCCGGCGTCGGCCAGGTGGTCGAGGATGTCGAGGACGGCGGCCTCGTGGTCGTTGTCCACCCACGCGGTGACCGGGAGCGTGCCGGCCGGGCGGCCGTCGGAGACGACCGGTAAGCCCTGCCGGACCAGCTCGCTGACCACCGGATCCTGGTCGGACGGGTCGATGACGACCGTGCCGTCCAGAGCCACGTTGGACCAGACGTCGTGGCGTGAGGTCGCGGGGAGGATGACGAGCGCGTAGCCGCGGGCGAGCGCGGCCGAGGTGGCGGCGCGCGCCATCTCCGCGAAGTATGCGAACTCGGTGAAGGTGAAAGGTTCATCCCCGTAGGTCGTCACGGTCAGGCCGATGAGGCCCGACTTGCCGGTACGGAGGGTTCGGGCCGCCGCCGAGGGGCGGTAGCCGAGTCGGTCGGCGACCTCGCGGACATGGCGTCGGGTGGCATCCGGAAGCCTGCCCTTGCCGTTGAGGGCGTCGGAGACGGTCGTGATGGAGACTCCGGCGGCGGCGGCCACGTCCCTGATGCCCGCCCGGCCCGGCCGGCTGCCTCGGCGTGAGGTTTCCGCGCGGCTCACCTGGTGCTTCCCTGCTGCTGTCATGGCGAGCCGATAGTAGGGCTCTTCCGGTGGGGTAGGGCGGACGCATATGCACGCATTGACAGGCACGTTTCTGCAAGGCCAAATGGGGTCAAGTGCCTTGGAAAGAAAGGTAGTTGACTCCGTCAATACCAAGACGTGACGCGTCGGCACGGATGAGCCTGCCAACGCACCGATGTTTCGAAGAGGTCTCAACTCACCTGCACGAGGGATGCGCGCCACGGAGTGCACTACCGGCGCGTAGATATATGTGCAGCGCGCCCCCTGACGCGTACGCCTTCGTGCGGCTTCGTCCTCAGAAGTCGCAGAGGTCCCTCCGTTTCAGGCGCCGGTCCCTGCTCAGCTGTACGCACCCGCGTCGAATCCTCATAAGGTGAGCAGTATTGAACCCGGTGGTGGTCACGAGGAGGACTGCGGTGAGCGAGACGAGCCCCAAGCTGCGCGCCGAGCTGGAGGGGATCCCCACCTACAAGCCGGGCAAGCCGGCCGCGGGCGGTGGTCCGGCGGCCTACAAGCTGTCCTCCAACGAGAACCCCTATCCGCCGCTGCCGGGCGTGATGGAGTCGGTGACGGCGGCGGCCGCCTCCTTCAACCGTTACCCGGACCTGGCCTGCACGGTGCTGATCAAGGAGCTGTCCGAGCGGTTCGGCGTCCCCGCCTCCCACCTGGCCACCGGCACCGGCTCGGTCGGTGTCGCCCAGCAGCTGGTCCAGGCCACCTCGGGCCCAGGCGACGAGGTGATCTACGCCTGGCGGTCCTTCGAGGCCTATCCGATCATCACGCAGATCAGCGGCGCGACCGCGGTGCAGGTGCCGCTGACGCCGGGGGATGTGCACGACCTGGACGCGATGGCCGACGCGATCACCGAGCGGACCCGGCTGATCTTCGTCTGCAATCCCAACAACCCCACGGGCACCGTGGTGAAGCGGGCCGAGCTGGAACGGTTCCTCGACCGGGTGCCGCGTGACGTGCTGGTCGTGCTCGACGAGGCGTACCGGGAGTTCATCCGCGACCCCGAGGTGCCGGACGGCGTGGAGCTGTACCGGAAGCGGCCCAACGTCTGTGTCCTGCGGACCTTCTCCAAGGCCTACGGCCTCGCCGGCCTGCGCATCGGTTTTGCCATCGCCCACGAGCCGGTGGCGGAGGCCCTGCGCAAGACGGCGGTGCCGTTCGGTGTGAGCCAGCTCGCGCAGGAGGCCGCGATCGCCTCGCTGCGTGCCGAGGACGCGTTGCTCGGCCGGGTCGGTTCCCTGGTGTGCGAGCGCCTCCGGGTGGTCGAGGGGCTGCGCGCGCAGGGCTGGACGGTGCCCGAGACCCAGGCCAACTTCGTGTGGCTGCGGCTCGGCGAGCACACGGTCCCCTTCGCTGCCGCGTGTGAGCGGGCGGGCGTCGTGGTGCGGCCGTTCCCGGGCGAGGGCGTGCGGGTGACGATCGGGGAGAACGAGGCGAACGACATCTTCCTGAAGGTGACGGAAGGGTTCCGCAAGGAGCTCTAGCGAGTCGACTGCGCCGGTTTCGGCTGTTCAGCAGGGGTCACAGGGGGGTTTCCGCGGGTAGGCGGGGACCCCCCTTCGCCTATCGAATATCGGTACGTCATACTAGCTTGTGAATGTGAACGCTTTCACAAGCGTGATCCACGAGCGTGAGGTAAGGAGTGACGACGTGGACCTGGCTCTGGCGCCGGAGACCCTGGCGCGCTGGCAGTTCGGCATCACCACCGTCTACCACTTCCTCTTCGTCCCCCTGACGATCTCCCTCGCGGCCCTCACCGCCGGGCTGCAGACCGCCTGGGTGCGCACGGAGAACGAGAAGTACCTCAGGGCGACGAAGTTCTGGGGCAAGCTCTTCCTGATCAACATCGCGATGGGTGTCGTCACCGGCATCGTGCAGGAGTTCCAGTTCGGCATGAACTGGTCCGACTACTCGCGCTTCGTCGGAGACGTCTTCGGCGCCCCGCTCGCCTTCGAGGCCCTGATCGCCTTCTTCTTCGAGTCCACCTTCATCGGCCTGTGGATCTTCGGCTGGGACAAGCTGCCGAAGAAGATCCACCTGGCCTGCATCTGGATGGTCTCGATCGGCACGATCCTGTCGGCGTACTTCATCCTCGCGGCCAACTCGTGGATGCAGCACCCCGTCGGCTACCGGATCAACAAGGAGAAGGGGCGGGCCGAGCTCACCGACTTCTGGGCCGTACTGACCCAGAACACCGCGCTCAGCCAGGTCTTCCACACCATGTCCGCGGCCTTCCTCACCGGTGGCGCCTTCATGGTCGGCATCGCCGCCTTCCACCTGTACCGCAAGAAGCACATCCCGGTGATGAAGACCTCGCTGCGGCTCGGCCTGATCACCGTGGTCATCGCCGGCCTGCTCACCGCCATCAGCGGTGACACCCTCGGCAAGGTCATGTTCAAGCAGCAGCCGATGAAGATGGCCGCCGCCGAGGCCCTGTGGGACGGTGAGGCGCCGGCGCCGTTCTCGGTCTTCGCCTACGGCGACGTCGAGAAGGGGCACAACAAGGTCGCCATAGAGATCCCGGGCCTGCTGTCCTTCCTCGCGAACGACGACTTCAGCTCGTACGTCCCCGGCATCAACGACGTGAACAAGGCCGAGCAGGAGAAGTACGGCCCCGGCGACTACCGGCCCAACATCCCCGTCGCCTACTGGGGCTTCCGCTGGATGATCGGCTTCGGCATGGCGTCCTTCACGCTCGGCCTGGCGGGACTCTGGCTCACCCGCAAGAAGTTCCTGCTGCCGCAGCACCTGAGGGTCGGCGAGGACGAGGTGCCGCACGTGGTCCTGTTCAGGAACAAGGCGCTCAGCCCGAAGCTCACCAAGCTCTACTGGCTGGCAGCGATCTGGACGCTGGGCTTCCCGCTGATCGCCAACTCCTGGGGCTGGATCTTCACCGAGATGGGCCGTCAGCCCTGGGTCGTCTACGGCGTCCTCCAGACCCGTGACGCGGTATCCCCCGGGGTCTCCCAGGGCGAGGTCCTCACGTCGATGATCGTCTTCACGGCGCTCTACGCGGTCCTCGCCGTCATCGAGGTCAAGCTGCTGGTGAAGTACGTGAAGGCCGGCCCGCCCGAGCTCACCGAGGCCGACCTCAACCCGCCCACGAAGATCGGCGGCGACTCCCGTGACGCCGACAAGCCGATGGCCTTCTCCTACTAGGCCGAGGGAGCTGCACAGTCATGGAACTGCACGACGTCTGGTTCGTCCTGATCGCCGTCCTGTGGACCGGCTACTTCTTCCTGGAGGGCTTCGACTTCGGGGTCGGCATCCTCACCAAGCTGCTCGCGCGTGACCGCCCCGAGCGGCGGGTG
The DNA here is from genome assembly GCF_035983595.1 of Streptomyces sp. NBC_01334. Taxonomy (NCBI): domain Bacteria; kingdom Bacillati; phylum Actinomycetota; class Actinomycetes; order Kitasatosporales; family Streptomycetaceae; genus Streptomyces; species Streptomyces sp. NBC_01334. The sequence continues at coordinate 4,934,733 of NZ_CP130718.1, read as the reverse complement.
CTCATCAACACCATCGGGCCCGTCTGGGACGGCAACGAGGTGTGGCTGCTCACCGCGGGCGGTGCGACCTTCGCCGCCTTCCCCGAGTGGTACGCCACGCTCTTCTCCGGCTTCTACCTGCCCCTGCTGCTCATCCTGGTCTGTCTGATCGTTCGGGGCGTCGCCTTCGAGTACCGGGCGAAGCGGCCCGAGGAGAACTGGCAGCGCAACTGGGAGACCGCGATCTTCTGGACCTCGCTCCTTCCCGCGTTCCTGTGGGGCGTCGCCTTCGGCAACATCGTGGGGGGCGTCAAGATCGACCAGGACTTCGAGTACGTGGGCAATGCCTGGGACCTGCTCAACCCGCACGCACTGCTGGGAGGTCTGGTGACCCTGACGCTGTTCACCTTCCACGGTGCGGTGTTCACGGCGCTCAAGACCGTCGGCGATATCCGGGAACGGGCGCGGAAGCTGGCGCTGAAGGTGGGGCTCGCCGCCGCGGTGTTCGCTTCGGTCTTCCTTCTGTGGACGCAGATCGACAGTGGTGACGCCAAGAGTCTGGTCGCCCTGGTCGTGGCGGTCGGCGCCCTGGTCGCGGCGCTCGTGGCGAACCAGGCGGGCCGTGAGGGCTGGTCGTTCGCGCTCTCCGGCGTCACCATCGTGGCCGCCGTGGCGATGCTCTTCCTGACGCTCTTCCCGAACGTCATGCCCTCCACGCTCGACGAGAACTGGAGCCTCACGGTGACCAACGCCTCGTCCAGCCCGTACACCTTGAAGATCATGACCTGGTGCGCGGGGATCGCCACGCCGATCGTGCTGCTCTACCAGGGGTGGACGTACTGGGTGTTCCGCAAGCGGATCGGTACGCAGCACATCGCCGAGGCTGTGCACTGAGTCTGATGTGGGGTGTGTTTCACGTGAAACACACCCCATGAGGACAAAGCGTGTTTCACGTGAAACATGCTTTTTGAGAAGAGGGTGTTTCACGTGAAACCGATCGACCCGCGCCTCCTCCGGTACGCCCGCGCCACCCGCCTCTTCCTGGTGGCGGTCGTCGGTCTGGGTGCCGTCGGAGCGGTCCTGGTCATCGCGCAGGCGATGCTCATCGCCGAGGTCGTGGTGGGGGCCTTCCAGCACGGTCTGCCCCTCGTCGAACTGCGCACCCCCCTGATGCTGTTGGTGGCCGTGGCGGTCGGCCGGGCGCTGGTGGCCTGGCTCACCGAACTCGCCGCGCACCGCGCGAGTGCCGCCGTGAAGTCGGAGCTGCGGGGTCGGCTGCTGGAGCGAGCCACCGCGTTGGGGCCGAACTGGCTCAGTGGCCGGCGTACCGGTTCGCTGGTCGCCCTCGCCACGCGGGGCGTGGACGCCCTCGACGACTACTTCTCCCGCTATCTGCCGCAGTTGGGGCTGGCGGTGGTCGTACCGGTCGCGGTGCTCGCCCGGATCGTGACCGAGGACTGGGTGTCCGCCGCGATCATCGTCGGCACCCTGCCCCTGATCCCGGTCTTCATGGTGCTGATCGGCTGGGCCACCCAGTCGCGGATGGACCGTCAGTGGCGGCTGCTGTCGCGGCTGTCCGGCCACTTCCTGGACGTTGTCGCCGGGCTGCCCACGCTCAAGGTGTTCGGGCGGGCCAAGGCGCAGGCCGAGTCGATCCGGCGCATCACCGGCGAGTACCGGCAGGCGACCATGCGGACGCTGCGGATCGCCTTCATCTCGTCGTTCGCCCTGGAGTTGCTGGCGACGCTCTCGGTGGCTCTGGTGGCCGTGACGATCGGCATGCGCCTCGTGCACGGTGAGATGGACCTGTACATCGGCCTGGTGATCCTCGTGCTCGCGCCGGAGGCGTATCTCCCGCTGCGGCAGGTCGGGGCGCAGTACCACGCGGCCGCCGAGGGGTTGGCTGCCGCCGAGGAGATCTTCGAGGTGCTGGAGACACCGGCACCGGCGTTGGGCACGGTCGCGGTGGCCGAGGGAGGGGTGACCTTCGAGGGCGTGACCGTCCGCTACCCCGGGCGCTCCGCCGACGCCGTCACGGACGTGTCGTTCACCGTGGAACCCGGGGAGACGGTCGCGCTGGTCGGACCGAGCGGTGCGGGCAAGTCGACCCTGCTGAACGCGCTGTTGGGGTTCGTGCGGCCGACCGCGGGCCGGGTGCTGGCCGGGGGAGTCGACCTCGCGTCGGCCGACCTGGAGCAGTGGCGCTCTCGGATCGCGTGGGTGCCGCAGCGCCCGCACCTCTACGCCGGGACGATCGACGAGAACGTACGGCTGGCGCGTCCCGACGCCGACGACGCGGCCGTACGCCGGGCGCTGGCGGACGCGGGAGCGCTGGAGTTCGTCGAGGCGCTGCCCGCCGGCCCCGACACGGTGCTCGGCGAGGACGGGGCAGGGCTGTCCGCCGGACAGCGGCAGCGGCTGGCGTTGGCCAGGGCGTTCCTCGCCGACCGGCCCGTGCTGTTGCTGGACGAGCCGACGGCCGCGCTCGACGGGGAGACCGAGGCGGAGGTGGTGGCGGCCGTGCGGCGACTCGCGGCCGGTCGGACCGTCCTGCTGGTCGTGCACCGGCCGGCGCTGCTGGCGGTGGCGGACCGTGTGGTGCGGCTGGCCGAGGTCGTGGCCGAGGCGTCCGTGCCCGTGGGCGCCGCGCCCCAGAACGCTCCCGCCCCGTCGGAAGAGGCGGCCGCTCTGCCTGTCGGCGGTGAGTGCGGGACGGGGCTCGTCGTGACCGGCGGTGGCGTCCTCGCGCGAGTCCGCGCCATGGCCGGTGCCCGACGCGGCCGGCTCGCCCTCGCGCTGCTGCTCGGCAGCCTCGCCCTCGGCAGTGCCGTGGGCCTCATGGCCACCTCCGGATGGCTCATCTCGCGGGCCTCGCAGCAGCCACCGGTGCTGTACCTGATGGTGGCCGTGACGGCGACCCGTGCCTTCGGTATCGGGCGGGCGGTGTTCCGGTACGCGGAGCGGCTCGTGTCGCACGACGCCGTGCTGCGGATGCTGGCCGACACCCGGGTCGCGGTCTGGCGCCGGCTGGAGCGGCTGGCGCCCGCGGGGCTGCGCTCGACCCGGCGAGGCGATCTGCTGACGCGGCTCGTCGCCGATGTGGACGCCCTCCAGGACTACTGGCTGCGCTGGCTGCTGCCCGCCGGTTCCGCCGTCCTCGTCTCGGCCGGGTCCGTCGCGTTCACGGCGTGGCTGCTGCCCGAGGCCGGGGCGGTGCTCGCCGCCGGGTTGCTGACGGCCGGGATCGGCGTTCCGATGGTCACCGGTGCCGTGGCGCGCCGGGCCGAACGGCGGCTCGCCCCCGCCCGAGGGGTGCTCGCCACCCGCACGGCCGACCTGCTCACCGGCACCGCCGAGCTGACCGTCGCGGGCGCGTTGCCCGTCCGTACCGCGGGGGTGCGCGCGGCCGACTCCGTGCTCACCCGGATCGCCTCGCGCGCGGCGACCGCCACCGCCCTCGGCGACGGACTGACCGCGCTCGTCTCCGGGCTGACCGTCACGGCCGGCGCCCTGGTGGGCGCCCAGGCCGTCGCCGACGGGCGGCTGAGCGGCGTGACCATGGCCGTGGTCGTCCTCACCCCGCTGGCCGCCTTCGAAGCCGTCCTGGGGCTGCCCCTGGCCGTGCAGTACCGCCAACGGGTGCGCAGGAGCGCCGAGCGGGTGTACGAGGTCCTGGACTCCCCCGAGCCCGTGCGCGAGCCGGAGAGTCCCCGTCAGGCGCCCGCGTCGCCCTTCCCGCTGGTCCTGCGGGGGCTGGCCGCCCGGCATGCCGGGCAGGGCCGGGACGCACTCGCCGGGGTCGGCCTCACCCTGACGCAGGGGCGCCGGATTGCCGTCGTCGGGCCCTCGGGCTCCGGCAAGACCACGCTCGCGCAGGTGCTGCTGCGTTTCCTGGACGCCGACGCGGGCTCGTACACGCTCGGCGGGGTGGACGCGCAGGCCCTCGACGGCGACGACGTACGCCGGCTCGTCGGGCTGTGCGCGCAGGACGCGCACCTCTTCGACAGCTCGGTCCGCGAGAACCTCCTGCTCGCGAAGAAGGGGGCGGACGTGGAGGAGCTGCGGGACGCGCTGGCGCGAGCCCGGTTGCTGGAGTGGGCCGAGGGTCTGCCCGATGGGCTCGACACGCTCGTGGGCGAGCACGGCGCCCGGCTCTCCGGTGGACAGCGGCAGCGGCTCGCGCTGGCGCGGGCGCTGCTCGCCGACTTCCCCGTCCTGGTGCTCGACGAGCCGGCCGAGCATCTGGACCTGCCGACCGCCGACGCTCTCACCCAGGACCTGCTGGCGGCCACCGAGGGTCGTACGACCCTGCTCATCACCCACCGGCTGGCCGGTCTCGAGGCGGTCGACGAGGTGATCGTGCTGGACGAGGGACGGGTGGTGCAGCGGGGTTCCTACGCGGCCCTGGTGGCGGTGGAGGGACCGTTGCGGAGGATGGCCGAACGGGAGGAAGCCACGGAGCTGTTGGTGGCGGCGCGATGACCTGCCGCGCCCGGTCCGACTTTCCGTGACGAACAGGGCTTATTGGGCTCGGGGAGTGTCCACGGATCCACTTTCCGCTCGCCTGCCGGAACTGCGCTCCACCCTGGAGCGGATCTGCGAGACCGCCGTGGAGTCGACCCGGGCCCGGTACGCGCTGATCGGGGTCAGCGGCGAGGGCCACGACGGTCCGACCGACGTCGTCTTCCACGCTGTCGACGAGGCGACCGCCCGCCGTGTCGGCCGACTGCCCGACGGGCACAGCGGGTTGCGCCTGCCGATCCGGGTCCACGGGGAGGTCTTCGGCACCCTCAGTGTGGCGGAGCAGCGGGACGGGCGGCCGTTCGACGATCAGGACGTGGACACGGCCCGGGAGCTGGCCACCGAGGCGGGCATCGCCATCGGCAACGCCCGTCTGTACGAGGCCGCTCAGCAGCGCGAACGGTGGATCGACGGTTCGGTCGCTCACCACGGCGCTGCTGTCCGGCGGGGACGTCCACGACGCCCTCCAGGTGGTCGCCGAACAGGCCCGCGGGTTGTCCCGTTCGGCCGCCGGGGTCGTGCTGCTGCCCGCCGACGAAGGCGGCCTGGAGATCGTCGCCGTGGCCGCGGACCGGCCGTCGACGATGCTCGGCGAGGTCGTCCCGCCGGACAGCGAGATCGTCACCGAACTCCTCGAGGGGCAGGCGGTGTTCGTGGCGGACGCCGCCGACGACCCGCGCACGCTCACGGCGTCCGCACGAGGCTACGGGCCGATCATGCTGCTCCCCCTCCAGAACGACGGGTGCGTTCTCGGCGCCCTGGTCATCCTGCGCACCCGCGGGGAAAGGCCGTTCGGCGAGGACGAGCGCGGCCTCGCCGTCCAGTTCGCCTCACAGGCCGCGCTCGCGCTGATGATGGCCGAGGCGCAGCGTGACCGGGAGCGGCTCGCGGTGTTCGAGAACCGCGACCGCATCGCCCGTGACCTGCACGATCTCGTCGTCCAGCGGCTGTTCGCGACCGGGGTGATGCTGGAGAGCGCCCAGCGCGGGTCCGTCGTGCCCGAGGTGCGGGAGGGCGTCGGCAAGGCCGTCGACGAACTCGACGTCACCATCCAGGAGATCCGTACGGCGATCTTCGCGCTCCAGCAGGGTCCCGCCGAGACGCCGGCCGGGCTGTGCACGCGGGTGCTGCGCGAGATCGACACGGTGGCCGTGCCGCTCGGCTTCACGCCGTCGCACCGGTTCGTCGGGCCGGTCGACACCCTGGTCGGCGACCTCACCGGCAAGAACCTCGTCGCGGCTCTCCGGGAGGCCCTCTCCCACGCCTTCCGGCACGCGGCCGCCTCCCGTGTCGACGTCGTCGTCGACGCGACGGCGGCCCTCCCCGACGGCCGGCCGGGTGTGCGGCTGACCGTCGCCGACGACGGGGTGGGCATCCCCGACGGCGGCCGGAGCAGCGGTCTGCGGAACCTGCGGCGGCGTGCCGAGTCGCTCGGCGGCGACAGCGCGTACGGCCCGGGCATCGGGGCGGACGGCGCCGGTACGACGGTGGTGTGGCAGGCGCCGTACTGAGCCATCAGGGGCGGGGTGTCCCCCAGGCGTACGACTTGAACAGGACCGGGGACCGGTGGCCGGGTCACGATCGCTGACATGCGCTCACCTCGCGGTCGTGTCCTGCTCGTTCCGGTTCTGCTGTGCGTGTCCGGGCTGCTCGCGACCCGGCCCACGGCCGCCGAGGGGGAGCCCGGCGACGGCTCGGACTCGCGGATCAGTGCGCAGGTGGCCCGGCTGTACGAGGACGCTGCGGTGGCGACGCAGCGGTACGAGGCGGGGCGGCGCGAGGCGGAGACGCAGCGGGGGCAGGCCCGGCGGGCGGAGGAACTCCTCACCCGTGAGCGGCGGGAGATCGCCGTGCTGCGCGAGGACCTGGGCCGTATCGCCCGCGCCCAGTACCGCGGCGGTGGCGGCCTGCCGGTCGTCGCGCAGCTGGTCCTGGCGGGCAGCCCCGACGAGCTGATGCGCGGCCAGCACGTCTTCTCGCAGGCGAACCTCGCCGTCGACAACGCGATCGGCAAGAACCGGCGGGCGGAGGCACGGCTGGCCGCCGACGAGGCGAAGGCCGTCGAGGCATGGCAGGCCGTGGAGCAGCATGCCCGGGAACTCGCGCGGCTGAAGAAGGACATCGACGACAAGCTCGAGCAGGCACGATGGCAGTTGCAGGGCCGGGCGGACGCCTCGGTGGCGGCGGGCTCCTGCCGCGGTGCCGTGCGCCTGGACCAGCCGCCGACGCACTTCGTGGGCGACTGGGTCGCACCGGTCGAGACGTACGCCCTGTCCGCGTCGTACGGCAGCGGTGGCACGCGCTGGGCGAACCGGCACACCGGGCAGGACTTCGCGGTGCCGATCGGGACGCCGGTACGGGCGGTCGGCGCGGGCCGCGTGGTGCGGGTCTCGTGCGGGGGCGCCTTCGGGATCGAGGTCGTGGTGCGGCATTCCGACGGCTACTACACGCAGTACGCGCACCTCGCCGCCGTCACCGTCGACCAGGGCGACAAAGTAGCCACCGGGCAGTGGATCGGGCAGTCGGGCACCTCGGGGAACTCGACCGGCCCACACCTGCACTTCGAGGTGCGGGTCACGCCCGACGCGGGCTCGGCGCTCGACCCGGTGCCCTGGCTGGCGGCACGCGGAGCGCCGGTCGGCTGAGGCTCTTCCTGCGCACCCGACCTGATCGGGCACAGGATGTCGGGTCCGGCCGGATGTCCGCCGCCTAGCGTGGTGAGCGCAACAGCGGAAGGAGACCGGAGTGCTGGAGCGGCTCAACCAGGCCATGGAGTACGTCGAGGACCACCTCGACGAGCCGATCGACGTGTCGGCGCTGGCACACTGCGCGGCCACCTCGGAGTACCACCTGCGCCGGATGTTCTCCGCGCTCGCCGGCATGCCTTTGTCGGAGTACATCCGGCGCAGGCGGCTGACCGTAGCGGGCGCCGAGGTGCTCGCCGGAGGGGACTCGCTGCTGGAGATCGCGGTGCGCTACGGCTACGGCTCGGGTGAGGCGTTCGCCCGGGCGTTCCGTGGCGTGCACGGCGTCGGGCCGGGCGAGGCCCGCCGTACCGGCGCCGCGCTCGTCTCCCAGCCCCGGCTGGCCTTCCGCCTCACTGTCGAAGGGAGCAGCAGCATGCGCTATCGCGTCGTGGACCGACCGGCGTTCACCGTCGCCGGCGTCAAGGCCCGGGTGCCCTTGGTGCACACGGGGCCGAACCAGGTGATCATCGACTTCGTCCGCGGGATCGACCGGCAGGTCCTGGAGCGTCTGGAGAAGCTGTCGGACCAGGAGCCACAGGGCATCGTCGCGGTCTGCGACGACCTGGATCCGAGCCGGGCCGAGGGCACCGAACTCGACTACTACCAAGGGGTGATCACTTCCGCGGCCGCTCCCGAGGGCACGACCGCCCTGGCCGTGCCGGCCGGCACCTGGGCCGTCTTCACCACGTCCGGGCCGGCGCCGCAGGCCATCCAGGAGCTGTGGCGGGACGTGTTCACGCAGTGGTTCCCGTCCAACCCGTGCCGCAGCCGCCCCGGCCCGGAGATCCTGCGCACCCGGCTGTCACCGGACGGGACCGAGGCCGACGCCGAACTGTGGCTGCCGGTGGAGCGGGAGCAGGGTTGACGTCCTTCGGGGGAGCTATGCCCGCTCGGCGATCAGCTGCTCGATGACGACGGCGACCCCGTCCTCGTTGTTGGCGACGGTCTGCCCGGAGGCCGCCGCGAGCACGTCCGGGTGCGCGTTGCCCATCGCGTACGACCGGCCGGCCCAGGTGAGCATCTCGACGTCGTTCGGCATGTCGCCGAACGCGACGACCTCCTCGTGGGAGATACCGCGTTCCGCGCAGCACAGGGCGAGCGTGCTGGCCTTGGAGACGTCGGGGCCGCTGATCTCCAGCAGGGCGCTGGGGCTGGAGCGGGTGACGTTGGCGCGGTCGCCGATGGCCAGCCGGGCGAGGGTGAGGAAGGCGTCGGGGTCGATCGTGGGGTGGAACGCGAGGATCTTCAGCACCGGCTCGTCGGCCCCGGGCGCGTCCGGCGCCAGCAGTCGCTCGGCCGGCGCGAGGGTGTCGGGTATCTCCATGTGCATCTTGGGATACTCCGGCTCCTGGTAGAAGCCGTACGTCTGCTCGATGGCGTACATGGTGCCGGGCGCCGCCTCCCGCAGCAGCCGTACGGCGTCCAGCGCGTTCTCCCGCGCCAGCTCGCGCACCTTCACGAACCGGTGGGCGCCGGGGCCGCCGTGCAGGTCGACCACGGCGGCGCCGTTGCCGCAGATCGCCAGGCCGTGCCCGTGGACGTGCGCGCTGACGACGTCCATCCAGCGGGCCGGGCGGCCGGTGACGAAGAAGACCTCGATGCCGGCCTCCTCGGCGGCGGCGAGGGCGGCGACCGTGCGCGGGGACACCGACTTGTCGTCGCGCAGCAGAGTGCCGTCGAGATCGGTGGCGATCAGCCGGGGCGGGAGGGCGGCGGCCGGGGTCTCGGGCTGTCGAGTCGCTGAGGTCACCGGGCCATTCTCGCGCATATGCCTGCACGGTCGGGCGCGAGCCCGCACACATGAGACGCCGCCGGGGGCGCGGACGGCCTGATGCCGAGGTCAGCGCAGTTGCGCCGGGGCCTCCATGGCGATCTGCTCGAAGATCTTCTCGTCCGCGGCGAAGACGGAGTCGGCGATGGGCCAGTGCACCACGATCTCCGTGAAGCCGAGCTCCCGGTGCCGGCCCGCGAAGTCGACGAAGGCGTCCAGGGACTCCAGCGGACGCCCGCGGTCCGGGGTGAACCCGGTGAGCAGGATCTTGTCCAGCTCCTGTGTGTCCCGCCCGATCTCGGCACAGGTGTCGGTGAGCTTCTCCACCTGGCCGCGAATGGCCTGAACCGACTGCTCGGGGGTGCCGCTCTCGTAGAGCTTGGGGTCGCCCGTGGTCACCCAGGCCTGTCCGTACCGCGCGGCGAGCCGCAGCCCGCGGGGGCCGGTCGCGGCGACCGCGAAGGGCAGCCGGGGGCGCTGGACGCAGCCGGGGATGTTGCGTGCCTCGTGCGCCGAGTAGTGGTCGCCCTCGTACGACACGGAGTCCTCGGTGAGCAACCGGTCCAGCAGCGGTACGAACTCGGCGAGGCGGTCGGCCCGCTCACGCGGGGTCCACGGTTCCTGGCCGAGGGCGGTGGCGTCGAAGCCGGTGCCGCCCGCGCCGATCCCCAGGGTCACCCGGCCGGCGGAGACATCGTCCAGGGAGATCAGTTCCTTGGCGAGGGTCACCGGGTGCCGGAAGTTCGGCGAGGTCACCAGCGTGCCCAGACGCAGCCGGTCGGTGACGGCCGCTGCGGCGGTCAGTGTCGGGATCGCGCCGAACCACGGCCCGTCACGGAAGGTGCGCCAGGACAGGTGGTCGTAGGTGTACGCGGTGTGGAAGCCGAGCTGCTCGGCCCGTGTCCAGGTGGAACGGCCTCCCTCGTGCCAACGCAGGTGCGGGAGGATCACGGTGCTCAGACGCAGACTCATGTCATCGAGCGTATGCGGACGAGCGTGTTTCACGTGAAACAGTCACCGTACGCGTCCGCCCAGCCACGGGCTGAGGCCGACCAGGATGAACTCCTTGTGCACGCGGTCGTGCGGCAGCGGCACCATCAGGAAGTGGGCGGGCGGAAAGCGCCGGATCTTCACCCAGGCGTGGCCGTCGTAGAGAGCGCGGAGAAAGGCGGGGACGTCGTCGCGGTCGACGTCGGGGCACTCCACTCCGTCGACGGTGATCAGGGCGTCGTCGTCGGGGTAGAGCCGCACGCTCACGCTCGGGCGGCCGCCGAGTTCGACGTAGGCCTCGTGCGGCAGCGAGCCGTCCGGGTCGACGGTGACGCCGACGCCGGCGGAGGTGCGGCGGGAGGTCTGATCGGCGCCGATGTCGTGGGTGACCTCGATCTCGAGCGAGTACTGGGCGGCGATCGACCGGAGGGCGGTGACCGCGGCCTCAGTGGTGGGGAGGTGGTCCATACCTGTGATCATGCCGAAGGAAGACGTGGCGCGGCAGCCGAAGCCGCGCCTCAGTGCCGCTCGGGAAAGCGCAGGTACCGCGCGGGCACGGCCTTCGTCAGCCACACCCCGTTGGCGCTGACCTGGAAGACATGGCCGTCACGGTGCATGGCCTCCGCGTCGACGGCGAGGACCACGGGGCGGCCCCGGCGCGCTCCGACCCGGGTCGCGGTCTCCCGGTCGGCCGAGAGGTGCACGTCGTGCCGGTTCATGGGCCGCAGCCCCTCGGCGCGGATCGCGTCCAGGGAGCGGGCCACCGTCCCGTGGTAGAGGTACGACGGCGGGGTCGCCGGGGGCAGCCCGAGGTCGACCTCGACGCTGTGGCCCTGGCTGGCGCGGATCCGGGTGCCGTCTATCGCGAAGCGCTTCTTGTCGTTGGCGGCCACGACGTGGTCCAACTCGTCCCGGGTGAAGCGGAAGCCGTGGGCGGCGCAGGCCGCGATCAGTTCGTCGATCTCCACCCAGCCGGCCTCGTCGAGCGTGAGGCCGATCCGCTCGGGCTGGTGCCGCAGGTGCTTCGAGAGGTACTTCGACACCTTCACGGTGCGTCTCTCGTCCCGGTCCATTTCGTTCATCCACTCAGCATGACGCGGGAGACGCAGATCACGCACTTTGTTTTGCGACTCAGGTTTGGTCCACAGCCAACTGTAGTTATCCACAGGCAAGTTGGTGATTCTGTGGACAACTGGCCGCCGCTTCAGCTCTCTTCGTCAAGATCATCTGACGCCGCATGACTTGAGACGAGGTGGTCCAAGGCGCGGGCGCGCAACTCCCGTTCGGCCGCGAGCGCAAGAAAACCCGCGGCATGCTCCGGGCCAACCAGTGCCTCCACGGCACGCATTGTCTCCACCGGAACCGGCACCGTCCGTGTCCCGGACAGGGGCGGCGGGGGATCGCCCGCCCCGAGGTGTCGACGCAGGTGATGACCGGCGAACAGGCGCATGGCCCGCGCCAGTTCAGCGTCCACGGTCTGCCGGGCGAGCGGGCGCAGCCGTCGGACGAGCGAGGCCGCCTCGGCCGCGTCGGCGTCGGTCGGACGGTGCGGTCCGTCGAGACAGCGCGCGAAGACATGCTCGGTGGTGAACTCCAGGAAACGGGCGGCGATCTGCTCGACCTGACCCCTCAACTCCCGCAGATGGGAGGTGATCGCGCCCAGCGGAACCCCGGCAGCATGCAACTCCACGGCCACCGCGAGCTCTTGGGGACTGGGTACGAGGAAGACGTCCTCGTCACCGGGGACGGGTTCCAGCACGCCGAGGGCCACGGCCTCGGCGATCGCCCCGTCGTCGGCGGTGCCCCCGAAGCGGGCGGTCAGGTCGGAGCGGGAGACGCGGGAGGGCTCCTCGTCGGTCCACGGACCGTCCACCTCGGCGACCAGCCCCAGGACACCGCCCAGGCCACGGCCGGTGTCGTGGGCGTCCAGGAGTTCCTTGACGGAGGCGAGGGTGTAGCCGCGATCCAGGAGGTCGGCGATCTGGTGGAGCCGGGTGCGATGGGCGTCGGAGTAGTGGTTGGCCCGCCCCTGACGCTCGGGGCGGGGGAGCAGACCCCGGTCCTGGTAGGCGCGGATGGTGCGGACGGTGGCGCCGGTGAGATGCGCCAGCGTCTCTATGCGGTACGGGGGCCGGGCGGGCGGGTCGGTGGTCAAGGCGTCTTTCCCCGAACGGTCGTTGCCCTGGTGGATGCCGAGTCCGCCGCCGGGCGCAGCGGGGCCGAGCGGCGGCTCACAGCGGCGGTCCCACCCGCGCCAGCGCCCGCAACGCCCTGGGCAGGAAACGCGACAGCGCGTACGAGCCCCGCGCCTCCGGAGTGACCGGAACCATCGCCTTGTTGAGCGCGACCGCCCGCAGAACGGCGTCCGCGACCTTCTCCGGCGGGTAGTTCCGCAGCCCGTACACGCGCGTGGAGCGTTTCTGGCGGCGTCGCTCCTCCTGCGCGTCCACGCCCACGAAGGTCGCCGTTGCGGTGATGTTGGTGTTCACCAGGCCGGGGCATATCGCCGTGACGCCGATGCCCTGGTCGGCCAGTTCCGCGCGCAGGCACTCGCTCAGCATCAGGACCGCCGCCTTGGAGGTGCTGTAGGCGGGCAGCGCCTTGGACGGCTGGTAGGCGGCCGCCGAGGCGGTGTTGACGATGTGGCCGCCCTGCCCGCGCTCGGCCATCTGCCGGCCGAACAGACGGCAACCGTGGATGACACCCCACAGGTTGACGTCCAGAACCCTGCGCCAGTCCTCGGGTGTCGTGTCGAAGAACGAACCCGACAGCCCGATGCCCGCGTTGTTCACCAGCACGTCCACCACACCGTGTTCCGCGTGGACCTTCGCCGCGAGCTTCTCCATCGCCTGCTCGTCGGAGACGTCCACCGCCTCCGCCCAGGCCTCGGGCGCGCCGACCAGGAGCGACATCTCGGCGGTGCGGGCCGCGCTCTCGGCGTCCCGGTCGACGGCGATCACCCGGGCGCCCGCCTCGGCGAACGCGAACGCCGTGGCCCGCCCGATGCCGCTGCCCGCACCGGTGACCAGCACCAGCTGACCGCCGAAGCGCTCGGCGTACCGGCCGGTGGCGGCCTTGCGCACGGGCCCGCCCGCGTCGTCCCCGCGGGCCTCTCCCACCGCCTCGGCCTCCCGCTCCCTCTCGACCGACAGGACGAAGTCGTCGATCCAGGAGGCGAGCCGGTCGGGCCGGGTGCGTGGGATCCAGTGCCCGGCCGGGAGGGTGCGCCGGGTCAACCGCGGGACCCACTTCTCCAGTTCGTCGTACAGCCGCTCCGACAGGAACCGGTCCCCCGAAGGCGTGATGAGCTGCACGGGCGCGTGGGCGTGCGCGTCCGCACGCGGGTGGCGCAGGCGGGGCCGTACGTTGTCCCGGTACAGCCAGGCTCCGTGCGCCGCGTCCGACGGCAGTGACGGCGTCGGGTAGTCGCCGGCGGGAACCTTCTCGATCCGCCGCAGGATGCCGGGCCAGCGCTTGCCGAGCGGGCCGCGCCAAGCCAGTTCGGGCAGGACGGGTGTGTGCAGCAGGTACACGTACCAGGACTTGGCTCCCTGACCGAGGAGTTGGCCGACCCGGCGCGGAGTCGGCCTGGTCAGCCGCTTGTTGATCCAGTGGCCGAAGTGGTCGAGGGACGGCCCGGACATCGAGGTGAAGGAAGCGATGCGGTCCCTGGTGCGCTCGACGGTCACGAACTCCCAGGACTGCACGGAGCCCCAGTCGTGCCCCACGAGGTGCACCGGGCGGTCCGGGCTGACCGCGTCCACGACCGCCAGGAAGTCGTCCGTGAGCTTCTCCAGGGTGAACCCGCCCCGCAGCGGCTTCGGCACGCCGGAACGGCCGTGCCCGCGGACGTCGTACAGCACCACATGGAACCCGTGGTGGTCGACCAGCCGGGACGCGACCTCGGACCACACCTCCTTGCTGTCCGGATAGCCGTGCACCAGGACGACCGTCGGCCGCTCCGGGTCCCCCAGCTCGGCCACGCACAGCTGGATCCCGCCGGTCCGCACCCACCGCTCACGCGCACCCTCTGGCAACGTCACTTCCCCTCCGCCTTCCCTGCCGTGTCCGTCGTCGCTCCCGTGCCCGCCCAGCCCCGGACGTGCGGCAGATCGTCGTCGAGCCAGAACGCGCTCTCCTCGGGATCCGCGGAGTCCGTGACGACGAGGATCTCCTCGAACTTCGCGCCCGTGCCCCGGAACCCGAGATGGGGTTCGACCGCCCACAGGCCCGGCTGCGGCGGATGGTCGGAGAAGCGGTACGGCGACCACAGCGGCGACCAGCCCTCCCGATGGCCGTGCAGCGCGTCGGACGCCAGACCCTTGAGGGACTGCGTGCCGAACCCGAACAGCCGGGGCGAGAAGCGGCGCTCCCTGACCCGGTCCACCTTGTGCGCGATCACGCCGAAGGGATACGCGCGGTGCCGGTTGGCGTAGCCCTGGCGGACCATGAGGCGGTCCACGTCGGCGTAGATCTCGCGCAGCGAACGCCGCTCGCGCACCTCGCGCAGGATCAGCTCCCGGTGTGCCGCGAAGTCGGCCATCAGCCTCTCCTGCAGGGGATGGGCACCGAGCGCGCCCGAGTAGCCGATGTCCGCCGTGTACCCCTCGTACACCGGTGCCAGGTCGAGGATGAACGGCATCCCCGGCTCCAGCCGGCGGTCGGTGGGGAAGAACTGCAACGGGAACCGGAAGCCGGTGAACGCCGTGCGGTCCCCGAACCAGGCGAACGGCAGGTGGAACCAGTCGCGTACGCCCCGTTCGCGCAGCCACTCCCGCTGCATCCGCGCCGCCTCGCGCTCCGTCACACCCGGTCGCAGTTCGGCGGCCACGGCCTGCGCGCAGTCGTACGCCAGCCGCTGCACCCGTCTGAATCCCCGCAGCTCGGCGGAGAGTTCGCGTGTCCCTGCCGTCGGTGCCGTCGTCATGCCACCCCGTCCCAGCCAGTCCCCGTCGACTGCGCTACGTGCCCGTAACTTGACATCGCCGAATGTGACAGTTGTTAGAGGCCGCGTCAATAGGAGGGTTCGGAGCCTGTGGAAAACCCGCCGTCGCCTCCTCCGTAGCTCTCAGGCATGGCATCCCCTACGGACCCGTACATCTGAGGTCTGATGCGAAGACGGCTCTGTGGGCTGACGATTTTCGTGGCGTGCGTCACTAATTTCGATGACGTGACTGTGATCGCGACCGAAAGCCTGAGCAAGCGGTTCCCCCGGGTGACCGCTCTTGACCGGCTCTCTGTGGACGTCGGGCCCGGTGTGACCGGCCTCGTCGGAGCCAACGGGGCCGGCAAGTCCACATTGATCAAGATCCTTCTGGGTCTGTCGCCCGCCACGGAGGGCCGAGCCGAGGTGCTCGGCCTCGACGTCGCGAGCAAGGGTGCCGACATCCGCGAGCGGGTCGGCTACATGCCGGAGCACGACTGCCTGCCGCCCGACGTCTCGGCCACCGAGTTCGTCGTGCACATGGCCCGTATGTCCGGCCTGCCGCCCACCGCCGCGCGGGAGCGCACCGCGGACACACTGCGCCATGTCGGTCTGTACGAGGAGCGCTACCGCCCCATCGGCGGCTACTCCACCGGCATGAAGCAGCGCGTGAAGCTCGCCCAGGCCCTCGTCCACGACCCCCAGCTGGTCTTCCTGGACGAACCGACCAACGGCCTGGACCCGGTCGGCCGTGACGAGATGCTGGGCCTGATCCGCCGTATCTACACCGACTTCGGCATCTCGGTCCTGGTCACCTCCCACCTGCTGGGCGAACTGGAGCGCACCTGCGACCACGTCGTGGTCGTCGACGGCGGCAAGCTCCTGCGCTCCAGCTCCACCACCGACTTCACCCAGACCACGACCACCCTCGCGATCGAGGTCACCGACACCGACGACCACCCGGACGGCACCCGCGCGGTCCGCGAAGCGCTCCACGCGCGCGGGGTGGACGTCCTGGACGGCAACAGCGGCCTGCCGGGCGCGGGCCACGTCCTGCTGCTGACGGCGCAGGGCGAGGACACCTACGACGTCGTCCGGGACGTGGTCGCCGACCTCGGCCTCGGCCTGGTGCGCATGGAACAGCGCAGGCACCACATCTCCGAGGTCTTCACGGACGGCGACGCCACCAACGACCAGCAGCGGAAGGAGGCCGTCGGCCATGGCAGTTGAGCACCCGGTCACCGCCCCCTCGGGTGACCAGACCCGCATCCACAACATCGGCTACCGCAGTTACGACGGTCCCCGGCTGGGCCGCGCCTACGCCCGCCGCTCCCTCTACTCGCAGTCCCTGCGCGGCGCCTACGGCCTCGGCCGCTCGGTGAAGTCCAAGGTGCTGCCGATGCTGCTCTTCGTGGTGATGTGCGTACCCGCCGCCATCATGGTCGCCGTCGCGGTCGCCACCAAGGCCGACGAACTGCCGGTGGACTACACGCGGTACGCGATCATCATGCAGGCCGTCATCAGCCTGTACGTCGCCTCGCAGGCGCCCCAGTCCGTCTCGCGCGACCTCCGCTTCAAGACCGTGCCGCTGTACTTCTCGCGGCCCATCGAGACCGCGGACTACGTACGCGCGAAGTTCGCGGCCCTGGCCTCGGCGCTCTTCGTCCTCACCGCCGCCCCGCTGCTGGTGCTGTACATCGGCGCGCTGCTGGCCAAGCTGGACTTCGCCGACCAGACCAAGGGATTCGCTCAAGGACTCGTCTCCGTGGCCCTGCTCTCGCTGCTCTTCGCCGGTCTCGGCCTGGTCATCGCCTCGGTGACCCCGCGGCGCGGCTTCGGCATCGCCGCCGTCATCGCCGTCCTGACCATCTCCTACGGTGCCGTCTCCACGCTCCAGGCCATCGCCGACGCGCAGAACAGCACCGGTTCCATCCCCTGGATCGGCCTCTTCTCGCCGGTCACCCTCATCGACGGCGTGCAGTCCGCGTTCCTGGGCGCCACCTCCGCCTTCCCGGGCGGGATCGGCCCCTCCAACGGGGAGGGCGTCGTCTACGTCCTCGTCGTCCTCGGCCTCATCGCCGCGAGCTACGGCCTCCTGATGCGCCGCTACCGAAGGGTCGGACTGTGACCACGCTCAGCATCGACCACGTCTCCCGCTGGTTCGGCAACGTGGTCGCCGTCAACGACATCACCATGACCATCGGCCCCGGCGTCACCGGCCTGCTCGGCCCCAACGGCGCAGGAAAGTCCACCCTCATCAACATGATGGGCGGCTTCCTGGCCCCCTCCACCGGCACGGTCACCCTCGACGGCAGCCCGGTCTGGCGCAACGAGGCGATCTACCGGCACATCGGCATCGTCCCGGAGCGCGAGGCGATGTACGACTTCCTCACCGGCCGCGAATTCGTCGTCGCCAACGCCGAGTTGCACGGCCTGGGTGCCAAGGCGGCGCAGAAGGCGCTGGCCACGGTCGAGATGGAGTACGCGCAGGACCGCAAGATCTCCACCTACTCCAAGGGCATGCGCCAGCGCGTCAAGATGGCGTCCGCCCTGGTCCACGACCCGTCGCTGCTGCTGCTCGACGAGCCCTTCAACGGCATGGACCCGCGCCAGCGCATGCAGCTCATGGACCTGCTGCGGCGCATGGGCGACGAGGGCCGCACCGTGCTGTTCTCCTCGCACATCCTCGAAGAGGTCGAGCAACTCGCCTGGCACATCGAGGTCGTCGTCGCGGGCCGGCACGCGGCCAGCGGCGACTTCCGCAGGATCCGCCGTCTGATGACCGACCGGCCGCACCGCTACCTGGTGCGTTCCAGCGACGACCGCGCACTCGCGGCCGCGCTGATCGCCGACCCGTCGACGTCCGGCATCGAAGTCGACCTCGCCGAGGGCGCGTTGCGTATCCAGGCCGTCGACTTCGGCCGCTTCACCGCGCTGCTGCCGAGGGTCGCCAGGGACCACGGCATCCGGCTGCTGACGGTCTCGCCGTCCGACGAGTCCCTCGAGTCCGTGTTCTCTTACCTGGTCGCGGCGTAGGAGGCCCTGATGTACGACCCCACAGTCGCCCGGCTCACATACCGGGCTCTGCTCGGCCGTCGCCGGGCCCTCATCCTGGGCGCCCTGCCCCTGCTGCTGATCGCCATCTCCGTGGTGGTGCGCGGACTCGCCGGCGCCGACGACCAGACGGCTTCCGACCTGCTCGGCGGGCTCGCGCTCGCCACGATGGTGCCGATCATCGGCGTCATCGCGGGCACGGGCGCGATCGGCCCGGAGATCGACGACGGCTCCGTGGTGTACCTGCTGTCCAAGCCGCTGAAGCGGCCGACGATCATCTTCACCAAGCTCATCGTGGCGGTCGCGGTGACGATGGTGTTCTCGGCGCTGCCCACGCTCATCGCCGGCTTCATCCTCAACGGCAACGGCCAGCAGATCGCCGTCGCCTACACGGTGGCCGCGCTGGTCTCCTCCATCGCCTACGCGGCGGTCTTCCTGCTGCTGGGCACGGTGTCCCGGCACGCGGTGGTCTTCGGTCTCGTCTACGCCCTCGTCTGGGAGGCCCTGTTCGGCTCCCTGGTACCGGGTGCGCGCACGCTCAGCGTCCAGCAGTGGTCGCTGGCCGTCGCCCACAAGGTGGCGGGCGGCGACCTCGTCACCTCGGACGTCGGACTGACCACGGCGACGGTGCTGCTGGTCGTGGTGACCGTGCTGGCCACCTGGTACGCGGGACAGAAGCTGCGGGCGCTGACGCTCGCCGGCGAGGAGTGACCGGGCCTGCCGGGGTGCGGAGCGGCCGTTCTTGACGGCGGCTTCACCCGTGCCCCGGCACACTGGCCGGAACGGACGTGGCGGGGAGGGCGGGATGGCGGACGACGATCCGGAGAGCGGCGGTCGCGAGCGGTCCGAGGACGAGGTGTGGAACGACCTCGTGCTGGACGAGGACTTCATACGGGCCGCCGATACGTCCGAACCGTCCGCCCGGGCCCGGATGCTGGCCGCACGCTGGCGGGCGGAGGAGCCCGAGCCGCAGCCCTGGCGCTCCGACGACCCGCCCGCGGGCTGGTTCTTCAGCAAGGCACGCCGACGCAGGTGGCGCCGCCGGTAGCGAGCTCTCGGCCCCGGCCCTCGCACGGGTGTTTTATTCGGTGGCGCCCAACTCGTCCTCCGGGCACAGTGGTTGTACCCGCAGGGCCGGAAGGGATCCGGTGCCACAGACTGGGAGGAGCTCGACGATGTCCATGCACGACAGTCCGTCGAGTTCCCTTCAGGGCAGCCAGGAGCGGGTTCCGGAGTAGTTAGCCCTCCGTCGAACCCGTTCCGTACAGGGGAGCTGCCCGGGGCGGCCGCTTCGAGCACGCGATTGTCGCTCTCGCGTGGGCCGCCCACCCGGAGGATTGGCCGAGAGGCAAGGCACCGGCTTGCTAAGCCGTGGTCGGGGGCAACCCCGCGCACGTTCGATCCGTGCATCCTCCGCGAGGCGTTGTCACTGGGACTGGGTGGGAGTTGTGCGGGTGGCTCCGCTTGGCGCCGGCGCGTGGCACTCGTGCGGGTTCGTTCGTTGTGCGTGCGTGCGTGCGTGCGTGCGTGCGTGCGGGCGTGCTTGCGGGCGCGTCGTGGCTGGTCGCGCAGTTCCCCGCGCCCCTGGTCGCCTACGGCGATCGGCGCGTCCCGGCGGTGCCGGCGTTCCCCTGCGCCCGCGGTTCCAGCGCTCTCCTGCTCCTGGTCGCCTACAGCGGTCGTCGGGCCCCGGCGGTGCCGGCGTCCCCTTGCGCCCGCGGTTCCAGCGTTCCCCGCGCCTTTGATCACCTACGGCGATCGGCGCGTCCCGGCGGTGCCCTGTGCCTGGGGTTCCAGATTTCCCCTGGTCCTGGTCGCCTCTGGCGATCGGGGTGTCCGCGTGTTTCCGTGGCCCGGTGACCCATGTGGGTCCGGTCCCAGGGATGTCTACGCGGGCAGCATGCCTTCCAGGGTTACGGCGATGCCGTCGTCGTCGTTGGAGGTGGTCACCTCGTCCGCCACGGCCTTCAGTTCCTCGTGGGCGTTGGCCATCGCCACGCTGTGGGACGCCCAGGCGAACATCGGGATGTCGTTGGGCATGTCGCCGAAAGCGATCGTGTCGGCGGCCTTCAGGCCGAGGCGACGGGCCGCCAGGGAGAGGCCCGTGGCCTTGGAGAGGCCCAGGGGGAGCAGCTCCACGATGCCCGCGCCGGCCATCGCGACCGTGACGAAGCCGCCCGCCGCCCGCCGGGCCGCCGCGGCCAGCGCGTCGTCCGACAGCTCGGGATGCTGTATGTAGATCTTGCTCAGCGGGGCGGACCAGAGGTCGGACGCATCCGTGAACGGTGTCGACGGCAGCGCGCCGGTGACCGCGTAACCGGGGCCGACCAGCACGTCCCCGTCCAGGCCGTCGCGGCTGGCCGCCAGGTACAGCGGGCCCACCTCCGCCTCGATCTTGGCCAGCGCCACACCGGCCAGCTGCCGGTCCAGGGTCACCGAGGTCAGCAGGCGGTGCGCGCCGGCGTCGTAGACCTGGGCGCCCTGGCCGCAGACCGCGAGACCGTCGTAACCGAGGTCGTCGAGGATGTGCCGGGTCCACGGGACCCCGCGGCCCGTCACCACGATGTGCGCGGCGCCCGCCGCGGTGGCCGCGGCGAGGGCGTCACGGGTGCGCTGCGAGATCGAGTCGTCGGAGCGCAGCAGCGTCCCGTCGAGGTCGGTCGCGACCAGGCGGTAGGGGAACGCGGCGGTCACTTGGCCACCGGCTCCAGGATCTCCCGGCCGCCGAGGTACGGGCGCAGCACCTCGGGCACGTACACGGAACCGTCGGCCTGCTGGTGGTTCTCCAGGATCGCGACGATCGTCCGCGGGACGGCGCACAGCGTGCCGTTGAGCGTGGCCAGCGGGCGGACCTGCTTGCCCTCGCGGACGCGGATCGACAGACGGCGGGACTGGAACTCGGTGCAGTCCGAGGTCGAGGTCAGCTCGCGGTACTTGCCCTGCGTCGGGATCCACGCCTCGCAGTCGAACTTGCGGGCGGCCGAGGAACCGAGGTCACCGGAGGCGACGTCGATGACCCGGAACGGCAGCTCCAGCGAGGACAGCCACTGCTTCTCCCACGCCAGCAGACGCTGGTGCTCGGCCTGCGAGTCCTCGGGCGTGACGTACGAGAACATCTCGACCTTGTCGAACTGGTGGACACGGAAGATGCCCTTGGTGTCCTTGCCGTGCGAGCCGGCCTCGCGGCGGAAGCAGGGCGAGAAGCCCGCGTACCGCAGCGGCAGCTTGTCCGCGTCGATGATCTCGTCCATGTGGTACGCGGCGAGGGGGACCTCGGAGGTGCCGACCAGGTAGAGGTCGTCCTTGTCGAGGTGGTAGACGTCCTGGGCCGCCTGCCCGAGGAAGCCGGTGCCCGCCATGGACTGGGGGCGGACCAGCGCGGGGGTGAGCATCGGCGTGAAGCCGGCGGCCGTGGCCTGGGCGATCGCCGCGTTGACCAGGGCCAGCTCGAGCAGGGCGCCGACGCCGGTGAGGAAGTAGAAGCGGGAGCCGGAGACCTTCGCGCCGCGCTCGACGTCGATCGCGCCGAGGATCTGGCCGAGCTCCAGGTGGTCCTTGGGCTCGAAGCCCTCGGCGCCGAAGTCGCGGATCGTGCCGTGCGTCTCGAGGGTGACGAAGTCCTCCTCGCCGCCCACGGGCACGTCCGGGTGCACGAGGTTGCTGAGCTGCTGGAGCAGCTCCTGCGTCTCGGTGTCGGCGGCGGCGCGCTCGGCGTCGGCGACCTTGACGTCGGCGGCGAGCTGGCTCGCCTTCTTCAGCAGCTCGGCCTTCTCGTCCGCGGAGGCCTTGGGGATGAGCTTGCCGAGCGACTTCTGCTCGGCGCGCAGCTCGTCGAAGCGGACGCCGGACGACCTGCGTCGCTCGTCGGCGGACAGGAGGGAGTCGACGAGCGCGACGTCCTCTCCACGGGCGCGCTGGGAAGCGCGCGCACGGTCGGGGTCCTCACGGAGCAGGCGAAGGTCAATCACGCGGCCAAGGCTACCCGTGCGGGGTTGCGGCTCACGACACCATTCCGCGCGGTGCGCGGCCCGTTCCGAATCATGGCTTACGTTCCGTTATGAGGGAATTGCCCAACGTGTCAATAAAAAGTGTCTCACTCCCTGGGACGGGGCACGTGGCGGGCGTCTCGTTGACTCGATTCCCTTGCGGGAGAGGGGACTTGGAGGAGGTGTTGTCCACAGGCGCCCACGCTTCCGAAAGGGTTATCCACAGGGTGTGCGAAAGATCTGTGGACATCGGAATGGATCATTCCGATACCGCCGTGCGGGGTGGGTAATTCCTTGCCCAAACCCGGCTCCAACCCACTTTCGGGTGGAAATGGATCGCCCCAAGGGATTGATCGAAGGAAACAGGTGGACGAAGGGTGACCCGGCGGGTGGGGGTCGCGGTGGGGTGCTGTAGGGCGATTTGTCGACTGGATGGCACTTCGTTGTCGACTTGTCCCCAGGTCGAGAAGCAGGCCTGTGGATAACTTCTGTGGATAACGAAGATGTGCAGATAGGACCGGCCGGAACGGCTCCTAGAACCGGCCGTCCTGGCAGCGCGCCACCCAGTCCGCCGCCGCCACGAACTCCCCGTCCGAGGTCCCGCGCAGCGGAGCCGCCACATCCGCCACGTTCACTTCCGCACGCGGGTACGAGCCCAGGAAGCGCACCTCACGGCAGATCCGCTTCAGCCCCATGAGAGCTTCGGCCATCCGACGGTCGGAGATGTGCCCCTCGGCGTCGATGCAGAAGCAGTAGTTGCCGATGCCGGCGCCGGTCGGGCGGGACTGGAGCAGCATGAGGTTGACGCCCCGGGTGGCGAACTCGCCCAGCAGATCGCGCAGGCCACCGGGGTGGTCGTCGCGCTGCCACAGGACGACGGACGTCTTGTCCGCGCCGGTCGGTGCCGCGGGCCGGGCGGGCCTGCCCACCAGCACGAACCGCGTCTGGGCGTTCTCGGCGTCGTGGATCTCGGTCTCCAGGGCGGTCAGCCCGTACCGGGCGGCCGCGAACTCGCCCGCGAAGGCGGCGTCGTAACGGCCCTCCTGGACCAGCCGGGCCGCGTCCGCGTTCGAGGCGGCCGACTCCCAGGCGGCTTCCGGCAGGTTCGCCTTCAGCCAGTTGCGCACCTGCGGCTGCGCGGCCGGATGCGCGGACACCGTCTTGATGTCCGTGAGCTGTGTGCCGGGCCGGACCAGCAGTGCGAACGTGATCGACAGCAGCACCTCGCGGTAGATCATCAGCGGTGTGCCCGCGACCAGCTCGTCCAGGGTCGTGGTGATCCCGCCCTCGACGGAGTTCTCGATGGGCACGAAGGCGGCCTCGGCCTCGCCGGTGCGCACCGCGTCCAGCGCGGACTGCACCGACACGTACGGGATCAGCTGCCGGGTGGCCGCCTCCGGAAGCGTGCGCAGGGCGACCTCCGTGAAGGTGCCCTCGGGGCCGAGATACGCATAGCTCGCTGGCATGACCTCACCCTAATGGCCCTTGCGAAGCCGGGCCCACGTGTCTCACAACAGCCCCTCGCAGGAATGAATTCGCACGAGGGGGCGTAACTTCACGCCTCCAGCAGGCGCTGCCCCACGTACTCGCCCTCCGCCGCCCCGCCCGGTACCGCGAACAGACCGCTCGACTCGTGGCGGATGTACTTCGACAGGGCGTCGCCGCGGTCCAGCTTGCGCTGCACGGTGACGAAGCCGCGCAGCGGATCCGCCTGCCAGCAGACGAACAGCAGGCCCGCGTCCGGGGTGCCGTCCGGGTCGATGCCGTCGTGGTAGGAGAAGGGCCGCCGCAGCATGGCCGCTCCGCCGTTCTGGTCGGGGCGGGTGATACGGGCGTGCGCGTTGATGGGGACGACCAGATCGCCGTTCGCGTCGGTCTTCTCCAGGTCCATCGCGGTGGTCTCGGTGCCGCCGGACAGAGCGGCCCCGTCGGACTTGCGGCGCCCGATGACCTGCTCCTGAGCCTTGACCGACAGCTTCTCCCAGTCGTCGAGGAGCATGCGGATACGGCGTACGACGGCGTAGGAGCCGTCGGCCATCCAGGCGGGGTCCTCGGTGCTGTCCGCCGGGACGAAGATGCGCTGGTCGAAGTCCGAGTCGGCCGGCTTGGGATTGCGGGTGCCGTCCATCTGACCCATCAGGTTGCGGGCCGTCATGGGGTGGGTGGTGGCGCCCGGCGTCCGGTTGAAGCCGTTCATCTGCCAGCGGACCTTGGCCGCTGCGCCCGCGTCCTTCTGGATCGCGCGCAGGGCGTGAAAGGCGACCAGGGCGTCGTTCGCGCCGATCTGCACCCAGAGGTCGCCGTTGCTGCGTGTCTTGTCGAGGTGGTCGGAGGAGAAGTCGGGGAGCGGGTCCAGGGCGACCGGGCGCTCCTTCTCCAGGCCGGTACGGGTGAAGAAGCTGTTGCCGAAACCGAAGGTGACCGTCAGCGAGGAGGGTCCCGCGTCCCGGGCCACGTCGGTGTCGTCGGTGGCGGCGGCCTCGCCCGCCATCAGCCGCCGGGCCGTCTCCGACCAGCGGCGCAGGAGCGCGGCGGCTTCCTTTCGGCCCGCGCCGGCCGCGAGGTCGAAGGCGACGAGATGGCCGCGGGCCTGGAGGCCCTGGGTGATGCCCGGCTGATGTTTCACGTGGAACATCGCCTCGCCGGCGCCGATCGAGGACAGCGGAGTCGCCTGCGAGGGCGCGGCCGTGTAGCCGACGGCCCCGCCGGCCGCGCCGAGCGCGAGCCCGGTGGCCCCGGCGGTGCCGAGCAGCCTGCGCCGCGTCAGCCCCTCGGGGGAGGGGGGTTCCGAGGGGACACCTTCTGCCGCATCCACGGGCGGGCGGGCCTCCGGGAGGGACTGCGGAATGGACTGGTCGGGCATGGTGCGGTTCAGCCGATCTGCGCGTTCTTGGAGACGGTCACCTGGTCGATGTCGGAGGTCCGCACGGTCACGGAAATCTCCCACTCGCCGGCCATGGGGATCTGGACCCCGTTGGCCGACCAGTGGCCGGTGGTGATGTGGTCGGGGACGACCGGCAGCGGTCCGATGTCCTTGGCCTCGAGGGTGAAGGCGACCTTGACCTCGGGCACGTCGAAGGCGCGGCCGTTGGGCCGGGTGACATAGACGTGCATCTCGTTGGCGCCGGTGCGCGCGGGGTCGAGGTCGACGCTGACCACGCCCTTGCCGTCCGTGCCGCCGGTGTCGAACGACATGTCCAGGGTCAGGGCACCCGACGCCGAGTCCCCCGCGGAGGACGAGGAGGAGGACGAGGCCCGGTTGGCCGCGGCTGCGTCCTGTTCCGTACGGCCGGGTTCGGTCGACGTCAGGACGGTGGTGACGGCGAGCACCACGACGGCGACGCCGGCCTCGGCGAGCACCGAGCGGCGCAGGCCGAAGCGGTGGGTGTCGGAGTCCCGCAGCCGCTTCTGCCGGGTGGCGTCGACGGCGGCCTGCTGCCGGGCGAGCTGCGCGGCCCGCTTGGCGCTTCCGGAGCCGGGCTTGGCGTCGCCGGACGTCTGCTCGGCGGTGTCGGTGGTCCCGGCCGACGCCGTGACGCGCTCCTTCTCGGGTGCGGACTTCCGTACCGCTTCCTCGGTCGTCGTGTCCGCGAGCCGTGCCGTCCACCGCCGCGAGATCCACGCGACGCCGACGAGCAGCGCCACGAGCCCGATCTTGAGGAGCAGCAGCTGGCCGTAACGGGTGTCGGTGAAGGCGGACCAGGAGCCGAGCTGGCGCCAGGACTGGTAGGTGCCGGTGGCGACCACGACGAGGACGCTGCCGAAGGCCAGCCGGGAGAAGCGTCGCGCCGCGGGGGCCTCGACGGGCCGGTCGGCGGGCGCCCGGTACAGGGCGACGAGGAGGGCGGTGAGTCCGCCGAGCCAGGTCGCGACCGCCAGCAGGTGCAGCACGTCGACCGGCATCGCGATGCCCGGCTGCAGTCCGGTCGAGGCGTGCTCGGCCATGGCCCAGCTGGCCGCGAGTCCGGCGGCCACGACGGTTCCGCCGATGGCGAGTCCGAAGGTCAGGTCCCGCTTCTCCTCGCCCTCGCGCTTGTCGTACGCGCCGAAGAGCACGGCGATGAACAGCGCGGCCGCGGCGAGCAGCAGCAGTCGTGACACCAGGGCCGCGCCTGTCTTGGTCTGCAGGACCTCCCCGAGGAGGTCGAGGTCGAAGACGTCGCCGAGCTTGCCGGAGCTGGTGTAGGAGCCGCGCAGGAGAAGCAGGAACAGGGTGGCCGCGGTCATCGCGACCCAGCCGGTGACGACGAGCCGCTGCAGGACCCGTACTCCGGTGCCGCGCTGCCAGCAGGCGAGCACGAAGGCGGCCCCGCCGGTCATCACGATGAACCCGGCGTACGACGCGTACCGGCCGAGGCCGTAGAGCCAGCCGACGACGCCTCCGCCGGCCTCCTGGTCGGAGACCGAGACGCTGGTCGCGGAGGGGGAGCCGATGGAGAAGGTGTAGGCGCCGGCGACGGGATGGCTGTCTGCGGACACCACCTGGTAGGTCACCGTGTAGGTGCCGTCGGGCAGCCCCGAGTGCAGTTGCACGGCATAGGTCGTGCCGCTGACCTCGGACGGCTTGCCGGTGTCGACCCGGGTGCCCTTGGGGTCCAGGACGCGCAGCGAGTCGTCGTTCATCGAGACGGTCTCGGAGAAGGTCAGCGACACCTGTGTGGGTGCCTTGTCGACCACCACCCCCTGTGCGGGGTCGCTGCCGGTCAGCGCGGCGTGCGCGGATGCGGGCCCGGCGCCGGCCAGGAGCGCGCCGGTGACCGCCAGGAACAGCAGCACGAGCATTCGGACGCGGGGGGCGATGGTCTGCGTCAAGGTGGTCCCTCCCTCAGTGGCCGGTCTTCGGGTTGTACGTGGCGGACTTCACCGGCATCTCGACCTCGACGGGGTCGGACGCGGCGAAGTGCAGCTCGACGGTCACCGTCCCGCCCTGCACCGGCTTGCTCTTGAGCTTCTCGAACATCAGGTGGTTTCCGCCGCTCTTGAACACGAGTTGACCGTGCGCGGGCACGTCCAGGGACCTGACCTCCTCCATCGACGACCCGACGGTCTCGTGGAGGGTGACGCTGCCCGCCGCGGTGCTCGTGACGGAGGTCAGCTCGTCCTTCGTACCGCCCTTGTTGACGATGGTCAGGAAACCGGCGGCCATGGTGTCGGAGACGGGCTGCGGGATGTAGGCGGCCCGTACGGACAGTTCGGCCCGCCCGTCGGAGTCCGACCCGCACCCGGTGAGCAGCAGCACCGCCCCGGTGATCACGGCGGTGGGTACGGCGAGCAGCCGCACGGGCCCGGCGGGCATCACACGCCTCACGGGTTCGCGCCCTTGAGGATCTTGGGGAGGTCCTTGGTGTAGTCGTCGACGTCGGCGTCCTCGCCGTACAGGAGGTATCCCCCGTCGGTCTTCGGGGAGAAGGCGACGACCTGGGTGCCGTGGGTGGAGACGATCTTGCCGTTCTTGTCCTTGTGCGGTGCCTCGACGGAGATGCCGAGGGTGCGGGCGGCGGCCTGGATCGTCGCGAACTTCCCGGTCAGGCCGACGACCTGCGGGTCGATGCCCTTGAGCCACTTGCCGAGCGCGGCCGGGGTGTCGCGGTCCGGGTCGGTGGTGACGAACACGACGCGCAGCTCGTCCTGCTCGGCCTGGGTCAGCTGCTTCTTGGCGACGGCGATGTTGCTCATCGTCAGCGGGCAGACGTCCGGGCAGTTGGTGTAGCCGAAGTAGATCAACGTCGGGTGGCCCGCGGTCTCCTTGCGGAGGTCGTAGCTCTTGCCCTGGGTGTCGGTGAGGACCAGGTCGGGCTTGGGGAAGGGCTGGTCGAGCACGGTCGCGGCCTGCTGCTTGCCGTCCTCGGAGACGACGGCGACGGGGCTGCTGCCGCTGTCGCCGCTGCCGCAGGCGGAGAGAGTGAGGGTGGCGGCGGCGAGCAGCGCGGCCACGGCGAACGTCTTCTTGCGCATAGAAAAATGTCCCAGATGTGTGAACTCCGACGCGCACCGGGGGTGCGGGGCGGGATGTACGACAGGGCGTACGGCCCGGTGCGCGCCGTCGAGGAGCAGGCGTCGGGCGGCGGCGGCCGCCCGACGCGGGGGGTGCGGCTCAGGCCTCGGTCGTGGTCCGACGGCGGCCGGCGAGCACGCCGTACGCCACACCGGCGGCGCCGACGACGATGCCGACCACGCCGAGGACCCGGGCGGTCGTGTCACTGCTGTCGGAGTCGGAGGCGGCCTCGGTCGTCGAGGCGGCCGCCTTGGCGTCGTCGGAGGACTCGTCGGAGGCGTCCTCGGCGGTCGTGCCGTGGGAGTGCTCATCCTCGGAGGCGGCGGCCAGGGCGAGCACCGGGGCCGGGTTCTCCGGCTCCTCAGCGCCGTCCTCCTGGACCTCGATCCAACGCACGACCTCCTTGTTGGAGTACGTCTGGATCGCCTTGAAGACGAGTTCGTCGGCGTCCTCGGGGAGCGCGCCGACGGAGACCGGGAACTTCTGGAAGTAGCCGGCCTCGATGCCCTTGCCGGTGGCGGTCCAGGTGATCTTGGAGACGGCCTCGGAGATCTGCTTGCCGTGCAGCTCGATGGGCTTGGCGAGCTTCGACTTGGTGACCTCGATCTTCCAGCCGTTGATCGGCTCCGGCATCGCGGAGGCCAGCGGGTGGTCGGTCGGGAAGGTGACCTCGAGCTTGGTGGTCGAGGCGTTGTCCCGCTCGTTGGGAACCTTGAAGTCGACGACCGCGTAGCCGCCCTTGGCGGCGGTGCCCTCGGCGGCGACGCTGACGTGCGCGAAGGCGGGCGAGGACAGGACGAGAACGGCGGAACCGGCGACGGCAGCGGCGGCGGCGACGCGGGAGGCGATACGAGAGGCCTTCATGACAGCGAGCACTCCACTCTGAGTGAATCTGCGGGTGGGAGAGGCGTGAGCAGGGATGTGCGCACGCGCGCGTGCCGCACGACGGCGGCCGTTCCCCCCCGGGTGTGGAGTGCTGGTCGTGTCGTGTCAGGCAGCGAGGACGAGAAGAGATACGTCCGGCGGGCCGCGCCTGATCACCGAGTGCTGGAGTGCGGCGGTCCGGGGTGCGGGCGCCGCCGCGAGCAGGGCGGTGCGCGGGACGCGCGGTCCCGCCCCGGGCGCGGCGGGCAGCCCGGCGAGCAGGGCGCGCACCAGTGCGAGCGCCCCGCGCAGGGAGCGTACGAGCGCCCCCTCGGCGACGCCGTGGGCCGACAGGGCGAGCAGCCGCAGCAGGGCCGTGTCACCGCGTCGCAGCAGCCATCCGGCGGCGACGGCCGCGAGGACATGGCCGAGCAGCATGGGCAGGGACGGCAGCAGGGACATCGACGTGCCGGCGGTGCTCAGGGCGTCCGCGGGATGATGCGCGGCCCCCATCCCGCTCATGCCGCTCATGTCCGTACCGCCCCCGGCGGTGTTGCCGTCGCCGCTCGTGTAGAGCCGCGCGTCGACGAGGATCCGCTGGGCCTGGGCGGGGCTGATCGCCGCCGCGGTGGCCCCGCACACCAGCCGGGCCGCCCGTTCGACGAGCGTGGCGTCGGACATGGCCGACGCCGTGGTGGAAGCGGAAGCGGTGACGGAGGAGGTGTGCTGGCCGAGTCCGAACAGCGTGTGCAGCACGGTCTGTCCGACCGCGAGCAGCATCGCTATGCCCGGCAGCGACCGCTCGCGTCCGGCGAGCGGCACCACGACCGCGAGGGCGCCCAGGAATCCCGCACCCAGCGTCCACAGCGGAACCGTGGCGCAGGAGGCCATGGTGTGCCCGGCCGCGGCCAGCACGACGCAGACCGCGGCGAACACCGCGGCCCGCAGCAGCCGTAGATCGCGACCTGAGCGCTCGCTGTGGGGGGCAGTCATGGCGGGGTCATCATCGCACTGGCCTCACCGCGGCCGTACGGCAGGTCCACAAGATTCCGTACGATGCGGAAGATCACCTTCTGTTGTGACTGGTGCGACTGATGACCCTGAGTCCCACATACACCGATTTCAGGGCCGCGGGCATCCCCCATATGGGCGGCATCACGTGGAATTCGCGCTTACACAGGGCCTTGAGGGGCAATACGTATCGGTATGTCGAGCCGCGGCCTGGAGGCTGGAGCATGAGCATCTGGTGGTCACTCCATCTGCGGCGCGATGCCGCGAGCGTTCCGCTCGCCCGCCGCCTGCTGCTCGGCACCATGGAGACGGCGGGCGTCGATCCCGACGTCTGTTACGACCTCTCCGTCGCCCTGAGCGAGGCCTGTGCCAACGCCGTCGAGCACGGCGGGGGCGCGCGCGGCGGCTGTTCGGAGGCGTACCGCGTCACCGCCTACCTCGACGGCGAGAAGTGCCGCATCGAAGTCGCAGACTCGGGGCCGGGTTTCACCGGCGGGCGCACCCCCCGCGTCGACCGGTCCGCGCACGGCGACACCTACGCCGAGCACGGCCGCGGCCTCTACCTCATCCAGGAACTCGCCGACCACGTCCACATCGGCAACAAGCCGGGGCGCAGCGGTGCGGTGGTGAGTTTCGACAAGATCCTCAAGTGGCGCAAGGACGCTCCCCTCATGGCTGTCTGACCGTACGTCAGATGGAGCGGGTGCCGATCTTGGCCGGTCAGGCCCGGTAGGAGCCCTCGCGAAGCGGGAGTTCAGCTTTCTCAGCACTCACAGGTCGCTCTCAGCGTTCCCTCATGGCGCTGACTGGTGGCGTTCCTACGTTCATGTTCATGACGGGAAACCACAAAGACTCCACCATGACGCGGCGCCGCGCCCTCGCGGTGACCGGCGGCACGGTCGCGGCCGGCGGGCTCGCCGTCGCCGGGTACCAGTCGGCCTTCGCCGACACGGCCGCGGACGACGGGGCGAGCGCGTCGGCGTCCGCCACCTCGACGTCCACGAGCAGCAGCTGTATGACGCTGATGACGAGCGTCACGGAAGGGCCGTACTACCTCGATGGTGCCTTGGTGCGCAAGGACATCACCGAGGGCAAGAGCGGTGTGCCGCTGACCCTGCGCCTCACCGTCGTCGACGCCACCGACGGCTGCACGCCGGTCTCCGGAGCCGCAGTCGAGATCTGGCACTGCGACGCCTGGGGTTACTACTCCGGCTACACGACCGCCAACCCCGGAGGTTCGGCCCCGGCGGAGAGCGAGGACGGCTCCACCGCCGACGACGACACCTACCTGCGTGGCTACCAGATCGCCAACGCCAACGGGGTCGTCAAGTTCGAGACGATCTTCCCGGGCTGGTACACCCCGCGCACCTGCCACATCCACCTCAAGGTGCACACGGGCGGCCAGAAGGAGGACGGCACCTACGAGGGCGGCAAGGTCAACTACACCGGCCAGCTCTTCTTCCCCGACGACATCGCCGAGGAGATCTTCACGCTGGAGCCCTACTCCAAGCACTCCGGCAGCTACACCACCCTCGACAACGACATGGTCTACGACGGCGGCGGCACCTCCAGCGGCCTGCTGACCCTGAAGGCCGTGCACAAGGCCGACCCCTCCAAGGGCTACAAGGGTTCCATCACCCTGGGTGTCGACCCCGACGCCGAGAACACCGGCGCGGGCGGTGGAGGCGGCGGTGGTACGCCCCCCAGCGGCGCCCCGAGCGACGCTCCGACGGGCACCCCGCCGAGCGACGCCCCGACGGCCTCCGCCTCCTCATAGGGTCGGGACATGACAAGCCGTGAGGACGAGGCGCTCGCGCAGGCCGCGGTGGCCGCGCTGACGGGGCAACTGGCCCTGGCTCCCAAGCCGGGCCTGCCCGACCCACGTGACCTGGCCGCCCGTGTCACCCGCAAGGACCACTGCGGGCTGCGCTGGTCGGCCAAGGCGCTCGCACCCGGCCTCGCGGCGATGGCCGCGGCCGCCCGCCGCACCGGCGAACCCACGCCCCGGCTCCGCGCGGAGCTGGGCGCGATCGGGAGGTGCACCGAGCACTCGGTGGGCCTGGCCGGCGGTGGGCACCGGGGTGCGCTGTGGACGCTCGGCCTGCTGGTCGCGGCGGCCGCCCTCGACACCCGCGCGCGGGGCGTCGAGGTCGCCGCGACCGCCAAGCGGATCGCCGCCCACCCCGACCGGGCCGCTCCACGGCGGCCCTCGCGGGGCGCGACGGTCTCGGCGAAGTACGGCGCGGCCGGTGCCCGAGGCGAGGCACGCGCCGGATTCCCGCACGTCAGGCGCGCCCTGGACGCGCTCACCGCGGCCCGCTCGGCCGGCGCGGACGAGCCCGAGGCGCGCCTCGACGCCCTGCTCACCGTCATGTCCACCCTCCAGGACACCGAACTCCTGCACACCGCGGGCCCGCTGGGGCTGCGTCATGTGCAGGCCGGCGCCCGCGGCATCCTGGAGGCGGGCGGGACGGCGACCCCGGCGGGTCGCGCGGCCCTGACCGACCTCGACACCGACCTCCACGCGCGCGCGTGGAGCCCACGCGGCAGCGCGGGCCTCCTGGCGGGCGCGCTCTTCGTGGACTCCCTACCGGTCGCCGCACTCACCCGGGCGGCCTGAACCGGGCGACGGACGACGTTCACGACGACGGGCGATGGCGGCGACGGTGCTCTTCGGGCCGCCTCAGGGCGACTTCGGGGTGTGCTGAGGGTGTGCGCCGCCGTCAGCCCGCCGGGACCAACGCGGCCGAGGGCTCGGTCGTCCGGACGGCCGCGGCCCTCCGGGCCGCCGGGCCCATCGCGTACGACGCCGCGACCATCGCCGCGCCCAGCAGCAGCCAGCCCGGTGTGCCCCACTCGACCAGCAGCCAGGTCAGGACCAGCGGACCGAGGGTGCGGGCCACCGTGACACCGGTCCCGAACAACCCCTGGTACTCGCCGACCCGGTCGGCCGGCGCCAGGTCGAAGGAGAGCTGCCAGGAGCCCGCGGACTGCCCCATCTCCGCGACCACCTGAAGCACCGACCCCAGCACCAGCACGCCCGCCGCCACCCACGGCGAGGCACCCGCGGACAGGGCGAACACCGCGCACGCGGCGCACATCACCCAGCCCGCCCGACGCACCGCGCGCGTGGCGCTCGCCAACCCCGTCACGCCACGCGCCGCCCGCACCTGGAACACCGTCACCACGGCGGTGTTGAGCACGAACAGCGCGGAGACCAGCCAGGCGGGTGCCCCGGTCCGCTCGGTGATCCACAGCGGCAGGACCAGACTGAGCAGCGGCATCCGCAGCAGCAGCACGGTGTTCAGGAGCGCCACCAGGGCGTACGGCCGGTCCCGCAGCACACCCAGGCCGCTCCCGCGCGGCCGGACCTTCCCAGGAGCCACCCGGGGCAGCCCGGCGAGCAGCGACGCGCACACCAGGAAGCTCACCGCGTCGACCACGAACACCCCGAGGTACGCCTCCCGTGTCCCGGCGTTCAGCGCGAGCCCGCCGAGCCCGGCGCCCACCGCCAGACCCGCGTTCAGGGTCGCCTGGAGCCGCGCGAGCAGCCCCGTCCGCTCCCCGGCGGGCACCAGCCCGGCCAGCAGGGCCTGCCGGGCCGCCGCGAGCCCCGACTGCGCGGCCGCGTACCCGCACGCCACGAACACGAACGGCACGAACCCGCGCACGAGGGTGAAGGACGCCACCGCCAGCCCGGTCGCGAGGGCCAGCATCACCGCCGTCCCGCGCGCCCCGCGCCGGTCGGCCAGTCGCCCCAGCGGCACCCCGGTCACCGAGCCGACCGCCCACCCGAGGGTGAGCCCGAGCCCCACGCGCGCGGGGGCGAGACCGATCACCTGGGTGAAGTACAGGGCCGACGTCGTGTAGTACGCGCCGTCCCCCACCGAGTTGCTCAACTGGGCGAGCGCGAGCAGCCGCCTGGGGCGAGTCTTCGACATACCGATGACGCTAGAGCCGCAGTGGGCCGCTCGACAGCACCAATCACGGGCCATGAAAATGGCCCAATCCCAGTCCGATCATGGTCCGGTCATGGTCCGTCCGGCCCGACCCGAGCCGATCATGGTCCGGTCCCGCTCGGGTCCCGCTCCGGTCAGTCCCGGCCCAGGACCTTCGTCAGCACGTCCAGGGCCTCCGGATACAGCCGCTCCCGGGGCGTGCCGTACCCCACGACCAACCCCTGCGGGCGTCCCGGGCCGGGAGCGTGCCAGTGCTCGCCCAGACGGCCCACGGCGAGCCCCTCCGCCTCCGCCCGCGCCAGCACCGCCGCCTCGTCGCCGACCTCCACCAGGGCGTGCAGCCCGGCCGCGATGCCGCGCACGCCCCGGCCCGCGCCCACCCGCTCCAGGAGCAGGTCCCTGCGGCGGCGGTAGCGGAGCCGGCACGCGCGTACGTGCCGGTCGTAGGCGTGGCTGTGGATCAGCTCGGTCAGCGCGAGCTGCCCGATGGACTCGGTGTGGTGGTCGCTGTGCAGCTTGGCGTCGGCGACCGCGTCCACCAGGTGCGGCGGCAGCACCATCCAGCCGAGCCGCAGCGCGGGCCCGAGCGTCTTGGAGGCGGTGCCCAGATAGACGACCTGCCCCGGCGCCATCCCCTGGAGCGCGCCGACCGGCTGCCGGTCGTAGCGGAACTCCCCGTCGTAGTCGTCCTCGACGATCAGCCCGTCACGCGCGCGTGCCCACTCCGTCAGTGCCCGCCGCCGCCCCGGGTGCAGCGTCACACCGGTCGGGTACTGGTGCGCGGGCGTGACGACCACGGCCCCGGCGTCGCCGAGTTCCCCGACGCGCACCCCGCGCTCGTCCACCGGTACCGGCGTCACGGTCCCGCCGTTGCGTCGTACGACCTCGCGGTGGAAGGGCAGCCCCGGGTCCTCCATCGCGATCCCGGCGCCGCCCAGCACGCGCGTGAGGAGCGCGAGACCCTGCACGTACCCGGAGGTGATCACGATCCGCTCGGGCGGCGCGATGACGCCCCGCGCCCGCCCCAGATACCCCGAGAGCGCGGTGCGCAGTTCGATGCGGCCGCGCGGGTCGCCGTAGTCGTACGCCAGTGAGGGCGCCGTCGCGATGGCCCGGCGCAGCGCGCGCAGCCAGGCCGCGGCCGGGAACGCCCCGACGTCCGGGCTCCCGGGCCGCAGGTCGAAACGCGGCTCACGCGCGCGTGCGGCGGCGCCCGGCGGTTCGGCGGCGTCGGACGGCAGGGCCGCGACCCGGGTGCCCGAGCCCTGTCGCGCCGTCAGATAACCCTCGGCGACCAGCTGGTCGTAGGCGGCCTTCACCGTGTTGCGCGAGATACCGGTCTCGGCCGCGAGCCGCCGGGTGGCCGGCAGCCGGCTGCCGGGCGCCAGCCGCCCCTCCCGCACGGCGTCCCGCAGAGCCCGTTCCAGCCCGGCCCGCCGCCCTTCGGCGGCATCCGGTTCCAGGTGCAGGTCGACGCCGACACCGGACCAGAAGTCGTTCACGCAGTCCCCCTAGACAGAAGCGCCCCTGGACGGAAGTCCCCCGGACAGAAGTCCCCCTCGAGAGAAGTCCTCTGGACAGGTGAATGGCCGGGCACCCACCGGTACCCGGCCATCGATCAGCGATGTGTCAGCCCTTCAGCGAAGCCATCCAGGCCTCGACCTCGTCGGAGCGGCGCGGCAGGCCGTCCGACAGGTTCCGGTTGCCGTCCTCCGTGACGAGGATGTCGTCCTCGATCCGGACGCCGATCCCCCGGTACTCCTCGGGCACCGTCAGGTCGTCGGCCTGGAAGTACAGACCGGGCTCGACCGTCAGCACCATGCCGGGCTCCAGCGTCCCGTCGACGTACGACTCCACGCGCGCGGCGGCGCAGTCGTGGACGTCCATGCCGAGCATGTGACCGGTGCCGTGCAGCGTCCAGCGGCGCTGGAGGCCGAGCTCCAGGACGCGCTCGACCGGGCCCTCGACCAGGCCCCACTCGACGAGCCGCTCGGTCAGCACGCGCTGCGCGGCGTCGTGGAAGTCGCGGTACTTGCCGCCCGGCTTGACGGCCTCGATACCGGCCTCCTGGGCGTCGTACACGGCGTCGTAGATCTTCTTCTGGATCTCGCTGTAGTGGCCGTTGACCGGAAGCGTGCGCGTGACGTCCGCGGTGTAGTACGTGTGGGTCTCGACGCCCGCGTCGAGCAGCAGCAGGTCGCCGGAGCGGACCGGGCCGTCGTTGCGCACCCAGTGCAGCGTGCAGGCGTGCGGGCCGGCGGCGGCGATGGTGCCGTAGCCGATGTCGTTGCCCTCCACGCGTGCGCGCAGGAAGAACGTGCCCTCGATGTAGCGCTCGCTCGTCGCCTCGGCCTTGTCCAGGACCTTCACGACGTCCTCGAAGCCGCGGACCGTCGAGTCGACGGCCTTCTGGAGCTCGCCGATCTCGAAGTCGTCCTTGACGAGGCGGGCCTCGGAGAGGAAGACGCGCAGTTCGTCGTCGCGCTCGGCGGTGACCTTGTCGGTCAGGGCCGCCTCGATGCCCGCGTCGTGACCGCGCACGACCCGCACCGGGCCGGTCGCCTCGCGCAGCTTGTCCGCCAGCTCGCGCACGTCGGAGGCCGGGATGCCGTACAGCCGCTCCGCCTCGGTGAGCGAGTGCCTGCGGCCGACCCACAGCTCGCCCTGGCCGGACAGCCAGAACTCGCCGTTCTCGCGGTCGGAGCGCGGCAGCAGGTAGACGGTGGCCTTGTGGCCGTCGGCGACGGGCTCCAGTACGAGGACGCCGTCCTCCGTCTGGTTGCCGGTGAGGTACGCGTACTCGACGGAGGCGCGGAAGGCGTATTCCGTGTCGTTCGAGCGGGTCTTCAGGTTGCCCGCGGGGACCACCAGGCGCTCGCCCGGGAAGCGGGCGGAGAGCGCGGCACGGCGGGCGGCGGTCTCGGCGGCCTGGGCGATCGGCTCCAGGTCACGCAGTTCCGTGTCGGCCCAGCCGGACTTCATGCTCTCGGCCAGCTCGTCGGAGACGCCTGGGTACAGGCCGTTCTTCCGCTGCTTGATGGGCTCCTCGGACTCAGTCTCCGGGCCCGCTGCGGTAGCAGCATCATCCGGCACAGCCGGGGTGAGCTCGTCGGCCACGGTCATCCTCCTTGATATGGCACTGGACCCCCTCCATCGTACGGTCGTACGTAAGGGGGCCCAGGGCCGAAGGACCTGTTGCGGGGCCGGTCACCCGATGTCACCGCCGCGCTACTCGAAGCGCGCCGCCAGCAGCACCACGTCCTCGTCGCTGTCCCGCTCGGCCGCGCCGTCCGGCAGGAGGGTGCGCAGGACGTGGTCGGCGATCGCGCCCGGGTCGTGCCGCAGGGGTCGCGGAACCCCCGCGGCGGCCGCGTGCAGCCGGGCGAAGGCACGGTCGACGGGCTCGCCGGTGCGGTGCAGCAGGCCGTCCGTGTAGAGCAGAACCGTCTCGCCCGGCTCGGCCTCCATTTCGACGCTCGGCGCCTCCCAGCAGGCCAGCATGCCCAGCGGGGCGGAGACGGAGGTCTCGACGAACTCCGTGCGCCGCTCGCCGACCAGCAGCGGCGGGCAGTGTCCGGCGCCGGCCAGAGTGATCTTGCGCAGGGCGGGTTCGCAGTAGGCGAACAGGGCGGTGGCGGACCGGGCGGGCTCGGTCAGCCGCAGCAACAGCTCCAGGTCGGACAGGACGGCGACCGGGTCCTCGCCCTCCATCACGGCGTACGCCCGCAAGGAGGCGCGCAGCCGGCCCATCGCGGCGACCGCGCTCGGCCCGGACCCGGTGACGGACCCGACGGCGAGGCCCAGCGCGGCGTCCGGCAGCGGCAGCGCGTCGTACCAGTCGCCACCACCGCGCGGGCCGGTGTGATGCCGGGCGGCGAGCTGGACGCCGGGTACGCGCGGCAGCCGGGAGGGCAGCAGTTCCTCGGCCATCGTCTTCATGGACGCGCGGGTGCGTTCGAGCTCCAGGAGCCGTGCCAGGTGCTCGGCGGCGTACCGGACGTACAGGCCGATCAGGTGGCGCTGACGCTCGTTCGGCTCGGCGGGCTCGTCGTAGAGCCATACGGCCGCGCCCAGGCGGCCGGGAGCGCCGTCCGTCTCCAGGGGCAGCGCGTAGCTGGCGGCGTAGCCGAGGCGTGCGGCCACCTCCCGGTGGCGGGGGTCCATGCCGTCCTCGGCGAACAGGTCGGGCTCGGCGATCTCCCCCTCGCCGCCGGGCAGCCCCTCGAGGATGCGGCCGTAGGACAGGGCGCTGCGCGGCACGGTCTCGATATGGCCGAGATCGGCGCGGCCGAGGCCCAGTCCGATCATGGTGTCCGGCCCGAGCCGGTCGGCGGGCTCGAGGACGACGAGACCGCGCCGGGCGCCCACGAGGGCGGCTCCGGCGTGCAGCATCTCCTGGAGGGTCTCCGGCAGCGCGTCCGTGCGGGCCAGGCGTTCGGTGAGTTCGTGGAGGGTGGTGAGATCGGAGACCCAGCCGGCGAGCCGGTCGGTCAGGAGGGCGCCCGGGCCGGTGGAACCGGATGCGCTGGTGGGGGCGGCAGGGACCGTCGGGGCGCCCGGGGTGGCGGGCGCGGGCGCGACAGTGTGTGCGGGCGAGGGAACCGTTGAATCGATTCCAGCCACTTTCGGAGGGTGAGGGGCGTTCATGGCGTCCGGCTCTCGGACCGGAGCGTATTGCTCAAAAGCATCGCAAACCCCCATGTCATTCTGCGCCGCTAGCGGTGTCTCCACATGTACACGCACTCGTGAGGGGATGTCCAGCATTGTCCTGCTGGGCTTGCTGGTGTCCGTGGGCTCTTTGGGAGAATCGGGCACAGTTCTTCCGGCTCCCTTGCGGAATTGTAAAGTTGGCTTAAAAATGCCTCGGGTAACGGGTGATTGCGGTCGACTGGGCTTGCTCCACGGAGCGTCACAGCGGTCGTGATGGGTACGTACTCGGTAGGGGCCAGGTGTCGTTGGGAGCTCGTTGGGAGCCTTCCGGAACCTGGTGACCGGCCCGGGCGTCATAGTCATCGACGACCGTGCCCCATCCTCCCGTGGCGGAGGCGGAGAGAAATACGCGCGACGCTAAACGCCAGACTTCGCCACCCCACGCCACGCCCAGGCATTAGATGGATGCAAGTCGGACGGAGTGGCCGCGGAAGCAGCCACCGCTCGACCCTGAGGGGTTCCCCTTGTCTCGTACAAGGGTGTGATGCGCCAACAGGTACGCACAGTGAAGTGATCGACACATGATGTGATGTGGCCCACGGTGTTGCCAGCGGTGCAACG
The DNA here is from genome assembly GCF_035983595.1 of Streptomyces sp. NBC_01334. Classification (NCBI taxonomy): domain Bacteria; kingdom Bacillati; phylum Actinomycetota; class Actinomycetes; order Kitasatosporales; family Streptomycetaceae; genus Streptomyces; species Streptomyces sp. NBC_01334. The sequence continues at coordinate 4,895,661 of NZ_CP130718.1, read as the reverse complement.
GAAAGGAACGAGCGCTCATGCGCGAGATCCTCGGAAAGCGACGCAGGCTCCTGTCCCAGTCCAGCGACAGAGGACCTGAGTTGATCGACTCGGCCCTGACCTTCGCGACGGAATGGCAGTGGCCCGTCCTCCCGGGCGTGACGGCGGACCCGCAGGGGCGTTCCCGCTGTGGCTGTCCCGACCCGGAGTGCACGGTCCCCGGTGCTCACCCCTTCGACCCCGGCCTGCTCGCGGCCACCACCGAGGCGCGCATGGTGCGCTGGTGGTGGACCAACCGGCCGACCGCACCGATCGTCCTGGCCACCGGGGGCACGGCCCCCTGCGCGGTCAGCCTCCCCGCCCTCGCGGCCTCGCGCGCGCTCGTGGCGCTCGACCGCCAGGGCATCCGCCTCGGCCCGGTCGTCGCCTCGCCCACCCGCTGGTCGATCCTCGTCCGGCCGTACACGATGGAGCAGCTGGGTGAGCTGCTCTACGCCAAGGACTTCGTGCCCGGCTCCCTCCGCTTCCACGGCGAGGGCGGCTACATCGCCCTGCCCCCGTCCGAGACGGGTCGCGGCGACATCCGGTGGGAGCGCGCGCCGCTGCCCGGTTCGGCCTCGCCCTGGGTGCCCGACGTCGAGGCCGTGGTGGACGCCGTCGTCGACGCCCTCACTCGTACGGGTGTGAGCGCACCCGAGTTGTAGGGGTGTCGGGCGCGCGCCGGACAGGACACCGGCGTCCGCCCTCTATCTTCCGCTACATGAACCTTCGTCTCCTCGCCCTCGTGGGCGCCGTGGCAGGCGCGATCGCGCTGCCTCTGGCCATGGCGTCCGCGGGGCCGGTCGGCGACGAAGGACGGACGGCCGGCGCGGTCGAAGTGGCCGATATCGGTGCCACGGACGGTACGGATCCGAAAGCGCCGCCCGTCGAACCCTCCCGGTCCCCGCTGCTGCTCGGCCTGGGGCTGGCCACCGCCGCCCGCTGCGGCCCCGAACTCACCTCCCCCGACGGCGTGGAGGCGCAGACCTGCGTGCTGTCCCAGGGTGAGGACAGCTGGGCGCGCATCTATTACCGCAACGCCACCGGACGCGCCCTGGACGCCTTCCTGAGCCTCATGGGGCCCGAGGGCCGCACTGTGCGCACGCGCTGCGCCGTGGGTGCCGAGGACGAGCCGGAATCCTGCGAGACACCCCATGAGCGGACCCGGGGCGAACTCGCGGCGTACACGGCGGTCGCGGAGTTCGCGCGAGCGACCGGCGACGGACCGCTGCTGCTGCGCTCCGGGAGCAACTCCCAGGCGGATGCGGGCAGTTGACGTGCGACCGAACCCTGTAAACGGCGCCGGACATGAAAAGACCCGGTTGCTGACGACGGGGGATGCATCAGCAACCGGGCAACTCGAACGGTAACAAGAGATCTGCTCCACGCAAATTCGATCTCTTGTTTTCATCGGTATTCCGGACACCGGCGAAACGGCGCTTCTCGCGCCGACTCACCCTGAGCGGGCGGGAGTTGTGAGGGGAGTCACGCCACCCGCCGGCGCAAGGGGTGCTGACCGGTCGGTCAGTTCGGCCGGGGTCGGTGTCTGTGCGTCAGCTGAGCGTCACCTGTCGGTTGGTCAGGCCGCCCCGCGCGCGGCGCTCGTCGGCCGTGAGCGGCGCGTCCGAGGCCAGGGCGGTGGCGAGCCGCTCGGCGAACTCGGCCGCCGGCTTCTCCACGTCGTCCGCCGTGACCGCGCTCGGCAGGTCCCAGACCGGCACCGTCAGACCGTGCGCCCGGAAGGAGCCGACCAGGCGCGTGCCCTCGCCGAGGCTCGAACGGCCCGCCGCGTGCAGCCGCGCGAGGGCGTCCAAAAGCCGCTCCTCCGGATGCGGCATGACCCAGCGCAGGTGGTTCTTCTCCGGCGTCTCGCACCAGTACGCGGCGTCCACACCGGTCAGCTTCACGGTCGGGATCGCCGCGGCGTTGGCGCGCTCCAGGGAGGCGGCCACCTCCGGCGCGGCGTTCTCCGGGTCCGGGACCCAGAACTCGAAGCCGCTGTGCACAACTGGCTCGAACACGCCTTCGGCGTCGAGCAGATCCTGCATCCGCGGACCGTCGGCCGGCGCGCGGCGCGCCTGCACCGGAGTGCCGGGGTCGGCCTCCAGGGCGCGCAGCAGGGTGTCGGCCAGGTCGCGGCTGATGTCGCCCGACGGGGTGTCGTTCTGCAGGCCGAGCAGCACCGAGCCGTCGTCGCGGCGCAGCGCGGGCCAGGCCATCGGCAGCACCGTGGCGAGCGTGACGGACGGGACGCCCTCGGGCAGACCGCCCTTGAGCGGCAGCTCGACCGTGGCGGCCGGCACCAACTCACGCAGCGCCACCCAGTCGCCCTCGCCCGGCAGGCCCTCGAAGGGGCGCTGGACCAGCTCGGTCACGGCATGTGCGGCGGCCCGGCCGTGACAGGCCTTGTAGCGGCGGCCGCTGCCGCACGGGCAGGGCTCCCGCGCGCCGACGACCGGGATGTCCGCGTCGGTGGGCTGCGGCCGCTTGGCCTTCGTCTGGGGTCGCTTCTTGGCCATCTGGGTGTCTCCCGGGTACGGCTCGTCTGGTACGGCGGGAGCCTAGCCGTTCGTACGCTCCGTCACGGGAACCTGTGGACGACGCGGGGGCTGTCGACGGACGATCACCGCGCTCGGCCCCACGGATCTCCCCGGCCCCGCCAGCGACTCACTCCGACCGTCTCCGGCTGTCTCCGGCTGTCTCCGGCTGTTCTGACGACTGTTCCGACCGTCTCCGGTCTAGTCCAGGTCGTCGAACGCGTCCGCGAAGTCCAGGCCGGGCATCGACGCCACCGACGGGGCCGCGACCCGGGACACGAAGTCGTCGCGTCGGCAGCCCGCGTCGGGGTCGTAGACGTCCGCGTGGACCACGACCCACACCGTGACCTCGCCGCGGGCGTCGTCCCGGACGCCCCAGTCGTCGGCCAGCGCCGTGATGATGTTGAGCCCGCGGCCGCCGTGTGCGGTGACGGAGGGGGTTGCCGGGGCCGGACGGGTCGGTCCGCCGCCGTCGGTCACCTCGACCACCAGCCGGCCACCCTGATCGACACGCCACGCGGCCCGGACGTCGCCGTCCCCGGCCAGGGCGTCGCCCAGTGGCCTGCCGTGCTTGCACGCATTGCTCAAAAGTTCGGAAAGGATCAGTACGGCGTCGTCGATGACCGATTCCGACACCCCGCCCGTGCGCAACTGATCGCGCATGCGGTGTCTCGCATTACCCACGCCCGCAGGGCCATGGGGTACGGCCATGCTCGACGACGCGGGCACCTCCTGTGCCACCACCAACGCCACCCCCGAGACCTCCTTCGCCCCACGCCACGGTGTGGATGCCCCATTGGCCTGTACCGGAAACCGGCCAATGCGGCCCCGGCGACGCATTCGTCCTGATCGAACACGGACCGAACGCGCCGGAGCACTCCCTGTGAGGGGCCTGTCAGTGAGTGGCTAAATTTGGACGGTATGGCTGAGAACGGAGGATGCTGTAACGGCGCTGTGGGGTCAAGAGGTGTGGACGGGGCTTCTGTGACTTCTGGGATTTCTGTTACTTCCGTCAGGTGTGGCTCGGCGGCTCAGCGGCCCAGCCGTCGCAGCACCTCGCCCGGGCGGTTGGTGATGATGGCGTCGATGCCCAGCTCGACGCAGAGGTCGACGTCCTCCGTCTCGTTCACGGTCCACACGTGCACCTGGTGGCCTGCCGCCTTCAGGCGCTCGATGTACGCCGGATGGTTGCGCACGATCCGGATCGAGGGGCCGGCGATCCCGACCCCCGCGGGCAGTCGCCCGTCGCGGAGCCGGGGCGAGACGAACTGCATCAGGTAGACCGTCGGCACCGCGGGCGCGGCGGCACGCACGCGATGCAGCGAGCGGGCCGAGAAGCTCATGATCCGCACCGGGGACTCGGCCGCCGAGGCCGGTGCGTCCAGGCCGAACCGCTTCAGCAGCACCAGCAGCCGCTCCTCCACCTGTCCGGCCCAGCGCGTCGGATGCTTGGTCTCGATGGCCAGCTCCACCCGGCGCCCCGCGTCGGATACGAGCTCCAGAAGTCGCTCCAGGGTGAGGACGGAGGTCTCCTCACGGTCCTCGGGCCGGACCTCCCAGTCGGGGTCCTCCTCGCGCGCGTGCCAGGCCTCGCGGGCCTCCCGTGTCTTCCAGGAGCCGAAGTCCAGCGCCGCGAGGTCGGCGAGCTCCAGGGCGGAGACCGCCCCGCGGCCGTTCGACGTACGGTTGACGCGACGGTCGTGCACGCAGACGAGATGGCCGTCCGCGGTCAGCCGTACATCGCACTCGAGGGCGTCCGCACCGTCCTCGATCGCCTTCTTGTACGCGGCCAGGGTGTGCTCGGGGGCCTCCTCGGAAGCCCCGCGGTGGGCGACGACTTGAATGTGGTGCTGCCGTGCGTGGGTCACCGCGTCATGGTGCCATCGGCGCCCGGTCGTCTGAGAACCCTCTGAGATGTTTCGATGATGCGCACTTATTGTACGTAATGACCCATATAAGGAATGGCCAAGGACCCACAGCCACCGCTTATGGTGCTCTGACGGCCCGTGGGAAAAGCTGAGACGTACAAAAGCACATGCACAGCTTCAGCGCGCGGGGTCGACGACAAAGCGCGTGAAAGCGCGACAAGCGCCGACGAGCGTGACCCAGTGCGACCGACGACAACAGCCGTGGATCGAGGAGAAGAGCTGTGAGCACCGAGAACGAGGGCAAGAGCGAGGGCACCCAGGTACCCCCGGCCCCGTCCGCACCCCCCGTGCCGGTGGAATCTCCCTCGGCCTCCCCGCAGGCGCCCGCGCCCGACGCCGGCGCGCCCACGACTCCGCTCCCGGCGGCGCCCGCGCAGGCACCGGAAGCCGGTCACGCCTCCGCGGGCGCGCCCGAGGGCCACTGGCCGCCGCCCAACGCCCCGCAGGCAGCCCCGGCCCCGGTGGACGGGGACTGGCCGCCGCCGGCCGCTCCGCAGGCCGCCCCGGCCCCGCAGGGAGCCCCGGCCGCCGCCGACGACTGGCCGAACCCGGCTCCGGCGACGCCCGTCTACGCCGACGCCGGCGCCGTCACGCACGCGTACGGCACCCCCGGCTCCGCCGACGTCGCTGCCGGCGGCCCCGGCGGCCCCGGCGGCCCCGCTGGCCCCGGTGGGACCGTCTGGGGTGCCGCCTACCAGCAGCCCGCGCCCAAGTCGGGCCGTGGCCGCGGCGGGCTCGTCGCCGCGATCCTGGTCGCCGCGCTGGTCGCGGGCGGCCTGGGCGGCGGACTCGGCTACACGCTGGCCAAGAACGACGACGACACCGGCTCGACGACCGTCTCCGCCTCCACCAACGGCGGCGACGTCAAGCGCGACCCGGGCACGGTCGCCGGGGTCGCCGCCAAGGCGCTGCCCAGCACGGTCACGATCGAGGCCGAGTCCAGCAGCGGCGAGGGCGGCACCGGCACCGGCTTCGTCTTCGACACCCAGGGTCACATCGTCACCAACAACCACGTCGTCGCGGACGCGGTCGACGGCGGCAAGGTGACGGCCACCTTCCCGGACGGCAAGAAGTACGACGCCGAGGTCGTCGGGCACGCCCAGGGCTACGACGTCGCCGTCATCAAGCTCAAGAACGCCCCCTCGGACCTGAAGCCGCTGACCCTCGGCGACTCCGACAAGGTGGCGGTCGGCGACTCGACGATCGCGATCGGCGCCCCCTTCGGCCTGTCCAACACGGTCACGACGGGCATCATCAGCGCGAAGAACCGCCCGGTGGCCTCCAGCGACGGCACCAGCAGCGCCGCCTCCTACATGAGCGCCCTCCAGACGGACGCCTCGATCAACCCGGGCAACTCCGGCGGCCCGCTGCTGGACGCCTCGGGCAACGTCATCGGCATCAACTCCGCGATCCAGTCCACCGGCAGCGGCGGCCTGGGCGGCACCACCCAGTCCGGCTCGATCGGCCTCGGCTTCGCCATCCCGATCAACCAGGCCAGGTACGTCGCCCAGCAGCTGATCAAGACCGGTGAGCCGGTGTACGCCAAGATCGGCGCGTCCGTCTCCCTGGCGGACTCCACGGAGGGCGCGAAGATCACCGACACGGCCGCGGGCGGCGCCTCCGCTGTCGAGACGGGCGGCCCGGCGGACCAGGCCGGCCTCAAGCCCGGCGACGTCATCGTCAAGCTCGACGACATGGTGATCGACAGCGGCCCGACCCTCATCGGCGAGATCTGGACCCACCAGCCCGGCGACAAGGTCACGATCACCTACGAGCGCGACGGCAAGTCCCACACCGTCGACCTCACCCTCGGCTCCCGCAAGGGCGACAGCTGACGCCCACGCGCGCGTGCCCACCCGTCGCTCCGGTCCCCGCGCCGCCGGTCAAGAACGGCGCGGGGCGGGCTGCCGAGCGGCCTGCGGGAACGGTCACCGAATGAGGCGGTCTGCCGGAAGCGTTGCTTCCGGCAGACCGCCTCTGTTCGTCGCGAGCTACGGGATCAGAGGATCGCACCGTCGGTGATCTTGGTGGCGATGCCGTTCTCGATCACGACCTCGGCCTCCACGCCCTTCTTGGCGGCCTTCTCCAGGTCGGCCTCGTCGCACGGGGCGTCCACCTTCGAGCCGGCGGTGCCGCAGATCTGGCCCCCGCCCAGGATCACGGTGTCCTCGGCGAGGTAGAAGGCCTGCTGCTCACCGCCGGAGCCCTGGGCCGCGGGCCCGTCTACCTGGTACTTGCCGGGCGCCATGTACCGCACGATGCCGTACCAGGTGCCGTTGACGCCCTTGCCCTTGTTGAGACCGTCCACGACGCTGTCGCTGCCGCCGGACGTGCTTCCGGGGGCGGTCGTGGCGCCGCCGGAGGTGCTCCCGGGAGCGGTCGTGCTGCCGCCGCCGGACGTGCTGCCGCCGGAGGACGAGGCGGAGACGCGGCGCTCGGTGATCTGCGTCGCGGCGCCGTCCTTCATCACCACATCGGCGTTGACGGAGGCTCCGCCCTTGGTGGCGGTCTCCAGGTCCGCCTCCTCGCACGGGGCGTCCACCTTCGAGGAGGCGTCGCCGCAGATGGTGCCCGCGCCGAGGATCTCGGTGTCGTCCGCGATCCAGAACTGCTGGTCGGACTTGCCGGACACGCTGACGATGTACTTGCCCGACGCGAGGTACGTCACCGTCCCGCCCGCGAAGGTGCCGCTGACGCCCTTGGCGCCGGACTTGTTCGCCGCCGCGGTCGTGTCGGCCTTCCCGGAGGAGCTGTCGGCTGCGTCGTCGCCCTGGTTGCACGCCGACATCAGCAAGGTGCCGCCCAGGAGCGCGGCGGAGACGAGGAAGGCCTTGCGACGGTTGCGAGTCATGGGTCAATTCCTCTGATCAGTCGGCTGGTTGGTGCTGAGGGGCGGTCGGTTTCTCAGCGCTGTTGATCACTATGAGGGGACCGGGAGCCGAAAGGATGCCTCGGTCCTCGATCCAGAACGACGTCGTCACTGTCCCGTGACATGGACAACTCGGTTTCCCAGGAGCGGGGTTGCCGCTTCGCGCCACGCATCGGGGCATCGGCGGCTCTGGCTCGCCTCCGCGGACGTCGTCCGCCTTCCGGGCGTGATCGGGTGGGTGGATCACGGCCGCCAACTGTGGCGTGAACATGACTGAAGTGACATGGCATGTTCACGCATGATTTACGCGGACACCTCCTCTGCCCCCGATCCTCGCGATCATGGAATCTCTGAAGGCTCTGAGGCTGACCGTGCCCATGGGACTCGCTGCCCTCGTGCTCACCGTGGCAGGCTCGATGTCCACGGCGTCGGCCACGACGTACTGGTCGTACAGCAACGACTACGAGGGCCAGTGCCTGGTCTCGTCGACCGTGAGCGACAAGGTCTGGTCGGACACCTGCAACGACGGGCTCTCCACCCGGAACTGGTACTGGGGTTCGGATTCCTACACCCGCAACTACGACGGCACGGTGTTCCGCCGGTTGGTGAGCAAGGCCAACGGCATGTGTCTCACCACGGACAGCAAGACCGCGACCAACGCTGTCTGGATGAGCGGCTGCGGGAACGCCCCCGGGCAGTGGTGGAGCGGCGATGACGACTACCTCGAATGCGACTTCATCTCCGGAACCGGGGTGTTCCTCCGTACCTCGGGCAACGGCGCCGCCGTCTACACCACCAACTACATCGGCGAAGGCGGCATCGACCCTGCCCGCTGGGTCTGGTGGGGCGCACACAGCTGACGCATCCAGAGCTCCGCTCCCCGGGCGGTCGCCGAGCTCACCGCCGGTTCGAACAGATCCAGGCGGGCGACCCGGACCCGCCGTGGGTGGAGAGACCGGGCGCGGAGCGCACTTGCCGCTGTAACAGGACCAGTGGACCCCGTGTGGACCATGCTCCCCGCTTCGAGCCCGCGCCCGGTAGTCTGTACCCGCTCCGCCCCAGGTGGGCAGGGGCGCGGGTGGGTTGCCCGAGCGGCCTAAGGGAACGGTCTTGAAAACCGTCGTGGCAGCGATGTCACCGTGGGTTCAAATCCCACACCCACCGCAGGCGAACGGCCCCTGACCAGGTGAATCGGTCGGGGGCCGTTCTCGTGGGCGTCGTCCGGCGGCGTTCGCCGGGCCCGGCGTCGTGCGGCGTCGGCCGGACCCCGTGTCGGTCGGGCCCCGCTGATTCCCGGCTCTAGACGGCGAGCAGTCCGGCGAGCGTCAGGGCCGCGATCGCGGAGAGGAGCCGCGGCTTTCGCCAACCCGGTCCCGAGGCCTGGCGGGTCAGCTCCCAGACGCCCACCAGGCCGCCACCGAGGCCCAGCGTGCTCCGCAGCAGGAAGACGGTGGTGTGCACAGGTAGCCTCCAGGACCTTCGAACGGACGGGAAGGCTACTCCTGGTGGTGGCGGTCGTGTTCCGGCAGATGCGCAGGTCCCGATCCGCGAGCAGACGACGAGTGTCTCGGGCTCGCGGGCATGACCGTTTCTTGGCCGGGCTCACGGTCGATCATTGCTGTTCCTTCATCCCGCCTTGGGCTGCGGCGATGTGTCTTTGACAGTGAACTCCAAGGGCTTGTGGGCCCTGGGGGGTTTCCGGCTCCGGGGCTCGTCCGGTGGTTCGACCGGACGGGGCCCCGAGGAGCCGTCCCGTCGCATCCTGATCGACCGTGAAGGACAAGCGTGTCTCGTTCACCTCGCGCCGCCCGGGCGGCCCGCGTCATGGGCACCCTCGCGGCTTCGGCCGCACTCGCCGTCGGTGCCGCCCATACGGCGCTCGCGTGCAGCATCGGCGACTTCTCCGCAGCCGCAGTCTGTGACGCCGACGGCAACGGCGTCGTCCAAGTCACCGACAAGGACGGCTCCGGCACGCCGGCCACCGTCTTCCTGTACCTCCAGCTGAACCAGCCGATCAACAACGAACGGCTCGTCGACACCCAGAAGATCGAGCACCCGACGGCGCAGGGCGTCACCGTCGATCTCGATCCCCAGGTGTGGCACGCCGGCGTGACGTTCCGGGTGCACGTCAAGGCGGGCGATCAGGTCGACGAGGACATCCAGCCCCTGGTCGTCGTCCAGGACGAGACCTGCGCGTCCGTCGGTCCCTCGGCGTCCGGCACTCCGTCCGGCACTCCGTCCGACCGACCGTCGACCTCGTCTTCGCCTGCGTCGTCCCCGTCGTCCTCCGCCTCGGCGGGCGCGCAGCCGACGTCGACGCAGGGTGGCGGCGCGCCGTCGCCCGCCGGTGGTGGCACCGTCCTCGCCGAGACCGGGGCGTCCGGCCGTACGCCGGTGGCAGTCGGTGTCGGCGCCGCGCTGGTCCTGGCCGGCGGTGGCATCGTCCTCGGATTGCGCCGTCGCACGGCACAGCGCTCGCACTGACGGCGGAGCGCCGGGGAGTTGTCACGGTTCGGGGCGGTGGGCGGTCATGCGGGCCGCCGACGTGATCGTCCCCCGTGCCTCCCGTGCCGTCAGGCCGGTTCGTACGGCGGCATCGACGAGGTCCTCGGTCAACTCCGGGCCGATGCCGTCCTCGTAGGCCCGGCAGGCCGCCCAGAACAGCCGTGTGTTGCGTTGCCCCTCGTGGGCGGCCAGGACGAACTGGACCAGGCCCCGGCCGTGTGCGCCGCCCGCCGTCGAGCCGGGGCCCGGGCGGGAGGAGCGCGGCGGTGGCAGCAGCAGGCGCAGGAGGGAGCGCGGGCAGGGCGCGGGGGTGAGGTGGGCGGTGCCGGGTGCGGTGGCGTAGACGCCGTGGGCGGTGCGGGAGCCGGGGCCGACCAGGTAGCCGCCGGCGCCCCGGATGTCGATGCCGGGGGCGAGACGGCCCGCCGAGTTGGGGACGACGACGTCCGGCGGGCCGGTGAGCCACAGATGCCGTCCGCCGGACGGGGTGAGGACGACGATCGTGGGCGGGACGGTGAACAGGTGGCGCAGGGCCAGTTCGCGTAGGGCGGCCGTGGAGTCGGTGTCCGACTTGGTGTCCAGGTCGACGCCGATGAGGTGGTGCGGGGACAGGCCGCAGGCGATGCCGTAGCCGGTCGCCCAGGGCGCGGCGGCGAACAGTTCGCGGATGCGGGCCGGGTCGGTCGAGGCGTCGTACACGCCGTGGCCGAGGCGGCCGCACTCGCCGTGGCAGGGCGGTCCCGTCGGCTCGGGGGCGTCGCGGTGGGGGGAGCGCAGGGCGGGGAGTTTCGTCCGGGACAGGGGGATGACGGCCAGGCCGCGTTCGGCGGCCGACAGGGCGTGGGCGAGGGCCAGCGTGGTGGCCTGCCGGGGGTACCGGTCGGTGGTGGCCATGGAATCAGTGTCGTACGTATGTTCGATAAAAGGAAGGGGGTGGGCCGTGACGCGCCCGAGAGCGGTCGACCGGGACGGAAAGATGCCGGAACGCTTCGCCTCTTGTGGCGCCCGGGAGGGAGGTGTCCGACTTGCCGGGGGTTATGGCGGCACGTACAGGAAAAGTGGTGCTAGGGGTTTATCGACTTGTCATCACGCTTGAGTGCGAATCACGGCTTCCGGGGTGGTTCGCCGGGGATTCGGTGGGCAACCCTGGTCTCGCGACGTCGTCACAAACGCCCGGGCGGTCGGCCAACCGCCCAGGTGAAAGCCGTGCTTCACGCACTTCGGGTACTCACGTACTTCCGTTCTGGAGGAACCACATGGCAAGCATCCGTACCGCCCGCGTCATCGCCGCCGTCTCCGCCCTCCCGCTGGCGGCCGCCCTCTTCACCGGCGTCGCGGTGGCGGACAACGGCGGCTTCGCGGACGACGGATCGAACGCGGGTGTCGCGAGCATCTCCGGCAGTGGTGTCGGGCGCGACAACAGCGGCAACTCGGCCACCACACAGCAGAACGCCGTCGGCTCGGGTGCCTCGAGCCAGAGCAACACCGCGCAGGTCAACGGGTCCGCGTTCACCGCGGTCAACCAGGGCAACAGCAACGTCGCGGTCGCCTTCACCCCACTGTGGTGGTGATCTGAGGGGACCGGGGTCCGGGGATCGCGGGTCCGGTCCGGGTCCGGGGATCGGGGGTCGGGGGTCGGGGGTCGGGGGTCGGGGGCCGGTGCCGGCACCGGGGGGAGCTTCGCGCCGGGTGGGGGCTGTGGGGGTGGCAACGCGTCTGCGCGGCGGTACTTCGGTACCGCCGCGCAGGCGTTTTCGTACGGGGAAGTGACCTTGACAGAGGCTCGTATCTGACGGACAGTCAGAAACTGTTCCCGGTAAGCCTCGGCAAGCGTTTCCCGCGGAAGGAGTACGGCCGTGGACGACGAGCTCCACGCGCGGCTCAAGGCCTACGAGGGCCGCCCCGCGGCGGTCGCGGGCACCGGCCGGGACCCTGTCAACGCGCCCATGATCCGGCACTGGTGCGAGGCGACGGGCGACCGGAACCCCGCGTACACCGGCCCCGGCGCGATCGCTCCGCCGACCATGCTCCAGGCGTGGATCATGGGCGGCCTGAGCGGCCACGAGGGGCGTGCGCAGGCCTACGAGGAGCTGCTCTCCCTCCTCGACGGGGCGGGCTGCACCTCGGTCGTCGCCACCGACTGCGAGCAGGAGTACCTGCGCCCGCTGCGGCCGGGGGACGAGGTCGCCTTCGACACGGTGATCGAGTCGGTCTCGCAGCGGAAGACCACCAAGCTGGGCACCGGGTACTTCGTCACGACCCGGACGGACGTGCGCGTGGGCGAGGAACCGGTCGGCACCCATCGCTTCCGCATCCTCAAGTACGCACCGAGCGCGCACGCACCGAGCGCGCACGCATCGAGCGGGCAGGCATCGAGCGGGGGCGCATCGAACAAGTACGTACCGGGCGAGCACGCGACGACCGGACGGGAACAGAAGGCGCAGGGTCGGCAGGAAGCGCCGCGGCGGCCGCGTCCCGTCGTCAACCGGGACAACGCCGGTTTCTGGGAGGGCGTCCGGCGCCACCGCCTCCTCGTCCAGCGCTGCACCGCCTGCGACACGCTCCGCTTCCCCTGGCTCCCGGGCTGCAACGCCTGCGGCTCGGCGGAGTGGGACACCGTCGAGACCGGCGGCGAGGGCACGGTCTTCTCGTACGTCGTGATGCACCACCCGCCGTTCCCGGCCTTCTCCCCGCCCTACGCGATCGGGCTGATCGAGCTCGCCGAGGGCGTCCGCATCATCAGCAACGTGGTCGACGTGCCCTACGACAAGGTGCGGATCGGCATGCCCGTGGAGCTGGAATTCCGGTCCTACGACGATGAGGACGGCGAACTGGTGCTCCCCGTGTTCCGGCCCCGCACGGGGGAGGTGGCCGCGTGAAGGCCGGTGACCAGCTGCCGCCGCTGGAGATCGGGATCACCCGCACCCTGATCGTCGCCGGCGCCCTCGCCTCGCGTGACTACCAGGACGTCCACCACGACCCCGAACTGGCCCGGCGCAAGGGGTCCCCCGACATCTTCATGAACATCCTGACCACCAACGGCCTGGTCGGCCGCTACCTCACCGACCACTTCGGCCCGACGGCCCTGCTCCGCAAGGTCGCCATCCGGCTCGGGGCGCCCAACTACCCTGGGGACACCATGGTGTTGAGAGGCACGGTCGAGGAGTTCGACGGAGCCACCGCCGTGGTGCGGGTCACCGGGGACAACGGGATCGGCAGACATGTCACCGGCACGGTGACGCTCACCGTCCCGTCGGGAGGTGCGGGGTGAGCGTGCGGACGCGGGACTCCCTCGGCGGCCGGGCGGCGATCGTCGGCATCGGGGCCACGGAGTTCTCCAAGGACTCGGGACGCAGTGAACTGCGGCTGGCGGTGGAGTCGGTGCGGGCGGCCCTGGCCGACGCGGGACTCACGCCCGCCGACGTGGACGGGCTGGTGACGTTCACGATGGACACCAGCCCGGAGATCACCGTGGCGCAGGCCTGTGGCATGGGCGAGCTGTCCTTCTTCTCCCGGGTCCACTACGGCGGCGGGGCGGCCTGCGCGACCGTGCAGCAGGCGGCGCTCGCCGTAGCGGCCGGGGTGGCCGAGGTCGTGGTCTGCTACCGCGCCTTCAACGAGCGGTCGGGGCGTCGCTTCGGTTCGGGCGTGCGACACCGCGAACCGTCGGCGGAGGGGACGGCGCTCGGCTGGACGCTGCCGTTCGGGCTGCTCACCCCCGCCTCCTGGGTGGCGATGGCGGCGCAGCGCTATCTGTACACGTACGGGCTGACCCCGGAGGACGCGTTCGGGCCGGTCGCCGTCACGGCCCGCCGGCACGCGGCGGTGAACCCGGCGGCGTACTTCCACGACCGTCCGATCACCCGCGCCGACCACGCGGGCTCGCGCTGGATCGCCGAGCCGCTCAGGCTGCTGGACTGCTGCCAGGAGACGGACGGCGGCCAGGCGCTGGTCGTCACCTCGGTGGAACGGGCCCGGGACCTGCCGCAGACGCCCGCCGTGGTCACCGCGGCCGCCCAGGGCGCCGGCCGGGCCCAGGAGCAGATGACCAGCTTCTACCGCGACGACCTGACGGGCCTGCCGGAGATGTCCGTGGTCGCGCGCCAGCTGTGGCGCGGTTCCGGTCTGGCGCCCGCCGACATCGACGTGGGGATCCTGTACGACCACTTCACGCCGTTCGTCCTGATGCAGCTGGAGGAGTTCGGCTTCTGCGCCCCGGGCGAGGCCCCGGCCTTCGTGGCGGAGGACCGGCTGCCGCTGAACACCCACGGCGGCCAGCTCGGCGAGGCCTACCTGCACGGGATGAACGGTGTGGCCGAGGCCGTGCGGCAGCTGCGCGGCACGTCCGTGAACCAGGTGCCGGGGGCCGCCCGGACCCTGGTGACGGCGGGGACCGGGGTGCCGACGTCGGGCCTGGTCCTGACCGCGGACGGAGCCACGGACTGAGCCGCGGACGGAGCCGGGGCCGAGCCACGGAGGGATGAGCACCCAGGGGTCATCCCGTAGTAGTCGCCGCCGCCTCGTCCACCTTCAGGAGGTGGGGCGGGCACCACCCCTACAACCTGAGACGGACCCGGCTTCGGGACCTGCGGCCGATCCGCCCGAGCGGGCCGCGAACCTAGCGTGGAGCCATGACCACACCCGTCTGCACCAGCGCTTCGAACGGCATGACGCGGCCTTCTCCGTACCCGTCCTTCGCGTCGTACGTCAGGGCCCGTCAGCCGGTGCTGCTGCGCACCGCACGGTCGCTGACCGCGAACCCGAGCGACGCGGAGGACCTGCTGCAGACCGCGCTCACCAAGACGTACGTCGCGTGGGAGCGGATCGAGGACCACCGGGCGCTCGACGGCTACGTCCGCCGGGCCCTGCTGAACACCCGTACGTCGCAGTGGCGCAAGCGCAAGGTCGACGAGTTCGTCTGCGACGAGCTGCCGGAGCCGGATCCGGTCGGCTCCGCGGACGACCCGGCGGAGCGGCAGGCGCTGCACGACGCCATGTGGCGGGCGATCATGAAGCTGCCCGCGCGGCAGCGGGCGATGGTCGTCCTCAGGTACTACGAGGACCTCAGTGAGGTCCAGACGGCCGAGGTGCTCGGTGTCTCGGTGGGCACGGTGAAGTCGGCGGTGTCGCGGGCGCTCGGCAAGCTGCGCGAGGACCCTGAGCTGGTCCTCGTCCGCTGACGAGAGCCGATTTTCCGGCCCGCGCCGTGATCCGGACCGCGCCGTGACCTGATCGATCACCGCTCCCTAGTGACATACCGCGCGGTATGTGCGCAGAATCAGCACAACCGTTACCACCGCGTAGGCAATGTCGCCGCCCTGGGAGGACGCCGTGCTGAGCACCATGCAGGACGTACCGCTGACCGTCACCCGCATTCTCGTTCACGGTGTGCTGGTGCACGGCCGGTCCCAGATCACCACCTGGACAGGTGAGAGCGAGCCCCAGCGGCGCAGCTTCGCCGAGGCGGGCACCCGGGCGGTGCAGCTGGCGAACGCCCTGCGCGACGACCTCGGCGTCCGCGGCGACGACCGGGTGGCGACGCTGATGTGGAACAACGCCGAGCACGTCGAGGCGTACTTCGCGATCCCCTCCATGGGCGCGGTGCTGCACACCCTCAACCTGCGTCTCCCGGCCGAGCAGCTGGTGTGGATCGTCAACCACGCCGCCGACAAGGTCGTCATAGTCAATGGTTCGCTGCTCCCGCTGCTCGCGCCCCTGCTGCCGAAGCTGCCCACGCTCGAGCACATCGTCGTCTCGGGCCCGGGCGACCGCTCGCTCCTCGAGGGCGCCCACGCGCGCGTGCACGAGTACGAGGAGCTGATCGCGGACAAGCCGAAGACCTTCGACTGGCCCGAGCTGGACGAACGCCAGGCCGCCGCCATGTGTTACACCTCCGGGACCACGGGCGACCCCAAGGGCGTGGTCTACAGCCACCGTTCGATCTACCTGCACTCGATGCAGGTGAACATGGCCGAGTCGATGGGCCTGACCGACCAGGACACCTCGCTCGTCGTCGTCCCGCAGTTCCACGTCAACGCCTGGGGACTGCCGCACGCCACCTTCATGACCGGCGTCAACATGCTGATGCCGGACCGCTTCCTCCAGCCGGCGCCCCTCGCCGAGATGATCGAGAGCGAGAAGCCGACCCACGCGGCCGCCGTCCCCACCATCTGGCAGGGTCTGCTGGCCGAGCTCACCGCCAAGCCGCGGGACGTCTCCTCCCTCACCCAGGTCACCATCGGCGGATCGGCCTGTCCGCCCTCCCTCATGACCGCGTTCGACGAGCTGGGCATGCGGGTCTGCCACGCCTGGGGCATGACGGAGACCTCCCCGCTCGGGACCATCGCCCGTCCGCCGGCCCACGCGGTCGGCACCGACGAGGAATTCGGCTACCGCCTCACCCAGGGCCGCTTCCCGGCCGGCGTCGAGGGCCGCCTCACCGGCCCCGGCGGCGAACGCCTCCCCTGGGACGGCGAGTCCGCGGGCGAGCTGGAGGTGCGCGGCGCGTGGATCGCCGGCGCCTACTACAACGGCCCCGACGGCGAACCCCTGCGTCCCGCCGACAAGTTCAGCGAGGACGGCTGGCTGAAGACGGGCGACGTCGGCACCATCTCCCCCGACGGCTTCCTCACCCTCACCGACCGCGCCAAGGACGTCATCAAGTCCGGCGGCGAGTGGATCTCGTCGGTGGACCTGGAGAACGCGCTGATGTCCCACCCGGACGTCACCGAGGCCGCCGTCGTCGCCGTCCCGGACGACAAGTGGGGCGAGCGCCCGCTGGCCACGGTCGTCCTCAGGGAGGGCGCCGCCACGGACTTCGAGGCCCTGCGCGCCTTCCTCGCCGCCGAGGGGCAGATCGCCAAGTGGCAGCTCCCGGAGCGCTGGACGATCATCGGGGCGGTCCCGAAGACGAGCGTGGGCAAGTTCGACAAGAAGGTGCTGCGCAGGCAGTACGCGGAGGGCGAGCTGGACGTCACCCGGCTCTGACCTCCCCCGCGCTGCGGACGCGGTCGACGACACAGCAGTCGTCGCGGTCGTTCACACATGTCGTGTACGCCGGGCAGGGCACCTCGCGGCCCCTGCCCGGCGTACGCCGTTCTGCGCGGCGGTACGGTCCCAGGCCGACTTCACCGCCGTACGGTCGTCACCGATTACGGTCGTCACCGCCGTAGGGCCGTCACCGGCGTACGGCCGTGGTCGTCCAGCCCAGGACCAGCCACGCGCCCGCCACCGTGACGACGCCACCCCAGCCGAAGTGGGTGAAGGCGAGGCCGGCCAGGGCCGAGGCGGTCGCGCCGCCGGCGAACCCCGCGACGACATAGGCGCTGTTCGCGGTCGCCGGGGCGGAGGTGGTCGTCAGGGCGAGGGTCTGGTTGGCGACGTGGGAGGCGACGAGCGCCGCGTGGATCACGATCGCGGCCACGAAGAGGGCCACGAGCACCTGCCCGCCCAGCCAGAACAGCGGGACCGAGGCAGCGGCGAGAAGATACGCGTTGCGGACGACCTTCGCGGCGCCGAAGCGGTCGACCAGACCGCCGGCCAGCGGTGCGACGACGCTCGCGGCCAGTCCGAAGAGGCCGAAGAGGCCGGCGGCGGCGGTCGTCAGGCCGTAGGACTCCTCGCCCGTCAGCAGCAGGGCCAGCGAGGTCCACAAGGCGCTCCAGGCGCCGTACATCCCGGCCTGCCGCACGCAGGCCCGCCACAGGTCGGGCGAGCGCCGCACCAGGCCCGGCATCGCGGTGAGACCGGCGAAGAGGTGGCCCTCGCGGGGGCGGTGGCGTTCGGCGGGGAGGGCGGCCGCGGTCAGCAGGCCCAGGATCGTGGTGAGGACGGCCGCGCCCACGAACACCGCCCGCCAGCCGAAGGCCTGCCCGGCGAGTCCGCCGAGGACCCGGGCCGCGACGATGCCGGTGAACAGCCCGGCGATGACGGCGGCCACGTGCCGGGCGCGCCGCTCGGCGGGCGCGCGGGCGGCGACCAGCGGCACGAGGAGCTGCGGGACGACGGTCGCGGCCGAGGCGACGAGCACGGCGGCCGCGAGCGCGCCGGTCCCGGCGGCCGTGGCCGCGGCGACCAGGGCCGCCGCGGTGACCAGGGAGAGGACGGCGACCAGTCGCCGCCGGTTCACGCGGTCGCCGAGCGGGGCGAAGACGAGCAGGCCGGCCGCGTAGCCGAACTGGGCGACCGAGGCGATCCAGGCCACGGCCGAGGGCGCCGAGCCGAAGTCGTGGGCGATGAGGGGGAGCAGCGGGGCCGCGAGGTAGATGTTGGCCGCCGTGACGGCGGTGCAGAGGGCGATGAGGACGAGAAGAAGCTCGTTGCGCCGACCCGCGGCCACCGAGGGCGCGACTTCCTGCGTTTCTCGAGTGGCCGGGGCTTCTCGGGTCCCTCGAGCTTCTCGGGCTTCTGTGGCTTCGGGCGACATGGTGCGGTGCTCCCACTCCGACATCTGGTATCTGGCATCTGAGGCATCTGGCATCTGACGCAACCGGCAACCAACCGGTTGGTTGGAACGGAGGGGGAACAGTCTGGGTCGCGCGTGAATTCCCTGTCAACCAACTAGTTGGTTAGGCCCTCGCTACGATGACTCCATGGCAACCACCAGGGATCCCGAGGCCACCCGAGCCCGGATCTTCGACGCCGCCGTCGCGGAGTTCGCCCGCTACGGCATCGCGGGCGCCCGCATCGACCGCATCGCCGCCGAAGCCAAGGCGAACAAGCAGCTCATCTACGCCTACTTCGGCAACAAGGCCGAGCTGTTCTCCCAGGTCCTCGGCCGGTCCATGGTGGACCTCGCCTCCGCCGTCCCGGTCGACCCCGACGACATCGACGGCTGGCTCGACCGGCTGATGGACTACCACGCCGCCCATCCCGAGCTGTTGCGCCTCCTGTACTGGGAGGGCATCCAGTACGGCAGCACCGAGCTGCTGCCCGACGAGGCGCAACGCCAGCAGCACTACGCGCTCAAGGTCGCCGCCGTGCAGGAGGCGCAGGACCGGGGGGTGATCTCCGACGCGATCCCGGCCCGTGACCTCTTCTTCCTGCTGATCGCGATGGCCAACTGGGCCGCCTTCGTCCCCCAGATGAGCCGCATCCTGGCGGGCTCCGAGGACACCGACCGCGACCGCCTGCGCGCCTCCATCAAGGAGGCGGCGCGACGGATCGTCGCCCGGTAGGACGGGGCCCGGTAGGACGTCGCCGGGCCGGACGGCTCCTAGTTGGTGCCGATCCGGGCCAGCAGGTCCACGATCCTGCTCTGCACCTCCGCGCTCGTCGACCGCTCGGCGAGGAAGAGGACCGTCTCCCCCGACGCCAGCCGCGGCAGGTCGGCCGGATCGACGGCGGCCGTGTAGACGACCAGCGGCGTGCGGTTGAGCTGGCCGTTCGCCCGCAGCCAGTCCAGGATCCCGGACTGGCGCCGGTGGACCTGCATCAGGTCCATCACGACCAGGTTCGGCCGCAGCTGCCCGGCCAGCGTGACGGCGTCCGCGTCGCTCGCCGCCCGCGCCACCTGCATCCCGCGCCGCTCCAGCGTCGAGGTCAGGGCGAGGGCGATCTCGGCGTGCTCCTCGATGAGCAGCACCCGCGGCGGATGCTGCTCGCTGTCGCGCGGCGCGAGCGCCTTCAGCAGGACGGCGGGATCTGCGCCGTACGCCGCCTCGCGCGTCGCCTGTCCGAGCCCGGCCGTGACCAGCACCGGAACCTCGGCGGCCACCGCGGCCGTGCGCAGCGACTGCAACGCGGTACGGGTGATCGGCCCGGTCAGCGGGTCCACGAACAGCGCGGCCGGGAAGGCGGCGATCTGCGCGTCGACCTCCTCGCGCGAGTGCACGATCACCGGCCGGTAGCCGCGGTCGCTGAGCGCCTGCTGCGTACTGACGTCCGGCGCCGGCCACACCAGCAGCCGACGGGGGTTGTCCAGCGGCTCCGGCGGCAGCTCGTCGTCCAGCGGCTGCGGCCGCGGCGGGTCCGCCACCTCGACGGCCCCACCGGGCCCGTCCAGCGGCTCGGGCCCCTCGGCGGCGTTCTCGTCCGGGGCTCCTATGGCGTACGACCGTCCGGCGCCCTCGGTCCCCGGCCCACCCGGCACGAGCCGCGACTGACCCGCGAGGGAGGGATGCGGTACGGGATTCGGTACGGGCGCGGCCGCCGGCGTGGGTGCCGTGCCGGGCGCCGGAGCCGCGACGGCCTGCGCCTGCGCCTGTGCCACGACGGGCTGCTCGGCCGACGGGTGCGGACGTGCCGTCTGCTCCGGGCGCGTCGTCGGGTCGGGCGGAGTCCCCAGCTTGCGGCGCCGCCCGGAACCACCGGGGGCGTGCGGGGCGGGGGTGGCCGTGGCCTGCGCCGACGGCAGACCCGGCTGCGAGTGACGCATCGCCTGAGCCTGCTGTGCGTGCTGAGCCTGCTGTGCTTGCTGCAACTGCTGTGCCTGCTGCACCTGCGCGGCCTGCCGGGTGAACGGCACGCCCTGCCCCAGGGTCCGCACGCTGATCGCCCGACCCTGCGTCGAGTTGGGGTCCACCGGCCGGCCCGCCGCGGCCTCGGCGGGCAACGGCTGCGCCGCCCGCGGCTGCCCGACGGCGGCCTCGGGCGGAAGCGGGGTACCACCGCTGGGCGTTGTCGCCACCGGTGCGGGCTGCGCCGCCGCGGGGGCGGGGGCTGCCGGGGCCGGGGCCGCTTCGGCCGGGAGCGGCTGACCCTGCCCGGGCGCGTTCGGCTCGGGGAGGGGGGCCGCTCGGCCGGGGGCGGCCTGCGCGGGGAGCGGCTGCCCCGCGGCCGACTGCCCGGGCAACGGCTGTCCGGGGACGGGCACGGCTGCCGGAACCGGCTGCGCGGGGGCGGGCTGCTCGGCGACGGGCTGCCCCACCTGCTGCGGCTGAGAGGGGGGCTGGGGCTGCTGGTGCTGAACCTGTGCCGGGGCGGCGACCTCCGCGGCCTGAGCGACGGCCCGTCGACGGCGACCCGTGGGCGCGTTCGTGGGGTGCGGCTGGGGCGGGGTGTGGTCGTCTGCCTGGTCGAGCGGGACGGCGTCGTGCCGCCCGTGGTCGATCGCGGAATCCTCGGCGGATCCCTGAACGGGAGCCTGCGCCGGAACGGGCGCATGAGCCTGCGCGGGAACCGGGCCCTGCGCGGGCACCTGAACCGCTCCCAGCGCCTGCACCGGAGCAGGAGCAGGAGCCGGAACCGAACCCGGAACCGGAATCGGCCCCACTGCTCGGGCGGCCTGTGCGGCCTGGGGAGCTTGGGTGCCCTGGGCGGTCGCACTCGTGCCGACGGCACCGTCAGGCGCACGGTCGGCCTGCGCGGGCGGCAGGGCGAACACCGCGCGGGGCCCCGCCTCCTGCGCGGCGGCGCGCTCGTTCGCGGCGGCCAGGGCACGCCGTCGCCTGCCCGTCGGCTGTCCGTCCTCCGTCTCCGCCTGTGTCATGGCGTCCGGACCCGTCCCCGGGGCCTCGGCCGGTGCGCCCGCGAGCGCCGGCAGCGCGGGCGGCAGCGCGTTCTGCGGCTGCCGGCCGTCCGGTGCGTGGTGTGGGGGCCGCTGGCCGCCCGGCGCGGGTACGCCCTGCGGCGGAACGGTGCCGCCGAGTCCCGTACCCGAGGCCGCGGTCCCCGCCGCGTGTTCGGCGGCCGTGACGACGGCACCCTCGCTCACGCCGCCGTCGAGCGCTGCGGGCATCCCCGCGTCGGCTCCCACGACGGCGATCTCGGCCGACCGCCCACGCCGCCGCCCGGTGCCGCCGGAGCCCTCTGAGCCGTCGGCCTCGTCCATGGCGGGCGACAGCTCGCCCGGCGTCTCCTCGGGGGCCGCGGCCCCGGCCCGCCTGCGCCGCCGTCCGGTCGGAACCGCCGCCTCCGCTTCGGCGCCGCCCTCCGCGGCCGGGACGTCGCCCTCCAGGAAGGCGTCCACGGAGGACCGCCGAGCCCGTCGGCGCCCACCGGCGCCGTACTCGCCCGGAACGTCCTCCTCCGAGGCCATGGCGGTCGCGGGGGCCGCCGAGGCGGCGCCGCCTCCGGCCGCGAGAGCGGGCAGGGCCATGGCCGCCGGAGCCGCCATGGCCCCCGCACCACCGCCCAACGGCACCTCCAGCACGTACGCGCTGCCGCTCATGCCCGGTACCTCGTGCGTCTGCAGCACGCCACCGTGCGCCCGCACGATCCCCCGCACGATCGGTTCGTGCACGGGGTCGCCGCCGGCGTACGGCCCGCGCACCTCGATGCGGACGACCTCGCCGCGCTGGGCGGCCGCCACCACGACCGTGTTGTCCATGTAACCGCCCGCCGAGACGGGCGCGTTGCCGGTGGCGTCGACGCCCGCGACGTCGGCCACGAGGTGCGCGAGCGCGGTCGCGAGGAGCCGCGCGTCGACCTCGGCCTCGATGGGCGGCGCGTGCACGGCGAACTGCACCCGTCCCGGCCCGATGAGATCCACCGCGCCGTCGACACCGGCGGCGACGACGGCGTCGAGCATCACCTTCGTCCGGGCGATGACCTCCGACCCGGTGTCGAGACGCTGGTAGCCGAGCACGTTGTCGATGAGCGTGGTGATCCGCGAGTAGCCGGCCGACAGGTGGTGGAGCACCTGGTTGGCCTCGGGCCAGAGCTGACCGGCGTCGTCCGCGGCGAGCGCCGCCAGCTCGCGGCGCAGTTCGTCCAGCGGCCCGCGCAGGGACTCCCCGAGCAGGGTGAGCAGCTGCTCGTGGCGCCCGGCGAGCGCCTCGTACCGGTCCTTCTCGCGCTCGCCGAGCGAGGCGTAGCGCTCCTCGCCGGCCGCCAGCTCCTCCTCGTGCCGCTCGCGCAGCTCCTCGAGCTCGGTGACGTGCTGCTGGCGCAGCGCGGTGAGGTCGGAGGCGTGCTCCTCGGAGAGCTTCTCCAACTCGTCCGCGTGCCGCTTCTCGACGCCGTCCTTCTCCTCGGCGAGGGCGTCGTAGGGCCGGCGGTCGGTGAAGGTCATGACGGCGCCGACGAGCTGATCGCCGTCGCGCACGGGCGCGGTCGTCAGATCGACCGCCACCCTGTCCCCGCTCTTGGACCACAGGACCTGCCCGCGCACCCGGTGCTTGCGCCCGGACCGCAGGGTGTCGGCGAGCGGCGACTCGTCGTACGGGAACGGCGAGCCGTCGGCGCGCGAGTGCAGCACGAGGGTGTGCAGCTCCTTGGCGCCGAGATCGCTGGCCCGGTATCCCAGTATCTGGGCGGCGGCCGGGTTGACGAGGACGATCCGGCCGTCGGTGTCGGTGCCCACGACGCCCTCGGACGCGGCCCTCAGGATCATCTCGGTCTGCCGCTGCGAACGCGCCAGCTCGGCCTCGGTGTCGACGGTCCCGGACAGGTCGCGCACGACGAGCATCAGCAGTTCGTCGGAGGCGGAGGAGTAGCCGTAGCCGTCGTAGGCCTGCTGACCGTTCTCGAGGTTGGCGCTGGTGACCTCGACCGGGAACTCGCTGCCGTCGGTGCGGCGCGCGACCATCCGGGTCGGCTTGGTCCGCCCGCGCGGGTCCATGTGATCGGGCCGCCGCATGGACCCCGGGATGAGCTTGGAGTCGAACTGCGGCAGCAGATCGAGCAGCCCCCGCCCCACCAGCGCGGTACCCGGCGTCTCGAACGCCTCCAGCGCGATGGTGTTCGCGTTGACGACGGTCCCGTTGGCGTTGACCAGCAACAGCGCATCGGGGAGCGCGTCGAGTATGGCTGCGAGGCGAGCAGCGCCTCGGGATGGCCTGCTGCTCACGAGTCGCTTCCTCCCTGTTACCGCACCTTGCCGACCGTTCGGGCCATCTTGCCAACCGGCCCGCACCGTGTCACGCGAGGGAGTCTAAGGGCTGGGGTCCCGTCGGCGGCGCCGGATGAGAGGGAGCTCGCACGACGAAGTGACACAGAACGTGTGTCCTCACCTGTCGTGGCCTGTCCCTGCGCACGGCGGACGGCTCCCGCGCCCGCCCCGCACACTGCTCGGACTTCGCGGGACCTTCGCGCGACCTTTACGGAACCGGTGCCTCCGCCACGCGTCGCCTGTACGCGCACGACCGCGGAGGCGGGACGGGGCCCGTCGGACACCGGGCGCGCGTCAGCGGGCGGCCGGGCGCAGGTCGGGCAGCAGCGGCACGAGCCGGTCCCACCGCTCGATCTGGCAGCCGTTGCTGCGGTCGTACGTCGCGTCGACCGGCCGCCCGGCCCAGCGGCCCGTGACGTGGGCGGTGGCCGGCCCGCCGTACCGCATGGTGCAGACACCGCCGTCGGCGGCGGTCGCGAAGGCGTCCCTGCCCCACCGGGTGTTGCGGTCCACGGCGCGGCAGGCGCTTCCCACGTCCGGGTGACTGCCGCCTCCCGGGTGGCAGTACAGCTCGAACGTCCCGTTCGCCCGGCCGCCGGCGTGCCGGACGGTGACCGTGAGGTGATCACCGGAGACCCGGTCCTCGTCACGGACGGGCGGAGGCGCGAGCGAGGCGGGCGAGGCGAGCGAGGTGACGTCGGTGACGGCGGCGACCGACGTTGCGGCCCCGGCTGTCCCGGCTGTCCCGGCGGCGTACGCCGGGACGGGCCCGGTGGCGGGTGAGGCGACCACGGCGGCGCAGGCGGCGGAAGCGGCGACGGCGAGCCGTCGGAGTGAGGTGACCTGGAACATGACAGGACTAACGCGAGGTCCCCGACGACGTTGCGCCCCGGCAACCTCTTTGCCCTGCGACCCACCTGCCTAGTACCGTGGACGCCGATTGGTGACACGCCCTTCGACTGTGTCATCATCTGCACGCACCACTCGCCCACACGCGAGCGGTTGTGCTGGAGGCGTCGCCTAGTCCGGTCTATGGCGCCGCACTGCTAATGCGGTTTGGGACTTCAATCCCATCGAGGGTTCAAATCCCTCCGCCTCCGCGCGATCACCGAAGCCCCGGTCCACCCGACCGGGGCTTCGTTGTTTCCCAAGGCCCTCCAGACAGGTGTTTCCGCAGCTCACAAGCGGTATGGCAAACGGATTTCACATGTCGGCGGCAGTCATGTAATGTTCTTCCTGTCGCCGCGAGCGGGCCGCAAGGGCCGAGAGCGAAGACAGAAAAACCGAATAACAAGCACTCGTAGCTTAACGGATAGAGCATCTGACTACGGATCAGAAGGTTGCAGGTTCGAATCCTGCCGAGTGCACAGCTGACCAGAAGCCCCGTGGATTGATCCACGGGGCTTCTGGCTTTTGCCTTGACGGCAGCGTTCGACGGCAACCGGGTGCGGGGCGGATCAGACCCCCTCGGGTCGGTCGTCCTGACGGGCCGCTCCGGCTCTCGCGGCTCGGCTCCGGCCACGGCGCGGCGACTCTGCTCGGGTCCGCCGCGACGCGCCCCACCCGTGTCCGTCCTTCGGGTTCCGCCTTGCGGGCGGGGAGCCGTCGGCTGCTCATCGCGGGGTCTTGCAGCCACGGCAATTGCCAACGTAAGAGTCCGTTTCGGCTGCTGACGATCACGGCGGCATTGCGCGTCACCTGCACCCCTCGTGCCATGGCAACCTGCGTGCCGACACACCCGTTTGGACCCGGAGGTACACCGCGCGTGGCGGCGAAGACCAATCCCACTGTCAGGAGACGCCGTCTCGGCGCCGAGCTGCGTCGGCTCCGCGTGCTCAGTGGGTTGAAGAGCACACAAGTGGCCGAGCGGCTCATGGTCTCTCAACCCAAGATCAGTCACCTGGAGAACGGCAACCGCGCCATCAGCCCCCGTGATGTGCGCGACCTGTGCGTGATCTACGAAGTGACGGACCAGCAGGTCATCGACTCCCTGATGGAGATGGCCAGGGAATCCGGTCAGCGAGGCTGGTGGCACCCCTACGGCGAACTCTCCGGCAGCGTCTACATCGGCCTGGAGACGGACGCCGCTTCCCTGCACACCCACGCGCCAATGATGGTGCCCGATCTGCTGCAGACCCCTGCCTACGCCCAGGCTGTCATCGGGGAGATCATTCCTCGGCTCACTGCCGAACAGGCCGCCACGCAGCTCAAGGTACGGCTGCGCCGCCAGCACCGGATCTACGACCTGGCCTGCCCGCTGCGCCTGTGGGTCATCATCGACGAGTCGGCCCTGCGCCGCGTCGTCGGCGGCCCGGACGTCATGCGTGAACAACTGGAGCACCTGAAGGCACTCAGCGCGGAGCCGCACATCACGGTGCAGGTCCTTCCCTACACGGCCGGCGCTCATCCGGGGCTGTCAGGACAGTTCTCCATCCTGCGGTTCGCCGACAGTCCCGAGGCGGGCGTGGTGTACCTGGAACGGTTCGCCAGCGATCTCTACCTGGAGAAGCCGTCCGACCTGCGGCACTACAACGTGATGTACGACCACCTCCAGGCGCAGGCCCTCACCCCGGACAGCAGCCGCGACTTCATCACCGACATCGCCAAGACGTACGTCGACGCGATGATCCCGTCCTGAGCGACCTCGAGTACGAACCACAGGTCACCGGCAGGCTTCGGCGAGGGAGCCGGTACATCGTCGGCGGGCTCAATCGAGGGTGGCGAGGTGATCGGCATCGCCGCCTCGCCACTCGATGAGGAAGATGGTCGCGTCGTCGGTCGTGGTGCCGCCGCGTTCCTGTTTCAGGGCGTGGGAGAGCGCTCGTACCACCGCCCGTACCTGGGGGCGGTCGCGGAGGATCCGGTTGGTCCACTCGATCAGCTGCTCCTCACCGAACTGTTCTCCGCCGGCCTGGTGCTCCTCGAACAGGCCGTCGGTGAAGCACAGCAACCGGTCCCCCGGTTGCAGCATCCGCTCGCTGACCACCGGCTCCTCACCGCCGAAGCCGACCGGCAACGTGGTCGGGCTCTCCAGCCGGTCCACCACGGCGCGGTCACGGATCAGGAACGGAGCCGGGTGGCCGGCGTTGACCCACTGCAGCCGGCCTGTGGTGATGTCCAGGATCATCATCTGAGCGGTGACGAAGTGGTCGGGGCCGAACTGCTCATTGACGGCCCTGTCCATGAACGCGTACACCTGGGAAAGATCCGTATGGGCCCGTCGCGTGTGGCGATAGGCGCCGATGGCCACCGTCGCCATGGTCGCCGCGTCCAGCCCGTGGCCCATCGCGTCGATCATGGCCACGTGCAGGATGTCGCCGTTGAGTGCGTAGTCGAAGCTGTCGCCGGCCACGTCGTAGGCGGGCTCCAGGATCCCGGCCACCTCGACCTGCGGCACCGTCATCGACAGCGGGGGCAGCAACGACCACTGGATCTCCGCGGCCACACTCATCGGGGCACTGCGGCGGGCCTGGAAGAACTGGTCGGTGTAGGCGTCCTTGGTGACGATCATGTCCGCGACCAGACCGGCGAGTCTGCGCAGCAGTCGCCGGTCGTCGTCATCGACGCTGTCCAGGGTGACGGCCATCACCCCGATCTGGTCGCTGCCGTCCAGCAGCGGCAGGTACATCCGCACACTGCCGTCCTGCGGCACCTCCACGGTTCTGCGGCTCAGGAACGCGTCGCCTGCGGGGGAGTCCTCGACCGGCTCGGGGCCGCCGAGCTTCAGCCTCCGGCCCGGCAGCGGTACCAGCAGCACCTGCTCGTAGTCCTGCAGGAGGATGGAGACGTCCCGTCCCCCGACCCTGGTCACCTCTTCCGCGACGAGTGGGGCGATCAACTGCGGCGGCATCTCGTGGGCGCGGTCCAGCAGCACCCCCAACAGCCGTTCGCCGAATCCCTCCGACCGGTCCACCCCGATCCGGTCCGGCCTGCGCCCACCGTCCGTCATGGCTGTCTGCTTCCCTTCGTCCCGGGCATCGGGAACTCATCGGGGTGGCAGCGCCCACGCGGTGTTCACCGGGCGGCCCGGTGCCCCGGCCTCGTCGAACCGCAGCCGGTGCAGGCGGTGCCGGCGCTTCCGGCACCCCGACCTCGTGTCCGGACGCGGCGCCCCGAGGCGACGCACACCCCGCTCCTCTCGGATCCGCCCGGCAGGCAACGGCGAGCAGCGTGGCACGACGCAGTCGACCGGCACAGGCTCGCATCGCCGACCGGCCCGACGAGACGATTACGCCGTGGGCGGCATGTCGCCCCGGACAGCGGTCACCACAAGAGCCTTGGGCGGCGGGGGCGGGAGCACGCCGAGCGATGAGCGGGCCGGGTTCGGGACACCGGACACCGGCCCTGATCGAACGGGCCGTCGGTGGCCCTGGGCGGCCGGTCGGTCGGTAGTGGTGTCCGCGCAGCCGTTCAGAGCCCGATCCTGCGCCCGTTCGGGTCCACGTCGTCGCGGTCGAGGCACTCCGGGCACCGGCGGAACGGATCACGCCCCGCTCCCGGCGGCCGTGTCCCTCATGCTGCAACGACCCCGGCGTATACACACCGGGGTCGCCCTTCCGGGCCGGTCGCACGTGAGAGTGTGCCGACCCGCTTTCATGGTAGCCCTGGTGCACATTTCGGCCATAAGGCGTCTTACGGTTCTCGCGGGTCAGGTCTCGTCGGCCTGCGTACGGCCGTTTCCGGAGGACCGACTGGAGACCAGCCAGGAGCGCGCAGGCTCCGCCGCGCGCGCGGTGTCCACCGTGAGGTGGAGGCGGGTTCCGCCGGCCACCGTGCCGGAGGGGTAGCTGCGCTGCTCGGACGAGGCGAAGCAGCGACGGAGAACCTCCGCGACCTGGCGGGCGGCCTCGGGGGACGAGGCGACGAGACGCACGTCGACGTTCCCGCCGCCGGGCGGTTCCGGTGACTCCACGGGGTGCAGCCGTTCCGGCCGGCCCACTGCTTCCACCGGGGCGCGGGCCGAGTCATCCGTGGCACCGCCCGGCTCGGCGTCGTCCACAGCGGGCGACGCGGAAGGCTTCGCCGCTGGTCGGTTCTTCGCCCGCAGGCGGCCGATTCCCGGCAGCGCATCGCCGTAGCGGTAGGCCGCGATCCTCGCGTCGTGCTGCGCGTTGAGCTGATGGATCAGGACGGCTCCCATCGCGATCACGGCGATGATCAGTACCGCGGTGACGACGGTCTCCACGTCCTCACCTCCCTCGGACGGAGCGCACCGGGGCGGTCCTGTTCGGTGAGGGCTGTACCTCTGCTGGTCGCGGTCATGGCGCGAACCTGTCCCCGGGCTCGTCTTCGACGTCCGGTCCTGTCGCTCGCCGAGAACGGCACCAGCATCTGATCTGGTGTGCGAAGTGCTCCCGGTATTTCGACCCTACTCCGCCCGAAGGCCCCTGTGGGTGCGTGTGACCAGCCGTTCTCCCGGACAACGCGCCGTCCGGGCCACCGTGCGGGGACGGCGCCTCGATACCGGGCACCGTGTGCCGTGCCTCCGGCCTGGTGATCACTCGTCCGCCCCGGACAGTGCCGTGGATCGGGCTCGTGCGGAAGAGGAGCGCAAGGGGGGCGGTTCATCCGCCGACGGCACGGTCCGTTCGGCTCGGCCGGGGAGTACGCTCGAAGTACCGAGGATATTTCGCGCACCGGCTTCCATGCTCGTGTCGTTTTCGGCGATCGCATAGGCCGGGCCGACCGCGGTCGCCCGGGGCAGGGTTCGCGTCATGACTGCGACCATTTCCCTCTCGCCGATACTCGAAGACCGGCTCCCGTCGTCCTCCGCCGCTTCTTCCTCTCTCCGCCTGTCGCTGGCTCCTGTCGGCACGGCACCGGCTCTCCTGGACGGCGCATGGTGGCCCCGCTCCCGCGATCTGGCGGCGGAACTCCCGGTCCTGACAGCGGTATTGGATCCATTGTGGGGGCGGATCACCCGGGTCACGGTGAATCCCACCCACTGGCCGGTCGTCCCGCGCAAGGTGCCGGTCGGCGGGCACGTCGTGAAGGTGGGCTGGTTCCTGGCCGAGCAGGACCCGCACGAACTGCTGCTGCTCTCCTACCGTTTGGGCCGCTGGAACCTGCTGGTGGTCCCGCCGCGGACGGACCCCGTCTCGGCAGCCTGGCTGATGGCCGCCGCCGGCGACCCACGGGGCACGTCGACCGCGAGCCGGTTGATGGAGGAGGCGGCGCGCCTGCGGACTGCGTCCGAGACCGACCGGGCCGTGGAAGCGGTCTGGGACTCCGAGGGAGGGCACGGGGCCCGCGAGCCGGCCGCGCGTCCACGGATCCCGGCAGCCACGGCCGAGGGCGGAGTCGAGCCGTTGCATTTGTCGCGGCCCGGTCCTCTGCTGATGGGGATGTGAGGACCATGGAGACCTTCGCGACCCTGGCCGTCGTCATGGCGATGATCGCTCTGGGTGTGATCCTCGTCCACCTGGCCAACCGGCAGCACGCGATCGCACCGCCGCCTTCCACCGAGGCCGCCCCTGGGCGACCCGGCCGAGACGCGGCACCCGGAAGGGAGTGAGGTGAGTCCCCGTGATCCCCACGATCCCCCTGCTCCCGACGATCCCCGTCAGGCTCCTGGCGGACACCGGCAGGGAGCCGATACTCCCGGGCACCGCGGTCCTGCGGATGGAGACGACGCCCCGGCGCACGGGGACGTTCGACGGCGCGTGGTGGCCGAGGTCACGTGACCTCGAGAGCCAACTGTCCGGACTGCTCGCCACGTCGACCGCCCGGCTGGGTCCGCTCGCCCGTGTCGGCCTCGACGCGGGCGCCTGGGACGAGAGGCCGGGTCATCCGGTCGTGGACGGTCGTACCGTCCGCATCGACCGGTCGGCCGTCGGCGACGACACCATGATCGTCACTCGGGGCGACCAGGACCACCTCATGTTCCTGGTGATCCCTCCGCAGACGATTCCCTCGCTCGCTCGCGCCGCGATGGCCATGGCCGTACGGGACGACAACGACGCCTCGGCCGAACGGATTCTCGCCGCCACCGGCGTCACCCCCGCCGACCGGACGCCCGTACTGCCCGGCGCTCCCGGCTGGTAGCCCGGCGGGCGCACATCGCGGGCTCCGGTGCCGGAGGTCGCGTTCAAGAACCGAGTTCAGAACCGAGGGCATGAACTCGGTTCGCCGGTCCGGAAGTTCATCCCGTCCGTCACCGCGCACGCACACCCGACACCCACACGCGTCCGGACAGAGGAGCCATGGCCCTTCCACAACTGAACGTCCACCGGTACGAACGCGGCACCCGCGCTCTGATCACCCTCACGGGAGAGATCGACCTGGCCACGGCACCGCCGGCGCGCGAAGCGCCGGCCGAGTGCCTGAGCGATGACATCCGCAGCAGCCTCCCTTCGTTCCCTGTCGTCTCGTTCCCGGTCGCCGGGGCGCGATCGGGTCGGATCTCCGCTGCCACGGGCAGTGCTCTGTGACGCCCCCGCTCGGCCGGCAGCAGCCGCCGCTCGGTGACGGCAGCACACCGTCCGCCATGGACGCGTTACGCGTGCGCCGGCTGAACCGCTGGCAGGCCGAGACCCTCAAGGAGGATCTGGCCGATCTGTACGTGGAGTCCTCCCGGGCGCAGCCCGGCGAGGGGTACCGGAGCCGGGAGGCGTTTCTGCGGCGGCTGACCGGCGCCGTCCGGCGGCCCGGCTTCGCCCTGCTGATCGCGGAGAACACCGCTTTCGCCGGGTGTGTCTACGGATTCCCGGTACGACGCGACGGTACGTGGTGGCGGGGGTTCGACGGGCCCCTCCCGCGGAGCGTCGAACAGCTCACGGCGTCGGGGCACGTCTTCGCGATCACCGAGACAGTGATCCACCCCCACACGGACGACCAGCGCCTGGCCCGCCGCCTTCAGTACCGCCTGCTCGCCGACCATCACGCCTCGCTCGGGGCGACGTTGGTGGAACAGGCCGACTCGGCGGTCCGCAACGCCTTCCTGTCGTGGGGCTGGCAGGACATCGGACTGGTTCGTCGGCCGTCGGACCAGCAGGCTCTCCGGCCGTCGGACCCTGTGGTGCACCGAGCCCTGGTCCTTCCGCTCGGGCTCGGGCCGAGTACGACCGCGCACCCGGACGGGCTCGCCCACGAGAACCGCACGCAGCGGCCCGGCTGACGAACGCCGTGCAGTGCGGTGCCGGCGGGGTCATCGCGTTGCCGACGGCTCCACGTGTTCGGGAGTGCGACGCATAGTCGGAAATGCGAATCAGAGTATTTACGGAGCGCTGTCCGCTGTTCGCGTGAGGGAGAAATACCCCTGTTTCGTTGCTGCCGGGGCCAGGATATTTCTGCGTAATATGCGGCAGCAGTGAAAAGGCTTCCGGGTGATCGGTAGGGCCCGGTACGCCACGGCCCCCACAGAAAATGGCTTTGATGAAGCTGAAGATCCCTCAAGCAGCTGACCGCCGCACTCTGTCCGGCTTGCTGGCCTCCGCCCTCGCGGCGACGGTTTCCGCTGCGATGGTCTTCCTGACGCCGACGGCGGCGTCGGCGATCGCATTGCCCGTACCTCTGGGCACCACCGCCACTTACTCCGTTCTGGCGGGTCAGGGAGTCACCAACACCGGCAACTCGGTGCTCGCCCACGACCTCGGGACGCACCCGAATCCGGCCATCACCGGATTCCCGCCCGGCCAGGTGGGAGGCGCCATCCACCCCGCGGACGCCGCGGCCCTCCAGGCCAAGGCCGACCTGCTCGTGGCGTACAACAACGCCGCCGGCCAGGCCGTGGACTTCGCGCTTCCGGCGGGAATCGGCGGAGGCCCGGCGCTGCTTCCCGGCGTCTACAAGGCCACAGCCGGTGTCGGCATCACCGGCGACCTGGTCCTGGACGGTCAGGGCAGCTCCGACGCGGTCTGGGTGTTCCAGATTCCTGAGTCCCTGACGACGGCGACCTCCAGCCGGATTCTCCTCACCAACGGCGCTTCGGCGTGCAACGTGTTCTGGCAGATCGGCGAGGATGCGTCGCTCGGCGTCACGACCAGCTTCGTGGGCACCCTCATGGCCGAGAACTCGATCACCGTGAACCAGGGAACGAACGTCGAGGGCCGGTTGCTGGCCCAGGTCGGTTCGGTGACCCTCAACAACAACAGGATCTTCCTCGGCGGGTGCGCGGCCTCCACCACGGGTGGAACGACGACGGGAACGACCACCGGCACCACCACGGGCACGACCACCGGCACCACCACGGGCACGACCACCAGCGGGGGGCTCCTCGGCGGCGGTCTCGTCAGCGGTGGCCTCGTCACCGGTGGCGTCCTGGGCGGGCCCATCGTCGGGACCGGCGGCACCTCGGGCAACACCGCCGGTAACTCGTCCGGAAACACCGCGGGCAACACCGCCGGGAACAACGCGGGCAACACCGCGGGGAACACCACCGGCGGGAACACCGCAGGCAACAGCGCCGGAAACACCACCGGCGGAAACGGCCCCGGCGGGAACGACCATGCGCCGGGCGGACCGGGCGGACCGGGCCACGGTGGCAACGGCGGCAACGGCGGCAACGGAAAGCATGACCACGGCGGCAAGCTCGACCTCGGTGAGTACATCCACCCCGGTAAGCCCGACCACGGCAAGCACGACCAGGGCCGGGAAGACCACGGCAAGCACGACCAGGGCCGGGAAGACCACGGCAAGTACGACCAGGGCCGGGAAGACCACGGCAAGTACGACCAGGGCCGGGAAGACCACGGCCAGGACGACCACGGCAAGCAGTCGGACGAGAACTTCGGCTACGACGACGTGCCCAGAAGCCACGAGGGCGACGCCCAGGGTCACGAGGGCTAGGCAGCGCACTGCGGTCGGTCCGCTCACCGGATGACGGCGCGCGGCGGAATTCACCTCGAGTCCGCCGCGCGCCGTCGGGGGCGGCCGACGCGGAAAGCAGGTGCGAGCAGCTGAAACGAGAAAGACAGGGTACGCGGTGTCGAGCGGAATTGACTCAGCGGATGTGAAGGAAGTCCCTCACTCCGAATCAGGTCCGGTCGTGCAGGAAAGTGCAGACGAGGCGGCCGCGCCGCCCAAGCTGCCGAGAGGTGCCCGTGCGCTGAAATCCGGACTGTGCGCCACCGTGGTCCTGTGCCTGGTGGCGAGTGTCGTTCACGTGCTTCTGGTGTTTCTCCACGTGGCACCGGCCAACACCGTCTCCAAGCGATACAGCCCGCTGATCAATGCATGGGTGTATCCCTTCTTCGAACAGAATTGGCGGCTTTTCGCTCCGGACCCCGAATCCGTCAACCGGCAGATTCTGGCGAGAACCGCGCACACCGGCCCCGACGGATCAGTTCAGGTGAGTCCCTGGTTCGACCTGACGGCCGTGGACCGCTCCGCGGTCGTGCATGATCCGTTCCCGAGCCACACGGCGCAGAACATGTTGCGCCGTGCCTGGGCCGGCTACGTCGACTCGCACGGCGGCGACGACAAGGCGCGCACCGAACGCGCCCTGATGATGCAGAAGTACCTCGGCAACATCGCCGCGGACCGCGCCGCCGCCCGCAAGAACGGCCCCTTCGACTTCATCCAGCTCCGCGTCGTCACACTGCCCATCCCCGTGACCGGCCCCGCCGCCGGCAATCGCCCGCCGACGCCGGCCGAGAACCGGCTCCTGCCCTGGTGGAAGGTGACCCGCCATGGAAAATGAGGCACAGAGGTCCGTGTCCGCCGGCGTCGACCGATGGCTCGCCGATCGGATCACGGTCGTGTGGGACCTCCTGACCGGCCGTCCGGTGTCCCTGTACGCGGCGTCGGTGCTGCGCATCGGCTACGGACTGCTCTACCTGATCTTTCTGCTGCGTGAGTTCCCGCACCGTGACGAGATCTGGGGCCCGGGTTCTGCGTGGACGCCCGCCCTGGCACACCAGCTCTTCGAACAGACGGGCTGGTTCAGCGTTCTGGTCCTGTCCGACAGCCGTGCCTACTTCGAGCTCTGCTATGTGCTGGCGCTGGTCACGGCCGCACTGTTCATGCTGGGCTGGCGAACCCGTGTCCTGTCGGTCCTCTTCGCCGTCGTGGTGACCTCGTTCCACGGCCGGGCGATCTTCATGACGGACGGGGGCGACAACCTGGTCCTGCTGATGTCCCTCTACCTCGTCCTCACCGCGTGCGGCCGGCGCTGGTCCCTGGACGCACGCAGAAACAGGCTGAAGGCGGCCCGTGCGGGCAGCGCGTCGGAACCGGGCGGAAGTCCCTTCGTCCGGCAACTCCGCGATGCCCGGACCATGTTGATCACGGTGGTGCACAACTGCGGCATGTTCGTCATCGCGGCGCAGGTCTGCTTTCTCTACGGTTCAGCCGGCCTGTACAAGGTCCAGGGAGCCTTCTGGGGCGGCGGCACCGCGCTCCACTACGTCCTGAACCTCGAACTGTTCCAGCCCTGGCCCGCCGTCTCGCACTTCGTGGACGAGTACACGCTCGTGGTCGCCGTGGCCGGATACCTGACCGTGCTTTTGCAGGTGGCCTTCCCGTTCGTGCTCTTCGGCAGGCTCAAGTATCCCGTCCTCGCCATGCTGCTGGGCATGCACATCGGCATCGCCGTGCTCATGGGGCTGCCTCTCTTCTCCGGCGCGATGATCGTCGCGGACGCCGTGTTCCTTCCCGACCGCTTCTACGCCTCCCTGCTTCACCTCTGTCGACGCGCGCTGCGGCGGACGGACGGCAGCCGGCCGGTGCCCGGACCAGCGGCACGCCCCGGAGCCGTACCCGCGCAGGGCGGGCCGGGCCGTGCGTCCGGCTCGACGCATCCAGTCGTGCTCCCGACAGGGCGGAAGGACACCATGTCTGCCGCCGAGCCCGCGTCCCCCGGTGCCCCCTCGGCAACGGCTGAGTGACCCTTCCACCGCGACAGGGCACGCGTGGCCATGCGCGCGTTCATGGCTGCTCCATCGCCTCGGAGGGGCGACCGGGCGGCCCCGGTACGGACAAAGGGGCGTAGGTCAGGCCTTCGAGGCGCGGCTACGGGAGCTCCTTCCGCCGGTCGGCGGGGAACGTCGCAAGGGCCGAGCGCCTCGCGCTCAACCCGCTGACGGCGCCCCCACATGCGCCGGTCCATCAAGGAACCGGGCGCCCGCGACCACGCCCCACGGTCGTCGTGGCCTGTCAGGCAGGCCTCTCCAGGTCGTCCGCGCCGTGTCCACCGGTGGCGAATCCTATTTATTGCTCAAGAGGAATCGAGAAGAAAACCTGCTCGACCCATAAAGTGCGGAGTGGGATTCGTCGGAAATAAATGAAGAAACGCTCTCCTTGTATTCCACGACGCCAGGGTCACTCATTTGCCGCGCATCTGGAGGAGGGGGAGCGGCGTTAGCGGGATATGACGAAAGCAAGGTCTCAGGGCCTGCCTCAACGCCACGCGAGGACGGATAATCTGCCTGCGGTCCGTGATCTGACAGTGCGGAAATATACTCTCCCGTCACGTGCGGCAAGCTCGGAGCCTGCGGTGCAGGGCACCGTGATCGGGGGCGGCGTGTTGGCCGAATGTCAGATCACCGAGCCACTGCTCCGTGAGTTCCTTGCGCTGCTGGAGGCGATCCAGGAGGAACTCAATTCGCGATGGAACGGCCAGGGGAACTTCGGCCGTCACGTGAACCATGCCCGACGGGCGCATTCCTATGAATCATGACTATGTAGATCCTTCCTTTGCGCATCGTGAATGGTATTCCGACGCATACTCCTACGGGTCGGGCACCGGCTGGAACGGTGGACCTGTCGACGGGGTGCACGCGGGGGTTTCCCTGACCCCACCCGACGCGGGCTGGGACCCGGTCGAGGAACTCGCCTACCTCATGCAGGAGGCTGTGCCGGCGGAGCAGACGGCCAGGGTGCCACCGCCTCGCAGCGAGCCCTCGTCCGGCGTCGACTTCACCGACCCGATGGAGGGCCTGGCGCAGATCACCGCTCAGCTGCCGCCCACCCGAGGCTCTTCTGCCGGGCATCGGAAGATGCGAGGGGGAAAATTCCGACGCAAGTGGCTGCAGACCGGCAGCTTCGTCATCGTCGCACTCGTTGCCGTCATGGTGGCGATGGTCAGCGTCTTCGGCGGCATGGTGGCCTACACGCCTCTGCAGAACATCACGTCCGGAACGGGAGGTGGAATGGTCCCGTCGTGGCCTCTTCTCGTGTACGGCCCCTGGACGGTGGCCTCTCTCTCCATCCTCCGGACTGCCTTGCATCAGCGCCGAGCCGTGCACTCATGGTTCATCGTTCTGCTCTTCTCCTCCGTTGCGATAATGCTGTGCGTAGCGCAGGCGGACAGGACCTTCACCGGTATCGCCGGGGCTTCCCTGCCGGCTCTCGCCTCTCTCGCATGCTTCCAGCAACTCGTCCGGCAAATCACGTTGACCCTGCCACCGAGACAGGGCACGCGCCGCCACCGCCAGTAGCTGCCGAATTCCGCCGGGGAACCGCAGCTCTGAAGGACAGGCTCCGCAGGGCTCCGGAGCCCTGGGCGTCACTGTCAGCAGCCGATTCGGCCCGAAGTCGTCGAATGGAACGCTTGCTCGGCGAAGGCCTGACAAGCTGACGGCCGAGGAAGACCCGCACGGTGTTGATCACGGTCGGCAGAGCGGCAAGGGCGCCGAAGCCGCATCCGTTCGTGAGGTTCGAGGGGAGATCGTCCGGCATGCCTGTCTCGCTGCATCACATCGTCATCGACGCTCATGATCTGCCCGGCCTGGCTCGGTTCTGGGCTGAGGTGTTGGGATGGCGGGTTCTGTCGGAGCGGGAGCGGGAGGTGGTGATCGGGGCGGACGAGGCGGCGCCGGTGGAGATCTGCTTCATGCCGGTGTCGGATCGCAAGGTCGTCAAGAACCGGCTGCATCTTGATCTGACGTCCGCGGCGGAGGACCGGGAGGCGGAGATCGAGCGGATCCTCGCACTCGGTGCTCGCAGGGCGGATGTCGGGCAGAGCGGCGACGAGTCGTGGGTCGTGCTGGCCGATCCGGAGGGGAACGAGTTCTGTGTGGTCCGTCCGAAGAAGAACCTCGTTCAGTAGACGATGACTCTCCAGCGCTCGACCCACAGCAGCCACGCGCCGCCCGTGCCGCGTACCTGGACGCGGTCGGGTTCCACCTGCCAGGCGGTGCCGTAGAGCGTGGCGTCGGGGAGGTCCACCCTGACGGTGTCGTGGACCTCCAGGTCGTCCTCGACCGGGCGGGTCCACGTATGCGCGCAGTGATCGCAGCCGTAGCGGACCACATCGCGTCCCGCGGCGGTCGTCGGGCTGCCGGGGCGGACCGCCTCGACGCGGCACCGAGGGCACGGGTCGGCCGTGTGTGCGCCTGCTGATCGGGACATCGTTCGATCCTGCTGCACGGCGACGAAGGACGGCAACCGCGATCAGCTGTCGTGGAGGCGGAGTTCCTCCCGGTAGGTGTTGGCCAGGGTGGTGGCGCGGGTGAACCAGTCCGTCAGGACGGCGGTCTCCTCGGCGGAGTAGTCCGCGAAGAGGGCGTCGAGGCGGGCGTAGTACGGCGCGTAGAAGGCGTGGACGCGGGCGACCGCGGAGGGGATCGCGGCGACGCGGACGCGGCGACGGTCCTCCGGGTCGGGGCGGCGGGTGACATAGCCGGCGCGTTCCAGGCGGTTGAGGATGCCGGTCACGGCGCCGGTCGTGACGTGGACGCGGGTCGCCAGGTCGCCGGCGGTGAGGAGGTCGTCGCCGGCCTGGATGACGTAGGCGAAGCAGGTCAGGTCGGTGACGTTCAGGCCCAGGCGCTGGGCCATCTCCTGCTGGCCGACCATGCTGGCCGCGATGAGGTCGTCCATCGCCGCGAGCGCTTGCGCGGGGGTGGCGGCGGGGCGGCCGTGGTGCGGCGGTGTCGGCGCGTCTGGC
Source organism: Streptomyces sp. NBC_01334 (assembly GCF_035983595.1). Classification (NCBI taxonomy): domain Bacteria; kingdom Bacillati; phylum Actinomycetota; class Actinomycetes; order Kitasatosporales; family Streptomycetaceae; genus Streptomyces; species Streptomyces sp. NBC_01334. The sequence goes on along the minus strand of NZ_CP130718.1, from coordinate 4,857,206 downwards.
ATCTCGGGGCTCTCTTGTTCCTGTTCCTGGCTGAGGAGTCTGCGCGGGGCTGCGGATCCGCGGGGCTGAGGGGTGCGGGTCTGCGGTCTGCGGTCTGCGGGGCGTTGGTTTCTGCTGGGTCCTTGTTATCTGCTTTCGGTTTCTCTTACCCTCTAAGAGGTTTAGTACTGCAACTTCTTAGAAGGTGAGGCAAGCGTGGCGGGTCACCTGTACGACGAGGGGCATACGGTCGCCGGCTGGACCGGCGTCGGCATCGTGACCGTCGGGACCGCCGTGGCGGGGGTGGGGGTGTGTGTCGTGTCCGGGGTTCTCCTGGCCGGCGGGCTCGTGGTCGTGGGGCTGGGCGCGTTGGTCACCTGGGGGCTGCATCTCGCCGGGTGGGGCAAGCCGCCGGGGGTGCGGCCGCGGGCGGAGTGGGGGATGCGGGTCCGGGATCCGTGGGCCCGGGACGGGCATCCGGGGTGCGTCGGATGCCGGCTCGCGGGGCGCGCGCCCAAGGCCTGGCCCGTGGTGTCAGTGCCTGGGCCTACCGTGGTGGGTGATGGCACAGGCATGGAAGTGCGCGGGGTTGCGGTGGTCGGCGGAGGGGCCGGAGCTGACGTGGGACGGGGGGCGTCGTAGTCCGTTGTCCTGGGGGAAGCGGATCTCCTTCGCGGTGGTCGACGGGGGCGTGCGGGAGTGTGCGGGGGCTCGGGGGCATGCGTGTCCCCGGCGGGTGGTGGTGCCGGGGAGGGGCGCGGGCGGGCGGTGCGAGGAGTGTGCGCGGCTGGACCGGGCGCACTCCGTCGCCGCGGACCGGGTCGCGGACGACCCGCGGCCGTACCGCGTGTACCTCGCGTGGTTCGGGCCCGGTCTGGTCAAGGTCGGGATCACGGCGGTCGAGCGGGGCTCGGTGCGGTTGCTGGAGCAGGGCGCCGTCTGCTTCAGCTGGCTCGGCAGCGGGCCGCTGATGGCCGCCCGGCGCACCGAGGAGCTGCTGCGGGCCGCTCTGCGGGTGCCGGACCGGATTCCGTACGCCGTGAAGCGTGCGGTGCGGGCCGCGCTGCCGGAAGCGGAGGCGGAACGGGCCGAAGAGATACGCGAGGTGTACGCGCGAGCCGTGGAACTGGGCGGCTGGCCCGAGTCGTTGGAGCGCTCGCCCTTCCGGCCGGTCGATCACGTGCGGGCGTTCGGGCTGGCCGGAGCGCCGCCCGCGCTCGGGGAGGTGGGTGAGCTCGTCCCCGGCGGAGCGGTGAGCGGGGAGCTCGTGGCGGCCGCCGGACCCGATCTGCACCTCGCGACCCCGGGCGGGGTGGTCGTGCTCGACACACGGTTGATGCGGGGGTGGCAGCTGGTGCCGGTTGCGGGTGGTGAACCCGCCTTTCCCGTGCGGCACTTCGAGGTCGCGGCGGACCATCGTCAGGACGGGCTGTTCTGAGGACGCGCGGGCCTACGACGAGTCGGGCAAGGAGCCGGCTCGGATGGCGAGTCGGCTCGGGCAGAGCGTCGGCTCGGGCAGAGTGTCGGCTCGGGCAGAGTGTCGGCTCGGGCAGAGCGTCGGCTCGGGTAAAGAGTCGGCTCGGGTAAAGAGTTGGATCCCGCCGGGATCCCTTTCGGCAAGCAGTGTGGACCGGAGTGGGGCGCCCGGCTGATCGTGGGTGACATGAGCGAACAGCGCGTGGCACCTGTTTCCGCATTTCAACCCCCCTACTACGCCGTGGTCTTCACCTCCCTGCGCACCGAGGGAGACGCCGGCTACGGAGAGACCGCCGAGCGGATGGGCGAGTTGGTCAAGGACGTCCCGGGGTTCCTGGGGGAGGACTCGGCCCGCACCCCGGGCGGACTCGCGATCACCGTCGCGTACTTCCGCGATCTCGACGGGATCGAGCAGTGGCGGACGCACGCCGAGCACCGGGCGGCCAAGGAGTACGGACGGGCGCACTGGTACGAGCGGTACTGCCTGCACATCGCCAAGGTGGAACACAGCCACGGGTTCGAGCGGACACCCCAGGCGATTCTCACGGAGCGCGCGTCCTGAGGGCGGCACAGCATGCCGTACCGGGCATACCGCCCTCCGAAGTCGATGCGGAGCAAAGGGTTCCCAGGTGTTGCCTGAGAGGTGCCTGTGCGTTTCTCAGGGAAATCACAGATTAGTGAAAGAGTGCTCTCAGGGGACCCGGCCAAGGTGTTCACCATGACCACGACCTCGCCCCAGGGGCGCACCGAACTGCTGAGGCCGGACGGGAGCCCCGTCCGAGTGCTTGTGGTGGACGACGAGCTGTCGATCACCGAACTGCTGTCCATGGCTCTGCGCTATGAGGGATGGCAGATCCGGAGTGCGGGAGACGGCACGGGTGCCATCCAGACCGCGCGGGAGTTCCGTCCCGACGCCGTCGTCCTGGACATGATGCTGCCCGACATGGACGGGCTGACCGTCCTGGGACGGCTGCGTCGTGAGCTGCCCGAGGTGCCGGTGCTGTTCCTGACGGCCAAGGACGCGGTCGAGGACCGGATCGCCGGTCTCACCGCGGGCGGCGACGACTACGTCACCAAGCCGTTCAGCCTCGAAGAGGTCGTGGCGCGGCTGCGTGGGCTCATCCGGCGCTCCGGTGCCGCCGACCGGCGCTCCGACTCGGTGCTCGTCGTCGGGGACCTCACCCTCGACGAGGACAGCCACGAGGTGTCGCGGGCCGGGGACAACATCCACCTGACCGCCACCGAGTTCGAGTTGCTGCGCTTCCTGATGCGCAACCCGCGGCGCGTGCTCAGCAAGGCCCAGATACTCGACCGTGTCTGGTCGTACGACTTCGGCGGTCAGGCCAACGTCGTCGAGCTGTACATCTCCTACCTGCGGCGGAAGATCGACGCAGGACGCGAACCGATGATCCACACCCGGCGCGGCGCCGGGTACCTGATCAAGCCCGCTGTGTCATGAGCGGGCGACGGCGACCGCGTGCGCAGAAGAGACGAGCGGGACAGCCGCGCACCCTGCGAACGCGGCTCGTCGTCGCGTCCGTGGCGTTGATCGCCGTCGTCTGTGCGGTGATCGGCACGGTGACGACCCTGGCGCTGCGGTCTCATCTGTACGACCAGCTCGGGGACAAGCTGCAGGACGTGTCGAGCCGCGCGGCCGGGATGGGCGGGCCGCCGGGCGGGATCAAGGAGGGGCAGCCCGGACAGAACACCACCGGGACCTCCGGCACCGTCGACCTCAAAGAGTTCGTGACGCGCGGCCCCCAGCCGCAGGGCACGGTGATCGCGAAGGTCGTGAACGGGAGCATCACCGACTCCAAGGTCGGCAAGAAGGACTCCACCAGCACCGACATCAACCCCATGGTGGACAAGAACCTGAGTGAGGCCCAGGAGGCCGCCCTCGGCACCGTCGCCCAGGACCGCTCGTCGCACAGCATCGAGATTCCCGGGCTGGGCGACTACCTCGTCCAGTACGTCTCCGGAGACAAGGGCTCCTACTACGTCGCCATCCCGACCCAGGACACCGACAGCACCATCACCACCCTCATCCTCGTCGAACTGAGCGTCACCGCCGCCGGTCTCGTGGCCGCCGGCATCGCCGGCTACGTCATGGTCGGAGTGGCCACCCGCCCCCTCCGCAGGGTCGCCGCCACCGCCACCCGGGTCTCCGAACTCCCCCTGCACACCGGCGAGGTCAACCTCAGCGAGCGGGTGCCCGAGGCCGAGACCGATCCGCACACCGAGGTCGGGCAGGTCGGGGCCGCGCTCAACCGGATGCTGAACCATGTCCACGGCGCCCTGCACGCCCGCCAGGAGAGCGAGATGCGGGTCCGCCAGTTCGTCGCGGACGCCAGTCACGAGCTCCGTACGCCGCTCGCCTCCATCAGGGGATACGCCGAGCTGACCCGGCGCGGCCGGGAAGAGGTCGGGCCCGACACCCGGCACGCCCTCGGGCGTATCGAGTCCGAGGCCGGCCGGATGACCTTCCTCGTCGAGGACCTGCTCCTGCTCGCCCGGCTCGACGCGGGGCGCCCCTTGCAGTTCGAGCAGACCGACCTGGTTCCGCTGGTCATCGACACCATCAGCGACGCCCGTGCAGCCGGACGCGACCACGTCTGGCGCCTCGAACTTCCCGACGAGCCCGCGCTCGTCTCCGCCGACGCGGCACGCCTGCAACAGGTCCTCGTCAACCTCCTCGCCAACGCCCGGACGCACACCGCGCCCGGTACGACCGTCACCGCACGTGTGCAGCGCCGCGGGCCGTGGCTGTGCGTGGACGTCCAGGACAACGGTCAGGGCATCCCGGCCGATCTGCTCCCGCATGTGTTCGAACGGTTCGCCCGAGGCGACTCCGCGCGCTCCCGCAACACCGGTTCGACCGGCCTCGGCCTCGCCATCGTGCAGGCCGTGGCGACCGCGCACGGCGGCGCCGTGACGGTGGACAGCGTGCCCGGACAGACCGTCTTCACCGTGCATTTGCCCGCCCTTGCCCCCGCCGTTCCCCAGCCCTCCCCCGAAACGAACTGGCAACTCGACTCACAGGTCGAGCACAGTGCCACCACATGGGTGCAACAGGGCGCCTGACGAAAGTCGATGTCATGCGAACCGACTCTTCTCCCGGCACCCTGCCGGCGCGGGAGCACCTCCCGGCCGACACCGCCGGTACGCCTGTCCTGGACGTAGTGATCCCCGTCTACAACGAGGAGAAGGACCTCCAGCCGTGCGTCCGGAGACTGCACGACCATCTGACGCGAACGTTCCCGTACTCCTTCCGCATCACGATCGCGGACAACGCGTCGACGGACACCACCCCTCTGGTGGCGCAGCGGCTGGAAGCGCGCATCCCGGAGGTCAGGAACTTCCGGCTCGAGCAGAAGGGCCGCGGCCGTGCGCTGCGGACCGTCTGGTCGGCCTCGGACGCCCCGATCCTCGCGTACATGGACGTGGACCTGTCCACCGACCTCAACGCGCTGCTGCCGCTGGTGGCACCGCTGATCTCCGGCCACTCGGATCTGGCGATCGGCTCCCGGCTGGCCCGTAGCTCCCGCGTGGTGCGCGGGCCGAAGCGGGAGTTCATCAGCCGCGCCTACAACCTCATCCTGCGCGGCTCGCTCCAGGCCCGCTTCTCGGACGCGCAGTGCGGGTTCAAGGCGATCCGGCGTGATGTCGCACAGATTCTGCTCCCGCTGGTGGAAGACACCGGCTGGTTCTTCGACACTGAGATGCTGGTACTCGCCGAACGTGCCGGCCTTCGTATCCACGAGGTGCCGGTCGACTGGGTCGACGACCCGAACTCCACGGTGCACATCGTGAAGACGGCGACGGACGACCTGAAGGGGGTATGGCGCGTGGGCCGGGCGCTGGCCACCGGTTCGCTTTCCCTGGACCGGCTGACCAGGCCGTTCGGCGACGACCCCCGCGACCGCGACATCATGGACGTACCCAAGGGCCTGGCCCGCCAGCTTGTCGGCTTCTGTGTCGTGGGTGGCCTCTCCACCCTCTTCTACCTCCTGCTCTACACCGTGTTCCGCCAGTTCGGCGGATCCCAGGTCGCCAACGCGCTGGCGCTGCTGGTGTCGGCCGTCGCCAACACCGCCGCCAACCGCCGGCTCACCTTCGGGGTGCGCGGCCCCGGCGGGGCCGTCAAGCACCAGGCCCAGGGTCTGGTCGTCTTCGGCATCGGCCTCGCGCTGACCAGCGGCTCGCTCTTCGCCCTGAACACGGCGACGTCGAGCCCCGCGCACTCCACCGAACTGGCGGTGCTGATCGCCGCCAACCTCGCGGCGACCGTGCTGCGCTTCCTGCTCTTCCGCGTCTGGGTGTTCTCCGACCGGCGCGAGGGCGACGAGCCGACGAACGGCGTGACGGCCGCCCCGGGCACCTCCGCCCCGGGCGCCTCCGGCCCGGCCCCCCGCGCCTCCGCTCCCGGCGCCTCCTTCCCGCGCGCCTCCGCACCGACGTACCCGACCGGCGCTCCGCAGGCCGGCGCCCAGCAGGCCGGTGCTCCGCAGGCCGGCGGCCCGTCCGTGCCGCTGCCGCAGCGGCACATCGTGCACCCGCACGACCACAACACGACCACTCAGTTCCGCGCCGGCGAAGCCGCGGACGGCACCTGGAGGGACGCGACCATGCAGATGCTGCCGGTCCGCCGCCCCCAAGACACCGACCCGGGGGACGCCCGATGAGCACCGACATCGACCGGACGACGACGACCTGGGATCCGCCGCCGACCGCGGCGCCGGTCGGCACGCATCCCGACGCCCGGGAGGCGGCCGTCCCGGCCCCCGAGGCGGGTGAGCCGAAGCAGCCCTGGCATCGCAGACTGTGGCGCGGCCGCCCCGAGGACCCCCGCTGGGCCCGCCCGGCCTTCCTCGGCCTGCTGGCCGCCACCCTCCTGCTCTACCTGTACAACCTGAGCGCCTCGGGCTACGCCAACTCCTTCTATTCCGCGGCCGTCCAGGCCGGCAGCCAGAGCTGGAAGGCCCTGTTCTTCGGCTCGCTGGACGCGGGCAACGCCATCACCGTCGACAAGCCCCCGGCCTCGCTGTGGCCGATGGCGCTGTCGGTCAGGCTCTTCGGTCTGAACTCGTGGGCGATCCTCGTCCCCGAGGTGCTGATGGGCGTCGGCTCGGTCGCCGTCGTGTACGCCTCGGTGCGCCGCCGGTTCAGTGCCGCGGCCGGTCTGATCGCGGGCGCCGTGCTGGCGCTGACGCCGGTCGCCGCGCTGATGTTCCGGTTCAACAACCCGGACGCGATGCTGGCCCTGCTGATGGCCGTGGCCTGCTACACGGTGGCCCGCGCGCTGGAGGACGGCCGGACGAAGTGGCTGGTGTGGGCCGGGGTCGCGATCGGCTTCGCGTTCCTCGCCAAGACCCTCCAGGCCTTCCTGATCCTGCCGCCGCTGGCGATCGTGTACGCGGTGTGCGCCCCGGTGGGCCTGAAGAAGCGGTTCGGCCAGCTGGCCGTCGCCACCGGCGCGCTGATCGTGTCCGGCGGCTGGTGGGTGGCGATCGTCGAGCTGTGGCCGGCCTCCTCCCGCCCGTACATCGGCGGCTCGCAGAACAACTCCTTCCTGGAGCTGACCTTCGGCTACAACGGTCTCGGCCGCCTGAACGGCGAGGAGACCGGCAGCGTCGGTGGCGGTGGCGGCGGAGGCACCGGCCAGTGGGGTGAGACCGGCTGGGACCGGATGTTCAACTCCGAGATCGGCGGCCAGATCTCCTGGCTGCTGCCGGCCGCGCTGATCCTGCTGGTCGGCGGTCTGGTGGCCACGCGGAAGCTGAAGCGGACGTCGACGACCCGCGGGCTGTTCCTGGTGTGGGGCGGCTCGCTGCTGATCACCACGGTCGTCTTCAGCTATATGGCGGGAATCTTCCACCAGTACTACACGGTGGCCCTCGCTCCCTACATGGCGGCCGTGATCGGCATGGGCGCGGGTCTGCTGTGGGAGAAGCGGTCCGAGCTGTGGGCCTCGATCACCCTCGCGGCCTCGGTCGTCGCGGCGGCGTCCTGGTCGTACGTCCTGCTCAACCGCACCTCCGACTACCTGCCCTGGCTGAAGTGGCTGGTGCTGATCGGCGGCCTGGCCGCCGCGCTCGGCCTGACCTTCGCGGGCCGCATCAACCGTCAGCTCGCCCTCGCGGCGGCCTCCGTGGGCCTGGTGGCCGCGCTGGCCGGACCGACGGCGTACACCATCAGCACGCTCCAGGAGGGCCACACCGGTTCCATCGTGACCGCCGGTCCGTCCGGCGCGAGCATGATGGGCGGCGGCGGCCCGGGTGGCGGCGGTGGCGGTGGCCGAGGCGGCTTCGGCGGCGGCCAGAACCAGAACGGCAACGGCAACACGCAGAACCAGGGCCAGGGCCAGAACCAGCAGGGTGGCGGCACCGGCGGCTTCCCCGGCGGGGGCATGCCCGGCCAGAACCAGCAGAACGGCAACGGCAGTACGCAGGGCCAGGGTCAGAACCAGCAGGGCGGTCCCGGCGGCCAGACCGGCGACGGCGGCGGCATGGGCGGCGGTGGCGGTGTCGGAGGTCTGCTCAACGGCGCCTCGGTCACCGACGAGGCCAAGAAGCTGCTGGAGGCCGACTCCGGCAAGTACACCTGGGCGGCGGCCGCGATCGGCGCCCAGAACGCCGCGAGCTACCAGCTCGCCACGGGTGACGCGGTGATGGCGATCGGCGGCTTCAACGGCACCGACCCGTCCCCGACGCTGGCGCAGTTCAAGCAGTACGTGACCGACGGCAAGATCCACTACTTCATCAGCAGTGGCTCCGGCGGCGGCATGAGCGGCAGCAGCGACGGCACGTCCTCGCAGATCACCTCCTGGGTCGAGGCCAACTTCAAGAAGGTGACGGTCGGTTCGGCCACCTTCTACGACCTGACGCAGAAGGCGAGCAGCTGACGCCTCGCGGGTTTCGCAGGTGAGGAAGGGCGGTGACCACGGTCGCCGCCCTTCCCCGTGTTCGCTCCTCGCGTCCCCGCCGCATGTCCCGAACAACTTTGTTGTACAGCGTATGGGGACAGCTCTACGGTGTAGAACATGACTACGTCCCCGACCCCGTCCCTCCTGGGAAGCTCTCCCGGCCATCCCCAGCGCTGGCTGATCCTCGGTGTCATCTGCCTCGCGCAGCTCACCGTGCTGCTCGACAACACCGTCCTGAACGTCGCGATCCCCTCACTCACCCGGGAGCTGGACGCGGCCACCGCCGACATCCAGTGGATGATCAACGCGTACTCGCTGGTGCAGTCCGGTCTGCTGCTCACCGCAGGCAGCGCCGCCGACCGCTACGGCCGTAAGAAGATGCTGGTCGCGGGTCTGGCACTGTTCGGCATCGGTTCGCTGGCGGCCGGTCTGTCGGAGACCACCGCCCAACTGATCGCGGCGCGGGCCGGTATGGGTGTGGGCGGGGCGCTGCTGTTCACCACCACCCTCGCCGTGGTGATGCAGGTCTTCGTGTCCGAGGAGCAGCCGAAGGCGATCGGCGTCTGGGCCGCGGTGAACTCGCTGGGCTTCGCGACCGGACCGCTCATCGGCGGCTTCGTGCTCAACCACTTCTGGTGGGGCGCGATATTCTTGATCAACCTGCCGGTGGCGGCGCTGGGCCTGGTGGCCGTCGTCGCCCTGGTCCCCGAGACGAAGAACCCGCAGGGCGACCGTCCCGATCTGCTCGGCGCGTTCCTGTCGACCGTCGGGATGACCTCGCTGGTCTTCTCGATCATCTCCGGCCCCTCGCACGGCTGGGCCTCGTCGCGGGTCCTGGTGAGCGCGGGGCTGGCGGTCGTCGTCCTCGCTCTGTTCGCCTACTGGGAGACGAGGATCCCGTATCCCATGCTCGACCTGGCGTTCTTCCGCGACCGACGGTTCACGGGCGCGGTCGCCGGCGCGGTGCTGGTCACCTTCGGGATGGGTGGCGCGCTGTTCCTGCTCACCCAGCAGCTTCAGTTCGTCCTCGGCTACGGCCCGTTGGAGGCGGGCCTGCGGACCGCGCCGCTGGCGCTGACCGTGGTGGCCCTCAACTTCACCGGACTGTCGGCGAAGGTGATGGCCAGGCTCGGTGGCCCGGTGTCGGTGCTGGTGGGGATGGCGCTGGTGGCGGGAGGCCTGACGGCCGTCGCCACGCTCGCCTCCGGCGGCTACTCCGGGATGCTGATCGGGCTGCTGCTCATCGGCGCCGGGACGTCGGTCGCCAGCCCGGCGATGGCGTACGCGATCATGAGCTCGATCCCGCCGGCGAAGGCGGGGGTGGGCGCGGGCGTCAACGGGACGCTGGCGGAGTTCGGCACCGGGCTGGGGGTCGCCGTGCTCGGCGCCGTGCTGAACGCGCGGTTCGCGGCGGTGTCCCTGCCGGTGGCGCTGGCGGCGGCGAACTCGGTGGCGGAGAAGGCGCGGGTGATCGACTCGTTCTCCTCCGGGTTGGAGGTCAGCCTCCTGATCGGGGCGGCCGCCGTACTGCTGGGCGGGGTGGTGGCCGCGGCCCTGCTGACCCGGGCGGAGCGCAGGGAGGAGCCGTCGGTGCCCGCCGCCGCGTGAGGACGGGGGGATCCGGCATGCCGAGCCCGGTCGGTTTGCCGGCGCGACGGAGTCGCATGTCAGGGCGGTCCCCCGCGCCACGACGGCAGGCCTCGGCCTAGCATCTTCCCCAGTTACCGGAAGGAAGGTGCCTTGCCATGGCCGAGACCGCCAAGGGCGCCGCGCATCGCAGTGTGTGGCTGGAGGGCAGGGCGCGTCGGCGTGGCCGTGGCGGGGGGCAGCCCTCCGGACTGGACCGGGACCGGATCACGGAGGCCACCGTGCGGCTCCTGGACGCGGAGGGGCTCGCCAAGTTCTCCATGCGGCGGCTCGCGGCCGAGCTGAACGTGACGGCGATGTCCGTGTACTGGTACGTCGACACCAAGGACGACCTCCTCGAACTCGCCCTGGACAGCGCCTTCGGCGAGCTGACGGCGCTGCCCGACCCCACGGACGAGGACGCGGACTGGCGTGAGCAGCTGCGCGCGCTGGCGACGGAGTACCGCGGGCTGCTGGTCCGCCATCCGTGGCTGTCCCCGCTGGCCGGCCACTACCTCAACATCGGCCCGAACTCGCTCGTCTTCTCCCGCACGGTCCAGCAGGTCGTCCGCCGCACCGGCCTGCCCGCGTACGGCATCACCGGCGCGATCTCGGCCGTCTTCCAGTTCGTGTACGGCTACGGCACGATCGAGGGCCACTTCTTCGCGCGGGTCGCGGACACCGGTCTGACTCCGGACGAGTACTTCCACCAGGCCATGACCGCGACGGCCGGCGCCCCGCAGACCGCCGAGATCATCGAGGAGTCGAAGGCCCTCATGGAGGCCCGTGGCGGCGACACGGTCGAGGAAATGATGAGCCGCGACTTCACCTTCGCCCTGGACCTGCTGATCGCAGGCATCGAGGCCATGGTGAAACGCGGCTGATCCCCGGGCTCCGTGGCCCGGCGGCCTCGGGCCTCCTGGCTCGGGCCTCGGGGCATCTGGCCCGGCGGCCTCGGGGTTCCCGGCCCGCCGGCCCCCCTACTGGTCGGTGACCAGTCGGGCCGGGAAGCCGCCGGTTGCGATCGGGCCCCATCGCTCAGGGGTGACCCGGATGATCGACTTGCCCTGCTTCAGCATGGCCCGGCGGTACTCGTCCCAGTCCGGGTGCTCGCCGGCGATGTTGCGGTAGTACTCCACGAGCGGCTCGACGGAGTCGGGCGTGTCGATCACCTCGGCGTTGCCGTCGACCTGGACCCACGGCCCGTTCCAGTCGTCGCTGAGCACGAGCACGGCGACCCGCTCGTCCCGCTTGGCGTTGCGCGTCTTGGCCCGCTCGGGGTAGGTGGAGACGACGATCCGCCCCGAGTCGTCGACCCCGCAGGTCAGCGGCGAGGCCTGGGAGCTGCCGTCGGCGCGCCGGGTCAGCAGGATCGCGCGGTGCCGGGGCCGTACGAAGTCGAGCAACTCGTCCAGGGAGACCTTGGTGTTCGTCGCGATGTTCGGTGCCATGGCGTCAGCCTAGGCGCAGCGGTGCCCGTTCCGGCTGACCCTGCCGTGCCTACGCCTGGGGCAGCGCGTCGCCCTGCACCGCCTGGACGTCCAGCTCCACCTTCAGGGTCGTGCCGATGGCCGCGATGCCCGCCTGCACGACCTGGTTGTAGTTCATCGCGAAGTCCTCGCGGTGCAGCTCCGTCGTGGCCCGGAAGGCGGCCCGGGTGCCGCCCCAGGGGTCGGAGCCGGTGCCCAGGTAGGCGAGGTCCAGGTCGACGGGACGGGCGACGCCGTGCAGGGACAGCTCGCCGTGGACGGTCCAGCGGTCCGGGCCCGCCGGGGTCAGGCCGGCGGAGCGGTAGGTGATCTCCGGGTACGTCTCGACGTCCAGGAAGTCCACCGAGCGCAGGTGGGTGTCGCGCATGGCGTTGCCGGTGTCGATGGACGCCGCCCGGATCACCGCGTCCACGCGGGACTTGGCGATGTCGTCCGGGGCGACATCGATCGCCGCCGAGAACTCGGTGAACCGTCCGCGCACGCTGGAGATGCCCAGGTGCTGGGCGACCGCGCCTACGGCGGAGTGCGCCGGGTCGGCGGTCCAGGGCCCGGGCGGGGGCAGTTCCGTGCCGCCCTGCCGGGCCAGGGTCACCGTCCCCACCTCCGCGCGGCCGCTTGCCGTCACGATCGCGCTGGACGCCGCGGGCGCGTACCCGACGGCCGTGACGATGACGGTGTACGCACCCGGGGCGAGCGCGGTCGCGTCCCGTACGGCTCCTTCCCCGTCGGCCTCGGCGCGCAGCACCTGGCCGCCCGCCGTGTCGGTCACCGTGACGACCGCGTGCGACACGGCCCACCCGTCCCGCGTACGGATCTTCGCGGTCAGTCCCATCTGATGTACTCCTCGAACTGGAACCGGCCCGGTGCGGGGCAGAAACCCCCGCACCGGGCCGGAGCCGATAACTGTCGGAACTACTCGCCGGGGTGGGCGAGTTCGATGTCGTGGCCGTCGACGCCGGCGCCCGCCACGGTCAGCGCGGTGGCCACCGGCGGGTAGCCGGTCGCGATGACCGTGTACTCGCCACCGTCGAGGTCGGCGAAGGCGTACGCCCCGTCCGAGCCGGTGGTGGCGGTGCCGACCACGTTGCCCGCCGCGTCGACGAGCGTCACGCGCGCGTCGGCCAGCGGACCGTACGGCGCCCGGACGACGCCCTGGAGCTGGGCACCCGCTTCGAGGACGACCTCCGCGCGGGTCACGCCCGTCGCGCCGACCTCGACGGGCAGGGCGCGCGGCCGGAACCCGACGGCGTTCACCGCGACGGTCACGGCGCCCGGCACCAGCTCGGCGAAGGAGAACTCGCCCTGCTCACCGGTGGCCGCGGTGGCCAGCAGATCGCCGCGCACATCGGTGACGATCACCATCGCGTCCTTGACGAACTCACCCGACTCGGCGGCGCGCACGACACCGCTGAGGCCACTGGTCCCGCTGAGCAGGATGTCGTACGCGACCGGCTCGCCGTTCACGACGATCGTGGAGGCCTGCGGCTGGAAGCCGTCGGCGGAGGCGATCAGCACGTACGAACCCGTGCCCGGCGCGTCCAGTCCGTAGGAACCGTCGGCCTGCGCGACCGACCGGCCGAGCTGGCGTCCGGCGAGCGAGATCAAGGTGACGGCGGCCTGCGGGACGGGCGCGCTCTCCGCGCCGCGCACGAAGCCGTGCACCGGGATACCGCCCGAGGGCGCCTGGAGGGGTTCGGCGGTGGCGACGGCGGCGAGCCGCTGTGTGCCCTGCGGACCGGCTTCCCGGCCCGGCTCGGCAGCCGTCTCGGCGACCGCCCAGCTGGGGACGTGCTCCTCGGCGGGAGCGGTGACCGCGGCCGGAGCCGCGGCGGCCGTGATGTCCGCGGTGGCCGTGGCCGGGGTCTCCGACTCCGCCGTGGCGGCCTGCGCCAGCGCGCCCTTGGTCCGCAGCGGGACCTCCTTGATGAACAGGGTGATCAGAAGGGCGAGCAGCGCCAGGACGGACGCGATCAGGAAGACGTCCGCGATGCCGTGGCCGTACGCGCTCTCCATGACCGTGCGCAGCGGCGCGGGCAGCTTGTCCATGTCCGGGATCGAGCTGGAGGAGCTCGAACCGGAGGCGAGGGAGGCGTACTTGGGGCCGAGGTCGGTGATGCCGTCCTTGGCGTAGTCGGTGATCCGGTCGGCCATGACGGCGCCCAGCGCCGAGACGCCCATCGCACCGCCCAGGGACCGGAAGAAGGTGACCGTGGAGCTGGCGGAGCCGAGGTCCTTCGGCTCGACCTGGTTCTGCGTCGAGAGCACCAGGTTCTGCATCATCATGCCGACGCCCAGGCCCAGCAGGGCCATGAAGACCGCGGTCTTCCAGTACTCCGTGTCGTAGCGGATGGTGCCCAGCAGACCGAGGCCCGCCGTGATGAGCACGCCACCGCTGACCAGCCAGGCCTTCCACTTGCCGGTCTTGGTGATGAACTGCCCGGAGACGGTGGAGGAGACGAACAGGCCGCCGATCATCGGGATCGTCATGACGCCCGACATGGTCGGGGACTTGTCCCGGGCCAGCTGGAAGTACTGGGCGAAGAACACCGTGCCGGAGAACATCGCGACGCCGACGAACATCGAGGCGATGGAGGACAGGGTGATGGTGCGGTTGCGGAAGAGGCGCAGCGGGATGATCGGCTCGGTGGCCTTCGACTCGACGAGCACGAAGATCAGCCCGAGCGCGATCGAGCCCGCGACCATCGCGTACGTCTGCCACGACAGCCAGTCGTACTTGTCACCGGCGAAGGTGACCCAGACCAGCAGCAGCGACACCGCGGCGGAGATGAAGAACGCGCCGGCCCAGTCGACCTTCACGTCCCGCTTCACCGTGGGCAGGTGCAGGGTCTTCTGGAGCACGATCAGCGCGATGACGGCGAAGGGGACGCCGACGTAGAAGCACCAGCGCCAGCCGAGCCAGCTGGTGTCGGTGATGACACCGCCGAGCAGCGGACCGCCGACGGTGGCGACGGCGAAGGTCGCGCCGAGGTAGCCGGAGTAACGGCCGCGCTCACGCGGGGAGATCATCGCCGCCATGACGATCTGCGCGAGGGCGGACAGACCGCCGACGCCGACGCCCTGCACGACACGGCAGGCGATCAGCATGCCGGGGTTCTGCGACAGACCGGCGGCCGCGGACCCGAGCACATAGATGACCAGCGCTATCTGGACGAGCGCCTTCTTGGGGTACAGGTCGGCGAGCTTGCCCCAGAGCGGGGTGGTCGCCGTCATCGACAGCAGAGTGGCGGTCACGACCCAGGTGTAGGCGGACTGGCCGCCGCCGAGGTCGCCGATGATCTCCGGCAGGGCGTTCGAGACGATCGTGGACGAGAGGATCGCCACGAACATCCCGAGCAGCAGCCCGGAGAGGGCCTCCATGATCTGCCGGTGGGTCATCGGAGTGGCCTCGGCGGAGCCGTGGGACCCTCCGCCGTGCTTCGCGTGAGCCCGCACACCGGCTGGTGTGGTCGTTGCCATGGGCTTCCTTTTCCTATGTTGCTTGTGCGGGTGTACGGGTGGTCTGTGTCTGTTCGCTTACGGGAACGGGAGGCGGCGGCGCGGGCGGGGCCGGAGGCCGGTGCGTGACCGTCCGGCAGTCGCCGAAGCTGGCGCGCAGCCGGGTCAGCAGGGCGATCAGCCGGCCGACCTCGGCGTCGGTCCAGTCGCCGAGCCGTTCCGCCAGCAACTCGGTGCTCCGGCGTGACAGCTCGACGAGCATCGCGTGGCCCTCGGGCGTGAGGTGCAGGATGCGGGAGCGCTTGTCCGCCGGGTCGGGGGAGCGTTCGATCCAGCCCCGGTCGGCGAGGTGCGCGGCGTGTCGGCTGGTCACGGACATGTCGACGGCGAGCAGCTCGGAGAGCGCGCTCATGCGCATGTCGCCGTGGCGGCCGAGGAGCGCCAGTACGCCGGCCGAGCCCGCGGAGCAGTCGGGCGGCAGGATCCGCCCGAGGTCACGCTTCACCGCCCCGACGGCACTGAGCTGACGCGCCAGCTCCTCGTACTGCGCCTGCCCTGCCATCACACCTCCCAATTTGTTGCTTAGGGCAACCATAGGAGCGGTTGGTTGCTACAGGCAAATAAAAGGGCCGTGAGGCCCGCAAAAAGTTGGCAAAGGCAAGTATTGCGACGGTAAATGTGCAGGTGGGGGCGCTGTGGTGCCCGACCGGGCGGGATCGGGGCGGTAGCGGGGGTGGTTGGGGCGGGGGCGGTAGCGGGTGCGGTGCTGCGGGGCCCGGCGGCGGGACTTGGCAGCGGGAGCCCACAGCGCAGCGGGGGCTCGACAGCGGGGGTGGCCGGTGCGGCCTGATCCGACTTCCGAGGGGGGTGATTCGGTCCGGGCTGTCTCCGGGTGCCGGGCGATTCCGTCTGGGCCGTATGCCGGGGTGGGTGATCACGTCCTGGCCGACTTCCGAGGTGGGGTGATCGCTCCGGGCCGCCCCTGGGTGCGATGCGGGCGGCGGATGCGCCTCGGGTGCCCAAGTGGGCGGGCAGGGCCGGGGGGTTCCGGTCGGCCGGAGTTCCTACCCTCACTTGGGCCGCCCCGCGCATTTTCGCTAGTGTCTCGGCCCATGGCTAACACGCAGGGCCCCCAGGGCAACCACGACCCCGCCGGCAGCACCCAGATGTTCCGCGCGTTCGTCGACGACGGCGCCCCCCGGGCCGCCCAGCCGGCCCCCACTCAGTCCGGGCCCCGCATCGGCCTGATCGTCGGCATCGTCGCCGTGGTCGTGATCGTCGCGGCGGTCGCCTGGCTGGCGCTGAAGTAACCGCCGGCCCGCACCGGACACGGTGACGGGTGACGGGGTGACCGAGCGCGTCGACCGCCGTGCGTCAGGGCGGGGTCGGCGCGCACGCCCCCGTCTCTTTGCGTGTCCGGCGCCGCCCGCTCATTCCCACCGGACCGACACGTCCCGCGTCTCGATGTGCATGCCCAGCGGTACGCGCCACGCGTCGACGCAGACCGTCCAGGTCTTGTCCTTGCGCGCTCCCGCGGCGATCGGCGTCGGGAGCGCGGCCGTCGACTCGCGTGTCGCCCAGTCGATGCCGATCGCGTCGATGACATGGGTCCCGAAGGTGACCGTGCCGGAACGCACCGCGGTGCCGCCGGAGTTGTCGAAGGTGAGGGTCACCTCCTCGCACCACCGCTGATCCGTACCCGCGCGGACGGGATCGCTCACGGCCAGCGAGGCCGGTCCCGCGGGCGCGGTGCTCGGCGGGGCCGTGGGCGCCGGTGAGGGCGCGTCCGGTGGCGTACCGCCCGCGGAGCCGCCCCCGGCACTTCCGGAGCCGCCCTCGGCGCCCGGGGAGCCGCCCGGGGTGCCAGGAGTGGCGGTCCTTGGGGCGCCGGACCCGGCGTCGCCTCCCGAGGTGCCCTCCGACCCGTGTCCGGCTGTTTCGCTCGCCGGGGCCCCCGGACCGGACGGCCCCGCAGGGGAGCCGCTCTCGTCGTCCAGCGGGACGAGCCGTACTCCACCCGTCGGATCCGCCGAGTCGCCCGTCCGCGTGTTCGGGTGCGCCGTGTCGCCCGCCCCGCCGATGGCGACGTAGCCGCCCGTGTGCCCGTCTCCCCCGCAGGCGGCCGGCAGACCGACCGCCATCACGACGGCGGCCGCCGACGCGCCCCATACGGCGCCCCGGCGGCCACGTGCCCGTGTCGGATCCCGTGTCGGACTTCGCATCGCGTCAGTGTCGCTGACGCTCCGTCAGGAGGGAAGTCCTCGGTCCGAGTCCGGCTAGTCGGAGATCAGGCCCTCGCGCAGCTGTGCCAGGGTCCGGGTCAGCAGACGGGAGACGTGCATCTGGGAGATGCCGACCTCCTCGCCGATCTGGGACTGGGTCATGTTGGCGAAGAAGCGCAGCATGATGATGCGGCGCTCGCGGGGCGGGAGCTTGGCCAGCAGCGGCTTCAGCGACTCGCGGTACTCCACGCCCTCCAGGGCCGTGTCCTCGTAGCCGAGGCGGTCGGCCAGGGAGCCCTCGCCGCCGTCGTCCTCAGGGGCCGGGGAGTCCAGCGAGGAGGCCGTGTAGGCGTTGCCGACCGCGAGGCCGTCGACGACGTCCTCCTCGGACACGCCCAGCACCGCGGCGAGTTCGGCGACCGTCGGCGAGCGGTCCAGCTTCTGGGAGAGCTCGTCGCTGGCCTTGGTGAGCGCCAGGCGCAGTTCCTGGAGGCGGCGCGGGACGCGCACCGACCACGAGGTGTCGCGGAAGAAGCGCTTGATCTCGCCCACGACCGTCGGCATGGCGAACGTCGGGAACTCCACACCCCGTTCGCAGTCGAAGCGGTCGATCGCCTTGATCAGGCCGATGGTGCCGACCTGGACGATGTCCTCCATCGGTTCGTTGCGCGAGCGGAAGCGGGCCGCCGCGTAACGCACGAGGGGGAGGTTGAGCTCGATGAGGGTGTCCCGGACGTACATGCGCTCGGGGCTGTCCTCGGCGAGGGTGGCCAGTCGCAGGAACAGGGAGCGGGACAGGGTGCGGGTGTCGATGGCCCCTGTCGTGAGTACCGGGGCCGGAGCGGCCTCGGGGGCCGTGACGTCGTCGAGCACGTCGAGCACGGCGGGCTCGACGGGCGCGCTTGGCGCGGACTCGCTCTTTGTGAGCGTGAGCACCTCGGAGCTGCCCTGATCTGCGGACATGCCACCCCCTTTGGGTCGCGGGACGGTCGCGGCGAACATTCCCGCTTGAGGAACGTCAGCCTTCACCTGAATACCGGAGCCGAAGCCCCGGCAAACGCGCTTCCGGCAGAATGTCACATGTCGGCAACACGCTGTAGTGACATGTCGACATGTGAGTGACGAATCAGCCCTGGAAAAAGGGGGTCTGACGGCATTTCAGCGCAGATCTGCCAGGAAGGGATCGAGTGAGCGATTCGCTCTCAACGGTGACAACTCGCTCATGCTTCCGAGACCTGATCGAGTGACGTGTCCTTCGGGTCCCGCGTCACGCCTCGATGCGGTTCGCCGAGCGAAGCCGCTGGAAGCTACGCGCGAGTAGCCGGGACACGTGCATCTGGGAGACGCCGAGTTCCGCACTGATCTGGGACTGCGTGAGGTTGCTGTAGTAGCGCAGGAGCAGGATGCGCTGCTCGCGCTCGGGGAGTTGGACCAGGAGGTGGCGCACGAGGTCGCGGTGCTCGACGCCGTCGAGCGCCGGATCCTCGTAGCCGAGACGGTCCAGCAGGCCCGGCAGACCGTCGCCCTCCTGGGCCGCCTCCAGCGAGGTGGCGTGGTACGAGCGGCCGGCCTCGATGCAGGAGAGCACCTCGTCCTCGCCGATGCGCAGCCGCTCGGCGATCTCGGCCGTCGTCGGAGTGCGGCCGAAGGCGGTCGTCAGGTCCTCGGTCGCGCTGTTGACCTGCACCCACAACTCGTGCAGCCGGCGCGGTACGTGGACCGTGCGGACGTTGTCGCGGAAGTACCGCTTGATCTCGCCGATGACCGTCGGCATGGCGAACGTCGGGAACTGCACGCCCCGCTCCGGGTCGAAGCGGTCGATGGCGTTGATCAGGCCGATGGTGCCGACCTGGACGACGTCCTCCATCGGTTCGTTGCGGGAGCGGAAGCGGGCGGCCGCGTAGCGCACGAGCGGGAGGTTGGCCTCGATGAGCGCCCCGCGCACCCGGTTGTGCTCCGGCGTGCCCGGCTGGAGCTCCTTGAGCTCGCCGAAGAGCAGCTGGGTCAACGCCCGGGTGTCGGCGCCCCGGCGCCGCTCGGGCGGCTGGACGGGCTCCGTAGGGGCTTCCGTGAGGGCTGTCGCAGGGGCTTGCGGGACGGCTTCCAGGGCAGGCGCGGGGGCGGGTGCCGGGGGTGCCTCTTCCTGAGGCGGCGCAGTACTGGCCGACACGGTCAACGCCACCTCTTCGTCAGGTCAACATCGGTCAACTCATCCGTCAAAAGCGGTCATAGCATCACAAGACATGTGCACTGTGTGCAAGCACCCCATAACGCCGTGTTGAGGGAGAAGTTGAGCCGTGCACCCTGATTCCCGACGCGCGAAAGCCCCCCGCTGTTCCCGCGGAGGGCTCCGGACCGACGAGAGGACCGACGAAAGGACCGACGAGAGGACTGCCGGAAGAACGCCGAAGGCGGCTCAGAACTCGTAGTCGGCGACCACCCAGGTGGCGAACTCGCGCCACAGGGCGACGCCCTCCTGGTGGGCCGGGTGCTCGATGTACCGCTTCAGCGCGTCCGCGTCCTCGACCGCCGAGTTGATCGCGAAGTCGTAGGCGATGGGCCGGTCGCTGATGTTCCAGCCCAGCTCCCAGAAGCGCAGTTCCTCGATCCGGCCGTCGAGTGCCCGGAAGGCCGCTTCACCCTGCACGACGCGGGGGTCGTCGCGCTCGACGCCCTCGTTGAGCTTGAAAAGGACCAGGTGGCGGATCATGGGCACTCCCAGTGCGAGCTACTCGGCCCCGTCGGCCAGCCAGGTGAAGAAGTCGCCGACGGCCTTGGCGGCGTCCGATATGCCCTGGAAGCCTATCTGGACGTAGTCGGCCGCCTTCGCCGGGTCCGTGATGATCACGTAGAGCACGAAGACCACGAGTACGTAGACGGCGATCTTCTTGGCGTTCACCGCCACCTGGCCTCCCCTGTATGAGCCCACCCGGGCCTTGTTGACGGCGGCGAGTGTAACCGGAAGTGCGATTTTCACACCGCTTTTGAGCGTCCACGGCGCGTTCGTGAACCGTTCGCGGGTCCTCGTCCGATGAGGGGGTGAACGCCGGTGCGTGCCGGGCGGAGTGGAAGAAGGGAAGGGGAGGAAAATGCTGGGACTGCTGGAACCGCTGACCGTCGCCCCGATGGTCCTCGTGGCGTTGCTGTGCCTGGGGGCGTTGCTCGACTGCGTCCGTACCCCCGGGGAGCGCGTCCGGTACGTGCCGAAGGTGCTCTGGCTGCTCTTCCTGCTCAGCGCCCCGATCGTCGGCGGCCTCGCCTGGGTGTACCTGGGCAAGCACCCCGAGCCGCGGGAAAACCCGGAGAACACGACGAAGGGCCCGGCTCACAGAGCCGGACCCTTCGTCCAGAAGCGGTAGCGGAGGGATTTGAACCCTCGGTGACTTGCGCCACACTCGCTTTCGAGGTCTGTTCGTGCTGGTCAGAGCGTGATCCACAGCCGTTCAACCTCGTTCATTCCCGTACTCCCGCCCGGGGTGCGGACCGCCGTGAACGGCTCCGGACGGGGGTGAATGAGACGGAAACTGAGACGGAGTGGCCACCGACCCTGTCAGGGGTGATCTGCGGTTTCCGGCACGAGCCGACTCGTGAAACCGCTGTCGCGGAGCCGCACGAACGCGGCCCGGATGTCGTCGGGAATCTCCTGCTCGACCGCGAATCCCTGCCGGGGGTAGATCATGAGGCGCTGCTGAGCACCGACCATCATGTCGAGGACAAGGCGCGCGTCCCCGATCGAGTCGACGTATTCGGGAAGCGTCATGGGAGTGGACGCACACACCCACTCGACGTCTGGCCACAGCTTTCGGGCCGTCGCGTACGAGCGTCGTTCCTCGTACGGCTTGCTGACCAGGAGGACTGACGAGACGGGCACGCGCCGTTCCTCGAGGAGCGCGCGAGAGAAGCGGATGTTGTCTCCGGTATTCCGCGCATTGGGTTCCACGAGGATCGCGCCCGCCGGAACCCCCAGCTCTACGGCGCGTTCGCGGTAGTGTTCGGCTTCGCCGCGCGGCATCCGCTCCTGAGTCGTACGGCTGGTCGCTCCGGTAAAGACGACGAGCGGGAACATGCCCCGCTGGTACAGGTCCGCCGTGGTGTCGGCAACCCCGAGGTCGTGACTGCCGAGACCGACAGCCACAGAGCACGTGCGGGGCTCATGGCCCATCTGCTGGAAATCCCACAGCTTCTGAGCGTCCGCCCATGCCTGAGCTGAGATCACTTGCTCTCGCCCTCCACCTCTGTCTTTGCCGAGTCGGGCACCTTGAAGTCGTACGACCATGCGAACCGTGTCGCCGCGTGCACCCCGATGGCGAACTCAACCACGGTTCCATCTGACGTGCGCGTCGTCCGGTGCAGCTCCACCACCCACTCACCCGGTGAGAGCTGGAGCAGCTGAACCTCTTCGGCCGTAGGCACACGAGCGAAGAGCTCCTCGGTCATATGGTCGATTTCGTATCCAGCGTCGTACAGGACGCGAAACCCGCCGCCCCGCCCTGCCGGCCCCGGCTCCGGGTTCACGATGCGGGTTCCTTCCACGTGTTCGGGCCGGTAGTAGCTCGTCAGGGTGTGGGTCGGCTGTGCGCCTTCCTTCACCAGGCGCGCCCGCGCGTAAACGTTCGCTCCCTCAGGCAGGCCATGAGCGGCGGCTACGGCGGCCGGCGCCTTCACGCGGCTAACCGTCTGCGTCTGCTCGTTCCGGTCGTACGAGCGCCCGGATGCCACGCGATCAGCGATGAACGCGACCTCGTCACCGTCGCGCCATTTGGCCTTGTCATAGCGAGCGATGCCGAGCCGTTTGAGGGGCGTGCGCGGGCGCACGACGGTCCCGCGGCCGCGCGTCGAGGTCACCAGACCCTCAGTCTCCAAGGCCTTGTAAGCCTGGTTGACCGTGGCCTTTGAGCCCTCTCCCGACTCGACCAACTCTCTGATCTGGGGCAACTGATCGCCCGGTGCGTACTCACCGTTTCTGATCTGCTCCGCGAGCCTGTCCGCCAGGTCGCGCCACTTGGGTGCCACGCCGAACTCCTCTCGATGACGTCCAGTGAAGCACAGTCCTAGGACTGTTGACTGTCCTAGGACTGCGTGGCATTCTCATCTCAGGCCGCTCGCAGTCCTAGGACAGCGAGATGGAGGGGCTCTCTTTGAGCTGTCTTCACATCTGCGGCTAGGGGCCCGGGACAGAGCGGGCTGAGGGCACCGGATCCCTGGTCAACCGGATGGCTAGGCCGATAGGCCACCGTCTCCATATGCCTACAAACGGGAGCTCGTGTTCCCGAAGGAGACACCCGCACCACCTGCACGACCTCAGCCCCGGCAACCAGCCGTGAGGGCGCGGGATCGAATCCCGCCCGGGGCTCTCCGACCGCTGCCCTGCGGTCGCGCCGCGTGTCGTACGCGGCTTCACCTTCAACGGCGCGCGGCTCCCGGGTTGCCCCCCGGGAGCCGCTTTCGGGCCGTTGCCGCCTTGCAGGGAGATCACGACCCATGGAACACATCGTGACTGTTCAGGAAGCTGTTACCGCGTTTGCGGACTGGATGGAGCCGACGGACGGCGAGCTGGACGCGATCGAGAGTGAGATGCCGCGGATCCTCGCGGACGTCGAAGCCCTCGACGTGCAGATCGCCCTGCTCGACCAGGCGCCCACCGAGCTGGATGAGCGGCGCGCTCGCCGCGGCCGGCGCCGGGTGCTGTCCGAGCGAGCGACGCTCGCCAACCGCGCCATCTCGGGTGCGGTGGCGTGATGGCGCGGGAACTGCGGGCGCAACTGTCCGCGAGTCAGGGCGGTTGGCGCCTGTACGTGGTGGTGGTGCGCGGCTCGCTCGCTGGGTGGCCTGAGTACAGCTTCGGCCCGGGCGATCGGGTGCCGACGTTCACGGAGCGGGCGCAGGCGCTCACGGCGCTGGGGTTCGTTCAGGCGCCGGCGGCTTTGTGGGAGTGGACGGAGTTCAGCACGGACCCCGCCAACCCTGCCTCGCCGGTGTGGCTGCTCGCCTCCACCTGGGTCGATTCTCGGGCGGAGGCTGCCGCGTGAACGGTGTTCAGATCCGTTCAGCGGAGCGCGCGCTGAACGTGGGGACGTGGCTGATCGTGTGCGGCGCGATGCTGTATTCGATCCTCACCGTCACCCCGCTGATGTCCGCCCACACCCCCGTCAAGTGGGGGTGGACGGCGCCGATTCTGCCGCTCGTGGTCGACGCTGCGGTGGTCATCGTGGTCCGTCTCGACTCCGTTCTTGCCCGTCTCGGTGGGCACGGCGGACGCTGGCCGATCGCGCTGCGGTGGATGACGGGCACCATGACGCTCGCCCTGAACACCGCGGACTCTGCCTTGCAGAAAGACCTGGTCGGCGTGGCGGTCCACTCGGTGGCGCCGCTGCTGCTGATCGTCACCGCGGAAACCGGGCTTGCCTACCGGCGCGCCATCACCGCCGCCGTCACAGCTCTGGAGTCGCGGCAGCGGGCGGAACGCGAGGTAGCCGAGCAGGCCGCCCGCGAGCGCGCCGAAGCGGCCCGGCGGGAGGCGCGCGAGGAGCGCGAGCACGCCGCGACGCTGGCGCGTGAACAGCGTGAACACGAAGCCCGATTGGCCGCGGAAGCAGCCGAGCGGGAGGAGCGCCGGCGGCGGGAGGAGCGCGAGGATCAGGCCGCCCGCGAGGCTGCCGAACGCGAGGGGCGTGAACGCCGTGAACGCGAGCGTGAACAGCGCGAGCGCAATCGTGAACACGCTGAACGCGAGGCCGCCGAACGGGTAGCGAAGGAGGCCCGGGAGCGTGCGGAGGCCGCCCGCCGTGAGCACGCCGCGCTGCTGGATGGTCCGCCCGTGAACACCAAGCTGCCCGAGGACCATGCCCGGCGGATCGTCGCCGCCGCGGTGGCCGAGGGCGTGTCCGTGCGGCGCGCGGCTGATCTGTGCGGCTGGTCGGTTGGCTGGGTGTCCGCCCGCTACGCGGAGTACCGAGACCCCGGTGACGGTGGCGCGCAACTCGCGATCGTGGGCCAGGGATGAGCGCCTTACCGGTCTACCCGTGGCGCCTCGCGCCGGACGGGTTGGCCACCCGCCGTCAGCTCCGTGCGAAGGGGCTTCGGCCGGGTGGGCAAGCCGTGGTCGCGCAGATCGAGCGGCCTCGCTACCGGCGCGGCCCGCTGGTCGCCTACCTCTACCGTGTCGACGCCGCGAAGCCCGTTCGCCCGATGACGCCGGCCAAGCAGGCGGCACTGGACAAGGCCAACCGGGCTCGCCGCACCTGCCCCGAGTGCGGCCGGGATGCCGGCTACGTCATCCCGGCACAGCTGGGCATGTGTGTGCCCTGCGCGTACCCCGAGGACCAGGCCGCCGCGGCCTGACTCACCTGCACAGCACCCCTCATCCACTCTCCGACCTAGGAGTCTTGCTGTGTCCAGTCGTACCCGTGCCCGCCGTCCCCGGGGGGCCGTCCACACCGTTTCGATCCCGCGTCAGCGTGGCCGCCGTGGCGCGCAGCCGTTCGTGATCGTCGTCCCCGAGTCGCCCTCGCTGACCCGCGAGGCACTCGGCTTCCTCGGTCGCGCGCTGTGGAAGGGGCGCCGCGCGCTCGCCCCGACCGCGCTCGCCCTGTTCGCGTTCGCCGTCGTCGGCCTGCTCCACCTGATGGCCTGGTGGTCGTCCCTGATCCTCGCCCCGCTCGCCGTCGTCCCGCTGGTGTGGCTGGCGGTCATGCAGGTGCGCCGGCCAGGCCGCGGCACGGTCGTGCTGTGGCGCGCCGCCCTGACCCTGCTCGCCGCCCTCGCGCTGGCGTGGGCTGCGTTCGCGGCCGGCTTCGGGCCGCTCGCCGGCCCGCTGGAGCTGGTCTGGCTGCTGATGTGGATTGCCGCTCAGACCGCGTGGCTCATCGTCCGCCGCTCGCACTGACCTGAGGAGATCTCCCCATGGCAGACAACGCTTCCGCCCACCGGCGGGCGCAGACCACCAGCCGGCCGCGCAGCACCAACGACGGCAAGGGCCACAAGTTCGCCAACGCCGGCGCCGCCGCCGGCGGGTTCGTCGGCGCCCTCGGTGGCTCGTTCGTCCCGCCGATCAACGTCACCGTCAACAACAGCAAGCAGACCGCCCGCAACAGCGGCGGCGGCCGGCCGCACTCGGAGTCGTTGCTTCCCTCCCCGGAGTTCGGGTCGCCGGCTCAGGTGCGGCAGTACTGCAACACCCTGCGGGCCGCCGCCGTGACGCTCTCGATCGAGGTGGCCATGGGCGCCGAGATCATGAAAGGCGTCCTGGCCGCGGTCCCTGACCCGCAGGGCCGCACCTTCGGATCCCGCGTCCGCGCCGCGAAGGTGGCCCGCAAAATGCAGCGCTCCGCCGACGCACTGCGCGACGCGGCGAAGAACGCCGCGGCCTGCTACTCGACCTTTCAGCAGGAGTTCGAGGAGGAGATCAACCGCGTCCGTCACCGTGCCCGCAAGCCGCAGCAGCCGGTCATGAACTGGCACCAGCAGTAAGAGAGGCAGCCACATGACCAGGAACAACCGCCGCAACGCCACCGACCTTCTCGACGACGGGCGGACCATGGCCACCTACACCGTCCCCGACGGCTCGACGGGCGGAGGCGTAGGCGCCTACCTCCTGCACCGGGCCAAGCCCCACCTGCCCCCATGGATCGGACTCGCCGGCACCGGTATCGCCGGAGCCCTCGGAAACTGGCGTTGGGAGGGCAGCGCCGGCGCCGGCGCCGGCCTCACCCTCGCCTCCGTCGCCCTCACCGGCGCCACGTGGTGGGCGGGGAAGTCGACCAGCCAGCAACGCCGGCTGCACTCCGCCGTCACCGTCGCCGCCGGCTCCGCATGGGTCACCGCCGCCTGCCTCGCTGGCCCGACGGCCGGCGCCATCGACGACATGTTCCTGATGGGCGGGCCGGTCGTGGCGCTGTCGTGGAACGTGCGCATGATGCTGCGCCACAACCCCGAAGGCGCCGTGAACGGGAGCTCTGACGGTGGCCTGCTGGAGAAGGTGGGGCTGGCCCGGGCGCAGATCGGTGCGGCGAAGGTGGAGCCGAACCGGGTCACCGCGCCGCTCGCCGTCGTGGCCGGGGAGCAGACCAACGACGACGTCACCAAGGCACTGGCCCGGATCGCGTCCGCGCTGGACCTGCCAACGTCCGCTGTGCGCTACACCCCCGACGCCGGATCCTCCCGCCGCGGCGAGCTGGTCATCGTCCCCGAAGACATGCTGGCCGACGTGGTCGAGTGGGAGGGGCCGTCGAACCTCGGGGGTTCGATCGCCGACCCGCTGGTCATCGGCCGCTACGACGACGGCGCCCCGCTCATGCTCTGGCTGCCCGGAGACCCGGACGCAGAGCGCAACTCCACCCATGGTCTGATCGCGGGCCAGTCCGGATCGGGCAAGGGCGATGCCGCCCTGAACCTGCTCACCGAGATCCTCTCGCGCCGGGACGTCATCGTGTGGCTCTCCGACCCGAAAGCCTTCCAGGACTACGCCCCGCTCCGCCCCGGGCTCGATTGGTCGGCCGAAGGCGGCACCGACACTGAGGTCATGGTGGAGGCCGTCAAGGCCGCCATTCCCGCCCGCACCCGGTGGCTGGGCGCCCACGGCTACCGCCAGTGGGTACCGGCCGCAGCCCAGCAGCAGAACGACCCCGCACACTCCTGCCAGCGCGGCCAGGCGTGCGGCTGTGCAGGGATGCCGTTCCTGGTCGCCTGGTTCGAGGAGGCCGCCAACACCCTGCGCGCCCTCGGAGACGACGCGTTCACCGGCATCGCGCAGGAAGCCCGATCGGCAGGAATCTCGCTGATCGTCTCGCTTCAGCGGCCCTCCTACGACCAAATGTCCACCAGCACCCGGGCATCGCTGCCGTCCGTGATCGCACTCGGCTGCGACCCCCGCGACGAAGGGTTCTGCCTCCCCGACACCGTGCTCGACGCCGGCGCCCACCCCGGAGCATGGGGAAACCGGCGCCCCGGCTACTGCTACACCGTCTCCCCGGGCATCCCCGAGGACCGCTACCCCTCCCCGGGCCGCACCCGCCGCTTCACCCTCCGCGCCGTACCCGTCATGCAACAGCTCGCCACGTGGGCGCAGCACAACGGCGCGCACGCCGACCCGATCACCGCCGGCGCAGCCGCCAGCGTGGCCGGACAGGCATACTCCGGCCGCTCGAGCGACTCGCCGACCGCGCAACCGCCTGCGCTGCGGGCCGTCCATGAAGGGGACGACATGACCGAGTACGGCGCCGGGCTGCTCGTCGACCCCGAGGACGCCGGCATCGACCCGGACGCCGAACTCCCCGACACCGAGGACGGCGACGACGCACCGATCTTCGGACAGGAGACCGGGCGCAAGCCGTCCCCGGAGGAGGCACGTCGGTTCTTCGCCGATGCGCTCGCCGACTTCGAGGCGGCCGGACAGATGGTCGTCGGACCGAAGGACTTCATGGACTGGTGCGACCGCCACCACCTCTCACGCCCGTGGGTCTCCGAGCGGCTGAAGGAAGCCGCCATGGACGGCCGGTTGGAGGCGACGAACACCACCGGCCGGTGGCGCATCGTCCCCGCCCTGACGGCCGCCTGACACCTGACACCGTCACGGCCCCCTGACACCCAAACCCCTAGGCAAACCCGCTGTCAGAAACCCGTGACACCCCTGCCTGACACTCCCTGACACCTGCACCTGACACCCGAACCCCGCGGGCTCGCGCCACCACGGCGCGAGCCCGCGGCCCATCCCGGGAGGCACGTTCCATGACGCACACCAACCGGCCGGCGGCCCTCGAGGTGCACCACCCGCAGCCGCTCGCCGTCCACCCGACCGTCGCGCCCCTCGTGCCCGTCCTGCCGGGCCCGACGCCGGCCGTGCAGAGCATCGTGTTGCCCGACGGCCGTGTCGTCACCGGCTACACCCTCACCCCCGCACCCGCCCCGGCCCTCGTCGACGCGCGGCCGGCCGTCTCCCGCACAGCGGTGAACGTCGCCCTCGGAGGCGTCGGGTTCGCCGCGGTGTGCGGCGGGCTGGTCCTGCTCACTACGTTCATCGCCGCACTGACCGCGTTCATCAGCCAGCTCATCACGCTGGCCGCGGTCATCTTCGGCGGATGGATCGCCGTACAGATCTTCGGCGGCACACGGCGCGCCGGCGGGGGCGGGACCACGGTCAACATCCGCAAGGCCGTGATCAAGCGCAGCCACTTTCGCGGCTAGCCGGCCCGCGGCCCGCCCCGGCCGGCTACGGCTGGTTGTAGGCGAGCGGCCAGCCGGCGAATCCGCCGTCTTCGGTCTGCCAGACCAACTCCACGTACTCCTCACCGAGAAGATCCTTCACGTCCTCGGTGGGCTCGCTGGGCAGCAGCACAGCAACGCGCAGTTCCTTGCGGCCCGGGATGTGCCGGCGATAGTCCGCCAACTGCCCGATCGCCATCCGCACATTGGCCCGCGTCGTCTGCCCCTTCGCCTCATACAGCGCGTGATCCGTCGCGTCGTAGAGGTCGGGAGTGAGCGCCCCGGGCTCGCCCTTGATGGTGATCTGAAAGCTGTGGGTTTCGTGGCCCGCCGCGGCCAGATGCGCCACGAACGCCTTCACCAACTCACCCTCGCGGCGCAGTACCTTGCGCTGCCCGGCAGGAATGTCCGCCATCGTCTCAGCAGTGCTGTGCTGCTCGGTCCTCTTGACCTTCGCGCCGCTCTGCTCCGGCAGCACAACCGGCTGCGCAACCGTCACCGCGGGATCAACGATCTCGAACGCCGTCTGCGCGGCGGCCGGCATACGGTCCGCCTCCGTCCACGCCGGCGTCGTTCCCTCAGCCGGCCGGAACCGGAACACCAGCACATCGCGCATCGCACCGTCCTTGCCCGGCCCGCGCCGAACGTCGTACGGCTTCACCGGGTCCAACACCATCTGACCGATGTAGCGCTGCCGCATCGCTCCACTGCCCGGCAGCCTGCCGTGCGCGACGAACAGATGCAGCTCACGGCCCTTTTCGACGTGGCTGAGCAGCGAGCCGTTGCGGCCGGAAGGCTTCTGGTCACCGTTGGCGCCGGCACCCGTGTACAGGTACAGCGGCCCGAACTCGTCGTCTTCCGCACGACCATCGAACGTGTACCCGTACTCCTCACCCGCGGACGGATCGGAGAACACGAACACCTTGCCCGCAGCATCGGCCGGCTCGATCCCCTGGAACTTGCTACAGCCGAACGTCGCAGCGATCACATCGCGCGTCGTCACCCAACCCGGCACAAGATCAACGGTCGTCGTCATGCCGCGACCCTAACCACCCCCACTGACACCCTGCCGCCCCATTTCCCGGGGTGCAGGCAAAAGGGCGACCCCCCTTCCGCCAAGAACGCGGGGCCGCCCTCCTCACCAGCACCCTCAACAGGACTGGAGACACCCAGCATGACCCAACCCACCGACAACAAGCGAGCCCCCGGCTTACCGCCCCGCCACACGGAACCCTCTCCGCTCGAGCTGCTCGCCTGCGCGCTGGAAGCCGCGCGCCGGGACTGGCACGTCATCCCCCTACGCCCCCGGGACAAGCGCCCGGCCGGTCACGCGGACAAGTACTGCCCCGGCACCGGCCGCTGCACCGACGGGCACAAGACCCCGGAGGAGCGTGCCACTACCGACCACGATCTGTTGACCGCGGCGTGGGCGCAGCAGCCCTACAACGTGGGCATCGCGACCGGCCCGTCCGGGCTGCTCGTGGTCGACCTCGACACGCTCAAGCCTGAAGAGCTGAAAGGAACGCCTGACGGCGCCACTTCCTTTGCAGCGCTCTGCGAGCGCGCCGGACAGGACGCGCCTGCCACCTACCGGGTGCGGACCGCGCGCGGCGGCGAGCACCTGTACTTCACCCAACCCCCCGACGCTCGCCTGCACAACACCGCGGGACGCCTGGCCAGGAAGATCGACACCCGCGGGTGGGGCGGGTATGTCGTCGCCGCGGGCAGCACCACCCCCGACGGGACGTACACGCTTCTGGACGACCGGCCGCCCGCCGTCCTGCCCGGATGGCTGCACGACGCTCTGAACCCCCCTCAGCGCCCTACAGGGGGCGCGTCGGTGCCGCTCACGACCCGCGCGAGCGGGTACGCCGCAGCAGCACTGCGGGGGGAGGTCGACAACGTGGCCGGGGCCGCGGACGGCACCCGCAATGCGACCCTGCTGCGGGCCGCACGGGCGCTGGGTCGGCTGATCGCGTTCGGCGACCTCGACCGCGGGGAGGTCGAGGAGGCTCTTAGTAGGGCGGCATCGGGGAACGCCACCCAGTCGCAGCGCTACTACGACGACGTCATCACCCGTGGCCTGGACTGGTCGATCGCCCACAACCCGGCCGGTAGGCGGACGGCATGACCAACCCCCCGCCTACTAAGAGCCTCCCCGGCCACCGATCGACGTCCGCTGCTCCACAGCCTGTGGGCACGCCGGCCGTGGGCGGGCCGAGGGGTGCCGCCCGTCAGGGCGTCATTTCAGCTCTTCAACGCCCAAACCCGTTCCCCGGCACGGCCGCGCGCCGCGGTGCGGAGGATCCGACGCCGGAGCGGCCCGGGATCCGCATCTACGCCCCGCCGGCCTACCGCGACCACAACGACGGCGCCCGCTGGTCCAAGCGGACCGGCGACACCCCCACCGGCGCCTATGCCTGCCCGTGCGGACGCGCCCACACCGCCACCGGGCTCCGCGCCGTGACCGCCCTGATCGCCGACTGCGACGCCCACAAAGCCGCCTGCACCGGGGCGCCCGCCTCACTCCCCGAAGGGAGGACCGCCGCATGACCGCCACGAACATCGACGGTGCCGCACTGCTCAACGAGGTCGAAGCCTTCCATCGCCGCTTCAACGTCTTCCCCACCGAAGCCGCCTACGTCGCCGTCACGCTGTGGGACGCGCACGCGCACCTGCTCGACGCGTTCGACTCCACCCCCCGCCTCGCCTTCCTCTCCCCGGAGCCTGGATCGGGGAAGTCGCGGGCGCTGGAAGTCGTCGAAACCCTCGTGCCGCGCTCCATGGCGGCTGTGGACGCCTCCGCCGCTGCCCTGTTCCGGTCCGTGTCCGGGGTCGACGGCGGCCGGCCCACGATCCTCTTCGACGAGATCGACACGATCTTCGGGCCCAAGGCAGGCGAGAACGAACAGCTCCGGGGGTTCATCAACGCCGGCCACACCCGCGGCCGGGTGATGTACCGATGCGTCGGAGACGGAGCCAACCAGCAGGTACAGGGCTTCCCCTCGTACTGCGCCGTTGCCGTCGCCGGACTCGGCTACCTGCCCGACACGATCATGACCCGGTCCGTCATCGTCCGCATGCGCCGCCGCGCACGGAACGAGCGAGTGGAGCAGTTCCGCACCCGCATCCATGTCCGCGAGGGCAACCAGATCCGTGACCGGCTCGCCAAGTGGGCGGAAGCGGTTCAAGAGCAGGTCACCGACGCTTTCCCAGAGATGCCCGAAGGGGTCGCCGACCGGCCCGCAGACGTGTGGGAACCGCTCATCGCCATTGCCGACGCGGCCGGCGGAGACTGGCCGGACCGCGCACGGACGGCCTGCGCGACGCTGGTCAAGGCCTCGCAGGCCAACGACAAAGGCAGCATCGGAATCCGCCTGCTCACCGATCTACGTGACCACGTGCTGAGCGGCATCGACCGCCTGCCCACCGTCGCCATCCTCGACCGGCTCAACGCTCTCGACGACGCCCCCTGGGCCGACATGGGCGGCAAGCCCCTCGACTCCCGCCGCCTCTCCCGGATGCTCTCCGAGTACGTCACCACCGAAGGCGACCCCGTCACCTCCCGCAACATCAAAACCGGTGGAAGCGTCCTCAAGGGCTACTACGCCACTGATCTCCACGACGCATGGCAGCGCTACTGCCCCCCGCCCCCGGAAAGTCCGCTACTCCCGCTACCGGACACCGAATCCGGGGCCTGACCAGCAGAAAACCGGTAGCGGGCCGCACCCCCGCGGCCCGCTACCCCGCGCTACGCCATCCGCTACCGCTACCCCCTCCCGCTACCCGAAACAGGCTTCTGACCTGCAAGGAAGCGGAAGTAGCGCAGGTAGCGGACTTTCCAGAAGGGGGATGAATGCCCCCGCTCCCTCCTATGAGCCGAAGGAGCACCACGCGCATGGCCACGGTCGACCTTGCCGAAGTTGTTGACCCCTCCCTCGTTCTGCTCACCGTCGAAGAGGCCGCTCGCCGTCTCCAGATCGGCCGCACCCTCTGCTACCGGTTCGTCAGTTCTGGCGAGCTGGAGTCCATCACCCTCGGTCACCTCCGCAGGATTCCCGCCGATGCCGTTCCGGAGTTCGCCACACGGCTCCGCAAGAGGCAGAACCCCACCCGCACGATCACCGTCACCACGGCCGCCTGAGGAGTACGCACGCATGGCAGAAGACGAGAGCGACAAGAAGCGCACCCGACAGCCCAACGGGCGTTCGTCCATCTACCAGGGCTCGGACGGCAAGTGGCACGGTCGCGTGACCGTCGGCATTCGGGATGACGGGAAGCCGGACCGTCGCCACGTCGAACGGAAGACCCGTGCGGAGGTGACCGCCGCCGTCCGTGAATTGGAGCAGCAGCGCGACGCGAAGAGCATCCGAAAGGCGGGGCGGCCCTGGACGGTCAAGACGTGGCTGACCCACTGGGTCGAGAACATCGCCCCGCTCGCCGTGAACGAGAACACGATGGTCGGGTACGGCGTGGCCGTGCGAAGGCACCTGCTCCCCGCCCTCGGTGCTC
This sequence comes from Streptomyces sp. NBC_01334, assembly GCF_035983595.1. Taxonomy (NCBI): domain Bacteria; kingdom Bacillati; phylum Actinomycetota; class Actinomycetes; order Kitasatosporales; family Streptomycetaceae; genus Streptomyces; species Streptomyces sp. NBC_01334. The sequence goes on along the minus strand of NZ_CP130718.1, from coordinate 4,824,324 downwards.
ACCGGCTGGACAAACTCAAGCCGGAGCACATCGAGACCTTCTACGGACGCATGGTGGCCGACGGTCGCAAGGCCGGGACGATCCACCAGATCCACCGCACCTTCCGCACGGCGCTGAACGAAGCCGTACGGCGTGGCTATCTCGCCCGGAACCCCGTCCAACTCGCCAAGGCCCCCCGTGTCAGCGAAGAGGAGATCGAGCCCTACACCGTCGAAGAGGTCCAGCAGTTGTTGCGTGCGGCTGACGACCGTCGGAACTCCGCGCGGTGGGCCGTGGCGCTCGCTCTCGGGCTTCGCCAGGGGGAAGCACTCGGGCTCAAGTGGTCGGACGTGGACCTTGAACGAGGGGTCCTCATGGTCCGGCGCAGCCGCCGCCGGCCGCGTTACACCCATGGGTGCGCGGACACCTGTGGCAGGAAGGCCGGCTACTGCCCGAAGCGCCAGCGGACCAACCCGGAGACGGCCGACACGAAGTCGCGCGCCGGACGGCGAGCAGTCGGGTTGCCGGCCCAGCTCGTAGACCTCCTGCGCACCCACCAAGCCAATCAGCAAGTCGAAAGCTCGGCGGCCGGCGCCGACTGGACCGACGAAGGGTGGCTCTTCGCTACGCCGACCGGGCGGGGCACATCACCCCGGACGGACTACGACGACTGGAAGGGGCTGCTTGACGACGCCAAAGTCCGAGACGGCCGACTGCACGACGCCCGCCATACCGCCGCCACGGTTTTGCTGATCCTCGGAGTCTCCGAGCGGGCTGTCATGGGACTCATGGGCTGGTCCACGACTGCCATGGCCGCGCGGTACCAGCACATGGTGGATTCGGTCCGGAATGAAGTGGCTCAGCGGGTCGACGGACTCATCTGGAATCCGACAAGAGACGGATCGGACGACGACAGTCGACTCACCGGTCGGCAGTGACCCTACGAAGCACTCGGCTGCGAACTGACTTCAGACGGGGTCATGGAGTCTGCCTGAGTGGGAGAAGAGCGCTCTCGAAGGATCCAATAATTCGAACTGCGCCCCTCTGTGAGAGGTATGCGAGCCCTAAAAGCGGGCCGAAAACCCATACTGAGAGGGATTCTTACCCGCTCGAAGCGTGGAATCCCTCCCAGCAGGCACTTTCACAACCGCGCATGGTGTTTCCTTAGCAGCGCTGAACACACGGCTTTTGGGAGCCCTCGCTCAGCACTGGCCGGTGGCCCATCGGGGGTGGCTCCCCCGACAAGGCCCCCGGCCCAGCTTCGCCGATGGCAACGCTGATGATGCCGCATCAGAAGGCCCTACCCAACTGCTGGGTGGGGCTTTCGGTGTTCTCGGGTGATCGGAGAGTCTTGCTGTAACGATTCTCCTATACATCAGGCATGCCGGTATCCCGCATTCCAGATGCGGGCCGTCATGAGTCATATTTACCTACATTCGTGACGGCCCTTCGGGATCTTGCATTGGGAAAATCCCTCCCCAGAGCGTGAATTGTCGTCGGGTCACGCCGATGGCGTAATGTTCACGCCTGTCCGGTGGCTGATCGTTAGCCGCGATCATGAACGTCACTGGTCAGAGCGAGGTTTCCCAAAAAACCCGCGGTCGAGCTTCGGTCAATTGATCGAAGCTCGGCCGCCTCTCGAAAGAGACAAGTGTGCTCAACGACGTCTACGTCGCGGTCATCCTGATCTTTGTGATCGTGCTGGCCGCGGCCTGCTATGCCGTACGACGCCTGGAGACCAGGCCGGCTCGGATCGCCTCCGTCCTCGCGGCGCTCGCACTCCTTATCGGGGCGCTGGTGCCTGTCGTACGTCTCCTGGCCGAGTCGGCAGCCCGGCCCGTCGAAGTCGTGGCACCGGCACCGCCGGCAACGACCGACTCGCCGACGACGCCCCCTGCCTCCGAGGAGTCGGTGCCTGGCTCGGAGGCTCTGCCTCCCACTGCTGGGAGGTGATCATGGCTCCGTACACCACCAGTGCCACCCGGAGGGCGAGCGAGTCCAGAGTCATCGCGGACTTCTTTGCCCTGCATGGCCTGCCGTCCGACTCCGTGGAGGCCCTCGCCGACGTGTCCCGCCTACGTAGGAGGAGTCGCGGCCGCTCGATGACGCTTGGGGTCTCGAGAGCCGCCCACTTCCTCGTCGACGGGCGCGTGGCGGAACTGGTGCAGCCTGGCAAGGTCCGCCTGTGGCGCGAGGTGATGCTCTTCGAGCGTGTCAGCAGCACGGCGTCCTTCTCCGGCACGCACAGCGAGGAGAGGCCGAGCGCAAACCGTAGGGAGGTGATTGCCGGGACTCCTTTGTCACGGTGTCTCTTCGTCGAGGTTCCCAACTCCAAGCTCATCTCGCTGGCGATGGTCGACCCCGCGATCGCTCTCATGCTCGCGCGCATGACGACCAAGCGACACACCCTGACAGAACGGCTGTACACCGCGAGTCGGGCAGCCCCGGTCACCCGCGTCGCTGCACTGTTGAACTACCTCGCTGAGCCTTCCCGGAGGAACGTGATAAAGCCTCGGGGGGACGGCGTGATGGTGATGACGACCGCCGAGGAGCTGGTTGCCTCGGGACCGAGCCAGGCTGATATCGCCGATGCTCTCTGCTTGGGGCGGGCAACCGTCGAGAAGGCGATCGCTGAACTCCGCCAGGCCAAGGCGCTCAGGTCGTTCGGTCCGGGAGAACGGGCCAACCGCTGCTACCCGATCGATGATCATGATCTCCTGCGGCAGATCGCCTTGGGAGGGTAAGTCCAGCAGTCGGACTCGGCGCCCGGCCCTCAGCGGGCCGGGCGCCGGCATGTCAGTCGGTGATCCTGAAGCCGCTCGAGAGGACGAACTGAGACGGAAACTGAGACGGAAGGCCACGAAGGGCCCGGTCCAACGGACCGGGCCCTTCGTCTACCAGCGGTAGCGGAGGGATTTGAACCCTCGGTGACTTGCGCCACACTCGCTTTCGAGGCGAGCTCCTTCGGCCGCTCGGACACGCTACCGAGGGAGACCTTACAGCAAGGCGGGCCCTGGTTTGAAATCGGTATTCGGGGGCGATCAGCGGTCACGGAAGAACTCCGTGAGGAGCCCCGCGCACTCCTCGGCGAGGACGCCTTCGACGACCTCGGGGCGGTGGTTGAGCCGTCGGTCGCGGACGACGTCCCAGAGGGAGCCGGCCGCGCCCGCCTTGTCGTCACGGGCGCCGTAGACGACCCGGTCCACCCGGGACTGCACGAGCGCGCCCGCGCACATCGTGCACGGTTCGAGGGTCACGACGAGCGTGCAGCCGGACAGCCGCCACTCGCCCAGCGCGGCGGCCGCCCGCCGGACGGCGAGCACCTCCGCGTGGGCTGTCGGATCGCCGCCGACCTCCCGTTCGTTGTGGCCCCTGGCGAGGACCGTCGTACCGTCCGGAGCCAGCACGACGGCGCCGACCGGGACGTCTCCGTCCCGGGCGGCCAGCCGTGCCTCGTCCAGGGCGAGCCGCATCGCGGCCCGCCAGCGGTCGCGTACGGGATCCGGCGCCGTTCGCGGTGCGGTCAGCGGACGGTCTCCAGGACCTCCGAGGCGCCCAGGGCGTCGGCGATCTCGGTGACCGCGTCCGAGGACAGCGCCCTCAGCTCCTTCTCGCCGACGCCGAGGTCGTCGAGGATGCCGGCGTCGCCGACCGGGCCGTGCGGTACGGCCTCGGCCGGGCTGCCGTTCACGACGCCGACGGCACCCTCGTCCTCGGTGTCGTCGGCATCGTCCTCGTCCTCACCGTCCTCGGTGCCGTCGAGGTCGAGGGCGTCCAGGTCGTCGTCGTCACCCGGGTCCCTTCCGAGCAGTTCGTCGGTGAGCAGGATCTCGCCGTACGAGCTGCGGGCGGCGGCGGCGGCGTCGGAGACGAAGATGCGAGGGTCCTCCTCGCCGTCGATGCGGACGACCCCGAACCAGGAGTCCTCCTGCTCGATCAGCACGAGCACCGTGTCGTCGTCGGGAGAGGCTTCCCGGGCCAGGTCGGCCAGATCCGACAGGGTCTCCACATCGTCGAGCTCTGTGTCGCTCGCTTCCCACCCGTCTTCGGTGCGCGCGAGCAGTGCGGCGAAGTACACCGTGACTCTCCCACTGGTCTTAGGCGTGCCGGTTGGGGGTCCCCCCGGCGGAGGTTGCGGGCGGAGAGAGCTCAGGCTCCGAGCCCCACCCACTCGGAATCGTGGCAGAAACCAAGCGTCCAGGGGACGTCTTCGGCTCCCTGTGTCCGGTGGTTTTGATCGCACGCCCACGAGTACGTCCATGAGCACGTACACGAGACGTCCGTCGAGTGACTCACCAGCGCTCTCGTTGCCGCCACCAGCGGATCGTACGCGGCTTTGCCTTGCGCCCACGCACGCCCGCCCCACGCGACACCCGTGACGGTGGCGATCTTCCCCGTATGCCCCAAGTCCCGTACGGCTGCGGCTACCAGCGGAAGGTGCGCATGCGCATCGCGTGGCGCAGCCGGGCGGTCTTGGCGCGGCGCGGCTGGACCCGGTCACGCAGTTCGCGGGCCTCGGCCAGCTCGCGCAGAAACCGGGCGCGGCGCCGGCGGCGCTCGGCGTCGGTCTCGTCCGGCCGCGCCTTCTCCGGCGAGTCGTTGTCGGGCAGGTTGGGCAGCTCAGGCATCAGCACACCACTCCGGGTACCCCGGTCCGTCTCCTTACCTTTCTCCCACTTTCCCTCCGTCGGGCGGTTTGACGCCAGCCAACGGCCCAACCCGAGGGAAAGTCGAGGCGGAGAGGTTCACTGTGAGTGGGGACGCCGGGCGGGTTCGGCCCGGTTACTGTTGTGGACATGCGTCTCCACGTCGTCGACCACCCTCTGGTCGCCCACAAGCTCACCACGCTGCGCGACCAGCGCACGGACTCCGCGACCTTCCGCCGGCTGGCCGACGAACTGGTCACCCTGCTCGCCTACGAGGCCACGCGTGATGTGCGCACCGAGCAGGTCGACATCAAGACGCCGGTCTCCCCGACCACCGGCGTGAAGCTCTCCCACCCGCGCCCGATGGTCGTGCCGATCCTGCGCGCGGGTCTCGGCATGCTGGACGGCATGATGCGGCTGCTGCCGACCGCCGAGGTCGGCTTCATGGGCATGATCCGCAACGAGGAGACGCTCGAGGCGTCCACGTACGCCACGCGTATGCCGGAGAACCTCCTCGGCCGCCAGGTGTACGTCCTGGACCCGATGCTGGCCACCGGCGGCACGCTGGTCGCCGCGATCCGCGAGCTGATCCGGCGCGGCGCCGACGACGTGACGGCCGTGGTGCTGCTCGCGGCTCCCGAGGGTGTGGAGCTCATGGAGCGCGAGCTCGCGGGCACCCCGGTCACCGTCGTCACGGCGGCGGTCGACGACCACCTCAACGAGCACGGCTACATCGTCCCGGGCCTGGGCGACGCGGGCGACCGGCTGTACGGCGCGGCCGAATAGCCGACCCCCGACCATCCGGCGGCCCGAGCAGGCCGAGACATTCGGCTCGCTCGCTCACTCGGACAGGCGGGTGGCGGGGGAAAGGGCTGCTGTCAGCAGCCCTTTTTCGTGGACGCCGTCGGCTGCGGCGCGGCCAGCGCCGACAGCGCCTTGACCGAGGCCGTCGGGCTGGTCAGCGCCTTGAACTGGTTGCCGATGATCAGGTCGACCGCCGTGCCCGCCCGGGCCGCGTCGGTGCGGCGCTCGGCGGTGGTGAGCTGGGTGGCGAGCACCGGCAGCGAGGTGTTCAGCGAGGAGGCGGGGCCGAGCAGTATCCCGGTGCCGGTGACCTTCTTGTCGTACTGCTTGGTGGCGTTGCCCACCTCGCCGATCTTGAAGCCGCGTTTCTTCAGCTCGTCCGCGGTGGTCTTGGCGAGGCCGCTGCGGGTGGTGGCGTTGAAGACGTTCACCGTGATCTGCGCGGGCTTGGGCGCCGCGCCGACCACGGCGGCGGCGGACGCGGAGGCCGCGGGGCTCGCCTTGGTCGCCTTCGTCGAACAGCCGACTCCGGCGGCCGTGGCCGTACCCCCACCGCCCGTGAAGACGTCGATGAGCTGGAGGGTGCCCCAGCCGGCCACGCCGAGCACGGCGCCGCAGGCGACGACCACCACGACCAGCCTGCCGCGTCGTCGGTGGGGGCGCATGCGGGGGTATTTGTCCCCCGTGATCCGGTACTTGCCGCCCATGCCGGGGGGAGTCAGCATGCTCATGGGCGCAGCGTAGTGCGCCCGGGCGGCCGTGACGAATAAACGATCATCCGACACCGCTCGAGGCGCGGGAAAGCACCCGAAAGGGTCAACCCGAAGGGTCGGCCGGGGCCGGGGCGGGGGTCTGGCAGGGCTCCTGGCTGGGGTCAGTCCAGCTCGAGCACGCGCGCGTGCAGTACCTGTCGCTGCTGGAGTGCCGCCCGCACCGCGCGGTGCAGCCCGTCCTCCAGGTACAGGTCGCCCTGCCACTTCACGACGTGCGCGAAGAGGTCGCCGTAGAACGTGGAGTCCTCCGCGAGCAGGGTTTCCAGGTCGAGCTGCTGCTTGGTGGTCACCAGCTGATCGAGGCGGACCGGGCGCGGCGCGACGTCCGCCCACTGCCGGGTGCTTTCCCGGCCGTGGTCGGGGTACGGCCGGCCGTTTCCGATGCGCTTGAAGATCACACGGAAAGCCTACCGGTCCAGACGTTCCGGGCGCAGCCATGGAGACGGAGTGCGACGCTGGAAAAGATGTGATGAACGGGGGTAAAACGGAACGAGGGTCTGCCGATGAGTGAGCCGACGAGCGCCGCTGACATCGCCGCCGGGTACGCCTTCGCCGGGCCCGCCCTCGACCTGGGCGCGCTGCTGTGGGACGGGAAGTGTCTGCCCGAGGCCCCCGTCCGCATCCCTCTTCCCATGCTGAACAGGCACGGACTGGTCGCGGGCGCCACCGGCACCGGAAAGACCAAGACGCTCCAGCTGATCGCCGAGCAGCTCTCGGCGCAGGGCGTGCCGGTCTTCCTCGCCGACGTCAAGGGAGATCTGTCCGGGGTGTCGGCGCCGGGGGCGGCGAACGACCGGGTCCGGGGGCGGGCGGCGGAAGTCGGCCAGAAATGGACGGCGACCGGCTTTCCGGCCGAGTTCTACGCCCTCGGCGGCCTCGGCATCCCGCTGCGGGCCACGATCACCAGCTTCGGCCCGGTGCTCCTCGCCAAGGTGCTCCAGCTCAACCACACCCAGGAACAGTCCCTCGGCCTGATCTTCCACTACGCCGACCAGAAGGGCCTGGAGCTGCTCGACCTCAAGGACCTCCGGTCGGTCGTCGCCTTCCTGACCTCGGACGAGGGCAGGGCGGAGCTGAAGGGCATCGGCGGTCTTTCGACGGCCACGGCCGGGGTGATCCTGCGCTCGCTGACCGCCTTCGAGGCCCAGGGCATGGCGAGCTTCTTCGGCGAGCCGGAGTTCGACACGGCCGAGCTCCTGCGCACGGCATCCGACGGCCGCGGTGTCGTCTCGGTCCTGGAACTGCCCGCCGTTCAGGAGAAACCGCAGCTCTTCTCGACGTTTCTGATGTGGCTGCTGGCCGATCTCTTCCGCGACCTGCCCGAGATCGGCGACGCCGACAGGCCCGAGCTTGTCTTCTTCTTCGACGAGGCGCACCTGCTCTTCAACGACGCCTCGAAGGCGTTCCTCGACTCCGTCACGCAGACCGTCCGGCTGATTCGCTCGAAAGGAGTCGGCGTGTTCTTCGTCACGCAGACTCCGAAGGACGTGCCCGGTGACGTCCTCGCCCAGCTCGGCAACCGGGTCCAGCACGCCCTGCGGGCGTTCACGCCGGACGACCAGAAGGCCCTCAAGGCCACGGTGAAGACGTTCCCGAACTCCGCCTACGACCTGGAGGAACTGCTCACCGGGCTCGGTACCGGCGAGGCCGTCGTGACCGTCCTCAGCGAGCGGGGCGCCCCGACGCCCGTGGCCGCGACCCGGCTGCGTGCCCCCGAGTCGCTGATGGGGCCGGTCGACGGCCCCGCCCTCGACCGGGCGGTGCGGGAGTCCCCGCTGTGCGAGCGGTATGCACAGGCTGTGGACAGAGAATCCGCGTTCGAGAAGCTGGCGGCCCGGCCCGCCGAGCAACCAGAGTCATCGCGAGGCTCGCAGGACACGCGAGGGACGGGGGAGACGAAGAAGGCGAAGGAAGCGCGGGAAGCGAAGGCAGCGAAGGAGCCCAGGTCCCGGGAGCCAGAGGGGGACCGCTCCGTCGTCGAGCAGGTCGTCGGCAGCGGCATGTTCAAGTCGCTGGCCCGGTCCGTCGGCACGCAGATCGGCCGAGAGATCACCCGCTCGCTCTTCGGTACGGCCCGGCGGAGGCGGTAGTACCGCCTCCGCCGACCGGTCAGCGGTCCCGGTGCTCCGGGGACTGCTGCGGTTTCGCTTCCTTCACCTGCGGTTTCTGGGTGCTGCGCGCGGCCTCCGCGCGCAGCAGGGCGCGCAGGATCGCGTACGGGTCTGTGGGCATGGCTCTTTCCCTCGCATGTTCCTTGCGTGAGCGTGATCGCCGGCGGGCCTGGGAACGGCGTCCGTCAGCAGCGCAGGACCACGGTGCGCAGGGCGTGCAGGGCGTACGACGGCCGGTGCGGCGCGGGGCGCGGCCGGTCCGCGCGGACACCGGGCGCCGGGGCCGGGAGGGCCGCGGGGCGCAGCGGGGCGGCGGGGCGGTGCGCGCAGGGGGCCGGGCGCAGCGCCGTGTCGAGGACGTCGTACTCGGCGGTCTCGGCGGCGGCGACGGGTGCCGCCGAGACCTCGGCGGCCGCGCCCGGCACCAGCAGGGCGAGCAGCAGCACGAGCGTCCGCAGCCAGGTGCGGCTGCGGGGGAGGCGTGCTGCGGGGCTCATGAGAGGTCATCTCCCCGCGACACGCCCTGGGTTCAGCATGCCGGGGGTCGGATCCGCCCGTTCGGCGGACAACCGGCTCACACGGTGTGCGGCACCTGGCGGGCCCGGCCCCGGACGCGCGGCACGGCGACGATCTCGACGGCGCCGACCGCCACCGGCCGGACACCGCCGACGAGGGCGGGACGCCGACCGATCCCGCTGACCACCGGGCGGAGACCGAAGCGGATGCCGACGGCGAAGAACGAGGCACCCGGGCGCCAGGAGGAGCCGCTCGGGGGCACGGTGTCGTCCCGACCTCGGTCGCGTTCCAAGTTCGCACCGGGGGACGGCGACCCGCCACCCGGTCGGGTCACCCGGCCTGCCCCGCTACTTCTTCGCGGACCTGTCCGCCCTGTTCGCCTTCTCCGCCTTGGCCGCCGCCTTCATCTCCTGCTTGTGCGCCCGTACCTTCGTCAGCGACTCCGGGCCGGTGATGTCGGCGACGGACCGGAAGGACTTCGGCTCGCCGTAGGCGCCGGCCGCCTCCCGCCAGCCCGTGGGCCGCACACCGAGCTGCTTGCCCAGCAGCGCGAGGAAGATCTGCGCCTTCTGGCTGCCGAAGCCGGGCAGTTCCTGGAGCCGCCCGAGCAGCTCCTTGCCGCTGCTCACGTCCTTCCAGACGGCACCGGCGTCCCCGTCGTAGTGGTCGACGAGGTACTGGCAGAGCTGCTGGACGCGCTTGGCCATGGAGCCGGGGTAGCGGTGCACGGCCGGCTTCTCGGAGAGCAGTGCGGCGAAGGCCTCCGGGTCCTGGGCGGCGATGTCGTGCGCGTCCAGGTCGTCGGCGCCGAGCCGGTCGGCGATCGTCCGGGGTCCCTTGAACGCCCACTCCATCGGAACCTGCTGGTCCAGCAGCATCCCGACCAGCGCGGCGAGCGGGGACCGCCCGAGGAGCTCGTCGGCCTCGGGGTCCTGGGAGAGGTGAAGGGTGACGTCCATGCGTCGATGATCCCGCCTGGGCCGTCAGCTCGCGCGCCAGTACCCCAGCGCGTGCAGCCGTTCCTTGGGGAGGCCCAGCTCCTTGCGCAGGTAGGCCGACAGCGTCCTGGTGGTGCGGGTGTCGCAGGCGATCCAGACGTAAGGGTCGGGGGTGGCCGTCAGGAGGGCGGGCAGCTCGGCCTTCACCCGCTCGACGAGGTGGGCGCCCGAGTCCACCCGGGGCACGTGCCGTATCTCGTGGCGTGCGGGGTCGGTCCGGAAGGGGAGGCCGTCCGTACCGTCGGGCGAGCCCTCGAACCAGACGGTCGCCGGGGCGGAGCCGAGCGCCCCTTCGCCCTCGCCGAGCAGGGAGTTGATGGCGGGCAGGGAGGCCGGGTCGCCGATCACGAGGACGTGCGAGGGGGCCGGGGCGGGCGGTTCGAAGCCGGTGCCCTGGACGGTCGCCTCGATGGTGTCGCCGGGCTTCGCCGCCCGCGCCCAGTCGCTGGCCGCGCCCTCGTGCAGCGCGAACTCCAGGGCGAGGGTGCCGGCCGTCGGGTCGGGTTCGACCAGGGTGTAGGCCCGCTGGTGCGGCCGGCCCGCGTTCTCGAACCAGAGCCGGATCCAGATCGTCGGGTGGACGCCGGTGGCGGCGAGCAGCCCGCCGTCCGAGAGGCGCAGCCTGCGGTATTCGCCGGTGACCTCCTCCACGCCCGTGACGGTGAGCGTGAAGTCCTTCGCACGCATCAGTCTGAGGACCGTGCCCTCCCAGCCCCGCCCCTGCGCCATGGCTTCTCCGCCCCTCGCGTACGATTTCGGCACAACCTACTTAGGCAAGCCTAACCTAAAGCGAAATGGGGCCAGAGGGTGACCACCGAGATCTACCGTGACGCCTGGGGCGTCCCGCATCTGCGTGCCGACAGCGCGCACGCCCTCGCCCGTCTCCAGGGATCGGTCACCGCCCGCGACCGGGCCTGGCAACTGGAGGTCGAACGGCACAGGGCGCGCGGTACCTCGGCGTCCTTCCTCGGCCCCGAGGCCCTCCCCTGGGACCGGTTCGTGCGCCGCGCCCGCCTCGACGACACGGCGAGACGCTGCTTCGACGAGCTCGCGAGACGGGACCCGGAGACGGCCGACTGGGTCCGGGCGTACGTCGAAGGAGTCAACGAGGGGCTGGCCGCCTGCGAGGCGCCCGAGTTCACCCGGGTCGGCCTCGCGCCCGGCCGCTGGGAACCCTGGACCCCGCTGGCCGTCTGGCTGGCCACGCACATCCTGTTCGCCGGGTTCCCCGCCAAGCTGTGGCGCGAGGAGGCCGCCCGGCACCTCGGCCCCGAGGCGGTCGGCCTGTTCGCCACCGACGGGCCCGGCAGCTCAGGCAGCAACGGCTGGCTGGTGGAAGGGGCGCGGACGGTCACCGGGCAGGCGGTCATCGCCGGCGACCCGCACCGCTTCATCGAGGACCCCGGCGTCTACCAGCAGATCCGCCTGGCCTGCGACGAGTTCGACGTCGTCGGGCTCGCCGTCCCCGGCGTCCCCGGCATCGCCCACTTCGGCCACACCGGCACGGTCGCCTGGGCCATCACCAACGCCATGGCCGACTACCAGGACCTCTACCGCGAACGGCTGCGCCGCACCGGCGCGGGCGTCGAGGCGCTCGGCCCGGACGGCACCTGGCGGCGGGTCGCCCGGCACACCGAACTCGTACGGGTGGCGGGCGAGGAGACCGTCGAGGTGGAGGTGCTGGAGACCGAGCGGGGCCCGGTGATCGCGGGCGGCCCGGAGGGCCTCGACGACGGCACCCCGCTCGCGCTGACCCTGCGCCACCCGCCCCGCGTCACCGCCGACCTGGGCTTCCAGGCCCTCCTCCCGCTGCTCAGGGCCCGCCGGGTCGCCGACGTGGACCGCGCCTTCGACCTCTGGGTCGAGCCCGTCAACGTCGTCCAGGCCGCCGACACCGAGGGCGGCCTGCTGCACCGGGTCGCGGGCCGGGTGCCGCTGCGCGCCGAGGCGAACGGCACCCGGCTGGTGCCCGCCTGGGAACCCGGTCACGAGTGGACCGGCTGGCACGAGATGCCCCGCGCGGGACTGGCCGACGGCGTCGCGGTGATGGCCAACCAGCGGGGTCCCGCCGCGGAGCTGGGCGTCGAGTTCGCCCCGCCGCACCGTGCCGACCGCATCCGGGCGCTGCTGGCGGAGCGTCGGCAGTGGTCCGCGTCCGACATGCCGGCCGTCCACATGGACACCCATCTGGCCTCCGCCGCACCCCTGCTGGACCGGGTGTCCGCCCTCGACGACCTGACCGGCCCGGCCGCCGAGCTCCGCGACCGCCTGCTGCGCTGGGACCGCCGGATGGACGCCGACAGCCAGGACGCCGCACGGTTCGCGGCCCTGCGCAGCGCCCTGGTCCGCCGTCTCGCCGCCCACCCGGCCTTCGCGGCCCTCACGACGCCGCCCGCCTACCCGGAGGTCTTCCTCCCCTGGCTGGCCCTGCTCCCGCGCATCGGCTTCGCCCTCGAACACCTGCTGCGCGCCGAGGAGCTGTACGGCATCGACCGGGCGGCACTCGTACGGGAGGCCCTCGAGGAGGTCGCAGGCGGGCCCGCCGCTCGCTGGGGCGACACCCACCGGCTGACCCCCTGGCAGGCGCTGCCCGACCCCGGACGGCAGGCCCCGCCCCTCGCCGGCGATCACGACTGCGTGCTGTGCACCTCGGCCGTGCCCGGCTGGACCGACCTCGCCGCGCGGGGCCCGGCCGCCCGTTACGTGTGGGACCTGGCCCGCCGCGAGGACAGCCTGTGGGTCGTCCCGTACGGCGCGTCCGGCCTCCCCGACCACCCCCACCACCACGACCAGCTCCCCCTGTGGCTCAAGGGCGAACTGGCCCCGGTCGTCACCGACTGGGCACAGCTGAAGAAGGAGAGCGACGATGAGTGACCGCCAGGACGGCCGGAACACGCGGGACGTCTACGTGCACGAGCAGATGGTCGACGGGTTCGGGACCGTCGGCATCCGTCCGCTAGACGCCGAGGGCGACGCGGACGTCGTCCACGGGTGGGTGAGCGAGGAGCGGGCCGCGTTCTGGGGCATGAACGGTCTGACGCGGGACCAGGTCGCCGAGATCTACGCCCACATGGCCGGCCTCGACACCCATCACGCCTTCCTGACCGAGCTGGACGGCGAACCGGTCGCCCTCCTCCAGACCTACGAGCCGACCGAGGACCGGGTCGGCGAGTGCTACCCGGTCGAGCCCGGGGACATCGGCGTCCACGTGCTCATCGCACCGGCCGGCGGGCGCGGGGCGCGGCCGGGCTGGTCGGCGGTGCTGATGGGCGCGTTCGCCTCGTACGTCCTGGTCGGCCTGGACCGGCCGCGCGTCGTGGTCGACCCCGACGTGCGCAACGAGAAGGCGGTCGCCCGCTTCCTCCGGCAGGGCTTCGAGGAGGGGCCGGTCGTCACGCTGCCGGAGATCGACCTGCCGGACGTGTACCTGCCGGAGAAGAAGGCACAGCTGGCGTTTCTGCGCCGGGAGGTAGCGTTCCCCGGGTGACCTCACCGCTCACCCCCGAAGACCTCGTCGCGCACTACGGCCTGGAGCCGATCCCCCGCGAGGGAGGCCTGTTCCGCCGTACCTGGGCGGGTCCGGAGGGTCCGGACGGCCGCCCCGCCGGCTCCGCCATCGTCGCGCTGCTCACCGCCGACGACTTCTCGGCCCTGCACCGCCTGCCCACCGACGAGGTCTGGCACTTCTACCTCGGCGACCCGCTCACGCTGCTGCTCCTCGCCCCCGACGGCACCTCCCGTACGGCGGTGCTCGGCCCGGACCTCCTCGGTGGGCAGCAGCCGCAGCTCACGGTGCCCGCGCACACCTGGATGGGCGCGCGGGTGGCCACCGGGGGCGCCTGGACCTTCTTCGGCTGCACGATGGCCCCCGGCTTCACCTACGGGGACTACGAGCACGGCGACGCGGCCGACCTCACGGCGCGGCACCCGGACCGGGCCGCCCTCATCACGGAACTGTGCCGTCCATGACGTTGCTGGCGGGCCGGGTGGCCCTGATCACGGGTGCGGGCGGCGGTATCGGGCGCGGCATCGCGCTGCGGTTCGCCCAGGAGGGCGCGGCGGTGGCGCTGCACTGCCGTACGGGGACCGAGGCGGCTCACGCGCTCGCCGAGCAGATCGCCGACGAGGTCGGCGCGCGGGCCGTCGTCCTGGCCGGCGCCGATCTGACCGTCGAGGACGAGTGCCGAAGGGTGGTGGACCGGGCCGCCGAGTGGGGCGGCGGGCGGCTCGACGCGTTGGTGAACAACGCGGGCGTACAGCCGGTGCGGGACCTGCCCGGGATGCCGGCGGCCGACTGGCGTGCGGTCGTCGACACCAACCTGACCAGCGTGTTCGCCTGTACCCAGGCGGCGGCGGAGGTGATGCGCGAGCGCGGGGGCAGCATCACGCACATCGCCTCCGTGGAAGCGGCGAGGCCGGCTCCCGGGCACGCCCACTACGCCGCTTCCAAGGCAGCCGTCGTGATGCACGCGCGGGCGGCGGCACAGGAGTACGGGGCGTACGGCATCCGCGTGAACACGGTCTCGCCCGGGCTGATCGACCGGGAGGGGCTGGCCGAGGCGTGGCCCGAGGGGGTGCGGCGGTGGCGGGAGGCGGTCGCAGTCGGCCGGCTGGGCCGCCCGGAGGACGTCGGCGACGCCTGTGTCTTCCTGGCCTCGCCGCTCGCGTCCTGGATCACCGGACACGACCTGGTGGTGGACGGCGGGGTGTCGGCGCGGCCGACGTGGTGAACCGGATGCCCCGTGCATGCGTACGTATCTCCGAGCACACGAGTCTCGAGTCCCAGGCAAGGCGGAGCGGTGACGTGAGCGAAGGGCGAGATGGCGGACGACACGGTGGTGGGCGGTACGGCAGCGGGGGGCACGGCGACGGCCGAAGGGGACTTCAAGGGCTGGTGCTGCTGGGCACCGTGCTGGTCCTGCTCCTCCTCGGCGGCGGCCCGGCCTCGGCCCACGCGGCCCTCCGCGGCGCCGATCCCGCCGACGGAAGCGTCGTCAAGACGGCCCCCGACGCCATCACCCTCACCTTCACCGAGTCCGTAGGCCTGCTCGACGACTCCTTCCGCGTCTTCGACCCCGACAACCGGCGGGTCGACACGGGCGAGGCGGGCCACGCGGACGGCCGCGCCGACACCGCGCGGATCAAGCTCCCCGCGAAGCTCGGCACCGGCACGTTCACGGTGGCCTGGCGTGTGGTGTCGGCGGACAGCCACCCGATCGCCGGCGCCTTCACCTTCTCGGTGGGCACACCCTCCGCGATCCCGCCGGCCCTGCCCGGCACCTCCGTGGAGAACCCGGCCACCGGAGGCCTCTTCAACATCGGACGGTACCTCGCGTACCTCGCCGCGGCGCTCCTCGTCGGCACGGCCGCCTTCATCGCCGTCTGCCGCCCGCCGGACGCCCGGCCGCTGCGCAGGCTGCTGCTGGCCGGCTGGTGGGCGCTCGCCGGATCGACGGTGTTCCTGCTGCTGCTCCGCGGCCCCTACGAGACCGGCACCGGCCCCGCGCAGGCCCTGGACCCGTCGGGTCTGAGCCGCACGCTGGCCACCCGGCCGGGCCTGGCCCTGGTGGCCCGCCTCGCGCTGCTCGCGGCGGCCGCGGCCCTGCTGCTGTGGCAGCGCAAGGCCCTCGGGGAGGGGAGGCGACCGTCCCGCGCGGCGCTGCTGACCGGCGCCACGCTGGCCACGGGCCTGGCCCTGACCTGGGCCGGCGCCGAACACGCGTCGGCCGGTATCCAGGTCCCGGTGGCGATGACGTCCACGGTGCTGCACCTGCTGGCGATGGCGGTGTGGCTGGGCGGCCTGGCGTCCCTGCTCACCCTGTTCTACCGCGCGTCCGTCCCGTCGCGCGTGGTCGGCCGCTTCTCGCAGCTGGCGGGCCTCTCGGTGACCGTCCTGGTGGTGACGGGCGTCTACCAGTCCTGGCGTGGCCTCGGCTCCGTGTCCGCGCTGACGGACACGACGTACGGGCGGGTCCTGCTGGCCAAGCTGGTCGCGGTGACGCTCCTGCTGCTGGCGGGGGCCCGGTCGCGGCAGACGGTGACAAGGGAAAGGACGGCGAGGAACGTGACGGTGGAGGCTGCCGAGGTGCGGGAGGCGCGGGTACCGGAGCCGGTGGGCGGCCGGGCCGAAGGCGCGGCGGACGGCCTGGCGGAAGGCCGGGTGGACGGCACGACCGACGCCCCGGTGGACGGCCCGTCGCTGCCCGAGAAGCACCGGCCACCGGCCGGTGCGGCCCTCACCCCGGCCGAGGACGCCCAACGCCGGGCGCTGCGCCGCTCCGTACTGGCCGAGGTCGTCGTCTCCGTCGTGGTCCTCGTCTTCACGACCGTCCTGACGGGCACCCTGCCCGGCCGGGCGGCGGCCGAGGCGGCGACGGCGGAACAGTCCGCCGGGCTGCCCGTGGCCTCCGTGACCAACATCCCCTTCACCATCGGCTCCGACTCCCCCGGTGTCCGCGGCGTCAGCGGCAAGGTGCAGGTCACGCTCGATCCGGGCCGGGTCGGCGACAACGGCCTCCAGGCCGTGGTCTACGGCCCCGACGGCGGCTTCGTCAGCATCCCCGAGCTGCGTGTCTCCTTCAGCCTGCCCGACCAGGACATCGGCCCCCTCGACGCCAAGGTCACCGACCGGGGCGGCTACTGGGCCGCCGACACGGTCAACCTGCCACTGCCCGGAACCTGGGAGATGAAGGTGACGGTACGGGTGTCGGAGACCGACCAGGTGAGCGAGTCGAAGCCGGTGGAGATCGTGCGCTGAGACAGCGGTCCGCCCCCGGCGGGACGGCCGGTCAGCGCGCGGGGTCGGGAGTGGCGTGCCGTGCCGCGAGGGCACGTTCCTCCTCCTCGAGCCGACGGGAGCACCGGGCGTCCGGGTCGTAGGCGACGGCCGTGCTCACACAGGTGCAGAACACCCGGGCGTCGCGGGTGACGCGGCTGGTGACGCGGAGGGTCGAGCGGCGCAGGTCACCGATGGTCGTGGTGATGGTGACCGGCTCCGGCTGGAGGACGAGGGGCTCCGTGTAGTCGAGTTCGTGGCGTGCGTAGACGAACCTCGGGCGGATCTCCTGCCCGGGCAGTCCGGGGCGCAGATAGAACATGTCGATATGGGCGTCCTGGATCATCTCCAGCAGCCGGACGTTGTTCACATGGTTCATGGAGTCCAGGTCGCTCATGCGTACCTGGCGCAGATAGAGGTGCGGTCGGCAGTCCGGCACATCGAGGGGCGGGCGGCCGGTGCCGGTGCGGCGGATGTCGGACGCCAGGGCATGGGTCAGGGTCAAGGTGTCACTCCTCGGAACATCGGAACAGGGGTCCCGGCCTCCTGGCCGGTACGCGGTACCGGTGCCGGAGCTACAGGGACTGCGGGTCTACAGGGCCCGCTCGATCAGGTCGGCCGCGGCTGCCGCCCCGCCGGCCGCCGCGATCTCCCGGCGCATGGCGGACACGCCCGCGCGGATGTCCCGGTCGGACGAGACCCGCAGGACGGCCTCGCGCAGCGCCTCGGGGGTGACGCTCTCGCGCGGCAGGTGGACGCCCAGCCGGAGGTGTTCGATCCGGGCGGCGTTGACCCGCTGCTCGGCCATCTGCGGGACCGCCACCAGCGGCACGCCGTAGTGCAGGGCCTCCATCGTGCCGCCCATTCCGGCGTGGGTGACGAAGGCGTCCGCGTGTGCGAGCACGGCGAGTTGGGGCACGTGGGGATGCACCTCGACGTTGGCGGGCAGCGGCCCCAGCCCGTCCGGCGGGACGGCGCCGACGGACATGACCACATGCCAGGGCAGCTCGGCGAAGGCCTGGACGCACGACCGGTAGAACTCCGGCCGCCGGGTGAACTGGGAGCCCAGCGAGACCAGCAGGACGGGCACGTCGGGCCGCGGCGGCTGCCAGGAACCCTGGTAGGAGCGGTCCCCGAGCGCCGGCCCGACGTACGCGACGCGCTGTGCCTCGACGGTGTCCGCCCTGCGCTGGAAGGTCCGGGGGAAGAACGCGACGGCGTGTTCGGGCCGTACGAGGTCCTGGATCCGCGCGGCCTCGATCCCCTGGTCGGCGAAGGCGGCCGCCAACCGCGCGAAGCCCGGCAGTTGCGGGAGGCCGGGCACGCCGAAGAACTCCGGGACGATGCCGTCGTAGGCGAGATGGGTGGGCGACGCCACGACGATCGGCACCTGCCACCGTGCCCCCAGCAGCAGGCCCGCGAAGGCGTAGATGTCGCACAGCACCAGGTCCGGGCGGTCCCTGCCGAACGCCCGGGTGAGCGCGGGCAGGGCCGCCAGCGCCACCTCGACGACCCGCGCGAACCCCTCGCCCATGTCCTCCGGCGCGTCCGAGCCGTCCCCCGCGTCCGGGTAGAGCACGGGCTCGGCACCGGCCGCCTTCACCTGGTGCACGAAGTCCTCGGTGACGGCGTAGCTGACCCGGTGCCCCCGCCGGACGAGCTCCTCGACGACCCCCAGGGTCGGATTCACGTGCCCGTGCATCGGAACGTTGAACACGGCGATGTGCGCGGGATTCGGATGAGTACCAGGCACGACACACAACTCCTGTCCGGCACGGAGCCGGGGCGGGGGATTCGGGACCGGGGCGCCCGAACGGCGGACGCGGAGTCCCGATTAAAGGCGCACGGACACCGTTCGTGACCGCAAACCTGCGGCAGTGTCACCCCATCAGGGAGCCTTCACGGCCGCGCGTTGACACCTGCGGAACACCTGAGGGGTACCTGGCGGGACTGCCGGTGACGCGGCGGACGTGACCGCCGGTCCGATCGGCCGTTGGGGGTACAGGACGTCGTCCGTCAGCAGCCGGCCCACGACAGGACCGGCCCACGGCACGGACGGCCCACGACAGGAGCAGTCTCATGCCCGGATCGCATCTGCCCTTGATGGAAGAGGGGATGGCCCGCTGGCCGTTCGGCCCGCCCAACGCCGGGATCGCCCTGGACCTCGCGGGCGCCCCACCGTCGCTGGACGAGCTGCGGGCGTTGGTGGAGGAACGCTGGAAGGCGCTGCCCAGGCTCACCCAGACCCTGGTCGCTCCCGGCGGCGCCCGGACGGGCCTGGCCTGGTGGACGGGCCGGCACCGCTGGGCGCGGCGGGACGGCCACGACCTGGCCCAGCAGATCGACAGCGCGGACCTCACCCTCCGGGACGCGGTCCGGCAGTGGTTCCACACCCCGTTCCCGGCCGACCGGCCGCCCTGGAGCCTCCACCTGCTGCGCGGGGCGACGGAGGGGGAGTTCTCCCTGCTGTTCCGGATGCACCACAGCCTGCTCGACGGCCGTTCCCTGACGACCCTGCTGCGCGCCCTCTTCGACGACGGCGGGCCGCTGGACGGCGCCGCGTCCCTGGCGGTGCCCGGCCCCCGGCGCCGGACGGTCGGCCCCGGCCCGACGGGGGGCGGCCCGCCGGGCCTGCTCACCACGGGCCGCGCGGTGCCGCTGCCGCACCGGGGCCCGCGGGAGCCCGCGTACACCGTCGTACGGCTGCGCGCCGACGTCCTGCGGGCCGCGCGCGCGGCCGTCTGCGTGGGAGCGGCGGGCGACTCCCGCCCGGCGACCACCAACGAGGTGTTCCTGGCGACGGTCTCCGGGGTCCTGCGCGCCTGCCTTTCGGCTTCGGACTCCGGTTCCGCGTCCGACGCCGACTCCGGTTGCGCCTCCGCTTCCCGCGGCGGCGACCGGGATCCGGATGCGAGGCAGGTGTGGCTGTCGGTCCCGGTCGACGAGCGGCCCGACGACTGCGGTGAGTTCCTCGGCAACGCGTTCGCCAACGTCCGGGTCCCCGCGCCGGTGACCCTCGCCGACCCGGCGGCCCGCCTGACCGCGTGCACCGGCCTGCTGACCACCGTGACCCGCCCCCGGCGCACCGCCGAGAAGCTGGTCGAGGGCACGCTCGCGGCGGTTCCCGGGGCGACCCTGGCGCTGGCCGGCGGAAAGATCTTCGCGCCCGCGTACGCGCCGGCGGCCTGCTCCTACGTCCATCTGCGCGAGCAGGGCCAGACCCTGGCCGGACGACCGCTGCGCCACCTCACCATCGTCCCCATGGTGCCCCCGGCCGACACGGCCACCTTCGCGCTGGGCGGCTGCGCCAAGGGCCACACCCTGAGCGTCGCCACCAACTCGGGCCGCGAGGACGCCGGCCTGCTGGCGGAGGCGTTCCTCGACGAGCTGACGCTGCTCGCCGAAGGGGCTCGCTGACCCGCCGGTTCCGCGCATGTCGAAGGGCCCCACAGCGAACGGTGGGGCCCTTCGGCATGCGCGGAACCGGGACGGCGCGTGGCCGCCGACTGCGAGGCCACGGTCACCGGCCGGAGCTAGCTCGCCTGGCGTCGAGCCGCACCCATGCCGGAGAGGGATGCCTGCGCATCCTCGATCAGGAAGATCTCGTCCTCCCCGAAGTCCGGGGCCTGGAAGGGGTTGGTCGTCGGAGGCGGCGATGCCGCGGTGGCATAGCGAGTCGCCCCTTCCGGAGCGGAGAACAGCGAGGTCGGGTCGATGAGAGGTCTCCCATTCGTTACAGGGCCGTGAACGGACCTGGCGTGCCGTGACCGGGCACAGCGGTCCTACAGCTTGCTCATCTTGGTGTACGGGCTCAAGATCCGCATTTGCGCCGAACCGAAATCCACGAGGGCCGCGATTCCGTCCTCGATGCCGATCACGCGGCCGAGGCCGTACATGTCGTGCGTGACCTGGTCGCCCACCTCGAAGTGCTTCGGAGACGGCGCGGCCGGGGCCTTGAAGGGACTGGTGGGCAAGTAGCGCTTCGGTGCCGATGGCTTTGTCATTGCCTCCAGTATGGGCCTGCATGGGCCACTCGTAGCGGCCGTCTTTCTCCGCTGTTCGTCACAGACCCGGACAGCGATCATCACCTCGGCCCGAACACGGGCAGCCACGCGCCTCTGACCTGGTGCTTCGCCGATGAGCCCACCGAAGCGCCCGTGGGACCCCACCACAGACCGTTACCTTCGGAACCCGCTCCACCTCAGCTGGTCGCGAGGATCAGGCTCAGGATCATGAGCATGACGCACAGCGTCGCGGGCGGCCCCATCGGACGTTCCCGGACGGTCGGACGAGACGGCGTGCGAGGACGGCATCCGAGACGGATGGTCGGGACGGGCAACGACGAAGGGCCCCACCTCGCGGTGGGGCCCTTCGACATCGTGCCCGGTGAGGCACTGGCGGAGGATACGAGATTCGAACTCGTGAGGGGTTGCCCCCAACACGCTTTCCAAGCGTGCGCCCTAGGCCACTAGGCGAATCCTCCGCGGCAAACAATACAAGACGTTGAGGAGTGCTCGCGAACTCGTTCCCCCCGCTCAGATCCTGTAGCCTGTGCGCAGCCCCTCACGCGGCGCTATCTGACTGAACTCCCCCAGGGCCGGAAGGCAGCAAGGGTAGGTCGGCTCTGGCGGGTGCGTGGGGGGCGCTTGCGTTTGCGGTGGGGCCGGGTGCCGGGTTCGCGCGTGGGACCCGATGTCAGCGGTCGCCTATAACCTCGTATGCGTGTCGTCTCTCGCGCTGTACCGCCGCTATCGCCCGGAGTCGTTCGCCGAGGTCATCGGGCAGGAGCATGTCACCGGCCCCTTGCAGCAGGCGCTGCGGAACAACCGGGTCAATCACGCGTACCTGTTCAGCGGGCCGCGTGGGTGCGGGAAGACCACCAGCGCGCGGATCCTGGCCCGGTGCCTGAACTGCGAGCAGGGGCCCACCCCGACCCCGTGCGGGGAGTGCGAGTCGTGCAAGGACCTCGCCAGGAACGGCCCGGGGTCCATCGACGTCATCGAGATCGACGCGGCCTCGCACGGTGGTGTGGACGACGCCCGTGACCTGCGGGAGAAGGCGTTCTTCGGGCCCGCCCGGAGCCGGTACAAGATCTACATCATCGACGAGGCCCACATGGTCACGCCGGCCGGCTTCAACGCGCTCCTCAAGGTCGTCGAGGAGCCGCCGGAGCATCTGAAGTTCATCTTCGCGACCACCGAGCCGGAGAAGGTCATCGGGACCATCCGGTCGCGGACCCACCACTACCCGTTCCGGCTCGTGCCGCCGGGGACGCTGCGGGACTACCTCGGCGAGGTCTGTGGGCAGGAGGCCATCCCCGTCGAGGAGGGCGTGCTGCCGCTCGTCGTGCGCTCCGGCGCGGGTTCCGTGCGTGACTCCATGTCCGTCATGGACCAGCTGCTCGCCGGCGCGAGCGACGCGGGTGTGACGTACGCCATGGCCACCTCCCTGCTCGGTTACACGGACAGCTCGCTGCTCGACTCCGTCGTCGAGGCCTTCGCCACCGGTGACGGCGCCGCCGCCTTCGAGGTGGTCGACCGGATCATCGAGGGCGGCAACGACCCCCGCCGCTTCGTCGCCGACCTGCTGGAGCGGCTCCGGGACCTCGTCATCCTCGCCGCCGTGCCGGACGCGGCCGACAAGGGGCTCATCGACGCTCCCGCCGACGTGATCGAGCGCATGCAGGCCCAGGCCGGCGTCTTCGGCGCCGCGGAGCTGAGCCGTGCCGCCGACCTCGTCAACGAGGGGCTGACGGAGATGCGGGGCGCCACCTCACCCCGTCTCCAGCTCGAGCTGATCTGCGCGCGCGTGATGCTGCCCGCCGCCTACGGCGACGAACGCTCCGTCATGGCCCGCCTCGACCGCATCGAGCGTGGCGTGAACTTCTCGCCGGGCGGCGGTGCGCAGGGGGCGGCGCCCGGTGCGCCCGCGATGCCGGCGATGGGTTACGTGCCCGGGCCTGAGGCGCACGCCGGCGCCCCTCTGACCGGGGGCGCTCCGATCCCGCCCGGTGGCGGGGCGGCCGCCGCCCGCGCCGCGGTACGGGGGCCGGGTCCGGGGCAGGGTCCCGTACCGGGTCAGGCGCCGGAC
This sequence comes from Streptomyces sp. NBC_01334, assembly GCF_035983595.1. Taxonomy (NCBI): domain Bacteria; kingdom Bacillati; phylum Actinomycetota; class Actinomycetes; order Kitasatosporales; family Streptomycetaceae; genus Streptomyces; species Streptomyces sp. NBC_01334. The sequence goes on along the minus strand of NZ_CP130718.1, from coordinate 4,801,632 downwards.
CGGTCGGCTGCGCCTGCCGCGCCGCCCGCGCCCGCCCAGCCTCCGGCAGCCCCGGCCCCCACCTCCGCTCCCGCCCCCGCCCCCGTCGCGGCCTCCGCCCCGCCGGTGGAGGAGGTGCCGGCCGCGAGCCCCCAGGCTCCTGCCCAGCCCGCCCCCGGTGCCTGGCCCACCGCCACCGCGGCGGGCAGCGGGCGCCGCCCCGGCGGCTGGCCCACGGCCGCGCCCGCGGGCGGCGGAGGCAGGCCCCCGACGACGCCGGCCCCCGCATCCGCCCCCGCCGCCTCGGCCGGCCCCCCGGCCCCGGCCCCCGCCCCCGCGGCCACCCCGGCGCCCGCACCCGGCGGTTACGCGCCCCCCTCCGGCGGCCTCGACCCCCGCATGCTCTGGCCGAACATCCTGGAGGCGGTCAAGAACCGTCGTCGCTTCACCTGGATCCTGCTCAGCCAGAACGCGCATGTGGCGGGCTTCGACGGCACGACCCTCCAGCTCGGCTTCGTGAACGCCGGCGCCCGTGACAACTTCACGAGCAGCGGCAGCGAGGACGTGCTGCGCCAAGCGCTGGCCGAGCAGTTCAGCGTCCAGTGGAAGATCGACGCGGTCATCGACCCGTCCGGCGGCTCGGGTCCCCCGCCGAGCGGCGGCCTCGGTGGCGGCGGAGGCGGTGCGCCCGGCGGCTACGGCAGCCCCGGGGGGCACAACAGCCCCGGTGGCTACGGCGGCGGTGGTTCGACGGCCCCGTCGGGCGCCGCCCCGACCCAGGCACCGGCGGCTCCCGCAGCCCCTTCCCAGCACGCGTCGACATCGGCGTCGGCCCACGCCCACGCGGCGTCCGCCCCGGCCCCGTCCCGTCCGCCCGCCCCGGAACCGGTGGCCCCCGAGGACGACACCCCCGAGGACGACGACCCCGACCTCAACGAGTCGGCCCTCTCCGGCTACGAACTGATCGTGCGCGAGCTCGGAGCGACGGTGGTGGAGGAGTTCACCAACGAGTAGGGGGTGACACGGACGTCCCCTCGGCGGCGCCCTCCCCGCGCCCTGCCGTTTGGAGGAACGCACTACATCCCCGCCTCCCGGCTTTCGGAAGCCCGCACAAAACACCCCCGCCCCCGCCCGTTAGGCTGACCCCCGTGAACGTCCTCGTCATCGGCAGCGGCGCCCGCGAACACGCCCTGTGCCGCTCACTGTCCCTCGACCCCGCCGTCACCGCGCTGTACTGCGCCCCCGGCAACGCCGGCATCGCCGAGGTCGCCGAGCTGCACCGGGTCGACGCCCTGGACGGCGAGGCCGTGTCCGCGCTGGCCGTGGAGCTCGGCGCCGAGCTGGTCATCGTCGGCCCGGAGGCGCCGCTGGTCGCCGGGGTCGCCGACGCCGTACGCGAAGCGGGCATCCCGGTGTTCGGCCCCTCGAAGGAGGCCGCGCAACTCGAGGGCTCCAAGGCGTTCGCCAAGGACGTGATGGCCGCGGCCGGCGTGCCGACCTCCCGCTCCTACGTCTGCACCACCCCCGAGGAGGTCGCCGAGGCCCTCGACGCCTTCGGCGCGCCGTACGTCGTCAAGGACGACGGCCTGGCCGCCGGCAAGGGCGTCGTCGTCACCGACGACCTGGAGGCCGCCGCGGCGCACGCGGCCGGCTGTGAGCGGGTCGTCATCGAGGAGTTCCTCGACGGCCCGGAGGTCTCCCTCTTCGCGATCACCGACGGCGTGAGCGTCGTCCCGCTCCAGCCCGCCCAGGACTTCAAGCGCGCGCTCGACGGCGACGAGGGCCCCAACACGGGCGGCATGGGTGCCTACTCGCCGCTGCCCTGGGCGGACCCGAAGCTGGTGGACGAGGTCCTGGAGACGGTTCTCCAGCCGACCGTCGACGAGATGCGGCACCGCGGCACCCCCTTCTCCGGACTCCTTTACGCGGGCCTCGCGATCACCAGCCGCGGTGTCCGGGTCATCGAGTTCAACGCCCGTTTCGGCGACCCCGAGACGCAGGTCGTGCTGGCCCGGCTGAAGACCCCGCTGGCCGGTGTCCTCAAGGCGGCCGCCACCGGTGACCTCGCCGACCTGCCGGCCCTGCGCTGGAGCGAGGACGCGGCCGTCACCGTCGTCATCGCCTCGCACAACTACCCCGGCACCCCGCGCACCGGCGACCCGATCTCCGGGCTCGCCGAGGTGGCCGCCGAGGACGCCCCGCACGCGTACGTCCTGCACGCCGGGACGAAGTACGACGGTGACGACCGCGACACGGTCGTCAGCGCCGGCGGGCGCGTACTGTCCGTCACCGCGACCGGCACGGACCTCACCGAGGCCCGCGAGCGCGCGTACCAGGCCGTCGGGCGCATCGGGCTCGACGGTTCGCAGCACCGTACGGACATCGCCGCGAAGGCGGCGGCAGGCGCGTAGGCACCCGCCGAGGCAGGCAGCAGGCACCCCCGAACAGGGACCTCGGCAGGCACCCCGAACGGGCACCTCAGCAGGTGTCAGCCAGGATCTCTCAGGCCCCGGGCCACCATGGAACTCCGCACGGAGGACCCGTGGAACCCGGGGCCTGATCGTTGCCCACCGTCATCCACCTTTCCCCAAAGCCATTCCATCGTGTGAGCGCTGAGCTATCCGGCTGACGTGGGCCGGAGCGCCAACTAGGGTGCGGCGCAAGCGTTCCGGCACTCGTTCCGGCACTTGGCCCACCGGCATTGCGATGTCGGTGGTCGGTGCCACAGTGGGGGAGTGACCACTGCGAAGACAGCCGGGGGAAACAGGACCGTAGGGAGGGGGTGAGGTCCGGTCGTGACCGGTATGGGAGTGGAGATGGGCGCGCAGGCCGCGCGGGCCCGGGCACTGGCGGTGCTACGCATCCGCAGCCGGGCGCTCGCCGTCGCGCTGCTGCCCGCGGCCGCCGCGGTGATCCTGCTGGCGGGCGGTTCCACCGGGCACTTCGTGGGCACGGGATGGGACGCCGCCCGCTGGACGGTGTCCGTCGTCGCCTTGGTCGTGCTGCTGGCCGCCGGCGTCATCGGCCTGGTCGTCGCCCGCGCGCGCCCCGCGGTCAGTCCCACGGTCGCCATCGCCGAGGAGGCCGCCCCCGATCTGTACCGGCTGGTCCGGGACCTCGCCGACCGCCTCGACGTCCCCGCGCCCTCCGCGATAGCGCTCACGCCGGACTGCGACAGCTGGCTGGAGGACCGCACCCACCCGGCCCACGGCCCGTCGCCGTCCCGCGGCGGTGACGAGATAGCCGGCCCGGGCGGCTCCCACGGCCCGCTCCACCGCCGTACGGGAGCGTCACCGGTGCTCGTCATCGGCTCCCCGTTCCTGTGGTGGATGCGCGTGGGCGAGCTGCGCGCCGTGCTGGCCCCGGTCGTCGCCGGTACGGGCCCTTCGGCGCACCCCGACATAGCCGCGGCCCGGCGCTTCGTGCGCGGGCTGGACGCCGCGGTGGCCGTCTGCGCCTACCGGGGCGACCGGTATCCCGTGCTGCGCCCGGCCTGCTCGGGCATCGGCTGGGCCGCCCGCCTGATGCTGCGGGGCTGTCAGATCCACGCCGGCGAGATGGAGCGGGGCGTCGCCGCCGCGGCCTCCGAGCGTGCACAGGCTGTGGATTACGGGCTGCGCATCGTCGCCCAGGAGCAGGTGGGCCTGGCCTACGCGGGCTGGGACCGTCTTCTGACGCGGGTGGCGCTGCCCGCCTGGCGGATGGGCCGCTGGCCCTCCCGGCTGGACGCGGGCGTCGTCGCCGCCCTCACCGAGCTGTCCCGGCGCGACCGGCTGGCCGAGGGGTTCGCCTCCCGCCTCGGCGAGCGCCCCGCGTGCGACCTCCTCGAAGAGCCCGGCACGATCGACGAGGCCACCTCCCTGCTCGCCGCCCGCCTCTTCCACGGCGGCCCCGCGGACCCGGGTCCGGACTGGTCGCCGGTGGCCTGGGAGGACTACCCCGACGAGGTGGTCGACCGCAAGTGGCGCACCGACGCGGCCCGGCTCCATCGGGTCCTCGACACCCTCGGCGTCCGCCGCACCTACGACCCGACCCGCACCGCCCACCCCGGCGGCCCCCACCCCGGCGGCCACAGCGGCCCCACTCTGGCCCGAGTCCTGGACCACCTGACGGACAGACCCGCCGACACGGAGCACCCCCACCCGACGGACCCGACGGACCCGACCGACGTGGCGGACCCTACGGAGCCGACGGAACAGACGGAGCCGACCGACGTGACGGACCCGACGGAGCCGACCGACCTGGCACGCCCGACGGCCACAGCCGCCCCGACGGCCACCCCTGCCCCGGCGGCGGCATCTGCCCCGGCACCGACCACCTCCCCGATGGCGGCACCTGCCCCGGCGGCCCCGCCCTCCCCGACGGCCGAGCCGAGCCTGCCTGTGGCCCCTGTGTCCGGCCCGGCGCCCTTGCCGTCCCCCACGGACGCTGACGGCCTCACCGACCACACCGGCCCTTCGGGCCACACCGACTCCAACGGCCCCTCCGGCGCTGCTGGCCCCACGGGTCTGTCCGGCCCCACCGGCCTTTCCGGCGCTGCTGGTTCCACGGGTCTCTCCGGTCCCATGGGTCTCTCCGGCCCCAACGGGCTTTCCGGCGCTGATGGCCCCACCGGTCTCTCCGACCCCAACGGCCTCTCCGACTCCGACGGTCACCCGACCACGTCGGCCCCCGCCCCCGCCGGGCATCCCGAAGCCGCCGCCGTCCACGCCGTCCCCGCCGCCACCTCGGCCGACCGGGGTGCCGTCCCGAACCCCGACCAGGACCCGAGCCCCGACCTCGCTCCGGGCGCCGGCTCCGCCCCAGGCTCCAGCCCCGCTCCTGCTCCCGGCACAGCCCCGGCCCCGGCCCCCCTCCCGGCCCCCGAGGCCGCCTACCTCGCCGACGACGAGGACCTCCTGCCTCCGAACCCCCGCAGCGCGGCCCTCGCCGCCGGGATCGGTGCCGAGCTGGGGCGGGAGGAGGCCGCAGCCGCGGCGGCGGCGCCCCCCGCCCAGTCCGGTCCTCCGGCGCCCGGGCAGGGTCCCGACATGGCCCTCTGGGACCAGGACGCGCTCCCCCTGTTCCCCCTCCAGCCCCCGCGCACCGACCGCGAGCTCCTGGCCGATCACGTCACGGCGATGGTCTGCTGCGCCGCGATGGACACCGTCGGCGCCGTTCCGGGTCTCGACTGGCTCGACGGCCCGACCCTCCTGGTCGACGGCGAGCGCGTGGCCGACCTGGCGCCCCGGGTGCTCAGCCTCGTCGAGGACGGCGACGCGGTCCCCCTGCGCACCTGGCTGGTGGAACTCGGGATACGCCCGGAGAAGCCGGTACGGCTCGGCTGAGCGCCCCGCAGCACCGACGCTGCCCGTGCCGTCCGACCCCAGCCGATCCCAGCCGCCCCCCGGCAACCCCGGGCGCCCCACCGACCAAGCCCTAGCGGAGCTCTATATTCCACTTTCGGCCAATTCGCAACGAATAGTGACTGCCTGCGCGCGTTATGTGATGTGCTGGGACCGATCGGGCCCATGGCAAGGGCTTGCGACATAGGACAAACGCGCAGGGCGGTCACGTACGGCGTACGCACGAACCAGCACGGGGGCACAAGGGAGGGGAGCACCATGGGACCCGGACCAGGACCGGAACACATCCGCCGATGGGAGTCGGGAGCACTGGCCCACGCCGTGACGGACCCCTTCGGACAGGGCCCCGTCCCCTGGCTGCGCGGCAGCGAGACGTACTTCGACGACACGGGTCAGGTCGTCCCCTGGTACGTGGACGCGGCCCCCGCCCCCGCCCGGGGCGGCCTCCGCGTCCCGGCCCCCCGCACCGAGCCCTCGGCCGGCGCCCCCCGCTCGGCCGACGACGTGCGCCGCCAGATCAAGGGCTTCGTCTCCACCGGCGCGGTCGCCCCCGGCGAGGCCGTCGACTTCCACATCACGGTCGACCCGCCCCAGGAATTCAGCGTCGACGTCTACCGCATCGGCCACTACGACGGCGACGGCGCCGCCAAGATCACCACCAGCCCACGCCTCTCCGGCATCGTCCAGCCCCCGCCGCTGACCGCCGACCGCACGGTCTCCTGCCACCACTGGTGGCTCTCCTGGCGCTTACAGGTCCCGTCGTACTGGAACGTCGGCGCGTACGTGGCCGTCCTCACCACCGTCGACGGCTACCGCTCCCACGTCCCCTTCACGGTCCGCGACCACCACCCCGCCGATCTGCTCCTGCTGTTGCCCGACGTCACCTGGCAGGCCTACAACCTCTACCCCGAGGACGGCCGCAGCGGCGCCAGCCTCTACCACGCGTGGGACGAGGACGGCCGCCTCCTCGGCGAGGCCGACGCCGCGACCACGGTCTCCTTCGACCGTCCGTACGCCGGCGCTGGCCTGCCCCTCCATGTCGGCCACGCCTACGACTTCATCCGCTGGGCCGAGCGCTACGGCTACGACCTCGCCTACGCCGACGCCCGCGACCTGCACGCCGGTCAGATCGACCCCACCCGCTACCGCGGCCTGGTCTTCCCCGGCCACGACGAGTACTGGTCGACGAGCATGCGCCGCACCGTGGAACTCGCCCGCGACAGCGGCACCTCACTGGTCTTCCTGTCCGCCAACTCCCTCTACTGGCAGGTGGAGTTGGGTCCCTCCCCGTCCGGCGTCCCCGGCCGCCTGCTGACCTGCCGCAAGCGCAAGGGGCCCGGCAAACCCGTCCTCTGGCGGGAGATCGACCGCGCCGAGCAGCAGTTGGTCGGCATCCAGTACGCGGGCCGGGTGCCCGAGCCGCATCCGCTGATCGTCCGCAACGCCGACCACTGGCTGTGGGAGGCGACCGGCGCGTGCGACGGCGACGGCATCGAGGACCTGGTCGCGGGCGAGGCCGACCGCTACTTCCCGCGCACTCCCCTCCCGCCCCACGAGGACCGCATACTCCTCGCCCACTCCCCGTACGCCGACAGCGAGGGTGTCCTCCGCCACCAGGAGACCTCCCTCTACCGGGCTCCCTCCGGTGCCCTGGTCTTCGCCTCCGGGACTTTCGCCTGGTCTCCGGCCCTGGACCGCCCCGGCCATGTGGACCCTCGCGTCCAACGCGCCACGGCCAACCTCCTGGACCGCATCTGCAAACGCGACTGACGCCCGTACGCCCGCTCGCGCCACCCGCTGTCCTTGATCGATCCCGATGTACGGGACAATCGACCCACTAGGACAGAACCACGGGGAGGAACCGTGTCCGGATTCGTAGAAAAGCCCGAGCCCCTCCAGGTGCCGGGTCTGGTGCATCTGCACACCGGCAAGGTGCGCGAGCTGTACCAGAACGAGGCGGGCGACCTCGTGATGGTCGCCAGCGACCGCACCTCCGCCTTCGACTGGGTGCTGCCGACGGAGATCCCCGACAAGGGCCGTGTCCTCACCCAGCTCTCCCTGTGGTGGTTCGACCAGCTCCGCGACCTGGTCCCGAACCACGTCCTGAGCACGGAACTGCCCGTCGGCGCCCCCGCCGACTGGGCCGGCCGCACCCTGGTCTGCAAGTCGCTCCGCATGGTCCCCGTCGAGTGCGTGGCCCGCGGCTACCTCACCGGTTCGGGCCTCGCCGAGTACAAGGAGTCCCGCACGGTCTGCGGCCTCGCCCTCCCCGAGGGCCTGGTCGACGGCAGCGAACTCCCCGCGCCGATCTTCACCCCGGCGACCAAGGCCGCCGTCGGTGAGCACGACGAGAACGTCTCCTACGAGGAGGTCGCCCGTCAGGTCGGCGCCGACACAGCCGCCCAGCTCCGCCAGGCGACCCTCGCCGTCTACGGCCGTGCCCGCGACATCGCCCGCGACCGGGGCATCATCCTCGCCGACACCAAGTTCGAGTTCGGCTTCGAGGGCGAGAACCTGGTCATCGCCGACGAGGTCCTCACCCCGGACTCCTCCCGCTTCTGGCCGGCCGACCAGTGGCAGCCCGGCCGCGCGCAGCCCTCGTACGACAAGCAGTTCGTGCGGGACTGGCTGACCTCGGCCGAGTCCGGCTGGGACCGGGCGAGCGAGCAGCCCCCGCCGCCCCTGCCGCAGCACATCGTGGACGCTACCCGCGCGAAGTACGTCGAGGCCTACGAGCGCCTGACGGGCATCGGCTGGGCCTGACGCGAAAGGCCCCGGTCGATGACCGGGGCCTTTGCGATGGAGCGGACGACGAGGCTCGAACTCGCGACCTCAACCTTGGCAAGGTTGCGCTCTACCAACTGAGCTACGTCCGCAGTGCGCCGTGGCGCGAGGCCAACTATACCCAACCCCGCTCCCGGGCGAGCCGCACGGCCGCGTGCCGGTTCTCCGCCCCGAGCTTGGAGACGGCCGACGACAGATAGTTCCGCACGGTCCCCTGGGACAGCGCGGCCCGCTCGGCGATCTCCGCGACGGGCGCCCCGTCGGCGGCGAGTTCGAGAACCTCCGTCTCACGCGAGGTCAGCGGGGAGTCACCGGCGGCGATCGCGTCGGCGGCCAACTCCGGGTCGACGTACCGGTTCCCGGCGTGCACGGTACGGATGATCTCCGCGAGCCGCTGCGCGCTCACCGTCTTCGGGACGAACCCGCGCACACCGGCCGCGAGCGCCCGCTTGAGGTGCCCGGGCCGGCCGTGGCTGGTGACGATCAGTGCCTGGCACTCCGGCAGTTCGGTGCGCAGGGATGTGGCGACGTTCACACCGTCGGTGCCCGGCATCTGCAGATCCAGGACGGCGACGTCGGGCCGGTGCGCCAGCGCCATCGCCAGCGCCTCCGGCCCGGTGGCCGCCTCGGCGACGATCACCAGGTCGTCCTCCAGGGAGAGCAGCGCCGCCAGCGCACCCCGGATGAGATGTTCGTCGTCGGCGAGCAGCACCCGCACGGTCATGAAGCGACCTCTCTCACAGCAGCCTTTCCGCTCAGCGGGACGTCGGCGACGACCCGGAAGACGCCCGCCTCGGCGAACCCCGCCTCCAGCGTCCCCTCTACGCCCCGCAACCGTTCCCGCAGCCCGGCGAGTCCCGAACCCCCGCCGGCGCCGGTGGGCCCCGCGCCGTCGTTCTCCACCGTCAGCACCACGTGCCCCTCCGTCCTGTCCAACGCGACCGAGCATCGGCCGGCGTTTCCGTGCCGGAGCACGTTGGTGGTGGTCTCGCGCACCACCCAGGCGAGCGCGGACTGCACCTCGGCGGACAGCCCGCCGGTCTCCCCGGTCACCGCGCACGCGATCCCCGCCGCCTTCAGCACCCCCTGCGCTCCCGCGAGTTCGACGCCCAGGTCGGCCTCCCGGTATCCGCGTACGACAGCGCGCACCTCGCGCTGCGACTCCTGCGCGATGCGCTGCACCTCGATCATCTGCTCCACGGCGTCCGGTCGTCCCCGTCGGGCCAGTTGCACGGCCAGCTCGCTCTTCAGGGCGATCACCGCCAGATTCCGGCCCATCACGTCGTGCAGATCCCGCCCGAACCGGAGCCGCTCCTCGGCGACGGCGAGCCGGGCCCGGGTGTCACGGGCCTCGTCGAGCCGGTAGACGGCGTCGAGCAGCCACACGGAGAAGACGGAGGTGAAGGCGAGGAATCCGCCGCCGACGAACACCGCGGTCATCGTCGCCAGAGTGGCCGGGCCGGGCAGTCCGACCGGGAACGCCACGATCCCGGCGCCCAGCGCGAAGCCGGCGACGACCGCGAGCACCCGTCGTCGTCTGCGCACGCCGAGCGCGGTGAAGCCGGCCCCGAAGACCAGGACGACTCCGAAGACCCCGCCCGCGGCGGTGTCGACGCCCTCGTGGTCCGGACCGTGCTCCGCGATGCCGATCGCGGTGACGGCGACGACCGCGGTGGCCGCGGCCAGGGCCCACAGCAGCCGGACGGGCTGCGGCCGGCGCCCGCGCGTCCAGTCCAGCGCCCGTGACGCCGTCACCGCGCTCAGGACGCAGTGCGCGACCGTCATCGCCGGCAGCCACCACCCCGTGCCGGTCCGCAGCCCGCCGGTGAACGGCAGTCCCACCGCCATGAACTCGGCCACGGCGAAGAAGTGGAACGACCACCGCGTGTATGTCTCGACCTTCGCGGGCGTGCTCTTCCGCCCCCACCAGCCCCACGGCCTGCGCATCCGCACGCCCCCCGTTTCCCCGTACTCCCGGCGCCGCGCGTACCTCAGCGCCGGGGCTCCCATCGGAACCACCGGCGTACAGCAAACACCGCCAGCAGGGTCCAGGCCAGTGCGGTCGCCAGGGCGCCCAGTGCCTCGTAGGCCGACAGGCTTCCGGTCCAGCCGCCGCGTATCAGGGTGATCACCGGGGACAGGGGCAGCAGTTCGCAGACGGAGGCGAGCCGGTCGGGCAGCAGTTCCAGGGGGACGGTCACGCCGGAGCCGGTCATCGACACGAGCACCATGGGCAGCGTGGTGACCTGCGCGTTCTCCACGGTCCGGGTCACCGCCGCCGTGACCGCCGCGAGGGCCGCGCACATCACCAGGCCCAACAGCAGTCCCAGGACGGCGAGATGAGGGGCCTCGGGGGCCGGCACGTCGAGCAGGACCGTGGTGCCGGCCACCAGCACCAGGGACTGCACCAGCCCCGTGGCGACGACGGGCAGCGCAGCCCCGCCGAGGATCTCCGGGTCCCGCAGCTCACCGGTACGCAGCCGCTTCAGCACCAGTTCCTCGCGCCGGGCGGTGTAGATGGCCGCCAGCGCCGAGTACACCCCGAACAGCAGCGAGAAGCCGATCGCGGCGGGCATCAGCACCAGGCCGACGCTGAGCCCGACGTCCTCCACGTCCATGTCCTCGACCACCGACGCCAGGCTCAGCGGCAGCACCAGCGGCACGAACACGGCGGCGATGATCGTGCTCTTGCTCCGCCCGAGCAGGGTCAGCTCGGCCCGTGCGAGGGCGGCCATCCGGCTCGCGGGAGTCGTGACCGAACGGCCGACCGCACGGGTGGTCAGGTCCTTCACCGATGCCTCGCTCATGCCGCGACCTCCTCGGTCTCGTCGTGCTTCGACGCCTCCCGGGCGATCCCCAGGAACGCCTCCTCCAACGAGGCCGACCGCACATCCAGCCCGCGCAGCGCGACCTGGGCCCGCTCGGCCCACACCAGGAGTCCGGTAGCCGCCCGCTGGAGCTCCCGGGTGCGCAGCCGTACGACGCGCCCGTCGACCTCGTGACCGCACACCCCCAGCTCGCCCAGCGGAGGCAGATCGCCCACGAAGTACCCCTCGGGCAGTTCGAAGGTGATCCGGGACGGCTGGGCTCCGGTCACCTCGGCAGGTGTCCCGGCGGCCGCGATACGGCCCGCGTGCAGGATGGCCAGCCGGTCGGCGAGGGTCTCCGCCTCTTCCAGGTAGTGCGTGGTCAGCAGCACCGTCGTACCGGCGTCGCGCAGGGCGCGCACCAGGTCCCAGGTGTCCCGGCGGCCCTCGGCGTCCAGGCCGGTGGTCGGCTCGTCCAGGAACAGCACCTCGGGTTCGCCGAGGACCGCGAGCGCCAGGTCGAGGCGGCGCCGCTCACCACCGGACAGCTGCTTGACCCGGACGTCGGCCCGCCCGGCGAGCCCGACCAGCGCCAGCGCCTCCCTGATCGGGCGGGCGCCGCTCACACAGCCGGCCCACATGCGCGCTGTCTCGGCGACGGTGAGCTCGGAGGGGAAGCCGCCCTCCTGGAGCATCACGCCGGTGCGCGGCCGGACGGCGGCCCGCTCGGTGTACGGATCGTGGCCCAGAACCCTGATCCGCCCGCCGTCGGGGCGCGCGAGCCCCTCCAGCAACTCGACCGTCGATGTCTTCCCGGCGCCGTTGGTGCCGAGCAGCGCGAAGATCTCACCGCGGTCGACGTGGAAGGAGATCCCACGGACCGCTTCGAACCCGCCCCCGTACACACGCCGGAGGTCGGTGACCTCGATCACGTGTTCATTCGTGTCCATGCCTCAAGCCTCCCCGCGGGCGGAGGCCGGCAGCAGTGCGAGGTGTCACCAGTCCGTATGACAAATGTCAGACGGTCGCTCGCGTCAGGCACCCGCTCAAGGCAGTCGCCCACCCGCTCACGGCACACGAAAAGACCCCGGTCCAATGGACCGGGGTCTGATTCCCGAGCGGACGACGAGGCTCGAACTCGCGACCTCAACCTTGGCAAGGTTGCGCTCTACCAACTGAGCTACGTCCGCATTGCCTCCGACCGGCTTTCACCGATCGGCGCGAGCACCACCCTACCTGATCCACAGCAGTGGTCAGGCAGGTCATGCAGAGCGGGTGACAGGGATCGCACACTGCGCCTTCCCCCTGGAAGGGGGATGTTCTACTACTGAACTACACCCGCGTGTACTCCGTGAGCTGGGCTTTTCGGCCTGGCCCCTCGGCGTGCTCCAGACTCTAGCTGACCAGGAGGGGTGCAGCGCAAGTCGGTACGTTCGAGGGGCCGGTGACCGGCCGTCGGCCCGCGGCTCACGGGGAGCCGATCAGCGGGTGCGGCTCACTGGGCGTCGGCGAACGCCTCGTAGACCTTCTTGGGGATGCGGCCGCGCGCCGGCACCTCCAGCTTGTTGGCCTGGGCCCAGGCCCGGACGGCCGCGGGGTCGGGTGCGACCTCCGTCTGCTTGTACGCCTTGCCGGACCTCGACCGCTTGCGGCCGGCGTCGACGTAGGGCTCGAGAGCCTTACGCAGTTTCTTGGCATTGGCTTCATTCAGGTCGATCTCGTACGACTTGCCGTCGAGCCCGAAGGCGATCGTTTCCGCCGCTTCCGAGCCGTCGATGTCGTCAAAGAGAGTGACCACGACCTTCTGCGCCACGAATATCGGTCCCTTCGTGCGACACCTCTGCGATGACGTGCCAAGACGTCACGGAGATGTCGACTGTCCGCCTGTTATGGGGCAAAGTATCGGCTATTGGCAATTCATTTGTACAGTGCCCGGCATTGCAATGTGAAGCTCGACTAAATCTGCCCGCGTGTCCCAGGGCAATAGGGAACGTCGGCGCACCCCGGATCTTTCCCTGAAATTTTCACCGAGGCACTGGTCCGATACCTGATCGTGATGGCGCTCACGTAGTTTCCTACAACTCTACCCGCGTAGAAATTTTGTACGGGTAGTCTGAAGACACCTGTTGGAGACACCCGCAGGCACCTGCTCAGCACCACACCACCGGGAGTGCCAGTGGCACGCGTCGTAGTCGACGTCATGCTCAAGCCGGAGATCCTCGACCCCCAGGGCCAGGCGGTGCAGCGCGCACTGCCGCGGCTGGGTTTCGAAGGCATCTCCGACGTACGTCAGGGAAAGCGATTCGAACTGGAAGTTGACGGGCCGGTCGACGAGGCCGCCCTCGCCCGCATCCACGATCTTGCGGAATCCTTCCTCGCGAACACCGTGATCGAGGACTTCACCGTCAAGGTCGAGTCGGAAGAAGCAGTCGCGGGAGCCGCGAAGTGACCGCTCGTATTGGCGTCGTCACTTTCCCGGGCAGCCTCGACGACCGGGACACTCAGCGTGCGATCCGGCTCGCCGGTGCCGAACCCGTCGCTCTCTGGCACAAGGACAAGAACCTCCATCAGGTGGACGCCGTGGTGCTGCCCGGCGGTTTCTCCTACGGCGACTATCTGCGTGCCGGAGCCATCTCCCGCTTCTCGCCGGTGATGGAGACCGTCATCGAGCAGGCGAAGGCCGGTCTTCCGGTCCTGGGCATCTGCAACGGCTTCCAGATCCTCACGGAGGCCCACCTGCTTCCCGGCGGGATGCTCGGCAACGACCACCTCCACTTCATCTGCCGCGACCAGAAGCTGCGGGTGGAGAACGCGGAGACCGCCTGGACCGCCGACTACGAGGCGGGCCAGGAGATCCACATCCCGCTGAAGAACATGGACGGCCGGTACGTCGCCGACGAGCGCACCCTCGACCAGCTCGAGGCCGAGGGCCGGGTCGTCTTCCGCTACCTGGACGTCAACCCCAACGGCAGCCTCCGTGACATCGCCGGCATCACCAACGAGGCCGGCAACGTCGTGGGCCTCATGCCGCACCCGGAGCACGCCGTCGAGCCCCTCGTCGGCTCCGGCCGCACCGACGGTCTCCCGTTCTTCACCTCGATCCTCAAGAAGCTGGTCAACGCATGAGCCGGACGCCTCTGGACACGGTCGAGCACGCGGCCGAGACCCCCGACGTCGAGCTGCCCTGGGCCGAACTCGGTCTGAAGAAGGACGAGTACGAGCGCGTGGTCGAGATCCTCGGCCGCCGCCCGACCGGCGCCGAGCTGGCCATGTACTCGGTCATGTGGTCCGAGCACTGCTCGTACAAGTCCTCCAAGGTCCACCTCCGCCAGTTCGGTGAGAAGGCCCCCCAGTCCGACGCGCTGCTCGTGGGCATCGGCGAGAACGCGGGCGTCGTCGACGTCGGCCAGGGCTACGCGGTCACCTTCAAGGTCGAGTCGCACAACCACCCCTCGTACGTCGAGCCCTACCAGGGCGCGGCCACGGGTGTGGGCGGCATCGTCCGCGACATCATCGCGATGGGCGCGCGTCCGGTCGCGGTCGTGGACCCGCTGCGCTTCGGCGCCGCCGACCACCCCGACACCAAGCGCGTCCTGCCGGGCGTCGTGGCAGGCATCGGCGGCTACGGCAACTGCCTGGGCCTGCCGAACATCGGCGGCGAGGTCGTCTTCGACGCCTGCTACCAGGGCAACCCGCTGGTCAACGCCGGTGCCATCGGTGTGATGCGGCACGAGGACATCCACCTCGCGAAGGCCTCCGGCGCCGGCAACAAGGTCATCCTCTACGGGGCCAGGACCGGCGGCGACGGCATCGGCGGCGCGTCGATCCTCGCCTCCGAGACCTTCGACGACGCCAAGCCGTCGAAGCGCCCGGCCGTGCAGGTCGGCGACCCGTTCCAGGAGAAGCTCCTCATCGAGTGCACCCTGGAGGCCTTCCGGGAGAAGCTCGTCGTCGGCATCCAGGACCTCGGCGCGGCCGGCCTGTCCTGCGCGACGTCCGAGCTGGCCTCGAACGGCTCCGGCGGCATGCGCGTCACCCTGGACGACGTACCGCTGCGCGACTCCACGCTCTCGCCCGAGGAAATCCTCATGAGCGAGTCGCAGGAGCGCATGTGCGCGGTCGTCGAGCCGGCGAAGGTCGAGCGGTTCCTGGAGATCTGCGACAAGTGGGACGTCATCGCGACCGTCATCGGTGAGGTGACCGACGGCGACCGGCTGGAGATCTTCTGGCACGGCGGCAAGATCGTCGACGTCGACCCGCGGACCGTGGCCCACGACGGCCCGGTCTACGAGCGCCCCTACGCCCGCCCGGAGTGGCAGGACGCCCTCCAGGCGGACGACGCGAACCGGCTGGCCCGGCCCACGACCGGCGCCGAGCTCAAGGAGCAGGTGCTCAGGCTGGTCGCCTCGCCCAACCAGGCGTCCAAGAAGTGGATCACCTCGCAGTACGACCACTTCGTGCAGGGCAACACCGTCCTGGCGCAGCCCGAGGACTCCGGCATGATCCGGATCGACGAGGAGACCGGCCTCGGCGTCGCCATCGCGACCGACGGCAACGGCCGCTACGCCAAGCTCGACCCCTACGCGGGCGCGCAGCTGGCCCTCTCCGAGGCCTACCGGAACGTGGCGACGACCGGCGCCAAGCCGCTCGCCGTCTCCGACTGCCTGAACTTCGGCTCGCCCGAGGACCCGGCGGTGATGTGGCAGTTCGCGGAGGCCATCCGCGGCCTCGCGGACGCCTGCCAGCAGCTGGGCACCCCGGTGACCGGCGGCAACGTCTCCCTCTACAACCAGACGGGCGAGGTGGCCATCCACCCGACCCCGGTGGTGGCCGTGCTCGGTGTGATCGACGATGTCGCGCGCCGCACGCCCGTCGCCTTCCAGGAGGAGGGCCAGCTGCTCTACCTCCTCGGCGACACGCGTGAGGAGTTCGGCGGTTCGGCCTGGTCCCAGGTCATCCACGACCACCTCGGCGGTCTGCCCCCGAAGGTCGACCTGGAGCGGGAGCGGCTGCTCGGCGAGATCCTGATCTCCGCCTCCCGCGACGGCATGATCGACGCCGCGCACGACCTGTCCGACGGCGGTCTGATCCAGGCGGTCGTGGAGTCGGCGCTGCTCGGCGGCAAGGGCGCGCGGCTGGTCGTACCGGACGGGCTCGACGCCTTCACCCTCCTGTTCTCCGAGTCCGCGGGCCGTGCCGTGGTGGCCGTCCCGCGCTCCGAGGAGCTCCGGTTCAACGACATGTGCGGGGCGCGCGGCCTGCCCGTCACCCGCATCGGTGTCGTCGACGGGGACACGGTCGAGCTCCAGGGTGAGTTCGAGCTGTCCCTGGAGGAGCTGCGCAAGGCCCACGAGGACACCATCCCGGCGCTGCTCGCGTAAGCACCACCCGCGGCATCCGTACGGCGGTCAAGGCCTCGTCCGTTCCCACG
Source organism: Streptomyces sp. NBC_01334 (assembly GCF_035983595.1). Taxonomy (NCBI): domain Bacteria; kingdom Bacillati; phylum Actinomycetota; class Actinomycetes; order Kitasatosporales; family Streptomycetaceae; genus Streptomyces; species Streptomyces sp. NBC_01334. The sequence goes on along the minus strand of NZ_CP130718.1, from coordinate 4,785,286 downwards.
GGCGGGGCCTTCGTCGTGCCGTCACACGGTCGCGCAGAACGGGACGGCCCCGGTGTCACAGGCGGCCACTAGGCTCACCGCCATGCCCCCGGCCAGGAAACGCACCCGCGCGTACGACCCCGCCAAGACCCGCGCCGCGGTCACCGCGCAGTTCGGGAACGTACGGCGGGCCGTGGCCGGCCTCGGCCCCGAGCAGCTCGCGCTGCCGACGCGGCTGCCGGGCTGGACCGTACGGGACCTGGCCGCGCACGTGACCATGGCGGTGGCGACGGTCAGCCGCAACCTGGACCGGGACGAGCCCCCGAAGGCGGAGCTCACGCTCCTCGAGTGGCCGTTCGCCACCGCTGCCCGGGCCGCCGACATCTCCGACGGCACCCGGGACCTCGCCGCGGCCCACCCCGACCTGAACGCCCTGTTCGCCCGTACCGAGGAGCGCATCACCGAGGATCTCGCGACCGCCCCCGGTGACCGCCTCCTCGCCACCCGCACCGGCGCGATGAGCCTCGCCGACCACCTAGTCACCCGGACCGTCGAGCTCGTCGTCCACACCGACGACCTGAACGCCGCCGTCCCCGGCCTGGACATCCCGTACGACCGCCAGGCGCTCGCCGCCGCCACCCGGCTCCTCGCCGACGCCCTCGCCGCCAGGGCGCCCGGTGGCGCGACGGAGGTGCGGATCCCGCCGTACGCCGTCGTGCAGTGCGTCGAGGGTCCCCGGCACACCCGGGGCACTCCGCCCAACGTCGTCGAGACCGACCCGCTGACCTGGATCCGGCTGGCCACGGGCCGGGTGACCTGGCCGGACGCCGTGGAACAGGCGAAGGTCGCGGCGAGCGGCGAGCGGGCCGACCTCACGGCGCTGCTGCCCCTCATGTCCTGAATCCGACCCCAGGTGGAACCGACCGCCCCACCCGTCCCGTCGAACCGGCATGTACCGGCAGAGGCACAGCCCTACGCACATGTACAAGCAGCGACTGACGCTGACCGCGGCCGTCCTGCTCATCCCGCTCGCCGCGGCCTGCGGCAGCGAGAAGGCGGACGGTGAGCAGCCCGGCAGCGGGGCGGTGAGCGCCGAGCAGCCCGTCACCGGAGTCCGCTGGAACGTCGACAGCGTCACCGTGGACGGCGCCGTCCACCGGGCCCCGGCCGGCGCGCACGTCGAGATCCGCGACGGCAAGGCGGCGGGCAGTTACGGCTGCAACAACTTCACCGCCAAGGCCGCCGTCGAGGGCGACAGCATCCGGTTCAGCGACGCCAGGTCGACCAGGATGGCCTGCGCGGACCAGCCGATGGACTTCGAGCGCACGCTGGCCGGCACCCTCGCCGAGGGCGCCCTCAGCACCGAGGTCGACGGCACCACGCTGACGCTCGCCACGGCCGACGGCGATCAGGTCCTGCTGACCAGGAAATGACCCGGGGGAGGCTCCCCGGCTCCGGTGAGGCGCGCCCGTCGGCCGCGATGATGTGCGACACCTCACTCGCCCCTGCGGAACGGGTGCTCGGGCGGTCGCCCCCGGGGGCCGTCCGACCATCCAATGGATCACCATATCCGGCCATTGACCTGCGGAAATGAGTCGATCATGGAGGTGGCGGCCGGCCGGTGATCGAGTTACCGGCGGGTATCCCCAATTCGGACCAGTGGTCGATCTCGCCTACACTCGGTGGCGTGCCACGTGGTGACGGTCGACTCAGTCATGATCTGCTCCCCGGCGAGAAAGGCCCCCAGGACGCTTGCGGCGTCTTCGGAGTCTGGGCTCCCGGTGAAGAGGTCGCCAAGCTCACTTACTTCGGGCTCTACGCCCTCCAGCATCGAGGTCAGGAATCCGCGGGGATCGCGGTCAGCAACGGCTCCCAGATCCTCGTCTTCAAGGACATGGGCCTCGTGTCCCAGGTCTTCGACGAGACCTCGCTCGGTTCGCTCCAGGGTCATATCGCGGTCGGACACGCCCGCTACTCGACCACCGGGGCCTCCGTGTGGGAGAACGCCCAGCCGACGTTCCGTGCCACCGCGCACGGCTCGATCGCGCTCGGTCACAACGGCAACCTCGTCAACACCGCCCAGCTCGCCGAGATGGTCGCCGACCTGCCCAAGCAGGAAGGCCGCACCCCGCGCGTCGCGGCGACCAACGACACCGACCTGCTCACCGCGCTGCTCGCGGCCCAGGTCGACGAGGACGGCAAGCCGCTGACCATCGAGGAAGCGGCCCACCAGGTCCTTCCGCAGGTCAAGGGCGCCTTTTCGCTCGTCTTCATGGACGAGCACACCCTCTACGCCGGCCGCGACCCGCAGGGCATCCGCCCGCTGGTCCTCGGCCGCCTGGAGCGCGGCTGGGTGGTCGCCTCCGAGTCCGCCGCCCTCGACATCTGCGGCGCCGCCTACGTCCGTGAGATCGAGCCCGGCGAGTTCATCGCCATCGACGAGAACGGACTGCGGACCTCCCGGTTCGCGGAAGCGAAGCCCAAGGGCTGTGTCTTCGAGTACGTGTACCTGGCCCGCCCGGACACCGACATCGCCGGCCGGAACGTGTACCTCTCCCGCGTGGAGATGGGCCGCAAGCTGGCCAAGGAAGCGCCGGTCGACGCCGACCTGGTGATAGCGACCCCGGAGTCCGGCACCCCGGCCGCCATCGGTTACGCGGAGGCCTCCGGCATCCCCTTCGGCGCGGGTCTCGTGAAGAACGCGTACGTCGGCCGGACGTTCATCCAGCCCTCGCAGACCATCCGCCAGCTCGGTATCCGCCTGAAGCTGAACCCGCTGAAGGAAGTCATCAAGGGCAAGCGCCTGGTCGTCGTGGACGACTCGATCGTGCGCGGCAACACCCAGCGGGCCCTGGTCCGCATGCTCCGCGAGGCGGGTGCGGCCGAGGTCCACATCCGGATCTCCTCGCCGCCCGTGAAGTGGCCCTGCTTCTTCGGCATCGACTTCGCCACGCGCGCGGAGCTCATCGCCAACGGCATGACCATCGACGAGATCGGCACCTCCCTGGGCGCCGACTCCCTCTCGTACATCTCCATCGACGGCATGATCGAGGCGACCACCATCGCCAAGCCGAACCTCTGCCGCGCCTGCTTCGACGGCGAGTACCCGATGGAGCTTCCGGACCCCGAGCTGCTCGGCAAGCAGCTCCTGGAGACCGAGCTGGCCGCGGGTCCCGCAGCCACGGCCGCGGCTGACGCCATCCGTCGCCCGTAGCGCCGCAGAGCCCCGTTTCACCAACCCGAAAGATCCCAGGCAATGTCTTCTGTGTCTGATCAGTCCCCTCCGGCCACGGGCAGTGCCTCCGGCGCGTCCTACGCGGCCGCCGGAGTCGACATCGAGGCGGGCGACCGCGCCGTAGAGCTGATGAAGGAGTGGGTGAAGAAGACGCAGCGCCCCGAGGTCCTCGGCGGCCTCGGCGGCTTCGCCGGTCTCTTCGACGCCTCCGCCCTCAAGCGTTTCGAGCGTCCGCTGCTCGCCTCCGCCACGGACGGCGTCGGCACGAAGGTCGACGTCGCGCGTCAGCTCGGTGTGTACGACACCATCGGTCACGACCTGGTCGCCATGGTCATGGACGACATCGTGGTGTGCGGCGCCGAACCGCTGTTCATGACCGACTACATCTGCGTCGGCAAGGTCCACCCCGAGCGGGTCGCCGCCATCGTCAAGGGCATCGCCGAGGGTTGTGTGCTCGCCGGCTGCGCCCTGGTCGGCGGCGAGACGGCCGAGCACCCGGGTCTGCTGGGCGAGGACGACTTCGACGTCGCCGGCGCCGGTACGGGCGTCGTGGAGGCCGACCGGCTGCTCGGCCCGGATCGTATCCGCACGGGTGACACGGTGATCGCCATGGCGGCCTCCGGTCTTCACTCGAACGGATACTCCCTGGTCCGGCACGTCCTGCTGAAGCAGGCCGGGCTGTCCCTGGAGGCGCGGATCGACGACCTCGGCCGCACCCTCGGCGAGGAGCTCCTGGAGCCCACCAAGATCTACTCGCTGGACTGTCTGGCGCTCACCCGCACGACGGACGTCCACGCCTTCTCGCACATCACCGGCGGCGGCCTCGCGGCCAACCTGGCCCGGGTGATCCCGGACGGGCTGCACGCCGTCGTGGAGCGCTCCACCTGGACCCCGGCCCCGATCTTCGACCTGGTCGGCAGGACCGGCTCCGTCGAGCGCCTGGAGCTGGAGAAGACCCTGAACATGGGCGTCGGCATGATGGCGATCGTGCCCGAGGAGTCGACCGACGTGGCCCTGGCGACGCTGGCCGACCGTGGCGTGGAGGCCTGGGTCGCCGGCGAGATCACCGAACGCGGCGAGCACCCGACGGGCGCGGAGCTGGTCGGGGACTACGCCGGCTGAGGACCGGGCGGGCCTGCGACCGGGCAGGCCCATGACCGCGTAGGCAGCACAAGACCCGGTCGGTGACCGAAGTCACCGACCGGGCGGGTGCTCAGTACAAGGTCAAGCGCCGCGACGGTGTTGCGAGGAATCCTCGCCGTCATCCTCGTCGTCGTCCCCGTACAGCTCGGCGTACCGGGCGTACGGGTCGTCGTCTTGCTCATCGTCATCGTCATCGTCCTCGAATGGCTCACCATTCGGCGGAATATTCGATGGCGATGCGCCCAGCTCTTCGGCCAGGCGTGAGAGATCTGTCCCGCCGCTGTTGTACTTCAGCTGGCGGGCGACCTTCGCTTGCTTGGCCTTGGCCCGGCCGCGCCCCATGGCTCGACCCCCTCAACGACGGGGCTCGACGGCCCCAGGTTGACACGCGTTCATGATCCAGGACGGTCTCTCCGTGGAGAGCCCGTCGTAGGGCTCCCACGGTACCTGAGCCCACGCCCGTACGGTACGTCGCCCGTAGCACGCGCGTGTGCGCAGCACCTTTCGGTCGCCCCGTCCTCGCTGGTCAGTGGCGATTTTAACCACTTATCCGCGGCCGACCCGCCGGGAAGAGTGAGAGTTCTCTCCAACTTTCCTCCCGGCGGTACCGCCGAAACCCCTGGAGGGGTTGCCGCGGGGCCCTACTCGAGGGTCACCAGCCGCGCGCCTGGGCGGCCTCGTGCATCCGCTGCTCGGCGATCCGGTCGGCCGCCGCGGCCGGCGGAATCCCGTCCGCCTTCGCACGAGCGAAGATGGCGAGCGTGGTGTCGAAGATCTTCGCGGCCTTCGCCTTGCACCGCTCGAAGTCGAAACCGTGCAGCTCGTCGGCGACCTGGATGACCCCGCCGGCGTTCACCACGTAGTCCGGCGCGTAGAGGATCCCGCGGTCGGCGAGGTCCTTCTCCACACCCGGGTGGGCGAGCTGGTTGTTGGCCGCGCCACAGACGATCTTCGCCGTCAGCACCGGCACGGAGTCGTCGCTCAGCGCACCGCCGAGCGCGCAGGGCGCGTAGATGTCGAGCCCGTCGATCTCGATCAGGCGCTCGGTGTCGGCGACCACGACCACCGAGGGGTGCTTGTCGGCGATCCGCCGCACGGCTTCCTCGCGCACGTCCGTGATCACGACCTGGGCGCCCTCCGCCAGCAGGTGCTCCACCAGGTGGTGGCCGACCTTGCCGACGCCCGCGATGCCGACCTTGCGGCCCCGCAGCGACGGGTCGCCCCACAGGTGCTGCGCGGAGGCCCGCATGCCCTGGTAGACACCGAAGGCGGTCAGTACGGACGAGTCGCCGGCCCCGCCGTTCTCCGGTGAGCGCCCGGTCGTCCAGCGGCACTCGCGGGCCACGACGTCCATGTCGGCGACATAGGTGCCGACGTCGCAGGCGGTCACGTACCGACCGCCGAGCGAGGCCACGAAACGGCCGTACGCGAGCAGCAGCGCTTCGGTCTTGATCGTGTCGGGGTCGCCGATGATCACGGCCTTGCCGCCGCCGTGGTCCAGACCGGCCATGGCGTTCTTGTACGACATCCCGCGCGCGAGGTTCAGCGCGTCGGCGACGGCCTCCGCCTCGGTCGCGTACGGGTAGAAACGGGTACCGCCGAGGGCCGGGCCCAGAGCGGTGGAGTGGAGGGCGATGACGGCCTTGAGGCCGCTGGCGCGGTCCTGGCAGAGCACGACTTGCTCATGACCGCCCTGGTCCGAGTGGAACAGGGTGTGCAGTACATCAGCAGGTGCGCCGGAAACGTCGGTCACTGTGGTGACTCCCGGGTATCGAGCGGCGGTCGGGACGCAGGCACCGTAAGGGTGGCGGGCCTGATGGACTGAGAGTAGAGCCTGCCCGGCCCGCCGATCTCGCAGTGTCGGGGATCACCTTCTCCCGGAGTACCGCCATGGGACGATTCGCAGGGTTTCCCGATCGGCCGAAGGGGGAGGGAGCAGGCGTGCCCAAGGTGTCCTCGGTGGTCGTTCCGTACGCGGTCTATCTGCGTGTGTACGAGCCGCTGGCCGCCTTCCCCGAGCCCGAGCGCACCCACTGGGCGCGCTACGCCGGCCGCCCCGAGCTCCCCTCCTACCAGGACGAGCTGCGCCGCTCGCTGGCCGACCTGCTGCCCACCCCGCCGGTCGCGGTGCCCGTGCACGAGAGCGGCGACGCGTTCCTGGCCCAGGTGGACGGGGTGCTCTGTGTCTGCCCCTGGCGCACCCGGCTGCGCGGCTGGCTGGCCCTGGCGGAGCTGGACGACGAGCTGCCCCGGCCGGTCCTGGAGGCGGCACTGCCCGAGGTCGTGCGCCTGGAGGCCGCCAAGGACCACGAGCGGTGGCTGGAACGCAACCCCGATGCCCGCCCGTGGATCCGTACCGCCGTCTGGCAGGTGCCCCTGAACTGGTTCGTGCTGGTCTCCGACGAGGAGCGGGAGTACGAGAAGGGGACGGCGGAGGTGGCCCCCGTGCTGCGCTACCGCACCCCGATGGTGCAGGCGCGGCGCAGGGTGGCCCGGTCGCTGCGGACGCTGAAGGACACCATGGACGGCGGGCCGCTCGTCGAGGGCCTGGTGGACGTGGGTCGCTGGCTCGAGGAGTTCCACCCGCGTTCGCTGGTGGAACTGGATTACGGCGGTCTGGTGCACGTGCTGCCGGCGGGTGATCTGGAGGACGATCACTCGGCGAAGGACGTGGCCGAGGGCATCGAGGCGCTGCGGGTCGGCGACGGCGCGGCGGCGGGCGAGGCGTACGCGCGACTCGTGGAGCGGTGGCGTTCGGTGCGGGAGCGGCGCTCGGCGAACTGACGGCCGCCGTGGGTGCGCACGGCCGCCGACCTCCCGCGCTTGCTGTGATCTGACGATGTGACAGACGCGACAGCGCTTTCATTAGTGACGTACGTCACGGCCGTGAAGCAGTGGAACAGCGTACGGTCAACCGCACTTCACGGAACTGACGGGACGTAGGTCCCGATCCGGGCTTATGTCGCAAGGGTGATGGAACGCACGTACACGGCCCTTGCGTCGCTTGCCCCTCCTCGTGCCAAAATAGGACAAGGAGTCCGGGGAGGGCTCCGTCCGCCTGCTTATGCTCCACTGTGGGGGGAAATCTCAGCATTGCAGCGCTTTGGGGGGTCTGATGCCTCCTGATCGTCCTGTGACTGATCGTCACAGTGGCGTGACTGTCCGCTATGGCATGGTCCATCGGCTTCCGTCGCCGATGAACACCTGGGGGGCAATTCCATCGGTTTGGCCGACGCGGCTGGACGGATGGTGTAGTTGTAGTGCCGAGGACAAGCCGTTCGTCCTATAACCGACTCGACTCGCGTCCGCCATTTCGGGCAACGCGGGTCAAGGTGCAGAATTTAGAGGAAAGAACCGAGAAGGTTCGGTTCTCCCGAGGAGGCCGCTCATGACCGCTCGCACCCCTGATGCTGAGCCGCTGCTGACCCCGGCTGAGGTCGCCACCATGTTCCGCGTCGACCCCAAGACGGTCACGCGGTGGGCGAAGGCCGGCAAGCTCACATCGATTCGTACGCTCGGCGGACATCGCCGTTATCGCGAGGCCGAGGTCCGCGCACTGCTTGCGGGTATCCCGCAGCAGCGCAGCGAGGCCTGAACAAGTGAATAACCGGGCAACACGTCAGGTCCCCCAATCTGTTCGGACGCCCGAAACCTAGCTACAAGCGACGTGGGTCCTGCCCCAACAGGCCCCTCGCCCACTGGGAACGTCGTCGATCGCGCTGGACTCCGCCGGGTCCAGCGCGATCTTTTTTGTGCGCTTGAGACTGCTTGAGGGCGCTCGGCGGGTCGTATCAGGTGGCTCTGTGAGCGGCCTTGTCGGAGTCTGGGGAGGCTCTGGGAGGGTTCCTGGGGGCATCCTCCGGAGTGGTGCAATTGCACATATAAAATTGACCAGTTGTAGGAGCCTGGTAAGAACCCGGCTTTTCAAAACTCATGCCGTGACACCCGTCACATGCCAGCAGCCTTGTTGCCTCTGGCTCATGTGCGCTAGAGGAGGCTCTCATTCCAGCACCCCACGTGGGTACGGCCGTTGGCGGACGCGAGTGCGGACACGAGTGCGGCCGGAGGTCATGAGGACGCCGGATCAGGCCTTCGAGGGGCTCTCGCCCTCCACGGCCCCTTCAGGGGCCTCCGTGCCCCGTGGGGGGCCGTCCATGGCCAGCCGCAGCAATCGGTGGCAGATCGGGCAGTGGCGGGTCAGATGCCGGTAGGGGGTCGCGGCCGACAGGTGCGCGCGAAGCAGTGCCCGCGTCTCGTGCCTGACCGATGCCGCCATGCCCCACCTCCGTCGGGGCCACGCGGGAACGGGCCCTGGCTTCTGGGGTACCGGCGGAAAGTGACGGCGTCAAGGGAGCGGCGGACAACGCGGAGAGCCCGGATCCGAAGATCCGGGCTCTCCGGCACTGCGGTCCTGACGGGATGTGCCGTACCCGATTGCGGCTGCGCCGCGGGCGCGGCCTGCGCCTTGGCCCGGCGGTCGGCGGGTTGATGCAGGTCACGACAGCGAGCGAGGCCCGCCTCCCTTGACGGGAAGCGGGCCTCGCTCGTTCACTGCGGTCCTGACGGGATTTGAACCCGCGGCCTCCACCTTGACAGGGTGGCGAGCACTCCAAACTGCTCCACAGGACCAGGTTTTGCGGCACTTGATGTTGCGTTGCGCTGCGAGAAGGACTGTACAGGAGGGTGAGCCCGCCGGTCGAACTCACCCTCCGTGCGGGAGCCGTTACGGGGCCAGCGCGTCGATCGCCTTCACGATCCGCTTGTCGGAGACCGCGTACGCCGTGCCCAGCGCGTGGGCGAAATAGCTGACCCGGAGCTCCTCGATCATCCAGCGGACGTCCAGGACCTGCTGGGGAACCGGCCGGCCCTGCGGGAGCTGCTCCAGCAGCCACGCGTACTCGTCCTGCATCTCGTGGACCTTCTCCATGCGGCTGGTGTCCCGCTGGACGCCGGTCGGCATCTGCTGGAGCCGCCGGTCCGCGGCCACCAGGTAGCGCATGAGGTCGGGCAGGCGGCGCAGCCCCGCCCAGGTCACGAAGCCGGGCTTCACGAGGGCGTCCAGTTGTTTGCGCACGTCTGCCAGGTTCGCGAGCAGCACGGGGCTGCGTACGCCCTTCAGGCGGCGCTCACAGGCCTGCCAGGCGGCCAGGACCTGCTGCACCTGCCCCACCGTCCGCACCGTCGTGTCGACGATCTCCGCGCGCACCTTCTCGTAGAGCTTCCGGTACGACTCCTCGTCCCAGGCCGGACCGCCGAAGTCGGCGATCAGCCGGTCCGCCGCCGCCATCGCGCAGTCGTCGAACAGGGCCTGGATCGAGCCGTGCGGATTCGCGGACAGCGCGAGCTTCTGGGCGTTCGTCAGCTTCTCGGATGCGAACTTTGCCGGATTGACCGGGATGGTGCGCAGGATCAGCCGACGCGTGCCCTTCCACATCGCCTCCGCCTGCTCCGCCTCGGTGTCGAAGAGGCGCACGGACACGGTGTCGCCGTCGTCGACGAGCGCCGGATACGCCTTCACCGGCTGGCCCGCGCGGCGGGTCTCGAAGACGCGGGCGAGCGAGCCGATCGTCCAGTCCGTCAGGCCCGAACGCTCCAGGGACTCGCCGCCCTGCCGTTCGGCGGTGGCCGCGGCCGCCTGCGAGATGGCCTGCCTCGCCTTCGGCCTCAGCCGGAGCTTCAGGGCCTCGAGGTCTTTGTCCTCGGCCAGGTTGCGGCGCCGCTCGTCGACGATCCGGAAGGTGATCCTCAGATGGTCGGGGAGCCGCGACCAGTCGAAGTCGTCGGCCTCGAACGGGACGCCGACCATGCGCTTCAGCTCACGCGCCATGGTCGTCGTGAGCGGCTCCTGAAGGGGCACCGCCCGGTCCAGGAAACGCTTCGCGAAGTTGGGCGCCGGTACGTAGTGGCGGCGGATCGGCTTGGGGAGGGAACGGATCAGCTCCGTGACGACCTCCTCCCGCAGACCCGGGATCTGCCAGTCGAAGCCCTCGTCCGTGACCTGGTTGAGGACATGGAGCGGGATGTGGACGGTCACGCCGTCCGCGTCCGCGCCCGGCTCGAACTGGTACGTCACCCGGAACTTCAGCTGACCCTGCCGCCAGGAGTCCGGATAGTCGGCCTTGGTGACGGCCTCCGCCGACTCCCGGATGAGCATCTCCCGCTCGAAGTCCAGGTGATCGGGCTGCTCGTGCCGCTTGTGCTTCCACCACGAGTCGAAGTGCGCGCCGGACACGACGTGTTCGGGCACCCGCTGGTCGTAGAAGTCGAACAGCGTCTCGTCGTCCACCACGATGTCCCGGCGCCGGGCACGGTGCTCCAGCTCCTCGACCTCGCTGAGGAGCCGGCGGTTGTCGGCGAAGAACTTGTGGTGCGTGCGCCAGTCGCCCTCGACCAGTGCGTTGCGGATGAACAGGTCGCGGGAGGTCTCCGGGTCGATCCGCCCGTAGTTGACCTTCCGCTGGGCGATGATCGGGACGCCGTACAGCGTCACCTTCTCGTCCGCCATGACGGCCGCCTGGTCCTTCTCCCAGCGCGGCTCGCTGTACGTCCGCTTCAGCAGGTGCCCGGCGAGCGGCTCGACCCACTCCGGCTCGATCCGCGCGTTGACGCGGGCCCAGAGACGGCTCGTCTCCACCAGTTCGGCGGACATCACGAAGCGCGGCTGCTTCTTGAAGAGGGCCGAACCCGGGAAGATCGCGAACTTGGCGCTCCGCGCACCCAGGTACTCGTTCTTGTTGCCGTCCTTCACGTCCTTCATGCCGATGTGCGAGAGCAGCCCGGCGAGGAGCGAGACATGGACGCTCTGTTCGGGCGCGTCCTCCTCGTTCAGATGGATCCCCATCTGCTTGGCGACCGTGCGGAGCTGCGAGTAGATGTCCTGCCACTCACGGATGCGCAGGAAGTTCAGGTACTCCTGCTTGCACATACGCCGGAAGGAGGAGGAGCCGCGCTCCTTCTGCTGCTCGCGCACGTACCGCCACAGGTTGAGATAGGCGAGGAAGTCGCTGGTCTCGTCCTTGAAGCGGGCGTGCTGCTGGTCGGCCTGGGTCTGCTTGTCGGCCGGGCGCTCGCGCGGGTCCTGGATGGACAGCGCGGCGGCTATCACCATGACCTCGCGCACACAGCCGTTCTTGTCGGCCTCCAGGACCATCCGCGCGAGGCGCGGGTCGACGGGCAGCTGGGCCAGCTTGCGGCCGGTCTGGGTGAGCCGCCGGCGGGGATCCTTCTCGGCCGGGTCCAGCGCGTTCAGTTCCTGGAGCAGCTGGACGCCGTCGCGGATGTTGCGGTGGTCCGGCGGGTCGATGAAGGGGAACTTCTCGATGTCGCCCAGGCCCGCCGCGGTCATCTGGAGGATGACGCTGGCCAGGTTCGTACGGAGGATCTCGGCGTCCGTGAACTCCGGGCGGGCGAGGAAGTCGTCCTCGTCGTAGAGCCGGATGCAGATGCCGTCGCTGGTCCGGCCGCAGCGGCCCTTGCGCTGGTTGGCGCTGGCCTGCGAGATCGGCTCGATGGGCAGGCGCTGGACCTTGGTGCGGTGGCTGTAGCGGCTGATGCGGGCGAAGCCGGGGTCGATGACGTACTTGATGCCCGGGACGGTCAGGGACGTCTCGGCCACGTTCGTCGCCAGGACGATCCTGCGGCCCGTGTGCTGCTGGAAGACCCGGTGCTGCTCGGCGTGCGAGAGCCGGGCGTAGAGGGGCAGCACTTCCGTGAAGCGGTACTTCTTCTTCTCCAGCGCGTCGGCCGTGTCCCGGATCTCCCGTTCACCGGAGAGGAAGACGAGGATGTCGCCCTTCCCTTCGGACTGGAGCTCCTCGACGGCATCGCAGATCGCGGTGATCTGGTCGCGGTCGGCGTCCTCGGAGTCCTCTTCGAGGAGCGGCCGGTAGCGGACCTCCACCGGGTACGTCCGCCCGCTGACCTCGACGATCGGCGCTTCGCCGAAGTGCCGGGAGAAACGCTCCGGGTCGATGGTCGCGGAGGTGATGACGACCTTGAGGTCCGGGCGGCGGGGGAGCAGCTGGGCGAGATAGCCCAGCAGGAAGTCGATGTTGAGGGACCGCTCGTGGGCCTCGTCGATGATGATCGTGTCGTACGCGCGCAGCTCACGGTCGGTCTGGATCTCCGCGAGGAGGATGCCGTCCGTCATCAGCTTCACGAAGGTGGCGTCAGGGTTCACCTGGTCGGTGAACCGCACCTTCCAGCCGACGGCCTCGCCGAGGGGCGTGCGGAGTTCCTCGGCGACCCGCTCGGCGACGGTGCGGGCGGCGATCCGACGGGGCTGCGTGTGCCCGATCATGCCGCGGACGCCGCGCCCCAGCTCGAGACAGATCTTGGGGATCTGGGTGGTCTTGCCGGACCCGGTCTCACCGGCGACGATGACGACCTGGTGATCACGGATGGCGGCCGCGATCTCGTCCTTCTTCTGGCTGACCGGAAGCTGCTCGGGGTACGAGACGGCCGGCACCCGGCCGCGCCGCAGGACCATCCGCTCCTCGACCTGTGCGACCTCCGCCTCGATCTCGGCGAGGACGGCGGCACGGGCCTCCGGCTTGCGGATCCTGCGCGCGCCTTCGAGCCTGCGCCCGAGCCGGTGCGCGTCGCGCAGGGACAGCTCGGTCAGGCGGGGGGCGAGGTCGCCGAGGGCGGGAGTGCCCGGAGCGGAGGCGCCGGGAGTGGGGTGCGTAGACATACGCGATCCAGGATCTCATCTCGGCGAAAGAAGGGGCGAGTGCTTTTGGGCCCGCCCCGTCCGACGCGCAGCGACGAAAACCCCCTCCGGTCGCCCGGAGGGGGTTTTCGTTCTTGTGGCTGGGGCCGGGGTCGAACCGGCGACCTATCGCTTTTCAGGCGATCGCTCGTACCAACTGAGCTACCCAGCCACGAGGTTTCAGTGAAACCTCAGCGGTCCTGACGGGATTTGAACCCGCGGCCTCCACCTTGACAGGGTGGCGAGCACTCCAAACTGCTCCACAGGACCAAGCTGTTGTGTACGACAGTGTCGCACACGGTGTTGCGTGCCCCCAACGGGATTCGAACCCGTGCTACCGCCTTGAAAGGGCGGCGTCCTAGGCCGCTAGACGATGAGGGCTATCGGCCCGCCTGGGCGCTTCTCAGCGCGTCGGGGACGTCATGAGCATATGGGATGGCGGGGGGTATCGCCAAAACGGTTTACGGGGCCGTCCTGGAGGGGGTTCCGGAGGGGCTCACGGACGGGCTGAGCGGCGGGCTGGGGGAGGGAGTCGGAGAGGGGCTCGGGGACGGTGCGGCTCCGGGCAGGTTCTCCTTCGGGAGGTGGCGGCTGACCTCGGCCGTCGTCAGACCCAGGCCGCCGAGTTTGATCTCGTCCCAGGCCTGGAGGCGGCGGGTGTCGCGGTCGAAGTAGAGGATCGACGCCTCGATGGGGTCCGGGTACTTGCCCTCGACGGCACGCAGTCCGCTGCCGCCTGTGGAGCCCTCGACGCGCAGCCGCGTGCCCTTCTTCATGACCTCCGTGTCCTCGTGGTGGAGATGTCCGGCCAGGACGAGGGGCACCTCGCCGTCCGTGCTCCGGGCGGCGGAGGGCTCGTGGGCGATGGCCACGTCCGCCGGGGTGCCGGCGTCCCGCTGGGCGCGCAGGGCCTGGGCCAGCCGGGCGCCCGCCTCCTCCTGGGACTCCTCGGCGCCCGGCGCGGAGGAGCGGTCGGGGGTGAACTGGGGGTCGCCGATGCCGGCGAAGCGCAGCCCGGCGAGGGTGACCGCGCGGCCGTCGTCGAGGACGTGCACGTTCTTCATGCCCTCCAGGTAGCGCTGGGTGACGAGCGAGTCGTGGTTGCCCCTGACCCAGACGTACGGCGCGCCGAGCGTGGCGATGGGGTCCAGGAAGCCGTTCTCCGCGGCCGAGCCGTGGTCCATCGTGTCGCCGGAGTCGACGATCACATTGACCTTGTACTGCTCCACGAGCGAGGCGATGATCTTCCAGCTCGCCGGGTTCAGGTGGATGTCGGACACGTGCAGGACGCGGACGGTGGTGGGGTCCGGCTGGAAGGCGGGGAGCGTGGAGGTGACGTCGTAGAGCTTGGTCACGTTGGTGACCAGGCGGGCGAGTTCCTGCTGGTAGACGTCGAACTCGGTGACGATGCTGCGGGCGTTGCCGACGAGCGAGGGCGCGGAGGACAGCAGGCCCGAGAACCGCGGCTCCAGCACCGACTTGGGGTTCCAGGTGGCGTACGCGGTCGCGCCCGAGGCGGCCAGCAGGGTCAGGGCGAGACCGCCGGCGGCGAGGGCGCGGCGGGGGCGGCGGTAGACGGCGAGCCCGAGCGCGGTGGCGCCGGAGACCACGGCGACGCAGGAGCGGAGCGCGAGGTCGAGGGTGCCGTGCTCGATGTCACGGGCGACCTCGTCCTGGAGGCCGGAGAGGCGTTCGGGGTGGTCGACGAGGGCCTGGGAGCGCTCGGGGTCGAGCTGGTCCACGTTCACGTCGAGGCGGACCGGGGCGATGTGGCTGTCCAGGCTGAGCGCGCCCAGCGGGGAGATGTTGATCTTCGTGCCGCCGGTGACGGACGGGCGCAGGGTCATCGTCGTGTTCATGGGGCCGACGGACACGCGGACGTCCCCGACGATCAGCAGGCCGAGCCAGGCGCCGACGATGACGACGACGGTCAGGCCGAGAGCGCGGAACCAGGGGTTGGGGCGGGCGGCGAGTTCGGGGACCGGGTTCCCGCTCCTGGCGGGCTTGCGGCGCTTCAGGGCGGCGGTGGGGAGACGGGCTCGGACCATTGGTGCCCTATGCCCCGGTCCGGGCGTTGGTATGCGGACGGTTCGTGACCTCCCCCCGGCCGCGTCGTACCGGACAATGGGCCTGTGCTGGAGATGACGCGCGAGGAGTTCGAGGAACTGGTCGCCGAGGCGCTGGACCGGATTCCGCCGGAGTTGACGCGACTGATGGACAACGTCGCGGTGTTCGTCGAGGACGAACCGGCGGCGGACGATCCCGAGCTGCTCGGGCTGTACGAGGGGACGCCGCTGACGGACCGCGGGGAGTGGTACGCCGGTGTGCTGCCGGACCGGATCACGATCTACCGGGGGCCGACGCTGCGGATGTGCAAGACGCGGGAGGAGGTCGTCGCCGAGACGGAGGTCACGGTGGTGCACGAGATCGCCCACCACTTCGGCATCGACGACGCGCGGCTGCACGCCCTCGGCTACGGCTGAGCCGTCCGGCAGCGGGGCGCGCGTCGGCGCGTGTCTTCTTGCGGGCGCCGGGAGTTGGGCACGTCGACTCCTTACGCCTGCCCCGGAGGTGGCCCCGTGCGCCCCTTGTACGTACCCGTTCGTCTGGCCGCGACGGTCATGGCCGTCGCCACGGCCGCCGGCTGCATGAGCGTGGGGCACGAGGAGGACGGCCGGGCCAAGCCGTCGCACTCGGCGGGGCAGCGGGGCGGTGAGGCTCCCGGCGGGGTCTCGGCGGGCTCCGGCGGCGGCTTCGGGATGGGCGCGGCGGGCGGCGACGGCAAGCACGGGCACGGGAAGGGCGGCAAGGGCGGAGCGAGCGCCTCGGCGTCGGTCTCGGCCCCGCCGTCGGCGGGCCGGAGCGCGCCGGCCTCGCCGGGGGCGGTGCGGCCGGGGACGAGCGAGCAGCCGGGGGTGCCGACGCCCACGGGAGCGCAGCCGCCCGCGCCCACGCGCTCGCCCGACCCGGAGCCGCCCGCGCCCACGCCGGAGCCGCCGTCGCCCACGCCGGAGCCGACGGTCGCCGAGCCGTCGTCCTCGGCGCACGAGGACGACGGGGGCGCGGCGGCGCAGCTGGCGGACCGGGAGCCGGCGCCTGAGGCGGGCGAGCCCGCCTGGTAGACCTGCTGCTCTGTCCCGGCCGGACGTCCGTCCCGGCAGTCGTCCGTCTCGGACAGGCGTTCGTCTCGGGCAGGTGCTCTGTACCGGGCAGGCCGTCCGTCTCGGAAGGTCCATCGCACGGGCCCATCGCGCAGGTCCTTCGGCAGGTTCTCTCCTCGGCCCGAGGAGGACGCTGAGCTGCGGTGATGAGGCTCGGTTTGCCTTCGGTGGTCAGGGTGCTTATAGTGGTAGATCGTTTGATCCCATTTGCCCGGCGCCACCGCAGAGCGCGCCGTGTGGCGCGTACTCTCCCTTGCCGTGGCTGACCGCATAGAGGCGGTCGTAGTGCAATGCGAACACGGAGTTGACGGGCGCGTGCCGACTTGAGACTCCGGAAGGTTTCGCATTCGCATGTCCATTTCCAGTACTGATCACTCCGTCGTGCCCGAGAACAACGACGAGCCGATCAACCTCGAGGCGATCGAGGTCGCGGAGACCGTCGGGGCCGAAGAGGCCATCGCCGAGGCCGTAGAGGCCATCGTCGAGACGCCCGAGGCCCCCAAGACCCCCGAACTCACCTTCGCCGCCCTCGGGCTCCCCGAGGGCGTCGTGCGCAAGCTCGCGCAGAACGGCGTGACCAGCCCCTTCCCGATCCAGGCCGCGACCATCCCGGACGCCCTGGCCGGCAAGGACATCCTCGGCCGCGGCCGCACCGGCTCCGGCAAGACCCTCTCGTTCGGTCTGCCGCTGCTGGCGTCGCTGTCCGGCGGACACACCGACAAGAAGAAGCCCCGCGGCATCATCCTCACGCCGACGCGTGAGCTCGCGATGCAGGTCGCGGACGCGCTTCAGCCGTACGGCGACGTACTCGGCCTGAAGATGAAGGTCGTCTGCGGCGGTACGTCGATGAGCAACCAGATGTACGCCCTGGAGCGCGGCGTCGACGTCCTCGTCGCCACCCCGGGCCGTCTGCGTGACCTCATCAACCGCGGCGCCTGCTCGCTCGAGAACGTCCAGGTCGCCGTCCTCGACGAGGCCGACCAGATGTCCGACCTGGGCTTCCTGCCCGAGGTCACCGAGCTGCTCGACCAGATCCCCGGCGGCGGCCAGCGCATGCTGTTCTCGGCCACGATGGAGAACGAGATCTCCACGCTGGTCAAGCGCTACCTGAGCAACCCCGTCACGCACGAGGTCGACAGCGCCCAGGGCAACGTCACGACCATGTCGCACCACATCCTGATCGTGAAGCCCAAGGACAAGGCGCCGGTCACCGCGGCGATCGCCTCCCGCAAGGGCCGCACCATCATCTTCGTGCGCACCCAGCTCGGCGCCGACCGTATCGCCGAGCAGCTGCGCGACTCCGGTGTGAAGGCGGACGCGCTGCACGGCGGCATGACCCAGGGCGCGCGGACCCGCACGCTGGCCGACTTCAAGGACGGCTACGTCAACGCGCTCGTCGCGACCGACGTCGCCGCCCGCGGTATCCACGTCGACGGCATCGACCTGGTGCTCAACGTGGACCCGGCCGGCGACCACAAGGACTACCTGCACCGCGCGGGCCGCACCGCGCGCGCCGGCCGCACCGGCACGGTCGTCTCCCTCTCGCTGCCGCACCAGCGCCGTCAGATCTTCCGTCTGATGGAGGACGCGGGCGTCGACGCCGGGCGTCACATCATCCAGGGCGGCGCCGCCTTCGAGCCGGAGGTCGCCGAGATCACCGGCGCCCGTTCGATGACGGAGGTCCAGGCCGAGTCCGCGGGCAACGCGGCGCAGCAGGCCGAGCGTGAGGTCTCCCAGCTCAGCAAGGAGCTGGAGCGTGCGCAGCGGCGCGCGACCGAGCTGCGCGAGGAGGCCGACCGTCTGGTGGCCCGCGTGGCGCGCGAGCGTGGCGAGGACCCGGAGGCGGCTGTCGTCGCGGCCGCCGAGGCGGTCGTCGAGCAGAACACCGTGACGGAGGCGCCGGCCGAGGCCGCGGTCTCCGAGCAGCCCGCCGAGCGTCCCGCGTACGAGCAGCCGCGTCAGCGTCGTGACGAGCGGGGCAACTACGAGCGCCGTGACGACCGCGGCGGCCGTTCCTTCGAGCGCCGCGACAACGACCGTGGCGGCTTCAACCGTGACGACCGCGGTGGCTTCAACCGTGACCGCCGTGACGGCGACCGTGGCGGGTTCCGCCGCGACGACCGCCGTGACGACCGTGGTGGCCGTTCCTTCGAGCGTCGTGACGACCGCGGTGGCTTCAACCGCGACCGCCGTGACGACCGTGGCGGCGCCGGCCGTGACGACCGTGGTGGCCGCTCCTTCGAGCGTCGTGACGAGCGTCCCGCGGGCGGTTTCAACCGTGACCGTCGCGACGACCGCCGCGACGACCGTCGTGACGAGCGCCCCTCCGGCGGCTTCCGCCGTGACGAGCGTCCCGCGGGCGGCTTCAACCGTGACCGTCGTGACGAGCGTCCCTCCGGCGGGTTCCGCCGCGACGACCGTCAGTCGGGCGGCTTCAACCGTGACCGTCGCGACGACCGTCCGTCCACCCACCGTGGCAGCGACCGTCCGTTCAACCGTGACCGTCGCGACGACCGCCCGGGCTTCCGCTCCGGCGGCCACGACCGCCCGTTCGGCCGCCGTGACGACCACCGCGGCACCGGCTCCGGCTCCGGCACGACCGGCCGTCGCGACGACAAGCCGCGCTGGAAGCGCAACGGCTGACGTCGGCTCAGTCGAGTGAACGCCGTGGCCCCCACCGAACATCGGTGGGGGCCACGGCGTTCTCGCGTCTCCTGGCAACCCCGTCTGCGTCTCGTCGCCGCCGACGGGAAGGCGGACCTCGTGGTGCGCGACACCGCGGGCGGGCTGTACCGGCTGCCCGGCACCGGGACGGGCACGTTCGGGGCCCGGGTCAAGATCGGCGCCGGGTGGCAGAACTACAAGGGCATTTTCTAGCCAAGTTGTGACGTGTGTCACGCCTTCGGCAGGGGAATTGCTGGGGGCATGACAGATGACGGCACAGCGGGTCGGCCGGCTCCCGGGAAACTCTCGGACGAAGAGCGGCTGGCCGAACTCGGTTACACCCAGGTCCTCGCCCGCCGCATGTCGGCGTTCTCCAACTACGCGGTCTCCTTCACGATCATCTCGGTCCTGTCGGGCTGTCTGACGCTGTATCTGTTCGGCATGAACACGGGCGGCCCGGCGGTGATCACCTGGGGCTGGGTCGCCGTCGGGCTGATGACCCTGTTCGTCGGCCTGTCCATGGCCGAGATCTGTTCGGCGTACCCGACATCGGCGGGCCTGTACTTCTGGGCCCACCGGCTGGCGCCCCCGCGATCGGCGGCGGCCTGGGCCTGGTTCACGGGCTGGTTCAACGTGCTGGGCCAGGTGGCGGTGACGGCGGGCATCGACTTCGGCGCCGCCTCCTTCCTCGGCGCCTATCTGAACCTCCAGTTCGACTTCGAGGTGACACCCGGCCGGACGGTCCTGCTGTTCGCCGGGATCCTGGTGCTGCACGGACTGCTGAACACCTTCGGGGTGCGGATCGTCGCCCTCCTCAACAGCGTGAGCGTGTGGTGGCACGTGCTGGGCGTGGGCGTCATCGTCGGAGCGCTGGCCTTCGTCCCCGACAAGCACCAGTCGACGTCCTTCGTGTTCGGCGAGTTCGTCAACAACACCGGCTGGGGCAGCGGGGTCTACGTCGTCCTGCTCGGCCTGCTGATGGCCCAGTACACCTTCACCGGGTACGACGCCTCCGCCCACATGACCGAGGAGACGCACGACGCGTCGACGGCCGGCCCCAAGGGGATCGTGCAGTCCATCTGGACCTCGTGGATCGCGGGCTTCGTGCTGCTGCTCGGCTTCACGTACGCCATCCAGTCCTACGACGCCGCGCTCGCCTCCCCGACCGGAGCGCCGCCCGCCCAGATCCTGCTCGACGCGCTCGGCGCGACCGCCGGCAAGCTGCTGCTGCTCGTGGTGATCGGCGCCCAGCTGTTCTGCGGGATGGCGTCGGTGACCGCCAACAGCCGCATGATCTACGCCTTCTCGAGGGACGGGGCGCTGCCGTACTCGCACATCTGGCACACGGTCAGCCCGCGTACCCGCACGCCCGTCGCGGCGGTCTGGCTCGCGGCCGGCGGCGCGTTGGTGCTGGGCCTGCCGTACCTGATCAACGTGACCGCGTACGCGGCCGTCACCTCGATCGCCGTCATCGGCCTCTACATCGCGTACGTCATCCCGACCCTGCTGCGCCTCCGCAAGGGCGAGGCCTTCGCGCGGGGACCGTGGCACCTGGGCCGCTGGTCGAAGGCGATCGGCGTGGTGTCGGTGGCGTGGGTTGCCGTCATCACCGTCCTGTTCATGCTGCCCCAGGTCTCCCCGGTCAGCTGGGAGACCTTCAACTACGCCCCGGTCGCCGTCCTCGTCGTGCTGGGCTTCGCGGGGGTGTGGTGGCAGGTCTCCGCCCGCAACTGGTTCCTCGACCCCGAGCACGAACGGACCATCGCCCGCGAGGCGTCACGGGCGGCGGCACCCGCCGAACTGCCCGAACCGTGACCGATCTCGATCGCTTCGCGTCGCCCGGCGCGCCCGTGTCTCCGATACCCGATCGGAGACACGGCCGCGTCCGGCTATGCTCGGGGAGGCAACATCGCCTGGGCCCTTAGCTCAATTGGCAGAGCAGTGGACTTTTAATCCATTGGTTGTGGGTTCGAGTCCCACAGGGCCTACCGGCGGCGAGGCGGGGGACACCCCCTTCCGGCCTGTGGTGCAGCGCTCGGGTCGACTTCGGTCGACCCGAGCGCTGCTTCCGTTCCAGGGCCGGTGCGTGAGCGCGGGTACCGTGCCGTTCTCGGCCCGGCGGGGGGTCGGTCGGTCAGTGGTCGGAGTAGCTGAAGTCCCCGATGGTCCAGGCGCTGACGTCCTCGATCGCCACGCGGTACATCCCGCCCGTCTCGGGGATCCCCACCGTGCCCTGGAGGATCCGGGCGACATGGAAGTGCAGATGCGTGGGTGGCCCGTCCTTCTTCGCGGGGGTGTCGAAGACGGCGGAGAACTCTCCCAGGTGGGCGGAGTCCGTCAGCACCTCCGACACCCTCTGCCGCCAGGTGGCTTCGGGAGCCAGTCGACCGGTGATGACGGCACCACCGGTGACCACGGTCAGGGGCATCTGATTGCTCTGCTCGGACTCCACAAGGGCGGCGATGTCAACGATCAGCTCGTCAGGCTTCGGCATGAGATCGGATTCTATGCACCGACCCGTCCGAGACGGGCCCGCGGGGATACCGGTGCCGCGGTCGGCGCAGCGCCAAGGCGGACGGCGGTGCGGTGCGCCCGGGGTCAGTAGGCGGCAAGGGAGATGGCGACGTAGTGCGCGGCGAAGGCTGCCACGGTCAGGGTGTGGAACACCTCGTGGAAGCCGAACCAGCGGGGTGAGGGGTCGGGGCGGCGGACGGCGTAGACCACCGCACCCGCGCTGTAGAGGAGACCGCCGGTCACCACCAGGGTGAGTACGGCCGCTCCGCCGGCGTGCAGGAAGTCGGGCAGGTAGCTCACCGGTGCCCAGCCCAGGGCCAGGTAGCAGGGCGTGTACAGCCAGCGGGGAGCCGAGACCCACAGGACACGGAAGGCGATGCCGGCCAGCGCGCCCGCCCAGACGATCCACAGCAGCAGGGCCCGCTGGTCCGACGGCACGAGGAGCACGGCCAGCGGGGTGCAGGTGCCGGCGATGATCAGGAAGATGTTGGCGTGGTCGAGGCGACGCAGAACGGCCTCGCCCAGCGGCCCCCAGGTGCCCAGGTGGTAGACGGCGCTCGTCCCGAACAGCAGCCAGGCGGTGACGGCGTACACAGCGCAGGCCAGGGTCGCTTCAGGGGTCCCGGCCAGGCAGATCAGGACGATGCCGGCGCTCAGTGAGGCGGGGACCATCGCGGCGTGGAGCCAGCCACGCAGCTTCGGCTTGATCGGCTCGACCAGGTCGGCCGCCCGCTCCACCAGGTCGGCCACGGGGTGCGGGCCCTCCCGGGCGTCGCTTCCGCCGTCGACGTCGTCGCGGGACACGGCTTCCCGTCCTGTCCCGGACCTCTGGGCATCATCGGCAACCATTCGATCATGCTAGAAGCCCGCGGGGGCCCCAGGCGCCTTTCGGGCTCGCGGATCCTTCGAGCTCAAACGAGCGGCGGGCGCTCCGTGGCCGGGCCGGGAGTACGGTGGCGGTACCGAGCGCACCTCGCACGCCGTCATCCGTTTCGGCGTCGCCCTCGGGGAACGGCAATGCCGGAGCACATCGTGTCCGGTCGGAAATGAGCCGCCCCACATGAGCCTGATGAGTCTCGGAGTATTCGCCTCCTCCCGCAAGGAGAACGAGTTCCGCCTCCCGTTGCACCCCCGTCACCTCGACCGGATCGCCCCGGACGTACGCGAGCGGATCTTCCTCGAACAGGGCTACGGCGAACGGTTCGGCATCGCCGACGACGCGCTGCGACCACTCGTGGCCGGCCTGCGCTCCCGCGAGCAGCTGATCGCCGAGTGCGACATCGCGCTGCTGCCCAAGCCGATGCACGACGACATCGCCGAGCTGCGCGAGGGCCAGGTCCTGTGGGGATGGCCGCACTGTGTGCAGGACGAGAAGATGACCCAGATCGGCATCGACCGTCGGCTGACCCTGATCGCCTGGGAGGCCATGAACCACTGGACGCCCACGGGCGCCTTCAGCGTCCATGTGTTCCACAAGAACAACGAGCTCGCCGGCTACTGCTCGGTGCTGCACGCCCTCCAGCTCGGCGGGCTGACCGGGCACTACGGCCGCCGCATGCGCGCGGTGGTGATCAGCTTCGGCGCCACGGCGCGCGGAGCGGTCACCGGCCTGGGCGCCATGGGGGTCACGGACGTCACGGTGCTCACCCAGCGCGCCGCCGCGGCGGTGGCCTCGCCGATGCCCTCGGTCGTGATGGCCCACTTCGAGGAGCAGGAGGACGATCCGTCGCGCCTGCGGGCGGTCACCGCGGCAGGTTCCGTGCCGCTGGCGGAGTACCTGGCCGGGTTCGACATCATCGTCAACTGCGTCCTGCAGGACACCGACGCGCCGCTCATGTTCGTCACCGACGAGGAACTCGCCCTGTTCCGGCCGGGCACCTTCTTCGTCGACGTCGCCTGCGACGAGGGCATGGGCTTCGCATGGGCCCGTCCGACCACCTTCGGCGAGCCCATGCCCGCGGTGGGGCCGGGGTGCCACTACTACGCGGTGGATCACAGCCCGTCCCACCTGTGGAACTCCGCCACCTGGGAGATCAGCGAGGCGCTCCTTCCGTACCTGCGCAAGGTCATGAGCGGCCCCGCGGCATGGGACGCCGACCCCACGGTCAGGAAGGCCGTCGAGATCCGCGACGGGGTCGTCCAGAACCCGAAGATCCTCTCCTTCCAGCACCGGTCGGCCGCCTATCCGCACGCTCCCGAGGTCCAGGCGACTCCGCTGGGTTCCCAGGAGTAGGTGAACATGTCGATGTTCATTCGAACATTGACGTGGTAGAAATGGCGTCATGGATGTCGCAGACCGTCTCGACCTGACCCTTCGCCTCGTGCAGGGTCACGGCCGGGACCAAGGGCAGGGGCAGGGGCGGGTCTCCGTCGCCGAGCTCGCCCAGCGGCTCGGGGTCTCGGAGATGACCGTGCGCCGGGACCTGGACGTGCTGGAGCGGCAGGGGCTGGTGCGGCGGGTGCACGGCGGGGCCGTCGCCGGGCGGCCGCGCGAGGAGGGCGGCGGCTTCGAGGCCCGGCAGGCGTGGCAGGCGGCGACGAAGGATCGGCTCGGCGCGGCCGTCGCCGCACTCGTCGAGCCGGGGTCACGGGTGCTGCTGGACGCCGGGACCACGACCGTGCACGTGGCGGAACACCTCGCCGCGCGGGGCCCGTTGACCGTGGCCGTGCTCAGTCTCCAGGCGGCGCTGCGGCTGGCCGACCGGCCCGGCATCGACCTGCTGGTCGTCGGCGGCCGGTCCCGCCCGGGTGAGCGGTCCCTCGTCGGACCGCTGGCCCTGCGCACCCTCGAGTCCCTGGCCTTCGACGTGTTCGTGATGTCGATCGGCGGGGTGCACGCCGTGCACGGCTGGTCGGAGTTCTCGCTCGAGGACGCGGCCGTCAAGCAGGTGGGACTCGGTCAGGCCGCCCGTACGGTCGCCGTCGCCGACGCGACCAAGCTCGGTGTGCGCGCGTTCAGTCAGGTCGCCCCGCTCGACGCCGTGCAGTCCTTCGTCACCGACGCCGCCGCGGCGGACCCCGCCACCCATCCCGGCGGCCCGCAGACCCTGGACGCCCTGCGTGAGGCAGGCGTCGAGACCCGGCTGGCCTGAACCCGTTCCAGGAGACCCCGTGAAACCGCTGATGATCCTGGTCGCCGGCCCGTACCGTTCGGGCACCGGCGACGACCCCGCGAAGCTCGCGGCCCATGTCAGGGCCATGAACGAGGTCGCCCTCGCCCTGTTCCGCGCCGGGCACCTGCCCGTCACCGGCGAGGCGCTCGCGCTGCCCCTGCTGGAGGCGGCGGGCGGCGCCGCCCCCGGCGACCCGCTCTTCGACGAGCTCTTCCACCCCGTCGCCGAACGCCTGCTGGAGCGCTGCGACGCGGTGCTGCGCATCGGCGGTCCGTCGCAGGGCGCGGACCGGATGACCGAGCAGGCCCGCGCCCAGGGCAAGCCCGTCTACGCCGACCTCGGCGCCGTCCCCGACGCCGCTGCCACCCTCCTCGAAGGCCGCCGATGACCGAGCACGTCGACACCGCACCCGCCCCCGCGTCCGGTTCCCACGACGCTCCGCCCCGGCCCGCCCCCGGCACCCCCGGCATCGACGTCCCCGACCCCCGCGGCCGCACCGGACTCGACCGCCACGGACGCGACCTCACCGGCAACGACCGGGTCCGCGTCCTCGACGTCGAGGTCCTCGCCTGCGACTGGTCCGTCCTGCGCCGCACCACCTTCGACTACCGGCACAGCGACGGCCACTGGAGCCGCGAACTGCGCGAGACGTACGACAGGGGCGACGGCGCCACGATCCTGCTCTACGACCCCGACCGCCGTACGGTCCTGCTCACCCGGCAGTTCCGGCTGCCCGCGTACGTCAACGGACATCCGGACGGCATGCTGCTGGAGGCCGCCGCCGGACTCCTGGACGGCGACGACCCGCGCGAGGCGATCCGCCGCGAGGCGGCCGAGGAGACCGGTCGCGCGGTGCACGACGTCGAGCATGTCTTCGACGCGTTCATGAGCCCCGGTTCGGTCACCGAGCGCCTCAGCTTCTTCGCCGCGCCCTACGACGCCTCCGCCCCCGGTGCCGACACGGCGGGCGTGGCGGCCGAGGGCGAGGACATCACCGTCGTCGAACTCCCCTTCGCCGAGGCCCTCGACCTCGTCCGCACCGGCGCGATCGCGGACGCGAAGACCATCATGCTGCTCCAGTGGGCCGCGCTGGACGGCCCGTTCGCACCGCCGGCGGTCAGCCCACGCCGAGCCCGGTGAGGTCGGCCAGCGGCAGCGTGTGCTGGGTCTGGAGGACCTTCGCACGCAGGTAGCGGACGTTGTGCGGGGTCGTGAAGACGCCCGTCGGGACCCGGTCCTGGACCTCGATGCCCAGGTCGCGCAACTGGCCCGCCTTGTCGGGGTTGTTGGACAGCAGGTCCAGGCTCGTGATGCCCAGGGCGCGCAGCATCTGGGCGGCGGCCGTGTAGTCCCTGTCGTCCTCGGGCAGGCCGAGCGCGGCGTTCGCCTCGTAGGTGTCCAGGCCCTGGTCCTGGAGGGCGTACGCGTCGAGCTTGTTGTAGAGGCCGATGCCGCGGCCCTCCTGGCGGAGGTAGAGCAGGACACCGCCGGTCCCGGCTATGCGCTCGACCGCCTCGCGCAGTTGCGGCCCGCAGTCGCAGCGGGCGGAGCCGAAGACATCACCGGTCAGGCACTCGGAGTGCAGCCGGACCAGGGGGGTGGCGCCGGGCGCCCGCTCACCGAGGACGACGGCGACGTGCTCCTGGCCGTCGACGAGGCCGTGGAAGGTGACCAGCTCGGCGTCGACGGAGTAGCCGTCGGGGAAACGCAGCGGTACCCGGACGCGGGCGCGCGGGGTGGCGGCGGGGGTGTCGGGCATGCGGTCTCCCGGGTCCGGAGGACGGTGGCAAGGCGGCGCTGGGCCGCCTTGTGCTTCAGATTTGAAGCAGATCCAACGAGTCGAGACCCTACCCCATGCTTTAAATTTGAAGCAACTGGTTTGTGGCGCCCCTCACGAGGCCGCGGTCAGGCGGTCGCGATCACGGCCCCCGGTTGCGGGGCCGCGGTCACGGGGGTCACGGCGCCGCGGTCACGGGGTGCCGGAGCAGGGCGACGAGCGGCGGCGCCACGGGAGGTCCTCCGGTGCCGTCTCGCCGCCGTCCTTCTCCTGGAACCCGCGTGCGACCTGCGTGAAGATCTCCTCCAGCTGTCCCACCTGCTCGGGGGTGAGCCGGTCGAACAGGGCCGTGCGGACCGTCTCGACATGGCCGGGCGCCACGTCCTCCAGCACCGCCATGCCCTCGTCCGTCAGCACCGCGACGCTGCCGCGCTTGTCCCACTGGCAGTCCTCACGCCGTACCAGCCCGTCCTTCTCCAGCCGGGAGACCGCGTAGGTCAGCCGGCTGCGGGTGATCTTCAGCCGCTCCGCGAGGTCGGTCATCCGCAGCCGCCGCTCCGGGATGTCGGAGAGGTTGGCGAGGATGGAGTAGTACAGGTGGGGCATGCCGGCCTCCTGCTGGAGCTGCCGGTCGATCGCGTCCTCGAGGAGGAGGTAGCCGGCAACGTACGCGCGCCAGGCGCGTTGCTCCTCGGGGGTGAGCCAGCGAGTCGTCATGCCCCCAGTGTAAGTTTGTTTCAAACTTGAACCAAGCCCTGCCCGTCATCCCAGGGAGAGCCGCGCCGATGCCGTACCCGTACGTCCTGCTGTCCGCCGCCGTCTCCCTCGACGGCTATCTGGACGACACCACGCCCGAGCGCCTGCTCCTCTCCAGCCGCGCCGACTTCGACCGCGTCGACGAGGTACGGGCCTCCGTCGACGCCATCCTCATCGGCGCCGGCACGATCCGCGCCGACAACCCCCGGCTCCTGGTGAACTCCCCCGAGCGCCGCGCCGCCCGCGTGGCCGCCGGACTGCCGCCGTACCCCCTCAAGGTCACCGTCAGCGGCTCCGGCGATCTCGACCCGGCGGCGAACTTCTGGCACACGGGCGGCGAGAAGATCGTGTACACGACGGAGAAGGGCGCCGAGCGGGTCCACGCGCTCGGCATCGCAGCGGACGCCGTCCCGCTCGGCCCCGAACTGGACTGGCGCCGCCTCCTCGAACACCTCCACGACGTGCGCGGCGTACGGCGCCTCATGGTCGAGGGCGGTGGCACGATCCACACCCAGCTGCTCCGGCAGGGCCTCGCCGACGAACTCCAGCTCGTCCTCGCCCCGCTCTTCGTGGGCGACCCGGCCGCGCCCCGCCTGTTCGGGCCGGGCGGCTACCAGGGCGGGCGCCTGCGTCTGTTGGAGACCCGGCGCATCGAGGACGTCGTCCTGAACCGCTACGAGCCCACCGCCCCCGGTGCCGGACCGTTGCCCGCCGCGGCCGACCGGCACTGGCTGGCCCTCGCCTGCGCACTCGCCGCCGACTGCCCGCCGTCGGAGACCGCCTTCAGCGTGGGCGCGGTGATCGTGGCCGCCGACGGCACGGAGCTGGCACGCGGCCACTCCCGCGAGGCCGGCGACCCGGTCGTGCACGCCGAAGAGGCCGCCCTCGCGAAGCTCGACCCCGCCGACCCCCGGCTGCCCACCGCCACCGTCTACAGCAGCCTCGAACCGTGCGCCCGCCGCTCCTCCCGCCCGGCCCCCTGTGCCCGCCTCATCCTCGACGCAGGGGTGCGCCGGGTGGTCACGGCCTGGCGCGAGCCGGACACCTTCGTCACCGAGGCGGACGGAACCGGTCTGCTGACGGCCCGGGGCGTCGACGTCCTCGTCCTCCCGGAGTACGAGGAGCGGGCGAAGGAGCCGAACCGCCACCTCCTGTGAGGCCGCTGGGGCCCCGCGGATCAACCGATGTGCTTTCCGCCCCGCTGATGGCGTACAGTTGTGTTCATCGCCGCGGGGTGGAGCAGCTCGGTAGCTCGCTGGGCTCATAACCCAGAGGTCGCAGGTTCAAATCCTGTCCCCGCTACTGATGGACCGAAGGCCGGAATCCGAAAGGGTTCCGGCCTTCGGCGTTTTCGTCGACCCCGTCGATCGCTTCCTCACTCTTGGTGACCGGTCGACCGCCCTGCGCATGACGACTGAGTCACCATCAAAACTCCTGTGACTGATGAAGCGTTTCCGGGGTATGTCGAGGCGTGGTCAACTCGCCCGTTTTTCACCGCTGGTAGCCCAAAAGTCCAGGCCAGAAATGTTGTTGATCAAGAGGAACAGCTTGGAAACCCACCCCCGGGTCTATTAACGTTCGATAACGCAGCGCGGTCGTCCCAGCCGGCACCAGAGTCGGCTCCGTGCGGCACGTGCCGAATCCCGCAAGGGAACCGGGGAACCACCACCATGGGGTGAATCACGCGGAAGCCGTCGTGAACTCGCAGAGTCCACGACCGGTATACGCGCGTAGGAGACCTTCCCGCTCCGAACCCGTCAGCTAACCCGGTAGGCGACGGAAGGAAAGGAGTGCGCCCGCGTGGCGTCCAACCCGCCTGCCCCCGAGGCCCCGTACGCGCCCAGCCAGCGGTCCACCGAGACCTTCGGCTACGGCGGCTACCGCACCGACGAGGGACCTTGGGAGGAGTGGAACCCCACCGCGGAGTCCACTCGCCCGGTACGCGGCAAGCACCGCGTCGCCAAGCAGCGCGGCGGCGGATTCGCCCGCAGCTCCACCGTTCTCGGCGTCGGCGTCATAGCCGCCGTCAGCGCGGGTGGCATGGCCAGCGCCAACACCGGCAAGGCCCCGGTCTCCATCTCGATGCCGGACCTGCCCAACGTGGGCTCGCTCATCTCCGACGACGAGCCCGCCCCGGAAGCCGCGCCGGCCCTCGCCAGCTTCGGCTCCGAAGCCGCCGTGGACACCGAGGAGAGCGCCGCCGACGCCGGCGAGGCACTGCGCAGCCGGATCATGGCGCAGGCCGAGTCGCAGCAGTCCCAGGTCGAGGTCAAGGCTCTCGCCGCAGCGGCCAAGGCCGAGTCCGACGCCGCCGCCAAGGCCGAGAAGGAGGCGGAGGCCAAGGCCGCCGCCGCGAAGAAGAAGGCCGCCGAGGAAGCAGCCGCCAAGGCCGAGGCCGCGCGCCTGGCCGAGCTGGCCAAGCAGTACACGCTGCCGACCTCCTCGTACACGATCACCTCGACCTTCGGTCAGGCCGGTTCGCTCTGGTCCTCCGGCTACCACACGGGTCTCGACTTCGCCGCGCCGACGGGCACGCTCATCAAGGCCGTCCACAGCGGCACCATCACCGAGGCCGGTTGGGCCGGTTCGTACGGCTACCGCACCATCCTGACCCTGGACGACGGCACCGAGCTGTGGTTCTGCCACCAGTCGTCGATCAGCGTCAGTGTCGGCCAGAAGGTCGCCACCGGCGATGTGATCGGTCGGGTGGGCGCCACCGGGAACGTCACCGGGGCCCACCTCCACCTCGAGGTCCACCCGGGCGGCAGCGCCGAAGGCATCGACCCGGCGGCCTGGCTGCGCGACAAGGGCCTCAACCCCTGAGTCGTCCCTCCGGAGCCCCCGAGCCGGCCGTCCGGGAACCGAACCTTGAGCCGTTGCTTCGGACCCCCTGAGCCGGTTCGTTCGGTCACCCTGATCCACCTGGCAGCCCCGACGCCCTCCGCGTCGGGGCTGCCGGTCCGTGCCGGGCATGGGTGCCGGTCCTACGTGCTGTTCACATGTTCTTCGCGTCACGCCTGGAATGGGCGGGCCGTCGGCGCCCGTTGACACGAAGCATGACTTCTCTTCGCAAGCTCGGCTCCTCCGACCTCGAGGTCTTCCCGCTCTCCCTCGGCGGCAACGTCTTCGGCTGGACCGCCGACGAGACGGCCTCCTTCGCCGTACTCGACGCCTACGCTGCCGCGGGCGGCAACTTCATCGACACCGCCGACTCCTACACGGCGTGGATCGAGGGCAACAGCGGTGGTGAGTCCGAGACCATCATCGGCAGGTGGGTGCAGGCCCGGGGCAACCGCGACGACGTCGTGATCGCCACCAAGGTGAGCCAGCACCCCGAGTTCCCCGGCCTGTCCGCCGACAACATCAAGGCCGCCGCCGACGCCTCGCTCCGCCGTCTGGGCACCGACCACATCGACCTCTACTACACGCACTTCGACAAGCCCGAAGTGCCCGTCGAGGAGATCGTCGGCGCGCTCGACGAACTGGTGCGGGCGGGCAAGGTGCGGCACATCGCCGCCTCCAACATCACGCCCGAGCGCCTCCAGGAGTCCCTGGAGTTCTCCGACCGTGAGGGCCTGGCCCGGTACGTCGCCCTCCAGCCCCACTACAACCTGGTCTCCCGCGACACCTACGAGGGCGGACTCCAGGACCTCGCCGCCCGCTTCGGCCTCGCCGCCGTCCCGTACTTCGCCCTGGCCGCCGGCTTCCTCACCGGCAAGTACCGGCCCGGTACGACCGTGCAGAGCGCCCGCGCGGCCGGCGCCGCCAAGCACCTCGACACGGAACGGGGCCGGAACGTCCTCACCGCCCTGGACGAGATCGCCCAGGCTCACGACACCCGGATCCCCACGGTCGCCCTGGCGTGGCTCGCCGCGCAGCCCACGGTGGCCGCGCCGATCGCCTCCGCGCGGACGGTCGAGCAGCTGCCGGCGCTGCTGGGGGTGGCGCAGCTGGAACTGACGGCGGAGGAGATCACCCGGCTGACCCGCGCCTCGGTCTGACGACCCGACCAGGGCCTCGGCCCGGCCTGCCCAGCCGGGCCTACTGGTGCGAGTGGGGAGCGGGATACGGTTCCGCCGGATATCCGGGTCCGGGTCCGTGCGATGGGCCGTGTCCGGGTCCGTGCCCGGGTCCGGGGATGTGTGCCGCGGGGTAGCCGTACCCGTACCCGTACCCGTACCCGTACCCGTACGACGGCGCCGCCGGACTGCCGTACACCGGCGCCGTCGGATGGCCGAACCCGGCGCTGTAACCCTGGCCGTGGGCCGGACCCTGGCCGTACCCGTACGCCCCGTGGACCGGCCAGGGCGGCGCGGCCACCCGTACCGGCGGGGCCGTCATCCGGGCCGCGTGCTCCAGCGCGGGCCGGGCGACGTCCGTCCGCCGCCACAGTTCGTTGAGCAACTCCCGCTCGCGTACGAGGAAGTCGGCGCCGGCCCGCCCCCGTCGGCCGCGATGCCGCAGGAACGCGAGGGACGTCGCGTACGCCTCGTACCGGGCGACCTCCCGCGCGGCCGGCTTGCCGAGGTGACGGCCGGCGTACTCCCGGGCCAGTCGCCGGGCCCGCATCGAGCCGAGCGCGAACGGCTCGGCCGGGGTGAGCCAGCCGGCGGCCGCGTAGGCGGGCAGTTCCTCGCGTACGGTGCGCAGCTCGCGTTGCCGCGTCCACACCACCAGCCAGGTCAGCAGCCCGAACGCGGGCACCATGATCGCCGCGTACACCGCGAAGAACCCGAACTCGCCGAACGACGAGGAGCCGTTCCACAGGGCGTGCATGCCCATCGCGAGGAGCAGCCCGCCCAGCGGGACCAGCCCGCGCCGCAGGTGCTGGCGGTCCCCGGAGAGCGCGGCGACGCCGAAGCCGATGCCGGTCAGGACGGTGAACAGGGGGTGCGCGAACGGCGACATGATGACGCGGACGAAGAAGGTCGCGGCGGTGACCGAGGCGATGCCGGTGTCGCCCGTGAGCTGGTCGGTGCCGAAGGCGGTGCCGAGGTAGAGGATGTTCTCGGTGAAGGCGAAGCCGGTGGCGGTCACCCCGGCTATGACCACGCCGTCGACGATCCCGGTGAAGTCCCGCCTGCGGAAGAGGAACACCAGCAGGACGGCGGCGGCCTTCGCGGACTCCTCGACGATCGGCGCTATGACGGTCGCCCCGAGGGTGTCCGCGCTGGACGGGTCGGCGGTCGCGGTGGCTATCCATCTGGTCGCGAAACTGTTGGCGATGATGGCTATCAGCGCTGCCGCGCACGCGCCCCAGGCGAAGGCGAAGACCAGGTTCCGCCAGGGTCCCGGCTCGACCCGGTCCAGCCACCGGAAGGCGGCTACCAGCAGCGGCACGGGCAGCACGGCGAGCCCGAGCCCGACCAGGAATCCCTCCGTACCGGTCTGTTCGCGCACCAGCGCGAGGATGACCAGGCCGGACAGCGTGAGCAGGGTGATCAGCGCCCCGTACCGCACTCTCCTGCGCTGCCACCAGTGAGCGTGCCGGAGCACACCGTCCTCGGGTGCGCCGCCGGGATGCGGCGGACAGGGCGGAAACGGAGGACTGATGGCCACGGCATCGACCCTAACGAGGGAGAGGACTGTGGTGGAGGTGGAGGTCGGTCGGTGATCCCTTGGCCGATCTTGTTGATCGGCCCCTGGGCGGTCAGCGATCCCCGGGCCGGACGCGATGCTGTACGCGACGGAAGAGCAGATCGTTCACGACGTGACCCTTGTCCAGCCCCTGTCCCTCGAAACGGGTCAGCGGCCGGAACTCGGGCCGGGGCGCGAACCCGCCGTCGGCCCGGGTGTTCTCGAAGTGGGGGTGCGCGGTCAGCACCTCGAGCATCTGCTCGGCGTACGGCTCCCAGTCCGTGGCGCAGTGCACGGTCGCCCCGGGCTTCAGCCGGGTCGCGGCCAGGTCGAGGAACTCTGGCTGGATCAGGCGCCGCTTGTGGTGGCGCTTCTTCGGCCAGGGGTCGGGGAAGTAGACGCGCAGCCCGTCGAGCGAGTCCGCCGGCAGCATCTCGCGCAGCAGGATGATCGCGTCACCGTTGGCCACCCGGACGTTGGTCAGCCCGGTGCGGTCCGCGAGGTTGAGCAGATTTCCCTGGCCGGGCGTGTGCACGTCCACCGCGAGGATGCCGGTGTCCGGGGCGGCGGCCGCCATCTGCGCGGTCGCCTCACCCATGCCGAAGCCGATCTCCAGCACGACGGGACGGTCGTCGCCGAACAGCTCGGCGAGGTCGACGGCGTGCCCGTCGATGTCGAGCCCCCACTTGGCCCACAGCCGCTGCAACGCGTCCGCCTGCCCGGCCGTCACCCGGCTGCGCCGGGGCTGGAAACTCCGGATCCGCCGCTCGAAGTGCGACCCGGCGGGATCGGCCTTGGGCCCGTCGGGGAACCTGGGTTCCCCCTTGGCCCGGGTGTGCCGAACGGACTCGCCCGGGTGGTGCTCGCCACCGGGAAAGGGCTGGGGGGCTTCGGGGGTGCTCACGGAATCAGACACAGTGGTGTCGATTTTACGGGTCGGCTCGCGGTGCCTGCCGCGGCCGGGAGTCCGGCACCCGACCGCCGCCTCCGTGAGCGCGGCACCCCGCCGCTCAAGCGTCGGTCAGCGCTCCCAGGGCCCGGCGGGCCACCTCCCGCCCGATCGGCAGAGAGGCGGTGGCCGCCGGCGAGGGCGCGTTCAGCACGTGGACCGTCCGTGGCCCCTCCCGTATCAGGAAGTCGTCCACCAGAGCG
Source organism: Streptomyces sp. NBC_01334 (assembly GCF_035983595.1). NCBI lineage: Bacteria > Bacillati > Actinomycetota > Actinomycetes > Kitasatosporales > Streptomycetaceae > Streptomyces > Streptomyces sp. NBC_01334. Next base: position 4,751,505 of record NZ_CP130718.1, on the reverse strand, counting down.
CCGTCCCGCAGCACCGCCTGCGCCCGCACCCCGGCCGCCGCCCGCACCAGGTCCCCCTCCTCCACCGCCGGCAGCAGCCGGCGCACCGCGTCCACGAACGCCCCCTTCGACACCGACCGCCGCAGCTCCCCGACCCCGTACCGCCAGTGCTGCCGGCCCATCCGCCACACCCCGGGCCAGGCCGCCGTCGCCATCGCCTCGCGGGGCCGTACGACGCCCCAGCCGTACCCCTCCCGGGCCAGCGCAGGCACGGCGTTGGGGCCGACGTGCACGCCCCCGTCGATCCCCCTGGTCAGATGGACGCCGAGGAACGGGAACGCCGGATCGGGCACCGGATACACCAGCCCGCGCACCAGCTCCGGCCGCGCCAGCTCGTAGTACTCGCCCCGGAACGGCACGATCCGCACCTCGGGCTCGTCCCCCGTCAGCCGGGCGACCTCGTCGGAGTACAGCCCGGCGCAGTTCACCAGCACCCGCCCCCGTACGACGTCACCGCGCGCGGTGAGCACCGCCACCCCGCGCTCCGGCCGCCGGTCGATCCGCACGGCCCGCGCGCCGTACCGGATCTCCGCCCCGGAGGCCCGGCCCAGCTGCCGTGCGACGGCCGTGTAGTCGCAGATCCCCGTCGTCCGTACGCGTATGGCGGCGAGTCCCCGGACCTCGGGCTCGTACTCCGCGATCTGGGCGGCGCCCAGTTCCCGGACCGGAATCCCGTTCTCCCGGCCGCGCTGCACCAGTGCGTGCAGCCGAGGCAGCTCGGCCCGGTCCGTGGCGACGATCAGTTTGCCGGTGACGGAGTGCGCGATGCCGTACTCCGCGCAGAACTTCGTCAGCTCCGCCGCGCCCCGCACCGCGTACCGCGCCTTCAGCGACCCCGGCCGGTAGTAGATCCCGCTGTGGATGACCCCGCTGTTGCGCCCCGTCTGGTGCCGGGCGACGCCGGGCTCCTTCTCCAGCACCGTCACCCGCGTACCCGGCGCGGCACGCGTGATCGCGTACGCCGTGGACAGCCCGACGATGCCCCCGCCGACCACGAGCACATCACAGTCGTAAGCGATCTTCGACACGTACACCACCTCCCGGCTTCGATAGTGCACTGCGCCACTGACAGTGCCTTCAAACCCGGGTCGGGCGTCCTGCGGGTCCTGCGCCGTCCTACGCCGGAGTCATCAGCAGGGGCCGGGCCCGCTCGCGCAGTTCCACCACCCGGGGTTCGTCGCCGTAGGGCTCCAGCCGATGCAGAAGATCCTTGACGTACTCGGTGGTGCGGGCGGAGGAGATACGCCCGGCCACCTCCACGGCCCGCACCCCCTGTGCGCAGGCGGCGTCGAGGTTCCCCGACTCCAGTTCGGCGACCGCCGAGACGACGAGCCGCAGCCCGTGCGACCGGACGAACTCCTCCGTCGGCTGCGACAGCGCCTGCTCGGTGAACCTCCGCACCTGACGCGGCGCCTTCAGATCGCGGTAGCACTCGGCGGCGTCCGCGGCGAAGCGGTCGTAGGAGTAGAAGCCCAGCCAGGACGGGTCGTGGTCGCCGTCACGGGACCGCTCCAGCCAGCCCTCGGCGGCCTTGAGCGCCGCGCCGGCGGCATGCGCGTCCCCGGCGCGTGCGTGCGCGCGTGCCTCGACGAGCCGGAAGAAGCTCATCGTGCGGGCCGTGGCCAGCCCCCGGTTGCGCTCCAGGGCCGCCTGCGCGAGATCGACGCCCTCGTCGCCGAAGCCGCGGTAGGTGGCCTGGAGGGACATGGAGGCCAGCACATACCCCCCGAGGGGTACGTCGGCCGCCGCGCGGGCGAGCCGCAGCGCCTGGATGTAGTAGCGCTGTGCGGCCTCCTGCTGACCGGTGTCGAAGGCCATCCACCCCGCGAGCCGGGTCAGTTCGGCGCTCGCCCCGAACAGGGCCCGGCCGACCTCGTCGGAGTACGAGCCGAGCAGCAGCGGAGCCGCCTCCACCCGCAGGCACTCCGGCACCATGGAAGAACGCCAGTCGCCGCCTCCGTACTTGGAGTCCCAGCGTCTGGCGTCCTCGGCGGCCTCACGGAGCTTCTGCACATCGCTGTGGCCGACTTTGAGCGGTGCGCCGGACTCCTCGACGAGGTGTGCGTCGCGCGCCACCGAACTGTCGGCCGGGGTTATCAGCCACCGTGAGGCGGGCGTCGCGTACGCGCTTACTGCGAACGATCCGGCCAGCGACTGCCAGATGCCCCCGGAACCGGCCCGGCGGCCGGCGAGGTCGAGGCGATAGAGCTCCGTGGCGGAGCGCACGGCCTGGTTGACGTCCCTGGGGAAGGCGAGGCCCACTTCGGGCGCGGGATCCGCGTCCGCCAGGCCGATCTCGTGGAGCGGCACCGGACGGCCGAGCTTCTGACCGATGGCGGCCGCGATGAGGTGGGGCGCGGCGCCCTGCGGCACCATGCCCTTCGACACCCAGCGCGCCACGGACGTCTTGTCGTAGCGAAGAGTCAACCCGCGTTGAGCGCCAAGATCGTTGACGCGTCGCGCGAGTCCTGCGTTGCTGATTCCCGCGAGGGCGAGAACGGCGCCGAGTTTTTCGTTCGGCCCGCGTTGCTCCCTGGACATTGCGCCACCCCTCGACACAGACGGCTGCCGCGCTGGCATAACCATGCGGCATTCGTAAACCCAGCGTAGTTCGCCGCATCCCAAGCGTTAAGGGGCATTCTTCCGGTTGGCGGGATTGTGGTCCGTACGAATGCCGGGGCGCCGGTACGGACCGTCGCGGCGTGCTCCCGCTGTGTGGCCGTGCGCCCGGCCGTGCGCTCTTCTCCGGCCACCACGGGAGCGGTTCCATGGGCCGTGCGTGGGTCGGCCCGCTGTACTGGATCCAGTGGGCTGGGGGACACCGCCGCCTTCATCCCCGCGGGCGGCGGAACGGTCCGGGAGGCGGCGTCCGTCTCCCGGACCGGCGCGAGCCTTACAGGGCACGCGCGTGTGTACGGAGCGTGTGCGAAGCCTGCGCGGGACGTTCTCGACGCGCGGCGCGCAACGGGGATTTGGCCGAAAATCGACCCTCTGTTCTGCGGGGTACAACGCCTCCCACCACGGAAATCGAGGGCGCGCAGGGCGTCTTGGGGGAGCGTACCGGGGGCGCATTCACGTCGCAGACGCCGGGGTGCGCAGCGACTCCCGCAGGGCCGCCGACGAGTTGACGCGGGCGCAGTCCCCGGATCGCGAGCGGCGCCGCCTCCTTCTGCAGCGCGTTCTTCGTGGCAGCATGGTGAACCGTTCGTACGGTGCACTCGGTTGTCCACAGCCTGTGGAGGCGTCCATGCGGTGGTTGGTGGGATGGAGCAGCACCGCCGCGGGCGCGCTGGGCGGATCCGTTGCTCACGACGGCCGTCACGACGACGACGCGGCGTACGGAGGGCGGGTCGGCCACGACGGCGAGACCCTGCACCCGGTCGGCTCCCAACTCCTGTGGGGCGACCCGGATCCGCTGTGGGCCGTCGGCGACTGGCGCCCCGACGAGGTGCGGGTGGTGAAGGCCGACGCCCAGACCCGGGTCGCGGTCCTCGGCACCTGCGGCGCGACCGACGAACAGCTGCGCGTCGGACTGTTCGCCGCGCGCGGAGGGGCACTTCGGCATCTGACGGCCTGGCCGGGCAGCTACACGGCGATCGTCCAGGTCGGCCGGCGCATCACCGTCTGCGGCGATCTGGCGGGCGCGCGCCCGGTGTTCCACACTCCCTGGGCCGGTGGCACGGCGTACGCGACGGCGGCGCTGCCGCTGGCCGACCTCATCGAGGCCAACCTCGACTTCGGACACCTGGCGGCGCTCCTGGCCGCCCCCGACGTACCGGCCGCCCTGCACGACTCCACCCCGTACGACGGCGTGCACCGCATTCCGCCGGGGCACGCGCTGATCCTTCGCGCCGGGGCCCGTGAGATCGCCGGGTACGAGCAGGTCGCCTCGCTCGCCGTGGCGGCGCCCCTCGCCGACCCGGAGAGCGCGGTCGGCGCCGTACGGGACGCGCTCATCGAGGCGGTACGCGCGCGTCTGGCCGCGCCCCGGCACGTCCCCGACATCGACCCCGGCCCCGTGCCCGGCATGGGGCCCGCGGAACGGCGTGCCGCGCGCGGGATGCCCGTTCCGGGCATCGGCGCCGACCTCTCCGGCGGTCCGGCCTCCGGCACACTGGCGCTCCTCGCGGCGGGTCTGCCCGGCATGCCGGGCACGCTTCTGGGGCACGGCACGGGCGCAGGGGAGCGGCTGCTGGCCGTCACCTTCAACGACCTGGCCGTCGGCGGACGCGAGGCCGAGCTGGAACGGGCGGGCACCCTCGCGGCCAACCCGCGCCTGCACCACGTCGTGGTGGCCGGCGGCGAGGAGGCCCTGCCGTACGCCGACCTGGACGGCCCGCTGACCGACGAACCCGGCCCCAGCCTGGTCACGGCCGCCCGCCACCGGGCGCGTCTCGCGGCGGGCAGCGCGGACCACTTCACGGGCTACGGCGCCCGCCAGGTGCTGGACGCCCACCCGGCCCGCCTCGCGGACCTGTTGATGGACCGCAAACGCCGTCATCTGGTGCGCCCGGTGGCGGCGCTGACGAAGGCCGACGGCTCGGTGCTCGTCCCCGCGCGCGTGTACGGGGCGGCCCGCCGACTGGCCCGTACGTCGTACCGCGCGGGCGTCGAGGGTCTGGCCGAACGCCTCATGCACCGCAGCTTCGGCTCCGAAGACCCCTCGGGCGCCGTAGGGGCCTCCCTGGCGGCCCTCACCTGGGGCGGAGCGGGCCCTGCCGCGCGCTGGCTGACGGGGGAGGCGCTGGCTGAAGTATCGGTTCGCCTCCAGGGGGCCGCGCACCGCACCGGCGTGGGGCCCGGCCAGCGTCCGGGCGACTACCGGGCCCGTGCGGCCCTCGCCCGGCACGCCATGGACCTGCGCGTCCTGGAACAGGCCGCCGAGATCCGCTCCCAGCGACTGCACGCGCCGTTCCTCGACAACCAGGTCGTCCGCGCGTGCCGCGCGCTCCCCGAGACCTTGCGCGTGCAGCCGGGGGCGCGTGCCGCGATCCTGCGCACCGTCCTGAAGGGCGCCGGCGTCACCGACCTCCCGCCCGGCTGGGGCGCCCCCTCCCAGGCGTCCGCCACCGCGGCGGCCCGGGCGGGCCTGCGCATGGCCATCGACCCCCTCCTCACCCTCTTCGAGGCGCCGCTCCTCGCGGAGGCGGGCCTGATCGAGGCGAGAGTGGTCCGCAAGGCCCTCAGGGCCGCCGCGGCGGGCGAACCCCTCCCCCTGGACGGCCTGGCCGACCTGGTCTCCCTGGAACTCTGGCTCCGCCGCCTGCTGTCCCGCAGGGGCACCTGCTGGACGGGCACACCGGCACGCGCGCGTGCCGTACCGGCGGGCATCGCGCCCCAGCGACGGGCGGTCTCCTCCGGAGGGTGAGACCCACCGCCCACAAACCCCGTGCCCCGCGCCTCACCCCCGGTGACAATGAACGGGTGCGGTACAGAATTCTGGGCGTCACCCAGACAGCGGACGACCAGGGCGACGCCGTACCCGTTCCCGGTGCCCGGCTCCGCGCCCTCCTCACGGCCCTGGCCCTGCGCCCGGGCCGGCTCATCGCCCCGGAGACCCTCATCGACGAGGTGTGGGGCGACACCCCGCCCCAGGACGCCCCGGCCGCCCTCCAGGCCCTGATCGGCCGTCTCCGCCGTGCCGTCGGCAAGGACAGCGTCACCTCCGCCCCCGGCGGGTACCGCCTCGCCGCGACCGAGGACGACGTCGACCTCTTCGTCTTCGAACGACTCGTATGCCGGGGCGATGAAGCGCTGGGACGAGGTGACGCCCCCACGGCCGCCCGCACCCTGGACGACGCCCTCGCCCTGTGGCGCGGCCCCGCCCTCGCCGACCTCCCCGACCGCACCGCGGCCACCCGCCCCGAGGCGCTCCGGATGGAGGCCACCCGCGCCCGTGCCGAGGCGGACCTCCTCCTCGGCCGCGCCCGTGAAGCCGTACCGCGCCTGACCGAACTGGCCGCGGCGCACCCGTACGACGAGCCGCTGCAGGCCCTCCTCATCCGCGCCCTGCGCGACACCGGCCGCGAAGCCGACGCCCTCGCCGCGTACGAGACCGCCCGCCGCACCCTCGCCGACGGCCTCGGCACCGACCCGGGCCCGCACCTGCGCGCCCTGCACACCGAACTCCTCAACCGCCCGGAACCGGACCACGGCGCCACGACGGCCCACGGCACCCCACCGCTCCACGGCACCCCACCGGCCCACGGCCCCGGACCGGTTGCACCGCCGACACCACCCCATACCCCGCTCCGACTCCCCGAGCGCACCGGCAACATCCGTCCGCGACTCACCTCCTTCGTGGGCCGGGAACCCGAACTCGACGCCATCCGTTCCGAAGTGCACAGGGCTCGTCTCGTCACGCTCACCGGACCGGGCGGCTCCGGGAAGACCCGCCTCGCCGAGGAAGCCGCCGCCGGGCTCCCACAGGCGTGGCTGGCCGAGCTGGCGCCGCTCGACCGGCCGGAGGCGGTGCCGGGCGCGGTGGTCAGTGCCCTCGGTCTGCGCGAGACCGTCCTGATGACCACCGAGCTGGCGTCCCCGCAGGACGACCCGGTCGCCCTGCTCGTCGAGTACTGCGCCCCGCGCAGCCAACTCCTGATCCTTGACAACTGCGAACATGTCATCGGCGCGGCCGCCGCCCTCGCCGAGACCCTCCTCACCCGCTGCCCCGGTCTCACGATCCTCGCCACCAGCCGTGAACCCCTGGGCGTCCCCGGCGAGTCGGTCCGCCCGGTCGAGCCCCTCCTCCCCGACCAGGCGCACCGCCTCTTCACCGAGCGCGCGACCGCCGTCCGCCCCGACGCGGCGGCCGCCCTGCGGGACGAGGAGGCGATCGCGGAGATCTGCCGACGACTGGACGGACTGCCGCTCGCCATCGAACTGGCCGCCGCCCGGCTCCGGCTGCTCACCCCGCGCCAGATCGCCGACCGCCTCGACGACCGATTCCGCCTCCTCACCTCGGGCAGCCGTACGGTCCTGCCCCGCCAGCAGACCCTGCGTGCCGTCGTCGACTGGTCGTGGGACCTGCTCGACGAGCCGGAGCGCACACTGCTGCGCGAGCTGTCCGTGTTCGCGGGCGGCTGGGACCTGGAGGCGGCGGAAGCCGTGTGCACCGGCCCGGTCGCGGAACTCGTCGGCGCGCTCGTCGACAAGTCCCTGGTCGTCGCCGCGCCGTGCGAGCGGGGCGACGGAGGCGGCATGCGCTACCGCATGCTGGAGACGATCCACGAGTACGCCACCGAACGCGCCGCCGAACTCCCCCGGTGCCGCGCGGCGGCCCGAAGGCGCCACCTCGCGTGGGTGCGCGCGCTCGTCGAGCTGGCCGACCCGCTGCTGCGCTCCGCCGGGCAACTCCTCTGGATCTCCCGCCTGGAGACCGAACTGGACAACATCCGCGTGGCCCTCCGGCGCGCGCTCACCTCGGGCGACGAGGAGGAGGCCATCGCCCTCTGTCTCGCCACGGGCTGGTTCTGGTGGCTGCGCAACTACCGCCACGAGGGCGCCGAGTGGAGCGACCGGGCCCTGCGCCTCGGCGCCGTCCTGGACACCCTCGGGGAGACCGGGCCCGAAGTGCCGTTCACCGTCCCCGCCGACCTCACCGCCCGCATGGCCGCCCTGGACCCCGTCGACGCCCTGCTCGGAACACCCGCCGCCACGGAGGAGACCCACCCCCGGCACGCCCAGCGGATGAACCTGCGGATGCTGAACCTGTTCCTGCTGTCGGAGTCCGAGCCGAAGGACCTCGTGGCGGACCCGCGCTACCAGGAGTACCTGGTCCGCCTGCGCGCCGACTACGAGCCGGGCGGCCCCCAGGCGGCACGGATGCCCGGCCTGCTCTGGCCGCTGACGGCCTTCCAGATGCGGGACATGGTCGACGTCCGGGGGGTCCTGGACCGGGCCGTCGCCAACTGCCGTCTCCACGGCGGCGACTGGGAGCTCGGCTGCGCCCTGATGTTCCGCACCCACATGGTCGTCGACTCACCCGGCGGACTGCACGGCGTGGACGACGACCTGGCGGAGCTGCGCGTGCTCAGCCTGCGCGTCGGCGACCGCTGGATGCGTGCCCAGGTGTGCGGCGCGGCCGGCGAGGCGGAGATGGCGCGCGGCCGTTTCGCGGAGGCCGAGCGGGAGTACCGCGAGGCGCTGCGGCTCGCCTACGAGGTCGGGGCGTATGCCGAGTCGCCGTTCCTCATCGCCCGGCTTGCGGAGATCTCCTACCGCTCGGGCGACGTCGAGGGCGCCCTGACCGCGCTCGACGAGGCCCACAGCGCCGCCGACCGCTACGGCGTGCCCGACGTCCGGGCGTTCGTCCTCCTGCTGCGCTCCCACATCGCGCTGCACGAGGGGGAAGTGGCCCGCGCGCGCGTGCTCTGCGACGAGGTCCGCGTGGCGGCCGGGACGGGCACCCCTCCGCCCCAGTTCGTGGCGGCGCTGAACATGCTCGACGCCGACCTCACCGCCGCCGAGTCCGGCCCGGAGCACGGCTTGCCGATGCTCGCCGACACACTGCGCCAGGCGGTGGCCGACCAGTGCGCCGAGGCGGTGACGTCGTCGATCCTGGACAGCGCGGCGCACCTGCTGACCCAGCTCGGGGACCACCCGCGCGCGACCCGTCTCCTGGCGGTCGCCGACGCCCTCCTCGGCCCCCACCCGCGTCCCGCCCCGCAGCACGTCCGGGTCGAGCTGGCCGACGCCGCCGCCCGCGACACCCTGGGCGCCGAGCGCTACGCGGCCGAGCGCGCCCTGGGCACGCCCCTGACGGTGACCGACGCCCTGCGCGAGCTCACGGACGGCGTGCGCGACCACCCGGCCGGACCGTCGGCCGCGGCCGCGCAGGCGCCTACGAGCAGGTGAACCCGGAGTCCGCCCAGTCCGCGAGCGCCACCGAGTCGAGGCCGCTGTGCGGCTCGACCACCAGACGCACGGTGGTGCGGCCGACGAGATTCACATGGACGGGCACGGCCGGGTCGCCGCCCTTGATCACCCCGGACGTCCAGACCCGGCGCCCGTCGGCGTAGACGGCGAAGGACACCTTGCCGAGCTTCATCGTCAGGTCGTCGACGCCGACGAGCGCGTCGTAGGAGGTGCACGCCCGGTTGAGGTCGACGGTGACCGAGGAGTCGCCGTGCACGGTCACCCCGCGCTCGTACCACCGGTCCGCGATGGACAGCCCGTACCGCTGCCACACCCAGCTGCTGCCGCCGAGCCGGATCTCGGGTCCGCTTCCGTCACCGCTGACGTCGAAGGACAGCCCGCTCAGCGGATAGACGGCCGGGGCGGGCGGCGGCGTGGGTGCCGGAGTCGGTGTGGGCGTGGGGGTCGGGGTGGGTGTCGGAGTCGGGACGGGGGTGGGGGTCGGGCTGGGCGTGGGGGTCGGCGCCGGCGTGGGCGTCGACCCGAGGGCGCGGGTCGGGGTCGGGGCGGCCGCCGGGACGATCGCCGGGGGCTCCGGCTCGGGCTCCTTCGTCGGCGTCGGCGTCGGGGCGGGTGTCGGGTCCTCGGGCTGCGCGACCGGCGCCGGCGCGGACGCCGGGGGTCCGGCCTTCGGCTGCTCCGCGGGCCCGCCGTGGCCGACGAGCGCGAGGGCCACCGCGGCGGCCGCCACCGCGACCACACCGGCCGCGATCCCGGCCTTCACGGGGGCGCCCAGCCCCTCCGAGGCCATCGCTCCGCCACCCGCGCCCGCTCCGGTCGAGGAACCGCTCGCCGCGGCGGCCGCGCCCGCCGCGCCCGCACCGCCGGCGATGAGCGCCACCGCCTTGGCGTATCCGGCGGCGCCGAACCAGCCGATGACCGCGACCGGCACGACGGCGGGGATGCTGCTGGCGACCTCCTCGATCTGGAGGCAGGCCAGCCGGCACTTGGCGCACTCCTCCAGGTGCTTGCGCAGTCCCCGTTCGGCCCGGGTGCGCAGCCTGCGGCGGGCGTAGGTGCCGAGCTGGTCGGCGTAGCCGGCGCACTCCTCGTCGCTGGTGAGGGTGGCGCTGACATGGGCCTGGAGGTAGGCCTGCTTGAGGCCCTCACGGGCGCGGCTGGCGAGCACGCGCGTGCCGTTGGCGTCGAGGCCGAAGAGCATGGCGACCTCGCTCGGCGACTCGTCCTCCACCTCGGTGTGCCACAGCACGGCCTGCCAGCGCTCGGGCAGCGAGCGGAAGGCCTGCATGGCCATGGACTGCTCGGCCTCGTGCATCGCGCGCACGTCGGCGCCCAGCTCCAGGCCCGCTCCGAAGGAGCCGACGGACACCGTGTCGTCGGCGGCTTCGGAGGCGCGGGTGGCCTGTGCGGCGAACACCGCGAAGTCGTCGATGAGTTGCTCCCGCTTCGCCGACTGCGTCCAGCCGGCGGCCACCCGCCGGACGCAGGTGAGGAGATAGGCACGGACGGCGTACTCGGGTCCTGAGCCGCCGCGCACCGCCTGGAGCATGCGGGCGAAGACCTCGGCGGTGAGGTCGTCGGCGGTGTGCGCGTCCCGGCAGCAGGTGCGGGCGTAGCGGCGCACGGCGTCGGCGTGCCGCCGGTACAGCTCCTCGTACGCCGTGTCGTCGCCCGAGCGCATCCGGTCGAGCAGGTCGGTGTCGGCAGGCGGCAGGTCCCGCGGCGGCGGCAGGACGACCTCGGCCCGCCGCTCGCGCTGGGCCGGAACGCTGCCCTCGGACGGGTCGTCGAGCGGACGCAGCGGCGGACGGGCCGCCGGACCGGCCGGGCGACCGCCTGTGGGACCGCCCGGGTACCCGCTCGCGCGTCCCCCCTGGCTCGGCACCTGCGGTGAGGTCAGGCCGTCGGCCTCCGTGTCACCGTCACCGGATGGACCGAGCGAGTCGTCCCCACCGTCAACACTCATCGCGGAAAGCCCCCGCCGCCGGCCGAACCAGTCCTGACCACCGGGTCAGAGTGCCATATTGGCTTTTGTTCAGGACCCCGTGGGACGGGCCGTCCACTCGTCCGTGGGGACCTGACGCAATCCAGTACTAGGTTTCACCCGTTCGGGGAAGGTTCAACTGTCGTGCAGCGGGCAGCAGTTGAGCTCCCTGGCGGGAATGTCGCGAATATCCGGCGCAGCGGACGAGGGCGAGGGGCACGTGCCACCCCCGCCCACCGTCACCCTTTCGAGCCACCGGCCCGGAAGCCGCCGGCCCCGCCGGCCCCGCCCCTCACGAGGAGGGACGCGACCGCAGGCCCTCCAGCAGGATGTCCAGCAGCCGCGCCGAGGCCGCCGCCTGCTGAGCCGGATCCGGCAGCGAGGGTGCCGCTGTCGCGATGACCAGCAGGACGTCCGACACCGACACGTCGGTGCGCAGTTCGCCCGCCTCCCGCGCCCGCTCCACCAGCAGGCCCACGACCTCGAGGAGCGCCGCCGCTCCGGCGTCGTCGGCAGCGGCCGTCGTGCCGTCGCCCGCGACGAGCCGCAGTTCACCGCCGCCCGACTGGGTCCGCTGCTGAGGCACCCGCGCCTCGTCGGCAGGAACACCCTCGACTTCGTCCTCCGCGACGCCGACCCGCAGCACCTGCGGCGGCAGCAGCCGCCCGGCGCCGGACGCCACGGACGTCCGCAGGAAGCGCGACAGCGCCGACCACGGCTCGTCCTCCTGGCCGAGCGCCGCCCGTGCCTGATCGGTCAGCCGGGACGTCTCCTCCTCGGCTATCCGCCGCACCAGGACGTCCTTGCTCGGGAAGCGCCGGTACACGGTGCCGACCCCGACCCGCGCACGCCGCGCCACGTCCTCCATCGGCGCGCCGTAACCCAGCTCGCCGAACACCTCGCGCGCCGCCCGCAGTACATGCTCCAGATTGCGCTGTGCGTCCACCCGCAGTGGTGCCGTCCGTGCGCCTTCTCCACGTCCGTTGCCCACTGCCGTACCGACCGCGCCGCCTGGTGAAAGGGCCGACGTGGACGACCAATGCGAATTGTGAGTGTGCATGAATGTTCCCCCGGTAATGACGTCTCCCCCCGGAGACTCTCCCCGCCATCGAAAGTCGGGGGCGTGGAACACAGGGGACGGCCTCCTCGGGCCCACCCGTCGCAGACCCGCAGAGCACTTCCCCCTGACACCCCGTCGACACACGAACATAGTTGAGAGGGAGTCAATTCAGAAGGGGCAGGTTCCGCACGGAGCGCCCCCCGATCGGAGTACGGGCCGTATACGTCCCGATTGCACCCCTTCCCGCACCCCGGCGCACAGCCGCTGACCTGCGATCCTGCCCCGCACTCCGATGTTTCGGCCAACCCCGCGCACGCCCGACTCGCGGTCACACAAATTGTCGGGGCTGTGGACAAACTCCGGCGTCCGGTGCGTCATGGGATGGTGAAGGAACGTGCGCGCATTCTCGTTGTCGGCGGCGGCTACGTCGGGATGTACACGGCCCTGCGGCTCCAGCAGAAGCTGAAACAGGAACTCGGCCGGGGAGAGGCCGAGATCACGGTCGTCACACCCGACCCGTACATGACCTACCAGCCCTTCCTCCCCGAGGCGGCCGCGGGCTCCATCTCCCCCCGGCACGTCGTCGTGCCCCTGCGCCGCGTCCTGCCGCACTGCCGGGTCGTGGTCGGCGAGGTCACCGCCGTCGACCACGCCAAGCGCAGCGCCACCCTCACCACCCTCGCCACCGACGAAGAGGGCACCGGACCCCAGCAGCTGACGTACGACGAACTCGTCCTCGCGCCCGGTTCCGTCTCCCGCACGCTGCCCATCCCCGGCCTCGCCGACCACGCCATCGGCTTCAAGACCGTCGAGGAAGCCATCGGGCTGCGCAACCACGTCATCGAACAGATGGACATCGCCTCCTCCACGCGCGACCCCGCGATCCGCGACGCCGCCCTCACCTTCGTCTTCGTCGGCGGCGGCTACGCGGGCGTGGAGGCGCTCGGCGAGCTGGAGGACATGGCCCGCTACACCACGCGCTACTACCACAACGTCAAGCCCGAGGACCTGAAGTGGATCCTGGTCGAGGCCTCCGACCGGATCCTGCCGGAGGTCGGCGCCGACATGGGCCGCTACACGGTCAGCGAACTGCGCCGCCGCAACATCGACGTACGCCTGGACACCCGCCTGGAGTCCTGCGCCGACCGCGTCGCCGTCCTCAGCGACGGCGCCCGCTTCCCGACCCGTACGGTCGTGTGGACCGCCGGCGTGAAACCCCACCCGCTCCTCGCGGCCACCGACCTGCCGCTGAACGCACGAGGTCGGCTGAAATGCACCCCCGAGCTGGCCGTCGACGGCGTCACGCACGCGTGGGCGGCCGGAGACGCCGCCGCCGTCCCCGACGTGACGGCCGACGCGCCCGGCACGGAGACCGCCCCCAACGCCCAGCACGCCGTCCGCCAGGCCAAGGTCCTCGCCGACAACATCGCGCGCTCCCTGCGCGGCGAACCCCTTCAGACGTACTCCCACAAATACGTCGGCTCGGTCGCCTCGCTCGGCCTCCACAAGGGCGTCGCCTTCGTCTACGGGCGCAAGCTCAAGGGCTACCCGGCCTGGTTCATGCACCGCGCGTACCACCTCAGCCGCGTGCCCACCTTCAACCGCAAAGCGCGCGTGCTCGCCGAATGGACCCTCTCCGGGCTCTTCAAACGGGAGATCGTTTCCCTGGGATCCCTCGAACATCCCCGCGCAGAGTTCGAACTCGCTGCCGGTGGAAAGCCTTCTGACGAGTCTTCCGGCGACCCGAAGGGGTCGTCCTGACCGGATCCAGGAACTCCACCGACCGCCCCCACGTCTGACGAATGTCGGCCCGGACGGCGGCCACACTGCCAGACTGCTCCCTGCTCCAGTCCCTCCCGAGCCCTTCCCGGCGGGCCACCACCCGCCCCCCGACCCACGAGGCCGTTCCACGTGCTCCACACCCCGGGTGCTGCAACAATGTGCGGCCACCGCCGCGCGGCCACCGCAGCCCAGGCCGGGCCCGGAGCCGGGCCGCCGACGACTACACGAGGCAAGGATTCGTGAACTTCACGCGCTGGAGCGCCCGGCTCCCCGGAACGCAGCGCCGCGCCGCCGCGCGAGCCGAGCACCCGGTCACCACCACGGACCGGCGGAGCGAAGGCTCCGTACCCGCGGCCCGCGCCGAACGACTCACCGACGAGCCGCCCCCGGTGCCCGCCGTCGACGAGCTCCCGGTCCGTGAGGTCCTCGACCGCGTCCCGGCCCTCGTCGCCCTCGTCCACGGCCCCGACCACCGCCTCGCCTACGTCAACGACGCCTACACGGCGGCCTTCGGCGTACGCCCCTGCGGCGAACCGGCCTCCGAGGCACTTCCCGAACTCCGCGATCTGGGCCTCATGCCCCTCCTCGACCAGGCCCTGCGCAGCGGCAAGCCCCGCACCCTGAAGTCCCGCAAGGCCCCCGACGGCCGCTCCTACACCTTCACCTGCACCCCGGCCGCCGAGGACAACGGCAAGGGCACCGTCCTGATCTTCGCCACCGACGTCACCGACCACGCCGAAGCCGCCGAACGACTCAGAACCAGTGAACGCCGCCAGCGCGAGACCGCCGTCACCCTCCAGCGCTCCCTCCTCCCCCAGGAGCTGGAAGAACCCGACGACCTGCGCATCGCCGCCACCTACCAGCCCGGCGGCACCGAGGCCGCGGTCGGCGGCGACTGGTACGACGTCATCACCCTCGGCGGCGGCCGCACCGCCCTCGTCATCGGCGACGTCATGGGCCGAGGCGTCCGCGCGGCAGCCGTCATGGGCCAGCTCCGCACGGCGGTCCGGGCGTACGCACGCCTCGACCTGCCCCCGCACGAGATCCTCCAGCTCCTCGACGGCCTCGCCGCGGAGATCGACGCCAACCAGATCGCCACCTGCGTGTACGCCATCCACGACCCCAACGAGGGCCGACTGGTGTACGCCTCCGCGGGCCACCTGCCCATCCTGGTCCGCGACGACAACGGCACCGTCCTGCGCGCCGACGAACCCACCGGCCCGCCCCTGGGCACCGGCGGCTGGATGCACGCCTCCGGCTCGATCCCCCTCGGCCCCGGCTCGACGGCCGTCCTCTACACGGACGGCCTGGTCGAGCGCAGGGACGAAGACCTCGACGAAGGCATCGCGTCCCTGGAGCGCGCCCTGTCCGGCGCGACCGGAACCCCCCAGGTCGTCTGCGACCGCCTGGTCCGCTCGGCCGGCGTCACCGCCGACCACGACGACGACGTCGCCGTCCTGGTCCTTCAGCACCCGGCCCGCACCGGCCCCGACGGCGAGCTGTTCCGCAACGCGGCCCTGGAGCTTCTCGGCGGAGTCGAAGCGGCCCCACGCGCGCGTGCCTTCGCCTCCGGTGTCCTGACCAGCTGGCGCTTCCCGCCCGACCTGCACGACCTCGGCGTCCTCGCCGCCAGCGAACTCGTCGCCAACTCCCTCCAGCACGGCACCCCGCCCATGCGGCTGCGCCTGCGCCGCACGGACCGCCGCCTGATCATCGAGGTCACCGACGGCGACGACCACCTTCCGCGCCGCCGCCGCGCCGAACCGGGCGACGAGTCGGGCCGAGGCATCGCCATCGTCGCCACGATCGCGTCCCACTGGGGCAGCCGCCGCACCCCGGGCGGCGGAAAAGCCGTGTGGTGCGAGTTCGTCCTGCCGAAGCCTGCGGAGTGACGAACGCCGTGACGACCGGAGCGACAGGCAGCACACCTCGCCCGGGTCACGGCCCCCCGCCGACACGAAAGGCGGCCGCCGCCCTCTCGGACGACGACCGCCTCCCCCACCCGTCTCACGCCTCGGCGGCCACCGGCTCCGCCACCGCGCCACCGCGCGCGACGACCCGCTTCCGCGCCAGCCACGGCTGATCCTGGACGGCGGTCAGCTGCCGTCCCAGCCGCAGCGCCAGACAGGTGATCCCCAGCGAGAACAGCAGGAACGTCACGATGTACGGCGCGTGCAGCGAGGCCCCCATCGGCCCGCCCACCGCCGGCCCGACGGCCAGCGCGAGCTGCTTCACCAGGGCGAACGCCGAGTTGTACTGTCCCGCCAGACCGGCCGGCGCCAGATCGGCCACCAGCGGCGCGACCGTCGGCGACAACATCGCCTCACCCAGCCCGAACAGCGCGTACGTCGACACGAACGCGGCCGTCGCCATCTCCTGACTGCCGTGGCCGAGTCCCGCGTACCCGGCCACGACCCACGCGACGGCCCAGATCAGCCCCACGGCAGCGATCACCCGGGACCGCTTCTGCCGCTCGACGAACTTCAGCACGGCGAACTGCGCGACGACGATCATCGCGGTGTTGGCGGCGAGCGCGGTCCCGAGCGCGGACGTCGAGATCCCGGCGGCCTCGACCCCGTACGCGCTCAGCCCCGACTCGAACTGTCCGTAGCAGGCGAAGAACAGCACGAAGCCCAGCACACACAGCTGCACCATCGCCCGGTTGCCGAGCAACCGCTTCCAGCTGCCCCCGGCGCCCTGCGGGGCGTCCCCGACCCGCGGAGCGTGCGGCAGCCGCACGGTCGACAGCACCACGGCCAGCAGCAGGAACATCGCAGCCTCGATGGCGAACAACAGCGTGAACGACGACACGCGCGTGGTGTCGACGAGATGCCCGCCGATCAGACCGCCCACGCCGAGCCCGAGGTTCTGAAGGAAGAACTGCGTCGCGAACGCCCGCGACCGGGTCTCCGCGGTCGAGCAGTCCACGATCATCGTGGCCAGCGCCGGCTGCATCACGGCCTGCCCGGCGCCGAGCGCGGCCGCGGCGGCCAGTACGGCCGTGGCGTTACCGGCGAGCCCCAGGCTCAGCGCGCCCAGCGCGGCGGTGACCAGGGCGGCGAGCAGGACCGGCAGTGGACCGCGCCGCACGATCGCCCGGCCGGCGAACGGCAGCACGATCAGCGCGGCCACGGCGAAGACGGCGAGGACGAGCCCCGCCGTCATGGCACCCAGTCCCCGCACCTGCGCCACATAGACGTACAGGTAGGGGACGGTGAAGCCGAGCCCGAACGCGCTGAGTGCGTTGCCCACGTGGATCCGGCGCATCGCTGCGCCCATCGCCCTGGTCACGTTCACCTCTCTCAGGTGGTCGTCGTCGGTACCGGACCCGAGCAGCGTCAGTACTTCCGCTGCCTCAGTACTTAGTGCCGAAGACTTCGAAGCTAAAGTTAGAAGCTAAACTGTACACCGCGAAGAACTTCAACGCGAACGAGCCCCGTGCGATACTTGCGCCCATGGGCGACACCCCCGGCACGGTCGGCACCGGCAGCGGCGGCGAGCCGACCCTCGAAGAGCAGATCGCGGCCTATCAGCGCGAATTCCAGGACCTCGACCCCCAGGTCGAGAAGATCGTCTCGGCGCTCTCCCGCCTGAACCGCCGGATGAACGTCGCCTATGGGCGCCAGACCGCGGACCTCGGCATCAGCAACGCCGAGTGGGAGGTCCTCAAGGCCCTGGTCCTCTCAGGGGCCCCCTATCGCCTGGGACCCAGCGACCTGGCCAAGCGCCTCGGCCTGACGCCGGCCGCGATGACCCACCGCATCGACCGCATGCTCGCCGAAGGACTGGTGACCCGTGAGCGGGACGAGTCCAACCGTGTGCGCGTGATCGTCGAGCTGACGCCCGAGGGTCGCGAGAAGTGGCTGGAGGCGATGCGCATGGCGACGGTCTTCGAGGAGGACCTCCTCCAGGACCTCTCCGCGGACGAGCGGACGGCCCTGGGTGAGGTCCTGACCAGGCTCCTGCGCCGGGTGGAGCACGCCCAGCCGGACGCCGGCGGCCGACTCAGCGACCTCGACTGAGCAGCCCACCCCGGCCGGACTAAAAGATCTTGACAGGGGTGGTTGACATCCCCATCCAGGATCCGTAGAGTTCTTCGGGTTGCCGGGGAGCCGTAACGGTTCTTCGACAGCACCTCCGCCGCAGTAGCGGCACTACAAACCATCAGCACGATCTCCCCACGGGGTCGAATTCGGCGTGCCCGAATTCAATTCGATTTGGGGTCGGCAGCCCGATTAGGAACTGCCGAGCGGATCCGCTAAGGTTTGAGACGTCGGAACGGCCCAACAGCCGGGAAGACAAGCCCCCTCTGACTGGGAATCAGGCCCGAAAGGATCTGATAGAGTCGGAACCGCCGGAAAGGGAAGCGCGAAAGCGAGAACCTGGAAAGCACCGAGGAAATCGGGTCGAGAAAAGATCTGATAGAGTCGGAAACGCAAGACCGAAGGGAAGCGCCCGGAGGAAAGCCTGAGAGAGTCTCTCGGGTGAGTACAAAGGAAGCGTCCGTTCCTTGAGAACTCAACAGCGTGCCAAAAATCAACGCCAGATATGTTGATACCCCGTCCCCGGCAGTGATAGCCGAGGATGAGGTTCCTTTGAAACAAAACACAGCGAGGACGCTGTGAACGGCCGGGCTTATTCCGCCTGGCTGTTCCGCTCTCGTGGTGTCGACCGGATTACCGGTAAACATTCACGGAGAGTTTGATCCTGGCTCAGGACGAACGCTGGCGGCGTGCTTAACACATGCAAGTCGAACGATGAACCACTTCGGTGGGGATTAGTGGCGAACGGGTGAGTAACACGTGGGCAATCTGCCCTTCACTCTGGGACAAGCCCTGGAAACGGGGTCTAATACCGGATAATACTTCCACTCGCATGGGTGGGGGTTAAAAGCTCCGGCGGTGAAGGATGAGCCCGCGGCCTATCAGCTTGTTGGTGAGGTAATGGCTCACCAAGGCGACGACGGGTAGCCGGCCTGAGAGGGCGACCGGCCACACTGGGACTGAGACACGGCCCAGACTCCTACGGGAGGCAGCAGTGGGGAATATTGCACAATGGGCGAAAGCCTGATGCAGCGACGCCGCGTGAGGGATGACGGCCTTCGGGTTGTAAACCTCTTTCAGCAGGGAAGAAGCGAAAGTGACGGTACCTGCAGAAGAAGCGCCGGCTAACTACGTGCCAGCAGCCGCGGTAATACGTAGGGCGCAAGCGTTGTCCGGAATTATTGGGCGTAAAGAGCTCGTAGGCGGTCTGTCGCGTCGGATGTGAAAGCCCGGGGCTTAACCCCGGGTCTGCATTCGATACGGGCAGACTAGAGTGTGGTAGGGGAGATCGGAATTCCTGGTGTAGCGGTGAAATGCGCAGATATCAGGAGGAACACCGGTGGCGAAGGCGGATCTCTGGGCCATTACTGACGCTGAGGAGCGAAAGCGTGGGGAGCGAACAGGATTAGATACCCTGGTAGTCCACGCCGTAAACGGTGGGAACTAGGTGTTGGCGACATTCCACGTCGTCGGTGCCGCAGCTAACGCATTAAGTTCCCCGCCTGGGGAGTACGGCCGCAAGGCTAAAACTCAAAGGAATTGACGGGGGCCCGCACAAGCAGCGGAGCATGTGGCTTAATTCGACGCAACGCGAAGAACCTTACCAAGGCTTGACATACACCGGAAACGTCTGGAGACAGGCGCCCCCTTGTGGTCGGTGTACAGGTGGTGCATGGCTGTCGTCAGCTCGTGTCGTGAGATGTTGGGTTAAGTCCCGCAACGAGCGCAACCCTTGTTCTGTGTTGCCAGCATGCCCTTCGGGGTGATGGGGACTCACAGGAGACTGCCGGGGTCAACTCGGAGGAAGGTGGGGACGACGTCAAGTCATCATGCCCCTTATGTCTTGGGCTGCACACGTGCTACAATGGCCGGTACAAAGAGCTGCGAAACCGTGAGGTGGAGCGAATCTCAAAAAGCCGGTCTCAGTTCGGATTGGGGTCTGCAACTCGACCCCATGAAGTCGGAGTTGCTAGTAATCGCAGATCAGCATTGCTGCGGTGAATACGTTCCCGGGCCTTGTACACACCGCCCGTCACGTCACGAAAGTCGGTAACACCCGAAGCCGGTGGCCCAACCCCTTGTGGGAGGGAGCTGTCGAAGGTGGGACTGGCGATTGGGACGAAGTCGTAACAAGGTAGCCGTACCGGAAGGTGCGGCTGGATCACCTCCTTTCTAAGGAGCACTTCTTACCGGGCTTGCTCGGTCAGAGGCCAGTACATCGGCGTACGTCCGATGCTGGTTGCTCATGGGTGGAACGTTGATTATTCGGCATTCTCAGTCATCTCGGGCTGCAAGTACTGTTCTTCGGAGCGTGGAAAGCTGATCATGAGTGGCGAGGGTGCCGGGCACGCTGTTGGGTGTCTGAGGGTATGGCCGTATGGCTGCCTTCAGTGCCGGCCCCAGTGCACTCGGATCCGTTAAGGGTTCGGGGTGATGGGTGGCTGGTCGTTGTTTGAGAACTGCACAGTGGACGCGAGCATCTGTGGCCAAGTTTTTAAGGGCGCACGGTGGATGCCTTGGCACCAGGAACCGATGAAGGACGTGGGAGGCCACGATAGTCCCCGGGGAGTCGTCAACCAGGCTTTGATCCGGGGGTTTCCGAATGGGGAAACCCGGCAGTCGTCATGGGCTGTCACCCGCTGCTGAACACATAGGCAGTGTGGAGGGAACGCGGGGAAGTGAAACATCTCAGTACCCGCAGGAAGAGAAAACAACCGTGATTCCGGGAGTAGTGGCGAGCGAAACCGGATGAGGCCAAACCGTATACGTGTGAGACCCGGCAGGGGTTGCGTGTACGGGGTTGTGGGATCTCTCTTTCACAGTCTGCCGGCTGTGAGACGAGTCAGAAACCGTTGATGTAGGCGAAGGACATGCGAAAGGTCCGGCGTAGAGGGTAAGACCCCCGTAGTCGAAACGTCAACGGCTCGTTTGAGAGACACCCAAGTAGCACGGGGCCCGAGAAATCCCGTGTGAATCTGGCGGGACCACCCGCTAAGCCTAAATATTCCCTGGTGACCGATAGCGGATAGTACCGTGAGGGAATGGTGAAAAGTACCGCGGGAGCGGAGTGAAATAGTACCTGAAACCGTGTGCCTACAAGCCGTGGGAGCGTCGCGCATCGAGTTTACTCGGTGCGTCGTGACTGCGTGCCTTTTGAAGAATGAGCCTGCGAGTTTGCGGTGTGTTGCGAGGTTAACCCGAGTGGGGAAGCCGTAGCGAAAGCGAGTCCGAATAGGGCGTTTCAGTAGCACGCTCAAGACCCGAAGCGGAGTGATCTAGCCATGGGCAGGTTGAAGCGGAGGTAAGACTTCGTGGAGGACCGAACCCACCAGGGTTGAAAACCTGGGGGATGACCTGTGGTTAGGGGTGAAAGGCCAATCAAACTCCGTGATAGCTGGTTCTCCCCGAAATGCATTTAGGTGCAGCGTCGTGTGTTTCTTGCCGGAGGTAGAGCACTGGATAGGCGATGGGCCCTACCGGGTTACTGACCTTAGCCAAACTCCGAATGCCGGTAAGTGAGAGCGCGGCAGTGAGACTGTGGGGGATAAGCTCCATGGTCGAGAGGGAAACAGCCCAGAGCATCGACTAAGGCCCCTAAGCGTACGCTAAGTGGGAAAGGATGTGGAGTCGCACAGACAACCAGGAGGTTGGCTTAGAAGCAGCCACCCTTGAAAGAGTGCGTAATAGCTCACTGGTCTAGTGATTCCGCGCCGACAATGTAGCGGGGCTCAAGCGTACCGCCGAAGTCGTGTCATTCATACAACAGGGCCAACGCCCGTATGGATGGGTAGGGGAGCGTCGTGTGCCGGGTGAAGCAGCACCGGAAGGTAGTTGTGGACGGTTCACGAGTGAGAATGCAGGCATGAGTAGCGATACACACGTGAGAAACGTGTGCGCCGATTGACTAAGGGTTCCTGGGTCAAGCTGATCTGCCCAGGGTAAGTCGGGACCTAAGGCGAGGCCGACAGGCGTAGTCGATGGATAACCGGTTGATATTCCGGTACCCGCTGTGAAGCGTCAAACATCGAACCAGGCGATGCTAAGTCCGTGAAGCCGTTCCGGACCCTTCGGGGAAAGGAAAGTGGTGGAGCCGACGAACCAGACTTGCAGTAGGTGAGTGATGGGGTGACGCAGGAAGGTAGTCCATCCCGGGCGGTGGTTGTCCCGGGGTAAGGGTGTAGGACGAACGGTAGGCAAATCCGCCGTTCACATAGTCTGAGACCTGATGCCGAGCCGATTGTGGCGAAGTGGATGATCCTATGCTGTCGAGAAAAGCCTCTAGCGAGTTTCATGGCGGCCCGTACCCTAAACCGACTCAGGTGGTCAGGTAGAGAATACCGAGGCGTTCGGGTGAACTATGGTTAAGGAACTCGGCAAAATGCCCCCGTAACTTCGGGAGAAGGGGGGCCACGTCTGGTGAGAGCACTTGCTGCTCGAGCTGGGGGTGGCCGCAGAGACCAGCGAGAAGCGACTGTTTACTAAAAACACAGGTCCGTGCGAAGCCGTAAGGCGATGTATACGGACTGACGCCTGCCCGGTGCTGGAACGTTAAGGGGACCGGTTAGTCAAGATTCGTCTTGGCGAAGCTGAGAACTTAAGCGCCAGTAAACGGCGGTGGTAACTATAACCATCCTAAGGTAGCGAAATTCCTTGTCGGGTAAGTTCCGACCTGCACGAATGGCGTAACGACTTCTCGACTGTCTCAACCATAGGCCCGGTGAAATTGCACTACGAGTAAAGATGCTCGTTTCGCGCAGCAGGACGGAAAGACCCCGGGACCTTTACTACAGTTTGATATTGGTGTTCGGTTCGGCTTGTGTAGGATAGGTGGGAGACTTTGAAGCAGCCACGCCAGTGGTTGTGGAGTCGCCGTTGAAATACCACTCTGGTCGTGCTGGATGTCTAACCTGGGTCCGTGATCCGGATCAGGGACAGTGTCTGATGGGTAGTTTAACTGGGGCGGTTGCCTCCTAAAGAGTAACGGAGGCGCCCAAAGGTTCCCTCAGCCTGGTTGGCAATCAGGTGTTGAGTGTAAGTGCACAAGGGAGCTTGACTGTGAGACCGACGGGTCGAGCAGGGACGAAAGTCGGGACTAGTGATCCGGCGGTGGCTTGTGGAAGCGCCGTCGCTCAACGGATAAAAGGTACCCCGGGGATAACAGGCTGATCTTCCCCAAGAGTCCATATCGACGGGATGGTTTGGCACCTCGATGTCGGCTCGTCGCATCCTGGGGCTGGAGTCGGTCCCAAGGGTTGGGCTGTTCGCCCATTAAAGCGGTACGCGAGCTGGGTTTAGAACGTCGTGAGACAGTTCGGTCCCTATCCGCTGCGCGCGCAGGAATATTGAGAAGGGCTGTCCCTAGTACGAGAGGACCGGGACGGACGAACCTCTGGTGTGCCAGTTGTTCTGCCAAGGGCATGGCTGGTTGGCTACGTTCGGGAGGGATAACCGCTGAAAGCATCTAAGCGGGAAGCCTGCTTCGAGATGAGTATTCCCACCCCCTTGAGGGGTTAAGGCTCCCAGTAGACGACTGGGTTGATAGGCCGGATGTGGAAGCCCAGTAATGGGTGAAGCTGACTGGTACTAATAGGCCGAGGGCTTGTCCTCAGTTGCTCGCGTCCACTGTGTTGGTTCTGAAACCACGAACGGCCCCATGTCATGGTCACGGCATGGTGCGGCTGCATGTGTTTCATAGTGTTTCGGTGGTCATAGCGTGAGGGAAACGCCCGGTTACATTCCGAACCCGGAAGCTAAGCCTTACAGCGCCGATGGTACTGCAGGGGGGACCCTGTGGGAGAGTAGGACACCGCCGAACAAATATTACGGGAAACCCCCGCACCTCACGGTGCGGGGGTTTTCTGCGTTACGGTGATTTCTATGTACACGTATGTGGTTCGGGTCGTACGGGCTGAAGAGTGGGCCCTGGTGAAGGACCTCCGGTTGCTTGCGCTCAGGGATCCGGTGGCACCGCTCGCCTTTCTGGAGACATATGAGGCTGCTGCGGCGCGGCCCGACTCCTTCTGGCAGGAGCGGGCGGCAGGGGCGGCCGAGGGATCAGCCGGCGTACGGCAGTTCGTCGCCGAGGCGGAGGACGGGCAGTGGGCGGGGACGGTCACCGTACTCGTGGAGGAGGCGGGGACCGTCGACTGGGCCGGTTTCCCCGTGGAGCGGCGGCAGGCGCACCTCGTCGGGGTCTATGTGCGGGACGAGTGGCGTGGCGGCGGGATGACGCGGGCGCTGCTCGACGCCGCCGTCGAGTGGTCCTGGAAGTCGGGGGTCGAGCGGGTGCGGCTCATCGTCCACGAGAAGAACGCGCGGGCGCAGGGGGCGTACCGCAAGGCGGGGTTCATACCGAGTGGGCGGACCGTGCCGTTGGGGCAGGGCGCCGGGGAGGCCGAGTACGAGTTCGTCCTCGAGCGTCCCGAGGCGTCAGACCGGTAGGTCGTGGTGCGGCCAGCGGGCCTTGGCCTGTTCGCGGGAGCGGAGCAGGGCCAGGGTGGGCAGGCCGCGGTCGGTGCCGGTGGCCAGCAGGTCCGGGAGCTGGGGGATGGGGGCCACGGCCGCCACGTCGTCGAGCACCAGGGACATTGGTGGGTCGAGGCGACCGGAGGATGACCGTTCGGCCATGCGCCGGCCGCGCTCGACCACGCTGGAGACGAGGGCCGTCAGGAGCGGCATCGCGCCGGGACGGGTCCTGGGGTCCTCGATTGATTCACCGAGCACATAGAGAGTTCCCCCTTCGTCCACGAAGGAATCCAAGGCGAGGGCGTCAGTTCGGTTGGGAGTGCACGCCTCGCGGATGTTCACCGTGGACAGGGCGGAGAGGGCACGGGATGTCAGTTCCTGGGCGATGTCCCGGCGTTCGGGGTGGGCGGTCAGGGCGGCTTCGAGTTCGCCCGCCGCGCCCGGGGCGGCCTTGGGGTTGGTCCGGAGCGTGCGGACGGCTTCCTGGATGCCGGTGCCCTGGGACCAGCGGTGGACGTGGCGGACGGTGCGGCCGTCGATGGCCGCGGCGTGCAGGTAGCTGCGCAGAAGGGTTTCGGCGGTGTCGCTGACCGCCTGGTCGAGCCGCGAGGTGGGACGCACGGGAGCGAGGAGTGCCGTCGCGCGCGAGATCGCGGTCTGTTTGTCCTCGCAGCCTGTGGTGGGGGACCAGTGGAGGCGGGCCGGGGTGTCGCAGAGGTGGCCGGGGTCGTAGAGGTGGACCGGGCCCAGTTTGGCTCGGGCGTCCTTCGTCTCCTGCCAGAGAGTGGGGCTGGAGGTGAGGATGACGGCGGGGCCCTCGGCGTCCCGGATGGCCTGGATCGCGGTCGCGTGGCGGATTTCCGGCGGGGCGTAGTGCGCCGCACCCTCGAAGCGGTTGGCTTCCCATCCGGCGGCCCGTTCACCTGCAACAGCCGGGAACAGAGCGGCGGCTGCGGATGGCGAGGGCTGCTGCGGCTGTTGCTGCTGCGGTTGCAGGGACGGTGAGAACGAGGCGGGTGGCGCGGCCGGCGTCGGCTGAAGAGACTGTGTCGGTGTCGTCGGCGGCTCGGCGTCCGTCCTGGGGCCGGTCTCGACGCGTGGGGTCGGCACCTCGTGGTGCGTCGGTGGCGTCACGGTCTCCTGGACGGCCGTCGGAGCCGGTGCCAGGTCCGCGCGCTTCCTCGCCCGTACCGCCCGCCATCGGGCGAGTGTCCCCATCACGAACACCGTGAGGACGAGCAGGATCATCACCTGGCCGATGAACAGGCCCCAGAACAGCCCGTAGCCCGAGAAGTCGGCCGCCTCCGCTTCGGGCCAGGCGCCGGGGATGTCGTGGGGCCGGGCGATGAGGTGCCGCATGGCCAGCGGGGTGCGGGTGAAGGTGACGCCCGCGGGCCAGGAGCCGTGGGCGAAGAGGGCCGCCAGGCCGGTCGCCGTCCAGACCAGCAGGGTCATGCCGAGCAGGAAGGCGAGTATCCCGACCAGCAGGCCGTCGGGGATGCCTCCCTGGCCGTGGCCGGGGTCGCGGCGCTGCTCGTCTCCCGGTCTCATGGCGACCCCCTCTCCCGCGCTACGCCACCGTCGACTCGGACGAGCCGTCCAAGTCGGCCAGGTGCTGTTCCATGAAGGCCGCCGCTCGTCGTTCCTGTTCCAGTTCGGCGGCGAGCAGTGCGTCGTCGTCGGACATGGTGCGGTCGGTGGAGGACTCCGTCATCGCCCGGTCGGTGAAGACGAGTGGCCGTTCCGTCTCGGTGATCAGGTGTTTCACCACCTGCACATTGCCGTTGACGTCCCAGACCGCGATGCCCGGGGTGAGGGTGGGGATGATCTCCACCGCCCATCTGGGCAGGCCGATGACCCGGCCCGTCGCCCTCGCCTCGTCCGCCTTCTGGGCGTAGATGGTCCGGGTCGACGCCATCTTCAGGATGGCCGCGGCCTCCTTCGCCGCCGCTCCGTCCACCACGTCGGACAGGTGGTGGACGACCGCCACGAACGACAGGCCGAGGCGACGGCCGAACTTCAGCAGTCGCTGGAACAGCTGGGCCACGAAGGGGCTGTTGATGATGTGCCAGGCCTCCTCGACCAGGAAGATGCGCTTCTTCCGGTCGGGGCGGATCCAGGTGTGTTCCAGCCAGACCCCGACGATCGCCATCAGGATCGGCATGGCGATCGAGTTGCGGTCGATGTGGGACAGATCGAACACGATCAGCGGAGCGTCCAGGTCGATGCCCACCGTCGTGGGGCCGTCGAACATGCCCCTGAGGTCGCCGTCGACCAGGCGGTCCAGGACCAGTGCCACGTCCAGGCCCCAGGCCCGTACATCGTCTATGGCGACGTTCATCGCCTCCGCCGACTCCGGCTCGGGGTGGCGCAGCTGTTCGACGATGTCGGTCAGGACGGGCTGGCGCTCCACGATCGTCTCGTTGACGTAGGCGTGGGCGACCTTGAGCGCGAAGCCCGAGCGCTCGTCCAGGCCGTGGCCCATCGCCACCTCGATGATGGTGCGCAGCAGCGCGAGCTGGCCGGTCGTGGTGATCGACGGGTCCAGCGGGTTGAGGCGGATCCCGTGGTCCAGGGCGGCGGCCGGGTCCAGGCGGATAGGAGTTATTCCCATCGCCTGCGCGATGAGGTTCCATTCGCCGACGCCGTCCTCGCCCTGGGCGTCCAGGACGACGACCTGGCGGTCGCGGAAGCGCAGTTGGCGCATGACGTATGTCTTCTCCAGCGCCGACTTGCCGTTTCCGGACTCGCCGAGGACGAGCCAGTGCGGGGCGGGGAGCTGCTGGCCGTACAGCTGGAAGGGGTCGTAGATGTAGCCCTTTCCGGAGTAGACCTCGCGGCCGATGATGACGCCGGAGTCGCCGAGGCCGGGGGCGGCCGTCGGCAGGTACACCGCCTGGGCCTGGCCCGTGGAGGTGCGCACCGGCAGCCGGGTCGTCTCGACCTTGCCGAACAGGAAGGAGGTGAAGGCGTCCGTGAGGACGGACAGCGGATCCCGCATCAGCTCATCAGCCCCTACCTTCGGATTCCGGTGGCGAACGGGAGGGTGTTCACGAACGCCCGGTGGTGCTCTCGGTCGCACCACTCCAGCTTCAGGTACGACTTGCCGGCCGACGCCCTTATCGTCCGTTTGTCGCGGGCGAGGGCTTCGGGATTGCGGGAGGAGACGGTGATGTAGCCGACCAGGTTCACGCCGGCCGCGCCGGACGCCAGGTCCTCGCCGCGCTGGTCCAGCCGGGAGTGGGCGGCCACGTCGCGTGGGTCGACGGTGCGGTTCATCTTGGCGGCCCGGCTCGCCTCGGCGTCGTCGTTCGTCTTCTCCGTCAGCATGCGTTCGATGGCGACCTCGGTGGGTTCGAGGTCCATGGTCACGGCGACGGTACGGATGACGTCCGGGGTGTGGACGAGGAGCGGTGCCAGGAAGTTGACGCCCACCGGGGTCATCGGCCACTCCTTCACCCAGGCCGTGGCATGGCACCACGGGGCACGGGTCGACGACTCGCGGGTCTTGGCCTGGAGGTACGTCGGCTCCATGGCGTCCAGCTCGGCCGGCCAGGCGTTGCGCTTGGTCATCGCCTGGATGTGGTCGATGGGGTGGTCCGGGTCGTACATGGAGTGGACGAGGGAGGACAGCCGGCCCTGGCCCAGGGGCTGACGGACGCGGATGTCCGCCTCCTGGAGGCGGGAGCAGATGTCCGTCAGCTCGCGGGCCATGACGACCGCCAGGCCCGCGTCGCGGTCCAGTTTGCGGCCCGACCGGGGGCGGGCGGCGCGGGCCATGGCGTGGGCCTCGGCGGCCAGTTCGCGGGTGTAGTGCATACAGGCGACGAGGTAGGCGCGGTGCTGCTCGCTGCTCGTGGACACCATGGACTGGAGCTGGTCGTAGGAGCGGGCCAGCCAGTCGGGGGACTTCTCGTCCCCGCGGACGGCGACGTCCTTGGCGTGGGCGTCCGGGTCGGCGGGGAGGGTGCGGGCGAGCATCTGGAGGCGGGTGACGAAGCCGTCGCCGTTCGCCACGTGCTTGAGGAGGGTGCCGAAGCGGTCGACCAGCGCCTCCTGGTCCTCGCTGTCGCGCAGGCCGACGCCCGGGCCCTCGATCTCGATGGCGGCCGTCACCGTACGGCGGTCGGCGTGCAGGAGTACGGCGATCTCGTCGGGGCCGAAGGGGGCGGCCAGCCAGCTGATGCGGCCGATGCCCGGGGGCGGGCCGATCTCGATCTCCTGGCCGTCGAGCCGGGTGCCCGCCTCCATGACGGTCGAGCGGTAGGTCGTGCCCTGGCGCAGGGTGCGCTTGTAGCTGCGGTTGATCTCGAACCACTTGTAGAACGTGCGGTGCTTGTACGGCACGTAGACGGCGGCCAGCGCGATCATCGGGAAGCCGCTGAGCAGCACGATCCGCAGGGCGAGGACGGGGACGAGGAGGCCGCACATCATGCCGAGGAACGCGCCGATGACGATGAGCGCGATCTCGCCGGTCTCGCGGTTGCGGCCGACGATCGCGTTCGGCCGGGCGCGGCCGATCAGATATGTACGGCGGGGCGTGATCGCGTGGGACACGTGGGAATCAGCCGTCAACGCCCTTCACCTCCCGTGCGGTTGTTGCTGCTGTTGCGGGTGTTGCCGGCGTGCGGGGTGTTGACCGGGCTGCTCGCGCGGGGGGCGGGTGCGGCAGAGGGGACAGATCCGCCGCCCCCGTTCGGGGTGCGCGAGCTGTGCGCGGCGACTCCGCCGGAGGCGGGGTTGGAGGGGCGGGCGCCGGAGGACCCGGACTGGCCGCCGCCGTTGTTGTCCGCCCGGGTGCTGTGCGCCTTGATGCCCTGGGCGACGAGGGTCGCCGGGGAGCTGATGACGGCCGCCGCCTTGCCCTCGGCGCCCTGCATGATGCGGTTGTTGCGGGAGCCCGCGATCTCGTCGCCGAAGCCGGGGACGAAGCGGTAGATCATCGCGCTGGCGAAGATGGCGAGCAGGATGATGGAGAGGCCGGAGACGACGGCGGAGAAGGCGTTCGGGCCGTCGGCGGTGGACAGCGCCCCGGCGAGGCCGAGGACGATCACGATGACCGGTTTGACCAGGATGACGGCGATCATGATGCCGGCCCAGCGGCGGACGTGGCTCCACAGGTTCTTGTCGACCAGGCCCGCGTAGACGACGGTGCCGAGCAGGGCGCCCACGTAGAGCAGGGCGGCCCGGATGACGAGCTCCAGCCACAGCACTCCGGCCGCGAGGATCGACACCAGGGACACCACGATCAGCATGATCGGGCCGCCGCCGATGTCCTCGCCCTTGGAGAGGGCTGCGGAGAAGGTGCCGAAGAACGTGTCGGTCTGGTTGCCGGTGGTCTTCGCGAGGACGTCGGTGATGCCGTCCGTGGCGGATACGACCGTGTAGAGGATGAGGGGGGTGAAGGCGGAGGCCAGGACGGTCAGCCAGAGGAAGCCGACGGCTTCGCCGATGGCGGTGGTGAGGGGTACTCCGCGCACCGCCCTCTTGGCGACGGCCAGCAGCCACAGCAGGAGGGTCAGGACGGTCGAGGCGGCGAAGACGACGGCGTACTGCTTGAGGAACCGCTCGTTGGTGAAGTCGACGTTCGCGGTGTCCTTGACGGCCTCGCTGAGCTTGTCGACGGTCCAGGACGCGGCGTCGGCACAGCCCTTGGCGAGGGAGGAGAGGGGGTCGAGGGTGTCGGAGACGCCGGGGTTGGTGGTGGCGCCCGAGTCCGCGTTGCCCCTCTCGCAGTACTTCTTGGCCTCGCCGGAGATGAGCCTGCAGTCCAGGCTGCCGGACGGGGAGGGCGAGGAGGAGGGCGTCGGGTCGGGCGTCGGGGCCGCGAAGGCGCGGGTGGCCAGCAGGACGGCCGAGGTCTGGACGGCCGTCACGGCTCCGGCGAGCGTGAGCAGGCGGCGCGGGTTAGCGGGCATACGTGAACCCTCCGTACTCCTCGATGGCCTTGCTGATCTCGTCGGAGGTGGCGGCCTGGTCGTCGCCGGGGACGGGGGCGGGACCGTCCTTCTGCTCGTCGCTGACGATCTTCCAGTCACCGTCGGTCCACTGGAGGTCGAAGGTCCAGGTCTTCCATGACGAGGTGACGGGGTCGGTGGAACTCGTCCCGGACATGCCGATGAGGCCCAGGTACCAGACGGCGACCTTGGCGGTGGTGGCCGAGTAGGCCTGGGGCGTGGTGCCCACGGGTACCACCCGGGAGACGAAGGTCTCGCCCTGCGGGGCGTTCCCGTCGGCGTCCAGGCCCATCTTGGCGAGGAAGTCGGTCGAGTACGCCTGGTCCATGGCGCCCTGAAGCCTGGCCGCGGCGGCGGTGGTGTAGACGGTGTCGACGAGGTCGTGACGGCTGTCCGTCCGGAACATCCCGGTCGAGCCGAGCGCCACCGCGTAGTTGGCGGCGGCCGACTGGGCACCCTGCTGGGTGTGTGCGAACCCCGAGGGGATCCCGCCCGTCTTCGCGTCCACCGGCTTCGTGCCGGTGGCCGCCGTGCTGGTCGCGTCCGGCTTGTCGCCGGTCGCGCCGCCGGCCGAGGTGGAGGAGGAATCGTCTCCTCCGCGGTTCGCGAAGGCGATCGCCGCGATGAGGAGGACGACGACGCCGACCACCGTGACCAGGCTCCGTGAGGACGAACGGCCGCCCCTGCCGGCACCGCCGTAGGGGTCGTTCGCGGGCAGCCGGAGGCGGGTCCTGCCGTACCCGTGCTCCTCGTCGGAGCGCGCGGATTCGCCGTAGTCGTGTTCGTCGCCGGGAGTCATGCCGCGTAGGCCCCCTCGCTGCCGTACCGGGACGCGTACAAGTACGACGGTAGCCGTGCTGGTTCCCGCGCGGGCGCGGTGTGGTGACTCGACATCAGGGACATCAGGGAAACGCAACCTCAGCCGGTGGGCACGACAGGTGTGTGGGGGTGGCGGGCCGGGCGTGCCCGGACGGTACGGGGGGTGGTGCGAGGCCGCGGCTACACGGCCATGCCGTACACGATGGTGAACAGCGTCCCGAGGGAGCCGATGATGAAGACCCCTGTCAGCCCGGCGATGATGAGGCCCTTGCCCTGTTCCGCACTGAAGGTGTCCCGCAGGGCGGTCGCGCCGATGCGCTGCTTGGCCGCGCCCCAGATCGCGATGCCGAGGCAGAGGAGGATGGCGACCGCCATCACGACCTCGATCATCACCTTGGCCTCGTTGCCCAGGCTGCCGAAGGGCCCCCAGTCCGGAGCGATCCCACCGATGATGGTGTTGATGTCGCCTTTGTCGGCCGCAAACAGCATGTAAGTCACCGCCCCTGATGGGTAGTTCCGCAGTTCCTCTGCGGGTGTGCAGAGGTCACGCCTCATTCTCGCCGACAAAGTCGCCGTCGTATGTCGACTTGGCGTCATTGGCGGGCGGGAGTCGTACGAATAGCTCGTATGGTCACTCTGTGTATCACGGCAGGTCACGCCGGGCAATGAGGCCGGAGCGGAACCTGTGGTGTGGTTCCGTCGTTAGCCCACTTCACGGCCCTGCGCCGTTTCTGACGGCTGGTCGGGTGAGCGTACGTTTCGATGTTCTCATGACGTAGCGCACACCGGACATGGCGAACGGGCCACGGCTGGATGCCGAGGCCCGTTCGTCCTTTCACCACGTGTGGCCCCCACGGCCCACGGTGGCTGTTCTGTTGTGGCTTTCGCCTGACGGCGGGTCAGCCGGTGAAGGCGTCCGTGCCCTCCGGGGTGCCGAGGCCGGTGGGGCCGTCGTAGCCCGACTTGGCGGTGCAGAGGTAGGCGGCGCTCGAGGAGCAGGTGCCGTTGCTGCCGCTGGTGACGTCGTTCAGGGCGGAGGTGCCGGCGGCCGCGTAGGGGTAGGAGGCCGGGTAGTCGCTGCTGCCCGGGGTGCCGGCGAGGGCGTAGACCGCGGCGATGATGGGTGCGGAGGCGCTGGTGCCGCCGAAGGTGTACCAGCCGGCGGTGACGCCGTAGGAGTCGTAGACCGAGACGCCGGTCGCGGGGTCGGCCACGGCCGAGACGTCGGAGACGGTGCGCTTGGAGCAGCCGGTGTCGGTCTGCCAGGTCGGCTTGGTGTCGTAGGCGGAGCAGCCGGAGCCGGTGCCCTCGGTGGCGCTGGTGTTCCAGACCTTCTCGGTCCAGCCGCGGGTCGTGGAGGACGTGGACAGGGCGGTGCCGCCCACGGACGTCACGTACTTGGAGGCGGCCGGGTATTCGGCGCCGTAGCCCTCGTCACCGGCGCTGACGGTGATGGCGACGCCCGCGTGCTTGAAGTACGAGGTGTCGTACGACGTGTCCGAGGAGGACTCCGAGCCGCCGTAGCTGTTGGAGACGAACTTGGCGCCCAGGGTCACGGCCTCGTTCACGGCCTTGCCGAGGTTGGCCATGGAGGCGGAGGTGGCCTCGACGAGCAGGATGTTGCAGTTCGGGCAGACGGCGCTGGCCATGTCGAGGTCGAGCGACTCCTCCTCGGCCCAGCCGCTGTCGGCGGTGGGGAGGGAGGTGGTGGAGCCGCTCTGGCTCACCTTCTTGAAGCAGCCGTTGGCGACCGTGCAGGCGGGGAGGCCGTAGTACGTGCGGTACTTGGCGAGGTCGGCGGCGGCGTTGGGGTCGTCGTAGGCGTCGACGATCGCGATGGTCTCGCCGGAGCCGTCGGCCGAGGCCGCGTCGGTCAGGCCGTAGGCGTCTTGCAGGTCGGACGGGCCGTAGCCGGTGGGGGTCGCGGCGGCGGCCTTCGGGGTGACGTCGGCGGTCTTGCCGGTCTCGGCTGCGCGTTCCTTCTGGAAGGCGGTGGTGCCGCCGGTCACGCGGAAGGAGTTGCAGGCCAGGTCGCCCTTGTGTTTGGGGGTGGCGCAGGGGGTGGCCGCCCAAGTGACCTTGGCGGGCGTGGCCCTGGTGGGGGTCGTGGGTGCCGCGCTCGCGTGGGCCGCGGTGCCGAATCCGGCGAGCACGAGGGCGGCGGTGCCGAGGGCCGAGGCGCCGATGCGGCGCCATCTACCGGATATGGCGGAGGAGTTGGGGGAAGTCGTCGTACGCAACGGACAGCTCCTGAAGACGGGGTGACAGGGGCGGTGCGGGTGGGGGGTGGTGCGTGCCACCGGTACGTGGTCCCCGGTGGCGGGCGGCGGCCCGCGGACGACTGTTCCCTTGTTGAGTACGCGACAACAAGACGAGTGGCGGAATCCTGACTTCCGCAATACTGAAGGGGGTTCGGGGATTGCTGATCAATGGCGGGCGGATGGTGCGGCGATGGTCGGCGCTTGACCTCGGGCGGGCCGGCGCATGCGCTGTCGCAGTCGGGCCGTGGGGACGTGCGCGGATTCCGGCGCGGTCGCCTCAGGGCCGGGGCACGCTGATGGCGAGGACGGCCGTGTCGTCGTCGACGCCGGTGCCGAAGGTGTCGAGCAGCTCACGGATCGCGGCGACGGCGTCGGTCGCGGTGGTGGGCGCGAGAGTGCGGGCGAAGTCGAGGAGCGCCTCGTCCCCGTAGCGGTCGTCGTCGCTGTTCGCGGCCGTGTGGGCCTCGGTGAGGCCGTCGGTGTGGAGCAGCAGGGTGTCGCCCGCCTCGAGGTGGACGGTGGTGGTGGCGATGTGGGCGTCGGGCAGGACGCCGATGAGCTGTCCGCCGGGGGTGTCCAGGTGGGCCACGCTTCCGCCCGCCCGCAGGAGCAGAGCCGGGGGGTGGCCACCGCCGGCCAGGGTGATGCGGAAGCCGCCGTGCTCGGTGTCGGGGGTGAGCAGTCCGAAGATGACGGTGCAGAAGCGGGGGTCGTCACCGTTGTACTCGTGGTTGAGGACGGTGTTGAGGTTGGTCAGGACGGCGGCCGGGTCAGGGTCGTAGACCGCGGCGGCACGCAGGGTGTAGCGGGCCAGGGAGGTGACGGCCGCGGCCGCGGCGCCCTTGCCGCACACGTCGCCCAGGAACAGCCCCCACGTCCCCGCGGCGAGCGGGAAGAGATCGTAGAAGTCGCCGCCGACCTTGTCGGGGGAGGCGATGTGGTAGTGCGCGGCCACGTCCAGTCCGGGCACGCTCACCAGCGCCGGAGGCAGCAGCGTTTGCTGGAGGGTGGCGTTGAGGCGCATGAGCTCTTCGCGTTCGTCCTCCGCCTGCTGCCGGGCGCGCAGCAGTTCGGTCTCGTAGGCGCGCCGGTCGCGGGCGTCGAAGGCGGTGGTGCGGATCATCATCGGCTGTCCGTCGCTGCCGGACTTGACCGTGGAGGTGACCAGCACGGGCAGACGGCTGCCGTCGGCGGCCTCGAGTTCCAGGGCGATCCCGCTGATCTCGCCCTGCATGCGCAGCAGCGGGCCGAAGTGGGTCTCGTGGTAGATACGGCCGCCCACGGTCAGCAGGTCGGAGAACGTCCTGCGGCCCACCAGGTCGCCGCGGGCGTAGCCGAGCCAGTGCAGCAGGGTCGTGTTGATCTTTGCGATCGTGCCGTCCGGCAGTGTGGAGAGGAAGCCGCACGGCGCGTGCTCGTACAGGTCCTCGACGCTGTCCTCCAGCAGCGCGGAGAACGCCGCCCGGTCGTCGCCGGGCTGCTCCTCGGGCGACGGATGTCCGCCGCTCGCGCCGTTGCCGGTCCTGTCCATCATCGTGCGGCTGTGACGCAGTGGGTGATCGCGGCAGCCGCTTCCTCCGGTGCGGCGACCTGGCGACGGTGGGCGGTCGCGTCCAGGGTGACCAGCCGGTTTCCGCTCCGCACGGTCGTACGACGCGCAGTCATACGACACATTCTCGCAGAGCGTTTCCGTCACGGTCGGTATCGGCGGACGCGCCGTGCCCACGTCAGGCGTACGGAACATCGCCGAGGGTATAGGGGGTGGTCGGGCGGAAGTCGTTCCCACCGGGCGGGTCGTGGTGCGGGCGTACGGACCGCTCGCCGTGCCCCGTGCCGGACCGGGCAGTGCGGCTCCCTTGTCCTCGGAGAGTGCCGGCAGGTGACGTCATGACCAGTACGCAGGAGCCGACCACCAGTGCTGCCCACGCGTCGGCACCGGAGCGGGTGCAGGAGCGCGTCGCGCGGATACGCCGACGCCTGGAGCGGCTCATCGGCATCGCGGCCACCGAGGGCAACGCGCTCACCGCCCTGCGCAACGGAGACGAGATCTTTCCGGCGATGCTGACGGCCATCCGGTCCGCCGAGCACACCGTGGACATGATGACGTTCGTGTACTGGCGGGGGGACATCGCCCGCGAGTTCGCGCGGGCGCTGGCCGACCGGGCCGAGGCGGGTGTGCGGGTGCGGTTGCTGCTGGACGGGTTCGGCAGCCGGCTGATCGAGAAGGAGCTGCTGGAGGAGATGGAGCGGGCAGGGGTGCAGGTGGCCTGGTTCCGCAGACCCGTGACCCTGTCGCCCCTCAAGCAGAACCACCGCTGTCACCGCAAGGTCCTCGTCGTGGACGAGCAGGCGGCGTTCACCGGCGGCGTCGGTATCGCCGAGGAGTGGTGCGGCAACGCCGGCAACGAGCGCGAATGGCGCGACACCCATGTCGAGGTCCGCGGGCCGGCCGTGGACGGCATCGCCGCCGCCTTCGCGCAGAACTGGGCCGAATGCCACGACGAGCTCTTCGACGACCGCGACCGGTTCGTCCCGCACAGCCCGCAGGGCGACGCGGTGGTGCAGGTGGTCCGCGGATCGGCCAGCTTCGGCTGGCAGGACATGCAGACCCTGATCCGGGTGATGCTGGAGTCCGCCGAGGACCGCTTCCGGCTGGCCACCGCCTACTTCTCACCGGACGTCTTCTTCATCGAACTCCTGTGCGCCACCGCGCGGCGGGGCGTGGAGGTGGAGATCCTGCTGCCCGGTCCGCACACCGACAAGCGGGTCTGCCAGCTGGCCGGCCAGCATTACTACGAGGACCTCACCGCCTGTGGCGTGAAGATCTACCAGTACCAGCCGACGATGATGCACGCCAAGGTCATCACCGTCGACGGCGTCGCCGCGCTGGTGGGCTCGACCAACTTCAACCGCCGGTCCCTCGACCACGACGAGGAGATCATGCTCGCCGTGCTGGACCAGGAGTTCACGGCCA
The DNA here is from genome assembly GCF_035983595.1 of Streptomyces sp. NBC_01334. Taxonomy (NCBI): domain Bacteria; kingdom Bacillati; phylum Actinomycetota; class Actinomycetes; order Kitasatosporales; family Streptomycetaceae; genus Streptomyces; species Streptomyces sp. NBC_01334. Next base: position 4,715,244 of record NZ_CP130718.1, on the reverse strand, counting down.
CGCTCGATGGCCACTTCGACGACGACCTGAAGTCCGCCGCGCTGATCCGGGAGGGCCGCTGGAAGCGGCGCTCCGCGCTCCAGCGGGCGCGAGAGTTCGCCGTCATGCCCATCCGCCGTTTTCTGTGACGTCGGCCGGCCGTATGCGCGGGCGAACCGTATTCCCGGGAATCCCGCACATATACATCGAAGATTTGAGGGCGTGAAGGGGATTTCGTGGGGCACTTGAATCAGCGGAGGTTGATAATCATGGTTCCCCTGCTTGTTGTTCTGCTTCTCGCGCTCATCCTTTTCGGTGCCGGCTTCGCCCTCAAGGCCCTTTGGTGGATCGCCGTCATCGTGCTGGCGGTCTGGCTGGTGGGCTTTGTGGTCCGCCCTGCCGGACACGGTGGCCGGAAGGGCCGCTGGTACCGCTGGTAGACAGATCACCGGTACGAAGGGCCCCGTCGGTCATTGCCCACGGGGCCCTTCGGTATACCGTCGCGCTATTCGGTCCGATCGTTTTCCATTACGCCCTCGACGAAGTGGTCGAATTCGCCTGCCTGAACGCCCAGCACGAACGCGTCCCACTTTCTGCGGTTCGTCGTGACGACGTTCTCCGGGTCACTGGTCTCGCGGAGGTAGACGGGAGCCTCGCCGTCGTCTCCCTCGCCGAAGGCGATCTCGATCCAGGGGCCGGGTCCCGTCGCGTCCGGCGGGGCCGCGCGGGTCCAGATGAGGTCGGAGGGGATGTCAGCCACCCGCCCACCGTATCCCCGCCCCGGTGGAAAGGTGCCGTGGGTGGAGTGCGGGTAGCGTCGTAGGAGAAGCATGCGTCTGACGTTTCTCTCACCTTCGTGGGACACAGTGAACCCGATGAAGCGAAACGCCCTGCTCGGTGCGGTCGTGCTGCTGGCCGTCACCTCCGCCTCCGAGGCGGCCGCCGACGGTGGACCCGGACCCCTGGGGGTGACGGCCGTCGCGGCGGCCACGGCGCAGTCGGAGCGGGTCGGCGCGCTGTTCGCCGCCGCCGACGCCGACGCGGGCAGACGCGTCGGCGAGCACTTCTGCACCGCCTCCGTGGTGCACAGTGCGCACCGCGACCTCATCGTCACCGCCGCGCACTGCCTCGGCGGGGCGGGCGAACTGGCCTTCGCCCCCGGGTACCGCAACGGCAGGGCCCCCTACGGGATCTGGCGGGTCGAGCGGGTCTTCCTGCCCGACGGGTGGGCGCAGGGGCAGGACGAGGACAGCGATGTGGCCTTCGCCGTCCTCCACGAGCGGGGCGGCGAGGACGTCGAGGACGTGGTCGGCGGCAACCGGTTCGCGACGCGAACCACCACCGGGGCGACCGCCGTGACCGTCACCGGCTACCCCGACTCGCTCGAGGTGCCGGTCCGCTGCACGAACCGGCCCACCGCCCACAACTCCACCCAGCAGCGCATCGACTGCCCCGACCTCACCGGCGGAACCAGCGGCAGCCCCTGGGTGAACGGCGACGGGGAGGTGGTCGGCGTCCTCGGCGGGCACGAACAGGGCGGGGCGACGGCCGACATCTCGTACAGCGTGGTCCTGGGGCCGGAGGCCGCGGAGCTCTACCGGGACGCGGCCTCCGACCCCTGAGGCGTCACGCGATGCGGTGGACGAGCTGGGTGGTCAGCTCGTAGCGCGCGCCGACGACGGCCAGCTCGCCGGCGGAGATCTTCGCCGCGAGATCGGGTTCGGCGGCGAGGCGGGAGCGGACGGCTCGTATGTTGGCGTCGATGGTCGAGTCGACGCGGGCGTCGCCCTCCTTCGTCCGGTCGATGTACGGGGTGATCTGGTCGGCCAGGTACTGGATGTGCCGGGGCAGACCCGTGCCGGTGAGGTCCGCCTGGACGGTCGCCTTCACGGCGCCGCACGACTGGTGGCCGAGGACCACGACCAGGGGTATGTCCAGCTCGAGCACGCCGTACGCGACGCTGCCGAGCACGGCCTCGTCCAGGACCTCGCCCGCGCTCCGGACGGTCATCAGATCGCCCAGCCCCTGGTCGAAGACCAGCTCGGGCGGCACCCGGGAGTCGATGCAGCCGAGGACGAGGGCGAAGGGCTGCTGACCAGCCGTCAGGCTCCGCCGGACGGCCGGTGTCTCGTCCGGGTGCCGCTCGCGGAAGGTGCGCCAGCGGCGGTTGCCGGCCACCAGTTCCCGCAGGGCCGCTTCGGCCGTGCCGGGGCGCGGTGTGGTGCGGGGACCGGTGCCGGGCGTGGCCGTGGCGGCGGACGCGGGGACGGTGCCGAGGGCCGCGCCGCCCAGGGCCACGGCCCCGGCCATGCCACCGCGCAGCAGGGCGCGGCGGGCGGTGGTGGGGGAGGTGTCTTCGGTGATCACGGGGTGGAACGTATGTCCGAGCCCGAAGTCCGGTGTCCGCGTTGCCCGATCATGGCGATGGATGGGGAATCCGAGGCCGTTCGATGGTGGACGCTTGAGCCGTCCCATGGCCGCCCTTTACGCGACTACGCCACTACGTGCCCCGACGGTGACTCGCGGGAAGTCGGGCCGACGCCCCCTCCTGACCGGATGAGGTGCCCCGTTCGACGCGTAACACCCTTGCGCAAAAGGCGAGTCGGGGGTGGGGCACGTGTCGCGTGGGGCGCGGGGCCGCCACGTGCGGTTTCTCCTTGTTCGTGATCACCCCGCGACACGGGAGCCGCCTCTACACTGTCGGGGGCGGACTCCTGGGCGGCGAGGGGCGGTTGACGGTGCGTAAGGCATGGATCGTGGCGACCGCTGCCGTCAGTGCCGGTGCCGCCTTCATGATGGCGCTCGTCATCGGCGTGTACCTCGTCGGCGGGAGCGCCACGAGCGGGGTGGGCGGTGCGGGCAGAGCACTGGCCAAGGGCGCCGTGCCCGCCGCCTACCGGGCGCTCGTGGAGAAGTGGGGCAATCGGTGCTCCGCCATCAGCCCCGCGCTGCTCGCCGCCCAGCTCTACCAGGAGAGCGGCTTCAACCCGAGGGCGCAGAGCGCCGCCGCCGCGCAGGGGATAGCGCAGTTCATCCCGGGCACCTGGGCCACGCACGGCATCGACGGCGACGGCGACGGCGACCGCGACGTCTGGGATCCGAATGACGCGATTCCGTCGGCCGCGTCCTACGACTGCCAGCTCGCCTCGTACGTGAAGGACGTCCCCGGGGACGCCACGCACAACATGCTCGCCTCGTACAACGCGGGTGCCTACGCGGTCATCAGGTACGGGGGCGTGCCGCCGTACAAGGAGACCCAGAACTATGTGAAGACGATCACGACGCTGGCGGAGTCCTTCGCCGCGCCGGTCAGTCGGGTGGATCCGTCCGAGCAGGCCGCGGGGGCCATCTACTACGCCCAGAAGAAGCTCGGCACGCCCTATCTCTGGGGTGGCAACGGTACCGCTGACCAGGGAGGACGGTTCGACTGCTCCGGGCTGTCCAAGGCCGCCTACGAGAGCGTCGGGATCACGCTGCCGCGGGTCGCCAACGACCAGTACAACGCGGGGCCGCATCCGCAGCGGAGCGAGCTGCTGCCGGGGGACCTGGTGTTCTTCTCCACCGACCCGAACAACTCGCGGGCCATCCACCACGTGGGGATCTACGTGGGGGGCGGGTACATGATCAACGCGCCGTACACCGGGGCCGTCATCCGGTTCGACCCCATCGACACGGCCGAGTACTTCGGGGCCACCCGCGTCACCGAAGATGGCGCGAAAGCGCTCCCCACGACCGTCTGAAGGATGCCCGCACCCGGCCCCTGAGCTGCGGGGATCTATCTCTCTTCGATAACGTCTGAGTGATCATTCAGTGGAGAGTGGAACGTATCAACCGGGGCCGTGCGTTCCTGTTGGACGGGCGCATGTGAGGTGTGCCGAGCAGAACACGACGAAGGGGCCGCAGCACCATGGCTGGACTCGCCGAATCCGGGTCGAACCCCGACGTCGACCTGCTCTATGACATCAACGGGCTCGCGAAGGACGCTCCGCACTGGCTCGACCGGACCGTCGAGTTCGTGGGCGAGTACGGGCTGCTGCTCGCCATGGTGCTGCTGATCGTGTGGTGCTGGTGGGGGGTCCGGCGGAGGCCCGGCGGGGCCGAAGAGGCCGCGTCCTCCGTGGCCGCCCTGATCTGGGCGCCGCTCGCCGCCGGCATCGCCGTACTGGTGAACGTCCCCATACGGGGATTCGTGGAACGGCCCCGGCCCTTCCTCGACCACGAGGGGCTGGAGGTGCTCGTCTCCGGCAAGACCGACTACTCCTTCGTGAGCGACCACGCCACCCTCACGATGGCCATGGCCGTCGGGCTGTTCGTCGCCCACCGCCGGTTCGGGCTCGTCGGGATAGGGATCGCCCTGCTCGAAGGGTTCTGCCGGATCTTCATGGGCGTGCACTATCCGACGGACGTCGTCGGCGGGTTCGCGCTCGGGACCGCGGTGGCCCTGTTGCTGTCGCCCGTCGCCTCCATGCTGCTCACCCCGGTGCTGAAGGCCGTCGACCGGTCGCCCCGGGTCGGATGGGTCGTGCGTGGCCGGACCGCCCGGGTCGGAGAGCGGGACGGCTTCATCCCCGGCGCGCGGCCCGAGGTCGCCGCCGAGGAGCGGGACCTCGCGGCCTAGGACGCGTCAGAGGGCCTGGGGGTAGCTGAAGAAGCCGTTCGGGTCGTACTGCTTCTTCAGCTGGGTCAGGCGCGGCAGCGCATCGCCGTAGTACGCCTTGCGCCAGTTCGTGAGCGTCGGGTCCGCGTAGTTCTGGTAGGCCGCGCCCGAGGCGTACGGGGCCATCGCCTTGTGCGCCGTGTTCAGCCAGGACTGGGCCGCCGTCCCCGCCGTGCCGGCCCGCCACGCCCCGATGTACTGCGCCAGCATGCGCGAGCGGCGGTGGACGAACGCCGTGGCCGTCGGCGAGACCCGGTTCACCGCGCCGCCCAGCGCGGTGAGGGCGATGCTGCCCGAGCCGCCCTGCACGGACTTCATCTGCTGCAGGAGGGTCTGGATGCCCGCCGCCGAGAGCGAGACGTCGAAGAAGTCGGAGCGGGCCGCGTACGTCTCCCGGCCCAGCGCGCCCTGCGGGGAGCGGCCCGGCGTCGAGCCCGGCAGATGGCACTGGGCGTCGGAGGAGAACGACGAGCAGCCGGCGTAGATCTCCATCGCCGCCTCGTACGTACGACGGCGGAGCGAGACGTTCGTCGCGGGGGCGCCCACCCGGTCCGCGAGGCGGTCCACCGCGTTCTGGAGCTGGCCGTACGTGCCGATGCAGAACGCGGCGACGGAGATGGTGGGGGTGCCGCCGGTCGCGTTCGCCAGGTGCAGGGAGGACCAGATCTCGTCCGGCTGGGACGGGCCCCACTCCTGCCAGGCCTTCACCACCGCGGCCGCCTTCGACCAGGGCCAGGTGAGGTAGCCCGTCACCGCCTGAGGTGCGGGGTGGGTCTTGAACTCCAGCTCCGTGACGATGCCGAAGTTGCCGTTGCCGGCTCCGCGCAGGGCCCAGAACAGGTCCTTGTTCGTCGTCGCGTCGGCGGTGAGCTGCTTGCCGTCCGCGGTGATGATCGTGGCCCGGGTGAGGCTGTCGCAGGTCAGGCCGTAGGCACGGGAGACGACGCCGTGGCCGCCGCCCAGTACCAGGCCGGAGACGCCGACCGTCGGACAGGAGCCCGCCGGGATCGTCACCCCCTTCGCGGCGAGCGCCCGGTAGACGTCGATCAGCTTCGAACCCGCGCCGACCACGGCCGAAGTGCCGCTCGCCCGGACCCGGTTCAGCTTGGAGACGTCGACGATCAGCCGGCCGTCGCCCGAGGACCAGCCGCCGTAGGAGTGGCCGCCGTTGCGGATCGCGGCCTTGATCCTGTGGGCGCGGGCGTACGCCAGAACCGTGCGGATGTCGTCGGCGTGGGCGACGTACGCCACCGCCGCCGGCTTGAGGTCGTCGAAGCGGGTGTTGTAGAGCTGGCGGGCCGCGGCCCAGGAGGCCTCGCCGGGGCGGACCAGGGTGCCGTCCAGGTCGCGGGCGAGCGCGGTCCAGTTGGCGGGGGCGGCGACGCTGGTCGTGGTCAGGGGGGCCGTGGTGCTGCCCCCGGTGGCCGGGGCGGAGCCGTCCGCACTGCCGCCGTTCGCCTTGCACGCGGTCGCTGCCGCCGCGACCGCGGCCGTGCCGCCCGCGATGAACGTACGCCGTTCCATGTTCTTGCGCCTTCCCTCGGCCGCCTGTTGGCTGCATGCGCCTTCACGGAGCGAGACGGGGTCATGAGACCACAGGTTCCAGCGGGGTCCGGCGGTGACGGAACGGTGACGTCAGCCGGTCGGCCGGTAGGTGTCGGCCGGTCGGTGTCGGCCGGTCGGCCGGTAGGTGGCGGTCGGTCAGCCGCCCGTGTGCAGCTCCCCGTCCGTTCTCGCCATGCTTCTCGCCCTGCGGGCCGGGCCGCGCCAGCCGCAGGTGCAGTGGGCGAGGCAGAACCTGCCCTGTTCGACGGTCGTGGTGCTGTGTTCCCCGTCGGTGCGGGGGTGGGTCGATCCGTCCTGCTGCGTCACAAAGACAACGGTACCCAGGATCGGCGGTAAACCCGCATGGCGGTCGCAGGCCTTCGGACCGGCGTGACGGCGGCACTTACCCGTCGTTAACCGGAACGACAGGAAGCCCGTGACGGACGTACCGGTTGGGGGTGCACAGGCCATGGCGGAGCGTCGGCGCGGGCTGATGGGTGCGATGGTCCTTTCGGGGCTCGCGGCGGGGGTCTGTGCGGGCGCCGCCGGGTGTTCCGCAGGCGGGGCCGCCGCGGAGGACGGCCGGGCGGCCGACCCCGTCGAGACCTTGCACCGGGCCGCCGACACCCTCGTCGCGGCAGGCACCTCGAAGGCCCGTACGTCGATGGAGATGGCCACCGGCGGGACCCGGGTGACCATCCGGGGCCAGGGTGTGTACGACTACCGCAAGCAGCGCGGTGAGCTGAAGGTGATGCTGCCGCAGGATCCGGCCGGGACCAGTGAGCACCGCCCGATCACCGAACTCCTCGCGCCCGGAGCCCTGTTCATGAAGAACCGGGGGGCCGGGGTGCCGGACGACAAGTGGGTGCGGGTGGAGACGGCGACCCTGTCCGACGGGAACCTCGTGACCGGCGGGGCCACCGATCCGTTCGCCGCCGCCGAGGTGCTGCGGGGGACGCGTACGGCGACGTACGTGGGGAGGACCGAGGTGGCCGGGACGGCGGTGCGGCACTACCGCGGGACCGCCGATCTGGCGGCGGCCGCCGACGACGCCTCGGCGGGCGGTCGGGATGCGCTGCGCGCGGCGGCCAAGGGGTTCGCCACGGCGCGGGTGCCGTTCGACGTCTACCTCGACGACGAGGGGCGCATCCGCAAGGTCCGGCACCGGTTCAGCTTTGTGAACGGGCAGCAGAAGGAGGCCGTCGCGGTGGCCTCCACGACGCTGTTGTACGACTTCGGGGCGCCCGTCGAGGTGCGGCTGCCGGCCGACGACGACATCTACGCGGGGCGGATCGCGGAGGAATGAGCCTGTGCCGGTGCGGAATGAGCCCGTGCCGGGCGGGTCTGGGCGAGCATTTTCGGCCACCGGGTGGACACAAGGACTAGCCCGTCCGTGCCATGCGCGCGGTGTATAGCGCTCCCTACTCTAGGAAGTCGGTGACGGCAGGGACGAGGTGATGCGCGTGGCTCCGGGCGGCGGTACGGCAGTTCAGGACCACGAGGCCCTCGCCGAGATCGAGCTGTGCGGGGAGCTGATCATCGCCGCCTCGGCGGCCGGGGAGGAACGGCTCAGTCTCGAGAGCATCGACCAGGTGCTGCGGGTGGGGGAGGAACAGGCGGGGGGTGAGCCCGGGGCGGCGGCCGGTGCCGGCTTCGGGAGAGGTTCCGGGACCGGGCGTGGTTCCGCGACCGGGCGTGCTTCCGGGGCCGGGACGGGTCCTGGCGCGGGGCGCTGATCAGGTGCGCAGCAGGCGGCCGATGGCCTTGGTCGCCTCTTCCACCTTCGCGTCGATCTCGTCGCCGCCCCGGAGCGCCGCGTCGGCGACGCAGTGGCGCAGGTGTTCCTCCAGGAGCTGGAGCGCGAACGCCTGCAGGGCCTTGGTGGAGGCGGACACCTGGGTGAGTATGTCGATGCAGTAGGTGTCCTCGTCGACCATGCGCTGGAGACCGCGGATCTGGCCCTCGATGCGACGCAGGCGTTTGAGGTGCTCGTCCTTCTGCTTGTGGTAGCCGTGGACCGTCCCGGGAGCGTGGTCCGCTTCGACGCCGGGTTCCACGGTGGGCTCGCCGGCCTCGGTGGTCGTCATCGTGTCCTCCAGCGCTCCCGCTCCGCAGATATACCCCTACTGGGTATATCGTACCGAACTTCCGTGGGTATACGGCCCGAGCAGGGACTTCGCCGGCCGCTCACCGGTCGGTCGCCCCCCTCCCGGTCGCTCTGTCCGATGGGCGACACTGGTGGACGGCCCATTAGCCGTGGCCGGATGATGCGCCTAGCATCAGCCTGACCGAAACCGATGCATCCTGAGGACCCCACGTGCGCTTTCGTCTGACCCCCAGGGAGACGAGCTTCTACGACATGTTCGCCGCATCCGCGGACAACATCGTCACGGGCTCGAAACTCCTGATGGAACTGCTCGGGGCGGACCCCGCCGGCCGGGCCGAGATCGCAGAGCGTATGCGGGCCGCGGAACACGCAGGTGACGACGCCACCCATGCGATCTTCCACCAGCTGAACTCCTCGTTCATCACGCCCTTCGACCGCGAGGACATCTACAACCTCGCGTCCTCCCTCGACGACATCATGGACTTCATGGAGGAGGCCGTCGACCTGGTCGTCCTCTACAACGTCGAGGAACTGCCCAAGGGCGTCGAGCAGCAGATCGAGGTGCTGGCACGGGCGGCCGAGCTGACGGCCGAGGCCATGCCGAACCTGCGGACCATGGAGAACCTGACCGAGTACTGGATCGAGGTCAACCGGCTCGAGAACCAGGCCGACCAGATCCACCGCAAGCTGCTCGCGCATCTCTTCAACGGCAAGTACGAGGCCATCGAGGTGCTCAAGCTGAAGCAGATCGTGGATGTGCTGGAGGAGGCCGCCGACGCCTTCGAGCACGTGGCCAACACGGTGGAGACCATCGCGGTCAAGGAGTCCTGAGCCCTTAATGGACACCTTTGCTCTGATCGTGACCATCGGCGTCGCGCTCGGATTCACTTACACGAACGGTTTTCACGACTCCGCGAACGCTATTGCCACGTCCGTTTCGACCCGGGCGCTGACGCCTCGGGCGGCGCTGGCCATGGCGGCGGTGATGAACCTCGCCGGCGCGTTCCTCGGGAGTGGTGTCGCGCACACCGTCAGCAAGGGGCTGATCGAGACGCCCGACGGGTCCAAGGGGATGGGGATCCTCTTCGCCGCGCTGGTCGGGGCGATCGTCTGGAACCTGGTCACCTGGTACTTCGGGCTGCCTTCGTCGTCCTCGCACGCGTTGTTCGGTGGCATGGTGGGCGCGGCGCTCGCCGGTGGTACGGATGTCATCTGGTCCGGCGTCCTCGACAAGGTCGTCATCCCGATGTTCGTCTCACCGGTGGTGGGGCTTGTCGTCGGTTATCTGGTGATGACGGCCATTCTGTGGATGTTTCGACGGTCCAACCCGCACAAGGCCAAGCGGGGCTTTCGGATCGCTCAGACGGTTTCTGCCGCGGGTATGGCGCTGGGGCATGGTCTCCAGGACGCGCAGAAGACGATGGGCATCGTGGTGATGGCGCTCGTCATCGGCGATGTGCAGGGGGCCGACGATCCGATTCCGGTGTGGGTGAAGATCGCTTGTGCGGTGATGCTTTCGCTGGGGACGTATGCGGGTGGGTGGCGCATCATGCGGACTCTTGGGCGGAAGATCATCGAGCTTGATCCGCCGCAGGGGTTCGCCGCGGAGACGACCGGGGCGTCGATCATGTTCACGACGGCGTTTCTGTTCAAGGCGCCGATCTCGACCACGCATGTGATCACTTCGGCGATCATGGGTGTCGGGGCGACGAAGCGGATCAATGCCGTGCGGTGGGGTGTCGCCAAGAACATTGTTCTCGGGTGGTTCATCACGATGCCGGCGGCGGGGTTCGTTGCTGCTTGCGCGTTCTGGGTTGTGAACGTGGCGTTCCTGTAGGGGGCTTGCCCACCCACCCGCCCGCCCGGCTCGGTGGGGAGAGGGTCCCCCTCACGGGGCCCTGCCCCGGACCCCTTGCGGGGACTGCGTCCCCTGCACCCCTGCGGGGCTGGTCCCTTGAAGCCCGGGTGTTCGCCCGCCCGCCCGGCTCGGTGGGGAGAGCGCTCCCGTCACGGGGCCCTGCCCCTGCACCCCTGCGGGGACTGCGTCCCCTGCACCCCTGCGGGGACTGCGTCCCCTGCACCCCTGCGGGGCTCTGCCCCGGCCCGGCTGTACCCCGGGTGTTCGCCCGCCCGCCCGGCTCGGTGGGGAGAGGGCTCCCGTTCCCCCCGGCGGGGCTTCGCCCCACCCCCCCGGCTCAGCCGCCGGAGGCACACGCGTGGGCCCGCCCCCCGAATCGGAGGGCGGGCCCTTTTGCGTCCTCGCGGTGGCACCGCCATGCAGCACCGCGAGGGGTCGGGGGAGGCAGGGTCGGGTCAGCCGAAGCGGCCCGAGATGTAGTCCTCTGTTGCCTGGACCGACGGGTTGGAGAAGATGCGCTCCGTGTCGTCGATCTCGATCAGCTTGCCGGGCTGGCCGACGGCGGACAGGTTGAAGAAGGCCGTGCGGTCCGAGACGCGCGCCGCCTGCTGCATGTTGTGCGTCACGATGACGATCGTGAAGCGTTCCTTGAGTTCGCCGATCAGGTCCTCGATCGCCAGGGTGGAGATGGGGTCCAGGGCCGAGCAGGGCTCGTCCATCAGGAGGACCTTCGGTTCCACGGCGATGGCGCGGGCGATGCACAGCCGCTGCTGCTGGCCGCCGGACAGGCCCGAGCCGGGCTTGTTCAGACGGTCCTTGACCTCGTTCCAGAGGTTGGCGCCCTTGAGGGACTTCTCGACGACGTCCGCCAGTTCGGACTTCTTGTAGCTGCCGTTCAGGCGCAGGCCCGCGGCCACGTTGTCGAAGATCGACATGGTGGGGAACGGGTTCGGGCGCTGGAAGACCATGCCGACCTCGCGGCGGACCGAGACGGGGTCCACGCCCGAGGCGTACAGGTCCTCGTCGTCCAGGAGCACCTTGCCCTCGACCCGGCCGCCCGACGTCACCTCGTGCATCCGGTTCAGCGTGCGCAGGAACGTCGACTTGCCGCAGCCGGAGGGGCCGATGAAGGCCGTCACCGAGCGCGGTTCGACCGTCATCGAGATGTCCTCGATCGCCTTGTGGGATCCGTAGTAGGCGGTCAGACCGCTTACGTCGACTCGCTTCGCCATTTTTTCTACTTCACTTCCAGTCAGTCGCTGAGGGGGCCCCGTGCGGCGGTAGCCGCTGATCGCTGATTCAGCGACCGGTCTTCGGGGCCTTCCAGCGGGCGATGCCGCGGGCCACCATGTTGAGGATCATCACGAAGGCGATCAGGGTGAGCGACGCCGCCCAGGCGCGGTCGTAGGCCGCTGTCGAACCCGCGCTCTGTGAGTACTGCTGGTAGATGTACAGCGGGAGCGACGCCTGCGCACCCTCGAAGGGGTTGGCGTTGATGAACGGGTTTCCGAAGACGAGGAGGAGTACCGGCGCCGTTTCGCCCGCGATACGGGCGATCGCCAGCATCACGCCCGTGATGATGCCGCCGATCGAGGTCGGGACTACCACCTTCAGGATCGTGCGCCACTTCGGGACGCCCAGGGCGAGGGACGCCTCGCGCAGCTCGTTCGGGACCAGCTTCAGCATTTCCTCTGTTGAGCGTACGACGACCGGCATCATCAGGATCGCCAGGGCGAGGGAGCCCGCGAAGCCGAAGGGCTGCATGTCGAGCATCAGCATCAGGCTGAGGATGAACAGGCCCGCGACGATCGACGGGATGCCGGTCATGACGTCCACGAAGAACGTGACCGACTTCGCCAGGCCGCCCCGGCCGTACTCCACCAGGTAGATCGCCGTCAGGATGCCGATCGGGGCACCGATCGCGGTCGCCAGGCCCACCTGCTCCAGGCTGCCGAGGATCGCGTGGTAGATACCGCCGCCGGCCTCGCTGTCCGCCACCACGCCCATCGAGTGGGTGAGGAAGTAGACGTCCAGGACCTTCACGCCGCGCTGGATGGTCGTCCACAGGAGGGAGACCAGCGGGACCACGGCCAGGAGGAACGCCACCCAGACCAGGCTCGTCGCCACCCGGTCCTTCGCCTGGCGGCGGCCCTCCACCTTCGCGGCGATGCCGAAGGTGCCGAGGATGAAGAGGATGCCGGCGATCAGGCCCCACTGGACCTTGCTGTCCAGGCTGCCGGCGAGGCCGATGACGATCGCGAGGGCGAGCGAGCCGGCTGCGATGGCCCAGGGGGACCAGCGCGGGAGGCTGGCGCCCTGGAGCGTGCTCGGGGACTTGTCGGCTACTGCTGCTGCGTGGCTCATGCGTTGGCCCCCGAGTACTCACTGCGGCGGGCGATGATCATGCGTGCCGCGCCGTTGACCAGCAGGGTGATGACGAACAGGACCAGACCGGAGGCGATGAGCGCGTCCCGGCCGAACTCGGTCGCCTCGTTGAACTTGCTGGCGATGTTCTGGGCGAAGGTGCCGCCGCCGGGGTTGAGGAGGCTGGCGTGGATGTCGAAGTCGGGGGAGAGGACGGTGGCCACCGCCATCGTCTCGCCCAGCGCGCGGCCGAGGCCGAGCATCGAGGCCGAGATGACTCCGGAGCGGCCGAAGGGGATCACCGACATGCGGATGACCTCCCAGCGGGTGGCGCCCAGCGCCAGGGCCGCCTCCTCGTGCATCTGCGGGACCTGGCGGAAGACCTCGCGGCTGACGTTGGTGATGACCGGGAGGATCATCACGGCCAGCAGGATGCCCACCGTGAGCATCGAGCGCGGGGCGCCGTCGTCCCAGGAGAAGACGCCGGTCCAGCCCAGGTAGTCGTTCAGCCAGCCGAACAGGCCGTCCATGTGCGGTACGAGGACCAGGGCGCCCCAGAGGCCGTACACGATGGACGGGACGGCGGCGAGCAGGTCGATCACGTACGCGACGGGGCCGCTCATGCGGCGCGGGGCGTAGTGCGTGATGAAGAGGGCGATCGCGACGGCGATCGGGACCGCGATGACCATCGCGATGATCGACGAGACCACCGTGCCGAAGGCCAGGACCGCGATGCCGAACTTCGGCGGGAGGAGGCTGGTGTTCCACTCGAAGGTGGTCAGGAAGTTGGCGTCGTCCTTGCTGATGGCGAGGTACGCCCGGTAGGTGAGGAAGACCGCGATCGCGGCCATGATCACCAACAGGAAGATGCCCGATCCGCGGGACAGGGCCAGGAAGATCCGGTCACCGGGTCGGGTGGCACCGCGCGCCGCACGCTTCTGCTCGGCGGTCACGGCCGGCGGGGCGGTAGGGGGAGGGGTGTCGTCCGTGTCTGTGTTCTGTGTCGATATGTCCATGGAGGTCTCCGGTCTGCGGAGCCGCCTGCGGGTGTGGGGGCGGCTCGGGTGGGGCCGGGTTACGGGCGGCCCCTGGCGGCGGTGCACCGGACGGGTGCGGTCCGGACCGGGTTTCCCCGGGTGCCGGACCGCACCGCTGGGATCAGCTCAGGCCCTCGATGGTGGTGCGGACCTTGGTGATGATGGCGTCGGGGATCGGCGCGTAGTCGATGCCGGAGAGGATGCCCTGGCCGTCCTCGCTGGCGATGTAGCGCAGGAACGCCTTGGTGGCCGGCAGGGTGGCGGCCTTGTTGCCCTTGTCGCAGGCGATCTCGTAGGTGACCAGGGTGAGCGGGTAGGCGCCCTCGGCCTTGGTGTTGTAGTCCAGCTTCAGCGACAGGTCGCTGCCGGTGCCGACGACCTGCGCGGCGGCGACGGCCTTGGTGGCGCCGTCGGAGGAGGCCTTGACCGGGGCCGAGGCGCCCGTGTCGACGGCGACGGTGCCCAGACCGTCCTTGGCGTACGACAGCTCCATGTAGCCGATCGCGCCGTTGGTCTGCTTGACGCCCTGGGCGACACCGGAGGAGCCGGCCGCGGCCTGGCCGCCCTTGGCCTGCCAGGCCTTGCCGCCCTCGTACTTCCAGTTGTCCGGGGTGGCGGCGATCAGGTACTTGGTGAAGTTGTCCGTGGTGCCGGACTCGTCCGAGCGGTGGTACGGCTGGATCTTCAGGTCGGGCAGCTGCGCGTCGGGGTTGAGCTTGGCGATCGCGGCGTCGTTCCAGTTGGTGATCTTGCCGTCGAAGATCTTGGCGATCGTCGCGGCGTCGAGGACGAGGTTGTCCACGCCCGAGACGTTGTAGGCGACGGCGATCGGACCGGCCACCATCGGCAGGTCGATGCCCTGGCCGCCGGAGCAGACCGCCTTGGACGCGGTGACGTCCTCGGGCTTGAGCGCGGAGTCCGAGCCGGCGAAGGCGACCTGGCCCTGCGTGAACGCGGTGACACCGGCGCCGGAGCCGGAGCCCTTGTAGTTCACCTGGACGCCCGAGCAGGCCTGGGTGAAGTTCTTGACCCACGCGTCGATCGCGTTCTTCTGCGCGGAGGAGCCGTCGGCCAGCAGCTGGCCCTTGGCGTCGTCACACTTGATGGAACCGGCGGCCGCCGTGGCGGAGGAGCTGCTGCCGCTGCTGGAGCCGGTGTCGTCGGAGCCGCACGCCGTGAGGGCCAGGGCGCCGGAGACGGCGAGAGCACCGAGGGAGAGAGCCCGCCGGTTCATGCGCTGAAGCTTCACTTGAGGAAGATCCTTCCAGGAGCCGCCGTCCTGAATTCCGGCGGCGTGCGGAGTATGCAGAAGTCTGCTCGGTACGGACGCGACCACCGGGGTCGCGCACCGCACCGCGTAAGGCCGAAATTAGGCAGAACAGGTGAAGGCGCCTACGGGCGCGAGTGAACGGGGGGTGAACCCCTGGGGACGGTGCGGTTAGGTCACGGAACGCTCACGTCGAGGACACGAGGCGATTCCGGCGGCCGGCCGGTTCCGCCCACCCGTTATGCCAGGTGCAGGACGTGCAGCAGGGCGTCCACGAGGGTGCGGTCCCTCGGCTGGGTGAGCCGGTCCCGGGCGGCCGGCGGAGGGAGCCAGAGGAGGCGGTCCACCTCGTCGTTCGGGGAGAACGTGCCCGACACGGCCTCGGCCGCCCAGTAGCGGACCTGCTTGGGGCGGCCGTTCGCCTCGTAGTCCACGGTCGGCAGCCGGGTCCCGGGCGCCGCCCGGTAGCCCGTCTCCTCGTGGACCTCCCGCAGGGCCGCCGCGAGCGGGTCCTCGTCACGTTTCAGCTTGCCCTTGGGGTGCGACCAGTCGTCGTACTTGGGGCGGTGGACGAGACAGAGCTCCAGCCCGCCGTCCGCCGGTGAGCGGCGCCACAGCACGCAGCCCGCCGCCTGGACGGGGAAGCCGTCGGGGTTGTCCGCAGTGCTCACCTGGTCCTCACCACCTGTCCGGTCAGGGTGCGCCGATGGTCTGCTTCTGCCACGACCGCTGGAACGCGTACCGCGCGGCCTCCACCTCATGCCGCTGGTCCGCGTGCAGCACGCCGAGCGCGTACGCCGTCGCCGGCGCGATCCGGGGGGTGCGGGCCGCCTGGGCCGCGGCGGAGGACGCCTCCGAGGCGTCGCGGTGCCGGTCGAGCGCCTCGCCCGCCGCGAGCAGACGGACGTCCAGCGGGGTGCTCCGGCCGTGCACGACCTCGCAGGCGTAGCGGTGCAGCCGCAGCAGCAGGCGGACCTGGTGCCAGGGCGCGTCCTGCGGGTGCGGAGCCGGGTCCGGGGAGAGGCCGTGGATCAGGGCCTCCGCGTTGTAGGGGCTGCCCGCGGTGACGAGCGGCAGCGCGGTGACCGCGTCGGCGAGGCGCTCCTCGGCCGCGCCGGCCAGGGGGCGCAGGTCGGTGGCGGGGGCGGTGGGGGTGAGCGGGACCTCGCTGGCGAGGACGGCGAGCTTGTCCGCGACGGCGTGGAAGCGGGAGGAGCCGAGGGCCTGGAGGGCGGTGGAGTGGGCCCGGGTGCGGGCGAGGGTGAGCTGGCGGTCCAGGAGGGCGCCCGCCTTCGCCGCGCCCACGGTGAGGTTGCCGCGGTCCGGGGTCGCCGGGTGGGCGGTGGCCCGGTCGGCCGGGTCCGGGCCCGCCGAGCCCGCCGCGCCGGCCAGTTGGCTGGGTACCGGCGCCGCGCCCGACAGCCGGTTCAGCGCCAGCAGCAGCCGCTCCAGGCGGGCCCCGTACGCGTGCTCCAGGGCCAACGTGCCGGACAGCCAGGCCAGTTCGGGGCGGATCCCCTCCGACCACTCGGGCTCGAGGAGCGGACGGAAGGTGTGCAGGCTGCCGCTGATCCGACGGGCCGAGCGGCGCAGGGCGCGCACCGCGTCGACGCGCACCTCCGCGCTCGCCGGACCGCCCGTCGAGGCGCCCGACGAGCCGTTCGACACGGCGCCGCCCGTCTCCCGGTGCAGGCGCAGCGCGCGGAGGAACTCCGTGGCCTGGCCCCGGAGATAGCCCGCGAGGGCGTCCCCGGTGGACACGGGCCCGGCCGTGGGGTCCGTCAGGTCATGGTGTCGCTGTGCCACGCCGGCGCCTCCGGGCGTCTATGAGCATCTCCTGGACGTTGCGCAGGGGCGCGCCGTCCGCGTCGTGCGAGTGCCGGATCCACTCGCCGTCGGGGCCGAGGTGCCAGGAGGCGGTGGAGTCGGACATGCCCGTTTCCAGGAACCGGTTCAGGGACGCCCGGTGGGCCGGGTCGGTCACCCTGACCAGGGCCTCGATACGGCGGTCGAGGTTGCGGTGCATCATGTCGGCGCTGCCGATCCACACCTCGGGCTCCCCGCCGTTGCCGAACCCGAAGACCCGCGAGTGCTCCAGGAACCGGCCGAGGATGGAGCGGACCCGGATGTTGTCCGACAGGCCCGGCACGCCCGGGCGCACCGCGCAGATGCCGCGTACCCACACGTCGACCTGCACGCCCGCCTGGGACGCGCGGTAGAGGGAGTCGATGAGGGCCTCGTCGACGATCGAGTTGACCTTGATGCGGACGTGCGCGGGCCGTCCCGCGCGGTGGTGCTGGATCTCCTTGTCGATGCGGGCGATCAGACCGTCCCGCAGGGACTTGGGGGCGACGAGGAGACGGCGGTAGGTCTCGCGGCGGGAGTAGCCGGAGAGCCGGTTGAAGAGGTCGGAGAGGTCCGCGCCGACCTGAGGGTCGGCGGTGAGCAGGCCGAGGTCCTCGTAGAGCCGGGCCGTCTTCGGGTGGTAGTTGCCGGTGCCGACGTGGCAGTAGCGCCGCAGTGTGTCGCCTTCCTGACGGACCACCAGCGACAGCTTGCAGTGCGTCTTCAGGCCGACGAGGCCGTAGACGACGTGGCAGCCGGCCTCCTCCAGCTTGCGCGCCCACTTGATGTTGGCGTGCTCGTCGAAGCGGGCCTTGATCTCGACCAGGACGAGGACCTGCTTGCCGGACTCGGCGGCCTCGATGAGCGCGTCGACTATCGGGGAGTCGCCCGAGGTCCGGTACAGGGTCTGCTTGATGGCGAGGACGTCCGGGTCCAGCGCCGCCTGCTCCAGGAAGGCCTGCACGGACGTCGAGAAGGAGTCGTACGGGTGGTGCAGCAGGACGTCCCGGCTGCGCAGGGCCGCGAAGATGTCCGGCGGGGACGCCGACTCGACCTCGGCGAGGTCGCGGTGGGTGCCGGCGATGAACTTCTTGTACTTCAGCTCGGGCCGGTCGAGGCCGCTGATGCGGAAGAGGCCGGTGAGGTCGAGCGGGCCCGGCAGCGGGTAGACCTCGGCCTCGCTGATCTTCAGCTCGCGCACCAGCAGGTCGAGCACCTCGCGGTCGATGGACTCCTCGACCTCCAGGCGCACCGGCGGCCCGAAGCGGCGCCGCATGAGCTCCTTCTCCAGGGCCTGGAGGAGGTTCTCGGCGTCGTCCTCCTCGACCTCGAGGTCCTCGTTGCGGGTGAGCCGGAAGGCGTGGTGCTCCAGGACCTCCATGCCCGGGAAGAGCTCCTCCAGGTGGGCGCCGATGATGTCCTCGATGGGGACGTACCGGCCGGGGGAGCTCTCCAGGAAGCGGGACAGCAGCGGCGGCACCTTGACGCGCGCGAAGTGCTTGTGGCCGCTGACCGGGTTGCGTACGACGACCGCGAGGTTGAGCGAGAGACCCGAGATGTACGGGAAGGGGTGCGCGGGGTCGACGGCGAGCGGGGTCAGCACCGGGAAGATCTGGTGCCGGAAGAGCGTGAACAGGCGCGCCTGCTCCTTCTCCGTCAGCTCGCCCCAGCGGACCAGGTGGATGCCCTCCTCCGCGAGGGCGGGGGCGATGTCCTCGTGATAGGTCGCGGCGTGCCGGGCCATGAGCTCGCGCGAGCGGGCCCAGATCATCTCCAGCACCTCGCGCGGCTGGAGACCGGAGGCCGAACGGGTGGCGACCCCGGTGGCGATACGGCGCTTCAGACCGGCCACCCGGACCATGAAGAACTCGTCCAGGTTGCTGGCGAAGATGGCGAGGAAGTTGGCCCGCTCGAGGAGGGGCGTGTTCGGGTCCTCGGCGAGTTCCAGAACGCGTTCGTTGAACGCGAGCCAGCTGCGCTCCCGGTCGAGGAAGCGGCCCTGGGGCAGCTGTGGGCCGTCGTACGGCGCCTCCTCGTACGTGTCGAGGTCGGCGTCGATGTCGGGCTCGAGATCGGAGACCACGGCGGAGACGGTGTGCGGGCGGTGCGCGGCTATGGAGCCCACGGAGGGCTGCGCGTGCTGGACCTCGGCCTGGGCGTCTGACTGGCTCATGGACCCATTCTTCCGCGCCAGGAGCGTGACAGGCGCGTCGGAACGTGCGGGCGGGATCGCGTGGGGACCTCCGTGGGGCTGATTTCCCCCGGGAGGCGGCGAAGGCTCGGGCACGGCGGGCTTCATTCGCCGAGCGTCGCAAGGTCGTCTGAACCGATGGTTACGGCGACATGGCGTGCGGGATATCGGGGGGCGGCTCGCGGGGGTCGATGTCCTGGAGCGGCGGTGTGCGGGCGCGTGCTGCGGGGTGTGTGGGTCCCTCCCCCCGTGGAGGGACCCGCACACGCCGGGATCAGGGGCGGGATCAGGCCGTGGCGGCGGTGGCCGTGCGGCGGCTCAGGAGGAGGAACGCGGCGGCGGTGGCGAGGGCGGCGAGGGTCAGGACGACGCCGGTCTCCACGAGTTGGAGCGGCCAGTAGTGCGACTCGGGGTGGTAGGTCGTGTAGTAGCCGGTGACGCCCAGGTCGTCGAGGCAGCGCCGTGCTTCGGCGGGCGTGCCGTCGCAGGCCCAGTAGTCGACGTCTGGGGTACGCCGTCCGTGGATCAGCGCTCCGCTCTCCAGCTCCCAGGCGTTGTCCGGGAGGTCGACCCCGTCCGCCGCGGAGGTGCGGGTGACGGCGGGCCAGAAGGAGCCGCGGTACTGCGCCACGACGAAGGCGAGCAGCCCGTTCGCGGCGACGGAGACGGCCAGTGCGGGCAGCGCGCGGCGCAGCAGGAGCGCGGTGAGCACGCCGACGGCGAGCGCGCACAGGGCGTACGCGAGGCCGGCCGGGCCGCGTGAGAGGTACGCGTCGTCGCCCATCCACCCGTTGTACGTCAGGTTCCGGTGGGCGCCCCAGGCCCAGCGGTACACCAGGACCAGCACAGTGGCGCCGGCGGTCAGGGCGAGCGCGGGGACGGCGAGCTTGGCGGTGAGCCAGCGGGCTGGGGTGATGCCCTGGGCCCAGGCGAGGCGCGCGGTGCCGTTCTCCAGCTCGCGGCCGATCAGCGCGCCGCCCGCGAAGGCGGCCACGGCGAGGAAGCTGTAGGAGATCAGCAGGCCGACCCAGCCGAGCGACTCGCTGTAACCGACCCAGCCGATCGCCATGTCGCACAGGTCCTGGTTCGCCCGCTCGCAGGCCTCCCACTCCGCGAGCTCGTCCTTGACGGCGACCTCGTTGAGCCACACCAGCCAGCCGCTAAGGGCCAGGACGACAGCCGCCCAGACGAGGAGGGCGGTGCGGTGCAGGCGCAGCACGGTGCGGAGGGTGCCCCAGGCGGTACGGCCGTTCATGCCGCTGCGGCGGGCCGGTCCGGGGGACGCCGGCGCCTCGGGGGCGACGGCGGTCATACGGCGGCCTTCGTGCCGACGCGCGTCGGAGTGGCGGTCGAGCGCCTGAGCAGGACGAACGCGGCGACGGCGAGGGCGGCGGCCACGGCCAGCACGAGGGCGGTCGTGGTCAGCTGGAGCGGCCAGTAGTGGGACTCGGGGTGGTAGCTCGTGTAGAAGCCGGTGGCGTCGAGATCGGCGTACACCGTCGCGCAGCCGGGGGAGACGGAGGTCGCCCCGCAGCCGGGGTCGGCGATGTGCGCGCCGGTGGCGGTGACCAGGCCCGAGTCGACGCCGAGGCCCGAGCCCTGGTAGCCGTCGGCGAGGCTGGTGACGCGGGTGACGGCCGGCCACAGGTGCGGCATGAGCTGGTCGGCCAGGAACCGGGTGGCGGCGACGCAGGTGAGGGCGAGCGTCAGCGCGGGCAGCGTACGGCGCAGCAGCACACCCCCGAGGGCGCCGCCGGCCAGGCCGGTCAGGGCGAAGGCGACCGTGGTGGGGCCGTTGGTGTGCAGGGTGAGGTTGTCGTACCAGCTCTTCGCGGTGTCGATACGGCCGTCGCCCGCCGACCACATCAGGCGG
This sequence comes from Streptomyces sp. NBC_01334, assembly GCF_035983595.1. NCBI lineage: Bacteria > Bacillati > Actinomycetota > Actinomycetes > Kitasatosporales > Streptomycetaceae > Streptomyces > Streptomyces sp. NBC_01334. The sequence goes on along the minus strand of NZ_CP130718.1, from coordinate 4,694,521 downwards.
TGCAGCGTGACCAGCAGGCCGGTGCCCGCCGTGACCAGGACCGTGGGCACGATCAGCTTGGTGGCCAGCCAGCGGACCGGGGACAGGCCCTGCGTCCAGGCGAGCTGCGCGGTGCCGTGCTCCAGCTCGCGGCCGAACAGGGCGGCGCCCGCCCAGGCGGCGACGACGAAGGGGAGCGCGGTCAGCGCGCCGGTCGTGTACATGTACACGCTCTTGTAGCGGACGATCGAGTCCTGGTCGTAGTGGCAGGCGGAGCGGAAGTCGTCGCAGGCTTCCCGGTACTGCCGCCAGGCCGCGACCGACGAGTCGGTCAGCGGACCCCACAGCCACACCAGGCCGAGGGCGAGGACGGCGACGACGCCGATCCAGATGTACAGGGCGGGCCGGTGCAGGCGGAGCAGCCAGCCCGCTCCGGGGGCGGTCCTGGTCTCCGAGGCGGCCGGCGGCGGGGCGAGTGCGGTCATACGGCGGCCTCCTCGGGCTCGGCCGGGGTGAGCGGGGCGGCCTGCGGGTTGCGCAGATAGGCGAGCACGAGCTCCTCCAGGGAGGGCGTCGAGGTGCGCCAGTCGTCGGGGAGCCGGCCCGCGGGGCGCACCAGGGCGGTGAGCTGACGGCCGGTGACCCGGGACTCGACGACCGTGTGCGGGGCCAGTTCCGGCAGGGCGTCCGGGGCGCTGTCCGGGGAGCCGTCCGCGGGGGTGGGCCTGGTGGAGCCCGTGGCGGTGCTCACGCGCGTGTGGGCGGCGAGCAGGTCGTCGATCTCACCGGCGAGGCGCACCCGGCCGCCGCCGACCAGCAGCAGGTGGTCGCAGGAGTCCTCCAGTTCGGCGACGACGTGCGACGACATCACGATCGTCGTGCCGTACTGCGCCGCCCGTGCCATCAGGGTGCCCATCAGCTCGTGCCGGGCCAGCGGGTCGAGGTCGGCCATCGGTTCGTCGAGGAGGAGCAGTTCGGGCCGCTTGCCGAGGGCCAGGGCGAGCGCGACCCGGGTGCGCTGGCCGCCGGAGAGGGAGCGGATCTTCTTCCTGGGTTCGAGATCGCCCGCGGAGACGATCCGCTCGGCGGTCTCGGCGTCCCAGCGCCCCGGGTTGAGATCGGCGCCCACGCGCAGCGTCTCGGCGACGGTGAGCTGGGGGTACAGCGGCTTGTCCTGGGCGACGTAACCGACACGCGCGCGTGCGGACGCGGGGTCCGTGCCGAGGACGGTGACCCTGCCCTCGGTGGGGGCCAGCAGGCCCGCGGCGAGGGCGAGGAGCGTGGACTTGCCCGCGCCGTTGGGGCCGACGACGGCACAGACGCGCCCGGCGGGGAGGCGGAACGTGCAGTCGCGCAGCGCCCAGCCCCCGCGCCGGCCGAAGCGCTTGCCGAGCGCGGTTGCCGCCATGGCGGTGTCGGTCATGAAGGGTCTCCAGGATTCAGGTCGTGCCGGTCGTGCGTGTCGGTGCGGCTGTGCCGGTCGGGCCCGTCGGGCCGGTCGGTGCGGCTGTGCCGGTCGGTTCGGCTGTTCGGGTCCGGCACGGCGAAGTGCTCGTCGAGTACGGCGGTGAAGAGCGCGGCCACGTCGTCGCGGTCCAGTGCGGCCTCCCGGGCCCGGACGGCCCAGGCGTCCAGTTCCGCGCGCAGGGGCGAGTCGGCCGGGGTGGTGTTCAGCCCGCGCCGCACGAAGGTGCCGACGCCGCGCCGGGCCTCCACCAGCCCGTCGCGCTCCAGCTCGCGGTACGCCTTCAGCACGGTGTTCGGGTTGATGGCTGTCGCCTCGACGACCTCGCGGGCCGTGGGCAGCTTGTCGCCGGCCTGAAGCACGCCCAGGCGCAGGGCCTGCTTCGTCTGCTGGACGATCTGGACGTAGGTGGCCACGCCGCTGTGCCGGTCGATGCGGTATTCGACCACTGGACAACCACCCTTTCACTAATTGAGTAGTGAAAGGGTGGTAGAAGGTGGTGCTCGAAGTCAAGAAAAAATCGTGCGGCGAACCGTGAACCGATGGGCGGGGCCCGTCCGATGAGGGGATGTGAGCGAAACGAGAAGCGACGGGGAGCTGCTGCGGGCCATCGCGGCAGACCGGGACCGTCACGCCTTCGAGGAGCTGTACCGGCGGTACGCGCCCTGGCTGACCGCACGCCTGCGCGGCCGCTGCGCGGACGCCGGGACAGTCGACGACGTCGTGCAGGAGACCTTCCTCGCGGTGTGGCGCGGCACCGCCCGCCACCGCCAGGAGGGCTACTCCGACGACGCCGCCGGCTGGCTGTGGCGCATCGGCTCGCGGCGGCTCGTCGACGCCGTGCGCGGGGACGGGGCGCGCGGCCGGCTGCGCCAGGCGCTGTACCGGCTGCGCCACCGCGACGAGGCCTCGGCGGAGGAACGCGTGCTCGCGGGGGTGGAGCACGGGGACCTCGCCGGGGCCCTCACCCGCCTCTCGCCGGAGCTGCGGGCCGTCCTCCAGGCGACCGTCATCGACGGGCTCACCACCCGGGAGGCGGCCGTTCTGCTCGGCATCCCGCCCGGCACCGTCAAGACGCGGGCCCAGCGTGCCCGCAAGCAACTGCGGGAGGCGCTGGCATGAGGCGGCACATGTGCGGAACGGACCTGCGCGGACGCGTGGGCGACGGACAGTCGAGGGAGGTCGTGGCATGACGTGGCATGTGGCTGAAGAAGACCTGCGGGCGTACGCGCACGGCGAGTTGGCGCCGCCGCTGCTGTGGTCCGCCGACACCCACCTCACCGGGTGCGCGCAGTGCCGGGCCCGGCTCGCGGAGACCACCGACCCCGTCGCGCTGGACGCCGGCTGGGAGCGGCTGGACGCCGAGCTGGACGCGCCGCGGCAGGGCCTGCTCGAGCGGCTGCTGGTGCGGCTCGGCGTGGCCGACCACACCGCGCGGCTGCTGACGGCGACGCCGGTGCTGCGCCGCTCCTGGCTCCTGTCGGTGCTGTTCCTGATGGTCGCGACGGTGCTGGCGGTGCGAATGGCGGACCAGCCCGCGCTGTTCCTCGCGCTCGCCCCGCTGCTTCCGCTCGCCGGGGTCGCCCTCTCGTACGGCCCGTCCCTGGACCCGACGTACGAGATGGCCGTCGTCGCCCCGCTGCACGGCTTCCGGCTGCTGATGATCCGCACGGTCGCGGTGCTCACCGCGGGCCTGGCGTTCAACGGCCTGGCGACGCTGGCGCTGCCGGGGTACGGGCTGCTGGCCCTGGCCTGGCTGCTGCCCGCGCTCGCCCTCACCGCGACGGGACTCGCGCTGACCGCCCGGCTGGGCCCGGTCGTCGCGCCCGCCCTGGTCGGCGGCGCGTGGGTGTCGCTGCTGGTGGTGGCGAAGAGCCAGGTGCACGCCCACGACACGCTCGCCCCGTTCACGGCGGCCGGCCAGTCGGCCGCGGCGGCCGTGGCGGCCCTCGCCGCTCTCCTGCTCTACCAGGCCCGTGACCGCTTCGACGCCCGCCCGCTGGGCGGCTTCCCGGACGGCGGCACCGGGTGACGCGGCCAGCCGCCCATGCGGCCCTCGCCCCGGTCTCCAGGCCCGCCCGCCTCCCGGCGTTGCGCCGCCGCCTGCTGGGTGGCCTTCCCGGGCGGCGCCACCGGGTGACGCGGCCATCCGCCTCCACGGCCCCCGCCCCGGCCCCGCCCGCCCACCGGACTTCCAGGAGCTTCACATGACCAGCGCTTCCACCGGCCCCGCCACCCTGACGGCCACCGACCTCTCCCTGCGCTTCGGCGGTACCCGTGCCCTCGACGGCGTCTCGCTGCGGCTGACCCGCGGTGTCACCGGGCTGCTCGGCCCCAACGGCGCCGGCAAGACCACCCTGTTGCGGGTGCTGGCCACGGCCGTGCCACCCGACGGGGGCGCGTTCACGGCCCTCGGGCACGACCCCGGCACCGCGCCCGGCCGCCTCGCCCTGCGCCGCGCGCTCGGCTATCTGCCCCAGACCCCCGGCTTCCACCCGGAGTTCACGGCCTTCGAGTTCGTCGACTACGTGGCCATCCTGAAGGAGCTGACCGACCGCGGCGCCCGGCTGCGCGAGGTACGGCGCGTGCTGGAGGCAGTCGACCTCTCGGAGGTGCGCGGCACGCGCATCAAGCGGCTGTCCGGTGGCATGCGCCAGCGCGTCGCCCTGGCCGCCGCGCTCGTCGGCGAGCCCGGCTTCCTGGTGCTGGACGAGCCAACGGTCGGCCTCGACCCCGAACAGCGCATGCGCTTCCGGGAGTTGATCGCCCAGGCCGGCGAGGGCCGCACGGTACTGCTGTCCACCCACCAGACGGAGGACGTGGCGATGCTCTGCCACCGTGTCGTGGTGCTGGCCCGGGGCCGCGTCCACTTCGAGGGCACCCCGGCCGACCTGACCGCCCGTGCGGCCGGCCGGGTCTGGAGCAGCACGGAACGCGATCCGAACGCCCTGGCGGGCTGGCGCACCGGCACCGGAAGCTTCCGCAACATCGGCGATCCGCCGACCGGCGCCGAACTCCTCGAACCCACCCTGGAGGACGGCTACCTGCTCACCCTCGACGGTGAGAGCGCGGAGGTGACGGCGTGAGCACCACGACCCCGACGATCACGGAACCAGCCGCTACGCCCACCGAGCCGCCGCACGAGGGCCACCGCACCAAGGCCGTCCTCGCCCTCGCCCGCTTCGAGACCCGCGAACTGCTCCAGCAGATTCCGGTGCTGTTCTTCTTCGCCCTGTACGTCGTCCTCATCGCCCTGCGGCTGATGAGCAAGGACGGCATGGACGACTTCCCCGTCCTCAACACGGTCGACCGCCGCACCCAGGCGACGCCGCTGCTGTTCGCCCTCGCCGTGTTCATCTGCGTCAACGCGGCCGCGCTGCGCTCGCGCAAGCACGGCACGGTGCAGCAGTTCGGGGTTCTGACCATGGAGCCCTGGCGGCGCACCCTCGCCCATGTGCTCTCCGTGATCCCCTACGCGGGGCTCACCGCGCTCGCCGTCGCTGCCGAGTACACCCGGGAGGCGCTGAAGCCCGGCGCGATCGGCCACGGCTCCTTCGGGGAGCTGGCCGTCGGCCCCCTGAGCGTCCTGCTGGCAGGCATCACGGGCGTGCTGCTGGCCCGCCTGCTGCCCTCCTCCTTCGTGCCCATACTGTTCGTCATCGCCGTGTACGTGCTCGGCATCCTGGTCTCCGGACTCATCGACGTCCGCCAGGAGTGGGTGGCGTGGATCGACCCGATCCAGTTCTTCTCGTCCAGCGGCGGCGACCCGGTCCCCTCCGACCTGCTGGGCCGTCCGGCCGGCTGGCACGCCCTGTATGTGACGGGCCTGTGCGCCGTGCTGGCCTGCGTGGCCCTGCTGGTCGCCGGCGGCCGCACCCGGGCCGTCAAGGCGGCGACCGCGCTCGCCCTCGCGGCCACCGCGGCCGGTGTGATCGGCCAGCTCCCGGGTGACACGTCGGCTCTGGACGCGGCGCGCAAAACGGCGTCCGACTCCCCGGAGAAGGTCCAGTCGTGCACGACGCACGACGGCTCGACCTACTGCTCGTTCCCCGAGTGGAACGTCGTGCGGGACGACTGGGCCGAGGTCGTAGACCGGGTCAGGTCCGGGGCCGGCGGCACGGCGGCGGAGGCCCGGCTGACGGTCCGCCAGCGCATCTACACGGACGGCGGAGTGGAGACGGACGGCGCCCTGGACCCCTCCACCACTCCCGGCGAGGTGACGGTCGGCACGCGCTGGGGCGGCAACCGCGTCCCCGAGTTCGCGGTCGCTGTCGCCACGGTCCTGGTGGGGGGCTCGGAGGACGTGACGACCGAGCCGATGTGCGACGCCCGCGCGGTGACCATCATGTGGCTGGTCCTGGGCCAGGACCCCACCCCGACGGCCACCTTCCGGAACGTGCGGCTGGACGACAGCACCACCGGCTCGGGCGTGGTCCTGGCCCCGACGAACGGACTGAGCCTGTCGGGCCCGCAGACGACGGTGATCCGGGAACTGCTGGACCGGCCGCGTGCCGAGACGACGGCCCGGGTCAAGGCCCACTGGACGGAACTGACGTCCGCGCGGACGACGACCGCCCAGGCCGCGAAGCTGCTGGGCGTCGAGGTGCCGAAGGAGGCGGACCAGTGCGGGGAGTAGCACGAACAGCGACGAGAGGGCTCCCGGCGGACCTGTTGCGGTCCCTGGTGCCGCCGGTGTGCCGCGGCCTTCCCCGGCGGGCGCTGACCACGGCCGGCGGGCTGGGCCTGCTGCTCGCCGGCACCACCCGGCTGCCGGACCACGCCCCGGACGCCGAACTGGGGCGGCTGGTGCTGCGCCTCACCGCCCTCACCGGCGCACTGGGCCTGGCCTTCCTGCTGGACGACCCGGCCCGCAACACCACCGCGACGACACCGGTGGGCCGCCCGCGGCGCACCGTGCTGCGGCTGGCCGTCGTCGCCCCCCTGGCGGCCCTGTGGTGGGCGGCGGTTCTGCTCCTGACCCCTGCCCCGACCCGCCCGGCGCTCGGCCCGGCCACGCTCGAGGCCGCGGCAACGGCCTGCGCAGCCCTCGCCCTCGCGACGATCTCCGTTCGCTTCACACAGACGGCGGAAGTGGGCAGGAGCACGGCGGTCTGGCTGGGGACGGCGGCCGCGGTGGCGGTACTGGTCCCGAACCGGTGGGGCCTGCTGGGCACGTCCCAGGACCCCTACTGGGCGGCGACGCAGGTGAGATGGGCGTTGGTGCTGGGGGCGACGGTCACGCTGAGCGTGCTGTGGACGCCGGAGCCGCTGCGGGGACGACCCCGCAGACAGGGGTCAGGCCGGCTCGGTCCGTCCTGGGGCCGTCTCTCCGGCTGAGGTCCCGGCGCTCGGCTGAGGCCCAGGCTCTCCTCGGGCGGCTCAGGTCTCCGTCCGGTACATCAGGTCCGTCTCGTGGGTGATGAACCCCAGCCGCTCGTACACCGACACCGCGGCCTTGTTGTCGGCGTCGACGTACAGCATCGCCGTCGGCAGGCCCTGCGCCGCGAGGTGCCGCAGGCCGATCGTGGTGAGGGACTTGCCGAGGCCGCCGCCCTGCGCGCCGGGGGCGACCCCGAGGACGTACACCTCACCGAGCTGCTCCTCGGCGTGCACCTTCGTCCAGTGGAAGCCGACCAGCCGATCGCCGTCGAAGGCGAGGAAGAAGCCGGCGGGGTCGAACCAGGGTTCGGACCTGCGGGCGTCGAGGTCGCGCTGGGTGAGGGAGCCCTGCTCGGGATGGTGGGCGAAGGAGGCGGCGTTGACGGCGAGCCAGGCGGAGTCGTCCTTCCCGGGGACGAAGGCACGGACGGTCACGCCCTCGGGCAGCACCGGATCGGGCAGCTCGAGGTCGGTCAACGGCCGCCGCATCTGGCGCAGTTCGCGGAACAGGGAGAGGCCCAGGACCTGGGCGAGGTGCCGGGCCGCGGAGTGACCGCCGTGGGCCCACACCCGAAGCCGCTTGCCGGAGGCGGCGAGCAGGGCGGAGCCGAGTGCGCGGCCGTGTCCGTGGCCGCGGTGCGAGGGGTGGACGACCAGTTCGGCCGCGGGTGCCTCGACCGGATCGGTGTCCTCCAGCTGGGCGTAGCCCACGAGTTCGTCGCCGAGGGTGAGGACCAGGTGGGAGACACCTTCGCGGGTGCCTCCGCGCAGCTGGAGGCGGCCCTGTTCGGACACCGCCTGCTGGCCGTCCGTCCGGGCGGCCTCCGCGAGCAGTTCGAGGACGGCCTCGGTCTGTTCGGGGGAGAGCTCGGAGTGGGTCTCGATGGATCGGGAGCCGGGGATCCGTGCGATGTCGTCGCTGGTCATGCGTACGAGGGTAAGGGGCGGGACGCACAAAGTGGCGGCAAGGGGAGAGCCGGAAGGCTGCGGTCCGGAAAGGCAAAGCAGAGGGTAAGCGCAGGACAAAGGGAAACCAGGATGTAACCAAGAACCCCCTGTCGCGCTACGCGCGTTGACCCTAGGCTGCGCCGGACGGGGCCACTTCCTCATACGTCTCGCAGGGCCGGTCGGGCCCAAGGGACGCAGACACCACAGGCAGACACCTCAGGGGGGCGCATGCCAGCCACTTCCCAGCCGCATCCGAACGGCAGACGTCGTACGTACCGTCTTCTCGCGGCCGCCGCGGGTCTCGCCACCGCCGGTGCCATGGCCGCCGCGCTCCCGGCGGACGCCCATGACACCAAGCACTCCAAGCCGCTGCCGAGCCGCTACCAGGACGTGCAGCTGCTGTCCTTCAACGACCTGCACGGCAACCTCGAGCCCCCGTCCGGCTCCTCCGGCCGGGTCACGGAACTCCAGGCGGACGGCACGACGAAGACGATCGACGCGGGCGGTGTGGAGTACCTCGCCACGCACCTGCGCGAGGCCCGCAAGGGCAATACGTACTCGGTCACCGCGGCCGGCGGCGACATGGTCGGCGCCTCCCCGCTGATCTCGGGTCTGTTCCACGACGAGCCCACCATCGAGGCGCTGAACAAGCTCGACCTGGATGTCACGTCGGTCGGCAACCACGAGTTCGACGAGGGCGCCAAGGAGCTGGCCCGGCTCCAGAACGGCGGCTGTCACCCGACGGCCGGCTGCTACACGGACAAGAGGTTCAAGGGGGCCGACTTCCCGTACCTGGCGGCCAACGTCCTGTCCGAGAAGAGCGGCAAGCCGATCCTCGAGCCGTACTTCGTCTGGAAGAAGAAGGACGTCAAGATCGGCTTCATCGGCGTGACGCTGGAGGACACCCCCGGTGTGGTGTCCGCCGAGGGCGTCAAGGGCCTGAAGTTCAAGGACGAGGTCGAGACGATCAACAAGTACGCCAAGGTGCTGCAGAAGCAGGGCGTGAAGTCGATCGTGGCGCTGATCCACGAGGGCGGGCTGCCGGCCTCGGGCTCCTACAACTACAACTGTGACTCGCCGGGCGCGGGCGCCGGCATCTCCGGCCCGATCGTCGACATCGCGAAGAACATCACGCCGGCGGTGGACGCGCTGGTGACGGGCCACACGCACGCCGCGTACGCGTGCACGATCCCGGACCCGTCGGGCAAGCCGCGCACGGTCACCTCGGCCGCGTCCTTCGGCCGGCTGTACACGGACACCACGCTGACGTACGACCGCTTCACCGGTGACATCGCGCGTACGGCGGTGAAGTCGGCGAACCACGTGGTCACCCGGACCGTCGCCAAGGCGCCCGACATGACCGAGCTGATCACCAAGTGGAACACCCTGGCGGCCCCCGTCGGCAACCGGGCGATCGGCTACATCTCCGCGGACGTCCCCAGCACGGGCACCGAGTCCCCGATGGGCGACCTGATCGCGGACGCCCAGCTCTGGTACGGCAAGCAGCTCGACCCGGAGACGGACCTCGCGCTGATGAACCCGGGCGGCGTCCGGGCGGGCCTCACCTACGCGGCCAAGGGCAGTGAGGGCGACGGCGTGGTGACCTACGCCGAGGGCTTCACCGTCCAGCCGTTCTCCAACACCGTGAACCTCCAGGACTTCACCGGCGCCCAGCTGATCCAGGTCCTCAAGGAGCAGGTGAGCGGGACGAACGCGAGCGCGCCGAAGATCCTTCAGCCGTCCGCCAACCTGACGTACACGCTGGACCTGACGAAGAGCGGCGCCGACCGTGTCGTCACGGACTCCATCAAGCTGAACGGCGCGGCGATCGACCCGGCCGCCACCTACCGCGTCTCCACGAACAGCTTCCTCGCGGGCGGCGGCGACGGCTTCACCACGCTGGGCCAGGGCACCGGCGACCTGGTCGGCGCCGACGACCTGACCGCCCTGGAGCAGTACCTGCTCGCCAACTCGTCGGCCACGGGCCCGATCGCCCCGCCGACGGCGAACCGGATCGCGATCGTGCAGTAACCCACGAACGACCCGCGACCACAGCGGTTCACGAGGCGGCCCCGTCACCGACGGGGCCGCCTCTTCGTATTAAGACCTGTGTGAGTTCCCGGTTGGTTCCCGATGCCGCCTGAAAACCAGTCTCAGCCGCAATTCATCGAGGTCTAAGCGGAATCGGCTTTTTCTTCTTCTGTCGTCCCGTAGTGTTTTCCATGTCGAAAGCGAACGACGCGAAAGCGAAGTAAGCGAACAGAGCGAACGGAGAACGCCATGAGCTTCCACAAGATCACCCCCGTCAAGAAGGCCCGCAAGACCGCTGCCGCCCCGGCCCCGAAGCCCGTGGCCAGGAAGAAGGCCGCGAAGAAGGTCGCTCCGAAGCGCCGCCCGGTCTCCCATAAGGGCTGATGTCGCAGTCATCCCGGTCGACACTGTTGCAAATCCGCGACAAATAAGCCACGCGTAAAACCAGCATATTCGGCACCTGATAAATGGAGAGGTAATTCCCATGAGCTTCCACAAGATCACCCCCGTCAAGAAGGCCCGCAAGACCGCTGCCGCCCCGGCCCCGAAGCCCGTGGCCAAGAAGAAGGCCGCGAAGAAGGTCACCCCGAAGCGCCGCCCGGTCGCGCACAAGGGCTGACGGCACGCCACGAGGCGGGGTCACCGGTGAGAGCCGGTGACCCCGCCTCGGCCGTGCCTCTCGTACACGTAGGGAGTCGAGGGAGTTGCTGACATGAGGGAAGCCCGTGAGGCCTTCCGCCGCTTCTGGCCGCTGACCCGCGGTGACCGCAGGTGGATGCTGGTGATCGTGGGGTGCGTGGTGGTGTCCGCGCTCGCCGAGACGGCCTCCGTCCTGCTGTTCGCCGAACTCACCGACAACGCCCTCGAGGCCGGCTCGCTCTCCGCCTTCTGGGGTCCGGCCGGAGCCTGGCTGGGTGTCGCCGCGGTGGGCGCGCTCGTCGGCTACCTGGGCAACTCGCTCGCGACCTGGACGGCGGAACGGTTCGTCCTCCGGCTGCGCGCGAACGTCTTCGGTCACGTCCAGGACCTCCCGCCCCACTTCTTCCAGCGGCACCGCCGCGGTGACCTGGTGGAACGCCTGACGGGAGACGTGGAGGCCATCGAGCAACTGGTCGTGTCGGGCGTGGTCGGCACGATCTCCGCGGCCTTCTCCGCGGCTTTCTACGCGGCGGCGGCCCTGTGGCTCCGCTGGGACCTGGCCCTCGCCACCTTCGTCCTGGCCCCGCTCTTCCTGCTCGCCGCCCGCCGCTTCTCCGGCCGGATCAAGCAGGCCTCACAGGACGAACGCGTCGCCGACGGCGCGATCACCTCGGTGGTGGAGGAGTCGCTGGGCAACATCGTGCTGACCCAGGCGTACAACCGCCGCCGCGACGAGGAGCGGCGCCTCGACAAGGAGGCCCGCGCGTGGATGCGGGCCAGCGTGCGCGGAGCGCGGCTGAGCGAGATGTACGAGCAGTTCGTCGAGGTGGTCGAGACCCTCTGCGTCCTGTCGGTGATCGGCCTGGGCGTCTGGGAGATCTCGGCCGGCCGGATGACCCTCGGCGCCCTGCTCGCCTTCGCCGCGTTCATCGGCTACCTCTACCCGCCGGTCCGCAACCTCGGCCAACTCGGCCTGACGGTCACCGCGGCCACGGCGGGCGCGGAACGCATCGCGGAAATCCTGGACGCACAGCCGTCGGTGACGGACCCGGACGTCCCCGTCCCCGCCTGGCCGGTCCGGGGCCGGGTCAGCCTGCACGGCGTCTCGTTCCGCTACCCCGACGCGGCCCGCGAGTCACTGCGGGACGTCACCTTCACCGTGGGCCCCGGCGAACTGGTCCTGGTCACGGGCGCGAGCGGGGCCGGAAAGTCCACCCTCTCCAAACTCCTCACCCGCTTCTACGACCCAGACGAGGGCGTCGTCCGCCTGGACGGGGTCCCGCTCACGGACGTCCCGCTGGAGTTCGTCCGCGAGAACACTGCGCTGCTTCCCCAGCAGACCCTCGTCCTCAACGGCACGATCCGGGAGAACATCGGGTGCGGCCGCCCGGGCGCCACGGGCCCGGAGATCGAGCAAGCGGCCAGGTCGGCCGCCGCCCACGAGTTCATCGCCGCCCTTCCCGACGGCTACGACACCCATATCGCCCCGGGCACCGCGGCCCTCTCCGGCGGCCAGCTCCAGCGCGTCGCCATCGCCCGCGCGATGCTCCGCGCGGCCCCGGTGCTCGTCCTCGACGAACCCACCGCCGGCCTCGACTCGGTGGCCGCCCGGCAGATCGTCCAGCCCCTGCGGCGCCTCATGTCGGGCCGCACCACGATCATGATCACCCACGACCTGAGCCTCGCCCGCGACGCCGACCGCATCCTGGTCGTGGACGAGGGGCGGCTGCTGGACGCGGGAACGCACGACGAGCTGATGACCCGCTGCGCGGCCTACACCAGGCTGGTCGAACCGTGGTCGGAGCCGGCCCGGGAGACCACGGCACGCAGGCGGCCCACCGACGACACGCTGGTGCTGCGCCTCTGACGCGGCACCGCATCGCAGGCAACACCGCGTCGCAGTGTCGCCGCAGCACCGCGTCGCCGAGGCCGTCACCCCACCCGCAGCATGTACCCCAGCCCCCGTGCCGTCTGGATCAGCCGGGGTTCGCCGTACTGCTCCAGCTTGCGCCGCAGGTACATGACGTACACGTCGAGCGTGTTGGACGTCGGTTCGAAGTCGAAGCCCCAGACGTCCTTGTGGATCCGGGCGCGGCTGAGGACCTTCGTCGGATGGCGGAGGAAGTACTCCAGGAGGGAGTACTCGGTGGGGGTGAGGTCGAGCGGGCGGGCGGCGCGGGTGACCGTGTGGGAGGACAGGTCCATGACGATGTCGTGGAAGGCCAGCCGGGCGGAGGCGACCGCGGCGGACGGGGACGCCCGTCGGGTGCCCCGGCGCAGCAGGGCCCGCACCCGGGCCAGCAGCTCCTCCGCGGCGAACGGCTTCATCAGATAGTCGTCCGCTCCGTTGTCGAGGGCGACGATACGGTCGCCCACCGCGTCCCGGCCGGTGATCATCAGGATCGGGACGGTGGAGCCGGAGGCCCGGATCCGCCGGGTCGCGGCCAGCCCGTCCAGGCCGGGCATGGTGACGTCCATCAGGACCAGGTCGGGGGCGTTGCCGGGGGCTCCGACCAGGTCGAGCGCGAGATCGAGGGCGAGCCGTCCGTCCCCGGCGAGGACGGTCTCGTAGCCCTCGAAGCGGAGCAGCCGGCCGAGTCCCTCGCGGATGTCCGCGTCGTCGTCGGCCAGCAGTATCCTCCCCGCCGTACCCGCTCGCCGTGCCGTTCCCCCGCCCGCTGCCGCCCCCGCCGTCCCCTTCACCGTTCGTATCACCATTCCCTCACGGTGGAGCGAGGGGCTGTGGCGGAGCTGGCAGAGGGATGTCAGGAGGCCGTGGGGGTCCAGTCGCCCAGCCAGTCCGCGACCTCCTGGGCGGCGGCCTGGGCGTCGGTCAGCAGGGGCCGGTCGGAGCTCGCGGCGCCCGAGCCCGCGCCGGTGTTCTTGTACTCCGCGAACCGGTCGTCCTTCCAGGAGAAGCCGCCCATGTCGGACCAGGGGGTGGTCTTGATCGCGGCGCTGAGGGAGGTGTTGCGGACGGTGGTCTGCGGGTCGAGGGTCGCGTCGCCGCCCGCGTGCCAGTTGCGGCCGAGGAAGAAGCTCCGGTCGGACACGTCACCGTTCACCGTGGAGTTGGCGATCAGGATGCCCTTGCGGCCGGCGGCCGTGCTGGGGGCCGTGACATAGCCGGCCGAGGTGCCGTTCCAGCGCTTCTTCAGGGTGATGACAGACTTGTCGATCACCGCGGTGGCCCGGCCGAAGATGAAGTCGGTGTTGCCGATGACGTAGGAGTTGGTGATGTAGACGCGGCCCAGCTTCTCCTTGGCCGCGGTGTCCACCAGCAGGGTGTCCTGGTCGCCGCTGACGATGACGCTGTCGAGGAACACCTTGTCGGCGGAGGTGCGCAGGGCTACCGCCTGGTTCGCGATGTCCTGGTGGGCGGCCTCGTCGAAGTCGTTGGAGATGGTCAGGTTACGGGCCTGGAAGTCGTCCGCGTCGACGGCGACGGTCGCGCTGCCGCCGGTGCCGTACGTGCCGGAACCGTCGGGCTTCGGCGTACCGGACGCGTTGTCGTAGACGATCGTGGTGTCCTTGCGGCTGCCGCCGGTGCCCTGGATGGTGACGTGCGGCTTGTTGGACGGGACCTTGACCAGCTCGCGGTACGTGCCCGGCTTGACGGCGATCACGACGCGCGCGGGGTTGTTCGCCGGCACGGCGTTCACGGCGGCCTGCACGGTCGTGTACTGCCCGCTGCCGTCCTTGGCGACGGTGAGCGTGGTCGCGGCCGCCGCCTTCGTGGTGGCCGTCGTCGTGCTCGCGGAGGCGCCGATCGAACTGCGCGGGCCCGCGCCCGACTTGAGCAGCGCCGGTACGTCGGCCGCCTTGTCGAGGGTGTACGCGTAGTACGTCTTCGGGTCCCAGGCCGCGCCCGTGCCGCCGCTCTCGTTCTTGCCGGTCGTGCCGGAGAAGACGTTGCCGCGCTGGACGAGGGTGGCGCCGGCGTCCCGGACGACGGGGTTGGTCAGGCCCTGGAAGTAGGAGTTCTCCAGGACCATGTTCGTCCCGCCGCGCGAGTAGTTGCCGTACGAGGACTTGATGTCCGTCCCCGCCACGTCCTCCAGGAAGTTGTTGTACAGGTGCGCGTGGGCGACGTTGTCCGTGGACGGGTTGCGCTGCTCGGTCTCGCGGATCCAGTTGTGGTGGATCGTGATGTCGGCGGTGACGTTGTCGGTCCAGCCGATGCCGAACGCCTTGTTCTCCTGGCTCAGCTTGTTCCAGGACACCGTCAGATAGGTCGTGTCCTTGCGGCTGTCGATGAGCCCGTCGGCCATGTGCCGGATGTCGTTGTGGTCGATCCAGACGTGGTGCGCGCCGTCCATCTGGATGCCGTCGTAGTCGTGCTCCTTGTCGTTCCAGACGCCCTGGTAGGCGTCCCGGATCGTCAGGTTCCGGATGATCACGTTGTGGACGCCCTGGCCGAGGAAGAATCCGCCGCCGACGATGTGCCCGGCGGTCCCGGACCCCACGATCGTCTTGTCCGACCGGACCTTGATCTCTTTCCCGACCGGGTCCATGGTGATCGTCGCGGCGACGACGATGACGTACGGCTCGGCGGCGGTCGCGTACTTCTCGAGGTCGGCGAGGGTCTTCACGGTGACGGTCTTGCCGTCCCGGCCGCCGTACGTGCCGTTCTGCCCCAGGGCGTTGACGGAGGCGAAGCCGTCGGCGGTGGCGGTCGCCCAGGCGGGCGTGGCCGCGGTCGCGGCCGATGCCCTCGCCTGCGCGTCCGCGCCGAAGAGCCCGAGGTCCGTGCCGTAGGCGAGGGTGCCGGCGGCGGTGAGGGCGAGGGGTACGCCGATCGCGACCGCGGCGCTGCGCCTGCGGTGACGGGGCCTGCTGGTGCCTCTGCTTCGGTGCGCGCTCATACGACCATCCGTTCCGTGCGGGGGGAGTTGATGCGCCCCTGGGTCGCCGCCCGGATCGGAAAGGTTGCCGAACTCACGGAAATGCGTGAGGAGAGTGTCGTCCGCCTTCTACGAGGGAATGGCGGGATCCTCCGGCGGAGGCGTCGGCGCCCCCGGCAGCCGGACCGTCGCCACCGTGCCGCCGCCGTCCGCGCGGGCCAGCCCGACCTGGCCGCCGGCCTGTTCCACGGTGCGGGCGACGATCGAGAGGCCGAGGCCCGAGCCCGGGAGGGCCCGCGCGCTGGGGGAGCGCCAGAAGCGGTCGAAGACGTGCGGGAGTTCCTCGGTGGGGATACCGGGGCCGTGGTCGCGGACCGTCAGCGTCCCGTGGCTCAGCCGGACGTCGATCGTGCCGCCCTCGGGGCTGAACTTCACCGCGTTGTCCAGGATGTTGACCACCGCCCGCTCCAGCGCGGCCGGCTCCGCCCGGGTGTACCAGGGCTCCAGCGAGGCCGTGATGGTCAGCTCCGGGCCGCGCAGCCGGGCCCGGCGCAGCGCCGACTCCACCGCGTCCTCCAGCGAGACCACCTGCACGCGTTCGCCGCGCTGGCCCTCGGAACGGGACAGTTCCTGGAGGTCGCCGATGAGTGACGCCAGCTCGGTCATCTGCGCCTTCACGGAGGCGAGGAGCGCCTTGCGGTCCGCCGGGGGGATCGGACGGCCCGTCTCCTCGCTGCGGGTGAGGAGCTCGATGTTGGTGCGCAGGGAGGTGAGCGGGGTGCGCAGCTCGTGACCGGCGTCCGCGATCAGCTGCTGCTGGAGCTCACGGGAGTTGGCGAGGGACGCGGTCATCGAGTTGAAGGAACGGGAGAGGCGCGCGACCTCGTCGTCGCTGTCGTCCTCGACGGGGATCCGGATGCTCAGGTCCTCCGTCCGGGCCACGTGCTCGACGGCCTCGGTGAGCTTGTCGACCGGCCGCAGCCCCGCACGGGCGACCGCGAGGCCGGCGGCGCCGGCACCGACGACTCCGATACCGGAGACGAGGAGGAGGATGAGGGCCAGGTCGTTGAGGGTGGACTCGGTGCCCTTCAGGGGCACGGCGACCATGACGGCTCCGTAGGACTGCTCCCCGGTGGCGGTGTTCTCAAGGGAGGCCGGCGTGGTCATCACGCGTACCGAATCGCCGTTGCCGTCGGTGCCGTTACGGATGAGGTACTTGCCGCTGCTCGCGTTCTTGATCACTTCTTTGTCGGCTTGGGTGACCTTGATCGAGCCTTCGGAGTCCTCGATGACGCAGGGGGTTCCGTCGGCCGTGACCACCTGGGTGTAGAGGTCGTTCCGGAACGGGTTGTTGCTCGTCTGCGGAGTCTGGGTGCAGTTGGCGAGCGCGTTCTGCATCTGGACGAACTGCCCCGGTCCCTTCATCCGTGACTGCTTCAGATCCTCGTCGACCTGGTCGTACAACTTCCCCTGCACGAGGAACCAGCAGGTCACCGAGACCGCCGCCACCGCGAAGGCCACGGCGGCAGCGACGAGCATCGACAGCCGGGCCCGGATCGGCAGCGAGCGGAACCGCCGTACGACCTTGTTCACTCCGCCCCGCCCTGTCGCAACACGTACCCGACGCCCCGCACGGTGTGCACGAGGCGCGGCTCGCCACCCGCTTCCGTCTTGCGGCGCAGGTACATCACGTACACGTCCAGCGAGTTGGACGACGGTTCGAAGTCGAAGCCCCAGACCGCCTTCAGGATCTGCTCACGGGTGAGGACCTGGCGCGGGTGGGCCATGAACATCTCCAGGAGGGTGAACTCCGTGCGGGTCAGTTCCACCGGGCGTCCGCCGCGGGTGACCTCGCGGGTCGCGAGGTCCATGCGCAGGTCGGCGAAGGTGAGAGCCTCGTCCTCCTCCACGGTGCCCGCTCCGGCCGCCGCCGCGTAGGAGCTGCGCCGCAGCAGGGCCCGTACGCGGGCGAACAGTTCGTCCAGTTCGAAGGGCTTGACCAGGTAGTCGTCCGCCCCGGCGTCCAGTCCCGTGACCCGGTCGCCGACCGTGTCACGGGCCGTGAGCATCAGGATGGGCGTGGTGTCGCCGGCCCCGCGGATGCGGCGCGCGGCGGTGAGGCCGTCCATGCGCGGCATCTGGATGTCCAGCACCACCAGGTCGGGCTGATAGGCGGTCGCCTTCTCCAGCGCGTCCGCGCCGTCCACGGCGACCTGCGTGTCGTAGCCCTCGAAGGCGAGGCTGCGCTGGAGTGCTTCACGCACCGCCGGCTCGTCGTCGACGATCAGGATGCGCTGGGTGTCACGGTCGCCTTCGGCGGGGCTCATGGGCGTGGTTTCCTCGGGTGCGGTGGGACGACGGGAGGCCGGACCTGCTGAACGTGCTGAGTGTCCTCAGCCTCGCACGGTTCCCGGTGTGCGCGTGAAGAGCGGGTTGCGGTGGGATCAGCCGCGCAGGGCCGCGAGCCGGTTCAGCGGCACCTTGCGCTGGTGCGGGCGGGCCGCGGTGGTGCGCAGACCCATCAGCTGCGGGACCGCCACCTCCGGCGCGCGGGTGGGCGCGACCGGCGGGTGCAGCTCGTACGCCACGTCGAGGGCCAGACCGAGGTCGGCCGCACCGAAACCGGTCACCGTGTGCGAAACCTGCTTGATCATGACGTACTCCCTGACTCGGTGGTGGGTTGTCAGCTGTCGGAGCCGCCGGCCCGCAGTGTGGCGAGGTCGGCCTTGACGGTGTTGATCGGGATGGCGAAGCCGAGGCCGACGCTGCCGGCGTCGGCGGAGGAGGACGAGTCCGTCGCGGCGGAGTACATCGCGGAGTTGATGCCGATGATGTTGCCGCTGGCGTCGATGAGCGCGCCGCCGGAGTTGCCGGGGTTCAGGGAGGCGTCCGTCTGGAGCGCCTTGTACGTCGTCGTGGACGTCCCCGTGTCGCCGTTGAACTGCTGGCCGCCGAACTGGAAGGGCCAGTTGCCGTCGCCGCCCTGGCCGCCCTGGCTCTCGCTCTGGCTCTCGTCGGTCGAGACGGTCACGTCCCTGCTCAGCGCGGAGACGATGCCGCTGGTGACGGTGCCGGTCAGGCCCTCGGGGGAGCCGATCGCCACGACCGTGTCGCCGACCTTGACGCCGTCGGAGTTGCCGAGGGTCGCCGCCTTCAGGCCGGACGCGTTCTCCAGCTTGATGAGCGCGAGGTCCTTCTTGCTGTCCGTGCCGACGACCTTGGCGGTGTACGACTTCCCGTCGCTCGTCGACACCTTGATCGAGGTGGCGCCGGAGATGACGTGGTTGTTGGTGACGATCTCGCCGCCGCTGGTGATGATCACACCGGAGCCGGTGGACGTCCCGTTGCTGAGCGTGGCGCTGACCTCGACGACGCTCGGGCTGACCGCCGCCGCGATGGTGGCCACGTCACCCGTCTTGCTGGAGGGCACCACGCTGGTGGTGGTGGACGAGGAGACCACCTCGTCCTTGCCGGTCAGCTCCTGGATGCCGTAGGCCGTGCCGCCGCCTATGGCCGCCGCGACGATCGCCACGGCGGCGAGCAGCGCGAACGGGCCGCGGGCGCGCTTCTTCCGGTCGGGCGCCGGCTCGGAGGCCACGGGGGTGAGGAGAGCGGTTCCGCCGCCGTTGCCGCCGTGGCCGCCGTAGCCGCCGTTGTCGGCGCCACCGGCCGCTGCCTGGGTCTGCCACACCGCGGTGGGCTCGACGGCCGTCGGCTGCGGCTGGTGCGCGGACTGCTGCACCGGCTGCACGGGCTGCTGCTGCACCGACTGCTGCTGCACGGGCTGCGCGACCGGCTCGTAGGCCGGCGGGGGCGGCCACTCCGGGTTCACCGGGGAGGAGCCCAGGGGGGCGGAGGCGTGCTGCTGGGCGCCCTCGTACGGGGCCTGGTACGGGTTCTCGAAGTTCTCGTACTCGCCGCTGCGGCGGATGCTCTCGGTCATGGAACGAAGCTTCTCGCCCGACCATGAGAGCTCCCTGAGTGCTCCCTGAGAAGCCCGCCAGAACCTCGTATGCCCGATATAAAGAGCGATCCCGAAGTAGGGCGGAGTCTCTCAGAGGCGTCTCATGCACGGCTCGGGCAAGCCCGTGTACGGCTGTTCAGGCCCGTGAACGAATCCTTCAGGCCTGCGAACGGCTACTCGCAGCCGCAGGACCGCCGTACCACCAGCTGCGACGGGAACACCTTCAACCGCTCGCGCCGCGAGCCCGCGACCCGCAGACCGTCGTCCAGGACGAGGTCGACCGCCGCCCGGGCCATCGCCGAGCGGTCCGATGCGATCGTTGTCATGGGCGGGTCGGCGAGGGCCGCTTCCTTGATGTCGTCGAAGCCGATGACCGCCAGCTCGCCTGGCACGTCGATGCGCAGCTCGCGCGCCGCGCGCAGCAGGCCGATCGCCTGGTCGTCGGTGGAGCAGAACACGGCCGGCGGCCGATCCGGGCCCGCCAGCAGTTCCAGGGAGACGCGGTAGGCGTCGTAGCGGTTGTACGGCGCCTCGAAGAGTCGGCCCTCGGTGCTGACGCCGGCCTCGTCCATCGCGCGCCGCCAGCCCTCGACGTGGTCGGAGACCGGGTCGCCGACGGAGGGGGTCTCCGCGGTGCCGCCGACACAGGCCACGTACTCGTAGCCGTGCTCCAGGAGGTGGCGTACGGCGAGCTGGGCGCCGCCCAGGTCGTCGGTGACGACGGCGACGTCGTCGATGGCCTCGGGGCGTTCGTGCAGCAGCACCACCCGGGCGTCCCAGGCGTCGATCTCCGCGGCCGCAAGGTCGTTCAGCGCGTGGCTGACGAGGATGAGGCCCGAGACGCGCATCCCGAGGAACGCCCGCAGATAGTGGACCTCGCGCTCGGCGACGTAGTCGGTGTTGCCGACCAGCACCATCTTTCCGCGCTCGGAGGCGGCCTGCTCGACCGCGTGCGCCATCTCGCCGAAGAAGGGCTGACGGGCGTCCGGGATGATCAGGCCTATGAGGTCGGTGCGCCGTGACGCCATCGCCTGGGCGACCCGGTCGGGCCGGTACCCCAGCTCCTTGATGGCGGCGAGGACACGCTCGCGCGTGGCCGGTGCGACCGGCCGGGGTCCGTTGTTGATGACATAGCTGACGACAGCGGTCGAAGTACCCGCCAGTCGCGCCACGTCATCCCGAGTCACCTTGGCCACCCGCGGAGTCTACGCGGATGGACCCGCTCTGGGCAGGGCGTACAGGAGCTTCCCTGTGCGCGGGCGACGCCCTTCCCGAGCGGGTGCCGGGCTTACCGGCGGGTACTACGCCTCCGCCGTGACCTCCGCGGCGTCCAGGGCGGCGACGTTGTCCGTATCGTCCGCTTTTGACTGCTCCGGCCGGTCCGTCTTGGCCTTGGCTTCGTCACTCGCGCGCTCCCCCTTCTCAGGGGTAACGAATCGATAACCGACGTTCCGGACGGTTCCGATCAGCGACTCGTGCTCGGGGCCGAGCTTGGCGCGCAGGCGTCGTACGTGGACGTCGACGGTACGGGTGCCGCCGAAGTAGTCGTAGCCCCAGACCTCCTGGAGCAGCTGTGCGCGGGTGAACACCCGGCCCGGGTGCTGGGCCAGGTACTTCAGGAGCTCGAACTCCTTGAAGGTCAGGTCCAGGACCCGCCCCTTCAGCTTCGCGCTGTAGGTCGCCTCGTCGACCGACAGGTCGCCGTTGCGGATCTCCATCGGGGAGTCGTCGTTGACGATCTGCTGGCGGCCCATGGCCAGCCGCAGCCGGGCCTCGACCTCGGCCGGTCCGGCGGTGTCCAGCAGGACGTCGTCGATGCCCCAGTCGGCGGTGACGGCGGCGAGGCCGCCCTCGGTCACGACCAGGATGAGCGGACAGCCGGGTCCGGTGGAGCGCAGCAGCTGGCAGAGGCTGCGGACCTGGGGCAGGTCGCGGCGGCCGTCGATCAGGATGACGTCGGCACCGGGGGTGTCGACGAGAGCGGGGCCTTCGGCCGGGGCCACCCGCACGTTGTGCAGCAGCAGTCCGAGGGCCGGAAGCACCTCCGTCGACGGCTGGAGAGCGTTGGTCAGGAGCAGCAGAGAACTCATATGTCTGGTTCCTCCTCGGTCCCTGCGAGGACATTGCGGCACTGCGGCTTTTGCGGCACTGCTCTGCGATCCCGGGGGGCCGTACACCCGCGGTCACCTGGCGTTTCCCGCCCGGTTCCCATTTCGTATACAACGCTTCCGAAAGCACAAAAGGACCCGGGGGCTACGCTGCCCGAGTCCTCTGTCCAGCAGAATAGCCCACATGAGCAGCGGTCCGGCAGGTCATGTGGCACGTTCCACCGTTCGTCCGTATTCCGAGACGGGCACGCACGCACCATTGCGGACGTTTCTGCCCACCGCCGACGGGATTTCCGTCGATTCCGTATACGAACCGGGTGCGGCCGTATACGACGCCTCCGCGCCATCCGTCCGTCACCCGGTGTTCGTCGTCGCCCACGGGTTCACCGGGGACGTGGACCGCCCGCACGTGCGGCGCGTGGCGTCCGCCCTCGCCGAACACGGCGCCGTCGTCACCTTCTCCTTCCGGGGCCACGGCCGCTCGGGCGGACACTCGACGGTCGGCGACCGCGAGGTCCTCGATTTGGCCGCCGTCGTGGAGTGGGCCCGCTCGCTCGGGCACGCGCGCGTGGTGACCGTCGGCTTCTCGATGGGCGGCTCGGTGGTCCTGCGGCACGCGGCGCTGTACGAGGGGACGGTGGACGCCGTCGTCTCCGTGAGCGCCCCCGCCCGCTGGTACTACCGCGGCACGGCCCCGATGCGCCGGCTGCACTGGATGGTCACCCGCCCCGAGGGCCGCCTGGTCGGCCGCTACGGCTTCCGCACCCGTATCCACCGCCGCGAGTGGGACCCCGTCCCGCTGTCCCCGGTCGAGGCGGTCCCGAAGATCGCGCCGACGCCCTTGCTGATCGTGCACGGGGACCAGGACGGCTACTTCCCCCTCGACCACCCCCGGATGTTGGCCGAGGCGGCCGCCGGGCACGGCGAACTCTGGTTGGAGCACGGCATGGGCCACGCCGAGCACGCGGCCGACGACGGCCTGCTGGCCCGTATCGGGGACTGGGCGGTAGCGCGGGCGGGCTAGCCTGACCGTGTACACAGCCGATCGATTGAGGAACCTGATGCCCAAGGTCACGGTGCGCTACTGGGCGGCCGCCAAGGCCGCGGCCGGGGTCGCCGAGGAGCCGCACGACGCGGCCACACTCGCCGAGGCACTCGACGCCGCACGTGCGCGACACCCCGGTGAACTCGTGCGTGTCCTGCAACGATGCTCGTTCCTCGTCGACGGTGACCCCGTGGGCACCCGCGAACATGAGACGGTACGGCTGGCCGACGGCGGCACGGTCGAGGTGCTCCCGCCGTTCGCAGGAGGGTGAGATGACCGACCAGCCGTACGACCAGCAGGGCCATGAGGGGTACGAGGGCTACGAGGGTTACGACCCGTACGCCCAGCAGCCCCAGCAGGCTCATCAGCCCCGGCACGCTCAGCAGCAGGCTTGGCCGGGGCAGCAGCAGGGGTACGAGGACCCGCAGGCCCACCTCCAGCACACGCAGCAGTGGCAGGGCCAGACCTGGGAGACGAGCGTCCAGGCGCCGGTCACCCCGGCCGACCCGGCCCGGACCGCCTATCTGCCCCCGCAGACCGGCGAGGCGCCGAGCTACGGCAGCCCGCAGCCCGCGTACGGCAACACTCCCGCGTACGACGAGGCATCCGGGTACGGAGGCGCCCCCGGCTACGGGGACGCCTCCGCGTACGGCAACGGCCCGGCGTACGGCGGCCCCGCGGCGGGCGCGCCCCTGCCGCCGGAGAACCACGTGCACCCGCAGAACCACGTGCAGCCGCACAACCATCCCCAGGCACAGCCGCACAACCAGTCCCAGGCTCAGCACCACGCCCAGGCGGGAAGCTGGCAGGACCCGGCACCGCAGCAGGCCTCCCACCCGTCCTCGGCGCCCGCCGCCCCCCTTGCTTCCGTCCCCGTGCCGGAACCCGCGACCGGAGACACCGGCATGACCTACGGCCCCGCCACCCTGGCCGGCAACGCCCGTGTCACCGACGCCCAGCGGGCCCGCCTGGAGGGACGTTCGCCGATCATCGAGCCGGGGATGCAGCCCGCCGCGCTCACCGCGGTCCTCGGTCTGCTCCTCTCCGGTGCGGCGGCCATCGGCTCGTACGCCCTCCTCGTCCCCCTCGTCGCGCTCCAGGCCGTCACCGCGGCGGGCTGGTTCCGGCTGAACGGCATGTGGCCCGCCCGCCAGGGCATCGCGCTCGCCTTCCTGGGCGCACTGGTGTCGGACGCGGCGCTCCTCGCGGCGGGCCGGGAGAACGCGCCCGCCGCGATCTTCGGCACCCTCGGCGTCTGGGTCCTGCTCTGTCTGGTGCTCCAGCTGCGCTCGCACGCCGACCCCGACGAACGTATGTACGGGCTGATGGCGACCGTCGCCTCCTCCGCGCTGGCCGTCCTGGCCACCGGGCACCTCGGCGCCGAGCCGGACGCGGTGACTGTCGGCACGGCCGCGGTGGCGGTGGCCGTGCTGGCCCGGGCGCTGCCGCTGCCCACCCCGGCCTCCGTCGTGGTGGCCCTGCTCGCCGCCGCGGGCGCGGGCATCGCGGTCGGCGGGATGACCGGCCTCGGCGCCAAGGGTGCGCTGCTCGGCGCGGGCGCGGCGGTCTGCGCGCTCATCGGCCACCGGGTCGCGAGCTACGACTACCCCTCCCGCTTCGTCCACTTCACGGCGGGCGTGGCCCTGCCGCTGGCCGCCGCCGCGCCCGCGGTCTACGTGCTCGGGCGGGCGCTGGCGTAGGGGTAAGGGGTAAAGAGCGGTGATGGTCTGTCACAGGTGATCGACAAATCGCCGGTGCCCCTTCCGCGCGGGGTTACCTTGAACCGTTGTCAATGAACCGTTCAGGCCATCCGGGTGGGGGAACTACCGCATGCGTGCGCTTCGAATACTGCTGGTCGTCGTCGTGGTCCTGGGCGGCCTGTTCGTGCTCGCGGACCGCCTCGCCGTGAACTTCGCGGAGGGTGAGGTGGCGGACAAGCTGAAGGCCAACGAGGGCCTCGCCACCACCCCGGACGTGTCCATCAAGGGCTTCCCGTTCCTCACCCAGGTCGTCGGCGGCTCGCTGGACGACGTCGAGGTCGGCATGAAGGACTACGAGGCGGCGACCGGCAAGAGCGGTCAGTCGATCCGTATCGACGACCTCCAGGCGGACATGAAGGGTGTCGAGTTCTCCGGCGACTACAGCTCCGCCACCGCCTCCAGTGCCACCGGCACCGCGTCCATCACCTACGCCGAGCTGCTGAAGACCGCGAAGTCCGAGCCGACGCAGGTGATGCAGGGCGTCACCGCCAACGTGGTCGGTCTCTCCGACGGCGGCAACGGCAAGATCAAGGTCGCCGTCGAGGCCACCGTGCTCGGCACCAAGCTGCCGCAGCCCGTGTACGTCCTCAGCACGGTCACCGTCGAGGGTGACACCGTCCGCGTGCACGCCGACTCGCTGCCCAGCTTCGGCGGGGTCCAGGCCGCCGAGAGCGAGGTGCGCTCGATCACCGACTTCCAGCAGAAGATCGACGATCTGCCCGGCGGGATCCAGCTCGACAAGGTCCAGGCGGGGACGAACGGTGTGGACATCTCGGTGAAGGGTTCGAACGTCAGGCTGGCCGGGTAGGGCTGACCCCCGGACCGGCCATGGGCCGACCATGGACGTCGAGCCATGGACGACGAACCATGGACCGACCCCTGATGGACGGCGAGTGTCCGACAGGCGAGACGCCGCCGTCCGTACCGTAGGGGTGACGACGGACACAAGCGCCCGGAAGCCGTGCTGCAACGGCCCGGGCGCTTTTCCTGTCCCACTATCCGGACGATCGCATCTCACCATTCGGCATGCTGGTGACATGCCCACCTGTCCGTCCCTACGATCGTCGACATGATGCAGCGACAGGCGGATCTCACGAAGCGGCGGGCAGTAGACCTGTGCCGCGTCGCCGCCATGCTCTGTCGCACTTTCTGAGCGGAAGCGCCGCCGGCCTTCCGCGCCTCCCGGCGCCCTCACTCGAGGGCATCCGTGCGCCGGCCGCCGGCGAGACCCGGCCGCGCACCCCTCTTTCTTGCACACCCCCGCCGCAACTGCCCCGGAGGAGAACGAGCATGAGCCGCAGTGACGTCCTGGTCGACGCCGACTGGGTCGAGGCCAACCTCGACAACGCCGACATCGCCATCGTCGAGGTCGACGAGGACACGTCCGCGTACGAGAAGAACCACATCCGGAACGCCATCCGGATCGACTGGACCAAGGACCTCCAGGACCCGGTCCGCCGTGACTTCGTCGACCAGGAGGGCTTCGAGAAGCTCCTGTCGGCCAAGGGCATCGCCAACGACACGCTGGTGATCCTCTACGGCGGCAACAACAACTGGTTCGCGTCCTACGCCTACTGGTACTTCAAGCTCTACGGCCACGACAACGTCAAGCTTCTCGACGGTGGCCGCAAGAAGTGGGAGCTCGACGCCCGCGAGCTGGTCGAAGAGGTGCCCGAGCGCCCCGAGACCTCCTACCAGGCCAAGCCGCAGAACAAGTCGATCCGCGCCTTCCGCGACGACGTCGTGGCGGCCATCGGCTCGCAGAACCTGGTCGACGTCCGCTCGCCCGACGAGTTCAGCGGCAAGCTGCTCGCTCCCGCGCACCTGCCGCAGGAGCAGTCGCAGCGCCCGGGCCACGTCCCGTCCGCCCGCAACATCCCGTGGTCGAAGAACGCCAACGACGACGGCACCTTCAAGTCGGACGACGAGCTCAAGGAGCTCTACGCCGACGAGCAGGTCGACCTGGCGAAGGACACCATCGCGTACTGCCGCATCGGCGAGCGCTCGGCCCTGACCTGGTTCGTGCTGCACGAGCTGCTGGGCGTGGAGAACGTCAAGAACTACGACGGCTCCTGGACCGAGTACGGCTCCCTCGTCGGCGTCCCGATCGAGCTCGGCGCCAACAAGTAACCATCCGAAGACCGACCTGAACGACCTCTGGAGAAGCACATGTGTGGAGCGAAGGCCGGCGGCCCGGACGCCTCGACGATCAAGCCCGGTGAGACCACGATCCAGGGTCAGGTGACCCGGGACGGCGAGCCGGTGACGGGCTACGTCCGTCTGCTGGACTCGACCGGCGAGTTCACCGCGGAGGTCCCGACCTCCGCCACCGGACAGTTCCGCTTCTACGCGGCCGAGGGCACCTGGACCGTTCGCGCCCTCGTTCCCGGCGCCACCGCCGACCGCACGGTCGTCGCCCAGCAGGGCGGCCTCGCGGAGGTCGCGATCGCGGTCTGAACGACACCGTGAACCGCTGAAGGGCCGCACCCGGGTCGGACACCGCGGGTGCGGCCCTTCGGCGTGCGCGGACCTACGCTGGAGGTATGTACGCACGGCGACGGCACGTCTACTTCGCCATGATGGGGACCTGCATCGGTCTCTTCGTCCTGGCGTGGGCGGTCGTGCGCCTCTGGTCGATCCCGGTGGCCGTGGGCATGTGCGTGGTGGCCATGCTCATCCCGCCGCTCGCCGCGATGGTCGCCAACCGGCGCGGTCCCGAGGACCGCTGGTGGGACGACCCCTCCGGTGACCCGAAGTCCGACGAGTGGTGGGACGAGCTGGACGGCAAGAAACGCCGCCCGTAGGTACCTGTCAGGCGGCCTCTGCTAGTAGACGAGCGCCTGGACGCCGTCGGTCAGCGCCTCCTGCACGAACACCTGCGCTCCCGCGATCCGTACGCCCTCGATGACGTCCTTCTCCGTGATGTCCCGACGGGCCGCGCACTGGGTGCACAGGGTGAGGCGGCCACCGGCCAGGATCGCGTCGAGCAGGCCGGGCAGCGGGGCCGCGTGCGGCAGCTCGAACTCGGCGGCCCGGCCCGGCAGCGCGAACCAGGCGGACTCCCCGGTCAGCCACAGCGAGACCTCCACCCCACTGGCCACGGCGACGGCCGCGACCGTGAACGCCTGGGAGCACCGCTCGGGCGCGTCCGCGCCCGCCGTCACCTTGATCACGAGCTTCTTCGCCATGCCTGAATCGTAATCAACTCAACTACAACTGCTTGTGTTGACCATGGGTCTCCTGTGAAGCGCGAGACGGAATACGCGCTTCACGCTTCTGAGGGGGATGTTGTGGAAGGTCCAGAAAGGGCCGAAGAGGTAGTAGGTGCGGTCGGTCCTGTCGAGGCGGACGGGGCCGCTCAGGCAGCGGCACAGCCAGAGGCAGACGTACAGGCAGACGCTCAGGCAGAGGCAGGGGCAGGGGCAGGCGTACAGGCAGCAGAGGCCGACGCCGAGGCAGCGGCAGAAGGTGCGCCGGAGGCAGAGACGGACGGAGCCGCAGGCGAGCGAGACGCGGAGGCAGCCGCATCCGTTGCGGCCGAGCCGCCCCTGGAGCGCGTGCGCCGTCGCCGCGGCCGTACGACCTTGATGATCGCCGGAGCCGCCGTGCTCGGTGTCGTCGCCGGCGCCTGCGCCGGTTTCCTCGTCCAGGCCGACCGCGAGCCGACCGCGCTGCCGCCGCTCTCGCAGCCCGTGCTCGCGCAGGGCAAGGGCGAGGTCGAGCCGCTGTCGGCGGCGCAGGACCGGCGGGTCAAGACGGACGGCGATCTGCGCAAGCTGCTGATCACCCGTCCCAAGGGAGCCAAGGACGCCGATTTCGCGGTGGACAGCGACGGCTGGGCGGATCTGCCCACGTACGCGCAGGAGTACACGAAACCGGGCGCCACGTTCAACAACCTCGTCGACGACGAGTTCCGCCGCGCGGCCATGGTCTCGTGGCGCGTGGGCGAGTCGTACAACGTCGAGATCGCACTCGTGCAGTTCCACCAGGAGAGCAAGGCCGCCGCGTCCGAGTGGGCGGAGAGCGGCGGCTACTGGGCCGAGGACGAGGACGACACCCGCAGTTGGCCCATCCCCGGCACGGGGGACGGCAACGGGACGGCGTACGTGCACGACACACCCGAAGAGGAGGCGGGCTACCTCCCCATGTACACGGCCGAGGCCTACGCCTGGCGCGGTGACATCTGCGTGGAGATCCAGGTCTACGACACCAAGCCGATCTCCAAGGCGAAGATCATGGACCTGGCCCAGCGGCAGGTGGGAAAGCTGTGAGCGAGAACCCGGAGACCAACCCCGAGAACCCCGAGAACCCCGAGAACCCCGAGAACCCCGAGGTCATCGAGGGCGGCGGCGCAGAGCCCGTCACCACCGTGAAGCCCGCGCGCAGGGTCCTCCGCCCCGGCCGTATCGCCACCGTGGCCGGATCCGCGCTGCTGGCCTGCGCGCTCGTCGGCGGTGTCGGCTACACCGTCGTGACCGTCCAGGACGCCGACCGCGCCCCCGGCAGGCCGACGTGGAAGTTCCCGCCACCGGACCAGGGCGACGAGAAGACCGAGCAGGACGGTGCGGGGAAGGGACTGAGCGCCCTGCTCGTGCCCTACGGCACCGACGGCTTCGAGCGCGGCCCCGACCTCGGTGAGTTCGGCGCGGACGCCGAGTTCAGCGGAGCGCAGGCCACCGCCATGCGCAAGGAGTCCATCAAGGACCTGCCCACCAAGTCGCGCCGGCAGCTGGAGAAGCTGATCGACAAGGAGCGCATCAAGGGTGTGGCGATGCGCAGCTACGTCGTCGGTCGGTCGGACTACAACACCACGGACGCGATCACCTTCGACGTCAACCTGTCACGGATGGAGAACCGCACCGCCGTGCGGGAGGCGGCGACGTCCGTCAACGGCTTCCTCGGCGCCACGGACGTCTTCCGCAAGGGCCCGAAGATCGCGGGCCACAAGGACGCCCAGTGCTTCCTGACGCCCAAGGACAAGGACGAGGAGCTGGGCTTCGCGCTCTGCACCGCCTACGTGGGAGACGTACTGGTCAGCGTCACCGCGAACGCCCCCGGTGTGCTCGACGCGAAGTTCGTCGCCAAGTTCTTCACCGCACAACTCGACCGCATCGACGACCCGGGACAGGCCGTATGACCGAGCAACAGCAGACGCCGGCCACCGCCGCACCGACCGACGAGACGGCCGCCGAACCCTCCGTCGGGACGCAGGTCACCGAGCGGATCGCCGCCGAGCCGGACACCGCGGAAGGGCTCCCGGCCGCGGAGACACCCGCCACCCCGCAGGGCGGCCCCGTCGCCCCGAAGGACCGGCGAGTCCTGCGGGCCGTGCTGCGCTGGACCGCCGTCGTCACCGTGTTCGCCGCGCTCGGGGCCGCGACGGCGTACGGGATCACGGGCATGGAGCGCACGGACGTACCCGGTCTCGCCACCGAGTCGGACGGCCGCTGGGCGTACCCGGAGATCACCAGGCCGCCGCTGCCCTCGGGCAGCCCCAGCCCGTTCGACACCAAGAACTGGGCGCAGGCCCACTACGCGGACCTGCGCGCGCTGCTGCTGCCCGCGCCCGCGGGGGCGACGGACGACAAGACGCTGCGAGGCGCCGACGGCTGGCTGCCGACGAAGGACTTCCTGAACGTGTTCGAGTCGAAGGAGGACCGGGACGACGTCGGCCAGCTGCTCACGGACCACGGACTGCGGCACATCGCGGCCCGCGGCTGGACCACCCCGGACGGCACCGGCACCCGCGTCTACCTGCTCCAGTTCGACACGGGGACGGTCGCCGACGACATCTACGGCGAGCTCACCACCTACGGCGCTCCCCTGCACGCCGTGCGCGGCGCCGCCGAGGCGGAGTTCGACGACGAGTACCCCACCGCCGCCGACTTCGACAGCATGAGCGTCATGCGGTACTCCTACGACGAGGTGAAGCCGTACGGAGCGGAGCAGCTGCGGCAGGCCTACCTCCGCGCGGGTGACGTCGTCGCCGTGGTCCTCCAGTCCCGCAAGGGCACTGCCGCGGCCGTCCCCTTCCAGCAGACCGTCACCCTGCAGAGCCAGCTGCTGGGCTGACCCCCGTGAGGGAGCACCTCACACGGAGGGCCGGTCCCCGGCCGCGTAAGCTGGGGGCCGGCCCTGTAGTACGTACCCCGAAGCACGCTCATCCGAGGAGCACCCCGTGGAGATCTTCTTCGAAGCCCTGCTGGTCCTGGTCTGCGTCGGCACCCTCGCCTTCGCCGGTCTGACCGTGAAGAAGCTGTACCAGGGCCAGCGCTGACCGACCACGTCCAGGAACTGTCACTCATGATCGAGATTCCGTCCGACCTCCACAAGGACCTCGTCCCCCTCGCTTTCCTGCTGGGCAGCTGGGCGGGCGCGGGCGTGCATGACTTCCCCGGCTCGGAGAAGTGCAACTTCGGACAGGAGGTCACCTTCGGCCACGACGGCCGGGACTTCCTGGAGTACCACTCCCACACCTGGGTCCTGGACGGCGAGGGCAACAAGGTCCGGCCGCTGGAGTCGGAGTCCGGCTTCTGGCGCGTCGACGCCGACCGCAAGGTCGAGGTGACCATGGTCCGCGACGACGGTGTCGTCGAGATCTGGTACGGCGAGCTGGCCGACAAGAAGCCGCAGATCGACCTCGTCACCGACGCGGTGGCCCGCACGGCCGCCTCCGGCCCCTACACAGGCGGCAAGCGTCTGTACGGGTACGTCAAGAGCGACCTCATGTGGGTCGGTGAGAAGCAGACCCCCGAGACCGAGCTGCGCCCCTACATGTCGGCACACCTCAAGAAGGTCGTCACCCCGGAGGACGTCGAACGCTGGGCGAAGGCCCTCCCCGACGACATGCCGGACGACGGGATCGCCTTCTTCAAGTGATACCTGCCCTTGGTCACCTGTTCGAGTGAAGGGTATGGCTCGGCAGGACGCGTGACAGGTTGCCGCCTAACGTTCTGGAACGTGAAGTCCGTGGTGAGGGTCAAGCTCCTGCCGACGCCCGAACAGGCGTCGGCACTTGCGGCGACTCTTCGAGCCTGTAACGAGGCGGCGAACTGGCTGTCGGCCCGCGCGTTCACACAAGGGAGGACGTCCCGCGCGCAGCTTCAGGCTCTCGCGTATGTCGATCTCAGGGCGCGGGGGCTGTCCGCACAACCAGCGTTGCACGTCCTGCGCAAGGTTGCCGACGCGTATGCCGCGCTGAAGACACACGAGCGTGCGGGAAATCCTGGCAGCCAGGGCTCGAAGCGGTGCGCGAGGGCCACCGCAAACCCCATCCGGTTCCGCGCGGGGGCAGCTCAGCCTTTTGATGATCGCTGTCTGTCCTGGCAGATGAGCGCCGCTACCGTGTCGATCTGGAGCGTCAGTGGGCGGTTGAAGAGGATCGCCTTTGTGGGACACCCGGAACCACTGCAGTTGCTGGCCCGATACCGACGTGGTGAGTCGGATCTGTTGTGCCAGAACGGCGACTGGTATCTGATCGCGACCTGCGAACTTCCTGAGGTTGAGGAAAACGGCACGCCGGACGGGTTCGTCGGGGTGGATCTCGGGATCGTGAACATCGCCACCACATCTACGGGACGGCGACACAGCGGACGGCGTTTGAACCGTAAGCGCGAACACGACCAAAAGCTGCGCTGCCGACTTCAGCAGAAGAGGACGAAGTCCGCCAAGCGACGGGCTAAGCGGCTCGCGGGTTTCGAGTGCAGGTCTTGCGGCTTCGTTGAGCATGCAGACCTCAACGCGTCCCACAACATCGCCGCCCGCGGCTGGTGCTTGTGGGCCTGCGGGGCAAAGTCAGCGGCCCCTGTTTTCACACCTTCGGTATGAGGACTGGAAGTGGCCGGGCTTCGTCGAACCCATCGACGACCTGAGCCGCAAACCTGGGACGCCGGCCCCGGGTAGCTGACGTAGTTCTAGACTCTTCGGTGTGGTGAGCACTGAAAGCACTGACTGGAAGAGCGACCTGCGGCAGCGCGGTTACCGGCTGACGCCGCAGCGCCAGCTTGTCCTCGAGGCCGTGGACACCCTGGAGCACGCGACCCCCGACGACATCCTCGTGGAAGTGAGGAAGACGGCGTCGGGGGTCAACATTTCCACCGTGTACCGGACCCTGGAGCTCCTGGAGGAGCTCGAGCTGGTCAGCCACGCGCACCTGGGGCACGGGGCGCCGACCTACCACCTGGCGGACCGGCACCATCACATCCACCTCGTCTGCCGGGACTGCGGCAATGTCATCGAGGCGGATGTGCAGGTGGCCGCGGAGTTCCGGGACAAGCTGCGCGAGACCTTCGGCTTCGACACGGACATGAAGCACTTCGCGATCTTCGGGCGCTGCAAGGACTGCACGCTCAAGGGTTCAATTACCAAGTCGTAGGCTGGGGGCCATGAAGAGCCCTCTGCTGTCCCTGCCCGGCGCCGTCCCCGCCGAGGGTGTGGACGAAGGCGTCGCCGGTCACTACGGCGATCTGTTCCGCGAGCAGCGCGCCCTCGCCGACGGCGCCGGTTTCGTCGATCTCTCGCACCGCGGAGTCGTCACCGTCTCCGGCGAGGACCGGCTGAGCTGGCTGCACCTTCTCCTCACCCAGCACCTCACCGACCTGCGCGTCGGCGAGGCCACCGAAGCGCTGATCCTCTCCGCGAACGGCCACATCGAACACGCGCTCTATCTGGTGGACGACGGCCTGACGGTCTGGATGCACGTCGAACCCGGCACCCAGGAGGCGTTGATCGCGTACCTGGAGTCGATGAAGTTCTTCTACCGGGTCGAGGTCGCCGACCGCACCGCCGACCTCGCGGTCGTGCATCTCCCCGCGGGTTCCATCGCCCCCGTCCCGCCGGGTGTCGCCGTCCGGGAGACCGCGTACGGCCGCGATCTCTTCCTCCCCCGCGCCGACCTGGAGGCGTACGCCGGGCAGGCGGGTCCGCCGGTCGGGATCCTCGCCCACGAGGCCCTCCGCGTCGAGCACCACCGCCCGCGTCTCGGCTTCGAGACCGACCACCGCACCATCCCGCACGAGCTCGGCTGGATCGGCACCGCCGTGCACCTCCAGAAGGGCTGCTACCGCGGTCAGGAGACGGTGGCCCGGGTGCAGAACCTCGGCAAGCCGCCCCGCCGCCTGGTCTTCCTGCACCTCGACGGCAGCGAGGTCCACCTGCCGGCCGCCGGCACCGACCTCCGCGTCGCCGACGACGGCCCCGACGGGCGCAAGATCGGCTTCATCACCACGTCCGTACGCCACCACGAGCTCGGCCCGGTGGCGCTGGCCCTGGTGAAGCGGAACGTGCCGGTGGACGCGCCGCTGCTGGCCGGGACGACCGCGGCCGCTCAGGAAACGGTCGTCGAACCCTAGGGAACTCCGAGGACCCCTGAGGCCCCTTGGGGACCCTGAGGCCCCTTGGGGAACCCTTGGGGGACCTCAGATCTCGATCAGCACGGTGAACGGGCCGTCGTTCGTCAGCGACACGCGCATCTGCGCGCCGAACCGGCCCGTCGCCACCGTCGCGCCGAGCTCCCGCAGCCGGGCGACGACCTCGTCGACGAGCGGCTCGGCGACCTCGCCGGGGGCGGCCGCGTTCCAGGTGGGGCGGCGCCCCTTGCGCGCGTCCCCGTACAGCGTGAACTGGCTGATGACCAGCAGGGGGGCGTCGACGTCGCTGCACGACCTCTCGTCGTGCAGCATGCGGACCGACCAGAGTTTGCGGGCGAGCTGGGCCGCCTTCTCCTTCGTGTCCTCGTGGGTGACCCCGACCAGGACGCACAGTCCCTCGCCGTCGATCTCCCCGACCGTCTCGCCGTCCACGACGACGCTCGCGCCGTCCACCCTCTGCACCACCGCTCGCATGCGGACCATGATGCCGGGTTCCCCGCACCGACCCGTGAGGGGCCCATTTTTGATCCTTAAGCCCCTATCTGGGGCCGTTCGGGGGGACTCGGTAACCCAGCGGTCGATCGGGGTGGCACGATGCTTCCCACACGCCGGTCGAGGGGACGGTAGAAGGACATGAGCACACCGAGTACCGGGCGGCCTGCGACACATCGGCCGCCGACACAGCGCAGCGACAGCCCCGTGCTGCCCGCGGAACGACCCGAGCACGACCTGACCCGGCTGAGCCTGCCCGAACTGCGCACCCTGCGCCGGGACGCACAGCGCGACGAGGCCGACCTCAGCTATGTACGACGGCTGCTCCAGGGCCGTATCGACATCCTGCGCGCGGAGCTGGCCCGCCGCTCTCCGTCGGGTGCGGCCTCCGTGGTGGAGCGGCTGTCGGAGATCCTCACCGACGCCCCGGCCCGGCACCGCTCCTCGGCCCGCCACGTCACCCTGGGCACCCCGCACAGCGAGGAGTACCGGCGGCTGGCGGCCGACATGCTCGCCGACGTCGAACTCTCCGACCTCGACGCGCGCACCGATCCCGAGCTCCACGACGCGATGGGCTGCCTGGTCCGCTACGAGCAGCAGGTCTCGAGCCGCCGCCAGGGCCTCCAGCGGACGGCCGACGAGTCGGGCGCGGAGATCACGAGGCGCTACCGGGAGGGAGAGGCACAGGTGGAGGACCTGCTGGTGTGACTCCGACGAGGTCCCACCGGGGCCGAGGTCAGGGGACTGGGGCCTGAGGGCTGGGCCGGGGCGGCGACGGCGGGAAAAATCTTCGCACCACCCGCCCGCCCCTGCCTACGGTGATCCCATGACCCGCCGAGCCATCCAGCAGCCGATCGACGTCCGCGCAGTCACCGACGCGGAGCTTCCCGACTGGACCCGTGCCGTGAACACGGGCTTTCTGCGCCCGCCCACCGTCCCCGACCAGATGCTCGCCGACCGTCGTGTCGCGTTCGCGGACTCCCGTGTCTCCGGCGCCTTCGACGCGGGCCGGTGCGTGGCGACGTTCCGCTCGTTCGACCAGGAGCTCACGGCGGTCGGCGGCGCCCCCGTCGCCGCCGACGCCATCTCCAACGTCACCGTCGCGCCCACGCACCGCCGCCGCGGAATCCTCACCCGTCTGATGGCCGACGACCTGACGGCGGCGAAGGACCGCGGGGACGTCGTGGCCACCCTGATAGCCGCCGAGTACCGGATCTACGGCCGGTACGGCTTCGGTCCGGCGACCACCATGACCGAGTGGTCGATCGACGTGCCGCGCGCCGGCCTCGACCCGAACTGGTCGGGCCCGCAGGACGGCGGCCGGATCGACTTCGCCGACGCCGAGGAGATCCGCCGGATCGGTCCCGAGCTGCACGAGCGGCTGCGGAGCGCCCAGCCGGGCGCGATCGACCGGGACGAGCACTGGTGGGCGGCGCGCACCGGGAAGCTGTGGCTGTACGGCAGTGCGTGGGTCGAACCGTTCTTCGTGGTCTACCGCTCGGCGGACGGTGTGGTGGAGGGTATGGCCTCCTACCGGGCGGACGAGGAGTGGAGCGACGCCAAGCAGCCGCTGAACACGGCGACGGTGAACTGGCTGAGCGCGGTGACCCCGGCCGCGGAGCGCGCCCTGTGGCACTACGTCTGTTCCATCGACTGGATCACCCGGGTGAAGACGGGCTGGCGCTCACCGGACGACCTGCTCCCGCTCCATCTGCCGGACCCGCGCGCGGCGCGCATCACCACGCAGGCGGACTGGCTGTGGGTGCGGATCCTGGACGTCGTGCGGGCCCTGGAGGCGCGGACGTACGACGCGTCGGGCGCGTCGGTCCTCGAGGTCGTCGACCGGTCGGGCCTGGCCGGAGGCCGCTTCCTGCTGGACGCGACCCCCGACGGTGCCTCCTGTACGCCGACCACCCGCAGCGCCGACCTCACCCTGGACGTGGCCGAGTTGGCGACGCTGTGGCTGGGCGACGAGTCCGCGGGGCGGCTGGCGGCGCTGGGCCGGCTCCGGGAAGAACGAGCGGGCGCCGCCCGAGGGGCCGACGCCCTGCTGCGCACGTCCGGGCGGCCTTGGTGCCCGGACATGTTCTGACGACTCCTTTCCGCGTGGCTGTGCGTCTGTGTGGTCGTGCGGCTGTCTGACTGTCCGGCTGTGTGCTGTGTGTTTCCTTGAATGCGGGTATCCGTAGCTGTTCAGTTGTGGCTGTGCGATCGATCTGAAGTTGTGGCTGTGCCGGCGATGTTCAGTTGTGGCTGTACGTCGGTGTCGACTGCTCGGGCTCCCGGCTCCCCTCCGGAAGGGAGCCCGACCGCCAACCGTCTGAAAGTTTGACCATGTCGTTGAAGTTGGCTGCCAACTTCACTGTAACTATGTCCGCTTGGAAGCGTCCTATAACCATCTCTCTTTGAACTGCCCAAAGATGGCGGGAAGTTGTAGTGTGCGGACGTGGAGCCGGAACATGCCTCCGTCAATGGGCGGAGGGGGGCGGTGCGGCCGCAACGGTCACATCGCGAGGTGGCCGACGAGCTGCGCACCCGGATCAGGACCGGAGTGCTGCGGCCGGGGCAGCGCATGCCGACGCAGGCCAAGCTGGCGGACGAGTTCGGCGTCGAGCGGGGTGCCGTACGGCAGGCGCTGCGCATTCTCCAGTCCGAACAGCTCCTCACCAACGTCTCCAAGGGAAGCCCGGCGACGGTCGCCGCGCGGCCGGGGGCCGCCGGCCTCCCGACGGGTCACGCGGCGGTGCCGCAGCCCTCGATGGTGGCGCTTCCGCCGCGGATCACCGAGGCCTTCGCCGCCGACCACGTCGAGGTCGACGCCCTGTGCCTGACGGCGGTCTCGCTGACGGCCGCGATCGGTGAACCCCTGCGGCAGATCCACGCGGGGCAACTGAAACCGGCCAAGATCGACGTCCGTGTCCTGTTGCCGTCCCGGAACATCGAACTCGCGTTTCCGGCGCCGGTGGACATCACGGAGACCGGGCGGCTCCAGCGCCGCTGGCTGGCCCATCGCAACGCCCAGGGCCAGGTGTTGCGGCACAACCTGCTCACCCTGCGCTCCACGCACGGCATCGACGTGCACGTCACCTTCCGCGCACTGCCCTTCACCCCGCCCGTGAAGCTGTATCTGCTCAACGGGACGGAGGCGCTGTTCGCCTACTACACGGTCAAGCGGCGCGAGCAGACGATCGACCACGAGCACCTGGAGATGTACGACGCCGAAGGCACGCGGTCGGTGCTGTTCGCCTTCGAGCAGGGCGCCGGACCGCGTGACACGACGTTCGTGGAACAGTCCCACCTGTGGTTCGACGCACTGTGGGAGACGATCAGCTCGGAGCTGGTGCTCACGAGCTGACGGCGGGCCCGGTGGCGAGGAGGGCGAGGATCACGGCGCCGGCGGAGCTGATGACCGGGCTCTTGGCCTTGATGCCGACGCTGAGCAGGAGCAGGCCGAGGGCGCCGGCGGTGCCGTACTTCCACTGGATGGTCTGCTCGACACCGACGACGAAGGCGGCGCTGAGGAGGACGAGGACGGGCATGGTGGTTCCCCCCTTCCGAGACTGGAGTGGGAGGCAAACCTTCCGCCAACTCACTCAAGTTGGTTGCCAACTATGACTATGTTGTCCCCACTTGGTGGCAGCTGTTAAACAACTTCCAAACAACTCCCGCCAGATGGATCTAAGTTGTAGCGTTTGGTCGTGACCCAGGAGAACGTGGCAGTGAACGGCAGCAGGCTCTCACCGCGTGAGATCGCCGATGTCCTGCGCGAACGCATCCGCGTCGGGGATCTCAGGGCCGGTGACCGGTTGCCCACCCAGGCCGAACTGGCCGACGAGTTCGGCGTGGAGCGCGGTACCGTCCGCCAGGCCCTGCGGGCGCTCCAGGACGACGGGCTGCTCACCAACGTGAGCAAGGGCAGTCCGCCGCGGATCGCGGAACCGCCGGCGCCGGACCGCGGAGAGCCGCAGCCCACGATGG
Organism: Streptomyces sp. NBC_01334; assembly: GCF_035983595.1. Lineage (NCBI taxonomy): Bacteria > Bacillati > Actinomycetota > Actinomycetes > Kitasatosporales > Streptomycetaceae > Streptomyces > Streptomyces sp. NBC_01334. Next base: position 4,656,521 of record NZ_CP130718.1, on the reverse strand, counting down.
TGGGCCTGGCCCCGCGGCTCACCGCGGCCTTCGGAGTCCCGCATGTGCGGATCGACGCGGCCTGTCTCACCGCCGAGAGCCTGATCCCGGCCCTGGGCGAGCCCCTGCGACTGATCCACGCCGGCAGCATCCGGCCCCAGAAGATCGACGTCCGCATCCTGCTGCCGTCCCGGGACATCAGCCTCGCCTTCCCGGTCTCGGTCGAGGACCGCGGGGACGACGAGGACCCGGTCCACCAGCGCTGGCTGTCGATGCGCAACGCGCAGGGCCAGGTGCTGAGTTACAACCTCCGCGCGCTGCGCTCGCACGGCGTGGACGTCAACATCACCTTCCGCGCGCTGCCGTTCACCCCGCCGGTGAAGCTGTACCTCCTCAACGGGCAGGAGGCGCTGATCGCCTACTACATGGTCGCGCGCACGGAGGAGACCACCGACAGCGGAACCCTCGACATGTACGACGTGCGGGGCACCGAGTCCCTCCTCTTCTCCTTCGAGAAGGCCGCCGGTCAGCGCGACGCCGCGTTCGTGGAGGAATCCCAGAAGTGGTTCGACGCCCTCTGGGAAACCATCACGACGGACCTGACACTCTTCTAGTGACCTCTGATACGACGCAGACTGAGCAGGTGGCAGCAGGCACCGGGAACGGGAACGCGGATCTGCGGGAGTTGATCACCCGTACGAGGGTCGTCCTGTGGGACTTCGACGGTCCGATCTGCCGGCTCTTCGCCGGGCACTCGGCGGAAGGAGTGGCCGACGGTCTCGTGGAGTGGCTCGAAGCGCGGGGCTTGCACGGCCTGCTGACGGAGTCCGAGCGGGAGTCGCTGGACCCGCACGTCGTGCTGCGCGCGGTGGACCGCCGGCACCCGGGCAGCGACCTGGTCACGGAGCTGGAGGAACGCCTCACCCAGGAGGAACTGAAGGCCACGGCCACGGCGATGCCCACGGCGTGGGCCGACCCCCTGATCCGCACCCTGGTCGCACTGAAGCTGCGGCTGGCCATCACCACCAACAACTCCCCTGGGGTGGCGGCCACTTACCTGGCGAGCCGCGGGCTCACCTCCTGCTTCGCGCCGCACATCTACGGCCGCACCCAGGAACTGCGCCACCTCAAGCCCCACCCGCACTGTCTGAACCGCGCTCTGCGTGCCATGGGATCGTCGCCCGGAACCGCCCTGATGATCGGCGACACCACCTCCGACTTCCTGGCCGCCCGTGAGGCCGGCGTGCCGTTCCTCGGCTACGCGCGCAACGCGCACAAGGAGAAGCTGCTCAGGGGAGCGGGTGCCACGACGGTGGTCGACTCGCTGGAGCTGTTGCTGAACGCGGTCAGGCAGCTCTGAGCAGCAGCAGCACGAGCATGACGGCCGCCCCGACGGCGAGCACGTCGTGCCGGGCCCGTACACCCACGGCCACGGTGAACAGCAGCATCACGCCCACCGCCCCCAGCTTGGCCTGCACCGTCAACCCCGCGCAGAACGCGAGGAGTTCCCAGAGTGCCGATAACAGGAGCACGACCTTCCACCTTCCTGCCAGTCTCTGTGAAGCTTTCAAATCCCAGTCCAATTGGACTGGTTGACTTGAAGTGGATTTCCCCTGGCCGGTTGATCCTTAATCGGCCTGCGGTGTCCGGTACTTGACCGAGATTGGTTTGCCATTGGTTGGATAGCGGTACGGTCGCTGTGTGGACGTGCAGCAGAGCGGGGACAGCGGCGGCCGGGAGTTCCACCGGGTCGCCGACGATCTACGTGCCCGGATGGCGAACGGGACCTATCCGCTGCGTTCCTTCCTGCCGTCTCAGCGGGACCTCGCCGAGGAGTTCGGAGTCTCCCGGGACACCGTCTCCCGCGTGATGAGGGAACTGGCCCACGAGGGCTGGATCGAGTCCCGCCAGGGCAGCGGGTCCCGGGTCGTCAAGACGCAGCGGATACAGTCCTCCACGCCCAAGGCCACCCGGCAGCTCCAGGGAGCGACCCTGGGGCCGCTGCTCAGCGAGGCCTTCGAGCAGCCGGAAGTAACCCTGGACGTCTACACGTTGACGTCCGAGTCGCTGGACGCGCACATCCGGTTGCAGGCCGAGCGGATCCACCGCCGCTCCATCGCCCCCCAGCACATCGGCCTGCGGATGATCCTGCCCTCCGAGGAACTGGTCCTGCCCTATCCGAGGGTCAAGGACGACAAGGACGACGACCGGCTGCGCAACCGTCTGCACGGCATCACGAACCGGCACACGGAGTCACTGCGCGGGGTGCTCAGGGACCTGCGGACCGAGAAACTCGTGCCGTCCGTCGACATCCAGATCCGGCACGCCCCGCTGACCCCCACCCTCAAGCTCTACCTCTTCAACGGAGCCGAGGCGCTGCACGGCCCCTATGAGGTGATTCAAAGACAGATCGACGTTGGCTCGAACGACGAGATCGAGGAGATCACCGCTCTCGACGTGCTGGGTCTCGGTGCCACCCTCAGCCATCAGGTGAAGGACGGGGACCCGAACTCCCCGGGCACCGTCTTCGTGGACACCTGGCAGTCGTGGTTCGACTCCGTCTGGAATTTTCTCGCCGAATAGCCGGGTCCCGGTGCGCTAGCATGCCTCAATCGCGCGAGCAATCGCTCTCGTCCATACGTATGAGACGGCGAACAAGCCAGTCTCGAACCGCCTGACGTGAGTGAGTGGCAAAACCACCAATCGGCTCAGCTGATCATCACTCCGGTCGTGCGGCGCGTTTACCGTTTGCCCTACCCTGCCCAGCGCGAGTACCGGAGCGGCCAGTGGTCGACCACCTTGTTCCCCCTCGTCACCTCGGGGAACGAGCAGCCGAGGACGTGCCCGGTGCGCTGCGGGCCTTCGTCAGGGCCGCCGAAGCGACCCAGGAGTCCAGCGGCCATCACAATCGCAACTATGTGCTGCCGTTGACGGAGCATGTCGCCCCCCTGGTGGGCCGCCCCCCGGGGACCTCGGTGATCGTGCGGATCAGGCGCTCGGACGCGCTGCCCGTGGTGATCAGGACCTGGCCGGAGGCGGCGATCCTCGACGCCGTTCGCGGCGCCCTGCCGCACGCACCCGAATGCCTGATCAAGACGCCGGGTTACGCCATCCACAGCCACGTGGAGGGCGTACCGCTCTCCACCATCTGCGGAAACGGTAAACCTGTCGACCACCTGCTGATCAAGGCGCTGGCCGGGTTGCTGGCCCAGATGACCCAGGTGCGTCGGCAGGCACTGCCGCCGCTGCCCGGTTCCTGGCCCGCCAACCACAGCGACAGCCAGGCCTTCCTGAAGACCCTGACCCTGTGCGCCGACGAACAGATCCGCAAGCCCAACTGGGGTGAGTTCGGCGGCCTGTTCAAGGCGCTGGGAATCTCCGACGACGCTCTGCTCCGACTGGCCGAGCGGGTGCCCGCGATGACCCGGAGGCCGTACAGCCTGCTCCACGCGGACCTGCACCGGGACAACCTGATCGTGTCGTACGGCGGGGACCCGCCGCTCGTCTGCGTGGACTGGGAGCTGGCGACCTTCGGCGACCCGCTGCACGACCTCGCCACCCACCTGGTGCGCATGCAGTACCCGGACCACCAGTGGGGCGAGGTGATCGAAGCGTGGGCCCGGGCCATGCGAAAGTTCCGGCCCAGCGCGATCAAGGGCCTGGACAAGGACCTTTCCCACTACGTCGACTTCGAGCGGGCGCAGTCCGTCTATCCGGACGTGATGCGTGCGGCGAGGTCGCTCCAGGAGTCCTTCACGCAGAAGGGGTGTGACGAGGCGACGGTGGAGGTGCACCGGGCGCTGAAGGCGGCGGCGGAGCCCCTGCGGCTCGGGAACGTGCCGACGTACGACGAGATCGAGCGGGCTCTCGTCAGGTGGCTGGCCTCGCGGGTCGACCGGGGCGACAGCGGCCGGCACTGGATCGCGAAGGCCTCCGCGTGGCGGCCGGACCGGCGGCTGTCGGAGAATCCCCGTTTTCCGGCGTCCGCCGTGCGGGAAGCGCTGCTCGCGGAGGGCGCTGCCCCCGCGCACCGGGTGTTCAAGGGAACCGCTCATCTCAACTCGGTGGTGTGGGTGCGGGACATGCCCCACCCCGTGGTCGTGCGTCGCAAACTGGCCAACGTCTCGCGGCGGGAGCCGAGCTATCTGAGCGAGCACGCCGTCCTGAACGCCATCCAGGAGTCGCGTGCCCGGGTGGCGGCACCGCAGGTCCTGGCGCTCGGCGAGAGTTACCGGGACGACGCCTTCAGCATCCACACCTATGTCGGCACCCGGGTCGACCAGCCGCCGAGCCACCCGGTGAACGGTCTGCTCCCGCACGAGGCCGACGCGCTCGTCGATCAGTTGTGCGAGCTGACCCGGGTGGACCACAGGGCGATCGATCCTCAGGCCGGGGACGTCGACTTCTACGAATGGCTGAAGGAGCAGCTGGTCGGTCTGGTGCGGAACCTGCCGAAGGAGTCGCTGCAACTGGCCCGCACGCTCGGGCTGCCCGACGAGTGGCGGCTGCGCGAGATCCTCTCCCGACACCGGCTGAGTCACCGGGCGCCCGCCCTGCTGCACGGTGACCTCAACCCGTGGAACCTGGTGCGCCGCAACGACCACCGGGCCCTGACCATCATCGACTGGGAGATGGCCCTGGTCGGCGATCCGCTGTACGACCTGGTCCGGCACATGCACCTGACGCCGATCCGGCCGGAGATCAGGGACCGCATGTTCCGTCGCTGGGAGCGGAACATGCCTCCGGAGTACAGCAGGGACTGGCGGGTGGACTGGCCGGTCTACCGCTGGAGCGAGATCATTCGCTCGGCCTACGTCGATCTCGACCGGCTGGCGACCAGGACGGGCCTGGACGCCCCCAATGTCCGCAGGGCCGTCGACTCCTACGCCGAGACGCTGGCCGCGGCCACTGCCTCCCTCGGTCTTCCGGCCTCCCGAACGGCCAACCCCTACCTCAAGCTGGCCCTGACCCGCGGAAGGTCCTGACCCGCGGAAGGTCCTGACCCGCGGAAGGTCCTGATCCCGGGCTGTGCGCCGGCGCGGACGCCTGCGCGGGCGCAGGTTCACCGCCTTCGGGCCTCACACGTCGAGCACCACCTTCCCGACCAGTTCCCGCCCCTCGATCGCCGCGTGCGCCGCGGCGGCCTCCGTCAGCGGGAACCGAGCCCCGATCACCGGCCGCAGCCGTCCTGCGGCCGCCTCCGCCAGGACGTGCGCGGTCAGGCGGCGCACCTCGGCCTCGCCGAACTGCACGTCCCCGATCCCGAAAAGGGTGACGCCCCGCCGTTCCGCCTCCGTCGCGTCTACGGCCGCGAAGCCGCCCGAGGGTGCTCCGTGTGCGGAGAAGCGCCCACCGTCGGCGGTCAACGGGAAGGCCGCGAGGCCGAGTTCACCGCCGACACCGTCCAGTACGACATCGGCGGCCGCTTCGGCAACGGCTTCGGTGCCCGCCTCGGCGGCACGCGTGGATCCCGGCCGCCCCAGAGCCTGCCGCGCCCGCTCCACCCAGTCCGGCTCCGACACGTCCACCACCGCGTCCGCCCCCAGTTCCCGCACCAGCGCCGACTTCCGCGCTCCCCGTGCCGCGGCCACCACCCGGGCGCCCCGGGCGCGGGCCAGCTGGATCAGCAGGGTGCCCATGCCGCCCGAGGCGCCGAGGATCAGGACGCGGTCACCGGGGCCCACGGCGGTGTGTTCCAGCAGACCGGCGGCCGTCACCCCGTCGTGGACGAGTGCCGCGGCCGTGCGCAGGTCCACGCCGTCCGGGACGGGGGTCGGCGCGGTGACCGGGGCCGTCACGCGCTCGGCGTAGCTGCCGGTCACGAAGGAGGTCACCCGGCGGCCCACCCACGCGGCGTCCACGCCCTCGCCGACCGCGGTGACCGTGCCGGCCACGCCGCCACCGGGGACGTAGGGCGGCTCGATGGGGAAGTAGGCGCGGAACCGGCCCGCGCGGACCTGGGTCTCCACGAAGATCGTGTCGGCGTGGGCGACCTCGATCAGGACCTCGCCGGGGCCCGGGACCGGGTCCGGCAGCTCCACCGTGGCCAGGACCTCGGGTCCGCCGAACGCCTTCACCTGTGCTGCTCGCATGACATACCTCCACCGCGGTGCCGTTGAATGCGTGTGCATGGAGTCTTCGACCTCAACCCCGGTTGAGGTCAAGGGGGGTCGAGGCCGAGCGGGGCCGGGTGTCGATCGGCCCCGTAGGCTCGGTCCATGAGCGAGACCGGGCTGCGCGAGCGCAAGCGGCAGCGGATGTACCAGGTCGTGTCGGACATCGCCGTCCGGCTCTTCGTCGAGCGCGGCTTCGACGCGGTGTCCGTCGCCGAGATCGCCGCGGCGGCCGAGATCTCCAAGCCGACCCTCTTCCGGTACTTCCCGGCCAAGGAGGACCTGGTCCTGCACCGGATCGCGGACCACGAGCAGGAGGCGGCCCGGGTGGTCACGGCGGCCCGGGCCGAGGGCGTCGCACCGCTGCCCGCCCTGCGCCGGCACTTCCTCGCCGGGCTGGCCGCCGCCGACCCTGTCACCGGCCTCAACGACCACCCGAACGTGCGCGCCTTCCACGCCATGCTCTACGGCACGCCCTCCCTGGTCGCCCGCCTGTACGGCTACCTGGAGCGCTCGGAGGCGGCCCTCGCCGACGCCCTTGCGGACGAGCTGCCCGACGCCCTCGACGCCCGGCTGGCCGCCGGACAGATCGTCGCCGTCCGGCGGATCCTCGCCGAGGAGAACTGGCGGCGGATCGCGGAGGGGGAGGGAGTGGAGGACGTGCGGGGTGACGCGGAGGCGGCGGTGGATCGGGCGTTCGCGGTGCTGGGGGCGGGTCTGCCGCAGCTCGGCCGGCCGGTGCCCACTGGCTGATACTGAGTAAAAAATGTGACTCAGTTACATTATTCGTTACCCTTCCCGTATGACGACACCCGAGCCGGTCCCTGAGGGCGACCCGAAGAGCCCGCCGGATCTCGGCACCGCGTTGCACCACGAACGCGCCCACCACGACAGCTGCCGCGCCGCCCTCGCCGCGATGGTCGAGGGCGCCGACCTCCACGTCGTCACCGGAGAGGACGTCTCCGCCTCCGGCGCCGACGCCGAGGTCCTCGGGTTCCGGCTGCGCAGCCACGCCAAAGCGCTGCACGAACTGCCCGAAGGGCCCCTGTTCTTCGGCCGGCTGGACTTCGCGCACGGCACGGGCGGCGAGCACGAGGGTCTCGCCCACCACATCGGCCGGCTCCGCATCAGCGAGCACCCGGCCGCTCCGCCCCTCGTCGTCGACTGGCGCGCCCCCGTCTCCCGCGCCTTCTACCGGGCGAGCGCCCGCGACCCCCAGGGCGTGGCCGTCCGGCGGCGGTTCGGCTGGGCCCCCGGCAGCCGGGGTGACTCCGCCGACCTCACGGGCCTGGAGGACGAGCGCCTCGACGCGGGCGGGCACGTCGACGGCGGGGAGCGGGCCGGACGTCGTGGGCCGGGCGAGGCGGGGCGAACGGGCGGGATCGTCGCCCGTGAGATCGAACGGCCCCGCGTCGGCCCGATGCGGGACATCGCCGCGACCATCCAGCCCGAGCAGGACGAACTCGTCCGCGGGGAGCTCACCGAGTCCGTGTGTGTGCAGGGCGCTCCCGGCACCGGCAAGACCGCCGTGGGCCTGCACCGGGCCGCCTACCTCCTCTACACCCACCCGCGGCGCATCCAGCGCGGCGGACTGCTGATCCTCGGCCCCAACCGCACCTTCCTCTCCTACATCGCCGCGGTGCTCCCGTCCCTCGGCGAGACCGGCGTACGGCAGTCGACCCTGCACGACGAGATCGCCCGCCGGCCGGCGACCGGTACGGACCCCGACCGGACCGCCGCCGTCAAGCACGACGCCCGGATGGCCGAGGTGCTGCGCCGGGCGGTGTACGGACGGGTGACGGCCGGCCGCGCCGACGACCTCTCCGTCCCCGACGACTCCCACCGCTGGCGGATCGCGGGCGACCGGCTGACGGACATCGTCGCCGGGGTCCTCGCCGAGGAGCCGCCGTACGAGATCGGGCGCGAGCGGGTGCGCAGCAGGATCGTGCGCCGGATCCAGGAGCAGGTGGAACGCCGGAGCGGGCCGCGCCCGGCCTCCTGGACGCGCCGCATCGAACGGGCCCGGCCGGTGAGCGCGTGCGTGGAGGCACTGTGGCCGAAGCTGCGCCCGGAGGAGGTGCTGGCCCGACTCCTCACGGACGAGGCGGAGTTGGCGCGGGCCGCGGACGGTCTCCTGGACCCCGGCGAGCAGCGGGCCCTGCACTGGCCGCGGCCGCCCCGCTCGCCGAGGTCGGCCCGCTGGTCGCCCGCCGACCTCGTCCTCCTCGACGAGATCGCCGGCCTCCTCGACCACCCCCAGGGCTACGGTCATGTCGTCGTCGACGAGGCCCAGGACCTCTCCCCGATGGAGTGCCGGGCGGTCGCCCGCCGGGTCCGCTTCGGCTCGCTCACCGTCCTCGGCGACCTGGCGCAGGGCACCACCCCCTGGGCGGCGGACTCCTGGCGGGCGCAGATGGCCCACCTGGGCAAGCCGGACGCGACGATCGTCCCGCTGACCACGGGCTTCCGTGTCCCGGCCGCCGTCCTCACCCTCGCGGGCCGCCTGCTCGACCTCCTCGACGCCGACGTGCCGCGCGCCGACTCCCTGCGCCGGGACGGCGAACTGCGCGTCCGGCGAGCCGACGGCGACCTGCGCTCCGCGGTCGTGGCCGCCGTACGCGACGCGCTCCCCCGGGAGGGCTCGATCGGCGTCATCGCCGCGGACCCCCAAGTAGAAGGGGTCCGCGAGGCCCTGACGGGGGCCGGCATCGCGACCTCCGGCCCGGACGATCCGGCCGCCCGGGTGACGGTCGTCGCGGCGACCCTCGTCAAGGGCCTCGAGTACGACCACGTCGTCGCCGTCGAACCGGCGGCCATCGCGCAGTCGGAGCAACGCGGCCTTAACCGGCTCTACGTGGTGCTCACCCGCGCGGTCTCGCGACTGGAGGTGGTGCACGAACGGGAGTTGCCGTGGGAGGTGTGAGGACGGTGGGGAGGGTGGGGCGCTCGGTCCGGAGTGGCGCGACACACTATTGCAAGCAGGTGCTTGCAATAGTTAGCACGGCTGGTGCACAGTGGAGCCATGGCATCGCTCAACGTCGGCAATCTCGGTGAGTACCTGCGCGAGCAGCGGCGCAACGCGCAGCTGTCGCTCCGGCAACTCGCCGAAGCCGCCGGCGTGTCCAATCCGTACCTGAGCCAGATCGAGCGCGGGCTGCGCAAGCCGAGCGCGGAGGTGCTCCAGCAGGTCGCCAAGGCGCTGCGGATCTCCGCCGAGACGCTGTACGTGCGGGCCGGCATCCTCGACGCGGAACGGGACGGGCAGGAGTACCGGGACGGTGCGACCCGCGCGGTCGTCCTCGCCGACCCCACGCTGACCGAGCAGCAGAAGCAGGTGTTGCTCCAGATCTACGAGTCCTTCCGCAAGGAGAACGGATTCGCGGACGGCGACGGTGCGGCCGGCCCACGGAACCACGAGAGCGACGCCGACCCGCAGCAGACGGCCAGTTGACCGGACCAGGGGACCGGCCGCCCCGCTGCGGACCTGCACGACCCTCAGCCGAAAACGACGTATGTGAATCCGGGAGGACCTTCACCATGGCCATCACCGACGACCTGCGCAAGACCTTCAGCGACCCGACTCCGTTCTACTTCGCCGCGGGCACCGCCGATCTGGCCCTCCAGCAGGCGAAGAAGGTGCCGGGTCTGGTGGAGCAGCTGCGCACCGAGGCCCCGGCCCGTTTCGAGGCCGTCCGCAACACCGACCCCAAGGCCGTGCAGGAGAAGGCCGGCGCCCGCGCGAAGGAGGCGACCGCCAAGGCCAAGGAGGCGCAGGAGACCCTCCAGGCCAAGGTCACCGACTTCATCAGCAACCTCGACGGGGACATCAAGAAGATCGGCAGCACCCTCGACGCCGACCTGAAGAAGTTCGGCGAGTCCGCCCAGGACTTCGCGCTGCGCGGGGTCGGCGTCGCCGCCGAGTACGCCGTCAAGGCCCGTGAGACGTACGAGAAGGTCGCCGAGCACGGCGAGCAGGCCGTGAAGACCTGGCGCGGCGAGGCTGCCGAGGAGATCGAGGAGCTCGCCATCGCGGTCGAGCCCAAGTCGGAGCCCAAGCCCGCGCCCGTGGTCCAGCCGGTCGTGGTCAAGGACGAGCCGAAGCCCGCCGCGGCCGCGGCGCAGTCCGAGACCGCCGAGGCGAAGAAGCCCGTCGCCGCGAAGAAGGCTCCGGTCCGCAAGCCCGTCGCGAAGAAGACCACGCCGCCGACCAAGTGAGACCGACGGCCGGGACGGACACGGCGGACAGGGACATACAGTCACGGGCCGGGCACTCATGTGGTGCGCGGCCCGTTGTACGGGTAGCGGGAGTGCGGTTGCGGGTACGGTGACCGCGTAAGGACGAGCGAGTCGAATCGCGTCGAGTCGGGTGGTGGACGTTGTGCTGATCGAAGGCTTCGCCGGGCTGGTGTGGCTGCTCTACCTCGCCATGCTGGTCCTCGCCGTGGTGGCGCTGGTGATGGCCGCTCTGTTCCGTGATGACGCCTACCGGGCCGCCGACAAGCAGAACAAGGGCTTCTGGCTGATCATCCTCGGTGTCACGGTGGCGGTGAACCTCCTGGTGCCGATGCTCTTCCTCCAGCTCGCGGGCCTCGTCGCCACGATCGTCTTCTTCGTGGACGTACGGCCCGCCCTCCGCCAGGTCGGCGGTGGCGGCGGCTGGGGCCGCAGGCGCGGCGGCAGCAGCAGCGACGGCCCGTACGGCCCGTACAACGGCGGCCGCTGACCCCACGAGAACTTCCACGCCCCGCAGCCCCCACCGGGGGCGGCGGGGCGTCGTCCTGTCCGGCTCGCCCCCGCTCCCGACCAGCCCTGGACAACCCACCCCGGGCACCAGAGCCCCGCCTCCCGCCAGGCAGCCGGTCCTTGTGGGCGCCACGTCCCTGTCCTTCCGCCCTGGGACCGGCATCCGGCCGGGCGGTCACTGGGCCGGCCCTGTCTGCTGCCCGGCACGCGGCACGGACCTGTGGCTCGGCCTGTCTGCGCCCGGGCCGGTTCCGGGCACCGGCGCTGCGGGCACTGTTCCGACCGCGCATGCTCTGCGCCCCGCGGGATTCCCGCAGCGGGCGGCCCCGCCTTGGGCTAGGGGAGCGGTGCGGGGACCCGGTCCAGCAGTACCAGTGCCACGTCGTCCGTCAGCTCGCCGCCGTTGAGCTCGCGGACCTCGTTCACCGCGGCCCGCAGCAGCGCCTCGCCGCTCAGCCCCTCGGAGAGCTGGCGGCGGATCATCTCCACCATGCCGTCCTGGCCCAGCCGTTCCCGGCCCTCGCCGATCCGTCCCTCGATGAGGCCGTCGGTGTACAGCATCAGGCTCCACTCGGCGCCCAGCTCGACCTGCATCCGCGGCCAGCGGGCGCCCGGCAGCAGGCCGAGGGCGGGGCCGTTGTTGTCGTACGGCAGCAGCCGCGCGGGCCGGTCCGGGCGGGCGATCAGCGGTGCGGGGTGGCCGGCCAGGCACAGGCCCGCCCGGCGGCCGTCGGGCGCGATGTCCACCGTGCAGAGCGTCGCGAAGATCTCGTCGTCGTCGCGCTCGTGCTCCAGCACCTGCTGAAGCGTGTTCAGCAGCTCGTCCCCGCACAGGCCCGCCAGCGTCAGCGCCCGCCAGGCGATGCGCAGCTCCACGCCGAGCGCCGCCTCGTCCGGGCCGTGCCCGCAGACGTCGCCGATCATCGCGTGCACGGTGCCGTCGGGCGTGCGGACGGTGTCGTAGAAGTCGCCGCCGAGCAGCGCGCGTGAGCGGCCGGGACGGTAGCGGGCGGCGAAGCGCAGCGGAGAGCCCTCCAGGAGGGGCGTGGGCAGCAGGCCGCGCTCCAGGCGGGCGTTCTCCTGGGCGCGCAGCTTGCCCTCGGCGAGCCGTCGCTCGGCGGTGTCGGAACGTTTCCTCTCCACGGCGTAGCGGATCGCACGGCTCAGCAGCCGGCCGTCCAGCTCGTCCTTGTAGAGGTAGTCCTGCGCACCCACGCGTACCGCCTCGGCGCCGCGCTCGGCGTCGCCGGACGCGGTGAGCGCGAGCACGGCGTGCCGGGGCGCGAGCTCGAGCACGTGCCGCAGGACGGCGAGCTCGTCGTCGGACCCGCTTGCCCTGCCGGGCGCCGGGAGCGCCAGGTCCAGCAGGATGCAGTGGACGTCATGGGTCAGCAGCCGCTCGGCCTCGGTGAGGTTGCGGGCGGTGCGTACGCGGATCGGCCTGCCGTCCGCGTCGAGCAGGTCGTGGACGATCGGCGCGGCCGTCGGGTCGTCCTCGATCAGCAGCAGGGTGAGCGTGGTGTGGGCGGTGCCCGCACCGGTGGCACTGACGCCGGTGGCACTGACGCCGGTGGTGCTCACGCTGGTTGCGCTCACACCGGTGGCGCTGACGTTGGTCGTGCTCACGCCTTGGTGGACGCCGTCGGCGGGCGTCGCGTTGAGCGCGGTGTGCTGCGCGCTGTGGTCGTGCGCGGTGTTGTTCCGGTTCTCGGCCGTGGTCGCCTCGTTGCGAACGGTCTCTTCCTTGGAGGGGCCGCCGACTATGGGCGCGGCCTGCGCCTGACCACTCTCCACGGCCGGGATCGCTCTCTGCCGCGGTACGGGTACGGGCATCGTCTTGAGTTCCTTCCCTCCCCCCGAGGGCATGGTGGGGACGAGGGACCTCGACCCACCGACGGGGACCATAGCGGCAGAAGGCGCCGCAACGGAATGGTGTGAGACAGGCCGCTTGATCTCTGGCCACAGTCATATGCCGCGTTCTGTCCCGCATTTGGACAGGGCGGGTGTGGTGCGGGGATGACGAACGTCACGTCCGCGCGGAGTTTGGCAGCGGGGTCGAGGTGGCCTGGGTCACGTGGAGGGCGGCGTCCGAAGGGCCGCCCGGTCACCGGGCCTCACGCGTCCGGCCGGACCACCCCGAGTATCGGCATCGAGCCCGCCCCCGCGAGCGTGACCGTGCGGCCCGGCCGCGGGGCGTGGATGATCGCGCCGTCGCCCACGTACAACGCGACGTGGCTGGCGTCGTCGAAGTAGATGATCAGGTCGCCGGGGCGCATGTCCTCGACGGCGATGTGCGGCAACTGCTTCCACTGCTCCTGCGAGGTGCGCGGTATCACCTGCCCGGCGCTCCTCCAGGCCTCGGAGGTCAGTCCGGAGCAGTCGAAGCTGTCCGGGCCCTCCGCGCCCCACACATACGGCTTGCCGATCTGGGCGGTGGCGAACTGCACGGCCTTCTTGCCCTGGACGGACGCCGCGCTGTCGATCTCGTCCAGGACGCCGGTGTCCAGCCAGGCGGTCTGTGCCTCCAGCGCGACCTGCGCCTCCAGTTGTTCGAGGCGCTCCTTCTCCTTCTTCTCGAGCTGGGACTCGAGCTTCTCGGCCGCCGCGATCTGCTTCTCGATCTTCTTCTGGGCCGCGGCCTTCGTCTTGCGGCCCGCCTCCAGCTTCTGCCACTGGGTGGAGGCGTCCTTGGAGTACTGCTCCAAGTCCTGCTGGGTGCGGCTGAGTTCGCCGATCAGGCCCTTGGTCGCGCGCTGCCCCTGGAGCACCCGGCCCGCGCCGTCGAGGAACTCCGACGGGTCGTCGGTCAGCATCAACTGCGCCTCGTCCGGCAGGCCGCCGGTGCGGTACTGGGCGCGGGCCGCGGCGCCCGCGCGGTCCTTGAGGTCGTCCAGCTTCTCCTGGCCCGCGACGATCTTCTTGGCCAGCTCGACGATCTCCGCCGACTGCTTCTTCGCCGCTTCCTCGGCCGCGTTGTAGGCGTCGGTGGCGACCGCGGCGTCGTGGTACAGCGCTTCGAGCTTGGTGCGGACGGTCTCGAGGTCCTTGTTGGACGCGGTGGAGGGGAGCGGCGGGGTCGTGGAACTCGTCGACGGCGACGGCGTGGGGCTCGGGCTGGCGAACGCGGTGCCGGGTGCGCCCAGCACGGTGACCGCGCAGACCACCGTCACTGCCGCCGCGAGCAGGCCGCGCTTCCCCGTACCCATACCCCGTCCCCCAACCCCTGATTAACCGTCAGTAACTTACGGTGCCCGGGGGATCGTGCCACGTCACGGCTGAAAACGACAGAGGTGACGCCGGAACGACGGAGCGGCACAGCGACCGAAGCAGTCCTTCCCCTCTTCGCCACCCCGCCATGACGATCTCCCCGTCAGTGTGACGAACGACTCACGGAGATCGTTCCCGATGGCCAGGAGGAAAGGAGGGAAGGGTGGTTCAGCCGTCGGCTCGGCCCCGGGGCGCCAACGCCTCCCACCGCACCGTCACTTCCCCCTGCCGCCACCGCGCCGGCCCGTCCGTCACCGGCCAGTCGGCCGTCAGGTCCCGCACCGTGCGGATCCACCGCTGGCGGGCGCCGTACGACGCGTAGGGCGCGGCGGCGGCCCAGGCGCGGTCGAAGTCGCGCAGGAAGGCGTGCACCGGCTCACCCGGGACATTGCGGTGGATCAGCGCCTTGGGCAGCCGTTCCGCCAGATCCGAGGGGCGTTCCAGGGAGCCCAGCCGGGTCGCGAAGGTGACCGTGCGCGGCCCTTCCGGTCCGAGTGCGACCCATACGTGCCGACGCCCGATCTCGTCGCAGGTCCCCTCGACGAGCAGACCGCCGCGGGACCCGGTCACCGGATCGGCCGGCGCGAGCCGCGCGCACAGGCGCTGCCAGACCGCGGCGACCTCGCCCTCGTCGTACTGCCGCAGCACGTTGGCGGCCCGTACGAGGTGCGGACGCCGGGGCACCGGGATCTCGAACCCGCCGTGCCGGAAGTCCAGCCCCTCGCGCTCGTACGGTTCGGCGGCCGCCACCCGGGCCGGTTCGATCTCGACGCCCACGACCCGCGCGCGTGGGGCGACGGAACGCAGCCGCCGCAGCAACTCGACGGCCGTCCAGGGCGCCGCCCCGTACCCGAGGTCGACGGCGAGCGGCTCGGTGGCGCGGCGCAGCTCGGCGCCGTGCGTCGCGGCGATCCAGCGGTCCATGCGGCGCAGCCGGTTGGGATTCGTCGTCCCGCGCGTGACCGTGCCCACAGGGCGGGCGGGGGCGCGGGATGTCATGCCTACGAGGGTAATGCGGCACCACCTCCAGCCTGCGCGGCATCTCGCCCTGCCCGAGATCTCACCTCGTCCGGAGTCTCGGTCCCTTCGGCTTCTCAGCCCGTCCGGCGTTCGAGGACGAGGCCCTTTCGGGGCCGAAGCGGGGGTCCGGGGGCGGCAGCCCCCGGGGTCGGGACGGGAAGGGGCGGCGGGGGCGAGAACCGCTGGGGCCGCCCCGCGACGCACACCGGTCTCGAACGGTTGAGCGATACGTGGTAATGGCTGAGCAAAAACCACCCCTTTCCGAAACCGGCCCGGAATGGGAACGCCTTCCTCCGGCGTTGCAGCCCCTTGGAGGGCCCCACACCCTCTTTCCGGCATGCCCGCAGCAAGGAGGAACGCCCCGTGAGCCAGTACACCAACAGGCTCGGGCGTCGGTCTTCGGCGGCACCCTCGCGGCTCAGGCTCCACCGCCGCCCCCGCCGCGTCGCGATGCTCTCCGTGCACACCTCTCCGCTCCACCAGCCCGGCACCGGCGACGCGGGCGGCATGAACGTCTACATCGTCGAGCTCGCGCAGCGCCTCGCCGCGATCAACATCGAGGTCGAGATCTTCACGCGCGCGACCACCGGCGGCCTCCCGCCGACCGTCGAGCTGGCCCCCGGAGTCCTCGTCCGGCATGTCGACGCGGGCCCCTACGAGGGCCTCGCCAAGGAGGACCTCCCGGCACAGCTGTGCGCCTTCACGCACGGCGTGATGCAGGCCTGGGCCGGTCACCGTCCCGGCTACTACGACCTCGTGCACTCGCACTACTGGCTCTCCGGGCACGTCGGCTGGCTGGCCGCGCAGCGCTGGGGCGCCCCCCTGGTGCACGCCATGCACACCATGGCCAAGGTCAAGAACGCCAACCTGGCCGACGGCGACACCCCCGAGCCCGCCGCCCGCGTCATCGGCGAGACCCAGATCGTCGCCGCCGCCGACCGCCTCATCGCCAACACGGCGGAGGAGGCCGACGAACTCGTCCGGCACTACCACGCCGGCCCCGACAAGGTCGCCGTGGTGCACCCCGGCGTCAACCTCGACCGCTTCACCCCGGCGGACGGCCGGGCCGCCGCCCGCGCGCGTCTGGACCTGCCCCAGGACGCGCTGGTCCCCCTCTTCGCGGGCCGCATCCAGCCCCTGAAGGCTCCGGACGTGCTCCTGCGCGCGGTGGCCGTCCTGCTCGACGAGCGCCCCGAGCTGCGCTCCCGCATCGTCGTCCCGATCGTCGGCGGCCCCAGCGGCAGTGGCCTCGCCAAGCCGGAGGGACTGCAGAAGCTGGCCGCGCGGCTCGGCATCGCGGACGTCGTACGGTTCCGGCCGCCGGTCGGCCAGGACCAGCTCGCGGACTGGTTCCGGGCGGCGTCACTGCTGGTCGTGCCCTCCTACAGCGAGTCCTTCGGGCTCGTCGCCATAGAGGCGCAGGCGGCCGGCACCCCGGTGCTCGCCGCCGCCGTCGGCGGGCTCCCGGTGGCCGTGCGGGACGGCGAGACGGGCTTCCTGGTGCAGGGCCACGATCCGGCCGCCTACGCGCGCGTGCTCGCGCGTTTCGCCGACGGCCCCGACCTCCCCGCCCGGATGGGCGCGGCCGCCACGGCGCACGCCCAGTCCTTCGGCTGGGACACCGCGGCCGCCGCCACCGCCGACGTCTACGCGGCCGCGGCCCAGTCGCACCGCCGTCGCGTACGCTCCGAGCATGGGTGACGTGGAGAAGACGGCCGCACAGGTCATCGAGGGTTTCCTGAAGGACGCGGAGCTGGAGTGGGAGAGCCCGGCCCCCGGAAACTACGTGGTCCAGCTTCCCGGCACCCGGAAACTCAAGACGACCGTCTCCCTCATCGTCGGCCGCCACTCCCTCTCCCTGAACGCCTTCGTCGTCCGTCATCCCGACGAGAACGAGTCCGGCGTCCACCGCTGGCTCCTGGAACGCAACCTCAAGCTGTACGGCGTGAGTTACGCCGTCGACCGGCTCGGCGACGTCTACGTCACCGCCCGCCTCCCCCTCGCCTCGGTCACCGCCGACGAGATCGACCGCCTCATGGGCCAGGTCCTGGAGGCCGCCGACGGTGCCTTCAACACCCTTCTGGAGCTGGGCTTCGCGAGTGCCATCCGCCGGGAGTACGAGTGGCGGGTCTCCCGGGGCGAACCGACGCGCAACCTGGACGCGTTCGCCCATCTGACGCAACGCCCGGCCGACTGACGCCGGTTCGCCGACTCCTGCCCACTGACGCCGACCGACCCCGGAAGCGGTCAGGTCAGGAAGCGATCAGGGGGCGTCCGGGTCCGGGGCGGGAGCGGTCGGGGTGGCCGGAGCGTCGAGCTGGTCGGCGAAGGCGCGCAGGGCGTCGGCCAGTTCCTGCTTGGTGGGCAGCTGGTCCAGCTTCCGGTCGAGCTCGTTCAGACGTCGGTTGATCTCGTCCAGGTCGGCCGGCCCGGTGGGCGAGGAGGTGGGCGTGGACGGTGTCTCCGTCGCGTCGGGGTCGGTCCCGCCGTCGCCTCCCGAGCTGGTCCCGCCGTCGCCTCCGGAGCTGGTCCCGCCGGAGACATCGCCCCCTGTGCCACCCCCTGTGTCGCCCCCCGTGCCGCCCCCGGTGTCGGCGGGTTCTCCGGTGACCGGCGGCCGGGTGAACGACGCGCTCGGTACGGGAGTGGCGGGATCCTCGTCCGAGGCGGCCGCGAGGGCGATGCCGACGCTCAGAGCCACCAGGGTCGCCGCCCCCGCGACGGCGACCGCTATCCGTCTCGCGTGTAAGCCGCCCCGGGCGGAAAGCGCCGGGGACTCCTGAGTGCCGGGTGTGCCGGAAGAGTGCGGTGTCTTGTCGGTGTCCATGGAGGCGACGCTATGCGCCGGTCATCAGCGGACGGAGGACTTCCGTCGATCTCCGTACCGCCCCGGTGTGACCCCCACCAGCTTCCGGAAATGCCGGGTGAGATGAGCCTGGTCGTAGAAGCCGGACGTCGCCGCGACCTCACCCGGCGGCCGCCCGTCGAGCAGGAGCCGGCGGGCCAGGTCGACCCGGCGGGCGGTGAGGTACTGGTGCGGCGCGATGCCGTACGCCGAGCTGAACGCCCGTACCAGATGGGCCGGATGGGCCGACACGAGCCCGGCGGCCTCGTCCAGCGTCAGGCCCTGGACGACCCGTTCGTCGAGCAGCTCACGCAGGCGGCGCGCGAGGTCCGGGTCGCGGCGCGCGGCGGCGGTGCGCGGCCCCGCGCGCAGATGGGTCCGCAACCGCTCGCCGATCAGCGTCAGCCGGCTGCCGGCCTCCAGCTCGTCGCCGGGCCGGGCGAGCGCGGAGTGCAGCTGCCCGACCCGCCGCCGCAGCACGGGATCGCGCAGGTCGGGGGCGTCGACGGCGGCCCCGATGAGGTCTTCGCCGAGCACCTCGGCGTCGAGGTACAGGACCCGCTTGCGGAAGCCGCCCGAGGTGGCCGGTGAGCCGTTGTGCGGCACGTGCGGGGGCAGCAGGGACACGGTGTCGTGCGGGGTGCCGTGCTCGTGCCGGTCGAGGTCGTACCGTACGGCGCCGTCGTCGACGATCAGCAGCGTCCACGCCTCGTGGACGTGCATCGGGTACGCGTACTCGGTGAAGTGGGCATGGAAGACCTCCACCACGCCCGGGACGGCCGGGCGCCAGGCGGAGACGTCGGCTGTCCGCTGCGGGGCCATGCAAAGAACGTACAAGACGGCGTCGTAGGCCGGTCGGCAGTCTCGAACCATGAACGACGAGACACCCACCGCACCCGCAGCGCCCACGGCGTCCACCGCACCGATCTCACCCACCACCCCCACCGCCCCCCTTCGCTTCGACACGAAGATCGCCGTCCTGCTGCGTGAGGACCTGGAGACCTGGCAGCGCCTGAACGTCACCGCGTTCCTGGTCAGCGGCCTGGGCACGGCCCTCCCCGAGGTGATCGGGGAGCCGTACGAGGACGCGGACGGCGTGGCGTATCTGTCGATGTTCCGCCAGCCGGTGCTGGTCTTCGAGGGCACGAAGGAGACGCTGACCGCCGCTCACGCGCGCGTGCTCTCCCGGTCCCTCCCGCGCGCGGTGTTCACGAGCGACCTCTTCGCCACCGGCAACGACCGCGACAACCGCGCGGCGGTGCGTGCCGTACCGACGGCCGGGCTGGATGTCGTGGGACTGGCGGTCCACGGCCCGAAAAACGCGGTGGACAAGGTGCTGAAGGGCGCACGGATGCACCCCTGACACCTGGCGCCTGACCCCCGCGCCCGCCGCTCAGACGGTGCTGGCCGCGGGTTCGGCGGCAGCGCCGGCCTGCTCGCCGGGGGCGGTCTTCGCCACCTCGACCTCGCCCTTGCCCTCGCCCTCTCCCGGAAGGCTTCGCATCAGCACGGCGTAGCCGACGCCCGCCGCCGTCCCCACGACCGCGCACATCCCCCACAGCCACTCCGCCCCGAACCGGTCGATGACGAAGCCGGACATGACCGGGGCGACCAGGGAGGCCACGGCCCAGGAGAGCGTGTACATGCCCTGGTAGCGCCCGCGCCCGTGGGTGGGGGAGAGGCGGACGACGAGCCCGGTCTGGGTCGGCGCGTTGACGATCTCCGCCAGGGTCCACACGCAGACGGTGAGCGTGAAGACGCCGACCGAGCCGGCGAAGGCGGTGAGCCCGAACCCGTACCCCGCGAGCACCGAGGAGACGACCAGCAGCCGCCGCGGGTCCCGGTGCTCGATGAACCGGGTGACGGGGATCTGCAACGCGACGATGAGCACGCCGTTGACGGCGATCGCCATGCCGTAGTCGGCGGGCGTGAACCCGGCCGCGCCCATGGCCACGGGCAGCCCCACGGACCCCTGCTGGAAGACGAGCGCGACGAGGAAGGACAGCCCGACGACGCTCATGAAGCGCCCGTCCCGCAGCACGGTCCCCAGCCCGACGCTGTCCTCCCGTACGGCCTTCTCCTCCCGCTCGGGCCGGGACTCGGGCAGCTTGAGGAACACGACGATCGCGCAGACGAGGGTCATCCCGGCCTCGAGCAGGAACCCGGCGCGGTAGCTGACCTCGGCGATGAACCCGGCGGCCATGGAGGAGACGGCGAACCCGAGGTTGATGGCCCAGTAGTTGAGCGAGAAGGCGCGGACCCGGTCCTCGGGCCGCACGATGTCGGCCATCATCGCCTGCACGGCCGGCCGGGAGGCGTTGGAGGCCATGCCGACCAGGAAGGCGACACCGGCGATGGCGACGGGATGTTCCACGAACCCGAGCAGTGCCACGGAGGCGGCCGTCGAGGTCTGCGCGACGAGCAGGGTGGGCCGCCGCCCGATCCGGTCCGCCATGACCCCGCCGCCGAGCGACGAGACGACCCCGCCCAGCCCGAGCAGGGAGGCGACGAGCCCGGCGTAGGAGGCGGAGTACCCGCGGTCGAGTGTCAGGTACAGCGCCATGAAGGTGGCGACGAAGGCCCCGAGCCGGTTGACGAGGGTGCTGGTCCACAGCCACCAGAACTCGCGCGGCAGGCCCGAGAGGGTCTCGCGGGCGGCACGTCTCATGACGGCGACGGACATGGCGGATCCCCCGGGAAGTAAGCGGCTCGTGCAACGGCTCGCGCAAGCGGCTCGTGTAAGTGGCTCAGGCGGCACTCAGAACTTACGAGAGGCGAAGCGCGGGAGGCCACTCAATTAACAGATCCCGTCAACCGTCAGGCGGCTTGTCCGCTGTACGAGCGGGCGCACAACGGATCGGAGCGGTGGATTACGCTCATACGCATGGCCGACGCACCGTACAAGCTGATCCTCCTCCGTCACGGCGAGAGCGAGTGGAACGCGAAGAACCTGTTCACCGGCTGGGTGGACGTCAACCTCAACGAGAAGGGCGAGAAGGAGGCGGTCCGCGGTGGCGAACTCCTGAAGGATGCCGACCTCCTCCCCGACGTGGTCCACACGTCGCTCCAGAAGCGCGCGATCCGCACGGCCCAGCTGGCCCTGGAGTCCGCCGACCGCCACTGGATCCCGGTCCACCGCTCCTGGCGCCTGAACGAACGCCACTACGGCGCCCTCCAGGGCAAGGACAAGGCGCAGACCCTCGCGGAGTTCGGCGAGGAGCAGTTCATGCTCTGGCGCCGCTCCTACGACACCCCGCCCCCGCCGCTGTCGGACGACTCCGAGTTCTCCCAGGCCGCCGACCCGCGCTACGCGTCCATCCCGCCGGAGCTCCGCCCCCGCACGGAGTGCCTGAAGGACGTCGTCGTCCGCATGCTGCCGTACTGGTACGACGGCATCGTCCCGGACCTCCTGTCCGGCCGCACGGTCCTGGTCGCCGCCCACGGCAACTCGCTCCGAGCCCTCGTCAAGCACCTCGACGGCATCTCCGACGCCGACATCGCAGGCCTGAACATCCCGACGGGCATCCCCCTGGCCTACGAACTCGACGCAGCCTTCAAGCCGCTCACCCCCGGCGGCACCTACCTCGACCCGGACGCGGCCGCGGCGGCGATCGAGGCAGTCAAGAACCAGGGCAAGAAGAAGTAACGCGACACTGTTACGCCCCCGACCTGCGAGTTTCTCGCGGGGCGGGGGCTTTTTGGTGGGGCTGGGCCGTCTCTGGGCCGTCAGCCGGTTGATCGGGCCGTGCTCAGTGCTTCAGGAGATCCGGCTCCGGCTGTTCTCTCGTCTCTGCCTGGGCTCCCGCATCGCGGAGGGCCGACACGGCTGCAGCCGCATCTTCCTCGGGCACGCCGGCGAGAATGACGGCGGGAACCTGAGCCGCCAGAACCTTGCTGCGCCACAGGCTCAGTCCCGTCAGCCGACGCACGACCTGGACGACGTCCATCACGCGGACACCGGGGTCAGTGAGCACCACGTCATGAGGCACGTCGTCGCAAACCAGCAAGAAGTACTCGTCCGCCATTGTTCTCCCCGCCCCTTCCGTTTCGGAGCGTACGAGCCCTCAGCCGTCATGTCGCATCGTTTTGGTGGTGTCGAAGACAGCGGCTACGGCTTTGCGGGTCCGCTCCTGACTCGACGGCATGAGGTGCGCGTACACGCGGAGCGTCAGGCCCGGGTCCGCGTGGCCGAGGTACTCGGCGAGGGCCTTGATGTTCTCCCCGGCGTCCAGGAGCACCGAGGCGTAGAAGTGGCGGAGGGCGTGCATGCCGTTCTCGCGGGACTCGGCGTACGACTTGCCCGGCTTCCGGTCGGGGATCACCCCGGCCGAGGCCGGCGCCCGCTTCCACGCCTCCTCGTTGAGCGACGTCCGCCAGACGTGACCTCCGCGCGGCCCGGTGAAGATCAGCCGCTTGGTCACCGGCGGCCCGTCCGCCACCTTCCACGGCAAGGTGATGTCGACCGGCGGGAACCGCTTCATGTGGGCCCGCAGGGTATCAGCGACCGGCCCGGGAAGCGGCACGTCCCGGAGCTTGCCACCCTTGGGCGGGGCGAAGACGGCCTTGCTTCGGCTCAACTTGAGGCCTGGAGTACGACCATGTCGTCGCCGTCGAACCGGCGGCCGTCGCGGAGGCCGAGCCGCGCGGCCTGGACCGGCTGTACGTCGTCCTGACCCGCGCGGTGTCCCGGCTGGACGTGGTCCACGCCCGCGCGCTTCCCTGGTGACGTACGGGACGCCCGAGGCTGATGTGACGTAGGTCACCGGAACTCGCCTGCTCCGACAGTCAGTTCATAACGTGACCACAGATATGCGAACCCGGGTGCGAACCGGAGATCCGAACGCGTTTGCGGAACTCTTCGACGACCATGCCCGCGCCGTGTACAACCACGCGTTCAGGCTGACCGCCGACTGGTCCGCGGCCGAGGACGTCATGTCGACGACGTTCATGGAGGCCTGGCGGCGCCGCGCGTCGGTCGAGGCCGAAGGGGGTTCGCTGCGGCCCTGGCTGCTGGGTATCGCCACCAACGTGGCCCGCGCCCAGTACCGCAGCAACCGGCGCTACCGGAACGCCGCGAGCGCGGCAGCCGCCGCCAACGCCGCGGACGAGCACGTCGAGGACCACGCCGAGGAGACCGCAGGCCGGCTGGACGACCGGCGCCGCATCAGCGCCACGCTCACCGCCCTCAGTTCGCTCAAGCGCCCCGAACGCGAGGTCCTGACCCTGTGCCTGTGCGAGGGCATGGAGTACGCCGAGGCCGCCCGCGCCCTCGGCATCCCTGTCGGCACCGTCCGCTCCCGACTGTCCCGCGCCCGCGGCAAGCTGCGAAAACTCGCCGACGCGGAACTGCTCCGAAAAAAAAGCGAACTCGGCGGGAAAAAAACGGAACCCACCCGCACAGACCGGCAGATAACAGGTGATCGCGGATACGTGATCCGGTCCGCACAGGAAGGAAACCGATGAACGCCAACCCCTCCCAGCCGCACCCGGCTGAGTGGACGGAGACCCAGGACCTCCTGCCCTCCGTCGAGCGGGATCTGCCGGCGGGCCGCAGCCAGTTCCACAAGGAGCACATGATGGCCCAGATCCACGAAGACCTCCGCGGCAGCCGCACCCCCGCCCCGCAGCGGCAGCGCAACCCGTTCCTGCGCCGCGTGATCCTGGTGCCCGCCGCCGCCTTCGCCGTGGCCGGCGCGGTCGTGGCCGGCCTCGCCCTGTCCGGCGGCAACGGAGACGGCGGCAGGACCGCCGTGGCCACCGGCCCCGCCCTGACCACCCAGATCGGCGCCGTCGACACCAAGGGCGCCCCCCAGCTGCTCGACCGCATCTCGCTCGCCGCCGCCGACACCTCCGGACCCACGGCGCGTGACGGCCAGTACATCTACATCGCCTCGAAGGTGGCCAGCACCCACTCCAGGACCGTCGACGACAAGACCACGATCGTCAGCAAGGAGCTGCACTCCCGTCAGGTCTGGATGTCCACCGACGGGAAGGACGGCTGGCTGATCGAAGCGGGCGAGGAGGACATCACCCTGGCCGGGTCCACCCCGCTCACCGGTGCGTACGACAGCCTGGTCAAGCTGCCCACCGACCCCGACGTACTGCTGAAGCAGATCTACAAGGAGTCGGACGCCGTCCGGGACCCCGAAGTCCCCCGCGACCAGGCGGCCTTCGTCGCCATCGGCGATCTGCTGAACGAGAGCTACCCGCCCGCGGACGTGGCCGTCGCCCTGTACAAGGCCGCCGCCAAGATCCCGGGGGTCGTCGCGGTGGACGACGCGGTCGACGCCTTGGGCCGCCACGGGGTCGCGATCGCGCGGCAGAACGACACCGACGGTCAGCGCACCGAGTGGATCTTCGACAAGAAGACCCTGCAGTTGCTCGGCGACCGCACCGTCCAGGTCAAGGCCGAAAAGGACGGGGAGTTCAAGCCCGGCACCGTCCTGTTCACCTCCGCGATCACCCAGCGCGCGGTCGTCGACGCCAACAAGCAGGTCCCCGGGAAGGCGAGCTGACGTGCGCCTCGGTTCCTCCTCGGCGGCGCTGGCCGCCCTGCTGGTCGCGGGAGTGATGACGGGCGTCTCGGTGTCGGCCACCGGCTCCGGCCTCGGCGTGCGGACCGCCGCGGCGGCCACCGCCGCCCGGCCGGACACCGGCTCCCCGGCCCGGTACGTCACCCTCGTCACCGGCGACCGGGTCCAACTGGATGCCCGGGGCCAGGTGACCGGCGTCCGGCGGGCCCCTGGCCGTGGACACGTCCCGTTGTCCGTACGCCGCCTCGGCGACGACCAGTACGTCATCCCCGCCGACGCCGCCGCCCTCATCGGCCAAGGCGTCCTGGACAAGCGGCTGTTCGACGTCAGCGGTCTGATACGGGCCGGCTACGACGACACCCGGCGCGGCACACTCCCCCTGATCGTGTCGTACGAGGGGAAGGCCGCCCAGCGCAGGAACACCCAGAGGTCGCTGCTCGCGGACGGACAAGGGGCCGTCACCGTCCGCCGTGAACTGCCCAGCGTGGACGGCGCCGCGCTCAGCGTCCGCAAGGAGGAGGCCGAGGACACCTGGCAGGCCCTCACATCCGCACCGGGCGTCGAACGGGTCTGGCTGGACGGCCGGTTCAAGGCGGAGACCCAGGGTGACAGTGACAAGGTCAGCGACAACGTCACGCGGATCGGCGCGCCGACCGCCTGGAACGTCGGGTACGACGGCAAGGGCGTCAAGGTCGCCGTCCTGGACACCGGCATCGACACCACGCACCCGGACCTCGCCTCGGTGGTGACGGAGTCGAAGGACTTCAGCGGCACCGGCAGCACGGACGACAGGGTCGGCCACGGCACGCACGTCGCGGCGACGGTGGCCGGCTCGGGCGCCAGATCCGACGGCCTCTACAAGGGCGTCGCACCGGGCGCGCGGCTCCTCAACGCCAAGGTGCTGAACGACGACGGCGAGGGCACCGACTCCAGCGTCATCGCCGGCCTGGAGTGGGCCGCCGCGCAGGGCGCCGAGGTGGCCAACCTCAGCCTCGGCCAGACGGACGCCCCGGGGGCAGACCCGGTGGAGACGGCCGTGAACGCCCTCTCCGAGAGCACCGGCATGCTCACCGTCGCCGCGGCCGGCAACGAGGGCCCGGGCGCCGGGACCGTCGGCTCCCCGGGCGCCGCGGAGTCGGCGCTCACCGTGGGAGCGGTCGACGGCGAGGACCGGATCGCCGAGTTCTCCAGCGTCGGCCCGACCGCCGACAGCGCGCTGAAGCCGGACCTCACCGCGCCGGGCGTCGACATCGTCTCGGCGAGGGCGGCGAACGGCGTTTTGGGCGACCCGGCCGCCGACGGCTATGTCTCCATGTCCGGTACGTCGATGGCGACACCGCATGCCGCGGGCGCCGCCGCGATCCTGGCGCAACGGCACCCGGACTGGACGGGGGCGCGGATCAAGCAGGCACTCACCGCGTCCACCACGCCGACCGCCGGCCTGACCGGCTACCAGCAGGGCACCGGCCGGCTCGACGTGGCCCGGGCGCTCGGCCAGAGCGTGGTCGGCGAGCAGATGTCGGTGTCCTTCGGCAAGCAGCTGTGGCCTCACACCGACGACCGGCCGGCCACCCGGCGGGTCACCTACCGCAACGACGGCGACCGCCCCGTCACCCTGGACCTGACGGCCACCGCGACCGGCCCCGGGGGCAAGGCGGCCCCCGACGGCATGTTCACGCTCAGCACACGGCAACTCACCGTCCCCGCAGGCGGCACCGCGAGCGTCGATCTCACCTCGGACACCCGCACCGAGGCGGCGGACGGCGCGTACTCGGGCACGGTCGTCGCCACCGCGCAGGGCGACGGCGACGGCGACGGCAGGTCCGTGCGGACCTCCTTCGGCGTGATCCGCGAGGCGGAGGCGTACGAGCTCACCCTGAAGTTCCTCGACCGTGGCGGCAAGCCCGTCAGCTCGCCGCTGACCGAGATCATCGGCTACTCGGGTGAGTACGAGACCAATGTCCTGGAGGACTCCCAGCAGATCGCCAAGGGCGTCTACAAAGTGCGCGTCCCGCGCGGCGACTACGTCCTGGACACGCTGATCGGCGACGGCGGCAGCGAGGGCACCTCGGCGCTCGTCCGGCCGAAGCTCTCGCTCACCAAGGACACCACGGTCACCTTCGACGCCCGTAAGACCAAGCCGGTCCGGATCACCGCCCCCGGCGGCGCGAAGATGTCGGCCGGCTACCTCAACTACCGCATGGACACCGGCGGCACCCGCTACAACACCACCCTCCTGTTCTCGGACTCCTTCACCGACCTGCGCACCGCGAGCCTGGGCCCGGCGCCCGCCGCGGGGACGCTCAGCACCCAGCTCAGCGGCCTGTGGCAGAAGGGCAGCACCACCTACAACCTGCTCTACAACCTGCCCGACCGCTTCCCCACCGGCTACCAGCACACGGCGCGGATGAGCGAACTGGCCCTGCTGAAGCGGAACATCGGCTCCTCCGTCGCGCACCGCAAGGGTGCCGTCAACGCCCTGTGGTACGGCCCCGAGCTGGGGCTGGGCACGATCAGCGACCCGTTCCCGCTGCCGACGACGGCGAAGACGTACGTCACCACGCCCAAGGGCTTCCGGTGGACGGTCAATGTCGGCCAGCTGAACGCCGCCGGTGAAGACACCGACGTGTTCTACGACGACCAACGGGTGTCCTACCGGGCGGGCCGGACGTACGAGTCGACGTACAACGTCGGCGTCTTCAGCCCGATGGTCGGCCAGGGGTGGGGCGCGCAGCGGGTCGGCGACACCCTCGACCTGTGTGTCCCCGACCTCGTCGACGGCGCCGGACACCCCGCGTCCTCCGTCGCCGCACGGCACACGACGGTCACCGCGGGCGGCCGTACCCTGCTCGACAACGACGGCGACCTCTGCCAGACGGTGGAGAACCTCCCGGCGGCGTCCACCCGCTACACGATCCGCACGGACCTGACCCGCCCGGCCACGGTCGCCGGCACCACCAGCCGTCTGACCGCGGCCTGGACCTTCACCTCGAAGCAGCCCGCCCAGCCGGCCGACTCGAAGGCGATGCCCCTCTCCACCGTCCGCTTCCACCCGAAGCTGACCCCGGCCGGCACGGCCCGCGCCGGCCACCGCACCACGGTCCCCCTCTCCATCGAGGGCCCGGCCGCCACCCACCTCAAGTCCCTCGCGGTGAAGGTCTCCTACAACGGCGGAACGACCTGGTCCAACGCCCCGGTCACCACCAGGAACGGCAAGAAGACCCTCACCCTGACCCACCCGAAGACGGCCAGGTCGGTCTCCTTCAGGGCCACCCTGACCGACACCACCGGCAACACGTACACGGTGACGATCCTGAAGGCATACCTCCTGACATAGGTCCTCCCGTATGAACCTCGTCCAGAACCGCCATAACGCGTTCCACAGTCGACTGGAGGAGCTACGGGCCCAAGCACGGCAGCGAGCGAGGGAACTGCCACTCAGCTCGTAGGCCTTGCCGACGGGGCGGTGCCTGGGCCGTCCCTGGGCCGTCCGAGGCCGCTCAACGGTGGCCAATGACGACCAACAACGACCGCCAGGCGCACGGTCCCACCGCCCCTGACCAGCGAAGACCCAGCTCACCAAGATCCCCGGCAAGACCCAGGGCAAGAAGAAGTAAGCAACACCCCTTGGGCCCCCGACCTGCTGTTTCTTGGCAGGTCGGGGGCTTTTTGGCGACTTCGAGCCGCGCATCGCCGACTGAGACGGAGATGACCGACTTGCTGGTGGACCTGATCATCCACTCGTACTGTGGGTCCGCCCGGTAGGGGAAGCGGTCTCGAAGCAGGTGGGGTAACTCATGGGAAGTGCAAGCAAGTTCCTCATACCGGCCGCCGCCGTAGCAGCGCTGCTCACGGTCTCGGGGTGTTCATCAGAGGACAAGCCGGCTGCCCAGGCTTCGCCGTCCGAGCTCGCTCACTACACGGCCGCTCCCGGCACGGCCACTCCGACGCAGAGTCCGACGACGGCCGCGCCCGCGAAGTGCGTGAAGACCAGTGGCATGAGCGTCGAGCAGCTGACCGCCTATCTGAAGGAACTGCGCAGCGGCAGCGGCGAATACCAGTCAAGGGGCTTGACCTTGGACTCCTCCGGTCTGAACTTCGCCCCGGAGGCGATCCAGAGACCGTGCGAGGCAGTCACGGTGAAGCTCGCCCGGTATTGGGTCGATGTCGAGAAGACGCGGGAGGAGACCGCCGTCACCCCGGCCCGCTACGAGTACGAGTACACGCTGATCAACGTCACGTCCCACAAGGCCGGTCCGCAGGACGGCAGAGTCCCCGACACCGCGCCGCCGGGGGGCTCCGACTGCCAGGGCACGGTTTCGGTGGCCTACCTCGGCGAGGACATCCCGCTGCGATCCCTGCCGTACGACTTGGAGCTGACCGATACGACAGCCGCTGTCCCGGTCAAGGTGGACGGAGACGGGGTGCTGTCCGCGATGTACGTCTCGCCCGTCGGCGTGGAGTCCTGCTGACCGCCGGTCTTCTCTCGACGCCGGCAGCCATACGGGGTGCGGGCCCCCTGTGAACCCACAGCTTCAGGCCCTCGGCCTGCGGTTCCTCGCGGGGTGAGGGCCGACGGCGGGAGGTGTCAGGTGGTGTCGGGTGTGAGTGGCGGTGTGGACAGCGCTGTCAGGTAGGGGGGCAGGGCTGTCGTGGTGGCGGGGAGGGGGAAGCGGGTGGCGAGGTGTCCGTCGGGGCGGATGACGTAGGCGGTCGGGCCGTCGGGCTGGTAGAGGCGGGTGAACTCGCCGGCGGCGTCTCGGTAGGCGGGAACGGGGAGGGTGTTCGGGGTGGACGGCTCGGGTGCGGTTCCGCGGGCGAGGACGGCGATGAGCTCGAGGTGCGGGCCGGTGGCCGCGGTCGCTTTCGCTGTCGCTTCCACGGAGTCGGCTGCCGCTGCCACCGTCGTGGGGTCGGTCGCGTAGAGGAGAACCACGTGCCCCGTGCGTTCGCGCAGGACGTCGAGCAGGCGCCAGGGGTAGGCGGACCCGGAGGCGGTCAGACCGGCGCAGTCCGGGGCGCGGTCGCCGGGCTGGAGGGTTGCCGGCGAGCCTTCAGGGGTGCGGTCGCCGGCCCGGGGTGTTTCGGGGGAGCCGTCGAGGTGGGGCGCCAGGGGGCCGTTGCGGTAGTTGACGAGGAGTTGGGCCTCTCGGAGCAGGATGGTGCGTGGGTCGTCGGGGTCGGCTTCGATGCCCTGGGTGGCGTGGCGGACCGTTCGGCCGACGACCTCCTCGCCGATCGGGCGGCGCTCGGCGTCGTAGGTGGCCAGGAGCGCGGGTTCGGCTTCTCCCCGGATGACGAGGGCCAGTTTCCAGGCCAGGTTGCACGCGTCCTGGATGCCGGTGTTCATGCCCTGGGCGCCGGTGGGCGGATGGATGTGGGCGGCGTCGCCCGCGACGAAGACGCGTCCGTCGGCGTATCGGTCGACGATGCGGTGGCTGATGCGGAAGACGGAGGACCACCGCAGTCGGGAGAGGACCGCCGGTTCCGGGGCGAGGCGGTCGACCACCGCTTGGAGGTGGTGCAGCTCCGGGGCGCGGCCGCTCTCCAGGCCGTGCGCCACGCCGTCGCCGGGCGTCGCACTGCCGCCGGGCGTCGCACCGTCGCCGGGCGTACTGCCGTCGGTGTCTGTCCGCATGGAGAGTTCGGGTGGGACGAGCATCGACATGCGGTAGCGGCCGGGGCCGGGGAGCGGGATGCAGACCAGTACGTCGTCGGTGGAGCCGTCGGCGGCCAGGTGGCTGGAGCGGATGCCGTAGCCGTGGGGGATGTCCCAGTCCGTCTCGACGTCGCCCAGCATGTACTCCTCGTCGAAGGCCGCCCCCTCGTAGCCGAGGCCGAGCCCCTTGCGCACGGTGCTGTGGGCGCCGTCGCAGCCGATCAGATAGCCGGTCCGCACCTCCTCCTCGGTGCCGGAGGCGGTGCGCAGGCGGGCGGTGACCCCGTCCTGGTCCTGGGTGAACGACAGCAGCTCGGTGCCGCGTTCGATGGACGTACCGAGGCCGGCGACGTACTCCTCCAGGAGGCGCTCGGTCTCGTACTGCGGTAGCGCGGCGAATGCGTAGGGCACCTCGGGCGGCAGCGTGAGCTCGATGCGCGCCCGCTCCCGGCCGTTGACGTAGATGAGCTGACCGCGCAGCACCGCGGCGGCCTCCAGGACCGTGCGGGCCAGGCCCATCCGGTCCCAGATCTCCAGGGTGCGCGGCTGGATGCCGACGGCTTTCGCGTACGGGAGACGGGCGGGCAGCCGGTCCACGAGCCGGCAGCGCACTCCCTGCCGCCGCAACTCCGCCGCGGCGCTCAGGCCGACCGGGCCGGCGCCCGCGATCAGTACGTCGGTCGTTCCGGTGCGTGTCACGGGGTGCCTCCCGGTGCGGTGCTCGGCCCCTGAACCGGTCCCGTCACCCATGGTCACCCGGTGGCCGCCGGACGGCGAGCGGGGCCGGCGTCCGCCACGAGCGACCGGTTATTCCGATTTACGGGGTTCAGTCGATGTGGCCGGATATCGTCACCGATGCGTCACAGGTCGGTCCTCGGGAGAACCCGTTCGCCTGCCCGTTCTGTCTGCGTTGACGGACGACACGCAGGTGGGTCGGTGGCTTGGTGGGTGCTGAGGGCCGACGCCCTCGGCGATCCGGATCCGGGGGGCAGCATGCGGTACGCGAAGACGAGCACGAACGCCAACACGAACGCGAACAGGGACGGGAACGGGTACATGCGCTGGAACAGGTTCGGAATTCGGGGTTCCGTGATGGCGGCCGTCGTGGCCTCGGCCGCTCTGGTGGTGACGGGGTGCGGTTCGGGGGAGTCCCCCGGCACCTCCGCGCGTCCCGCCTCCGTCAGTCCCGACTCCGCGACCCCCGCCCCCGTGACCTCCCCTTCCGCAGCCTCCCCTTCGGTGGCCTCCGCCTCCGCGAGTGCCCCCTCCGCGAGTGCCGCCGTCGTGACGCCCGCCGTGGACAGTTCCCGGGGAGTCGGTGCTGCCGCGCCGGCCTGTTCCGTGGGGAGCCTGAAGGTCGCCGCCCGGCAGGCCGCCGATCGGCCGTCGGGCACGGGGACCGGGGCGGCGATCGTCGAGTTCACCAACAGCTCGGCCAAGGCCTGTGTCCTCAAGGGTCATCCGACCGTCGCGGGGGCCGGCAACGGCTCTCCGGAGAAGAACGCCCCGCTCTCCGTCACGACCACCGGATCCGCCGCACCGGTGACGCTGGCCCCCAAGGGCAAGGCATGGGTGAAGCTGACCTTCGTGCAGGTGCAGGGGGAGGCCGACGGGTTCTGCGAATCCGGTGCGGAGCCCGTCGTGTTCCCCACGCTCGTCATCGGTCTGCCGGGCGCGGGGAAGCATCAGGTCGCCCTGGACGACGGCCAGTTCGCGCAGTGCGACAACAAGGTGACCGTCACCGCCGTATCGGCGGTCAAGCCCTCCTGACCCGGGTCAGCGCTCCTCGGCGGACGCTCCGGGCGATCTCAGACCGTGAGCGGCACCGGGTGGATCTCGTCCGCCATATGACCGGTGCGCTCGTGGACGCGGAGGACGGCCTCCGCCGAGGGACCCTCGGAGAGGCAGTAGACGGTTCCGGACTCCGGGTCCGCCCAGGCCCGTTCGAAGTGCACGCCCTCTTCGCCCTCGATGGCGAGGTCCGCCCGGTGGGCCTCGAGGAGCTGGTCGGCGGTGATGCCGTGCATGTCGTGGTGGACGTCCATGAAGCGGGTCATGACTGCCCGCCCCCTTCCAGTCGCCGTGCCTGTGCCTGTGCCCGCGCTTGCGCGCCTGCACTTCCATGCTGCGCTCGCGCTCCCCGCGCGGCGACCGGACGAGGAGCGGGCCGGGCATGACGAGGGGCCCGGTGCCGATACCGGCACCGGGCCCCTCGTCATGCCCGCGTTCGTCGTGCGTCTTCAGCCGCACTGGCAGGGGTTGCCCGACTGGCACCCGCAGCCGCACCCGGAACCGCAGCCGCACGCGCCGATGAGCATCAGGTTCCTGATCTCGGCGGGCTGCTCGGTCGGGCGTTCCTGTGCGGGGTCGGGCGTGGGAGTGATGGGGGACTCGGCCATGGGTTCCTCCCGGAGGCGTAGGACCTGTGCCCATTGCATGCCCGTTCCGCTGGGCGCATCAACGGCTCAACGGCGCACAGCGGCTTGCGCACGCCCTGAGGAGATCCGGTACGCCCCTGCCGGACGACCCACCGTGGGTCACGCACTCAGCGTCACCCACCGTCGCGGCCCCCGCGGTCACCCACGCACCGCCGCAGCCCCCGGTCACCCACTCACCGTCCGGCTCAGACCCCCTCGGCCGCCGTCCCCGTGCCCGTTCCGGTCGCCGGCTGGATGTCCGGCTGGATCTCCGGCTGGAGCTCGTCCGCGTGCTCGCCCGTCACCAGGAACACCACGCGCTTGGCGACGGCCACCGCGTGGTCGGCGAAGCGCTCGTAGTAGCGGCCCAGCAGCGTGACGTCGACGGCGGTCTCGATGCCGTGCTTCCAGCGGTCGTCCAGCAGGTGCTGGAAGAGGGTGCGGTGCAGGAGGTCCATCGCGTCGTCGTCCGACTCCAGCTGGAGGGCGAGGTCGACGTCCTTGGTGACGACGACCTCCGCCGCCTTCGCCATCAGGCGCTGCGCGAGCTGGCCCATCTCCAGGATGGTGGCGTGCAGGTCCTGCGGGACCGCGCGGTTCGGGAAGCGCAGCCGCGCCAGCTTCGCCACGTGCTGGGCGAGGTCGCCGGAGCGCTCCAGGTCGGCCGACATCCGCAGCGACGTGACGACGATCCGCAGGTCCGTCGCCACCGGCTGCTGCCGGGCCAGCAGTGCTATCGCCCGTGCCTCCAGGTCGTGCTGGAGCTCGTCGACCTTCTTGTCGGCCTCGATGACGCTCTCGGCGAGCTTCAGGTCGGCGTCGAGAATGGCGGTCGTGGCGCGTCCGATCGCCGACCCGACCAGCCGGGCCATCTCCACCAGGCTGTCGCCGATCGAGTCCAGTTCCTCGTGGTACGCGTCCCGCATCAGGGTTCCCTCTCGTACGTCGTGCTTGGGGTTCGGGTTCGGTTCCGGGGGCCAGAACCGGCCGCGAACCGGGTCGTCACCGGCTGCTGCACCGGCGCCGACCGGCCGTGGAACCGGTGCTGCGAACCCCACGGTGCCACGCTCCGCCCCGTACGCGTCGATTTCCGGCACCCCAAATGAACCACCACTGGCTCCAAGGTGAACTCTGGGCGACGAGTGTTCGAGGTCGCACCTCGATAGCTGTGGCCAGGACCGATCGCGTGCCTAACCTGGTGGCATGGACGTGAACGCGGCGGTCGCCGCAGCGGCAGCGATCGCCGGGGTACTGACCGGTGTCATCGCCATGCTGGCGTTCCGCTGGAGCGAGCGGGAGCAGAAGCGCCCCACGCGCACCTCGCTGCACACGGACCCGGTGCTTCCGCCGGGTGTGGACACCGTCCTCTCCGTGCTCCGCTCCTCCGCCGTCGTGCTCGACGAGGCCGACGCCGTCGTGAAGGCCAGCTCCGCCGCCTACGCCCTCGGGCTGGTGCGCGGCGGCCGGCTCAGCGTCGAGCCGATGCTCAAGATGGCCCGGGACACCAGACGCGACGGAGAGATACGCCAGGTCGAGCTGGACCTTCCCCGGCGCGGGACCGGGCGCGGCGAGGCTCTCGCCGTGTCCGCCAGAGTGGCCCCGCTGGGCTCCCGGCTGGTCCTCCTGCTCGTGGAGGACCTCACCGAGGCCCGTCGTATCGAGGCGGTCCGGCGGGACTTCGTGGCGAACGTCAGCCATGAGCTGAAGACCCCGGTCGGCGCGCTCTCCCTTCTCTCCGAGGCCGTCATGGACGCCTCGGAGGATCCGGAGGCGGTGGAGCGGTTCGCCGGCCGTATGCAGATCGAGGCGACCCGGCTGACCAGCCTGGTCCAGGAGCTCATCGACCTCTCGAGGGTCCAGAACGACGATCCCCTCGAGGACGCCGAGCCGGTCGGCATCGACGAGCTGGTCGCGGAGGCCGTCGACCGCTGCCGTCACCAGGCCGGGACCAAACAGATCACCATGGCCGCCGGCGGCACCGCCGACCTGCGGGTCTTCGGGAACCGGGGCCAGCTGGCCGCCGCCCTCGGCAACCTGGTCGAGAACGCCGTCAACTACTCACCCGCCCGGACCCGCGTCGGCATAGCCGCCCGCCGGGTGAGCGCGCCGGGCGGGGACCTGATCGAGATCGCCGTGACCGACCAGGGCATCGGCATCTCCGACAAGGACAAGGAGCGCATCTTCGAGCGCTTCTACCGCGTCGACCCGGCCCGCTCCCGCCAGACGGGCGGTACGGGGCTCGGACTGGCGATCGTCAAGCACGTGGCCGCCTCGCACGGCGGGGAGGTCACGGTGTGGAGCGCCGAGAACCAGGGCTCCACGTTCACCCTGCGGCTGCCGGAGGCGGGCGTGGCCCGCGACCGCGCGCAGCAGCACCCCGACCCGGACGAGGTCGACGACGTCGACGACCTCGGTGACGTCGACGATGTCGACGGCCTCGACGAGGTCGGTCACTCCTCCCCTCACCGCTCCACCCAGACATCACCCCGCGCCTCATCCCCCGATTCGTCCGCGTACCGGACGCTTTCCGCCCCGGAGGTCCTTCCGTGACCCGAGTGCTCGTCGTCGAGGACGAGGAGTCCTTCTCCGACGCCCTGTCCTACATGCTCCGCAAGGAAGGCTTCGAGGTCGCCATCGCGGCCACCGGGCCCGACGGACTCGACGAGTTCGAGCGCAACGGCGCCGACCTCGTACTTCTCGACCTGATGCTGCCGGGCCTGCCCGGTACGGAGGTGTGCCGTCAGCTGCGCGGCCGCTCCAACGTCCCCGTGATCATGGTGACCGCGAAGGACAGCGAGATCGACAAGGTCGTCGGCCTGGAGATAGGAGCCGACGACTACGTCACCAAGCCCTTCTCGTCGCGCGAGCTGGTCGCCCGTATCCGGGCCGTCCTGCGCCGCCGGGGCGAGCCGGAGGAGGTGACCCCGGCGGCCCTGGAGGCCGGCCCGGTCCGTATGGACGTCGACCGCCACGTCGTGACGGTCTCCGGCTCCAAGGTCGACCTGC
The DNA here is from genome assembly GCF_035983595.1 of Streptomyces sp. NBC_01334. NCBI lineage: Bacteria > Bacillati > Actinomycetota > Actinomycetes > Kitasatosporales > Streptomycetaceae > Streptomyces > Streptomyces sp. NBC_01334. Next base: position 4,620,939 of record NZ_CP130718.1, on the reverse strand, counting down.
CCCTCAAGGAGTTCGACCTCCTGGAGATGCTGCTGCGCAACGCCGGCCGTGTCCTGACCCGTATGCAGCTCATCGACCGGGTCTGGGGCGCCGACTACGTGGGGGACACCAAGACCCTCGACGTCCACGTCAAGCGCCTGCGCGCCAAGATCGAGCCCGACCCCGGCGCCCCGCGGTACCTGGTCACGGTCCGCGGCCTGGGCTACAAGTTCGAGCCGTAGGCCGGACCGGCTGCGGCCGCTTCCGCCGACGTCGAGGGATGCGTCGGGGAAGGACGGGCACGCACAAGGAGGGCGGCACCCCGCACGGGGTGCCGGCCCTCCTTGTGCGTGCCCGTGCGCGTACGAGGTCAGTGACCGGCGGCCGCCGACTCCGACTCCGACGCGGAGGCCGAGTCCGACGGGGAGGCCGAGCCGGACTCCGCGGAACCGCCCTCGGCGGCCGCGCCGGAAGCCGACTCGGACGGGGACGCCGACGCGCTCTCGGAGGGGGACTCCGCGGCGCTCGGGATGTCGCTCGGGCCCCACTTGGAGAAGTAGCTCTCGGCGGGGACGACGAAGGCGCGCAGGCTGACCTCGCCGGTCTCGCTGAAGGTGAAGGTCACCTTCTGCGCGTCGCCGTCCTTGACGGCCTCACGGCTGCTCGACAGGACCGCGGAGGCGTTGTTCGCGCCGCCGATGACGACCGAGCCGCCGGCCGGGACGGTCAGCTTGCCCTTGCCCTTGGCGGGCGAGAGCTCGGCGGACTTGCCGCCGTCGAGGGTGATGGACTCCAGCGTCTGCGCCTTGCTGCCGCTGTTGAAGACGGTCGCCGAGATCACGGCGGGACCCGTCGACTCCAGGTCGGGCTGGGTGATGACGATGACGTTCTGCAGCTTGATGTCGCCGATGCTGGTGGCGGCGTTGTCCGGCTTGATCTCCAGGGTCTGGGAGTCGTTGCCGGCCCCACAGGCGGCGAGCGAGGCGATCGAGAACGCGATGGCGGAAGCGGCGAGGGCGCCGCGTCGAAGGCTGCTGCTCACGGCGGCGGCAACTCCTTGTACACACGGACGGCCTTCCTTTGGATAAAGCCGTCCTAAGGGTCTGTCAGCGGCCTTAGGTTACCGAGCCGTTCTCGCGCCACCGCACCCGACCCGCCTCTAGAGCGATCCCGTGCCTCGACGGACGCGCTGAACGGCCTCCGGCGCCACCTGTCCCGACCGCCACGAGCGACCCCTGAGTCACTTCGGCTTCACCCGTCGTCTTCCCGCGCGTCTTCCCCCGCCTTCCCGCTCGTCTTCTTCTCACTTCTCTTCCCGTCGTGTTCCCCTCGCCTTCCTGCCGTCTTCCTGCCTCTCCCCTGTCCTCTTCCGGCTCGCCGGTCCATTCGCATATCCGCGCCGGAGGTCCGATCACGGATTTTCGGTGAAGGAATGCGAGGTCGTCCCCGGAATTGATCACGGGCCGGGTCGAGGGTCCGATGATCAATTCCGGAAACGGCTCGTATCCGGCCACGTGAACCGAACGGAGTAGCGGAAGTCGCACTCCTGGAAGCGGACATATGTGGACGTTCGGCCGTTCGGGCGGGGCTCCGGATGTGTGTAACGTGCGCGTTTCTCCCCCCTCGGAGAGCACCTCCGACCTGCGAATACCTGCTTCCGCCGCCCCTTCGCAGCACGTTCCTGTTGCTGTTGTCAAGCCCCGAGATATGCCCTGACCTGCGAAAACGCCATTCAGAACCCGCAGTTTCCGTGTTACCCTGGATAGCCACGGAAGGGGTACCTGTCACATGACGTTCAAGGTTGGCGACACCGTGGTCTATCCCCATCACGGGGCCGCGCTGATCGAGGCCATCGAAACTCGCCAGATCAAAGGCGTGGACAAGACCTACTTGGTGCTGAAGGTCGCCCAGGGTGACCTGACGGTACGTGTGCCAGCGGACAATGCGGAGTTCGTCGGCGTACGTGATGTGGTCGGTCAGGACGGGCTGGACCGGGTCTTCGAGGTGCTGCGCGCGCCGTACGCCGAGGAGCCCACGAACTGGTCGCGTCGTTACAAGGCAAATCTGGAGAAGCTCGCCTCCGGCGATGTCATCAAGGTCGCGGAAGTCGTGCGTGACCTGTGGCGTCGTGAGCGCGAGCGCGGACTCTCCGCCGGTGAGAAGCGCATGCTCGCCAAGGCCCGCCAGATCCTGGTGAGCGAGCTCGCTCTCGCGGAGAACACCAACGAGGACAAGGCCGAAGCGCTGCTCGACGAGGTGCTCGCGTCCTGAGCTCGACGCGTTTTTCGAGTGCTGAAGCCGGCCCGAGACCGGCCTTGGCACCCTGAAGAACACGCACACTGAAGAACACTGAAATGCCGCGGTGCCCGATGACGAATTTCCCGTCGCCGGGCGCTGCGGCATGTTCGCGCCAGGACAACCGCCGTACGCCCTACCCCCACAGGGGTGGTCGGTCGGTACTGCCCCCGAACCGCCCCCGATAATGCGACCGATGCTTCGATACTTGGTGTGCCGGGCCCGGGCTGCTGCCTCGACCGGCACGTCACGGAAGGGTCCGGTCAAGGCGTCGCGCCCGGCACTTCCAGGGCCATACCCACGCCAGGCCGGAACACAAACCTGACAGGAACCGATGTCTGACGATTCGCGTCCCTCGCCCGCGCCCACCCGCACGGCCGCGGTGATTCCGGCCGCCGGGCGGGGTGTCCGCCTCGGTCCGGGCGCCCCCAAGGCGCTCCGCACGCTGGGCGGCACGCCCATGCTGATCCACGCGGTGCGCGCCCTCGCCGCCTCCCGCGCCGTCTCCCTGGTCGTCGTCGTGGCCCCGCCGGACGGCACCGCCGAGGTGAAGTCGCTGCTCGACGCGCACGCGCTGCCCGACCGCACCGACTTCCTGGTCGTGCCCGGCGGTGACTCCCGCCAGGAATCCGTGAAGCTCGGCCTGGACGCGCTGCCGCCCGGCCACGACATCGTCCTGGTGCACGACGCCGCCCGGCCCCTCGTCCCCGTCGACACGGTGGACGCCGTGATCGAGGCCGTCCGCGAGGGCGCCCCCGCCGTCGTGCCGGCGCTGCCGCTCGCGGACACCGTCAAGGAGGTCGAACCGGCCGTGACCGCCGGCGACCCCGAGCCGGTCGTCGCGACGCCCGAGCGCGCCCGCCTCCGTGCCGTGCAGACCCCGCAGGGCTTCGACCGGGCCACCCTGATCCGCGCCCACGAGTCGGTCACGGAGAACGTCACCGACGACGCGAGCATGGTCGAGCAGCTGGGGCTGACGGTCGTGGTCGTTCCCGGTCACGAGGAGGCCTTCAAGGTCACCCGGCCCCTCGACCTGGTCCTCGCGGAGGCGGTCCTGGCCCGCAGGAGGCTCAACGATGGCTTCTGAGACGCGGCCCGTGCTTCCCCAGGTCGGCATCGGCACCGACATCCACGCCTTCGAGGAGGGCCGCGAGCTGTGGTGCGCGGGCCTGAAGTGGGAGGGGGAGGGCCCCGGACTGGCCGGGCACTCCGACGCGGACGTCGTCGCGCACGCCGCCTGCAACGCGCTCTTCTCCGCGGCCGGCCTCGGTGACCTGGGGCAGCACTTCGGCACCGGGCGCCCCGAGTGGTCCGGCGCCTCGGGTGTCACCCTGCTCACGGAGGCGGCCCGGATCGTCCGCGCGGCCGGCTTCGTCATCGGCAACATCGCGGTACAGGTCGTCGGGCCCCGCCCCAAGATCGGCAAGCGGCGCGACGAGGCGCAGAAGATCCTTTCCGAGGCGGCGGGCGCGCCGGTGTCGGTGTCGGGTGCGACGACGGACGGGCTCGGGTTCCCGGGACGCGACGAGGGCCTGATGGCGATCGCGACGGCACTGGTGGCGCGTACCGGCTGACGCCCGCCGTCGGCACCGGCCGACATATGCCATGGCATGTCACGAATGTGTGGCCCTTGGGTGGAAGGGGCTCGGGGCATCGCTCCGCGCCCACTACCCTGGAGAGGTGACCATTCGGCTGTACGACACCAGTGCCCGGCAGATCCGTGACTTCGCCCCGCTCCAGCCGGGTTGTGTCTCGATCTACCTCTGTGGTGCCACCGTGCAGGCGGCTCCGCACATCGGGCACATCCGTTCGGGCCTGAACTTCGACATCATGCGCCGGTGGTTCGCCCACCGCGGCTACGACGTCACGTTCATCCGCAACGTCACCGACATCGACGACAAGATCATCGCCAAGTCGCACGACCAGGGCCGCCCCTGGTGGTCGATCGGGTACGAGAACGAGCGGGCGTTCAACGACGGCTACCAGGCGCTGGGTTGCCTGCCGCCGACCTACGAACCCCGCGCCACCGGGCACGTCCCCGAGATGATCGAGATGATGCGGGGGCTGATCGAGCGCGGTCACGCCTACGAGTCCGAGGGCAACGTCTACTTCGACGTGCGCTCGTTCCCGGAGTACCTCCAGCTGTCCAACCAGGAGCTGGACAACCTGCTCCAGCCCTCGGCGGACGGCGAGACCGGCAAGCGTGACCAGCGCGACTTCGCCCTGTGGAAGTCCGTCAAGCCGGGGGAGCCGAGCTGGGAGACCCCCTGGGGCCGCGGGCGTCCGGGCTGGCACCTCGAGTGCTCGGCCATGGCGCACAAGTACCTGGGCACCGCCTTCGACATCCACGGCGGCGGTCTCGACCTGATCTTCCCGCACCACGAGAACGAGATCGCCCAGGCCAAGGCCTACGGCGACGAGTTCGCGCGGTACTGGGTGCACAACGCCTGGGTCACCATGAGCGGCGAGAAGATGTCGAAGTCGCTGGGCAACAGCGTCCTCGTCTCCGAGATGGTGAAGCAGTGGCGCCCGATCGTGCTGCGCTACTACCTCGGTACGCCCCACTACCGCTCGATGATCGAGTACAGCGAGGAGTCGCTGCGCGAGGCCGAGTCGGCGTTCGCGCGGATCGAGGGCTTCGTGCAGCGCGTGGTCGAGAAGGCCGGGGGAGTCGTCGAGCCGGCGGCCGAGGTGCCGCCCGCCTTCGCCGAGGCGATGGACGACGACCTGGGGGTCCCGCAGGCGCTCGCCATCGTGCACACGACGGTCCGGCAGGGGAACTCGGCCCTCGCGGCCGACGACAAGGAAGCCGCCGTGGCCCGCCTCGCCGAGGTCCGTGCCATGCTCGGTGTCCTCGGTCTGGACCCGCTCGACGCCCACTGGGCCGGCGAGGAGAGCCGGGGTGAGGACCTGCACGGCGTGGTCGACAGCCTCGTACGACTCGTCCTCGACCAGCGCGAGTCGGCCCGCGCGCGCAAGGACTGGGCGACCGCGGACGCCATTCGCGACCAGCTCACCCAGTCCGGCCTGGCCATCGAGGACGGCCCGCAGGGGCCGCGCTGGAGCCTCGGCCCGCGGTAGGGCGGCCCCGGGGCCTGTCCTTGATCGAGTGTGCCGCCCGGCCTTCCGGGCGGCACACTGCATAAGACGTACGTACGAAAAGCTCACGGAGACGAGAGACTCATGGCAGCCAACAACCGCCGCATGTCCGGCAAGAAGGGCGCGCAGGTCGGCAGTGGCGGCCAGCGGCGCCGGGGCCTGGAGGGCAAGGGTCCCACCCCGCCCGCCGAGATGCGCAAGAAGCACAAGGCGAACCGCATCGCGACCGCCAAGGCGAAGCAGGCCGTGCGCCGGCCCGCACAGCGCGGCCGGGGCGGCAAGGGCACGTCCGAGATGGTCGTCGGCCGCAACTCCGTCGTCGAGGCGCTGCGTGAGGGCGTGCCCGCGACGATGCTCTACGTGCAGCAGTTCATCGACAACGACGAGCGGGTGCGCGAGGCGCTCCAGCTCGCCGCCGAGCGCGGTGGCATCCACCTCATGGAGGCCCCGCGTCCCGAGCTGGACCGCATGACCAACGGCCTCAACCACCAGGGCCTGGTCCTCCAGGTCCCGCCGTACGAGTACGCGCACCCCGAGGACCTGGCGTCGACCGCCTACGACCACGGCGAGGACCCGCTGATCGTCGCCCTCGACGGCGTGACCGACCCGCGCAACCTGGGTGCCGTCGTCCGCTCCGTCTCCGCCTTCGGCGGTCACGGCGTCGTCGTCCCCGAGCGCCGCGCGGCCGGTATGACGGCCGGCGCCTGGAAGACGTCCGCCGGTGCGGCCGCCCGTACCCCGGTCGCCCGTGCCACCAACCTCACCCGCGCCCTGGAGGCCTACAAGAAGGCCGGGATCGCGGTGGTCGGCCTGGCCGCCGACGGCGAGCACGAGGTCGGCACGCTGAAGGCCCTGGACGGCCCGGTCGTCATCGTCGTCGGCAGCGAGGGCAAGGGCCTCTCCCGCCTGGTCGGCGAGACCTGTGACTTCCGGGTGCGGATCCCGATGCCGGGTGGCGCGGAATCCCTCAACGCGGGTGTGGCGGCCGGGATCGTGCTGTACGAGGCGGCTCGGCGCCGGGGCTGAGGCAGTCCGGGCTCCGCCGGCCCGGGCCGGCGGAGCCTCGTGGTGCGCGAGGGCGGCAGAGGGCAGCGGTTCACTCGGACGGGTTAATCCCGGCGAGTAGTGCAACCTTGACGGAGTCCGGACAGATCCGGCGGGTCAAAGCAGTGTCCTAAACACACGTCACTCGGTTAGATGAGTGTGGACACCAGAACACCCCGCACACCCACGGGGGACCGCTCGTCGGGATTCGACGACGCTCCCGCGCTGAGCATGGTGAAGGTGCCGAGCGATCCGGCGCAGATCATCGTCAGCCACGCGAGCTTCCGCGTGCAGCTGGGCGCGTCGGCGCGGCGTAACCAATCCCCGCGGATCGCCCGGCACGTGAGCGCCATCGATGACACCGCGCGCATGGCCGCCGTCGGGGCGGCCGGCAGAGCGGGCGCCGCTTCCGGCGGCCGTCGGCGGGCCGTCGTCTGGAGCGGCAAGTCCGCCCCGGACGACACCGGCGCGCACCGACTGCTGCAGGCCGTGCGGGCAGGCAGCGTCGGCCACGGCGAACCGCCCGGTGCCGACGCCGGAGCCACCCAGGTCATCCCCCGCGTCGGTATGGGCGACCGCGGGTACGACGGCGACCTCGCCGCGCAGACTCTCGAGACCCCGATCGTCGGCGCCCAGCGGACGCCGGTCGGCGGCGAGCAGCGGATCCTGCCGAACATGCGCGGCGTCGGCAGCGCCTACGACGAACCCGCCTACGACGACGCCCAGTTCGAGGACTTCGGGGAAGCCGACGTCGACCCGGACCCGGCGCCGCGGAGCCGGCGGCAGAGCGACGACCCCGCCCGGCACGCCTACTACCCGGGCCGCCGGATGAACCTCGGCGTGGTCCTGCTCCCGCTGCGCGTCTTCCTCGGCTTCATCTCCATCTACGCCGGCATGGGCAAGCTGTGCGACCCCGTCTACTTCGACGGCGGCAAGCGCGGCTCCATGGTGAAGTGGCTCAACACCCTGCACCCGTGGGAAGTGGCCGAGCCGCTGCGTCAGTTCGCCCTGCACCACCCCGTCGGCTCAGGCCTCGTCATCGCCTTCCTCCAGGTCGTCGTGGGCGTCCTCACGATCCTGGGCTGCTGGCAGCGGGTCGCCGCGGTCGTCGGCGCCGGGCTCTCGGCGGCGCTCATCGTCACCGTCAGCTGGAAGACCGTCCCGGTCTACGACACCCCCGACATCATCTACCTCGCCGCCTGGTCGCCGCTGGTCATCGCCGGCGCCCCCGTCTACTCGGTGGACGGCCGGCTCGCCGCCGGTGCGTGGCGCCGGCTCGGTCCGCGCTCCGACCTGTGGGAGCTGCGCCGTTACGTGCTGCGTCGTGGTGCCCTGGTGACCGCGATCGCCGTCGGGCTCACCCTGCTCGTCGGCTCGCTGCTCGGCGGCGCCGTCCGCGACGCCGACCGGGTGGTCGTCCCCGGCCCCGGCGAGCCCCCGCGCAACGAGCTGCCCGGCTCGCCGCTGCCGGAGAAGTCCGGCACGCACAAGGCGTCCCGGCAGCCCTCCGCGTCCAGCTCACCCACCCAGGGCGCCACCTCGGCGGCCCCGACGGCGGGCACGGACAGCGAGCCCACCGAGGCGCAGGACTCCGGCACCACGGGCAGCGGAGACGCCGGCGCGCCCAGCCAGACGCAGGGCACCGCGGGCGAGGCCCCTCCGGAGCAGTCCACTCCCGTGGAGCAGGCGCCCGCCACCAGCTCCGGCCCGTCCTCCGGTGGCTCCGCCACCTCGGGTGGTTCGACGAGCGGCGGCGGTGGCGGCTCGGACGGCGGCTCGTCCTCCTCCGGCCAGCCGGGCCTGGTGGGCGGCTTGCTCGGGTAGAGCGGAACTGAAGAAGGGCCAGGGTGCCGTGCGCTGACAAGCGCACGGCACCCTGGCCCTTGTGCTCTTTTGAGGGGCGCGGGGAACTGCGCGACCAGCCCCCACCGGGCCGGTGGCCGACATGACAACGAACCGTTCCGCTCCACCCGCGGAGCGACTCTCAGCGGCTCAGCGCCGCCAGTTCCTTCGCCGCCTCCGTGAGGTCCTTCGCGGTGTCGATGGCCCGCCAGTACGCCCCCTGCGGGAGCGGGAACCCGGCCAGCCGCCGTTCGCGGGCGAGGTGCGGGAACGTAGTCCGCTCGTGGTCACCGCGCTCGGGCAGCAGGCCGGCGAACGCGGGGGAGAAGACGTAGACGCCCGCGTTGATCTCGTACGTGGTGGGCGGCGCCTCGATGAAGTCCGTGATGTGGCCGAACCCGTCCGTCTGCACCGCGCCCCACGGAATGCGCGGACGTGCCAGCGCGAGCGTCGCTATGGCGTCGCGCTCGGTGTGGAAGTCGGCCATCTCGCGCAGCGAGAAGCGGGTCCAGATGTCGCCGTTGGTGGCGTACCAGGGCCGGTCGGGGTGGGGCAGGTGGGCGGCCGCGTACTTCAGCCCGCCGCCGCGGCCCAGGGGCTCGGTCTCGACGACGGTGGTGACCTTGACGGGCAGGTCGGCCGACTTCAGCCAGTCCTGGAGGACCTCGGCGAGGTGGCCGCAGGAGACGACGACGTCGGTGACGCCCTCCTCGGCGAGCCAGACGAGCTGATGGCCGATGATCGGCGTCCCCGTGCCGGGGATCTCGACCATCGGCTTGGGCCGGTCGTCGGTGTACGGACGCAGCCGGGACCCCTGGCCACCGGCCAGGATGACGGCTTGCGTGGGGCGGGACGCGGCGTGCGGATCGGTCATGCCCGCACTGTACGTGCCCCTTGTTTCGGGGCGTGCGGCTCCCCCGACGGGAGGGAACCGCACGCCCCGGTCGCTCTGCGGGCCGGCCCGGCGGCCCGGTGGCTCAGCCCCGGGCCGCCAGGACGCCCGAGGCGAAGGCCGTGTCGCACACCGGGCGGGCGTACGACTGGGCGCGTGAGGGGCCGTACACGCGGACGGCCGCCCGGCCCAGGGCGCGGGCGATGGAGGAGCAGTGCTTCGCCAGCGACGGCTTGCCGTTCACGGCGGCCTGGAGGTGGGTCAGGGCGACGCCCGGATCCTTCTCCTGGAGCTCGGTCAGCAACTGGTCGCGCAGCACGTCCTGCGGGGCCTTGGCGGCCTCGTGCGAGGACTGCTGTGCGGCGGAGACGTCGGAGGCGGTGAGCACCGAATCCGAGGGGTTCCCCGACCAGTTGACCCGGGTGACCGCGAGGGTCCCGGAGAGCACCATGACGACGGGCAGGACGAGGGCGAGCGAGCGGCCGATCCGGCGGGCTGGGCCGCCCTGGCCGCGGCGCGTGCGCTGGGTGGTGGAGTGGTTCGCGGAGTGCTTCACGCGTGAGAGGGTAGCGTGCAGTAATGATTTGGCGACATTTAGTCACCCGGACGGGGGATGAAGCCGTGCTCCCTTTTGGGTAAGGGGTTGACGGACACCGGTCGAAATGTCCGCTGTGCCGGGGATTTTCGCGGGCAGGGAAAAGGGCCCCGCAGCAGGCTGCGGGGCCCTTTTCGTCAACCCGGGTGAATCACCCGGGTTCAAACCGGGTCAGTCGGAGAGACGCGCACCCGTCGACGTCGAGAAGACGTGGGTCTCGCCCGCGCGCGGGACGACGTGCAGCGTGCTGCCCTTCTCCGGGACGTCACGGCCGCCGACGCGGACCACGAGGTCCTTCGACTCGCTGCCGACCTTGGCGGTGCCGTAGACGAAGGCGTCGGAGCCGAGCTCCTCGACCACGTTCACGACGACCGCGAGGCCCGTGTCGGCGTCCGCGCCGGCCACGTCGAAGTGCTCGGGGCGGACACCGACGGTGACCGTCTTGTCGGTGGCAGCGGCGAGCGCGTCGCGCTGGACCGGGACCACCGAGTTGCCGAACTTCACGCCGCCGTCGGCGATCGGCACCTCGACGAGGTTCATCGCCGGGGAGCCGATGAAGCCGGCCACGAAGAGGTTCGCGGGCCGGTCGTACATGTTGCGCGGGGTGTCGACCTGCTGGAGCAGACCGTCCTTGAGGACCGCCACGCGGTCGCCCATGGTGAGGGCCTCGACCTGGTCGTGGGTGACGTAGACGGTGGTGATGCCGAGGCGGCGCTGCAGCGAGGCGATCTGCGTACGCGTCGAGACGCGGAGCTTGGCGTCCAGGTTGGACAGCGGCTCGTCCATGAGGAAGACCTGCGGCTCACGCACGATGGCGCGGCCCATCGCGACACGCTGGCGCTGACCACCCGAGAGGGCCTTCGGCTTGCGGTCCAGGTACTCGGTGAGGTCGAGGATCTTCGCGGCCTCTTCGACCTTCTGCCGGATCTCCGCCTTGTTGACGCCGGCGATCTTGAGCGCGAAGCCCATGTTGTCGGCGACCGACATGTGCGGGTAGAGGGCGTAGTTCTGGAACACCATGGCGATGTCCCGGTCCTTGGGCGGCAGGTGCGTGACGTCGCGGTCGCCGATGCGGATCGCACCGCCGTTGACGTCCTCGAGCCCCGCGAGCATGCGGAGCGAGGTGGACTTGCCGCAGCCGGACGGGCCGACCAGGACGAGGAACTCGCCGTCCGCGATGTCGATCTCGAGAGCGTCGACGGCGGGCTTGGTGGAACCCGGGTAGATCCGGGTCGCCTTGTCGAACGTGACAGTGGCCATGGTGAAGGGCCCCCTTCTACCGGCAGGAACGTGCCGGACGATCCGTTGTAGGAAGGTGGTTGGTGTAGTCCACATGAGCGAACTGGGTCAGGACGGTACCTGGCGTTTCCCGGTCTGTCAGTACCCGGAGGCATGTGAACTTCGCGGAAACTTTCGAGTGCGGCGCAGTCGCCCGCTGGTCAGAGCCGCGCGGACCACGGAAGTCCGTGGCCCGGGGAAAGCGGGGCTGTGTACAGTGGTCCCGCCCTCGCGTGCGTGCGGTGGCGCGCGATGCCTCCTTAGCTCAGCTGGCCAGAGCAGCTCACTTGTAATGAGCAGGTCGTCGGTTCGAATCCGACAGGGGGCTCTCCGAAAAGCCCAGGTCAGCTCTTGTGCGACCTGGGCTTTCGCATGCCCGCGACCGGTGATTCGCCGATACTGGGCCGGGTGAGACGGCTCTGCGGGCTTTCCGGCGTCCGGCGGGCGGTGTGGGCGTACGTCCGCAGCGCGCCCGGCACCTGTGTGTGGCTGGCGGTCCTGTTCGTCACGACGGTGGCTCTGCACCACATGTCGCCGGAGTTCGAGCAGGAGTTCCTGCGGCAGCGGTCCACCAACATCCATGAGCTGTCCCGGCACCCGGTGCGGGTGCTGGTGGCGAGCGCGATGTGGATCGACGGCGGGTACTGGCTGCCGTACGCGGTGCTGTACTCCGTCTTCCACGCCCAGGCCGAGCGGTGGCTGGGCACCGCTCGGTGGCTGGCGGTGTGCGCGGCCGCGCATGTGCTGGCGACGCTGATCAGCGAGGGCGCGCTGGCGAAGGCGATCAGGGACGGGCTCGCCCCGCAGTCGGCGGTCAACACCCTGGACGTCGGGGTGAGTTACGCGCTGTCGGGGGTGGTGGCGGTGCTCGTCTACCGGATCCGTCCACCCTGGCGGTACGGGTATCTCGCGGCCGTGCTCGTCTTCTACGGCTTCCCGCTGACCGCCGAACCGACCTTCACGGACTTCGGCCACTTCGTCTCCGTCCTCATCGGGCTGGCGTGTTATCCGCTGGTCAGAGGGCGCGAAAGAGTACGGAATCCGAAGGAGACAGCGCCCGTGCCGCCGGGTTAACGTCCGGCCATGAGCAGCTCGGCAAGCGGTGTCGTGGACGGCGTCGTCAATGGCGGCATCTCTTTCTGGTACGCGGACGACGGCCTTCCGGCGGTGCGGGAGCCGCTCGCCGGTGACGCCTCCGCCGATGTCGTGATCGTCGGCGGCGGCTACACGGGGCTGTGGACGGCGTACTACCTGAAGAAGGCGGCGCCCTTCCTGCGGATCACCGTCCTGGAGCAGAGGTTCTGCGGATACGGCGCCTCGGGGCGCAACGGCGGCTGGCTGTACAACGGCATCGCGGGCCGGGACCGGTACGCGAAGCTGCACGGCCACGAGGCCGCCGTACGGCTCCAGCGGGCGATGAACGACACCGTCGACGAGGTCGTCCGGGCGGTGGCGGAGGAGGGCTTCGACGCCGGTGTCCACCGGGGCGGGGTGCTGGAGGTGGCCCGGACCCCCGCGCAACTGTCGCGGCTGAAGGACTTCCACGCGCACGAGCTGTCGTACGGGGAGCGGGACCGCGAGCTGTACGGCGCCCGGGAGACGGCCGAGCGGGTGCGGGTGGCGGGCGCCGTGGGGTCGAGCTGGACCCCGCACGGGGCGCGGGTGCACCCGGTGAAGCTGGTCAAGGGGCTCGCGGCAGCCGTGGAGGTGCTGGGGGTGGAGATCCGTGAGGCGACCCCGGTGACGGAGATCCTCCCGGGCCGGGCGGTGACGCCGTACGGGACGGTGCGGGCGCCGTACGTGCTGCGCTGCACGGAGGGGTTCACGGCCGCGTTGAAGGGTGAGCGGCGGACCTGGCTGCCCATGAACTCCTCGATGATCGCCACCGAGCCGCTCACCGACGAGCAGTGGGCGGCGGTCGGCTGGTCGGGGCGGGAGGCGCTCGGCGACATGGCGCACGCCTACATGTACGCCCAGCGCACGGCGGACGGCCGGATAGCGCTCGGCGGGCGCGGGGTGCCCTACCGCTTCGGCTCGCGCACGGACAACGACGGACGCACGCAGCTCGAGACCGCCGGGGCGCTGCGCGAGATCCTGGTCGGGTTCTTCCCGGCGCTGGCCGGGGTGCGGGTCGAGCACGCCTGGTCCGGGGTGCTGGGCGTGCCGCGCGACTGGTGCGCGACGGTCACGCTGGACCGGGCCACGGGCCTCGGCTGGGCGGGCGGATACGTCGGTTCCGGTGTCGCCACCGCGAACCTGGCCGCCCGGACCCTGCGGGACCTGGTGCGGCTCGACTCCGGGCAGGAGGGCCGCACCGACCTCACCGACCTCCCCTGGGTCGGCCACAAGGTGCGCAGGTGGGAGCCGGAGCCGCTGCGCTGGCTGGGGGTGCGGGGCATGTACGCGACCTACCGGGCGGCGGACCGGCGGGAGACGGAGCGCCACGCGGCGGGGTCCTCACGGCTGGCGCGGGTCGCGGACCGGGTGGCGGGGCGGCACTGAAGCAGCGTTCTGGGTGGGCGCGCGACGGGCGACCGGGCGGCGGGTGCGTGGGCCGCGGGTGCGCGTGCTGACGTGCGGACCGGGGCGGGGGGCCGGGAGCGGTAAGGGGTCGGGGGCGGGGCGGTCAGCCCACCGATTCCGGTACGGCTGCCGTCGGGGCGTGTCTCGGGGGGCCGGTGGTGACCATCAGGCCCGCCACCAGGCCGGCCAGCAGCATGATTCCGGCGGCCCACCAGATGGCCACCGTGTAGCCGTGCACGGTGGCCTCCGCGGCGACCTGGGACCGGCGCGCGGGGCCGGTCAGATGGGCCGAGAGGTAGGCGGTGCTGCTGGTCGTGGCGATCGTGTTGAGCAGCGCGGTGCCGATGGAGCCGCCCACCTGCTGTGAGGTGTTGACGGTGGCGGACGTGACACCGGCGTCCTGCGGGGCGACCCCGGCGGTGGCCGTGGAGAAGACCGGCATGAAGGTCAGGCCCATGCCGAGGCCCATCAGGAGCAGGGCGGGCAGGATCTCGCTGGTGTAGGAGGAGTCCACCGTCATCTGGGTCAGGATCACCATGCCGCCCGAGGCGAGGAGCATGCCGGGGACCATCAGCATGCGCGGCGGCACCCGGTTCATCAGCCGGGCGGAGATCTGGGTGGAGCCGATGATGATCGCCAGGGTGAGCGGGAGGAAGGCGAGGCCCGTCTTCAGGGGGGAGTAGCCGAGGATGACCTGGAGGTAGTAGGTCATGAACAGGAACAGGCCGAACATCCCGATGATGGCCAGGCCCATGGTCAGGAAGCAGCCCGCGCGGTTGCGCTCCTTGATGATGTGCAGGGGCAGCAGCGGCACCCGCGCCTTCGTCTGCCACCACACGAACACCGTGAGCAGGACGATCCCGCCCGCGAAGAGCCCCAGCACCAGCGGGTCGGTCCAGCCGCGCGGCTCGGCCTCGCTGAAGCCGTAGACGATCGCGACCAGGCCGCCGCAGCCCAGCACCGCGCCGGGCACGTCGAGACGGACGTCCGCGTGGCCGGGGCGGTCGTGGAGCAGCACGAGGGCGCCGAGCACGGCGACGACGGCGATCGGCACGTTGACGTACAGGCACCAGCGCCAGTCGAGGTACTCGGTGAGCAGCCCGCCGACGATGAAGCCGATCGCGGCGCCGCTGCCGGCCAGGGCGCCGTAGATGCCGAAGGCCTTGCCGCGTTCCTTGGGGTCGGTGAACGTCGTCGTCAGGAGGCTGAGCGCGGAAGGGGCGAGTAGGGCCGCGAAGGCGCCCTGGAGGGCGCGGGCGCCGAACAGCATGCCCGAGCCGGTGGCCGCCCCGCCGAGCGCGGAGGCGACGGCGAAGCCGATGAGCCCGATGACGAACGTGCGTTTGCGGCCCACCAGGTCGGCGATGCGGCCGCCGAGCAGCAGCAGACCGCCGAAGGCCAGGGTGTAGGCGGTGATCACCCACTGGCGGTCGCCGTCGGAGATGCCCAGGTCCTCCTGTGCGGAGGGCAGCGCGATGTTCACGATCGTCGCGTCCAGGACGACCATGAGCTGGGCGAGGGCGATGATCACCAGGCCCCACCAGCGGCGGGGATCGGGTTCGGTGTCGGCGGAGGATTCACCTGTCCGGGTGACACTCATTCCGACAGAACACCATGAATCAGTGCTTATCGCATCCCTGGACCGGCTGCCCATGGCGGGTCATGGCACCAGGACGACCTTTCCCACCGTTCCGCGGGTCTCCAGTGCCCGGTGCGCGGCGGCGGCCTCGGCGAGCGGGAAGGTCTGCACCGCCGGGGTCAGCCGGCCGGCGGCCGCCTCGGCGAGGGCGCGGAGCTCCAGGGCCCGCAGGCCGCCCGCCTTCTCGATCATCACGGGCCCCAGGACCGACCGGGAGACCCCCTCGACGAAGTAGCCCTTCCCGTCGCGGACGCCCTCGGCGGACCAGCCGAAGACGAGGTGCCTGCCCGCGGGGCCGAGCAGGGCGACGGCCGCACGGGCGACGTCACCGCCCACCCCGTCGAAGACGACGTCGGCGGTCCGGCCGCCCAGGTGGGCGCGGACCTTGGCGGGCCAGGCGGTGTCCGTGTAGTCGACGGCGAGATCGGCGCCGTTCGCCGCGACCCGGGCCACCTTCTCCGGCCCGCCCGCCAGCCCGACGACGGTCGCGCCCGCGTTCCCGGCGTACTGCACCAGGAGCGTGCCGATGCCGCCCGCGGCAGCGGTGACCACGGCGACGGACGCGGGCCCGAGCTCGGCGAACTGGAGGATCCCCAGCGCCGTACGGCCGGTGCCGATCATGGCGACGGCCTGGGCGGGGTCCAGGTTCGGCGGGATCTCGTGCACGCGGTCGACGTCGGTGACGGCACGTTCGGCGTACCCGCCGGGCGCGAAACCGAGATGGGCGACGACGCGCCTGCCGAGCCAGCTGTCGGGGGTGCCCTCGCCGACCGCCTCGACGACGCCGGCGATCTCCCGGCCGGGGATCGTGGGGAGGGGCGTCGGCGCGGGGGCGGGTCCCTGGAGGCCCTCGCGAAGGGCGGTGTCCAGGAGGTGGACGCCCGCGGCCTCGACGGCGACACGGACCTGGCCGGGACCGGGCACCGGGTCGGCGACCTCCTCGTGGCGGAGGTTCTCGGCGGGACCGAAGGCGTGGAGGCGGATGGCGCGCATGGTGATCCCCCGTGGGTGGTGGGTGAGATGGGTGAGGAGCGGCGGGTTGGGGACGGGCTGTTGCCCGACCGCTCCCACTCTTCAACCTGAACCTTGCTTGAGGTCAAGGGCGTTCCGGCTGCCGGGGAGGCGGAGGGAGGCGGAGGGAGGCGGAGGGGAAGGGAGGGAGGGGTCAGGGGGATTGTCAGTGGTCGGGTGCAGCATGGGGGTATGGCGAGGACTGGGATCGGGAGAACCGACAGGACCGGTGGCGGCACCGGCGGCAGGGCCGCCGCGGCGGTGAAGGGCGCGCGGCGTCCGGAGGTGCGGCTGCCGCCGCTCGAGCCGTACGGGGGCGGGGCGCTGGAGTCCGACGGCGACTACGACGGCGTGGAGTTCCGCGAGCTGGACCTCGCCGGGCAGGACGGCGGGGGCGCCCGCTTCATGGACTGCGCCCTGACGGGCTGCGCGCTGGACGAGACACGGCTGCGCCGCACCCGCTTCCTCGACTCGGTCCTGACCGGCATCCGGGGCGTCGGCACCGACCTGGCGGAGGCGACCCTGCGCGATGTGAAGCTGCTCGACGCCCGCCTGGGCGGCACCCAGTTGCACGGCGCCGTCCTGGAACGGGTCGTGATCCGCGGCGGCAAGATCGACTACCTGAACCTGCGGCAGGCGCGGCTGCGGGACGTGGTCTTCGAGTCGTGCGTCCTGGTGGAGCCGGACTTCGGCGGCGCCCGCCTGGAGCGGGTCGAGTTCGTCGACTGCGCCCTGAAGTCCGCCGACTTCACCGCGGCGACCCTGGCGGACGTGGACCTGCGCGGAGCGGTGGAACTGGGCCTCGCGGGCGGCGTGGACCGTCTGTCCGGCGCGGTGATCAGCGCGGCCCAACTGCTGGATCTTGCACCCGTGTTGGCTGCCGAGCTGGGGCTCAGGGTGGAGGGCTAGCCCACCCGGGGGAAGCGGGCCTGCAACGTCCAGATCGCCGGGTTCTCGGCCAGGTCCTCGTGCAGGTCGGTCAGATCGGCGAGGAGGTCGTGCAGGAAGTCGCGGGCCTCGCGGCGGAGTTCGGCGTGGGAGAAGGTGAGCGGGGGCTCCTCCGTCGGCATCCAGTCGGCCGTGATGTCCACCCACCCGAAGCGGCGCTCGAACAGCATGCAGTCGGTGGACTCGGTGAAGTCCAGTTCCGCGTACTGCGGGCGGGAGGCGCGGGAGCCCGCCGGGTCCTGGTCGATCAGCTCCACGATGTCGCACAGCGCCCACGCGAAGTCCAGCACCGGCACCCATCCCCAGGCTGTGGACACCTCACGGTCCGCCTTGGTGTCGGCGAGGTACACGTCGCCGCAGAACAGGTCGTGGCGGAGGCTGTGGACGTCCGCGCGCCGGTAGTCCTTCTGCGGCGGGTCCGGGAAGCGGTTGGAGAGGGCGTAGCCGATGTCGAGCACGTAGGCGATGGTGTCACGCCCCCGCGCCGGGGCCGGCCGTCCCCATAGGATCACTGACATGTCCCGATCCGTACGCCTTGTTCCG
Organism: Streptomyces sp. NBC_01334; assembly: GCF_035983595.1. Lineage (NCBI taxonomy): Bacteria > Bacillati > Actinomycetota > Actinomycetes > Kitasatosporales > Streptomycetaceae > Streptomyces > Streptomyces sp. NBC_01334. The sequence continues at coordinate 4,603,251 of NZ_CP130718.1, read as the reverse complement.
GCGGTGGCCGCCGCGGCGCTCGTGCTCGCCCTGACCGCCTGCGACGACGAGGGGGCGCCGGACACCTCGGGCGCCCAGGCCCGCGACGCCTCGGGTGCCCCGGGTGTCGGTGATCCGTACTTCCCGAAGGCGGGCAACGGCGGCTACGACGTCTCCCACTACGGCCTCACCCTCGCCTACACCCCCGACGGCAACCGGCTCACCGGCACCGCCGTCGTCACCGCCCGTGCGACCGAGGACCTCGCCGCCTTCGACCTGGATCTCGCGGGCATGAAGGTCGAGGAGGTGACCGTCGGGGGCGACACGGCCGAGTTCCGCCGGGACGGCCAGGAGCTGATCGTCCGGCCGCCCGGCGCCCTGTCCGACGGGGAGACCTTCGAGGTCCGGGTCCGCTACTCCGGCAGCCCGCGGACGATCACCGACCCGGACGGCTCGAAGGAGGGCTGGCTGCGCACCGCGGACGGAGCGCTCGCCCTCGGTGAGCCGACCGGCTCCATGGCCTGGTTCCCCGGCAACCACCACCCCTCCGACAAGGCGTCGTACGACATCGCCGTCACCGTCCCGAAGGGCCTGACGGCCGTCTCCAACGGCGAGTTGCGCAGTGCGAGGACGGTGGCCGACGGCCGCACGACCTTCGCCTGGCACACGGCCGAACCGATGGCGAGCTATGTGGCGACCCTGGCGATCGGCCGCTACACCGTCACCCGCTCCACGGCGGAGGGCGGGCTGCCGGTGTACGTCGCCGTGGACCCGTCCCAGGTGACCGCGAGCCGCAAGGTGCTCGCCCGGCTCCCCGAGGTCATGGAATGGGCGGAGAACAACTTCGGCCACTACCCGTTCTCCTCCACCGGCGCGATCGTCGACCGCCCCGAGGACGCCGAATACGCCCTGGAGACCCAGAACCGTCCCTTCTACCCCGGCGCCCCCGACACCGCGACCCTCGTCCACGAGACCGCCCACCAGTGGTTCGGCGACTCCGTCACGCCGAAGAGCTGGCAGGACATGTGGCTCAACGAGAGCCTGGCGACCTACGCCGAGTGGCTGTGGACGGAGGACGAGGGCGGCGCCACGGCGGAGGAGACGTTCACGGAGCTGTACGACCACGGCGAGGACGAGTACGAGGACCTGTGGGCGTTCCCGCCCGCGAAGCCGACGAGCGCGGCACACGTCTCCGACACCCCCGTCTACCAGCGCGGCGCGATGGTGATCCACCGCATCCGCCAGACCGTCGGCGAGGACACCTTCTACGACATCGTCCAGGGCTGGGCCGCCGCCCACCGCCACGGCAGCGCCGACACCGACGACTTCACGGCGTTCGTGGAGGAGCAGGCACCGGACGAGGACTTCGACGAGATCTGGGCGGACTGGCTGTACGGGGAGGGCAAGCCCGCACGCCCGTGAGCCGTCACGCCGGTCCCGGACGACGGTGGCCGCTCTCCGCCTCCCACGCGTCGAGCAGCCGGGCGAGACCGGGCGGCCACACCGGCTCCGCCTCCTGCGCGAGCTCCTCGCGCGTGAACCAGCGCCAGCCGAGGATGCCGTCCGTGGCGTGGGAGGCCGCGAGGTCGGGTCCGCCGGGTTCGCGACGCGGGCCGGGGGAGACGTAGATGTGCTCGTGCTGGCTCACGAGGATGCCCGTGCGGGTGAAGTCGTGTTCCCAGGTGCACAGCAGGGGACCCGGTTCCAGGTCCGCCCACCCGGTCTCCTCGCGCAGTTCCCGCAGCGCCCCCTCGCGTGGCGACTCGCCCTCCTCCAGGCCGCCGCCGGGCAGCGCCCAGTGCATGCCGACGTCGGCGTCGTCGTACCGGAAGAGGAGGACTGCGCCCTGCGGATCGACGACGGCGACCCGGGCGGCACGGCGGGACCTGCGCAGCGGCTTGCGCAACACGGCGCACGGGCGGCCGAGTTGCAGGTCGGGCCGGTGCCCGACGACCTGGTACCCGAGGGCGGTCCAGAAGGCGAGCCCCGTGGGATGGTCGTCGAGCACGGCGAGCCGCAGGGCGTCGCGGCCGGCCTCCCGGAAGCGGTCCTCGACCTGCCGGACGATCCGCCTGCCGTGGCCTTGCCCCTGCACGGCCGCGTCCACCATCAGCAACCCGATCCACGGATCGGGATCGGCCGGGTCGGGATGCCGGTCGAGGGTGACCACGACCCCGACCAGCCGCCCCTGACTGCGGGCGAGCAGCACCTCCACACCCTCGTGCGCCAACTCCCGCGCGAGCGCCGCCGCCACCTGCTCCGGCCGGATGTCGTCCGGATCCGGGAACTCCCCGCTGAGTGCGTGGAATGCGTGCTGGGAGGCGTAGAGCGCGGTGAGTTCGGTGAGCAGCGGTGCGGGGATGTCGCGGTCGGGGGTGAGGGGGAGGGAGTCGAGAAGCATGGGAAGCACGCTAGTCGGCGAACCCGGTCCGACAGGTCCCCCGCCGGCTTGTCACATCCACGGGCCCGGCGGTGTCTTCATGCCGATCACGTCGTGCAGGCCGAGCGGGCCGCACCGGCCACCGAGACAGGGAGAACACCGTGACACCCCGTATGCCGAAGGCGGAGCTTCCCACCGAGTTGAGGGAAAACCTGATCAAGCAGTTCGGTGCACTGCCCGAGCCCGTGGAGGTGGGCTTCAACAACCCCGCGGTCACCATGGCCACTCTGGAGTTCGGGGCGAAGGCGGCTGAGTGGAACACGGCCGACGAGAGCCTCAAGACCTTCGCGCACATGGCCGTCGCGGCGCAGGTCGGCTGTAGCTGGTGCCTCGACATCAACTACTTCGCGGCGCTGAACAAGAACCTGGACCTGGGCAAGGCGAGCCAGGTGCCCCGCTGGCGGGAGGCGGACGTGTTCACGCCGCTGGAGCGGGACGTGCTGGAGTACGCCGAGGCGATGACGAACACGCCGCCGACCGTCACCGACGAGCTGTCCGCGCGTCTGCTCGAACGGCTCGGCCCGGCGGCGCTGGTCGAACTCACCGTGCTCATCGGCTTCGCCAACCTGTCGGCCAGGACCAACGCGGCGCAGGGGATCACCTCGCAGGGCTACTCGGACGCGTGCGACATTCCGCTGGCCGCGGGTTCCGGGCAGTCCCCGGTGGCGTCCACGGCATGACCGGGGCCCCCTTTGTCGCCCACCGCAGCCTGCTCTTCACGGTCGCCTACGAGATGCTCGGGTCGGCGGCCGACGCCGAGGACGTGCTTCAGGAGTCCTGGCTGCGGTGGGCCGAGGTGGACCACACCCAGGTGCGTGACCCGCGGGCGTACCTCGTCCGTATCGTCACGCGACAGGCCCTCAACCGGCTGCGCGCGTTGTCGCGCAGCCGCGAGGACTACGTGGGCGAGTGGCTGCCGGAGCCGCTGCTGACCAGCCCCGACGTCGCCGAGGACGTCGAACTCGCGGAGAGCGTCTCGATCGCGATGCTGACCGTGCTGGAGACGCTCGGACCGACGGAGCGGGCCGTGTTCGTGCTTCGTGAGGTCTTCGACCTGCCGTACGGCGAGATCGCCGGAGCGACGGGCAAGTCCGCGGCCGCGGTGCGCCAGATCGCGCGGCGGGCCCGCGAGCACGTGGCCGCCCGGCGGCCGCGGATGCGGGTGAGCCGGGCGGAGCAGCGGGCCGTGATGGAGCGGTTCCTGGCCTCGCTGCGCACCGGGCGGTTGCAGGAGCTGATGGAGGTCCTGGCGCCGGACGTGGTGATGATCGCCGACGGCGGTGGGATCGCGGCGGCTGCGCTGGCTCCGGTGTGTGGAGCCGCGCAGGTGGCGGCGGTGCTCGCGCGCGCGAACCAGCTGGTGACGGGAGCCTGCGAGACGACGACCGTGTGGCTCAACGGCGCGCCCGCGGGCCGGATCGACATCGACGGCGAGCCGACCGCGGTGAGCGTCGTGGTGGAGAACGGCCTGGTCACCAGGGTCTATCTGATGAGGAACCCGCGGAAGCTGACCCGGCTGGACGAACCGGCCGAACTTGCGCGCTAGGCCGCGGAGCCCCCGGCCGGGTGGCCGAGGGCTCCGCCGAGGCGTGCGCGTGGGCGCAGGACGTCAGACGCTCACGCCGAAGTCCTGGGCGATGCCCACGAGGCCCGAGGCGTAGCCCTGGCCGACCGCGCGGAACTTCCACTCCGCGCCGTTGCGGTAGAGCTCGCCGAAGACCATGGCCGTCTCGGTGGCCGCGTCCTCCGAGAGGTCGTAGCGGGCGATCTCGGCGCCGCCGGCCTGGTTGACGATGCGGATGTAGGCGTTGCGGACCTGGCCGAAGTTCTGCGAGCGGTTCTCCGCGTCGTAGATCGAGACCGGGAAGACGATCTTGTCGATGTCGGCCGGGAGACCGGCCAGGTTGACGTTGATCGCCTCGTCGTCGCCCGCGCCCTCGCCGGTGCGGTTGTCGCCGGTGTGGACGATGGTCTGGTCCGGCGTCTGCTTGTTGTTGAAGAAGACGAAGTGACCGTCGGAGTAGACCTTGCCCTGGGGGTTGACCGCGATCGCCGAGGCGTCGAGGTCGAAGTCCGTGCCGGTGGTGGTGCGGACGTCCCAGCCGAGGCCCACGGTGACGGCGGTCAGGCCCGGAGCCTCCTTGGTGAGCGAGACGTTGCCACCCTTGGACAGGCTTACAGCCATGGTTGGGAGTCCTTCCCTCGTTGCGTACGGCTTCGTACGGGGCTTCGTACGGGCACGAAGCTACAGCTATCCCTATGAACGCAGCGAAGGGTGCTCAAGGTTCCCCGCCACTCCGCGTTTCTTTACTTTCTTTACCAAGACGACCGTGCGGCGGGTTCCGGGGATATTCGCGTGACGTGGGGGCGGCGCGAGCGGGAACATGGTCGGCATGTCTGGTCCCTATGTCGTCCGCGGCTCCGTCTCGCTTCCCGAGGCCGAGCTCATGTGGCGTTTCTCGCGGTCTTCGGGGCCGGGCGGGCAGCACGTCAACACCAGTGACTCGCAGGTGGAGCTCCGCTTCGACATCGCGGGCACCGAGGCGCTGCCCGAGGTGTGGAAGGCGCGGGCGCTCGAGCGGCTGGCCGGTCGGCTCGTCGACGGCGTCGTCACCGTCCGCGCCTCCGAGCACCGCTCCCAGTGGCGCAACCGGGAGACCGCCGCCGTACGCCTCGCCGCCCTCCTCGCCGAGGCCACCGCCCCGCCGCCCAAGCCGCGCCGGCCGACCCGGATCCCGCGCGGGATCAACGAACGCCGGCTGCGGGAGAAGAAGCAGCGCTCGCAGACGAAGCGGGGCCGGAACGGACGGGACTGGGGCTGACCGCGGAAGGGGCCGGGGGCGGCTAGTCCAGGGCGAGGACGCCGACCGTCTCTCCCTCGCTGGTCTCGCCGTTCTTCCGGAAGCCCAGCCCGAGATAGAAGTCCGCGGGACCGTTCTCGCCCTCGTGCCAGGTCACGTACATCTCCTCGGTGCCCCGGCGGCGCAGTTCCGCGGCCACGGACTCCACGGCGAACCGGCCGTAACCGCGGCCCTGTTCACCGGCGGCGATGTTCAGCCGCCACAGTCCGGAGCGGATCGGGCCGCCGTCGCCGCGCCCGTCCCAGTCGATGTCGAAAAAAGCCATCAGAAAGCCGACGGCCCTGTCACCGTCCATGATCAGGCGCGGCCAGGCGACCCCCGCGCGGTGGACATGCGCCTCCGCGAGCGACTGCATCACCGGAGAGACGGCGAACTCCTGGTCGGGGCGGACCCGAATGCCCGTCGCGGCCTCGAAATTCGAGGGAGTGATGATCTCGAGTCGGGGCCCTGAAGTCGTCATGCGGGCACCCTAGGCGGGCCGCTCGTCATGCGGCCACGCCATTTCCGGTGTCACCCCAACTGCCGGTAACGGCCCCGGAAATGCACCAGCGGACCGCCGTCCGCGCTCGGCACCGACGCGGTCAGCACGCGGCCGATCACCAGGGTGTGGTCGCCGGCCGTGACCTGCTGCTCGGTGCGGCACTCCAGGGTCGCCAGGGCACCGCCGACCAGGGGTGCGCCGGCCACCTCGCCACGGGTGTACGGGATGTCCTCGAAGAGCAGCCGGTCGCTGATGCGGCCCTTCATGGCGAAGCGGCCGGCGATGTGCCGCTGGCTCTCGGAGAGCACCGACACCGCCCACAGGGGCTGCTCGTCGAGCAGGTCGTCCATCCGGGAGCCGGTGCGCAGGCTGACCATGACCAGCGGCGGGTCCAGAGAGACCGACACGAACGCCGTCGCGGTCATGCCGACGTCCTCGCCGTCCGGCGCCCCGGGGTCGTCCGGGTCGAGGGACGGCTCCCGGGCGGTCACCAGGACCACGCCGTCGGCGAGCCGGGACATGGCGGCGCGGAACTCGTCGTTGCTCACTCCCTCAGCATGCCTGGAGCGGGTCTCGGACACGGTCTTGAGCGCAGCCGGCTCGAGTACGTCTGGGGGCATGTCCGAAACGCTAATGTCCGTCCGGCGTGCGGCGCATCGGACCTCCGCCCGAGTAGGGTCGTAGGACCGTGGACCGACTCCCCCCGGCGCCCGATTCCGGTGTCCGTCCGGGCATGTTCGTGCCTGTCCGTGTTCAGGAAACACACAGGAAAACGCGGAAACTCCACTCAAATGTTCACCTTCACCTGTGACTTGAGTCACAAGAAGCATTAATTGTTGACCCTGTGTACCGAGTGGGCAGCGCGCTGTGATTCAGTGGCGGAGGCGTCACAAGGAGACACACACCGACAGCACAGCACCAGAAACGACGTTACGCCGAGAACAACCCTTGATTCGCTGCGAAGTCTCGGGGGGAGGGCGAAACACATGGAGACCGAGTCGGAGCCTTACGTCCGCCTTGCGTCCCTGCGACAGCTGCACCAGGTCATGGCCGACATGAACACGGCCCGGAGCCTGGCCGACACCTTGCAGACCGTCGCCGACGGCGTGGTCACGGCACTCGGGTACGAGCTGGCGTGCGTCAACCTCGTGCGTCCCGACGGCGATCTCGTGGTCGCCGCCTTCGCCGGCAACCCGGCCGCCGAGGCCCTGATCACCGGCCGGGTCGGCTCGCGCGAATCCTGGGACCGGCGCCTCGCGATGGGGGAGACCTGGGGCGACCTGATCTTCATACCCCACACCGAGGGCTGGGTCCTCGACGACGACGACGTGCCCCAGTGGTACACCGACGGGCCCGCGCCCCGCTTCGAGGACGAGTGGCACCCCTCGGACCGCCTCTTCGCCCCCATGTACATGCCCGCCGCCCCCGGCAGCGGAGGCACCTGCGGTGAGCTGATAGGCGTCCTGTCCGTGGACCGGCCGCGCAACGGACGCCGGCCCGGCGCGTGGGGGCGCGAAGCCCTCCAGATGTACGCCTTCCAGGCCGCCATCGCCATTAGCAACGCGCGTCTACGTGCGAATATGCAGCGGGCACTGGTACGGCTCGAACGCGAGCAGCAGGCCCTGCGCGCCAGTGAGGAAAGCTTCCGGCAGGCCTTCGAGTACGCCCCCTCCGGCATGGCGATAGCCGAGATGGGCGGCGACCAGCACGGTCGGATACTCCGGACCAACGACGCCCTGTGCCGCCTGCTGGGCCGCCCCGCCTCCGCGATGCGCCGCTACTCCTTCTCCGACCTCGTCCACCCCGAGGACATAGGCACCCTGCTCCGCACCTCCGCCGAGGGCGGGCGCGCCGAACTCCGCCTCGGCCGCCGGGACGGCACCTACGTCTGGGTCAGCCTCCGCAACTCCGTGGTCGCCGACGCCGCCGACGGGCCCCGCTTCCTCCTCACCCACGTCGAGGACATAGAGGACCGCAAGCGCCGTGAGCTCCAGCTCGCCCACCGCGCCTCGCACGACTCCCTCACCGGACTGCCGAACTCCGCCGAACTGCGCTCGCGGCTCTCCGCCCGGCTCTGTCAGCGCCCCCAGTCCACCCACCCCGCCGCCGTCGACGCCATGGACACGGCGTACGGCCACGCCGCCTTCGACGCCAACGGGCACGGCTTCGACTACCGGCCCGGCGGGGCCGAGTCCTTCGACGGCTACGACCACCATGTGCACACCGCCGCCCCCGAGGAGGGGCGCGACGACGGCACCAAGGGGCTCGCGGTCCTCTTCTGCGACCTCGACGGCTTCAAGTCGATCAACGACCGGTTCGGCCACAACGCCGGCGACGCGGTCCTCATCGAGGTCGCCCGCCGGCTCTCCCGCCAGGTCCGCGACGGCGACACGGTCGCCCGGCTCGGCGGCGACGAGTTCGTGATCCTCGCCGACGGCCTCGGCCGCGCCGACGCGGCCGACCTGGCCGTACGGCTGCGCAACGAGATCATCCAGCCGATCCGCGCCGAGGGCCGGGCCGTGCGGGTGGGCGCGAGCTTCGGTATCGGCTGGGCACATTGCGGGATGACCGCGGACGAAGTGCTGAAGTCCGCCGACGAACGCATGTACGTCGAGAAACGATCTCGTCCCAAACAGCACCGGCGTGCGGGATGATCACCAGGTCAGCGAGCTGATGCGATCAGAGTCACCTGTTTGGGCCATCCGGAGCGGGTAGGCTCGCCAGTCTGACCGCACCATCGCATCCGACCCGCACTTGCTGAGGAGTACCAAGGGATGACGTCCGGCAACAACGGCGCGAGTACGCCCGAGGACGACGACCCGTTCGGCTACCTCTACGCCGACGGCCAGGCCAACGGCGCGCAGCCGCCCTCCGGTGGTGGCTACGGCTACCCCAACTCGGTCAGCAGAGTGCGCGCGGTCGGCGAGCGCCAGTACGGACAGCAGCAGACCGCGCAGTACGGGCAGCAGCCGACGATGCCTCAGCAGCAGGGCGCGTACGGCCAGCCGAACGCGCACTACGCCGCGCCCGAGAACTTCGGCGGCGGCCCCTCCACCGGTCGCCAGCCCGCGCAGAACGGCGGCGGCCGCGGCCGCGGTCCCAACACCAAGGGCCTGTTGATCGGCGCGGTCGCGGTGGTCGCCGCGGTCGTGATCGGCATCGCGGTGGCCATGGCGAACGGCGACGACGGCTCCGACGACAACAAGGCGAGCGACCAGCCCACCACCTCGGCCTCCCCCTCCGCGAGCCCCTCGCCCAGCGAGTCGGCCGGCGACGACGAGAACAAGGCCGAGATCCCGCCGGTGGACGCGAAGGCGCTGAACCTCGGCGGCAGCGCCGCTCTGGCCTCGGACGTCGAGGGCGCGCAGGCGGCCGGCGGGGTCTATGTCGGAAACCTCAACCAGGTCGGCAACTCGGTCACCTGGACGGTCAACGGCATCCCGTCGGACGGCACGTACACGCTGTTCGCGCACTACAGCGTGCCGGGTGAAGACCAGGCGATGACGCTCACGGTCAACGGCAAGACCTTCGGCAGCAAGTTCCCCCTCAAGAACTACGCGAAGGGGCCCGCCGGCGACTTCGTCAAGGGCTGGACGACGAGCTACACGTATCCCACGCTCACCAAGGGCACCAACACGCTCACCCTCTCCTGCCAGGACGGCGACAAGTGCAACGTCCTGCTGGACCAGTTGTGGGTGAAGCCCGGTCAGGTCAAGAACTGACACCTCGGGTTCAGGACTGATCCGTCGGTTCAGGCCGCGGTGATCTCCGCGGCCACCGTGATCCGGCCGAGCAGCTCCTCGTAGGCGGCGCGGTCGAACTCGCCCGCCGCCGGGGCCGCCACGGTCGCCGCCGACAGGGCCACCGCGCGGGACAGGCGGTCCGGCCAGGGGAGGCGTTCCACCAGGCCGGACAGCAGGCCCGCGACCGCCGAGTCGCCCGCGCCGGTCGGATTGCCGTGGACGCGGCGTGGCGGGGCGGCGCGCCAGCGGCCCTCCGGGGTGACCGCGAGGAACCCTTCGACACCCAGCGAGGCCACGACGGCGTGCGCGCCGCGCCTTCGCGCGTCCCGGGTCGCCTGCAACGGCTCGTGCGAACCGGTGAGTTCGGCCAGTTCGGTGGCGTTCGGCTTGACGATGTCCGGGCGGGCGGCGACCCCGCGGCGCAACGGCTCCCCGCTCGTGTCCAGCAGTACGGGGACACCCGCGGCCCGTGCCCGCCGCACCAGGACCGCGTACGCGCCCACCGGCACGCCCGGCGGCAGACTGCCGCACAGGGCCACCGCGTCGGCGCCGGCGAGCAGCCCCTCGTACGCCTCCTGGAAGGCGGACCACTCGGCCGGCGCGATCACCGGGCCGGGTTCGTTCAGCTGGGTCGTGTCGCCGGTGCGGGCGTCGACGACCGCGACCGTGCGGCGGGTGGTCCCGGCGACCGGGACGAGGGCGTCCACGATCCCGGTCACGGCGGTGAGTCGTTCCTGTACGACCCGGCCGGTGGGGCCGCCCACGAAACCGGTCACCGTCACCTCGTGGCCGAGGGCGGCCAGCACCCGGGCGACGTTCAGCCCCTTGCCGCCGGGCCGTTCCCGCACGTCGGTCACCCGGTGCGAGGTGTGCGGCCGCAGCGCCGGCACACGATAGGTGAGGTCGAGAGCGGTGTTCAGGGTGACGGTGAGGATCACCTGGCGGCCTCCCCCGGCTGGCATGCGTACATGAACGGTTCCGGAACTCTTCCGGCTTCCGGAGGCCTGATCATGCCAAAGAGACGGCGACCGGCCCAGTGCGCGGGTCGGCCACCGTTCCTGTGCGGGGGGACGTTTCAGGCCAGTTGGGGATCCACCACCCAATCCCCCTTGCGCATCACGCCCTTGACCTCGAAGTTCTCGTCCAGCAGGACCAGGTCGGCGTCCTTGCCGGCCTCCAGTGAGCCCACCCTGTCCTCGATGCCCAGCAGCCGGGCCGGGTTGGCGGACAGCGCGGCGACGACGTCCTCGACCGGCAGCCGGTCGATCGTCACCGCCCGCTGGAAGGCGCGGTCCTGGGTGAGGGTGGAGCCCGCGATCGAGCCGCCCTCCACCAGCCGGGCCACGCCGTCGCTGACCTCGACCTCCAGCGGGCCGAGCAGGTAGCGGCCGTCGCCGATGCCGGCCGCGTCCATCGCGTCCGTGATGAACGCCACCCGGCCCGGGCCCGCGTGACGGAACGCCAGCTCCAAGGCGGCCGGGTGCAGGTGCGTGCCGTCGTTGATGAGCTCGACCGTCACCCGCTCGTCCTCCAGGAGCGCGGCGATCGGGCCGGGGCTGCGGTGGCCGAGCGGCGGCATCGCGTTGAAGAGGTGGGTGGCCACGGTGGCTCCGGCCTCGATGGCCTGAACCGTCTGCTCGTACGTCGCGTCCGTGTGCCCGACGGCGGCGATCACACCGTGCTCGGCGAGCAGTCGTACGGAGTCCAGGCCGCCCGGGAGTTCCGTCGCGAGGGTGACCATGCTCGCCCGGCCGCGCGCCGCGTCGATCAGCTTGCGCACCTCCGCCGGGTCGGGGTCGCGCAGCAGCGCCTCGGAGTGCGCGCCCTTGCGGCACGGCGAGATGAAGGGGCCCTCGAAGTGGATGCCGGCCAGGTCGCCCTGCTCGGCCAGCTCGCTCAGCAGGCCGGCCTGACGGACCAGGATGTCCATGTCGTCGGTGACGGTGGACGCGACGAGGGTGGTGGTGCCGTGCAGCCGGTGGGTGTGGATGGCCTTCAGAACGTCCTCGGCCGTGCCGGAGAAGGAGGCTCCGCCGCCGCCGTGGTTGTGCAGGTCGATGAAGCCGGGGACCAGCCAGTGGCCCGTCACGTCGATGACGTCCCCGTGCGGGGCTCCGGCCGCGATCTTCGTGCCGTCGATCGTGACGCGGCCGTCGGGAACCGTGCCCGTCGGCAGTACCACCCTGGCGCCGGTGAGTACCTGCGGGCGCGTCGTGGGTCGTTGCGCAGTTCCCCGCGCCCCTAGGGGGGTGGCCATCAGGGTGTTACCTCCATGCCGTCGGTTGTGTTGAGGAGATCCCAGGCCAGGAGGCCCGCGCCCAGGCAGCCGGCGGTGTCGCCCAGGGCCGCCGGGACGATCTCCGGAAGCTTCTGGAAGGTCACCCGTCGGCGGACCGCGTCCCGTAGGGGCGTGAACAAGGTTTCCCCCGCCTCGGCGAGGCCGCCACCGATGACGAGCGTGCGGGGGTCCAGCAGGGTGAGGGCGGTGACCAGGCCGTCGGCGAGCGCGTCCACGGCGGTCTGCCAGACCCGGACGGCGTTCGGGTCGCCGGACACGACGGCCTTCGCGCAGTCCGCGGCGTCCGCCTCCGGGTCCCCGCAGGCCGCCGCCCATGCCTCGCTGACCGCCGCCGCCGACGCGAAGCGCTCCAGACAGCCGTGCTGCCCGCACGGACACGGGGTTCCGCCGGGCCGTACGACGATGTGGCCGATCTCGCCCGCGAAGCCGTGGGCGCCCGCCTCCACCCGGCCGTCGACGCCGATCGCGCCCGCGATGCCGGTGCCCAGCGCCACGAACAGGAACCGGTCCGCGCCCCGGCCGGCACCGATCCGGCCCTCGGCGAGGCCGCCGGTGCGCACGTCGTGCCCGAGGGCGACGGGGGCGCCGAGTCGGTCGGCGAGCAGTGCGCGCAGGGGTACGTCCCGCCAGCCCAGGTTGGCCGCGTAGGCGGCGACGCCGTTCGCCTCGTCGACGATGCCGGGCACGGCCACGCCCGCCGCGGCCGCGGGCTCGCCGAACTGCCGGGCGCCGTGTTCGCGCAGCTCGGCGGCGAAGTCGAGGATGCCGGCGACGACCGCGTCGGGTCCGCGCTCACGGCCGGTGGGCCGGCGGGCCCGGTGCAGCAGTGCGCCGTCCGCGCCGACCAGGGCGGCCTTCATCCCGGTGCCGCCCACGTCCAGGGCGATGACATGTCTCACGGGGACAGTGTGGACCGAGGACCCGCGAGAGGTCTAGTCCACTCGCGGGTTGTGGGGGTACCGTGCCGCCTCGGAGGCCGGAAGAGGTCTAGTCCACATGGGTGGTGTAGACCTTAATCCGCATAGCGGTCCATTGGTATGAGCAATCAGTTGGGAGCGTCACGGTGCAGCGGCGGGCACGGAAGTCAGGAACGATCACGGGAGCGGTCGCGGGGGTGTCGGCCCTCGGCATGGCCGCGGTCCTCACCGGCTGCGGACTGTCCGGAGACTCCGACGACGTCACGCTGAGACTCGTCGCCGCCGACTACGGCGACAGCAGCGCCAACAGTTCCGAGAAGTACTGGGACAAGCTCGTCGAGGGTTACGAGAAGGACCACCCCGGCGTCACCGTCGACGTGACCGTCTACTCCTGGAACGACGTGGACGCCAAGGTCAAGGCGATGGTCGACGCGGGCAAGGCCCCCGACATGGCCCAGATCGGCGCCTACGCCGACTACGCGGCCGCCGACCGGCTCTACAAGGTGAGCGATGTGCTCTCCATCCCCGTCGAGGCCGACTTCGTCTCCCAGCTCGCCAACGCGGGCGAGGTGCGCGGGGTGCGGTACGGCATGCCGTTCGCCTCCTCCACGCGGCTGCTGTTCTACAACAAGACCCTCTTCGCCGAGGCCGGCCTGACCCCGCCGACCACCTGGGCCGAGCTCGCCGAGGATGCGAAGGCGCTCAAGGACGAGGGCGTGAAGTTCCCGTACGCGCTGCCCCTCGGGTCCGAGGAGGCGCAGGCCGAGACCCTTCAGTGGCTGCTCAGCGGCGGGGGCGGCTACACCCAGACCGTCAGCGCCTACAGCATCGACTCCACCGAGAACGTCGAGACCTTCGACTGGCTGAAGGACGACCTGGTCGGCAAGGGCCTCACCGGGCCGGTCGCGCCGGACAAGCTGAACCGGGCCGCCGCGTTCGCCGCGTTCGCCGCCGGCGACGTGGGCATGCTCAACGGGCACCCCTCGCTGATGAAGGCGGCCGCGAGCAAGGGCGTGAAGTTCGGCATGGTGCCGATGCCCGGCGTCGCCGGGCCGACCAAGGTCTCCATGGGCGTCGCCGACTGGATGACCGCCTTCAAACAGAACGGACACGCCGAGCAGGTCGGCGACTTCCTCGACTACGTCTACAGCGAGAAGAACGTGCTGGACTTCTCCCGCGAGTACGACCTGCTGCCGGTCACCAACTCGGCCTCCCAGGTCATGGGCGCGGCCAAGGAGGACGCCGACCTCAAGCCGTTCCTCGACGAGCTCCCGCTCTCCGAGACCTACCCCGTCGGACGGACCTCCTGGGCGAAGGTCAGCGCGGAGATCAAGCAGCGGATCGGCCAGGCCGTGACCGCGAACGGCGACCCGGCCGGCGTACTGGGCGAACTCCAGACCACGGCCACGACGCTGGACGCCGGCACCGGCTGACGAGCCGCCCGGCGCTGGGCCGCTGTCGGTGCCTGGCGTTACCGTGCGGACATGGAGCGGCGAGCGGAAGCGGACGACGAGCTGGGGGCGGGGGAGCGGGGCATCCTCGCCCTGGAGCGGCGCGGGTTCTCCGGCCCCGGCGCGAAGGAACGGGCGATACGCGAGGAACTGGACCTGTCCCCGGTCCGCTACTACCAACTCCTCAACGCCCTCCTGGACGACCCGCGCGCCCTGGCCCACGACCCGGTCACGGTGAACAGACTGCGCAGGGTGCGGGAGGCGAGGCGGGGGGAGCGCTAGGGCGTGTCTGACCATGCGCGCCCGGCGGGAACGGTCAGGCGCGTCCTGGCCGCGGGCGTGCGTTGGTTATCGTCGGCGTATGGGCACCCACGAGACGCATTCCTCGGAACCCGAACCCCTTCCCCTCCCCGTTCCGGTCACCCCGGCGGGCCGCGCCGCGCTCGACGCGATCGTCGGCCGGCCCGCCACCACGCTCGTCGCGCTCGACTTCGACGGCACCCTCGCCCCGATCGTCGAGAACCCGGAGGACGCCCGGGCGCACCCCGACGCCGTACCCGCGCTCACCGCCCTCGCGCCGAAGGTCGCCGCCGTGGCCGTCATCACCGGGCGGCCCGCCGAGGTCGCCGTACGGCACGGCGGTTTCGCCGGGGCCGAAGGACTGGAACACCTCTCCGTCCTCGGCCACTACGGCGCCGAACGCTGGGACGCCCGCACCGGCGCCCTCAGCGCCCCGGCCCCGCACCCCGGAGTGGCCGCCGTCCGCGCGGAACTCCCGCGGGTCCTGGCCGCCGCCGGGGACCGGCCGGGTGTCTCGGTCGAGGAGAAGGGCGGCCGGGCCGTCGCCGTGCACACCCGCCGCGCCGACGACCCCCGGGCCGCCTTCGAAGCGCTGCGGGCCCCGCTCACCGACCTCGCCGCCCGGCACGGCCTGATCGTGGAACCCGGCCGGATGGTCCTCGAGCTGCGCCCGCCGGGCATGGACAAGGGCGTCGCCCTGCTGGAGCACGTCCGCGAGACCGGCGCGCGGTCCGTCCTCTACGCCGGTGACGACCTCGGCGACCTGCCCGCCTTCGCCGCCGTGGAGAAGCTCCGCACGGACGGCGTACCCGGGCTGCTGGTGTGCAGCGGCAGCACCGAGGTCGGTGAACTGGCGGAGCGCGCGGACCTCGTCGTCGACGGGCCCGCCGGCGTCGTACGGCTGCTGCGGGAACTGGCCGCTCAGCTCGGCTGAATCTCCCGCAGGGCGTTCAGCTGGTCCAGGAACCACTGGGCCGGGGGAAGCGCGGTCGCCGCCGCGGACAGCCGCTTCGTGCGCGCGGCCCGCTCCTCCGGCTTCATGGTCAGCCCCTCGTGCAGGGCGCGGGCGGTCTCCAGGACGTCGTACGGGTTCACCGTGATCGCGTCCTCGCGCAGCTCCCAGTAGGCCCCCGCCTCCCGGGACAGGACCAGCGCGCAGCCCTCGTCGGAGACGACCGGGACCTCCTTGGCGACCAGGTTCATGCCGTCGCGGATCGGGTTCACCAGGGCCACGTCGGCCAGCCGGTAGGCCGCGAGGGAGCGGGCGAAGTCGTCCTTGAGGTTGAGCAGGACCGGGGTCCAGCCGGGCGTGCCGTAGGCGTCGTTGATCTTCTCGGACAGGCGCTGCACCTCGGCCATGTAGTCGCGGTAGACGGCGAGGTCCTGGCGGGAGGGGTAGGCGAAGGCCACGTGGACGACCCGTTCGCGCCACTCCGGGTGGTCGTCGAGCAGCTGTCGGTAGGCCAGGAGCCCGCGCACGATGTTCTTGGACAACTCGGTGCGGTCGACGCGGACGATCGCCTTGCGGCCCTCGCCGATCTCCGCGCGCAGCGCCGCCAAGCGCTCGTCGACGTCCGGCCGGTGCGAGCGCTCGCGCAGGAAGTCGGCGTCGGCGCCGAGACCGTGCACGCCGATCTGCGTCTTGCCGGGACCGCCGGCGAACTCCGTACAGCACGCGGTGAACGCGTCCGCCCAGCGCCGGGTGAGGAAGCCCAGGCGGTCCGCGCCGAGCATGCCGTGCAGCAGCTGCTCGCGGATGTCCCCCGGCAGCAGCGCGAAGTAGTCCACCGGCGCCCACGGCGTGTGCGAGAAGTGGCCGATGCGCAGGTCCGGGCGCAGCTCACGCAGCATCCCCGGCACCAGACACAGGTGGTAGTCCTGCACGAGGACCGCCGCCCCGTCCGCCGCCTCCTCGGCCAGCGCCTCCGCGAACGCCCGGTTGTAGGCCTCGTACGACGCCCACTGGCGGCGGAACTCCGCGTCGAAGGCGGGCTCCAGCGGCGTCTGGTAGAGCAGGTGGTGGACGAACCACAGCACGGAGTTGGCGATGCCGTTGTACGCGTCGGCGTGCACGTCGGCCGGAACGGCCAGCATGCGCACGCCCTCCTCGCCGACGCCGCGCCGGACCGCCTCCCGGTCGCCGTCGGAGAGTGCCGAGCACACCCAGAGGGCGCCCGCCTCGGGTCCGATGGCCGACAGACCGGAGACCAGCCCGCCGCCGCCGCGTTTCGCGTGCAGCGAGCCGTCCTCGCGTACTTCGTAGGAGACCGGGCCGCGGTTGGACGCGACCAGCACCTCGGCGGCCGGGGCGGCAGTGTCGTGCGTGGAAGCCATACGCCTCAACCTAGCCCGGTCGGGAAACGCTCAAACGTACGGTCGCGCTGTGTGGACGGGCCGTATCTGGCCGTATATCGCCGTTATCGGCGCTATCGCCGTATACGGCCCGTCCGACGCGTTACGCGACCTTGCGGGTCGCGTACTCCGCGATCTCCGCCATCGGCGGCCGTTCCTCGGTGTCCACGGAGTACGTGCGCGGCTCGAAGCCGTCCGCGCTCCGTTCGAACTGGGTCAGGGACGGGCGGATCAGGTGCCCGCGGGCCAGCCGGAGCTGGGCGGTGCGGTAGATGGCCGCCGCCATCCGGCCCAACGCCTGCCCGTCCTGGTGACGGTGCTTGCGCACGCCGATGTCGACCTGGGCGAGGGCGTCCAGGCCCACCAGGTGCAGGGCGTCCACCAGCATGCCCAGCTCCACGCCGTAGCCGACGGGGAAGGGCAGCTGCTCCAGCAGACCGCGGCGGGCCGCGTACTCGCCGCCGAGCGGCTGCACGAACCCGGCCAGCTGCGGCCAGTGCATGTTGAGCAGCGGGCGGGCCATCAGCTCGGTGACCCTGCCGCCCTGGCCGGCCGCGCCGCCCAGCGGGCGGTCGTACATGCCCTTGACCAGATCCACCCCGGGGTCGGTGAGCAGCGGGCCGACGATCCCCGAGACGAAGTCCGAGGAGAACTCCCTCAGATCGGCGTCGATGAAACAGACGATGTCCCCGGTGGTGACCAGCAGGGAGCGCCACAGGACCTCGCCCTTGCCGGGCACGGCCGGTATCCGCGGCAGGATGTCGTCCCGGTGGACGACCCGCGCGCCGGCCGCCGCGGCCACCTCGGACGTACGGTCGGTCGATCCCGAGTCGACGACGACGATCTCGTCGACGAGCGGGACCTGGTGCATGAGGTCGTGACGGATGACCGCGACGATGTCACCGACCGTCTCCTCCTCGTTCAGCGCGGGCAGGACGACGGACACCGACTGGTTCGTGGCGCGCTTGGCGGCCAGGATCCGGTGGAGCGGACGATCGGTCACGGACCAGGAGCGGGTGGCCAGCCAGCGCTCAGTTTCTCGAAGCACAGTCTGCGGCTCCTCACTGTCGTGATCACACCGGGTGCACAGGAGGTGACCGTGTGATCCATCTCGCGGTTCGGACGACTATCTCAACTGTCCTGGCCTTCGGTTACAGTCTTGAACAACGCGGATGACCATCGCATGTCCGAGGTCGCCCCCCGTTCACAACTTCATACCGCTCATCCAGAGGGGCAGAGGGATACGGCCCGATGAAGCCCCGGCAACCCTCCAGCCGGTCTCGTAACGATCACTGATCCACGTGGTGATCGCTTCGCGAGGCTCCCGGCTCGGGAAGGTGCCAAATCCGTCTCACGGCGAGATGCGTCGTGAGGAAGATGAGGAGAAAGGGCCTCGCCTCACATGGCTGCGCAGACTGTTGCAAGCACCACCGACTCTACGACGTCCTCTGCTGTCGACCTCGGTCCGGCCGCGGCGTTGACCTGCCGCGAGTGCGGCCACCGCGTGCCCCTCGGCCCGGTCTTCGCCTGCGAGGAGTGTTTCGGCCCGCTCGAGATCGCCTACGACTTCTCCTCCTACGACACGGAGGAGCTCCGCAAGCGCATCGAGGCGGGGCCCGCGAACATCTGGCGCTACGCGCCGCTGCTGCCCGTCCCCGCGGACGTGGCCGACAAGCCCAACATCAACCCCGGTTGGACCAAGCTCGTCCAGGCCGACAACCTCGCCCGTGAACTGGGTGTCGACGCCGGCAAGCTCTTCGTCAAGGACGACTCCGGCAACCCGACGCACTCCTTCAAGGACCGCGTCGTCGCCCAGGCCATCGAGGCCGCCCGCGCGTTCGGCTTCACCACTCTCTCCTGCTCCTCCACGGGCAACCTGGCCGGTGCCGTCGGCGCCGCCGCCGCCCGGGCGGGCTTCCGGTCCTGCGTGTTCATCCCGCACGACCTGGAGCAGGGCAAGGTCGTCATGGCCGCGATCTACGGCGGCGAGCTCGTCGGCATCGAGGGCAACTACGACGACGTCAACCGCTTCTGCTCCGAGCTCATCGGCGACTCGGCGGGCGAGGGCTGGGGCTTCGTCAACGTCAACCTGCGGCCGTACTACGCCGAGGGTTCCAAGACGCTGGCGTACGAGATCTGTGAGCAGCTCGGCTGGCGGCTGCCGGACCAGCTGGTCGTGCCGATCGCCTCCGGCTCCCAGCTCACGAAGATCGACAAGGGCCTCCAGGAGCTGATCAAGCTCGGGCTGGTCGAGGACAAGCCGTACAAGATCTTCGGCGCGCAGGCCGAGGGCTGCTCCCCGGTGTCCGTGGCCTACAAGGCCGGGCACGACGTGGTCCGCCCCCAGAAGCCGAACACCATCGCCAAGTCGCTGGCCATCGGCAACCCCGCGGACGGTCCGTACGTCCTCGACATCGCGCGGCGCACCGGCGGCGCGGTGGAGGACGTGAACGACGAGCAGGTCGTCGACGCGATCAAGCTGCTGGCGCGCACCGAGGGCATCTTCGCGGAGACCGCCGGTGGTGTGACGGTGGGCGTGACGCGCAAGCTGATCGAGAACGGCCTTCTCGACCCGACCAGGACGACCGTCGTCCTCAACACGGGCGACGGACTGAAGACCCTGGACGCGGTGGCCGGCACCGGGCTGACCGCGACCATCCGTCCCAACCTCGACTCCTTCCGCGAGGCCGGCCTCGCGTCATGAGCGGGGCGCTCCGCTGTAAGACCGTATGTGTGCTGCGGGCCGGCGTGGGCCGGCCGCGCCCACGCGGCGGCAGTCGCACGATCCAGACAGCCCCGCGTCCCTGAGGCCGACTACCCGACCGGAGACCACCAGACATGAGCGTCAACGTCCGCATCCCCACCATCCTGCGCACCTACACCGGCGGCCAGGCCGAGGTGAAGGCCGAGGGGGCGACCCTCGGTGAGGTCATCGCCGACCTGGAGAAGAACCACACCGGCATCGCCGCCCGGGTCCTGGACGACCAGGGCAAGCTGCGTCGGTTCGTCAACGTGTACGTGAACGACGACGACGTCCGCTTCGAGCAGGGGCTGGAGACGGCGACCCCGGACGGCGCCGGCGTCTCGATCATCCCGGCCGTCGCAGGTGGCTGACCGTAGTTCAGTACCCATCGGTAGTAACCGTCGGTAACAGCGATTACCGAGTGTTCATCGAATTGCCCTCTCCGCGATAGAAGCGGAGGGGGCAATTCAGTGTGGTTGAGCGCGGTACAGTTGGGGAACCCGGTCCGGATCACCGGATCCGGAGCCTTTGATTTCTGCCTCGCGCCCGACAAGAAGCAGCCAATGTGTGCGCCTCTTTCGTGGCTTTTGTGGCTTATGTAGGGCCCGACTTGCCCTTAATTCAGGCGAATTCTCGCCACATTCCGGATCCCATGCGTCCGGAATTCTCGTCCGACTGACCTGTTGCAGACGGCAGTTGGACAGATACATTCAGCCGCGGTCGACGCGTTCCGGCGCACGCCCCCAAGCCAACCGGGGGGTGAGGTCTGACCCGGATCCGCGAAGTGTGGATCCGTGCAAGGGCCAGTAATAGGGGAGTTAGGCATGGCTCAGGGCACCGTCAAATGGTTCAACGCGGAGAAGGGGTACGGCTTCATCGCGGTCGACGGTGGTGCGGATGTTTTCGTCCACTACAGCGCGATTCAGATGGACGGCTACCGCACCCTGGAAGAGGGTCAGCGGGTCGATTTCGAGATCTCGCAGGGTCAGAAGGGGCCGCAGGCGGACATGGTCCGGCTCGCGACCGGCTGAAGCACGCGCCGACTGAAAGCGTCGTTCTTCTGTACAACTGACGAAGGGCTCGCACCTCCACGGGGGGCGAGCCCTTCGGTCTGTCCGGGGGCGTCCGCGAGGCGTCGGCGAGCCGTCCGCGAGGGGTGTCCGGAAGGGCACGGGTCCGGTGGAGGCGCTTGCACTCTCATGGGTCGAGTGCTAATCATTGGCGTTAGCACTCTGAAGGTGAGAGTGACAACGAGGACCGGGTCGGTGAGGCCCGCAGGCCAGGTGGGGCAAGGAACCACGAGGCCGGCGAGCCGTCCGTCGCGGGCGCCAGCGCGGTCCGGAGCAATCCACCCCAGTCCGGGAGGACCACTTCACATGGCCAAGATCATCGCGTTCGACGAGGAGGCACGGCGCGGCCTCGAGCGCGGCATGAACCAGCTCGCGGACGCCGTGAAGGTGACGCTCGGCCCCAAGGGCCGCAACGTCGTCCTCGAGAAGAAGTGGGGCGCACCCACGATCACCAACGATGGTGTTTCCATCGCCAAGGAGATCGAGCTCGAGGACCCGTACGAGAAGATCGGCGCCGAGCTGGTCAAGGAAGTCGCCAAGAAGACGGACGACGTCGCCGGTGACGGTACGACCACCGCGACCGTCCTCGCCCAGGCCCTGGTCAAGGAAGGCCTGCGCAACGTAGCCGCCGGCGCCAACCCGATGGCCCTCAAGCGCGGTATCGAGAAGGCCGTCGAGGCCGTCTCCGGTGCCCTGCTCGAGCAGGCCAAGGATGTCGAGACCAAGGAGCAGATCGCTTCCACGGCCTCCATCTCCGCCGCCGACACCCAGATCGGCGAGCTCATCGCCGAGGCGATGGACAAGGTCGGCAAGGAAGGCGTCATCACCGTCGAGGAGTCCCAGACCTTCGGTCTGGAGCTGGAGCTCACCGAGGGTATGCGCTTCGACAAGGGCTACATCTCGGCGTACTTCGCCACCGACATGGAGCGTATGGAGGCCGTCCTCGACGACCCGTACATCCTGATCGCGAACTCCAAGATCGCGAACGTCAAGGACCTGCTCCCGCTCCTCGAGAAGGTCATGCAGGGCGGCAAGCCGCTGCTGATCATCGCCGAGGACGTCGAGGGCGAGGCCCTGTCGACGCTGGTCGTCAACAAGATCCGCGGGACCTTCAAGTCCGTCGCGGTCAAGGCCCCGGGCTTCGGCGACCGCCGCAAGGCGATGCTGAACGACATCGCCATCCTCACCGGTGGCGAGGTCATCTCCGAGGAGGTCGGTCTCAAGCTCGAGAACACGACCATCGACCTGCTCGGCAAGGCCCGCAAGGTCGTCATCACCAAGGACGAGACCACCATCGTCGACGGTGCCGGCTCCTCGGACCAGGTCGCCGGTCGGGTCAACCAGATCCGCGCCGAGATCGAGAACAGCGACTCGGACTACGACCGCGAGAAGCTGCAGGAGCGCCTGGCGAAGCTCGCCGGCGGTGTCGCGGTCATCAAGGCCGGTGCCGCCACCGAGGTGGAGCTCAAGGAGCGCAAGCACCGCATCGAGGACGCCGTCCGCAACGCGAAGGCCGCCGTCGAGGAGGGCATCGTCGCCGGTGGTGGCGTGGCCCTCATCCAGGCGTCCTCCGTCTTCGAGAAGCTGGACCTCGAGGGTGACGAGGCGACCGGCGCCAACGCCGTGCGCATCGCGCTCGAGGCCCCGCTGAAGCAGATCGCCGTCAACGGTGGTCTCGAGGGTGGCGTCGTCGTCGAGAAGGTCCGCAACCTGCCCATCGGTCACGGCCTGAACGCCGCGACGGGTGACTACGTCGACATGATCGCCGAAGGCATCATCGACCCGGCGAAGGTCACGCGCTCTGCCCTGCAGAACGCCGCCTCCATCGCCGCGCTGTTCCTCACCACCGAGGCCGTCATCGCCGACAAGCCGGAGAAGGCCGCCGCGCCCGCCGGCGGCGGCATGCCGGGCGGTGACATGGACTTCTGATCGACCTCTGGTCGATCGCCTGTCCTTCGGACCGAGGGCGGCACTTCCCGGAAACGGGGGGTGCCGCCCTCGGGCGTTCGCGGGGTGCTCGAGAGG
The DNA here is from genome assembly GCF_035983595.1 of Streptomyces sp. NBC_01334. Classification (NCBI taxonomy): domain Bacteria; kingdom Bacillati; phylum Actinomycetota; class Actinomycetes; order Kitasatosporales; family Streptomycetaceae; genus Streptomyces; species Streptomyces sp. NBC_01334. Next base: position 4,580,590 of record NZ_CP130718.1, on the reverse strand, counting down.
ACGCGGAAGAGGTGGCGCCTGCCGAGGTGCTGCGAGAGAGGGTGCGCATGCTGAACCGCCACGCCCAACTCCCGGGAGCCGGCCGTCGGTCAGGAGGCGGTGTAGTAGGAGGCGATGGCGGGCTGGCCCGTGTAGTTGGGGCCGGCGGCCGGGTCGGCGCCCAGGTAGCGGAACGGGAGGCGGACGGCTCGGGGCCCCCGGAGGGTGAGGCGGTGGTGGCGGGGGCTGTAGTCGTAGCCCGCCGCGCGCAGGGCTGAGACCGCCGGTCTCGCGGCGGTCGAGCCGTCGGCGTGGCGCACCGACTCCGGGTCGAAGTGGGCGGCCAGCAGACCGTCCTCGGTCAGCCAGGACGCCGCGCGGGTGAGCAGGCCGAGCTGGTCGCCGACGTAGTGCAGGCCGTGGACGCAGGTGATCAGGTCGTAGGTCCGGGCCGGGGTCCAGGAGGAGACGGAGGCGACTGTCTCCTCCAGGGCGGGCGGGGCGGGCCGCGGAACGAGCGGGCCCACCAGGTCGACGGCGGTGAGGACCGCCTCGGCCGGCAGGGCGGACGCCGCCTCGCGCAGGGCGCGGCCCTCGCCGCTGCACAGGTCCAGCCAGGAGGGTGCGGGGCGGTGCGCCAGGTGGGCCAGGAGGTCGACGCCCAGTTCGCGGGCGTAGCTGTTCACGCCGGTGAGGCCGCGCTCGCGGTTCATGGTGTTGTTGGCGACCACGGAGGACCGTTCCAGCTCGGGGGAGGAGAGCAGGGAGGGGAGCGGCGGGGGCTTCGGCATGGCGTCATTCTCGCGGCCGGGACGTGTGGCCGGGATGTGCGGCCCGGGCGCGTGGCCGGGATCACAGGGGCTGACTCCCGGGGCTCGGAATGGCGCGGAGGGCCGAGGGGTTTCAGTGGGAGAGGCACTCAATGCATGTGCACATACCCACTGGTCCATCGTCCCGAGGAGCCCCCCACGTGAGCATCACCCCGCCCGCCGCCACGCGCGCCGCCGAGATTCTCGCCCGCCCGGTGTCCATCAACGGACTCACCGTCCCGAACCGCATCGCCATGGCGCCGATGACGCGCATGTTCTCCCCGGACGGCGTTCCCGGCGAGGACGTCGTGTCGTACTACGGCCGTCGGGCCGCCGCCGGTGTGGGCCTCATCGTCACCGAGGGGACGTACGTCGGGCACGAGTCGGCGGGGCAGAGCGACCGGGTGCCGCGGTTCCACGGTGCGGAGCAGCTCGCGGGCTGGGCGAAGGTCGCGGAGGCCGTGCACGCGGGCGGCGGGACGATCGTGCCGCAGCTGTGGCACATCGGGATGGTGCGCAACCAGGGTGAGCCGCCGTTCGCGGACGCGCCCGCCGTCGGCCCCTCCGGCATCCGGGTCGACGGTACCGAGGGCACCGGCAAGGCGATGACCCAGCGCGACCTGGACGACGTCATCGGCGCGTTCGCCGAGGCCGCGGCCGCCGCCGAGCGCATCGGCTTCGACGGCGTCGAGATCCACGGCGCCCACGGATACCTCGTGGACCAGTTCCTGTGGGCCGGCACCAACCGCCGCACCGACGCCTACGGCGGTGACGCCGTGGCCCGTGCGAAGTTCGCCGCCGAGGTCGTGGCCGCCGTGCGCGAGACCGTCTCGGCCGAGTTCCCGATCATCTTCCGCTACTCGCAGTGGAAGCAGGAGGCGTACGACGCGCGACTCGCCGAGACGCCGGAGGAGCTGGAGGCCATCCTCGCCCCGCTCGCCGCCGCCGGTGTCGACGCTTTCCACGCCTCCACCCGCCGCTACTGGCTCCCGGAGTTCGACGGCTCGGACCTCAACCTCGCGGGCTGGACGAAGAAGCTCACCGGCAGGCCCACCATCACGGTCGGCTCGGTCGGACTCGACGGCGACTTCATCAGGGCCTTCGCGGGCGAGGGCTCCCCGGTCAAGGGCATCGACGACCTCCTCGACCGGCTGGAGCGCGACGAGTTCGACATGGTGGCCGTCGGGCGTGCGCTGCTCCAGGACCCGGAGTGGGCGGCCAAGGTGCTCGACGGGCGTCTCGACGAACTGAAGCCGTACGACGCCGCCGCGCTGCGCACCCTCAGCTGAGCGACACCTCGCTGAGCGTCAACTCGCGGGTATGGTCCGGGAGATGAGAATCCTTCATCTCTCGGACACCCATATCGGCCGCGTCGACGGGCCCGACGGCCGTCGGGTCGACGCCGCCGACTCCCTCCGGCTCCTGCTCGGCGAACTCCGCCACCTGCGGGACGTGGAGGCGGTCGTCGTCACCGGCGACCTCGCCGACGACGGCTCGGTGGAGGCGTACACGACCGTGCGGGAGCTGATCGGCGGCTTCGCGCGCTCCCTCGGCGCCCCCGTCTTCTACACCACCGGCAACCACGACGAGCGGACCGCCTTCGCGAAGGTGCTGGGCAGCGGCCACCCGGATGCCGCCCTCGACTTCCCCGGCGCCGAGCGGGCCGCCGTCAGCACGGTGGGCGGTTGGCGGCTCGTCACCCTCGACTCACTGGTTCCGGGGGAGGTGTACGGCCGGCTCGGCGCAGGCCAGCTGGACTGGCTGCGGGACGTCTTGAGCACGCCGGCCGAGCACGGCACCGTCGTCGCCTTCCATCACCCTCCGATCGGCCTCGGCATCTCGGCTACCCAGCGGGTCTTCGGGCTGCGCGACCCCGAGGGGCTGGCGGAGGTTGTCCGGGGGAGTGACGTCCGCGTGCTGCTCACCGGGCACTTCCATCTCCAGCTCTTCGGGCTGCTGGCCGGCGTGCCGGTGTGGGTGACGCCCGGTGTCGTCAACCGCATCGACCTGACCACCGCGCCCGGCACCGAACGGGCGGTGCGTGGGGCGTCCGCATCCCTGGTGGAGCTGGGCGGGGCGACGGGACCGATGTTCCACACCCTGCACGCACGGGATCCGCGTGCCCACGAGACGGTCTACGAGCTGGACGAGGAGCGGACGCGGGAGATCATCGCGCGCCACGGCTGAGGCCCCGGGGAGTCTCTCCGTCCGACCTCCGTGCGTGACCTGCGCCTGACCTCCGTTCCGACCCTCGTCCGACCCTCGTCCGACCTTCGCTTTCTCCCTCGGGGGCGCGGGCACGGGAAATTTAGCTTGCTTAACTCAATCAATCTGCATAAGCTTGCTTGAGTCAAGCAGTTCACATCCCTCGTGCATCCGACGGAGGCCCTGTCATGTCCGACGCCCTTGCCCGACCCGCTGCGGCGGGAACATCCGCCCCACCGAGGTCGAACGCCGTGGTGGCGGTGCTGGCCCTGGCCGGGATCGTCGTCTCGCTGATGCAGACGCTGGTCATCCCGATCGTCCCCGAGCTGCCCAAGCTGCTGGACGCGCCCGCCTCCGACACCGCCTGGGCGGTCACCGCCACGCTGCTCGCCGCCGCCGTCGCCACCCCGGTCGTGGGGCGGCTCGGTGACATGGTCGGCAAGCGGCGGATGCTGCTCACCAGCATCGTGCTGCTGGTGTCCGGCTCGGTGGTCTGCGCCCTCGCTGACTCGCTCGTCCCGATGATCGTCGGCCGTGCGCTCCAGGGTCTGTCGGCCGCCGTGGTGCCGCTGGGCATCAGCATCCTGCGGGACACGGTGTCCGCCGAGAAGCTCGCCGGTTCGACGGCGGTGATGAGCGCCTCCCTCGGCGTCGGCGGCGCGCTCGGTCTGCCCACCGCCGCGTTCATCGCGGACAACTGGGACTGGCACATCCTCTTCTGGACCTCCGCCGCCCTCGGTGTCGTCTCCTTCCTGCTCGTGCTGCTGTTCGTCCCGGAATCGCAGCTCCGTGTCGGCGGCCGCTTCGACCTCGTCGGCTCGCTCGGTCTGTCGGCCGGTCTGGTCTCGCTGCTGCTGGCCGTGTCCAAGGGCGCCGACTGGGGCTGGACCTCCGGTACGACGCTGGGCCTGGGTGCCGCCGCCGTCCTGATCCTGGCCGCCTGGGGCTGGTGGGAGCTCAAGGCGAAGCAGCCGCTGGTCGACCTGCGCACCACCGCGAAGCCGCAGGTGCTCTTCACCAACCTCGCCTCGATCGCCCTCGGCTTCTCGATGTTCGCGATGTCCCTGGTCCTGCCCCAGCTGCTCCAGCTGCCCGAGCAGACCGGCTACGGCCTGGGCAGGTCGATGCTGACCGTCGGTCTGGTGCTGGCCCCGCAGGGCCTGGTCATGATGGTCATGTCCGCCGTGTCCGCCAAGATCACCAAGGCCAAGGGCCCCAAGGTCACCCTGATGATCGGCGCGCTGATCGTCGCCTCCGGCTACGGCCTGAACATCCTGCTCATGTCCGAGGTCTGGCACCTGATCCTGGTGTCCTGCATCATCGGCGCCGGTATCGGCTTCACCTACGGCGCGCTCCCGGCCCTGATCATGGGCGCCGTCGACCCCTCCCAGACGGGCGCGGCCAACAGCCTCAACACCCTGATGCGGTCCCTGGGCACCAGCTTCGCCAGCGCCATCGCCGGCGTGATCCTCGCTCAGATGACCACCGACTTCGGCGGCTACGCCCTTCCCTCGGAGAACGGCTTCAAGGTCGTCATGGCCATCGGAGCCGGCGCGGCCCTGGCCGCCTTCCTCTTCGCCACCTTCATCCCGAAGCGCAAGGCCCCGGCCGGGCTCTCGGTGGTGGACGACGCGGCAGGCACGGAAGGCGCCGAGGAGGCCGCCCCGGCCAAGGCGTGAGCGCCAACCGACGTGCCGGAGGCGGCTGTCACCCACACGAGGGGTGACAGCCGCCTTCGGCACTTTCGCCGATCACCGTCCGTTCCACGAGCAGCCGCCATTTCAGGAGTGATCAATGACGACACCCGACGCCACCGACCGGCTCGTCGCCCGTACCACGGCCGGCGTCGTACGAGGTCTCCGCGAGGAGGACCTGACGGTCTTCCGCGGTATCCCCTTCGCCGCGCCGCCGGTCGGCGAGGCCCGCTTCCAGGCCCCGCGCCCGCCCCACCCGTGGGACGGGACGCGGGACGCGTACGCCTTCGGCCCGCCGCCCCCGCAGGAGGCGGGCATCCAGGGCCGGGCCGGGATCCCGGGCGCCCCGACCGGCGACGACTGGCTGACGGTCAACGTCTGGACCCCGGACATCGAACCGGACCCGTCGGCCGCCCGGCCGGTGATGGTGTGGATCTACGGCGGCGCCTACAAGCTCGGTCACTCCGGCAGCCCCGGTTACGACGCGCAGCACCTCGCCCGCGCCGGTGACCTGGTCATCGTCACCTTCAACTACCGGGTCGGCATAGAGGGGTTCGCGCGGATCGAGGGCGCGCCCGCCAACCGGGGGCTGCTGGACCAGGTCGCCGCGCTGGAGTGGGTGCGGGACAACATCACGGCGTTCGGCGGCGACCCCGGCCGGGTGACCGTCTTCGGCGAGTCGGCGGGCGCCGGTTCGGTGGCCTCGCTGCTGGCCATGCCGGGCGCCCGGGGCCTGTTCGGGCGGGCCATCGCGCAGAGCGTGCCCGGCACCTACTTCTCCGACGAACTGGCCCGCGACCTCGCGAGCGCGATCGCCGCGGAGGCCGGCCTGCGTCCGACGGCCGCAGACCTGGGCACGGTGGATCCGCGCACGCTGACCGAGGCCGGTGCGGCGCTGGGCGCGAAGATGGCACAGCGGGTGGACCGGTGGGGACAGGTCGCGCCCACGGTCACCCCGTTCTCTCCCGTGGTCGACGGCGAGATCCTGCCGACGACTCCCTGGCAGGCGCTGGCGGCGGGCGCCGCTCGGGACGTCGAGCTGATCGTCGGACACAACGCGCAGGAGTTCCGGCTGTTCCTCGTCCTGGGCGGCCTGCTGGGCAAGGTGACCGAGGAACAGGCGACCGCCGTGCTGCGGCTGTTCGCCCCGGGCGGGGGAGCGGAGGGCGAACAGGCCTACCGATCGGCCTTCCCGGAAGCGGACGCGGGCGAGCTGTACGAGCGGGTGCAGTCGGACTGGCTGTTCCACATACCCTCCCTGCAGCTGGCCGAGGCGCAGGTGGCGGGCGGTGGCCGGGCCCATGTCTACGAGCTGACCTGGCCGGCCCCGGGAGCCGGCGGCGCCCTGGGCGCGTGCCACGGCCTGGACATCCCGCTGCTGTTCGGCACCTACACGGCGGACCTCGGGAACCTGCTGTTCGCGGGGGCGGAGGTCACGGACGAGGCTCGGGCCCTGACGGCGGAATTCCAGCGGTCGTGGACATCCTTCGCACGGACGGGAGACCCGGGCTGGCCGGCCTACGACCCGGAGCGGCGGCTGGTGCAGGTGCTGGGCGCGGAGCCGCAGGTGCGCCCGTACCCGGAGGAGACCTCCCGTCGGCTGTGGGAGGGGCACGGCTTCCCGCCGCTGCCGTTGCTGGACGGGGGTGTACGCGACAGGGACTGAGAGCCGTACGGCGGTGGCGGTCCTAGAGGTTGCCGAGGGGCTCGATGTCGACCTTCACCGGGGTGCCCCAGATGCGCAGCACCTCGTAGTCGGTGAACTCGTGCACCAGCCGGTAGGCCATCGCTGGCCGGGATCCGCGGCGCAGGGCGGCGATGTAGAGCTCGGCCTCGCGGCGGTCCCTGCGCGGCGTCCCGCAGAGCTGCCACTCCTGGCCGGTCCACAGCTCTGCCAGCCAGCGCTGCTGGGGCTGCGGGCGGTCGGCGCGGGTGCCGTATCGGGAGGTGGAGGGGGTGGGAGCGCTGTAAGGCGCCTGCGGGGCGGGGCCGTTGAACTCGGCCCGGCGGGCCGCCCGGCGGCGGGTCTCGCAGAGCAGGCACAGGTCGGGGGCAGCCTCGTCGACCGGGCCGTGCGGGTGCTCGGCGCAGCGGGTGGTGGGCGTGGCGCCGACGACGCTGTCGTCCAGCAGGTCCAGGGCACGCCGCAGATCGGCCTTGACCTCGTGCAGCCGGGTGTCCGGGGTGTCGCCGGTGAGCGCTTCGCCGTGCTCGCCGAGGAGTCGGAGGGCACGGCCGAGCGCGGTGAGCTGGGCGTGGTTCATGGCTCCAGGGTAGGGCGGGCGCGGCGGGTGACGGCTCTCGGCCAATCTGCGCAGCGAAGCTGTGATTGTTGACAATTTCGGTGACGATTCGAGGGTGCGGGTGGTAGCAAGAGGCGACGGCAAGAGCTGCCTACGGACGAGATGGATGTGAAGCGAGTGAAGCGCAGGACTGTGGTCATGGGACTCACCGCGGCAGGGGCCGTGCCTGCCCTCGGGTACGCCCCGGAGGCCGCCGCGGCCGGGCAGGGCAGGGCTTCCGCGGGCTCCGGGGCGGCGGCCGACACCTCCCTGGTCTTCGACCCCACCGCCTACACCGAGCAGACCATCAGCATCAAGGACACCACCGGCACCGCGCACAGCGTGACCTACCGCTTCTTCAAGGTCGCCAGTTACGTGGCCAAGCCGGTGAACGCGGTCTACCAGTCCCTGAACGTCAGCGTCCCCGTGTCCATCGACGGCGCCGCCGTGGACGCCTCCGACGCACCCATCCTCTTCGCCAACGCCGTCGGCGGATACATGCCGTCCTCCGTCGCGAACGCCACCGGGATCAGCGCGTCCGGCATGGGCGGCGGTACCAGCAGGCAGGCGCTGGCGCTGGCCGCCGGGTACGTCGTCGTGGAGCCCGGCGCCCGAGGCCGCAGCCTCGTCGACGCGAACGGCACGTACTACGGCACCGCGCCCGCCGCGATCGTGGACCTCAAGGCGGCGGTGCGCTACCTGAAGTTCAACAAGGGCCGCGTCCCCGGCGACGTCGAGCGGATCGTCTCCTCCGGTGTCAGCGCCGGCGGCGCGCTCTCCGCGCTGCTCGGTGCCTCCGGCGACAGCCCGCTGTACGACTCCTACCTGGCGGAGGTCGGAGCGGCCGACACCTCCGACGCCATCTTCGCCAGCGGCGACTGGTGCCCCATCACCGACCTGGAGCACGCCGACGCCGCCTACGAGTGGTGCTGGGGAGCCAACCCGCTCGCCTCCGGCGCGACGGTCGACGCGACGATCTCCGCCGACCTGAAGGCACAGTTCACGGACTACCTCGCGTCCCTGAAGCTGCGCGCCAAGGGCTACGGCGCTCTCACCGCCCGCAACCTGGACACCTATCTGCTGGAGACGTTCGTCCAGCCCTCGGCCACCGAGTACCTGGCGGCCCTGACGGACACCGCCCGCGACACCTACCTCGCCGCGAACCCCTTCATCACCTGGTCCGCGGGCAAGGCCACCTTCACCTGGGCGGACTTCCTCACCCACGTCGGCGCCCGCAAGAAGAACGCCCCCTCCTTCGACGGCTTCGACCTGTCCACGCCCGAGTGCAACCTCTTCGGCACCGGCACCACCAAGGCCCGCCACTTCACGCTCTACAGCCTCCGCCACGAGGCCGGTGACAGCGCCCGCCTGGACGCCGACCTCCCCGCCAAGCTGCACCTGATGAACCCGATGTACCACCTCGTCGACAAGGTGAACCCGCACCGCGCGAAGCACTGGTGGATACGCCTCGGCACGAAGGACAGCGACACCTCGCTGTCGGTGGCCGCCAACCTCGCGACCCGCCTGACCGCACTCGGCGACGACGTCGACACGGCCTACTACTGGGACGCCGGCCACGGCGCCGACCTGGACCCCGGCGACTTCGTCAGCTGGATCGGTCAGGTGTCGGGCCACCAGGGCTTGCGCTCCCGCTCCGGATCCCGCGGGAAGTAGCGCCGGACAGCACGCGGTCGGTGACGCCGAAGGCGTAGGTCGCCGCGAAGCCGACCGCGTACCCCGTCAGCAGCCCGCCGGCGTAGACCGCCGCCGTCGGGCCCAGTCCCCGGTTGCCCGCCAGCAGGGGGAACAGGGCCCAGCCGGACGGGCCGATCGCCGTCGCTCCCACCTTGTCGCCGAGCATCGCGAAGAAGCCGACGAAGGCGCCGCCGGCCGCCCCGCCCGCGCAGGCGGTGAGGAAGGGACGGCCCAGCGGCAGCGACACCCCGTAGATCAGGGGCTCCCCGACGCCCAGCAGCCCGGCCGGGAGCGCCGACCTGATCGTCGTCCGGATGGAGGTGTCGTGGCGCAGCCGGACGTACACCGCCACCGCCGCGCCGACCTGGCCCGCGCCCGCCATGGCCAGGACGGGCAGCAGAACCGTGTAGCCCTGCTGGTCGATGAGGGTGGTGTGGATGGGGATGAGGGCCTGGTGCAGGCCGAGCATCACCAGCGGCAGGAAGAGGCCGCCGAGCACCAGACCCGCGAAGGCGCCCGTCGTCGCCAGCAGCCAGTTCGCCCCCGTGCCGATGGCCGAGGACACCAGGCCGGCCGCGTACATCAGGCCGTACAGCGTGCCGAGCCCGGCGACGAGGACCGTCAGGGCAGGGGTGAGGAGCACGTCCAGCGCCTCCGGGACCCGGCCACGGCACCACTTCTCGACGCGGGTCGCGAGGAGCGCGGCCGCCAGCGCGCCGAGGACCCCGCCCTGGCCGGGGGCGAGGGTCACCCCGAACGCCGTCACCTTCGCGACCCCCGGGTAGACGACGATCGCCGCGATCGCACCGCCCAGGATCGGGGTGCCGCCGAACTCCTTCGCCGTGTTGTGGCCGACGAAGACGGCGATCAGCGCCATGAAGGCGGAGGCGACGGCGGCCAGGGCGGGGGTGAGGCCGGGCAGCCACCCGGTGTTGAGCAGCAGACCGTTGATCCCGGCGAGGATCCCGCAGCCGATGAGGGCGGGGATCAGCGGGACGAACACGGCGGCCAGCCGGCGCAGACCGGCCTTGAACGGAGTCGCGTTGCCCCTGCGCCGCTCCTCCCGCAACTCGGCCCCCCGCGCGCCCAGTTCGTCGGCGGCGGACGGCCGGGCGAGCAGCTGCTCGAAGTCGGCCGTCACCCGTGTCACCACGCCCGGCCCGAGGACCACCTGGTACGAGCCGTCGTCCACGACGACCCCGAGCACCCCGGGCAGCGCCCGCAACGCGTCCTCGTCCGCGCGGGACGGATCGGCGAGGCCCAGCCGCAGCCGGGTCATGCAGTGGGCGACGGACGTGACGTTCGCCGGGCCGCCCACCAGGGGCAGGATCGCGGCGGCTGTGGAGGAGGAGTCGATACGCACCCCCCGAGCGTGCGGCTCAGCCGCGCGCCGCACCGAGCGCGGCGCGCAGATGTCCCCCGGACTCCTCCAGAAGGCGGGCGGCCGCCGGCCCGTCCACCCCGGCCAGCAGGGCGAGGATCGCGTTCTTCACCTCGCCGTCGGTGGCCGCGAGGGCGGCCTCGATCTCCGGTTCGTCCGCCCCGGTCGCCAGCGCCACGATCCGCCGGGAACGGGCGCGCAGCTTCTCGTTCGAGGCACGGACGTCGACCATCAGGTTCCCGTACGTCTTGCCCAGCCGGATCATCGTGATCGTCGAGATCATGTTCAGGACCAGCTTCTGGGCCGTGCCCGCCTTCAGCCGGGTGGAGCCGGTGAGCAGCTCCGGCCCCACGACCACCTCGATCCCGTGCTCGGCGGCGGCGGCCAGCGCGCTGCCCGGGTTGCAGGCCAGCCCGACGGTCAGGGCGCCCCGGGCCCGCGCGTACCGCACGGCGCCGACGGCGTACGGGGTGCGACCGGAGGCGGAGACGCCGATCACGGTGTCGTCGGGGGTGAGCGCGAGGGCGGCCAGATCCGCTTCGGCGAGCTCCTGGGAGTCCTCGGCGCCCTCGACGGAGGTGACCACGGCCGGCGGGCCGCCCGCGATCAGTCCGACGACCTGGCCGGGCGCGGTGTTGAAGGTCGGCGGGCACTCGGAGGCGTCGAGGACTCCGAGCCGCCCGGCGGTACCGGCACCGGCGTAGACCAGCCGGCCGCCGCGTGCCATGCGTGCGGCGACCGCGTCGATGACGGCGGCGATCTGCGGAAGCCGTACACCGACCGCGGCGGGGACGTCGGCGTCCTCCCCGTTCATGAGGTGGGCGATGTCGAGGGTGGGAAGCCGGTCGATCTCGGCGAGGTCGGGGCGGAACGCCTCGGTGGTGAGGGATTCGAGCGCGGCGCGCAGCTCACTGGGGTCGGGCTGGGAGGTCATCGGGGAGAGCTCTTTCCGGTGCGGGTCGGGACAACTGTCTGCACCTCCACGGTCTACCGGTGCCGGTGGGCCAACGCCTCGTACGACGCGGCCAACGCCGGCCCTGCCGTCGCGTAGGTCCGCTGGGCCACCCCCACGAACAGGCAGTCCACCACCAGCAGCTGGCTCGTGCGGGACGACATCGCCGCCGGGCGCAGCTCGCTCTCCCGCGCGGTCGACGTGGCCAGCACATGATCGGCGTACTGCGTCACCGCGCTCTTCGGCCGTCCGGTGAGGGCGACGGTGGTGGCCCCGTGCTCGAACGCCACCCGCAGCGGTTCGATGACGTCCCGCGTAGCGCCGGAGTGCGTGATGGCGATCGCGAGGTCACCGGAGGCCAGCTGGACCGCGTTCGTCACCGCGAGGTGGGTGTCGCTGTGGGCGTGCGCGATGAGCCCGATCCGCAGCAGCTTCTGGGTGAGGTCCTGGGCGACGAGCCCGGACGCCCCGACGCCGTACACGTCGATGCGCCGCGCGGCCGCCGCGGCGGTGACGGCCGCCTCGAGCTGGCCGGTGTCGAGCGCGGCGGCGGTGTCGGCGAGGGTCTGCCGCTCGTCGTGGGCGAGCTTGGCGACCACGTCCGCCAGCGGATCGTCGACCGCGATGTCGGTGGTGATGGCGGGCGCCCGCCCGGACCGCTGCTGCGCCGCCAGCCCGGCGAGGGCGAGCCGCAGATCACGGTAGCCGGGGTAGCCGAGCAGGCGGGCGGTACGCACGACGGTCGCCTCGCTGGTGCCGGTGAGTTCGGCGAGGCCGGTGACGGTGAGGGCGGCGCAGCCCGCCGGGTCGTTCGCGACGGCTTCGGCGACACGCCGTATGGAGCGGGTCAGGGAGGGCGTCAGGGTGCGGACCTTGGCTGCGAGGGCGGAAGGATCGGGACTGAAGGTTTCCTTCACTACCTTGGTCACCTCTGAAAGCTATTTTCTGTTCGGGCTCGGGGTCAAGAGTGCGCACAATGGGTGCATGGATCCCATCAGCCCCCTGGAACAGGCGTTGCACACGGCACGCGCCCTCGTGCTGGCCGATCTGGCCTCGGGCGAGGTCGCCGCGGCGGATGTGGTGTCGCTGGTCGAGGACTCCGTCGTGCAGCGGCGCTGGTGGGTCGAGCAGTGGCCGGACGGCGTGGCGTACGTGGCGGGACTGGTGGCGCAGGACGTGCAGGACGCGCTGCTGGAGCGGTACGGGCGCTGGCCGATCTGCCCGGTCTGCGGCTCGGGCGACCCGCACGCCCTCGAGGTCGAGCCCGAACTCGGTCCCGATCCGCACTGGGTGTGCCACAAGGCGGGCGTGAAGGTCGCTTCGGTGGGCTCGCTGGGCCCGGCCCTGGGAGGCGACCCGTCCTCGTGAGTGTCTCGTGACCGTCTACATCGACCCGCCGGACTGGCCGGGCCACGGCCGTATGTGGTCCCACCTCGTGAGCGATGTCTCGTACGGCGAACTGCACGTCTTCGCCGAGGGGTTGGGCATCCCGCGGCGCGCCTTCGAGCGCGATCACTACGACATCCCGTCGCACCGCTACGCCGAGGTGGTGGCGGCCGGTGCGGTCGAGGTGAGCAGCCGCGAGGTGGTGCGCCTGCTGACGGCGGCCGGCCTGCGCAGACGCAAGGGCGCCGGGACGTGATCGCCGGGACGTAGGGGTCGGGGCGCAGGGCGGGCGGTGCGGGGTGTCCTACGGCAGGTGCTCCGGCCCGCGCAGCTCGTACGCGTCCTCCACGTCGCCCGCGGCGACCTTGACGAACCCGGCCCGTTCCAGCACGCCCCGAGAGGGGGCGTTGGCGTGCCCGACGACCGCGAACAGGCGCCGGACGTCGTCCCGTGCCAGCGCCCAGCCGGCCAGCGCGCGCAGGGCCTCGGTCGCGTAGCCGTGGCCGCGGGCGGCCTCGACCAGGTCGTAGCCGATCTCGGTGCGGCCGTCCTCGTCCGGAGCCGTGTGGAAGCACATGCTGCCGACGGCCCGGCCGTCCGCCCGCCGCACGAGGACGTACATGCCGAACTCCGGCCGGTGCACGCCGGACACATACGCCCGCACCATCATTCCCGCGGCGTCCCGCGTCCCCTCGAACGGTCCGCCGTCGAGCCACACGAAGCCTCCGCCGCCGCCCGCCCGCAGTCCGGCGGCGGCGCTGGGTGTGACGCCTTCGAGGGTGAGGCGTTCGGCCGGGATGCGCGGGGTGGTCACGAGGTGAGCAGTTCCAGTTCGCCCCGCAGGTTGTAGCGGGCCGTGGCCTCCCACCGCTCGCTCGCGTACGGCGTCCTGAACAGCCGGGGCAGGTCGAGGAGTTGGCGCAGGATGTCCGCCCGGCCGGCCCGGAAGGCGTCGCTGGGGACGAAGTGGTACTCCTCGCGGACGGCGGCGGTGTAGGCGGCGTACGCGGTCGGCGGCGCGGCGAGGATCGCGAGGTCGGCGTCGCTCAGGACCTGGCCGTCGAGGTCGTCGTCGGCCGGATCGTGGGTGACGGTGAGCCGGACGAGCCTCGCGACCTCGGCGGTCCGCTCCGGCGACACGCCCGCCTCGGGCAGCGCGCGCTCGGCGAGGCGGGCGGAGCGCTCCTCGTTCTCGGACCGGTCGGGCAGATAGACGGCGTCGTGGAACCAGGCGGCCAGCCGGACGACGTCCGGGTCGGCGGCGTGCTCGGCGAGGATGTCGACGCGGTCGAGGACCTCGGTGAGGTGCGTGAGCGTGTGGTAGCGGCGCTGCGGCTCCTGCCAGCGGGCGAGGAGGTCGTCGGCGTACGGCTCCGGGTCCGGGCCACCGGCCGGGCCCCGGGTCCTGTCCAGGGTGTGGCTGAAACGGGTGCGCAGGGCGTCGAGATCGGCCATGGCCCCATTGTCGCGCGTACGGACGGGGTTCTCCGGCGTATTCTTGAATTGGACTAGACCTGTAGTCGCCCGATGAAGCCGACGAAGTCGAATGCAGCCGATGCAGCCGATGCAGCCGATGCAGCCGATGAAACAGACGAAGCAGACGAATGGGGTGCCATGAGCAAGCGTGCAGTTCTGGAGGTGATCGCCCTCGACGTCGAGGACGCCGTCGCCGCCCGGACCGGAGGCGCGGACCGCCTCGAGCTGGTCACCGACATGGCCGCCGACGGGCTCACCCCGCCGGTCGCGGTCTTCGCCGGGATCCGGGCCGCCGTCGACCTCTCCCTGCGCGTGATGCTCAGACGCTCCGAAGGCTTCGCGGCGGGAGCCGCCGAGGAGATCGACTCCCTGGTACGGGTCGCCGGCGAGCTGCGGGCGGCCGGCGCGGACGAGTTCGTGCTCGGATTCCTCGACGCGGAGGGCGGGGTGGACCTGGCCGCGGTGGAGCGGGTCGTCGCCGAGCTGGACGGCTGCCGCTGGACCTTCCACCGCGCCGTCGACCACGCTGCCGACCGCGACGCCCTGCGCAAGCAGCTGGACGGTCTGCCCGGACTGGACACCTACCTCACGGCCGGTTCCGCCCCCGGCGTCGACACCGGCCTGCCCACCCTGCTCGCGGAGGCTGCACGGCAGGGGGAGCAGGGCTATGAGCAGCAGCTCCTCGTCGGCGGCGGGCTGCGCCTCGACCATGTGCCGGTGCTGAGGGCCGCCGGCGTCGACGCCTTCCACATCGGCGGCGCGGCCCGACCGGACGGCTGGACCGGGCCCGTGTCGGCGGAGGCCGTGAGGGAGTGGCGACGAGCGGTGGACGGCGAGCCGAACGCGTAGGGCGAGCCGGTCGGGCGGGCCGGGCCCGCCCGGCGTCGGTGCCGGGGCCGGTCGGCCGAACGGATCCGACGCAGAGGCCATGCCCGCCACGATCAGACCCCGGTCCCGGTCCGGTCCGGTCGGGCGGGTCGGCGGCGGGGCCGCGTGGGTCCGGGCGCCGGTCCCGGTCCGATCGGCGGTGGGGCCGTGGTGCCGGGATCCGGCCCCGGGTCGGTCAGGTGAGCTGGGGTGGCAGTGGGGCCGTGTGGGTCACGATCAGGCCCGATACCGCTCGGGTCAGCGCCACGTACAGCCGCCGCAGGCCGGTCCGCTCGTCCGGTTCGCCGTCGACCACCGCCTGGGGTTCGTCCAGGACGACGTAGTCGTACTCCAGGCCCTTGGCCAGGGAGGCCGGGACCAGGGTGAGGCGGGTCTCGGCCGTGGTCTCCTCGCCGGGGGCCAGGTGGCCGATGCCCGACGCGGTCAGCGCTTCGGCCAGGGCCGGGATCCGGGCGTCGGCCGCGATCAGGCCCGTCGAGCCCTCGTTGCGCAGCAACTCCTCGCAGGCCGCGACGGTTTCGGCGGTGCCGGCGATCGGGCGGAGGTCGAAGAAGCCGGGGTTCTCGCGGACCGAGGCGACGGGTGTCAGGCCCGGCGCGATGTGCGGCAGCAGGCGGGACGCGTAGGTGATGACGTCCGTCGGCACGCGGAAACCGGCCGTCAGTTCCTCGATCACCGCGTCCGCCTTGCCCAGGTGACCGAGGGCCTCCTGCCAGCTCCGGGTCGCCCACGGGGTGGTGCCCTGCGCCAGGTCGCCCAGCACGGTCGCCGAACCCGTCGTGCAGCGGCGGCCGACGGCCCGGTACTGCATGGGGGACAGGTCCTGCGCCTCGTCCAGGACCACATGGCCGAGGGAGGGGGTGCGCTCGACGACGTCGGTCGCCTCGTCGATCAGCACCGCGTCCGCCGCCGACCATCCGGCCGCCTTCACGGACCGGGCCGGCCTCCTGCCGGAGCCCGGCAGTGCCCACAGGATCGTCTTCTGCTCGTCCTCGCTCAGCAGGCCCTTCGCGTGCTCGGCGAGGAAGTCCGCGTCCGTGAGCAGCCGCAGCACCAGCTTCGCCGGATCGACGGCCGGCCAGACCTCCTTCACGGCCGCCTTCACCGCGCTGTTGCGGGCGACGGCGTCCTGCACCCGGTCGTCCGGGGCCTCTCCGGAACGTTCCATCTGCACCAGGACGGCGTGCGCGATGCGCTGCGGCAGAGCCTCGCGGGCGGCGCCGTAGCGGATGTCCCGGTCCAGCAACTCCCGGACCATCTCCTCGAGTTCGTACGCCGGCAGCCGCCACCGCCGCGAGCCGCGCACGACGACGAGCGGTTCGCTCGGCATGCTGACGTGCGAGTACACGGCCCGCCGCAGCACCTCCGCCATCCTCGCGTCACCCTTGACGACCGCCGCCGCCGCGTCGTCCGTGCCCCGCACCTCCACATGGGCCACCAGGTCGTCGACCGTGCCCTGGCGCACCGCCAACTCGCCCAGTGCGGGCAGCACCTGCTCGATGTAGTGGAGGAAGGACCGGTTCGGTCCGATGACCAGCGTGCCGGTGCGGGCGAGCCGCTCGCGGTGGGCGTACAGCAGATACGCCACCCGGTGCAGACCGACGGCCGTCTTACCGGTCCCCGGCCCTCCCTGGACACAGACCGTGCCGCCCAGCCCGCTGCGCACGATCTCGTCCTGCTCGGGCTGGATGGTGGCGACGATGTCCCGCATCGGTCCTACACGGGGCCGCTCGATCTCCCGCTGGAGCAGCTTGCTGGTCCGTGCCGCCTCCGCCGGGTCGGACAGGTGCTCGTCCTCGTAGGCGGTGAGGTCGCCGCCGGTGTAGCCGAAGCGGCGGCGCAGCCCGACGTCCATCGGATCCTTCTTCGAGGCCCGGTAGAACGGCTGCGACACCGGCGCACGCCAGTCGATGACCATCGGGTCGCCGTCGCCGTCGTGCACATGCCGACGCCCGATGTAGAACTGCTCTCCCTCCGCGCCCTCCGCCCGCTCGGCGCCGGGAGCGTGCAGGTAGTCGAGCCGGCCGAAGAACAGCGGGGTGTCACTGAGGTCGGCGAGCGCCTTGATCCGCTCTCCGATCTGGCGCTCCAGGATCTGGGCGTTGACCCAGTTCGCGGTGACGTCGCTGATGTCGAGGGACTCGGCGTCCTCGCGCATGGCACGCAGGGCACCCCGGGAGGAGGAGAGGTGGGCGCGTTCGCGGGCGAGCGGATCGTCGTCGACAGGTGTGGACGGCGTGGACGGCGTGGACGGCGTGGACAAGGGGGTGCCTCCGGACCGGCTGAGGGGGGCGCTGCGGTGAGGCCGTCCGGTTTCCGTCCGGACGGCGGCACTCCGGGAAGGGAGGCGGGTGAGAGCGGAGATTGTAGGTGAACGGCGCAGGAGCGTGCCAACGAATTTGTCCGACCGCGCACCGATGGGACCCGGCCACGCCTTCGACGGGACCCGGCAGGGCCCTCGACGGGAGCGGCCGCACCCCCGTGGGACCCCTGCCCGAGCCCACGGAACCGCTCCGCACCCCCACCCGACGGCCCTCCGTCCCGTAGGGGAGACCCCGCCCGCAGGTGTACCCGAGGAGTAGGCCGAACGGGGACCTGGGACCGATGCCCGCTTTATGCCCCGGAGCCCATCATGGAGACATGAGTGCAGCGACCCTGACCCCGGCCCCCGGTCGCCCGTCCGGCGCGACCTCCCTGTCCGACATCCACCGCCACCGCCTCGGCGACGCCCTGCGCGCCGTGAAGGTCTTCGCGGGCGCCGCCTTCGACGTGATCATCCTGGGCGAGTACGGCGAGGAAGCGGGCGTCCGCCGCCGCAGGTGACTCAGGCCTCACCCGCGAGCAGCTCGTCCGCGTCCATGATCCGGTACGCGTAGCCCTGTTCCGCCAGGAAGCGCTGGCGGTGCGCGGCGAAGTCCTGGTCGAGGGTGTCCCGTGCCACCACCGAGTAGAAGTGGGCCTGGTGGCCGTCCGCCTTGGGGCGCAGGACACGGCCCAGACGCTGGGCCTCCTCCTGGCGGGAGCCGAAGGTGCCCGAGACCTGGATGGCGACCGTCGCCTCCGGCAGGTCGATCGAGAAGTTCGCGACCTTGGACACCACCAGCACGCTGATCTCGCCCTCCCGGAAGGCGTCGAAGAGCTTCTCGCGCTGGGCGTTGGAGGTCTCGCCCTTGATCACGGGGGCGTTCAGGTGCTCGCCCAGCTCGTCCAGCTGGTCGATGTACTGGCCGATGACCAGGATCTGCTGTCCCGCGAAGCGGCGGACGAGCGCCTCCGTCACCTTCCGCTTCGTCGCCGTCGTCGCGCAGAAGCGGTACTTCTCCTCCGCCTCGGCGGTCGCGTACGCCAGCCGCTCGGAGTCCGTCAGGTTGACCCGGACCTCGACGCAGTCGGCGGGCGCGATGTAGCCCTGCGCCTCGATCTCCTTCCACGGCGCGTCGAACCGCTTCGGACCGATCAGGGAGAACACGTCCGACTCACGGCCGTCCTCGCGGACGAGGGTAGCGGTCAGCCCGAGGCGGCGGCGCGCCTGGAGGTCCGCCGTGAACTTGAAGACCGGCGCCGGCAGCAGATGCACCTCGTCGTAGAGGATGAGCCCCCAGTCCCGGGAGTCGAACAGCTCCAGGTGCGGGTAGACGCCCTTCCGCCGGGTCGTCAGCACCTGGTACGTGGCGATCGTGACCGGCCGGATCTCCTTGCGCGTCCCGCTGTACTCGCCGATCTCCTCCTCGGTCAGCGACGTCCGCTTCACCAGCTCGTGCTTCCACTGCCGCGCGGAGACGGTGTTCGTGACGAGGATCAGCGTGGTCGACTTCGCCTGGGCCATCGCCCCGGCGCCGACGAGGGTCTTGCCCGCACCGCACGGCAGCACCACGACCCCGCTGCCGCCGTGCCAGAAGTTCTCCACCGCCTGCTTCTGGTAGGGCCGCAGCGCCCAGCCGTCCTCGTCCAGCTCGATCGGGTGCGCCTCGCCGTCGACGTACCCGGCGAGGTCCTCGGCCGGCCAGCCCAGCTTCAGCAGTGTCTGCTTGATCTGCCCGCGCTCGGAGGGGTGCACGGCGACGCTGTCCGGGTCGATCCGCACGCCGACCAGCGGAGCGACCCGCTTGGAGCGCAGGATCTCCTCCAACACCGGCCGGTCGGTGGTGGTGAGCACGAGCCCGTGCGCCGGGTGCTTGCTCAGGGTCAGACGGCCGTAGCGGTCCATCGTCTCGGCGATGTCGACGAGCAGCGCGTGCGGCACCGGGTAGCGGCTGTACTGCACGAGCGCGTCCACGACCTGTTCGGCGTCGTGGCCCGCGGCCCGCGCGTTCCACAGGCCCAGCGGGGTCAGCCGGTAGGTGTGGATGTGCTCCGGCGCCCGCTCCAGCTCCGCGAACGGCGCGATGGCGCGACGGCAGTCGTCCGCCTGCTCATGGTCGACCTCCAGGAGCAGAGTCTTGTCCGACTGGACGATCAGCGGTCCGTTCACGTACGCCATCCCTTCCGCACGGGCCAAACCTCCAGTGTGCCGTACGGCGCGCCGTAGCGGTGGCCCGCTTCTTCCCGGCGGCCCTGCGCAACCCTGACCTGCGTTCGTGGGTCTGACCGGGGGAGCAGCGCGATGGGCGCGACGCGGTGGGGAGTCACGGTATGTCGGTCCTGTCGTTCCGCAGAGGTGCGGTCGGCGTGGGAGCCGCGGCGGTGCTGGCGGCCACGGGTACCTGGGTGATGTGGCCCGCGGACATCGACGGGCGGCTGTGGAGCGAGGTACGGCCGGTGATCGAGGCCAGGATCGCGGCGGAGTCGCGGGGGAGCGGCTACGGCGAGACCGTGCCCGCGCTCGAGGCGCGCTGGTTCTGCGAGGCGAAGGCGCTCGAACTGGAGGAGCACGCGGGCGTGGTCCGGGCCGGCGTCAACACGCTGTGCGTCGAGTACGGCGTGCAGGACGACAGCCTCGTCGAGTGCGGGGCCGGACAGTATCCGCAGGTGGTGCGGCTGGAGCGGGACGAGGCGGCCGCCGGGGGCTACCGGGTCGTCGCCCGGGAGGAGCCGCCGGACGGCGAAGGGTACGGGCGGTGGACGGAGTCCCACTTCGGGGTCTTCACCCGGTCCTCCCTCCAGGACCCGATCTCGCCCCACGCCCTGGAGGCCGCGGCCCGCGCCCACTTCGGCCTTCCTGCGGACGCCTCCGTCGGAGAGTGCTGACCGGCCGGGCTCCGGCCCGTCGACAATCGATCGGGCGCTTCTGGCCCGACGGCCTCGTGCCTGGCGGCTTCTGGCCAGGGGGCGGGCCTGCCTGGGTCAGTCGTCGGCCAGTTCCGCGACGCCTGTGATGCGGTGCAGCGGGTAGGTGCGGACCTCGTCCGCCGTGTGGTCGTACGCCGTCACGAAGCCGCCCTCCACCCGGACCGGGGCGATGACGCGCTGGCTGGCGGTGCCCTCGGCGTTGACGTAGCCGACCCACAGGGCCTCGCCGGTGAGGACGGCGGCCTGCATGGTGGCGAGGGTCTCGGCGGAGCTGGTCCGGGGGAGTTCACCGGGGGCGAGCGGGGCGGCGTCCTCCGTCGGTTTGCGGGGGGTCGTGGCGGCCAGGTCGCCGGCCCTGATCGCGCGGATCGCCGCGGTGAGCAGCGTGGTGTCGGGTACCGGCGGACCGTCCGGCACCGGGTCGGGAGCCGTGCGGGGCGGGGTGCGGTGGGCGTGGGCGCGGGTGATCAGGACGTCCCCCTCGGCCGACTCGGCGGCGGGCGCGAAGCCCATCGCGCGCAGGCCCTCGAGGAGGGTCGCCGGGTCGGCCTGGGTCGCGAGCACCGTCGGGGCGAGGCGGCGCAGGCGCAGGGCGGCGGCGCGCTTGTCGGCGAGGATCTCGTTCAGCAGGGCGTCGTCGTCGCAGCGGACGTAGGCCGAGGCCGCGCCCACCCGCAGATGGCCGTGCCGGCGGGCCACGTCGTCGATCAGGTACGCCAGCGGCTGCGGCACCGGCGTACGGGAGTGCTCGGCGAGGAAGGCGTGCAGGTCGGAGGCGCTGCGGCCGGCGTCCAGGGCGCGGCGCACCGAGCCGGGGGTGAAGCGGTAGACGGTCGCGCCGCCCTTGGACTCGACGTCCGCGAGGACGCTCAGCACGTCGGCCAGCGGGCGCCGCAGCGGGCCGGGGGCGACCGCGGTCAGGTCGGCCTGGAGCAGGACGTGGTCCAGGGGCTCGGGGAGCAGCGGGGCGAGCAGACGGGCGGCGGCCGCGGTGGCCACGGCCTGCTCGGGAGCCGAGAGGGGCGTGGCCGGGGGTCCGGCGGCGGCCGCGCGGTGCGGGGCGGGCAGCTTGTCGCCGGGGCCGAGCTCCTGGGCGTGCCCGGTCGGGTCGTCCTGCGCGGTGGGAGTGAGGGCGGCAGTGGCGGTGGGGGTGGGCGGTTGGGGCGCGGGCCTTGCCCCCAGCAGGGCCCGTCCGTGCGCCGACAGGGCGCCCCGGCCGGTCACGCCCAGGAGTTCGGCCTCCGTCAGGGTCCAGCGGGCCAGCCGGGAGCGCAGGTCGTCGTCGCCCGGAGGGCTCTGCGTACCTTGCGGTCCTTGCTGTCCCTGCGCACCTTGTGGACTCTGCTGGCCCTGCGGTCCGCGCAGCGGACGCTCCCAGCGCAGCCGGGCCAGCACCGCCTCCGGGTCCGGGACGGCCCCCTCGGGCAGCCCGGCCAGCAGGGTCAGCACCCGATGACGCACCTCGGGCGCGGCGGACCGGTCCAGGCCCGGCCCCAGCGCGGACAGGGCCCGCTCCTTGAGGTCCCGGCCGCCGACCACCCCGGACGTCCGGGTCGCCGCCAGCCACGCCTGCGCGAGCTGCGCCCACCGGTCGGCGGGCGGCCGCTCCAGCCACTCGTCGTACTCCGGGGTGGCCGCGTACCGCTCGTCGGCCTCCCCGTCGGAGGCGAGCAGCCCGGCCGCGTACGCGAGCTCGACCCAGAACGCGGCCATCGGCTCGGACACGTCGAGGGCGACGGCCGTCCGCTTCAGGTCGCGCACGCTCAGCCCGCCGGCCCGAAGGACCGCGGGGCCGCCCTCGTGCCAGTCCTTCAGCAGCTCCTCCACGGTCGCCAGCGTCGTGTACGCCTGCCCGGCCGCCGTCGCGTCCACCACCTGGGGACGATGCGTGGCGACCGCCTCGACGGTGGGCGGCACGGGTTCGGCCGTGCGGTGGGCCCGGCCCTCGCGCAGATGCAGGGCGACCTCGCGCGGTAGTACGACGGTCCCGGGCGCCGTCGGCAACAGCAGCCCGCGATCGAGCAGCCAGCGCAGTCGCGCCGCCGGATCGGCCGTGACCTGCCCGTACGGCGGCCCCCACATCAGCCGCTTCAGGACGTCGACGGAGTCGGTCGGCGCCTTCGCGAGCAGGGCGGTCATCTTCTTGCGGTGGGTGAACAGGGCGGTGAGCGCGCCGACGGCGGACACCGAGTCGTGCGTGGACGGCAGCCCGGCCGTCACCACCAGCTCCTGGATCCGGCCCGGTGACATGCCCGCGGTCGCCTCCCGCACGCTCGGCCCGAGCCCCGTCGGGGACGGGTGCTGCGCGGACGGCGCGAGCAGTTCACGGGCGGTGCGGACGAGACGGAGGCTGCCTTCGTCGCCCCAGACCAGGGCCTGTTCCCGCAGGGCCGTCAGGGCGCCCGGCAGGGCGTCGACGACCGCCTGGTCGCGGGCGTCGCCGGCCATCAGCCCGAGCAGTTCGGCGTACGTCGCCGGGTCGCCGGCCACGGCCAGCGCCTCAGCGGTCTGGAGGGCGAACCGGTCGAGCCGTTCCAGCGCGCGGACGACGGAGGCGCGGGTGCCGGCGCGGGTGGCGAGCTGCGTGAGGTCGGTGGGGACCGGGGTGATGAGGTCGGGGCGGGCGCGCAGGAGTGCGGCAAGGGAAGCGTCGTCCCGGGCGCGGAGCGCTGCCGCTAGGGAGCGGGGGGCCCGCTGGTCCTCGGTGCTCATCTTGCCCACGGTAGCGGTTGGCGTCCCCCGGGGGCTGCGCCCCCGGACCCCCGCTTCGGCCCTGAAGGGGCCTTGTCCTCGATCGCCGGACGGGCTGGATGGTCTGGACCGGCACTCGACCGCTGACGTCGCGCGGGGCTGGAAGGTGCGGACCGGTGCTCGACCGCCGGCGTCCCACGGGCCGGGTGATGCGGGCCGGTGATGCGGAGCGGTGTCGGGCGGGAGGAAGCGGTGGGGGTGGGGAGAAGCGGTAGCTTCTTCCCGTGGGGATCGAGAGCGACCAAGTCGTCTACGAGTATCTGAGCCGGGTCGGGGATGTCGCGCAGCAACGGCAGTTGTCGTCGGCCACGCGGATGCGGCTCGTCTCCGAGCTGCGCAACGAGATCGACCGGCGCCGCGCGAAGGCGGTCGTCGACTCACCCGCCGCCGTCCGCCGCATCATCGACCGCCTCGGCAGCCCGGACGACATCGTCGCGGCCGCGGCCGACCGGGGCGGCGACGCGCCGCAGACGCCGGCGCCCTCCGTGCCCGCGCAGCGCGACCGCGAGGAGGAGCCGGAGCGGCCGAAGGGGATCCGGCGGGTCGTGCCGCGGCCCCGGACCGGCGCGCCGCCCCCCGCGACCCCCTCCGACGTGGCGTCCCCGCCGCACCGCGCCCCCGCGCACGAGCTGGGCGACAGCCGCGAGACGCCCGACTGGTGGCTGAACGAGCCGACTCCGCTGGGCATCGGCGAGGACGTGCCGGGGTTCGTCGGCGGAGTGGAGATCCCGGACCTGCTCAAGCCTCCGCGGCCCAGGAAACTGGAGGAGGAGCGGGAGGAGCGGGAGGAAGAGGGTGACGAGGAGTCGGGGGGTGACGAGGGCGGTGGCCGGCCGCGGCGGCGTCGGTTCCGTGTCCTTCGGCGCTCGCCCTCCGGTGAGCGGGCCCGCTGGAGCAACCCCCTGCTGCTGGTCGCCGCCGGCTGTCTCGTCGTCGGCGCGGTGCTCGGGAACTGGTTCGGGCTGATCCTGGGGTGGCTCCTCGCCTACGCCTCGCGTCGGCTGACCGAACGGGAGACGAAGTTCGCCGTCATGTGGCTGCCGGGGTTCGCGCTCACGGCCGGGCTCGTCTGGCTGTGGGGGCGGTCCGAGGGGCGCTGGGGCGACCCCATCGCGGACGGGCACATGAACGACGCCGTCGCCCAGACCTGGCCGTGGGTGATCCGGGGCGCGGCCGTGGCGTCGGCGCTGTTCCTGGTCTGGCGGTCACAGAAGCCGAGGTAGGAAGGGTGCACCGGCCAGGCAGAATGGGCCGTATGACGTCACCCGTGATCACCGTCGGCTTCGACCTCGACATGACCCTCATCGACTCCCGGCCCGGTATCCGCGCCACCTATGTGGCGCTCGCCGAGCGGACGGGGACGTACATCGACGCCGATCTGGTGGTCACCCGGCTCGGGCCGCCGCCCGAGACCGAGCTGGCCCACTGGTACCCGGCGGAGCGGGTCGCGGCCGTCGCCGACCTGTACCGCTCGCTGTACCCCGAGCACGGCGTCCCGGGCGCGACCGCCCTGCCCGGCGCCCGTGAGTCGATCGCGGCGGTGCGGGCGGCCGGCGGGCGGGCGATCGTCGTCACGGCCAAGCACGAGCCCAACGCCAAGCTCCAGGTGGAGCATCTGCGCCTCGGTCCCGACGCGGTCATCGGCAACCTGTGGGCCGAACAGAAGGCGGAGGCGCTGCGCGAGCACGGCGCGAGCGTCTACGTCGGCGACCACGTGGGCGACGTACGCGGCGCGCGCGCCGCCGGGGCGCTGTCGGTGACCGTGCCGACCGGGCCGATCGGTGCGGAGGAACTGCGGGCGGCCGGTGCGGATGTCGTGCTCGCCGACCTCACCGAATTCCCGGCCTGGCTCGCCGGTCACCTCGAGGCCTACCGCGCGGCGCCCCGCGCCTGACGCCGGCCCGCGGCGACCGATTGCAGGACGCCGGCGCCCGCGACGAGGAATCCGACGCCCATGAGCATGCTCAAGCCGAACATGTAGGTCGGAAAAGGCGTCGTATCGAGGAGGAGTGGGGCGACTGTGACCAGAGTGGCCACGGCGCCGACGAAGAACACGATGGCGCCGGCACGGATCAGTCGGTCACCGGGAGCGGCGGAATTCGTTTGGGTTTTGTCACGCACCGGACCAGGGTAGTTCCCTGCGCGAAGGAACAACCGGGGGACGTCTTGTCACCGGCCCGAAGACCATTAGCCTTGGTACCGGCGGGTCGTGGTCGACCCGCCCGAGTGCTATCCAGAGCCGTTCAGAGCTGTTTCGGTGTCGAGAAGCAGCTTTCCGACGAGTACGAGGACGAGGACAGACGTGCCTACCGGCAAGGTCAAGTGGTTCAACAGCGAGAAGGGCTTCGGCTTTCTCTCCCGTGACGACGGCGGTGACGTCTTCGTCCATTCCTCCGTCCTGCCTGCCGGAGTCGAGGCACTGAAGCCGGGCCAGCGAGTGGAGTTCGGCGTCGTCGCCGGACAGCGCGGCGACCAGGCTCTCTCCGTCGTGATTCTCGACCCGACCCCCTCGGTCGCCGCCGCACAGCGCAAGAAGCCCGACGAACTGGCCTCCATCGTCCAGGACTTGACCACCCTCCTCGAGAACATCACGCCGATGCTCGAGAAGGGTCGTTACCCGGAGAAGACCTCCGGCAAGCAGATTGCCGGACTGCTGCGCGCGGTCGCCGACCAGTTGGACGTCTGACCGGTACCGGCCGACGGGAAATCGGTATCCGCCGAGGGCGTTACGGGAAATCGAGTGCATCCGGGCCGAGGGGCGGCAACAGCCCCTCGGCCGCCGCGCGCGTCAGCAATCCCCTGACCGCCGCATAGCCGTCCTCGCCCAGGTCCGCCGTGAACTCGTTGACGTACAGACCGATGTGCTGGTCGGCGACGGACGGGTCCATTTCCTGGGCGTGTTCCATGACGTACGGGCGGGAGACCTCGGGGGCGTCCCAGGCGGCGCGTACGGAGGCACGGATCGAGTCGGCGAGCCGGGTGAGGGCCTGCGTGCCCAGTGAGCGCTTGGCGATGATGGCGCCGAGCGGGATCGGCAGGCCGGTCGTGGACTCCCAGTGCTCGCCCATGTCCGCGAGCTTGTGCAGGCCGTAGTCGCGGTAGGTGAAGCGGGCCTCGTGGATCACCAGCCCCGCGTCGACCTTTCCGTCCCGCACGGCCGGCATGATCTCGTGGAACGGCATGACGACGATCTCGCCGACGCCTCCCGGCACCTCCTCCGCCGCCCAGAGCCGGAACAGCAGGTACGCCGTCGACCTCTCGCTGGGCACGGCGACCGTGCGGCCGGTCAGTCCCCCACCGCCGACAGCGTCGGAGCCGCCGGTCCTCCCGTCCTCCCGCGTCAGCACCAGCGGGCCGCAGCCCCGGCCCAGCGCGCCCCCGCACGGCAGCAGCGCGTACTCGTCGAGGACGTACGGCAGCACGGCGTACGACACCTTCAGCACGTCGAACTCACCGCGCTCGGCCCTGCCGTTGGTGATGTCGATGTCCGCGAACGTCACGTCGAAGCCGGGCGCGCCCGGCACCCGGCCGTGGGCGAGGGCGTCGAAGACGAACGTGTCGTTCGGGCAGGGCGAGTACGCGATCTTCAGATCGTCACCGGTCATGCGGGTTCCAACTCTCCAGGACGGGTGTGAGCTTCCCGAAGGCCGTGGTCAGGGCGGCGAGCGCGGCGCCGATGCGCCAGGCGTCGCGGTCGCGCGGGCCGACGGGGTTGGAGACCGCGCGGATCTCCAGCACGGGCACGCCGTGCGCGGCGGCGGCCTCGGCGACGCCGAAGCCCTCCATCGCCTCGGCGAGGGCGCGCGGGTGCAGCGCGCGCAGGGCGGCGGCCCGGGCGGCGGTCCCGGTGACCGTCGAGACGGTCAGGACGACGCCGGTCAGGGCCCCGGTGGCGGCCGCGGTCTCTCGTACGAGGGACTCCGGCGGACGGTGGGTGACGGTGCCGAAGCCCAGCTCGGTGACGGGCAGGAAGCCGTCGGCGGTCTCGGCGCCCAGGTCGGCGGCGGTGATCTCGTCGGCGAGGACCAGGGAGCCGACGGGGGCGGCGGGCGCGAAGCCGCCGGCGATGCCCGCCGAGACGACGAGACCGTAGGGGTCGCCACTCAGCGCGGCGGCCGTGAGGGCGGCCGAGACGGAGGCGGCGGCCAGGGCCGGGCCGACCCCGGCGGCGAGGAGGTCGTAGGGCTCGTCCGCGCGGTGCAGGGTCACCCCCGGCACGCGTACCTCACGGCCGGGCCCGGGCAGCGCCCGGGCCACCGCGTCCCGTTCGGCGGGGACCGCGGTGGCCACGAGGACGCGGGTGCGGGACGTGGTCAGTCGTCCTTCTTGAGCTTGAACGACCACAGGCCGGTCACCGCCTGGCTGCCCTTCTTCCCGTCGCCGGCCTTGATGGAGACGAGGGTGGAGTCGCCCTGGGCGCCGTACTGGGCGTTGAAGAACACGCTGCCCGGGATCGTGCGGTAGGTCTTGTCGCTGTCCTCGGTGAGCGGCTGACCGTTCATCAGGATCGTCCAGCGCTTGTCGGCCACATCGGGGTCGACGCCGAAGCGGACGGTCTCGTCCGGGTCGACGGTGATCGACTTGATGTCCTTGTCCGCGAGGCACTTGGTCAGCGCGGCGGCCTGGAGGGTGTCGCCCTCCCCGCCACAGGTGGCCTCGGCGCTGACCGAGGTGCGGCCGACGGTGATCGTGGACAGCGGCGTCGGCTTGTCACAGGCCGACAGGACGAGCAGTCCGGCGGAAACGGCGCCGGCGGCGGCGACGACGCGGCGGCGTCGCGCAACGCCAGGTACATCAGCGGCTCCGCCGCGGGGCATCGTGGTCATGGCGGAAGGCTATCGGGCACGCCCGGCCGTCTCTTTACGTGGGGGGCGGCGTGGCTGTGTGTTACGCCACGCGGTTACGCCACGCGGGGCTTCGCACCGCTCCCGTGCCGCACCGAGGACAGCAGACCGCGGACCGTCGTCAGCCAGCCCAGGGCGACCACCGCGGCGGCCACCGACAGGCCCAGCGTGCCGTTCAGCGGCATCACGATGCCGACCGCGCCGCCGAACACCCAGCACACCTGGAGCAGCGTCTCCGAACGGGCGAACGCCGAGGTGCGCACCAGCTCCGGCACGTCCCGTTGGATCAGCGCGTCCAGGGACAGCTTGGCCAGGGCCTGCGAGAACCCGGCGATGGCCGCCATGCACGCCACCAGGAACGCCCCGAAGAACACCGCGGCGGTGATCGCCGCGCCCAGCACCACGGCGACGACCGTCACGATGATCAGCTCCGGGGCCTTGGAACGCAGCCACGCCCCCACCGCCGTGCCGAGCGCGTTGCCCACGCCCGCCGACACCGCCACCATGCCCAGCGACACGGCCGCGCTCTGCCCGGTCAGCGGGTGCTCGCGCAGCAGGAACGCCAGGAAGAAGGTCAGGAACCCCGACAGCCAGCGCAGGGCCGCGTTGGCGCCGAGGGCGTGGGTGACGGCGATGCCGACGGTCCTCAGGCCCGGCCGCTTCACCGGCTGCCGGTGCAGGCCGTGCAGATGCTGTTCGTCGGCGGCGAGCAGCGCCACGGCCTCGCCCTTTGCGGAGTCGACCTTGCGGGGCAGCGAGAAGGACAGGAACGTACCGGCCACGAAGATCACGAAGGCGCCGTAGAGCGGATAGCGCGGCCCGAGGGCCTGCAGTCCCGCCCCGACGGGCGCGGCGATCCCGGTGGCGAGGAGGCCGCCGAGGGTGACCCGTGAGTTCGCCTTGACCAGGGAGAACTTGGGTGGCAGCAGCCGGGGCACCACGGCGCTTCTGACCACCCCGTACGCCTTGGAGGAGACGAGCACCCCGAGCGCGGCCGGATACATCTCGATGCTGCCGGTGGCGACGGCCCCGGACAGCACGAGCGCGAGGAGCGCGCGGGCGAGCATGGCCCCGGCCATGGCGGCGCGCCGCCCGTGCGGGAGCCGGTCCAGCAGCGGGCCGATCACGGGGGCGAGGACGGTGAAGGGGGCCATGGTGATGGCGAGGTACAACGCGACGCGCCCGCGGGCCTCGTCGGTGGGCACCGAGAAGAACACGGTGGAGGCGAGCGCGATGGTGATCATGACATCGCCGGCGCCGTTCACGCCGTGCAGCTCGATCAGCTTGCCGAGGCCGGACTCGCCGGCGCCGTGCGCGTGGGTGGCCTTCCGGATCCCGCGGGCGGTGCCGGTGAACGGGAAGTGCAGGGCACGGCCGACCGCGCGGACGGACCCGCTCATCCGGCCCGAACCGCTCACCCGGCTCCTCCCCTTGTTCCCCTTCGTCGCACCGATCCCGGTGGCGCCCTGGGGTGTCCTCGCGGCTGCCACCCCGTCATAGTGCCCCGGAAAAGCGGTACGTAGTGCGGTTACCGCGCGTATGGGCGTGTGATCGTCGCCGCGCCGGGCCGGTCGGGACAGGGTTCGGCGGCGGTTCGGCGGCTTCTGTGAGCGGGAAACGTCCCGTCGGTGTAGGCCGAGCGTCCGCGAGCAGGTAGCGTGCGTAGCGCGCCGTGGCGATTGTTCTCGGCCGCGCGCCTCCCGGCCATCCCGCAGAATGGATGACAGCAGGTGCGCCCGAGCGCGATCGGGCGCGGACGTCGACGCGGCACTCCCCCAGTGCTTGAAGAGCCTGGGAGGTACCCCCAGCCGCTCCGTCCGCTCCCGCCGCCTTCAGGCCGGCGCACCGAGAGACGGCGTAGGAGAGAAGCGATACCTGTGAGCGCAGCGACCACGCGAAGCCGCACCCCCGACCGCCTGTGCGCCGAGGCCGTCGACCTCGCACGCGCCGCAGCCGAGGAGGCAGCCGCCCCCGGCGTGGTCGGCGAGCATGCGGGGCTGGTCTCCGAGGGCGACCGGGTGGTCACCCACTACTTCGAGTGCAAGGAACTGGGCTACCGCGGCTGGCGCTGGGCGGCGACGGTGGCACGGGCCTCGCGCGCCAAGGTCGTCACGCTCGACGAGGTGGTCCTGCTGCCCGGCCCGGACGCGGTCCTGGCCCCCGAATGGGTTCCGTGGAGCGACCGTCTGCGCCCCGGCGACATGGGCCCCGGCGACCTCCTCCCCACGGACGCGGAGGATCTGCGTCTGGAGCCCGGCTACACCGGTGAGGACGATCCGCGCCTCCAGCCGGGTTACTTCGACTCGGACGAGCCGACGCCGAACTCGCCGCTCTCCGAGGAGATGGCCGAGCTGGTGGAGGCGGAGGACGCGGAGGTGACGCCGGCCCCGCCCGCGGCCCTTCCGTCGGCTCCGCGCCGGGGCACCATCGCCGCGGTCGCCGAGGAACTGGGCCTGCGTCGCGCCCGGGTCCTCTCCCGCTACGGTCTGCACACCGCGGCCGACCGCTGGGAGGACGGCTTCGGCCCCAAGACGCCCATGGCCCAGGCGGCCCCCGCGTCCTGTGTGAGCTGCGGTTTCCTCACTCCCATCGGCGGCTCCCTCGGGCAGGCCTTCGGCGTCTGCGCCAACGAGTTCTCCCCGGCCGACGGCCGGGTGGTCTCCCTGGCGTACGGCTGCGGCGGCCACTCGGAGGCGGCGGTCATGCCGACGCCCCCGCGGCCCGCTCCGCCGGTGATCGACGAGACCCGGGTCGACCCGTTCCCCCTCCGCCCGGCGGCGGACTCGGGCTCGGTCCCGGAGAAGACGGACGAGGACACCGCGGAACTGGGCCACTCCTAGCCCCGGCCCCACCCAGGTCCATCCCGGACGCCCGGCGGAGCGCGCCTGACCCCTGCGGGGCCGTCCCGGACCCCTGCCGGGGCGGCGTCCGGGCTCTGCGGGGTTGTTCCGGACTCTTCTCGGGGCCCTCCCGGACCCTCGCCGGGGCCGCGCCGTTCTCCGCGGGGGCCGTCCCGGACCCCCTGCGGAGGCCCCCCTGATTCCCTGCGAGCCATCCCGGGCCCCTGCCGGGGCCGCGCCTGGCCCTGCGGGTTGTCCCGGACGCCTGTCGGGGCCGCGCCCGGTCCCTCCTGGGGCCGTCCCGGTCCCTCTCCTGGGGCCCGCCCCGGCCCCTTCCAGCCCACCCGCCCCAGGCCTTTCCAGGCTCGCCGCCCCAACCCCTCCAGGCCCGCCCCCGCGCCCTCGGGGCCGCCTCTCGGCGTTTTTCCCGGGGGTCGGGTGGGGCCGTAGGGCGGGGTGGTGGGGCGGGTGGGGGCCAGTTGTTGTGTGATTGTGATGTGGGGTGGCCGGGGTCCGGGTGTGGCCTTGCGGGACGGTCTGGCGGTGCTTCGGGTCGCGGTACCTTCGAGCCCACGCCGATGAGGAGAGTGAACGTGAGCAAGTTCGTGCGGCCGGCACCCGAGGGCGCGGACCCCTTCGGCACGGCCCGCCTGCGTCGCGGAGTGCTGGATGCCTGGGCGACCAGCCCCGCCCGTTTCCGGGAGGACGCCAACGCCGAGGAGGACCTGGTCCTCGGCGGGTACCGGGACCGGCTCGTCGTCGAGCTCGCTCAGAACGCCGCCGACGCCGCGGCCAGGGCCGACGTGCCCGGGCGGCTGCGGCTCACCCTCCGGGACGGCGTCCTCGTCGCCGCCAACACCGGCGCGCCCCTGGACGCCGCCGGTGTGGAGTCCCTCGCCACCCTCCGCGCCTCCGCCAAGCGCGAGGCCCGGCAGTCGGCCGTGGCCGTCGGACGGTTCGGTGTCGGCTTCGCCGCCGTCCTCGCCGTCACCGACGAGCCCGCCGTCGTCGGGCGGCACGGCGGCGTCCGCTGGGACCTGGCCGAGGCCCGCGCGCTCGCCTCCGACACCGCCCGGCACAGCCCGGGGCTCGGCGACGAGATCCGGCGGCGGGACGGGCATGTGCCCCTGCTCCGGCTGCCCTTCGCCGCCCAGGGCACCGCCCCCGACCCGTACGACACGGCCGTCATCCTGCCGCTGCGGGACACCGCGGCCGCCGACCTCGCCGAACGCCTTCTCACCGCCGTCGACGACGCCCTCCTGCTCGCCCTCCCGGGCCTGGCAGAGGTCGTGATCGAGATCGGCGACGACGCGCCCCGCGTCCTGCGCCGGGACACCGACGCCGACGACGACGCCCTCACCGTCGTGGCGGACACGCGGGACGGGACCACCCGCTGGCGCGTCGCCGCCGCGCACGGCCCCCTCACGCCCGACCTCCTCGTCGACCGCCCGGTGGAGGAGCGGCTGCGCCCCCACTGGTCGGTCACCTGGGCCGTACCGGTCGACGACGACGGTTCGCCCGCCCGGCCCCGCACCACCCCCGTCGTGCACGCCCCCACCCCCAGCGACGAGCCCCTCGGCGTCCCCGCCCTGCTCATCGCCTCCTTCCCGCTCGACACCACCCGCCGGCACGCCGCCCCCGGCCCGCTCACCGACCACCTGGTGCAGCGCGCGGCCGACGCGTACGCCGAACTCCTCGCCGGCTGGCGGCCGGTGGGCGCCGGGATCATCGACCTCGTGCCCGGGCCGCTGGGCAAGGGGGAGCTCGACGGGGCGCTGCGCCAGGCGATCCTGGAGCGGCTGCCGCGGACCGCGTTCCTGCCGCCCGCCGTCCGGCCCGTCCCCGAGGACGGGGAAGGCCACGGGGTCGACGGGGTCGACGGGGTCGCCGGGGTCGAGCTCCCGGAGGCGCTGCGCCCCCGGGACGCCGAGGTCGTCGAGGGCGCCGGCGCCGACACCGTACGGGTGCTGGCGGAGGTGCTGCCCACCCTGCTGCCCGCCGGGCTGGAGCGGCGCGTCGAGCTGCGCACGCTCGGCGTCGCCCGGATCCCGCTCGCCGACGCGGTGGACCGGCTGGCCGGCCTGGAGAAGGACCCGCAGTGGTGGTACCGGCTCTACGACAGCCTGGCCGGCGTCGACCCGGACCGGCTCTCCGGGCTCCCGGTGCCCCTTGCCGGGGGTACCTCCCAGGCTTTCGGCACGGGGGGAGGGCGGACCACCATCGGTCCCCGCCAGGTGCTGCTGCCCACAGCGGACGCGGCCGGTCCCGACCCGGAGATCCTCGCCCGCCTCGGCCTCAAGGTCGCCCACCAGGACGCCGCGCACCCCCTTCTGGAGAAGCTCGGCGCGCTGCCCGCCACCCCCCGCGCCGTCCTGACCACCCCGCAGGTGCGGGCCGCCGTGGCCGCGTCCCTGGACGACGACGGCGGCGCCTGGGACGACCAGGACACCCCGGACGCCGAGGAACTCGCCGACACCGTGCTCGCGCTGGTCCGTGACGCCGGCCTGGACCCCGGCGACGAACCCTGGCTCGGCGCCCTCGCGCTGCCCGACGAGGAGGGCGAACTCGTCCCCGCCGGTGAACTGGTGCTGCCGGGCAGCCCGTTCGCCTCCGTCGTCCGGGAGGGCGAACTCGCCTTCGTCGACGCCGAACTGGCGGACCGGTGGGGCGAACAGCCCCTCGCCGCCTGTGGCGTCCTCGCGAACTTCGCGCTCGTCCGCGCCACCGACGTCGTCCTCGACCCGGACGAACTGGAGCCCCGCGAAGGGGACTTCGCCGAACCCGACGACGCGGGCCTGCTGGACGCCGTCGACGTGTGGTGCGAGGACATCCTCGACCGGTTCCCCGACAGCCCGGTGCCTCCCGTCGCCACCGAGCTGGTCGCCGTCCGCGACCTCGACCTCGTCGACGAGGACCGCTGGCCCCAGGCCCTCGCGCTGCTCGCCCGGCCGCCGCTGCGGGACGCCCTCACCCAGCCCGTCCGGATCCTGCTGCCGGACGGCACCCACGAGGTCGTCCGGCCGTACACCGCCTGGTGGCTGCGCGGGAACCCGGTGCTCGACGGCCGCCGACCGGCCGGTCTGCTGGCGGCAGGCGGGGATCCGCTCCTGCACGGGCTGTACGAAGAGGCCGACGCCACCGGCTTCGACGACGAGCAGGTGCTGCGCGCCCTCGGCGTGCGGACCTCCGTGGCCGCGCTGCTCGAGGAGCCCGGCGGCGCCGCCGAACTCCTGGACCGCCTCGCCGACCCGGAACGCCCCGTGGGGGCCTCCCAACTGCACGGCCTCTATGGTGCGTTGGCCGAGCTGGATCCCGAGCAGGTGACTCTCCCGGACGAGCTGCGGGCGGTCGTCGACGGGCGGGTCGAGGTCGTGGACGCGGCCGAGGCCGTCGTCGTCGACTCGCCCGATCTGCTGCCCTTCACCGAGGGCGTGCCGCTGCTTCCGGTACGGCCGTCCCGGGCCGCCGAGCTGGCCGAGCTGTTCCAGGTGCGGCGGCTGAGCGAGTCCGTGACCGGGCGGGTCGACTCCGAGGGCGTCGAGCACGACGTACCGGAGCCGGTGCGGGTGCTGCTCGGGCCGCGCACGCCCGGCACGTACGTCGAGCACGAGGAGCTCGTCGTCGACGGCGTGGAGATCGACTGGCGGCTGACCGACGACGGCGTCCTGCACGCCGCGACCCTGGAGGGCGTGGCCGCCGGACTCGCCTGGGCGGCGAGGCAGTGGCCGCGCCGCTTCGAGGTCGCCGCCCTGCTGGAGGACCCGTCACGGACCGCGGAGCTGGCCCGCGACCGCTGGTTCGACTGACGCGGGACCGGCCGCGGGGGCGGGCGGCTACCGGCTGGGGGGGCGGGTCGTGGCCGGTGTGAAGATTTCTTCCACGAATTTCACACCGTTCGTACAACCATCCGCCCCCACCAGGCATCTGATCACTTGAGTCAAGAGACTCCACCATCACTTTGGGCCCCGGATGCTACGACGAGCCGTGCGAGCGGCCACCGTCCGGGCCCCTCTCCGCAGGGGGAACGCACTATGCGCATACGAGCCACCGTGGCCGCCGTCACCGGCGCCCTGGCCCTGTCCGCCTTCGCCGTGCCGGCCGCGCAGGCCACCGGCAGCGACTCGCACAACCCCGTCGACACCCTGAAGGCCCTCCACGCGGCCACCTCCGGCAAGAGCGCCTTCACCGGTTCGACCCCCGCCGACACCGGCACCCCGTACGCGCTGGACGCCAAGTTCGGCAACGTCAGGATCAACGGCGGCAAGCCGATCGTCGCCGGCACCAGCGGCAAGGTCACGGCCCCGGTCACCTTCACGGTCACGCACGGCGCGGGCGTCGACGTCACCGCCGACGACACCGAGCTGGACCTGGTCATCTACCGCGGCGCGTTCGACGACCCGACCAACATCCTCGTCGGCGACGACTGGCCGAGCTGCACCAACACCTCGGCCACGGTCGCCTCCTGCAAGGGCACGATCGACATCCTCCCGGGCGAGGAGCTCTACAACGCCGACGCCACCACCTGGAAGGCGCTCGGCTACGTCGTCGACTGGAACGACGTCGACCCGTACACCGACGACGACATCGACTGGACCAAGGTCGGTTACGTCGAGGGCGACGCCCTGGCCACCACCAAGCTCCAGCGGCTGTCCAAGCTGACGGTCAACGCGGCGCCGGAGCCGGTGAAGAAGGGCAAGACCATCACCGTCACGGGCAGCCTGACCCGTGCCAACTGGGACACCGCCAAGTACACCGGTTACTCCGGCGTCTACGCCCAGCTCCAGTTCCGCAAGAAGAACTCCACCACCTACTCCACGGTGAAGTCGGTCAAGACCACCTCGACCGGCGGTCTGAAGACCACCGTCAAGGCGAGCGTGGACGGCTACTACCGCTGGAGCTTCGTCGGCACCACGACCGCCCCGGCGGTCAAGGCCGCGGGCGACTTCATCGACGTCAAGTAGGTCGTCGTACGTCAAGCGACAAGTAGCACGCTGTAGCGGAGAACGGCCGGTTCCGGATTTCCGGGGCCGGCCGTTCTCCGCTCTTACGCAGCTCTTGCCTCCCGCCGCACAACTGGCTCCGTCCGTCATGGATCTCACCCGATGAGTCAACAGACTCCGAGATCTCTCTCCCATCTGGGGAACGCAATGCGCATACGCGCCCTCGTGGTCGCCTCCTCCGGCGCCCTCGCCCTGTCCGCCCTCGCCGTCCCGGCCGCTCAGGCCGCCCCGACTGCGGCGCCGAACGTCACCTTCTCCAACATGAAGGTCAACGCGGGCAAGGCCGTCGTGGTCGGCCCCTCGACCAAGGTCACCGTCACCGCCACGTACACCGTGACGAAGCCCGCGAGCCTCAGCACGAGCTCCTTCGACAACGGCCCGATGCTCTACCGGGGCACCTCGCTCAACGCGAACGCCCAGATCATCGCCGGTGACGAGCC
The DNA here is from genome assembly GCF_035983595.1 of Streptomyces sp. NBC_01334. NCBI lineage: Bacteria > Bacillati > Actinomycetota > Actinomycetes > Kitasatosporales > Streptomycetaceae > Streptomyces > Streptomyces sp. NBC_01334. Next base: position 4,544,739 of record NZ_CP130718.1, on the reverse strand, counting down.
GGGCACCTGCAAGGCCGTCTCCACGACGGTCCTCAGCTGCACCGCCAAGATCCAGTTCCGTCCCACCGTCTCCAGCGCGTACGACGACCTGGCCAACAGCCAGGCCGGCACCTGGAAGGTGGGCGCGCTCGCCGTCCCGCACGACGCCACCGGCGAAGCCGACCTCAAGTGGCAGAGCAATCTGGGCGCCGTCAACGTGCAGCGCCAGGCCCAGCTGACGGCCGACGCGACCCCGGAGCCGGTGAAGAAGGGCAAGACCCTCACCGTCACGGGCAAGCTGACCCGCGCCAACTGGGACACCAACAAGCTCGGCGGCTACGCGGCCCAGCCGGTGAAGCTCCAGTTCAAGAAGAAGGGCAGCACCACCTACACCACGGTCAAGACCGTGAAGACCAGCTCGACCGGCGCTCTGAAGACCACGGTCAAGGCCGCCGCCGACGGCTACTACCGCTACAGCTTCGCCGGCACCACGACGACCCCGGCGGTCAGCGCGGCGGGCGACTTCGTCGACGTCAAGTAAGTCTGCACGCAAGCGGCTAAGCCGGGAAACGGCGGTCGACCCACTTCCAGGAGAACTCCAGGGCGACCGCCGCCACCGCCGCGACCCCCACCGCGATCCACGGCATGGCCATCCCGATCAGCTTCAGCGCGAAGAAGTCCTGAAGCCACGGGACCACCAGCACCAGCACGAACGCCGCGCCCATCGAGGCCACCAGCAGCACCCGCCACCAGGTGTAGGGCCGGGCGATGATCGCCAGCACCCACATCGAGATCAGGAACAGAGTGAGGGTCGCGGCGCTGGTCTCGGCCTCCAACGAGCCCGGGCCGGTGTAGTGGTGACGGGCGACCAGATAGGTGACGAAGGTAGCGACCCCGGCCACCACCCCGCCCGGGATCGAGTACCGCATCACCCTTCGTACGAAGTGCGGCCGGGCCCGTTCCTTGTTGGGGGCGAGGGCGAGGAAGAAGGCGGGGATGCCGATGGTGAGGGTGGACAGCAGCGTCAGGTGCCGGGGCAGGAAGGGGTATTCGACCTGCCAGCAGACCACCAGCAGGGCCAGCAGCACCGAGTAGACCGTCTTCACCAGGAACAGGGTCGCCACGCGGGTGATGTTGCCGATGACCCGCCGGCCCTCCGCCACCACCGACGGCAGGGTCGCGAAGCTGTTGTTCAGCAGCACGATCTGCGCGACCGCCCGGGTGGCCTCGGATCCCGAGCCCATCGCGACGCCGATGTCGGCGTCCTTCAGCGCGAGGACGTCGTTGACGCCGTCCCCGGTCATCGCGACCGTGTGCCCGCGCGACTGGAGCGCGCCGACCATGTCCCGCTTCTGCTGCGGGGTGACCCGGCCGAATACCGTGCCCTCGTCCAGCGCCCGGCCCATGCCCTCCTGCTCGGCGGGCAGCCGGCGCGCGTCGACCGTACGGCCGTCCAGCCCGAGCTTCGCGGCCACCGCCCCCACCGACACCGCGTTGTCGCCGGAGATGACCTTGGCGCGGACGTCCTGCTCGGCGAAGTAGCGCAGGGTGTCGGCGGCGTCCGGCCGCAGCCGCTGTTCGAGTACGACGAGTGCGGCGGGCTTGGCGCCGCGTGCGGGTTCGGGGTCGTCGAGGTCGCGGGCGGCGCGGGCCAGCAGCAGCACCCGCAGGCCCTGCTCGTTGAGCCGCTCGGTCTCGGCGAGGGCGGGATCGTCGTCGGCCAGCAGCACGTCCGGCGCCCCCAGCAGCCAGGTGCCGTTCTCCCCGTTGCCCTCGCTGAGGCTGGCGCCGCTGTACTTGCGGGCGGAGGAGAAGGGCAGGGACTCGGTGCAGCGCCAGTCCTCGGCGTCCGGGTAGGCGTCGATGATCGCCTGGAGGGAGGCGTTGGGCCGCGGGTCGGACTCGCCGAGGGCCCCGAGCACCCGGCGGACGTACGACTCGTCGTAGCCGTCGAGCGTGCTGAGCCCGGTGACGTCCATACCGCCCTCGGTGAGCGTGCCGGTCTTGTCCAGGCAGACGGTGTCGACGCGGGCGAGGCCCTCGATGGCCGGCAGCTCCTGCACCAGGCACTGTTTTCGGCCGAGTCGGATGACGCCGATCGCGAAGGCGACGGAGGTGAGCAGGACGAGCCCCTCGGGGACCATCGGGACGATGCCTCCGACGGTGCGGGCGATGGACTCCTTGAGGTCGTTGTTCTTGACGAAGAGCTGCGTGACGACCAGGCCGATCGCGGCCGGGACCATCATCCAGGTCACGTACTTGAGGATCGTGGAGATGCCGGAGCGCAGCTCGGAGTGGACGAGCGTGAAGCGGGAGGCCTCCTCGGCGAGCTGGGCTGCGTAGGCCTCCCGGCCGACCTTCGTGGCCTGGAAGGCGCCGCCGCCGGCCACCACGAAGCTGCCCGACATGACCTGGTCGCCCGGCCGCTTGACGACGGGGTCGGCCTCGCCGGTGAGCAGTGACTCGTCGATCTCCAGGCCGTCCGCCTCGACGCACACCCCGTCCACGGCGACCTTGTCCCCGGGGCCGATCTCGATGACGTCGTCCAGGACGAGTCCGGAGGTGGAGACCTCGACGGCCGTGCCGTCGCGGCGGACGGTGGGCCGGGCCTCGCCGACGACCGCGAGGGAGTCCAGGGTCTGCTTCGCCCGCCACTCCTGGATGATGCCGATGCCGGTGTTGGCGAGGATCACGAAACCGAACAGGCCGTCCTGGATGGGGGCGACGAACAGCATGACCACCCAGAGGACGCCGATGATCGCGTTGAACCGGGTGAAGACGTTCGCCCGGACGATCTCGCCGACGGAGCGGCTGCTGCGGACGGGTATGTCGTTCACCTGACCGCGCGCGACGCGCTCCGCGACCTCGGCGGCGGTGAGGCCGGTCGCCGTCGGCACGGAGGCGGGGGCGTCGGTGTGGGCCATGGGATCGACGGTACGTGCGGATCTGGGGGTTCACCCCCTGAGGACGCCGAAGATCCGACTTCGGGAGGACGGGCGCGGTGCCGTCCAGTACCTCGGTAGTAGCGCCCCGGGACCTGCCTGGGGGACAGCCCCTAGTCGGTGACCGGGCTCGCGGGCCCGGTCGGCCCGCTCGCCGCGTCCCGCTTGATCGCCGCGTCCCGTTTGCGGACGTACCAGATGCCGATGAGGCCGAGTCCGGCGCCCGCGAGGCACGTCCAGATCCACCACAGGTGGCCGTGGTCGTCGTACCAGCCGTAGAAGGGGAGCTGGACGAGGAAGAGGACGAACCAGAGGATCGTGCCGCCGGTGACGGTGGCGACCACGGGGCCCTCCAGGGGCTCCGGCGCCTCGTGTTCAGGGATCCACTTCTTCATGGTGCTCAGCTTACGAGGCAGTCGGGTCTACGCGCGGAGATGGCCGATCCGAACGTTATATGTTCATACTGAAACGGTTTGGTACTGACCACTTCTCTTCGTAGGAAACGCCAAAAGATGCCCACGTCGGCCCCCGCCAAGGTCCCCGCCCCTGAACAGCCGGGAGCCACGCCCCTCTTCGGCGCCCTCGACCGTTACTTCAGGATCACCGAACGGGGCAGCAGCCTGCCCCGCGAGATCCGGGGTGGTTTCGCCACCTTCTTCGCGATGGCGTACATCATCGTGCTGAACCCGATCATCCTCGGCAGCGCGAAGGACATGTACGGGCATCAGCTCGACAACGGCCAGCTGGTCACCGCCACCTGTGTCACAGCCGCCTTCACCACGCTCCTCATGGGCGTCATCGGCAACGTGCCCATCGCCCTGGCCGCCGGCCTGGGCGTGAACTCGGTGGTCGCCCTCCAGCTCGCCCCCCGGATGTCCTGGGCGGACGCCATGGGCATGGTCGTGCTCGCGGGCTTCGTGGTCATGCTGCTGGTCGCCACCGGTCTGCGTGAGCGCGTCATGAACGCGGTGCCCTTCGGCCTGCGCAAGGCGATCAGCATCGGTATCGGCCTGTTCATCATGCTGATCGGCCTCGTCGACTCCGGTTTCGTCAGCCGCATCCCGGACGCCGCCCACACCACCGTCCCGCTCCAGCTCGGCGCCGACGGTCACCTGAACGGCTGGCCGGTCCTCGTCTTCATCCTGGGCGCCCTGCTCACGCTGGCCCTGATCACCCGCAAGGTACCCGGCGCGATCCTCATCTCGATCGTCGCGATGACCGTCCTCGCGCTGATCATCAACGCGGTCGCGACGATCCCGTCCTGGGGTCTCACCACCCCCGAGTGGCCCGGCAACCCCGTCGCCACCCCCGACTTCGGGCTCATCGGTGAGTTCAGCCTGTTCGGCGGCTTCGACAAGGTCGGCGTCCTGACCGGCATCCTCTTCGTCTTCACGGTCCTGCTGTCGTGCTTCTTCGACGCGATGGGCACGATCATGGGCGTCAGCGACGAGGCCAAGCTGACCAACGCCAAGGGCGAGATGCCCGGCATCAACAAGGTCCTCTTCGTCGACGGCCTCGCGGTCGCCGCGGGCGGTGCCAGCTCCTCCTCCGCCACCACCGCCTTCGTGGAGTCCACGGCCGGCGTCGGCGAGGGCGCCCGCACCGGCCTCGCGAACATCGTCACCGGCGGCCTCTTCACCGTCGCGCTGTTCCTCACGCCGGTCGCCACGATGGTCCCGTCCCAGGCCGCCACCCCGGCCCTGCTCGCGGTGGGCTTCCTGATCCTGGCCGGTTCGGTCAAGGAGATCGACTGGGCCGACCTCACCATCGCCATCCCGGCCTTCATCACCATGGTGATGATGCCGTTCACCTACTCGATCACCAACGGCATCGGCATGGGCTTCATCACCTTCGTGCTGCTGCGCCTGGCGGCCGGGCGCGGCCGGGAGGTCCCGGCGCCCATGTACGTGGTCTCCGCCGTCTTCGCCTTCTACTACCTGATGCCGGCCCTCGGCCTCACCTGATGCGGCCTCGGCCTCACCTGGTCCCCGCCCGCCCGCGGCGGCGGCTCAGGTGAGCCCGTAGAACTTCTCCGTCTCCTCGACGGCGGTCTGGAACCGCTCGTCGAAGTCATCGCGAATGAGCGTCTGGACGACATAGTCCTGGACGCTCATTCCCCTTTTCGCGGCATGTTGCCGGAGCCGTTCGAGCAGCTCCTCGTCTATCCGCAGGCTGAGCACACTGGTCCCCATGAGACGAGGGTCGCGGGCACGTACCGCAGTCCGGTCACTTTCGCTGCCTACTCACTCGTTCGAGTGATGACGAGGTTTCCGTGGCCGGGGTCACGGGGAATCCGGCCACCCCCAGCTTGTTTAGCCAGAGTAATGAGTTACGCTAAAGAGATGCCTGACCTCACCCATGGCGACAACGCTGCCGCCGTGAACTCCCTTCGTTCAGCCGTGATGCGGCTGTCCCGTCGGCTCAAGCACCAGCGGGTCGACGAGTCGCTGAGCCCCACCGAGATGTCGGTGCTCGGCACCCTCTCCCTCTGCGGCAGTGCCACCCCGGGCGAGCTCGCCCGCAAGGAGCATGTGCAGCCGCCCTCGATGACCCGCATCGTGGCGCTGCTGGAGGCCAAGGGTCTGGTCCGGCTGGAGCCGCACCCCGAGGACCGGCGCCAGAAGGTCGTCACCAAGACCGAGCAGGCCGAGGCCATGCTCGAGGAGAGCCGCGCCAAGCGGAACGCCTTCCTGGCCACCCTGGTCGACGGGCTCGACGAGGACGAGTGGGCGAAACTGCGCGCCGCCGCCCCCGTGCTGGAGAAACTCGCACACCTGTAGACAGCCGTCAGGCCATGAGGAGGCGACCCTTTTGAGTTCGGGATCCGGAGCAGACTCCGCCCCCGCACCGACCACTCACGAGACCCTTGCCGAGAAGCCCGCCGCGGGCGCCCGCAAGTCATCGATGTTCAGCTCTCTGAAGGTCAGGAACTACCGCCTGTTCTTCATGGGCCAGGTCGTGTCCAACATCGGCACCTGGATGCAGCGCATCGCCCAGGACTGGCTGGTCCTCAGCCTCACCGGCTCCGCGACCGCCGTCGGCGTCACGACGGCCCTCCAGTTCCTGCCCATGCTGCTCTTCGGCCTCTACGGCGGCGTGCTCGTCGACCGGCTGCCCAAGCGCCGGACGCTGCTGTTCACCCAGTCCGCGATGGCCCTCACCGGCATCGCGCTCGCCGTCCTCACCCTCTCCGGCCACGTCCAGGTCTGGCACGTCTACGTCGCCGCCTTCGCCGTGGGCCTCGCGACGGTCCTGGACAACCCCGCCCGCCAGACCTTCGTCTCCGAGATGGTCGGCCCCGACCAGCTCCAGAACGCGGTCAGCCTCAACTCCGCGAACTTCCAGTCCGCCCGGCTGGTGGGCCCCGCCGTGGCAGGCGTGATGATCACCGGCGTCGGGACCGGCTGGGCGTTCCTCTTCAACGGGCTGTCCTTCGTCGCCCCCCTCGCCGGCCTGCTGCTGATGCGCTCGCGCGACCTGCACGCCGTCCAGCGTGCCCCGCGCGGCAAGGGCCAGCTGCGCGAGGGGCTCCAGTACGTCGCAGGCCGCCCCGAGCTGATCTGGACGATCGTCCTGGTCGGGTTCGTCAGCACCTTCGGCTTCAACTTCCCCGTCTACCTCTCGGCCTTCGCCGACGACGTCTTCCACGCGGGCGCGGGGTCCTACAGCCTCTTCAACACGCTGATGGCGGTGGGCTCCCTGGCGGGCGCCCTGCTCGCGGCCCGGCGCGGCACCGCCCGGATGCGGGTGCTGGTCGCCGGGGCGGTGGCCTTCGGCGCGATGGAGATCGTGGCCTCCATGGCCCCCTCCCTGTGGCTGTTCGCCCTGCTCATGGCCCCGATCGGCATGTTCGGCATGACGGTCAACGTCACCGCCAACAGCAGCGTCCAGCTGAGCACCGACCCGGCCATGCGCGGCCGGGTGATGGCCCTCTACATGATGGTGTTCATGGGCGGCGCCCCGATCGGCGCGCCGATCGCCGGCTGGATCACGGACGCGTACGGCGTCCGGGCGGGCCTGGCGGCGGGCGGCGCCGTCTCGGCCGTCGCGGCCGTCACCATCGGCCTGGTCCTGGCCCGGATGGGCAACCTGCGCCTGGCGGTGGGCTGGCACCACGGCCACCCGAGCGTGCGGTTCGTGCCCCGGGAGACCCGGGAACTCGCCGCGGTGGCCTGACGTCGTACGGCGTCACCCGGAGGATGCGGCAGGGGGCCGTACCCTCCGGGCCAGCACCTGGCCCGGCCACGCGTGTTCGCCGACCGTGTAGGCCTCGGTCGGGGTGAAGCCGTTGGCCTCGTAGTACGCGACGAGCTTGCGGTCGTCGCCCGCGTAGCAGTCCACCCGCAGCAGGCCGACGCCCGCCCGCCGGGTCTCCTCGGCGGCGTGCGCGAGCAGGGCACTGCCCACCCCGTGGCCCTTGAAGCGCCGGTCGGAGGCGAGCCAGTGGATGTACCGCTCGGGCTCCCCGGGCGGCGGGAGATGGGCCAGATACGCGCCGGGCGAGTCGGTGAGGGTGAGGGTGGCGGCCGGTACGCCGTCGGCCTCGGCGACGTACGCCCAGCCCTCGTCGATGTACCGGGCGACCGACTCCACCGTCTTCGGGCTCCGGGACAGGGGATTCGTCCCCCACTGGCCGGGGCGCCCCTGCGCGACCAGCCACTCCACGCTGCTGTCGAGCATGCCGAGTATCACGGGGACGTCGTCGGGTCCGCCTTCTCTGATGGTGATCCGCATGACGCCCATCATGCCGGGCGGGCGGCCCCGCCGACCGGGAAAATCGGGGGCATGAGACTCTTCGCCGCCGTGCTGCCCCCGGACCACATCGCCGACGAACTCGCCGCCGAGGTCGCCCGGTTGCACATGCTGCCCGGTGCGGACGGGCTGCGCTGGACGGGCCGCCCCGGCTGGCACTTCACCCTCGCCTTCTACGGCGAGGTCGACGACGACCTCGTACCGGAGCTGTCGGCACGGCTGGGGCGGGCCGCGCACCGCGGCACGCCCTTCGCGCTGGCCGTGCGGGGCGGGGGACAGTTCGGACACGGGCGGGCGCTGTGGGCCGGGGCCGCCGGGGACGTACCGGCGCTGCGCCTGCTGGCCGACCGGGCGGAGGCGGCGGCCCGGAAGGCGGGCGTGGAGACGGGGGAGCACCGCCGCTACAAGGCGCACCTCACGCTGGCCCGCAGCCGCGAGGCGGTGGACGTGCAGGCGTACGTCGAGGCGCTGGACGCCTTCGAGGGCCGCACCTGGACGGTGGGGGAGCTGGTGCTGGTCCGCAGCAGCCTGCCGAGGTCCGGCGTTCCCGGGGAGCAGCCCCGTTACGAGCCGGTCGGGCGCTGGGCGCTCGGCGGGGCCGGTTAGGCTCCACACGTGGACCCGAAGACCCGGAACCGGATCATGGCCGGTGCGCTCGTGTTGTTGTTCGTCGTGGTTGCCGTGGCGGCGGCGGTCGGTAGATAGGCCTGGCCAGGCTGCGGCCGGGGAACCGCGCGCCGTTCGCCGAGTGCCTGCCGGGCACGGCTGGTCGCGCAGTTCCCCCGCCCTTCGGGACGCGCCCGCTACCAGGCGAAGGCCTCCGGTGACGGCCCCGGCCCGGGGAAGATCTCGTCCAGGCCGGACAGCAGCTCCTCGCTCAGCTCCAGCTCGACCGCGCGCAGGGCGGAGTCGAGCTGCTCGGCGGTGCGCGGACCGACGATCGGGCCGGTCACGCCGGGCCGGGTGAGCAGCCAGGCCAGGCCGGCCTCACCGGGCTCCACGCCGTGCTTGTCCAGCAGGTCCTCGTAGGCCTGGATCTGGGCGCGTGCGGTGGCGTCGGCGAGGGTGTCGGCGGCCCGCCCCGAGGCGCGGCGGCCGCCCTCGGCCTGCTTCTTGATGACCCCGCCGAGCAGCCCGCCGTGCAGCGGCGACCACGGGATGACCCCGAGGCCGTACTCCTGCGCGGCCGGGATGACCTCCATCTCGGCGCGCCGCTCGGCCAGGTTGTACAGGCACTGCTCGCTGACGAGCCCGATGGTGCCGCCGCGCCGGGCGGCGATCTCGTTGGCCTGGGCGATCTTGTAGCCGGGGAAGTTGGACGAGCCGGCGTAGAGGATCTTGCCCTGCTGCACCAGTACGTCGATGGCCTGCCAGATCTCCTCGAAGGGAGTGCTGCGGTCGACGTGGTGGAACTGGTAGAGGTCGATGTGGTCGGTGCCGAGCCGCTTCAGGCTGGCGTCGACGGCCCGCCGGATGTTCAGCGCGGAGAGCTTGTCGTGGTTCGGCCAGGCGTCGCCGTCGGCGGCCATGTTGCCGTACACCTTGGTGGCGAGGACGACCTGGTCACGGCGCCCGCCGCCCTGGGCGAACCAGCTGCCGATGATCTCCTCGGTACGGCCCTTGTTCTCACCCCAGCCGTACACGTTCGCGGTGTCGAAGAAGTTGATGCCCGCGCCGAGCGCCGCGTCCATGATCGCGTGGCTGTCGGTCTCGTCGGTCTGCGGGCCGAAGTTCATGGTGCCGAGGACGAGGCGGCTGACCTTGAGTCCGGTACGTCCGAGCTGCGTGTACTTCATGAAGCACAAGCCAACGACTTGGAGTGCGCTCCATGCAAGGGGGACCGGCCGGGAAACGGGTCGGTCGCGGGGGAACTCGTCGGTCTTGAGGGTGAGGCCGAGGGAGGTGGAGAGGTCGATCTCCGTGCCGAAGGCGACGGACAGTTCACTCAAGCACTCGCCGTCCTTGGGCTCGGTGTACAGATGGCACTTGCTACGCACGGTGACCAGGTCACGGCGCGGAGCGCATATGCCAGAACCGGGCGGGGCGCGGACCTCAGCCCGCGTACTCTCCGCCCAGCCCCCACCCCTGGTGCATCGCCGCCGCGAAGGCCGACGCCAGCCGGTGTTCGCCGTTCGCGTTCGGGTGGGTGCCGTCGTAGGTGTCGGTGTCGATGTCCCAGGACTCCGGGACCGAGGCCAGGAGGATGGGGGAGCCCGGCTCGTTCAGGTCGGCGGCCGTCTTCGCCAGGAGCTCGTTGAAGCGGGTCACCTGGGCGGCGAAGGGCGCGTCGTCCGCGGCGCGGATGTTGGGGATGACCGGCAGCCACACCATGGCGATCCGCGGGTTCGCCGCGCGGGCCTCGGCGGCGAAGGCGCGGGCGTTCTCGGCGGTCTGCTCGGCGTTCGTGTAGAAGCCCAGGTCGATCAGGCCCAGCGAGACCAGCAGGATGTCCGCCCGTGACGTCCGCACCGCCTCGCCGATCAGCGGGGCCATGTGCAGCCAGCCCTCGCCCCAGCCGGCCAGGTGACCGCGCGGGAAGTCGGGGTCGGCGTAGGCGTACGACGCGGGAGAGTCCGTCGCCTTGTCGTAGAGCGTCTCGCGCGGCCCGGAGAGGGTGAACGGGCCGTCGTGCGTGGCGCACAGGTGCCGCCACATGCGGTAACGCCAGGTGTGCTCGCCCGAGCTGCCGATCGTCATCGAGTCGCCTACGGGCATGAACCTGAGCATCCGCTCATGATGAGGGATCGGCAAAGGATCACCGCTGCCGGGGGCGTGTGAGACCGGCCACGAATCCGTGAACGGGCGGGCGGGATGGCAGGCTTGTGGGCATGCGCCGATCTTTCGCCGTCCGGGCCGGAGCCCTTCTCGCCGGAGTCCTCCTCTCGGGCGCCTTCACCGTGCTCGCCGCGTCCACCGCGCCCGCCGCGTACGCGGCCGACGGCGACAAGGGATTCACCGTCGAGGATCCGCGCATCACCGAGTCCAGCGGTCTCGCGGCCTCCCGTCAGCACCCGGGCGTCTACTGGACGCACAACGACAGCGACGACGGCCCCTACCTCTACGCCGTCGACAGCGCGACCGGGAAGACCGTCGCCCGGCTCACCCTGACCGGCGTCGGCACGCCCCGCGACGTCGAGGCGATCTCCATCGGGCCGGGCAACGAGATCTGGGTCGGCGACATCGGCGACAACCTCGGCGGCACCTGGCAGTACGTGTGGATCTACCGGCTGCCCGAGCCGAAGAAGCTCGTCGACCAGACCGTCAAGGCCACCCAGTACGTCGTGAAGTACTCCGACGGCGCCCGCGACGCCGAGTCGCTCCTCGTGCACCCCAAGACCGGACGCGTCTACATCATCGACAAGAAGGAGGACGGCGGGCACCTCTACGAGGGGCCGGCGAACCTCTCCGCCTCCGGGGCGAACGTCTTCAAGCCCGTCGCCGCCGTCGACCTGTGGGCCACCGACGCCGCCTTCTCCCCGGACGGTGCCCAGCTCGCCGTCCGCGGCTACTTCGGCGGCATCTCCTACGCCTGGAACGGCGGGAAGATCAAGCGCGAGGGCCGGCTCGACGTGCCGCTCCAGCGGCAGGGGGAGTCCGTCAGCTACTCCGCCGACGGAACCAAGATCATGTACGGGAGCGAGGGTTCCGGGAGCTCCGTGGTGGCGGAGGACGCCCCCGAGGGCGCCGCTTCGGGTGCCAAGTCGCCCTCCGGGAGCGGAAGTTCGAGCGCCTCGGGTGAAGGTGGCGGCTCCTCGGCCACCGGCAGCGTGAAGTTCGGCGCCCTGGCGGTCGCCGCGGTCTGTGTCGCCTTCTTCGGCCTCCGCCGGCTGCTGCGCCGCAACTGAGCGCTCTCGGGGCGCCGCCGGCGTGGCTGCCGCCCTTGCCGCGCTTCTTGACGTGGTCATGGTGTGTCAGTTTCCTGGGTGGTGCGCGGTGTATGGGAGCGCTCCCATGTGTTTCGGGCCCGCGCCTCCCGAGAGGAAGCAGCGAATTGTTCCGCAGCTTGCGAAGAGTGCTGTGCGGCCTGGCCGCCGCGCTTCTGATACCGCTGGGAGCCGGAGCGCAGACGGCCCGCGCGGCGGACACCGTCACGGCGGACGCCACCGTCGCGGCCGCGGCCGGAGCCGGCTACTGGCACACCAGCGGCCGGCAGATCCTGGACGCCGCCGGGCAGCCGGTCCGGGTCGCCGGGATCAACTGGTTCGGCTTCGAGACCGGCAACTACGTCGTCCACGGACTCTGGTCCCGCGACTACAAGAGCATGATCGACCAGATGAGGACGCTGGGCTACAACACGATCCGCATCCCCTACAGCGACGACATCTTCAAGAGCACGACCGTCCCCAACAGCATCGACTTCAGCAGCGGCAAGAACGCCGACCTCCAGGGCCTGAACTCGCTCCAGATCCTGGACAGGATCGTCTCGTACGCCGGCCAGGACGGTCTGAAGGTCATCCTCGACCGGCACCGGCCGGACGGGGGCGGGCAGTCGGCGCTCTGGTACACGGCCGCGGTCCCCGAGTCGACGTGGATCGCCAACCTCAAGGCCCTCGCGACCCGTTACCAGGGCCAGGACACGGTCGTCGGCATCGACCTGCACAACGAACCCCACGATCCCGCCTGCTGGGGCTGCGGCGACACCGCGACCGACTGGCGGCTGGCCGCGCAACGGGCCGGCAACGCCGTCCTGTCCGTCAACCCCGCCCTGCTGATCTTCGTCGAGGGCGTGCAGACCTTCAACGGCGTCTCCGGCTGGTGGGGCGGCAACCTGATGGGTGTCGGCCAGTACCCGGTGCAGCTCGACGTGGCGAACCGGGTCGTGTACTCGGCCCACGACTACGCGACGAGCGTCGCCCAGCAGAGCTGGTTCAGCGACCCGACGTTCCCCGCGAACATGCCGGGGATCTGGGACAAGTACTGGGGCTACATCTTCAAGCAGAACATCGCGCCCGTGTGGGTGGGCGAGTTCGGCACCACGCTCCAGTCCACGGTGGACCAGAAGTGGCTGGCGGCCCTGGTGAGTTACCTCCGGCCGACGTCGACGTACGGCGCCGACTCCTTCCACTGGACCTTCTGGTCCTGGAACCCCAACTCCGGTGACACGGGCGGCATCCTCAAGGACGACTGGCAGAGCGTCGACACCGTGAAGGACGGATACCTGGCGAGCGTCAAGGCGCCCGGCTTCCCGGGGACCGGCGGCGGAGGGGGCGGCGGTGGCGGTACGGCATCCTGCGCCGCCGCCTACACCGTCAGCAGCGACTGGGGTGGCGGCTTCAACGCCGAGGTGAAGGTCACCAACACCGGGACCACGGCGATCGGTTCCTGGAAGGTGACCTGGACCTGGAGCGGCGCACAGCAGATCACCAGCATGTGGAACGCCTCGTACACCCAGAGCGGGACGGGCGTGACCGCGGTGAACGCCTCGCACAACGGGGCGGTCCCGGCGGGCGGTTCGGCGAGCTTCGGGTTCGGTGGTACGCCCGGGGGAGGGGGTGTGCCGAGCGTGAGCTGCACGGCCGTGTGAGATGCCCGGCGGTGTGAGACGCGACGAAGGGCGCCCGGTGGTCACCGGGCGCCCTTCGGCCTCATACCTGAGGGGTACTCATGCGGTACCGAAGCGGTCAGAGCTTCTCGATCACGTAGTCGATGCTCTTGGTGAGCGCCTCGACGTCGGCCGGATCGACCGCCGGGAACATCGCGACCCGCAGCTGGTTGCGGCCGAGCTTGCGGTAGGGCTCGGTGTCGACGATGCCGTTGGCGCGCAGCACCTTGGCGACGGCGGCCGCGTCCACGTCGTCGGAGAAGTCGATCGTGCCGATGACCTGGGAGCGCTTGGCCGGGTCGGTGACGAACGGGTTGGCGTACTTCACGTCCTCGGCCCAGCCGTACAGCGTGCGCGCGGAGGTGGCGGTGCGGCGCACCGACCAGTCCAGGCCGCCCTGGCCGTTGATCCACTCCAGCTGCTGGTTCAGCAGGAAGAGGGTGGAGAGGGCCGGGGTGTTGTACGTCTGGTTCTTGCGGGAGTTGTCGATCGCCGTCGGCAGGCTGAAGAACTCGGGAATGTGCCGTCCGGACGCGTGGATCCGCTCGGCGCGCTCGATCGCGGCCGGGGAGAACACGCCGATCCACAGGCCGCCGTCGGAGGCGAAGGACTTCTGCGGGGCGAAGTAGTAGACGTCCGTCTCGGCGATGTCGACCGGGAGGCCGCCGGCGCCGGACGTGGCGTCCACCAGGACGAGGGAGCCCTCGTCGGCGCCCGGTACGCGCTTGATCGGGGCGGCGACACCGGTGGAGGTCTCGTTGTGGGTGAAGGCGTAGACGTCGACACCCGCCTCGGCCACGGGCTCGGGGTGCGTGCCCGGGTCGGCGGAGACGACGGTCGGCTCGGCCAGCCACGGGGCCAGCTTGGCGGCCTTCGCGAACTTGGACGAGAACTCGCCGAACGTGAGGTGCTGCGACTTGTTCTCGATCAGGCCGTGGGTCGCGATGTCCCAGAACGCGGTGGAGCCGCCGTTGCCGAGGACGACCTCGTAGCCCTCGGGCAGGGAGAACAGCTCGGAGATGCCCTCGCGTACCTGGCCGACCAGGTTCTTGACCGGGGCCTGGCGGTGGGAGGTGCCGAGGAGGGACGTGCCGGTGGCGGCCAGGGCGTCCAGCGCCTCCACCCGCACCTTGGAGGGGCCCGCGCCGAATCGACCGTCGGCGGGCTTGATGTCAGCAGGAATCCGGATCTCAGCCACGGAAGCGAGGTTAGCCGGTGGGGGAAACCTGGGTGAAACCTGGTCCGTCGGGTGAGACGGGGGCGTGTCGCGGTGTCGGGGGCTGTTCCCCCGGGCCATCCCTCCCCCCCCCAGGCCTCCCCTTCCCTTGGGGCTGGACGGCCTCGTCCGCAAATGCCGGACGGGCTGTAGGCGCGGACGCGTGCTGGTTTGCTGAAGTCATGACGGATCTTGAGGCAGAACTGCGCAAGGCCGTCCGGGGTGACGTCGGCTTCGATGTCACCTCCCGGGCGCTCGTGACCATGGACGCGTCGAACTACCGCCGCGTTCCCCTGGGCGTGGTGGCGCCCCGGGACGCCGACGACGTGGCGGCCGTGCTGGAGGTGTGCCGGTCGCACGGTGTGCCGGTCGTCGCGCGCGGTGGGGGTACGTCCATCGCGGGGCAGGCCACCGGCACCGGGGTGGTGCTGGACTTCACGCGCCACATGAACCGGTTGGTCGCCCTGGATCCGGGGGCGCGGACGGCCGTCGTGCAGCCGGGGCTGGTACTCGACCGGCTCCAGGAGGCCGCGGCCCCGCACGGGCTGCGCTTCGGTCCCGACCCCTCCACCCACAGCCGCTGCACGCTCGGCGGGATGATCGGCAACAACTCGTGCGGCTCCCACTCGGTGGCGTGGGGGACGACGGCGGACGGTGTGCGCGAGCTGGAGGTCGTCACCGCGCGCGGGGGACGGCTGCGGCTCGGGCAGGGGTGGGCGGGGGCGCCGGACGGCCTGCGCGCACTGGTGGACGGGGAACTCGCCCGGCTGCGGACCGGCTTTCCCGAGCTGCCCCGCCGCATCTCGGGATACGCGCTGGACGCGCTGCTGCCGGAGAACGGCGTCGACGTCGCCCGTTCCTTCTGCGGCAGCGAAGGCACCCTGGGCGTGCTCACGGAGGCCGTCGTACGGCTCGTCGAGGCTCCACGCGCGCGTGTGCTCGCGGTGCTGGGGTACGCCGACGAGGGCGCCGCCGCCGAGGCCGCCGCCGGGCTGCTGTCGTTCGGGCCGCTGACGGTGGAGGGGATGGCGGCCGACCTGGTGCCGTCGGACGCGGCGGCCGGGCTGCCGCGGGGCGGGGCCTGGCTGTTCGTGGAGACGGGCGGCGAGTCGGAGGACGAGGCACGCGCGCGTGCGCAGGCCGTCGTGCGCGCGGCGGACGTCCTGGACGCGCGGATCGTGCGGGACGCCGCCGGGCAGCGGGCGCTGTGGCGGATCCGCGAGGACGCGAGCGGGACGGCGACCCGTATGCCGGACGGCACGGAGGCCTGGCCCGGCTGGGAGGACTGCGCGGTGCCGCCGGCCCGGCTCGGCGCGTACCTGAGGGACTTCCGGGTGCTCCTCACCGACCACGGCCTGCGCGGCACGCCGTACGGGCACTTCGGGGACGGCTGCATCCACGTCCGTATCGACTTCGACCTGCTGACGGCGGCGGGGATCGCCCGCTTCCGCCGGTTCTCCGAGGAACTGGCCGAACTGGTCGTGTCCCACGGCGGCTCCCTCTCCGGCGAACACGGTGACGGACAGGCCCGGGCCGAGCTGCTGCCGAAGATGTACGGGCAGGACATGGTCGCCCTGTTCGAGCGGGCCAAGGCGGTCTGGGACCCGGACGACCTCCTCAACCCGGGGATGCTGGTGCGCCCCGCGCCCCTCGACGGCAACCTGCGCTTCGCCGTGCTCCCGCGCGAGCCGGTCGACGTGGCCTTCGGTTACCCGTCGGACGGCGGTGACTTCTCGGCGGCGGTGCGCCGGTGCGTCGGCGTCGCGAAGTGCCGTACGACGACCCCACCGGGAGCGGTGCCGGGAGCGGGGTCGGGGGTGATGTGCCCGTCGTTCCGGGCCACGGGCCGGGAGGAGCACTCCACGCGCGGGCGTGCCCGGCTGCTCCACGAGATGCTGGCCGGTGAGCTGGTGACCGACGGCTGGCGCTCCACGGAGGTCCGGGACGCGCTCGACCTGTGCCTGTCCTGCAAGGGCTGCCGCTCCGACTGCCCCGTCGAGGTCGACATGGCCACCTACAAGGCGGAGTTCCTGCATCACCACTACGAGGGCCGTCGGCGTCCGGCCGCCCACTACAGCATGGGGCGGCTGCCGGTGTGGCTGCGGTGGGCGAGCCGGCTGCGGGCGGCCGCCCCGCTCAACGCGCTCGCCTCGGTCGGCCCGCTGGCGGGCGTCGCCAAGCGGCTGGGCGGGATCGCGGCCGAGCGCGACATCCCGCGGCTGGCGCGGGAGACGTTCAGCGGGTGGTGGCGGCGCCGGGAGCCCGCCCCCGCCCCCGGGCCGGGGCAGGGCGGTGACCTGGTCGTCCTGTGGCCCGACACCTTCACCGAGCACCTCTCGCCGTCCGTGGGCCGGGCCGCCGTGCGGGTCCTGGAGGCGGCGGGGCTGCGGGTGGCGCTGCCGCCGACCCTGCGGATGCGGGGCCGGCCGGTGGGCGACGGCCGGTCGAGGAGCGCGGCCGCGCTGCTGACCGCCCGCCGGGGCCGGGTCTGCTGCGGGCTGACGTACGTCTCCACCGGCCAGCTCGACCACGCGCGCGTGGTGCTGCGCCGC
Organism: Streptomyces sp. NBC_01334; assembly: GCF_035983595.1. Taxonomy (NCBI): domain Bacteria; kingdom Bacillati; phylum Actinomycetota; class Actinomycetes; order Kitasatosporales; family Streptomycetaceae; genus Streptomyces; species Streptomyces sp. NBC_01334. Next base: position 4,527,756 of record NZ_CP130718.1, on the reverse strand, counting down.
ACGCTCGACCTGATGGAGCCGGTGCTGGAGACGGCCGCGCCGGTCGTCGTCCTGGAGCCGAGCTGCGCGGCCGCCCTGCGCACCGACCTGCCCGAGCTGCTGCACGACGACCCGCGCGCGGCCCGCCTCGCCGCCCGCGTCCTCACCTTCGCGGAGGCCCTGGAGCGGCACGCGCCCGACTGGACCCCGCCCCGCCTGGACCGTCCGGCGGTCGGTCAGACCCACTGCCACCAGCACGCGGTGCTGGGCGACGCGGCCGAGCGGCGGCTGCGCGAGGCCGCGGGTCTGACCGGCGACCTGAGCGGCGGGTGCTGCGGCCTCGCCGGCAACTTCGGCTTCGAGAAGGGCCATTTCGAGGTGTCGGAGGCCTGCGCGCAGGAGCAGCTCCTGCCGGCCGTGCGGGACGCCCCCGAGGGAGCGGTGGTCCTGGCGGACGGCTTCTCCTGCCGCACCCAACTGGAGCAGCTGGCGGGGGCCCGGGGGAGACACCTCGCGGAGGTACTGGCAGAGCACCTGGAGGACGACGGACGGGCGCACTGAGGGAGCGCCGAGGGAGCCCTGAGGGGAGCGCTGCGGGGCCTGAGGGGGAGGCGGCCTGCCGCCGGGCGGCGTCGGGCGCTGGCGGGCGGCGTCGGGCGGCGGCGGGCGGCGTCGGGCGGCGGCGGGCGTGGCTGAGCCGGGGATGGGCGGGGCCGACTCCTACGCTGACCGGGACGGTCGTCCGGCGATGCGAACGGGCGATTCGAACGGTCATTCGAAGGAGCCCCGCGTATGAGCCTGCGCGTCCAGTTCATCACCCGCGACGAGCACCTGGCGTTCGTCGCGGCCCGCCCCTCCGCCAGCCATATGCAGATCCCCTCGTGGGGTGACGTGAAGCCGGACTGGCGGGCGGAGAGCCTGGGCTGGACCGACGGGACGGGTGCGCTCGTGGGGGTGGGGCTGGTGCTGTTCCGGCCGTTGCCGAGGCTGCGGAAGTACCTGGCGTATCTGCCCGAGGGGCCGCTCGTCGACTGGCACGCGCCGGATCTGGTCGAGCGCTGGCTGGAGCCGATGCTCGCGTGGCTGAAGGCGCAGGGGGCGTTCTCGGTGAAGATGGGCCCGCCCGTCGTCGTACGGCGCTGGAGCGCCGACGCGGTCAAGGCGGCCATCGCCGACCCGGGCGCCCACCGGCTGCGGGACGCCGAGGCGAGCTCGTACGAACCGCGCGCCTTCGAGGTCGCCGACCGGTTGCGCCGCGCCGGCTGGCAGCAGACCGAGCCGGGCGGTGAGGACGGCTTCGCGGCCGGTCAGCCGCGCTACGTCTTCCAGGTCCCGTTCGCCGGACGCACGCTGGAGGACGTCCACAGCGGCCTCAACCAGCAGTGGCGGCGCAACATCAAGAAGGCCGAGAAGGCGGGCGTGAAGGTCGTCCGGGGTGGGGCGGAGGACCTCCCGGCGTTCTACGGGCTGTACACCGAGACCGCCGAACGCGACCGCTTCATCCCGCGCCCCCTGTCCTACTTCCAGCGTATGTGGAGCGCGCTGAACGCCGAACACCCCGACCGTATGCGGCTCTACCTCGCCCACCACGACGGGGAGGTTCTCGCGGCGGCGACCATGCTGACCGTCGGCGAGCATGTCTGGTACTCCTACGGCGCCTCCACCGGCCGCAGGCGCGAGGTCCAGCCGAACAACGCCATGCAGTGGCGCATGATGGCCGACGCCCACGAACTGGGCGCCGCCGTCTACGACCTGAGGGGGATCACCGACACCCTGGAGGAGTCCAACCACCTGCTCGGCCTGCTCCGCTTCAAGGTGGGCACGGGCGGACAGGCCGTGGAGTACCTGGGCGAGTGGGACTTCCCGCTCAACAAGCTGCTGCACCGAGCGCTCGACCTCTACATGGCGCGCAGATAGCCGCCGGCCGCCTGCTCCGCGTCGAGGGCGGCTGACGTCTCACAGCCCGAGACAGTGGCATAACGGGTTCACACGCCTGACCGAGTCCATTACCCTGGACTTGACAGTGCAGCGTGATGTACGCACCTCGAGCCGAGCCCCAGGACCGCCCGTGACTGCCCCCGACACCGCCGCCACACCCCAGCTCGCCCCCACCGCCACAGCGACCGGCGCCCCCGGGGCTCCGGGCCGGCTGGGCGCCCTCGGCCCGGTCGGCCTCGTGCTCGCCGGAGGCATCTCGGTGCAGTTCGGCGGCGCGCTGGCGGTGACACTGATGCCGAGGGCGGGCGCCCTGGGCGTGGTGGCGCTGCGGCTGCTGGTGGCGGCGGTGGTCCTGCTGGTGATCTGCAGGCCCCGGCTGCGCGGCCACTCCCGCACCGACTGGGGCACGGTCGTCGTCTTCGGCGTCACGATGGCCGCGATGAACGGCCTCTTCTACCAGGCGGTGGACCGCATCCCGCTGGGCGCGGCGGTGACGCTGGAGGTCCTCGGCCCCCTCGCGCTGTCGGTCGTGGTCTCGCGCCGTGCGCTGAACCTGGTCTGGGCCGGCCTGGCCCTCGCGGGCGTCTTCCTGCTCAGCGGGGGCGGCGGCCACGGCGGGGACGGTGGAGGGCTGGGTGGTGGCCTCGACCTGGTGGGTGTCGCCTTCGCGCTGGGGGCGGGAGCGATGTGGGCGGCGTACATCGTCTTCAGCGCCCGCACCGGCCGCCGTTTCCCGCAGGCGGACGGCTTGGCGCTGGCGATGGCGGTGGGCGCCCTGCTGTTCCTTCCCCTGGGCCTCGCCGAGTCGGGCAGCAAACTGGCCGACCCGGTGACGCTGGGGCTGGGGGCGGCGGTGGCCCTGCTCTCCTCGGTTCTGCCCTACACCCTCGAACTCCTCGCCCTGCGCCGGATGCCCGCCTCCACCTTCGCGATCCTGATGAGTCTGGAACCGGCTGTCGCCGCCACCGCGGGCTTCCTCATCCTCGACCAGGCCCTGACCACGATCCAGGCGGCCGCGATCGCCCTGGTCGTCGCGGCGAGCATGGGCGCGGTCCGGACGCAGGTGGGGCGGCCGAAGTCGGCGGTCCCGGAGGCCTGACGGCCACCGTCCGTCAGCACCTGCCCGGCCGCCGTCCGGACGTACAGCCGACGTTTCGTGTCTCGGCGAAACGGTGAACAGGGGTCGCCGGCTGCTCCGAAACTTCGACGCATGCGCAGCTACCGCTCCCTGTTCCGCACGCCGGAGTTCACTCCGTTCCTGCTCTCCTTCGCCGCTTTCGCCGCGGCTCAGACGATCGGCGGCCTGGCTCTCGGCACGCTGGTCTTCCGGGCCACAGGCTCCCCGTTCCTGTCGGCGGTGAGCATGTTCGGCCCGCAGCTCGCGCAGTTGCTGGGGGGCGCGTTCCTGCTCTCGGGCGCCGACCGCCTGCCCCCGCGCGCGGTCCTGTCCGGCCTCGCCCTCGCCTTCGCGGCCGGCACGGCGGTGACGGCGCTGCCAGGCCTGCCGGTCTGGGCGCTCTTCGCCGTCGTCCTCCTGCAGGGGCTGGTCGCGTCGCTGGGCGCAGGAGTGCGCGGGGGACTGCTGAACGAGATCCTGTCCAAGGACGGCTATGTCCTGGGCCGTTCGGTGTTCAACATGCTCTGGGGCCTGGTGCAGATGGCCGGTTTCGCGACGGGCGGCGTACTGCTGACGCTCCTGTCCCCACGGACCTGCCTGCTCCTCGCGGCGGCGCTGTACGTGATGTCGGCCCTGGTCACCCGCCTGGGTTTCACGGCCCGCCCGCCGCGATCCTCGGGCCGCCCGTCCGTTCCGGCGACCTGGCGCACCAACGCCCTCCTGTGGTCCTCACGCCCCCGCCGCCTGACGTACCTGGGTCTGTGGGTCCCCAACGGCCTGATCGTCGGGAGCGATTCGCTCTACGTCCCCTACGCCCCCCGGGCCGCCGGGATGCTGTACGCGTTCGGGGCGCTGGGCATGTTCGTGGGCGACATGGCGGTGGGTCGCCTGGTACCGCCCACCTCGCGCCCCCGTCTCGCGACCCCGCTGCGCCTGCTGCTGGCGGTTCCGTACCTGTTCTTCGTCCTGCGGCCCGGAGTGGCGCTGTCGGCCGTGGCCGTCACCGTCGCCTCCGCCGGCTTCGCCGCGAGCCTGGTCCTCCAGGAACGCCTGATGTCCCTCACGCCCGACGACCTCGCGGGCCAGGCTCTCGGCCTGCACGTCACCGGCATGGCCGCTCTCCAGGGCGTCGGCGCCGTCCTCGCGGGCACGCTGGCCCAGCTGACCGCCCCGGCCACCGCGATGACGCTGATGGCGGCCGGATCGGTCACCGTGACCCTGACCCTCGCGGCGCTGGGCAGGCACGAGGGACGACAGCGGCCGGCCGATTCCGGTACGCGTCCGGGCGCCCTGCCGAAGTCCGCGGCCACAGACTGACGGGCGCGGCGACAGGGCGTGCGCTCCCGCGAGCGCCGGTCGCCCTGTCCTGCGGGCGCCCTTCGGTCTGCGGGGCCGCCGACCGGCGAGCCCAGCGGTCAGGGCGCGAGGTGTCGCGCCCGGTGGGGGCCTTGGCGCCGACCGGCGGTCCGGCCCACGGGTGGCGAGCCCAGAGGCCATGCCGCACGGTGTCGCGTCCGGTGGGGGAGGTGTCGCGTCCGGCGTGGGGTCTCGGCGCCGGCCATCGGTCCGGCCCACGGTTCCTGCCGTACGTCCTCCGGCCCGCGCGAACCGTACGTCCTCCGGCCCGCGCGAAGCGGTCGTCCTCCGGCCCGCGCGAACCCCGGGCCGACGGCGCCGAGGTGGTCCTCGATCTCGTCGAAGGTCGGCTCGGTCTCCGGGCCGGCGGGGGCCCCGGGAAAATTCATGCAAGCATGCTTGATTGTTTCTTGGCCCGCTGCCATGCTCCACCCCATGGCCGACCCGACGCCCGTGCTCGACGACCTCCGTGCCGAAAGCGACGAACTCGACCGGCTGGTAGCCGAGTTGAGTCCCGAGCGGTGGACGCTCCCGACCCCCGCCCCCGGCTGGACCGTCGCCCACCAGATCGCGCACCTCGCCTGGACCGACCACTCCTCCGCGCTGGCCGTGACCGACCAGCACGCGTTCGCCCGCGAGGTCGAGAAGGCGCTCGCCGCGCCCGGGGACTTCGTCGACAACGGCGCGCGGGAGGGGGCCGCGAAGCCGCCGGAGCGGTTGCTCGCGGACTGGCGGGCCGGGCGCGAGGCCCTGGCGGACGCCCTGCGGGCGGCCCCCCAAGGAGCACGTTTCCCCTGGTACGGCCCGCCCATGTCGGCCGCCTCCATGGCCACCGCGCGGCTCATGGAGACCTGGGCCCACGGCCGGGACGTGGCGGACGCGCTGGGCGAGACGCCCGCACCCACCGACCGGCTCCGGCACATCGTCCGCCTCGGCGTCCGCACCCGGGACTTCGCCTTCGGCGTGCACGGACTGCCCACGCCGTTCGAGGAGTTCCGCGTCGAACTCCGCGGCCCGTCCGGCGAGCTGTGGACGTACGGCCCCGAGGACGCCACGGACCGGGTGACCGGCTCCGCCCTCGACTTCTGCCTCCTGGTCACCCAGCGCGCCCACCGCGCCGACCTCGCCCTGCGCGCCGAAGGCCCCGACGCCGACCGCTGGCTGGACATCGCCCAGGCCTTCGCGGGCCCGCCCGGCAGCGGCCGTACGCCGAAGGGAGCCGTCCGGTGACGGTCCTGCGGATAGGCAACGCGTCCGGCTTCTACGGCGACCGCTTCGACGCCCTGCGCGACATGCTCACCGGCGGCGAACTCGACGTCGTCACCGGCGACTACCTCGCCGAGCTGACCATGCTGATCCTCGGCCGCGACCGGCTGAAGAACCCCGCCGGCGGGTACGCCCGCACCTTCCTCCGGCAACTGGAGGAGTCCCTCGGCCTCGCCCACGACCGCGGCGTACGGATCGTCACCAACGCCGGAGGCCTCAACCCGGCCGGACTCGCCGACGCGGTAAGGCAGTTGGCGGACCGGCTCGGCATCCCGGTGCGCGTCGCGCACGTCGAGGGCGACGACGTCGGCGCCCGGTATCCGGGCAGCCTCACCGCCCATGCCTATCTCGGCGGCTCCGGCATCGCCGCATGTCTGCGCGAGGGCGCGGAGGTCGTCGTCACCGGGCGGGTCACCGACGCGGCCCTCGTCACCGGCCCCGCCGCCGCCCACTTCGGCTGGGGGCCCGAGGAGTACGACCGGCTCGCGGGCGCCGTCGTCGCCGGACACGTCCTGGAGTGCGGGACACAGGCCACCGGCGGCAACTACGCCTTCTTCGCCGAGGGCGGCCGTGACCTGCGGCGGCCCGGCTTCCCGCTCGCCGAGATCCACGAGGACGGCGGCTGCGTCATCACCAAGCACCCCGGCACCGGCGGCTTCGTCGACGTCGGCACGGTGACCGCCCAGCTGCTGTACGAGACGACGGGCGCCCGGTACGCCGGCCCCGACGTCACCGCCCGCCTGGACACCGTGCGGCTCACCCAGGACGGCCCGGACCGGGTACGGATCCACGGCGTACGCGGGGAGGCCCCGCCCCCGACCCTCAAGGTCGGCCGCACGCGTCTCGGCGGCTTCCGCAACGAGGTCGTCTTCGTGCTCACCGGCCTGGACATCGAGGCCAAGGCCGCGCTCGTACGGGAACAGATGGCGCAGGTGTTCCTCAAGTCCCGGCCCGCGGAGGTGCGTTGGGAGCTGGTCCGGACCGACCGGGCCGACGCCGACACCGAGGAGACCGCCAGCGCACTGCTGCGGCTCGTCGTGCGCGACCCCGAACCGGACGCCGTGGGAAGGGCGTTGAGCGGGGCGGCCGTGGAGCTGGCGCTGGCCAGCTATCCCGGCTTCCATGTGCTCGCGCCGCCCGGGAAGGGCTCCCCCTACGGGGTGTTCGAGGCCGCGTACGTGCCGCAGGAGGACGTCGAGCACCTCGCCGTCCTCCACGACGGCCGCCGCCTGCCCGTCGCCGCGCCCGCGGCCGCCGGCACCCTCGTACTCGAGGAGGTGCCGGAACCGGACCTGCCGGATCCGCCGCCCCCCGGCCCCGTACGGCGCGCGCCCCTCGGGCTCGTGGCCGGCGCCCGCAGCGGCGACAAGGGCGGCAACGCCAACGTGGGGGTGTGGACCCGCACGGACGAGGCCTGGCGCTGGCTCGCCCACGAACTGACGGCCGACAGGTTCCGGCAGCTCATCCCCGAGAGCCGCGAGCTGACCGTCACCCGCCACCCGCTCCCCCGGCTGCGCGCCCTGAACTTCGTCGTCGAGGGCGTCCTCGGCGCCGGGGTCGCCGCCCAGCACCGCTTCGACCCGCAGGCCAAGGCACTCGGCGAATGGCTGCGCTCCCGACACCTGGACATCCCGGAGGCCCTCCTGTGACGGCTCTGACGTCCGCCCTGGACACCCAGGGCCCCGACTACCGCGCGCACCGCGAGGCGATGCTCGCCAAGCTCGCCGACCTCGACACCGAGCACGCGAAGGCGCTGGCGGGGGGAGGGGAGAAGTACGTCGCCCGGCACCGCGCGCGCGGCAAGCTCCTCGCCCGTGAGCGCATCGAGCTGCTCCTCGACCCCGACACGCCGTTCCTGGAGCTGTCTCCGCTGGCCGCCTGGGGCAGCACCGCCCCCGAGTACACCGTGGGCGCCTCCCTCGTCACCGGCATCGGGGTCGTCGAGGGCGTGGAGTGCATGATCACCGCCAACGACCCGACCGTGCGCGGGGGCGCCAGCAACCCCTGGTCCCTGAAGAAGGCCCTGCGCGCCAACGACATCGCCCTGGCCAACCGGCTGCCCTGCATCAGCCTGGTGGAGTCGGGCGGGGCCGACCTGCCGTCGCAGAAGGAGATCTTCATCCCGGGCGGGGCCGTCTTCCGTGACCTGACCCGGCTGTCCGCCGCCGGGATCCCGACCGTCGCCGTCGTCTTCGGGAACTCGACCGCGGGCGGCGCGTACATCCCCGGCATGAGCGACCACGCGATCATGGTCAAGGAGCGCGCGAAGGTGTTCCTCGGCGGGCCGCCCCTGGTGAAGATGGCGACCGGCGAGGAGAGCGACGACGAGTCGCTGGGCGGCGCGGAGATGCACGCGCGCGTGTCCGGCCTCGCCGACCACTTCGCCGTCGACGAGCGGGACGCGCTGCGGCAGGCGCGCCGCGTGGTGGCCCGCCTCAACCACCGCAAGGCGTACCGGGATCCGGGCCCGGCCGTCCCTCCCAAGTACGACGAGGACGAACTCCTGGGCATCGTCCCCGGGGACCTGCGCACCCCCTTCGACCCGCGCGAGGTGATCGCCCGGCTCGTCGATGCCTCCGACTTCGACGAGTTCAAGCCCCTCTACGGGACGAGCCTCGTCACCGGCTGGGCGACCCTGCACGGCTACCCGGTCGGGATCCTGGCCAACGCCCAGGGCGTGCTCTTCAGCGCGGAGTCCCAGAAGGCCGCCCAGTTCATCCAGCTCGCCAACCAGCGCGACATCCCGCTCCTGTTCCTGCACAACACCACCGGCTACATGGTCGGCAGGGAGTACGAGCAGGGCGGCATCATCAAGCACGGCGCGATGATGATCAATGCGGTCGCCAACTCGAAGGTCCCGCACCTGTCCGTCCTCATGGGCGCCTCGTACGGGGCCGGCCACTACGGCATGTGCGGGCGCGCCTACGATCCCCGGTTCCTCTTCGCCTGGCCGAGCGCCAAGTCGGCGGTGATGGGGCCGCAGCAGCTCGCCGGGGTCCTGTCCATCGTCGCCCGGCAGTCGGCGGCCGCGAAGGGTCTGCCCTACGACGACGACGCGGACGCCGCCCTGCGCGCCATGGTGGAGCAGCAGATCGAGTCCGAGTCGCTGCCGATGTTCCTGTCCGGGCGGCTGTACGACGACGGTGTCATCGACCCGCGCGACACCCGCACCGTTCTCGGCCTGTGCCTGTCGGCCGTCCACACCGCGCCCTTCGAGGGAGCGCGGGGTGGCTTCGGCGTCTTCCGGATGTGAGGCTCATGATTACTTCCGTTCTGGTGGCCAACCGCGGCGAGATCGCCTGCCGCGTCTTCCGGACCTGCCGCGAGGCGGGCATCTGCACCGTCGCCGTGCACTCGGACGCCGACACCGACGCCCTCCACGCGCGCGTGGCGGACTCGGCCGTACGGCTGCCGGGCAGCACGCCCGCGGACACCTACCTGCGTGCCGACCTCGTGGTGAAGGCCGCCGTCAGCGCCGGCGCGGACGCCGTGCACCCCGGCTACGGCTTCCTCTCCGAGAACGCCGACTTCGCGCGCGCCGTCCTGGACGCGGGCCTCGTCTGGATCGGGCCACCGCCCGAGGCGATCGAGGCGATGGCGTCCAAGACCCGCGCCAAGCAGCTCATGGGGCTCGCCCCGCTCGCCTCGGACGAGGTGACGCAAGCCGACCTGCCGGTGCTGGTGAAGGCCGCCGCGGGCGGTGGCGGGCGCGGGATGCGCATCGTGCGCCGCCTGGCGGAGCTGGGCGCCGCGCTGGAGGGCGCCCGGGCCGAGGCCGCGAGCGCGTTCGGCGACGGCGAGGTGTTCGTCGAGCCGTACGTCGAGAACGGCCGCCATGTCGAGGTGCAGATCCTCGCCGACACGCACGGCACGGTGTGGGCGCTCGGCACCCGCGACTGCTCCCTCCAGCGGCGCCACCAGAAGGTGATCGAGGAGGCGCCGGCGCCGGGCCTGTCCGAGCGGACGGCGGAGGAACTGCGGGCGCTGGCGGTGCGTGCCGCGCGGGCCGTCTCGTACGTCGGCGCCGGCACCGTCGAGTTCCTCGTCGCCGACGGCCGCGCGCACTTCCTGGAGATGAACACCCGCCTCCAGGTCGAACACCCCGTCACGGAGGCCGTCTTCGGCCTCGACCTGGTGGCCGAGCAGATCCGGGTCGCGGAGGGCGCCGCCCTGGATCCCGAGCCCCCACGCGCGCGTGGCCACGCCGTCGAGGCGCGGCTCTACGCCGAGGACCCGGCGAACGACTGGACCCCGCAGACCGGCACCCTGCACCGTCTGATCGTCCCCGAGGGCGTCCGCCTGGACACCGGCTTCGGCGACGGCGACGACATCGGCGTCCACTACGACCCCATGCTCGCCAAGGTCGTCGCCCACGCCCCCACGCGCGCGGAGGCGATCCGCAAGCTCGCGGGCGCCCTGGAACGCACGGTCCTGCACGGCCCCCTCACCAACCGCGACCTGCTGGTTCGCTCCCTGCGCCACGCGGAGTTCACCTCCGCCCGCATGGACACCGGCTTCTACGACCGGCATCTCGGCGACCTCACGGTCGCGGAACCCGACCCGTACGCCCCGCTGGCCGCCGCCCTCGCGGACGCGTGCACCCGCTCGCCGCTGGGCGGCTGGCGCAACCTGCCGTCCCAGCCGCAGACGAAGCGGTACGCGGCGGCGGGCGAGGAGACGGAGGTCCGCTACCGCCACACCCGGACCGGCCTCACGGCCGACGGGGTGCAGGTGGTGCACGCCGACCCCGGCCTGGTCGTCCTGGAGATCGACGGCGTACGGCGCCGCTTCGAGGTCGCCCGCTACGGCGACCGCGTCCACGTCAACGACACCGCCCTCACCGCGCTCCCGCGCTTCCCCGACCCGGAGGCCCAGCACGCCCCCGGCTCCCTGCTCGCGCCGATGCCCGGCACGGTCGTCAAGCTCGCGGACGGTCTCATCACCGGATCGAGTGTCCGGGCCGGCGAACCGCTGCTGTGGCTCGAAGCGATGAAGATGCAGCACGTCATCTCGGCCCCGGTGGAGGGGAAGGTGACGGCGCTGCCGGTGACGACAGGACAGCAGGTGGAGCTCGGCACCCTCTTGGCCGTCGTCGAGGGAATCGCGCCCTGAGGGGCGCGGGGCGCCACATCATGCGGCTCCGCCGCGTGGGGCGCGGCCGGCCATGACGAACCCGCAGACGAAGGAGCCACATTGAGCACGCTGATCGAATCCGACGAGCACAAGGCACTCCGCAAGGCGGTCTCGTCCTTCGCCAGGAGCCACGCCCACGAATCCGCTCCCGGCTCCGCCTCCGACGCCGCCTCCGACTCGGAGAGGCGCGGCCTCTGGCAGGAAGCCGCCAAGCTCGGCTACATCGGCGTCAACCTGCCGGAGGCGTACGGCGGCGGAGGCGGCGGCATCGCCGAGCTGTCCCTGATCCTCGAAGAGCTCGGCGCCGCCGGAGCCCCGCTGCTGATGATGATCGTCTCCCCGGCGATCTGCGGCACGGTCATCGCGCGCTTCGGCACCGAGGCCCAGAAGCGGGAGTGGCTGCCCGCCCTGGCCGACGGCAGCCGCCTCATGGCCTTCGGCATCACCGAACCCGACGCCGGCTCCAACAGCCACCGCATCACCACCACCGCCCGCCGCGACCCCGCGAGCGGCGACTGGCTGCTGACCGGCCGCAAGGTCTTCGTCTCCGGCGTCGACATCGCCGACGCCACCCTGATCGTCGGCCGCACCGAGGACGCCCGCACCGGCAGCCTCAAGCCCTGCCTGTTCATCGTCCCGCGTGACGCCGAGGGCTTCTCCCGCCGCCGCATCGACATGGAACTCAACAGCGTGGAGAAGCAGTTCGAGCTCGTCCTGGACGACGTGCGGCTCCCCGCGGAGGCGCTCGTCGGCGACGAGGACGCGGGCCTGCTCCAGCTCTTCGCCGGACTCAACCCCGAGCGCATCATGACGGCCGCCTTCGCGATCGGCATGGGCCGCCACGCGCTCTCCAAGGCGATCGAGTACGCGCGCGACCGCACCGTCTGGAAGAGCCCGATCGGCGCCCACCAGGCCATCGCGCACCCCCTCGCGCAGGCCCACATCGACCTCGAACTGGCCCGCCTGATGATGCAGAAGGCGGCCCAGCTGTACGACGCGGGGGACGACGTCGGAGCGGGCGAGGCCGCCAACATGGCCAAGTACGCGGCCGGGGAGGCCTGTGTGAAGGCGGTCGACCAGTCCGTGCACACCCTCGGCGGCAACGGCCTCACGCGCGAGTTCGGCCTCGCCAGGCTGATAACCGCCTCCCGCGTGGCTCGTATCGCCCCGGTGAGCCGGGAGATGATTCTCAACTACGTCTCCCACCAGACCCTGGGCCTGCCCAAGTCGTACTGACCGCAGCCGGCAACCGTCGTGTCCGGCGCGCGAGGAGGAACCATGTTCCGCAGCGAGTTCGCAGACGTCCCGCCCGTAGAACTCCCCATCCACGACGCCGTGCTGGGCCGTGCCGCCGAGTTCGGCGAACTCCCGGCGCTCGTCGACGGCACGGACGGCACCACCCTCACGTACGACCAGGTGGACCGGTTCCACCGGCGGGTCGCCGCCGCGCTCGCCGAGGCCGGGGTCCGCAAGGGCGACGTGCTGGCCCTGCACAGCCCCAACACCGTCGCCTTCCCGCTCGCCTTCTACGCGGCCACGCGCGCGGGCGCCACGGTCACCACCGTGCACCCGCTCGCCACCGCCGAGGAGTTCGCCAAGCAGCTCGACGACTCCGCCGCCCGCTGGATCGTCACCGTCTCCCCGCTGCTCCAGACGGCCCGACGGGCGGCCGAACTCGCGGGCGGCGTCGAGGAGATCTTCGTCTGCGACACCGCCGCCGGGCACCGCTCGCTCGTCGACATGCTCGCCTCGGCGGCCCCGGAACCGCAGGTGGACATCGACCCGGTGGAAGACGTGGCGGTCCTGCCGTACTCCTCCGGCACCACCGGCGTCCCCAAGGGCGTGATGCTCACCCACCGGCAGATCGCCACCAACCTCGCCCAGCTCCGTTCGGTGATGTCCGTGGGCCCCGGCGACCGCATCCTCGCCGTGCTGCCCTTCTTCCACATCTACGGCCTCACCGCCCTGATGAACGCGCCCCTGCGGCAGGGCGCCACCGTCGTGGTGCTGCCCCGCTTCGACCTGGAGACCTTCCTCGCGGCCATCCAGAACCACCGGATCACCGGCCTGTACGTGGCCCCGCCGATCGTCCTCGCCCTCGCCAAGCACCCGGCGGTCACCCGGTACGACCTGTCGTCCCTGCGCCACGTCGTCAGCGCGGCCGCGCCCCTGGACGCTGCCCTCGCCGCCGCCTGCGCCGAGCGCCTGAACCTGCCGCCGGTCGGCCAGGCCTACGGCATGACGGAACTGTCCCCGGGCACCCACGTCGTCCCGCTCGACGCCATGCGGGACGCGCCCGCCGGCACCGTCGGCAAGCTCATCGCCGGCACCGAGATGCGGATCGTCTCCCTCGACGACCCCGACAAGGACCTCGACGTCGGAGAGGCCGGCGAGATCCTCATCCGGGGGCCGCAGATCATGAAGGGCTACCTGGGGCGCCCCGACGCCACCGCCGACATGATCGACGGCGACGGCTGGCTGCACACCGGCGACGTCGGGCGGGTCGACGCGGACGGCTGGCTGTTCGTCGTCGACCGGGTCAAGGAACTGATCAAGTACAAGGGCTTCCAGGTGGCACCCGCCGAACTCGAGGCCCTCCTGCTCACCCACCCCGGCATAGCGGACGCGGCCGTCATCGGCGTCTACAACGACGACGGCAACGAGGTCCCGCACGCGTACGTGGTCCGGCAGCCCACGTCACCCGAGCTCGCCGAGGGAGAGATCGCGATGTACGTCGCCGAGCGGGTCGCCCCCTACAAGCGCGTCCGCGGGGTCACCTTCATCGACGCCGTGCCGCGCGCCGCCTCCGGGAAGATCCTGCGCCGTCAACTGAGGGAGCGTGCATGACGACCGCCCTGGTCGGACGGACCCGCATCCGAGGAGTCGAGACCCTCAGCCTCGACTCGCCCACCACCCGCAACGCCCTCTCGAGCGCCCTCGTGAGCGAACTGACGGACGCGCTCGGGAGCTGCGACAAGGACGACGACGTACGCGCCGTCGTCCTCACCCACACCGGCAACACCTTCAGCGCGGGCGCCGACCTGAAGGACCCCCCGCCGCCCCATGCGGTGCCCGCCCTGCTCCGGCGGATCCTCGAACTGCGCAAGCCCGTGGTGGCCCGGGTCGCCGGGCATGTGCGGGCGGGCGGGCTGGGCGTGCTCGGCGCCTGCGACATCGCGCTCGCCTCCGGGACGGCGACCTTCGCGTTCACGGAGGTGCGCATCGGGGTCGCGCCCGCCGTCATCTCACTGCCGCTGCTGCCCCGCGTCGACCCGCGCGCCCTCGCCCGCTACTGCCTCACCGGTGAGACCTTCGGCGCGGCCGAGGCGGCCCGGATCGGCCTCGTCACCCTCTCGGCCGGCGACGGCGACCTGGACGAGGCCCTGGCACCCGTCCTCGACGGCCTGCGCCGTGCCGCGCCCACGGCCCTGGCCAGGACGAAGGAGCTGCTCACGGCTAAGGTGCTGGAGGCCCTCGTCGAGGACGCGGGCGAGATGACCAGGCTCTCGGCCTCGTTGTTCGCCGGCCCCGACGCCCGCGAGGGAATGACGGCCTTCCTCGAACGACGGGATCCTCCATGGGTGTTGTGACCACGGACGACCGCGCCCCGGGCGATCGCGCCCCGGGCGACCGGGTGCCCAAGCAGGACCGCAGCCGGGCCACCCGGCAGAGGCTCCTGGCGGCCGCCGTGGCCTGCCTCGCCGAACGCGGCTGGGCGGGGTCCACGGTCTCCGTCGTCGCGGAACGCGCGGGCGTCTCCCGGGGCGCGGCCCAGCACCACTTCCCCACCCGCGAGGACCTCTTCACCGCGGCCGTCGAGTACGTCGCCGAGGAACGCTCGGATGCGTTGCGCGCGCTGTTCCCGCAGGGCGCGACGGGCGACCGGCGCGCGGTCGTCACCGCCCTCGTGGGCCTCTACACCGGCCCCCTCTTCCGGGCCGCCCTGCACCTGTGGGTGGCCGCCTCCAACGAGGAGCAGCTGCGCTCGCGCGTGACCGAGCTGGAGGCCCGCGTGGGCCGCGAGAGCCACCGCATAGCCGTCGAGCTCCTGGGCGCCGACGAGTCCGCGCCCGGCGTCCGCGAGACCGTCCAGGGCCTGCTGGACATGGCCCGCGGCCTCGGCCTCGCCAACCTCCTCACCGACGACGGGGGGCGCCGCGAGCGCGTGGTGACGCAGTGGGCGGGACTGCTGGACGACGCACTCGGCTGACCCCACCACCGACGGCCCGATCGGCCGCCCGCCGACTGCCCCGGCCCCCGGTCCGGCGGCCCACCCGGCCCCAGGTCCGACGGCCCCGCACAGAACAGTGCTCCTGCCCGGCGGGGTCCGAGCCCCCGAGGGGACGGTCCCGTCAGGGGCTGAGCCGCTCCACCCGCCAGCTCCCGTCCGCCTCCGCCACGTAGCGCAGCCGGTCGTGCAGCCGGTTCAGGCGGCCCTGCCAGAACTCCACCGACTGCGGAGCCACCCGGAAACCGCCCCAGTGCGGCGGGACCGGCACCTGCTCGCCCTCCGGGTAGCGGGCCGCCAGCTCGGCGTAGGAGGCGTCGAGATCGGCGCGGGTGGCGATCACCGAGGACTGCGCGCTGGCCCAGGCCCCCAGCTGGGAGCCGTGCGGCCGGGTCCGGAAGTACGCGGCGGTCTCGTCGCGCCCGGTGCGCCGCGCCACGCCCCGCACGATCACCTGCCGGGCCATCGGATGCCAGGGGAAGAGCAGCGAGACGTGCGGGTTCTCGGCGAGGTCGCGGGCCTTGCGGGAGTCGTAGTTGGTGTAGAAGACGAAGCCCTGCTCGTCGAAGTGCTTCAGCAGCACCGTGCGGGAGCCGGGCCGGCCCTCGGCGTCCGCGGTGGAGACGACCATGGCGTTCGGCTCGAAGAGATGGGCCTCGACGGCCGCGTCCTTGAACCAGCGGGCGAACTGCTCCACGGGCGTGGCGGCCAGCTCGGCCTCGGAGAGCCCCTCGGCCCGGTACTGCTTGCGCATGGCGGCGGGATCGGGGACGGGGCCGGGGGAGACGGCGTCTGCGTCGGTCACGTGGTCATCTTGCCGTATGGCCCACCGCCGCAGACCGACCCACCAAAGGTGGCACTGAGTGCCGCGACCACTCCCCAAGGGTGGCACTCGGGGATATGGTGCAGAGGCACCCGTCGCCGCGTCCCGCCCCGGTCGGGTGCCGGTCGGGTGACCGACGGCCGCACGGGGCATCAGTGGAATACCGCCCAGGACCGCGAGTCTTCGCACCCCAGGTGCACAGGACCGTGGAACCGCCGGCGCCGCCCGTCGCACACATCACGAGGAGCCGCCCGATGTCCGACTTCGTACCCGGACTCGAAGGAGTCGTCGCGTTCGAGACGGAGATCGCCGAACCCGACAAGGAGGGCGGCGCTCTGCGGTACCGGGGCGTCGACATCGAGGACCTGGTGGGTCACGTCTCTTTCGGCAACGTCTGGGGCCTGCTCGTCGACGGCGCCTTCAACCCCGGCCTGCCGCCCGCCGAGCCGTTCCCGATCCCCGTCCACTCCGGTGACATCCGCGTCGACGTGCAGTCCGCCCTCGCCATGCTCGCGCCCGTCTGGGGCCTGAGGCCGCTCCTCGACATCGATGCGGAGCAGGCCCGCGCGGACCTCGCCCGCGCCGCCGTCATGGCCCTCTCCTACGTCGCCCAGTCCGCGCGCGGCCAGGGCCGGCCGATGGTCCCGCAGCGGGAGATCGACAAGGCACAGTCCGTCGTCGAGCGGTTCATGATCCGCTGGCGCGGCGAGCCGGACCCCAAGCACGTGGCCGCGGTCGACGCCTACTGGACGTCGGCCGCCGAACACGGCATGAACGCGTCCACGTTCACGGCCCGCGTGATCGCCTCCACGGGCGCCGACGTCGCCGCCGCCCTGTCCGGCGCCGTGGGCGCCATGTCGGGACCGCTGCACGGTGGCGCACCCTCCCGCGTCCTCGGCATGATCGAGGAGATCGAGCGGACCGGGGACGCGGAGGCGTACGTCAGGCGGGCCCTCGACAAGGGCGAGCGGCTCATGGGCTTCGGCCACCGTGTCTACCGCGCCGAGGACCCACGCGCGCGCGTGCTGCGCCGTACGGCCCGCGAGCTGGGCGCGCCCCGCTTCGAGATCGCCGAAGCCCTGGAGAAGGCGGCCCTCGCGGAACTCCACGCCCGCCGCCCCGACCGGGTCCTGGCGACGAACGTCGAGTTCTGGGCGGCCATCATCCTGGACTTCGCCGAGGTCCCGGCGCACATGTTCACCTCGATGTTCACCTGCGCCCGCACGGCGGGCTGGTCGGCGCACATCCTGGAGCAGAAGCGCACCGGCCGCCTGGTCCGCCCGTCGGCCCGCTACATCGGCCCGGGCTCCCGCAACCCCCGGGAGATCGAGGGCTACGGGGACATCAGCGGCTAGGCCCGGCCGCCCGGCCCACCGCCGAAGCACGGCGTCACGGTCGGCGTCCGCCGGGTGTCACACGCGGCATCACGCGGGGCTGAGCAGCTCCGCGTGATGCCGTTCGGCCACCAGCGGGTGGGCCCGCAGCTTGCCCTTCAGCTCGTTGAAGCCGTACTCGGCGAAGAGCGGGTTGGCCGGGTCGTCGGTCACGCCGGGCGCGGCGGAGGCGTGCGGGAAGGGCAGCGGCTCGACGCGGGCGTCCAGACGGGGGTTGTAGAAGAAGGGCACGGAGAACCGCTCGACGGCGCTCGGCGGCGACACGACCCGGTGGTTGGTGGCCACGAGATATCCGTTCGTGGCCACCTCCAGCAGCTCACCCAGGTTGACCACGAAAGCGCCCGGCAGCGGCGGAACGTCATGGAACAGCCCGTCCGCGCGCTGTACCTGGAGTCCGCCGACCCGGTCCTGGAGGAGCAGCGTCAGGAACCCGTAGTCCTTGTGCGCCCCGACGCCTTGGCCGGCACCGTCGCCCGCGCTTCCCGGATACCGCACGAGCTTCAGATGCGGATGCGCCCGCTCCCCGAACGCCTGGTCGTAGAAGTCGACGGGCGCCCCGATCGAGGCGAGCAGCTCGTGCAGCAGCTTCTCGGCGACGGCGCTCAGCCGCGCGATCCACGCGAGCGCGGCGGTCCGCAGCGCGGGCAGCCCGGCGGGCCACTGGTTGGGCCCCTCCAGCCACCAGTAGGCGGGCTCGTCGGCCCCGGGTGTCCGGGCGGGCCGCTCGGCCCCTATGTCGAGCTGGTCCCGCCAGTCCTGCCGCCCGCCGGTCCGCTCGTCGCCGGTCCGCGTGTAGCCGCGGAAGTGCGGCGAGTTCACGTTGTCGATGGCGAGCCGCTCGGCCTCGGGCAGTGCGAAGAAGGCCCGCATGGCGGACAGCAGCTCGCCGGTCTCCCGCTCACCGACCCCGTGCCCGACCAGCTGGAAGAACCCCACGTCGTGCGCGGCACTGTGCAGCTGCGCGTGCAGCAGCGCCCGGGCCTGGGGGCCGCGGTCGGCGGCGGAGAGATCGATGATCGGCAGTTGCTGGTACGACGGGTTCGTCATGGTACGTCCGCAGGTGTACGGGGCCCGGCCGCCGCCGTGGGTGGGGCGGCGCACGGGTGCCAAGTGGGCAAGAGGGGAGGGGAACGCAGGCGGATGTGAACCGCGGAAGGGGCTGGAAGCTCAGAGGGAGCGTCGACAGCCCATGCTCGTGACGCGGACGTAGTCCACGTGGCGGCGTCGAACGAGCGAAAGCATGCGCCCAGGGTACTGCCTGACGAAAGATCCGTACGTGGCGCGGATCACGCCCCGCAAACCCTGTGGACGGAGGGCCCGAAGAGCGGAGGGCCGGAAGTGCGAAGGCCGGGGGAGCGGAGGGCGGAAGAACGGTGGACCGGAAACGCAGGCGACCCGCGAGTCTGGTCCTCGCTCAGGAGGGCCGGCCGGACGTACCGGCGACTCGCGGGTCGGGTGACTGCGTTGAATTGGCCGGTTGCGTGCAACTCACACACGCTGGTCCGGCACCGCACTCAGTGGGCGACGGGCCACTAGCCCGCAGCCACCTCCGACGTCCGGTGTGCATACATGCTTCGGACCACCTCCTTTCCTTCGGTACGGCACACACTAGGAACCCGTCTCCGGTCGCTTCAAGTGTTTTTCTCGGTTGTTGACCCGGCGGGCCGGGAAGCGGTTCCCTGCTCGCGTGACTGATCTTCGTCTGCGCACCGAGGCCGTGGCCGGTGAGGCCGCGCTCGAACAGTGGCGGCACGTCCACAACACGATCGTGCCGCCCGCCGCGATGTCCCTCGACGAGGTGCGCGAGCGCGCGGGCCGCTACCGGCTGGAGAACGCCTACGTCGGTGACGTCCTCGTCGGCTGCTCGACCGTGCGGCCGCCCGAGGGCGAGCAGGCGGTGGCGACCGTCATCGCGCGCGTGCTGCCCGCGTACCGGGGGCGCGGCCACGGCGCGGCCCTGTACGACCACGCTCTCGCCCACGCGCGGGTGCTCGGCGCCCGGGTGGTCGAGACGTGCGTGCTGGCCGTCAACGAGGACGGCCTGCGGTTCGCGCGGGCACGCGGTTTCGTCGAGGTCGAGCGGTACGTGCTCGACGGCGGGACGGCGGAATGGGTCGACCTGCGGCTCCTGCCCCGCGATGACTGAGGCGCGGTACAACGATTCCTCTGCAATCTTGCGGGAACCATATGTGGGCTGCGTCACGTTCGAGTTGAATGAGGGCAAGTGAGCGAACCTGCAGGGGGTCCAGGTGAGTGCTTCCCGACGTAGTGGGACCACCGACGAGCTGGGGCCGGACGAGCCCGAGCGGTCGGGCGGCGACGGCCCCACGCCCCCGGAAGGCGCGGAGACGGCGGTCGGCCCGGTCGGCCCGGACGGCACCGATCTGCTCGCCGCGCTGCTCGACGGCATGGACGCGGCGCTCTGCGCGTTCGACGGCGACGGCATCGTCACCCACTGGAACCGCGAGGCCGAACGCATCCTCGGCTGGACCGCCGCCGAGGCGGTCGGCCGGCGCGGCTTCGCGGGATGGGCCGTGCGCGAGGCCGACGCCGAGGACATCGAGGGGCGGCTGATGTCCGCCATGCACGCGCCGGGCCGCCAGGTCCACGAGTTCGCGCTGCTGACCAAGGACGGCGGCCGCGTCCTCGTGCGCAGCCAGTCCGCCGCCGTGCGCGGGCCCGACGGCAAGCCCGCGGGGCTGTACTTCGCGTTCAGCGAGGTGCATGCCCAGATCGACCTGGAGCGCTCCATCGCGCTCAGCGAGGCCCTCTTCGACGACGCCTCCTGGGGAGTCGTCCTGGTCGACGCCGACCTGCGCCCCGCCGTCGTCAACGCGCACGCCGCCCGCGCGCTCGGCACGGGCCGTACGGCCGCCCTGGGCCGCCCCCTGGGCGATCTGCTCACCCAGGGTGTCGAGGAGCTGGAGAACGCGCTGACGCACGTCCTCGCCGAGGGCGCTCCGCCGGCACCCGCCGAGCTGTGGGTCGGGGTGCGCACCCCGGAGGGCGAGAAGCGGCGCTGCTGGCGCAGCGGCTTCCTGCGGCTCGCCTCGCCGCTCGCCGAGGAGCCGGTGCCCCTCGGCGTCGGCTGGATCTTCCAGGACGTCACCGAGGCCAAGCAGGGCGAGCAGGAGGCCTCGCTGCTGCGCTTCCGCGCCAACCAGCTGCACCGGGCCGCCCGCGCGGCCGCCGAGTGCGAGGACCCCGCCGAGGCGGCCACCGTGCACCTCGACTTCGCGCTCGCCGGATTCGCCGACCACGCCTTGGTCGACCGGGTGATGGGCGGCGCCCCGGCCGACCACGAGGGGGCCGGTCCGCAGCGGCTGATGCGGGTCGCGGCCACCCCGTCGGGCGGGCCGGGTCCCAGCACGCTCACCGGACACACGGGCCTGCCGGTGCGCTACGGCGAGGCGCACCCGGCGCTTCAGTGCGTGGCGCGGGCGGGTTCGGTGCGGGCCGGGGTGGGCTCCGCGTCGGCCGACGAGGCACGGGAGTGGGCCCGGGCGCGCCTGTGGCCCGACGACACGGTGCACGCCTTGTGCGCGGTGCTGCGCAGCCGAGGCCGCACCCTGGGTGTCGTGACGTTCCTGCGCGGCGGTGGCCGTACGGCCTTCGAGCGTTCCGACGCGATCTACGCCGAGGATGTCGCCGTCCGGATAGCCGCCGCGCTGGACCTCGCCGATCTGACCGGGGCGGCCGACGCGGCGGGCCGGGGCGAAGGCGCCTGACCCGCGCGGTCGGGGCGGGTCGGGCGGCCGGTCCGCCGGTCGCGCCGCCGGGTGGTGGCGCCGCCCGTTCAGCGGCGGTAGAAGATCCGGTCCCGGTACTCCTCCATGATCCGCCCGTTCCAGTCGTGGCCACCGTCGACATTGCCGGAGCGCAGCAGCGGGGGCTCGATGCCACGCTCGGCGAGGACGCCGGCCGCGGTGGCCATCACGGCCTGGAGGAGGGCCGAGGTGACGACCGTGGAGGCGGGGGCGAAGGGCGCGGGGACGGTGTCGAGGGTGAGCTCGGCGTCGCCGACCGCGATCTTCGAGTCGAGGACGACGTCGCAGTGGTCTTTCAGGAAGGTTCCGGAGACATTCCGGGACGTCGTCTCCGAGGCGTAGGCCACCGAGGTCAGGCCGATCACCCGGACGCCCAGGGCGCGGGCCTTCTGGGCCATCTCCACGGGCAGGGCGTTGCGGCCGGACAGCGAGACGATGACGAGGGCGTCGCCCGCGCGCAGGGGCGAGGTGTCCAGGACGGCGGTCGCGAGGCCGTCGACGCGCTCCAGGGCCGAGCCGAGGGTGGCGGGGGAGACATCGACGCCGACGCCCGGGACCGCGAGCAGGTTCATCAGGGCGAGGCCGCCCGCGCGGTAGACGACGTCCTGGGCGGCGAGGGAGGAGTGACCGGCGCCGAAGGCGAAGAGGCGGCCGCCTGCGGCGACGGTGTCGGCGAGGAGCGTGCCGGCGGCCTCGACGGTGTCGGCCTCCTCGTCGCGGGCCCGCTGGAGCAGGGCGATCGCGGCGTCGAAGAACTGGGCGGCGAGCTTGCGGTCGCTCATCCGAAGGGCCCCTTTGCCGTAGCGGGTGTCCGTGTCGCGGATCACCGTGCGGTCTGGACCAGTGCGCTGTCAATACGCCCGGTGACGGTGGGGCGGCCGGGGTGCCGGCCGGCCTCGCGGCGGCGATCCGCGCCCCGATGTAACCGCCTCGTTCCAACGGCGCGGCACGCTTGTCAGTGGTATCCGGCAGAATTGAGTCCAGGGCCAGCGCACGCGCCGGAGAGCCGTTCAGCCTTCGGCAGAGCCAGCAGAGCTAATCGAGGGGCACACATGTCCGGACTGATCGACACCACGGAGATGTATCTCCGCACCATCCTCGAGCTGGAAGAGGAAGGCGTGGTGCCCATGCGTGCCCGGATCGCCGAACGCCTCGACCAGAGCGGGCCGACGGTCAGCCAGACGGTGGCGCGCATGGAGCGCGACGGTCTGGTCTCCGTGGCCAGCGACCGACACCTGGAGCTCACCGACGAGGGTCGCCGGCTCGCCACGCGCGTGATGCGCAAGCACCGCCTCGCCGAGTGTCTCCTCGTCGACGTGATCGGCCTGGAGTGGGAGCAGGTGCACGCCGAGGCCTGTCGCTGGGAACACGTGATGAGCGAGGCCGTCGAGCGGCGCGTGCTGGAGCTGCTGCGGCACCCGACCGAGTCGCCGTACGGCAACCCGATCCCGGGCCTGGAGGAGCTGGGCGAGAAGGACGGCGCCGACCCGTTCCTGGACGAGGGCATGGTCTCGCTGGCCGACCTCGACCCGGGCCTGGAGGGCAAGACGGTCGTCGTACGCCGGATCGGCGAGCCGATCCAGACGGACGCGCAGCTGATGTACACGCTGCGTCGCGCGGGCGTGCAGCCCGGCTCGGTGGTGAGCGTGACGGAGTCGGCGGGCGGTGTCCTGGTGGGCAGCGGCGGCGAGGCGGCCGAGCTGGAGTCGGACGTCGCGTCCCACGTGTTCGTCGCGAAGCGCTGAGCTCCGGCCGGGCGGGCGCGGCACGTCGTCGGGGTGACCACCGGTCGCCGCCGAAACGCTGAGCATTGTTCAACTCCTGGGGAGCGTGGGGAAGTTGATGTGTTTCGTCGATCTCGTCGAATCGCAGATTCCCTGTGTCGAATCGCAGCGCTCCGGCGCTTCACGTGCCAGGCTGTCGCGTGGGGCATATGACCTGAGGGGGGCCGGATGCCGTGCCGCGGAGCAGTGGAGAGCCCCGGTGCCGTACGGCACCGGGGCCTGTCCTCCCCTGTACTGACCCGGAGCCCCGAGCTCTCAGGGTCATTCCCCGCGGACCGATTTCCCCGAGCGGTCCGCCTCCCGCTGAAGGTCTCCCCTCGGCAGCGGCGATCATTCCTTGAGGGTGGTCACTCGAACGAGGGGTGTTGTGCGCGGAGAGTGCATTTCTCGAAAGGCCATTCGATAGCCTGCGGGTGATTGAAGGCAGTACGAAGGCATCGGAAGCGCAGAGGTATGACGGCTAGGGGGTGCCAGGACCTATGGCGCGACGCATCGACGTGACCGGGGCGGGCGGCGTACGCCTGGCGGCCTGGGAGTTCGGTGACCCGCCCAAGGGCGACCCGGCGAAAGCGGTGACGGAGCCCGTGATTCCGCCCCAGTCCGTGCGGAAGCGGGAGGGGGGCCGGTCCGCCGAGCCCCTCGAGAACGGCGCCGGAAGCAGGCCGGGCGTCCTGTTACTGCACGGTCTGATGGGCCGGGCCTCGCACTGGTCGTCCACGGCCCGCTGGCTCTCCGAGCGGCACCGCGCGGTCGCCCTCGACCAGCGCGGCCACGGCCAGAGCGCGAAGCTGCCCGAGGCCGCCTTCACCCGCGAGGCCTACGTCGAGGACGCGGAGGCCGCCCTGGAGCAGCTCGGCCTCGCCCCGGCCGTCCTCATCGGCCACGCCATGGGCGCGCTCACCGCTTGGCAGCTCGCCGCCAAGCGCCCCGACCTGGTGCAGGGTCTGATCGTCTGCGACATGCGGGCCTCCGCGCTGGGAGCGGCCTCGCAGCGCGAGTGGGGCGACTGGTTCAAGTCCTGGCCGGCCCCCTTCGCCACGCTCGCCGACGTCCGCAAGTGGTTCGGCGAGGACGACCCCTGGGTGGAGCGCCCGAACCCGTCCCGGGGCGAGTTCTACGCCGAGGTGATGCACGAGTCGCCGGACGGCTGGCGTCCCGTCTTCGAGCCCGAGCAGATGCTCAAGACCCGCGAGACCTGGGTCTACGACGCGCACTGGGAGGAGCTCACCCAGGTCCGGTGCCCGGCGCTGGTGGTGCGTGGCCTGGACGGCGAGCTCGGCCGCGCCGAGGCCCAGGAGATGGTGCGGGTCCTGCCGCGCGGCGCGTACGCGGAGGTCGCCGACGCCGGGCACCTCGTGCACTACGACCAGCCGGAGGGGTGGCGCACGGCGATCGAACCGTTCCTCGACGCCGTCCTCACTCCGAAAGCCCCCTGAGGCCTCCACGGCCCGCGGAGATCCCTGCGGCCCCCGGAGGCCTCTACGGCCCCCTCGACCCCTTACGGCCCGCGGAGGGCCTCTCTGGCGCCCGCCGAAGCCCTTCCGAGGCCGCGGGTCCGGTAGCCCTCGGCGGTCAGGCGGTCGCGGGGGCGGGCGGCCGTGCGGTCAGCCCTTGCTCACCGCCGTCAGGATCTCCGGGAGGCGCGACGCCGTCCGGGGAGCGGCCAGACGCAGTCCCAGCAGCGTGATCGCCGCGCCGTACACCGCGCCCCCCGGCAGCAGCAGCCAGGTCCAGGAGTCCCCGCCCTCGGTGACGTGCAGCCAGATCGTCACCGCGATGACGGGCGCGCACAGCAGGGCCGCCGAGACCATCCCGCCGAAGATCGCGATCCAGGCGAGACCGGCCTGGCCGGGGGCGACGTTCTTGTAGCCCTCCTGCGGAATCGAGTAGGGGAAGCGGGCCGAGGTCCAGGCACCCGTCGCCAGCATCGCGCCGAGCAGCGCGAGGGACAGCCCCAGCGCCTCGGGCAGCTTCGACCAGTCGCCGAGCATCGCCGTCGTCAGCACGGTCACCAGCGTCGCGTACGGCAGGGTGATCAGCAGCAGGGCCAGCGCCCGCGCGCGCAGTTCGACGTACGCGTCCCGCCGCGAGGAGATCGTCATCGCGACCATCCAGAACGCGGACGTGTCCTGCCCGAACTGGTTGTACATCTGGATGCCGAGCATCCCGGCTGCGAAGCAGGCGAAGTAGATCGAGCCGGTGCCCTGCAGGGCGTTGAAGACCGGCACGATCAGCCCGATGGCCAGCGACGTCACCCAGGCCGCCTTCGTCTTCGGGTCGCGCCAGATGTAGCGCAGACCACGCTCCATCACGGTGCCGGTACGCCCGCCCGGCAGCAGCCGCCCGAGCCCCGCCGAGCTCCGCCGTTCCCGCGCGGCCGGCTCGGCCGCCTGGAGGGTGGAACCGTCGGGCGAGATCATCAACCGGGTCAGGCTCCGCGTCCACACCCGCACCAGCAGCACCAGAGCGCCCGCGCTGACGGCGATCTGCGCGGCGGCCGTCCCGTACGCGCCCTCGCTCACCGAGTCCACCGCGCCGATCGCCGAGGCGGGCGGCAGCCAGCGCAGCACCTCCGCCGCCGGATCGAGCTGCCCGAGACCGGACGTCCCGAGCCGCTGCGCCCCGAAGTTGACGACCTGTGCCCCGATCGCGATGACCAGCCCGCTCAGCACCGCGAGATCGCGTCCCTTACGGCTGGTCAGCAGCCGGATGTTGGCGGCGGCCACGGCCCGGGCGAGCGCCACGCACACCAGCAGCCCGAGGGCGACGGCGAGCACGCCCACCGTCCACGCCGCGGCCCCGTGCGCCACGGACACCACCGACCCCACCAGCATCAGCAGCGTGAACAGCGGCCCGATGCCCACCAGGGAGGCCGCCAGCAGCGCGCGCACCAGCGGCCGGGGCCGCAGCGGCAGCATCACCAGCCGGGTCGGGTCCAGGGTCTCGTCACCGCTGGGGAAGAACAACGGCATCACCGCCCAGCCCAGCCCCAGCACCGCCGCGAGCAGCACCACCAGCGACACCGCGTGGTCGTGCCCGCGCAACGCGATCAGTCCGAGCAGCTGAAGCGCGGCGAAGAGCAGTGTGACGACGGCGGAGGCGACGTACGCGGCCCGCCGCCCACCCGACTGCCGCAGCCCGTTGCGCAGCAGGGACAGCTTCAGCCGTACGACGGTGGGGACGAGGCCCGGCGGGGAGGTCGGCTCGCTCACCGGGCCGCCCCGCCGCCCAGCCAGTCGAGGTCGGAACCGGTGTCCCGCCCCTGTGCCCCGACGAGTTCGAGAAAGGCCTGCTGCAAGGAGGCAGCCGAGCCCCGCACCTCCTCCAGCGTCCCGTGCGCCCGGATCCGCCCCGCCGCCAGCACCGCCACCCAGTCGCACAGCGACTCGACGAGCTCCATGACATGGGAGGAGAAGACGACCGTCGCCCCGGACGCGGTGTACCGCTCCAGCACTCCCCGGATGATCTGCGCGGACACCGGGTCGACGCCCTCGAACGGCTCGTCGAGGAAGAGCACTTCGGGGTTGTGCAGCAGCGCGGCCGCGAGCCCGATCTTCTTCCGCATGCCGGTCGAGTAGTCGACGACGAGCTTGTGCTGGGCCCCGGCCAGATCGAGGACGTCGAGCAGCTGCGTGGCCCGCTTGTCGACCTCGGGGCCCGGCAGCCCCCGCAACCGCCCGCTGTAACCGAGAAGTTCACGCCCCGAGAGCCGCTCGAACAGCCGTAGTCCCTCCGGCAGCACGCCGATCCGCGCCTTCACCTCGACGGGATCACGCCACACGTCGTGCCCGACCACCTCGACGGATCCCTGATCGGGCCGCAACAGCCCGGTCACCATCGACAGGGTCGTGGTCTTCCCGGCTCCGTTCGGCCCGACGAGCCCGATGAACTTCCCGGACGGCAGATCGAGATCGATCCCGGCGACGGCGACCTGCTGCCCGAACCGTTTCCAGAGGTTACGCACGCGTACGGACGTCATGCACGAACCCTACGGCGCGGAAAGCGACTCAGGGGGTCAGCGGTCCCGCCCGCAGGCGTAGGCGAGCGGCGAGATCAACTCCTCCGCGTCCGGCAGCCAGCGGTTCGCGGCGGTGGGCCGGCACGCCCACTGCACGGCACCCCGGGACCCGAACCGCGTGGGCGGCGCGGCGACCCACATGCCCTCGCCGAGCGTCAGGAGATCGAGCGCGCCCAGCGACCAGCCCAGCTTGCGCACCAGGTCCGGCACCTTCGCCGAAGCCCCCGGCAACACGAAGAACTGCATCCGCCGGTCCGGCGTCAACGTGACGGGACCGAGCGTCAACTCCATCCGCTCCATCCGCGCCAGCGCGAGAAACCCGGCCGTCTCCGGAACGGAGATCGCGTCGAACGTACGCCCGGTCGGCAGCAGGATCGAGGCGGTCGGCTGCTTCTGCCACATCCGGCGCGCGACCGTCGCACTGCCGGTGGCCTGTGTCGCCCAGTCGGGGCGCGCGGGGTGCGCGCCCGGCGCCGCACACGCGCCGTCGCCGCACGAGCAGCGCTGCACTCCGTCGACGGGTTCCAGCCAGGTGCCGGGGAACACGTCCCAATGACGTTCCTCGGCGTAACGAACAGCGGTCTCGAGCAGCGATTCCCCGCGCTGCTTCGGGATTTGAGTGGCTTCGGCGCCCGCGATGGTCTCTTCCACGATGAACACAACTCTAGCCGTCACCAGGGGTTACGCCCGCCACATTGCGCGGGGGAGGAGCATCGATTCCGCGTCCGGGGCGCATGGGTGCACGGGCGGGGGCGCGCGGGAGGAACGGGCGCGGGAGCGGGTAACCAGGTAGAGGGGGGCGGGCGTCCGCCGGTAACCCGGCAATTCTCTGTATTCCTCGGCAAGTCTTGGCAATCCTCACATGCCTCGCATTTTCGCTGCGGCTGTGGGGCATTGATCTTCTCGGCCGGAACTTTTCGGTGGAAGACACGTCAACTCGGTGTGTGGGCGGGCACCCGCCGTCCCGGTCACCGCAGCCACAGGGGGTAGTGCCCATGGCCGCAAGGCCGCTAGTCGCGAGGCAACCGAACGAACGGTTGCAGGCGCTCATCCAGGAGGCGGGGTGCTCGAACGCCGGGCTCGCCCGCCGCGTCAACATGTGCGGCGCCGAGCACGGACTCGATCTGCGCTACGACAAGACGTCCGTGGCCCGTTGGCTGCGCGGACAGCAGCCGCGGGGCCGCGCCCCGGCGATCATCGCGGAGGCGCTGGGCCGCAAGCTCGGCCGTACGGTCACGATCGACGAGATCGGCATGGCCAACGGCAAGAACCTCGCCTCGGGCGTGGGTCTCCAGTTCTCGCCGACGGTACTGGGGGCCATCGAGCAGGTCTGCGAACTGTGGCGCAGCGACGTGGGCCGACGCGACTTCCTCTCCGGTTCGTCCGTGGCCGCCTCCGCGTTGGTCGAGCCGAGCCGCGACTGGCTGATCTCCTCCCCCGACGCACAGGTGGCGCGGGCTGCCGGGCCCCGGGTGGGCCTCTCCGACGTCGCGGCCGTCAAGGCCATGACCCAGGCGCTGGTCGACCTGGACCACCAGTACGGCAGCGGGCATGTGCGCCCGGTCGTCGTGCACTACCTCAACAGCGTCGTCTCGGGGCTGCTGGCCGGCTCCTACCGGGAGGCGGTGGGCCGGGAACTCTTCGCGGCCGTGGCCCGGTTGACGGAACTCGCCGGCTACATGGCCGTCGACACCGGCCAACCCGGCCTCGCCCAGCGCTACTACATCCAGGCCCTGCGGCTCGCCCAGGCGGCGGGCGACAGGGGGTACGGCGGATACGTCCTCGCCGCATCCATGAGCCACCTCGCCGCGCAGCTCGGAAACCCGCGGGAGATCGCGCAGTTGGCGCGCGCCGCGCAGGAGGGAGCGCGGGGGCGGGTGACGCCGCGCGCGGAGGCGATGTTCCTCGCGGCGGAGGCGCGCGGCCACGCGCTGCTGGGGGACGCGCGCGGGGCGCAGGCGGCGTCCGGGCGGGCGATCTCGGCGCTGGAGGCGGCCGAGCCGTCCGCCGGGGACGACCCCGCGTGGATCGCGCACTTCGACGAGGCCTATCTGGCCGACGAGTTGGCGCACTGCCACCGCGACCTGGGCCAGGCCGAGGCGGCGGCGCGCTGCGCCGAACAGTCCCTGGCCGGGCACCCGGAGAGCCGTGCGCGCCGGCGTGCCATCGGCTACGTCCTGCTGGCCACCGCGCAGGTGCAGCAGCGCGAGATCGAACAGGCCTGCCACACGGGCCTCAAGGCGGTCGAGCTCCTCGAGACGCTCCGCTCCAACCGGGGCGCGGAGTACCTGGAGGACCTCCAGCAGCGACTGGAACCGTTCCGGGACGAGTCGGTGGTAAGGGAGTTCGGGGCGCGGCTGGAGCTGCAGACCGCGGCGTGAACGGACGGGGTGCCGCCGCGTGAACACGCGGGAAACGGCGCGGTCGCGCGGAAGGAGGGGCGGATACAGCGCACGGGGCTCCGGATCTGTCACCGAAGTCACTGTCCGACCCGGTGGGAGGGAGATCACGTTCTGAGCTGCGTGGCACGGGGTTCCGGGGACCCGGTAGCGTGAGCCGACGATTCCGAAGGTCCCCCATTCGTAGGAGTCCCGGTGACGCAGAGTGGACAGGGCGAGGAGCCCTCGGCGCAACCCGCGCGCGAAGGCATCGTGCTGCCCTCCGACGGTGGGGAACCCCTGCTGCCGGGAATGACGACGAACCCGCCGCGGCCGGTACCCCGCCAGGGACCGCCGCCGGGGCCGCCGTCGGGCCACCAGTCCGACCAGTACGGCGCTCCGCAGTACGGGCAGCAGCAGTACGGACAGGACGAGTACGGGCAGCAGCAGTACGGGCAACCGGACTACGGGCAGCACGGGCAGCACGCGCCCCAGGGGCAGCCCGAGTACGGGCAGCAGGCGCCGGCCGGCGGACAGACCTGGGGGGACCCCTGGGGTCCCGGCCGGCAGACGCCCGCCCCGCAGCAGTCCGCCCCGCAGCAGTCCGCCCCGGGCTGGCCGCTCCCGGCGGACCAGGCGGACGGGCAGGGCCGAACGGACCAGGGACACCAGCAGCACCAGCCGCAGTACTCGCAGCAGCCGCAGGCCCAGTGGGACAGCGGGCAGGCGGCCCCGTGGAACGGCGGCACCTCGGCGGGCGCGGGCCCGCTCCCGCCGGAGAGCGCGCCGGCGCCGGGCGCACCCCTGCCGCCCGCCGCCGCTTCGATCGACGACGCCGCGACGCAGTACATACCGCCGGTCCCGGCCGACCCGACCGCCGACGGCCGGGGCCCGTACCCGCCACAGTTCGCCGGACCCGGTGCCGCCGACGAGGGCGCCACCCAGTACCTGCCGCCCGTCCCCGCCGCCCCCGTCGACGAGGGCGCGACGCAGTACATACCGCCGGTCGCCCCCGGCGCGCTGCCGCCCGAGGTGCCGGCCGAGTCGACCCAGTACCTGGGCCGTACCCCGCACAACGCCCCCGGGCCGATGCCGGCCCCCGGAACGCAGCCCGGCGCGTACTCCGACTCCGAGCCCACGCAGTACATCCCGCCCGTCGCCGCACAGGCCGACGGCGACCGGCAGCCGCCCGCCGAGTTCGAGAACCTCTTCCGCAGCGGGCCGGCCACCGAGAGCCCGGCAGGATCCACGCAGCAGCTCCCGCGCTTCTCCGAGCCGGACACCCCCGGACGCGGCCACGGCGGTCCGGGCGGCCACGGTGGCGCACCGGGCTACGGCGCCGGGCCCGCCGCCCGTTCCCCGCAGCCCGCCTACACCCCGCCCGGTGACCCGGCGGCGGGCGGGCGGCGCGGGGCGCGTGACGACGGCGGCGGCCGGGGAGGCCGCACCGGCTCGCGGCTGCCGTTGTTCGCGGCGGTCGGCGTGGCGCTCGCGGTCGTCGGCGTCGGCGCGGGCGCGATGCTCGCGGGCGGGGGCGGTGGCCAGGGCGACGACAACCAGACCGTCGCCGCGTCGGCCCCCGCGACCGAGGGGTCCGCGTCGGCGTCCACCGGCGCGGCCGAGCAGCAGGCCGTCGAGCTCGACAAGCTGCTCGCGGACAGCGGCAGCAGCCGGGCCAGCGTGATCAGCGCGGTGGCCGACGTGAAGGCGTGCGGCAATCTCGCCCAGGCCGCCACGGACCTGCGGGACGCGGCGAAGCAGCGCTCGGAACTGGTCACCAGGCTGTCCGCGCTGCAGGTCGACCAGCTGCCGGACCACACCGCGCTGACCACGGCCCTCACCAAGGCGTGGCAGGCGTCCGCGTCCGCCGACAACCACTACGCGACCTGGGCCGACCAGGTCGCCGGCAGCAAGAACAAGAGCTGCAAGAAGGGCTCGGCCCGCACCACCTCCGAGACTCAGGCCGGCAACCGCGCGAGCGGCACCGCCAGCGCCCAGAAGACGCAGGCCGCGAAGTTGTGGAACAAGATCGCGCGGACCTACGGCCTGACGGAGCGCCAGCCCACCCAGTTGTAGACGCGGACCGGCCGGGTCGGGTAAAGGTCGCCCTGGTCAGCCGGGTCGGGCGGTTGTCCGGGTGGGGCGGGTCAGTCGACGTCGGCCTTCTCCAGGGTCTTCGTCACGTCCACGAAGCCCTTCTTGGCGGCCACCAGGCGGCCCTTCTGCACGGCCTGGAGGGTGACCTCGGCGTTGACCAGGCGGGGGAAGCCGATGGAGGCGAGCCGGTCGGTGAACTCCCAGCGGAGCGTCGGCGTGAGTCCGCCCGTGGTGACCTTCAGCCCGTTGTCCAGGGCGCCCCGTACGGAGTCGGCGGTCACCTCGCCGCCGTCCAGTGACTCCACGGCCTGCCGGAACACGGTGTAGGCGATCCAGGTGGTCTGCACGCCGGTGTCGGTGGGGTCGATCCGGGTGTCGGAGAACGCCTCCTCGCTGATCACCTTCTTCATCGGCGCCCAGGCGGGGTCGCTCGTCACCGGGTACCAGCCGGTGACGTAGGCCCCCTCGAAGGGTCCGGAGGCGGCACCGGCGGCGTTGATCACCGTCTGGTCGACGCTGCCGAGGACGGTGCCGGTGCGGACGTCGGGGTAGTCCGCGCGGGTGCGCCGGAAGGAGTCCATGAAGGTGGCGGTCCGGTCCCCGAGCGCGGTCACCACGCACCCCTTCCCGTCCCCGGCCGAGTCGCCGGTCGCGTTCTTCATGGCGGCCTCGGCCTGCGTCGCGTACTCGGTGGCGTCCTCCGGGGCCCGCTGGTCCTCGGCCTTGTCGTGCCCGCCCGCGGTCAGTCCGGCGTTGAGCATCGGGGGCAGCGCGTCGCCGGCGATGGTGTCGGGGCGGACGAGCGAGACGGGACCGCAGGTCGCGCCGAGCTCCTTGCCGAGGCCGGCCAGCAGCGAGGGCTGGCCGCCGTTGACGGGGTAGGACAGCGGGCTGGTGAACTCGGCGTTCGTGACGCCGTAGCCGCCTATGTAGGGGATGCCGGCGCCTTCCAGATGCGGGAAGAAGGCGTCGGAGTGCTGGCTGTAGGAGCCGACCACGGCGACCGCCTTCTCCTTGACCGCGCGCCGGGCGCACGACGCCGCGGACACGGTGTCGTTGTGGTCGTTGCAGGTCAGGACCTTGAGCTTGCGGCCGTTCAGGCCGCCGTTCGCGTTGACCCAGCGGGCGTAGGCGAGGGCGAAGGCGGGCATGCCCGGCTTGTTGGTGGCGGACGTCTCCTCGGGCGCCCACGTCATGACGACGATCGGGTCGTCCCCGGAACCCCCCGAGACACCGGGGACGACCCCGCAGCCGACGGCGAGTGACGCGCAGGCGGCCAGGGCGCCCGCCGAGAGGGCGGTCGCTCTGACGGACCTGGTGAAGCGGAAGGACCTGGGGAGGAAGGTGCTTCGCGTTGATGTGCGTCGCTTGCCGGTCATGGACACGCACGATTCCGTCACATCGCTAACCTGGGAGTGACCCACGGTCAACGAGTGGTGACGGCAAGGTGAATTGCAGGGGCACCTGCGGTGCGTGGGACGGGGAAACGTACGATCTGTGACCGTGCAAGGTTCGGAGAACTCTTCCCGTCGCGGCCGTCGCTCCCCCACCATGGGCGGCATGCCACTCAACGACATGCCGTGGTGGCGCTGGCGCAGCAATGTGCGCTCCGCGCTGCACATGCTCTCCGACCCGGTGTTCCAGCAGAACGTCTGGCTGGCCGGCGTCGAGGGGTACGGGGACGTCACCGACGCCGTGTACCGGCTCGTCGAGGACACCTGGCTCGACAACTGGTCCGCCGAGAAGTACGTCGGCACGATCTTCCGCGACTCGCAGGAGGCGGCCCTCGTGGACACCGCCGTGCTGCGGGTCCTGCGGATCATGCACCAGGTCGGGCCGGACGCCCCGGTCTCCGCGTACGTCGACCACGAGGCGTGGCCGGAGGCGGTACGCGCGGCGCGGGACGCGCACGTGCGGATGGCGGCCAGCGACGGCGACGACGCCGACGCGCCGCCGCGCACCCTCGAGGTGCTGCGGATCATGACGCGCGCCGCGTAAGGCGCGAGCCGGGCCGGGGAGCGGGGCGGACGCCGTGTTCCGTCCTGCGGGACGATTGACCACGGCGGTGGCCGGTGTGCGACCCTGTCGGGCATGAACGCGCAGCCCACCCGAGCCGCAGCAACCGCCGCCGACCAGTACGTCCTCACCCTTTCCTGCCCCGACAAGCAGGGCATCGTGCACGCCGTGTCGAGCTATCTCTTCATGACCGGCTGCAACATCGAGGACAGTCAGCAGTTCGGCGACCACGACACGGGTCTGTTCTTCCTGCGCGTCCACTTCTCGGCCGAGCCTCCGGTGACCGTGGACAAGCTCCGGGCGAGCTTCGCGGCGATCGGCGACTCCTTCCACATGGACTGGCAGATCAACCGGGCCGACGAGAAGATGCGCGTCGTCCTCATGGTCAGCAAGTTCGGGCACTGCCTGAACGACCTGCTGTTCCGCGCCAGCATCGGCGCGCTGCCGGTGGAGATCGCGGCCGTGGTGTCCAACCACACCGACTTCGCCGAGCTGGTGGGCTCGTACAACATCCCCTTCCGCCACATCCCGGTGACGAGGGAGAACAAGGCTGAGGCCGAGGCCCAGCTGCTCGAGCTGGTCCGGGAGCAGGACGTCGAGCTGGTCGTCCTCGCCCGCTACATGCAGGTCCTCTCCGACGACCTGTGCAAGCAGCTCAGCGGCCGGATCATCAACATCCACCACTCCTTCCTGCCGAGTTTCAAGGGCGCCAAGCCGTACCACCAGGCGCACGCGCGGGGCGTGAAGCTGATCGGGGCGACGGCGCACTATGTGACGGCCGACCTCGACGAGGGGCCGATCATCGAGCAGGAGGTCGAGCGCGTGGGGCACGGCGTCACGCCGGACCAGCTCGTCGCCGTCGGGCGGGACGTGGAGTGCCAGGCACTGGCGCGGGCCGTGAAGTGGCACGCGGAGCGGCGGATCCTGCTCAACGGACGGCGCACGGTCGTCTTCGCGTAGGCGTCGCGAGTCGCCGCGAGCCGTCGCGAGCGTCGGCGGCAGTCCCGCCGATGCTCCTGCCCGGCGCCAGCCCGCCCCGGCCGTGTCCGGTCGCGTCGGGCTGCGTCCGGCTACATCCGGCTCAGCGACGCCGCCGCGAACAGCACGTCCCTGATCGCCTCGCGGTCGCCCAGCTGGCCCGCCGCCGCCTCCTCCGGGGAGACGTGGCCGGCGGCCAGGCGGCAGAACTCCACGTCGTCCAGGGCGACGTGGGCCACCTCGTGGTCGGCGGAGCCCACCGCGCCCGGTGAGTCCAGCGGGATCAGCCACTGGCCGCCGCCCGAGCCCTCGATCTCCAGACGCAGGCTGCGGCCGGGGCGGCCCGCGGTCACCAGGTGGCGGGTGCGCGAGGGCGTGGCGAGCCCCGCGCGGCGGCGTGCCGCGAGGGTCTCGGGCAGCATCCGCGCGGCGAGGTCGATCATGCCGTGCAGGTGGCGTGGGGCGGGCGGCGCGTAGGGGTAGTCGACCGCTTCCGCGATGTCCTCGGCGTGCACCCAGCACTCGAAGGCCCGGTCCAGCATGGCGTCGCGCAGGGGCAGTTCGAAGCCGCCGTACGACACCGGCATGGTGCCCGGGCCTTCCCCACGCTCGGCTTCGCTCGCGCGGGAGGTGCCCCCACCGGTGAAGGACACCGTCCGCACCAGGGCGTGGGTCTGTTCGCGCCAGGGGCCGCGCACGGAACGGGTGGGCGGGAAGTGCGAGCCCGCCCAGAACGACTCGGTGCGCCGGGCCGGCGTGTCCACCGGCCCGCCCGATCCGGTCGCCCCGGTCGCCCCGGTCCCGCGGTCCCACCCGTCGCTCTTGTCCGTCTCGTTCGTCTCGTCGGTCCCGCCCGGCCTGTCGCCGGTGGCGAACGGGGCCAGCGGGTCGTCGAGCCCGAGGGCGACGGCCACCAGCCCGTCCACGGCGAGCAGGTGGGCGATGACTCCGGCGACGGTGGTCCGGCGGCTCGTGGCCCCCTCGCCGCGGAACCAGCGCAGCCGCACCGGCGCGTGCCACTCGGCGTCCCCGAAGTCCTGGAGCAGGGCGTCGAGCCGCGCGGTCTCGGCGTCGTACGACGCCGCCCAGACGGGCACCGGAATGCGGGGCGGACGACGGTTCAGGCAGCCGTCGAGGACGCGGGTGCGCAGGCCCGGGTCGAGGTCGAGGCTCTCCGGGCGCTGGAGCAGGCCGACCGCCTCGCGCAGCCGCCGTGCCTCGTCCGCGCAGGCTCCGCAGTCGCCGAGGTGCTCCTCGACGGCCGCCGTCTCCTCGGCCGAGCAGGCCGCCAGTGCCCAGGCGCCCAGCAGGGACTTGAGCACCGGGTGCTCGAGCGTGAGCGGTCCCGGGCCGGCGGGCTCCGCCGGCGGCAGCGGCAGCCCGCTGTCCTCCACGGAGGCGCGGGGGAGCGGGATGCGCGGCGGGCGGCCGGGTTCGCGCGCCGGAGGCGTGCCGTTTCCGTCACCGGAACCGCTGCCGCCGGAACCGCGGTCACCGAGACCGCTGCCGTCGGAACTGCCGGAACCGCCGGTGCCGCCCGGTCCGTTGCCGTCGTCGCCGGACGCCGTTTCCCTGCCCTCCTCCGGAGGCCTCTCCCGGTGCCTCTCCTCGTCCGTCTCCTGGTCCCTCTTCATGTCCTCTTCGTCTCCGCCGTCTCCGCTGTCTTCGGACGGCGGGAACACGTTCTCGCCCCTCACGCCGCACCCCCGTATTCAGGCGGTGCCCCGGGGGCCGCCGAGTCGTGGGCGGTGGACAGGAGTTGCAGGCCGAGGCGGAGCCGGCGGCGGGCCTCGTCCTCGGTGACGCCGAGGTCGGCCGCGGTCTGGCGGTAGTCGCGTCGCTGGAAGTAGGCCAGTTCCAGGGCGGCGCGCAGCGGGGCGGGCATGGCCTGGACGATGTAGTCGGCGCGGGCGGCGACGGAGGCGTGCCGCACCCTGCGTTCCAGTTCCTCGGTCGCCTCGGCGGAGCCGGGGCCCGCCTCGGCCAGCGCGGCGGTCTCGGTGGCGCGCAGGCGCTGCACGGCGAGGTGGTGGGTCAACGAGGCGACCCAGGTGCGCAGCGGGCCCTGCTTCGGGTCGTAGGCGTCGGGGTGTTCCCAGACATGCGCGAAGACCTCGCGGGTGATGCCGTCGGCCGCCCGTTCGTCTCCGAGCACGCGGTGGGCGAGACCGTGCACGAGCGAAGCGAATCGGTCATAGAGCTCGCCGAGGGCGGCCGCCTCGCCGCGCGCGAGTCGTTGCTGCATCTTGCGGTCCCAGCGGGGCGGTGCGTCCTTCTTCGCCATGCGGCCCCCTCACCCGTGCGCGTACCTCTGCCTGTGCGTGTGTCCAGCGTGCGTCCACCGTCACCTCGAATGTAGTCGGCACGTCCGACAACGCACGCCCCTTTGTTTCAATGTGCGCCCCCTGTCCGCGAGAGGGTGGTATGGGCGGCGCCTACCCGACAGAGAAGGATCGAACCGGACGGGATACGACTGGAACAAGCCTCTTTCTCTCCGCTTCTGTTTTTCCTTCGGTGTTTCGGGGCACGGCCGCTGGGCAGCCGCGCTGCAAGGAAGCGAAGGGACAGCTTCCGTTTTCCGCGAGCTACAGCGAGCGAAGGGCGTGGTGGTGGCCTTCAAAGTGACCGGCTGGGAGCAGGGCGGATGGGCCGTGCTCCAGGTGTCGGGCGAGCTGGACCTGGTGACGTCGCCGGTACTGCGTCAGAAGGTGCACGACGAGGTGGCCGAAGGTCGCCACAGTCTCGTCCTGGACCTCTCCGAGGTGTACTTCTGCGACTCGAGCGGCGTCGGCGTCCTCATCGCCTCGCGCCGCCTCATCCGTTCCTGCCGGGGACGGCTGCGCCTGATACT
This sequence comes from Streptomyces sp. NBC_01334, assembly GCF_035983595.1. Lineage (NCBI taxonomy): Bacteria > Bacillati > Actinomycetota > Actinomycetes > Kitasatosporales > Streptomycetaceae > Streptomyces > Streptomyces sp. NBC_01334. The sequence continues at coordinate 4,490,633 of NZ_CP130718.1, read as the reverse complement.
TCCCGCGCGGGGCGCGGCGGAGGACTCCCACGTCAACCGGGTGCTGGGCGCGCTGGGCGTCCGCCGCCTCTTCGATGTCTACGGGGACCTCGCGGCCGCCGTGGACGACGGGACGGAACCGCTCTCGGCGTAGGCCCGCGCGGGCCCGGACGGGGCCGACTCCGCTACACCCTCGTCCCAGAATTTCCCCGGTCCTGGCACAGGCGTCGCTTTCCCGCTGCCCGGGAGTCGCCGGCGTCGTACGCTCCCTGCCGGAACCACTCCCAGCAGAATCTCCACGCGATGACGTAAGGCGGCCCGAGAAGACATGGTCAGCAGTGAGTACGAGCGCAGGATCGCCGCCCGGTTCGCCACCTTCGACCAGGACGGCAACGGCTACATCGACCGGGTGGACTTCGGTGCGGCGGCCAAGGCGCTGCTCGCCGAGTTCGGCACCGCGGCCCGGTCCGACAAGGGGCAGGCGCTGTACGCGGGCGCCGAGGCGTTCTGGCAGGGCATGGCAGGCATCGCCGACCGGGACGGCGACCAGCGCATCAGCCGGGAGGAGTTCGTGAACGGCGCGGTCAAGCGCCTGCGCGACAACCCTGAGCGGTTCGCCGAGATCGCCCGCCCCTTCCTGCACGCGGCCCTGGACATCGCCGACCCCGACGGCGACGGCCGGGCCACGGTCGCGGACACCGTACGGGTGCTCAGGGCGCTCGGAGCGCCCGAAGAGGTCGCCCGGGGGGCCGCGGACGTCCTCGACGCCGACGCGGACGGCAAGGTCGGCGAGGCAGAGATCGTCCCCGCCTTCGCCCGCTACTTCACGGTCGCCGAGTAGCCCCAGCCGACCGGCAGTCACCCGACCGGCAGCCACCTGAGCGGTACGCACCCGACCGGTACGCAGCCGAGCCGCACGCACCCGAGTCGCGCTCAGCGGGAGAAGCGCTCGCGCAGCTTGTACTTCAGGACCTTGCGCAGTGTCTCGTTGCGCGGCAGGGCGTCCACCAGCTCCAGTCGCTCCGGCAGCTTGTGGACCGACAGGCCGCCCGCGCGCAGATACGAGGTCATCGCCGCGAGCGTCAACGGTTCCCCGGCTCCCGGCGCCCGTTCCACCACCGCGCACACCAGCTCCCCGCGCTCCGCGTCGGGCAGGCCGATCACCGCCACGTCCCCGACGGCCGGGTGCGCGGCGAGCAGGTCCTCGATCTCCTTGGCCGACACGTTCTCCCCCTTGCGGATGATGACGTCCTTCAGCCGCCCGGTGAGGACCAGATGCCCGCTGCCGGTCACGTGCCCCAGGTCGCCGGTGCGCAGGAACCCCTCCGCGTCGAACGCCTCGGCCGTCTGGGCGGGATCCAGATACCCCTGGCACACGGCCTCGCCGCGCAGCCGCACCTCGCCGTCCACCACCCGTATCCGCATGCCCTCCGGCGGCCGGCCCTCCGTCGTCGCGAGGTTCTCCGCGGTGTCGTCCGGCGCCCCCATGGTGATCATCGGCACCTCGGTCATCCCGTACCCGTGCGTCAGCTGCACCCCCATCTCGCGCACGACGGCGTGGTACACCTCGGGCGGCTTGGGCGCTCCGCCGCCCGCGAGCAGGCGCAGCGAGGGGATCAGCGGCGCCTCCGGCCGCTTGCGCTGCTCGGCGAGGAACATCGAGTAGAACGCCGTCGACCCGCCCGCGACCGTCACCCCGTGCCGTCGGTACCCGTCCAGCGCGTCCGGCAGCGCGAAGTGCTCGAACATCACCGCGGGGAAGCCGTAGAGCAGCAGCATGACGGTGTAGTCGGGGCCGGCGATGTGGGCGTACGGGAACGCCATCGAGCCGACGTCGTCCGCGGTGAGGCGCAGCGCGTGGGCGAGGCAGGAGCCGCCCGCGATCAGCGAACGGTCGGTGTGCAGCACGCCCTTGGGGTCGGAGGTGGTGCCCGAGGTCCAGTAGATCCAGCGCACCGAGGTGCCCTCGGCGGGCGGCGGCGGAAGCACGGCCGGGTCCCCGTCGGGCAGCTCGTCGTACGCCTCGAAGACGCCCTTCGCGCCCAGCCGCCGTGCCATCTCGGCATGGTCGAAGCCGCGCCAGACGCCCGGCACCGCGAAGAACTCCGCCTTCGACTCGCGCAGCGCGAAGCCGACCTCGCGGTCGCGGTAGAAGGGGATGACGGGCGACTGCACGGCCCCCAGGCGGGCCAGCGCGAAGGACAGGACGGCCGTCTCCAGGCGGGTGGGCAGCTGCCAGGCGACGACCGTGCCGGGGCGTACCCCCATGTCGTGCAGCCCGGCCGCGACCCGCTCGGCGCTCTCGCGCAGCTCGCCGAAGGTCAGGGCCCGGTCGTTCTGGAGGAGGACCCGGCGGCCGGGGGTGAGGTCGGCGCGGCGGGCGAGCAGGTCCCAGAGGGTGCGGGACGCGCTCAGCTCGTGGGCGGTGGCGGTGGCGGTGTCGTTCACGTCGGCCCCCTGGCGTAACTGACGGGCTGTCAGATTTTGGGCAGAGCGTAGGGCTGGTCGCCTTGTCGGTCCAGGGGGCGGGGGCTAGCCTGCTGGGGAGAGTCAATCTGACGGGTCATCAGATAGCCGGAACACGTCCATCGGACAACTGGCGTTCCGCCAGGCGGAGGGGAAGCCATGAGTACCGAACTGCCGCGCATCGTCAGCGTCGACGACCATGTGATCGAGCCCGCGCACCTCTTCGCGACCTGGCTGCCGCAGAAGTACCGGGACCGGGGGCCGCAGCCCCTCACCGCCGGGATCGGCGAGCTCGCCTACGTCGCCGGGAAGTACCAGATCACGATGGACCCGGACGGCCAGCCCACCGACTGGTGGATCTACGAGGACCTGAAGTTCCCGTACAAGCGCAACATCGCCGCCGTCGGCTTCGACCGGGACGAGATGACGCTGGAGGGCATCACCCGGGAGGAGATGCGGCGCGGCTGCTGGGACCCGAAGGCCCGGCTGGCGGACATGGACCTCAACCACGTCGAGGCCTCCCTCTGCTTCCCCTCCTTCCCTCGCTTCTGCGGACAGACCTTCGCCGAGGCGCACGACAAGGAGGTCGCGCTGGCCTGTGTGCGCGCCTACAACGACTGGATGGTCGAGGAGTGGTGCGGGGACAGCGGCGGACGGCTGATCCCGCTCTGCCTGATCCCCCTGTGGGACATCGACCTGGCGGTCGCCGAGATCCGGCGCAACGCGGCCCGCGGGGTGCGCGCGGTGACCTTCTCCGAGATCCCCAGCCACCTCGGGCTGCCGTCGATCCACTCGGGCTACTGGGATCCGTTCTTCGCGGTGTGCGAGGAGACCGGCACGGTCGTCAACATGCACATCGGATCGTCCTCGCAGATGCCGGCCGCCTCGCCGGACGCACCGCCGGCCGTCCAGGCGTCCCTTTCGTTCAACAACGCGATGGCCTCGATGATGGACTTCCTCTTCAGCGGGGTGCTGGTGAAGTTCCCGCGCCTCAAACTCGCCTACTCCGAGGGTCAGATGGGCTGGATCCCGTACGCCCTGGAGCGTGCCGACGACGTCTGGGAGGAGCACCGCGCGTGGGGCGGGGTCAGGGACGTCGTCCCCGAGCCGCCGTCCACGTACTACTACCGGCAGATGTACTGCTGCTTCTTCCGCGACAAGCACGGGGTCGCGTCCCTGGACGTGGTGGGGCGCGACAACGCGACCTTCGAGACCGACTACCCGCACGTCGACTCGACCTTCCCGCACACCAAGGAGGTCGCCCTCGACCACGTCAAGGGCCTCGACGACGAGACGGTCTACAAGCTCATGCGGGGCAACGCGATCCGCATGCTGGACCTGGACCTCGACAAGTAGCCGGCGCCGGGACCAGGGCAGGGGGATCAGGACCATGGACCTCGCGGACAGCCCCGAGGACGCGGAGTTCCGGGCCCGGTTGCGCGAGTGGCTCGGCAAGGTGCTGCCCACGCTCCCGCCGAAGCCCTCCCCGGACGACTGGCCCGGCCGCCGCGCCTACGACCTCGGCTGGCAGCGGACGCTGTACGAGGCCGGGTACGCCGACGTGCACTGGCAGGCCTCGCCCGGCGTCCGCCTGATCTTCCTGGAGGAGACGGAGAAGGCGGGCGCGCCCTACGTGGGGGCCGGTTTCGTCGGACTGCTGCACGCGGGGCCGACGATCGCCGCCGAGGGAACGGCCGAACAGCGGGCCCGCTGGCTGCCGCCCATCCTGCGCGGCGAGGAGGTGTGGTGCCAGGGCTTCAGCGAGCCCGACGCCGGGTCGGACCTCGCGGCGCTGCGTACGCGCGCGTGGCGCGACGGCGACGACTACGTGGTGAGCGGGTCCAAGATCTGGACCTCGCACGCGGAGGTCGCCGACTGGTGCGAGCTGCTGGTCCGCACGGATCCGGCGGCGCCCAAGCACCGGGGCATCACCTGGTTGGCCATGCCCATGGACGCCCCCGGCATCACCGTACGGCCGCTGCGCACCCTCGCCGGATCCGCCGAGTTCGCCGAGGTGTTCCTCGACGAGGTGCGGGTGCCGGTCACCCATCGGGTGGGGGAGGAGAACGACGGCTGGCGGGTGACGATGGTGACGCTGTCGTTCGAGCGAGGCACCGCCTTCGTGGGCGAGGTCGTCGCCTGTCGGCGCGTGCTGGGCGAACTCGCCGTGGAGGCACGGAGGAACGGACGCTGGGACGATCCCGCCCTGCGGCGGCGGCTGGGGGCCCTCAACGCCGAGTTCCGGGCGCTCTGGCGGCTGACGCAGTGGAACGTGAGCGAGGCGGAGGCCGAAGGCGGTCTGCCGGGCGTCGGGGGTTCGGTTTTCAAACTGAGGTACTCGCAGGCCCGCCAGGAGCTGTACGACACGGCCGCCGACGTCCTGGGCGACGAGTCCCTCGACACCGACCGCCCCTGGGTCCACGACCGGCTCTCCTCGCTCTCGTACACCATCGCGGCGGGGACCTCGCAGATCCAGCGGAACATCGTGGCCGAGCGGATCCTGGGCCTGCCGAAGGGACGGTGACTCTCCGACATGCGATTTCGACTGACGGAGGACCAGCGGGCGCTGCGGGACGGCGTACGGGGGCTGGTGGCGCGCCGCTTCGACCGGGCGGCGCTGCGGGCCGCCGTGGACCGGCCGGGGCGGCTGGACCGGGCGCTGTGGCGGGAGCTGGGGGCGGCCGGGTTCTTCGCGCTGCGGCTTCCCGAGGCGGACGGCGGGGTCGGACTCGGTCTGCCCGAGACCGTGTTGGCGTTCGAGGAGGCCGGCCGGGCCCTGCTGCCGGGGCCGCTCGTGGCCACCCACCTCGCGGCGGGCCGGGTGCCCGGCGCGGCCGACGGGGAGACGGTCGTGGCGGCCGTGGACGGCGGCGGGCTGGTGGAGTGGCTGACGGAGGCGGACGTCGTGTGCGGGGAGGCCGACGGGGCCGTGCCGCTGCGGTCGGTGGATCCGCTGACGCCGCTGCACCGCGTTCCGGGCGTCTCGGCGGCCGTCGATCCCGTCGCCGTTCTCCTCACCGCGGCCGAGCAGCTCGGCACGGCCACGCGCGCGTGCGAGCTCGCTGTGCAACACGCCCGGGCGCGTGAGCAGTTCGGGCAGCCGATCGGCGCCTTCCAGGCGGTCAAGCATCTGTGCGCGGAACTGCTGGTGCGGGTCGAGGTGGCCCGCGCGGCGGTCTACGCGGCCGCCGTCACCGCCGACCCGGCCGACATCGCGGCCGCCCGGCTGCTCGCCGACGAGGCCGCCGTACGCGGCGCGCGCGACTGCCTCCAGGTGCACGGCGGCATGGGCTTCACCTGGGAGGCGGACGTACATCTGCTGCTCAAGCGGGCCTGGCTGCGCACCCGGCGTGCGGGTGGCGGTACGGAGAGTGAGGAACTGCTCGCGGCCGACCTGCTGCCGGAGGGGGCCGTCAGGGGCGCTCGCCTGCGGTGACGGCGGGGGCGGCGCGCGGACGGCCGCACGGGTGTCGCGGATTGTGGCATACCGGAATCACGGAGCGTTGATATCGGGTTGTGTCCGATGCGTGACCCGTCACGGCCTGGAGTCGGCGGACCTCTCCGGTACCTTCTGTGGGATGCGAGTGGTTCCGAGCATGAGCCATGCCGGCGGTGCCCCTGGGGCGGTGCCGGATCCGGCGGTGCGCGCCGCCGCTCGCAGGGCGGACGGGCTTCTGGGGCCCGCCTGTTCGACTCCCCGCAACGAGCGTCGCACAGTATGCCGCACGGGTACTCCTTCGCGCTGGAATATGCCCGAAGCGCTTGTTGAGGTGACTGTATGTCAACCAAGCTGTCTCGTAAGGGATTCACGTTCCGTCACCCTGCCTCTGGCCGTTGTTCTGGCCATGCAGAAAATGGCTACGATCGTGGCCCCCGTCGTCATGGTGCACACGCGGCTCGCGTGGCTTGCGTGGCGCACGGCCATGTGTCCGCCGGTTCGGATGGTGTGAGCGGTGCAGGTGCTTCAAGTGCAGCTGGAGATCCGGCCCGACCCCGCTGAGGTGGGGCGCGCCCGCAGGTGGGCCCGCTCGCGCCTCGCCGGGTCCGGGATAGGGGACGAGGAGCCGCTCGCCGAGACGCTGATCCTGCTCGTCTCCGAACTGGTCACCAACGCCGTGGTGCACACCGGCTGTCCGGCCGTGCTGCGGCTCTCCCTGCCGGGCGGGACGGCCGAGCCGTCCACCGTCCGACTCGAGGTGGCCGACACCAGTGGCCGGGCTCCCGTGCCCCGCTGCGCCGGTGACGAGGCGACCGGCGGCCGTGGTCTGGCCCTGGTCGACGGTCTCGCGGACCGCTGGGGCTGGAGCGTCGAGGGTGCGGGCAAGCGCATCTGGTGCGAACTGGACCGCTGTGCGGAGCCCGGCGAGGCCGAGGCGGACCACGGGGGCGCGGAGGAGCGCCGCAACGTGGAGGAATGCCGGGGCGCGGTCCCGGCGGAGCCCGAGCCGGCTTACGGAGGGCTCGCGTACGAGGTCGTCTGAGCGGCGATCGGGCGGCGGACGGACGGCGATGCGACCGGCCCGTGACCGGCGGCGCGACCCCCGACGCGGGCGGTGGCGAGGGCGCACGGGTGCGGAGCGCCCCCGCGGCTTGCGGTGCACGGGCGCAGACAGCGCTGTCGCGAATCGTCCGGTTCGGCATCGGTGCGCCCGGCTGTGCTTCCGTGCGCGCCCACCACAAAGGGGACGTAAGTAATAAATCTCCGTTCAGGTGTTGACGCGACGTGTCTGTTTGATCACGCTTGTGGTCAGCGATTCGCCGCGAGGGGACGACGAGGGCTTCGGTGACGGAGGCTCTCGCCGAGTGTGGGTCGTGATTCGGCGCCGGTTCCCTCAGGGCCGAGGGGAGTCGGTGGGGGTCCCTCCCGCTCGGGCGAAGCCGGGAGCGGGGGAGGGTGCGCCGGAGTCGGATGGCGGTGCGCGGTGCCGTGCTCGGGGCGGGCAGCCGCGCGCCGCCAGCCGACGTGAGGGGAGCGCCTGTTCGCAGGTCGGCGCCTACAGCACTGCCACCGGGGCCACCGGCGTTCCCGTGCCGCCGACGAACGGCTCGGGCATCGCCGACAGCAGGAACGCGTAGCGGCCAGTTTGTCCACAGGCTGTGGACAACTCTTCGAGATTCCAGTTCTGGCCCTGGAGCATCCCCATCTCCACCAGGTCGAGCGCGTGCACCGGCAGCCACAGGTCGTCGATCTCGGGCGGGAAGATCTCGAACGTGAGGGTGTCGTTGGCGACCGCCGCCACATCGCGCGCGTGGAACCACTCCGGCGTACGGACCGAGAGGCCCGGTGACGGATAGCCGTACCCCTGCTTGTCGCCGGCCAGGTAGAGCTGCACCTGCCCGGTCCGTACGAGCACGATGTCGCCGGCCCGCACGCGCGTGCCGGCCAGCTCCTCGGCCGCCGCCAGGTCCTCCGGGGTGACCGCGTGCCCGCCCTCCAGCCGGTCGACGCCACGCGCGCGTGCCACGTCCAGGAGCACCCCGCGCGAGACGACGTGCCGCGCCTTGTCGATGCCGCTGAACTCGGCGCCGCCGTGCGGGGTGACGGTGCCGGCCGGCCGGCCGTTGTAGAGCTTCCCCGAGTGCGAGACATGGGTCAGCGCGTCCCAGTGGGTGCCCGCCTGGAGGCCCATGGTCACGGTGTCGTCGCTGCACGCCACCGTGCCCGGACCGAAGATCTCCTGGTTGATCTGCACCATGGCGTGCAGGGGGTTGACCCGCCCGGGGATCAGCCCGGTCTGCACGCCGTCCTCCCGCAGGGGCAGCGCGAGCGGGACGCGGCGGCCGGTGCGGACCTCGGCGACGGCCGCGCGGACGACGTCGTCGGTGATGAGGTTCAGGGTGCCGATCTCGTCGTCGGCCCCCCAGCGCCCCCAGTTGTTGACGCGCTTCGCGATCTCGTGGAACTCGACCGGCAGTGTCATTCCGTGCCTCCCCGGGGCTTGTCCCCGACCGACGGACGGGTCAGTCTGGACCTCGCATCCAAATCTAACGGTCCGTCAGAAACTGTGGGAGGGGGCCGGACGTGGGGAACTTCCTGACCGGCAAGGTCGTCGCCGTCACCGGGGCGGGACGAGGCATCGGGCGGGCGGTGGCGCTCGCCGCGGCGGCCGAGGGCGCGCGGGTCGTCGTCAACGACTACGGCGTCTCGGTGGACGGCGCCTCACCCACCAGCGAGGTCGCCCGGTCCGTCGTCAAGGAGATCGAGGCGGCGGGCGGGGAGGCGGTCGCCGTCGCCGACGACGTCTCGACGATGGCCGGCGGGCAGCGGGTCGTCGACACCGCGCTGGCGTCGTACGGGCGGCTCGACGGAGTCGTCTGCGTGGCCGGGATCCTGCGGGAGCGGATGCTGTTCAACATGTCCGAGGACGAGTGGGACCCGGTCGTCGCCACCCATCTCAAGGGCACGTTCACCGTGTTCCGGGCCGCGGCGGCGGTGATGCGCGGGCAGCGCTCCGGCACGCTGATCGGTTTCACCAGCGGCAACCACCAGGGCTCGGTCTCGCAGGCCAACTACAGCGCCGCCAAGGGCGGGATCATCTCGCTCGTGCGGAGTGCGGCGCTGGGTCTGCACAAGTACGGGGTGACCGCCAATGCGGTGGCCCCGGTGGCCCGTACGCGGATGTCCGCGGGCGTGCCGATGGAGTTGGCGGAGATCGGCGAACCCGAGGACGTGGCCGCGTTCGTGGTGTATCTGCTGTCGGACCGCGCGCGGGAGGCGAAGGTCACCGGGCAGGTGTACACCGTTGCGGGGCCGAAGATCGCGGTGTGGGCGCAGCCCGGCGAACTGCGTTCGGCGTACGCCTCCGGCGGCTGGACGCCGCAGACCATCGCGGAGTTGCTGCCGACGACGGTGGGGGTCGATCCGATGCCGATGCTCGCGCGGTTGGAGGAGATGGCTCGGGCCGCGCGGGAGGGGAGCCGGCCCAACGCCTGAGCGTGCTTCCTGTGGTCTTTCGGGTGCGGGTCGTCTGTGGCTGGTCGCGCAGCTCCCCGCGCCCCTTGAGTCGGGCAGTTGGCCCCCGACGTGAGGCGGTGCCGTGGATTTCGGATCAAGTCCCCTGGATGAGGAGTTCCGGGCCGAGGCTCGGGCCTGGCTCGCCGAGCACGCCCCGCAGGCCGCCGATCGGCGGGCCTGGGAGCGGGCGCTCGGTGCGGCCGGGTGGATCGGGATCGGTTGGGGGGAGGGTGGGTTCGGGAACCGGACCGGCAGTCTGCCCCAGCAGGTCGCCTGGGCCGAGGAGTATGCGCGGTCGGGGGCCCCGGCCCGTTCCGGGCACATCGGGGAGAACCTGCTCGCGCCGACCCTGCTCGCGCACGGCACGGCGGAGCAGAAGGCGCGCTTCCTGCCGCCGATCGCCGCCGGTGCCGAGCTCTGGTGCCAGGGGTACAGCGAGCCGGGCGCCGGGTCCGACCTGGCCGGGGTCCGTACGAGGGCCGAACTCGCGCCCGACGGACGGTCGTACCGCATCACCGGACAGAAGATCTGGACCTCGCTCGCCCATGAGGCCGACTGGTGTTTCGTGCTCGCCCGTACCGATCCGGAGTCCAGGCGGCACCACGGACTGACGTTTCTCCTCGTCCCCATGGACCAGCCGGGACGGATCGAGGTACGGCCCATCCGGCAGCTGACCGGCACCAGCGACTTCAACGAGGTCTTCTTCGACGGGGCGCACGCGCGCGTGGAGCACGTCGTCGGCGCGGCGGGCGACGGCTGGCGGGTGGCGATGGGCCTCCTCGGCTTCGAACGCGGGGTGTCGACCCTCGCCCAGCAGATCGGCTTCGCCCAGGAGCTGGAACGCGTCGTGCGTACGGCGGTGCGGACGGGGGCGGCCGACGACCCCGTCGTACGCGAGCGGCTGGTGCGGCTGTGGGCCGAGCTGCGGACCATGCGGTGGAACGCCCTACGGACGCTGGGAGGCTCCGGCGGGCCGGGCGCGCCCAGCGTGGCGAAGCTGCTGTGGGCCGGCTGGCACCAGCGGCTCGGGGAGGTTGCGGTGCAGGTGCGGGGGGCCGCGGCGAGTGTCGGCCCCGCGGACTGGTCGCCGTCCTCGCCGTACGAACTCGACGACGCGCAGCACCTGTTCCTGTTCTCCCGGGCCGACACCGTCTACGGCGGCTCGGACCAGATCCAGCGCACGATCATCGCCGAGCGGGTGCTCGGCCTGCCCAGGCAGCCCAAGGGATAGCGACGGGAAACGGACAGGACGGTGGGGACGCGATGCGAGGCGTGGTGTTCGACGGGAAGCGGGCCGAGGTCGTCGACGACCTGGCCGTCCGCGATCCGGGGCCGGGTGAGGTGCTCGTCGCGATCTCGGCGGCCGGGCTGTGCCACAGCGACCTCTCGGTCGTCGACGGGACGATTCCCTTCCCGGCGCCCGTCGTCCTCGGCCATGAGGGCGCGGGAGTCGTCGAGGCGGTCGGCGCGGGGGTCGGTCATGTCGGGCCGGGGGACCATGTCGCGCTGTCCACGCTCGCCAACTGCGGCACCTGCGCGGAGTGCGACCGCGGCCGGCCGACGATGTGCCGGCAGGCCATCGGGCGCCCGCGGAAGCCGTTCACGCGCGCGGGGGGCGCGGTGTACCAGTTCGCGTCCAACTCCGCCTTCGCCGAGCGCACGGTGGTGAAGGCCGTACAGGCGGTCCGGATCCCGAAGGACGTCCCGCTGACGTCCGCCGCGCTGATCGGGTGCGGGGTGCTGACCGGAGTCGGGGCCGTGCTCAACCGCGCGCGGGTCGGGTACGGGGAGAGCGTCGTCGTCATCGGGACGGGCGGGATCGGGCTGAACGTGGTGCAGGGAGCGCGGATCGCGGGCGCCTCGCGGATCGTCGCGGTGGACGCGAATCCGGCGAAGGAGGCGGTGGCCCGGCGGTTCGGCGCGACCGACTTCCTGACCTCCACGGACGCGGTGCGGGACGTGCTGCCCACGGGCGCGGACCACGTCTTCGAGTGCGTCGGCCGGGTCGAGCTGATCCGGCAGGCGATCGACCTGCTGGACCGCCACGGGCAGGCGGTGCTCCTCGGGGTGCCGCCGGCCACCGCCGAGGCGTCCTTCCTGGTCTCGTCGATGTACCTGGACAAGTCGATCCTGGGCTGCCGGTACGGCTCGTCGCGTCCGCAGCGGGACATCGCGCTGTACGCCGAGCTGTACCGGGCCGGTCGGCTGCTCCTCGACGAACTGGTGACGGACACCTACCCGGTGGAGGACTTCGCGAAGGCGGCCGCGGACGCGGAGGCGGGGAGGGTGGCGCGGGCGGTGCTCACGTTCCGACCGGGAGCCGCGGGCTGACCGAAGCACCGTGGGCCGACCGCACAGCCCGTCCGGCTGCCCGGAAAACCCGTGGGGCGGTGCCGGTGTCGACCCCTACGGTCCTTGCATGAGCTACCGCGACGTCGCCACCGGACAGGTTCTGATCTGGTGCTGCACCGCAGTCGGCGCCCGTATGCCGGTCGCCATGGCGCCGCTGGCGCTGGTGTTCCTGGTGCGCGAGCGCCCCGGCGGCTACACGCTGGGCGCGATCCTCGCGGCGGCCTACGTCGTCGGGGAGATCGTGGGCGCCCCCGTCCTCGGGATGCGGCTGCGCCCCGAGCGCGCCCGGCTCCAGCTGGCCGTCGGGCTGGTGGCCGGGGCCGTCGGATTCGCGGGGCTCGGGGCGTTCCCGGCCGCGCATCCGGCGGTCCTCGGCGGGTTCGCGGTCGTGGCCGGTGCCGCCCCGGCCGCCGCCACCGGTGGACTGCGCACGCTGCTCACCGCGCTGGTTCCGGAGCGAGCCGCGGCCCAGGCGCTGTCCGTGGAGTCGATGCTGACGGCCGGGGTGTGGGCGCTCTCGCCGGCGGCGGTCGCCGGGCTGGCCCTCGGCGTCGCGCCGCGCGTCCCGCTGCTCCTCGCGGCAGCCCTGATGGCCTCGTCGGTCGCGGGCCTGTGGCTGCTCCCGGCGTCCTGGGGCGCGGCCGGCACGGAGGACCCGCGGGGCGAGGACCCTGCGGGCGCGTCGCCGCTGCGGGTCCTGACCGGCGCATGGCCGGTGTACGTGACCGGCGCGGCCAGCCTCACCCTGCTCGGGCTCGCCGAACTCGTCCTGCCCGCCCTGCTCGAACAGCGGGGCGTCGGCGTCGGCTGGTCCGGACCGCTGCTGACCGGGATGGCGGTGGGCGGGGGGCTCGGCGCGTTCGCCTACGGTCTCCGGGCCTGGCCGGGACGGCTGCGCACCCGCAGCGTGGTGCTGATGGCGGGGACGTCGGTCTGTGTGACGGCCGCCGCGCTGACCTCGGACGCGGTCGGGATCGCGGCGGCACTGGCCGTGGGAGGCGTGCTCCAGTCCGCCGCGATGCTCACCCGCAACCTGTCCCTGCGCGAGGCGCTGCCGCCGCACGCCCTGGCCGCGGGGTACTCCGTCATGTACGCGGCCGCGGGCGCGGGTTACGCGGCGACGGGCTCCCTCGCCGGTGCCCTGCTGAAGGTGGTCGCCCCGTCGACGGCGATCCTGGCCGGGGTCGGGGTGACCCTGCTCCTCACGGCGGTCGGCTGGTGGGGCGAGGTGCGCAGCGCGGGAAGGTCACCGCAGGGCGGCGTCGACGACGCCGTGGCCACCGCTCTCGGCGCTCCCGGTGCGGAAGGTGCGGCGATACGCGGTGGGCGTGACCCCGAGGGCCGTCTGTAGGTGTTGCCGCATCGACTGGGCGGTGCCGAAACCGGCGTCCCGGGCGATCCGGTCGACGGACCGGTCGCTGGACTCCAGCAGGTGCCGGGCCCGTTCGACCCGTTGCTGGGTGAGCCACTGGCCGGGGCTGATGCCGACTTCCTCGCGGAAGCGGCGCGTGAACGTCCGTACCGACATGGCCTCCTGATCGGCCATGTCGCGCAGTTGGATCGGCTCGTGGAGGCGGCCCAGCGCCCATGCGCGGGCGGCGGTCGTGGTCGCCTGCTGCGGGTCGGGCACGGGGCGCTCGATGTACTGCGCCTGGCCGCCGTCGCGGTGCGGCGGTACGACCGTACGGCGGGCCACCTCGTTGGCGACCGCGGCGCCGTGGTCGCGGCGCAGGAGATGGAGGCAGAGGTCGATCCCGGCGGCCACTCCGGCGGAGGTGAGGACGTCGCCGTCGTCGATGAACAGCACGTCCGCGTCGACCCGGATCTTCGGGAAGAGCCGCTGGAAGTGCTCGGCGTGCATCCAGTGCGTGGTCGCCGGGCGGCCGTCCAGGCAGCCCGCGGCGGCGAGGACGTATCCGCCGGTGCAGATCGAGACGAGGCGGGTGCCGGGGCGCAGGCGGGCGAGGGCGGCGGCCAGTTCGGGGGTGAGCACGCCCTCCTCGTAGACGGGGCCCAGCTCGTAGGAGGTGGGGACGACGACGGTGTCGGCGGTGGCCAGCGCCTCGGGACCGTTGCCGACCAGGACGGCGTAGTCGGCGTCCGTCTCGACGGGGCCCGGCGGCCGGACGGAGCAGGTCACGACGTCGTACAGGCGGCGGCCCGCCGCGTCGCACGCCTTGCCGAAGATGCGCTGCGGAATGCCCAGCTCGAAGGGCATCAGCCCGTCGAGGGCGAGGACGACGACGCGATGGCGGGAGGATGCGTACGGTTCGGCCATGGCCCGATCCTAGCGAATGCTGTCCCTCGGGCCACTCGCCCGCCGGATCCCGGTATCGGAAGCTCTGTGACGTGACCCAGACAACCGAAACTCCGGCATCCGCCGAGGAACAGAAGCCCGTCTCCGACCGCGTCCCCGGTCGCCGCCGCATCCATCGCGCATGGTTCGTCGCCGCCGTCACCTTCGTCACGATCATCGGCGCGGCGGCCTTCCGTTCGCTCCCCGGTCTGCTCATCGACCCGCTGCACCAGGAGTTCGGCTGGTCGCGCGGCACGATCGGCGCGGCGGTCTCGGTCAACCTGGCGCTGTACGGCCTCACCGCCCCGTTCGCGGCGGCGCTGATGGACCGCTTCGGCATCCGCCGGGTGGTGGCGGTGGCGCTGACCGTGATCTCGGTCGGCTCGCTCCTGACGGTCTGGATGACGGCGGCCTGGCAACTGCTGCTGTACTGGGGCCTGCTGGTGGGCCTCGGCTCGGGCTCGATGGCGCTCGCCTTCGCCGCGACGGTCACCAACCGCTGGTTCACCGAGCGCCGGGGTCTGGTCAGCGGCATCCTGACCGCGGCCTCCGCCTCCGGCCAGCTGATCTTCCTGCCGCTGCTGTCCTGGCTGGTCACGCGGTACGACTGGCGCCCGGCGGCGGTGACGGTCGCGCTGGCCGCGCTGGCCGTCGTCCCCTTCGTATGGCTGCTGCTGCGGGACCATCCGGCGGACGTGGGCCAGAAGCCGTACGGCGCGACGGAGTTCGTCCCGAAGCCGCCCCCGGTGCAGGGCGCCGCGCGCCGCACCCTGCGGGTCCTCTTCTCGGCGGTCCGCACGGGCCCGTTCTGGCTGCTGGCCGGCACCTTCGCGATCTGCGGCGCCTCCACGAACGGCCTGATCCAGACGCACTTCGTGCCCGCCGCCCACGACCACGGCATGCCGATCACGGCGGCGGCCTCGCTGCTCGCGGTCATCGGCGTCTTCGACGTGGTCGGCACGATCGCCTCCGGCTGGTTCACCGACCGCTTCGAGCCGCGTCGGCTGCTGGCGGTGTACTACGCGCTGAGGGGCATCTCGCTGCTGTTCCTGCCGATGCTGCTGGCCCCTTCCGTGCACCCTCCGATGATCTTCTTCATCGTCTTCTACGGCCTCGACTGGGTCGCCACCGTCCCGCCCACCCTGGCCCTGTGCCGCGAGCAGTACGGCGACGACAGCGCCATCGTCTTCGGCTGGGTGCTGGCCTCCCACCAGGTCGGCGCGGCCCTGGTGGCCTTCCTGGGCGGCATGGCGCGTGACACGTTCGGCTCGTACGACATGGTCTGGTACGCGTCGGGAGCGCTGTGCGCCGCGGCGGCGCTGATGGCGCTGGTGATCCGGCGGCGGCCTGCGGTCCCCGCACCGGCTGTCCCCGCATCGGTGACCGCCTGAGCCGACGGCCGCCTGAGCCGGTGCCCGGCCGAGCCGGTGAGGCGAAGGTGGTTTCGGGGATCCTTTACGTACCATATGGGCACATTTCGACACGGATGGCTGCGTTGTGCGACCTCCGTGTCGTTGCTCTGCCCGTGCGCTGTCGTGCACTGCCGTCCGCTGCTCCTACTGCTTCTACTGCCCATGGAGGCGATACGTGACTTCTCTGGCCCGTCGTGGCGTGCTGAAGTGCCTGCCGGTCGCCGCCGGGGCGGTCCTGACCGGTGGGGCGGCGAGTCCGCGAGCGGCGGCGCGACCGGAGGCCGGCGCCTCCTTCCCGCAGCCGGAGACCCGCAGGACGCCGCCGCACACGGGGCGGCTGGAGACCCGTCTGACCGTCGCCTTCACCGAGCAGGCGCTCCCCGGGGCCGGCACGGTGACCACGCGCACCTACGAAGGGACGATCCCCGGGCCGACGTTGCGGGTGCGTCCGGGGGACTCGCTGGAGATCACGCACGTCAACGCGCTGCCGCCGAACGCCGAGGCGGCGCGGCACGACATGAACGTCCCGCACCACTTCAACACGTTCAACCTGCACACCCACGGCATGCACGTGGACCCCACGGGCGAGGCGGACAACATCTACCGCACGTTCGAGCCCTCCGAGACGCCGGGGAGCACCACCACCCACCGCAGTGTCGTCGACGTCCCGGCGGATCATCCGGCCGGCACGTTCTGGTACCACCCCCACCATCACGGCTCCACGGCGACCCAGCTGCTGGGCGGCATGGGGGGCGTGCTCGTCGTCGAGGGGGACATCGACGAGGTGCCCGAGATCGCCGCCGCCAAGGACGTCGTCGTCTGCATCAACGAGCTCAAGCTGTCCGGCGGACGGGTGCCGGACCTGACCTCGCACGGCGCCTATGAGGGCATCGCCTCGACCTTCCTGGTCAACGGCGCCAAGAACCCCGTGCTGACCATCGCCCCGGGGGAGGTCCAGCGCTGGCGGATCGTCAACGCCGGAGCGATCACCGCTCACTTCCTGAGCCTGCGCGGGCACGAGCTGCACCAGATCGCCTGCGACGGCATCACCCTCATGGAACCCGTCGCCACCACCGGACTGACGCTACCGATGGGCGGGCGCGTCGACCTGCTGATCCGCGGAGGCGAGCCCGGTACCTACAAGTTCTCCGGCGGGGGCCCCTCGCAGACCCTGCTGACGCTCGTCGTCACCGGCGAAGCCCGCCCGATGGCGCTGCCGACCGCCCTGCCCGGCAGGCCCACCGACCTGCCCGAGCCCACCCGCACCCGGACTCTGACCTTCCGCAGCTACGAGAACGTCTTCTCAGGCGCCTTCCCGAACGCCTACCGCATCCTGGGTGACGGCGAGACCCCGCCCGCCGACCCGCTGGCCGGCCGCCGCGACCTCGCCTGGGGGCGCCTCGCGTCCGACTTCGTCAACCAGCGCGTCCGGTTGGGCGAGGTCGAGGAGTGGACGGTCGTCAACGACTCCCACGCCCACAGCCATCACCCCTTCCACCTGCACACCAACCACTTCCTCCTGACCGCCGTCGACAACCGCCGCCTGGCCACGCCGGTCTGGCACGACACGGTGAGCATCCCGCCGAACGGCTCGGTCACCTTCCGGCTGCGCGCCGAGGACTTCGCCGGCCGCTCCATGCTGCACTGCCACCAGCTCCAGCACGGCGACGAAGGCATGATGCAGGTCGTCGACTACGTGCGCTGAGCGGGGCGTACCGGCCGGCGCTCAGAGGAAACGGCCCCGGTGGAACAGCAGGGGCGGTTCCTCCGCGCCCTCGCCCGTCCCCAGGGCGTTCACCCGGCCCACGACGACGAGATGGTCGCCGCCCGTGTGGACGGCGTGCACCGCGCAGTCGATCCAGGCGAGGGTGCCGGCGAGGCGGGGCGCCCCCGACACCGGGGCCGCGTCATGGGCCACGCCGGCGAACTTGTCGGTGCCGCTCGCCGCGAAGGCACGGCACAGACCGGCCTGGCCGGCGCTCAGCACGTTGACGCAGAAGACGCCCGCGCGGGCGATGCGCGGCCAGGTCGTGGAGGTGCGGCCGACCATGAAGGCGACCAGGGGCGGATCGAGGGAGAGGGAGGAGAAGGACTGGCAGGCGAAGCCGGCGGGGCCCGAGCCGCCGTCCTCGCCCTCGACGGCCGGTGCCGTCACGACCGTCACGCCCGACGCGAAGCTCCCCAGCACCCGCCGGAACTCGCCCTGGTCCACCGGCGCGCGTTCGTCCTCGCGGACACAGCGCAGCTCCGGGCGTGGCAGCGCCTCGACCGTGTGGTCCGCCCTGAGGTAACGGACGGCCGCGGCCGCCATTCCCGCATGTCCCATCATGTGTTCCATTGAAACTGACGGCATGTCAGATAGGAAGGGTCAGGACCGCCGGGACCGCGTCACCGGCCCCGGAACCTCGGCTCCCGCCGCTCCACGAAGCTCGTCACGCCCTCCTGCGCGTCCGCCGTCGTCATGTTGATCTCCTGCGCGGCGGCCTCGGCGGCGAAGGCGGCGGCCCGGTCGCCGTCCAGGGAGGTGTTGACCAGCTGCTTGGTGAGCGCCAGGGCGCGGGTGGGGCCGGCGGCCAGACGTGCCGCCCACTCACGGGCCGTCTTGTCCAGCTCGCCGTCCGGGACCACCCGGTTGACCAGGCCGAGGCGTTCGGCGTCCGGCGCGGTGAGCGCGTCGCCGAAGAACATCAGCTCCTTGGCCCGTCGGGGCCCGATCAGACGGGGGAGGAGATAGGCGCCACCGCCGTCCGGGACCAGGCCCCGGCGGACGAACACCTCGATGAACCTCGCCGATTCCGAGGCCAGCACCAGATCGCAGGCGAACGCGAGGTGCGCGCCGAGGCCGGCCGCCGTGCCGTTCACCGCGGCGATCACCGGCTTCTCGCAGTCCAGCACGGCACCTACCAGGCGCTGGGCGCCGAGTCGGAGGGTCCGGCTCACATCGCCGGCCACCCGCTCGCCGCCCGTCGTCGTGGAGCCACCCCGCAGATCCGCTCCCGCGCAGAAGCCGCGGCCGGTGCCGGTGAGGACCACCGCCCGGACGTCCGGGTCGGCCGAGGCTTTCGCGAGGAGGTCGATCAGGTGGTCCCGCATCCCGGGGGTGAGGGCGTTCAGGGTCTCGGGGCGGTCGAGGGTGATGTGGCTGACCTGGCGGTCGGTCCGGTGGCGTATCGACGGCTCGGGCACGGTCACGCTCCGTTCTCCGTTCTCGTCTCGGCTCTCGTCCTCGTCCTGGTCCGTGAGGTGGCCCTCACCGGCACACCGCCAGCGCGTCCAGCGCCACCGCGCCCTGCCCCCAGGGCAGGACCACCAGGGGGTTGATGTCGAGCTCGGCGAGGTCGTCGCCCAGCTCCAGGGCCATCCGCTGCACGCGCAGGATCACCTCGACGAGCGCGTCCAGGTCGGCCGGCGGGCGGCCGCGTACGCCGTCCAGCAGCGCTCTCCCGCGCAGTTCGGCCAGCATGTCGCGGGCCTGGTCCTCGCCGAACGGCGGCACGCGCACGGCGGCGTCGTGCAGGACCTCCACCAGGACCCCGCCGAGGCCCGCCGTCACCGTCGGGCCGAACAGGTCGTCGTGGGTCACGCCGACCACCATCTCCACGCCCCGCTCGACCATCTGGCACACCAGGACGCCGTCCAGCGAGACCCCCTCGTAGCGCGCGATGTCGGTCAGCTCGCGGTAGGCGTCCCGGACCTGGCTGGCCGAGGTCAGGCCGACCTTCACCAGGCCCAGCTCGGTCTTGTGGGCGATCTGCGCGCCGGACGCCTTCATCACCACCGGGTAGCCGACCAGTCCGGCCGCCCGCACCGAGGCCGCGGCGCTGGTCACCAGCTGCTCGCGCGGGACCCGGATGCCGTACGCCCGCAGCAGCTGTTTCGCCGCGTGCTCGCTCAACTGCTGTCCCGGCCGCATCAGCAGCTGCGCCTTGCGGAAGGACGGGGACTGGGTGCGCGGGGCCTCGTCGAAGGGGGAGTGGTAGTCGCTGACGAAACGGTGGTGCTCGAGGTGGGCGCGGACGGCCGAGATGCAGTTGGCGAGGGTGCGGAAGGTCGCCACCCGGGAGGAGCCCAGCAGGACTTCGCGGTAGGCCGGTTCGGTGCCCACCGGCGAGCCCCAGACCACGCACACCAGCTTGTCCGTCCGTTCCGCCGCGTCCACCAGGTCCTGGACCAGGCGGTCGCTCAGCGGGGGGAAGGGGCCCGTGATCGGGCAGATCAGGACGCCGACGGCCGGGTCGTCGAGGATCGCGTCGATGATCTTCCGGCCGCGCTCGTCGCCCACCGGGTGGCCGCCGTTGTCGACCGGGTTGGCCACGTTCAGGTACGCGGGGATCCACTGGTGCAGCTCGGCCTGTCTGTCCGCCGACAGGGTCGGCAGGGTGAGGCCCGCCGCCGTCGCCAGGTCGGCCGCGTGGGCGCCGGTGCCGCCCGAGATCGAGTAGACGACGACCCCGTCGGCCTGCGGCGGCCTGGCGCGGGCCAACAGGGTCGCGGTGTCCTGGAGTTCGTCGAGCCCGTCCACCCGGATCACGCCGTACTGGCGCATCGCCGCGTCGACCACCTCGTCCGCGCCGGTCAGCTTGCCGGTGTGCGAGGCGGCGGTGCGGGCGCCGGTCTCGGTGCGGCCGACCTTGACCGCGACGACCGGCACCCCGCGCCGGGCGGCCCGGTCGGCGGCGAGGAGGAAGGACCGGCCGTCCTTGAGCCCCTCCACGTAACAGGCGATCGCGCCGACCTCGGGGCGCTCCGCGAAGTAGGAGAGGAAGTCGGCGGTCTCCAGGTCGGCCTCGTTGCCCGTCGGCGCCCAGTGGGAGAGGCGGATGCCGAGTTCCTGGAGGGCGAAGACCGGGCGGCCCTGGTGGCCGGACTGGGTGATCAGCGCGATCGCCGGGCCGCCGAGATCGTCGCGGAACCGCTCGAAGGCGTTGAGGTTGGTGTTGGGGCCGAGCAGGCGGATGCCCGAGCGGGCCACCGCCGCCGCGAGGCGGGCCTGCGCTGCCGCGCCCTCCTCGCCCGTCTCCGCGAACCCGGAGGCGAAGACGACGGCGAACTTCACCTTGGTCTCGGCCAGTTGCTCGATGACGGGCAGCGGGTCGGCGACCAGCAGGACGGCCAGGTCGACCTGTTCGGGCAGGTCGGCCACGGACGGCGAGCAGGGCAGGCCGAAGACGCTCCCGCGGGTGGGGTGCACGGGATGCAGCCGCGCCCCCACCCGCTCGGCCCAGCCCACCAGTTGCCGGGTGACACCGGTGTTCGGGCGTCCTTCGGCGTCCGAGGCGCCGATGACCGCGACCGACTCCGGCCGGAAGAACCGGTCCAGGTCGGGGACGTCCGCATACAGCGGACGGCCGCTGACGTCGAGGTCGTCCGCCGCGGGGGGCCGCCCGTGGACGGCGGGCCCGGGGTGCTCGCCGCACGCGATGACCCGGGCCCGGCGGGAGTCGGTGGTGAGGGTGCCGTGGGTTGATCCAAGCATCGGTCCGCCCGCTCCTGTGTGACTGCCATGGGTGACCGTCAAGTAACTGACGCTCTGTCAGGTTACATACCTGACGGAGCGTCAGGAATGGTCGTGCACACAGAAAGGAGCGGACGGGGGGTGGACGCGGACGGCGACTACAGCGCCGCCAGCACCTCCTTCGCCACCCGCTCGCCCGACCGCACGGCGCCGTCCATGAAGCCCATCCAGTGGACGGAGGTCTCCGTCCCGGCCCAGTGGATCCCGCCGACCGGCTCGCGCAGGGCCGGGCCGTACTGCGTCAGGACTCCCGGTGCGGCGATCGAGACGGGGCCGCCGCGGGTGTAGGCCTCGTTGTTCCAGCGTTGCAGGACGAAGGAGGAAGGGGAGGCGGCTTTCTCGCCGAAGTACGTCACGTAGTCCTTCAGCACGGCCGCCCTGACCTCCGCCTCGCTCGCCGCGTCCAGCTTGCGGGCCTCGTCGGCCTCGATGAAGCCCATCAGCGCGCCGTACGAGGCGTCGGGCGGGGAGTTGTCGAAGGTGGAGCTGATCACTCCGGTGTCGCTGACGACCTGGCCGTTGAGGCCGTCGGCCCGCCAGAAGGGGGTGTCGTAGATCGCGATCGCCTTGCCGACCGAGGCCATCGGCAGGCGCTGGGTGAGCTGGTCGCGGGCGGCGGGCAGCAGCGGGTCGTACCGGATGCGGGCGGCGAGCGGCGGGGGCACGGCGACGACGACCCGCCTGGCGGTGACGGTGATGCCGTCGGCGGTGACGACGTACTTGCCGCCGGACCGGGCGATCGTGCGCACCGGGGCGTTCGGCACCACCCGGTCGCCGAGGGTGGCGGCGAGCCTGATCGGCACCAGCTGGGAGCCGCCGACGAAGCGCAGTTCCTGGGCGCCGTTCGCGGTCTCCGTGAGGCGTTCCAGGGTGCCGGGGGTCGAGGCGTTGCCGGCGGCCGCGATGTAGAAGAGGACGAAGAGGAGCGAGAGTTCGCGGGGCTCGGCCGAGAAGATCGAGGTGCAGGCCACGTCGAGGAGGAACTTCGCCGACGGGACCACCGCGTTGGCGTTCAGCCAGCTCTCGAAGGTCTGCTTGTCCCACTCGGCGGCCTTGGCGGCGGTCCAGGGCGCGTCGACCGGCACCTGCTTGGCCATGTCGTCCAGCGAGGCCTGCACGATCGCGGCGTTGGCGAGGCCGGCGACATCGACGGGCGGGACCGAGCCGAGGAGGCCGTCGGTGGCGTAGGGGGTCTTCTTGCCGTCCTTGTAGAGGAGGTTCTTGCCGGTGTTGTAGGTGGCGAAGGTGGCCACGCCCAGGGAGTCGGCGAGCGCCTTGATGCGGTCCTGGGTGGGGCCGATGAACTCGCCGCCGCCCTCGGTGACTCCCCCGTTGGCCAGGGGCAGGTTGACGACCCGGCCGCCGACGCGGTCGCGGGCCTCCAGGACGGCGACCGTCCGGCCGGCGGCCACGAGGTCGCGGGCCGCGGTGAGGCCGGCGAGTCCGCCGCCGACGATCGCGACGTCCACGTCCCGGGTGGTGGCCGCGGCGGCCGTACCGGCGGCGGCCGCGGTCACGGCGGTGGCACCGGCGGCCACGGCGGCGGTGCGGCCGAGCAGGGAACGGCGGGACATGCCTGGGGAATGCTGTCTTTCACTTGCCACGTGCGTCCTCCGTCGAGCTTCGGGAGCGAGCGGGGGTGGAGCCAAAAAGATGAACAGTGCTCACATTCTGGCTCCGTGGGAGGGCACGGGACAACGCTCTCGTCACATCTGACACAGGTGTAACGGGCAGCGAGGTGAAGGGAGTTGGCCGCGGGATCCGGCGGCCGCGGCCTGCCGGGGCGGGCTGCCGGAGGTGGCGGGGCGGATCACCGGAGGTGGCGGCGCACCGCCTTCGCGATCTTCTCCGCGTCGATCGCCAGCTCGCGGAGCGTGCCGCTGATGGGGGTGGTGAAGCCGGTGAAGTACAGGCCGGGGGTGTCCTCGGGGGCGCGGGCGCCGTGGCCGACGGGTCTGCCGCGGTCGTCGAGCACACCGAGGTGGCCGACCAGGCCCTCCAGGGCGCGGACGTACCCGGTGGCGGCGACCACGGCGTCCGGGGTGATCCGGGTGCCGTCGGCGAGGACGATCTCGCCGCCCTCCTCGAAGCCGGCCACGGCCGCCACGACCTCCACCCTGCCCTTGCGCACGGCGTCGATCAGGCCGACGTCCTGCACCGGGATGGCGCCCTCCTTGACGCGGGAGTACAGGCCGCTGTCGGGGCGGGGCAGACCGTGCGCCGACAGGTCCGGCACGCTGAGCCTCGCCATCGGCCGCGCGAGCCGGTCCACGAGGCGGACCGGCAGCCGCCGTACGAGCACGGCCGTGTACTGCGCGGCCCAGCCGGCCGTCGAGCGGCGCACCATGTGCGGGACGGTGCGCACGGACAGCCGCACCCGGGCCGCACCGCTCTCCACCAGGTCGACGGCGATCTCGGCGCCGGTGTTGCCGACGCCCACGACGAGGACGTCCCGGTCGGCGTACTCCTTGCCGCTGCGGTAGGCGGCGGCGTGCGCCAGCTCGCCCGTGAACTCGTCGCGGCCGGGCCAGTCCGGCAGGTGCGGGGTGTGGTTGTAGCCGGTGGCGACGACCACCGCCGAGCCGACGAGCTCGCGCCCGCCGGTGGCGTGCAGCAGCCAGCCGGTGCCGTCCGGGGTCCGCTCGACGCGGGAGACCTCGACGCCGGTGATGATCTCCAGCTCGTGGACCTCGGCGTACTTCTCCAGGTAGCGCACCATGTCGTCGCGCGCCACCCACCGCCCGAACCGGCGCGGCATCGCGAGCCCGGGCAGGGCCGACAGGCGCCGGGTGGTGTGCAGATGCAGCCGGTCGTAATGGCGCCGCCAGGACGCGCCGACCCCGTCGGCCTTCTCCACGACGACGGCCCGTATGCCCTGGGCACGCAGCGCGTACGCGGTGGCGAGGCCGCCGGGACCGCCGCCTATGACGTAGACGGGGCGGTCGGCCGGGTTCGCGGTGGTGATCGCCTGAGGGGTCGGACGCGGTGCGGAGTCTTCCATGAGCGCGAGCGTAATCACGCGGACGGTTGATGGGTCTCGGTCAAGACCGGAATTGGTTGCGGATCGATCACGCGTGGGGGAAGTGCGGGTAGGACCGGTGACGTAGGCCACTCGGTTGTGCGCGACAGTCCGGAGCGGTGGGGAATCCGGTGGGGATGCGGCGAGGGAGCGGCGGGGGAAGAGGAGCGACGCCTGGCCCAGGTGCGCTCGGGCCAGGCGTCGCGTGCGGACGGCGTCGGTGACTATGACGGGAAACTGACGCCGCCGCGTCCAGGATGCCTTCCGGAGGGACCGGGAGGCGTGCGCAACTACTACTTCTTGACCTTGCCGCCGGCCTTGGCCTTGTGGCCGGTCACCTTGGCGATCCACGTGATGAAGTCGCCCGGGTCGGTGTTGGCGCCGTGGCCCTGGTCCCAGTAGTAGAGGTGGTCGACGTCGTCGCCGAGGCCGTTCGCGGCGGCGGCGATGTTGGCGGAGACCGTCAGCGAGGTGTCGGAGTCCTTGGTGCCCAGACGGATCCACCAGTGCTTGCTGCGGCCCGCGTTGGGCTTGTCGGCCAGGAAGTACATCGGGTTCATCAGCCGCAGCATCTCGGGGATGTCGCTGTCGAGGCGCTTGGCGGTGAGCCCGGTGGTGTCGTTCTTCAGGCTGTAGGCCGTGAAGTGACGGGAGATGACCGTGCCCTTGCCGAACTCGTTGTTCTCGCCCGCCGACAGGTCGAAGGCGTCGAAGGCCGGGGTGTTCTTCTTGCGGGCGCCGACGTGGGTGAGGAAGTCCGCCCAGGAGAAGCCGGCCTTGCCGTTCTTCCAGGTGATGAAGGTGTTGGCGGCGAGGTACGTCTCGCGGGCGGAGTCGGACAGGGCGGCGAGGTAGGTGGTGGCCGACGGCTCCAGGTACTGCTTGACCAGGTACTCGTCGTAGTTGCGGGCGTTCAGCGTGCCGAAGCCGTTCAGGCCCTTGAGCTTGAGTCCGGCCTGGTACTCGGCGAACTGCGACCGGAGCGCCTTCGACACCGTCTGGTCGACCTGCTTGCCCGTGCTGAGGGTGTTGCCGCCCCAGTTCCACTCGTAGGAGCCGTCGGCGTGCTCCAGGTCGGTGATGGGGCACCAGGCGCCGGTCGCGAAGATCGCGTCGGAGGCGTCGGCCGCGCCGAGCTCCTCGAGGTACTCGGCGTAGAGCGGGCTGTCGCCGGACGCGCCGAGCAGCGAGGAGAGCGCGCCGCCCGCGCTGGTGCCGGCGGACACGATCCGGTCGGTGTCGCCGGGGATGACGCCCTTGTTGGCCCGCACGTACCGCACGGCGGCCTTGAGGTCGACGATCGCGGCGGGAGCCACGCCGTAGTACTCGCCGGCGGAGTTCTTGAGCGTACGGCCGCGGGCGCCGGGCTCGACGACGACGTAGCCGGCGGCCAGGGCCAGCAGCTGGTTGGAGGACAGGGCACCGCCGGTGGCGTTGGTGTTGCCGTTGGCGCCGGGGGCCGAGGCCGAAGCGGACGCCGAGGCCGAGGGGGCTCCGCTGGGCGCGCCGCCACCCATCCCGCCGCCCATCCCGCCGGCGCCGATCCCGGTGGCGTCCGCCACGGAGGACGGCATGTAGCCGCCGACGGAGTTCGCGAACAGGATCGGCGCGTTGCTCGCGTCGACGGCCGTGCCGTCGATCTCCACCGGCACGCTCACGTTCAGCGACTGGTACGTGGCGTCCACCGGCTTGGCGACGTAGGTGATCGCCTTCCAGAAGTGGTACGTCACGGCGTGCTCGTCGCCCGCGGTGTCCGTGACGGTCGTCGTGAGCTCGGTGTAGGCGTCCGGGTCGAAGGCCAGGGAACCGGCGCCCGAGGACGAGGACGTCGACGTGCCGCCGGACGCCTGCGCGCTCAGGGCGATGCCGCCCACTGCCGCGACACCCGCGGTGGCGCCGAGCCCCAAGACGACCGACCTGCGCTTGACTGCCCTGTGCTTCACGATGCTGCCTCTCGATGAACCGGGTGGTGACTGCGTGCTCTCCGGGCTTGCGTTGGTGAACGTAATTCGGAGCCAACAAAATCGTCAACAATCTGCGGGACATTCACGGGCGACGCACAGTTTCATGGCCGACGCACAGGGATCTCTCATGCGGGATGCATGCGGAAGAGCGCGGGAAGCGGTACGGGGAGCGCCGTCATGGGGCATACCGCGGGAAAGGCGCGGTCTTCCCGGATCCGATCGCCTGACGTACCGTCAGATCCATGGAGATGGGCAACCGGTTCGACGTCCCCGAGACCGACGCCTTCACCCGCGCGTACTGGGACGCGGCCGCCGAGGGCCGGCTGCTGATCCGGCGCTGCGGGGCCTGCGCACGGGCCCACCACTACCCCCGGGAGTTCTGCCCGTACTGCTGGAGCGAGGACGTGACCTGGCAGGACGCGAGCGGTCAGGCCACCCTGTACACCTGGTCCGTCGTCCACCGCAACGACCTGCCGCCCTTCGGCGGGCGCACGCCGTACGTCGCGGCGGTGGTCGACCTGGCGGAGGGGCCGCGGATGTCCACGGAGATCGTGGGGGATGCGGCCGGGGAGGCGTCGGCGGGGCTGCGGGCGGGGCTGGAACTGGCGGTCGCGTTCCGGGACGGGGTGCCGGTGTTCCGGCCCGCGCCGTGAAAGACCGGCGGTGTTCAATGGCCGGATGACCGACATACGCGAGCCGTACCCGGCCCCCCTCGCCTCCGGTCTCCGCGGCCATGGCCTGACCCTGCGGTCCTGGGACCCGGAGTCCGCCACCGACGTGGACGCCTGGCTGCGCGGGCACGTCGACCCGGAGTTCGTGCGCTGGAACACCCCGCTGCGGACGATCGCCGACGCCGCCGGCGCCCGGGCGTCCCTCGAGGCCAGGAGCGCGGACGCGGCCGCCGGACGTGCCATGGCGTTCTGTGTCACGGACGCGGCCGACGGCACGGTCCTCGGGCAGGTCGGAGTCAACATGATCGACCACGTGCTGAGCTTCGCCAGAGTCGGCTACTGGATCCTGCCGGAGGCGCGGGGCCGGCACGTCGCCACCCGCTCGCTGCTGCTCGCGGCCCGGTGGGCGTTCACCGAGATCGGTCTGCACCGGCTGGAGCTCGGCCACGCCCTCGGTCACGACGCCTCCTGCCGGATCGCCGAACGCTGCGGCTTCCGCTACGAGGGGACCCTGCGCGGCGCGATGTGGGAGTCGGGCCGCCGAGACGCCTTCCGGGACGTCCACCTGCACGCCCGACTGACCACGGACCCGGAGCCTGTGTGGCCGTGAGGGCGGGGTAATCGGCAGGCGCTGGGCAGCGCCCGCGCGCGACGATGGGGCATGCGCCCCGACGACTGGCACCTCACCCACGATCTCGACGCGTTCCTCGACCGCGCCGGCGACTTCCTGGCCTCCCGCCCGGACCTGCACACCGTCCCGCTGACGGTGCTGCACGGCCTGCGCCGCCGGGGCCTGCACGTGTACGGCACGGAGGCCCCCCTCTTCGGCATGCTGGACACGGCCGGAGAGATCCGCGCCGTGTTCTTCCGCACTCCACCGCACGGGATCTACCTCACCTCCCTGACGGAGGCGGAGGCCGACACCCTCGCCGCGCGACTGGCCGCCACCGGCCATCGCCTCCCCGGCGTCTTCGCCGACCGCGACACCGCGGCCGTCTTCGCGGCGGCCTGGCAGCGGCGGACCGGCACCGGGTCCCGCCTGAGCGAACGCCAACGCCTCTACCGGCTGGGCGAGCCGACGGCGCCGGGGCCGATCCCGGCGGGCCGGGCGCGCGTCGCCACCGCGGCCGACCGCGACCGACTGGCCCGGTGGCACGACGAGTTCGCGGACGACATCGGCGCGCGCGAAGGCCAGGACGGCGGCGCTTGGGCCGACGCCCGGGTCGCCTACGGCGGAATCACCCTCTGGGAGGCGGCCGACGGCACCCCCGTCTCCATGGCCGGCGTCACCCCGGAGGTGGCCGGCCAGATCAGGGTGGCCCCCGTCTACACCCCGGCCGGGCTGCGCGGCCGGGGCTACGCGGGCGCGGTGACGGCCGAGGTGAGCCGCGTCGCGCTGGCTTCGGGGGCGGAGGTGTTCCTCTTCACCGACCTGGCCAACCCGACGAGCAACGCGCTCTACCAGCGGATCGGCTACCGCCCGGTGGCGGACTTCGCGGTGTACGGGTTCAAGGCATAGGCGGGGCGGACCTGTCGGCGAGGGCAGATCGAGGTGACCGGCGGCGGACGTGTCCGGTGTCTCCTCGACACGTCCCGTGACAGGGGCTGGATCACCTTCGCCGGGACAGTGCACCCTCGTGCCACGGATCGCCCCTGGGGGGTGTCCTCAGGGCCACAACTGTTCCCTGGACCAGGAGCCTCCGGACCGGCGGTATCGCAGCCGGGCATGACGGCGGGTGCCGTCCCCCTGGAAGAACTCGACCTCGTCCGGGCGCAGTCGGTACAGGGTCCAGGTCGGGGACTTGGCCGTCGGGTTCGCGCGGGCGTGTTCCCAGGCCGCCTCCGACGCGGTCGTCAGCTCCTCCGTCGAGGCCAGGACCTCGCTCTGCCGTCCGGTCAGGGCGGCGGCCAGGGCGCCTGTCGAGCGGGCGTGCAGGTCGGCCTGGGCCTCCTCGGAGGGGGCGGAGGTGACCGGGCCGCGCAACCGGATCTGGCGGCCCAGCACCGGCCAGTAGAAGGTGAGGGCCGCGTACGGGCGCGCGGCGAGCTGACGGCCCTTCCGGCTGGTGGCGTGGGTCGCGAAGGCCCAGCCGTCCGCGTCGGCGCCGTGCAGCATCACGATGCGGGCGTCCGGAAGGCCGTCCTCGCCGACGGTGGCGAGGGTCGTCGTGTGCGGTTCCCGCTCGCCCGCCGCCACCGCCTCGGCGAACCAGTCCGTGAAGAGGGACAGCGGCTCGGCGGGGGCTTCCTCCGGGGCGAACGGCGGCAGCGCGGTCACCTCCGGGTCCCACACCCGCAGCGACCTGAGCAGCTCATGAAGATCCTTGGCCATACCGCGAGGGTATGCGGTCAGTGCCGGGCGAACTGGACCCGTGTCGACTGCACCACGTTCGCCCGCACGGCGATCCCCTCGACCGTCAGCTGCTCCCCGTAGATGTCGGTGAGCCGGAGCGCGCCGCCGCAGCCGGTGCCCTGCTCGGAGAGGAAGTAGTTGTAGTCGGTGCGCGCCAGACGGGTCCAGCCGGCGCTCGTGCGGACCTCCAGCCGGGCCAGCGGATTGCGGTGGCCGATCGCCTGGATGCCGCACCAGTACTGGGTGGAACCGGTCTTGTAGCGGATCGAGATCGTGTCGGACGTGGCAGGGCTCAGCAGGCTCCAGGTGACCGGGATCCGGCCCGCCGAGAGCGGGGCCAGCTTGGCGAAGGCCTGCTGGCTGAGGTCGAGTTGACCGGGCTCGCAGGGCGCCGGGCACTCGTTGGTGATCCGGACGGTGATCGACGCTCCGCTCCCGGCCCGGACGAGGACGTACGCGCCGCACGCCTTGGACGTCTCGTAGTCGGCGGTGTTCATCGCCGCGGTCATGACGTCGGAGGTCGGGCCGTAGGAGCAGGCGCCGTTACCGTCTCCGATGTCGTACGAGGTGGCGACGCCCCGGTAGGAGGTCCCGGGCGCGATCCGCCCCGCCGACGGTGCCGCGCCGGACGCGGTCCGCGCGGCGGGCGCGGCCGAGCGCCCGCTCGACGAGCCGGACTTGCCGGCCGGGGTGGCGGCGGGCGTGGACGCCCGGCCGGCCGTCGCGCTCGGGGACGCGGTCGACGGCTTCGGCTTGGGCGACGGTGACCCGGTGGTCCCGGTCGCCGTCGGCGAACCGCTCACCCCGGCCCCGGCGGCGGGTTCGACGGTGCGGGCCCCGCCGTCGGCCGCGGTCCCGGACCCGGCGTCGGGACGGAAGGCCACGACCAGGGACACGACGAGCGCGACGGCCGCCACGGCGACCACCGTGACGACGGGCACGCGGCGCGTGCGTCTCTCGGGGCGGGGCCGGCGGTGTGAGGAGGATGCCACGGATGAATCCTTACGCGGTTCGGCGGAGCACGTACGGGAAAGCTTTCGACTCCTCAGTCGCCGCCGGCCCCGGAAAGGTTGCCGTGCCCGGCGGAAGGCCCGGCCGCGCCCGAGTACGCGTACTCATGCACCTGGCCGCCGGGCTGCGCCCGGTCGCCGTACCGTCCACAGCGGCGCGGTCACGTCCGAGGTGCTGAGCGGCGGTGTGAACGAGCTGACGCAGGGCGCGACGGACCGCTGCCGCGTCCTGCTGCGGCGCTTCGAGCCTGCGGTGGACCGGCGGCTGGACATGCCGTTCGTCCCCCGGCCGGACGGCTGCGAACACGGCGGCGCCTCGTTCAGCGCCGTCGGCGCGGACTTCCGCAGTCCGCACCGGCGCCATCGGATCGTCGCGGCCGACGTGCGGGGCGTGACCTGCCGGGAGGGGCGGGGCGGCGGGCCTCAGTCCCGTCCCAGGACCACCGTTCCCGACGAGCAGAACCACCCGCCCGTCCCGGAGGCGACGCCCAGCCGGGGCAAGCCCCCGTCCGTCGCCCTCACCTGTCGGTCCCCGCCCTCGCCCCGCAGCTGCCGTACCGCCTCCACCAGCAGGAACAGCCCCCGCATGCCCGGATGCTGGGCCGAGAGACCGCCCCCGTCCGTGTTCACCGGCAGGGCGCCGGACAGGGTCAGCCGCCCCTTCTCCACGAACGCGCCGCCCTCGCCCTTCGCGCAGAAGCCCAGGTCCTCGAGGGTCACCAGCGTCATGTAGGTGAACGCGTCGTAGATCTCGGCGAAGTCCATCTCCTGCGGACGCAGTCCCGCCCGCTCGAAGGCCAGCCGGCCGCTCACCGCCGCCGGGGAGACCGTGAAGTCGTCCCACTCGGACATCGAGGCGTGCGAGACGTGCTCCCCCGTACCGAGGATCCACACCGGGGCCGTGCGGCAGTCGCGCACGTACTCCTCGGCCGCCAGGAGGACCGCCGCGCCGCCGTCGGAGCGCAGACAGCAGTGCAGTTTCGTGAAGGGGTCGGCGATCATCGGGCCGGACAGGACGTCGTCCACCGTCACCGGGTCGCGGAACACCGCGTCGGGGTTCAGGGCCGCGTTCGCCCGGGCCTGGACCGCCACCTCCGCCAACTGCTCGATCGTCGTGCCGTACTGGAGCATGTGGCGGCGGGCGGCCATCGCGTACTTGGCGATCAGGGTGTGGCCGTAGGGGACCTCGAACTGGAGCGGGCCGCGGCCGCCGAAGGCGAAGGTGCCGGTGCGGCGGCCCGCCTTCACGTCCGCGCGGGCCGTCGAGCCGTACGCCAGCAGGACCGCGTTCGCGTGACCGGCGGCGATCGCGTCGGCCGCGTGCGCCGCCATGACCTCCCAGGTCGAACCGCCGACGGAGGTGGAGTCGACCCAGCTGGGCCGCAGGCCCAGATAGTCCGCCACCTCGACGGGGGCCAGCGTGCCGAGCCCGGCGGACGCGAAGCCGTCCACCCGTGACCGGTCGAGCCCCGCGTCCGCCAGCGCCCGCCGCGCCGCCTGGGCGTGCAGGGCGTAGGGGGTGGCGTCGTCCACTCGGCCGCAGTCGGAGAGGGCGACGCCGACCACGGCCACTTTCCGGGTACCGGATGCGGATGCCATGAATCTGACGGTACATCAGATAACGCCTGCCCTGACAGGTGCCGCCTCTCTGGGCATTCCCGTTCCCCCGCCCTAATATGACGCACCGTCAGATACGGATGAGAGGGGTGGCCATGGACCCCGGCTTCACCGCCGAACAGGACGGGATCCGCCGCACGTTGCGCGAACTGCTGCACAAACGCTGCGGCCCCGAAGAACTGCGCGCCGCCCTGGACACACCCCTCGGTCACGATCCCGCCCTCTGGGCCGCCCTCGCCGAGCAGCTCGGGCTGCCCGGCCTCGCGCTGCCCGAGGCGTACGGCGGCGTCGGCTGCCCGGTCACCGACCTCGCCCTCGCCGCCGAGGAGACCGGCCGGGCGCTCGCGCCCTCCCCGCTCCTCGCGACCTCCGTCCTCGCCGCGCCGCTGGTCCTCGGCCTCGGCACCGACGCCCAGCGCGCCGACCTGCTGCCCCGGATCTCCGACGGCACCCTGACCGCCGCCCTCGCCGTGCCCGCACCCGCCCTGGCCACCGCCCTCGCCCTGACCGGCCCCCAGGACGGCGACTGGGCCGGCGGCGGCCGCGCGGGCGGGATCCAGGCCCGGCGGGTCCAGGGCGTCTGGCGGCTGTACGGCGAGGCCGCGCAGGTGCTCGACGGGCACGGTGCGGGGGCGCTGGTGGTCGCCGCGCACACCGGGGGGTTCGTACGGTCGCGCACCCTGCTGTTCGTCGTGCCGGGGGACGCAGTCGGGCTCGTCCGCACCCGGCAGACGGCCCTGGACGCCACCCGCCCGCAGGCCCGGGTCCAACTTCGCGACGTACGGGCCGAGTTGCTCGGGAGCGAGGAGGAGGAGGCGGGCATACCGGAGGCCCTCTCCCGCACCGGTGACTTCGCGGCCGCCTTCCTGGCCTGCGAGGCCGTCGGCGCCGCCGACCGCGCGCTGGAGCGGACGGTCGAGTACCTCGGCCGACGGGAGCAGTTCGGGCGGGTGATCGGCTCCTTCCAGGCGGTCCAGCACCGGCTGGCCGACGTGTATGTGCAGATCCAGGCGGCCCGGTCCGCCGCGTACTACGCCGCCTGGGCGGCGGGCGGTCTCGCCGGCCCGGACGGCCGAGTCGGCGGGCTGGCTCTTGCCCAGGCGCTGGAGGCGTTGCGCCGGGCCGCCGCCGAGGGCATTCAGCTGCACGGTGGCATCGGCTTCACCTGGGAGCACGAGGCGCACCTGTTCTTCAAACGGGCCGCCGGCGACGAGCTGCTGTTCGGGCCCGTGCACCGGCTGCGGGCGCACGCGGCCGAGGGAGCCCGGCTCTTCGAGCGGACGGAGGTGTCGGTGTGATCGGCGTCCGGGTGGTGCAGAAGGTCTCCTCGACGAGGGTCTTCGCCAAGGTGGCACCCCATGTCATCCCCGCCCTCGACCGGGCCGTCCATCGCCTCACCCGGGGAAAGGTGCTGCTCAGCGCGCAGATGCTGCCCGGGGTGATCCTGACGTCCACCGGGGCGAGGAGCGGGCAGCCGCGTCGTGCGCCGCTGGCCTGCATGCCCGAGGAGGGCGGCGGGAGCTGGATCCTGATCGGCTCCAACTTCGGCCGCACCGGCCACCCCGCCTGGACCGGCAACCTCCTGGCCCACCCCGACGCCGAGATCAGCTGGAAGGGCAAGGACATCCCGGTGACGGCCGCTCTGCTGACGGGGGAGGAGCGGGCGGCCGCCTGGAAGACCCTGCTGGCCTTCTGGCCGCCGTACGCGACGTATCAGGCCCGGGTGGAGCGCGAGATCCGTGTGTTCCGGCTCACCCCGAGGGCGTAGAGGGACTGGAGGGTGCAGGGGACCAGAGGTTAGAGGGCCCAGGTGGCCCTAAGGCCCGGGGGCAGGCGGGCCCGGGGCCCGGAGGTCAGGAGGGCTCGGGAGGGGTCAGGAGGGCTCGGCGGGTGGGGAGCGCCTGGGAGGCAGAAGGGCCCCGAAAGGGTCAGAAGGTGTGCTGGAGCAGTAGGAAGGTGCCGATGCCCAGCATCGCCGCACCGGATGTGCGGGTCACCGCCCGTGCCGCCGCCGGGCGGGCGCCCAGCAGTCTGCGGGCCAGGACGCCCACCGTCAGATAGACGGCGGCGCAGCACGCCATGTGCAGCAGCCCGAGGGCGGTCGTCTGGGCGGCCACCGGCAGGTGCCCCTCGCCCGTGGTGAGGAACTGCGGCAGGACCGAGAGGTAGAGCAGCAGGCCCTTGGGGTTCAGGCCGCTGATCGTGGCCCCGCGCAGGAACACCCGGGCGCCGCCCGCTGTGATCTCCTCGCCCGCGCCCGGTGCCCCCGGCCGCCGCAGCACGGCCCACCCCAGCCAGACCAGGTACGCGGCGCCCGCCACCGTCAGCCCGGTGAGCAGCGTCGGCGACCCCGCGACCAGCACCGCGAGGCCCGCTGCGGCCAGCGCCGTGTGCAGGGCGTACCCGCTCACCAGGCCGCCGACCGCCGCACCCACCGAACGGCCGCGCAGCCCGGCGGAGATCACGTACGCCCAGTCGGCGCCCGGCACACACACCAGCAGCAGGTCGACGGCGAGGAAAGAAATCAGCGTTCCCGAGTCCATGCCGGGGACATTAGGCGCGATGCGGCCGAAAGTGTTCCCGAAGTTTTCGCGGATCGGCGCGATCCGGGGGAAGATCTGCCCCATGGACGACGTGGACCGGAAGATTCTTGCCGAGCTTCAGCAGGACGGGCGCCTGACCGTGACCGAGCTGGCCGCGCGGGTGCGGCTGAGCGTCTCGCCCTGTCACCGGCGGCTGCGGGAGCTGGAGCGGTCCGGGGCGATCAGCGGCTACCGGGCGGTGGTGGAGCCGTCCGCCGTGGGGCTGACCTTCGAGGCGCTGGTCTTCGTCTCGATGCGGCAGGAGGACCGGGACACCGTCGCCGAGTTCGAGCGGGCGGTCGGTGAGGTGGAACACGTCCTGGAGGCGCAGCGGCTGTTCGGGGAGCCCGACTATCTGCTGCGGGTGGCCACCGCCGACCTCGCGGCCTTCCAGCGGCTGTACGACGAGCGCCTCGCCACCCTTCCGGGAGTGCAGCGGCTGACGTCGACACTGGTGATGAAGCACGTGGTGAAGGACCGGGCGCTGCCCGCCTGAGGCCGACAGCGCGGCAGGCGGCAGCTCACCCGGGTGAGCTGCCGCCTGGCAGACAGGACTTGACCGTGAATCGAGTGGGGGCCGGGCTACTTCGTCGGCTTCTTGCCGGTGATGCCCAGGTGTACCAACAGGGCCAGGTTCGGCTTGAGTTCAGCCTGCTTGACGCCCCACGTCTGGAAGCCCTTCTGGTGCGAGGCGACCGCCGCGAGCATCGCGACGAGCGCGCCGGCGACCGCGCCCGGGTTCACGTCCTTGTCGACCTTGCCCTTGGACTGCAACTCGGCGACCGCGTCCGAAAGGGAGTTGTTCACCGAGTTGAGGATCTTCATGCGGAGTTTGTAGAAACGCTTGTCCCCCTCCGCCGCGCCGAGGTCGACGACCCGGAGGATCGCGTCGTTCTTCCGCCAGAACTCCAGGAAGCCGTCCACGAGTTCCTGCGCCGTCTGCCAGCCCGCCTTGCCGATCCATGACCGCCCCTCGACGAGGCCGGTCAACTCGGCTCCCTCGGCTGCCATTTGCTCGGCGATCTCCAGTACGGCGCCTTCGACGTCCGGGAAGTACTGGTAGAAGGTCGCGGGCGAAGTGCCCGCCTTCCGGGCGACGTCGATGACCTTGACGTCGCGGTACGGAGAGGAGCTGAGCATCTCGCTGAGGCAGTCGAGCAGCTTCTGCCGCGTCGCCTGCCCGCGCCGACCGGCCACGCGGCCGTCGACGGTACGCACTTGTCCTGTCATGCCGTCAGCTTACCGAGGGGTGATCGGAGCGCTATTCGGCCGACTGCAAATGGGGTGCGAGGGGGTGCGGAGGCGGGTGTGCCTGGTCTGCGGCTTGCGTGCGGCGCCGTTAGTTTGGCTGCATGGCCGAAAACAGGGCATCGGTGTACGCAGAGGGCGTCCCCTGCTGGGTGGACGCGCAGCTCCCCGACGTGGACGCGGGCAAGCGGTTCTACGGTGAGCTCTTCGGGTGGGGTTTCGAGGAGGCGTACGGCTCCTCCGTGTGGGCCCGGCTGGAGGGCGAGCCGGTGGCCGCGCTCGCCCACAAGACGGACGGCCGGATGCCCACCGTGTGGACGGTGTACTTCGCGACCCCGGACGCGCAGAAGACCGCCCGCCGTATCCAGCACGCCGGCGGGCAGGTCATCATGGCGCCGCTGCCGGTCGGCGGGGCGGGCACCACCGTGCTCGCCGCCGACCCCGAGGGCGCGGTCTTCGGCCTGTGGCAGCCGGCCGGCCACCCCGGCTTCGGCGTACGGCACCGGCCCGGCGCCTTCGCCTGGGCGCAGCTCTACGCCCGGGACACCGAGGCGGCGAACACCTTCTACGGTCATCTCTTCCACGAGGCCCTGTTCGGTCCGGGCGCCGAACCCGACTTCGGGCGGGCGCCGGTCGGCGATGTCTTCCCGGAGGTCATGCCGCCGCATTTCCTCGTCCACTTCGGGGTGGAGGACTGCGAGGCGACCCTCGGCGCGGTGAGCCGGCTCGGCGGGCGGGTGCAGGCGGGTCCGTTCACCGCTTCGTACGGAATCGTGGCGGTCGTCACGGACAATCAAGGGGCGTCGTTCGCGCTTCTGCAGCGCTGACAGGTGCCGTATGCGTGCCGTATGCGCGTATATGAAATGAGACACCCCGATTGCCCCCGGGTTCGCAACCGGCCGTCCGGCCAGGAAGAATCAGGGTGCGTGCCGCCATGGCGGTGCGGTGGTGAGACGCTGCACGGGGCCGTGTACACAAGTGGGTGACGCGGTTCGTACGGGGAGGTGGCAGGCAAGTGGTGGATCAGCTGACGCAGCACGATCCGCGGCGGATCGGGCCGTTCGAGGTGCTGGGACGGCTGGGTGCCGGCGGCATGGGGCTGGTCTATCTGGCCCGCTCGGCCTCGGGCCGGCGCGTGGCGATCAAGACGGTCCGTACCGAGCTCGCCGAGGACCAGCTCTTCCGGGTGCGTTTCACGCGCGAGGTGGAGGCGGCCCGGGCGGTCTCCGGGTTCTACACGGCCGCCGTCGTCGACGCCGATCCCCGCGCCGCCGTGCCCTGGCTGGCCACCGCGTACGTGCCCGCGCCCTCCCTCGAGGAAATAGTGAACGACTGCGGGCCGATGCCGGCCCAGGCGGTGCGCTGGCTGGCGGCGGGCGTCGCCGAGGCACTCCAGTCGATCCACGGCGCGGGGCTGGTCCACCGTGACCTCAAGCCGTCCAACGTGCTCGTCGTCGAGGACGGGCCCCGGGTGATCGACTTCGGTATCGCGTCCGGCGTCTCGAACACGCGTTTGACGATGACGAACGTGGCTGTCGGCACCCCCGCCTACATGTCCCCCGAGCAGGCGAAGGACTCGCGCAGTGTGACCGGCGCGAGCGACGTCTTCTCGCTCGGCTCGATGCTGGTCTTCGCCGCCACCGGACACCCGCCCTTCCACGGCGCCAACCCGGTCGAGACGGTCTTCATGCTGCTGCGCGAGGGACCGGACCTGGAGGGCCTGCCGGACGAGCTGCGTCCGCTCATCGAGTCCTGTATGCAGATGGAGGCCACGGCCCGGCCCAACCCGGCCGACCTCCAGGCCCAGCTCGCCCCTCACCTCTTCGGCTCCGGCTCCGACGACAGCGGTACGGCGTCGGCGTGGCTGCCCGAGAAGGCGGTCACCCTCATCGAGACGCGCCGTGGCGGCCGTCAGGTGAAACCGGCGCCGCCGAGCCCCCGCAGCGGCGGCGGAGGCGGTGTGGGCATGGCCCGGCCCGCCGTACCGGCGGTACCGCCCCCGCCGTCCCACGCCCCCGTGGTCCTCTCCCGCCCGGCGCCCGCGCCCGTGGCCGTCGGTGCCCCCGACATCGGTCCCGTCCGGCTGGCGGGCGCCGCCGTGCCGATCGGGCCGGGTCCGCGCGTCGCCGACGTCCGTGCCACGGCCGCCGTGAAGGCGCCGGTGGCCGAGCCCGGCCTGGTCGCCAACTGGTCCCGTCCGCGCCCCGGCGTCAACGGCGCCGACACGACCGTACCGGCCCCGCCGAGCGCTCCGTCGGAGACACCGGCGGGCTGGCGGCCCTGGCGTTTTCGCATGTCGAACGATGTGTGGGGGACGCCGGCCGTCGCCGGGGACCTCGTCTACGTGACCTCCTTCGAGGTGCACGCCCTGGATGTGGCCACCGGCCGCCGTCGCTTCAAGACGCGGGACGTGGCCTGGTCGATGGCGGTCGCGGACGGCAGGGTGCACGCCTCCGACGGACCCACCCTGTTCGCCCTGGACGCCCGCGAGGGCGGTGACCTGTGGCGGCTGTCGACGGATGCCTGGGTGTACTCGCTCAAGGCCGACCGGGGCACGGTCGTCACCGGCACGCGCGGCGGCGGCGTCCAGGCCTGGGAGGCCTCGGCCGGCCAGAAGCTCTGGGAGATCACCGGCTGCCAGACCGACTTCGAGTCCCCGGAGGCGGGCCCGGTCCTGCACGAGGGCACGGTCTACGTCTGGCAGGACGCCCGGCTCAGGGCCCTGGACGCCCGCACGGGCGAGGAGCGCTGGTCGTACCCCATCGGCGACACGGCCTCCTGCGGGGGTGTCCCGGTCCGCGTCACCCCCGCCCCCGACGGCTACGTCTACCTCTCCGCGGGCACCCGCGTCCTCGCCGTCGACGTCGCGAGCGGCATGGTGCGCTGGCACTTCGAGGCTCCGGCGGTGTTCCTGTCCCCGCCGACCTTCGTGCCCGGCCCGGCGGTGACCGGCGGCGGCGTCTACCTCGCCGACTACCTCGGCACCGTGTACGCCATCGACGCCACCGACGGGCGCGACCGCTGGCGCATCGCCACCGAGGCCAGATCGTCCGTCGACCCGGTGCTGGTGGCGGCCGGTCATGTGCACGTCGGCAGCGGCAAGGGGCTCTACACCCTGGACGCGGTCACCGGCACGCCCAAGTGGCGCTTCCAGGCGGGCGGCGACATCGTGGGCGCCCCGGCGGTCGCGGAGGGCCGTATCCACTTCGGCTCCACGGACCACCTGCTGTACACCCTGAAGGCCGACGACGGCCGGCTGCGCTGGAAGCTGGCGACGGGCGGCGAGATCACCGGCTCCCCGGTGGTCCGCGACGGCGTCGTGTACGCGTCCAGCAAGGACCGCTGTGTGTACGCCCTGGACGCGGAGAAGGGCACGGGCACGGCGCGGACGGCCTGAGCCGACCGCTCACCGCCGGGAGGACGGCCGTCGTGCCGGGACGGCCGTCGTGCCGGGTGCACGGAAGGGACCTGGACGGCGGCCGCCACCGCAGACGCTACGCCGGGGACCGGCCGGTCGCCACGCGGTGACATGACCGTGACAGGCGGTGCCTACGCTGTCGGTATGGATCGACGGGGGCAGAAACTCAAGTTCACCACGGTGGCCGTGTTCGTCGTACTGGCCCTGACCGGTTTCTCGACGAGCCGGGGTCACGGTCACGGCAGCAGCCACGGCGGCGGGGGCGGCGGGTGCAGCAGCTCCAGCCAGAACCACGACAGCTCGTCGTCGACGTCGGGTTCGACGTCCAGCGGCTCGTCCGGCAGCACCTACCACGACTACGACGACGATGACGACTACTCGGACGACACCTACGGCGACGGCGGCTCGTCGAGCACGTCCACGGCGCTGAGGGACGCCACGGTGGAGCTGATCGACTGCGCGACGCC
Source organism: Streptomyces sp. NBC_01334 (assembly GCF_035983595.1). Lineage (NCBI taxonomy): Bacteria > Bacillati > Actinomycetota > Actinomycetes > Kitasatosporales > Streptomycetaceae > Streptomyces > Streptomyces sp. NBC_01334. The sequence goes on along the minus strand of NZ_CP130718.1, from coordinate 4,451,309 downwards.
GAGCGAGGCGTACGCGACGGTCGAGGTCACCAACCCGAACGCGACCGGCGGCTACTTCACCGTCACGGTCGATTTCCTCGACGCGGGTTCCGGCCGGCTGGAGGAGCAGAGCGAGGAGGCCTACGTCTCGGGGAACGACTCGGCGACGGTCCAGGTCGACCTGTCCGGCCCGGGCGTCGCGGCGAAGGTCGACCACTGCGAGCCCGACCCGGCGGCCCCGTCCTCCTGAACTCTCCTAGCGGACCCGGGGTTCGGCTGCCGAGCGGCCGGCGAACAGCTCCGCCTGGCGTTCGGTGGGCAGGTTCCCCAGCGAGATGAGATGCGGCGCCTGCGCGAACCCCATCGCGCGGGCCACCTCCTTCGCCGACCACAGCGCCCGCACGGTGCCCTGGACCCCGGCGGGGGGATACCCGGCGACGACGGCGGCGCAGGCGACGGCGGCGGCCGACGCCCCGCCGGTGTCGGTGAGTTCGGACACCAGCCCGACGTCGAAGGCGCGCCGCGCGGAGATCCGTTCCGCCGTCCCCATGAGCATCATCCGCGCGACCTCCCCGTACGGCATCCGCTGCGCCAGGAGCACCGACTCGTACGCGCTGACCATCCCGTACGTGGTGTGCGGGTCGAAGAACACGGCGTCGGCGCCCGCGACGACGAACTCGCACTCCCCGAGCAGGTAGAAGGCGCCCCCGCAGGCCATCCCCTCCACGGCGGCGACGACCGGCTTCCACAGGTCGTTCGCCTTCGGGCCGACGGTGAGCAGCGGATCGTCCTGCATGTACGGGGAGCCGGGCTGCGGCACGACGGCGTCCCGGTCGAGGCCGGTGCAGAACGCCCGCTGTCCGGCCCCGGTGAGGACGACGGCCCGAACCGAGTCGTCGAACCGCAACTCCCGCCAGGCGTCCTGCAGTTCGCGGACGGTCTCGAGGTCGAGGGCGTTCAGCCGGGCCGGCCGGTCGAGGGTGACGACGGCGACCCCGGTGTCCTTGTCGATGTCCAGTCGCACACTCACGGCCGCTCCAGAACCCACTGCGGAAGCCCGTCGCCGTCGAAGACGACCTGTACACGGGCGCCGATGCGGATGCGGTCGGGGGAGAAGGAGTCGATCGCCGCCCCCGGTCCGCTCACCAGGTTCCCCACCAGCCGGATGCGGGGCGCCTCGGCCAGCTCGACGAGGATCACGTTGTAGGGGGCGTGGGCGGCGTAGTCGGGCAGCAGGGGTGGGTGCGGGACGACGTAGGACCAGATCCGGCCGCGTCCCGACGTCCGCCGCCACTCGCTCGCGAAGGACTGGCAGTGCGGGCAGCAGGGGCGGGGCGGGAAGCGGGGTTCGCCGCAGTCGGCGCAGGCCTGGACGCGGAGTTCGCCCTGGGCGGCGTACCGCCAGAAGGGGGCGCCGTCGGCGTCGGTGACGGGGGTGAGCATCGTGGGATCAGCTCCTCGGTGCGGTCAGTTCCTGAGCAGCAGGGCGGAGGTCGGGACGCCCTCGCCGGCGGTGACGAGGCAGGTCGCGGCGCCGGGCACCTGGGCGGTGCTGGTCCCGCGCAGCTGCTTGACGCCCTCGTTGATGAGGTTGAAGCCGTGGACGTAGGCCTCGCTGAGTCCGCCCCCGCCGGTGTTGAGGGGCAGCCGTCCGCCGGTCTCCAGGGCCCCTCCCTCGGTGAACGCGCCACCCTCTCCCCGGCCGCAGAACCCGTATCCCTCGAGGGAGAGCGGGACGAGGGGCGTGAAGGCGTCGTAGATCTGCGCGACGTCGACGTCGGTCGGGGTGAAGTCGGCGTGTTTCCACAGGTGCCGGGCAGCCGCCCAGGCGGGGCCGGTGAGCGGGTCGTCGTTCCAGTAGTTGACCATGCCGTGGTGCTGGGCGGGCAGGCCCTGGGCGGCGGAGTGGACGTACACGGGTCTCCGGCGGCAGTCCCGGGCCCGCTCGCCGCTCACGATGACGCACGCCAACGCCCCGTCCGTCTCCAGGCAGTTGTCGTACAGGCACAGGGGCTCGCTGATCCACCGGGACGACATGTACATCTCGCGGGTGAGCGGCCGTTCGTACATCACGGCGGCCGGGTTCTGGTTGGCGCGGTTGCGGCAGGCGAGGGCGACGTTGAAGAGATGGTCGCGGGTGGCGCCGTACTCGTGCAGATAGCGGCGGGCGAGCATGGCTATCTCGTCGGCGGGCCGCAGCAGCCCGAAGGGCCGGGTCCACTGGGCGGGGGTGGGGAGCTGGACGGCCGTGTTGGTCCACGGACGCGGCCCGGAGCCCCGTTTCCGCGACCGCCAGGCGACCCCCACCGTGGCCTGCCCGGAGGCGATGGCGGCGGCGAGGTGGGCGACGGTGGCGCAGGAACCGCCGCCGCCGAACCCGATCTTGCTGAAGAAGGTCAGGTCCCCGAACCCGACGGCCTTGGCGAGCTCGACCTCGTCCGTCTCCTCCATGGTGTAGGAGGCGAGGGCGTCGACCTCGCCGGGGGCGATCCCGGCGTCGTCGAGGGCGGCGAGGACGGCCCGGCAGGCGAGCGTCCGTTCGTCCTCGGGGAGGTGCTTGGCGAAGGACGTCTGACCGATGCCGACGATGGCGGTGGCGTCCTTGATTCCGGTCACTGCGGGCATGCTGCGCGCACCTCCACACGGCGACAGTGCTGCTGACAGTCCGTCAGGTTACCGCTAATCTGACGGTCAGTCAGCTAGTGGTCGGGTGGGGAGGCTGGTCATGCGTGGTGACATGGAGTGGGGGACGATCCCCGGCCTGGTCCGCTGGTCCGCCGAGCGGTACGCGACGACCGAGGCGGTGGTGGAGGGCCGTACCCGGATCTCGTACGCCGAACTCGGCGCCCGCGTCGAACGCGCGGCGGCGGCCTGTCTGGCGAACGGGGTGCGGGCGGGCGACCGCGTGGCCGTCTGGGCCCCGAACTCGCTGGACTGGATGGTGGCGGCGCTCGGCGCGGTGAGCGCGGGAGCGGTGCTGGTGCCCCTGAACACCCGCTTCAAGGGCACGGAGGCGGCGGACGTACTGCGCCGCAGCGGGACGCGTCTGCTGTTCGTGACGGGCACCTTCCTCGGGACGTCGTACGTGGCGTCGCTGCGGCGGGCGGCGGCGGAGGGCGCCGGCGGCGGCCCGCTGCCGGGGCTTCCCGCGCTGGAGCAGGTGGTGGTCCTCTCGGACGACGCCCCGCCGGACTTCCGGACCTGGAAGGACTTCCTGGCGAGCGGGGAGGGCATCGGGGCGGCGGAGGTCCGGGCGCGAGCGGACCGGGTGGCGGGGGAGTGGCCCTCGGACATCGTCTTCACCTCGGGCACGACGGGCCGCCCCAAGGGCGCGGTGATCACCCACGCGCAGACCCTGCGGGCGTACGGGATCTGGACCGACCTGGCGGGGCTGCGACAGGGCGACCGCTACCTGATCGTGAACCCCTTCTTCCACACCTTCGGCTACAAGGCGGGCGTGATCGCCTGTCTGATGCGGGGCGCGACGATGATCCCGCAGCCGGTGTTCAACGTGGACACGGTCCTCGCGAACGTGGCGTCGGAACGGGTCTCGGTCCTCCCCGGCCCGCCGACCCTGCACCAGTCGCTCCTGGACCACGCGTCCCGGGACAAGCACGACCTGTCGGCGCTGAGGCTGGTCGTCACGGGCGCGGCGGTGGTGCCGCTGCGGCTCGTCGAACGCCTGCGGGGCGAACTGGGCGTCGAGACCGTCCTGACGGCGTACGGCCTCTCGGAGGCGAGCGGTGTCGTCACGATGTGCCGTCGCGGGGACGACCCCACGGTCATCGCCTCGACGTCGGGCCGCGCGATCCCCGGCACCGAGGTGCGGGTGGACGCGGCGCCGGGCGAACCCGGGGAGGTCCTGGTCCGGGGCTTCAACGTGATGCGCGGCTACTACGAGGACGAGACGGCGACGGCGGAGGCCCTGACGGAGGACGGCTGGCTGCGCACCGGTGACGTGGGCGTCCTGGACGCCTCCGGCAACCTCCGGATCACCGACCGCCTCAAGGACATGTTCATCGTCGGCGGCTTCAACGCCTACCCGGCGGAGATAGAGCAGCGCCTCGGCCTGCACCCGGACGTGGCCGACGTGGCCGTGATCGGCGTCCCCGATCCCCGCCTGGGCGAGGTGGGCAAGGCGTACGTGGTGCGGCGGCCGGGCGCGGTCTCCACGGCCGACGACCTGATCGCCTGGGCCCGGCGGGAGATGGCCAACTACAAGGTGCCGAGGGCGGTGGAGTTCGTGACCGCCCTGCCCCGCAACGCGAGCGGCAAGGTGGTCAAGGGCGAGCTGCGCTCCCGGTGACCGCGCGGGCCCCGGACACGCCTCGGCCGCGGCGGCTCCCCTCCGCGCCGCCGCGGCCGATCCCCGTCGAAGTGGTGACGGGTGGTGCCTACTTGCCGTCCAGGTCCAGGGCGGGCGGGGCGGGCGAGTGGTTCTCCAGCGTGGTGATCTCTTCGCCGGTCGACGTGGCCGTGGTCTCCTGCGTCGTGGTCTCCTGCGTCACCACGTCCTTGAGGGCCGGCGGGACGGGCGAGTGGTTCTCCAGCGTGGTGATGTCCGTCGGCTGCTTCTCGGTGCTGCTCATGTTCACGCTTCCCCTGTGAATGGTGTTCAAGTGAATGAGACGCCTCTGTCCGGCGATTCCCCCGAGTATCGCCGGACAGAGGCGTGGACCGGAGTCCACCCCCATGGACTCCCCGGCCCGCATGCCCCCCGACGCGACGGACCGTTGGGTCGATTCTGTCGGGCGGTCATAAACGTTCGATGAACGCCGCCCGCGTCGGACTCATGACGCGTCCAGAGGGGCCAGCAGCCGACGCACCTCGGCGGCCTCGGGCGCCCCCGCATTCTCCAGCAGGAGCAGGGCCTCGTGCCAACAGGCGCGCGCCCGGTCCGACTGGCCCAGCGCCCGCAGGCTCTTGCCCAGCGTGTTCAGGACGCTGCCTCGGATCAGGTCACCTCCGATGACCCCGATGGCGAGGGACTGCTCCGCGTGCTGAGCGGCCTGCGCGGGGCGATGGGCGGCCAGGTGCAGCTGGGCGATGCGCAGATGCGTCGTGCCCTCCCACAGCCGCTGCCGGTTGGAGGCGAAGATCAGCATGGCGTCGGTGAGCTGGGCCAGACCCTCCGGCAGGCGCCCGGCGCGGGTGAGCGCCACACCCAGGGAGTAGCGGCCGTTCGCGAGGCGCAGGCTGAGACCGAGCTGCTGGAAGATGTCGACGCCCTGCTGCGCGAGCGAGACCGCGCTGTCGGCACGGTCCATGCGCTGGTGCAACTGAGCGAGGTTGCACAGCGCGCTGGCCTCGCCAGGGCGGTTGCCGTCGGCGCGATACCCGTCGCGCGCCGTCGTCAGTAGCCGCTCCGCCTCCTCGTACCGTCCCTGGTTGAGGGCGATGATCCCCCGGTCCGTCGCCGCCCAGCTCACCGGCGTCGCGTCGTGCGCCGCCGTCGCGAGTTCGATCGCGAGCCGGGCCTCCTCGTCCGCCTCGGAGTAACGTCCCGCGGCCAGATGAACGTTGGACAGCGCCGTCCGCGCGCGGCTCTCCGCGCGGACGTCGGCGGCGTCCTGCGCGGCGTCCCGCAGGGCCGTGGCCGCCCACTCGTACTGCTTCGCGTTCGCTCCCGACTCCGCCAGGTCCTTGGCGGCCCAGAGCAGATCGACGGCACGGCGCAGCCCACTGCCCGACTGCTGCTGCCGTGCGCACGCCAGCAGGCACTGGGCCTCCGCGAAGAGCCAGTCGAGGGCCTGTGTCCGCTCGCCGAAGGACAGCCCCCGGTACGACGTGGGCTCCAGGTGGACGACCGTGCGGTCGCCGGGCCGCTCGATCGCGTACACCCCCGCCGCCGTCGCCAGATAGAAGTCCAGCAACCGCGACAACGCCGTGCCGCGCTCGCCGGGTGGCTCGTCGCGGTCGGCGCAGGCACGCGCGTAGAGCCGTACCAGGTCGTGGAACCGGTAGCGGCCGGGGGCCGCCGACTCCAGCAGGGAGGTGTCCACCAGGGACTCCAGCAGGTCCTCGGTGTCCTCCACCGGCAGGTCCAGGACCGCCGCGGCCGCCGCCAGGGAGGTGTCCGGGCCGTCCGCCAGGCCGAGCAGCCGGAACGCGCGGGCCTGGGCGGGCTCCAGTGCGCCGTAGCCGAGTTCGAAGGTCGCCTTCACCGCCAGGTCGCCCGCCTGGAGCTCGTCCAGCCGGCGCCGTTCGTCCGCCAGCTTGGCGGCGAGGACGGACACCGTCCAGGTGCGGCGGGCGGCCAGCCGGGAGGCCGCGATCCGGATCGCCAGCGGCAGGAAGCCGCACGCGGCCACCACGTCCAGCGCGGCCTTGCGCTCCGCCGCCACCCGCTCCTCGCCGACGATCCGGGTGAAGAGGGCGAGGGCCTCCTCGGGGGACATCACGTCCAGGTCGACGAGATGCGCTCCCGCCAGGTCCACCATCCGCACCCGTGAGGTGACCAGCGCCGCGCAGCCCTCCGTGCCCGGCAGCAGGGGGCGTATCTGGGCCGCGTCCTTCGCGTTGTCCAGCAGCACCAGCACCCGGCGGCCGTCCAGCACCGAGCGGTACAGCGCCGCCCGCTCCTCCAGGGAGTCGGGGATCGCCGAGTCCGCCGTGCCCAGGGCCCGCAGGAACGACCCGAGGACCGTCTCCGGCTCCGCCGACCGCGGCCCCGCGCCCTGGAGATCGACGTACAGCTGGCCGTCGGGGAAGGCTGGCCGGGCCTGGTGGGCCACGTGCACGGCGAGGGTCGTCTTGCCCACGCCCCCGATGCCCGCGAGCGCGGACACCGCCATCACCCGGCCGCCCGCGCCCGTGCCGTCACCGGCTCCGGCCAGCACCTCGCTCAGTTCCCGTACGAAGGCGGAACGACCGGTGAAGTCGGGCACGGTGGCCGGGAGTTGCGCGGGCCGCACCCGTACCACCGCCGGTTCCGCGGCCGGCGCCGACGGCTCCGCCAACTCCGGGTCGGCCTGTAGGATGCGGCGCTGCAACTGCCGCAGTCCGGCCCGCGGATCCACCCCCAGCTCCTCGGCCAGCAGTCGCCGGGTGTCCGCGTACACCGCGAGCGCCTCCGCCTGCCGGCCGCTGCGGTACAGCGCCAGCATCAGCAGTTCGCGCAGCCGCTCGCGGAGCGGGTACGCCGCGGTGAGCGCGGTGAGTTCGGAGACGGCCTCCGCGTGGCAGCCCTGCTCCAGGTCCATGTCCAGCCGGGACTCCAGCAGTCCCAGCCGCCATTCCTCCAGCCGGACCCGCTGCGCCTCCGCGTACGGCCCGGGGACGCCGGCCAGGGCCTCCCCGTCCCACAGTCCCAGCGCCCGGTTCAGCACCTCGCGGGCGTGGGACAGGTCCCCGGCGTTCCGCGCCTTCTCCGCCTGCGCCGCCCACTCCTGCGCCACCGCCAGGTCCAGCGCGCCCTCGGCCAGACCGCGCACCGCGTAGCCGCCCGACTCGCTCACCAGGACGCCCGGGTCGAGCACCTTGCGCAGCCGGGAGGCGTAGGTCCGCACCGCCGCCAGTGCCTGCGACGGGGGCTCCTCGCCCCACAGCGCGTCGATCAGCTCGGCGGCCGTGGCCGTACGGCCCTCGCGCAGCAACAGGGCTGCCAGCAGGGCGCGTTGCTGCGGTGAACCGGTGGCCAACCGCTCGTCGCCGCGGTGTGCGCGCACCGGACCGAGCACGTCGAAGCGCAGCGCCGCCGGCTCCTCGGCGGAGCCGGGACGCCTCTGCTCCGGCACACGCGGGTCGCGGTGTCCTACCCGGTCGTCCATCAGGGCTCCCCTTAGGCATCCGAATCAAGGACCTGTCCGGCCGATCACGCCGCAGACGCGGGGTCCGGCACGCACGTCTGCGGCGTTGGTCGGTTGTCGACGCTCCGCGTCGACGCCCTCCTCCGCCTTGCAGCCGCACGCACCAGACCCCACTCATCGGCGCTGCTTCGGCACCGTCACTCTCCTGCGACGTGATCGGCCGGACAGGTCCTAGGCCAGTTTGCCCTGTCCATGCCGGAAGCGTCAGCTTGCCCGGCAGCTGCACGGGAGTCCACACACCCCTCACATCCGGTGTGCACACATCCCCACAGAGTCGATCAACTCCGGCTGCCGCCCACTAGCTGACGATCCGTCAGATCAGCGCTACCGTGCCCCCATGGAGAACGCATTGGAGACCGCGAAGACCGTCCAGGCCACGGAGAACCTCCCGCTGATCATCTCCGTCGACGACCACACCGTGGAGCCGAGCACCGTCTGGCAGGACCGCCTCCCGAAGAAGTACCTCGACACCGGACCCCGCGTCGTCCGGGCTCCGCTGAAGGAGATGACCTTCCTCGGCGGCCGCTTCAAGCCCGTCATGGGCGAGCCCGGCGACGACGGCCCGATCGGCGACTGGTGGATCTACGAGGACCTGCACCGCCCCCTCACCCGCCTGGACACCGCCGTCGGCTTCAGCAGGGACGAGATCAAGCTGGAGGTCATCACCTACGAGCAGATGCGCCCGGGGTCCTTCGACGTCCCGTCCCGCCTCGCCGACATGGACGTCAACCACGTCCAGTCCGCCGTCTGCTTCCCCACCTTCCCGCGCTTCTGCGGCCAGACCTTCACCGAGGCCGCCGACCACGAACTGGGCCTGCTGTGCGTGCGTGCCTACAACGACTGGATGGTGGAGGAGTGGTGCGGCCCGCAGGCGCGGGGCCGGCTGATCCCGCTCACCCTCATCCCGCTCTGGGACGCCGAACTGGCGGCGGCGGAGGTCCGGCGCAACGCCGCCCGAGGGGTCCGCGCGGTCGCCTTCTCCGAGATACCCCCGCACCTCGGCCTGCCCTCCGTCCACACCGACGACTGGGACCCCTTCCTCGCCGCCTGCGACGAGACCGGCACGGTCGTGGCCATGCACATCGGCTCCAGCAGCCGGATGCCCTCCACCTCCGCCGACGCGCCGCCCGCCGTCGGCTCCACCATCACCTTCGCCAACTGCTGCTTCTCGATGGTCGACTGGCTGATGAGCGGCAAGTTCGAGCGCTTCCCGAACCTGAAGGTGATGTACGCGGAGGGCCAGATCGGCTGGATCCCCTACATCCTGGAGCGTGCCGACGTGGTGTGGGAGGAGAACCGGGGCTGGGGCGGGGTCGCGGACAAGGTCCACCGTCCCCCGTCCGAGCTGTTCGCCGACCACGTCTTCGGCTGCTTCTTCGACGACGCCTTCGGCCTCAGGAACCTCGACTCCATCGGCGTCGGGAACGTCCTCTACGAGACCGACTACCCGCACTCCGACTCCACCTGGCCGAAGTCGCGCGAGGTCGGCGAGGCACAGATGGGCCACCTGGCGCCGGACGTGGTGGAGCGGATCGTCCGGGGCAACGCGATCGAACTGCTGGGGCTGACCCCGGACGGCCTCTGGAGCCCGCGGTGAGTCTCGACTACGGCATCCAGCTGCCGGTCCAGTCCCAGTCCACGCTCTACGCCGAACCCTGGGAGGCGGACGCGGGTCCCGCCGACCTCGTCGAGATCGCCCGCGCCGCCGACCGCGCCGGATTCGCCTACGTCGCCGCCTGCGACCACGTGGCGATCCCGCACCGGCTGGCCGAGGCCATGAGCACGGTCTGGTACGACCCCGTGGCCACCCTCGCCCACCTGGCCGCCGTGACCGACCGCGTCCGGCTGCTCGCGCACGTCGCCGTCGTCGGCCTGCGCCACCCGCTGCTCACCGCCAAGCAGTACGCGACCCTCGACCACCTCAGCGGCGGCCGGCTGATCCTCGGCGTGGGCGCCGGTCACGTACGGGAGGAGTTCGAGGCGCTGGGGGTGGACTTCGAGCGGCGGGGCGCCGTGCTCGAGGAGACGATCGACGCGCTGCGCGCCGCGCTCGGGCCGGACGAGTTCCCCTCCCACCACGGCAAGTCGTACGACTTCGAGGGGCTCGGGCAGCGGCCCCGGCCGGCCCAGGCGCGGGTGCCGATCTGGGTCGGCGGCTCCTCCCCGGCCGCCGTCCGCAGGGCCGCCCTCAAGGGCGACGGCTGGCTGCCCCAGGGCGACCCGAGGGGCCGGCTGCCCGCGCAGATCGAGACGCTGCGGCGGCTGCGCGGGGACGACGCACCGCTCACCGTCGGCGCCATCACCGAGCCGCTGTACGTCGGCTCCCCCGGCTGGGAGGTGGGCCGCCGCACCCTCACCGGGCCGCCGGAGGTCCTCGCCGAGTCGCTGCGGGCCTACGGGGCGATGGGCGTCCATCAGATCCAGGTGCGCTTCCGCTGCCGGAGCCGCACCGAACTCACCGACCAGATCGGCCTGTTCGGAGCCGAGGTGGGACCCCTGCTCGACCGGGCTTCTTGAAGTTTGAACATGTCCACGCCGGGCCGCGTATGTACGGACGTACGGACGTGATGGTTCCGGCGGAAGGACCCCGTAAGTGCGATCCTCCCAGCGACTCACCGTCGCTCTCGCCTGCGCCGAGGACGACTGGCCGCACGAGGGCTGGCCCGGCCCCGACGACCCGTACGTGGGCCGGGTGGTGCGGGTCGCCCCGCCCTACGACACCCTGCGCGAGGGCGAGCCGGACGTCGTCGTGCTGCGCTGCGCGGAGCCGGCGACGTCCTTCCCGGGGCTGCTGGGTGCGCTGGGCGGCCGTGGTGTCCCGGTGATCGTCGTCAGCCCCCGCACGGACACCGAGACGGTCGTCGGGGTCTTCCGGGGCGGGGCGGGCTATCTGGCCGAGGGCGACTACTGCACCCACATGCTGTCCTCCGCGGTGATGGCGGCCACCGTCGGCCACACCTACCTCTCCCCGTCCGCGTGCGCCGCCCTGCGGGAGGGGGCCCGCCGGATGCCGGCGGCCGGCGACGCGATCGAGCGGCTGCGCGCGCTGCTCTCGCCGCGTGAACGGCAGGTCATGGAGCTGCTGTCGACCGGCCTCGGCGCCCAGGAGATCGGGGTGCGATTACGGCTGAGCGAGAAGACCGTCCGCAACAACCTCAGCAACATCTACGCCAAGATCGACGCCCGGGGCAGCACGGACGCGGTCCTGCGATGGCTCGGCGCCACCCCGGCCGCACCCGTGCTTCGCACCTGAGAACCGTCAGGGAGCCGGGATCTCCGAGAGCGAGATGTCCGCGAGCGGGATCTCCACGTCGGTGACGTTACCGCCGGCCTCGCCGAATCCCGGTTCCGTCCGGATGCTGTTCGCCGAGTTCTGGATTCCATTGGCCTCGGGCGTCCCGCATTTCACGTTCCGCAGCCAGAGCCGTCCGTCCGGCGTGCCGTTCCTGAGGATCTGCGGATAGAAGACGTGGACGGTGCTCCCGCCCTCGCTCGGCGCGAAGAACACCTTCTGGCCGTCCTGGGCCTCCTTGTAGGTGGCCCGCAGGAATCCGCTCACGTCGGTGCGCTTGGCGGACCACATGAAGAAGCCGATGCTGTCCGGCTGGACGGTGTCGGAGCGGCTGAACGCCAGGCCGGTCGTCTTGTCGTCGCGGGTGATGTTGATTTCCGACGTGTTGAACTTCAGGCCGATCTCGAAGAAGGAGTTGCCGAGTTTCGTGCCGGCATCGGCGGTGAACCCGTCCTCCAGCTGAATGGTCCTGGTGACGGACGTGCTCACGCTGAAGGTGTTCGTCGCGGCGGTCGTCGATCCGCAGTTCTGCGTCACGGGCGAGACGCGCTGATTGGGCCCGAGACTGTTCGCCTTGAACTGGACGTCGACGAACTCGCAGTTCTCCAGCTTGCTCGAGTCGGCCGCGCAGTCGGCGGTCACCTCGGAGGGGGTGGCGGCGCCTGCCTGGTTCATCAGCGGCACGGCCACGGCGAGAGCCGCGACGGGGGCCAGGGCGAGGGTGATGCGCTTCCTCTTGCTGCGGTGGCTTCTGGCCCGGAGGGTGCGGGTGGTCATGGGATTCTCCTGTGGGGGATGCGGGTCGAGCTGCGATCTCTGCTGCTTCTTGCAGGTCAGCAGTCCTCCAGGACCGCCTTGGAGGTGCCGTCCGCGACACCGGGCGCCCCTGCCGCGCCCGGCAGGATCACGGGCCCTTCGACGACGTCGGGCGCCACGAAGTTCTGTTCGGGGGAGGGGTTCACGGCGAAGCTTCCGGGGTCGGCGTCGAGACGCACCCGCCACTCGCCGGTCATGCGCTGGAGTTTCGGCGTGAACTCCATGTGGAGCACCTTGCCGACCGGCACCTCCCGCTGTTCCGTGGCGCCTGCGGTGGCCGACTTCACGGTCATGTCCAGGGTGCCCTTGTGCTTCAGCCAGGACCCGCTGAGGAATCCGAAGAGGCCGCCCCCGGCGCCCTGTTGCGTGACGGAGTACTTTCCCTGGCCCTGGGCCGCGGTCGCCGACCACGTGATCGAGACCTTCGCCGGCTCGGCGGCGTTCGGTTCGCAGTTCGGGAAATCGATGGACGACTTCTCGGTGGGGCCGTCGAAGGTCTCGAACTTCGTCTCGACGAAATCGCAGTTGTCGGACTCGAACCCGTCGGCGAAGGCTCCTCCGAAATCTCTCACGGACTGCTGTTTTCCGTTGAGCACGGCGGACCTCTGGCACATTCTCATGATCTGATCCGGTGTCTTCTCGTCGGCCGCGTTCGCCGACGGGAGCAGGGTGACGACGGCTCCGCCGGTCGCGAGAGCCGCACCGATCGCCACGTACCGGACCTTCCTGTTCTTCAGTCTTCTCCTGGCCACGACGTACTCCATCCTTGGGTTCGGCTTTGCCCGGCCGTGAAGGATTATTGGGGCCCCGGACAGGTGTCGGACAGAGTCAAATGTCCCTACCGGCTGGTCACTTGATGTGTGCTTGTGCAATGGCTGCCATCTCCCGACGCACGCATCTGACGATTCGTCAGATGCGGCGATACGATGCTGAGCTCCACCGAGGCGAAGGGAGCCGGCATGGGCAAGCTCGACGGACGGGTGGTCCTCGTCACCGGATCGGCGCGCGGCCAGGGCGAGCAGGAGGCGCGGCTGTTCCGTCAGGAGGGCGCCGAGGTGATCGTCGCCGACGTGCTCGACGAGCAGGGGCAGGCGCTCGCCGAGGAGATCGGCGCGCTGTACGTCCATCTCGACGTGGGGGTGGAGGAGGAGTGGGCCGCGGCGGTGCGGGAGGCCAAGCGGGCGTACGGCCATCTCGACGGGCTCGTCAACAACGCCGGGATCCTGCGGTTCAACGCCCTCGTCGACACCCCGCTCGACGAGTTCATGCAGGTCGTACGGGTCAACCAGGTCGGCTGCTTCCTGGGCATCCGGACCGCCGCGCCGGAGCTGTCCGACGGCGGCACCATCGTCAACACCGCCTCCTACACCGGGCTCACCGGCATGGCGGCCGTGGGCGCCTACGCGGCGACCAAACACGCGGTGCTCGGCCTCACCCGGGTCGCCGCCCTGGAGCTGGCGCCCCGCCGTATCCGGGTCAACGCGGTCTGTCCCGGGGCCGTCGACACCGCGATGTCCAATCCGTCCCGGCTGGAGCCCGACTCCGACCCCGAGGAGACGACCCGGGCCCTCGACTCCCTCTACCGCAAGCTCGTGCCCCTGGGCCGGATCGGCCGCGCGGACGAGGTGGCCCGGCTCGCCCTGTTCCTCACCTCGGAGGACTCGTCGTACATCACCGGGCAGCCGTTCGTGATCGACGGGGGATGGCTGGCGGGCGTTTCGGTCATCTGACCGTTCGTCAGCTATTGACCATCCGGGAGCCCGGTGCCACAGTCGGCGGCATCCGCTGAATCTGACGATCCGTCAGTTAATCGCGATCCAGGAACCGGGACGGTGAACCTCCGTGGAATTCGGGCTCTTTGTACAGGGATACGTGGGCAAGCGCGCCGAGACCGATCCGCTCGCCGAGCACAAGGCGCTGATGGAGGAGACCGAGTACGTCATCCAGGCGGACAAGTCCGGCTTCAAGTACGCCTGGGCGTCCGAGCACCACTTCCTGGAGGAGTACTCGCACCTCTCCGCCAACGACGTCTTCCTCGGCTACCTCGCCCACGCCACCGACCGCATCCACCTCGGCTCGGGCATCTTCAACCCGCTCGCCCAGGTCAACCATCCGGTGAAGGTCGCGGAGAAGGTCGCCATGCTCGACCATCTCACCGAGAACCGCTTCGAGTTCGGCAGCGGACGCGGCGCCGGCTCGCACGAGATCCTCGGCTTCCTCCCCGGCATCACCGACATGAACTACACGAAGGAGATCTGGGAGGAGACCATCGCCGAGTTCCCGAAGATGTGGCTCCAGGACGAGTACGTCGGCTTCCAGGGCAAGCACTGGCAGCTGCCGCCGCGCAAGATCCTGCCGAAGCCGCACGGGAAGTCGCACCCGGCGATGTGGTACGCCGCAGGGTCGCCGCCCTCGTACGCGATGGCAGCCCGCAAGGGCCTCGGGGTGCTCGGCTTCAGCATCCAGAAGGTGTCCGACATGGAGTGGGTGCTGGAGCAGTACAAGACGGCGGTGGTGAACGCCGAGCCGATCGGCGACTTCGTCAACGACAACGTGATGGTGACGACGACGGCGATCTGCGCGCCGACGCACGACGAGGCGATCCGGATCGCCGTCGAGGGCGGGCTGCACTATCTGCCCTCGCTGGTGTTCCGCTACCACGACACCTTCCCCCGGCCCGAGGGCTTCCCGGTCTGGCCGGAGACGCTGCCCGAGTACAACGCCGAGTTCGTCGAACTCCTCGTCGAGGAGGAGCTGTTGATCTGCGGCGACCCCGACGAGGTGCTGCGGCAGTGCAAGCGGTGGGAGCAGGCGGGGGCGGATCAGCTGTCCTTCGGGCTGCCGGTGGGGGTGCCGAAGGAGGAGACGCTCCAGACGATCCGGCTGATCGGAGAGCAGGTCATTCCCAAGATCGACACGGATCCTGTCCATCGGACGACGCGGTTCCGCCAAGGGGCCTAGTCGCCCTAGGGGTGCGGGTCGTCGGCGGCTGCGGCTCCGTCGTGGCTGGTCGCGCCCACGCGGCGGAGCCGCGCAGCGATACAGCCCCGCCCCTCTGAGTAGGCATGCCTCACGCATCTCGAGGAGTCACCCCATGCTTGATCACGTCATCAAGGGCGCGACCGTTGTCGATGGGACCGGTGCGCCTGCCTTCACCGCCGACGTCGGGATCCGGGACGGGCGGATCGCCGTCGTCGGCTCGGTCACCGAGGAGGCGCGGACCAGCGAGGACGCGCACGGGCTCGTCCTCGCTCCCGGGTTCGTGGATCCGCACACGCACTACGACGCCCAGTTGTTCTGGGATCCCTACGCCACCCCGTCCCTGAACCACGGGGTGACCACGGTCGCGGCCGGGAACTGCGGGTTCACGCTCGCGCCGTTGAACCCGGGCCGACCCGAGGACGCCGACTACACGCGTCGGATGATGTCCAAGGTGGAGGGCATGTCCCTGGTCGCGCTGGAGGAGGGGGCGCCCTGGAGCTGGAACGGCTTCGGGGAGTACCTGGACGCGCTGGAGGGGCGGATCGCCGTCAACGCCGGGTTCATGGTGGGGCACTGCGCGCTGCGCCGGTACGTGATGGGCGCGGACGCGGTGGGCGGGCAGCCGAGCGAGGAGCAGCTGGCCGACATCGTCCGGCTGCTGCACGAGGCGATGGACGCGGGCGCGTGGGGCTTCTCCACCACGCAGTCCTCGACCCACTCCGACGGGGACGGACAGCCGGTCGCCTCCCGGCACGCCCGGCCGGAGGAGCTGCTCGCGCTGTCCCGGGCCGTCGGCGAGCACGAGGGCACCCAGATCGAGGCGATCGTGGCGGGCTGTCTGGACCAGTTCAGCGACGCCGAGATCGATCTGTTCGTGGAGATGAGCGCGGCCGCAGGACGCCCCCTGAACTGGAACGTCCTCACCGTCGACGCGGCCGTTCCGGAACGCGTGCCCCGGCAGCTCATGGCGAGCGAACGGGCGCGGAAGGCCGGCGGCCGGGTCGTCGCGCTGACCATGCCGATCCTCACGCCGATGAACATGTCCCTGGGCACGTTCTGCGCGCTGAACCTGATCCCGGGGTGGGGGCCGGTCCTCGGCCTGCCCGTCCCGGAGCGGATCGAGCGGCTGCGGGACCCGGAGGTGCGGGCGGAGCTGCTGAGGCGGGCCAACTCCAAGGAGGCCGGCGTCTTCCGACGGCTGACCAACTTCGGCAGGTACGTCATCGGCGACACCTACAGCGCGGCGAACGAGGGCCTCACCGGGCGGGTCGTGCGCGACATCGCCGCCGAACGCGGCCTGGACCCCTTCGCCTGTCTGGTCGAGATCTGCGCCGCCGACGAACTGCGTACGGTCCTGTGGCCCATGCCGACGGACAACGACCCGGACTCCTGGGCGCTGCGGGCGGACACCTGGAGCCACGAGGACGTGCTGCTCGGCGGCTCCGACGCGGGCGCGCACCTGGACCGGATGTGCGGGGCGCCGTACACCACGCGCTTCCTCGGCGACTGTCTGCGCGGCCGGAGACTGGCCGGCCTGGAGCAGGCGGTGAAGATGCTGACGGACGACCCGGCGCGGCTGTTCGGCCTCCGGGAGCGGGGCCGGATCCGGGAGGGCTGGCATGCGGACCTCGTCCTGTTCGACCCGGAGCGGATCGACGCCGGCAAGGCCACCCTGGTGCACGACCTGCCGGGCGGCAGCCCGCGGCTGGACTCGAAGGCGATCGGCGTGCGGGCGGTCTGGGTCAACGGCGTGGCGGCCATTCGGGACGACGTGGTGACGGGCGCCGTCCCGGGCCGGGTGCTGCGCTCGGGGCGGGACACCAGGACGGTGAGCACCAGGTGATCGACGGGATCGGCACGACCGACGGGTCCCACGGGTCCGGGGGGTCCCACGGGCCCGGCGGGCAGCGGCTGTTCGTCGGCGGTGCCTGGGTGGAGCCCGACGGCGGGCACTACGAGGTCGTCGACCCGGCGACCGAGGGGACCGTCGGTCTGGCTCCGGAGGCCTCCCGGGAGCAGGTGCGCGCTGCCTGCGCGGCGGCCCGCGAGGCCTTCGGGCCCTGGTCGCGCACCCCGCCGGAGGAACGGGCGGCGATTCTCGCCCGGGCGGCCGACATCATGCGCGCCCGGCTGCTGCCGTACGCCGAGCTGGCCCAGGCGGAGACCGGCGCCACGACCGGGACCGCGCGCGGGATGCAGGTCGGGGTGGGGGTGGCCCGCTTCCGGCGCTACGCGCGCGTGGAGCCCGCCGAGTGGCCGATCGCGCCGCAGGTCAACGAGGCCGGGCCGATGGGGAGGGCGGGTGTGATGGGCGCGGTCGCCGTACGGCAGCCGGTCGGCGTCGTCACCTGCGTCACCTCCTACAACAACCCGTGGGCGAACCCGGCCGGAAAGGTCGCCCCCGCACTCGCCATGGGCAACACGGTGGTCGTGAAACCGGCCCCGCAGGACCCCCTGTCCGTCTACCGGATGGCGGAGGCTCTGGAGGCGGCGGGCGTGCCGCGCGGGGTGGTGAACGTCGTCTCCGGGCGGGCCGTCGAGATCGGCGAGACGGCGGTGTCGTCGCCGGACGTCGACATGGTGAGCTTCACCGGTTCGACGGCGGTCGGGCAGCGCATCGCCGAGGTGTGCGGCCGGGACATGCGGCGCCAGCTGATGGAGCTGGGCGGGAAGGGCGCGGCGGTCGTCCTCGACGACGCGGACCTCGCCTCGGCGGTGGCCGGCATCGGCACCACCTTCTCCTTCTACAGCGGCCAGATCTGCACCGCCCCGACGCGGGTGCTGGCACAGCGCCGGGTGTACGACCGGCTGGTGGAGCAACTCGTCGCGTACGCAGGCCGGTTGGCGGTAGGAGATCCCCGGGCGCCGGACACGGTGGTCGGCCCGGTGATCTCGGCCGCCCATCGGGACCGGGTGGAGTCGTACGTCGAACTCGGACGCAAGGAAGGCGCGGTGGTCGTCGCGGGTGGCGAACGCCCGCCGCTGGAGCGGGGTTTCTATGTCGCCCCCACCCTCCTTGCCGACTGCACGAACGACATGCGGGTGGCGCGGGAGGAGATCTTCGGCCCGGTGGTCACGGTCATCCCCTTCGACGAGGAGGAGGAGGGCATCGCCCTGGCCAACGACAGCGACTACGGCCTGATCGACTACGTCTGGTCGGCGGACGTGGCCCGGGCCTTCCGGGTCGCCCGCAGGCTCCGGGCCGGTGGCGTCGGCATCAACACCGTGGGCCGCAACATGGAGGCCCCGTTCGGGGGGTTCAAGCGGAGCGGCGTCGGGCGGGACGTCGGCTCGTACGCGCTGCACGCGTACAGCGAGGTGCAGGCGATCGTGTGGCCGGGGTGAGAACGCCCGCAGGGCTGTGACCACTTGCCCTTTGAGACCGGGGGAGTGTCCTCGGCGTGCAGACACGTGGTGCCGGAGAGCCGAGTTCCTCCGACGGGCCCCGGAATCGGCCGCGGGCCCGTAGCGTCCCCGCGCAAGGGCACGGACGGCGTCAGGGACGCGGACCGCGTCAGGAACACGACGGTGTCGGAACACGACGGCGTCGCAACGCGGTCGGCGTCAACTCCCTGCCCCGTGCACATGTTCGGAAAACGTTCTGGAGAACACCCGATGAAGCTCGCCGAGCGACTCGTCCTCACCACCACCGCCCTCGCCGCCGCTACCGCCGGCACCCTCCTCGGCACGACCGCCGGTCACGCCGCGCCCGCCCAGTCCGCCCCCGCCGCGGTCCACGCTCCCGCGGCGCTCAAGGTTCCCGACGGCAACCGGTTGACCGGAGCCTTCGCCGCCCGGGGCGTCCAGACCTACACCTGCGCCGACGGCGTCTGGAAGCTCCTGGAGCCCGCCGCCACCTTGTCGGACAAGAGAGACCGAGCCCACCGCCCGGTCGCCCTGCACTCCCGCGGCCCCGTCTGGGTGTCCACGGTGGACGGCAGCGCAGTCAACGCCGCCGCCGCCGTCAGCTCGCCCAGGACCGGCACCATCCCCGAGCTCCTCCTGAAGACCACCGCCACCCGCGGCACCGGCGTCTTCGCCGACGTCACCTACATCCAGCGCCTCGACACGGCCGGCGGCGTCGCCCCCACCACGGCCTGTGCCGGCACCGACCAGGTCAGCGTCGCGTACACCGCGACGTACGCCTTCTACAAGCCCGCCAAGTGACCCGAGCCGAGCGGTAGTCGGCACGGCGGCGGCCTCCGGACGACCCCGGGGCGGCCGCCGCCGTGTCCGGCGACTGCCGTGCCGCGCCGCGCGCCCGTCTCGTCTGCTTGCCTCGTCTGCTCGTCCCGTCCCGTCTCGCCGGGGCCCGCGGGTCCGTCAGTCGGCCAGATCCACCCGGATGGTGAGCAGACCCGTCCCCAGGGCCCGGACGGCCGTGCTGTTGCCCCGGGGCAGGGTGCGCAGCCGGGCCACCGGGTCGTCGTCGGGGAGCAGCCGGGCCGTGCCCGAGTGCCACCGTCCCCCCAGCCGCACCCGCACCCGCGGATCGGCCTTGATGTTGCGGACGTACTGCGACCGCTCGCCGAACTCCGAGACCAGCCAGAAGACGTCACCGACCCGGCGGCCGCCCAGCGGGGTGCGCCGGGGCAGACCGGAGACACGGCCCGTGGTCTCCAGGAGCGTGTGGAACGGCAGGCGGCGCATGAGGGGGTTGGCGACGTACCGCTGGAGGGCGGTGGTCGCGCGGAAACGGAGGTCGCTGGAACGGGTCATGATCCGTGGGACTCCTTCACGCACAGGTTTGTTGCTTCAATGGTCCCCGACGCCGTCGGCGCGACGAGAGCGGGTGGCTGCACATGCGCGTGGTGACCTGGAACCTGTGGTGGCGGTTCGGCCCCTGGCGGGAACGCCAGAAGGCCATCCTGGCCGTTCTGCGCGAGCTGGAGCCCGACGTGGTCGGCCTCCAGGAGGTGTGGGCGGCCGGTGCCGAGAACCTCGCAGAGTGGCTGGCCGACGAACTCGGTCTGCACTGCACCTGGGCCCCGTCACCGGCCCCCGAACGCTGGCGGAAGCGGATCACGGACCCCGACGCCGGTTCGGTCGACATAGGCAACGCGGTGCTGAGCCGCTGGCCGGTGGTGGAACGGGAGACGCTGGTGCTGCCCGCGCCCGCCGACCTGGCCGACGGCCGCGCCGCCCTCTACGCGCGCGTGGCCGCCCCCTCCTTCGACATCCCCTTCTTCACCACCCACCTCACCTCGGCCGGCCACGCCTCGGCGGTGCGCCTCGCCCAGGTCACCGCCCTCGCGGAGCTCGTCGCCAGGCACCGCGGCGGCACGCCCTTCCCGCCCGTCGTCACCGGTGACTTCAACGCCTGGCCGGACTCCGACGAGGTGCGCCTCTTCGGCGGCACGAGGACCGCGTCGGCCGTCCCCGGACAGGTTCTCCACGACGCCTGGGACTACGCCGACCCGACCGCCCCCGCCGCCACCTGGACCCCCGAGAACCCCTACGCGGCCCGCGTGCTGGAACCCGCCGTCCGCATCGACTACATCCATGTGGGCCCGCCCGGCCCGATCGGCGAGGGCCACGTCCGGCACGTCCGCCGCGCGGGCCACGGTCCCGTGGACGGAGTCTGGCCCTCGGACCACGCGGCCGTGGTCGCGGACCTGGCGGAGGAGGAGACGGCGATCGTCTAAGCCGTCTCACCCTTCTCGCTCTTCCCGCTCTCCTCGCCCTTCTCACCCGTCCCCTCCGTACCGAAGGCGCGGGCGACGGCGAGGCTGTCCTCGTACACGTGGTGCCTGGTGACCTGGCCGTCCTCGATCGTGAGGTGCAGCGCGAACCGGGCGCGATAGGCCCGCCCGGTGGAGCGGGCGGTACGGCGGATCTCGCCGAGCACGACCGCGTCGTCACCGTCGACGAGGACGCGTTCGATCACGGTGGCCGCCTGCCCGGGCACGTGGTGCTCGGCGAGCTCGCGGTAGTGCGCGGCGGCGTCGGTACGGGTGACCCGGTGGCGGATCCACGGGGTGGCGCTCCGCGCACGACCGTGCTCGTCCTCCGGCCAGTCCAGCTTCCAGTCGCTCGGTTCGGCGTACAGTTCCGCGATGCGCTCGGGGTCCCCTTCGCCGATCCGGCGGAGCAGTTCCCGCACCACGGCGCGGGGAGTCGTGGGCGTGGCTGAGGACACGGTGGATCCTTCCGATGCGGAAGCCGCGTCCCGCTGACGCGACGAGGCCCCATCATCACCGGCGGCGACGGCCCGGAGCGATTACCTCCGACGTAACCACCGTCCTCGCAAAGGGAGTTGTGCGTCCCGTCGAGCGGCCGACTTGGGCGCGGGTACGGCAACGAAAGCCGACAAGGACTGCCAACATCCGGCAATGACATCGATGGCGCGGAGCGGCGAGGATCTTCGTACCGACCGCCAGACCACGGAGGAACCCACCATGACGCCCATGAGATCGCTGAGACGGCGCCGCGCCGCCCTGCTCGTCACGGCCACCGCCCTGACCCCGGCCCTCCTCCTCACCACCCCGGCGTTCGCCACCGGCACGACGGCGGCAACGGTCTCGGCGACGACCACGGCGGCATCGGTGGTGACGACCGATACGCCGGTGGACGAGATGTCCGAGGAGGACCTCCGCGTCGCGATCGCGCGCATCCTGGCGGACGAGGACAGCGGCACGAGGGTCCTCCGGGAGGCCGGTGAGGTGCTCGACGGCACCGTGGAGGACATGCGCACCTTCCTGAAGACCGGCTACCGCCTGGCCCAGGCCGAGGACGACGCCGTCGCCATCGCGCGCATCCTGGCGGACAAGAACTCCGGCAAGGGGGTCGTCCGGGAGGCCAACAAGGCCCTGGACGCCGGCACCCCGGAGGCTCTGCGCGCTTTCCTGGAGACCGGCTACCGCCTGGCCCGGGCCGAGGACGACGCCGTCGCCATCGCGCGCATCCTGGCGGACAAGAGCTCCGGCAAGGGGGTCGTCCGGGAGGCCAACAAGGCCCTCGACATCGGCACCCCGGAGGCTCTGCGCGCTTTCCTGGAGACCGGCTACCGCCTGGCCCGGGCCGAGGACGACCGCGTCGCCGTGGCCCGCATCCTGGCCGACCCGAAGATCAGCGCCGCCCTCCGCGCCGCCGCCGAGGAGGTCATCGACGGGACGCCGGAGGAGCTGCGGTACTTCCTGGAGGTCGGCCGGTACGAGGTCGACGGCTAGGACTTGTCCGCCGGGCGGGTGTTACCCTCCCGGCGGCCAAGATCGAAACGGGGGAGCCGATGGCGGCCTGGTCGAGCAGGGTCACGGGGGCCGTCGCGGTGGCACTGTGCACCGTCACGCTGGTGGCGGGCTGCGCATCGGGCTCCGACGCGGACGAGCCCACGAGTCACCCCACGCAGGACCCGAGCATCACCGCCGAGGTCGGCGAGCGCTTCACGCTCTCCGTCCCGGAGAACGCGTCCACCCGTGAGCACTGGTTCGTGGTCGCCCCGCAGCCGGACGCGGCGGTGGTCCGCGCCGCCGACCGCACCTACGAGTCGGCCGACGACGGCAGGTCGGTCGGCGGCGGCGGCACCCTCGTCCTCACCTTCGAGGCCACCGGCAGGGGCAGCACCCGGATCGTGCTGCTGCACTGCACGTTCCCCACGGCGCAGACCGCGGCCTGCGGCGGCGGCGCCGGCCCGTCCCCGACCCCGACGACCGAGCCGGAGCGGGTCACCTACCGGGTCGACGTGCGCTGACCGCGTCGAGCAGGCGGCGAAGGCGGTGCGGGTCCGTGATCCACGGGCGGTGGACCGAGTCGCCCTTCGGCCGCTACTGAGCGACCTCGCCGTTTCCGAACCACCACGCCACTTGCCCGGTCCGGTCGGCCCAGGCGTCCAGCGCGTGCTCGAGGGCGGCGGGATCCGTGGCGCGCTCGATCGTGATCACGGCGAAGCGCAGGGTGGCAGGGGACTCGACCAGCCCGCCCAGACCTTCGACGGCTTCGTGCAGTGCGGTCAGGGCTTCCGGTGAGAAGGTTCCGGCCTCCGGGGCGGCCTGGACGCAGAGCCATGGGCCCTGTCGCGTCACCTCGAACTCCCCGTCGTCCGATATCCGCAGCACGTCCCCGGCCGCGCATCCCAGGACCAGCCCCGGGCTTCCGGCCAACTCGAAGAGACCCCCGTCGAGCGTGCGCGCGGGAAGCACTTCGTAGGCAGGCTGCCCGTTGCCGGCATATCCGGCGAGAAGCCTGACGTGGGTGTCGGCGGGAGGGAGCGTTGCAGACGTCATGGGCACGATCGTTTCATCCCGGCACGGACCGTTCCTTCGCAAGCCTCATCGGCCGCCGTTGCACCCGCCCGGGAACACCGGACTCGTGAAGGCCGCCGGCGGCTCGGGCGGCGGAGGCGTCGTCGCCTTCGGCATGTCGTCCCAGGGCGTTCATCCATGCGGCCTGCGCTCTCTTCCACTCCCCTGCGCAGCCGCGCGCCCGGCCTGCGGGAAGTGCGTCCGTGCCGATCACGTCTGCGTGGTTCGCCGGGGCGGCCCCGTAGAGGTAGCAGAGGTGGTCGACGGCGCGTCGGTGGTCCGTGGAGTGCTCGTCCGCCTGACCGTCGTCCTCGTTCTCGTACGTGATCGCGGAAAGCCGCCATGTCTCGGCCACGTCGAGCAGTCGCTCTTCTCCCTCCGCTCCCTGGCGGAGCAGCATGAGCGCGGCGAACTGGTCGGCGAAGTCCTCCTCCTTGCCCCTCACCGCGAGGTCGAGGACGTCGATCACGGCGTGTGCGCTCTCGTGGAACAACGATTCCAGCAGGACGGCGGACAGGGCGTCGTCGGAGAGACCCCGGCCGGCGTCCTGATAGAGCCCCCGCGTCTCGGAGATCTCGTCGTAGCAGATCTCCACTTCACGGGTCTGGGGGTTGTAGGAGGGCCCTTCGCCGTCGCAGGACCGAACGGTCATCACGACCGGCGGGTTCAGCCGCACGAGAGCGGTGACGTGCCGCACGGCCTCCTCCGGCAGCCGCCGTTCCCGGACGAACGCCGCGTCGTCCGCGTCCGGGCCGGTCGGCCGGTCATAGCGGACGGTGAAGCTCGCTTCAGCGGGACTCGGGCCGTCGGCCGCGTTCGTCTGGCAGGCGGTGGTGAGGACGAGGGCCAGCGGCAGTGTCGCGGATCGCAGGGCAGTGCGGCCCCGACCCTGCCTGCCGGCGCTCCCGTTCCCGCTCGTACGCATCGGCATCCCCCTCTTCACCGAAGCTGACTCAAGTCGACGGCTTCGCAGCTCAGTTACGGCGCTGCCGAGTATGCCGTCGCGTTGTCACGGGTTCGCACGAACGGGCGTGGTCCGTACATGGATTCCTCGGCGTACGGGAATCCCCGGCACGTGAGCTGATCGGTGCGTTCCTGCCGACGTCCCTGTCGTCGCCTCCGTCCGTGTCTTCGTCCGAGAGGAAGCCTGCCGTGAGTCAAGTGGAGCTGCTCCTGGCCGTGTTGGCGGTCTTCGGCGGGGTGTACGCCGTGCTCGGCGTGTTGTGGTGGCTCCGTGACCGGGCCGACCGGGCCGCCGTCGCGCAGGTGGACGGGGCGCGCGTCGACCCGTACCACGCGGCTGCCACGGCCGGCGGTGAGCAGGGCGCGGACCGGGCCGCCGCCGCCGAACTGCTGCTGGCCGGACTGATCCGGATCGAGGAGGACGGGCGGGTGTCGGTCACCGGCGAGGGTGCCGACACCGCCCGGACGCCGGAGCATCCGGTCCCGGCCGCGGTGCTGGTCACGCTGCGCGGGCACGCCGGGCCGTGGCCGCTGAACTGGCTGTATGCGGACGACGAGCACCGCGGGCGGCGCGACCCCTTCCTGCGGGCCGAGGACTCCGGATGGCCGCGTTGGGCCGAGCGGGACGGGGACCGCGTCCAGATCGCCGCGATCCTGGCCGCCGCGCTGCTCGCGGGGTGGCTCGCCGCCCAACTGATGTACGCGAGCGGTCGGTTCGCCGCGAACGCGGCCGAGATCGCGGTCGGCGTGATCGCGGGCCTGCTGACGTGGGGGGTGTTCGCGCTGGTCCTGCACGTGGTGGTGATGACCGGGTGGCCGGAGCGCCGGTACCGGTTCGCGGAGTACTGCCGAGCACTCCCACCGCACCCGGCCGAGGCCGCCCTGGACGCGGCGCAGCGTGAGCGGCTCGACCGGGCCATGACCTACAGCCCGCCCGCGGAGCCGGACAGGTGGCCGCTGGACACCCCGGGCGCGTTCTGACGGTGTGCCGAGGGCGGGCAGGAGGACGCGGCAGCGGACACGTGGCAGCGGACACCGAGGGGACGGCGCCTCCGAGGGTGATGCCGACCAGTCGGTATGGACAGTGGATCGTTCCGCAGGTAGAGATGGGATCGTCACCCGCGACGACGCCGTCGACCGAGCCGTACGCAGCGAAAGGCCCCCCATGCGCATCGCCGTCACGATCTTCCTCACCGACGAGACGATCACCCCCACCCGCCTCGCACGTGAGCTGGAGCAGCGCGGCTTCGCCGGGCTCTATCTGCCCGAGCACACGCACATCCCCGTCGAGCGCACCAGCCCCTACCCGGCCGGCGGCGACCTGCCCCGCGAGTACGGCCGCACCCTCGACCCCTTCGTCGCCCTCGGTCAGGCGGCGGCGGTGACGGAGACGCTGGGCCTCGGCACCGGCATCACGCTCGTCGCCCAGCACGACCCGATCGACCTCGCCAAGCAGATCGCCACCGTCGACCACCTGTCGGGCGGCCGCCTCACCCTCGGCCTCGGCTACGGCTGGAACGTGGAGGAGGCCGCCGACCACGGCGTCGAGTGGCGCACCCGCCGTGAGCTGGTCCGGGACCGGATGCGGCTGATGCAGGCCCTGTGGGCGGAGCAACCGACGGCGTACGAGGGCGAGTACGGCAGCGTCCGCGCCAGCACGGCGTACCCCAAGCCGGTGCAGAAGCCGCGCGGGCCGGTCACCGGCCCCCGCACCCTCGTCGGCGGTGCCGCGGGACCGAAGCTGTTCTCGCACATCGGCGAGTACGCCGACGGCTGGCTGCCGATCGGCGGCCGCGGCCTCTCCGAGGCGCTCCCCGTGCTGCGCTCGGCGTGGGCGGACGCGGGCCGCGAGCCGGACGCCCTCCAGGTCGTGCCGTACGCCGTCCACCCGTCGCCCGGCAAGCTCGCGTACTACGCCGAGCTGGGCATCGAGGAGGTCGTGGTGCAGCTGCCGCCGGTGGGGGAGGCGGAGGCGCTGCGCGCCCTGGACGAGTTCGCGCCGTACCTCTAGGCCCCGTTCGCGCCGTACGTTCAGGACCCGTTCTTCTTCGCCGACGGCCCGAAGTCGGGCGGCCACAGCTGGTCCCCGGCGGGCTCGTCGTCGCCCTGCTGCCAACCGGGGTCCACGGCGCAGGGCGTGGAGGTGCCGCCGGCGAAGTAGTCGCGGTCCGCGAACCACTGGAAGGACATGCGCTCGTCGCCGTCCGCGCGCGAGGCGTACAGCGCCCAGTAGTCCCCGGAGACGTTCTCCCGGTAGGAGGTGATGTCCCAGCCGGTGTCCTCGAGATGGTCGCGCAGCCGGCGCAGACCGGGGACCGCCTGCTCGGCGGGGACGTGGTCGAGCGCCCAGCTGTGACTGATGCTGTAGGCGCCGTCGACGGTCTCGTCGGTCAGACCGCCCCGGTAGCAGTGGTCCGAGCCGACCGTGTTCTCGGTGGAGACCCCGATCTTCTCGACACCGGGCCTGACGGTACGGGTGAATCCGAGGACGTCGTACGCCTCCCGGGAGCGGTCGACGGCGCGGCCCACCATCTCCTCGGGCGTGACGCGCGGGAAGTCCGACGCGTCCTTCGTCACCACGGCGATCCAGCCGACGAAGGCGAGAACGAGGAGCAGCGGCACGGCGACGAGCACCGCGCAGCCGATGCCGAAGGCCTGCGCGGCGGTGCGTCCGGCCGCGGCGGCTGCGGGTACGGGCGCCGGTACGGGGGTGGTGGCGGGGGCGGCGGTGATCTCCTCGGGCATGTGGCGACCGTAGGTCGGCCGGGGTGCGCGGGGCATCGGTACGGCTGCGTACGGGGGATGGGTACGCGTACTCAGAGTCCGCGGGACCGGGGTCCGGGCCGGGACCCGGTGCCGCTGCCGGTTCCGTCCCGGGCGCCGGTCCCGCCCCAGGCTCGGAAAACGTGATCGTATGCTCGAAGGATGACGACTTCCGCGACCTCCGGAACCGGCCCCGGCCCGACCCCCGGCCCCACCGAGAACTCCATGCGTCGCGCTCTCAAACGGGCCCGTGACGGCGTCGCCCTGGACGTCGGCGAGGCGGCCGTGCTGCTCCAGGCGCGCGGCGGGCAGCTGGAGGACCTCGCCGCCTCCGCCGCCCGGGTGCGGGACGCCGGCCTGGAGGCGGCCGGCCGGCCCGGTGTCATCACGTACTCGAAGAGCGTTTTCATCCCGCTCACCCGGCTCTGCCGTGACAAGTGCCACTACTGCACCTTCGTCACCGTCCCCGGCAAGCTGCGCCGGGCCGGACACGGGATGTTCATGTCGCCCGACGAGGTGCTCGACATCGCCCGGCGCGGTGCCGCCCTCGGCTGCAAGGAAGCCCTCATCACCCTCGGCGACAAGCCGGAGGACCGCTGGCCGGAAGCGCGCGAGTGGCTCGACGCGCACGGCTACGACGACACCATCGCCTACGTCCGCGCCATCTCCATCCGCATCCTCGAGGAGACGGGACTGCTGCCGCACCTCAACCCCGGGGTGATGAGCTGGACGGACTTCCAGCGGCTGAAGCCCGTCGCGCCCAGCATGGGCATGATGCTGGAGACCACCGCCACCCGGCTGTGGTCCGAGCCAGGCGGCCCCCACCACGGCTCCCCGGACAAGGAGCCCGCCGTCCGGCTGCGCGTCCTGGAGGACGCCGGCCGCTCCTCCGTCCCGTTCACCTCCGGGATCCTGATCGGGATCGGCGAGACGTACGAGGAGCGCGCCGAGTCGCTGTTCGCGCTGCGCAAGATCTCCCGCGCCTACCACGGCATCCAGGAGCTGATCATCCAGAACTTCCGCGCCAAGCCGGACACCGCGATGCGCGGCATGCCGGACGCGGAACTCGACGAGCTGGTCGCGACCGTGGCCGTGGCCCGTCACATCATGGGCCCGGCCGCCTGCCTCCAGGCCCCGCCCAACCTCGTCGACAGCGAGTACGAGCGGCTGATCGGGGCCGGGATCGACGACTGGGGCGGGGTGTCCCCGCTCACCATCGACCACGTCAACCCCGAGCGCCCCTGGCCGCAGATCGACGAGCTCGCCGAGAAGTCGGCGGCGGCCGGCTTCGCCCTGCGGGAACGTCTCTGCGTCTACCCGGAGTTCGTCCGGCGCGGCGAACCGTGGCTCGACCCGCGGCTGCTGCCGCACGTCCGCGCGCTGGCCGACCCGGAGACGGGACTGGCCGTGTCGGACGCCGTCGTCGAGGGCCGCCCCTGGCAGGAGCCGGAGGAGGTGTTCGTGCCGTCCGGCCGTACCGACCTGCACCGCACCATCGACACCGACGGCCGGACCTCCGACCGCCGTGACGACTTCGACGAGGTGTACGGCGACTGGGGCGCCCTGCGCGAGGCGGCCGCCCCCGGCATGGCGCCGGAGCGCATCGACACGGACGTACGCCAGGCCCTCGCGACGGCCGCCGACGATCCGACGAAGCTCACCGACGACGAGGCCCTCGCCCTGCTCCACGCGGACGGCCCGGCCCTGGACGCCCTGACCCGCATCGCGGACGACGTGCGCCGCTCGACCGTCGGCGACGACGTCACGTACATCGTCACGCGGAACATCAACTTCACCAACGTCTGCTACACGGGCTGCCGTTTCTGCGCCTTCGCGCAGCGCCGCACCGACGCCGACGCGTACACGCTCTCCCTCGACCAGGTCGCCGACCGCGCCCAACAGGCCTGGGAACTGGGCGCGGTGGAGGTCTGCATGCAGGGCGGCATCCATCCGGACCTGCCCGGCACGGCCTACTTCGACATCGCGAAGGCGGTGAAGGAGAGGGTCCCCGGCATGCATGTGCACGCCTTCTCGCCGATGGAGGTCGTCAACGGCGCGACCCGCACCGGCCTGTCCATCCGCGAGTGGCTGACGGCGGCGAAGGAGGCCGGGCTCGACTCCATCCCCGGCACGGCGGCCGAGATCCTGGACGACGAGGTCCGCTGGGTGCTGACCAAGGGCAAGCTGCCGGCCGCGACCTGGATCGAGGTCGTCACGACGGCGCACGAGCTCGGGATCCGGTCGTCCTCGACGATGATGTACGGCCACGTCGACCAGCCCCGGCACTGGCTGGGCCATCTGCGGACCCTGGCCGGGATCCAGCAGCGGACCGGCGGCTTCACGGAGTTCGTCACCCTCCCGTTCATCCACACGAACGCGCCGGTGTACCTGGCCGGCATCTCCCGCCCCGGTCCGACCATGCGGGACAACCGGGCGGTGACGGCGATGGCCCGGCTGCTCCTGCACCCGCACATCCCCAACATCCAGACCAGCTGGGTGAAACTGGGCTCGGAGGGGGCCGCGGAGATGCTCCGCTCGGGAGCGAACGACCTGGGCGGCACGCTGATGGAGGAGACGATCTCGCGGATGGCGGGCTCGTCGTACGGCTCCTACAAGTCCGTCAAGGACCTGATCGCGGTCGCGGACGCGGCGGGCCGCCCGGCCAGGCCGCGTACGACGCTGTACGGCGAGGTGCCGCAGGAGCGGCAGCTGGCGGCTTCGGCCTCGGACGGGCATCTGCCGGAACTGCTGCCGGTGCTGGACTGAGGGGAACACTCGGACAGCACCGGGGGACCGCTCGGGGAGGCGCCTGGGGACCATCAGGGAGCACTGACGGGCCACTCAGGGACCAGTCAGGGGCCACTCAGGGGCCACTCAGGGACCGGGGAGCGGGCCCCTCGCAGTACGATGATCGGGCCCCGACCGGAGGGGTCCCGTAGCTGAGGAGATGCGTGCCCGTGCCTGCCCGACGGCTTCCCTCCTGGGTTTGGGTCACCGGCCTGACGACCGGCGCGATCGTCGCGGTCGTCTTCCTGACGGCGCAGGCCGAACAGGGCCCGCACCCGACGGCGTCGGCGGCGAACCGTCCGAACGCCTCCGCGTCGGCGGGCGCGCAGCCCTCGGCCTCACCGAAGCCGTCTGCCACCCCCAAGGCGGCCGAGGTGCCGGCCGGTTCGGGCACCGGCCGGCGGATCGTCTACTCGCTGGGGCAGCACCGGGTCTGGCTGGTCGACGCGGACGAAACGGCCCGCCGCACCTTCACGGTCTGGCCCGGCACGGTGGCCCCTGCCGTCGGCAGCTTCACGGTCTCGCTCCGCAAGGACGCCACCACGGGCTCCGACGGCGTGGCGATCGAGCACATCGTCTACTTCTCCGCCACCTCGGGCGTCAACATCGCCTTCTCCAACGCCGTCGACGGTTCCTCCCCGCCCCCGGCCGCCGCCGGCACGCAGACCGGCGGCATCCGGATGGCCAAGGCGGACGGGACGGCGCTGTGGGCGTTCGGCGAGACGGGGACGAAGGTCAGGGTCGTCGAGTAGGTACCGGAACTCCGGGCCCCGTATCTCCGGGCCCCGTATCTCCGGGCCCCGTTATCTCCGGGCCCCGTTATCTCCGGGTCCCGGAACTCCGGGCGTCAGGCCCGGGAGTCGTCCCGCGCCTGTCCGCTCGGCAGCTGGTTCACGATCAGCACGACGCCGGCGAACAGGAAGGCCCGGGTCGCCGCGTCCAGCCCGTTCCAGGTGTCCGACTGCCACATCGAGAACCACTCCCCGCCGATCGCGATGAACCCGGCGCCGAACAGCAGCATCACCATGACCAGCCCGTACGTGGACAGCGACCGACCGCGTATGTCGTTCCGCCGCGCCCAGAACCACGTCCCGGCGGCCAGCACCACCCCCGCGACGGTCTCCCACGCGATGATCGCGACATAGGCGGCGTCCTGGAGCCCCTTGCTCGTCACCGCCCGCCACATCACGTCGTCGTCCTTGAACGTCGTGTCCATCGCCAGCACATGCCGCACGAACTGCTGGTTCGTGCCGAAGTCCGTGATGTTCCCGAAGGCGACGAGAAGCATGTAGAGCGCGACCGTCCCGGTGAGGAGGGCGGCGGTGAGCGGAAGCACGCGTGACGCGTGTGGGATACGTGTGGTGGGGGTGGTCATGCCGGTGTCCTTACCCCACCAGGTCTTCATCACCCCTCCACCGGACAGCACGTGCACGGGGTCGGAACGGAGCACTGTTCGATTACAGTGACGGACGTCGTATGTACGCACGGTGCGGGAGGACTGGGTGGGTGCGACTGCCGGGCCCGTCTGGGGCCGTGCCGAACAGCAGGACTTCCGCAGCCGGGTGCGTGGCACGCTGCTGGGCGCGGCCGTCGGGGACGCCCTCGGGACGCCCGTCGACGGGCTCGGGATCGAGGAGATCCGGCAGGAGCACGGGCCCGAGGGCATCGTGGACCTGGCCCCCGCCCACGGGCGGCGCGGCGCGGTCACCCATCTCACCCAGCTGACCCTGTTCACCGTGGACGGGCTGATCCGCGCCCAGGTGCGGCGGGACACCGGCGCCTGGCATCCGCCGACCGATCTGCACCGGGCGTATCTGAGATGGGCGGCCACCCAGCGCGACTGGGGGCCCGACCTGCGCCGCAAGGACGACGGCTGGCTGGCCCGCGAGGAGTGGCTGTACGCCCGGCGCGATCCGACCCGGACGCTGCTGCTCGGGCTCGGCGACGAGGTGATGGGCACCCTGGACTCGCCCAAGAGCCCCGGCGCGGCCGGGCCCGAGGTGGTTCCCCGGTCGGTGCCCTTCGGGCTGCTGGTCGGCTGGGAGCCGCAAC
The DNA here is from genome assembly GCF_035983595.1 of Streptomyces sp. NBC_01334. Classification (NCBI taxonomy): domain Bacteria; kingdom Bacillati; phylum Actinomycetota; class Actinomycetes; order Kitasatosporales; family Streptomycetaceae; genus Streptomyces; species Streptomyces sp. NBC_01334. Next base: position 4,419,627 of record NZ_CP130718.1, on the reverse strand, counting down.
TCGTCGCGCAGCTCGCCGTAGAGTGCGCCGCCCAGACCCACGGCCACCCCACGGCGTACCTCGCGGCGGCCGCGTACGCCGTCACCGTGCACGCGCTGGCCTGCGGCGAGAGTCTCGACGGCGCGGTGCAGCGGACGCTCGCCCTGCTGACCGCGCGGCCGGGGCACGAGGCGGTGTCCGAGGCGTTGCAGCACGCGCTGGGCGCCGTACGGCAGGGGCTGCCGGGGCCGGCGAGGGTGGAGGAGCTCGCGGGCGCGGGGACCGCGGAGGCCGTGCTGTCCGGTGCCGTCTACTGCGCGCTCGTCGCGGAGGACGTACGGCACGGGCTGCGGCTCGCGGTGAACCACGGTGCTCCCTCGGGGCCGACCGCCGCCCTCGCCGGCGGCCTGCTCGGCGCCCTGCACGGCGAGACGGCCCTCCCGCCGGCCTGGCTGGCCGAGCTGGAGGGCCGTCCCACGATCCTGGAACTGGCCGACGACTTCGCCATGGAGATGACCCAGGGGCCGGCCCTGCACGGTCCCGCCGGGGCTTCCCCGGGCTGGATGGCCCGGTACCCCAGGGGGAGTTAGTCCGTCACCGCCGTGGGGACCTCGTCCTTGGGCCGCGGCACCTGCGCGGCGGCCGAAGCGCTGCCGTCCCCGTCCGTGTTGATCTGTTCGATGATCGCCAGGCGTTCCGGGGTGTCCTCGGGCTTGATGAATCCGATCAGGATGTAGAGGACCAGCGACACGGCCAGCGGGATCGACACCTGGTACTGGAGCGGCACTCCGCCGTCGACGTTCCAGTTGATCGGGTAGTTGACCAGCCAGAAGGCCAGCAGACCCATCGACCAGCTGGTCAGCGCGGCCGTCGGGCCGGAGCGGCGGAACGGGCGCAGCAGGCCCAGCATCATCGGGATCGCCATCGGGCCCATCAGTCCGGCCACCCACTTGATGACGACCGTGATGATGTCCTTGAAGGCGGGGGAGTTGACCTGCGTGGCGGCCGCCATGGACAGCCCCAGGAAGACGACGGTCGCCACCCGGGCCGCGATCAGCCCCGAGCGCTGGTTCCACTCCCGCGCCCTGGCCCAGATCACCGGCGCGCAGTCCCGGGTGAAGACGGCGGCGATGGCGTTGGCGTCGGACGAGCACATGGCCATCGTGTGGGAGAAGAAGCCGACGATGACGAGCCCCAGCAGGCCGTGCGGCAGCAGCTGTTCGGTCATCAGGGCGTAGGAGTCGGAGCCGTCCGGCTTGTTCGACGTCACCAGCAGCGGCGACATCCACATCGGGAAGAACAGCACCAGCGGCCAGACCAGCCACAGCACCGCCGACAGCCGCGCCGACCGCTCGGCCTCCTTCGGGGTGGCCGTGGCCATGTACCGCTGGGCCTGGTTGAGCATGCCGCCGTTGTACTCGAAGAGCTTGATGAACAGGAACGCGAGCAGGAACACCGTGCCGTACTGGGCGACCAGGGGCTTGTCGTGGCCCTGGAGCGCCGGCTGGTCCCAGGCGTCCAGGAAGCCGATGCCCTTGTCGTTCAGCTTCAGCACGACGGCGACGAACATCGCGACGCCGGCCAGCAACTGGATGACGAACTGGCCGAGTTCGGTCAGCGCGTCCGCCCACAGACCGCCGATCGTGCAGTAGACGGCGGTGATCGCGCCGGTGATGAGGATGCCCTGGTTGAGGGAGATCCCGGTGAAGACGGACAGCAGGGTCGCGATGGCGGCCCACTTCGCGCCGACGTCCACGATCTTCAGCAGCATCCCCGACCAGGCCAGCGCCTGCTGGGTCTTGAGGTCGTAGCGGTTCTTCAGATACTCCAGCGGGGAAGCCACGTGGAGCCGCGACCGCAGCCGGTTGATGCGCGGCGCGAACAGCTTCGAGCCGATGGCGATGCCGAGCGCGATGGGGAAGGACCAGGTGACGAAGGAGGTGACGCCGTAGGTGTAGGCGATGCCCGCGTACCCGGTGAACATCACCGCGCTGTAGCCCGACATGTGGTGCGAGATGCCGGACAGCCACCAGGGCATCCTGCCGCCGGCGGTGAAGAAGTCGCTCACGTTGTCGACGCGTTTGTGCGACCAGACGCCGATCGCGACCATCACGCCGAAATAGCCGATGAGCACGGCCCAGTCGAGACCGTTCATGTGCGCCCTCCCAGGGTTCAGACCGGCGTTCAGTCCGGCGCTCATCGTGGGCGCTGCCGCGTGAACACGACAAGTAACCGTAAGGTCAAAGGGAGGTAAAGGAATTCTGTATGGTGGTTCGCGTTCACCTACATGAACTCACCGCATCAGCTCCCCGGCGTTGACCAGCAACGACTGTCCGGTGATCGCCCGCGCCCGGTCCGACGCCAGGAACGCCGCCGCGTCCGCCACATCCCCGTCCGTCGCCAGCTCGGGCAACGCCATCCGCTCGGTGAGCCGCCCCAGCACCTCCTCCTGCGGCACCCCCTCCGTCTGCGCGGTGAACTGGACGTAGGCCTGCACCGGCGGTCCCCACATCCACCCCGGCAGCACGGTGTTGACCCGGATCCGGTGCGGCCCCCACTCCCGCGCGAGCGAGTACATGGCACTGGTCAGCGCCCCCTTGGAGGCCGCGTACGCCGCCTGCCGCACCTGCGAGGGAGCCGCCACGGCGGACTGCGTCCCGATGAACACCACCGACCCGCCCCTCACCCGCAGCCCGGCCAGACAGGCCCGCGTCATCCGCAGCGACCCCAGCAGGTTCACGTCGATCACCGACTGCCAGGTCGTGAAGTCGGCGTCCTCGACCCCGCCGAAACAGGAGTCCCAGGCCGCCACGTTCACCACGGCGTCGATCCCGCCGAACCGCTCCCGCGCCAGCTCCGCGAGCGCCTCGCAGCTCCCCTCGTCGGTGATGTCGGTGACCCGGTACGCCGTACGCGCACCCTCGGGATCGATCCCTGCCGCGCTCTTCGCGAGATTCGCCTTGGTCCGCGCCCCCAGCACGGCGTTCCCGCCGTCCCGGACGACCGCGGCGGCGACCTGGTGACCGAGCCCGGCGCCGACTCCCGAGACGACGACGGTCTTGCCGGTGAGCAATGACATGAGCCCTCCCTGACTCCCGACTCTGGCGCATTAACTGACGGACCGTCAGAGTATGAGCGACCGCAGGAGGACGGAAGGGAAGGGAAGTCCCCATGTCCGAGGAGACCCGCAGCGAGACGTACGCCGAACTGGCCGCCCTCGGCCCCTACGGGGTGCGCCCCGGCCACGCCCTGATCACCATGGTCGAACCGCATCCCGGCCACGAGTACGCCTACAACCGCTGGTACGAGGACGACCACTACTACGCCGGGGCGATGGCGATGCCCTGGATGTACGCCGGCCGCAGGTGGGTGGCGACCCGCGACCTCCAGCTCCTGCGCGAGCCGGAGAAGTCGGCGATCGCCCGGCCGGTCACCGCCGGCTGCTACCTCTCCACCTACTGGATCACCGACGGCCGCTACGACGACCACATGAAGTGGACGGTCGCCATCAACAAGCGCCTCAACCGGGACGCCCGCGTCTACCAGGACCGCACCCACGTCTTCACCGCGTTCCAGGACCGCGAGACGACCGTGTACCGGGACGGCGCCGCCGGTCCCCGCGACTTCCACGCCCTGGACCACCCGTACGCGGGCCTGGTGCTCGAGGTGATCGACACCGACTCGGCGCAGCAGCGCGCCGAACTCCTGGAGTGGCTGCGCGCCCGCCACCTCCCCAAGCGGGTGGCAGGCTCCCCGACGGCCATGGTCACCGTCTTCCGCCCCACCCCGCTCCCCGGCGACCGCATGACCTACGTCAAGCAGGTCGAGGGCGTCGACACCCGCCTGACCCTCCTGTGGTTCCTGGAAACCGACCCGAGGGACTGCTGGGACCCCCACTTCACCGGCCTGGGGGAGGCGGTGACGGAGTCGGGCCTGGGACGGGTGGAACTGCTCGCACCCTTCATCCCGACGATCCCGGGCACGGACACCCATGTGGCGAACCTCCGCACCACCACCCTGTTCGGGGGTACCCCCTCCGGGGGAGATTGAGGACGAGGCCCGTTCAAAGCCGAAGCGGGGGCCTGGGGGCGCCGGCCCCCAGGGACGCCGGCGTCAAGCCACGCTCACTTCAGCTCGTCCGGACACGGAGTGCCCCGCGGCAGCTGGTAGGGCGCGGCCAGCCGGTACACCCCCGCCCGCGGAGCGACCAGCATCGTCCACTTGTCCCCCTCCGCGTCCTCCTCCGTCTCGAACAGGCACCCGTCGACGTTGTCGTACGTCTTCGGCTCCCCCTCCGCCCGGTCCTTGGACGCGTCCGTCTCCTGCGGCGGCTTCAGGCTCTTGCCCTGCGCGTCGACGACGCTCAGCCACGGCGAGTACGGGATCCGGATCAGGATCCGCCCCGCCTTCTTCACGTCGATCGTCATCTCGTCCTGCTTGGCACGCTGCACCACCGCGTTCGGCTCGGCGAGCGAGGCGGGGTCGGTGACCTTGAACAGCTGCCAGTTGGCGTCGCCCCAGATCTGCACCAGATACGGCAGCCCCCGCTGCACCAGCTCGCGCTCCCGTTCACCGCCGTCCCCGTCCAGCGCCTCCTTCGGGACGACGACGAAGTGCACGGCCCACCGCTGGAGCCACTCGTGGTAGTTCGCCGAGTTGAGGGTGTCGTCGTAGAAGAGCGGGTTGCGCTCCATGTCGGCCTGGCGGTTCCAGCCCCGGGCGAGGTTGACGTACGGCGCGAGCGCGGACGCCTCTCGGTGCGAGCGGGCCGGTACGACCTCCACCCGCCCCTTCTCGGCACCGATCTCCTGGAGTTCGTTGACGAGCGGCGCCAGCTCACGCGCCCAGGAGGCCGCCGGGGTCGTCCGCAGGACGTCGTCGACCGACTTGAAGCCGATCCAGCCCACGAACCCGAGGAACGCCACGACGATCGCGTACCACTTGCGGCTGCGCGGCACGGCGAAGGGCAGCGCAGCCATCAGCACCACGCCGGTGAACAGCATCGCGAGACGCGTGATGTTGGACCCGATCTGCGAGCTGATCAGCCACACCAGCAGGACCCCGAGCCCGTACACCGCCGAGGTGATCCGCACCGTCTTCCAGTCGCGCGGGACGACCGCGAAGACGGCCACCGCGGACAGCAGCGGCAGGGACGCCGAGCCGAAGGACATCGGCTGGGTGCCGGAGAACGGGAACAGCCAGGCGGACAGGGCGACCACGGCCGTCGGCGCGAGCCCCAGCGCCCACGCGCCAGGCCGCCGCTTCTGGAGGAACAGCGCGGCGGCGACGAGCCCCACGAAGAGCCCCGCCACCGGCGAGCCCATCGTGGCGAGCGCGGCGAGCGGGGCGGCGCACAGCGCCTTCGCCCAGCGTTTGTAGCGCCAGCGGTACGGCCAGCAGAACACGACGGCGACCGCGCCCAGTGCGAACGTGTTGCCGAGCCCGAACGTCACGCGCCCGGAAGCCGCGTTGCACAGCAGGGCGAAGACCCCGGCCAGCGCCGGCCACAACGGGTTCTTCACCGGTCGGCAGCGCAGCAGGATCAGGGTGAGCAGCCCCGCCGACAGCGTCCCGGCGATCATCATCGTCGTCCGGACGCCGAGCAGGGACATCAGATACGGCGACACCATGCTGTACGAGACCGGGTGCATGCCGCCGTACCAGGCGAGGTTGTACGCGGAGTCGGGGTGCCGGCCGACGAACTCGGCCCAGGCGTCCTGCGCCGCGAGGTCGCCACCACTGTTCGCGAACGTGAAGAACCAGACGAGGTGCAGGACGCCGGACAGTCCCGTCATGGACAGCACGGGATGGCGTCGCAGCCAGCCGCCCAGCCGGTCGAGCGCGGATCTCACCCGGGACGGCTCACGCGCGGGGCCCGCATCGTCCCCACGGCCGTCCGCACGGCCGTCCGCGCGGCTGTCCGTCGCCTCGGGGTCCGGGACGTGGTCCCGCTCGAGCTCTACCATCGCGCCGTGGTCGGCACGGTCGCCGCGGTCGTCACGGTCGCCGCGGTCGTCACGGTCGTGGTCGCCCGACAGTGGGGCGGGCACCCTCGGTCGCGCGCCGGCGTCCGGGTCCGGACCGGTGTCGTCGGCGCGTGTCGGCTCCGCAGTGGCCACCTGAAGGCACTCCCCGTGTCCCGTCTTCTGCTCTCGGCCGCATGCCGTTCGCGTCCGCTTCACGGCTGCGTCCTTGCGACCGGCGACCTGTCCCGTTTCGTGACGCTAGCACGCACCCCGCCGGGCGGCTGCCCGACGGGGTGACGTAGGCGTACGTGCGGGGTCGCGGGTCAGCCGATGCGTGTCAGCTTGTCCGAGAAGCCCGGCTCGGTCAGATCGGACTGCAGGGCGACGGGCACCTTCACGGCACTGCTGGTGCCGTCCCCGACGGTGAGCGTGCCCACCTGGGTGCCGGCCTTCGCCGTGTGCGGCACGTCGTCGGCGGTGAAGGACAGCTTCACCGTCATGCCCGCCCAGCCGACCGCCGAGACGTCCTTGGTGATGACCACGGGCGTGCGGCCGCCCAGCTTGTCGTCCACGTACCCGACGACGTCGCCCTTCTTCAGGATCTTCGCCGAGGTGACCGCGTCCTCGGCGGCGAGCAGCGCCGTCTGGCTGACCGCGTTGACCGTCTCGAGGATCCTCGGCTTGTGCTGGCCGAGGATCGCGCCGACGAGGGTCACCGTCTGCCCGTCGACCTCCTTGCGGGAGGCGAAGAGCAGGTTGCCGCCGGCCGCGGTGGTGCTGCCGGTCTTGATGCCGATCGCGCCCATCTTGTACGGCAGCACGTTGTAGTTGGGCCAGTTCTTGCCGGACGGGTCGTCCCAGCTGGCCGCGCTGGAGATGGAGACCAGGGCCGGGACCTTCACGAACGCGCGGCCGAGCTTGACCTGGTCCTCGGCCGTGGAGACGGTGGTCTCCTTCAGGCCCGAGGGGTCGGTGTACGTCGTGTCGCTCATCCCCAGTTCCTTGGCGGTGGCGTTCATCTTCTTCACGAACGCCGCCTCCGTACCCGCGTCCCAGCGCGCGAGCAGCCGCGCGATGTTGTTGGCGGAGGGAATCAGGACGGCCGACAGGGCCTGCTTCTCGGTGAGCCGGTCGCCGGCCTTGACGGTGTTGAGCGTCGACTCGTCGCCGGAGACGTCGTAGCCGCCCTCCTTCTCCGCCGTCGCGTCGACCTCGATCTCCGGGCCTTCCTCCCCGGTCTTCATCGGGTGGTCCTTGAGGATGATGTACGCGGTCATGGTCTTGGCGACCGAGCCGATGGCCACGGGCGTCTGCTTGCCGAAGCTGCCCATCGTGCCGACGCCGTCCGCGTCGATCCAGCCCTGCCCCTCGCTCGGCCAGGGCAGCTGCGTCTTGCCGCCCTCGAAGGTGTACGAGTCCTCCGCGGTGAGGGTCAACGCGGTCGCCGGCAGCGGTCGTACGGCCTGCGCGATCGCAAATGCGACCAGCAGCAGGATGACCAGAGGCGTCCAGATCTTGAGCCGCCGTCCGAGCGTGCGCAGCGGGGTGGGCGGAGGCGGCGGGGTGTTCGTCAGCTCCGCCAGCAGGTCCAGCGGCGGCCTCGGCGGCAGCGGCTGCTGGGTGGTGCGCTCGGGGCCGACCTGCGGGACCAGGGCGGTGACGTCGGCCGGCTTCTGCGGCCGGGGCTCGTCGAGCGGCTTGAGCGCGACGAACTTGCTGGTCCGCTCGGCGGGGGCCTCGGGCTCGGCCGGCCGGCCGGCCTTCGGGGCGTCCTCGTCCTCGTCCGGCTTGCGCTTGGTGGCGCCGCCCAGCTTCAGCATGGTGGTCGGCTGGTCGACGGCGGGCTTGGGCCGGGGCGCCTTGAAGACGGCGGTGGGCTGGTCGACGGGGGAGTGGTCGGGCTTTTCGGCGTCGGCGTCGGCGTCCTCGGCCTGACCGGGCTTGGCGTCTCCGGCGGCTTCCTCGTCGGTGTCCGACGCCCACTTCGGCGCGGGCTTGGACGTGGACTTGGACGCGGACCCGAAGGCGGCCTCGGCCTCTGCCTCGGCCTCCGGCTTCACGTCGGCAGGCTCGTCGGGTTTGTCGGTTTCGTCGGCTTCCGGGGCATCGCTCGCGGAACGTTCCTCCGCCTCGGCGCCGGTGCCCCGATTTGAGGTGGTCTCGTCCGAAGTGTCCTCTTCCGAGGCGTCCCCGTCCGCCGCCGAGTCCGTCGCGGGCTCTTCGGCGGAGCTCTTGTCGTCCGCCGAGGCCACCCACTGGGCCACAGCCTCCCGCAGGCGCTCGTCGCTGCCCCCGGAAGCGCCCTCGGCGCCCCCGGACGCGCTTTCGGCCGCCTCGGCGCCCTCAGGGCCGTCCTGGGCGCCCTCGGAGTCGCTCTCGGAGCCGCTCTCGGCGTCCTCGGCGTCGGCGGACCCGGTCCTGGCGGCCCTACCGCCGTTTTCGGCCTCTGCGGCCTCTGCGGCCTCTGCGGCCTCTGCGGCCTCTGTGGCCTCCGTGGACCCTTCGGGCTCCTCGGAGTCGTCGGCCTCGGTCCCGCCCTCGGGCTTCTCGGCGTCCTCGGCCTGCGTGGCGTCCTTGGCGGACTCGCTCGCCACGGCCTCGTCGCCGTCCTCGGCCCCCGCGGGCTCCTCGCCCTCCTCGGGCTCCGCGGACGCCTCGGGCTGTTCGGACTCCGCGGTCTTCAGGTCCCGTACCGAGAACACTCGCGTCGCCGTGTCCACGCCGCCCCGTGACGCTGACGGCTCGGCCTCCCGCGCCACGGCCACCCGCGGATCGCGGACTTCGCGGGAATCGCGAGGCTCACGCGCCTCGGGAACCGTGCTCGCGCTCCCCGACGTCGGTTCTGCCGACGACTCGCGCTGCTTCGACCTGTCGGGGGACTCGCCCGCCACCGATGCCTCCTCCATGTGCCGCACGCCCACCGCGCGCTCGTGCCGAACCGTGAACCGCCCGCCCGAGACACGCCTCACGGCATGTCCGAACCATGTACCAGTGTCCTGTGTAGAGGGCTTGGCTCCTGCGGTAGACGAGAACGACATACCTACTGGTTCCACTACAAACAGGTCACGCACCCTCGACAGACCAATGTGAGAGGGGTCACCCTGTCATTCATCCACGCGGGGAGGCATGGATGGGCAGGAGCCGCAGAACAATTCCGGAAGAGCTTTTGTTGCTGGCGCTGGACCCGACCACGGGTACCACCGCACAGCCGCAGTCGCTCGACCTCGGTCTGGCCGGAGCACAGCTAGTGGAGCTGGCGCTGGCCGGACGGATAGCCCCTGACGGGGATCGTATCGCCGTGGTGTCCCCACGGCCGACTGGAGACCCAACGCTGGACTGCGCGTTGGAGTTGCTGCGAAGGCGTGGCGCTCCTGTACGTGCCGTCCACTGGATCGGCGGGCCGCGTCTCGGGCTACGCCAGACCTACCTCTCGCATCTGGAGCGGTGCGGCATGGTTCATGCCGTGGCGGGACAGATGTGCGGAGTGCTGCCGACGACTCGCTACCAGGCGACGGACACCGACATCAGCCGGGAGATCAAGGCCCGGCTGGACTCCGCGATCCGCACCGGCGTACCGCCGGACCCGCGGACCGCGGCGCTCGCCGCACTGGCGCACGCGGTCGGCCTCGGCAAGCACCTGTACCCGGGCAACGAGGGACGTTCGTCCCGCTCCCGGCTGCGGGATCTGATCAGGCACGACCCGATGGGCGGCCTCGTGGCGCACGCCGTGATGGACGTCCAGAACGGCGCGGTGGCACAGCCGCGTCGCAACCAGGCACCACCCGGCCGGCAGGCCGGACCCGGTGCCAGGCCCGCACCGGAACCCGCCCGTGGCGTTCCGGCGCAGCCGCACCGCGGTCCCATGGCGCGTGTCGTGGCTCACTGAGCCGCAGTCCCACGACATCGCGCCGGCAGGGCCGGAAACGCAGGACGTAAGACCCGCAGGGCCAGTTGGACCCGTCGGACACAGGACCCGTTCCGGGAGCCGCAGCGGTCGCGCGGGGTGGTGGACGTATCGATCCGCCACCCCGCGCGGACGCATGTCGGGGACGGACCCGAACTGGCGTGTACCCGCCGCATATCCACCGTTTTCCAGCGGTAGAAAGCGCCTTGGTGGCAGTCTGCTCAACAGCAGATACGCAAAGTGTCAGTTACAGACACGCAGCCGGAGGTGCACGTCCCGTGGCGTCCAATGTCAATCCCACCGTCAGGCGACGCCGGCTCGGCCAGGAGCTGCGTCGGCTCCGTGAGCTCAAGGGCATGACGGCCGAAGAGGTCGCCGAGCGCCTGCTGGTGTCCCAGTCGAAGATCAGCCGGCTGGAGAACGGCCGGCGCAGTATCAGTCAGCGTGACGTCCGTGACCTGTGCGGGGTGTACGAGGTCGAGGACCAGCGGATGGTCGACTCGCTGATGGAGATGGCCAAGGACTCCCGCCAGCAGGGCTGGTGGCATGCCTTCGGCGATGTTCCGTACAGCGTCTACATCGGCCTGGAGACGGACGCGGCGAGTCTGCGCGTGTACGACCCGCAGGTCGTGCCCGGGTTGCTCCAGACCCGTCAGTACGCGGAGGCGCTGATCTCGGGCGCGCTGCCGGAGGCCCCGCCGGCGGACATCGAGAAGCGGATCCAGGTGCGCCTGCGCCGACAGGAACGTATTTCCACAGCCGACAACCCGTTGCGTCTGTGGGCCGTTCTGGACGAGGCGGCACTGCGCCGCGAGGTCGGCAACCGGCAGGTGATGATCGAGCAGCTGGACTACCTGCTGGAGATGTCCCAGCTGCCGCACGTGACCGTGCAGTTGATCCCGTTCACCATGGGCGCGCATCCGGGGGTGAGCGGCCAGTACGCGATCCTGGAGTTCCCGGACGCCGCCGACTCCAGCGTGGTCTACATCGAGGGAGTCACCAGCGACCTGTACCTGGAGAAGCCGCAGGACGTGCAGAAGTACAGCGTGATGTACGAGCACCTGCGGGCGCAGGCCCTGAACGCCGACCAGACCCGGGAGTTCATCGCGAAGGTGGCGAAGGACTACGCCAGGGAGGTCGCCCCGTGAGGCGCCGCAAGGTACACCTTCGGCCGGGCCGGAGGGAAGTCCCTATGGAATATGCCATCCGGACGGGTGAATAGTCGCTCCGCATCGCGATGTTGGCGAGTAGCGTCGATCACGCCATCAAGCAACAACGGTGGCGCAAACCATGCCGTGCAGACGGAGATCTGCGCACGGCGTGGTGACAGCAACTCAGCAACTGACTACCGGAGCGAACATGGCAATCCAGCAGGGCGCCGCGAACGAGTGGGTCAAGTCCTCCTACTCCCAGGGCAACGGCGCATGCGTCGAGATCAAGTCCCCTCTCCGTGCGGCCATGGCCGTCCGTGACTCCAAGGTCACCGAGGGCCCGACCCTGGCCTTCCCCGCCGACGCGTGGAACACCTTCGTGGCATCGGTCAAGGCCTAAGGGGACGATCCCCTGAGACCGCCCCACCAGTACGACCAGCTTCACCAGCACGACCGGATTCACCTGCACGACCAGCTTCACCAGCACGACCCAAGAGCCCCCTCGACCAGCTCGCCGTCCTTGCCGAGGGGGCTCGGCACATCTCCGGCGCGGGACTGCCGACAGGCCCGTCGGCCCGACAGGCCCGCCGACCCGGCTAGCCCGGCTGGCCCCGCTTCACCGGGAACGCCACGTCACACACCGGGTCCTCGGCTCCCGCCGCGTCCCAGTCGGCGAAGTAGATCTCCCGGCAGGGACCGTCGTAGTCCCAGCCCTCCCGCTTCATCCACGCCTCCACCGCCTCGTACGGGGCGAGGATCTGCGGGTGCGCCACCTGCGCCTTGGTGATCCTCGTGTACGCGAGCCGCCGGGCGGGCTCCACCCGCGCCTGGAACTGCCGGCCCCGGCCCTGCGCGGCGGCCGCCCAGGCCCGGGCCCCGGCCTCGTCGGCGACCGGCACACAGGACTCGACCGGCCCGTCGCTCTCCATGGACACCGCGGAGTAGTAGACGACGAACGGCGCCCCGGCCACACCCCCGCACTCCCCGGCCGTCTCCTCCAGCCGCCCCAGCGAGGCGGGGATCCACGTGGGCAGCTCGTCCGCGAGCGCGTGCCGTGTCTCGGTGACGATCACCTGCTCGGGCACGTCGACCAAGCGGACCTCGAACTTCTCGTACATCTCGGAGCTCCTCCCCGACAGCCGTGCACGGAGGTAGTCGGCGAGGGCGCGCTGGGCGGCGAACCGGGTCTCGACCTCACCCCAGTACGCGGCGAGCAGCTCCCCGGACGCGGGCCTGTCGGCGGTCCCCACCAGCTCGGCGATCCGCGCGAGCGGCATGTCCAGCTGACGCAGCATGGCCACCAGCCGGGCGCGTTCCACCTGGCCGGCCCGGTAGTAGCGGTAGCCGCTGGCCTCGTCGATGTGCGCCGGGGCGAGCAGCCCGAGCCGGTCGTACAACCGCAGCGCCTTGGCCGAGAGCCGGGCCCGCGCGGCGAACGCGCCGATCGTGAGCAGCACGCCGTCATCCGCGATGGCCATCACGCACCCCCGTCTCGCCCTCCGTCGCCGGGCGGCCTTCGCGCCCGGCGACGAGGAGGCTCCGCCCTGCCCCAGGGGCAAGGTCAAGCCGGACGATTCCTTCGGGCGGGAACCGCCTAGCCCAGCTGGCTCTCGATGGCCGCGACGACCTCGGCGGCCTCGGGCTCGGTCTGCGGGGAGAAGCGGGCGACGACGGACCCGTCCCGCCCGATCAGGAACTTCTCGAAGTTCCAGCGGATGTCGCCGTCGTGGCCCTCGGCGTCCGCGAACCCGACGAGCCGCTCGTACAGCGGGTGCCGCTCCGCGCCGTTGACCTCGACCTTCTCGGTCAGCGGGAAGGACACGCCGTAGGTGGCCGAGCAGAACTCGGCGATCTCCTCGGCGGTGCCGGGCTCCTGCCCGAGGAACTGGTTGCAGGGCACGCCGAGCACGGTGAAGCCCTGGGCGGCGTACCGCTCCTGGAGCTTCTCCAGGCCCGTGTACTGCGGGGTCAGGCCGCACTTGGAGGCCACGTTCACCACGAGCACGGCCTTGCCCGCGTACTGGGAGAGCTCCGCGGAACCGCCCTTGAGGGCATCGATCCGAACGTCGAGGGGAGAGGCACCTGCGTCAGTAGTCATGCTCCGGATGCTAGCCCCGGGCGGTGAACCCACCCCTTCCGGGGCCGTCCTCCGCTTCCGGTTCCGGCCGGGACGGCCAGGACCTACCCGGCGGCCGCACGGGCCAGGACCTCGCCCGCCGCGGTCCGCGAATACAGCACCGACCGCCCCGCCCGCCGTCGCTCCACCAGCCCGGCCTCCAGCAGCACCCGCAGATGGCGGCCGACCGAACCGAGGCCCTGGCCGGTCAGGGCGACCAGCTGGGTGGTGCTCAGGGGGCCGGCGAGGAGGACGAGCACCGCGGCCCGGCCGGGCCCCAGCAGGGCGCCCAATGCGGCCGGTACGGCACGGGCCCGGTCCCGGTGGTCCTCGGCGAGCGCTCCCGTGCAGGGGTAGACGACGGCGTACCGCTCCCGCTCGTCCCACGCCACCCACCCCGTCTTCGGGGTGACCGGTACGAACACCAGCTCGGCGCCGGAGATCTCGCGGGGCGGATACTCGTGCAGGTTGACCTGAAACCGACTCTCGCCGAGCCACCGCGTCCCCGGCCGCAGCGAGTCCAGTACGGCGGCCCAGCCACCCCGGCTGACCTGCGCGGTCCGCGCGCCGACATCGGCCTCCAGGACGCGCCGCCGCCGCTCCCAGTGCGGTCGTACGCCCGACTCCCACACGTACTCCAGCAGCCCGGCCGCCCGGTCCGGCAGGTCGTCCCGGTCCAGGGCGGCGGGGAGCGGGCCGGCCAGGGACATCCGCAGATGGGCGCGGGCCTGCGCCGGGTCGGCCGACCGTACCCGGGCCACGCCCTCCTCGAAGCTCTCGCCGTCCCTCGGGGTGGGCGTGAGGAAGTCGGCGACCCAGCTCCGCCCCAGCCCGGCCCGCACCAGCTGCGCGGTCACCGGGTCGGCCGCCAGTACGGCGCGGTAGCCGGGGAGACGGTCGCGCAGCCAGTCGCGCTCGCCGGGATGCGTCCCCACGCCCGCGTGCAGCAGCTTCAGGCTCGCGAAGGTCTCGGCGAGCGGCGAGAGCACGAACCGGCTGCGCGCCAGGGTGTCCGCGTTCACCTGCCACCAGCCCATGTCCTTGCGCCCCCATCCCGTGCCCGTACGGCTGACGACGTTTCGCGGTCCCGCGAAACAATAACCACCCCTCCACGGCCCGTCGCAGACTCCGCCCATGACCGGCCACACATACCGACAGCTCTTCCGCACCCCCGAGTTCACGCCTCTCTTCCTGTCCGCCGCCGCCCAGACCGCCGCCGGGACGGTGAGCGGGCTCGCCCTCGGCACGCTCGTCTACCGGGCCACCGACTCCCCGCTGCTGTCGGCGGTGAGCATGTTCGGCCCGTCGCTCGCGCAGGTGCTGGGAGCGACCTTCTTCCTCTCGGGAGCCGACCGGCTGCCCCCGAGGTCGGCGCTGACCGGCCTCTCGCTCGCCTTCGCCGCCACGACGGCCGTCCTGGCGCTGCCCGGGCTGCCGGTGTGGGGTGTCTTCGCGGTCGTGCTCCTCCAGGGGCTGATCGCCTCGCTCGGCGGAGGCGTCCGCTGGGGCCTGCTGAACGAGATTGTCACCAAGGACGGCTATCTGCCGGGGCGTTCGCTCTTCAACATGCTGAGCGGACTGATGCAGATCATCGGCTTCGCCGCCGGTGGCGCGCTCGTGACCGTGCTCTCCCCGCGCCCGGTCCTGCTGCTCGCCGCCCTGCTCTACACGACCGCCGCCGTGGTCGCCCGCCTCGGCCTGACCGTCCGCCCGCCGCGGGCCTCCGGCCGTCCCTCGGTCGCGGCGACCCGACGCACGAACGCGGTGCTGTGGTCCTCCCGGCCCCGTCGCCTCACCTATCTGGGCCTGTGGCTCCCCAACGGGCTGGTCGTCGGCTGCGAGGCGCTCTTCGTGTCCTACGACCCCGACGCGGCGGGCACGTTGTTCGCGTGCGGCGCGCTGGGCATGCTGGTCGGTGACGTGACCGTGGGCCGCCTCGTCCCGCCGGCCCTGCGCCCCCGCCTGGCCACTCCCCTCCTCCTGATGCTGGCCACCCCCTACGCCTTCTTCGCCCTGCGCCCCGCTCTTCCGCTCGCCGCGGCCTGCGCCGCCCTCGCCTCCGTCGGCTTCGGCGCGAGCCTGGTCCAGCAGGAGCGGCTGATGGCCCTCACCCCGCCCGAACTCAGCGGCCACGCACTGGGGTTGCACTCGTCCGGGATGCTCACAATGCAGGGGGTCAGCGCGGCGCTGGCCGGAGCGGTCGCCCAACTCACCTCACCCGCAACGGCGATGACGGTGATGGCGCTGACGTCGATCGCGGCGACCCTGACATTGAAGGTCGCCGGACGAGCCGACACGGAGCGCGAGACGAACCACTTCGGCCGGGTGAGCGGGTGAGCGGGTGAGTGCGTGAGCGAGCAGGTGGGAGAGACGGCAGGGGTGACCGGGACGACCGTGGGGGCGGGGTCGGACCAGGGCCGGGCGTCGGGGGCAGACCGGGGTTGAGGTGCGGGGCAGGCCGGGTTCAGGCGCGGGAAGGCCGGGTTCAGGCGTCGGGGTCGGTGAAGACCTCGGGCACCTTGTTGTCGACGACGACGCGCGCGAGCAGCGCGGCGAGCCGGTCGCGTTCGCTCGTGTTCAGCCCCGAGGGCAGGTTCTCGAGCCGGCGGCACGTCTCCTCGTAGAACCCGTGCGCCAGCCGGTGGCCTTCCTCGGTGAGTCCGACGCGCACCGCCCGCCCGTCCCGCGGATCCGGCTCGCGCCGGACCAGTCCGCGCTGGACCGTCCGGTCCACCAGCCCCGTCAGGCTGGACTTGGCGAGCCCGAGCATCTCGCCGACTTCGCTCATGCCGTACGGCTGCGGCATCAGCACGCACAGCAGTTGGCCCTGCTGCGGTGTGATGCCGTGGGCGCGGCTCGACTCGGCGTACACGGCGTTCACGAGGAACGCCGACCGCACCAACGCGGCCACGACCGCCATCTGCCCACCTGCGGTTTTCCCCATGAGGGGCAAGACTAGCGGCGGGCGTGGGGACGGTTCGACCCTCGGCCGGACGAGATGTCCGGGCGGCCCGGACGGTCGTGTCCGCCGTTGCCCTAGGTTGATCGGATGGGATTTTTCGACAAGTTGACCGGAACCAGATACCCCGAGAGCGGTCTCGTGCCGCGCTCCGCCGAGGAGGTCCGGGCCGCGCTGTTCGCGGTCAACGGCCCGGAGGTTCCGTACCGCGTACGCAACGCGCTGCCCGAGGAACGTGCCGATCTGGTGGCGGAGTGGCGGGTCCGGGAGCCCTCCTGGCACTCGTACTTCGTCCGGGTGCGGATGCGGCAGACGCTCAAGACACGGATGCGTCTGATGCCGGGGACCCACGAGGTGCGCAGCGTCGACGAGTTGCGTGAGGTCACGTGGGTGGGCGAGCCTCCCCGGCTGGCCGTGGCACGGGAGTTCGGCCGCGGCCAGGTGACCATGGTCTCCCGCCAATGGGCGGTCGAGCGTGGTCCCGACGGCCGTCGGCGCCTCCGGGAGACGTACCGGTTCGACCCGGCGGAGATGAAGGATCCGCTGCGGGAGGCGGTGCTGGCGGCGGGTTGGATCTGGCGCGGGGTGGCGTTCGGCCGGCTGTGAGCGAAGCCGGGGGACGGACGAGGGGAGTGGCGAGGGAGGCGGCGAGGGGCCTCAGGCGTGCTGGGCGTGGGCGACGGCGTGGCCCTTGCCGCGGCCGATCATCCACTTGTTCACGGGCGTGGTGATCAGGAAGGCGATCACGAAGCCGCCCAGGAGGGCCGCCCAGAACAGCCCGTCCGACAACTGGGCCTCCATCGCGCCCGGGGTGAGGGCGACGACGGCGTTGTCGACCAGTTCCATCACGGCGATCGACACGGTGTCGGCGGCCAGCGCCACCTTGACCGCGGCCCTGAGACCCAGGCCGGCCCGGCGCACCGCGAACAGGGTGAAGGAGTAGCCGAACAGGAACGCGAGAACGATCGCGACGACCATGGTCGGCACATTGCCCCAGCCGAGGGCGGTACCGATGACCATTCCGAGGATCTCGCCGATGGCGCACCCGGTGAGGCAGTGCAGGGTCGCCTTCATCGCCATGGCCCAGGAGACGCGCCCGTGCTTCGCCGCCGGGGAGGCGTGATCGTGGTGCCGGTCGCCGTGCGGAGGGTGGTGCTGGTCGTGGTCCATGCGTTCTGTATACCCCCTAGGGGTATGGAGGGCAAGGTCCACCCGGGCGACGAGGGGCGGCCGCGGCGGGCGGCGTCTATACGATGTCCGACCGGGAAACGGACGGCGGCGGAGAGGAGACGGGGCGTGACGGATCACCGGCAGCGTCCCCGGCGGCGCGGACAGGGCGAGCTGGAGGCGTTGGTCCTGTCGGCGCTGCGGGAGGCGGACGGTCCGGCCACCGCCGGGTGGGTGCAGGAACGCCTCGGCGGCGGTCTCGCCTATACGACGGTGATCACGATCCTGACCCGGCTGCTCGCCAAGGGCGCGGTCACCCGCGAGCGCGGCGGGCGGTCGTTCGCCTGGCTGCCCGCGTCCGACGAGGCCGGTCTCGCCGCCCACCGCATGCGCAGGGTGCTGGACGCCGAGCGGGACCGCGAGGCCGTGCTGGCCAGCTTCGTCACCGGACTCGGTCCCGATGACGAACGGCTGCTGCGCGAACTCCTGGGACAGCCCCGCGACGAGGGCGAGGGCGAGGGCGAGGACGAGGACGAAGAGAAGGACAAGGACAAAGCCGACGCCGACGGAACAGCCGCTGACCAGGACCCCGACGCAGGGGAAGGCTGACGTCTCATGGGCGTCTTCGTCTTCCTGCCCCTGGGTCTCGCGGTCTGGGCCGCCGCGGCGGGAACGGCCGTGTCGGCGATGCCGTCGGCGAACTCGGCCGTCACGATGCTTTTCATCCTGCACGCCGCGACGCGCCTCTGACCGTTCGGCCGTGTCGGGAGGTTTATCCGGCCGAAAGCCGGTAAGCAGGGCCCGGGTAGTGGTGTCGGCGCTTCCCCTCAGCGGTCCTGGGGCAGGGGGCACGGTCGTGTGAGAGGTGTTCTGGTCTGTCCGGGTTGCGCCAGGAGGGCATCGGGCAGGCCACACTGCCCTCGAGCGGCACCGAGCCGACGCAGGCGGGGGTGACACAGGCCGAGCCTCCACAGGCCCGGCCGACGCAGGCCGGGCCGACACCCGCGGAGCCGCCACAGGCCGCGCCCGCGAAGAAGCGGGACGCCTTCTTCGACAACGCCAAGTACCTGGCGATCCTGCTGGTCGCCGTGGGCCACGCCTGGGAACCCCGTCTGGCGCCTCGTACGCCGGCCGCTGCCGCTCGCGCTGGCCGTCGCGATGCTCGCGACCCTCTCGCCCGCCATCGGCAAGGACCTCGACCTCCAGCGGGTCCTCCAGTTCCTGCCCTACTTCGTCCTGGGCCTGCTGCTGAAGCCGGAGCACTTCCGGCTGGTGCGCCGCCGCGCGGTACGCGTCGCCGCGGTGCCGGTCTTCGCGGCCGCCCTGGCCGTGGCGTACTGGGCGGCCCCGCGCGGCGTCCACCCCTGGTTCTTCCACAACGACAGCGCCGTACAGCTGGGGGCGCCCGCCTGGTACGGCCCGGTGATGACCCTGGCCACCTTCGGCTGCTCCCTCGTCCTGGTGGCCTGCTTCCTGGCCTGGGTGCCGGGACGCCACACCTGGTTCACCGCCCTGGGCGCGGCCACGCTCTACGGCTATCTCCTGCACGGCTTCGTCAAGCAGGCCGCCGGCCCCGCCCACTGGTACGACCACCCCTGGATCCACCAGCCGCTCGGCGCCCTCGCCGTCACCCTCGTCGCCGCCCTGACCGTGACCCTGCTGTGCACGTCCCCCGTCCGGCGGGTCTTCCGGTGCGTGGTGGAGCCGAGGGCGGAGTGGGCGTTCAGGCGGAGCGGTGAGGGCGGACGCGCGGCGACGTAGGCGCGGTCACTCGGTGCGCAGGGCGGTGGCGGTGGTCGTCCTGGCGGCCCAGCCGGCCGGGAGCAGGGCACCCGCCACCGCGATGACCAGCCCGCCCAGGGCGAGCAGGGCCAGCTCGGTCGGGTCGTAGACGGCGATGTGCGAGGGCGGCAGGGTCATGCCGACGGCGTCGCCCA
This sequence comes from Streptomyces sp. NBC_01334, assembly GCF_035983595.1. Lineage (NCBI taxonomy): Bacteria > Bacillati > Actinomycetota > Actinomycetes > Kitasatosporales > Streptomycetaceae > Streptomyces > Streptomyces sp. NBC_01334. The sequence continues at coordinate 4,400,448 of NZ_CP130718.1, read as the reverse complement.
TGAGCGGTGTGACGTAGTGGTGCAGCGCCACGCCGACCGGGACCGCCAGCGCGCCGGCCGGCAGGCCGATGGCGGCGACCGAGGTGACGACCATGGTCAGGGTCTGGCGCGGGGCCATGCCCAGGGCCTTCAGGACGCCGAGGTCGTGGACCCGGTCGCGGGTGTCGAGGACGACCGTGTGGAGCACGCCCAGGCCGGCGACCACGACGAGCATGAGGGTGAGCGTCCCGATCAGCGCGTCCATGGCGGCGATCACGCTGGAGTCGTCGGAGGTGTCGGCCCGGGCGGCCGCGCCGAGCGGGTCGAGCCTGTCGTTGAGCGCGGACAGGTAGCGCGCCAGATCCGTGCCCGGCTTCGTCTCCACGATGTACTGGCCCGGCGTCGCGTCGAGCCCGAGCGCGGTGAGGGTCGAGATCGGGGTCAGGAGCTCCATGCCCTCTCCCTCGGTGAAGAACGCCTCGCCGACGATCCGTACCGGGACGTGCCGCCCCTGCTCCGTCAGCGTCACCGTGTCGCCGACCCGGATTCCGGCGGCCTTCAGGAACCGGGTGGTGACCACGGCCTGGCCCGGCCCGTCCAGCCAGTCGCCCGAGACCATCGGGGGGCCGGCCCAGGAGGCGTCGCCCTGGTACGCCACCACGGCGGTGGCGCCGGTGATGCCGGACGCGCTCACCTCCGCCTGGGCCGTGCCGTAGAAGCGGCCGGTCCCTTGCTGTGCGCGGAGCGCGGCGGCGATCTCGGCCGGGTCGGCCTTCGGCTCTTCGGGCCCGCCGCCCACGTGGACCGCCTGTGCGCCGGGCGGCGCCTGCCCGCCGCCCGTCCCGACGACGACCGACCCGCCCGAGTTCAGCATGCGGCCCGACTGGACGGCCCCGAGCGTGAGGGCGAGCCCCACCCCGAAGGTGACGGCGGCGGCGCCGAAGACCACCGCGGCGGCCATCGTCGCCGAACGCGCCGGCCGGGCGAAGGGGCCCGCCAGCCCGAGACCGACCGCCCGCGGCACCGCCAGCCGCCCCGTGAGCCGCCGGGCCAGGCGCCCCCGGCCGGTGCCGGGCGTACGTCCGGCGGTGATCGCGGTCACGGTGCGCAGCCGTCCGGCGCGCAGCGCGGGCACCAGAGCGGCGCAGGCGACCAGGGCGAGGGCCGCGGCGGGCACGGCCACGTCGATCCACAGCGGGATCGACGCCGACGGACCGTCGAAGGCCTCGCCGACCTCGGCGAGCACGGGGACGGCCAGCAGATTTCCCACCACCAGCCCCAGGGCGCAGCCGACCGCCGCGGGAATCAGCGCCTGCCCGACGTAGGCCCGTACGACCTGCGCGGGGGTGAAGCCGAGGGACTTGAGGATGCCGATGCGCCGGGTCGCGGCACCCACCGCGCCGCTCACGACGATGCCGATGACCAGGACCGACAGGAGCAGCCCGAGGACACCGAAGGCGGCCAGGAACGGCACGAACGCCATCGCGTTGGCGGTCTCCTCCAGCTTGACCGTCAGATAGGACTGCGAGCCGGTCAGCGCGCCCTTCGGCACCGCCGCGTCGATCGCGGCCCGGCCGGCGGCCACCTGGGCGTCCGTCCCCGCGCGAGCGAGGCGGTAGAGCATCTCGTACTCGGGGGTGCCGCCCGGCGCGGCCAGCGACGCGGCCCGCGCGGGAGTCACCCAGGCGTCCGCGGTGCCGGTCACCGACCGGGCGACCCCGACCACGGTCAGCGTGGGGCTGCCCGGCGCGTCGGGAAACGTCAGCCGCGCGCCCGGTTCGACGGGCAGCGTGCCGTTGGCCACCACGATCTGGCCGGGGCCGGTGAGCCAGCTGCCGGAGACGAGGTCGACCCGGTCGACACCGCCCCCGGCGCCCGCCCGGCCGGCGACGGTCACCGGCGGCAGATCGACACCTTCCGGGAGGATGTCCGAGGACGAGGCGGTACGCGCGCGTACCGCGACGGTCCGGAAGGGCCCGGCAGCGGCGGTCACGCCCTTCGCGCGGGCCGTCGCCGTGAGTTCCGCGGCCGTCACCTTCGTGCCGTCGAACCGCGCGGTCAGGTGGGCGCCGCGCTGCTGGACGAAGGCGTGGTCGAAAGGCGCCCGGGACGCGACGAGCAGCCCGGCGGCAAGAAACGACGCGGTGACGGCCATGAGCGTCGTCATGATCATCACGGCGGTCTGCGCCCGCCGCCGCCCGACCCCGGCGCGCACCACCCCGCCGAGGGCGCTCATCGGGCCACCGCCGCCGCACCCCTGGCGTTCCGGGTGTCCCGGACGACACGGCCGTCGACCAGCTCGACGGTCCGGGTCGCGCAGGATGCGGCGAGGCTCAGATCGTGGGTGACCAGGACGATCGTCTGCCCCGACGCGTTGAGTTCGGCGAGCAGTTCCCGGACGTCCGCGCCGGAGGCGGTGTCCAGCGCGCCGGTGGGCTCGTCGGCCAGCAGCAGGGCCGGACGGTTCATCAGGGCCCGGGCGACCGCGACGCGCTGCCGCTCCCCACCGGACAACCTGCCGGGGTAGGCGTCCGCGTGCCGGTCGATGCGCAGGTCCGCCAGCAGACCGGCGGCCCGCGCGCGGGCCTCGGCCCGGGGCATCCCCGCCAACTGGGCGGGCAGCAGCACGTTGTCGGTGACCGTCAGATCGTCCAGCAGATTGAAGAACTGGAAGACCATGCCGACCTTCGTACGCCGGTACCGCGCCGACCCGGCCTCGCTCAGCTCGTCCACCCGCAGCCCGTCCACCGTGACGCTGCCCGTGCTCGGCCGGTCGAGTCCCGCGATCAGGTTGAGCAGCGTGGACTTGCCGCTGCCGGACGGCCCGAGGACGGCGAGCGCCTCCCCGGCGGCCACGCTCAGCGTCACGTCGGCGAGGGCAGGCGGCCCTTCCCCGTACGTCCTGCTCACAGCCCGCATGTCGATGACGGGCGCGGTCGCTGCCACGGTGCCTCCAGGGTCGGCGGTCGACGGTTCGGTCCGAAGCTAGGGGCGCACCCCGGCCCGGGTCGTCGCCTGCGACGGCGAGACCGCCTGCAGCCCCGGGATGACCCGCCGGGCATGTCATCCCCGCGATGTACGCGGCGGATGTAGGCCGCCCGCGCCGCCGTCCGCAACGGGGCGGATGTGAGAGGCCACGCGGGTTGCCACACTGTGCGCATGGGCGGGGCGGGCGGGGCTGTGCGGGCGGAGATCGTGGAGCGGTGGCGGACGGGGACCGCGGCCCTGCTGCGCCGGAGCCCGCTGCCCCGACCGTCCCGGTGGATGTGGACGGCCGACGCGATCCTCGCCTTCGTCCTCGCCGCCTGCACGGTGGGCGCCGCCTATCGGCAGGGCGACGGCGCAGCGCCGGGTCCGCCGGTGTTCGTGCCGGTGCCGCCGAGGGTGCCCGCGCCCGGTCTCCCGCAGGTCGGTCCGCTCCCGGACGTGGGCGTGGGGATGGTGCGGTTCGCCGAAACCGTCGAGCCCTGGCAGCTGGTGCTGGCCGCTCTGACCGCGTTGCCCCTGGTGGTGCGCCGCCGGTTCCCGCTGTCCGCGTTCTGGGCGGTGGTCGTCGCGAGCCTGCTGTTCAACCAGTACCTGAGCGGCGGCGACCCGACCCTGTACACGTTCCTGTCCTGTGTGGTCGCCGCCTACAGCGCGGCCGTGTACAGCCCGTACCGGCGGCGGGCGCTCGCCGGCCTGGTGGTCGGCGCCGCCCTGCTCGCCGTACTGCGTGACGAGAACTTCCCGTCGTTCGCTCCCGGTCTCGTGCCGTTCCTCGCGCTGCTCGGGGTGGGACTGGGAGCCAACGCGGTCCACATCTGGAAGCAGCGGCTGACCGTCCTCGAGGAGGAGCACGAGGCCGCCACGCGGCTCGCCGTCGACCGCGAGCGTTCCCGGATCGCGCGCGAACTGCACGATGTCGTCACCCACAATGTGAGCGTGATGGTGATCCAGGCGGGCGCGGCCCGCAAGGTGATGGACACCGCGCCCGACCGGGCCCGCCAGGCGCTGCTGGCCGTCGAGGCGGGCGGACGTACGGCGATGGCCGAACTGCGGCACGTCATGGGCCTGCTCACCATGGCCGGTGCCGGGGACGACGGGGCGGGGCACGTGGCGGGGGCCGGGGGCGCCTCCGATCCGGCCGCCGGGGCCGATCTGGCGCCGCAGCCGGGCCTCGCCCAGGTGCCCGCCCTCACCGACCGGGTCCGCGAGACCGGCGTGCCCGTCGAGCTGACCGTCACCGGCACCCCGGCCCCGCTCGCCGCCGGCGCCGACCTGGCCGCGTACCGCGTGGTGCAGGAGGCGCTGACCAACACGGTCCGCCATGCCGTCGGCAGCCGGGTGCGGATCGCCGTCGAGCACGTCCCCGGCGCGGTGCGCATCGAGGTGTCCGACACCGGCGGCACGTCCGCGGCACCGGACGGCCTCGGTGGCGGCCGCGGACTGAGCGGCCTGCGCGAACGCCTCGCCGTCTACGGCGGAACCCTCCACGCGGGCGAGCGCCCCACCGGCGGCTTCGAGGTCCGCGCCGTCATACCCGTGGAGGAGATCGCGTGACCGAACAGCCGCCGCGCGTGGTGATCGCCGACGATCAGGCGCTGGTCCGCACCGGCTTCGGCATGATCCTGGCGGCGGACGGCATCGACGTCGTCGCCGAGGCCTGCGACGGGGACGAGGCCGTCGACGCGGTCCGCCGCACCCGGCCCGACCTGGTCCTCATGGACATCCGGATGCCGGGGACCGACGGCCTGGAGGCCACCCGGCGGATCCTCTCCGGCGCCGAATCCCCCGAGCGGCCCCGCGTCATCATGCTGACCACCTTCGACCTCGACCGTTACGTGTACGCGGCTCTCACCGCCGGGGCGAGCGGCTTCCTCCTCAAGGACGTCACCCCCGAGCACCTGGTCGCCGCCGTCCGTCTCGCCCGCACCGGTGACGCGCTGCTCGCGCCGGCCATCACCCGGCGCCTGGTCGAACGCTTCGTCGCCCGCGAGACGGCGGCCTCGGTCGCCCTGCACCGCGACCTGACGGTGCTCACCCCTCGCGAACTCGAGGTCCTCCGCTCCCTCGGCACCGGCCTGAGCAACGCCGAACTCGCCGCGCGCTTCCGGCTGAGCGAGGCCACCGTGAAGACCCACGTGGCCCGGATCCTCGCCAAGCTCCGCCTGCGGGACCGCGCCCAGGCCGTCGTCGTGGCCTACGAGACCGGCCTGATCGCCCCGGGAGCGGGCACCCGGGCGGGCGATCTCTAGCCGGATCCCCCCGGGCCTTCTCCGGGCCTGCTCCGGGGCCTGCTCCGGTCTTCTCCGGACCTCCTCCGGGCATTCGCCGGGTCTCCTCCGGGTGCTCTGAGGGTCCTCTCCGGGCAAAGTGGAGTGACCTGCCTCACATGCTGTCACAGGGATCGGCGACGCGGTGTCTTGAGGCCGAACCACCGAACATGGAGGAGACGACATGGCCGAGAACACCGATGTTGTCGTGATCGGCGGCGGATACGCCGGCGTCATGGCGGCCAACCGCCTGACGCAGCGCGACGACGTGACCGTGACGCTGATCAATCCCCGCCGCACCTTCGTCGAGCGGATCCGGCTGCACCAACTGGTGGGCGGGTCGGACGACGCGGTCGTCGACTACGCGAAGATCCTGGCCGACCGCGTCCGGCTGACGGTCGACACCGTGACCCGGATCGACGCGGCCGGGCGCCACGTGGAGCTGGCCTCGGGCGGCACGGTCGACTACGACCACCTGATCTACGCGGTGGGCAGCGGCAGCGCCGACCCGCAGGTGCCCGGCGCGGCGGAGCACGCCTACCCGCTCGCCGACCTGGAGGAGGCCGAGCGGCTGCGGCCGGTCATCGCCGCCGCGCCCGCCTCGGCCGCGGTGTCGGTGGTCGGCGCCGGCCCGGCCGGCATCGAGACCGCCGCCGAACTGGCGGAGGCGGGCCGCACCGTGACCCTGATCTGCGGTGGCGTGCTCGGCCCGTATCTGCACCCTCGGGGCCGCCGCGCGGTCGCCGGGCGGCTGGCCAAGCTCGGCGTGACCGTGCTCGACGGCCCCGACAGCTGGGTGACGGAGGTGACCCGCGAGGCCGTGCGGCTCGTCGACGGCCGCGAGCTGCCGAGCGAGGTGACCGTCTGGACCGCCGGGTTCGGGGTGCCGGACCTGGCCGCGCGCAGCGGACTGAGCACCGACGCCCTGGGCCGCCTGCGCACCGACGAGACCCTGACCAGCGTGGACGACCCGCGCATCGTCGCGGCCGGGGACTCCGCGGCACCGTCGGACCTGCCGTTCCGGCAGGGCTGCCAGTCCGCGGTCCAACTCGGCCCGCAGGCCGCCGAGACGGTGCTCAGCCGCATCGCCGACGAGCTGCCCACGCCCCTCGACGTGGGGTTCGCCGGCCAGTGCCTGAGCCTCGGACGGCGCACCGGCGTCTTCCAGTTCGCCCGCAGGAACGACATGGCGATCAGCCTGTACCTCGGCGGCCGTCTGGGCGGGAGGGTCAAGGAGATCGTGTGCAGGAGCACCGTCTGGCAACTGGCGTACGAGGCGCGCAAGCCCGGCGTGCGCACCTGGTGGAGCAAGGACGGCAAGCGCGGGGCACTGCTCCGGGCGAAGCAGGGTGAGGCCCCCGACACCGCCGGCCGGGCGGCCTAGGACGCGTCCGGCAACTCCCGCCGGGCGCGCGGCGCCCGGCACGGCACCTCGCCGCGTTGTCGGATCACCCGGGTACATCCGGTACGCGGGCGATCCTCCGCCTTGGGATGCACCGCACCGGACGCCGCGCGCCGATCCGACGCGCGTGGTCGGACACGCCCCAGCGAGGCAGGCGCGTCCGCACGGGGAAGAATGGACCTCGGTGTGCACGCACGCCTGCGGACCGTCGGCAGCCAGGGCCGACCGCGAGGAAGAGGAAAGGGCCGAGCCATGGGCGACGACACCGCTGATCCGGCGACCGACACGTTCGTCGCCCACCGCAACCTCCTCTTCACGGTCGCGTACGAGATGCTCGGATCGGCGGCGGACGCCGAGGACGTCCTCCAGGAGACCTGGCTGCGCTGGATCGACGTCGACCTGGCACAGGTGCGCGACCGGCGCGCCTACCTGGTCCGGATCACGACCCGTCAGGCGCTCAACCGGCTGCGCACCATGACGCGCCGCAAGGAGGCCTACATCGGCCCCTGGCTGCCCGAGCCACTGCTCACCACCTCGGACGTGGCCCAGGACGCCGAGCTCGCCGAGAGCGTGTCGATGGCGCTGATGCTCGTCCTCGAGACCCTGTCGCCGACGGAGCGCGCCGTCTTCGTGCTGCGCGAGGCCTTCGACGTCGGTTACGAGGAGATCGCGGCCGCTGTCGACAAGAGCCCCGCGGCCGTCCGCCAGATCGCGCACCGCGCCCGTAAGCACGTCGACGCCCGCCGTCCGCGCGAGGTGGTCTCCCCGCGCGAGACCCGGGCGGTGCTGGAGTCGTTCCGGCGCGCGCTCGACACCGGGGACCTCCAGGGCCTCCTCGACGTGCTCGCGCCCGAGGTGGTCCTGCTGAGCGACGGCGGCGGCGTCAAACAGGCCGCGCGACGGCCCGTCGTCGGTGCCGACAAGGTGGCCCGCTTCATCATCGGCGGCGCCGGCAGGATCGATGCCACCCTCACCGGCGAACTCGCCCTGGTCAACGGCCATCCCGCACTCCTCGTCCGGCTCGACGGCGAGAACGACGGCGTCATGGCGGTCCGCGTCGAGGACGCCCGGATCACCGGCATCTACTACGTCCGCAACCCCGAGAAGCTGACCCGGGTCGCCTGCGAGACCCCCCTCACGCTGCGCTGAACACCACGGGGGACGGACCTCGCCGGCTCCGGGCACGTTTTTCATGGCGTATTCACAGCAAGGGTCGTAGCGCTCACCGGTATGGCCCGGCCGGGTCGGGCCAAGGCGCTGACCAGGAGAAATGCGGAAGTCCGAGGGGATTCTCCGGCGCCGCGCCGAAGGCGTCGACGCGGACAGAAAGCGATCTCCACCACTTTCCGGAACCGTTTCTGTTCGTAGCGTTGACACCCCGCACACCCCCTCTTATTGTCACGCCACCATTCCGACCACGTGACGATATTTCGAACGGCTGAAAGGCAAGTGCCCTGCGCGCCACTGAAATCAGTACATACGTGGCAGGCGCGCCCCGGCGCCGCCCGGCGTATGTACAGGTGCGCCCCGGTGACGCGATCACGGGATTCGGCGAGGCCTGCTTACAGGGCCGTACCGCCGCACCGATCGACGATCCACCGGACACCGAGGCGCTCGAGCGTCGGCCCGAGCGACGCGCCGGGCGATCCGATCGTCAGTCGGTTCAGCGTGACCCTCCGCCTGTTCACCGTCCATGAACAGGCGCGCCAGGCCCCTGACGGCCTCGCGGCCGCACGCGGATCCAGAAGACCGCCGCGCGGATCCGCGCCGCGGGGCCGACCGCTCCACCGCGCGTCCGGTCGGTACGGAGCGCCCGAGACCCACCCGCACGGCGCCCCCTGAGGGGTCGACACCCGACCCCGCACCGGCCCGCACGGAAGCGGACACGGCGTGTCCCACCCCGGATCGCCCCCCCGCTCGTCGGCCGCCCGGCCCGCTCCACCGGTTCCCCACAGCCTTCTGACACCCCCCATCCTCTCAACGACGAGAAGAACGAGGAACGATCACCATGCGCAACCGAAGAGCCGCCCTCGCCGCCACCGCCGGAGCCGTCTCTCTCGCCCTCACGCTGTCCGCCTGCGGCAGCAACATCGGGGGCAGCTCCGAGGGCAGCGGCACGGGCGACACTGTCGGCATCGCCATGCCGACGCAGGCCTCCGAGCGCTGGCTCACCGACGGCAAGAGCGTCGTCGACGACCTGAAGGCCGACGGCTACCGGACCAAGCTGGTGTACGGCCAGGACGACCCGAAGACGCAGGTCTCACAGATCGAGGCCCTGATCAAGCAGGGCGTCGACGCGCTGATCATCGCGGCCATCGACAACAAGTCGCTGAACGGCGTGCTCCAGCAGGCCGCCGACGCGGACATCCCGGTGATCTCCTACGACCGGCTCATCCTCGGTACCGAGAACGTCGACTACTACGTGTCCTTCGACAACGAGCAGGTCGGCCGGTTCCAGGCCCGCTACATCATCGACAAGCTCGGCCTGGAGGACGGCGCGGGCCCGTTCAACATCGAGCTGTTCGCCGGCTCCCCCGACGACAACAACACCAAGTTCTTCTTCGACGGCGCGATGCACCTCCTCCAGCCGTACCTGGACACCAAGCAGTTGGTGGTCCGGTCCGGCCAGACCGCGCTCAAGGAGGTCACCACCCTGCGCTGGGACGGGCCCACCGCGCAGAAGCGCATGGACGGCATCCTTTCCGACGCGTACGGGAGCAGGAAGGTCGACGCGGTCCTGTCGCCGTACGACGGCATCTCCATCGGCGTCCTGAACGCGCTGAAGGCGGACGGCTACGGCTCCGGCAACAAGCCTCTGCCGATCGTCACCGGGCAGGACGCCGAACTTGCCTCGGTGAAGTCGATCATCGCGGGTGAGCAGTCGCAGACCGTCTACAAGGACCTCCGTCAACTCGCCGGTGTCGCCGCCGAGATGGCCGACGACATACTCAACGACAAGACGCCGAAGGTGAACAACAGAAGGGCCTACGACAACGGGGTCAAGGCCGTGCCCGCCTACCTGCTGCAGCCGACGACCGTCGACAAGACCAACTACGAGTACGTCCTGGTCGCGGGTGGCTACTACACCGACGCCGAACTCAAGTAGCCACGGCCCGGATCCGTCGGAGCCGGGCCACGACCGACGATGACCGAGCCGACCGCAGTTCGACGCGGTCGGCGTGGTCGTCGTCGGCCATGGTGTTCATCGCGGTGATCGCGGTGATCGCGGTGAACGGGGAGACCGTGGAGACCGCAGTGATCGCGTTCGGCCGTCGGGGTGCGTCCGCCCGGCTAGATCCACGTGTCCAGCCACATCCGTGACCGCCAGTCGCCGACCGGGATCGCCTGGCCCGTGTACACGGGCCAGAAATAGATGAAGTTCCAGGCGATGAGCAGCACGAGCCCGCCCGCGACGACCGCGCCCAGCGTCCGGCGTCTGTCGTCCGCGCCCGGCGGGCCCAGGAGCGCGCCCAGCGTCATCGCCACGGCCAGGCACAGGTACGGCACGAAGGCGACCGCGTAGAAGGAGAAGACCGTGCGGTCCTGGTACAGGAACCAGGGCAGATAGCCGGCCGCCACCGCGCACAGGACGGCGCCCGCGCGCCAGTCGCGGCGCAGCGCCCACCGGTGGAGCAGATACACGAGTGCGCAGCACGCCGACCACCACAGCAGCGGTGTGCCCAGCGCGAGGACGGCCTGCGAGCAGTCGGCCGCGGCGTGGCACCCGTCCTGACCGGCCTTCGGCGACCGGTAGTCGAACAGCACCGGGCGGCCGAGGACCAACCAGCTCCAGGGGTTCGACTCGTACCGGTGCCAGGTGTGCAGCCCCACGTTGAACTGATAGACGCCGTACTCGTAGTGCCACAGGCTGCGGAGCGGGGCCGGTATCCACGACCAGGTGCCGCCGCGGCCGTCCGCCCAGTGCCGCCCGTAACCGCCGTCGGACCGGAACCAGCCGGTCCACGTCACCAGATAGGTCACGACGGCGACCGGCACGACGGACAGCAGGGACCAGCCGAGATCCTTGCGCAGCACCGCCCGGTACGGGCGCCCCGCCCCGGCCACGCGGCGCGAGCCGACGTCCCACAGCAGGGTGAGGACCACGAAGAAGGCGAGGAAGTACAGGCCGTTCCACTTGGTCGAGGCCGCCAGCCCCAGGGAGACGCCGGCCGCGAGCCGCCACGGACGCGGTCCTGTCCCGGCCCGGTCGCCGGTGACCCGGTCCGGGCGCGCGTGGCCGTCCCCGTCCACCGGGAGGGCCGCCGCGAGCCGGGCCCGCGCGTGGTCCCGGTCGAGCAGCAGACAGCCGAACGCCGCCAGCACGAAGAACATGACGACGAGGTCCAGCAGCGCGGACCGGCTCATCACCACATGCAGACCGTCCAGCGCCATCAGCGTCCCGGCCAGACAGCCCAGCGCCGTCGACCGGAACAGCCGGCGTCCGATGCGGCACAGCATCAGCACCGACAGCGTGCCCAGGACCGCGGTCATGAAGCGCCAGCCGAACGGGGTGAGGCCGAACATCCACTCGCCGAGGGCGATCACCCACTTGCCCGTCGGCGGATGCGCGACGAACGCCCCGGTGTCGGAGAGCGGGATCACCGACGGGTCCGCGAGGATCTGCGGGTCGGTGACCTTGCGGTCCGGCCAGGTGCCCTCGTAGCCGAGCCGCAGCAGCGCCCAGGCGTCCTTGGCGTAGTAGGTCTCGTCGAAGACGAGGTCCCGCGGCTGCCCGAGACGCCGGAACCGGATCACCCCGGCCAGCACGGCGACGAGCACCGGCCCCAGCCAGTCCATCACCTTCGCGGCGCGGTACGCCCCGGCCGGACCGAGGCGTATGAGCTCCGCCCAGCGGGTCGACGGCCCCGGAAAGGGCGGCACCAGAAGTTCCCGGACGCCGGTCCGGGGTCGCCCGGCATATCCGAACAGGCGCAGCCGGCCCTGCCAGTCGTCGGACACCTTCGTCGGACGGCCGCCGTCGAGGACGGGGGAGCGCCGCACACTGCTACTCGTCACCGGACGACCCTAGACGCCGACCTGCGCGAACGACCGCGCGATCCCGCATTCCACCGTCCGGCTTGCACGTCGTTGTCCTCGATGACGTCATGGCCCGATGCCGACGGATACGCCGCACCTTTCCCCTGTGCGGCGGGTGGGCCGGGAGCGGGATGAATTGCCCCGCCGCGAACGTCGGACTCCGTTGCTGCGGCGGCAAGTTCGACGGTGGCGAAGTGATTGACGGGGCACCCAGATAGGCACGGCTTCTCCGAAAGGAACCACCATGGCAACTCCCCTCACCGCAGCCAGGGTTCTCGCCGCCCTCAGAGCCGAGGGCGTCACCGTCGTCGAGGTCGGCGGCTGGCGCACCCACAACCGCGCAGGACACGGCGCGTGGGGCCCGGTCGCGGGGGTGGTCGTCCACCACACCGTGACATCCGGGACGGCCGCCTCCGTGGCGATATGCCGCGACGGATACGCCGGTCTCCCCGGACCGCTGTGTCACGGCGTCATCGACAAACGGGGCGTCGTGCACCTCGTCGGCTGGGGCCGCGCCAACCACGCCGGCAGGGGCGACGGCGACGTGCTGAAGGCGGTCGTCGCCGAGAAGGGGCTACCCGCGCCGAACGAGAACGACACGGACGGCAACGTCCACTTCTACGGCTTCGAGTGCGTCAACCTCGGCGACGGCAAGGACCCTTGGCCGGCCGTCCAGTTGGAGGCCATGGTCCGCGCCTCGGCCGCGCTGTGCCGGGCGCACGGCTGGTCGGCCGCGTCCGTGATCGGCCACAAGGAGTGGACGAACACGAAGACCGACCCGCGCGGCTTCACCATGGCCGACTTCCGCGCCAGGGTCGCGACCCGGCTGCGCAAGGCCCCCGGTACCGACACACCGATCCCCACCCCGACCGACCCGAGCCAGGAGGACACCGTGCCCAACCCCTCGATGCTGAACGAATCGAACGTCACCGATGTGGAACTGCCCTCCGGCGAGTGGGTCGGCCTGGCGTTCGCGGACCCGGTCGTCCACTCCGGGCCACGCCTGCACAACACCCTGGTGCACGTCTCACTCGAGGAGAAGGCCCCGGACGACGCGCTCGTGGAGGGCCGCTTCTACCTGACGGACACTTCGGGCAAGCATCCGTCGGCCTACCAGACCGTCACCCGCCACGGCGGCGGTGGCCACCAGTTCGCCCTGTCGGGCACCGTCCCGGCCGGCAAGCACCTGCGGTTCCAGCTCCGCGTGCACACGGCCGACGCCAGCCCGGTCACGCTCCTCCACCGCACCGCGACCGGCCCCTACTGGGCCGCCTGACCCACCTGCCCCACCCCACCCGCCCGGCGGCCTTCGGACGCCAGGATCCGACCGGAGCGCCCCGCCCCGACGCCTCATGACGCCGGGGCGGTCCGCGTCCCACGCCGACCATGGCGACTGTCTCGGCCGGGGAAGCGAAAGGCATCCAGGGTTTGCGCCGGTCCCGCCGGCAGCCCTGGGTGACGCCGGACGGTCCGTCGTCGAGGGCCTGTGCTCGTGTGCCGTACCGGAGCGCTGTTGCCGCCCCGGTCGCCGTGGCTGGTCCGCCGCTACGCGCCAGGAGGCCGGTATCGGACTTGCTCGGCTGCGCGCAGGGCCTTCAGCGTCTCATCGACGGTCAGGAGAACCGTCGTCTCGAACGAGCTGAGCGCGCCGCCTCCGCTGATGGCCAGCGCAACCGCGGCCATGGACACGTTGTCCGGAGCCTCCCAGAGGTTGTAGCCGTCGTGCGTGCCGAAGGCGTACCAGAAACCGTGGAGCTTCCCGCCGACGGACTCGATGTACGACTGAGCGGCCCGTGCGCGGTCCTCCGGGTGGTCGATCAGCCGCGCCCAGGTCTCCGGCGTGTAGCTGAATCTCGACAGATAGAGCGGCATCATGTCTCCCTTTCGTTCCAACGGGGGCGGATCACGTCGAACGCGTCGAGGCGTCGTCGACACCTGGCCGGCTAGGCCGCGGTCTCCGTGATGAGGACGGCCGCGGTGATCGGGCCCGGGGCGTCAAGGGCGGCGGCGTCGGCCACGGCGGCCCGGACGGCGCGCGCGACTCCCAGGGGATGGTGTCCTGGGGCGACCGCGAGGTGGACCTCGATGTGCCGGCCGGGTGGATCGTCATGGTCCTCCAGCCTGACCGGACGGCTTCCCAGCACGGCGGTGAGGCGGGCAACCCCCGGAACAGCCGTCGCGACGTCCGCCAGTTCTCCGACGCGCCCTCGCATGGATCCTGTTCCGGTGGCAGGGGGCGAGCTTCGCGCGGCTGCGGCTTCCGGCGGGGGCTTCATGGCCGTCGTCGAGGTTCGCGACCTGACTGCTTCCGTCTCCGAGACCTCCTGGAGATCCGTGACGTGCAGGTCGGCTGTCACGGTGGCCAGGCCGAGCCGTTCAGCGGCCGCGCTGAGCAGCGCGCTCCTCAACCGGGTGGCGGTTTCGGGCACTGGCCGGCCGAGGGATGCGGTGAAGGCGGCTTCGATCCTGAGCGGGCCGGGCGGCAGGGCGCCGGCCGGCGGACGGACGGCCGGCTCGGACACGGGCTCGAGCGGTGCCGACCCGACGCGCAGGGACTCCAGCCGAACACCGGGAATCTCGGCGGCCGCGCGCCCGAGAACCAGGACGGCCGCTTGCTCGGTGATCCATGTCCCGTCGTCCGGCCAGCCGAGCGGGAGCAGCCGCCCGAGGTCGAGCAGGTGCCCTGCTGCATGTGTCCATGCCTCGGTTTCCACCAGTCGCTCACCCCCTTGCTCCCATGGCCGCGGTTCTCTTCCCGTCGTACTGCGCCCGGCTCCCGTCGTACTGCGCCCGGCGTGTGCGGCGGGACTCCAGGCAGGGACGCTCGGGCCACCTGTTGGACCACTCCAGTTCATGCTCCTTATCCGGGCAAACCATTCTAAAACGACTACAATTTCAATGGTGAGTGCCATGTGAGCGTCGTGAGGGAGGAATGTCCCGATGACTGAGAACACCGGCGTAAAGCCTGGTGGTGCGCCCGGTTCTCGTGGCCGGACGACCATCGCCGACGTGGTGGTGGAGAAGATCGCCGGAATGGCGGCACGGGACGTGCTCGGCGTCCATGCCCTGGGCAGTGGACTCGCCCGCTCGATGGGATCCGTGCGGGAGCGGGTGCCCGGCGCCGGCAGTGGCAAGTCCGCCACGCGGGGGGTCAGTGTCGAGGTCGGTGAGCTACAGGCGGCCATCGACCTGGAGATCGTCGTCGACTACGGCGTCTCGATCACGGACGTGGCCGCCGAGGTGCGGGAGAACGTGATCTCCGCGGTGGAGCGGATGGCGGGTCGGGAAGTGGTGGAAGTCAACATCTCGGTCAGCGACGTGAAGCTGCCGGCCGACGAGGAGGACGAAGGGGAAGAGCGGCAGCGGATCCAGTAGCCGGGGCGCGCGCGGAGCAGCCCGCTTGAGTGAAGGAGCGCGTGATGAGCAGGGCCGTGGTGGGCTTGATGGCCGGAATGGCGCTGGGTTTCGCGGCGTATTTCGGTAACTTCTGGGCTTTCCTGCTGGTGCTGGGGCTGGGTGTCGTCGGTCTGGTGGTCGGGCGGTTCACGGAAGGCGATCTCGAACCGGGCGACTTCGTCCGCCGCCGGGACCGCCAGGAGCGGATCCGTGACGACCGGCGACGGACTCGGGGGGACTGGCGGCAGTGACCGGTGAAGCAGATCGGCGTCCGGCCGTTCCCCGCGAGGAGCGCGGTGCGATCACCGTCGCCGACCGGGTCGTTGCGAAGATCGCCTCCCGTGTGGCGCGCGAGGCGCTGAGCGGGTTCACCGAGTCGGCCGGCCGCGTACCGCCGGGCCGCCGGACGCCACGCGTGAACACATCTGTGCGGCGGACACCGGGGCGGAACACGGCAGGACGAGACGCCGAGTCCGCCGCTCGACGGCAGGCGGCGCTCGGCGAGGCGCGGCTGCGCATCGCCGTCGAGCTCGGCTATCCGTCCGACATCGGGGCGCAGTGCGCCGCGGTGCGCCGGGAGGTCACCGAACGGCTCAGGACATGGGTCGGCATGGACGTGTCCGACCTCGTCGTGTCGGTCGAGAGGCTGCACGCGGCGCATGGACGGCACACGGACCAGGAGAGGGTGAGATGAGCGCACACACCTGGCGGCAGTCGACCGGTGACAGCGACAGCGACCTTCCCGTCGATCCCGGACAGGCGGCTCCGTCCGCCGATGACACCCCGGGCACGGGCGCGACGGCGGCGATCCCATCGGGCCGGCCGGCGCGCCGCTTCTGGTCGGCGCGCCGGATTCCCGCGGCCCTGGTGGCCCTGCTGTCCGCCGCGGCCGTCGGATTGCTCCTGTACGACGTGGTCTCCGTGCGGGCAGGCGGGCCGGCGATGAGATGGCGGCGGCAGCTCGCCGAGGAACTGGCCACACGGCCGCTGGACGACATCTGGGTGATCGTCGGGGCCGCGGTGGCCATGGCACTCGGCCTGTGGCTCTTTCTGCTGGCGGTGACGCCGGGTCTGCGTGGGCTGCTGCCCATGCGGCAGCCCACCGTCGCCCCCGGTGCCGAGGATGTCCGAGCCGGGCTCGACCGCCGCGCGGCCGCCCTGGTGCTGCGCGACTGGGCGATGCGGGTGCCCGGTGTCCGGTCGGCCCGGATCGCTGTCGGCCGCCGGAAGGTCAAAGTCCTGGCAGAGGCCCATTTCCGCGGGCTCGAGGAGGTCCGCGAGGATCTGGCCGCCACGCTGGGGGAAGCCGTGACGTCCTTGGGTCTCGCCCGGCAACCCGCGCTGACCGTGCGCGTCCGGCGCCCGAAGAAGGGCTGAGGTGATCCTGATGCTCAGGACGGTGAACCGGGTGCTGCTGGGGCTTCTCGGCCTCGGACTGTTCGCCCTGGGCGGCGGCGTGCTGGTGGGAGGGCTGGATCTCCAGCGCCGCTGGGGTTTCGTCATGCCGGGCTGGTGGCCCTTCCTCGGGCCGGACGATGTGCTGTTGGGCGTCGAGGGACGTACCCGGTGGCGGGACGAGGGCTGGTGGTGGCCGACCGTGATCGCGGTGCTCGCCGTGCTGCTGGTCCTGCTGTTGTGGTGGCTCCTCGCGCAGCGCGGACATCGCCTGGACAGGGTCCTCGTCCACAGCGAGGACGGCGCGGCGGTCCGGCTAGACGGCCGGACGCTGGAGGACGCCATCGAGGAAGAGGCGCGAGCCATGAACGGGGTCTCGCGGGCTCGGATCCGGCTGACGGGTCGACGCACCGCTCCCACCGCGCGCGTGCGGCTGATGCTGGAGCCCTACGCGGAGCCGGCGCGGACTCTGGGACAGCTGAGCCGGGAAACGCTCGCACACGCACGAGACTCCGCAGGCCTGGACCGTCTCCCGTCGAAGGTCCGACTCCGGGAAGCCCGCCACCGCGCCCGACGGACCGCCTGAGATCCTCAAGGCCGAAACCCCACGGGGGCAGCGGCCGCCACCGCACGGTTCCTTCCCCAGGAGGCATGCCGTCATGGTCCTCTTCCTGACCCTGCTCATCGCCGCAATCGCTCTGGTCGCCATCGGCGTGAGCGTCGACGGCATGCTCTATCTGGCTTCCGCCGGCGTCATACTTCTCGTCGTCGATCTGCTCTACCTGGTGGCCCGCTCCATCTGGCGCTCCACCCGGCGCCCGGCCCGCTGAAACAGACCGGCCCCGCGAGCGATCCCCGTCATGTCCACGGAACCGTACCGCCGTCCGAGCGAGGACGGCGCGGAGCGGCAGCGGGCCCGCGTCGGCGCGTGGGTCAGGCCCCCAGACCGGCGAGGGGTTCGGAGTCGTCGATGAAGGCGCGGGCCACATCGGCCAGGCGCCGGTTGTGGGCGCGGGCGTAGCCGCGCAGCGCGCTGAATGCCCGCTCCATGTCGATGCCCTGGCGTTCGGCGAGTTTCCCCTTGGCCTGTTCGATCAGCACCCGGCTGTTCAGCGCCGTGTGCAGCTGCTCGTTGAGCACGGTGCTGCGGTGGGCGGTGCGTTGTTGCAGCAGGCTGATGGTGGCGACGTCGGCCAGCGCCTGGGCGACGAGTGTGGCGGTCGGTTCGAAGGGGCCGGGCGCGGCGCGGAACAGGTTCAGGGCGCCCACGGTCTCGTCCCGCAGGCGCATGGGCAGGGCCTGGACGGCCCCGAACCCACTGCGGTGGGCCGCCGTGACGAAGCGTGGCCAGCGATCGACCTCCAGGGTCAGGTCGTGGATGATCACCGGTACGCCGGTGTGGAAGCACTGGAGACAGGGGCCCTCGTCGTTCTGGAGCTGGAAGAGTTCCAGCAGCCGCACCTGTTCGTCGGAGGCGGCCATGACGCGGAGTTTGCCGTCCTGGTCGGCGAGGAGCACCCCGGCGGCGCTCGCGTCGAGCATGCCGACGCAGCGGTCGGTCAGCAGGCGCAGGAAGTCGATGAGGTCGAAGTCGGCGACCAGATTGTCGGCCAGCTCGACGAAGGTTTTGGCCAGAAGCTGTTGATCCATCGTGGGCACCCTCGATTGAGACCAGTCCCTGCCCGGAAGGGCGGGAAGTACGACACGTTCCTCGGCCGGCACCGATACGTCAGGTTGCCTCCTCGGTCTGATCCGGCTCCGCGTCCGGTGGGAAACGAAGCCGGCGGGCCACCACGTCGGCGGCCACGTCGGCGAGCCGGCGTCCCCGCGCATAGGCGTGGGCGCGGAGCAGGACGAAGGCCTCGTCGATGCCGATTCCGAGCTGGGCCGTGAGCATCCCGCTGGCCTGGTCGATCTCCGCCCGGTACCCGCCCAGGTCCTCGAAGCCGCGGTCCGGCACCGGTCCGTCGGTCGCTGCGCCCGTCGGTGCGCCCGTCGCGTCGATCCTTGCGTCGAGCAGGAGGAGGGTCGCCAGATCGGCGAACGCCAACGCGTCGGCCAGTTCCTCCGTGTCGAGCACGGTCGGGACATCGGCGTACAGGTCGAGGACTCCCGGGCTGATCGCGCCCATCTGGAGGGGGAGCGCGAAGACCGCGCGGGCTCCGGCCTCCAGGGCCGCGTCGGCGAACACGGCCCAGTGATCCTGTAGTTCGACGGTGAGCAGATCGGGTGTCAGGACGGCCGAGCCGCGTGCGAAGGCCTCCACGCAAGGCCCCTCACCCAGTGTGAGCTGGAGCTCTTCCAGTCGCGCGCTGATGTCGTCGGTGCTGCACAGCGGGTGGCTCGGCGCGGTCCGGGACATCGCCGACAGCCCGGCCCCTCCGACCGGGAGCGCGGCCACGGCCGCGGTGCACACGTCCACCACACCGACCTGGGCACCACGTCGGGCGGCCTGCTCGGCCACCAGCACCCGGATGCGGGCCGACCGGCTGTCAGAGCCCATTCGGGCCACCGCCCCCGGGCATCGTGACAAGGCGGCCCTTCGGCCTCGCCCCGCTTACGTCCCCGAGATACAGCCACCCCGGGGAGAGGAACGCAGCCGAAGTCGAACGACCGGCCCGGTCCACCGTGGTGGCGTCGAGTGACGCCTGGTCGTCGGTCGACAGCCGTTCCCGCGTGGGAGGAGCGGGGAAGCGACCCTGTGGGTGCGGCCGGACCGAGAGGTCAGCGAGCGCGAAGCCCCGGCCGGACAAGGTGAGTTGTCTGATGCCGCAAGGCAATGATCCGTCGGTGCCGAGCCGCGGGGAGCCGGGCCGACAGGAGCCGTCGTCGCGTACGGGAGACCGACGTAATCGCACCGGGACCATGGTGGACGGCCCGCCGCCCGCAGGCTTCCGGGACCGCCGCTGCCGAGGGCCGACCGTCATCGCACATCGCCCGAGAGAACAGGCGCCGTCGGGACCGACCCGTGCGGCGCGGCCGGGGCGGGCACGGCCGGAGCGCATCCGGGATGGGACGGCAGCGGGCCGGACGGAGGGCCGAGCAGGAGGAAGCCGCAGCCGGTGAGGTCGAGCAGCCGGGCCAGCATCGGCGGCGGATGGTGCAACCGCATGATCCCGCCGACCAGGGTGGTGCGTTGCGCGGCGCGGAGGAAGGCGTTGAGGCCGCTGCAGTCGCAGAAGCGGACGGAGGTGAGGTCGACGTCGATGGTGTGGACACCCTCGCGCAGGCACTGCTCCAGGGAAGCGCACAGCAACGGCGCGGAGTCGAAATCGATCTCACCGGACAGGGTGATCAGCGTCCGCTTCCTGCGGTCATGGCGGTACACGGTGAGTTGGGGGAGGTGGGGCAGCTGGGGAAGGAGCATGACGCCTCGGTTCGGAAGACCATCCGGCAGTGGGCGCGGTGGTGCCGGAGTCCCGGCCCCGGGCGCGCTGCCGACAGGGGCGTACGTTCGGTGGAGGCAGCGCTACGGCCGGTCCGACAGCCTGCAGAGCAGGACATGGGGTCCACCCGGTTCCCTCCAGGGATGCGCGGGGTGACAGACCAGGAGTCCGCAGCCCGCAGTCATCTGCGTTCAGCAACAGCATGCCGCCGGGGTCTGGGACGTCTGTACGGCAGCATAGTCCTCGTGCCGGGTGACGGACGGTCCGAAGTCGGCCTGTCCCAGGATGCGGACGGTGCAAAAGCGCGGTTATGCGCGCATGTCCGAGGCGCTGCACGGACCTGGAGGCGAAGGCCCAAGACACTCGGACGAGGCAGTCCGCGCACGCCGGTTCAACTCCGCGGAAGCCTGCCCGGCCGGAGTCCCGCACGTGCCTGGACATGACGCCGCCGACGGTGGCGGAGCCTCGCGGCAGGGGTTCCGTGAGTGGCCGTGGTCAGGGGCCCGCACGCGGTGCCGCTGCCGCAACGGGCCGGTAACCGTGGTGAGTCGTACGACTGCGGCGGCGCCGTGGCGGGAAGCGGCCGCGGCCCCCGTCGCGGTGGACCCGTCGTGCGCCGACGGGCGGCGACTCGGGTCGCTCGGGTTCCACCGGAGGCTGCGGCGTGCCACGTCCACGGAGACCGGGCAGGGCGACGCCGAACCGGTGCCTGACGATTGCGTCGAGTGGCCACTGGTGCGCGGTCTCGTACGGCCCAGCTCTGCCGCGCTCGGGTGAAGGCCGCCACCTGAGATCTGACCCGTCCGCCTTCAGGCGACGACAGTCAGCCACGACGGGAGCGTCGACCGGTCAGGCGCTCGTGTGTCACGCCTTCGTGGTGCCGGTGCACATTGCCGCGGACGAGACCCTTGAACCGGTAGGCGCGACTGCCGGCCTGTGGGATCAAGCAGACGCACAGGACGGCACAGGCCATGGCATTTCCTGTCGAATGGTCATGTCGGATTGCATCAGAAGCAGATGGTCGGCTTTTCTGCGGGCGCGTTCGATGTCGAGCGTGCGATTGGCCCCGAATTCGACCCGGAGGTCGTCGTGCAGCTCGACGGGGACGCCGTCCAAGACTTTTCGAACCAGATCCTGGGTGCCGCCCGCCGAGCCTGCGCCAGAGATGATCCAGGCGTCGACGATGTCGAGCAGCGAGGTGACGCATCGTCAGTTACGGCCGATTCGCTCTTTGCGATCACCCGGAGGCAGATGGTCGGCTTCATTTTCTGGCCCTGCCTTCGGGATTCCGATCGGGCGTGACGATAAAAGCCTGAATCGCGCGGTAGGAAGTCGCCGTAATCGCCTTGGATATTTCGGATCAAAGGTTGTCGGCGCAATTCCGATTCTTATGGTGAGCGGGCCGGGTCGGGTGGCAGGAAGCGGGCGGGTGCCGGCGGACCGGCTGCCACCCTTGCCTCGCGGAGGGAATGCGCCCAATAGGTGTCACGGATCTGGCCGGGCGCGTCGAAGTCGGCCAGGTCATGCCATGGACATGGCGATAGGAGCGTGAGTGGCCTGGCCAGAGCGACGGCTTCACACAAAGTGCACAAATCGTCGCGCAAGGTAATGATGCGGATGTCGCCCCTGCCGGGGCGGCGTGACTAATCGACTCCGCGAAATCAGGAGAGACCGCATGAGTCCTGACCCCAGGACAAGTTCCTCACTCGGACCGCTTCCCAGGCGGAGCAGCTGGATTGCGGGCAGCAGCCTTGCGTCCCTCGCTCTCGTACTCACGGGTATGGCCAGCCCGGCTCTCGCGATGGATCACGCGAAGACGGTCGCCAACATCACCTCTGCCACCAGCCCGGGTGGCGACGCATGCCGAGACGGCCACTGCACCGACCAGGGCCACTACGGCGACCACGGCCAGAAGGGCAACCAGGGCCAGAAGGGCGACCACGGCCAGAAGGGCGACCACGGCCACAAGGGCGACCACGGCCACAAGGGCCAGACCGGCCCCACGGGGCCGACGGGACCGACGGGTGCGACCGGCGCCACGGGTGCTGACGGTGCAACAGGCCCGACCGGCCCGACCGGCGCTGACGGTGTCGATGGCGCCACGGGTGCCACGGGTGCTGCTGGTGTCGACGGTGCCACGGGCGCGACGGGTGCCACCGGTGCTGACGGCGTCGACGGTGCCACGGGCGCGACGGGTGCCACCGGTGCCACGGGTGCCACCGGCGCGACGGGTGCCACCGGCGCTGACGGCGTCGACGGTGCCACGGGTGCCACCGGTGCTGCTGGTGTCGACGGTGCGACAGGCGCCACGGGTGCCACGGGTGCTGCTGGTGTCGACGGTGCGACAGGCGCCACGGGTGCCACGGGTGCTGCTGGTGTCGACGGTGCGACAGGCCCGACCGGCCCGACCGGCGCTGACGGTGTCGACGGTGCCACGGGTGCCACCGGCGCTGCGGGTGTCGACGGTGCTACCGGTGCCACGGGTGCCACGGGTGCCACGGGTGCCACGGGTGCTGCGGGTGTCGACGGCGCGACGGGCGCGACGGGTGCCACGGGTGCTGCGGGTGTCGACGGCGCGACGGGCGCGACGGGTGCCACGGGTGCTGCTGGTGTCGACGGTGCCACGGGCGCGACGGGTGCCACGGGTGCTGCTGGTGTCGACGGTGCCACGGGTGCCACGGGTGCCACCGGTGCCACCGGTGCCACGGGCGCTACTGGCGCGACGGGCGCAACCGGTGCTACGGGTGCCACCGGCCCCGCCGGACCGCTGGATGCGCAGATCGTCTCCCAGGACTACACCGTCCTGGTGGGCGTCAACGCGTCCTACGACTCCCCGGCCTGCCCGGCCGGCACCTCTCCCATCTCTGGCGGACTGTCTGCCGTTGGCCTCGCCACCGTTCTCGGACAGACCTACCCGAACGGAGACCACTGGACCGTGACCGCGACGGCGGGTGCCCTCACCACCATTACGGTCTACGCGGTCTGCAGCTGACCGCACACCTCACGACCGCCTTTGGCGCACCATGAGTCCCCGCCGGCCTTCCGGCGGGGACTCAAATCTGCGTTGAGGTTCCGCCTCGGTTCGGTGAGGCGGAAGGTGCCTTCGCCATTCCGTCCGAGGTGAGTGATCGTGCCGAGCTGCTCGGTGAGGCGCCGCCCTCCAGGCACACCGCAGCGCGCTTCGCGCCGCCCCACTCTCCCCGCCGAGCCCGATCGCGGTGGCTCACCGCGCTGAGCGGTGTCCGCTCGCCACCGTGGTTCCCCGTGGTTTCCGCCTCGATCGGGCACCGACGGGGCACCGATTTGGTGATCGCTGCAACGGGGACCGAGCGAGCGCCTGGGGCCGGGTCATGAAGGTGACGTCGCCCTCGGAGCAGGTGACGTCGCCCTCGGAGCAATGGAGATCATCGAGGCACCCGAAGGCACCCGAAGGCACCCGAGGGCACCCGAAGGCACCCGAGGGCACTCGAAGGCACCCTCCTGACCGAACAGCCGCGGTGATGAGCATCAGTCAGCCCGCCGACAACTTCGGTCGTCTCACGTTCGTTCAGCTGTTGCGGCTGTGCTCCATCTGGAGCAGGACGGGAGCGGCGCGGGTGATCCGGGTGAGCGCCTCGGGGGCGAGGCTGACCCTGCGCAGAGCCTTGAAGGTCACCTTGAGCAGGGCATCGGGCGCGTTCGGCTACGCCGTGGATGCCTCGTACGGCGGAGCTGAGATCGTCGGTCTTCGCTGGTCGGACCTCGACCTGGACAAGGGTGTCCTCCACGTCCGCCACCAGACCGAAGTGCCGTCCGCCTGGATCACCTGCCCGTCTGAGCCGACCAGGTACGCACCACACTGACAACCGGCCGCATTCATCAAAAGGGTGACGATGACCCGGAGCCCGTCTCCCTGCCGGTCGGCATCATCACCGTCGACGAGCCGGTCGCCACCAACTGGCACACCGCCCCGGCGGACGCCTCCACCCCGCCGAACGGCCCCGCGGCACAGTCGCCGCCCCGCCGTCACGCGTTCCGTATCGCGCGAAATTCGGGTGGTGTTGGTCGAGTTGTGCCAGGCTGGCAGGGAGCGGAACAGGGGAGCCGCTGCCTCGCCACCGGGGCGGGGGCGCTCCATGGGATCGGGGGAGCCTGTGGGTGACGAGGTGTGGTTCCTGAACCCGGACTGGGCGGACCTCCCCCTGGGCAGGGGCGAGGGCGTGGCCAAGTCGGCCCGGGAGCGGTACGCCGAGGGGGCGGACTGGGTGCGCCGCTGGAGCTGCTACGCGCAGCTGATGAGCGCGGCGGCCGAGAACTGGGGCCGAGACGAGGACGTCCACGAGATGCTCGGCGACGCGCATCTGCGGGTCTACCAGGACCTGATATCGCCGCACCTGTTGGAGCCGTCCTCCGGGGAACGGGGCAGGTTCCTCCTCGACTCTGTCATCCGGCCGGTCCTGACCAACCTGTACGACGAGACGGACGACCAGGCGTTCTCCAGCACCTCGAACCGCACTCGGGTCAAGTCCCGTGAGGCGATCTGCGCCTGGTTCTGGGCGATCGAGGCCCGCCGGTCGTGGAAGGAGGCGGCCCGCAGATGGCAGGCGGCCATCCCCGGCGGACACACGCTGCGCCAGCCTGAGCGGACCATCAGGGAACGCATGTGGGCGGAGGGTCTGGACGCCCCCGAAGCCTTCCCACCGCTGGCCGCGCCAGGACTGCGCCTGATTGCGGAACGGCTGGACGACGCACTTCGCCCTTACGCCCGCGACCGGGTTTCCGAGGGGACCGATCTGCTGTCGCGGCTCCTGCCGGCCTCGATCGCCGAGAAGGTCGGCGAAGCCTCCCGGGAGCTCGCCGAGCGGCGCGCCCAGTACTCAACGGCCGTGCTGGAGAACCTCGGCATCGATGAGAACGGCCAGACCGACCTGATGGCCGCGGCCCTGCCCCGGCTGCTGGAGTGCATCGCCACCCAGCGGTCGATGCTCCTGCTGGGCCCCACATCCAGCGGCAAGAGCCGGATCGGGCGGATCGCCGTGTGCCACGCGATCACCCGGGCGCACCGGCGTCACGGCCGCGCCATCGTGCTGATGCCGACCAAGGCTCTGGTCAGCCAGGCCGTCGAGGAGTGGAAGGAGTTCCTCGACGGCACGAAGTACGAGTGGCGCATCGTCCCCGGTTCCCGTGACTACCCCCACTACGACGAGATGCTGCTTCGGGGCGAGTACGACGTGGCCGTCATCATCCCTGAGAAGTTGGCCGGGCTGATGGCAGGCGGCATGACGCTGGACGGCTGCGACCTGATCGTCGTCGACGAGTTGCAGAACCTGGCGGACCCGGACCGCGGGCCCCGGCTGGAGATGCTGCTGACCGCGATCCGCGCGTCCTACCAGATGCCGATCCTGGGCCTGTCCGCGACCCTGACGGAGGCGGCGGCCGAGGACGTGCGGAGGTGGCTGGACATCAGCCCGGACCACGTCGTCCGGGTGACGCGCCGGCCCGTGCCGCTCAACATGGTCGTCCGAGACGACCGCCGGGTCTGCGAGCGTCACGCCGAGGACGGTCGGCTGGAGGAGCGCTTCGAGAACTTGGGGGTGGTCCTGCGGCAGTGGCGCAAGGACTCGGTGCTCGAGGCCCAGCTCGACCGTGCCCCCGCCTACGAACGGGCGCTCGCCGTGGCGGTGAAGCTGCTGAAGGACGACAGCCGTGACGTCCGCAGCGTGCTGTGCTTCGTCGGCTCCCGGCAGCACGCCCAGGTACTCGCCGAGGTGGCTCAGGTGCTGCTGAGCCGCGATCCGGACATCGGACCGGTGAGTCCCGAGGTCAGCCTCTTCGCCGGCCGGTTCGGCACGCTCGACGAGAAGGACGTGCGCGAGCGGCACACCGCCTTCTTCCGATTCCCGCAAACCACAGTGCGCGACTCCGTCGAGAACTCGGTGCGCACGGGCGTTGGCTACCACTCGGCCCGCCTCGAACAAGGGCTGCGCAGCGTCGTGGAGAAGGCGTTCCGAGACGGCCTGATCCGCCTGCTGTTCGCCACCGACACGCTCAAACTGGGCATCAACCTGCCGGCCGACGCGGTGGTGGTCGGCTCGCTGACCACGCCGACCGGTGGACGCACCAGCCAGGTCCTCAACCAGGACACGGTGGCACAGCGGCTCGGCCGCGCCGGCCGTCTCGGCCTGGGCACAGGACCGCGCCCGCGCGGCTACGGCTATCTGGTGATCCCGCACACCCCCCTGGTGAAGAGCGCCGTCGACTTCCAGGAGGCGGATCTGAACGGTCTGGCCAGCCATGTGACGCCGAAGGACGAGGAGGAGACCGCGGTCGACCGCGCGCTGCGCGCGCTGTCCGACGTGACCGCCGTCTACCGGCATTACGTCGACTACACCTCGACGGGCGCGACGATCGCCTCGCAGGTGGACGAGCAGGCGTTCGCCGCCGAACTGCTGCACTGGGCGGTCCAGCAGCGGCACCCCTTCACCGAAGTGGCCCTCGGCGAAAGGCTGGACGCGCTGCACCGGGCCTCACTGGGCGCCGTCAGTGGAAGCGCGGCCCCCGACCGGGCGGCCGTGCGCGAGATACTCGTGAGCGAACGGCTGATCGGCGTCTCTCCCGGACGGGCCGGGGACCCGGAGTCCGCCCACTGGGTGGTCACCGGGCTCGGACGGGCGGTCAGCACCTCGGGGCTGCCCTTTGCGGACGCCCGGGTCGTGGAGCAGCTGGTGGCGGAGGCGGCGCTCGGGGCCGGGGATCTGACCCTGCTGTGGATCGCGGCCCGCTCGCAGCACGTCCGGGACACCATGAGCTGGCTGTCCGTGGTCCCCGCCACCGGGGACGATGAGCGGGAACGGGCGCAGTGCCAGCGGGTGCTGCGGCTGGCCGCCGTGCTGGGCACCGCCGACGCCGAAGAACGTGACAGGAAGGCCGGCCACCTCGCCAACAAGGAGTTCACCGACCACCTCGACGAGCGGGATCCGATCGGCACCGGCGTGGTCGCCGACCAGCTCCGGCGCCTGCTGACGGGGTCGGTCGAGAATCCCGGCTTGGACGCGATCACTGCGCTCTTGCGGGCCTGCGTCATGCTGCTCTGGATGACAGGCTGCCCGCTCAGCCGGATCACCAGCGCCGTCGAGGCCAACACCCGGGTGTCCGCCGGCTGGGCCAAGGGCCCCCGGGAGGTCGTCGCCGTGCACGCGGCGGACGTGCGGAACCTGGGGGAGAACGCCAGCTATCTCTTCGACGCCGCCCGCGAGCTGTCCGGGGTACGCCCCCAGGGGACGGTCTTCCGGCGCTTCGAATCGATGGCGGAGGCCGTGGAACTGGGCGTTCCGAGTGTCCTCAGCCCGCTGGCGAGACTGCCGCTGCCGACCACGCACCGGGAGCGCATCGTGCGGCTCGTCCGGTACCTGCCGGCGGTCACCGCCAAGGGCATCGACCATCTCGCCGACGTCGTCGACCGCTTCCTGCGCCGACCCCGCAAGGCGCGGGACTTCAGAGAGGCCCAGCTGTTCCGGGAGTTCTTCCTGAGTGAGAAGGAACGCACCGAGATCAGGAAGATGCTGGACGTGCAGGAGCAGAGCCGCAGGCGCGGACTGCGGCTGATGCCCGCGTTCACCAAGTTCCGTGTGCCCGGCTACAGCAACTACCGTTTCGCGGACGTGCTGGACAACCTCTCCCCCGACAACGTCGACAGTGCGCCCCGTGATCTCGCGGCTCTGCTGAGGGCGTTCGGGCTCACCGTGGAGGAGGACGCTCGGTACGGCATGTTCACCGTCTCCACCCCCCTGGACCCGGGGCTCCGACGCAGAATCGCCGTGCACCTGGGGGACTTCGGTGTGCAGCAACTCGTCGAAGCCCGGGGGCGTGCCGACATCGTGGTGGCGTGCGGGGGCGTCACGTCGGGGGTGCGGCTGGCCTTCCCCGGGTCCGCGCACAATCCGGTGGTGGTGCAACCCGCCATCTTCCTGGAGACGTTGGGCCGGATCATGCAGATGGCCCAGGCTGAAGGACTGATCTCCGACCCCGTGGCCGCTCCGGCGGAGGCGGGTTCCGCCATCGACGACATCCTCGGAAGGCGGGCGGAGGACGGCGACTCGGACGACGAGGAAAGAGAAGGAGGAAGGGGAGAGGAAGAGGCAGCGGACGAGGACTGGGTAGGTTACGAGGGCCGCGAAGGTTCCGAAGACTTCGCGGAATTCGAGGACTTCGAGGAGGAGGACGAGGACGACGAGTGCGCCTTCTCATCACCCGCGTCCGGCGACGTGGACGACGGGGTCCGCACGGTCGGCCACCGGCTGCTGACCCTGTTGACTGCCGCTCCGCCTTTGCTGGGCCACAGTGAACTCAACCGGCTGGTCGCCGGGCTCCAGGTGGCCCCGCCGCCCGAGGAGAGCGACGACCGGCGACCGGTCCTGGGGGAGAACTGATGGGACGATTCGATCTCGGAGTCTTCGTCGACGCCCACCACCTGTTCGACGTGGCTCCGCATGAGCAGAGCGCCGCTGTCGTGCTCACGCGGATCGAGGCCGCGGCCGAGGAACAGTGCATGTCGTACGGTGTGGCGGACCGGCTCGTCGTGGCCGACTGCTCGGACACCCGGGCGAGGGGTATCGCCGAGGACTTCGGGCAGCATGGATTCGTCATCCGGCACATCCCCCACGATTCGCCACTGACCAGGGCCAACGCTCTGACCGCGGAGATCGTCGAGGCCGCGGTCGGCCGGGAGGACCTGCGGACGGTCGCCGTCGTCGCTGAGCCGGGCGTGGCGCTGTCCGTCGCCGACACCCTGCACCGGGCCGGCCGGGCACTGATCGCCTGTACGGCGGGACAGGCGCAGGCCGGCCCGGCCGTGGATCGGGTGATCACCTTCACGCTGGACCGGTCGGAGCTCCGCCGCCTGGTGGCGCGGGCGGTGGCCGGGCTGCGCGAGGACGGCCGGAAGGAAGTGCAGATGGCGGAGCTCGCTGCCGTCCTGCGCGGTCTTCAGCCCGGTTTCACGGCCGGTGACTACGGGGCTCCGCTGAAGAGGCTCTTGCAGCAACTGGCCGGCCCCAGCTACCAGTTCGTCGAACCCGACCGCATCCTGGTGCGGTCCCTCGGCGCCGCCGGCGCGGTCCGGGAGAAGACACCGGGCGGCGCGGACGCCGGGAGCGACTACAGGTCGGACTCGGCGCCGACGCTGATGTCGGTCATGCGGGAAGCTGCCCTGGTGCTGCCGCCGATTGAGCCGACGGACGAGGCGGCGGTGGTGAAGGCGCTGCGATCGGTGCTGGATCTCGCGGGCGAGCGGGGGCAGTTGCGGGACGCCGCGCTCAGCGACGGGATCCCCATCCAGGTGGTGACCGCCGGGCTGAGGGTGGTCGCCGACGGATACAAAGGCCTCGGCCACAAGACCAGCGACCTTTGCCACCAGGCGGTCGTCGGGACGACGTGGCGGGTGGCACGCGACCAGGGCAACCCCAACCATCTTCTTTTGCGGTTGACGGGGGATCCTGCCGAGCCCGGCTGACCGGTCCGGGGAATTCCCGGTGGCTTTCCCCGAGTTGGACCCGGCGGCCCGTCGCGTTCCCCGATTCCCTCGCCCAGTCTGGACGGGAGCCGGAAGGTGTCCGGCGGAAGTGGAGAATCGACATGAGCCGGAAGAAGCACAGGCAGGCGGCCCGCGCGAACGCCTCCCTCGCGGCCAAGGGCCGCAGCGGCGGCGACGCGCTCGCCGGAGGCGTCCCTCAGCCCCGCGACGGCACGCCCGACGGCGGGCGACCACCCGGCACGGATCCGCTACCGATGTGGCTGAGGATCGTCGACATCGTCGTACGCGTCGTCGACATGGCGTTGCGCCTGATCTGACCTTCCGGGGGGCGGCCTCCTCGCCGCCCCCCGGGGAGCCTCCGAGAAAGCTGACTACCGTGCCACTCCCCTTCTCCGGAAAAGGTGACACCCCGCTGTGGTGGCCGACCGACCTGGTCGTGGCGGAACTCACCCGGCTGATCGATGCCACCGCCCGTGACGGTCTGTCCGCCGAGGCCCTGGACCTCCTGGCCCAGGAGGTCACCCACTTCCTGGGCGAGGCCTTCGGAGGCGAGGGCGCGCTCCAGGAGTGGACGGCGGTGATGGCCGCGGCTGTCTGGTCCGACGGGACCCCGTCCGCCGACGCGTATACGCGGTGGTTGACCGACCTGCGGGAGGCCGTCGTCACGGGTGACGAGTGGCCGCCGCGCCCGGCCTACTGGTCGCGGCGGGGCCGCGGTGAGGTGCGCCCGTTCGGGCTGCGGGGAACTGCTGCGGCGGTCGCCGAAACCGTGACGGAGCTGGAGCGGTCGGGCTACCTGGTGTGGGCGTTCGGCCAGAACTGCGTGGACCGGTATCTGGAGGGCGAGCTAGGCACGGACCCGGCCGCCCTGATGCACCAGGTGCTGGGGCGTACCGGGCTCTGGCCGATCGCTACCCGGCACGCTTCCTACTCCGTGGACGACCTGGCGGACGTGATCGAGTTCCTCGCCGACCACGTCCGCCGCCCCACCCGGTCGTACCGGCACGACTACGCGGACTGCGGTCTCCACTTCAGCGGGTTCGATGCGGAGCGCGGCGCGCAGCTCTACCGCGCCAGGATCAACACGGTGCTCGGGAAGAGCGAGCTCGGCCTGGAGCTGGCCGGGAACGGCAGGCTCCGGACGGTGGCCCCGCCCGGCCTCGGCGCCCTTGTCGACGCCTCTGTGACCGGCCCCGCGGTCCACTCCGCGGACGAGGAGGAAATCCGTCATGCGGTGCGGCAGTTCCAGGCGCGGGGCGCTGGAGACTTGGACCGCAGGCACGCCGTCATCGCGCTGGCGGGGATTCTGGAGCGGCGTCGTGGCCTGGTCTCCGACCATCTGCTCGGCAAGGACGCGGGCTCGCTGTTCCACATCGCCAACAGCTACGGCATCCGGCACCAGAAGGCCGACCAGCGGACGGAGTATGACCCTGGCCTCTACCTGGAGTGGGTCTTCTACCTCTTCCTGAGCGTCATCCACCTGACCGACCGCATCGTTGCCGGGCAGCGGAAAGGCGACCCAGGCGCGAACCCCCCGGACGGCGGCGGGTGACAGCCGAACGGGCGAAATGCTGCCGTGGCGTGGACACTTCTGCGGGGTGCCGCTGGTGCGGCTGCTCCGCGAGCACGGGAAGGAGTTCGGCACGGCGGACGACGGGCCTCTGTTCTCCAGCGAGCGGGCAACGTGATCGCGGCCTCGTCACTGGCCACCCTCCACAGCGGCGCCACCTACTGGGTGGGAGATCGGGCACAAGCCTCAGGCCGGCCTGCCGGAGTCTTCAAGCGCCGTCTTCAGCGCATGCGGATGCACGGACTCGAACCTCTTGGGCTGGAACGAGCAGTGCAACTCATCCGCGAACACCGCAGATCAGCATCACCATGGACGTCTACACGCCCGTTGTGCAGGACACGCAGCGCGAGGCCATGAGCCACATGGATCGGCTGCTGCGGAAGAGGTGCCCCGGTCGTCAGCGACCGTCGCCGGTGATGTCAGATCTGGATGTCAGAAGGGGGCCTCCTCCGCAATTTCGGAGGAGGCCCCCTTCTGAACTGGTGCCCCCGGCAGGATTCGAACCTGCGACACCCGCTTTAGGAGAGAGGCTGGGTAGTAAGGCACGTGACCTGCGGATGCCCCGGCCAAGCCAGTCGGCACGATGGTGCCTGCCACTCACCCCTGTTAGCCGCGGCTGACCCCTGCATCTGGCGCGACTGTGGCACGCGCCAAGCAGACGGCTCGGAGCCCAGCCGGCGTCGCCTTTGTCCAGTGATGACCGCCGTCGCGGCTGCCTAAATCCCGGAGCACTCCTGTGAGTTACGACTTTCTCCGCTGATTCAAGGCGGTCCGCCTGCGGCGGCCCGCGCACGCTGGCGGCCTGGGGCCGCCGCTGCTCCATGCCTTCGGCACCGCTGCGACGGCTCCCAACCGCTCAGCGCGCAATACCAAAGCGGACGGCTGGGGATTCGGAGGTAACGTCTCCGCCGGAGTGGGCGCGAGCCGCGGCGTATCACGGGGTTGCTGGAGGCACACGTGACGGGTGCTCGTATGACGCGCCCGCCGCTGTGGCTGGCTTTCGGCGGTTCCGGTCAGAACTGGCATGTGGCTGATTGGCCCGACGCAGCGATGTGAGCAGGTGCGTTGC
Organism: Streptomyces sp. NBC_01334; assembly: GCF_035983595.1. NCBI lineage: Bacteria > Bacillati > Actinomycetota > Actinomycetes > Kitasatosporales > Streptomycetaceae > Streptomyces > Streptomyces sp. NBC_01334. The sequence continues at coordinate 4,368,448 of NZ_CP130718.1, read as the reverse complement.
GGTAGCCAGGTTCGCGCGTGACTCTCCGGATCCATTCCCTTACCGACGCAAACATCCTATGATCCCCGCATGATGGGGGCGGGCGATTGCACAGATGACGTAGCGGAAAAGATCTTGAGTGCGACCGTGAATGCGCTGCTCAACGTCCCAATACGCTGGAAGTCCAAGAGCGTTCGCAAAGACGGCCGAGCGTCGCAGCTAGAGGGCAACGTTCCGGTCCGGAGTGATCTGTCGGAACGTTTCGATCTCATCTTCCGAATCAAGGTCGACTTGGCTTGGGAGTACACACTCATCTTGCGGCACCTGCCAAGCGGCACGAACATACGGCGACTCGATGTCCGCGGGACGCACCGGGACCGCTTGGGTGAGGACTATCTCTGTCGCACGCATAAGCATCGTTGGAGCGAGGCCCGAGGCAACAAGGACGTCTACGCACCCACAGACATACGCCACGATCCAGCCGTGCCCGCAGATGCATCGCTCGCTGTTCTGGATGCGGAGTACCGTCGGGTTCTGCTGGACTTCATGGGCGAGTGCAACATCGCGATCGGTACCGGGTACTCCTGGAGTAGCCCACCTGCACCGCCCGACGTGCTGCCGCTAGAGGAACTGGAGGAGTACCCGTGATCAGGGACGACCTGCTGCCCTCCGCCGTGCGCGAGCAGCTCCCAGGATGGACCATAGCCCCGGGAGGGAAGCCAGGGACTGTTGCGCTCACAGGTGGCCTCTTCTTCAGCGACGGTGATGGAGTCACCGTGCTGCTGCGCGTCTCCGGCCAGGAAGTCCTTGCGAGTGATGCCGGCGTCGCTGCGATGCGGCTGATTGACGCCGGTGTCGATCTTGGGAGCGGACGAGCAGCCAAAGCCTGGGCAGAGATCCTTGACGGCTATCACCTAAAGGAGATCCACGGGCGCATTACGGGACGGCGCTCCGTGCAATGCGTAGCGGCCCTAGTGGCCGACATCGCAGGCGCGGTGCTGTCGTCGGACAGTTTGAAGTGGCTCGCTCAGGGAGGGCGTGAAAGCCCGCTGGAGAGGTCGCTCTACGCCTTTCTCAGCTCTGCACGCCTTGAGTATCAAAAGCGTCCGTCGGTGCGGCTGCCACGAGGGGGAGAAGTACGCCCCACGGCTCGGGTAAACGCTCCGAGGCGTGAGGTGCTCGTTCAGGCTGCGAGCAGCAAGCAAGCCGCCGAGCATGCCCTAGTGCTGGTTCAGCAATTGGCACGCGCTCGCTACGCACCCAACCAACGGTTCGTACTGCTGGGTGGTGGTGTGGACGAGTGGAGTCCTGACCAGTTGGATCTTCTGGCAGACAATGCCTCAGTGGGCTTCGCGTCGGACATGCGTCTGGTTGATGCCTTCCTGAAGGAGGGCAAGAATCCTCCACGACTGTGGGTACAGACCAACGAGTGAAGTCAGTGCCCGTCTCCGTCGCTGTGACGGGAGTTCACAAACCTTGATCCCAAAGCTGCAAGCTGGCCGTAACCTGTGGACGGCGCACCCATGGGCTTGACTTGGCCAAGGAAACTGCACCCACCTCATACGCTACGGACACACAGCTATCGTCGTTCCCATGGATGCTGGGCTAGCAGCGGTACTTGGTGCCGGCGCAGGAGCGCTAGCAACGACGGGAGCTGCGTTGGCGACGGGGTGGGCTTCGCGAGAACAGGCAAAGATCACGGCCCGCGCTGAGCATCGCCGGCAACGCAGGGAGCCCCGCCAGGAGATTTACAAGCAGTTCATCGATGCTGCTAGTACTGCAGAGTGGTATATGGCAATGCTTCCACTTCTAATCGCCACGGCGAATGCGGGCGAGCCGCTGGAGGAACCATCAGCGGCTGATCACGCCCGACACTGCAGGACACTTTCTGACGACGTCAGAAAGGCGTGGCTCGATGTCGTTCTAGCTGGCCCTGCCAAGGTGGCTCAGGCCGCCTCCGAGATCGAAGAGTGTTGCCGAAAGCTATCGATCAGTGCCAATTCATTCGCGGAAGGCGACGTCAGCTCCAGTCTGGAGCATGGTTGCAGGGAGCTCACGAAGCGTTTCTCTGGTCAGCTACCGCTGTTCATCGATCAGGCACGAGCGGCTTTGGACGATGACGGAAGCGGAAAGCCCTGACCAGGCCGACAAACAGCTTGGTTGATCCACGCGGGCGACGAGGCAGACTGGATCGCTCATAGGTGGCCCCTGATGCGTAAGGAATGCCTAAAGGGTTCAGTGCAGACTGCTTAAACGCCTAGATCTCCGAATCCTCAATCGCCTATTCATTCTTCCGCGTACTAGTTTGACGCTCCAGTTTGTAGTCATACTGGCGGCTGAGCTTCTGGAGCCACTTGGACTTATGAAAGATCCATTCCTCCCGATCGAGCTCCAAGATTAGATCACCAGCAGTACTGGGGCCAGCGGCAGTCAACCACATCACGCCTAGGCAATCGTAGACCGATGCAAGCTGGTTGTTCATAGTAGTGAGATCTTTGGCAGTTTCGAATCCGCTAAAGGCCCCTCTGCGGGCCCGTGCCGCTCGCTCGTCTATTTGCTCTTTGGACGGATGCACAATCCCGGAAAGCGAAGACCATCTACCCTTCACCTCTTCTTGAAATCCCCTAACCTCGTCTGACGGCAACAGGGGAGCGACATCGAAAATCGGTTGAATACTCGACCGTGGAACTTCCTTCTTCAGGAATTCGATCCGCTGCTCCCTGGTCACATTTAGACTGGGACATTGTTGATCAACGTAGAGAAACTTTACTGCTTGTTCAAGAAGGTACCTACATTCTCGCCGCGCCACATTATGGACACCCTGAGCGACCAGTGCCCGTATTGCCACGATGCATTCCAGCGCATCGTCTGTTCCCGAATAGACGAGATACGTGTCCGTTGCGTTAGGCATTCTACTAATACCCACGTGCGACATGTAAACGAGATTGATTGCAGCCTCGGTCAATCGATCTAGCCGCTTCAGTTGCCCTTGATACTGTGGCGAACGTAGATGTTCTTGGTGCTTTCGCTGCTTCAGCGCACGCTCCTCCTGCTGCTGTTCCCACCATTCGGCAAGAGCGCCGAAGCCTGCGGGCTCCTCTGGGTTAGTCATCTTCCTTATGGACCTTCCATCAATCGGTATCGACTTTCGCTGCATGCACACACGCTTATGACTTAGGTGGCGTCGGCCTGCGCCTGGTCATTTTTGCCAATCCTCAACTACCTGCACGAACTGCACCTCATGCCAGGGTCTAATCCACTCCGCCATATACCTAACGTCACTTGACGAAGGGGCAGGAAGAGCCTGCTCCAGAACGACTCTAGATGGCATGACCGCAGCGTCCCCAAGCAACAGGGCCTCCCCTGAACTGAGCACAGGAAGAGAATCAGTCAGGGGGCCGAGGGAGTCCGGCAGGAGACGCTTGACATAGTTCTGATCTTCAGGATTCGTAAGTCGCATGGCAAGGAAGTTGCTGCACTGGGAGAAGATTGTTTCCGAAATCTCTGCGGGCCTCTGGCTCACAATTGCAGCCGTGATCCCATACTTCCTTCCCTCTTTCGCGATCCGCTCGATCGAGTTCCTCGAGGAACTGAACTTAGCTAGACCGCTCTTTGGGACGTACTTGTGAGCCTCTTCATATACGAGCAAAAGTGGCGTTTCCACGGAGGAAGAGATGCTGTTCTTTTTGAAGTAGTACGAGTAGTCAAACAGCAGTCGGGACACCAGCGATACAGTGATACTCAGGACCTCAAACGGGACGCCGCTTAGATCAATCACTGTCACGTTCGCGAGAGAATTAGGATTGTAGCCCGTGAACTGGCGAAGGATCGATTCGAGGTCCACGTTTTTGGCCCGATGGCCCAATAGAAAATCAAGTCTTCTATCTAGAACGCGGTTCTCGAGCCGTGTGATGAAATTATCGAGTTTGCCAAAGAGCGGACCTGCCCGATCCACACTCTTACCCGGCGTGGAGATGCGTTCCTCATTTTTCGCCTTAATTGCGTTAAGCACCTCTTGCACCTCGAAAAAGATGGGTGACTCGTAGTGAACTAGGTCCCGCTTTTCTTCCGCACCCGAGAAGTGCTTACGTTTATTTTCCGTGATGGTCTTTTTCAGAATCGCGATTTGATTGTGCGACTGCTCTTCATTGCTCTCGATGAAGAGATCCTGAAGTTCCTCCGCGTTGAGCAGCCAATAGGGAAGGATCAAGGACTCGACGGATAGATGGTTAGCCGCAGGAAATGCCGTTTTATATTCAGAATGAATGTCAAAGATCACGACATGGGCGTTATTCAAGCTGTACTCGCCATACGATTCATCGCGGATCTGGGTCGCGGTCTGGATGATTCTGGCAATCGCATGAGACTTGCCGGAACCTGTGGATCCCACGACGGCGATGTGCCGGCTGAAGAATTTATCGCCGTCAACTGGAACGTCAACAGAGATATCTTGCGCCAGCTGGGCGAAGTGGAACCTTCTCTCCATATCGATTGTGTCGTAGATACGCTGGACTTCATCTTTAACGGCTACTGAGACCTTCTTGGGAGGGATGGCGATTCCCCCACCACCTCTAGAGAAACGACCATCGCCGTCGACGAATCCGAGCGGCACTGCCTCAATGATGTACACCTTTTGCCGTTCTTCATCTGCCTCCTTGCTCGGGCGAAGCTCGATAGAATAATTCTCGATGATCGCCATAATGGCGCCCTGCATGCTGTCATAGATTTTCAGGTACGAGCCGACCTCTACCGGATCGCCATCGGCAAGTTCGCCGATATCATGCACTGCGACCTTAATGCGGTTGGGGTAAACAGCAATTACTTCAGCACTAGACAAGGAGCGCTCCTCACCGGAATACTTCCATCAGGTCGCCATGGGACTGCAAAAAGACATGATGCGGTCGCGGCACCGCCACTGGGGAATCACGTTTCCCCGTAAGGAAGAAGTCGTGAAATTCCTTTACTTTTACTTCTGTCATCAAATCATGGAGCTTATCTTGTTCCACCAACTTAAGGCGGGCGGCACCGAAGGGAGGGTTGGTAAGGATTTCCATTTTGAAGGCCCCTCCATGGTACCCGCGGCCGTCATTAAAGTACGCGCCGGCTTCCCACAGATTGGCCTTAATCGAGCTCTCATCAAACTCGCCGCGGAACGTGAAATAGGGAGCAGGCGAACTCTCTGCAATGCGGTATCTGTCACAAATAGTTAGCACCGCTTCTGCAATATCCTCAGGCCTCGTGTCACCCGTACATTCAAAAGAGAAAATTCTCTCAAGATTAGGAACATTGACCTTGCGCGGGAGGTACTGCTTCCGCACCATTTTGAGGTACTTCTCGTACCCACAATAAAGAACATACGTGGATGCGAAGATAGCGCTCCGGGCATCTGTCACGGCCTTCCTCAGGTCGTTCAGCGCTACCCAACGACGGCCCGACGGCTCGGTCAATACCAGATTTCTCAAGTATGCATGAAGAATCGCATGGTAGGAGAGTGCTTCTACTGAATCCTTGGCGCCAAGGCCTGAAGCAATGCAATGCAATACGTTCCGGAATTGCGTTTCGTAGTCTTCTGCAAAATTGATGCAGAAGGATTTCGAGAACTGCAATTTTAGATCTTGCTCGACATCATCAAACTGGCCAGAGAGCAAGCCATTCAATTCGTCTGGGGTGAGCAGGCGTGAAGTCCCCGAGGGTTGGTCTGCGAAGTGACAATGAAGGATATAGGCGGCATCACGATTGCTCATGAATTGCAGAAACATTCTGCGGACTGCCTTACCAATCACCGACGGATAGAACTTTCCGGATCGGTTCTTGATCTGCATGTGATAGTGCTCGCCACTAAGATCTTGCGCGCCCTCGATCTCAAGTCGCTGCCTCGGGTTTTGGAAGATCTCAAGGAGCGTTTTATCGAACTGGTAGGCGAACCCCTTGATGGCGTCATGCCCACCGTCGTCTACAGGAGGGGGGCTCCCCGCGAGGTCGGTCAACAGCTACTCCGGAACGCTCTGGGCAGAGTGTGAGGTGACTGGGAGGGCAACAGCCCACAAAGTGCACCCTGGTGCAGTTCATGCTAAGTGGCACAGGTGGAGCCCTAGGGGCAAACGATCTGATTGGTGCAACTTCGATCGCCGCAGGCGCCATCAACCGCTGTGGCCAACGTCGAAGTGTGAGCTATCTCAGCAGGGACGTTGAGGTCGAGGGTCATGGGCCGCGCTGTCTGACCAGGACGGGAAGCAGCAACTCGCGGCGGGACCCTGATGATCAGTCAAGCTGGCACGTAGCAGGCCGTGGACTATCTGTGGACTCGGCACACCCGATCCACTATCGATAGGTCCGTGACCTGCTGTGCTGCATGGGTAGCAAGGGGCCTCCGAAGCCGTGTACACAGGGGCATCTCGTCAGGCTGACGTGAAAGAGGCGAACTTGCGTCCGCCTTCGGATCGGTCTGAGATCCTGGAGTCCGATCGAGAGGGGCCGCAGGTATGGAGTGGAAGACCCACGGTGAGCGACAGATCTACACCAACCCTTGGGTGAATCTGTGTCTGGTCGACGTCCAACAGCCTGACGGGCGCAGGTGGGAGTACCACGTCGTTCGCCTGCGGCACTTGGCCGTGGCCGCCGTGGTCAACGACCGCCAGGAGGTGCTGATGATGTGGCGGCACCGCTTCATCACGGACTCCTGGGCCTGGGAGTTGCCCATGGGCCTGGTCGAGGAGGGCGAGACTCCTGAGGAGGCAGCGGCTCGAGAGGTGTTGGAGGAGACCGGCTGGCGTCCTGGTCCCATCAAGCCCTTGATCTACGCCGAGCCGGCCAACGGCATCACGGACTCGCAGCACCACGTCTTCCGCGCGGACGGGGCTACTTACGACGGTCCGCCCACGGAGAAGAACGAGTCCGACCGCATCGAGTGGATCCCTCTCAGCGAGATACGCGGGATGATCGACCGCCGCGAGATTGTCAGCAGCGGATCCCTCGTCGGCCTCTTGTACGTGCTCATGGACGAAGCGATCCGCTGACCGGTGGCAGGAGCTCCCGTAGCCGCGCCTCGAAGGCCAGGGCTACGGGCTCCTGCCTGTGTGGGGCCAACTGGTCGTAGAACTCCCTAAGGTGGCCTGAGACGCGCTCTGAAGCCACCGCCGATGCGGGCTCCAGTGCTTGCGTGGCGGTGTGGCAGGCCTGGTCTAGCTTGCCTTGGTCCAGCTGCGTGCGGGCCAGCCAGAACGCGTGAAACGCGCGGCCGCGCTGGTTGGTGTGGGCTTCCCTGCGTAAGGCGTCCGCGATCAACGGTTCAGCTGTCGCTGCCTCGCCCAGCCGGCCGTGAGCAATGCCAGTGTCCACGATGAGCTTCGGTTCGTCGAAGTAGGCCACCCACGACGGGTCCGGGTCGCTCGCTTGGATCTGCTCGAACTGCCGGTGTGCTTCCGTGAGCGCCCGGTGAGTGGACGTCTGGCTGCCGAGCGTGGCGTGAGCGAAGGCTTCCCGCATGGACAGCATCGACAGAACGCGCGGGGTGGTGTCGATGGATGAGCGGGCCTGGTCCTGGGCGGCGGTCACGAGTGCCAGGGAGTCCGCGGGCTTGTCCTGGTAGGTCGCCTGCAAGCTCATGCAGGCGAGGACGTTGGCCATGAACTGGCGGTCGTCGATGGCCTTGGCGAGTTGCAGTGCCTCGGTGAAGTAGGCGCGTGCCTGGTTGTACTGGCGGGCGTCGAAGTAGGTCCAGCCGGTGAGGCGTGCGAGCTCGGCTGCGATTCCGTACAGGCCGTTCTGGATGGCCGGGGGTCGAGTTTCCTTCAGGAGTCCGACCACGTAGCGAAGCTGACCGACGACGGCCGGCCTGAGAGCCTCCCCGCCGTGCTGGTCGTCTCGTCGCCAGTAGTCCTCGATGGAGGATCGGAAGGCTGCGAGTGTCGCTGCGCTGAGGTTGGTTCGTGTAGTCAGAGCAAGGATGCTGTCGACGTCGGGCCCCGGTAGAGACGCGGGGGTCGGCAGTCGCGGCTCTGGCACTTGGGGTGCCTCGCGCTCGGTGACGACGAGAGCTTGCGGTGTCTCCCATGAGCGCCGGGCGAGACCAAGCATGTGCCCCGGGATGCGCAGGCCGTCTGCGATGCGCTCGACAACGTCCATGTGGAGGAGTTGGCGGCGGCCCGCGATCACTTCGCCGACGCGGCTCGGCGTCAGCTCGCATCGCCTCGCGATCATCGACGGGTAGATGCCCGCTCTGGCCTTCACAAGCCGGAAGACTCTGCCGAAGTCCCGTACCCGGCACGCATTGATCATCTCGGGATCGGTGAGCAGCCGGGCAGGCAGCTCCTGCGGCCGGTCGGCGTCGGGCATTGGGCAAGCTCCCACACTGCGAGGGCTACGCAACGTCGCGGATTCTCTACTTGCCGCGATGTTACCCAAGTTGGGTAATCAGCCTGACCTTTTGGCAGGGGTATCCGGCTCGCGATGCTCGTGTGCATGGCGAGCAATCAGCAGACCAGACCAGCCATCGGTGAACTGGCGAAAGACAGTGTCACCGGGCATATCGGTGTCGTCATGGGCGAGGTCGGTGGCCGCGTGCAGATGCGGCCGGTCCGTGGCGGCAGGGAGTGGGATGCCATGCCGGGCAACGTGGTGGCACCGAGTGCGCGCGAGGAACTGAGCGCACGCCTGGCCGTGCGGAACGGCAACAGTCAGGTCCCGCTGTGAAGCGCGCCATCGGCAGGTACGCCGGGTTCCTGTTCACCTTCTGCATGAGCGGTTCGTGCGGTCTGGTGATCGGCATGGCCCTCGGCGCCGGCCAGTAGACCGGCCGCCCCGAACGGGTGCCGATCGCCCGGCTCCCCGTCCCCGTTCGGGGCCGGCCTCCAATCCCGCCTCCCGATCGTCCATGCGCCGAGCTCGGCGTCCGGGGCAGGCAAGGCCACACACACCACCTCACCTCACCTCAGGAGATGGCACATGACGGCAACGACGAACGACCAGAGGACCGGTCGCGCGGTCGCTGGTGAAGAGCTGTTCGAGAGCCTTGTCCGCTTCGTGGTGGTCCACGACGGGCAGTCCCCCGAGCGCGCTGGGCGGATCGCGGACCAGGCGGTCGCCTTCCTGGTCACGGCGGCTACGGCCACCGTCTCCATGGTCCCGTCCGACGACGTCGACCTCGGTCTTCACGCGCTGATCCTGCACACGAAGGAGTACGCCGAGCTGTGCGAGCGGCACGCGGGCCGCTTCCTGCACCACAACCCGAAGCCCGGTGGTGGGGCACGTGATCCGGAGAAGGTCGCCGCCTCGGCTCGCGCCATGAAGGCGGCCGGGTTCGTGGTCTTCGATGACCTGTGGACCGTGGACGGCGCGAACCTCGCGCAGTGCGACTCCGACTGCGGCCGACCGTACGGTCAGGCGTAGTTCACGACAACAGCGACGCGGCCGGCCTCGACTCGGGGTCGGCCGCGCTCGCCCGAAGGGAGACGAATCCTTGTCCGGCCCAACCCCTGAACTGCCGATCGTGGTGCTCGACGCGCTCATGCCCACGACGCAGCGCCTGGTCATCAACCGCCGGGGCTCCTCGGTCTGGGAAGTGGAGAGCCATCGGGGCCGCTACGCCGTGAAGCTCGGCTATCCGATCGAAGCCACGGCCGAGTGGCCTGCCCAGCCCTGGACCGCCCTCGCGCCCGCACGTGAGGGCGCCGTCCTGCATCGCCTCGGCTTCGCCGAGATCGCGTACGGTGAATGGGAACACGGGACGTGGAACTTCCAGCCGTGGCATGAAGGGCCGGACCTTTACGGGCTGTGGGAGCCCTGCCGTAAGCCGGGCTCGTCCATCAAGCCGCACACCAGCGTGGCGCTGAGATGCGTCGAAGCCCTGGCCGATCTCCACGTAAGAGGCTGGGCACACGGTGACGTGCAACCCGCCCACTTCATCATCGGACCGGAACGAACACACCTCATCGACCTCGCCTTGGCCCGGGGCGGACAGGTACCCAAGGGGTACGACTTCCCGTTCCGCGGCTGCCTCGTCCACTACGAAGCACCGGAGATCGCCCGGAGCGTGCTGGACACCGGAGAAGCGGAGCCGACGCAGGAAGCCGACGTCTACGCACTCGGGGCCTCGCTGCTCATCTCCGCCACGGGCTGGCGGGCGGTCGAGTACCCGGACGACGCTCCGCGCCCTGTGCAGCGAGAGGCAGTGGCCAACGGTCGACGTCGGCCCGTGAAGGTGCCCGGTGAGCTGGGCGAACTGGTCGACGCGATGCTCAGCCACTCGCCGGGGGACCGGCCCACCATCTACGAGGTGGGCAAAGCCCTGATCTGACCTCGAAGCCCCAACCCGTCTCGCGTCGCACATACGCGGACGACAACAGCAAGAGACCGGACCACCCCTCAGCCTCGACAGCATTCCGGGTGGTCCGGTCGTGGAAGCCCTGATCAGGACCCCGGTGCCGATGGTACCGGGGCGGTCGGCGTGCCCGGATTCAGGCCCGGCTACAACCCCTTTCGTCTGTCGTCGAGTTGGAGGAGGGAACGATGGAAGTCCACCCATAGGCAGTGCGGTTCTGACCTGCGCCACCGAAAGTCAGCCACGGCGACGCGTGCGCCGAACGAGCACCCGTCACGTGTGTCTCCAGCAACCCCGTACCGGTATCAGCCACGCTTCCCGGTTTCGAAACGGCGGCCATCCGGACGGCGGGGGCGTGCTTGCTCGGGCTCGGCCTGGACCTGGTCGTGGTCCTGGTCCTGGTGCTCGGGCTGGGCCAGTTCCTTCCCGGCCTGGCTGTCTGCCTTGGCGGTGCTGCGCGCTGAGTGGCCGGGGGCCGGCGCAGCGGTGGCGGAGACATAGAGCGGCGGCGGCCCCCGGCCGCCAGCGCGCGCGGACCGCCGTAGGCGGGCCGCCTTGATCCAGTAAAGAAACTCTGAACAGCACCGCAGCGCAGTAGTCGATCGACCTGGGAGAGACGCGGATGCCGTGCGCAAGTCCCGGCGGTTCGAGCAAGTGCGGCACGGAACGGCGGCACGGCAGCAAGCGGGGAGCGATGACCGAGCACATACCGGACAACGAAATGGGGTCGACCAGCATTCACGTCGGGGACACGGATCAGGTAGTCGCGCTGATCGAGGAGATGCGGGCCATGGTCGTCCGCCTGAGCAGGGAGACCAGGGAGCTGCGAGAGGAAGTGGCCCAGATCAGGACTACGGCTTCGGCTGCTGAGCTGCCTTCAGCTCCTCGACCTCACGTCGCAGTTCCTGATGATCAGCGCTGAGAACACGGATCTCGTCACGTAGTGCGGTGAGTACTTCAGCAAGGGTGGTCCCGGCGTCTTCGGCCGCTTCGGTGGCGTCGGGCCCGCCCTCCCCCTGCCCTGCCTGGCCGGGCTTCTCGTCCTGGTTCGCCAAGTACCAAGCTGGAGCGGTGTAGTTCGCCGAGAGCTCCCCGCCGGCGCTGTGGTCTGCGACGAAGCTGCCACGTCCGTGGATCGTGTAGATCAAGCCCTCATCGCGCAGGACGTTCAGTGCGGACCTCGCGGTCATGTTGGCCACGCCGAAGCGTTCTTGCAGTTCGCGAATGGACGGCATCTGCTCGCCCGGCTTGATCCGCCCCTGCAAGATGTCGCGCCGAAGCTCGTCGGCAGCGTGCTGATACGGCGGCCGACGGTCCTGCTTGCTCTCTGGCGCGGGGCTCATGGCCCAAGAGTAGCGATTTCTAGCACCCCTAGCACACCCCACTGACATAGGTGGCCTATGTCAGCTGATACCTAGCTCACGCGATTCACTTGACACTGCTAGGTCAGCTAGGTTCAATGGTGATCACGCCCCACCGACCTGGTGGAGCGCAACCGAAAGGAATCAACTCCCATGGCACGCATCCGTGTTGGCCTGCTCCCCACCTCCTCGTTCATGGTCGGCACCCTGCCGGTGCCGAAGTACGCGGACCAGGAGAAGACGCAGTTCGCCACCGACCGTGAGACCGGCGCGAAGCTCTACACGATCACCCTCTTCTTCATGGAGGAGGACCGTGCCGAAGCTCTGAAGATCACCGTTCCGGAGACCGGACTGCCCAACGGCCTCCGACCGGGTGTCCCGGTCATGCCGGTGGAACTGTTCGCCACCCCGTGGGCGCGGATCTTCAACGGCTCGCTCTCGGACGGCATCGCCTACCGCGCGGCTCGCCTGGACCTGGCGGCCCCGGCCGCTGAGGCGGCGTGAGCGTCACCACCTCCCGGTCCGGCGCTGAGCGCAGCTACCCGCTGCCTCACGCCGGGCCGGATGCCCGCTTCACCGAATCGCTCGTGAACTCGGTGGCGGCCGTGCTCGTCGGCTACGGCTATCCCCGCCTCGAGGCGTCGGCGGATCGGGCGGCCCTCGAATCGGCCCTTGCGGCCTTCCTCTACAACCCGTTGGAGAGCCACACATGAAGGACCCGAACGCCCCGGCGGAAGGGATCTTTGGTCAGGTCCCGCTCGTCGTCGCCCTGCCGCTCGCCGTGCTCGTCGGATGGGCGGTCTGGTGGGTGGTCCGCTACGTTCGCGCCGATGCCATGACCCGGCAGTCCATACGGCAGGCCATACGCGTGCGTTGGGGCTGGAAGCGACTCGCACCGATGCTCAAGCTGTCGGCCACGGACAAGACCCCGACCGCGCTGGCGTCGCTGGCGAACACGAACGGCAAGCCCATCAAGCCGCGCGTCCTCATCCCCTCCCTGAGGGTGAAGCACGACGCGTACGGAGTGATCGCGCGGGCCCAGTGCCTGCCTGGTGTTGGACTCCAGCAGTTCCAGAAGGCGGGCCCGCACCTCGCGGACGCCTGGCGGTGCACACGAGTGGCGGTCACCCAGGACAAGCCTGGGCAGGTCCTCATCCGGGGTGTGCGACTGGATCCGCTGAAGTTCCCCACCGAGCACCACCCCACCGGTGAGCCACCGGAGGAGACAGCCCGGTGGGATCTGGGCCTGGACGAGTACGCGCAGCCCGTCTCGGTGAACCTCACGCAAGTACCCGGCGTCACGGTGGCCGGCCTCCCCGGCTTCGGCAAGACCAGCCTGATCAACCGGCTTCTCTCCGACTGGGCACCGTCGCCTGCGGTGCAGTTCGCCTGCGCGGACGGCAAGGTGTCGGCTGCGTACGAAGGCGACTACGCCGACTGGGTCCAACGCATGTTCGCCTTCGTAGGCGATGACCTGGAAGAGGCCAACAAGCTGTTCCGGCACCTGGTGGAGCTCCGCCGCGCCCGGTCGGCTTCGGTGCGCCAGATGCTCGGGGTGAAATCGATGTGGGACGTCGGCCCATCCGAGCATTGGCCCCTGGTCGTGCTGATCGTCGACGAAGCCCACACCTACTTCCGCGACCACAAGGGCAGCGACCAGCAGACGAAGAAACTGGCCGCGCTCGCCGCCGAGAACGCCCGGCTCGTGGAAGACCTGGTGAAGAAGGGCCGGTCCGTGGGACTGCTCGTCATCCTCACCACTCAGAAGTCCACCGGTGACGCGATCCCCACCTTCATCCGCGACGTGTGCCCCGTCGGCCTGAGCTTCGCCCAGAAGACCGCCGAAGCCGCTGTGGCCGCACTCGGCGACGAGATCCGGGAATGGCCGGACGCCAACCCCATCAACCTCCAGGACCCCACTTACGTCGGCGTCGCGTCGATGAACCACCAGTCGCAACCCGGCTTCACCCGCATCCGTACGCCCTACGTGCCCGACGCGGAAGCGGCTCGCGTCGCCGAAGAGACGGCAAGTCTCACCGCTGACCCGAACGTCCTCCTGGAAGCCTTCCTCGGCCTTCGCCTGACGGACGTGGACCTCACCAAGCTCGACGCCTGAGCAGCCTGACCCACCGCGCTCGCACGTTCCCGACACCCCAGGAGAGGAGGTGAACACCCATGACAGAGGACCGGATCACTCAGCGCACCATCACCGCCGTCATGATCGTCATTGCCGCGCTGGCGTTCGTCTTCTCCTTCGGCAACGTCTGGTCGCTCGCCCTGCGCCTGGGCGTCCCCGGCCCGATCGCACCGCTCATCGCCCCGATGGTGGACCTGTCCGTGGTCGGCCTCCTGGTCGCCCTGCGCTACCTCTCCCTGCGCGGCCTGCCCGCCGACCAGATGACGGCTGCCACGCGCCTCATGCACTTCTCCGGGCTGCTGACCCTCGCCCTCAACGTCGCCGAACCGATCGTCGCCGGACACTACGGCCGCGCCGCCGTTGACGCGGTGGCCCCACTGCTCCTCCTCGGCTGGGGCTCCGTCGGCCCGCAGCTCCTGCGCGCCTTCCACACCGTTGCGCGCCCCGCCGTACCGGCTTCCGTGCCGGACGAGATCGAGTCGGTGCCTGAGACGGCTTCCGACGCCATCCGCCCTGCGGCGCCGCTCACCCTTCCGGCCCCGGCACCCGTCGCTCCTCACATCGCCCCGGCTGCCCCGGCTCCCGCTTCGCCTGCGGTCAAGGTGCCTGAGCCCCTGCTGACCGAAGCACGCTCCATCGCGACGTCCCACCACACCGAGCACGGCGAACCAATCACGGCGGCCCAGCTCAAGACGCGACTCGGAATCGGCCTGCCCATGGCCACCGCGCTGCACGCCGCTCTGTAGGGCCACACCTTCCGCCGGCCTCTCCGGCACTTCCCACCACTGCCCACCCCTGGGGCCGACCTGCCATGCCTGCGGGCAGCAGCCCGAGCGCACTGAATCGCTGCTGCCCGCAGGCTCCCCACCCTCGCGCCAGAAGGGACACCCCGCCACACATGCGCCGCCCCCTCGACCTGCGCCACGTCATCAGTCCCGGCCTGCGGGACCTGGTCGAACTGGCCAACACCGACAACTTCGACCGCGTGACGGAGCAGGTTCGCGACCTTCGAGGCTGCACCAGCCCAGTCAACCTGCACGGCTGGACCGTCACCACCGACCAGACCACCAAGCAGGTGGTCCGCTCCTACCGCTCCGAAGACGAGCCCACCGGCCGCCTTCTCACCACTTGCGGCAACCGCCGCGCCTCCCGCTGCCCGGCCTGCTCCCGCCTCTACGCCGCCGACACCTACCACCTGATCAAGGCCGGACTGTCCGGCGGCAAGAACGTCGCCGAAGCCGTCCGCGACCACCCCCGCGCCTTCGTCACCCTCACCGCCCCGTCCTTCGGCCCCGTCCACAACCGCCCCACGACCGACGCGGGCAAG
This sequence comes from Streptomyces sp. NBC_01334, assembly GCF_035983595.1. NCBI lineage: Bacteria > Bacillati > Actinomycetota > Actinomycetes > Kitasatosporales > Streptomycetaceae > Streptomyces > Streptomyces sp. NBC_01334. The sequence continues at coordinate 4,353,326 of NZ_CP130718.1, read as the reverse complement.
CCCCGCCCTTGCGTGTGCGGCGAGAGCCACCCCCAGGACGCTCCCGAACTGGGCACCCCCCTCCGCCCGGCAGGCTACGACTACACCGGCGCCGTTCTGTGGAACGCCCACGCCGGGGCCCTCTGGGCACGCTTCACCACCTACCTGCGCCGTGCCCTCGCCGAGCACCTCGGCATGACACAGAAGGCACTCAACGCGGCCCTCCGCGTCTCCTTCGCCAAAGTGGCCGAGTACCAGCAACGCGGCCTGGTCCACTTTCATGCGGTGGTCCGCTTCGACGGTCCCGACGGCCACACCACCTCGCCCCCGGTCTGGGCCACCTTCGACGCTCTCCGTGTCGCCGTCGGCCTGGCAGTCGAGCGCGCACGGCTCACTGTCGAGTCGGACGCGGTCGGCGAACGCGTCATCCGGTGGGGCGACCGCTTCAAGGTGGATCAGATCTTCGCCTTGGGGGACGGCGAGCTCACGGACGCCAAGGTCGCCGGATACGTCGCCAAGTACGCCACCAAGAATGCCGAGGGCGCGGGCACCGTGGACCGCACCCTGGTCTGCCGCCCCTGCGCCGGACGCGGCTACGTACGTGGCCCCGGCGACTTCCGCGACCTGTGCGCCGACTGCGACGGCACCGGCCAGGCCGAACCCCTCACGGACCTCCCCGTGCAGCAGCACGCCCGCCAGATGATCCGTACCGCCTGGGCGCTCGGCCATCTCCCCGAGTTCGCCGAACTCAAGCTCTGGAAGTGGGCCCACATGCTCGGCTTCCGCGGCCACTTCTCCAGCAAATCGCGCGCTTACTCGACCACCCTCGGCGCACTCCGCCACGTACGCCGCGCCTGGCGCACCGCCCAGGCCGAAGCCGCCCGCATCCGCGCCGGCCTGCCCGTGGACGACGAGAACACCACCCTCGTCACCGCCTCCTCGTGGACCTACCTCAGCAGCGGCTACCGCCCAGGCGAAGAGCTCCTGGCCGCCCAGGTCCGCCACGACATCGCCCACTCCCAACGCGCCAAACAAGAAGGGCTGCTGCCTGCATGACGACGGCCGTGCTCACCGTGGACCAGGTCGCCGAGCGTCTCGGCATCAGCCGCTACAAGGTCCACTCGCCGCCAGCCCCCGCCAACCCCGGAACGGAAGGAGAACCCACCCGTGGCTGACCGCTACCTCACCGTGGCGCAGGTGGCCGAATTCCTTGGCACCTCGGAGCGTTTCCCGCGCCGCCTCATCGCCGAGCGACGCATCACGTTCGTCAAGGTCGGTAGGCACGTCCGCATCCCGGAGAGCGCCCTGAGCGCCTTCGTCGCCGCCAACACGGTGCAGCCGATCGGCCACCGGCGTGGCTCACTGCGGAGGGTCGCCTGATGGCCAACCAGAAGAAGCAGCGCCGAAGCTTCGGGTCGGTTCGTCAACTCCCGTCCGGCCGTTGGCAGGTCCGCTATCGAGACCCTGAGACTGGACAACTCCGCCCGGCCGAGAAGACGTACCCGACGAAGAGCGACGCTCAAGTCGCTCTCGCCCAAATCGAGGCTGACATCTCGCGTGGCCAGTGGTCGGACCCGGACGCCGGTTCGGTGAACTTCGTGGAGTACGCCACGGCATGGCTGCGGGACCGGAAGCTTGCCGACCGCACCCGTGAGCGGTCTGAGTCCGTCATACGGCTGCACATCTTGCCCACCTTCGGAGCCGGGACCATGGCAGACGTGACGACGGCTCGTGTGCGTAGCTGGAGGGGGAAGCTCCTCGCGGCCGGCATCGGTGAGCCGACGGTGGTCAAGGCGTACCAACTGCTGCGGGCCCTGATGAACACGGCTGTGGACGACGAACTGATCCGGCGCAACCCGTGCCGTATCAAGGGTGCCGATCGCTACGACGTGCCCGAGCGGCCGGTCCTCTCGGTCGCCGAAGTCTTCGCCGTCGCCGACACCATCGCGCCGCGCTACCGGCTGCTCGTCCTCCTGGCGGCGTTCACCACTCTGCGCTTCGGTGAACTCGCCGCCCTCCGCCGTCGGGACATCGACTTGGAGGGACTGACCGTCAGCGTCCGCAGGTCTCAGGCTGAGTTGCAGGACGGCCGCCTCTTCGACAAAGCGCCGAAGTCCGCTGCCGGGGTACGTGCCATCTCGTTTCCCGCCGAGCTGCTCGACGACGTGACACGCCACTTGGAACAGTTCGCCGCGCCCGGCCGCGATGGACACGTCTTCGTCGGACCGCAGGGAGGCCAACTCCGGCGAAGCAACTTCCGCGACGACTGGGTGTCGGCCAGGAAGGCGGCGGGCGTCACGTCGGAACTCCACTTCCACGATCTCCGCCACACTGGCAACACGCTGGCCTCGACCGCCGGTGCCAGCACCCGTGAATTGATGACCCGCATGGGCCACAGCAGCTCGCGCGCCGCGCTGATCTATCAGCACATGACCAGCGACCGTGACCGGGCCATCGCTGATCGGCTCGGGGCCATGATCCGCGAGGGTGGGGGAGAGGCAACCCCCGACTAGGGGATGTGGCATCCGCGTGGCATTAGTGGCACGCGTGTGGCACGACCCCGGACACGACGAAGGGCCAGCCTGGGAGGAAACCCTCCTGAGCTGGCCCTTTCTCTGTGCCCCCGGCAGGATTCGAACCTGCGACACCCGCTTTAGGAGAGCGGTGCTCTATCCCCTGAGCTACGAAGGCGGGATGGTGGCCCTGTGGGTCACTGGCGTCAGCGTACCGGATTCGGGTTGGCGGGTGTGGGGGTCAGGTCAGGGGGACGTGGGTGAAGCGGGCGGCTGTGTGGAGGTCTGTCTCGATGTGGGAGGCGGTGGAGAGCAGGGCCGGGAGGATGTCGTGGACGCACTCCTCGGCCGTGCGGCGGGCGACGTGGGTCGCCGCGTTCAGGGCGGCGATCACCTGGCCGTCCCGGTCGTGGATCGGGACCGCGATCGCGCGGACGCCCTGTTCCAGTTCCTCGTCGCCCAGGGCGTAGGAGCCGGAGGCCGCCGCTGCGGGGCCGGTGAGCAGGAGGCGGCCCAGTGATGTGGAGGGGGCCGGGAGCCGTGTGCCCACGGCGATGTCCACGCTCATGACGTGGTTCGCGGTCGCCCGGGCCGTGTACTGGATCTCGTCGCGCCGTTCGGTCAGGACCGCCAGGGAGGTCGTCTCCTGGATGGCGTCCGTCAGCGTCGTCAGGTGGGGGGTCGCGATCCGCGGGAGGGACGTGCGGGAGAGGGGCGGGAAGCCGAGGGAGAGGACCTGGGGGGTGAGGGTGAACGCGCGGTGGGGGGTGGGGGTCACCAGGCCCAGGTGTTCGTAGGTGATCAGGGCGCGGCGGGCCGTCGCCCTCGCCAGGCCGGTCGCCTTCGCGACCTCCGTGAGGGTCAGCTCCGCCCGGCCCTCGTCGAACGCCGCCAGGACCGTCAGGCCCCGGGCGAGGGACTCGATGAACTCACGGCCCAGTTCCTGCTTCGACGCGCCCGTCCAGGTCGCCAGTCCCGCCGGGGGTGGGCCCGGCTCGGGTTGCGGTGCCCGGCGCAGGCCCTCCTCCATCGCCGCCACGGCCAGCCGAAGGCGGGGGAGGAGCGTCTCGCGCAGGTCCGCGGACGTGTGCCGGCTCGTATGGCTGACGACGTTCGCCACGCACGCGATCCGGGCGGTGCGCGGATCCCGTACGGGGACGGAGACGGCCACCAGGCCCGGTTCGATCAGCTGGTCGTCCAGGGCGCAGTTCTCCGCTGCCGCCCGCGCGGTCCGTCGGGTGAAGTCCTCGTCGCTCCTCGCGTTCTGCGGGGGTGGCGGCAGGGTCGGGAAGTCGCGGTTCTGCGGGTCCCTCGTCCTGCGGGCGCGCCAGGCCTGCCACTCTTCGTCCGTCCACTCCGTCGCGAACAGCTGGCCCGGCGCGGTGCGTTCGGCCGGGAGCAGGTCGCCGATGCGGAAGCTCAGGGACATCGCGCGGCGGCGGGTCGCCTGGTGGATGAAGCGGATGCCGTCGCGGTCGGCGACCGCCAGGGACACGGACTCGTCCAGTTCGTCGGCGAGGCGGTCCGCGCGGGTGGACAGCAGCGCGGGCAGGCGCAGCGCGGCCAGGTAGGCGTTGCCGAGTTCCATGACGTGGGGGGTCAGGATCGCGTCCCGGCCGTCGAGACGGACGTACCCCATGCGGGTGAGGGTCGCGGTGATGCGGTCGACCGTGGAGCGGGCGAGGCCGGTGGTCCGCTCCAGGGCGCTCAGGCTCATGGTGCCGCCCGCCTCGGTCAGCTGCCGCAACACGGCGACCCCGCGGATCAGCGGCGTGACCGCCTCCGCCGGCGCCTGTCCTGCCTCCGGGGTCGGGACCGGGGCGGATGCGGTCGTCTTCGCGGACATGGCTGCTCGGCTCTCCGATACGGCGGCGGAACTGACGGTGGCGGTGTGTGGCGTGCGGTGTGCGGTGTGTGGCGTCTGGTCGCGGACTGGCGGTCGGTGTTCGGTGGCGGTGTTCGGTGGCGGTGGGTATCGGCAGGGTGCGGCCACGCGCGCGTGCATGTACGCGCGTACGTGGTCGTCATGGTTGTGTCGTGTGGTTGGACGGCGTCGCGGCAGGCCTACGGTAGTCCCGGTCGTCCTGCGGACCGCACGCCCCGTCCGCCTGACCGCCCCTCCGCTCGTCCGCGTCCTGCTCATCCACCTCCCCGCCCTCCACCCCTCGGTCGGCTTCCCGTCAGGCCGGCTACCCCCGGCTCACCCGTACGCGGTAGTCGCCTTTCAGGTCCGCCCCCACCACCGAGATGCGGATGCCCCTCTTGGGGTCCTTGAACGTCTCGCCCGGTGCGAAGGGGGCGTCGGAGAGTTCCGCGTGGACGTTGGGGCTGCGGGTGCAGCCGCCGCTGTCGGTGTGGGAGTCGTAGACCGTGACCGGGCCCATGCCGGTGTCCACGTCCGCGTCGACCTTGTAGATGAGGACGCCCGGGCGGCACACCGTCTCGTCGTTGCCGCCGCGGGCGCGCAGTTCGACGGCGTAACCGGTGCGGTCGCTGAGCGGGACGAAGACCAGCTTCGGGCCGGTCGTGCGGGACAGGGGGGTCAGGGGGTACTCCGTCGTACCCGGTGCGGCCGCGCAGGAGATCTGGGAGGCGTCCAGCCAGCCCAGTTTCCACTTGTGCCAGCCGAGCAGATCGTTGTTGGCGCCCCAGTCCTCGCTCATGATGTCCCAGTGGCCGACGGCGCCCCCGCCCTCCTGGGTGTAGAGGTCGGGCAGGCCGAAGACATGCCCGTTCTCGTGGGGGAGGACGCGGTAGCCGGTGCGGTCGTAGGAGCCTGAACCGTCGTCCTGGCGGGAGTAGACGAAGGACGCGTTCGCCACGGTGACCCCGTCGGCGACCGGCGCCTCGGCGTTGCCGGCGAACGTCACCGAAAGGACCGTGTCGAGGGCGGAGGGGCCCGCGTTCGGGGTGACCAGTACGTTCAGGAGGTCGTACGAGCGGAAGTCCACGGTCGGGTCGGCGGAGGCCACGATGTCCTGGACGAGTTCGCGGTAGCCGGGGTCGAAGGGCGCGCCACGCTCTATGCCGTACTCGCGGAACGGCTTGGGCATGCGCAGCCAGTGCCGGATCGGAGTCTCGGCGCGGTAGTCGAGGCGGCCGTACGACGCCGTGCGGAACCATTCCTCGGTCTGCGGGAAGAACTCGCGGTAGCGGCTCAGCGCGCTGCCCCGACCGGGCGCGTCGGAGAAGTCGATCATCAGGGTGAGGGCGCGGACGGTGCCGGTGGAGCGGGAGTAGCCGCCCGGCGTGGGCAGGCCCTCGGACATCTGGACGGTGGCGCGGCCGTTGATCATGCAGGGGGCGAGGGCGGAGGAACGGGCCAGGGACACGGGGCCCGCGCCGACCGTTGCACCGGGGGGCGGCGCGAGGTGCCCGGATCCGGCCGACGTGCTGACCGCGAGCGTCAGCACGGAGACGGAGGCGAGGGCGGCGACGCGGCGCGGGCGTATCCGACGGCGGAGTGGCTCGCCTGCGCGGGCCGAGGCGGTGCGCAGGGGCTGCGGCTGCATGCAGGGGCCTTTCGCTCCAGGCAGCCACCGATCACCGGCTGCACCCTTTCGATCACCCTCCGACGGGGTGCACGCGGGCGCGCGCTGGAGGAGACCGATCGTGGATTACCGACCGGTATGGCTCTGGCGGTCCCGTTCCGGCGGGCACATCCCCTGGTCACACCCCGGTAGCGCCCCTGGTCGCAGGCCTTCTCGGCCGCTCCGGCCGCGGCTGCGTCGCCCGCCCCCGGCCGTCCGGTTCAAGGTGTGATCCAGGTCACATCAAGAAACTTCTGGGTTTGGGAAATAACCGGGGATGCCGTCCCCGTTTAGCCATGTGTCCGAGCGAAACGGGGAGTCGATCCCCGGATCGTCACGAGTCTCGAAGCGTCCGGTACGTCAGAACTCGAAACAACCGAAACGTCAGAAACATCCGACACGTCAGAAGGAGTGCGCCGTGCAGACCGCGACCGCTACCCCCACCGTGCGCAAGGTGACCCGGCCCCGCGCCGACGCTCTGCGCAACCGGGAGCGGATCGTCACCGCCGCCCGCGAGATGTTCGTCGAGTTCGGTGCCGATGTGCCGCTCGACGAGATCGCCCGCCGGGCCGGCGTCGGCAATGCCACGGTGTACCGCAACTTCCCCGACCGTGACGCCCTGGTGCGCGAGGTCGTCTGCTCGGTGCTGGACCGCATGGTCCAGGCCGGACAGGTCGCCCTCGCCGAGAGCGACGCGTTCGGGGCGCTGGAACGGTTCGTGCACGCCTCCGCCGAGGAGCGGCTCAGTGCGCTGTGCCCGATGATCTCCAGCACCTTCGACGAGCACCACCCCGACCTCGAAGCCGCGCGTGAACGGGTCGAGCTGATCATCGGAGAAGTCATGGACCGTGCGAAGGCGGCCGGGCAGCTCAGGCCCGACGTCGGCGTGGGGGACGTGATGATCGCGGTGGCCCAGCTCAGCCGACCCCCGGCCGGTACCGGCTGCCTGAACGCCGACCGCTTCGTCCACCGCCACCTTCAGGTGTTCCTGGACGGACTGCGGGCCCCGGCCCCGTCGGTCCTGCCGGGTTCGGCCGTGACCCTGGAGGATCTGCGCCAGGCCTGAACGAGCGGTCGCGGAACCGCAGCAGCAGTCGTCATCACCCTCGCCGGTGGTCGCCGGTCCCCGGTGATCCTGGTGGCCCCGGTCGCCCTCACTTGCCGACGGTGACCTTCGATGACGGTCGCTGAACCTCACAAGCATCACGCCATCGAGCATCACGCCACAGAGCAACGGCCCGTCAGTGCCGACGAGCCGCCCCTTACCTCACTTCTTTTCCGTCACGAAGTCCCGAAGCGGGTATTCCCATGTCTGAAACAGCCCTGAAGGCCCCCGGTAAGACGGGTGGCCCGGACGCCAATCGCTGGAAGGCGCTGGCGTTCATCGCCCTCGCCCAGCTGATGGTCGTCCTCGACGCCACCATCGTGAACATCGCGATGCCCTCCGCCCAGCAGGACCTGGGCATCTCCGACGGCAACCGGCAGTGGATCGTCACCGCCTATGCCCTCGCCTTCGGCGGTCTGCTGCTCTTCGGCGGCCGCATAGCCGACCTGTGGGGCCGCAAGCGCGCCTTCGTCGTCGGCCTGGGCGGCTTCGCCGCGGCCTCCGCGCTCGGTGGCGCCGCCGCCAACGAGGCGATGATGTTCGGTGCCCGCGCCCTGCAGGGTGCTTTCGGCGCCCTGCTCGCGCCCGCCGCGCTCTCCCTGCTCGCCGTGATGTTCACGGACGCCAAGGAGCGCGCCAAGGCCTTCGGCATCTACGGCGCGATCGCCGGTGGTGGCGGCGCCGTCGGCCTCATCCTCGGTGGCTTCCTCACCGAGTACCTGGACTGGCGCTGGACGTTCTTCGTGAACATCCCGTTCGCGATCGTCGCCGCGGCCGGCGCCTACTTCGTCATCCGTGAGCCCGAGGGCGGCCGCAACCGCTCCGCTCTCGACATCCCGGGCGTCATCCTGTCCACGCTCGGCCTGGTCTCCCTGGTCTACGGCTTCACCCGAGCCGAGTCCGAGGGCTGGAGCGACTCCGTGACGATCGGCATGTTCGTCGCGTCCGCCGTGCTGTTGGCCGCCTTCGTGATCGTCGAGTCGAAGGTCAAGGCCCCGCTGCTGCCGCTGCGCGTGATCACCGAGCGCAACCGCGGCGGGATCTACCTCTCCCTCGGCCTCGCGATCATCTCGATGTTCGGTCTGTTCCTCTTCCTGACCTACTACCTGCAGATCGTGAAGGGTTACACGCCGGTCAAGACCGGTTTCGCCTTCCTTCCGATGATCGCGGGCATGATCACCGGTTCCACCCAGATCGGCACCCGTCTGATGACCCGGGTCGCCCCGCGTCTGCTGATGGGCCCCGGCTTCCTGGTCGCCGCCCTCGGCATGCTGCTGCTGACCCAGATGGAGGTCGACACCTCGTACGCGACGGTGCTGATGCCGGCGATGCTGCTGCTCGGCCTCGGTATGGGTACGGCGTTCATGCCGGCCATGTCCCTGGCCACGTACGGCATCGAGCCGCGTGACGCCGGTGTCGCCTCCGCGATGGTCAACACCTCGCAGCAGGTGGGCGGCGCGATCGGCACCGCCCTGCTGAACACCATCGCGGCGTCCGCGACGACCTCGTACATCAAGGACCACGTCGCCGGCGCCACCTCCAAGCCCCAGCAGCAGCTGGTGCAGCTGGAGGGCATGGTGCACGGCTACACCAGCGCCATCTGGTTCGCCGTCGGCATCCTGGTCGCCGCCGCGGCCATCGCCTTCACGCTCGTCAACGCCGGCAAGCCGGACATGGGCGCGGTCGCGGGCTCGGGCGCGGAGGACGGCGAGGACGCGGCGGTGCCGGTGATGGTCCACTGACCCGGCTGGACGACTAGCGGAGCCAGGGCAGGTCCGCACCCGCTTCATCGGGCTGAAGTCCCTCGGCGACGATCTGCATGATCTCGCCGAGGGACTTCTGCTGTTCGGGGGTGAGCCGGTCGAACACCGCATGGCGTACGACGGCGACATGGCCCGGCGCGGCGCGCTTCAGCACGTCCAGGCCCTGGTCGGTCAGTACGGCGAACTGGCCGCGCTTGTCGGAGTCGCACTCCTCGCGGCGCACCCAGCCGTTCTTCTCCAGCCGGGCGATGGCGTGGGAGAGACGGGAGCGGGTGATCTTCGCGTACTTGGCCAGCTCGGTCATCCGCAGGCGCCGGTGGGTGGACTCGGCGAGCTTGACGAGGAGGCCGTAGTAGATGTGCGGCATACCCGCTTCACGCTGGAGCTGGCGATCCATGTGATCTTCGAGCAGGGTCGTGGCGTGCACGTAGGAGCGCCAGATGAGCTGCTCCTCGGCGGTGAGCCACCGGGGCTCGTCAGCGGATGCGGGTGCCTTCGTCATGTACTCCACTGTAAACGTCTTCTCCTTGAAATTTAAACCAATCGGGAATATGCTGAGCGATGTTGACGTTTTAGATTTCAATCAAGCGTCGCGAAACGCCCGTCGCCGGGCACTCGGAGTCAGGGGTGTCCGGAACCGGAAGCGTTCGGTGCCAGAAGTGTCCGAAGTCGGATGTGTTCGAAGCCGGATGTGTCCGAAGTCAGGGGCCGAGGTCCCGGAAGGAGCAGTCGCCATGTCCGCCGCACCTCAGGAGCGTGCCCTCCCCCAGGAGCGCATGCCCGCGCTCTACCTCAGCCATGGCGCCCCGCCCCTCGCGGACGACCCGATCTGGCCCGGCGAACTCGCCGCCTGGTCCGCCGACCTGCCCCGCCCCAAGGCGATCCTGATGGTCTCCGCCCACTGGGAGGAGGCCCCCCTCGCCCTCGGTGCCGTCGACCCGGTCCCCCTGGTCTACGACTTCTGGGGCTTCCCCGAGCACTACTACCAGGTGAAGTACGGCGCCCCCGGCGCACCCGAGCTCGCCGAGAGCGTACGGAAGCTGCTGCGCGCCCCTGGTGTCCCCGTACAGGACATCCCCGACCGCGGCCTCGACCACGGCGCCTACGTGCCGCTCGTCGAGATGTTCCCGGCCGCGGACATCCCGGTCCTCCAGATCTCCATGCCGACCCTCGACCCCGTGAAGCTGATGGAGATCGGCCGAAAGCTCGCGCCGCTGCGCGACGAGGGCGTCCTGATCGTCGGCTCCGGCTTCTTCACCCACAACCTGGCCGCGCTGCGGCACACCGGCGGGGGAGTGCCGACCTGGTCCTCGGAGTTCGACGACTGGGGCCGGCGCGCGCTGGAGACCCGCGACTGGGACGGCCTGCTGGACTTCCTCCACAAGGCCCCGGCCGGCCGGTACGCTCACCCGCGCACCGAGCACTTCGCCCCGCTCTTCGTGACCATGGGCGCGGCGGAGATGTCCGGCGAGCTGGACGCGCAGAAGTCCGTGATCGACGGGTTCTGGATGGGGATGGCGAAGCGCTCCGTGCAGTTCGGCTGACGCTCCTGCCGGGCCCCAGGGCTCCGTCCCGTCTGGGGTCGGGGCTCCGTCCGGGGCCGGGATTCCCTCTGTGGTCGGCGCTCCGTCCGGGGCCAGACTCCCTCCGGGGCCAGACTCCCTCCGGGGTCAGAGCTCCTTCTCGTACCAGGCCACGTCCCAGTAGCGGTCGAACTTGCGGCCCACCTCGCGGTACGTGCCGACGTGCCGGAAACCGAAGCGTTCGTGCAGCCGCGCGGACGCTTCGTTCGGTTGGGCGATGCCCGCGTAGGCGCGGTGCAGGTCCTCGCCGGCCAGCGCGTCGAAGAGCGCCTTGTAGAGGAGCGTGCCGATGCCGCGCCCGCCGGCGTGCGGAGCGACGTAGACCGTCACCTCCACGGAGGTGGAGTAGGCCGCCTTCGGCCGGTAAGCGCTGGATGTGGCGTAACCCAGGATTTCCTGTGAGATCCCCTGGGTGCCCTGTGAGTCCGCTTTCGTGGCAACCATCAGGCGGTGCGGCCCGTCTTCAGGGTGGGAGAGCAGCCAAGGACGTCGCTCTTCCGGAGTGAACGCCACGGTGTCGAATGTGATGGGCGTCTCACGTACATAGTGGTTGTAGAGGCTCGTGAGGGCTTCGAGGTCACCCTCGACTCCCGGCCTGACCTGCACCTCTGTACGTTCCGACAACATCGCTTCTCCTCGCGTGGTCGGACAGGGTACTGCAAGATCATAAAAATCGGGGTGCGGGTTGGGAATTCTGTCCTGATTCCAGTCGTTGTTTCCATCAGATGCAGGGCACCCGAGGAGAGTCCGAGTCCGAGAGCGCCTGGTGTCTGAAGGGCCACCCGCTGAACCTCCATCGCAAGGGAGCACGCATGGCAACCCGTGCCGTCGCCCGTCGCAAGTCCGCCAACGGCGAGACGACCGACGCGGCCCGCAGTGTTCGCGCCCATGGCGGCGAGATCGCCGACCGCGACCTGGTCGGCATGTACCTCGACGAAATCGCGCGCACACCTCTGCTCGACGCCGCCAAGGAAGTCGAGTTGTCACAGATCATCGAGGCGGGTGTCTTCGCGCAGCAGGTCCTCGACGGCGACGAGGAGTCCAGGTCCGTCGCCACGCGCGAAGAACTCGAGACCCTGGTGGCCGAGAGCGAGCGGGCCAAGGATGTCTTCATCCGCTCCAACCTCCGGCTGGTCGTCGCGGTGGCCCGCCGCTACCCCCGCAGCGGTCTCCCGCTCCTCGACCTCATCCAGGAGGGCAACGCCGGTCTGGTCCGCGCGGTCGAGAAGTTCGACTACCGCAAGGGCTTCAAGTTCTCGACGTACGCGACCTGGTGGATCCGTCAGGCCATCACCCGCTCGATAGCGGACCAGTCGCGCACGATCCGCCTGCCCGTCCACCTGGTGGAGGAGCTCGGCCGGATCCGTCGTGTCCAGCGCGAGTTCAACCGCGAGAACGGCCGTGACCCCGAGCCCGCCGAGATCGCGACCGAGCTCGGTTCGACGCCGGAGCGTGTCACGGACGTCCTGGACTGGGCCCGCGACCCGGTCTCGTTGAACATGGCGGTCGACGACCAGGGTGAGACCCAGTTCGGCGACCTGCTGGAGGACACGTCCGCGGTCTCGCCGGAGCAGTCCGTCATGACCCTGCTGCGCAGCGAGGAGCTGGACGGCCTGATCGACCGTCTCGAGCCGCGCACGGCTTCCATCATCAAGATGCGGTACGGCATCGACGACGGCCGTGAGCGCACTCTGACCGAGGTCGGCAAGGAACACGGTCTGACGAGGGAACGCATCCGTCAGATCGAGAAGCACGCCCTGCTGGAACTGAAGAAGCTGGCTCGCGACACGGGCTTCGAGGCGGCGGCGTAAGGCGCTGGAACCTCCGTCGACCGACCGGAGCGTGACGCTCCGTCGGGCGGCGCGGGTCCTTGGCCCGGCGATCGTCGAAGGGCGGGGTGCCGTGGGTGCCGGTGACCGGCCGTCAGCTGCGTGGTGGGGCGTCGGCGGGGTGGTGGGCATCGGGCCAACACCCCGTCGGGGGCCGGGGGTCGGACGACGAGGGGCGCGGCGCGTGAGTCATTCGAATGACGTGCGCCGAGTGCATCGAGTACGCCGAGCGCATCGAGTGCCTGGAGCGCGTGCAGTGCCTGGCGGCTGAAGCCGGCGCTTTCGCCGTGTTGGTGCGGGGGCCGAGTCGGTGTCGCCGCGAGGCTCGCGGCCGAACGGGCGCCTGCTTTACGGCCCGGAGTTGCGGCGAATGGGCTTGAGGCGCCTGGTGGTGCCGGGTTCCCGCCCGCGTGCGCCGGGTGGTGGAGAGCCGCGCAAACATGGCGGAGGAACGCCGCTTCAATGGCGAGAAGCGCGGGAACAAGACTTCTGGGCACGGGAGTCCGAGTCGGCACAGGAGTTCGGGCCGACCGGACCTCGCAGCCCTTCCCGAGATCTCCGCCGCACATGAGCCAAGTCCCGACGCACATCCCCCCGGCGCCGGGACTTTCCCCGAGCCGGGCTTCGGTGCCTCTCCCCCCAGGCGCCGGGGCCCGGCTCCTCTTCGTACCCGGGCCGTCCGACTTCCTGTCCGGGCCGGCGTTGCGGGCGCACACGCCCCACCGGGCATATGACACGGGGAACCGACATGCTGAGAGGGCGGGGCACCCCGTACCTGAACCACGGGGTGGCCCGCCCGAATGGCAGATTGTGCCACATGGGCATAGCCTGCCGACGTGATCAGCTCCACCTCCCATCCCGCTTCGGCTTCGCTGACCGAGCGGCGCAAAGCGGCGACCCGTATGGAGATCGCCCGTGCGGCGGCAGGCCTCTTCGTCAGCCGGGGCCTGAAGGCCACCCGTGCCGAGGACATCGCCCTGGCCGCGGGCATCGCCCCGCGCACCTTCTACCGGTACTTCGCGACCAAGGAGGAGGCCGTCGCCCCGCTCTACGCGGCGGGCGCGCAGCGCTGGGCGGAGGCGGTACGCGAGGCCCCGGCCGAACTGACCGTGCCGGAGGCCCTGGAGCACGCGGTGCGGTACACCCTCGTCCCCGGCCGCGGAGTGTCGGCGGCGTCCTGGGAATGGGTCCGCACCCTGATCCGACTGGCCGGAACCAGCCCCGCCCTGGGCAAGGTCTGGGCGGAGGTCTGCCACACCTCGGAGGCGACGCTCGCGCAGGTACTGGCGGAGCGGACGGCGGCGACGTCCCGTACACCGGCTTCCGAGAGCACTTCCACGAGTACTTCCGAGGCCCTTTCCGCGTTCCCCTCCGACGCCGCTTCCGACGCCGCCGGCGTCGCCACTTCCGCCCCGAAGTCGTCCTCGGCTCCCACTCCTGCCGCAGCCCCCGCACCCGCGCCCGCGGCCACACCCAACCCCACGCCCGCTCCCGCTCCCGCTCCCGCTCCCGACAACGTTGCCTCGCCCTATCAGCGCTTCACCGCGGCGGTGGCCGGGGCCGCGGTTCGGGTGGCGGTGGAAAGCTGGGCGGTGACCGACTCCCCTCCCACCGGCCGGCAGGGCCCGGCAGAGCTGGCGTTGCGCAATCTGCGGGCGCTGCGCGGATTCGCGTGGGAAGAGAGCCCGGCGGAGGAGCCCTAACCCGCGCCCGCCGTGCCTGCGGCGGCCGTGACGCCCTTCGCGCCCGCCGATCGGCTCAACCGTCCGCCCAACTCCCGTACGCACTGCACCAGTTCCGGCGGACCCTGGACCGAGAACTCGCAGCCCAGGGTCGCCAGTCGCATCGCCACCCACTCGACCGGGTGGTTGGTCGTCCCCCGCAGGCGGCATCCGCTCCCGCCGTCGGTGCCCGCGGCCCCAGGGTTCGCGACCGGCGTTCCCAGCCACGTCGGCAGGCGTGTCGTCACGAACTCCGTCGGTGCCTCGAACGTGACGTCGAGCTCGTACTCGTAGGCGTCCGGGCGGAGTTGGATGGACCGACGGAGGTATTCCGCCGCGCTTCCGGTCGGCAGCTCGCGCGGAGTGAAGCGGGCCCCGGTCGCGAACGGGTCCTCGACCCGGTCCACCCGGAAGGTCCGCCAGTCGTCGCGGTCGAGGTCGTACGCCACGAGGTACCACCGCCGGCCCGTGGACACGAGCCGGTAGGGCTCGGTCAGACGGCGCGACTCCGTGCCGTCCTTCGTGCGGTAGGCGAACCGCAGCCGTTCCTGCCCGGCCACCGTCGAGGCGATGACGGTCAGTGTCTCGGGTGCGATGCTCGCGCCGTCCCCGCTGGTCAGCGGTGTGGTCGCGGCCTGGAGGGTGGAGACACGGTGGCGCAGCCGGGCCGGCAGCACCTGCTCCAGTTTGGCCAGGGCCCGTACGGACGCCTCGTCGACGCCCTCCAGCGCGTGACCCGCCCCCGCCCGCAGCCCGACGGCGATCGCCACCGCCTCCTCGTCGTCGAGCACCAGCGGCGGCATCGCCTTGCCCGCGACCAGCCGGTATCCACCGTCCGAGCCCAGGGTCGCCTGCACCGGATATCCCAGCTCACGCAGCCGGTCGATGTCCCGTCGGACCGTGCGGCGGGAGACCCCGAGCCGGTCGGCGAGCTCGCCGCCGGGCCATTCACGGGGCGTCTGGAGGAGTGAGAGGAGCTGGAGCAGCCGAGCCGGAGTGTCCGTCGTCATGCATCCGAGGATGCCGTAGAACTAGGACACGATCTGACCTATTGCGGTCCTACTGTCACACCATGACCTCCACGGAGACCTCCCTCGAGACCTCGCCCGAGTCCTCGCCCGACCCTCGACCGGCCCAGGCGGCGACGGGTGACCGACGTCGCTGGCTCGCGCTCGCCATCGTGATGACCGCGGCCTTCATGGACCTCGTCGACGTCACGATCGTCAACATCGCCATCCCCTCCATCCGACAGGACGCGGGCGCCTCCTGGAGCCAGATCCAGTGGATCACCGCCGGCTACGCGCTCGCCTTCGCCGCCGGGCTCATCACCGGCGGCCGGCTCGGTGACATCCACGGCCGCAAGCGGCTGTTCCTCCTCGGCATCGGCGGCTTCACCCTCGCCTCCGCGCTGTGCGGGTTCGCCGCGAACCCGGAGATGCTGGTCGCCTCGCGCATCCTGCAGGGAGCCATGGCGGCGATGATGGTGCCGCAGGTGCTGTCGATCGTGCACGCCACCTTCCCGGCGCACGAGCGGGGGAAGGTCTTCGGGCTCTTCGGCGCCATCGTCGGGCTGGGCGCCGTCTCCGGGCCGCTGCTCGGCGCGCTGCTGACGGAGTGGAACCTGTTCGGCCTGGAGTGGCGGCCGATCTTCCTCATCAACCTGCCGGTCGGCATCGCGGGACTGATCCTCGGCAGCCGCTTCATCACGGAGTCCAAGGCGCCGAAGGCGCTGAAACTGGACCTCGTCGGCGTCGTCCTGGTCACCCTCGGCCTGCTCATGCTGCTCTACCCGCTCACCCGCGGCCGCGAGCTGGACTGGCCGGTGTGGGGGTACGTGTCGATGGCCGGCTCGATCGGTGTCTTCGGGGCGCTGGTCGCGTACGAGCGACGCAAGGGCGCGCGGGACGGTTCGCCGCTGATCGAGCTCTCCCTCTTCCGGGTGCGCAGCTTCGCGGCGGGCGTCGCCGTGCAGACCGTCTTCGGCATCGGTCTCGGCGTGTTCTTCCTGGTCTGGACGCTGTACATGCAGACCGGCCTGGGCTGGAGCCCGCTGCGGGCGGGTCTGACCGGGGTTCCGTTCTCGCTCGCCGTCTCGACGGCCGCCGGGCTGTCCGTGCAGAAGCTGGTTCCGCGCTTCGGGCGCAAGGTGCTGCAGACGGGCGCCCTGACCATGGCCATCGGCGTACTCCTCTACATCTGGGAGTCCGAGCGGTACGACCTCGGCATCGCCCCGTGGCAGATGGCGCTTCCGCTGGTCGTGATGGGCGTCGGCATGGGGCTGATCGTCGCCCCGCTGACGGACGCGGTGCTGTCGGACGTGCCGCGCGAGCACGCAGGTTCGGCGTCCGGGCTGATCAACACCGTCCAGCAGATGGGCAACGCGCTCGGGCTCGGTCTGGTCGCCGTCGTCTTCTTCGGCCGGATCGGCGACCGGCTGGCCCCGGCCGAGGTCGGCGCCGCCTTCGTGAACGCCTTCGAGCACGCCCTCGGCTGGGTGGCCCTCGTGATGTTCGCGATCTTCCTGCTGATGTTCGCCCTGCCGAAGCGGCCGGCCCAGCACCTGGAGGGCGGCGCCGAGGACGCCCCGGAGGCGGCCCCCTCCGGGGGCCGGGAGCGCGAGCTCGTTGCCTGAGCGGACGTTCCCGCGTGAGGGGCCCGTCACCCGAGTGGTGACGGGCCCCTCACGCGTGTCCTGGCGCAGGAGTGGTGACGGGCCTCCGCGCGTGCACTGACGCGGGAGTGGTGACGGGCCCGCAGATGTCCTGGCGCGGGGGTGGAAGCGGAAGTCCGTTCCTGTCCGGGACGGCAATCCGTTCCTGCCCTGCCCTGCCCTGCCCGGGCCGGAAGTCCGTTCATGCCCGAATCGCGTCCGAACCTGTTTACTTTCCGGAAATCCGGGCGTAGCCTCCGTGGCGAAACCACAAGTTCGGGCATAAAGCTGGTAACGGTCGGAGGAGAACGGACATGTACGCACCGGAGCGGCAGCAGGAGATCCTGCGGCTCGCCCGTGACGGCGGCCGGGTGGACGTCCTGTCGCTGGCCGAGGAGTTCCAGGTCACGGCGGAGACGATCCGCCGCGATCTGAAGGCCCTCGACCGGGCCGGTCTGGTGCGCCGCGTGCACGGCGGTGCCATACCGGCCGGACGCCTCGACTTCGAACCGGACCTCGCCGAACGCGAAGGCACCTCCGCCGACGAGAAGGACCGCATCGCCAAGGCGGCCCTCACGGAACTGCCCACCGAGGGCACGATGATCCTCGACGCCGGCACCACGGTCGCCCGCCTGGCCGCGGCCCTCCCGCTCGAGGCCGAACTCACCGTCGTCACGCACAGCCTGCCCATCGCGGCCCGCCTCGCGGACCACCCGGGCATGCAGCTGCACCTCGTCGGAGGGCGCGTACGGCACCGTACGCGCGCCGCCGTGGACGCGTGGGCGCTGCGGGCGTACGGCGAGATCCGCGCCGACGTCCTGTTCGTCGCCGCCAACGGGTTCTCCGCCGAGCACGGCCTGACCACCCCCGACCTCGCCGAGGCCGCGGTGAAGCGGGCGGCCGTCGCCGCCGCGCGCCGCGTGGTGCTGCTCGCCGACTCCGCCAAGCACGGCCAGGAGCACTTCGCCCGCTTCGGCGACCTGAGCGACGTGGACCTGCTGATCACCGACAGCGGGCTGAGCCCCGACGACGCGGCCGCCATCGAGCGCGGCGGCACGGAAGTAGTACGCGCATGATCCTCACCGTCACCCCCAACCCGTCCCTGGACCGCACCTACGAGGTCCCGTCCCTCGACCGCGGCGACGTCATCCGTGCCACCGGCGAGCGGATGGACCCGGGCGGCAAGGGCGTGAACGTCTCGCGCGCCGTCGCGGCAGCCGGACGGCGCACGGTCGCCGTCCTGCCCCTGGGTGGTGCGCCGGGCGCGCTCGTCGCCGACCTGCTCGACGCGCAGGGCATCGAGGTCGCGCCGGTCCCGGTCACCGGAGCAACCCGCTCGAACATCGCGCTCGCGGAGTCCGACGGCGTCCTGACGAAGATCAACGCACCCGGGCCCGAGCTGTCCCCGGAGGAGCAGGAACTGCTCCTGGAGACGGTCCGCGAGCAGTCCCGCGATGCCGACTGGATCGCCTGCTGCGGCAGCCTGCCCCGCGGGCTCGCGCCCTCCTGGTACGCCGAGGTGGTCGCCCGCGCGCACGCCGGGGGAGCGCGCATCGCCCTGGACACCTCCGGGCGTGCGCTCCTGGAGGCGCTGCGGGAGCGGCCCGACGTGGTGAAGCCGAACGCCGAGGAGCTCGCGGAGGCCGTCGGGCGCCCCCTGGCCACCGTCGGCGACGCGGTGAAGGCGGCCGAGGAACTGCGCGGCATGGGCGCCCGTGCCGTGCTCGCGAGCCTGGGCGCCGACGGACAACTGCTCGTGGAGGACACGGGTACCTGGTTCGCGAGCGCCCGCGTCGACGTCGTACGCAGCAACGTGGGTGCGGGCGACTCCTCCCTCGCCGGCTTTCTCGTCGCCGGCGGCAGCGGCCCCGCGGCGCTCGCCTCCGCCGTCGCCCACGGAGCCGCGGCCGTCCAGCTGCCCGGCAGCGTGATGCCGACCCCGGACGACCTGGACCCGGCGGCGGTGACGGTCACGGCGCAGGTGCCGGTGGACCGTGAACTGAAGGAGCCGGTGTCATGACGACGAGCCCCGCGGTGTCCGCGCTGACAAGGACCCCTGTGCTGTCCGTGCCGACGACGGCCGCGGCGTCCCTCGTGCTGACGACGGCTCCCGCGTTTCCCGGACCACCCGGCCAACCGGTCGTCGAGCGGCGAAGTTCTTCGTTACTCGCCGCTCGACATGGTCAGCGGGGCCGCCCGAGGCGCCCTGCCGATCAGGGGAGGCATGGCCCGAACCCGCCTGCCGCCCCGCGGAGGCGGGGTTTCCCCGGCCACGCCTCCGCACCCCTCACCTCCAACCAATGCACCGCCGTAGCAACCCCCGTCCCCGTCCCCACCCTCGCCCACCACCCCACGCCCCGGGCGATACGCGTGCGAAGGAGCCCGCGATGAGCGACATGATCACCGCGGACCTGGTCGATCTCGACCTGTCCGTCGAAACAAAGGAAGCGGCGGCGCGGTCCCTCGCCGAGCGCATGGTCGCCCTGGGCCGGGTGACCGATCTGGAGGGCTTCCTCGCCGATGTGGCCGCCCGTGAGGCCCAGATGCCCACCGGCCTCGACGGCGGCATCGGCATCCCGCACTGCCGCAGCGCCCACGTCACCGAACCGACGCTCGCCTTCGGGCGCAGCGCCACCGGCATCGACTTCGGCGCCCCCGACGGCCCCGCCGACCTGATCTTCCTGATCGCCGCCCCCGCCGGCGCGGACGACGCCCATCTGACGATCCTGTCGTCGCTCGCCCGGCAGCTGATGAACGCCGAGTTCACCGACGCGCTGCGCTCGGTCGGCGACGCGACGGCCGCGGCGGCGCTGATCCGCGGTGACGCGGCCCCGAGCGCCGACGCCCCGGTTGCTGAGACCTCGGCCACCGACGCCCCGGCCGCCGAAGCCGAGGGCACCACCCCAGACTCCGTGTCGGCGTCGGCGGCGGCCTCCGCCGACGCCGACACGGCCACCGGCGAACACACGGACGCCGAGGCCGCGCGTCCCTTCCGGATCGTCGCCGTCACCTCCTGCCCGACCGGCATCGCCCACACCTACATGGCGGCCGAGTCCCTGGAGAACGCGGGCCGCGAGGCAGGCGTCGAACTCGTCGTCGAGACGCAGGGTTCGGCCGGCTTCACCCGGCTCGACCCGGCCGTCATCGCCGCGGCGGACGGCGTGATCTTCGCCCACGACGTCCCCGTACGCGACAAGGACCGCTTCGCCGGCAAGCCCACCGTGGACGTCGGTGTGAAGGCGGGCATCAGCCGGCCCGCCGCACTCATCACCGAGGTGCGCGGGAAGGCGGCGCGCGGTGAGGTGAGCGCGTCGGCCAAGGGCGGGACCCCGGTCGAGCGGACCGGCGAGTCCGGCGACGGCTACGGCACCAAGCTGCGCAAGTGGCTGATGACGGGCGTCAGCTACATGGTCCCGTTCGTCGCCGCCGGCGGTCTGCTGATCGCTCTCGGCTTCGCGATCGGCGGCTGGGAGATCAACAAGGCGCCCTCGGTCATGGAGCACTTCTCCTGGACCCAGGTAGACAGCTGGGGCGCCCTGCTGTTCCAGATCGGCGGGGTCGCCTTCGGCTTCCTCATCCCGGTCCTGGCCGGCTACATCGCGTACGGCATGGCGGACCGGCCCGGTCTCGTGCCCGGCTTCGTCGGCGGCATGATCGCCTCCAACATCGCCGCCGGCTTCCTCGGCGGCCTGGTCGCCGGTCTGCTGGCGGGCGGCGTCGTCCTCGCGATCCAGCGGATCAAGATCCCGCCGGTGCTGCGCGGCGTCATGCCGGTGGTGGTGATCCCGCTGATCTCCTCGCTGATCGTCGGCTTCCTGATGTTCGTCGTGATCGGCAAGCCCATCGCCGAGGCCCAGAAGGGCATGACGGACTGGCTGGCCGGTCTCTCCGGCACCAACGCCGTCCTGCTGGGTGTGCTGCTCGGCCTGATGATGTGCTTCGACCTCGGCGGTCCCGTCAACAAGGTCGCGTACGCCTTCGCCACGGCGGGCATCGCCGTCCAGGACCCGAGCGACTCCGCGATGAAGGTCATGGCCGCCGTGATGGCCGCGGGCATGGTCCCGCCGCTGGGCATGGCGCTCGCGACCACCGTCCGCAAGAAGCTCTTCACCCCGACCGAGCGCGAGAACGGCAAGGCCGCCTGGGTCCTGGGCGCCTCCTTCATCTCCGAGGGCGCGATCCCGTTCGCCGCGGCCGACCCGCTGCGCGTCATCCCGGCCTCGATGGCGGGCGGCGCGGTCACCGGCGCCCTGTCGATGGCCTTCGGCGCCACGCTCCGCGCCCCGCACGGAGGCATCTTCGTGGTCCCGCTGATCGGCAACCCGTTCCTGTACCTGGTCGCCATCGCGGCGGGCGTGTGCGTGACGACGGCCGTGGTCGTCGTCCTCAAGGGCCTGCGCAAGCCGGCCCCGGGCGCCGTCGAGCCCGGTACGACGGCGGAATCCGCGGCCGCCACGGCGGCGGAGGCGAAGCAGCCGGTGGCCGCCTAGCCTGCGACGGCCGCGGCCGACTCCGGCCGCGGCCTCCTGCCACGGGTCGAAGTTGCCTGCCGCAGGGCGAAGCATCCTGCGGCAGGTTGCGGCTACTGGTGGCCATCTGCGGTGATTCATGGATC
The DNA here is from genome assembly GCF_035983595.1 of Streptomyces sp. NBC_01334. Lineage (NCBI taxonomy): Bacteria > Bacillati > Actinomycetota > Actinomycetes > Kitasatosporales > Streptomycetaceae > Streptomyces > Streptomyces sp. NBC_01334. Next base: position 4,332,038 of record NZ_CP130718.1, on the reverse strand, counting down.
TCCGCACCGAACAGGCCTATCGCGCGGTCTGAGTGATCTGCGTGATGTGTGCGGCATGCGAGATACGTCACGGTCCGGGACGCAGGTCCCGGACCGTGGTGTCTACTGGTCGGTATGCCCGTGCATCTAACGTTCCCTCAGCTGGCGGTCCTGACGGTTCTCGCCGTGGCGTCCATCGCCTGGCTGATCTTCGTGACCCGCATCCTGCGGCGCAGCCGCTCAGGCAGCGAGGCCCGCACCGTGCTCCCCACCCCGCCGGCACTGCCCGCCCTCCCGCGCCAACGGCAGTCCGGTCCCGGCCGTGAGGCCGTCGAACTGACCCCGGCCGAGCGGGACGCCTTCGCCGGCCTCGTACGACAGCTCGACGGGGGCCGCTGACCGACGGCCGGGCGGGCCCGCTGAACGACTCAGGAGACCTGCGCCGCCCGGCGGCTCAGGAGACCTGCGCTGCCCGGCGTTCCATCGCGTCCCGTGCCGCGGCCTCGGACACGTACACCTCGCACATGTGCCGACCGTCGGGCGTCGCCGTGTGCTCGACCTCCCACAGGGAGATCTCCCGGCCGTCCCGCAGCAGGAACGCGTGCTCGTAGAGCGAGTAGCCCAGTCCGATCCTGCCCGCGCGGCAGGGGCGCCCGAAGGCCTGGGTGATCTGGTGCGCGAACGCCGACTTCAGCAGCGCCGCCGTGTCCGCGTCGGGCTGGTCGGGGTTCTCCGCGCGGCGCAGCAGTCTGCGCGCGTGGTCCGCCGAGTCGTCCGGCACGTACACATGCCGGGGTCCGGGGATCGGCGACAGCTGAACCAGCACCGGCAGTTCGAAGTCCGGGGTGTCCGACGGCAGTGGCAGCCGGGCCGTGGCGGCCCGCAGCTCCTCCTCGTCGACGTACACCTCGTGCTGCGGCTCGCTGCCCGGCGCGGTGTTGTGCACGAGCTCCCACAGCGTGAGCGCGCAGCCGTCGGCCAGCAGCCAGGTGTGCCGGTACGTCTCCCGGTGCAGGCCCGCGCTGTGGTGCGCGGAGTGCAGGGAGCTGTCGTGCGCGAGTGCGCAGTCGAGCCGCCGCAGTGCTTCGTCGGGCAGCTCGAACGAGTTCAGGGCGCGACCGAGCAGTCGCGCGAGGTGCTCCTCCGGAGACTCGGGCGACTCGGCTGGTTCGTACGCTGTTGTCTCGTACGGAACGCTCAAGGTTTCTCCCGGCGTTGCTGCATGTCACCTTGTGGGTGCATACCGTAGCCCCTCGGTCGGACATCATGTCCGGGAACCGAGAAAACGTACGCCGTGAAAACGTCGAGGCCGCGCGAAAAATTCCCGCACGGCCCGACAGCCCCTCAGAAATCGCCGGTCAGAGGGCATCTCCGACGATCAGGAGGAGCTCCCCGCGGTCCACTCGGACCACGACATGTTCCACCCGTTGAGCCCGTTGTCCGGCGACACCGTCTTGTCGGGCGAGTTCTTGACGATCACCACATCGCCGATCAGCGAGTTGTCGTAGAACCACTTGGCGGGCGTGTCGCCCTGCGCGCCCTGCGCGTCCGCGAGCCCCACGCAGCCGTGGCTGGTGCCGGTACGGCCGAAGGGCGGATTACCCCTGTTGTACCAGTAGTTGCCGTGGATGAAGGTGCCGGACTGCGTCAGGCGCATCGCGTGCGGCACGTCCGGGATGTCGTACTCGCCGCCCAGGCCCACGGTCCGGCTGTTCATCCGGGTCTGGGTGAACTTCTCGGAGATCACCATCTGCCCGTTGTAGGTGGTGTGCTCCGGGCTGCCCGACGAGATCGGAACCGACTTCAGGGTCTGTCCGTCCCGCACCACCGTCATGGTCTGCGTGTCGACGTCGACCGTGGACACCTGCGACCGCCCGATGGTGAAGGTGACCGTCTTCTTCTGCACCCCGAACACGCCGTTGGCGCCCTCGACCCCGTCCAGGTCGATCTTCATCGTCACCTTGGAGCCGGCCTTCCAGTACTCCTCGGGACGGAAGTCGAGCCGCTGCGCCCCGAACCAGTGCCCGACCACCTGCTGGCCGCTGCTGGAGGTGACCGTGATGTGCGACTGCACGGCCTTCATGTCGCTGATGCTCTTGTCGAAGGTGAAGGACACCGGCATTCCGACGCCGACCGTGGTGCCGTTGTCCGGCGTGTACGTCCCTATGAAGCTGTTGGCCGAAGAGACGGTGGTGAAGATGGAGTTGGCGGCGGCGGTCTTGCCGTTCGCATCCTTCGCGGTCGCCGATATCTGGTACTTCGTCCCGCGCTCCAGCTGCTCCTTCGGCTTCCAGGTGCTGCCGTCCGCCGACAGGGAGCCCTCGACGACCTGCCCCGATCCGGCCACCGTCATCTTCACCTCGGTGAGCCGGCCGTCGCTCACCTTCACGCCGGTCGCGTTGATCGACGCGCTCGTCGAACCGTCCTTCGCCGAGATGACGATCTTCGCCGTGGACGTCTTGACGCTGTTCTTGCCGCCCTTGGCGTCCCCGTCCTTGGCGTTGGCGCTGCCCCCGCAGGCGGTCAGGGTCAGGGCGCCGACCATCAGGACGGCACAGGCTCCGACCGTGCGCCGCATCGCTATGTCCGCCGTTGTCACGGGCTGCTCCAGCTTCGTGTGATGTGAGTGATCCGCTCTGGTACGTGGAGAAGGAGGGATCCGGCGACCGGTGGGGTTCCCTCCGGTCGCCATTGGCACCGTCACGTGACGCAACCGGGACAATCGCCTTCCCCGGCCCGCGGTGTCACCGGCCCCCGTACAACTCCTCGTACGACGACCACGCCCCGCCCGGACCGGACACCGGCTCGGCGGCGCGTACGGCCCGTACGATGGCGCGCGTGACCACGTCCGCGCCCGCCGCGAGGATGTCGTTCAGGGCGAGCGGGTGGCCGGGGTCGAGCGGGCGCGCGCCCGTCGCGAGCGTGAAGACGGTGTCCCCGTCGTTGAGCAGATGCACGGGACGCACGGCCCGCGCGATCCCGTCGTGCGCCGTACCCGCCAGCTTCTGCGCCTGTGCCTTCGTCAGGTCCGCGTCGGTGGCGACCACCGCGAGCGTGGTGTTGAGCAGGGGAGGCGCGTTCTTCGCCGTGCTCTCGGCGAGACGCCGGCGCGCGCTCTCGTGCACGCGGGCCTCTGGATACTCGGCGCGCCCCTGGAACAACTCCCCGTACAGCACGCCCGTCTCCGGGTCCGACACCGATCCCGCGGCGTTGACCACCACCAGCGCGGCCACCGTGATCCCCGAGTCGAGAAGCACGCTCGCGCTGCCCACGCCACCCTTCAGCGGCCCGACGACGGCACCCGTCCCCGCGCCCACGCATCCCTCCCGCACCCGAGTCCCCGGAGCGCTCGCCGCGGCCGCCTCCACGGCCGCCCGGCCGGTGGCAGCGTCGGGGCGGGCCCGGAAGTCGCCGCCCCGCGCCAGGTCGAAGACGCAGGCGGCGGGCACCACCGGCACGACGTGCGCCGGATCCGTGCCGACGGGAATCCCGCGCCTCTGCTCCTCCAGCCAGGCCATCACGCCGGACGCCGCGTCGAGCCCGTAGGCGCTGCCGCCGGTCAGCACGATCGCCTCGACCCGCTGCACCACATTGCGTGGATCGAGGGCGTCGGTCTCCTTCGTGCCGGGACCACCACCGCGTACGTCCACCGCGGCCACGGCGCCGCCCTCCGGCGCGAGGACGACCGTGGTGCCGGTGAGCCAACCGTCGCCGGTCCGCGTGGCGTGTCCCACGCGCAGGCCGACGACGTCCGTCAGAGCATCAACTGTCATGGGGGCAAGTCTCGCCCGACCCGCGTCGCGCGTGACGGTGTCACGCCCTGTCACATCACCGCGCTCGATGCTCGCTCGGGGCTCTCCCGTGACTCCCGCGCGACCAGGCGCGCCGTCAGGGTCGTCCCGGTCGCCACCGCCAGCGCCGACACCAGGCCGGCCGCGAGGACCGCCCACTCGCCGAGGAAGGTGCTGCACATCACCAGCAGCGCGGTGACGGGCAGCACCAGTTGCTGGGCCAGGCCCACCTTGAAGTGGCGTGCGTGCAGGATCCAGACGGCCATCAGGTACAGCGCCGTCGGCAGGGTGACCGCGGCCGACGCGGCGAGCGTCGAGATATGGGCCTCGCCGACCGCCTGCTCTACCGCCACCTCCAGACCCGCACCGATCGCGGCGGCCGAGGCGAAGACGGCGTAGTGCCCGTAACCCCACAGAAACGCCTGCCTGTTGGAGCGCAGATGCCCATGGATGGGCACCACGAAGTAGATCCACCAGGCGGCGAAGACGATCAGCAGCCCGCCCACCGCGATCGGCAGCAGTTCGCCCAGCGCGTCGTTCTCGTCGATGCCGGACTTCACGGCGACCGTCGCCGCCGCGATCGTCTCGCCCAGCACGATGATCGTGAACAGTCCGTAGCGCTCGGCGATGTGATGCGGATGCCAGGACGTCGGATGGTCCTTCTCCGCGTAGATCGGCACGCACATCTCCAGCGGCGCCATCACCAGGAACAGCCACGCCCTGCCGTCCTCGGGCAGGATCAGCAGCCCCAGCCAGCCGATCTGGCAGATCAGCACGCCCGCCGCGTACCGCAGCGCCATCGTCCGCTCCGCGCCCTCGGCGGACCACGCGACTCGCAGCCACTGCAAGCTCAGCGCGAACCTCATGATCACGTAGCCCAACCAGACGGCCACGAACTCGTGGTCCTCGAACGCCCGCGAGATGCCCGCCGCCAGCACCAGGACGCCGGCGATCTGCACCAGCGTGACGATCCGGTACAGGACGTCGTCGTTGTCGTACGCCGACGCGAACCAGGTGAAGTTCATCCACGCCCACCAGATGGCGAAGAAGACCATCGCGTAGTTGAGGATTCCCTCGCCCGCGTGGGACTTGGCCACGGCGTGCACCAGTTGGATGCCCGCCTGGGCGATGGCCACGACGAAGCACAGGTCGAAGAAGAGCTCGAGGGGCGAGGCGACCCGGTGCGTCTCGCCCTTCCCGCGCGCGGTCAGGCTGCGCAGTGGCTTCAAGCGGGTGGGCGCCGAGGGGATGGGGGTCCCGGGAGGAGGGGGAGAGGCCGACGGGGGCGTACTGGACGTCATGGGTACCAGCACAGCAGACAACCGGCGGAAAATCTTGTGCGGAATCCGCAGGCTCGCGCGGTGCGTGGCCGACGGCCAGGCCCTGACCCGAGCGGGTGCGGGGGCCGTACTCTGGAGGGATGAGCACCCCCTCCGCCTCCGAGCCGCGCGACCCGAAGGCCGCGCTGATCTTCGACGACCCGCTGGACCGGCAGTCCTCGGACGACACCGACCGAGGTTGGGGCGAGCGTCCGTCCGCAGAGGGCGACAGCGTCGCCGACCTGAAGCGCTTCCTGGACGAGAAGCCGCCCCACCACGTCTGAACCCGACGGGCAGGGCCGGTCCGGCAGGCCCGGGAGCCCTGACGGAGCACCGCCCGCAGGGCCCCGTCGAGCGCCTCTACCGCTCGCTGTGCCCCGAGCCCCGCTGGGCGACCAGCGCGTCGCGGATCTCCTTGAGAACCTCCAGCTCGGTCAGCTCGACGATCTCCTGCGTGCCCTCCTTGGCCTTCCTGCGGGCCTCCACCTTCGCCAGGTACTTCGACATGGGCAGGACCATCAGGAAGTACACGACCGCAGCGGTGATCACGAAGGTGAGGGTCGCGCCGAGGACGGACCCCCACAGGATCCGGACGCCCGTCGCGCTGTCCCCCGTGCCGGTGCAGGGGCCCTTGAGGCAGGAACTGTAGCTGTCCAGGTTCTTGGTGCCGACCGCTCCGATGAGCGGGTTGATGATTCCCTTCACCACCGAGTTGACGATGTTCGTGAAGGCGGCGCCGATCACCACCGCGACTGCCAGATCGACGACGTTGCCACGCATCAGGAAGGCCTTGAAGCCCTGCCAGACGCTTGCCTTCTTTTCGCTCACCTCGGGGACACTCCTCGCATGTACAGGTTGTGGAACAAACAGCTCCGCAACCTACGTCAACGCCAGGAGGGCGTGTCCAATTCGGCCCCTCGGACGAGGAACTCGACGTCACCACAGGGTCACCGCCAGCCGAGCTGTCGTGCTCGCCCCCGCCAGGCGCGCGGCGGTGGACCGGGGCACCGACAGGACGACCAGCGCCCCGTCGTCAGCGGTATCGGTGTTCAGCGGCTCCGGCACCTTCGTCACCAGGGCCCCGCGCGCGACCACATGGGCGTCGCCGCCCGCGCCGTCCACACCGCCCAGCGGCGCCGGTTCGGCGGCGATGACATCGACCCGGTCACCGGGGCGCAGCAGCCCAACCGTGGCCGCGTCGGCGATCCGTACCGGCGCCGTCACCTTCTCCCCGGCGCGAGAGCCATGTGCAGGGGCGCGTAGTGGAGCATGCGCGCGGGGGTGTGAGCGCCCGCCCGCGTCCGCGCGCGCGACCCCACCGGGGTGTCCGCGGGCCGGATCGCCGTCCCGGGGGCCGGACGCCACGAGCGCGGCGGCGGTGATGGCGAGCCCCAGGGCGAGGGCCCGCCGCCGGCTCCGCACGAGCCGTCCCAGCCGGTACCGCCCGCCGCGGACCCGTACGGGAGCGAAGGGCGGCACCTCGCAGATGGCCGGAGCGTCCGTGCCGGGTGGACGCGCCACGTAGGAGAGCGGGGACGGGGTGGGCGAGGGGAGCGGACGGGAAAGAGGGGGGAGAGGAGAGGGAGGAACGGGGGAGTCGGACATGGGGTCACCACCAGCGACGAGGAACGGGTTTGCGAAGCCACGATGAGCCTTCGCGCCGCCGCCCGCCGGAGCCGGTGGACCACCGCCGGATTGTGGACAACTCCCTCACCCGAAGGAGAACTTCCGCGCCCGAGGATCCCTTTCCCGCTTCGCCCCCTGCACCCGCTACGGCAGCTCGAACCCCGGATTCAGCCCGCCCAGCGCGTTCGCGCACAGGCAGTCGCGCTCGTCGGCGGAGGGCAGCGCGGCCACCGCGTCGAACAGCACGTCCCGCAGCCGGTCCACGTTCGCCGCGAACACCCGCAGCACCTCCTCGTGCGACACGCCCTCACCGCTCTCGGCGCCCGCGTCCAGATCGGTGACCAGGTTCAAGGACGTGTAGCAGAGCTCGAGTTCCCGGGCCAGCGCGGCCTCCGGGTGACCCGTCATGCCCACCACCGACCAACCCTGCGCCTGGTGCCACAACGATTCGGCGCGGGTCGAGAACCGCGGCCCCTCGATCACGACCAGCGTCCCGCCGTCCACAGGCTCCCACTCACGGCCACGCGCCGCCTTCAAGGCCGCCGACCGTCCCGCAGGGCAGTAGGGGTCGGCCAGGGACACATGCACCACGTTGGGCACCGTGCCGTCCGGCAGGGGCAGCCCGTCGAAGTACGTTCCGATCCGCGACTTCGTGCGGTCGACCAGCTGATCGGGCACGAGCAGTGTGCCGGGCCCGTACTCCGGGCGCAGACCGCCCACCGCGCACGGACCGAGGACCTGGCGCGCCCCGACCGAGCGCAGCGCCCACAGGTTGGCCCGGTAGTTGATCCGGTGGGGCGGCAGATGGTGTCCGCGTCCGTGCCGGGGCAGGAAGGCGACCCGCCGGCCGGCGATCTCGCCGAGGAAGAGCGAGTCGCTGGGCGGTCCGTAAGGGGTGTCGACCTGGAGCTCGGTCACGTCGTCGAGGAACGAGTAGAAGCCTGAGCCGCCGACCACACCGATCTCTGCGTTCGCCTTGTTCGCCATGCGTCGCACCCTAACCGCCCCGGGAAACGCCGAAGACCCCGTCGTCGTAAGACGACAGGGTCCTGTGAGCGAGCCTTATGCGGCTGAGCTGCTGCCGGTCGAGGTGCCGGTGCTCGACGACTTCGAGTCCGAGGACGAGGACGTCGAGGTCGACGGCTTCGAGTCGGAGCCGGACGTCGACGACTTCGAGGACGACGCCGGCGAGCTGCTCGACGAGGAGCCGCGGCTGTCGTTGCGGTAGAAGCCGGAGCCCTTGAAGACGATGCCGACGGCGGAGAACACCTTCTTGAGGCGGCCACCGCAGTTGGGGCACTCGGTCAGGGCATCGTCGGTGAACTTCTGCACCGCCTCGAGGCCCTCGCCGCACTCGGTGCACTGGTACTGGTAGGTCGGCACTGTCTTCCTCCTGGCACTCTCACTCAGTGAGTGCTAACGACGGTCTATCTTGACGTATTCCGGGGGATCAGTCCACTGTCACCGGCACGCGGTGACCGACGCCACGTGCGACGGTACGCGCGCGGGGGCGCGTCTCCAGCCGTGAACGCAGTGCCAGCAGGGTCACCAGGGCCAGCACGGTGCCCCCCAGGGGCACCAGGAAACCGGCGCCGCCCCAGAAGCGGTCCTCCAGCTGTCCGGCGATCGTGACGGCGGCCGCCTGCCCGAGCGCGACCGCGCCCGTCAGCCAGGTGAACGCCTCGGTGCGGGCGCCGGCCGAAACCAGGTCCTCGACCAGCGTGTAGCCGGTGATCAGCGCGGGCGCGATGCACATGCCGACCAGGAGACCGAGGCCCGCGAGGACGGGCACCGAGTGCGCCGCCCACAGGCCGGAGGCGACGAGCGCCAGTGCGGCATAGGCGACGACCAGACGCCGCCGTGGGGCGACCTTCCAGGCGATGGCGCCGCAGACCAGACCGGAGAGCATGTTGCCCGCGGCGAAGGTGCCGTACAGGACGCCGTTCAGGCCGGGCTCGCCGATGGACTCGGTGAACGCAGCCAGCGAGACCTGCATGCCGCCGAAGACGGTACCGATGCCCAGGAAGGCCACGATCAGCACACGCACCCCGGGGACGCGCAGAGCCGAGGCGTGCTCCACGCGCGCGTGCCCGGCGACGGCGACCTGGGGCTGCGTGCTCTTGCTCGCGGCGAACAGCAGACCGCCGAGCAGTGTGAGCGCGGCCTCGGTGACCAGGCCGGCGGCCGGGTTCACGGCGGTGCACAGGGCGGTCGCCAGCAGCGGGCCGAAGACGAAGGTGAGCTCGTCGGTGACGGACTCGAAGGCCGCGGCGGTGGTCATCAGGGGCGAGCCCTTCAGCCGCGCGCCCCAGCGGGCCCGCACCATGGGCCCGATCTGCGGTACCGAGGCGCCCGTGGGCACGGCCGCCGCGAACACCGTCCACAGGGGTGCGTGGGTCAGGGCGAGCACGGTGAGGGTGAGGCCCGACAGCGTGTGCAGGAGCACGCCGGGGATCAGCACCGCGCGCTGCCCGTAGCGGTCGGCGAGCCGACCGCTGTAGGGCGCGCACAGCGCCATGGAGACACCGGTGACGGCCGCTGCGGCACCGGCCGCGCCGTACGAGCCGGTGGTGTGCTGCACGAGCAGCACGATGGAGATGGTGAGCATGGCGAACGGCTGGCGGGCCGCGAAGCCGGGCAGCAGGAACGTCCAGGCGCCGCGGGTGCGCAGCAACTGTCCGTATCCCGGGCGGGGCGAGGCCGACGAGTCCTTCGACGGCTCGGTGGTGACCGTGGATGCCACGGCCCGTGCCTTTCTGCCGCCTGGTAGCGCGACCCCGCCCGGAGGGCGGGGGCGCCGAGAGCTGTCCTCTTGCGCGTGCTGCGGTAGATGCCGGTGCTCGCCGCACGAGGTGTCCCGGCCGCCATACGGTCGCGCCAGCTCTGCGTCAGGCAGAGTTGGTTCGATCAAGGTGTGCCTTCATCGTACAGGGATCAAGGTGCGTCATCCCTGTGAAAATGAGCACCGTAAGGCTGGCCGCCTCCGAATGAAGGAGGTGTGAACGGTGCGAAACATGCACTTAACGCGCGCCGCCGCCCGTGCCCAGCCATCCGGCGAGCTTGCCGCCGTGCCCGACGGCGCGCAGTCGCCGTTCGGCCGCGTCGCGGACCGGGTCGGTGGCGACGACGAGGAGTTCGTCGCCGTGTCGCAGCACGGTCGTCGGCAGCGGCACGAACGACGTCCCCTCGCGCACGACGAGGGTGACGGCCGCCCCGGCCGGCAGGCGTAGCTCGTTGACCTCGACGCCGTGCATCTTCGACCCCTCGGGGATCGCCACGGACAGCAGGTGCCCGCGCAGCCGCTCCAGGGGCGCCGACTCGACGCCGAGGTCGGCGGCCTCGGGGTCGCCGCCCAGGCGCAGCTTGCGCGCCAGCCAGGGCAGCGTCGGCCCCTGGATCAGGGTGTAGACGACGACCAGGACGAAGACGATGTTGAAGATGCGGCGGCTGCCGTCGACGCCGTTCACCATGGGGATCGTCGCCAAAATGATGGGGACGGCGCCGCGCAGCCCGGCCCAGGACATCAGCGTCTGCTCCTGCCAGGGCACCCGGAACGGTGTCAGGCACAGCACGACGCTCAGCGGGCGGGCCACCATGGTCAGCACCAGGCCGATGACGAGTGCGGGCAGCACGTCGTCGCCCAGCTCGTGCGGGGTCACCAGGAGGCCGAGCAGCACGAACATGCCGATCTGGGCGATCCAGCCGAGGCCGTCGGCGAACCCACGGGTGGCGGGCCAGTGCGGCAGTTTCGCGTTGCCCATGACCATCGAGGCGAGATAGACGCCCAGGAAGCCGCTGCCGTGTGCCAGGGAGCCCGCCGCGTACGCGGTGACCGCGATGGCCATGACGGCGATCGGGTAGAGGCCGGAGGCGGGCAGCGCGACGTGCCTGAGGCCCCAGGAGCCCAGCCAGCCGACCGCGAGCCCGATGGCGGCGCCGATGGCCAGCTCCAGCGCTATCTCGCCCAGCAGCACGTACCAGTGCTCCACGGGGCCTGCCGTGGAGAAGGCGACCACCAGGATGACCACCGGGGCGTCGTTGAAGCCGGACTCGGCCTCCAGCGTGCCCGTCACGCGCGAGGGGAGGGGGATCTTGCGCAGGACGGAGAAGACCGCCGCCGCGTCGGTCGAGGACACCACCGCGCCGATGATCAGCGCCTGTCTCCACTCCAGCCCGGTCACGAAGTGTGCGGCCGTGGCCGTGACGCCGACGCTGACCGCGACGCCGGCCAGTGCCAGCGCCGTGGCGGACGGCAGGGCCGGTTCGATCTCTTTCCACTTCGTGCCCAGGCCGCCCTCGGCGAGGATCACGACCAGGGCGGCGTAGCCGATGACCTGGGTCATCTCGGCATTGTCGAAGTGGATGTTGCCGATGCCGTCCTGGCCCATGAGGACGCCGATGCCCACGTACACGAGCAGGCTGGGGAGCCCGCTGCGCGAGGAGATCCGGACCGCTGCGACGGCGACGAGCAGGACTAGCGAGCAGACGAGCAGGAGCTGGTTGAGGTGGTGGACAGTCAGCGGCGGTTCCCTTCACCGGCGCGCGCGGCTTGCGCGCGGGCGCACATGTGCTTCGGATACATCGGACACGAAGCTGCGAGCTTCGGACCCAACTACTTCGTTACCTTACCTAACTCTTGACGATTTCTTGACGCTCGGCGAGGGAAGATCGAACATCCCTCCGTACCGGTACCCGACTCCGCGTCAAGTGGCACAAGGCCCTACGCCTATGGTTGCTCCAGCACTCCAGGACCGCCTGCCGCTCGCGTTAGGACAGCAAGGACAGCGATGCCCCCCAACACCACCGCCACATCGGGTGACAAGCCCGGCAAGTCCGGCAGGAAGAAGGGGCGCAAAGCCCGTTTGATCGTGCTTGTGCTGGTGCTGGCCCTCATCGGAGGCATCGCCTACGGCGCCTACTGGTCCATCAGCACCGTCCGCGCGTCCTTCCCGCAGACCAAGGGTTCGATCACGCTCGAGGGCCTGACCGGGCCCGTCGACGTGAAGCGGGACGGCTACGGCATCCCGCAGATCTACGCGGACTCCGACGAGGACCTGTTCATGGCGCAGGGCTATGTCCAGGCCCAGGACCGGTTCTACGAGATGGACGTCCGCCGCCACATGACCTCCGGGCGGCTCTCGGAGATGTTCGGCAAGAGCCAGGTCGACAACGACGAGTTCCTGCGCACTCTGGGCTGGGACCGTGTCGCCAAGAAGGAGTACGACAGCAAGCTGTCGGCCGACACGAAGAAGTACCTCCAGGCCTACGCCAAGGGGGTCAATGCCTACCTCAAGGGCAAGGACGGCGCCGACATCTCCCTGGAGTACGCGGCTCTGGGGTTCACCAACGACTACAAGCCCACCGAGTGGACCCCGGTCGACTCGGTCTCCTGGCTGAAGGCGATGGCCTGGGACCTGCGCGGCAACATGCAGGACGAGATCGACCGCGCCCTGATGACCAGCCGTCTCGGCCCGGCCCAGATCGCCGAGCTGTACCCGCAGTACCCGTACGACCGGAACCAGGCGATCGTCCAGGACGGCCAGTACGACGAGCTGACCAAGACGTTCGAGCAGAGCGACGGCCAGAGCGACTCCGACGACAGCTCCACGGACGGCACGGGCACGTCCTCGGACTCGTCCTCGGGCAGTACGGAGGGCTCGGCCCTGCAGAGTCAGCTCTCGGGCCTCTACAACGTCCTGGACGACCTGCCCACGGCCGTCGGCGTGAACGGTAACGGCATAGGCTCGAACTCCTGGGTCGTCGCCGGCAAGAACACGATCACCAGTAAGCCGCTGCTGGCCAACGACCCGCACCTGTCGGCGTCGCTCCCGTCCGTCTGGTACCAGATGGGCCTGCACTGCCGTGCCGTCTCCAGCAAGTGCCAGTACGACGTCTCCGGCTACACCTTTGCGGGCATGCCCGGTGTGATCATCGGCCACAACCAGACCATCTCCTGGGGCATGACCAACTCCGGCGTCGACGTCACGGACCTCTACCTGGAGAAGCTCTCCGGGGACGACGGCTACCAGTACGACGGCAAGGTGAAGCCGTTCGTCACGCGCGAGGAGACCATCAAGGTCGCCGGCGGCGAGTCCAAGAAGATCGTCGTCCGGCAGACGGAGGACGGGATGCCCCTCCTGTCCGACCGTGACGACGAACTCATCGATGTCGGCAAGAAGGCCACCGTCGACGACGTCGACGCTTCGGCGCCCGACCGCGGTGACGGCTACGGCGTCGCCCTGAAGTGGACCGCGCTGACCGCCGGCACCTCCATGGACGCCGTCTTCGAGATCGACAAGGCGAAGGACTGGGACAGCTTCCGCAAGGCGGCCGAGAAATTCGACGTGCCCTCGCAGAACCTCGTCTACGCCGACACCTCGAACCACATCGGCTACCAGCTGCCCGGAAAGATTCCCACGCGCGCGAAGGGCGTCGACGGCTCGATCCCCGCGCCGGGCTGGGACTCCAAGTACAAGTGGAAGGGCTTCATCGACTTCGATGAGCTGCCCTACGAGTACGACCCCGACCGCGGCTACATCGTCACCGCCAACCAGGCCGTCGTCGACAAGGACAAGTACCCGTACACGCTCACCACGGACTGGGGTTACGGCGCGCGCAGCCAGCGGATCACCGACCTGATCAAGGGCAAGATCAAGGGCGGCGGCAAGATCTCCACCGACGACATGCGCCAGATGCAGCTCGACGACGACAGTGAGATCGCGAAGCTGCTCGTGCCCGTGCTGAAGAAGATCAACCTCGACGACCCGGACGTCCGCGAGGCACAGAAGCTGCTGGAGAACTGGGACTTCACCCAGGACGCCGACTCGGCCGCGGCCGCCTACTTCAACGCGGTCTGGCGCAACATCCTCAAGCTGGCCTTCGGCAACAAGCTGCCCAAGGAGTTGCGCGTCGAGGACCAGTGCCTGTGGGTCGACCCGGTCAACACCACCGGCCCGGTCGACGACACCGAGAAGGTCCGCGAGTGCGGCCAGCGCGACGCCGACCAGGCGCAGCCGGACGGCGGCGACCGCTGGTTCGAGGTCGTGCGCAACCTCATGACGAAGACGGACAGCGACTGGTGGACGACGCCCGACTCGGGTACCCGCCCCGGCGCGGACCACGACCGCGACAAGCTGTTCGCGCGTGCCATGATCGACGCCCGCTGGGAGCTGACCGCCAAGCTCGGCAAGGACATCGACACCTGGAGCTGGGGCCGGCTGCACCGCCTGTTCCTGAAGAACCAGACCCTGGGCACCAGCGGTCCCGGTTTCCTTCAGTACATCCTCAACCGCGGCCCGTGGAAGCTCGGCGGCGGCGAGGCGACGGTCAACGCGACCGGCTGGAACGCGGCCGGCGGCTACGGCGTCGTATGGGTGCCGTCGATGCGGATGGTGGTCAACCTCGACGACCTCGACAAGTCGAAGTGGATCAACCTCACCGGAGCCTCGGGGCACGCCTTCAGCGCTCACTACACCGACCAGACGAGCAAGTGGGCCGACGGTGAACTGCTCGACTGGTCCTTCTCGAAGAAGGCGGTCGACGACAGCACCAGCGACACCCTGGTGCTCAAACCCTGAGCTGCCGACCGTCCGGAAGGGGCCCTCCACGCGCGCGTGGAGGGCCCCTTCCGTATGAGGGTGCGTATGTCAGGTGAAGCGGCGCACCCCCGACGGGGTCACCACCGCGTGCACCGGCCGGTCGTGCGCCTCTCCGGGGACGTGCTCGACGACCTCGGCGTCGTACAGGAGCACCATCAGCGAGGGGTGGGCCCCGGAGTCCGTCAGCCGGGCCAGCACGCGGTCGTACGATCCTCCGCCGCGCCCCAAGCGCATGCCGCGCGCGTCGACCGCCAGTCCCGGCAGCAGCACCACGTCGGCGGCCGTCACGGCGTCCGGGCCGAGGCGCTCGCCGGCCGGCTCCAGGAGGGCCATCTTCCCGCCGTGCAGGACCCGCGCGAGAGAGCCTTCGCCGGTGTAGGCGCCCCAGTCCAGGTCGTTGTCGGGCAGCAGCGCGGGCAGCAGCACGCGCACGCCCCGCGCGCGCAGCGCGTCCAGCAGCGCCAGGGTGCCGGGCTCGGTACCCACGGAGACGTACGCCGCCACCGTGCGCGCGTGCGTCAACTCGGGCAGCTCCAGGGCCCGCTCGGCCAGGGCGACGGCCGCCGCGCGCACGTCATCGGGCGTCAACCTGTTTCTCACGGCGAGGAACCCTCGCCGCAACGTACGTTTGTCAGACTCTGGTCCGCCTTCGAGGTGGCTCATATGTCGCTCCTGCACTTGTCCTACACCGCTCCAATGCGCTCATATGATCATCAATTAACCGGAGCCACAGATCCCTCTCAAAGTCACCGGATAAGGTTGCCGACATGACGCAGTCGCACCCCAGGATCAGCAAGGCTGTCATCCCCGCAGCCGGCCTCGGCACCCGGTTTCTGCCGGCGACCAAGGCCACTCCCAAGGAGATGCTGCCGGTCGTGGACAAGCCGGCTATCCAGTACGTGGTCGAGGAAGCCGTCTCCGCCGGCCTCGACGACGTCCTCATGGTCACAGGCCGCAACAAGCGCCCGCTCGAGGACCACTTCGACCGCAACTACGAACTCGAGTCGGCCCTGCAGAAGAAGGGCGATGCCGCCCGGCTCGCCAAGGTCCAGCAGTCCAGCGACCTCGCGACCATGCACTACGTGCGCCAGGGCGACCCCAAGGGCCTCGGACACGCCGTCCTGTGCGCGGCCCCGCATGTAGGGCAGGAGCCCTTCGCCGTCCTGCTGGGCGACGACCTGATCGACCCCCGCGACCCGCTGCTCCAGCGGATGATCGAGGTACAGGAGCGGAACGGCGGCAGTGTCGTCGCGCTCATGGAGGTCGCCCCCGAGCAGATCCACCTCTACGGCTGTGCGGCCGTGGAGGCGACCGTGGACAGCGACGTCGTCAAGGTGACCGGCCTCGTCGAGAAGCCGGACCCGGCGGACGCCCCGTCGAACTACGCGATCATCGGACGCTACGTCCTCGACCCGAGCGTGTTCGGCATACTGCGGCAGACCGAGCCCGGCCGCGGCGGCGAGATCCAGCTCACCGACGCCCTCCAGCAGCTCGCGCAGGACGAGAAGGTCGGCGGCCCCGTCCACGGCGTCGTCTTCAAGGGCCGCCGCTATGACACCGGCGACCGCGGCGACTACCTGCGTGCCATTGTCAGACTCGCGTGCGAACGTGAAGATCTGGGTCCGGACTTCCGGTCCTGGCTTCGCAGTTACGTCACCGAGGAGATGTAGCCACTTTGAGCACCGCCGCGCACCGCCCCACCGGCCAGGACCAGCTCTGGTCGGTGGACGAACACCTGGAGGACATCCTCGCCACCGTCCGCCCCCTGGAGCCCATCGAGCTGCAACTGCCCGACGCCCAGGGCTGCGTCCTGGTCGACGACGTCATGGTGCCGGTCTCACTGCCGCCCTTCGACAACAGCTCCATGGACGGGTACGCGGTGCGGGTCGCGGATGTCGCGGGCGCGAGCGAGGAGTTCCCGGCGGCTCTGGACGTCGTCGGGGACGTCGCGGCGGGACAGGCGGCCGACCTGCTGTACGTGGGACCCGGCCAGGCCGCCCGGATCATGACCGGCGCCCCGCTCCCGGCGGGAGCCGAGGCCGTCGTCCCCGTGGAGTGGACCGACGGCGGACTCGGCGAGGGTCCGGTCAGCGGGATGCGTGCCCGCAGCCTCGCCCCCGAGCAGGCCTCGGGGCACGTGCGCGTGTACCGGCCCGCCGAGGCACGCGCGCATGTACGCGCGAAGGGCAGCGACGTGAAGGCGGGAGACCGTGCCCTCGACGCCGGGACCGTCCTCGGACCGCCCCAGATCGCCCTGCTCGCCGCGATCGGCCGGGGCGCCGTACGCGTGCGCCCGCGCCCGCGCGTGGTCGTGATGTCCACCGGCAGCGAACTCGTCCAGCCCGGCGAGGAGCTGGGCAGCGGCCAGATCTACGACTCCAACAGCTTCGCCCTCACCGCGGCAGCCCGGGACGCCGGCGCCATCGCCTACCGGGTCGGCGCGGTCGCCGACGACGCCGAGACGCTGCGCTCCACCATCGAGGACCAGCTCGTCCGCGCCGACCTCGTCGTCACCACCGGCGGGGTGAGCGTCGGGGCGTACGACGTCGTCAAGGAGGCCCTCGAGCACGTCGGCGACGAGGACGAGGCGGGCAGCGGTGTCGAGTTCCGCAAGCTCGCCATGCAGCCCGGCAAGCCCCAGGGCTTCGGCTCCATCGGGCCCGATCACATCCCCCTGCTGGCCCTGCCGGGCAACCCGGTGTCGTCGTACGTCTCGTTCGAGCTCTTCGTGCGCCCCGCCATCCGCACCCTCATGGGCCTCGAGGACGTCCACCGGCCCACCACGCGCGCGAAGCTGATCGTCGACAAGGCGCTGACCTCGCCGAAGGGCCGCAGACAGTTCCTGCGCGCCACCTACGACGACGGCACCGTCCGCCCCGTCGGGGGCGCCGGCTCCCACCTGGTCGCGGCCCTCGCGCACGCCGACTCGCTCATCGTCGTCCCCGAGGACGTGGAGTCCGTCGAGCCCGGTGCCGATGTCGAGGTGGTCCTCCTCGGCTGAGTCCCCCTGGTTGGGGGTACCGTGTCGCGCACAACAGGCCCGGACCGGGAGCGCCACACCACCATGAGTACGCAGGACCGACTGACGCACATCGACGACGTGGGCGCCGCCCGCATGGTCGACGTTTCCGGCAAGGACGTCACCGCGCGCACCGCGCGTGCCAGCGGACGGGTCCTCGTCTCGCCCCGTGTGGTCGAGCTGCTGCGCGGCGAGGGGGTACCCAAGGGGGACGCGCTGGCCACCGCGCGGATCGCGGGCATCATGGGCGCCAAACGCACCCCGGACCTGATCCCGCTGTGCCACCCCTTGGCCGTCTCCGGTGTGAAACTGGATGTGTCGGTCGCGGACGACGCCGTGGAGATCACCGCCACGGTGAAGACGACGGACCGCACGGGCGTCGAGATGGAGGCGCTCACCGCGGTCACCGTCGCCGCGCTCACCGTGATCGACATGGTGAAGGCGGTCGACAAGGGAGCGGTCATCACGGACGTGCGCGTGGAGGAGAAGACGGGCGGCAAGTCGGGCGACTGGAGCCGGGCATGACACTCGACACATCGGTCGGTGGCGCCGTGCCCGCTCCGTACAGCGCGCTCGTCGTGACCGCCTCCAACCGGGCCGCCGTCGGCGTCTACGAGGACAGGGGCGGCCCGCTGATCGCCGAGGGCCTGCGCGGCTTCGGCTTCGCCGTCGACGGGCCGCGGGTGGTCCCCGACGGGGACCCGGTGGAGGCGGCGCTGCGGGCCGCCGTCGAGGCCGGGTACGACGCCGTCGTCACCACCGGTGGCACCGGCATCTCGCCCACCGACCGCACCCCCGAGGCGACCCGCGCGGTGATCGACCACGAGGTGCCGGGCATTGCCGAGGCCATCCGGGCGTACGGCCGGGAGAAGGTGCCCACCGCGGCGCTCTCCCGGGGCCTGGCCGGAGTTGCGGGCGGCACGTTGATCGTCAACCTGCCGGGCTCCACCGGCGGGGTGAAGGACGGGCTGGCCGTCCTGGAGCCCCTGCTGATCCACGCCGTCGACCAGATCCGTGGCGGCGACCACCCCAGACCGAGCCACGGGGGTGCGAGCTGAACACCTCATCCTGGCCCGTCGAGCTGGTGGAGGGCGACATCGTCCTGCGGCCCATAAAGCTGCGCGACCAGCGGGCCTGGCGCGAGGTCAACCGGCGCAACCGGGACTGGCTGCGCCCCTGGGAGGCGACCATCCCGCCGCCCGCGCCCAGCGGGCCGATCGCACACCGGCCGACCTATCGCCAGATGGTCCGGCATCTGCGGTCCGAGGCGAACGCGGGCCGGATGCTGCCGTTCGTGATCGAGTATCAGGGGCGGCTCGTCGGGCAGTTGACGGTGGCGGGGATCACCTGGGGGTCGATGTGTTCCGGGCACGTCGGCTACTGGGTGGACGAGTCGGTGGCCGGCCGCGGTGTGATGCCGACGGCTGTGGCGCTCATCGTGGACCACTGTTTCCGCACCGTCGGACTGCACCGCATCGAGGTCTGCATTCGGCCCGAGAACGGGCCGAGCCGCCGGGTCGTGGAGAAACTCGGATTCCGTGAGGAAGGGCTGCGGCCGCGCTATCTCCACATCGACGGCGCCTGGCGTGACCACCTCGTCTTCGCGCTCACGGCGGAGGAGGTCCCGGAGGGACTGCTGAACCGGTGGCGGCGCACACGCTCGCAGAAGGCGGCCAATTGAATTACCCGACTGGCCGAATAGATGTTCGAAAATGATCGGTTGATCGCACCGGTCGCAAAAAAAGTTCGAAATATCAGCCAGATCGTGCGACACACCGGCCCAATTGGCGGATGGCCTCACGTAAACCCCTCTACCGTGTGAGGCGTGAGCAGCAGCGGCCTCATCTACGCAGTCATTGTCGGGGCCTGGGCCGCCTACTTGGTGCCTATGTGGCTCCGTAGGCAGGACGAGCTGAACGAGGCCCGTCCGACGGAACGCTTCAGCACCGCCATCCGGCTGCTGTCCGGACGGGCGGGAATGGAGCGTCGGTACGCCAAGGACCTGCGGGCGCGCTCCACCGAGGAGGGGGAGTCCGACGCCGATGTTCCGGACGCCGTCACCGCATCGGTGGACGTCCGGTCCTTCGCCATGCCTCCGACCCGCCCGCAGGTGAAGGCGCCGGTCCAGGAGCGCGTGCAGGAACGAGCTCAAGAGCGCGGGCAGGACCGAGCCCAGGAGCGCGGTCAGGAACGAGGGTCGGGGCGTCCGGAGGCGGCGCGTGAACCGGCGCGCGATCCGGCGGCCAAGCCCGCGCACGACCACCGTGAGCAGGGCGCCAGGCCCGCACGCGAAGGCAGCGCCGCTCCGGCCGGCCGACGGGCGCCGGTCGCCCGGCGGACGCCCGCCGAGCAGGCGTCCGCCGCGCGCGCCCAGCGCTCGAAGGCGCTCGCGCGCCGTCGGCGCACCACCGTGATGCTCTTCCTCGCCTTCACGCTCGGCGCGATCGTCGCGGCGGTCGGCGGACTCGCGTTCCTCTGGGCGCCCGGCGTGCCCGCCGTCCTGCTCAGCGCGTACATCGGGTACCTGCGTGCCCAGGAGCGCCGCCGCTTCGCCTTCCAGATGGACCGCAGGCGCGCCGAGGTCGCCGCGCAGCGGCTGCGGGAGCGTCAGCCGCGCAGGCGCGCGCCCGCCTCGGCGAACGCCTCGTCCGTCGACACCGGCCCCGACGCCGGCGCAGAGGAGCCGCACGCGGCCCCCGAGCCGGAGACCGACCCGGGGCTGCTGGCGCTCGCCGCGGACCGCAGGGCTCTCGTCGAGCAGACCGATCACGCGGAGTGGGTCGACCAGCAGCGCGAGCGGCAGCGCCGGCCCGGCCACGGCGAGAGCTGGGACCCGGTACCGGTACCGCTGCCGACGTACGTGACCGCGCCGGTCGCGCCCCGGGCGACCTCCGACGTGGACCTCGGGGCGCCGGACGCCTGGAGCTCGGCCCGCTCGAGTTCCGTGGCGCCCGAGCACGAAGCGGCGGACGCCGGGGACGCGCCGGCCGGGGAATCCGACGATGCGGACCGCGCGGAGGACCGCGAAGCGGACGGCGACGAGCGGAGCGACGCCCGGCGCGCGGCCTCCGCCCGACGCTCGCGCGAACGCGGCCGCACCCCGCTGTTCGATCAGTACGAGAACGGCGAGCGACCGCTGGCCGCCAACGAATGAGAGCCCCGGCATCCCGCGCCCGGCCTCGGGGAACGGATTTCCAAGCAGGCCGACCGGGATGCTAGAGTTTCACTCGTTGCAAGGGCCTGTGGCGCAGTCTGGTAGCGCACCTCGTTCGCATCGAGGGGGTCTGGGGTTCAAATCCCCACAGGTCCACGCAGCATAGAGCCCCCGTCGGGTAACCGACGGGGGCTCTATCGTGTTCGGGCTCGATCGGTCGGGTCGTGGCCGGTGGTTCAGGTCCGGTGGCAGTTCTGGTGGCCGGTCCGGTGGTTCATGGTCGGGGCGGGCGTAGTGCCGGTGTCGTCGATGTCAGTGCCGTGGTTGTCGCGAGCAGGGCGCAGGCTGCCGTCGTCCAGGTGAGTGCCTGCCAGGGCACGGCGATGGTCGGTGGGGCCGAGAGCAGGTGCAGGGCGGCGCTCAGGCCGGTCAGGTTGACGGCCGTGACCAGGAGGCCCATCAGTGTGCCGACCGCCACGGCGATCAGTGCCTCGGTGGCGGCCAGTCGCAGGATCTGGCCGCTGGTGGCGCCGGCCCGCCGTAGGGCCGTCAGGTCGGCTCTGCGTTCGGCGGCAGCCATGGCCAGGGTGTTGGCCACCGAGATGCCGGTGTAGAGAAGCGCGATGCCCAGGACGAGCAGCATGCCGAGCCGGGTCGTCCGGTTGGTCTGTGGGTGCGCCGCTCGCACCCACTGCGTCCTGCTCATCACCCGCACCCCGTCGACGGTCCGCAGCCGCGCCCCCACCGCCGTCGGGTCGGCGCCCGCCCGTACCCGTACGTCCACGCGGTCCACGCCCCCGCCGCCCGCGTTGGCCGGGGTGACGTAGGCGCCGTTGTCCCCGGTGCCGGTGGACAACACGGCGGCGATCCGGAGGGTCTTCGGCGTGCCGTCTCCGAGCCACACCCGCACCCGTTGTCCCACCCGGTGCCGCGCCCACTCCTCGGTCACGACGATCGACCCGTCGTCGAGGTCGGTGAGTCGCCCGGCGGTCACCGGCAGTCGTACGGTCGTGGCGAGCAGCGCCGGATCGGCCGCCCTGGCCTCGGACTTCACGAGCGCCACGCCGTCCTCCAGTGTGAACACGGTGGTGGCGGAACTGGCCGACACGACCGTGCCGGGTACCTGCCGCAGCTTCTCGAGTGCCCCTGCCCGCAGGGTTGTTCCGTCCTGCGGGGTCACTACGAAGTCGGCGACCGTCTGCTGCCGTACCTCCGCCGCCCGCGCCGCGCCGATCGTGGCCGTCGCGCCCGGCAGGGAGCCCGCCAGCGCGACGGTGACCAGGACGGGCGCGACCACCGCGGCGGTACGGCGGACCCCGGCGACCGCCCCGGCCCGCGCCAACAGACCCACCGCGCCCGGCAACCGGGGCACCAGCGGACGCACCGTCAGGGGCGAGAGCAGCGCCACCGCAGTGATGAGCAACAGGGGGCGGCTGATGTACGACTTGCGGTGGAGCAGCTCGCCCGGGTCGGTCGCCAGCGTGTACGCCAGGATCGCGACCGCCGTGAGGAGGAGAGCCGTACCGCACGCGCGTCGTCCCCGGGTCAGCGCGCGCCCGTCCACCGAGGCCTCGCGCAGCGCCTGGGCCGGGGCGGTTCGTCCGGCCCGCCAGGACGCGGCGAGCGCACCGCACAGGGCGACCAGCAGGCCCGTCCAGAAGGCCAGGTGGTACGGCCAGACGCCGGCCGAGGGGCCGCCGATCGCGTACCACTTCGGCGCGAGCCCGCCGTCGACCACCAGCTCGGCCAGGTGCGGCGCGCCGTACGTGCCCAGCACGCAGCCCGTCGCCGAGGCGAGCGTGCCGATCAGCAGGGCCTCCGCCAGGACCGTCCGCCGGATCTGGCCCGGCGTCGCCCCGGCGGTGCGCAGCAGGCCGAACTCGCGGCGCCGCCGGTCGACCGCGAACGCGAAGGTGGAGGCGACGACGAAGACGGACACGAAGGCGGTCACCCCACCCGCCGTGCCGAACAGGGCGTTCAGTGCCGTCAGGGCCTCGGCGTCGCGGCCCGGGTCGGCGTCGGCCAGCCGGCGGGCGTCTCCGGTGAGGATCCGCACGTCCTCGTCCTGGTCCTTGACCGCTACAGCTGCCCGTACGGCTGCCGCGTCCGCCTCGACGACCAGCTGGATCGACTCCGGGGCGAGACGGGCGGCTCGGGCGTCCGGGTAGAACACGGCGTGCTCGAAGTCGGGTCCGGGTTCGCTCACCGTCCCGACCGTCCCGACCGTTCCCACCACGCGCAACGGGCCGTCCGCGGTGTGCAGTCGGGTGCCCACGGTCACCCAGTCGCCGCTGGTCGCCACCTCGTCGGCCGCTGCCGGGGCCCGGCCCGCGGTCAGCCGGTAGGGGGCGAAGCGGGCCGTCGACCAGGGGTGGCCGACCAGGTCGTCCGGTGCGGCGGGGGCGCCGTACGCCCGGACCGGGAAGGACCGGTCCTCGGTGACCGGGCCGAGCGCGCGGAGCGCGGCGACGGTCCCGGCGGGCACCGGGCGCGGCCGGGTCAGCTCCTTCGTCCGCTCACCGGTGGAGGTCGCCACCCGCAGGGTGTCCTGGCCCCTGACCACCACCGGCGCCGCCGCGAAGCGCTCCGGCGCGCGCACCGGCGCGTCCAGGGAGGCGGCCAGCGCCTGTCCCATCACGGTGAGCAGGGCGACGCCGAGCGCGAGGGCGACGAAACTGCCGGCGAAGGCGGCCCATCGGGCGCGCAGGGTGTGCCACGCGACGCTCAGCACGCGGCACCCGCCGGGGAGAGCGTGGCGCCGTCGGCCGCGGTCTCCAGCCCCGCCATCCGGGTCGCGATCGCCTTCACGGAGGCGTCGGCGCCGCGGAGTTCGCCGTGGACGCGGCCGTCGACCAGGAAGACCACCCGGTCCGCGTAGGAGGCGGCGAGCGGGTCGTGGGTGACCATGACGACCGTCCGGCCGGCCTCGTCGACCAGGGAGCGCAGCAGGATCAGCACCTCGCGGCCGGTACGGGAGTCCAGCGCGCCGGTCGGTTCGTCGCCGAACAGGACCTCAGGGCGGGTGATCACGGCGCGGGCCAGGGCGACGCGTTGCTGCTGGCCGCCGGAGAGCCGGTCCGGGCGGTGACCGGCGCGGTCGGCGAGTCCGACCTGCCGCAGGGCGTCGCGGACCTGTGCCCTGGACGGGCGGTGGCCGGCCAGCCGCAGCGGGAGGGCGACGTTCTGCTCGGCGGTGAGGGTGGGCAGCAGGTTGAACGACTGGAAGACGAAGCCGATCCGCTCCCGACGCAGCAGCGTCAGCCGTCGTTCGCTCAGCCCGGTCAGTTCGGTCCCGCCGATCCGCACCGACCCCGAGGTCGGCCGGTCCAGCCCGGCGGCGCACTGGAGCAGCGTCGACTTGCCCGAGCCGGACGGCCCCATGACGGCGGTGAACGAGCCCCGGGGGAGGGCGAGGGTGACGTCGTCGAGCGCGGTCACCCCGGTGCCCGAGGCGCCGTATCGCCTGCTCAGGGAGGTCAGTTGGACGGCGTGTGTGGTCATGGCCCCACGAAACCGTGCGCGCCCCGGTTCCGTCTCTCGGGCAGGACCGAGACCTGGGGTAGGGCCAGGCATACCCCCGAACCTCCGGTCAGGCCGATGGTCCCGGCGCGGCGCCCCTTCTACGGTGATCCATATGCAACCCCGAAACGTGTGGCAGGCCTTGATCCGCCCGGGTTACCTGCTGTCGCCGTGGCCCTGGCGGGCCGTCGCCTACCTGCTGACGGGGGCGGTCACCGGAGCGGCCGTCCTCGTGGGGCTGGTCGCGGTGGTGGCGGTGGGCGGAGTTCTCGCGGTCGTCCTCGTCGGGCTGCCGCTGCTCGCGGCCGTCGCCTTCGCCGGGCTGCCCGTGGCCGCCCTGGAGCGGCGCCGATTGCGCCTCGTCGACGCGGACGACGCGCCCGGCGCGCATGTCGTGCCCGCCGCGCCGGGCCTGCGCAGCTGGCTCACCACCCGGCTCCGGGAACGGGCCACCTGGCGCGAGCTCGGCCACACCCTGCTCGCCGCGTGCCTCCTCTGGCCGGCCGAGGCGCTCCTGCTGACCGTCGCCCTGTTCGTCCCCCTCGCGACGGTCGCGGCCCCGCTGCTGCTGGCGACGGTCGGCGGGGGCCGTGAGACGAAGGTGCTCAAGGTCTGGACGGTGACCGGCTGGCCGGCCGCTTTCGGCGCCGCCGCGCTGGGCGTGCTGCTGCTGGCCGTGGGCGGGTACGCCCTCGGGGCGGCGGCGAGCGCCAGGGCCGCGCTGACCCGGCTGCTCGTCGCCCCGCGCGGGGGCGATCCGCAGGCCAGGGTCGTCGAACTGACACGCTCACGCGCGCGGTTGGTCGACGCGTTCGAGGGAGAGCGCCGACGGATCGAACGCGATCTGCACGACGGCGCCCAGCAGCGTCTGGTCGCGCTCACCATGAACCTCGGCCTGGCCCGTCTCGACGCCCCGACCGGCGGCCCCCTCGCCGAGCAGCTCGCCCGTGCCCATGAGGAGGCGGGCGCGGCCCTCGCGGAACTGCGCGAGCTGATCCACGGCATCCACCCCCAGGTGCTCGCCGACTACGGCCTGGAGGCGGCCGTCGCCGACGCGGCCGACCGCTCGCCCGTCCCCGTGGACGTGGAGTTCGCCCGGCCGGCGCCGCGGCTCCCGCAGGCCGTGGAGGCCGCCGCCTACTTCGTGGTCCGCGAGGCACTGGCCAACGTGGCCCGGCACAGCGGTGCCCGGCGCGCACGCGTGCGTGCGGAGCACCGGGGCGGGCGGCTGCTCGTCCTGGAGGTGACCGACGACGGCCGCGGCGGCGCCGACAGCGCCCGCGGCACCGGCCTCACCGGTCTCGCGGACCGGGTGTCGGTGCTCGATGGAAGACTGACCCTGACCAGCCCGCCGGGCGGACCGACCCTGCTGCGTGTGGAGATCCCTTGCGAGCCGAGCCCGCCGAATCAGCCGAATCAGCCGAGCCGGTCGAACCCGCCGAGCGAGCCGAACGAGCGGACGGGGACGGTCACCGAGGCCTCCGCGTAGTCCTCGCCGAGGACGGCGTCCTGCTGCGCGACGGCCTGACGACGCTGCTCACCCGCTTCGGGCACGAGGTCGTGGCGGCGGTGGGCGACGCGCCGGGGCTGCTGTCGGCGGTCGCCGACCACGCGCCCGACATCGTCGTGACCGACGTCCGCATGCCGCCCGCCTTCCAGGACGAGGGGCTGAGGGCGGCGGTCCTGCTGCGCGCGGAGCGGCCCGGACTGCCGGTGCTCGTCCTCAGCCAGTACGTGCAGCGCGCGTACGCGGCCGAACTCCTCGACTCCGGCGACGGCACCGGCGTCGGATATCTGCTCAAGGACCGGGTCGGCCAGGTGGAGGAGTTCGTCGACGCGCTGCGTGAGGTCGCGGCCGGCGGCACGGTCGTCGACCCGGAGGTCGTACGGCAACTGCTGCGCCGGCGCCGCGACCCGCTGGCGCGGCTCACCCCACGCGAGCGCGAGGTGCTGGCGCTGGTGGCGGAGGGGCGGTCCAACGGTGCGATAGCCCGTCAGCTGGTGGTGTCGGAGGCGGCCGTCGGCAAGCACATCGGGGGCATCCTCACCAAGCTGGACCTGCCCCCGGCCGACGACACCCACCGCCGCGTCCTGGCGGTGCTCGCCTACCTCAGAAGCTGAGGTTCCTCGGGAGCCGAGCCGCTTTCGGAACCGAGGTTCCTCAGGCGCCGAGCGGCTTGGCGTAGCACCGGCTGTTCTCGTACTCGCGGTAGTAGCCGAACTTCGTGCACGGCGCGTACCCGCTGGAGGTGTACAGGGCGATGGCCTCGGGCTGCTCGGTGCCGGTCTCCAGGACCATCCGGACGCGGCCGGCCTCCCGCGCGTCCTCCTCCAGCGCGGTGAGCATCCGCCGGGCCAGTCCTCTGCCCCGCATCTCCCGGATCACGAACATCCGCTTGAGTTCGGCGTCGCCGTCCTCGTGCCCCTCGCCGTCGTCGTCCTGGCTGCGCCAGCCGCCCGTGGCCACCGGCCGGTCCAGCTCGTCGTACGCGATGAGGTAGACCCCGCGCGGCCGCTGGAAGTCGGACGGCTCCAGGACCGTGGCGTCACCGCCGTCGCCGTAGCGCTCGTGGTACTCGGCCTGGACCTCGTCGTTGAGCTTGACGGCGTCGGGGTGGTCGAAGGCGACCGGACGTATATTCATGCTGCTCACTGTAGTTGTATGCACAATCCTGGAAAAGTCGATTCTGGACCTCGTCCAGTGTGCCGGTATCCGCCGGAGGGCGGAGGCGGTGGGCGGAGGCCGGAGGCCCGAGCGGGACCGGGCCTGTATCGTGCCGGGGTGCTGACCGTGACCTCCGTGAACGTGAATGGACTGCGTGCCGCCGCGAAGAAGGGCTTCGTGGAGTGGCTCGCGGACACCTCCGCCGACGTGCTGTGCCTCCAGGAGGTGCGTGCCGAGCCGGGGCAGTTGCCGGAGGCGGTCCGGGCCCCCGAGGGCTGGTTCGTCACCCACGCACCGGCCGCCGCGAAGGGCCGCGCCGGTGTCTCCCTCTACAGCCGCCGTGAGCCGGACGCCGTCCGCATCGGCTTCGGCTCGTCCGAGTTCGACGGCAGCGGCCGTTACGTCGAGGCCGACCTGCCCGGTGTGACGATCGCCTCCCTCTACCTGCCCTCCGGTGAGGTCGGCACCGACCGGCAGGACGAGAAGGTCCGCTTCATGGGCGAGTTCCTGGCCCATCTCAAGGACCTGCGCGCCCGTGCCGCCGCCGACGGCCGCGAGGTCCTCGTGGTGGGCGACTGGAACATCGCCCACCAGCAGGCCGACCTGAAGAACTGGCGCTCCAACACCAAGAACTCCGGCTTCCTCCCGGAGGAGCGCGACTGGCTGACCCAGGTCTTCGCCCCGGCGGACGGCGGCTACGTCGACGTCGTGCGGTCGCTGCACCCGGACGTGGCGGGGCCGTACTCGTGGTGGTCGTACCGGGGCCGGGCCTTCGACAACGACTCGGGATGGCGCATCGACCTTCACGTCGCGACGCCCACCCTCGCGGGCAAGGCCGTCAAGGGGTTCGTGGAGCGGGCGGCCACGCATGGCGAGCGCTGGTCGGACCACGCTCCGGTGACGGTGGTCTACGACCTTTAGGGGGACCGCTGGAGCGACCTCTGGGGCGACGGCACGTACGACCTGGGTATGACGGCAAGCACGCCTGCAAGCGCGTCCTGGGCGACCGCAACCCCGGCCGCGACCTCTGGGGCGACCGCACGTACGACCTGGGTATGACCGTGATCACCACCGCGACCACCATCGCAAGCGCGACCGCGGTCGGGATCTCTAGGTCGTCTTGTGCAGTCGTCGGTCCAGGGCGAGGGACAGTTCCGCCTCGACCACGCTGCGTGCCAGTGGGCGCAGGCGGGGCAGGTCGTCCTCGGTCGCGTGGCGCAGGATCAGGTCGGTGAAGAGGGTGGCGAGGGCGTCGGCGTGTTCGCGGACCCGGACGCCGGCCGCCAGCACCTCGGCGAGCGGGATGCCCTCGCGGACCAGGGCGGAGGAGACGTCCAGCAGGCGACGGCTGATGTGGACGATCTCGTCGCCGTCGGTGCCCAGGTAGCCGAGGTCCAGGGCGGCGGCGAGGTTCTCGGTGGTGACCTGGCCCTCGAAGCGGGCGGCGAGTTCCTCGGGGGTCAGGCGGACCGGTTCCTCCTCGGTGGGGCCGCCGACGCCCAGGAGGTCGGCCACGCCGCGGCCGTGGTCGAGGGCGTCCGCCAGCTCCGCGATGCCGGTGAGGGTGTGGCCGCGCTCCAGCAGCGCCGCGATCGTGCGCAGACGGGCCAGGTGATGGTCGTCGTACCAGGCGATACGGCCTTCGCGGCGGGGTGGCGCCAGGAGCTTGCGCTCGCGGTAGAAGCGCAGGGTGCGCACCGTGATGCCGGCCTCCGTGGCCAGCTCCTCCGTTCGGTACTCCCGCTTGTCCGTCACGGGCGAAGCCTATGTTGTACCGCCGGTAACTTTCCCTCTCCCGGCCCCTACCCATCGGTACGGAGCTGCTCTAGTCTCCCATTGCGCCAGTGTTCACTGGCAGAGTCCGTAGAGTCGCACGCACGGCTAGGAGGTGTCGGGATGACCGAACACGTACGGGTGGCGGTGATCGGGTCCGGTTTCGGTGGGCTGGGGGCGGCCGTGCGGCTGCGCCGCGAGGGGATCACCGACTTCGTCGTCCTGGAGCGGGCGGGCAGCGTCGGCGGCACCTGGCGGGACAACAGCTACCCGGGGTGCGCCTGTGACGTGCCCTCCCACCTGTACTCCTTCTCCTTCGCGCCCAACCCGGACTGGCCGCGCACCTTCTCCGGACAGGAGCACATCCGCGCCTATCTGGAGCATGTGGCGGACGTCTTCGGGCTCCGTCCGCATCTGCGGCTGGACTCCGAGGTGCTGCGGATGACGTGGGACGCGCAGGAGCTGCGCTGGGACATCGAGACCAGCGGCGGGCGGTACTTCGCCGATGTCGTCGTGTCGGCCACCGGGCCGCTGTCCGACCCGAAGATCCCGGAGATCCCCGGCCTCGACACCTTCCCCGGCAAGGTCTTCCACTCGGCCCGCTGGGACCACGACCACGACCTCACCGGGCAGCGCGTCGCCATGGTCGGCACCGGCGCGTCCGCCATCCAGATCGTGCCCGCCGTCCAGCCCGACGTCTCCCGGCTGACGCTCTTCCAGCGCACCCCGCCCTGGGTGATGCCCCGCGTGGACCGGCCCATCAGCGGCGCGGAGCGCGCACTGCACCGCGCCGTGCCCCTCACCACCCAGCTGCGCCGGGGACTGCTCTGGGGCATCCGGGAACTCCAGGTCCAGGCGTTCACCAAGCATCCGAACCAGCTCGGACTCGTCGAGCAGCTCGCCAAGCAGAACATGGCCCGCGCCATCAAGGACCCGGCCCTGCGCGCCAGGCTCACCCCGGACTACCGCATCGGCTGCAAGCGGATCCTGCTGTCCAGCACCTACTATCCGGCCCTCGCCCAGCCCAACGTGGACGTCGTCGCGAGCGGGCTGAGCGAGATCCGCGGGTCCACGCTGGTCGCCGCCGACGGCAGCGAGGCCGAGGTCGACGCGATCGTCTTCGGCACCGGCTTCCACGTCACCGACATGCCGATCGCCGACCGGGTGGTGGGCGCCGAGGGGCGGACGCTCGCGGAGAGCTGGAAGGACGGCATGGAGGCGCTGCGCGGTGCCTCCGCCGCCGGCTTCCCCAACTGGATGACGATCATCGGCCCCAACACCGGCCTCGGGAACTCCTCCATGATCCTGATGATCGAGTCCCAGCTGAACTACATGGCCGACTATCTGCGCCAGCTCGACGTCCTCGGCGGGCGTGCGGCGCTGGACGCCCGGCCGAGCGCCGTGCACGCCTGGAACCGCCGGGTGCAGGACCGGATGAAGCGGACGGTGTGGAACACGGGCGGCTGCACCAGCTGGTACCTGGACGCGAGCGGCCGCAACACCACCATCTGGCCGGGCACCACGGCCGAGTTCCGGCGGGCCACCCGACGCGTCGACCTCGCGGAGTACGAGGTCCTGCGGGCGCCCGCCGTGCGGAAGGCCGCCGAGGAGCCGAACGAGGTGACGGCATGACGTCCTCCGCCAAGCCCTCCTCAGGCAAGCCCTCCTCCGCCAGGCCTTCGTCCGCCGAGCCCTCCCCTGTGCCTTCGCGGGAGCTCACCGCCGTCTCCGCCGACGGCACGCTCCTGCACGTCGAGGTCCACGGCCCCGAGACCGCGCCCGCCGTGGTCCTCGCCCACGGCTGGACCTGCTCGACCGCGTTCTGGGCGGCCCAGATCCGCGACCTCGCCGCCGATCACCGGGTCATCGCCTACGACCAGCGCGGCCACGGACGCACCCTGCCGAGCCAGGCGTGCAGCACCGACACCCTCGCCGACGACCTGGAAGCGGTCCTCGCCGCGACGCTCGCGCCCGGCGAGAAGGCGGTGATCGCCGGGCACTCCATGGGCGGCATGACGGTGCTGGCGGCGGCCGCCAGAGACGCCTTCCGGGAACACGCGGCGGCCGTCCTGCTGTGCAGCACCGGCGCCTCGGCTCTGGTCGCCGAGTCCACCGTCCTCCCCCTGCGGCCCGGTCCGTTGCGGACCTGGCTGACCCGGCACGTCCTCGGGTCCAGGGCGCCCCTCGGACCGGTCACGCCGGTCGCCAAGCGGATCCTCAAGTACGCCACGATGGGCGCCGGTTCCGCCCCGCACACGGTGGACGCGTGCGCCCGTATCGTGCACGCCTGTCCGCGCAAGGTGCGGCACACCTGGTCGCACGTGCTGAACCTGCTCGACCTCGACCACGGCGTACGGGAGTTGCGGGTGCCCACGGCGGTGATCGTCGGCAGCGGCGACCGGCTCACCCCGCCGGTGCACGCCCGCCGGATCGCCGCCGCGCTCCCGCACTGCGTCGGCCTCACCGAACTGCCCGGCCTCGGCCATATGACGCCGGTCGAGGCACCCGACCTGGTCACCGGCCGGATCCGGGAACTCGTCACCACATACGCACAGTTGGAGGAGGGCGCATGAGCAGGGTCAGTCTCGAAGGACAGGTCGCCGTCGTGACCGGGGCCGCGCGGGGCGTCGGGGAGCTGCTGGCCCGCAAGCTCTCCGCGCGCGGTGTGAAGGTCGCGCTGGTCGGCCTGGAGCCGGACGCGCTCAAGCAGGTCTCCGAGCGGCTGCACAGCGACAGCGACCACTGGTACGCCGACGTCACCGACCACGAGGCGATGGCCCGGGTCGCGGCGGAGGTGAAGGAGCGCTTCGGCAAGGTGGACATCGTGGTCGCCAACGCCGGTGTGGCCAACGGCGGTCCGTTCGCCGACTCCGACCCGGAGGCCTGGCGGCGGGTCATCGAGGTCAACCTGATCGGCTCGGCGGTCACGGCCCGCGCCTTCCTGCCGCTGCTGCGGGAGAGCCGCGGCTATCTGCTCCAGATCGCCTCGCTCGCCGCGATCACCCCGGCGCCGATGATGACCGCGTACTGCGCGTCCAAGTCGGGCGTGGAGGCGTACGCGCACAGCCTGCGCGCCGAGGTCGGCCACCAGGGTGTCCGCGTCGGTGTCGGCTACCTGTCCTGGACCGACACCGACATGGTGCGGGGCGCCGATCAGGACGAGGTGATGCGGGAGTTGAGGCAGCGGCTGCCGTGGCCGTCGAACAAGACGTACCCGCTGGGGCCGGCCGTCGACCGGATCGTGGCCGGGATCGAACGCCGCTCAGCGCACGTGTACGGACAGTGGTGGCTGCGGGGGATGCAGGGGGTGCGCGGCTATCTGCCCGCGCTCATCGGGACGGTGGGCCAGCGCGAGATGAAGCGGTTCGCGCCCCGGCTCCAGGGGATGCGGACGGGGCTGGTGGGCGCCGGCGGCTCCGCCGACGAAGAAGCCAGGGCTACGCAGCGTAGTTGATCGAGATGCGCGCGGTGAGCGCCCGTGTGAATCTGGTCGAGGCCCCACCAAGGGGCCCCAACCCCCCTCATCTCCCCACAGGAGTGAACCCACATGGGTATGAAGGACAAGTTCCAGGACCAGTCCGAGCAGTTCAAGCAGCAGGCCAAGCAGAAGGTCGGGCAGGCCAAGGAGCAGGCGCAGCAGCGCGGCAAGCAGCACCCGGGCGAGCGTCCCGGTGAGCGTCCGGGCGAGCGGTCCGGTGAGCGTCCCGGCGAGCGGCCCGGAGAGCGTTCGGGCCAGCGTCCCGGCGAGCGTTCCGGCCAGCGTCCCGGCCAGGACACGGAGCGCATGCGGCGCGAGGACGACGACCGTATCGGCCAGGACTTCTAGCCGAACTCGGTCTGTGCGATGACGTGGGGCGCCCTCCCTTCCAGGAGGGCGCCCTGCCTCGTTCGCGAAGGCCGATACGAGGGCCGATACGAAGGCCGTTGCGAAGGCCGTCGTTGCGAAGACCGTTGAGACGACCCCCGGCGACGACCTCTGGTGACGGCCTCTGGTGACGGCCTCTAAAGACCGTGGCGGGGAGGCAACTTGGGCCGGGAGCGGTCGGGGACGTCGTCGTAGGTCGGCGGGCTCGCCGGGGGGCGGCTGGTGAGGAGGTCCAGGGCCAGCCGTACGGCGTCGTCGAGTTGGGCGTGGCGGCCTTCGGCCCAGTCGAGCGGGGTGCGCAGCACCTCGAGGTCGGGGGTGACGCCCCGGTTCTCCACGGACCAGCCGTACGCGTCGAACCAGGCCGCGTTCATCGGGACGGTGATGACGGTGCCGTCGCCGAGCTGGTGGCGGCCGGTCATGCCGACCACGCCGCCCCAGGTGCGCTGGCCGACCACCGGGCCCAGCTTCAGCAGCTTGAAGGCGGCCGTGATCATGTCGCCGTCCGAGGATGTCGCCTCGTCGGCCAGCGCCACCACCGGGCCCCTCGGCGCGTTCGAGGCGTACGACACCGGCTGGGCGTCGCGGGTGAGGTCCCAGCCCAGGATGGTGCGGGTCAGCTTCTCCACCACCAGCTCGCTGATGTGCCCGCCGGCGTTGCCGCGCACGTCCACGAGCAGCGCGGGTCTGGACACCTCCATCCGCAGATCGCGGTTGAACTGGGCCCAGCCCGAGCCGCCCATGTCGGGGATGTGCAGATAGCCGCACCGGCCACCGCTCAACTCGTGTACCACGGCCCGCCGTTTGGCCACCCAGTCCTGGTAGCGCAGAGGGCGTTCGTCGATGAGCGGGACCACGGCCACCCGGCGCGGACGGCCCGAACCGCCCTCGGCCGAGGTGAAGGTGAGTTCCACCGTGGTGCCGCCCGCGCCGGCGAGGAGCGGATACGGGCCGGTCACCGGGTCGACCTGCCGTCCGTCCACGTGCGTGAGGACCGCCCCGTCCCGGATCCCGGTCCCGGCCAGCGGGGAACGCGCCTTGGAGTCGGAGGAGTCGCCGGGCAGGATCCGTCGGACCGTCCAACCGGCGTCCCGGCGTACCAAGTTGGCGCCCAGCAGGCCCTGGAGGCGCTGGTAGTGCGGCGGGCCCTCGTTGCGGCGGGCGGCGGTGACGTACGCGTGGGACGTGCCCAGCTCGCCCAGCACCTCACGCAGCAGGTCCGCGAACTCGTCGGGTGAAGCGACCCGTTCGACCAGCGGTCGGTACTGGTCGAGGACCGCGTCCCAGTCGATGCCGCACATCCCCGGGTCCCAGAAGTAGGCGCGGATCAGCCGCCCGGCCTCCTCGTACGACTGACGCCATTCGGCGCCCGGGTCCACCTCGTGCAGGATGCGCCGCAGGTCGATCCAGACCGTGGAGTCCAGGTCGCCGGACTCGGCCGACGGCACCGCCCGCAGGTCGCCCTCGTCGACCACGACCAGCCGGGAGCCGTCCCCGCTGAGCGCGAACCAGTCGAGGTGGTCGACGAGTTCGGACTTCTTCGCCTTGCTGATGTTGAAGTACTCGAGCGTCGGCCGCCCGCTGGTGTCGTCCGGGTTCGCGAAGGTCTCGCCCAGCGCTCCCGAGATCGGCCAGCGCAGCCACACCAGCCCGCCGCCCGCCACCGGGTACAGCGCCGAGTACTTGGACGCCGGCACCGGGAAGGGCGTGACGCGGCTCTCCAGACCCTCGATCTCGACGGTCACGGCCCCGTCGCCGCCCTCGTCGTCCTCCACCGGGTCGAGGCCTCCGGCGGCGGGCCGGCCCTCCGGGGTCAGGGCGAAGGGGGAGGGGGTCGCCGACGACAGCGGCACCAGGTAGGGGCGGCAGCCGAGCGGGAAGGACAGGTCCCCGGTGTGCACGTCGTACACCGGGTCGAAGCCGCGCCAGGAGAGGAAGGCCAGGTAGCGGCCGTCCCTGGTGAAGACCGGGTTCTCGTCCTCGAACCGGCCGTTGGTGACGTCGACGATGAGCCGGTCCTTGATGCGGGCCATCTTGATCTGCCGGAGCGAGCGGCCGATCCCCGGATGCGACCAGGTCAGCCAGCTCCCGTCGGGGGAGAAGGCCAGGTCCCGCACGGGTCCGTTGACCGACGAGATCAGCTCGGTGACCGTGCCGTCGGATTCCGTGCCGTCCGATTCCGGGCTGTTCGGGTCCGTACCGTCCGGGTCTGCGCCGTCCGTGTCGTCGGACCCGATGACGTCGTCGTCGGCCATGGCGAGGTCGTCGGCCAGGGTGAGGTCGTCGGACACGGTGATGAGGAGCAGCCGCCCGTCGTGCGCGGCGACGGCGAGCCGCTCGCCGTCGGGGTCGGACACCATCTCCAGCACCCGGCCGAGCCGCCCGGAGGCCAGTCTGCGGGGCGCGCGGCCGCCGGTGGCCCGGGGCAGATGGGCGATCTCGACGGCGTCCTCGCCCTCCGCGTCCGTCACATAGGCGACCTGGCCGCCCGAGCCGAGCATCTCCGGCAGCCGCACCCGTACCGCGGGGGTGTCGGTGATCGTCCGGGCGGGGCCGTCCCGGTGCGTCAGCCAGTAGAGACTGCCGCGTACGACGACGGCGCTCGCCCGTCCCGTCTCGTCCACGGAGATGCCGTCCACGTGCTGGGCGGCGGGGATCTGGTAGGGCCGCCGCCCCGCGCGTGGTCCGCTGAGCCGTACGTCGATCCGGCGCGGCGCGGAGTCGGCGGCGAGGTCGTCGACGATCCACAGGTCGCCGGCGCACTGGTACACCACCCGGGTGCCGTCGCTGGAGGCGTGCCGGGCGTAGAAGGCGTCGTGGTCGGTGTGCCGGCGCAGGTCGGAGCCGTCGTGGGCGCAGGAGTAGAGGTTGCCGACGCCCTCGTGGTCGGAGAGGAAGGCGATCCGGCCGCCGACGACGAGAGGGGAGTGCAGATGGCCGTCGAGGTCTGCCAGGAGCCGCTGCCCGTGCAGCCACAGGCGGCCCGTCGCCCCGCCCCGGTAGCGCTTCCAGGCGGCGGGTTCGTGCGGTGGCGTGCCGGTGAGCAGGAGGGTTTTGCGTTCGCCGGCGATGTCGGCGGTCTGCAGGTCGGAGACCGGGCCCCAGGGGAGCCTGCGGCCGGGGGCGCCGTCGGTGGGGACCTTGTAGGCCCAGGTGAAGTAGGAGAAGGGCTCGCCGTGGGAGGCGACGGCGAGGATGTCGGTGTTCCCGTCCTGGTCGGGGGGCGTCCAGCCGCAGACCTGGGTGTCGGAGCTGCCCCAGTACGTCAGCCGTCGTCCCGGTCCGCCGTCCACGGGCACCAGATGGATCTCCGGGACGAGACTGCGCCAGCTCGTGTACGCGATCAGGGTCCCGTCGGGGGAGAACCGTGGGTGTCCGGCCTTGGTGCGGTCGACGGTGAGCCGCCAGGCGCGGCCGGGGTCGGCCAGCGGGGCCAGCCAGAGGTCGTCCTCGGCCACGAAGCACAGCAGGTCACCACTGAGGTGGGGCAGACGCAGATAGCTCACCTCCCCATGCTTTTCCGGCGAATGGGGCCGGGCAACTTATGTGTCCTTCACGTTCGTGAGCCAGCACACGTACGAAACGGTTTCGTTTCGCTGTTTCTCAGGGTATCTTCATGGTGTACGAGACGAGTTGGCGACGACGGAGCCGGAAGGTGAGTGACATGACTGAGATCGCAACGACGCGTCGCAGTCGCATCACGCCCGAGCGCGAGGCCGAGCTGTACCGGGCCGTGCTCGACCTGCTCCGCGAGGTCGGCTACGACGCCCTCACCATGGACGCCGTCGCCACCCGCACCCGATCCAGCAAGGCGACGCTCTACCGCCAGTGGGGCGGCAAGGCCGAGCTGGTGGCGAAGGCGGTGCGGCACGACAAGCCGGGCGCCTCCGCCGGCGGCGTCGACACCGGATCGCTCAGGGGCGACCTGCATGCCCTCACGATGCGTTCGGACGACTGCGAGATGGAGCAGAACTCCGCGCTGATGCGAGGACTGGCCATGGCGATCCATGGCAGCCCGGACCTCCTGAGGGCGTTCAAGGAACACCTCGTCGAGCCGGAGATGGCGGAGTTCCGCAACGTGCTCCAGCGGGCGATCGACCGGGGCGAGGTCCGTGCGGACAACCCCGCGCTCGACTACGTGCCGCACATGATGATCGGCGCGTTCGCCGCCCGCACCATGCTCGACGAACAACCGCCGACCCAGGCCTTCCTCCTCTCGTACATCGACGCCGTGGTCCTCCCTGCCCTCGGCGTCTCCACCACTACCTGACCGTCCCCACGGTCCGCCCACCCTGACGTCACCGCTCACGTCGTCGGGCCGATCACCCCTGCTCTCCCCGCCGGGTTGGTCAACCCTGCCCTTGGGGCCTGTGGCCCCACACCACGACCTGACCGGGAGTACGCCTCCGTGGCCACGTTCCTTTACAAACTCGGCCGTCTCGCCTTCAGGCGACGCCACTTCGTCGCCCTGATATGGGTGGCCCTGCTGACCCTGGCCGGCGTCGGCGCCGCCTCCGCGCCCGCCGCCGGCACGACCTCCTTCTCCATCCCCGGCGTCGAGGCCCAGAAGGCCTTCGACCTGCTGGAACAGCGCTTCCCCGGAGCCAGCGCCGACGGCGGGACCGGGCGCATCGTCTTCAAGGCGCCCGAGGGCCAGAAGATGACGGACGCCGCCAACAAGGCGACCGTCGAGAAGACCGTCAACGCCCTCGGCGACGGCTCCGAGGTCGTCTCCGTCACCGACCCGTTCACGACCGGCGCCGTGAGCAAGGACGGCACGGTCGCCTACACGTCGGTGAAGTACGAGGCCCCCGGCATGGAGCTGAAGGACTCGACCAGGGACGCCCTCGAGAAGGCCGGGGACGACGCCCGGGCGACCGGACTGACCGTCGACGTCGGAGGTGACGCCCTTCAGGCCGGCGCCGAGCCGGGTGCGATCGGCGAGGTCATCGGCCTCGCGATCGCCGCCGTCGTCCTCGTCATCACCCTGGGCTCGCTGGTCGCGGCCGGACTGCCGCTGCTGACGGCGATCATCGGCGTCGGCATCGGCGTCTCCACCATCACCGCCCTCGCCAAGGCGCTCGACCTCGGCGACACCACCTCCACCCTCGCGTTGATGATCGGCCTCGCGGTCGGTATCGACTACGCGCTGTTCATCGTCTCCCGCTACCGGAGCGAGCTGGCCGAGGGCCGCGACCGCGAGGAGGCGGTCGGCCGCGCCACCGGCACCGCCGGCTCGGCGGTGGTCTTCGCCGGTCTCACGGTCGTGATCGCCCTGGCGGGCCTCGCGGTCGTCAACGTGCCGATGCTGACCAAGATGGGCCTCGCGGCGGCGGGCACGGTCGTGGTGGCCGTCCTCATCGCGCTGACCATGATCCCCGCGCTGCTCGGCTACGCCGGCAAGAGGGTCAGGGCCACGGGCGAGAAGCGCAGGTCGACCGGTGAGAAGACCGATGCCGGGACCGGTGAGAAGGGCCGGCAGGGCAAGCAGGCCAAGCCCGGCCTGGGCGTCCGCTGGGCGAGCTTCGTCATCCGCCGTCCGGCCGCCGTGCTGCTGCTCGGCGTGATCGGGCTGGGCGCGATCGCCGTCCCCGCCACCCAGCTGGAGCTGGGCCTGCCCGACGACGGCTCGCAGCCGACGTCCACGACGCAGCGCCGGGCGTACGACCTCCTGTCGGAGGGCTTCGGCCCCGGCTTCAACGGCCCCCTGATGATCGTGGTCGACGCCGAGAACAGCGACGACCCCAAGGCTGCGGCCACCACCGTGACCGACGGGATCAAGGACATCGAGGACGTCGCGACGGTCACCCCGGCGATGTTCAACAAGGCCGGCGACACCGCCACGATCACCGTGATCCCGGGCTCCAAGCCGTCCTCGACCCAGACCGAGGACCTGGTGCACGCCATCCGTGACCAGGGCATCGACGTCAGGGCCGACACCGGCGCGCAGGTGCTGGTCACCGGCACCACCGCGATGAACATCGACTTCTCGCAGAAGCTCAACGACGCGCTGATCCCGTACCTGGGCCTGGTCGTCGGCCTGGCCTTCCTGCTGCTGATCGTGGTCTTCCGCTCCATCCTGGTCCCGCTGAAGGCGGCCCTCGGCTTCCTGCTCAGCGTGCTCGCCGCGCTCGGCGCCGTCGTCGCGGTCTTCCAGTGGGGCTGGCTCGGCGGCCTGATCGGCGTCGAGGAGACCGGCCCGATCATGTCGATGATGCCGATCTTCATGGTGGGTGTGGTCTTCGGTCTCGCGATGGACTACGAGGTGTTCCTCGTGACCCGGATGCGGGAGGCGTACGTCCACGGCGAGAGCCCGAGCCAGGCCATCGTCACCGGCTTCCGGCACAGCGCCAAGGTGGTGGCCGCCGCCGCGATCATCATGATGGCCGTCTTCGGCGGCTTCATCAGCTCCACCGAGTCGATGATCAAGATGATCGGCTTCGGCCTCGCGATCGCCGTCTTCTTCGACGCGTTCATCGTGCGCATGGCGATCGTGCCGGCGGTGCTGGCCCTGCTCGGCAAGAAGGCCTGGTGGCTGCCGAAGTGGCTGGACCGCGCCCTGCCCAACGTGGACGTCGAGGGCGAGGGCCTGAAGACCCGGGCCGACGCCGCCTCGTCCCGGGACGGAGACGAGGACCGGGAACTGGTCCGCGCCTGACGCACCGGTCCACCGATAGACCGCCGGTGAGGGCTCCGTGGGGACGGGGCGCCCTCACCGGCTTCTTTTTCGCGGTCGGCCACCGGTCGGGCGGGGCCGTCGTCGACGATGTCCGTGTGACTCACCGCATCAGCGCTCTGATCTCGTCCTTCGGTGTTCTCGTCAGCGCATTGCTGCTCGTCCTGGCCGTCCGTGAGTACCGCGACGGGGCGTCGGCCCTCTGGATCGGGGCCGGAGCCGCGATCCTGCTCAGCGCTTCGTACGTGCTCGCGCGGGACGTACGACGGCTCCGCACGGGCCCGGCGTCGTGAGACGGGACAACTCGCTCGCGTGCCCCCTACACCGACCGCTAGCGTGCCGTGCATGACGACGACAGCCGCGCATCCCCGATTCGCCGAGGCGCTGCACGACCTGGGCCTCGACCAGCTGCACACCCGGGTCCGCCGGTTCCCCGAGGCGACCAGGACCGCCGCCGAGGCCGCCGCCGCGATCGGGTGTGAACTGAGCCAGATCTGCAAGTCGCTGATCTTCGCCGCGGACGGGGTGCCCGTGCTGGTGCTCATGGACGGCGCCTCGCGCGTCGACGTGGACCTGGTGCGCAGGGAACTCGGCGTGACGAAGGTGACCCGGGCCGCCGCCGACGTCGTACGCGAGACCACCGGGTACGCGATCGGGGGTGTACCGCCCTTCGGGCACCGGACGCGGACGCGGGTGCTGGCCGATCGGAACCTCCTCGCCCACGACATCGTGTGGGCCGCCGCCGGCAACCCGCACGTCGTCTTCCCCATCGCGCCCCAGGACCTCGTCGAGCACGCCGACGCGACCCTCGTGGACGTGCGCGAGCGCACCGCGTGACCCCGCTGGTCACCGCGGCCGTCCTGGTCGCCGCGGTCACCCACGCCAGTTGGAACGCCATCGCCCACCGGATCACCGACAAACTCGTCGGGTTCACGCTGATCGCCGGCGGCGGCATGCTCATCGGGCTAGCGCTCGTGCCCTTCACCGCGTTCCCGGCGGCCCGCGCGTGGCCGTACCTGCTGGCCTCCGCTGTCGTCCACATCGCCTACTACGTGCTGCTGATGCGGTCGTTCCGGCTCGGCGACTTCGGGCAGGCCTACCCCATCGCGCGTGGCTCCGCGCCGCTCGTCGTCACCGTCCTCGCCGCCGTCTTCGCGCACGAGGTGCCGGACGGCTGGGCGGCCGCCGGTGTCGCGCTGTCCTGCGCGGGGCTGACCGGCGTCGCCCTGTGGGGGCTGCGCGGCCGGCGGCCGAACTGGGCGGCGATCGGCGCCGCGCTGGCGACCGGGCTGACCATCGCCACGTACACCGTCGTCGACGGGCTGGGCGTCCGCGCCTCCGGGTCCTCCCTGGGGTACATCGCCTGGCTGATGGCCGTGCAGGGGGTCGTCATCCCGGCGTACGCCGTCCACCGCTGGCGCGGGGGGACCCTCGCCGTGCTCCGCCCCTACGCCGCCCTGGGCCTGCTCGGCTCCGCGCTGTCCGTCCTCGCGTACGCCCTCGTCCTGTGGGCGCAGACCCGCGCCGAACTGGCGCCGATCGCCGCGCTGCGGGAGTCGTCGATCATCGTCGGAGCGGCCATCGGCGCCCTGTTCTTCAAGGAGCGGTTCGGCGCGCCCCGGCTCGTCGCCGCCGGACTCCTCGTCGTCGGTATCGGCCTGATGCTGCACACGGGCTGACCCGCTCGCCGGCTCGTCGTCTGTCCGGGTGCGCGGCTGGTTAGGGTGAAGTCATGCCCGAGACAACAGCGTTCGGCCCTGACGATCTCGACTCCTACCTGAGGAGGATCGGCTGGGAGGGGGAACGCCGTGCCGACGCGGCGACCCTGCGGGGTGTGCATCTGGCCCACAGCCGCGCCGTTCCCTTCGAGAACCTGGACCCGTTGCGCGGCACGGTCCCCTCGCTCGTCCCCGCGGACCTGATCGCCAAGCTGGTCCGGGGCGGCCGGCGCGGCGGCTACTGCTACGAGCACAACATGCTGTTCGCGAGCGTCCTGGAGGCGCTGGGCTTCGGGGTGACGCTGCTGACGGCGCGGGTCGTCGTGGGCGCGCAGCGGTTCGAGGATCGGCCCCGCACCCATATGGCGCTCCTCGTCGAGGTCCCGGGCGACCCGCGGCCGTACCTCGCCGACGTCGGTTTCGGCGCCTCCGGAGCCCTGCTCGAAGCGGTCCCGCTCACCGCGGACGTGGAGTTCCACGACGCGGGCCGCCGCCATCGCCTCGTCCACGCCCCGCACCGCGGCCCGCTGGAGCTGTGGGTGCTCCAGGCGCACGCGGCGAACAGGGAGAACGGGACGTCGGCAGAATCCGTGGCGTCCGGAGACTCCGTGGGGTCCGGGGCGTCCGGCGCGGGCGTCTGGCAGGCGCAGTACGCCTTCACTCTCGAACCGTTCGAGCGGCCCGACTTCGAGGTGATCAACTGGCACATCGCCACCAACCCCCGCTCACCGTTCAGCAGCCGCGCCTACGTCCAGCACAGCACCCCCGACCGCCATCTCCTCCTCAACGGCCCGCTGCTCACCGAGACCCACCCCGACGGCACCGTCAAGCAGCGCGAGCTCACCGACGAGACGCAGGCGCGCCGGGTCCTCGACGAGGAGTTCGGTATCGCCGTACCGGACGGAACGCGGCTGCTGCCCTGAGCCGACTGGGTGCGTTCGTCCGCTCCGGGGAGCACCCTGGAAGGAGGACTCCCGGAGGTGACCTCATGACCACTATGCACACCACTGTCGGATGGCATGTCGAGCTGGAGTTCGAGGAGGACGGCCGGCACACGCGCGCGGTGGCGCTGGTCCGCCTGCCCGACGGGACCGAGATCAGGACGCACGGCCATGCCACCCGGCACAACGTGGACGTCGACCAGCCACGGGTCGGCGAGGAGATCGCCGGCGCCCGCGCCCTCAACGAGATCGCCATGCAGCTGCTGACCAAGGCCCATGTGGAGATCGACGACGACTCGGGCCGCAGGTCTCACTCGATCAACGTGTGAGACAGGTGAGGCGTGCGAGGCGGGCGAGGCGCGTCTGAAGGCCGCAAGACGCCCGTGAGGCGCGCGTGAGTCGTGTGGGCGTCAGCGCTCGGCGGTCAGGGACGTCCGCAGCGCTCGCAGCAGTGCCTGCGCGCGCGGGTCCGCCGTCACGCTCGTCCGGAAGC
The DNA here is from genome assembly GCF_035983595.1 of Streptomyces sp. NBC_01334. Taxonomy (NCBI): domain Bacteria; kingdom Bacillati; phylum Actinomycetota; class Actinomycetes; order Kitasatosporales; family Streptomycetaceae; genus Streptomyces; species Streptomyces sp. NBC_01334. The sequence continues at coordinate 4,289,902 of NZ_CP130718.1, read as the reverse complement.
CGTTGGTGACATAGCCGAAGGCGACGCCGGACTCGGGATCGGCGAGGCCGAGCGCGCCCCCGCGGCCCGGGTGGCCGAAGGACGTGGGGGACAGCAGCGGGGACGCGGCTCCGTGCAGCATGGGGCCGAGGCCGAACCGGGTGTTCACGACGAGCACCCGGTCGGGGCCGGAGGACTGCTCGCCGCGCGCCAGTTCCACCGTCTCCGGCCGCAGCAGCCGCACCCCGCCCGCCACCTCGCCGATCAGCGACGCGTAGAAGCGGGCCAGGCCGTCGGCGGTGGCGATGCCGTTCGAGGCGGGGAGCGCCGCCGCCCGGTAGGCGGGGTCGTTCTCGTCGGGCAGCGGGGTGATCGCGGCGAAGGCACGGCGGGTGAGGGAGGCGGGATCGGCGTAGGCGGTGGTGACGGCCGGCTTGGGCCGGGTCTTCAGCGCCCCGCTCGGCGCGGGCGCGTCCACCTGCCCCACGCGTCCCACCCGCGCGCTCTGCGCCCGCGGCAGCCCGAGCCACAGGTCGGCCCCCAACGGACCGGCGATCTCGTCGGCGATCCACTCGCCGATGGTCCGCCCGGTGATCCGCCGCACCAGCTCGCCGGTCAGCCAGCTGTACGTCTGCGCGTGGTACCCGTGGTCCGTCCCGGGCTCCCAGGCCGGCGCCTGCGCCGCCACCGCCGCCGCGCCGAGGTCGGGGTCGGCGGCCTCGGCGGGGGTCAGCGGCCGGTCCAGCACGGGGACGCCCGCGCGGTGCGCGAGCAGGTGCCGGACGAGCGTCCGCTCCTTGCCGGCCGCCTTGTACTGCGGCCAGTACGTCCCCACGGGCGCGTCCAGGTCCAGTTCCCCGCGCTGGTGCAGCAGCAGGAGCGCGACGGCGGCGACGCCCTTGGTCGCCGACCGCACGATCTGCGCGGTGCCCTGTTCCCAGGGTGCCCCGCCGGCCGCACCGGCCGCACCGTCGACGTCTCGCGTGCCGCCCCACAGGTCGACGACCTTGTGCCCGTCCCGGTAGACGGCCACCGCCGCGCCCCGGTCCCCGAGCACCTCGAAGTTCCGTACGAACGCCTCCCGGACCGGCTCGAAGCCCTCGGCCACCGCACCGCTCACGTTCACGCCCGCACGCCCTCTCGAAGATCGCCTTCAACTCCCGGGGGAACGCCCCCGTCGAGCCTGCGATTCCTTCGTTTCGCTAGCCGAGAATGATCGTTACATCGATGTTGCCGCGGGTGGCGTTCGAGTACGGGCACACCTGGTGCGCCGCGTCCACCAGCTTCCCGGCGAGCTCCGGGTCGAGAACGGGGAGCGAGACGCTGAGCGCGACGGCGAGCCCGTAGCCCTTGGTCTTGTTGGGGCCGATCCCGACCTTCGCCGCCACCGTGGACCCGGTGAGGTCGAAGCCCGCGCGGTTGCCGACGAGGATCAGCGCGTTGTGGAAGCAGGAGCTGTAACCGGCCGCGAAGAGCTGCTCCGGGTTGGTGCCGTTGCCGTCGCCGCCGAGCTCCGGCGGCATCGCCACCTTCAGCTCGATCTGTCCGTCCTGGCTGGTCACGTACCCGTCGCGGCCGCCGTGCGCGGTTGCCTCGGCGACGTATGTGATCTTCGTCGGACGGGTGTCGACGGTGTTGACGGTGTCGACGGCGCTGCCTTCGGTCACGGCGGGACCTCCCCCGGGAACTTGCCCAATAACCTTGCCCAATTACATCGTGCACAAGGTACCGGCCGGTAGGTAGGCGCTTGTTTACCAGGGGGGTCGTAACCGGGGGTAACTTCAGTTGCGGGGGCAGCCGCCGTGCCGTCGCCGGGCAGCCGTGACGCCGTCGCGGAGCGGCCGTGAGGCCCCGCAGGACCTGCCGGACCGCGCCGGACCCAGGTGGACTCCGTCGGGCTCAGCGGGTGCGGTCCGCCGAGCCCTGGGCCCGTTCCGCGAGCTCCCACAGCTCCTCGCGCAACCGCGTGACCTCCGCCGTCCCGAGCCCCGTCGTCGCCAGCAGGGTGGCGGGCACGCGCTCCGCGCGCCCCTTCAGCTCCTCACCGCGCCCGGTGCACGCGACGAGCACCGAGCGCTCGTCCCGCGCCGAGCGCTCCCGGCGCACCAGCCCCGCCGCCTCCAGCCGCTTCAGCAGCGGCGACATCGTGCCGTAGTCGAGGCGCAGGGCCGACGCCAGTTCCTTGACGGTCGTCTCGCCGCGCTCCCACAGGACCAGCAGCACGAGGTACTGGGGGTACGTGAGCCCCAGTTCGTCCAGGAGCGGCCGGTAGGCGGCCGTCACCGCCCGCTGGGCCGCGTACAGCGCGAAGCACAGCTGCTCGTCGAGGAGCAGCGTGCCGTCGGCGGTTGGTGCCTCGTTCGTCACGCGCCCATTGTTGCGGAGCGCGGGTCGAACCCGAAGGGCAACTCCAGGCGATGGGCGCGCATGAGGGCGTCGTCGGCGAGCAGATCACCGGTCCGGCCGTCCGCGGCGATCACGCCCTCGCTCAGGATCAGCGCGCGCGGGCACAGCTCCAGGGCGTACGGCAGGTCGTGCGTGACCATGAGCGCGGTGACGTCCAACGACCTCAGGATGTCGGCCAGTTCACGGCGCGAGGCGGGGTCGAGGTTGGAGGACGGCTCGTCCAGGACGAGGATCTCCGGCTCCATCGCGAGCACCGTCGCGACAGCCACCCGACGGCGCTGGCCGAAGGACAGGTGGTGCGGCGGACGGTTCTTGAACTCCGCCATGCCGACCTGTTCGAGGGCGTGGTCGACCCGCGCCTCCAGGGCGGCCCCCTTCAGCCCGGCGGCGGCCGGCCCGAACGCCACGTCCTCACGGACCGTCGGCATGAACAGCTGGTCGTCCGGGTCCTGGAAGACGATGCCGACCTTGCGGCGGATCTCGGCCATGTGCTGCTTGCCGACAGGCAGCCCGGCCACCGTCACGGTGCCCGCGCCTCCGGTCAGGATGCCGTTGAGATGCAGCACGAGGGTCGTCTTGCCGGCGCCGTTGGGACCGAGCAGCGCGACCCGCTCGCCTCGCGCGACGGAGAAGTCCACGCCGAACAGGGCCTGGTGGCCGTCGGGGTAGGCGAAGGCCAGGCCGACCACTTCCAGAGAGGACGAGGGAGTCACGGAAGGCGTCACAGCGTCAGTCACAGGGACCATCCCAACACGCAGACCAGGAGGGCGACGAACGGGAGGGTCAGCGCGTACGACCACTGCGCCCGTGACGCGGTCACCTCGTCGATCACCGGCATCGAACCGGCGTACCCCCGGCTGATCATGGCCAGATGCACGCGCTCGCCGCGCTCGTAGGAGCGGATGAACAGCGCGCCCGCCGACTTCGCGAGCACCCCCCAGTGCCGTACGCCCCGCGCCTCGAACCCGCGTGACTCGCGGGCGATCCGCATGCGCCGCATCTCGTCCGTGATGACGTCGCCGTAGCGGATCATGAAGGACGCGATCTGCACGAGCAGCGGGGGCAGCCGCAGACGCTGGAGGCCGAGGAGCAGTTCACGCAGCTCGGTGGTGGACGCCAGCAGTACGGAGGCGGCGACGCCCAGGGTGCCCTTCGCGAGGACGTTCCAGGCGCCCCACAGGCCGTTGACGCTGAGCGACATGCCGAGGACGTCCACCTGCTCGCCCTCCGCCACGAACGGCATCAGTACCGCGAACGCGACGAACGGCACCTCGATCAGCAGCCGTTTGAGCAGGAAACCGGCGGGCACGCGCGCGTGGCGCGCGACGAAGGCCAGCAGGACCGCGTACAGGCCGAACGCCCACATCGCCTCCCGCGGCGTCGACACCACGACCACCACGAAGGCGAAGACGGCGGCGAGCTTGGTGTGCGGCGGGAGGCCGTGCACGGGCGAGTGCCCGTGCCGGTAGAGCCGGTGTGCGTGTCCCGCGCCCATGACGTCAGACGTTCTCTACGGCCGTCGGTGACACGTCGTCGCCCGTCCGGCGCCTGCGCACCGCCCAGAACACCGCGCTGCCCGCGACGACGGTCGTGCCGACGCCGATCACGCCCGCGAGGCCGCCGGACAGACGGGCGTTCGTCACGTCCTTGACGCCGTAGTCGGCGAGCGGGGAGTCGGCGGACGCGTGCTCCTCGGCCTTCTTGTCGATGCCCTTGTCGGCGGCGACCTTCTCCAGGCCGTCGGGGTTCGCGGAGGCGTAGAAGCTGACGAAGCCGGCCAGGACGAGGGAGGTGACCAGGCCCGTCACCCACAGGGTGCGCCGCGAGGTGCGCGCCGCCACGGGTGTGCGCGCGCCGGCCGGCGCCTCCTCGGCCGCCGGGGCGTCGACGAGTTCGCCGTGCACCCGCAGCTGGAGCTTCTGCCGCAGATCGCGCGCGCCGTGGACGAGATCCGGCCGGACGGCGACGACGGCGCCCACGGTCAGGGCGGTGATCACGGCCTCGCCGATACCGATCAGCACATGCACGCCGATCATCGCGGTCGCCACCTTGCCGATCGCCACGTCGGTGGTGCCGCCGACCCAGTAGATGAGCGTGAAGGCGACGGCGGCGGCGGGCACGGACAGCACGGCGGCGACGAAGGACGCGACCGTGACGGACCGGCGGCCGCGGGGCAGCACCTTCACCAGGCCGCGGAAGACGGCGTAGGCCACGACGGTCGTCACGATGGCCATGTCGGTGATGTTCACGCCGAGCGCGGTCAGGCCGCCGTCGGCGAAGAGGATGCCCTGCATCAGCAGGACCACGGACACGCACAGGACCCCTGTGTAGGGGCCCACGAGTATCGCGGCGAGCGCGCCGCCGAGCAGGTGGCCGCTGGTTCCCGCCGCGACGGGGAAGTTCAGCATCTGCACGGCGAAGATGAACGCGGCCACCAGGCCGGCCAGCGGCGCGGTCCGGTCGTCCAGCTCGCGGCGCGCGCCGCGCAGGCTCACGGCGATGGCGCCGGCGGCGACGACTCCGGTCACGGCGGAGGTCGGGGCGTTGATGAATCCGTCGGGTACGTGCACCCGACGATGATAGTGGCTTAATGCGAACGGTTCGCAAGAGCGAGTGGCTTGTCTCTTCGGGTGCGCGGAAGCTCGCGGCAACCCTGTGACAGGTCCATGCCGAACCCATGTATCGCACATGTGAGATATGCCTGCGCGGAGGAGCGCAATCCGCAAAATATGCGACATTGGAAGGGGAGCGGACGCACAGCTTCCGCACAGGTCACGCTGCGTGAGAGGGTCGGCCGATGTCCGTAGTCGAACAGTACGCGCGAGCCCACATCGTCACCGACGCCGATCAGGCCGAGGAAGAACGCACTGCCGTACCCGTCGTCCTGCGCTACGACCCCGAGGACCCCCGGTCGGTCCGCGTCGGGCTGCCCGACCGGCGCGAGTGGACGTTCTCCCGCACCCTCCTGGAACAGGGGCTGCGCGCCCCGACCGGCACCGGCGAGGTCCGGGTGTGGCCGTGCGGGCGCGTCCAGACCGTCGTCGAGTTCCATTCCCCGCACGGCGTCTCGGTCGTCCAGTTCGAGTCGAAGTCGCTGCTGCGGTTCCTGCGCCGCACCTACATGGCGACGGTGCAGCAGCCCGTCACGCACTAGCCGGGTCGGCCCGGTGGGCGTGCGGGACTGTGATCCGGTCGGTGTTCCGGTGGGTGTTCCGGTCGCGGTGTCAGCCGCCCAGGCGCAGCAGTGACGCCACGATGGGTCCGGCCGTGTCGCCGCCGTGGCCGCCCGCCTGGACGACGCCCGCGGCCGCCAGGTCGCCGCGGTAGGCGGTGAACCAGCCGTTGGGCTTGTCCTGGTTGTCGACCTCGGCCGAGCCCGTCTTGGCGCCGTAGTCGGGGCCCAGACCGGACATCGCCTCGGCGGCGGTGCCGGCCGCGGCCGTGTAGTTCATCAGCTCCCGCAGCTGCGACAGCGTGGACGACGACATCGTGCGCGAGGCCGTCGCCAGCGTGCGGTCGTCCACGGACGGGGCGACCAGATACGGCTGGTGGAAGGTGCCCGCCTTCACGGTGGAGGCGACCGACGCCATGTTCAGCGGGTTCATCCGGACCCCGCCCTGACCGATCAGCGACGCCGCCATCTGGGCCGCCGACTGCACCGGCACCGAGCCGTCGAAGGACGGCACGCCGATCGCCCAGTTGTTCATCGACAGGCCGAAGACCTGCTGCGCCTGCTTGGTCAGGCTGTCGTTGTCCAGGTCGGGCGCCTGGCTGATGAAGGCGGTGTTGCAGGAGCGCGCGAAGCTCGCCTTGAAGGTGCCGCCGGTGATCTGGAAGTCGTCGTCGTTGTGGAACTTCCAGCCGCCGTACGTGAACGTCTTCGGGCAGGGGTGCACCTTGTCCGCCGACGCCAGGTCCTTCTCGATGAGGAGCGACGAGGTGATGACCTTCATCGTGGAGCCGGGCGCGAGCGAGCCGTTGAACGCGGTGTTGAAGCCGTGGCTCGCGTTGGCCACGGCGAGGATCTCGCCCGTGGAGGGGCGCATCACGACGACGGACGAGCGCGCGGTCTTCGCCACCTGCCGCTCGGCGGCCGCCTGGAGGGTCGGGCTCAGCGTGGTCTTCACGGTGCCCGGCGTGCCCTTGCTGAGCTCCAGCAGCGTCTTGTCGGAGGCCTTCTTCGCCTTCGACGCCTTGCCGCGGACGACCTGGAGCTCCACGCCCGCCTTGCCGCCCGCCTTCTTGCCGTACTTCTCCCGCAGCCCGTCCAGTACCGGCTCCAGGGAGGGGTACTCGGCGGCGGTGAGTTCGCCGCCGGCACTGTCGACGGCCTTGACCGGCGGGGTGCCGGACTCGCCGGTGACGAGTGTGTCGCCGTCCTGGAGGTCCGGGTGGACGACGGACGCGTGCCAGTCGACCTGCGCCTTGCCGTTCTCGGGGTTGCGGACGACGGTGAGGGCGCTGGCGTATGTGAGCGGCTTGCTGACGCCCTTGTACTTCACCGTGCCCTTCACGGAGAACGGGACCTTGGTGCCGGTGGCCTTGCCGGCGGTGAAGGTGGCGCCCGTGACGTGGGCGTCCTTGGTGTAGCCGGTCAGGAGGGCGGTGGCGGCCGCGGGGTCGTCCGTGGCGGCGGCCGCCCCGGACACCTTGCCCTGCTGCCAGGCCGTCAGGAACCGGGCGGCGGTGGTCTTCGCCTCGGTCGCCGACGGCGCGTCGGCCCTGACCCGCGGCACCTGCTTGCCGTTGGCCGCCGCGGCCGAACCCTCGTCGGCCGCCGCTCCGCCCCCGTACAGCGCGTAGACGCCGATGCCCGCCCCACAGGCCACGACGGCGATCATGCCGCCGGCGACGGCGGGCCCCCGCTTCTTGCGCCGCTCTTCGACGCGCCTTCTCTTGCCCACTGCCAGATCCTCCGGATCCCCAGGGGCTTCCCCCCAGCCCCGCTGCCCTCGTTGCCCTCACTGACCCCAACGACGGCTACCACCCTAGAGTCCCGTCCTGTGAGGTGACGTCATGTGTGACGTCAGCCACCACCGTGGCGCCGGTTCAGCCGGCCCGCAGCACGTCCGCGACGATCGGGCCGGACGCGTCGACGCCGTGACCGCCGTCCTGGGTCATCGCGGCGGCCGCGACATCGCCCCGGTAGCCGGTGAACCAGCTGTCGGACTTGTTCTGCCCGTCGACCTCGGCGGAACCGGTCTTCGCGCCGATCCGGCCGCTCAGCCCGGCCATCACCTCGGCCGCGGTGCCGCTGGTCGCGGTGCGGTTCATCATGGAGCGCAGTTGCTGCACGGTGCTCGACGACAGTCCACGCGCGTGTGCCGGTTCACGGCCGTCGAGGCTGAGCGGCACGATCACCGGCTGACGGAAGGCGCCCGTCATCGCGGTCGCCGTGACCGACGCCATGTTCAGCGGGTTCATCTGGACCTGGCCCTGGCCGATCAGGCCGGCCGCGGTGTCCGGGCCGCCGGCTGCCGGGACGGAGCCGTCGAAGGACGGGATGCCGGTCTGCCAGTCGAGGCCGATGCCGAACCGGTCCCGGGCCTCGTTCGTCAGCGAGTCGACCTTCACCTCGTCCGCGAACTTCACGAACGCCGTGTTGCAGGAGCGGGCGAAGCTCTCGGCGAGGGTCGCGTTCTCGTTCGGCTTCATGTCGGTGATGTTGTGGAAGGTCTGGCTCTCGGAGACGGCCGAGTCCGGACAGGGCGCGGGGCCGTTCGCGGTGGTCAGGCCGTTGTCGATGAGGGTGGCCGCGCTGACGATCTTCATGGTGGAGCCGGGCGCGACCTCGCCCAGGAACGCGGCGTTCCAACCGTCCGTCCGGTTGTTGGCGACCGCCAGCACCTCGCCGGTGCTCGGCTTGACGGCCACCACCGACGACTGGTTGTACTTCTGGACCGCCTTCTCCGCGGCCGCCTGCACAGCGGCGCTGAGGGTGGTGGGCACCTTGCCCGCCTTGCCCTCGGCGAGGGTCAGCAGCGGGGTGTCGGCGGTGTCCGGGGTGGCGTGTCTGATCGCCAGCTCGACGCCGGCCGTACCGCCCGCCTTGTCCCCGTACTTGGCGCGCAGCTGGTCCAGGATCGGCCCCAGGGAGGGGTACTTCTCCTTCGTGAGCACCTTGCCGTCACGGTCCACGGCCTCGATCGACGGCGCCGCCGAGGAGCCCGTGACCAGGGTGTCGTCCATGGACTTCAGCTCGGGGTGGACGACCGACGGCGCCCAGTCCACCAGCGCCTTACCGGTGGTGACGCCCCGGACGACCGTCAGCTCGCTCCGGTAGCCGAGCGGCTTGGACTTCCCCTCGTACGACACTGTCGCCCGGACGCTGAACGGCACGCTGTCGCCGACCGCCGCGCCCGGCGTGATCTTCACTCCGGTGATGTGCGCCGCCTGGCCGTACGAGGTCAGCAGGGGCTCGGCCTTCGCCGCATTGTTGGTGAGATCGGCGGCCGCCACGGCCTGCCCCTTCTCCCAGGCCGCGAAGAACCTGGCGCTCGTGTCCTTCACCTCGGACCCGCTGGGCGGCCCGGTCTTCACGGCCACCGGCTCGCTGCCCCCCGATCCGTCGGCCTCGCCCCCGCCGCCGTTCAGCGCGTTCACGATGTTGAAGGCCCCGTACCCGGCCCCGCCCACCATCACCGCGAAGACCGAGCCGACTATCGCTGCCTTGGCCCCCTTGCGCATGTAACGCCCTCCCCGTTGTCCCCGTCGCCCTCGCGGGCGTTTCTGAACGCGTTCAGAAAGATCCCCTCAGGCTCACAGTAAGCGGAAAGGGCGGCGCGTGGGGCGAGAGTTTCCGCAATCGTTAGACCCACGTATCCAGCCACATACGTGAACGCCAGTCGTCGATCGGGATCGCCTGCCCCGTGTACAGGGGCCAGAAATAGATGAAGTTCCAGGCGATGAGCAGGACGAGGACGCCCGCACCGGTGGCGCCGGCGACGCGACGGGTGTCGCTGGAGCCCGGGGGACCGATGAGCGCGCCGATCATCATCGCCACCGCCAGGCACAGGAACGGCAGGAAGACGACGGCGTAGAAGAGGAAGATCGTGCGTTCCTGGTACATGAACCACGGCAGGTAGCCGGCCGCGATGCCGCAGACGATCGCGCCGGCCCGCCAGTCGCGGCGGAAGAGCCAGCGCCACAGGACGTAGAGGACCGCGAAGCAGGCCGCCCACCACAGCAGGGGCGTGCCGATCGCGAGGACCTCGCGGGCGCACTTCTCGCCCGCGTCCGTCGGGCAGCCGTCCTGGCCCGGGGTGGGGGACTCGTAGAAGTACGAGACCGGGCGGCCGAGGACGAGCCAGCTCCACGGGTTCGACTGGTACGTGTGCGGCGAGGTGAGGTGGGTGTGGAACTCGTAGACCTCGTGCTCGTAGTGCCACAGGCTGCGCCACCAGTCCGGGAACAGCCAGGTCCAGTTGCCGCCCTTGCCGTCGGTGGCCGCCCAGTTGCGGTAGTAGCCGCCCTTGCCGTCGGTGGCGGACAGGATCCAGCCCGTCCACGACACCAGGTAGGTGACCAGCGCGACCGGGACCGTGGCCAGGAACGCGAAGCCCGTGTCGCGCTTCAGCACCGCCAGGTACGGGCGGCGGGCGCCCGCCACCTTGCGCGAGGAGACGTCCCACAACACCGCCATCAGGCAGAACGCGACCAGGATGTACAGGCCGTTCCACTTGGTGCCGATGGCCAGGCCCAGCATCAGACCGGCGCCCCAGCGCCACGGGCGCCACCCCAGGCGGGTGCTCTCCGCGATGTGCGGGTCGGGGCGGCAGCGGCCGTCCACGTCCAGGGGGAGCGCGGCGGCGAGTTTCTCGCGTGCCTTGTCCCGGTCGACCACCAGGCAGCCGAACGCCGCCAGTACGAAGAACATGAGCACGCCGTCGAGCAGCGAGGTGCGGCTCATCACGAACGCGAGCCCGTCGACCGCCATCAGCGCGCCCGCCAGGCAGCCCAGGAAGGTGGAGCGGAAGATGCGGCGGCCGATCCGGCACAGCAGCAGGACACTGAGCGTGCCGAGCACCGCCGTCATGAACCGCCAGCCGAACGGGTCGAACCCGAAGAGCAGTTCGCCCAGCCCGATCACGTACTTGCCGACCGGCGGATGCACGACGTACGCCGCGTCCGCCGGGATCGTGACGTGCCCGCCGGAGGAGAGGATGACGTCGTTGGCGTTCTTGTCCCAGTTGACCTCGAACCCGCGGTGGACGACCGCCCACGCGTCCTTGGCGTAGTACGTCTCGTCGAATATCACCGCCTTGGGGCTGCCCAGATGCCAGAACCGGAGCACGCCGGCCAGCAGCGTGATCAGCAGCGGACCGGTCCAGGACGACCGGCGCGCGATCCGGTCCGCCCGCTGGTGCGAGATGCCCAGCGCCTGCCACAACCGGGGGCTGGGCTGCGCGAACGGCGGCACCAACCGCTCCCGGACGTCGGCGGAGGGCTCCGCGGTGTATCCGAAACGGCGCAGCCGTTGCTGCCACGACGGCCGCTGGTCTTGCGGTGTCTGGCCCTGCCGGTAGTCCGTGGAGTCCATGGAGGACGCGGTACTGGTCACCGCGCCATCGTAGGGAACAGGTCTGTGTGAGTCCCGTGCACCGGCCCTGCGAGGATGGAAACGTGACAGCTACGCCCGGAATCCTCGTTCTTGCCGGTACTCCCATCGGTGACGTCTCCGACGCCCCGCCCCGTCTCGCCGAGGAGCTGACCGGCGCCGACGTGATCGCCGCCGAGGACACGCGCCGGCTGCGGCGGCTGACCCAGGCGCTGGGGGTGACGCCCAAGGGGCGTGTCGTGTCCTACTTCGAGGGGAACGAGTCCGCCCGTACTCCCGATCTGGTCGCGGACCTGGTGGGCGGCGCACGGGTGCTGCTCGTCACCGACGCCGGGATGCCGTCGGTCTCCGACCCCGGGTACCGGCTGGTCGCCGCGGCCGTCGAGCAGGACATCCGCGTCACCGCCGTCCCCGGCCCGTCCGCGGTGCTCACCGCGCTGGCCCTGTCCGGGCTGCCCGTCGACCGGTTCTGCTTCGAGGGGTTCCTGCCGAGGAAGGCGGGGGAGCGGATGTCGCGGCTGCGGGAGGTCGCGGAGGAGCGCAGGACCCTCGTGTACTTCGAGGCCCCGCACCGGCTCGACGACACCCTCGCCGCGATGGCCGAGGTGTTCGGCGCGGACCGGCGGGCCGCCGTGTGCCGGGAGCTGACCAAGACCTACGAAGAGGTGAAGCGCGGTCCGCTCGGCGAGCTGGCGGAGTGGGCTGCCGAGGGCGTGCGGGGCGAGATCACCGTCGTCGTCACCGGGGCGCCCGAGCGCGGCCCCGAGGAGCTCGACGCGGCGGAGCTGGTGCGGCGGGTGCGGGTGCGCGAGGAGGCGGGCGAGCGCCGTAAGGAGGCCATCGCCGCGGTGGCGGCGGAGGCGGGGCTGCCGAAGCGTGAGGTGTTCGACGCGGTGGTGGCGGCGAAGAACGCCGGAGGCCTGTGACGGGTCGCCGGCAGCCGATCCGTGACGGTTGTCGCCGGGGATCCGTGACGGGTGTGGCCCGGGTGCTGTGAAGGGGCTCACACCCCCTCTGAGCAGGGCGCATGTCGTCTGAGCGTGCGCCCCATGTGCGGGCAAAGGGCGCCGGGCGTTGTGGCAAGGGACGCCCAAATCGCCTTCAACAGTGCACAGGTCGGGTGCATTCGCTCCGGGCGAGGCGTCCACTGGATGACGGGACCTGAGCGGTCCCACCAGCGGACATCCAGGAGCGGTCATGAGTGAGATCACAGGGCAGACCGGCCTCCGCGGCGGCGCCGGCGCCGTCGTCAACGAGTCGTACTCCTTCGCCTGCATGCGCTGCGGGCACGGCTGGGAGCAGGCCTTCGAGATAGAGCACCACACCGACGCCGACGGTCACGAGTTCGTCCTCTACGTGGCGAACGGGCGGGTCGTGCCGTCGCCGCTGAGCCGCCCCTCGTGCCAGAACTGCGACGGGCACGTGGTGCGCATCATGCGGGCGGGGCAGGTCTCGTCGGTGCTCAGCGCGGCCCGGCAGCACAAGGCGCCCCCGGCCGGACCGGTCTCGGCGGCCGAGGAGTCGTCCGACGCCCAGCCGGACGCGCGGTCCAAGGCGTCGCAGCACCACCACTGGCACCTGTCCGACCTTCTGCACCCGTTCCGCAAGGCGAGCTAGCCGGGAGGGCCGATCGCCCGCCGAGGAGGGCGTGCCCCTTCCGTAGGATCGGGGCATGCCTTCGAACGCCGACAAGAACGCCGACAAGAGCGCCGCGCCGCCGCTTCCGGCCCCCCTCGGGGTGCCGGTCGCCGACTCCCACACCCACCTCGACATGCAGTCGGGCACGGTGGAGGAGGCCCTCGCGAAAGCCGCGTCGGTCGGCGTGACGACGGTCGTCCAGGTCGGCTGCGACGTACGGGGCTCCCGGTGGGCGGCCGAGACGGCGGCCGCCCACGGCAGTGTCCACGCCACGGTCGCCCTGCACCCGAACGAGGCGCCGCGCATCGTGCACGGCGACCCCGACGGCTGGTCCCGCCAGGGCGCGCGGACGCCGGGCGGCGCGCAGGCGCTCGACGAGGCGCTCGCCGAGATCGACCGCCTGGCCGCGCTCGCGCACGTCAAGGGCGTCGGCGAGACCGGACTCGACCACTTCCGCACCGGTCCCGAGGGCAAGGAAGCCCAGGAGAACTCCTTCCGCGCCCACATCGAGATGGCCAAGCGGCACGGCAAGGCCCTGGTCATCCACGACCGCGACGCCCACGCCGACGTCCTGCGCGTCCTGAAGGAGGAGGGCGCCCCCGAGCGCACCGTCTTCCACTGCTACTCCGGCGACGCCGAGATGGCCGAGATCTGCGCCCGCGCCGGATACTTCATGTCCTTCGCCGGCAACGTCACCTTCAAGAACGCCCAGAACCTCCGGGACGCCGTCGCGGTGGCCCCGCTGGAGCTGCTCCTGGTGGAGACCGACGCGCCCTTCCTGACCCCGGCGCCCTACCGCGGACGGCCCAACGCCCCGTATCTGATTCCGGTCACGGTGCGCGCCATGGCCGCCGTACGGGACATCGACGAGGACACCCTGGCCTCCGCCCTCGCCGCGAACACCGCACGCGCGTTCGACTACTGAGGGCGCTCACCACCCGTCGAACACAACTCTCGGTAGCCGTGCCACTTTGGAGAGTGACCGTCGCTCCGCTAGGTTCTGGGGGCCCGATCCGGACCCCTCCCCTGGAGTGTCGGCGTGAGCAACTCGCAGTACTTCGAGTACGAGCCGTACGCCGGTGGCGGGTCGTACGTCGACCTGCACAACGCCGAGACGATCGCGTACGGCGTGTACGCGGCGCCCGGGACGTACGACGACACCTACCGGCCCGCGTACGAGACGTACGAAGCGCCGCCCCCGCCTCCCGAGTCGTTCCAGCTCCCCGAGACGCTCCAGCTCACCGAACCGGTCGGGTTCGCCGAGCAGGTCCAGCCCACCGGGGCCGCCCCGTACGCCGAGACGGTCCAGCTCACGGGGGCCGCCCCGTACGCCGAGACGGTCCAGCTCTCCGGACCGGTGCTGCCTCAGCAGACGCCGCCGCCCCGGCTGTCGCCGCTGCCGCGGCAGGACGTGGGGCAGGACGTGGGGCGGGCCGCGCGCCGGCGCCGGACGCGCTCCGCCGAGCGTCCGGAGTCCACGGTCCGCCGACTGGTCCCGCAGGCACTCGTCGTCGCGTTCCTGGCCGGCGGCACCACCGCCTTCGTCGCCGAGGACAAGGCGGTCGAGCTGACCGTCGACGGCAAGCCGCGCACGCTGCACACCTTCGCCGACGACGTGAGCGAACTCCTCGCGGAGGAAGGCGTGCGGGTGGGCGCGCACGACGTGGTGGCGCCCGGCCCCGACACCGCCCTCACCAGCGGTGACGAGATCGCGGTGCACTACGGGCGGCCCGTCCGGCTCACCCTGGACGGTCACCGGCACGAGGTGTGGACGACGGCGCACACCGTGCAGGAGGCGCTCCGGCAGTTCGGGGTGCGCGCGGAGGGCGCCTACCTGTCCGTCCCGCGCTCCCAGCCGATCGGCCGCGCGGGGCTCGCGCTGGACGTACGCACCGAGCGCTCGGTCACGGTCATGGCCGACGGCCGGGCCCGCACCGTCCGCACCAACGCGGCGACCGTGCGCGAGGCGGTGGCGGCGGCCGGGATCACCCTGCGCGGCCAGGACACCACGTCCGTCGCGCCCGGCAGCTTCCCGCGCGACGGACAGACGGTCACCGTGCTGCGGATCACCGGCAGCAAGGAGGTGCGGGAGGAGGCGATCCCGTTCGACGTGCGCCGCACCGCCGACTCCTCGCTGTTCAAGGGCACGGAGGTGGTGGAGCGGGCCGGACGGCCCGGCCTGCGCCGGATCACGTACGCGCTGCGCACCGTGAACGGCGTGCGGCAGACACCGCGGCGGATCCGTGACGAGATCGTGCGCGAACCGCGCGATCAGGTGGTGAAGGTCGGGACGAAGCCGCTGCCGGCCTCCGTGCGGGGCGCCGACGGCCTGGACTGGCAGGGCCTCGCGGTCTGCGAGTCGGGCGGCCGGCCGAACGCGGTCGACCCCTCGGGCACGTACGGCGGGCTGTACCAGTTCGACACCCGCACCTGGCAGAGCCTCGGCGGCAGCGGACGGCCCCAGGACGCACCGGCGGCGGAACAGACCCTTCGTGCGAAGAAGCTGTACGTGCGACGCGGGGCCAGTCCCTGGCCGCACTGCGGGACGCGGCTGCACGGGTGAGAGGTGCGGCGGCGGACGGTGTCCGTGCGCCCCCGTACCCTTGTCCCGTGAGTACCAGCCCCGCCCCCGACGCCCTCCTGGGCCCCGCCGACATCCGTGAGCTGGCGGCGGTCCTCGGCGTGCGGCCCACCAAGCAGCGCGGCCAGAACTTCGTGATCGACGCGAACACGGTCCGCCGTATCGTCCGCACCGCGGAGGTCCGGCCCGACGACGTGGTCGTCGAGGTCGGCCCGGGGCTCGGCTCCCTCACCCTGGCGCTGCTGGAGACCGCCGACCGGGTCACGGCCGTCGAGATCGACGACGTCCTGGCCGGCGCGCTGCCCGCGACGATCGCGGCACGCATGCCGGAGCGCGCGGAGCGCTTCGCGCTGGTGCACTCCGACGCGATGCAGGTGACCGAGCTGCCCGGCCCCGCCCCGACCGCGCTGGTCGCGAACCTGCCGTACAACGTGGCCGTGCCCGTGCTGCTGCACATGCTGGAGACCTTCCCGAGCATCGAGCGCACCCTCGTCATGGTCCAGTCCGAGGTCGCCGACCGGCTCGCCGCCGGGCCCGGCTCGAAGGTGTACGGCGTGCCGTCGGTCAAGGCCAACTGGTACGCCGAGGTCAAGCGGGCCGGCGCCATCGGGCGCAAGGTGTTCTGGCCCGCGCCGAACGTGGACAGCGGCCTGGTGTCGCTGGTGCGGCGGAGCGAGCCGATCAGGACCACGGCGTCGCGGCGTGAGGTGTTCGCCGTCGTCGACGCGGCGTTCGCCCAGCGCCGCAAGACCCTGCGGGCCGCGCTCGCCGGATGGGCGGGTTCCCCGGCCCTGGCGGAGGAGGCCCTCGTGGCGGCCGGCGTCTCGCCGCAGGCGCGCGGCGAGGCCCTCACGGTCGAGGAGTTCGCCCGCATCGCCGAGGCCGCGCCGGACCGGGGGACGCCCGTCGCGTCCCCGGCACCCCTCGCGTCGCCGAAGCGGAAGGACTCCGAGTGAGCGTCACCGTGCGGGTGCCCGCCAAGGTCAACGTGCAGCTCGCGGTGGGCGCCGCCCGCGCGGACGGCTTCCACGACCTGGCGAACGTCTTCCTCGCGGTCGGTCTGTACGACGAGGTCACGGTGACCCCGGCCGACGGACTCCGCGTCACCTGCGAGGGCCCGGACGCCGGCCAGGTGCCCCTGGACCGCACGAACCTGGCGGCGCGGGCCGCGATCGCGCTGGCCGAGCGGTACGGCCGTACGCCCGACGTGCACCTCCACATCGCCAAGGACATCCCCGTCGCGGGGGGCATGGCGGGCGGCAGCGCGGACGGCGCGGGCGCGCTGCTGGCCTGCGACGCGCTGTGGGGCACCGGCGCCACCCGTGACGAACTCCTGGAGATCTGCGCCGAGTTGGGCAGCGACGTGCCGTTCAGCCTGGTCGGCGGGGCGGCTCTCGGCACCGGGCGCGGCGAGAAGCTGGCGGCCCTGGAGGTCGGCGGCACGTTCCACTGGGTGTTCGCGATGGCCGAACGGGGGCTGTCGACACCGGCGGTGTTCCGGGAGTTCGACCGGCTGGCGCAGGGCCGGGTCATCCCCGAACCGGTGGCCTCCCGGCGCCTCCTCGACGCCCTGGCCGAGGGGGACCTCGAGGCTCTCGCGGCCACCGTCTCCAACGACCTCCAGCCCGCCGCGCTGTCGCTCTTCCCCGAACTCGCCGACACCCTCGCCGCGGGCCACGCGGCCGGCGCCCTCGCCACGCTCGTCTCGGGCTCGGGCCCGACCACCGCGTTCCTCGCCCGCGACACCGCCGCGGCGGAGAAGATCGCGCAGGAGCTGCGCACGTCGGGCACCTGCAGGAGCGTGCGGGTGGCGGCAGGACCGGCGCCGGGCGCGACGGTCGTCAAAGACCGCCCGTGACGCGGCTGCTGCCCCGGCCGTAATTCGGCTGCTACCAGCGGCCCGTCCCCTCTAGGCTCCCCCGGCCGGTTCCACCCAGGAAGCCGGGGTGGGGAGGCATGCGTATGGGACCGGCCGATCTGGCTGCGGCCGTTCGGCGCGGGGACGTCGAAGCCGTTCGGGAGCTACTGGAGGGCGTGGAGGACGCGAACGCCTGCGACCCGGCCGACGGCGTTCCGCTCCTCTGCGTGGCCGTGGCGGCGTACGACGAACCGGTCGCCGAGGCGTTGATCGATGCCGGCGCCGATCCGCTGCGCCCACTGGCCGGGGTACCGGGAGGGGACCCCGGGCTGCCGGGAGGGGACACCGCGCTGACCCGGGCGGTGGACGGCGGCTGTTCCTGGATGGTCACCAGGCTGCTCCCCGACCTCGTACGCCTCGACGCCGACGCGCGTGCCGACCTGCTGGCCCGCGCGCGGCTCTGGGCCGAGGCGGACATCGAGGCCGAGCTGCGGCGCAGGACGGGAGCGGCCGGGCCGGTCGGGCGAGGACGCGTGCGGAACGACTCCTGGTCCACCCACCACGAGCGGTACACGCTCGGCGGGCAGACGGTGTGGGACGGCCACCTCGGCGTCCTCACCCAGCTCGAGGAGCGCTTCGGAATCCGTACGCCGTTCGACGAACTGCTCGCGCGCGCCCTCACCCGTCCGGACCGGGACCACGGAGTCTGGTCCGATGTCCTGATCCACCTCGCCTGTCGGCTGGACGCCGGGAACTGGGCGGCCGCGGAGGCGCTGCGCGATCATCCGGACCGGCTGCGCCGTCTCTTCGCCGCGGACGTGCTGCGCTGTCTCGTCATCGGGTTCGGGGGCTTTCTCAGGCAGCCGACGGACGCGGTCGACAAGCCGGCGTCCGAGGTGTTCCTCCGCTGGGCCCGGGAGGAGAGGGATCCCGAGGTGCTCGCCCTGGTGCTGCGCGGGTTGAGCGAGGGCGGGGAGGAGGACCCGGACCGCGACGCGGAGTGCGAGGCCGTCGGTCTGTCGTACGCCGGGCATCCCGATCCTCGGGTGCGCACGGAGGTGCCCGACCTGCTGCCGTACGAGCGCACGCGGGTGCCGCCCGGGAAGCTGGCGGTCGTGTACGCGCTGGCGCGCGATCCGGACCCCGCCGTGCGCGAGCGGACGGCCGCCTGGCTGGCGCGCTGCCGGGCGGAGGCGCCCGGTCTCACCGACGTGCTCGCCGGACTCCTCGACGACGAACTGCGGGAGACCCGGGTGCACGCTGCCCGCGGGCTTGCGCTGCGCGGTGATCCGCGCTGCGTGGAGGCGGAGCGCCGCCTGCTCCCCCTCGACCCCGACGGATGGCCGGACGGGGACCTCGTGCGGGCGATGTGGAGGTACGAGGAGGGTCGGCGGGAGGCCGCCGAAGCGAAGCCTTGCGCGCCGGAGTGACGACCCGTCCGGCGGCCCGGCGCGCTCGCGCCCGTGCCCGGCCCGGCCCGCCCCGGCGTGCGCGAGGGGGCGTCCGACCCGCGCGCAACCGTTCGCGGCGTGCCGCCGCCCGACGGGTGCCGCCGTCCGCCCGCGGGAACCCCGGGGGCGTGAGCCGCTCGCGCACGCGCCGTTCGTGAACAGCGCGCACGACCATCGCGCGCCCTGCCGCAAGCCGCTGCCGCCCTCATGACCGCGAAAAGACCGGGCACCGAAGGGTGCCCGCCGCGCCGACTACCCTGGAGGGTCGAGCATCCCCCGTGGCAGGAGAGAAATGGCCGTCAATCTGGTCAATGTCGAGAACGTCAGCAAGGTGTACGGGACCCGTACCCTCCTCGACGGCATCTCGCTCGGCGTGTCCGAAGGGGACCGGATCGGCGTCGTCGGCCGCAACGGCGACGGGAAGACCACGCTGATCCGCATGCTCGCCAAGCTGGAGGACGCGGACTCCGGCCGGGTCACGCACTCCGGCGGGGTCCGCCTCGGCGTACTCACCCAGCACGACTCGCTCGACTCGGCCGCGACCGTCCGGCACGAGGTCATCCGGGACATGGCCGACCACGAGTGGGCCGGCAACGCCAAGGTCAGGGACGTGCTCACGGGGCTCTTCGGCGGGCTCGACCTGCCGGGGTTCCCGCAGGGCCTGGACACCGTCATCGGTCCGCTGTCCGGCGGTGAGCGCCGCCGGATCGCGCTCGCCAAGCTGCTGATCGAGGAGCAGGACCTGATCGTCCTGGACGAGCCGACCAACCACCTCGACGTCGAGGGCATCTCCTGGCTGGCCCGGCATCTGCGCGAGCGCCGTTCCGCGCTCGTCTGCGTCACCCACGACCGCTGGTTCCTGGACCAGGTCTGCACCCGCATGTGGGACGTGCAGCGCGGCGACGTCCACGAGTACGAGGGCGGTTACTCCGACTACGTCTTCGCGCGTGCCGAGCGTGAGCGCATCGCCGCTACCGAGGAGGTCAAGCGGCAGAACCTGGTCCGCAAGGAGCTCGCCTGGCTGCGCCGGGGCGCCCCCGCGCGGACGTCCAAGCCGCGGTTCCGGGTCGAGGCCGCCAACGAACTCATCAAGGACGTGCCGCCGCCCCGCGACAGCAGCGAGCTGATGAAGTTCGCCTCCTCGCGTCTCGGCAGGACCGTCTTCGACCTCGAGGACGTCACCGTCCAGGCCGGTCCCAAGGTGCTGCTCAAGCACATCACCTGGCACCTCGGCCCCGGTGACCGCATCGGCCTCGTCGGGGTCAACGGCGCCGGCAAGACCTCGCTGCTGCGGGCCCTGGCCGAGGCCGCCCGCACCGAGGGCGAGGTGCAGCCCGTGGCCGGCCGGGTCGTCGTCGGCAAGACCGTCAAGCTCGCCTACCTCTCCCAGGAGGTCGGCGAGCTCGACCCCGGGCTGCGGGTCCTGGAGGCCGTCCAGCAGGTGCGTGAGCGCGTCGACCTGGGCAAGGGGCGTGAGCTGACCGCCGGGCAGCTCTGCGAGACGTTCGGCTTCAACAAGGACAAGCAGTGGACGCCGGTCGGGGACCTGTCGGGCGGTGAGCGCCGCCGCCTCCAGATCCTGCGCCTCCTCATGGACGAGCCCAACGTCCTCTTCCTCGACGAGCCCACCAACGACCTCGACATCGAGACCCTCACCCAGCTCGAGGACCTCCTCGACGGCTGGCCGGGCTCGATGATCGTCATCTCCCACGACCGCTTCTTCGTCGAGCGGACCACGGACCGGGTCTTCGCCCTCCTCGGCGACGCCGCCCTGCGGATGCTCCCGCGCGGCATCGACGAGTACATCGAGCGCCGGCAGCGCATGGAGGAGGCCGCGGCCGCCTCGGCTCCGGCGGCCGTCGCGAAGCCGGTGGCCGAGAAGAGCGCCGCCGACCAGCGCGCCGCCAAGAAGGAACTCCAGAAGATCGAGCGGCAGTTGGACAAGATCTCCGAGAAGGAGGCCAAGCTGCACGCCCAGATCGCGGACAACGCCACGGACTTCGCGAAGGTCGCCGAACTCGACGCCGAGCTGCGGGGACTGGTGGGCGAGCGCGAGGAACTGGAGATGCGGTGGCTGGAACTCGCCGAGGACGCGTGAAGGGTGCGTGAAGGCGCATAACGACGGCGTCACGGGCCGGTCCTCCCTTGGGAACAGGGGTGGAGCGGCCCCGGGAGCCGTCCGTCGCGGGTGATAGAAAGAGCCGTCTGAGAACTCTCTGAAGACGGCTCCGGGCGGGTCACTGACCTGGGGGCGTGGCTAAAAACCAGTGACATAGGGGGAACACGCTGATGGCTCAGCCGCCCAATCAGCCGCCGCAGCAGGGTGGTTTCGGAGCACCGCAGGACCAGCCGCAGGCGCCACAGCCGCCGCAGGCGCCACAGGGTGGCTTCGGCGCGCCCCAGTTGCCGCCGCAGCCGCCCCAGGGCCCGCCCGCCCAGCCGCCGCAGCCGGGTTACGGCTATCCGCAGCAACAGCCGCAGCAGCCCGGCCCGTACGGTCAGCCGCCGCAGGCCGGTCCGTACGGTCAGCCCCAGCAGCCGGGCCCCTACGGCCAGCCCGGCCCCTACGCCCAGCCGGGGCCGTACGGCCAGCAGCCGGGCTACGGCTATCCGCAGCCGCCCCAGTTCCCCGGCGCGCCCGGTGCTCCCGGCACGCCGCCCGGTGGGCGCAACCCCTTCAAGGGGCGGCCCGCGCTGGTGGTCGGGGCCGCGGTGGCGGCTCTGCTGGTGATCGGCGGGACGGTGTTCGCGGTCACGAACGGCGACGACGGCGGCAAGAAGCCGGTCGCCGAGCCGAGCGACGACGGCAAGGCCACGTCGAGCGGCGCCCCGGTCAACCCCGGTGACGGCAGCGGCGACGGCGGCGAGGACACCGAGGACTTCAACGCGGACCGCAAGGCCGGCGAGGCGAAGGTGCTCTGGTACAAGGAGGCGCCCGACGCGCCCGCCTCCGGCGCCGACGCCCCCGGCATGTGGATCACCTCCAAGACGGCCGTGAAGGCGGCGTACAAGGAGGTCGTCGCGTACAACGTCGGCGACGGCAAGCCCACCTGGGACACCATCGCCCTTCCGCAGAAGATCTGCGCGGTCACCCCGCAGAAGACGGCGGACGACAAGGTCGTCGTGGCGTACATGAGCGGCACCAGCGACCGCGCCAAGTGCAACCAGCTCCAGCAGATCGACCTCAACACCGGCGCCAAGGGCTGGACGGGCGTGGTCGCGGACGGCGCGCTGTTCGACAGCGCCATCAGCATCGAGCTGTCGCTGGCCGGCAACACCCTGATGGTGGGCCGCTCGCAGTCCGGCACGGCGTACGACGTCCGCACCGGCAAGAAGCTGTACGACAAGCAGAAGTACGGCGACGCCTGCTTCCCGACGGCGTTCGCCGGCGGCACCCGGCTGATCGC
This sequence comes from Streptomyces sp. NBC_01334, assembly GCF_035983595.1. Taxonomy (NCBI): domain Bacteria; kingdom Bacillati; phylum Actinomycetota; class Actinomycetes; order Kitasatosporales; family Streptomycetaceae; genus Streptomyces; species Streptomyces sp. NBC_01334. Next base: position 4,268,025 of record NZ_CP130718.1, on the reverse strand, counting down.
GGTGGCGTCCTGCGACGCGACCGAGGCCAACGAGCACGACGAGATCCAGGAGCTGGACCCGGCGACCGGCAAGGCCAGGTGGACCCAGAAGTTCGACAAGGGCTGGTCGGTCGCGAAGACGTACTCCGTCGACCCGCTGGTGGTCTACAGCACCAACGAGGACAAGAACACCTGGAACATCGCGACGTTCAAGCCGGACGGTTCGTACCGCTCGCAGGTCGGCTTCGACGAGGACTTCGCGCCCTCGTGCGACTCCGGCTTCCTCCAGCGCAACCTCACGGGCTGCACGGGCACGGCCTCCGACGCGAACACGCTCTACCTGCCGACCGAGTCGAGCAGCGGTCCCAACGAGATCGTGGCGATCGACCTCTCCACCGGCAAGGAGAAATGGCGCGTGAAGTCCCCGACCGACGAGGCGATGCTGCCGGTGAAGGTCGAGGGCGGCAACCTCGTCGCGTACGTCGAGCCGTCGTACGACGCGGCCGGCCGGGTGGTGGGCATCCCGACGGCCGGGTCCGCCCACACGCCGACGACGCTGCTGCAGCTGCCCCAGAGCACGGCCGAGATCGAGGACAGCTTCTACTCGCGTGACCTCGCCTGGGTCGACGGGCGCCTCTACCTCTCCTCCACCCGGCTGACGGGCAACGACGAGACGAAGGAGAAGCTGATGCTCGCCTACGGCAAGTGAGGCGACCCACCGCCTTCCCCGCCCCGTCCCCGCCCGCCGCCCGAGCTTTCCGAGCGTTCTCCCGAGGTATCCACACCATGACCCAGCCGCCGCCCCCGCCGCCGAACCAGCCCCCGCAGGGCGGTTTCGGCCCGCCCGAGCCGCCGCAGGACACGCCGCCGCAGGACGCCGTGCCCAAGGACGCGGCCCCGCAGGACGCCGCGCCGCAGCCGCCCGCCCCCGACCTGACGAAGGCTCCGGAGCCGGGCTACGGCTACCCGCAGGCACCCCAGCCGGGTCAGGCGTCCCAGCCGCCCCAGGCCCCGGCCCAGGCGGCTCAGCACCCCCAGCCGCCGCAGACGCCTCCGCCCCCGCCCCCCTCCGGGCCCCCGCAGCAGCCCCAGCCGGGGTACGGCTACCCGCAGGCGCCCGGACAGCCGGCGCCTCCGGCCGCCGCCGGTTACGGCTACCCGGCCCAGCCGGGCGCGCCCGCGCCCTCCGCGTACGGTCAGCCCCAGCAGCCGGGTCCCTACGGGCAGCCGACGCCCCCGTACGGCCAGCAGCCCGGGTACGGCTACCCGGGGCAGCCGGGGCAGCCGGGGCAGCCTGGGTATCCGACCGCTCCGGCGGGCTACGGCTACCCGGGGCAGCCCACCATGCCCATGCACCCGCAGGCCGGCGGCCCCGGCCAGGGACCGGGCGGCGTCGGCAAGAAGTTCAACGCGCAGGTGGCGATCATCGTCGGGGCGGTCGTGGCGATCGCGCTGATCATCGGCGGCGGCGTCTGGTACGCGAAGTCCAGCGACGGCGGGAAGAAGGAAGAGGCGGGTCCCGCGGGCCCGACCGGCGGAGGGGGTGACACCGGCGGCACGGGCGGCACCGGCGGCACGTCCTCCGGCGGCAAGGAGAAGGTGCCGGCCGACCCCGCCTCGGACGTCCTGTTCAAGGTCCCGATGCCCGTGATCAAGAAGGACGACAGCGTCGGCGTCAAGGGCTCCTGGCTGACCGACAAGGCGTACGTGAAGACGGGCGTCAGCGAGATCGCCGGCTACGACCTGGACAAGGGCACCAAGCTCTGGTCGGTCCCGCTGCCCGGTCCGGTGTGCGAGGCCAGCAAGTTCGCCACCGACGACTACCGCACGGCGGTCACCTTCCAGGCGAGCGCCGCCGAAACGGCCTCCTGCGACCAGGTCGCGGCGATCGACCTCGCCGCGGGCAAGCAGCTGTGGAAGAAGACCGTCAACTCCGGTGACTACCCGATCAGTTTCAATAACGTGACGGTCAGCGCGAACACGGTGGCCCTCGGCAGCACCAACGGCGGCGCCGCCTTCGACATCGACTCCGGCAAGGTGCTGTGGTCGCCGAAGCCGGCCGACACCTGCTACGACGCCGGCTACGGCGGCGGCCCGAAGCTGGTGGCCGTGCGCAAGTGCGGCGCGTACGACAACCCCGAGCTGCACATCCAGACCATCGACCCGGTGTCCGGGAAGGTGATCTCCGAGTACAAGCTGGCCACGGGCATCGACTACGCGTCCGTCGTGTCCAGCGACCCCCTGGTGGTGGCCGCCGACGTCGGCGACAGCGCCGGTGACGGCAGCGGCATCTCGGACTTCTTCTCCATCGACAACAAGACCGGCAAGCTGCGCACCCGCATCTCGGTCCCGGGCGACCAGTACGCGGCCGACTGCGAGGGCATCACCAGGATCGAGGCCTGCACGGGACTGGCCGTCGGCAACGACCGGATCTACGTCCCGACCGAGGAGCACGACGGCACCGGCGAGTACAGCCGGACCAACGAGGTCATCGCCTTCGACCTGGCCACCGGCAAGCAGACCGGCCAGCGCGCGGACGCCGGCGACGGCTACACGATCTACCCGCTGCGCATGGACGGCAGCAACCTGATCGCCTACAAGCGGCCGCCGTACGACAAGGGCGGCCAGGTCGTCAGCATCGCCGGAGGCTCCTTCAAGGAGACCAAGCTGCTGGAGAACCCGGCCACGGACGCGGTGCACGACCTGGAGACCAGCATGTCCCCGGAGTACTCCGAGGTCCTGTTCTCCCAGGGACGCCTGTTCATGTCCGAGGTGTACGCAGACGACGGCTCGCTCTCGAGCGGCGACCCGCAGTACCTCGCGGTCGCGTACGGCGCGGGCAGCTGATCGTCCTAATCGCCGTGAACGGCCCCGCCCCTGCTCAGGGGTGGGGCCGTTCACTTACCGCCCATGACCCTCGAATGTGAGGAATTTCGGCGATCCGGGGCACTTCTCACCAGTAGGGGGAGCGCAACGTCGAACAAGCGTGTAGCTTCCGGGGGCATGAAGGACGGGGTGCCGGGGGGCACCCTTTGTTGGTCCGTGTGAGTCCGTGTGAGCCCGTGCGGGCATCCATGGGGGGACTGGGGGGTTGCTCGTTGGGAGTGCGGCTGATGGTGGTCGACGACCACCGACTGCTCGCCGAGGCACTGGCCTCGGCGCTCAAACTGCGGGGGCACCGGGTGCTCGCCGCGGCGGCGCCTGCCGCGGGCGCGGCCGAGCTGGTGATCACCCGCGCCCCGGAGGTGTGTCTGCTGGGCACGGCGGTCCCGGCCGAGCCGGGCATCTTCGACCCGGTGGTCCGCATCAAGCGCGAGCGGCCACAGGTGGCGGTGCTGGTCCTCGGTCCGGTACCGAGCCCCCGGGGCATCGCGGCGGCCTTCGCCGCGGGCGCCTCCGGGTACGTACGCCACGACGAGCGCATAGAGGGCGTGGAGCGGGCCATCATGAAGGCGCGGGCGGGCGAGTCGGCGGTGGCTCCGGCGCTGCTGCAGGGCGCGTTCAGCGAACTGCTGAACCCGGCGGCCCAGCCGGACGACGAGGGCCAGCGGCTGCTCCAGATGCTCACGCCCCGCGAGGTGGAGGTCCTGGTCCGGGTCGCGGACGGCGAGGACACCCGCCTGATCGCCGCCGGTATGGGCATCGCCCCGTCCACGGCCCGCACGCACGTCCAGCGGGTCCTGATGAAACTCGGCGTCGGCTCCCGGCTGGAGGCGGCGGCGCTCGCGGCCCGCACGGGTCTGCTGGACCGCGCGGGCCCGCTGCCGCACACCTCCCGGGACACGGAAACGGGTACGGGGCCGGAGTTCTGACGAACTCCGGCCCCGTGCCGTGGAGTTGCGGCTGGGGCAAACGGTCCTGGACACCCGGTCGGTGAAGCTGCGAGGCTGACCGCATGAGGGTGCGGACGGTGGTCTGGCGGGGAGCGCGCCTCGGTGTGACGATCGGCGTCTGGCCCGCGGGGATCGTCGGCACCCTGTGCCTGGTGGCGGCGTTCGTCTGCCTGGCCGGCGGCCACGACGGCACCGCGTGGACGCTGACGGTCACGGGCACCTTCGCCGTACTCGGCAGCATGGCGGTGGGCGTCACCGTGGGCACGGCCACCGGCCTCGCCCTGGCGCTCGCTCCCCGCGGCCTCCTCACACGCGCCCCGCTGCGCGGCCTGCTGGCGGCACTCACCGCGGGGCTGCCGGTGGCGGCCCTCTCCGTCGCCGCCCTGACCGGAGACGGCTACACCCTCGCGAGCTACCCGCCGTCGATCCACTTCCTCACCTGGTCGGCGACCCTGGCGATCGCCCTGGTGGCGGCGGCCCGCAGCGGTGACATCGCCGGGTACGGCACCGGACACTGACGGCCGCCGATGAGTTTCGCCGTGATCCGCGGTCAGAGATCATGACCGAACCGGACCCGAGACCCCGAGGACCTCAGATGCGCACCCTGATCAGCACCGCATTCATCTCGCTCGACGGCGTCGTGGAGGCCCCGGGCGGCGAGCCCGGTTACCGGAACGCCGGTTGGACCTTCAAGGACATCGATTTCCTCCCCGAGGCCTTCGAGATCAAGGGCCGGGAGCAGACCGAGGCCACCGCGATGCTGCTGGGCCGGACCAGCTACGAGGCGTTCAGCCCCGTGTGGCCCGACATGGCGGACTTCGCCGACTACAAGGTGATGCCGAAGTACGTCGTCTCCACCACCCTCACCGATGACGACCTCGTCTCGAACTGGGGCGAGACGACGATCCTGCGCTCACTCGACGACGTCGCCGCGCTGAAGGAGGCCGAGGGCGGCCCGATCATCGTCCACGGCAGCGCCTCCCTGAACCAGGCCCTCTCGGACGCCGGCCTGATCGACCGCTACCACCTGCTCGTCTTCCCGCTCCTGCTCGGCGCGGGCAAGCGGCTCTTCAGCGCCACGGACAAGGACACGCAGAAGCTGAAGCTCGTCGAGCACGAGGCGTACGCCAACGGCCTTCAGAAGAACGTCTTCGACGTCGTCCGCTGAGGTGCGAGTCCGGTGCGTATCCCTGCCGGGAGGTGGGCGAGGGCGACGGGTGTGGTCCTGAGGGCCGTGTCCGGGGTGTCGCTCTCGCGGAGGTGAAGGGTCACGGGGGCGGGGGAGGCGGCGAGTTCGACGCAGGTGTTGCCGTCCCACCGTCTGAGAACGTGGACTTCTGCCAGCGCAAGGTGTGGTCCATGGGGTGCCTCACAGCCCCTTTTCCAGGCGGTGGATGAAGTCACGTGAAGCTGCCGGTTCCAGCGTCGCTTTCTCCACCCTACGGAAGAGGGTTCGGAGTTGGGCCAGTTGAGGCTCCGCATCGATGAAATGTCCGATCCCTGGGAGTACTCCCTCTACATCCCCGGCGACCCCCGCGCCGTGACCGTCTGCCGCCGCACCCTGCGTCTGATCCTCACCCTGCACGGCCTGATCCACCTCGTGGACACCGCGGAGCCGCTCGCCTCGGAGCTGGCTCCAATGCCGTACTGCACGCGAAGGGCCCCGCCTGTCTGCGTCTCCGTTTCCGGGACGGGGTCCTCCGGATCGGCGCCTGGGACGCGGACCCTGAGCCGAGCCGCCGAGCCGCCGGGACGACTGGAGGGCCTCGCCGACGCCGAGAGTGGGCGCGGTATGGCCCTCGTCCGGGCCTGCTCGGACCTCTGGCACTGGCAGCCGCTGTCCCGAATGGGTCATCGGGGCAAGCTCGTGTGGTGCGAGCTGGCGGTGTCATGCGGCTCATTCCGTGATGCAAAGCGGATAATCACGTCATACGGTGCGTAACCGTAACGTCTCGCTCTGTAGCGAGGCATGCCATCCAGACGGAAAAGGGTATGCAATGCGCAAGCTCCGCAACACCGCTCTCGTGGCCGCCATGATCGGAAGCCTCGGCATGGCCGGCGCCGGATTCGCCTCTGCCGCCGCCTACGGCGCGGACGGGGACTCCCGGGAGTGCTCCAACCACGTGGAGAACATCTCGTTCGGCCTCATCAACATCCCGAACCTGAACCTTCCGCTGCTCGGCCTCTCGTCGAACCACGACGCGACGCAGCAGATCTGCAACAACGGGGACGACGCCATCAACGCGAACGTCGCCGACCACGAGTAGACGAACTGAGCCGGCTCCGGGACCCGACGCAACGGATCCAGGAGCCGGCTCGGCTTCGTGACCTGCACATTCGGCCCGCGGCTACTCGCCGCGCGAGGGCTTCCCCTCCAGCGCCTCGGGCGGCAGCGTCGGGGTGACCGGCGCCACGGGCCGCAGCTTCAGCCAGGCCAGGAAGAAGATGCCCAGGGCCAGCATGGCCAGGCCGGTCCACAGGTTGATGTTGATCCCCTGGGCCTTGTCGATCTCCGCGTCGCTGTCCGTGATGCCGGCGATCGTGACGATCACGCCGTAGACGACGAACAGGCCGCCGATGATGCGGCGCAGGTCGAAGATGCGGGCCGCGGTCGCGGACTTCTCCTCGAGTTCCGTGACCTCACGCTGGACGTCGGCCTCGGAGTACCCCGCCCGCCGCAGCCGCTCGGCTGCCTCGGCACGCTCGGCGCGCTCGGCGGATTCGGAGGGTTCGGAGGGTTCGAATTGGTCGGACATGGTCTCTCCAGTCTCCCGCGGTATTCGCGACCGGGCTCAGAACGAGAACGGGATGTAGCACAGGGCGGCCAGGATCAGCGCGCTCCAGCCCAGCAGTGCCGGGCGCCGGTACCACGCGTCGTCGCCCGCCGCCGGCGGCTCGGCCATGCCGGGGGAGACGGTGCCGTAGACCAGGCCCTGGAGCTCCTCGTCCCGCTTGGGGGCCGTGAACAGCGACACCGCCACCATCACGACCGCGCCCGCCACGAAGCCCGCGATCGCGGAGACGAAGTTCGCGCCCTGGTCGGTGGGGATGCCGATGATGTCCTGCTTGTAGAGGACGAAGTAGTTGACCATCGCGGCCGTCGTGCCCGCGAGCAGGCCCCAGAAGCCCGACTTCTTCGACGCCCGCTTCCAGAACATGCCGACGATGAAGACGACGAACATCGGCACGTTGAAGAAGCTGAACAGCGTCTGGAGGTAGCTCATGATGTTCGAGAAGGACGAGGCGAGGAACGCCGTGCCCACCGAGGCCGCGACGCCGATCGCCGTGATGAGACGGCCGAAGCGCACGTAGTAGGCGTCCTCCCGGCCCCGCACCACGTACTTCGCCCAGATGTCGGTCGTGAACACCGTGTTGAAGGACGAGACGTTCGCCGCCATGCCCGCCATGAACGCCGCCAGCAGGCCGGTCACCGCGATGCCCAGCACACCGTTGGGCAGCAGCTCCTGCATGAGGTAGGGAATCGCGTCGTTGTACTGGAGGTCGGAGTCGGCCGTGCCGATCTTCGGCACCAGCACCGCCGCCACCAGGCCCGGGATCATCACCAGGAAGACGATGAAGATCTTCGGGAACGCGGCGATGAGCGGGGTGCGCTGGGCCGCCGACAGGTTCTTCGCCGACAGGGCGCGCTGCACCTCGGCGAAGTTCGTCGTCCAGTAGCCGAAGGAGAGGACGAAGCCGAGGCCCAGCACGATCGTCAGCCAGTTCGCGCCGAGCGGGTTGTCGCTGCCGATGCCCGTGCCGCCCCAGGCGGTGACGAAGTCGTCGCCGTGGGCCTCGGTCAGGGAGTCCGTCAGGCCGTCCCAGCCGCCCACCTTCTTCAGGCCGAGCACCGACAGCGGGATGAGCGCCGCCAGGATCACGAAGAACTGGAGGACCTCGTTGTAGATCGCCGAGGAGAGGCCGCCGAGCGTGATGTAGGCCAGCACGAAGGCGCCGGCGACCACGATCGCCACCCACTGCGGCCAGCCCAGCAGCGCCTCGACGACGATCGCGAGGGCGTACAGGTTCACGCCGGAGATCAGGATCGCCGCGAAGGCGAACAGGGCCGAGCTCAGCAGGTGGGCGCCCCGGTCGAAGCGCAGCAGCAGGAACTCGGGGACGGAGCGCACCTTGCTGCCGTAGTAGAACGGCATCATCACGATGCCCAGGAAGACCATCGCCGGGATGGCGCCGATCCAGTACCAGTGGACGGTGTACGCGCCGTACTGCGCGCTGTTCGCGGCCATGCCCAGGATCTCGGTGGCGGCCAGGTTGGCCGAGACGAACGCGAGGCCCGTGATCCAGGCGGGCAGCGAGCGTCCGGAGAGGAAGAAGTCGAGGCTGGTCTTCACCGATCTGCGAGCGGCGAAGCCGATGCCCAGGACCACGACGAAGTAGATGCCGAGGATCGTGTAGTCGAGCCAGTTCGTCGGCAGCCGCAGCTCTGCCGCCAGCTGTGCTGCCGTGTAGGCCGGGTCTGTGGGGGTTCGCATGCCCTGCTCACTTCGTTTGGTGTTCTTTGTTTGGTTGTGCTGGTGACTCGCGTGGGGGTTTATGGTTTTATGTGTTTGGTTCTGTTGGAAGCTTCGCTAGGTGTACGGATCTAGGTCTGCGGGTCTAGAGGTACGGATGGAGAGTCGCGGTGAAGAAGACCTCGACCCGCTTGGCCGACGGTCGTGAGCTGATCTACTACGACCAGCGGGACGACTCGGTGCGCGACGCGGTGGACAGGCGTCCGCTGGACCCCACGGTCACCACTTCGGAGGTACGGCGGGACCCCTTGCTCGGCGATTCCATCGCCGTGGCCTCGCACCGGCAGGGGCGCATCTACCATCCGCCGGCCGACGAGTGCCCGCTCTGCCCCTCCCAGGGCGACCGGCTCAGCGAGATCCCGGACTCGTCGTACGACGCCGTCGTCTTCGAGAACCGTTTCCCCTCGCTGGCCGGCGACTCCGGGCGCTGCGAGGTGGTCTGCTTCACCTCCGACCACAACGCGTCCTTCGCTGACCTCACCGAGGAGCAGGCGCGACTGGTCCTCGACGCGTGGACTGACCGGACGTCCGAGCTGTCGCATCTGCCCTCCGTGGAACAGGTGTTCTGCTTCGAGAACCGTGGCGCCGAGATCGGTGTGACTCTGGGTCACCCGCACGGGCAGATCTACGCCTACCCGTTCACCACTCCGCGCACCGCCCTGATGCTGCGTTCGGTCGCGGCGCACAAAGAGGCGACCGGCGGGGAGAACCTCTTCGACGCCGTCCTGGAGCGTGAACTCGCCGACGAGCGGGTGGTCCTGGAGGGTGAACACTGGGTCGCGTTCGTGCCGTACGCGGCGCACTGGCCGTACGAGGTGCACCTCTACCCGAAGCGCCGGGTGCCGGACCTGCTCGCCCTCGACGAGGAGGCGCGCACAGAGTTCCCCCAGGTCTATCTGGAACTCTTGAGGCGCTTCGACCGGATCTTCGGCGAAGGTGAACCGCCCACGCCGTACATCTCCGCCTGGCACCAGGCGCCGTTCGGCGCGCTGGAGGAGTTCGAGGGTGTCAACCGGGACGACTTCGCGCTCCATCTCGAGCTTTTCACCATTCGCCGCACTTCCGGCAAGCTGAAGTTTCTCGCGGGCTCCGAATCAGGCATGAACGTCTTCATCAACGACGTGCCGCCGGAGTTCGCGGCCCAGCGACTGCGAGAGGTAGCGAGTTCATGAGCGGCACCACCGGCACGAGCGGCAAGTATCTGGTCACGGGTGGCGCGGGCTACGTCGGCAGCGTGGTCGCGCAGCATCTGCTGGAGGCCGGCCACGAGGTCGTCGTGCTCGACAACCTCTCCACCGGTTTCCGCGAGGGTGTCCCGGCGGGTGCCTCGTTCATCGAGGGTGACATCCGCGACGCCGCCAAGTGGCTCGACGCCTCCTTCGACGCCGTGCTCCACTTCGCCGCGTTCTCGCAGGTCGGCGAGTCCGTCGTCAAGCCCGAGAAGTACTGGGACAACAACGTCGGCGGCACCATGGCCCTGCTCGGCGCCATGCGCGAGGCCGGCGTGCGCAAGCTGGTCTTCTCGTCCACGGCGGCGACGTACGGCGAGCCGCAGCAGGTCCCGATCGTGGAGAGCGCGCCGACGCAGCCCACGAACCCCTACGGCGCCTCCAAGCTCGCCGTCGACCACATGATCAGCGGCGAGGCCGCCGCCCACGGGCTCGGTGCCGTCTCCCTGCGGTACTTCAACGTGGCCGGCGCGTACGGCGAGCAGGGCGAGCGCCACGACCCCGAGTCGCACCTCATCCCGCTCGTCCTCCAGGTCGCGCAGGGCCGCCGCGAGGCCATCTCCGTCTTCGGCGACGACTACCCGACCCCCGACGGCACCTGCGTCCGCGACTACATCCACGTCGCCGACCTCGCCGAGGCCCACCTCCTCGCCGTCGCCGCCGCCGAGCCCGGCGAGCACCTCATCTGCAACCTCGGCAACGGCAACGGCTTCTCCGTGCGCGAGGTCATCGAGACGGTCCGCGAGGTCACCGGCCACCCGATCCCCGAGGTCGTGGCCCCTCGTCGCGGCGGAGACCCGGCCGTGCTGGTCGCCTCGGCGGCCACCGCCCGTGAGCAGCTGGGCTGGAACCCGTCCCGCGCGGATCTCGCGGGTATCGTCGCGGACGCGTGGGAGTTCGCGCAGCACATCGCAAGCAGCGCAAGGGAGTCGTAGTGGGGGCACAGGAAGTTCGCGAGGGTTTCGTCCGGCTGTACGGGGCCGAGCCCGAGGGCGTCTGGGCGGCGCCCGGCCGCGTCAACCTCATCGGTGAGCACACCGACTACAACGACGGCTTCGTGATGCCCTTCGCGCTGCCGCACATCGCGGTCGCGGCGGTCGCACGGCGTACCGACGGCGTGCTGCGGCTGCACTCGGCCGACCTCGAAAGCGGCGTCGCCGAGCTGCGGCTCGACGAGCTGACGCCCGAGTCCGACGACGCCTGGACGGCGTACCCGGCCGGAGTCGTGTGGGCCCTGCGCGAGGCCGGGCACGCGGTGACCGGCGCCGACGTCCACCTGTCCTCGACGGTCCCGTCGGGCGCGGGCCTGTCGTCGTCCGCGGCCATCGAGGTCGTCGTGGCCCTGGCGCTGAACGACCTCTACGACCTCGGGCTCCAGGGCTGGCAGCTCGCCCGCCTGTGCCAGCGCGCCGAGAACGTCTACGTCGGCGCGCCCACCGGCATCATGGACCAGACGGCGTCCGCGTGCTGCGAGGCAGGCCACGCGCTGTTCCTCGACACCCGCGACCTCTCGCAGAAGCAGATCCCCCTCGACCTGGCCGCCGAGGGCCTGCGCCTGCTGGTCGTCGACACGCAGGTCACGCACGCCCACAGCGGTGGCGAGTACGGCAAGCGGCGGGCCGGCTGCGAGAAGGGCGCCGCCCTCCTCGGCGTCGACGCGCTGCGCGACATCGCGTACGCCGACCTGGACGCGGCCCTCGCCCGGCTCGGTGACGAGGAGGAGGTCCGCCGCCTGGTCCGTCATGTGGTGACCGAGGACCAGCGGGTGGAGCAGGTCGTCGCCCTTCTGGAGTCGGGCGGCGACACCCGCGCGGTGGGGCCGGTCCTGACGGCGGGGCACGCCTCGCTCCGGGACGACTTCCGGGTCTCCTGCGCCGAGCTGGACCTCGTCGTCGACACCGCTCTCGCCCACGGGGCGCTCGGTGCGCGGATGACCGGCGGGGGTTTCGGCGGCTCGGCGATCGTGCTGGCCGAGGCCACCGATGTCGAGACGCTCACCAAGGCCGTCGAAGAGGCGTTCGCGGCCGCGGGGCACAAGGCGCCGAGGGTGTTCGAGGCGGTGCCCGCGGCGGGGGCGCGCCGGCTGAACTGAGCGGTTTCCTTTCCGCGGGGCGGTGGGTGTGCGAGTGAGTCTCGCCCCCGCCGCCCCTTCCCGTTCCCGACCCTGGGGGCTGTGCCCCAGACCCCAGGGTCGGCCCCGAAAGGGCCTCGTCCTCAAGTGCCGGACGGGCTGGAGGGCTGGAGGGGCCGGACGGGTTGGAGGGGCTACCCCAGTCTCTTCGTCAGGGTGAACTCCGTCAGGCCCGGGGGGTAGTCCTCGATCACGCAGACCACCTCGTAGCCTCGGCGCCGGTAGAACTCCGGGGCCTGGAAGTCCCAGGTCTCCAGGCGTACGCGGTCGCAGCCGCGCTGCTCGCGGGCGATGCGCTCCGCTTCGGCGAGGAGGGCGCTGCCCAGGCCCGTGCCCCGGTGCCGGGCGTCCACCCAGAGGTAGGTGACGTGCAGCCAGGTCGTCCAGGTGTGGCCCACCAGACCGCCGGCCAGATCGCCGCCCGGGTCCGAGGCCCAGACGTGCAGCGCCGATTCGCGTTCCGCGGGGGTGCCGCGCAGTGCGCGCAGGACCGGGGAGGCCTCGGTGTTGGTGGCGAGCAGCCGCGAACGGAGAAGATCGCGGCGAGTCCTGTCGACTTCTGTCTCAAGACGAAACATGCGGCACACCATAAGCGCGGTGGCCGAACCAATCCTGCAATTTGCCTTCCGCTCTACGCCCGCGGCCCTACCCTGTGAACAGTGCCGGTGGGGGCCGGTGCTGATCAGGGGGCGAGACAGTCGGGTACGGCGCCCGCGGTGGGGGTAGCAGTCTCTGCACGGCGGCGGCCGTTGCGGCAGTGGCATCCCCTCCGGGCGTCGTGTCCGCGCGGTCGTCGTTCTCCGTCTCCGGACCTTGGGGTATCCCCTGCTCTGTCAAGGAGCTTGGGGGAGGGGGTTTCGTGGTTCGCATTCGTGTACTGGTCGTCGACGACCACCGCATCTTCGCCGAGTCACTCGCCGCGGCACTGGCCGCCGAGCCCGACGTCGACGTGTCCGCGGCCGGCAGCGGCCCGGCGGCACTGCGCAGTCTGGAGCGCGCGGCCGCCGAGGGGCGCCGGTACGACGTGCTGCTCGTCGACGCCGACCTGGGCGCCGCGCTGCCGGGCATACGGCCCGCCGTGCCCGTGCAGGAGGTGGGGGAGGACGGGCTCGTCGACGGGATATCGCTGGTCGTGGGGGTCCGTGCCGCGCAGCCCCATGTCCGCATCGTCGTCCTCGCCGAGAAGGACGAGCCGCGCCGCGCGGCCCTCGCCCTCCAGGCCGGGGCGTCCGGCTGGGTGGCGAAGGACTGCTCGCTGTCCCGTCTGCTCACCGTCATCAGAGGCGTGCTGCGCGAGGAGACCCACCTCCCGCCCGCCCTGCTCACCGGCGTCCTGCGGGAGTTGACGGCCGCCCGCAAGCACCGCACCGAGAGCGAACGGCTGGTCGAGTCGCTCACGCCGAGGGAGCGGGAAGTGCTGCGCTGCATGGTCGCGGGACTGGGCAGGAAGGCGGTCGCCGACCGGCTGTTCCTCTCCCCGCACACCGTCCGCACCCATATGCAGAACGTCCTCGGCAAGCTGGGCGTGCACTCCACCCTCGCCGCGGTCGCCCTCGCACGCCGGGCGGGCGTGGGACCTGCCGACCTGGGGGCTGCCGGACAGATCAGGCCGGAGGAAACCCACAGCGCCTGATCGGAACGGGTGAGCGTGCCGGACCCCGCGTCTCGGGCCTGATCGGCCCGGCAGGCCCTCAGCCGGGGATGTTGTCGAACGGGGCGGTCAGCTGGCGCAGCAGGCCCGCCAGTTCGCCGCGCTGGGCGTTCGAGAGCTCGGCCAGGATCGCTCGTTCCTGGTCGAGCAGTCCGGCGAGTGCCTGGTCGGCGCGGTCCTTGCCGTCGTCCGTGAGGCGGACGAGCACACCCCGGCGGTCGCTCGGGTCCGGCAGCCGCTCCACCAGGCCCTTCTTCGCGAGCCGGTCGATACGGTTCGTCATCGTGCCCGAGGTCACCAGCGTCTGCGTCAGCAGCTGGCCCGGCGAGAGCTGGTAGGGCGCCCCCGCGCGCCGGAGCGCCGTCAGGACGTCGAACTCCCAGGGCTCCAGCTGGTGCTCGGAGAACGCCAGACGGCGTGCGCGGTCCAGGTGCCGGGCCAGTCTGCTCACCCGGCTGAGTACTTCCAGCGGCTCCACGTCGAGGTCCGGGCGCTCCCGGCGCCACGCTGCGACCAGCCGATCGACCTCGTCCTCCATGACGATCAGTGTAGTGGTTGTGTCGACGTGAAGTCTCTTGATGTCGAGTCTCTTGACATCAAGATAAATGGGAGGGGAAAGTACCGGGCATGACGACCAACCCCAGCTGGGACCCCGCCCAGTACCTGCGTCACGCCGGCCACCGCGCCCGCCCCTTCGGCGACCTCCTCGCCCGCGTCCCCGGCCTGCCCGGCGACCCGCCGCGGATCGCCGACCTCGGCTGCGGCCCCGGCAACCTCACCGCCGTCCTCGCCGACCGCTGGACCACCGCCCGCGTCACCGGCTACGACAACTCGCCGCAGATGCTCGCCGACGCGGCGGCGCACGCGGGCGCGCGCCTCGACTTCGCCCATGCCGACCTCGCCACCTGGACGCCGGAGGAGACGTACGACCTGCTCGTCTCGAACGCCGCCCTCCAGTGGGTGCCCGGCCACCTCGACGCCTTCGCCGGCTGGCTGGACGGCCTCGCCCCCGGCGGCACCTTCGCCTTCCAGGTCCCCCACAACATCGACGCGCCCCTGCACGCCCTCATGCGCGAGCTCGGCAACAGCGTCCGCTGGAAGGGCCGCCTCGGCCATGTCCTGCGGCACGAGGACTCCGTCCACGCCCCCGGCGTCTACCTCGACCGGTTGGCCCGCCTCGGCTGCGCCACCGATGTCTGGACGACCACCTACCTCCATGTGCTCCAGGGCGACGACCCCGTCCTCGACTGGGTCAAGGGCACCGGCCTGCGCCCCGCCCTCGACGCCCTCGCCGACGACCCCGAGGCCCGCGACGCCTTCGTCACCGACTACCGCGACCTGCTCCGCGAGGCCTACCCGAGCGCGGAGTACGGCACCGTGCTGCCGTTCCGCCGCCTGTTCGCGGTGGCCGTGAAGGGGGCCTGACGTGCTGACCGCCGTCGATCACGTGCAGCTCGCCGCCCCGCCCGGCTCCGAGGACCTGCTGCGCCGCTTCTGCATCGGCACCCTCGGGATGACCGAGGTCCCCAAGCCGCCGGTGCTTGCGGCGAAGGGAGGATGCTGGTTCCGGGCGGGAGCCGTGCACCTGCACCTGGGGATCGAGCCGGGCTTCCGACCGTCCGCGAAGGCCCACCCCGGGCTGCGGGTCACCGGCATCGAGGCGTACGCCGCCCGGCTGGAGGCCGAGGGCACACCGGTCACCTGGGACACGGACCTGCCGGGACACCGCCGCTTCTACGCCCTGGACCCCGTCGGCAACCGGCTGGAGTTCCTGGAGCCCGTCAGCGGGGTTTGAGGGGCGCGGGACGGGTCACTCGCAGTACTGAGACCACACGCAGACCTGACTGGGAGTGATGGACAGTGGCAGGCGAGCAGAAGTCCAAGGCGAAGATGGAACAGGCCAAGGGCAAGGCGAAGGAAACGATCGGCCGCACCGTGGGCAACGAGCGGATGGAGGCCGAGGGCCGCGCCGAGCAGGCGAAGGGCGACGCCCGTCAGGCCAAGGAGAAGACCAAGGACGTCTTCAAGCACTGAGGACGTCGTGAGGCACTGACGCGCCCGCGGGCGCCGACGGCACACATGCGGGCGGGGCCCCGACCTTCGTGGTCGGGGCCCCGCCCGCATGTGGTGCCGCGTTCGTATGTGGTGCCGCGTTCTTCTGTGGACGGCGACCCGTCCGTATGCGTGGACGGCGCGCCGTTCGTACGTGCGTACGGCGTCGCGTCAGGCCTTTCGGCGTCCTATCAGGTGCGGCTTCGCCTCGAGCCCGTCCAGCCCGTGCCAGGACAGGTTCACCAGGTGGGCCGCCACCTCCGCCTTCTTCGGGCGGCGTACGTCCAGCCACCACTGGCCGGTCAGGGCGACCATGCCGACCAGGGCCTGGGCGTACAGCGGGGCCAGCTTCGGGTCGAAGCCGCGGCTCTTGAACTCGCGGCCCAGGATGTCCTCCACCTGGGTGGCGATGTCGGAGATCAGGGACGCGAACGACCCGGTCGACTGCGGGATGGGGGAGTCCCGGACCAGGATCCGGAAGCCGTCCGTGTACTCCTCGATGTAGTCGAGGAGCGCGAACGCCGCCTGTTCGAGGAGCTCACGGGGGTGGCCCGCCGTCAGCGACGACGTGACCATGTCCAGCAGCCGGCGCATCTCCCGGTCCACCACGACCGCGTAGAGCCCCTCCTTGCCGCCGAAGTGCTCGTACACCACCGGCTTGGAGACCCCGGCCTTCGCCGCGATCTCCTCCACCGAGGTGCCCTCGAAACCCTTCGCCGCGAACAGGGTGCGACCGATCTCGAGCAGCTGCTGCCGCCTCTCCGCACCCGTCATACGGGTGCGCCGGGCGCGCCGCGGCTTGGCTTCGTTACTGGGGGTGCTGCTGGGATCGGTCGCCACGCCGTCAATCATGCCGCCTCGGCGGTGGCCTTCCCCCGTCGGGAGCCGTCCTCACCGGTGTTACGGCGTGAATCGATACGCGAGCGTGACGGCCAGCGCACGTCGTAGGCCCACCCGAGCATCTCGAACCAGCGGATGAACCGGGCCGAGGAGTCCAGCTGGCCGCGCATCACGCCGTGCCGCGCCGAGGTCGGGTCCGCGTGGTGCAGGTTGTGCCAGGACTCGCCGCAGGACAGGATCGCCAGCCACCAGACGTTGCCGGAGCGGTCCCGCGACTTGAAGGGGCGCTTGCCCACCGCGTGGCAGATCGAGTTGATCGACCACGTCACGTGGTGCAGCATGGCCACCCGCACCAGCGAGCCCCAGAAGAACGCCGTGAACGCGCCCCACCAGGACATCGTCACCAGCCCGCCCACCAGCGGCGGCAGCGCCAGCGACAGGATCGTCCAGTAGACGAACTGCCGGGACACCGCGCGGATCGCCGGGTCCTTGATCAGATCCGGCGCGTACTTCTCCTGCGAGGTCTGCTCCTCGTCGAACATCCATGCGATGTGTGCCCACCACAGGCCCTTCATCAGGGCCGGGAGCGTCTCGCCGAACCGCCACGGCGAATGCGGGTCGCCGTCCGCGTCGGAGAACTTGTGGTGCTTGCGGTGATCGGCCACCCAGCGCACGAGCGGGCCCTCCACCGCCATCGACCCCATGACCGCCAACGCGATCCTGAGCGGCCGCTTGGCCTTGAAGGAACCGTGCGTGAAGTAGCGGTGGAAACCGATCGTGATGCCGTGGCAGCCGAGGAAGTACATGAAGACCAGCAGACCGAGGTCCAGCCAGCTCACCCCCCAGCCCCACGCCAGCGGCACCGCCGCCAGCACCGCCAGGAACGGGACGACGATGAAGATCAGCAGCATGATCTGCTCGATCGAACGCTTCTGCTCGCCACCGAGCGTGGCGGAGGGCGCGGGGGTGTCGTCGGGCGCTTTCGAAGGGTCATCGATCACGTTGGAGCTGCCTGTGGTCATGCGCGTCCCCTGGGGGGTCTTGGATTGAGGGAGATGCCGTTGTTCCGCACACCGCGGAAGGTCACACAGCGAACCGATGCCATGCTCCCTACGGTTCCGTAACCTACGGCATCGTAAGTATGGCAGCGCCCTGCCCGGCGGCAAGAGCCCGCCAACCTGCGCGTCCCCATGGACACCTATCCTTGGAGACAGTCGGACAGCGCGGTCCGCTCTGTTTTCTTCCCGGATGTCCGGCCCCTATGCGACGCCCGCCGCGGGGCCGTAGTCCGAGTTCCCCCCGGACGAGCTTCAACACTGCAAGGAGCCGCACCTGTGAGCAGTGCCGACGACCTTGGCCAGGCCACCACAACGACCAGCACCGACCTGCGCGCCGACATCCGCCGACTGGGTGACCTGCTCGGCGAGACCCTCGTACGGCAGGAGGGCCCGGAACTCCTCGACCTGGTCGAGAAGGTCCGCCGCCTGACCCGCGAGGACGGCGAAGCCGCCGCCGAACTGCTGCGTGGCATCGAACTGGAGACCGCGGCCAAGCTGGTCCGCGCCTTCTCCACCTACTTCCACCTCGCGAACGTCACCGAACAGGTCCACCGCGGCCGCGAACTGCGCGAGCGCCGCGCCGCCGAGGGCGGCCTCCTCGCCCGCACCGCCGACCGCCTCAAGGACGTCGACCCCGAACACGTCCAGCAGACGGTCCGCCACCTCAACGTTCGCCCCGTGTTCACGGCGCACCCCACCGAAGCCGCGCGCCGGTCGGTACTCAACAAGCTCCGGCGCATCGCCGCGCTCCTCGAGACCCCCGTCATCGAGGCCGACCGCCGCCGCTACGACACCCGCCTGGCCGAGAACATCGACCTCGTCTGGCAGACCGACGAGCTCCGGGTCGTACGCCCCGAGCCCGCCGACGAGGCCCGCAACGCCATCTACTACCTCGACGAACTCCACGCGGGCGCCGTCGGCGACGTCCTGGAGGACCTCACCGCCGAACTGGAGCGGGTCGGCGTCAAGCTCCCCGAGAACACCCGCCCGCTCACCTTCGGCACCTGGATCGGCGGCGACCGCGACGGCAACCCCAACGTCACCCCCCAGGTGACCTGGGACGTCCTCATCCTCCAGCACGAACACGGCATCAACGACGCCCTGGAGATGATCGACGAGCTCCGCGGCTTCCTCTCCAACTCCATCCGCTACACCGGCGCCACCGAGGAACTCCTGGAGTCGCTCAAGGGCGACCTCGAACGGCTGCCCGAGATCAGCCCCCGCTACAAGCGCCTCAACGCCGAAGAGCCCTACCGCCTCAAGGCCACCTGCATCCGGCAGAAGCTGGAGAACACCAAGCAGCGCCTCGCCAAGGGCATCCCGCACGAGGCCGGGCGCGACTACCTCGGCACCAGCGAGCTCCTCGCGGACCTCACCCTCATCCAGACGTCCCTGCGCGAGCACCGC
The DNA here is from genome assembly GCF_035983595.1 of Streptomyces sp. NBC_01334. NCBI lineage: Bacteria > Bacillati > Actinomycetota > Actinomycetes > Kitasatosporales > Streptomycetaceae > Streptomyces > Streptomyces sp. NBC_01334. Next base: position 4,249,313 of record NZ_CP130718.1, on the reverse strand, counting down.
GGCGGGCTGTTCGCCGACGGCCGGATGAACCGCACCATCCGCACCCTCGCCGCGTTCGGCCTCCAGCTCGCCACCATGGACGTCCGCGAGCACGCCGACGCCCACCACCACGCCCTCGGTCAGCTCTTCGACCGCCTCGGCGAGGAGTCCTGGCGCTACGCCGACATGCCCCGCGAGTACCGCACGAAGCTCCTCGCCAAGGAACTGCGCTCCCGTCGGCCGCTCGCCCCCAGCCCGGCCCCCGTCGACGCCGCCGGCGAGAAGACCCTCGGTGTCTTCCAGACGGTCAAGCGGGCCCTCGCCGTCTTCGGGCCCGAGGTCATCGAGTCGTACATCATCTCCATGTGCCAGGGCGCCGACGACGTGTTCGCGGCGGCTGTCCTGGCCCGCGAGGCCGGTCTCGTCGACCTGCACGCCGGCTGGGCGAAGATCGGCATCGTGCCGCTCCTGGAGACCACGGACGAGCTGAAGGCCGCCGACACCATCCTCGAGGACATGCTCTCCGACCCCTCCTACCGGCGCCTGGTCGCGCTGCGCGGAGACGTCCAGGAGGTCATGCTCGGCTACTCGGACTCCTCCAAGTTCGGCGGCATCACCACCAGCCAGTGGGAGATCCACCGCGCCCAGCGCCGACTGCGTGACGTCGCCCACCGCTACGGCGTCCGGCTGAGGCTGTTCCACGGCCGCGGCGGCACCGTCGGCCGCGGCGGCGGCCCCTCCCACGACGCCATCCTCGCCCAGCCCTGGGGCACCCTGGAGGGCGAGATCAAGGTCACCGAACAGGGCGAGGTCATCTCCGACAAGTACCTCATCCCCTCCCTGGCCAGGGAGAACCTGGAACTGACGGTCGCCGCGACGCTGCAGGCCTCCGCCCTGCACACCGCGCCCCGCCAGTCCGACGAGGCCCTCGCCCGCTGGGACGCCGCCATGGACGTCGTCTCGGACGCCGCCCACGACGCCTACCGCGCCCTCGTCGAGGACCCCGACCTCCCGCCCTACTTCTTCGCCTCCACCCCGGTCGACCAGCTCGCCGACCTGCACCTCGGCTCGCGCCCGTCCCGCAGGCCCGACTCCGGTGCCGGACTCGACGGCCTGCGCGCCATCCCGTGGGTGTTCGGCTGGACCCAGTCCCGCCAGATCGTCCCCGGCTGGTTCGGCGTCGGCTCCGGGCTCAAGGCGTTGCGCGACGCCGGCCTCGACACCGTCCTGGACGAGATGCGCGAACAGTGGCACTTCTTCCAGAACTTCATCTCCAACGTCGAGATGACCCTCGCGAAGACCGATCTACGCATCGCCCAGCACTACGTCGACACCCTCGTCCCCGACGACCTCAAGCACGTCTTCGACCGCATCAAGGCCGAACACGCCCTGACCGTCGCCGAGGTACTGAAGATCACCGGCGAACCGGAACTGCTCGACGCCACCCCCGTGCTCAAGCAGACGTTCACCATCCGCGACGCCTACCTCGACCCGATCTCCTACCTCCAGGTCACCCTGCTCAAGCGGCAGCGTGACGCCGCGGCCGCGGGAGCGGAGCCCGACCCGCTCCTCGCCCGCGCCCTGCTCCTCACCGTCAACGGCGTCGCCGCGGGCCTGCGCAACACCGGCTGACCCCCGCACTCCGCACAAGAGGGTGCCCCCGGGTTCGTACGAACCCGGGGGCACCCTCTTGTCACACGCTCACACGCTCACACGCTCACACGCTCACACGCTCACACCGCGAGGAACGCCGCCGTCAGCAACGCGACGCCCGACCCCGCCAGCGCCCAGCCCACCCGCACCCGCCCCAGACCGCCCGCGACCACCACCGACGCCAGCAGCAGCGCTCCGCCCAGCGGCACCCACGCGTACAGGACCCCGGCCGGACCGGACCGCACCACCTCGTCGCTGCCCGGCTTGATCACCACGGTGTAGATCCCGCCCTTGCGCACCGCGACCGACTTCTCGATCTCCACGCGCGCGCGTGCCGTCGATCCGGCGGACAGTGGCGTGTACGGCCCCACACACCTGTCGTCACCGCACCGCGTCACCTCGACCGTGCCCTGCTCCCGGCCCTTCGTCAGCATCACGTGCTGCGCGGACCCCCAGGAACCCCACACCCCCGCCAGCAGGATGAGCACCGCGACCGCACCCATCGCCACGAACCGCCCGAACCGCAACGCGGTCCCCGAAGCCGAACTCCTGGCCGACCTGGATCCCTTGGCCGCGCCCCCGGAAGACCCCTTGGCCGATTCCGATCCCTTGGCCGAGCCGGAGCCGGAGCCGGAACCCGAGCCCTTGGCCGGGACCGCGCCTCTGGCCGAGCTCTTGGCCGAGCCCTTACGGGAGTGACCCGGGCGGCGGTGGGACGAGGCTGCTGTGGCAGGCATGGCCGGGATCATTGGCCATGCCTGAACGGCCCGTCAACCTGGGCGGGTGACAAGTCAGGAGTTGTACGTGCTTTGCGCCCGCTCCAGCCCCTCGAGCACCAGAGCCGCCGCCGCGTCCGCCGCACGGTCCACGAAGTAGTCCAGCTCCTTGCGCTCGGCCGAGGAGAAGTCCTTCAGCACGAAGTCCGCCACCTGCATCCGCCCCGGCGGCCGCCCGATCCCGAACCGCACCCGGTGGTAGTCCGGGCCCATCACCTTCGTCATCGACTTCAGACCGTTGTGCCCGTTGTCGCCACCACCGAGCTTCAGCCGCAGCACGCCGTAGTCGATGTCCAGCTCGTCGTGCACCGCGACGATGTTCGCCACCGGCACCTTGTAGAAGTCCCGCAGCGCGTTCACCGGCCCGCCCGACACGTTCATGAACGACATCGGCTTCGCCAGCACCACCCGCCGGCTCCCCGTACCGGGCGGACCCAGCCGGCCCTCGACGACCTGGGCCTGCGCCTTGCCCGCCCGCTTGAACCTTCCCCCGATCCGCTCGGCCAGCAGATCCGCCACCATGAAACCGACGTTGTGCCGGTTCATGGCGTACTCGGGGCCGGGATTGCCGAGACCCACGATCAGCCAGGGGGCATTGGCGTCGGTCGTCACGTCCATGTCTCCTTGATACGCGCAGGCCGCCGCTCCCCGGAGGAAGCGGCGGCCGACGGGATGAGGTGCCGGGAAATCAGGCCTCGGTACCCTCGGCCTCGGCGGACTCCGCCGGGGCCTCCTCCGCCTGGGCGGCCAGGACCTGGAGGACGACCGCGTCCTCGTCGGTGGCCAGCGTGGTGCCCTTGGGCAGCGGGATGTCCTTGGCGAGGATGGCCGCGCCGGCCTCCAGGCCCGCGATGGAGACGGTGACCGACTCGGGGATGTGGGTGGCCTCGGCCTCGACGTTCAGCGTGCTCAGCACGTGCTCGAGCAGGTAGGCACCCGGGGCCAGCTCGCCCTCGGTGTGGACGTAGACCTCGACGTTGACCTTCTCGCCACGCTTCACGAGGAGCAGGTCGACGTGGTCCAGGAAGCCCTTGATCGCGTCACGCTGCACGGCCTTCGGGATGGCCAGCTGGGTCTTGCCGTCGATCTCGAGGCTGAGCAGGACGTTCGGGGTGCGCAGCGCGAGCTGGAGCTCGTGGCCCGGCAGCGTGATGTGCACGGGGTCGGCACCGTGGCCGTAGACCACGGCGGGAACCTTGCTGTCACGGCGGATACGGCGGGCGGCGCCCTTGCCGAACTCGGTGCGGGTCTCGGCTGCGAGCTTGACCTCGGCCATGTTCACTCCTCGTAGAACTGGGGAAAGGTGGTCACCCGGCCAAACCATCGGCCTGCTACGAAGAGCGCGTCGATAACGGACAGCTGTACACAGACGTGTACGGCCTCCCTCGCCGAGCAACTGTGGCAGTTTACGCAGCGGGAAGGCCGTACAGGAAATCGATCTAGACGAGGACCGTCACTGCTCGTCGAAGAGGCTCGTCACCGAACCGTCCTCGAACACCTCGCGCACCGCGTTCGCGATCGTCGGCGCGATCGACAGCACGGTGATCTTGTCCACCTCGAGCTCACCCGGCGTCGGCAGGGTGTTGGTGAAGATGAACTCGCTGACCTTGGAGTTCTTGAGGCGGTCGGCCGCCGGACCCGACAGCACACCGTGCGTCGCCGTCACGATGACGTCCTCGGCGCCGTGCGCGAACAGCGCGTCCGCGGCGGCGCAGATCGTGCCGCCCGTGTCGATCATGTCGTCGACGAGCACACAGACCCGGCCCTTGACCTCGCCCACGACCTCGTGGACGGTCACCTGGTTCGCCACGTCCTTGTCGCGCCGCTTGTGCACGATCGCCAGCGGCGCGCCCAGCCGGTCGCACCAGCGGTCGGCCACCCGCACCCGGCCCGCGTCCGGGGACACGACCGTGAGCTTGTCGCGGTCCACCTTGCTGCCCACGTAGTCGGCGAGCAGCGGCAGCGCGAAGAGGTGATCCACCGGGCCGTCGAAGAAGCCCTGGATCTGGTCCGTGTGGAGATCCACCGTCAGGATCCGGTGCGCGCCCGCCGTCTTCATCATGTCGGCGATCAGGCGGGCCGAGATCGGCTCACGTCCGCGGTGCTTCTTGTCCTGCCGGGCATAGCCGTAGAACGGCACGATGACGGTGATCGAGCGGGCCGACGCGCGCTTCAACGCGTCGATCATGATCAACTGCTCCATGATCCACTTGTTGATCGGAGCCGTGTGGCTCTGGATCAGGAAGCAGTCCGCACCTCGCGCCGACTCCTGGTAGCGGACGTAGATCTCACCGTTGGCGAAATCGAAGGCCTTCGTCGGGACGACCCCGACACCCAGCTGGTGGGCGACCTCCTCGGCAAGCTCGGGGTGGGCGCGGCCGGAGAAGAACATCATCTTCTTCTCGCCGGTCGTCTTGATCCCGGTCACAGCACTGTCTCCTCAGAGGTGTCTCAGCTGGGTGTCGAGAGACCTCGCCGCTGGGCGCGACGGGGCCGTCTCAGCTGGTGGGGTGCGGGTGTGCACTTATCACGGTACGCCGTGTCCGACGTGCCTGTTTCCGGTCAGCTTTCGCTTTCCGCCTGGCGGGAGGCCGTCTCGGCCGCCTTCGCCGCCGCGCTGCCCGGACGCTTGCGGGCCACCCAACCCTCGATATTCCGCTGCTGACCACGGGCCACGGCCAGCGAACCGGGCGGCACGTCCTTCGTGATCACGGACCCGGCGGCGGTGTACGAGCCGTCCCCGACCGTGACAGGAGCCACAAACATGTTGTCCGAACCCGTACGGCAGTGCGACCCGACGGTCGTGTGGTGCTTGTCCTGTCCGTCGTAGTTCACGAACACGCTCGCCGCGCCGATGTTGGTGTACTCACCGATCGTCGCGTCACCGACGTAGGACAGGTGCGGGATCTTCGTCCCCTCGCCGATGGCGGCGTTCTTGGTCTCCACGTACGTGCCGATCTTGCCCTTCGCCCCGAGACGGGTGCCGGGACGGAGGTACGCGAACGGCCCCACGGACGCGTCCGGACCGATGCGGGCGCCGTCGGACACGGTGTTGTCGACCCGGGCTCCCGCGCCGACCTGGGTGTCCTTGAGCCGGCTGTTGGGGCCGACCTCCGCGCCCTCACCGAGGTGCGTGCTGCCGTGCAGCTGCGTACCGGGGAGGACGACGGCGTCCCGCTCGAAGGTGACGGTGACGTCGATCCAGGTCGTCGCCGGGTCGACCACGGTCACGCCGGACAGCATCGCGGCGGTCAGCAGCCGGTCGTTGAGGATGCGGCGGGCCTCGCTGAGCTGTACCCGGTTGTTGATGCCGGCGATCTCCCGGTGATCGGCGGCGACGGACGCGCCGACCCGGTGACCGGCCTCCCGCAGGATCCCGAGGACGTCGGTCAGGTACTCCTCGCCCTGGCTGTTGTCCGTGCGGACCTTCTTCAGCGCGTCGGCCAGCAGCGGCCCGTCGAACGCGAAGACCCCGGAGTTGATCTCACGGATCGCGCGCACCGCGTCGTTCGCGTCCTTGTGCTCGACGATCGCCGTGACGGTGCCGGAGGCGCCGTCCCGGACGATCCGCCCGTAGCCGGTCGCGTCCGGCACCTCGGCGGTGAGCACGGTGACGGCGTTCCCGTCCGCGTGGTGGGTGGCGGTGAGCTCCGCGAGGGTCGCGCCGGTGAGCAGCGGGGTGTCGCCGCAGACGACGACCACCGTGCCGTCGACGCCGTCACCGAGCTGCTCGAGCCCCATGCGGACGGCGTGCCCGGTGCCGTTCTGCTCCTCCTGCACGGCGGTGCGTACACCGGCGTCGACCTCGGCGAGATGCGCCGTGACCTTCTCCCGTGCGTGTCCGACGACGACGACCAGGTTCTCGGGGTCCAACTCACGGGCCGCGGCCAGCACATGACCCACGAGGGAGCGGCCGCTGATCTCGTGCAGGACCTTCGGTATGGCGGACTTCATACGGGTGCCCTCACCCGCTGCGAGAACGACGACGGCTGCCGGGCGAATGGCGCTCACGGAAGTTGCCCTTCGGCTGTGGAGTGGGGTGGGACATCCGAAGGATACCGGGGCGTTTCTTTGGGGACATGAGAGCGGGCCCTGACAGTGCTGTCAGGGCCCGATTCTGGTATGGCTCCCCCGCCAGGACTCGAACCCGGACAAATGGCACCAAAAGCCACGGTGCTGCCAATTACACCACGGGGGAATGATGACGACGCGACCGGACAATCCGTCAGGCCGTCGAGTGGCGCCTCCTACTATGCCGCACCATCAGCCCTCGATGCGACGGTGTTGGCCGGTGCTCCGGGGCACCGTCGCCGCAGGGCAATCGTGGTCGCCTTCGCCGGGGTCGGCGGCGCCCGTCCGCCCTGGCGTGACCCGGGGTGGAATCGTCGGTTCCGCCCTCGAACGGGCGTGGTTCAGCAGTTCGAGGGATACCGGTGGTTTTCGATGCTGTTCGGTTACGGAGTGTGGTGTCGGCCGGTCGGGGAAAGTCGCCGGAAAAGCCGGGGGTCGCGCCCGTAGGCTGGAGGCATGACCACGACGGGGGAAGAGGACACGGCGGCCCTGGGAGGGCCGTGGTGGTGGGCCAGATGGCGGAGCGCGGCGTTCGACTGGAGCCTTGGGCTCGTGTCCGCCGTGGAGTGCGCGGTGGAGGGGGTTCCGTTCGCGCGGGACGCGGGGATCCCGTCGGCGGTGGGGGTGGTGTTCGGACTGCTCGCGGGGTCGGTCCTGGTGGTGCGCCGGAAGTGGCCCATCGCGGTGGTGCTGGTGTCGATCGCGATCACCCCGGCCCAGATGGGCTACCTGATGGGCATCGTGGGGCTGTACACCCTCGCCGCCTCGGAGCTGCCCCGCCGGATCATCGCCTCGCTCGCCGGGATGCAGCTGGTGGGGACGTTGATCGTGACGTTCGTGCGGGTGCGGCAGAGCATGGACCAGGGCCGGTTGACCATCGGGGACTGGTTCATCCCGTTCGCCGCCATCACGACCTCGCTGGGGCTCACCGCCCCGCCGCTGCTGCTCGGGATGTACGTCGGTGCTCGGCGGCGGCTCATGGAGAGCCTGCGGGAGCGGGCGGACAGCCTCGAGCGGGAGTTGCAGCTGCTCGCGGAGCGGGCGGAGGAGCGGGCGGAGTGGGCGCGCGGCGAGGAACGGACCCGGATCGCGCGGGAGATGCACGACGTGGTCGCGCATCGTGTGAGTCTGATGGTCGTCCACGCCGCGGCGTTGCAGGCCGTTGCGCGCAAGGACCCGGAGAAGGCGGTGCGGAACGCGGCGCTCGTGGGTGACATGGGGCGGCAGGCGTTGACCGAGTTGCGGGAGATGCTCGGGGTGCTGCGCAGTGGCGGTCCGGGAGAGCGGGCGGCGTCGGTGCCGGTGGTGGCGGTGGGGGTGGCCGCCGCGGTGGTGGTGGAGGAGGGCGAGGGGCCGTGTCTGTCCGAGCTCGATGAGCTGGTGGGGCAGTCGGCGGCCGCGGGGATGGTCGTGGAGCTGCTGGTGGAGGGGGAGGTGCGGGCGTATGCGGCGGAGGTCGAGCAGACGGCGTACCGGGTGGTGCAGGAGGCTCTGACGAACGTCCACAAGCACGCGGCGGGTGCCAAGACGCATGTGCGCCTGGCGCATCGGGAGGGGGAGATCGCGATGCAGGTGGAGAACGGGCCGCCGCCGGAGGTGTCGGCGTTGTCGGCGGGGTTCCCGTCGGGGGGCAACGGGTTGGTGGGGATGAGGGAGCGGGTGATGGCGTTGGGCGGGGTGTTCGTGTCGGGGCCGACGGAGGCGGGGGGTTTCCGGGTGTCGGCGGTGATTCCGGCGTCGTAGCCCTCGGAGGCCCGCGTCGGCCGGTCAGCCGGCGGTGAGGCGGAGGGGTTCGATGCCGGCGGCGAGGGCGCCGAGGGCCTGGTCGATGTCGGGGCCGAGGTACCAGTCGCCGGTGTGGTCGAGGGCGTAGACGCGGCCTTCGGCGTCGATGGCGAGGATGCCCTGGGTGTCGGTCTCGGTGCCGAGGGGGGCGACGTCGGTGTCGAGGGCGCGGCCCAGGTCGGCGAGGGTACGGGCGAGGTGGAGGCCGTGCAGGGGGTCGAGGTGGACGGTGGTGGGCGCGACCTGGCGGCCGGGGCCGGTGGGGGCGATGGTCAGGCCGCCGAATTCGGCCCAGGCCTCGACGGCGGCGGGGAAGACGGCGTGTCGGTGTCCGGCGGGCGAGGTGTGTTCGCGGAGTGTGTCGGCCCAGATCTCGGCCTGCTTGATGTCCCAGCGTCCGGGTTGCCAGCCGGCGGCGCGCAGTGCGGCGTCGAGGGGGACGGGGAAGCGTGTGGTGGAGGTGCGGTCGGGGTGCATCGGCCCTTCGTTCGTCGAGCTGGTGGTGCGTGGCCCGGTGGGGCCGTCGTGTCGTCCTGCGCGGGGTGGCGGTAGGGGGCGGTTCAGTCGCCTGCGGTCGACGGGTCGACGATGCGGACGCCGAAGTGGGCGCTGAGCGCGGTGCAGGCGCGGCACGGGGCGGCGAAGCTGCCGTGCAGGGGGTCGCCGTCCTCGCGGATGCGGCGGGTGGTGAGCTTGGCCTGTCTGAGGGTCTTGCGTGCTTCGCCGTTGGTCATGGGGCGGCGTGCGGCGCGTCTGCTGCGGGCGGCGTCGGCGGCGGTGAGATGCCGCGAGATGAGGAGCGCCTCGGCACAGCGTCCGGTGAAGCGGTCGCGTTGGGTGCTGGTGAGGGTGTCGAGGAAGTCCTGGACGAGCGGGTGCAGGGGCGGCGGCTGGTCGGCGCGGGCGGCGGTGCTGGTGAGGGTGGCGCCGCGGACGGAGAGAGCGGCGGCGACGGTGGGGAGTATGCCGTCGCGGCGGTGGCGGAGGACGGGCGCGTGCGGGGTCTCGGTGGCGGACCAGCCGATGCGGGGATCGCCCGACCGACCGGTGTGCGGATCGCCGGTGCGGCCGGTGTCGTGGGCGGCCGTGTTGCCGGTGTACAGGTCGTCCGACCTGCCGGTGTGAGACCCCGTCTGAGTCGCGTTCATGATCGTTTTCCCCTCCCGTGCATCCCCCCGGACGTCACAGAGTGCCAAATGGCGTGGCGGGTGCGGAAGCTGGGGCGGTTCGACACGCCCGGGTTTGGGCGGGCTGTCACGGCGGGGTGACGGCTGGTCACGGAAGCGGAGGGCCGGTGACCGCTGTCGTCGTACCGCATAGGCTGTCGGCACCGTCGGCGCGCGGTTGACGCGCGTTGGAGATTGTTGGAGACAGTCGATACGGGGCGTGGTGGGTGGATCCGGAAGCGGAACCGGCCGCTGCGGGCCGTACAGAGTGCCGCAGGGGGCAACCGCCATGACGACAGGTCGGCTCGGGCAGCAAGCCGCGCCGCCGAACGCGGCCTATGCCGGGCAGGTCGTGCATTTCCCGGATCCGGTCCGGGCGGCACGGCACCCGAGAGGTGTGCGGATGGACGAGCGGGGCTACCCCGACTTCTCGCCCTATGCGCGGGCGGCGGCGGAGATCGCGGATCCGCCGGAGGGCTTCGGCGTGGACGAGCTGCGGTTGACGGACTACGTTTCGGCGAACGCGGTGCTGGCGGCGTCGGGCCACGAGCTGTGGGACACGGTGTCGAGCGTGGCGACACCGCACGGCTGGACGTGGCACCACGTCGTGGGTTCGCGGCGGCTGGAGTTGGTTCCGGTCGAGGTGAAGGCGCTGCTGCGGCATCACGGCGGGGTGTCGTCGGCGGTCGTGGACCAGGCGAAGCGCGGGACGCGGCCGCTTCAGGAGACGCGTCCGGTGCACTTCGGGCTGCCGAAGTCGGGCGTGGCGGTGACGGAACAGCAGGTCCAGGGGGTCGAGGAGGACCTCGGGTACCGGCTGCCGGGGGCGTACCGGTCGTTCGTGAAGGCGGCCGGTGGGTGTGCGCCGGTGGGCGCGGCCCTGGACGCGGAACTGGGGCTCCTCGTCGATCAGCCGTTCTTCACGGTGCGCGACGAGGCGGCGGTCAACGACCTCGTGTACGTGAACAAGTGTCTGCGTGACCACCTGACCAAGGACTACCTGGGCGTCGCGTTCGTGCAGGGCGGGTTGCTCGCCGTGAAGGTGCGGGGCGAGCGGGCCGGTTCGGTGTGGTTCTGCGCGTACGACGACATCCGGGACGTCGACCCGGCGTGGTCGCCCGCGGAGCGCATGGAGCGGCTGCTGCTGCCGTGCGGTGAGGACTTCGACGTCTTCCTGTCGAGGCTGGCCGGTAATCCGCCGGAGTTGGAGACGGTGGCCAATCTGATGGTGGACGGCGGGTTCGCGCGTGCGGTGCCGGCGGCGGCCGCGTCTTCGGTGGGGGAGTGAGCTGGACGATGGTGACGTTCGCGCAGGCGCAGGAGCGCGCCGAAGAGTGGATCAACGGGGATGTGCCGGCGTACCAGCACCGTGAGGTGCGGGTGCGCGAGTTCGAACTCGGGTTCGTGGTGTGGGCCGAGGACCGCGCGGAGGGACCGCGTTCGGACGGCGGCGCGCAGCGGCTGGTGATCGCCCGGGACAGCGGGGAGGCCACGCTGTGGCCCTCGGTGCCGGTGGGCGAGGTGATCCGCCGGTACGAGGAGGAGTACGGCCGCACGGACGCCCCCGCCGACGCGGTGCCGGCGCCCGCGGCACGGGTGGATCTGAATCAGACGTCGTTCTTGTTGTCGCCGCCGGAGTGGTTGCAGGAGGCGGCGGACAAGCTGGGGATCGCGGATCGTCGGGAGGCCGGTTCGGGGGCTGGTTCCGGTTCCGCGGCTGGTTCCGGGAACGGCGAGGCTGCTTCGGCGCCGGGGTCCGGCGTACGTGCCGGTGCCGGTGCGGGTTCGGGTTCCGGTTCGTCCGGTGTCGCGCCGGGCGGTGACCCCTCGCTTCCCCGGACGCAGGGTGGGGTGTCGGGGAGCGGGCTGCCCGAGACACAGGCGGGGGTGCCCGCGGGTCCGGGTTCCGGTGGGTCGTCCGCGCCCGCCGCTCCCGTCGGGGCGACGCCGTGGGCGGGGACGGACACCAACGCCGACGCCGGTGACGACCGTTCCGTCTCGCTGCCCGCGACCGTGTTCGCGCCGCCGCTGAGCGGCTCCGACGACGAGACGTCGCCGCCGACGTCCGCGCCGGACGCCAAGACGGCGCTCATCTCGGGCGGCAGCCAGCTTCCGCGGACGGCGGTCGCCCCCGCGCTCGACGCTCCGGGGGCGGGTGGCACGGGGCCGGGTGGCGCGGGTGCGGCCGGGAACACACCGGGCTCCTCGACTTCCCCGGCTCCTCCGACTTCCCCGACCCCGCCGACCGCTCCGGCTCCGCCGACTCCGCCGTCCGGTCCGGCCGGTGCGGCAGGTTCGTCGTACGGCTACCCGCAGGGGCCGGGCGAGGGCGCGCCGGGTGGTCCCGGGGCTCCGTCCTCGTCCCCGGGTTCTTCCGCGGGTGCTTCCCTGTCCTCGTCTTCGGCGGCCGGTCCCGGTACGCCGCCTCCGGCCGGTCCGGGCACGCCCGCGCGACCGCTCGCGCCGAACGCCGGTGACATCGCGGACGCCGCGACCAGCAAGGCGGCGCCGCCTCCGCGTCGTCAGCGTGGTGGAGGGGCGCAGCCGCCGCCTCCGCCGGGTGCGCCGGGAACGCCGGGCGCGCGACCGGGGAACACGCCTCCGCCGCCGCCTTCCGGCCCGGGTGCGCCCGGTACCCCGGCGGGCGGCTATGTGCCCACCCAGCTCGTGTCGTCCCTCGGCCCGGACGGGTCCGCGGGTCCGGGTGGCCCGGGTGGTCCGGGCGCGGGTCAGGGTGCGGGGGGTGCGCCACAGCCTCCCGGTGTGCCCGGTGCGCCGAGCGCGCCCGCCGGGCCGAACCCGCCCGGGGGTACGCCTCCCGGTGGCGTTCACCACGCCGCGACGATGCTCGCCGACCCCGGCCGGATGGGGCCGGGCGCGCCGCAGCCGCCTGGCGTCCCGGGTGCGCCGCACGCGCCTGGCGCGCCCGGTGCTCCGGGTATGCCCGGCGCGCAGGCCGCTCCGGGTGCCCCCGGTGCACCGCAGGCTCCCGGTGCTCCTGGCTTCCCTGGCGCCCCCGGTACGCCCGGCGGGCCCGGTGTCGTCCACCATGCGCAGACCATGCTGGCCGGGCCCCACACGGGTGGCCCCGGCGCACCCCCGCCGCCGCAGGCTCCCGGTGGCCCCGGGTTCCCGGGTGCTGCCGGCGCTCCCGCGGCGCCCGGTTTCCCGGGTGCCCCGGGCATGGCTCCCGCCCCCGGTACGGCTCCCGGCGCCCCTCAGCCCCCGATGCCGCCGGGCGGGCCGGCGCCGGGGCAGCCGCCCGCGTACGGGTATCCGCAGCAGCAGGGGCTGCCGACGGTCGGCCCGGGTTATCAGGCCGTGCTGCGCTTCCGCGCGCAGGACGGCTCGGAGCAGCAGCTGATCCGGCGTTCGGCGCCGGGGACCCCGCACCCGGAGTGGCAGATCTTCCACGAGCTGCGGGCGATGAACGTGCCGCCGGACCAGGTGCTGGAGCTGCACACGGAGCTGGAGTCGTGCGAGCTGCCGGGCGCCTACTGCGCGCGGATGATGCGGGAGCAGTGGCCGCAGGCCCGGATCACGAGCATCGCGCCGTACGGCACGGATCACGCGAGCCGGCAGCAGGGCATGCAGCAGCTGCTGGCGCACCAGGGCGAATTGCACCAGGTGGCGGACGGACCGGCGCGTCCGGCGCCCGTTCGTGCGCCGTTGCCGCCGGTGCAGGCCGCGCCGCCGTTGCCGCCGGAGGCGATCGGGCAGGAGCTGGCGGCGGTGTTCGGGCCGGCGGTGTTCCGCTTCGAGCAGGCCGCGGTGTCCCGGCAGGGCGTGCCGCCGGTCGTGGCGCACACCCTGGTGGTGGCGGGTCTGCCGGCGGACATGGGGCCGTTCTTCTGGGCACAGGCCCAGCCGGGCCGGCCGGTGCCGACGCTGGCGGAGCTGGCGGCCGAACGGGGCGTGCAGCCGGCGTCGGACGCGGGCTCGTACCTCGTCATGGGCAGCGACTTCGGCAAGGCGATCTGTGTCCAGTACGGCACGGCGAACATCGTCGCCGTGCCGGTGGAGGCGGGGCCGGGCGGTGCGCCCGTACCGCCGCAGTTCGTGAACACCGGGTTGCCGGAGTTCGCGCGCTGTCTGGCGCTGCTGGGGCGGATGTGGCGGCTGCGGTTCGGTCTGAACCAGGAGCAGGCGGGTCGCTGGACCGTCGACTTCCAGGCCCAGTTGGCCTCGCTCGACCCGGCGGCGCTCGGTTCGCCCGAGAGCTGGTGGTCGGTGCTGTTGGAGCAGATGTGGGACGGACTGCTGTGACGGGCGGTCGCCGCGCCTCGTAAGGGCGCGCGGAACCTCGTACGCGTACGCGGGCGAGCAGGACGGAATGGGGCCGGACCCGGTCGGATGATCGGGTCCGGCCCCTTTGCGTTCGGGGCTGGCCGTGACCTGTGCGCGGAGTGTCGCGTTATGAACCCTTACGCCCGATCCATCAAGATATGCGCGAAATAATCATGTCGTGTCCGTCGGGTGGCGAGGGGTTACAGGATGAGCAGCGCATCGATGTCACCGCCGGGGTTCGTGACCGTTCGCGGTCGCGGCTACCGCCCGGCACAGGTCGAGGCGTACACCGCCGCCCTCTGCGCCGACCGGGACGCCGCGTGGGAGCGGGCCGCCCGGCTCACGGTGCTCGCCAGGGAGATGGAGGAGGAGGCCGAGCGGTTGCGCGAGGTGGTGACCCGGCTCGCGCCGCAGACGTACGAATCCCTCGGGGAGCGCGCACGGCGCATTCTCCAGCTCGGGCTGGAAGAGGCGGCGGCGGTCCGCGACGACGCGCGGAGTGAAGCGCGTGAGCACCTCGCATACGTCGAGACGTGCGCCCTCGACGTGCGCCGCGCGGCGCAGGAGGAGGCGGACGCGCTGCGCGCGGAGGCCGAGGAACGCGCCCGCCAGCGGTTGCTCGCGGCCCGCGCCGAGGCCGACGAGCTCCGCATCGGCACCCGGCGCGAGGTCAAGGAGTATCGGGGCGAGGCGCTGGGCGCCCTGCGTGAGGTGCGGCAGCGCACCGCCGGCATGCTCGCCGAACAGAAGAAGGAGCAGGCCGAGCGGTGGGCTGCGGCGGAGCGCGAGGAGGCCGAGCGCGCCGCCGCCCTGGACGCGCGGCACGATCGGGCGATGGCCCGCGCCGAGGCGGCACTGTCCGAGGCCGAGCAGGCGTACGCGGAGGCCGAGGAGTCGGACCGCCTCTGTCAGGAAGAGGCACACGCGCGTGCCGCCGAGCTTCTCGCCGAGGCGCACGCCCGGGAGGAGCGCGTCGTCCACGAGACGGAGCGGCTGCTGCGGGAGCACGGCGAACGTCGGGACGACGTGCAGGCGCACATGGACCACGTACGCAACAGCCTGAGCGCACTCACCGGCCGCACGGTCGACTAGGACCTGACGCGATCGGGGCCTGACGCGATCAGGACCGGTGAGATTGGGACGTGGCGGATCGGGACCCTGCGGGATCGGGACCCGGCCGCAGTTGTCGGCCGCGCGGACGGCCGGTGTCTACGACGACGGGATGACGATCTCGTCGGCGACCCACCGTGCGGCGTCGGCGGGGTAGGGCGTCGGCAGTCCGAGGACGATGTGCCGGAAGCCGGCGGCGATCGCGTCGCCGACCGCGTCCCGGGTGGCGTCGGGCCGGTCGTAGGAGACGGGCAGGTGGATCGAGCGGGTGATCGATGCGGGGTCGCGGCCGATCTCGGCGCAGTAGCGGTCCAGGAGGGCGCTGCGGCGGACGACGTCGTCGAGGTCGCCGCCCGGGATGTTCCACAGGTCGGCGTGTTCTGCGGCCACGCGCAGGGTCGCGGCCGAGCGGCCGCCGACGAGGATCGGCGGGTGTGGGCGCTGGACGGGTCTGGGGTTGCCGAACGCGCCGGTGAGCCGGTGGTAAATGCCGTCGAAGTCGAACGGCTTCTCCTCGGTCCACAACCGTCGGATCACCGTGCAGGCCTCGGCGAGGCTCCCCACGGCGTGCGCCGTGTCGTGGAAGGGCAGGCCGTGCGCCGCGTACTCGCGCCGGGCCAGCGGGTGGTCGGGGCGCGAACCGACGCCGATGCCGAAGTCGAGCCGTCCGCCGGAGACGATGTCGACGGTCGTGGCGATCTTGGCCAGCATCGCGGGCGGCCGGAAGCGGTTGCTGGTCACCATGACGCCGAGCCGCAGCCGTCGGGTCCGGGCGGCGAGCGCCGAGAGCAGGGTCCAGCCTTCGTGGGTGGGGCCGTCGGGGTCGCCGCCGATCGGCATGAGGTGGTCGAACAGCCAGGCGTGCTCGATCTCCGGGATGGCGTCCGCCTCGCGCCAGACCCGTAAGACGTCGTGGTAGTCGACCTGCATGGGGGCGGTCATGATCCCGAAGCGGGGCCGGGGTGTGGGTGACATGGAGTGGTCGCTTCCTTCGGTGAGGGGAGGCCGTCCCGCGGGTCAGCGGCGCCGCAGTGACGGGTCGAGGAGCGCGGGCGGGGTGTCGAACTTCTCGTGTGCGGCGAGGTCGGTGCCCGGGGCGACGACGGCGTCGATCGCGTCGAGCACATCGGCGGAGAGCACGGTGTCCGCGGCGGCGAGCTGCGCGCGCAGATGGTCCGGTGTGCGGGGGCCGATGAGCGCGCTCGTCACGGCGGGATGCGCGGTCACGAAGCCGAGCGCGAGCTGGATCATGGTCAGCCCGGCCTCGTCGGCGACCGCGGCCAGCTGCTCGACGGCGTCGAGCCGGGCCCGGTTGGCGGGGACGGCGGTGTCGAAGCGTTGCGGCATGAACGTCGAGCGGCTGGTGGTGACGGGCCGGCCCTCGCGGATCGCGCCCGTGAGCCAGCCCGAGGCCAGCGGGCTCCACACCAGGACGCCGAGCCCGTACTCCTCGGTCACGGGCAGGACGTGGGTCTCGATGCCGCGCTGGAGGATCGAGTAGCTGGGCTGCTCGGTGACGTAGCGGCTCAGGTGGTGCTCGCGGGCGGCCCACTGGGCCTGCACGATGCGATAGGCCGGGAAGGTCGAGGAGCCGAAGTGGCGGATCTTTCCGGCGCGCTGGAGGTCGGTCAGCGCCGAGAGCGTCTCCTCGTCGCTGGTGCTCGGGTCCCATCGGTGGATCTGGTAGAGGTCCACGTGGTCGACGCCGAGCCGGCGCAGGCTGTTGTCCAGCTCGGTGACGAGCCAGCGGCGCGAGCTGCCCCGCCGGTTGCGCTCGTCGCCCATGGGCATGCCGGCCTTCGTGGCCAGCACGACGTCGTCGCGCCGACCGGCGATGGCCTTGCCGACCATCTCCTCCGACTCGCCGTCGCTGTACATGTCGGCGGTGTCGATGAGGTTGATCCCGGCCTCGAGGGCGGCGTCGACGAGGGCGGTGGCCTCGTCCTGGCCGGTGCGCCCGATCCTGCCGAAGTTCATGGCGCCGAGCGCGAGGGAGCTGACCTGCACACCGGTGCGGCCCAAAGTGCGGTACTGCATGACCGTTGTCTCCTCTTCGAGGATGAGGCGTCGTGTCGCCACGCGTGCGTGGCTTGGTCACGAGCCCGCCGCTCTGGCATGATGAGCAAACGGAACCGTGTCCCGTTTGAACATACGGAACGTTGTTCCGTTTAGCAACAGGGTGGATGGCAGGCCGGTCCGCTGAGCGCGAGCCAGGCAGTGAGCGAGCGGGAAGTGAGCAAGCGGACAGTGAGCAGGCAGGCAGTGGGCGAGCAGGCGGAGGAGAGGCGGCGCGGTGAACGACGGTGACCGGGGTGCGGGGCACACGGCCCGGCCCCAGCGGGCGGACGCCCGGCGCAACAAGGAGACCCTGCTCGACGCGGCCGCCGCGATCTTCGTGACGGCGGGCGTCGAAGCGCCGGTGCGCGACATCGCGGCCCGGGCCGGCGTCGGGACGGCCACGATCTACCGCCACTTCCCGACGCGGGCGGACCTCATCATCGCCGTCTACCGGCACCAGGTCGACGCCTGCGCCGAAGCCGGTCCGGCCCTGCTGGCGGAAGGCCCGACCCCGTACGCCGCGCTGGGGCGATGGATCGACCTCTTCGTCGACTTCCTGGCCACCAAGCACGGACTCGCCGCCGTGCTCCAGTCCGACAACGCGGGCTTCGAGACGCTGCATGCGTACTTCCTCGACCGCCTGGTGCCCGTGTGCGGCCGACTGCTCGACGCCGCGGCCGCCTCCGGTGAGATCCGGCCCGGCTTCCAGGCCTACGAGGTCATGCGCGGCGTCGGCAACCTGTGCGTCGGCGCGGACAACGACCCCCGCTACGACCCGCCCCGACTGGTCGAACTCCTCGTCGCGGGACTGCGTCGTCCGCATTGACTGCATTGACTGCATTGACTGCATTGACTGGGCTGACCGCACCGACCGTACTGACCGCATCGACCGTACTGACTGCACTGACCGCCGTCAGGCGGCCGGCATGGGGCAGTCGGCCTGGGGCGGTCGGTCCGCGGCGGTCGGTGTGGCGCGGTGGGTGAGCGTCCGCACCGCCCGCGCTCACGCCTCCCTGCGTCCCGCGCCCGCCAGGATCCAGCCCTCCACCGCCTCGTACTGGCGGCGCTGTTCCTCCGCCTTGCGGTGCCCCGAGACCACCGTGCCCAGCCAGCCGAAGGCGAAGCCCAGGGGGACGGTGACGATGCCCGTGGTGGTGAAGGGGAACCAGTTGAAGTCGGCCTCGGGGAAGGCGGAGACGGGCGAGCCCGAGACCAGGTTGGTGCCCGGCATGAGGATCAGGACGGACAGGGTGCCGCCGATGAGGGTGGCGAGGAGGCCCGTCCGGGTGTAGCGGCGCCAGAAGAGGCTGTAGACGAGGGCGGGAGCGAGCGCCGAGGCGCCGAGGCAGAAGGAGAGGGTGACCAGGGGCTGGAGGCTGCGGTGCTGGACCTGGGCGGCGAGCAGGATCGTCGGGACGCCGACGGCCAGCGCGGACAGCCGGGCCAGGAGCATCTCGCGGCGCGCCGACATCTGCGGGTCGCGTGCCGCGAAGACGTCGTGGGCGAGGGAGTTGGCGCAGGCGAGGATCATGCCGGCGACCGAGGCGAGCACGGTGAGGAAGATCGCCGTCGTGACGGTCGTGAAGAGCAGGGTCTCGGCCGTGGAGACCTCGCTGCCGAAGGCGCCCCGGGAGCCCAGCAGGTAGGCGGTGTTGCCCTGCGGGTCCGCCTGTGCGATCACCGCGCGGCCGACGATCGCCGTCGCGCCGAAGCCTACGACCGTCATGATCAGCACGAACAGCGCGACGCCGGAGACCGCCCAGGACATCGACCGGCGTACCTGACGGGCGCTGGAGGCGGTGTACATGCGCATGGTGATGTGCGGCAGGCAGGCGCCGCCCAGGACGACCGACAACTGGGCGGTGATCATGTCGACGCGGGGGAAGGGGCCGCCGGCGAACTCCAGCCCCGAGTGCAGGAAGGCGTCGCCGACGCCGCTGCCCTCGGCCGCCGCGTCGAAGAGGGTGCCCGGGTTCCAGTCGAAGCGGTACAGGACGAGCACGGCGATGACCGTGCCGGAGCCGAGCAGCATCACGATCTTCAGCATCTGGATGAGGGCGGTGCCCTTCATGCCGCCGATCGCCGCGTAGCTGATCATCAGCACGCCCATGCAGACGACACATCCCGTCTTCACCGAGGCGCCGGAGAACCCCAGGATGAAGGCGAGCAGCTGACCGGTGCCGGCGAGCTGCACGAGCATCATCGGCAACAGCGCGGCGAGTGTCACCGCGCACGCCGTGATGCGCACCGCACGCCCCGGCATCCGGCGGGCCAGCGCGTCGCCCATGGTGAACCGGCCCGCGTTGCGCAGCGGTTCGGCCAGCAGGAACATCATCAGCATCAGGGAGAGTGCCGTACTGAGGGCGAGGACGACACCGTCGTAGCCGCACAGTGCGATCACCCCGCCGGTGCCCAGGACGGTGGCCGCCGAGATGTAGTCCCCCGCGATGGCCAGGCCGTTGCGCAGCGGGGAGAGGGAGCGGTAGCCGGTGTAGAACTCGGCGAGGTCGTCGCGGTCGGGGCCGGTCATCACGCACAGCAGCAACGTGATCGTGGCGATCGCGGTGAACGCGACGAGGGACATCGTCTGCGCGTCGTCGCTGAACTCCGTCATCGTCCGGCCTCCTTGGTACGGGTTCCGCGCGCGTCCCGCTTCGCGTCGATCTCGGAGAGTTTGCGGATGCGGTCCGCGAGCGGGTCCACATGGCGGCGGGCGGTGCGCTCGTACAGGAAGATCGCCGCGCAGGTGACCGGGAGTTGCAGCAGGGCGAGCAGCAGACCCGCGGGGAGGCCGGTGGCGACCCTGCCGGTCATCAGGGACGGCGCGAACGCCGACAGGACCAGGAAGACGACGAAGTAGCCGAGCGCGGTGAGTGTGGCCACCCGCCGCTGGCGGCGGTAGGCGCCGCGCAGGACCCGCAGGTCGCTGTGGCGCCCCAGCGGGGCGTGGTCGGCCGGCCGGCGCCGAGGTGGCTCGGGCGGCTGGGGTGGCGGCTGCCATGGGTAGGTCGGGCCGGGGTGTGACGGGTCGTGTGACATCCCGTGCTCCTTGCGTGGCTCGGGTCCGTGGCGGCGGACCGCAGGGAGTGGGGGGTGGTGCGAGGGACGCACGTTACTCGGGAGTACGGCGGCTGCGAAGGGTTTTCACCAAACTGAGTGGTCGGTATGCGCTTACTGCGCGAAATGCCGCCTGACCTGGGGTGTTACCCGCGTTAACCCCACATCTGTGTGGCTCCTGTGGCCTTTGTGGTGATCATCTTCACGGAAGCGTGGTGGGGCCATCGGCCGGCCGCCCGGTCCCGTCAGCCCATCGGTCGGTCCGTCGGCCCGTCGGTCGGCCCGTCTGCCCGTCAGCCCATCGGTCGGCCCGTCGGTCTGTCGATAGCTCGGCCCGTCGGCCGTCAGTCCGTCAGCACGGGGAACCGTCGTGGGGCCACGCACAGCAGCACCAGGAAGGCGAGGGCCGCCGCGCAGGCCGCGCCCAGGTAGACGGCGTGAACGGCGCTCGCGACGGCGTCCCGGACGGCCTCGGGCGCCGTTTCGGCGGCGAGGGCGCGGGTGACGGAGTCCAGATCGCCCGCGCCGCCCAGCCGGGCCGCCAGCACCCCGTTGGCCACCGCGCCGAACACCGACGCGCCGATCGTCTGCCCGGTCTGACGGCAGAACAGCACGGACGCGGTCGTGGTGCCGCGTTCCGACCAGCCCACCGTCGACTGCACGCCGACCAGGAGCGGGAGCTGGAAGAGGCCCAGCGCGGCGCCGAGCAGCAGCATCAGCAGGGCCGGCTGCCAGGCCTGGCCGGGATACGGCAGGAACGGGAACGCGAGCAGGATGAGCGTCGCCGCGCCGATGCCCAGCAGCGCCGTGTCACGGAAACCGATGCGCCGGTAGACGTGCTGGCTGAGGGCGGCGGACAGCGGCCAGCTCAGGGTCCAGACGGAGAGGACGAACCCGGCGGTCACCGGCCCCAGGCCCAGCACCGACTGGGCGTACGTCGGCAGGAACACCGTAGGGGCCACCATCAGCAGACCCAGCGCGCCGAGCGCGAGGTTGACCGCCGCGATCGTACGGCGGCGCCACACCCAGCCCGGGATGATCGGCTCCGCCGCCCGGCGTTCGATGACGACGACGAGCCCTGCCAGCGCCAGCCCGGCACCGAACAGGGCGAGTGACGGCCCCGACAGCCACGGCCACGCCACCCCGCCCTGCACCAGCGCGGTCAGCAGCACCCCGCCGCACGCGAACACCGCCAGCGCACCCGCCCAGTCGACACGCGCGCGTGCACGCGTGGCGCCACGCGTCGCGCGTACCCGCGACCCGCCACGCGCGCGTGGAGTCGTCTTCTGCCCGGACGGCGACGACTGGCGCTGCGGCTCGTGCAGATGACGGACGATCAGCCACAACGCCACCGCCCCGATGGGCAGGTTGATGAGGAAGATCCAGCGCCAGTCCGCGTAGGCGGCCAGGACCCCGCCCAGGCCGGGCCCCGCGACCGCCGAGACCGCCCACACCGTGGACAGCTTCGACTGGATCTTCGGCCGCTCCTTCAGCGGATACAGGTCGGCGGCGAGCGTCTGCACCGTGCCCTGCAACGCCCCGCCGCCCAGGCCCTGCACGATGCGGAACGCGATCAGCGCCCCCATGTTCCACGCCAGGGCGCACAGCAGCGAGCCGAGCAGGAAGAGGACCGCCCCGGCGACCAGCACCGGCTTGCGGCCGAAGGTGTCGGACAGCTTGCCGTAGACCGGCAGGGTGACCGTCACGGCTAGCAGATAGCCGGAGAACAGCCAGGAGAAGACGGAGAACCCGCCCAGGTCGCCGACGATCTGCGGGACGGCCGTGGAGACCACGGTGGAGTCGAGGGCGGCCAGCGCCATGGAGAGCATGAGGGCGGCGACGACCGCTCCCCGTCTGCCCGGTGCGGTCGGCCGCGCGGCCTCGCGTGTCGCCGGTTGGATGTCCCCCACCTGATGCCCCCCGTATCTCCCGTGCCCCTTGCATCTAACTGCCGGGGGTCAGCTTCCCACTTGACCCTCGCGTCGCGGGAGGGTGGAGCCTGACTGGGCCGGAGGGTGGAGACGACCCCGAAGGACCCTCCACCTCACGGTGGACGGCCCCTAGGGGTACCTCCGTACTACGGCTCGGGGAGGGTTCGTACTGCCGGAGGAGGAGATGGGCGGGGTCCCGTCCTTAACCTGGCTTTACGCCGCTGGGGGGCGGCCGGCACCACTTCCGGGGGGTGGGGTTAACCCCCCGGAAAGACGGGCCCGAGCACCAGCGCGAGGGACCCCCTCCCGCCGACAGACTCTTCGACGTAGCGCCTCGCACCATCCCTTGCACATCCGATGCGCTGCTCATCTGCTTCTTACATCCGACATAGGAGACTTACCGTGACTTCGGCTGTGACCATTCCCAGGCACGGGGGCACTGGAGGGCGTACGGCCGTAGCCGCGCGGGCGCGGCAGGTCGTCAAGGCGTACGGGTCCGGTGAGACCCGTGTCGTCGCTCTCGACCACGTCGACGTGGACATCGCCCGCGGTCAGTTCACCGCGATCATGGGCCCCTCGGGGTCCGGCAAGTCCACGCTGATGCACTGCCTCGCCGGTCTCGACACCGTCTCGTCCGGGCAGATCTACCTGGACGAGACCGAGATCACCGGGCTCAAGGACAAGAAGCTCACCAAGCTGCGCCGGGACCGGATCGGGTTCATCTTCCAGGCGTTCAACCTGCTGCCCACGCTCAATGCGATAGAGAACATCACGCTGCCGATGGACATCGCCGGCCGCAAGCCGGACAAGGCGTGGCTGAACCAGGTCGTGGAGACCGTCGGACTCGCCGACCGCCTCAGGCACCGGCCCACCCAGCTCTCCGGCGGTCAGCAGCAGCGCGTCGCCGTGGCGCGCGCCCTCGCCGCCCGCCCGGAGATCATCTTCGGGGACGAGCCGACCGGAAACCTCGACTCGCGCGCGGGCGCCGAGGTCCTGGGCTTCCTGCGCCGTTCGGTGGACGACCTGGGCCAGACCATCGTGATGGTCACGCACGACCCGGTGGCGGCCTCCTACGCGGACCGGGTGCTGTACCTCGCGGACGGCCGGATCGTCGACGAGATGTTCAAGCCGACCGCCGAGACCGTCCTGGACCGGATGAAGGACTTCGACGCGCGGGGGCGTACGTCATGACCGTCATGAAGACCTCGATGCGCAACTTCTACGCGCACAAGGGGCGCATGGCCCTGTCGGCCGTGGCGGTCCTGCTGTCGGTGGCGTTCGTCTGCGGGACGCTCGTCTTCACCGACACGATGAACACCACCTTCGACAAGCTCTTCGCCAGCACCTCCTCCGATGTGACGGTGAGTGCGAAGGGCGCCTCGGACACCGGCGAGACGACATCCGACAACGGGAAGCCGCCGGTCATGCCGGCCTCCGTGCTCGGCGCGGTCCGCAAGGCGGACGGGGTGAAGTCGGCGGAGGGCACCGTCTTCTCGACCTCCGCGACCGTCGTCGACGCCGACAAGGACAGCCTGTCGCCCACCAGCGGCGCGCCCACCATCGTCGGCAACTGGAACGGCAACGACGCCCGCACCATGGAGATCACCGACGGTGCGGCGCCCAAGGGCTCCGACCAGGTGATGGTGGACGCGGACACCGCCGACAAGCACCATCTGAAGCTCGGCGACGAGATCGGCGTGATCACCGCGGTCGGCACGCACACCGCGAAGATCTCCGGCATCGCCGCCTTCCAGGTCACCAACCCCGGCGCGGCGATCTTCTACCTGGACACGAAGACCGCCCAGGAGGCCCTGGTCGGCGAGTCGAACGTCTACACGAACGTCAACGTGACGGCCGCGTCCGGTGTGAGCGACGCGCAGCTGAAGAAGAACGTGGCGGCCGAGATCGGCGCCGACTACAAGGTGCAGACCGCCAAGGAGACCGCCGACGCCAACCGCGACAGCGTCGGGGGCTTCCTGGACGTGATGAAGTACGCGATGCTCGGCTTCGCCGGGATCGCCTTCCTCGTCGGCATCTTCCTGATCATCAACACCTTCTCCATGCTGGTCGCGCAGCGCACCCGTGAGATCGGCCTGATGCGGGCCATCGGCTCCAGCCGCAAGCAGGTCAACCGGTCCGTTCTCGCGGAGGCCCTGCTGCTGGGCGTGGTCGGCTCGCTCCTCGGCGTCGGCGCGGGCGTCGGCATCGCGGTCGGGCTGATGAAGCTCATGGGCATGACCGGCATGAACCTGTCCACGGACGACCTGACGGTCGCCTGGACGACCCCGGTGGTCGGCATGGGCCTCGGCATCGTCGTCACGGTGCTCGCGGCGTACCTCCCGGCCCGCCGGGCCGGCAAGGTCTCCCCGATGGCCGCGCTGCGCGACGCCGGCGCCCCCGCCGACGCCAAGGCGGGCGCCGTACGGGCCGTCATCGGCCTGCTCCTCACCGGCGCCGGCGGCCTGGGCCTCTACCTCGCCTCAGCCGCCGACAAGGCCGCCGAGGGCTCGCTCTGGCTGGGCCTGGGCGTGGTGCTGAGCCTGATCGGCTTCGTGGTGATCGGCCCGCTGCTGGCGGGCGCGGTGGTCCGGGTGCTGGGCGCGATCGTGCTGCGGGCCTTCGGCCCGGTCGGACGGATGGCGGAGCGCAACGCGCTGCGCAACCCGCGCCGCACCGGCGCCACGGGCGCGGCCCTGATGATCGGCCTCGCGCTGGTCGCCTGTCTGTCGGTGGTCGGCTCCTCCATGGTGGCCTCCGCCACGGAGGAGCTCGACAAGAGCGTCGGCACGGACTTCATCATCCAGAGCGACGGCGGTCAGCTGATGACCCCGCAGGCGGTGCAGGCCATCAAGTCGACGCCGGGCCTGGAGCGGGTCACCGAGTACAAGTGGACCGAGGCCGACTTCACCACGCCCGACGGCAAGACGCTCGACAAGACGGCGATCACGGCGGCCGATCCGACCTACGCGACCGACCTGCGCGTCGAGACCGTCGCCGGCAACCTCGCCGACGCCTACCGTCCCGACTCGATGTCCGTCCACGAGAAGTTCGCCGAGGACCACAAGATCGCCCTCGGTTCCAAGATCTCGGTGGCCTTCAAGAACGGCTCCACGGCCCGGCTGACGGTCCGCGCGATCACCAGCAGTGACGCCGTCATCGACCAGGGCGCGATGTACACCTCGATCGCCACCCTCAAGAAGTACGTCCCGGCCGACAAGCTGCCGCTCGACGACCTGGTCTTCGCCACGGCGAAGGACGGGCAGCAGGACGCCGCGTACACGTCCCTGAAGTCGGCGCTGCACGACTACCCGCAGTACACCGTCCGCGACCAGACCGACTACAAGCAGGAGCTCAAGGACCAGATCGGGCAGCTGCTGAACCTGATCTACGGCCTGCTCGCCCTCGCGATCATCGTCGCCGTCCTGGGCGTGGTGAACACCCTCGCGCTGTCGGTGGTGGAGCGCACGAGGGAGATCGGCCTGATGCGGGCGATCGGTCTCTCCCGCCGTCAGCTGCGCCGCATGATCCGCATGGAGTCGGTCGTCATCGCCCTCTTCGGCGCCCTCCTGGGCCTCGGTCTGGGCATGGGCTGGGGCGCCACCGCCCAGCAGCTCCTCGCCCTCCAGGGCCTGAACGTCCTCGAGATCCCGTGGCCGACGATCATCGGCGTGTTCATCGGCTCCGCCTTCGTGGGCCTGTTCGCCGCCCTGATCCCGGCGTTCCGCGCGGGCCGCATGAACGTCCTGAACGCGATCGCGACGGACTAGCCCCACCCGAACCAGCCCGGCACCGAGAAGAACGGGGGTCTTCTCGGTGCCGGGCTCCTTCGTGTCTTTCCGCCGGTCCGGCGTTTGAGGACGAGGCAGGCCGGGCCGAAAGCGGGGCTCCGGGGGCGCGGCGCCCAGGTCGGGAAGGGAAGGCGCGGCGGGGGCGAGGAAAGTCGTGCACAGCCCCCACCGCCCCCGTGGTTGTCCACAGCCCCCGGCGAACAACCCCGCCCCGACGTACGCTGGACACCCCCGGCCCGTGACACGCGTCGGGCCCTTCGCGTTGCCCACCCCGGACCCCGGTACGCCCGCCCCCCGGACGCACCCCGGCCCCTCGGACGGAAAGCCCAGCCCTCCATGAGCCTGCACGGTCTGCTCGACGCCGTCGTCAAGGACACCGCCCTCGCGGAAGCGATCCCCGCGGCCGCCGACGGCAACCGCATGCACGTCGACCTGGTCGGCCCCCCGGCGGCCCGCCCCTTCGCCATCGCCGCCCTCGCCCGCGAGACCGGCCGCACGGTCCTCGCGGTGACGGCCACCGGCCGCGAGGCCGAGGACCTGGCCGCCGCCCTGCGCTCGCTGCTCCCACCGGACGGCGTCGTGGAGTACCCCTCCTGGGAGACGCTCCCGCACGAGCGCCTCAGCCCGCGCAGCGACACCGTCGGCCGCCGCCTCGCCATCCTGCGCCGGCTGGCCCACCCGCGCCCCGACGACCCGGAGACCGGCCGGGTCTCGGTCGTCGTGGCGCCGGTCCGCTCCGTACTCCAGCCGCAGGTCAAGGGCCTCGGCGACCTGGAACCGGTGGCTCTGCGCACGGGTCAGACCGCCGACCTGAACGACATCGTCGAAGCCCTCGCCGCGGCCGCCTACGCGCGCGTGGAACTCGTCGAGAAGCGCGGCGAGTTCGCCGTACGGGGCGGCATCCTGGACGTGTTCCCGCCCACCGAGGAACACCCCCTGCGCGTCGAGTTCTGGGGCGACGACGTGGAGGAGATCCGCTACTTCAAGGTCGCCGACCAGCGCTCCCTGGAAGTCGCCGAACACGGCGTGTGGGCCCCGCCGTGCCGTGAACTCCTGTTGACGGAAGAGGTGCGCACGCGTGCGGGTGCCCTCGCCGAGGAGCACCCCGAGCTGGGCGAGCTGCTCGGCAGGATCGCGGAGGGCATCGCCGTCGAGGGCATGGAGTCCCTGGCCCCGGTGCTGGTCGACGACATGGAGCTGCTGATCGACGTCCTGCCCAAGGGCGCGATGGCCGTCGTCTGCGACCCGGAGCGGGTACGCACGCGTGCCACCGACCTGGTGGCCACGTCCCAGGAGTTCCTCCAGGCGTCCTGGGCGGCCACCGCCGGCGGCGGCGAGGCACCCATCGACGTCGGCGCGGCCTCCCTGTGGTCCATCGCGGACGTCCGTGACCACGCGCGCGAGCTGGACATGATGTGGTGGTCGGTGTCGCCGTTCGCGGCCGACGAGGAGCTGGACGCCGGCACCCTGAAGCTCGGCATGCACGCTCCCGAGACCTACCGGGGCGACACCGCGAAGGCGCTGGCCGACACCAAGGGCTGGCTGGCCGACGGATGGCGCGTCGCCTTCGTCACCGAGGCGCACGGCCCGGCGGCCCGCACGGTCGAGGTGCTCGGCGGCGAAGGCGTCGCGGCCCGCCTCGACGCGGACCTGACCGAGCTGAGTCCCTCCGTCGTCCACGTCTCCTGCGGCTCGATCGACTACGGGTTCGTCGACCCGGCGCTCCGCCTCGCCGTGCTCACGGAGACCGACCTGTCCGGCCAGAAGGCGGCCGGCAAGGACGGCGCGCGCATGCCCGCGCGCCGCAGGAAGACCATCGATCCGCTCACCCTGGAGGCGGGCGACTACATCGTCCACGAGCAGCACGGCGTGGGCCGCTACATCGAGATGGTGCAGCGCACGGTCCAGGGCGCCACGCGCGAGTACCTGGTCGTGGAGTACGCGCCCGCCAAGCGCGGCCAGCCCGGCGACCGTCTCTACATCCCGACCGACCAGCTGGAGCAGATCACCAAGTACGTCGGCGGCGAGGCACCCACGCTGCACCGGCTCGGCGGCGCCGACTGGACGAAGACCAAGGCGCGCGCCAAGAAGGCGGTCAAGGAGATCGCCGCCGACCTGATCAAGCTGTACAGCGCGCGGATGGCGGCCCCCGGCCACGCCTTCGGCACGGACACCCCCTGGCAGCGCGAACTGGAGGACGCCTTCCCCTACGCGGAGACGCCCGACCAGCTCACGACCATCGCCGAGGTCAAGGACGACATGGAGAAGACGGTCCCGATGGACCGCCTGATCTGCGGCGACGTCGGCTACGGCAAGACGGAGATCGCCGTCCGGGCCGCCTTCAAGGCCGTACAGGACGGCAAGCAGGTCGCCGTCCTGGTGCCCACCACCCTTCTCGTGCAGCAGCATTTCGGCACGTTCAGCGAGCGGTACGCGCAGTTCCCGGTGAACGTCAGGGCGCTCTCCCGCTTCCAGACGGACACGGAGGCGAAGGCCACCCTGGAGGGGCTGCACGAGGGCGCGGTGGACATCGTCATCGGCACCCACCGGCTGTTCTCCTCCGAGACGAAGTTCAAGGATCTCGGCCTGGTCATCGTCGACGAGGAACAGCGCTTCGGTGTCGAGCACAAGGAGCAGCTGAAGAAGCTGCGCGCGAACGTGGACGTCCTGACGATGTCGGCGACCCCGATCCCCAGGACGCTGGAGATGGCGGTGACGGGCATCCGCGAGATGTCGACGATCACCACGCCCCCGGAGGAGCGCCACCCGGTGCTCACCTTCGTCGGCCCCTACGAGCAGAAGCAGATCGGCGCCGCCATCCGCCGCGAACTGCTGCGTGAGGGCCAGGTGTTCTACATCCACAACCGGGTCGAGTCGATCGACCGCGCGGCGGCGAAACTGCGCGAGATCGTGCCCGAGGCGCGCATCGCCACCGCCCACGGCCAGATGTCGGAGACGGCGCTGGAGCAGGTGGTCGTCGACTTCTGGGAGAAGAAGTTCGATGTGCTCGTCTCGACGACGATCGTCGAGTCCGGCATCGACATCTCCAACGCGAACACGCTGATCGTGGAGCGCGGCGACACCTTCGGTCTGTCCCAGCTGCACCAGCTGCGCGGCCGGGTCGGACGCGGGCGCGAGCGCGGCTACGCCTACTTCCTCTACCCGCCGGAGAAGCCCCTCACGGAGACCGCCCACGAGCGTCTCGCCACGATCGCCCAGCACACCGAGATGGGCGCGGGCATGTACGTGGCGATGAAGGACCTGGAGATCCGGGGCGCCGGAAACCTGCTCGGCGGCGAACAGTCCGGTCACATCGCGGGTGTCGGCTTCGACCTGTACGTCCGCATGGTCGGCGAGGCCGTGGCGGACTACCGGCGTCAGCTGGAGTCCGGCGGGGTCGAGGAGGAGCCGCCGCTCGAGGTCAAGATCGAGCTGCCCGTCGACGCGCACGTCCCGCACGACTACGCGCCCGGCGAGCGGCTGCGCCTCCAGGCCTACCGGGCCATCGCCTCCGCCAACTCGGAGGAGGACGTCAAGGCGGTCCGCGAGGAACTCGTCGACCGCTACGGCAAGTTGCCGGAGCCGGTGGAGAACCTGCTGCTGGTGGCGGGTCTGCGGATGCTGGCACGCGCGTGTGGCGTCGGCGAGATCGTGCTCCAGGGGCCCAACATCCGCTTCGCGCCGGTGGAGTTGCGCGAGTCCCAGGAGCTGCGCCTCAAGCGGCTCTACCCCGGGACCGTCCTCAAGCCGGCCGCGCACCAGATCCTGGTGCCCCGCCCGAAGACCGCGAAGGTCGGCGGCAAGCCGCTGGTCGGACGCGAACTGCTGGGCTGGGTGGGCGAGCTGCTGGCGACGGTGCTGGGGTCGTAGGGCGCGGCGGTCGTAGGGCGCGGTCGTCCTCAGGCCACCGGTCGGATCCGTCCGCCGGTGGCCTCGGCCAGTGCCGCCGCGAGACGGTCGCGGACCGCGACCTGGGCCGCGATCCGCTCGTCCATGACCGCGAGACGCCGCAGTGCGACCGCCAGATTGCGGCCGCTCGGCGGTGACGCCGTCACGTCCCGGTCCAGGCACGGCAGGAAGACGCGTGCGTCGTCCAAGGTGAGCCCCGCGTTCACCAGATGACGGATGTTGCGGACGCGGACGACGACGGCGGGGTCGTAGAGACGGTAGCCGTTGGCGGCCCGCTCGGAGACGATGAGCCCCGCCTGTTCGTAGTGCCGCAGTGCCCGCGCCGAGACACCGGTCGCCCTGCCGACCTCACCGATGCGCAGCGCGCGCCCGGGCGGACGGGAGCGTTCCTCGCCGGAGGGGAATCGGTCGTCGTCGTCCGGGCCGGTCTGCTGCATGCGCGCCAGTCTCATGCGACCACCGCTCCGCCGTCCACCGGGAGGATCACTCCCGTGATGAACGAGGCCTGAGGTGAGGCCAGTCGGGTGATCGCCCAGGCGACCTCCGCCGGCCGGCCGACCCGGCCGAGGGGGGTGTGCTCGAGCTGCCACGCCCGGATCGCGACACGCTGCTCCGGGGTGAGGCCGCTGTGGTCGGCGATCGGCGTCTCGATCGCGCCCGGCGCCACCGCGGCGACGCGGATCCCGAGCGGCGCGAGCTCGACCGCCCAGCTGCGCGTGAGCACTTCGAGGGCCGCCTTCCCGGCCGCGTACAGGGAGTTGCCGGGCCAGCCGCGCTGTCCGACGGCCGTCGTCACGTTCACGACGACGCCCCGGGTGTCCGTCAGGGCCGGCAGCGCGGCCTGGGTGAGCAGGACGGGGGCGATCAGGTTCGTCGCGAGCTGGGGCGCGACGGAGTCGCGGGTGTAGGTGCGCAGGGACGAGGCGTCGACGATCGCCGCGTTGTTGACCAGGACGTCGACCCGGCCGCCACCCCGTTCGAGTGCTGTGCGGACGACCGTGGCCGGTCCGTCCTCGGCCGTGATGTCCACGGCGAGCGGGACGATGCGGTCCCGGTCGTGGTCGGCGGTCTCGGCGAGGGGTGCCGGGCGCCGGCCCACGGCGATCACGCACGCTCCCTGCGCGGCGAAGGCGTGGGCGGTGGCGCGGCCGATCCCGGTGCCCGCGCCGGTGACGACAACGGTACGGCTGCTGTGCTGCTGACTCGGACTCATGGGGCGATCGTCGGACCCTGACGCCGGTGTCAAGGTCAAGCGCGCGCTCGGGCCCGTCGTGATCAGGCGGAGGGGAACAGCACCATCGGCAGCGCGCGGAGTACCTCCTCGGGGTCCTCGTCGCCCAGGAGGCCGTCGAGGTTGTGGCCGAGCAGGAGGGTGGCGAAGCCGTGGGCCAGGGACCAGACGGCGATACGGGCCAGCCGGGCGTCCGTGCCGTCCCCGGCGGGTGCGGTGGTGGCGATGGCGTCGGTCAGGGCGGCGGCCGACAGGGCGCGGGCCGTGGTCAGCTCCAGGTCGTCGGCGCGCAGCAGCTCGGGCGAGAACATCACCTGGAAGTGCGCCGGGTGTTCGCGCGCGAAGCGGACGTAGCGCACGCCCGCGTCCCGTAGATCCGTCGCCTCCGCCAGCGCGCCGGCCAGCAGCCCGTGCCCCTCGGCCGCGATCGCCGTCAGCAGACCCGTGCGGTCCCGGAAGTGGTGGGCCGGCGCCGCGTGCGAGACACCGGCGCGGCGGGCCAGGTCGCGCAGGCTCAGCCCGGTGGGGCCGTCGGTGGCGATGACGTCGAGGGCGGCGGCCAGGATGGCGCGCCGCAGGTCACCGTGGTGGTAGGGCCGGTCGCTCATGGACAGCAGCGTACGCGGTATCTAGGCATTGACAAGTTCGCGAGGTTCCGGCAATCTTGTCAGTGTCAAGTTGTGGTCGATGTCCGAACGCGACGAGGGGGAGACGTCATGTCCCAGAATCACGAGCACCAGGCAACCGAACAGGCCGAGCGGGGCGAGCGGTTCGGGCCGGGTGCGCGGGGCGAACAGGTCGCGCCGGCGCAGGCGCGCAGGCTCTGGCATCTGCTGGAGCCGCTGCACGCGGTGGTGTACTACGCGCCCGAGGTCTTCGAGGAGGCCGGCGCGCTCGGCTACTCGACCGAGGACCGCTGGGGGAGCTACTTCCCGCTGCGTGCCGCCCCGTTGGGCCCGGTGAGCGCCGAGGCGGTGACCTCCGCCTTCTACAGTTTCCAGCCCGCCATGGTCGCCCGGTACGTCGAGGACGCCTGGAAGGTCGCCACGCCCGAAGCGGCCCTGGCGGCGCGACGGAGAGGCATCGACCGGCTGTACCGCAAGCTGTTCGGCGACCTGGTGGACAGTCCCGAGCTGGCCGAGGCCGCCGCTCTCGCCCGCCGCGCCGCCGAGGCGGCCGTCACGGCAGGGCGCCCGCTCGCCGCGGCCAACGCCGCGCTGGAGTGGCCGAGGGAGCCCCACCTCCAGCTCTGGCAGGCGGCGACCGTCCTGCGGGAACACCGCGGCGACGGTCATCTCGCCGCCCTGCTTCTCGCCGGCCTCGACCCGGCCGAGGCGCTGGTGTCCTTCGCCGCGATAGGTGCCGCGTCCGTCGAGCGCTTCGAGAGCCGCGGCTGGACCCGCGAGGAATGGGCGGCGGCGAGCGAGCGGCTGGCGGCCAGGGGCCTGCTCGAGGCGGACGGTACGGCGACGGAAGCGGGCCGTGAGCTGCGGCGCCGTGTCGAGGAGGACACCGACCGGCTGGCGCTCGGTCCCTGGCAGGCCCTCGGCCCGCAGTTCACGGAACGCCTGGCCGCACTCCTCGGCGACTACTGGGTCGCGGTGCTGGGATCCGGACTGCTGCCCTCGGAGTCGACGCTCGGCATCGGCAGGGTGTGAGCGCCGCCGCTCCGCCGGGGGACAGGGTGAAGCCGCCCGCGGCGGGCTCGCTCTGCGCGGACGGCCTCATGTGCCGGGTGATGTCGGTGGCTCGGCCCCATGAGTCTTCGGGCCGGGCTGCGGCCGGGCGTTGCGGCCGGGTCCGGGTCGAGACTGCGGGCTAGGGCTGGTCGGGCCGTTCCTCGTCCATGCCGAGCCGCTCGTTCAGCTTCTGCTGCCCGGAGTCGACCTGGGACTCGTACTTGTTGCCCGTCTTCTCGTTCGCCTTCTGCTCCGCGGCGTCGGACATGTTCCTGGCCTTGTCCTGTGCCGTCTTGTTGCTCTTGAACCTGTCGAGGATGCCCATCCAGAGCTCCTTCCGGAGGTGACTCTCCACCGACGATATTCCCGACAAGTACGAGATGCCCACTTGAGTCGATGGTGGTCTGGACCTCCCGACTGCCCCCGAGCGCTCCCTCGCTACCGTGTGTGCCAGTCCCCGTCAGGGGAAAGCGCCCTGTGCGGGGTGGCGTCGGGCAGGCAAGGGGAGGGGCGCGTGAAGCGTCTGAGGGGTGGGGCGGCGGTCGCCGCCGTGCTGATGTGTGCCGTTTCGTTGGCCGGATGCAAGGAGCAGGTCACCGGCTCGGACTCCGGTTCCGGCGCGGGTTCCGGTGGTGCGGGAGCGACGGCGGGCGGTGGAGCGGGGAGCGGCGGAGCGGCTCTCGCGGCGGCCGAGTCGCTGGCCGTGAAGGGACGGGCACCCAAGACCGGCTACGACCGGGAGAAGTTCGGCTCCGCCTGGGCGGACACGGACTCCAACTCCTGCGACACCCGTGACGACATACTCAAGCGCGACCTGGAGGAGGTGAAGTTCACCGGCGGCGTGTGCAAGGTGTCCTACGGTGTGCTGGAGTCGGACCCGTACTCCGGGAAGGACGTGACGTACCGGCGTGGCAGCAGCAAGGTCGACATCGACCACGTGGTCGCCCTGTCCGACGCCTGGCAGAAGGGCGCCAAGTACTGGGACGCCGGCAAGCGCATCGCTCTCGCCAACGATCCGCTCAACCTCCTGGCGGTCGACGCGAGCACCAACCGTTCCAAGGGCGACGGCGACACGGCGACCTGGCTGCCGCCCAACAAGGCCTACCGGTGCACGTACGTAGCGGCGCAGGTCGCCGTGAAGAAGAAATACGAACTGTGGGTCACCGCGGCGGAGAAGTCCGCGATGGAGAAGGTCCTGGAGACCTGCCCCGCCCAGAAACTCCCCACCGGGGGCAACCCCACGAAGGCGCCGGAGCGTTTCCACGCGGGGTGAGTGAGGGTCGGCAGACCAGCGGCGGCACCGGGGGCTGCCTCACGTGGGCCTACGGCGGTCCTCCGGCGCCCGGCGAAGCAGCCGACCGAGAGCCCCGAGCCTCTGAGGTCGCCGAGACTGCCGAGGCCGCCGAAATCCAGTCCCGTCCGCTCGGCTCCTCGCCTACCGTGACCGTATGGAACTGAAGGTGTCCAGCCTCGCCGACCGTCCCGACATGCTCGGCCCGGTCCAGGACATGCCCGACACCTGGCCGGAGTTCGCGACACAGGACCCGGTGGGCAACGCGCACTACGGCCGGATCCCCGTCGAGTTCCCGGAGTACGTGCTGTTCGCGCAGGACGAGCGGGGGCAGGTCGTCGCCCATGCCTACAGCGTGCCGTTCGCCCTGCACGCCGACGGCCGGGGCGGGTTGCCCGCCCGGGGCTGGGACCAGGTGCTCGTCTGGGCCTTCGCCGATCAGCGGAGCGGGGCGCGGCCCGACACGGTGAGCGCGATCTCGATCGTCATCGCCCCGCACGCGCAGGGTCTCGGCCTGTCCGGGCGGATGCTCGCGGCGATGCGGGACAGTGCCCGGGCGAAGGGCTTCACCGAGGTCGTGGCCCCGGTCCGGCCGAACGCCAAGCACCTCGAGCCGCGCACTCCGATCGAGGAGTACGCGCACCGGGTGCGGGAGGACGGGCTGCCGTACGACCCGTGGCTGCGGGTGCACGCCCGGGCGGGCGCGAGCATCGAGCGGGTCGCGCCGGCGTCGATGACGGTGGCGGGCTCGCTGGCGGAGTGGCGGCGCTGGACCGGGCTGCCCTTCGACACGCAGGGCGACGTCGAGGTGCCCGGCGCGCTGGTCCCCGTCCGGTGCGAGCCGGAGCGGGACTACGCGGTGTACGTCGAGCCCAACGTGTGGATGCGGCACCCTCTTTGAGGTCTTCGGGGCGGGCACCCTCTTCGGGGCGGGCGGGCGGTGTCGCTGCCGGCGGTACCCGGAGCGTTCCCCCCCTGCCCCCCGTGCCGCGCCCGAAGTCCCTGGCGCGCGGCGGCTACCGCCCGTACGGATAGCCCTGCTGATACGGCTGGCCCTGAGGGGCCATGGCCGCTCCGTACACAGGCTGGGCGGTCGGGATCTTCTTGTCGAACACCGCGGACAGCAGCAGCACCGTCGCCGTCAGCAGGGTCACCAGGATGGCGACGCCGAAGAGGGCGTCCCCGTCGCCGTCGGGCGTGATCACCGCCCACGGCAGGATCGCGCACTCGTACAGCGCGAACGAGCCGAAGGCCACCCAGTCCGAGGACAGGCCGCGGCGGATCGCCACGTACAGGAAGGGCACCCACACCAGGAAGCCCAGCGAGCCCCAGACCAGGGCCACCCAGGCGAGCCGCTGGAACCAGCCGGCCGTCAGCTGTCTCTCCGCGCCCGCCCCGGTCGGCATCGTCGGCATTGTCATGTCGCCCCCCAAGTCACCAGGGGCCAAGGGTAGGACACGGACAGGCCGCTGCAGGGCATCGCTTCTTTACTGTGACATGAGTGAATCTTGTGTCTATGAGGGCCCTGCGTTTCCCGATCGGTGACAGGCCGCGGGTTACCGTGCGTTCCGTTCAGGTGCTGGACGTCGAGCCGAGGCCGTATCGTCGCACCGAATCAGGGGATTTCAGCCGGACACGACCGTACGCAGCGACAGCGCCGTACGCGAAAAACGAACGATGGGGTGGGGATGGCCGAGCACCGGCAGTCCAGAAAGCGCAGATACATCACGTGGGGTGTGGCCGGCGCGGCCGTCCTCGCGGGGGCCGGGATAGCGGCGCAGACCTCGATGGCGGCCACCACCTGGCCCGCCCAGAAGACGTACACCGGCCGCGCCTTCGATGCCTGCACCGCGCCTTCGCTGGCCGCGATGAAGGCCTGGAAGACCGACGGCTACTACGGGGGCGCCGCCGTCTACGTCGGCGGCAAGAACCGTGGCTGCGCGCAGCCCAACCTGACGGCCTCCTGGGTGAAGTCGGTCAACACGGCCGGCTGGAAGCTGATCCCGATCTACGTGGGCGCCCAGCCGTCCTGCCAGACCGGCTCCAGCCCCGAGAAGCTCACCGCCGCCACGGCCGCCTCCCTCGGCGCGACCGACGGCGCGGACGCGGTCGCCAAGGCCTCGGCGCTCGGCATGAAGGCCGGCAGCCCGGTCTACCTCGACATGGAGCCCTACGACATCACCAACAAGGCGTGCAACGACGCCGTGTTGACGTATGTGCGCTCCTTCACCAAGACGCTGCGCGCCAAGACGTACCGGGCCGGCTACTACGGCTTCAGCAGTTCCAGCGCCAAGGCCGTCGCCACCGCGACGAACAAGACGGACCTGCCGGGCAACCTCTGGTACGCCCTGTGGGACAAGAAGGACACCACGACCACCGACTGGCCGTGGGGCGCCACCCAGTACACCGGCCACAGCCGTGGTCATCAGTACATGGTGAACAGCAAGGAGACCCGCGGCGGCTACACGATCACCGTGGACCGCGACGCCTGGGACGCCCCGGTCGCCATCGTCGGCTGAACCGGATCGCCCTCGTGAGGGGTGCCCCGCGCGCGGCGGGCTGAGCCCTCGCACCGAAGAGCGGGCGACGAGCGGGCGCGGCGGTGCCCGAAGTCCTGGTGAATCGTTGGTCGAATGGGTTGGCCCCAGCCGCCCCACTGCCTAACATCGATCACCGCAAGACTTTGTGCACCGTCGCACAATCTCCTCGGGAGGTTTCCCTTGCACCGCCGTCGTCGCACCGCGCTCCTGCTGTCCGCCGCGATCGTGGCGGCCCCTCTCCTCGCCGCCTGCGGGAACGACGCGCATCCCGGCGCGGCGGCCGTCGTCGGCGACCAGCGGATCACCGTCGCGCAACTGGAGAGCCGGGTGAACGAGGTGCGCACGGCCCAGCGGGCCGCGGTCACCGACGACGCCCAGTACGCGCAGGCCGTCGCCCAGACCGGCTCCCTCGCCCGCGACACCCTGCACGGCATGGTCCTCGACAAGGTGCTGCACCGCGCCGCCGAGGACGCGGGCATCACCGTCAGCCGCCGGGAGGTCCAGGAGATGCGGGCCGGCCTGGAGCAGCAGGCGGGCGGCGCGAAGGGCCTGGAGACGGCGTGGCTCCAGCAGTACGGCATTCCGCCGCAGCGTCTCGACGAGAACCTCCGTCTCCAGCTGGAGGCCCAGAAACTCGCCACCGAACTCGGCACGGACACCAGCCAGCCGGCCTTCTGGAACGCGCTGTCCAAGGCGTCCAAGGCACTCGACGTGGATCTCAACCCGCGCTACGGGAACTGGGACGCGCAGAAGGTCGCCCGCGTCGACGCGAAGACGCCCTGGGTACGGGAGATCTCGGCGGCCGGGACGCAGCAGACGACGTGACCATGTGACCGTATGACCGGTCGGCCCTTCCTGTGGATAACTCGCGGGGCCGCTGACGGGCGTGGGTTACGTTCGGGGTGTGAACGCCATCAGCTCCGACGCTGCCCACACCACGGCCGACGCCCCCGGCCGCGTCGTCCTGCTCACCACCAGCCATCGCGTCGCCCCCGGCCTGCTGTCCTGGCCCGCCTGGCAGGCCCTGCGCACGGCGGACCGGGTGCTGTGCGCGGACGGCGCGCATCCGCAGCTGCCCTATCTGCGGGACGCGGGCATCACCGTCGAGGAGACCTCCCCGACCGCCGAGGAACTGCTCTCCGCCTGCGCCGACGGCCGCACGGTCGTGGTCGTGGCCACCGGCGAGGGCGAACCGGCCCTCACCGACGGCCTGGCCCGCCTGGCCGGCTCCGGCCGCGTGTCCATGCCCGACCTGGAACTGCTCCCCGCCTCCTACGACCTCCCCGGCGCCCGGCTCCTCGACCTCGTCCAGGTCATGGACCGGATCCGCGCCGAATGCCCGTGGTCCTCCCAGCAGACCCACAAGGGCCTGGCGAAGTACGCGGTCGAGGAGTCGTACGAACTGGTCGAGGCGATCGAGGACGGCGACCACGACGAACTCCGCGAGGAGCTGGGCGACGTCCTGCTCCAGGTCGTCTTCCACGCCCGCATCGCCGAGGAGGACGAGGAGTCCCCGTTCTCCGTCGACGACGTCGCGGGCACGATCGTCGCCAAGCTCATCCACCGCCACCCCCATGTCTTCGGCGACGCCACGGCCACCACCCCGGAGGAAGTGAAGGAGCACTGGCTGCGCACGAAGGCGGCGGAGAAGCGGCGGGAGTCGGTGACGGACGGCGTCCCCCTCCACCAGCCCGGCCTGGCCCTCGCGGCGAAATTGGTGTCCCGGGCCCGCACCGCACGGCTGGAGGTGCCGCTGCCGACGGCCGAGGGCATCGGCTACGAACTGCTGGCCCTGGCGGCACGAGCCGAATCGGAGGGCGTCGACCCGGAGGCGGCCCTGCGCGCGGCGGCCCGGGCGTACCGGGACGCGATCCGGGGTGTCGAGGGGGTCGATGGTTAGTACGGTGAGCTCCTGATCCGGTTCGTGGGGTGCGGGGGCTTGTATGGAACGGGAGTCGGAGGAGCTGGCGGTCTGGGCCGCGGAGGTGCTCAACAGGGGGCTGCTGTCGGAGAACCGGGAGGAGATCCGGCGGGCGTTCGTCGAGTGGTTCGTGCGACACGGGGGAGCCGGGTCGGTTCCGGCGCAGATCACCTCTCCGTTCGACGGCTCAGACGGCTCAGACGGCTCAGAGGAGACACTCGTCGAGGTCGAGGGCCGGCACTTCGAGGCCTGGCTCCTGTCCGGAAAGGGAGGAGCGCTCACCGATCTGTTCGAGCTGATCGACCGCTTCGAGCAGACTCCATGGCTGCCTGAGCCCACTCCCCAGCGCGCCGATCCCACTGCCCGGTCCTCCGAGCGGGTCCCGCAGGTGTCCGAGCCTGCCGCCCAGCTCTCCGGGCACCCTGCCCGATCCTCCGAGCGGACTCCTCAGCTCTCCGAGCGGACTCCTCAGCTCTCCGGGCCCGCTGCCCCGCTTTCCGGGCCCGCTGCCCTGGCCTCCTCCGGTGACGCCGTCGGCTACTACGGCGGCAACTACCACGGTCCCGTCGTGGGTGTTCTGAACCAGCACACCTATGCCACGCCGCCCGGCGTCTTCGTGGTGCCCGACCCCGCCGGCTGGCCCACGGTGGAGGGCGCCGACCTGGTGACCCTGGGCGTTCGGCCCGCCGGGCGGCGCGCGACGGGCCCGGGGCTGCCGCCGTACGTGCCCCGTGACCTCGACGAGACGCTGCGGGGCTGGACCACGCAGGACAGGCTGCTGGTGATCACGGGCGGCCCGCTCACCGGCAAGTCGAGGACGGCCTGGGCGGCCGTGGTCCGCGAGACCGAGCCAGGTACCCGGGTGTACGCGCCGGCCCCCGGCACGGACCTGCGCGGACTGCCCGCCCTGCTGCGCGGCCGGGACGGCGCGTACGTGCTCTGGCTGGACGAGCTGGAGGGCCACCTCGGCGAGCACGGCCTGACGGTGGGCCTGCTGGCCGAGCTGAGGACGCTCGGGGTCCCGGTGGTGGCCACCATGGGCGACGACGCCTACGACACGCATCGCTTCGGAGGCGGACCCGCGTCCCGGCTGATGACGCTGGCCCGGTCGGAGCGGGTGAGTTCGGGGTGGAGCGAGCAGGAGGTCGAGCGGCTGACCGGCCTGCGCGACGACCGGCTCGGCGAGGCCCTCGACCGGCGCGGCGCCACCGGCGTCACCCAGTACCTGGCCATCGGCGCGGAACTCCGGGCGCAGTGGCAGCGGGCCGGGCGCTCCAACAGCCGCCATCCGTACGGGTACCTGCTGATCCGGGCCGCGACGGATCTCGCCCGCTGCGGCGTCACCGGGGACATCCCCCGTCGGCTGCTGGAGGAGACGTGCCGGAGCTACGGGGCGGGTCGGTCGGCGGGGCGTCCGGATGCGGAGTCGTTCCAGGAAGCAGTCGACTGGGCCGTCCAGCCGCTGCACGGGGTCACCGGGATGCTGGTACCGGGAGCGCCGCTCCGGGTGGGGGAGAGCGAGGAGACCTGGCGGCCGTACGGCTCGCTGGTGGCCGACATGGAGCAGGAGGCCGCGAGGGCGGTCCCGGAAGCCGTCTGGCGCTGTGCGCTGGAGGGGACGAAATACGACGCCGGGGTGCACCTGAACGTCCGTGCGACCGCCGACATCCTCTTCTCGGCCAGGGCGCGGGACGGTGACGCCGGGGCGATGCACATGTTGAGCCTGCTCTCCGAGAACGAGGCGACGGCGCTGGACTGGCTGCGCAAGGCCGTGGACGCGGGGAAGAAGGAGCTGGCGGGGCAGGTGGGCGAGCGGCTCCTCGGGCAGGGGGAGGCGGAGGAGGCGCTGCCTTATCTGCGGGTGGCGGCCGAGGCGAAGCCCGATGGTCCACAGGCGCGGCTGGTCGGGGAGGCGCACCTGGCGCTGGCCGAGCAGTGGCTGCGCAAGGCGGTGGCCGACGCCGACATGGCGGCGACGCACCGGCTGGGTGACCTGCTGCTGGGGCGCGGCGACCTCAGCGAGGCGATGGACCACTACATAGGTGCCGAGATGCAGGGATACACCCCGGTGGCGCGCAGCGCGGCCGTGTCCTTCCTGCTGAGTCACGAGGAAGAGGCCGCCGAGGTACTGCTGGCCCGCGCCGCCGCCGACGGCGACGAGGGGGCCGCAGAGTTGCTGGCCGACATCCGCAAGCCGCGGCAGAGCCTGGACGACGCCGCGGGCTACTTCGCAGGCGACGGCAGGCTGGACGCCACGCACCAGGCCGTCGTGGCGGAGAAGATGGGGCTCCCGGAAGAGGCCCGCCAGGGGTACGAGCAGGGTCACGCCCGGGGCGACGCCTACGCCGCCTACCGGCTCGCCCTGCTCCTCGAGAAGCAGGACAACCCGGCCGAAGCCACCCTCTGGTACCGCAAGGCCGCCGACATGGGGCACCCCGCCGCGCGGAAGGCCCTCGCGGAGCGCAGCGAGGACACCGCTACGGTCAGGGAGTGACCGAGCAGCCCGACACAGACAACCCGGACCGCACCGCTCCCGAACTCTTCACCTGGGAGTTCGCGACCGACCCCTACCCCGCCTACGCCTGGCTGCGCGAGCACGCGCCCGTGCACCGCACCGTTCTTCCCAGCGGTGTCGAGGCCTGGCTGGTCACCCGGTACGCCGACGCGAAACAGGCCCTCGCCGACCAGCGGCTCTCCAAGAACCCGGCGCACCACGACGAACCGGCGCACGCCAAGGGCAGGACCGGCATCCCCGGTGAGCGCAAGGCCGAGCTGATGACGCATCTGCTCAACATCGACCCGCCGGACCACACCCGGCTGCGACGGCTCGTCAGCAAGGCCTTCACCCCGCGCCGGGTCGCCGAGTTCGCACCCCGGGTCCAGGAGTTGACGGATCAGCTCATCGACCGGTTCGCCGCCGAGGGGAAGGCCGACCTCATCCACGACTTCGCCTTCCCTCTCCCCATCTACGCGATCTGCGACCTCCTGGGCGTCCCGCGTGAGGACCAGGACGACTTCCGCGACTGGGCGGGGATGATGATCCGGCACGGCGGGGGTCCGCGGGGCGGTGTCGCGCGGTCGGTGAAGAAGATGCGCGGCTATCTGTTGGAGCTCATCCACCGCAAGCGCGCGGAGCTTCCCGCCGACCCGGCTCCCGGCGAGGACCTCCTCTCGGGTCTGATCCGCGCCTCGGACCACGGCGAGCACCTCACCGAGAACGAGGCCGCCGCCATGGCCTTCATCCTGCTGTTCGCGGGCTTCGAGACGACCGTCAATCTCATCGGCAACGGCACCTACGCCCTCCTCACCCACCCCGAGCAGCGCGCACGCCTCCAGCGGTCCCTCACCGAGGACGACGGCGACCGCGGCCTCCTCGAAACGGGCGTCGAGGAACTCCTGCGCTACGACGGCCCCGTGGAACTCGCCACCTGGCGGTTCGCGACCGAGCCGCTGAGCATCGGCGGCCAGGACATCGCGCCGGGCGATCCCGTGCTCGTGGTGCTGGCAGCCGCCGACCGTGACCCGGCGCGCTTCTCGGACCCCGACACCCTCGACCTGTCCCGCCGTGACAACCAGCACCTCGGCTACGGCCACGGCATCCACTACTGCCTGGGAGCCCCGCTGGCCCGGCTGGAGGGGCAGACCGCCCTGGCCACCCTGCTCACCCGGCTGCCCGATCTCCGACCGGCCGTGGATCCAACCGAGTTGAGGTGGCGCGGCGGGCTCATCATGCGCGGACTGCGGACTTTGCCGGTCGAGTTCACTCCGGTGCATTCCGGTTCATAAGTGATCCATACCTGACCGGATGTCAGCCGGAGTGTGACCGCTCGGCGGAGTGAAGGTGACCAACACTCAAGTCTGTGATCTTCACGTGATCTGCGCGGCATTAACTTGTGACAAGTGATCGTCTGCCGATACGTTCTCTCGTCAGCGCGACGACATCGGTTCCACCCGCCGCGCCGGTCAGTGCTGTCCAGAGAAAGGCCCCTCGCATGCTCTCCGGGAACGGTCGTCACCGTCGCCCCCGCCAGGCCCCGGCACTCCTTGTCGCGGCCGGAGTGACGGGCTCCGCCATCGCCATCCCGCTGCTCGCCGCCTCCGGCGCGAGCGCTGCGGACGGCACGGTGTGGGACAAGGTGGCGCAGTGCGAGACCGGCGGCTCGTGGAGCGCCGACGAGGGGGGCGGCGAGTACGGCGGCCTGAGCCTCACCCAGAAGGACTGGGAGGCGCACGGCGGCCTCGACTACGCGACCAGCCCCGACCAGGCCAGTCGCAGCCAGCAGATCGCCGTCGCGCAGAAGGTGCTCGCGGCCGAGGGGATCGGCGCGTGGGGCACCTGCGGGCTGACCTCCGGGCTCACCCAGGAGAACGGCGCGCTGAACGTGGACACCGGCGTGGCGGACGACTCGTCCGACTCGTCCGACTCATCTGGGTCTTCCGGATTGTCCGACCTGTCCAGGGGGTTGTCCGGATCCTCGGGCTCCACGGCCGACGACGACTCCTCGACCGGATCGTCCGACTCGTCCGCTGATTCCGCCGGTTCGCCTTCGGCGTCCGCTTACTCCCCTTCGTCCTCTTCCGCCGCCACGGGCGAATCCGGCACGTCCGGCGGCCGGAGCGACGGCTCGACGGGCGACGGCTCGCCCACGGCGACCCCGGGTGCGGACGACTCGGACAAATACGTCCAGGACGAAGGTTCTTGGAGCCTCGTCGACACCGGCTCCCTCGGCTCGGGCAAGCACCGCGGCGCCACCGCCGACGAGGCCGCGACCAAGAGCGCGACCGACGCCGGCGTGGACGGCACCGCCGCCGCCTCCGCGGGCCGGCATGCAGCGGCCACCTATGTCGTCCAGGAGGGCGACTCTCTCGCGTCCATCGCCGACTCCCTTGGTCTCGACGGTGGATGGCGTGCCCTCTACGACGAGAACAGGGACCTCATCGGCGTCGACCCGAGCAACATCGCCGCCGGTCAGACTCTCGACACAGGGGTGGAATAGGGCGCAAAGCCCAAGAAAAGCAGCGGGAGTTCGCGTCACACTTCGCGCCGAATGTCCGTTTTGGTGAAAGTGTGGGATGAGTCTCAGAAGCCCTGATCGTCTTTGAAATTCCGCCGATCGCGTGTCTACGGTCGAGGCCGCTCGGCAACCCGAGCCCCGGCCGTCGCAACGCCGAATCCTGCCAGCGACGACCCGGGAACAGTCGTCGCGTCAAGCGCCGTAGGCAGGAGCGGGGGACCCAAGGTAAGTGCCGCGCCGGTCGGTTGACCGGAACGGCTCGGGGTGAAGCCACACCTCCCACGGAGCAGCGCTCCGACGGGCGAGGAAGTGGCCGGGCAACTCACACGGCCCGAACCCGACAGCTCACCTCGCAGGCGTCGGTGAGGGGATCCACCATGCTGTTTTCCGGTAAGGGCAAGCACCGCCGTCCCTCCAAGGCGACCCGCGTCGCCACGCTCGCCGGCGTCACCGGCGTCGCCATCGCCGCTCCGCTGATGGCGGCCGGCAACGCCTCCGCCGCCACCGCCTCCGAGTGGGACGCGGTCGCCCAGTGCGAGGCCGGTGGCAACTGGTCCATCAACACCGGCAACGGCTACTACGGCGGTCTCCAGTTCTCGGCGTCCACCTGGGCCGCGTACGGCGGCACCGCCTACGCCTCCACCGCCGACCAGGCCTCCAAGTCCCAGCAGATAGCCATCGGCGAGAAGGTCCTCGCCGGTCAGGGCAAGGGTGCCTGGCCGGTCTGCGGCACCGGCCTGTCCGGCGCCGCCTACAACGGCTCGAGCGCCGACTCCTCGAGCTCCGGCTCGTCCAGCTCCTCCGGCTCCGCCGGCTCGTCGAGCAGCGGCAGCACCGGCAGCCGCTCGACCGAGGAGCAGAGCGCCTCCCGCTCGACCGACCGCCCGGCCGCCTCCAAGACGGTCACCACCCCGACCGGCAAGAAGGTCAAGAAGGGTGACGGCGAGTACAAGGTCGTCAAGGGCGACACCCTCAGCACCATCGCCGAGAAGCACAAGGTCAAGGGCGGCTGGGCGAAGCTGTTCGAGCTGAACAAGGACATCGTCGTCGACGCCGACCTGATCTACCCGGGCCAGCAGCTGCACCTGAAGTGACACTGCGCCTGAAATGACCCTGCGCCCAGGGCGTCGCTTCGCGTGAAGTGACACCTGGCCCCCAGAGAAGCCACAGCGCCCTCATATCCGAGGTCGGCACACTGAAGACCTCGTGAGGGTCACCCCCCGTCCCCACGGGCTCCCCGCTCCGGTGCGTGTTCCCCCGTACGCACCGGAGCGGGGTTTCTCTTTGCCCGTTCGTCACTTCCTGTCGGCTTTTCTCGGCCACCCCCTTTGTTCCGGGCGGAAACAATAGGTACCGTCTGTCTGTCCACGGGACGGTCGGTCGGCTGCCGACGGTCCCGGGGCGGTTAGGCTCTAGTCGCAAGGCTCAGCAAGGGC
Organism: Streptomyces sp. NBC_01334; assembly: GCF_035983595.1. Lineage (NCBI taxonomy): Bacteria > Bacillati > Actinomycetota > Actinomycetes > Kitasatosporales > Streptomycetaceae > Streptomyces > Streptomyces sp. NBC_01334. The sequence goes on along the minus strand of NZ_CP130718.1, from coordinate 4,204,630 downwards.
TCGTCAAGACCCCTGGGCCCCGCACAACCAGCGTCACATCCCAAGAAGGAGATGCTCGTGCCGTCCATCGACGTCGTCGTAGCCCGGGAAATCCTGGACTCCCGAGGCAACCCCACGGTCGAGGTCGAGGTCGGCCTCGACGACGGCAGCACGGGTCGTGCCGCCGTTCCGTCCGGCGCCTCCACCGGTGCCTTCGAGGCCATCGAGCTCCGCGACGGTGACCCCAACCGCTACCTCGGCAAGGGTGTCGAGAAGGCCGTCCTCGCCGTCATCGAGCAGATCGGCCCGGAGCTCGTCGGCTACGACGCCACCGAGCAGCGCCTGATCGACCAGGCCATGTTCGACCTGGACGCCACCGACAACAAGGGCTCGCTCGGCGCCAACGCCATCCTCGGCGTCTCGCTCGCCGTCGCGCACGCCGCCTCCGAGGCCAGCGACCTGCCGCTGTTCCGCTACCTGGGCGGCCCCAACGCGCACCTGCTGCCGGTGCCGATGATGAACATCCTGAACGGCGGCTCGCACGCCGACTCCAACGTGGACATCCAGGAGTTCATGATCGCCCCGATCGGCGCGGAGTCCTTCTCCGAGGCCCTGCGCTGGGGTGCCGAGGTCTACCACACCCTCAAGAAGGTGCTGAAGACCAAGGGCCTGTCCACCGGCCTCGGCGACGAGGGCGGCTTCGCCCCGAACCTGGAGTCCAACCGCGCCGCGCTCGACCTCATCATCGAGGCCATCAAGCAGGCCGGTTACGTCCCCGGCGAGCAGATCGCGCTCGCTCTCGACGTCGCCGCGTCCGAGTTCTACAAGGACGGCAAGTACGAGTTCGAGGGCAAGTCCCGCTCGGCCGCCGAGATGACCGAGTACTACGAGGAGCTCGTCTCCGCGTACCCGCTCGTCTCCATCGAGGACCCGCTGTACGAGGACGACTGGGCCGGCTGGAAGGTCATCACCGACAAGCTGGGCGACAAGGTCCAGATCGTCGGCGACGACCTCTTCGTCACGAACCCCGAGCGTCTGGCCCGCGGCATCGAGGAGGGCTCCGCCAACGCCCTGCTCGTCAAGGTCAACCAGATCGGTTCGCTGACCGAGACCCTGGACGCCGTCGAGATGGCCCAGCGCAACGGCTTCAAGTGCATGATGTCCCACCGCTCCGGCGAGACCGAGGACGTCACCATCGCCGACCTCGCGGTCGCGGTGAACTGCGGTCAGATCAAGACCGGCGCCCCGGCCCGCTCGGACCGCGTCGCCAAGTACAACCAGCTGCTGCGCATCGAGGAGATCCTCGACGACGCCGCGGTGTACGCCGGCCGCAGCGCGTTCCCGCGCTTCAAGGGCTGAACCTTCCCGCACGTCCGCTCCGCGGACCTCGGGCACAGCAAGGACTGACGCCGCCGACCCCAACCGGGGCAAGGCTCCGCCAGTCGTACGTACGTCCCCGTACCGGTCCCGTACCGTGTGCGGGGACGTACGCACGTGTGAGACGGGAGGCGGGAAGCAGTGGCCGTGAAGGACCGGGACCGTTTCTCCACCGCGACCAGGATCAAGCTGCTCGGCGAGCAGACCGCGGCCCGGGTCTACCGTTCCCAGACCAAGCGCCAGGCCCGCCGCTCCCGGCTCACCGGCCGTGCCGCGCTTCTCGCGCTCGTCCTGTGCACGCTGATCGTGGCCCTGGCCTACCCGATGCGCCAGTACGTCTCCCAGCGCGCCGAGATCGCCGATCTGGAGCGCGAGAAGCGGCAGGCCGGCGAACGCGTCGAGCAGCTGCGCGACCTCAAGGCGCGCTGGCAGGACGACGCCTACGCCGAGCAGCAGATCCGCCAGCGGCTGCACTACGTGCTGCCGGGGGAGACCGGGTTCGTCGTGATCGACCCGGACGCGGCCAGGCAGTCCCGCGCCGACCTCGGGGCGACCGACCGCCCCTGGTACTCGAACGTCTGGGACGGCGTCGACAAGTCCGACGCCTCCGACCAGTGAACCGACCGTCGGCCAGGACCCGCAGCCAGAACCGGTACCCAGAGCCGGTGGCCGGAGCCGGTGGCCAGAACCGATAGAAAGACAGGCATGGAAACGCCCCCGCCGACCACCCCGCGCACCGAGCCCACCGACGCGGACGTCGAGGCCTTCAAGCAGCAGCTCGGACGGCCGCCGCGCGGTCTGCGCGCGATCGCGCACCGCTGCCCGTGCGGTGAGCCGGACGTCGTGGAGACGGCCCCCCGCCTGCCCGACGGCACGCCCTTCCCGACGCTGTACTACCTGACGTGCCCGAAGGCCAACTCGGCCATCGGCACGCTCGAGGCGAACGGCGTGATGAAGGAGATGACGGAGCGGCTCCAGGCCGACCCGGAGCTGGCCGCCTCCTACCGTGCCGCGCACGAGGACTACATCCGGCGCCGCGACGAGATCGAGGAGCTGAAGAACTTCCCGAGCGCGGGCGGCATGCCGGACCGGGTGAAGTGCCTGCACGTGCTCGTCGCGCACTCCCTGGCGGCCGGCCCGGGCGTGAACCCCCTCGGCGACGAGGCCCTGGAGATGCTCCCGCAGTGGTGGCGCAAGGGCACGTGCGTGGTGCCGGTCGAGCGGGACGACGCGAAGGCGGCCGGCCGGTGACCCGGGTCGCCGCCGTCGACTGCGGTACGAACTCGATCCGCCTCCTCGTCGCCGACGCCGACCCGGAGACCGGCGAGCTGGTCGATCTGGACCGCCGGATGACGATCGTCCGCCTGGGCCAGGGCGTCGACCGCACCGGACGGCTCGCTCCCGAGGCGCTGGAGCGGACCTTCGCGGCCTGCCGGGAGTACGCGGCCGCCGTCAAGGAGTACGGCGCGCAGCGGCTGCGCTTCGTCGCCACCTCCGCCTCCCGGGACGCGGAGAACCGGGACGAGTTCGTGCGCGGGGTGCTGGACATCCTCGGCGTCGAGCCCGAGGTCATCACCGGCGACCAGGAGGCCGAGTTCTCCTTCACCGGCGCCACGAAGGAACTCGAGGGGCGCGCCGACCTGGCCAAGCCCTTCCTGGTGGTGGACATCGGCGGCGGCTCGACCGAGTTCGTGGTCGGCGACGACCGGGTGCGTGCCGCGCGCTCCGTCGACGTGGGCTGCGTACGGATGACGGAACGGCACCTGGTCGTGGACGGGAAGGTCACCGACCCGCCCACCGCCGGGCAGATCGCCGCGATGCGCGCCGACATCGAGGCCGCCCTCGACCTCGCCGAGCGGACGGTCCCGCTGCGCGAGGCGCACACCCTGGTCGGCCTGGCCGGCTCGGTGACGACGGTCGCGGCGATCGCCCTGGGACTGGACGCGTACGACTCCACGAAGATCCACCATGCGCGGATCGGTCTCGACCGGGTCAGGAGCATCAGCGACGACCTTCTCCGGGCCACCCACGAACAGCGCGCGGCGCATCCGGCGATGCACCCGGGCCGGGTGGACGTGATCGCGGCGGGCGCGCTCGTCCTGCTGGCGATCATGGAGCGGATCGGCGCGCAGGAGGTCGTCGTGAGCGAGCACGACATCCTCGACGGCATCGCCTGGTCGATCGCGTGACTCCGGCGGACCCGCTACCTGCACTCTGCTGAGCAGGCAGGATGCGCGTATGAGCAGACCCGAGGGGCCCTTCGTGGCCCCTCGGACGCGTTCCGGGGGCACCCCCTCGGGAAAGTTCGTGAAGTTCTTCACAAGGAATTCGGCCCTGTCGGAGGACAGAGGCGTCTCCGTTGACCCTTCCGGGGGCCCAACACCTCTGTGAACGTGTTCAAAAGAGGCGCGCGCGGACGTATCGCGGAGGTCCGGGGAGGGTGTCTCCGGCGGCCCTCACGGAGCCCTTCCGAGCCCGGAGAGGCAGCTCACGCGGCATTGACAACGCCATGCCCTACACGCTGGTTCCCGCTCCGCGCCATGACGTGGATCACGCGGGTCGCGGAGGATAGCACACACCCCCGGGAAGCTTGTGAAGGGGCGCACGAGCGACCCCCCTCGAGCGGGTGGATACTCGATGGCATGAGCACCACGGAGCGTCCCAGGATCCTCGTAGTAGGCGGTGGGTACGTAGGCCTGTACGCAGCTCGGCGCATCATGAAGAAGATGCGCTACGGCGAGGCGACCGTCACGGTCGTCGACCCCCGGTCGTACATGACCTACCAGCCCTTCCTCCCCGAAACCGCCGCCGGCAACATCTCCCCGCGCCACGTCGTCGTCCCGCTGCGACGCGTGCTGCCCAAGGCGGAGGTCCTCACCGGCCGGGTCACCACCATCGACCAGGACCGCAAGGTCGCCACGATCGCGCCGCTGGTCGGCGAGGCGTACGAGCTGCCCTTCGACTACCTGGTGATCGCGCTCGGCGCGGTCTCCCGCACCTTCCCGATCCCCGGCCTCGCCGAACAGGGCATCGGTATGAAGGGTGTCGAGGAGGCCATCGGCCTGCGCAACCACGTCCTCGAGCAGCTCGACAAGGCCGACTCCACGACCGACGAGGAGATCCGCCGCAAGGCGCTCACCTTCGTCTTCATCGGCGGCGGCTTCGCCGGTGCGGAGACCATCGGTGAGGTCGAGGACCTGGCCCGGGACGCGGCCAAGTACTACAAGACGGTGTCCCGCGAGGACATGCGCTTCATCCTCGTCGACGCCGCCGACAAGATCCTTCCCGAGGTCGGCCCCAAGCTGGGCCAGTACGGCAAGGAGCACCTCGAGGGCCGCGGTGTGGAGATCTACCTCTCCACCTCCATGGACTCCTGCGTCGACGGCCACGTGGTGCTGAAGAACGGCCTCGAGGTCGACTCCAACACCATCGTGTGGACGGCCGGCGTCAAGCCCAACCCGGTGCTCGCCCGTTACGGCCTGCCGCTGGGGCCCCGCGGTCACGTCGACACCGCCCCGACCCTCCAGGTCCAGGGCACCGACTACATCTGGGCCGCCGGCGACAACGCCCAGGTCCCGGACGTCGCCGCCCGCAAGGCCGGCGTCGAGAACGCCTGGTGCCCGCCGAACGCGCAGCACGCGCTGCGGCAGGCCAAGGTCCTCGGCGACAACGTGATCTCCGGTATGCGGGGCTTCCCGCAGAAGGAGTACTCGCACTCCAACAAGGGTGCGGTGGCGGGCCTCGGCCTCCACAAGGGCGTCGCGATGATCGTCATGGGCAAGATGAAGATCAAGGTCAAGGGCCGTCTCGCCTGGTACATGCACCGCGGCTACCACGGTATGGCGATGCCGACGTGGAACCGTAAGATCCGTGTCTTCGCCGACTGGACGCTCGGCATGTTCCTCAAGCGCGAGGTCGTGGCGCTGGGTGCGCTGGAGTCCCCGCGCGAGGAGTTCTACGAGGCCGCGAAGCCGGCGCCGGTCGCCGCGAAGCCGGCCGCCGAGAAGACCGAGAACGAGAAGGCCAAGGCCTCCTGACCTCCGGTCACCCGACCTCTGGTCACCTGACCCCCGGTCATCTGGCCTCTGGTCACCCGACCCTCGGTCACCTGACTTCCGGTCGTCTGACCTTCGGTCACCCGACCTCCGGCCCCCGGGCCGCCGGTCACTGAAACACCCCCGAAGGGGCCGTCCGCCATCCGTGGTGCGGGCGGCCCCTTCGGCGTCCGCCGAGCCTGATCGGGGGTCCGCGCCGGGCCTTCGCGCCGGCGCCCCCGAACCGAGCGCCGTCGGCGACGCGTGCCCTGTGCATGTATTTTGCCGAGCCGTGACGGCCGCGCGGGACTGGACGGCGCGCTCTTCCGTGTTTACGTGGTGTCAGGACATTGCGGGATCACCCGTCACGGAGGTGTGCATCATGGCTGACGTCGCGCCGCGGCTCCATGCCCTCGTCGAGCAGTTGCTGGGAGCCCCTTTCCCGGTGCGCGTCCGCGCCTGGGACGGTTCGCAGGCGGGCCCGCCTGACGCGCCGACCCTGGTGGTACGCAATCGCCGGGCCCTGCGCCGGCTCCTCTTCAAGCCCGGCGAACTCGGCCTCGCCCGCGCCTGGGTGGCCGGCGACCTGGCCGTCGAGGGGGACCTGTACACCGCTCTCGATCTGATCTCCGGCCTGATCTGGCAGCGCGGCGAGGACGCTCGCACGCTCGGCCGGGCGCTGCGCGACCCGGACTTCCGTTCGGCGGTGCGCGGCCTGCTGAAACTCGCCGGACCGCCGCTGCCGCCCGCCCCGCCGCGTGAAGAGGTCCGCCGGACCGGACACCTCCACACCCGCCGCACCGACCGACGCGCCATCAGCCACCACTACGACGTCGGCAACGACTTCTACGAACTCGTCCTCGGACCGTCCATGGTCTACTCGTGCGCCTACTGGGAGTCCGGGGACAGCACCCTCGAACTCGCCCAGCGCGACAAGCTCGAACTCGTCTGCCGCAAGCTGGACCTGAGAGCGGGGTCGCGGCTGCTGGACGTCGGCTGCGGCTGGGGCTCCCTCGCCATCCACGCGGCCCGCGAGCACGGCGCGACCGTCGTCGGGATCACCCTCTCCCAGGAGCAGGCGGCGTTCGCCCGCAAGCGCGTCGCCGACGCCGGGCTCACCGACAAGGTCGAGATCCGCGTCCAGGACTACCGGGACGTCGCCGACGGGCCGTTCGACGCGGTCTCCTCCATCGGCATGGCGGAACACGTCGGCTCCGAGAAGTACCTGGAGTACGCGCACGTCCTGTTCGCGCTGCTCCGGCCCGGCGGCCGGCTGCTCAACCACCAGATCGCCCGCCGTCCGCAGCGCGACGAGTCGGCGTACGGCGTGGACTCCTTCATCGACGCGTACGTCTTCCCGGACGGCGAACTCGCCCCCGTCGGCACCACGGTCGGCCAGCTCGAACGCGCGGGCTTCGAGGTCCGTGACGTCGAGTCGATCCGCGAGCACTACGCCCTCACCCTGCGCCGCTGGGTCGCCCGGCTGGAGGCCGGCTGGGACCGGGCCGTCCGCCTCACCAGCCCCGGTCGCGCCCGGGTCTGGCGGCTCTACATGGCCGCCTCCGCCGTCGCCTTCGAACGCAACCAGATCGGCGTCAACCAGGTCCTGGCCGTCCGGACCCCCGGGTCGGGCGACTCCGGGATGCCGCTGCGCGCCCGCACCTGGAACTGACGGCCGCCCGACGCACGAGGGGCCCCGTCGCATCGCGCGACGGGGCCCCGACCGGGCCTGGCCTACTCGGACTTGATCGCGGCCAGCATGTTCAGGCGCGACGCCCGCCGGGCCGGCCACAGCGCGGCGAGGATGCCCACGCCGGCGGCCAGTGACAGGAAGACGGCCATCCGGGCCCACGGCACGACCAGTTCGTACGTCGGCATGCGGGTGCCGAGCAGCTCACCGGCGGCCCAGCCGAAGAACACGCCCAGGCCGATGCCGAGCACCCCGCCGAAGAGCGAGATCACCAGGGACTCCAGCCGGACCATCCGCTTGACCGAGCGCCGGTCCAGGCCGATGGCCCGCAGCATGCCGATCTCCTGGGACCGCTCGAAGACCGACATCGCGAGGGTGTTGATGACGCCGAGGACCGCGACGATCACGGCCATCGCGAGCAGCCCGTAGAGCATGTTCAGCATCAGCGTGAACATCTTCGCGACCTCGTCGGAGAGGTCCTGCTTGCTCTGGACCTTGATGGCCGGGTTGGCGCCGAGGGCCTTCTCCAGCCGGTCCTTCGTGGCGTCCGAGGTGCCGCCGGACGTCTTGACCATGACCCGCATGTCGGCCGGGTCCGTCAGGTGCGGGGTGAGGGCTGCGTTGTCCAGCAGGATGCCCTCGATCAGCTCGTTGCCCTCGTAGACCCCGGAGACCGTCAGCTGCTGCTTCTTGCCGTCCTCGTAGTTCACCGTGAAGGACGAGCCGGCCTTCCAGCCGTGGGACTCGGCGGTGGCGTCGTCGACGACGACCTGCCCGCCGCCCACCTTGAAGGAGCCGTCCTCGACCTTGAGGTCGGTCAGCCCGCCGATGGTGGAGCCGGTGACGCCGGTGAGGTACTCGGTCGTGCCGTCGATCCGGCCGGGCGCGTTGCGCATCGGGCTGGTGGCGGTGACCCCGTCGGTGGCCTTGAGCTTCTCGTCGATGTCGGCCGAGAGTTCGTTGCCGTTCGCCATGGACACGACGTAGTCGGCCCGGATCGCGGAGGACGCCATCTTGTCGATGGACTTCTGCAGGCTGCCCGCCATCACCGTCATACCGGTGATCAGGGTCAGACCGATCATCAGCGCGGAGGCCGTGGCCGCCGTACGGCGCGGGTTGCGCACCGAGTTCTGCCGGGCCAGCTTGCCGGACACCCCGAAGATCCGCAGGACGGGCGCGGCGGCCGCGATCAGCGGACGGGACAGCAGCGGGGTCAGGATGAAGACGCCGATGATGAGCAGGACCGCGCCGAGACCCATGGGGGCCTGGCCGTCCGAGCCGCTCATCGTCGTCGCGGCCAGGACCACGGCGACGCCCGCCGCCGAGAACAGCGCGCCCAGGGTGTTGCGCAGCACCAGCGACTTGGTGCTCGCGGTGGCGTGCACACTGCTCATCGCGGCGACCGGCGGGATCTTCGCGGCCCGGCGGCCGGGCAGCCAGGCCGCCAGCATGGTGATGACGACGCCGACGACGAGGGCGGCGGCGACCGTGCCGCCCGAGACGACGAGCGGTCCGTCGGGGACGGTCGCCCCCAGCGTCCCCAGCAGCGAGCGCAGCCCGGCCCCGATGCCTATGCCGGCGACGAGACCGGTCACCCCGGCGACCGTGCCGACGACGAACGCCTCGATCAGCACCGACCGCGTGACCTGCCGGCGGGAGGCGCCGACGGCCCGCATCAGGGCGAGTTCCTTGGTGCGCTGGGCGACCAGCATGGTGAAGGTGTTGGCGATGATGAAGGTGCCGACGAACAGCGCGATCCCGGCGAAGACCAGCAGTCCCTGCTTCATCCCGCTCATCGAGGCGGCGATCATCTCCGCCTGGTCGTCGGCGAGTTGCTTTCCGGTGACGGTCTCGACCCTGTCCTTCGGCAGGGCGCTGTCCAGTGCGGACTTCAGTGCGCTCTGCGAGGTCCCGGCGGCGGCCCGGACGTCGATCTCGTCGTAGGCGCCGGTCTTGCCGAAGAGCGTCTGCGCGGTCGCCGTGTCGAACAGGGCGAGGCTGCCGCCGGCCGCGACGTTGCCGTCGTCGGTGGTGAAGATGCCGGTGATCTTCGGGCTGAGGACGGGGCCGTCGACGGAGATCCGCACGGTGTCGCCGACCTTGTACCCGGCCCGCTCGGCCGTCCGGGAGTCGATGACGACCTCGTCGGCGCCGCTCGGCGCGTGCCCGGTGGCGAGCGGGTACCGGGCGTCCTTGTCACCCCAGTAGTTGCCGCCCTGCGACTGGAAGCCGCCGCCGACGAGCTTGCCGTCCTTGTCGGCGATGGCGGTGAAGCCGTTGACGACGCCGATGGCGGACGCGGCGCCCGGCACCTTCGCGCTCTGCTCCAGCAGCGCCTGGGTCAGCTCGGGCGTCTTGACGATGCGGTCGCCGACGTCGTCCTGGACCTCGGCGGTGACGGCGACGTCGACCTGGTCGAAGCCCTTGGCGGAGCTCTTCTGGAGGGCGCCGGAAAGGGTGTTGGTGAAGACCAGGGTCCCCGACACGAAGGCCACGCCGAGCATCACGGCGAGCACGGTCATCAGGAGCCGGGCCTTGTGCGCGAGTACGTTGCGCAAGGCGGTACGGAACATGGGTTCTTCTCAGTCCTGCTCGTCGACGAGCGGTCGGTCCCGGTGGGGGATCAGCTGGTGCGGCCCTTGGCGTCGAACTGCTTCATCCGGTCGAGCACCGAGTCGGCCGTCGGGCCGTACACCTCGTCGACGATCCGCCCGTCCGCCAGGAAGATCACCCGGTCCGCGTAGGCCGCCGCCACCGGGTCGTGGGTCACCATGACCACCGTCTGCCCCAGCTCCCGCACCGAGTTGCGCAGGAAGCCCAGCACCTCGGCGCCCGAACGCGAGTCGAGGTTTCCGGTCGGCTCGTCACCGAAGATGATGTCGGGCCGGGAGGCGAGGGCACGGGCGACGGCGACCCGCTGCTGCTGACCGCCGGAGAGCTGCGAGGGTCGGTGGCCCAGCCGGTCGGCGAGCCCCACCATCCCGATGACCTTTTCCAGCCACTCCTTGTCCGGCTTACGCCCCGCGATGTCCATCGGAAGCGTGATGTTCTCGATCGCCGTCAGCGTCGGCAGCAGGTTGAACGCCTGGAAGATGAACCCGATCTTGTCCCGGCGCAACTTGGTGAGCTGCTTGTCCTTCAGCGCGCCGAGCTCGGTGTCACCGATGCGCACCGAGCCGGAGGAGAAGCTGTCGAGGCCCGCCACGCAGTGCATCAGCGTGGACTTGCCGGAGCCGGACGGCCCCATGATCGCGGTGAACTCGGCCTGCCGGAAGTCGACCGAGACCCGGTCCAGAGCGACCACCTGGGTCTCGCCCTGTCCGTAGATCTTCGACAGGTCCGTGGCGCGTGCGGCCACGGCGGTGGTCCGTTCGGCGAGGGGGCTGGTGGTCACGGGCGTGGCTCCTGACGGGACGACGGCAAGTCTGGGGGACATGAACCATCGTCCCGGCCGCCGACGGCCGTGTAGTCACCCGCTGTTCCGGTTCCGAGGGCAGACTCGGGTCGGACGGTGGACCGCCGTGTCATACCTGGGGATGACGCCCGTCCCTGAGGGCCAGCTCGTCAAGAACCGGTGGAGCAACCTCGTTCGGACGGTGAAATTCCGTCATTCCGCGTACGCAAGCGGTTGCCGCGCGCGAGGCTACTGGCAAGTGCGGATGGCCAGTTCCAGGTGCTGATGCACCCTCAGACGTCAATAAAATAAGACAACATCGGTCCGCTGTTCCGCTGTTCGAGGGACGGATCCCGATAGGGTCGGAAGCTCCAACGGAGCTGTCAGGCCTGCCCAGATGGTGGAATGCAGACACGGCGAGCTTAAACCTCGCTGCCCCTTCGCGGGCGTGCCGGTTCAAGTCCGGCTCTGGGCACTTCCGACGTCTCGGCGATCGCTGCATCCTCCATCGAGGCATTGACCGCCGCGGCGGTCGGCCCCCTCCTTCCCCATGCGTCTCGGCGTCTCGACCGTTGACACCCGGTGAACAGGAGCGCAGACTCACGTCCCAATACAGTGAAGAAAACTTCACTGTGCGAACAGTGAAGGGAAACGCCCGATGCGCACCACCGTCGGCATCGTCGGCGCCGGCCCCGCCGGCCTCCTCCTCGCCCGTCTGCTGCACAACGCCGGCATCGACTCCGTCGTGCTGGAGAGCCGCGACCGGGCCTACGTCGAGCAGCGCCAGCGCGCCGGGATCCTGGAGCAGGGCACGGTGGACGTGCTGCGCGCGGCCGGCGCCGGAGAGCGCATGGACCGCGTGGGGCTGCGCCACGACGGCATAGAGCTGCGGTTCGCCAGGCGGCGTCACCGCGTCGACTTCCCCGCCCTCACCGGCGGCCGGTCGGTGATGGTCTACGCGCAGACCGAGGTCTGCAAGGACCTCATCGCGCTCCAGCTCGAGGACGGCGGCCCGCTGCTGTTCGAGACGGAGGCGCTGGCCGTCGAGGACGCCGAAACCGACCACCCGCGGATCCGCTTCCGCCACGAGGGCGTCGAGGACGTCCTCGAGTGCGACTGGGTCGTGGGCTGCGACGGCTTCTGGGGCGTCGCCCGGCAGGCGATCCCGGCCGCATCGACCCGTGTCTTCGAGCGGACGTACCCCTTCGGCTGGCTCGGCATCCTCGCCGACGTGCCGCCCTCGCACGACGAGCTCGTCTACGCCCGCCACGACCGCGGCTTCGCGCTGCTGTCCATGCGCTCCCCGTCCGTCTCCCGCCTCTACCTCCAGGTGCCCGAGGGCACGGACGCGCAGGCGTGGGGGGACGAGCAGATCTGGGACGAGCTGGAGCGCCGCTTCGAGACCGACGACGACTGGAAACTGGAGCGCGGGGCGATCACCCAGAAGTCGGTCACCCCCATGCGCTCCTACGTGCACGAGCCCATGCGGCACGGCAGGCTCTTCCTCGCCGGGGACGCGGCCCACATCGTGCCGCCGACCGGGGCGAAGGGGCTGAACCTCGCCGTCGGGGACGTCGTCACCTTCGCGCGGGCGCTGACGCACCGCAGGGAGACCGGGTCCACCACTCTCCTGGACGCCTACTCCGAGACCTGTCTGCGGCGCGTGTGGCAGGCCGAGCGGTTCTCGTACGACATGACCACCCTCCTGCACCGCGCTCCCGACGCCACCCCCTTCGAGGACCGTCTCCAGCTGGCCCGGCTGGAGCGGGTCGCCTCCTCCCGCGCCGCCGAGACCGACCTGGCCGAGGCGTACACCGGGTTCCCGTTCGGGTGAACGGACGGCGGATCCCGTCGAGGGCCCGTCCGGGCCCCTCCGGTCTCCGCGCGGTACCGGCCATGTCGCGGCTTGGTCATGAATACGGCCCTCCTGTGCCGGGAATCACGACGCCACGTAGCGTGTTGGCCAGCAGGAAGAGGGAAAGATCCTCCCCAAGCACTAGGGTCAATCCTTTGCCTACCCATTACCCTTGAGCTCAAGGCCGCGCAGTGTGGCCACGGAGGAGTGCAATGAGGAGCAGAAACCCGGTCTTCTCGCGACGGGGGTTCAGCCGCGACAACGGCTACGCGGGCTTCAACGCCGCGCCGCAGGCCGGGGGACCCGCAGTCGGCACGCAGCAGGGCAACCCCTACGCCCAGCAGGCCGGCAACCCGTACGCGCAGAACCCTTACGCCCAGCAGGACCTCTCGTACGGCGCCCCGCCGCAGGCCCCGGCCGCCACCGGCCGGATGACCATGGACGACGTCGTCGCGCGCACCGCGACCACGCTCGGCACCGTGGTCGTCACCGCGGTGCTGTCCTGGGTGCTGCTGCCCGTCGACGAGGCCAACCTCGGCAAGTCGTACGGCATCGCCATCGGCGCCGGTCTGGTCGCCATGGTGCTGGCCCTGATCCAGTCGTTCAAGCGCCGCGCGGCCCCCGCGCTGATCCTGTCGTACGCCGCCCTCGAGGGCGTCTTCCTCGGCGTGATCTCCAGCGCGGTCTCCACGTACATCGCGGACGGCGTCGTCGCCCAGGCGGTGATGGGCACGATGGCAGTCTTCGCCGGTGTGCTCGTGGCGTACAAGGCGGGCTGGATCCGCGTCAACCGACGCTTCTACGGCTTCGTGATGGCCGCCGCGCTCGGCTTCGTCCTGCTGATGGCCGTGAACCTGCTGTTCACCGTCTTCGGCGGCGGTGACGGTCTCGGCTTCCGCAGCGGTCCGCTCGGCATCGTGTTCGGTGTCATCGGCATCCTGCTCGGCGCCTGCTTCCTCGCACTCGACTTCAAGCAGGTCGAGGACGGCATCGCGTACGGCGCCCCGCGCGAGGAGGCCTGGCTCGCCGCCTTCGGCCTCACGCTGACGCTGGTGTGGATCTACATGGAGTTCCTGCGACTCCTCTCGATCCTCAACAGCGACTGATCCACCCAGGCAGTGAGAAGGGCCCCGGGATCCGATCCCGGGGCCCTTCTCCGTGTCCACAGGGTGGTGTGTCGCGTGCGCGCTAGAGGAGTTTGCGCGCGGCCCTCCTCAGGTCGTACTCGTGGATGATCGCCTTGGCGTGGCCGTACGCGAGGTTGTGCTCGGCGCGCAGCCAGCTGACCTTCTCCTCGAAGCGGAGAGCGGGGCCTTCGTCGACGGTGCGCAGCCAGTCGGCGACCTCACGACCGGTGCAATGGGGGATGCGGGCCAGTATGTTGCGGTGGGTCTCCTCGGAGAGGACATGGGACATCGGCGCCTCCGGTAGCAAAGGGGATGTAAGCCGGTCCTTCAGGTCACGGTGCCTGAGTGTTCGCCCGTTGGCAACAGTGCCGGTACGACGCGTAGTCTCGCGGCGTGGCTGATACGACGTCCCTCACCCGTGCGGTGGACCACTTCGCCGATCGTCTGCGCGCCGCTTCGCAGAGCCGGCTCCAGAGAGGCGCGGCCACGGAGGCGCTGGCGCTGGCCAGAGAGTTGGTCCGGCGCGCGCAGCTCATCGAGGAGCCCGGGGCGCTGCCGCGCGAGATGCCGGACGCCGGGATGTTCGCCGCCGCGGACCAGATCACCGTCGCGGCGCACGACTTGGCCCTCGTACTCACGGACGAGGGCCAGGTCGAGGAAGCTCTGGAGTTGGTGGCGCAGGCGCAGAAGCGGGCGGGCGTGTGAGCCTCACAGGCTCGCTATGACCCGGTCGGCCAGGATGTAGACGTTCTCCGCGCCGCACTGGAACGTCAGGGTGTACGCGCCCGAGATGCCCGACCCGCCCAGCAGGAACGGCGTCTCGCCCGCGGTGAGGGCCGCGGCCAGGCGCTCCGCCGTCTCGCGGTGGCCCGGGGTCATGCACAGGGTGGTGCCGTCGGCGAAGACGTAGACGTCGAGAGTGCCGAGCGGGCCCGGGCGGACGTCGGTCAGTTCGATCTGGGACGCGGCCAGTTCCTCGAGCGTCGCCACCGTGCGCTCGTGGTCGTTCACGACCGGTGACTGGACCGGTACGAAGTCGGGGTGGGACGGGTGACGGCGGCGGGCGGCGGCCAGTTCGGCGGAGTCCCCGGCGAACTCGTCGGCGTCCGCGGTCGGCTCGCTCACCGACTCCAGGGGCTCCAGGCCCACGAAGTCGGTCTGACGGGGCAGGAACAGCTCGCTGTCCGGGAGGCCCAGCAGCGTGGGCGTGTCGGAGGCGTCACGGCCCTCCTGCGCCGCCCAGAAGGCGCGGGCCTCGGCCAGCTCCCGCTCCCGCTCCTCCGCCAGCGCGTCGGCGACGGCGGCGCGTATCTCAGCCGCGTCGGCGGTGCCGCGGGCGGCCGGGACGAAGCCGCGCAGTTCGGCGGCGGTCTCCTCGGCGTTCCTGGCGTCCTTGGCGAGCTGGGTGTGCAGGGCGGCGACCTGCCGGCGCAACTGCAAGAGGGTGCGCAGGACGGCGACGCCCACGGCGCCCGTGGCGGCCGTGGTGACCAGCAAGGCGATCGGCATGGCGCTCACTGACGTACTCCCGGTTCAAAGTCGACCCCCGACTTCCTACATCAGCTTGAAGGGTGGACTATCCAACTGTCAGTGCGTAACGTCACGAAACGGGCAGGACTTTGGGCCTGGGGTTTGGTGCCGAAAGGCGCTGAGCTGCGTAAATCCCTCCGGGGAGGGAGATAGGTCACATCCTGGGGGAGATTGGATCACAAAACGGCCCGGAGTCCAGGGGCTTTCCGGACTCCGGGCTGATCCGTCACCGCAGGTGCTGAATCGGTTACGCAGGGGCCCTGTTGGGGGTCTGCGGCCGGGCGATCAGCTCAGGCGCTCGATGACCATGGCCATGCCCTGGCCACCGCCGACGCACATCGTCTCCAGACCGAACTGCTTGTCGTGGAACTGGAGGGAGTTGATGAGCGTGCCGGTGATGCGGGCGCCCGTCATGCCGAAGGGGTGGCCGACGGCGATGGCGCCGCCGTTGACGTTGAGCTTGTCCAGGTCGATGCCGAGCTCGCGGTAGGAGGGGATCACCTGGGCGGCGAACGCCTCGTTGATCTCGACCAGGTCGATGTCGCCGATGCTGAGGCCGGCCCGGCGCAGCGCCTGGTTGCTCGCCTCGACCGGGCCGAGGCCCATGATCTCGGGGGACAGGCCGGAGACGCCGGTCGACACGATGCGGGCGAGCGGGGTGAGGCCGAGCTCGCGGGCCTTGGTGTCGCTCATGACGACGACCGCGGCGGCGCCGTCGTTCAGCGGGCAGCAGTTGGCGGCGGTGACCATGCCGTCGGGGCGGAAGACCGGCTTCAGGCCCTGGACGCCCTCCAGCGTGACCCCGGCGCGCGGGCCGTCGTCCTTGCTGACGACCGTGCCGTCGGGGAGCGTCACCGGGGTGATCTCCCGCTCCCAGAAGCCGTTCTTGATGGCTTCCTCGGCGAGGTTCTGCGAGCGGACGCCGAACTCGTCCATGTCCTGGCGGGTGACGCCCTTGAGGCGGGCGAGGTTCTCGGCGGTCTGGCCCATCGCGATGTACGCGTCCGGGACGAGACCGTCCTCGCGCGGGTCGTGCCAGGTGGTGCCCTCCTGCGTGGCGACGGCCTCGGTGCGGGCCTCGGCCTCGGCGAAGAACGGGTTGCGCGTGTCGGGCAGGCTGTCGGAGTTGCCCTTGGCGAACCGGGAGACCGTCTCGACGCCGGCCGAGATGAAGACGTCGCCCTCGCCGGCCTTGATGGCGTGCAGGGCCATGCGGCTGGTCTGCAGGGACGAGGAACAGTAACGGGTGATCGTGCAGCCGGGGAGGTGGTCCATCCCCATCTGCACCGCCACGATGCGGCCGAGGTTGTTGCCCTGCTCGCCGCCGGGCAGGCCGCAGCCGAGCATCAGGTCGTCGATGTCCCTCGGGTCCAGCTCGGGGACCTTGGCGAGGGCCGCCTGGATGATCGTGGCGGTGAGGTCGTCCGGGCGCAGGTCCTTCAGGGAGCCCTTGAAAGCGCGGCCGATGGGTGAGCGGGCGGTCGAGACGATGACGGCTTCGGGCATCACGGCTCCATTGGCGAGGGTGTTCTTACGGGCACGGCTGTCTGGGAAGTTACCCGTACGTATGGGCTGGGTCACGGGGATGGCGGTGTGACCCTGACCGCAATTTACTAAGCGCTTGCTTGGGTCTCCGGCGGTGGGCGGGGAATGTGCGGGTGTGTCCACGCGCCGGCCCTGGGGGCTGTGCCCCCGGACCTCCGTCGGCCCTGAAGGGGCCTCGTCCTCAAACGCCGGACGGGCTGGCAGGGGACGCGGGTTCTGTTTCCGAGACCCGCCGCCGCCTGCGGCGCTTCAGCAGGGCCCAGGGACCCCGTGGGCCGGTCGGCATCGCCGCGGTGACTTCCGTACCGGCCTCCGAGGCCGCCTCCGCCGCTGCTCGGGCCACCGGCAGGAAACCCTCGCGGCGGGAGACGTCCGGGCGTTCCTCCTCCGGCCAGAGGCCGAGGGCCGCGCAGACCGTGGGAAGGACCGCCATCGCCGCCGTCGCGTACCCCTCCGCCGAGGGGTGGTAGTGGTCGGGGCCGAACAGCTCGCGCGGGTTGGCCTCGAACTCGGGGCCCAGCAGGTCGCCCAGGGAGACCGTGCGGCCGCCCTGCTCGACGGCGCCGATCGTCTGGGCGGCCGCCAGCTGGCGCGAGGCCCGGCGGGCCAGCCAGCGCAGCGGCTGCTGGACCGGCTCGATCGTGCCCAGGTCGGGACAGGTGCCGACGACGACCTCGGTGCCGGCCGTGCGCAGCCGTCGCACCGCCGAGGACAGGTGGCGGACCGAGCGGGTGGCCGGCATCCGGTGGGTCACGTCGTTCGCGCCGATCATGATCACGCAGACGTCGGGCACCTCGTCGGAGTCCGACAGGACCAGCGCGACCTGGCGGTCGAGATCGTCGGACTGCGCACCCGGGAGCGCCACGTTGCGCAGCTCCACGGGCCGTTCGGCGACCGCCGCCAGGCCCGAGGCCAGCAGTGCGCCCGGGGTCTGCCCGGAGCGGTGCACGCCCTGGCCCGCCGCCGTGGAGTCGCCCAGCATCGTCAGGCGCAGGGGTTCCTTGCCGGGCCCGGGCGCGTCGTAGGCGAGGCCGTAGCGGCCCTCCGCCTGCGGGACGTGCGGATGCGCCCCGTTGTTCACCTGGCGCCGCGCCAGATGCACCTCCGCCACTACCAGCCCTACGGCCGCTGCCCCGGCCAGTCCGATGCCGCCGCCGCCGTAGGCCGCGCCGGCCGCGATGCGCCGGGCCACTCTCGCCCTCGACATGCTCGTCATGCCTCGACGCCACCTCCTCGTGTCCGTACACCCACTCCTTGCCCCGTACGGACCGTCGCCCAATCTCAACCGGGAGTGAACGTGCCGACCCGGCCACCGCCCGGGCCGTACCCTGGCGTAACCACTACGACCACTGTTTTTGCAAGCAACCGGAGACAACGGTGCAATTTCACGACTCGATGATCAGCCTCGTCGGCAACACCCCGCTGGTGAAGCTCAACAGCGTGACCAAGGGCATCCAGGCGACCGTCCTGGCCAAGGTGGAGTACTTCAACCCGGGCGGTTCCGTGAAGGACCGCATCGCCCTGCGCATGATCGAGGCGGCGGAGAAGAGCGGGGAGCTCCTGCCCGGCGGCACGATCGTCGAGCCGACCAGCGGAAACACCGGGGTCGGGCTGGCCATCGTGGCGCAGCAGAAGGGGTACAAGTGCATCTTCGTGTGCCCCGACAAGGTGAGCACCGACAAGATCAACGTGCTGCGGGCGTACGGCGCCGAGGTCGTCGTGTGCCCCACCGCCGTGGACCCCGAGCACCCGGACTCCTACTACAACGTCTCCGACCGGCTGGTGCGGGAGACGCCGGGCGCGTGGAAGCCGGACCAGTACTCCAACGCGAACAACCCGCTCTCCCACTACCACTCCACCGGCCCTGAGCTGTGGGAGCAGACGGAGGGGCGGATCACCCACTTCGTCGCCGGCGTAGGCACCGGCGGCACCATCTCCGGGACCGGGCGCTACCTGAAGGACGCCAGCGAGGGCCGGGTCCAGGTCGTCGGCGCCGACCCCGAGGGCTCCGTGTACTCCGGTGGGTCCGGGCGGCCGTATCTCGTCGAGGGCGTCGGTGAGGACTTCTGGCCGACCGCGTACGACCGGACCGTCGCCGACGAGATCGTCCCGGTGTCCGACAAGGACTCCTTCCAGATGACCCGGCGGCTCGCGAAGGAGGAGGGGCTGCTCGTCGGCGGCTCCTGCGGGATGGCCGTCGTGGCCGCCCTGCGCGTCGCCGAGCGGCTCGGCCCGGACGACGTCGTCGTCGTCCTGCTGCCCGACAGCGGTCGCGGGTACCTCTCGAAGATCTTCAACGACGAGTGGATGGCCGACTACGGCTTCCTCGAGGACGAGGGTCCCAGCGCGCGCGTCGCCGACGTCCTCAACGACAAGGTGCACGGCGCCATCCCGTCCCTCGTCCACATGCACCCGGACGAGACCGTCGGCCAGGCCATCGAGGTGCTGCGCGAGTACGGCGTCTCGCAGATGCCGATCGTGAAGCCGGGCGCCGGTCACCCGGACGTCATGGCCGCCGAGGTCGTCGGGTCGGTCGTGGAGCGGGAGCTGCTGGACGCGTTGTTCACCCAGCGGGCCTCCCTCGACGACCCGCTGGAGAAGCACATGTCCGCCCCGCTGCCGCAGGTCGGCTCCGGTGAGCCGGTCGGCGACCTGATGTCCGTGCTCGGCACCGCGGACGCGGCGATCGTCCTCGTCGAGGGCAAGCCCACCGGCGTCGTCAGCCGCCAGGACCTGCTGGCCTTCCTGGCCAAGGGCGGGAAGTGACTTCCTGGGGACAGGGGCCGAAACCTCGGGGAAACCTCCGGTGAACGGCCCCCTTGGGCGCTGAACTTCCGTTTGCCTACCGAAGTGGTGGACTTCGCGGAAGTGGTACGAGGGTGTCACGTCCACGCAGCACTCGGTTAACACGCGTCCGGCATATTTATGGGTGTCGGCAGGGCGGGAGCGGCTCCCCGCCCCACCGGCACCAAAACGGCGTCACGGACCTCCGGAGCGGCTCCCGGACCTCCACCGACGCCACGGACGCGCAAGCCCGGCCTGACCCGGCCCGCGTCCCTCGCGGGGACCGCCGTCGTCCCGCCCCCCGGTAACGGGGGTGCGGCGGTCCCCGCGCAAGCTTCCCTCCCTCAGGGCCTGTCCACCGGACAGGCCCTGAGTCGTGTGCGCCGGACCCCGGCCAGGACTACGTCTGGACCGGCGTCGCCTTCCAGCTGCCCAGGAGCCGCAGCCGCTCCTCCGTCTCGGAGCCCGCCTCCGGGGTGTAGACCAGCAGGGACTGGTCCGGGTCCGCCGAGACCGCCAGCGTCTCGTACGGGAAGGTCAGCAGGCCCGCGACCGGGTGCTGGATCCGCTTCACCCCGTACGCGCACTCCCGGACCGGATGATCGGCCCACAGCCTGCGGAAGTCGTCGCTCTTCAGCGAGAGTTCCCCGACCAGCGCGGTCAGCCGGCGGTCGTCCTGGTGGTGGCCGGCCAGCATCCGCAGATGCGCGACGCACTGGACGGCCACCGCGGACCACTCCGGGTAGAAGTCGTGGGAGCCGGGGTCGAGGAAGACGTGCCGCGGGATGCTGCGGCCCTCCGGCCCGGTGCGGCTGTAGCCGAAGACCGCGTCGGCGAGCGTGTTCCACGCCAGCACGTCCATCCGCTGGTCCAGCACGAAGGCCGGGGTGCGCTCCATGCTGTCGAGCAGCAACCGGACGCCCGCGCGGACGCGGGGCGCGGCCGGTCGCCCGGCCGGCTTGCGGGGGCGGGCGACGGCGTGCAGATAGGCGTGCTCCGTGTCGTCCAGGCGCAGCACACGCCCCACGGCGTCCAGGACCGCGTCACTGACGCTCGGGCCCCTGCCCTGCTCCAGGCGGATGTAGTAGTCGACGCTCACTCCGGCCAGCTGCGCCACCTCCTCGCGTCGCAGCCCGGGTACCCGTCGGCGCCCGTGCGAGGGCAGCCCGACCTCCTCCGGCTGGATACGGGCGCGGCGCGAGCGCAGAAAGTCCCCAAGATCCCCGTCCATGCGTTCGATGGTAGGGGAGCGGCGGGCCGCGAACCTGGTACTGGCAGACCCAGGAAAAGCGCATCCCTGGGTAGCGCGGACGCGGACGGCGAGGGTGGTGCGTGCCGCCGGGGAACCACCCCGGCCCCGCCTTCCCAGGAGCAACGGATGTCGCACGAGAACCAGAACCAGTACGTGAACCAGAACCAGAACCTGTACGGGAACCCGTACGCGAGTCTGGCCGGTCGTACCGCCGTCGTCACCGGCGCCGCCAGCGGTATCGGTGAGGCCGTCGCCGTGCTGCTCGCCGCCTCGGGTGCCCGGGTCGCCCTGCTGGCCCGGCGCGGGGACCGGCTGGAGTCGGTCGTCGAGAAGATCCGCGCCGACGGGGGCGAGGCCCTGGCCGTCGTCGCCGACGTCACCGACGACGCGTCGGTGGACGCGGCGTCCGCCAGGATCCGCGAGGCCTACGGGAACGTCGACCTGGTCGTCAACAACGCCGGCGTCATGCTGCCGAACCCCGTCGACGACGGCCGGATCGACGAGTGGCGGCGGATGCTCGACACCAACGTCACCGGAGTGCTCCGGGTGATCCGCGCCTTCACCGGGGACCTGGTGGGAGCCGCCGCCGCGGGTCGGTCCGCGGACCTGGTGAACATCTCGTCCATCGCCGCGCACATCGCGTTCCCGAACTACGGGGTGTACGGCGCCACCAAGGCGGCCGTCACCTATCTCTCCCAGGCCCTGCGCGTCGAACTCGGGCCGCGGGACGTGCGGGTCACCAACGTGGAGCCGGGGCTGACGGAGACCGAGCTGGCGACGCACCTCGACAACGACGAGCTGGCCGGGCAGCTGGACGGCATGTTCGACGCCATCGGCGGGCTGTCCGCGGCCGAGCTCGCCGACGTCGTCGGCTACGCCACCAGCCGCCCCCGGCACGTCAACCTGCGCCAGATCATGGTGCTGCCGACCCGGCAGGCGTGAACCCCGGTGCCCGTTCCCGGGTCCGGGTCACTCCTCCCAGTCGCTGCCCTTCGCGGAGCCGCGACGGGTGCCGAAGAGGCCGGGGTGGGAGCGGGCGGCCTGGACCACGTTGACGCCGACGATGCCCACCCAGGAGACGATCAGGCCCGGCAGGTGAGCGGTGCCCGCGCCGATCGCGGACAGCGGGACCGCCAGCACCAGCGAGACGATGCCGAAGCCGAAGCGCTCGCCCCACGAGTCCGTCGCCTTGGGCGAGCGGGCGTCCCGGGCCGCCACCATCTGCTGCTCCGCGAACTGGCGCCGCACCCGGCGCTCCACCGCGCCGTCGATGCGCTGGTCGACCTTCTCCAGGAACGAGTCCACCAGCGCGGACTCGTACTCCTCGCCCAGTTCCCTGCGGGTCGCAAGGGTGGCGTCGAGTTCCTTTTTCAGGTCCGTGTCGCGCGCTTCCATGGTGGTCTCCCATCCCGTCATACCGACCAGGCTAGGCAGCGGGAACGCCCGCCGCACTGGGGATAGCCCCCCTGTCCGGAGTCGGGTTCGCGGGAGGGCGAGGGAGGGCGAGGGACAGCGGGCGAAGAGCGGGCGGAGTGTCGGCGGAGAGCGCGGGGCCTACTTCTTCGTGAGCCCGTGCTGCTTCGCGTACGCGTTCGCCACGTCCTCCGGGTCCTTCTTGTCCTTGTCCACCTGGCGGTTGAGCTCGGTGAGCTGGGCGGTGGTGAGGACGTTGCCGAGCTTCGCGAGGGCCTTGCGGACGGTGGAGTCGGCCTTGCGGTCGGCGATGAGCGGGACGATGTGCTGGCCCGGGATCAGGTTCTCGGGATCGGTCAGCACCACCCAGTCGTTGGCCTGGATGTCGGTGTCGGTGGTGAACAGGTTCGCCACGTCGACGTCGCCCTTCTTCAGGGCGCCCTTGACCAGCGGGCCGGACGAGTCGAGGGAGCGGAACTCCTTGAACTCCACCCCGTAGACGTCCTTGAGGCCCACCGCGCCCACCTGGCGGGTCTTCACCTCGGGCGCCGCGCCCAGCACCAGCTTGCCGTTCTGCTTCCTCAGGTCGGCGAGGGAGGCCAGCCCGTACTTCTTCGCCGTCTCCTTCGTGACGACGAAGGCGTCCGAGTCCTCGGCCATGCCGTACGGCAGTACCTGGAGGCCGGCCGGGAGGGCGACGGCGAGGGCGTTCTGCATCGCGCCCTCCTCCGTGGCCGTCGCCTTCGGGTCGAGGTAGTGCAGCAGGGCGCCCTGGTACTCGGGGAGCAGGTCGATGTCGCCGCCCCTGAGCGCGGGGATGAGGATCTCGCGGGTGCCGAGGTTGGGGCGGACCTTCACCTTCACTCCGGCCGCTTCCAGGACGGCCGCGTAGAGGTAGCCCAGCACCTGGTTCTCGGTGAAGTTGGCGGTGCCGATGGTGACCCCGTCCTTGCTGGAGCCGCCGCCGCCGGCGGAGGTGGTGCCCTCGTTGTCGAGGGAGGTGATGCCGCTCGCGCAGGCGGTCAGGGCGGGGACGGTCGCGGCCGCGAACAGGCCGCCGAGGATCGTGCGTCGGTTCATTTCGCTGACTTCCCTAGGCGGTCTGTGCGGGACGGTGTCGGAAGAGGAGGCGCTGGAGGCCGGAGAGCGCCAGGTCCAAGGCGATGGCGACGGCGGCGACCAGGACCGCGCCGCCGAGCACCTGGACGAGGTCGCGCTGGGCGAGGCCGTCGAACACGTAGCGGCCGAGGCCGCCGAAGGAGACGTACGCGGCGATGGTGGCCGTGGCGACGACCTGGATGAGCGCGAGGCGCAGGCCGGTCATGATCAGCGGGAGGGCCAGCGGCAGCTCCACCTGGAGCATGACCTGGTGGCCGCGCATGCCCTGGCCGCGTGCCGCGTCCTTCACGTCCGGGTCGACGGCAGTCATCCCGGCGTAGGTGTTGGTGACGATCGACGGGACCGCGAGGGCGACCAGCGCGACGTAGACCGGCAGCATCGACAGTCCGCCGGCCAGGAAGACGAGGACGACCAGGCCGACGGTGGGCAGCGCGCGGCCGAAGGAGGCCAGGTTGATCGCGAGGAACGCGCCCCGGCCGGTGTGGCCGATCAGCAGGCCGAGGGGGAGGCCGATCGCGGCCGCGATGAGGGTGGCCAGCAGCGAGTACTGGAGGTGTTCGGCGAGGCGGTGCGCGATGCCGTCCGAGCCGGACCACTGGGCGCCGCTGGTCAGCCAGCTGCCGAGGTTCTTGAACAGTTCGAACATCAGGCTCGCCGCCTCTTCCACGGGGTGAGGACGTACTGGACGCCGACCAGCAACGCGTCGGCGACGACCGCCAGAAGGATCGTGAGGACCACTCCCGCGATCACCGGCGTCGGGAAGTTGCGCTGGAAACCGTCGGTGAAGAGCTGGCCGAGGCCGCCGTCACCGATGTAGGTGGCGACGGAGACCAGGGAGATCGACATGACCGTGGCGATGCGGACGCCCGCCATGATCACGGGCAGCGCGAGCGGGAACTCGACGGTGAGGAGCGTGCGCAGGGGGCGCGTGCCCATCGCCTTGGCCGCCTCCTTCGTCTTCGCGGGGACCGAGTCGAGCCCTTCGACCGTGTTCCGCAGCAGCACGACCAGGGTGTAGACGGTCAGGCCGATGACGGTGGTGGTGCGGGTCAGGCCGCTGACCGGCAGCAGCAGAACGAAGATCGCGATCGACGGGATCGTGAACAGGACGTTGGAGAGGCCGAGCAGGAAGCCGCGCAGGGGGCGGATCCGGTGGGCGACCACCGCGAGGGGGAGGCTGATCAGCAGTCCGAGGAGGACGGCGGTCAGGGCGGCCTGGAGGTGGGAGATCGTGAGGGTGGTCAGGTCGTCGGTGTGCCCGGATATCCAGGACCAGTCGATGCTCACGCGGCCACCCGTGCCTCGGTGTGGGCCCGTCCGGCGTGGGTGTGGATGTCGTCGCGGGACGTCACGCCGGTGAGGACGCCGTCGGCGTCGACCCGCGCGACCAGTCCGGTGGGCGCGGCGACCGACTCGTTGAGCGCCGACAGCAGGGAGTCGGAGTCCCTGAGCGGCCGGACGGGCACGTCGGTTCCGGCGGTTCCGCCGACGGTCTTCGACGTCCAGCGCAGCGGCTTGCGAGCCTCGTCGAGGACGAGGCTCCAGGCGCCGCCCTCGGGGGCCGGGCCCTGCGGGACGTCCGCGAGGGTCTTCAGCGAGAGCAGCTTCAGACCGCGCTCGGCGCCGAGGAAGTCGGCCACGAAGTCGTCGGCCGGGCGGGCGAGCAGCTCGGCGGGCGAGGCGCACTGGACCAGGTGGCCGCCGGTGCGGAAGACGGCGATCTGGTCGCCGAGGCGGACGGCCTCGTCGATGTCGTGCGTGACGAAGACGATGGTCTTGCTCAACTCCTTCTGGAGCCGGAGCAGTTCGTCCTGGAGCTGGGTGCGGACCACCGGGTCGACCGCGCCGAAGGGCTCGTCCATGAGGAGCACCGGCGGGTCGGCGGCGAGCGCGCGGGCCACCCCGACGCGCTGCTGCTGGCCGCCGGAGAGCTGGTGCGGGTAGCGGCGGCCGGCGTCGGCGGACAGGCCGACGGTCTCCAGCAGTTCGGCCGCGCGGGCGCGGGCCCTGCGGCGGCCGTGGCCCAGCAGCAGCGGCACGGTGGCGATGTTGTCGAGCACCGTGCGGTGCGGGAAGAGCCCCGACTGCTGGATGACGTATCCGATGGAGCGGCGCAGCTCGGCCGCGTCCTGGCGGGTGACGTCCTTGCCGCCCACCTCGATGGTTCCGGAGGTCGGGTCGACCATGCGGTTGATCATCCGCAGGGTGGTCGTCTTGCCGCAACCGGAGGAACCGACCAGCACGGTCACGCCGCCCTCCGGCATGCGGAGGGAGAGATCGTGGACCGCCGTCGTGCCGTTGGGGAAGCGCTTGTGGACCGCGTCGAACTGGATCATGAGTTGTCCCTTGCCCGGCTGTATAACGTCATGCAGAGTTCTCGGTAGGTGAATAGCTTGTCAACGGTTCGGTGTTAATCCGAGGTAACGGATGACCGACAGGCAAGATCGAGTGTCCGGATTGATGGGAGTTCGTGGCCTTATGTCGTCTCGGATGATGGACGCCCCTTATGGGGTGGGCTCCGGTCTCGTCGTCCTCGACGGGATCGCCCTCGGCGTCGCGGACGTCGCCCGCCTCGCCGACCGGGCCGCCCGCCCGGTCCCCGGCACCGAGGCGACGAAGCGGATGACCGAGTCCTGGGACGCCGCCCGCCGGATCGCCGCCACCGGTCGCGTCTACGGCCGCTCCACCGGGGTGGGCGCCAACCGGAACGAGGACGTGCCCACCGAGGCGGCGGCCGAGCACGGCCTGCGCCTGCTGCGCAGTCACGCCGGCGCCATCGGCGAGGAACTGCCCGCCCGGCAGGTCCGGGCCATGCTCGCCGTCCGCGCCAACCAACTGCTCGCCGGCGGCGCCGGCCTCAGGCCCGGCGTCGTCACGGCGCTGTGCGAGGCGCTGGAGAGCGGGGCGTATCCGGTCGTCAACGAGTTCGGCTCGGTGGGGACCGGCGACCTGGCCGCGCTGGCACAGGTCGGGCTCGCGCTGGTGGGGGAGCACCCGTGGCGCGGCACCGGGATCCCCGAACCGCAGCAGCTCGACAACAACGACGCCCTCGCGCTCATCAGCAGCAACGCCCTCACCCTCGGCCAGTCCGCCCTCGCCCTGCACGAACTGCGCGGGCTCCTGGAGGCCACCCAGGTCGTCGCCGCCCTCTCCCTGCTCGCCGTGGACGGCTCGCACGAGGCGTACGCCGCCCCCGTGCACGCCGCCCGCCCGCACCGCGGGTCCACCGAGGTCGCCCGCCGCATGCGGGAGTTGATCGGCGCGCAGGACCGGCCCACCCCACCCCTCGGCAGGATCCAGGACCCCTACGGCTTCCGCTGCCTGCCCCAGATACACGGCCCCGCGCACGACGCCGCCGACGCCCTGGAGGACGTGGTCGGCATCGAGATCAACGCGGCCGCCGAGAACCCGCTCATCTCCCCCGAGGACATGGCCGCCTACCACCACGGCGGCTTCTACCAGGCCCAGCTCGCCCTCGCTCTGGACCACTTCAGGCTGGCGCTGACCCAGGTGGCACGGCTGTCCACCTCCCGCCTCTCCACCCTGAACGAACCGGCCTACACCCGGCTGCGCCCCTTCCTCGCCGACCCCGAGCCCGCCTCCTCCGGCGTGATGATCCTCGAGTACGCCGCCGCGGCCGCCCTGGGTGACCTGCGGGCCTTCTCGGCGCCCGCCTCGCTCGGCCACGCTGTACTCTCCCGGGGCGTCGAGGAACAGGCCAGTTTCGCCTCGCTCGCCGCCCGGCAGACACTGCGCGCCTGTGCCGCGTACCGTCTCGTCGTCGGCTGCGAACTCGTCGCCGCCGTACGGGCGCTGCGCCAGCGCGAGCTGCGGCCCGAGCCGGGACTTCCGGCGGGCCGGGCGCTGGAGCTGGCCGAGGCGGTGCTCGACGCGGAACAGGCCGACCGGCCGCTCACGGACGACGTGCGGGCGGCGGCCGGACTGCTGGACCGGTTCACGGACATCTGGAGGGGGAGCGGGGCATGAGCGCGGAGACGGGGATCGGTGAGGGAGGGCCGGGTCCAGGGGCGCCGGGTCCGGGGGTATCGGGTCCAGGGGCGCCGGGTCGGGCGGCATCGGATCCGGGGGTACCGGGCGCCGGTGTGCCGGACAGTCCCGCCGCTCGGCTGCAGGCGCTCTTCGAGGGGCACCGGCTGACACCGACCCAGCGGCGCATCGCGCACAGCATGGTGCGGCGCGCCGCCGACGTGCCGTTCCTGTCCAGCGTGGAGCTGGCCGAACTCGCGGGCGTCAGCCAGCCGTCGGTGACCCGCTTCGCGGTCGCCCTCGGCTTCGACGGCTACCCCGCCCTGCGCAAGCACCTGCGCGAGGTCGCCCCCGCCGAGCAGACGGCAGGACCGGCCTCGTACAACGAGTACCAGCAGGCCGTCGAGGCCGAGATCGAGAACCTGAAGCACCTCGCCGAACTGCTCGCCGATCCCCGGCCGGTACAGCGGGCGGGCCGGCTGCTGGCGGCCTCACGTCCGCTTCCGGTGCTCGGACTGCGGGCCGCCGCCTCCCAGGCGTACGGGTTCGCGTACTTCGCCGCCAAGGTCCATCCGGACGTACGGCTGCTGAACGAGGGCGGCACGATGATCCACGACCGGATCGACGCCGCCGTCCGGGCGGGCGCCTCGGCCCTGCTCTGCTTCGCGCTGCCCCGGCATCCGCGCGAGGTCGTCGACACCCTCGGCTACGCCCGGGAGGCGGGGCTGAGCGTGGTGACCGTCGCCGACTCCGCGTTCGCGCCGGTCGCCAAGGTCTCCGACCTGCTGCTGCCGGCCGCGGTCGGCACCGGTCTCGCCTTCGACACGGCGTGCGCGCCGATGCTGCTCGGGCGGGTGCTGCTGGAGGCGATGTGCGACGACCTGCCCGACGCGCAGGCCCGGCTGGAGGAGTTCGACGCGCGGGCGGCCGCGCGGGGGCTCTTCGTGGAGTAGGCCGCCGCTTGCGGAGAACGCGATTTTTTCGGGGCGTTCTCTCAGACTCGTCTCACCTTCGCTCACTAGTCTGAACGGTCACGAGACTGTGCCGGAGAGACCAGGAGGCGGACGTGGCGCGCGGAGGGCAGGGGCTGGCTCGGGTGGCCGTCGTCGTACGGGCCGGAGCCGCGCCGTTGTGGTGGTGCGGGGTGTTCGCGGCGGGGGTCGGGGTTCTGGTGCCCGGCCTCACCGGACGGCGGATCGGGGTGCTGGCCGGGGCCGCCCTGTTCATCGTCGCCGTCGCCGTGGTGGCGTGGCGCGGCCGCAGGCGGATCACCGTACTCGGCCACGGCGCCGCCCGGGCCGGAAAGCACGACGTGCTCCAGGACCGGGCGGTGACCGTGCGCACCTGGCGGCGCGGGCACCGCTGGTGGCTGCTGCTCGCCTTCGTGGCCGCGCTCGGCAGCTCCTTCGCGGTCCCCGCGGCCGCCGGACTGCTGCTCGCCGGCTGGGGGACGGGACTGCGGCTGAAGGCCGCCTGGCTCGGACGGCGCGAGCGGTCCGAGGACGCGCTGCTGTGGGTGCGCGTCGACTGGCTGGACCGGCGCGGCGGACGCCCGGCGGGCAAGGCCGTCAAGGCGTACCGCAGCACCGGCATCGCGGCCGGCGACGCGGCCCCGGGCGGGTCCCGCCGCCGCACCGCGGCGCTGGTCTAGGCACGGACCGGACCGGCCGGTCCGGACGGACCGGCCGGGCTATACCTCGAGGTCCTCCTCGATCTTCTTCAACTGGTGGCGGGCCATCGCCAGGTTGGCCCGTTTGGCGTCGAGGACCAGGTACATGAAGAGCCCGTTGCCGCCGCGGCCGCTGATCAGCCGGATCAGGTGGTACTGGTCGTTCAGCGTGATCAGGATGTCCTCGATCTGGCCCTTGAGCCCGAGGTGCTCCATGGTGCGCATCTTGGCGCGCACCACGTCGGTGTTCCCGGCGGCGGCGACGTTCAGGTCGAAGGTCTTGCTGCCGCCCATCGTGCCCAGCGCCATGCCGCTGGTGTAGTCGACGAGCGCCACTCCGGTCGCGCCCTCGATCGAGGCGAGACACTCTTTCAGTGTGGTTTCGGTGTTGGCCATGCTGTGCTCCTCGGTTCCTTCTCAACTTTCCGTGGTGGTGCGCGCGTTGGTGGTCGCCGATCCGCGCGCCGATCTGGTCCGTACGATGGGTGGCTTGGCGGGCGTCCGGACGGGCGCCTTCGCGGGGGTCTTCGCCGGCGCCCTGACCGGTGGCGCGGCGGCCTTGGCCTCCCGCGCCTTCGCCTCCCAGGCGTCGACGAGCTCCCCGATGCGGGCCCCGGCCCGGCGGCCCTCCAGATGCAGCCGGCCGACGTTGACGCGGTCCTGCGCGAGCAGGGTCAGTACGGCGCTCTCACCGGCCGCGTAGGTCGCGACGTAGCCGTAGACCCCGCGCACGAGCAGCTCGCGGAAGTCCCCCTGGCCGGTGGTGTCCGCCATCCGCACCGCGACGCCGAGGGCGGCGGCGGTCAGGGCGGCCACCACCTCCGGCTCCACGCCGGGCGTGTCGTGGGCGAGGACGAGACCGTCCACGCCGGCCGTCAGGGCGCCGGTCAGCTGGGGCACCCGGGCCCGCAGCCGCCGGAGTTCGTCGAGTATCTCTGGCTCGGACACCATCAGCTCGCTCCTCTCGGCACGCGGTCGCTGCCGTTCAAAGGGCCTCCAGCGCATCCCTGAGCCTCTTCAGCAAGGTGATGTCGGGGTCGTTGACACGGGGCAGGGTGATGCCCGGTGGCGGGTCGGGGTCGGGGGCGACGGGACTCACGGCGGGACCTGCGGCGGGCCCGGGGTGGAGCGGGGGCGCGGCCGGCGGCGGGCGGTGCTGCCGGGGCGGCGGGAAGAGGGCGGTCAGCAGCCCCGCCGCCGCCAGCCGCCGGACGTCCACCAGGGTGTGGAAGGCCTGCCGGCCCAGCTCCCGGGCTATGTCCGACGCGGTGCGTACGCCGTCCACCGAGGCGAGCACCGCGCTCTGCCGGGCGGTCGGCGCGGGCGCCGCGACGGTCTCGGCCCGCCGCAGCGGCGCCCCGTCTGTCAACGGGTCCGGCCACAGCCGGTGCAGCAGCTGGCGCCGGCGCACCGTCTCGCGCTCCACCGCCTCGACCGGGACCGGCCGGAGCGTGCCCAGCCAGTGCCCGGCGCCGTACCGGAAGCGGCCGGGAGTGCTGCTGGGGGTGAGCGCGAAGTACGCCGCGTCGAAGACCGCCTCCAGGTGGCACAGTTCCAGCGCGCCGCGCGGGACGCGGCCGGCGTCGAGCAGCAGCCGGGCGACGCCGTACTCCTCGTCGGCCCGGTCCACCGCGTCCTGCCAGACGGCGGGGGCGAGGGTGCCGTGGGCCAGGAGGAGCACGTCGAGGCCCGGGGCGAGGGGGCTCTCGGCGTGCACCACTCGGCCCTCGGCGAGGTAGAGCGAGCCGCGCTCGCGCTCCAGGACACCGGTCGCCCGTTCGGCCGCGAGCCGGGTCAGCATCGGCGACAGTCCGCTGCCGCGCTCCCGGGCCGCGGACTTCTCCCGCACGGGCAGCCGGGGCGGCGGGGTCGTCCCCTGCGGGGTCGTTCTCACCGCGGTCACCCCAGCACCAGCCGTCCGGCCATCTCGCCCAGCCGGATCCGGGCCAGGGCGAGGTTGCCGTCCGGCCGGGCCAGCCACACGTGCAGGAACACGCTGCTGTCGAAGGACGTCGGTACGAAGCGGAGCACGTGGTAGCTGTCCCGGTTGCTGATGATCAGGTCCTCGACCGGAGGATCGGCGACCCCGCCCCCGCTCCCCTGGCCGTCTTGGCTGTCGCGACGGTCGTAGCCGTCGGGTGCGAACGCCCGCTGCTCGGCCGTGAGCCGGGCCACCTCGGCCGCCTCGGCGGCCGCCGCCTCGTGGTCGCCGCCGGGGAACTCCCCGACCGCGCCCAGGGCCAGCCCGCTGGTCCAGTCGACCAGCGCGGCACCCCGGGCACCGGGCAGCCGCATGGCCTCCAGTAGACACTCGTCGATTCCGGGCACCGTTGGGCTCCCCTCCCGCCTTCGGTTCGGCTGAGTGATGAAGAAGCTACGCAACGTAGGCGCCGAGGGGTGAGTCTTCTGGCATTTTCCAGCGGAACATGCGGCGGGGCGGCTAACGTGGGTCGACTGACCCCGTTTCGGGCCGAATCGGTGCCCCGTGCGCCCCTTCTCCACCGTTCAACACCGGCCCACCGGCGCGCGTCAACGGCGCGCATGTCCCTGCGGGGTGGTGAACGCGAAAACGCGCGCCCCCTTCTTCCTGTCGGCCGCCACCGCCTTCCTGTCGGCCGCCTCCGCATGCCGCGGTCCCGATGCCATGACCGCGATGCCATGGCCCCGATGTATTGACTAGCCCTATTCATCGAGTCAGGATGTGAATAACAAAAGCAACAACCGCCGGGATCACCCATCCGCAAGGAGGCAGACCATGTCAGGACCCCGCCCCGTACGAGCGCCACGCGGTACGGAACTGAGCGCCCTGGGATGGCAGCAGGAAGCCGCCCTGCGGATGCTCCAGAACAACCTCGACCCCGAGGTCGCCGAACACCCCGACAAGCTCGTCGTCTACGGCGGCACGGGCAAGGCGGCCCGCGACTGGCGCTCCTTCGACGCGATGGTCCGCACGCTCAGGACCCTCAAGCAGGACGAGACCATGCTCGTGCAGTCCGGCCGCCCGGTCGGCGTCATGCAGACCCACGAGTGGGCCCCGCGTGTCCTCATCGCCAACTCCAACCTCGTCGGCGACTGGGCCAACTGGGAGGAGTTCCGCCGGCTGGAGCAGCTGGGCCTGACCATGTACGGCCAGATGACCGCCGGTTCCTGGATCTACATCGGCACCCAGGGCATCCTCCAGGGCACCTACGAGACCTTCGCCGCCGTCGCCGCCAAGAAGTTCGGCGGCACCCTCGCCGGCACGATCACCCTCACCGCCGGCCTCGGCGGCATGGGCGGCGCCCAGCCGCTCGCCGTGACGATGAACGACGGCGTCGCGATCTGTATCGACGTCGACCCGCGCGCCATCGAGCGCCGCATCGAGCACCGCTACCTGGACGTCAGGGCCGACAACCTGGACCACGCGCTCCAGCTGGCCGTCGAGGCCCGCGACCAGCGCAAGCCGCTCTCCATCGGCCTCCTCGGCAACGCCGCCGAGCTCGTCCCGCAGCTGCTCGCGATGGGCGCCCCCATCGACATCGTCACCGACCAGACCTCCGCCCACGACCCGCTCGCCTACCTGCCGACCGGGATCGCCTTCGAGGACATGGCCGACGCCGCCGAGAAGGACCCGGCCGGCTTCACCACCCGGGCCCGGGAGTCGATGGCGAAGCACGTCGAGGCGATGGTCGGCTTCATGGACGCCGGCGCCGAGGTCTTCGACTACGGCAACTCCATCCGCGGCGAGGCCCAACTCGCCGGATACGACCGGGCGTTCGCTTTCCCCGGTTTCGTCCCCGCCTATATCCGCCCGCTGTTCTGCGAGGGCAAGGGCCCCTTCCGCTGGGCGGCGCTCTCCGGCGACCCGGCCGACATCGCCAAGACCGACAGGGCGATGCTCGACCTCTTCCCGGAGAACGAGTCCCTGGCCCGCTGGATCAAGCTGGCCGGTGAGCGCGTCCACTTCCAGGGCCTGCCCGCCCGCATCTGCTGGCTCGGCTACGGCGAGCGCGACAAGGCCGGCGAGCGCTTCAACGACATGGTGGCGTCGGGCGAGCTGGCGGCCCCGCTGGCCATCGGCCGCGACCACCTCGACTGCGGTTCCGTCGCCTCCCCGTACCGCGAGACCGAGGCGATGCTCGACGGCTCCGACGCGATCGCCGACTGGCCCCTGCTGAACGCCATGGTCAACGTGGCCTCCGGGGCGTCCTGGGTGTCGATCCACCACGGCGGCGGCGTCGGCATGGGCCGCTCCATCCACGCCGGCCAGGTCTCCGTGGCGGACGGCACCAAGCTCGCCGGCGAGAAGATCCGCCGCGTCCTCACCAACGACCCCGGCATGGGCGTCATCCGGCACGTGGACGCCGGGTACGACATCGCGGAGTCGGTCGCGGACGAGCGGGGCGTGCGGGTGCCCATGCGTGAAGGTGACGACGCGTGACCCTTTCGGGAGACGAGCGGGGTGGCAACGGTCCGGCGGGGGTTGAGCCCTCGTCGCCGACCGCGGGTTCGGCTGCGCCCACCGGTTCCGCCCTGCGCAACGACTGTCCACAGCCGGTGGCGGCCCGCGCGTCCTTCCAGGAGATGTGGCGTGAGCTGGCGCCCATCGGTCGGCACTCCGAGTCCCGCGGCTACCGCCGCTACGCCTGGACCGCCGCCGACACCGACTGCCGGGCCTGGTTCAGGGGACAGGCCGAGGCGCGGGGCCTGACGTACGAGGTCGACCGCAACGGCAACCAGTGGGCGTGGCTCGGGGACCCGGCGGCCGGCGACGCCGTCGTCACCGGCTCGCACCTCGACTCGGTGCCGGACGGCGGCGCGTTCGACGGACCCCTGGGCGTGGTGTCCTCCTTCGCCGCGCTCGACGAACTCCGCGCGCGGGACGTCACGTTCACCAAGCCGCTCGCTCTCGTCAACTTCGGTGACGAGGAGGGCGCCCGCTTCGGACTCGCCTGTGTCGGCTCCCGGCTCGCCGCGGGCCGGCTCACCGTGGAGCAGGCCCACCGGCTCACCGACGGCGACGGGATCACCCTCCCGCAGGCCATGGAGGCCGCCGGCCACGACCCCGACGCCATCGGCGCGGACCCGGAGCGGCTCGCCCGGATCGGCGCCTTCGTGGAGCTGCACGTGGAGCAGGGGCGCGCCCTCGACCTGAGCGGCGACCGGGTCGGCCTGGCCAGTGCCATCTGGCCGCACGGACGCTGGCGGTTCGACTTCCGGGGCGAGGCCAACCACGCGGGCACCACCCGCCTCGTGGACCGGCGCGACCCGATGCTGCCGTACGCCGAGACCGTGCTGGCCGCCCGCCGCGAGGCCCGGCTCGCGGGAGCCGTCGCCACGTTCGGCAAGATCTCCGTCGAGCCGAACGGCGTCAACGCCATCCCCTCCCTCGTGCGCGGCTGGCTCGACTCCCGGGCCGCCGACCAGGGCACGCTCGACACCGTGGTCGGCGGTGTGGAGAAGGCCGCCCGCGAGTACGCCGAGGTCCACGGCATCGACCTGGACGTCGTCCGTGAGTCGTTCACGCCGGTCGTCGAGTTCGACCACGCCCTGCGCGACGAACTCGCCCGCATCCTCGGCAGCGACACGGCCCTCAAGGTCCCGGTCCTGGGCACCGGCGCCGGACACGACGCCGGAATCCTCTCCGGGACCGTCCCGACCGCCATGCTGTTCGTGCGCAACCCCACGGGCGTCTCGCACTCCCCGGCCGAGTTCGCCGCCGAGGACGACTGCGTGGCCGGGGTGCACGCCCTCGCCGACGTACTGGAAGGACTGGCCTGCCGGTGACCCCCACGCAGCGGACACGGATGTACTGGCTGGAGCACGCCTGGCTCGACACGAACGTCGAGCCGGGCGTCGCCCTGGAGGTGACGGACGGCCGCATCACCGCCGTCCGGACGGGCGTCGACACCCCGCCGCCCGGCGCCGAGATCCTGCGCGGCCTCACCCTCCCCGGCCTGGCGAACGCCCACAGCCACGCCTTCCACCGTGCCCTGCGCGGCACCGTCCAGGTCGGCTCCGGCACCTTCTGGACCTGGCGCGAGGTCATGTACTCGGTCGCCGACCGGCTCACCCCGGACACCTATCACCAGCTGGCCCGGGCCGTGTACGCCGAGATGGCGCTGGCCGGCATCACGGCCGTCGGCGAGTTCCACTACCTGCACCACGCGCCCGGCGGCACCCCCTACACCGACCCCAACGCCATGGGCGAGGCCCTGATCGAGGCAGCCGCCGAAGCCGGGATCCGGATCACCCTCCTCGACACCGCCTATCTGTCCGCCGGCTTCGGACAGCCCCCCAACGCCCACCAGCTCCGCTTCTCCGACGGCGACGCGGACGCCTGGGCCGAACGCTGTGCACTTCTCAAGGAACGGGATCACGCGAGGATCGGGGCGGCGATCCACTCCGTACGGGCCGTGCCCGCCGGGCAACTGGCGACGGTGGCACGCTGGGCCGAGGAACGCCGGGCGCCGCTGCATGTGCACCTGTCCGAGCAGACCGCCGAGAACGACGCCTGCCGCGCGGCCCACGGCCGCACGCCCACCCAGCTCCTCGCCGAGCACGGCGTCCTCGGACCGCGCACCACCGGCGTCCACAACACCCACCTCACCGACGAGGACATCGCCCTCCTCGGTCGCTCCGCCACCGGCACCTGCATGTGCCCGACGACCGAACGGGACCTCGCCGACGGCATCGGCCCGGCCGTCGCCCTCCAGGCCGCGGGCTCACCGCTCTCCCTCGGCTCCGACAGCCACGCCGTCATCGACCTGCTCGAAGAGGCCCGCGCGATGGAGCTGAACGAGCGGCTGCGCACCCGCACCCGGGGCCACTGGACGGCCGCCGCCCTGCTGCGCGCCGCCTCCGCCGACGGCCACGCGGCCCTCGGCAACCCGGACGCGGGCGCCCTGGAGACCGGCGCGGCCGCCGACTTCACGACCATCGCGCTCGACTCGGTCAGGACGGCGGGCCCGGTGCCCAGGCTCGGCGCCGAGACGGCCGTATTCGCGGCGACCGCGGCGGACGTGCGCCATACGGTCGTCGCCGGGCGTCATGTCGTACGCGACGGGGCGCACACGCTCGTACCGGATGTGCCGCAGGCCCTCGCGCGGGCCGTGGCAGCCCTGCACGCCTAGCGACCACCACCGGCTCCCGCCCCCACGAGGACACGACGATGAGCAGCAGCACCGGCACGACCGGCACGACCACCGTCATCACGAACATCGCCACGCTGGTCACCAACGATCCCTCCCTCGGCGACGACTCCCCGCTCGGGCTGGTCCGGGACGCGGCCGTCGTCATCGAGGGCGACCGCGTCGTGTGGACCGGTGAATCAAGCAAAGCACCCGCCACTGACAACCGGGTCGACGCCGGTGGCCGGGCGGTCCTCCCGGGGTTCGTCGACTCCCACTCCCACCTGGTCTTCGCGGGCGACCGCACCGAGGAGTTCAACGCCCGGATGTCGGGCCGCGGTTACACGGCGGGCGGCATCCGCACGACGGTGGCGGCCACCCGGGCGGCCACCGACGGGGAACTGGAGGCGAACCTCACCCGTTTCCTCTCCGAGGCGCTGCGCCAGGGCACCACGACCTTCGAGACCAAGTCGGGCTACGGCCTGACGGTCGCCGACGAGGCCCGCGCCCTGCGCCTCGCCGCCGCCCACACCGACGAGGTCACCTACCTCGGCGCGCACATCGTCTCTCCCGACTACGCCGACGACCCGGCCGGTTACGTGGCCCTGGTCACCGGCGAGATGCTCGACGCCTGCGCCCCGCACGCCCGCTGGATCGACGTCTTCTGCGAGAAGGGCGCCTTCGACGGCGACCAGGCCCGCGCGATCCTCACCGCGGGCAGGGCGAAGGGACTGCACCCCCGCATCCACGCCAACCAGCTCTCCTACGGGCCCGGCGTGCAGCTGGCGGTCGAGCTGGACGCGGCCAGCGCCGACCACTGCACCCACCTCACGGACGCGGACGTGGACGCCCTCGCGAGCGGCGACACCGTCGCCACGCTGCTGCCCGGCGCCGAGTTCTCCACCCGGGCCGAGTGGCCGAACGCGCGCCGGCTGCTGGACGCGGGCGTCACCGTCGCCCTGTCCACGGACTGCAACCCCGGCTCGTCCTTCACCTCGTCGGTGCCGTTCTGCATCGCGCTCGCGGTGCGGGACATGGGGATGACACCCGACGAGGCGGTCTGGTCGGCGACCGCGGGCGGCGCCGCGGCCCTGCGCCGCACGGACGTGGGCCGCGTGGCCCCCGGCGCCCGCGCCGACCTGACCCTCCTGGACGCCCCGAGCCACGTCCACCTGGCCTACCGGCCCGGCGTGCCGCTCGTCTCGGGGGTGTGGCGGCGCGGCGTACGGGTCGTCTGAGCCGACTTCGGCCCCTTGTCCCGGTCCGCCACCGTCCGACCCCATCCGGTGCCGAGGAGCACGAGCACCGCGCCCACGAAGCCGAGCCACCCCGGCCGGTCCCCGGCCAGCGCGATGCCCACGGCCGCCGCCCACACCGGCTCGGTGCCCAGCAGCAGGCTGACCCGGGACGGCGATGTGCGGCGGACCGCCCACATCTGGACGAAGAACGCGAACAGCGTGCAGAACACGGAGAGGTAGACCAGCCCCAGCCAGTCGCCGCCGTCGAAGTCCGCCGCGGCCGCCCACGGCGGGGCGCCCGCCCCCGGCAGCGCCACCAGCACCGCGAACACGGCCACTGCGGAGCCCAGTTGGACCGTCGTCAGCGACAGCGCGTCGGCGCCGCGCACCGAGTCCATGCGCGCCATGGCCAGCACGTGCACGGTACGGGCGACGGCCGCCCCCAGCATCAGCAGATCGCCGCCGGACGGAGCGGTGAACCCGGCGCCCTGCGTCAGCAGCGCCACGCCGAGCACCGACAGCCCCGCCGCCATGAACGCCCCCGGCAGCCGCACCCCGCGCACCCGGCTCTCCGCGAGCGGCGTGAACACCATGGTCAGGCTGATGATCAACCCGGCGTTGGTCGCGGAGGTGTGCACGACGCCGTAGGTCTCCAGCAGGAAGATCCCGGCCAGGATCAGCCCCAGCACCCCGGCCCCGCGCCACTGCGGCCCGCTCAGCGCGCGCAGCCGCCGCCACCCCACGACCACCAGCACCGGCAGCACCACGGCGAACCGCAGCACCAGCACGGCCGGCACGGTGTCCGCCGTGGTGACGCCCTTGGCGGCGAGATAACTGGAACCCCAGACGACGGCGACGAGCAGAACGGGAAGATCGGCGAGCCGCCCGAGCGCGGAGGGACCGGCAGCCGGGGCGGGCGAGGCAGGAGCGGGCGAGGCCGGGGCGGAGGCAGGGGAGTCGGGCATGGGGCTCCTCATGAGCAGATGACGCGGCTGGCCCAGCGGCTCTGCTGGTCAGAGGGCTGGGCCAGAGTAGTCACCGACGGGAGTCCGGCCAGGGGGTTTTCAGCATGAGGACACCCGGCGCCACGGAGGCCGCCGACCCAGCGGCGACCCGGGGGCCGGCGACCGGGAGACCCGGAGGCCGACGACCCGGTGAGCCGACGACCCGACGACCCGACGACCCGGTGAGCCGGTGAGCCGGAGAATGGGAGAGCCGGTACCTGGACGCACCGGACATCCGACGGCGGGCACCGCGCCGTGCGCTCAGGCCGCCCCGGCCCGCCACAACTGGTCCCCGTCCTCGTCCAGCGGTTCCAGCGACACCCCGCCGCCCGCGTCCGCCGTCAGCGCCGTCAGGATCGCGATCGCCGGGCGGACGGTCCCGTCGCCGTCCACGGTGAACCGCAGGTTCGCCCCGTGATCGCCGTCCACGGAGGCGCACTCCCACACCCCCACGCCCTTTTCCACGGAGCCCCTGCTGTCCAGACAGAAGTCCTGGTCGGCGTACGACTGGAGCACCCCGCGCGCCGCGTCCACCCGCCACCGCTGGCTGGGCGAGCCGGAACACGGGGCCGTCACCACGTCCGTGCCGTTGTCGAAGTCGCCCGCCACCTCCAGGCAGCGCCCGCTGTCCACGTTCACGACCTGGGCGAACGTCCCGCCGGGCGCGCGGGTCGGTGACGGCGTGGGCTTCGGCTTCGGCGGGGCGCTCGTGCGGGAGGGGGACGCACTCGGCGTCGGGGAGGGCGAGGGGGAGGCGGGGGAGGAGGCCGGCGGCGCCGAGACCGTCGCCGTCACGGTCACCGGCGGGACCGCCGACGGCCCCGTCACGACGGCTCCCGCCGCGTCCTGCGCGTCCCCCGAGTCGCCCGAGGTCAGCAGCAGAGCCACCGCCAAGGGCACCACCGCCACCCCCAACGCGGCCGAGGCCAGCGCCACCCGCCGCGACGGTCGTCTCGGGGCCGTCGGTCCCCGGCCGCCGGACGGCTGCCGGTCGTCCCTCACGTACGCCGACCCGCCCCACACCAGCAACCCCTCCGCCAGCGCCCCGCGAGGATCGTCGCGCAGCGCGCACTGTTCCTCGTAGGCGGTCGCGCAGTGCGGGCAGTGCGCCCTGTGGGCTTCGAGATCGGGGCTGTGCCGCGGGGCGTCCGGCCGTACGGACTGCTCGATCAGCCGGCGGAAGTCCCCGCAGCGCGGGTCGTCGGAGGCGGCGAGCCGGTGCCGGAGACAGGCCTGGGCGAGGAGGTGGAGGGCGGGACCCGTGCCGTACGTGACGTCCTCGGGGGTCAGGCCGAGCAGCGTGGCCGTCCGTTCGACGGGCTCGCGCTCCACGACGCCGTACCAGACGAGTCCCTGCGCGCGGGAGGGCAGGGAACGGAACGCGGCGAGCAGCGGCGGCACCGGGCCGCCGGGGGCCGCCGTGTTGAGGACGAGCAGCAGCCCCGCGTCCAGGCCGCCGGCCCGGTCGTCGAGGGCCCAGTCGGTGGCCACCTGCCCGGACAGCAGCAGGAGGCGGTGGCGCCAGGACCCGCCGGGGTCGTTGCCGCGGGCGGTCTCCCGGGCGGCGAGGGTGAACGCCTCGGCCGCGAGGCGCCGCGCCGCCGGTTCGCCGGTCGTGCAGCGGCGGGCGTAGGCCAGGACGGCGGGGTGGTGTCGGGCGCGCAGTGCGCGCAGCGCCGGGTACGCGGCGGCGGGGGCGGCGCGGAGCCGGTCGGTGAGGTACGCGTCCGAGGCGTCGGCGCTCAGGTCGCCGCCGCCGTGACCGCGCTCGGGACCGTCGTCTTCACCGTCACTGTTTCTGTCGCCGTCCACGTCGGCACGGGCCATGGGGGTCGCCTCCTCGCCGGATGCGCAGCGCGCCGCGTCCGGTTGCTGACGTACCGGTCAGTCTGTGGTGGAGGTGACCCTAGTGGCCCAAGGGGTTCCGTGGGGAGGTTTCCGGCGGTAACGAGAGGGGGCGGAGGCGGCGGGTCGGGGTGACACCGGCGTCCGTGCCCGGGAGGGCACCCGGACACGGACGGGACGGGTCACTCCTCGACCGTCAGCCCCTTCCGCAGCCGCACCAGGGTCCGCGACAGCAGCCGCGACACGTGCATCTGCGAGATGCCGAGCTCCTCGCCGATCTCCGACTGGGTCAGACCGGCGACGAAGCGGAGGGAGAGGATCTGCCGGTCACGGGAGGAGAGCTCCGCGATCAGCGGCTTCAGCGACTCCACGTACTCGATGCCTTCGAGTCCGTGGTCCTCGTAGCCGATGCGGTCGGCGAGGGCGCCTTCGGAGTCGTCCTCCTCCGGCTGCGCGTCCAGCGACGAGGCCGTGTACGCGTTGGACGCGGCCATGCCCTCGACGACCTCCTCGTTGGAGATGCCGAGACGCTCGGCCAGCTCCACGACGGTGGGCGCCCGGTCGAGCTTCTGGGCCAGTTCGTCGCCCGCCTTGGCCAGGTCGAGCCGGAGCTCCTGGAGCCGGCGCGGGACGCGCACCGACCACGACGTGTCGCGGAAGAAGCGCTTGATCTCGCCGATGATGGTTGGCATCGCGAAGGTCGGGAACTCGACGCCGCGCGACAGCTCGAAGCGGTCGATCGCCTTGATCAGGCCGATGGTGCCGACCTGGATGATGTCCTCCATCGGCTCACTGCGCGAGCGGAACCGGGAGGCGGCGAACTTGACCAGGGCGAGGTTCAGTTCGACGAGGGTGTTGCGGACGTACGAGTATTCGTACGTGCCTTCCTCGAGGGACTCGAGCCGTGCGAACAGGGTCTTGGACAGGGCCCGTGCGTCGACGGCTCCGACCTCGTCGTACGGGGGGATCTCCGGAAGTCCGGCGAGGACGTCGGTGGGGTCGACGTCCGGCGCCGCGTCCTGCGCGATGGGTTTCAGATGTTCTTGTTCCGGAGGGGGTGTCGACGTCGCTCCGCGGGTAGGCGGTGCGTCGAGCCGGGGTGACATGATGTCCTCCATCGTTCTCGGCGTATGGCTGCCGAAGCCAGTGAGCGCACTGCGGTGTGCGGCGCCTCCAAAGCCGGCCGTGTCGGTTACGTGCTTCTACTAGCCCTACCCGCTTTACTTGCCCCGCCGCAAGTGCATTTTGTCCGTCTATGTCCGTTTGTGTGCGATTGTTCGGGTGTTGAGGTGCGGGTCGAAGGCGTAGGGTGCGAGGGCGTCAGCAAGCAGTCAACGACCCCAGGAGAAGAGACGGCATGGACCGCGGGACGGTCGGCAGCGCACAGTCTGGCCGGCTTCTGGTCGAGGTGCGGCAAGAGGGCTCCAGCGCCGTCGTGACCCCGGCGGGTGAGTTGGATCACCACACCGCCGATCTGTTGCGTGAGCCACTCGAGGACTGCCTTTCCAAGGGCCTCAGTCGCCTCGTGGTGGACTGCACCCGTTTGGAGTTCTGCGACTCCACCGGGCTCAACGTGCTGCTCGGCGCCCGCCTGAAGGCGGAAGCGGCCGGTGGCGGGGTCCATCTGGCGGGCATGCTGCCCGTGGTGGCGCGGGTCTTCGAGATCACCGGGGCGGACGCGGTGTTCACCGTGCACGCCACGGTGGAAGCGGCCCTGAGCGACGGGCACGACGAGCGTGACGAGGACGGCTGAGCTTCGCCGTCCGCCGGAAACGGGTGCGAACGGACGTGAACGGGGGGTGTTCCGGCGGTTCTCTCGGGCAGGAGACATCCTGAACCCGAACATGTCGGCGGCAATGCCGACGCGAACGCCGTCCGCCTACGTACGGACTTGCAGTGATCCGACTTGTGAATTGTGAACCGGTGAATCGGGGAATCGGTGAGGTGAAGCGCTGATGAGCACCACCCGGCCTTGTTCGCCGGGCGACCGCGGCCCGGAGCCCGGCGACGCTCCTGGGGCGTCCCAAGCGGGCGCACCGGGAGTCGAGGCGTCCCAAGCGGGCGCGGCGACCGTGGCGTCCGGGTCGCCGGGCGGCCGCCAGGTACGTCGGCTGAGCTTCGACGGCGCCAGCGGGGTCGTCCCGCTCGCCCGCGACTTCGCCCGCCAGGCGCTCTACGCGTGGGCCTGGCTGCCCGCGGCCACCGCCGACCAACGGGCCGCCGCGGAGGATGTGCTGCTCGTCGTCTCCGAGCTGGTCACCAACGCGTGCCTGCACGCCGAGGGGCCGGACGCGATGGTCCTCAGCTGCGACAACAAGGTGATCCGCGTCGAGGTCTCGGACCGCGGCACGGGCCAGCCGGCCCCTCGCACCCCGCACCGGGCGGGCCGCCCCGGCGGCCACGGCATGTTCATCGTCCAGCGTCTCTGCCTGGACTGGGGCGTCGTACGGACCCCGGACGTCACGGGCAAGACGGTCTGGGCGGAACTGGGCGCCCCGGCCTGACCACCCCAGGGCCCGGGAACCTTCCACCCCGGGCCCACGGAACCTTCCGCCCCGGTCCGGCCTCCGGACTCCTGGGCCGACTTCCCGCCCAGCGGGCTCCTGGGGCTCACGCCCGGTCGAGCAGCCCCCGGGGTCGGCGCCCGGCCGACCGTGCTCCCGGCCGCCCGGCGACCGCCCCCGGACCTACTTCCGCTCGAGCAGGCCCACGAGGCCTACGCCCGGCCGAACGGCCCCCCGGGCCGACTTCCGATCGAGCAGCCCCCGGGGTCGAGGCCCGGCCGATCCTGCTCCAAGGTCGACTTCCGGCCGAACGGCCCCCCGGGCTCCACTTCCGGCCGACCAGACCCACGGACCCCACACCCGGCCGACCAACTCCTGCCCACGGTCCCCCGGGCCCCATGCCCCGCCGACCAGGCCAACTTCCGCCCGCCAGGTGCGCGGGGCAACTCCCGGCCGACGAGAGCCCCGGTCCCGCCTCCTCTCGACGGGCTCCGGTCCCGGGGGAGCGCGGTGAGCGGGATCGGCCGGTTCGGGGTGGTGCCGGCGTCCCGGCGGGGCGGTCGTCGTTCCAGTGGCGCTGTGGCGCCGGGGGAGTCCGGGCGTCCTCGAAACCCCCTGAACCCGCGCGCCGGATCGCCACAACTCCGGCGCGTACGTTCTCTTCCCTCCTCATCGCCCCGGGCGTACCTTGACGGCTCAATCTGATGCCTCGTCAGTAAGGGCGGGGCGGTGGGAGTGAGGGGACGGGACCGTGTCGTACCGGAAGCGAACCGCCGCGCTCGCGACTGCCGCGGCCCTGGCCGGCTCGGCGGTGTGGATGGCCGCCCCCGCGGCCATGGCCGAGGTCGTGAACGTCAACTA
Organism: Streptomyces sp. NBC_01334; assembly: GCF_035983595.1. NCBI lineage: Bacteria > Bacillati > Actinomycetota > Actinomycetes > Kitasatosporales > Streptomycetaceae > Streptomyces > Streptomyces sp. NBC_01334. The sequence goes on along the minus strand of NZ_CP130718.1, from coordinate 4,161,314 downwards.
CGCCTGCAAGACGCCCATCGGCGACAAGAGCGCCGTGTCGCCCATCGACATCAAGGGCGTCAGGAGCGGCAGCGGCTACAAGATCACCATGTCCTGGCAGAAGGGCGTCTCCTCCAGCCCCGTCGAACTCGGCGCGGGCTCCATGAAGCCGAGCGCCACGATCAGACTGGGCGGTGCCGACAGCGGCACCCTCGAGGTCACCGGCCCCGCCAACCAGGCCGCGATCCCCGAGAACACCCCCATCAAGATCAACGACCTGAGCGGCACGTACACCCCGAAGAAGACCGGCAAGGTCACCTTCACGGCCGGCGTGCTCACCATCAAGGCGCTCGGGACGACCACCATCTGCACGCCCACCAACAACGCCGGCCCCTCGCTGACCCTCGACGTGACCGCGTCGGGCGGCGGGAGCAGCACGAGCGGCGGCAGCAGCACGAGCGGCGGCGCCACGAGTGACGGCGGCTCCGGCGGCGGCCTCCCGCAGACCGGCCCCGAGGACTCCGCCATCGCCCTCGGCACCCTCGGCGGCACGGTGCTGCTCGCGGGCGCGGCGGGTGCCCTGTGGCTGACCCGGCGGGGCCGGACGGCACGCGTCCCCCGCTGACCGTCCCCTCGTACGAGTGCTGGAGCCGCCGATGCCGTACGCCGCCGCCCGTGCCCTGCTGCTGACCCTGTCGCTGCCGCTGCTGCTCGCGGCCACCCCGGCCACCCCCGGCGGCTGGTCGGTCGCGCCCTCCGGTGGGGGACGGCCGTCCTTCTACGCGGAGGGCACGCCCGGGGCGGTGCTCCAGGACACGCTCTCCGTGACCAACCGGGGCACGGAGCCGCTCACTGTACGGCTGCGCGCCACCGGCGACGGGCTCCGGGTCGCCTTCGCCGAACCGGCCCTCGGCATCCCCGCCCGCACCCGCGCCGAGGTGCCCTTCACGGTGACGGTCCCGGCGGACGCGCCGCCCGGCGACCGCGCCGGCCGCCTCCTCGTACGGGACTCCACCGGCCGGGAGTCCGCCGTGCCGCTGCTGATCCGGGTCGGCGGCCCGGAGCTGGCCGCGCTGACCGTCGAGCACGTGGCCGTGCGCGGCGACCGCATCACGTACGAGCTGGTCAACCGCGGCACCACGGCCCTCGTCCCGCGGCTCGCCGTACACGCGGACGGCGTCCTCGGCGCCGTCCTGGACCGCGGCCCGCGCACCCTGCCCGTCCGGCTGCCCCCGGGCCGCCGCCTCGTGCTCGACGAACCGTGGCCCGACCGTCCGGCCCTGGACGCCGTCACCGTCCGCCTCACGGTGACCGCGCCGGGCGCGGCGCGGGCCACCGGGCGGGCGTCGGCGCGGTTCGTGCCCTGGGGCGCGGCGGCGGGCGCGGCGGCCGGCGCGCTGTCGGTCGCGGCGGCCGCGGTGGCCGTACGGCGACGCGGACGCGGACGCGGAACGGCCACGAACCCGGCCGCGGCGACGGGAGCACCGACATGAGAGGAAAGCCCCGGATCACGGCGCTGGTGCCGGCCCTGCTGCTGATGCTGCTCCCGCTCTCGCCGTCCTCGGCCGGCCCGGCCGTCGCCGCGGAGGGCAAGCCGGCCGTCACCCTCTCCGCGGCGCAGGCGGGCACGGGCGGTTCGCTCACCGTCAGCGGCACCGGCTGGCGGTCGCGCACGCTGCTGATGCTGCTGATCTGCGGGCAGGCGACACCGGCCCGGGGCGTGGTCGGCGGCACCAACTCCTGTGCCAACGCCGACGGCCGCGCCGTCACCACCGACGCCGACGGCCGTTTCAGCCGGGCACTGCCGGTGACCGAGCCGCCGGTGCCGTGTCCCTGCGTGGTGCACGTGGCCACCGCGACCGGAGCGAAGGCGCAGGCCGACGCGGTGTTCCAGGTGGCCGGACACCCGGTCGAACCGCTTCCCGCGCAGACGGCCGGCGGACGCCTGTCCGTGCTCAGCGACACCCGGCTGGACGGCTCCGGCTCCCTGCTGACCTGGTTCGGCGCGCCGCCCTCCCGCACGCTGTCCTTCACCGTCGGCAACGTGGGCACCGCGGCCGTCGAGAACCCCGTCTTCCAGGTCGGCACCGCGCACGGGGTGTTCGCCCCGCAGTGGGACGAGCGGCAGTGGCACGGCACGCTCGGCCCCGGCCAGAAGACCCGCGTCGAACTGCCCGTCGAACTCACCGCCGGCGCCCACGGCGACTACACCGTCTCCCTCAAGTACGGCGGGAAGGTCCTCGCCGAACAGCCGTGGGGGGTGGGCCGCCCCTGGGGGGTGACCCTGTTCTGGATCCTGCTCTGCCTGGTGGTGCCGTCGGCGGTCTTCCGCATCGGGATGGCGGTGGTGGACCGGGTGCGCCCGCGCCACGCCGCCCGACGGCCCTCGCCCGCCCCCGGGCACGGACGCAGGCGCAGGACGGCGATCACGCCCCCGAGGTCCGCGCCCCCCACCCCGAACACGACCCTGCCGTGGTTCACCCCGGACACCGGTCCGGGCCCGGCGGGCCGGCTCTCCGCACCGCACGAAGACCATCCGACGAGTCCCACGACTCCCGGCAGGAAGGGATCCACGTGAGTGAGAGAGCCGTATCACCTGACCGTGCGCCCGCGCGGAAGCGAGCGGCAGCGGCGGGCGCCGCCGTCCTGTTGACCGGGGCGGCCGTCCTGCTGGGCGTGAGCGCCGGGCAGGCCCAGGCCGCCGAGGTGGCCTACGCCACCAAGTGCGTTCCGCCCTCGGGCATCGGTCTGCCCGACGTCAACGGCACCACCAAGGTCGAGATCACCGCACCGGCGACGGCGAAGGTCGGCGACACCGTCGACGTCGTCTGGAAGTTCACTCAGGCCGCGTCGAAGAACCCCGACATCATCGACCTGCCCGCGAACTCGGTCCAGCCGTCCGGCACCCTCAAGGCGGCCGGCGCGCAGACCGCCGACATCGCGATGCAGGGGCCGCGCGAGAACCCGGCGATCCCCAAGGGCGGCGCGATGACGCTGTCCGACATGAAGGGCACGCTGAAGCTGACGGCGGCCGGACAGGTGACGCTGACCCCGGACGCGTACGTCGTCAACGCGCTGTCCACGGACACCAAGTGCGCGCCGACGGAGGCCGTCCAGCCGGCGGCGACCATCACCGTGACGGCGGGGGAGGGGAGTTCGGGTTCCGGTTCGGGCTCGGCCTCGCCGAGTACGTCCCCCGACCCCTCGCAGAGCCAGAGCCAGTCACCCTCGGCGAGCGCGTCCGGTACCCCCAGCACCTCCCCTTCGGCGTCCGAGAGCGGTGGTGACAACGGCCAGACCGACTTCACCGGCAAGGTCGTCGACATCCCCTACACCTGCCAGTCACCGATCGGCGAGAAGAAGGCGACCTCACCGATCCAGATCAACGCCAAGAAGAACGGCGGGAGTTACGACCTCACCGTGCAGTTCAAGAAGTCGGTCATGGACAGCCCGATCGACATCCCGGCCGGCAAGGTGAAGCCGACCATGCAGATCGTGCTGGGCGGCGCGGACGAGGGCTCGGTCACGGTGGAGGGCCCGCTGAACTCCGCGCCGATCCCGCAGAACGACCCGATCGAGATCCCGGACCTCACGGGCGTCTACAAGCCCGGTGCGACCGGTGAGTCCACGCTCTCCCCGGGCGTCCTCACGATCGAGGCCATGGGCACGACCACCACCTGCACTCCGGACAGCACGGCCGTCTCCCTCACGCTGAACACCGCGGAGCAGGCGAGCGGCGCGTCCGGCGGCAGTGGCTCGTCGTCCTCGGGCGGGTCCACGTCGACGAGCGGCGGCCTCGCGGAGACGGGCTCCGGCGACCACGGCACCCTGAAGGCGCTGGGCCTGGTCGCGGGCACGGCGATCCTGCTGGGCGGCGCGGTGTTCACGTTCATGCCCAGGAGAAGGGCGAGCTGAGCCGCGCGGGGCGCAACGACGGAGGGCCGCCGTACCCACGTGGGTACGGCGGCCCTCCGGCATGCGGGGGAGCGGACGTCAGTGGACGTCGCCCATCAGTCGCTTGACCTTGCCGCGGTACATCCACACCGCGACGCCGGCGAGCACGGCGAGGACGGCTTCCAACGCCACGAAGCCCATCTTGTCCAGGTTGACCCCGCCGACGGCCGGGTTGGAGAGCAGGGCGGTGAACGAGTCGCCCGCGGTGACCGCGAGGAACCAGACACCCATCATCTGCGAGGCGTACTTCGCGGGAGCCATCTTCGTGGTGACCGACAGGCCGACCGGGGAGAGGGTCAGCTCACCGATCGTCTGGATGAAGTAGATCGCGACGATCCACAGCGCCGCGGCCTTGTGGCCGCCGTCGGCGATCGACAGCGGGATGAGGAAGACGAAGAACGACGCGCCGACCAGGACGAGACCGGAGGCGAACTTCACGACCGTGCTCGGCTCCTTGCCGCGCCGGTTCAGCCACAGCCACAGCCAGGCGAAGACCGGGGCCGCTGCCATGATCATGACCGGGTTGACCGACTGGTACCAGGAGACCGGGAACTCCCAGCCGAACACGCTGTTGTCGGCCGAGGAGTCGGCGAAGATCGACAGCGTGGTGGCACCCTGGTCGTAGATCATCCAGAACACGGCGGCGGCAACGAAGAACCAGACGTACGCCGACACCCGCGACTGCTCGGTGGAGTCCAGCGCCTTGTCCCGCCTTATGCGGGCGATGACCCAGATCGGGACGATCAGCCCGATGACGGTGAGCGGGATCATGGCCCAGTTGAGCGTGAAGTGGCCGGAGAGGCCGACGGCGCCGTAGAAGACCGCGGCGGCGGCCAGCCAGAACAGGCCCTTGCGCAGGGTGGACGTCTTCTCGGCGGCGGACATCGGGGTCGGCACGATGTCGCTGCGCGAGCTCAGGTGGCGGGTGCCGAGCAGGAACTGGGCCAGGCCCAGCGCCATGCCGAGCGCGGCCAGCGCGAAGCCGAGGTGCCAGTTGACCTTCTCGCCGACGGTGCCGATGATCAGCGGCGCGGCGAAGGCGCCGGTGTTGATACCGACGTAGAAGACGGTGAAGCCACCGTCGCGGCGGGGGTCGTTCGGGCCGTCGTAGAGGTGGCCGACCATCGTGGAGATGTTGGCCTTCAGCAGCCCCGAGCCGAGCGCCACGAGGGCGAGGCCGACGTAGAAGACGCCGGCCACGGGCACCGCGAGAGTCAGGTGGCCCAGCATGATGATCAGGCCGGCGAGGGCGACCGTCTTGCGGGGGCCGAGGACGCGGTCCGCGAACCAGCCGCCGGGGAGGGCGAGCAGGTACACCAGGGACACGTACACCGAAGCGATGGTGATCGCGGTCGCGTTGTCGAGGTGCAGGCCCGTCGGAGCCACGAGGTACAGCGGGAGCAGGGCCTTCATGCCGTAGTAGGAGAAACGCTCCCACATCTCGGTCATGAAGAGAGTGGCCAGTCCGCGGGGGTGGCCGAAGAAGGTCTTCCCGGAGCCGGGTGTGCCCGGGCGGACCGAGTCCTTCGTCAGGCTGGACGCCATGTCGTTCCTTGCTGCTCGGGACGCGCGCCGCAGTGGAGCCTTGCGCGCCCGGTGGGGGGCGGCCGGCACCGGCGGACCGCGTCGTCCACCCCCACGCCCCGGGGGAGTCCGCTCCGGGTCTCGGAGCGGCGGACGGCGATCACCGGGATCCACGCCCCCTCGAGTCGGGGGCCCGGCCACAGGTCATTCCTTTGGAGGCCGGCGGGGACCGGCCCGCACACAAAGGAGACCCTCGACGTCGAGCCGACCGCCGAAGGTCCGTGCGTGCTACAGGCGTTACCTCACCATACGTCAGCACAACGCCTGATATGGAAGGACTTGAGACACGGATCACAGGTGATCAGGGAACCGTGGGCGAGGATTTGAAGGTCTCCATCAGGATGCCATCCACCGACCGTAGGTCCGTACCAAGATCGACGGGGGGACGGCCGACCGCTCGGCACGCCGACTGTCCGGCATGTCCGTGAGTAAGAAACAGCTGGGCGATCACACTTCGGCCGCCGCCCGGCGCGGACTACCATCAGCTCATGACCCGTGTACTGCTCGCCGAGGACGACGCGTCCATCTCGGAGCCGCTGGCCCGCGCCCTGCGCCGGGAAGGTTACGAGGTCGAGGTGCGTGAGGACGGCCCCACCGCGCTCGACGCCGGAATGCAGGGCGGCGTCGACCTGGTCGTGCTCGACCTCGGGCTGCCCGGCATGGACGGTCTGGAGGTGGCCCGCCGACTGCGCTCGGAGGGCCACGCCATCCCGATCCTCATCCTGACCGCGCGCGCCGACGAGGTGGACACCGTCGTCGGTCTGGACGCGGGCGCCGACGACTACGTCACCAAGCCCTTCCGGCTCGCCGAGCTGCTGGCCCGGGTCCGGGCCCTGCTGCGGCGCGGCGCGTCCGAGCCCCAGCAGCCGCCCGCCACGCACGGCGTCCGCATCGACGTGGAGTCGCACCGCGCCTGGATGGGCGAGGAGGAACTCCAGCTCACGGCCAAGGAGTTCGACCTGCTGCGGGTCCTCGTCCGGGACGCGGGCCGGGTCGTCACCCGCGACCAGCTGATGCGCGAGGTCTGGGACACCACCTGGTGGTCGTCGACCAAGACCCTCGACATGCACATCTCCTGGCTGCGCAAGAAGCTCGGCGACGACGCGGCGAACCCCCGTTACATCGCCACCGTGCGGGGCGTCGGCTTCCGCTTCGAGAAGAGCTGAGCCGAGCGCTCCGCGGGGGTTGGCCCGACCATGCGCGTCGCGTGGTCGGGTGCGGGTCGGTGGGGTGGGGGTTGGTCGCGCCCACGCGGCGCAGCCGCACATCGGGTACAGCCCCGCGCCTCTGAGCCGGTTTCCCGCACCGGTCTTGTGAAGTCACCGTCCGGAGGGCACCGTGCGTCGCCGTCTCATCCAGTCCACCCTCGCCGTGGTGCTCGTCGTCATCGCCGTCTTCGGGGTGTCCCTCGTCATCGTCGAGACCCGCACGATCAGCAACAGCGCCCAGGAACGGGTGGACTCCGAGGCGCTGCGGCTGGCCAGCATCGTGGACAGCCGACTGGTGGGCTCGGAGCACGTCACCGCCGAGATACTGCGCGACCAGGTCACGCAGGACCGCTACGCGGAGATCCGGATCCCCGGCCGGCCGGTCATCCAGGTCGGCACCAAGCCCCAGGGCGATGTGATCAAGGCGACGGCCCGGGGCGAGGAGGGCGAGACCGTCCTCGTGCAGGAGCCGCGCTCCACGGTCACCCGGGAGGTCGGCCGCACGCTGCTGATCATCGGCCTGGTGGCGCTGCTCGCGGTGATCGCGGCGGTGCTGCTGGCCATCCGCCAGGCCAACCGGCTCGCCTCCCCTCTGACCGACCTCGCCGAGACGGCGGAGCGGCTGGGATCGGGCGACCCGCGGCCCCGGCACAAGCGGTACGCGGTTCCCGAGCTCGACCGGGTCGCCGACGTCCTCGATGCCTCCGCCGAGCGCATCGCCCGCATGCTGACCGCCGAGCGCCGCCTCGCGGCGGACGCCTCCCACCAGCTGCGCACGCCGCTGACGGCCCTCTCCATGCGCCTGGAGGAGATCACCCTCACCGACGACCCGGACACCGTGAAGGAGGAGGCGACGATCGCCCTGACGCAGGTGGAGCGTCTGACGGACGTGGTCGAACGCCTGCTGACCAACGCCCGGGACCCCCGCACCGGCTCGGCGGTCACCTTCGACCTCGACGAGGTCATCCAGCAGCAGCTCGCCGAGTGGCGCCCCGCCTACCGCGGAGTGGGCCGGGCCATCGTCAGCTCCGGCAAGCGCCATCTGCGGGCGGTGGGCACACCCGGCGCGGTCGCCCAGGTCCTGGCCGCCCTGATCGAGAACTCCCTCATGCACGGCGGCGGCACGGTGGCGCTGCGCACCCGTGTCACCGGCAACCAGTCCGTGGTCGAGGTCACCGACGAGGGTCCCGGCGTCCCCGCCGATCTGGGCGCCCGCATCTTCGAGCGGGCCATCAGCGGCCGCAACTCCACGGGCATCGGCCTGGCGGTGGCCCGCGACCTGGCGGAGGCCGACGGCGGCCGCCTGGAGATGCTCCAGGCCCAGCCCCCGATCTTCGGGCTGTTCCTGTCCAGCACGCCCCCGCAGAAGCGGACCGCGGAGGACGGCGGGACGACGGTCAGGTAGGGCGGTCGGGCAGGTGGGGCGGTCGGGCAGGGCGGTCGGGTACGAGGGTCAGCCGACGCGCTGCCCGGCCCTCGGCTCGGGCTCCCGGGACTGCTCGGCCACCGTCAGGAACGACTCGGCGCCGGCCACGGCCTCCTTCGCCGGCAGCGCCCGGAACACCCACGTCCGGTACGACCAGAACCGGAACAGCGTCGCGATCCCGATGCCGACGAACTTGAACACATTGCTCTGGATCGGGCTGTCCCAGCCGAAGCCGTACGTCGCCGCGAACAGCAGACCGTTCTCGATCACCAGTCCCACCGCGCTGAACAGCAGGAACAGCGTCATTTCCTTCGTCCGCCCGCTCTTGTCGCGGTCACGGTAGGTGAAGTAGCGGAACCCCACGTAGTTGAAGGCGATGGCCACGACCGTCGCTATGACACTGGCCCGCACCACCTGAAGGTCGGTGAGATGCCGGACGAGGTTGAAGACTCCGAGGTTGACCAGCAGCCCCGCGCCGCCCACCGCTCCGAACTTCGCGAGCTCGCGGACGACCCTCCTCAGCCCCGAGGAACCATGCGCCATGGTCGTACAGGCCCCCGTCCGGGTTCGGTTTCGTCAACCCAGCCATGCTAACCACCACTCTTGTCGGTTTCCTGTGGTCCGGCTCACGGGCTCGTGACCAGCGGGGAAGAAGCGGGGAAACGGTCGGTATGAGACAGGAAAGGTCCCGGTAAGAGGCACGGAATTCGGCCGCGGTGGCGTGGCCGATACCCTGGGGTCGTGACGTTCCCGGTAGTCGGCATGGTCGGCGGGGGCCAGCTCGCTCGTATGACACACGAGGCGGGCATCCCGCTCGGCATCAGATTCAAGCTCCTCAGTGACACCCCACTGGATTCCGCGGCGCAGGTCGTGAGCGATGTCGTCATCGGCGACTATCGCGATCTCGACACGCTCCGTGAGTTCGCGCGCGGGTGCGATGTGATCACCTTCGATCACGAACACGTACCCACCGAGCACCTCAGGGCGCTGGAGGCGGACGGCATCCCCGTCCGCCCGGGCCCCGACGCGCTGGTGCACGCCCAGGACAAGGGGGTGATGCGCGCGCGACTCGACGCGATCGGCGTTCCGTGCCCCCGGCACAGGATCGTGACCGACCCGGCCGACGTCGCCGCGTTCGCCGCCGAAGGCCTGGCCGAGGGCGCCGAGGGCGACGGCTTCCCGGTGGTCCTCAAGACCGTCCGCGGCGGCTACGACGGCAAGGGCGTGTGGGTCGTCGACTCGGTCGAGGAGGCGGCGGACCCCTTCCGGGCCGGCGTCCCCGTCCTGGCGGAGGAGAAGGTCGACTACGTCCGCGAGCTCGCCGCCGACGTCGTCCGCTCCCCGCACGGTCAGGCCGTCGCGTACCCGGTCGTCGAGTCGCAGCAGGTGGGCGGGGTCTGCGACACGGTGATCGCGCCCGCGCCCGGCCTGGACGGGGCCCTCGCCCTGCGCGCCGAGGAGATGGCCCTGCGCATCGCCAAGGAACTGGACGTGGTCGGCCACCTCGCGGTCGAGCTCTTCGAGATCCGTCACGCCGACGGGTCTCCCGGGGTCCTGGTCAACGAACTGGCGATGCGCCCGCACAACTCGGGCCACTGGACGATGGACGGCGCGATCACCTCGCAGTTCGCCAACCACGTCCGCGCCGTCCTCGACCTCCCCCTCGGCGACCCGCGTCCGCGCGCCAGGTGGACGGTCATGGTCAACGTCCTCGGCGGCGACTACCCGGACATGTACTCCGCGTACCTGCACTGCATGGCCCGCGACCCCCAGCTGAAGATCCACATGTACGGCAAGGACGTGAAGCCCGGCCGCAAGGTCGGACACGTCAACACCTACGGCGACGACCTGGACGACGTCCTCGAACGCGCACGTCACGCAGCCGGTTACCTGAGAGGCACGATCACCGAATGAGCCCTGTTGTAGGCATCGTCATGGGGTCGGACAGCGACTGGCCGGTCATGGAGGCCGCCGCGCAGGCCCTCGACGAGTTCGAGATCGCGTACGAGGTCGACGTCGTCTCCGCGCACCGCATGCCGCGCGAGATGGTCGCGTACGGCGAGCACGCGGACGGGCGCGGGCTCAAGGTGATCATCGCGGGCGCCGGCGGCGCCGCCCACCTCCCCGGCATGCTCGCCTCCGTGACCCCGCTGCCGGTGATCGGCGTACCCGTGCCCCTGAAGTACCTGGACGGCATGGACAGCCTGCTGTCGATCGTGCAGATGCCGGCCGGCGTCCCGGTCGCCACGGTCTCGGTGGGCGGCGCCCGCAACGCCGGTCTGCTGGCCGCCCGCATCCTCGCCACCCAGGACGAGGAGCTGCTGGCCCGCATGCGGGACTTCCAGCAGGAGCTGAACGACCAGGCCACCGAGAAGGGCAAGCGCCTGCGCGCCAAGGTCGAGGGCTCGAACGGCTTCGGTTTCGGAAAGTGACGCAGATGACCTCACTGGACGCGGCCCGCGAGCTCCTGCGCGAGTTCCCCGTCGTCGACGGCCACAACGACCTGCCCTGGGCGCTGCGCGAGCAGGTCCGCTACGACCTCGACGCCCGTGACATCGCCGGCCACCAGCACGCCCACCTGCACACCGACATCCCCCGGCTGCGCGCGGGCGGGGTCGGCGCGCAGTACTGGTCGGTGTACGTGCGCGCGGACCTGCCCGACGCGGTCCCGGCGACGCTGGAGCAGATCGACTGCGTGCGGCGGCTCATCGCCCGCCACCCGCGGGACCTGCGCGCCGCGCTGACGGCCGCGGACATGGAGACGGCGCGCGCGGAGGGCCGTATCGCCTCGCTCATGGGGGCGGAGGGCGGCCACTCCATCGCCAACTCGCTCGGCACCCTGCGCGGCCTGTACGCGCTCGGCGTGCGCTACATGACGCTCACCCACAACGACAACGTGGACTGGGCGGACTCCGCGACCGACGAACCCAAGGCCGGCGGCCTGTCCGCCTTCGGCCGCGAGGTCGTGCGCGAGATGAACCGCGAGGGCATGCTGGTCGACCTCTCGCACGTGGCGGCGACGACGATGCGGGACGCGCTCGACGCGACGGCCGCGCCGGTGATCTTCTCGCACTCCTCCGCGCGAGCGGTGTGCGACCACCCCCGCAACATCCCGGACGACGTCCTCGGACGCCTCTCCGCCAACGGCGGCATGGCGATGGTGACCTTCGTGCCGAAGTTCGTCCTCCAGGCGGCGGTCGACTGGACGGCCGCCGCCGACGACAACATGCGCGCGAACGGTTTCCACCACCTCGCCACCACGGCCGAGGCGATGAAGGTCCACCGGGTCTTCGAGGAGACGAACCCCCGCCCGATCGCCACCGTCGCCACGGTCGCCGACCACCTCGACCACATGCGCGAGGTCGCCGGCATCGACCACCTCGGCATCGGCGGCGACTACGACGGCACCGCCTTCACCCCCGACGGCCTCGACGACGTCTCCGGCTACCCCAACCTGATCGCGGAGCTCCTCGACCGAGGCTGGTCCAGGCCGGACCTCGCCAAGCTGACCTGGCAGAACGCGGTACGCGTACTCGGCGCGGCGGAGGACGTGGCCCGCGACCTTCAGGCCACCCGGTCGCCCTCCCACGCGACGATCGAGTCGCTGGACGGCTGAGCCGGCCCGTCGGTCAGGGCGGGGTAGTCGGTGTAGCCGACCGCCCCGCCCACGTACATCAGGTAGCGGTCCCGCAGTGGGTTCAGCGGGGCGCCCTGCCGCAGCCGGGCGACCAGGTCGGGGTTGGCCAGGAACGGCCGTCCGAGGGCGACCAGGTCGGCCCCGGCGGCGAGCAGCCGGTCGACCGCGCGGGTGACGGCGTCCGTGGTGAGCTCCGTCAGCACGGGGTTGGCGACGAGCGTCCCCGGCCACTCGGCCCGGATCCGGCGGAACAGCGGCCCGTCCGGGTCGGCGTACACCACGTGCAGATACGCGAGCCCGAGACCCTTCAGCCGCTCGACGAGCGCCGGGTAGAGCTCCGCCGTCTCGGCGTCGTCCTCGTCGATGCCGTTGAAGGTGACGCCGGGCGAGATCCGTACACCCACCCGCTCCGCGCCGATCTCCGCGGCGACCGCCTCCACCACCTCCGCCGCGAACCGGATCCGCCGGGCGACCGAGCCGCCGTAGGCGTCGGTGCGGTGGTTGGTGTTGCCGGCCAGGAACTGGTGCAGCAGGTGACCGTTGGCGGCGTGCACCTCCACGCCCTCGAACCCGGCGTCGAGCGCGTTGCGGGCGGCCGAGGCGAAGTCGGCGACGGTGGCGCGGATGTCGTCCCGGTCCATCTCCCGGGGCGTGACGGCGGGCCGGTGACCGCCCGGCGTGAAGATCGTCTCCGGCAACGGGACGGGGGAGGGGGCGACCGGCGTCAGCCCGCTGGTCGCCGGATGGCTCACCCGCCCGCCGTGCTGGAGCTGGAGGAACATCCGCCCGCCCGCGTCCCGTACGGCGTCGGTCACCCGCCGCCATCCGGCCACGTGCTCGGGCCGGTGGATCGCGGTGATGTTCGGATACGTCTGTCCGACCGCGTTGGGCGTGGCGGCCTCGGCGATGATCAGGCCGGCGGAGGCGCGCTGGGCGTAGTACTCGACCATGAGGTCGCCCGGCGTGCCGTCGGCGGCGGCGCGGTTGCGGGTCAGAGGGGCCATGACGAGACGGTGGGGGAGAGCGAGCCCTCCCAGCCGGAACGGGGTGTCCTTGGTCGGTGTCATGGCGGTACCGTAAAAGCTGACACTGATGTCAGATTCAAGTCCTTCCGGACCGGGGGCGGCCAATGCGGATCGGTGAACTGGCGCGGCGCACGAACGTCAGCGAGCGCTCCCTGCGCTACTACGAGGCCCAGGGGCTGCTGGCCGCCGACCGCACCCCCGGCGGCCACCGGGACTACCCGGAGCGGGCCGTCGACCGGGTCGTGCTCATCCAGGAGCTGTTCGCGGCCGGGCTGCACAGCACCAAGATCGCCCAGCTGCTGCCGTGCATGCGGGACTCCGACGGAGGCCCCTCGGCCGTCGCCACCCCCCGGCTGGTCGCCGATCTCACCGCGGAGCGCGACCGCATCGACCGCACCATCGCCGACCTGGTCCGCTCCCGGGAGACCCTGGACGAGGTGATCCAGGTGGCCGAGGGCACCTGACCGGGGCGTCGGGGCGTCCGTACCCCGAACGCCCCGTCCACCAGGAAGCCGGCCGTCCGCCGTGCGACGGTGACCGTACTGCTGATCGACGTACGGAGACCGCCATGGCCGACCTCCATGACGAGCCGCACACCCTTCCCGAGGTCGGTGAGCTCGACGACGAGGCGCAGGCCGCCCCGTTCAGCCCGTACGCGCCGCTCACGGCCGAGGAGGCCGCCGAGGACACCGAGGCCGTCCAGGCCGCCCAGGAGCCCGAGAGCACCCCGCTGGAGCGCGCCCGCGCGCTCCTCGCCGCGCACCCGGTCGCCGACGGCTACAGCGGACTGCCCTCGGCCCTGCGGCACCTGCCCTGCTACGACCTCCAGCTCGGCGAGAGCGCCGTCGACACGGACGTGCCCCGCCTGCGCCGGGGAAACGTCGGCGCGCTGCTGTGGTCGCTGCACCTGCCCGAGGGCCTCGTCGCCGACCGGGCCCTCGGGGCCACCCTGGAGCAGCTGGACCTCGTCCGGTCGGTGATCGCCGCCCACCCCGAAGGACTGCGGCTCGCCCGCAGCGCCGGGCAGATCATCGACGCCCGCCACTGCGGCCGCGTCGCCGTCGTCCTGGGCCCGGCCGCGGCCGCGGCGCTCGACGACTCCCTGGGCATCCTGCGCGTGCTGCACTCCCTCGGGCTGCGCGTCCTCACCCTCACCGGCACCTCCTGGACGGGGGGCGAAGCGGGGCTGACCCGGTTCGGCGAGGAGGTCGTGCGCGAGATGAACCGGCTCGGCGTGCTCGCCGACCTCTCCGGCGCCTCCGACCTCACCGTCGCCCGCGTCCTCACGCTCTCCAGGACGCCGGTCCTGTGCACCCGCTCCGCCGCCCGCGCGCTGCGCCCCCACCCCGCCAACCTGTCCGACGAACTGCTCGCCGGGCTGGGCGAGGCCAGGGGACTCTGCCTGGTACCTCTGACCGCCGAGCAGACCGGCCCCGGCCTCCGGGACGTGGCCGACCACCTCGACCACGTCCGCGCGATCGCCGGCCCGGCCTGCGTCGGCCTGTCCGGCCTCTACGACTCCGGCGCCGCCCACCCGCAGGGCCTCGCCGACGCCTCCGGCTATCCGCACCTGATCGCCGAGCTGCTCCGCCGGGGCTGGCCGGAGACCGACATCGCCCTGCTGACCTGGGGCAACGTGCAGCGCGTCCTGCGCACCGCCGACTTCACGGCCCGAGCGGCCCAGGACCGCAGGGAGCCGTCGACGGTGAGGATCGCGGAACTGGACGGATAGGCCCGCAGGGCAGGGCAGGGCGGGCAGGCCGCCGGCCGGGCAGAACCGCTACGGGTGCTCGATCCGGCACAGGCAGAACGGATGCCCCGCCGGATCGGCGTACACCTGGAAGTCCTTCTTCTCCCTGTCCTCCAGGTCCAGCGGCCGCGCGCCCAGCGCCAGCACCCGCTCGTGGGCCGCGTCGATCTCCGCCCAGGTGGCGCCGCCGTCGAGGTCGAGGTGGAACTGCTGCGGATTGCGGTCGGCGCGCGGCCACTCCGGCGGGGTGTACCCCTCGACCTGCTGGAACGCGATCCGGGGACCGCCGGGGACGCGCAGGACGACCCAGTCGTCCTCGCCGTCCTCGGCCTCGGGCGTGCCGCCCACGACCGCCGCGTAGAAGTCGGCGAGCGCGCGCGGGTCGGGACAGTCGAGGACGACGGAACGGAAGCGGGCGACGGGCGGCATGGAATCCTCCTGGCTCGAGCGCGGTACGGGGCGTCGACAGTCGTACGGTTTCAGCGGTCGTGCGGCTTCAGCGTCTGTGCCGCCTCAGCGGTCGTGCTGCCTCAGCGGTCGTGCTGCGTCATCGGTCGTGCGGGGTTCCGGTGGTCGGGCGGGCCTCAGGAGCTGCACAGGCAGAACGGGTGCCCGGCCGGATCCGCGTACACACGCCAGCCGCGCGAGCGGTCCTCCGCGTCCAGCGGCTTCGCGCCCAGCGCCAGCACGCCCCGCTCGGCCGCGTCCAGGTCGTCGACGGTCAGGTCCAGATGGAACTGCTGCGACTGCTCGGGCGCGGGCCAGGCGGGCGGTACGAACCCGGCGGCGGCCTGGAAGGCCAGCGACTGACCACCGGGCACCTTCACGTCGACCCAGTCCCCCTCGCCCTCGACGGTGCCGCCCAGCACCTCGGCGTAGAAACCGGCCAGTGCGCCCGGGTCGGGACAGTCCAGAACGACGACACCCAGCTTGGCGAGAGCCATGCCTTCCTCCTGGCGATCGGATGGGTTACCCCTATAGCCGGGTAACCAGTAACGGTTACTGCATGCTCCCGCATTGGCGGTAACGTCGCAAGCATGAATGACCGATCGGCGGCGCCCGGGAGCCTGGCCCTGGTCGAGTCCCTGGTGAACACGCTGGACCTCGAGTCGGGCGCGGACGCGCTGGACACGGCGGAGGGCCGGGCCCGCTTCGGGCTGCCGGAGAACACCGACGCCGCCGGGGACGCCGTGGGCGAGGTGGCGCGCGCCCGTGAGCTGCGCGAGTCCCTGCGCGCGGCTCTGCTGGCCCACGCGGGACATCCGCCGCACCGCGAGGTGACCCCGTTGGGCGAGCTGCTGGCGTCGGCGCCCCTGCTGGTGACGATCGACGAGCACGACGGCTCCGCCCGCCTCGCCGCCGCCGGCGCGGCCTCGCTGCTCTCCCGTACGGCCGCCGCGGTGGCGGAGGCGCTGATCGCGGGCACCTGGACCCGGCTGAAGGCCTGCGAGGCCGTCACCTGCCACTGGGCGTACTACGACCGCAGTCCGGCGGGCCGCGGGCGCTGGTGCTCGATGCAGGTGTGCGGGGCGCGCGCGAAGATGCGCCGGTACCGGGCGAAGTAGTTCACCGGCAGGGGCACAGGCCGGTGGTGCAGAATGCAGCAAGACGCCGGTTCGGCCGACTGAGCCTCGGCCGAACCGGCGTCGCTCCGTAGGCCTCGGCCCGCGCCCCGCGTGTGGCGGTGCCCGCGCCCGTGCTTGTTCCTGTGCTTATGCGGTCGGGCGGCCCATCGCCCGGTACGTCCATCCGGCCTTGCGCCACAGGACCGGGTCGAGCGCGTTGCGTCCGTCGAGGATCAGCCGGGTCGTCGCGACCTCCCCGAGCTGCGCCGGGTCGAGCTCGCGGAACTCCTGCCACTCGGTGAGGTGCAGTACGGCGTCCGCGCCCCGGACGGCCTCCAGCGCCGAGTCCGCGTACGCGAGCGTCGGGAAGACCCGGCGGGCGTTGGCCATGCCCTTCGGGTCGTACACCGTGACCTGCCCGCCCTGGAGATGGATCTGACCGGCGACGTTGAGGGCGGGCGAGTCCCGTACGTCGTCGGAGTCGGGCTTGAAGGTGGCGCCGAGCACGCCGATCCGCTTGCCCAGGAAGGACCCGCCGCCCAGCGCCTGCCGGGCCAGCTCGACCATCTGACCGCGCTGACGCATGTTGATGGAGTCGATCTCGCGCAGGAAGGTCAGCGCCTGGTCGGCGCCGAGCTCACCGGCACGGGCCATGAAGGCCCGGATGTCCTTGGGCAGGCAGCCGCCGCCGAACCCGATCCCCGCCCGCAGGAACTTCTTGCCGATCCGGTCGTCGTAGCCGATGGCCTCGGCCAGCTTGGCGACATCGCCGTCGGCGGCCTCGCACACCTCCGCCATGGCGTTGATGAAGGAGATCTTGGTGGCGAGGAAGGAGTTCGCGGAGGTCTTCACCAGCTCGGCGGTGGGGAAGTCGGTGACGACGAACGGCGAACCCTCGCCGATAGGCGTCTCGTACACCTGCCGCAGCAGCGCCTCGGCCCGCTCGCTGCGCACCCCGACGACGATGCGGTCCGGGTGCAGGGTGTCCTGGACCGCGAACCCCTCGCGCAGGAACTCCGGGTTCCAGGCGAGCTCGGCGTCCGCACCGGCGGGCGCCAGCTCGGCGATCGTCCGGGCCAGCCGGTCGGCGGAACCCACCGGCACGGTGGACTTGCCGACGACGAGCGCGGGCCGCGCCAGATGCGGCGCGAGGGAGCCCATGGCGGACTCGACGTACGACATGTCGCACGCGTACTCACCGTGCTTCTGCGGGGTGTTGACGCACACGAAGTGGACGTCGCCGAAGGCCCCCACCTCGGCCCAGTCCTGGGTGAAGCGCAGCCGTCCGCTGGACCCCTCGAACCCGGGGACGTGCCGGCGCAGCAGCTCCTCGAGCCCCGGCTCGTACATGGGGGTCTCGCCGCGTTCCAGCATCTCGATCTTCTCGCGCACGACATCGAGAGCGAGTACCTCGAAACCCAGCTCGGCCATGGCCGCGGCGTGCGTGGCGCCGAGATAGCCGGTGCCGATCACGGTGATCTTGAGGGCCATGAATGCTCCAGGTGGGGATGCCGTCGCTGCGCGCCCGAGCATAGTCGGGGCGTGTCGGCTCCCCTCACCGGGCAGTTGTCACAAGAAGGCACCCTGTCGCCAAACTCACGTATCACTCGGGTGGGTGGACCTCTAAAATTTGAGTTACTTAACGGTAATTAGCGTCGGTGACCGTAGCGTTTTGGAGCGTGAGACACCTTGGCCGGATCGGCTGACTTCGACCTGTACCGCCCGTCCGAGGAGCACGACATGCTCCGCGACGCCATCCGCTCGCTGTCCGAGGCGAAGATCGCGCCGTACGCCGCCGCGGTGGACGAGGAGGCTCGCTTCCCGCAGGAGGCGCTGGACGCGCTGGTGGCGAGCGACCTGCACGCGGTACACGTCCCCGAGTCGTACGGCGGCGCGGGTGCGGACGCCCTCGCCACGGTGATCGTGATCGAGGAGGTCGCGCGGGCCTGTGTGTCCTCCTCGCTGATCCCCGCGGTGAACAAGCTCGGCTCCCTGCCGGTGATCCTGTCGGGCTCCGAGGACCTGAAGAAGAAGTACCTGACGCCGCTCGCCAAGGGCGACGCGATGTTCTCGTACGCCCTCTCCGAGCCGGACGCGGGCTCGGACGCGGCCGGCATGAAGACCAAGGCGGTCCGGGACGGCGACCACTGGATCCTGAACGGCGTGAAGCGCTGGATCACCAACGCGGGTGTCTCCGAGTACTACACGGTGATGGCCGTGACGGACCCGACGAAGCGCTCGAAGGGCATCTCGGCCTTCGTCGTGGAGAAGTCCGACCCGGGTGTCTCCTTCGGCGCCCCGGAGAAGAAGCTGGGCATCAAGGGCTCCCCGACCCGCGAGGTCTATTTCGACAACGTCCGGATCCCGGCCGACCGCATGATCGGCGAGGAGGGCACGGGCTTCCTGACCGCGATGAAGACCCTGGACCACACCCGCATCACGATCGCCGCGCAGGCGCTGGGCGTCGCCCAGGGCGCCTTCGACTACGCCAAGGGCTACGTCCAGGAGCGCAAGCAGTTCGGCAAGGCGATCGCCGACTTCCAGGGCATCCAGTTCATGCTCGCCGACATGGCCATGAAGATCGAGGCCGCCCGTCAGCTGACGTACGCGGCGGCGGCCAAGTCCGAGCGACTGGACGCCGACCTCACCTTCCAGGGCGCGGCCGCGAAGTGCTTCGCCTCGGACGTGGCGATGGAGGTCACCACGGACGCGGTCCAGCTCCTCGGCGGCTACGGCTACACCCGGGACTACCCGGTGGAGCGGATGATGCGCGACGCGAAGATCACCCAGATCTATGAGGGCACGAACCAGGTCCAGCGCATCGTCATGGCGAGGAACCTGCCGTAACCGGTCGCCGAGCCGACGGCCGGAGGGTGCCCGGGGGAACCGGGCACCCTCCGCTGCTTTCAGCCCTCCACGGAGACACGGAGACACGGAGACACGGAGACGAAGTCGGCGTGCGGTTCCTCACCGTGAAGCCGATCATGCCGGGGCGGGCGGGTGAAGCGCCTGCTCAGTCCTCGAGCCCCTCCGCGACGCGGCGCTCGCGCAGTTCCCTGATCGCCCGGCGCCGGGCCAGCCGGTGGGTGCGGCGGATCTGGGCCTCCTGGTACCGCCTCTTGTCGCGTTCCGTCTCCGGGAGGACCGGGGGGACCACGCGCGGCTTGCCGTCGGCGTCGACGGCGGCGAAGACCAGATAGGCCGAGCCGACCTGGGTGGGCGGGGCGGACTCGTTCCAGCGTTCGGCCAGGACCCGGACGCCGACCTCCATCGACGTCCGGCCGGTCCAGTTGACCTGCGCCTTCACATGGACGAGGTCGCCGACGCGGACCGGCTCGAGGAAGGCCATCTCGTCCATGGACGCGGTGACGGCGGGGCCGCCGGAGTGCCGTCCGGCCACCGCGCCCGCCGCGTCGTCCACGAGTTTCATGATCACGCCGCCGTGCACCGTCCCCAGCAGGTTGGTGTCGTTGTGGCTCATGATGTGGCTGAGGGTGGTGCGGGAGGCGGATGTGGGCTTGCCCGGGATGTCCGGGGTGGTGCCCGAGTCCGCCGCGGTGGCCTGGTCTGTCATGTCCTCCACCTTATGCCGACGGGGACAACCCGGGACTTTGTGTCAGCTTGGCAACAGCGGGGCCCTGATTCTCCGACGGCCCTTGTACGGCACACAGCCCTGCCCTGCACACTGGTCCGCATGAACGATTGGCCCGAGGGATGGTCCGACAGTGACCGCGGCAACCGGTACGGCGGCGGCAGCGCGAACGCGCAGCCCGAGAGCCCGCGTGTCATGCGGCAGGTCCGCCGCGGCCCCGCCGCGCCGCCGCAGGGCGCCGGAGTCCCGCCGCAGCCGTCGTACGTCAACGGCCAGGGATACGGCGACTACACGAACGCCCAGAACACCGGCTACGACAGCGGCTACAGCTCGGGCGAGGTCTACGGGGGCGGCGGCGACTCCGGCGGTCCGGGTGGCCTCGGCACCCGCGCTCCGCGTCCCGCGCCGAACTGGCGCCGCCGCATCAAGTGGACGGCGATCACCGTCCTGACGGTGCTGGTCGTGACGTCGGTGGGCACGTACTTCTGGGCCGACGGCAAGCTGAACCGCGAGGTCGACCTGTCGAAGGTCATCGACCGGCCCGAGGCGGGCGAGGGCACGAACTACCTGATCGTCGGCTCCGACAGCCGTGAGGGCATGTCCGCCGAGGAGAAGAAGGAACTGCACACCGGTTCCGCCGAGGGCAAGCGCACGGACTCGATGATGATCCTGCACACCGGCTCCAACGGCGACACGCTGATCTCGCTCCCGCGCGACTCCGACGTGGAGATCCCGACGTTCGTGGGCTCCGAGTCCGGCAAGACCTACAAGGGCACCGGCCGGCACGTGAAGCTGAACGCCGCCTACGCCGAGGACGGGCCGGAGCTGCTGGTGCGCACGGTCGAGTTCAACACCGGCCTGCGCATCGACCACTACGTGGAGATCGGCTTCGCCGGCTTCGCGAACATCGTGGACTCGGTCGGCGGCGTCGAGATCGACATCCCGCAGGACATCAAGGACACCAAGTCGGGCGCCGACTTCAAGAAGGGCAAGCAGACCCTGAACGGCGAGGAGGCCCTCGCGTTCGTCCGCACCCGGTACGCGCTCGCGGGCTCCGACCTGGACCGTACGAAGAACCAGCAGAAGTTCCTCGCGGCCCTCGCCAACCAGGTGGCCACCCCGGGCACGGTCCTCAACCCCTTCAAGCTCTACCCGACCATGAGCGCGGGCCTGGACACCCTGATCGTGGACAAGGACATGGGCCTGTACGACCTGGGGTCGATGTTCTTCGCAATGAAGGGCGTCAACAGCGGTGACGGCAAGTCGATGAACATGCCCATCTCCGGTTCCACCGGCGGCAACCTCGTCTGGGACAAGGCGAAGGTGAAGACGCTGGTCAGCCAGCTGAAGAACGACGAGAAGGTCACCGTCTCGGGCAACTGAGCCGGCCGCACGGCGGTATCACCCAGGGGCACCACACAGGGTGCCCCTGAGTGCGTGCGGACGACGGGTCACATGGTGGCGCCCGCCATCGTGCGGCACATCTCGGCGCAGCGGCGACAGGACTCCGCGCAGCGCATCATCTGCGGATCGTCCGGCATGGCCATACACGCCTCGGCGCACATGTCGCACGCCTTCGCGCACATCGCGCACATCTCGGCCGACATGGGCGAGCGCCGCATCATCATGTCGGCGCACATGCGGGTCGTCTCCGAGCAGTCCATGAGCGCGCGCATGATCTGCATCTGGGCCTGGCCGCCCATCTGCATGCAGGAGCTCATGGTCTCCTCGCACATGCTGTGGCAGGACATGCACGCCTCGACGCAGTCCTGCATCTCCTTGCTCATGGCGGTCATGGTTCCGGGCTGGGTCATGGCTCCTCCTGGGGGTGAGGGGGCCCGGCGGGCCCCGTGCGTGCCCTTCCGTCGTACGCCTCCCACGTGCCCCGCGCCATCGGGCGGACGGCTCCGTTCCGTACGTTTCGCACCAGAAACGCACATCCGCCTAGGAACAGCCCACCTCGTCCCCCCGCACCACTCCCGACTCGCCCTGCTCCACCTGGGCCGCCCGCACCTTGCGGACCTTGTGGAAGTCCGTCCCCGCGATGACCTTCAGCGTGGACCCGAGGCCCTTCACGGCCCGCAGCTCGCTGCCCGGCAGGGCCGTCGCGAGCGACTTCGCGGAGCGGTCCCAGCGGGGGTCGTAGGCGACGACCGTGCGCCGGGTCGAGGGGCCGGCCGCGCTGACCGGCTGCCGGGTCGTACGGAAGCCCGTCGCCGCCAGGGCCGCGTCCACGCGCCTGCCGAGCCCCGCCGTGCGGGTGCCGTTCTCGACCTGGACGTGGATCTGCTGCGGGGCCACGTCCACGCGTGCCGCTCCGCGCTCGCGCGGCCGGGCTCCCGCGGCGGCGAGGGGCTCGTCGTCGCGCAGGGCCCGGAAGAGACGCTGCGCCTTCACGGCGTCCCACTTCAGCGTCGAGCCGAGGCCCTTCACGACGTATCCCATCTCACCGATGGGGACCGTCGTGAACTCGGAGGAGGAAGGGGAGAAGGTGCGCATCGCCCGGCCGAGGTCGAGGAGCTCGTCCGTGCCGAAGCCCCGGTCGGCCCGTACCGAGCCGAGCACCGCCCGCGTCACGTCCCGGAACCTCAGCGGGTTCAGCAGCACCCCGGAGGAGGTGGCCCGGTCCACCAGGGCCGCCAGGAAGCGCTGCTGCCGCTTCATCCTGCCCAGGTCGGAGGAGGCGTCCGTGTGCCGGGAGCGGACGTACTGGAGGGCCTGGCCGCCCTTGAGCGTGTGCGTGCCCGGTGCCAGGTCCAGGCCCGTGTACCTGTCCTTCAGGGGCTCCGCCGTGCAGATCCGCACGCCGCCCAGCACGTCCACCGTCTTCATGAAGCTGGTGAAGTCGACCTCCAGGTAGTGGTCGATCTTCACGTGGGTCATGTTCTCGACCGTGCGGACGGTGAGCTGCGGCCCGCCCTCCGCGTACGCCGAGTTGATCTTGATCGGGTGGCCGCTGTGCTCCTTGCCGGTGACCTGGTCGGTGTGCGGCGGCGTCTCGGCGTAGGAGTCGCGCGGGAGACTGACGACGCTGGCCCGCTCACGGTCCTCCGAGATGTGCACGATCATGATCGTGTCGGTGCAGTGACAGGGGGCCCCGCCCAGGCGGTAGCGGCGGCGCTCCGTCTCCGTGATGTCGTCGCGGCCGTCGGTGCCGACCAGCAGGACGTTCATGCCGTGGCCGGCCCGCGGACGGTTCTTCATGTCCTTGAAGGGGTCGACCCGGGCGATGTCCGCGTCGAGGCCGGCGACCACCGAGTGACCGATCCCGGCGGCGGCGAGCAGCACCACCGAGAGCGTGGTCGTCGCCCGCATGGCCCAGCGAGGGCGTCCGCGCCGGGCGGAGGGGCGGGGTACGCGGTGCCGCGGGTGGGGTCGACGCGGGGGCCGGGGCGGTGTGGTGGGCATACGGGGCACCTCCGGGCGGCGGCGGTGGGCGGGGGGAGCCGTTGGAACGGTAGGCCCATACGATCTGCCGACCGGCGCAGCGCACCCGGCGGGGCGGGCCGTGTCCCCCGTTCGCGGTAACGTGAGCCCCCTATGAACGCCAAGCCCGACGTGCAGCTCCCCGCAGTGTCCGTCATCATGCCCGTCCTCAACGAGGAGCGGCATCTGCGCGGAGCCGTCCAAGCGATCCTCGCGCAGGAGTACGCCGGCGAGATGGAGGTCGTGATCGCCATCGGTCCGTCCACGGACCGTACGGAAGAGATCGCGGCCCAGCTCGTCGCCGAGACAGCCTCCGGCAACAAGCGCGTGCACACGGTCCCCAATCCCTCAGGGCGTACGCCCGCCGCGCTCAACGCCGCGATCAAGGCATCACGCCATCCGATCGTCGTCCGCGTCGACGGGCACGGCATGCTCTCCCCGAACTACATCGCCACCGCCGTACGGCTCCTGGAGGAGACCGGCGCGCAGAACGTCGGCGGGATCATGCACGCCGAGGGCGAGAACGACTGGGAGCACGCGGTGGCCGCGGCCATGACCTCGAAGATCGGGGTCGGTAACGCAGCCTTCCACACGGGAGGGCAGGCCGGCCCCGCGGAGACCGTGTATCTGGGTGTCTTTCGGCGCGCCGCGCTGGAGCAACAGGGCGGCTACAACGAGGAGTTCATCCGCGCCCAGGACTGGGAGCTGAACTTTCGGATCAGGGAGGCCGGCGGTCTCATCTGGTTCTCGCCCGAACTCAAGGTGTCGTACCGGCCGCGGCCCAGCGTCAAGGCGCTCGCCAAGCAGTACAAGGACTACGGCCGTTGGCGGCACGTCGTCGCCCGCTACCACGAGGGCTCCATCAACCTGCGCTACCTCGCCCCGCCCACCGCGGTCTGCGCGATAGCCGCCGGCATCGTCGTGGGCGCCGCGCTCACCCCGCTGGGCTTCGTGATCCCCGGCGGCTACCTCGCGGCGATCGTCGCCGGGTCGCTGCCGGCCGGCAAGGGGCTGCCGATGAAGGCACGGCTCCAGATCCCCGTGGCCCTCGCCACCATGCACATGACGTGGGGCTTCGGCTTCCTGACCAGCCCCAAGGCGCTGGCCAGGAAGGTCATCGCCTCGCGGCGCCCCGCGGTGCTCAGCGACACGCACTGAGCACCCGCCGCACCGCTCCGCCGACGCAGGGGCGCGCTCACGAGGCACTTCCGGAGCGCGCCCTCAGGGCACCACAGGACCCGGGCTACCAGGTGTAGTTCGGGTCCACGTGCATGCACTGGGTGGTGTCCGACGCGTTGATCGCCCCGGCCGTGTCGGGCGTCTTGTCGTCCTTCACCGGCGCCTTGTACGCCGTTCCCGAGCGCCAGTCCGCGCCCACGACGACCGTGACCCCGGAGACCTCGGTGGACTTCTTCACCTGACCCGTCGGGATGCCGAGGGCCTTGGCGACCGCCTCGGCGTCGCCCTCCAGATCGGCGCTCGGGTAGCGGACCACCGTGGCCACCACGGCCGTGGCAGCCGAGGGGTCCGCGACGGCCTCGGTGAAGCCCTTGCCCTTCAGCAGCTCCTTCACCGCCGTGGCCCGCCCGCGGACCGCCGCCAGCGTGCTCGTGGACGTCCCGTTGTGCACCTGCACCGCGATCTCGCCGGGCGCGGCGGCCGGGTCGGTGACCGTCGGAGTCGGGCTGGCCGTGGCCTTCTCGGCGTCCTTGCCGTCGAGGGCGATGTCCTCGCGCACCAGACGGAACAGCTGCTTGGCGTCGTCCGTGGGCACCACCCGGCTGCCCTGGTAGCGGTTCGGCATCGTCGTCATCGTGATGCGCTCGGTGGGCACCTTCTTCAGCTCGCCCGCCAGGTCGTACATCTTCGTGATGGTGTCGAGGCCGTCGTCGACGGTGATCGCCTTCGTGGCCGCCTCGGCGAGCTTGCGCAGCTTGTTGGGATTGGTCAGCTTGGCGTTGGCGCGCAGCTCGCGGACCATCGAGTTCATGTACATGTGCTGCGCCTTGGCACGGGCCAGGTCGGTGTCGTCCTCGAAGCCGTAGCGGGTACGCAGCCACTGCAGGGCCTGCTTGCCCTTGACGGCGTGCGTGCCCTCCTCCAGCTTCAGACCGGACCCCTTGCCGGTGCTGGTGTGCGAGTAGACGTTGGCGTCCACGCAGACCGGGACACCGCCGATCGCGTCCGCCATCGACACCACACCGGAGAAGTCGATCATCATGAAGTGGTCGATGTGGATGTCGGTGAGCTTCTCCCAGGTGGCCACCGTGCAGCCCGGACCGCCGCGACCGAGCGACACGTTCGTCATCTCGTCGGTCAGCGCCCCGTAGGTGGTCCCGTCGTCGGGGTCCGTGCACTTGGGGATGTCCAGCAGCGTGTCGCGCGGCATGCTCACCACCGACATGTTGCTGCGGTCCGCCGATATGTGCAGCAGCATCTGGACGTCCGCGAGCGGAGGGCCGTCGAAGGTGTCCTTGGCGCCGCCGAGCTTCTGGTTCTCCGCCGTGTCACGGGCGTCCGAACCGATCAGCAGGATGTTCAGTGCCGTCTGCCCGGCCGAGTTGGCCTCCGTCTCGGCCGCCCGGTCCTTCGCGTCGCCGATGTTCAGGTCGTCGCTCTTGATGTTCGCGTTCAGGTGTTCGTAGTAGAGGTATCCGGCCCCCGCGCCGCCGAGTATGACCAGCGCGAGCACCGTCGCCGACCAGCGCAACGCGCGTCGACGTCTGCGTCTGCGATCCGCGTTCCGGCCCGCGCCGCGCCCGCCACCCGCTCCGCCGTCCCCCTCGGACGCGGTCTCGTCCTGTTGTTCCCGCGCCGCCGGGGACACCGTGTCCTCGACCGCGGGAACCTCCCTCCGCACCCCACTGCTCCCCGCCAATTCCCCTGCCCCTCCCCGCCGTGCGCCTGACACGGGCCCGTCCCGCGTCAAGTCAGACGCACGACGGGCCCGAAGGGTTACCTACTTGGCGCACTCGACCTTGTCCGCCGTGGACTTCTGGACCGTGTCCGGCACGGTGGTCGGAGTCGTGAGCGAGACGCCCGCGCCCTTGAAGTCCTTGCCCAGCGTCAGCGTCATCGTCGGCAGACCCTGGGAGTTCTCGACACTCTTGCCCGGCTTCAGAGCGGTACCGGGCAGCCCCATGATGGCGGCGAGCTTGCGTGCCTGGTCGGCCTGGTCGGGCGCGTACTCGAGCGTCGTCTTGCTCAGTGCCGCGGGCGCGTTGCCCGCGTTCTCGGACTTCGTCACGCCCTCATCATTCTGCAGCCAGTTAAGAGTTTCCTGTGCGCTGCCGGCCGGAGCGCCGCCGTTCATGACCTGCACCCGCACCGCGGAGGCGGCGGACCGGGTGCCCTTGAGGCGGGCCGCCGCGGCCGCCGCGGCCGCGTTCTTGGACGCCGCCGCCTGCTCCTTCACCTCGGTGAAGGAGACGTCGTCCTTGATCATCTGGAAGACGGTGGGCGCCGTCGAGGCGTTCACGACGACCGTGGCCGCGACCTTCTCGGCCGGGTTGTCGACCACCGGCACGGTGGTGAAGGTCAGGTTCTTCACGTTGAGCTTGCCCAGCTCCAGACCCAGGTCCTTCAGCTTGTCGATGGTGTCCAGCTGGGAGTCGACGGTCAGCGC
The DNA here is from genome assembly GCF_035983595.1 of Streptomyces sp. NBC_01334. Lineage (NCBI taxonomy): Bacteria > Bacillati > Actinomycetota > Actinomycetes > Kitasatosporales > Streptomycetaceae > Streptomyces > Streptomyces sp. NBC_01334. The sequence continues at coordinate 4,134,543 of NZ_CP130718.1, read as the reverse complement.
CTTCGTGCCCGCCTCCGCCAGCTTGATCATCTTGGTCGGGCTGGTGAGCGTGTCGTTCGACTTCAGCTTGCGCATCAGCGCGCTGAGGAACTGCTGCTGGAGCTCGATCCGGCTCAGGTCGCCGCCGAAGCCGACGGAGTGCCGGGTGCGCACGAAGGCCAGCGCCTGCTCGCCCTCGATGGTGTGGGTGCCCTTCGACAGCTTCAGATGCGAGTCCTCGTCGTCGATGTCCTTCGCCAGGCACACCTCGACGCCGCCGACCGCCGTGGTCAGCGTCTTGACCGCGTTGAAGTCGGCCACCATGAAGTTGTCCGCCTGGATCCCGGTCAGCTCGGTGACCGTGCGCACGGTGCAGCTCGGCGTGCGGTTGTCCTGCCCGAGGCTGGTGTTGAAGCGGACGTTGTCCGTGCCCTTGATGACCTTGGTGGAGCCGTCCTCCTGCTTGGTCTCGCAGTCCGGGACGTCCACGATCAGGTCGCGCGGGATGCTGAGCGCGGTCGCGTTCGTCCGGTCCTTGGAGACGTGCAGCAGGATCGTGGTGTCCGCGTGGCCCACGCTGCCGGAGTCGCCGTAGCCCTCGTTGCCCGAACCGGTGCGCTTGTCGGTGCCGATCACCAGCAGGTTGATGGCCTTGTCCTTGCTGAAGCCACCGGTGCTCGCGCCGTCGTCGGAGACGGACGTGATGTTGTCGTTGAGGTGCTCGAGATAGAGGTAGGCCGCACCGGCCGTACCCACCAGGACGAAGGCCATGATCCCGCCGGTCCACAGCAGTATCTTCTTCGCCTTCGACTTCTTCTTCACCGGCCGGCGGCCACGCCGGTTCGCCGCCGCTTCCTCCGGCGGTGCGCCCCGGCGACGGCGCGGCGAAGGCACCTCCGGGTCCGGCGTCTCCTCGCGCGACGACGACTCCCGGCCCTGCGCCGCCGTACGGCCGCGCGCCGAACCTCCTCCGCCACCGGTCCGACCGGAGTCGGATCTACGTGGCCCCGGCACCGACGATTGCGGTGCGGAAGGAGTCAGTCGCAGTTCGTATTCGCCGGTGTTCGGATTGAGCACCCACTGGTCTGCGGGGTCGATGTTGTCCGCCCGCCCACGGCCTTGCGCGTCCACGGTTGTCCGAATCCTCCGTCGGGGCCACGCGGCGCCTTTCCCCCTCAAGGCGCTCGGGTCTCGGTCACTCGGTGCGCGACCCCAGGAAGACCTCGTGGCCGGGGGCACCGGATCGCTCACACTATCCGCCAGGTTCGGCGGCGAGCGACGGCCGTGACAAATTCCACGCCCCTACAAGCGGGCAATCCGCCCTATTTCTTTGAACTTGTGTTCGCCGCAAGAGGTCGGCTTGGCAAGCGCTTTACCCGCAGCCGTCCTCGGCGGCGGTGTTCCCGCGGAACGTGGGGGCGGGCGGAGTGGGCGAAACCGCTCCGGAAGCCGCAGGTCCCGGCGTGCGGAATCCGAACGGACCGTAGTCGCCCGACTCCGTGGGGGCGGGGTTCGTGGGAATTTCCTGAGAAACCACCACCGGCCCGTCCGTGCGCAGCCGTTCGAAGAGTTTCTCCGCCTCCGGCTCCACCAGTTGGTCGCGATTGGCGTTGTAGACGTACGACTCTCGCGGAACGGTCAGGAATTGCACATGTTCGGTGGGAATGTCCCGCAGGCCGCGCACGAGTTCGTACAGTCCGCGAAGACTCGCCAGATCCGGGTCGGTGGTGAGCGAGGACGTGGCCGCGTCCAGCAGCGGATACAGCTTCGCCGGGTTCAGCAGGACGTCATTGCTCTGCACCTTGTTGACGAGCGCCCCGAGGAACCGCTGCTGCCGGTCCATCCGGTCGGTGTCACTGCCGTTCCCGAGGGACTTGCGGGCCCGCACGTACCCGAGCGCCTGCTCCCCGTCGAGCGTGACCCTCCCGGCGGGCAGCCGCAGCTTGGCGGCCTTGTCGTCGATCGGCTCCTTCAGACACACCTCGACCCCGTCCACGGCGTCGACCATGTCCTTGAACCCGGCGAAGTCGACGACCACGTGGTGATCGATCCGGACGCCCGTCAGCTTCTCCACCGTCCGGATAGTGCAGGCCGAACCACCGTTCTGGAAAGCGTAGTTGAACATCGCGAACATCGGCTCGGTCCGCTTCCCGTCCGGCCGCAGACAGCCCGGCACGTCCACCATCAGATCGCGCGGGACGGAGACGGCGGTGGCGCTGCGCCGCCCGGCCGCCAGATGCAGCAGGATCGTGGTGTCCGACCGCTCGGTCCCGGAGTCCCGCCCGTACTTCCGGTTCCCGTCCCCCGACCGCGAATCGGACCCGATGAGCAGGATGTTCTGCGCGTCCTTCACCAGCGAGGTCGGCCGCTCCCGCGCATACCGCTCGAGCTCGGCCGCGGCGTCGTCGTCGGGTGTGATGTTCCCGTCCAGCTTCGTGTAGACGACCCACCCCGTGACCCCGACCCCCAGGACGACCACCCCCGCCGCCCCCGCCCCGTACCGCATCCACCGCCGCCGGCGCCGCCGTATGAGCCCCCGCCCGTCGGCGGACGCCCCCACCCCCGGCCCGAGGGGCCCACCGGAACCCGCCGCTTCCCTCACGTCCGATCCACCCCTCCCGCCTCCGGACCCGCTTCGGCCGTACGAGCGTGTAGAGCTGTCCCTACGACGATGCCGTGAAGCGGGCCGCGAGGGGGGACGGGGGTGGGCCGAACGGGTGAGGCGGGCGGGGGCCGCCTTGTGGGCCGGGGCGCGTGACGCAGCCTGTCCGGGGCCGGGTCGGCGGGGCCGCCTTGCGGGCTGGGGTGCGGGAAATCAGCCGTCCGGCAGCGAGTGGGCGGCGGCGCGGAAAATCAGCCCGTCCGGCTCCGAGTGGGCGGGGGCGAGTAAAACAGCCCGTCCGGCGTTTGAGGGCGAGGCCCCTTCAGGGCCGAAGCGGGGCCTGGGGGCGGAAGCCCCCGGCAACGCCGACGCCGAGCACCGACCCTCCCGCCCGCCCGGAGGGCTACCGCGCGGTCGCCGTCACCCGCTCACTCTCCACCCGCCGAGCCACAGCCTCCTCGCCGGCCTCCGTCAGGTTCACGCACAGCACCACGGACCCCCCGCTCGCCAGCGGCGCGTACAGCCCGGCGCTCAGCCCCTCCCACGTGTCGTACGCCAGCCCCGACAGCAGCCGGGAACCGGGACCCGTCAGCCCCAGCCCCGACGCCTCCGCCCGCGCCCGCTCCACGACCTCGGCCCCGGTGTACTCGGCCCCGGCCACGATCAGCGCGGGCTCCTCGGGGTCGACGGGTGCGTACGGCACGAAACGGTCCCCGAAGGTCGGGACGTTGACGGCGTAGTCGTCGTACCCCTCCGGCGGGCCCGGCACGAATCGCCGTCCGAGCGGCGCCAGCGACAGCGCGTACCGCTCGCCCCGGCACGCCAGCCCCGCCTCGAACGACCCGGGCCCGGCGACGACGAAGTCCGCCCGCGCCGGATCCCCGGCGACGTCCGCGACGACGCCCACCGACGAACACGCCAGCAGCCACACCGCCGTCTGCCAGTGCGCGGGCAGCAGCAGCGCGACCCGGTCGCCGGGCTCGGCGGACAGTCCGTCCTGGAGGAGGTTGGCGGTTTTGGCCACCCAGTTGGCGAAGGTGGCCACGGACAATTCGACCCGCTCGCCCGTGGCGTCGTCGTAGAAGGTCACCAAGGGGCGCGCGGGGTCCGCGGCCAGCGCGGAACGCAGCAGGTCGGCCGGGGTGCGATCGGTGGCAGTCACCCGCGCAAGCGTACGCGCCGGCCCGGGCGCCGTACCGGTCGCCGGGCCCTCCCGGAGCCACCGGTTCGGCCGAACGCACCCGACGGCCCGTCAATTCCCCGATGGACAGAAATGTATGGATATGTCCAGGATCGTTGGCATGCGCGGATTGCTTGCTACCTCGATCGGTGTCACCTGCGCGGCGGCACTCGCCCTCCCGCTGACGCCGCCCGCCAGCGCGGCGACGGCGCGACCGGCGTCGGCCGCGGAGGCGGCGCCCAGCGGGACGGCCAGGGCCACGAGCCCCGACACCCCCGTCACCTCATCCCTCTCCGACCCGTTCCTCTCCGACCACCCGGCTCAGCGAACTCTTCCCGACCAGCCGGACCAGCCGGACCAGCCGGACCTGCCCGGCGTGCCCGCTCTTCCCGACCTCCCGGGCAGCACCCAGTCGCTGCCCCTCACCGCTCTCGCCCGCGACCGGGCACTGGGCGGCGCCGCCACCGACCAGGGCCTGCCCCGCCGGGACGTACGCCACTTCTCCCTCCTCGGCGTCGTCTGGGACGACCCGGCCGCCGAACTCCACGGCCGCGTCCAGGTCCGTACCCGTACGTCCGACACCGGCGCCTGGTCCGGCTGGCAGGACGTCGAGACCCACAACGCCGACCACGGCGCCGACCCCGGCACACCCGAGAGCGCCTCGGGCCGGGTCCGCGGCGCCACGGCCCCGCTGTGGGTCGGTGACTCCGACGGCGTCGAGATCAGAGTCCATCCGGACACCGAACGCCGTACGGAGGAGACGGCGACCGCCGCCCTGCTCCCCTCCGGCCTGCGCCTGGAACTGGTCGACCCGGGCTCGACACCCCCCGAGCACGTCCCCGCGGGCCCCCCGCGCAGCCGGACACTGACCACCGGGTCCGGCCCGGCGGGCGCCCCGGAAGCGCTGGACCCGCCCGACGCGGCAACCGAGAAGACCGCCGGGACCGCGACGGCGGCCGACGAGACTGCAACGGCGGCCGACGAGACTGCAACGGCGGCCGACGAGACCGTGACGGCGGCCGACGAGGCCGAGGCGGGCGAGGGGGTCGAAGCCGGCGAAGGGGTCGAGGCGGGCGAAGGGGCCGAGGGGGCCGAGCCCGCAGCCATGACCGCCATGACCGCCGAGACGGCCGCGGCCTCCGCCGCCAACGCCCCCCTCGCCCCGCTCGGCGCCACACAGATCCCCGCCCTGGACCGCCTGGGCACCGAACGCGAACTCCTCGCCCTGCGCGGGGCCGAGTTGACGCCGGCCCAGCGGGCGAAGCCGTACATCGGCCCGCGGCCGAGCATCGTCACGCGGCGCGGCTGGGGCGCCGACGAGAAGCTGCGGGAGAGCGGCTTCCGCTATACGACGAAGGTCAAGGCCGCGTTCGTGCACCACACGGCGTCGGGCAACGGCTACAAGTGCTCACAGGCCCCGTCCGTCATCCGTGGTATCTACCGCTACCACGTGAAGAGCATGGGCTGGCGCGACGTCGGCTACAACTTCCTCGTCGACAAGTGCGGGAAGATCTACGAGGGCCGCGCCGGGGGAGTGGCGAAGCCGGTCCTCGGCGCCCACACCCTCGGTTTCAACAGCAACAGCATGGGGATCGCCGTCCTCGGCACGTTCACCTCCGCCAAGCCGACCACCGCCACGGTCGACGCCGTCGCGCGCCTGACGGCATGGAAACTCGGCCTCTTCGGGGCGAATCCGAAAGGAAAGACATACCTGAAGTCCGGCGGTGGCAATCTCTACGGAAAGGGAAAGAACGTACGACTGAATGTGATCTCGGGTCACCGGGACGGGTTCGCCACGGAATGCCCAGGCAGGCAGCTCTACGGCAAGCTCGGCTCGGCCCGCTCCACCGCGGCGCGCTTCCAGGGGCGCTGAGGCGGGCGATTCGGTTCGGGAGCCCCGGGGCCTGGGGAGGCCCCGGAGGCCGCACGCCCCCGGACGGCCGGAAAGCACATCCAGATGGGGGCACCTTCAGCCCGTCGGGGGGACAGTCTCCTGGGACTGGGACGGAACACCAACGGCCTGGAAGTCGCCACGCAACGGTCTGCATACACTGGCCGGTCGAATGACGGTTCGACCGGTCCCGGCAGGAAGCAGAGACGACGGTGACAGAAGCGATCCTCCTGGTCGGCGGCAAGGGCACCCGGCTGCGCCCACTCACGGTGCACACGCCCAAACCCATGGTCAGGGCGGCGGGGGTGCCGTTCCTCACGCATCAACTGGCGCGGGCGAGAGCGGCGGGCGTGGACCACATCGTCCTGGCGACGAGCTATCTGGCGGAGGTCTTCGAACCGTACTTCGGCGACGGCTCGGCACTCGGCCTGCACATCGAGTACGTGACGGAGGACGAACCCCTCGGCACGGGCGGCGCGATCCGCAACGTGGCGTCCCGACTGCACTCCGGCCCCGACGACCCGGTCCTGATCTTCAACGGCGACATCCTCACCGGCCTGGACATCCGAAGGCTGGTGGCCACCCACGAGGCGACGGCGGCGGACGTCTCCCTGCACCTGACGAAGGTGACGGACCCGAGGGCCTACGGCCTGGTCCCCACCGACGGGACGGGCAAGGTCCTGGCGTTCCTGGAGAAGCCGCAGACCCCGGAGGAGATCGTCACCGACCAGATCAACGCGGGGGCGTACGTCTTCCGCCGCTCGGTCATCGACACGATCCCGCAGGGCCGCCCGGTGTCGGTGGAGCGCGAGACGTTCCCCGACCTCCTCTCGGCCGGAGCCCATCTGCAGGGCATGGTCGACTCGACGTACTGGCTCGACCTGGGCACCCCGGCGGCCTTCGTCCGGGGCTCGGCGGACCTGGTCCTCGGCCGGGCCCCGTCCCCAGCGGTCCCCGGCCGCTGCGGCGACCGTCTGGTCCTCCCGACGGCCAGGGTCGCCCCCGACGCGAAGCTGACGGGCGGCACGGTGGTGGGCGAGGGCGCCTTCGTGGCGCAGGGCGCGAGGGTCTTCGGCTCGACGATCCTCCCCGGCGCCGTCATCGAACCGGGCGCCGTCATCACCGACTCCCTCATCGGCACCCGGGCCCGCGTGGGCGAACGCTCCGTGCTCACGGGCACGGTCATCGGCGACGGCGCGATAGTCGGCCCCGACAACGAACTCCGGGACGGCGCGCGGGTGTGGTGCGACGCGAGAATCCCGGCGGGCGCGGTCCGCTTCTCGTCGGACCAGTAGCCCTTCAGCCCGTCTGGGGCCCCCTCCGTGGCAGTTCGAGGACGAGGCCGTGCAGGCCGACACAGGGGTCCAGGGCCGACGCGGGGGTCCAAGCCGACATGGTGGGGGTCCAGGCCGACATGGGGGGCCAGGAGGCAGAGCCCTCTTGCGAGGAGGGGAACGGGCAGGGGCGGCGGGGGTGAAACCCCCTCGCCCAGCCCTCGCGGAGAGCGGCCACCCCTCACAACTTCCCGATGTCCCCCCGGGGCATCTTCGGCGCCCGCCGGGGCGGCACCCGTCCACTCAACAAGATCAACCGGGCCGCCCGGTGCCGCTGCCCCGCATACGGCTCCAGCAGTTCCAGCATCACGGAGTCATCGGCTTCCCGATCCCCCGCCAACGCCCACCCCACGATCCCCGGCAGATGCAGATCCCCCACGGTCACCGCATCCGCCGCCCCATGGCTGCGCTGCACGGTCTCCGCGGACGTCCACGGCCCGATCCCCGGCACGACCTCCAGCCGAGCCTGGGCCTCGGCCGGAGCCATCCGCACCGCCTCCTCCATCCGCGCGGCGACCCGAACGGCCCGCAGGATCGTCGACGCCCGCTTGTTGTCGACGCCCGCCCGATGCCACTCCCAGGACGGGATCAGCGCCCACGTCCGGGGCGTCGGCATCACCCAGAGCCGCCCGTCCGCCGCGGGCCCCGGCGCCGGCTCCCCGAACTTGCGCACCAGCAGTCGCCACGCCCGGTACGCCTCGTCGGTGGTGACCTTCTGCTCCAGCACGGAGGGGATCAACGACTCCAGCACCAGCCCGGTCCGCGTCAGCCTGAGGCCCGGCCGCCGATGCCGGGCCGTCGCCACCACGCGATGCCGGGGCACGAACGCCTCCGGCGCGTCCGCCGCCCCGAGCAGCTCCGGCAACCGGTCCAACAACCACTCCGCGCCCGGCCCCCACGCCTCCCCGCGCACCGCGCCGCCCGCCACGGCGACGCGCAGCGTCCCCGGCCCGGCGGGGGTGAGGCTGGCCCGCCACACCGACCCGTCCGGCATCGCGCGGAACGTCGGATCACCCGGTCCGCGCCGGAGAGGCCCGAGGACCAGTCCGAGATCGATCGGCCCCTCCGGCACCCAGCTCCGCACCCGCCCGGCCGCCGAGGCCTGCCGCGGCACCCCGACGGGCACGCCGACATGCCCACCGCGCACGGTCGTACGGGTGGGCCGGGGAGAGAACCGTCCTGACACGAAGAGTCCCGGGGAGAGGAAGAGAGATGCTACGAGAGTAGGCGCACCCACCCACATGCCACCGCACGACGCCCAGAACGGCACCACGCGAGCCACCACGACACCCATGCGGCGTCCACGGGCCACCGCGACACCCGTACCGGCGCCATGCAGGCCACTGTCGGGCGCGGTACGGCTCGCCCCACGGGGTCACCTCGCGGTGCGGCGGATGACCCACCACCGCCCGGCTTGCATCACCCCCGGTGGAGGTCCCGTCCGGGCGCCGTCACTGTCCGGCGCAGTTCACCGCCAGGCGGAGGCCACCGCGCACCCACCCCACCGAGCCGAGCCTCAACCTCACCGCACCTCGACAAAGTCCCCCACCTCCCGCTCGCCACGGGCCCGGGGCTCCTCCGCCGCGTGCCCGATCGCCACCGCACCCATCGGGTCCCAGTTCTCCGGCAGCTCCAGCACCTCCCGCACCACGTCCCGGCAGAACATCGTCGACGACACCCACGCGGACCCCAGCCGCTCCCCGGCCAGCGCGACCAGGAAGTTCTGTACGCCGGCCCCGGTCGCGACCACGAACATCTCCCGCTCGGCCGCGTCCCGCCGCGCGTCGCCGTAGGTGTGCGACCCGTCCATCACCAGACACGGCACCACCAGACAGGGCGCGTTGCGCAGGACGTCGCCCCGCCGCACCCGCTTGGCGATGGACTCCTCGGACTTCCCGTCCCGCCGCAGATCCGCGATCCACGCGTCCCGCATGGCGTCCAGCAGCCGCACCCTCGACCCCGCCGACTCCAGCAGCACGAACCGCCACGGCGTCGTGTGATGCGGAGCAGGAGCCGTGACGGCCGCCGCCACCGCCCGCCGTACCGCCCCCGGATCGACCGGCTCGTCGGTGAAGGACCGCACCGTCCGCCGCTGGGTGACCGCCAGCCGCACCGCCTCGGACGTCCCGAGCCGGAACATGTCGTCGCGCGCACCGCGCACCATGACCCGCGCCCCGGCGAGCGCACTCCCGTCGGCCGCGTCGGCTTGGGCGTTGTCGGTGTTCTCGGCCACGACGACGTGTCCCAGTCCCCGCACCACGGCCACGGGCAGCCCGGCGGCCTTCCCCTTCACGAGATCCCCGGCGCCGGCCAGCTCGTCCGCCGTGGCGACGACCGTCGCGCTCAGCGGATTGCCGTACGCGTCCGTGCCCCCACGCAGGTCGTCCAGCACCCGCACCCCGGCGGCGCCGATCGCCACATCCGTCAGCCCGGCGCGCCAGGGCCGTCCGAAGGTGTCGGTGACGACGACCCCGACGTCCACACCGAGCGCGTCCCGCAGCCCGGCCCGGATCGCCCGCGCCGACGCGTCCGGGTCCTCGGGCAGCAACAGCACGGTCCCCGCAGGGGTGTTGGAGGCATCGACACCGGCGGCGGCCATGATCAGCCCCTGCCGGTTCTCGACGATCCGCAGCGCCCCGCGCCGGGCCACGACCCGTACGGTCTCGGCGTCGATCGCGGCCTCCCGGTCGTCCGCCCGGACGATCCGGCCCTCGGCCTTGGACACGATCTTCGAGGTGACGAGCAGGACGTCACCGTCGGCCAGGCCGGGCTCGGCGGCCGCGATCAGCTTCGCGAGGTCGTCCCCGGGCCGCACCTCGGGCAGCCCGTCCACGGCCCAGACCCGGTAACCGGTGTCGAAGGAACCGCTCATGCCCCGCGCACCTCCTCGGCCAGTGCCAGCGCCTCCTGTGCCATCCGCGCGGTCGCGTCGAGGTCGCTCATCATCAGCGGGACGGCCCGGCAGCGGACGCCGGCCGCCTCCACCCGCTCCACGGTGCCCGCGTCCACGGTGTCGACGAGCCAGCCGTCCAGGAGACCCGAGCCGTAGTGCTCGGCCACCGCCGCGGCCGTCGACTCCACGCCGACCGCCGCGAGCACCTTGTCGGCCATGCCGCGCACGGGCGCGTCCCCGACGATGGGGGACAGGCCCACCACCGGCACCCCGGCTTCGGCGATCGCCTCGCGGATGCCCGGTACGGCGAGGATCGTGCCGATCGAGACGATCGGGTTGGACGGCGGGAAGAGGATCACGTCCGCCGCCGCGATGGCCTCCAGCACCCCCGGCGCCGGCTTCGCCTGCTCGGCGCCGACCGGCACGACCGCCTCCGCCGGCACCGACGCCCGCAGCCGCACCCAGTACTCCTGGAAGTGCACGGCCTTGCGCTCGCCGTCCGCCTCGACCGCGACATGGGTCTCCACCCGGTCGTCGGTCATCGGGATGAGCCGGACGCCCGGCTGCCACCGGTCGCAGAGCGCCTCGGTCACCGCGCTGAGCGGGTACCCGGCGCCGATCATCTGCGTCCGCACGATGTGTGTGGCGAAGTCCCGGTCGCCCAGCCCGAACCACCCGGGCCCGGCGCCGTACGCGGCGAGCTCCTCCTTCAGGTGGAAGGTCTCGTCGGCCCGCCCCCAGCCCTGCTCCTCGTTGATGCCGCCGCCGAGCGTGTACATCACCGTGTCGAGGTCGGGGCAGACCTTCAGCCCGAAGAGGTGGATGTCGTCGCCGGTGTTGCCGATAACCGTGATGTCCGCGTCCGGCACGGCCTGCTTCAGACCGCGCAGGAACCGGGCACCGCCGATGCCGCCTGCCAGAACCACAATGCGCATGAGGGCAAGTCTCGCAGGCGGCCACGACAGCCCGTCGGCCGGTTGTGGACAACCACCCGCCTGTGGATATCCGGTCCACCCGTACGTGCCGACGCGGACGGCGTCCGCTCACGAGCGGATCACGAGCTGACGGCGTCCACCTGTTCGTACGTGTCGAGCGCCGCGCAGGCGATGGGGGCCCTCCCGGCCGGGTGCAGCCGGGACCGGGGATGCATGGGCATGTCCGTCAGTCCCGGGAAGTACACGTGCAGGCTCACCGCGGGCTCCAGCGCGTCGTTGACGACCTCGTGCGCGTACCCCGGGGCGAACACCCGCTGCACACCCGAGGCCAGTACCCGCTTGCCGCGCTCGGTGCGCTCGGTCAGCTCGCCGTCCAGGACGGTGAGCACACCGGAGGAGCCGCCGTGGTCGTGCAGCCCGCTGCCCTGGCCGGGCACCCAGGACAGCAGCCACACCTCGTAGCCGGGACCGGTGCGCAGCCGGTGGTACCAGCGGGTCGTCGCGTCGTACCGGACCAGGTGCTCCCACTGGGCACGGTCCGCGGCGATCGAACGGGCCAGGCCGACGAACTCGGCGACGGTGGCCGGGTGCTCGCGCGGTGCCTGGAGGAGGTGCGGGACTTCGAGGATGTCGCCCGCGATCTGGAGGTCGCTGTCGCTGTTCATGGGGTGCGGTGGTTCCTCGGCGGAAGAGGCGGAAGAGTGGGGGGCCTGCGGGGTGTCGCGTACCGTCCGCCCGGATCACGGGTGGAGCAGGAGCGCCCTGGTGTGGGCCGATGGGAAACAGCAGCCGAGTCGCGGTGGACTCAGGAGGAGCAGCCGGAGCGCCTTGGGCTCAACAGCTGGAACGACGACAACAGCTACAGCGAGCGCGGGCAGCACCGTGGGACCCGGCGGAGCCGGTCGAGGTGAGTGCCAAGTTCGCGAGCATGCCCACAAGGACAGCGGTTCACACCTTCACTGTCAACTCGACGCCCGGTATGTGGGACCAGGTTCACCTCATCCGGTCCATCTCGGAGGTGAAAGGTTTGTGCACACGTCCTTCGGGACACATGGCGCACAAGCCGGGCGCGCAAGCCTCGTGGCGATCCCGTGATCCGACTGTGATCAGGTTCGCTTCCGCGCGCGTGCCGCAACGGGATCGCACCTTTGGGCGTCCTTCCCCGTACAAGCGCTGTGCGGGGCCGGTGGCCCTCCGGGGCTTCATCTGCTTGTCAAGGTTTATGGCGATTTGAACACTTACCGCATGGCCTTGGTTCCGCAGAGTGAATAAGGGGCCCAATAGCAGATCTCGGCTTGACTCGCCCGGAGCAGCACACTTGTAATTTCACTCGTGTCGTTCAGCCGATATCGGTAACGGCCAGGTCACGGGGACGCGAAAGACAGAGCGAGGGGCGCACATGACCGAGCTGGTGCAGCAACTGCTGGTCGACGTCGACGACGCGGACGAGGAACTCGGCTGGCAGGAGCGCGCGCTGTGCGCCCAGACCGATCCCGAGTCCTTCTTCCCCGAGAAGGGCGGCTCCACCCGCGAGGCGAAGAAGGTCTGCCTCGCCTGCGAGGTCCGCTCCGAATGCCTTGAGTACGCCCTCGCCAACGACGAGCGCTTCGGCATCTGGGGCGGCCTGTCCGAGCGGGAGCGCCGCCGGCTGAAGAAGGCGGCGGTCTGAGAACCGCCCGGTTCGACAGCACAAGGGCGTCACGGCATCGCGGTACGCAGAGAAAAGGGTCCGAACGGCCCGTCGCACGTGGGTTGTCCACAGGCGGCGGGCCGTCGTCCTGCCCAGCCGATAGTGTGGGCGCTCGTCCGAGACACCCAGCCGCACCACACGGCGCAGGCGTCCACCGCAGTCCACCGAACCGGGGCCCGTACCTCGATGTCCGTGCACAGCCACACGGCAGCCCATCAAGACCGCGCTGCCACACCTGAGTTCCCGCGTCATGTAGTGACCGCGGTGATCGTCGCCCACGACGGTGCCCGCTGGCTGCCCGACGCGCTCGCCGGGCTGCTCGGCCAGGAGCGCCCCGTCCAGTCCGTCATGGCCGCCGACACCGGCAGCTCGGACGACTCCGCGCGCCTGGTCACCGAGGCCCTCGGCGACGACCGCGTCCTGCACCTCGCCCGGCGCACCGGGTTCGGCCAGGCCGTGGAGGAGGCCAACCGGACGGCCCCGGTCCTCACCCCCGAGGAACTGCCGTACCTGAAGCGCCCCAGCGGCTGGGACCCCGTCACGCGCACCTGGCGCGACGACAACTACGACCTGCCGGAGCTCCCGCACGGAGAGCCCGTCCAGTGGCTGTGGCTGCTGCACGACGACTGCGCCCCGGAACCGGACGCACTGGCCGAACTGCTGCGCGTGGTCGACAACGAACTCGAACTGGGCCGGGACGACGTGGCCGTCGTCGGCCCCAAGCTCCGCGGCTGGTACGACCGCCGCCAGCTCCTCGAGGTCGGCGTCACCATCGCCCACTCCGGCCGCCGCTGGACCGGCCTGGACCGCCGCGAACAGGACCAGGGACAGCACGACCACGTCCGGTCCGTGCTGTCCGTGTCCACCGCCGGCATGCTGATCCGCCGCGACGTCTTCGAACAGCTCGGCGGCTTCGACCGCCGCCTGCCCCTGATGCGCGACGACGTCGACCTGTGCTGGCGCGCGCAGGCGGCCGGCCACCGCGTCCTCATCGCCCCCGAGGCCGTCGTACGGCACGCCGAGGCCGCCTCCCGCGAGCGCCGCACCGTCGACTGCGCGGGCCGCACCAGCGCCTCCCCGCACAAGGTCGACAAGGCCGGCGCCGTCTACACCCTCCTCGTCAACAGCCGTACCGCCCTGCTGCCCTGGATCCTGGTGCGCCTGGTCCTCGGCACCCTGCTGCGGACCGTCGCCTACCTCGTCGGCAAGGTCCCCGGACAGGCCGTCGACGAGATCCGCGGTCTGCTGGGCACCCTGCTGCGGCCCGAGCGGATCATCGCCGGGCGGCGCAGGCGCGGGAAGCCGGCGGTCGACAAGGATGAGCTGCGCCCCCTCTTCCCGCCACCCGGCGCGACCGTGCGGGCCACCGTCGAACAGGTCGCCGGCGACTTCTTCGGCTCCTCCGACCCCGAGGCCGTGTCCGGCGCGGGCCGGCACGGCGGCGCCGTCGAGTCCGGACCCGGCGGCGACGACGCCGACTTCCTGGAGATCGAGCAGTTCGCCCGCCTCAAGCGCATCGCGCGCAAGCCCGGCCCGGTGCTCTTCCTGGTCCTGCTGCTCGTCTCCCTGGTCGCCTGCCGCAATCTCCTCGGCGGTGGCGCGCTCGCGGGCGGCGCCCTGCTGCCCGCCCCGGCCGACGCCTCCGAGCTGTGGTCGCGCTACCTGGACGCCTGGCATCCGATCGGCGCGGGCGGCACCCCGTCCGCCCCGCCCTATCTCGCGATCATCGCGACGCTGGCCACCCTGCTGTTCGGCTCGACCGGACTCGCCCTCACCGTGCTGCTCGTCTGCTCGGTGCCGCTGGCCGGCCTCGCCGCCTACTTCGCCTCCCGGCCGCTCGTCGAGTCACGCCTCCTGCGCGCCTGGGCGGCCGTCGTCTACGCCTTCCTGCCCGCCGCCACCGGCGCCCTCGCCGGCGGCCGGGTCGGCACCGCGGTCCTGGCCGTCCTGCTGCCGCTCATCGCCCGCGCGGGCGTCGCCGCGAGCGGCCTGACGCACGCGTCCGGCGCCCGCGGCAGCTGGCGCGCCACCTGGGCGTACGCGCTGCTGCTGACGATCACCACCGCGTTCACGCCGATCGTCTGGCCCCTCGCGCTCGTCCTCGGCATCGCGGTCCTGGCCGTCCGCCGCCGCGAGATCACCGCCTACGGCCTGCGCTTCCTGGCCCAGCTGGGCACCCCCCTGCTGATCCTCGCGCCCTGGTCGCTGTCCCTGCTGCCGTTCGGCTTCTTCACCCAGGCCGGCCTCGACTACGGCGCGTCGACCGCCACCGCCCTCGACCTGCTCGGCGCCAGCCCCGGCGGCCCCGGCACCGTCGACGGCCTGATGCTCATCGGCATCGTGCTGGCCGCGCTGGCCGCACTGCTCCGCTCCGAGCGCCACTTCGGCGTCTGGGCGGCCTGGGCGGTCGCCCTCGTGGGCCTCGTCTTCGCGATCCTGTCCAACAGCTCCACCTGGGCCGGGCCCGCCACCCTCGTCTACGGCATCGCCCTCCTCGCCGCCGCCGTCATCGGCGCCGACGGGGCACGCACGCGTGTCGCCGAGCAGAGCTTCGGCTGGCGCCAGCCGGTGGCCGCCCTCATCGCCTTCGCCTCGGCCGCCGGCCCGCTGCTCGTCGCCGCCGGCTGGATGATCGGCGGCGCCGACGGCCCCCTGGAGCGCCGCGACCCCGTACAGGTGCCCGCGTTCGTCGCCGAGGAGGCCGGCAACCGCGACCAGGCCCGCACCCTCGTCCTCGACAGCGACTCCGCCGCCCACGTCGCCTACATGCTGGTCCGCGGCTCCGGCGCCCGCCTCGGCGACGCCGAACTCGCCGCGGCCGACGGCGAGAACAAGCAGCTCGACAAGGTCGTCGCCAATCTCGTGGCCGGCTCCGGCGCCGACCAGGCCGACCAGCTGGGCAAGTTCGCCGTGGGCTACGTCCTCGTCCACAAGGGCGCGCCTCGCGACGTCACGCGCGTCCTGGACGCCACCCCCGGCCTGAAGCGGCTCAGCCAGCAGGACGGCAGCGCCCTGTGGCGGGTCGACCAGGAGGTCTCCCGCGCGGCCGTCGTCGCCGAGTCCGGCAAGGGCACCGCGACTCCGGTCGCCGCAGGTCCCGTCGACATCCACACCACCGTCCCCGACGGCTCCGGCAGCCGCGTCCTGCGCCTGGCCGACACCGCCGCCGAAGGCTGGACGGCCACCCTCGACGGCAAGCCCCTCACCCCCACCACCGTCGACGGCTGGGCCCAGGGCTTCGAACTCCCGGCCACCGGCGGGAAGCTGGACGTCACCTACGACGACCCCTTCACCCACACCGCCTGGCTGTGGGCGCAGGGCTTCCTCGCTCTCGTCCTCGTCGTCCTCGCCCTTCCCGGCCGCCGCCGCGACGTCGACGACGACCTTCCCGAGGAGGAGCCGATCCCGGCCCAGGCGGTCGACGGCGAGGGCCGCCGCGCCCGCCGTCTGCGCGCCCAGGCCGAGGCCGAGGCCGAAGAGCCCGGCCACCACGAGGAGTTCCCGTCGCCGCCGCAGGAGGAGCCGGTCGCGGTCCCCCAGCAGCAGTCGTACGACATGGGAGTCCCCCCGGACGGGCAGGGCGGGGACTGGCGCGGGGACCGGGCGAACTACGCGAACGCCGAGTACGGCGGTTACGCGGGCGAGCAGTACCAGGGCACCCAGCAGTACCCGGCGGGCGGCTACGACCAGCAGGCCTACGACCCCTACCAGGCCGGCCAGTACGACCCGTACGCCTACGACGGCCAGGCCCAGCAGGCGCCGTACGACCAGACCTACCAACAGCAGGGCTACGACCCGTCGGCCTACGACCAGGGCGGCTACGACCCCGCCTACGACCCGGACCGGCACCCCCACGGCACCGGCAACGAGCGCCCCGACGGGAGCCAGCAGTGAACCGCACCACCCTGTCCCTGATCGCCGGCACGGCCGCGCTCGCCGCGGTCACCGGGTTCGCCACGCTCAACCAGCCGGACACGGCCACCGCCGACACCGCCCAGGCGGCCGCCGAACTGCCCGTGGAGCGCACGAGCCTGCTCTGCCCCTCGCCCAGCACGTCCGACCTCGCCGACACGTCGTACACGTCCTTCACGCCCGTCACCAAGGGCACGGACGGCGACGGCACGGCCGAACTCGCGGCAGCCACCGCGGAGTCGGCGGCCGCGACGACCGACAAGGCGACCGACAAGGCGACCGACAAGGCGACCGACAAGGCGACCGACAAGAAGAAGGCGACGAAGCCCGTCGTCACGCCCAAGGCACCCGGCACCCCGGCCGTCGGTGAGACCTCCGGCGGCGAGGCGCCCGCGCTGCTGGGCACCGCCGAGGGGAAGTTCGCGCCCGGCTGGACCGTCCAGGAGACCACCGAGGTCACCGCCGGCAGCGGCCGCGGCCTCCAGGGCGTCACCTGCACCGCGCCGGACACGGAGTTCTGGTTCCCGGGCGTCAGCACCGTCGCCGACCGCACGGACTACGTCCACCTCACCAATCCGGACGACTCCGCCGCCGTCGCCGACATCGAGCTCTACGGCAAGGACGGCGCCCTCCAGACCACGGTGGGGGAGGGCATCACGATCCCGGCGCACTCCAGCGAGCCGATCCTGCTGTCCACGCTCACCGGCGAGAAGCAGGAGGACCTCACCGTCCACGTGAACGTCCGCAGTGGCCGTGTGGGGGCCGCCGTCCAGGCCCTGGACGAGAAGCTCGGCGGGGACTGGCTGGCCGCCTCCACCGACCCGGCGGGCACCCAGGTCGTCCCGGGCATCCCCAAGGACGCCACGGCCGTCCGCCTCATCGCCTACGCGCCGGGTGACGCGGACGCCGACCTGAAAGTCCAACTCGCCTCCCCCTCGGGCCTGATCACCCCCGCCGGACACGAGACCCTGCACGTCAAGGCGGGCATGACGGCCTCGGTCGACCTGGGTGACGTCACGCGCGGCGAGGCGGGCTCGCTGGTCCTGACCCCGACGGACCGGTCGGTGCCCGTCGTCGCGGCCGTACGGGTCCTGCGCGGCAAGGGCGACCGGCAGGAGTCGGCGTTCATCACCGCCACCGCCCCGGTCGGCACGCGCGCGTCCGCCGCCGGCAACGGCGCCAAGGGCTCCACCCTCTCCCTGACCGCACCCAAGGGCACCGCCAAGGTCAAGGTCACCGCGTCCGCGGGCAGCGGCGGCGGCACGGCCGCGTCCCAGACGTTCACGGTCAAGGCCGGCACCACGCAGGAGGTCGAACTCCCCGTACCGGCAGGCCTGAAGGGCACCTACGCGCTGACCGTGGAACCCCTCACGGACACCCCGGTCTACGCCTCCCGCACCCTGACGGCCACCACGGAGGGCGTCCCGGGCTTCACTATCCAGACCCTGCCGGACGACCGCGGCACGGTGGCCGTCCCGGAGGCCGACGAGGATGTCGCGGTGCTGCAGAAGTAACCCGAAAGGGCTGTCGGGGTATCCCGGAAGAGGGGTGGGGGAGACGGATGCGGGGTGACGGGGTTCAGTCCTCGCCGTAGCGAGGATCCACCGTCTCCGGAGTCAGCCCCAGCAGCTCCGCGACCTGCTCGACGACCACCTCGTGCACCAACGCGGCCCGCTCGTCGCGCCCCTTGGTGCGGATCTCGACCGGCCGCCGGTAGACGACGACCCGCGCCCGCCCTCCCTCACGTGCGGGAATCGTCCCGCCCAGCGGGACCGCCTCGTCGTTCCAGGGTTCCGGGGCCGCGTCCAGACGCGGCACCTCCAGCACCATGAAGTCGATGTCGGCGAGCTGCGGCCACCGCCGCTCCAGCCGTTCCACGGAGTCCTGCACGAGATCCGCGAACACATCGGCACGGCTGGCGGCCAACGGAACCTGGGGCGGCGCGATCGGCCCCCGCATGCCCCGGCCGTGGCGGTCGCGACGACGGGGTCCGGGGCCTGCGGCGGGGGGCGGTACGGGGCTGTCCATCACTACTGAAGCGTAGTCCCCGCCGCGACCCGCTGCCCGGCCCCACACGGCAGCCCGACCGCCACCGGCCGCCGCGCCCCGCATGTCGTGGGATGACCATTCCAGCCAAGGTTGGGCTCGATTCCGTATCTCTCCGAGACCGGCGAACTCATCGCAATTGATGCCGTTTGTGTCGAGTGGTGACCACGAGCCGAGGCCCTCGTGTGTTCAGGGGCTGGTGTTCGCGCAGGTCAGCGGGGTATGACTGGAGAAGCGCGTGGGGCGTTTCACAACACGACACGGTGGAGTGACCTGGTGGAGAGTCGTCGCGGCCCGCTCAAGAGTGCGGTACCGTCCAACGTCGTGAGCCCTGTACGTCGCTGTTCGCGAACTGCCTGCGGCCGACCCGCCGTCGCGACGCTGACGTACGTCTACGCCGACTCGACCGCGGTCCTCGGCCCGCTCGCGACCTACGCCGAACCCCACTGCTACGACCTGTGCGCCGAGCATTCCGAGCGCCTCACCGCCCCGCGCGGGTGGGAGGTCGTCCGGCTCCTCGACGGTTCGGCTCCCGCGCGCCCCAGTGGTGACGACCTGGAAGCGCTTGCCAACGCCGTTCGTGAGGCGGCCCGCCCGCAGGGACGCGCGGCCGGGGCCGGCGGCGGCCGCGCGATCGACCCGATGGAGGTCGCGCGCCGCGGCCACCTGCGGGTGCTGCGCTCGCCGGACAACTGAGCCGGTTTCCTCCCCTCGCCCGCACGGACCGGCGCACACCCATTGACGCGCCGTTGTCGCGGACACGACCGTTCCGTTCAGTCGAAGAACGAGAAATCGCTTTCCGCATGACGGAATCGCGTCCGGAAGCGTGACCGCGACCGACCCCGCGACCGGCGGGACGGCCGGAAGCGCGACCGCCCTCGTGATCGCCCACGTGAACGCCGGTGTGATCGGAAGCGCGGGACCGGAAAAGCGACCGGAAGCGTGATCGGGACCGGGGGACGCCCGTGTACGTCCAGGAACTGCAACCCGTCGCCGACTCGCTCGGCCTGTCCGCCCTCGTCGCGGCCCCGCCCCTGGTGATCGTCCTCGTCCTGCTCGGCGGCGTCCGCCTCAAGGCCCATCTGGCGGGCCTGGCGGGCCTGCTGGCCGCCGCCCTCGTCGCCTGCCTCGCGTACGGCATGCCCGTGGGGCAGGCGCTCTCCGGCGCCGCCCAGGGAGCCGCCTTCGGCCTCTTCCCCATCCTGTGGATCGTCGTCAACGCCCTGTGGGTGCACCGGATGACCGTCCGCACGCGGCACTTCGACGTCCTGCGCCGCTCCTTCGGGCGCCTCTCCGACGACCCGCGCATCCAGGTCCTCGTCGCCGCCTTCTGCTTCGGCGCCCTCCTGGAGGCGCTCGCCGGATTCGGCGCCCCGGTCGCGATCTGCTCGGTCATGCTCGTCGCCCTGGGCTTCGACCCCGTCCGCGCGGCGGTGGTCGCCCTCGTCGCCAACACCGCGCCCATCGCCTTCGGCGCCATGGGCACCCCCGTCGTGACGCTGGCCCAGGTCACCGGCCTTCCACTGGACACCGTGGCCTCGGTGGTGGGCCGCCAGACGCCGCTGCTCGCCCTCGTCGTACCGCTCGTCCTGGTCGGCCTGGTGGACGGCCGACGCGGCCTGCGCGATACCTGGGTTCCCGCCCTGGCCTGCGGAACCGCCTTCGCCGTCGCCCAGTTCGCCGCCGCCAACCACGCCTCCGCGCAACTCGCCGACATCGGCGCCGCCTTGGCGGGCGCCGCGGCACTGGCCGCCGTACCGCACACGCGCGTGCCCGCCCCCGAAGCGGTGCGCGCGTCGGTACTGACGGGCACCCGCAGCGAGGAGTCGGACGAACCGGACCCACGCGCCGAGGCCGTGCGCGCCTACGGCCCACCTACGCACTGATCGTCGTCATCTTCTCCGTGGCCCAGATCCCGGCGCTCAAGGACCGGCTCGCGCAGACCACCCGGAGCTACGACTGGCCCTTCCTCGACGTGGTGGAACCGGACGGGAACCCGGTCGGCGGCAACCTCTTCACCTGGCCGGTCGTCTCGACGGGCGGCACCCTCGTCCTGCTGGCCGGGATCGGCACCGCGGCCGTACTCGGCGTCCACGCGCGCGTGGCGCTCAGGGAATGGGCCGCGACGGTGCACGAGTTGAGGTACGCCACGCCATCCTCACCGTGACCTCCGTCCTGGCCCTCGCCCACGTCATGAACCTCTCCGGACAGGCCGCCACGATCGGCCACTTCGTGGCGGCCGCCGGCGCGGGCCTCGCCTTCCTCTCTCCGGCGCTGGGCTGGTTCGGCGTCGCCGTCTCCGGCTCGGACACCTCCGCCAACGCGCTCTTCGGCGCCCTCCAGGTCACCGCGGCCCGCGAGTCCGGTCTGTCCCCGGAGCTGCTGGCCGCCGCCAACAGCTCCGGCGGCGTCCTCGGCAAGATGATCTCGCCGCAGAACCTCACCATCGCCTGCGCCGCCGTCGGCCTCGCGGGCCGGGAGGGCGACCTGCTGCGCAAGGTGCTCCCGTGGAGCCTCGGACTGCTCCTGGTGATGTGCCTCATCGTGGTCGGCCAGAGCTCACCCGTGCCGGACTGGATGCTCCCCTAGCGGCCCCACCTCGGACGACGGCGGACCATGGCGGCACGGTTACGTCTGTGGGTCGACTCGGCGGCCCCACCGCGGGCGGTGAACCGGCCCGGGTAGTTTGTGGTGACCTACAGACTCCAGGAAGGCTGGCCGTGGCTGCTGATCTGTCACAGATCGTGAAGGCGTACGACGTACGCGGGGTGGTCCCGGACCAGTGGGACGAGTCGCTGGCCGAGCTGTTCGGTGCGGCCTTCGCCCGGGTGACCGGCGCCGAGGCGATCGTCGTCGGCCACGACATGCGCCCCTCCTCGCCCGCCCTGACCGGCGCCTTCGCGCGCGGGGCGGCGGCCCTGGGCGTACACGTCACCGAGATCGGCCTCTGCTCGACGGACCAGCTGTACTACGCCTCGGGCGCACTGGACCTGCCCGGCGCCATGTTCACGGCCTCGCACAACCCGGCCCGGTACAACGGCATCAAGCTGTGCCGCGCGGGCGCCGCCCCGGTCGGCCAGGACACGGGCCTGACGGAGATCCGCGAACTGGTGGAACGCTGGACGGACTCGGGCGCCCCCGCGCCGGCCCCGACCCCGGGAACCATCACCACCGCCGACACGTTGAAGGACTACGCGGCACACCTCCGCGCACTCGTCGACCTGACCTCCGTCCGCCCCCTGAAGGTCGTGGTCGACGCGGGCAACGGCATGGGCGGCCACACCGTCCCCACGGTCTTCGACGGCCTGCCCCTGACGCTCGTCCCCATGTACTTCGAGCTGGACGGCACCTTCCCCAACCACGAGGCCAACCCGCTGGACCCGGCGAACCTCGTGGACCTCCAGAAGCGCGTCCGCGAGGAGTCCGCCGACCTCGGCCTCGCCTTCGACGGCGACGCCGACCGCTGCTTCGTCGTCGACGAGCGGGGCGAGCCGGTCCCGCCGTCCGCGATCACTGCCCTGGTGGCCGCCCGCGAGCTCGCCCGCAACGGCGGCCAGGGCACGATCATCCACAACCTGATCACCTCCTGGAGCGTGCCCGAGGTGGTGAGGGAGAACGGCGGCACCCCCGTCCGCACCCGCGTCGGCCACTCCTTCATCAAGGCGGAGATGGCCCGCTCCGGCGCGATCTTCGGCGGCGAGCACTCCGCGCACTACTACTTCAAGGACTTCTGGAACGCCGACACGGGCATGCTGGCCGGCCTCCACGTCCTCGCGGCCCTCGGCGGCCAGGACGGCCCACTCTCCTCCCTGGTCGCGGAGTACGACCGCTACACCGGCTCCGGCGAGATCAACTCCACGGTCGCCGACCAGGCCGACCGCATCGCCGCGATCAAGGCGGCCTACGGCGACCGCGAGGACGTCACCCTGGACGAACTCGACGGCCTGACCGTCACCTCCACCGACTGGTGGTTCAACGTCCGCCCCTCCAACACGGAGCCGCTCCTCCGCCTCAACGCGGAAGCGCGCGACGAATCGACGATGGCCAAGATCCGCGACGAGGCACTGACCATCATCCGAGCCTGAAGGCCCCGCAGGCCCCGCAGGCTCGGCACGTCCCGCGGGTCCCGCAGGCCCGGCAGGTCCCGCATGGCCTCGCAACGCCCCCGCAGGGGTTCGAGGGGGCAGCACACGGCAGGGGTGAAAAGGGCAAGCAGGGACGAAGTATCCAGAGGGTCGAAGGGGTGAAGCCCCTGGGGGTGGGAACGGGCAAGGGCGGCGGGGGCGAACCCTCGACGCCCCCCGACGCGCCGACCACCAGCCCCGTCCCACGCGCGCCCCCTCCCACCCCACCCCGTCCCGCCCAACCCCCACGCCCCAACCCCACCAGCGGTACCCTGACCAGGCACATCCGCACACCCCGAAGGGACACCCCATGCCGCTCGAAGCCGGCCTCCTGGAGATCCTCGCCTGCCCCGCCTGCCACTCCCCTCTCGAGGAGCAGGACACGGAGCTGATCTGCACGGGCCAGGACTGCGGCCTGGCATACCCCGTCCGGGACGGCATCCCCGTCCTCCTCGTCGACGAGGCCCGCCACCCCGCGTAACAGCGCGCCGCGCGACCGCACCCCGCTGCCGTCCCCGGCCCGCTGCCGTCCCCGGCCCGAGCACCCCGGCGCCCGGCCGCGCACCGCGCCGAGCACCACGCCTCCCGGGCGACGCCCCGCCACATCCCCGGCCCCGCAAACCGACGACGCCCCAGGCGATCGGAGACTGCCGACATGCTCGACGACTCGCTGCTCGACACGCCGGAGGCCCTGACCGAGGCCGATCACCGGGCACTCCTGCGCGGCGCGGCCGAAGCCGGCGCCCGCGTCCGCACCGCCGCCCGGTACGCGGCCGAGGCCGGCGTCCACGACCTCCAGCCGGACGGCCGCCCCCGCGCGATCCTCATCGCGGGCCCCGGCGCGGCGGCCACCTGCGTCGCCGACCTCCTCGGCACGCTCGCCGGCGCCGCCTGCCCCGTCATCCGCCTGACACCCACCGGCGTCGCCCCCGCCGCAGGCGCCCTGCGCTGGGAACTCCCCGGCTGGGCGGGCTCCGTGGACCTTCTCCTCATCGCCACCCCCGACGGCAGCGAGCCCGGCCTCTCCCTCCTCGCCGAACAGGCCTACCGCCGCGGCTGCACGGTCGCCGCCGTGGCCCCCGCCGACTCCCCGCTCACCGAAGCGGCCGGTGCCGCCCACGGACTGTTCGTGCCGCTCGCGACCGCACCGTACGAACAGGACGAGGGAGTGCCGGACGCGGCCTCCGCCCCCGGCATCCTCTGGGCCCTCCTCACCCCCCTCCTCGCCCTCCTCGACCGCGTCGCCCTGCTCTCCGCCCCGCCCGAGGAGCTCGAACGGGTCGCCGACCGGCTCGACCAGGTCGCCGAACGCTGCGGCCCCGCCGTCGCGACCTACAGCAACCCGGCGAAGACCCTGGCCGGCGAACTCGCCGACTCCCTCCCGGTGATCTGGACCGAAGGCACCTCGGCCGGCCCCGCGGGCCGCCGCTTCGCCGCCGCCCTCGCCGAACTCGCCGGCCGCCCCGCCCTGGTGGCCGAACTCCCCCAGGCCCTCGCCGAACACAACGCGATCCTCGCCGGCCCCCTCGCCGCCAGCGCCGACCCGGAGGACTTCTTCCGCGACCGCGTCGAGGAAGCGCCCGCGCTGCACGCGCGCGTGGTGCTGCTGCGCGACCGTCCGATCGGCGGCCTCACCGCCGCCTCGGCCGCCCGTGAACTGGCCCTCAGCCACGACACGCCGATCAGCGAACTCGAGCCCGAAGCAGGCGACGAACTCGTCACCCTCGCCGAACTGATCGCCACCACGGATTTCGCCGCTGTCTACCTGGCCCTCGCCTCAGGAGCCTGACCCGACCCCGTCCGTCACCCAAGCACCAGACCCCAGACGGCGGACAGCAGCAGACGGCGCACGACAGGCGACAGACGGCAGAAGACCGACAGACCGGCAGACCGGCAGGCAGAGAGAACCGCATGGACCGCCTCGACAACACCATCCGCCCCTACGCCTGGGGTTCCCCCACCGCGATCCCGCACCTGCTCGGCACCGAGCCGACCGGCGAACCGCAGGCCGAGATGTGGATGGGCGCCCACCCGGGCGCACCCTCACGCACCGACCGAGGCACCCTCGTCGAGATCATCGAGGCTGATCCGCAGCAGGAACTCGGCGCGGCGACGGTCACCAAGTTCGGCCCCCGCCTCCCCTTCCTCCTCAAGATTCTCGCCGCCGGCGCCCCCCTCTCCCTCCAGGTCCACCCCGACCTGGAACAGGCCAAAGAGGGATACGAGGACGAGGAGCGCCGCGGCATCCCCGTCGACGCACCGCACCGCAACTACAAGGACGCCAACCACAAGCCCGAACTCATCTGCGCCCTCACCGAGTTCGACGGCCTGTGCGGCTTCCGCGCCCCCGCACACGCGGCCGACCTGCTGGACGGCCTCGGCGTCGACTCCCTCAAGCCGTACGTCGACCTCCTGCACGCCCAGCCGGAGGAAGCCGCCCTGCGCGAGGTCCTCACCGCGATCCTCACCGCCGACCGTGAGGAGATGGCCCACACCGTCGCCCAGGCGGCGGCCGCCTGCGACCGCCTCGGCGGCGACTACGCCCCTTACGCCGGCATCGCCCACCACTACCCCGGCGACCCCGGCGTCATCGCCGCGATGCTGCTGAACCACGTCCGACTCCAGCCCGGCGAGGCCCTGTTCCTCGGCGCCGGCATCCCGCACGCCTACCTCGACGGCCTGGGCGTCGAGATCATGGCCAACTCCGACAACGTCCTGCGCTGCGGCCTCACCCCCAAGCACGTCGACGTCCCCGAACTGCTGCGCATCGTCCGCTTCGAGCCCGCGGACCCCGGCGTCCTGCGCCCCGAAGCCGCCCCGGACGGCGAAGAGGTCTACGACACCCCCATCGACGAGTTCCGCCTGTCGCGCTACGTCCTCTCCCCGGGCGCCACCGCCCACGACCTCACCCTCCCCACCCCGCAGATCCTGCTCTGCACCGCGGGCACCGTCCGAGCGGGCGAGCACGCGCTGACGCCCGGCACGTCTGTCTTCGTCCCCGCGGGGCACAAGGCCGAAGTGGCGGGGGCGGGTACGGTCTTCCGGGCCACGGTCGTCGTATGACTCCTGTCGTGACGACCTGACGCACCGCTGCCGAACAAGGCTGCAAGAATGGCCCCCCGGCAAAGGACGGGCAAAGCCAAGTCGGCCCCGCCCTGCACGGCGTACGCACGTAGGCGAAGGGACAACGCGAAAAAATGAGCGCGTCAGGCGGCACCAAGGCGATCGTGGCGGCACTGGGGGCCAACCTCGCGATCGCGGCATCGAAGTTCGTGGCGTTCGCGTTCAGCGGCTCGTCGTCGATGCTGGCCGAAGGCGTGCACTCGCTCGCCGACTCCGGCAACCAGGCCCTGCTCCTCGTGGGCGGCAAGAAGGCCCAGCGCGAGGCCACCCCGCAACACCCCTTCGGCTACGGCCGCGAGCGCTACATCTACGCCTTCCTCGTCTCCATCGTCCTCTTCTCGGTCGGCGGCATGTTCGCCATCTACGAGGGCTACGAGAAGATCAAGCACCCGCACCAGATCGAGCACTGGTACTGGCCCGTCGGAGTCCTCGTCTTCGCGATCATCGCCGAGGGCTTCTCCTTCCGCACCGCCATCAAGGAGTCCAACCCCCTGCGGGGCGAGCACTCCTGGACGGAGTTCGTCCGCCGCGCCAAGGCCCCCGAGCTCCCGGTCGTCCTCCTGGAGGACCTCGGCGCCCTCGTCGGCCTGATCCTCGCGCTCGGCGGCGTCGGCCTGGCGCTGCTCACCGACGACGGCGTCTGGGACGGCATCGGCACGCTCTGCATCGGTGTCCTCCTCGTTCTCATCGCGCTCGTCCTGGCCGCCGAGACCAAGTCCCTCCTGCTCGGCGAGGCCGCGACCTCCGAAGACCTCCGGAAGATCGAGGCGGCGGTCGTCGACGGCGACACCGTCACCCGCGTCATCCACATGCGCACCCTCCACCTCGGCCCCGAGGAACTCCTGGTCGCCGCCAAGATCGCCGTGCAGCACGACGACACGGCCTCCCAGGTCGCCACCGCCATCAACGCCGCCGAGGCCCGCATCCGCACCGCGGTTCCCATCGCCCGCGTCATCTACCTCGAGCCCGACATCTACAGCGAGGCCGAGGCCGTCAAGGGCTCCGACCGCGAGGCGACCCCGGGCGGCCCCGCCCAGCACCCGACCGAGCACTGACCCGCACCACCCCGACAGGGCCCGCCCACACCAGGCGGGCCCTGTCGCCGTTCCACCCCTCATCTCCCTTCGACCCAGTCCATTTCTGATCGTGATCGGCTCGATCTGATCGGAGGTGGACTGGGGCCGCCCGGCCACTCCGGTGTAGCTTGGAACGGAGCCAGACGTCGCTGCTGATGGCGGTCGGGCGGTCCCAGTGCGGACCGTCCGAGGGAGAGAGGGCCTCCGACGGACTGCGCTGCGCGCACCCGGGCATGCCCATGCCCTTCATCGGGCACCCCTGTGTCCGCCGCCGCGCAGACCAGCCGTACCCACTCTCTCGACCAAAACCCCGAGGAGCAGCTCACCATGACGACTGTCGACAACCGACAGGACTTCAAGGTCGCCGATCTCTCCCTGGCCGCCTTCGGCCGCAAGGAGATCACCCTCGCCGAGCACGAGATGCCCGGCCTGATGGCGATCCGCAAGGAATTCGCCGCCACCCAGCCGCTGGCCGGCGCCCGGATCATGGGCTCGCTGCACATGACCGTGCAGACCGCCGTGCTGATCGAGACCCTGGTCGCCCTGGGCGCCGAGGTCCGCTGGGTGTCCTGCAACATCTTCTCCACCCAGGACCACGCGGCCGCCGCGATCGCGGTGGGCCCGAACGGCACGCCCGACGACCCGCAGGGCGTCCCGGTCTTCGCCTGGAAGGGCGAGACGCTGGAGGAGTACTGGTGGTGCACGGAGCAGGCGCTGACCTGGCCGAACAGCCCCACCGGCGGCCCGAACATGATCCTCGACGACGGCGGTGACGCCACGCTCCTGGTCCACAAGGGCGTCGAGTACGAGAAGGCCGGCAAGGTTCCCCCGGCCGACACGGCGGAGAACGACGAGCACCGGGTCGTCCTCGAGCTCCTGAACCGCACGATCACCGAGGGTTCGCAGAAGTGGACGCAGCTCGCGTCGGAGATCCGCGGTGTGACCGAGGAGACCACGACGGGTGTCCACCGTCTGTACGAGATGCACCGTGACGGCAGCCTGCTGTTCCCGGCGATCAACGTCAACGACGCGGTCACGAAGTCGAAGTTCGACAACAAGTACGGCTGCCGGCACTCCCTGATCGACGGCATCAACCGTGCCACCGATGTCCTGATCGGCGGCAAGACCGCGGTCGTCTTCGGCTACGGCGACGTCGGCAAGGGCTGTGCGGAGTCGCTGCGCGGGCAGGGCGCCCGGGTCATCGTCACCGAGATCGACCCGATCTGCGCGCTGCAGGCGGCGATGGACGGCTACCAGGTGACCACGCTGGACGAGGTCGTCGAGACGGCCGACATCTTCGTCACCACGACCGGCAACAAGGACATCATCATGGCCGCCGACATGGCCAGGATGAAGCACCAGGCGATCGTCGGGAACATCGGTCACTTCGACAACGAGATCGACATGGCCGGCCTGGCGAAGATCCCGGGCATCGTCAAGGACGAGGTCAAGCCGCAGGTCCACACCTGGAAGTTCCCCGACGGCAAGGTCCTCATCGTGCTGTCGGAGGGCCGCCTGCTGAACCTGGGCAACGCCACCGGTCACCCGTCGTTCGTGATGTCCAACTCCTTCGCGGACCAGACCCTGGCCCAGATCGAGCTGTTCACCAAGCCCGACCAGTACCCGGTCGACGTCCACGTACTGCCCAAGCACCTCGACGAGAAGGTCGCCCGTCTCCACCTGGACGCCCTCGGCGTCAAGCTGACCACCCTGCGCCCCGAGCAGGCCTCGTACATCGGTGTCGAGGTCGAGGGCCCCTACAAGTCGGACCACTACCGCTACTGAGTCCGCAGCCCCACCCGCTGAAAGCGCGTCCGTGCACTGACGCGCTTCTCAGCACCAGGTAGGTCCTCCGAGGCAGGCCCCCGCACCCCCGTGCCGGGGGCCTGCCCCTTCGGCCCACGGCCGGACCGGCCGTCAGCCTGCCTGGCCGACCCGTCGAGACGGACCCGACCGGCTCGTCACACCCCAGGACCCCGATGCCCCGCGGCCGATATTCGCTCCACGATCCGCACGATCACACCCCCCTCGCACACGAGCACTTCCAATGCGCCCCCGGCCCCTCCGGCTGGCGCTACGTCTCCCGACTGACCACCCCCACCGGCGAGCACACCGGCTCGGTCGACCTCACCCTCGACGACCTCGGCCGCCCCCTCCGCCTCGAACTCCACGCGAGCAGCTGGCAGGTCCGCGGCGCGGCCCTCGACGGCGTCACCTGGGTCCGCACCGACCCCACCGGCACACAGGCCACGGAAGGCAATGTCCCCGCCCACGCCTTCACCGGCACGTCCCCCGCATTCCTCATCGCCACCAGCAGGCTCCTACGCCTCACCCCCTCTTCCTCGGCAACCCGAGTACGCCTCGTGGCCTTCACCGATCCGGTCCTCGCCCCGCGCACCGTGGACCAGTCCTGGGCCTTGCTGAGAACAGAAACACACGCCACTGACAACGGCCCCCTGACCGTGGACGAATACCAGGTCACAGCCCTGGACACCGGGGAACAGCACGTGGTGCACATCGCCGGGGACGTCGTCCTCGCCGCCCCAGGCATCGAACTGGAAGACCTCGAAACGCCCCCGTCGGCCTTCGACTGAAGCCACCCCGGACGGCGCCGTCCCGGACGGGCTACGCCGGCGGCGCGAACCCGGTGGACGGCCCCTGCGACGGCTCGTCGGGCGACTCCTCCACAGGCGGCCCCCCGGGCCGTCCCCCATCCGCCGACGGAACGCCGGCAGCCGCAGCAGACGACTGCCCCGCAACAGGCCCGTACGCCGCCACAGGCGACCCGTACGGCGGCGCGTACGACACCGGCGGCGCGTAAGGCATCGGCGGTGTCGGCCTGTACGGCGGCGTCGGCCCGTACGGCGTGGGCGGCCCGTACGGAGCGGGCGGCCCGTACGGCGTGGGCGGCCCGTACGGCGTGGGCGGCCCGTATGGCGTGGGCGGCCCGTAGGCCCCGGGCGCACCGCCCACACTTCCGGCCCCACCCTGACCGGCGGGCCACCCCGCGACCGGACCGTTCCCGAAGGCCCTCCGTGCCTCCCGGACCTGCCGCTCCTGCACCACCGCCGCAAGATAGGCGGCCGCCGGCACCCCTTGCGGTACCGGCGTCCCCGTACGCGAGGCGAGATCTCCGGCCAGGCGCTCCGCCATGGCCCAGCCGACCTGCGGATCCAGCTGGTTCATCCGCCCCAGGTACTGGCGGACCGCCAGCCACAGGCCGTCCGGCACCGACGAAAGATCAACCGCCTGGAACCGGCCCGCCAGCCAAGGCGGAGGCGGCGGCGCGAAACCGGACCGCGCCACGGGCACGCGCTCCCGCACCACCAGCGTCCCGGCGAAGACATCCCCGAGCCGGCGCCCCCGCGCCGACACGAGCGAGGCGATACAGGCCACCACCCCGATCGTCAGCAGAATCTCCACCACACCGAGCGCGCCCCGCACCAACGCGTGCCGGAACCGGATCGGCCCACCGTCGTCCCGCACCACCCGCAGCCCGCACGCCGTCTTCCCGAGCGACCGCCCATGGCTGAGCGTCTCCACCGCGATCGGCCCACCCACCAGCACCAGCAGAAACGTCGCGATCGACAGCGCGATCTGAGCCGCCTCGTCCAGGGAAGCCGTCGCCGCCACCAGACCGATGCTCACGACGACGTAGACCACGAAGGCCACGGTCAGGTCCAGCAGCGTGGCCAACGCTCGGCTGGGCAGCCTGGCAGGGCGCAGCTCCAACGCCACGGCCTCACCCGTCACCAGCTCACTCACGCCCGTCGTCCCTTCCCTGGCCCGCCCCGAGAACGGCCAGTCTGCCAAGCTGAGGGCACATCGCGCCGCAGTACGACAAGCTGACATCCATCACCGGCCGCCGACGAACAGCCGAGGAGCAGGCACACCGATGGACCTCGACGTCTTCGTCTCCGCCCACCGAGCCGAATGGGACCGTCTCGACGCCCTCCTGCGCCGCCAGCGCAGCCTCACCGGCGCCGAGACCGACGAACTCGTCACCCTCTACCAGCGCACCGCCACCCATCTGTCCCTGATCCAGTCCAGCGCGCCCGACCCACAGCTCACCGGCCGGCTCACCCAACTCGTGGCACGCGCGCGCAGCGCGGTGACAGGAACCCGTCGCGCCTCTTGGCGCGACGTGACGCGCTTCCTCACGCAGGGCTTTCCCGCCGCGGTCTACAGGTCACGCCACTGGTGGGTGCCCACGGCACTCCTGTCCACCGCCGTCGCCGTCCTCCTGGGCTGGTGGATCGGCACCCACCCCGAAGTCCAGTCCTCCATAGCGGCCCCCGACGAACTGCGCGAGCTCACCCGACCCGGCGGCCTGTACGAGACGTACTACTCGAGCCACCAGGCCGCGGCGTTCGCCGCCCAGGTCTGGACGAACAACGCCCAGGCGGCCGCGATGTGCCTGGTCCTGGGCGTCTTCCTGGGCCTGCCGGTCCTCTGGATCCTCTTCCAGAACATGCTCAACCTCGGCATCGGGGCCGGCCTCATGTCCTCGGCGGGCCGACTCGACACCTTCCTCGGCCTCGTCCTCCCGCATGGCCTGCTCGAGCTGACCGCGGTCTTCGTCGCGGCCGGCACCGGGCTACGCCTGGGCTGGACAGTCATCGACCCGGGCCCACGCACCCGGCGCGCCGCCCTCGCAGAAGAGGGCCGAGCGGCGGTCGGCATGGCGATCGGCCTCGCACTGGTCCTCTTCGTCTCCGGCGCCATCGAAGGCTTCGTCACCCCGTCGGGCCTACCGACATGGGCCCGCATCACCATCGGCATCACAGCCGAGCTGGCCTTCCTCGTATACGTCTACGTCCTGGGCGGCAGAGCCGCCCGGGACGGGGAGACAGGCGACCTGGAGGCTGCCGAGCGCAGCGCCGAGGTGCCGACGGCCGCCTGATGTGCGAAGGGCCCTGCTGGCCTGCTAGTCTCCTCTTCGCCCCACAAAAGCCGTTGACACGGAGCGCGTGGGGAGGTAGATTCGAACAGTTGCCTGGAACTGGACAGAGTCCGGTCGGCAGCGGTTAGTATCTATCAGCCTCTTGAATCCATGATTCCGCAGAGGCACCCCCGATAAGTCGGAAAACGAATGGCCGGTCAGAACGGCCAGGAACTTCTGATAAAGTCGGAACCGCCGGAAAGGAAACCGCGAAACAAAAGCGGGAACCTGGAAAGCGCCGAGGAAATCGGGTCGAGAAAAGATCTGATAGAGTCGGAAACGCAAGACCGAAGGGAAGCGCCCGGAGGAAAGCCTGAGAGAGTCTCTCGGGTGAGTACAAAGGAAGCGTCCGTTCCTTGAGAACTCAACAGCGTGCCAAAAATCAACGCCAGATATGTTGATACCCCGTCCCCGGCAGTGATAGCCGAGGATGAGGTTCCTTTGAAACAAAACACAGCGAGGACGCTGTGAACGGCCGGGCTTATTCCGCCTGGCTGTTCCGCTCTCGTGGTGTCGACCGGATTACCGGTAAACATTCACGGAGAGTTTGATCCTGGCTCAGGACGAACGCTGGCGGCGTGCTTAACACATGCAAGTCGAACGATGAACCACTTCGGTGGGGATTAGTGGCGAACGGGTGAGTAACACGTGGGCAATCTGCCCTTCACTCTGGGACAAGCCCTGGAAACGGGGTCTAATACCGGATAATACTTCCACTCGCATGGGTGGGGGTTAAAAGCTCCGGCGGTGAAGGATGAGCCCGCGGCCTATCAGCTTGTTGGTGAGGTAATGGCTCACCAAGGCGACGACGGGTAGCCGGCCTGAGAGGGCGACCGGCCACACTGGGACTGAGACACGGCCCAGACTCCTACGGGAGGCAGCAGTGGGGAATATTGCACAATGGGCGAAAGCCTGATGCAGCGACGCCGCGTGAGGGATGACGGCCTTCGGGTTGTAAACCTCTTTCAGCAGGGAAGAAGCGAAAGTGACGGTACCTGCAGAAGAAGCGCCGGCTAACTACGTGCCAGCAGCCGCGGTAATACGTAGGGCGCAAGCGTTGTCCGGAATTATTGGGCGTAAAGAGCTCGTAGGCGGTCTGTCGCGTCGGATGTGAAAGCCCGGGGCTTAACCCCGGGTCTGCATTCGATACGGGCAGACTAGAGTGTGGTAGGGGAGATCGGAATTCCTGGTGTAGCGGTGAAATGCGCAGATATCAGGAGGAACACCGGTGGCGAAGGCGGATCTCTGGGCCATTACTGACGCTGAGGAGCGAAAGCGTGGGGAGCGAACAGGATTAGATACCCTGGTAGTCCACGCCGTAAACGGTGGGAACTAGGTGTTGGCGACATTCCACGTCGTCGGTGCCGCAGCTAACGCATTAAGTTCCCCGCCTGGGGAGTACGGCCGCAAGGCTAAAACTCAAAGGAATTGACGGGGGCCCGCACAAGCAGCGGAGCATGTGGCTTAATTCGACGCAACGCGAAGAACCTTACCAAGGCTTGACATACACCGGAAACGTCTGGAGACAGGCGCCCCCTTGTGGTCGGTGTACAGGTGGTGCATGGCTGTCGTCAGCTCGTGTCGTGAGATGTTGGGTTAAGTCCCGCAACGAGCGCAACCCTTGTTCTGTGTTGCCAGCATGCCCTTCGGGGTGATGGGGACTCACAGGAGACTGCCGGGGTCAACTCGGAGGAAGGTGGGGACGACGTCAAGTCATCATGCCCCTTATGTCTTGGGCTGCACACGTGCTACAATGGCCGGTACAAAGAGCTGCGAAACCGTGAGGTGGAGCGAATCTCAAAAAGCCGGTCTCAGTTCGGATTGGGGTCTGCAACTCGACCCCATGAAGTCGGAGTTGCTAGTAATCGCAGATCAGCATTGCTGCGGTGAATACGTTCCCGGGCCTTGTACACACCGCCCGTCACGTCACGAAAGTCGGTAACACCCGAAGCCGGTGGCCCAACCCCTTGTGGGAGGGAGCTGTCGAAGGTGGGACTGGCGATTGGGACGAAGTCGTAACAAGGTAGCCGTACCGGAAGGTGCGGCTGGATCACCTCCTTTCTAAGGAGCACTTCTTGCCGGGCTTGCTCGGTCAGAGGCCAGTACATCGGCGTACGTCCGATGCTGGTTGCTCATGGGTGGAACGTTGATTATTCGGCCGGGTTTCCGGGTCGGAGGCTGCAAGTACTGCTCGTAAGAGCGTGGAAAGCATGATCTTCGGACGGGAGTCGGCCGGGCACGCTGTTGGGTGTCTGAGGGTATGGCCGTATGGCTGCCTTCAGTGCCGGCCCCAGTGCACTCGGATCCGTTAAGGGTTCGGGGTGATGGGTGGCTGGTCGTTGTTTGAGAACTGCACAGTGGACGCGAGCATCTGTGGCCAAGTTTTTAAGGGCGCACGGTGGATGCCTTGGCACCAGGAACCGATGAAGGACGTGGGAGGCCACGATAGTCCCCGGGGAGTCGTCAACCAGGCTTTGATCCGGGGGTTTCCGAATGGGGAAACCCGGCAGTCGTCATGGGCTGTCACCCGCTGCTGAACACATAGGCAGTGTGGAGGGAACGCGGGGAAGTGAAACATCTCAGTACCCGCAGGAAGAGAAAACAACCGTGATTCCGGGAGTAGTGGCGAGCGAAACCGGATGAGGCCAAACCGTATACGTGTGAGACCCGGCAGGGGTTGCGTGTACGGGGTTGTGGGATCTCTCTTTCACAGTCTGCCGGCTGTGAGACGAGTCAGAAACCGTTGATGTAGGCGAAGGACATGCGAAAGGTCCGGCGTAGAGGGTAAGACCCCCGTAGTCGAAACGTCAACGGCTCGTTTGAGAGACACCCAAGTAGCACGGGGCCCGAGAAATCCCGTGTGAATCTGGCGGGACCACCCGCTAAGCCTAAATATTCCCTGGTGACCGATAGCGGATAGTACCGTGAGGGAATGGTGAAAAGTACCGCGGGAGCGGAGTGAAATAGTACCTGAAACCGTGTGCCTACAAGCCGTGGGAGCGTCGCGCATCGAGTTTACTCGGTGCGTCGTGACTGCGTGCCTTTTGAAGAATGAGCCTGCGAGTTTGCGGTGTGTTGCGAGGTTAACCCGAGTGGGGAAGCCGTAGCGAAAGCGAGTCCGAATAGGGCGTTTCAGTAGCACGCTCAAGACCCGAAGCGGAGTGATCTAGCCATGGGCAGGTTGAAGCGGAGGTAAGACTTCGTGGAGGACCGAACCCACCAGGGTTGAAAACCTGGGGGATGACCTGTGGTTAGGGGTGAAAGGCCAATCAAACTCCGTGATAGCTGGTTCTCCCCGAAATGCATTTAGGTGCAGCGTCGTGTGTTTCTTGCCGGAGGTAGAGCACTGGATAGGCGATGGGCCCTACCGGGTTACTGACCTTAGCCAAACTCCGAATGCCGGTAAGTGAGAGCGCGGCAGTGAGACTGTGGGGGATAAGCTCCATGGTCGAGAGGGAAACAGCCCAGAGCATCGACTAAGGCCCCTAAGCGTACGCTAAGTGGGAAAGGATGTGGAGTCGCACAGACAACCAGGAGGTTGGCTTAGAAGCAGCCACCCTTGAAAGAGTGCGTAATAGCTCACTGGTCTAGTGATTCCGCGCCGACAATGTAGCGGGGCTCAAGCGTACCGCCGAAGTCGTGTCATTCATACAACAGGGCCAACGCCTGTATGGATGGGTAGGGGAGCGTCGTGTGCCGGGTGAAGCAGCACCGGAAGGTAGTTGTGGACGGTTCACGAGTGAGAATGCAGGCATGAGTAGCGATACACACGTGAGAAACGTGTGCGCCGATTGACTAAGGGTTCCTGGGTCAAGCTGATCTGCCCAGGGTAAGTCGGGACCTAAGGCGAGGCCGACAGGCGTAGTCGATGGATAACCGGTTGATATTCCGGTACCCGCTGTGAAGCGTCAAACATCGAACCAGGCGATGCTAAGTCCGTGAAGCCGTTCCGGACCCTTCGGGGAAAGGAAAGTGGTGGAGCCGACGAACCAGACTTGCAGTAGGTGAGTGATGGGGTGACGCAGGAAGGTAGTCCATCCCGGGCGGTGGTTGTCCCGGGGTAAGGGTGTAGGACGAACGGTAGGCAAATCCGCCGTTCACATAGTCTGAGACCTGATGCCGAGCCGATTGTGGCGAAGTGGATGATCCTATGCTGTCGAGAAAAGCCTCTAGCGAGTTTCATGGCGGCCCGTACCCTAAACCGACTCAGGTGGTCAGGTAGAGAATACCGAGGCGTTCGGGTGAACTATGGTTAAGGAACTCGGCAAAATGCCCCCGTAACTTCGGGAGAAGGGGGGCCACGTCTGGTGAGAGCACTTGCTGCTCGAGCTGGGGGTGGCCGCAGAGACCAGCGAGAAGCGACTGTTTACTAAAAACACAGGTCCGTGCGAAGCCGTAAGGCGATGTATACGGACTGACGCCTGCCCGGTGCTGGAACGTTAAGGGGACCGGTTAGTCAAGATTCGTCTTGGCGAAGCTGAGAACTTAAGCGCCAGTAAACGGCGGTGGTAACTATAACCATCCTAAGGTAGCGAAATTCCTTGTCGGGTAAGTTCCGACCTGCACGAATGGCGTAACGACTTCTCGACTGTCTCAACCATAGGCCCGGTGAAATTGCACTACGAGTAAAGATGCTCGTTTCGCGCAGCAGGACGGAAAGACCCCGGGACCTTTACTACAGTTTGATATTGGTGTTCGGTTCGGCTTGTGTAGGATAGGTGGGAGACTTTGAAGCAGCCACGCCAGTGGTTGTGGAGTCGCCGTTGAAATACCACTCTGGTCGTGCTGGATGTCTAACCTGGGTCCGTGATCCGGATCAGGGACAGTGTCTGATGGGTAGTTTAACTGGGGCGGTTGCCTCCTAAAGAGTAACGGAGGCGCCCAAAGGTTCCCTCAGCCTGGTTGGCAATCAGGTGTTGAGTGTAAGTGCACAAGGGAGCTTGACTGTGAGACCGACGGGTC
This sequence comes from Streptomyces sp. NBC_01334, assembly GCF_035983595.1. Lineage (NCBI taxonomy): Bacteria > Bacillati > Actinomycetota > Actinomycetes > Kitasatosporales > Streptomycetaceae > Streptomyces > Streptomyces sp. NBC_01334. The sequence continues at coordinate 4,097,854 of NZ_CP130718.1, read as the reverse complement.
GAGCAGGGACGAAAGTCGGGACTAGTGATCCGGCGGTGGCTTGTGGAAGCGCCGTCGCTCAACGGATAAAAGGTACCCCGGGGATAACAGGCTGATCTTCCCCAAGAGTCCATATCGACGGGATGGTTTGGCACCTCGATGTCGGCTCGTCGCATCCTGGGGCTGGAGTCGGTCCCAAGGGTTGGGCTGTTCGCCCATTAAAGCGGTACGCGAGCTGGGTTTAGAACGTCGTGAGACAGTTCGGTCCCTATCCGCTGCGCGCGCAGGAATATTGAGAAGGGCTGTCCCTAGTACGAGAGGACCGGGACGGACGAACCTCTGGTGTGCCAGTTGTTCTGCCAAGGGCATGGCTGGTTGGCTACGTTCGGGAGGGATAACCGCTGAAAGCATCTAAGCGGGAAGCCTGCTTCGAGATGAGTATTCCCACCCCCTTGAGGGGTTAAGGCTCCCAGTAGACGACTGGGTTGATAGGCCGGATGTGGAAGCCCAGTAATGGGTGAAGCTGACTGGTACTAATAGGCCGAGGGCTTGTCCTCAGTTGCTCGCGTCCACTGTGTTGGTTCTGAAACCACGAACGGCCCCATGTCATGGTCACGGCATGGTGCGGCTGCATGTGTTTCATAGTGTTTCGGTGGTCATAGCGTGAGGGAAACGCCCGGTTACATTCCGAACCCGGAAGCTAAGCCTTACAGCGCCGATGGTACTGCAGGGGGGACCCTGTGGGAGAGTAGGACACCGCCGAACAAATATTACGGGAAACCCCCGCACCTCACGGTGCGGGGGTTTTCTGCGTTCAGGGCATGATTGTTTTGCGGGCTCTCCTTCAAACTTTCGGGAGAGCCCGTTTGTTTTTTATAGGCGTCCCGCTGCCTTGAGTGCCAGGTAGGCGTCCGCGAGTGCGGGGGGCAACTGGTCCGGTGTTGCGTCGACGACGGTGACGCCGTGCCGGCGGAGTTGGTCGGCTGTGCGATGACGTTCTGTCTGGGCCTGGGCTGCCGCTGCTGCCTCGTACACCGCTTCGGTGTTGCCGCGGGAAGCGGCCATTCGGGCGATGTGGGGGTCGGCGACCGACGCCACCAGGACCGTATGGCGCTGGGTGAGCTGCGGGAGGACGGGGAGGAGGCCTTCCTCGACCGGGGCGGCGTCCAGCGTGGTCATGAGGACGATGAGGGAGCGTCGGGGGGCCGTGCGGAGGGCTGTGGCGGTGAGGCCGCGGGCGTTCGTCTCGACCAGTTCGGGTTCGAGGGTGGCCATGGCGTTGACCAGGGACGGGAGAACGTCGCGCGCTGTTCGGCCCTGGACCAGGGCGCGTACTCGGCGGTCGTAGGCGAGGAGGTCGACTCGGTCGCCGGCGCGGGATGCGAGGGCGGCGAGGAGCAGTGCCGCGTCCATGGAGGCGTCGAGGCGGGGAGCATTGCCGACGCGGCCTGCGGAGGTGCGGCCGGTGTCCAGGACGAGGAGGATGTGGCGGTCGCGCTCGGGGCGCCAGGTGCGGACCGCGACCGACGAATGGCGGGCGGTGGCGCGCCAGTCGATGGAGCGGGTGTCGTCGCCGGGAACGTATTCGCGCAGGCTGTCGAATTCTGTGCCTTCGCCGCGGGTGAGGACGCTGGTGCGGCCGTCCAGTTCACGTAGGCGGGCCAGTTTCGACGGGAGGTGCTTGCGGCTGGTGAACGGCGGGAGGACGCGTACGGTCCAGGGGACCTTGTGGGTGCCTTGGCGGGAGAAGAGGCCGAGGGGGCCGTAGGAGCGGATCGTGACGCGGTCGGTCTGATGGTCGCCGCGGCGGGTGGGGCGTAGGCGGGTGGTGATGCGGCGGCGTTCGCCGGGCGGGACCGTCAGGTGGTGGCGGGAGGCCTCCGTCTCTGTTCCTGGTTGCCAGCTGCTCGGGGGCCAGGCGTCGCGGAGGTGGGCGCGCAGGGGGCGGCGGGACGGGTTGGTGACGGTGAGGGTGATGTCCGCCGGGTCGCCGAGGCGGGCGGAGGTGTCGCCGGAGCGGGTCAGGCCCAGTCGGCGTACCGGGGCGGCCAGGGCGAAGTCGCAGGCGCAGGCCAGGGCCAGGGGGGCGTTGACGGCGAGGATGCCCGTCCAGCCGGCGTCCCAGATGCCGACGGGGAGGGAACCGAGGGCCGCGAGGAGTGCGGTGCGTCCGGTGAGCGCCATCAGCGGGGTACGGGGACGTGGGTGAGGATCGCGTTGATGACGGAGTCGGCCGTCACGCCTTCCATCTCGGCTTCCGGGCGGAGTTGCACGCGGTGGCGGAGGGTGGGGAGGGCGAGGGCTTTGACGTCGTCGGGGATGACGTAGTCGCGGCCGGTGAGCCAGGCCCATGCGCGGGCGGTGGCGAGGAGGGCGGTCGCGCCCCGGGGGGAGACGCCCAGGGTGAGGGACGGGGATTCGCGGGTGGCGCGGCAGATGTCGACGACGTAGGCGGTGATCTCGGGGGAGATCTTTGTCTTGGCGACTGCGGCGCGGGCCGCTTCGAGGTCGGCCGGTCCTGCGACGGGGCGTACGCCGGCGGCGTGCAGGTCGCGCGGGTTGAAGCCGTCGGCGTGGCGGGTGAGGACGTCGATCTCCTCCTGGCGGGAGGGGAGCGGGATCGTCAGTTTGAGGAGGAAGCGGTCCAGTTGGGCTTCGGGGAGGGGGTAGGTGCCCTCGTACTCGACGGGGTTCTGGGTCGCCGCGACCAGGAACGGGTCGGGGAGCAGGCGCGGGGTGCCGTCGACCGTGACCTGGCGTTCCTCCATGGCCTCGAGGAGGGACGACTGGGTTTTCGGCGGGGTGCGGTTGATCTCGTCGGCGAGGAGGAGGTTGGTGAAGACCGGGCCGGGCTGGAAGGAGAACTCGGCGGTGCGGGTGTCGTAGACGAGGGAGCCGGTGATGTCGCTGGGCATGAGGTCGGGGGTGAACTGCACGCGCTTGGTGTCGAGTTCGAGTGCGGAGGCGAGGGCGCGGACCAGCAGCGTCTTGGCCACTCCGGGGACTCCTTCGAGGAGAACGTGTCCGCGGCAGAGGAGGGCGACGACAAGGCCTGTCACGGCGGGGTCCTGGCCGACCACGGCCTTGGAGATCTCGGCCCGCAGGGCCTCCAGGGAGGCGCGGGCGCGGCCCGGGTCCCCGGTGTTCCCGGCGTTGTCAGTGGTCGGGTCCATCATGGACGGCGTACCTCTCTTTCGAGGGCGTCGAGTTGGTCGGCGAGCGCGATCAGGGCCGCGTCGTCGCCTGGCGGTGGGCCGAAGAGGAGGGAGTGCAGGGACTGTCCGTCGCCGTGGAGGTGGGCGGACAGGGCGGGGACGAGTGCCTCGGGCGCGTGCGCCTGGGTGACGGGGACGCCCAGGAGAGGGGCGAGGCGGGTGCGGGTGGTGGAGCGAAGAGCGGCGGCCGCGCGGTCGCGGGCGTTGGCTTTGCGGTAGAGGCGGGCGCGGCCTTCGACGGTTTCGGAGGCGCGGATCGCCACGGGGAGTCTCTCGGGCACCAGGGGGCCGAGTCGGCGTGCCCGCCAGAGGGCGGCGAGGGCTGCCGCGACGAACAGTTGGAGTGTGCCCCAGAGCCAGCCGGAGGGGAGCAGGTCGAAGAAGCCCTTTTCGTCGTCCTGCTCGGTGGCTGAGGTGTCGGAGAGCGAGGGGAGGTACCAGACCAGATGGCTGCGGGAGCCGAGGAGTTGGAGGGCGAGCGAGGCGTTGCCCTGTTCGTCGAGGCGGTTGTTGTAGAGGATGTCGGGCGCGCCGATGACCACGGTGTCGCCGTCGCCGGAGGTGTCCGGGATGCGCAGCAGGGTGGCCAGGCGTTCGCTGGGGTAGCACTTGTCGGCGTCGAGGTGGCGGGTGGTGTAGCGGATGCCGCCGGTCTCCGCGGTGCCGGCGCGGCGGGCGGCGGGCAGCGCGCAGTCGGGGGAGAGCGCGGAGCCGCGGCTGTTGGCGGGGTCCGCGGTCACGCCGGGGGCGAGGGTTCCCACGGACCAGCCGCTGGGGGCGACGAGGACGGTACGGCCGCCCGAGCCGGCGATCGCCGAGTGCAGGTCTTGCTGTTGACGTTCCGCCAGGAGGTCCGGGGCGGCGACCAGGAGCGTGGTGTCGGGGCGCGCCGCGGTGCGGGCCTCGGCGAGGGTGGTGACGACGCGGGTGGACACGCCGCGGTCGGCGAGGAGTTCGGCTGTGGCGCGGCTGCCGTAGGGGTCGGCGGAGCGTGGGTCGAGGGCGCCGTGGCGGGCGTCGGACTGGAGCGCGGCGAGTGTGACGGCCCCCGCCAGGAGCAGTACGAGTGCGAGCGTGACGCCTCGCGCGCGGGTCCACAGCCGGAGGGCGGTGGGCGAGGCCGAGGTGGACGGGAGTGTGGCCTCGGTCGTCATCCGGCGGCTCCCCGGCGGGCGGGGTGGGCCGCGGTGTGGGTGCTGCTCGCCGTCAGCTGGGGCTTGGTGCGTTCCAGGTCGAGGTCGAGTTCGGCCATGCGTCCGTACGACTGCTGGGTGGCGCGGCGGCCGCCGTATGTCACGTCGTCGAAGTCGCGGGCGGCGGCGCGGAGTCGGTCGGTGTGGGCGGGCAGGGTGCGGCCGGCGTCGGCGGCGGCCTCGTCGGCCGTGCGGCCGGGGCGGGTGTCGAGGAGGGCGCGTTCCTCGAGGGAGCGGACGATGGCGCGCATGCGTTCCTGGACGGCCTGGTTCCAGTGGCCCTGGGCGGCGTGTGCCTCGGCGGCGGCGCGGTGTTCGGCGGCGCTGCGGGGACGGTCGTCGAAGAGGGCGGAGGCGGATGTGGGCCGGCGGCGCGGGGAGCCCAGGCGCCACCACAGGGCGCCCACGACGGCTGCCACGGCCAGGAGGACGACCACCAGGCCGAGCGTGCCGCCGGGGGTGGCGGTCGAGGCGGTGTCGAACAGGTCGCCGATCCAGTCCCAGAGGGTGTCCAGGGCGCGCTGGAACAGGCTGGGGTCGTTCTGGTGGTACAGGTCCTTGGACAGTTCACGGCGGGCCGCCTCCCGCGCGGGGTCGCGCGGGACGGTGAGCGGCGGCTCGTCGTCCGAGCGGGCGGACAGGGACAGCACGGCGCCGTCACCCGCCCGCAGCAGGGCTGCCACGGCCCTGCCGGCGACGCCGGGCAGGGCCGCCGGGGCGGTGTCGTCGACGCCGGGCAGCAGTACCCGTACGGGCAGGGTGCCCGGGAGCGGTGCCGCTGTGAGAACTCCCCCCGCCAGGCTCACCGCATCAACCCCCGGGGGTCGTGCGGGGGACGGAGGTGCCGTAGTCCTGGACGCCCGCGGCGCGGGCCAGGTCGAGGTCGAGGGCCTCGCGACGGATGCGCTGGTCGACGTAGAGGAGCACGGTGACCCCCGCCGAGATCGGGAAGGTGATCATGGAGCCGATGACCGAACCGATGCCGCTGATGATCAGGTAGGTCCAGCCGTAGTCGCTGCTCGCGTCGACCATGCCGCTGATGCCCCCGTCGCTCACGGCGGCACCGAGGAGGGCGAACGGGACGACGACGATCGTCGCGACGACGTTCGCGATGATCAGGGCGAGCAGCTGGATGCCGAAGACCCGCCACCAGGAGCCGCGGGTGAGCTTCGCGGAACGGCCGAGCGCCTTCTTGATGCTCTGCTTCTCCAGCATCAGCGCGGGCGAGGCCAGGGAGAGGCGGATCAGCAGCCACAGCACCAGGACGACCGACCCGAGGATGCCGAAGGCCTTGAGCGCGGCCCCCGCGTCGGAGTTTCCGGCGGCGCTCACGAGGATGCCCGGCAGCAGGCATACGAGGACGATGGCGGCGGCGACGAGCATCAGCAGGAAGATCAGGCCGAACAGCTTGAGCACCTGGGGGCGGGCGTCGCGCCAGGCCTCGCCGAGGGTGACCGGTTTGCCGAGCACGGCCCGGCTGGTGACGGCGGTGAGCAGGGCGGTCGCCGTGATGGTGCCGATGAGGGTGATGACGAGGACGGGGCCGGAGGCGCGCATGGCGTCGCCCATGGCGCTGAGCTGCTCGTCGGCGGTGGCGCTCGGGTCGCCGAGCGCGTTCGTGTCCGTGGTGGCGTCCAGGATGAGGCCCTGCAACAGGACGACGAAGACCTGGGTGATGACGGCGACGGTCAGCGAGATGCCCAGGACGGTGCGCCAGTAGGTGCGCATCGTGGCGACGGCGCCGTCGAGGATCTCGCCCACCGCGAGCGGGCGCAGCGGGATCACGCCGGGCTTCGCCGCGGGCGGGGGGCCGCCCCAGCCGGCACCCCAGCCGCCGGGAGCGCCGTATCCGCCGTAGCCGCCCTGTCCGGGGCCCGCGGGGCCGCCGGGGTATGCGCCGCCGGGTCCGGGGGGCGGGTAGGTGCCCCAGCCGGGGCCGGGCGGCGGAGGCGGTGGGGGCGGCGGCGTCTGGCCCGCGTTGCGGCCCGGGTTCGGGGCGCCCGCGGGCGCGGACCACTGGCCGGGGCCGGGCGGCGGCTGTTCCTTGGACCACTTCGTGCCGGGGCCCTGCGGGTTCGCGTCCGGCTGGTCCGCGGGCTGGGCGCCGGCGGGGCGGTCCGTGGGCTCGGCGGGGTGGGACGCGCCGGGCTCCTGTCCGTCGGACGGGGCGGATCCGGGCGAGGCCCAGCCCGGAGTGTCTTTCATCGTCGCTCCTTCACGGTGCCCGTCCGCGGTCGCGGCGGCAGGTTGGGAGCCATCGTGCCATGGGGTGCTCATCGGTTGACCGGCCGCGGTACGGGCTGCACACCTTCAATTGTCCGCCGGATCGGGGGCAGACTGACCGCATGGCTGATCAGTACGCGCATTCCGGCGAGGACAAGCGGCCGGCCGAGATTCCTGCAATCCGTTGGGAGGAGCTGCCGGAAGGTCCCGTGCTGGTCCTTCTCGACCAGACGAGACTGCCGGCCGAGGAAGTCGAACTGGTGTGTACGGACGCGTCCGCGCTGGTCGAGGCGATCCGTTCACTGGCCGTGCGCGGGGCGCCGTTGCTCGGGATCGCCGGGGCGTACGGTGTCGCGCTCGCCGCCGCGCGCGGGTTCGACGTGGACGAGGCAGCGAACGCGCTCGCGGGCGCCCGCCCCACCGCGGTGAACCTGTCCGTCGGTGTGCGCCGGGCCCGCGCGGCGTACCGGGCGGAGCTCGCCGACGGCGGCGATCCGGCGCAGGGCGCGCAGGCCGCGCTGGCGGCCGCGCGGCAGCTCCACAGGGAGGACGCCGAAGCCAGCGTCCGGATGGCCGGGCACGGGCTGACGCTCCTCGACGAGCTGCTGCCGGGCGGCGGGCATCGTGTCCTCACGCACTGCAACACCGGTGCGCTGGTGTCGGGCGGCGAGGGGACGGCGTTCGCGGTGGCACTCGCGGCGCACCGGGTGGGCCGGCTTCGCCGGCTGTGGGTGGACGAGACGCGTCCGCTGCTCCAGGGCGCCCGCCTCACGGCGTACGAAGCGGCCCGCAACGGCATGGCGTACACCCTGCTGACGGACAACGCGGCAGGCTCGCTGTTCGCCGCGGGGGAGGTGGACGCGGTGCTGATCGGGGCTGATCGCATCGCGGCCGACGGATCGGTGGCGAACAAGGTGGGGAGCTACCCGCTCGCGGTGCTGGCGCGGTACCACCATGTGCCGTTCATCGTGGTGGCGCCGGTGACGACGGTGGACCTGGAGACGCCGGACGGGGCGTCCATCGAGGTGGAGCAGCGCCCCGGGTTCGAGGTGACGGAGGCCATGGCGGCCCAGGCGCCGGTGACCGGAGCGGGTGGGGGTATTCCGGTGGCGCCGCTGGGGACCCAGGCGTACAACCCTGCGTTCGACGTGACGCCGCCCGAGCTGGTGACGGCGATCGTCACGGAGGAGGGCGTGGCCTCGCCGGTGACAGCCGACGCGCTTGCCGAGCTGTGTGGCAGGGCGCGCCGGGGAGGGGCGGGAGCGGCTCTCTGATCGCCCGTCGATCGTCCGTCGGGTCGACCGTCGGTCTGCCGTCGATCACCCGTCGGTCGGCCGCCTTGGCCGCCCGCTCGGGCTTACGAGCGGGCGGGCTGGTCGGCGATCAGGAGGGTGGTGCCCGCGGGGCGGAAGCCGAGACGGGCGTAGATGCGGGCGACGGTCTCCTCCGCGTAGGCGAGGAAGATCGTCTCGACGCTGTGAGAGCGGGCATGGGCGACCAGGCCCGCGGTCACGGCGGCGGCCAGTCCCTGGCGGCGGGCGGAGGGAAGGGTGCCGACTCCGCCGATCTCCGTGGTGGCGTTCGCCGGGTGGTAGTGGCCGGTGGCCAGGGGGGTGCCGTCCGGGGCGAGGGCGGCGACGAGGGTCTTGTGCCCCGCGCGGATCGTGGGGCGGACCGCGGCCACCGTGCCGTCCCCGGTGAGCGCCTCGGCCAGCCTCGACAGCTCCGCCCGGTCCCGGTCCGACGGGCCCGCCGTGGGGCCGGGCTCCGCCGTGGGGTGCTCCTTGGCGAAGGCCAGGTGCGGGAGGGCGAGGGCCGCGGGCAGGGCGGGGTCGTCCGCGGTCAGCGCGCGCAGTGTCACGCCGTCCGGCAGGGGCTGCGGAGGCAGCGAGTGGTGGGGCGGCAGCACCATCAGCGGCCGTCGCAGCACCAGGAGGCCGGCGGCCTCGATCCGGGCCCCCAGCGCCGGTGCAGACTCGGCCAGCCATTCGAACGCCTCCGGCACACCGAGCTCACGCTGCCGGGCACGCACCCGGGCGATGTCGGCGGCGCCCACGGAGGCCGCACCGGTGGGCTGGGCGTGGCTCGGGCCGCCGTAGTACGGGGCGCCGGGCTCCTTCCGTACGAACAGGCGCAGGGGGCCGAAGTCCTCGGCGTCGGCGAACAGAAGGGGCACGGTGGCGTAGTACCGCTCGATGCGGTCGCGCAGCGGGTCGCTCATGCGGCGCATCCCACCACCCGACGGGGCCGCGTCGCACGGATATTTCCCGCCAGGACCGCTGCCGGCACCGGCGACGGAGGACCGGGGCAGACAGTGACCGCCCCGTACGACTATCGTCACTGGCCGGTGAGCCTTCTCACCTGCGCCACCTTCACTGTTATGAGAATGGGATGATGTCGTTTATGAAGGGACGAGTCCTTGTCGTCGACGACGACACCGCACTGGCCGAGATGCTCGGCATTGTGCTGCGTGGTGAAGGTTTTGAGCCGTCTTTCGTGGCCGACGGTGACAAGGCGCTGGCCGCTTTCCGTGAGGCGAAGCCCGACCTGGTGCTGCTGGACCTGATGCTGCCCGGCCGGGACGGCATCGAGGTGTGCCGCCTGATCAGGGCGGAGTCCGGAGTGCCGATCGTGATGCTCACGGCGAAGAGCGACACCGTCGACGTCGTCGTCGGACTGGAGTCCGGCGCCGACGACTACATCGTGAAGCCGTTCAAGCCGAAGGAGCTGGTCGCCCGGATCCGGGCCCGGCTGCGGAGGTCCGAGGAGCCGGCGCCGGAACAGCTCACCATCGGCGACCTCGTCATCGACGTGGCCGGTCACTCCGTGAAGCGGGAAGGGCAGTCGATCGCGCTGACGCCGCTGGAGTTCGACCTGCTGGTCGCGCTGGCGCGCAAGCCCTGGCAGGTGTTCACCCGCGAGGTCCTCCTCGAGCAGGTGTGGGGCTACCGGCACGCCGCCGACACCCGCCTGGTGAACGTGCACGTACAGCGGCTGCGCTCCAAGGTCGAGAAGGACCCCGAGCGGCCGGAGATCGTGGTGACCGTCCGTGGTGTCGGATACAAGGCAGGACCGAGCTGACATGTCCGGAGACAGTGCCGCTTCGGCCCCCGGTCGTTCCGGGGCCCGTCCGGAGCGGCCTGTCGGCCGTAGGACGCCGGGTTCACGCTTCGCACGCCTCCTCGAAGGGGGGCTGTTGCAGGGCGGGGTGCAGGGCAGCCCCGTCCTGAGGCTGCTGCTGCGCTGGGTGCGCAGGCCGCTGCTGCCCGTCATGCGGCTGTGGCGGCGCAACATCCAGCTCAAGGTCGTCGTCACGACACTGCTGATGTCGCTGGGCGTCGTCCTGCTGCTGGGCTTCGTCGTCATCGGCCAGGTGCGCAACGGGCTGCTGGACGCCAAGGTGAAGGCGTCCCAGAGCCAGGCCACCGGCGGATTCGCCGTGGCCAAGCAGAAGGCCGACGAGGCCGCCAGCTCCGCCGCCGCCGACGGGACCCCGGCCGACGGCGGCGCCTCGCAGAACGTCATCGAATGGATGAGCGAGCTCGTGCTGTCGCTGTCCAGCGGCGGCCAGGGCGCCTTCGACGTGGTCACCCTGCCCCCCGGCGACGTCAGCGGCGTCGCCCGCGGGCCGCGCGCCTCCGGCTTCGTCGACCCCGACAAGAGCGTCCCGGAGAAACTGCGCGAGCAGGTCTACAGCAGCACCGGTGCGGCCCAGAGCTACTCCCGGATCATCTACCTCAACGACAAGGAATCCCAGCCGGCCCTGGTCATCGGCAAGCAGGTCAACGACCCCAACGGCGATCCGTACGAGCTGTACTACCTCTTCCCGCTCACGCAGGAGGAGAAGTCGCTGAGCCTGGTCAAGGGGACGCTGGCGACCGCCGGGCTGTTCGTCGTCGTCCTCCTCGGGGCCATCGCCTGGCTCGTGGTGCGGCAGGTCGTCACGCCGGTGCGGATGGCCGCCGGGATCGCCGAGCGGCTCTCCGCCGGGCGGCTCCAGGAACGGATGAAGGTCACCGGCGAGGACGACATCGCCCGCCTCGGTGAAGCCTTCAACAAGATGGCCCAGAACCTCCAGCTGAAGATCCAGCAACTGGAGGACCTGTCGCGGATGCAGCGACGGTTCGTGTCCGACGTCTCGCACGAACTGCGGACGCCCCTGACGACCGTACGCATGGCCGCCGACGTCATCCACGACGCCCGGGTCGACTTCGACCCCGTCACCGCGCGGTCCGCCGAACTGCTCGCCGACCAGCTCGACCGCTTCGAGACGCTCCTCGCGGACCTGCTGGAGATCAGCCGCTTCGACGCCGGCGCCGCAGCCCTCGAGGCCGAGCCGATCGACCTCAGGGAGGTCGTCCGGCGGGTCGTCAGCGGGGCGGCGCCGCTCGCCGAACGCAAGGGGACGACCGTACGCGTCATCGGCGACCAGCAGCCCGTCGTCGCCGAGGCCGACGCCCGGCGGGTGGAGCGGGTCCTGCGGAACCTGGTGGTCAACGCCGTGGAACACGGCGAGGGCAAGGACGTCATCGTCAAGCTGGCCGCCGCGGGCGGGGCCGTCGCGATCGCCGTGCGCGACTACGGCGTCGGCCTCAAGCCCGGCGAGGCCACCCGCGTCTTCAGCCGGTTCTGGCGCGCCGATCCGGCACGCGCGCGTACCACCGGCGGTACCGGCCTGGGGCTGTCCATCGCCCTGGAGGACGCGCGACTGCACGGCGGCTGGCTGCAGGCCTGGGGAGAGCCCGGTGGTGGCTCGCAGTTCCGGCTGACGCTGCCCAGGACCGCCGACGAACCGCTGCGGGGCTCACCGATACCGCTCGAGCCCAAGGACTCCCGCCGCAACCGGGGAGCCCTCGACGACGCAGGTCTGCCGCGCGGCGGCGGCCAGAAGAGCGCGACGGTGCCGGTACAGCCCGCCGGCGAACAGCTGTCGGCCGCACGGAGCCCGCTCACGCCCCGGATGGCCACCTCGGCCCCCACGGCCGACCCGACGGCGCTGCCCGGCAACGGCGCGCGCGTCGTGCCCCGACCCGCCCCGGGCACGGGCGGCGTGGGCGGAGGCGGAGGCGGCGGACGCGGGGAGGACGAGTCACGGGCAGCCGGGGCAGCCGGCACAGGTGGGGCCGCTGGGGCAGCTGGAGAAGCCGGGGAAGTACGCGGCGAGAACCCGGAGCAGACGGAAGCGGCCGGCGCCGGGGGTGCGGCCGGCACCGGTGACGCGGACGACACGGGTGACACGCGTGAAACGGCACTGAGGGGGACTTCGGACCGGCAGAGAGCCGGAGCGGAGGGCTCGAACGAGCAAGGGGAGGCATTTCGTGGGCGCTGAGTGGCGCGAGGGGGGAACCCGGCGCACGCCGGGGCGCGCGGTGGCGTACGCCACCTGCGGCGTCGTCCTGCTGGCCGGGTGCGCCTCGATGCCCGACAGCGGGGATCTGCGCGGCGTCGAGTCCACACCGCGCCAGGACACCCAGGTACGGGTGTTCGCGATGCCGCCCCGGGGCGACGCGCAGCCACTGGAGATCGTCCAGGGCTTCCTCGAGGCGCTCACCAGCGACGACCCCGGCTACGCGACGGCACGGCAGTACCTGACCGAGAAAGCCGCCCAGAAATGGGAGCCCGAACGGTCCACGACGGTCCTCACGGACGGGCCCGCGACCGATGCCGGGCCCACCGGGACCAGGGACGACGGCGACGACTACTCGTACACCCTGACCGGCACCCGGGTCGCCACCGTCGACGCACAGCAGTCGTACGCGCCCGCGTCGGGCGAATACGGCCAGGTGGTCCACCTCAGCCGCGACAAGAAGAGCGGGCAGTGGCGCATCGACGCCCTCCCCCAGGGCGTCGTCATGGGCAAGTCGGATTTCCAGCGCAACTACGTGTCCGTCAACAAGTACTACTTCGCCTCCAACACCACGGCCGACGGCTCCGACGGTTCCCGGCAGCCCATGGCCGTCGCCGACCCCGTCTACGTCCGGGAACGCGTCGACCCGATGACGCAGATGGTGCGCTCCGTGCTCACGGGCCCCACCAGCTGGCTCCGCCCCGTCGTCAGATCCAGCTTCCCCACCGGCACCGCGCTGCCCAAGGGCGTCACCGCACTGACCCCCGACGACCAGAACAAGCTCACCGTGCCGCTGAACGACAAGGCCGCCCACATCGGACAGGGCAAGTGCGACGAGATGGCGGCCCAGCTGCTGTTCACCCTCCGCAGCCTGACCCCCGCCGTCGACGAGATCGCGCTGCGCTCGGGCGGCACCCAACTGTGCTCCCTCACCGAGGAACGGGCCGCAGCCGTCGCCGCACGCGGCTCCGAGACCAACCCCGGCTACCTGTACTTCATCGACGGCCAGCACCGCCTCGAACGGATGACGAGCGGCAGCGGCAACACCAAGGCCGACCCCGTGCCCGGAGCACTCGGCGACGGCGCCAAGGCACTGCGCTCGGTGGCCGTGGCCCGCGACGAACACAGCGCCGCGGGAGTCGCCCTCGACGGCAAGGCGCTCTACGTCACCTCCACCGTCTCCGGCAGCTCCATCGGCGACCCCGTGCTCCAGAGCAAGGGCAAGACGGAGAGCGACCGGCTCACCACCCCCAGCTGGGACACCCAGGGCGACCTGTGGGTCGCCGACCGCGACCCCGCCGCGCCTCGGCTGCTCCTGCTGGAGAAGGGCGCCGGTCAGCCGCTGGAGGTGCTCACTCCGGGACTCGACGGCCGTATCAACGCCGTACGGGTGGCCGCCGACGGGGTACGGATCGCGCTCATCGTCGACAAGGGCGGCAAGCAGTCCCTGTTCATCGGCCGGATCGAACGAGGCCCGGGCAACGGCGAGCAGCCCTCCGTGTCGCTCCAGGAACTGCGCTCCGCGACACCGGAGTTGGAACAGGTCACGGCCATGTCGTGGGCCGGGGACAGCCGGCTCGTGGTCGTCGGGCGCGAGACCGGCGGCGTGCAGCAGGTGCAGTACATGCAGTGCGACGGCTCGGTGCCCGAGGCGGGCACGCTCCCCGGCCTCACGGAGGTCACGAGCATCGCCGCCTCCGAGGACAGCGAGATCCCGCTCTTCGCGACCTCCAAGGAAGGGCTGCTGTGGCTGCCCGGCGGAAGCGGGTGGCGGACGCTGAAGGAGACCGCCTCGGCCGCGTTCTACCCCGGGTGATCTTTGCCCCGCCCGGGGCCCGGGGCCCGGCGTGTGGAGCGCGGATCGCGGGGATCGGGGTGTGGGACGGGGCGGCGCGGGGCAGCTTGAGGCGGCTCGGGTGGCTTGCGGCGGCGGGGGTATGTAACTCGGGGGACCGGAGTGGGCTGGGGGTTCGGGGGGAACTTCTCGGACCCCTTCTCCCATTGGGGCCCGGGGTTTCTTGAGCGCTGTTTTTCGGCTGCTCTTTTTGGTGTTCCGATCGCCCCAGGCGCCTTCGGGTCACCTTCCCGAAAGTTTTCCACAGGGCACCCCGGGCGGTTTTCCACAGGGGTGGCGGGCAGCTTCCGGCGTCGGCACAGTAGTGCACGTGGAAGGCGTTCGCAGGTGGTGGCAGGAACTCGCCGGCCTGGTGCTGCCCGCCGAGTGCGGGGGCTGCGGAAGTGCGCGTACGGTGCTCTGCCCGCAGTGCCGTGCGGCGCTGAGCGGGGCAGAGCCGTTCCGGGTCCGTCCGGTGCCGGAACCGCCGGGGCTGCCCGCCGTGCACGCGGCGGCCCGGTACGCGGACGAGGTACGGGCGGCGCTGCTGGCCCACAAGGAACGCGGCGCGCTGGCACTGGCGCGACCGCTGGGCGCGGCGTTGGCGGGGGCTGTGCGGGCAGGGGTGGGGGAGGTGGGGTGGGGGGAGGGGGAGGCCCCTCAGTCCCCCGGAGATCTCCTGCTCGTCCCTGTCCCCTCCACCCGGGCCGCCGTCCGGGCGCGTGGGCATGATCCGGCTCGGCGGATCGCGTTGGCGGCGGCCGGTGAGTTGCGGCGGGCGGGGGTGCCGGCGCGGGTGGCCGCGGTGTTGCGGCAGCGGCGGGCGGTGGCCGATCAGTCGGGGCTCGGCTCCCGGCAGCGGCTGGACAACCTGGTGGGCGCGCTGACGGTGGTGCCCGGGGGCGCGCGGGTGCTGTGCGGTGGGCCGGTGGTTCTGGTGGACGACGTGGTCACGACGGGCGCCTCGCTGGCGGAGGCCGCGCGGGCGGTGCGGGAGGTTCGGGTGGCTGCGGCGGCGCAGTGGGCGGGACAGGGGGAGAGTGGGCGGTGTGAGGAGGAGGCGAAGGGTGCGTTGTGTGGTGAAGGGGCGACGGCCGGGTACGTGGGTAGGACTCGGGAAGACAGTAGGAAGCTGTCAGGAGCGGAGGTGGCAGGCGTGGACGGGGTGTCGGTGAGACCGCTGGACGACGCGGGCGGAGCCGGTGACGTGCTCTGCGCGGCCGTGGTCGCCGCGTCGCCGGACTCTTTCGAAATAAACCGGAACTGAGTGGGAAGTTGCGTCGTTGCAGGTAATGAGAGGGCCAATTCGCCTGAACGGAGGTACGCCGCAGTAGAGGGTGACGACATCCGTCCGGGCGAGATATGTTCGGTTGTGAGGGAAAGCCGCAGGCCACACCTCTCATATCTGAATGCCGTGCTGCGGTTTTCGAAATCTTCCGCGGCACCTGGGGTGTAGATCTCGCCCATGGGGGAGGAGGAGGTGGAAGTCACCGAGTCCGAGGTTCCGGTGCTCACCGGAGCCTGGTGCAAAAGGGAGACGCTCCGCACCGAAGCGGAGTGATCCGGGAACGGAGTTCTGCGTGGACATCGTCGTCAAGGGCCGCAAGACCGAGGTGCCCGAGCGGTTCCGCAAGCACGTGGCCGACAAGCTGAACCTGGAGAAGATCCAGAAGCTCGACGGCAAGGTGATCAGCCTCGACGTGGAGGTGTCCAAGGAGCCCAACCCTCGACAGGCCGACCGGTGCGACCGAGTGGAGATCACACTCCGGTCCCGCGGCCCTGTGATCCGGGCGGAGGCGGCCGCCAGCGACCCGTACGCGGCACTCGACCTGGCGGCGGAGAAGCTGGATGCCCAGCTGCGCAAGCAGCACGACAAGCGATACACGCGCCGCGGCGCCCGCAGGATCTCCGCGGCGGAGGTTTCCGACTACGTCCCCGGTGTGGCGACGCTCAACGGCAACGGCCGTCCCGTCCCCGCCGACGAGTCGGAGAGCGTGCCGACCAAGCGGATCGGCTCGCTTGAGGTGCAGGGCGACGGCCCCCTCGTGGTGCGCGAGAAGACCCACGTCGCCGCTCCGATGACTCTCGACCAGGCCCTCTACGAGATGGAACTGGTCGGACACGACTTCTATCTGTTCGTCGACTCCGAGACCAAGCAGCCCAGCGTCGTCTACCGGCGTCACGCCTACGACTACGGCGTGATCTACCTCGACACCGACCCGATGGTGGCCCAGGCGCATTCGCCCGAGGCGGGCGGCGCGTTGGGCGGCTGACGCTGCCCGGTGACAGCTGAGCGGTGTGCCCCTGGAGCGCTGTGTGCGCCCCCAGGGGCACCCGTGTGCGACCCCTTCGGGCACCGCTCTGTCACCGCGTTGTCGTCCGGGCATGGAATCATGGCCAGGGCGGCTCAACCGGTGGGCCGCTGCCTTGGGTTGGCGACGGCACAGGACCACGGCCACAGCCTTCAGGGGGAGGAACGATGGCGGACAGCTTCGGACCGATGCGGGACGACGATGCCGACGACGGCGTCGTCGGCATGGGCCCGGACGGGGGCACCTCACGCAAGGAGCCGATCAGAGTCCTTGTCGTGGACGACCACGCCCTGTTCCGCCGCGGACTGGAGATCGTGCTCGCGGCCGAGGAGGACATCCAGGTCGTCGGCGAGGCGGGTGACGGCGCCGAGGCGGTCGACAAGGCTGCCGACCTGCTGCCGGACATCGTGCTGATGGACGTACGGATGCCCAAGCGCGGCGGTATCGAGGCCTGCACCTCCATCAAGGAGGTGGCTCCCAGCGCGAAGATCATCATGCTGACGATCAGCGACGAGGAGGCCGACCTCTACGAGGCGATCAAGGCGGGCGCGACCGGCTATCTCCTCAAGGAGATCTCCACGGACGAGGTCGCCACCGCGATCCGCGCGGTCGCCGACGGGCAGTCGCAGATCAGCCCCTCCATGGCGTCGAAGCTGCTCACCGAGTTCAAGTCGATGATCCAGCGGACCGACGAGCGTCGCCTCGTTCCCGCGCCGCGGCTGACGGACCGGGAGCTGGAGGTGCTCAAGCTGGTCGCCACGGGAATGAACAACCGTGACATCGCCAAGGAGTTGTTCATCTCCGAGAACACCGTGAAGAACCATGTGCGCAACATCCTGGAGAAGCTTCAGCTGCACTCCAGGATGGAGGCGGTCGTGTACGCGATGCGGGAGAAGATTCTCGAGATCCGGTGATCCGGTGATCCGGTGATCCGTGGAGCCGGGCCTGGGCCCGGCTCGGCTCGGTTCTGACGCAGCCCGGTTCGGACGCGGCTCGGGCCCGGGTCAGGCCAGTGCGCGGGTCAGTTCTTCGGCGAGGGGCTCGCGCAGTTCAGGGGCGTCCATGCGCTCGACGCGTACGTCCGTGCAGTCCACCCAGGTCGCCGCCTCGAGCAGGGCCTGGGCCACCGCCGGGACCGCCTTCGGGCCGTCCAGGGTGACCTGCCTGGCGATCAGGGTGCGGCCCTCACGCGCCGGGTCCACGCGGCCGACGAGCCGGCCGCCGGCCAGGACCGGCATCGCGAAGTAGCCGTGGATCCGCTTCGGCTTGGGGACGTAGGCCTCCAGGCGGTGGGTGAAGCCGAAGATCCGCTCGGTGCGCGCCCGCTCCCAGATCAGGGAGTCGAAGGGGGACAGGAGCGTGGTGCGGTGGCGGCCGCGCGGGGGCGTTTCCAGAGCTGCCGGGTCGGCCCAGGCGGGCTTGCCCCAGCCTTCGACCGTGACCGGTACCAGGCCCGAGTCGGCGATCACGGTGTCGACCTGCTCGCCCTTGAGACGGTGGTAGTCGGCGATGTCCGCGCGCGTGCCCACGCCGAGCGACTGGCCGGCCAGGCGGACGAGGCGGCGCAGGCACTCGGTGTCGTCCAGCTCGTCGTGCAGCAGGTCGGCGGGGACGGCGCGTTCGGCGAGGTCGTACACGCGCTTCCAGCCGCGGCGCTCCACGCAGACCACCTCGCCGTACATCAGCGCGCGTTCCACCGCGACCTTGGTGCCGGACCAGTCCCACCACTCGCTGGTCTTCTTCGCCCCGCCCAACTCGGTGGCGGTGAGGGGGCCCTCGGTGCGGAGCTGCTTGACGACCTGGTCGTACGTGCCGTCCGGGAGGGAGTGGTTCCAGTGCGGGCGGGCCCGGTAGGCGCGGCGGCGGAAGGCGAAGTGGGGCCATTCCTCGATGGGGAGGATGCAGGCGGCGTGGGACCAGTACTCGAAGGCGTGCGGCCGTGCCGCGGGCGTGCCCGCGGACTCGGGCTTCCAGTACGCGTCCTCGATGGTCTTGCGGCCCACCGCTCCCAGGCGGGCGTAGGGGATCAGCTCGTGGGAGCGGGCCAGGACCGAGATGGTGTCGAGCTGGACCGCGCCGAGGTGACGGAGGACGCCGCGGACGCCGGCCTTGCGGTCGGGTGTGCCGAGGAAGCCTTGCGCGCGTAGGGCGATGCGGCGGGCTTCGTCTGCCGAGAGGGCGGTGTCGGGGCGCGGGGTCGTCATGGCTCGCACGATAGGGGGTGGGACTGACAGTGCCGGGTGAGCTGGGGGGTTGAGGGTTCGGGGGTGGGAGCGAGGGCGGCTTCGCCGCGGTTCTCGCCCTCGCCGCCCTACCCTTCCCGTCCCCGGGGGCTGCGCCCCAGACCCCGCTTTCGGCCTGGACGGCCTCGCCCTCAAACGCCGGACGGGCCGGCTGTACCCCTGGGTGCTCCGGGAGGGCTGGAGGGCGCCGGAACGTACGGCGCTGTCGAGGGCAGTCCCAGGTCCGACGGGAGCAGGGAGGCCAGCCAGCAGTCGCGGCGCACGCCCTTGTTGGCGATGGCCGAGCGGAGGGTGCCTTCCAGGGTGAAGCCGGCGTTCTCGGCGACCGTGCGGGAGGCGGTGTTGCCGATCTCGGCCCGCCATTCGAGGCGGTCGACGGGGAGGGTGGTGAAGGCCCAGCGGGCTGCGGTGAGGGTGGCTTCGGTGGTGTAGCCGTGGCCGCGGTGTTCCTTGGCCGC
Source organism: Streptomyces sp. NBC_01334 (assembly GCF_035983595.1). Classification (NCBI taxonomy): domain Bacteria; kingdom Bacillati; phylum Actinomycetota; class Actinomycetes; order Kitasatosporales; family Streptomycetaceae; genus Streptomyces; species Streptomyces sp. NBC_01334. The sequence continues at coordinate 4,079,050 of NZ_CP130718.1, read as the reverse complement.
CCAGAAGCCGACCTCGGCCGTGCCGGGGGAGCGCATGGTGAGGCTGAGGACGCCGGTGAGGGTTCCGTCGGGGAGGAAGACGCCGAAGGTGAACATGGAGCCGCTCGCCCAGCCCTCCGGGGCGAGCAGTTCGGTGAAGCTTCGGGCGTGCTCGGGGAGGTAGGGGGAGGGGATCGTGGTCCAGCGCTGGATGTCGGGGTCCTGGGCGGCGGTGTACACGGCGTCGGTGTCCTGCGGGTCCAGGGGGCGCAGGACGAGGCGCGGGGTGGTGAGGGTGACGGGCTCGGGCTCCATCGGCCGATTCTGCGCGGGGTGTCGCGGCGGGCGCCATCTTTTTGCGGTGTGTGAGCGCGTGATCACAATTAGCGCAATTCGTCCGGCGGACGCGGCACCATCGGCGGGGCCCGGCCGTTGTCTCCTTTGAAGAAGATTTTGGAGCAGGTGCGCAGCAGTGTGTGGTCCTCGTCGCGGCAGGCCTCCCGGGGTGGCGGGGTCCTCGCATACGATGGCCGTTGCTCAGTAAGTCCACTGGAAACCGACCGTCCCAGGCCCGACCGGCAAGGAGACCAACCCCCGTGTCCGTCCTCTCGAAGATCATGCGTGCAGGCGAAGGCAAGATCCTGCGCAAGCTGCACCGCATCGCGGACCAGGTCAACTCCATCGAAGAGGACTTCGTCGACCTCTCCGACGCCGAGCTGCGGGCCCTCACCGATGAGTACAAGCAGCGGTACGCCGACGGTGAGAGCTTGGACGACCTGCTGCCCGAGGCGTTCGCCACTGTGCGCGAGGCCGCCAAGCGTGTCCTCGGTCAGCGTCACTACGACGTGCAGATCATGGGTGGTGCCGCCCTGCACCTCGGCTATGTGGCCGAGATGAAGACCGGTGAGGGCAAGACGCTCGTCGGCACGCTGCCCGCGTATCTGAACGCGCTGTCCGGCAAGGGCGTCCACCTGATCACGGTCAACGACTATCTGGCCGAGCGCGACTCCGAGATGATGGGTCGTGTCCACAAGTTCCTGGGCCTGGAAGTCGGCTGCATCCTCGCCAACATGACGCCGGCGCAGCGCCGTGAGATGTACGCGTGCGACATCACGTACGGCACGAACAACGAGTTCGGCTTCGACTACCTGCGCGACAACATGGCGTGGGCGCAGGACGAGCTGGTCCAGCGCGGCCACAACTTCGCCATCGTCGACGAGGTCGACTCCATCCTGGTCGACGAGGCGCGTACGCCGCTGATCATCTCCGGCCCGGCGGACCAGGCCACCAAGTGGTACGGCGACTTCGCCAAGCTGGTGACGCGTCTGAAGAAGGGCGAGGCCGGCAACCCGCTCAAGGGCATCGAGGAGACCGGCGACTACGAGGTCGACGAGAAGAAGCGCACGGTCGCCATTCACGAGGCCGGTGTCAGCAAGGTCGAGGACTGGCTGGGCATCGACAACCTCTACGAGTCGGTGAACACCCCTCTGGTGGGCTACCTGAACAACGCCATCAAGGCGAAGGAGCTCTTCAAGAAGGACAAGGACTACGTCGTCATGGACGGCGAGGTCATGATCGTCGACGAGCACACGGGCCGTATCCTCGCCGGCCGCCGGTACAACGAGGGCATGCACCAGGCGATCGAGGCGAAGGAAGGGGTGGACATCAAGGACGAGAACCAGACGCTCGCCACGATCACCCTGCAGAACTTCTTCCGCCTCTACAAGCGCCACGACCACAACGAGAAGGAACAGCCCGGCCTCTGCGGCATGACCGGTACGGCGATGACCGAGGCCGCCGAGTTCCACCAGATCTACAAGCTCGGCGTGGTCCCGATCCCGACGAACCGGCCGATGGTCCGCAAGGACCAGTCCGACCTGATCTACCGCACCGAGGTCGCGAAGTTCGAGGCGGTCGTCGACGACATCGCCGAGAAGCACGAGAAGGGCCAGCCGATCCTCGTCGGTACGACGTCGGTCGAGAAGTCCGAGTACCTGTCGCAGCAGCTCTCCAAGCGGGGTGTCCAGCACGAGGTGCTGAACGCCAAGCACCACGAGCGTGAGGCGTCGATCGTCGCCCAGGCCGGCCGCAAGGGTGCCGTGACGGTCGCCACCAACATGGCGGGCCGTGGTACCGACATCAAGCTCGGCGGCAACCCCGACGACCTCGCGGAGGCGGAGCTGCGCCAGCGTGGCCTCGACCCCGAGGAGCACATCGAGGAGTGGGCCGCCGCGCTGCCCGCCGCCCTGGAGAAGGCCGAGCAGGCGGTCAAGGCCGAGTTCAACGAGGTCAAGGAGCTGGGCGGCCTCTACGTGCTGGGTACCGAGCGGCACGAGTCGCGTCGTATCGACAACCAGCTGCGCGGTCGTTCCGGCCGTCAGGGCGACCCGGGCGAGTCCCGTTTCTACCTGTCGCTGGGTGACGACCTGATGCGGCTGTTCAAGGCGCAGATGGTCGAGCGTGTGATGTCGATGGCGAACGTGCCGGACGACGTGCCGATCGAGAACAAGATGGTCACGCGCGCGATCGCGTCCGCGCAGTCGCAGGTGGAGCAGCAGAACTTTGAGACGCGTAAGAACGTCCTGAAGTACGACGAGGTGCTCAACCGTCAGCGTGAGGTCATCTACGGTGAGCGGCGCCGCGTTCTGGAGGGCGAGGACCTTCAGGAGCAGATCCACCACTTCATGGACGACACGATCGACGCGTACGTCGGCGCGGAGACCGCCGAGGGCTTCCCGGAGGACTGGGACCTGGACCGGCTGTGGGGCGCCTTCAAGCAGCTCTACCCGGTGAAGGTCACCGTCGAGGAGCTGGAGGAGGCGGCCGGTGACCGGGCCGGTCTGACCGCCGAGTTCATCTCCGAGTCCATCAAGGACGACATCCGCGAGCAGTACGAGTCGCGGGAGTCGCAGCTCGGTTCCGAGATCATGCGTGAGCTGGAGCGGCGGGTCGTGCTGTCGGTCCTGGACCGCAAGTGGCGCGAGCACCTCTACGAGATGGACTACCTCCAGGAGGGCATCGGTCTGCGCGCGATGGCGCAGAAGGACCCGCTGGTCGAGTACCAGCGCGAGGGCTTCGACATGTTCTCCGCGATGATGGACGGCATCAAGGAGGAGTCCGTCGGCTACCTGTTCAACCTGGAGGTCCAGGTCGAGCAGCAGGTCGAGGAGGTCCCGGTGGCGGACGCCGCGCCGGTCGACATGGAGAAGCAGGACGTGGTGCCGGCGCAGGCGGGTTCGCGTCCGGAGATCCGGGCGAAGGGTCTGGACGCTCCGCAGCGCCGTCAGCTGCACTTCTCGGCTCCGACGGTGGACGGCGAGGGCGGCACGATCGAGGGCGACTTCGACAGTGACGAGGACGAGCCGGTGCGCTCGGAGGCCGATGGCCTCACGCGCGCGGAGCGTCGCAAGCAGGCGAAGGCCGGGCGGCGCCGGAAGAAGTAGCGTGCGCCGCGTCTCTGCCCTGCGGCGCGGCGTCTTCCGGGCGCGCCGTCTGCCGGGCCGTGATGTGTGACGGTGTGGCGTGACTGTGCGACGTATGACGTGACGGCGCTGTGGGCTTCGTAGCGGCTTGAGGGCCGGGTCACCTTCGGGTGGCCCGGCCCTTTGCTGTTCGGCGGTTCCGGGACGGCTCAGTCGTCCTGGGGGCGAGGCCTGCGGGTGCCGTCGAGTTCCACCGCGGTGCAGCGCCAGCGGTGGTCGGTGCCGAGCTCCAGGCGGAAGGCCATGGCCCGTAGGCGGTCGCCGGCACCGATGCGGGCGAAGGCCTCGATGGCGCCGGGGCGGGGGACGTAGTAGCCGATGTCCCGGACGACGGGGCGGGCGCCCCGGGTGGTGCGCAGGGGGCCGCGTTCGGCGAGGTGGGCCAGGTCGTCGTAGGCGTGGCCGAGGGTGTGCCGGAGCATGAAGTGCACGGGGCGCCGGCCGGTCAGGACCGCGAGGAGACGGTCGGCGAAGAGGTCGGTGGGGCGAGGCTGGGAGACGGGGCGGCGGGGGGTCTGGGTCCGGGCGGGGACGGCCGGGGAGCCGGTGATGGCTTTGGGGGCCTTGGGGGCCCTGGTGGGGGTGCCGGCGGCGGAATCGGGTCGGGGGGTGGCGTGGCGGGTGAGGGGTCGGGGGGTTGAGGGGCGGCCGTCGGTGGGGCGGGTGCGGGCCGGGGAGCCGGTGCCGGGGGGACCGGGTGGGCGGCCGCCGCCGGGTGCCGTGCGGGGGCCGCCGCCGCTCGGGGTGCGGGGTGGGGCGCCCGCGGGGCGGCGGGTGTCGTGTCGGCCGGGAGGGCGGGTGCCGGGGTGGTGCTGCGTCCTCGTCATGACCTTGTTCATGGGTGTCCCCGTTCGGTGGGCTCGGCTCTACCAGTCGGTAACTTGCCGTTGTGGATCTTGTACGTGGTTGCGTTGTGTGACGGCAAGGAAGCGGAGAGTCCTCGGTGGGGGGCCGGGAAGTTCACCTATCAGGGGTGGTGGGGGGTGGTGGAAGCCTGGTGCTGCGGGGGCGGGCCGGGTGAGTGGCGTGGCTCGGGGTTGACGGTCGCGGGGGCGCGGGCAGGGGCCCGAAAGGGGACGGCCGCACGTATCCTGAAGGCCCTCGGGGAGACGCGGAACCGTCTTTGCCCGGGATACCGAGTCCGAGCCTGCGACCACGAAAGAGCGGCCAGCCATGCGCGTCTACGTCCCCCTGACCCTCCCCGGTCTCGCCGAGGCGCACAAGACGGGTGAGCTGGGGTCCGGGCCGCTCGTCGCGTACGCCGTCACGCCCGCGCTGCGTGAGTGGTACGTCTCCGACGACATCGAGGAGCTGGAGTACGCGGCGCTCAGCAGGGCCGCGCTCGCCTCGCTGCGGCTGCTCGCGGCGGACCCGGGTGCCCCGCGGCGCCGGGTCGTGGTCGCGGTCGACGTACCCGACCGCGCCGCCGCCGTGGACCCCGACCGGGGGCTCGATCCGGCGGCGCTGGGCGAGGTCCGGGTGACGGGTGCCGTGCCGCTGGCCAAGGCGGCCGCGGTGCACGTCGACGCCGGTGAGGCCGTGGCGGACGTGACCGCCGCGGCGGAGGCGGTCGCGGCGGCGGACGGCGGGGACGACGACGCGCAGTTCGTCGTCGACGGGGCCGAGGACCATGAGCTGTTGTGGTTCGCCAGGCAGGAGATCCCGACTCTGGTGGGGTCGGGCGACTGAGTCCGCCCGGTCGGCTGCCGATCTGCGGGCGTGCCGACCTGTCGAGCCCCCCGAGCCGTCGGCGTGCCTGGTCCGGTGGGGTGGGGCGCCGCTTCGGTCGGTCACTTGATTGTCGGTGGTGGCGGGTACGTTTGCAGGTATGGGGAAGCAGGAAGCGGCGCACATCGTCTGGGACTGGAACGGGACGCTGTTCCACGACAACGACGCGATCATCGGGGCGACGAACGCGGCATTCGTCGAGCTGGGGCTGGAGCCGATCACGCTGGAGCGGTACCGGGCGCTGTACTGCGTTCCGGTGCCGAAGTTCTACGAGCGGCTGATGGGCAGGCTGCCCACCGATGCCGAGTGGGAGGTCATGGACGACGTCTTCCACCGGTACTACGCCGAGCACCGGGTGCGGTGCGGGCTCACCGAGGGCGCGGTGGAGCTGCTCGCGGGGTGGCGCTCGGCGGGGCACAGTCAGTCCCTGCTGAGCATGTATGTGCACGATGAACTCGTGCCGCTGGTCCGGGGGTTCGGGATCGAGCCGCATTTCGTACGGGTCGACGGACGGACCGGTCCCTCCGGCGGCAGCAAGGCCGAGCACATGGTGCGGCACCTCGAGGCGCTGACCGGCGTGCAGGCGGCGCGCACGGTGGTGATCGGGGATGCCGCCGATGACGCGGTGGCCGCGTTGCATGTGGGCGCGCGGGCCGTCCTGTACACCGGCGGGTCGCACAGCCGGGCCAGCCTTGAGGTGGTGGGGGTGCCCGTGGTGGACACGCTGGGGGAGGCGGTGGAGGTCGCGGGGCGGTTGGCTGAGGCTGCGTAGGGGTTTGCGGGTCGGTGCCTCGAGCGTCTGATCGGGTGCGGCGTCCTGGGGCGTCCTTTGACGTCCTGGGGGCGCCGCGCCCGTGCGGGGCGGGCCGGCCGACGGTCGATGGCCGGCGGTCGGCCGCCTGGGTGGGGCGGGTCAGGTCACGTCACGGGTGCCTTGGCGCGTAGCACCTTCAGGAACTCGCGCATCCAGGCCGAGTGGTCCGGCCAGGCGCGGGCGGAGACCAGGGCGCCGTCGACCACGGCCTCGGCGTCCTGGAAGGTGGCGCCTGCCGACTGCATGTCGAGTTCCAGTGCCGGGTACGCCGTGACGCGTCGGCCGCGGAGGGCGTCGGCGGCCGCGGTGAGCAGGGGGCCGTGGCAGATCTGGGCGACGGGTTTGTCGGCGTCGAAGAACGACTTGAGGATCTTGCGGAGTTCGGGGTCGTTGCGGAGGTACTCGGGGGCCCGGCCGCCGGGGATGACGACGGCGGCGTACTGGCCCGGGTCGACCTCGGAGAAGGCGAGGTCGGCGGGCCAGGTGTAGCCGGGCTTCTCGGTGTAGGTGTCGAAGCCGGGTTCGAAGTCGTGGACGACGAACTGGAGCTTCTTGCGGGCGGGGGCGGCGATGTGGACCTCGTAGCCTTCCTCGCGCAGGCGCTGGTAGGGGTAGAGGACTTCCAGGGATTCCGCTGCGTCGCCGGTGACGATGAGGATTTTCGCGGACATGGTGGGCGGCTCCTCTCGGGCGGGCGTTGCTCTGGGCAACGTGCCTCTTGGGGGTGGGCTTGCCAAGAGGGGGCGCTTTCAGCGTCCCGCGGGGTGGGGCCGGCGTCGACTTTTCTCGCCCCCGCCGCCCCTACCCGTCCCATCCCAGGGGCTCCGCCCCTGCACCCCCACCTGGGGCTCTGCCCTTGCACCCCGGCGGGGGCTGCGTCCCCTGCACCCCGGCGCCCCACCCGGGGCTCCGCCCCGCACCCCGGCGGGGACTGCGTCCCCTGCGCCCCACCCGGGGCTCCGCCCAGCGCCCCGGCGGGGAGTGCCTCACAGTGGGGCTCCGCCCTTCCCCCTTCCCACGTGACCCCCCGTTTTGCCTCTGTGCAGAACGGCAAAGTTCTGGGCTGGGTTTTGTACACATACGGCTCATGACGGGAGGCCCGGGAGGGGCGATAGCCTTGGTGGCGTGATCAGCGCGATAGCTTGCGGGGGCACTGTTGCCTCCGCCCTGCGCCCGGTGTGTGCGGACCATCTCCGCAGCCGGGCGGCGGACGCTGGTCGGCGCGGGCGGGACGGGGCCGAAAGGGCCCCCAGGACGCCGTGCACCCCCCGGATGCATCTGGCGCGGAGAGCAGCGTCACACCCGGGAGTGGTGTCGAGAATGGCCGATAACCCCCCGCTCATCTCACCTTGCGGCATAGCGTCGGAGCAGACCGGAGACCCCGGGCCGTGGCGTCGAGCCGCAGGGGAAGAGACCGTACTTCCTTCTACGTCACGCAACGGCGCGCGACAGGAGCCAGAGGACAATGCAGACCAAGCTGGACGAAGCCAAGGCCGAGCTGCTCGAGAGGGCGGCGCGGGTCGCTGAGAACAGCCCGGTCGGGGGGCATCTACCGACTGGGACGACGGGCGAGGGTGGCGGTACTCCGGGGACCCCGGACCACGCCTCCCTCCTCGCGTTCCTCAAGCGCTACTACCTGCACACCGCCCCGGAGGACCTGAACGGCCGTGACCCGGTCGACGTCTTCGGAGCCGCGCTCTCGCACTACCGGCTGGCCGAGAACCGGCCGCAGGGGACGGCCAACGTACGGGTCCACACGCCGACCGTCGAGGAGAACGGGTGGACGTGCAGCCACTCGGTCGTCGAGGTCGTGACGGACGACATGCCGTTCCTCGTCGACTCCGTCACCAACGAGCTGACCCGGCAGGGGCGGGGGATCCACCTCGTCATCCACCCGCAGGTCGTCGTGCGGCGCGATGTGGCCGGCAAGCTCATCGAGGTGCTCAGCACCCCGCCCGCCGCGGGGGAGCTGCCGCACGACGGGCATGTCGAGTCGTGGATCCACGTCGAGATCGACCGTGAGACCGACCGGGCCGACCTGAAGCAGATCACCGCCGACCTGGTGCGCGTCCTGTCCGACGTCCGGGAGGCCGTCGAGGACTGGGAGAAGATGCGGGACACCGCGCTGCGGGTCGCCGATCTCCTCCGGGAGGAGCCCGTCCCCGGTGATCTGGCGCGGCCCGAGGTCGACGAGGCCCGTGAGCTGCTGCGCTGGCTGGCCGCCGACCACTTCACGTTCCTCGGCTACCGGGAGTACCAGCTGCGCGGGGACGACTCCCTCACCGCCGTGCCCGGCACCGGGCTCGGCATTCTGCGCTCCGATCCCCAGCACGCCGACCCCGACAGCCACCACAGCCACCCCGTCAGCCCCTCCTTCGAGCGGCTGCCCGCCGACGCCCGCGCCAAGGCGCGTGAGCACAAGCTGCTGGTGCTGACCAAGGCGAACAGCCGGGCCACCGTGCACCGGCCCTCCTACCTCGACTACGTCGGCGTGAAGAAGTTCGACAAGGACGGGAACGTCGTCGGGGAGCGGCGGTTCCTCGGGCTGTTCTCCTCGGCCGCCTACACCGAGTCCGTGGTGCGGGTGCCGGTCGTGCGGCGCAAGGTCGAGGCCGTGCTGAAGGGCGCCGGGTTCTCGCCCAACAGCCACGACGGGCGCGACCTGCTCCAGATCATGGAGACCTACCCGCGCGACGAGCTCTTCCAGACGCCGGTGGACGAACTCCGGTCCATCGTCACGTCCGTGCTCTATCTCCAGGAGCGGCGCCGGCTGCGGCTGTACCTGAGGCAGGACGAGTACGGGCGCTACTACTCGGCGATCGTCTACCTGCCCCGCGACCGGTACACCACGGGCGTGCGGCTGCGGATCATCGACATCCTCAAGGAGGAGCTGGGCGGGACGAACGTCGACTTCACCGCCTGGAACACCGAGTCGATCCTGTCCCGGCTGCACTTCGTCGTGCGTGTCCCGCAGGGCACCGAGCTGCCGGAGCTGTCCGACGCCGACAAGGAGCGCATCGAGGCGCGGCTCGTCGAGGCGGCGCGTTCCTGGGCCGACGCGTTCCAGGAGGCGCTCAACGCCGAGCTCGGCGAGGAGCGGGCCGCGGAGCTGCTGCGGCGCTACAACAACGCCTTCGCCGAGGGTTACAAGGCCGACCACAGCCCGCGTTCCGCCGTCGCCGACCTGTGCCATCTGGAGCGGCTCACCGAGGAGCGGAACTTCTCGCTCAGCCTGTACGAGCCGGTGGGCGCCGCGCCCGACGAGCGCCGCTTCAAGATCTACCGCAAGGGTGACGCGATCTCCCTGTCGGCCGTGCTGCCGGTCCTGAACCGGCTCGGTGTCGAGGTGATCGACGAGCGGCCGTACGAACTGCGCTGCGCGGACCGCAGCAACGCCTGGATCTACGACTTCGGTCTGCGGATCCCCAAGTCGCTGGCGGGTCCCGGTGGGGACTTCCTCGGTGACGACGGGCGTGAGCGGTTCCAGGAGGCGTTCTCGGCGACCTGGACCGGCAAGGCGGAGAACGACGGGTTCAACGCGCTGGTGCTGGGCGCCGGGCTGCACTGGCGGCAGGCGATGGTGCTGCGTGCGTACGCCAAGTACCTGCGTCAGGCCGGGTCCACGTTCAGCCAGGACTACATGGAGGACACCCTCCGGACCAATGTCCACACCACCCGGCTGCTCGTGTCGTTGTTCGAGGCGCGGATGTCGCCCGACCGGCAGCGTGCGGGGCACGAGATCGTCGACGCGCTGCTCGAGGAGCTGGACGCCGCCCTCGACGAGGTGGCCTCGCTCGACGAGGACCGGATCCTGCGGTCCTTCCTCACGGTCATCAAGGCGACCCTGCGGACGAACTTCTTCCAGGAGCGCGCGGGCGGCGAGCCGCACGACTACGTGTCCATGAAGTTCGACCCGCAGGCCATCCCGGACCTGCCGGCGCCCCGGCCGGCGTTCGAGATCTGGGTGTACTCGCCGCAGGTGGAGGGCGTGCACCTGCGGTTCGGGAAGGTCGCGCGCGGTGGTCTGCGCTGGTCCGACCGTCGTGAGGACTTCCGTACCGAGGTGCTCGGCCTGGTGAAGGCGCAGATGGTGAAGAACACCGTCATCGTGCCGGTCGGCGCCAAGGGCGGCTTCGTCGCCAAGCAGCTGCCCGACCCGGCCGTGGACCGTGACGCGTGGCTGGCCGAGGGAATCGCCAGCTACAAGACGTTCATCTCGGCGCTGCTCGACATCACCGACAACCTGGTCGGCGGGGAGGTCGTGCCGCCGGCCGACGTCGTGCGGCACGACGAGGACGACACCTACCTGGTGGTCGCTGCCGACAAGGGCACGGCGACGTTCTCGGACATCGCCAACCAGGTCGCGGAGTCGTACAACTTCTGGCTCGGCGACGCCTTCGCCTCCGGCGGCTCGGCCGGCTACGACCACAAGGGCATGGGCATCACGGCCCGCGGCGCCTGGGAGTCCGTGAAGCGGCACTTCCGGGAGCTGGGCGTGGACACCCAGGCCGAGGACTTCACGGTCGTCGGCGTCGGTGACATGTCCGGTGACGTGTTCGGCAACGGCATGCTGCTCAGCGAGCACATCCGGCTGATCGCCGCCTTCGACCACCGGCACATCTTCATCGACCCGAAGCCGGACGCGGCGACCTCCTACGCCGAGCGCCGCCGGCTGTTCGAGCTGCCCCGCTCCAGCTGGGCCGACTACGACGGCGACCTGATCTCCGCCGGCGGCGGTGTCTTCCCGCGGACGGCGAAGGCGATCCCGGTCAACGCCCACATCCGCGAGGCGCTGGGCATCGAGGCGGCCGTCACCAAGCTGACCCCGGCCGACCTGATGAAGGCGATCCTGCGGGCGCAGGTGGACCTGCTGTGGAACGGCGGCATCGGCACGTACGTGAAGTCCGGTGCGGAGTCGAACGCCGACGTCGGCGACAAGGCCAACGACCCGATCCGGGTGGACGGCGCCGACCTGCGCGTCAGGGTCGTCGGTGAGGGCGGCAACCTGGGCCTGACCCAGCTCGGCCGGATCGAGTTCGCGCTGCACGGCGGCAAGATCAACACGGATGCCATCGACAACAGCGCGGGCGTCGACACCTCCGACCACGAGGTGAACATCAAGATCCTGCTCAACGGCCTGGTCGGCGAGGGCGACATGACCGTCAAGCAGCGCAACAAGGTGCTCGCGGAGATGACCGACGAGGTCGGCGCTCTCGTCCTGCGCAACAACTACGCGCAGAACACGGCGATCGCCAACGCCCTCGCCCAGTCCAAGGACATGCTCCACGCCCAGCAGCGCTTCATGCGCCACCTGGTCAGGGAGAAGCACCTGGACCGGGCCCTGGAGTTCCTGCCCACCGACCGGCAGATCCGTGAGCGTCTCGGCGCCGGCCAGGGGCTGACCAGCCCGGAGACGGCCGTCCTGATGGCCTACACGAAGATCACGGTGTCGGACGAGCTGCTGCACACCTCGCTGCCCGACGACCCGTACCTGCGCGGCCTGCTGCACGCGTACTTCCCGACGGCGTTGCGCGAGCGGTTCCCCGAGGGCATCGAGAGCCACCCGCTGCGCCGCGAGATCACCACGACCGTCCTGGTCAACGACACGGTCAACACAGGCGGTACGACGTACCTGCACCGGCTGCGGGAGGAGACCGGCGCCTCGCTGGAGGAGATCGTGCGGGCCCAGACCGCGGCCCGGGCGATCTTCCGCTCGGCGCCGGTGTGGGACGCGGTGGAGGACCTCGACAACCGGGTCGAGGCCGACGTCCAGACCCGTATCCGTCTGCACTCGCGGCGGCTCGTCGAGCGCGGTACGCGCTGGCTGCTGAACAACCGGCCGCAGCCTCTCCAGCTCGCCGAGACCGTCGAGTTCTTCGCCGAGCGCGTCGAGCAGGTGTGGTCGCAGCTGACGAAGCTGCTGCGGGGCGCTGACCTGGAGTGGTGGCAGCGGATCCACGACGAGCTGGCCGACGCCGGTGTCCCGGACGAGCTGGCCACCCGGGTGGCCGGGTTCTCCTCGGCCTTCCCGGCGCTGGACATCGTCTCGGTGGCCGACCGCATGGAGCGGGACCCGCTGGACGTCGCCGAGGTCTACTACGACCTCGCCGACCGGCTGCACATCGCCCAGCTCATGGACCGCATCATCGAGCTGCCGCGTGCCGACCGCTGGCAGTCCATGGCCCGCGCCTCCATCCGCGAGGACCTGTACGCGGCCCACGCGGCGCTGACGGCGGACGTGCTGGCCGTCGGCAACGGCACCTCGACGCCCGAGCAGCGTTTCAAGGCGTGGGACGAGAAGAACGCGGCGATCCTGGGCCGGGCGCGCACCACGCTGGAGGAGATCCAGAGCTCGGAGACGTTCGACCTGGCCAACCTGTCGGTGGCCATGCGCACGATGCGTACGCTGCTGCGGACGCACTCGTAGGAACCCGGGAAAACCCCGGAAACTACGGGAAACAGGGGGTGCCCCCGAGCCGTCGTGGCTCGGGGGCACCCCCTGTTGCGTCCGGTGCGTCCGGTGCGTCCGCCGTTCCGTCAGGCGGGCTTCGGCTTGGGCTTGGGCTTCTTCTTGTCGCCGGTGAACGCCTCGTACGCTTCCAGGACCTCCTCGGTCGGGCCGTCCATGCGCAGTTCGCCGCGCTCCAGCCACAGCACCCGGTCGCAGGTGTCGCGGATCGCGGCGTTGCTGTGGCTGACCAGGAAGACCGTGCCGGCGTGCGCGCGCATCTCCTGGATGCGCTCCGCCGAACGCGCCTGGAACCGGGCGTCACCGGTCGACAGGGCCTCGTCGATGAGGAGTACGTCGTGGTCCTTGGCGGCGGCGATGGAGAAGCGCAGCCGGGAGCCCATGCCGGAGGAGTAGGTGCGCATCGGCAGGGAGATGAAGTCGCCCTTCTCGTTGATGCCGGAGAAGTCGACGATCTCCTGGTAGCGCTCCTTGATCTGCTCGCGCGTCATCCCCATGGCGAGCCCGCCCAGGTAGACGTTGCGTTCGCCGGTCAGATCGCCCATCAGGGCCGCGTTGACGCCGAGGAGGGAGGGCTGGCCGTCGGTGTAGATCTTGCCGTTCTCCACCGGCTGGAGGCCCGCGATCCCTTTGAGCAGGGTCGACTTGCCGGAGCCGTTGGTGCCGATGAGGCCGATCGCCTCGCCCTTGTACGCGACGAAGGTGACGTTCTTGACGGCGTGCACGGTGCGCATGCCGGCGGCCTTCTGGGCCTGCCGGGGGCGCATGATGCGGTTGAGGGCCGCCGTCGCGCTGCCCCGGCCGCTGCCGGTGCCGTTGATCCGGTAGACGATGTCGACGCCGTCCGCGATGACGGTGGGGGCCCGCTCGTCGACGGGCTCGGTGAGCGCGGTGGGTGCGGTGCGCGTTGCGTTCTCAGCCACGGCCGTACGTCTCCTCAGCCTTCCAGAAGTAGATGAAGCCGCCGACGCCGGCGAGCAGCGCCCAGCCGGTCGCGACCAGCCACACGTGGGGCGGCAGCTGGCTCGCGTGGAAGCTGTCGATCAGCGCGAAGCGCATCAGGTCGATGTAGACGGCTGCGGGGTTGGCCCGCAGCAGGTCGGCGACCCAGGTTGGCATGCCCTGGTGCTTCTCGAGCAGGTTGTCGATGCTCCACATCACGCCCGAGATGTACATCCAGGTGCGCAGGATGAACGGCATCAGCTGGGAGATGTCCGGGGTGTTCGCGCCGAGCCGGGCCAGGATCATCGAGACGCCGGCGTTGAAGACGAACTGGAGCGTCAGGGCCGGAAGGACGAGGACCCAGGACAGCGCCGGCGGCACGCCCACGGCGAACAGGATGATCAGCAGGGCGGCCATCGAGAACAGCAGCTGCTGGAGTTGCTGGAGACAGAACGAGATCGGCAGGGCGGCCCGGGGGAAGTGCAGGGCCCGCACCAGTCCGATGCTGCCGCCGATGGCCCGGGTGCCCGCCATGATCGAGCTCTGCGTGAACGTCCAGACGAACACGCCCGTGACCAGGAACGGGATGAAGTCCGCCACGCCCTTCTTGGTCTCCAGCAGGACACCGAAGATGAAGTAGTAGACCGCCGCGTTCAGCAGCGGGGTCATCACCTGCCAGACCTGGCCCAGCTTCGCCTGGCTGTACTGGGCGGTGAGCTTGGCGGTGGCGAACGCGGTGATGAAGTGGCGGCGCGCCCAGAGCTGGCGGATGTACTCGGGCAGGGACGGGCGGGCACCGCTGACCGTGAGGCCGTGACGGGCGGCCAGAGCCGCGAGGTCGCCGTGGGGGGCGGCCTGTGTCTGGGGCGGTGTGTGGAGGACCTGACTCACATCCGCTGCTTTCGCTCGGGGGAGGGGTGCGGGCGGCGGCGTTTCCGTGGCCGCTCGACGTTTCCTTACGCTTTTCTTTACGTTTTCTTACGTCGGGACGGGACCGTATCGTCGCAACGTGAGAGTAGGCCGATTCGTCGTCGGAACGCAACCGTTTCGTCGTAACGCCCTATGCTGGTCCGTATGACGACGAACGCGACGAACGCCGATGGACCCCAGGCGCGCCCGCGCCGCCGGGCCCCCGCGGGCGCGGCCGTGCTCCGCGAGGATGTGACGGAGGCCATCCGGGCCGCCGTGTTCGAGGAGCTCGCGACCGTCGGCTACGCGCGGATGTCCATCGAGGGGATCGCCCGGCGGGCCGGGGTGGGCAAGACCGCGGTGTACCGGCGCTGGCGCTCCAAGCTGCACCTGGTCCTCGACATCGTCTCGGTGATCGCCGTGCAGGGTCTGCCGGCCCCGGAGACGGGCAGCCTGGAGGGCGACCTGCGCATGCTCTACGAGGTGAGCTCCCGGGCCCTGCGGCATCCGGTGGCCTCGCAGATCATCCCCGACCTCCAGGCCGAGGCGGCCCGCAACCCGGAGATCGCCGAGGCGCTGCAGAAGGCGCTGAAGCAGGGACAGGAGGAGGTCGCCCTGAAGATCGTGGCGGCGGCGGCGCAGCGCGGCGAGGTCCGCGCGGGGCTGAACGAGGAGCTGGCGCTCGATCTGATCTCGGGTCCGCTTTACTGGCGTTCGGTGGTGATCCGCAGCCCGAAGCTGCCCAAGGGCTACCTGGGCGCGCTGGCTCGTGCGACCACCGAGGCGATCAAGGCGCTGTAAAGGGGCGCGGACGCCGCGACGGGAGCCGAGGTGGCATGAGAATCGTGATGGCCGAGGACAACGCCCTGCTCAGGGAGGGCCTGGTCCTGCTGCTGACATCGGCCGGGCACGAGGTCGTGGCCGTCGTCGGCTCCGGTCCCGAGGTCCTGCCGGCGCTCCTCCGGCACCGGCCGGACGTGGCGGTGCTCGACGTACGGATGCCGCCGGGCTTCCGTGACGAGGGGCTGCGGGCCGCGCTGGAGGCCCGCGAGAAGATTCCGGGCCTGCCGGTGCTGGTGCTCTCCCAGTACGTCGAGGAGTCCTACGCCGCCGAACTGCTCGGCGGGGGCGCGAGCGGGGTCGGCTATCTGCTGAAGGACCGCGTGGGCCGGGTGGACGAGTTCCTCGACGCCCTGGAGCGGGTCGCCTCCGGCGGCACTGCTCTCGACCCCGAGGTCGTCACGGAGCTGATGTCCCGCCGCCGCGACTCACCGCTGGACTCGCTCACCCCGCGCGAGCGCGAGGTGCTGAAGCTCATGGCCGAGGGCCGCGACAACACCACCATCGCCGACACCCTCGTCATCACCGAACGGTCCGTCAGCAAACACATCGGCAACGTGTTCCTGAAGCTGAGCCTCCCCCCGAGCGACAGCGGCCACCGACGGGTGCTGGCGGTGCTGGCGTATCTGAACAACGCCTGACCCGGGTCGACGGGGGACGCACGCCGCCGGCTCACCGCGCGGCAGCCGTCCGGCTTTCGGGGCGGGAACGTCGGGGGCTTCTCGCGGCGGGTACGGGGCGTGGGGTGCCGGAGCGCCGCAGGCGGTGGGTGCCGACCTGTGCGCCGATGACGCGAACGGTCCGTCACCGGCGTCGCGCCCGTGAGGGCCGGCCCGTCATCCGCGCTCCGGCTCCTCCTCCAGGGCCGCCGCGTCGAGGGCCGAGGTGAGCTGGTCGAGGTGCTCGCGCAGGTCCCGGATCTCGTCCAGGTCGAATCCGGTCGCCGAAACGATCCGGCGCGGCACCCGCAGCGCCCGCTCGCGCAGGGCCGTGCCCTCCTCGGTGAGCCGGATCTCCACCGAGCGCTCGTCGCGCGCACTGCGCTCCCTGCGCACCAGGCCGGCCGACTCCAGCCGCTTGAGGAGCGGGGAGAGCGTGCCGGAGTCGAGGCGGAGGTGTTCGCCGAGCTTCTTGACGGGCAGTTCGCCGTGCTCCCACAGGACCAGCAGCACCAGGTACTGCGGGTAGGTCAGCCCGAGTTCCTTGAGGATCACGCGGTACACGCCGTTGAAGGCGCGCGAGGCGGCGTGCAGGGAGAAGCAGATCTGGCTGTCCAGGCGGAGCCAGTTCTCCTCGGCGTTCTCCTGCGCTGCGGGTGTGGGTGTCGCGGTCATGCCTCCAGGGTAGCTCCAGCGAGCCATTCAGTTGTGCACAACTTAATTGTGTGCTCTACTTATCTCCGTGAGGCGGTCCGGACGCGAACAGCGCGAGGGCCGGCCACCCCCCGACACGACTTCCGAGAGGGATGGTTCATCCATGGACGCGCTCTACACCGCAGTCGCCACCGCCACCCACGGCCGCGACGGTCGCGCCGTCTCCTCCGACGGCAGGATCGACCTCCAGCTGGCCCCGCCGGTGGAGCTGGGCGGCAACGGTCAGGGCACCAACCCCGAGCAGCTCTTCGCCGCCGGTTACGCGGCCTGCTTCGGCAGCGCCCTCGGTCTCGTCGGACGCCAGGCGAAGGTCGACGTCACCGACGCCGCCGTGACCGCCGAGGTCGGCATAGGCAAGCAGGGCGAGGGCTTCGGCCTCAAGGTGACGCTGCGCGTCGAGCTGCCCGACGGCCTGGACGAGGCGACCGGCCGCAAGCTGGTCGAGTCCGCCCACCAGGTCTGCCCCTACTCCAACGCCACCCGCGGCAACATCGAGGTCGACCTCGTCATCGAGTAGTCGCCGACCGCTTCCGGGCGGTTCAGCGGTTCCCGACCCGCGCCAGCACCTCCCCCGTCCGCCGGCTCCAGGCCACCACCACGGCTTCCTCGGGCACCGGGTGCCAGCGCGTCAGCAGCAGCCAGCGGATGCGGTAGCGGTGGGCGATCCCCACCCGCTCGGCGCGGGTCGACCCGAGGGAGAGGTAGGTGCGGACGTCGTCGAGCCGCCGTAGCCGCTCCCGTTCGTCCAGGGCCGCGTCCGGCCAGGCCGGCGCGGCCAGGTTCGGCCCGTACCCGGCGATCGTGTGGACCGCGTAGTACCCGTCGGTGACCACCACCTCGCCGGGCCCGATGTGCCGCGCGGCCCAGTCGTACGCGGGCCAGCGCGGCGGCGGTTCGAAGCCGACCGGGTCCAGCGCCCGCGGCACGACCGCTCCCGCCTGCACCGTGAGGAAGCCGAGGCAGGCCGCGCCCGTCGCGACCGCGCCCAGCACCCGCCGCCCCACCCGCCAGGGCCGGGGCGCCGCCAGTTCCACGGCCAGGGCGAACTGGAGCGGCACCAGGGTGAGCCCGAGGATCCGCCCACAGGTGTAGTGGCCGCTGACGAAGCCGTACGCCACCACCAGGCACTCCAGGGCGAACATCAGCACCAGCGGGTCGCGCACCGAGCGGCGGCCTCGCGCCCACAGCGCCGGCACCCCCAGCAGCGCCAGCCAGAAGTGGCCCGGCAGATCGTCGTACAGCCGCCGGTGCATCGCGTCCACGCTGCCGTCCCCGGCCAGTTCGAACACGTCGAAGTACGGCCAGAGAGCCGCCACCAGCAGCGCCACGGCCCCCGCCACCGCCCACCGGGCGGCCACCGCGGCCCGCCACCCCCGCTGCCACCCCACGACGAAGGCCGCGCACCCGGCCACCGCCGCGATCGCCGTGATCGGATGCACCAGCAGGATCACCCCGTACAGCACGCCCAGAGCCACATAGCCCGTGTAGCCGCGCAGCCCGCTCGGACCCACGTAGCGCACCCGGCGCGCGTCACGCGCGCGCGTGCCCGCCAGGGCCCACGCCCAGAAGGTGAGCCCGATGGCGAAGGTGGACGGGTAGCCGAGGTTGCCGGTCATCGACATCAGGCCCAGATAGCCGCTCCACCAGGCCCGCTCGGTGCCCCACAGCAGCGTCATCGCCGCCAGTCCGAGCACCGGCGCCCACGGTCTCGGCGTCAGCACGCGCGTGAAGCGGCCGATGCCGGTCAGCAGCACCAGCAGGTTCACCGGGCCCGCGACCCGCAGCACCGCCCAGCCCGTCAGCCCGCTCACCCGGGCGAAGGCGCCCTCCACCACCGCGTACGGCGAGTAGTAGGGGCTGCCCGCGCCCGGCAGGTCGCCCATCGGGTGCCGCGGGTTCAGAAGACTGTCCTTCAGGCGTTCGACGACCGCCGCGTGCTGGCCGGCGTCGCAGCACTGCGGCACCCGCCAGTACGCCAGCGACATCAGCAGCCAGAACAGCAAGCCGAGGGCCTGGTACGGGGTCGGCCGCCACCCCCGCCCGCCGCGCAGCGCCGTCGCACCGAGCGTGGGCCGCCGGGTCTGGACACCGGTGCTCAACGGACGGCACCGGACCGGGCCGCGCAAGATCGGGCCGCGCCGGATCGGGCCGTACCGCATCCGGCCGCGCCGGACCGGGCCGCGCCGGGGAGGGAGTCGAACAGGGAACCGGGCAGGTAACGCGACAGCGCACCGTACCGGGGTCCGAGCTGGGCAAAGAGGGGCATTGGCCGTATCTTCCCGCCCGGTCAACGGCCTTGCCGAAAGTCACCTCAAGGAGTGAGCCCGATCGGAGCCTTCATGGGCCGGCAGGGCCACCCGCCCCCGCAGCACGGGCTCGAGCAGCAGCGGCACCCCCAGCACCGGCAGCAGCCACGCCAGCACGATCAACCGGTCGCCCCAGATGGTGATGTCCGGGTGTCCGGCCTGGGTGAGGAACCCGGTGCAGGCGGCGCCGAGCACGAAGACGCCGAACGCCCGCCGCCGCCCCCGAGCCACCCCCCACGCCCCGGCCGCCAGCGCGCCCACGAACAGTGGCTCCCACAGCTGCCGGCGCAGCCACTCCACCCAGAAGTTCCCCTGGAGACGCAGGAACTCCGGCCACACGTGCGCGCGGTCCGGCCGGTCGAAATGGTGGGTCAGCAGATCCTGGAGGCTCTCCGACTCGGACGGATAGTGCAGCAGCCTCGCCAGTACCAGCGTCCCCAGCACCCCGAAACCACCCGCGACGGCCACCACGACCACCCCGTGACCCGGCGGCCGGCCGCGCCGCCGGCGCCGTACGGCGATCAGCGCGCCCGCGCCCGCCAGAGACAGCCCGAGGAACAGCGCCTGCGAGTGCTTGACGGTGAACAGGGCGGCCAGCGAACCGCCGACCAGCCACGCCCCCGCCCGCACCTCGTCGTCCAGTGCCAGCGCGCACCCCCACACCGCCGCCAACGTCAGCGCCAGCATCAGGCCCTCGGTCATCGGGCGCATGGCGGTCGTCCCGCACGGCAGCACGTAGTACAGGGCCTGCCCGGTCAGACAGACGGAGGTCGGCGCGCGCCGGGTGCGCAGGATCAGGAACACCAGCACCCCGCCCGCCGCCGTCACCGCGACACCTGCCAGCCACACACCCCAGGTCACGCCGAACAGGGTGATGAACGGCAGCAGGAACACCGGGTAGCCGGGCCGAGCCTCGAAGATCCGCATGAAGCGCTCCGGCATGAACGGCACGGTGTGCCCGCCGGTCTGCCCCGCCCGCAGCCGCGCGTCGACGGTGCGCCACTCCCGCTCGTGGCACTCGGCGGTGACGCGGCGGCCGGGGTCGGGATCGTCGAAGCGGAGCACGTCCACGCTCTGCCGGCGGGCCGCGATCGAGGCCTCGCCCGCGCAGGCGTAGGCGATGGTCACGGCCGCCGCCTCGCGCTTGTCCTCACCGCGCAGACTCAGTGCGTACGACAGGTAGTTCTTGCTGTCCGGGGTGTCCCGGCCGGTCACGTTCGCGAGCTGGAGCAGCGCGAACACGGCGACCAGGACCAGCACCCGGGTGCGCGGCCGCAGGGGAGGTGTCACGTCGACGCGAGCAGATCGCGGGCGCCGGCCGGTGCGGGAACCTTCGGGACGGCGACGGTCCCCTCGGGGAGCTCCTCGCCGAGCAGCAGCCGCCGGACGACCCGCTCGGCGGCCCGCCCGTCGTCGTAGGCGCAGAACCGCTCCCGAAAGCCCGCCCGCAGCCGCGCCGACTCCTCGTCGCGCCAGCTGCCGGAGGCCAGCAGCCAGGCCAGTTCCCGGTAGGTGCGCGAGACCTGGCCGGGCGCGTCCGCGGTGATGTCGAAGTAGGCGCCCCTGCTCGCCGTGTACGCGGCCCAGTCGTCGGCGTGGACGACGATCGGCCGGTCCAGGTTGGCGTAGTCGAACATCAGGGCCGAGTAGTCGGTGACCAGGACGTCGGAGGCGAGCATGACGTCCTCGACACGCGGCTCGTCCGTCGCGTCCACCAGCACCCCGCGCCGGTGCAGGTCGGCCAGGCCCGTCCCGCGCGCCGGACCGGTCGCCAGCGACGGGTGCAGCCGTACGACGAGGGTGTGCCCTTCGCCCAGGTCGGCGGCGAGCCGGGCCAGGTCGAGCCGGTCGACGTGTCCGCCGCGCACGTACTCGCGGCGGGTCGGCGCGTACAGCA
Source organism: Streptomyces sp. NBC_01334 (assembly GCF_035983595.1). Taxonomy (NCBI): domain Bacteria; kingdom Bacillati; phylum Actinomycetota; class Actinomycetes; order Kitasatosporales; family Streptomycetaceae; genus Streptomyces; species Streptomyces sp. NBC_01334. The sequence continues at coordinate 4,058,311 of NZ_CP130718.1, read as the reverse complement.
CGACCGTGTGACCGGCCGGGATCCCGAGCCGCGCGCGGACCGCGAGACCCGCCTGCGCACCGGCGTTCACCAGCACGTCGTTGCGCGGGCTTCCGGTCCGCACCGAGGTGAAGTGGCACGGGTACGCCCGCTCCCACACCAGCTCGGAGTGCTGGTTGGCGACCAGGCTGTAGTCCCAGCGGTCGGCGCGGCGCAGCATCTGCGGCACGTCCACGCCGTACCGGGCGCCGGGCCGCTGGAGCAGGTCGGCCGCCATGTACTTCAGCGGGGTGCCCTGGTGGGTGTGGATGTGCACGCTGCCCGGCCGTTTGGCCAGGGTGCCGGGCCAGTTGACGTTGTTGACGAAGAAGCCGGCCCGCGCGCTGACCCGGCGGTAGGCGGGGGAGTCGAGCAGTACGTGCTCCACGCCCGCCGGGAGCCGCTCGGCCGTCTCCTCGTCGCGCACCACCCACACCCCGCGCAGCTGCGGTGCGATCTCCCGCGCCTTTTCGTAGACGGCTCCGGGATCGCCGAGCACGCCCCGGTGCGAGAACGCGGAGTACAGGACGAGGCGCGGGTCCGACGGGCGATGCCCGAGCAGGGCGTTCGGACCCCGGCGCAGCCGCCCGACGGCCGCCCGGCCCGCCTGCCCGCCGCGCCGGGCGACCTCCCGGCCCGTCCGGCCGGCCTTCCGCTTGATCCGGTAGGCCGCGTATCCGCCCTCCAGGACCCGGAGTTCGGCGGGCACCGGCTCACCGGCGGGCTTGTGGCGGGCGAACAGCTCCGCCGTACGGCGGAAGAACTCGCCCTTGTCCGACGGCGGCAGCCGGTCCGGCTTGGCGAGGATGTCGAGACAGTGCTCGCCCATCTTGCGGTGCAGATACGGCCGCCAACTAGCCAGTCCGGGGCGGGAGTCGACGAAAGCGAAGACCCGCTCGTACTGGTCGTGGATGTCGAAGTGCTTACGGCTGGTGGTGGACAGGATGTTGCCCTGCCGCCGCTGGCGGTAGTTCAGACAGATCCGGTCCAGTGCGGCGATCCGCTCCGCGCTGAGCATGACCGGGAACGTCCAGGGAGTGTCCTCGTAGTAGCCGGGCGGGAAGGAGAAGTCGTTCCTCTCGACGAACTCCCGCCGGTAGACCTTGTTCCACACGACCATCAACAGGTCGAGGATCTCGGGGCGTTCGACGGCCGTGAAGGTGCCGTCGCCCGCCTCCGCGAGGACATGGGCCAGGGCGTTCCTGCGGGTGCCGCCCCACCAGTAGGTGCGCGCGTAGTCGAAGACGAGCACGTCCGGGTCGCCGGCCTCGTCGAGCCGGTCCGCCATCGCGCGCAGCGCGCCCGGGGTGAGGGTGTCGTCGCTGTCGAGGAAGAACAGGTAGTCGCCGCCCGCGAGCGGCATACCGGCGTTGCGGGCGCGGCCGAGGCCGGCGTTCTCCGGCAGGTGCAGGACCCGGACACGGTCGTCGCGGGCCGCGTACTCGTCGAGGATCGCGCCGCAGCCGTCGGGAGAGCGGTCGTCGACGGCGATCACCTCGATGTCCCGGTACGACTGCTCCAGGACCGAGTCGAGACACTCGCGCAGGAAGCCCTGCACCTTGAAACAGGGGACGATGATGCTGAAGCGGGGCACTGCGGAGGTCAGCTCCTTACGAGGGTGGAGGCGGCGGGGGCCGGGACGCGCTCGGCGAGCGGCCGCACGGGCTCGATCGCCTCCGGTGGCTCGCCGAGCAGTACCCGGCGCACCACGCGCTCGGCGGCCCGGCCGTCGTCGAACTGGCAGAAACGGGACCGGAACGCGGCCCGGCGGGCGGCGGATGCGGAGTCCGCGTACGAGCCGTCGCGGAACACCCGGGCCAGCTCCTCGGGTGTGCCGGCGACCGGTCCCGGCGGGGCCTCCAGCAGGTCGAAGTAGACGCCCCGGGTCTCCCGGTAGACGTCCCAGTCGTCGGCGAACACGACGATCGGGCGGTCCAGGTTGGCGTAGTCGAACATGATCGACGAGTAGTCGGTGACCAGCGCGTCGGCGGCCAGGCAGACCTCCTCGGAGGAGCGGTGACCGGTGACGTCGATGACCCGGCCGGTGCCGCGCCGGCCGCCCCCGTCGTAGAAGTAGTGCGCGCGCAGCAGCACGACCACGTTCTCGCCTGCCGCCTCGCAGAAGGCCTCCAGGTCCAGGCCCGGCTCGAAACCGGTGTGGTAGTCGCGGTGGGTGGGCGCGTACAGGACGGCCGTGGTGCCCTCCGGCACCCCCAGCTCCCGCCGGACCCGGGCCACGTCGGCCGCGGTCGCCGTGTAGAAGACGTCGTTGCGCGGATAGCCGTACTCCAGCTGCTCGTAGGAGCCCGGGAAGGCGCGCTCCCACATCTGGGTGGAGTGGGTGTTGGAGGACAGGTTGTAGTCCCAGCGGTCCACGCGGCCCAGCAGCTTGGTGAAGGAGCCGGTCGCGGCGGCGACGACCGGGTACGTCGACTGGTCGACGCCCATCTTCTTGAGCGGGGTGCCGTGCTGGGTCTGCACGTGCACACTGCCTTCGCGCTTGACCACGCCCTCCGCGAAGTTGGCGTTGTTGACCAGGTACTTGGCGCGGGCCAGGACCTCCCAGTAGCGGCGGCTGCCGATGACGGCGTGGTCGACGCCGTCCGGCATCGCGTGCGCCTGGTCGGCCTCGACGAGGAACACCGAACGGATGTGCGGGGCGAGTTCGGCGGCCTTGGCGTGGATCGCGGCCGGGCTGCATGCGTAGCCGCGCCCCCAGTAGGCGCAGTACACCGCCAGGTTCGGGTCGATACGGCGGCGCAGCCGGCGCCGGTAGAGGAGGCGGGTGCGCAGACCCTGGGGGCGCGGGAGGCGCTCGACGGCGCCCGCGGCCTTCCGGTTGGCGCCGCGCAGCGCGCGGAACGCGGTGTACGCCCCGGCCGCCAGCAGCCGGTGCTGCATTCCCAGGCTGCCGCCCGGCCTGCGGAAACCGGCCGGGCGGTGGCGCCGGTACAGTCGGCCCGCGCGGCGGAAGAAGGCCCGGCGGCGGCGCCCGGTCAGCCGGGCCGGATGCGCGGCTGTCTTCAGCACGGCCGCGAAGAGCTGCTCGAAGAGGGCACCCGACCGGTCCCCGGACAGCCCGAGTTCGGCCGCCCGGGTCAGCACCGCCTCGGTCGGGTCCAGGAGCTCCGGATGGTGTTCGCCCGGCAGGTTCAGCCGGTTGCCCTGCCGCCGCAGCAGATGCCGTACGACGACCGAGCGCAGCACCGCGATCCGCTCGGCGTGCACGGTGACCAGGCCGCCGAAGCCGACGTCCGTGAAGTGCCCGTCGGGGAAGGCGAGCCGGTGCTCGGTGACGAAGGAGCGCCGGTAGACCGTGCCCCACGCGGGCAGCTGCACGCCGGTGACGTGCGGGGCCTCGGCCGGAGAGAAGGCGCCCTTCGGTGTCCCCGCCAGCAGCGGGGCGGCCGGGTTGGTCGGCTCGCCGTCCCACCAGGGGGTGCGCTCGTGCTCGGCGTACAGCACGTCGACGTCGCCGGTCTCGGTCAGCCGGGCGTCCAGCGTCGCCAGGGCGCCCGGGGCGAGGACGTCGTCACCGTCGAGGAACAGCAGATATGCGCCGGTCGCCGCCTGCATCCCCGTGTTGCGCGCCCCGCTCAGCCCGGCGGACGGTGGCGAGTGCACCGGGGCCACCCGGGAGTCCCGCCGCGCGTACCCGGCGGCGAGGGCCGCGGCCGGGGTGCCGGGCGCGTCGCTGACCGGGATCAGCTCGAAGTCGCCGAAGGACTGGGCCAGGACGGAGTCCAGCGCCAGGGACAACCGGCCCGCGACCCCATGGGACGGGACGATGATGCTGAAGCGGGGCATGCTGCTCTTTCTCTGTCGGTGCGGCGGACGATCCGCGGCGGAGGGTCTGCGGCGGACGGTCTACGGCGGTCGGTCCGTGGCGGTCGGTCTGCGGCGGTCGGTCTCGGGGGTGTTCTTCAGGCGGTACGTCCGGGCCGCCCGGCCGGCCGCCGGCTGGACGGCCGGGTCGGGGTGGGCCGTGACGAGCCGGAGGGCATGGCAACTCCCCTGAGGGTGAACGGGGTTCAGCGCCGGTCGGTGACGGGGAGGACCGGGCCTGCGGGCGGGGGCACGTGGGCGAGCGCCGGGCGCCCCGCGGGCATCGACGCCGAGGCGGCGGCCGACGGCACCGGACGGCGCTGGGCTAGCGGCACGACCGGGGGCAGCAGCGTCTCGCCCAGCACCACCCGCCGTACGACGCGCTCCGCGGCGCGGCCGTCGTCGTACGGGCAGAACCGCTCACGGAACGCGGCCCGCAGCTGGGCGGAACGGGAGCCGCGCCAGTGACCGGTCGCGAAGATGTCGACCAGTTCGTCCTCGCTGCGCGCGACCACGCCCGGCGGACAGGCTCGCAGGTCGAAGTAGGTGCCGCGGGCCGCCTCGTAGGCCTCCCAGTCGTCGGCGTGGATCACGATCGGGCGGTCCAGACCGGCGTAGTCGAACATGAGGGACGAGTAGTCGGTGACCAGGGCGTCCGAGGCCAGGCACAGGGACTCCACGCTCGGGTGGTCGGTGACGTCGATGACGCCCGCCACCGGCCGGCCGGCCGGCGCCTCCTGCCAGTAGTGGGAGCGGGCCAGGATCACGAAGCGGGGCCCCAGCCGGCGCAGGACCCGCTCCAGGTCGAGGTGGGAGCGCTGGACGCGGCGGTAGTCGCGGTGGGTCGGCGCGTAGAGGACGGCGACCGTGTCGCGGGGGATGCCGAGGGACTCGCGCAGCCGGGCCACGTCCGCCGAGGTCGCCCGCTGGAAGACGTCGTTGCGGGGATAGCCGTACTCGAGGGTCTCGTAGCGTCCGGGGTAGACGCGCTCCCAGGTGAGGGTGGTGTGGCGGTTGGCCGACAGGACGTAGTCCCACTTGTCGACGCCCCTCAGCAGCTCGGCGAAGTCCATGTCGCGGGCGGCCGCCGGGCGCTCCTGGAGGTCGAGCCCCATGTGCTTGAGGGGCGTGCCGTGCTGGGTCTGCACGAAGACCTGGCCGGGGCGCTTGACCAGCCGCCGGTCGAAGTTGACGTTGTTCACCAGGTACTTGGAGCGGGCCAGCGCCGTCCAGTAGGCGGCCGTCCCGGGGCGCACCTGGCGAGGGCCCGGCGGGACGGCCGACCGGTGCTCGGGGCGGGCGATCCACGCCGTGCGCACCTGCGGCGCGAAGGTACGGAACGCGGCCTCCAGTGCGCCCGGGTTGCAGCTGTGCCCGCGGCCCCAGTACGCGGCGAACACGGCCCGGTCGGCGCGCAGCGGCAGCTTCAACTGGACGCGGTAGTGCGCCTGGAGGACGCCCGCCCGCAGCGCGCGGGCGAGTTTCGAGACGGCCTTGTGGGTGCGCCGGCGCACGGTCATGGACGCCTGGAGCACCCGGTAGGTGCGGTGCACGCCGAAGTGGACCAGCGTGTGGCGCAGCCGGGAGCGCAGCGGTACCGGGACGCCCGGGGTGCGGTAACGGCGGTAGTGGGCGCGGGCCCTGCGCAGGAACTCGGCGCGTGAACCGCGCGGGAGCCGGTCGCGCTTGGTGAAGACCGTCGAGAGGTGGTCGACCATGCGGCGGAACAACACCGGTCGCCAGTGCGCGAGTTCGGGACGCTGCTCGACGAACGCGAAGACCCGGTCGTACTGCTCGAAGACGTCGAAGTGGCCCCGGCTGGTGGTGGACAGGATGTTGCCCCGGCGGCGCTGGCGGTAGTGCACGCAGACCCGGTCGAGCGTCGCGAGCGACTGCGCGGCCATCAGCGCCGGGTAGGTCCACGGGGTGTCCTCGTAGTAGCCGGACGGGAACGTCAGGCCCACGCCCTCGATGAACTCCCGTCGGTAGGCCTTGTTCCAAGCCACCATCAGCACCCTGAGCAGCCCCGGGCGGTCCTCGAGCCGGAAGGGTGCGGCGCCCTCCTCGGAGAGCTGCGCCGCGAACTGGTTGCGGACGGTCTCGCCCGACCAGTACGTGCTCGCGTAGTCGTAGACCAGGACGTCCGGCTCGCCCGTCTCCTTCACCCGGTCGGCGATCGCGCGCAGCGCGTCCGGGGTGAGCGTGTCGTCGGAGTCCAGGAACACCAGGTAGTCGCCGGTCGCCCGCTCCAGCCCGGCGTTGCGGGCCTGCCCCAGGCCGACGTTCTCCGGCAGGTGCACGGCGCGCACCCGCTCGTCGCGGGCCGCGAACTCGTCGATGATCTCGCCGCAGGCGTCCGGCGAACGGTCGTCGACGACGATCAGTTCGAGATCGGCGAACGACTGGGACAGCACCGATTCGAGGCACTCGTGCAGGTACGCCTGAACCTTGTACGCGGGGACGATGACACTGAACCTGGGCAAGGCACATCCATGGGTCGGCGCGGACGGAAGACAGGGCCTTGCCCGGGAACGGCCGATGGAGTGAATTGGTTACGGTTCGTACGGCATACGGGGGATTGCGGGTGAACGGAAAGGGGCGGGCCGATGACCCGGCCCGCCCCTGCTCCACCGGCCACTTGACCGGCTGCTCGACGACTGCGCGCTCGCTACTTGACCGCGCCCGCCATCACGCCGGACACGAACTGCCGCTGGAACGCGAAGAACACGGCCAGCGGGATCACCATCGAGATGAACGCGCCGGGCGCCAGCACGTCGATGTTGTTGCCGAACTGCCGCACCTGTGTCTGGAGCGCGACCGTGATCGGCTGGCTGTCGGCGTTGGTGAACACCAGCGCGACCAGCATGTCGTTCCACACCCACAGGAACTGGAAGATGCCCAGGGACGCGATCGCGGGGGCGCCCAGCGGCATCACGACGCGGGCGAACAGCCGCAGTTCACCGGCTCCGTCGAGACGGGCCGCCTCCAGCAGCTCGCGCGGGATCTCCGCGAAGAAGTTCCGCAGCAGGAACACCGAGAAGGGCAGTCCGAACCCGACGTGGAACAGGATCACGCCCAGGATGTTCCCGAACAGGCCGACCTTGCCGAACAGTTCGGCGATCGGGATGAGCGCCACCTGCACGGGCACGACCAGCAGCCCCACGACGCCCAGGAACCACCAGTCCCGGCCCGGGAACTCCATCCACGCGAACGCGTAGCCCGCGAGCGCGCCGATGACGACGACCAGGACCGTCGCCGGCACCGTGATCAGCACGGTGTTGACGAGGGAGCTGGTGATGTCGCCGTTCTCCAGCAGCTTCCGGTAGCTGTCGAAGGTGAGTTGGGACGGCTCGCTGAACACGTTCCACCAGCCGTCGGCGCTCATGTCCTCGGGGGAGCGGAGCGAGGAGATGAGCAGTCCGATGGTCGGCACCAGCCAGAACAGGCCGACGACGATCAGGAAGGCGCGCACCAGCCCGCCGTTGAGCTTCTCCATGACCCACTCGAGCCGCTTCTTCGTCCCCGTCGTCCCCGTCGTCGCCGTCACCGCCGCACCTCCCGCCTGAGCCGACGCACGTTGAACCACATCACCGGGATCACCAGCAGCAGCAGGAACACCGCGATGGCGCTGGCGATGCCGGGCTGGTCCTCGGAGAAGCCCTTGCGGTACAGCTCCAGGGCGAGCACGTTCGCGTCGTCCTGCGAGGAACCGGGGGCGATGATGAAGACCAGGTCGAAGACCTTCAGCACGTTGATCATCAGGGTGACGGCGACGACCGCGAGGACCGGCGCCAGCAGCGGGACGGTGACTCTGCGGAACACCTGCCACTCGTTGGCGCCGTCCACCCGGGCCGCTTCGAGCAGCTCCCGCGGAATCCCCGCCAGGCCGGCCGCGATCAGCACCATCGCGAAGCCCGCCCACATCCAGATGTACGAGCCGATGATGGCCGGCGTGACCAGCGACGGGCCGAGCCAGTCCAGACCGTTGTACGCCTCCTTGAAGTTGCTCGCGGGCAGCCGGAGTCGGGCGCCGTCGGCCTCGGCGGGAAGCGTGAAGGTGCCGTCGTCGGCCGCCTTCGTCGAGGCCACCACCTTGCCGTCCTTCACCGCCTCGATCTTCATGCCGGCGTAGCCCGGTTCGGACGGGTCGGGCGCGCCGAGGGTGCCGACGCCCTTGCCGCGGGTGAAGTCCTGCCAGGCGGTCCCGGTGACCTCCCCTTGTTCGGGCCGTGCCTTCACGGCCTTCTCCGCGCTGCCGGGCATCTGGTCGGGGGCGACGCCGACCAGCGGAAGGGCGACCGGGACGCCGGTGTGGACCGGGGCCTTGGTGATGAAGCCGCCGTCCTGCGGTCGCAGCGGCGAGTCGCGGCCCGGGTGGGCCTTCGGGAACGCCGACGACTCGGCGAACGTGTCGTGGACGCCCACCCACACCGCGTTGGCGACGCCCTTGTCCGGGTCCTGGTCGTAGACCAGCCGGAAGATGATGCCGGCGGCGAGCATCGAGATCGCCATCGGCATGAAGACGACCAGCTTGAACGCGGTGCCCCAGCGCACCCGTTCGGTCAGCACGGCGAAGATCAGACCGAGCGCGGTCGCGATGGTGGGCGCGAACACCACCCAGATCACGTTGTTCTTGAGGGCGGTACGGATGCCCTCGTCCGTGAAGAGGGCCTTGTAGTTGTCGACGCCGGCGAAGCCGTCGCCGGACTGGTCGTAGAAACTGCGCACGACCGAGTACCCGATCGGGTAGACCACGAGTGCGCCGAGCAGCACCAGGGCGGGCAGCAGGAACAGCGCGGCCACGGTCCTTCGGGTGCCGGTCACACTCTTGCGCGAGCGAGGAGGGGCGGGGGCCCCGGGAGCCCCCGCCGCCGCGGGCGTCGCCATCTCCGCGTCAGTTCCCGTACGCCGCTGCCGCGTCCGACTCCAGTTTCGCCTGGGTGCCGGCCACGTCCGTCGGGTTCTTCAGGAAGTCCTGGAGGTCCTTCCACTCGCCCTTGCCGGGGGTGCCGCCGAAGGCCTGCGGGGCCTGGTCGGACATGTCGAAGCGGAAGTCGTCGCCGGCCGCGACCAGCGCCTTGGCGATCGTCTGCTGGACCTCGTTCGGGTACACGGAGACATCGACGTTCTTGTTCGGCGAGAGATAGCCGCCGAGCTTCGCCTGGATCTCCGCCGCGTCCGGCGAGGCCAGGAAGGTCGCCAGTGCCTGCGCGCCCTTGGAGTCCTTCAGGATGACGGCCGCGTCACCGCCGGAGACCACCGGCGCGGTGTCGCCGACCTTCGGGAACGGGAACACCTTGGCGTCCGTGCCGACCTTCGACTTGGTGTCGGCGATGTTGACCTGGACGAAGTCGCCCTCGTAGACCATGGCCGCCTTCGGCTGCTCGCCGCCGGTGAAGGTCTGGGTCACCGAGGCGGGGAACTCGGTCTGGAGCGCGCCGCTCGCGCCGCCCGCCACCCAGTCCTTCTTGCCCCAGATCTGGGCCAGGGTGGTCAGGGCCTCCTTCACGGAGGGGTCCGTCCACTTGATCTTGTGCTGGGCGAGCTGGTCGTACTTCTCCGGGCCCGCCTGGGAGAGGTAGACGTTCTCGAACCAGTCGGTGAGGGTCCAGCCGTCGGCGCCGCCGATCGAGAACGGGGTGACGCCGGAGTCGTACACCGTCTGCGCGGTGGTCAGCAGGTCCTTCCACGTCGCGGGGTCGGTGGCGCCCGCGTTCTCGAAGACCTTGGCGTTGTACCAGATCAGCGACTTGTTGGCGGCCTTGTAGTAGACGCCGTACTGCTTGTCGCCCACCTTCCCGATGTCCTGCCAGCCCTGCGAGTAGTTCTTCGCGAGCTCCGCCTGGGCCTCGGCGCCCAGCGGTTTGGCCCAGCCCTTGTCGGCGGCCTGTTTGATCGCGCCGGGCTGCGGCAGCATCGCGACGTCCGGCGGTGAGCCGCCCGCGATCTTCGAGCCGAGGAAGTTGATGATCGGGTCCTGTGCGGGCACGAAGGTGATCTTCGCGCCGGTGCGTTTCTCGAACTCGGCGAGGACCTTCTTGAAGTTCGCCTGTTCGGTGCCGGTCCATACGGCGGCCACTTCGAGCGTGGTGCCGTCGAGCTTGGGGAGGGTGAGGGTGCCGCCGGACTCCTTGCCGCCGGTGCTGCTTTCGCTTCCGCCGCTCTTGTCGTCGTCGCTGCCGCACGCCGTGAGCGAGAGCGCGAGCGCTCCCGCCAGGAGCGTGGCGGCCGCTTTCACGGTCCTGCGTGTCCGGATGGTATTGCTCGTGCTGCGCATCACTGCCCCGTTCTTCGTCCTCGTCGACTCGTGAACGTTCGAGCGCTGTCCCGTGAGCACTGGTCTACGCCGGGTGCCTGGGCTCGGCAAGGGCGCCTGTGCTGTCAAGCGGGGGATCGTGACCGCGTCGTGATCGCAAGGCGCGCGATTCCCGGTGCCGGGCCGGTGCGCTTGGCCCGCCGCGGGCGGCGACCGGGGGCCACCGCCCCCGGTCACCCGTTCCGGTCACCGGCTCCGGGCCCGCCCGGGCCGGCTTCGGCCCGCGAGGGCCTCGCCTCAGGCGCCCCCGGCGGGTGCGCCCCCGGACGGGCTGAGCTGCCGCGCGGCTCGCTCCAGGGCGCTGGCCAGCAGGGCCAGGTCCGTCGGGCCGTTGCCCAGTTCCCGTACCGGGCGACGGGCCGGGGGGTCGCCCATGCGCTGCCACTCCAGGGGGACCACCGTGGGGCGCAGCGTCGCCGTACGGGGGATGCGGCCCGTGACGCGGCCGCCCTGGAAGGGGGTGAGGCGGCCGTCCGCGCCCTTGAGCCGGCCGCGGCCCGGCGCCGGTTCGTCCGTGCCGGAACCCGGCGGGTCCAGAGTGATCCGAACGGTGGACAGCCGGGCCGGTTCCGACTCCGCCGTACGGCCCCCGGGGCCTGCCGCGGCCACCAGGTGCACGCCGAGCCGCTCGCCCTCGCGGGCCACCGCCTCCAGCGCGCGCATGACCGAGCCGGCGGCCGGCCGGCCCGGGGAGCCGAGGGCGGGGGAGACGAGAGCGTCCAGGTCGTCGACGACCACCACCAGACGGGGCAGCGGGGGCGTCGCCTCGGCCCGCTGCCGGGCGGCCGCTCCCGGGCGCAGCCGCAGCGTGGTGCTGGGCGGGGCCTCGATGTCGGCGGCGCCGCCGCTGGAGCCGCCGAGCCCGGCTCCCGGGGACGGGGCGTTCGGGGTGCGTTGCGGAACGACACGGCCGGACACCGCGCGCTGTGTGTGCCAGTCCACGAAGCCGGAACGGCCCAGCAGTTCGGACCGCCGCTTCAGCTCGGCGCTCAGCGACTGCGCGAACTCCCGCATGCGGACCGGGTCGTTGGCGGTGAGGTGGGTGGTGACATGCGGTACGTCCGTACAGATCCGCAGGCCGTCGCCGTGACCGCCGCCGCCCTTGCCGACGGTGTCGCGGCCGTCCAGCAGGATGATGCCCAGCCGGTCCGGCCGCTCGGCTGCGGCCAGCGAGGCCACGACCGCCCGCAGCAGCTCCGTGCGCCCGCTGCCCGTCGGGCCCTCGATCAGCAGGTGCGGGCCCTCGGCGACCAGGTCCACGCCGACCGGTCCGCGCGGCCCCGCGCCGAGCACGGCCCACGCCCGTCCGCCGAGCGCCTCGGCGTCGTCGGCCGCGTCCGCCCAGCGGGCCATCAGCGAGGCGGGCGTGGCCCGGGCGAGGCCCAGCTTGTCCAGGAGCCGGGCCGACTGGGGCAGCGGAGCCGACACCCGCGTGTGCCGCTCGCCGCCGCCCGCGCCGTCCGGGCGCAGCGGTGCGAGGGCCCGCGCGAAGCGTTCGGCCCAGGCGAGGGAGACCGCGTCCACCGCGCCGACCGTGCCGGGTCCCACCGGGCCGGGCCGCTCCGTCTCCGCCCCGGCCGGCGCGACCCGCAGCAGCCGCAGGGCCGTCGCCACGTCCCCGCTGAGCAGCGCGACGGCTCCGCACGCGCGGAAGGTGGGCGCCGCCGCACAGGCCGCTTCGTAGGTCTCGGTCACCGGAGAGGAAGGGGAGGCGGCGGGCGTCTCGGCCAGACAGACGACGTGTATCCCGGCGCGCGGTCCGGCCACCGCCAGCCGGGCCACCGCCTCGCGCAGGTCCGCGCCGCCGGGATCGCCGTCCACGACGACCACGGTGTACGGGCCGGGGAAGCCGCCGTCGTCGGTCTCGTCCGGCACGGCCCAGGAGGGGCGGCGGCCTGCGCCGCGGGGTGCGGGTACCTGGACCGGTCCCGTACCGCTCGTACCGCTCGGGCCGCCCGCGCTGTCGGCCAGGTGGTCCTCCAGACGACGCAGCAGTTCGTCGGCGCGGGCCGTGGCCTGGTCGCGGTCGTAGGCGAGCAGGAGACGGCAGTCCTGTCCGTGTCCCGGGCGCAGCTGCGGCAGCCAGCCGAGCCAGGACCACTCGGCGACGCGCTCCTCCTCGGAACGCGCGCGGTCCGTGCTGATCAGGACGATTTCCAGGGTGTCGGGGGAGTGCAGCGCGGCGAGCTGGGCCAGCACCGCGCGCGCCAGCCCGGACAGCCGCGGGCGCGGCCCGGCCAGACCGAGCGCGCCGACCTCGCGCAGCCCCGTCGTCACCGGTACGGCGGGCAGCAGACCCGAGCCGTCGGGCGCCGGCCGGTCGGCGGTGCCGAGCCGCACGGTGAGCGCCTCCGGGTGCCCCGGGCCGCGTTCCCACAGCCGGGGGCCGGGGCCCAGCGCCGTCAGCAGCAGCGCGGCCGGGTCCGGCCAGGTCTCGGGCGCGGGGGACGCGGCGACCGACGGGTACGTCTGCGCTGCGGCCTCCTCCTCGTAGGTCCCGGGGTCGTCCGTGTCCTGCGCGTCGCCGCGACCGCCGGCCAGCCGGCGCGCCCACGCGGAGAGACCGCCGCGTTTGCGCACGCCCGGGGGCACGTCGGTGCCGCGCAGCGGGGTGCCTTTACGGCGGGAGGCCGCGCGCGGATCGGCTTCGGGGGCGTCGTCGTAGGGGGACGCGGCCGGGGAAACGGACGAAGGGCCGGACGAAGGGCCGGACGAAGGGCCGGACGAAGGGCCGGACGGGGCGGCGGGTCCGGGAGCGGAGGCGGCGGGGCGGTGCGGGGCGCCCGCGTCCTCCGGCGCGCCGTGCGGTCCCCGGACGTCGTCGTATGTCCCCGTGAACGACCCGAGGCCCGAGCGGCCGGCGTGGGTGGCCGAGGAACCTCGACCCGCTCCGGGCACGCCACCGGAGGCAACCGCTCCGGGCGGGTTCCGGCGCGCGGGGTCCCCTGCGCGTGGCTCGCCGCCGCGTCGGCTCTCGATGCGCGGCGCCGTGCCCTGGCCGGGCACCACCGCAGGCGCCGCGTGGGATTCCCCGGCGCCGCGCGTCCGTCCGCCCCGGCCCTCCGACGAACCGTTCCAGTCCACCGTGCCGTAGGCGTGGCCGGTCGGGCCGGAGGGGTCTTCGCGGTCGCCCGCGCCGCCCGCCGCACGCGCGTGTGCCTCACCCGAGGCCGCGCCGGGGCTCCCGCCGGACGGGCCGTCGCCCGCCGCAGGTTCCGTGCCCGCGCAGGGCACCCGGACATGGCCCTCGCCGTCCGGAGTGGTCGCCGCCCGTGGTCCCGGGCCGCCGGGCGGGGCCAGACGCAGAGCCGACTCGCCGACGCGCAGCAGGGCGCCGGGGGTGAGGCGGACGGGACGGTCCTGTACCCGGGCGCCGTCCAGGGTGGTGCCGTTGGTGGAGCCGAGGTCGGCGATCGTGACACGGCCTTCGGGGGAGAGCGTCACCGTGCAGTGCAGACGTGAGACGTCCGGGTCGTCGAGGGGCACGTCGGCGTCGGCGGAGCGGCCCACGCGGACCTGGCCGCCGTGCAGCAGATGGACCCCGCCGGCGTCGGGCCCGGCCACCACGTGCAGACGGGCCGGGGCTTCGTCGACCTCGGGATGCGGTTCCGGGTCGGCCGGGGCGCCCAGGGACAGCACGGCGCCGTCGATCAGCGGCGGCTCGCCGAGTGTGCAGCGCTGGGTGTCGAGCCGCTCCACGCCCGCGTAGAGCACGACCGCCGCCGCGGAGGAGGCCGACGGGGCGCCCTCCCCGGAGACCGCCGCGGCCAGCGCGGACGCCACCGCGGCCAGGGCCGTGCCGGCGGGCGCCGTGACCAGCACGTCGCAACTCGCGGTGCGGGCCCGCGCCTGAGCTCCCCCCGCGCGAGCCGAGCCCGGCGCCGGGAAGGGCGGGCCCGTCGGGTCTACGACGGTCAGCCGGATCTGCATCGCCGTCAGCGGTCCCTTCTGCACGGGCGCGGACTTCCCCCCACCCCACACGAGCACAGCGGCCAGTACTGAAGGCATCCTCGCACCTGTCACTGACAACGCGCCCCACACCGGGGGACAAGTGATCTTGATTGGTCGGCTCTGCCCGCAAAAGTGCCTGACAAGTGCGTCGCCGACGATCAGTTGAGATCGGTCACGTCCGCCCCCGGCAACCAGGAAGACCGGGCCGAGCGTCTTTCCTTCGGACGAAGACGACAGCCCGGTGTCCGCACTGCGGCACTACAGTGGGTCGGAACACGGACAGGACAGGCAAGCAAGCAGCAGGGAGCGCGTGACGTGCGGCCAGTCGGCAGCAAGTACCTGCTCGAGGAGCCGCTCGGACGCGGCGCCACGGGCACCGTCTGGCGAGCGCGCCAGCGCGAGACCGCGGGCGCCGAGGCGGCCGTGGCCGGCCAGCCCGGGGAGACCGTCGCGATCAAGGTCCTCAAGGAGGAGCTCGCGAACGACCCCGACGTCGTGATGCGCTTCCTGCGCGAGCGTTCGGTGCTGCTGCGCCTGACCCACCCGAACATCGTCCGGGTCCGCGACCTGGTCGTCGAGGGCGATCTGCTGGCGCTGGTCATGGACCTCGTCGACGGCCCGGACCTGCATCGCTACCTGCGCGAGAACGGCCCCTTCACGCCCGTCGCCGCGGCCCTGCTCACCGCCCAGGTCGCCGACGCGCTCGCCGCCAGCCACGCCGACGGCGTCGTGCACCGCGACCTGAAGCCGGCCAACGTCCTGCTGATGCAGAACGGCGGGCAGATGCACCCCCTGCTCACCGACTTCGGCATCGCGCGCCTCGCCGACTCCCCGGGCCTGACCCGGACCAGCGAGTTCGTCGGCACGCCCGCGTACGTCGCGCCGGAGTCCGCCGAGGGCCGTCCGCAGACCTCGGCCGTGGACATCTACGGCGCCGGCATCCTGCTGTACGAGCTGGTCACCGGGCGTCCGCCGTTCTCCGGCGGCTCCGCCCTCGAGGTCCTGCACCAGCACCTGAACGCCGAGCCGCGCCGCCCGTCCACGGTCCCCGACCCGCTCTGGACGGTCATCGAGCGCTGTCTGCGCAAGAACCCCGACGACCGGCCGAGCGCCGAGAACCTCGCGCGCGGGCTGCGCATCGTCGCCGAGGGCATCGGGGTGCACGCGAACTCGATGCAGATCGCCGCCGCCGACGGCGTGGGTCACCTCCTCGCGCCCGACCCGGCGCCCGCGACCGTGCCGGGCGGCGCCTACGACCCGAACGCCGCGACCAGCGTCCTGCCGCACACCAGCGGTCCCGCCGGCGCCGCCGACCCCACCGCCGTGCTGCCGCACACCAGCGGCCCCGCGGGCGCCGCCGATCCGACGGCCGTGCTGCCGCCGGTGCCGCCGCACCAGCAGGGGCAGCAGGGCCAAGAGCCGCATCCCTGGCAGTCGCAGATGCGGGCCGCCCGCGACCGCAACGAGCCGACGCAGGTCCAGCAGTACCTCGACCCCGGCGAGGACCCGCTGCGCCGCCGCCCCCAGCGGCAGGTCTCCCGCCAGCAGCAGCCGCAGCAGCCGTATCCGCAGCAGAACCAGCAACAACAGCGGCCTCAGCAGCAACAGCGACCTCAGCAGCGCCAGCAGCAGCCCCCCGGCTACGGCTACCAGGGGCAGCCGCAGCAGCAGTACGCGCCGCCGCAGCACCAGCAGCCGCAACACCAGCCCCAGCGGTACGCGCCGTCGCCCCAGCAGCAGCCGAGGCAGCGGCCGGAGCCGGAACCCCGGCAGCCGCGGGAGCCGAGGCAGCGCAGTGCCAACCCGATGAAGATCCCCGGGCTGGGCTGCCTGAAGGGCTGCCTGTTCACGATCGTCATCCTGTTCGTGGCCGGATGGCTGATCTGGGAGCTGAGCCCGCTGCAGGGCTGGATCGGCACCGGCAAGAACTACTGGCAGCTGATCAGCGGCTGGTTCAACGATGTCACCGGCTGGATCGGCGACCTGGCCGACTCGGGCGGCAGCGGCACGGGCGGAACGGGCAACTGAGGCACCGGCGACCGGCACGGACTCCGGTCCTGACCGTCGAGGTTGTGTACTTGTCGACATCCGGCGGGTGATTTCCGTCTCCGCGGTGAAGGTTGGCTCCTCGGACGCGTACTTTGATGGGCAACACGCGTCTGTAGGAGCAGCCTTGGCACGGAAGATCGGCAGCCGGTACACCGCCCACCAGATCCTGGGACGGGGCAGCGCCGGCACGGTGTGGCTGGGCGACGGACCGGACGGGCCCGTCGCCGTCAAGCTGCTGCGCGAGGACCTCGCCTCCGACGAGGAGCTCGTGGGCCGCTTCGTGCAGGAGCGCACGGCACTGCTCGGCCTGGAGCACCCGCACGTGGTGTCCGTACGGGACCTGGTGGTCGACGGCAACGACCTGGCCCTGGTCATGGACCTCGTCCGCGGCACGGACCTGCGCACCCGCCTCGAACGGGACCGACGGCTCGCGCCCGAGGCCGCCGTGGCGATCGTCGCGGACATCGCCGAGGGACTGGCCGCCGCGCACGCGGCCGGGATCGTGCACCGGGACGTGAAGCCCGAGAACATCCTGCTCGACATGCAGGGCCCGCTCGGCCCCGGCGGCTCGCACCGCGCGCTGCTGACCGACTTCGGTGTCGCGAAACTGATCGACACCCCCAAACGGACCCGCGCGACGAAGATCATCGGCACACCGGACTATCTGGCGCCGGAGATCGTGGAGGGCCTGCCGCCGCGCGCCTCGGTGGACATCTACGCCCTGGCGACCGTGCTGTACGAGCTCCTCGCGGGCTTCACCCCGTTCGGCGGCGGCCACCCCGGCGCGGTGCTGCGCCGTCACGTCACGGAGTCCGTCGCCCCGCTCCCCGGCATCACGGACGAGCTGTGGCAGCTTCTCGTGCAGTGCCTGGCGAAGGCGCCGGCGTCCCGGCTGCGGGCGTCCGAGCTGGCGGCGCGGCTGCGGGAGCAGCTGCCGACGCTGGCCGGGATGCCGCCGCTGGACGTCGACGAGCCGGACCCGGAGCAGGAGGAGGGGGAGGGCGAGCCGGTCGAGACCGCGCCCTCCGCGTCCTCGTCCGCGGCGCCCTCCGGGCGGGTGCGGCGCGGGTCGGTCCCGCTGGTGCCCGGCGCGAAGCCGGACTCCAACCGGGACACCCACACGTCGATGCGGGTGCCCGCGCCGGACGAGCTGGCGGGCGGGGCGCACGGCACGGCACGGGTGCCGAGGGCGGCCGGCGCACCGCGCCCCGGCTCGGCACGGAACCGTTCCGCCACCCGGCGGCGGCGGATCACGCTGGGCGTGGCGGCGGTGGCGCTGGCCGCGGCGGCCGGGATCGGCACCTGGGCGGCCACCTCGGGCGACGACGCGGGGGCGACTCCGCAGGACACGAAGAACTCGGCGCCGGCGTCTCCCTGACCCTGGGGGCTGCCGCCCCCAGCCCCCCGCTTCGGCCCTGAAGGGGCCTCGTCCTCGATCGCCGAACGGGCTGGGATGTCCTGACCGGGGCGGGGCAGTCGGGCCCGGCGGTCGAGGCCGGGCGGGCTCGGATGCCGGGTCCGTTAGGCTGGAGGCGTGGCAGTCGTCGATGTATCCGAAGAGCTCAAGTCCCTCTCCTCGACCATGGAGTCGATCGAGGCCGTTCTGGACCTCGACAAGCTGAGGGCAGATATCGCCGTGCTCGAGGAGCAGGCGGCCGCGCCGTCCCTGTGGGACAACCCGGACGAGGCGCAGAAGATCACCAGCAAGCTGTCCCACCTCCAGGCCGAGGTCAGGAAGGCGGACGCGCTGCGCAGCCGGATCGACGATCTCTCCGTGCTGTTCGAGATGGCCCAGGAGGAGGACGACCCGGACACCCTCGCCGAGGCCGAGTCCGAGCTCACCTCCGTCAAGAAGGCGCTGGACGAGATGGAGGTCCGTACGCTGCTCAGCGGTGAGTACGACTCCCGCGAGGCGCTCGTGAACATCCGTGCCGAGGCCGGTGGCGTCGACGCCGCCGACTTCGCGGAGAAGCTCCAGCGGATGTACCTGCGGTGGGCGGAGCAGCACGGCTACAAGACCGAGATCTACGAGACCTCGTACGCCGAAGAGGCCGGCATCAAGTCGACCACCTTCGCCGTGCAGATCCCGTACGCCTACGGCACCCTCTCCGTGGAGCAGGGCACGCACCGGCTGGTGCGGATCTCCCCCTTCGACAACCAGGGGCGTCGGCAGACCTCCTTCGCGGGTGTCGAGATCCTTCCCGTGGTG
Organism: Streptomyces sp. NBC_01334; assembly: GCF_035983595.1. NCBI lineage: Bacteria > Bacillati > Actinomycetota > Actinomycetes > Kitasatosporales > Streptomycetaceae > Streptomyces > Streptomyces sp. NBC_01334. The sequence goes on along the minus strand of NZ_CP130718.1, from coordinate 4,039,943 downwards.
GAGACCACCGACCACATCGAGATCGACGAGTCCGAACTGCGGGTCGACGTCTACCGGTCCTCCGGCCCCGGCGGCCAGGGCGTGAACACCACCGACTCCGCGGTGCGCCTCACCCACCTGCCCACCGGCATCGTCGTCTCCTGCCAGAACGAGCGGTCGCAGATCCAGAACAAGGCGTCCGCGATGAACGTCCTCCAGGCCAAGCTGCTCGACCGGCGCCGGCAGGAGGAGCAGGCCAAGATGGACGCGCTCAAGGGCGACGGCGGTAACTCCTGGGGCAACCAGATGCGTTCGTACGTCCTGCACCCGTACCAGATGGTCAAGGACCTGCGCACCGAGTTCGAGGTCGGTAACCCCGAGGCCGTGTTCAACGGTGAGATCGACGGGTTCCTGGAAGCCGGAATTCGCTGGCGCAAGCAGCAAGAGAAGTAACTTTGTCGACAAGGCAACCGCCCCTGAATCAGGGGCGGTTGCTTTTTACATCACATTCACAGCACCAACGACACGCAAAGCGCCCCGACTTGGACATTGCGTACGCAACGACCTTGACGATGCTTTGAAAAGTGGGGAAGGTGCAGTGTGGCATGCGTATCTCTGGGGCGCATGTGAACCGGGGGCTTCAGCTACAGCTCAGCTACCTCCGTCGATCACGGCCCCGGGCGCGGCCTCATCGACGATTCAGCTACTGGGGGTAGCAGCTATATGACCAAGAAGACGCGGATCCGGTTCGCGCGGATAGCCGCCGGCGCCGTGATCGCCGCGGGCGCCTCGCTGACGGTCGCCGGCGTCGCCTCGGCCGACGACGACGCGCTTGTCGACACGAGCACGGTCGCCACTGCCGGCGACGACGACCCGTGCGACATCGTCACCACTCCTGACTGTGACCCGACCACGACCACGGGCGGATCGACCACGACGACGGGCGGTTCGACGACCACGACGGGCGGATCGACCACGGACGGCACCGCCTCCGTCGGCGGCGCCGCCTCCATCGGCGGGACGGTCACCATCGGCGGCACGTCCAGCACCGGTGGCGACCCCACCACGGGCGGCTCCACCACGACCGGTGGCAGCTCGACCACCGGCGGTTCCTCCACGACCGGTGGCAGCTCGACCACGGGTGGCTCCACCACGACCGGTGGCAGCTCGACCACCGGCGGTTCCTCCACGACCGGTGGCAGCTCGACCACGGGTGGCTCCACCACCGGCGGCAGCTCGACCACCGGCGGTTCGAGCACCACCGGCGGTGACGACTCCACCGGCGGATCCACCACCGGCGGTTCGGCAACCACCGGCGGTGGCTCCACCACCGGCGGCACCGACACCGACGGCACCTCCACCCAGGAGGAGGGCAGCTCCGCGCTGACCGACACCTCGGACTCCGCCGCCGACACCAGCGCGCAGGGTGGTGGCAAGGAGCTCGCCGAGACCGGTGCCGGCCAGACCACCTTCCTGATCATCGGGGCCGCCACGATGATCGCCGGCGGCATCGGCTTCCGGGTGCTGCCGCGCCTCGCGGCCGGCCGCGACGGAGCCGCTGCCTGACGTCAGGTGGTCGCGTCCGTACGTGACGTACACGCGAAGGGGCCCGGAGCGATCAGCTCCGGGCCCCTTTCCGTGTGTGTCCGGGGGTCACGCGCTCTGGTGGGCCAGCAGCGCCAGCGCTGCCACCAGCACCGCGAGCAGCGCGATCAGCGCCATCGGGTTCAGCCCCGCGAAGAAGTTGTCCTGTTGCTGCAGCCGCTCGCGGTTCGCGCGGCACACCGGGCACCGGCCCTCGCTCACGGGCGCGGCGCAGTTAGCGCACACCAGCCGGTCGTACGTCATGCGCTCGCCCTCCTAGCACCGGTTCCACGTACACAACGCTTCGGGGAACGGGAACGTTCCCCCTCCACTGTGCCAGGTTCCTCCGTGGGCCGCGCGGCCCACCCGGAGAGCGGGGGGCGTACAAAGTCCCGTACAAAAACGCACAAGCCCCACTCAACCCCTCGCGACGCCTGCGCCGCCCTCCCCGGTTCGCGTATGGTCACGCTCATCTACCCCCGGCGACCCGTGGTGCACCCGTGATCCGATTCGACAACGTCTCCAAGGTCTACCCCAAGCAGACCCGCCCCGCACTCAGGGATGTCTCCCTCGAGGTGGAGAAGGGCGAGTTCGTGTTCCTCGTGGGATCCTCCGGCTCCGGCAAGTCCACCTTCCTGCGGCTGGTCCTCCGCGAGGAGCGGACCAGCCACGGTCAGGTGCACGTCCTGGGCAAGGATCTCGCGCGCCTCTCCAACTGGAAGGTGCCGCAGATGCGCCGCCAGCTGGGGACGGTCTTCCAGGACTTCCGGCTGCTGCCGAACAAGACGGTGGCGGAGAACGTCGCCTTCGCGCAGGAGGTCATCGGGAAGTCGAAGGGCGAGATCCGCAAGTCCGTGCCGCAGGTGCTCGACCTCGTCGGGCTCGGCGGCAAGGAGGACCGGATGCCCGGTGAGCTGTCCGGCGGTGAGCAGCAGCGTGTCGCCATCGCGCGCGCCTTCGTGAACCGGCCCAAGCTGCTGATCGCGGACGAGCCCACCGGCAACCTCGACCCGCAGACCTCCGTCGGCATCATGAAGCTGCTCGACCGGATCAACCGGACGGGCACGACCGTGCTGATGGCCACGCACGACCAGAACATCGTGGACCAGATGCGCAAGCGCGTCATCGAGCTGGAGCAGGGCCGCCTCGTCCGCGACCAGGCGCGCGGCGTCTACGGCTACCAGCACTGACCGCCCCCGCCATCGCCCCCGCCCTCGCGGAAGTCCCCGGAAAGGCCTGAACAACTCGCCATGCGCGCCCAGTTCGTACTGTCGGAGATCGGTGTCGGTCTCCGCCGCAACCTGACGATGACCTTCGCCGTCGTCGTCTCCGTCGCCCTGTCCCTGGCGCTCTTCGGCGGGTCGCTCCTGATGAGCGACCAGGTCAGCACGATGAAGGGCTACTGGTACGACAAGGTCAACGTCTCGGTGTTCCTCTGCAACAAGAGCGACGCCGAGTCCGACCCGAACTGCGCCAAGGGCGCGGTCACCGCGGACCAGAAGAAGCAGATCAAGTCCGACCTCGACAAGATGGGGGTCGTCGAGAAGGTGACGTACGAGTCGCAGGACGACGCGTACAAGCACTACAAGGAGCAGTTCGGCGACTCCCCGCTGGCCAGCTCCCTCACGCCGGACCAGATGCAGGAGTCGTACCGCATCAAGCTGAAGGACCCGGAGAAGTACCAGGTCATCGCGACCGCCTTCGACGGGCGCGACGGCGTGCAGTCCGTGCAGGACCAGAAGGGCATCCTGGACAACCTCTTCGGGCTGCTCAACGGCATGAACTGGGCGGCGCGGGCGGTCATGGCGCTGATGCTCGTCGTGGCGCTGATGCTGATCGTCAACACGGTGCGCGTCTCTGCCTTCAGCCGACGGCGTGAGACGGGGATCATGCGGCTCGTCGGCGCCTCCGGCTTCTACATCCAGGCGCCGTTCATCGCCGAGGCCGCGGTCGCCGGGCTGATCGGCGGCACGGTCGCCTGCGGATTCCTGGTGATCGCCCGGTACTTCATCATCGACAACGGCCTGGCCCTGTCCGAGAAGCTGAACCTGATCAACTTCATCGGCTGGGACGCCGTGCTGACGAAGCTTCCGCTCATCCTCGCCACGAGCCTGCTGATGCCCGCGTTGGCCGCGTTCTTCGCGCTGCGCAAGTACCTGAAGGTGTGACGCACGCCCCGCGGGCCGTACGGTCAACCGACCGTACGGCCCTTCGCGTTCCCCTAGACTCACCGCCATGTCAGGCCGTGACCTGTTCTGTCAGCCCCGCCGTTTCGGCCGCGGGGCCGCCCTGACATTGGTGTTCGCGAGCGTGCTCGTCGCCGGCGCCGCCACCGGATCCCTGCCGGGCGACCCCGCGCAGGGCGGGCGGAGCGCCTCGGGCGCCGCCCCCTCCCCGGCCCCCGCCGGCCGCTCCGAGGACGTGACGCGGGCCGCCGAGGAGGCCGCCGCGGACGGCAAGTCCCCGATGGAGGCCGCCGAGCGTGCCGTCAGCCGCAGCGGGGACCGCTGGGCGGCCGTCTACTCCGAGGGCGAGTACGAGGAGTTCGAGGCGTCCCTCGACGGCCGGTACACCGGCGTCGGGCTGGAGGCGCGAGGCGACCGGGACGGCCGGATCGAGGTGACCAAGGTGCAGTCGGGATCGCCCGCGGCCGCCGCCGGGATCCGCGCGGGCGACCGGCTGCGCAGCGTGGACGGACGGTCCGTCGAAGGCCTCCCGGTCACCGACGTCGTCTCCTTACTGCGCGGTGACGCCACGGGCGCGACCGCCGGCAGCTCCGTCCGTCTCGGCCTGGAGCGCGGCACGCGCGCGTGGAGCGAGACCCTGCGCCGCGCGCTCCTCTCCACGGACGCCGTCACCGTCCACCAACTTTCCGACGACACCACCGTCATCACCGTCGCCGCGTTCACCAAGGGCGTCGGTGACAGCGTGCGCAGCGCCGTCCGCCGGACCCCGGCAGGGGCCGGGATCGTCCTCGATCTGCGCGGCAACTCCGGCGGCCTGGTCACCGAGGCCGTCTCCGCCGCCTCCGCCTTCCTCGACGGCGGCCTGGTCGCCACCTACGACGTCGACGGCGACCAGCGCGCCCTGCACGCCGAGGACGGCGGCGACACCACCAGCCCCCTGGTCGCACTTGTCGACGGCGGCACGATGAGCGCCGCCGAGCTGCTCACCGGCGCCCTCCAGGACCGTGGCCGCGCGGTCGTCGTGGGCTCCCGCACCTTCGGCAAGGGCTCGGTCCAGATGCCGAGCCGACTGCCCGACGGCTCCGTCGCCGAGCTGACCGTCGGGCACTACCGCACTCCCTCCGGTCACGGTGTCGACGGCCGGGGCATCACCCCCGACCTGGAGGCGGACGACGGGGCGCTGGAGCGGGCCGAGACCGTGCTGAGCGGCCTCGGGGACGTGCCCTGAGCGACCGCCGTGTAATCGGCTTTCCCTCAGCGGGCCTCCGGGTGCGAAACTGGCTCCACTATGAGCAAGGGAATGTACGTACCGAAGGAGTCCCAGCCGAAGCAGGGCGGGGCGGCCGCGTCCGGCAAGGTCAAGGACGGCAAGCGCAAGATCGTCGCGCAGAACAAGAAGGCCCGGCACGACTACGCGATCATCGATGTCTACGAGGCCGGTCTCGTCCTCACCGGCACCGAGGTGAAGTCGCTGCGCGAGGGGCGCGCCTCACTGACCGACGCCTTCGTCCAGATCGAGGGGAACGAGGCGTGGCTGCACGCCGCGCACATCCCCGAGTACTTCCAGGGCAGCTGGACCAACCACTCCGCGCGCCGCAAGCGCAAGCTGCTGCTGCACCGCGAGGAGATCGACAAGCTGGCGGTGAAGTCCGAGGAGACGGGCCACACGATCGTGGCCCTGGCCGTCTACTTCAAGGACGGCCGGGCGAAGGCCGAGATCGCGCTGGCGCGCGGCAAGAAGGAGTACGACAAGCGGCAGACCCTGCGCGAGCAGCAGGACCGCCGGGAGACGGACCGGGTGATCGCGGCGGAGAAGCGCAGGCAGCGGCACGCGTGACCGCCGCCCGCGCAGCCGCCGCACGCGGGGTCGCGGGGAATACAGTGGCACCGTCGTGCGTTGGTCACGTACGATGGCACCTGTGCCTCACAGCAGGCACGAACCCTCTCCGGAGGGATTGAAAAATCAACATGGGGATGATCGGTTTCGACAGCGACTGTTGAAGCAGGGGAAGCGTGTCGAGGAAGCGGCAATGATCTCGTAAACCATATGTCGCAAAAAATAATCGCCAATACCAAGAGCGATTCCCAGTCCTACGCCCTCGCTGCCTAATAAGCAGTGATGTAGGACCCTAAAGGGTGTCAGCCCGGGAGTGTTCCCGGCCCGGATCCTGGCATAATCTAGGGAACTAAACCATCTGGCCCGGTCACGGGGTCGGATGGGAAATCAAACAGTGACTGGGCCCGTCGGCGACTTGTTCGCGTGATCACCGGGGCCGAGAAAATCACAGCGAACTGCACACGGAGAAGCCCTGATTCTGCACCGTTGGACGCGGGTTCGATTCCCGCCATCTCCACTCATCCCATGTGAACAAGAACCCCGTCGCTCCCGAGCGGCGGGGTTTTTGTCGTCACGCGTCGGACTAAGAGAGGGAGGCCCGGTGGACGACCCGCCGCACATCACGCTCCTGGGCGAGTACCACGCGCGCCCGCTCCGCAGGGGCCCCTACGACGACTTCGCCCCGGACGACCCCACGGCCGCCCTCGGCCTGTCCGCCGCCCTGGTCGCCGACCTGTCCGCCTGGGCGAGCGGTATCGACGCCGCCATGAACACCTGGCTGGCCGACCGTGACGACTTCCGCTGGGACGCCGCGTTCCTGCGCCTGCACGAGGAGGGCGAGACGCTGGCCGAACGCCTCGCCCGGGAACTCGCCCCCGGTCGGACCGTGGGCTACGAAGGCGTCCAGGGCGTGTCCTGCGCGCTCCTGGGGACCCGCCTCGGCAACCCGGTCAGCGTGGACTGACCGTCCGCGGCGCCGTACTCGCCCGCACGGTCAGCGCGGGCGGCAGCAGGGTCGCCTCGGGTACGGTCTCGCCGCCGAGCTTGCGCATCAGCAGCTCCACCGCCCGCTCACCCACCTCCGCCGACGGCAGCGCGATGGAGGTGACCGGCACCCGCAGCCCCGCGGCGAGCTCGTCGGGGCAGATCGCCGTGACCGACAGATCGCCGGGGACCCGCAGGCCCAGCTGCTCGAACGCGTCGACGAGGGGCTCCAGGACCGCCTCGTTGTGGACCACCACCCCCGTCAACGCGGGCTGCTCGCGCAGCAGCCGCTCCGCCGCCCGGCGGGCCGCGGCCGGGGTCGCCTCGCAGGGGTGGACGGCGGAGGCGAGCCCCGCCCGGTCGGCGGCCGCGGTGAACCCCTGGACCACGCGCTGCGCGAAGGCCGTCCCGCGCACGTACACCTCGGGCGGCGAACCGACCAGCCCGACCACCCGGTGCCCGAGCTGCGTCAGATGCTCCACGCACCGCTCGCCCGCCCCCCGGAAGTCGAGGTCGATGCAGGTCAGCCCGTCGGCCTCGAGCGGGAAACCGATCATCACGGATGGCCGGTCCAAGGAGCGCAGCAACGGCAGCCGGGGATCGTGGAGTTGGACGTCCATCAGGATCAGCGCGTCGACCAGGGCCGTGTCCGCGACCCTGCGCAGCCCCTCCTCGCCCTCCTCCTGGGTCAGCAGCAGCACGTCGTGGTCGTGCCGGCGGGCCGCCGTCACCACCGACACCGCGAACTGCATGACGACCGGGACATGGATGCCGGCCCGCAGCGGCACCACGAGCGCCAGCACGTTCGAGCGGCTGCTGGCCAGCGCGCGGGCGCCGGCGTGCGGACGGTAGCCCAGTGTCCGGGCGGCCTCCTCGACCCGCCGCCGGGTCTCCTCGGAGATCGGGCGCTTGCCGCTCAGCGCGTACGACACCGTGCTGGGGGAGACCCCGGCGTGCCGCGCCACATCGGTGATCTTCACCATCAGGCCTGCTCCCGGTCGTCCGGGGTCTCCAGGGTCAGGAAGCCCGTGCCCGCCGCCGCCCGCGCGACCCGGTCCCCGGCCGCCAGCGCCCACGGCGCCGAGGGATCGCTCGCGGAAGCCCGCAGGGTGTCCCCCTCCCGTACGACGGTGAAGGTCACGTCCCCGACCCGTACCGTCACCTGGGCGCCACGCTCCAGGCCGTAGGTGCGCAGGGTGACCCCGTCGGCGTGCGGGTAGTCCGGCCGGTCGGCGTGGGCGCCCACCGGGAGCACCGCGCCCGGCCGCACCAGCAGCGGCAGGCCGAGGAACCCGTGGCGTTCGCGCACCCAGCGCGGCCCGGTCACCGTCCGTCCGGTGACGTAGTGGGTCCAGGTGCCCTCGGGGACGTAGTACGTCACGTCCCCCGCGTCGCTGAACACCGGCGCGACCAGCAGGTCCGGGCCGAGCATGTACTGCCGTTCCAGGTGCGCGCAGCCGGGATCCGCCGGGAACTCCAGCACCATAGCCCGCATCATCGGCGTGCCCTCCTCGTGGGCGACGCGGGCGGCCTCGTACAGGTAGGGCATGAGCCGCAGCTTCAGCCGGGTGAAGTGCCGGGCCACGTCCACCGACTCCTCGTCGAACAGCCAGGGCACCCGGTACGAGGAGCTGCCGTGCAGTCTGCTGTGCGAGGACAGCAGGCCGAAGGCCAGCCAGCGCTTGAACAGCGCCGGTGTCGGTGTGCCCTCGAAGCCGCCGATGTCGTGGCTCCAGAAGCCGAACCCGGACAGGCCCAGGGACAGGCCGCCGCGCAGCGACTCCGCCATCGACTCGTACGTCGCCTCGCAGTCACCGCCCCAGTGCACCGGGAACTGCTGGCTGCCGGTGGTCGCCGACCGCGCGAAGACGACCGCCTCCCCCTCGCCCCGGTGCTTGCGCAGCACGTCGAAGACGGTGCGGTTGTAGAGGTACGTGTAGTAGTTGTGCATCCGCTCCGGGTCCGAGCCGTCGGACCAGGTCACGTCGACCGGGACGCGCTCGCCGAAGTCGGTCTTGAAGCAGTCGACGCCCTGTGCGAGCAGCGCCTCCAGCTTGGCCGCGTACCAGTCGCGGGCGGCGGGGCTGGTGAAGTCCACGAGGGCCATGCCGGGCTGCCACAGGTCCCACTGCCAGACACCGCCGTCCGGCCGCCTCAGCAGATGGCCGAGCGCCCTGCCCTCCGCGAAGAGCGGCGACCGCTGGGCGATGTACGGGTTGATCCACACGCTGACGTGCAGGCCCTTCGCCTTCAGCCGGGCCAGCATGCCCTCCGGGTCGGGGAACACCCGTGGGTCCCAGCGGAAGTCGCACCAGTTGAACTCCCGCATCCAGAAGCAGTCGAAGTGGAAGACGGAGAGCGGGAGTTCGCGCTCGCGCATGCCCTCGATGAAGGAGGTCACCGTCTCCTCGTCGTAGGAGGTGGTGAACGACGTCGACAGCCACAGGCCGAACGACCAGGCGGGCGGAAGGGCGGGGCGGCCGGTGAGGGCGGTGTACTTGCGGAGGATGTCCTTCGGGGTGGGGCCGTGGATGACGTAGTACGTCAACTCCTGTGTCTCGGCGCTGAACTGGACCCGGGAGACGGCCTCCGAGCCGACCTCGAAGGACACCTTGCCCGGGTGGTCGACGAAGACGCCGTAGCCCGCGTCCGTGAGGTAGAACGGCACGTTCTTGTAGGCCTGTTCGGTCGCCGTGCCGCCGTCGGCGTTCCAGATGTCGACGACCTGGCCGTTCTTGACCAGCGGGCCGAAGCGCTCGCCGAGGCCGTAGACGGAGGTCCCCACTCCCAGGTTGAGCTGCTCGCGCAGGTAGTGGCCGCCGGTGGCCGCGTCCCGCATGATGCCCATGCCCTTGGGGCCGCTGGAGGTGAGGGTGCGGCCATGGGCGAGGAACTCCACGTGCCAGGGGCCGGAACGGGCGACCTTCACGGAGAGCGCGCCGGAGGTCAGGGTCGTGTACGCGTCGTCGTAGGAGAGCAGGGGGGCGGGCTCCGCCTCGGTGAGGTCGAAGGCCGGCTCGCGGGGCCGCTCGCCCGTGAAGTGGGTGAGGGTGAGGCCGACGACGTCGGGCATCGGGGTGTGGGCGGTGATCGTCATGACCGGTCCCGTCATCAGGTCGCCGCGGCTGCGGATGGGCCGGGTCGGCGCGTGGATCTCCAGGACGCCGTCCGACTCGACGACGTCGAGGACCTCGGCCGGGTGGGCGGCCGTGACGCCCTCGCGCAGCAGCCAGTAACCGTCGGTGAACTTCATGGGTGGGGGGTCCTTACTGCTCGGTCCTCACTACTTCACGGCACCCACGGCGATACCGCGGGTGAGGGTCCGCTGGAAGACGAGGAAGAAGACGAGGGCCGGGAGTACGCCGAGGAGGGCGGCCGCGTTGGTCATCGTGGCGTCCATCAGGCGCTGCCCCTGGAGGACACCGAGGGCCACCGACACGGTCTGGTTGTCGTTGGAGATCAGCATGACCAGCGGGAGCAGGAACTCGTTCCAGGTCCAGACGAAGAAGAAGACCAGCAGCACACCGAGGGTGGGCCGGCTGACGGGGACGACGATCCGCCACAGCACCTGCCACTTGTCGGCGCCGTCGATCCGGGCCGCCTCGATGATCTCGCGCGGGAACCGGCTCAGCACGGCGGAGAGCAGGTAGGTGCCGAAGGCCGCCTGGATCACCGTGAAGACGATGATCACGCTCAGCCGGGTGTCGTACAGGCCGGCCTGCTTGCTCAGGTAGTACACCGGGTAGACCAGCGCCTCCTGCGGAAGCATGTTGGCCAGCACGAAGAAGGCCAGGACCCAGGTGCGGCCCCTGATCCGCCCGATGCCGATCGCGTAGGCGTTCAGCACCGACAGGACCACCGCCCCCACCGCCACCGAGCCGCTGATCAGAACCGAGTTCAACAGCTTGCGGCTGTAGTCGACGCGCTCCCAGAAGTCCTTCAGACCGTCCAGGTACAGGCCGTCGGGCAGGCTCAACGGGCCGTTCCGCGCGTACTCCGCCGGGGACTTGACCGCGTTCACGGCGACGATCAGAAAGGGGACGATCATGAAGAGGGCGGCCAGGCAGAGGGCCAGGAGGACGGGGTAGCGGCGCAGGGCTCGTACGGCCTTCATGTCCGGAGTCCTTCCTCCGCGTCCTGCGCCCGGGTCTGCAGCCGCAGGCCGACCAGGGAGAGGGCGAGGATGATCACGGTGAGCACGGTGGAGATCGCGGCGCCGTAGCCGACCTGCGTCTTCTCGAAGAACGTGGCGAAGGAGAAGTAGGAGGGGACGTTCGTCGCGCCGCCGGGGCCGCCCTTCGTCAGGACGTACACCGCGCCGAACACCTTCAGCGCGGCGATCGTGCACCAGGTCAGGACGACGTAGATCTCCGGGCGGATCTGCGGCAGCGTGATGTGCGCGAAGCGGCGCCACCAGCCGGCGCCGTCCAGCTCGGCCGCCTCGTACAGCTGCGGGTCGACGCGTTCCAGTCCCGCCATGAAGACGACCAGCGGGAAGCCGAGCTGCACCCACACCATCACGCCCATGACGCTGTAGAGCGCGAGGTCGGGGTCGCCGAGCCAGTCCTGCCGCCAGGAGCCGAGACCGACGGCCTGGAGCAGCTCGTTGAGCGAGCCGTCGTCGGGCGCGAGGATCCAGCTCCAGACGATGCCGGCGACCGCGATCGGCAGCACCTGCGGGAGATAGAAGCAGGCACGCAGGACGGCCGCCGTCCGGCTGCCGAAGTGCTTGCCGACGTAGTCGAACAGGGCGGCGGCCAGGACCAGTCCGACGGCCGTGGGAAGCGCCGCCATCGCGACGACCATGAAGAGGCTGTGCCGGAAGCTCTCCCAGAACTCCGCGTCGTCCAGCAGCTCACGGTAGTTGGCGAGTCCGGCCCACTCGGGGCTGCCCACGCCCTGCCAGTCGGTGAGGCTCACCCCGGTGTTCATCAGGAACGGCACGATGACGACGGCGAGGAAGGCGAGGGCGCCCGGGAGCAGGAACAGCGCGTAGGAATCGCGGGCACGGCGCGGGTGAGGGGACCCGTCCTGCTTGCCGGTCACCCGCCCGCCGCGTTCGACGGTCACCGTCATGTCTTCGGTACGCCCTTGTCGTACGCCTCCTGCAGCGCGTCCAGATAGCCGTCGGGTTTCTCGCTGCCGGTGATCAGCTTCTGGGTCTCGGAGACGAGGACGTCGTAGAAGCCGGGGACCGGCCAGTCCGGGTAGAAGGCGAGTCCGTCGCGGCCGGACAGGGTGTTGAAGTTGGCGATGAGCTCCTTGGACTTCGGGTCGGTGATGGCGGCGGTGTCCGCCGCGACCGGGACGCCGCCCTTGTTGCCGAGCAGGTTCTGGATCTTCTTCGACATGGTGATGTCGATGAAGTCGTAGGCGAGCTCCTTGTTGTGGGCGCTCTCGGGGACGACCCAGAGGTTGCCGCCGGAGCCCGGGGTGAGGTTCGAGCCGGGCCACAGGGTGGTGCCCCAGTCGAACGTCGCCTCGTCCTGGAAGCGGCCGTACCACCAGCTGCCGGAGAACAGGATCGGTGCCTTGCCCTGGAGGAAGGAGATGCCCGCGTCCTCGGCCTTGGCGCTGGTGGAGCTCTTGCCGATGTAGCCCTTCCTCACCCAGTCGGCGAAGGTGTCGGCCGCGTACGTCCAGGCGGCGTCGTGGAAGTCGGTCTTGCCCTTGTACAGCTCGTAGGAGTCGACCCAGGAGCGGTCCGCCCTGGACAGGGCCAGTTGGTAGACGTACTGCTGGGCCGGGTACTCGGCGCCGGAGTTGGCGAGCGGGGTGATCTCGTGCTCGGTGAAGGTGTCCATCGCCGCGACCAGGTCGTCGAACGTCCTCGGCTCGGTGAGCCGGTACTTCGCGAACAGGTCCTTGTTGAAGTAGACCATCGTGTACTCGGCGTAGTTGGGCACGCCGTACCACTTGCCGGAGCCCATCACGCCGTTCGTGTCGTACCGGCTGGTGGTGCGCACGCCCGGGCTGAGCAGCTTGTCCCAGCCGCGCTTCGTCACCTCGGCGGACAGGTCGGTGAGGAGCCCCTGCTCGGAGAGCAGGCCCGCCGTCGCGTTGCCCTTGTTGTACTCCATGAGGTCGGGCGCGTCGGAGGAGTTGAGGACCATCGGGGCGGTCTTCTGGATCTGGTCGAAGCTCTTCTCCTCGAACTCCACCTTCACGCCCGGGTGCTGGGCCTCGAACTCTTTGATCGCCGCTGTCCAGGCAACGCCCATCGCGCTGTTCGGGGCCTCGTAGTGCCACAGCCGCAGGGTCTTGGCGTCGGAGGGACCGCCGCCGTCCGAGCCGCCGCAGGAGGCCAGGAGCAGCGATCCGGCGAGGACCGCCGCCGCGCTCGCCGTTCCCCGTCGTGCGATCACACGCCTTCGTGCCGTCAACATCCTGTGCCTCCAGGGGAGTCGGATGGATCTGAGGGCGTCACGGTGCGTCCATCGAATCGATTCGATGGGTGACGTCGAAGCGCTTCGACGGGGGAAGTTATGTGGCTGCTGTGGTCACGTCAATGGGGCGGGTGGGAAAAACGGGCAATCCGACGTTGGCGCCAGTGAACTTTCCGGCCATGCCTGGTGTGGCCCTCCGCCGCCCCCTCGGTGTCGGTCTTTTGTACCTATATACCGCTTGTGTGGCGAACGAGGCCGACCGTCTCGATCTGCGATGTGCATCGAGGGGTCACTTTCGTGATCGCTGTGATCGAGTGCGACCGCCGAGGCTTGACCAGCGGCGATTTTCAGTCATGGACAAGGGCATGAATTCTGTCCATGTATGACACATCGCGAACACAGGGCCCAAGCCTGCGCTAGATTCGTAGACCTGAGCGCAATGGGATAAATGGGGCGCGAGAGCTGGGTGGGGGCCCGGTTCATCGGCGTGCGCTCAGGGTCGTCGGCGCACCCGGAACAGTTCCGTGGGGGGAAGTACGCACATGAAGAATTGGCGAGAAGACGCCCAACCGGAGTGGCCGGCGGCGGCATCGCCGACCCGGGACGCGCCGGTCGTGGGGCCGGGATCCCAGAGCCTGGCAGGGATCGGGGGGCAGCCTCTGACGTCCGTGGCGGGAGAAAGCACTAGATACCGGTCGCTCATGGATGTACCGCGAGAAAGCGGCCTCCTGTCGGGCTCGAACACCCCGAACACCTCGAACGGGCTTTCCGAAAACGAACGGTCGAGTGATCTCCGGGACCCCTGGGGAGAGGAGCCCGGCGGCGCGCACGGGGAGGAGAGCGACCCGGGCGAGGTGACCGTCCAGCTCGACCCCCTGAAGAAGGGGCGACCGGACGGTTCCGATGCCGCCTCCGACGTCCCGGTGTTCGTCGACGAGTCGGGCCGGCGCAGCCGTACGTTCCGCCGTATCGGCATCGTCGTGGGTATCGCCTGCGGGGCGTACGCCGTCGTCATCGTGGCCGCGCTGCTCTCGGGCAACGCGGGCGCGCCCTGGCTGCCGGTCCCCGTGCCGGGCCAGGCCGACGAGAAGCCGGCGGCCGGCAAGGTGGACGGCACGTCGGCGCCCGACAAGTCCGCGAGCCCGCGCCACGGGGTTCCCGGTGGCACGGTTCCGGGCGGCTCGGGTGCCACCGCGACCGCGTCCGGCGCGGTGCCGGGCAAGCCGGGCGCGAGCAAGGCGCCGGGTGCGTCGGGGAGCGCGGCTCCGTCGGGCAAGGCGTCCACGGCGGCGCGGCCCTCGGCGAGCGGGGCCACTCGCCCCAGCACCGGCGCGACGGCCACGGGCTCCTCGGCGCCCGGTCCGAGCGGCCCGGTGGTCGCACCGACGCCGCCGTCCACGCCACCGCCGGCGTCCTCACCCGCCGCCTCTCCCTCCGCGTCCTCCGAGCCGTCCCCGGCCGGCGGGGCCTCCACCACGGTCGCTGACGGCCCGCCGGAACCGGTACCGGCGGCATCGACCCCGGCAGCCTGAACGGGACCCGTGCGAGTCCTCGGCCGACCGGCCTCACGGACGCCACCGGCCTCGGCGCACGGTGAACCCCGCCGCCGAGCCCGGCTTCGGAGCGGCGGCCGACGAACACCGCACCGACCACCGCCGTAGTGGCTGCACCTGGGCAGGGGCCGGAGCTTTGGCCGTCCGGGCCAGGACCGGGGCGTCGGCCACCCGGGCCGGGAATCGGGGCTTCGGCCATCCGGGCTCGGGGCCGAGGCTTCGGTGTTCAGGGGCCGGGCCTGTGCTTCGGCCATCAGCGGCCGGGGCCGGGCTTCGGCCCTGGGGGGCGGCAGTTCTCGGCCGCCGGGCCGGTGCTCCGGTCACGCGGGCGCAGGGCGGCCGTCGTCGTTCCACCACGGCTGCACCACCGCACCGCGATTCGGGCTCCCGCCTCCGGGACCGGCCCGGGATCCGGACCCGCCGGTCCGCTCCGGCCCGCATCGCCGGGCTCGACACAACCGGCCCGGAAACAACCCGACCTGACGGCCCCGGCACAACGACCCAGCGCAACAGCCCCGGCACAACGACCCCGACGTGACAGCCCCGACCTGCCAACCCCGACCTGACGGCCCCGACGTGACGGGGCCCGGCACATGAAGTCCGAACTTGTCAGCGATGTCTTGATGCTCGCTCCTCGCCGCTTCAGCTCGCGGCGCGTACCTCGCCCGACCTCGTCTCCGGAGAACCACCTCTCATGGCACCACGTACCAGCCGCCGCTCGACCCGACGGTCAGCTGTCGGGCAGCCCGCGCACTCGTCCGGCGGCCACGCCGCGTCCGCTTCACCGTCGACGGGGGACGCGCCAGGAGGTGAGTCGGCCGGCGGGCCGCGCGGCGGTGGGCGGCGGTCCTCCGGCCGGCGGTCCGGCCCGAGGCAGGGCCGGGGCCGCGCCCCGGGGCACGCGGCCGGCGGCTCCGCGCACGCCGCGCCGCCGTCACCCGAGCGCCGGCGGCTGGTGTCGCTCCGGCTGCGTCATCTGCTGCCGCTCGTCGTGCTCGTCGCGATGATGGCGATGCTGATGCTGCGCGGCTATGTGCACAGCGAGATCCTCGCCGACTACCGCATCCGCCCCGAGGCCGCCGCCGACAAGGTGCCGCAGAAGGTGCTCGACGGCGGCCCGGTCGTCGACACCCGGAACGGGCAGCAGACCAGCCTGGGCGTGCCGGACCACCGGATCGTGCTCACCTTCGACGACGGGCCCGACCCGAAGTGGACCCCCGAGGTCCTCGACGTCCTGAAGAAGCACCACACGCACGCCGTCTTCTTCATCACCGGCACCATGGCCTCCCGCTACCCGGACCTGGTCCGGCGGATGGTGGACGAGGGCCACGAGATCGGGCTGCACACCTTCAACCACCCCGACCTCTCCTACCAGTCGAAGAAGCGCATCGACTGGGAACTCACCCAGAACCAGCTGGCCCTGGCAGGAGCCGCGGGGATCCGGACCTCGCTCTTCCGGCCGCCCTACTCCTCCAGCACGGACGCCCTCGACAACGCCTCCTGGCCGGTCACGCAGTTCGTCGGCACCCGTGGCTACCTCACCGTCTTCACCACCGCCGACAGCGAGGACTGGCGCAGGCCCGGGGTCCGGGAGATCATCCGCAACTCCACGCCGAAGGGCGGCAAGGGCGCGATCGTCCTCATGCACGACTCCGGCGGCGACCGCCACCAGACGGTCCGGGCCCTCGACACCTACCTTCCCGAACTCCAGGGCAAGGGCTACACGTTCGAGAACCTCACCGAGGCCCTGGAGGCCCCGAGCGCGCACACCCCGGTCACCGGGCTCGACCTGTGGAAGGGCAGGGCCTGGGTCTTCCTGGTCGAGGCCTCGGACGACATCACCGCCGTCCTGGTCGTCGGTCTCGCCGTCATCGGCGTCCTGGTCTTCGCCCGCTTCGGGCTGATGCTCCTGCTCTCCGGGATCCACACCCGCCGTACCCGCCGCAAAGGCTTCGTCTGGGGGCCCGACGCGCCCGTCACCGAACCGGCGTCGGTGCTCGTCCCGGCCTACAACGAGGCCAAGTGCATCGAGAGCACGGTGCGTTCGCTGATGAAGAGCGAGCACCCGATCGAGATCGTCGTCATCGACGACGGCTCCAGCGACGGCACCGCCCGTATCGTCGAGGACCTGCACCTGCCCGGCGTCCGCGTCGTCCGCCAGCTCAACGCGGGCAAGCCCGCCGCCCTCAACCGGGGCATCGCCAACGCCCGGCACGACCTCATCGTGATGATGGACGGCGACACGGTCTTCGAGCCCTCCACGGTCCGTGAACTCGTCCAGCCCTTCGCCGATCCGAAGGTCGGCGCGGTCGCAGGCAACGCCAAGGTCGGCAACAAGGACACCCTGATCGGCGCCTGGCAGCACATCGAGTACGTGATGGGCTTCAACCTCGACCGCCGGATGTACGACGTCCTGCGCTGCATGCCCACCATTCCGGGGGCCGTCGGGGCGTTCCGGCGCAGCGCGCTCGACCGGGTCGGCGGCATGAGCGACGACACCCTCGCCGAGGACACCGACATCACCATGGCCATCCACCGGGACGGATGGCACGTCGTCTACGCGGAGAAGGCGCGCGCCTGGACCGAGGCGCCCGAGTCAGTGCAGCAACTGTGGTCGCAGCGCTACCGCTGGTGCTACGGCACCATGCAGGCGATCTGGAAGCACCGCCGCGCCCTCGTCGAGGGCGGACCGTCGGGCCGCTTCGGCCGCGTCGGCCTCCCGCTCGTCTCCCTCTTCATGGTGGTCGCGCCGCTCCTCGCCCCGCTCATCGACCTCTTCCTCGTCTACGGCCTGCTCTTCGGCCCGACCGGCAAGACGATCGCGGCCTGGTTCGGCGTCCTCGCCGTCCAGGCGGGCTGCGCGGCGTACGCCTTCGTCCTGGACCGCGAGCGCCTCACCCCCCTCATCTCCCTCCCGCTCCAGCAACTCCTCTACCGCCAGCTGATGTACATCGTCCTGCTCCAGTCCTGGATCACCGCCCTCACCGGCGGCCGGCTGCGCTGGCAGAAGCTCCGCCGCAAGGGCCAGGTGGCGGCCCCGCCCGGCGTGGCGGCGGCGACCGCGGACGGAGGAGCGGCCTGATGAGCACCCACCCGACGGACACCACGGCCGAGTTGCCCGAACTGCCCCACGCCTCGGCCCGGACCACCGTGCCGGAGCAGCAGGGACCAGAACAGCAGGGTTCAGGGCAGCAGGACTCCGAGAACAAGGGCGCCGAGAAGAAGGGCGGTGGCCGGGACCGCTACTTCGACCTGCTCCGGGCCATCGCCCTCTTCCGGGTCGTCTTCTACCACCTGATGGGCTGGGCCTGGCTGCCCGTCGTCTTCCCCTCCATGGGCGTGATGTTCGCGCTCGCCGGCAACCTCATGGCCCGCTCGCTGGCCCGCCGCCCCGCGCTGGGAGTCGTACGAGGCCGGCTGCGCAGGCTGCTGCCCCCGCTGTGGCTGCTGGGCGCGGTCGGGGTGACGGGCATGCTGGTGGCGGGCTGGGGCCCGGACGAGGAGGGGCACCCCGGCTGGTGGTGGCTCCACCTCGCCTACTGGATCCTGCCGCTGAGCGACCCGCCGTACGGCGATGCCCTGCCCGGTGTGCACGGGCTGATCAGCGACGGCTGGGCCGGCGACCTGGGCGTACCCCTCTGGTACATCCGCGCCTACCTCTGGTTCGTGCTGCTCTCCCCGTTCCTGCTGCGTGCCCTGCGCCGGCTGCCCTGGCCGACGATCCTCGCGCCCGTCGCGCTGTCCGCCGCCCTGGAGTTCGGCTCACTGTCGGTGCCGGGCTGGCGGCTGGAGGCCCAGCTCAGCGACTTCGGCGCGTTCGGCGCGTGCTGGCTGCTGGGCATGGCGCACCAGGAGGGCGTGCTGCGTCGCCTGCCGCGTTATGTGGTGCCGTCCCTGGCCCCCGCGGTGGCGGGAATCGGCCTCTGGTACACCCTGACCCACGACCTCAGGGAAGGCCACGACCTGGACGACATGCCCTTCGCCCAGTCCCTGTGGTCCTTCGCCGCGGTGCTGCTGCTCCTGCACCTCAGCCCGTCCTGGTCAGAGTGGCCGGCCGGGCTGCGCCGCTGGGACCGGCTGATCACCCTGCTCAACTCCCGTGCCGTGACGATCTACCTGTGGCACAACGTCTGCATCGGGGTCGTGGAGGCCCTGTGGGACCGGCTGTGGGGCATCTCCTGGCTGGAAACGAACGCCTCCTGGGTCCTGGAGAGCCCGTGGCCGCAGCTGCCCGCCGTCTGGCTGCTCACCGCGGCCTGTGTGATCTGCTTCGGCTGGGTGGAGGATCTGGCGGCCCGCCGCAGGCCACGCCTGTGGCCGGACGGCCGGGTCGGCGCCGGAACGCACCGGTCCTGAACGCACCGGTCCTGAACGCACCGGTCCCGAACGGCACCTTCAGCCCCCCGAACCGGACCCCGTGTGCGCCTCCGTGCAGCGCTGCAGGCCGCCGTACGCCGCCGTACGCCGTTCGCCCGGTTCGGGGTGCGTCCATCGGAAGCCCTGGTGACTATGGCCCGGTATGCCCGTCGATCGGACGGGTCGGAGCCCAGGGTTTCGGGATGGAGGAACGTGAGCAGGACGCGCCGGACCATCGTTCTGGCCATGACGGGTGTGCTGGCCGCGGCGCTCTCGGTCGGGACGGCCCTCGCGGGGACCGCGTCCGACGGCGGAGGGCCGAAGCCGCCGGGGGCGACCCCTCCGCCAGGGGCCCCGCCCTACGGCGAAGGCCCGAAGCCGCCGGGGCCGACCGCTCCGCCACCAGGGACCGGTAACCCCAACGGTGAGGCATGGGCATGGACCCAGCTGACCGGTCGGGGTACCCAGATCCGCTATGTGACCACCGACACGTCCGGTACGTGCCCCTCCGTGCGGTACACCATGGGCCCCCTGAGGACCGCCTACCCGATGCGGCTGCTGAGCCGTCCCGCGCCGCCGCAGTTCCCCACCACGGTGTGCGAGTTGGTCGTGCCGCTCGGGGCCTACGACGCGGTGCTCGCGCAGTCGACGGTCGCCGCGGCCGTGGTGCATCCCGCGAACCGTCAGCTTCCTCTGCCGAACTGGACCGCGAACACCCGTCCCGGCACCATCGCCGTCATCGGCGACTCGGGGTGTCGCGTCACGACGTCGGGTCCCGATCAGGACTGCGCCGACCACCAGACCGGCTGGCCGTTCCCGCAGGTCGCGAGCAGCGCGGCCACGGTGACACAACCGGACCTCGTGATCCATGTCGGCGACTACCTCTACCGAGACGACCCGGCTCAGGCCGACGACAAGGCGGCGAATCCGGGCTGCACGACCTCGGCGGACAGATTCACCTGGGCCTGTGTGGTCGCCGACTTCTTCAGGCCGGCGGAGAAGCTGCTGGCCGTGGCGCCGGTCGTGTTGACGCGGGGCAACCACGAGGACTGCCGCACCCCGCCCGCGACGGGCGGCGCGGGGGCCGCGTGGTTCCGTTACCTCGCCGACGAACTCAGAGCCAACGGATCGTGCTCCCTCTACCCCGATCCGGTGGAGATCAGGGCAGGTGTCCTGCACCTTCTCAACGTGGACTCCTCGTTCGCCGACCCGGCCGACAGCGGAAGCCTCGCGCAGCAGGCGATCTACACCCGGCAGTTCGAAACCGTGAACCAGGTCGCGGCGCAGCAGACCGGCCACGACTACTTCGTCGTCACCCACAAGCCCGTGTGGATGGTGAGATCGGTCGGCCCGCCGCTGGAAACGTTCACCCCGGTCCTCCAGCGGGCCGTCGCCGGGACGACCCTGGGGCGGCTGGCGGACAACATCCGCATGGTGGTCTCCGGCCATGCGCACCTCTACCAGATGATCGATTTCAGCACCACGCGGCCACCGCAGGTGACGGTGGGCTTCTCCGGGGGAGCCCCCCTGGAGCAGGGGCCGAACGACGCCGGCGTGATCGGAAAGACGGTCGGGACGCCGCTGCAGGCCGTGAATCACTCCGTCACCCAAGGAGGGGTCTTCGGGTACGCGGTCCTGAGCCGCAACGCCGGGACCTGGGACCTCACCGCTCACGACCCGGCCGGTGCGGTCCGCGGTCAGACCTGCACGCTGAGCGGGAGCACCGCCAACAAGGAGTTCGTCTGCCACTGAAGGGCCCGCGGACCTCGACGGATGCGCCTCCACCCCCGGCTCGGCCGGGGGTGGAGGCGCATCCGGGTACGCGCACGCGGACGTCCGGCGCGCCGTCGCAGGCAACAGCGCCCCGCCCCGGCCCGTACGCTCGGGCTCGGGCCAAAACCTCTCACCGGCCCTCCACGCAAGGTGAGAGCAACGTTCCTTTCCGGTCACCCACAGCCACAGCGTGGAAACGCGCCCTCCCTACCTTCGGGACTCATCACCGCTCATCCCCCCGAACCACCCCAGCCCCGGAGCACCGTGGAGGCGTCATGACAGCCCCGAGTACAGCCCCCGCATCCCCGCCCCCCACGAAGAAGGGGAGCCACTGGATCGAGGAGTGGGACCCGGAGAACGAGGCCTTCTGGAACGAGAAGGGCGAGAAGATCGCCCGCCGCAACCTCCTCTTCTCCGTCCTCTCCGAGCACATCGGGTTCTCGATCTGGACGATGTGGTCCGTGCTGGTGCTCTTCATGGGGCCGGAGTACGGCCTCACCCCGGCGGACAAGTTCCTGCTGACGTCGATGGTCACGCTGGTCGGGGCGGTCGTGCGGGTGCCCTACACCTTCGCCGTCGCGGTCTTCGGCGGCCGGAACTGGACGATCATCTCGGCCGGGCTGCTGCTGATCCCCACGATCGCCGCGTTCACGGTGATGGACCCGGGGACCTCGTTCAACACGTTCCTGCTGGTCGGCCTGCTCGCGGGCATCGGCGGCGGCAACTTCGCCTCCTCCATGACCAACATCAACGCCTTCTTCCCGCTCCGTAAGAAGGGGTGGGCGCTCGGGCTCAACGCGGGCGGCGGCAACATCGGCGTGCCGGTGATCCAGCTGATCGCCCTCGCCGTCATCGGCGCCAGCGGCGGGCCGCGCGTGCTGCTGGGGATCTACATCCCGCTCATCGTCATCGCCGCCACCCTCGCCGCGCTGTACATGGACAACCTGGCCTCGGTGAAGAACGACACGGGCGCGGCGATCGACTCCGCGAAGGACGTGCACACCTGGATCATGTCCTTCCTCTACGTCGGCACCTTCGGGTCGTTCATCGGCTACAGCTTCGCCTTCGGGCAGGTCCTGACGAACCAGTTCGGCCGGACGCCTCTCCAGGCGGCCTACCTCACCTTCATCGGCCCGCTGCTCGGCTCCCTCATCCGTCCCGTCGGCGGCTGGCTCGCCGACCGCTACGGCGGTGCCCGCATCACCCTGTACAACTACGTCGGAATGGCCGCCGCCACCGCCGTCCTGGTCTTCGCCAGCATGCAGAAGTCGCTGCCGCTCTTCGTCTCCGTCTTCGTGGTGCTGTTCGTCCTCAGCGGCCTCGGCAACGGGTCGACGTACAAGATGATCCCCGGCATCTTCCAGGCGAAGGCCGTGGCCAAGGGGCTGGAGGGCGAGGAGGCGGCCGCCTACGGCCGGCGTCTCTCCGGTGCGTCCATGGGACTGATCGGCGCGGTCGGCGCGCTCGGCGGTGTCGCGATCAACCTGGCCTTCCGGCAGTCCTTCCTGTCCTACGGTTCCGGGACCGGCGCTTTCGTCGCCTTCCTCGCCTTCTACGCGGCGTGCTTCGGGGTCACCTGGGCCGTATACCTTCGCCGCCCGTCCGGCAGGATCACGGCAGGAAGCACCGCTTCCGAGGCGAAGCAGCAGCTCAGCTACGCCGAGGTGTGACGTAACACCGGCGACACGTGGCCGAACCGAGCCTGTCACGCACCGTTGACAGGCTCGTCGGCATGTAGGTGCAAACGGGACTCGAGCGGGACGAGAGTTATGTACGAGCAACAGCAGCGATCCGATGCCGGCCCTCTGGGCGCCGTCGAACACGGTCCCCTCGCGGGCTTCACCGTGGGCGTGACGGCCGCGCGCCGGGCCGAGGAGCTCAGCGCGCTGCTCCAGCGGCGTGGGGCGGCGGTGCTGCACGCGCCCGCCCTGCGGATCGTGCCGCTCGCCGACGACGGTGAGCTGCTCGCCGCCACGAAGGAGCTCATCGACCAGGTGCCGGACGTCGTGGTAGCCACCACGGCCATCGGCTTCCGCGGCTGGATCGAGGCCGCCGACGGCTGGGGACTTGGCGAGCAGCTGCTCGCCAAGCTGGGCGGCGTCGAGCTGCTGGCCCGCGGCCCCAAGGTCAAGGGCGCCGTGCGGGCCGCGGGGCTGACGGAGGACTGGTCGCCGTCCAGCGAGTCCATGGCCGAGGTGCTCGACCGGCTCCTGGAGGAGGGCGTCGACGGCCGCCGGGTCGCCGTCCAGCTGCACGGTGAACCGCTGCCCGGGTTCGTGGAGTCGCTGCGGGTCGCGGGCGCCGAGGTCGTGGGGGTGCCCGTCTACCGGTGGATGCCGCCGGAGGACGTCTCGCCGCTCGACCGGCTCCTCGACGCGGCCGTCTCCCGCGGACTGGACGCGATCACCTTCACCAGCGCGCCCGCCGCCGCGTCCCTGCTGTCGCGCGCGGAGGAACGCGGCCTGCTGCCCGAACTGCTCGCCGCCCTCGCCCACGATGTGCTGCCCGCCTGCGTCGGTCCGGTCACCGCGCTGCCGCTCCAGGGGCACGGCGTGGACACCGTCCAGCCGGAGCGGTTCCGGCTCGGGCCGCTCGTGCAGTTGCTGTGCCAGGAGTTGCCGTCGCGGTCCCGGGCCCTGCCGATCGCCGGGTACCGGGTGGAGATCCGGGGTCACGCGGTGCTGGTGGACGGGTCTCTGAAGCCGGTGCCGCCGGCGGGAATGTCCTTGCTGCGAGCGCTGTCCCGGCGGCCGGGGTGGGTCGTGCCGCGCTCCGATCTGCTGCGGGCGTTGCCCGGCGCCGGGCGGGACGAGCATGCCGTCGAGACGGCGATGGCCCGGTTGCGGACGGCCCTCGGGGCGCCGAAGTTGATCCAGACGGTGGTGAAGCGGGGGTACCGGCTGGCGCTGGACCCGGCCGCGGACGCGAAGTACGCCGACGAGTAGGCGGGCGGTATCGGCACCGGAGCCGGTCCGGCCAGGAGCCGCGTCACCGGGGGCTGGCGCCCCCGGGCCCCGCTTCGGCCCCGAGAGGGCCTCGTCCTCAATCGCCGGGCGGGCTGGTGATTGGCACCCGGCGCTGGCACTGTGAAGGGACGGATTCCCGAGCAGTGCCCCTCGGTTGGCGGTGACACGCGCATGGACGAGCTCCGGTTCGACGCCGGGCGGATCTGTCTCGACCTGCTCGCGACCGCGCATCCCCTCGAACGGCTGGACGCCGTCGCGCCGTTGTGCGCGTGGATCCGCGGCTGCGGACTCGTCCCGCCGGACACCCCGCTCACCCACGCCGACGCCTCCTGGCCGCCCGCCTTCCGCGAACTGCGTCGCAACACCGGACAGTTGGTGCACGGGTGGCTCAACCGGTACGAAGTCGGGTCGTACGACCTCGCCCTGGCCCGCGTCAACGACGCCGCCCGGGCCGTTCCTCCGGCCCCGCGTGCCGTGCGCGGCGAAGACGGTGGGCTCGTCCGCGAGTTGGCCGGACCGCCGGCGTGTGTTGCGCTGCTGGCCGCCGTGGCCCGGGATGCGGTGGAACTGCTCACCGATCCCGTGGCCCGCGCGGGGCTGCGGCAGTGCGCGGGGGACAACTGCCCGATCGTCTATGTCGACATGTCCCGGGGACGCCGGCGCCGTTGGTGTTCGAGCGAGGTCTGCGGGAACCGGGAGCGGGTGGCGCGGCACCGTCGGCGGGCTGCGCTCGCACCACGGACGTAACTCCCCTGCCTGGTATGCGGCTTTCGTGGAGGCGTCGCCGACCGACTGTCGAAGTGATTTCGATTACACGCCGTTTACCTGAGCCGCGCGCCGGGCAGTCAGCGCGATCTTGTCGATGTGGCGAAAACGTAAAGAAAAAGCGGTGGGAATGTGCCGCCATGTCCCCGCTCGTCATGACACCCCGAAGAAAAGTGTCTCCTCGGTTTGAACGCTCAACACCCCGCTTGCGTACCCGTCGTCGAGCGACCGACTGGGGGAACCCCCGGACACCGGAGGTGGGCGTGCGCAAGGATGCGGCCGTGGCCAATGAACGTGGATCGAGGGCCCGACATCGCATGTCCCAGCCCTCGGAACCTGACGAGGAGCTGATGCGTGCTCTGTATCGGGAGCATGCCGGACCCCTGCTTGCGTATGTCCTGCGCCTGGTTGC
This sequence comes from Streptomyces sp. NBC_01334, assembly GCF_035983595.1. Lineage (NCBI taxonomy): Bacteria > Bacillati > Actinomycetota > Actinomycetes > Kitasatosporales > Streptomycetaceae > Streptomyces > Streptomyces sp. NBC_01334. Next base: position 4,015,162 of record NZ_CP130718.1, on the reverse strand, counting down.
CGGAGACCGGCAGCGCGCCGAGGACGTCGTGCAGGAGACGCTCATCCGTGCCTGGAAGAACGCCGGTCAGCTCAATCGTGCGACCGGATCTGTACGCCCCTGGCTGGTGACGGTCGCACGCCGCATCGTCATCGACGGCCACCGCAGCCGGCAGGCCCGGCCGCAGGAGGTCGACCCGTCGCCGCTGGAGGTCATTCCTGCGGAGGACGAGATCGACAAGGCGCTGTGGCTGATGACGCTGTCCGACGCGCTCGACGACCTGACCCCGGCCCACCGGGAGGTGCTCGTCGAGACGTACTTCAAGGGGCGTACCGTCAACGAGGCGGCCGAGACGCTGGGGATACCCAGCGGCACCGTGCGCTCACGGGTCTTCTATGCCCTGCGGTCGATGAAGCTGGCTCTGGAGGAGCGGGGGGTGACGGCGTGATGAGCGTTTACGGGGGATTCGGAGCAGGTGGTTCGGGTATGTCTGGACCCATGCAGGGATCTACGGGATCTCCGAGCCCGAGCGAACACGAGACCGTCGGCGCCTACGCCCTCGGGATTCTCGACGACGCCGAAGCAACCGCTTTCGAGATGCATCTCGCCGGCTGCGAGTGGTGCGCCCAGCAGCTCGACGAGCTCGCCGGCATGGAACCCATGCTGGCCGCCCTCGCGGACCTGCCGGGCACCGGCACCCCCGCGATCGGCGAGTCCCTCTCCGCCCGCCCCAGCCCGCGGCTCGCGGAACGGCTGGTCGACGAGGTGTCCGAGCGCCGCGCGGCCAAGCGCCGCCGCTCGTTCTTCCTGGTAGCGGCCGCGGCCGCGCTGATCATCGGCGGCCCGCTCACCGTGCTGGCGGCGACCGGCGGCGACAGCGGCACCAAGGGCACCGAGGCGAGCTCCACCAAGTCGGCCAACGCGGCCAAGGACACCTTCGCGACGCTCAGCGACCGGGTCTCCGCGACCGACTCCGCCTCCAAGGTCTCCGCGACCGTCGCCATGGGCGAGAAGGCGTGGGGCACGGAGATCGGCGTCGAGCTGAAGAACGTGACGGGTCCGGAGAAGTGCTCGCTCATCGCCGTCGGCAAGAACGGCGAGCGCGAGACGGTCTCCTCCTGGTCGGTCCCGGAGTGGGGCTACGGCATCGCGAACGCCAAGACCGAGCAGGCCAAGAACCCGCTCTACGTCGTGGGCGGCGCCGCCTTCAAGACCAACGAGATCGACCACTTCGAGGTCATGACCTTCGACGGCAAGAAGCTCGTCCAGATCGACGCGTAACTTCCTACACGGGGTCCCCTTCGCGTACGGTTGACGGCTGCCCAGCACGTCAGAAGGGGGCCCGGTGGCCGTTCAGGCACAGCAGGAAACCGCGGTCGGATCGGTTCGGCACACCGCGCCGGATTCGGTGCGGGACCGAGAGATCGGCATCGAACAGGAACACCTCGACCGGGTGTACCGGCGCCTCGAGGAGAAGATCGACGAGGCGGAGTTCCTGATGCACGACGCGGCCAAGCGAGGGCAGGTCGGCACGCCCGGCGCCCTCGCCGAGCGGGACGCCCAGGTGTTCCGCGCCGGCGTCCACCTCAACCGCCTCAACAACGAGTTCGAGGACTTCCTGTTCGGGCGGATCGACCTGCTCGCCGGGAAGGACGGCAAGAAGGGCCCCGACGGCGCCTACACCGCCGTCGAGCCCGCCGAGGGGGCCGTCCGCCCCGACAACACCGCCGACATCGCCGAAACGCTCCACATCGGCCGTATCGGAGTCCTCGACTCCGACTACGCCCCGCTGGTCATCGACTGGCGGGCACCGGCCGCGGCGCCGTTCTACCGGTCCACCCCGGTCGACCCGGGGCGCGTCGTACGGCGCCGGGTGATCCGCTCGAAGGGGCGTCGCGTCCTCGGCGTCGAGGACGACCTGATGCGTCCCGAGCTGAAGGCGGTCCTGGACGGCGGCGAACTGCCCGTCATCGGCGACGGCGCCCTCATGGCGGCCCTCGGACAGGCCCGCAGCCACACCATGCGCGACATCGTCGCCTCCATCCAGGCCGAGCAGGACCTGGTCATCCGCGCCCCCGCCGCCTCCGTGACCTACGTCGAGGGCGGGCCGGGCACCGGAAAGACCGCCGTCGCGCTGCACCGGGCCGCCTATCTGCTCTACCAGGACCGGCGCCGGTACGCGGGCGGCATCCTGATCGTCTCGCCCACGCCGCTGCTCGTGGCGTACACCGAGGGCGTGCTGCCCTCGCTCGGCGAGGAGGGCCAGGTCGCCATCCGCGCCATCGGCTCGCTCGTCGACGGCGCCGAGGCCACCCTGTACGACTCCCCGGCGGTGGCCCGGGCCAAGGGGTCGTACCGGATGCTCAAGGTGCTGCGGAAGGCGGCGCGCGGCGCGCTGGAGAGCGGTGGCCGGGCCCCGGCACAGCTGGCCTTCGGCGACCCCGACGAGGAGGCCGGTGCGGCCCTCCCTCCCACCGGGACACCCACCCGGCTGCGGGTCGTCGCCTTCGGCCGCCGTCTGGAGCTGGAGGCCGCCGACCTGGACCGCGTCCGGCAGAGCGCCCTCAGCGGCACCGCCCCGGTGAACCTCCTGCGCCCCCGCGCCCGCAAACTGCTCCTGGACGCCCTGTGGGAGCGCTCCGGCGCGGCCGGCCGGCACAGCGACCCCGAGCTCGCCGCCGAGCTGCGCTCCTCCTTCGACGAGGACGTGACCACCGAGGACGCGTTCATCGCCTTCCTCGACGCCTGGTGGCCCGAGCTGACGCCGGAGGCCGTCCTCGCGGCCATGGCCGACGAACGGCGGCTCGGCCGCTGGGCCCGGCGCATCCTCAACCCGGGGGAGGTCCGCAAGGTCGCCCGCGCCCTCAAGCGGGACGGCCGCTCGGTGCACGACATCGCCATGCTCGACGAGCTCGAGGCGATCCTCGGCGTGCCGTTCCGCCCGAAGAAGCGGCGCGAGTACGACCCGCTGGACCAGCTCACCGGCCTGGAGGAGCTGATGCCGGTGCGCGAGGAGACGCAGCGCGAGCGCGCCGAGCGGCTCGCCCAGGAGCGCACCGAGTACGCGCACGTCATCGTGGACGAGGCACAGGACCTCACCCCGATGCAGTGGCGCATGGTCGGCCGCCGCGGCCGGCACGCCACCTGGACGGTCGTCGGCGACCCGGCCCAGTCCTCCTGGTCCGACCCCGACGAGGCCGCCGAGGCCCGCGACGAGGCCCTCGGCACCCGCCCGCGCCGCCGCTTCCAGCTGACCGTGAACTACCGCAACCCGGCCGAGATCGCCGAGCTGGCCGCGAAGGTGCTGGCCCTGGCGATGCCCGGCGCCGAATCCCCGTCGGCGGTCAGGTCGACGGGGGTCGTGCCGCGCTTCGAGGCCGTCACCGACACCCTGGGCGCCACCGTCCGCGCGGAGGCGCGGCGTCTGCTGGAGCGGGTCGACGGCACCGTCGGCGTCGTGGTCGCCATGAACCGCCGCGAGGAGGCGAGACGCTGGCTCGCCGGGCTGGGCGACCGGGTGGTGGCCCTCGGCAGCCTCGAGGCCAAGGGCCTGGAGTACGACGCCACGGTCGTCGTCTCACCGGCGGAGATCGCGGACGAGAGCCCGGCCGGCCTGCGGGTGCTGTACGTGGCCCTCACCCGGGCGACGCAGCAGCTCACGGTCGTCTCCGGGGACCGCGACGAGCCGGACGCGAACGGCGTCCCGGACCTTCTGAGGGACTGAACAGCTGACCGTTTCCTGTGAACTCCCCGGACGGGAATGGTCTTCGGCCATCCGTTTGTTAGCCTGGTCGTGACACCGGCTCGATCCAAGCCCCCGGGCCCAACCTTCGTCGCTACGAGCGACCACTTGCCGCGAGGCGAGCATGGCGGGCCGGTGTCGTGAACGCGAGAGAGGCCCACATCACCTGTGATGTGGGCCTCTCTCATTGCCCTCTCATTGCCCTCTCATTGCCCTCTCATTGCCCCCTCGCGGCCCTCTCCCGGCGCCTCCACCGACTTGATTGAGAACAAAACGATCGCAATCCGGGGCGGCTTTCATGTACTCGTCGGTAGGTGCGACGATCGGACGGCAAACCCGCGACCCAGCAGTGCAGAGGAAGTCGGCCATGGCAACGGCGCCCAGCGTCTCCTACTCGATCACGGTCCGTCTGGAGGTGCCCGCGAGCGGAACGGCGGTCTCCCAGATCACCACGGCCGTGGAGTCCCACGGAGGCTCGGTGACCGGCCTCGACGTCACCGCGTCCGGCCACGAGAAGCTCCGCATCGACGTCACCATCGCCGCCACCTCCACCGCCCACGCCGACGAGATCGTCGTGCAGCTGCGCGGCATCGAGGGCGTCACCCTCGGCAAGGTCTCCGACCGTACGTTCCTGATGCACCTCGGCGGCAAGATCGAGATGCAGTCGAAGCACCCCATCCGCAACCGTGACGACCTCTCGATGATCTACACGCCCGGCGTGGCCCGCGTCTGCATGGCGATCGCCGAGAACCCCGAGGACGCCCGCCGCCTCACCATCAAGCGCAACTCCGTTGCGGTCGTGACGGACGGCTCGGCCGTGCTGGGCCTCGGCAACATCGGCCCGAAGGCCGCGCTGCCGGTCATGGAGGGCAAGGCGGCCCTCTTCAAGCGGTTCGCCGGCATCGACGCCTGGCCGCTGTGCCTGGACACCCAGGACACCGACGCGATCGTCGAGATCGTCAAGGCCATCGCCCCCGGCTTCGCGGGCATCAACCTCGAGGACATCTCCGCCCCCCGCTGCTTCGAGATCGAGGCCCGGCTGCGCGAGGCCCTCGACATCCCCGTCTTCCACGACGACCAGCACGGCACCGCGATCGTCGTCCTCGCCTCCCTCACGAACGCCCTGCGTGTCGTGAACAAGGGCATCGGCGACGTGCGGGTCGTCATGTCCGGCGCAGGCGCGGCCGGTACCGCCATCCTCAAGCTGCTGCTCGCGGCCGGGGTGAAGAACGCGGTCGTCGCCGACATCCACGGTGTCGTCCACGCGGACCGCGCGGACCTGGTCGACGCGGCCCCGGACTCGGCGCTGCGCTGGATCGCGGACAACACCAACCCCGAGGGCCTCACCGGCACCCTGAAGGAGGCCGTGCGCGGCGCGGACGTCTTCATCGGCGTCTCCGCCCCGAACGTCCTCGACGGCGACGACGTGGCCGCCATGGCCGACGACGCGATCGTGTTCGCGCTCGCGAATCCGGACCCCGAGGTCGACCCGACGATCGCCCGTCAGACGGCCGCCGTCGTGGCCACCGGCCGCTCCGACTTCCCCAACCAGATCAACAACGTGCTGGTCTTCCCGGGCGTCTTCCGCGGCCTGCTGGACGCGCAGTCCCGCACCGTCAACACCGAGATGATGCTCGCGGCCGCGAAGGCCCTCGCGGACGTCGTGAGCGACGACGAGCTCAACCCGAACTACATCATCCCGAGCGTCTTCAACGACAAGGTCGCCGGCGCGGTCGCGGGTGCGGTGCGGGAGGCCGCGAAGGCGGCGGGGGTGTCAGCCTCGTAGGTTGGGGCATCCGAGTGGGCGGGGGCCGTCAAGATCCCCGTGGCGGGGGCTGTGAGGATCGCCACGGTGGCCCCTGTGACGGCGCGTCGCGGAACCTCGCGCCGCGGACAGCCCTCTAGGGTTGCGCCCGACCCAACCGTCCTTCGTGTGACTCCCAAGGGTTGTCTCACGACTCCGAGCGGGTGCCGGATTGGCTTTCGCGCCGCTGGTAGGGGCAGGATGCGTCTCTGGGCGCGTGCACAACGACTTCGCTGTGCCCAACATGCGGCTCCGCCGCGTGGCACGCCGCAACGGCAAGAAGAACACGGGAGTAACAACATGAACCGCAGTGAGCTGGTGGCCGCGCTGGCCGACCGCGCCGAGGTGACCCGCAAGGACGCCGACGCAGTGCTGGCCGCGTTCGCCGAGGTCGTCGGCGACATCGTCTCCAAGGGCGACGAGAAGGTCACGATCCCCGGCTTCCTGACCTTCGAGCGCACCCACCGTGCCGCTCGCACCGCCCGCAACCCGCAGACCGGCGACCCGATCCAGATCCCGGCCGGCTACAGCGTCAAGGTCTCCGCGGGCTCGAAGCTCAAGGAAGCGGCAAAGGGCAAGTGACCTTGCCGTCTACGCCTCACCGGACGGTGTACGGCGCGTAGGCAACGTGATGGGGCGGCACCCGGTTTTCCGGGTGCCGCCCCATCGTTGTGCGCTCACGCATGGCCTCGAGGGCCGTCCGGGCCGGTTCTTGCCGGCCCGGACGGATGCGTACCAGCTCAGCGCCTTCCCCGGGAGGGAGGCTGTCCCGGGCCGGGGTGAGGCGGTGAGGGGTCAGCCGAGCGCTTTGCCCGGCAGCTCGACCTTCGCGCCCAGCTCCACGAGCTTCTCCATGCTGTGCCTGCCCGGGGGGCGACCCCCGGACCCCCGGCCGGGAGGGAGGCTGTCCCGGGCCGGGGTGAGGCGGTGAGGGGTCAGCCGAGCGCTTTGCCCGGCAGCTCGACCTTCGCGCCCAGCTCCACGAGCTTCTCCATGAAGTTCTCGTAGCCGCGGTTGATGAGGTCGATGCCGTGGACCCGGGAGGTGCCCTGGGCCGCGAGGGCGGCGATCAGGTACGAGAAGCCGCCGCGGAGGTCGGGGATGACCAGGTCGGCGCCCTGGAGCTTCGTGGGGCCCGACACGACCGCCGAGTGCAGGAAGTTGCGCTGCCCGAAGCGGCAGTCGGAGCCGCCGAGGCACTCGCGGTACAGCTGGATGTGGGCGCCCATCTGGTTGAGCGCGGAGGTGAAGCCCAGGCGGGACTCGTAGACCGTCTCGTGGACGATCGAGAGGCCCGTGGCCTGCGTCAGGGCGACGACCAGCGGCTGCTGCCAGTCCGTCTGGAAACCGGGGTGGACGTCCGTCTCCAGCGCGATGGACTTCAGCTGGCCGCCCGGGTGCCAGAAGCGGATGCCCTCGTCGTCGATCTCGAAGGCGCCGCCCACCTTGCGGTAGGTGTTCAGGAACGTCATCATCGAGCGCTGCTGGGCGCCACGGACGTAGATGTTGCCTTCGGTCGCCAGCGCCGCGGAAGCCCAGGAGGCGGCCTCCAGGCGGTCCGACAGGGCGGCGTGGTTGTAGCCGCCGAGCTTGTCGACACCGGTGATGCGGATCGTGCGGTCGGTGTCCATCGCGATGATGGCACCCATCTTCTGGAGCACGCAGATGAGATCCTCGATCTCCGGCTCCACGGCCGCGTTCGCGAGCTCGGTGACGCCCTCCGCCAGGACGGCGGTCAGCAGCACCTGCTCGGTCGCGCCGACCGACGGGTACGGCAGCACGATCTTCGTGCCGCGCAGCCGCTGCGGGGCCTCCAGGTACTGGCCGTCCTCCCGCTTCTCGATCTTCGCGCCGAACTGCCGCAGCACGTCGAAGTGGAAGTCGATGGGCCGACCGCCGATGTCGCAGCCGCCCAGGCCCGGGATGAACGCGTGGCCGAGGCGGTGCAGGAGCGGGCCGCAGAACAGGATCGGAATCCGGCTCGAACCCGCGTGGGCGTCGATGTCGGCGACGTTGGCGCTCTCCACGTAGGTCGGGTCGAGCACCAGCTCGCCCGGCTCCTCGCCCGGCCGGACCGTCACACCGTGCAGCTGGAGCAGGCCGCGGACGACCCGCACGTCACGGATGTCCGGAACGTTGCGCAGCCGACTCGGCTCACTGCCCAGCAGGGCGGCGACCATGGCCTTGGGTACGAGGTTCTTCGCACCGCGGACACGGATCTCGCCCTCGAGCGGGGTGCCGCCGTGGACAAGCAGTACGTCGTCAGAGCCGTTGACGGTCATGTATCTCGCGTTCCATGGATGGTGGATTGGGGCAAGGGCCGTTGGTGTCGGGGGCAGGGCCAGATGAGACAGAGTAATCGCCGTCGACCCCTGTCCCGTAAGCCCAGGGACCACCCAGGTACGTCATAGCTGTGTCACAACACGAACCGTTTCCCAACGGGCACATGGGGTCACCACCGCCCGCCCCGCGGCCCTGTGCGCCCGGACCGCGCCCGTGCGCGTCCCGTGTGCCCGCATTGCCTCCCCACTTCGCGGAAAGATGCGGGATCATGTCTGGCATGACCGAGGTGTCCTCGCTCACGGGGCGGCTGCTCGTGGCAACGCCCGCCCTGGCGGACCCGAACTTCGACCGTGCGGTGGTGCTCCTTCTCGACCACGACGAGGAGGGCTCCCTCGGTGTCGTCCTCAACCGGCCCACACCGGTGGGCGTGAGCGACATCCTGGAGGGCTGGGCGGATCTCACCGGTGAACCCGGCGTCGTCTTCCAGGGCGGCCCGGTGTCCCTCGACTCGGCCCTCGGGATCGCCGTCATCCCCGGTGGCACGGCCGTCGACGGCACCCCGCTCGGCTGGCGCCGGGTGCACGGCGCGATCGGCCTCGTCGACCTGGAGGCCCCGCCGGAGCTCCTGGCCTCGGCCCTCGGCTCCCTGCGGATCTTCGCCGGATACGCCGGCTGGGGCCCGGGCCAGCTGGAGGACGAGCTGGGCGAGGGTGCCTGGTACGTCGTGGAGTCCGAACCCGGCGACGTCTCCTCGCCGTCCCCCGAGAGACTCTGGCGCGAGGTGCTGCGCCGCCAGCGCAGCGAACTCGCGATGGTGGCGACGTATCCGGACGACGCTTCGCTCAACTGACGGATGTGAGCTCGGTACCCGGCTTCAGTACCCTTGGCGCCATGAGCACTCTTGAGCCTGAGACCCAGCCCCAGCGAGGCACTGGGACGGGGACCCTCGTAGAGCCGACGCCGCAGGTGTCGCACGGCGACGGGGACCACGAGCGCTACGCCCACTATGTCCAGAAGGACAAGATCATGGCGAGCGCCCTCGACGGGACGCCTGTCGTGGCGCTGTGCGGCAAGGTCTGGGTGCCCGGTCGCGACCCGAAGAAGTACCCGGTCTGCCCCATGTGCAAGGAGATCTTCGAGTCGATGGCCGGCGGCGGCGACGACAAGGGCAAGGGCGGCGACAAGAAGTAGCCGCAGGGACTTTCCGGGGGCCCCCGGGGCGCGATGTGACGCGCCCCGGGGGCCTTCGTCGCGTCTTGCCCGCCCTTCGGGTTCTTCGGGCCCTTCCGGCTCTTGCGGCCTCCGGCCCCCTCCGGCCCTTCGCCCCCCTCCGCCTTCCCCCGCCCCCCTCCGCCTTCCCCCGCCGCCCTGCGGCCCTCGCGCTCCTCCGGCCCTCCGGCTCTTCCTGTGCGTCCTGCCGGGATGTGGTGCCTTTTGTCGCGCCGTGTCGCCTTGTGCCGCCTATGTCGTTGCACGGGGTGCGTCCCGGGGTCACAGAGTGGTTGAGACCTCTTGTCGGCGTGTTCAGGTAGTCCCTAGCCTCCGGTGTGTTGTGCAGAGCGAAACAGTCATTGCATATGTTGCAACGCTCGGAGGATCGCGCCATGAAGCTCCCCACCCGACTGGCCGCGCTCGCGGCCGCCGCCCTGGTCGTCGCCGCCTGCGCCCCCCAGACATCCGACAACTCCTCTTCCGACACGGACGCCAAGACGGGCACCCTGCGCGTCTGGCTGTTCCAGGAGGTCGGCAACAAGCCCAAGGAGCAAGTCGTCGACTCGGTCGTCGCCGCCTTCGAGAAGGCCCACAAGGGCGCGAAGGTCGACGTCGAGTACATCCCGATCGACACCCGCGCCCAGCGCGTCAAGGCCGCCTTCAACGACCCGAAGTCCGCTCCTGACGTCATGGAGTACGGCAACACCGACACGGCCGGCTACGTCCACGACGGCGGACTCCTGGACGTCACCGAGGACTTCGGCGACTGGAGCGAGGCCAAGGCGACCGACCCCACCGCCAAGCAGTCCGTCACCGTCGACGGCAAGCTCTACGGCGCCCCCTTCTACGTCGGCGTGCGCGCCCTGTACTACCGCACGGACGTCTTCGAGGAGCTCGGTCTGGAAGTCCCGAAGACCATGGCCCAGCTGGCGACCACCGCCCGGAAGATCCGCGCCGCGAAACCCGAGCTGTACGGCCTGGTGGTCGGCGGCGCCTACACCTACGGCGCGATGCCCTTCGTGTGGGCCAACGGCGGTGAACTCGCCACCGGCAAGAGCGGCTCGTACGCCTCCGGCATCGACAGCGCGGCCGCCCGGAAGGGCATCACCGCGTACACGTCCCTGTTCTCCGACGACAACTGTCCCGCCGCCAAGTGCGCGGGCATGGGCGGCAACGACACCATCACCGCGTTCGCCGCGGGCAAGGCGGGCATGGCGATCGGCGGCGATTTCAGCCACACGGCCGTGGAGGCCGGCAAGGTGAAGGGCGAGTACGCCGTCGTACCGCTGCCGGGCGTGACCTCCGGCTCGATCGCCCCGGCCTTCGCGGGCGGCAACAACATCGGTGTGCTGAGGAGCACCTCGCACCGCACCCTCGCGGTCCAGTTGATGGAGGCCCTCGCCTCGAAGAAGACCCAGGCCTCGCTGTTCGACGCGATGGGCTTCCTGCCCACGTTCACGGACGTCCGGGACCAGGCGGCCGCGAAGGAACCCTTCGTGAAGCCCTTCGTGCAGACCCTGGCCGCCGGGACCAGGTTCGTGCCCGCGTCGCCCGCGTGGTCGCAGATCGACTCGTCCCTGGTCCTGCCGACGATGTTCCAGGAGGTCGTCAGCGGCAAGAAGGACGTGGCCGCGGCCTCGGCGGAGGCGGCGAAGAAGATGGACGCCGCGTTCGGCAGCGTGGGGTGAACCGGTGACCGTGACCGACACGGCGGTCGTGGAGAAGCGCCCCGCGCCCTCTGCGCCGCCGGTACGAAGGAGGCGGCGCCGGGGCGGCCGGACCCCCTGGCTCTACCTCGCGCCCGCTCTCTTCGTCCTTGCCGCGCTGCTCGCCTACCCCGTCTACCAGCTAGGCCTGATCTCGCTCTTCCGCTACACCCAGGCCCAGGTCAGCGGTGGGGAGCCCACCGCCTTCCGGGGCTTCGGCAACTACGCGGACGTCTTCTCCGACGACCGGTTCTGGCAGGTGCTCCTGTCGACGGTCGTCTTCGCGGCGGCCTGTGTGGTCTCCACCCTCGCCGTCGGCTGCGCGCTCGCCGTGCTCCTCACGCGCGTGCGTGCCGTGCCGCGGCTCGCGCTGATGCTGGCCGCGATGGGCGCCTGGGCGACCCCCGCGGTCACCGGCTCCACCGTCTGGCTGTTCCTGTTCGACCCGGACTTCGGCCCGGTGAACCGGCTGCTGGGCCTCGGCGACCACTCGTGGACGTACGGCCGTTTCAGCGCCTTCTTCCTTGTCCTGCTCGAAGTGGTCTGGTGCTCCTTCCCGTTCGTGATGGTCACCGTCTACGCCGGGATCCGCTCCGTGCCGTCCGAGGTCCTGGAGGCGGCCGCCCTGGACGGCGCCTCGCAGTGGCGGATCTGGCGGTCCGTGCTGGCCCCGATGCTGCGGCCGATCCTCGTGGTCGTGACCATCCAGTCGGTCATCTGGGACTTCAAGGTCTTCACCCAGATCTACGTGATGACGAACGGGGGCGGCATCGCCGGGCAGAACCTCGTCCTGAACGTCTACGCCTACCAGCAGGCCTTCGCGTCCTCGCAGTACGGCCTCGGCTCGGCGATCGGCGTCGTGATGCTGCTGATCCTGCTCGCCGTCACGCTGGTGTACCTGCGGCTGCTGCGCCGGCAGGGGGAGGAGCTGTGAAAGGAGGAAGCGTGCGTGCTGTGCGGGGCCTGGTGGCCCGTCCGTGGCGGCTCGCCGCCGAGACCTGCGCGCTGCTGGTCGCGGTGGTCGTCGCCTTCCCGCTCTACTGGATGGTGCTGGGCGCCTTCAAACCGGCCGGGGAGATCCGCTCGAGCGAGCCGCGGCCGTGGACGCTCGCGCCCTCGCTGGATTCCTTCCGGCGCGTCTTCGGGCAGCAGGAATTCGGCCGCTACTTCCTCAACAGCCTTCTCGTGGCGGGCGCGGTGGTGATCGCCTCCGGGGTGATCGCGTTTCTCGCCGCGACCGCCGTGACCCGATTCCGGTTCCGCTTCCGCACCACCCTGCTGATCATGTTCCTGGTGGCCCAGATGGTGCCCGTGGAGGCGCTGACGATCCCGTTGTTCTTCCTCATGCGGGACTTCGGCCAGTTGAACACCCTGGGGTCCCTGATCCTGCCTCACATCGCCTTCTCGCTGCCCTTCGCGATCTGGATGCTGAGAGGGTTCGTGAAAGCGGTTCCGGAGGCGCTGGAGGAGGCCGCGTACCTCGACGGGGCGAGCCGTACCCGCTTTCTGTGGCAGATCCTTTTCCCGCTCGTCCTGCCGGGTCTGGTGGCCACGAGCGTGTTTTCCTTCATCTCCGCCTGGAACGACTTCCTGTTCGCCAAGTCCTTCATCATCAGCGACACCTCGCAGTCGACCCTGCCGATGGCCCTGCTGGTCTTCTACAAGCCGGACGACCCCGACTGGGGCGGCGTGATGGCGGGTTCCACGGTCATGACGATTCCGGTTCTGGTGTTCTTCGTACTCGTACAGCGACGACTGGTCTCCGGACTGGGCGGCGCGGTAAAGGACTGATGTGTCTTCTGCGATCGACCTCGTCGACCTCGTCCCCGTGCCACGTGCCGTCGACGGCCCCAAGCGCTGCGGTGTCGTCATCGACGAGAACACCACCGTGTGGGCCGCGCCCGGCACGGAGGGCACCGAACGCTGGCTGCGCGCCACCCTCGGCGCGGCCTTCGGCGTGCCCCTGCGGCCCGGTCCGCAGGGCGTCCGCGACTCCGTGCAGCTGTGTCTGGACGACACGATGGAGCCCGAGGCGTACAAGCTGAGCGTCCTCGCCACGTGGGGCATCGAGATCCGCGGCGGAAGCCCGGCGGGCGTCTTCTGGGGCGCGCAGACGCTGCGTCAGCTGCTCGGCCGGCACGCCTTCCGGCGCACCCCCGTGCGGCCGGGGATCATGTACGGCGTCCCGCACCAGATCATCGAGGACGCCCCCCGCTTCCGCTGGCGCGGTCTCATGCTCGACGTAGCCCGGCACTTCATGCCCAAGGACGGCGTCCTGCGTTACCTGGACCTGATGGCGGCGCACAAACTCAACGTCTTCCACTTCCATCTGACGGACGACCAGGGCTGGCGGATCGACATCGAGCGGTATCCCCGGCTGACCGAGGTCGGTTCCTGGCGGGCGCGCACGAAATTCGGCCACCGGGCCTCACCGCTGTGGGACGAGAAGCCGCACGGCGGCTTCTACACGCAGGACGACATCCGGGAGATCGTCGCCTACGCCGCCGAGCGGCATATCACCGTGGTCCCCGAAATCGACCTCCCCGGCCACTCGCAGGCCGCGATCGCCGCGTATCCGGAACTCGGCAACACCGACGTCATCGACACGACCGCCCTCCCCGTGTGGGACACCTGGGGGATCAGTCCCCACGTACTCGCCCCCACCGACAACACCCTGCGCTTCTACGAGGGGGTCTTCGAGGAACTGCTGGAGCTGTTCCCCTCGGAGTTCATTCACGTCGGGGGTGACGAATGCCTCAAGGACCAGTGGCGGCGGTCGCCGGCCGCACAGGCCCGTATCGGGGAACTCGGACTCGCCGACGAGGACCAGCTCCAGTCCTGGTTCATCCGGCACTTCGACAAGTGGCTCTCCGCGCGCGGGCGTCGGCTCATCGGCTGGGACGAGATCCTGGAGGGCGGGCTCGCGGACGGGGCGGCCGTGTCGTCCTGGCGTGGCTACGCGGGCGGGATCGCCGCCGCGCGGGCCGGGCACGACGTCGTGATGTGTCCCGAGCAGCAGGTGTACCTGGACCACCGGCAGGACGGCGGCGCGGACGAGCCCGTGCCGATCGGGTTCGTGCGCACCCTGGAGGACGTCTACCGGTTTGAACCCGTTCCCACGGAGCTGACACCGGACGAAGCGGGGCGTGTGCTCGGCACGCAGGCCAACCTGTGGACCGAGGTGATGGAGGACTCCGCGCGCGTGGACTATCAGGCCTTCCCCCGGCTCGCCGCCTTCGCCGAGGTCGCCTGGAGCGCCCTGCCCGCCCCGCAGGAGCGGGACTTCGCCGACTTCGAGCGACGGATGGAGGCGCACTACGAGCGGCTCGACGCGCTGGGCGTCGGCTACCGCCCGCCGGCCGGCCCCCGGCCGTGGCAGCGGCGACCGGGTGTCCTGGGGCGCCCGATCGACGGCCCGCCCCCGAACCGGTGATACCACCCGTCCTGGATATACCCCGGCACAGCCCCCGAAGAGTGGCAATTCGCGCGCATCGGTGATGCCGTACGAAAACGGACCATCTACCCAGTGAGGTGGGCGAATGCCTCCTAGCGGACCCCCGCGTTCGGGTGTTGCGAAGATGTGCCAGAGTTGCCACGTCCGCCCTGTCAGCACGTACCGTACGGCAGCACAGGTGGGACCAGGTGGGGCAGCGGGAAGGGGCAGCCGGTTTTGACCACGCACGCACCGCAGGCGGGGCAGGCCGTCACGCTGCCCACGACGCTGGACGAGGCCGTGGCGGCGCTTGCCGCCATGCCCGCCGCCGTGCCCGTGGCCGGTGGCACCGACCTGATGGCCGCCGTCAACTCGGGGCAGCTCAGGCCCACCGGACTGGTCGGCCTCGGCCGCATCAGCGAGATCCGCGGCTGGCAGTACCAGGACGGCCACGCGCTGCTCGGCGCCGGACTCACCCACGCGCGCATGGGCCGCCCCGACTTCGCCGCCCTGATCCCGGCGCTCGCCGCGGCCGCGCGCGCCGCGGGCCCGCCGCAGATCCGCAACGCGGGCACCCTCGGCGGCAACATCGCCTCGGCCGCCCCCACGGGCGACGCGCTGCCCGTGCTGGCCGCGCTGGAGGCGACCCTGATCATCGCGGGCCCGGGCGGAGCCCGCCGTGAGATGCCCGTGTCGCATCTGCTGGCCGGCATGGAGATGCTGCGCGGCGGCGAGCTCATCGGGTACGTGCGCGTGCCGCTGCTGCACGCCCCGCAGATCTTCCTGAAGGCGACCGGCCGCACCGGCCCGGGCCGCGCGGTGGCCTCCGTGGCGCTGGTCCTCGACCCCGCCCGGCGTGGTGTCAGGTGCGCCGTCGGGGCCATAGCGCCGATGCCGCTCCGGCCGCTGGAGGCCGAGCAGTGGGTCGCCCGGCTCATCGACTGGGACAACAGCCGCACCATCGTCCCCGAGGCGCTGACCGCCTTCGGGGAGTACGTCGCCGCCGCCTGCATCCCCGACCCGGTGCCGGGCGTGGACGGCTCCGTACCGGAACTTCCGCCTGCCGTACTGCACCTGCGGCGCACCGTCGCCGCGCTGGCCCGACGAGCACTGGGGAGGGCGCTGTCGTGAGCGACGACCAGCACGGACCCGGACACGGACACGGACAGGAAGACGGGCAGGGCCAGGGCGCGCCGCAGGGCGGCGGCCGCTGGGACCCGCTGCCCCAGGGGGACTACGACGACGGCGCGACCGCCTTCGTGAAGCTCCCCGAGGGCGGCATCGACGCCTTCCTGGCCGCCCGCGGCGACAGCCCGCTGGCCGCGCCGGGCCACGGGTACGTGCCGCCGCAGATAGCGGTGGCGCCCACGGACGGCACCGGAACCTGGGCGGCCCCGGCGGGCGGCTCCGACTGGCCGCCTCCGCAGGACACCCCGCAGACGGTGGGCGACGACCGGTTCACGTACCACCCCGGCGCGACCGGCCAGTGGGCCTTCGAGGACACCTCCGGGCCGTCGGGCGCACCGCGGTCCGCGCCCGGCCACGACGTGACGGGCCAGTGGTCGATCCCGGTCGCGGGCGGCGACCTGCCCGACGAGTCGGGCGAGTTCACCACCTCGTCGCTGGTCGAGCAGTGGGGCGGCACGCCTCCGGCCACCCTGCCCGGCGGCGCGTCCGCGCCCTGGGCGACGGAACCGGCCGGCCCGACGGACCACGGAGTGCCGGACCAGGCGTGGGGGCAGCACCCCGACGAGGCCGGCACGGCCGTGCGGCCTGCGACGGACCTGTCCGCGTTCGGGCACGCGCCGGAGCACGGCCCGGTGGCCGTGGACCCCGACCGGCACCACCCCACCGCCGAGCACACCGGGCAGCACGCGCACCCGAACGGGTCGTTCGCCCCGGAAATCTCCGCCGAGGCGTACACGGTGGCCCCGAACAGGACTCCGGAGCCCGCCGAGCGCGACGCTCAGCGGGCCGCTGAGGCCGAGCGGACCGCCGCGGCGGCCGAGGACGCCGAGCACGTTCACGAGGCCGCTCACGAGCCCGCTGAGGCCGTGCACGGCCCCGCGGAGCCGCCCGCCGAACCCGGCGCCCCGCACGGAGCCGCACGCGGCCCGGCCGAGGAGCCCGAGGACCGGTCCACCGCCGCGGACACCGCGCACGATCCCGAGGCGGAAGCGGCCCCCGACACCGCCGCCCCGCGGTCCACCGATGCCGCCGAGCCGGCCGGGTCCGACGGGCCCGCGGAGGAGACGGACGACGCCCCGGCGCCGTTCCACGAGGAACACCCCCTCGCCGGCTACGTGCTGCGCGTCAACGGCTCCGACCGCCCCGTCACCGACGCCTGGATCGGCGAGTCGCTGCTCTACGTCCTGCGCGAGCGGCTCGGCCTCGCGGGCGCCAAGGACGGCTGCTCGCAGGGCGAGTGCGGGGCCTGCAACGTCCAGGTCGACGGGCGGCTCGTCGCCTCCTGCCTGGTCCCGGCCGTCACCACCGCCGGCAGCGAGATCCGCACCGTCGAGGGCCTGGCCGTCGACGGCCAGCCCTCGGACGTGCAGCGGGCGCTCGCCAAGTGCGGCGCCGTGCAGTGCGGCTTCTGCGTGCCCGGCATGGCGATGACCGTGCACGACCTCCTGGAGGGCAACCCGGCCCCCACCGAACTGGAGGCCCGCCAGGCCCTGTGCGGCAACCTGTGCCGCTGCTCCGGCTACCGGGGCGTCCTGCGGGCCGTCCAGGACGTCGTCGCCGAACGCGAGGCGGTCGCCGCCGCCGACGCCGAGACGGACGGCGACGAGGCACGTATTCCGCACCAGGCGGGACCGGGCGCCGGAGGCGTCCACCCGTCGGCGTTCGAGAACCCTGCACAGCCCCACCCGCACGACCCGGCATACGGACAGGGCCAGGACGGAGGCCAGGCGTGAGCAACGAGACAGTCACCGCGACGACGCCCATGGAACCCGCCCCGGCCTCCGAGCCGATCCCGCACGGCCTCGGCGCCTCCCTGCAGCCCGCCGACGCCCGCGCCAAGACGGAGGGCACCTTCCCGTACGCGGCCGACCTGTGGGCCGAGGGTCTGCTGTGGGCGGCCGTGCTGCGCTCGCCGCACCCGCACGCGCGCATCGTGTCCATCGACACGTCACACGCGCGTGAGATGCCCGGCGTCCGGGCCGTCGTCACCCACGAGGACGTCCCCGGGCGCACCCTGCACGGCCGGGGCAAGGCCGACCGTCCGGTGTTCGCCTCCGAGGTCGTACGCCACCACGGCGAGCCCATCGCGGCCGTCGCCGCCGACCACCCGGACACCGCGCGGATGGCCGCCGCGGCCGTCATCGTCGAGTACGAGGTGCTCGATCCGGTGATCGACCCCGAGCAGGCCTTCGAGGCGGAGGCGCTGCACCCCGACGGCAACCTGATCCGGCACATCCCGCTGCACCACGGCGACCCGTCCGCGGCCGGCGAGGTCGTCGTCGAGGGCCAGTACCGCATCGGCCGCGCCGACCCCGCCCCGATCGGCGCCGAGGCCGGCCTCGCCGTGCCCCGTCCCGACGGCGGCGTGGAGCTCTACCTCGCCTCCACCGACCCGCACACCGACCGGGACACCGCCGCCGCCTGCTACGGCCTCGAACCCGAGCGCGTGAAGATCGTCGTCACCGGGGTGCCCGGCGCCACCGCCGACCGCGAGGACCAGGGCTTCCAGCTCCCGCTCGGCCTGCTCGCGCTGAAGACCGGCTGCCCGGTGAAACTCACGGCCACGCGCGAGGAGTCCTTCCTCGGCCACGCCCACAGACATCCGACGCTGCTGCGCTACCGCCACCACGCCGACGCCGACGGCCGGCTGGTGAAGGTCGAGGCGCAGATCCTGCTGGACGCGGGCGCGTACGCCGACACCTCCGCCGAGGCCCTGGCCGCCGCCGTCTCCTTCGCCTGCGGCCCCTACGTCGTCCCGAACGCCTTCATCGAGGGCTGGGCGGTCCGCACGAACAACCCGCCGTCGGGCCATGTGCGCGGCGAGGGCGCGATGCAGGTCTGCGCCGCCTACGAGGCGCAGATGGACAAGCTGGCGAAGAAGCTCGGCGTCGACCCGGCGGAGCTGCGGCTGCGCAACGCCATGGCGACCGGGGACGTCCTGCCGACCGGCCAGACGGTGACCTGTCCGGCCCCCGTGGCCGAACTCCTCCAGGCCGTCCAGGAATTCCCCCTCCCGGCACTCCCCAAGGACACGCCCGAGGAGGACTGGCTGCTGCCCGGCGGCCCCGAGGGCGCGGGCGAACCGGGCGCGGTGCGCCGCGGCGTCGGCTACGGACTCGGCATGGTGCACATGCTGGGCGCGGAGGGCGCCGACGAGGTCTCCACGGCGACCGTGAAGGTCCAGGACGGGGTCGCGACGGTCCTGTGCGCGGCGGTGGAGACGGGCCAGGGCTTCACGACGCTGGCCCGCCAGATCGTCCAGGAGACGCTCGGCGTCGACGAGGTGCACGTGGCCCCCGTCGACACCGACCAGCCGCCCGCGGGCCCCGGCTGCCGGGGCCGCCACACGTGGGTCTCGGGCGGTGCGGTGGAGCGCGCGGCGAAGATGGTCCGCACGCAGCTGCTCCAGCCCCTGGCGCACAAGTTCGGCATGTCCACGGAGCTGCTCCAGATCACGGACGGCAAGATCACCTCGTACGACGGTGTCCTGTCGACGACCGTCACGGAGGAGATGCACGGCAAGGAGCTGTGGGCGACGGCACAGTGCCGCCCGCACCCGACCGAGCCGCTGGACGCGGCCGGCCAGGGCGACGCCTTCGTCGGCCTCGCCTTCTGCGCGATCCGCGCGGTCGTGGACGTCGACATCGAGCTCGGCTCGGTCCGGGTCGTCGAACTGGCGGTCGCCCAGGACGTCGGCCGGATCCTCAACCCGGCGCAGCTCACCGCGCGCATCGAGGCCGGTGTGACGCAGGGCGTCGGCATCGCGCTCACCGAGAACCTCCGCACGCCGAGGGGCCTGATCCGCCACCCCGACCTCACCGGCTACGCGCTGCCCACCGCGCTGGACGCCCCGGACATCCGGATCGTCAAGCTGGTCGAGGAACGCGATGTGGTCGCCCCGTTCGGGGCGAAGGCCGCCAGCGCGGTGCCGGTGGTCACCTCGCCCGCCGCCATCGCCTCCGCCGTACGGGCCGCGACGGGCCGCCCGGTGAACCGGCTGCCGATAAGGCCCCAGGCGGCGGTGGTGACGGACCGGTGAGCGAGCCGGAGCCGGACTCCCGGGAGTACGAACCCCCGCCGAGCGTGGGCAGACTGCTGGGCTGGATCGCGCTGTTCGTGGTGGCGGCGGTGGTCGTGGTGCTGGGCGGCGTGTACCTCACCTGAGGGGCGATCGGGTCGGGAGGGAACTCGCGGGGCCCCGCCGACGTCTGTCAGTGCGGGACCGGTGTCGGGTGTGCTGGGTGCTTGTCAGGGTGCAGGGCGCTGTCGCTGGTCAGAGCCGTTGTCAGTGGTGCCGCATAGGCTGCGGAGCAGTGGGACGGCGCACGCAACTTTCCGCACGGGGGACCCGATGGGCACGACCAGGACCACCACCGCCACGACGATGATCATCTTCACCGAGGACGAGTTGTACCCGTACGTCACGCACGCGCCGACGCGCCGCTGGCTCACCGGCCCCGGCCTGCCCGCGACTCCGGGCGACGCCGGCCTGCTGACGTTCGAGGCGCTGCGCACCGACGGCCTGCGCACGGTCGGGGACTCCACGGGCGACCCCGACGGCCGCCTGGCGGCGGAGCTGCGCGACCGGCTGGTGATAGGCGGACTCCTGGGCGCCGACGGCCGGGAGACGGAGTCCGTCCTGCTCGACGGGATGACGGGCGAGATCTCCACCACGTACTTCCTGCACGACCGCCCCGACCTGATGGACCTCCGCCCGCTCGCACCCTCCCTGGAGAAGCTGGTGTGCTTCGCGACGGCGGTTGACGAACTGGCGGCCCTGCGCGGCCAGTTCGCCTGCTACGCGAGCCGGCTCGGGCCGAAGGCGGTGGCGGAGGCGTCACGGCAGCTGCTGGCCGTCTTCGAGGAGGGCGCGAAGGACACGGGCGGCGTGTCCGGCCCCTTCTGGAAGCTGGCCGCGGTGATCCGCCCGCTGGCCCTGGTGGCGGGCCCGGGCACGGCGTCCGGCCTGGCCCTGGATCTGCCGGTCCGGCTCCTGGACGAGGAGTTCGGCTCCGGCGAGGTCGTCCGCTTCGAGGACGTCGACTGCCCGAGGGCGCTGACACACGCCCCGACCCGCCGCTTCCTGCGCGAGGTGGGCCTGCCGGAGCAGGTCGTCTGGTTCTCGCTGGAGACGGACATGCCGCTCCAGACCCTCGCCGAGTACTACGCGGACGACCGCGGCGGTGTCCTCACCGAGGAGCTGCTGCCCGCGAACGCCGACCGGCTGATCCGCCTGGGTCATCTCCTCGAGGACACCAGCCTGGTCGTCGACGGCGCCACGGGCGCGGTGCTGAGCTGGAGCGAGCCGGACCTCGGCCTGCGCCCGCTCAACGCCGACATCTCGACGCTGGCGTTCACCCTCTGGCTGATCCGCCGTGAGCGGGCGCTGGACGCGGTGCACCGGCTGACCGAGGCCTACGACCAGCTCGCCGAGACGATGTCCCGCACCCTGGCCGCGGTCGACCCCGTCGCCTGCGACCCGACCCCGGTGCCGGCCGTCCCCACGGACGACGGCAGGCGGTACTGGCCGGGCGTCTTCGAGGACGAGGCGGGCGGGGGCCTGTACGCGTAGCCCCGCGCCCGCACCGGCCCTCCGCTCCGCGGTCAGCCCCTGCGGCACCGGCTGACGTCGATCCGTACGACCTGCGGGTCGTGGTCGCTGGCCTGGTCGGCGAACTCGGCGTTGATGTGCACCACGTCGTAGTCGTAGTGCGTGACGGCCGGGCTCGTGAGGATGTGGTCCAGGGTCTGCGAGTTGCCGTCGTAGACGTAGGTGTACCGCTCGGCGGCCGGCAGGGTGGTGATCAGCGGCTTGAGCACCTTGCCGTCGGTGAGCGTGGTGACGGTCCGGGAGAACTCGTAGTCGTTGAGGTCGCCGAGCACCACGGTCTTGGCGTTCCGGTCCGCCGCGAGCAGGGACTTGACGAAGGTGTTCACCTCGGCCGCCTGCGCCTGGCGCTGGGTCTCGGAGCTGCGTGACGGCGGCTGGTAGCGGCCGTGCAGGGGCTGGTCGCCGCCCTTGGAGGTGAAGTGGTTGGCGATCACGAAGACCGTCTCGCCGTGGAAGACGAACTCGCCGACCAGCGGCTTGCGGCTGTTGTCCCAGGCGTCGGAGGCCGGGTCGATGCGCCCGGGGGAGGCGGTGAGCTTCGCGCCCTGCCTGGTCTTCACCACACTGGTGGCCGTGACGGCGTCACCACCGGCCCGGTCGGTGAAGGAGACCCGTTTGGGGTTGAAGAGGAAGACCTGACGGATGTTGCCGCCGGGCTCGCCGCCGTCCTGGTTGTCGGTGGGGGCGATGTAGCGCCACTGGTAACGGGGGCCGCCGGCCGCGCGGATGGCGTCGGTGAACCGCTTCAGGGTGGCCTCGGAGGTGACGGTGCCGTCGTTGGTGGCGCCGTTGTCGTCCTGGATCTCCTCCAGGGCGACGACGTCGGGGGAGTTGAGGTTGACCGCGACACCGTGCGCGAGCCGGTCGATCTTCTCCTGGGCGTCCAGCGCGTCCAGGTTCTCCACGTTGTACGTGGCGACCGCGAGCTCGTCGCCCTTCTGCCGACGGGTCACCTCCGGCTTCAGCCCGTTGTCGACCAGGGTGCCGAGCTGCGTGGCCTGGACGTTGTAGCCGCCGTAGGTGGAGTAGTCGAGCGGTCCGGTGGTGGTGCCGGACAGCTCGTCGCCGACGTCGGCCGAGGGGAAGGAGGCGGTGGTGTCGAGCGACATGACCTCCAGCCGGCCGGTGCCCGGCTGGTCGTAGGAGGAGTAGAGCGTCCCGCCGCGGGTCGTGACGTTCTCGTCCGGCTTGACGGTCACCCACAGCTCGCCGTACGCGTCGCTCGCGCCGACGACACGGGCGTCGGAGAACGCGACCCGCATTCCCTCCGTCGACTCGTAGAAGTCCTGGGCGTACACGGCCGGTTCGAGGGCGAGCGACTCGATGCTGCCGCCACCGGCGGTGGGGATGTACGCGGCGGGCACGTCCGCGGCGCTCAGGGCGACGGCGGCGGGCAGCGCGTTGCCGCCGGACAGCACGGTCGCGGTCGGAGCGGTGAGCTCGGTGACCGACTGGCTGGTGCTGCTCGGGTAGTACTCACTCACCTTGCCGCTGACCAGCACGGAGTCGCCGACGCCGACGGTGGGCGTGGCGGACCCGGTGTACACGAACACGCCCTCGCTGGTGCGGGAGTCGGCGTCCGCGGCCGGATCCTGGATCCAGTACCCCTTGGACCCGGTGGTCCGCACCCCGGTGACGATGCCCGGCACCCGGCTGACGGTCTGCCCGGCGAGCGGGGAGAGCCGGGTGGTGCCCTGGATGTCGTGGACGCGGACGGTGCCGGGCGTGGTCGGATCGCCGCCGCCGTCCCCGCCGCCGTCGCCCGAACCGGGAGTCTGCCCTGCGGAGTTGACCGGCGAGGGGGTCCCGGCCGTGAGGTCGGCGGCGTTGTCGTCGGTGTCGCCCAGGGCGGCGCCCCGCGCGACGGCGGCGGTGTTGGAGGCCCCGGTGGCCGGCCCGCTGCCCTCCCGTACGAGGGCGCTGCCGTAGCCGACCAGGTCGACGATCCGGCCGTCGGCGGCGCAGTCGGCGGCGGTCTTGCACGTCAGGGCGGTGGTGCCGGAGACGAGCGCGATGGTGCCGCTGGTGGCGCTCATGGCGACGGATCCGGTGGCGTCGGCGGTGGGCAGCGCGGTGCTCCCCCCGGTCCCGGCGGCCTCGGCGACGAGGAAGCGCCCGCCGGGGGCGACGGACCCGCTCAGCGCGGTCACCTGCCACAACGAGGACGCCGACGGCGCGCCCGGCAGGTACTGCACGCTGTACCCGGCCAGGTCATAGGCCGCCGACCCCGCGTTGCCCAGCTCGACGAAGTCCCGGGTCAGGGTCGCCCCCGAGTTGCCGCCACCGCCGTACACCTCGGAGATCACCGCGGTGGCGGACGGCGTCGCGTAGGCGGGGGGCAGCGAGGTGATGGCGAACGCGCTCGCCACACCCACGGATATGAGCGCGTAGGCGGCACGGCGGGGTCTGTTTCCTACGGGTCTGGACACGCTGGAGGTCTCCTCGTACGTCGTGTACGGCCGATGGCGGTGTGGGGGAGTCGGCTCAAGTTACGCGCGTAGAGAGGGGCTTGTTAAGGGGGCGTAGGTTAAATCGGGGGAACGGAAAGGTGTGTTGCCGTCGTTGGGCGACTACTGGGCCGGCGTCGACGTGCGCCTCTGGGAGTTCCTCGAACGCAAGCGGGACCATGACCACGTCCCGGACACGCTGCGTCTGCGCTGTCCGCACCTGGCGGTCTTCGGCGGCGCGGACCCGCTGCTACCCGTCGCCGAGAGCGTCCACCGGTTCGGCACCGCGGCCTGGAGCCCCGGCCGCCACCCGAGGGCAACGCCGACCGCAGAGGTGTTCCCCGGCGCCGACCACCGCATCCACACGGCCCACGGCACCCAGTCACCTCACCGGCCTGACCCGGTGGATCAGAGGCCACACGGCCGTCCACCCGCTCCCGTAGCACACACCCGAGGGGGCGAATAGGCTGGTCGTAGGGGGTCGGCATGGTTCGATCCGAGGAGCCTTCCATGACGAAGAACAGAAAGGGCGCCTGGCGCGCGACGGGTGTCGTCACCGCACTCGCCACGGCCGCCGCGATCGCCTCCGTCGCACCGGTTCAGGCCCAGTCCACCGCTCAACTGTCCGCGTGGGTCAGCGACGGCTGGGGCGGCGGCACCATCACCAGCCGGCCCGCGGGCATCAACTGCCACCAGACGGCGTGGGATCCGTACGCGACGGACCCCGAACCGCAGCCCTACCCGACCGGCACCTGCACCGCGAGCTTCGAGGTCGGCACGACGGTCACCTTCACCGCCACCCCCGACTCGGGTTCGTACCTCAACGACGGCCCCACACCGAACCCCGTCACCATCCGGACCGGCTACAACTTCACCTGGGTGATGTTCTGCCCGGACGGCGGCCTCTGCTCCGCAGGCTGACGACCGAAAGGCGGCAACCCCGAGGGGCGCCGCCCTTTTCCTTCTGTGCGTTGCCCGACCATGTTGAGGTCGACGTCCACACCGGTAACAGGTATTGCGGCGGGCGACTTCAAGGAGAGCTGAGGTCCGAGCGCATGGCCAGCCGAAGGGTTTCCAACGCCTCGCCCAGAGCTGCTTGGGTCGCCGACCAACCTGGATCTGTGCTCACGTCAGGCTCATCGAAGCGATCCCTCAGGTGCCGGAGTTTCAGAAACGTCTGATCGGCTACGTCACCGAGACGGTCGGGTGCCATGATGTGCATTTGGTAGAGGAGTTGGAAGGCGTTGGCGGATCCGAGGATCTCCCCCGCCTGCTCAATGCGTTCCTCCCTGCTCAGCCCGACGCTTCGCTTCAGATCTCGTAGTCGGTGCCTCGTGAGCCAGAGAGCCGCAAGATAGTCGCCGTAAAGCTGCCGCTTGATGCTGCGTTCGCGGGACGCATCTTCCCGATGCCATCGTGACCGTTCGCCAAGAAGGGTTGTGCTGACACCCAGAACAGCACCGAGCGCAGTACCCGCGAGAGTCCCCCAGTCCACGGGCACATCCTAGAAGCGCTGTGGCTCCGAGCCCAGGGTGCGATGTCTGCCTCTCTGGACCCTCTGGGCACGGCGCCAGTCCTGTACGGAGGTGCCGTCACGGCCCAACTGACTCGGACGCCCGAGAGGGCGGCACCCCCGAAGGAGTGCCGCCCTCTCGTTCTGCCTGGTCAGGCCAGGTAGAGGCCGTGGCGGGAATTGAACCCACGTACCTCGCTTTGCAGGCGAGTCCCTAAGCCACTCGGGCACACGGCCGTTCGCCGAGTTCTTCTTCCCTCAAGGCCGTGGTGGGAAGGGGACCCATGGACACGGCCAGGTCGGGAGTGGGGTGTTCGCCCCGTTCCGAACTCGGTAGGTCGACCGTACGGGTGGGGTGGGGAAGGGCTCAAGGGGGACGCGAGGGCTGCAACGGGACTGCCACACGCCGTTCATGAAGCGGGGGTGCGCTGGTGGTCGTAGGACCATCGTCCCGGGCGTGGACCCGTCTTCCGACAGGGGTCAATGTCGGTTGTGGACCTTACGCTGGCCCTCATGGCTGCCCTCGAACCCCGCGACACCGGTGTCGCCGACGAAGTCCTGTCCTCCGCCGCCGTGGAGCGTGCCGGCGAGAGCGGCGACCCCGGCGGGACCGTTCTCGGGCGTTCCTACCGGGCTCTGACCATCGGGATCGTCTCCGTCGTGCTGCTCATCGCCTTCGAGGCGACCGCCGTGGGGACCGCGATGCCGGTGGCGGCGCGGGAGCTCGACGGGGTGGCGTTGTATGCGTTCGCGTTCTCCGGGTACTTCACCACCAGCCTGTTCGGGATGGTGTTCGCCGGGCAGTGGTCGGACCGGCGCGGGCCGCTCGGGGCGCTGGGCGGGGGCATCGCGGCCTTCGCGGCCGGGCTGCTCCTCTCCGGGAGCGCCGGGAGCATGTGGGTGTTCATCCTCGGGCGGGCCGTGCAGGGGCTCGGCGGGGGGCTGGTGATCGTCGCCCTGTACGTCGTCGTCGGGCGGGCCTACCCGGAGCGGCTGCGGCCCGCGATCATGGCCGCGTTCGCCGCCTGCTGGGTCGTGCCGTCCGTGGTCGGGCCGCTGGCCGCCGGCGCGGTGACCGAGCAGCTGGGGTGGCGGTGGGTCTTCCTCGGGATACCCGCCCTCGTGGTGCTTCCGCTCGCGCTCGCGCTGCCCCGGATACGGCGGCGGGCCGGCGGCCCCGTGGAGGGCATGGCCGCGGGCGCCTTCGACCGGCGGCGGATCCGGCTCGCCCTCGGGATCTCCCTCGGCGCCGGACTGCTTCAGTACGCCGCCCAGGACCTGCGGCCGGTCTCCCTCGTCCCCGGCGCCGCGGGCATCGCGCTGCTCGTGCCCGCCGTGCTCGGGCTGCTCCCGCGCGGCACCTGGCGGGCGGCCCGCGGGTTGCCGTCCGTCGTGTTGCTGCGCGGGGTGGCCGCGGGGTCCTTCATCGCCGCCGAGTCCTTCGTGCCGCTGATGCTCGTGACGGAACGGGGGCTGAGCCCGACCCTCGCCGGGTTCTCCCTCGCGGCCGGCGGGGCGACCTGGGCGCTGGGGTCGTGGGTGCAGTCACGGCCGTGGGCGGAGCCGTACCGGGAGCGGCTGATGGCGCTCGGGATGGTGCTGGCGGCTGCCGCCATCGCCACCGCGCCCAGTGTCCTGGTCCATGCCGTGCCCGTCTGGACCGTGGCCGTCGCCTGGGGCTTCGGGTGCTTGGGGATGGGGCTGGTGATCGCCGCCTCGAGCGTGCTGCTGCTGAAACTGTCCGCCCCCGAGGAGGCCGGGGCCAACTCCGCCGCGCTCCAGATCTCGGACGGGCTGTCCAACGTGCTGCTGCTGTCCGCGGGAGGTGCCGCCTTCGCGGCGCTCGGCGGCGGGAGCGTGGCGCATACGGCGTCGGCCACGGCCGCGGCCTCCGCCGGTTCCCACCCGGCCGCCTTCGCCGCCGTCTTCCTGCCGATGGCGGCCGTCGCGCTGTTCGGGGCCTGGGTGACGACGCGGCTGCGGGCGGAATCGCGATAAAACCATGTGGTACCGGCTGGTACCGGCCGGTACCGTCGATGCATGGCCGGACTGAACCTGCGCTTCACGGACGAGGAACTCGACGCCCTGCGTGAGCGCGCCCAGGCGGAGGGACGCAGCATGCAGGCCTTCGCGCACGACGCGGTGCTCAAGGCCGTGCACGAGCACGCACGGCTCTTCGAAGAGGCCGCCGAGCACGTGCTGCGGGCCAGCGCCGAGTTGAACCGGAGGCTCGCCTGATGCACTACCTCACGCTGCCCGAGCTGCTGAACCTCACCCGGCGGCTCGAGGCGGACGAGGTGCGCGACTACGGACTGCTGGACTCCGCCCTGGCCCGCCCCCGGTCGAGCGTGTTCGGGCAGGACGCGTACCCGGACGTGTGGCGGAAGGCCGCGGCGCTGATGGAGTCCCTGGCCCGCAACCACGCTCTCGTCGACGGCAACAAGCGCATCGCCTGGTACGCGACCTGGGTCTATCTGCACCTGGCCGGTCATCCGCTGGACGTGGACTTCGACGTGGACGAGGCCGAGCGGTTCGTGCTGGACGTGTGTCAGGGCGTCCTCGACGTGCCCGGGATCGCGGCCCGGTTGCCGCGCTTCGCGCGCTGAGCCGGCGTCGCCCGTCTTCTGTGACCTGGGTCCCACCCGCACCCGACCCGGCCTTGTTCGCTCGTTGACGGCGTCGGGCCGCCGGTAGGGTGGCCCGGTTGTCATACACAGCCGAGAGCCGAGCCACCCACCCGTCAGCCGTCCCACCGCCCCGTCCGACGCGCTTCGCGCGGCCCCTCTGATTCGACCCCGAACCCGGAGACCGTGACTACCACCGCCGCTTCCTCCACCTCCCACTCCCACCACCTGTCACCGGCCTTCCCGGGCCGAGCCCCCTGGGGCACCGCGAGCAAGCTGCGGGCCTGGCAGCAGGGGGCGATGGAGAAGTACCTCCAGGAGCAGCCGCGCGACTTCCTCGCCGTCGCCACCCCCGGCGCAGGCAAGACGACCTTCGCGCTCACCCTCGCCTCCTGGCTGCTGCACCACCATGTCGTGCAGCAGGTGACCGTGGTCGCGCCGACCGAGCATCTGAAGAAGCAGTGGGCGGAGGCGGCCGCGCGGATAGGGATCCGGCTGGACCCCGAGTACAGCGCGGGCCCGCTCAGCAAGGACTACCACGGCGTCGCCGTGACGTACGCGGGTGTCGGCGTCCGCCCGATGCTGCACCGCAACCGGAGCGAACAGCGCAAGACCCTCGTCATCCTCGACGAGATCCACCACGCCGGTGACTCCAAGTCCTGGGGCGAGGCCTGTCTCGAGGCCTTCGAGCCCGCGACCCGTCGCCTCGCGCTCACCGGTACGCCGTTCCGCTCCGACACCAATCCCATCCCCTTCGTCACCTACGAAGAGGGCAACGACGGGATCCGGCGGTCGGCCGCCGACTACACCTACGGGTACGGGTCCGCGCTCGCCGACCAGGTCGTCCGGCCCGTCATCTTCCTCTCCTACAGCGGCAACATGCGCTGGCGGACCAAGGCGGGGGACGAGATCGCGGCGCGGCTCGGCGAGCCGATGACCAAGGACGCGATCAGTCAGGCCTGGCGTACGGCGCTGGACCCGCGCGGCGAGTGGATGCCGAGCGTGCTGCGCGCCGCCGACCAGCGCCTCACCGAGGTCAGGAAGGCCATCCCGGACGCCGGCGCGCTCGTCATCGCCTCCGACCAGGAGTCGGCCCGCGCCTACGCCAAGCTGATCCGGGAGATCACCGGGACCAAGGCGACGCTCGTGCTGTCCGACGACACCGGTGCGTCCAGCCGCATCGACGACTTCAGCGGCAGCAACGACCGCTGGATGGTCGCGGTGCGGATGGTGTCGGAAGGTGTCGACGTGCCGCGGCTCGCCGTCGGGGTGTACGCGACGACCATCTCCACGCCCCTCTTCTTCGCCCAGGCCGTCGGGCGCTTCGTGCGGTCCCGGCGGCGCGGCGAGACCGCCTCCGTCTTCCTCCCGACCGTGCCCGACCTGCTCACCTTCGCCAACGAGATGGAGGTCGAGCGCGACCACGCCCTCGACAAGCCCAAGAAGGAGGGCGAGGAGGATCCGTACGCCGAGTCCGAGCAGGAGATGGACGAGGCGAACAAGGAGCAGGACGAGGACACCGGCGAGCAGGAGCAGTTCGCCTTCGAGGCGCTGGAGTCCGAGGCCGTCTTCGACCGGGTCATGTACAACGGCGCCGAGTTCGGCATGCAGGCCCACCCGGGGAGCGAGGAGGAGCAGGACTACCTCGGCATCCCGGGGCTGCTGGAACCCGACCAGGTGCAGATGCTGCTCCAGAAGCGGCAGGCCAAGCAGATCGCGCACAGCAAGAAGCGGCCGGACTCCGAGGCCGATCTGCTGGAGCTGCCGGCCGAGCGGCGGCCGGTCGTCTCGCACAAGGAGCTGATGGAGCTGCGCAAGCAGCTCAACACGATGGTCGGGGCGTACGTCCACCAGAGCGGCAAGCCGCACGGTGTGATCCACACCGAGCTGCGGCGGGTCTGCGGCGGGCCGCCGAGCGCGGAGGCGACGGCGGGGCAGCTGCGGCAGCGCATCGCCAAGGTGCAGGAGTGGGCGACCCGGATGAAGTGAGGCCTCATCCGGGCCCCCGGGCTCTGACGGGCGGCGCGAGCCACGACGTCACGGGCCCCTGGTCTCTGACGGGGGGCGCGAGCCACGACGTCACGCTCCGTACGTATCGGGATAAATGCAAGTAGTCCATACCGGCCACTGACCGGATTCTGGACGGAGCCTTCCGCTCAGCGAACCTGCTTCGCTACTGTCCCGCTACGCACACGCCCCGTGGCAGCGCCGCCGCGGAGCGCAGCCGTGAAGCGACTGGGCCCGGACACGCCGGGCCCATCTGTCGATCGGCGGCCTCTGAAGCGCGTCACTGACGGGACTCGGTGACGCATCCGCCGCGACGGAGGTTGCCGACCTCACCACTTAAGGAGTGGGCGTCGTGACCGCGGAGACCTCCCAGACGCTCGATCGGGGACTCAAAGTCCTCAAGCTGCTGGCCGATACCGACCACGGGCTGACCGTCACCGAACTTTCCAACAAACTGGGCGTCAACCGGACCGTTGTGTACCGGTTGCTCGCCACACTGGAGCAGCACGCACTCGTACGGCGTGACCTGGGCGGGCGAGCCAGGGTCGGCCTCGGAGTGCTGAGGCTCGGCCGCCAGGTGCATCCGCTGGTACGGGAGGCCGCGCTGCCCGCGCTGCGGTCGCTGGCCGAGGACATAGGCGCGACCGCGCATCTGACCCTGGTGGACGGGACGGAGGCGCTCGCCGTCGCCGTCGTCGAGCCGACCTGGACGGACTACCACGTGGCGTACCGGGCCGGTTTCCGGCATCCGCTCGACCGCGGTGCCGCCGGCCGGGCGATCCTCTTCGCGCGGCAGAACGGGGCGCGGCCGGCGGACGAACCCGGCTACACGCTGACACACGGGGAGCTGGAGGCCGGCGCGAGCGGGGCCGCGGCTCCGCTGCTGGGCGTGACCGGCGTCGAGGGCAGCGTGGGCGTGGTGATGCTGGCCGACGCGGTGCCCGAGCGGGTGGGGCCCCGGGTCGTGGACGCGGCGCGGGAGGTGGCGGAGGCACTGCGCTGACGCACCACTGCCGCCCTCGCACCGAGCCGCGCGGCGAGGGCCTCGGGAGGGGCCCGGGGAGAACGGGTGGCAGCCGGGGCCGGGGCTCACGGTCGGCCGCGCGGTCGGCCGGACGACATCCAGCCGTGAGCCGGAACTCGGCGTCACGTTAGATTGACCTCGTGCTCTCACGCCTCTCACGCCCCAAGGCCCTCACCGTCTGCGCGCTGCCGCTCGTGGCGCTGCTCGCGACGGCCGCGTTCGCGCCGCTGCCGTTCTCGGTGGCGCAGCCGGGCATGACGGCGAACGTCCTCGGCGAGAACAAGGGCACCCCGGTCATCACGATCACGGGCGCGCCCGTCCGGGACACGAGCGGGCAGCTGCGGATGACGACGATCGAGGCGACCAACCCCGACACGGACGTCAGTCTCTCCGACGTCGTCGACGGCTGGTTCCGCACCGACCAGGCGATCATGCCGCGCGACTCCGTCTACCCCAGCGGGGAGAGCACCAAGGAGATCGAGCAGCACAACACCGAGCAGATGCGGCAGTCCCAGGACGCCGCGACCGAGGCCGCGCTGAAGTACCTCGACCGCAGCGGCGACGGCATCAAGGTCACCCTGAAACTGTCCGACGTGGGCGGCCCCAGTGCGGGGTTGCTGTTCTCGCTCGGCATCGTCGACAAACTCGACGGCGACGGCAGCGGCGGCGACCTCACCGGCGGTCGCACGATCGCCGGCACCGGGACCATCGAGGCCGACGGCACGGTCGGCGCGGTCGGTGGCGTGGCACTGAAGACGCAGGCCGCCCGGCGGGACGGGGCGACGGTGTTCCTGGTGCCGAAGGCCGAGTGCTCCGACGCCAAGGCCGAGCTGCCGAAGGGGCTCCGGCTGATCCCGGTCACCACCCTGAAGGGCACGGTGAGCGCACTGACCGCCCTGGAGAAGGGCAAGGGCTCGGTCCCGAGCTGTTAGCGGTCCGCTACCAGGCGACGGCCGGGTTGTTCGCCCCGGGCGCCGCGGCGAGCCGCAGCCCCACCTCCACCAGGGTCCAGCCGAGGCGCGTACGCAGTTCGCTCGGGCGCTTGGCCTCGGCGGCGAGGCGGTGGGCGTCGGCCTGGGCACGGAACTCGGCGTTGCGGGACAGGGCGAGCTGGTGCTCGATGTACATGGCGATGCCTCTCGGTCCGGTGCGTCGGTGTGTGTGGCGTCAGTCGGTGGCGATGGGGAAGGCGTGCGTGTGCACGCGGATCCGTGCGGTGCCGGCGTCGCCCGCCTCGGCAGCCAGGTCACGGTAGACGTTGATCAACTCGTGCATCTTGGCGATGAGTTCGCGGGTCTGCTCCGGGGTCAGCCGTAGCGTCGCGCTGCTCATGTCCCAGACCCGGTTCCACTCTTCGGGCCAGGAGCCGCGGTCTCCCAGCCAGGTGGACAGGTCCCGGGTCTGGCTGGTCGCGACCTCGTGCAGGTACATGTCGGCCGCGCCGCGCACTGCCGGGTCGGAGTCGGTGAGCAGTTCGTCGTCGAAGGACAGACCGTGGTGGGCCGCCTTCCACCACCTCTCCCGCCCCTTGCCCCGCTCGGGATCGTCCTCGACGAAGCCGTGGGCGGCGAGCTGGCGCAGGTGGTAGCTGGTGGCGCCGCTGGACTCGCCCAGCCTTTCAGCGAGTTGTGACGCGGTGGCCGGGCCGTGCCGTCGCAACGCGTTGAGCAGCTCCATGCGCAGGGGATGCGCGAGTCCGCGCAGCGAACGGGCATCGAGCTTGCGTACCTCGGGCTGTTCCGGCATGCGCACAAAGATAGCGTTGCAAAGACTCCTTTGCAACGTCTCCTTTGTAAGTCCCCTCTGCCGGTCTCCCGAGCGAGGTACCTCGTAAGTCCCTTGCCAGGACGGCTACTTCACGAACCCTTCCTTCTTCATCCAGTCCAGGGCCACCTGGTGGGGATCCTCCCCGTCGACGTCCACCTTGGCGTTCAGGTCCTGGGCCACCGTGTTGTCCAGCTTCTTCGTCACCGGGTCGATGACCGTCGCGATCGCCGGCCACTTCTTCAGCGTCTTGGAGTTGATCACGGGGGCCGCGTTGTAGTTGGGGAAGAACTTCTTGTCGTCGGCCATCACCACCAGGTTCATGGACTTGATGCGCCCGTCGGTGGTGAACACCTCCCCGTACGTGCAACTCCCCTTCTGGACCTGGGTGTAGATGATCCCGGTGTCCATCTGCGTGATCCGGGACGCCGACACGGACATCCCGTACGCCTTCTCCATGCCGGGCAGCCCGTCCGCGCGGTTGGCGAACTCGCTCTCCACGCAGAGCGTCACGGCCTTCGGGTCGGACTTCGACAACGCGGCCACCTGCGACAGCGTCCTGGTGCGGTACTTCTTGAAGTTCGCCTGGTTCATGGCCAGCGCGTAGGTGTTGTTCAGCCTCGACGGAGGCAGCCAGGTCACGCCGTTCTTCAGGTCGGCGTCGTGCACGGCCTGCCACTGCTGCTGCGGATCGGGGATGGGCTCGCTGTTGCCCTGGTAGGTGATCCAGGCGGTGCCCGTGTACTCGTACATGGCGTCGGCGTCGCCGTTCCTGACCGCCTCGCGCGAGCCGATGGAGCCCTGGATGCCGGTGCGGTCCAGGACGTCCGCGCCGGCCGCCTCGAAGGCGATGCCCATCATCGCGCCGAGGATGAGGTTCTCGGTGAACGACTTGGACGTCACGGTGAGATCGGCGCCCTTGAGCGGCTCGCCCTGTCCGATCGACCCGGGCGAGACGTCGTCGACCATGGGGGAGCCGCTGGTGAGCCCGCACCCGGCCGGCCCGCAGACCAGTGCCGCCAGCACCCCGGCGATCACCGGGCGGGAGCGCTTCACGAGTCCACCTCCAACCCCCGCGGCCGCAGCAGCACTTCCGCCAGTGAGGCCAGCCAGTCGACGAGCAGTGCCAGCGAGACGGTGAGGATCGAGCCCAGCACCAGCACCGGCATGCGCTGGTTGGTGATGCCGGTGGTGATCAGCACGCCCAGGCCGCCGCCCCCGCCGAAGGTCGCCAGGGTGGCGGTGCCGACGTTGAGGACGAGGGCCGTCCGCACGCCGGCCAGGATCAGCGGGACGGCCAGCGGCAGCTCGACCTTGCGGAGCACGCCCAGCGCGGACATCCCGATGCCGCGGGCCGCCTCCAGCAGCGTCGGGTCGTTCGACTTCAGGCCCGCGATGGTGTTGGCGAGCACCGGCAGGATCGCGTAGGCGATGATGCCGATCAGGGCGGCTTTCGTGCCCGTGCCCAGCCAGATCACCAGCAGGGCGAGCAGACCGATGGCGGGCGTCGCCTGCCCCATGTTGGCGACGGCCATCGCGAACGGGGTCGCTCTGCGCAGCGCACCCCGGGTCAGCAGGATGCCGAGCGGGATCGCGATGATCAGCACGAAGAAGGTGGAGATCACCGTGAGCTGCACCTGCTGCCACAGCGCCTTCGACACCTGCCCGTTCGACAGCGCGTTCTCCGAGATCGGGTCCAGGTCCGCCTGCTGGAACCACAGCCAGGTCGCGAGCAGCAGGGCGACGAGGAAGGCGGGCAGGAAGGTCAGTTTCTGCCAGGTGAGGCGACGGCGGGGCGGCGCGGACGCCGGGGTCCTGGTCTCCTGCCCCGCGTCCTCGGTCTCGTCCTGCGGCCCGGGAGTCCCGTCCGGGCCGGTGTTCTCGTGCAGGTCGGGGGTGCTCACGCCTTCGCCTCCCCGCCCGGGCCCTCCTGTTCCGCGTGCGTCTGCGCGGCCCGGGCCTCCTCCAGCTCGTGTTGGGCCTCCAGCGCCTCCAGCCGGTCGGCCTCCAGCAGCTCGTGCACGGAGTTCAGCAGCGTCTCCATGTCGACGACCCCGGTGTACTCGCCCCGCCGTCCGGTGACCGCGACCCGCCCGGTGTTGTCGGTCAGCACCGCCTCCAGCGCGTCCCGCAGGGTGGCGTCCCGGGTCACCGTGTCGCTGACCAGGGTTCCGGCCCGCGCCAGCGAGCCCCTGGCCCGCATCAGGTCCCCGCGGCGCAGCCACTTGTAGGGGCGTCTGCGCTGGTCGAGGAGCAGGATCTCGTTCGTGCCGCTGGAGCGGAGCTTGTTGAAGATGGTCTGGAGCGGGTCGTCGACGGTCACCGTCGGGTAGTCGGTGATCTCCACGTCCCGTACCCGGCTCAGGTTGAGCCGCTTCAGCGCCGCCCCGGCCCCCACGAACCCGGACACGAAGTCGTCCGCCGGGTTGGTGAGGATCGCCTCCGGGGTGTCGAACTGGGCGATGTGCGAGCGTTCGCGCAGCACGGCGATCCGGTCGCCCAGCTTGATCGCCTCGTCGAAGTCGTGGGTGACGAACACGATCGTCTTGTGCAGCTCGTGCTGGAGCCGGATCAGCTCGTCCTGGAGGTGGTCGCGGGTGATCGGGTCGACCGCGCCGAACGGCTCGTCCATCAGCAGGACGGGCGGATCAGCCGCCAACGCCCGCGCCACACCTACCCGTTGCTGCTGCCCGCCGGACAGCTGGCGCGGATAGCGGCCGTGGAACTCGCCGGGGTCGAGCCCGACCAGGTCGAGCATCTCCTCCACCCGGTCCCGGATCCGGCCCTTCGGCCAGCCGATCATCCTCGGCACGAGCGCGATGTTCTGCGCGACCGTCATGTGCGGGAAGAGCCCGGACGACTGGATCGCGTACCCGACCTTGCGGCGCAGCTTCACCGGGTCGATGTCGGTGACGTCCTCGCCGTTGATCCGGATCCGGCCGCCGCTCGGCTCGATCAGCCGGTTGATCATCTTCAGTGTGGTCGACTTCCCGCAGCCCGAAGGGCCGACGAAGATGACGGTCTCGCCCGCCTTGATCTCCATGGTGACGTTGTCGACGGCGGGGTTGGGGTTGCCCGGATAGCGCTTGGTGAGGTTCACCAGCTCGATCGTCGCCCCGTGGGCGCCATCCTCGGGCTCGGTCTCAGACACGGATCCCCCTGGGAATCGTCAGCCGTCCGATGAGGACGTACGCGGCGTCGAACAGCAGGGCCAGGACGATGATCCCGAGCGTGCCCGCCAGGACCTGGTTGAGGGCGTTCTTGCTGCCGAGCGAGGCGATGCCGCGGAAGATCTCGTTGCCGAGGCCGGGCCCGGAGGCGTACGCGGCGATGGCGGCGATGCCCATCAGCATCTGCGTCGAGACCCGGATCCCGGTCAGGATCGGCGGCCAGGCCAGCGGCAGCTCGACCCGCAGCAGCCGCATCGCCGAGGACATCCCGATGCCCTTGGCCGCGTCCACGAGCGTGGGATCGACGCCGCGCAGCCCCACGATCGCGTTGCGCACCACCGGCAGCAGCCCGTACAGGGTCAGCGCGATCACCGTCGGCGGTACGCCGAGCCCCACGAGCGGGATCAGCAGACCGATCATCGCGAGCGACGGGACGGTCAGGATCGCGGAGGTGCCGATGGTGGCCAGGTTGCCCGCCCAGCCGCTGCGGTAGGTGACGACCCCGATCACGACGCCGATCACGGTCGCCATGAGCATGCACTGGAAGACCAGGCTGGCCTGCTGGTAGGCGTCGGTGAGCAGCTGCTGGTGACGGTTGGCCAGGTACTCCCAGAAGCTCACACGCCCTCACCGCCCCATGTCGACCGGACCGGACCAGCTCCGGGTCAGGTCCGCTGGGTCAGGGCCTGTCCCGGTCGTCCTCGGCCGCCTGCTCCACCAGCGGGATGATCCGCAGCGGAACGGGGTTCTCCATCACGATCGCGGTGGAGGCCCGGACAATGCCATCAAAACCGACGACCAGGTCGATCACCCGCTGGAGATCGGCGTTGGAACGGGCCACCAGCCGGCACAGCATGTCCCCGCTGCCGGTCGTGGTGTGCAGTTCCAGCACCTCCGGCACGGTCCCCAAGTGGGCCCGCACGTCGGCTCCTTGCCCCTGCCGGATCTGGAGCGTGGCGAACGCCGTGACCGGGTAGCCGAGCGCCGCCGGATCGACCTCGGGGCCGAATCCCCGGATGACTCCATTCGACTGAAGCCGGTCCAGTCGCGCCTGCACCGTCCCCCGGGCCACTCCCAGCCGCCGGGACATCTCCAACACCCCCAGGCGCGGTTCCCGGGCCAGCAGCACGATGATCCGGCCGTCCAGTCGGTCGATCGCCATACCCGCCCGCCTCCGAGATGGTCACCCTGTACAGAAAGACGGTCGAAACCGCCGGACCACTGAACACATTGCCCAGCGATGAAGCGAACTATTGCGCACCTTGCTGCCCGGCGCGAGGCTTCGGCTATGACGCAGACCACACACCACACTCCCGACACCGCCCG
This sequence comes from Streptomyces sp. NBC_01334, assembly GCF_035983595.1. NCBI lineage: Bacteria > Bacillati > Actinomycetota > Actinomycetes > Kitasatosporales > Streptomycetaceae > Streptomyces > Streptomyces sp. NBC_01334. Next base: position 3,978,329 of record NZ_CP130718.1, on the reverse strand, counting down.
GCAGGCCGACCCCTTCCCGGTCAAGGGAATGGACGCGGTCGTCTTCGCCGTGGGCAACGCCAAACAGGCGGCGCACTACTACTCCACCGCCTTCGGCATGAAGCTGGTCGCCTACTCCGGACCGGAGACCGGCAGCCGCGAGACCGCCTCGTACGTGCTCACCAACGGCTCGGCCCGCTTCGTCCTGACCTCCGTCATCAAGGCCGCCACCAGCCACGGCCACTTCCTCGAGCGGCACGTGGCCGAGCACGGCGACGGCGTCGTCGACCTGGCCATCGAGGTCCCCGACGCGCGGGCCGCGTACGTCTACGCCATCGAGCACGGCGCCCGCTCGGTCGCCGAGCCGTACGAGCTGAAGGACGAGCACGGCACCGTCGTCCTCGCCGCGATCGCCACCTACGGCGAGACCCGCCACACCCTCGTCGACCGCTCCGGCTACGACGGCCCCTACCTCCCCGGCTTCGCCGCCGCCGAGCCGATCGTCGAACCGCCCGCCCACCGCACCTTCCAGGCGATCGACCACTGCGTCGGCAACGTCGAACTCGGCCGGATGAACGAGTGGGTCGGCTTCTACAACAAGGTCATGGGCTTCACGAACATGAAGGAGTTCGTGGGCGACGACATCGCCACCGAGTACAGCGCCCTGATGTCGAAGGTCGTCGCGGACGGCACGCTCAAGGTCAAGTTCCCGATCAACGAGCCCGCCATCGCCAAGAAGAAGTCCCAGATCGACGAGTACCTGGAGTTCTACGGCGGCGCCGGCGTCCAGCACATCGCGCTCAACACCAACGACATCGTGCAGACGGTACGGACGATGCGGGCGGCCGGGGTCCGGTTCCTCGACACCCCCGACTCCTACTACGACACCCTCGGCGAGTGGGTCGGCGACACCCGCGTCCCCGTCGAGACCCTGCGCGAGCTGAAGATCCTCGCCGACCGCGACGAGGACGGCTATCTGCTCCAGATCTTCACCAAGCCGGTCCAGGACAAGCCGACCGTCTTCTTCGAGATCATCGAACGGCACGGCTCGATGGGCTTCGGCAAGGGCAACTTCAAGGCCCTGTTCGAGGCGATCGAGCGCGAGCAGGAGAAGCGCGGCAACCTGTAACCGCGCTGACCACGCGTAACGGGTTTTACCACGCGTAACGGGCGCTGATCACCCGCGGCGCGCCGGCCATCCGTGACGCGTCGATCGGGAGGGCGGCGGTGCCGGAGAGCGGCGGTGCCGGAGAGCGGCGGTGCGACCCCTACTCGGGCAGCTCGGCCGGGGCCGGCTCGCCGCCCAGCCGGGCCACCGCCGCCCGGGCCACCGGGCCGAGCAGTGGCGAGAAGTACGGATTGATCTGCAAGGCCTCCTGGAGGTGCCGCCGGGCCGGCCCCGCCATCTCCAGCGCCTGCTCGATCATGCCCCGGTGGTACATGTACGGCGCGCTGTGCATGGCGCCCCCGTGCACCCGGTCGGTGGCGATCATGGCGAACTTCAGCGCCTCCTTGTCGTCCCCGGCCCGGTGCAGCGCCCAGCCCAGCGCGTCCGCGACCGCGATCCCCGGCTGCAGTCGCCACTCGGCCCGCAGCCGCCGTACCGCCGAGGCCGGATCCCCGTGGTCGGCCTCGAACCGGCCGAGCACCAGTTCCCCGTCCACCCCGCCCGCCGCGTCCTGCCGCACCCGGGCCCGCAGCAGGTCGTACTGCACGCGCGCCGCCTGCGTGAGCCCCAGCGACTCGTACAGCTCGCCCAGCTCCAGCGCGTATCCCGGCGACGGCTGCTTGGCGAGCGCCACCTGGTACGCGTTCAACGCCTCCGAGGTCCGCCCCAGAGCCGCCAGCGCCCGCCCCTGTCCGGCCTGCGCGGCCCGCTGGTCGGGGTCGATCCTGACCGCCTCCTGGAAGTGCCGCAGGGCGTCCGCCCGCTCTCCGCGCTCCCAGGCCAGCTGCCCCGCCCGCTCCAGCCAGGCCGCCTGCTCGGCGGGGGAGGTGGCACCGGCCGCCGCGTCGGCCAGCGCGGCCTGCGCGTCCTCACGCCAGCCCCGGTCCCAGTAGACGCCCGCCGCCCGCGCCCGCACGGCAGGACCGGAGTGCAGCGCCGTCAGCGAGTCGAGGGCCTTGCGGGCCTTCTTGTAGTCGCCGAGGCCGGTGTACGCGTCGATCAGCTGCGGATACGTCGTCCAGCGCTTCGGCGCCAGCCCGCGCGCGGCCTCGCCGAAGGACACGGCCGCCCGGAAGTCATGCCGCGCGTTCGCCAGCGCCGCCAGACCGTCGAGGGCCTCGGCGTTGGCCTTCGGACGCACCTTCAGCGAGGTCCGCAACGCCTGCTCGGCCCTCGGGTACAGGGCGGCGGCGTCGGCGGTGCGCCGGCCCTGCTCGACATAGGCCGTGCCCAGCACCGCCCAGGACCGCGCGTCCCGCGGATGCGCCCGCACCCGGCTCTCGCGCTCGTCGATCAGCACCGCCAGATCCGGCAGCGCGGCCGGCACCCCCGCACGGACCGCCGTGACCGCCTGTGCCCCCGGAGCAGGCGCGGACGCCCGACGCACCGCGGGCTCCCCGCCGGGCAGGCACAGCAGCACCCCGCCGCCCAGCGCGAGACACCCCACGAGCGAGCCGACGAGCAGCCGCCGACGCAGCCGGGAAACCCTGCCGGTGGCCGCGGGAGCCGCGTCGCCCGCGGCGGCCTCTTCGGGGGCGGCGCGCTCCTCGGCGGCGCGCTCTGCGTTCTCCATGGCGCTGTTCTCCATGGCGCTCACTGTGCGTCAGTACGACGACCGTACGACGTCAGCCGAAGGGTCGGGCGGACGGGGTTCACACCGATGGCCCCGGGTGCGAACCTGTGATCATGAGCCGTCACCTCGTCGACCGTCTGCTCGCCGGCCTGCCCCCCGAGGCCGTCCTCACCGACCCGGACATCACGGGCTCCTACGCCAACGACATGGCCAGTTTCTGCCCCGCCGGCACTCCCGCCGCGGTGGTGCTGCCACGCACCGTCGAAGAGGTCCAGCACGTCATGCGCACGGCGACCGAGCTGCGCGTCCCGGTCGTCCCGCAGGGCGCCCGCACCGGACTGTCCGGGGCCGCCAACGCCTCCGAGGGCTGCGTCGTGCTCTCCCTGACGAAGATGGACCGGATCATCGAGATCAACCCGGTCGACCGGATCGCCGTCGTCGAACCGGGCGTCGTCAACGCGGCGCTCTCCCGCGCGGTCAACGAACACGGCCTCTACTACCCGCCCGACCCGTCCAGCTGGGAGATGTGCACGATCGGCGGCAACATCGGCACCGCGTCGGGCGGCCTGTGCTGCGTCAAGTACGGGGTGACGGCCGAGTACGTCCTCGGCCTGGACGTCGTGCTCGCCGACGGCCGCCTGATGACCACCGGCCGCCGCACGGCGAAGGGCGTCGCCGGATACGACCTCACCCGCCTGTTCGTGGGCTCGGAGGGCTCGCTCGGCATCGTCGTCCGGGCGGTCCTCGCCCTCAGGCCGCAGCCGCCGCGGCAACTGGTGCTGGCGGCCGAGTTCGCGTCCGGGGCCGCCGCCTGCGACGCGGTGTGCCGGATCATGGCCGGCGGACACGTTCCGTCCCTCCTCGAACTCATGGACCGTACGACGGTCCGAGCCGTCAACGAGCTGGCCCACATGGGGCTCCCGGAGACCACCGAGGCCCTGCTGCTGGCCGCCTTCGACACCCCCGACCCGGCCGCCGACCTCGCCGCCGTCGGCGCGCTGTGCGAGGCGGCCGGCGCCACCCAGGTGGTCCCCGCCGACGACTTCGCCGAGTCCGAACTCCTGCTCCAGGCACGGCGGTCGTCGCTCGTCGCCCTGGAGGCCGTCAAGGGGACGACGATGATCGACGACGTGTGCGTGCCCCGGTCCAGGCTCGGCGAGATGCTCGAGGGCGTCGAGCGCATCGCCGAGAAGCACCGGCTGACCATCGGGGTCGTCGCCCACGCGGGCGACGGCAACACCCACCCCACGGTCTGCTTCGACGCGGCGGACCCCGACGAGTGCCGGCGCGCCCGCGACTCCTTCGACGAGATCATGGGCCTCGGCCTGGAACTCGGCGGCACCATCACCGGCGAGCACGGCGTGGGCGTGCTGAAGAAGGAGTGGCTGGCGCGCGAGATCGGCCCGGTGGGCGTGGAGATGCAGCGGGCGGTCAAGGCGGCCTTCGACCCGCTGGGCATCCTCAACCCCGGCAAACTGTTCTGACACCGCCGCGACCGGCTCCGAGAGCGGGACCGGGACCCGGGCCCGCGCCTCACTCCCCGTCCACGGACTCGTCCGACGGCCACGGATCGCACAGCCACAGGTCGTCCGCGGGAGTCGGGGCGAGCAGCTCGGCCAGACCGTCGTCGATCCCGAGTTGCTCACCCTCGGTCCCCGGGGGCACCACCCGCAGCGTCCGCTCCAGCCAGGCCGACACCTGCGCCGCGGGCGCCTCGAGCAGCGCGTCCCCGTCGGGCGAGCTCAACGCCATCAGCACGACACTGCGCCCCTCCACCTTCGTCGGCCACACCCGCACGTCCCCGTGCCCGCACGGCCGGAACACGCCCTCCACGAGCAGTTCACGGGCGAACGTCCAGTCGACCGGGTGCTCGGAGTTGATGTGGAAGGCGACGTGGACGGCGAACGGGTCGTCGCTGCGGTAGGCGAGCCGGGCCGGGACCGGGATGCTGCGCTCCGGCGACAGGATCAGCTTGAGCTCCAGTTCGCGTTCCACCACGGTGTGATGCATGTCGGTTCCCCTCTCGAGACGGACCTCGCGCGGACCCGCGGTGGGCCCGTACGAGTGGAGAGGGGCTCGGCCCGGAACCATTACGCGGGTTCGGCGGACTTTTTTCGGCGGGTTCCGGACCCGGGTTTCGGCGTGCGTTCCGAACGTGTGAAGAGCGTGCACGGGGTTGCCCGGAAAGGGGCGGGTCCGACAGGACTGGCAGTGGGGCTTGCGTCGGTCTGATAGATGTGGAGCCCCCCATCCCACCCCCGAGCAGATACGGGACGACGGACATGAGCGCCCCAACCCCGGCACCCGGCGACGACAGGCCCCGCGAGGGGTACTACCCGGACCCGTCCATCCCTGGATACGTCCGGTACTGGAACGGTGCCTCCTGGGTACCGGGCACCAGCCGGCCGGCGCCCTCCGACGGCCGCCCGCTCACGCCCCCGCCCGGCTCGCCGCCGGCCTCCGTGGAGGAGACCGGCCCGCACTTCTTCGACGAGGACCCGGCACCGGCGGAACCGTACGGCGGCCGTCCCGAGCCCGCCTCCGCGTGGGGCGCCGACCGCGCCCACCAGTCCGGCTTCGGCGGCGACCAGGACCGCCGGGTCTCCTGGGGCTCCCCGCAGGGCGCCGACCCGAGGGTGCCCTCGCCCGCCCCGGCACCGCCCGAGGGCCTGTCCACGAGCACGGACGGCACGTCGACGATCCCGCCAGCGGAACCGGAGGACGGTGCCGGCGCCGGGGACGTGGTCTCCGGGGGCACGTTCGTCTTCCGCCGGCCGACGGCGGGCGGCGCCGCTCCCGCGTCCGGTGCCTCCGCCACCCCGGGACCCGTCCCCGACGAGGGCACGGTCACTTTCCGCGCGCCGACCCCGCGCACGGGCCACCAGGACGGCGCGTCCGGCGCGCAGGCGACGGGCACGCCCGGCCCGGCGGGTGACACGCCCGCGTTCCCCGCCGCCGCCCAGAACCCTGGCCCCGCGCCGGCCCCCGGGACCCCTGGGTTCGGCGACCCCGCCTCAGCCTTCCCGGCCGCCCCAGCGGCTTCCGCCGCCCCCGCCAAGCCCGGTTTCGGGGCCGGCAAGGCGGCCGCCGAGCGTGCGGCGGCGGGTCAGACCCCGGGCGTCCCGGCCCAGCAGGGCCCGGCACACGTCGCGGCCGCCGCACCCGCGCCCGCCCCCGCTCCTGCCCCCGCCCCCGCCCCCGCTCCTGCCCCCGCGCCCGCTCCTGCCCCGGCCCCGGCTCCGCAAGGCCCCACGGGGTTCCCGGCCGCGCAGCCCGGTGCTCAGCCGGCCGCGCAGCCCGGCGCCCAGGCGCCTCCGTCCGCCCCCGTCGCCGGCCCCCAGCAGGGCGCTCCGAGCGTGCCCCGGCAGGCCGGCGGTCCTCAGGCGCAGCCCCCGCAGGGCGCCGTGCCGATGGCCGCCGGTCCCGGCGGCGGGCAGTCCTCGTGGGCGCAGCAGGTGCACCAGCTCGCGGGAGCCGAGGACGGACCCGTCGCGCCCTGGAAGCCCCCGGTCGACGACATCTTCCAGGCGGCAGCCCGACGGGCGTCCGAGGCCCGTCCCGCGGGCCTCGGCAAGCGGCTGGCCGCCCGTCTGGTGGACACCCTCGTCGTCGCGGCCGTCACCGCCGCTGCCGCCGTGCCGCTGGGAGTGAAGGCCCTCGACCATGTGACCGCGAAGGTCGACGCCGCCAAGCTCACGGGAGAGACCGTCACCGTGTGGCTGCTCGACGGCACGACGTCGGTGTACCTCGGGATCGTCCTCGCCGTGCTGCTGGTCTTCGGGATCGTGTACGAAGCCGTGCCGACCGCGAAGTGGGGCCGCACGCTGGGCAAGAAGCTGTTCGGTCTCCAGGTGCGGGACATCGAGGGCGGCGAACCCCCGTCCTTCCGGGCGGCGCTGAGCCGCTGGCTGGTCTACAGCGTGCCCGGTCTGCTCGTCGTCGGTGTGGTGGGCGTCGTATGGGGCCTGTTCGACAAGCCGTGGCGGCAGTGCTGGCACGACAAGGCGGCGCACACGTTCGTCGCCGGCTGACCCGCAGCCCCGTACGCCCGCAGCCCCGTTCGCCCGCACCTGGGTACGCCCGCACCCCGTGTCTCCGTACCCCGGCACCCCGTCCCCCGGACGGCCGCTCGCCGGATGCGGAGTCCGCGGGTTCGCGGTCGACTCGGGGGCATGACCACCGAACCGCCCCCCGGCTCCGGCGGCGGCGAGCCGCCGGAGGACGACCCGTTCAGGAAGCGGCCTCCGCGGCAGGAGCCCCCGCAGTCCCCGTACGGTCAGGGTCAGCCCCCGTCCGGTGCGGGGCAGGGCTCGCCGTACGACGCATCGCACGATCCGTACGGCGGCGGGTCGGGTCAGCCCCCACCCTTCGGCGGCGGCCCGTACGGCGGTGGGCCGCAGGGCGGCGACCCCTACGGCGGCTACCCGGCCGACCCGCTCTCCGGGATGCCCCCGCTCGCCGACAGCGGCAAGCGCACGCTGGCCCGGATCATCGACATGATCCTCGTCTTCATCGTGGTGTCCCTGCTGGCCTGGGCCTTCGGGGTCGCGCAGTACACGGTGGACGCGGACGACATCGAGTTCGGCAAGACCTTCGGGCGCGAACTCCTCGCCGCGATCCTGTACGTCGCGTACGACACGATCCTGACCGCCAAGTCGGGCCAGACGCTGGGCAAGAAGTGGCTCGGCATGCGGGTGGCCAACCTCGACAACGGCTCCACTCCCTCCACGCAGACCTCGCTGATCCGCGCCCTGGTGCTGTGGGTGCCGTTCGCGTTCTGCTGCGCCTGTGTGTGGACGGCGATCTGCGGTGGCTGGAGCTTCTTCGACAAGCCCTACAAGCAGGGTCTGCACGACAAGGCGGCCAAGACGGTGGTGGTCAGCACGCGGTGAGCCGACCGCGCGCACGACGGAGGGCCCGCACCACGAGGTGCGGGCCCTCCGTCCTGCGCACGTGTGTCAGGGGGCCGTGGGCTCCCGGACGGGCTCGGACGAGGAGGCGACCGAAGCCCGGACCGACGCGTGCACGGGGGCGCGCGCGGGAACGGTGACGGGCTCGGGCCGGCTCGCGGGCACGCTCACTGTGGAGCGGGCCGCGGGCCGGATCACGGAACGGGTCGTGGAGCGGGCCACGGGGGCCCTGGACGGCTTGGGCACCGGCACCGTCATGGCGACGAGCACGCCGAGCGCGACCGCGGCGACGACGACGACCGCGATCCCGGGGCCCGAACTCGTCTGTGACAGCAGCAGCATGGCGAGCGTCGAGCAGATGACGGTGCAGGAACCGTACGTGAGCTGTGCGACAGTCGGACGAGGCATGGCAATCGGTGTCCTCGGAAGCGGGGGCGGTCTCGACTCTAATCGCCTGCATGCCCGAGCGGGACGAACGGTAAGCGTGACCTAACCCACGGTGCCGGTGCACAGGGGGCGCACGGAGTCATGACGTCCATCAAGTGGACTGTCCTGCGCGCCTGTCGAGGCCTCCGCCACGTTACAGTCACATGTCCGCAATGCGAACACCCACTCCCAATAATGCAGTTGACTTGTCCAAGTCAAGGTCTGTCTTTTCTCGTAAACCAGTAGTCAAATGGCGTCACTTGACTACACGCGTATAACAGCGCGCGGACCTTCCTTGACAGGGATCCCCCCTTTCCGCGCGTCCGGACGCGTGCGTGGGAGGACATCAAGTGACCAGTAGATCCTGGACGTTCAGGACGGCCGCCACGGTCGTCGCCCTTGCGGCGGCCTCGGCGACGTTCTCGACGTTCGCCGTGGCACAGGCCGCCGACAACACCTCGGCGAAGGCCCCGGCGGTGGACCGGCAGGACCCGCAGCCGGCCAAGGCCAAGGAGCACGACTTCGACGGCCCGCTCAGCAAGACCCAGGAGGCGCAGCGCGAGGAGGCCATCGAGCAGGTCATATCCGGCGAGGCATCGGTCAAGAACCGGGACGGCTCGAAGGTCGTCCAGCTCAAGAGCCGGAAGGGCGACAGCAAGTACGTCGAGCTCGGCCGCGAGAAGACCGACAAGATCTTCACGATCCTCGTCGAGTTCGGCGACCAGGTCGACAGCCGCTACGGCGGCACGGCCGGCCCGCTGCACAACCAGATAGCCGCGCCGGACCGCAGCAAGGACAACTCCACCGCCTGGCAGGCGGACTACAACCAGAAGCACTTCCAGGAGCTGTACTTCGGCACCGGCAAGAACACCGAGTCGCTGAAGAAGTACTACGAGAAGCAGTCCTCGGGCCGCTACTCGGTCGACGGCGAGGTGACCGACTGGGTCAAGGTCCCCTACAACGAGGCCCGGTACGGCTCCAACAACGCCTCCACCGGCGCCTGGTACGCGGTCCAGGACGGCGTCAACGCCTGGGTCGCCGAGCGTGAGGCGGCCGGCGCCACCGCCGCCGAGATCAAGGCGGAGCTGGCCGAGTTCGACCAGTGGGACCGCTACGACTACGACGGCGACGGCGACTTCAACGAGTCCGACGGCTACATCGACCACTTCCAGATCGTGCACGCCGGTGAGGACGAGTCCGCGGGCGGCGGCGCCCAGGGCGAGGACGCCATCTGGGCACACCGCTGGTACGCCTTCGGCACCGACGCCGGCTCCACCGGCCCGGACACCAACAAGCTCGGCGGCGCCCAGGTCGGCGACACCGGCATCTGGGTCGGCGACTACACCATCCAGCCGGAGAACGGCGGACTCGGCGTCTACGCGCACGAGTACGGCCACGACCTCGGCCTGCCGGACGAGTACGACACCTCCGGCGGCGGCGAGAACTCCACCGGCTTCTGGACCCTGATGTCCTCCGGTTCCTGGCTCGGCACCGGCAAGGAGGCCATCGGCGACCTTCCCGGCGACATGAACGCCTGGGACAAGCTCCAGCTGGGCTGGCTCGACTACGACGTGGCCAAGGCGGGCGTGAAGTCCACCCACACGCTCGGCGTCGCGGAGTACAACACCAAGAACGCCCAGGCCCTCGTGGTCCAGTTGCCGGAGAAGGAGGTCACCACCGAGGTGGTCGCCCCGGCCGAGGGCGCCACGCAGTGGTGGAGCGGCAGCGGTGACGACCTGCGCAACACCCTGACCCGCGCGGTCGACCTGACCGGCAAGACGTCGGCCTCGCTGTCCCTGGACGGCTGGTGGGACATCGAGCAGGACTACGACTACCTGTACACCGAGGTCTCCACCGACGGCGCCAACTGGACGCCGGTCGACGGAACCCTGGCCGACGGCAGCGCCGTCCCGCGTGACGGCAGCGGCAAGCCCGCCCTCACCGGCACGGTCGACGCCTACCAGAAGCTGACCTTCCCGCTGAACGCCTACGCGGGCCAGAAGATCAGCCTCCGCTTCCGGTACGCCACCGACGGCGGCGTGGCCCAGAAGGGCTTCGCGGCCGACGAGATCAAGGTGACGGCGGACGGCGCCACGCTGTTCTCCGACAACGCGGAGACCGCGGACGCGGCGTGGACGGCGACCGGCTTCTCCCGGATCGGCGCGTCCATCACGGACGACTACGCCCAGTACTACATCGCCGAGAACCGCCAGTACGTGTCGTACGACAAGACCCTCAAGGTCGGCCCGTACAACTTCGGCTTCTCGACGACCCGGCCCGACTGGGTGGAGCACTACGCCTACCAGAACGGTCTGCTGATCTGGAAGTGGGACACCTCGCAGGCGGACGACAACACCAGCCAGCACCCGGGTGAGGGCCTGATCCTCCCGATCGACTCGCACCCGACCGCGCTGAAGTGGGCCGACGGCTCCGCGATGAACGCCCGTCTGCAGAGCTTCGACTCGCCCTTCAGCCAGTACCGGACGGACGCGATCACGCTGCACAAGGCGGACGTCGCGGTCAAGATCAAGTCGCGTCCGGGTGTCCCGGTCTTCGACGACGGCAAGTCCACGTACTACGACGCGACGACCCCGCTCGCGGGCGTCAAGGTCACTGACACCAACACCTCGATCAAGATCGTCAACGAGCCGCTCAGCGGTTCCACGATCAAGGTGAAGGTCGGTCCGTCGACCAAGTAGTCGACGTTTTAGCAGGTCAGACGCGTATCGGCGGCAACCCCTCTGGCGGGTTGCCGCCGATCGTGTTTAGGTGCCTCCTGTGCCCTTCTTATTGACACCTGCATCGACACCGACATCGACAGCGACCTCGGCGCCGGCCCCGGCGACGACCTCGATACCGACGCGCACGGGGGTGTGACCGCATGGCCGCAGGAGGCTTCTGCAAGCTGCCCGACGGCATGGTGGTGGTGGCGTTGAACCTGCCCAGCCCCACCGCCCGAGAGGGCCTGCCGGGCCCCTCCACGGACGTCCGCGTGCTGGTCCACGCCCAGAACCGGGCCCGAGCCCTGACCAGGCTCCGCAACCTGGGCCTGCGGGCCGTCTACCTGCGCGGCAACGCGGCGCCACCCACCCCGGACGAGGTCACGGCGGTGCTCCACCACCCGGACGGCCTGATCTGGCGCACGGCCCCCGGCAACGGTGTCCCGCTCGGCGTCGTGGCCGTGCCGGAGCTGTGGCGCCCCATCCGCTCGCTGCTGCGGGGCACGGCGGCGGCATAGGCGCGCGGGGGCCACCGCAACGCGGATGCGCGCCTCAGTACGCCTCGACGACCCGTACGTCCTCCTCCGTGACCACCGCGTCCACGATGCGGAACGAGCGGAACTGGAACTCGCCCCCGCCGTCCGTGTCCGCCGTCGACACCAGCACGTAGTGCGCGCCCGGCTCGTTCGCGTACGAGATGTCCGTGCGGGACGGGTACGCCTCCGTGGCGGTGTGGGAGTGGTAGATGATCACCGGATCCTCGTCGCGGTCGTCCAGCTCGCGGTAGAGCTTGAACAGGTCGCCCGAGTCGAACTCGTAGAACGTGGGCGACATGGCCGCGTTCAGCATCGGGATGAAACGTTCCGGGCGGTCCGTGCCCGCCGGACCCGCGACCACGCCGCACGCCTCGTCGGGGTGGTCCTTGCGCGCGTGGGCGACGATCTGGTCGTGCAGGGCCTGGGTGATGGTCAGCATGGTCGCCAGGATAAGCAAAGGGGCCGTTCCGTACCGAGGAGTGGTACGGAACGGCCCACATCGCGGACGTCCTGAGCGGCTGCCGCAGGGGGCGCCACGAGTGCTCCCTGCGACCGGACGTCCCGGGGGTGGTCGACCGGTCGGTCAGCCGACCTTCTCGAACTCCGGCTCGCGCCGTTCGGTGATCTCCGGGTTGCGGCCCTTCAGGACCGCCCAGCCGATGCCGAGCGCGACCGCCCAGCCCGCCATCACGTAGAGGCAGACCCGGGAGTCGGCGTCGTACGCGATCAGGCCGGTGACGAAGAGCAGGAAGGCGATGGCCACCCAGCTGAACGCCGAGCCGCCCGGGGCCGGGAAGGACGAGGCGGGCAGCCGGCCCGCGACGACCGCGCGGCGGTAGAGGACGTGGCTGATCAGGATCATGAGCCAGGTCCAGATGCCGGCCGCGGTGGCCACCGAGGTGACGTAGCCGAAGGCCTTCTCGGGGACGACGTAGTTCAGGATCACGCCGATGCCCATGAACAGGACCGAGACCGTGATGCCGAAGGCGGGGGTCTTCGTCGACGACAGCTTGCGGAAGACCGCGGGGGCCTCGCCGCTGTCGGCCAGGTTCCGCAGCATCCGGCCCGTGGAGTACATGCCCGAGTTGCAGGAGGACAGGGCCGCCGTCAGCACGACGAAGTTCACGATGCCGGCGCCCGCCGGGATGCCGATCTTCGCGAACGCCTCGACGAACGGGCTCACGCCCGGCGCGAACTCCGTCCACTTCACGACGCAGAGGATGACCGTGAGCGCGCCGACGTAGAACAGCGCGATCCGCCACGGCAGGGTGTTGATCGCCTTCGGGAGGGTCTTCTCCGGGTCCTGCGACTCGCCCGCCGTGACGCCGACCAGCTCGACCGCGAGGTAGGCGAACATGACGCCCTGGAGCGTCATCAGGGACGAGCCGACGCCCTTGGGGAAGAAGCCGTCGAAGGCCCACAGGTTGGAGACCGCGGCCGTGTCGCCGGCGCTGCTGAAGCCGAAGGTGAGGACGCCCAGGCCGATGACGATCATGCCGATCAGCGCGGTGACCTTCACCATCGAGAACCAGAACTCCAGCTCACCGAAGAGCTTCACGGAGATCAGGTTGACCCCGAACAGGATCACCAGGAAGACCAGTGCGGTCACCCACTGGGGGACGGCCGGGAACCAGTAGTTGACGTAGATCGCGGCGGCCGTCAGCTCGGCCATGCCGGTGACGACCCACATCAGCCAGTACGTCCAGCCGGTGAAGTAGCCGAAGAACGGGCCGAGGAACTCGCGCGAGTACTCCGCGAAGGAACCCGAGACCGGGCGGTAGAGCAGCAGCTCGCCCAGCGCCCGCATGATGAAGAAGATGATCCCGCCCGCGAGGGCGTACATCAGGATGAGACTGGGACCGGCCTTGGCGATGTTCGCCCCGGCACCCAGGAAGAGCCCGACGCCGATGGCGCCGCCGATCGCGATCATCTGGACCTGGCGGCTGCCGAGTCCGCGCTCGTACCCCTCTTCGGGAGCGTCAGTGACAGCGGTGTCAGTGACCTTCTCAGAGGTCATGTGTGGTGCGCCTTTCTCCATGCCGACCCGGGCCTCTCGTCGGCCTCGGATCGGGTTTCGATCCCCCCGGATTGATGGAGCGATGCCTGGCCGGCGATCAACCGGCTCGGTGGCGCACCCGGCGGAACATACGGGTGGTGTTCGCCGGGCGGTCGTGAAGATTTATCACGCCCGCAATATTGATCACCCGGGTGGGCTGTGGCGCACGACACAAGAAGAAGCGGATGAACGAGACACAAAGAGGACACTCCCGGCCGTCGCGTTGATGCGATCGTTATCCGGATTTGAGCGTCCTCTGAGCGAACAAAAAAGCGAAGAAATCAGGGCAGAAGAGTCGCCACGAGGGTCTCCTGGAGCCCGCCCAGCCACAGGTACGCCATCACCATCGGCTTGCGCGGGTCCTCGTCCGGCAGCCGGTAGAGGAGATCGGTGTCGTCCTCGTCGGTGATCTCCAGGCGGGAGCCGATCGCGAGGCGCAGGTCGTTCAGCGCGCGGAGCCACTGCTGGGACTCCTGCGGCGTCAGCTTCAGCACCGCCCCGCCCGCGCCGGCCGCCTCGGAGGCCAACGCGTCCAGCGAGCGGACCACCGTGAGGGCGTTCTCGCGCTTGCCGGCCCGCAGGTCGTTCTCCGTGTAGCGGCGGAACTCGGCGGAGTGCGCCTTCTGCTCGCCCGCCCGCTCCGGCCCCGGGGTGCCCTCCGGGTCGGTGTAGGCGTCCGGGAAGAGGCGGCGCAGGACCGGGTCGGCGGGAGGCTCGCTCGGCCCGTCGGCGAAGAGCTCGGCGAGCGGGTCGTCGGGGGCGTCCTCGGCCGGGCCGGGGCCGATGAGCTCCAGGAGCTGCACGGCGAGCGACCGGATGATGGAGATCTCGACGTCGTCGAGTGCGACGGCCGCGCCGCCGCCGGGAAGCGGTTCGAAGTGTCCAGGCATAGGAGGGGAGGCTACTTCCGGTCCTGCTGGAGGGTGGCCCACAGGCCGTATCCGTGCATCGCCTGCACGTCGCGTTCCATCTCCTCGCGCGAACCGCTGGAGACGACGGCGCGGCCCTTGTGGTGGACGTCCATCATGAGCTTGGTGGCCTTGTCCTTGCTGTACCCGAAGTACGACTGGAAGACGTACGTCACGTAGCTCATGAGGTTGACCGGGTCGTTGTGCACGATCGTGACCCAGGGGACGTCCGGCTCGGGTACGGCGAAGACCTCCTCCGCCGACTCGGTGCGTTCGATCTCAAGGGGAGCGGGTGACGTCACAAGCCCATGCTGCCACGCATCCGGGAAATCGTCACACCGACGAAAAGGGAGTACCATCCATTGCCATGCTGCACACACCGGGGGACAACCCCCGGGCCCCCGGCCGCGCCTGGGGTAGCCGGAGAGTCACGGACTGGGTGAGGTAAGTGGACGTTGCGGACCTTGGGCTGCCGGTGGATGTTCCGTCGACGGCGCTCTTCACGGACCAGTACGAACTGACGATGCTCCAGGCAGCCCTGAAAGCGGGCACGGCCGAACGGCGCAGCGTGTTCGAGGTCTTCACCCGACGGCTGCCGGAGGGCCGGCGCTACGGCGTCGTCGCGGGCACCGGGCGGGTCCTGGACGCCGTCGAGAACCTCCGGTTCGACGCGGACGTCCTCGGCTTCCTGCGCGAGCGGAACATCGTCGACGACGAGACCCTGGAATGGCTCGCCGGATACCGCTTCTCGGGTGACATCTGGGGCTACCCGGAGGGCGAGGTCTACTTCCCGGGCTCGCCGATCATGCGCGTCGAGGGCTCCTTCGCCGAGTGCGTGCTCCTCGAGACCGTGATCCTCTCCATCCTCAACCACGACTCCGCGATCGCGGCCGCCGCCTCCCGGATGTCCTCCGCCGCGGGGGAGCGCCCCCTGATCGAGATGGGCGCCCGCCGCACCCACGAACTGGCCGCGGTCGCCGCCTCCCGCGCCGCCTACATCGGCGGCTTCGCCACCACCTCCGACCTGGCCGCCGGCTTCCGCTACGGCATCCCCACCGTGGGCACCAGCGCCCACGCCTTCACCCTCCTGCACGACACCGAGCGGGACGCCTTCCAGGCCCAGGTCGACTCGCTCGGCCGGGGCACCACCCTGCTCGTGGACACGTACGACGTCGCCGAGGCCGTCCGGACGGCCGTCGAGGTCGCCGGACCCGAGCTCGGCGCGGTCCGCATCGACTCCGGCGACCTGCTCCTCGTGGCCCACCGGGTGCGCGAGCAGCTCGACGAGCTCGGCGCGACGGACACCCGGATCGTCGTCACCTCCGACCTCGACGAGTACGCCATCGCCTCACTGGCCGCGTCCCCCGTCGACGCGTACGGCGTCGGCACCCAGCTGGTGACCGGATCCGGGCACCCGACCTGCTCGATGGTCTACAAGCTGGTCGCCCGCGCCCGATCCGCCGACCCGCGGGCACCGCTGGTGCCGGTGGCGAAGAAGTCCTCCGGCGGCAAGACCTCCATCGGCGGCCGCAAGTGGGCGGCACGCCGGCCCGACGCGCACGGGGTGGCCGAGGCCGAGGTCGTCGGCACCGGCGCCGTCCCCGCCGCACTGGCCGACCACCAGCTGCTCGTCGAGCTGGTCAAGGGCGGCGAGGTCGCCGGCCGCGAGCCCCTGGACGCCGTCCGCGACCGCCACATCGCGGCCCGTGCCGGCCTGCCCCTCTCCGCGACCCAGCTGTCGCGCGGGGAACCCGTCATTCCCACGGAGTATGTACAGGGCCTGTCGGGTAACTAGGGCGTGTACCCGGCGCACACCGGGCGACGCCCCCTCCCGCGGGGCCGACAAAGTCTCTAGGCTCAATTACTTCACCCTCAGTCGAAGGACACCGACCATGCGCCGCGCCTTGATCGTCGTAGACGTGCAGAACGACTTCTGCGAGGGAGGCAGTCTCGCGGTGGCCGGCGGCGCCGACGTGGCCGCCGCCATCACCGAGCTGATCGGGCAGGCGCCCGCCGGATACCGGCATGTGGTGGCCACCCGTGACCACCACATCGCGCCCGGCGGCCACTTCGCCGACAACCCCGACTACGTGCACTCCTGGCCCGCGCACTGCGTGGCGGGCACGGAGGGCGTCGGCTTCCACCCCAACTTCGCGCCCGCCGTCGCCTCCGGCGCCATCGACGCCGTCTTCGACAAGGGCGCCTACGCGGCCGCGTACAGCGGCTTCGAGGGCGCCGACGAGAACGGCGCCACGCTGGGCGACTGGCTGCGGGACCGCCAGATCGACGAGGTCGACGTCGTCGGCATCGCCACCGACCACTGCGTACGCGCCACCGCCCTGGACGCGGCCCGCGAGGGCTTCCGCACCCAGGTCCTGCTGGACCTCACCGCCGGCGTGGCCAAGGAGAGCACCGACCGGGCCCTGGAGGAACTGCGCTCGGCCGGCGTGGAACTGACGGGCAAGCCGGTCGTCTAGGGCACGTCCGGCCGTCCCCGCCGGGCTCGCGTGGTCGGACACGCCCCGGGGCAGGCCCTGGTCCCGGCGCCGCTCCCGACCGCCGGTTACCGTTTCCGCAAGGTGCACGCACAACTCGCCCCAACGGAGATGGTGTTGACGCAACGCTCGCACGCACGGCGGCCCACGCTCGAAGACGTCGCCCGGCAGTCGGGAGTGTCGAAGTCGACCGTGTCCCGGGTGATCAACGGGGAGGCCCGGGTCCGGGCGGAGGTCGTCGACCGGGTCCGCCGGGTGATCTCCGAACTGGGCTACGTCCCCAACCAGGGGGCCCGGCAACTCGTCACCCACCGCACGAACGCCGTCGCCGTGGTCGCCGCCCAGCCCGAGAACCGGCTCTTCATCGACCCCTTCTTCGACCTCCTCCTGCGCGGCGTCCGCCGCGAACTCGCACTCCACGGCGCCCAGGCCGTCCTGCTGTTCCTGGAGGAACCCGACGACTACGCGCGCGTGGCCGACTACCTCGGCGGCGGCCATGTCGACGGCGCGATCCTGTTCTCCCTGCGCCCCGGCGACCGGCTGGCCGAGATCATCGACCGGCTCGGTCTCCCGGCCGTGTTCGGCGGCCGCCCGCTGCTGCGCGACGGCGACCCCGTGCGGCCCGGCCAGGCCCACGTCGACGGCGACAACCGCGGCGGCGCCCGGCTGGCCGTCCAGCACCTGGTCGCCCTCGGCCGGCGGCGGATCGCGACCGTCACCGGGCCCTACGACCAGGAGAACTCCGCCGCGGACCGGCTGGCCGGGTACCGGGACGTGCTGCGCGACGCCGGCTCGCCGCCCCTCGTCGAGCGGGCCGACTACACCCGCCAGGGCGGCGCCGACGCCATGGCCGCGCTGCTGGACCGCCACCCCGACCTCGACGCCGTGTTCGTCGCCTCCGATCTCATGGCGTCCGGCGCCCTGCAGACCCTGCGGGAGCGCGGGCGCAGGGTCCCCGAGGACGTGGCCGTCGTCGGCTTCGACGACCTCACCTCCATCGCCGAGACGACCGACCCGCCGCTCACCACCGTCCACCAGGACATCGAGGAGATGGGCCGGCTGATGGCCCGGCTGCTGCTCGCCCGGGAGGACACCCCGGACGGTTCGCCGGACGGGGCATCGGAGGGGGCATCGGAGGGGGCATCGGACGGGCCGTCCGTGATCGTCCCCACTCGCCTGGTGCGCCGTACGTCGGCCTAGCGGCACCGTGACATCTCACTCCCCGGCCCCATACCGTCCGCGATGTGGGATCACATTCCAGGAGCCGGACCGGGAATCGATACGATGAGCCCATGGTTCTGAACGACGTGAGCGAGAAGACGCCGGGCGCACTGCTCGTGGCGCGGCTGCACGTCGACCTGTGCAGGCTCGCCAGCGCCATCTGTTGACGCACCACCCCGCCGCCGTACGGCCGTGAGCCGATGGGGGTACGCCCGCGCGAGCGCAGCCGAGCGTGGGGGAGCCACACACGCACGAACCCGCGCTGCCCACACCTTCCGACAGGAGCCCTGAGCCATGGCCATCGAGGTCCGCATCCCCACCATCCTCCGCCAGTACACCGACGGTCAGAAGGCGGTGGAGGGCACCGGTGACACCCTCGCCGACCTGTTCACCGACCTCGAGACCCGGCACACGGGCATCCAGGCCCGCATCGTGGACGACGGAAAGCTGCGCCGCTTCGTCAACGTGTACCTGAACGACGAGGACGTCCGCTTCGTCGACGGCATCGACACCAAGCTGACCGACGGCGACACCGTGACCATCCTGCCGGCCGTGGCCGGCGGCATGGCCTGATCGGCCGCCGGACCCCATGCGTTACGACTCCCCGCTGGCCGCGGTGGGCAACACCCCTCTGGTGCGCCTGCCGCGGCTCTCGCCGTCCGCCGACGTCCGTATCTGGGCGAAGCTCGAGGACCGCAACCCCACCGGTTCGGTCAAGGACCGCCCCGCCCTGCACATGGTCGAGCAGGCCGAGAAGGACGGCCGCCTCACCCCCGGCTGCACCATCCTGGAACCGACGAGCGGCAACACCGGCATCTCCCTCGCCATGGCGGCCAAGCTCAAGGGCTACCGCATGGTCTGCGTCATGCCCGAGAACACCTCGCAGGAGCGCCGGGACCTGCTCGGCATGTGGGGCGCCGAGATCATCTCCTCCCCGGCCGCGGGCGGCTCCAACACCGCGGTCCGCGTCGCCAAGGAACTCTCCGCCGAGCACCCCGACTGGGTGATGCTCTACCAGTACGGCAACCCCGACAACGCGGGCGCCCACTACGCCACCACCGGCCCCGAGATCCTCGCCGACCTTCCGTCCATCACTCACTTCGTCGCCGGCCTCGGCACGACGGGGACGCTGATGGGCGTCGGCCGATTCCTCCGCGAGAACAAGCCGGACGTGAAGATCGTCGCCGCCGAGCCGCGCTACGACGACCTGGTCTACGGCCTGCGCAACCTCGACGAGGGCTTCGTACCCGAGCTGTACGACGCCTCCGTCCTCACCACCCGCTTCTCGGTCGGCTCGGCGGACGCCGTGACGCGCACCCGCGAACTCCTCCAGCAGGAGGGCATCTTCGCGGGCGTCTCCACGGGCGCGGCCCTGCACGCGGCGATCGGCGTCGGCAAGAAGGCGCTGAAGGCGGGGGAGAGCGCCGACATCGCGTTCGTCGTCGCGGACGGCGGCTGGAAGTACCTGTCCACGGGCGTCTACACCGCGGCCACCACGGAGGAAGCGATCGAAACCCTCCAGGGCCAGCTCTGGGCGTAGGGTTTCAGGTAGCCAGGTGACGGACCTGGTCCCACAGGACCGGGTCCACCACACCCACCCTGCGCCGGAAGTCGCTCACCCGGACCTGGCGCAGCTCGTCCGTCTCCAGGAAACTCGGCCGCCCCTGCGCGTCCCCCACGGCACCCGGCGGCAGCGGGATCACCCCGGCCCGCTCGTCGTGGTACTTGCTGGTGATCTTCGCGACGGTGGCGCGGTCACCGCGCACCATGAGCACCAGACACGGCCGGTCCTTCACCCCGGGACCGTCCTCGAACGGCACGTCCGCCCACCAGATCTCCGCAGGCTGGGGACGGCCGGCGAAGCCGTGGCCCCGGGTCGACCGGCCCGAAGGCCGCCCCGTCGTCCGGCCCGGCGGCCGGGTCCCGCGCCGCTTCGGCCGGCGGCCCCGCCCCCAGCCGTCCACGAGCGTCGCGACCAGCGCGAGCAGTATCACCGCCGCGAGCGCGAGCCACCAGGACGTGTCCATACGACGACGTTACCGGCGTGCGAGCGCCGCCGCGCGCCCCATCACCACTTCACATGCCCCCGGTCCAGCCGAACCGGTGACACCACAGGTGAGTTCGCCCACAACGGCCCCTGGCGGAGGAGCGACCCGGGGTTTTGCGCCTTACGCTCGACGCACCGCACGACCCCCGTCGCCCCATTTAACGATCATTCGTTCCACGATCCGTCCCCCGGACCTCACCCGGTACTTCTCGGTTTCCCGCCAGCGGAGGTTTCGCCTTCATGAAGCTCACCGTCGTCGGCTGCTCGGGGTCGTTCCCGTCCGCGGAATCGGCCTGCTCGAGCTACCTCCTCGAGGCCGACGGCTTCCGGCTGCTTCTCGACATGGGCAACGGCGCCCTGGGCGAGTTGCAGCGCCACTGCGGTCTCTACGACCTCGACGCGATCTTCCTGAGCCACCTGCACGCCGACCACTGCATCGACATGTGCGCCTACTTCGTCGCGCGCTACTACCGGCACGACGGCGGCCGCTGCGACCCCATCCCGGTCTACGGCCCGGAAGGCACGGAGCACCGACTGACCACGGCCTACGCCGACACCCCGTCGGCCTCCTCCATGAGCGAGGTCTTCGACTTCCACACGGTCAAGCCGTCCACCTTCGACATCGGCCCGTTCACCGTGCACACCGAACGTGTGGCGCACCCGGTGGAGGCCTACGGCATCCGCGTCGAGCACGGCGGCAGGTCGCTGACCTACTCCGGCGACACCGGCATCAGCCCCGCGCTGGAGGACCTCGCCCGCGACACCGACCTCTTCCTGTGCGAGGCCGCCTTCACGCACGGCAAGGAGAACATCCCCGACCTGCACCTCAACGGCCGCGAAGCCGGCGAGACGGCGAGCAGGGCGGGCGCGAGGAAGCTCGTACTGACCCACATCCCGCCGTGGACCGACCCCCGGGTCAACCTGGCGGACGCCCGCGCGGTGTTCGACGGCCCGGTGGAACTGGCCGCGCCACGGATGACGTACGAGATCTAGACCCGACGCCACGCAGAAGGCCCCCGGAGCGGTTCAGGGCTCCGGGGGCCTTCGCATGTCCTGCGCGGGCGGGGTGCGCGCCTACGCCTTGGTGAGGTCCTCGACCTCCTCCTCGGGCTCACGGCCCGGGGTGGGGAGGTTCCACCTGATGATGGCGAAGCGGAAGACGCCGTAGTAGATCGCCGCGAACACCAGGCCGATCGGGATGATCATCCAGGGCTTGGTGGCCAGGTTCCAGTTGAGGAAGTAGTCGATCGCACCTGCCGAGAAGCTGAAGCCGTGGTGGACACCCAGAGCCCAGGTGACGGCCATGGACAGGGCCGTCAGGACCGCGTGGATGACGTACAGCACCGGCGCGATGAACATGAAGGCGAACTCGATCGGCTCGGTGATACCGGTGACGAACGAGGTCAGCGCGAGCGACAGCATCATGCCGCCGACGGCCTTGCGGCGCTCGGGGCGAGCGGTGTGGGTGATGGCCAGGGCGGCGGCCGGAAGCGCGAACATCATGATCGGGAAGAAGCCCGTCATGAACTGGCCGGCGGTCGGGTCGCCGTGGAAGAAGCGCGGCAGGTCACCGTGCCAGACGGCACCGGAGGAGTCCTTGAACGAGCCGATCTCCTGCCAGGCCACCGTGTTGACGAACTGGTGCATGCCCACGGGGAGCAGCGCACGGTTGACGGCGCCGAAGATGCCCGCGCCCACGGCGCCGAGTCCGGTCATCCACTCGCCGAAGTTGGTGATGACGTCGCCGACGGGCTCCCACACGAGGCCGAACAGGACGCCGACAGCGGTGCCGATGAAGGCCATCAGGATCGGGACCAGTCGGCGGCCGTTGAAGAAGCCCAGCCAGTCGGGCAGCTTGGTGCGGTGGAACCGCTGCCAGGTGACCGCGGCTATCAGGCCCATGATGATGCCGCCGAAGACCTTGGGGTCGTTGTAGGTGGCGGCCACGTCCGCGCCCTTGGTGATCTGCGCGTCGGTGATCGGGAACGCGGTCAGCACGTTCTTGTAGACGAGGAAGCCCACCAGCGCGGCGAGGGCGGTCGAGCCGTCGGCCTTCTTGGCGAAGCCGATGGCTATGCCGACGCAGAACAGCAGCGGCAGGTTGGCGAAGACGGCGTCACCCGCGGTCGCGAACACCTTGGCGACCTTGTCCCAGCCGAGGCCGTCCTTGCCGAAGACGTCGTCCTGACCGAGTCGCAACAGGATGCCCGCCGCCGGCAGCACGGCGATCGGGAGCTGAAGGCTTCGGCCGACCTTCTGCAGGCCTTGCAACAGGCCGGATCCCCACTTCTTCGAGGGGGCCGCCGTGGGCGCGGTGGCGGTGCTCATAGACTTCCTCCATCGGGTGGTGGTCTACACCACTCAGTGGTGTAGACCATGTTGTAGCACGGTGAAGGCGATATAAGGAACCCGTCAAACCTGCAACCGGAGCGCTACGCGCCGTGCCGGATCCCGGACGTCCTCCCGCTCTGCGCGGGGCATGCGAAAAGGCCCCCGGAACCGAGTTCCGAGGGCCCTCGAGCCGTGCGGCGGCAGGCCGCCACAGGCCTCCGCTCACGCCTTCGTGACGTCCTCCCGCTCATCCTCCGGCTCCCGCCCGGGGGTCTTCAGATCGAACTTCGTGATCGCGAAACGGAAGATCGCGTAGTAGACGACCGCGAAGCTCAGACCGATCGGGATGATCGCCCACGGCCGCGTCGCCAGGTTCCAGTTGATGACGTAGTCGATGAGCCCGGCGGAGAAGCTGAAACCGTCGTGCACACCCAGCCCCCACGTCACCGCCATCGACGCCCCCGTCAGCACCGCGTGCACCGCGTACAGCAGCGGCGCGACGAACAGGAACGAGTACTCGATCGGCTCGGTGATACCGGTCACGAACGACGTCAGCGCCACGGACAGCATCAGCCCGCCGACCTCCTTGCGGCGGGACGGCCTCGCACAGTGCGTGATCGCCAGCGCCGCCGCGGGCAGCGCGAACATCATGATCGGGAAGAAGCCCGAGGTGAACTGACCCGCGTCCGGGTCGCCCTGAAGGAACATGTTGATGTCGCCGTGCACCACCGTGCCGTCCGGCTTCGTGAAACTGCCGAACTGGAACCAGATGGGCACGTTCAGGAACTGGTGCAGACCGATCACCAGCAACGCCCGGTTCGCGACCCCGAAGATGCCCGCACCCCAGGCGTCCAACCTGTCGAGCCAGTCGCTGAAGCTCTCCAGAGCGTCGCCGATGGGCGGCCAGACCCACAGGCACAACGCGGCGAACCCGATCGCCACGAACGCCATGATGATCGGCACCAGACGGCGCCCGTTGAAGAAGCCCAGCCAGTCCACCAGCTTCGTGCGGTGGTACCGCTGCCAGAAGTACGCCGTCAGCAACCCGATGACGATTCCGCCGAAGACCCCCGGGTTCTGGAACGCGAAAGCCCCCACCGTGTTGTCCGTCGCCTGGCACCCGATGTCCGGAATCACCTTCGAACCCGGCTCACAGTCCTCCGGGAACTGCCGCAACACGGTGTAATAGACGAGAAAACCCACCGTCGCCGCCAGCGCGGTCGAACCGTCCGCCTTCTTCGCCATGCCGATGGCCACGCCGATGCAGAACAGCAGGGGCAGCCCGAGGGAACCGTCGAGCAGCGCCTCGCCCGCCCCTTGCATCACCCTCGCCACATTCGTCCAGCCAAGCCCGTCGTCCCCGAACACATCCGGCTGACCGAGCCTGTTGAGGATGCCCGCGGCCGGCAGCACGGCGATCGGCAGCTGAAGACTGCGCCCCATCTTCTGCAGGCCCTGGAACGCGGTGTGCCAGCGTCGGCGGGCCGGGCTGATCTCGGTCTCGGCGCTCTCGGCACTCATCGTTTGGCGACCGCCTGTCAGGTGGTGTAGACCAGCTACGGACGATTGGGTTGCTGCGACGTCATCGCTGACGTCATCCTTCGGCACACCCGGCACAATCGCTCGCGAAGTTGGGCCAACTGTGGGTTACTGCGAAAAAGCGGTTCACATCGCGGTTCGCATCAGGGAATTCAGGGAGACGGAACATGGCCACCAAGGCTGAGAAGATCGTCGCCGGACTCGGCGGCCTCGACAACATCGAAGAGATCGAAGGCTGCATCACCCGGCTGCGCACCGAGGTCAACGACGCCTCACTCGTCGACGAAGCCGCCCTGAAGGCCGCCGGCGCCCACGGCGTCGTCAAGATGGGCACCGCGATCCAGGTCGTCATCGGCACCGACGCCGACCCGATCGCCGCGGAGATCGAAGACATGATGTGAGCCTTCGCGCTCACACCTGAGGGCTCACCACCGAAGGGGCTCCTCCCACCACCGTGGGAGGAGCCCCTTCCGCAGCTACGGCTAGCATCAGCGCCATGTCTCGAATCGACGGCCGCACCCCCGAACAGCTCCGCCCCGTCACCATCGAACGTGGCTGGAGCAAGCACGCCGAGGGCTCCGTCCTCGTCTCCTTCGGCGACACGAAGGTCTTCTGCACCGCCTCCGTCACGGAAGGCGTCCCCCGCTGGCGCAAGGGCAGCGGCGAGGGCTGGGTCACCGCGGAGTACTCCATGCTCCCCCGCGCCACCAACACCCGCGGCGACCGCGAGTCCGTCCGCGGCAAGATCGGCGGCCGCACCCACGAGATCTCCCGCCTCATCGGCCGCTCACTGCGCGCGGTGATCGACTACAAGGCACTCGGCGAGAACACCATCGTCCTCGACTGTGACGTCCTCCAGGCCGACGGCGGCACCCGCACGGCGGCCATCACCGGCGCGTACGTCGCGCTGGCGGACGCCATCACGTGGGCCCAGGGCAAGAAGCTCATCAAGGCAGGCCGCCAGCCCCTCACCGGCACGGTGAGCGCGGTCTCGGTCGGCATCGTCGGAGGAGTCCCGCTCCTCGACCTCCGCTACGAGGAAGACGTCCGCGCCGAGACCGACATGAACGTCGTCTGCACCGGCGACGGCCGCTTCGTCGAGGTCCAGGGCACCGCCGAGGCCGAGCCGTTCGCCCGCGAGGAACTCAACTCCCTGCTGGACCTGGCCGTTCTGGGCTGCACGGAACTGACTGTCCTCCAGCGCACGGCACTTGATACGGTCCTCGAAAAGTAAAGGGAACACCAAGAGGGGCGGCGGGCGCGAGCAACCGGCCCGCCCGCCGACGCGTCTTGGCCAGTACACCAACGGGGGCCTCCTGGGCCTGGCAAGGGGAGGAACACACTGATGTCCACGGCCGCGAGCCGACGCCCGAAGCGGCGTCGCCGAACCGTCATAGCCGCCGCCACGGCGGCCGTCGCCCTCACCGTGGGACTGACGGCGACCGGCTGCGACGCAGTCAACAAGGCCCTGGACTGCGTCCAGACCGCCGACTCCATCGCCGACAGCGTCACCGACCTCCAGCAGGCCGTGGAGAACGCCGCGAACGACCCCACGCAGACAGAGGAGTCGCTGACCTCCATCGAGAACAACCTCGACAAGATCGGCGACAAGACGGACAACACCGACGTCAACAAGGCGGTCGACGACCTCCAGGCAGCCGTCGCCAACGTCCGCACCGCTGTCGAGAACGGCGACAACACCCCCGACCTCAGCCCCGTCACCGACGCGGCGGGCGAACTGACGAAGGTCTGCACCCCGTAGGAGACGCCGGGCGGAACTGGGGATACTGGGCGCATGACCCGCCTGATCCTCGCCACCCGCAACGCCGGAAAGATCACCGAACTGAGGTCGATCCTCGCCGACGCAGGCCTGCCTCACGACCTCGTCGGCGCGGACGCCTACCCCGACATCCCCGACGTCAGGGAGACCGGCGTCACCTTCGCCGAGAACGCGCTGCTGAAGGCCCACGCCCTCGCGCAGGCGACGGGATTCCCGGCCGTCGCCGACGATTCGGGCCTCTGCGTCGACGTCCTGAACGGCGCCCCGGGCATCTTCTCCGCCCGCTGGGCCGGCAAGCACGGCGACGACCGGGCCAACCTGGACCTGCTCCTGGCCCAGCTCTCGGACATCGCCGAGGAGCACCGGGGCGCCCACTTCGCCTGCGCGGCGGCCCTGGCCCTCCCGGACGGCACGGAACGCGTCGTCGAGGGCCGCCTCACCGGGACCCTCCGCCACACCCCGACCGGCACCAACGGCTTCGGCTACGACCCGATCCTCCAGCCGGACGGCGAGACGCGCACCTGCGCGGAACTGACGGCAGCAGAAAAAAACGCGATCAGCCACCGCGGCAAGGCGTTCCGGGGGCTGGTGCCGGTGGTGCGGGAGTTGCTGGGCTGAACCAACGGAAAAGCCCCGCACCTTTGCATCTAAGGTGCGGGGCTTGATCTGCCTATGGGCCCGGTGGGATTCGAACCCACGACACACCGGACCTAAACCGGCGCCCTCTGGCCAGCTGGGGTACGGGCCCAGGACGCTTACTGTACTGTGCCTGGCTCGGCACCTAGGCAGTGACGTCCTCCCGGCGCCGCTTCGAGAAGCTGCTCGTCTGGCTGTGGCACGAAGGGCACAGATACCTCAGGTTCTTCCGCCTGTTGTCCAGACGATCGCCGTTGACGTGATCGATCTCCAGCACGAGCCGTCGGCCCTGCCATGTGTCTCCAATTCCGCACTCATCGCAGACATGCGGCACGCCGAGGTCGTCAAGGGCCCGCCTGAGCAAGAGTGTTCTGGTGCGAGGGCTTCCCGGAGCGAGGGGCACCAGAATCTCGGCTGACGGTTTGCGATGCGGGGAACGGGTGCCCCGAAAGTGGCCCTGACCCGTGAAGTGGGCGGTCGACAATCCGTGGAACTCGATGCCGCGCTTCACGAGTGCCCGGGCGGCGGCGGTGTCGCTCCGGCCGAGGGCGGTCAGAACTCCGGCCAGACTTGTTGCCGCCTCGACCAACGGCGCCAGTTCGTCGCGGGGAGGGACGCCGGGACCGTATCTGCGTCCTCCGGTGAAGTGCGAGGTGTCGATCCCGAACTTGTCCAGCTGCTTTCTGATGTGGCCGTACGGGCTGTCGCGCGGCGGGAACCCCATGTGCTCCAGCATCTCCTTGATGCTGTGTGAACGGGCAGCTGTCTCCCGGAGAAGGTCCTCCGAGTAACTGCGCCGCTCGCGGTCCGGCAGAGCTTCCTCGTGGAAGTGAGAGGTGTCGATGTCGTAGTGCTGGAGGCGCTGCCTCAGATAGCGGCGTGGACCGCTGCCCATCGGCGTGCCCAGCTTGCGCATCAGGTCGACCATGCTCGTGGCGTCGGCGGCCGCCCGAGTCAGCACGGCGCACGTGAATTCCGGCTTGCTCACGCGATCGTCCTCCGCTTGCGTCCTCGGTATGTGTCCGTCACCGCATGGCAGTTGGGGCAGAGCAGCTGTAGGTTTTCCGGACGGTTGTCCCACCAGTCGCCGTTGATGTGGTCGACTTCCAGCCGGAGGGGCTTGCCGTTCCATTCGGAGCCTGTCCCGCATGTCGTGCAGACTTCCTCGATCCCGCGCCGCAGTAGTTGGCGCCGTAGGCGGCTGCCGGGGATTCTGCCGGTGTCCGGTGATCCCAGGGTCAGTGGATTACCTCGCGACCCCTTCGGCCCTCCTCGTCGCACTGTGAAGTGAGACGTGTCGATGGCCAGCGTCGTGATGCGACGGCTGATGTGGGCGTGGTTGCCGCCCACCGGGTTGATGCCCAGGCGGCGAACTACTTCCTTGATGCTGCTCGATTCGGCCACCACTTCTCGAAGCAGCGCTTCGCCGTGGCGTGCCCATCCGGTCGGGAAGTGCGATACATCGACACCTGCGTCCGCCATCTTCTGGCGCAGATAGCGTCTGCTGCCCGGAGTCGGCGTCCCGCCGCACCACCGCACGGCGTCGTCCCAGTTCGTTGTCGCACGAGCTGCCTCATGCAGCAACTCCAGGGTGTACCTCGCTCCCATCCAAACCCCCTCCGTCCCCGACCACCCGTTCGTGGTCTCGTACGGAGTAACGAACCGTTTATCGGACAGTCACGCCCGAAAAGTGAAGCGGCCCGGGTCGGGGTTCCGACGCGGGCCGCCTGGGGGAGTGAGGGGGCTCAGATGCCCAGGTCCTTGATGATCTTGGCGACGTGGCCGGTGGCTCGGACGTTGTACAGGGCTCGTTCGACCTTGCCCTCCTCGTCGACCACGATGGTGGAGCGGATGACGCCCATGTAGGTCTTGCCGTAGTTCTTCTTCTCGCCGTACGCCGCGTAGGCCTCGGTGACGGTCTTCTCGGGGTCGGCCAGGAGGGTGACCTTCAGGGACTCCTTGTCGCGGAACCTGCCCAGCTTCTCGGGGCTGTCGGGGGAGATGCCGATGACGTCGTACCCGGCGCCGGTCAGCAGTTCCAGGTTGTCCGTGAAGTCGCATGCCTGCTTCGTGCAGCCGGGGGTAAGCGCGGCCGGGTAGAAGTAGACGATGACCTTGCGGCCCTTGTGGTCCGACAGGGACACCTGGTTGCCGTCGGCGTCGGGGAGGGTGAAGGCGGGGGCCACGTCCCCGGGCTGGAGTCGCTCGCTCATCGGGCCAGCGTAACCGGGGGTCCTGACAGTGCGGCGGCGGGCAGAGCTGACAGACTGTCCAGAACAAGACACAGCTGACTTCGGAGGCCTTACCGTGGCGGAGACGTCGGACACCAGAACCCCGGCGCAGATCGAGGCGGACATCAGGGCCCGCCGCGAGGTGCTGGCGGAGACGCTGGACGAGATCGGGGTGCGGGTGCATCCGAAGACCATCGTCGGGGACGCCAAAGCCAAGGTCGTCGCCAACGTCGATCACACGCTCGGGAAGGCCTACGTCCAGGTCAACCGCGCCGTGAGCGAGGTACGGGCGCAGTTCGTGAACGAGGAGGGCGCGCCCCGGCTGGAGCGGGTCGTGCCGGTGGCGCTCGTGGTCGTCGGCGTGGTGGGGCTGCTCGCGTTCAGCGGGCGGCGCCGCAAGGGCTGATCCCCTGCGCTCCCCGGGTATCCGCGCGGGGTAGGTTCAGTGGTGTGAGCGCCAAGAGAGACGACCTGAGTACCACGCACGACAAGCTGCCCATCCGGATGCTGCACGACCGTGTGCTCGTGAAGCAGGAGACCGGTGAGGGTGAGCGGCGTTCGGGTGGCGGCATCCTGATTCCCGCCACCGCGGCCGTCGGTCGTCGGCTGGCGTGGGCCCAGGTCGTCGCCGTGGGGCAGAACGTGCGGACCGTGGAGCCGGGGGACCGGGTGCTGTACGACCCCGAGGACCGTGCGGAGGTCGAGGTACGGGGTGTCGCGTATGTGCTGATGCGGGAGCGCGATCTGCATGCCGTGGCGGCCGACCGGTTCGAGGGCTCGGAGGACTCGACCGGCTTGTATCTCTGATCGGCCTGTGCCGCCTGTGCCTCTGATTTAGTCGGCGAAAAGGGCTGGTGACCATGGTCACCAGCCCTTTTGTTGTTTCTTTGCTACGTTTGGAAGGAGCCCGACGAGACGCGCCGTACCGGGATGCCGCAGGCAGGGATGCCTGGGGGAACGCAGGAAAAGACGACGCATCGCTGTGTCAGTGCGTTCGCGTTCGCGTCTCGGAGGTGGCCCACATGGCCTGGGTTCTGCTCGTCGTCGCCGGTCTGCTGGAAGTCGGCTGGTCGATCGGGATGAAGTACACGGACGGGTTCACCCGGCTCGTCCCGAGTCTGTTCACCGGCGCCGGCATCGTCGCCAGCATGCTGCTGCTGTCGTACGCCGCCCGTTCCCTCCCCATCGGTACCGCCTATGGCGTGTGGGTCGGGATCGGGGCGGCGGGGGCCGCGGTGGTCGGCATGGTGGTGCTGGGGGAGCCGGCGACCGCGGCCCGGATCTTCTTCGTGTGTCTGCTGCTGGTCGCCGTGGTGGGGCTGAAGGCGACCAGCGGTCACTGAGGGACGTCAGTCCCAGCCCGTGGCCGTCAGCTGGGGGCCGGTCGTCGTGCCCACCGTGGTGCCGGTGTCTCCGGTCGCGCCGTCCGACGTGCCGGTGGACGTGTTGCCGTCGGTGGTGCCGGAGTTGGTTCCCGAGCTCGTTCCGCTGGTCGCCGTGCCGCCGTCGGTGGTGCCGGCCGACGTGTTGCCGGTGGTCGTGCCGCCCTCGGTGGTGCTGCCGGAGGTGGTGCCTCCGGTGGTGCCGCCGTTGGTCGTGCCGCCGTTCGTCTGTCCCTGGGTCTGGCCCTGCGTCTGGCCCTTGGTGGCGTCGGTGTCCGGCGAGCTGCCGTCGGACTCGTCGTCGGTGGGCTCGTCCTCGGAGGGCGGGGTCGAGGGGTAGGCGGACTGCTCGCCGCCCTCCTGGATCTGGAGGTTGAAGTCCGTGGCCGGTTCGCCCTTCAGGGCGTTCTTGGTGAACTGGGCCCAGATCTCGGTGGGTGCGCCGCCGCCGTTGATGCGGGGCAGGCCCATCGCGCCCTTGAGGGACTTGTGGGCGGCGGTCTGCGGGTCCTGGCCCATGACCGCGACCACGGTGGCGAGGTCGGGGGTGTAGCCGGCGAACCAGGCCGCGGTGTCCTCCTCGGCGGTGCCGGTCTTGCCCGCGGCGGGCCGGTCGGCGGCGAGGGCCGCGGTGGCGGTGCCGTTCTGGACGACGCTGCGCAGGACCGAGGTGGTGGTGTCGGCGGCCTCGCGGCTGACGACCTGGGAGGACTTCTGCTCGGGCAGGTCCACCACGTCGGAGCCGTCCTTGGTGACCTTCTCGATCAGGGTGTACGTGCCGTGCTTGCCGTGGTTGGCGAGGGTGGCGTAGGCCTCCGCCATGTCCAGGACGCTGGCGTTGGCCGTGCCGAGGGCGATGGAGGGGTAGGGCTGCAGGTCGGGGGTGTCGGTGGGCAGGCCGAGCTCGATCGCGGTCTGCTTGACCTTGGCGGGGCCGACGTCGACGGCCATCTGCGCGTACACCGAGTTCACCGACTTGTCGGTGGCGGTGCGCACGTCGATGTTGCCGTAGTTGACGTAGTCCTCGTTCTCGGGGGCGTAGGTGCCGCCGGACCAGCCCTGGATGGGGCGCTTGTTGGTGCCGTCGTAGATCGTGTTGGGGGTGATCGGGCGGCCGTCCTGGGTCTCGGAGTCGTTCTCGACGGCCGAGGTGAAGACGAACGGCTTGAAGGTGGAGCCGACCTGGAAGTCCTGGCGGGTGGCGTTGTTGGTGTACTGCTTGACGTAGTCGATGCCGCCGTACAGGGCGAGGACCTTGCCGGTCTTGGGCTCGACGGCGGCGCCGCCCGCGCGGACGTAGGTGTCGACCTTGCGGTTCTTCTTGTCGAGCTTCTTCATCAGCTTGTCGTTGACGGCGTCGACGAAGGCGTCCTGCTTCTTCTTGTCGATGGTGGTGGTGATGCGGTAGCCGCCGGCGTCGAGCTCGTCCTGGGTGACGATCTTGTTGTCGCGCAGGTAGTCCTTGATCGCGTTGACGAGGTAGCCGCGCTGTCCGGACATGCCGGTGTCGGCGCCGGAGGTCTCCTTGACCGCGGGGAACTTCATGCCGGTGCGGGCGGTCTCGCTGAGCCAGCCCTTGGTGACCATGCCGTCGAGGACGTAGTTCCAGCGGGCCTCGGCGGCGGCCTTGTTCTCGGGGTGGGCGATGATGTCGTACTCGCTGGGCGCGTTGACCAGGGCGGCGAGGTAGGCGCCCTGGGCGGGGGTGAGCTTGGCTGCCTCGACGCCGAAGTACGCCTTGGCGGCGGCCTGCATGCCGTAGGCGTTGCGGCCGAAGTAGCTGGTGTTGAGGTAGCCCTCGAGGATGTCGTCCTTGGAGGTCTCGCGGTCCAGCTTGATGGAGATGAAGAACTCCTTCACCTTGCGGGTGACGGTCTGTTCCTGTGCGAGGTAGTAGTTCTTCACGTACTGCTGGGTGATCGTGGAGCCGGACTGCTTGCCCTTGCCGGTGGCGGTGTTCCAGCCGGCCCGGAGCATCGCCTTGGGGTCGATGGCGGACTCGGTGTAGAAGTCGCGGTCCTCGGCGGCGAGGACGGCGTGCTGGGCGTCCTTGGAGATCTGGGAGAGGTCGACGTTCTCGCGGTTGACGGTGCCGTCGCGGGCGATCTCGGTGCCGTCGGCGTAGAGGTAGACGTTGGACTGCTTGGTGGCGAGCGCGTTGGCGGGCGGGATCTTGACCATGGAGTAGCCGAGGAAGAAGAGCCCGGCGAGCACCAGGACGCCGAGGACGAACGTGCCGAGCACCATCCGCCAGGTGGGCAGGAGCCGGCGCAGTCCGGTGCGCTTGGGTCGCTTCATCTTCTTGCCTCCCTCGCCACTTCCTCCGTCACCCGCCTCGGGGGCTCCGGGTGCCGAGCCCTCGGTGGGCTGCTGCGGCTGTGGCTCGTCACTCATGTGTTGCTGGACTCCTGTTTCGCGTCGTACGTTCCCGTACGCCTCGTAAGCCTCGTACGCCTTCTGCGTCCCCTGTTGAAGACTCTCGCACCAAGCGTTCCGTTCCCGACAATCGGCGCGCGTTCGGTCACACCTCGTGCCCGGAAAACGCGTGGCACGTGGCCGGAGCGGCGCACTAGGCTCCTGCGTTTCGGTGTCGAAGAGGGCACCAAGGATGACTAGCGGGCGAGGAGGACGGTTGCCTTGGGATCGGCGCGGTTGTACGCGACCGTCGCGGCGGGGGGTTTCAGAAGGTACGCGACCTATCGGGTGGCGACGGCCGCGGGCGTGTTCACCAATACCGTTTTCGGCCTGATCCTCGTCTACACATATCTGGCGTTGTGGGACGAGCGGCCGCACCTGGGGGGCTATGACCAGGCGCAGGCGGTCACCTATGTGTGGCTGGGGCAGGCGCTGTTCGCGACGCTCGCGATCCAGGGCGGCGGATTCGAGACCGAGTTGATGGAGCGGATCCGTACGGGTGAGGTCGCCATCGACCTGTACCGGCCGGCCGATCTCCAGGCGTGGTGGCTGGCGGGTGATCTGGGGCGGGCGTTGTTCCAGCTGCTGGGCCGCGGGGTGCTGCCGTTCGTCTTCGGGGCGTTGTTCTTTCCGACGGCGCTGCCCCACGATCCGGTGATCTGGCTGGCCTTCGCGGTGACGATCGTGCTGGCGATGGTGGTCAGTTACGGGATCCGGTTCCTGGTGGCGTTGAGCGGGTTCTGGTTGATGGACGGCACGGGCGCGGTGCAGGTGCTGATGGTCACCGGGATGTTCTTCTCGGGGATGGCGCTGCCGCTCAACGCGTTTCCTCAGCCGCTGGGTGACATCGTGACGCTGCTGCCGTGGTCGGCGTTGTTGCAGATGCCCGCGGACGTGCTGATGGGGCGGACGGATCCGCTGTTGGCGTTCGCGTTCCAGGCGGGTTGGGCGGTGGTGCTGCTGGCGGTGGGCCGGCTGGTGCAGGGGGCGGCGACGCGGCGGGTGGTGGTGCAGGGTGGGTGAGGGTGGCCGGCTGGTGGAGGGGTTGCGGGCCTATCGGCTGATCGCCGGGATGTGGATCCGTTCGACGCTGGCCTACCGGGTGTCGTTCGTGCTGACCGTGGTCGGTGGTCTGCTGGTGACGGGGCTGGACTTTGTCGCGATCTTGCTGATGTTCTCGCAGGTGGATGTGCTGGGCGGGTACACGCTGCCGGAGGTCGCGTTTCTGTACGGGTTGTCGGCGACGTCGTTCGGGCTCGCTGACCTGTCGATCGGTTCGGCGGGCCGGCTGGGCTCGCGGGTGCGGGACGGCACGCTCGACACGTTGCTGGTGCGGCCCGCGCCGGTGCTGGCCCAGGTCGCCGCGGACCGGTTCGCGCTGCGTCGGGTGGCCCGGCTGATCCAGGGCGCGCTGGTGCTGGGCTACGCGTGTGTGGCGCTGGACGTCGCCTGGACGCCGGTGAAGGTGGCGCTGGTGCCGGTGATGCTGGTGTGCGGCGGATTGATCTTCGCGGCGGTGTTCGTGGCGGGCGCGGCGTTCCAGTTCGTGGCGCAGGACGCGTCCGAGGTGCAGGCCGCGTTCACGTACGGCGGTCAGACGCTGTTGCAGTATCCGCCGACCGTGTTCGGTACGGAGCTGGTGCGCGGGGTGACGTTCGTGCTGCCGTTGGCGTTCGTCAACTGGGTTCCGGCGGCTCATGTGTTGGGGCGGCCGTATCCGTTGGGGCTGCCGGAGTGGGCGGCGTTCGCTCCGCCGCTGGTGGCGGTGGCGTGCTGTGCGGTGGCGGGGCTGGCGTGGCGGGCGGGGCTGCGGACGTATCGGAGTACGGGGAGTTGAGGGCGAGCGTGTCAGAGGGTGCGACGGTGTCGGAGAGCGCGTTCATCGAGGTGGACCGGGTCGAGAAGGTCTTCGACGTGCGCAGGAGGACCGGTTTTCTGAAGCGGGAGCTGCGGCGGGTGCGGGCGGTGGACGCGATCTCGTTCACCGTGGCGCGCGGTGAGATGGTCGGTTACATCGGGCCGAACGGCGCGGGGAAGTCGACGACGATCAAGATGCTGACGGGAATCCTGACGCCGAGCGGGGGCCGGCTGCGGGTCGCCGGGATCGACCCGTCCCGTGAGCGGACGCGGCTGGCGCATCGCATAGGGGTGGTGTTCGGGCAGCGTACGACGCTGTGGTGGGACCTTCCGCTGATCGACTCCTACCGGCTGATGCATCGCATGTACCGGATCCCGGACGGCCGTTACCGGGAGAACCTCGACCGGCTGGTCGAACTCCTGGACCTGTCGGCGCTGTTGGAGGTGCCGGTGCGTCAGCTGTCGCTCGGCCAGCGGATGCGCGGGGACATCGCGGCGGCGCTGCTGCACGATCCCGAGGTGTTGTATCTGGACGAGCCGACGATCGGTCTGGACGTGGTCTCCAAGGCGCGGGTGCGGGAGTTCCTGCGCGAGTTGAACACCGAGCGCGGTACGACGGTCCTGCTCACCACGCACGACCTCCAGGACATCGAGCAGCTCTGCTCGCGGGTGATGGTCATCGACCACGGTCGTCTGGTCTACGACGGTGCGCTGGCCGGGCTGCACGAGGCGGGGGAGAGCGAGCGGACGCTGGTGGTGGACCTGGAGCGGGAGCTGCCGCCGGTCGAGGTGGGGGAGGCGGCGCGGGTGGTGAAGGTGGACGGGCCGAGGCAGTGGCTGGCGTTCCCGGCGTCGGAGTCGGCGGCTCCGCTCGTCGCCCGGATCGCGGCGGAGTATCCGCTGGTGGACCTGTCGGTGCGGGAGCCGGACATCGAGGCCGTGATCGCCAGGATGTACCAGGACCGGGAGACCGCGAGGGAGACCGTAGTGCCGGCGCCCGGGAACTCGTAGGCTGCTGATATGACCGACGACGCAGCCCCGGGCCTGCCGGATCTCCGTGCCTCCGACGCCGATCGTGAGCGGGTCGCCGAGGTCCTGCGGGACGCCCTCGCGGAGGGCCGGCTCGACATGACGGAGTTCGAGGAGCGGCTGGAGGAGACGTACAAGGCGCGCACGTACGGGGAGTTGGCGCCGATCACCCGGGATCTGCCGGTCGCCGGGGTCACGCCGCCGCCCCTGGTGTCGCTGCACAAGGAGCCGCTGGCGGAGGGGGGTTGGGCCGGGCGGATCGTGGGCGGCGAGGGTTCGTCGGCCTGGGCGGTGGCCGTGATGTCCGGCTTCCAGCGCAGGGGCCGCTGGACGGCCCCCCGGCGCTTCAACTGCTTCGCCTTCTGGGGCGGCGGGGAGATCGACCTGCGTGAGGCGAACTTCGCCGCCGGTGAGATCGAGATCAACTGTGTCGCGATCATGGGCGGGGTGCAGATCACGGTGCCGCCGGGGGTCGAGGTCGTGGTCCGCGGGATCGGTGTGATGGGCGGCTTCGACCAACGGGAGACCGGTGTTCCCGGTGACCCGGGCGCGCCGCGGGTGGTCGTCGGCGGGTTCGCCTTCTGGGGTGGGGTCGGCATCGAGCGCAAGAAGACGCGGGCCGTCCGGCGGCAGGAGAAGCTGGACCGCAAGGCGGCGAAGCGCGAGCTGCAGTCGTCGTCCCGGGACGACGAGGGTGAGGCCCACCGCCGGATACTCGAGGGCCACAAGGACCTCCTGCACGGGCACGGTCTCGGCCGGGGCCACGGCGCAGGGTCCGGGCCCCGCGAGGAACAGCGGGAGCGCCGCTACGAGGACTGAGCCCGCCCCGGGATCCGCTCGCTCGGGCTGAGCCCGGTGCGGGGCTCGGGGGATGTCACAGTCGGGCGGGTGCCGCTCCTGCCAGCTTCGCCAGGTCGATGGTCTCCGCCATCTTGCGGTAGCCCCGGTCGCTGGGGTGCAGATGGTCGCCCGAGTCGTACTCCGGGCGCAGGCTGCGCGGGTCGTACGGGTCGCGCAGCGCCCGGTCGAGGTCGACGACCGTGTCGAACACCCCGTCCGCGCGGATCGCCTGGTTGACCTGTTGCCGTACGTCCTCGCGGCCGTCGTTGTAGCCGCGGTGGCCGCGGAACGGCGTGAGGGTGGTGCCGACGACCCTGATGCCGTGGGCGTGGGCCCGGTCGACGAGGGTCCGCAGGCCGTCCACGACCGTCTGCGGGTCGGCGAGCCCCGGGTCGCGCAGGATGTCGTTGATGCCGAGGTCGATGACGACGACCTTGACGCCGGTGCGGCCGAGGACGTCCCGTTCGAAGCGGTTGACGGCGGCGGCGCCGCGGCGGGAGTCGTCGGCGAGGACCCGGTTGCCGCTGATGCCCTCGTTGACGATGCCGTAGCGGGGCGTGTCCCCGTCGGTGGCGACGCTCGCCCGCAGCCGGTCGGCGAGGACGTCGGGCCAGCGGCGGTTCGCGCCCGCGGTGGAGGTGACGCCGTCGGTGATGGAGTCGCCGAGGGCGACGAGGGTGCCGTCGGCCTCGTTGCTGAGCACGTCGAGGGCGGTCAGGTAGCGCCAGCGGTCGCCGGCCCCGGTGAACGCGGCGCCGCTGACGTCCTCGGTGGACTCGCCCTCGGCGACGTAGTTGGTCTGCCGGGCGTGCGGGTGGTAGGTGACCGGTCCGGCGGAGGTGGGGGAGTAGGTGCTGACCAGGACGTCTGAGTCGTGCGGGACGGCGACGGTGACGGCGTCGCTGACCGTCTGCCCGCCGGCCGGGACGACGACGGTGGTGGCGCCGCCGAAGGTGAGCCGGCGCAGCGTGTCGGGGACCGCCGCCGCGCTCCCGTCGCCGGCCGCGACGGCGAGGGTGGCGTGTGTCACGGTGAGCGGTCCGGTGCCGTAGAGGTTGGACAGCGTGACGCGGGCACTCGTTCCGCCGACGCTGGTGTGTACGACGTTGCGGAGCGTGCGGCCGGCCATGCCGTCGGTCTCGGTGCCGGGTTCGCCGCTGACCGGGGAGGCCGCCCAGGTGCCGACCCAGACGCCCGTCGAGATGGGGGCGGCGCTGCCGGGGCCGGGTGCCGCGGCGCGGGTGACGGCCCGGGGGTCGAGTCCGGGACCGTGGTCGGAGGCGGCGGAGACGTATATGGCGGCGGACAGGCCCACGACCAGGGCGATGATCGCCGACAGGAGGGCGCCGTGTCTTGTGGGGGACACCCCCACAGCCCCAACGTGTGGCCTGGTCATGCTGGGGGTTCTCCTCGGTGAAGGGAGCGGCGCGGCTCCGGGTCATACGGTCGTGCGTGGATGCGTTCATACGGTGATGCGTTCACGCAGGAGTTCGCCGTTGAGCTCCCCGCCTGAGAGACGCCGGGAACTCTTGTTCCGTTCCAGGAGTCGGTCAAGCAGGGACAATATCTGCGTGCGGGACACGGGTGGCACGGGGCGTCGACCGGAACGGATGGAACGGATGGATCGTACGGAAGCGGAGCGGCCGGCCGGCACCAGGGCGGCGCGCACGATGGCCGTCTTCAGCGCCGCCGACGAGGAGAAGCGGCGCGGGGTGCGCCGGATGAAGCTCACCGCGGCCGGGCTGCTGCTGTTCGTGGCCGTGGTGTACGTGCTCGCCGAGTGGGCCTCCCATCGGGGCGCGGGCCCCTGGGCGGGCTATGTGGCTGCCGCCGCGGAGGCGGGCATGGTCGGTGCGCTCGCCGACTGGTTCGCGGTCACGGCGCTCTTCCGCCACCCGCTCGGACTGCCCATCCCGCACACCGCGATCATCCCGAACAAGAAGGACCAACTGGGTGTCTCGCTGGGTGAGTTCGTCGGGGAGAACTTCCTCTCCGAGGACGTCGTACGGCAGCGGCTGCGCGCGGTCGGCATCGGCACCCGGCTGGGCGCATGGCTGGCCGATCCGGAGCACGCCGACCGGGTGACGGCCGAGCTGGCGACGGCGCTGCGGGGCGCGCTGACGGTGCTGCGCGACTCGGATGTGCAGGCGGTGGTGGGGGAGGCGATCACGCGTCGTGCGGACGCGCAGGAGATCGCGCCGGGCATCGGGAAGATGCTGGAGAAGGTCGTCGTGGACGGCGGTCACCGGCGGGCCGTGGACCTGGTGGTGACCCGGGCGTACGACTGGCTGGTGCTGCACGGCGACTCGGTGATGGGCGCGGTGGAGGGAGGTGCGCCCGGCTGGACCCCCCGTTTCGTCGACAAGCGGATCGGTGAGCGCGTCTACAAGGAGCTGCTGCGGTTCTGCGGGGAGATGCGGGACATGCCGTCCCATCCGGCCCGGGGTGCCCTCGACCGGTTCCTCACCGACTTCGCCTCCGACCTCCAGTCCGACACGGACACGCGGGCGCGGGTGGAGCGGCTCAAGGGCGAGGTGCTGGGCCGGGGCGAGGTGCAGGACCTGATCGCGTCCGCCTGGACCGCCGTGCGCTCCATGATCGTCGCGGCGGCCGAGGACGAGCGCAGTGAGCTGCGGCTGCGGGTGCGGGCCTCGCTCCTGTCCCTGGGGGCCCGGATGGCCACCGAGCGCAAGGTCCAGGAGAAGGTGGACAGCTGGGTCGAGGGTGCGGCGGTGCACGTGGTGACGACGTACCGGAAGGAGATCACCT
Source organism: Streptomyces sp. NBC_01334 (assembly GCF_035983595.1). Classification (NCBI taxonomy): domain Bacteria; kingdom Bacillati; phylum Actinomycetota; class Actinomycetes; order Kitasatosporales; family Streptomycetaceae; genus Streptomyces; species Streptomyces sp. NBC_01334. The sequence goes on along the minus strand of NZ_CP130718.1, from coordinate 3,939,481 downwards.
CCCTGATCACCGACACGGTCGCGGGCTGGGACGCGGAGCACACGACCCGCAAGATCGAGGCCAACATCGGCCGCGACCTCCAGTTCATCCGGATCAACGGCACGGTGGTGGGCTCGCTGGCCGGGTTGCTGATCTACACGGTGGCGCGCGCGCTCGGGGCGTGAATCGGCCGGTCGCGGGAACCTGATCCGCGTGCCGCCCGATGGGGAGCGTGCCGAGGAGGGAGCCCATGACCAGCGCAGACGCCGCCGTGCCGGCCGAGAAGGACCGCACGATCACCACCGACATCCCCGCCCGCCTCGACCGGCTGCCCTGGTCGCGCTGGCACTGGACCATCGTCTTCGGACTCGGCACCGTGTGGATCCTGGACGGCCTGGAGGTCACGGTCGTCGGGAACATCGCGAGCCGGCTGTCGGAGCCGGGAAGCGGCCTGCCGATCACCTCCGGGCAGGTCACCGGTATCGCGGCCGCGCTGTACGTGGCGGGCGCCTGTGTCGGCGCCCTGTTCTGGGGCCGGCTGACCGACAAGTGGGGCCGCAAGAAGCTGTTCATGATCACCCTCGCGGTGTATCTGGCGGCCACCGCCCTGACCGCGATCTCCTTCGACACCTGGTGGTTCCTGCTTTTCCGGTTCCTCACCGGCTTCGGCATCGGCGGCGAGTACGCGGCCATCAACTCCGCGATCGACGAGCTGATCCCCGCGCAGTACCGGGGCCGCGTCGACCTGATCATCAACGGCAGCTTCTGGCTGGGCGCGGTCGCCGGTTCGCTGCTGTCGATCGTCGCGCTGAACACGGACATCTTCGCGGCGGACGTGGGCTGGCGGCTGACGTTCGCGCTGGGCGCCGTCCTCGCCCTGGTGATCCTGCTCGTACGACGGCACGTCCCGGAGAGCCCGCGCTGGCTGCTGATCCACGGCCGGGACCGGGAGGCCGAGGAGATCGTCACCTCGATCGAACGGCAGATCGAGGAGGAGAACGGGGAGCGGCTGCCCCGGGCCGAGGGGGAGCTCACCATCCACCAGCGCCGCAGCGTCTCCTTCGTCGAGATCGCCCGCACGGTGTTCTCCTCCTACCGGCGCCGCGCGGTCCTCGGCTTCTCCCTCTTCATCGGGCAGGCCTTCCTCTACAACGCGATCACCTTCGGCTTCGGCGCGATCCTGACCAAGTTCTTCGACGTGCCGAGCGGCAACACCGGCTACTACTTCGCCGTCATCGCCATCGGCAACTTCTGCGGTCCGCTGCTGCTGGGCAAGCTGTTCGACACGGTGGGCCGGCGGGTGATGATCTCCTCGACGTATCTGCTCTCCGGTGTGCTGCTGTTCGGCACGGCATGGCTGTTCGACCAGGGCTCGCTGACCGCGACGACGATGACGGCCTGCTGGTGCGCGGTGCTGTTCTTCGCGTCGGCGGGTGCGTCGAGTGCCTATCTGACGGTGTCCGAGGTCTTCCCCATGGAGACCCGCGCGATGTCCATCGCCTTCTTCTACGCCCTCGGCACCGCAGCGGGCGGTATCAGCGGCCCCCTGCTGTTCGCGGAGCTCACCGACACGGGCAAGGTCGGCGACACGGTCCTCGCCTTCTGCATCGGCGCGGCGCTGATGTGCGCGGCGGGTGTGGTGGCGGTGTTCCTGGCGGTCAAGGCCGAGCGACGCTCCCTGGAGGACATCGCCCGGCCGCTGACGGCGGCGGCGACGAAGGCACGCGAGGCGACGACACCGGGCGGGCCGACCCCGGGCGGGTCGCGGAAGGCCACCGCCTGAGGGCACGTGAGGCGACGACACCGGGCGGGTCTACACCGGGCGGGTCGATGCCGGGCGGGCCGGTGAAGGCCACCGCCTGAGGGCACGCGGTCGCGCACACGGGTGCCCCACGCGGGTGCCCTCGGCGCCTCCTACTCGGTCCCGCCCGCGGCCCTGCCCTCGGCGCCGTCCCTGGTCCGGCCCCGTCGGCGCAGCAACAGCAGGCCGCCGGCCAGGGCGGTGAGGCCGGCGGCCGCGGTCCACGCGACGAGGTCGGTGGAGCCGGTGGAGGCGAGGCCGCCGCTCTTCGCGGCGGCGGCCTCCGTCCCGGCCGGCGCCGCCGAGACGGAGGGCGCCCCCGATCCGTCCGATGCCGCGGCACCGGACGCGGACACGGACGGGGAAGAGGAGGGGGAGGAGGACACCGACGGGGACGGACCGGTCGAGGAGCCGCCCGCACTCGTCGTCGATCTGTCCCGGGTGAACGCCAGCGTCCCGAAGCCGAGTTGGTCGTAGCCGCCGCTGTTGGGCCCGTAGTCCCCGCCGCCGCCCTCGGGTGACGCCTTGGCGGCGATGCGGGTGAGGTAGGGCGCGGACAGCCCCCGGCGCTTGGTGTAGTGGTTGGCGATCATCGCCCAGATCGGCCGGGTCATCGCCGGGTCGGCGCCGGCCGCGCCGGAGGCGGTCTCGCTGCCCGACCAGCCGCCCACGGCACCCTTCGCCCGGGTGTTGGCCGTGTAGGCGACGTCGCCGCCGAGGCTCCACTTGGCCACGTACTGGGCGCCCTTGAGGAAACGGCTGTCGTCGTAGCCGTAGAGGTCGATGCCCTGGTTCCAGGCCATCTCGCACAAGGTGCCCATGAGGCCGACGCCGAGCAGCGCGTGCCCCTGGTCCCGGCCCGCCTCCAGCCACTCGGCGAGACCGTCGTCGTGCACCACGGGGATGGCCTTCCTGACGGCGCCGAGCCCGGAGCCGTTCTTGAAGTACTCGACGGCCTGTTCCACCTTGGCACCGTCGTCGCAGAAGATGCCGGTGGCGAGGACACAGGCCATGGCGGTCAGGTCCCAGTTGGGCCAGTAGTTGGTGATCACGGCGCCGTTGTGCCCGACGAGGAAGCTCTCGCTGAGCGGCGAGAAGACGGTGGTCAGCATCTTCCGGAAGCGTTCGAGCTCGAAGCCGGCGTGGTCGCGGACGAGTTCGGCGGCGTTGGCGGCCTGGTAGCCGTAGAGCCCGGCCGCGAGGAACCGGTCGGCCGAGCCCGCGAGCGAAGTGAGCTTCGCCGACCAGGCGTTGAGGATCGCTACGGCCGTGTCGGCGTACGCGCTCTCACCGCTGACGTGGAACCGCAGGCCGTTCTGGTAGGCGGCGTGGAGGTCGTTGTAGAGGATCGTGTAGTTCTGCGGCGAGCCCGAACCCCGGTACACGGTCGCCTGCGGGTTGGCCGTCCAGCCGCTCTGCGCATGCCGGTTGGCGGCGAGCCGGGCGTATCCGGCGGTGTAGGGCGCCGCGCCGGCCTTCACCTTGGCGGCCATGCGGGCCAGGTCGGCGCCGGTGTGCAGCAGGCCCGGGTGCGCGTATCCGACGGCGGCGGCGGGGGCCGCGGGGAGGGCCGCGGCCACACCGACGGCTCCGGCCGCCGTGCCCGCGGCCTTCAGCAGGCCGCGGCGGCTGATCTGATGGCTGCCGGTCTCGTAGCGGCTGAGCCGACCGAGGCCGGTCTGTCCGGGTCGGGTCAGGTGCGGTTGCAGATGCATGCCGGGGAGACGGACGAGGGGCCGGGCCGATAACGAAAACCTGGTCGGCGGTCGGCAGCCGGCCCCGGGTCAGGCGCCTGTCGTCGACCCCGGCCGGACGATCATCAGGATCGTCACGGTCGCCCACAGCAGGTTGAACACCCCGGTGAACATGGCGAGTCGGACCGTCGTCTCCCGCGCTCCCGCGCCCTCGACGAGCACCTCCTGCCGGGGCAGCACGAGGACCAGCAGCACACCCGCGGCCAGCACGGTCAGCACGATCGACGTGATCAGCCAGGGGTCGCCCATCACGCCCATCGCGCCCGCCGTGGCGAACCCGAAGACGGGGACGGCGAGACCGACGGCCGCGTACACCTGGCAGATGCGGTGCAGCAGCCGCACGGTCTCGCCCGCGCGGGCGTCGTCGGGCGCGGCCAGGGCGCGGCGCGCGGCGGGCGGGAACATGCTGGCGGCGACGGTGACGGGCCCGATCGCGACGATCGCGGCGAGGACGTGCACGGCGAGGAGGAACTTGGTCACGCACCGACGCTAGGCGGCGCGCGCGTCCCGCAGAAGCGGCGGAAATGCCAGAGGGCGACGGGTTCTCGCCAGGGGGCGGGGCGGGGGCGGAGGGGAGGGCGTGGAGGTGCGAGGTGCGGCGATCAGGGACCGGGGGCGGTGGCCGTCAGCGATCAGGGGCCGGGCCGGCGGCCGGTGGGCTACCGGGAGCCGAGCCGGGGCCGGTCGGCTACCGGGCCCGTGGTCGGCGGCTGTCCGCAACCGGGGGGCCGGAGTGGCCGTAATCCGTCGTACACCTACGCTCTTGCCATGCACACCGTTGTCGTACTGGTCCTGGACGGGGTCGTCCCGTTCGACCTGTCCGCCCCGATCGACGCCTTCGGCTGGCCCCGGCTGCCCGACGGGCGCCCGGCGTACCGGGTCAGGGTCTGCTCGCCGTCCCCCACCGGGGAGGTGAGCGCGGGGGCGTTCACCGTGCGGGCGCCGTACGGGCTCGAGGCGCTGGCCGAGGCGGACACGATCATCCTGCCGGGGGTGGCGGACCCGCCGGACGAGCTGCCGATCGGCGTCGCGGAGGCCCTGCGGGACGCGGCGGCGGGCGGCACCCGGATCGCCTCGGTCTGCGTCGGCGCGTTCCTGTTCGCCGCGACGGGCCTGCTGGACGGACTGCGCGCGACGACGCACTGGATCGCGGCGCGGGAGCTGGCCGAGCGCTACCCGAAGGTGACGGTCGACCCGAACGTCCTCTACGTCGACAACGGCCAGTTCCTCACCTCGGCGGGCGCCGCCGCGGCCCTCGACATGTGCCTGCACATGATCCGCGGCGACTACGGTTCGGCGGTCGCCGCGCAGGCGGCCCGGATGTCGGTCATGCCGCTCGAACGGGAGGGCGGCCAGGCCCAGTTCATCGTCCACGACCTGCCACCCGCGCCCGCCGGGGCGACCCTCGAACCCGTGCTGGCCTGGCTGGAGGACAACTGCGGCCGGGAGGTGACCCTGGAGCAGATCGCCGGGCGGGCCGGCATGAGCACCCGCACCCTCAACCGCCGCTTCCGCGAACAGACCGGCACGACACCGCTGCGCTGGCTGCACCGGGCGCGGGTGCGGCGCGCGCAGTACCTGCTGGAGTCGACGGCGTACCCGGTGGAACGCATCGCCACCCAGGCGGGTTTCGGTTCCCCGACGGCCTTCCGCGAACGCTTCCGCAAGGTGGTCGGCACCAGCCCCCAGGGGTATCGGCGGGCGTTCAGGTCGAGGCTCACGGAGGCGTGACCGACCGCGGGGGCGGCCGAAGATCGGATAAGGTTCCCGCCGTGGCACGTGCGAACACGTGAACCACCGTCACGTACTCGGGGGAGACGTCACAGTGCAGACCCGTCGCTCAAGTCTGTCGGCCACGCTGCGTTCGGCGCCCAGCCCGCTCGCCGCCGCCGCCGCGATGGCGACCGCGTCCCGTCCCGACCGCGTCGGGGACCCGATCGTGCAGCGGCTCCAGTCCGGTCGCACCTGGGCCGGCGTCCTGGCGTCGGTGTGGATGCTGTTCGCCTATCCGCTGGCCGAGAGCGGCGAGGACATCCTGCTGGGCAAGGTGATGGACGTGGTCGTCGGCTGCGGGATCGCCTTCGTCGCCGGACTGATCACCCTGAGCGTCTTCATCGGCATGGCGCGCCCCTCGCTCCGTGGCGTCTACGCCCGGCGCCTCACCGGCCCGGGTACCGCGCTCGGCGTGATCCTGCTCGGCGTGGCCGTGTGCGCCGGTGGCACCCTGCTCGGTGTGAAGCTGCTGCGGGCGGAGATCATCCCGTGGGAGGACATCCGGGCGGCGGGCAACCTGGCCTGGCTCGGGTCCTTTCTGCTGTTCGTGATCGTGATGCTCATCGGCGCGCTCTGCCTGGCCGTGGTGCTGCTCTTCACGCTGGCCGCCGCGGTGTTCGCGCTCAATTCCTGCTTCCGGGTCGGTGACGTCCACGAACTGCTGCCGGCGCTGATCTCGCCCTTCCTGGTGTGGTCCCTGCTCGTGCTGAGCTACTTCGACGGCCCCGACGTGGCCGCCCCACCACTGGTCCTCTACACCTTCCTGCTGAGCGGCCCGCTCTCCGTGACGGCCCTGTCGGCATGGGAGATACGGCGCCTGAGGCTCCGGTACGGGGTGACGATGCGGTCGGCGCTGGGACGGGGCGGGGCACCGGAGTCCACGCACGCGCCGACGCACGCGCCGCCGCACGCGCCCGAGCCGACGTACGGGCCCGAGCCGACGTACGGGCCGGATCCGACGTACGCGCCCGAGCCGACGTACGCGCCGGATCCGCAGTACCCGTCGTACGCTCCGAACCAGCCGCACTCCTCGTAGCGCTCGCTTCGGAGGCAGTGGCCGGGTGAGGCGGCCGACCGCCGGTCACCCGTTCCGGTCCGCGATGGCCGTCACCCGTTCCGGTCACCGATCGCCGGTCACCCCTTCCGGTCGGCGACCGCCCACGACGCGAGGGCGACCGCGCCGGCCACCCCGAACACCGACGGCCAGGCGCCGACCTTCTTCGCCAGCGGATGCGACCCCGCGAAGGCGGCGACGTACGCGACGGTCAGCGCCCCCGCCGCCTTCCCGCCCGCCTGCTGCCGCCACTGCTGCGCGGCCGCGGCCCCCGCGACGGCGAGGACGGCCCCGCCCAGCGGCCGCTTCCTCGTCCACCTGGCCACGCCGTACCCGCCGACCAGCCCGCCCGCGGCGATCACCGCACTGGGAACCTTCGCCATGTCTGCCTGCCTGCCTTCTCGTCCGTCCCTGTCTGCTGCCGCGAGGCTAACGCGCAGGCGAAACGGGCGCGGGGCGCGGGGTGGGTGCGGGGCGGAGCGCAGGGCAGCGTCGAGGGCGGAGTGGGGCGTCGGCTAGCCTCGCCCGGCCCGACGCCGCTCACCCGGCTCCTGCCCGCTCTTGTCCACGACGCCCCGCTCCAGCACCGCGCTGGTGTTGTAGACCGTCCCCGCCTTCGCCCGCTCGGTGTCCCGGCTGAAGACGGTGCGTACGCCGAGGTAGTCGAGGGTGCCGGGGTCGAAGATCCACTCGGTGCGGGTGCCGTGCCGGGTGTCCTCCCGGGCGATGGCGATGCCGTGCCGGCCGACGGCGTCCACCGCGTCGGCCACCTCGGTCACACCGGGGATCCGGGCGGTGGCCTTGTAGAACGCGGCAGCGGTCGCGGACGGCATGATCTGCTCCCCGACGAGATCGCCGATCCGGTCGAAGACCTCCTGATCCTTGTCCTCCCCCTGCTCGACGCGGGTGCCGGCGTAGAGCAGCTTGAGCAGGGCGTCGGGATCGGTGGGCAGCGAGGCGAGCCAGGCATAGGTGGGCCGGTCGAGCCCGGCCGGTACCGCGGCGTCCTTCGGATCCGTACCGTCAGGCACGCCGATCTCGATCGGCCAGTCCTGCCCGTACTCGCGGATCAACCCGACGTCGATCACGGGCCCCTGCCGCTGCGAGAACCACACCTGCCGCTCGTGCATCTTCCCGAGATCGACGGGTCCGTCGAAGACGCCCTCGTTCCCGGCGCCCCTGCTGCGTACGTACACGAACTGGCCGTCGCCCACGGGCTCGACGTCCGTCCGCAGGGCGACGGCGGCGATACGGTCGAGGGTCACGACGGCGCCCCGGCTCCCGCCCCCGCCCGCCGTACTGCTCGCACCGGGCCGGGCCGCCGCACCACCGTCGCCCCGCCCCGCACCGATCCCGACGGTGAGCCCGGCGGCCAGCGCGACGGCGACGGCTACGGATCCGGCGACGAGAGCGGGCCGCGGAAGCCGCGGGCGGGGCCGGACCGCCGAATCGGCGTTGTTTCTCCCGTGGTCGTGGTCGCGGTCGATGAGCTGCATCAGAACGTCCTTGTGATGGGAGCGACGCCCGGGAGGCAGCACCTGCCGCTCGACGGGACCGGCCGGCAACAGCCGCCGCAGTTCCTCGAGTTCCGCGCGCTCCTCCTGCTCGGACCCGGCGGGAGTGGCGTTCATCGGGCTTCCTCCTGAATGGGCAGGACCGCGAACGCGGTCTCACTCTCTACCTCTCCGCGACGGGAGCGGGGTTCCGTACGCCGTTCTGTACGTCGCTCCGTACGCCCGGACTGCCGTGTCTCCCGCTCGACGATCTCCCGAAGCCGGGCACGAGCCCGGGACAACCGGGACCGAACGGTTCCGACGGGCACGCCGAGCGCCTCCGCGGCCTGCGCGTAGTCGAGCCCGCCCCACACGCACAGGGCGATGACCTCCCGCTCGTGGCGCCGCAACCGCCCGAGCACCCGCCGCACTTCGGCGAGCCGTCGGGCGTCGTCGATCCGTCCGACGACGTCCTCGGCGAAGTCGCCGACCGCGTCATCACCGCCGGCACCGGCTCCGGCCTCGGCCCGCCGGGCGAGGAAGGCGAGCCGCCGTCGAAGACTGCGGTCGGCGTTGCGCGCCTTGTTGGTGGCGATCCCGAACAGCCAGGGCCGCAACGACCCGCCCTGGACCTCCACGGCCCCGCGCCCCCGCCAGGCGGCGAGGAACGTCTCCGACATGACCTCCTCGGCGACGGACCAGTCGCCGGTCAGCCGGAGGGCGTGGTGGTACACGGCCGCCGCGTACAACTCGTAGAGCTCGGCGAACGCCGCCCGCTCCCCGCCCCGCACCCGCGCCCGCAGACGCCCGTCGTCGTCACGGCCCTGACCGTCACGGCTCTCGCCGCCGCCATCGTCATCGCCATCGTGGGAACTCACACCTCTACCTCTCCGGCCCGCGGGGTCAGTTCCAGTGCCGTGGATCACACTCCTCCGAACCGGGGAAGGCGGCCGCTACCAGGGCAGTGTCCCTGCCGTGTCGAAATACCCGCCGGTCGGACCGTCGGGACCCACCCGCGCCATCCGGACGATGATCTCGGCGCCCTCCTCGACGCTCTGGACGCCGGTGTTCCCGTTGAGGTCGGTCTTGGTGAAGCCGGGCTCCACCGCGTTGATCCGCATGGCCGGAAACGCCTTCGCGTACTGCACGGTGATCATGTTGACCGCGGTCTTCGAGGCCGGGTAGGCGACCCCCGGATAGGCGTACGCCGGGGTGCCCGCGTCGGTGACGCGGCTCAGGGATCCCAGACCGCTGCCGACGTTGACGACGACCGGCGCGGGGGAGCGCCGCAGCAACGGCAGGAACGCGTGGGTGACCCGCACGATGCCGAAGACGTTCGTCTCGAACACCTGGCGCATGTGCTCGGCGGTCACCTCCGCGGCACCGACGATGCCGTTGTCGGCGCTCCGGCTCTCGATGCCCGCGTTGTTGATCAGCACGTCCAGGCGGCCGTCGGCCTCGACGGCCTCGGCCGCGGCCTCGACGGAGTCGTCGTCGGTGACGTCGAGCCGGACCCATCGCGCGCCCAGCCGTTCGGCGGCCCGCCGCCCGCGCTCGGCGTCGCGGCTGCCGACGTAGACGATGTGCCCCGCGCCGACGAGCCGACGAGCGGTCTCGAACCCGAGCCCCTTGTTGCCCCCGGTGATGAGTGTCGTGGTCCTGTTCGTTGTCGTCATGGCTCCAGGCTGCGACCGACGGCGGGGGAGCAGCCAGGAGCCCCGTCTTCCTGGGACTGCCGGTACCAGGAAGACCCGGACGGGCCGGTGCACAGTGGAGACATGGCGAGCACGGACTTCGGACGTACGGTACGACGGTGGCGGGACCGGGTCGCGCCGGAGGCGGCGGGGCTGCCCTCGGGCGGCCACCGGCGCGCCCCCGGACTGCGCCGCGAGGAACTGGCGATGCTGGCGGGCATCTCGGTCGACTACGTCACCCGCCTGGAACAGGGCCGGGCGGAGAACCCGTCGGAGCAGGTGGTCGAGGCCCTCGGGCGGGCGCTGCGCGTCTCCCCGGCCGAGCGTGAGCACCTGTTCCACACCGCCGGCCTCGTACCGCCCGGCCGGGGCACGGTACCGGCGTACATCGCGCCGAGCGTCCACCGAATGCTGGACCGGCTGACGGGCACACCGGTGGCGGTCTCGGACGCGTCCTGGACGCTCCTCCTCACCAATCCGCTCTACACGGCCCTCATGGGCGAACGGCACGGCCGCGATCGCAACGGCGCCTGGCGCGCGTTCCTCGGCCCGGGCGGCCGCGTCCGCCACACCCCGGAGTCCCGCCGGGCCCTGGAGGCCGCGGTCACCGCCGACCTGCGCACGGCGGCGAGCCGCTACCCGGCGGACCGGCGCCTGCGTCAACTCATCGCGGATCTCCGAGCGAACAGTGCCCGCTTCGCCGAACTCTGGGACTCCGGAGCCGTGGGCCACCACGAGGCCTCCCGCAAGACGATCGACCACCCCCAGGTGGGCCCCCTCACCCTGGACTGCGACGTCCTCACCGTCGCCGGCACCGACCTCCGCATCATGATCTACACCGCCGAACCGGACACGGAGGACGCGGAACGCCTGGAACTCCTGGCGGTGTTGGGCCCTCAGCCGTTCACCGCCGACCCGCACCCGAGAGAACCCGGCCCCATGGAAAGGACGTCGCCGTCGAAGTCTCCTACGGCTCTGGCGACGCGTCGGGCGCCGGGGGAAAGCCCAACTCGTCCAGCAGGACGCTGAAGAGGTCCTCGACAAAGGTCTCGTGGGAGCGCAGAAGCTCCTCGATCCGGCCTTGCCCCACCCCGGCCGGGACACCGGCTCCCTTCGAGACGTTCCGCGCACCCTACGGGCTGCCACTGACACGCCGGACCCGACCGCCTGCCGCCCGCATGGCGAACCGGCCGGCCATCAAGGATTCGTGATCGCTCACCCGGCCGTCGGGGATCGCCCTTGATGCTCCGCATGGCCGTCTACGGCGCGGATGTCGGGGCTCTGACACCGCGGGCGATCGAGGAGCTGCAGAGTAGTCCGGCAACCGGCGTCGCCTCAGGTGCCGTCAGCCCTCGGCGTCGCGCTTGACGGCACGCAGAAAGGAGAACCAGGCGCCGCTTCGTACGGCGATCTCGGGCCCTCCCGCATTCTTCGAGTCGCGCACCAGCGCGCCGTCATCCGTCAGCGCGCACTCGACGCACTCTCCTCCGGCCCCGTTGCTGTACGACGACGTGAACCACGCCGAACGGCTCTTCTCGCTGGTCACAGCAACACTCACGTGGCGTATCCCTTCAAGATCGTCTCGATCAACCGGGCCGAGCGATGGGGACTCAGAGCCGCGGCTCGCAGACCGTCGAACGCTCGGGTGTATTCACGAACATGATGCTCGCCCTCCAAGTAGACGGCATCGGTGATTCCGTCGCGGTAGACGATGTCGGGGTCTTCCGGTGCGGGGAAGCCCAGCATGGTGAATGAGCCGGTCACCGGGTAGGTGCCGGAGTCGAAGGGGAGGACCTGAAGCGTGACGGCGGGCAACTGGGCGACATCCAGAACCCGTTCGATCTGCTCGCGCATCAACGCACGGTCCCCGATGACATTGCGCAGCGCCCCCTCGTTCACGATGAACCAGGCGTCGGGAGCGTCCGACCGCCTCAGCATGTCCTGACGCTCCATGCGAACCCGTACGGCCTTGTCGATGTCCTCGGCGGACATGTACCCACTGGTCTTGTGCAGCTCGGAGATGTACGCGTGGGTCTGCATGAGGCCAGGCAGCAACTCGCACTGGTACTGCCGGAAGGTCGAAGCGTCTTGCTCCAGACCGATGTAGATGTTGAACCACTCCGGCACGCCCGCCCCGTGGACCTGCCACCAACCGCGCATCTTCGCCTGCCGGGCGAGTGACTTGAGGAACTCGCGCAGTTCGTCGCTGGTGCCGTAGAAGCGGCAGAGGGCGTCGATGTCGGACGGCTGGACGCGGCCGTTGCCTGTCTCCATGCGGTTGACCTTGGAACCGCTCCAGTCGAGGCCTGCGCCCACCTGGGCGCAGGTGAGAGTCGACTGCTCCCGGAGCTTCTTCAGCTCGATCGAGAGACGACGACGGCGTGCCGTCGGTGATCCGGCCATATCAACCCCGTTTTGGATAGCGGACGTTCAGTCTCAGGCCAAGGGACACGCTTGCCAATCACTCGGAAGTGGGATTCTCGCCGTGCACATTGCACGAAGGGATTCGCCGGCTGCACTCTGAGGCAACGAAACTCATCGTGATCCCCTGTGACGCTGTGTGTCTCCGTGGGGTTTCACCTGCGACGAAAGGGCCTCTCATGGGTCAGCACGCATGCATGACGCGCAAGCCGTGGGACCTTGCCTTCACCGCCGAGCCGACGGAGGTGGCCGCCCTGCGCCGGATCATGCGTCTGCATCTGGGCATCTGGGGCCTGCCGGAAGTAGTCGACGACGCCCAGCTCTGCATGAGCGAGCTCGTGTCCAACGTCATCACCCACGTCGGCCCCGGAACCCCGGCCACGCTTGCGGTGTCGATGAGGGGTGATCGCCTGCGCATCGAAGTCCACGACCCCGACACACGGGCGTTGCCCACCCTCCTCGACGCGAACGTCGACGCGGAGGGTGGGCGAGGTATGGCAATGGTCGGCGCGCTCGCCGACCGGTGGGGCGTTCAGCTACATGCTGACCATAAGGTGACGTGGTGTGAGCTCGTTACTGGCCTGAGCGCAGCAGACAGCCGCTGCGCGAGCCCTCGAGTCGCGAGAGCCCAGAAGGTGTCTGTCGTGTACGAAATGGCACCGTGCTCGAGCGCCAACGGGTCAAGTCTACTTGGAGCGGCTGTGGCGGAATCCATGGTGGTTGATGCCATTGCCGACCTCCTGCGCTGGCTCCGAGCGCATGGCCGTGACGCGGATGAGGCCCTGGATCGAGCACAGATGCGCTTCGAAGCAGAGTTTGATGGCGTGAACGAGTCGCCGTGACACATCACCCGGCTGCGATCGCTGAGTATGTCCAGACGTCAGCCGGGATTGGCTCCTTGAGTCGCCAGGTGATGGCCATCGGCTTGCCTCCCGCGTGCTCCACGTAATTAGCAGGGCCCAGCAGCATCCAAGGCTGAGCACTGCCGATGTCCGTGTTCTTGTATCGGCGTACGAACAGCAGCACGTGGCTGCCACCCGCAGCGTGATTCTGATAGCGCAGGCCGGTGGGAGAGGTCTCTGATGTCTGGTTCTGGGACTCCCAGTGGAAAAGCGTCTCACTCAGCGCGTAGTCGTGGTAGCGGGTCTGTGGTGAGAAGTCTCTCTCGTCCTTATCCAGGGTGATCAGCAGGGCATCGGTCTTGATCGACTCGCACCACTTCACCCCCTCGCGAAAGTCCGCCGGCATGAAGCCGCCGATAAACGACTGTCCAAGAGCCGGAAGGATCTCCTCGCGAGTGTAGGAAGCGTGCACGGTCAGCGGGATCCCCGATGGGCCGCCAACTCCCAAGAGTGAGATTGGTACGTGTTCGGTGTGGGCAAGGTTGTATGCCAGTACTTGCCGCAGCTCGCAACGCACCGCTGATTGCTTGCGCAGTGTCGCGAACCCGGCGTCGTAGTGCGCGAACCCCTTCCGTGTCAAGCCGCCGAGTGGCCACAGCTGGAAGAAGAGCATGCGGGCGTAGGCCTGCCCTTGCTCGTCGAGCTTGTCGTAGGAGGGTGCGTCGTCTTCCAGCATGCGACTGTAGGCGGACACCCTCAGCGGGTCATCCACGTGGAGGAAGGAAGAGACACGCTTGAGGAGGGCTGCTTCGCCTTCAGGCGCTTCTCCCTTGAGTAGACCCGACCGGCGGAGTAGTCCAGTCCAGGAGTTGCCGTTGCCCCGATAGATCTCCTTAAGCTCACGACCGCTCTCTTCCAGATAGCGAATCAGTGCTGACTCTCTATAGTCAGAGACTTCGCGGGCCAGGGCCGTTACATTGACGCCCATTTGTTCCTTGATATTGGCGATGATGGTCTTCTTCGCCTTCTCCTCAAGGATGATCTGGCAGCCGGACGGTAGCTGAGGAAAGTCGTGCTCGATGTTGTCCAGGAGACGTTTGCGGGTCAGGTTCGTGAGTGCTCGGAACTGGTTCTCGAAGCGGAATTCCTTGCGGTGTTGCCCGATAAAGTCGAGCACCGTGAGCACTGCCTTGTCCTCGGTGCGACGGAGACCGCGGCCAAGCTGTTGCAGGAACACGGTGGCGCTGGAGGTGGGGCGTAGCAGGAGGAGCGTGTCTACGTCGGGGATGTCGAGCCCTTCGTTGAAGAGGTCGACCGAGAAGATCACCTGTAGCGTCCCCGACCTCAGGTCGGCGAGCGCTTGCTTGCGTTCGCCGACGGGGGTCTCGCCAGACAGCGCGATGGCGTTGAGGCCGGCTGTGCGGAAGGATTCCGCCATGAAGTTGGCGTGTAGTACCGATACGCAGAACCCCAGTGCCCGCATAGTGCCCGGATCGGCGACCTTCTCTTTAACAGCCTTTACGACAAGTCCTGCGCGCCTTACATCACTCGACAGCTTGTTGCTCAACGCGCTGGGGTCGTATTTCCCGCGCTTCCACTCCACTGTGCTCAGGTCGGTGTTGTCGCTGATCCCGAAGTAATGGAAGGGGCTGAGTAGATCGTTCTCGAGTGCCTCCCATAGTCGCATTTCGGCAGCGATACGCCCCTCGAAGAACTCGTCCTGGATGTTCTTGCCATCCATGCGCTCCGGTGTCGCGGTGAGACCCAGAAGCTCCAGTGGCTCGAAGTGATCGAGGATTTTTCGATATGTCGGCGAGGTCCCGTGATGGAACTCATCGATCACGATGACATCGAAGTGATCAGGAGAGAGGCGATCGAGAGCCCGCGCGTTCAGTGACTGCACGCTAGCGAACACATGATTCCAACGTTCCGGGAGCTCGCCGCTGTGGAAGGACTCGCCAAAGTTGGGGTCTACCAGGACGTCCTGGTATGTGCGAAGAGACTGCTGAAGGATCTCTTTGCGGTGAGCGACAAACAGCAGACGCAGGTCACGACCACCGTGCTTCTTGCGGAGTTGCTTGTAGTCGAGCGCAGCCATGACCGTCTTGCCTGTACCGGTAGCTGCTACGAGGAGATTTCGGCGCCTACCATGCACCTGGCGCTCGACTTCTAGTCGCTCCAACATGTCGCGCTGGTGCGGATACGGCCGTACTTCAAGGCCAGACAGTGTGATTCCGCGGTTGGCGTTGACGGTCGAAGATGTGCCGCCTGCGGTCGCCAACGCCTCTTGGAGACGGCCACCGTCAGCTTGAGGGTCGTATGACTCGAAAGACGGATCACTCCAGTAGGCCTCAAAGGTGGCCTCGAATTTGCGCAGTACGTCAGGTGTGGCGATAGACGACAGCCGTACATTCCACTCCAGGCCGTCGAGCAGTGCGGCCTTCGACAGGTTGGAGCTGCCGACATAGGCCGTGTCATAGCCGCTTTTGCGCCGGAACAGCCAAGCCTTGGCATGGAGTCGCGTTGATCGCGTTTCGTAATTGACTTTGACCTCGGCGCTGAAGTCCTCTACCAACCGATCCAGAGCACGTCGCTCGGTTGCGCCGATGTAGGTGGTCGTGATGACCCGTATCGGCACGTCTCGTTCGCGTGCGGCCCTCAGTGACTGCTCGAGGATACGCAAGCCATGCCACTTGACGAAGGCGCAGAGTAGGTCGACACGGTCAGCGGTGGCGAGTTCGGCACGCAACTCGAAGCCGAGGCTCGGATCCTCAGGGGAGTTGGTGATGAGCGCGGTGTCGGAGAGTGGGATGCCTGGCCTCACCGCAAATACTCCCGGGGCCTCCTGCCGGGTGAGTGCGAGGAGTTGCCGCGGGCCGTCGGCTACGAGGTCCACCCACTCCTGTGCGCCTTCCAGCGTGCTGATGGACTCCAAGATGTGATTCGCGGCGTAGACGCGCTCCTCGGCCGGAAGGTTTTGGAGGACGTGCCGGACGATGTCTGCGACATGCCTAGCCAAGACGTGAGGCATCGACTCAGGGCCCACTGCTTCGCTCATGGGATGCCATCCGAGGCTGGCGAGTTCCTTCAGCTGCTGCTCGAAGCGCAGCGTGATGAGCTGTTCGTACAGTCCACCGGAGGGGGCAGGCGTGTTGCGGTGGCTCTGAGACATGGGTGTCTACCCCCGTTGAGCATGCTGATGGGTGATGCAGATGTTGTATCAGGAGGCACTGACACGACCCGGGAACGGTCAGATCTGATCACGAAGCACGCGTGGAAGCTGTCTATTTAGAGGAGATGTTGATCGGATCGGGCTACGTTTTGCGTGTGCCTTTACGTGACTTGCTCATACGCATAGCGAAGACTTACGACTCCAAGCTTGGTACCTCCAACGAAGTGCCTGCCCAGGTCCTCCTTCGGGAGGTGAAGGACTTGACCGACCTCCCGCTGCCAGTCGACTTCGTAGCCTCAGGACATGGTGGTCAAGGCACGGCGGCCAGCACTCCGTGGATCGGGGTGTTTGACCCGGAGATCAACAAGGAGCCACAGGAGGGGCTATACCTCGCTTACATCTTCGATGCGCAGCTGACCTCCGTGACGCTCACGTTGCAGCAGGGGGTGACCAAGCTCTCCGAGGAGTACACGCCAGCCAAGTTGCGGCGTGAGTTGCAGGGGCGAGTGAAGCATCTTCGGGCGGGAATGCAGCCGGAGTTGGCCCGGCAGTGGAGGTATGTACCGGTCTTCGGTTCGAAGCAAGACCGACCACGCGCATACGAAGCAGGGAGCGTGGCAGCTCGGCGCTATGAGATCGCGAGCCTGCCTGCTGAGAAGGTCTTGACCGAAGACCTGCAGGTCGCGGCCCTGCTGCTCCGGGACGCTGCGGCAAGTCAGCGCATCTGGCTTCAGAGACCAGAGTCGGATGAGCCCTTCGTGTACGTGAATGAGGGGCATGGGCCTGTTGCCGACCCTCTGGACGGCTTCCATCCAAACGACAGCAGCGACTACTACGTCCACATCAAGGGTGGCACGCACCGGCGGGAACGCTGGCACGAGGAGCTCATCAAGGACTTCGGCCTGCACGTGATCACATGCGGGTACACGCCGATAACACAAGGCATGTACCCGAGAGACTTGGTCTTGCGTCGTCCTCTTGCGGAGGGCCATCGAGCGTGGCTAGTGGAGGGCAAGGTCGTGAAAAAGGGCAATGCGACCAAGGCTGTCCGCGAGGCTGTCGGACAACTACTGGAGTACAGCTACTACTGGCACGAGAAGCTCGGCGAGCCGAAGCCCCACCTCATCGCTCTCTTCACTGAGGATGTAGGGCACTACGCGCAGTACCTCGAAGACCATGGCATTGCCTCGATCTGGCGCACCGGCGATGAGGATTGGGCGGGATCGCCCTTGGCAGCTTCCTGGGATCTCACAGCGGGGGCATGAGACCAGCGCTCGGACTGGTTTGGTCAGGCCTGCCGAATACCTCACCGTGTCCGATGCGCTGCCGCCCACTCACGCCGGGGTGCCTGGACGACCTCGCCCTCCGCGCACGTGCCTTCGGAGCCGAGTAGGCCGAAGGCGCAGTGGCTGCGGAGGGCGAGGGCAACCCTGGTTGATCACCGTCGCCCCTCAGGTGCTACTCCGTGCCGTGGCACTCCTGGTACCTCCGCCCCGACCCGCACCAACACCCAGCCCCCCGCTCCGGCGGCCACCCCGCGGCCCGGCCCCGGGCCGCCAGTGTCGTGGCGTACTGCGGCAGCAGGTCCGTGTCGGCCGGGGATGTGCCCTCCGAGGCTGCGAAGGCCTCGTAGGACGGAACCGTGCCGGTGACGATGCCGAGGTTGGCCGTGCCCGAGGCGGCCAGTTCGGTCAGGGACGCCTCTATGCCGGTCAGGTGCTCCTCGTGTGACGGGTACTCCTCCGCCAGGGACGGGTACGCGGCGACCAGTTCCGCCAGTTCGCTCGCCGGCCAGTGGAGGACGGCGACCGGGAACGGGCGGGACAGTTCCTCCCGGTACGCGCCGAGCTCCGCGCGGAGGCGGGAGATCTCCGCTTCCAGTTCCGCCGGGTTGTCCGAGCCCAGGGACCAGACGCGCTTGGGGTCGTGGAGCTCGTCCAGGGAGACGGGCAGCGAGTGGAGGGTGTCCGCCAGCAGGTCCCACTCGTCGTGCGCCGCGCCCAGCATCCGGCGTACCCGGTGGCGGCCGAAGAGCAGCGGGTGGGCGGCGTGCGGGGGTTCCGGCACGTCCGCCAGGAGCAGGGTGGCCCCCTCCGTGAACGTCTTCTGCGCCGCCTCCAGCTCGTCGTGGGCTTCCAGCGACTCCGCGACGATCACCCAGGGGGCCGGGTCGCGGGGGGCCGCGGCCCGGATGCCGTCGATGATGGCTCGGGCCTCGGCCTCGTGGCCGTACTCCCACAGGTTGGCGGCCTTCAGGGCGCGGACCAGGTGGGGGGCTTCCAGGTTCTCCGGGCCCTCCGAGGAGGACAGGAGACGGTCGTACAAGGTCGTCGCGGCGGGGCGGTCGCCGGCCAGCTCCAGGTGGGCCGCGGCCTGCAGCAGCAGGGCTTCCGCGTCCTCGGGGTACAGACCGGCGGTCCGCTCCAGGCGTGCCGCTTCGGCGGTGTGGTCGACGTTCTCGGCAGGCGTGTCGGGGCGCATGCACGACACCGTACTGCCCGCCGCTGACAAAAAGGAGATAGGTGCAGGCCAGGGGCCGACCTCCGGCTCGCGCTCCCTAGATCGTCACCCCGTCCACCTGAAGCGTCTGCACCGCGCCCGCCGCGAACGGCACGCTGATCGTCTTGCCGCTCAGGTAGGTGTCCGAGCGGGCCGTGTAGAGGTCGCCCGACCCGCTGGTCACGGTGTTCCAGCGGGGGACCAGGCCCGACGAGCCGCCCGTCACCGTCGTGAAGCGGGAGAGGTCGAAGGTCAGGGTCTGGGCCGAGGTGGAGGTGTTCGCGGCCACGATCACCAGCCGCTTCGCCGTCTTGTCGATCGCCGCCGCCGCGTAGCTCACGCCCGTGTCGAGGATCGTCATGCCGGGGCGGATGTGCCGGCTGAACTGGGCCATCACGTAGTACTTCGTGGTGACCGCGCCCGCCGCCAGGGTGCTCGCGTCGTACGCGATCATCGCCCAGTTCGTCGACGGGTCCATGACCTGCCAGTAGACCCAGGCCGTCGGGTGCAGCCAGCGGAAGTCGTAGAGCAGGTTGCTCGCCATCGACAGACCGGTGCCGTCGTTGTCGCCCGTTTCCGAGTTCCACAACGCCTTGCCGGCCGTGGTCACCACGTCGGTGTAGAGCAGGTCGCGGCGGCCGCCCGAGCCCTGGTAGCCGTGCACGTTGACCCGGTTCACGTACCCCTTCGTCGTCGACGAGAAGGAGTTCCACGTCGTGCGGGCGAGGTCGTAGCTCGTCTCGTCCGACGCCGAGATCTTCGTCGCGGTCAGGCCGCGTTTGTCCAACTCGCTGCGCATGTAGGGGAGTACGGCCGACTGGACGGTCGCGTCCATGTGGCAGCCCTCCTGCGTGCCGGTCGCGGTCCACCAGGACGACGACGGCTCGTTGAAGGGGTCGACCGTCGCGAAGTTCACGCCCCAGTTCGACTTCGCGTACAGCGCGACCGCCGCCAGGTGGGAGGCGTGCTGTCGGTAGTTCCAGGTCTGGAGGTTGTTGCCGCCGCCCGTGGCGCCGGAGGGGTTGTGGTTCGAGCACATCCACCACATGGGGGAGTTGGCGAAGAGCTCGGTCGTCGCGCCGCGCGACACCGCCTTCTGGAGCATCGCGCGCTGGGCCGCGTCCGCCGTCCAGTCCCAGGCCGAGGAGGTGGGGTCCTCGTTGTTCCAGTCCTGCCAGTAGCCCTCGATCTGCTTGAACGCGGGGATGTTGGCGGAGGCCACCATGCTCGAGCCGCCGACCGTGTTCCAGCTGCACGCGCCCAGGTTGTAGCGGGCGATGTTGAGGCCGAGACCGGGGAGTGTCCTGCCGTTGTAGGACACCGACTTGGTCGTGAAGAAGATGTCGGCGAAGTCGTCCCGGGCGCCGAAGACGTTCGCCCACCAGGCGAGGGAGGTGCCCCAGCCCTCCCAGGTTCCGTACGTCGTCGACGGGTTGACGGAAATCGTCGCGTCGGCGTGGGCGGTGCCCGTAGCGAGGGCGCTTCCGAAGAGCGCGCCGCCCGTGGCCGCCAGCAGTGTCCTGCGTCGGATCATGACTTCTCCGCTTCGATGACAGCGATCGACCGCCGGTCGTCCCAACCGGCGTCGTCGGGTGCGTCGGTGCACTGGTGTCTCTGCGGCAGTGCACCGTTGCGTGCGTCAGTGCGTCAGTGCGTCAGTGCGTCAGTGCGTTGGTACGTACGGCAATGCTCGGCACGTCTGCACGTCTGCACGTCAGTGCTCAGTGCTCAGTGCGTCACGAAGCATCGGGTGCGGTCCGTGGTGTTGTCGAGAGTTCTGACAGCCCTTTCTCAAACCTGTGGAGAAAGGGCGGGGAAGGGTTCGAGGGGGCGAACAGGCTCAACGGTCTGGAGACCTCGTCTCCCTCCCCTTATCGTGCCCGCGTGCGGATTCCCCTCGTACAGCGGAGTTTCCTCGGGCAGCGGATCCCCCTCGTGCAGCACAGCACCCGGCGGCGGCGCGCCCGCTACCGGCGGGTGCTCTGGAGCGGTGCCGAAGTCCTCGTCACCGTAGGGGTGTTGGTGCTGCTCCTCGTCGCGCATCAGCTGTGGTGGACCAACCGGGAGGCGAAGGACGGCGCCGAGCGGAGGGTGGAGGCGCTGGAGCGGGAGTGGGGGGCCGTCACGGGCGGCGGTGATCCCGCCGGTACCGGCGGCGAACCCGGGACCGGCCCCGCCACCGGGGACGAGGCCCGGGACGCGCCCTCGGCATCCGACGGCGGCACCGGGCAGGGCGGGACGAACGCGTCCTCCGTCGAACCGCGCTCCTCCCAGGCCTACGCCGTGCTCCGCATCCCGCGGCTCGGTCTCCGCGTCCCCGTCGCCGAGGGCACCAGCAAGCAGAACGTGCTGAACAAGGGGTACGTCGGCCACTACTCCGGCACCGAACAGCCGGGCCAGGAGGGCAACTTCGCGGTCGCCGGACACCGCAACACCCACGGCGAGCCCTTCCGGTATCTCAACCGCCTCCGGAAGGGCGACAAGGTGGAGGTGGCGACCCGGAACGCGACCTACACCTACCTCGTCGACAAGATCCTGCCGCAGACCTCACCCCGCGACTCGGGCGTCATCCGGCCCGTCCCCCGTTCCCTCACCGAGCCCGCCTACGGCTACGACGCCCCCGGCCGCTACCTCACCCTCACCACCTGCACGCCCGAGTACACCTCCCGGTACCGCCTGGTCGTCTGGGGCAGGCTCGTCGCGACCCAGCCCCGGGGCTAGCGCGTCGACGCTCCGCCCGGTCCCGCAGATGACGAAGGTGACGCTGATCAGCAGGGCCCAGGAGACCCACTTGGACACGGAAACGGGTTCCCAGCCGTGGAGCTGGTACGGGTATCTCCAGGCCCCGAGGTACGTGGCGATGTTCTCCGCCAGCCAGAGGAAGAAGCCGATCAGCGCGAAGCCCACCGCGAGCGGCATCCGGTGCCGGTGCTCGACGACCGTGTAGTGCACCCAGGTCCCCGTGGTCGCGGCCAGCAGCAGGGCGCCGAGGGGCAGACGCAGGTCCGGCAGCCAGTGATGTGTCAGGAAGTTGAGGTACAGCAACACGGCCAGCGCGGCGGTGGCGCGGGCGCGGTAGCCGGTGACGGCCAGGTCGAGCAGTCGCCGGGCCCGGCAGACGTAGCTGCCGACGGCCGCGTACATGAAGCCTCCGTACAGCGGCACCCCGGCGAGCTTCGCGAGTCCCGGCTCGGGGTAACTCCACGACCCCACCCGCACCTTGACCATCTCGAAGGCGAGCCCCAGCACATGGCAGGCGGCGACGACCGCGACCTCCCGCCGGGTCTCCCAGCCGAGCAGGAATCCCACGGCGGTCAGCAGCACACCGTAGGCGAGCAGCAGGTCGTAGCGGGTCACCGGCAGGGACGGGAGCAGTGTCGAGACGGCCATGCCGCCGAGCAGCGCGACCGCGAACGCGCAGCAGCGCGCCTGGAGCAGGCCGAAGCGCACCAGCTGCCGGGCGAACGTTTCTGCACGCTGCCTGATCCCGTGTGCGGTCGCCGCGTCCGTCGTCACTCCGTGTGCGGTCGCCGCGTCCGTCGTCACTCCGTGCGTGGTCGTCTTGTGCATGGTCATGTAGAGCGCTCCGGCGGGGGCGGCGGTTGCGCGGCGCGTCGCGGGTCTCCGCCCGGGCAGCGCGGCCTCAGCTGCCGCCTCCGCCTACGACCCTTCCTCCAGAGCCTCTCGGACGGCGGTCAGGACGGCCTCGGTGTCCGCACCGAGGGCGCGGGCGGAGGAGGTGAAGTCGCGGGCCAGAGTGGCGAGTTGGTCCGGGTCGGGACGGGCGGGTTCGGAAGGGGGCGCTGCCACCCGGGTGCCCGCGCCCCGGCGGGTGCGGATCAGCTCGGCGGCCTCCAGCTCGCGGTAGGCGCGGGCCACGGTTCCCGGCGCCAGACCCAGGTCGGAGGCCAGCTGGCGCACGGTCGGCAGGCGTTCGCCCTCCGTCAGCCGACCGGTGACGATCAGGGCGGCGAGCTGGGCGCGGATCTGCTCGAACGGCGGTACCTGGCTCGTGGTGTCGACGCGGACCGCGGGTTCACTCATCGCCGACGGCCCGGGGGATCACGATGGTGAACAGGCACCATCCCAGCGTGAACAGGCTGAGCAGGCCCAGGGGGTAGATCACCAGGGCGGTGACGTTGCCCAGCATGCCGGCGCAGGTCGTGCGGGACAGCACCCTGCCGATCATGCCGAGGACGAGCAGCAGTTGGCTGGAGACCAGCAGTCCCCAGGCCGCGGTGATGGCCCACGAGCGGTCGTGGCGCCGCTGGTTCTCGCCCGGACGGTGGGCGATGCGGCGCAGGGCCCACACGCAGGCGGCGGTTCCGAGGGCGAGGGAGACGAGGATCGGGGTGGCGTAGAAGATGCCGGGCCAGGGGCCGAGGGGTCTGGTCACGCCCCGGCAGGTCACGGTGACGGCCCGGCCCGCCCGGCCCATGGTGTCGGGAGAGGCCGCGGCGGCTCCGATCGCCAGGAGGACGACGAGGCACGCCGTCTGGAAGAGCAGCAGGGGGGCCATCCGGGGCGGCACGTGGTCGCGGACCCGGCGCGGGGCGAGGCTCGCGGTGCGGACCGCTTCGAGGGGAGCGGGGGTGAGGGAGTCACCGAGCAGCACGCCACCGACCGCGCACAGTCCGAACGCGGTGACCGCGCTGAGGAAGGTCATGGCGCCGTCGTCGCTGTCCCGCACCGCCAGTTGCTGTGCGACGACGGCACCGAGGGTCAGCCCGGCCCAGCGGGCGCAGAGGTCGGCGCGGGCGAGCAGTCGCTCAGGTGGAACGGTGTCCAGCATGTCGGGTCCCCCGGTGAGTGCTTGTATCAAGTGGTGAGTACAAGATGCCGGGAGCCGGATCTTGTGTCAATCAGTTGATACAAGTACCACCGGGGTGACCGGCCGTCGGTTCCGCCGGTCGTCAGTCGCGTCAGTCGCGTCAGTCGCGTCAGCCCGTCCGTGGGGTCCGTGGGATCCGTCAGTTCCGCCCCCGGGATTCCGAACCCGACGTGGCCAAGCCCCTCGTCGCGGCCGCCGCTCGCGCCACGCCCAGTGCGCCCAGCACGCCCACGGCTCCGAGGATCGCCAGTCCCGCCGACACCGTCATCGCCACGTCCGTCCCCTGGGCGAGCCCGCCGCCCGTTCCGGTGGCGATGGCGATCGTCAGGGCCACGCCGGCGCACGAGCCGACGTAGCGCAGTGTCTGCTGCGCGCCCGATCCCATCGCCGCGCGCGCCGCCGGTACCGACTCGACCGCCAGCAGGGGCAGCGCCGCGTTCAGGAGGCCGCTGCCGACACCGGCGAGGACGAGACCCGGCAGCATCCGGTGCCAGGAGCCCGCGTTCACCGCGCCGAGCATGGTCAGGACACCCGCCGCGTGCAGGGCGAAGCCGAGGGCGAGCTGGACCCGGGTCGGGACGCGGCCGGCCAGCCGGCGGGCTTGGAGAGCGACCACGAAGGACAGGCCGGACCAGAGGAGGAACAGCCAGGCGGTGGCCATCGGGGACATGCCCAGTGACTTCTGGAGCACCGTCGGCAGGAAGCTGAACAGGCCGATCACCGCGAGGCCGGTCACCAGCCCGCCGGTGGAGGAGGCCAGGAAGGCCGGTTTGCGGAGCAGGGAGAGGTCGATCATCGGGGTGGCCGCCCTGCGTTCGATGACCACGAAGAGCCCGAGCAGCGCCGCCGACGCCAGGAGCAGCAGTCCCACCGGCGCCCGCAGCCAGCCGTCCCGGCCCAGCGTCAGGGCCGCGATCAGGGCGACGGTCGCCGCGCCGAAGGCCGCCGCGCCGGGCAGGTCCGGACGCCCGCCGCGCGGTGAGCGGGACTCCGTCAGTACGCGCGGCGCGACGGCGGCGACCAGCAGGGTCGCGGCGCCGAGCAGGACGTAGACCAGGCGCCAGCCGGGCAGCGCGCCGCTGAGCACCGGGCTCGCGGCGATGCCCGCGCTGACGAACGCGCCCCACACCCCGGTGGCGTGCAGCCGGCCGCGCGGGGTGGGGAAGGCGTGCACCAGCAGGCCCAGGCTGCTCGCCAGCAGCGCCGCGCTGGCCGCGCCCTGTGCGACCCGGGCCAGGGTGAACTGCCAGGTCGTCGTCGCCAGGGCGCCGAGCAGGGTGGTGAGGGCGAGGGCCAGGGTGCCCGACACGAAGAGCCGGCGGCGGCCGTGGTCGTCGGCCAGGCTGCCGGCCACCAGCAGCACCGCGGCCAGACCGAGCGGGGTGCCGTTGAGCAGCCAGGCCTGCGCGGAGGGCGCGGTGTGCAGAGCCGCGGCGGTGTCCACGAGCGTGACCGCCGGCGCGGTGTACGTCATGAGGGCGAGGGCGGTGGCCGCGCTGGTCACGGCGAGGGTGGCGCGAGCACGGACCGGCGCCACCGGCTCCGCGTCGAGGACGGGGACGGAAGCGGGGGCGGAAACGGGAGCGGGAGCCGGGGTGGGGGTGGAAGCGGGGACCGGCTCGGCGCGCGCGTCAGTTCGTTCAATGAACCTACTCATGCCTCCGTACGCTAGCACCCTTGGTTCGGTCATTGAACCAACCCCGGGTAAATGGCTACAGTGGGCGTCATGGCACTCGGCAAGGACTACGCGACACAGGAGTGCTCGATCGCTCGGGCGCTGGAGGTCGTCGGTGAGCGCTGGACGCTCCTCGTCGTCCGCGACGCGCTCTACGGCGTCCGGCGCTACAACGACTTCCTCGTCCACCTCGGCATCCCGCGCGCCGTCCTGGCCGCCCGTCTCCAGGCGCTGACCGCCGAAGGCATCCTCGAGAAGCGCCGCTACCAGGAGTCCCCGCCACGTGACGAGTACGTCGTCACCGACCGCGCCGTCGCCCTGTGGCCGACACTGCGCTCGCTCGGCCGCTGGGGCCGCGAGCACTTCGGCGAGGCCCAGCTGCGGATCTTCCGGCACGCGGACTGCGGCACCGAACTCGGCCCGTACGGCGAATGTCCCACCTGCGGAACTGTCGTACCGGTCCCGGACGTCCTCATGGTGCCGGGGCCGGGGCTCGACCCCGATCCGGCGGATCCGGTCAGCCGGGCGCTGCTGAAGCCGAAAAGGCTGCTGGAGCCGATCGAGGCCGGTCAGGTATAACCGACACCAGACACACGGACAGAGACCAGCGCCGAAGAGCGCCGGAATCAGCCGAAGAGCGCCGACGAGCGCCGGAGGCAGCCGGAGAGCGTCGGCGAGCGCCGGGGAGAGAGGAGGGGGAGAGAGTGATCCGTAGTCGGTTCGTCCCGCGTCCCGCCCTCGTCCTGTTCCTGCTCTTCCTCGACGTCGTGCTCCTCGACGCCGGCAGCCTCTCCGCCGCCGTCGCGCTCGCCGCGACCGCCGCGGCCGGCTCAGCCCTGGCCGTCTGCACCCTCGTCGCCGCGCGCAGCGCTCCCGCCGTCCCGCCCACCCGGGTGCGTACGGCCATCAGGGACCGGGCCCGCCGTACGGCCTTCCTGCCGCAACGCGACCCCGACGCCTCCGGCCGCCGCCGCCCCAGGGCGCCCGGCCACGCCCTCCCGACGACCGTCGCGTAGGGCCGCTCTCCACCGTCACGTGGGTGACCCGCGCGGGTCGTCATGCCGTCATCCCGTTTTCCGGCACGACGAGACCCCCGGAGGGCTCCCCACTCATGTCCGTTTTCGCCAGCCTGGTCGAGCGACTCGCCGACCTGCTCGACCCCCTGTTCGGCGCCACCGCAGCGGCCGCCGCGATCGTCCTGTTCACCGCATTCGTACGACTCCTCGTGCACCCCTTGTCCCGCGCGGCCGCCCGCGGCCAGAAGGCCCGCACGGCGCTGCAGCCGAGGATCGCCGAACTGCGCAGGAAGCACGCCAAGAACCCCGAGAGGCTCCAGCGGGCGGTGCTGGAACTGCACGCCGAGGAGAAGGTGTCGCCGCTGTCCGGACTGCTGCCCAGTCTCTGCCAGATACCGGCCTTCTTCCTGCTCTACCACCTCTTCTCCAGCTCCTCGATCGGCGGTGAGGACAACGGCCTGCTCGGTCATCAGCTGTTCGCCGCACCCCTCGGCGACCGCTGGGCGGACGCCCTGGCCGGGGGCGGGGTGTTCGGCGCGGCCGGACTGGTCTACCTCGGGCTGTTCGCCGTCGTCGCGGCCGTCGCCTCCTTCAACTTCGTCCGGGCGAAGCGGGTGCCGCTGCCCCAGGTCGGTGGTGGTGAGGAGCTGCCCGGGGTCGGCACGATCGCCAAGGTCATGCCGTTCCTGTCCTTCTTCACGCTGGTCACCGTGGCCGTCGTACCGCTGGCCGCCGCGCTGTACGTGATCACGAGCACGACGTGGAGCGCGCTCGAACGGGCGGTCCTGTACAGGTGAGGGTCCTGAACAGGTGGGGGTCCTGAACGGACGACGGTCCTGAGCAGGTGACGGTCCAGTCCGTGAACGGGGGCTTGCGGACCGAATCACGAGCTTGGAGGATCGACCAGTCCTCCGATGGCTGCACCCATCGGGCGGGTGCCCCGCGATCGAGGGAGATAGTGACCATGAAGCTGCTGCGAGTCGGTACGGCGGGAACGGAGCGGCCCGCGCTGCTCGACCCCGAAGGGGCCCTGCGGGACCTCTCCGGGGTCGTCCCGGACATCGACGGGGCGCTGCTCGCCGACGACGAGGCGCTCGGCCGGGTCCGGGAGGCCGCCGCGTCCGGGGAACTGCCGGCGCTGGACGCGACCGGGCTGCGGATCGGGCCGCCGCTGGCCCGGATCGGCAAGATCGTGTGCATCGGGCTCAACTACCACGACCACGCCCGGGAGACCGGGGCCGAGCCGCCCGCCGAGCCCGTCGTCTTCTTCAAGGCGGCGGACACGGTCGTGGGGCCCCACGACACCGTCCTCGTGCCGCGCCGGTCCCTCAAGACCGACTGGGAGGTGGAGCTGGCGGTCGTCATCGGGCGCACGGCCCGCTACCTGGAGTCGGCGGAGGACGGGCTCGCGCATGTCGCGGGATACGCCGTCGCGCACGACGTGTCGGAGCGGGAGTTCCAGATCGAGCGGGGCGGGACCTGGGACAAGGGGAAGAACTGCGAGACGTTCAATCCGCTGGGCCCGTGGCTGGTGACGGCCGACGAGGTCGCCGACCCGCAGGACCTCTCCCTGAAGCTCTGGGTCAACGGGGAGTTGAAGCAGGACGGGACCACGGCTGAGCAGATCTTCCCGGTGGGGGAGGTCGTCCGGTACGTCAGCCAGTTCATGACCCTGTACCCCGGGGACGTCATCAACACCGGGACGCCCGCCGGGGTCGCCCTGGGCGAGCCGGAGCCCAAGCCGTACCTGCGGGCCGGGGACGTGGTGGAACTGGAGATCGCCGGGCTCGGACGCCAGCGCCAGGAGTTCAAGGACGCGTAAGCGCTCCGCTGGGGGGGGCGGGGAACTGGGGTCGGTTGTCGGCTGCGGGCCGGTCCGTGGCTGGTCGCGCAGTTCCCCGCGCCCCTGCGGGCGCGTTTCAGTCCAGGTACTTCTCCAGGAACTGTTCCAGCACCTCGACCACGAACCGGTGGTCCTCCAGCTGGGGCAGGCCCGACACCGTCACCGCGCCGATGATGCCCACGCCCTCCACGTTGACGGGGAAGGAGCCGCCGTGCGCCGCGTACTCGTCGGGGTCGAGCCGGGAGGAGTCCTCGAACGTCGTGCCCTTGGCGCGGAAGCGGGAGCCCACCAGGTAGGAGGAGGCGCCGAAGCGTTCCACCACCCGGCGCTTGCGGGCGATCCAGGCGTCGTTGTCGGGCGTCGAACCGGGCAGGGCCGCGTGGAAGAGCTGCTGGCCGGCCCGGTGGATGTCGACGGCGACCGGCGCCTGGCGCTCGCGGGCCAGCTCCACCAGCAGCGAGCCGAGTTCCCACGCGTCGTCGTTCGTGAACTGGCGGAAGACCAGCCGGCGTTCCTGGGCCTGGAGCTCCTCCAGGGTCGGGGTGATCTCCGGAGTGAACTTCGGGGTCATCTGGTGGGTTCCCATTACAGCGTCACCGCCACCTTGTCTCGTGCCGAACGGCGGGCCGCCTCCAGTACGTCCAGGGCGGCGGCCGCCTCGGCGGCGGTCACCGGATTGGGTCCGCCGTCGATCAGTGCCCTGGCCACCGCAGCGTAGTAGGCCGGGTAGTCGCCGGGGAGGGTCTGTTCGGGTCGTCCGCCGCCGGTCAGCGGGGACTCCCCGGCGCCGACGCGGCCCCACAGCTCCGCCGGCTCGGTGCCCCAGCCCGGGGTGCCGTCCGGCCGCTCGCCCTCCCGCAGGGCAGCCTCCTGCGGATCCAGGCCGTACTTCACATAGCCCGCCTTCGAGCCCAGCACCCGGAAACGCGGGCCGAGCTGGGACGTCGTCGCGGAGGCGTAGAGGTGGGAGCGGACGCCGCTCGCGTGCGTCAGCGCGATGAAGGTGTCGTCGTCGGTCTCCGCGCCGGGCCGGCGGACGTCCGCCTCGGCGTAGACGGAGACCACCGGGCCGAACAGCACCAGCGCCTGATCGACGAGGTGACTGCCGAGGTCGTAGAGGAGACCTCCGATCTCTGCGGGGTCGCCGGACTCCCGCCAGCCGCCCTTCGGCAGCGGCCGCCACCGCTCGAAGCGGGACTCGAAGCGCCAGACGTCGCCCAGTTCGCCTTCGGCGAGCAGCTTGCGGAGGGTCAGGAAGTCGTTGTCCCAGCGGCGGTTCTGGAAGACGGAGAGCAGCAGGCCGCGCTCCTCGGCGAGGGCGGCCAGCTCGCGCGCCTCGGCCGCGGTGCCGGCGACCGGCTTGTCGACGACGACCGGCAGCCCGGCCTTCAGGGCGGCGGTCGCGAGCGGGACGTGCGTCTTGTTCGGGGACGCGATGACGACCAGGTCCAGCTCGTCGGCCCGGGCGAGGAGTTCGTCGGGGGTGGCGGCGACGCGTACGTCAGGGAACTCGGCGCGGGCCTGCTCCTGCCGCTCGGGGTTCGAGGTGACCACCGTGTCGAGGGCGAGGCCCTCGGTCGCGGCGATCAGCGGGGCGTGGAACACGGAGCCCGCGAGGCCGTAGCCGATCAGGCCCACGCGGAGCGGGGCGACGGCCGGGTGGGTGCCGGATCCGGTGCCGGTGTCGAGGCCTGTTTCGGAGCCGGTGTCGTCAGTCGTGCGTCCAGTCATGCGAACCACTTTGGCAACGCTGTTGCCAAAGTGCAAGCGCGAGGGACAATGGCATGGTGAAGAGGACGAACGACGGAGGCGACACGGACCGCCCGCCGGAGTCCGGGGCGGAGCCCGCGACGGGGTCCGGCGCGGGGTCCGCATGGGGACTCCCGCCGGACCATGAGCCGGGTCCGGAAACCGGCCGCGCGCCGGAGCGTCCGGCGGATGCCGTGACGCGCCGGGCCGCGGGCGTGAACCTGCTGGCCCTGCGCAGCCACAACGCCGCGCTCGTGCTCGACCTGCTGCGCACAGCCGGGCCCGAGGGCATCAGCCGGCTGGAGCTCGCCGAACGCGCCGGTCTCACCCCACAGGCGGTCAGCAAGATCACCGCCCGGCTGCGGGAGGAGGGACTGGCGACGGACGCCGGCCGGCGCGCGTCCACCGGCGGCAAGCCGCGCACGGTCCTGCGGCTGGTCCCCGAGGCCGGTCACGCGGTCGGCGTCCACCTCGACCGGGACGAACTGAGGGTGGTGCTGGTCGACCTCGACGGACGAGTGGTGGGCGAGCGGCGTGCCCCGCTGTCCCTGGGCGCGGGGGCGGAGGCGGTCCTGGACGCGCTGCTCGGCGAGGTGGCGGAGGTCCTGTCGGAGGCCCTCGGGAGCGGCGCCCTCGCGGCTCCGCTCGGCGTCGGGGTGGCGCTCCCGGGTCCGCTCGATCATACGCGCGGGGTGCTGCACCGGGTCACGGGCTTTCCCGAGTGGGACGGTTTCCCGTTGCGGGACGTGCTGGCGGCCCGGCTCGGCGTGCCGGTGGTGGTCGACAAGGACACCAACGCCGCCGCGCTCGGCCTCGCCGTCGGCGGCGAACGCGGCTCCTTCGCCTGTCTGTACCTCGGGACGGGCCTCGGCGCCGGTCTGGTGATCGGCGGGACCGTGCACCGGGGGGCGCGCACCGGCGCGGGGGAGTTCGGACACCAGGTCATCCAGCTGGACGGGCCGCCCTGCCCCTGCGGCAACCGGGGCTGCGTCGAGGCGCTGTGCCTCGCGGCCATCGGCCGGGGGGACCTGGCCGAGGCGGCGCGGGTGCTCGGCGAGGGCGCCGCGAACCTGGCCGGCCTGCTCGACATCGACGCCGTCCTGCTCGGCGGGCGCACCATCATGGCCGCACCGGAGCCCTTCGTCCGGGGGGTCGCCGTCGTCCTCGACGCCCATGCGCGCCGCGAGGGATCGCGGGAGGGCGCCGTGCCGGTACGTCTCGCCCCCGGCGGGGCCCGTGCCGTCGCGGAGGGCGCGGCACAGCTGCTGCTGGGTCCGGTGTTCGGACGGCGGGACGGCTGAGCAGACCGATCGGAGCCGCCTCCGCCGAATGAGGGGATTCGTACGGTCGTACGGTGTGCCGTTCCCGCTCGGGGCGTTCCCTCGTGCAGGCTCACGTGTTCATGCGACTGTGCCCGCCTGTCTCCCTCTGCCTCGCCGTGGCCGCCGCCCTCCTCCCCGCGCCCGCCCAGGCGGTGGCCGGCCCGAGTTGCGCCGGTCCCGACGGCGCGGACTTCCCCCTCACCACCCGGCTGCACGGGGGTCCGGATTCCTACCGGGCCGGGGGTGGTTACGGCATCTGGTATCTCGACCTCACCAACACCACCCGCCTCACCTGCGACGGGATCCATCCGGTCGTCGTCCTGGTCGACGCCGGACGCACCCTGAAGCCGTCCCAGGCGCGCCTGGAGTTCTACGCCGACGGACAACCGCACCCGGTCCGCTTCGAACCCACCGACGAGGACGAACTGGTCGGAGCCTTCACCGACGGCCCCACCGCCGGAGAGGCGGAGGGGCAGGCGGAGGGGCAGGCGGAGGGGCAGGCCGACGGCGCCGACGGCTTTCCCGGTTTCACCGTGGGCCCCGGCCGGACCCTCACCGTCAAGCTGCGCCTCGCCCTCACCTCGGACACCGCGCCCAACGACGTCACCGCCAACGCGGCGGTCGTCCAGCGGCACGGTGACGACGGCGACTGGATCGGACAGTCGAACGACTACCGCTTCGCCGTCGAGGCAGGCTCCGGCCCAGGCACCGCTCCCGATGCCGACCCCGAAACCGCCCCCGGCCTGGACCCGGCCGCCCCCACCACCGATCCGACTCACGCCCCCACCGCCACCGCCACCGCGATCTCCTCCGCCACTCCCGCCCCGGAGACCTCCGCCGCGGACACCGGCCGGCTCTCCCTCGCCGACGAGGCCGAGGAGCTCGCCCGCACCGGCCTCACCTCACCCGCCGTTCTCGTCGGCGCCACCGCCTGTCTCCTCGCCGCCGGGACGGCCCTGCTGCTGGCCCGCCGACTCGCCCGGCGGCGCCGTTGAACCGCGGCCCCGTCCCAGCCGGTGGACGCCTCACCACCGGCCATTCCCTCAAGATCGGGCCTGTGCTTAGGCTGGGGCGCACGCGGCAACCGCGTGCTGGCGCAGCACCGCGTACAGGCGCGGCCACCGCGTACTCGCGTTCGCGTACGGCAGGGAGATCCCGCACATGGCAGACCGCAAGCCCATCGAGTCGTGGCTCACCGACATGGACGGTGTGCTCATCCACGAGGGCGTCCCGATCCCCGGCGCTGACGCCTTCCTGAAGAAGCTCCGCGATTCGGGCAAGCCGTTCCTGGTCCTGACCAACAACTCGATCTACACCCCGCGCGACCTGCACGCCCGGCTGCGGCGCATGGGCCTGGACGTGCCGATCGAGAACATCTGGACCTCCGCGCTGGCCACCGCCCAGTTCCTGGACGACCAGCGGCCCGAGGGCACGGCGTACGTCATCGGCGAGGCCGGTCTGACCACCGCGCTGCACGACATCGGGTACATCCTCACCGACCACGAACCCGACTACGTCGTCCTCGGCGAGACCCGCACCTACTCGTTCGAGGCGATGACGAAGGCCGTCCGGCTCATCAACGACGGCGCCCGTTTCATCTGCACCAACCCGGACGAGACCGGCCCCTCCGCCGAGGGCGCGCTCCCGGCCACCGGAGCCGTCGCCGCGCTGATCACCAAGGCGACCGGCAAACACCCGTACTTCGCGGGCAAGCCGAACCCGCTGATGATGCGCACCGGTCTGAACGCCATCGGCGCCCACTCCGAGAACAGCGCGATGATCGGCGACCGCATGGACACGGACGTCCTCGCGGGCATGGAGGCCGGTATGCAGACGTTCCTGGTGCTCACCGGGCTGACCCGGCCCGAGCAGGTCGAGAACTTCCCGTACCGCCCGTCGAAGGTCGTGGACTCGATCGCGGATCTCGTCGACCGGATCTGAAACCCGTAGCTCCGAAACCCGTAACACGGTGTGAGCCACTCGTACGGAGCAGTGAAACCCCGCCCGGGGATGCGCGCCGGGTCCCGGCGGGGGAGTCTCCAACTAGCTGGAGGTTCACGATGGGTTCATTGAAAATCACTCTCTGTGCGGGAGTCGCGGCCGTCGCCGCGGTGCTCATCCCGACGGCGTACGCCTCGGGCGAAGGCAGCGGGGACAGAGGCGGCAGCGTCTCGATCACCCCGTCCACGCCCGCACCCGGCGCCGAGGTCACCCTGAAGGTCAGCGGCTGCGGCGGCAGAACGGCCACCGCGGCCTCGGCCGCCTTCGTCGCGGACGCGCAGCTCGCCGGCACGGGCGGCACGCTCGTCGGCGACACCCGGGTCCGCTCCTCGATCGGGACGGGCACCTACGACGTCCAGATCACCTGCGTCGACTTCAAGGTGAAGGGCCGTGTCAAGGTCGTCGCCGTGTCGTCCGCCGAGTCCTCGGAGACGTCGGAGTCGTCGGACTTCGAGTCGTCGGAGCCGTACGGGCCGTCCACGCCCGCCTCTCCCGTCGCACCGGTGCACGCCGGCGGCGGCGGTACCGCCGCCCTCGCCCCGCTCGCCGCCGCCGACGAGGCGCAGGCGCAGGGCCATGGTCCCGGTACCGCGCAGGCGGTCGTCGGGCTGGTGCTCGCGGGTGTCGCCGCGGCCGCCGTCGTGTTCCGCGGGGTGCACCGGAGACGCAGGACGGATTGAGCATGTCCGACCGCGAACGCTCTTCCGGCCGCTTCCTCACCGGTCTGGCCTGGGCGGTACTGCTGCTCGGGCTGTGGCTGTGGGGGCGCGAGGTGACCGACGTACGGCACGGCATATCCGCCCCGGCCACCGGTGACATGGCCGCGGTGGGCCGCCCGCCGGACGCCGAACTGCCGCCCGCCGCGAAGCCGTTGGGGCAGGCGCTGCCGCAACGCATCGACATCCCCCACCTGGGTGTGCAGGCCCCGGTCGTCGCCCGCGGGCTGGACACCGAGGGGGGCATCGACCCGCCGCCCTTCGACCAGGCGGGCGTCGTCGGCTGGTACGCCGCCGGCGCGAAACCCGGCGCCCGGGGCACGGCCCTGCTGGTCGGCCACGTCGACACCGAGACCAGGCCCGCCGTCTTCTACAAGCTCAGCACGCTCAAGGCCGGCGAGACGGTACGGGTGGTCCGCGACGACGGGAAGGTCGCCGAGTTCACCGTCGACGACGTCGAGGTGGTCCAGCGCGACCGCTTCGACGCCCGCCAGGCCTATGGCCCCCGGCAGCCGGACCGCGCCGAACTGCGCCTGATCACCTGCGGCGGCACCTTCGACCGGGTGAGCCGCAGCTACACGGCGAACGTGATCGTGTCGGCGTATCTGACGGGCACGGGCGTCTGATCCGACGTCACCTGGCCCGGTCGACGGCCCGCTCCCCCGAAACCGCCGACCGGGCCGGTCCTCGACCGCGCGCGCCCGGGCTGCGGGAGTAGCCCGGCGACCGGCGCGGGAGGCTGTGGGGTTCATCTACCCCGTGGACGGCGATGACGACCGCTTTCGGGCACTCTCATGGGAGTTGCGGGTCCCATGTCACGATCGAACATGGGGAGTTCCGGGACAGACGGGTCAATTCCGTTCACTCAAAGGGAAGGTGAATGTACGTCAGTAGGGGCCGAGCGAGCCCGACGGCGAGTGCGAGGGGGGCTCGAGGGCGGCGGGTGGTGGCCCGGAGTGCGCCCGCGACGGACGGGGGCGCCGCCCCCTGAGGCCTCCGCGCCGGGCCGATCGAGGTGCCGCACGGCCGGGTTGCCGCGTAGCGTGCGGCGTGTGTCGAGTGAGGAAGTGCTGCAGGATGGTGCCCATCGGCGGGTGGTGCGGATCGGCGACACCGTCCGCAGGCCCGTCCAGCCGTGGACGCCCACCATCCACGCGTTGCTGTCGCACCTGGAGAAGGTGGGCTTTGCCTGTGCTCCGCGGCCGCTGGGAATCGACGACGAGGGGCGTGAGGTCCTTACTCACATCGAGGGTGAGTCCGGTCCTCGCGGTTGGGCCAAGGTCGTGGACCATCAGGGTCTGAGGAACTTCGCACTGTTGTTGCGCGACTTTCACGATGCCTGCAAGGGCTTCGCTCCTCCGCCGGGCGCGACCTGGGCCGTGGACGCAGGCAGCCCGGGCGACGACGAGGTCGTCTGTCATGGAGACTTCGGTCCCTGGAACGTCGTCTGGCGGGGTGACCGGCCCGTGGGAATCATCGACTGGGACTTCGCCCGCCCGGCGCCACGCTTGCACGACGTGGCCTACGCGCTGGAGTACGTCGCCCCGTTCCGCGACGATGTCGAGTGCCTGCGCTGGTTGAGCTACCCGGCGCCGCCCGACCGTCGGCGGCGGCTGGAGCAGTTCTGCAGTGCGTACGGCCTCGACTCGACCGTGGGCGTCGTCGACGCCGTCATCGCCGGACAGCGGGGCAATGCCGACCTCGTGCGCCGGCTGGCCGAGCAGGGCCACGAGCCCCAGGCCACCTGGGTCGCCGACGGGCTCCCGACCGAACTCGACCGCCGCATCGCCTGGAGCAAGGCGCACCGGCACCTGTTCGAGTAGTCGATTCGCCCGGCGCGGTGTCACCCATCGGGCCCTGCTGGGGGTCCCGGCCGTCGTCGACGTATTCGCACACAAATGCGACATGCCGCCGTGTGTGCGCCCCTCGTGTGTGCGCACACGAACGAAGGCCCCTCGCTTTCGCGAAGGGCCTTCGGTGTCTGTGCGCCGCCAGGGACTCGAACCCCGGACCCGCTGATTAAGAGTCAGCTGCTCTAACCAACTGAGCTAGCGGCGCCTGCTGACGGGACAACTCTACAGGACCTCCGGGGGTGCCCCGGACCACCCGGCCGCCGGTCCGCCGCGGCACTGGGCCGGGCGGGTGCCGCGTACATCATTCGGACCGTCAGCATGCGCGTCGGGAAGACAGTTGAGAAACTGGCGAACGTGCACAGTCGCGGACATTTCCAGCTGGAGTGTGAGGGGAATCGCATGGGCTCTCCGGTATTCGAGGAATTCGATCCCGAGAGCGACTGCGAGTGCCCCGGATGCGTATCCCGGCGGCGGGTGGGGGCGAATTCCCCGCCCGCCGGGTTCAGCGGTCGCCCGGCCGCCCATCGCGTCGTGGTCGTCGCCACGGCGGCGGCCGCGGCGCTCGGTGCCGCCCACGCGGTGCCCGCCTTCGCGGCCCCGCAGACCCCCGACCGGCCCGGCGTACCCGCAGGTGACGAGCCCGAGACCCCGCAGGGCGGCAAGGCGCCGCTGCACGGTCCGGCCGGGCAGCCGGCCCGGCCGGGGGGACTGGCGGGACCGGTGAAAACGCCCCCGACGACCCGGGCGGACATCATCAGACGGGCCAAGGAATGGGTCTCGGCAGAGGTTCCGTACAGCATGAGCAGCTACTGGTACGACGGTTACCGGCAGGACTGCTCCGGCTTCGTGTCCAAGGCCTGGAACCTGCCCGGGAACGAGTGGACGGGCAGTCTCCACCAGTACGGGACACGGATTACCAAGGAGGAGCTCCAGCCCGGCGACATTCTGCTGTTCCACAATCCGTCCGACCCCGAGAAAGGCTCGCACGTCGTTATTTTCGGCGGCTGGACGGACTACACGCACAGCTACTACCTCGTCTACGAGCAGACCCGCCCGACCACGCGCCGGCAGACCACTCCCTACGCCTACTGGAGCAATTCCGGCCGCTACGTGCCCTACCGCTACAAGGGCCTCACGGCGGTCACTCCCGGCGCCGCGGAACAGGTCGGCACGAGCGCCGACGGCGGGAACAGGCCCGGCGCCGGGGGTACCGGGACGACGATGCCGTTCCCGGGGCGGTCGGCCTTCGGGCCCGGCGCGAACAACCCGTACGTCACCCAGCTCGGCCGGCTCCTCGTCGAGCGTGGCGGCGCACGCTTCTACGCCTCGGGTCCGGGCCCGAGGTGGTCGGCGTCCGACGGCTGGGCCACCGTGGCCTTCCAGCAGGCCCAGGGCTGGCGCGGCGCCGACGCCGACGGCATCCCCGGCCCGAGCACCTGGGCCCTGCTGATCTCCGGCCAGGGCAGGGACATCGCCTCAGGGCAGCCCCCGACGACCGGCACCGGACAGGGCTCCGGTGGCGCGATCGGCGGGTATCCCGCGACCGGGGCGGCCGGCGCGCCCTCGGCGCCGCGCGTCCCCGCGTACCCCGGGCGGGGCATGTTCCGGCCCGGCGCGCAGAACGCGTACGTCACCCGGCTGGGGAGGCAGCTGGTGAAGAGGGGGTTCGGCAAGTACTACACGACGGGGCCCGGACCGCACTGGGGCGAGGCGGACCGGCGAGGGGTCGAGGCCTTCCAGCGCGCCCAGGGCTGGCGGGGCGGCGCGGCGGACGGCTACCCGGGCCCGGAGACCTGGCGGCGGCTCTTCTCGTAGCCCGGCGCGGGAGCCGCACGAAACCCGCTCGGGACCTGCCGGGGCCCGCTCACTCCCTTGATCCCCTGATCCCATCTCACTGTCATGGCGTATCTGGCGCGGAGGCTGGAGGCACGCAATGAACACGACCACTTCACCGACACCCGAGTCCGAGGGACCGTCCAGACCCACTCGGCTCATTCAGAACGAGGTGACCACCGAGATCCCCGTCCATCTGCTGTTCCGGGACGAGCCCGAGCCGCGGCCCGTGCCGCTCGGGCCGGCCGTGGTGGGCAGCCGGGCGGGCACCGGCGAGCAGCCGCGACTGCGCCGGCCGACGCCGGCCAAGCCCCGTCCGGTCGCGCAGGTCGACCCGGACCTGGTGGAACGGCCGGCCCGGGTGCTGCCCGGCGCGGCGGGCGTGTTCGCCGGGATGTGCGGGGCGGCCGGCTGTGTGGCCGCCTCCTGGTGGGCCGGGGTGCTGCCGTCGCACGCGGCGCAGGCGCTGCGGCTGCCGGAGTTCGCGGGCGCCGGGCTCGGTCCGGAGCAGTGGGCGGCGTACGCGGGGGCGGGCGTCCTGGGGCTGTTCGGCTTCGGCGGTCTGGCCCGCGGGCGGACCGGACGGGCCTGGGTGCTCGGTCTGTTCGGCCGCTACCGGGGGACCGTGCGGCGCACCGGCCTGCTGTGGGTCAACCCGCTGCTGCTGCGCCGCCGGGTGGACGTACGGCTGCGGCACTGGCGCAGCGAGCCGCTGCCCGCCGCCGACGGCAGCGGGGTCGCGCTGCGGGTGGTGACGCTCGTGGTGTGGCGGGTGCGGGACACCGCGCGGGCCACGCTCGGCGTAGAGGACCACGAGACATATCTGCGCGAGTGCGTCGAGGCGGCCCTGGCCCGGATCCCGGTGGAGACGCCGGGCGCGGGTCGCGGTTCGGTGGAGGCGGCGGGGGAGGTGCTGACCCGGCGGGTCGCGCAGGACGCGGGCGCGATCGGACTGGAGGTGTTCTCGGTGCGGCCGCTGCGGATCGAGTACGCCCCCGAGGTCGCCGCCGCGATGCACCGCCGTCGGATCGCCGCGCTGGACGCCCAGCACCGGGCGAGCGTGCTGACCTCGGTCGTGGACTCGGTGGAGGACACGGTGACCCGGCTGACCATGCGCGGACTCGTGGAACTCGACGACTACGAACGCAAGGCGCTGGTGAAGGACCTGACCGTCGCCTTCTGCTCGGGGCGCGGGGAACAGGGGCCGTGACGGGCGGCTGTGAGGGGTGGTGGTGACGGGGGCCGTGACGCGCGGCTGTGACGGGGGCCGGACACGTCTTTGATATGGACACAGCCAAGAAACGGCAATAATCTCGAACTTGGTCTAGACCTGCACGCATGAGCTCACTGAACTCCTCACCGAACTCCCCACGTTCTCCAGGAGCGGCAGCATGCGCAAAAAGACCAAGTGGTACGCCGCCGCGCTCGGACTCACCACGGCGGGAGCCTTCGTGCTCACCGCCGGGGGTGCGAGCGGCCACGGCTACACCGACCTCCCCATCAGCCGGCAGAAGCTCTGCCAGAACGGCTCCGTCACCAACTGCGGTGACATCCAGTGGGAGCCGCAGAGCGTCGAGGGCCCGAAGGGCTTCCCGGCGTCCGGCGCGGCCGACGGAAGGATCTGCTCCGCGAACAACACCCGCTTCGCCCAGCTCGACAGCCCGAAGACCCCGTCGGGCTCGGCGTGGCCGGCCACCAAGGTGACCGGCGGTCAGAGCTACACCTTCCGGTGGCAGTTCACCGCCATGCACGCCACGAGCGACTTCAAGTACTACGTCACCAAGCAGGGCTGGAACCAGAACCACAACCTGGCCCGCTCCGACCTCAACCTCACCCCGTTCCTGACCGTGCCCTACGGCGGTCAGCGGCCCCCGTCCACCCTCTCGCACAGCGGCACGCTGCCGTCCGGGCTCAGCGGACGTCACGTGATCGTCGCGGTGTGGACGGTCGCCGACACGACCAACGCGTTCTACGCCTGCTCCGACGTCACGTTCTGAGCATGGCTTGAGCTCCCCCGGGTCCGCGCGCGGGTACGTTCCCTGCACGCCGGCACGACCAGGTCGGCGCCTGGACCTCGGGGGAGCTCATGGAAGCCTTCTTCTATCTCGTGCCGTCGATCATGATCGCCGGCCTGCTGTTCGGCGTGTTCGGGCTGATCCGTCGCTCCCGGCGGGTCGCCCGGGCCTGGGACGGCGGCCTCACCGCCGAGGCGCGCTGTCTGCGGTCGTACACGACGACCAGCGGCGGCGGCGACACCATGGTCAGCACGACCCTGCACCACGTCTACGAGTTCACCACCCGCGAGGGCCGGGCCGTCCGCTTCGAGGAGGCGAACGGCCCGGGGACGATCGTCGAGGGCGACATCGTCACCGTCCACTACGCGGCCGACCACCCCGAGGAGGCCACGGCCAAGGCACCCGCCCGCGGCAGGCTCCTCGCCGAGTCGGGCTGTCTGCTGCTCTTCCTCGGCGTGGCCATCGCCTTCTGCGTCTTCTTCATGGTCACCGCCCACTGGATGTTCGCCGAGGCCGACGACTTCATGCCGTAGCCCTCCACATCTGACGATACGTCAACTACCGTGCGCCGCCATGGAGTCCGTCGCCGAACTCGTAGCGGCCCGGTGGGGCGACCACCGTCCCGGGCTGTGGTGCCAGAACCCCGAGAGTCCAGAGAACCCAGAGAACCCAGAGGACGCCGAGAACCCAGAGGACGCCGGGAGCACCGTCCTCACCCACCACCAGGTCGCCGCCGGTGCCGCCGCCCGTGCGGCGCTGCTGGCCGACCTGCTGCCGTCGGGCGGTCCGCCCCATCTGGGGGTCCTGCTGGACAACACCCCGGAGTTCCCGCTCTGGCTGTCGGCCGCCGCCCTCGCCGGCGCGGCCGTCGCCGGGATCAACCCCACCCGGCGGGGCCCCGAACTGGCCCGGGACATCCTGCACACCGAGTGCGGGCTGCTGATCACCGAGCACGCCCACCTCCCCCTCCTCAGGGGCCTCGACCTGCCCGGGGTCCGCCTGCTGATCACCGGCACCCCGGAGTACGACGACCTGCTCGCCCCGTACGCGGACGCCCGCCCCGACCCGTCGCGAGCAGGCCCCGCCGACCGGCTCCTCCTCTACTTCACCTCCGGCTCGACCGGCGCGCCCAAGGCCGCGATCTGCACCCAGGGCCGGCTGGCCGCCGCGGGGCGCTCCCTGGCCGGACAGTTCTCCGTGCGGCGGGACGACGTGCACTACGTCTGCATGCCGATGTTCCACGGCAACGCGGTGATCGCCGACTGGGCGCCCGCGCTGGTGGCCGGGGCCGGGGTCGCGCTGCGGCGGCGGTTCTCGGCGTCCGGGTTCCTGGCGGACGTACGGCGCTACCGGGCGACGTACTTCACCTACGTGGGCCGGGCGATCCAGTACGTCCTGGCCACCGAACCGCGCCCCGACGACCGGGACCACACGCTGCGGCTCGGCTTCGGCACCGAGGCGGGAGCGGTGGACGCGGCCGCCTTCGAGCGGCGGTTCGGGGTGCGGCTGGTGGAGGGGTACGGCTCCTCGGAGGGCGGGGCGGCCGTGCAGTGGTCGCCGGGGACTCCGGCGGGGGCGGTCGGGCGGGCGGCGCCCGGTCTCGTCGTCCTCGACCGGGAGACACGCGCCGAGTGTCCGCCGGCCGTTCTCGACCCGGCCGGTCGGCTGCTGAACGGCGACGAGGCGATCGGCGAACTGGTCAACCGGGGACCCAACCCCTTCGAGGGCTACTGGCGCAACCCGGCGGCCGAGGCGGAGCGGCGCCGGGACGACGGGGAGTACTGGACCGGCGACCTCTTCTACCGCGACCGCGGAGGCTTCCTCTACTTCGCGGGCCGCACCGACGACCGGCTCCGCGTCGACAGCGAGAACCTGGCCGCCGCGATGATCGAGAACATCCTCGCCCGGTACGAGGGAGCGGCCGCCGTGGCCGTCTACGCGGTGCCGGATCCGGTGACCGGGGATCAGGTGATGGCGGCGCTGGCCGGGTCATTCGAGCCACTCGGTTTCGCCGAGTTCCTGCTCGCCCAGCCCGACCTGGGGACGAAGATGGCACCCCGGTTCGTACGGGTCCTGGAGCGGATGCCCGTCACCGCCACGAACAAGATCCACCGGGCGCTGCTGCGGCGGGAGGGGATCCGGTGCGCCGATCCGGTGTGGTGGCGGCCACCGGGCCGGGCGACGTACCGGCGGCTGACGACCGCGGACGTCGACAGCATGGGGACCGGGGGGAACGCCGAAGGGCCCCTCGTGTCCACGAGAGGCCCTTCATCGGTGCGCCGCCAGGGACTCGAACCCCGGACCCGCTGATTAAGAGTCAGCTGCTCTAACCAACTGAGCTAGCGGCGCATGACTCCCGTCCTCCGCCTTCGGCGGCTGACGACGGAGAAAATACTACCCGGTCCGCGGGGGTGCTCCTGACCATGCCGGGGCACCCGCCGGGCCACCGGTCGGACGGGGGTCAGATCGCGAGCGACAGCAGTACCGGTGCCGCGTTCCTGTTGAGGGTCTCGGCGGCCTGGCGGAGCCGGTGGGCGTGCTCGACGGGCAGGGAGAGGGCGAGGCAGCCCGCCATGGAGCCGGCGGTGATCGGGACGGCCGCGCAGACCGTGCCGATCGCGTACTCCTGGAGGTCGAGCGTCGGGACGGTGGGCGGCTGGGCCTCCAGGCGGGAGAGCAGCAGCTTGTCGCTGGTGATGGTGCGCGAGGTGAGCCGGGCCATCTTGTGTCGGGAGAGGTGGTCGCGCCGGCCGTTGTGGTCGAGCTGGCCCAGCAGGCTCTTGCCGAGCGCGGTGGCGTGCGCGGAGGAGCGGAAGTCGACCCATTCGTTGACGGACGGCGTGGCCGGGCCGTCGGCGTACTGGGTGATCGTGACCTCGCCGTCGACGTACCGGCTGATGTAGACGGCGGCGCCGACGGAGTCACGGAGCCGGTCGAGGGTGCGCTGGAGCTGGTCGCGCAGGGCCTGCTCGCGATGGTGCGCGGAGCCCAGGCGGGTCAGGGCGTCGCCCGTGACGTACGCCCCGTCCGCGATCTGCTCGACGTAGCCCTCGCGGCGCAGCATGCGCAGGAGTGCGGTCAGCCGCTCCGCGGTGAGTCCGGTCTGACGGGCGAGTTCGGCGTCGGTGACACCGGTGGAGTGCCGCGCCACCGTCTCCAGGACGCGCAACGCTTCCTGGGCCGAGTGGTACGGCACGGTCGGCTCGTGCTTCAGCGCCACGGTTTCCCCCCTGGTCGCCTCATGGCCGTGATTCCTGATCCTGGCAGCGAATCACCCTCCACGATATCCGGCAACCGGCTTGTGGGGAGGGGTGTTGAGGGGATTACCCCCTCAACAACGAGGGGGTTACTCCTTTGGCATATGCCAAAAGCATGCCTGCGTCCGGGCGGGGGCTTATGCATGCCGAGTGATCCTGATGCGGGTCGCCGGTGGGACAGGAGGGGCGCCACTCGGGGTGGCGCCCCTCCCTGAGCTCACAGCACGGCGCTGAGGAACTCCCGCGTCCGCTCCTGCTCCGGCTCGCTGAAGATCTTCTCCGGCGGGCCCGACTCGATGACACGACCCGAGTCGAACATCAGCACCTGGTCCGAGATGTCCCGGGCGAAGCTCATCTCGTGGGTCACGCAGAGCATCGTGATGTCGGTGGTGCGGGCGATGTCCCGCAGCACGTCCAGGACGCCGACCACCAGCTCCGGGTCCAGCGCGGAGGTCACCTCGTCCAGCAGGAGGACCTGCGGTCGCATCGCCAGCGCCCGGGCGATCGCCACCCGCTGCTGCTGGCCGCCGGACAGCTGGGTCGGGTACTTGTCGATGTGCTCGGTCAGGCCGACCAGTTCGAGCAGGTCGCGGGCCCGCTCCTCGGCCTCGTCCTTGGACAGGCCGAGGACGGTGACCGGGGCCTCGGTGATGTTGCGCAGCACCTTCATGTTCGGGAAGAGATTGAACTGCTGGAAGACCATCCCGATGTTCTTGCGGACCTCACGGACGTGCTTCTCGCCGGCCCGGACCAGCTTCCCGTTCCGCTCCTCGTGGGTCAGGTAGTCGCCACCCACCCTGATCGTGCCCTCGTCGGGCTCGGTCAGGGTCATC
This sequence comes from Streptomyces sp. NBC_01334, assembly GCF_035983595.1. Classification (NCBI taxonomy): domain Bacteria; kingdom Bacillati; phylum Actinomycetota; class Actinomycetes; order Kitasatosporales; family Streptomycetaceae; genus Streptomyces; species Streptomyces sp. NBC_01334. The sequence continues at coordinate 3,896,055 of NZ_CP130718.1, read as the reverse complement.
AGCAGCCGCAGGATCGTCGTCTTGCCGGAGCCCGACGGGCCGATCAGCGTGACGTGCTTGCCGGAGTCGACGGAGAAGTCGAGCCGGTCGAGGACGGTGTTGTCGCCGAAGCGCTTGGTGACCTTGTCGAACCGGATCAGTTCACTGCCGTCCACCGGCGGATTGGCGAGGAGTTCGGTGTTCTCTGCGGGATTGGTGTCAGCGGACAAGGCGTCGCTCCAGGGCTCGGATCAGGAGGGAGGCGGGGTAGGCGATGACGATGAAGGCCACGCCCACGACGGTGAGCGCCTCGGTGGTGAAGGTCTCGTTGCTGAAGGCCTGGGCCTCGCCGAGCATGTCGAAGGCTCCGATGGTCGCGATCATCGGGGAGTCCTTGAGCATGGCGACGACATAGTTGCCCAGCGGCGGGACGACGCGGCGGATCGCCTGCGGAAGGATCACCGCCCGCCAGGTGCGGCCCTTGGACAGGCTCAGCGCCGTGGCCGCCTCCCACTGGCCGGCGGGGACGCCGTCGATGCCCGCGCGGTAGACCTCCGCGGTGTAGGTGGAGTAGTGCAGTCCGAGGCCGACGATGCCGGTGGTGAGCGGCGACATCGACGGGCCGAAGTTGGGGACCACGTAAAAGAGGAAGAAGAGTTGCACCAGCAGCGGTGTGTTGCGGATGAACTCCGTGACGGCGACGACCGGCCAGCGCACCCAGGCCTGCGCGGACCGCTGTGCCAGCGCCCACACCAGACCCAGCGCGAAGGCGATCAGGGTGCCGATGGCCAGGGCTTGCAGCGTGACGAGCACGCCGTCCCAGAACCGCGGCATGAAGTCGTCCACGACGTTCCAGTCCCAGCTCATCCCATACCTCCTGCGGACTGCGAACCGGCCTGAAGGCTTTCGCCGCGGGCGCCGAGCTTCCTGCTCGTCCCGCCGTTCTTCGCCGGCAGTTGCCCGATACCGGCCTTCGCCCTGCGCTCCAGCAGCCGCATACCGCGGGTGATGAGGAAGGCGAGAACGAAGTAGAGGACCAGCAGCAGGGTGTAGACCGGGGTGGTCTCGTTGGTGCCCAGCCGGAGCAGATTGCCGGCGAACGTCATGTCGGCCACCGTGATGACCGAGACCAGGGCGGTGCCCTTCAGCAGCTCGATCAGCAGGTTGTTGAACGGTGGCACCATCTCGGGCCACGCCTGCGGCAGTTCGATCAGGCGCAGCCGCTGCAGGCGGGTGAAGTTGAGCGCGATGCCCGCTTCCTTCTGAGCCGGTGTGACGGCGGCCAGGGAACCGCGCACGATCTCGGAGCCGTAGGCGCCGTAGGTCAGGCCGAGCGCGCTGACACCGGCCCACATGGGTACCAACTGCCAGCCGAAGAGGGGCAGCGCGAAGAACATCCAGAACATCAGCACCAGCGCCGACATGCCACGGAAGACCTCGAAGTAGGCACCGGCGAGGAAGCGGACGATCCAGTACTGCGACCCGCGGGCGAGACCGATGCCGAACGAGATGGCGGCGCCGAGGGCCGCGGAGAGCACCGTCACCTGGACCGTGACCCAGACCCCCGGCAGGAACCAGGTGGTGAAGAACTCGGAAGTCATCATCAGCCGCACAGCTCCTTCGCCGTGAGGTCCGTCATGTCGGCCTTGGCGAAGCCGAAGGGGCCGACGATCCGCAGGAGTTCCCGGTAGTCGTCCTCCTTGAGCTTCAGCAGCTCCTTGTTGAACGCGTCACGGAAGTTCTTCTCGGACTGCCGGAAGGCGAAGCCGCCGGCGCCATAGGCGGGCTTGCCGTCGACCACCGGCTGGAACGGCTCGGTGGCCGACACGCGTCCGGAACCCGCCACCGCCGACTTGACCGTGATGCGGGTGCCCGCGAAGGCGTCCACCCGGCCCTGGGCCACCGCGTCGAGCCCGGCCACCTGGTCCGGCAGGATCAGCACATCGGCGATGCCCGCGGCCTTGGCGTAGTCGATCTGGGCGTAGGCCTTGCCGGAGGCGAGCTTGAGGCCCTTCTTCTTGACGTCCTCGTACGTCTTGATGCCGTGCGGATTGCCCTTCTTGACGATGAAGGCGTCCAGCATCAGGTAGTCCGGGTCGGCGAACAGTACCTGTTCGCACCGCAGGGGATTGATGTACATCCCGGCCGACACCACATCGAACTGCCGGGCCTTCAGCCCGGGTATGAGGGCACCGAAGTCCACCGGCACCGGCTTGACCTCGTCGATGCCGAGCTTCTTGAAGATCACCTTCGCGATCGCGGGTGCTTCTCCGGTGGCCTGTCCGTCGTCTCCGACATAGCCGAAGGGGGGTTCACTGGCGATGCCGATCTTCACGGATCCCTGATCCCGCAAGGTGTCCAGGAGGCTGCCTCCCAACACCTTTCCGTCTCCCGGGACGCGGCTGCAGCCGACCACCCCGAGACCCCCCGCCGCGCTCAGCGCCGCCCCGGCGAGCAGCGAGCGACGGCTGAGTCTTCCGTGGCGGCCGTTGTCGGTTCCTGATCGATGTGCGTGTGGTCGAGCCATGGGCGCGCGGCTACCCGACTTCATGCGAGTTACACGGACTGCTTTCGGCCCCGCTCGTCACCGAGGCCGCCTTGACCGCGGGTGGACCATGGAACGCATGGCTGACCGATACATCGAAGTCTCGCTGGTCAAGCGCGGAATCACCGCCACGGCGCAGCTGCTCGACGATCGTGCGCCGATCACCTGCGCGGCCGTCTGGGATTCCCTTCCGCTCGCCGGAGACGTCTACCACGCCAAGTACGCCCGTAACGAGATCTATGCCCTTTTTCCGCCTTTCGCGACATCTGAACCACCGCTGGAAAACCCGACCGTCACTCCCATCCCGGGAGATCTCTGCTATTTCTCCTTCGCGGGAGCGGAACTCGGCACCCGGGCCTACGGCTACGACCGCGAGGTCCGCCCCGGCACCACGGTCGTCGACCTGGCCCTCTTCTACGAACGCAACAACCTGCTCCTCAACGGTGACGTCGGCTGGGTCCCCGGCATCGTCTGGGGGCGGATCGTGCAAGGCCTGGAGGAGATGGCGGAAGGGTGCAACGACCTGTGGCGAACGGGCGCGGCGGGAGAGACGCTGCGGTTCCGGCGCTCCGGCCCGCCGGGGGGCGCCCCCGCCGGGTGAGGGCGAGAGCCGGGGTGAGGGCGAGCGTGCGGGCGAGGGGCGCGGGCGAGGCCTACGACCAGCCGCGCAACGCGTGCCCCGCCCGTAGCACCAGGTCGTCCCGGTGGCGGGCGGCCACGATCTGCATCCCCACCGGCAGCCCGTCGCCGTCCGTGCCCACCGGGACGGTGGCCGCGGGCTGCTGGGTGAGGTTGAAGGGGTAGGTGAAGGGCGTCCACCCCGTCCAGCGGCGATACCCGGACCCGGCCGGCACCTCGACTCCCGCCTCGAACGCCGTGATCGGCAGCGTCGGGGTGAGGAGCAGGTCGTAGGTGTCGTGGAAACGGCCCATGCGGCGGCCCAGTTCCATCCGGACGTCCACCGCGGACAGATAGTCGAGGGCGGAGTACCGCGCGCCCTCGGCGCAGATCTCCCGCAGCCCCGGATCGAGCGTCTCCCGCAGGTCCGCCCGCAGCCGTCGGGTCACCTGGGCCGCCCCGGCGAACCACAGGGTGTGGAAGGCGTCGGCCGGGTCGGTGAGGTCCGGGTCGGCCTCCTCGACGTACGCGCCGAGCTCCGCCAGCCGCTCCACGGCCCGCCGCACCGCCGCCGCGACCCCCGGCCGTACCGCGACCTGTCCACCGAGCGACGGCGAGTACGCCACCCGCAGTCCGCGCACGCCCCGGTCGAGCCCCGCCCGGAACGACCCGTCCGCCGGACCCAGCGCCGACCAGTCCCGTGCGTCCGGCACGCCGATCACGTCGAGCAGCAGCGCCGCGTCCGCCGCGTCCCGGGTCATCGGACCCACGTGCGCCAGCGTGCCGAAGGCGCTCGCCGGGTACAGCGGCACGCGGCCGTACGTCGGTTTCAGCGCGAAGATCCCGCAGAACGCGGCCGGGATACGGACGCTGCCCCCGCCGTCGGTCCCCAGCGACAGCGGCCCCGCGCCGAGCGCCACCGCGGCCGCGCTCCCGCCGCTGGAACCGCCCGCCGTGCGCGACGGATCGTGCGGATTGCGGGTCACACCGGTCAGCGGGGAGTCCGTCACCCCCTTCCAGCCGTACTCGGGGGTGGTCGTCTTGCCGACGAAGACCGCGCCGGCCTCGCGCAGCCGGGCGACGGAGGGGGCGTCCTCGTCCCAGGAGCCGGACGGGTCGACGGACTTCGAGCCGCGCAGGGTCGGATGTCCCTTCAGCAGCAGGATGTCCTTGACCGTCACCGGCACCCCGTCGACCGGCCCGGCCGGCTCCCCGCGCCGCCACCGCTCCCGCGAGGCTTCCGCCTGCGCCAGTGCCTCGTCGGCGAGGATCCGTACGAACGCGTTCACCTCCGGCTGGATCCGCTCGGCGCGGTCCAGGGCCGCGCGGGTCGCGTCCACGGGGCTGAACTCGCCCTTGCGGTAACCGTCGAGGAGCTCGGTCGCCGTGAGTGTGGTGAGGTCGGTCATGCACCCTCCCGAGGCCGGTGACGTCAGTGTCCGGGCACGTATCCGCGCTGCTTGTCGACCACGTTCCTCAGCGGTCGGCCCGCCGCCCACCGCTCGAACAACTCCACGAACTGCGCGCCGAGTTCGTCCCGCCAGCCGACCGTGTCGCCACTCATGTGGGGCGAGATCAGCAGCCCCGGGACGTGCCACAACGGGCTGTCGGCGGGGAGGGGTTCGGCGGTGAGGACGTCCAGGGCGGCGCCCGCGATCCACCGCCGCTCCAGTGCCCGCACCAGCGCGTCCTCGACGACCAGCGGTCCGCGGCCGACGTTCACGAAGCGGGCGGAGGGCTGCATCACGCCGAACCGCCGGGTGTCGAACATGCCGTGCGTCTGCTCGGTGAGCGGGGCGGCCGCGATCACCCAGTCGGCGCGGGCGAGGAGCCGGTCCAGGTCCTGGGGCCCGTGGATGCCGGTGCGCGGGACGCGGCCGACGACGGCCGTGGTCATGCCGAGCGCCTTCAGGGTGCGGGCGATCGCCCGTCCGATCGGCCCCGACCCGACGACGACGGCCCGGGTCCCGGCGACCCGCCCGCCCTCCCGGTGCCGCCACTCGCCCCGCTGCTGAAGCTCCCAGCTCCGCGGCAGATCCTTCGCCATCGCCAGGACCAGCGCGGCGACGTACTCGGCGATCGGCTCGTCGAAGATCCCGCGGGCGTTGGTCACCACCGTGTCCGAGGCGGCCAGTTCGGGGCACAGCAGGTGGTCCACGCCGGCGCTCGCCGTGTGCACCCAGCCCGGCCGCGGTCCCTCGCCGGGCCAGGCGGCGCGCACCGCGTGCGAGGTGAAGTCCCAGACCAGCAGGACGTCCGCCGTGGGCAGTCGCGCGGCGAGGGAGGCCTCGTCGGTGTGCAGCACCCGGGCCCGCCCGGTGAGGCGCCCGAGCCGGGGCAGGGGATCGGCGTCCAGCACGAGAACCGTGGGCAGAGCTGCGGGGACGACGGCCATCCGATGCCCCCTCCGTCCGTGACCAAGTGTCTGACGTGCGCGGATTGACCACGTTCGCACCCGAACCTACCGTCGTCAACACGGCCGTTCGTACGGCTCGTTGCGCATCCTGTCTCCCGGTGAGGGCGGTGCCCGCAATGGACGTCACCTTTCTCGGCGGCCCCCGCGCGCAGCGCGGCCTCGGTGTCGTCGCCCCCTTCGACTTCGCGCTGGATCGCGAGCTGTGGCGCTGGACGCCGGACGACGTCTCGCTCCACCTGACGCGCACGCCGTACGTCCCCGTCGAGGTCAGCCTGGACCTCGCCCGCCGGGTGAGCGAGCACGAGACCCTCAGGGACGCCGTCCGCACCCTGATCGCGGTCGCCCCCGAGACCGTGGCCTACGCCTGCGCCTCGGGCAGCTTCGTCGGCGGGCTCGCGGGGGAGCGGGCCATGTGCGAGGCGATGACAAGGGCCGGTGCGACACCGTCCGTGACCACCTCGGGCGCGCTGATCGAGGCCCTGACGGAGCTGGGCGCCCGCCGGGTGGCCCTGGTGACGCCGTACACGGAGTCGGTGACGCGGTCGCTGGAGGAGTACGTGGCCGAGGCGGGCGGCACGGTCACCGGACGCGCGTTCATGGGCCTGACCCGGCACATCTGGAAGGTTCCGTACCGGGAGGTGGTGGAGATGGCCCACCGGGCGGTGCCCGCGCCCGCTACCGCCGACGTGCTGTTCATCTCCTGCACCAACCTGCCGACCTACGACGTCATCCCCCAACTGGAGGCCGAACTGCGGATACCGGTGATCTCGGCCAACCAGGTGACCATGTGGGCGGCGCTGCGCCGACTGGGTACCCGAGCGGTGGGACCGTATCAAGCGCTGCTGGACACTTCGGCACGCGTGTGGCCCCCCGGGCTGCCGGACACCCGGGTACCGCGGGAACTTCCCGTGCCGCAGGAACCCCCGGTCCTGCCGGACGAAGAGCAGCAGGAAGGCTGGACATGACCGCACTCGGTTTCCTCTATCCGGGCCACTCGGCCGAGGACGACTACCCCCGTATCGAGCAGCTCCTGGGCAGTGACATCCGGTTGGACCTGGTCCACACGGACATCGGCGAGGACGCGCACAGGGTCGACGCGCTGCGCGAGATGGGCGCGCCGCACCGGCTGGCCAAGGGCGTCGAGCAGCTGCGGCTGGCCGGCGCCGAGGCGGTCGTGTGGGCCTGCACCAGCGGCGGCTTCGTGCACGGCTGGGAGGGCGCCCAGGAGCAGGTGCGCGCCCTGGCCACGACCGCCGGGATGCCGGCCTCCTCCACCTCCTTCGCCTTCGTGCACGCGGCCCGGGAGGTCGGCGCCGGTCGGGTCGCCGTCGGGGCGACGTACCCGGACGACGTGGCGGCACTGTTCGCCGGCTTCCTGCGGGCGGGCGGCGTGGAGGTGACCGGCGTCCACAGCGCCGGGATCGTCACGGCGGCCGAGGTCGGGACCTGGGGCGAGGCGGAGGTGTTCGCCCTCGCGCGGGCGGCCGACGCGCCCGACGCCGGGGCGATCCTGCTGCCCGACACCGCCCTGCACACGGCCGCGTTCCTCCCCGCCCTGGAGAAGGAGTTCGGCAAGCCGGTCCTCACCGCCAACCAGGTCACGGTCTGGGAGGCCCTGCGCCTCACCGACCGCCGGGTGAACGCCCCGGGCCTGGGCGTGCTGTTCACCCGGGAGCCGATCGTGCAGGTGTGACCGGCCGGTCGCCCGGGTCGGACCGGCAGGCCGACCGGGAATAAACGGGGACACCCTCCTGTTAACCGCCCGAGGACAGTGCACGGTCGACAACAGGAGGACCCCCGTGGCGGCGGACGAGACGGTGAGCGATGTGACGGAGGCGGACGAGATCCGAGGGGTGGCCCGGGGCGGCGCGCCGGTGCCCCTCTCCGTGCTGGACCTGGTCACCGTCGGCTCCGGTCGCACCGCCACCGACGCCCTGCGCACCAGCGTCGACCTCGCGCGGTTCACCGAGTCGCGCGGCTTCCACCGCTACTGGGTCGCAGAGCACCACTCGATGCCGGGAGTCGCCTCCTCCTCGCCCGCGGTGATTCTTGCCCACCTCGCCGCCCACACCGACCGCATCCGGCTCGGCTCGGGCGGCGTGATGCTGCCCAACCACGCGCCTCTCGTCATCGCCGAGCAGTTCGGCACCCTGGAGGCGCTGGCCCCCCGCCGCATCGACCTCGGCCTCGGCCGTGCCCCGGGCACCGACGGCGCCACCGCCGCCGCCCTGCGCCGCACCGCCACCCTGCACGAGGGCGCCGACGACTTCCCCGAGCAGCTCGCCGAGCTCACCCGCTTCCTGGACGACGACTTTCCCGACGGTCACCGCTACCGCCGTATCCACGCGATCCCCGGCCCAGTCCAGGGCACGTCCCCCGGCGGGGTGCAGTCGCCGCACCGGCCGCCCGTCTGGCTGCTCGGCTCCTCCGGCTTCAGCGCCCGGCTGGCCGGTGTGCTCGGTCTGCCCTTCGCCTTCGCGCACCACTTCTCGGCGCAGAACACCGTCCCGGCCCTCGACCTGTACCGGGAGTCCTTCCGGCCGTCCGAGGTGCTCGCCGAGCCCTACGCGCTGATCGGCGTCTCCGTGCTCGCCGTCGACGACGAGCGGGAGGCCCGCCGCCAGGTCCTGGCAACCGGCCTCAACATGATCCGGCTGCGCGGCGGCCGCCCCGGCCTGTTCCCCTCCCCCGAGGAGGCGGAGGCGCACGAATTCAGCCCGCTGGAAAGGGAGTTCGTCGACTCCTGGGGCGCGAACATCATCCACGGCACGGCCGACGAGGTCCGCTCCGGCCTCGACGACCTCCACAAGCGCACGGGTGCCGACGAGTTGATGCTCACCAGCCACGCCCACCGCGGTGAGCTGCGCCTGCGCTCCTACGAACTCGTCGCGGACGCCTACGGGTTGCCGACGGCGTAGGTCTCGGTCCCCAGCAGCTCGGAGATACGATCCGGCGACACCGGGCGGGAGTACAGCCACCCCTGTCCGGTGTCGCAGCCGATGCTGCGCAGCCGGGTCGCCTGCGCGGAGGTCTCCACGCACTCGGCGGTGACGGTCAGCCCCAGCCGGTGGGCGAGGTCGATCATCGCCTCGACGACGACCTGGTCGGCCGGGTTCGGCGGGGAGCCCGCGCCCTCGTACTGGAAGCCGCGTACGAAGGACCCGTCGAGCTTCAGCACCGACACCGGCAGCCGGCTCAGGTAGGCGAGGTTGGAGTAGCCGGTGCCGAAGTCGTCGATGGCGATGCCGACGCCCATGTCGCTGAGGGCCTGGAGCGCCTGGAGCGGCCGCCCCGCCGAGCCCATCACGGCCGACTCGGTGAGTTCCAGCTGGAGCAGGTGCGGCGCCAGCCCGGTCTCGGCGAGGATCTCCGCCACATCCGCCACCAGGTCGGAGTCCCACACCTGACGCACCGCCACATTGACGCTGACGAACAGCGGCGGATCGTCCGGATTGTCCAGCTGCCACTGCCGTGCCTGGCGGCAGGCGGTGGCCAGAACCCATCGGCCGAGCGGCACGATCGAACCGTCCTCCTCGGCCAGCGCGACGAACCGATTCGGCGACAGCAGCCCGAACCGGGGGTGATCCCAGCGGACCAGCGCCTCCACCCCGCGCAGCCGGCCGTCCGACATGCCGACCAGCGGCTGGTAGTCGAGACGGAACTCGCCGCGCTCGATGGCCGGACGCAGCGTGGAGGCCAGCGCCTGCCGGGTCATCAGATGGGCGTTGCGCTCGGGGTCGAACAGCGTCCAGCGGTCCTTGCCGTCCACCTTCGCCCAGTACAGGGTCGTGTCGGCGGCCTGCATCAGACCGGTCGCCGTGGTGCCGGCCGCGTGCCGCTCCACCACCCCGATCGACGCGGAGACGTTCAGCCGGTGCCCGGCCAGGTCGAAGGGGGCCTGGAGTGCCTTGAGCACGGACTCGGCGAGGTCGGCCAGCTGCTCGGTGCCGGTGGAGTCCTCGACCAGCAGGGCGAACTCGTCGCCGCCCAGCCGGGCCACCAGCGGCACGCTCGGCCGAGTCTGCCCGGCCTGCTCGGCGCTCTCCGTCAGCCGTTCGGCGACGGCGGCCAGCAGCAGGTCGCCGACCCGGTGACCGAGGGTGTCGTTGACCGCCTTGAAGCCGTCCAGGTCCAGGTAGCACAGGCCGATCCGGCCGGTCCCGCTCTGCTCGTACGCCTCCGCCTCCAGCGCGGCGGACACCCGCTCGAAGAACAGGGTCCGGTTGGGCAGCCGGGTGACCGGGTCGTGCATCTGGAGATGCCGCAGTCTCGCCTGGAGGTCACGGTGCGCGCTCACGTCCGCGACCGACAGCAGTATCCCGGGCATGTCCGCGTCGAGGGGGGACACGGTGACCTGCGCCCACAGTGAGCGGCCGTCGGGCTGCTTCAGGCGCCGGGTGCAGCGCAGTCTCGCCTGGCGGCCGCGCAGCACCTCGCGGTAGGCGTGCCAGGTGCGCGCGTCGGAGGTCAGGTCCAGCAGGTCGGAGGCGACCCGCCCGACCAGGCCGGTGCTCCCGCCGCCGAGCAGCGCGCCGAGCGCGTCGTTGGCGTCGACGATGCGACCCTCGCCGTCGACCACGGCCATGGCGAGGGGTGCCGCCGCGAAGACGGAACGATAGGCCGGTGGTCGGTTGACCAGGAGCCCGCTTTCCGTACTGTCGATGTCACTCTCTGTGACGGCTGACCGGTCGAGGTCTGCCGCGGGCGTCGGCCCTTCGGACGTTCCGCTCACCGCTCGCTCCCGCAGTGCACTCGATCGCTGTCCGTGCAGGAAAGTCTGCCGATCATAGAGGCTGCCCCCGGACCCGCGCAGCCACTGCCCAGTGTCCCCGAACAACCGGCCTTTCTGACAGATCGTTTCTGCCCGCACCTGGCCCGGTTCTGTGGGGGGACGACCGCTTGTGACGTTCCGTGAGAATTCCGGGGGTGTCGAGGTGATGCCCGCTTTCCGCCTCCTCACTCGTCTGGGGCAGACAAACAGGGCGTAATACGACAATTTCACACAGGCTGGGTGGCGGTGTCCCGTGAACCGCCTTCCGGAGGTCTCTGTGCCGCGAGTGCCGCGACGTGTGCGACTGCTTCCGCGCCCCCGAGTGCGCAGTACTGCGGCCGTGTTCACCACCCTCTCGGCGCTGGTCGCGAACTCGCTCGTCGGCGGTCCCTCGGTCGCCGAGCCGTTCTCCCCCGCCCCGTGTGCCCTGACCCGCACCGCGGCCCACCACTCGGAGGGCGTGGACACCTGGAACAGCGCCTACCCCCGGCCGGCCCGTTCCCTCGACGCGGTGATGGTCTTCCTGTCCTTCCCGGACCGGTTCCCGACGACCTCCCCCGACGAACTGGCCGCCGACCACTTCCCGGCCACCAGCCGCTTCTTCCGGCAGGCGTCCTACGGGAAGTTCGCCCTGCGCGCGCATCCCCTGAAGCGCTGGATCAGCATGCCGAAGCCGTCCACCGCGTACGCCATACAGCGCGACTGGGACACCGACAGCCGGGCCGCCTACCTGCACGACGCGCTGGCCGCCGCCGACCCCCACGTGGACTTCTCCCGCTACGACGTCGTCTACTTCGTGGCCGACCCGGACGCGCCGGGCGTCGACTCGGACGCCACGAAGGTCGTCAACCTGGACACCCCGCTGAACGCCGACGGCACGGACATCCGCCGGGTCGTCACCGTCTTCGAGCAGCACCCCCCGGACCGTCTCGTCCTCGCCCACGAGACCGGCCACGTCTTCGACCTGCCCGACCTCTACCACCGCCCCGTCGACGGCAAGGGCGACTGGGACACCTACGTCGGCGACTGGGACCTGATGGGCAGCCAGTTCGGCCTCGCCCCCGACCTCTTCGCCTGGCACAAGTGGAAACTGGGCTGGCTGGACGAGCGCCAGGTGGTGTGCGTACGGGGGCCGGGTCCGACCCGGCTGACCCTGGAACCGCTCGGCGCCGGGCCGGGCGTGCAGGTCGCCGGCGCCTCCGGGGCGCCGTCCTTCGGGCTCGGCAACGGGCCCAAGCTGGCGGTGGTGCGCACCGGACCCGACAGCGCGCTCGCCTTCGAGGCGCGCGGCCCGGCGGGCAACGACCGGGCGGCCTGCCGCACCGGCATCCTCGTCTACCGCGTCAGCAGCGGCGCCCGGTCCGGCCGGGGCCCGGTCGAGGTGGTCGACGCCCACCCGCGCACCGAGGCCTGCTGGGAGAACTCCGTCTACCCGCCCCTCGCGGACGCCCCGGTCGCCTTCGGCGAGAGCTTCACGGTGCCGGGCAACGGCGTACGGGTGGACGTGGAGGGGCGCACGGTGTCGGGGGAGTGGACGGTGAAGATCACGCCGGGGACGAAGCTGTGACCCCTCCCGCGGCGTCCCGGAGGTGACCCGCTTCGGACACGCGAAAGGCCCCTCGCTCTCGCGAGGGGCCTTTGCCGGAGGGGGTGTGGGTGGCGTAGCCCCCGCAATGCGCGGCGCAGCCGCGCAGGAATGACGACGGCGGGGCTGGTTCGCACTTTCTGCGAACAAGCCCCGCCGTCGACGTCGTGCGCCGCCAGGGACTCGAACCCCGGACCCGCTGATTAAGAGTCAGCTGCTCTAACCAACTGAGCTAGCGGCGCCTGCTGACGTCGTAGACCTTAGCATCCTGGTCCTGGGGAGGAGAAATCGAAATCCGCACGGCCGAACGGGCGGCCCGGACGGCCGCCCACAGCAGGATCTCCGGGCCCGGCAGCCAGGGATGACGGGTGTCCGGGGCGACCATCCAGCGCGTCGACGCGCCGTCCCCGGCGGGGGTGAGCGCGGGCACGGTCACCGCGTCGCCCGTGCCGTGACACAGCAGCGGAGGCACCGTCGCCGCACGGCCGTCCCGGCGGCCTTCGGCGCCCCACTCCTCCCACTCCAGCAGCGAGGGCAGCCGCTGGGCCGTGCCCGGCGCCGCGAACAGCAGCGTCCGCCCGCGGAACGCGGCCACCGGCCCGGAACCCGGCCCCTCGCCCCACAGCCGGTCGAGCATCAGCCGCCCGAACATCGCCGGCGCGCTGACGATGTCGAACGCCGAGCCGCAGGGCAGCACCACCGGGGCCTGCGGCCGCTCCTCCCAGAAGGCGAGCGTGCTGCGCGGATATGTCCCGGCGGAGGCCAGCCAGGCGGCGCCGTCCGGGGTGACGCCGATGGGTTCGTCGCATGCGCTGCTCATACCCCCAGGTCTACCGGGGGTGAGCGGACGAATTCACAGGGTTGCCGGAAACCGGGACGGGAGGGGACGAGGAGGAGTATCTTGCCCGCCCGGCATATGCCAGGCGGGCAGGGCGGACGCGGCGCTCAGACGGGGTCGGCGTGTCCCCGCCCCTCGGTGTCGCCCCGCAGCAGATCCCGGCCGAACTCGACCATCTTCTTCGCGTAGTCCTCGGTCCACTCGGCCCGTTCGCCGATGTCCGCCGGCGTCAGCCGGTCGAAGCGGCGCGGATCGGCGAGCTGTGCCGCCGCCATCGCCTGGAACTCCACCGCCCGGTCGGCGGCCGCCCGGAACGCGAGCGTCAGCTCCGTCGCCCGCGCGAGCAACGCGGCCGGATCGTCTATCGACTCCAGGTCGAAGAAGTGCTCCGGATCACCGGCCGCCTCGGCGGGCTCGAAGAGCAGGGGCGCGGGGCGTAGCCGCGGTTCGTTCCGACGCGGCGTGGGCTCCGCCATGTCTTCTCCTCCTCGTACGGTTCGGATGGCTCCACGGGTGGACAGCACCGGTGGAGTGGACCACCCTCCATTGTCCCCCGGTCGCGCAAGAGGCCCTCGGCCCCGCAGTCTCAAGGCTCCCGCCCGCCCCGATGTTCCCGCCGGCAGGCGGGTGGGTGGCGAGGTCAAGGTCTCCAGGCCACGCGGTGTTCCGCGAGGTGCGCCAGTACCGCGTGGTTCGCCTCCCAGCCGTCCGGGAACTTCACGAGGGTTCCCAGCTGGACCGGTTCCGTCGACGGGTAGGCGTCCAGGAGGTCGCCCACGCCTGCCCGGCACACCACCACGCACGCGTGCCGGTGGCGGGAGGCCAGGACGCACAGGCGGCCCGTCTCCAGGTGGAAGGCGGTGGCGTCGGGGCGGCCGGAGAGCGGGTGGAGGATCACCGTGACGTCGAACTCCATGCCCTGGAGCCGGTTCGCCGTGTCCACGGTCACGTCCGGGACGCCCAGCTCCGCCAGCGCCGCCCGCACCGCCGCCGCCTGGTCGCGATGGGCGGTGCCCACCGCGATCCGGTCGGCGGTCAGCGGGGTCGGGTCGGGGGAGAGCTCCGAGGTGGCCGCGCCGCCCCGGTCCAGCAGCCGCCGGACGACCGTCGCGACGGCCCGCACCGCCTCCGGGTCGGTCCGGGGGGTGTGCCGGGCGGGCAGCTCCAGCAGGCCCCAGCCCGACTCCCCCGCCTCGTCGATCACCCGGTCGGTGCCGGAGCCGTCCGGCGGCACCGCGAAGGACAGCCGCCGGTCGCCGTGCCCGGTGCCGCTGCGGAACGGCGTGTACGGGTAGAACGCGTCGGAGACCAGGGGCGCCGCCGACGCCGGAAGCCGCCAGGACACCGGCAGCCGGTGCTGCGGCAGCTCGGGGTTGTGGGCGAGCAGGGTGCTCACCGCCGAGGCCGACGGATCGTAGGACAGACCCGCCCACTGCTCGCCGCCCACGATCGAGAACGGGTCCAGCTGCCCCGGGTCGCCCACGAACAGCGCCCGTTCGAACAGCCCGGCCACGGCCAGCAGCCCGTCCGACCGCATCTGGTACGCCTCGTCCACGATGGCGTGCCGCCACGGCTCGTCGACCTTCACATGCGCCCACTTGGCGGCGGTGGAGATCACCACCGGCAGTCCCGCCAGCTCCGCCGCCTTCGCCGACTTCCGTACGTTCGCCAGCTCGTCGAGCACCTTGTCGTACGGGTCGGCGTCGCTGCTGTGCAGCCGGCCCACCGGCAGCTCGGGGTTCTTCACCGCGAGCCGCACGACCAGGTCGTCGACCTGCGCGTTGGTCTGCGCGACCACCATCAACGGCCGCCCCGCGTCGGCCAGTTCCAGCGCCGCACGGACGACGAGCGTGGACTTGCCGGCGCCGGGCGGGGAGTCTACGACCACCCCGCGCGCGGTGCCGTGCAGCGTGTCGCGCAGGATCGCGTCGGTGGCGCGGGTGGCGGCGGTACCGGGGTCGAAGGCGGCCTCGGTGGTCACAGCACATCCTCCTGGGTGACGGAATCGGGGACCTCGGGCGCCTGCTCGCCCGGCGGACCGCCGTGCGTCCACGGCGTGTCCTCCGGATCGGGCAGCTTCGCGCCGCCGCGCTGCTCGTGTTCGAAGAGCGTGAAGCAGAGCCGGTCGCCCTTCTCGGGCACGGACCCCGCCTCGGGCTCCTTGCCGCGGCCCATCTTGTCGACGATCCGGAGCACCAGCAGGCCGTCCTCCTCCTCGCCTTCCCGTCCCACGAACTCGGCCGCCTGCGGCTTGCCGCCCAGCGAGCGGAACACCTTCGCCCGCTCCCCGAGATGCGGCCGGTCGTCCGTCCGTACGGTGACCAGCGGCCGCGGGCTCGGCCGCTTGCTCTCGCTGTACGCCATGACCACGTCGACGACCTCGCCCGCGAACGCCTCCCCGGCCAGCCGCCGTCCCGCCATCACCAGCGGGTCGTCGAGCGCCTCCTGCGCCTCCAGCCGGGCCTGTTCGCGCTCGCGGGTGGCGAGCTTGTTGGCGGCGGTGACCGCGTCGTCGCGGCGCGGCTGCGGGGGCTCACCGGCGACGACCCGGTCGCGGTGGCCGGTGAACGACCAGCGGTCGCGCGTCCACCGCTCCTCGACGTGCGCGCCCTCCGGCAGCGCCCGCAGCAGGTCCAGGCCCTCCCACACCTTGTTCCAGGTGGGCAGCGTCCGGCTTGTGACCAGCTCGCGGATCTCCTGCTCGGCCGCGGTGAGGGCGCCCAGCCGGTCGTCGGCCTGGAGACCGTCCTCGGCGGCGGCCAGGGCGGTACGCGCGCGGTCGTAGCGCTCGATGGCCGGAGCGAGCAGCTTGTTGTCGAACGCCGGATCGGTCGCCGGTCCGGCCGGCGGGCACCGCAGCTGTCCGGCGGCGTCCCGCGCCAGTTCCGCGCGCAGCGCCGCCTCCGCGCCCGTCTCACCCGGCGGCGGGGCGATCCAGGCGAGCTGTGCCCCCAGGTGCTGGTCCTCCAGGCTGGACTGCCCGGTCGCCCAGTGCCGGCCCAGGACCTCCGTCATCGCCGTCAGCAGCGAGGAGCCGGGCACCCGGGACCGCTCCCCGAAGTGGGTCAGCCACCGGCCGAGCAGCGGCACGCGCGCAGGCGCGGGATACGGCGTCTCCGGGTCCTGTTCCGCCGTCCGCCGGAAGCGCATGGAGCGGCCCAGGAGGCGCACGAAGTCGACGCCCGCGCGGCTCGGGACGATCAGCTGGGGCGCGTCGGCGCACAGCTCGACCTCGACCTTGACGCGTTTGCCGGTCTCCGGGTCGGTCTCGCTGCGCTCGGCGGCCTCGACGACGTCGGCGTAGGAGTCGAGGTACGGCAGGACGACGTCGGCCAGTTCGGCGAGGAACGCGAACCTCAGCTCGCGGTCGCGCGGCTGCGGCACGACGAGCAGCCGCGGCGCGTCCCGGTCGGTGCCGACCAGCGCGCCCAGCGGGGCGCCGGCCTCACCGGCGGTGGTCAGCGGCACGAAGACCAGCGGCCGCTCGGACAGGTGCCGGTGCCGGACGGTGGCCGTGGGCTGGGCGCGGCCGGTGGTGACGGCCTCGAGGCGGGCGAGGGTGGTGATCAGTGACACATCGCCCCCAGGGCCTCGGTGCGCAGCAGTGCGGCCCGGCGCAGGGCGGCCACCGCGGGATCCCGCGGGTCGCCGCTCTCGCCGCGCGCCGCCGCCAGGACGTCCTCGACGGTCGTCAGCCCACCCAGTTCGGCCCGCACGGAACGGCCCAGGGAGGTGACCGCGCCGGCCGCGCGGGACCGCTCACGGCAGTGGAACGCGAGCTCGCAGGCGGCCAGGCACTCGGGCGCGTACGCCGCCGGGACCGCCTCGACGGCCGCCGTGAGCTGGTCGGCGGGCAGCTCGGGGGAGAAGCAGGTGCCCTCGGGGAGGGCGTCGGCGATGTCCTCGATGCGGGTGAGGCGGGCCAGTTGGCGGCTGGTGACCGCGCGCTGCTTGCGCACGTCCACGGCGGAGGCGGTGGGCAGGTTGGAGAAGTCCTTGGGGCAGACCAGGAGCACCCGGTGGCGCACGCGCGGGACCGGGTCGAGACGGGCGGCGACCGCCTCGAGGGCGAGCACGTACACGGCGGCCTGCCGGGCCGCCGCACCGACCTTCGCCGGGTCCGCCGAGCCGTCCAGCATCGGGAAGGACTTGATCTCCACGACCGTCCAGCTGCCGTCCGGGTGCACCACCACCGCGTCCGGCTCCAGGAAGGCGGGGGAGCCCGCGACGTCGAGCGCGATCATCGGATGGTCCAGGAGCGTCCAGGTGCCGGCCGCCTCCGTGGCCTCGCGCAGCGCCAGCGCGGTGCGCGCGGTGCGGCCCTCGGGTCCGATCGCGGACAGGTCGGGCAGGGCCGCGCCGACGGGTGGCGCGGCGCCGGGGTCCAGCCGCTCGTGCACCAGCCGCAGCAGTTCCGCGCCGCCGTCCGCCTTCACCTTCGCCTCGAACGCGTTGCCGCGGGTCAGGGCGAACTGGGACTGCCCGAAGGCCGAGGGCGAGCCCAGCGCGTCCGCCAGCGTCGCCTTGTCCACCCCGGCGCCGTCGAGGATCGCGCGCCGCTCGCAGCCCGGGTTCGCCGCCAGCGCCGCGAGGGCACGGGCGTCCAGCGCCTTGGCCGCAACGTCGGGGCCGCGCAGCTCAGCGAGCCGCTGCCGGAGCGCCGTCCCCCGCGTCCGAGGGGGTGGCACCCGGCTCGGCTCCGGGGCCGAACCGTGACTCGCGCTGCCGTGGAATTCGCTCACCCGTCGAAGTCTGGCATCCGCCACTGACAATCGAGGCCGATGCGGTCGGAGAGGCTGCCGCGACCAGCGGGACACGGGCCGCGAACCACACCCGGGCACGGTCCGCGCCGCGCATCACCAACGGCGTCAGCAGCAGTCCGACGCCCATCACGGCCGCGCCCGCGACCGCGTCGAGGAAGTAGTGGTTGGCGGTGCCCATCACCACGAGCGTCGTCACCAGCGGGTAGACGACACCGGCCGTCTTCGCCGTACGCGTGCCGCCGTGCCGCCACAGCATGACGCCGCACCACAGGGCCCAGCCGACGTGCAGACTCGGCATCGCCGCGTACTGGTTGGTCATGCCGCCCATGCCGCGCGGCGCGCTCGCCTCGCCGCCCCACCAGCCGTACGAGCTGTACTGGGCCATGGTGTCCACGAAGCCGTGGCCGGCCGACAGCAGCCGGGGCGGGCAGGTGGGCATCAGCGTGAAGCCGATGAGGCCCATGAACGTGGACGTCATCAGCCAGGTGCGGGCCGCCCGGTAGAGCTGGGTCCGGGACCGGAACAGCCAGACCAGGATCACCGGCGTCACCACGTAGTGCAGTGACGCGTACCAGAAGTCGGCCGGTACGCCGATCCACGCCTCGGTCCTGAACAGCCGGTTCAGCGGATGCTCGGCGTTGATGTGCAGGAACTTCTCGACGCGCAGGATCGCCAGGCCGTGGTCGACGGCGGTGGTCACATCGCCGCGCGCGAGCAGCCGGCCCGCGGAGTAGCAGGCGTACACCAGCAGGAGCAGGGGCAGCTCGGTCCACCAGCGCAGCCGTGTCCGCGGGGCCGCCTCGGTGCCTGGTGTCTCGGTCTGCGGCATCCGATTGCCTCCCCCTTCGTGTCGCTGTCTCGTCGCTGGTGTGCCAGTGGCTCGGGACGGGCCACTTTACGGCGCGTGTGCGCGGCCCTCGTGGGCCCCCCGGCTCTCAAAGACGCTGAGATCGCCCACCGGGTTGCCCCTGTTCAGGGTGAGCGATGATGGAAGGGCTCCGCCCCTGGTTTCTCCCCTGATCCCTCTCAGGGTCTCCCCGGAAAGGTCCCCCATGGCACCGCGCATCCTGCTGGCCCGGCACGGACAGACGGAGTGGTCGCTGTCCGGCAAGCACACCGGCAGGACCGATGTGCCGCTCCTGGAGGAGGGCCGCCGGGGTGCCGAGCTGCTCGGCGAGCGGCTGCACCGGGCCCCGTACGACGGCCTGAAGGACGTGGAGATACGCACCAGCCCGCTGGCACGCGCGCGTGAGACGTGCGAGCTCGCCGGCTTCGGTGAGCGGGCCACCACCTGGGACACCCTGATGGAGTGGCACTACGGCGCCTACGAGGGCATGACCCCCGCCGAGATCCAGGCCGTCCGGCCCGGCTGGCTCATCTGGCGCGACGGCGTCCCCGAGGGGGAGACGCTCGCCGAGGTGACCGCCCGCGCGGACGAGGCCGTCGCCTGGGCCCGCTCGGCCGACCGGGACGTGCTGGTCTTCGCCCACGGGCACATTCTCCGCTCCATCGGGGCACGCTGGCTGGGTCTGCCGCTGGACTTCGCGGCCCGGATCCGGCTGAACCCGACGTCCCTGTCGGTCCTGGGCTGGGCCTACGGCGAACCGGCGATCGAGAGCTGGAACGACCTCGGGCACCTCGGGTAACCGCGGGTGGTCGCGGGCGGCTTCGGAGGCCGGGTCTCACACCATCCGCGGTGTCGAGGCGTGCCGCTCCAGGAACGTGGACACGCCCCCCGCCCGCCGGTGCGGCAGCAGCACTCTGGCCGTACCCGCCAGCATCGTCTGGATCCGGGAGGACTGGACCTGGTCCAGCAGGTCCAGGACCCGCATCCCGGCCACCGCCGCCTCGTCGGGAAGCCCCCCGCGCGCGAGGTCGTCCGCCAGTTCGGCCGTGTACAGCGCGATGTTCCGGGAGAAGTGCGGGTCCTGGAGGTCAGCCGCCCGCTTCGCGTGCCGGGCCGCGCGCGGCCAGTCGCCCAGCGTCGACCAGCACTGCGCCTCGAGCCCCTCGAGCTCGGCCTCGCCGTAGAAGCTCATCCACTCGGGGTCGCTGTCGCAGGGACCCCGGTCGTACAGGGCCTGCGCGCGGACGAGGGCCTGTTCGCAGCCGGTGCGGTCGGCGAGCCCCGCCCAGCCGCCCGCCTCGCGCAGCGCCAGCAGCGACATCAGGCGGGGCGAGCCCAGGGGACGGGCGACGCGCTGGGCGGCCTGGGCGGCACGGACGGCCTCGCGGGGCCGGCCCGCGTCCCGCGCCAGGAACGCCGTGTTGCAGAAGGCGTGCGCCTCCAGTCCCTCGTCCCCGGTCACCCGGGCGGTCGCCAGCGCCTCCGCGTAGTGCGAGCGCGCGTCGTCGAACCGGCCCGAGTCGTGTGCCAGCCAGCCCACCGAGATGGCGAGCTCCCCGGCGCCCGAGTGGAGCCGGTCGGCGGTCGTCTGCCGGGTCGTCCCGGCGTCCAGCAGCGCGTAGGCGGCGCGTAGCGGGGCGGCCGCGCGCCGGTAGAGGCCGTCGGCCCCGTGCCGGTCGTCCAGCAGCCGGATTCTGCGGACCGCTTCTTCGAGGGCGCCGGCCTCGCTCGCTCCCGCGCGGCGCACGGGACGCGCCGTCGACGCGTCGTGGGCGAGCCCGAGGGGGCCCAGCGTGGCGGCGGCCATCGTGGCACCTCCGCCGGTCATGAATGCGCGACGCAGCACGTCGCTCTCCTCGTGGTCGTGGTACTTGTCGTACGGGTCCTGCGTGTCATACGGCTGGTGCGCCCCACCCGTCTCAGCCGTGTTCTGCTCGTCACTGGTAGTGCGCTCCGGTCTTGTGGTGTGCGCGCAGGGCGCGTCCTCAGGGGTGCGCGCCCCTCGTCCGCGCACGGACGCGCGGGGCGCGAACCCCAGATCGGTGAGCGTGCGGCCGGGAAACATGTGCAGGAACACCCGCTCGTACGCGTAGTTGGGGCAGCGGATCTCGCCCGCCTCGACGCGCCCGATGTAGCGCGCGTCACAGCTGACGCACTCGCCGATCTCACGCGCGGCCCGCCGCACGAGTGCGGCGAACTCGGCGGGTGAGCGATGTCCGCGCAGGTGGCGGAAGGCGAGGTTGGGCCGTGCCGGCCGGTCGGGCCGAGGTGGGGTCACCGTTGACGACGCCATGGCCGGGTCCTCTCGTGCGAACCGTCGAACCATGCCGGAATAGGGATGAGTTGTCCGTGTGGCACCCTTGTTCCCGGCGGGCAAGAACGTACCTGCTGTGGTCGGGCCGCCATGCGGTGTTTGGCTACAAACCGGATATCTCATCCGTGATCTGCCATGAACTGCCATCCTTTGCGGCGGACTTCCGCCGTAGCCCTTGACGCCGTGAGGCGTTGAACCTTGCGGACTACAGGCGGGCTGCGCGGTGGAGGCCGGGATGGAGACCAGCCAGAGCAACGTTCCTTCTATGACGTCGGTGGCGACGTGCGACCTGGTGACGGTGCCGACCCGTCAGGGGTTGGAGGCGGTCGACATCCTGCGAAGGGGGTCGACGGGAGACGGGGTGGGGCCCGTCCTGCACGACGACGGCGACGACACGCTCGGCTTCGTGGTGCCGGCCGGGACGGCGGCGGCATGGGACATGCCGGGCAGTACCTGTACGAACACCGACGGCAGGGGACTGCGAATCGCCCCCGAGTCGCCGGTCCAGGGCTCGGACTGGCTGGTGCCCCCCGGTGAGGCGGACCTCGCGACGGATCCGGCGGTGCTGCGGCGGGCGTTGGGTGAGGCGGCCCGGCTGATCGAGGCGGCGGACAGCTGCCGGTGAGGACGCCTCCGACGTGACAGGCGAGGCGCCCGGCCGTGCGTGGGCCCCGAAACGCGCGCGTGTGCCCGTGAGCTCCGTGACCGCTCCCCGGCTCCTGCCCACCCGCTCGTCCGGCCCGTGCTTGCCCACTCGTCCGGCCCGTTCCCGGCCGCCGTCCGGTCCCTGTCCGGCCGCCGTCCGGCCGCCGTCCGGTCCCTGTCCGGCCGCCGTCCGGCCGCTGTTCGGGCGGGCGCGCGGGGAGCGACCGCGGCCTGCGAAAATGCTGTCATGGCAAAGTCCAGGAACACCCGGCGCGAGCGGGACGCCGACGCCGTCGTCGAGCCCGTCGACGGCGGGCTCGCCCAGCTCGTACCCGACCGGGACCGGGCGCGGGCCTGGACGCTGCTCATCGACGGAGCCCCCCAGTCGCACGTCGACCTCGACGACCCCGCCCATCTCTCCTTCGAGTACCAGCGGCGCCTCGGTCATGTCATCGACCTCGTGGCACCGCCCGGCAAGCCCCTGCACGTGGTGCATCTCGGCGGCGGCGCGTTCACCCTCGCCCGGTACGTCGCCGCAACCCGCCCCCGCTCCACCCAGCAGGTCGTCGAACGGGACGCGGCCCTCGTCCGACTGGTCCGCCGGGAGCTGCCGCTGGACCCGGGGGCGCGCATCAGGGTGAGGTCGGTCGACGCACGCGAAGGTCTCGCCAAGGTGCCCGACGGGTGGGCGGATCTCGTCCTGGCCGACGTGTTCAGCGGCGCCCGGACCCCCGCGCACCTCACCTCGACCGAGTTCCTCGACGAGGTCCGCAGGGCGCTCAAGCCCGGCGGGGCCTACGCCGCCAACCTCGCCGACGGCCCGCCGCTCGCGCACCTGCGCGGCCAGATCGCCACCGCCGCCGCCCGGTTCGCGGAACTCGCGCTGGTCGCGGACCCGACCGTGCTGCGCGGCAAACGGTTCGGCAACGCCGTGCTCGTCGCCTCCGACCTGGCGCTGCCCACCGCCGAACTGACCCGCAGGGCCGCCTCCGACCCCCACCCCGGCCGGGTCGAGCACGGCAGGGCGCTCACCGACTTCACCGGCGGCGCGGTACCGGTCGTGGACGCGTCGGCGGTGGCCTCACCGGCCCCGCCGCCCTCGGTCTTCCGTTAGGCCCGGCGCCCGGCGCTCCGGGCGTCAGTACGTGCCCACCTCCACCCGGGGCGGCCCGTCGTGCCAGGTGCAGAACACCGACACCCGGTCCGCGCCGGAGCTGAACTCCACCCGGATCCACGACTCCGTCTTCCACACCTGCATCGACCAGCCCGCGCCCGGCGTCGCCGAGACCAGCGACGCGGAGGTCCTGCCCAGGTCGAAGACGACCAGCCCGCCGTCGGTGTCGTAGCTCTTGACCGTGCCCTGGGACGTGCCCCGGGGCGTTCCGGAGGCGCTGGGGGAGGGACCGGGGGTCGCTGCCGTCCGGGAGGGGGACGGGGACGCCGGGGTCCGGCTCGGGGCCGGGGACGGGCTCCGCGACACGGACGGGCCGCTCGTCGGCGAGGCCGGCGGCTTCGGCTCCTGCGTGATCGCGTCGCCCGCGGTGAGCGGCAGGGCGCGCGGCGGGTCGTAGGCCGTGCCCGCCATCACCGTGTGGACACCCCACCACGACAGCGTGACCGCCGCGCCGGTGGCGAGCGACCAGGCCAGTACGTGTACGAGTCCTCTGCGCATCGCGGGCCATCTTGCCCCACGCGCCTCACCCGTGTCGCACGGATGTCCTCGGCCGCGCACGGTCGCCTCACCGGTCGTCCACAGGTGCCGAGTTGTCCACAGGCCCGAATGCCCCTCGCCCGCATGGCGTAGGTTGCGGCGCATGGCAAGTGTGCTCGTGGTCGAGGACGACCAGTTCGTACGCTCGGCGCTCATCCGGCAGCTGACCGACGCCTCGCACCTCGTGCGCAGCGTCGGTACGGCACTGGAGGCGCTGCGCGAGGTCGCCCATTTCCGCTTCGACGTGGTCATCCTCGACCTCGGCCTGCCCGATCTGGACGGCTCCGAGGCCCTGAAGATGCTGCGCGGCATCACGGACGTGCCGGTCATCATCGCCACCGCGCGCGACGACGAGACGGAGATCGTCCGGCTGCTGAACGCGGGCGCGGACGACTACCTGACCAAGCCGTTCTCCGTCGAGCACCTGTCGGCGCGGATGGCGGCCGTGCTGCGGCGGGCCCGGTCCGGTCCAGCGGAGCCCTCGCCCTCCAGCGTCATCCGGGTCGGCGGTCTGACCGTCGACCCGCTGCGCCGCCAGGCCGAACTGGACGGCGTACGGCTCGACCTCACCCGCCGTGAGTTCGACCTGCTGGCCTTTCTCGCGGGCCGGCCGGGGGTCGTGGTCCCGCGCCGGGAACTGCTGGCCGAGGTGTGGCAGCAGTCCTACGGCGACGACCAGACCATCGACGTCCATCTGTCCTGGCTGCGCCGCAAGCTGGGCGAGACGGCGGCGCGGCCGCGCTATCTGCACACCCTGCGGGGTGTCGGCGTGAAGCTCGAGCCGCCCGTCTGCGACTCCGGGGGGACGGGACCGATCCGATGAGATGGGCACTGGTCAAGGTCTGTCTGGCGGTCACCACGATGGTCGTGGTCGCCTTCGCCGTCCCGCTCGGTCTCGTCATCAAGGAGATGGCCCGCGACCGCGCGTTCTCCAACGCCGAGCGGGAGGCCGCGGTCGTGGTCCCGGCCTTGTCCATCACGACCGACCGCGACCAGTTGGAGCGGGTCGTCGCCTCGGCGGGCTCCGACGACGGCATGGCGGTGCACCTGCCGGCGAGCGACGGCCGGGCCGCCGTCGACCTCGGCCGGCAGCGCGCCGCGGACGCGGACATCGCGGCCGTACGGAAGCTGGGCCGCGCCTCCACCACCGAGGTTGCGGGGGGTTCCGCTCTGCTCCAGCCGGTCGCGTTGAGCCTGGGGACCGTGGTGATCGAGGTGTACGTCCCCGAGTCCGAGGTGAGCAACGGCGTCGGCACGGCCTGGGCGGTGCTGGCGGCGGTCGGGGCCGCGCTGGTCGTCGGCTCGGTCGCCGTCGCCGACCGGCTGGGCGTACGGATGGTGCAGCCGGCCAGGCGGCTGGTCGAGGGGGCGCACGAGCTGGGGGAGGGCAAGCTCGGG
Organism: Streptomyces sp. NBC_01334; assembly: GCF_035983595.1. Taxonomy (NCBI): domain Bacteria; kingdom Bacillati; phylum Actinomycetota; class Actinomycetes; order Kitasatosporales; family Streptomycetaceae; genus Streptomyces; species Streptomyces sp. NBC_01334. The sequence goes on along the minus strand of NZ_CP130718.1, from coordinate 3,871,625 downwards.
GCGAGAGTGCCCGAGGAGGGGCCGAACGAACTGCGGCTCGCTGCGGTGGCGTTCAACTCGATGGCGGACCAGGTGGTCCAACTGCTGGCCAACGAGCGGGAGCTGGCGGCGGATCTGTCGCACCGGCTGCGGACCCCGCTGACCGTGCTGCGGCTCAACGCGGCCTCCCTGGGCGAGTCTCCGGCCGCCGAGCAGACGAGGACCGCCGTCGCCCAGCTGGAGCGCGAGGTGGACACGATCATCCGGACGGCGCGGGAGGCCAAGCCGCAGACGGCGGCCGCCGGTCCGGGCGCGGGCTGCGACGCGGCGGAGGTGGTCCGGGAGCGGATGGCGTTCTGGTCGGCACTCGCGGAGGACGAGGGCCGCAAGGTGCGCACGGCCGGTGTGGACCGCCCGGTCCGCATACCCGTGGCCCGGACCGACCTCGCCGCCGCCCTGGACGCCCTGCTCGGCAACGTGTTCCGGCACACCCCGGAGGGCACGGCCTTGGCGGTCGACGTCCACAACGGCGAGGACGCGGTGATCGTCCTCGTCTCGGACGCGGGCCCGGGCATCGCCGACCCCGAGGCGGCGATGGCGCGCGGCCGGGGCTCGGGCGCCGCGGGTTCGACCGGCCTCGGCCTGGACATCGTGCGCCGGCTCGCCGAGTCGACGGGCGGTGACGTCCGCATCGGCTCCTCGGTGCTGGGCGGCACCGAGGTGCGGCTCTGGATCCAGCTGGACGGGCGGGAGCCGGTGCGCAGAGGCCACCGGGGAGCTGTCCGCAGACGGCGGCGGGCGCTCGTCGGCCGCTCCTGAAGGGCGAATTGGTCTCGACCTTTAACCGCCCCCGATGTGTTCCTTAAGCGCTCCCTAAGAACCTCAACAGCCGTCCCTGTCAGGCGTTTTGCCCGGTTCGGGCTCGCTAGCGTGCTGCCGCACCCCCTCGGGATCCCCGTGAGCAGTGAAAGCAGGCACGTGATGAGCACGCATCGGCGCAGGATCAGTGGCAGGAACAAGTTGATCGGCGGCGCGGTCGCCGCGGCCGTGGTGGGCGGCGGGGCCGTGCTGCTCGGCGGCACCGCGCAGGCGGCCGGCGTCGGGGCGGCCTACACCAGGACCAGCGACTGGTCGACCGGGTACACCGCGCAGTACGTCGTGACGAACAACAGCGGTCAGGCGAAGGCGGCCTGGAAGCTCGAGTTCGATCTGCCGGCCGGGGCGAAGCTGAGCTCCCTGTGGAACGGCGAGTCCGCCGTCAGCGGGCAGCACGTCACCGTCTCGCCGCCGAAGTGGGACACCGACGGGCTCGCCGTCGGGGAGTCCGTCGCCGTCGGCTTCGTCGTCAACGGCAGCGCGGATCCCGTGGGTTGTCTCGTCGACGGCGCCAAGTGCTCCGCCGACGGCGGCGCCACGCCCGAGCCGAGCGGCCGACCGACCGCGACCGTGAGTCCCACGGCGGTCCCGAGCCCGACCGCCACCTCCTCGCCCTCCTCTCCGGCGACCTCCTCGCCCGCCCCGAGCACCAGCGCGAGCACCGGTACCGGCACCACCGCCTCCGCCGGGTTCGCTCCCTACGTCGACACCTCCCTGTACCCCGCCTTCGACCTCCTGGCGAGCGAGAGCGCGACCGGGGTGAAGGACTACAACCTGGCGTTCGTCACCGACGGCGGCGGCTGCACGCCCAAGTGGGGTGGCGTGACCGACCTCGCGAGCGACGGCGTGGCCGCCCAGATCGGGGCGCTGCGGGCCAAGGGCGGTGACGTCCGGGTCTCCTTCGGCGGCGCCTCCGGCTCCGAGCTGGCGACGACCTGCTCCTCGGCGGACGCGCTGGCGGCGGCGTACGGAAAGGCGGTGGACGCCTACCGGCTCACCAAGGTGGACTTCGACATCGAGGGCGGCGCGCTGCCCGATACGGCGGCCAACGCCCGTCGCGCCCAGGCGATCGCGAAGCTCCAGCAGCAGCACCCGGACCTGAACGTGTCGTTCACCCTCCCCGTCATGCCCGAGGGACTGACGCAGGACGGGGTGAACCTGCTGGCCGGCGCCAAGTCCGCCGGCGTCGGGATCGCCACCGTCAACATCATGGCGATGGATTACGGGCCGGCGTACAGCGGCGACATGGGGACCTACGCCGAGCAGGCCGCCACCGCCACCCAGGCGCAGGTCAAGAGCGTCCTCGGGCTCAGTGACAGCGCGGCCTGGAAGACGGTCGGGGTAACCCCGATGATCGGTGTGAACGACGTCACGTCCGAGATCTTCAAGGTCGACGACGCCACCCAGCTCGTCGCCTTCGCCAAGGCCAAGGGACTCGGCCCGCTGTCGATGTGGTCGGCCACCCGGGACAAGCAGTGCGCGGGCGGGGCCAAGAACTACGCGGACGCCACGTGCAGTTCGATCGTCCAGACCGACTCCGCGTTCTCGAAGGCGTTCGCCGCCTACAAATGATCAATGTCCACACGTGATCGGCACCTACGGGTGATCAATCAAATGATCAAGAGGGAGAGCGGGAATTGATCACGTAAGTGATCAAGGTGTGTCGATTACGTTTCGACAAATGAAGCCAGCGGCTCTTGACGCATGACCGGACATACGGCTGTTATTGCGCCACCCCGTGTTCGGTCAAGTTGATTTCTGGTCGATTGCGACCGGCTTTCAGCCACACTCTGTGGCCGAACCTCGCGTCAGGAGCCGCTCATGCACCACCTCTCCCCCTCCGGCCGCCCCGCTCTCCCCTCCCCGAGCCGTCGTACCCTTCTGCGCGGTATGGGCGGCGCGGCCGTGCTCGGCGCCGGCATACCCCTGCTCTCCGCCTGCGGCGGCAGCGGCACCGCGGCCGACCCGAAGACCGTCACCCTCGGCTCCAACGCCTCCGACGCCGTCCCGAAGAAGGCCTTCGCGGAGATCTACTCGGCCTTCGAGAAGCAGTCCGGGATCACGGTCGACGTGAACACCAAGGACCACAACACGTTCCAGGAGCAGATCAACTCCTACCTCCAGGGCACCCCGGACGACGTGTTCAACTGGTTCGCCGGCTACCGCATGCAGTTCTTCGCGGCCAAGAAGCTCGCCACCCCGATCGACGAGGTCTGGGACAAGATCGGCGGCAACTTCCCCGACGCCATGAAGGCGCTCAGCAAGGGTGCGGACGGCAAGTACTACTTCGTGCCGCTGTACACGTACCCCTGGGCGCTCTTCTACCGCAAGAGCGTCTTCCAGCAGCACGGCTACACCGTCCCCACCACCTGGGACCAGCTCGTCGCCCTGTGCAAGCAGATGAAGAAGGACGGGCTCGTCCCCATAGCCTTCGGCGACAAGGACGCCTGGCCCGCGCTCGGCACCTTCGACCAGATCAACTTCCGCACCAACGGCTACGACTTCCACGTCGAGCTGATGGCGGGCAAGGCCTCCTGGACCGACGCGAAGGTCCGCAAGACCTTCGACCACTGGGCCGAGATCCTCCCCTACCACCAGGACGGCGCCGTCGGCCGCACCTGGCAGGACGCAGCCCAGACCCTCGTCTCCAAGAAGGCCGGCATGTATCTGCTGGGCACCTTCGTGGCGCAGCAGTTCACGAACCAGGCCGACGCCGACGACCTCGACTTCTTCGCCTTCCCGGAGATCGACCCGGCCTACGGCCAGGACACCGTCGAGGCGCCCACCGACGGCTTCATGCTCTCCAAGGCCCCGAAGAGCAAGGCGTCCGCCGTCAAGCTCCTGGAGTACCTCGGCACCCCGGAGGCCGAGGCGATCTACCTCAAGGCGGACCCGAGCGTCGTCGCCGCCTCCTCCAAGGCCGACACCTCCTCGTACACGGCCCTGCAGAAGAAGGCGTACGCGATGATCAGCGGCGCCAAGCACCTGACGCAGTTCATGGACCGTGACAGCCGGCCCGACTTCACCTCAACGGTGATGCAGCCCGCGCTCCAGAAGTTCGTCCGCGACCCCAAGGGGATCGACAGCCTGCTGACCTCGATCGAGCGTCAGAAGAAGACGATCTTCGCGTCCGGCTGAGACGCTCGAGCCGAGGCGGATGAGCACCGACACATGAGCTCCGAGACGACCACGAAGATCCCGGAGGCGGCCGCCGAGCCGCCTCCGGGCACCGCGACCCCGAAGAAGCGCGCTCCGCAGGGCCACCGGCGCCTGCTGACCCGCCGCGACCGGCTCACGCTCGGCCTGATGGCCGGCGTGCCGACGATCCTGCACGTGGCCCTCGTCTGGGTCACCGCCCTAGCCTCCGTCGCCCTCGCCTTCACCACCTGGGACGGCATCGGCTTCGACTCGATCAAGTGGGTGGGGCTGGACAACTTCAGGGAGCTGTTCAGCAACAACCCGCAGTTCTGGCCCGCCGTCCAGCACAACGTCGTCTGGTTCGTCGTGCTCATCCTGATCCCGACCCCGTTCGGGCTCTTCCTGGCGGTCCAGCTCGACAAGAGGATCCGGTTCAGCCGGGTCTACCAGACGGCCTTCTTCCTGCCGGTCGTGGTCTCCATGGCCGTCATCGGCTTCGTCTGGCAGCTCGTCTACAACCCGGACACGGGCCTGATCAACAGCCTGATCGGCGCCAACGAGCCGGGCCACTACATCGACTGGATCGGCGACCCGGACCTCAACCTCTGGGCCATCCTCATCGCCGCCTCCTGGCGGCACGCCGGCTACATGATGATCCTCTACCTGGCCGGCCTGAAGAGCGTCGACCCGGCCCTGCGCGAGGCGTCCGCACTGGACGGCGCGAACGAGTGGCAGACGTTCAAGAACGTCGTCTTCCCGACCCTGCGGCCCACGAACACCGTCGTACTCGTGGTGACGATCATCGAGGCCCTGCGCGCCTTCGACCTGGTCTTCGTCTTCAACAAGGGCGCTCAGGGGACCGAACTGCTGTCGATCCTGGTCACCAACAACATCATCGGCGAGTCCAGCCGCATCGGATACGGATCGGCGATCGCCGTCGTCCTGCTGGTGATCTCCCTCGCCGTGATCGTCCCGTACCTGATCGCGACCTTCCGGAAGGAGCGGCGAGCATGAGCGCGACCCTCGCGTCCAGGCAGCGCACCCCCGTCCGCCCCGCTCGGATCCTGCTGCACACGTTCCTCGTCGTGACGTCCCTGGCCTGGCTGGCGCCCCTGCTGTGGGCCCTGTTCGCGGCCCTGCGCCCCTACGCGGAGACCAGCGAGAAGGGCTATGTCTCCTGGCCCGACAAACTGAGCCTCGACAACTTCACCGACGCGTTCCAGCAGTCGGACATGCTGCACTACTTCGGGAACACGCTGCTGATCGCGGTCCCGGCCGTGCTCGTGACCCTCTTCCTGTCGTCGTGCGTGGCGTTCTACGTCAGCCGCTTCGACTTCCGGGTCAACCTGTTCCTGCTCCTGGTGTTCACGGCCGGCAACCTGCTTCCGCAGCAGGTGATCATCACCCCGCTGTACCGCCTGTACCTCCTGGTCGACCTGCCGGGCATCACGGTCAGCGGCAAGCTCTACGACTCCGCGCTCGGCCTGGTCCTGATCCACGTGGCGTTCCAGTCCGGCTTCTGCGCCTTCGTGCTGAGCAACTACATGCGCTCGCTGCCGCACGAGCTGACCGAGGCCGCGCTGGTCGACGGCGCGTCCGTGTGGCGGCTGTACTGGCAGATCGTGCTGCCGCTGTGCAAGCCCGCTATGGCCGCCCTGGCGACCCTGCTCTCCATCTGGATCTACAACGACTTCTTCTGGGCGATCGTGCTGATCTCCACCGGCGAGAACATGCCGATCACCTCGGCCCTGAACAACCTCTCCGGCCAGTACTTCACCGACCCCAACCTGGTCGCCGCCGGTGCCCTGCTGACCGCGATCCCCACGCTGATCGTGTACTTCGTGCTCCAGCGCCAGTTCGTCAGCGGCCTGACCCTGGGCGCCAACAAGGGCTGACGCCCGCCCCTCCGTCTGGGCACGCCCCTCCCGGCGCGCCCCCTCCCCGGCGCGCCCCACCCCGCGCCCCTCCCGTGAAAGAGAACCCCGTGCACCACCCCTTCACCCCGGTGGCCGCCGTCCCCGTGGACCCGCGTCGTGCCCGCGTCCACGAGGAGGGCTGGCAGTCCTGGAGCCCGAGCGGCGCCTACGCCCTGCGCGACACCCCGTACCGCCCGACGAACGACAACTGGGCGACGGTCTGCTACCGCCCCGGGGCCACCGTCCCCGCAGGAGCCTTCCAGGGGGAGGGGCTGCTGGCCCTCGACCCGGGCGACGGCTCACCGGTACGGCTGTGGGCGGCGCCGGACCCGGTGCGGGAGGTGCCGTCCATCCGCCTCACCCGGGCCGGATCCGTGGCGGAGATCAGCGCCGACGGCCCGGTGAAGGAGTACACGGGTACCGACATCCAGGCGCTCCTGTCCGACTGGGCCGCCGGGCTCGGCCTCCCGGCCCCGCGCCCCGCGCCGACCGTCTGGTGCTCCTGGTACGAGTACTTCACCAACGTCACCGAGGACGACATCCACGAGAACCTCCGCGCGATGGACACCCTCGACCTGCCCGTCGACGTCGTCCAGATCGACGACGGCTACCAGCGCGCCCTGGGCGACTGGCTCGTCCTCTCGGGCCGCTTCCGCTCCCGTTCCGGCATCGCCGACGCCATCCGCGCCCGGGGCCGCCGCGCGGGCATCTGGACGGCACCCTTCCTGGTCGATCCGAGCAGCGAGCTGGCCGCCCGGCACCCCGACTGGCTGGTCCGCTCCGCCGACGGCGGCTTCGCGCACGCCGGCCACAACTGGGGCCACGACCTGCGGGTCCTCGACACCACCCACCCCGAGGCTGCGGCGTACCTGACGGACGTCTTCCGGACGCTGCGCGCCGAGGGCTACGACTACTTCAAGGTCGACTTCCTGTACGCGGGCGCGCTGGACGGCGTACGGCACGACGACACCGTGGACGCGCTGACGGCGTACCGCTCGGGCGTCGAGCTGATCCGTGCGGCGATCGGCCCGGACGCGTACCTCCTGGGCTGCGGCGCGCCGATCCTGCCCTCCCTCGGCCTCTTCGACGCGATGCGGGTCAGCCCCGACACGGCCCCGCACCGCCGTCCCGAGGCCGACGACTACAGCCAGCCCGGCCAGGACCCGGCCGAGTTCACCGGCGTCGGCCGCCAGTGGCAGCACGGCCGGCTCTGGACCAACGACCCCGACTGCCTGATGGCCCGCCCGGCGGTGGAGACCCGGGAGCGGTGGGCCGCGCATGTGGAGGCGACCGGCGGCCTGATGGCGTCCAGCGACCGGCTGCTGTCGCTCGACATCTGGGGCGTGGACACCACCCGCCGTCTGCTGTCGGGAGGCGACCGCTGATGCGTCACATGCGGTGACGCCCACCACCGGGTGACACCGACAACCCGCTGCGGCCCGGCTCCCGCCGAACGGGGCCGCGATCGCGCGGGAGCCACGGGAGCCACGGGAGCCACGGGAGCCACGGGAGCCGCGGGAGCCACGCGGGCACCGGTGAGCTGGGGCCCGGCCGGCCGGAGGGGTGGGACCCGGGGCCAGGGTCCAGGCAACCGGGGGAGAGCCCGTCCAACGGGAGGTCCGTCCGATCCGGGGCACTGCCCACCGACAGGGGAGCAGGAGCCGGTCAGTCGGGCGGGGCGGGGGCTGTCGGCCGCGGCTCCTGCGAACCGTCGTTCTCCCAGGTCAGCCTGACGTTCAGATGGCCTTCGGCGCTCGTCTTCGCGATGATGGCGCCGGCCTCCGCGGTCAGCTTCACACCGAACTCGACCTCGATCGTGCCCGGCCGGACCTCCATCGCGCGGAACTGGCCGAGCACGTCCGACGCGGCCTGGCGGACATTGCCGAGCGCGGAGCTCAGCGAGGTGCCGGCCGACTCGACGAGGCCGGCCGTCCGGGAGACCGGGCTGATGGCCGGGCCGTCCGGCGGCACCTCCACGATCACCTCGCCGCCGCTGTCCAGCGTCCACCGCACCAGCTCGGTCATGCAGTCTCCTCGTTCGTCGTTGGGTGGCGCTTTCAGGGGCAGAGGGCGCCCTGGTAGGCGCCGGGAGGCACCAGGTCCCGGGTCGCCTTGTCGTGGTTCGGTTCGCCGAGCAGGGCGCAGAGTCCCGACAGGGTGAGTTTCCGCTCGGCGGACGGTGGATCGGCCTTGGCGGCGGCCAGCCGGCGCAGGGGCGCGGGCTCGCCCGGACGGTCGAGCACGATGCCGAGCGTGCTGCCGTCCACCAGGGCGAGCGGGGCGCCGGTGCCGCTGCCCAACGGCCATATCCAGCCCCCCGAGTAGTTGAACCGTCCCGTCTCCTTGCCGTTCGACAGCGACCGGACGGACACCCGCTGGGCCAGGGTGGGCCCAATGATCGGTTCCACCTGAATGCCGGTGGCGGAGGGGGTGGTCCCGGTCAGCGATCCGTACTCCTGGGCCAGTGTCGAGACCCAGGCCGTGGTGCCCGTCGCGTCCAGCGCGAGCGTGCCGAAGTCGCCGCTCTCGACGAGCCGGGGGATGCGCGAGACGACCTTGCCGGTGGCCGTGGACCAGGTGACGAGGCCGCGGGTGCCGGTCCCGGGTTCCCGTACGAGGGCGGCGACCGTGCGCCCGTCCAGGCTCATCGTCGAGGCGCTGAGGGTGGTCGGGTCGGCGACCAACTGGTGCCGGGTCACGGTGTCCCGGCCGAGGCCCACCCACGACAGCGACAGGTCGGCCCGTGCCTTGACGTCGTCGGCCAGCACCTCCGACACCGTCGCGGTACCGCCTCCGGGCCCCAGCCACAGCTCGGTGACCATGCTCGGCCATGGCAGCTTCGTCTTCCGCAGCAGCCGGCCGGTGTGCAGGTCGAACAGGTACAGGGTGTTGTGCAGTCCGCTCTGGAGGGTCGGCAGCAGAGTGTCCGAGACGACCATGCCCAGCACCCGGTCCGTCGGGTCGACGCTCATGGTCACGTTGCCGATCACGGGTATCTGCGGGACCTCCCGGGCGGAGGCGACCTTGTGCTCCACCGTGTCGTAGACGACCAGACAGTACGTGAGGCTGAGCAGGTCCTCGGGGGCGCAGGTGGCGTATCCGTCCGGGTCGATCTTCGGCAGGCCGTTCTCGTCGACCGGGTCGTCGACATCCAGTTCGCCGGCGGCGAGCCCGACCAGCTGCCGGAACACCACATACCGTCCGCTGCGGCTGATCACGGGTGATCCGGCGTAGTCGTTCGGGCCGAACAGCGAGGACAGCGACTCCTCCGCCACCCCCTCGCCGGAAAGGCGCCACACCGCGACGCGGCTCGACGCGTCCGTGGTGACCAGGGTTCCGCCGTCGGCGCTCGCCATCTGCGTCAGGTCCTCGTTCTCCACCCGGGCGCTGTTCTCCAGAGCCTCGGCGGCCGAGTCCGACGTCGGGGTCGGGTCGCCTGTCGGGCCGGTCGGGGGCGCGGCGGAACGGCTCGGACCGGTCGAGTTCAGGTCCTGGGCGACGTCGTGGTGCGGCAGCAGCTTGTCGGCCACGTCGTAGGCGCCCGGCTTCGCCGCGTCGAGCCCGACCGAGGAGTCGGTCCGGTAGGCGCGCATCGCCAGTTGCACCGCCCCGTAGGAATCGGCCTGTTTCAGCTGCCGCGCCTTCACGGCCAGATCCCGCGCGAGGGATTCGGCCACCTGCCCGCTGCGGTGCTGGTAGACGGCCGTGGCGATGAGGAGGGCCACCGCCAGCACCCCGGCGATGCCCGAGCCCAGCCAACGCCGGCGCCTCCGGCTCGCCCCGATGAAGGTGTGCTCCCGCGTGCTGAGATGCTCACCGTGGCTGGCCTCCCACCGCCGGGCGTCCCGCAGATCGGCGCCGGACAGCAGACGGCTGGGCGACTTCCGGCTCGACCAGATGTCGATCCGCTGCCGCAGACCGTCCTGCCAGACCCGGAAGTCGCGAAACCTCTCGGTCAGCTCACGCAGCCGGTCCCACTGCGTCAGCAGCGAGTCGTGCGCCAACTCGACTCCGGGCACCGGCTCCTGGCCCGCCGGACCGGCGTTGACCTCGTGCAGCACCAGCAGTCTCGTGGTGGCGAGACGCTGCGCGACGGCCCACTGCGCGTCGTCGCACTCGTCGCGCAGGGCCGTGCTGCGCACGGTCAGTTCATCGCGGTGCAGGGGGCGGGCCAGTTGCACCAGCAGCCGCTCGGCGGTGGTCCGGGTCCCGGGATCCAGTCCCGACCAGACCCGGTCCGCGTAGCCCGCCAGCGCCCGGGAGACCCCGCCCACCTGCTCGTAGGCCTCGTGGGTCAGCAGGCCCGCCGAACGTCGCTCCCACAACTCGGCGAGCGTGAACTCCAGCAACGGCAACGGGTTCGGGGTCCGCTTCAGATCCTCCAGGATCCGTTCGACGAGCCCGTCGGCGAACTCGACCGTGCCCAGCCGCCGCAGCGGCCCGGTCATCACCTGCCGCAGCTCCGCCCTGGTCATCTCGCCCACGGTGACCGGCAGCCAGCGCCGCGCGAGCTCGGCCGCGGGCCGGTCGCTCAGGACGGCGCCGAGGAAGGTGTCCCTGAGATTGACCAGCACGGACAGCCGGGACCCGTCGGTGAGGCAGGCGCCCAGCGCCCCGGCGAACGCGGCCCGGTCGTCCACGGGCCGGCCGAAGACCTCCTCCAACTGATCGACGCAGATCAGCATGCGCTCGCCCCCGCGGCGCTCCAGGACCGCGGCCACCACATCGGCCATGGCGCCCCGGGCCAGCCTCGCGGCGAGCCCCTCCACGGACGCCAGCCGGGCCGAGGCCTCCCGGTCCGGCTCCAGCAGCGTGTCCAGCGCGAAGGCCAGGGCGTTCAGCGGCGTACCGGCGTCGGAGGGGCGCAGCGTCACCACCACCAGTCGCTCCTGCCGGGCGCGCAGCCGGGGGACCACACCGGCGTGCCACAGGGAGGACTTGCCGGCACCGGAGCCGCCGATGACGCAGATCACCGGTACGCCGTCATCGATCCGGTCGGCGATCTGCGCGGCCGACTCGTCGCGCCCGTAGAACAGTTCGGCGTCTTGTTCGGTGAACGAGCGCAGCGCCCGGAACGGCGACCGCTGCTCGATCACTCCCGTCAGCTCCGGCCAGGCGGCCAGCAGCGTGTCCACCGGCATCATGTAGCCGATCTTCGACCCGGCCCCGGAGACCTTGTAGCCCACCATGCCCACGACGGCGTCGGCGTCCGGGCTCCAAACGGGCGTCCCGGAGAAGCCGGGCGCGAGCACCGCATGCCGGGCGGGATCGCTCTCGATCTCCACCCAGCCCGTCGCGACCGGGCCCCCTTCGCGGCCGTACACCCAGGTGCCGAGCTCCAGGCCGCGCGGGAAACCCACCATCACCAGCAGGCCGTTCAGACCGCCGCGCCGTCGGCGCAGCACGAGCGGACGGGCGCCGTCCGGTGCCGGGTCGAGCAGCCGCAGACCGGCGACGTCCGTGCCCCGGCCCGGTACGGGCGAGTGCCACGCGACGACCTCGGCGGCACGGTGCAGACCCGGCGCCAGTAACGGGAAGTCGACGGTGACCGACGAGCCGACCGGCGGCGCCTGTTCGGGGGCCGCCGCGGACGCGTCCGCGGGCGGGAGCCCCAGTGCGTCGGTCACCACATGCGCGGCGGTCAGGACATGCGCAGGACCCGCCAGGAAACCGGCCCCCACGAGAAAGTCCCCGCGCCAGACCCGGACCAGCGCCGCCTCCAACGGGACACGCTCGCCCGAGCTCATGTCGCTCCTCCCCGTACGCCCCTGCCGACGCGCCGACACCTCCGGCGACAGGAGGTCGTGGGCGCAACGAGCGTGCCACAGATCCCGCCGACCCGGACGGAAACCGGACAAGAGCGATCATCGGCGAAGGGCGCGGCAGGCCCCCCAGCCTGCCGCGCCCTCTCCCCGCTCCCCGGGTCAGTTGGTCTCGGTCGGCGCCAGGGTGCCCGTACGGGCCGCCTGGCTGTACCACAGCGCGCTCGACTTCGGCGTACGGGTCAGCGTCGCGTAGTCGACGTACACCGCGCCGAACCGCTTCTCGTAGCCGTACGCCCACTCGAAGTTGTCCAGGAGGGACCAGAGGTAGTAGCCCCGCACGTCCGCGCCGTCCGCGATCGCCCGCCGGACCGCCGCGAGGTGGCCGTGCAGGTAGGAGATGCGCTCCGGGTCGTGGACGCGGCCGTCCGAGTCGGGCTTGTCGTCGTAGGCCGCGCCGTTCTCCGTGATGTAGAGGGGCAGTCCCGGCGCCTCCGCCGTGTAGCGCATGATCAGCTCGTGCAGGCCGGTCGGGTCGATGGACCAGCCCATCTCCGTGCGGTCACCGGGCGTCAGGTGGAAGGCCACGTCGTCCGCGCCCGGCCACGGCGAGTGGTCGCTCGCACCGTGACCGTCCGAGCGGGGACCGCGCACCGACGCGTCCGCTCCCGAGACCAGCGTGGGCGTGTAGTAGTTCAGGCCCAGCGCGTCCAACGGCTGGTGGATGGCGCGCAGATCGCCCTCCTGGACGTACGACCAGTCCGTCAGCGACGAGGTCGCCGCCAGCAGCGTCTCCGGATAGGCACCCCGCAGGATCGGGCCGTGGAAGACGCCGTTGGCCAGGTCGTCGATCTTCTGCACCGCGGCCAGGTCCGCCGGGTCACCCGGGGAGAGCGGGCGCACCACCGAGGAGTTGAGACTGATCGCCACCGAGTTGCGGGCCGGCATGGCCACGCGCAGCGCCGAAGTGCCCAGCCCGTGCGCCAGGTTCAGGTGGTGCGCCGCCTTCAGCGACGCCACCGGCTCGGTACGGCCCGGCGCGTGCACTCCGGACGCGTAGCCCAGGAACGCGCTGCACCACGGCTCGTTCAGCGTGATCCAGTTCTCCACGCGGTCGCCGAGCGCCTCGCCGACGATCTGCGCGTACTCCGCGAACCGGAACGCCGTGTCCCGCTCCGGCCAGCCGCCCGCGTCCTCCAGCTCCTGGGGGAGGTCCCAGTGGTAGAGGGTGACGGCCGGCTTGATGCCCGCCGCCAGCAGCTCGTCCACCAGACGGCGGTAGAAGTCCAGGCCCACCTGCACCGCGGGGCCGCGCCCGGTCGGCTGGACCCGGGACCAGGAGATGGAGAAGCGGTACGTGGACAGGCCCAGCTCCGCCATCAGCGCCACGTCGTCGCGGTAGCGGTGGTAGTGGTCGACAGCGATGTCACCGGTTTCGCCACCGGCCGTCTTGCCCGGCGTATGGCTGAAGGTGTCCCAGATCGAGGGGGTACGGCCGCCCTCGCGCACCGCCCCCTCGATCTGGTACGCGGAGGTCGCGGCACCCCAGAGGAAGGCGGGCGGAAAGGTCACCGGAGTAATGGGCTCAGGCATGGAAGCGCTCCCATGGGTGGTCGTCGAGACCGACGAGGTCGGGGGGGAAGTGGTGCGGAGGGGGCCGGGGCGGCGGTGACCCGGCCCCCGTGAAGTCACGGACGGGAGGGCGTCGTGAGGCGTCGTACGCAGTCGCGACGCGTCCTCAGCCCTTCACGGCGCCCTGCATGATGCCGCCCACGATCTGCTTGCCGAAGATCGCGAAGACCAGCAGCAGCGGCAGCGTGCCCAGCAGCGCGCCCGCCATGATCAGGGACTGGTCCGGGGTGTACCCGCGGCCGAGGCCCGCGACCGCGACCTGCACGGTCGGGTTGCCGGTCTGGCTCAGCACCAGGAACGGCCACAGGAAGTCGTTCCACGTCTGCACGAACATCAGCATGCCGAGCACCGCCATCGCCGGGCGCGCCGCGGGGAACACCACGTGCCACACCACGCGCCAGCTGCTCGCGCCGTCCACCCGGGCCGCCTCGATGATCTCGTCGGGCAGCGCCTGGATGAGGTACTGCCGCATGAAGAACACACCGAACGCGCTCACCAGCGACGGCAGGATCACCGCCTGGAGCTGGTCCGTCCACTCCAGCTTGGCGACCATCATGTACAGCGGGATGATGCTCAGCTGCGGCGGCACCATCATCGTGCCGATCACGATCAGCATCAGCGCGCCCCGGCCCCGGAACCGGAGCTTGGCGAAGGCGAACCCGGCGATCGTCGACAGGAAGACGATCGTCGCCGCCGAAGTCCCCGCCACGATCGTCGTGTTGACGAACGCCTTGCCCAGGTTCGCGTCGTTCCAGGCCACGTCCAGGTTGTGGAAGAGGTTGGAGCCGAACACGAACGGCGGCGGGTTCTGCGCCAGTCGGTTGTTGTCGCGGGACGCCGCGATCGCCGTCCACACCAGGGGGAACAGCGAAACGATGGTGAACACGCCCAGGATGATGTAGGCGATCGGGCCGCCGTGCATCTGCCCGCCGGCCCGCGCGGACTTCGGCCGGCGCACCTTCCGGGCCGTCGGCACGGCGTCCTCGGTTTCCACGGACTTCGCGGTCGTTGTCGTCGTCGTCACGGCCGGTACTCCTAACTACTGGCGCGCAGCCGGCGCGAGATGACGTAGTTGACGATGCCGATCACGATCAGGATCAGGAACATCGTCCAGGCGATCGCCGAGGCCCGGCCCAGGTGCTGGTTCACCCAGCCCTGCTCGTACAGGTACAGACCCAGCGTCTGGAACTGGTGCTCCGCGCCGCCCGACGCGCCCTTGTTGGCGTCGAACAGCAGAGGTTCGCCGAAGACCTGACTGGCGCCGATCGTCGAGACGACGACCGTGAACAGGATCGTCGGGCGCAGCGACGGCAGCGTCACGTGCAGGAACTGCTTCCAGCGGCTGGCGCCGTCCAGCGCCGCCGACTCGTACAGGTCCTGCGGGATCGCCTGCATCGCGGCCAGGTAGATCAGCGCGTTGTAGCCGGTCCACCGCCAGATGACGATCGACGAGACGGCGATCTGCGACGGCCACTTGTCGTTCTGCCAGTCGATCGCGTCGATCCCGACGAAGTGCAGCGCCCAGTTGATCATGCCGTAGTCGCGCCCGAAGAGCAGCACGAAGACCAGCGAGGCGGCCGCGATCGAGGTCGCGTACGGCGCGAGCATCGCGACCCGGTAGAAGGTCGAGGCGCGCAGCTTGTAGTTGAGGATGTGGGCGAGGCCCATCGCCATCAGCAGCTGCGGAACGGTCGAGATGATCCCGATCGTCAGGGTGTTCTTCGCCGCGTTCCAGAAGAAGTCGTCGTCGAAGATGCGCGTGTAGTTGCGCATCCCCACCCACTCCATGTCGGTGGGCGCGGTCAGCTCCACCTGGTGCAGCGACGCCCAGCCGGTGTAGACCAGCGGGAACAGGCCGAACGCGAGGAACAGCAGGAAGAACGGTGAGACGAAGGCGTACGGGCTCCAGCGCTTGTCCCGCTGCCAGCGGCGGGAGAGCCGGGCCCGATGCCGCTGCTCCGCCTCCGTGGGAACGGCGGCCGGGCGGCCCGGGGCCGCGCCCCCCTCCTTGGTGGGGGGCGCGGCGGTGTCGTGGCGGGTGGCCATTCGGGTCACTTGTCCAGGTTGTTGTCGATGGTCTTGGTGGCCGTCTCCCAGGCCTCCGCCGCCGACTTGCCCTTCGTCACGAGGATGACGCCGTTGTCGGTCAGGCCCTGCTGGATGATCTGGTCCTTCGGGCCGATCACCTGCACCGGAGCGGTCTTGGCGGCCTCGGAGAAGACCGTACCGATCGGCGAGTCACCGGTCATGTCGTTCTTCGCGCCGGTCACCTCGGGCATCGTGTACGCGCTCGGCGCGCTCGGGAAGGAGCCCTGCACCTTGAACAGCTTCGCCTGCTGCTCGGGCGCGGTCAGCCAGGTGATGAACGCCTCGGCCTCCTTCACGTGCTTGCCGCTCTTCGGGACGCCCAGGAAGGACCCGCCCCAGTTGCCGGACTTGGGCGCGACGGCCACGTCCCACTTGCCGGCGTCCTCGGCCTTCGCCTTGCCCTTGATGGTGCCGAGCATCCACGGCGGGCAGGCGATGGTGGCGAACTTGCTGTTCGCGATCGTGGTGTCCCACGACTGCTGGAACTGCGTCTGGGCCTGGACCAGGCCCTCCTCGGCGGCCTTCGCGGTCAGGTCGAAGGCGGCCTTCACGGCCGGGTTCGTCTTGTAGATGATCTCGCCGGAGGAGTCGTAGAACTTCTCCTTCTCACTGCTGAGAATGGCGTTGATCAGGCCGCCGGGGGAGTCCATGAAGAAGGTGCCCGCCTTGGCCTTCCTCTTGTACTGCTCGCCGGTGGCGACGAACTTGTTCCAGTCACCGGCCCACAGCTTGCCGACCGCCTCGCGGTCGGTGGGCAGACCGGCCGCCTGGAAGAGGTCCTTGCGGTAGCAGAGGGCCATCGGGCCGACGTCGGTGCCGAGCGCGATCGTCTGGCCGTCCTTGGTGGTGCCCTGCGACCACTTCCAGTCCAGCCACTTGCTCTTGTCGACGCCCGAGACCTTCGACATGTCCTCGAACTTGGCCGCCTGGGTGGCGACGACCTCGGCTATGTTGCCCACTTCGATGGCCTGGATGTCCATCAGGCCGCTGTTGGTGGTGAGGTGGTTGACGAGCGCCGGGTAGTAGTTCTCGTTCCGCTCCGTGACGTTCTCGGCGATCTTGATGTCGGGGTGGAGCTTCTCGTACTCGGCGTAGAGACCGGCCTCCTTGAAGCCCATCGTGCCGAACAGACCCAGCGTGATCGTCGTCTTGCCCTTGCCGCTGCCCGACGACGAGCCGTCGGAAGCGTCGTCGTTGCCGTCGTCGGCACAGCCGGCCAGCAGCCCGGCGCCCAGCGACGCTACGGCCGCGAGGACCACCACCCGGCGGGTGGTTCGGGTACGTGCTCGCATTGCGTCCTCCTGTTGCCCTGACGTGCCGACCCCCCGGCCAACTGCATTGTTGGGCCCGTTAGTTACTCGCTGCGGCTCGGGCGGGGAACGTGCGGGATGTGTATGTGTCAGGTACCGTGGGAGCGCTCCCACAGGTGATGTGTTGAAGAGTCGTCGGTTCGGGCGGGGGTGTCAAGGGTGGGAGCGCGGAGAGATGCGTTCAGTTATCTGCCTGTTAGCTAACTCGCGCGGACAGCGCTTTCCGGCCGTGAGCGGCAACGGACGAGCCGTCCGGCGGCGGCGAGTTGGGTGCGCCCGGCGTCCTGGGCCGAGGCCCGTCCGGCGTACGGGGCGGGGCCCGCGTGGGGCCGAAGCGGGTCCCCGGGGGCGGTGGCCGTCGGCGAAGATGGGCTGAACGGACGGGGCTGTTAGATTCCAGGCCAGCGTGTACGACGGCGGGAAGGCGGGGCCCATGGCAAGCCACGGAGCGCGGAGCCGGAGCGGAGGGCGGCCGACTCTCGAAGAGGTGGCCGCGCGCGCCGGTGTCGGCCGCGGCACGGTCTCCCGGGTGATCAACGGCTCGCCGAGAGTCAGCGACGCGACCCGCGCGGCCGTCGAGGCGGCCGTCGCCGAGCTCGGCTACGTCCCCAACACCGCGGCCCGTGCCCTGGCCGCCAACCGCACGGACGCGATCGCGCTGGTGGTCCCCGAGCCGGAGACCCGCTTCTTCGCCGAGCCGTACTTCTCGGACATGCTGCGCGGTGTGGGGGCGGAGCTCTCCGACACCGAGATGCAGCTGCTGCTGATCTTCGCGGGTAGCGATCGCGAACGACGCCGGCTCGCCCAGTACCTGGCGGCGCACCGCGTCGACGGGGTTCTCCTGGTCTCGGTCCACGCCGACGACCCGCTGCCCGATCTGCTGGCCCAGCTGGAGATCCCGGCCGTGATCAGCGGCCCGCGCTCCGCCGCGGAGACCCTCCCGTCCGTGGACTCCGACAACTACGGCGGCGCCCGCTCGGCGGTGGACCACCTGCTCTCCCGGGGCCGCACCCACATCGCCCACATCACGGGCCGCCTGGACGTCTACGGCGCCCAACGGCGTGTCGACGGCTACCGGGACGCCCTGCGCGACGCGGGGTACCCGCCGGACGAGGGCCTGATCGCCCCGGGCGACTTCACCGAGGAGGGCGGACACCGTGCGATGGGGGAGCTCCTCGCCCGCAACCCCTCCCTCGACGCGGTCTTCGCGGGCTCCGACGTCATGGCGGCCGGCGCCCGCCGGGCACTGCGCGAGGCGGGCCGCCGGCTCCCGGAGGACGTGGCGATGGTCGGCTACGACGACTCGGCGATCGCCCGGCACATGGACCCGCCGCTGACGAGCGTCCGCCAGCCCATCGAGGAGATGGGCCGCAGGATGCTGGACCTGCTCCTCACGGAGATCGCGGACCGCCGTCCCGCGGTGTCGCGGGGCCTGGAGCGACGCCAGGTCGTGCTGGCGACGGAGCTGGTGGGGCGCTCCTCCTCCTGAGCGGGGCACGGTTCACGGCGCGACGGCCAGCCGCCACCGCACCTCGCCGTCCTGCTGCTCCGCGGTGGCCGACAGCCCGGCGGCGCGGGCCACGGCGGCGGACGCGTGGTGGTCGGGGTGGATGTGGGCGACGATCGTGCGCACGCCCTGATCCCGTAGCAGGCCGACGAGTCCCGCGGCCGCCTCGGAGGCGAGGCCGCGGCCCTGCCAGGGGGTGCCCACGACCCAGGCGATCTCGGCGTGGTCCCGCCCGGTCACGGTGGCCTGCAGGGTCCCGGCCGGCCGGTCGGCGTCCCGCATCCGCAGCACCCAGTTGCACCAGGAGACGGACGGGTCCGGCGAACCGGCGACGAGCCGTTCGTAGCGGGCCCGCAGCGCCTCGGGTGTGCCGGGGGCGCCGCCGATGAAGGTGTGCAGCGCGGGATCGCCCAGGACGACCGCCATCTCCGCCGCGTGGTCGACGCGCAGCGGGACGACGTCGAGCCGGGCGGTCGCGAACGGCTCGGCACGGACACTCGAGCGCATGACCCCTCCCGGGAAACACATCAGCCGGTGACCTCCCTTGCGGGAAGCCACCGGCTGATGACTCAGGGTGAGTGACGGGACTTGAACCCGCGGCATCCTGGACCACAACCAGGTGCTCTACCAGCTGAGCTACACCCACCACGCCCGGCAGTTGGACTTTGCGGTCTCCCTACCGGCCGAGAAAAAGTGTACAGGGTCCGGAGGGGTGCTCGCGCACGCCTTTTCCGGGGCCCTGTCAGCTGCTGGGCAGCACGTGCTTCGCGGCGATGGTCCTGGCGGTGTCGGAGTCCGGCCCGGGCTGCGGCACGAAGACCGCCTCGCGGTAGTAGCGCAGTTCCGCGATGGACTCGCGGATGTCGGCGAGGGCGCGGTGGTTGCCGTTCTTCGGGGGGCTGTTGAAGTACGCCCGCGGGTACCAGCGCCGGGCGAGCTCCTTGATCGACGACACGTCGACGATCCGGTAGTGGAGGTAGCCCTCGAGGGAGGTCATGTCCCGCGCCAGGAAGCCGCGGTCCGTGCCGACGGAGTTGCCGCACAGCGGCGCCTTGCCCGGCTCCTTCACGTGCTCCCGTACATACGCCAGCACCTGGGCCTCGGCCTCGGCGAGGGTCGTCCCGCCCGCCAGCTCGTCGAGCAGTCCGGACGCGGTGTGCATCTCGCGCACCACCTCCGGCATCGTCTCCAGCGCCCGGGCCGGCGGGCGGATGACGATGTCGACACCGTCGCCGAGCACGTTCAGCTCGGAGTCGGTGACCAGGGCGGCAACCTCGATGAGAGCGTCGTCCGACAGCGAGAGGCCGGTCATCTCGCAGTCGATCCAGACCATGCGATCGTTCATGCGACCACCCTAAAGCTGACGTCGGCTTTTGCGGTGCCCCGCGTGGACGCTCTCGTGCCCGAGCGCCGGCCGGGCCGGTGGGCCCGGCCGGCGCTCGAGAGCTTCCGTCACCCGCTCAGGTACTGCTGCGCTGCCCCGGCAGACTCGCCCGCGAGGTCGCGTACGCGTCCCGCGCGTGCTCGGACGGCAGGGACGCCGACGAGCCCATCGCACCGGCCGTCGCCGAGGCCGTACGCCGCAGCTGCGGCGGTACCGGTCCCGGAGCGTCCGGGTGCAGCGCCTGTGACGGTGGCGGCGGCGACGGTTCGTTGTCCGTCTGCCGTTCGCCCTGTGGCCTGCGGGCCCGGTAGGCCGCCCGGTACGCCGCCGGGGACGAGCCGAGCTGTCGGCGGAAGTGGCCGCGGAGGGCCACCGGCGAACGGAAGCCGCAGCGCCCCGCGACCTCGTCCACCGAGTAGTCCGACGTCTCCAGCAGGCGCTGCGCCTGGAGCACCCGCTGGGTGATCAGCCACTGGAGCGGTGCGCTGCCGGTCAGGGACCGGAAGCGGCGGTCGAACGTGCGGCGGCTCATGTAGGCGCGTGCCGCCAGCGTCTCCACGTCGAACTGCTCGTGGAGATGCTCCAGCGCCCAGGCGACGACCTCGGCGAGCGGGTCGGCGCCGATCTCCTCCGGTAAAGACCGGTCGAGGTAGCGCTCCTGGCCGCCCGACCGGCGTGGTGGGACGACCAGCCGCCGGGCCAGCGCGCCCGCGGCCTCGTTACCGTGATCCGTCCGCACGATGTGCAGACAGAGATCGATTCCGGCCGCCGTACCCGCCGACGTCAGCACATCGCCGTCGTCGACGAACAGTTCGCGCGGATCCACGTGTACCGACGGATAGCGCTTGGCCAGCGTCGGCGCGTACATCCAGTGGGTGGTGGCCGGGCGGCCGTCCAGCAGACCCGCGGCGGCCAGCACGAACGCGCCGGTGCACAGGCCCACGATGCGGGCACCCTCCTCGTGCGCCCGGCGCAGCGCGTCGAGCGCCTCCTCCGGCGGCGGCGAGGTGATCGAACGCCAGGCCGGCACGACGACCGTGCCCGCCCGTGCGATCGCCTCCAGGCCGTGTGGCGCGGTGAGTTCCAGGCCCCCTGTGGTCCGCAGCGGGCCTTCTTCACCACCGCACACCAGCAAGCGGTAGCGCGGTACGCCGGCGTCCTGGCGGTCAATCCCGAACACCGACAGTGGAATGGAACTCTCGAAAATGGGGCCGCCGCTGAACAGCAGCACCGCGACGATCTCCTTGCGGCGTCGCCCGGAGAGTTTCCGGGCCGCGGCTTCCGGCGCGGCAGTGGAGTCGTGGCTCATCCTGCTAAGCCCCCCTCGGTGGTCGCGGCTCCTCGGTTGTGTCGCTCCTGCACGTTTCCCCTCGGTCCTGCACGAGTCCCCCGCCGTAGACAGTCAAGATCGAATCTAACGTGTCGCACAATGCCGGCGTGGCCACTTCGCCACCCGGCAGATTGTCGACATGGCAACTTGGCGTGAAGCATTCGATCACGAAGCGTTGCACTCGTGGGCCGTGCAGGGAAGTGCGCCTCGGTGCGGTGGCCAATCCCCGTAGGGTGCGCAGGCCCCCTGAGGCCCTTTCCGTGCAGGTGGAACGGGGGGTGGGGGGTGGTTGGGGCAAGGGATGCGCCATCACCGGAAGTTGGCTGAAAAGAAGCGGGTCCGTGCGTGAAAACCGGTCAACCGGCCGGTGAGTTTCCCCCGGAGTGACGACCGCCACGGTGCGACCCCGTCCCGGTGCGCTGATGGCGCCCCCGGGGGTGCGCCTGGGGCGTGGGCTCCTCGTCGAGCAACCGGGCCGCGCACCGCTCGGACCGGCGCAGCAGCACCCGGCAGACGGCCGTGACGGCGGCGAGGCCGAGGGCGGTGCCGGTGGCGCCGGCCAGCGAGGTGCCGTACCAGAGGAGGACCACCGGGACCAGGAAGCAACTGAAGGCCCCCCAGCGGATCAGGTCGGTCGACCGGTCGTCGCCGGGGCGGGGGTCGGGGGTCGCGCGGGGCGAAGGCACGGGGCGGGCTCCTTCCTGGGGCGGCGGTGCGGGGCGGCGGTGCGAGGGGCGGGGTACGGGGTGCGGGGTGCGGGGGCGGTCGGACGGCGGCGGTGGAGCAGTGGTGGAGCGGTGGTGGGGCGGCGGTGCACGGGGTTCAACGCCTGTTCGAGCGGTCGGTCACTGTCGGCGGCGGTCCCGCGTAGGTGAACCCTGTGCAAACCGCCTGTACGGGGCAGCAACCATTGCGTTACGGGCGTCCGCTCGTGCATGCTCCCTGGAACCCCCACCGGGGGCGTGCGGGAACTGGGCCTCGGAGGCGTGCCGCCGTACCCTTGGGGGTATGGGGTTGGGAAGATGATTCCCGGACAGCTCCGTTGCTCACACCGCCGCGTCCCACCCGTATAAGGATCAATACGCCGAGACAGCCATGGCCGGTCACGAATTCTTCGAACCCGCGGACCGCAAGCGGCCCGTCGCCGACCCTACGGCGGCCGAGCCCCAGGCGGCGGAAGACGCACGCCACTCGTGCGATCCAGCCTTCAAGCACGGCGTGGTCGTCGGCTTCGACGGCTCCACGTCCAGTGAACGCGCGCTCGCGTACGCCATCGGCATGGCCCACCGCTCCGGCTCGGGCCTGATCATCGTCCATGTCGCCAACCGGCTGCCCACCACGGTGTGGGCCGGCTGCGAGCCGCCCGTCTTCGTCGACGTGCCGGATCACCGCACCGAGGTGCTCGGTCTGGAGCTCGCGTGCGCGGAGTACCTCGCCGAGGTGCCCTGGATCCTGGTCGAGCGCGGCGGCGACATCTGCCACGAACTCGAAGAGGTGGGGCGGGAGTACGAGGCCGACGCGATCGTCGTCGGCTCGACCCACGGGATCGTCGGCCGGATCTTCGGCTCGGTCGCGGGGCGACTCGCCAAGCGGGCCAAGCGGCCCGTCGTTGTCATTCCGTAACTCGCCGTTCTCCCAGGTGAGATGAGATCTGGGTACGCCCCGCTCCCCTTGTCGCGCAGCATAAATCTACTGGCGCGTAGGGGTGTTTGTGCCTTTGTGAAGGGCATATACCGCTCACACAACTGCACATGCATGAAGGGAGCCCGCCGTGGACAACGACGTCTCTGCGGGAAGCAGCACCACCACGATCGCCGGCCGACTCGCCCTGGGTGTCACCCTGTTGGCCTTCGGGCTCGGTTACACCGACCTCATCGACGGCGTGACGGCTGCGGACGCCGTATCCATCGCCCACTACGTCGGCGGCGTCGCACTGTTCGTCGCCGGCCTGCTCGCCCTCCGCGACCGCGACGCGGCCGCCGGCACCGCCTACACCGTCCTCGGCGCCTTCTGGTTCACCTGGGCGGTCTCCGCCGGTACTCAGGTCTCCGACAACGCCGCAGGGCTCTTCCTGCTCCTGTTCGCCCTCGTGGCGCTCTCCCTGACCCTCGCGGGTGGGGACCAACTCGGCCAGGGCGCCTACGGGTTGTTCTGCGTCGGGCTGGTGCTGATGGCCGTCGCCCGGTTCGCCGACAGCGACGGGCTCACCAAGGTCGGCGGCTGGTTCGCCGTCGCGGCGGGCGCGGTGGCCTGGTACGCGGCGACCGCGGCGCTGGCCCACTGGCCCACGGCAGTTCCCCGACGTGCTGCCCGCCCCGGCGTGACGGCCACGGGCTGATCGGCAGCCGGCGCCGGGGAGTTGGGCGTCCCCGGCAGGAGAACGGCCCCCCACGCGCAGGTGGCACGCGTGGGGGGCCGTTCCGTGCGAGCGGGGAGGACTACTCCACCGTCACCGACTTCGCCAGGTTGCGCGGCTTGTCGATGTCGCGGCCGAGCGCCTTCGCCGTGTAGTAGGCGAGGAGCTGGAGCGGGATGCCCATCAGGATCGGGTCGAGCTCGTCCTCGTTCTTGGGGACGACGACCGTCTGGTCGGCCTTCTCCTGCTCCCGGTGGGCGACCGCGATGATCTTTCCGCTGCGGGCCTTGATCTCCTCCAGGGCGGCGCGGTTCTTCTCCAGCAGGTCGTCGTCGGGGACGATCGCGACCGTCGGGAGCGCCGGCTCGATGAGGGCCAGCGGACCGTGCTTGAGCTCGGAGGCCGGGTAGGCCTCGGCGTGGATGTACGAGACCTCCTTGAGCTTCAGCGAGGCCTCACGGGCGACCGGGTAGCCCCGGACACGGCCGATGAAGAGCATCGAGCGGGCCTCGGCGAGCGTCTCGGCCAGCTTCTCGATCTCCGCCTCCTGCTCCATGATCTCGGCGATCTGCGCGGGCAGCTTGCGCAGGCCCTCGATGATCCGCTTGCCGTCGCGCACGGAGAGGTCACGGGTGCGGCCCAGGTGCAGGGCGAGCAGCGCGAAGGCGACCGTGGTGTTGGTGAAGCACTTCGTCGAGACGACGCAGACCTCGGGACCCGCGTGCACGTACACGCCGCCGTCCGCCTCGCGGGCGATCGCCGAGCCGACCACGTTGACGACGCCCAGCACCCGGGCGCCCTTGCGCTTCAGCTCCTGGACGGCCGCCAGCACGTCGTACGTCTCACCGGACTGCGAGACGGCGATGTACAGGGTGTCGGGGTCCACGACCGCGTTGCGGTAGCGGAACTCCGAGGCGGGCTCGGCGTCCGCGGGGATGCGGGCGAGCTCCTCGATCATCTGGGCGCCGATCATGCCCGCGTGGTACGAGGTTCCGCAGCCGAGGATCTTCACCCGGCGGATCTGGCGCGCCTCGCGGGCGTCCAGGTTGAGGCCGCCGAGGTGCACGGTGGAGAAGCGGTCGTCGATGCGGCCGCGCAGCACGCGGTCCACGGCGTCGGCCTGCTCGTGGATCTCCTTGTGCATGTAGGTGTCGTGGCCGCCCATGTCGTAGGAGGCGGCCTCCCACTCGACGGTGGTCGGCTCGGCCGTGGTGCGGGTGCCCTCGGTCGTGTAGGTGCGGAAGTCGTCGGCCTTCAGGGTGGCCATCTCGCCGTCGTCGAGGGTGACGATCTGGCGGGTGTGGGCGACCAGTGCGGCGATGTCCGAGGCGACGAACATCTCCTTCTCGCCGATGCCGAGGACGACCGGGGAGCCGTTGCGGGCGACGACGATCCGGTCGTTGAAGTCGGCGTGCATCACGGCGATGCCGTAGGTGCCCTCGACCACCCGCAGCGCCTCGCGGACCTTGTCCTCGAGCTTCTCGGCCTGGGCGCGGGCGACGAGGTGGACGAGGACCTCGGTGTCCGTCTCGGAGAGGAACTCGACGCCGTCGGCCTCGAGCTTCTTCCGCAGGTCGGAGGCGTTGTCGATGATGCCGTTGTGGACGACGGCGACCTTGAGGTCGGCCGACATGTGCGGGTGGGCGTTCACGTCGGAGGGGGCGCCGTGGGTGGCCCAGCGGGTGTGGGCGATGCCGGTGGTGCCCTTGAAGCGCGCCGGGACCTTGGCCTCCAGGTCGCGGACCCGGCCCTTGGCCTTGACCATCTTCAGGCCGGCCGTCTTCGGCGAGGTGACGACGATGCCCGCCGAGTCGTAGCCGCGGTACTCGAGCCGCTGAAGGCCTTCGAGCAGCAGCGGGGCCACGTCACGCCTGCCGATGTATCCGACGATTCCGCACATATATAGGTATCCCCAAGCTTTCGATCACCCGTAGACGATGCGCCGCAGTTGCCTGAGCGTGAGCTCGGGCGGCGCCACCGCACGGTATTTCAGGTCCGCCTCGACCCGTTCGAAGATCTCCGCGTTGACCAGACCCTGGGCCTGGAGCTCGCGGTGGCGGCGACGGACGTAGTTCTCGGTCGTCTCGTCGAAGTAGGCGAGCACGTCCTGGATCACCCGTAGCGCCTCGCCCCGCTGGAGGGGCGTGGAGCGCGTCAGGTGATCAACGAGTTCGTCGTGCACCCGGTAGATCCTGGGGTACGCGAGCCGGTTTCGCAAGAATCGTGCCCGATTTCGGGCAGGCACCTGTTAAGGAGCCTTGGGGGAACCTTGAATGTGTTATGAGCCGCTGTTCCCCGGCCGTCCATTTGGCGGCTTGCGGCCCGTCGCCCGAGGCGACGAGTTTCAGACGTCATGGACACTCCTCGCATGGGCGTACCCGAGCAGCTCGCCGACCGCATGAGCATGGCCGAGCAGCACGAGTACCTGCGCGCCAAGTTCTCCCGGCGCACGATGATCAGAGGCGGCGCCGTCACCCTGGGCACCGTCACGGGTGGCGCGTTCGTGACCGGCGCCACGGCACAGGCGGCTGTGCCGGCGCAGACCCCGAAGACCACGCCGGCCGCCGAGCACGTCGACGGCGCCCTCGTCGCCCCCTTCGGGCGCCACCTCGCCTACGGCAAGGACCCGCGCACCGAGATCACGGTCTCCTGGCAGGTCCCGGTCGCGGTGAAGAAGCCCTTCATCCGGATCGGCGCCCACCCCTGGGACCTCTCCCGCAAGATCGAGGCCGAGGTGCGCACCCTGTACACCCCGGCCGGTGTCGGCGCCAGCGGCGACCACACCCAGTACTACCTGCACGCCGAACTCACCCACCTCAAGCCCGGCAGGACGTACTACTACGGCGTCGGCCACGCGGGCTTCGACCCGGCCGCCGCCCACCTCCTCGGCACCCTCGGCACCTTCACCACCGCCCCCGACCACAAGGCGCCGTTCACCTTCACCGCCTTCGGCGACGAGGGCGTCGGCTACCACGGCCTCGCCAACAACAGCCTTCTCCTCGGCCAGAACCCTGCCTTCCACCTGCACGCCGGCGACATCGCCTACGCCGACCCGGCCGGCCAGGGCAAGACCGCCGACACCGGCTTCGACTCCCGCGTCTGGGACCAGTTCCTCGCCCAGACCGAGTCCGTCGCCAAGTCCGTCCCGTGGATGCCGGCCTACGGCAACCACGACATGGAGGCCTGGTACTCGCCCAACGGCTACGGCGGCGAGGAGGCCCGCTGGAACCTCCCGGACAACGGCCCCGACGCGAAGAACCTCCCGGGCGTCTACACCTTCGTCTACGGCAACACGGCGGTGATCTCGCTCGACGCCAACGACATCTCCTTCGAGATCCCGGCCAACCTCGGCATCTCGGGCGGCACCCAGACCAAGTGGCTGGAGACGCAGCTCAAGAAGTACCGGGCGTCGAAGGACGTCGACTTCATCGTGATCTTCTTCCACCACTGCGCCTACTGCACCTCCACCGCGCACGCCTCGGAGGGGGGCGTGCGCCAGGAGTGGGTGCCGCTGTTCGAGAAGTACACGGTGGACCTGGTCATCAACGGCCACAACCACCAGTACGAGCGCACCGACGTCCTCAAGAAGGGCGCCGTCACCAGGAAGCTCCCGATCGGCGGCACGGCGTACCCCGAGACCGACGGTGTCGTGTACGTCACGGCGGGCGCGGCCGGCCGCAGCCTGTACGCGTTCAGCGCCCCGCTCTCCTACGAGGGCCACGAGAACGAGGTCGACTCCGTCGCGTCCTTCATCAACACCAAGGACGGCAAGGTGAACGAGACCGTCACCTGGTCGCGCGTGCGCTACCTCGACTACTCGTTCCTGCGGGTGGACGTGACCCCGGCCGCGAAGGGCCGTACGGCCACGCTGACCGTGCGCGGCATCGCCGAGACCGGTGACCAGGTCGACCACTTCACGGTGGCCCGCAAGGCGAAGTAGCACCACGTCACAGGCGGTCCTCGACGCGCTACAAGCGCCTGAGGACCGCCTGTTTGGCCATCGCGAACTCCTCGTCCGTCAGGACGCCGTCACGGCGCAGCTCACCCAGTTCGCGCAGACGGCGCAGCAGCGCGTCATGGTCGTCCCCGCCGGCGGAGTCCGCCTCGCGCTGCGCGGGTACGACCTCCCGGGGTCCGGCCGCCGGGTGGGGCAGCCTGGCCTGCACGGCCGCCGCGACGAGCGCCATCAACGGGTCCTTCCTGAACCCCCACAGCTCCACGGCGTTGGGGTCGTACTTGGCCGGTGCCTTCGTCGGCGCGTGACGCAGCCGGAAGCGCAGACAGCCGTTCTCGAGGCCGACCGCGGGCTGCCACTCCACCGCCTCGATCTCCGCGATGCCGATACTGCGGGCGCCGGCGGAGGCCTTGGACTCCTCGGTCTTCCAGTTCCACTCCAGACGTACCCGCTCACCGTCGAAGCTCGCCGTGCCGTCCCCGGCGGAGGCGGACAGGGGCACCGACGGGCCGGGCAGCAGATACGCGTCCACCGGGTCGGTCGGCACCTCGTCGAGGAGCAGTGCCTGGCGCACCTCGTCCACGAGGTACTCGGCGACCCCGTACCGGTCGGATTCGACGAGCAGCTGGTACGGATCGTGCGGCTCGGTCAGCCGTCCGCCGGTCGCCTGGAGCAGGGGATC
Organism: Streptomyces sp. NBC_01334; assembly: GCF_035983595.1. Classification (NCBI taxonomy): domain Bacteria; kingdom Bacillati; phylum Actinomycetota; class Actinomycetes; order Kitasatosporales; family Streptomycetaceae; genus Streptomyces; species Streptomyces sp. NBC_01334. The sequence goes on along the minus strand of NZ_CP130718.1, from coordinate 3,843,710 downwards.
GGCGCCGTCCCGCAGCCGTAGCCGCAGCCGCCCGGTCTTCCTTCCCTGCTCGAACGACAGCCCGGCCAACGCGCCCAGGGGGACGATCAGTTCACCCAGTTCCCTGCGGAGCGGGCTGACGTTCTTGTCCCGGCCGGGGGTCAGCCGCAGGGCATCGCCGTCGAAGACCCAGGTGCCGTCCTTCTGGATGATTTCCGCCATGGGAGGAGATTCTTCCAAACATGGCGACGGGCGCCCCCGAGGACCGTACTCGGGGGCGCCCGTCTGTCCGGATCAGAACCCCGTGACGGGATTCTTCAGGGTTCCGATCAGCTGGAGGGCGCCCGACGGGTCCGCCAGGTCCACCATCTGCTTGTTGTTGCGCAGCTGGAGCCGGTTGAGGCAGGACAGGGCGAACTCGGGGGCGAACATGTCGTACTGGCGGAACCTGTCGGCCAGTTCGGGGTTCGCCTCCTGGTAGGCGCGGGTGACCTCGGCGACCGTGCGCCAGAAGTCGTCCTCCCCGAGGATCCCCTCGGTGGCGAGGCCGGCCGCGAGGAAGCGGAAGAAGCAGTCGAAGACGTCCGTGAAGATGGACAGGAGCTTTTTGTCCTCGGGCACCTCGACGCGGATGCGCCGGACCTCGGGCGGCAGCACCGCGTCCGGGTCCATGACCGCGATCTCCTCGGCGATGTCCTTGTAGATCGCCCGCTGCACCGCCCCGTCCTTCAGGACCAGGACGGTGTTCTCGCCGTGCGGCATGAACACCAGGTCATAGGCGTAGAAGCTGTGCAGGAGCGGGGTGTAGTACGCCTGGAGGTAGCCGCGCAGCCACTCCGTCGGCGCCAGGCCGGACTGCTCGATCAGCGCGCCGGCCACCGAGCTGCCCTCGTGGTCCACATGGACCAGGGAGGCCATGGTCGCCAGCGACTCGCCGTCCCGGAGCGTCGGCACCGGGCTCTCCCGCCACAGCGCGGCCAGCATCTTGCGGTACGGCGAGTAGCGGTCCGTCGCGGCCTCGTACTCCAGGTGCCGGTAGCCGACGGCCGCCCGCTCCCGGATGATCGACAGGCCCGTCGAGCGCAGCACCGGGTCGTTGTCGATGAGCTGGGCCAGCCAGTCGTTGATGGCCGGGGTGGCCTCCATGTAGGCGGCCGAGAGCCCGCGCATGAAGCCCATGTTGAGGACGGACAGGGCCGTCTTCACATAGTGCTTCTCGGGGTGCGAGGAGTTGAAGAAGGTCCGGATGGACTGCTGCGCCAGGTACTCGTCGTCGCCCTCGCCCAGGCAGACCAGGTTCCCGCGGGCGATCTCGGCGGCGAAGGTGACGGTGAGCTTGTTCCACCACTGCCAGGGGTGGACGGGGATGAGGAGGTAGTCGTCCGGGTCCCGGTCCTGCTCACGCAGGATCCCGTCGAACCGCTCGACCGTCTTCTCGCCCAGTTCCTCCCGCAGGAAGGACTCGTAGTCGATCCCCACGCCCGCCGTGAACGCGGCCCGCGAGCGGTGCGCGGCCAGCCACACCAGCCGGACCGGGCTCGCCGTCTCCGGGGCGTACGACAGGTACTCGTGGATGCCGAAGCCGAGCCGCCCGTTGTTGGCGACGAAGCAGGGGTGGCCCTCGGTCATCCCGGTCTCGATGGCCTGGAAGCCGCTCCTGACCAGCTCGGCGGACGTGATCTGCGGTTTGGTGAGTTTGTAGCAGGTGCCGGAGAGGGTGGAGGAGATCTCCTCCAGGTAGACCGGCAGGATCTCCTCGCTCAGGCCCAGCGTCTTCTTCAGCTCGATGAAGAAGTCCAGCGCGGTGACCGGGAGTTCGGCCTCGTCGCGGGTGCGGGTGATCGAGTCGGCGTCCACCTGCCAGTGGTCGAGGGCGTGGCGGGCGGCGGTGAAGCGGTAGTAGGTCAGCCCGTCGTCGCTGCGGACGACGAAGCGGCCGTCCTTCTCCTCGGGGGTGATCAGGCGCTCGTGCGCGAACTCCGCGAGGGCCTTGCGGACGAGCAGACGGTTGGCCTTCTCCCAGCGCTCGGGGGAGAGGTGGGCGACGGCGTCGGCGAGGCTCATGCCGGCACCTCCGTCGCCGCGACGAACTGCTCGCGGGTGCAGAAGCTCAGCAACGCCCGCTTCTCCGGCTTCTGGATCTCCCGCTCGGGCACGAACCCGACGGCCTCGTTGAGGGCGTGCACCGCCGTGTTGGAGACGTCCGGCTCGACGACGACCCGGGAGGTGGTCGGGTCGTCGAAGAGGCGCGCCATCACGGTGGTGATCACGGCCCGCGTGAACCCGTGCACGGGCCGGTCGGTGGGGGCGACCAGGAAGTGCATGCCGACGTCGCCGGGCTGCGGCTCGTACAGGCCGACCAGCTCACGGTGGGCCGGGTCGTAGTACTCCATGAGGAACGCGGGCTCGCCGTCGTGCAGGCCGATGAGGGCGTGGCTGTGCTCGTCGGCCGCGATGTCCATGTAGGCGCGCTCGACGTCCACCAGTTTCGCGCTCTGCATCATCCAGTACGCGGCTTTGGGGTGGGTGACCCAGCCGTGCAGCAGCTCGGCGTCCTCGACGGGGTCGAGCGGGCGCAGGGTGAGGCGGCCGACGGCGGCCGTGGTCGTGCTCATACGGCGAACTCCTGGAACGCGATGGTCTTCTCGACCGGGTAGTACTCGCTGCCGAGCAGGTCACGGATGATCGAGCTGTTGCGGTACGCCCCCATGCCGAGGTCGGGGGAGGTGATGCTGTGGGTGTGCGCGCCCGCGTTCTGCAGGAACACGCCCCGGCCCGTGGTGTCGATGGAGTAGTTGCGGGCGACGTCGAAGTTGCCGTGGGAGTCGTAGCGCAGTCTGTCCCGGACGGGCGCGAGGAACTCCGGCTCGGTGTACTTGTAGCCGGTGGCCAGGACGAGCCCCTGGGAGCTCAGCTCGAAGTCCTTCTCCTGCTCGTCCTGGCGGAAGGCGAGGGTGTAGGTGCCGTCGGCGTAACGCGCGCTCGTCAGCGAGGAGTTGGTGAGCAGTCGGGTGGGCACCGGGCCGCCGAGGTTCTTCTGGTAGAGCAGGTCGAAGATCTCGTTGATGAGATCGCCGTCGATGCCCTTGAAGAGGTTCTTCTGCTCGGCCGTGAGGCGGTAGCGGGTCTGCTCCGGCAGCTCACGGAAGTAGTCGATGTACTCCGGGGAGGTCATCTCCAGCGTGAGCTTGGTGTACTCCAGCGGGAAGAAGCGCGGGGAGCGGGTGACCCAGTTCAGCCGGTAGCCGTGGACGTCGATCTCGCTGAGCAGGTCGTAGTAGATCTCGGCGGCCGACTGCCCGGAGCCGACCAGCGTGATCGACTCCTTCTTCTGGAGTTCCGCCTTGTGCCGCAGATAGCGGGAGTTGTGCAGGAAGTCGCCGCCCAGGTCCGCGCAGGCCTCCGGGACGTAGGGGGGCGTGCCGGTGCCGAGGACCAGGTGACGACCGCGGTACCGCTCGCCGGCGGTGGTCCGCACGACGTACACGTCGTCCTCGTACGTCACTTCCGCGACCGTCGTCGAGAAGCGCACGCTGCTCAGCTTGTTCGCGGCCCAGCGGCAGTAGTCGTCGTACTCGACGCGCAGCGGGTAGAAGTTCTCGCGGATGTAGAACGAGTACAGCCGGCCTTTCTCCTTCAGGTAGTTGAGGAAGGAGTACGGCGAGGTCGGGTCGGCCAGGGTGACCAGGTCCGACATGAACGGCGTCTGGAGGTGGGCGCCGTCGAGGAACATGCCGGCGTGCCACTCGAAGTCCGGCTTGGACTCCAGGAAGACGCCGTCGAGCGTGTCGATGGGCTCGGTGAGGCAGGCGAGGCCGAGGTTGAAGGGGCCGAGCCCGATCCCCACGAAGTCATAGGTGTGGCTGGCTTCAGGAAGCGCGGTCAAGGGACTCTCCCAGGTACTGCTCGGCGTGGCCGGCGATCAGGTCGAGGACGGCGGCGATGTCGTCGGTCGTCGTCTCGGGGTTCAGCAGGGTGAACTTCAGGTAGTGGCGGGCGCCGACCTTCGTGCCCGCGACCACCGCGTCACCGGACGCGAACAGGGCCTTGCGGGCGTAGAGGTTGGCGCGGTCGATCTCGGCCGGGTCGGTGACGGCGGCGGGGATGTAGCGGAAGACGAGGGTGGAGAGCGACGGCTGGACGACGACGTCGAAGCGCGGGTCGGCGGCCAGTAGGTGCCAGCCCTCGACGGCCAGGTCGCAGACCTCGTCGAAGAGCTGCCCGATGCCGTCGGCGCCCATGGTCCGCAGGGTCATCCACAGTTTGAGCGCGTCGAAGCGGCGCGTGGTCTGCAGGGACTTGTCCACCTGGTTGGGGATGCGCTCCTGCACCGCGCGGCGCGGGTTGAGGTACTCGGCGTGATAGGTGGCGTGGCGGAGCGTCGCCGCGTCGCGGACCAGTACGGCCGACGAACTCACGGGCTGGAAGAAGGACTTGTGGTAGTCGACGGTGACGGAGTCGGCGCGTTCGATGCCGTCGATCCGGTCCCGGTACTTCACGGAGGCGAGCAGACCGCAGCCGTAGGCCGCGTCGACGTGCATCCAGGTCTCGTACCGGTCGCACAGCTCGGCTATCCCGTGCAGCGGGTCGATGGAGCCGAAGTCGGTGGTGCCGGCGGTGGCGACCACGGCCATGGGCGTCAGACCGGCTTCCCTGCACCGCTCCAGCTCGCGGGCGAGCGCGAGGGTCTGCATCCGCTTGTCGTTGTCGACCGGGATGGACACCACCGCGTCGGGTCCGAGACCCAGCAGTTTCGCGGACTTCTTCACGCTGAAGTGGCTGACCTCGGAGGCGAAGATGCGCAGGTCGGCGAGGGACTCGGCTTTGGCCTCCTCGCGGGCGAGCAGCAGTGCCTGGAGGTTGGACTGGGTGCCGCCGGAGGTGAACACGCCGTCGGCGGCCGGGCCGAAGCCGATCCGGGCCGTCGTCCAGTCGATCAGTTTGCGCTCGATGAGGGTGCCGCCGGCCGACTGGTCCCAGGTGTCGAGGGAGGAGTTGACGGCCGACAGGACCGCCTCGCCCAGCACGGCGGGGATGACGACCGGGCAGTTGAGGTGGGCGAGGTAGCGGGGGTGGTGGAAGTAGATCGCGTCGCGGAGGTAGACCTCCTCCAGCTCGTCCAGGACGGCCGTGGTGTCGTGCAGCGGCTTGTCCAGGTCGATCCCGTCGATGCGGGGCGCGAGGGCGTCGACCGAGACGCCGGTGAACGGACGGTCGGTGGCGGCGATTTTGGCGGCCACCCGCTCTACTCCTTCGGTCACGGAGCGGCGGTACTGCTCCGCGGTCGTGTCATTGAGCAGGTGCGAGCGCATGGTGGAGGTCCTCCGGGGGGTGGGGACGAGGTCTGCTGCGGGACGGGCTCGGGGACGGAGCCTCTGGTTCAACTTAGGTTAGCCTAACCTAAGTAACAGCGAGGAAGCCTTGCCTCTGCCGTGACTGTGATCACGTCGATGCCCCCGCACAACTCCCTGCGGGGGCAAGGGTGGTGGCTACTCCGCCGCGCGGAGCTGTTCCTCGTTCATGCCCTGGCGCCAGTACCCGACGAAGGTGATGCGGCGCCGGTCGATCCCGCGCTCCTGGACGAAGTGGCGGCGCAACGCCTTCACGCATCCCGACTCGCCCGCGATCCAGACGTAAGGGTGCTCGGCGGCCGGGAACCGGGCCTCCCGGAGGGCGTCCACGGAGCTCTCCCCGACCACCCAGGTGACCTCGGCGTCAGCCGCGGTCACCAACTCCCGTACGTTTCCGGCGTCGTGCGCCTCCAGCCAGACCCGGACGCGCTGTCCGGCCGGCAGGGACTCCAGGATCGACGCGACGGCCGGCAGGGCGCTCTCGTCACCCCACAGCACGATCAGGTCGGTGTCCCCGGGCGGCCGGAACCGGATCGCCCGGTTGTCGGCCAGGGCCGGGCCCAGCAGGACGACCCGGTCCCCGGCGCCGGCACCCGAGGCCCACGCGGAGGCGGGCCCGGCCGGGGTGTGCAGCACGAAGTCGATGTCGATCTCGGTGGTGCGCCCGAGCGCGTCCCGGCGAAGGGCCCGCAGCGTGTACGAACGCATCACCGCCCGCACATCGTCCGGCAGTTCACGCCACGCCTGCCACCAGCCGTCGCCGAGCTCGAAGGGCACCTGCGGCTCGCTCTGACCCGGCTGGGGCAGGAACAGCGACAGCGACTGGTCGTGCCCGTCGGAGAAGAAGTGCTCGAGGTCCTGCCCGGCGAAGGTGACCCGGACGAGGGACGACCCGACCCGCCGAGCCCGCACGACCCGAAGCGAGAAGAACCGGAAGGGCGCGACAACGGCGGTGGTCACGGGGGTGCTCCTGTAGACGTGGGGAGGGAGAACCGGCCTTGCTTTCCAGGGACGCGGGGCTGCGCCTGTACGCGGCCGCGCCGCGTGGGCCCGACCGGCCACAGCCGGGCCCACAGCTCACCCGCGACATCGAGCCGCCCTTGTCAGGCGACCTTCTTCGCGTTCTCGAGCGCCTCGGCGAGGTTCTCGAGCAGCGGCACACACTTCGCGTACGAGAGGATCGGCTCCGGCGACCGCGCGATGACCTGACCGGCCTTCACCGCGGGCAGCTTCTTCCAGGTCGCCTCGGTGATGTCGGCAGGCTGGATCGTCGAGGAGCGGTCGTCCATCATGATGATGTCGGCCGCGTACTTGTCGACGTTCTCCCAGCTCAGCGACTCGTACCAGCCGCCACCCTCCGCCTTCGCGCTCTCCGGCGGCTCGACGAAGTTCACGCCGAGGGCCTTGAAGTACTCCAGGTCGATGGAGAGGTTGGTGCCGGAGACGTAGAAGAGCGCCTCGCTCGCGGAACCGGCCAGCACCTTGATCTCGGGCTTGGCCTTGGCGGCGGCGCGCAGCCGGGCGGCCGCGTCCTCGAACTTCTTCTTGGCGTCGGTGACCGCGGCCGCCGTCATGTCGGCGCCGAGCGACTCGGCCAGCTCCCACATGCGCTGCAGCGGAGCGGTCAGCTGACGGTCGTAGACGGAGATGCCGACGCTCGGGGCGAGCTTGGCGATCTTGTCCTTGGAGGCCTCGGGGACGTACCAGAGGGTGCCGGCGTTGTCGAACATCGTGGAGATGAGCACCTCGGGCGCGAGGGCCGCGTACTTCTCGACGTTGAACTCGTCCCAGACGTTGCCGAGGACCGTCACCTTGGTGACGTCCATGTCGCCGGCCTGGACGTCGGCCTTGCCCGCGGCGGTCTTGGTCGGGCCGAAGACGCCCTTGACCTGGATGCCGTAGTCGTACAGGGCGGCGCCGACGCCGGTGAAGGCGACGATGTTCGCGGGGATCTTGTCGAGCTTCACCGTGGTGCCGCGGTCGTCCTTGAAGGTCCAGGGACCGGACTTGGCCGAGGCACTCGCCGACGACTCGGAGCCACTGCTGCTCGCGTCGTCGTCCCCGCAGGCGGCGAGGGCGGCACCGAGGCCCAGTGCGCCACCGACGGCGAGGATGCCACGGCGGGTGGGACGAGCGGCTCTGGCGTTGGGCATGTCTCTGGCTACTTTCGGACGGGGCGGATCACCCGAGGACGGTTCGAACGTAGGTTAGCCTAACCTCAGCTCGTGTCCAGAGGGTGGTTCCGGATCGCGGAACGCCCGCCTCGGCGCATGCCCGTTCGCTGTGTCCATCCTGTGGATCAAAGGTGTACGGGGTGTCAGGAGACTGGAACGGGGCTGGCTTTGTCACTCGCTCCGAGGATGTGAAGAGCGGTCGGGCGGCCTCGGGGCATGCCGAGGAGGCCTCCGTACCGGCCCGGATCGAGCGCTGCGGCGACCTCCTGTGCGCATCAGGTCAGCGGTGCCAGGTCGACTTCCGGCCATTGCGCGAACGCACCCCCGACGGCCGCCGCGGCCCAGCGCGCTCCATCGCGCCCTGGGCCCTCGGGGCTCAGCCGGGCAGCCCCAACTCGCGGGCGATCAGCATTCGTTGCACCTCGCTCGTGCCCTCGCCGATCTCCAGGATCTTGGAGTCGCGCCACATCCGGGCCACCGGGTACTCGTTCATGAAGCCGTAGCCGCCGTGCACCTGGGTGGCGTCGCGGGCGTTGTCGACGGCGATCGTCGACGAGTAGAGCTTGGCGACGGCGGCCTCCTTCTTGAAGGGTTCGCCGGCCACCAGCCGCGAGGCCGCGTCCCGCCAGGCGAGGCGGGCCGTGTGGGCCTTCATCTCCATGTCGGCGATCTTGAACTGGATGGCCTGGTTGGCACCGATCGGACGGCCGAACGCGTGCCGTTCCTTCGCGTACTTCACCGACTCGTCCACACAGCCCTGTGCGAGGCCGGTGGCCAGCGCCGCGATGGCGATACGCCCCTCGTCGAGGATCCGCAGGAACTGCGCGTACCCGCGGCCCTCCTCGCCCAGCAGGTTCGCCGCCGGGACACGTACGTCCGAGAAGGACAGCTCACGGGTGTCGGAGGCGTTCCAGCCGACCTTCGAGTACGGGCTCGCGACCGTGAAGCCCGGCGTACCGGACGGGACGATGATCGCCGAGATCAGCGGCCGGCCGTCCGGCTTCCGGCCGGTCACCGCCGTGACCGTGACCAGCCCCGTGATGTCCGTGCCCGAGTTGGTGATGAAGCACTTGGTGCCGTTGATCACCCACTCGTCCGTCTCGGGGTCGAGCCGGGCCGTCGTACGCGTCGCGCCCGCGTCGGAGCCGCCGTCCGGCTCGGTCAGCCCGAAGGCGCCGAGCATCTCGCCGGAGCACAGCCGCGGCAGCCACTCCCGCTTCTGCTCCGGCGTACCGAAGAGATGGATCGGCATGGCGCCCAGCGAGACGCCCGCCTCCAGGGTGATCGCCACGGACGAGTCGACGCGCGCGAGTTCCTCCAGCACGATGCCGAGCGCGAGGTAGTCGCCGCCCATGCCGCCGTGCTCCTCGGGGAACGGCAGCCCGAACAGGCCCATGCGGCCCATCTCACGGACGATCTCGTACGGGAACTCGTGCCGCTCGTAGAAGTCACCGATCTTGGGCGCGATCACGTCGTGCGCGAACTCCTCGACGGTGCGACGGAGTTCTTCCAGTTCGGGGGAGAGACGGTGGTCCATTTCGGGTCACTGCTCCTTGTGGGGCTGTGTCGTTGTGCCGCCGAGTGCTCGGACGGTGCGGGAAGGGCTGGGTCGGCCCAGTCGGCCGGCCATCCACTCGCTCGTGGCGACGAGACGGCCGAGGTCCACCCCCGTGTCGATGCCGAGGCCACGCAGCATCCACACAAGGTCTTCGGTGGCGAGATTGCCGGTGGCGGACTTGGCGTACGGGCAGCCGCCGAGTCCGCCCGCCGAGGAGTCGACGGTGGTGACGCCGTGCTGGAGCGCGGCGAGGGTGTTGGCGAGCGCCTGGCCGTACGTGTCGTGGAAGTGCACGCCCAGCGCGCCCGTGGGCACGCCGTGTTCGTTCAGCGCGGTCAGCAGGGCCCGGACGTGACCCGGGGTGGCCACGCCGATCGTGTCGCCCAGGCTCAGCTCGTCGCAGCCCAGGTCGAGCAGGGCCCGGCAGACCCGGACGACATGGTCCACCGGGACCGCGCCCTCCCACGGGTCGCCGAAGCACATGGAGAGGTAGCCGCGCACATGCACGTCCTGCGCCTTGGCCCGGGCCACCACCGGCTCGGACATCGCCAGCACCTCGTCCACCGAGCGGTTGAGGTTGGCCTTGGCGAAGGACTCCGTGGCGCTGGCGAAGACGGCGACCCGGCGGGCGCCCAGGGAGAGGGCCCGGTCCAGGCCGCGCTCGTTCGGCACGAGGACCGGAAGATCCACCCCGAGGTCCCGCACCAGCGGGAACAGCTGCTCGGCGTCGGCGAGTTGGGGCACCCAGTCGGGGTGGACGAAGCTGGTGGCCTCGATGGTGGTGAGGCCCGCGTCGGCGAGACGGTGGACGAACTCCGCCTTGACGGCCGTCGGAACGGCCGACTTCTCGTTCTGGAGGCCGTCCCGCGCGCCCACCTCGTGGATGCGCACCCGCGCGGGCAGGCCCTCGGCCGGTACGGCCATGGGAAGCGTCACTGTTCCTCCTGTGCCTCTGGCTGTGCCTCTGCCGGGGCGATGACGGCCAGCACCTGGTCCATGGCGACCGTCGTGCCCGGCGTCACGTCCAGTTCGGCGACCGTGCCGGCGTGCGGGGCGGAGATGACGTGCTCCATCTTCATCGCCTCGACGACCAGCAGGCTCTGGCCCGCGGTCACCTCGTCGCCGACGGCGACCTTCACCACCGTGACCGTGCCGGGCATGGGCGCGGTGAGCGAGTCGGCGCCCGCGTGGGCCCCTCGGGAGAGGGAGTCGGCGACCGGATCGTGGTCGCGCACGTTCCAGGCGTCGCCGTCCCGGCCGAGCCAGGTGCCGTCCGGCAGTGCGGCGAAGGACCGGGCGACGCCGTCGAGCCGGCAGGTGAACCGGGGATCCCCTCCCGGCGCCGGGAGCGGGCCCCCGGCGCCCCGCAGCGGGGTGTCCGCCCCGTCCGGCAGCACCTCGGCCGTGCCGTCCGCCGCGCCGCGCACGCGGACGGTCACCGGGTCGTGCCCCGGCACGTGCAGGTGGTGTGCCGTCCAGGCGGGCTCGCCGCCCAGCCGCCAGCCGTCCGCGACGGCGAAGGGGTCCACCCAGCCCGGGCCGGGCGTGGGCGAGAGCGCGGTCTGGCGCAGCAGCGCCGCCGCCGCGTAGACGTCCTGCGGTACGTCGGCCGCGACGAGCGTCGCGGCCTCCCGCTCCACCAGGCCCGTGTCCAGCTCGCCGGCCACCACCGCCGGATGGGCCAGCAGCCGCCGCAGGAACCCGGCGTTGGTCTGCACGCCCAGCGTGACCGTCTCCGCGAGGGCCGCCCGGAGCCTGCGCAGCGCGGTCTCCCGGTCCGGGCCGTGGGCGATCACCTTGGACAGCATCGGGTCGTAGAGGCTGCCGACCTCGGTGCCCTCGCTGAGCCCGGAGTCGGTGCGTACGCCGTCGCCCTGGGGTTCGCGCAGCCGGAGCACCGTCCCGCCGGAGGGCAGGAACCCGCGCGCGGGGTCCTCGGCGCAGATCCGCGCCTCGACCGCGTGCCCGGTCAGCCGGACGTCGTCCTGGCCGAAGGACAACGGCTCACCGGCGGCCACCCGCAGCTGCCACTCCACCAGGTCCAGACCCGTGACCAGTTCGGTGACCGGGTGCTCCACCTGGAGCCGGGTGTTCATCTCCATGAAGTAGTACGAGGACGGGTCGTTGCCCGGCACGATGAACTCCACCGTGCCCGCGCCCCGGTAGCCGCACGAACGCGCCGCCTGGACCGCCGCCTCGCCCATGGCCGCGCGGGTCTTCTCGTCCAGCAGGACCGAGGGCGCCTCCTCGATGATCTTCTGGTGCCGGCGCTGGAGGGAGCACTCGCGCTCGCCCAGGTGCACCACCTTCCCGTGGCCGTCGGCCAGCACCTGGATCTCGATGTGCCGGGGCCGGTCCACCCACCGCTCGACGAGGAGCGTGTCGTCCCCGAAGGAGGCGCGGGCCTCGCGGCGGGCGGCGGCGATCTCCTCGTCCAGCACGGCCAGGTCCCGTACCAGGCGCATGCCCTTGCCGCCGCCGCCGGCCGACGGCTTGAGCAGCACGGGAGTGCCGATCTCGCGGGCCGAGTCGGCGAGTTCGGCGTCGGTGAGTCCGCTGCCGCTGGACCCGGGCACCACCGGCACCCCGGCCGCCTGCACGGTCTCCTTGGCCCGGATCTTGTCGCCCATCAGGGAGATGGCGTCCGCGGACGGTCCGATGAAGACCAGCCCGGCGTCGGCGCAGGCGCGCGCGAAGCCCGCGTTCTCCGCGAGGAAGCCGTAGCCGGGATGCACCGCCTGCGCGCCGGTGCGGGCGGCCGCCGCGAGCAGCCGCTCCACCGACAGATAGCTCTCGGCCGCCGGCGCCGGACCGATGCGTACGGCGGTGTCGGCCTCCCGGACGTGCCGGGCGTCCGCGTCGGCGTCGGAGAAGACGGCCACCGAGCGCACGCCCAGCGCGCGCAGGGTGCGGATGACGCGGACGGCGATCTCGCCCCGGTTGGCCACAACCACGGTGTCGAACATCATTGCTCCCCTCCTCACATCCGGAAGACGCCGAACTGGGGGTCACCCAGCGGCGCATGGGCACAGGCGGTCAGGGCGAGGCCCAGCACCTGCCGGGTCTCCAGCGGGTCGATGACGCCGTCGTCCCAGAGGCGGGCGGTGGCGTAGTAGGCGTTGCCCTGCCGCTCGTACTGCTGCCGGACCGGTGCCTTGAAGGCCTCTTCCTCGTCCGCGGGCCACTCCTGGCCCCGCGCCTCGAGCTGGTCCCGCTTGACGGTCGCGAGGACCGAGGCGGCCTGCTCACCGCCCATGACGGAGATCTTGGCGCCCGGCCACATCCACAGGAAGCGGGGCGAGTAGGCCCGGCCGCACATGGAGTAGTTCCCGGCGCCGTACGACCCGCCGACGACGACCGTCAGCTTCGGCACGCGCGTGCACGCCACGGCCGTCACCATCTTGGCGCCGTGCTTGGCGATGCCGCCGGCCTCGTAGTCCCGGCCGACCATGAACCCGGAGATGTTCTGGAGGAACACCAGCGGGATCCCGCGCTGGTCGCACAGCTCGATGAAGTGGGCGCCCTTCTGGGCGGACTCGGAGAACAGGATGCCGTTGTTGGCGACGATGCCGACCGGGTGGCCGTGGATCCGGGCGAAGCCGGTGACCAGGGTCTGCCCGAACTCGGACTTGAACTCCGCGAAGCGGGAGCCGTCGACCACGCGCGCGATGACCTCGCGCGCGTCGTAGGGGGTGCGGGAGTCGACGGGCACCGCGCCGTACAGTCCGTAGGGGTCGACCTTGGGTTCGACGGACGGCCGCACCTCCCAGGGCAGGGGCCCGCGCGCGGGGAGTGTGCCGACGATGTTGCGGACGATCCGCAGCGCGTGCGCGTCGTCCTCCGCGAGGTGGTCGGTCACGCCGGACACCCGCGCGTGCACCTCGCCGCCGCCCAGCTCCTCCGCGGTGACGACCTCGCCGGTGGCGGCCTTCACCAGCGGGGGCCCGCCCAGGAAGATCGTGCCCTGGCCGCGGACGATGACGGCCTCGTCGCTCATGGCCGGGACGTAGGCCCCGCCGGCCGTGCACGAGCCCAGCACCGCGGCGATCTGCGGGATCCCGGCCCCGGACATCCGGGCCTGGTTGTAGAAGATCCGCCCGAAGTGCTCCCGGTCCGGGAACACCTCGTCCTGCATGGGCAGGAAGGCCCCGCCCGAGTCCACGAGATACAGGCAGGGCAGCCGGTTCTCGAGGGCGACCTCCTGGGCGCGCAGATGCTTCTTCACCGTCATCGGGTAGTACGTGCCGCCCTTGACGGTGGCGTCGTTGGCGACGATCACGCACGCGCGCCCGCCGACCCGCCCGATCCCGGCGATGACCCCGGCCGCCGGGGCCTGCCCCTCGTACATGCCGTCGGCGGCGAGGGGGGCGAGCTCCAGGAAGGGCGAACCCGGGTCCAGGAGGGTGTCGACCCGGTCCCGGGGCAACAGCTTCCCGCGCGCGGTATGGCGTGCCCTCGCCTTCTCCCCACCCCCCAGCCGGGCCGCGGCCAGCTTGCCGCGCAGCTCGTCGACGAGTGCGCGGTGCGCCGCCTCGTTGGCCCGCCAGGCCTCCGACGCGGGGTCTGCCGCGCTCGTCAGCTCCGGTGCCTGCTCCATCCTTGCGGTCCCCTCACCCAGTGATCGACTGTTAATGAGCGTTAACCATTTCCTTCAGGTTAACGACCGCTAACCTCCCTGTCTAGAATTGCCTTCATGGCCACGAGAACCGACGCCCCCACCCGTCGCGAGCAGATCCTCAGGGAGGCCGCGCGGCTGTTCGCCGAGCGCGGGTTCCACGGCGTGGGGGTGGACGAGATAGGCGCCGCCGTCGGCATCAGCGGGCCGGGGCTCTACCGGCACTTCCCGGGCAAGGACGCGATGCTCGCCGAGCTGCTGGTCGGCATCAGCGGCCGGCTGCTGACCGGCGCGAAGCTGCGCCTCCAGGAGGCCGACGGCGTGTCGCCCGAGGCGTTCCTCGACTCGCTCGTCGAGGGCCACATCGACTTCGCCCTCGACGACCGTCCTCTGATCACCCTGCACGACCGTGAGCTGGACCGCCTCCGTGACAGCGACCGCAAGCTGGTCCGCCAGCTCCAACGGCAGTACGTCGAACTGTGGGTGGAGGCCCTGCGTGCCGTGTATCCGGGCCTCGCCGAGCCGACCGCCCGCTCCGCGGTGCACTCCGTCTTCGGTCTGCTGAACTCCACCCCGCATCTCGGCCGGCCGGGTTCCCTGCCGGGGCGCGCGGCCACCGCGGCCCTCCTGCACCGGATGGCGAGGGGGGCCTTCGCGGCGGCCGCGGAGTGACGAGCGTTACCCCCGCCCCACCCTGGACGCTCTTCGTACTCGCCGGTACGGTTGTTCTCTGAGCAAGCGCTTAGCCAATGAGGGCCGCAACCATCAATTGAGCACCCCGACGGCGAGCAACCAGGTACGCGAGAGCGGCGCCGGTTTAGGCGCAAGGAAGGGTGGCGGCGGTGCGCCGTACGGTGTTCAACGAGGATCACGAGGCGTTCCGGGAGACCCTCCGGGCGTTCATCGAGGCCGAGGTCGTTCCCGTCTACGACGAGTGGTTCGCGGCCGGTCAGGCGCCGCGCGACTTCTACTACAAGCTCGCCGAGCTCGGCGTCTTCGGCATCCGCGTCGACGAGGAGTACGGCGGCGCCGGCATCGACTCGTACAAGTTCGAGGCCGTGCTGTACGAGGAGACCGCCCGCGCGGGTGTCTCCTTCGGCGGCTCCGGTGTGCACGTGCTGCTCGGTCTGCCCTACCTCAAGCTGCTCGCCACCGACGAGCAGAAGAAGCGTTTCCTGCCGAAGTTCGTCTCCGGCGAGGAGATGTGGGCGATCGCGATGACCGAGCCGGGCACCGGCTCCGACCTCGCGGGCATGAAGAGCACCGCCAAGCTCTCCGAGGACGGCACCCACTACGTCCTCAACGGCTCCAAGACCTTCATCACCGGTGGCGTGCACGCCGACCGCATGATCGTCTGCGCCCGTACCTCCGCGCCCACCGCCGAGGACCGCCGCCACGGCATCTCCCTCTTCGTGGTGGACACCAAGGCCGAGGGCTACTCGGTCGGCCGCAAGCTGGACAAGCTCGGCCTGAAGACCTCCGACACCGCCGAGCTGGCGTTCGTCGACGTCAAGGTGCCCGTCGAGGACCTGCTCGGCGAGGAGAACAAGGGCTTCTACTACCTCGGCCACAACCTCGCCTCCGAGCGCTGGGGCATCGCCTACGGCGCGTACGCGCAGGCCAAGGCCGCCGTCCGGTTCGCCAAGCAGTACGTGCAGGAGCGCGTGGTCTTCGGCAAGCCGGTCGCGCACTTCCAGAACACCAAGTTCGAGCTGGCCGCCTGCCAGGCCGAGGTGGACGCGGCCGAGGCCGTCGCCGACCGCGCCACGGAGGCCCTGGACGCGGGCGAGCTGACCCCGGCCGAGGCCGCCAGCGCCAAGCTGTTCTGCACCGAGGTCGCCCACCGGGTGATCGACCGCTGCCTCCAGCTGCACGGCGGCTACGGCTTCATGAACGAGTACCCGATCGCCCGCCTGTACGCGGACAACCGCGTCAACCGCATCTACGGCGGCACCAGCGAGATCATGAAGTCGATCATCGCGAAGGACATGGGTCTGTAAGCAGCCCGCAACCACGGGCCGCTACAACTAGACGCCATGAGCCAGGCACTACAGGATCTGCTCGATCTGCTCGACATCGAGCAGATCGAGGAGAACATCTTCCGCGGCCGGTCCCGCTCCGCCGTCGTCCCGCGCGTCTTCGGCGGGCAGGTGGCGGCGCAGGCACTGGTCGCCGCCGGGCGGACGGTCCCCGAGGACCGGCTCGCCCACTCCCTGCACGCGTACTTCCTGCGCATGGGCGACCCGGGCGCGCCCATCGTCTACACGGTCGACCGGATGAACGACGGCCGGTCCTTCACCGCGCGCCGCGTCGTCGCCGTCCAGCACGGACAGCCGATCTTCGCGCTGTCCGCCTCCTTCCAGCGGCACGAGGAGGGCTTCGACCACCAGACCCCCATGCCGCCCGCCCCGGACCCGGCCACCCTGCCGACCTCCGAGGAACGGCTGCGCGGCTACGCCCACCTCGATCCCGAGGTCGTCGAGCGTTTTCTGGAGGCCCGCGAGGCGGTCGACCTGCGCTATGTCGACGAGCCGCCGTACGGCCGGTTCGGCGCACCGCGCGAGCCGCACTCCCAGGTCTGGTTCCGCGCCAACGGCAAGCTGGCCGACGACCCGCTCCTGCACGTCGTCCTCGCCACCTACGTCTCCGACATGACGCTCCTCGACTCGGTCCTCCTCGCGCACGGGCGCGGCGGCTGGGCGGTCGGTGACGTGGTGGGAGCGTCCCTGGACCACGCGATGTGGTTCCACCGCCCGTTCCGCGCCGACGAGTGGCTCCTCTACGACCAGGAGTCGCCCTCCGCGCACGGCGGCCGGGGCCTCGGCCAGGCCCGCATCTACACCCAGGACGGGCGGCTCGCCGTCTCGGTGATCCAGGAAGGTGTGGTCCGCGCCCCCCGGGGCGGCTGACCACCCGGCGCCGCACCCGCGCGTGCGGCGCCCCCGGGACCCTCCCCGGCTCCTCCGGGGGATTCCTCCCCGGCCGGAGCGGCCCTAGTCGGTCAGCCCCGCCTCCGCCAGCAGGTACGCCGTCATCACGTCGTAGTGACGCGGGCTGACGACGTGGTCGTCGAGGGGGACCGCCACCTGGACGGTGCCCTCCGACTCGGCGATGAACAGCGCCGGGTCGTTGCAGTCGGCGTAACCGACGGAGTCGACGCCGTGCTGCCCGGCGTAGCCCGCCCAGCCGTGGTCGGCGACGACCAGGTCGGGCAGCGGCCGGTCCTCGCGTTCGAGCGCGGTGAGGATGGCCTTCATCGGCTCGCCCGAGTGGGTGTGCCAGAGCGTGGCGCCGTGTTCGAGGACCGCCACGTCGGCCAGCTGCCAGACGTACCCCTCGTCGGTCTGGAGCCCCTCCGGGATGACGACGATCTCGCAGCCGGCCGCGCGCAGGGCTGCGGCGGTGGCGCGGTGCACGTCGAGGAGACCACCGGGGTGGCCGGTGGCGAAGAGGACCCGCTGCCGTCCTTCGGCCGCCTTGCGCAGCCGGGCCGCGAGCCGGTCCAGGCCGTCGACCGTCAGCTCGGGGTCGATGGTGTCCTGGCCGTAGCGGTACTCGGGATCGTCGTTCACGCCGACCCGCTCCGCCATCACCGCGAGCACGTCCTGCTCGTCGGTCCAGCGGTCGCCGAGTTCCAGACCGAGCCAGAAGTTGCGGACACCGTTCGCGAGCTGGCGGTAGTGGGAGAGGTTGTTCTCGCGGGGCGTGGCGACGTCCCCGGCGATACGGGTTCTGACGAGGTGGTCGACGAGTTCGGCGCGGCTGGGCGTCCCGGGTATCGGCATGGTCTCCATTGTGAGGCAGCGGGCGGTGCGCGTCTGTGCAGTTCCGGACGCTGGGACACGCGTCACTCACTGTTGTTTCAGCGAGAACCACAGCTCCATCCGGACGTCCGGATCGTCCAGGTCGGCCCCCAACAGAGCCGCGCAGCGGGCGATCCGCTGCCGCACGGTGTTGCGGTGCACGGCCAGCGCCACCGCAGTACGGTCCCAACTGCCGTGCAGGGAGAGCCAGGTGCGCAGCGTCTCGAGCAGCGCGGCGCTCGCTGCGCTCGCCCGGATCGGGGCGAGGAGCGCCCGGGCGTGGGCCCGGGCCTCCTCGTCGGGCACCAGATCCAGAAGCCCGGCCCCGGAGCCGTGCCGGACGAGTGCCGTACGGGTGGCGCGCGCCCGGGCCAGCGCGCGGGCCGCCTGCGCGTCGGCGGCCGGCCAGTCGGCGGGGGCCGCGTCCGCGCTGACGCCGAGGGTCCAGCCCGGCTGCGGCTGCGGCGGGCCGTCGGCCGGGACGAGGACCCGTACGACGTCGTGCGCGAGGTCGACCAGCGGTGATCCGAGGCCGGCGCCCAGCGCGGAGGCCGCCACCGGGTCGAGGGCCTGCGTGTCCGGACGGGCGTGCACGACGAGCCACCGCTCGCCCCCCAGCAGCGGGGCCACCTCGGCGGGCGCGGCCCCCAGCAGCAGCCGTACGAGCGCCGACGAGCGGGCCGCCCCCGAGCCGCTCTGGTGCTCGCCGGTGAGGAGCGAGAGCAGGACGGCGGCGACGGAGGCGATGGTGTGGTCGCCGGGGTCACGCCGGGGCGCCGCCACCCCGAGCACGAACCCGCGGCCCGCCCCGAGCGCGTAGGCGGCGAGACGGGTCCCGTCGGGGGCGGTGTCGCCGGCGGTGACGGAGGCGCGGGAGAGGAGGAGGCGGGCGAGCCCGGCGAGGGCGGCGTCCGCGGACGTCCGGCCCGCCCCCGCGATCTCCGTCCCCTCCGGCCCGTACAGCACCGCGCGCCCCCCGACCCGCTGGGCGAGCTGCCGCAGGACGGACGGGACCGGATCCGGGCGGGAGGCGGCGGCCGCGAGGCTCTGCTGGGCCTCCGTCACCCGGCGCAGCTCGGCGGTGCGGGCCCGCTCCATCAGTTGCCAGACCGCGCGGGCCACGGCCGAGAACGTCGTCTGCGGGGGCACCTCCAGGAGCGGCAGCTCGTACGCCTCGCAGGCGGCGACCAGCGCCCTCGGCACGGTGTCGTGCACCGGCGCGACCCCGAACCCGAGCGCCGCGCCGCCCGCCGCGACGATCCGCGAGACATAGTCCGCGAAGTACGTCCCCGACCCGGCCGCCTCAGGGATGTGCACGCCCGCCGTCAGCAGCAGCTCGCCGCCCAGCAGATACGGGTACGGGTCGGCCATCTCCGAGGTGTGTGCCCCGTGCAGCACGGTGCCGGGATCGGCGGGCCCGGCGATCTGCCGCAGGGCGAGGTCCTCGCGGGCCAGCAGAGCGGCGAGAGGGACCGGTGGGGTGGGAGGTACGGCGGGGGGTACGGCGGGCTCCGACACTATGGACGTTCCCTCCACTGAGCACGGATCGAGTGGATGAAACGTACACTTCCAGGGCACTTTTCGGCCACCTAGGGTCAACTCCCGAACCACCTCAGCCATCGAGAAGGGTGGGCCCCATGGCCGTCGACTACACCGTGATCGCCGTCTATCTGGCCGGCATGCTGGCCATGGGCTGGTGGGGCATGCGCCGCGCCCGCTCGAAGAGCGAGTTCCTCGTCGCCGGGCGCCGCCTCGGGCCCGTCATGTACTCCGGCACCATGGCGGCGATCGTCCTCGGCGGCGCGTCCACCATCGGCGGCGTGGGTCTGGGATACCAGTACGGGCTGTCCGGCGCCTGGATGGTGTTCACCATCGGCCTGGGCCTGCTCGCCCTCTCCGTCTTCTTCTCGGCCCGCATCGCCCGCCTCAAGGTCTACACCGTCTCCGAGATGCTGGACCTGCGCTACGGCGGCCGGGCCGGTGTGATCTCGGGCGTGGTGATGTGGGCGTACACCCTGATGCTCGCCGTGACGTCGACCATCGCGTACGCCACCATCTTCGACGTCCTCTTCGACATGAACAGGACCGTCGCGATCGTCCTCGGCGGCTCGATCGTCGTCGCGTACTCGACGCTCGGCGGCATGTGGTCGATCACCCTCACCGACATGGTGCAGTTCGTGGTGAAGACGATCGGCGTCCTCCTGCTGCTGCTGCCGATCGCGGTCGTCAGGGCGGGTGGCTTCGGCGAGATGAAGGCGAAGCTGCCGACCGGCTACTTCGACCCGCTGGGCATCGGCGGCGAGACCATCTTCACCTACGTGCTGATCTACACCTTCGGCATGCTCATCGGCCAGGACATCTGGCAGCGTGTGTTCACCGCCCGCGGCGACCGGACGGCGAAGTGGGGCGGCACGGTCGCGGGTACCTACTGCCTGGTGTACGCCCTCGCCGGCGCCGTCATCGGCACGGCGGCCAAGGTGCTCTACCCGAACCTCGCCTCCGCGGACGCCGCCTTCGCCACGATCGTCAAGGACGAACTCCCGGTCGGCGTGCGGGGACTGGTGCTGGCCGCCGCGCTCGCCGCGGTGATGTCCACCTCGTCCGGCGCGCTGATCGCCTGCGCGACCGTCGCCAACAACGACATCTGGTCCCGGCTGCGGGGCGTCGCCGGCGCCGACGGCGAGGAGCGCGACGAGGTCAGGGGCAACCGCCTGTTCATCCTCCTGATGGGCGTCGCGGTGATCGTCACGGCGATCGCCCTGAACAACGTCGTCGAGGCGCTGACGGTGGCGTACAACCTGCTCGTCGGCGGACTGCTGGTGCCCATCCTCGGCGGACTGCTCTGGAAGCGCGGCACGGTCCAGGGCGCCCTCGCCTCCGTCGTGGCCGGCGGCGTCGCGGTGATCGGCCTGATGGCCGGTTACGGCATCCTCGCCAACGAGCCGGTCTACTACGGCCTCCTCGCCTCCCTGGCCGCCTACCTCGCCGTGTCCCTGGCGACCCCGGCCACCGACCCCGCCGTGCTGGCCGCCTGGCGCGAGCGACTGGCCGGACGGACCCCCGAGACAGCCGGAACCTCACCCGTCCCGGTGTCCCGGTAGACGTCCCAGTAGAGTCGTACGAGTAGTAGTACATACGCGACGAAGCGTAAGAAAGAGAGCATTTCCATGAGTGGCAACGAGACGCCCCGCGGCCCCGTCGACTCCTCCCGTGTCCCGCGGTACGCCGGCCCCGCGACCTTCGCCCGGCTGCCCCGCCTCGACGAGGTCGGCCGCGCCGACGTCGCCGTGGTGGGTGTGCCGTTCGACTCGGGCGTCTCCTACCGGCCGGGCGCCCGCTTCGGCGGCAACGCGATCCGCGAGGCGTCCCGGCTGCTGCGGCCGTACAACCCGGCGCAGGACGCCTCCCCCTTCGCCCTCGCCCAGGTGGCGGACGGCGGCGACATCGCGGTGAACCCGTTCAACATCCACGAGGCCGTGGAGACGATCGAGGCGGCGGCCGACGACCTGCTCGGCACCGGAGCCCGCCTGATGACCCTGGGCGGTGACCACACCATCGCGCTGCCGCTGCTGCGCTCGGTCGCGAAGAAGCACGGACCCGTGGCCCTGCTCCACTTCGACGCGCACCTCGACACCTGGGACACCTACTTCGGCGCGGAGTACACCCACGGCACGCCGTTCCGCCGGGCCGTGGAGGAGGGCATCCTCGACACCGAGGCGCTCTCCCACGTCGGCACCCGCGGCCCGCTGTACGGCAAGCAGGACCTGACCGACGACGAGAAGCTCGGCTTCGGCATCGTCACCTCGGCTGACGTGTACCGGCGCGGCGCCGACGAGGTCGCCGACCAGCTGCGCCAGCGCATCGGCGACCGACCCCTCTACATCTCCATCGACATCGACTGCCTCGACCCGGCGCACGCCCCCGGCACCGGGACCCCGGAGGCGGGCGGCATGACCTCGCGCGAGCTCCTGGAGATCCTGCGCGGCCTGGCGTCGTGCAACCTGGTCTCGGCGGACGTCGTCGAGGTGGCCCCCGCGTACGATCACGCGGAGATCACGTCGGTGGCCGCGTCCCACACGGCGTACGAACTGACCACGATCATGTCCCGACAGATTGCCGAGGCTCGCGCGAAGTGACTCACGACCACGACCTGGTGCTCCGCCCGACGGAGGCGCAGACCGCCGCTGCTCTGAACCCTCCCGCCGGCCGCAACGGCGGAGACCTGGTCGTGGAGACCCTGGCCGGGCTCGGTGCGACCACCGTCTTCGGGCTGCCCGGCCAGCACGCGCTCGGCATGTTCGACGCGCTGCGCCGCTCCTCGCTGCGGTACATCGGCCTGCGGGTGGAGAACAACGCGGGGTTCGCGGCGGACGCGTACGGCCGGATCACCGGCGAGGCGGCCCCGCTGCTGCTGTCGACGGGTCCGGGCGCGCTGACCTCGCTCGCGGCGCTCCAGGAGGCGGCGGCCGCCTCGGCACCGGTGCTGGCGATCAGCAGCCAGGTCCCGACCCCCGGCCTGGGCGGCGGCCGCCACGGCTATCTGCACGAACTGCCCGACCAGGCGGCCTCGTTCCGTGGCGTGGTGAAGTCGGTCCACACCGTCCGCACCCAGTCGCAGATCCCGTCCGCGATCGAGGCGGCCTGGAAGTCCGCGCTGAGCGTGCCGCACGGCCCGGTGTGGGTGGAGATCCCGCAGGACGTGCTCCTCGCGCAGACGCGGATCCCGGTGGTCACCGGCGGCGACGCCTTCCCCGAAGAGCTGCCGCCGCGCCCCGAACTGACCGCCGTGGCAGCCGACCTGCTGTCGAAGGCGGCCCGTCCGGCGATCATCGCGGGCGGCGGAGTCGTACGGTCGGACGCCTCGGGCAAGCTGAAGCAGCTGGCGGAGGTCCTGCAGGCCCCGGTGGTCACCACGCCCGGCGGCAAGGGGGCGTTCCCCTGGACGCACCCCCTCTCGCTCCAGTCCTGGATCGAGGACCGGCACACCACGGACTTCCTCGAGGACGCGGACGTCCTCCTGGTCGTCGGCTCGGGGCTCGGCGAACTCTCCTCCAACTACCACACGTTCAAGCCGCGGGGCCGGGTCGTCCAGATCGAGGCGGACCTGGGGAAGCTGGAGGCGAACCATCCGGCGCTCGGCATCCACGCGGACGCGCGACTGGCGTTGCAGGCGCTGCTCGAGACGGTGGAGCCGGTGGTGGAGCGGGCCCGGCCGGAGGCCGCCGAGCGCGTCCATGAGGTCCTCGCGAAGGTCTCCGACCGTATCGCCGCCCAGGAACTCACCCTGGAGCAGGAGGTGTTGGCGTCGGTCCGCAAGGCGCTGCCGGCCGACTCCCCGTCCTTCTGGGACATGACGATCCTCGCCTACTGGGCCTGGTCGGCCTTCGACGCGAAGGGCCCCAACCACATGCACTCGGCCCAGGGCGCGGGCGGCCTGGGCTACGGCTTCCCGGCGGCGCTGGGCGCGGCGGCGGCCGACCCGACCCGCCCGGTGCTGGCGGTGTCGGGGGACGGCGGCGCCCTGTACTCGATCGCGGAACTGGCGACGGCCAGGCAGTACGACCTGAACGTCACCTGGCTGATCGTCGACGACGGCGGTTACGGCATCCTGCGCGAGTACATGACCGACGCCTTCGGCGAGCCCACGGCCACCGAACTGTCCCGCCCGGACTACGTGGCCCTGGCGGAGTCCTTCGGGGTACCGGGGGTGCGCACGTCTCCGCAGACCTTGGAGGCGGACCTGGCGAAGGCCTTGTCCACGCCCGGTCCCTCGGTGGTCCTCCTCCCGGCGGTGCTGCGGATGTTCGCGCCCACGCACCTGTCCTAGGGGAGACCGTTGATACGGTCCCGCCATGTCTGAAGCACACGGATCACCCGGCCCCGTCACCGCCGACGACGTGCAGGAGGCGGTCCGGCTGGCGGTGGCCGCCCTGCGAGGGGCGGGGGAGGCCGACTGGGACGCCAAGGCCGGTTCCCTGGACTGGAGTTGCTGGGAGACCGTCGAGCATCTGGCCGACGACCTGTTCGCCTATGCCGCCCAACTGGGCCCGAGGGGCGCCCCGTCGGACACCGAGGTGCCCTTCGTGTGGCGCGCGGAGCGGCCCGGTGCGCCGGCGAACGTCGTCTTCGCCGACCGGACGGCCGGGGCGGCCGGACTCGCGCAGGTGCTGGAGGCCTGCGGGGCGTTGCTGACCGCGATGGTGCGGACGACGCCGGCGGACGTCAGGTCGCATCACGTCTTCGGGGCCTCGGACCCCGAGGGCTTCGCCGCCATGGGGGTCGTCGAGACGCTGGTCCATCTGCACGACGTCGCCGAGGGGCTCGGTGTCCGGTGGGAGCCGGACGCCGGACTGTGCGACCGGGTGCTGGCGAGGCTCTTCCCGGACGCCCCGGCCGGCACCGACCGGTGGCCCACCCTGCTGTGGGCCACCGGCCGGGGAGAGATCCCGGGTCACGCCCGTCTCACCCGGTGGCGTTGGTACGGCGCTCCCCGCGGTGAGGGCGAGCGGTAGGGGCGAGCAGGAAGGCGAGCGGAAGGCGGGAGCCGGGGTCAGCAGGCGCCGGGGCCCACCGCGTCGATCCGGCCGCCGAAGTCGCCCAGGTAGCGGGTGCGGTAGTCGGCGTTGAAGACGTTCCGCTTCTCCACCGGGCCCCAGTTGATGAAACAGGCGCGGGTACCGGAGACGAAGGAACCCACGTGGTCGTGGAGGGCGGGCGGCATGTCGCGGTAGCCGCTGCGGGCGGTCCACTCCCAGCTGCTGCCGCGGAAGTTCTCGCCGCTGTAGAAACAGATCGATCCGTCGGGACAGGACGGCGCCGCGGCCGCCGCCGAGGCGCTCTGGGCGGGCAGGGCGAGGGCGGTCAGGGCGAGAGCGGCGGCGAAGGACCAGGCGCGAAGCTTCATGAACGTCTCCGGGAAAGGGAGTCGGGATCGCTCCGGCGGATCTGCCGAGGCGCCCCCAGCCTCGCGTCCGGGCCGGGCGACATGCCCGGGACGAAGATCCGACTTCACCGGTGTGAGGGAACTAGTCGTTCCATCACACCAACGCCTCCTGCGGGTCTGCCCGTGCGCACCAAAAGGGGCTGAACTTCCGTGTCGTCACGGCAAGTTCAGCCCCTTCGCGGTCGCGCTGCGGGTCCTACCAGATCGCCTCGACCCACTCGGGGTGGTCGATGAACGGGTTGCGGTTGTGCTGGTAGGTGTCGTAGATGACCTGGTTGCGCTTCTCCTCGAAGGCGCTCGGCGGGTCCGCCTCGTTCCACGCCTTGAGGACGGAGAGCTTGCCCATGTACGGGTTGCTGCCGTTGCCGACCTTCTCGTTGGGCTCCAGGTTGGCGAAGCCGTCGTCACCCTCGTAGCGCACGGCCATGTAGAGGATCATGCGAGCCACGTCGCCCCGGTCCGCGGCGCGCGGCGCGAACGAGTCGGAGTCGACGGTGCTGCCGCCGCCGTTGGTGACCGCGCTGCCGCCGTTGTCGAAGTCCAGGTTGCCGCGGATGCTGTTGACCTGTACGTCCGCGGGGCGCAGGTGGTGCAGGTCCGTTCCCGGGCCGGTCACCTCGCCGAAGTCGCCGTGGGACTTGGCCCAGGTGTGCTCGCGGTTCCAGTCGCCGACGTCACCGCCGTTGAGGGACTTGGCTCGCGAGACACCGCTGTACAGCAGGATCACGTTGCTGCTGTTGTTCGGGTCCTGGTCGGTGGCCTTCAGAGCGTCCCAGACCGCGGAGTACGAGATCTTCGTCTGGCTGCTGATGATCGTGTGCAGCGAGGACTTCAGGCTCGTACCCGTCTTGCCGACCGCGTTCTTGTAGTACGTCGCGTCGTAGGCCGTCGTGGTCGCCGCGGCGGGGGTCGCGGTGAGCGCGGGCGCGGTGAGACCGACCAGGACGGCAGTGGTGGCAAGCGCCACCGACTTCCATCGGCGTATGCGTGTCGCCAGCATGTGGGGTGTCCGATCTACGCGGGTTGATTGGAGGCGGCAATCGGGAGAGTGACATGCACATGCGGTCATGGCAATGAATCTGACATGTCCATCAGGTGACGGGGACCGGCAAACTGCCCCTTGTCTACGCGAGTTGAACGCGCTTTCTCACGACGAAACGGCCCCTGACCGTCATGTCAGGGGCCGTTGCGGACCGTTGGGCCGTGCCGGTCAGCTCACGTCCGAGGCGTCCAGTCGGTAGACCGTCGACTGGTTGCTCTGCGACGAGGTGTCGGTGCCCGAGGCGTCCGAGCCGGAGGTCTCCGAGCCGGACGCGGACGTGGAACCGGAGCCGGACGCGGAGCTCGACGTCGAGCTGTAGGCGCTCTCCGGCACCGCCGTGCCGTTCTTCTGCACCCAGGCGGTGATCTCCTGGCTCAGGCTGCTGTTGCCGCCCATACCGCCGCCGCCGAGCTGGATGTAGTGCAGCTCGCCCTTCTTCACCAGTTCCTCGAGCTTGGCGAGGGTCATCGCCTGGTCGCTGCCGGTGAAGCCCCACATGGAGATGACGGGCTTGCCGCTGCTGAGGATCAGCTGGCCCGCGCTCTGCGAGTTGGAGACCGCGATCAGCCAGGTGGCGCCGTCCTGGTGCTTCTCCAGGTACGAGACGAGCTCGCTGTCGGCGCCGCCCATGCCGCCACCACCGCCCATCCCGCCGCCACCCGTACCGCCGCCGGGGCCACCACCGGTGCCGCCGCCCGGAGCCGTGCCGCTCTCGCCGCCGCCCTGGGCCCCGCCGGGCAACTCGCCGTTCGTGCCGCCCTGTTGGCCGCCCTGGCCGCCGCTCGGCGCGCCGCTGGGTGCGCCGCCGCCCTGCGGGAGTTCGCCGTTGCCGCCACCCGGCGTCATCTGGCCGTTGCCACCGCCGGGGAACTCGCCGCCCGCCTGGCCGCCCTGCTGGGTGCCGCCGGGCGCCTGGCCGCCGGGACCGCCGTTGCCGCCGCCGAAGCCGCCCCGGCCACCGCCGCCGCCGGGACCGCCCATGCCGCCACCGGTGGACGGACCCGCGGTCGGGTTGGTGCCGCCCATCATCCCGCCGGAGGAGCCGAAGGCCGGTGAGGCGGCGTACGCCGTCGGACCGGCGAGGGCCGCCACGATCGCCGCGGCGACGGACGCGCCGAGCAGCCGGACCCTGACGCCGGAGCGCGCGGACCGCAGGACGAACAGGCCCACGATCGCGAGGACCATGACCACGCCGACGACCGGCCACAGCCAGGTGTTCCAGCCGGTGGCGCGCCGCAGCAGCACGATCGCCCAGACACCGGTGACCGCGAGCCCCACGGGCAGCACCCACGACCAGCGGGCGTCACCGCCGCGCAGGGCACGCCACAGCATGACCCCGCCGCCACCGCACAGCGCCGCGATGCCCGGGGCGAGCGCGGTCGTGTAGTAGGGGTGCATGGTGCCCTCGGCCATGGCGAAGGTCAGGTAGTGCAGCACCAGCCAGCCGCCCCACAGCACCAGCGCGGCGCGGGTGGGGTCGGTGCGCGGGGCCCGGCCGCGCAGCACCAGGCCCGCGACGAGCGCGATGGCCGCGAAGGGGATCAGCCAGGAGATCTGGCCGCCGAGGACGTCGTTGAACATCCGGCCGATGCCCGCGGTCCCGGCGAAGGATCCGCCGCCTCCGCCGCCCCCGCCGTTGCCCTCGCCGCCGAGCACCCGGCCCAGGCCGTTGTAGCCCATGATCAGGTCCCAGGCGCTGCCGTCGGTCGAACCGCCGATGTACGGCCGGTCGTCGGCGGGCACCAGGGACACGGCGGTTGCCCACCAGAAGCTGGCGACGGCCAGTGCCACGGCGGCCAGCGCCAGGTTCACGGCCTTCTTCTTCCAGCCCAGCCTCGACGCGTACAGGTACACGGCGAAGACGGCGGGCAGGGCGATGTAGCCCTGGAGCATCTTGGTGTTGAAGGCGAGCCCGAAGCAGACCGCGGAGCCGAGGAGCGGCAGCAGCCGGTCGTCGCGGGTGGCGCGCAGGGCGAGAGCAGCGCCGGCCACCATCAGCAGGACGAGGACGGTGTCCGGGTTGTTGTCGCGGTTGATGGCGACGGTGATCGGCGTCAGCGCGAGCACGAGGGCCGCGACGGCGGCGGCCGCGTGTCCGAAGACCCGCTTCACCGAGGAGTGCAGGATCCAGATCGTGCCCAGCGCCGCCGCTACCTCCGGCAGCATCATCTGCCAGGTGCCGAACCCGAAGATCCGGCAGGACAGGCCCATGATCATGAGCGCGAACGGCGGCTTGTCGACGGTGATGAAGTTCCCGGCGTCCAGCGAGCCGAAGAACCACGCCTTCCAGCTCTGCGTACCGCTGTAGATCGCGGAGCTGTAGAAGCTGTTGAGGCTCGACCCGGACAGGTTCCAGGAGTACAGCACGCCCGCCAGGATCATGATCGCGATCAGCGCGGGCAGCGACCAGCGCGGCGCCCTGTCCGGCGGGGGTGCCGCGGGGGCCGTATCGGAGGTCGTCGGCGGTGACCGGTCCGGGGACACGGCGGGGGGCACGGGCGGCTGGGGGAGTGGATCGGTGGCAGATGTCACCCTGCGCATGCTGTACGGCCGTTGTGGGTGGTCGCTGTGGTCGAGCTGGCCGCCGCCTGTGAGAACGCACAGGCCGCGGTAACGCTTTGCCCAGGCTTTCCCCAATACTTGAGGTGACGCACACACAACGTTGGTGACGCATACAACCTTGGCGATGCGTACAACCTTTCGTACGAACTTGTGTGTCAACAGGTCATGACTCACCGGACACGAAGAAGCAGAAGGCTGCTCGGCGCCGGGCTCACCGCCGGCGTCCTCATATCCGGCGTGGCGGCCGCCGCGCCCGCCGCGGCCGCCACCCCCACCGTCAGCTGTACGTCGGCCGAGGCCGGGC
This sequence comes from Streptomyces sp. NBC_01334, assembly GCF_035983595.1. NCBI lineage: Bacteria > Bacillati > Actinomycetota > Actinomycetes > Kitasatosporales > Streptomycetaceae > Streptomyces > Streptomyces sp. NBC_01334. The sequence continues at coordinate 3,815,379 of NZ_CP130718.1, read as the reverse complement.
TCGCGGCCAAGCTGAAGAAGGACATCACCGCCGCGCTGGCGAACCGCAAGGGCACGGTCGCCGTCGGCCTCTACGACCGCACCACCAACACCACCTGCACCCTGCGTGCCTCCACCGCCTTCGACTCGGCCAGTGTCGTCAAGGTCACCGTCCTGTCCGCGCTGCTGTGGGACGCGCAGAAGACCGGCCGGGCGCTGACCAGCCGCGAGAAGACCCTCGCCACGGCCATGATCACCAAGTCGGACAACGCCTCCACCTCCACCCTGTGGAAGCAGCTCGGCACGACGAAGATCAAGAACTTTCTGACGGCCGCGAAGATGACGCAGACCAAGCCGGGCGCGAACGGCTACTGGGGCCTGACCCAGATCACCGTCACCGACCAGCAGAAGCTGCTGAAGCTGCTCACCGCCAAGAACACGGTCCTGACCGACGCCTCGCGCGCCTACGTCAACACGCTGATGGGCAAGGTCGTCTCGGCGCAGCGCTGGGGCACCCCCTACGGGAGGCCCGCCGGGGTCAGCTGGCACGTCAAGAACGGGTGGCTGTCGCGCGCCACGAACGGCTGGCGGGTGCACAGCGTCGGCACCTTCAAGGGCGGCGGCCACGACTACGTCATGACCGTCCTGACCCACGGCAACAGCACCATGAACTACGGCATCACGACCATTCAGGGCGTCGCCAAGGTCATCCACAAGGACCTTGCCGCCTCCTGAACGAGCCTTTACGCGGTGTCCCACCGCACGTCACCGACCCGACCTACGGTGACGACCATGCGCCTGCGAACCGTACTCGCCACCCTCACCGCCGGCCTGGCGGCGGCCACCACTCTCACCGCCGCCGGGCCCGCGAACGCCCACCCGGCCACCAGCACGGCCACGAGCACAGCCACCAACACGGCCACCAACACGGCCACGAGCAACGCCTGTTCACCGGCGGTCTCCCTCGACGGCTTCTCGGACGCCCTCGACAAGACGACCTTCGAGGGCACCTTCGTCGGCAACTTCTCCGCGCTCGCCCTGGACCGGGACGGCTCCCTCGCGGCCCTCTCCGACCGCTCCTCGCTCTTCGGCCTGGACGCGAAGACCCTCGCCCCGAGGTCGGTCGTTCCGCTCGCCGACGAGAGCGGCGCCGCACTCGACAGCGAGGGTCTCGCCATCGACGGTGACGGCACCCGTCTGATCACCTCCGAGACCGAGCCGTCCATCCGCCGCTACAGCCGTGACGGCAGGATCCTCGACCGTCTTCCGGTCCCGTCCTCGCTCCTCGTCGCCCCGGCCGGCCGCGCCACGTCCAACCAGACGTTCGAGGGCCTGACACTGCTGCCCGGCGGGCGCACCCTCCTCGCGTCGATGGAGTACGCGCTCTCCGGCGACAGCACGGGCATCGTCCGCTTCCAGACCTGGCGGCGGCAGCACGGCCGGTTCGCGCTCTCGGCCCAGTACGCCTACCGCGCCGACTCCGGCCTCGGCGTCCCCGAGGTCCAGGCTCTGCCCGACGGCCGGCTCCTCGTCCTGGAGCGCGGCTTCACCAGCGGCGTCGGCAACACGGTCCGCCTCTACCTGGCCGACCCCCGCCACGCCACGGACACCGGCGGCACAGCGAACCTCACCGGCCAGGACGGCGTGCGCCTGGTGAAGAAGACGCTCCTCGCCGACATCGTGAACTGCCCGTCACGGGGAGCGACCGCCGAGCAGCCCCAGCCGAACCCGCTGCTCGACAACATCGAGGGCATGGTGATCACCGGCCGCGCCAAGGGCCGCCTGGAGGTGCTCCTGGTCAGCGACGACAACCAGAACGCGGCCCAGACGACCCGCTTCTACCGGCTGCGCGTACGCGTCTGACCGTGTCCGGCCGCCGCTGACCCCCTGTGACCGTGTGTCCCCGATTGTTGCGGAGGGATGAAATCCGCTTCCTTCGGCGTTGGTGCCTTCCGGCAGACCAGGCCGACCGGGACGACCGGGACGGCCAGGACGACAGGAAGGCACCGGCGTGGCAGTACAGCAGGGGGAGCAGCGGCGAGGCTGGGCGCGCAGACTTGCCGGGTACGCCTGGCGCCACCCGGCGAACGTCGTGCTCGCGCTCGGCTCCTCGCTCGCCGGCATGGCCGTCCTGGCACTGGTCCCGCTGGTCACCAAGGTGATCATCGACGATGTGATCGGCGACCACAGCCGGGACATGGGCCCCTGGGCCGGAGCCCTGATCGCCGCAGCCGTCCTCGTCTACGTCCTCACCTACGTCCGCCGCTACTACGGCGGGCGCCTCGCCCTCGACGTCCAGCACGACCTGCGGACCGAGATGTTCGAGACGATCACCCGCCTCGACGGCCGGCGTCAGGACGAGCTGTCCACCGGCCAGGTCGTGGGCCGCGCCACCAGCGACCTCCAGCTCATCCAGGGTCTGCTCTTCATGCTCCCGATGACGATCGGGAACCTGCTCCTCTTCCTGATCTCCCTGGTCGTCATGGCCTGGCTGTCCCTCCCGCTCACCCTGGTCGCCCTCGCCGTGGCACCCGCCCTCGCGTACATCGCCAGGCGCAGCCGTACCAAGCTGCACCCCGCCACCTGGTACGCCCAGGCCCAGGCGGCGGGCGTCGCGGGGGTGGTCGACGGAGCCGTCAGCGGCGTCCGGGTCGTGAAGGGCTTCGGCCAGGAGGACCAGGAGACCGGCAAACTGCGCGAGGTCGGCCGCCGGCTCTTCGCCGGCCGACTGCGCACGATCCGCCTGAACTCGGCCTACACCCCCGCCCTCCAGGCCGTACCCGCCCTCGGCCAGGTCGCCATGCTGGCGCTCGGCGGCTGGCTCGCCGTGCGCGGCCACATCACCCTCGGCACCTTCGTCGCGTTCTCCACCTACCTCGCCCAGCTCGTCGGCCCGGTACGGATGCTCGCCGTGGTCCTCACCGTCGGCCAGCAGGCCCGCGCGGGCACCGAACGCGTTCTGGAGCTGATCGACACCGAGCCGTCGATGAAGGACGGCACCAAGGCACTGCCCGCCGACGCCCCCGCCGCCGTCGAGTTCGACGACGTGACCTTCGGCTACGACCCCGACCGGCCGGTCCTCGACGGTCTCACCTTCGAGATCCGCCCCGGCGAGACCCTCGCGGTGGTGGGCTCCTCCGGCTCCGGCAAGTCCACCGTCTCCCTCCTGCTGCCCCGCTTCTACGACGTCAGCGGGGGCGCCGTCCTCATCGGCGGCCACGACGTCCGCGAGCTCACCCTCGACTCGCTGCGGGCCGCGATCGGCCTGGTCCCCGAGGACTCGTTCCTCTTCTCCGACACCGTCCGAGCCAACATCGCGTACGGCCGTCCCGAGGCCACCCAGGAGCAGATCGAGGCGGCCGCCCGCGCCGCCCAGGCCGACCGGTTCATCGCCGAGCTGCCCCACGGCTACGACACGACGGTCGGCGAGCACGGTCTCACCCTCTCCGGCGGCCAGCGCCAGCGGGTCGCGCTCGCCCGGGCGATCCTCACCGACCCGCGCCTGCTGGTCCTCGACGACGCGACCTCCGCCGTGGACGCGGCGGTCGAGCACGAGATCCACGAGGCCCTGAAACAGGTCATGCAGGGACGCACGACCCTGCTCATCGCGCACCGCCGCTCCACCCTCAACCTCGCCGACCGCATCGCCGTCCTGGACGCCGGACGCCTCGCCGACCTCGGCACCCACGAGGAGCTCCAGGAGCGCTCCGCGCTCTACCGCCGGCTGCTCACCGACCCCGACGAGCTCGGCGGGGTCTCGCCCGGCCACGCCCAGCCCTCCCCCACTCTCGGCTTCGCTCGAGCGGGGGGACCCCCGTCGCCCGGCGAGGACACGTCCGTCCGCGACGAACTGGACGCCGAGTTCGACGCCGAGCGCGGGGTGACCCCCCGGCTGTGGACCGGCGACCGGGAGCCGAAGGACACCGCCCTCTCCGGGATGCCGGCCACCCCCGAGCTGCTCGCCCAGATCGAGGCGCTGCCGCCGCTCGTCGACACCCCCGACGTCGACGAGCGGCAGGCGGTCCGGCCGGAGGCGTCGTACGGCCTGCGCAGGCTGCTGCGCGGCTTCGGCGCGCCCCTTCTCGTCAGCCTCGGTCTGGTCGCCGTCGACGCCGGGACCAGCCTGCTGCTGCCGGTGATGATCCGGCACGGCATCGACCAGGGCGTGACCCGGGCGGCGCTGGGGGCCGTGTGGGCGGCCTCGCTGCTCGCGCTGCTCTCCGTACTGGTGCAGTGGGTCGCGCAGACCGGCGAGATCCGGATGACCGGCCGCACCGGCGAACGCGTCCTCTACACCCTCCGGCTGAAGATCTTCGCCCAGCTCCAGCGGCTCGGACTCGACTACTACGAGCGGGAGCTGACCGGCCGCATCATGACGAGGATGACGACGGACGTCGACGCCCTCTCCACCTTCCTGCAGACCGGCCTGGTCACGGCCTTCGTCGCGATCGTCACCTTCTTCGGCATCATGGGCGCCCTGCTGGTCATCGACGTACAGCTCGCGCTGGTCGTCTTCGCGACGCTCCCGCCGCTGGTCGTCGCCACGTACTTCTTCCGCCGGGCCAGCGTGAAGGCGTACGAGCTGGCCCGCGAGCGGGTGTCGACGGTCAACGCCGACCTCCAGGAGTCCGTGTCCGGGCTCAGGATCGTGCAGGCCTTCCGGCGTGAGCGGGACGGCGCGGCACGGTTCGCGGAGCGCAGCGACAGCTACCGCCAGGCGCGCATCCGGGGTCAGTGGCTGATCTCGATCTACTTCCCGTTCGTGCAGCTGCTGTCGTCGGTCGCGGCGGCGGCGGTCCTGATCGCGGGCGCCGGCCGGGTGGACGCGGCGACCCTCACCACCGGTGCGCTGGTCGCGTACCTCCTCTACATCGACCTGTTCTTCGCCCCCGTCCAGCAGCTCTCCCAGGTCTTCGACGGCTACCAGCAGGCGACCGTCTCCCTGGGCCGGATCCAGGAGCTGCTGCGGGAGCCGACGTCCACGAAGTCCGCCGACGAGCCGGAGGAGGTCCTCTCGCTGCGCGGCGAGATCGCCTTCGAGGACGTGCACTTCCAGTACGGCTCCGCCGACGAACCCGAAGAGGCCCTGACCGGCATCGAGCTGCGCATCCCGGCCGGCCAGACCGTCGCCTTCGTCGGCGAGACCGGCGCGGGCAAGTCGACCCTGGTCAAGCTGGTGGCCCGCTTCTACGACCCCACCGGCGGCCGGGTCACCGTCGACGGCACGGACCTGCGCGCCCTCGACCTCACCTCGTACCGCCACCGGCTGGGCGTCGTCCCGCAGGAGGCGTATCTCTTCCCCGGCACCGTCCGCGACGCCATCGCCTACGGCCGGCCCGACGCCACCGACGCCGAGGTGGAGGCGGCGGCCAGGGCGGTCGGCGCGCACGAGATGATCGCCACCCTCGACGGCGGCTACCTCCACGAGGTCGCGGAGCGCGGCCGCAACCTCTCCGCCGGTCAGCGCCAGCTGATCGCGCTGGCCCGTGCCGAGCTCGTCGACCCGGACGTCCTGCTCCTCGACGAGGCGACGGCCGCCCTCGACCTGGCCACGGAAGCCCAGGTCAACCAGGCCACGGACCGCCTGACCGGCCGTCGCACCACACTGGTCGTGGCCCACCGCCTGACCACCGCCGCCCGAGCGGACCGCGTCGTGGTGATGGATCACGGCCGGGTCGTCGAGGACGGCACCCATGACGCCCTCCTGGCCCTGGACGGCAGGTACGCCCGCCTCTGGCGCACCTTCGTCGGCGAGGACGAGCCCGCGGCGGTGTGAGGGCAACCATCCGGCGCCTGTCGTGCGTCCGTACATCAGTACGGCGATCGTGAGTACGGCGATCGTGAGTACGACGGACGTGGGAGGGGCGGGGACCGTGGACACAGGTGCGAGAAGCGTGACGGTCCGGCGGCTGGTGCTCGGGCTGGTCGTGATGATCGTGTCCGCGCTGCTCGCCGTCGTCGCGCCGGGCAGCGCCCATGCCGCGACGTCCGCCGAGTCCTGCCCGGGCCGGAAGGTACGCACCCTGCCCTTCTCCACCGGCTCCGTGCTGGTCTACAAGGGCAGCGGCTACGTCTGTGCCGTCACCGTCCAGAAGAACCCCGGCACCAAGCGGCTGATCTCGGTGAGTGTGCAGGCGCGCGGCCATGTCGCCGTGTCGAAGTCGCGGAAGCATACGCGCAGTTCCCCGCCGGCCAGGGTCTACGCGGGGCACCGGTGTGTGCGGGTGACGGGCGCGGTGGCCGGCGGTTCGTACCGCTCGGGCTGGATTCTCTGCTGAGTCGACCCGCGACGTGACCGCACGGTAGGTCAACCCCCTCTGGTGTGACGGGTGTTGCTCCGATAGCTTCCGGCGACGCACATCTGTCTCACAGGGAGGGTGCACGCGCATGCGCAAGGCGCTCAGATGGCTGCTGGCGCTCACGGTGCTCATAGGCACCTTGAGCACGGCGGCCACGGCAGGGGCGGCCACCGCCGCCGAGCCCAAGGCCACCGCCGGCACGGACATCAAGGACCGGCTCCTCGCCGTACCCGGCATGAGCCTGGTCGAGGAGAAGCCGTACCCCGGCTACCGCTACTTCGTCCTGACCTACACCCAGCCGGTGGACCACCGGCACCCCGCCAAGGGCACGTTCCAGCAGCGGATCACCGTGCTGCACAAGGACACCGCGCGCCCCACGGTCTTCTACACCGGCGGCTACAACGTCTCCACCACCCCCAGCCGCCGCGAGCCCACCCAGATCGTGGACGGCAACCAGGTCTCCATGGAGTACCGCTTCTTCACGCCTTCCCGCCCCGACCCGGCCGACTGGTCCAAGCTGGACATCTGGCAGGCGGCGAGCGACCAGCACCGCATCTTCAAGGCGCTGAAGAAGATCTACACCAAGAACTGGATCTCCACCGGCGGCTCCAAGGGCGGCATGACGGCGACGTACTACGAGCGCTTCTACCCCAAGGACATGGACGGCGTGGTGGCCTACGTGGCCCCGAACGACGTCGTCAACGACGAGGACTCCGCCTACGACCGCTTCTTCGCGGGCGTCGGCACCAAGGAGTGCCGTGACCGCCTGAACGCCGTACAGCGCGAGGCGCTGGTGCGCCGGGAGCCGCTGGAGAAGAAGTACGCGGACTACGCGGCGGCGGAGGGCTTCACCTTCACCACCATCGGCAGCCTGGACCGCGCCTACGAGGCCGTCGTCCTCGACTACGTCTGGGGCTTCTGGCAGTACAGCCTGCTGTCCGACTGCGAGTCGATCCCGGCCGACGCGGCCACGGCGACGGACGACGAGATCTGGACGTCCATCGACACCATCTCGGGCTTCTCGTTCTACACGGACCAGGGCCTGTCCCCGTACACCCCGTACTACTACCAGGCGGGCACCCAACTGGGCGCCCCCACCATCCACTTCCCGTCCATCGAGAAGAAGTACATCCGCTACGGCTACCAGCCCCCGCGGAACTTCGTCCCGCGTGACATCACCATGAAGTTCCAGCCCTCGGCGATGCGCGACGTCGACACCTGGGTGAAGCACAACGCCCGTCACATGCTCTTCGTCTACGGCCAGAACGACCCGTGGGGCGCGGAACGCTTCCGGCTCGGCAAGGGCGCGAAGGACAGCTATGTCCTCACGGCCCCCGGCCTGAACCACGGCGCGAACGTCGCCGGCCTGGTCGCCGACCAGAAGGCGCTGGCCACGGCCCGGATCCTGGCCTGGGCCGGCGTCGCGCCGACCGCCGTATCGCAGGCCCGGCCGCTGGCGAAGTTCGACGCGAGGCTGGACGTGCGGGACGTGGAGCGGGAGCCCGCGCTGCGTCCGTGACACTCGTCAACTCGCCGCGCACAGCGGCCCCGACGGCCGGCCGGCTCACATGCCGGTCGGCCGTCGGGCCGTTCACCGGTGATGTGCAGTCCCGCCCCGTCCCTCCGCGCTGTGTAGCTGACCCGCGCGCAGTCTCCCGGGCGGCGACCACGTTGGACACGGTCCGCATGGACACGCCGGCCCGCTCGGCCACCTCCCTGAGCCCGATCCCTGCGCGCATCGGCCCACCATAGGGCCGTGGACACGGGGGCCGATCGGGTTCTCGGGGCGGCCGACATCAGCCGTTCACACCGGCCGCGCGCACCCCACCGGATCCGCGCCGCCGCCGAGCTGGACGTAGAGGGCCGTCGACGCCGGGCAGTCGGCGCGCGTGGGTACCGCATCGGTCACCCGGTACTGCGGTTTCCGGGCGCCCGAGCCGTCGCACGCCGTCTCGCGGACCTGCCCGCCGCCCGCGCCGTGGACGCAGTCGCCGACGACCGTGCGCGGACCGCCGCCGGCGCCCGGGTCGCCGGGATGGGGCGGCTGGAGGTTGCGCATACAGGCATGGCCCCGCTCGATGGTGCTGGTGCCGCCGTGCGCGGGCTGCTCACCGAAGTGCAGGACGAAGTCGGTGGCCGGCGGGCAGAGCGGGCCCTCGCCGATCTTCCCGTCGAACCGGGCGACGACCCTCGCCGCGGCCCGTTCGCCGGCGCAGGGCACCTCGGTGAAGCTGGTCGTCCCGAAGGAGCTGCACTCGCCGATCGCGAGGAACTCCCTGCCGAAGCCCGGGCCGGGGGCCGGGGAGGACGGCGTCCGCGCCGCCGTCGGTGCGCCGGCTCCGGCCCCGGCCCCGGTTCCGGCTCCGTCCGGCGACAGGAGCTGACACCCTCCCAGGGCGAGGGCGGTGGTCAGTGTCCAGCACACCGCCCCCACGGACCGTCTCCCGCGCATCGGCTTCCCCCGCCCGCCCCGACGAACAGGGCCTGACCAGCGTGACCCGCGACGCCGGGCACACGCCAGCCGCGCGGGACGCTTTGCGCGTGGTGCGGGGGACAAGCCCGGCGGTCGGCGTACGCCTAGTACGTCAGGCCGTGCCCGATCGGATACAGCACCTGCGTCGGATCGTCCGCCCGCCGCACGGGCACCGGCAGCTTCCCGCGCGGCCCGACCGCCCCGGCGATCACCCGGGCGGCGGCCCGCAGTTCGACGTCGGTCCAGCAGTAGGCGGCCAAGCAGGCTCGGACGAACGGGAGCTGGGCCACGTCGTAGGGGTTACGGACGGCCACCGCCACCACCGGCCGTCCGGTCGCCGCCAGTTGTCGTACCAGCGTCCGCTGCGCGTCGGCCGCCGTGACGTTGTAGGTCGCGACCACCACGGCGTCCGCCCCGCCCGCGGCCGTCACCGCCCCGGCGATCGTCTCGGCGGACGGGGCCGTGCCCGTGGCCAGGGCCGTCGCCCTGAACCCCAGTGCGGTGAGGGCGGCGGCCAGGACGCCGGTGGGCGGGCCCGTGGTGCCGGTGGGGGAGGCCGGGTCGGCACCGACCACCAGGATCCGGGGGTGGGTCCGGGGCGAGAGCGGCAGCAGCGGTCCCTCGTTGACCAGCAGCGTCGTGGTCCGCTCGGCGATCCGGTCGGCCGCGGTGAGGTGTCCCGGCGCCCCGACCGTCCGCCCCACGTCGGCCGGGCTGGTGTACGGATCGTCGAACAGCCCCAGCCGTGCCTTCAGCCGCAGGATCCGCAGGACCGACGTGTCGAGCCGTTGCTCCGAGAGCTCCCCGTCCCGGACGGCCTTCAGGACGGCGTTCCAGGCGACGTCCAGGTCCGGCGGGTTGAGGAGCTGGTCGACACCGGCCTTCAGCGCGAGCACCGGCACCCGGTCGTCGCCGTACTCGGTGCGCACGCCCGCCATGTCGAGGGCGTCGGTGACCACGACCCCGTCGTAGCCGAGCTTCTCGCGCAGGATGCCGGTGACGATCGGCCGGGAGAGGGTGGCGGGGTCACCGGATCCGTCGAGGGACGGCACCAGGATGTGCGCGGTCATGAGGGAGTCGACGCCGGCCGCGATCGCCGCCCGGAAGGGCACCGCGTCCAGCGTCTCCCACTGCTCGCGCGAGTGGGTGATGACGGGAAAGCCCGTGTGGCTGTCGACGGCGGTGTCGCCGTGCCCGGGAAAGTGCTTGGCGGTCGCCGCCACTCCCGCCGCCCGGTAGCCCTCGGCCTCCGCCGCGACCAGGGCGGCCACCGCGGCCGGGTCGGCGCCGAAGGAGCGGACGCCGATGACCGGATTGGCCGGGTTCACGTTGACGTCGGCGACGGGGGAGTAGTCCTGCCGGATGCCCATCGCCCGCAGCTCACGGCCGGCGAGGCGGCCGAGGGTACGGGCGTCGGCGCGGCTGCCCCCGGCGCCGATCGCCATGGCGCCCGGGAAGAGGGTGGCGGGGCGGCCCACCCGGCAGACGGCACCGTGCTCCTGGTCGGTGGAGATCAGCACCGGCAGGCCGCGCGGCTGCTGGAGAGAGGCCCGCTGGATACCGTCGGACAGGTCCGCGATCTGCTGCGGGTCCCGGGTGTTGTGCGCCCAGGCGAAGTAGATGATCCCGCCGAGCCGGTAGCGGGCGAGCAGCTCGGCGGCCGTGCGTACGCCGAGTTCGCCGAGGTTGGCGTCGATGTCGGCCCGGTCGGGCGCGGTCGCCGAGTGGCCGTACACCCGCGAGACGAAGACCTGGCCGACCTTCTCCTCCAGGGTCATACGGGCGAGGAGTTCGTCGGGACGACGGTCGTCCGCGTGCGTCGGACCGCCGACGGCGAGGGCGGCGGTGACGCCCGCGCCGGCGGCGAGGACGGTGCGTCTGGAGGGCATGTGCGCTCCTTCCGGTGGGGGCCGGTGGCGCACGCTACCTGCGGAAGGCGCCGCCATCGGCGCATTGGAGGGGGGCGCGCCGATGACGGCTCGGCTGCCGGGCCGCGGTGCGGCGGAGAGGGTGGGTCAGCGATCGCAGCCAGCAGCGAGGGCCGACACCGCACCGAGGTGACTCGTCCGACAGCTTGGAAGTTGGACGAGTGGAGTTCGGGCGGGGTTCCCGGTCGCACCCCCTTTCGCGGAAGTCGGTACGGGTGCGACAGGAGGGACCGTCGGGACGGCCGTCCGGGGCCGGACCTTCGGCGCCCGACCTGTGACGCCGGGCCGTTGACGCCGGGCCGTCCGGGGCGGGGCCACCCGGCCCAGGCCATCGGGTGCGCGGTCGTCCGGCGTGCGGTCGCCCGGTGCGTGGCCCCCGGTCCGGGCCATCCGGCGGGCGGCCCCCGGCGCACGGCTGCCTGGCTGCGACGGTCCGGCGCGTGGCCACGCCGAGTACGGCGTGCGACCCGGTGCGCGGGGCCGGGGCCGGGGGCGCGAGGCCGGGTCCGGAGGCCCGGACGCCCGGTGTGGTCAGTGCGCCGACGCCCTCGGCCACTCCTCCCGCAGTGCCCGCACCGCCTCCGCGATCGCCGGACGCCGGGCCGCCCCCGTGCGCCACAGCGCGTACAGCCGTCGTACGGGCGTCGGGGCGAGCGGGACCTCCACGACCCCGGCCGGCAGCGGGCCGCGCCCGAGGCGGGGGATGAGCGCGACCCCGAGACCGGCGGCCACCAGGGCGACGAGGGTCGGATTCTCCTCGGCCGTGTGGACGAGGTCGGGCTCGTGCCCCGCCGCCCGCAGCGTGCGCACCAGCCAGTCGTGACAGACCCGGCCCGGCGGCTGGCAGATCCACCGCTCGCCGCCCAGCTCCTCCCGCCGTACGCCCGTCCGCCCCGCGAAGGGGTGCCCCTCGGGCACCAGCAGATCGCACGCGTCGTCACCGATCACCGCGTGCTCGACACCCGCCGGGGCGGGCAGCGGCGCGATGTCCCAGTCGTGCGCGACGGCGAGGTCGACGGCCCCCTTCGCCACCAGGTCCACGGACAGGTGCGGGTCGACCTCGGTGAGCCGGGCGTCCAGGGCCGGGTGCCGACGGGCCAGGTCGGCGAGGACGGACGGCAGCAGTCCGCGCGCCGCCGAGGCGAACGCGGCGATGGTCAGCCGCCCGGCCGGCACCCCGCGCCGCTCCTCGAGCTCGGTCTCGGCCCGCTCGACGATCGCCAGCAACTCCTTCGCCGTGGCCGCGAGTTGGAGTGCCTCGTCGGTGAGTCGGATGCCACGCCCCGCCCGCTCCAGCAGAACCGTCCGGGTCTCCCGTTCCAGCTTGGTGATCTGCTGGGAGACCGCCGACGGGGTGTAGCCGAGGGCGGCGGCCGCGGCGCCCACGGTGCCGTGGACGGAGACGGCGTGCAGGGCGCGCAGTCGCTGGAGATCGAGCACCGTGAGTCCAATCGGTAGCGTTCCTTCATCCCACCATGCAGTAATCATCGCTGGTGCTTCACGGTCCGGGAGGGTGATCCTCGGCGCATGCGCCCCGCTCACCTCGCCCTCGCCGTCCTCGTCGCCGCCGTCTGGGGTGTGAACTTCACCGTCGTCGAGATCGGCCTCGGTCACTTCCCGCCGCTGCTCTTCTCGGCCCTGCGTTTCCTGGTGGCGGCACTGCCCGCGGTGTTCTTCGTGGGCCGCCCGAAGGTGGGCTGGAAGTGGATCGTGGCGGTGGGCCTGGTGCTGGGGGTGGCGAAGTTCGGGCTGCTGTTCGTCGGTATGGACGCGGGCATGCCGGCCGGCCTGTCGTCGCTGGTCCTCCAGATCCAGTCGGTGTTCACGGCCGTCATCGCGTTCGCGGTGCTCGGCGAACGCCCGACCCGGGTCCGGCTGCTGGGCATGGGCGTGGCCCTCGCCGGGATCGGGGTGGCCGCGGCCGACGAGGGCGCCTCCGGTTCGCTCGGCGCGTTCGGGCTGGTCATCGCGGCGGCGGCCTGCTGGGGCGCGTCGAACGTCCTCACCCGCAAGGCCTCCCCGCCGGACGCGCTGAACTTCATGGTCTGGGTGAGCACGGTCCCGGTGCTGCCCCTGCTCGCCCTCTCCCTGCTGACCGAGGGCCCGTCGCGGGACCTGGCCGCGCTGCGCGCGCTGGACTGGCAGGGCGCCGCCACGGTCGGCTATGTCGCCTGGGTCACCACGGTCTTCGGCTTCGGCGCCTGGGGCTGGCTGCTGCACCGCCACCCGGCGTCCACGGTGGCCCCCTTCTCCCTCCTGGTCCCGGTCTTCGGCATGACGTCGGCCGCCCTGTTCCTCGGCGAGCCGGTGAGCGGCCTGCGCTGGTGCGCGGCGGCGCTGCTGGTGGGCGGCGTGGCACTGACCTCGCTCGCACCGGCCGTCCCACCGGCCGACCCGTCGGCTGTTCCGTCTGTTGCTCAAACCGCTGACCGGGCCCCTGCTCAACCCGAGGTTCAACCCGCTGACCAGCCCGCTGTTCCACCTGTTGTTCAGCCGGAGGGAACCGCCCGGACCTCAGTCCATCCCGTGGACGTACCGGCGCCGGAGCGGACCGGCGCGGGATCATGAGGGGCATGGCCCTCGTCGACATCCCCGGTTCCAAGTCCCTCACCGCCCGCGCCCTGTTCCTGGCGGCGGCAGCCGACGGCGTCACCACCCTCCAGCGCCCCCTCCGCTCCGACGACACCGAGGGGTTCGCCGAGGGCCTGACCCGGCTCGGCTACCGGGTGGGACGGACACCGGACGCCTGGCAGGTCGACGGCCGCCCGCAGGGCCCGGCGCTCGCCGAGGCAGACGTCTACTGCCGGGACGGCGCGACCACGGCCCGCTTCCTGCCGACCCTCGCCGCCGCCGGCCACGGCACCTACCGCTTCGACGCCTCCCCGCAGATGCGCCGTCGTCCCCTCCTCCCGCTCACCCGCGCCCTGCGCGATCTGGGCGTGGACCTGCGGCACGAGGAGGCGGAGGGCCACCACCCGCTGACCGTGCGGGCGGCAGGCGTCGAGGGCGGGGACGTGGTGCTGGACGCCGGCCAGTCCTCCCAGTACCTGACCGCCCTCCTCCTGCTCGGCCCGCTCACCCGCACCGGCCTGCGCATCACCGTCACCGACCTGGTCTCGGTGCCGTACGTCGAGATCACGATCGCGATGATGCGGGCGTTCGGGGTGGAGGTGGGGCGCGAGGGGAACACCTACGTCGTCCCGCCGGGCGGCTACCGGGCCACGACCTGCGCGATCGAACCCGACGCCTCCACCGCGAGCTACTTCTTCGCGGCGGCCGCGCTGACCGGCGGCGAGGTCACCGTGCCGGGCCTCGGCGAGCGCGCGCTCCAGGGCGACCTGGGATTCGTGGACGTACTGCGGCGGATGGGCGCCCGGGTGGACGTCGGCGCGGACCGTACGACCGTGTCCGGGACCGGCGAACTCCACGGCGTCACGGTCAACATGCGGGACATCTCCGACACCATGCCGACCCTCGCCGCGATCGCCCCCTTCGCCTCCGGCCCCGTACGCATCGAGGACGTGGCGAACACGCGGGTCAAGGAGTGCGACCGCCTGGAGGCCTGCGCGGAGAACCTCCGGCGGCTGGGCGCCGAGGTGGCGACCGGCCCCGACTGGATCGAGATCAGGCCCGGCGCGGCCGGTTCTCGTGCGGGCGGTTCCCTCACGGGCGCCGACATCAAGACCTACGGCGACCACCGCATCGTCATGTCCTTCGCGGTGACCGGACTGCGCGTCCCCGGAATCTCGTTCGACGACCCCGGCTGTGTCCGCAAGACTTTCCCCGGATTCCACGAGGCGTTCGCGGAACTGGCGAAGGTACTGCGGAAGGACAGCGACGGGTGAGTTTCAAGCTGGAGGGACCGGTCCTCGAAGGCGCGCTGGTGCGCCTGGAGCCGCTGGAGCAACGGCACACGGCCGAGCTGGCGGTGGCGGCGGAGGAGAACCGGCAGACGTACGACTTCACCTGGGTGCCGAGAGCACACGAGGTCGGTGACTACGTCGACGCCCAGCTCGCCCGCGCGGCGACCGGCAGACTCGCGCCCTACGCCCAGATCTCCCTCGCCTCCGGCCGGGCGGTCGGCGCGACCTCGTTCTGGGAGCCGCGTTCCTGGCGGAGCGACGAGCAGCTGGACGCCGTCGAGGTCGGTTTCACCTGGCTGGCCGGTTCCGCCCAGGGCACCGGCATCAACGCCGAGGCCAAGCTGCTCCTCTTCCGGCACGCCTTCGCGCAGTGGCGCGTCTCCCGGGTGGATCTGAAGACGGACGCCCGCAACACCCGCTCCCGCGCGGCCATCGCGAGCGTCGGCGCCCGCTTCGAGGGCGTCCTGCGCAACTGGTCCCGCTCCTGGGCGCCGGGGGAGGACGACCGCCTGCGCGACTCCGCGATCTTCTCGATCACGGCGGAGGAATGGCCGCCGTGCGAGCGGCGGCTGGCGGAACGGGTGGCGGGATTCCTGACGCGCGCGCGATGAGCGCCGTCAGGAACGCGGCACGGCGGTTCGTCCGGCCCGGGGAGGTGCTGTCCTCGGCGCTGGAAACCGTCGTCACGGCCGGCAGCACGCTCCTCTGGTACGCCCTCGCCCTGCTCCTGTACCTGGAGAACCAGGCGCGGGAGCCCTGGGACCCGGAACTTCCCCGCGAGGGCCTCGTCTTCCTGCCGGCCTCCGTGGCCGGCGCGTCGCTGCTGCTCACCTGGGCGCTGCGCGCCCTGCCGACCGGCCGCACCGGTCGGCTGGGCGGCGTGCTCGACCGGGTGGCCCTGGCCCGGGGGGCCGCGGTGGCCGTGGTCTGGGTGACGCTGGTCGTCATCGCCCTCGTCACCTGACCCGAGCCCCCGGGTCATGCCGCTGGGCGGGCGGCAGCCGTACGCAGTTCCTCCCGCACCGCCGCGACGACCGGATCCCGCTCCGCCCCGGCCCGTACGGCGACGAAGACGTTCCGGGACGGCGGCTCGCCCCCGGCCGGGCGCAGCATCAGTTCCCGGTGGGCGTACAGCGACCGCACCAGCCGGGGCACCAGCGCCACCCCCTGCCCCGCCTCCACCAGACCCGCCAGCGCGGCCCAGTCGTTCACGTCGTGCCGGATGTCGGGCGTGAACCCGGCCGCCGCACACACCGAACGGGTCACCGCCCCGCAGCAGCTGAGGGCGTCACCGACGATCCAGACGTCCGTGGCCAGCTCCCGCAACGGCACCTCGGCGCGCTCCGCGAGGGGGTGGTCGGGCGGGAGGGCGATGTCCAGGACGTCCGTCAGCAGGTCCTCGCGGGTGTAACGGCGGTCGGTGTGCGGGGGAGCGGCGGCGAAGTCGACGGCGACGGCCACATCGACCTGCCCGCCGTCGAGCGCGGTGAACAGATCCGGCGGCTCTGCCTCCACGACGTCCACGCGCAGGTGCGGAAGCCGGGTCCGCAACGCCCGCAGCGCGGTCGGCAGCAGCCCCAGGATGCCGCTGGAGAAACAGCCGACGGTGACCGATCCCCGCCCGCCCTCCCCGTACACCGCCAGGTCGGCGCGGGCCCGCTCCAGTTGAGCGGCGATGACCTCGGCATGCGCGAGCAGGACCCGGGCCTGGCCGGTGAGGCGTACGCCCCTGCCGTCCCGTTCCGTGAGCGGTACGCCCAGCTCGCGGGCGAGGGCGGCGAGCTGCTGGGAGACCGCCGAGGGTGTGAGGTGCAGGGCCTCGGCCGTCCGCGCGAGGCTGCCCCGGCGCTCCAGCTCGCGCAGGACGGTCAGACGGCGCAGGTCGATGGAGAAGGCCGCGTCCAGGGGCCGGCCCAGCGGCTGACTCGCGGGCGGGCCCGAGGGCTGGCTCGACGGCTGGCTCGACGGCGGGCTCGACGGCGGACGCGAAGGCTGGATTAAGGGCTGGCTTACGGGTTCCACCGGAAAAGATTAACTGGACCTTGCGTGACGGGATCGGAAATCATCGGACCCATGACCACGCGCTCCTGTCTCATCCTCCACGGCTGGCAGAACCACCGTCCCGAGGGCCACTGGCAGCACTGGCTCGCGGACCGCCTCACCGAGCTCGGCCACGAGGTCGTCTACCCGCAGCTGCCCGACCCGGACGACCCCGACCTCGAGGTGTGGCTGACCGAGCTGGCCCGCCACCTCGACGGGCTCGCCGCCGGCTCCGAGCGTGTGGTCGTCGCCCACAGCCTCTCGGTCCTGCTCTGGCTGCACGCCGTCGCCCGCGACCTGCCGGGACTCGCGGGCGTCGACCGGGTGCTGCTGGTGGCTCCGCCGTCCGGCTCTGTCCTCGCGCGTCATCCGGAGGTCGAGGGCTTCGGGTTCGCCGGGGACCTCCTCGGACGGCTCGACGGCCGCACGCTCCCGCACCCCACCCGGCTCGTCGCCGGGGACGACGACCCCTACCTCCCGGAAGGCGTGCAGGCGGCCTACGGCGACTTGCTGGGCCTCACCGCCGAACTCCTCCCGGGCGCCGCCCACCTCGACCTGGACGCCGGCTACGGCTCCTGGCCGTCGGTGCTGGAGTGGTGCCTGGACGGGGAGGCAAAGCTCACGGTGCGGTAGCAGGCGGCGCGGTGGCAGGTGGCGAGGTGGGAGGCGCTGCGGTGACCGGTGGCGCGGCGGGATCGGCGGCGGCCCGCGGGCCAGGGGGCTGTGGACCGGTGCCGCCCGCGCGGCCGCCCCGCAGCTCCGGAGTCGTCGTCCCCACCGCGGTGACCGCCGCCAGGCACATCAGGCCGCCGGTGATCAGCGCGGTCGTGCCCGAGCTCCAGCCGGCCACCACACCGCCGCGCAGGTTGCCGAGGTTGGGCCCCGCCTGGCCGACGATCGCCTCGGCCGCCGTCACGCGGCCCAGCAGGGCGTCCGGGGTGCGGGTCTGCACGATCGTGGCCCGGGACAGCACGGCCACCGAGTCCGCGGCACCGGCCACCGCCAGCATCCCCAGGCCCGCCCAGGCACTGGTCGTCAGGCCGAAGAGGGCGAGGGCCGCGCCCCAGACGCCCGCGGAGCAGAGCATCACCGGGCCGGGGCGGGCGAGCCGGGTGACCGGTCCGGAGAGGGCGGTCGCCGCCACCCCTCCCACGGCGAGCGCGGACAGGAACAGACCGAGCGTGCGCGGGTCGCCGCCGAAACGCTCCTCGTTGACGAGCGGGAACAGGCTGGCCGGCATGGCCAGCACGGTGGCGGCCAGGTCGACCAGCAGCGCGCCGCGCACCGCCCGGTGCCCGGTCAGGAAGCGCAGGCCGTCCAGGACGCCCTGGACACCGGGGCGGGACTTCTCGCCCTCGGGCGGCAGCGCGGGCAGTCCGTAGGCGCCGTAGAAGGCCATGCCGAAGGTGAGGGCGTCCACCAGGTAGCAGACGCCGACGCCCCACCAGCCGAGCACGACACCCGCGACGGCAGGGCCGAGCAGCATCATCGCCTGGCCGGTGACCTGGTTCAGGGCGAGACCGGCGGCGACCTGGTCCTTGGGCAGCAGCCGGGGCAGGAACACGCCCGCCGCGGGCGCGCCGATCGCCCCGAACGACGACTGCACCGCCACCAGGGCCAGTACGACGGCCACCGGTACCTGCCCGGTGAAGCCCTGTACGGCCAGCAGGACGGAGCAGACCGCCGAACCGACGGTGCTCAGGAGATACGCGCGGCGCCGGTCGGCCCGGTCCACCCAGGCCCCCGCGAACAGTCCGACGCCGATCAGCGGCAGCGCCTGCGCCAGCCCGACCGCGCCGCTCCAGACCGAGCTGTGGGTCGTGTCCCAGACCTGGTACATGACGGTGACCATGGTCATGAAGCCACCGAGCGTGGACACCGTGCGCCCGATCAGCAGCCGCCGGAAGACGGGGGAGGAACGCAGAGGACGAACGTCTACCAGGGCCCTGGACAGAAGATTCATGACGGAACGACGGCGCCACACGCCGCTGGCTGCTGATACACGGCGCGGAGGCTAACCCGCACACCACCCGAGGTGCCACTCGATTACCCGGCCCCGCATACCCTGCGGCGTGCCGGGCCGGCGGCTGAACTCGACGTCGGCCCGTACGCCCTGCCGCATGCCCTGCCGGGCCTCAGGCCGAACGCCACGCTCTCACGCGGAGTCGTTCAGCAGGCGTGCGAGATGTTCGCGCCCGGCGTTCAGCAGTCCGGGCAGGGGCTCGGCGTTCTCGTACCAGCGCCGCTCGTACTCCCAGCACAGCCATCCGTCCCAGCCGTGCCGGGTCAGGACCTCGACGCAGTCGGCGAGCGGCAGCACCCCGGCGCCGAGCGCCAGCGGGGTGCTGTCCTCGGCCGAGGCGATGTCCTTGACCTGCACGTATCCGAGGTAGGGCGAGAGCGCCGCGTAGGTCTCCTGCGGCTGCTCGCCGCCCAGCCAGGTGTGCATGACGTCCCACAGCGCACCGACCTGCCGATGCCCGACCAGGCCCAGCACACGGATGGCGTCCGCGCCGGTGCGGTGCGAGTCGTGGGTCTCCAGCAGGATGCGTACGCCGAGGTCGGCGGCGTGCTCGGCGGCGGTGCCGAGCCGCCGGGCGGCGATGGCGTCGGCGTGCTCGTCCTCGCCGCCGGGAAAGACCCGGACGAAGGGCGCCCCGAGGTCGCGGGCGAGATCGACGAGCCCTCGGATCTCCTGGATCACGGGCTCGTCGTCGCCCGGCGCGGCGACCCGGGGGTAGCCCGCGAGCCCCAGGATCTCGACGCCCGCCGCCTTGAACGCGGCGGCGGCGTCGGACCGTTCGTCCGGACTCAGCCCCGGATGAACCGGTTCCTCCGGATGGGCGCGCAGCTCCACGCCGTGATACCCGTGCGCGACCGCGAGCCGCAGCACCTCGGGCAGGGGAAGACCGGGAACACCGAGGGTGGAGAAGGCGAGCTTCATGGTCACCACTGTCACCCCGGTACGGGGTTCGGGTCCAGTGGGGGCCGCCGACGCCTCACCCGGGGGCACAGGCGC
The DNA here is from genome assembly GCF_035983595.1 of Streptomyces sp. NBC_01334. NCBI lineage: Bacteria > Bacillati > Actinomycetota > Actinomycetes > Kitasatosporales > Streptomycetaceae > Streptomyces > Streptomyces sp. NBC_01334. The sequence goes on along the minus strand of NZ_CP130718.1, from coordinate 3,795,779 downwards.
GGAACCGGCGCAGCAGCTCCCGTCCGGCCGGGCTCTCCGCTTCGAAGTCCTGGTGCCGCTGCTCCTCCGTGACGTCACGCCCCCAGACGCGGGCTCCGTTGCACCGGAAGCAGAACGCGATCTCGAAGAGCGGCTCGGGATCGGTGTCGTCGTAGGCGCGGATGCCCCAGCCGGGGAGGAAGCAGCGGTACTTCTGGCTGTCCGGGAGTTCGCCGACCAGGCGCAGGAGCTGCCGCACCTCCTCCCCTGCCCAGACCTCGACCACGTCACCGGCCAGATCCCGCGAGGTGAGGTGCCTGGCGGGATCGCCGATCCGGACGACCTCGATCAGCTCGGCCCGGTCGTGGGCGAGGGGCAGCCTCACTCCCGCGGAGCTCCGGAGGACCCCCGCACCATCAACTCGCCCCGTACCGTGGCGATCCCGCCGGGCGGCGGTTCCTCGCGGCCCATGGCGATGCGCCCCGCCCGGGCTCCCGCCTCGGCCAGCGGCAGCCGCACCGTCGTGAGGGAGGGCACCACGTCGATGCTGAAGGGGAGGTCGTCGAAGCCGGCGACCGAGACGTCGTCCGGGATCCGCAGGCCGGAGTCGCGCAGCGCCGCGCAGGCGCCCAGGGCGACGGAGTCGTTGGCGGCGACGACCGCCGTCAGGGAGGGATCCCGGCGCAGCAGTTCCAGCGTCGCCTCGTAGCCGGCCCGGCGGTCGTACCGTCCGTGCACGGTCCAGCGGGGGTCCTCCTCGATGCCGGCCGCGGCCAGCGCCGCCCGGTGGCCCTCCAGCCGGTGCCGGGTGGTCGTCCGCTCCTCCGGGCCCGCGATGTAGCCGAGCCGCCGGTGCCCGAGCCCGATCAGATGCTCGGTCAGTTCCCGCCCGCCCCCGCGGTTGTCGAAGGTCAGCGCGATCGCCGCGGTCTCCGGGGCCGGCGGCCGACCGCACAGCACGATCCGCGTCCCGGCCTCGCCGAGTCGGCGCAGCTTCGCCGCCACCGCCGCCGCGTGCGGCTCGTTCTCCATGGCTCCGCCGGTCAGCACCACGGCCGCGGCCCGCTGCCGCTGAAGGAGGGTCAGGTAGGTCAGCTCCCGCTCCGGCGAGCCCCCGGTGTTGCAGACCACCGCCAGCCGTTCGCCGCCGGCCCGCCCGCCGGGCCCCCCGATCTCCGACTGGATCGCACTCGCCATGATCCCGAAGAAGGGGTCCGCGATGTCGTTCACCAGAATGCCGACCAGGTCGGACGTGGCCGCGGCGAGTGCGCTCGCCGGCCCGTTCAGTACGTAGTCCAGCTCGTCGACCGCCCGCAGCACCCGCTCCCTGGTGGTAGCGGCGACGGGGTAGTTCCCGTTCAGCACGCGCGACACCGTCGCGGGCGAGACCTGCGCGCGGGCCGCCACGTCCGCCAGGGTCACCGTCATCTCGTCTGTCCTCCGGTCACGCATCTCGTCGTACGTCGTCGTACGCCCTGGTAGACAGCTGCCTCGAGGGCTTGGTTCCGGGCGTGTCGAGCAGACCTTACGGCCCAGGACCCCCGCTGTTCGCCCCCTCGAACAACTCGAGATGGACACGGTCTTGTCCGGACCGCTGGTCAGAGGCTAGCTTCTCCTTGTATAGAAAGCGCTTGCTGTCACGCTGATCAGGAAGAGGCGTACGCGGCGCGCACAACCGCGTACTACGCCTACGAAGGGACCGACGTGACACGCAAGACGGTGCGTATCGCCATGAACGGCGTGACGGGGCGCATGGGCTACCGCCAGCACCTCGTCCGCTCCATCCTGGCCCTGCGCGAGCAGGGCGGGCTCGACCTCGGCGACGGCACCGTGCTGTGGCCGGAACCGATCCTCGTCGGCCGCCGCGAGCACGCCCTGCGGGCGCTCGCCGAGCGGCACGGCCTGGAGCACGTCTCGACGGACGTCGACGAGGTCCTCGCCGACCCCACCGTCGACATCTACTTCGACGCCCAGGTCACCTCCGCGCGCGAGGAGGCCATCAAGAAGGCGATCGCCGCCGGCAAGCACATCTACACCGAGAAGCCGACGGCCACGGGCCTCGACGGAGCCCTCGAACTCGCCCGCCTCGCCAGCGCCGCGGGCATCAAGCACGGCGTCGTCCAGGACAAGCTGTTCCTGCCGGGCCTGCTCAAGCTCAAGCGCCTCATCGACGGCGGCTTCTTCGGCCGGATCCTCTCCGTCCGCGGCGAGTTCGGCTACTGGGTCTTCGAGGGCGACTGGCAGGCCGCCCAGCGCCCGTCCTGGAACTACCGCGCCGAGGACGGCGGCGGCATCGTCGTCGACATGTTCCCGCACTGGGAGTACGTCCTGCACGAGCTGTTCGGCCGGGTGAAGTCCGTCCAGGCCATCGCCACCACCCACATCCCGCAGCGCTGGGACGAGAACGGCAAGCCCTACGACGCCACGGCCGACGACGCCGCCTACGGCATCTTCGAACTCGACGGCGGCGCCATCGCCCAGATCAACTCCTCCTGGGCCGTCCGGGTCAACCGGGACGAGCTCGTGGAGTTCCAGGTCGACGGCACGGAGGGCTCGGCGGTCGCCGGCCTGCGCAACTGCCGTGTCCAGCACCGCAGCGCGACCCCCAAGCCGGTCTGGAACCCGGACATCCCCGCCACCGAGGTCTTCCGCGACCAGTGGCAGGAGGTGCCCGACAACGGCGAGTTCGACAACGGCTTCAAGGCCCAGTGGGAGCTGTTCCTCAAGCACGTCTACGCCGACGCCCCCTACCACTGGGACCTGCTGGCCGGCGCCCGTGGCGTCCAGCTCGCCGAACTGGGCCTGAAGTCCTCCTCGGAGGGCCTGCGTCTGGACGTCCCGGAGGTCACGCTGTGACGATCCAGCTCCCCGGCGCCGACGGGACCCTGCGGACCTACGAGCCCCGCACCGAGCCCCTCGCGCTCACCACCGGCGCGCCCTTCACCTCCCGTACGGTCTTCTCGGCGGCGCACGTCGTCGCGGACCCGTTCGCGGACACCACGCCCGACTCGCCCGCCGCGATCGACTGGGACGCCACCCTCGCCTTCCGCCGTCATCTGTGGTCCCACGGGCTCGGCGTCGCCGAGGCGATGGACACCGCCCAGCGCGGCATGGGCCTGGACTGGGCGGGCGCGGCCGAGCTGATCCGCCGGTCCGCCGCCGAGGCGAAGTCGGTGGGCGGCCTCATCGCCTGCGGCGTCGGCACCGACCAGCTCACCGGCCCGGCGGCCCTCGCCGAGGTCCGCGCGGCCTACGAGGAGCAGCTCGCCCTCGTCGAGGCCTCCGGCGCCCGGGCCATCCTGATGGCGTCCCGTGCCCTGGCGGCGGCCGCGTCGGGCCCCGAGGACTACCTCGACGTCTACGGTCACCTCCTGCGCCAGTCCTCGGAACCGGTGGTCCTGCACTGGCTGGGCCCGATGTTCGACCCGGCGCTGGAGGGCTACTGGGGCTCGTCGGACCTGGACACGGCGACGGACACCTTCCTGGAGGTCATCGCCGCCCACCCCGACAAGGTCGAGGGCATCAAGGTCTCGCTGCTGGACGCCGGGCGGGAGATCGACATCCGCCGCAGGCTGCCGCAGGGTGTGCGCTGTTACACGGGCGACGACTTCAACTACCCCGAGCTGATCGCGGGCGACGAGAAGGGCTTCAGCCACGCCCTCCTCGGCATCTTCGACCCGCTGGGCCCGCTGGCGGCGGAGGCGGTCCGGGTCCTCGACACGGGGAACACGGCCGGCTTCCGGGCGCTGCTCGACCCGACGGTCGACCTCTCGCGCCACCTGTTCCAGACCCCCACCCGCTTCTACAAGACGGGCGTGGTGTTCCTGGCCTGGCTGGCCGGCCACCAGTCGCACTTCACGATGGTCGGCGGCCTGCAGTCGGCCCGTTCCCTCCCGCACTTCGCCCGCGCCTACGAACTCGCCGACGGCCTCGGCCTGTTCCCCGACCCCAAGCTGGCCGAGGAACGGATGAAGAGCCTGCTCGCCCTGTACGGAGTGACCCAGTGAGCAACCCGGACCTGACCCGCTTCTCCATCAACCAGATGACGGTGAAGCACCTGTCGCTGCCCGAACTGGTGGACGCCTGCCGGGAGTCGGGCGTGACCAACGTCGGCCTGTGGCGCGAACCGGTGCAGACGTACGGCGTGGAGCGGACCGCCGAGCTGGTCCGCGACGCGGGCCTGACGGTGACGACGCTGTGCCGCGGCGGCTTCTTCACGGCGCTCGACCCGGACGAACGGGCCGCCGCCCTGGCCGACAACCGCCGGGCCGTCGACGAGGCGGCCACCCTCGGCACGGACACCCTGGTCCTGGTCTCCGGCGGTCTCCCGGCCGGCTCGAAGGACCTGCACGGCGCGCGGGAGCGCATCGCGGACGCGCTGACGGTGCTGGGCCCCTACGCCGAGGACCACGGGGTGAAGCTGGCCATCGAGCCCCTGCACCCCATGTACGCCTCCGACCGCTGCGTGGTCTCCACCCTCACCCAGGCCCTGGACCTCGCGGAACGCTTCCCCGCCCACCAGGTCGGCGTCACCGTCGACACGTACCACATCTGGTGGGACGACCAGGCTCCCGCCCAGATCGCCCGGGCGGGCGCGGGCGGCCGTATCCACACCTTCCAGCTCGCCGACTGGACGACCCCCCTCCCGGAGGGCGTCCTCAACGGCCGCGGCCAGATCGGCGACGGCGCGATCGACATGCGCGAGTGGCTGGGACACGTGACGGCGGCCGGATACGCCGGCGCGATCGAGGTCGAACTGTTCAACGACGCCCTGTGGGCCCGCGACGGCCGCGAGGTCCTGGCGGAGACGGCGGCACGGTTCGTGGAGCACGTGGTGCGGTGACGCAATGACGGTGTCCGTCGCCCGCCCGGTGCGAGGCGGGCGACGGAGCATGCCGGTCACCGCTCGAAGTGGTCCATCAGCCAGGTGCACAGCTCCTCGGTCGGGAGGGTGTGCGCCGTCGTCGTGGGCGAGCAGAGGAACGCGTCCAGGCTGCTCTTGTCGGGGTCCAGGTCGTCGACCTTGGCGTACAGGTCTTCCTGCTTCTCGAAGTCCAGGATGTCGACCGCGCTGACCGAGGGGACGAAGCACACCTCGGCGTGCCGCAGATCCGCGTCCCCGCCGGCCTCCTCCATCGACGCGGCGAGGATCCCGTACGTCGGGAGCGTGCCGCCCGGCGCACCGTCCAGCTCGGGGAAGCCGCTGGTCGTGATGGTCTTCTCGGTCGCCGGGAAGGCCCGCTTCAGGTAGGCGACCGTCACGTCGTCACCCTGGGCCTGGGTGTAGAAGGTGGTGCCGGGATAGCGGACGTCCAGCCGCAGCGCGACCTCGCCGGCCTTCACCTCGGGGAGTCCCACGCCGTCGCCGCGGCCGTTGGCGACGGCCACCTTGAGCGGGATCTGCGGCCACTGGCCGACCTCGTCGAGTGCGGTCAGCAGTGCCTCGCGCTCGGGGGCGACGCCGGTCTTGCCGGTCTTGTTGTCGTAGTGCTGCCACAGCATCTGCCGCGCGGCCGCGCTGTTCATCTGCTGGGTGAAGGGGTGGGGCTTGAGGTCCAGGCCCCGGGGGAGCAGGTAGGAGAACGCCTGGACGCCGATGGGGATCGAGGCGCCGCGGTGCGGGGTGTCGTAGGAGAAATACACCCCGGTCTGGTGGTCGACGGGTTCGCTCTCCGTCTCCATTTTGGCGAGGGCGTAGCGGGTGATCAGGCCGCCCATGCTGAAGCCGCCCACGACCAGCCGATGGTCGCCGACGCGGCGCGCGATGGCCTCCCGGACGGTCGCCTCGGCGGCCTTCGCGTTCTCCAGGATGGACGCCGTGCGGTTGTCGAAGCCCAGCAGGATCACGTCCATGCCGCGCTCACGGAGTGCGCTGAGGAAGCCGTACTCCTCGCCCTCGAGGAACTCGTAGAGCTTCTTGAGGTCGCTCTTGCCGTGGTTGAAACCGTCGGCGATGATCACCGGACGGGTGAGGTGACTGTTGCCTTCACCACGGAAGACCCAGGTGAAGCCCTTGGTGACGGTCCACTCCTCGTCGCGGTCCGGTACCTCGACAGAGTTGCTCGGCGAGGCGAGCGGATCGCCGATCGTGAACGGACCGACCTCGGGCTCGGTGTTCTCGGGCATGGTCGTGCTCCTTGTGGGAGGGGTGGGGAACGACCACATCATGGGGGGCGATTTGCCCGCATCACCCGTTTGACCTGCGCGGTTCATTACAAGTGATGCAATGCGCGCGCGAGGTGTTTGATGCGCCTGGCATGTGCCAATGGCCTGTTTCGTTCGCTCCGCCGTTCGCATCGAACGGGCTGTCAGAAATTTTCCGAAGCCATGCAACCCTTCCGCACCTTCGCGGGTCGTACGTGGCATCAGGGCTTCTGGAGGGGGATCCGGGGGGATCGCGGGGGTTCTGATACGGAGGGGAAAAGCCGAGGGGGCCCGGTCGACGGACCGGACCCCCTCGAAGCTTTTCCGCCGCGGTCGGTGGACCTCGGAAGAACATCGGCGGACCTCAGAAGAACACCCCGCACCGGAGCAGGACGTTCGCGTACGGCCGTGCCTCGCCCGTGCGGACCACCAGCCGGGCCCCGGCCGACAGCCTCTTCAGCTCCTCGTGCGGGACCAGGGCCAGCCCGGGAAAGTGCCCGTCGAGCAGCCCGGCCGCCGCGGGATTCGCCTCCCGGACCTCCGTCGCCGCCGTGGCGCCCTCGACGACCAGCTCGGCGAGCAGCCCGTCGACCACCTCCGCGAACGACGGCACCCCCGCCAGGAACGCGAGGTCGACCACCCGGGGCCCGTCCGGTATCGGCATACCGGCGTCGCACACCAGCACCCCGTCCCCGTGCCCCAACTCGGCCAGCGCCCCGCAGAGATGACGGTTGAGGATCCCGGCCTTCCTCACAGGGAGTCACCTCGCCGAGCGTCCTCGGGCACGCTGTCCGACCCTCGGCAGGGGGTCCGGGGGTCGTCCCCCGGGTCGGCGCGGCACAGGGCCTCGACCTCCTGAGCCGTCGGGAACGACTCCTGCGCCCCCCGCCGGGTCACCGCCACCGCCCCGACCCGCGCCGCGTGAGCAGCAGCCTCGGCCAGGATGGAACCCGTGCCCAGCCGCCAGGCCAGCGCCGCCGTGAAGGAGTCGCCCGCGCCCGTCGTGTCCACGGCGTCCACCCGCACGGAGGCGATCCGGGCGACGCCCTCCGAGGACGCCACCAGCGCGCCTGCCGAACCCAGTGTCACGACCACCGACTTCGGCCCCTTCGCGAGCAGGGTCCGTGCCCAGTCCTCGGGCTCCTCGCCGCCACAGTCCTCGCCGAGGATCACCTTCGCCTCGTGCTCGTTGACGATCAGCGGGTCGCAGGCCGCCAGCACCTCGGCGGGCAACGGGCGCGGCGGTGACGGGTTCAGCACGAAGCGGCTGCCCGGCGCCAGGTTCCGCACGACCTCCACGACCGTCTCCAGCGGGATCTCCAGCTGGGCCGACACCACCCGGGAGGTGCGGAAGAGGCCGACGGCCGCGCGGACGTCCGCCGGGGTCAGCCGCCCGTTCGCCCCCGGTGACACCACGATGCTGTTGTCGCCCGACGGGTCCACGGTGATCAGCGCGACGCCCGTGGGCGCCCCGCCCACCAGGACACCGGTCGTGTCGACCCCGGCCGCCCGCTGCGAGTCGAGCAGCAGCCGCCCGTACGCGTCGTCGCCGACCCGGGCCAGCAGGGCCGTACGGGCCCCGAGCCGGGCGGCCGCCACGGCCTGGTTCGCGCCCTTGCCGCCGGGGTGGACCGCCAGGTCCGAACCGAGCACCGTCTCACCGGCGGCGGGCCTGCGCTCGACGTCGATCACCAGGTCGGCGTTGGCCGACCCTACGACCAGAAGGTCGTAGTCGTACATGAAGTGACTCCCCTGATACGTGACTCGGGGCGGACGGCCCCCGGAGGTGTTCCCCCGGGTGACCGTCCGCCCGCTCGCCGAATGTCAGCCGCTGAAGCCGGCCACGTTCTCCTTCGTGACCACCTTCACCGGCACCTTCACCGTCTTCTCGACCTTCTTGCCCTGGAGCGCCTTCAGCGCGTTGTCCACCGCGATTTTGCCCAGCTGGGACGGCTGCTGCGCCACGGACGCGTACAGCGTGCCGTTCTTGACCGCGGTCAGCCCGTCCGGGGTGCCGTCGAAGCCGACGACCTGGACCGACTTGCCGGCCTTGGAACCCAGTGCCTTGATCGCGCCGAGCGCCATCTCGTCGTTGGCGGCGATGACGCCCTGGACGTCCGGGTGCGCCTGGAGCAGGTTCGACATCACGTCGAGGCCCTTGGTGCGGTCGAAGTCGGCCGGCTGCTGGGCCAGCACCTTGATGCCGGGGTAGGCCTTCAGACCCTTGGCGAAACCTTCCGCCCGCTCCCGTGCCGCGGAGGTGCCCGCCTGGCCCTGGAGGATCACGATCTTGCCGGTGCCGCCCAGCTTCTCGGCGACCGTCCTGGCCGCCAGCTCGCCGCCGGCCACGTTGTCGGAGGCGACCAGCGCGTCCACCGTGGCCTTGTTGACGCCCCGGTCGACCGCGATCACCGGGATCTTCGCCTTGTCGGCGGCCTTCACCGAGTTGCTCGCCGCGTCCGAGTCCACCGGGTTGACGATGATCGAGTCGAGGCCGGAACTGGTGAAGTTCTGGAGCTGGTTGGCCTGCTGCGAGGCGTCGTTCTGCGCGTCGGTGACCGTCAGGTCCACGCCCAGCTTCTTCGCCTCGGCCTTCGCGCCCGACTGGATCTGCACGAAGAACGGGTTGTTGAGCGTGGACAGCGCCAGACCGACCTTCGGGTTCGCGCTCGACGAGTTGCCGCCGTGCAGGAAGGAGGTCGCGCCGACGATCGCCACGGTGACCACGGCCGCGAGACCGTACGTCGCCGCCTGCCGGCCCTTGCCGCCGCCGCTGCCCGTCCCGGCCGTCATCGGGGTCGCCCCCGCCTTGCGGCGCACCGTGTCGAGGAGCACCGCCAGCGCGATGACGACACCGATGACGACCTGCTGCCAGAAGGCGGAGACGGACAGCAGGTTCAGACCGTTCCTCAGCACCGCCAGGATCAGCGCGCCGATCAGGGTGCCCGAGGCCTTGCCCGTACCACCGGCGAGGGAGGCGCCGCCGATGACGACCGCGGCGATCGCGTCCAGCTCGTAGCCGTCGGCGGCCTGCGGCTGCGCGGAGGACAGCCGGGAGGCGAGCACGACACCCGCCGCGGCCGCGAACACGCCGGACAGCGCGTAGATCGCGAGCTTCTGCTTCTTCACCCGCAGACCGGAGAGGCGCGCCGCCTCCTCGTTGCCGCCGATGGCGTACATCGAACGGCCGATGTACGTCCGGCCGAGCACGAACGCGGCGATCAGCCCCATCACGACCATCACGAGCACCGGCACCGGCAGCCAGCCGCCGAGCGTGTCACCGAGGTGCGAGACCGAGTCGGGGAAGGCGATCGGTGAGCCCTCGGAGATCACCAGCGACAGACCGCGTGCGACCGACAGCATCGCGAGCGTCGCGATGAACGGCGGCAGCTTGCCGTAGGCGATGAGGAAACCGTTCACCAGGCCGGCCGCGATACCGGTCGCGACGGCCAGGACCACCGCGAGCACCACCGGCACACCGTGTTGCGTGGCGCTCCAGGCCAGCACGGTGGCCGACAGGGCCGCCACCGAGCCGACCGACAGGTCGATGCCCGCCGAGACGATCACGAAGGTCACGCCGAAGGCGAGAATGGCGGTCACGGCCGCCTGGACACCCACGTTGAGCAGGTTGTCCGTGGTCAGGAAGTCACCCGACAGCGCCGACATGGCGATGACGAGGACGATCAGCGCGGTCAGCGCGCCGTTGTCGAGGAGCAGACGGCGGACCGCCGCGGCGCCCCCGGCGCCCGCCCCGCTCTTGAGCGTCTCAGCGGCCACGGCCGGCCTCCAGTTCTTCGTTTTCTTCGTTTTCGTGGTCTTCGTGGTCTTCGTCGTGAAGGGTGGTGCCGACGGCGAGCGCCATGACGGAGTCCTGGGTCGCCTCGTCCGCCGACAGCTCACCGGCGATCCGGCCCTGGGCCATCACCAGCACCCGGTCGCTCATGCCGAGCACCTCGGGCAGATCGCTGGAGATCATCAGGACGGCGGCACCGGCGGCCGTCAGCTCGTTGATGAGCTGGTAGATCTCGACCTTGGCGCCGACGTCGATCCCGCGTGTCGGCTCGTCGAGGATCAGCACCTTGGTGTCGGCCAGCAGCCATTTGCCGATGACGACCTTCTGCTGGTTGCCGCCGGAGAGCGTGCGCACCTGCTGGCCGAGGCCCGCCATCCGCACGCCCAGCTGCCCTGCGATCCGCGCCGCCGCCTCGTGCTGGCTCTTCAGGTCCACCAGCCCACCACGGGTCGCGGCCCGCATGGTGACGAGCCCGAGGTTCTCCTCGACCGACTGGTCGAGCACCAGCCCCTGGCCCTTGCGGTCCTCGGGCACGAGCCCGATCCCGGCCGCCATCGCGGCGTTCACGTCGTACCGGGGGAGGTGCGCGCCGCCGCCCCGGACGGCTCCGCGGTCGTACGGGTCCGCCCCGAAGACGGCCCGTACGACCTCGGTACGACCGGCGCCGACGAGCCCGGCGACACCGACGACCTCACCGGCGTGCACCTCGAAGCTGACGTCGTGGAAGACGCCGTCCCGCGTGAGTCCCTCGACGGACAGCAGCGCGGCGCCCGTCTCGGCGCGCTCCCTGGGGTACTGCTGCTCGATGGAGCGGCCCACCATGAGCCGCACCAGCTCGTCCTCGGGCGTGGTGGCCGGGACCTGCCCGACGCTCCTGCCGTCCCGGATGACCGTGACCCGGTCGCCGAGGGCGGCGATCTCCTCGAGGTGGTGCGTGATGAACACGATGCCGACGCCGTCCTCGCGCAGCCTGCGCACGATGGCGAAGAGCTTCTCGACCTCCTCGGAGGTCAGCACGGCGGTCGGCTCGTCCATGATCAGCACGCGCGCGTTCAGGCTGAGCGCCTTGGCGATCTCGACCATCTGAAGGCGGGCGATGCCGAGTTCACGCACGCGCGTGCGGGGCGAGACGTTCACTCCCACCCGCTCCAGCAGGGCGGCCGCCTCGGTCTCCATCCGCTTCCGGTCGATCATCCCGAAGCGGCGCGGCTGCCGTCCCAGGAAGATGTTCTCGGCGACGGTGAGATCGGGAACGAGGTTGAACTCCTGGTAGATGGTGGCGATCCCGAGGCGCTCGGAGTCCTGCGCACCATGGATGCGCACCTCCTCGCCGCCGGCCAGGATCCGCCCGGCGTCGGGCCGGTAGGCACCGGAGAGCATCTTGATGAGGGTGCTCTTGCCCGCGCCGTTCTCACCGAGCAGCACATGCACCTCGCCCCGGCGCAGGTCGAAGTCGACGCTGTCCAGCGCGACCACACCGGGGAAGGTCTTGCGTATGCCTTCGATGCGCAGCAACTCGTCCGCGTTGCTCACGTCTGGCTCCTGTTCATTGCGGGGGACGGCTCCACAGAGGTGGGGAACTCCTCGGGAGCGGGTGGCTCTCGGTGGGCCGGCTCGCCGCACGAACGGCGGACGACGAGCCGGGCCGGGAGGGTGACGGACTGCGGGGGCCGTCCCTCGATGCGGTCGACGAGCGCGCGCACGGCGGCCCGTCCCAGCTCACCCGTCGGCTGGGCGATCGCGGTGATCGGCGGGTCGGTGTGCACGAACCAGCGGATGTCGTCGAACGCGGCCAGCGCGATGTCCTGCGGCACCCGCAGCCCACGCGCGCGTACGGCGTCCAGGGCGCCCAGTGCCATGAGGTTGTCGGCGGCGAACACGACCTCGGGCGGTTCGGGCAGGTCGAGGAAGCCCTCGGTGACCCGCCGGCCGCTCTCGGCCTGGAAGTCGCCCTGGCCGATGTAGGCGTCCGGGAGGGGGAGCCCGTACTCGGCCATGGCGGCCCGGAAGGCCTCGACGCGCTCGCTGCCGGTGGTGGTGGCGGCGGGGCCCGCGATGATGGCGAGCCTGCGGTGCCCCAGCCCGTGCAGATGCGCGACGAGGTCCCGCACGGCCGCGCGGCCGTCCGACCGCACCACCGGCACGTCGACGCCCGGGATCCACCGGTCGACGAACACCATCGGCGTCCCCGCGCGCGCGGCGTCGAGGATCAGCGGCGAGCCGCCGTCGGTCGGGGAGACGAGGAGGCCGTCGATCCGGCGGTCCAGCAGGGTCCGCACGTGGTGGTCCTGGAGGTCGGGCCGCTCGTCGGCGTTGCCGATGATGACGCTGTAGCCGAGCGCGCGGGCCTCCTCCTCGACGGAGCGGGCCAGCTCGGTGAAGTACGGGTTGAGCACGTCGCTGATGACCAGACCCAGGGTGCGGGTCTGATCGGTGCGCAGCGACCGGGCGACGGCGTTCGGGCGGTAGCCCAGCGCCTCGACGGCGGCCAGCACACGCGTGCGTGCGTCCTCGCTGACCGACGGATGGTCGTTCAGGACGCGCGACACCGTGGCGACGGAGACCCCCGCCTCGGCCGCGACGTCCTTGATGCTCGCCATCGCCGCCCCACCTCCTTGTGGACTCGGTTCATGGACGTCGAGGTCGTGGAATCGATTACATCGACGTGTACGAAGGATTGGAATCGATTACACGGGGGTTAATCAAGCCCTCGACCACATCCCGAAACCGGATCGTGATGAACGGCGCCCGGCGGGCGGCCGACGGTCGCCCACCGGGGCCTGTCGGTGGCGGGCGGTAACGTCGGATCATGACCGATCAGGCGGGGGCCGCCCAAGCGGGTGAGCGGCGTACGGCCACGCTGGAAGGCGTGCTCGAGCGCATCACGTACGCGAACGAGGAGAACGGCTACACGGTCGCCCGTGTCGACACCGGCAGAGGCGGCGGCGACCTCCTCACGGTCGTCGGCGCGCTGCTCGGCGCCCAGGTCGGCGAGTCCCTGCGCATGGAGGGCCGCTGGGGCTCCCACCCGCAGTACGGCAAGCAGTTCACCGTCGAGAACTACACGACCGTCCTGCCCGCCACGGTCCAGGGCATCCGCCGCTACCTCGGCTCAGGACTGGTCAAGGGCATCGGCCCGGTGTTCGCCGACCGCATCACCCAGCACTTCGGCATGGACACCCTGCAGATCATCGAGGAGGAGCCGAAGCGGCTCATCGAGGTCCCCGGCCTCGGCCCGAAACGCACGAAGAAGATCGCCGACGCCTGGGAGGAGCAGAAGGCGATCAAGGAGGTCATGCTCTTCCTCCAGACCGTCGAGGTCTCCACCTCCATCGCGGTCCGCATCTACAAGAAGTACGGCGACGCCTCCATCTCGGTCGTGAAGAACCGGCCCTACCGGCTCGCCGCGGACGTCTGGGGCATCGGCTTCCTCACCGCCGACAAGATCGCCCAGTCCGTCGGCATCCCGCACGACAGTCCGGAGCGCGTCAAGGCGGGCCTCCAGTACGCGCTGTCCCAGGCCACCGACCAGGGCCACTGCTACCTCCCCGAGGAGCGGCTGATCGCCGACGCGGTGAAGCTGCTCCAGGTCGACACCGGCCTGGTCATCGAGTGCCTCGCCGAACTCGCGGCGCCGCCGGAGGAGGGTGAGGACCCCGGAGTCGTACGCGAGAAGGTCCCGGCGCCCGACGGAGGGGAGCCGGTCACCGCCGTCTATCTGGTTCCCTTCCACCGCGCCGAACTCTCCCTCTCCGCCCAGCTGTTGCGCCTGCTGCGCACCGACGAGGACCGGATGCCGGCCTTCCGTGACGTGGCCTGGGACAAGGCGTTGGCCTGGCTGAAGTCCCGTACCGAGGCCGCACTCGCGCCCGAGCAGGAGGCGGCCGTCAGGCTCGCGCTGACCGAGAAGGTCGCCGTGCTCACCGGCGGCCCCGGCTGCGGCAAGTCCTTCACCGTCCGCTCGATCGTGGAGCTGGCCCGCGCCAGGAAGGCCAAGGTCGTGCTGGCCGCCCCCACCGGCCGCGCCGCCAAGCGCCTGGCCGAGCTGACCGGCGCCGAGGCCTCCACCGTCCACCGTCTGCTGGAGCTCAAGCCCGGCGGTGACGCGGCCTACGACCGGGACCGCCCGCTGGACGCGGACCTGGTGGTGGTCGACGAGGCGTCGATGCTGGATCTGCTCCTCGCCAACAAGCTGGTCAAGGCCGTGCCCCCGGGTGCGCACCTGCTCTTCGTGGGGGACGTCGACCAGTTGCCCAGCGTCGGCGCGGGCGAGGTGCTGCGCGATCTGCTGGCCGACGACAGCCCGGTGCCCGCCGTGCGCCTCACGCGCGTGTTCCGCCAGGCCCAGCAGTCCGGCGTGGTGACCAACGCGCACCGGATCAACGCCGGACAGCACCCGGTCACCGACGGCATGAAGGACTTCTTCCTCTTCGTCGAGGACGACACGGAGGAGGCAGGCCGCCTCACGGTGGACGTGGCCGCCCGGCGCATTCCGGCGAAGTTCGGCCTGGATCCGCGCCGGGACGTGCAGGTGCTCGCGCCCATGCACCGTGGCCCGGCCGGCGCGGGCACCCTCAACGGCCTGCTCCAGCAGGCCGTCACCCCCGGTCGCCCCGACGTGCCCGAGAAGCGGTTCGGCGGCCGGGTCTTCCGCGTCGGCGACAAGGTCACCCAGATCCGCAACAATTACGACAAGGGGAAGAACGGTGTCTTCAACGGCACCGTGGGCGTGGTGACCTCGCTCGATCCGGTCGACCAGCGCCTCACGGTGCTGACCGACGAGGACGAGGAGGTTCCCTACGAGTTCGACGAACTGGACGAACTGGCCCACGCGTACGCGGTCACCATTCACCGTTCACAGGGAAGTGAATATCCCGCCGTGGTGATCCCCGTCACCACGGGAGCATGGATGATGCTTCAACGGAACCTCTTGTATACGGCCGTGACGCGCGCCAAGAGGCTGGTCGTCCTCGTCGGCTCCCGCAAGGCGATCGGTCAGGCGGTGCGCACGGTGTCGGCGGGCCGTCGCTGCACGGCCCTGGACCACCGGCTGGCGGGCCGCTGACGGGCGGTTCGTGCGGGATCGTCGGGACATCACAAAAAATGATCGATCAAATGAGTCGTGAAGGTCACAGAGCACTTCCCCAAGCGTGACGAAGGCGGCAGGATGAGCTGGTTGGCGGCACTGAGTGCCGCCGATAAGCCCAATGGTCGACCCCGAGTGCACTCTCGTGCGCCAAATGGGGGATGGTTAGAGACAGTCAGGGCAACCTCGAAGAAGAGGCACAACGTCGGTGAGGGATGACGTGAGCGAGCACACCAACAACGCTGTAGTACTGCGGTTCGGCGATGGCGAGTACACCTACCCGGTGATCGACAGCACCGTCGGCGACAAGGGCTTCGACATCGGGAAGCTTCGCGCCCAGACCGGTCTGGTGACCCTGGACAGCGGCTACGGCAACACCGCCGCCTATAAATCCGCCATCACCTACCTTGACGGCGAGCAGGGCATCCTCCGGTACCGGGGCTACCCGATCGAGCAGCTGGCCGAGCGGTCGACCTTCCTCGAGGTCGCGTACCTGTTGATCAATGGCGAACTGCCGACCGTCGACGAGCTGTCCGTCTTCAAGAGCGACATCACCCAGCACACGCTGCTGCACGAGGACGTCAAGAACTTCTACCGCGGCTTCCCGCGCGACGCCCACCCGATGGCCATGCTGTCGTCGGTGGTCTCGGCGCTGTCCACGTTCTACCAGGACAGCCACAACCCGTTCGACGAGAAGCAGCGCAACCTCTCCACGATCCGGCTGCTCGCCAAGCTTCCGACGATCGCGGCGTACGCCTACAAGAAGTCGATCGGTCACCCGTTCGTCTACCCGCGCAACGACCTCGGCTACGTCGAGAACTTCCTGCGCATGACGTTCTCGGTGCCGGCTCAGGAGTACGAGCTCGACCCGGTCGTCGTCTCCGCGCTCGACAAGCTGCTGATCCTGCACGCGGACCACGAGCAGAACTGTTCGACGTCCACGGTCCGCCTGGTCGGCTCCTCGCAGGCGAACATGTTCGCCTCGATCTCGGCCGGCATCTCCGCGCTGTGGGGCCCGTTGCACGGCGGCGCCAACCAGTCCGTGCTGGAGATGCTCGAGGGTATCCAGGCCAACGGCGGCGACGTCGACTCCTTCATCCGCAAGGTGAAGAACAAGGAGGACGGCGTCCGCCTGATGGGCTTCGGCCACCGGGTGTACAAGTCCTTCGACCCGCGCGCGAAGATCATCAAGGCGGCGGCGCACGACGTCCTCTCGGCCCTCGGCAAGTCCGACGAGCTGCTGGACATCGCGCTGAAGCTGGAGGAGCACGCGCTCTCCGACGACTACTTCGTCTCGCGCAACCTCTACCCGAACGTCGACTTCTACACCGGCCTGATCTACCGGGCCATGGGCTTCCCGACCGAGATGTTCACGGTCCTGTTCGCCCTGGGCCGCCTCCCGGGCTGGATCGCCCAGTGGCACGAGATGATCAAGGAGCCCGGCTCCCGCATCGGCCGCCCGCGCCAGATCTACACGGGTGTCGTCGAGCGCGACTTCGTCCCTGTCGAGGAGCGCTGACACCTGCCGGTGGGGGCGCCGCTGCTTGGGGGCGCCCCGTCACTGGGTCGTGTTTTCCTGGCTTGCCCGGGGCGTGGTCCGGGTCCGCTGAGCAGGGGATCGCGGGTGGCCTCGGAGTTGCGGCCGGGGGTCCGGGGGTTGCCCCCGGGTGGCACGGCCACGGGTGTCGTCGAGCGCGACTTCGTCCCTGTCGAGGAGCGCTGACCCTGCCGGTGGGGGCGCCGCCTGATCGGGTGCCCCGCCACCGGTGAATTTCCTGACTGCCCGGGCCCGATGTCCCGGGCAGTGGTGTGTGCGCCCCCGGCGGTCCCGGGCCTGACGGTCCTGTGCGCAGGGCATACGGAAGGCGCCCCGGCGCCAGTCCCCCCACGGGCCGACGACCAGGGCGCCTTCCCATGTCCCGGTGCGGATTCCCCCCACGGGATCCGGCCGGGCGTTGTGAGAACAGCGCCTGAATTCGCTGTTTGTAACCATCTTCGGTTGTCGTGCCTGCGGTTGAGCAGAACGAGCAGAACTCGCCCCACCACCACCGTGTGCGATCTGCCGGGACAGCGCACGCTGGGAGGGCCGCTCAAAGCTTCCCGGTGTACGTGCCCCGGCAACGCATCTCTGAGGAAGTCCCCCAAGACATCCTCAGATGTCAGGTCACGCCCCCCAAGACGCTTCCTGACATCGTCAACTTAGACCTTCGAACCCCTTCGATGGTTACGTTCACATCACTGTGATCTGTGTCTCTTGCATATGTCCGTTAGATGCGCAAGAGACCGGATACGGCGATCGAGGCCCAAGCGTAAGGATGATGCGCGAGCCTTGTGAAGAGCTTATGTGAGGCTCGCGCAGGACTCCAGGGGTCTCCCTGATCGGCAACGACCTACTCGGCGGTATTACTTGAAGGCGCGCAGCCGCAGGCTGTTCGTCACGACGAACACCGACGAGAACGCCATCGCCGCCCCCGCGATCATCGGGTTCAGCAGCCCGGCGGCGGCCAGCGGCAGCGCGGCCACGTTGTAGCCGAAGGCCCACACCAGGTTGCCCTTGATCGTCGCCAGGGTCCGCCGGGACAGCCGGATGGCGTCCGCGGCCACCCGCAGATCCCCGCGTACCAGCGTCAGGTCGCTCGCCTCGATCGCGGCGTCCGTGCCCGTCCCCATGGCCAGCCCCAGATCGGCGGTGGCGAGCGCGGCCGCGTCGTTGACACCGTCCCCGACCATGGCGACGACCCGCCCCTCGTCCTGCAGCCGCCGTACGACGTCGACCTTGTCCTCGGGCAGCACCTCGGCGATCACCCGGTCGATCCCGACGGCTTCCGCGACCGACTCCGCGACCGCCTGGTTGTCCCCGGTCAGCAGCACCGGGGCGAGCCCCAGCGCCCGCAGCTGCCGCACCGCCTCGGCGCTGGTCTCCTTGACCGCGTCCGCGACCGCGAGCACCCCGCGTGCCGCGCCGTCCCACCCCACGACGACGGCCGTGCGGCCGCCCCGCTCGGCCTCCTCCTTCGCCCGGGCCACCTCGTCCGGGACGGTCTCGAAGAGGCGCCCCACGGCCACCTCGTGGCCCTCCACCCGCCCGCGCACGCCACGCCCGGGCACGTTCTCGAACCGCTCGGTCGCGGGCAGCTCCCCGGCCCTTTCCTCGGCGCCCGCGGCCACCGCCCGGGCGACCGGGTGCTCGGAGGCGTGCTCCAGGGCGCCCGCGAGCCGCAGCAGCTGCCGCTCGTCGGTGCCGTCGACGACGTACACGTCCTGAAGGGTCATCCGGCCGGTGGTGACGGTCCCGGTCTTGTCGAGTACGACGGTGTCGACACGGCGCGTGGACTCCAGGACCTCCGGGCCCTTGATGAGGATGCCGAGCTGGGCGCCGCGCCCGGTGCCGACCATGAGCGCGGTCGGCGTGGCGAGCCCGAGCGCGCACGGGCAGGCGATGATCAGGACCGCGACGGCCGCCGTGAACGCGGCGACCGTGTCACCCGTCGCGCCGAGCCAGCCGCCGAAGGTGGCGACCGCGATCAGCAGCACCACCGGTACGAAGACGCCGGAGATCCGGTCGGCCAGCCGCTGCACCTCGGCCTTGCCGGTCTGCGCGGCCTCGACCAGCTGCGCCATGCGCGCGAGCCGGGTGTCCGCGCCGATCCGGGTGGCCTCGACGACCAGCCGACCGCCGGCGTTCACGGTCGCGCCGGTGACGGCGTCGCCGGGCCCGACGTCCACGGGGACCGACTCGCCGGTCAGCATCGAGGCGTCCACGGCGGACGTGCCCTCCACGACCGTCCCGTCGGTGGCGACCTTCTCCCCGGGCCGTACGACGAACCGGTCCCCGACGGCCAGCAGGTCCACCGGGATCCGCACTTCCCTGCCGCCCCGCAGCACGGCCACGTCCTTCGCGCCGAGCTCCATGAGCGCCCGCAGCGCCGCCCCCGCGCGCCGCTTGGAGCGGGCCTCCAGGTAGCGGCCGAGCAGGATGAAGGCGGTGACGCCGGCGGCGACCTCCAGATAGATCGTGGAGGCGCCGTCCGTACGGGAGACGGTGAGTTCGAAGGGGTGCCGCATGCCGGGCATGCCCGCGTCGCCGAAGAACAGCGCCCACAGTGACCAGCCGAGCGCGGCCAGCGTGCCGACCGAGACCAGCGTGTCCATGGTGGCCGCGCCGTGCCGCAGGTTCGTCCAGGCGGCCTTGTGCAGCGGGCCGCCGCCCCAGACGACCACGGGCGCGGCGAGCGTCAGCGAGAGCCACTGCCAGTTGTCGAACTGGAGCGACGGGACCATCGCGAGCAGGACGACGGGCGCGGCGAGCAGCACGGAGACGAGGAGCCGGTGCCGCAGGTCCGCAAGCTCGGGGTCCTGGGGGGCGTCCTCCTGGGCCGGCTCCGGGACGGGCACGGGTTCCTCGGCCGTGTACCCGGTCTTCACCACGGTCGCGATCAGGTCGGCGACCTCGGTCCCGGCCGGATAGCTGACCTTGGCCTTCTCCGTCGCGTAGTTGACCGTCGCGACGACGCCGTCCATGCGGTTGAGTTTCTTCTCGACGCGGGCCGCGCAGGAGGCGCAGGTCATTCCGCCGATGAGCAGTTCGACCTCGGCGGTCGGCGCGGGCGGTTCGGCTATCGGCGTTTCCGTGGTGGTGCTGGTCATGTCCGTGCTCCAGGAAGCGGACCGGGCCGTACGGAACCAGTATCAGCTGGTCGGCACGGCCCGGTGGGTGGAGGAGGGGTGTCGAGGGGAGGTGCGCAGGTGCGGGTGCCTCAGGCCTGGCGGACCAGCTCGAAGCCCGCCTCGTCGACGGCGGCGCGTACGGCCTCCTCGTCGAGCGCGGCGGCGGAGACGACCGTGACCTCACCGGTCGAGGCGACGGCCTTCACCGAGGTGACACCGGCGAGCTCGGAGAGCTCGCCGGAGACGGCGCCCTCGCAGTGGCCGCAGCTCATGCCGCTCACCTTGTAGACGGTGGTGACGGAGCCCGGGGTGTCGGTTTGAGCGGTCATGTCGTTCTCCTCATGGAGGCAGGTGGGGCGGGCGGGGCCGCGAGAGGTCTCCCGTCAACTGAGACTATACCCCTAGGGGGTATGAATCAAAGAACAGGACCCGCCGCGCGGAGGGGGTGCGGATGCTTCCGGCAGAGGAGGCGGCGGGTACCCGGACTACCGGGCCGTGGTGGCCCCGGCGCCGCTGCCCTCGACACGGCCCAGCCGGTCGCCCACCAGCGGCTCCAGATAGCGGATCAGCACGTGCTTGAGCTCCTGCACATACGCGTCGCGCTCGGCGCCCTCGTGGCCCAGGACCAGCTCCAGGCCCGCCTTGTACAGCCCCAGGCACATGTGCGCCGTGCGGGTGAGGTCGGTGGGCGGCGAGTCCGGCAGCAGGGAGGAGAGCAGGCCCTCGATGCGGGCGAGCAGGGTGGCGTGCAGCGCGTCGTGCTCCTCGGCGATGTGGCCGGGGATGTCGGGCCCGTGCATCAGGGCGAAGAACACCGGATGGTCGCAGTTGAAGGCGATGAACCGGTCCACGGCCGCACCGACGGCCTCCTCCAGCGGGGTCGCGGGGTCGACCGGGGCGAGAGCCTCGCCGAAGGCGTCGCGCATCTCGTGCATGAGGCGGTCGCCCAGCTCGATCGCGATCGCTTCCTTGTTCGGGAAGAACTGGTAGAGCGTGCCCGGTGAGACGCCGGCCTCGCGGGCGATGGCGTTGGTGCTGGCGGCGGTGTAGCCGGTCGTGCAGAACACGCTGGCCGCTGCCTCGAGCAGCTGCGCGATACGCCGCTCGCCGCGCGCCTGGCGCCGGCGCGGCTGTTCCTTCTCCTGGCTCTCGGCCACGCGTCTTCCCCAGCTTTCCCGGACCCGATTGACAAACGCGAGCGGTCGCTCGCATTCTGGGATCCAGAAACGCGAGCGCTCTCTCGTGTTTGCCATTTTACGGCTTGCACGACTGCTTGCAGGGTGAAGGGGACACCGCACGATGACCGAAGTCAACAGCCCACCCCGTCCCGGAGGCTGGACCCGCTTCGTGACCGCCCGGCCCAGGCTGTCGCTGCTCGCGGCCCTGGTGCTCACCGTGCTCGCGGTGCTGGCCGGCAGCGGGGTCGCCGAGCGGCTGGGCAGCGGCGGCTGGGAGGATCCGGGTGCGCAGTCCACGTACGCGACGAAGGCCCTGGAGCGTGAGTTCCCCGGCTCCCAGCCCAACCTTCTGCTGCTGGTCGACGCGGGCGAGGCCTCCGTGGACGACCCGGCGGTCGTCGCCGAGGCGAACCGGCTCACCGCGAGCCTGGCCGCCGAGAAGGGCATCGTCGGCGTCGGCTCCTACTGGCAGGCCGACGCGGGGACGGCCCCCGCCCTGCGCGCGCAGGACGGCCACGAAGCGCTGATAGCCGCCCGCATCACGGGCGACGAGAAGGCGATGGGGGAGACCCTCGACCGCATCGCCCCCGCCCTGCGCGGCACGCACGGGCCGGTGGAGGTGAAGATCGGCGGCGGCGTCGCCGTGCGGCACGAGATGCAGACCATCATCCAGGAGGACCTGACCCGCGCCGAGATGATCGCCCTGCCGATCACACTGGTGCTGCTGGTGATGGTCTTCGGCAGCGCGATCGCCGCCCTGCTGCCGCTCGGCATCGGCATCGTCGCGATCCTCGGCACGAACGCCGTCCTCAGCGGCCTCACGCGGTTCACCGACGTCTCCATCTTCGCGATGAACCTCACCACGGCCCTGGGCCTCGGCCTCGCCATCGACTACGCCCTGTTCATCGTCCGCCGCTTCCGCGAGGAACTCGCCGCCGGCGCCGACCCGTCGACGGCCATCGGCACCACCCTGCGCACGGCGGGCCGCACGGTCCTGTTCTCCGCGCTCACGGTCGCGGTGTCCCTGGCCGCGATGCTCCTCTTCCCCCAGTACTTCCTGCGCTCCTTCGCCTACGCAGGCATGGCCGTGGTCCTGCTGGCCGCCGCGGCCGCCCTGATCCTGCTCCCGGCGGCACTGATCCTGCTGGGCGACCGGGTCAACTCCCTCGATCTGCGCCGCCTGTTCCGCAGGGGCCGGCCCGCGCCGGCGCCCGGCGACGAGGGCGGCAGGGCCTGGGGCCGCACGGCGAGCCTGGTCATGCGCCGCGCCCCCTTCTTCGCCCTGGCCACCACGGCCGCCCTCGTCCTCCTCGGACTGCCCTTCCTCGGCGTCAGGTTCGGCACGGCCGACGACCGCCAGCTGCCCTCCTCGGCCGAGTCCCACGTCGTGCAGCAGCACATCAGGGACGGCTTCCCGGGCAGTCCCGGCGGCGGCCTCGAGGTACTCGCCGAGGGCAGGGCTACCCAGGCCCAGTACGCGGCCTACAAGGAGCGCGTGGCTGCGCTGCCGGAAGTGGCCCGGGTGGACGGCCCGTTGGTGAACGGCGACGCGGCGTACTTCACGGTGCTGCCCAAGGGCGAGGCCGTCGACGACGCGGCCCAGAACCTGGTCGGTGAGCTGCGCGCCACGGCCGCTCCCTTCGATACCGCCGTGACCGGCACGGCCGCCGTCCTGGTCGACTCCAAGCACGCGATCGGCGCCCAGCTGCCCTGGGCGGTGGTCTTCATAGCCGTAGTCACCCTGCTCCTGGTCTTCCTGCTGACCGGCAGTGTGCTGATCCCGCTCCAGGCGGTCCTGCTCAACGCGCTCAGCCTGACGGCCATGTTCGGCGCGGTGGTCTGGGTCTTCCAGGACGGCCATCTCTCCGGCCTGCTCGGCTTCACCAGCCCCGGATCCATAGAGACCACCCTCCCGGTCCTGATGTTCTGCGTGGCCTTCGGCCTCTCGATGGACTACGGCGTCTTCCTGCTCTCCCGCATCAAGGAGGAGTACGACCGCACCGGCGACCACGAAGGGGCGGTCGCTCTGGGCCTGCGGCGCACCGGCGGCCTGATCACGGCGGCCGCGGTCATCCTGGCGGTGGTGATGGTCGCGATCGGTACCTCGCGCGTCACCAACACCAAGATGCTCGGCCTGGGCATCGCCCTGGCGGTCCTGATGGACGCGATGGTGGTGCGCAGCCTCCTGGTCCCGGCCATCATGCGCCTCACCGGCAGGGCCACCTGGTGGGCACCCGCACCGCTGCGCAGGTTCCACCAGCGGTTCGGACTGAGCGAGGGGGAGCCGACGCGGCAGGCACCGGCCGCCGCGCCGGAACCGGCGCCGGACGAATCCGCGCCCGACGGGCCCGGGCGGGACAAGGTCGACGCGCACGGTTAGCGTTCGCGGAGATCCAAGGTGGACGGAGGTCCGCGGGTCACCGTGGGTCCCCGCGGGTCACCGTGGGTCTCCGCGGGCGAAGGCGAGGGTGAAGGCACATGCGCGCTGTGGTGTTCGAGCGGTACGGGGAGCCGGCCGAGGTACGTGAACTGGCCGACCCCCGGCCGGCCCCCCACGGAGTCACCGTGCGCGTCGAGGCCACCGGCCTGTGCCGCAGCGACTGGCACGGCTGGATGGGCCACGACCCGGACATCACCCTGCCGCACGTGCCCGGCCATGAACTCGCCGGTGTCGTACAGGAGGTCGGTGCCCGGGTCACCAGGTGGCGGGCGGGCGACCGGGTGACCGTCCCCTTCGTGTGCGGCTGCGGCAGCTGCCCGTCCTACGCGGCCGGCGACCACCAGGTGTGCGAGCGGCAGACCCAGCCCGGCTTCACGCACTGGGGCTCCTTCGCCCAGTACGTGGCCCTGGACCACGCCGATGTGAACCTGGTCGCGATCCCCGACGGCCTGTCGTACGCCACCGCCGCCTCCCTCGGCTGCCGGTTCGCCACGGCGTTCCGGGCGGTGGTGCAGCAGGGCCGGGTCGCGGCGGGGGAGTGGGCGGCGGTGCACGGCTGCGGAGGCGTGGGTCTCTCGGCGGTGATGATCGCGGCGGCGAGCGGGGCACGGGTGGTGGCGGTGGACGTCTCCCCGAAGGCCCTGGACCTGGCGCGGAAGTTCGGCGCGGCGGAGTGCGTGGACGCGCGGGGGGTGCCGGACACGGCGGAGGCGGTCCGTGAGCTGACCGGTGGCGGCGCTCACCTCTCCCTCGACGCGCTCGGTTCCCCCGCCACCTGCGCCGCCTCGGTGAACGGGCTGCGCCGCCGGGGTCGGCACGTCCAGGTCGGCCTGCTTCCCTCGGCGGACGGCACGACCCCCGTCCCGCTGGCCCGTGCCATCGCCCTGGAACTGGAGATCCTGGGCAGTCACGGCATGGCCGCGCACACCTACCCGCAGATGCTGGAGCTGGTCCGTGCGGGAGTGGTGCGCCCCGATCTGCTGGTGACGTCGACGATCACACTGGACGAGACCCCGGCCGCCCTGTCCGCGCTGGGCACCGCCCCGGGCGCAGGGGTGACGGTCATCGATCCGTGGGCCTGAGCGCGGCCCACTCCCGGTCCAGGATCGCCATGAGCACCTCGTCCACCCACACCCCGTTCCACAGCGCGGCCTCCCGCCGCACCCCCTCGACCACGAACCCGACCTTCTCGTAGACGCGCCGGGCCCGTTCGTTGTCGCCGTAAAGCTCCAGCTGGACGCGGTGCAGGCCCAGTTGCTCGAAGCCGTGGCCGACGATGGGCCGGGTCGCCTCGGTGCCGAGCCCGCGGTCGCGGCCCCGGGGTCCGATCAGGGTGCGGAAGGTGCAGCTGCGGGCGTCCGGATCCCTCCCCCACCTCTCGACTTCGCTCAAGGCGGGGGATCCCCATGTGCAGCACGACCTCGCCGACCAGTTCGCCGGTGTCACGGACGGTGACGGCGAGGTCCAGCCGGGCGGGCTGCTCGGCGCGGGAGCCGTACCAGGAACGCACCCGCTCGCCGGTGAGGTCGCTGTGCGGCGGGAAGGTGAAGCGGACGACCTCGGGGTCGCCGATGATCTCCCACATGCTGTCGGCGTCGGCCTCGGTGAAGGGCCGCAGCACGGTCTTCGGGCCGGAGAGCAGGGGCTTGACGGAGAAGTCCGCCCGCAGCACTGTGCCCCACGCGTCCGTGAGGCACAGCTGGTTCTTTCTCCGCCGAGGGTCAGTCCAGAGCGCGTCCCCGGTTGCCCGGCCGGGAGGCGACCCAGGCACGCACGGTGTCGGCGTACCAGAAGGGCTTGCCGCCCTCGACATGGTCGGGCGGGGGCAGCAGCCCGTGCTTGCGGTAGGACCGTACGGTGTCCGGCTGCACCTTGATGTGCGCCGCGATCTCTTTGTAGGACCAGAGCCTTCGGTCGGTCATGAGCTGCACCTCCCTGCGCGCGCGGGGGTCGGCGGCCGGGAGGCCGCCCGGGGGAGCCCGGCACTGCGCTGGCGATCACCAAGCCTGTGCCCGGTGAACGACGCTCGGTGACTGTGGGAGTGCGGCTGTTGACCTCGTGTGACACAAGACCCGCGTACGCGCGACATGCGTGACGGAAAAGGGGAGTTTGTGACACAGATGAAGCAGAGAAGTGTGCGGGGCCGCTGGGAGGGGCGTATTGACAACTGCCCCGAGGCCGCCGACAGGAGGCGGGCCGGGCCCGCTGCGACAGGCCCGACCCGTTCCCGCTCCCCGCCATCCCCCCGGAACGATCAGAACGACCGAAGAGCCCGGATCACTCGAAGCACCGGAAAGCTCGAAGCGCCCGGAACGGCCGGAAATCGCCGGATCAACTGGCAGACCCCCAGCCTGTATTCAGCCAATGCGGCGGGTCTTGGAAAAATGCGCACCCGGTCCGGACCAATCGTCCGGGCGGGCCGGCAGGACCAGGCTCGTCGCCTCCCCGCTCAGCCGGTCCGCGGCCGGCGACACCTGCGCCGGAAGCCGCCTGGCCTGCGTGAACTCCCTCGGCGTGCACCCCGTCATCGCCTTGAACTCACCGCTGAGGTGGGCCTGGTCGTAGAAGCCGCAGAGGGCGGCGGTCTCTGCCGCGCTCTGCCCCTGCGCCAGCAGCCGACGGGCCCGTTGCAGCCGCAGCACGCGGGCCGCCGCCTTGGGGCCGAGCCCGATCTGCTCACGGAACCGGTTCTCCAGGTGCCGTACGCTCCAGCCGACCTCCTCGGCCAGCCGGGGCACCGGTATCGCGCCGCCCGTCCGCACGAGCAGCGACCAGGCCCGCGCCACCCGGTCCGAACTCGGCGTACCGGCCTCCCGCCACCGGGTGAGAACCTCGTCCAGCAGCCCGAACCGGTCCGCCCAGCCGGGTAACGCGGCCAGCGCGGCGGCGAGTTCACCGAGGGGCGACCCCAGGGAGTGCGGCAGCGTGTCGGGGTCGACGGTGCGGTTGACCAGCTCGTGCTGGGGCGTGCCGAAGAGGGTGAACGCGGCCCAGGGCGTCATGAGCACCTCGATGCCCGAGAACCGCCCCCCGTGCTCCCCGACGGCGGGCGTGGTCGTGGGCCCGCAGTACACGGACACGAGCGTGTCCGGCGTCCGCCCCGCCCGCGAGATCCGCACGGGCTGCTCGAACCCCAGCAGCAGGGTCGAGGCGCCGATGGGCGTCTCGAGCCGCCGCCGCGGCCGGTTCATGGCGAGCCGGATCCCGCGGTAGCTCATCACCCCGGGCCGCAGCCGCGGATGGGGCCGAGACGCGGCGAACTCCCAGGAGCCATCGGGTCCTTCACCGGATCGGGTGCGTACGGCACTCCCAGCCATGGGCCCTTATGGTGCTACGGCAGGGGCAACGCCGTTAAGGGGTGCGGGGAACTGCGCGACAAGCCACACACAACCTGCACTCGCGCGGACACGGAACCCGGCACCCCGGTGGACGCGTCTACGCCCCGCACGACCTCAAAAACGCCCGCGTACGTTGCGCGATGGGCAGCGGAGCGTCAGGCTCGCACGGATACATGTCCTGCTCGACGATCGCGAACAGATCGACATCCAGCTTCTGCGCGGCCTCCAGCACCGGCCCCAGCGCGGGCACACCGGCGGGCGGCTCGCACATCACGCCGCGCGCGACGGCCGGCCCGAACGGCACCTGGTTGGCCCGCACGTCCGCCAGGATCTCCGGGTCGACCTGCTTGAGGTGCAGGTACCCGATCCGCTCGCCGTAGGTCTCGATCAGCTTGACGCTGTCGCCGCCGCAGTACGCGTAGTGCCCGGTGTCCAGGCACAGCGACACCAGGTCGGAGTCGGTGCCGTCCAGGAAGCGGACCACGTTCTCCTCGCTGTCGATGTGCGTGTCGGCGTGCGGGTGGACGACGATCTGCAGGCCGTACCGCTCCCGCACCTCCTTGCCGAGCCGCTCGGTCAGCGAGGTGAGGTTGCGCCACTGCTCGGGCGTGAGGGTGTCCGGCTCCAGTACCTCGCCGGTCTTGTCGTCCCGCCAGAAGGACGGGATGACGACCAGGTGCTTCGCGCCCATCGCCTGGGCGAGCACCGCGTTGTCCGCGACGTGCGCCCAGGTCTTCTCCCAGACGGCCTCGCCGTGGTGCAGGCCGGTGAAGACCGTGCCCGCCGACACCTTCAGGCCACGCTTGGCCGTCTCCTCGGTGAGGAGTGCGGGATCGGTCGGCAGGTACCCGTAGGGGCCGAGCTCGATCCATTCGTAGCCGGACTGCGCGACCTCGTCGAGGAAGCGCTGCCAGGGGACCTGGGCGGGATCGTCCGGGAACCAGACGCCCCAGCTGTCGGGGGCGGATCCGACACGGATGCGGGAAACACCGGAAACTGGTGACTGAGGTGACAACGACGTCATGGGCGTCAGCGTGCTGTCTCACCGAAGGGGGTGTCAAGGGCTGGTCCGAATGTCTGGACAAAACATTGACAGGGCCCGCCGCGCGGGGCTACAAAGCCGTGAGAGCCGATACGGGGACGTGCCGGGGACGTGCCACGAGCGGTCTCACGGGGACGAGCCGATACGAAGGGAACTCGATGGCGTACGACCTGATCACCATGGGGCGGATAGGGGTGGACCTCTATCCGCTACAGACGGGCGTCCCACTCCCGCAGGTCACGTCCTTCGGGAAGTTCCTGGGGGGATCGGCGACCAACGTCGCGGTCGCCGCAGCCCGCCTCGGCCGCGAGACGGCGGTGATCTCCCGCACCGGTGACGACCCCTTCGGCACCTATCTGCACGAGGCCCTGCGCGGCTTCGGCGTCGACGACCGCTGGGTCACCGCCGTGCCCGGACTGCCGACGCCCGTCACCTTCTGCGAGATCTTCCCGCCGGACGACTTCCCGCTGTACTTCTACCGGCAGCCCAAGGCGCCGGACCTGGAGATCGACGCCCACGAACTCGACCTCGACGCCGTCCGGGAGACCCGCATCTTCTGGGTCACCGGCACCGGCCTGAGCGAGGAACCCAGCCGTACGGCGACCCTCGCCGCCCTGGCCCACCGGGCCAAGGCCGGCACCACGGTCTTCGACCTCGACTGGCGCCCGATGTTCTGGAGCCACCCCGACACCGCCCGCCCGTTCTACGTCGAGGCCCTCAAGCACACAACCGTCGCCGTGGGAAACCTCGACGAGGTGGAGGTCGCCACCGGAGTGCGCGAGCCCCGGGCCGCGGCCCAGGCGCTGCTGGACGCCGGTGTCGAACTCGCGGTGGTCAAGCAGGGCCCCAAGGGTGTCCTCGCCGTCAACAGCAAGGGCGAGTCCGCCGAGGTCCCGCCGCTCCCGGTGAACGTCCTGAACGGCCTCGGCGCCGGTGACGCCTTCGGCGGCTCCCTCTGCCACGGTCTGCTCGCGGGCTGGGACCTGGAGAAGATCATGCGTCACGCCAACGCCGCGGGCGCCATCGTCGCCTCCCGGCTGGAGTGCTCCTCCGCGATGCCGACACCGGACGAAGTGGACGCCGCGCTCAAGGCGGGGGCCGTCCTGTGACGACCGTGGACATCTCCGAACTCGTCCGCCTGCGCACGCAGCACCCCGAGGCGATCGCCGAGGCGGCCGCCCGCCGCCCGCGCAGACCGCTGCTGGGCGACTCCGGCCGGCTGATGATCGTCGCCGCCGACCACCCGGCCCGTGGCGCCCTCGGCGTCGGCGGCGACCGGCTGGCCATGGCCAACCGGGCCGGGCTGCTCGAGCGCCTGTGCCTGGCCCTCTCCCGGCCCGGCGTCGACGGCGTCCTCGCGACCGCCGACATCCTGGACGACCTGCTCCTCCTCGGCGCCCTCGACGGCAAGGTCGTCATGGGCTCGCTGAACCGTGGCGGCCTCCAGGGATCCGTCTTCGAGCTCGACGACCGCTTCACCGGTCACCGCCCCGAGGACATCGAGCGGCTGAACTTCGACGCGGGCAAGCTGCTGGTGCGCATCGACTACGACGACCCGGGCTCGCTCACCACCCTGGAGTCCACGGCCCGCGCCATCGACGACATGGCCGCCCGTGAGCTCCCCCTCTTCGTCGAGCCGTTCATCAGCCGTCGCACCCCGGACGGCAAGGTGGGCAACGACCTCTCCGCCGAGGCCGTCACCAAGTCGATCGCCATCGCCTCGGGCCTGGGCGGCACCTCGGCCTACACCTGGCTGAAGCTCCCGGTCACCGACAACCCCGACGACATGGCCGAGGTCATGCAGACGTCCACGCTGCCCGCCGTCCTGCTGGGCGGCGAGGTCGGCGAGGACCAGGACGGCGCGTACGAGAAGTGGCGCGGGGCGCTCCAGCTCCCCACCGTCCGGGGCCTGGTGGTCGGCCGTTCGCTGCTCTACCCGGCGGACGGGGATGTCGCCGCCGCCGTGGACACCGCCGTAGGACTGCTGTGAGGGCCGCATGACACACACAGAGCCGCACCACGACCTGTACCTCCCGCACGGCACCACGGCCGGTGCCGACTACACGCTCGACATCGATCCGAAACGAGCCGGCTGGGGTTACTGCAGTCTGCGGATCGTCGAGCTGGAGCCGGGTGGCACGCACCTCTTCACCACGGGTGACAGTGAGTGGATCGTGCTTCCGCTGAAAGGCGGATGTACCGTGCAAACAGCCGGTGAAGAGTTCCAACTCCTGGGCAGGGAGAGCGTTTTCGCGTCGGTAACCGACTTCGCGTACGTTCCCCGTGACGCCCGGGTCCAGATCGCCTCCGGCGCGGGAGGCCGCTTCGCCCTGGCAGGAGCGAAGTGCGAGCGACAACTCCCCGCCCGCTACGGCCCCGCGCCGGAGGTCCCCGTCGAAGAGCGCGGCAGCGGCAACTGCGCCCGTCTGGTGCGCAACTTCGCCTCCGCCGACGCCTTCGACTGCGACAAGCTGATCGCCGTCGAGGTGATCACCCCGGGCGGCAACTGGTCCTCGTACCCGCCGCACAAGCACGACGAGCACCGGCCGGGCGAGGAGGCCGAACTCGAGGAGATCTACTACTTCGAGATCGACGGCCCGAACGGTTTCGGCTATCAGCGCGTATCCCCTTCACGCGAAGGCGGATCCGACGTCCTCGCGGAGGTCCGCTCCGGCGACGCCGTGCTCGTCCCCGACGGCTGGCACGGCCCGGCCATCGCCCAGCCCGGCCACGCCATGTACTACCTGAACGTCATGGCGGGACCGGGTGAGACACGGGAGTGGCGGATCTGCTTCCACCCGGACCACGTAGAGAGCACAGGGGGTTACCGATGACGGCGCAGACCTCGACGACGAGGCTGACGGTCGCCCAGGCACTCGTCCGCTTCCTCGCCGCCCAGTACACGGAGCGCGACGGCGTACGGCAGCGGCTGATCGGTGCGACCTGGGGCATCTTCGGCCACGGCAACGTCGCCGGCCTCGGCCAGGCGCTGGTCGAGTACGGCGACGACATGCCGTTCCACCAGGGCCGCAACGAGCAGTCGATGGTGCACGCGGCCGTCGGCTACGCCCGCCAGTCGAACCGGCTGTCCACCCACGCGGTGACGACTTCGATCGGCCCCGGCGCGACCAACCTGGTCACCGGCGCCGCCCTGGCGACCGTCAACCACATCCCGGTCCTCCTGCTGCCCGGCGACATCTTCGCGACCCGCGTCGCCGACCCGGTGCTCCAGCAGCTCGAGGTCCCCTACGCCGGCGACGTGTCGGTCAACGACACGCTGCGCCCGGTGTCGAGGTACTTCGACCGCGTCACCCGCCCCGAGGCCCTGATCCCGGCGGCCCTCCAGGCGATGCGCGTCCTCACCGACCCGGTGGAGACCGGCGCGGTCACCCTCGCGCTGCCCCAGGACGTCCAGGCCGAGGCCTACGACTGGCCCGACGAGTTCTTCGCCGAGCGCACCTGGGTCGTACGCCGTCCGGGCGCCGACCCGACCGAACTCGCGGAGGCGGTCCGCGCGATCCGTGCCGCCCGCCGCCCGCTGATCGTCGCCGGCGGCGGGGTCCACCACAGCCGCGCCGAGGAGGCGCTCGCCGAGTTCGCCGAGACCACCGGCATCCCGGTCGCCTCCACCCAGGCCGGCAAGGGCTCGCTCCGCTACGACCACCCCCAGGACGTGGGCGGCGTGGGCCACACCGGCACGGCGACGGCGGACGAACTCGCCCGCACCGCCGACCTGGTGATCGGTGTGGGCACCCGGTACACGGACTTCACCACCGCCTCCAACACCCTGTTCGCCGCCGAAGGCGTCCGCTTCCTCAACCTCAACATCGCACCCTACGACGGCCACAAGCTCGCCGGTCTGCCGCTCGTGGCCGACGCCCGCAGCGGCCTCGGCGAGCTGACCGCGGCCCTCCAGACGCACGGCCACCGGGTCACCGACGCCTATGTCACCGAGTACTCGGAGGACAAGGAGCGCTGGGAGCAGCGCGTCGACGCCTGCTACGAGGCCGAGGAGCCGGACGTACGGCCGACCCAGCCGCAGGTGCTCGGCGCCCTGGACGCCCTCGCCGACGAGTCGGACGTGATCATCAACGCGGCCGGTTCACTCCCCGGCGACCTGCACAAACTGTGGCGGGCGCGCTCCCGTGACCAGTACCACCTGGAGTACGGCTACTCCTGCATGGGATACGAGATCCCGGCCGCGATCGGCGTGAAGCTGGCCGCTCCCGAGCGCAACGTCTGGGCACTGGTCGGCGACGGCACCTATCTGATGATGCCGACGGAGATCGTGACGGCCGTGCAGGAGGGGATCGCGATCAAGATCCTGCTCGTGCAGAACCACGGCTACGCCTCGATCGGCGGTCTGTCGGAGTCGGTGGGCGGCGAGCGGTTCGGCACCGCGTACCGCTACACCTCGGACGACGGCACCTTCACCGGGGCCCCGCTGCCCGTCGACCTGGCCGCCAACGTGGCCAGCCTCGGCATGCGCGTGCTGCGCGCGAAGACCGTCCGCGAACTGCGCGAGGCCCTCGCCGAGGCGCGCCGCGCCGACACTCCCACATGTGTCTACGTCGAGACGGAAACGGCCGACACTGTGTCGGGCCCGCCGCCCGCGCAGGCCTGGTGGGATGTACCTGTGGCCGAGACCGCGACCCGACCGTCCGCGGTGAAGGCACGTGAGCTGTACGAACGGCACGTCTCCACCCGTCGCCGCCATCTGTGAAGGAGTACTCGGTCATGACGAAGATCGTCAACCACTGGATCGGCGGCAAGACCGTCGAAGGCGCGTCGGGTACGTACGGGCCGGTCACCGACCCGGCGACCGGCGCCGTCACCACCAAGGTCGCGTTCGCGACCGTCGACGAGGTCGACGCCGCGGTGGCCGCCGCGAAGGACGCCTACGCCACCTGGGGCACGTCCTCGCTGGCCAAGCGGACCACGATCCTGTTCAAGTTCCGGGCGCTGCTGGACGCGCACCGGGACGAGATCGCCGAGCTGATCACCGCCGAGCACGGCAAGGTGCACAGCGACGCGCTGGGCGAGGTCGCGCGCGGTCTGGAGATCGTGGACCTGGCGTGCGGGATCACCGTGCAGCTGAAGGGCGAGCTGTCGACCGAGGTGGCCAGCCGGGTGGACGTGTCGTCCATCCGCCAGCCGCTGGGTGTCGTCGCGGGCATCACGCCGTTCAACTTCCCGGCGATGGTCCCGATGTGGATGTTCCCGATCGCCATCGCGACCGGCAACACCTTCGTGCTGAAGCCGTCCGAGAAGGACCCGTCGGCGTCCCTGAAGCTCGCCGAGCTGCTGGCCGAGGCCGGGCTGCCGGACGGCGTCTTCAACGTCGTCAACGGTGACAAGGTCGCGGTCGACCGCCTCCTGGAGCACCCGGACGTCAAGGCCGTGTCCTTCGTCGGCTCGACCCCGATCGCCCGGTACATCCACACCACCGCCGCCGCGAACCACAAGCGGGTCCAGGCCCTGGGCGGCGCGAAGAACCACATGCTGGTCCTCCCGGACGCCGACCTCGACGCGGCGGCGGACGCTGCCGTCTCGGCGGCCTACGGCTCGGCGGGCGAGCGCTGCATGGCGATCTCCGCGGTCGTGGCCGTCGGCGCGATCGGCGACGAGCTGGTGCAGAAGATCCGCGAGCGCGCCGAGAAGATCAAGATCGGTCCCGGCAACGACCCCACCTCCGAGATGGGCCCGCTCATCACGAAGGTCCACCGCGACAAGGTGGCGTCCTACGTCACGGGCGCGGCGGCCGAGGGCGCGGAGGTCGTCCTGGACGGCTCCGGCTACACGGTCGAGGGCTTCGAGGACGGTCACTGGATCGGCATCTCGCTGCTGGACAAGGTCCCGACGACCGCGAAGGCCTACCAGGACGAGATCTTCGGCCCGGTGCTGTGCGTGCTGCGCGTGGACACCTACGACGAGGGCGTGGCCCTCATCAACAGCTCGCCGTTCGGCAACGGCACGGCGATCTTCACCCGGGACGGCGGCGCGGCCCGTCGCTTCCAGCTGGAGATCGAGGCCGGCATGGTCGGCGTGAACGTCCCGATCCCGGTCCCCGTGGGCTACCACAGCTTCGGCGGCTGGAAGGACTCGCTCTTCGGCGACCACCACATCTACGGCAACGACGGCACCCACTTCTACACCCGCGGCAAGGTCGTCACGACCCGCTGGCCGGACCCGGCCGACGGTCCGGGCGGCGTGGACCTGGGCTTCCCGCGCAACCACTGATCGACACCGTTTTCCTCGTGAAGCCGTCCGGACTCCGGACGGCTTCACGTTTTTTTCGGCTTCCGGTCTGCGGTTCCCGCACGACCCGAGCCGCCGTAGTTGCTTACGGCAGACGACCGTAAACGCAGCACAACCCGCGCTTCACCTACGGATTTCGTAGGTGAACACCTATTGACGTGCCGGTTTTCGTCGGGGTTCCATGCAGCACCACCACAGCCGCCGGAGGCATCCGCACGAGTCGATCGGACCCGCCGCATGACCGACACGCTCCGCCCCGTAGCCACCGCCGCCTCCGAGGCGCAGGCACCCGACGGTCCCCAGAAGCTCAAGCGCTCCATCGGAGTCGTCGGCGGCACCCTCCTCACCCTCTCCTGCGTCACCCCCGCCTCCACCCTCTTCGTCGTGGTCCCGGACCTCTTCGGCTCGCTCGGCACCGCGACCGCCCTCACGATCGCGATCGGCTCGCTGCTCTGTATCGCGGTGGCGTTCTGCTACTCGGAGCTGGGCACCCTCATCCCCAGCGCGGGCGGCGAGTACGCCATGGTGTCGACGCTGGCCGGGCGGCTCGCCGGCTGGCTGGTCTTCGTCCTCTCCCTGCTCGTCGTCATGATCGTCCCGCCGGTGATCGCGATGGGCACGGCCGACTACCTGGCCCCGGTCGTCCACCTCGACCCCTCGCTCGCGGGCGCCGCCGTCATGCTGCTCGCCACCCTCGCCGGCCTGCTCGACCTGCGCGCCAACGCCTGGATCACCGGCGTCTTCCTGGTCCTGGAGGTCATCGCGGCGGCCGTCGTCGCGGTGCTGGGCTTCGCCCACGGCCACCGCGGGGCGGGCAGCCTCGTCTCGATGCAGGTCGCCGGCGCCGAAGGCCGCACCGACACCGTCACCGCCATGCTGGTCGTCTCCGGCCTCGCCATCGCCCTCTTCGTCACCCAGGGCTTCTCCACCGCCGTCTACCTCTCCGAGGAGCTGGAGAACCCGCGCCGCAACGTCGCCCGCACGGTCCTCGCCACCCTCGCGATCTCCTCCGTGATCATCCTGGTCCCGGTCGTCGCCATCACCTTCGGCGCCTCCGACCTCACCGAGCTCACCGGCGGCGACATCGGCGCCATGGTCACCGCCTGGTCCAACTCGGCCGTCGGCACCTTCGTCAGCCTCTGCGTGGCGCTCGCGATCATCAACGCCGGCATCGTGATGGTCATCCAGAACTCCCGCGTCCTGTTCGCCTCCGCCCGCGACAAGGCCTGGCCCCGGCCGGTCAACGACCTCTTCGCCAAGCTCGGCCGGTTCGGCTCCCCCTGGGTCGCCACCCTCGCGGTCGGTGTCCCCGGCGCGCTGCTCTGCTTCGTGAACCTGGACACCCTGTACGGCGTCACCGGCGTCTCCGTGACCGGCATGTACCTGCTCGTCGCGGTCGCCGCCCTGCTCTCCCGCCGCGGCCGGCACAAGGACACCCACGCCTGGCGCATGCCCCTGTGGCCGGTGCTGCCGGTCCTGCTGATCGTCGTCCTCGGCTACATCCTCACCCAGCAGGAGACGGCCTACCTCGTGTGGACCGGCGGCATCACCGCCGCCGCCACCCTCTACTGGGCCTTCTACCTCCGCCCCCACCGCGACACCCGCTGGCTGGTGTCGATCCCGGAGGACGCCCAGGACACGCCGGTCTGAGTACCGCGTCTGGTGTAGGGCGCGACGGCCGCGTACGCCGCCGGGATGGCGACGAGTTCGGTCTCCGGTCGACAACTCCACGACAGGTTGACCCCGTACGGTTGAAGCATGGATCTTCGACTGCCCGGTCTGCGAGGACCACGGCGGCCACGACGGATCGTCTCCGCCGTGGCCGCCGTGGTCGTACTCGCCGGTGCCGGTACCTGGACGGCCGTCGCCTCCGACGACGACACGCCCGCGGTGCACCACACCGACCGGGTCATGGCGGTGGACGGGGTACGCCTGGACACCTCCTACTTCACCTCCGGCGCCGCCGGCCGCCGCCCCGCCGTCCTCCTCGGGCACGGCTTCGGCGGTAGCAAGGACGACGTACGTCAGCAGGCGGAGAAGCTGGCCCGCGACGGATACGCGGTGCTCACGTGGTCGGCGCGCGGCTTCGGCAAGTCCACCGGCAAGATCGGGCTGAACGACCCCGAGGGCGAGGTCGCCGACGTCTCCCGGCTGATCGACTGGCTCGCGAAGCAGCCCCAGGTGCAGCTCGACAAGACAGGCGACCCCCGGGTGGGCGTGGCCGGCGCCTCCTACGGCGGCGCGATCTCCCTGCTCGCCGCGGGCCACGACGACCGCGTCGACGCCATCGCCCCCGCGATCACCTACTGGAACCTCGCGGACGCCCTGTTCCCCGACGGCGTGTTCAAGAAGCTGTGGGCCGGCATCTTCTTCAACACGGGCGGCGGCTCCGCCCGCTTCGAACCCGCGCTGGCCGCGATGTACGACCGCGTCGCCGAGTCCGGCACCCCCGACACCGCCGCCCGCGAGCTCCTCGAGCAGCGCTCGCCGTCCGCCGTCGCCGACCGCATCAAGGTCCCCACGCTCCTCGTCCAGGGCCAGACCGACTCCCTCTTCACCCTCGCCCAGTCCGACGCGGCCGAGAAGGCGATCCGCGCCAACGGCGCCCCCGTCGATGTCGACTGGATCGCGGGCGGCCACGACGGCGGCGACATGGAGGGCGATCGTGTCCAGGCACGCGTGCGTGCCTGGTTCGACCGCTACCTCAAGGACGACAAGGCGGCCGACACCGGCCCCGCCTTCCGCGTCACCCGCACCGGAGGCGTCGACTCCACCGACGGCGCCGCCCAGCTCAGGGGCGCGAGCGCGGACAGCTACCCCGGCCTGGAGAACGGCGAACGCTCGTTCCCCCTGACCGGCCGCCGCGAGGAGCAGTCCTTCGCCAACCCGCCGGGCGCCAGCCCGCCCGCCGTCTCGGCCCTGCCGGGACTCGGCGGCGGAGGCCTCTCCCAGCTCTCCTCCCTCGGCGTCGGCGTCTCCCTCGACTTCCCCGGCCAGTACGCCGCCTTCGACTCCGCCCCGATCACCGGCGACCTGCGCGTCACCGGTTCCCCGACGGTCACCGTCCACGTGAAGTCGACGTCCGACACCGCCGTCCTCTTCGCCAAGGTCTACGACGTCAGCGGCAGCGGAAGCGGCAGCCAGGTGCTGCCCTCCCAGCTCGTCACCCCGGTCCGCGTCGAGGGCGCCAAGGCAGGCAAGGACGTCACGATCACGCTCCCGGCGATCGACCACAAGGTAGAGGAGGGCCACCGGCTGCGCCTGGTCCTTGCCTCCACGGACCTCGGCTACGCCTCCCCGATGACCCCGGCGACGTACACCGTCTCGATGAAGGGCGACCTGAAGGTCCCGACCGCCCCCGCCGTGACGACCGCGGCGGCCCCCCTCCCGTCCTGGGTCTGGTGGCTGCCCCTCGCGGGCGCGGCGCTCGCGCTCGCGCTGCTGCTGACGGCCCGCCGCCGCACCGCGGGTCCCGCCCCCGACCCCGCGCTCGCCGAGGTCCCGCTCCAGATCACCGACCTGAGCAAGAAGTACGCGAACGGCGACCGCTACAGCGTCCGCGACCTGTCCTTCCGCGTCGAGAAGGGCCAGGTCCTCGGTCTCCTCGGCCCGAACGGCGCGGGCAAGACGACGACCCTGCGCATGCTGATGGGCCTGATCAGCCCCGACGGCGGCGAGATCCGGGTCTTCGGCCACGCCATCCGCCCGGGCGCGCCCGTCCTCTCCCGCGTCGGCTCCTTCGTCGAGGGCGCCGGCTTCCTCCCGCACCTGTCCGGCCGGGAGAACCTGGAGCTGTACTGGCAGGCCACCGGCCGCCCCGCCGGGGACGCCCACCTGGCGGAGGCCCTGGAGATCGCCGGCCTCGGCGACGCCCTAGCCCGAGCCGTACGCACGTACTCGCAGGGCATGCGCCAGCGCCTCGCCATCGCCCAGGCCATGCTCGGCCTCCCGGACCTGCTCATCCTCGACGAGCCGACCAACGGTCTCGACCCGCCGCAGATCCGCGAGATGCGCGAGGTGATGATCCGGTACGCGGCGGCAGGCCGGACGGTCATCGTCTCCAGCCACCTCCTGTCCGAGGTCGAGCAGTCCTGCACTCACCTCGTGGTCATGGACCGGGGCCGGCTGGTCCAGGCGGGACCGGTCGCCGAGATCGTCGGCTCCGGCGACACCCTCCTCGTGGGCACCGCCACCCCCGTGGAGGAGCCGGTCGTGGAGAAGATCGCCGCGCTGCCGGGGGTGGCCTCCGCGGCCCCCACCGCCGAGGGCCTGCTGGTCCGGCTGGACGCCGACGGCAGCGCCCAGCGCCTGGTCGCCGAACTCGTCCGGCTCGACGTGCCCGTCCAGGCCGTCGGCCCGCACCGCCGCCTGGAGGACGCCTTCCTCACCCTGATCGGAGGTTCCGCATGAGCACGCTCACCGAGGTCGCCTCCGGCTACCGGGCGGGCCGCACGCTGCCGCTGCGCGTCGAGCTGGTCCGCCAGCTCAAGCGCCGCCGCACGCTGGTCATGGGCGGCATCCTCGCTGCCCTGCCGTTCGTCCTGCTCATCGCCTTCGCGATCGGCGGCGAGCCCGGCGGCCGCAACAACCAGGTGACCCTGATGGACACGGCGACGGCGTCCGGCGCCAACTTCGCCGCCGTCAACCTGTTCGTGTCCGCGGGCTTCCTCCTGGTCATCCCGGTCGCCCTGTTCTGCGGGGACACGGTCGCCTCGGAGGCCGGCTGGTCCTCGCTGCGCTACCTCCTGGCCGCCCCCGTGCCCCGGGCCCGCCTGCTGTGGTCGAAGCTCGTCGTCGGCCTCGGCCTCAGCCTGGCCGCGATGGTCCTGCTGCCCGTCGTCGCCCTCGCCGTCGGCTCCGCGGCCTACGGCTGGGGCCCCCTGGAGCTGCCCACGGGCGGTGCGCTCGACTCCGGCACGGCGGCCCAGCGGCTGGTGATCGTGGTCGGGTACGTCTTCGTCTCCCAACTGGTCACCGCCGGGCTCGCGTTCTGGCTCTCGACGAAGACCGACGCCCCGCTCGGCGCGGTCGGCGGCGCGGTCGGCCTGACCATCGTCGGCAACGTCCTGGACGCCGTCACCGCCCTCGGCGACTGGCGCGACTTCCTGCCCGCGCACTGGCAGTTCGCCTGGGCCGACGCCGTCCAGCCCACCCCGGAGTGGTCCGGCATGATCCAGGGCACCGCCGTCTCCGTGACGTACGCCCTGGTCCTGTTCGCCCTGGCCTTCCGGGGTTTCGCCCGCAAGGACGTGGTGTCCTAGGTCACCGGAGGGTCACCCACCGGTCTCGAAGGGCCGCGCTCGTGCCCGGTTCGAGACGGATCCGCAACCCCCCGTGTCGCACGTTCCGGCCCCCTGTCCCGTCACAGTCACAGACGTCGACGGACACAGGGGGCACGGCACATGAAGACACACCGGGCACACCGGACACCACGACTGTTCGCCATCGCGGCGGCCACCGCACTGCTGCTCACAGGCTGCGGCGCGGACGCCTCCGACAGCGGCGAGGCCTCGGACGGAGCGGCCCGCGGCAGCGAGGCCTTCCCCGCGCCGAGCGCACCCCGCGGGGACACGGACAGTGACACGGACAAGGAGACGGACGAGGACGGCAGGACGGCCGCCCCCGACCACCTCTCCACCTTCGCCCTCGACGTCGACACCGCGTCGTACGGCTACGCCCGCCGCACCCTCACGGAGGGACAGCGCCCGGACCCCTCGACGATCCGCCCCGAGGAGTTCGTCAACAGCTTCCGCCAGGACTACGAACGCCCCGACGGCAACGGCTTCTCGGTCACCGTGGACGGCGCCCGCACCGGCGACGACGACTGGTCCCTGGTCCGTGTGGGCCTCGCCACCCGCACGGCCGAGCAGCAGGGCGAACGCCCGCCCGTCGCCCTCACCTTCGTCATCGACGTCTCCGGCTCGATGGCCGAACCCGGCCGCCTGGACCTGGCCAGGTCCGCCCTCGGCACGATGACCGACCGCCTCCGTGACGACGACTCCGTCGCCCTCGTCACCTTCAGCGGCGAGGCCGAGACCGTACTGCCGATGACCCGCCTCGGCGACCACCGCGATCGCGTCCACCAGGCCATCAGCGGCCTGGAACCCGCCGACTCCACCAACCTCGGCGCCGGTGTCGAGACCGGCTACGCCACCGCCGTCGAGGGCCTGCGCGAGGGCGCCACGAACCGGGTCGTCCTGGTCTCCGACGCCCTCGCCAACACCGGGGACACGGACGCCGACTCCATCCTGGAACGCGTCTCCACCGCCCGCCGCGAACACGGCATCACCCTCTTCGGCGTCGGCGTCGGCAGCGACTACGGCGACGCCCTGATGGAACGCCTCGCCGACAAGGGCGACGGCCACACCACCTACGTCTCGACCGAGGACGAAGCCCGCGAGGTCTTCTCCGCCGACCTCCCGCAGAACATCGACCTGACCGCCCGCGACGCCAAGGCCCAGGTCGCCTTCGACCCCGAGACCGTCGCCGAGTTCCGTCTGATCGGCTACGACGACCGCCGGGTCGCCGACGACGACTTCCGCGACGACCGCGTCGACGGCGGCGAGGTCGGCCCCGGCCACACCGTCACCGCCCTCTACGCCGTCCGCACCGAGCCCGGCGCCGACGGCCGGCTCGCCACCGCCACCGTCCGCTGGCTCGACCCCGACACCCGCACCCCGCACGAGGAATCCGGCCGACTGGAGACCGGCGCCCTGCACGACCGGCTCACCGACGCACCCGTCCGCTTCCAGGTCACGACGACCGCCGCCTACTTCGCCGACGCCCTGCGCCGACCGGAGAGCCCCCTGCCGGACGCCCCCAGCCTGGGCGAACTCCGGGAAACCGCCGAGAGGTTGGCGAACAAGACGGAGGACAAGGACGTCCGAGGCCTCGCCGACGCGATCGACGACGCAAGCCGTCTCGACCTCTAGTGCAGAACCTTACGCGTGAGTAAGTTACTCACCCGGCACATGCAGCCGCACCGCGACCGGGGAGCCGTCATGGGCGTACGCAAGGATCTGAAGCGGGCGAGGAATCGCACCGACCTGGCCTCCCGCACCCGGGTCGACCTGCTCAGGGACGACACCGGCGCCGTACGGGAGGCCCGCACCGCGCCCCTGGTGGCGCCGCCCACCACGGGCAGCACGGCCGACCTCCCCTTCACCAACGCGGCCGAGGCCCCCGACGCGGTGGTGCTGCGCCGCCGGACGCCCGCCGGCTGGCACCCGGTCACCGCCGCCGCGTTCGCCGCCGAGGTCACCGCGACGGCCAAGGGCCTGATCGCGCACGGCCTCGCGCAGGGCGGCCGGGTCGCCGTGATGTCCCGCACCCGCTACGAGTGGACCCTCCTGGACTTCGCGATCTGGGCGGCCGGCGGCCGGACCGTCCCCATCTACGCCACCTCGTCGGCCGAGCAGGTCGACTGGATCGTCCGGGACTCGGGCGCCACCCTGATCGTCGTCGAGAACGCCGACAACGCCCGTACGGCGACGACCGGTACGGCACACCACCCGCTGCCCCCGCGCATCCTGGAACTCGACGCGGGCGCGGTCGCCGAACTGAACGCCCTCGGCCGCGACCTCCCCGACGAGGAGGTGACCGCGCGCCGAGCCGCCCTCACCCCCGGCACCACCGCGACCCTCTGCTACACCTCCGGCACCACCGGCCGCCCCAAGGGCTGCGTCCTCACCCACGCCAACCTGCACGCCGAGGCCGCCAACACCCTCGAACTGCTCCACCCGATCTTCAAGGAGGTCACCGGCCAGACCGCCTCCACCCTCCTCTTCCTCCCGCTCGCCCACATCATGGGCCGCACCCTGCAGATCGCCTGTCTGATGGCCCGCATCGAGACCGGCCACTTCCCGAGCGTCAAGCCCGACGAACTCCGTCCCGCCCTCAAGGAGTTCCGGCCCACCTTCCTGGTCGGCGTCCCCTATCTCTTCGAGCGCATCCACGACACCGGCCGCGCCACCGCCGAGAAGATCGGCCGCGGCGCCTCCTTCGACCGCGCCGAACGCATCGCCGTACGCTTCGCCCAGGCCTACCTCGACAAGTTCCTGAACGAAGGCGAAGGCGAAGGCGGGGCCGGAGACGGCGGCGGACACGGCGGTGGGGGCAAGGGGAGGACCAAGGGCCCCGGGCCGGGCCTCTACGCCGCCTGGGCCCTCTACGACCTGCTGGTCTACCGCCGCATCCGCAAGGAACTCGGCGGCCGCATGCGCTACGCCATCAGCGGCGGCTCCCCCCTCGACCGCACCCTCAGCCTCTTCTTCTACGCGGCCGGCATCATCGTCTACGAGGGCTACGGCCTGACCGAGACCACCGCCGCCGCCACCCTCGTCCCGCCCCTGAAGCCCCGGCCCGGAACCGTCGGCCGGCCCGTCCCCGGCACGGCCGTCCGGATCGCCGACGACGGCGAGATCCTCATCGAGGGCGCGGTGGTCTTCGACTCCTACTGGAACAACCCGGCGGCCACCGCCGAGGTCCGCACCGACGGCTGGTTCGCCACC
Source organism: Streptomyces sp. NBC_01334 (assembly GCF_035983595.1). Classification (NCBI taxonomy): domain Bacteria; kingdom Bacillati; phylum Actinomycetota; class Actinomycetes; order Kitasatosporales; family Streptomycetaceae; genus Streptomyces; species Streptomyces sp. NBC_01334. The sequence continues at coordinate 3,753,343 of NZ_CP130718.1, read as the reverse complement.
GGCGACCTCGGCTCCCTCGACGACGACGGCTACCTCACCATCACCGGCCGCAAGAAGGACATCCTGGTCACCTCCGGCGGCAAGAACGTCTCCCCGGCCGTCCTGGAGGACCGGCTGCGCAGCCGCACCCCGGTCGGCCAGTGCCTGGTCGTCGGCGACAACCGCCCCTTCGTCGCCGCCCTCGTCACCCTCGACCCCGACGCGATCGCCCACTGGCTGACCGTACGCGGGCTTCCCGCCGACACCCCGCTCACCGAGGTACTGGGCGATCCACGCCTGCGCGCGGACGTCCAGAAGGCCGTCGACTACGCCAACGAGGCCGTCTCCCGGGCCGAGTCGATCCGTGCCTTCACCCTGGTCGAGGGCGAGTTCAACGAGACCAACGGACTGCTCACCCCGTCCCTGAAGGTCAAACGGCACGCGGTGACGGCCAGATACGCCGACGAGATCGAGCACCTGTACCGCAAGTGACACCGCGATACGTCCGCGGGTGAACACACGAAACGGCGGGTCACCGGAGAACCGGTGACCCGCCGCAGCGGTACGTCAGGCTGCCGCTCAGCCGTTGCCCGCGCCGTTGCCGGCCAGGACCGAGATGTCGTCCAGGATGTGCGACAGCGGTTCGTCGCCCTTGGCCTGGGTGCTGTTCTCGACGCACTGCTGGTTCTGCGGGGAGGACAGGACGTTGATGTCCTGGACGTTGATCGGGACAGCGCCGACGAGGCCCTGCAGCCCCAACTTGGCAGGCAAGCCGATGCACGGCTTGTTCAGCGAACCCTGGACCAGCGAGAGCTGCGGGCTCTGGTCGCCGAAGGTGGCCGAGTTGCCGAACTCCGACGAGGCGCCGTTGCCGCTGGCGGACGTGGTGCCGCTGTCGTCACCGATGGCGAGGGCCTGCGGGGCGCTCAGCCCGGCGAGACCGGCGGCGGAGGCGGCGAGGGCCGCGGTCGCCCACAGCTTCTTCATGTTCGTTCCCTTCGAAAACGCGGACTCCGGGGGAGGAGCTGCGTGATCAACAACGCTCTGTCCCCGCTCGGGGTTGCGCGCTGTGCCCCGATCGGCGTAGCGCATCGCGCACGACAACCGTGCGCCCCTCAGTGGCACGCGTACGCGCTCCCCCGCACCGGAACCGTCCTGCCGAGGATGTCCGGCGGGTCCTTCGGCTTCGCATCCCGCTCGACCAGTGGCCGGTCGTCGCGCACCTTGGTGAAGAGTGTGTCCGCCTCCTTCGGGTCCCAGGCCAGCGCCGCGCCGATGCCCAGGCGGGCCGGGGCGAACCCGGCGATCGGCACGGTCGTGAACTCCGTCGCCGAGTCCGGCAGCCGGTGCAGTGCGGCCGCCAGATCGACGAGCTCGCCGGCCGAGAAGCCCTGCCGCCGGGACCCGAGCAGCATCTCCGCCAGCTGCGTCATCCGCCTCGGACTGGTGAGCAGCTTCCGCTCCCTCAGCTCGCGCCACGCCTGGACGAGGAAGCGTTGCTGACGCTGGATCCGGCCGAGATCGGCGCTGCCGTCGACATGGCGTGAACGGACGTACTGCAACGCCTGTCCGCCGCCGAGCCGGTGCTTGCCGGGCTTGAGGTCGAGCCTGGTCGCGGAGTCCTTCAGCCGCCGCGGTGTGCACACCTCGACGCCGCCGACCTCGTCCACGCTGTTCACGAAGCGCCGGAAGTCCACCTGGAGGAACCGGTCGATGTTCAGCTTGGCCATCGATTCCACGGTCCGGATCATGAGCTCCGGACCGCCCTCCTGGTAGGCGGCGTTGAGCTTCGCCGGATGCGGCGGGCGTTCCCTGGCGCCGGGCTTCTCCCGGTACGGCGGGATCTCCGCGGCGGAGTCGCGGGGCATGCCGATCACGCTGACCCGGTCCAGGTGGGCCGAGACATGGATCAGCATCAGGACGTCCGAGCAGCCGCAGGGCTTTCCGCCGGCGTGGAACTTCTGCTTCTGGGCGGCGGTGAGGGTGTCCCGTTCGTCGGTGCCCATCAGCAGGATGTTCAGCCCGCGCGGGGCGGGTTCCCGGCCGAGGAGTCCGCCCGGTGAGGGGAGGGCGGAACTGCCGAGCAGCGCGCCCGTGGCGGCCAGGACGATTCCGGGAATCGCCAGGCGGCGTGGCCAAAGGTTTCTCTTCATCGTCACGCGCCGCACGCTAGAACAGCGGGCCGCCGATGATCCGGCGGCCCGCTGTCCGGGCGGAGAAACCACCCAGGGGCTCAGGAAATGAACCCGTTCACCACGTCGGACTCAGTGGTTGGCGGCACCGTTGCCCGAGAGCGCGGAGATGTCGTCCAGGATGTGCGACAGCGGTTCGTCGCCCTTGGCCTGGGTGCTGTTCTCGACGCACTGCTGGTTCTGCGGGGAGGACAGGACGTTGACGTCCTGGACGTTGATCGGGACAGCGCCGAGGAGTCCCTGCGCGCCGATCTTGGCAGGCAGGCCGATGCACGGCTTGTTGAAAGAGCCCTGGATGAGCGCCATCTGGGGGCTCATGTTGCCGAAGGTGGCCGAGTTGCCGAACGACTGGCTCGCGCCGTTGCCGCTGGCGGACGTGGTGCCACTGTCGTTGCCGATGGCGAGTGCCGGGGCGGCTGCGGCGGCGGAGACGCCGGCGACGGAGGCGGCGACCGCGGCGGTGGCCAGTACCTTCTTGATCACTTGTAAGTCCCTTCGTGAGAAACCCCGTCCACCGGAGCGTTCTGATTAACGCCCCCGGCCCTGTTTGGTTGTCTCCCTTCACTCCGATGGGCTATTGGAGGGAAATCGGGTCGTCGGGTCGGAAAAACCGATCGGGTGAAGGGCCGCAACCAAACCTGGCGCACCCGGTTGGTTCGGGGGCAGGCACATGGTCCTGGCCGGGTGTCAGGGCAGGGAAAGGAATAGCGAAATGCTCAAGAAGGCAATGGCCGCGGCGGCGGTCGCCGCTTCCGTCGTCGGTATGTCCGCGGCGGTCGCCCCCCAGGCGCTTGCCATCGGGGACGACGCCGGGACCACCTCCGCCAGTGGCAACGGTGCGCACGAGGCGTTCGGGAACTCGGTGACCAAGGGCGACATGAGCCCGCAGGCCACGCTGGTCCAGAGCTCGCTGAACAAGCTGTGCATCGGTCTGCCCCTCAAGGTGGGCGTGCAGAGCATCGCCGGCGCTGTCCCGATCGACGTCCAGGACGTCAACGTCCTGGCGTCCCCGCAGGACCAGCAGTGCGCCGAGAACTCCACCCAGGCCAAGGGTGACGAGCCGCTGTCGCACATCCTGGACGACATCTCCGCGCTCTCGGGCAACGGCGTGGCCAACCGCTGACGTCCCCGGCACCGCCCGCCGGGCGGCCCGTTCCGTTCCCGGCGGGCCGTCCGGCCGGAGCATTTTCCCCCGCTGATGTCCTGTCATTTTCTGCACAGTTCAGGCGAATCGTTTCCTCTTCGGTGGACCGTTCGTGTTAATTGCCCGAAGGCGTTCGAGTGAATTCCCGGGCGACGCGCGTTCGTTAGTTTCTTCGGCTGTCTATCTCTCGTTTGCAGCTTGCGGGTCATGGTGCGAGCCGTTCCAGTTGCGCTCGCTCGGTTTCGACCGTCATCTGGGCATGACCGCAGAGAAGGGAAACTCATGAAGAAGAGCGCTGCTGTTGTCGCGGGTCTGATCCTGGCCCTCGGCGGGGCTGCCCCCGCCTTCGCCGACGCCGGTGCCAACGGTGCGGCCATCGGCTCGCCGGGTGTCCTGTCGGGCAACGTCGTCCAGGTTCCGATCCACATCCCGATCAACGTGTGCGGCAACTCGATCAACATCATCGCCGCGCTCAACCCGGCCGGCGGCAACGTCTGCATCAACGACTGACGACGCGACACGCCAGCCGTACCGCTGGATCGAGGCCGGCCTTGGACGACACACCTGTGGTCCAGGGTCGGCTTTTCCCACTTCTACCAGCAGGAAGACAACGAGATTGCGACAGACCCTGAGCAGGGGAATGGTCGCGGCCGCCGCCGCGACGGGCATTCTGTCCCTGTGCGCGGGCGGCAACGCCCTCGCCGACTCAACAGCCCAAGGAGCCGCCAAGGGTTCGCCCGGGGTTCTGTCGGGCAACGCCGTCCAGGCCCCACTGCACGTCCCGGTGAACGCATGCGGCAACTCGGTCGACGTCATCGCCGTGCTCAACCCGGTGTTCGGCAACTCCTGTGCCAACCTCTCGGACACGCAAGGACACCGCTCACACGACGCACCGCCCGGTGACGGGGACTCCAGTTACGGGGACTCCAGTTACGGGGACTCCGGCTCCGGGGACTCCGACTACGGGGACTCCGGATACGGGGATTCGGGCTACGAGGATTCTGGTTACGGGGACTCCTGCCAGGGTGACTCCGGCCACGGGGATTCTGGTTACGGGGACTCCGGCCAGGGTGGCTCCGGCCACGGGGATTCGGGCTACGAGGATTCTGGTTACGGGGACTCCTGCCAGGGTGACTCCGGCCACGGGGATTCTGGTTACGGGGACTCCGGCCAGGGTGGCTCCGGCCACGGGGATTCCGGTTACGGGGACTCCGGCCACGGGGACTCCGGCCACGGTGACTCCGGCCACGGTGACTCCGGACATGGTGACTCCGGACATGGTGACTCCGGACATGGGGATTCGGGCTACGGCGATGCCGGCCAGGGTGGCTCCGGCCACGGGGATTCTGGTTACGGCGATGCCGGCCAGGGTGACTCCGACCACGGTGGCTCCGGCCATGGGGGTTCCGGCTACGGGGACTCCGACCACGGTGACTCCGGCCAGGGGAGTTCCGGCTACGGGGACTCCGACCACGGTGACTCCGGCCAGGGGAATTCGGGCTACGGCGACTCCGGACACGGCGACACCGGGCACGAGGACCATGGCCCCGGGGACGACTGCGGGGGCTACGGCGACACCTGCGGCGGTGGCGGTCACACGACGCCGCCTCCGGGAGGGGGTCACTCGACGCCGCCGGGTGGGGGTCACACGACTCCGCCTCCGCACGGTGGCGGGAGCACTCCGCCCGGTGGGGGCCACTCCACCCCGCCTCCGCATGGCGGTGGCAGTACTCCGCCCGGTGGGGGTCACTCCACTCCGCCTCCGCACGGTGGCCACTCGACCCCGCCCCCGCACGGCGGTCACTCCACTCCGCCTCCGCACGGCGGCCACTCCACCCCGCCCCCGCACGGTGGCGGCGGCGGTCAGCCTCCGCAGGGCGGCCACACCGCGCCTCCGGAGGGTGGCGGGGGGCACAGCTCGCCGCCGCAGCTGCCGCACACCGGCAGTGAGCGCGCCGGTCTGCTGGCCGCCTCCGGCGTCAGCGCGGTGCTCATCGCGGGCGGCGCCGTCCTGTACCGGCGAGGCCGAGCCGCGTCCCGTAGGTAAAAGCAGTGGGTGCCGGACGCTCTCGCGCCCGGCACCCACGCCCCACCCGGCTCACCGCCGTACGGTCTCCGCCGCCCCGTGCCGACCCGGTGCCGGGATCGCCCCGCTCGGCACGCCCGTGTGCAGCCGGCGCCGTACGCCCCGGACGAGGGTCCCCGCCGTGAAGGTCGCGCCGTACACGAAGCGCATCGCCGGGCCGAAGCCGGCCGCCGTCACCAGTCCGGCCAGGAACAGGCCGGGGTGGGACGACTCGAAGTCCCGGCCCACCTCGGGGGAACCGTCGGACACCGCGGCCAGCGCCCCGCGCAGGTCGCCGGAGAGCAGTCCGAGCCGGTCACGGGTCGCCTTGAAGCCGGTGGCCGCGATCACGTGCTCGGTCTCGAAGGAGTCCCCTCCGGCCACCTCGAGCCGTACCCCGCCCGGGACCGCTCGAGCCGCCGTCACCTCGTGGTCGAGACGTACCCGCACGGAGCCCTCCACCCGGTCCCGGACCCACCAGGCGCCGGCCGGCCCGAGTGCCGTCGCCGCGATGCGCGCCCGGGTCGGTTCCGGGAGTCGGCGGTAGAGGCCGGGGCGTTCGGCGTAGAACCAGTTGCGCCAGCCGCGGCCGAGACCGCTCTGCGGGGAGCGGACCGACTGCCACCACGGGCGTTCCCACGGCGCCGGCACATCGTTCCAGCGCAGCCGATCGGCGCGGGCCAACACCCGTACCCGCGAGCCCTGTTCGGCGAGGAGGGCGGCCGTCTCCAGAGCCGCCTGGCCGCCGCCGATCACCGTGACGTCCCGGTCGCGGAAGCGGTCGAGGTCACCGTGGTGGCTGCTGTGCGAGACCAGGTCGCAGGAGAGTCCGCGCAGGGCGGCCGGGATCTCGACGAACGGCATGACGCCCACGGCGAGCGCGACCGTCCGGGCCCGCACGGTCTCGCCGTCCGCGGTGACCGCCTCGAAGCCGCTCGTCCGGGACACGATCCGGGTCACCATGCGCTCGTCGACCTCGGGGACGGCGTTGCGGGCGAACCACAGTCCGTACCGAGCGAACATCTCCACCGGGATCGGCTCCCCGTGACGGGCCGTCACGCCCTGGGTCGCGCAGTACGCGTCGAGGCGCCAGCGGGCCGCGGGGTCGGACAGGTTGGAGGCCCACGGCTCGGACTTCAGGAACATCCCGCCCGGCATGTTGTCGCGCCAGGAAGCCATCGGCCGGCCGAAGACGCGCAGCTTCAGCCCGGCGGCCGCGGCGTGCGCCGCGATGGACAGGCCGTACGGGCCCGCGCCCACCACCAGCAGGTCGTACATCAGCAACTGCTCGCTTTCTCGTCGTCGGTCGGTGTGGCCGGGGCAGGCGCGGTCGGGGCCGGTGTGCCCGGCGGCGGTTCGGTCAGATCCGTCAGGGACGGCGTCGGCGGCGTCGCCTGGCGGACCACGTGGGGCCGGACCCCGGCCGCGCCCGAGGCACCGGCCCGGCGCAGCCGGTCGAGCAGCCGACGGGCGACATGGGCACCCCACAGGCCCCACATGGCCCGCCCGGGAGCGGTGTCGTCGCCCGCGTGCCAGGCCAGCTCGCGGCCACGGCGGGCCGGTCGCAGCGCGACCAGCGGCGCGTAGTTCTCCACCACGAACGCCCGGCCCGGCAGCGGCACCCCGGCCGGCAGCGGACGGTGGGTCAGATCGAGGTGCTGGGCACGGACGACGTCGAGTCCGGCGCCGTCGGCGAAGAGCCGGAACTGCGCGCCGGGGCGCGGGTTGAAGTCGAGCAGGTGGTAGTCGCCCGTCGTGCCGCAGCGTCGGAAGTCGAGGTCGAAGATGCCCCGGTAGCCGAGTTCGTCGGTGAGCCGCTGGGCCAGCGTCCGCACCTGCGGGTTCTCGGTCCACTCACCCACCGCCGTGAGCCCCGCGCCGCGGGGCCAGGCGCACAGCTTGCGGCCGGGGCCGCCGCCACCGACCGCGCCGGATCGGTCGGCGTATCCGTGGAAGAACCAGTCGCGGTCCGGGCCCGGCGACAGGAAGGCCTGGAGCAGGAGTTGGCTGCCGGCCTCGGGGGTGCGCAGGTACAGGTCGCGGGCCTCCTGGGTGGAGCGCACCACGACCGTGCTGCGCAGCCCCGAATCGGCGGGCAGCAGCCAGGGCCGGCTCCACTTGGCCACCACCGGCAGACCGAGCCGCCAGGCGGCGGAGGCGGCCTGCGCCGCGCTGTCCGGGATCACGGTGAGCGGGTGCGGCACGTCCGCCGCCGCACACAGCCTGGTCAGTTCCGCCTTGTCGGCGACCCGTTCGGGCACCGAGCCGGGCTGTTGCGGCAGCAGGTAGGCGGGCGCCAGCTCCTCGCGCAGGCGGCTCACCGCGACCGCGCCTGCGTCGTCCATCGGGATCAGCACGGCGGGCCGCTCGACGCGGGCGGCCACCCGCAACAGCGTGGCGGCGATGTCGGCGAGCGTGGCGCCTGGTGGCGGCGGGGGATGCAACTGGCGTACGAAACGGGACTTGCGTACGGGACTTCCCGTGGAGTCGGCGACCACGTGCACGTCGATTCCGGCTCTGCCGAGAGAGCGCACGGCACCCAGCGTTCCGTGGTGAAAGGGATTCCGGTCGATCCGCAGAAGAACGGCGGGGACGCGGGTGTCGAGCAGCGACTCGGGCATTTTTTCCGGGTCCTTCGCTTCAGTTCACCGGTATGGGCGATCGAGGCACTCGAAAGCCGTAACGGCGGTGGCGTAATTCCTTTTCGTGTGACTTTCATATGACTGAGTGTCAGTAACGCGCGGTCCTTGCGCGTTACGTGAGAGTGGAGAAAGGAGCAGGCATGGCTCCACAGCAGCGACGCGCGCGGTCCCGACGCCTGGCCGTCGTCGCGGCAGCGGTCGCGGCGTCGGCCGCCCTGGCGTCCGGACCTGGATTCGCCGCGGGCGCGGGGGTGGTGCGGGTCGCTGATCCTCCCGCTCCCACCCCGACCGTCCCGACGGCCGCGGCGACCCTCCCCGCACCCGCCGGGCCCGGCCCGGTCGTACCCGTCCCGGACGCGACACCGGCCGCACCGGTCACCCCCGAAGCACCGGTCACCCCGGAGGTACCGGCGACCCCCGAGGTACCGGTGACCCCCGCAACACCGGTGACCCCCGAGGCGCCGGTGACCCCGACGGATACCGTCACGCCGTCCACCCCGGCCGTCCCGCCCGCGACGAGCGCCCCCGCGTTCGGCGCCTACCTCGACTACGGCGCCCGGGGCGTGGCCCGGATCGCCCAGCTCAGCGAGTGGCTGGACGGCGCGGAGCTGCGCGTCGGCCACACCTACCTGCCGGGCGACCTGTGGCACAACATCGAAGGTCCGCCCGGCTTCCTCGACGTGTGGGCGGACTGGAGGCTGGAGAAGGACGACCGCATGCTCGTCCTCAACGTGCCCATGATGGAGCGCAACGAGGAGGGGGTGTCCGACGAGGAGGTGCGCGGGCTCCTGCGGCAGGGTGCGGCCGGGGAGTTCGATCACCACTTCAGGGCTCTCGCCGAGCGGTTGGTCGCGCTGAAGGTGCCGGACACGGTGATCGTGCTCGGCTGGGAGATGAACGGCATCACGTACACCCATCGGTGTGGGCCGGACCCGGAGGCCTGGAAGAAGTACTGGAACAGGATCGTCTCCACCATGCGCTCGGTGCCGGGCCAGGAATTCAGGTTCGACTTCACGCCGACCCGCGGCAAGGACGCCGTTCCGTGGACCGATTGCTATCCGGGGGACGACACGGTCGACATCCTCGGAATGGACTCCTACGACCAGCCGACCGGCCTGTCCTTCGACGAGCAGGTGAAAGAACCCTACGGGCTCCAGGCACACGTGGACTTCGCCAGAAGCCATGGCAAGCCCATTTCCTATCCCGAATGGGGACTCTTCCGCAACGGCGACAACACCGAATACATGCGGCGCATGCTCGCCTGGATGGACGAGCACAAACCGGTGTACAACACGGTGACGGACTACTGTCCGCACGGTGTGTGGCAGTGCGGACAGAACCCGCAGTCGTCCGTCGTCTACCGCTCGTTGCTGTCCGGCCGCACCGACGAGCCGAGCACGCCGCCGACGAGTCCGGCGCCCTCCGTCGAGCCGTCGCCCCCGGCGCCCTCGACGGATCCCACGACCGAGCCTCCCGTCGCACCCACGGTGAACTGCACTCCGATGGACCTGGGCGACTGGGTCGAGTACTGGATCGGCGGCAAGCTGTGCTTCCGGCTGGACTGGTGGTCGGACGACGAGTGAACCGTTGCGCGGTGGCGGCAGGCCCGCGTCAGGACCTGCCGCCACCGTCACGCTCCCTCCGCTGCTCCAGCCGGAGCAGCAACTCCTTGCCCCGCCGTCGCGCGGCCACGTCGCACACGACCGCCGACAGCAGTGGCGCGGTACGCCGACGGGCCAGCAGCAGTCGCTGGTTGACGACCGGTTCGGGTCGCCAGTGGTGCTTGTAGGGCTCGTTGCCGCGCAGCAGGCTGAGCGCGGCGCGGCCCCCGCTCCGGGAGTGCTCGGCGCACGCGTCGAGCAGCATCACCGCCACGTCCGCCTTGCGTTCGCGCAGCCGGGGATGGGCGCCGTAGAGGTAGCCACCGGCCAGCCGGCGCGACAGCAGGGTCAGATCGACGGCCACCACGTCGTCGTCGAGCCGGAACTCGGTGACCACCGCGTCCCCGGAGCGCACCATCGGCCCGACCGACCGCACCAGGTGCTCGCAGAACCGTGTCCGCAGGTGCTCGCCCGTCACCTTCCGCCCCTGCCACTGCAACTGGTGCAGTTCCAGCAGCCGGCGCAGCGCCGAGTCGACCTCTTCCGGACACACGACCTGACGCTCGACGCCCAGCGCGGTCAGCTTGCGCAGCTTGGCGCGAACCCGTTGGGCCTTCGCCGACGGCAGCCGGGCCACCAGCTCGTCCATGGGCACGGCGGGCAGCTCCAGGCACACCGAGTCGCTCACCCGTCGCCGGGGGCCGTGCCAGCGCTCGTAGACCTGCTCCACCGCGCCGCCCGGCCGCACCTCGCGGAAGTCGATCAGCGCGGTGCGGGCGGCCGCCGCCAGGCCCTCGGTGAGCGCGGCGACGGCATGCTCGCCCTGTTCGTCGTCGACGAGGACGTCCCCGTAGTCGGAGATCGCCCCGCCGAGCGGCACGAGCGCCGGCAGCGGTCGGCGCACGGCCATCAGCGGTGCCGCGGCGACGAGTTCACCGCCGTCGCGGACCAGCAGCAGACGCAGCCGGCCGCGCCTGCCGTACGACAGCCACCACGAGTGGAGCCAGGCGTGGCTCTGGAACGGGGTGGCACTCGCGCACCGCTGGTACAACCGGCCCCAGGCGGGGGCCAGGGCGGCGAAGGCCCGCTCGTCGGTGACGAGTTCGGTGGTGAACGTCGGCTTCACAGCGCTCCGTGGGCGTCGGCGGCGAAGGCCGGGCCGGGGACGGCGGCGGGGCGCGCGGCCTCGTCCTCCCGGCCCCGCTTCGGCCGCACCAGCAGCAGCAGCCCGCCGAGCAGACCGCCCGCGCTCGCCCCCACCAGGCCCGTCACCGCAGGCGACACCGAGGAGGGGCCGGTCGGCCGGACCGCGCGGGCGAACTGCTGGAGCTCGACGTTGGTGGCGGACTTGGAACTCTTGGCGTGCTGGGTCAGCGAGCGGGAGACCGCGTTGGCCATGTCGGCGGCCAGGTCGGCCCGGGAGGAGGTCGCCGTGATCGAGACCATCGGCGCGTCCGGCGAGGTCGCCGTCTGCACGCTCTGCTGGAGCGTCTTCACCGGCACGCCGGCCCACACCTGCGCGTCCCCGAGCACCGCCAGCTGCGTGGCGACCCGGCCGTAGGCCTGCGCGAAGCCGAGTGCGGACGCCGGGTCGGACTTCTCGGTGGGGACGGCGACGACATAGGCGGTGGCCGTGTAGGCGGGCGGCTTGAGGACGCCGTACGTGCCGCCGAGCAGCCCGCCGGCGACGGCGCCGACCGCGAGCAGGGACCAGGGCGGGAGTGCCTTGGCGCGGCGCAGGGCGGCGGGGCGGCGAGGGGTCTCGGTCATGGGGAACTGACTCCCTGGGGTGTCGGGGTGGCGGGGGAGAGCAGGGGTGGTCCGGAAACGGTGGCCGCGTACACGTCCATGAGCTGGGCGGCGCTGCGGGTGATGTCGTAGTGGCGGGCGGCTTCGGAGGCGGTGCGCGGGCCGGGGGGCTGCGCGCGTGTCTCGGTCAGCGCGCGGACGAACGCCTCGGTGCCGCCGGTCACCCGGCGGGCGCCCCTCGCCCGGGCGGGCAGCTGCTCGATCGCGGGACAGGAGGCGTAGAGCACGGGCAGGCCGCAGGCCAGCGCCTCGACGACGGCCAGACCGAAGGTCTCCTCGGGGGAGGGGGAGACGAACAGGTCCATCGCGGAGGTGAGGGAGGGCAGATCGGGGCCGGGGGTGCCGTCGGGGACGCAGGGGCGCTCGCCGGTGAACAGGACCCGGTCGGCGACCCCCGCCTCGTGCGCGGTGCGGCGCAGCACGTTCTCCTCGGGACCGCCGCCGACCAGCAGCAGCCAGTGGTCGGTCGGGAGCCGGGCGAGGGCGTGGATGAGGACGTCGAAGCGCTTGCCCGCCGTGAGCCGTCCGACGCCGCCGACGACGTAGGCGTGGTCGGGCAGGCCGAGGCGGCGCCGGGTGTGCCGGCGGGCGTCCGGGTCGAAGCGGAAGCGGGCCAGGTCGATGCCGTTGGGGACGACCTCGATCCGGGGGGCGGGGACCCCCCAGCCGCGCAGCCGGTCGGCGACCGTGGGGGAGACGGCGACCGTGGTGCGTCCCAGCCGCTCGCTGGCCAGGTAGAGCGCGCGGACCCCGGAGGTCAGTTTCCGCCCCTCCATCTGCGAGTCGCCCAGGGAGTGTTCGGTGGCGACGACCGCGCGGACCCCGGCGAGCCGCGCGGCCAGCCGGCCGTACACGCAGGCCCGGTAGAGGTGGGTGTGGACGAGGTCGTAGCCGCCGGAGCGGATGATCCGGACCAGGCGGGGCAGCGCGGCCAGATCGCGGTTGCCGGCCATGCCGAGGTGGACGACCCGGACCCCGTCGCTCGCCAGCCCGTCGGCCACCGTCCCCGGATTCGTCAGCGTCACCACCTCGCACTCGACCGGCAGGTGCCGCAGCAGCAGCCGCAGTTGCTGCTCGGCACCGCCGACGCCGAGCCCCGTGATGATGTGCAGTGCCTTCACCGCAGCCCCTCGACGGGCTGCCGGCGCAACCGGTGCAGCCGGTACTTCAGATGCATGCGGAGGAAGTTGTCGCCCTGCCCGATGTGCAGGCGGGGAAGGGCGTGGAGCCCGTTCAGCGAGCCGGGGTCGATCGCGCAGGCGTAGCTGTATCCGGCTTCGCGCACGGCGTCCATGGCGCGCTGGTCGATCGTCCCGTACGGGTAGCAGAAGCCGTCGATCTCGGTGCCGAGCAACGCGGTGAGGGCCGCGCGGCTCTCGACGGTCTCCGCCTTGAGGGTGAGGTCGTCGGCCTTGGTCAGATCGACGTGGGTGAGGCCGTGCGAGCCGATCTCGACGCCCTCGTAGGCCGCGCGGCAGATGCCGTCGGCGGTCAGCAGCGGCTTGCGAGGGCCCAGTGGGTCCCAGGCGTTGTCGCCGCCGAACCGGCCGGGCAGCACGAACAGGGTCGCCGTGCAGCGGTGGCGGCGCAGCACGGGCAGCGCCTCGGTGAGGAAGTCCGCGTACCCGTCGTCGAAGGTGAGACCGACCAGGTTGCGGCCTTCGCCCCGGGCGCGGGCGGCGAGCAGTTTCGCCATGGATACGCCGCGCAGCCCGCGCCGGCGCAGCCACATCAGCTGCTTCTCCAGCCGCTCGGGGGTGACGGTGATGCGGTACGGATCCTCGGAGCAGTCCCCCACGGAGTGGTACATCGCCACCCACGGGACGGGAGTGCGTCTGCTGTTGTCAGGAGCGGACATGGGAGAACCTTCGGGTCGCGGAACGTACGGAACGGAGTGCGGAGACGACGCCCTGGGAGCCCAGGGCACGGCCGAGCAGCAGGAAGACGACGGTCACGGTGAGTCCACCGGCGGCCAGGCCGGACAGGGGGTCGGTGAACCGCCCGGCGGCGAGGGAACCCGCCAGGGTGGCCACCAGGGCCGCCCGCACCGGCCGGCTCAGTTCGCGCAGCACGCCCCGGACCTCGACCGGAACGCTGCGCGGACCCATCCCGGCCAGCAGGACGAGGGCGGTGACGGTGATGCCGATCGCGTTGGCGGCGGCGATCCCGTACACGCCCCAGGCACCGACGCTCAGCGCGCCGATCCAGGAGGTCACGACGATCCCGGAGGCCATCGCGCCGACCGGGTACCAGGAGCCGCGGCCCGCCGAGAAGTACGAGCGGACCAGCACGCCCACCAGGGTCTGGCCGAGCAGCCCGAGCGCGTACACCCGCATCACGCCCGCCGTCGCCGCCGTGTCCCTCGCGGTGAACGCGCCCCGCTGGAAGAGAAGCTCGATGATCTGCGGCGAGCAGGCCAGCACGGCGGCCGTGCCCAGCAGCACGACACACGCGGCCAGCGCCAGATCCCGCTCCACCCGGGAGCGGGCCCGCTCGATGTCCCCCTCGGCCAGCGCCCGCGCGACCACCGGGAAGGTGACCGTGCACACCATCACCGACAGGATCATCGGCATCTGCGCGACCTTCTGCGCGTAGTTCAGGTGCGAGATCGCCCCGGCCGGCAGCTGCGAGGCGAGGAAGCGCTCGATGAGGACCTGGGACTGCCGGCACAGCGCGAACAGGAGCACGGTCGTGAGGAGCAGGGTGTCGAGGGGCCGGGCCTCCTCCTGTGCGGAGGCCTCCTCGGCCACCCCGCGCCTCCTCAGCCGGCCCAGCAGGGAGGGCAGCTGGACGAGGACCATCAGCAGCCCGCCGACCGCGACCCCGGCCGCCGCCGAGCGCACCCCCCAGCGTCCGCCGAGCACGAACATCCCGGTGATGATGCCGACGTTGTAGGCGACGTAGATCGCCGCGGGAGCTCCGTACCGCCGGTGCGCGCGCAGGGCGGCGCTGCAGTACCCGGCGAGCCCGAAGCTCACCACGCAGGTGGCGGTGAGCCGGGTGCAGTCGACGGCGAGCGCGGGGTCGGGCAGGCCCGGGGCGAGGACCTCGACCAGCTGCGGTGCCAGGCCGATGAACAGGGCGCCCACCGCGACGAAGGCCAGCGACAGACGGGGCAGCGTGCCGGCGACCAGGGCGCGGACCGGGTCGCCGGGGGCGCCCTGGGAACGGCGGGCCAGCGCCATGCTGAACGCGGGGATCAGGGCGAACGCGAGCCCGTCCTCGATGAGCAGCGTGGCCGCGAACTCGGGCACGGTCCACGCCACGAGGAAGGCGTCGGTGTCGCTGCCCGCCCCGAACAGCCGGGCCAGTGCCTGGTCCCGCACCAGCCCGAGCAGGGCCCCGGCGACGGAGAGGACGGCGGTGACGAGCGTGGCCTTGGCGAGGAACCGACGGGAGGCCGGGGGGAGTTCGCCGCACTTCTGCCCGCCGCCCTCCTGCTCGTCGGCCGCCGCGTCGGCTGCGGCGTCGGCCGCTGCGGCGGCCCCGTCGGCCGTCTCCCCGGACCGGTCGGCGGACCGCGCCGACGGCACGGAGGCGGGACCGTCCGTGCGAGGCGTCCGGGGAGGTGTGACCGTCATCGGGCGCGCGCCTCCTCGCGGCCGCTGCCGCCGACCAGCGCCCACCAGGCCACGGCCCCGAACACGACGGCGGTCAGCACGGTCGACGGACCGCCGATGTCGGCGTACGTGAAGTCCACGAGCTGCCAGATCAGCAGGCCGCAGGCGACGAGCGCACAGTCGAGGCCGGGTCCGGAGCGCCGGACCCGGAACCACCCGCGCAGCCCGCACGCCAGCATCGCCAGCCAGCCGCCCGCGAGGGTGAGCAGCCCGATCAGGCCCTGCTCGCTGAGGATCAGCAGGTACATGTTGTGCGGGGAGAGCAGCGGCTGCTTGACGAATTCGCCGCCCGCCCCGTCGGTGTCGCTGCCGGAGGACAGCGCGAGCGAGGCGTGGCCGTCGCGGTGCTCGGGGAAGCCCTTCAGCCCGACGCCGGTCAACGGCTGGTCGTTCCACATGCCGACCGCGGCCGCCCACATCGTGTACCGGTCGGTGACCGACTGGTCGGGCGCGTCCCTGACCTGCGTGATGCTGCTGACGCGCTCCTGGAGCATCGCCGAGCCGACCCCGAAGCCGCCCACCAGGATCACCCCGGCCGCGGCCGTCACCGCGCCCACCTTCAGCGCCCGCCGAGGCCCGGCGAGCGCCAGCTGGATCGCGCAGGTCAGCACGGTCGCGATCCACGCGCCCCGGCTGAAGGAGAGCGCGAGCGGCACCAGCAGGGCGAGCGCCGAGCAGGCGGCGATGGCCCGCTGCCGTACCGGTGTCCGGCCGAGTGCCAGCCCGACGGCGCAGATCAGGCCGAACGCCACGACGGTCGCCATGCCCATCACGTCCTGCGGCCCGAAGGTGCCGACCGCCCGGATGTTCTCGCCCTGGTAGGAGGCGCCGGTCCCGGTGACGAACTGGTGGACGCCGACCGCCCCCTGCCACCCCGCGAGCCCGACGAACGACCAGGCCAGCACCCGGAAGTCGGCCCGGTCGCGGACGAGGAGGACGACCGCCGCCGGGACGAGCACGAAGATCTGGAGGTAGCGGCCCATACCGGAGAGCCCCGCCCCCGGCGAGGACGCGCCCATCGCGGCGAGCGCGAGCCCGACCACCGGCAGTCCGAGCACCAGGGCGGCCGTACGGGACAGCGGGCGCCGCCGCTGCCGCAGCAGCCGGACCGCGCAGAACAGCACGACCAGCGCGGACAGCGCGTCGGCCGGTCCGGCGCCGCCCTCGCCGCCGGGGCCGATGGGCAGGGCGAGCAGGGCGACCACGGCGACCACGGGCAGGACCGGTGACAGTGTCCGGGCGCGGGGCAGGGGCAGGGCGAGGGTCATCGGCGATTCAGCTCCCGGTCGGTCGCACGAGGGCGGCCGCGGTGCGCAGCAGGATGCAGATGTCCTGCCACAGCGACCAGTTGTCGATGTACGCGTTGTCGAAGCGGGCCCGGTCCTCGATCGAGGTGTCGCCGCGCAGCCCCTGGACCTGGGCGAGGCCGGTGATGCCGGTCTGCATCCGGTGGCGGGCCGCGTAGCCGGGGTAGGTCTGGCTGAACTGACCGACGAAGTAGGGGCGTTCGGGGCGCGGGCCGACCAGGCTCATGTCGCCGCACAGCACGTTCCACAGCTGGAGCAGCTCGTCCAGCGAGGTCTGGCGCAGGAAGCGGCAGAAGCGGCTCATCTCCCGCTCGCCGGCCACGCTCCACCGGGTCGCGGCCTCGTGCTCGTCGACCGGGCGGTGGGTGCGGAACTTCAGCAGCGTGAAGGGCCGGCCGTCCTTGCCGATGCGCTCCTGCCGGAAGACGACCCCGGGCCCGTCGGTCAGCCGCAGCACCACCGCGCACACCGCCAGCAGCGGGCTCAGCAGCAGGAGCAGCGTCCCGGAGACCGCGATGTCCAGCAGCCGCTTGCCGAGGCTGCCCCGGCGCCGAGCGCCCATGTCGAGACGCCGGCAGGAGAACCCGGCGAGCTGTTCGCGGGTCGAGTACGAGGGGGTGTCGGCGTCGACCTCCCACACCGCGCAGCCCGACTCGGCGAGCGCCCGCAGCAGCGGGCCCTGCACGGTGCGTACGGCGGGGTGGACGCACAGCACGTCCCGGACGCCGTTCTGGATGAGGGCCCGCTGCACCTCCTGACCCGTGGTCAGCACGGGCAGCCCGTCGGCTCCGTCCGGCCGTTCGGCCACGATGCCCACCGGCTGGACCCCGGACCTGGGGTGCCGCAGCACGGCGGCGGCCACCCGCTGCGCGGTCGCGGCGGGGCCGATGACGAGCGCGGCGTGCGGACGGCGCCGCAGCGCCCGGCGGTGCCGCAGGTGCACCAGCGCGCGGCCCGCGCAGCCGGCCGCGGCCTGCGCCGCGAACCCGAGGGCCAGCGTGCGGACCGACAGCGCGTGGGCCGGGTTCCACGCCGCGACGAGCGTGCCCAGCGTCAGCCAGGCCACCGCGATCCGGCCGCAGACGGTGGGCAGTTCGTCCAGTACCCCCACCACCGGACGTGGTCGCTGCGGGCGCAGCAATATGGTCGCCGCCACCAGCAGGGCCACCAGCAGGGGGCGGCGCTGCGCCCCGGTCAGCGCCAGCGCGCCCACGAACGTGGCGAGGCCGTCGGCGAACAGCAGCGGCAGCGGCGACGCGGGGCGCGACGGGGGCCGCCGGGTGGGGAACCGGAATCCCGCTCCGCTCTCCCGTCGCGGAATGACCGAGACGGGCGAGTACCCGGGCTGCGCGCCGGGAGAGGGGACGGTGCTTTCCGCAGTCACGAGTGGATGGACTCCCTGCGCTCGGTGGGCGCGACGCGCGCCCCTTGTGTGGTCGTGAGCAGTTCGCGGTACACGCCCGCGACCGCCCCGGCCGTGCGCCGCACGTCGTGCGTGGTCAGGACGTGCCGGCGTCCCTGGTGGCCGAGCGACTCGCGCAGCAGCGGGTCGAGCAGCAGTCCGGCGACGGCACCGGCCAGCGCCGCCGGGTTCTCGGCGGGCACCAGACAGCGGGGCGCGAGCGCGGCGGGCAGGCTCTCCCGGGCGCCGTCCACGTCGGTCACCACCACGGGCCGCCCGCAGGCCAGCGCCTCCAGCGGGGCCAGTGCCATGCCCTCCCAGCGCGAGGGCAGTACGACCAGGTCGGCGGCTTGGTACCAGGGCACGGCGTCGGCGACGGCCCCGGCGAACAGCACCGACTCCGGCGCCCGGGACCGGAGCAGTTCCCCGTCCGGGCCGTCGCCGACCAGGACCAGCCGGGCGCCGGGCACCTTCCGTGCGATGTCCGCCCACGCCGTCAGCAGGACGTCCTGCCCCTTCTGCCGGCACAGCCGTCCCACGCACACCACCAGCGGTGCGGCCGGGTTGAGTTCGGGCAGGAGGGAGGCCCGTACGGTGTCGACGGAGGCCGGGTGGAAGCGCTCGGGATCGATGCCGTTGGGGATGACGCTGACCTGCCCGCCGATCCGGGCACGCAGGCCGGTGGTGCGCTCCGCCTCGCTCACACACACCAGCCGGTCCGCCCAACGGGCGCCGAACCGCTCCCACTTGAGTGCCAGGGCCGCGGTGGTCCCGCCCACCGCCTCGAAGGACCAGGCGTGCGGCTGGAACACGGTCGGGATCCGCCCGCGCACCGCGAGCCGCCCGGCCAGTCCGGCCTTCGCGCTGTGCGCGTGCACCAGGTGGGGGCGTACCTCGGCGAGCAGGCGTACGAGCCGTCGTACCTCTCCGGGGAGTGAGGGACCCGGCGACCGGCTCGCCGCCCAGTGCCGCACGTCCGCGCCCAGGGACCGCAGGTCCCCGGCGAGCCGGCCGGCCGGGCAGGCCACGGTGACGTGCAGGCCGTCCGCGAGCTGGGCCCGCGTCAGATCCGTCACGACCCGGGCGACACCGCCGTCCACGGGCTGGGTGAGATGCAGGACCCGGGGTCTGGCGTCGGGTTCTGGCTGGTGCATTGCGCGGTTTCCTCGCTCACGGTGGCGCTCGGGACGGGCGGGAACGCGCCTACTGCTTCTTCCGCGTGTCGACGGCGACGAAGAGCGCCCCGGCCCACGCCGCGTCCCGGTGGGAAACGAGCCGAACGGCCAGCTGGTCACCGCCGTGCCGCAAACCGCCGCTCAGATCGAACACATCGGAGTCGTAGCCGAGGGTGTTGACGTACGCCGGTACACGCGCCGCCGGAGCCTCCCCCGGCTCGCTGATCGTGGAGTTCAACACATCGTCAGATGGGTTGACCGCGTCCGTGAGCGGGACGGCCGTCCGGCCACCGGTCGAGAACATGAGCGAATCACCCGTTCGGCCGCGGTCGCCGTCGTAGGCGACGAGCCCGGCCCGGCCGCCCGCGCCCGGCGGAACGGCGAGCCCGCGCAGCCGGATCTCCTTGCCCGCGGGGGAGCCGAGGGTGTCGAAGCCGTCCCAGACGGACAGGTCACGCAGTGGCTCCGCCGGGTTCTCGTAGGCCACGACCAGCGTCCAGCCGCCCCACGCGCCGGCCGCCGAACGGCCCATGGCCACATTGATCTGGGCGACCGTGTAGAGGCCCTGACCGCTCGCGCGCACCAGCTCGGTGACGTCCGCGGAGGCCTGGAAGGCGTCGGCGCCCTGGGCCACCCGGTGGCCGACGACCGTGTCCGCGAGCACCGCCTTGTACTCCCCGCCGGGCTCGGCGATCAGCACGCGCCCGTTGTCCTTCGGCGGCTTCTGCTCGCCGACGCGCAGGTTGCCGCCCCAGTACAGCCGCGCGTACGACACCCGCGCGCCCCGCGGGAGCCGGACCTCGGCGCGGGAGGAGTTGTAGGTGTTCGGGTCGCGGTCCACGTCGACGTAGAACATGTTGAAGGCGTTGTTGACGGCCGCCCCGCCTGCGCGCACGGAAGGACAGGCGGGCGCCGCCCTGCCCGTGGGCGTGGTGGTGGTGCGGCAGCTGATGGCCGCGTTGGCCGCGCGGACGATCCCGCCGTGCTGAGTCGCGTGGTAGCGCTGTGCGAAGGCGAGTTGCTGTGCCTCCGTGGCGGGCGGCGCGCCGGCCGCCCGGGCGCCGCCGGGTGCCCAGAGGGCGGTGAGGGCGAGAACGCCGACTGTGGCGCGGCGTAGCAGCGGACCCAGGGAATTACGCATGACCGGCGGTGCCCTTTCGTGCGATTTGCTTGCTATAGGCGTGCGTCGGATGGGGCGCAACTCTAACCGCTGTCCGGATTAATCCACAGAAACCGGACAAGTGTGTCGGAATGGTGAAGCCGGGCTGGGGTGACATCACTCGTTTGGCGGCACAACCCCCGTGAGTCCCGCGCGTTGACTTCAGCGCCGGGCATCCCCGCCCGGGTGTTTGTGTCAAAACCCCAAGGAGCACCTCTCCATGTCGCGTATCGCGAAGGGCCTGGTCCTGACCTCCGTTGCCGCCGCGGCCGTCGCCGGCGCCTCCGGCATCGCCGCCGCCGACAGTGGCGCGAACGGCGTCGCCGAGCACTCCCCGGGCGTGCTGTCGGGCAACGTCGTCCAGGTTCCCGTGCACATCCCGGTCAACGTCTGTGGCAACACGATCAACGTGATCGGCCTGCTGAACCCGGCGTTCGGCAACACCTGCATCAACGACTGACGTCTCCTCTCTTCCGCTTCGAGGTCACGACACGTCATTCGCCGAACGGCCGCCCTCCCGCCAGGAGGGCGGCCGTTCGCGTTGGCGGGGGAGCTGCCGGCGGCCTTGCCCCGAATGGGGGGACGCCGCCCCGACACGCTCGGTGAACCTTGACAGGCCCTCTCACCAGGGGTGATGCGAGTGAGCTGGACGAACGACCGTCACGCAAAGCGACTGAGCTGTTGCGGAGAGCGACGGGCGTTTGCACGGTGGGGAGGAGACCCGACGTAATCGAAAGGACTTCCCCATGCGTGGTCTGCCCGTACGGCGTATTGCTTCCACCGCACTTTGCGCCACCCTCGTCCTCGGCATCGCCGGCCCCGCCGCCATGGCGGCCGACGGAGTCGCTGCCCGTGAGCGCAACGCGGCGGCGTCGAATACGCCCGTCGCCGGCACCGACGCGCTGCTCGCCCAGGCCCAGGGCCTCGGTGAGCTCGGCACTGTCATCACTCCGGTAGCCAACCTCCTCAACACCGTCCTCAAGGCCGACGACGGCCAGCTCACCGCCGACCAGGCGACCGAACTCGGCGACGCCGTCAAGGCCGCCGTCGCCAAGATCACGGCGACGACCCCGACCGCTCCGGAGACCCCGGCCACTCCGGAGACCCCGGCGACTCCGGCCACCCCGGCGACTCCGGCCGACCCCGAGGCGGAGCCGGCCGACCCGGCCGCCGAGGTCCCGGCGAAGCCCGAGATCCCGGCCGACCCGGCCGCCGAGGTACCGGCCAAGCCGGCCGACCCGGCTGTCGCGGTCCCGGCCAAGCCCGCGGTGCCCGCCGCCCCGGCCGTCGTGCTGCCGGCGAAGCCCGCGGCGCCCGCGGACTCGGCTGTCGTGCTGCCGGCCAAGCCCGCGGTCTCCGCCGACGCGGCCGCCGCTCTGCCGGCCAAGCCCGTGCTCAGCAAGGGCGGTGACGACGCCAAGGCGAAGGCCGCCGCCGACCCGGTGTCCGACGCCGTCGCCGCGCTGGACAAGGCGGTGGCCGCTCTTCTCGCGGCCGCGACGTCCCTCGACGTCAGCCAGGTCGCCCCGGCGGTGACCGGGGTGGTGTCCAGCCTGCTCGACCTGCTCAGCGCGACGCTGGCAGGCGCCGGTCTGACCCTGCCGACCCTGCCCGTCGAGGCTCCGGCCGCGGCCGTGCCGGCGCTGCCCACCAGCTGACGGTCGCTCCCTGATTTCCGCACCCCGGCATTCCGCCGGGGTGCGGAAATTTCTTCGCACACGGTTTCCGCTCTCGGCGGGGCTCGTTAGGCACGACGTCAGAATTTCCCTGGTGACTCGAGTCGCCGATTCGCCAAGTGGTCGAGTCGCCGAGTCGCCGAAGAAAGGAATCCGATGAAGTCCCTGAAGGCTGCCGCTGTCGTTGCCGGATCCATGGTCCTCGCCGGTGCCGCCGCGCCCGCGTTCGCGACCCCCGCCGACCTCACGCCCACCAGCCTCAACGGTGCCGTGGACACCCTTGTCAGGGGGCCCATCAACCTGGAGGACGCGATGCCGGTCCAGCACCAGTCGGACGCGCTCGACACCGAGAACAAGGACTCCGTGCTCAGCACCGTCAAGGGCGCGACGGGTGCCCTCAACAACCACAACGCCCTCCTCGGCGGGCTGCCGCTGCAGGGCTGAGTCGCTTTGCCGAAAGGGCCGGTCCGGTCACCGACGGGACCGGCCCTCGGTGCTGTTCGAGGCGGGTCGAGCGGCGCGTCCCTCGTTCGTGTGGAGCAACGGACCGGCGTCCTCCGGTCGGGTGAGAACACGCCCGAACGCCCGCCTGTGCGCCGATAGGGTCGCGCGGTGACCTCAATCCCGAGCGCAACCCGCCCCTTCCGCGTGGCCGATCTTGGCACCCTCGTCGTGATGCCGTGGAGCGGCGAGGCCCCCGACGGCAGCGACATGCCCTACCTCCTCGCCTACTCCCTCGGTGACACCGAGGAAGGCCCCGAGGGGACCGCCGTCGCCGTCGCGCGTCTGCTCACCGACAACGGCATGCCCGTCGGCGGGGACGTCGTCGACGGCACCGAGCGGCCCAGCCTGCCGTTCACCCTGCTCGTCCAGTCAGGTGCGGCCGTACTGAACATGCCGGGCCTCAACGCCCAGTGCCTCCCGCCGCAGGAGTGGCTCGCGGCCGTCGAGCAGCGCGGTTACGCCTACCTCGTCCTCACCACCCGCGCCTGGCCGGAGGCCGTGCCCGGCCGGGCCGTCACACCCGACCAGCTGGCCGCGTTCGCGGGCGCCCACGAGACCCTGACGGCCGCCGCGCACATCGTCCTGCCCGCGCGCAGTCTGCGCGGCTGATGCGCCGGCCGCACCCGGCGCCCGCGGGCGGCGGCCGCGCGTACGCCCTGCTGCTCGTCCTCACCGGTGCGGCCGGACTGCTGGCCGCCTGGGTCATCACCCTCGACAAGTTCAAGCTGCTGGAGGACCCCGGCTTCACCCCCGGGTGCAGCCTCAACCCGGTCGTCTCCTGCGGCAGCGTCATGACGAGCGACCAGGCCTCGGCGTTCGGGTTCCCCAATCCGATGCTGGGCCTGGTCGCCTACGGGATCGTCGTGTGCGTCGGAGTGAGCCTGCTGGCCGGTGCCGCCTTCCCGCGCTGGTACTGGCTGACCTTCACCGGCGGCTGCCTCTTCGGCGTCGCGTTCGTGTCCTGGTTGCAGTTCGAGTCCCTGTACCGGATCAACGCACTGTGTCTGTGGTGCTGTCTGGCCTGGGTCGCCACGATCCTGATGTTCTGGTACACCGTCGCGTTCGACGTACGCCACGCGTTCCTGCCGGCCCCGGCCGGAGTGCGGAACTTCCTCGCCGAATTCACCTGGGTACTGCCGCTGCTGCACATCGGGGTGATCGGCATGCTGATCCTGACCCGATGGTGGGATTTCTGGACGAGCTGACCATCCGTCCGTCAAGCCGGTGTGGCCTTAGCTCTATATGGCATGAGCACTATTACGGCACTCGGGGGAATTGTGAACTGATGTCGTTTTCCGGCTCGTTACCCGGTACGGACGCAAACGCCCCCCGAACCCTTCCGAAAGGGCCCGTACCCGAGATGAAGTCGACCACCCGAGGAACCCTCGCCGCAGTCATCACGTGTGTGGCGGCCGCCGCCGGTGCCGCCGCCTCCGTGACCCCCGCCGCCGCGATCGGCACGGTACCCGTTCCCGTACCGCTCGACGGCGTCGAGAAGTCCCTCAACGTGGAACTGCCCACGATCGGCGGCGAGATCCCCCTGCCGACGCCCGGTGCGCCCGAGGGACCGCGTTTCGTCGAGGGCCGGCTCATCCCCGACCGGGTCGTTCCGCAGCTGCCCGTCGCCGCGGGGCTGCCCGGGGTGGGCCTGCGCGCGCCCCTGCCGGAGGTCCTGGGGAGCGACTTCAACCACCTCGGCCTCGACGCCCCCGCCGCCGACCTGCGCACGCTGAGCCCGGGCCTGACCCTGGACGCCCCGCTGACCGCGCCCAACCCCGACCGCTTCGGTCTGCCGGACCTCCAGCTGCCCCGGGCGGGAGTGATCACCCCGGTCCTCCAGGCGGTGCCCGGCGCGGACCTCGGTGTGGGCGAGGGTCTCTGACCCCTCCGGCGGGCGAACCACCACGAACCACGGGCCCGGACGCCGTCGTCCGGGCCCGTCGCCGTGTCCGGATCGGCTCCCCTGTCGGACCGTTCGGGCGCCGGGCGGTGACCAGGAGGGCCGCCAGGCGGTTACTCCCATGGAAACGCTGCGGAAAGCCGCTGCGGAAACCCTCTATTCAGACCCGCTACAGAGACCCGCTGTGGACAGCCGGACCGGATCAGCGAACCGGGCCGGTGCACCGGACGAGGAGCACACCATGGTCGTCAGCGTCGACGGAGTACCCGTGACCGCAGTGCCGGTGGTCGCGGGCAGACCGGGCAAGGCGCACGGCGCACGGCGTCGGGACCTGTTGCGCGGGCTGCTCGGCGCCGCCGCGGCCCTCGCGATCGTCCCCGTCGTCACCGCCTCCCGGCCCTCGCGCCCGGCGGAGGACGGCCCCACGGACGCCTTCGACGAGATCTACCGGGGCCGGCACATCCAGGGCGTCCTCACCTCGGCGCGAACCGCGGCCGCGGCGGACGTCCGGTGGGACATCACGGTCGACGGCCGCCCTCTGCACCTCATGCGCCGCGCCGACGGCACCTGGCTGAGCATGGTCGACCACTACAGCTCGTACGCCACCCCGCTGGCGGCGGTCCGTGCCGCCGTGGACGGGCTCGGCCCGGGGGAGCGGCTGCGCGCGGCGGATCCAGTACACCGACACCCGCACATGGGGGGACACCATGGCCTACACCCGTAAGGACGTCAGCACACTCACCAGCGCCGAACGACGGCGTTTCGTGAAGGCGCTGCTGGAGATCAAACGGAGGGGCGAGTACGACGAGTTCGTCCGCATGCACATCGACTACTACGTGTCCGACGGCGACGGAGGGTTGCGGACGGCCCACATGGCGCCCTCCTTCCTGCCGTGGCACCGCAGGTTCCTGCTGGACCTCGAGCAGGCACTGCGCCGGGTCGACTCCTCGGTGACGGTGCCCTACTGGGACTGGACGCGCGACCGCACCGCGACCGCCGCGCCCTGGACCAAGGATCTCCTCGGCGGCAACGGACGGCGCTCCGACCACCAGGTGACGACCGGGCCGTTCGCCTACGCCACCGGCGACTGGACCATCAAGGAGAACGTGACCGACGGGGAGTTCCTCACCCGAGACCTCGGCCGCGCCGCCGCCCCGATCGGCCTGCCCACCGAGGGCGACGTGGACCGGGCACTCCAGGACCCCGTCTACGACACCGAGCCCTGGGACTCGACGGTCACCCGGGGTTTCCGCAACAAGCTGGAGGGTTGGGGCACCGGCTCGGGCAGCGCCGCCTGGCGCAACCACAACCGGGTGCACCGGTGGGTCGGCGGGGTCATGCTCGGCGGCGCGTCGGTCAACGACCCCGTCTTCTGGCTGCACCACGCCTTCGTCGACCTGCTGTGGACCCGCTGGCAGAGCAGGCACCGCGAACACCGCTACCTGCCCGCCCAGCCGCCGGGGCCGACCAGCCGCCAGTACCGCCGGGTCGTCGCCCGGCAGGAGAAGCTGCCCCCGTGGGACGTGACCCCGGACCAGCTGGAGGACGCGTCCCGGATCTACCGGTACGCGTGAGCCGGTGGCGGTGACCCCGACGTGGTGAGCCCGTCGTGGTGAACCGTCCGTGGACAGGGGGAGAGCCCCGGCGCTCGAGGTGCCGGGGCTCTCCTGGTGGTACGTACGCGGGGTACGACCGGGGTGTACGTCCGGGACGTACGGGGTGAAGCTCAGCCGCCGTAGCCGCCGTGCTTGTCACCGTGCTTGTCGTGGTGCTTGTCGTGGTGCTTGTCGCCACCCTTGCCGTGGTCGCTGACGTTGGCGCACGTGTTGCCGAAGGCCGGGTTCAGCAGGCCGATGACGCTGATGCTGTTGCCGCAGACGTTGACCGGGATGTTGACCGGAACCTGGACGACGTTGCCCGACAGGACACCCGGCGAACCCACGGCCGCGCCCTGCGCACCCGCGTCCGCCATGGCCAGGCCGGCTCCGCTGACCACCACGGCGCTGGTGCCGAGGGCAACAGCGGCCACCTTCGCGATGCGAGACATCACGTTCTCCTTAGGGAATCGGTTCGTGCGGTGGCAGGGGGCGCCGCCGCACTCCCCGTTCAACGCCGACACCGTGAGCGGGTCACGGTGCGTTCGGACGGATCACCCTTTTTGAACAGGACGGTCGTACAGTCGGGTGGCTAGTGCGACTGGAGATGTGTCGTGACGAAGTCGGTCAGGGTGGCGATGGACTGGAGGCTGTCCAGGCTCAGGTCCAGCGCGGCCACATCGACGCCGTAGCGCTTGTCGACCGTGCCCAGCAGGGTCACGCCGGCCAGTGAGGTGAGGCCGATCTCCGGTCCGAACAGGTCGGTGTCCGCGGGGAGTTCCGCGACCACCGCCTCGTCCAGACGGGCCGCCTCGGCGATCAGCGAACGGAGCTCCCGTTCCACCGCGGCCCGCTCTTGGATGTCCGTCACGCTTCGGCGTCCTCTCGGTCGGATACGTGCAGCCACGCGGGTGACCCGGGCAGGTCGCCCTGAAGTGTCCTGCCCAGGACCGCCGAATCCGCGGCGGTGGCAGTGGCGGTGGGGGTGGTGCTGGTGGGGGTGCCGGTGGCGTCCGTGCGGCGCAGGCCCGCCTGGCGGAGCAGGATGCGCATCTCCAGGTTGGCGTCCGTCGGGCGCAGGGTCACCCGGAACTCCTCGGCGCCGGCCTCGCGGGCCCGCTCCATCAGCCGGAACAGGAAGGCCGCCGCCGCGCCCCGGCCGGCCACCCGGCAGGAGAGCGCGAGCAGCGGGACGGACCAGGTGGCGGGGGTGCCGCCGTCGGCGCGGTGGGTGCGGTCGACGAGGGCGGCGCCGATGATGCCGTACTCGCCGAAACGGTCCGTCATGCGGGCGGTGTACAGCTCGTGTCCGTCCGAGGAGGCCAGCTCGCGCAGGCGGTCGGGGGTGAGCCCGGAGGAGTTCAGCCGGTGGGTACGGGCGGCGAGCTCCAGCGCGCGCGGGATCTCGTCGGCCGTGGCCGCGCCGACGGTGAGGCGCATGTCGCACCAGCGCAGGAACTCCTCGCGTGAGCCCTCGAAGCGCTCACCCTCGGCCCTGCGGGCCTCCTCCGTGCGGTAGCGGCGCACGCGTTCGCGGGACTCGGCGGTGACCTCCCGGCCCTCGAACGCGGCCAGCAGCGCGGGCACGTCCTCGGGCGCGAGCGTGCGTACGCCCGGCAGGAGGGCCTCGACCTCGGCGCGCTCGTACGGGGAGTCGTCGACCAGGACCAGGGCGTCCACCGCGATGCCGAGGTCCTTCGCGATCCTGCGCAGCGACTCGCTCTTGTCCTGCCAGGACACCTGCGGGGCCAGGAAGCGCGCCCGCACCTCCGGCACGGCGTCCAGCCGGTCGAGCACCGAGGGCGCGCTGCGGCTCGCGATGCTGCTGAGCACACCGCGGGCCGCCAGGGCGTCGATCGCGGCGAGCGCCGCGGGGCGGGGCGTGGGCAGGTCGTCGGTGGCCGACTCGACGGCGATCTCGTCCCACAGGGTGCCGTCGAGATCCCACACGACGCACTTGACGCCGTCGGGACCGAAGTCGTCCGTGACGCTCATCGGGCGCTGTCTCCCTCCGGCTCGCCCTCAGGGAGGAACAGTTTCATCGACAGGCTGGTGGGGTCGAAGCCGAACTTGCGGTACACCGTGCGCATCGGGACGTTGCCCACGTGCACCCGGCCGACGACCTCGGTGATGCCGCGGGCCAGGCAGAACTCCAGGCCGGCGGTGAGGAGGAGTTCGGCGACGTCGCTGCGGTTGTCCACCGGGGACACCGCCAGGGAACGGAAGTTGGCGTAGCGGTCGCCGGTCATCGCGTTCTGGTTGATGCTCACCCAGCACCAGCCGACGGGCTCCTCGCCCGGGCCGTGGGCGACGATCATGCCCTCCTTCGACTTCTCCATGGCACGGCCGAGGCGGGACGCCCACCGCGCGGGGTCGTCGATGGCGTCCTCGCCGAAGGAGACCCGGGCGATCTCGGCCTCGAACCTCCCGATGGCCGGCAGATCGCGCTCGTCGGCCTGGCGGGTGACGTACGGCCGGGCCCGCTCGGCGAGGGCGGCACGGTCCTGCTCGGCCGGCGGACGCCAGCCGTAGGTGCGGCCGACGGGAGTGGCCGGAGCCGGAGCCGGGGCTGCCTGCCGGACGGGGGGCTGTGCCGGGGTCTGGACGGGGGCCCGGACCGGGGCCGGGGGCTGCTCGGCCGGGGGCGCCGGATCCTCCGCCGGGACCAGTCGGCCGGGGCGGAAGGGGCCCTTGCCGCAGTTCGGGCAGCCCTCCTCGCGCAGGGCGGCGACCGCGGTCCAGCGGGCGCCGGGCCCGACACGGAGCCGTGCGTCGCACGCCACGCACGTGTACTCGCGCTGCCGGGTCCGCTTGTCGCCCGTATAGAGGGGACCGCTGAACTCGCCCGCGTGGGAGGGGGCCGTCGAGGTGGTCGTGAGCAGGTGCTGGAAGAAGCCGACACCGCCGAGGATGCCGCTGCCCTCGTACTCGTTGAAGTTGCGGACGAAACCGTTGGTGACCAGGCCCAGCCCCATGATCTCCCGCTGCACCTCCAGCATCTCGTCCGGGCTCTTGCCGCCGAACGAGAAGAAGATGCTGTGCGAGGGGCCGGGCCGCAGCCCCTCCACGGCACGGGAGAGGAAGAGACGGGCGCCTTCGGCGGTGTACGGCGGGTCCGTCATGGCCACGTCGTGCTGCTCGTGGAGCTCGGCGGGCAGCGGCAGGCGCAGGTCGTGCTGGACGGTCTCGACACGGGTGCCGAGGCCGGCCGACACCTTCTGGATGTAGTCGAGGATCTCCGGGGAGATGTCCACGACGGTCACCTGCTCGACGATCGGACCGCCGAGCACGTCGCCCACCACGGCGACGGCGAGGGACACCAGGTCGTCGTCGCCGATCAGCAGCAGGGAGCCGCCGGGCAGCGCGCCCGCCGTGAGCAGCGCGAGCACCCGGCGCACCTTGGTCTCGGCCGTGCAGTGCGACTGGTCGATCGCCATGTCCGCGGCGGGACCCGACTCCATGAGGGCACGCAGCCGCCGTACGGCTTCGTCCAGGACGTCGGGGATCACGAGCTCGCGCCCGTCACAGGTGGTGCAGGTGGCGTCCAGGGTCAGGTCCATGCCGAGCTGGGCGACGAGGTCCAGACCGGCCTCGGTCAGCCGGGACGGACGCTGGGTGGTGACGAATCCGCGGCGGCGCAGTTCGTTCCCCAGGGCGGCCACGATCGGGACGGGCAGCCCGGTCGCGCGGCTGAGGTCCTTCGTGGACGCGGGCGCCAGACGGCGCAGCGCACGCAGGACGGACCGAACTCCGGGCGGGCCCTCCTGGAGCCGGACGGCTTCCGCGACTTCCGTGAGCACGGAATCCGCGGTGGTGCTCCGAGGGTGCCGACGCGCGTTCGTCACAATGCTGCTCCAGGCAAGCTGATTGATGGATTCCGGGACTATCGAGTATACGGGCTGGTACGCAGGCCTCCGGACCCACTCGGACGGTCGGGAATCGGCGGGGAAACGATGCGGAATTCAAGCGGAATCCGAGCGGGTGAAGGAGAATTCCGTGACGGCGGCGCATATTTCGTACGGAATTCCGTTCGCTGCGCTGCCGTGATGTTTACAGGAAGGTTTGGAAAAGGGTTTCCGGAAGGGGCGCGGTGGATTTTCGGGTGAATCCTCCGTACCCCCTCCTCTCCCCTTGACGCGGTGCACGCGCGAGCCCTGGAGCGCCCCGGATGCTACGCTGGGTACCATCGAGCGCCGCTTACCGGCCTCGCAACCTTCCCCTTTGGCCGCGCGGACCAGCGCAGATCTATGTGAAAGGAGACGGGGGCAGCGGTTCGTCACCCCCGGTTCCCCATGACCAACTCCGCCAACCTCGCCACCGAGGGTATAAACGTCGACGATCTGTGCTCTTATGCCGTCGATGTATGGGTGAGCGATCACAGCATCCTCACCGACGAGGAGCGCCTCCTCCAGGTGCTGCGCACGGCCGCCGAAAAGGGAAACGCCACGGTTCTCGGCGAGGCGTCGCACGTTTTCCCGAACGGCGCCGTCACCGCGATTCTCCTGCTTTCCGCCTCGCACCTGAGCATTCACACCTGGCCCGAATTCAGCCTGGCCAATGTCGACCTGCTCGCCTATGGCCGGCTCAACGGCGAACGGATGATGCAGAGCGTGGAGGTCGGCCTTTCGCCGACGCGGATCAACGTGACGCGCATGCTGCGCGCGGTTCACTGACCTGGCTCGACTCGTTCGACCGGGTCGAGTGGTTCAACTGATTCGTCGAGCGGTTCAAGTGACTCGACCGGTTCGACCGCTTCACTGAACTGTTTTCCGACCTGCTCGTGACCTGCTCAGCCGCAGGTCTCACAGCCACCCCGACAGCGACTCGACGAAAGCGTCGAACCGGTCCCGGTGGATCGCGTGCGGTGCGTCGGGCACCGTACGCACCTCGAAACCGCGCCGCACCAGTTCCGCCCGCATCTCCGCGCTGACGAGCATGCTCGGGTCCGAGGTCTGGACGAGAGAGGGCACCAGAGCCTTCTCCGGCGTGTGGTCGATGTGCCGGTGGGAGGAGAGCGCGAGCGCCGTCTTCTCGTCCCAGTGGTCGAGGGCCTGCTGCTCGGCCGCGGCCCGCTTCTCGAGTCGCTCGTCCGGTTCCCCGTTGCGCGGCGGGCGGGCCAGGGCGGCCAGAGCGCGGGACGAGCGCTTGAAGAGCGTGAAGAGGGCCGGGTCCAGGGACCCGTGGGCCCCGGCGAGTTGCCAGGCCGGTTCCGAGTAGACGGCGCGGCCCGGCTGCAGCTCCGCCACCGCTAGGGCCAGCGCCAGCGCGCCCAGCGAATGACCCAGCGCCACTTCCGGGGCGTGCGGCAGCGTCTCGAGGAGATCCTCCGCGAAGAGCCGGGGCTCGTACTCCCCGCGCGCGCTGACGCCGTGCCCGCGCAGATCCACGGCGAGGACGCGGTAGCCCCGTCCGGTCAGGACCGGGACCAGCTCGTGCCACGTGCGGTGGTCGGACATGATGCCGTGGACGAGGACGGCGACGCGCTCGCCCGTTCCCCACTCCTGTGTGTGCAGTCGCATGCGGCTGCCCCTCGTGTGGTGTGGTGTGAGCAGGAGTGTAGTGGCGTGGGCTGATCATCGAACCAGGACGAGGCGCTGTGACAGGACACCCGGTGCAGGTGTGGTGGGCCCGTCTGGAGGACGCCCGGACGGGTCTGCGGGCACTCCTCGATCCCGTGGAACGCGTCCGGTACGAGTCGACCGTCGACCCCGCGGGCAGGGGACGGTTCCTGGTCGGCTGCGCCCTCAGCCGCCTGGTCCTCGGCGAACTGCTCGGGCTGCCCCCGGCGGACGTCCCCCTGCGCCGCGTGTGTCCACGCTGCGGCGGACCGCACGGCAAGGTCCACCTGGCACCACCGCCGGACGGCCCTGCGGGCACCCCTGCGGCCTACGGCCACTGCGTCACCTTCTCCGTCACCCACAGCGGCACGCTCGTCGGCGTGGCTGTCTGCCGGGGCGGGGAGGTGGGCCTCGACGTCGAGGAGTCCCACGGTGACATGGACGTCGACTCCGCCGCCCGCGTAGCCCTGTCCGACGCGGAACTCGCCGCGCTGTACGCCCGCCCGACAGCCGAACGGCAGCCCGCCTTCCTGCGCACGTGGACGCGCAAGGAAGCCGTGCTCAAAGCGCTTGGCGTGGGGCTGGGGGTGCCGCTGCGCGAGCTGGAGGTATCCGGACCCGAGCAACCACCGGCCGTCCTCGCCTGGCCCGCCCGACTCGCCACCCGGCCGCAGATGAGCATGGCGGACGTGGTCGTCGACGGCATGCATCCCGCGGCGGTGGCGGTCGCCGGGTTCGGGGCGGGGGAGGAGGAAGCGGAGGCCGGTGGGGTGCGGGTGGAGGCCGGTGGGGTGCGGGTGACCGTGCACGACGGCTCGGAGGCGCTGGCCGCGTGCGGCTGTTGAGCACCCGGTCGCTTCCGGTCCTCGGTGGCCGGGCGTTCGGCCGTCCTCTGGTGGCCTTCTGCGTCCGTCTGCATCCATCTGCGTCCGTCCGCGTCCTCGGCGTGGCGGAGAACCGGCCGGACTTCCCGCGCGGAACCGCTGAGCACGCTTGCTCTGATCCCTGCCTCGTACCGCGCGGCAGCCACGGTGTGGGCCTTCGTGGGAGCCGTTCTCGTCGTGCTGGCGGTGGTTGGTGCATCCGGATGAATCTCACCCGAGGTGCGATCCAGGTTTTTCGGAGTTCGGCGGTCCGGGGATGTCGAGAACGTGCCGCCGGCTCCGTCCCAGGGGCATCAGCGGTCACCAGCGGCCGCACGAGGAAGAAGGAGAAACCGGCATGGCGATTCAGCGGATGGACAACGTCGGCATCGTCGTCGAGGACCTGGATGCCGCCATCGCGTTCTTCGTGGAACTCGGTATGGAGCTGGAGGGCAGGGCGGAGATCGAGGGCCTCGTCGCAGACCGGTGCACCGGACTCGACGGCGTCCGCTGTGACATCGCGATGGTCCGGACCCCGGACGGTCACAGCCGGCTCGAGCTGGCGAGGTACCGCAGCCCCGCGGTGATCGGCGCCGGGCCGCGCAACCGGCCGCACAACATTCTGGGCACGCACCGCGTCATGTTCGCCGTCGACGACATCGAGGACACCGTTGCCCGCCTGCGCCCTCACGGCGCCGAACTCGTCGGTGAGATCGCCCGGTTCGAGGACAGCTATCTGCTCTGCTACCTCCGCGGCCCGGAGGGCATCATCGTCGGACTGGCCGAGCAACTGCGCTGAGAAGGAGGAACCGAACCATGCGGCCGAACGGAAGCCTCTCGTCGAGTTCGAGCATGCCGCCCGGGAGGTCTCAGGGGTGCCGTTGTCGGTTCGGCGGATCGCCAGGAGGCGGCCGCCTCGGGCTACGGACGCGGAGTGCGGGGAAGGGCACTGGCAAGCTGCTGCTGCTGCTGGAGGAGGAGGCGGGCCGGGCGGCGCCGGCATGAACCCTTCGGCACCGTCGCGTGCCGGTCCCTCCGGCCGCCTGCGCGCGGTCCGTCGAGGGGCAGCTGCCTGACTTGAAACGGCGCCTGGAGGCTGCCGGGGATCTCCCCGGGCCGGCCGGCGCGGGCTGAGGCTCCCGGCCAAGAATTTCGACACGTATTCGACAGGGCCACCCGCGAAATCCCGGTGACAGCCGGACAGCCCCGGACCCTCCTCATGATCGTCGGGGGAGGGTCCGGGGCTGTGCCGTATCGCCCGAAACGTGCTCTGAACAGCAAAAATGCCCTCCCGATGGGAGGGCGGAGACTTGCGCCCCCGGCAGGACTCGAACCTGCGGCCAAGCGCTTAGAAGGCGCCTGCTCTATCCACTGAGCTACGGGGGCCGGGTGTGGTGGCCTCGTACGTGCTGCCCGGGTGTGGGCTGATCCGTGACGTTGCCGGGGACAAGGATAGGGCTCCCGGTTCCTTGTCCCGGTTGCTTCGCCTCCGTGGCTCAATGTGGAGGTTCGGTGAAGCGGTCCTGATAATCGCAGGCAGGTGCGAATCGTGCATCGCTTTTCGCGTCCCGGGCCACGGGTGTTGTGCACTCGTTATGCCTGCGCTGTGCCTCTGTCCCAGTCGTACCTTCCGTCCCTTGTGTCCTATCGGCGCGCAGACATGCCTATATGCTTCATAAATCCCCTAAAATTGGGCATTCTTCGCATGTGGTGACCTTGGACGTACGGCCTCAGCTGCTCGACGCACTTTCCGCCCTGCGCGACCGTGTCGCCGCCGCACGCTTCCCGCTTCCCCTGGCGGGGGCCCCACGCGCGCGTGCCAACCGCGACGAACTGCTCGCCCAGCTCGACGACTATCTGGTGCCCCGGCTCAAGCAGCCCGACGCGCCGATGCTGGTCGTCGTGGGCGGCTCCACCGGCGCCGGTAAGTCGACCCTCGTCAACTCACTGGTGGGCCAGCGCGTCAGTGAAGCGGGCGTGCTGCGGCCGACGACACGGACTCCGGTCCTCGTGTGCCATCCGGAGGACCATCACTGGTTCAGCGGCATGCGGGTACTGCCGCGGCTCACACGCGTGTGGGCGCCCCATCAGGATTCCGCGGACGACCTGTTGCTGCCCGGCGAGGACGGCAGACACGTGTTGCGGATCGAGACCGCCGACACTCTCCCGCCGGGCCTCGCCCTCCTGGACGCACCCGACATCGACTCCCTCGTGGCCGACAACCGCGTGCTCGCCGCCGAACTGATCTGCGCCGCCGACGTCTGGGTGATGGTCACGACCGCCGCCCGATACGCCGACGCCGTGCCCTGGCATCTGCTCCGCACCGCCAAGGAGTACGACGCCATGCTCGTGACGGTCCTCGACCGCGTACCCCACCAGGTCGTCTCCGAGGTGTCCCGGCAGTACGGCGCGCTGCTCACCAAGGCCGGGCTGGGCGACGTACCGCGCTTCACGGTGCCCGAACTGCCCGAGTCCGCGTGGGGCGGCGGGCTCCTCCCGGCCACCGCCGTGGCGCCGCTGCGGAACTGGCTCGTCCACCATGTCCAGGACCCCGGCTCCCGGCGCCATGCCATGGCCCGCACGGCCCGGGGCGTCCTCGACTCCCTCAAGGCCCGGATGCCCGAACTGGCGGGCGCCGCCGCCTCGCAGTACGCCGCCGCGCTGCGTCTCACCTCGGCCGTCGACGCGGCGTACGACACCGAGTACACGCGCGTGCGGGGCCGTCTGCAGAGCGGTGCCGTGCTCGCCGGCGACGCGCTCAAACGCTGGCGGGCCTTCCCGCTGGACTGCACCGCCGGTGAACTTCTCGACGCCCTGGTGGAGAGCCTCGGTGCCCTCCTGCTGTGCGCCGTCACCGCCGCCGACGAGCGCGTCGACGATGCCTGGCGGCGCGAACCGGCCTCGGACGCACCTGAGCTGACGGACCGGGACGCCTCGTCGGAGAGCACCGAGCACCGGATCGGCCTGGCCGTACGACGGTGGCGGCGCGAGATCGAGGAGTACGCCGAGGACGAGGTCCGCGGCCTCGAACGCGGTGTCGCGCCCGATCCGGAGTCGGTCGCCGCCCTCGTCGCCACCGCCCTGCTGGGCGGCCGCAGGGCGCGCTCGGCCGGAGAGGGGCTCGCCGAACGGATCGGCGCCCACGGCGCGCTGCGGCTGCGCGACCGCGCCGGACGGCTGCTCACCGAACACCTCGACCGCGTGCTGCACACCGAACGCGAGCGGCGCCTCGCGCCCCTCGACGGGCTCGAAGTCCACCCCGAACCCCAGGCCGAACTCATCGCCGCGCTGTCCGTACTTCAGAAGGAGAGGTGACCGGTGACCGCCGTCACTGACCAGGACCACACGGACAACGACCACACGGACAACGATCACAACGACAACGACAACGACCACGAGAACGGCATGGACGGCAAGGACGGCAGCCCGGGGTCGGGGGAGAACCCGGAAGCCGGGGAGCGGGCACAGGCGCGGGCGCAGGACCGCGCGGGCGCGGAGGACGGCGGTACGGCGGAGAATCCCGCGAAGTCGCCCGTGAGGGACTCCGCGAACGAACCCCGTGCGCAGGAGGCGGCCGTCCACGCGCGCGTGTCCGAAACCGACGGGGTCACCGCCCCTCGCACGGCCCCCGGCACCGGCCCGCACGCGCCCTCCCGCAGGGAACCCCGTCCGGAACCCGGTACGGACCCGGGCGCGGAAGCGGGTGCCGATCCGGGTGCCGATCCGGGTACGGACTCCGCCGAGGCCTGGGACGACGGGCTCATCGCCCGCCGCGTGAACGAGGCCACCGCCGCCGAGCAGGCCGCCGTCATGGAGACCCGGGTCGGCGGTGGCGGCGGGAGCGCCCTGCCGTCGACCCCGCTCACGTACGACGCGCCCCTGCGGTCCCGGCTCGACGCACTGCGTGAACTCGTGGGGCTCTCCCGCACCCGGCTCGACAGCCGGACCCTCGCCGAGGCCGGCCGGGTGCTCGACGAGGCGGCGGCCCGGCGCAGGCTCTCCGGTCAGCACACCGTCGTCGCCATCGCGGGCGCCACGGGGAGTGGCAAGTCGCAGCTGTTCAACGCCCTCGCCGGAGTGAACATCTCGGAGACGGGCGTACGCCGCCCGACCACCTCCGCACCCATCGCGTGCAGTTGGAACGACGGCGCGTCGACCCTCATCGACCGGCTGGGCATCCCGGGCCGGCTGCGCAGGCGGCCGGTGCAGAGCCAGGACGCCGAGGCGCAGCTGCGCGGGCTCATCCTGATCGACCTGCCCGACCACGACTCGGCGGCCGTGCAGCACCGCGAGCAGGTCGACCGCGTTCTGGCGCTCGTCGACGCCGTCATCTGGGTCGTCGACCCCGAGAAGTACGCCGACGCCATCCTCCACGAGCGCTACCTGCGGCCCATGGCGGGCCACGCGGAGATCATGTTCATCGTCCTCAACCAGGTCGACCGGCTCCCCGGCGAGGCCGCCGAGCTGGTCCTGGACGACCTGCGACGCCTGCTCGACGAGGACGGCGTCGCCCTCGGCGAGTACGGCGAACCGGGCGCCACCGTGCTCGCCCTGTCCGCGCTCACCGGCGACGGCATCGGAGAACTGCGCGAAGTTCTCGGCCAGTTCGTCACGGAGCGCGGCGCCGCGGCACGGCGGATCGCCGCCGATGTGGACGCCGCCGCGTGGCGGCTGCGGCCCGTCTACGCCACCGGGCGGCGCACCGGGCTCAGCGAGGAGGCGCGGGACGAGTTCGCGGACCGCCTGGCGGACGCCGTGGGCGCCACCGCCGCAGGCGAGGCCGCCGAACGCGCCTGGCTGCGCAACGCGGGCCGGGCGTGCGGGACGCCGTGGCTACGGCTGTGGCGGTGGCAACAGGACCGGCGCGACCCTCCCACCGGGCGGCTGCCGGTCCGTGCCCCGGCCGACGAGGAGGCCACGGCACGGCAACGCGTCGAGCAGGCGGTGCGCACGGTGTCCGAGCGGGCCTCGGCGGGGCTGCCCATGCCGTGGGCGCAGGCCGTGCGGGAGGCGGCCGTACGCGGCGCCCAGGGGCTGCCCGAGGCGTTGGACCAGTTGGCGGCGCGGGCCGGGCTGCCGACGGGGCGGCCACCACGGCCGGGCTGGTGGCCGGTGGCCGTGCTGGCACAGGCGTGCATGACCCTGCTCCAGGTGGTCGGCGGGCTGTGGCTGCTCGGACAGATCGTCGGGGTGATGGCGCCGAACCTGGGGGTTCCGGTGCTGCTGATGGTGACCGGCATCATCGGCGGCCCGCTCGTCGAGTGGAGCTGCCGGCTGGCGGCACGGGGGCCGGCCCGGCGGTACGGGCAGGACGCGGAGCGCCGGTTGCGGGAGGCGGCGGCCGGGTGCGGCCGGGCCCGAGTGCTGGATCCCGTCGCCGCGGAACTGCTGCGGTACCGGGAGGTCCGGGAGCAGTACGGGCGGGTCACGGGGGTGGGGGCCGCGGCTCGGTGAGGTGCCGTGGGTGACCCGCGAGGGGTGACCAGCGAAGGGTGACCAGCGAAGGGTGATCCACGAGAGGTGATCCGAGTTGGGTGATCCACAGGGCGCGGCGCGTGGATCACTCGTCCGGGTGGTGGGGTTTTCCACAGGCGGTGGGTGGTCCACAGCGCTCGGCGGGCCCGGTCCGACGGAGGCAGTCTGGCTTCGCGGTGATCGCGACGGATGCGGTCGCCGTGAGGGCGGTGACGGTACGCGGTGCGAAGACCCGCGGCTGTCACGGCGGACGCAGCCGTGCGGGACGGGCCCGTACGTGTATCCGGGCGGGGCGACCGTCCGGCGAGGAGGGGTTCACGATGAACGAGACGATGGTCTGCGCGGTCGGCAACGTGGCGACGCAGCCGGTCTACCGGGACCTGGCGGCGGGGGCGTCGGCGAGGTTCCGGCTGGCGGTGACCTCGCGCTACTGGGACCGCGAGAAGGGCACCTGGACCGACGGGCACACCAACTTCTTCACGGTGTGGGCCAATCGGCAACTCGCCACCAACGCGGCGGCCTCGCTGAACGTCGGCGACCCGGTGATGGTGCAGGGCAGGCTGAGGGTGCGTACGGAGTCGCGCGAGGGACAGCAGAGCCGGACGTCGGCGGACATCGACGCCGTGGCGATCGGTCACGACATCTCGCGGGGCACCTCCGCCTTCCGGCGGTCGGGCCGGCCCGAGCCGATGGCCGTCGGCGCACCGGCGCGGCCCGAGCCCGGCTGGGAGACACCGGCCGCCGATGCCGCCGAGCCGGAGCCCGACACACCGCAGCGCCGACGGCGCGAGCCGGTGGCGGTGACGTGAGCTGAGGGGCAGGACGGGGCGGTGTGGTGCGGTGCGGGAGGGAGTGGGGATGCGGTGTCATGCGACGGAGTGGTGACGGACCGTCAACGCCCGTGCCGCGCCGACGCCGACCGAAGTGCGGCTTATCGGCGCATGCGGTTCGAGCAACAAAGTGGATTTGTCGATAAGCAGGACCTCTGGGCGATCTTGGGGATAACGATTCCGAGTCGGATCGGCGATCCGATGAGATGACCGGGAAGCGCGCTGCGCGACGTCTCTAGGATGCCGGACGTGGCTCACGGGGCTTCTGATTCTGCTGGTGGGACCCGTACCCCCCACATCAACGGGTCCTGCTCGAAGGGGAATTGTGTGATTTGTTCGTTCTCCGCGCCGCTCGCACGCGGGCGAGGGGCGGTCCGCCTCGCCGCGGCGGCGCTGGCATCCGGCCTCTTCGTCGTCGGTGCGATCGCCGGCGCGGGCACGGCCGCCGCCGCCGAGGTGACGCAGAGTCAGGGCGGGGCCACCGCGACGATAGGCGGCCTCAAGACCTACGGCGCCGCGGTGATCCACGCCGACGGCGGCGACCAGGAGGTCTCGGCAGGCCTGTTCGAGATGTCCGTCGAGGGCGGCGGCACCTTGCAGACCTACTGCGTCGACCTCTACAACCCCACGCAGAAGGACGCCAAGTACCAGGAGACACCCTGGAGCGGCACCTCGCTGGGCGCCAACAAGGACGCGGGCCGCATCCGTTGGATCCTTCAGCACTCCTACCCCCAGGTGAACGACCTGGCCTCGCTCGCGGACAAGGCCGGCATCGACGGGGGTCTCACCGAACAGGACGCTGCCACCGGCACCCAGGTGGCGATCTGGCGCTACTCGGACGGCGCGGACGTCGACGCGGTCGACACGCAGGCCGAGCGGCTCGCTGACTACCTCCAGAAGGCCGCCCGCACCGTGGCGGAGCCCGAGGCGTCGCTCACCCTCGAGGCGCCCGCCGTCTCCGGTCACCCCGGCGAACTCCTCGGCCCGGTGACCGTGCACACCAACGCGGGCGGCGTGACGGTGACACCTCCGCTGGACGCCGCCACCAGCGGCGTACGGATCGTCGGCAAGGACGGCAAGGTGGTCACGTCGGTGACGGACGGCAGCCAGCTGTTCTTCGACGTGCCGGCCGACTCGGCCGACGGCTCGGCCGAGCTGACCGTACAGGCCTCGACCACCGTCCCCGTCGGCCGTGCCTTCACCTCCGAGAGCCGCAGCCAGACCCAGATCCTGGCCGGTTCCAGCGAGTCGACGGTGTCGGCGACGGCGAGCGCCACCTGGGCGAAGCAGGGCGCCATACCGGCACTGTCCGCGGCGAAGAACTGCGCGAGGACCGGCGTGGACATCACGGCCGTCAACCAGGGCGACCAGGTCTTCACCTTCGAGCTGATGGAGACCGAGTACACCATCCCGGCCGGTGCGTCCCGGACGGTGACGATCCCGCTCCAGGAGGACCAGGCCTACGCCTTCACGATCAACGGCCCGCAAGGCGTCGAGAGCCGCTTCACCGGCGTCCTGGACTGCGAGACCCAGGCCGACGAGACCGCCGGCCTGACCACCCAGACCCTCAGCGAACCGAGCCCGGCCACCGTGGGCGGCACCTCCACCACCGACGACACCAACCTCGCCGCGACGGGCGGCACCAGCGCCACCCCGCTGATCGCCGGCACCGCCATCGGCCTGGTGGTCATCGGCGGAGCGGCCCTCCTGCTCGTGGGCCGCAAGGAGAACGAGACCCGTCACTGAGCGGAGGGGGCGGGCGGGGGCAGCAGCAGGGCAGCGGCACCGAGGACACAATGCTGAGGTGCCCCCCGACGCCCTTGATGCCTCCGACGCACTCGGTGGCCCCGACGCACTCGGTGCCTCCGACGCCCTTGGTGCCTTCGACGTCCTCGGAGCCATCGACGCGGTGAACTGGTCGGAGATACCTCGTCCGACCCGGCATGCGTGCGACGAACCCGAACGCGTCGGGCAGGCGCTCAGACAACTGGCGCTGTCCACCACCGCGAACCGGACGGGCGACGCGGCAGCGCTTCTGGCCGGCGGGGGCTTCGTCTGCGCTCACGCCGGCATGGTGTTCCCCGCTGCCTGCGCGGCCGCCCCGATCCTGCTGGACCTGGTCGAACACGGCCCGAGGCCTCGGGTGAAATCCGCGGCCCTCGGGCTGCTGTCCGAGGCGCTCGACTGCCTCCCGGCCGCCGGCCACAACCGGGTGGACACGCCCTATGGCACCGACGTCCCGTTGTGCTGCGCCGTGGCACGGCACATCCGCAGCCGCCGAGAGGCCCTTCTGGCCCACGGACGCGGTGGCGGCCGGCTCCTGACAGAGGCCGACCGGCACTGGCGGCTGATCATCGAAGAGACCGAGCCTCAAGCCGACGGCACCCTGATCGCCCTCGCCGTTCTCGAGGGTTCGCTTCAGGACACACCCGTTGCGGCCGAGGTGCACCCATCGTCGCCCGCACGGCCTGCTCCGACGTCAGTCATCGAGAGCCTGACAGTCGACGCGACCGGCGCCGCGTGCGTCCGACTCGGGGCGGCGCCGCTCGAAGGCGTCCCGCCGGGTTCTGTCCTCCACCCGGCCGAGTGCGGCCTCCGCGAACACTGAACAAGCCGTCGCCGGACCGTCCCGGGATTCCCCAGGGGGCTCGACGGTGACCGACAGTGATGGGCGGGTCGCCGCCGTCAGCGGGGAAAGCCCAGCTCACAGCCCCCCGGCCGAATGGGTTAACACCCAGGGCTGGACCTCAGGCAAGATGGGGTGTATCTGCCCACCTGCCCACTGCCAGATCTCAAGCTGCCGGACGGTTTCTCTTGGCTGAGTACATCTACACCATGCGCAAGACGCGCAAGGCACACGGCGACAAGGTCATCCTTGACGACGTAACGCTGAGCTTCCTGCCCGGCGCGAAGATCGGTGTGGTCGGGCCTAACGGTGCCGGTAAGTCCACCGTTCTGAAGATCATGGCGGGGCTCGAGCAGCCCTCCAACGGTGACGCGTTCCTGTCGCCCGGGTACAGCGTCGGGATGCTGCTCCAGGAGCCGCCGCTCGACGAGTCCAAGACCGTTCTGGAGAACGTGCAGGACGGCGCGGCCGAGGTCATGGGCAAGCTCAAGCGCTTCAACGAGGTCGCCGAGCTGATGGCGACCGACTACTCCGACGCGCTGCTGGACGAGATGGGCAAGCTCCAGGAGGACCTGGACCACGCCAACGCGTGGGACCTGGACACCCAGCTGGAGCAGGCCATGGACGCCCTGGGCTGCCCGCCCGGCGACTGGCCCGTCACCAACCTCTCCGGTGGTGAGCGCCGCCGTGTCGCGCTGTGCAAGCTGCTGCTCGAGGCCCCCGACCTTCTGCTGCTCGACGAGCCCACCAACCACCTGGACGCCGAGTCCGTGCAGTGGCTGGAGCAGCACCTCGCGAAGTACCCCGGCACCGTCGTCGCCGTCACCCACGACCGGTACTTCCTCGACAACGTCGCCGAGTGGATCCTGGAGCTCGACCGCGGTCGCGCCCACCCCTACGAGGGCAACTACTCCACCTACCTCGACACCAAGGCGAGCCGCCTCAAGGTCGAGGGGCAGAAGGACGCCAAGCGTGCGAAGCGTCTGAAGGAAGAACTCGAGTGGGTGCGGTCCAACGCCAAGGGGCGTCAGGCCAAGTCCAAGGCGCGTCTCGCCCGGTACGAGGAGATGGCGGCCGAGGCCGACAAGATGCGGAAGCTGGACTTCGAGGAGATCCAGATCCCGCCGGGCCCGCGTCTGGGCTCCATCGTCGTCGAGGTCAACAACCTCTCCAAGGCCTTCGGCGAGAAGGTGCTCATCGACGACCTCAGCTTCACGCTGCCGCGTAACGGCATCGTCGGGATCATCGGCCCGAACGGCGCCGGCAAGACCACGCTCTTCAAGATGATCCAGGGACTCGAGGAGCCGGACTCCGGGTCCATCAAGGTCGGCGACACCGTCAAGATCTCGTACGTCGACCAGAGCCGCGAGAACATCGACCCGAAGAAGTCGCTGTGGGCCGTGGTCTCCGACGAGCTCGACTACATCAACGTCGGGCAGGTGGAGATGCCGTCCCGCGCGTACGTCTCCGCGTTCGGCTTCAAGGGTCCCGACCAGCAGAAGCCGGCCGGTGTGCTCTCCGGTGGTGAGCGCAACCGCCTCAACCTCGCGCTCACCCTCAAGCAGGGCGGCAACCTGCTCCTCCTCGACGAGCCGACGAACGACCTCGACGTCGAGACGCTGTCCTCCCTCGAGAACGCGCTGCTGGAGTTCCCGGGTGCGGCCGTGGTCGTCTCCCACGA
Organism: Streptomyces sp. NBC_01334; assembly: GCF_035983595.1. Taxonomy (NCBI): domain Bacteria; kingdom Bacillati; phylum Actinomycetota; class Actinomycetes; order Kitasatosporales; family Streptomycetaceae; genus Streptomyces; species Streptomyces sp. NBC_01334. Next base: position 3,710,540 of record NZ_CP130718.1, on the reverse strand, counting down.
CCGGTGGTTCCTCGACCGGGTCGCCACGCACATCCTCGCCTACGAGGGTGAGTCCAAGTGGTTCTGGTTCGAGGGCAACTTCGAGTCGTACGAGAAGAACAAGATCGAGCGGCTGGGTGCGGACGCCGCTCGTCCGCACCGCGCCACCTACAAGAAGCTGACCCGGGGCTGATCGATCTTGCGGCACATCTACCGCTGCCCACTGCGCTGGGCGGACATGGACGCGTACGGCCACGTCAACAACGTGGTCTTCCTCCGCTATCTGGAGGAAGCCCGTATCGACTTCCTGTTCCGCCCGGAGAAGGACTTCAAGCAGGGGTCCGTGGTGGCCCGCCACGAGATCGACTACAAGCGGCAGCTCGTCCACCGGCACTCCCCGGTCGACATCGAACTGTGGATCACCCAGATCAGGGCGGCGTCCTTCACCATCGCCTACGAGGTGAAGGACGGCGACCAGATCTATGTCACCGCCTCCACGGTGATCGTGCCGTTCGACTTCGAGGCGCAGCGGCCGCGCCGGCTCACCGCCGAGGAGCGTGACTTCCTCGCCGAGTACCGGGACGACGACGAGGAGGCCGTCGCCGCATGACGGTGCTCCACCTCGCCGACGAGGGGGAGGCGGCGGATGTCGCGGCCTTCCTCTCCCGGCTGCTCCACTACGACCGTGGAGCAGCGGTCCGGCTCCAGGCGGCCGGCACCGCGCTGGCCGTCTTCGGCAGGCCGCCCTCCTTCGAGGTGCTCGCGATCCGCGCGGTCCGGCTGGCCAAGCCGTACGAGAACGGCCTCGACGTCACGCTGGACGTGACCGTGTCGGCGGGGGAGCTGCTGGAGTCCGTCGACGAGAGCGCTGCGACGGCCGCCGTTCCCGAGGCCGTCACCGGGCCGCCGTGGGCCGGTGTGCTGCCGCCACGCGGTGGCTGGCGGCCCGAGGCGGGGCTGCCCGCCGCGGACGCGCTGCGCGCGATGGTCGGCGCGGCCGTCGCCGAATTCCGTTCCCGTACCGAGGAGTTGACGGCCGAGCTGCGGACGCGGGCCGAACTCGACCGGATCGGGCGGGAGATCTGGTCCCGGACGGTCGGGGACACCGGACTTCCCGTGCGCGCCGTGCACGCGGCCCAGTCGCTCGGATTCCTTCGGCCCTCCACGGGTTCGGAGGAGCTGAAACTGGTCTCCCTCGGCGCGTGGCTGCGGCTGCGCACACCGTACGGGTCGATCGCCGTGCGGCGGGCGGGGCGGCTGGGGATGCTCGACGTCAGCGTGCGCTGACGCGCGCCGTCCGCGGCGCCGGGTCCGCCGTCATGCCCGCGGTTCGACCCCCGTCACGCCCCGGCGCGTTCCCGCTTCACGCCCCCGCCGCGTTCCCGGTTCGTTCGACCCCCGTCATGTCTCCGGCGCGTCCCCCGTCACGGTCTACTCCGGGGTGTTCACCATCGACGCCGCCGCGTACGTCAGGTAGTTCCACAGGGTGTGTTCGTGCTCCTCGGACAGACCGAGTTCGTCGACCGCGACCCGCATGTGCTTCAGCCAGGCGTCGTGCGCGGCCCGGTCCACGACGAAGGGGGCGTGCCGCATGCGCAGACGCGGGTGGCCGCGGTGCTCGCTGTAGGTCGTCGGACCGCCCCAGTACTGCATGAGGAACAGCGCGAAGCGCTCCTCGGCCGGGCCCAGGTCCTCCTCCGGGTACATGGGCCGCAGGATCGGGTCCTCGGCGACTCCCTCGTAGAAACGGTGGACCAGCCGGCGGAAGGTCCCCTCCCCACCGACCTGCTCGTAGAAGGTCTGCTCCTGAAGCGTGCCGCGCCGAATCTCTTTCACGTCTCCCATGGTCTCAGACCGGGAGACGGAGGACTCGAGGCTTAGGACCGCCCCCTCCGGTCACTCCCAGCGGCTCGCTTCCCGGGGCCGCGCACCGCACAGTGGAGTCATGAGCGCGGACGCACTCGACAAGGAGCTGGCGGACCTCGCCGCATCGGCGCGGGCGATGTTGCTGCGCGAGATCGAGGCGAGCGGGGCCTTCGGCGCCGATCCGCGCTGGGCGGAGGCCTTCGCGACGGTCCCGCGCCACCTCTTCGTGCCGTACTACTACGTCGGCGGTGTCGGCGGCTACGAACGGCGCTGGGGCGGGAGCCCCGACCCGCGGACCCGGGAGCGCTGGGTGCGGGGTGCGTACGAGGACGTCCCGCTGGCCACCAGGCTGCGCGACGGCGTGCTGCTCTCCTCCAGCAGCCAGCCCTCGTTGATGGCGCTGATGCTGGCCGAGCTGCGGGTCGAGGACGGCGACCGGGTGCTGGAGATCGGCGCGGGCACCGGATACAACGCGGCGCTGCTGTCGTACCGGCTCGGCGACGGGAACGTCACCACCGTCGACCTGGACCCGGAGATCACCGAGTCCGCCCGTCGGCACCTCGACGACGCCGGGTACCGGCCGACGGTCGTCACCGGGGACGGGGCGCGCGGAGTGCCCGAACGCGCCCCCTTCGACCGGATCATCGCGACGTGCACGCTGGCGTCGGTCCCGCGGGCCTGGCTCACCCAGTGCGCCCCCGGAGCCCTGATCCTGGCGCCGCTGGCCACCGGGCTGATCGCGCTGACCGTGCGGGACGCCGGACACGCCGAGGGCCACTTCCTGGAGACCCCGGCCTACTTCGTGCCGTTGCGCGGGTCGGAGCGGCCCGAGCCGGAGCAGGTGGCACTCGCCGGAGTGCCGCACCGGGCCAGGGAGAGCGACACGTTCCGCTTCCTGCTGGCCCTGACCCGGGGCACCCTCGACCCGCAGGAGGCGTCCGTCCTGTGGGAGCGCGAGGGCATGCCGGGGCGGGAGCGGTACGGCATCACGGTCGGCGTCGAGCACGCGTGGGCGTGGCTCGACGAACCGGAGGGGCCGTACGCGTGGCCCCTTCCGGGTTCGTCGGGTACGTCGGGGCCGGGCCTCGTCGAGGACTAGCCGCGGCGGATCGTGAGCGTCGTCCAGGCGCCGACGTGCACCTGGTCGCCGTCCTGGAGCGGCACCGGGACGAACGGCTGGATCGGTTCTTCCGAGCCGTTGACCGTGGTGCCGTTCGTCGAGTTCTGGTCGACGACGGCCCAGCTGCCGTCCGGCTGCTGGACCAGCACCGCGTGCTGGTGCGAGACGCCCGGGTCCTCCGGCGGCACCGACAGGTCCAGGTCGGGGGTCTCCCCGGTGGAGTGGCGGCGGCGGCCGATGGTGAACTGGTTGCCGGTGAGCATGCGCTGCTGCTCGGGCGAGTACGCGGGCAGGTTGAGCCCCGCGGCCTCGGGGCCCGAGCGGTGCATCATCGCCATGAAGTACGCGCGGTCCGGGCCGATGGTCACCGACCAGGTCGCCGGCTGCTGCTGGTAGGCGGGGCCGGGCGGGGGCGGTGCCTGGGTGGCGCCGGGCTGCGGGTAGCCGTAGCCACCGCCGCCCTGAGCCGGGCCGGGGCCACCGGGGCCACCGGGCGCGCCCTGACCGGGGCCGGTGTGCGACGGCGGGGAGATCACCCAGTCGTCGTCGGCGCCGCCGAAGGGCCGGCCGCCGGGCTGCTGCGGGCGACCGGTCTCCTGCGGGAAGCCGGACGGGGCCGTCGGGCCGGACGGCTGGAAGGCCTGCGGAGCCCCCGGGCCGCCCTGGTTCCTGGGGTCGTTCTGGTTCCTGGGGTCGTGCTGGCCGCCACCGAAGCCGCCCTGGCCCGGTATGCCGGGACCGGCCGTGGGTGTGGGCCCGGGCGGCGGTGGAACCGGTCGCGAGGGGTCGGCGCCGAAGGCGGACGGCCCGCCGGGGCCGGGCGGACCCGGAGGACGGCCACCGGGACCGCCGGGCTCGCGGCCGAAGGGGTCGCCGCCGGGACCGCCGGGCTCGCGCCCGAAGGGATCGGAGGCCTGTCCGCTCTGCTCACGCCGGTAGGGGTCCGAGGGCGGACCCGAAGGCTCGCGTCCGAAGGGGTCGCCGCCCTGGCCGGAGGGATCCCGTCCGAAGGCGCCCGGAGGCGGACCGCCGGCAGGACCGCCCGGACCACCCTGGCCACCGGGCCTGCCCTGACCGCCCGGGCCCGAGGGCTCGCCGCCGAACGGCGGGATCGGCTCGGCGGGACGGTTCATCTGGGACGGGCGGGAGCTCTGGTAATCGAACGAGTCACTGCCCCCGTAGGAGGGAGGCGGCGGCTGGAAACGCCCGCCGGGGCCACCAGGACCGCCGGGACCACCCTGGCCGGGGCCGCCCGGACCGGCGCCGGGACCCGGCGCCGGTGGGCGTGGGGCGGCCGGGGTGTACGAGGTGGCCGTGTTGGTCAGGAAGTTCCACCGGCACTCCTCGCAGAACGGCGCACCGCCCTCACGGGGCGTACGGCACTGCGGGCAGAGCTCCGGCTCGTGGTCCGGTACGGAGGACAGGTGCCGTCCGCCGGGCTGGCCGCCCTGACCCTGGCCGGGCGGCGGGAAGCCGTAGCCGCCGGCGGTCGGGGGCGGTGGGGGAGGGGGCGGAGGTACGGCACCGGCCATGCGGTGACCGCAGACCTCGCACCAGTCGTCGGAACCCGACTGGTGTCCGTTCGGGCAGGTCGGCATGTCGGCGCGTCCCCCTCTCTCCTTCGGTGTCCCAAAAGCGCGTTCAGGTCACTTCTTTACACGAACAGTCTTTGTGGACCGGGTCTCGAGCGTCATCTCGTCGGCGTCCGTGACCTTCGCCTTCAGTCGCACAGTACCTGTCGTGGCATCGACCACGTCCACCACCTTCGCAAGCAGTTTCGCAGTATCACCGTTCCCCGAGGCGCTCGCGAGCTGAACGGCCCGGCCCAGTTTGGCCGTTGCTCCATCCATATCGCCCGCTTTGCGAAGGTCGAGCCCTTGCTGGATGACCTGCGCCAGTTCGGCCTGCCCCGTGTAGTGCGCGACCTGAGGGTTGATCGACGTGGAGGCGGACATGTCGTCGGTCCACACGGCCCGCACGAGACCCTGCGCGCCGAGGTTCTGGACCGTCCCGTCCGGTTGCGGAATGACCAGGGAGACCCGGGCGGCGAGCATCTCCTGGCCGACGTTCGCGGCCGGGACCTCGACGCACACGTGGTAGTCGCGGGACTCGTCGCCCCAGGAACCGGTGGGGTAGTCGCCCGCGCGCGGGCCCGCCTCCGTACGGCGTTCGGTCAGCTCCTCGACCGTCGGCGCGACCTGCTTGACGAACTTGATGGCGGTGCCGACCGGGGTCCACAGGCGCAGCGCGACGTCCGCGACCTCCTTGCCCATCGCCGTCTCCATCATCTGCGTGAAGTCGGCGGCGAGGCCGGCCGGGTCGGCGACGATGTCGGCGGTGCCGAGCAGGGCGGAGGCGATCCCTGTGACTTCTTTCACTTCCCAGTCGGTGCCCACGCCGCGGGCGTCACAGGTGAAACGGCCGGCGCAGTCGTCGAGGGCGGCCTTGAGGTCCTGCGGCGACTCGTGCTCGTTGCGGCCGTCGGTGAGCAGGATGCCGTGCCGGATGGCGACGTCCGCCGTCGACAGCAGCCGGTCGGCCAGCCGCAGCCAGGTGCCGATCGCCGTGCCGCCGCCCGCGCTCAGCCGGCGCAGCGCCTGCTTGGCCTGCTCGCGGGTGGTCGCGTCGGCGACCGCGAGCCGGCCCCCGCCCGGATAGACCTCCTTGGCGACATGGGTGCCGCCGATCACCGAGAAGTGCACGCCGTCGCGCAGCGTGTCGATGGCGGCGGCGGTGGCGTCGCGGGCGTTGCGCATCTTGGTCGGCGGGTAGTCCATCGAGCCGGAACAGTCCACCATGATCGCCACGGCGGCGGACGGGCCCTGGCTCGGCGAGTACAGGTGCGGCGCGGCCGCGGCGCTGCCCACCGTGCCGCCGCCGGTGGCGGTCACCGTGACGATCGCGTTGACCTCGCGACCGCCCTCCGGCAGGTACTCGTTCTGGTAGACGTCCACCGAGAACTGCGGCACGTTCGACTTCGAGAAATTGGCCATGCCTACTCAAATCCCCCTCGGAAACCCCACGCTCGCGGGGTGATGTCTGAATACGGACCGGTCCCCACCGGTCCGTACGCGTGCTTCCCCGTGCTTCCCGTGTTTCCCCGTGTGTTCCGGTGTTTCCCTTTTTGCGGCCTCAGGCCGATCCTGCCCCCTGCGCGGGTGCGGGGAACGGCACGACGGCCACTGTTACGTTGTCGTGGCCCCCGCCGTCCAAGGCGTGGCCGACCAGGACGCGTGCGCTGTGCAGCGGCCGGGCCGAGGCGTCCGGCGGAAGGACCTCGGCCATCTCCTCGGCCGCCTCGGCGTAGTTCCACAGGCCGTCCGTGCACACCACCACCACACCGGGCCGGTCCGGCTTGAAGGAGGCGGTGTGCGGCTCCAGTTCGTAGGCGTCGGCGCCGAGCCAGCCGGTGATCGCGTGGGCGCGCTCGTCGGCGTAGGCCTCCGCCTCGCTCATCAGGCCCGCGGCGACCATCTGCGCGGCCCACGAGTCGTCCTCGGTGAGCCGGGCCGGGGGTGAACTGCGGTCCGTCGGGACCCAGTAGGCGCGGCTGTCGCCCACCCAGCCGACGACGAGCAGCCCGGGTGTGACGATCGACCCCACGAGGGTGCAGGCCGGTGCGTTCTGGTGCGGGGCGTGCTCACGGGCCGTGGCCGGCTCGTCGGCCAGCGCGTTGACCGCGTACGAGGCGGCGACGATCGCCTCGTGCATCGCCTGCTGCGGGTGCGTGCCCTGCGGCAGGGCGGCGAGCAGTGCCTCCCTTGCCGTCTTCGACGCGGCGAGGGAGGCGTCGTCGGGGCGGGTCGCGGAGGACACGCCGTCGCAGACGATCGCCACGAGCGCGGGCGAGCCGTCGGGCAGGGCGGTGCGGCCGAGGCCGAAGGCGTCCTCGTTGCGGTGGTGGCGCAGACCGCGGTCGCTGACGGCGGCCATGGGCCCCGACTCCAGCTCCATGTGGTCGCGTTCACGCGGCTGGGCGTGCCCGCAGTTCTCGCAGTACCCGTCGTCGTCGACCCGGCCCGCCCGGCAGGCCACGCACACCTGGGCGGTCTCGGCCACCACGGCGGCCTCGGCGGCCACCCGGGGGTCCGGCGCCTGCAGGGCGTACTCGTCGGGCTCCGAGGGCCGGTCGAACCGGACACCCGAGACACCGGCGCCGCCGGTGACATCGGACTCCCCGGAAGCGGGGGAGGCGGCGGGAGCCGACGGGAGCGGGGCGCCGGGGGCCGGCGGCACCGGTGCTCCGGGACCCGACGGCGGCGGCACACCGGGACCCTGCGGCACCGACGCACCGGAGGCATGCGGTACCGGCGCACCGGAACCCTGCGGCACCGGTACTCCCGAGGCCGACTGCGGCGGCAGTGCCGCAGCGGCGACACCGCCCGCGGTGGCACCGTTGAAACCGGCACCGCTCGCCCTCGCGCCGATCGGGCCGGCACCCGGCACGGCCGTACCGCTCACGGTCGGGCCCGTCGGCCCTGCCGCCGCCTGCGCGGGAGCCGGCTGGGCCGAGCCGTTCATCGTGAGGGTCGGATGGTCGTCCGGGCGCGGCGGTACGGCGGACAGGTCGTATCCGCACGCGCCGCAGAAACGGTCACCCGCGTCGAGCGGCTCCGCGCAGCTCGGACACGTCGGCAGGGCGGCCTGCCGGGGCATCTGGGACATCAACTACACCCACGTCCGGGGGCGGTAACGATTGGCACGTTCCACCAGGTCGATCCTTTCCTCGCCGCCGGTCGCCAGCCGGGCCAGCGTGCGGTACGAGCGCTCCAGGCCGAAGCGCAGCCCCCGCTCGTCCAGTTCGCTGCCGAGCAGCACCGGGGCGGTCGAGCCCGCGCCCTGGCCACCGGAGAGTATCCAGTCGAGGGCACAGCCGAGGACTTCCGCGGACAACTGCTCGCGCCGCGTCGGATCCAGACCGTACGCGTCCAGCGCCTCGACCTGGGCCGCGGCGGCGGTGAGGTCCTCCAGGAAGGGTACGTCGGAGGCGAGGGCGGTCCGCTCCCGGAGCCGGGCCCGCACGGCCGCCACCCGGGCCGCCGTGTAGTGGATGGAGGACTCCGGCACCGATTCCAGCGTCCGTACGGCACTGCGGCGGTCCCCGGCCGCGAGCTGTACGCGAGCCAGGCCGAACGCGGAGCTCACATAGCTCGGGTCGGTCGACCACACCAGGCGGTAGTACTCGGCGGCGTTGTCCAGCTGCCCCAGCACCTCCGCGCACAGGCCGAGCGCCAGCTTGGGCGTGGGCTCGCCCGGGAAGGCGTCGTAGATCGCGTCGAAGGCAAGCGCGGCGCCCTCGTGGTCGCCGGTGACCAGCGAGGTCACGCCCCGGTACCAGACCACCCGCCAGTCGTCGGGCCGTTCGCCCTCCAGTTTCTGGAGGGACATGAGGGCGGCCTGGTGGTCGCCGTTCTCCAGCCAGGCGCGGATCTGCCGCAGCCGGGTCTCGACCGACGGCGCCGGCGCGGCCGCGAGAGCCGTGATCAGCTCGGCCGGCGCGGACGCCAGCAGGCCGGCCAGGAAGCCCGCGTTGGGGTCGGTGGCGTCGACGTGCGGAACGGGCAGCGCGAGCGCGGCGGCGGGCGCGGGGACGGTCTTCACGAGGCCGGGGGCGACAGTGCTCGGGGCGACGGTGCTTCCGGCGCCGGCCCTGCCTGCGCCGGGCGACGCGACACCGCCGGCACCCGCCGGCCCGGAGCCGCCGACGAAGGCGGGAGCGGCGACGGACAGTGCGGGAGCCGCGCCGGCGAAGGCGGGAGCGGCGGCGCCCGGCAGGACCGGAGCCGTGCCGCCGGGCGCCGCGGTCCCGTTGCCCGGGCCGCGGGTGAGGGCCGGCGCGGCGCCCGAACCGCCGAACAGACGCGACGACTTGACGGCGACCCGTGCCCCCAGCCGTGACACCTCGCCGGTCGGCTTCGGGAACAGCTCCGTGTCCGTGACCTTGACCTCCGGCCCGAACAGGGTCGACAGCGCGGGCCGCGCCCGGCCGCTCTGCAGCGAGACGACCTCGCGGAGCACGCCCGTCAGCTGCTCCGCCATCTCCTGCGCGGAGGCGAACCTGCGGGCCGGGTCGGGGTCGGTGGCGCGGACCAGCAGCCGGTAGAACGACTCGTACTGGCGGAAGACCTCGATGTTGTCGGGGTCGGGCAGCGAGTCGACGAAGACGGTCGTGTAGCCCTGGAAGTCGAAGGTCAGGACGGCGAGCGTACGGCCCACCGTGTACAGGTCGGAGGCGACCGACGGCCCGACCTCCGCGACCTCCGGGCCCTGGTAGCCGACCGTGCCGTAGATGGCCGACTCGTCGTCGTCCATTCTCCGGACCGCGCCCATGTCGATCAGCTTGAGCTGGTCCTCGGTCTGGATCGCGTTGTCGACCTTGAAGTCGCAGTACAGCAGGTTGCGGCTGTGCAGATGGCCGAGCGCCTCGAGCGCCTCGATGCCGAACGCGCACGCCTGCTCCACGGGGAGCGGATCCCGCTTGCCCTGCGGGGTGCGGCGGTCGTTGGCGATCTCCTTGAGGGACTTGCCGCCGACGTACTCCATGACGATGTAGCCGTCGAGTGAACCGGTGCGCTGGTCGAGGTGTTCGACGAAGTTGTAGATCCGCACGATGTTGGCGTGCTCGATCTCGGCGAGGAAGCGCCGCTCCGAGATGGCCGCGGCCATCGCGTCCTGGTCACCGGTGTCCAGGAGGCCCTTGAGCACCACCCACCGGTCGGAGACCGCGCGGTCGACCGCCAGGTAGACCCAGCCGAGCCCGCCGTGCGCCAGACAGCCCACGACCTCGTACTGGCCGTGCACGACGTCGCCGGCCTTCAGCTTCGGCACGAAGGAGTACGGGTGGCCGCACTTGGTGCAGAAGCCCTCCGTGCGTCCCTCCCGCTCCCCGCGCGAACGGCCCACCGGGGCACCGCAGTCGGAGCGCGAGCAGAACCGCTTGCGCTCCGGCACCTCGGGGTTTTCCTGCACCATCCCGCGCGGGTCGGGCCTCGGCACCTGCGGCACCGTGACCAGGCCGGCGCCGAGCCGGGCCCGCCCGGAGGAGCCGGCCGTCGAGCCGGAGCTGCGCACGGACACCGAACGGCCCGTCGACTTGCCCGACAGCGACCGGGACAGCCGCCCGGACACCGAGCGGCGCGACTTCGACGACTGCGACGACGTACGGGTACTGCGGGCGCTGCGCCCGCTGGAACGTGAACTGGCGCTGCCCGCCGAGCCCTTGCCGCCCCCGGTCACCCCGGTCGGCGGTGAGCCGATCAAGCCTCCCCCGGAGGAGGGACCCCCGGACGAGACGACCGGGGCCAGACCGCAGGTGTCGCAGTACAGCTCGCCGCCGCCCACATCCTCGTACGACCCCTCGCAGCCCGGCCGCTGACACGCCTGCCCTGCCTGACTCATGGCTACTGCTCCCCCCTACGGTCCTGAGGTCCGCCCTGCTCCGGCACGCGCGGTGCCGTGAGCAGTTCGGCGGCCGCCTGCTGGTAGCGCAGGACGGCCTGTCCGGCCACGCGCAGATCACAGGGCGCGCTCCACAGCATGCGGCGCGCCGCGTCGTAGCGCTCGATGAGGAACGGGTCCTCGGCGAGCCCGTGCCGGGCGACCTTCGCCTTGTACGCGTCGAGACGGCCGCGCAGCTCCGCGCGGACCGCCAGTGGCTGGGTGACCGCGGTCAACGACTCACGAGCACGCAGCAGTTCGTCCTCCGCCTTCTGCTCCAGGGACTCCAGGAGCGGGGACAGGCGGTGCCACTGGGCGTGCCTGCGGTACTCGGCGGCCGTCGCGAGCTGCTCCTGGAGCACGGTCGGCGGGCCGCTGACCACCGGCACCTCCGTCGCGGCGATCTTCGCGAGCACCTCGCCGCGCGCGGTGCGCGCCTCGGCGAGCGTCCGGTCGGCCCGGCTGAGGATGTCCCGCAGCTTCACCAGCCGCTGCTCGGCGTCCTGGCGGACCGTCAGCACCGCGTCGATCTCCCGGCGCACATCCTCCAGGGCGCGTGCCTCACGGTCGTACACCGTGGTGTCCGGACGGCCGCCGCCGGGCGCCGAACTGCCCTGCGCGCGTACCCAGAAGGCGAGCGGGTCCGACACCACCTGCTCGCGCAGGGAGGTCAGGGTGTGGGTGATGCGCTCCAGGTCGTCTCCTGCCGGGTGCTCGCCCGGGCGGACGCCGACGGAGTGGGCGAGCCGGCGGGTGCGCTGGAGCTCCGCGGCCAGTAAATCTATCCGCGCGGGCAGCGCCGACCACACCGCGTCGGCGGTCACGACCATGTCGAGCGAGGACGCGTAGAGCTCGTTCATCCGGTCGACGAGGGTGGTGAGGGAGAAGCTGTGGCTGAGCCGGCCGGCGCCGTGCAGCGTTGGCGCGTTGGCGGTGGCGGCCGTAGCGGCGGCCGAGCCGGCCACCGTGACCGACTCGCCGCGCAGCAGCTCCGTCAGCTCCGCCAGGTCCTCGCGGCTGGACCAGCGGCGGCGTGAGCGGATGTCACGGGCGCCGCGCAGCGCGTCCGTGTACGCGTCGAAGTACGTCCACAGCAGCGTGATCGACGCCTCCGCGGACGCCCAGCGCTCCTTGGTGACACCGGTGAGTTCGGCGCCTTCGAGGAGTCTGCGGCCCGCGTGGTCCTGGAGGGCGAGGAGCGAGGTCTCGATCGCCTCGTGCTCCGCGCCGAGCCGCGCCAGCGCACGGTCGACCTCGTCCCGGTCCATCACCGGCCCGGGGGGTCCCGTGACGCCCATCGATCACCTCTCGCTGCTGTCGGTCTTCTCGGCTCTGTCCGCCGCCTGCCCTGCCGTCCTGCCCGCCGGTCGTCAGCTCGTGCTCAGGTACTGGGGGGCGGGCGGCTTCGACTTCGTCGCGTCACTGCCCAGTGTCGCCGACAGCCACTTGTCGTACGAGGCCTGCCAGCCGCTCGCGCGGTACTCCACCAGGATCTGGTTGACCCGGCGTACCAGATCCGTCGCGTTCTTCTTCATGGCCACGCCGTAGTACTCGGTCGTGAAGGGGGCGCCCTTCAGTTCGACCGTGGGGTCCTGGGCGGCCTGACTGGCCGCGAGCGCGCCGTCGGTGACCACCGCGTCGACCTCGCCGAGCTGCAACCGGACCAGGCAGTCGAGCTGGTTGGGCACGGGGGTGGCGATCACGACGCTGGAGGCGATCTTGCCGGCCTTCTTGTCGTCGACCAGCTTGGTGTTGGCCGTCGAACCGGTCGCCGTGCAGACCTTGTTCTTCGCCAGCGTGTCGTCGTAGCCCTTGATCGTCGAGGACTTGGGCGCGAGGACCTGCTGTCCCGTCTTGAAGTAGGGCGCGGAGAAGGCGACCTCGTCGAGGCGGGTGCAGGAGATCGTCATGGTGCGTACGACCATGTCGACCCGGCCCTCCTGGATGGCCGGAATGCGCTGGTTGGTCGGGATGGCCTTGAACTGGACCGCGTTCGGGTCGCCGAGGATGTCCTGGGCGATCCGGTGGACCAGGTCGATGTCGAAGCCCTCCAGCTCCGCGCCCGTGTTGTTGGGGTCGCGGTAGCCCCAGCGGTAGCTGTTCTGGTCGACGCCGACGATCAGCTTGCGCTTCTCGCCCGTCCGGGCCTTGATGGCCGCGATCGTCGGACCGTCCGCGCTCGACGGCGTCGGCGTCCGCTTCTCCGGGTCGGTGCAGTCGGCGTCGGCCGCCTGGGTGCCCGCGGCGATGCCTTGGCCGGCCTGGGCGGTGCTCCCGTCGCCGGGCGACCGGGTCGTCCACGGCAGCAGCAGGACGAAGGACAGCGCGAGGGCGCACAGGGCCGCCATCGCACCCACTCCGCCCCAGCCCTTCAGGCCGGCCCGCACTCGTCGCACACGCATCGTCACGCCCCCTTCCACCGGTACGCCTCCTTCCGCCGGTTCGCCCCCGCCCACCGACACGCTCCTGCCCACCGGCAGACGCCTGTTCACCGATCCGCGCCCGTTCACCGGCACACGCCTGTTCACCGGTACTCCGACAGTCTGCGGCCGATGCCGACGACCGCGCCCGCGGCGCCCAGCACGGCGAGCACGGCGGCGCCGATCGGCAGGCCGGTCATCGCGCCCAGACCGTCCCCGGCCGCCTGCCGGAACTCGGTCTGCTCGTGCGCCAGCGCGTCCGCGAGGTTCTGGTCGACGTTGTCGAAGCACGCGCCGGTCGCGTCCTTGCCGCCGATCACCAGGGCCAGCGCCTGCTCGTAGTTGCCGTTGTCGTCCTGCGCGCGGGCCGCGGTGTGGCGCTTCTTCCACTCCGCCATGTTGCTCTCGGCCGACGCGACCGGCTTCTCGCCCGCCTGGTCGTCGGCGAGCTTCGCCGCGAGGGTGAGGCCCTTGCCGAGGGTGGTGATCTCGGTGGTGAACTCGTGGTCGTACTTGTCGAGCGTCACCTCCTCGCCGTCGGCGGCCACCTTCACCGTTTCGGCGCCGCGCGCCACCAGCGTCAGGTTCTCGTTGCCGCGTGCCTTCAGGGAGGCGATCCGGGCGTCGTGCAGGACGTTCAGCGAGCGGACGCCGTGGTCGTAGGAGTCGTCGAGCCCCGCGCGGGCCACGCTGTGGCCGACGACCAGCCAGAGCAGGACGACCGTGGTGGTCGCCGTCGCCGCGACCAGGCCGTGGTTCAGGACCCGGTTCGTACGGCGGTAGTTGCGGTGCTGCGCCCAGGCGAGACCGGCCAGCGCGAGGACGCCCAGGCCGATCGCCGCCCACGGGTAGGGGGTGGCGTCGCCGTAGTCGTCCTGGAGGCGCTGGTTCTCCTTCGTGTAGAGATCCTGGGCCGCCGGGAGCATCTCCCCCTGCATCTTCTGGTTCGCGTACCGCAGATAGGCGCCGCCGACCGGGAAACCCTGCCGGTTGTACGTCCGCGCGCGCTCCACCAGGCCCTTGTACTCGGGCAGCAGTTTGTTCAGCTTGGTGATGAACGCCGTGGAGGGCGAATCGGGGTCGGCGTTGTTGGCCGCCGTGACGAGCTTGGAGGCGGCCTCGTCGATGTCCTCCTCGTAGCGCGACCGGGACTCCGCCGTCTCCTGGCCCCCCGCCAGGAATCCGCTGGAGGCCGCCGTGTTGGCGTCGGCCAGCGCACGGTAGATGTCGGCCGCGGCCGTGCTGAGCGGCTGGCTCTTGTGCAGCACGTCGTCGGCGGCGGCCGCGCGGTCGGTCGTCTGCCAGGCCGTCACGGCGCCGAAGGCGAGGACGAGCAGGGCGAGGAAGGCGCCGATGATGCGGAGCCGGCCCGGCTCCGTGGTCGCCGCCGCGCGCGCCTTGTCGACGCCCTCGGCGAACGCCGTACGGCGCGTCGGCGGTGGCGCCGAGGCCGGCGCAAGTGGCGCTACGGTGCTGCCTGGTGCCGGGTTTGCCACGTTTGACCTCCCCCATGGTCATCTACCGCCGCCAGTATCGCTGGCGGGGCCGGTCATGTGCACCGGCCTTCACTGGATCTTGATCAGATCGCAGTCACCCCTGTCCATGAATACGCGTCGGGTGGGTGTTCGGTTCCTTCGTGGGGGCCCGTGTTGTGTTCGGGGGCGCATGCGGTCACTCACCCCGCGTGGAAGTGCCTGCGCACCCTCCGCTGCACGTCGGCGTCCGCCCCCAGCCGGTCCAGGCCCAGCAGCGCGGCCCCCAGTACCGGGCGCTCCCGCACGACGCTCGCCACCGCCTTCGGCGCCCGCGCGGCCAGGAGCTCCCGTACCCCGTCGTCCAGTTGCCCGTGGCCCGCGGTGAGAACGCCTCCCCCCAGGAGGACCGGCGTCTCCTCCTCCAGGAGGTCCAGCCGGGTCAGGGCCACCGTCGCCATGGACACCACCTCCTGCGCCAGCCGGTCGACGATCGTGCGCGCCACCGCGTCCCCGTCCCGCGCCGTCCCGAAGAGCACCGGGGTCAGTTCGTGGCGGCGGGACGGGGCGATGTGCTCCAGGTGGAGGGCCTCGATCAGGGCGTACATGGACGGCAGACCGAAGTGGGACGGGAGCGCGTCGGTGAGGACGGTCGGTCCTCCCCGGCCGTCCTCCGCCCTCGCCGCGTGCCATATCGCCTCCTCGGCCAGGCCCCAGCCGCCGCCCCAGTCGCCGGAGAGGCGGCCGAGGGCCGGGAAGCGGGCGGTGCGGCCGTCGGGGCGCATGCCGACGCAGTTGATGCCGGCACCGCAGACGACGGCCACCCCCCGGGGGTCGGCGACGCCCGCCCGCAGGATGGCGAACGTGTCGTTGCGGACGTCCACGGAGGTGCCCCACGCGCGTGCGTGCAGGGCCGCCGCCAGCTGCTCCTCCTCCACCGGCAGGTCGGCGTTGGCCAGACAGGCCGAGACATGGACCGCCGAGTCGACGCCGGCCGCGGTGTACGCGCGCGTGACGGTGTCGGCCAGGGCGTCCACCGCCGCCGTCACGCCCACGGCGGGCGGGCGGAAGCCGTCGCCACGGGCCGTGGCGAGGACCCTTCCGTCGGCCGCCACGACCGCGACGTCCGTCTTGCTGTTGCCCGCGTCGATGGCGAGCACGCTTGCCGTCAGGCCCACGCGAGATGCTCCCGGTTGTGTGCGATCAGCTGGTCGGTCAGCCGCTCGGCGTACTCGTACTGGGCGACCAGGGGGTGGGACAGCAGGGCCTTGAAGACCCTGTCGCGGCCGCCGTGCAGGGCCGCCCGCAGGGCCAGTTCCTCGTACGCCGTCACGTTCGCCGTCAGGCCGCTGTAGAGCGGGTCGAGGGGCGGCACGGGGAGCGGGGACGGACCCTTGGGGCCCACCGCCGCCTGGACCTCGATCACCGCGTCGTCGGGGAGGAAGGGCAGCGTGCCGTTGTTGAGCGTGTTCACCACCTGGTACGGGCTGCCGGAGCCGGTCAGCAGTGCCGCCGCCAGGTCCACCGCGGCCTCCGAGTAGTAGGCGCCGCCGCGCTTCGCCAGCAGCTCCGGCTTCTCGTCCAGGGCCGGGTCCGCGTACAGCGACAGCAACCGGCGCTCCATCGCGGCCACTTCCGCCGCCCTGGACGGCTTCGTGCGCAGCTCCCGGACGACCTCGTCGTGCGCGTAGTAGTAGCGCAGGTAGTAGGAGGGGATCGTGCCCAGCCGGTCCAGAAGTACGCGGGGCAGGCGCAGGTCGGCGGCGATCGTGTCGGCGTGGGCGGCCAGGAGGCCCGGCAGCATGTCCTCGCCCTCGGGACCGCCCAGCCGTACCCCGGTCTCCCAGGTGAGGTGGTTGAGGCCGACGTGGTCCAGGTGGACGTCGGCCGGGGTGACGTCGAGCAGGGCGGCGAACTTCCGCTGGAGGCCGATCGCCACGTTGCACAGGCCGACCGCCTTGTGGCCGGCCTGGAGCAGGGCGCGGGTGACGATGCCGACCGGGTTGGTGAAGTCGATGATCCAGGCGTGCGGGTTGGTCCGGCGGACCCGTTCGGCGATGTCCAGGACCACCGGGACGGTGCGCAGCGCCTTCGCGAGGCCGCCCGCTCCCGTCGTCTCCTGCCCGACGCAGCCGCACTCCAGCGGCCACGTCTCGTCCTGCTCGCGCGCGGCCTGGCCGCCGACGCGGAGCTGGAGCAGCACCGCGTCGGCGCCCTCGACGGCCGCGTCCAGGTCGGACGTCGTCACGATGCGCCCCGGGTGGTCCTGCCGGGCGAAGATGCGGCGGGCCAGGCCGCCGACGAGGTCGAGGCGGTCGGCCGCCGGGTCGACGAGGACCAGTTCCTCCACGGGAAGGGTGTCCCGCAGGCGTGCGAAGCCGTCGATGAGTTCGGGTGTGTAGGTCGAGCCGCCGCCGACCACGGTGAGTTTCATGGCTTGTTAACCCTTTACTCCGGTGAGGGTGACACCTTCGACGAACGCCTTCTGGGCGAAGAAGAACACGAGGATCACGGGGGCCATGACCAGCACGGTGGCCGCCATGGTGAGGTTCCAGTCGGTGTGGTGCGCGCCTTTGAAGGACTCCAGGGCATAGGAGAGGGTCCATGCGTTCGGATTTTCGGAGGCGTAGATCTGCGGGCCGAAGTAGTCGTTCCAGGCGGCGAAGAACTGGAAGAGGGCGACGGCGGCGATGCCGGGCTTCGCCATCGGCAGCACGACCTTGAGCAGGGTGCGCAGGTCGCCGCAGCCGTCCACCTTCGCCGCGTCCAGGTACTCGTTCGGGATGGTCAGCAGGAACTGGCGCAGCAGGAAGATCGAGAACGCGTCGCCGAACGCCAGCGGGATGATCATCGGCCACAGGGTGCCCGACAGGTCCAGCTGCTTCGCCCAGAACAGGTACATCGGGATGACGACCACCTGCGGGGGCAGCATCATCATCGAGATCACCAGCATGAGCGTCAGGTTCCGGCCCCGGAAGCGGAACTTGGCCAGCGCGTACGCCACGGGGACGGACGAGACGACGGTCAGGACCGTGCCCAGTCCGGCGTAGATCAGCGTGTTCCGCCACCAGGTGAGGAAGCCCGGGGTGTCGAAGACCTTCTTGTAGTTGGCCCACTCCCAGGTGTGCGGGATCAGGTCCCGGCTGAGTGCCTGGGAGTCGCTCATCAGGGACGTCAGGAACACGAACACGAAGGGGAGGGTGAAGAAGAGGGCCGCGGCCAGGCCGAGGGAGTGGACCGCGATCCATTCCAGCAGGGCCTTGCGGCGGGCGGTGCGCTCGGCGGGGGAGGCGGGTGTCCGCAACTCCGTCGGACGGTCCAGTACTTGGGTCATGGGGGTCAGTCACCTGCCTGGATGAGACCGCCCCGGCGCCGCATCAACAGCGCGGTGAACGCCATCGAAAGGGCGAACAGCACCAGGGCCACGACACAGGCCGAGCCGTAGTCGAAGCGCTGGAAGCCGAGGTTGTAGACGAGTTGGGGAAGGGTGAGCGTGGAGTGCTCCGGATAGCCGGGCTCGAACATGGTGCCCGCGCCCTGGATCACACCCGAGGCGACCTTTCCGGCGACCAGGGGCTGTGTGTAGCACTGCATCGCCGCGATCACTCCGGTGACGACCGCGAACATGATGATCGGCGAGATGTTGGGGAGGGTGACGAACCGGAACCGCTGCCACGCCGAGGCGCCGTCCAGTTCCGCGGCCTCGTACTGCTCCTTCGGTACGTCGAGCAGCGCGGCCATGAAGATGACCATCAGGTCGCCGACCCCCCACAGGAACATCAGGGTGAGGGCTGGCTTGGACCAGCTCGGGTCGTTGAACCAGCCCGGCGCCGGGATGCCGATCTTCTCCAGGATCGAGTTGACCGGGCCGGTGCCGGGGTTGAGGAGGAAGGCGAAGGCCATGGTGGCCGCCACCGGCGGGGCCAGGTAGGGCAGGTAGAAGAGGGTGCGGAAGACCCCCGTACCGGTCTTGATCTTCGTGATGAGCATGCCGATCCCGAGTCCGAACAGGACGCGCAGGGTCACCATGATCACGACGAGCCAGAGCGTGTTGCGCAGGGCCGGCCAGAAGAACGGATAGTGCTCGAAGACGTACGTCCAGTTCTTCGTGCCGCTCCACGTCGGCGGCTTGAAGCCGTCGTAGTGCATGAACGAGAAGTAGACCGTCGAGATCATCGGGTACGCGAAGAAGACCGCGAATCCGATCAGCCAGGGGGAGAGGAAGGCGAGGGTGCGCAGCGCCGAGCGCCGGTGCTTCGCCCTCAACGTGTGGGTGGTCATCGCTACTTCGCCTGCGCGATGTCCGTGTCGATCTGCGCCGCCGCCTTCTTCAGGCCGGCCTTCAGGTCGGTGAGCTTGCCGCTCTCGTAGTCGTAGCCGAGCTGCTGCACGGTGGTGAGGTAGACGCCGCCGTTGAGCGACGCCGGGGAGGTGGTCGAGTTCGGGTTCGCGGCGATGTCCAGGAACGTCTTGAAACGCGCGTCGTACTTCAGGTCCGGGGACTTCAGGGCCGCCAGCGTGGACGGCACGTTGTGGATGGCGTTGGAGAAGGCGACGACCGCGTCCGTGTCCGTGGTCATGTACTTCACCAGCTCCCAGGCCGCGTTCTGCTTCTTGCTGGTGGCGGCGATACCGGCGATGGTGCCGGTGATGTAGCCCTTGCCGTACTGGGCCGCCTGGTCGTCCGGGACGGGAAGCGGGGCGACGCCGATCTCGAAGTCCGGCTTGGCCTCCAGAGCCATGCCCAGCCGCCACTCGCCGTCGAGCTGCATGGCGACCTGACCGGTCTGGAAGGGGTGCTTGGGGCCCCACTCGTCGCCGAGCGTGGAGCGGAAGGTCTCCAGCTTCTTGAAGCCGCCGAGGCCGTCGACGAGCTTCTTCTGGAGGGTGAAGGCGGAGGCGACGGCCGGGTCCGTGGCGATGGTCGACTTGCCGGCCGTGTCGAAGTACGTCGGGGAGAACTGGCCGAGATAGTGCTCGGTGGTCGTCTCCCAGCCGTGGTAGTTCGGCATGAAGCCGAGCTGCTTGAACGTGTTCCCCTGGGTGATCGTCAGCTTCTTGGCGTCGGCCTCGAACTCGGACCAGGTCTTGGGGGGAGCGGTGATGCCGGCCTTCTCGAACGCCGTCTTGTTGTAGTAGAGGCCGTACGCGTCGCCCAGCAGCGGGACGGCGCAGCGGTTGCCGTCGAACTGGGTGTACTCGTTCATGGCCTTCGGGAAGGTCGTGGACGGGTCGATGTCCGCCTTCTCGAAGAAGGGGTTGAGGTCGACCAGGGCGCCCGACGAGCAGAACTTGCCGACGTTGTTGGTGGTGAACGACGAGATCACGTCCGGCGCCTTGGTGCCGCCCGCGCGCAGCGCCTGGTTGATCTTGTCGTCGGTCATGTTGCCGACGACGTTCACATGGATGTTGGGGTGCGTCTTCTCGAAGCCCGCGACCAGCGACTTCACGGCCTTCACCTCGTTCGGCGCGCTCCAGGCGTGCCAGAAGGTGAGGGTCGTCTCCTTCGACGCGTCGTCGTCGGAGCCGGTCGCGGACTGGCCGGTACAGGCGGTGGTGCTGAGCAGGAGGGCCGTGGAGGCGGTGAGGGCAAAAGCCGCCTTTCGGACGACTACGGGTATGCGTGTGGGCATGGCGGAGCCTTCCAGGGACAGGGCAGGGTGAGTGGAATGCGGTGAGGTGAGGTGGAGCAGGGTGGAGCGGGGTGAGGTGCGGTCCGGGGAGGGGGGCGGTGGTGCGGCTAGCGCGAGGTGTCGAAGACCTCGTCGCGGGTGGCCGCCAGCGCGCTCTCCAGCGCGCCGCGCAGCACGGGTCGTTCGGTGACGTCGCCCATGACCAGCTTCGGCCGGGACGCGGCCAGTTCCTCCAGCTCGTCCTGGACGAGGGCGCGCAGCACCTCGCCGCCGGCGGTCAGGGAGGCGCCGCTGAGGACGACGAGTTCGGGGTCGAGTACGGAGACCAGCGAGGCGAGACCGGTCGCGAGCCGGGTCGCGTACGTCTGGAGCAGCTGCCGGTGCAGGGCGGTGTCCTCGGCGGCTGCCCGCTCGACGAGCGCGGCGGCGACCTCGGCGTACGGTCCGGACGGGAGGTCGGTGATGCCGAGCTCCCGGGCCAGCCGGGGGACGGCCTGTGAGCCGGCCAGCTCCTGGAAGCCACCGCTGTTGGCCTTGGTGACCTGCCGGACCAGGGGTGCGCCCGGAACCGGCAGGAAGCCGACCTCGCCGGCGCCGCCGGTCCAGCCGCGGTGCAGCCGTCCGCCGAGGACGAGGGCGGCGCCGAGACCGCCCTCGTTCCACAGCAGGACGAAGTCCTCGTGGCCGCGTGCCGCGCCCAGGCGCTGCTCGGCGACGGCGGCGAGATTGACGTCGTTCTCGTACTCGACCGGCATCGGCAGGGCCGCGGCGAGATCGTCGAGCAGCGCGGGGGAGTGCCAGCCGGGCAGGTGGGAGGCGTAGCGCAGACGACCGGTGGTGGGGTCGAAGGCGCCGGGGGTGGCGACGACCAGCCGCCGTACCTCGTCACGGGTGAGGCCCGCGGCCTTCACGGCGCCGTCGAGGGCGTCGGTGACCTGCCGTACGACGGCGTCGGCGGTCTTCCGGCCGGGTGTGGGCACCTCGAACGTGCCCACGGTGCGGCCGGTGGCGTCGGCGACGGCGGCCAGGACGCGTTCGGGGGTGACATCGAGCCCCGCGGCGTACGCGGCGGCCGGATTCACCTCGTACAGCTGGGCGTTGGGACCGGGGCGCCCCTCGGTGGTGCCGGTCGCGAGCACCAGTCCCGCCGCCTCCAGCCGGGCCAGCAGCTGTGAGGCGGTGGGCTTCGACAGGCCGGTGAGCTTGCCGATGCGGGTGCGGGACAGGGGGCCGTGCGCCAGCAGGAGGTCGAGGGCGGCGCGGTCGTTCATGGCGCGCAGGACGCGCGGGGTGCCCGGCGTACCGGCGATTCCTGCCATGGGGTCGACACCTGCCTTTCTGAACTGCCCAGCTTCTCAAGTACGCCGGACGCAAGTCCACATCCGGTCACTGTTAGGAAAGTTTCCTATCGGCTGGCAGGAACGTAGACCCGTCACGAAGGGGACGTCAAGGAGTGAAAGGGGAAACGCCCCCGAGGCAACGGAGTCGTTACTTCGGGGGCGGAAAGGTCGGCAGGGCCCCGCGAAGGCCGGAAGGCCGCACCCGGATCCTTCCGGGTGCGGCCTTCCGGCGTGCGGGCTACTTCGCCGGGGTCACCGGCCGGGGCTGTGCGATCGGTGTCGCCGCCGCCGACTGGGGCGAGTCCGCGTTGGAGAACACCGACGGGGCCGCCACCGAGGCCGTCGGGTCGGCCGGGTCCTCCGTGACGGGGGCGGTCGCGCCGCCCACGATGCGGATGTCGGCCGCGTCGAAGGCACGCTTGACGCGCCAGCGCAGCTCCCGCTCGACGGCCAGGGCCTTGCCGGGCATCGTCTTCGCGGAGACGCGGACGACCATCGAGTCGAGCAGGACGCTGTCCAGGCCGAGCACCTCGATCGGGCTCCACAGGAGCTCGTTCCAGGGCTCCTCCTTGCTCATCTTCTCGGCGACCTCGTCCAGGGTGGCCTTGACCAGGTCGAGGTCCTCGGACGCCTTGACGGTCACGTCGACGCCGGCCGTCGCCCAGCCCTGCGAGAGGTTGCCGATCCGCTTGACCTCGCCGTTGCGGACGTACCAGATCTCACCGTTGGCACCACGCAGCTTCGTCACGCGCAGCCCCACCTCGATGACCTCGCCGGTGGCCACGCCCGCGTCGATCTGGTCACCGACGCCGTACTGGTCCTCCAGGATCATGAAGACACCGGAGAGGAAGTCCGTGACCAGGTTGCGCGCACCGAAACCGATCGCCACGCCCGCGACACCGGCGGAGGCCAGCAGCGGGGCCAGATTGATCTCGAAGGTGCCCAGCACCATCAGGGCGGCCGTGCCGAGGATCACGAAACTCGCCACCGAACGCAGCACCGAGCCGATCGCCTGCGAGCGCTGACGCCGCCGCTCGTTGTTGACCAGCAGCCCGCCCAGCGCCGTGCCGTCGACCGAGGAGACGGTGCGGTTCATCCGGTCGATCAGCTTGGTGATCGCCCGCTGCACCACCACTCTCAGCACCACCGCGATCACCAGGATCAGCAGGACGCGCAGACCGATCGCCAGCCAGGTCGACCAGTTCTGCTCGACCCAGCTGGCCGCGTTCGTCGCGCTCTCCTGGGCGTCCTGGAGGGACGGGACGGTCACCGCGGTCGGCGACTCCGAGGGAGTCGGCGACGGTGACACGTCGGCGGCCGGTAGGACGGCGGGCAAGGACACGGCAGGTACCTCCAGGTGCTGCACTGCTCCATTCGGTGCGGCGGTCAAGGGCGACACGCGCTGCGAGGTCACGGAAAGGTCACCGGACGGGCAGAACCACCACACTAACGGGGCATTGTGTGTGGTCCGGCGTGTTCCGTGAAGGAGAGACGGTCCTCACCTGCGCTTGAACCGGCCATGATCCTGGGGAGACAACAGGGTGTGGTCGAAAACACTCCCAGCCCGTTACCGGCACATGGTGGCGCGTCCACCAGGCAAGAGGGGAGACTGACCACAGATCGTCCCGGCGCGAGCCACGCGCCGCCGACGCCCAAGGAGGCATCCGTGCCGCATGTCCTGGTCCTCAACGCGTCGTACGAGCCGCTCGGCGTCGTACCGCTCCGCCGCGCGCTCGTCCTCGTCCTGGAGAACAAGGCGATCTCCCTCGAGGAATCCGGCGCCTTCCTGCACAGTGCGACCGTCACAGTCCCCGCACCCAGCGTGGTCCGGCTCAAGCGATTCGTCCGGGTTCCCTATCGGGGGCCCGTTCCTCTGACCCGTCGGGCGCTCTTCGCCCGGGACGGGGGCCGGTGCATGTACTGCGGTGGCGTCGCAACCAGCGTCGACCACGTCATCCCGCGCAGTCGCGGAGGCAAACACGTGTGGGACAACGTCGTGGCGTCCTGCCGTCGCTGCAACCACGTCAAGGCCGACCGGCATCTCGTCGAGATCGGCTGGCGGCTGCGCCACAAACCCGCTCCACCTTCCGGACTCGCCTGGCGCATCATCGGCACCGGGCATAGGGACCCGCGCTGGCTGCCGTACTTGCAGCCGTACGGCGCGGACGACGCTCTGGCCCGGATCGACGGCATCTCCGCCTGACGATCCGGGTCTTCGTATTGCGTCGCCCGCGTCCTCGCACCGCGTCACCACGGCCTCCGAGCCGGGCGTGACCGGCTCCGGGGGTCCCCTGTGCCCCCGGAGCCGAATCGTCGTCGCGCAGGGCGCGGCTCCGGCCTGAACGGGCTGGTCCGGACGGTGCTGGTCCGGAGGGCGCTGCTTCGGAGGGCGCCGGTTTGCGCAGGACCGATGCGGTGGGCGCCGGTCTGAGCCGTACGGTCTGGTGGGCGGGGTTCGGGCGGAGGCAGGATGGGGCCGTGCCCACCGAGTCGGACAAGATCGAGCTGAACGAACACGAACTGCGTGAGATCGCGGGCTACGCGGCCCGCTGCGCGCGCAGAGCGCTCCCGATATTCGAACAGAGCCTTCCCGCGGACCCGCGCCCTCGCGACGCCGTCGAAGCGGCGGAGGCCTTCGCCGGGGGCGGCCGGCGCACGGGCGCCCTGCGGCAGAGCGCGTGGGCGGCGTACCGGGCGGCGCAGGAAGCCGCCTCACCTGATCCAGCCGCCTCGGCCGCCGCGGCCGACGCGGCACGAGCGGCGAGCCATGCGGCCGCCTCCGCGTATCTGCATCCCCTGGCGAACGCGCATCAGGTGAAGCACGTTCTCGGTGCGGCGGCACACGCGGCGCGAGCGGAGGAGCTGGCAGCGGGGCACTCGGCAGTGGAGGCGGGCCGGTCTGGCACCATGGCGGACCCGGCCGCGGTGAGGAGCCCCACTGCCGGTGCGGGGACCCTGGAATGGGCGTGTCATCACGCGCCGCCGGCGGTCACCGCGGTGCTCGGCCGGCTGCCGTCCGCGCCTCCCGGGGGTGGACGCGTGGGAGAGCTCATGCGCGATCTCGACGCCGCTCTGCGCGCTTGAGGGCGACCTGAGGGCTGTCGGAGGCGGACTCGGGGCGGTTGGGGAGCGACTCAGGGGTGGTCGGGGCGGACTCAGGGCGGGTGAAGGGCGACACCTAGGGGCGCTCGGAGGCGACCCGGGGGCCGACGGAGGGCGGCCGGAAGGCGATCCGGGGCGGCCTGGGGGCGCTCGGAGGAGGTCGGAGGGCGCTCGGAGGGCTGGAGGGGGTGAGGTCGGCTCCCGCGTGGCGGGCTTGTTCGTCGTGCGCAGTCGGGGCGTCGTCGTTTCGACGCGCCGGTCCGCCGTGTCGGCGCGGGCCGCGGGAGGGGATGGCGGCGTGTAATGACGTGAGGACGTCTGTCCCCGCGTCCGCTGGGTAGGGCTGGGGTATCCGATGCCGTACTGATGAGGAGGCCACCGTGATCGCACCGGCCCGCTCCAAACGCCTGGCGGAGCCGTCCGCCGCCACCCCCGTCGAGCTCCAGGACCCCTACCTCGGTACCTACAGCGCCGAGGGGACCTGCGCCGAACCCCCGCTGACCAGCGAACCTCCGTTGCCCGACGCCGAGCCCCTGACCAGCGAGCCGCCGCTCGCCGTCGCGGACTCCGACTCCACGAGGCCCTAGATGACCGTGCCCCCCGGAGAGGAGCTCGCCCGGCTCGCCGCGCTGCACGGCGTCGCCACCTCCTACCAGCCCTCCCCGGACCGCACGGTCACGGCCTCGGCCGGTGCCGTCACCCGCGCGCTGGCCGCCCTCGGCGTCGACGCGGGCACCCCGAAGGCCGTACGCGCCGCGCTCGCCGCCCGGGAACGGGAGCTGCGCGAGCGGCTGCTTCCGCCGACGGTGGTGTGCTGGCGCGGGAGCCCCTGCGAAGCGCTCGCCGCCCTCCCCGAGGGCACCGCCCTGCGGGTGGAGACCGAGCAGGGCGAGTGCCGCGACTCCGTCGACCAAGTCCCGCTCGGGGTGCATCAGCTGACGGTCACCGCGCCCGACGGGCGGACCGGCCGCGCCCATCTCGTCGTCGCCCCGCCCCGTCTGCCCACGCCCGCGGGACGTTCGTACGGGCTCCTCGTCCAGCTGTACTCCCTCCTCTCCGGGCGCTCCTGGGGCATGGGCGACCTCGGCGACCTGGGCGAGCTGACCTCCTGGGCGGGGCGGGCGCTCGGCGCCGGGTTCGTGCAGGTCAACCCCTTGCACGCGGCCGTGCCCGGCACCCCGACCGACCCCTCCCCGTACCGGCCCTCCTCGCGCCGCTTTCCGGACCCGGTGCATCTGCGGGTCGAGGACGTCCCCGAGTTCGCGTACGTCCGGGACGACGACGATCCGCGGGCCGGGTTGCTCGAGCGCGCCGGGCGCCTGCGCGAAGCCGTCCTGGAAAAGGGCGAGTTGATCGACCGGGACGCCGTGTGGGAGCTGAAGCGGGAGGCGCTGGAGCTGGTCGCCCGGGTGCCGCTCGGGCCCGGCCGGCGCGCCGCCTACTGCGACTTCCTCGCCGAGCAGGGCCAGGCCCTGGAGGACCACGCCACCTGGTGCGCGCTCGCCGAGGTGCACGGGTCGCAGTGGCGGCGGTGGCCGGCCGGACTCCGGGACCCGCGCTCCGCCGAGACCACCCGCGCCCGCGGCGAGTTGATGGACCGCGTCGACTTCCACTCCCGCCTCGCCTGGCTCACCGATACTCAGCTCACCGCCGCCCAGCGTGCCGCCCGCGAGGCGGGCATGCCGGTCGGGATCGTGCACGACCTGGCGGTCGGCGTGCACCCCGAGGGCGCCGACGCGTGGGCGCAGCAGGAGTACTTCGCCGCCGGCATGTCGGTGGGCGCACCGCCGGACGCCTTCAACGCGCGTGGCCAGGACTGGGGCCTGCCGCCCTGGCGCCCCGACCGGCTGGCCGCCTCCGGCTACGCCCCCTACCGGCGGCTCCTCAAGGCTCTCTTCCGGTACGCCGGCGCCCTGCGCATCGACCACGTCATGGGCCTGTTCCGCCTCTGGTGGGTCCCGCAGGGCGAGCCGCCGACCGAGGGCGCCTACGTCCGCTACGACGCGGAGGCCATGCTCGCCGTCCTGGTCCTGGAGGCCTCCCTGGCCGGTTCGGTGGTGATCGGCGAGGATCTCGGCACCGTCGAGCCGGGCGTACGCGAGACGCTGCGCGAACGGGGGGTGCTGGGTACCTCCGTGCTGTGGTTCGAACGGGACTGGGACGGCGACGGGCGCCCTCTGCCGCCCGACCGCTGGCGCGACGACTGTCTGGCCACCGCCACCACGCACGACCTGCCCTCCACTGCCGCCCGGCTCACCGGCGAGCACGTCGAACTCCGGGACCGGCTCGGCCTGTTGACCCGGCCCGTGGAGGAGGAGCGCGCCGAGGCGGCCAACGACACGGCGGAGTGGCTGGGCCTGCTCACCCGCCTCGGACTGCTGGCCGGCGTCGGCGGCGGCAGCGACCGCTCCTCCGAGGAGGCCGAGGTCCAGGCCGTCCACCGCTTCCTGCTGCGCACCCCCGCCCGCATGATCGGCGTCTGGCTCCCGGACGGCGTCGGCGACCGCCGCCCGCAGAACCTCCCCGGCACCTGGGACCAGTATCCGAACTGGCGGCTGCCGATCGCGGACGCGACGGGCCGCCCGGTGACCCTGGAGGAGTTGGCGGCCTCGCCGAGGCTGCGGGCGCTGATCGAGGTGTTGAGGGAAGAGGAAGAGCACGACCCGGCTGGCAGCGGCCCCACCGCCCAAGCCTGAGCGGGAGCCCGAGGGTGCGGCGGACGGGGCCTTTCGAGGCCGCGACGGAGCGCAACGGAGCCGCGACGGGGGTGCGACCGGGGTGCGGCGGCGGCAGTCCCGCGGGCGGCCGTACGAGCGCCCCGCGCCTCATACGGCACCCCGGGCGCGCGCTCCCCGACACCGTTCGCTAACTTGGCACCGTGGACAAGAAGAACGCCCTGCGCGCCGGCGCCCTGGCTGCCGGTACGACGCTGATGATGCTGCTCATGTCGTCCCCCGCGCTCGCGCTGACCCGCGACGACGGTGACGACCCCGGCCCGGGTCTGAGCGTCGGCGAGACGCTGGGCCTCTATGTGGTGGCCCCCATCGCGCTGTTCCTGCTCATCGCCGGCCTGGTGTGGGTCCTGGACAAGTCGAAGGACAGGGACGACACCACCAGCTCCAACATCACCGTCAAGGGCCGGGCGAAGGCCAAGGCCTAGCTCGCCGGCCCCCTGACTCCCGGCCCGGATTCGGGCCCGAGGGCGTCGACTCCCTCCGCGTACGCGCATGCCGTACGCGGAGGAAGCCGACGCCCTCGACGCGTTTGCGGGCCCGCGCCCCTCGCGGCCGGGACCTGGGCCCGGCCGGCCGGGCCTTAGGGGTGGGGTGCCGTCAGATACCGCTGCACCGTGGGCGCCAGCCACGCCACGGCCTCCTCCCGGGGCAGCGTCACGACGGGAGGGAAGCGCAGGACGTAGCGGGTGAGGGCGAGCCCGAGCAACTGGGTCGAGCAGAGCGCCGCCCGGGCCGGGACCTGCTCGGGGTCGGGGCAGACCGTACGGGCCACCGGCAGGAGCTGGTCGCGGAAGATGCCCTGCATCCGCTCGGCCCCGGCCTCGTTGGTCACGCCGACCCGGAGCAGCGCGGTGAGCACCTCGTTCTCCTCCCACATGTCGAGGAAGTGGGTCACGAGGGCCCGGCCGATCTCCTCACGGGGAAGCGCGGTGAGGTCGGGCAGCTTCAGGTCCACGGCGACGGCCGCCGCGAAGAGGCCCTCCTTGCTGCCGTAGTAGCGCATCACCATCGACGGGTCGATGCTCGCGTCCCGCGCGATGGCGCGGATGGTCGCCCGCTCGTAGCCGTCGGCGGCGAAGCGTTCGCGGGCGGCGTCGAGGATGGCGGTGCGGGTGGCGTCGGAGCGGCGGGGGGAGCCGGGGGGCTTGCTGTCTGGCATGCCAACAAGCGTAGGCCAACGTGCGTAGGCCAACAAGCGTTGACATTCACTTCGCTACGGCTCTATGTTTGCCAACAAGTGTTGACCAACAAGCGTTGACTGATACGTCGACAGTCGTTGGCCAACAAGTGTTGGCACCCAGGAGGCCACGATGACCGGCACCACTGGCACCACTGGCACCACTGGCACCACCGGCACCACTCCCCGTCCCGTGATCGTCGTCGGGTCCGGCCCCACCGGGCTGCTACTGGCCGGTGACCTCGCCACCGCCGGTGTCCCGGTCACCCTCGTCGAGAAGCGCCCTCACCGCGTCAGCAACCTCTCCCGCGCCTTCGTGCTGCACGCCCGCACCCTCGAACAGCTCGACGCCCGTGGACTCGCCGACGAACTCGAGCAGGCCGGGCGGCCTCTCGACCGGCTCCGCCTCTTCGGCCGCCTCACCGTCGCCCTCGACACGCTCCCCTCCCGCTTCAACCACCTCCTCGTCCTCCCGCAGTACGAGGTGGAGAAGGCGCTGCGGCGGCGCGCCGTCGAGGCGGGCGTGGAGTTCCGGTACGAGACCGAGGTGACCGGCCTGAGCCAGGACGCGGACGGCGTGACCGTGCAGGTCCGCACCGCCGCCACCGATACCGCCGTCGCCGCCACCGATACCGCCGCCACCGGCGCCGCCGCGACCGCGACCGGTGTGGTGCCGGGGGAAGAACTGCGCGCCGCGTACGTCGTGGGCACCGACGGCATGCGCAGTGTCGTGCGGGACGCGATCGGACTGCCCTTCCCGGGCCGCTCCGTCATCCGCTCCGTCGTACTCGCGGACGTCAGGCTCGCGGAGGAGCCCGGGACGCTGCTCACCGTCAACGCCGTCGGCGACGCCTTCGCCTTCCTCGCGCCGTTCGGCGACGGCTACTACCGGCTGATCGGCTGGAACCGCGCCCGTGACGTCCCCGACAGCGAGCCGCTCGACCTCGACGAGGTCAAGGAGGTCACCCGGCTCGCCCTCGGCCGTGACTTCGGGATGTACGACGCCCGCTGGATGTCCCGCTTCCACAGCGACGAACGTCAGGCGCCCGCCTACCGCGTCGGCCGTGTGTTCCTGGCCGGCGACGCCGCGCACGTGCACACCCCGGCCGGCGGCCAGGGCATGAACACCGGGCTCCAGGACGCGGCCAACCTGAGCTGGAAGCTCGCCCAGGTGGTCAACGGTCACGCGCCCGCCGACCTCCTCGACACCTATCAGGCCGAACGCCACCCCGTCGGCAGGTCCGTTCTGCGCAGCAGCGGTGGCATCGTCCGCCTCGCCATGGCCAAGCGCCCCTGGACGCTGGCCCTGCGTGCCGCGGTGACCGGCTTCCTCGGCGCCGCGGCTCCCGCCCGCCGCAGGGCCGTCGGCCGGCTCACGGGCATCGGCTACCGCTACCCCGCTCCCCGGGGCGCCCACCGGCTCACCGGCACCCGCGTCCCGGACGTCGCCCTCGCCGACGGCGGCCGCCTCTACGAGGAACTGCGGGGCGGCCGCTTCGTCCTGATCATCCCGCAGGCGTGCGGCGACCGGGGCGTCGGCGCCCGCAAGGACCGGCTCGCCGTGGCGCACTGGGCGAGCGACCGCCGTACGGCACTCCTCGTGCGTCCCGACGGCTATGCCGCCTGGGCGTCCGACACCGCCGAGCCGGACGCCGTGGAGGCCGCGCTCGCGACGCACGTCGGCTGAGAGTGCGCCGGAGAGCATCCGTGCGCAGCGGCGCCGGTAATTCCGTCGACAGGCCGTGGGCCGGGCTGACAGGCTCCTGCGCATGACCTACCGAATCGAGTTCCACACCGCTCGGTGAGCGCCCCGGCTGTGCCGCCGCCCGCCCTGTACGACCAGGTACGGCGTCTGCGGCAGGGGTCGCCGGACGGGCTCCCGCCCGGCCGCGGGTTCGACCTCCCCGCCGACCTCGGCACCGACTCTCCCGCCGACCTCCTTTCGGAGCCCCGCCTTTCGGAGCCCCGCCTTTCGGAGCCCCGTCCTTCGGATCCCGCTGCTTCTGAGCCCCCTGAGACGCGGTTGTCCCGCAGGGAGATGGCGGGTGCCGTCCGGGAGGCACTGAACCCGCTGCCGGATGATCCGGCCACCCTGCACCGTCGCTTCGCCGAACTCGGCGTCCGGGGCCGCCACCGGAATCTGATCCGGTCGGCCGTCGCCGCCCTGCCGCTGCCGGCCGACGAGCACGCCACCGCGCGCGCACTGGCCAGGCAACTGACCCGGACCGGCAGTACCGTGCCCGCCGTCACCGCTGGCCTCGCCCTTCTCACCCGCCTCGGCGAGCCCGAGGACGTCCCGTATCTCTCCACCCTCGGCCTGCTCCGGTCGCTCACGGGGCCGGCCGTCCAGGCCCTCGACGCCCTCGACCGTCGGTCCGCCGCCGTCCTGTGGCTCGTGACCTCCGTCAGTCGCGGCGAACTGCGGCCCCTCGTCCACGCGTTGGGGACGGGGGACGACCGGGCCGTCCGCTCGGAGCTGGTGGCCTTCCGCGCCGAACCCCGTTTCCTCGGCGCCACGACCGCCCGCCGTATCGCGGAAGCCGCCCGGTTGCCCGACCTGCTCGCCGAGCATCCCGCCGACCCGGCCCTGCTCGCCCGGGCGGCCCGGCTGCTCGTCCGGATGGGGTGCGCGAGCGACAACACGACCGAACTTCTCACCTACCGCGAGGCACCCGCCGTGTACGAAACCGTTGTCACCCGGGCCGGCCTCCTGCCGCCGACCGTCGAACAGCACGCCACGCTCCTCTCGCTCGCCCTCGATCTGAGCAGTGGCTCCGGAGCGCTGCTGGACTGGCCCTCCGGCTGCCGCGAGAGGCTCCTCGGATCCCTCGACCGGCTGCTGGCGGAGCCTTCCTGGACCGCCACCGCCACCGCTACCGCCCCCGCCACTGCCGACCTCGACCCGCAGGGCCCGGCCGACCTAGACCCGCAGGGCCCGGCCGACGTGGCCCGGCGGCTCCGGGCCGGCTGGATCCGGCGTACCGGACGGCGGCCGTTCACGCGTCCTGCCGTGCCCGACAGCGGGCTGTGCGTCGAGATCGTGGCCGGAGATCCCGTGGACCGGGCGCCCGTCGAGACCCGCATCCTCGTCGACGGGCGGCCCCTCGTCCCGGCGGTCTTCGCACACGGGCCCGCGCACAGTCCGGAGGAGCTCCTCGACGAGGGTCTGCTGCGGGCCGGCCCGGAGCCCCGCAGGGTGCGGCTGGCGGAGGCCTGGTGCAGCGAGGGGTGCTGCGGCGCGCTCCACGTCACCATCCGCCGCGACGGCGACCGGGTCGTGTGGGAGGACTGGCGGCGGCCGCCCCCGCCGGGCAGCAGCGGTCCCGCGCCCGGACTCCCGGTCCTGCGGTTCGACGCCACCGCCTACGACGCGGAGATCGCCCGCGCGGAGGCGGACCGGGCCTGGGCCTGGCCGGCCCGCACCGTGGCCCGGCTGATCAAGGCGGGGCTGGTCGAACGACCGGAGCTGCTGAGCCGCTGGGACGCGCGCCGGGGCTGGATCAGCACCGGCCACGAGGAGCCGGACACCGCCCAGGTGCACTTCTGGTACCAGCCGGGGCTCGGCGCGGGGTGCCCGGAAGGTGATCCGCTCGTGTTCCGCTGGACCGTCCCGGACGACGGCACCCCGCCCGAGGCGCAGGCCGCCGCCGCCCTGCGCCGGCTGGCCGAGGAGGATCCGAAGAACTACAGCCGGGTCAGCGGCGGCACCCGCCAGCGCGCCGAAGAGCTCGGCTACACCTGGCCCTTCGGCGACTGACCGGCCCCGGCCGGCTCCGGTCGGCTCCCGGGTCGACTCCCCGGTCGGCTTTCGGGCCGGATCCCTGGCCGACTCCCGGTCGGCTCGTCGAGTGCCCGGTCGCAGTGCCTGGCCGCAGTGCCGGACTCAGCTCCTCGACGTCTCCGTCGTCAACAGCAACTCCCGCAGCAGGTCGGCCAGTTGACCGGCCCGCTCGGCGTCCAGGGCGGCGTCCAGGGCCTCGGTCTGGGCGGCGAGACCCGCGCCGACCGCCCGGTCGACCAGATCGAGCCCCTTCTCGGTCAGCGTCACCTGGAGGCCCCGGCGGTCGTGCGGGTCGGGGGAGCGGCGCAGCAGTGCGGCCCGTTCCAGTTTGTCGAGGCGGCCGGTCATGCCGCCGGTGGTGAGCATGAGCGTCGCCGACAGCTGGCGGGGCGAGAGGGTGTAGGGCTCGCCGGAGCGGCGGAGGGTGGCGAGTACGTCGAACTCGCCCCGTCCGATGCCGAGTGTCGCGTACGCCTTCTCCATCCGGTCGCTCATCGCGCGCGCGAGCCGGGAGATCCGGCCGAAGACCTCCATGGCGCCGGTGTCGAGGTCGGGCCGGACCGTCGCCCACTGCTCGATGATCGCGTCGACGGGATCCTTGCGCGGGGGCTGCGGGCTGCTCATGGGACGAGTATCCCCCCGATTCCGGTCACCCACGAGAAAGTAGCTCGTTGCTAAGCCGCTCGCTGCTAAGCCGATCTCCGCTAAGCCGCTTGACGCTAAGTCGCTTAGCGCTAAGCTAATTCCATGAAGAGGTCCTCGACCGTCCTGCTCACCGCTCTCGCCCCGGTCTCCTGGGGCACCACCTACGCCGTCACCACCGAGTTCCTCCCCGCCGACCGCCCGCTGTTCACCGGCCTGATGCGGGCTCTGCCCGCCGGGCTGCTGCTGCTCGCCCTCGGTCGGGTCCTGCCGCGCGGTGTCTGGTGGGGGAAGGCCGCGATACTCGGCGCGCTGAACATCGGTGCCTTCTTCCCGCTCCTCTTCCTCTCCGCCTACCGGCTGCCCGGCGGCATGGCGGCGGTCGTCGGCTCGGTCGGACCGCTGTTCGTCGTCGGTCTCTCGGCGCTGCTGCTGGGGCAGCGGCCGACCGCCCGGACGGTGCTGGCCGGGGTCGTGGCCGCGTTCGGCGTCAGCCTGGTGGTGCTGAAGGCGGCCGGGGCGCTGGACCCGCTCGGCGTCCTCGCGGCGCTCGCCTCCACCGCCTCGATGTCGGCCGGTACGGTCCTCACCAAGCGGTGGGGCCGCCCGGACGGCGTCGGCCCGCTCGCCCTCGCCGGCTGGCAGCTCACCGCGGGCGGCCTGCTGATCGCCCCGCTCGCCTTCCTCGTCGAGGGCGCCCCGCCCGCCCTGGACGGCCGCGCGGTCGGCGGCTACCTCTACCTGGCCCTGGCGAACACGGCGGTCTCGTACTGGCTCTGGTTCCGCGGCATCGGCCGGCTCACCGCCACCCAGGTCACCTTCCTGGGCCCGCTCTCCCCGCTGACCGCGGCCGTCGTCGGCTGGGCCGCCCTCGGCCAGGCGCTGACGCCGCTCCAGCTGACGGGCATGGCGCTGGCGTTCGGCGCGACGGTGGCGGGCCAGCTGAGGGCCGGCGGCGGGACGGTCGTACGCACGTCCGGGCCCGCTGGCGGGGGGAAGGCTCGCGTGGATCGGGACCAGGACCGGGACCAGGACCGGGACCGGGACCGGGACAGGGATCGGGACCGGGACCGGCCGGACGTGACAGGTCCGGCGCTCCGGCGGTGAGCGCGACGCGGCTCGGGCACGGCAGAGGGCGCGACGCGGCTCGGGCACGGCGGAGGGCGCCCGATGAGACATCGGGCGCCCTCCGCCGCGTAGGGCTGCCAGGAAGGACTACTGCGCGTCGGCCGCCTGGGCCTTCAGCGCGCGCTCCACGCCCGCGCGGGCCTCGGAGACGAGGCGGCGCAGAGCCGCGTTCGGCTCGGCCGAGGCCAGCCAGGCGTCCGTCTTGTCCAGGGTCTCGCGGGAGACCTGGACCGCCGGGTAGAGGCCGACCGCGATCTGCTGGGCGATCTCGTGCGAACGGGAGTCCCAGATGCTCTTGACGACCTCGAAGTACCGGTCCGTGTACGGCGCGAGCAGCTCACGCTGGTCGGTCTGGACGAAGCCGCCGATGACCGCCTCCTGCACGGCGTTCGGCAGCTCGTCGGAGTCCACGACCGACGCCCACGCCTCCGCCTTGGCCTCCGGGGTGGGCCGGGCGGCCCGCGCGGTCGCCGCGTGCCGCTCACCGGCGGCCGTCTTGTCCCGCTCGTACTCGGCGGCGATGTCCGCCTCGTCGAAGGTCCCCACGGCCACCAGCCGCTGCACGAACGCCCAGCGCAGCTCGGTGTCGACGGCCAGGCCCTCGATGGTCTGGCCTCCGTCGAGCAGCGACTCCAGGAGGTCGATCTGCTCCGGCGTACGGGCGGTGGCCGCGAACGCGCGCGCCCACGCCAGCTGGTGGTCGCTGCCCGCCGCGGAGGACCGCAGATGCGCCAGCGTGGCGTCCGTCCAGCGGGTGAGCAGGGCCTCGCGGGTGGCCGGCGCGGCGTACAGGTCGATGGCGAGCTTGACCTGGCGGTGCAGCGACTGGACCACCCCGATGTCGGACTCCTTGCCGATGCCGGACAGCACCAGGGACAGGTAGTCGCGGGTGGGCAGCTCGCCGTCCCGGGTCATGTCCCAGGCGGACGCCCAGCACAGGGCGCGCGGCAGGGACGACTCGAAGTCGCCGAGGTGCTCGGTGACGAAGGCGAGCGACTGCTCGTCGAGGCGGACCTTGGCGTACGACAGGTCGTCGTCGTTGAGCAGGACGACGTCCGGACGGCGCTTGCCGACCAGCTGCGGTACGGCCGTCAGCTCGCCGTCGATGTCCAGCTCGACGCGCTCGTCCCGCACCAGCTTGCCGCTGTCGTCGTCGAGTTCGTACAGGCCGACGGCGATGCGGTGCGGGCGCAGGGTCGGCTCGCCCTTGGCGCCGGCCGGGAGCGCCGGGGCCTCCTGGCGGATCGCGAAGGACGTGATGACACCCTCGGCGTCCGTCTCGATCTCGGGACGGAGGATGTTGATGCCGGCGGTCTGGAGCCACTTCTGCGACCAGGTGCCGAGATCACGGCCGGAGGTCTCCTCCAGCGCGCCGAGCAGGTCGGACAGGCGCGTGTTGCCGTACGCGTGGCGCTTGAAGTAGGCCTGCACGCCCGCGAAGAACTCGTCCATGCCGACGTACGCCACGAGCTGCTTCAGGACGGACGCGCCCTTGGCGTAGGTGATGCCGTCGAAGTTGACGAGGACGTCGTCCAGGTCGCGGATCTCGGCCATGATCGGGTGGGTGGACGGCAGCTGGTCCTGCCGGTACGCCCAGGTCTTCATGGAGTTGGCGAACGTGGTCCACGAGTGCGGCCAGCGCGACTGCGGGTAGTACGCCTGGCAGGCGATGGAGGTGTACGTGGCGAACGACTCGTTCAGCCACAGGTCGTTCCACCACTCCATGGTGACCAGGTCGCCGAACCACATGTGGGCCAGCTCGTGCAGAATCGTCTCCGCGCGCAGCTCGTACGCCGCGTCGGTCACCTTCGACCGGAACACGTACTGGTCCCGGATGGTGACCGCGCCCGCGTTCTCCATCGCGCCCGCGTTGAACTCCGGCACGAACAGCTGGTCGTACTTCTTGAACGGGTACGCGTAGTCGAACTTCTCCTGGAACCACTCGAAGCCCTGCCGCGTGACCTCGAAGATCGCGTCCGAGTCGAGGTGCTCGGCGAGGGAGGGCCGGCAGTAGATGCCGAGGGGCACCGACTGTCCGTCCTTCTCGTACACGCTGTGGACGCTGTGGTACGGCCCCACGATGAGCGCGGTGATGTAGCTGGAGATCCGCGGGGTCGGCTCGAAGGCCCAGACGTCGTCCTTGGGCTCGGGCGTCGGGGAGTTGGAGATGACGGTCCAGCCGGTCGGCGCCTTCACGGTGAACCGGAAGGTGGCCTTGAGGTCCGGCTGCTCGAAGGAGGCGAAGACACGGCGGGCGTCCGGCACCTCGAACTGCGTGTACAGATAGGCCTGCTCGTCGACCGGGTCGACGAACCGGTGCAGACCCTCACCGGTGTTGGTGTACGCGCACTCCGCGACGACCCGCAGGACGTTGCGGCCCTGCAGCAGGCCCGGCAGCGCGATCCTCGAGTCCTTGAAGAGCCCCGCGGCGTCGAGGGTGTCCCCGTTCAGCGTGACCTCGTGGAGGGTGGGCGCCACCAGGTCGATGAAGGACTCCGCGTCCCCCTCCGCGACGTCGAAGCGCACCGTCGTGACGGACCGGTAGGTCCCTCCCTCCTGCGCACCGGAGAGGTCGAGATCGATCTCGTACGAGTCAACGGTGAGCAGCTTCGCCCGCTGCTGCGCCTCTTCGCGAGTCAGGTTTGTGCCAGGCACGCGGTCATCTCCTCGGATATGTGTCGGTTGCGTCATCCTTCCACGGGACGGCTGCCTGGGGCGACGACCTTATGGGCGGCCGTCCGCCCGTCTGCCGAGGTGACGGTCCGGTCGACGAACGTTGCCGGGACCGCTCTCGAGCGTGATGTCCGGAAGCCGCCGGTCTCGGCGGCCGCCCGGCGACAGGGTGGAGGTATGACCTTCACAGCGAACGACCTGGCCTGCGCGCCACGGGCCATCCCGGTCGGCGTGCTCGACGAGCTCCGGGTCGTCGACGACGCCGGACGGCGGACGGAACCCTTCACCGACGAGGAGGGCGGCGCCCCGCTGCGGTGCTGTCTGCGGCGCAGTGCCACGGGGGAGCGGATCGCGCTCGTCTCGTACGCGCCGCTGCGGCGCTGGGCGGCCGGGGCGGGGGTCGATCCCGGGGCCTATGACGAGCAGGGGCCCGTGTTCGTCCACGCCGACGGCTGCGCGGGGTTCGCCGGGGACGACCACCCCTTCGCCCAGGCGCACCGCACCGTGCGGCGGTACTCGGCCGAGGGCCGCATCCTGGGCGGCGCGCTCGTCGGAGTCGGCGGGCTCGACGCGGCGTTCCGGAACGCGTTCGACGACCCGGACGTGGCGTTCGTGCACGTCCGGGCCGTCGAGTACGGCTGCTTCCTCTACGAGGTCAGGCGGACCTGAGCTCGGCCGCCACCAGCTCCGCGATCTGTACGGCGTTCAGTGCCGCGCCCTTGCGGAGGTTGTCGTTGGAGATGAACAGGGCGAGGCCGTGCTCCAC
Organism: Streptomyces sp. NBC_01334; assembly: GCF_035983595.1. Lineage (NCBI taxonomy): Bacteria > Bacillati > Actinomycetota > Actinomycetes > Kitasatosporales > Streptomycetaceae > Streptomyces > Streptomyces sp. NBC_01334. Next base: position 3,673,269 of record NZ_CP130718.1, on the reverse strand, counting down.
GGTCTCGTCCTCCCGGATGCGGCCCACGAACGACGGGTCCTTGCCGGCGGCCTGGAGCGGGGTCGGGATGTCGCTGAGGGCCACGCCCGGGGCGCCGCCCAGCAGCTCCGTCGCGCGCTCGGCGCTGATCGGACGCGCGAAACGGGCGTTGACCTGGAGGGAGTGGCCGGAGAAGACCGGGACGCGCACACAGGTGCCGGAGACCTTCAGCCCGGGGATCTCCAGGATCTTGCGGGACTCGTTGCGGAGCTTCTGCTCCTCGTCGGTCTCGTTCAGGCCGTCCTCGACGATCGAGCCCGCGAGCGGGATCACGTTGAAGGCGATGGGGCGCTTGTAGACCTGCGGCTCGGGGAACTCGACCGCTTCGCCGTCGTGGGTCAGCCGGTCCGCGTCGGGCACGACCTTCTGCGCCTGCCCGTGCAGCTCCGCCACGCCCGCGAGGCCCGAGCCGGACACCGCCTGGTACGTCGCGACGACCAGCGCCTCCAGACCGGCCTCCGCGTGCAGCGGCTTCAGGACCGGCATCGCGGCCATCGTCGTGCAGTTCGGGTTGGCGATGATGCCCTTGGGCCGGTCCACGATCGCGTGCGGGTTCACCTCGGAGACGACCAGGGGCACCTCGGGGTCCTTGCGCCACGCCGAGGAGTTGTCGATCACGACCGGGCCCTGCGCGGCGACCTTCTCGGCCAGCGCCCGCGAGGTCGCGCCACCGGCGGAGAACAGGACGATGTCGAGGTCCGCGTAGTCGGCCGTCGCCGCGTCCTCCACCGTCACGCCGTCCAGGACCGTCCCCGCCGAACGGGCCGAGGCGAACAGACGCAGCTCCGTGACGGGGAAGTCACGCTCCTTGAGGATCCTGCGCATGACCGTGCCGACCTGACCGGTGGCTCCGACGATTCCGACCCTCACGGCGACTCCTTCTCTGTTCACGGCTCTGTACGGACTTTTCCATCATGCGGCCGACCCCGGCCCACCTGTCCAATTCTTTGCCCACCATGCCCGAGGACTGGGACACCCGCCGGTGTGACGTATGCCTCCCGAGGATTCCTCACGGTCGAGCCGAACGTTTTCGCGCGCCACGGCGTCGTAGAGGAAACGCGGTAGAGAGGGGTGGCTGTGCTGCGCAGAAAGGCCCGGCGCGCCCAGGGGGACGGGGCCGGACAGGGCGATCCGCTGGACGCCGCGCAGGAACGCCGGGTGCGGGCGGTGCTCGCGCTGGGCGGGGTACCGCAGGCGGACCTGCCGGACGGGGTACAGCAGGTCCGCCTGCGGCTCCTGGAGCGCGCGGCGAAGGGGTACGAGACGCCACGTGACGTCTCCGCGTGGGCGGCCGTCGTCGCCTCCAACCTCGCCATGGACTGGCACCGTGCCAAGCGCCGCCAGGAGCGTCTGGGGGAGCGGCTGGCCTCGCTGCGCCAGCACGAGCACCCGTCCGGCGAGGACACCAGCGTGCTCTCCCTCGCCGTCGCGCAGGGGCTGGACGACCTGCCCGACGCCCAGCGCCAGGTCGTCGTCCTGCGTTTCTACGCCGACCTGCCGGTGCGCTCGATCGCCGTGGAACTGGGCGTCCCGGAGGGCACGGTCAAGAGCCGCCTGCACACGGCGGTCCGGGCCCTGCGTGCCCGCCTGCACGAAGACGAGGTGGTGTGACGTGACCGCCCTACCCGGAAAACCCGGAGACCACGGACAGCACGGACAGCACGGACAGCACGGACAGCACGGACACGGATACGAACCGCACGGCGAGAACCACGACGAGAACCGGTACGAGACTCACGACGAGGGCCGGGACGGGCAGGAGGGTGAGGACGGTATGGACGCGTTGATGGCCGCCGTCCTCGGCGTGCCGCTCTCCGGCCTCTCCGAGGAAGCCCGCGCCGACTCCGCCTACCTGGCCGCCCACCGCTCGGCTACCGCCGACGTGGCGCTCCTGCGCGAGCAGCTCGGCGTCCTCGCGGACGTCCTGACGGAGCCGGCGCGGGTCCCGGAGACCGCCCCGGTGCGGCAGCTTCGCCCACCGCGCCGGGCCCGTCCCCTCGCCCTGCGGCTGGCCGGTGTGGCCGCCGCCGGTGCGCTGGTCCTCGGGGGTGGATGGGTGGTCGTCCAGATCGGCCAGGGAGTGGCCGACGTCGAGTCGGACAAGAGCGCCGACAGTGCGGCCGGGTCCGACGAGAAGGCCGACGCGTCGGCGGGCGACGGCGCGGGCCTCCTCGGCGACCCCGGCTATCTGGCCTGCGCCCGGCTCGTCGTCGAGGGGGACGTGACGGCCGTCGCCCGGGTGGCGGGCACCACCCGGGAGCGGGTCACCCTGCACGTCACCCACGCCTACCGGCCGGCCGGGAGCGGGCCCGAGGTCGACTTCGTGATGGAGTCGGACATGGACCCGCTGCTGCGCGAGGGCGACCACGTCCTGGTCGCCCTGTCGAAGGGGTCCACCACCCCCGACGTCTGGGCGGTCGGCGAGCCCGACATCGCCCCCGAACGAGAGGCGCTCACCCGGGCCCTGCCCGAGGCGGACGGCGTCACCTGCGAATAGGCGGGGCGCGCCGTGACACGGCGAAGGGCGGGCGCCCTGGTGGACGCCCGCCCCTGTTCGACCGCTACGGGTCGACCGTTCGATCTGTACCGGTACCTGTACCGGTACAGATATCGGTTACGGAGTGACCTTCTCGATGGCCACGTTGCCGATGCCCGCGACGGTGCCCCGCGCGTTCACCAGCTGGACCTGGCCGAAGAAGGCCCGGCCCTCGGGCGCGGCGGCCGCGGCGGTGACGGTCGCGGAGACCGACGCCGAGGCGCCCGTGCCGAGCTTCACCGGCGTCGACTCGTCGACGTCGACGGTGCCGAGCGAGGACGAGAAGAACACGTCCAGGTAGTCGTACGCCGTCGTGCCGGCCGGGACCGAGTAGCCCGCGACCTCGATGGTGTACGTGCCGGCGGCGGGCGACGGGATGGAGACCGCCTCCTCCGAGTCGCCGTCGGCCTGCTGGGCGACCTGGTTGCCGGCCGCGTCGTAGACCGTCAGGTCCAGGTCGGCGGAGGCGTCGGAGACGTTGCCGATGGAGACGTCCAGCGACTTGGCGCCGGCCGGGACCTCGACCGTGGTGGTCTCGGTCGCGCCGTTCGCGATGGTCGGGCGGGCCGCCTTGGACGAGCCGAGCGGGCCGCCGGCCAGCTTGCCGTCGATGGCGGCGAAGTTGTTCTTGACCTTCCAGGAGACGGGGGCCGGGGTGCCGACCTTCGCCTCGGGCACGGTCACGGTCGCCGGGTCGAAGGCCGCGCCGTAGACGGTGGCGTCCAGCTTGTACGGGTTGTCGAGCAGCGGCGAGGTGCGGCGCGACTCGACCTCGATCTCCCAGACCCCGGGCTGCGGGTTCTGGTACGAACGGGCGTCGGGCTTGCAGCCGTTGCCGTCGAGGTAGTTGTTGTAGCAGTAGATCGTGGAGCTGTCCTCGACCGCGACACCGTACGGGTGGATCGAGATGAACCGGGTCTGGCTCTTGTCCTTCAGCCCGCTGATCGCGACCTCCAGCGACTGCGCGCCCTCGGGCACGGTCAGGAAGTAGGACTGCGAGCTGTTGCGCTGCACGGAGCTCGACGCGTGGAACGTGTAGTTCACCGGCGTCGAGACGACGACCGTGTTGAGGATCTGCTTGTCGAGGCCCTCGGTCTTCGGGTCGTCGACCTCGAGGATCGCGCTGGCGATGCCCGCGGCCTTCGGCTGCGCCTGGATCTTGACGGTGACCGGCTTGTTCAGCGACAGCTTCACCTCGTCCGAGCCGAGGATCTTGAAGGTGCCGGCCGCGTTGTTCTCGAGGTGCAGCTCGTGGCGGATCGCCTTGTCGGCGCCGGACGTACGGGTGATGGTGACGTCGTACGTCTTCTTCTGGCCGGCCTTCAGGCCGCCCTCGCGGTCGTAGATGCCGGTGCCGAAGCCCGGCGTCTTCAGCGCGAAGTCGAGCGCGGTGTCGACCGGCGCCTTGACGGCGTAGTCGTGGGCGGTGGCGCCCTTCCTGATGGACTTCCAGGCGTCCACGATGTTGATGGCGCCCGCGCCCTCCTCGTACGCCTGAAGACCCTTGATGTGGTCGGCGGTCGAGGTCAGTGCCGTGCGCAGGATCGCCGGGGTGAGCGCGACCTTCTGCTGCTTGGCGGCCGAGATCAGCAGCGCCGAGGCGCCCGCGGCCTGCGGGGAGGCCATCGAGGTGCCCTGGAGCATGGAGTAGCCGGCCGGCAGCGGGTAGCCCGCCTCGGCGACCGGGGCACCCTCGAGCCAGGTCTGCGTGGTGTTGATCGCGGCGCCGGGGGCGACGAGCGTCGGCGTGAAGCCGCCGTCCTCACGCGGGCCGCGCGAGGAGAAGGGCAGCAGCGCGTACTTCTTCGTCACCTGCGAGCCGTAGTTGGCGGCCCAGGTCTCCTTGGAGATGGCCGCGCCGACCGAGATCACCTTGTCGGCCAGACCGGGGTCGCCGATGGTGTTGGCGCCGGGGCCCTCGTTGCCGGCCGAGATGACCAGCTGGACGCCGTAGGTGTCGATGAGGCGCGTGTACAGCTCGGCGCGCGCGTTGTTGCCGTCGTTCAGACCCGGCAGACCGCCGATCGACATGTTGACGATGTCGACACCGCGGTTGGCGACCAGGTCGATCATGCCCTCGGTGAGAGCGACGTTGGTGCAGCCCGGGCCGAAGACGCAGGCGCGGGAGGAGACGATCTTCGCGCCGGGCGCGGCGCCGTTCATCTTGCCGCCGAACAGTCCGTTCGCGGCGGTGATGCCGGCGACGTGCGTGCCGTGCTCGCTGGCGATGAGACCGATGTTGGCGAAGTCGGCCTTCTTGCCGACCCAGTCGCCGCCGTACGGGTCCATCGGCACGTCCTTGCGGATCTGCACGACGAACGGCTGGCGCTCGGCGACGTCGGTCGCCGGGTTGTCGGTGCCGAAGTACCCGATCTGGTAGCCGTCCTTGTACGGCTTCATCGCGGTGTCGTCGGTGAAGTCGCCGTTGTTGTTCACGTCGACGGTGACCGTGCCGGCGGCCGCGTCGTACAGGACGCCCCACACGTCGGTGGTGTCGCCGTCGCGGTTGACGTCGCCCTTGGCGTCACCGCCCGCGGTGGCGGACTCTCGGAAGAGGTTGACCTGGTAGGAACCGGCCTTCGCCGTCCAGGTCCGGCCGCCGAAGGTGAAGCTGGGCCCGGACACGGAGGTCGTCATCGCGCGCCAGGAGGCGTCGCTGTCGATGATCGGGTCGGTCGCCGTCACCCAGTCGACGATCTTGCGCTCGCCGGTGGTGGTCTTCTGGAGCGCGGGGTGCGCCAGGTCCACACCGGAGTCGAGGATGCCGATGGTGACACCGCGGCCGTCCGCCTTCGGGTTCTTCTTCACGAAGTCGACGGCGCCCGTCTCGAAGGACGGGTTGTACGGGTTCTCGGCGGGGGTCTTCTTGTCCGGCGCGGCGTAGGTCTTCGTCTTCGCGGCGGAGCCGGCGCCCTTCGCGGTGTCCGCGCTCGGCGTCGGGTCGTCGAGGGCGATGTCCTGCCGCAGGTCGATGGCGTGCACCGAGGACAGCTTGACCGCGGCGGCGATCGCCGAGTCGGCCTTGCCCGTCGGGACGGTGGCGCGGACGTAGCCGACCTTGTCGTAGGACTGGCCCACGGAGCCGCCCTTGACCGCGTCCAGCTCCTTGGCGACCTGCTCGGTCTGGCCGGGGGCGGTCGCGACCATCAGCGTGACGTTCTTGTCGCCGGCGGCCTTGGCCTCGGCGAGGAGGTCGGCGTCGTCGGAGCCGAGCTTGTCGTGGGCGGACTTCGCGCCCGGGTCGGCCGCGGCCGGGGCCTGGCCGGAGTCGGCCGAGAAGGCCATGGGTATCGGACCGGCCGTGGACAGCGCGGCCACGAGGCCCGCGGCCACGGCTATCCGGGCCACACGTCTTGCGCCCGATATCGGTTCACGCTGGGGGGTGAGGGTCATCGGCATCCCTTGTAGGTAAAGGAACGAGCACCACGTGACCAGGCCGTTCCTTCCTGATCACGGTCGTCCGGAATGCGGTCCCGGATGACCGCAAAGCTTTACCTAAGGGGCAGCTGTTTGGGGAGAGTTGACCGAATCGATATGGATGTATGGGGAAAACCCTCTACGAGCCCCCTGTGCGAGGGCTGTCCGCCGGTTGTGCGGATTTCGGCCGGGCCGGCCCGCGGGCGGATCGGCGGGGTCAGGCGTCCTTGGCGCGGGCGTAGTGCCGGGAGGCCTTCGCGCGGTTGCCGCAGGCCGCCATGGAGCACCAGCGGCGGGTGCCGTTGCGTGAGGTGTCGAAGAAGTGCAGCACGCAGGCCTCGTGCGCGCAGCGGCGGATCCGGTCGGGGGCGGTGGAGAGCAACTCCAGGTAGTTCCGGGCGGCCAGCCAGCCTGGCCCCCAGGTGTCGTCCCCGAACTCGGCCCGCTCGCCGGGCCCTTCGGCGGTGAGGGTGGGCCGGATCCGCCCGTGTCCGAGCACGGCGTCGACGCCGACGGTGTCCGCCGGGCCGTCCACCGCGGCCTCGATCGCGTCACGCGCCCGGAGGGTGTGCCGCAGGGTCGCCGCGTCGGCCGCGAACCGCCCGTCCAGCCCGTTCGCGGCGAGCCACACGGCGAGCCCTTCCGGGTCCCGCAGCAGATCCTGCACGGCGCCGTCCCGCACCCACCGCGTGTTGAGCAGGTCGAGCGCGAGGGGCTCGCCGGTGAGAGGGCGGGGGTCGGGGGCGGGGGTGGTGGCGGACATGGGGGGCTCCTTCCGTGCTAACCGCTCAAGAGTAGGTGACCGGTTGGCATGAGTGAGTCTAACCTTTAAATTGAATGTAAGAGGTTATTACTCGTGGGCTGCTCGCGGACTGTCCGAGGGGTCCGCCGGAGCCGAGGAGGTCGAGCGACTCATGGGCGTCTACCACGCCGGCTCGCGTGCGGTTCAGGACCGTGTCGGGGTCCGTGACCTCGCCGATCACCTGGGCCGGGCGATCGGCGAGGGCATCAGGCCGGTCGTCGCCGCCTTCCTGGAGCTCCAGCCGCTGCTGGTGCTGGGCGCCGCCGACCCGGTCGACGGCCGGGTCTGGGCGTCGGCGGTCACGGGCGCCCCCGGCTTCGTCCGGGCCACCGGACCCCGCCGGATCTCGGTCGCCACCGGCATCCGGGCGTCGAGCGGTGCGGGCGGGTCCTCGCCGGCCGACCCCCTCGCGACGGCACTGGCCACCCCCGGGACCCCGGTGGGCACGATCGTCCTCGATCCGCGCACCCGTCGCCGTATGCGGCTGAACGGCCGACTGGTGCCCACCCCGCGCGGTTTCGCCGTCGACACCGACCGGGTGTTCGCCAACTGCCCCAAGTACATACAGCGCAGGGAGACCTACGAGACGGTCGACCGCACGCCCGGCAGCCCGCTCCGCGGCGCCGAACTGACCGCAGAGCAGCGGGACTTCCTGGCCGCCGCCGACACCTTCTTCCTCGCCACCCTCCAGCCCGACGGCGCCGGCGCCGAACTCAGCCACCGAGGCGGCAACCCCGGCTTCGTGCACGTGACTTCACCGCGCACACTCTCCTGGCGCGACCACCCCGGCAACTCCATGTTCCTCACCCTGGGCAACCTCGCCACGGACCCCCGCGCCGGCCTGCTGTTCCTCGACTGGACGACGGGTCGCACCCTCCAGCTCACGGGCGAGGCCCGCACCCGGTTCGCCCCCGACGGCGAACGTACGGTCCTCTTCACCGTCACGGAGGCGGTCGACACCCCCGCCGCGCTGCCGCTGCGCTGGTCCGCGCCGGAATACTCCCCTGCGAACCCGGACCCGACCGGCTAACGTCCCCCCATGCGCAAGAAGTTGAGGGTGGCCGCCTATGCCGTCTGCGTCCGTGACGGACAGCTCCTGCTCGCCCGCTCGCCGGCCGCCGACGGCACCCCCGAGTGGGTGCTGCCCGGCGGTGGCATGGAGCACGGCGAAGACCCCCTCGACACCGTCGTGCGCGAACTGGACGAGGAGACCGGCTACCGCGTCGAGGTGACCGGCCTGCTCGGCATCGACTCCTCCCACCGCACCTTCCGCCGCGCGGGACTGCGCGGCTCCGTGGACCACCACGGCGTCCGGGTCGTCTACGAGGGCCGGGTCGTCGGAGGCGAACTGCGCAACGAGGTGAACGGCTCCACCGACCTGGCCGCCTGGCACGACCTGGACACGGTCCCCGCCCTCACCCGGGTCGGGCTGGTCGACATCGCGCTGAAGCTGTGGCGCGAACGGCCGGTGGGCGGACGGGTGTTCGCGCCTCCGTCGGCCGGCCCCGGAGCATGAGCCGAACCCCGTGCGCGACACCCGTGCGCGATACCCCGTGAGATGAACGCGGAGTGACCGGCTCCGGGCGGTGCGCGGAGCAGCCGAGGTCCGCCCCGGTCCGATCGGGGCCCCCGAGATCCACGTAGGCGATCGGCGTTGGCCGTTGCGAAGGCGTTCACGCGCAGGCCACTCCCGGTGCCGAGCATCCGAGGGAGCGGGACGTTCGCTGCCGCGACCGCCCGCGCCCATCGTCGACGCGTTCGTACTCGGGGAGATCGCGCCATGCCGCGCACACGCTCTGTCACGTCCTCCGTGCTGGGGGTCGACCGTCGTACCGTCCTCGCCGCCACCGCGGCCGTCTCCGTCTCCGCGGGCGTCGGCTACGCCCTGCGTCCCACCGACAGCGAGGCGGCCCCCGCGGGGCCACCGGCCGCCGCACCGGCGCCCGCCGCCCCGGCCAGGGAGGCCGCGCAGGCTCCCGCCGTGCCCGCCGTGCCCTCCGCCCCCTACACCAAGGGCACCACCCTCGCCTCCGTCGCCGCCCCGCGAGCCGGCTCCGGGTACCGGCGCCTCGGCAGCGCCGCGGGCTGGCGGCGCGTCGTCCGCGGCGACCTGGCCGCGCCCGTGACGGGCCGGGCGGGCCGCCGGACGACCCTCGCCGCCTTCGTCCAGCTCACCGACCTGCACCTGATCGACAGCCAGCACCCGCTGCGCCTGGAGTACCTGCGGGCGGCGAACGAGATCGCGTGGCGTCCCCAGGAGGCGCTCACCGTGCAGGGCGCGGTCGCGCTGGTGGAGCGGGTCAACGCCCTCAGGACCTCTCCCGTCACCGGCGCCCCGCTGGACTTCGTCATCACCACCGGCGACAACACCGACAACAACGCCCACACCGAGCTGGAGTGGTACCTGAAGGTGATGAGCGGCGGCCGCATCACCCCCAACTCCGGCGACCCGCGCCACTACGAGGGCGTCCAGAACAGCGGCGTGCCCCTGTACTGGCAGCCCGGCTCCACCACCCGTGACGCCTACAAACAACGTGGCTTCCCGCACCTGGACGGCTTCCTCGCGGCCGCGATCCGCGAGGTGCGCAGCCCCGGCCTGAACCTGCCCTGGTACTCCACCGTCGGCAACCACGACGCGATGCCGCTGGGCTGCTACGCGCACGGCGACCCGTACCTCGCCGAGTACGCGGTGGGCGGCCGCAAACTGATGGAGCTGAGCACCGTCGAGGCCGCGAGACTCCAGCAGAGCATCAGCGGGGACAAGGACCCCAGGGGCGAGGTCATCCGCGACCTGCTGAAGTCGCACGCCCGCAAGGCACGCTCGGTCACCCCGGACGAACGACGGGCCCCCTACACCCCCGCCGACCACCTCAGGGCCCATCTGGACCCGGCCCACAAGGGCGTGGGCGGACCGGTCGGCCACGGCTACACGGCCGCGAACCTGGACGCGGGCACGCAGTACTACACCTTCCCGATCGCCGACGGCGTGATCGGCGTCAGCCTCGACACCACCGACCCCGGCGGCCACTTCGAGGGCTCCATCGGCACGGCACAGCTGAACTGGCTGGACGCGACCCTGCGGGCCCACCGGGACGCGTACGCCGTCGTCTTCAGCCACCACACCGGCAAGAGCATGGCCAACACCCGTCCCGACCCGGCCCGCCCGGCCGAGCGCCGCCACGACGGAGCCGAGCTGACCGCGTTGCTCGGCCGCCACCCCAACGTCCTGGCCTGGATCAACGGCCACATCCACCGCAACGACATCACCCCGCACAGGGGTTCCGGCGAGGGATCCGCCGAGGGCGGCACCTTCTGGGAGATCTCCACGGCCTCCCATGTGGAGTTCCCGCAGCTCGCACGGGTCGTCGAGCTGGTGGACAACAGGGACGGCACCCTCTCGATCCACACCACCCTCATCGAGTCGTCCGCCCCCCACCGCACGGACCACACCGACCTCTCCCAGACCGGCCTTGCGGCCCTCTACCGGGAGCTGTCCGCGAACGCCCGCTTCGACGGGGCACGGCTGGCCGGCGACGCGAAGGACCGCAACACGGAGCTGCTCCTGCGGAAGGGCGGCCGCAGGTGATCGTCACCTCTTCGGTGGACGGCTGAGGGCCGCGTCCCGGCCGGGAGCGGGGCGTCCTCCCGGCCGTGGCCGCGGCATCGACCGCAGCCACGGCAGCAACTGCGCCACGCCCCAGGCCGCCTCCACGCAGAGGAACGGCCACAGCACCCCGGGGGCGCCCTGGGCCAGCGCGTACGCCATCCACGCCGTGAACAGGGCGCGGGCGAGGCCGTCGAGCAGTCCGTGCACCGGCAGCGGTGCGGCCAGGCGCAGAACGGCCCAGACGATCACGACCGACCCCATCAGATTCGCGAACAGCGTCTGGATCGGGTCGGTCTGCGGGAACGTGCCCAGCCCCCACGCCCGGCTCCACGACGACAGCACGTCATGGACCAGGGCGTACGTCCACGGCGTCGCGAAGCCGGCCGTGACGACGAGGTCGTACCAGGCGCTCGCGCGGACGACACGGAGACGGGAAGGGCGGTCGGGATCGAGGAGAGGTGCGGAAGTGGTCATGCGGCCGACGCTAGACACTGGACTACGCTCCAAGGTCAAGCGTCGGACCGCTACCTGACGGAGGCTCCCGCATGAGAATCGGAGAGCTGGCTGCCCGCACCGGCACCACCCGGGACACCATCCGCTTCTACGAGCGGGTCGGCCTCGTCGAGGGCCGCCGACTGTCCAACGGGTACCGCGACTTCGCGCCGGAGACCGTGGAGTGGCTGGCCTACGTCCGTACCGCGCAGACCCTGGGGTTCACCCTCGCGGAGATCGCCCGGCACGGCGAGGAACTGCGCGAGGCTCCCGACTCCGCGGACGCCCTCTCCGCCCTCTTCGAGCAGAAGATCCAGGTCGTCGACGCCCGCATGGCCGAACTCGCCGCCCTCCGCGCCGAACTCGCCGACCGCGTCGGCACCGGCTGCCCGCTGCGCGCGGCGGGACGGCATGACGGCGTGACGGCATGAGGAGGGGCCGCCGGGTCACACCCGGCGGCCCCTCCTCTCCCCTCCTGGCCCGCCCCGGTCCGTCCCTACCGGGGCAGTACCACGACATACGCGGCCGGGTCCCTGTCGCCCGACGCCATCAACGCCGTGCGGACCACCGCCGCCTGCTGTTCCATCGCGTTCCTCAGCTTCTTCGGCGTGATGTAGACGACCGTGATGCCGAGCCGCTCCAGATGCTCGCGCTTGCGGGCGTATTCCGACCAGAGGGCGTCCTCGTCCTGCCGCGGCGCCCGGGTGTCCAGTTCGACCGCCACCGCCTGCTCCGGCCAGTACGCGTCCAGACCGCCCAGGTGGGGTCCGCCCGGCAGGCGCAGGTCCACGTTCCACACCGGGTCGGGAAGGCCGTAGTCGCGCACCATCGTGTACAGCCGGTCCTCAGCGAACGCGCGTCCCTCCGCGAGCAGCGAGTCCACCGCGTCCACCACGTGCGGGCGGCCCAGCAGCTTGGCGTTGTTCAACTCCCGCACCACCGAAGCCGGTTCGCAGTGGCCCCCGCGTACCGCCTCCGACAGCAGCCGCTGCACCACTCCCGCGTCCGTCAGCCGGGCCACCGCGTCGGCCAGCGCGCGGGGCACCGGCGCCACCGGAACTCCCGTGGCCTGCTCGGGGGTCGGCAGCGAGCCCGTACGGACGACGTGGGCGCAGCCCGTCGAGCGCAGCCGGCGCAGCCGCGGGACCAGGACGTCGATGTGCTCCAGGGACAGCAGCGGGGGAGCGGACGAGAGCCCGTGCAGGTTCAGGGCCGCCAGCCCGGTGATCATCGCCTCCTTGTACACCGGCCGGTGCGGGTCGCCGGCGCCCGGTTGGGTCGGCACCGCGGGCGGCGGCGTCGCCGTGTCGCGGCCCGCGTACATCAGCACCGCGTGCAGGCGCTCCTCGCTGGTCGGCGGGCCCGGGTGGAGCAGGTACACGCCGGGGAGGAGCTGCTGCCAGGGGCCGCCGGGACGGCACTGCTCGTTGGCGTCGGCCACGGCGACGCCCTGCGAGCGGAGCCGGCCCGCCGTCGTGACGCGGCGCTGTACGTCCGACAGGTGGCGGACGGGGCGGGGGGACGCCGAGGGAACCTGGGGGAGCGGGGTGTTGTGGTGGTTCATGCAACGGGGATTCCGCGTCCGGCCGGTCTCCTAACCGCTGTTACACGCCCGTCGACAAATCCGGACAAGCTCGCCCTAAAGGACGGGTGTTCGGATGCCGATGAGGCGCCGAAAACCCCTGGTCCCGAATGAAGGAGCCAGGGGTTACGGGTCGGATTGCCTGAATTCCGTAACGGTGACCGTCAGCGGAATTCATGGCCAAAGCTCAAGGCCGGAGCGCTCGGTCGGTTCAGGCCTGCGCGCCGGCCGCCTGTGCCCGCAGCGACCGCGCCAGGTCGTCGCGCGCCTCCAGCACCAGCCGGCGCAGCGCCGGGGCGGCCGACTCGTGCGCCGCGAGCCACGCGTCCGTCGCCTCCAGCGTCCGGGGGGAGTCCTGGAGCGACGGGAACAGGCCCTTGACGACGGTCATCGCGATCTGGATCGACCGCTCGGCCCAGATCCGCTCGATCGACGCGAAGTACTTCTCCGCGTACGGCACGAGCAGTTCGCGCTGCGAGGGCCGGTCGAATCCCGCGATCGTCGCCTCCACCAGCGCGTTGGACAGCGAGTCCGACTCCACCAGCTGCGCCCACGCCTGCGCCTTCACCGCCGCCGACGGGCGGGCCGCGAGGCAGCGGACCTGATGCCGCTTGCCGGACGCCGTGTCGTCACGGGCCAGTTCGGCCGCCAGCGCCTTCTCGTCGGCGTACCCGTGCGCGACCAGCGGCTCCACGAACACCCAGCGCAGCTCCTGGTCCACCTCCAGGCCGTCGATCTTCGCCGTGCCGTCCAGCAGGCCCCGGAGCAGCTCGAAGTCGGAGTCGGAGGAGGCCACCGTCGCGAAGAAGCGCGCCCAGGCCAGCTGGTGCTCGCTGCCCGGCCCCGCCGCCCGCAGATTCCGCAGCGCGGTGTCGGCCAGCAGCTCCTCGCCCGTCCGCCGCCAGGACCGCGGCGCGTAGTGGACCAGCGCCGACTCCGCCCACGCGTGCAGCATCTGCAGGACGCCGATGTCGGACTCGTGGTGCCCGAACCGCGTCACCAGGTCCACGAAGTCGGCCGCGGGCAGCAGCGCGTCCCGGGTCAGGTTCCACAGCGCCGACCAGCACAGGGCGCGGGCCAGCGGGTCGGTCATCGAACCCAGGTGCTCGCGCAGCGTGGCCAGCGAGGTCTCGTCGAAGCGGATCTTGCAGTACGTCAGGTCGTCGTCGTTGACCAGCACCAGCTCCGGGGCCTCGGCGCCCGCCAGCTCCGTCACGACCGTCCGCGGACCGTCGACGTCCGTCTCGGCGCGCGCGTACCGCACGAGGTGTCCGTCCTCGCGGCGGTACAGGCCGATCGCCACCCGGTGCGGCCGCAGTTCGGGGTACGCCTCGGCGGCCTCCTGGACCACCGCCAGCTCGTCGATCCGGCCCTGCGGGTCCAGCAGCACCTGCGGGGTCAGCGAGTTCACGCCCGCCGTCTGGAGCCAGGACCGCGCCCAGCCGCCCATGTCCCGGCCGCTGGTCTCGGCGAGCACCGACAGCAGGTCACCGAGGCGCGTGTTGCCGTACGCGTGCCGCTTGAAGTAGCGCCGCGCGCCCTCGAGGAACGCGTCCTGGCCGACGTACGCCACCAGTTGCTTCAGCACCGAGGCGCCCTTGGCGTACGTGATGCCGTCGAAGTTCAGCTTCGCGTCCTGGAGGTCGCGGATGTCGGCGGTGATCGGGTGGGTGGAGGGCAGCTGGTCCGCGCGGTAGGCCCACGCCTTGCGGCGGTTGGCGAAGGTGATCCAGGCGTCGGTGAAGCGGGTCGCGCCGACGTTCGCGAACGTGCCCATGAAGTCGGCGAAGGACTCCTTCAGCCACAGGTCGTCCCACCACACCATGGTGACCAGGTCGCCGAACCACATGTGCGCCATCTCGTGCAGGATGACGTTCGCCCGCGCCTCGTACGACGCCTGCGTCACCTTGCCCCGGAAGATGTACTCCTCGCGGAAGGTCACCAGACCCGGGTTCTCCATCGCGCCGAGGTTGTACTCGGGCACGAACGCCTGGTCGTACTTGCCGAACGGGTACGGGTAGTCGAAGTGGTCGTGGAAGAAGTCCAGACCCTGCTTGGTGACGAGGAAGACGTCCGCGGAGTCGAAGTGGGGCGCCAGACCCTTGCGGCACATCGCGCCGAGGGGGATCTCCAGCGTCGTACCGTCACCCAGGTCGCGCGTGTACGTGTCCGTCACATAGTGGTACGGGCCGGCCACGACACAGGTGATGTACGTCGAGATCGGCTTCGTCTCCGCGAAGCGCCACACCCCGTCGGTGCGCTCGCCGACGCCGTTGCTCCACACCACCCACTCCTCGGGCGCCCGCACCTCGAAGCGGAACGGGGCCTTGAGGTCGGGCTGCTCGAAGCCCGCGAAGACCCGGCGGGCGTCGGCCGGCTCGTACTGGGTGTACAGGTACACCTCGCCGTCCTCCGGGTCGACGAAGCGGTGCAGGCCCTCGCCGGTGCGGGAGTAGGCGCACCGGGCGTCGACGACCAGCTCGTTCTCCGCGGCAAGGTCCTCCAGCAGGATCCGGGCGCCGTCGAAGACCTCACCGGGGTCGAGGTCGCGGCCGTTGAGGGAGACGGACGTCACACTCGGCGCGATCAGGTCCACGAAGCTCGACGCGCCGGGCTCGCTGCTGCGGAAGCGGATCGTGGTGACCGACCGGAAGGTGCGAGGCTCGTCCCCGGTCCGGTCGCCGACCGCCGACCGGATGTCGAGGGACACGTCGTACCCGTCGACGGACAGCAGGGCGGCCCGCTCCCGGGCCTCGTCGCGGGACAGGTTCTCACCGGGCACGGCGGTACTCCCTCAGTGCTTGAGCATGGGCTTTCGGACAGGAGTGATCCTGCCACGCGCCCCTGACGCGGGTCAGCAGGGAATGTGCGGCACGGACGCCGGTGTTCAGGGGGGAAAGGCTTATCTCATGAGGATTGCTCGAGGAGAGACATGTCGGAGAAGACCCCCGTCGACTTCTGGTTCGACCCGCTCTGCCCGTGGGCCTGGATGACCTCCCGGTGGGTGCTGGAAGTGGAGAAGGTCCGTGACATCGAGGTCCGCTGGCACATCATGAGCCTCGCCGTCCTCAACGAGAACAAGCTCGACGAGCTGCCCGAGGAGTACCGCGAGATGCTCGCGGTCAAGGCCTGGCAGCCGGTGCGCGTGGTCACCGCCGCCTGGCAGCTGCACGGCGCCGACGTCCTCGGCCCCCTTTACACCGCGCTCGGCACCCGCATCCACAACAACGGCGAGGGCCCGACCGTGGAGGCCATCGCCGGCGCGCTCAAGGACGTCGGTCTGCCCGCGTCCCTGATCGAGTACGCCGAGCAGTCGGACTTCGAGTTCGACGCCCAGCTGCGCGCCTCCCACAAGGAGGGCATCGGGAAGGTCGGCCAGGACGTCGGCACCCCCGTCATCGCCGTTCCCGGCCCCGACGGTGAGCAGATCGCCTTCTTCGGTCCCGTGGTCACCCCCGCGCCGAAGGGCGAGGAAGCCGCCCGCCTCTGGGACGGCACCCTCGCCGTCGCCTCGGTCCCCGGCTTCTACGAGATCAAGCGCTCCCGGACCAAGGGCCCGGACTTCAGCAACCTGTGACGGCAGTGGTGCCCCGCGAGCATCACTCGCGGGGCACCATGGACCCATGACGGAGATCGACACCTCGGTACCGCACTCGGCCCGCATCTGGAACTACTGGCTGGGCGGCAAGGACAACTACCCGGTGGACGAGGAGGCCGGCGACGCCTACACCGCCGTCTTCCCCGGCATCGTCACCATCGCCCGCAGCAGCCGGGCCTTCCTCGGCCGCAGCATCCGTTACCTGGTCGAGGAGGCGGGCATCCGCCAGTTCCTGGACGTCGGCACCGGGCTGCCCACCGTCGACAACACCCACGAGGTCGCCCAGCGCCTCGCCCCCGAGTCGCGGATCGTCTACGTCGACAACGACCCCCTGGTCCTCGCCCACGCCCGCGCCCTGCTCACCTCCACCCCCGAGGGCGTCACCGCCTACGAGGACCTGAACCTCTTCGAGCCCGCGCGCATCCTCGAAGCGGCGAGCCGGACCCTCGACCTCACCCGCCCCACCGCCCTGATCCTCAGCGGCATCCTCGGCCACGTCGACGGCTACGACCGCGCCCGCGACCTCGTCCGCGCCCTGCTGGCCGGCCTGCCCTCGGGCAGCTTCCTCTGCGTCAACGACGGCTCCCGTGGCACCGACCTCGCCTACGAGCAGGCCCAGGACGCCTACAACGAGACGGGGGCCGTCCCGTACTTCCTGCGTCCAATCGAGCAGATCGAGGGCTACTTCGAAGGGCTCGAACTGGTGCCACCGGGCGTGGTGTCCGTCCCGATGTGGCGCCCGGACGGAACGCCTCCGCTGCCGATCGGCCAGCACGGCGGCGTGGGTCGCAAGCCCTGAGTCAGGGCGGCGTGGGCCGCAAGCCCTGAGTCATGGCCGGCGCAACAGCCCCCGCTCCATGGCCACCACCACCGCCCGGGTCCGGTCGTTCACGTCGAGCTTGGCGAACAGGCGCAGCAGATGGGTCTTGACGGTCGCCTCCGAGATCACGAGACGCCGGCCGATCTCGGCGTTGGTCAGCCCGTCGGCGACCGCGCCGAGGACGTCCGTCTCCCGGGCGGTCAGCGCCTCCTGGACCGGGCGCCGCAGCCGGGCCACCAGCTTTTCCGCCACCCGGGGCGCGAGCACCGTCTCCCCGCGCGCCGCCGCACGGATCGCGTCGACGAGCTGCTCGCGCGTGGTGTCCTTCAGCAGATAGCCGATGGCGCCGGCCTCCACCCCGCGCTCGATGTCCGCGTCCGTGTCGTACGTCGTCAGGATCAGCACCCGGGTGCGCGGATGGCGGGCGACGATCTCGGTCGTCGTGGTGACCCCGTCGAGTACCGGCATCCGCAGATCGACCAGAGCCACGTCGGGGTCGTGCCGCTCGACGAGGTCGAGGGCGGCACGGCCGTCGCCCGCCTCTCCGACGATCTCGATGCCGTCCTCACCGGCCAGCAGGGCCACCACCCCGGCCCGCATCACGGTGTGGTCGTCGACCACGACGACCCGCAGCGCCGTCACCTCGCTCATGCCGTTCCCTCCGTGCCCTGGGCCAGGGGGATCGACGCCAGGATCCGCGTCCCGTCCCCGACCGAGCTGGTCACCGTCAGCCGTCCGCCCAGTTCCGACACCCGCTTGCGCATCCCGTCCAGTCCGAAGCCCCTCGACTCCTCCACCACGAACCCGGCGCCGTCGTCGGTGATCTCCAGCTCCACCCCGTAGGGCCGCCGGGCCAGCACCACCCCGACCGTGGAGGCCCGGGCGTGCTTGCGCACATTGGCCAGGGACTCCTGGGTGCAGCGCAGCAGCGCGATACGGGTCCGCTGGTCGCAGTCGAGGTCCGCCAGGTCGGCGGCCACGGTGAGCCCGGTGTCCTCGACGAAACGGTCCAGGACCCGCCGTAGCGCCGGCGCCGCGGAGGCCGCCACCGCGGCGCCCGCCTGCCCGCCCGAGCCCACCAACTCCCGTGCCTCCGCCAGGTTCTCGCGGGCCGTCGACTCGATCGACCGCAACTGCTGGGCGCTGCGCCCCGGATCGGCCGCCATCCCGGCCCGGGCCGCCTCCGCCAGCACCACGATCGACGCGAAGCCCTGCGCGAGGGTGTCGTGGATCTCGCGCGCCAGCCGCTCCCGTTCGTCGGCCGCGCCCTGCCGCTGGTGCGCCGCGGAGAGCTGCGCCTGGGTCCGCTCCAACTCCTCGATGAGCCGCGCCCGTTCGGTGCTCTGCGCGACCACCGAGTGCGCCCACAGCCCGATCAGCACCCCCACCGCGACGACGATGAGGGTGGACACGGCCGTCTCGCCGAGGAACTCCGCCGACCAGCCCTGCAGAAGCCAGCTGCCCAGCAGTGTCGAGGCGGTGGCGAGCCCCAGGAACACCATCGAGATCCTCGGGGTCCGCCCGAACATCCAGTAGTGGGGCAGCGTCACCATGAACAGCGCCGCGTAGCTGGTCCGCAGATACGCCAGCCCGCCGAGCGCGAGCACCAGCACCGTGAGATAGCCGTGCGGCCGCACCACGGGGTTGTCCGGGAAGCGGTCGAGGATCGCGTAGCACAGCACCACGCTGCCCAGCAGCGCGAGCGCCTCGTACATGCCCCCGCCTGGCCGGCCCAGGGCGGCGATCCCGACGGCCATCGCCGCGAACAGCACCCAGCACACCGCGTTCCAGCGGCGCAGGGAGGCGGCCCAGAAGGCGTCGGCGGAGGGCCCGGCGAGAGCGGTCATACCGATCAACGTACGTCGACCACCGGGCGCCCGGGAGGCACTTGGGCCCGCGGCCCCGCCGTCCCCCGGTCCGGCCGCGCCGGCCACCAGCTCCACTCGCCCAGCAGCAGCATCGCCGACGGCAGGATCAGGACGCGTACGACGAAGGCGTCCAGCAGGACGGCCGCCGCGAGCACGAACCCGATCTGCTTCATCTCGATGATGTGGAGGAAGACGAAGCTCACGAACACCGTCGTCATCACGACCGCCGCGCTGGTCACCACGCTCGCCGACCGGCGGACCCCGTCGAGCACCGCCTGCCGGGTCGGGGTGCCCGCGAGCACGGCCTCCCGGATCCTGCTGACGACGAACACCTGGTAGTCCATGGAGAGTCCGAAGAGGATCACGAACAGGAACAGCGGGACGCGCGACCCGATCGAGCCGGTGGAGCGGAAGTCCAGCAGCCCCTCGGCCCAGGTGTGCTGGAAGACGAGGACCAGCAGCCCGAGCGCGGCCGCCGCCGACAGCAGGTTCAGCACCACGCCGATCAGCCCGAGGACGACGGAACGGAACGCGTACAGCGTCATCAGGAAGGTCACCAGCAGCAACGCCGCGAGGACGAGCGGCAGTCTGCCGTTCTGGTGCGCCGGATAGTCGGTGTACCGGGCCACGTCACCGCTGACGCCGTACTCGGCGCCGGCGATCCGGCCGACGGTGGCGGGCAGGTAGTCGTGGCGCAGGTGGTCGAGCGAGTCGTAGGCCTGGTCGGAGTCGCCGAGGTACGGCACGCGCAGTTCGAGGGTGCTGACGCGGTGGTCCGCGGAGGTGCGGAGCCGGGGTGCGCCGGTGAACAGGGGGTCGGCGTCCGAGAGCCGGGCCAGTGCGTCCAGTGCCTCGGCGACCTCGGCGGCCCGTGCTGCCTCGGCGCGCACGACCACCTGGTGGGTGACCCGGTGCTGCGGGAACGCCTCGTTCAGCCGGTCGTACACCCGCATGGCGGGGATCTCGCGGGAGTGGGTGTCCCGGCTCATCTCCGTGATGTGCAGGCCTGCCAGCGGGACGACGAGGGCGAGCAGGGCGAGGACGGAGACACCGAGGGTGGCGAGGGGGTGCCGGGCGGCGGGGCGCAGCAGCGCGGTCCAGACCCGGCCGCCGCTCTCACGCCTCTCCCTCTCGCCGCTTCCGCCCCTCCCGCCGCTTCCGCCGCGGGGACGGCGGACGGGCCTGCCCCGCTCCGCCCGGCGCGCGGCCCTGCGCTCCGCCCGCTTCCCCAGCACCGTCAGCAGCGCGGGGAGCGCCGTCAGGGAGCTGGCCATCGCGACCAGGACGACCACCACGGTGCCGGTGGCGAGCGAGGAGAAGATGACGTCCGAGGCCAGGTACAGCGTGGCGGTGGAGGCGACGACCGCGAACCCGGAGACCATCACCGCCCGGCCCGAGGTGGCGGCCGCCAGCTCGACCAGGGCCTGCGAGCTCAGCCGCCCCCCGGAGCGGGCCCGCTCCTCGCGTTCCCGCTTCAGATAGAAGAGCGTGTAGTCGACGCCGACGGCGAGGCCGATCATCAGGATGACGTTCGTGCCGACCCCGGTGTCCGGGGAGACGTGCGAGGCCACCATCGACAGGCCGACGGCCGCCGCGATCGACGACAGCGCGAGCAGCAGCGGCACGGCGGCCATGGTGAGCGAGCCGAACACGACCAGCAGGGTCAGCAGCGTGACCGGCAGGGTGATCTTCTCGGAGAGCGCGAGGTCGTCACCGCGCTGTTCGTCGACGCCCTTGCTGATGGAGGGGCTGCCGGTCTCCTGGAGCAGCAGCTCCGGGTGGGCCCGCTGGACGGCCGTGGTCTGCGCGGTGAGCGCGTCGACCTTGTCCTTGGCGTCCCGCTCCTCGCCCCGCAGAGCCACCTCGACCATGAGGATCCGGCCGTCGGCGGAGCGGACCGGCGCGGCCACCTCGGCGACCTCGGGCAGCCGCTCCATCCGGGTGGTGAGGTCGTCCACGGCGGCGCGGGCCGCCTCGGCGCCGAGGGCGCCCGACCGCGCGGAGATCAGCACCTGCTCGGCGGACCTGCGTTCCAGATGTCCCTCGGCCGCCATGGCCTCGGCCCGGCCGGCCTCGCCGACCCGGTAGTCGGCCGTCCTCGCGCTGTCCATCCCGACGGCACTGCCGGCCGCCAGGCACAGCACCACGAAGAGAAGCCAGCCGACGATCGCCCGCCAGGGGTGCCGCGCGCTGGAACGCGCCATGCGCACAGTGAGTGATTTCATGCCCAAAAGCCTGTCCGGCCGGGGCAGTTGACGGACAGAGGTGCCCGGTTGAACTTCCCGTCCACCGATCGGTGGACCCGGAGGGTGGGGAGAACCCCCGACGGGGCCGGGGGATCTCCTAGGCGGCCGTCTGCGGCGGCGTCCGGAACTCCTCCGGAAGATCGAAGCCGGACCGCCAGTTGAAGTAGGACTGCACCCGCACACAGCCTTCGCGGGTGCAGCGCCGGTACTTGTCGAGATCCGCCCGGTGCACCAGCACCTGCGTCTGCGTCAGGGCGAAGGCCCGCTCGGCGCCGTGCAGGTGCCGGAAGTGCTGTTCGGTGTCACCGCAGTTGGGGCAACGCCTCTTCGGAAGACCCATGCGGGCCACTGTCACCCGGAACACCGCCCTGGGGGAAGCCCCCGCCCGGGCGTACGGGAACGGCGTGCACGGGACCGGCCCCGCGAGTCATGTCCTCGCGGGGCCGGTCCTTCACTCCGCCTGCCGTCGTGAAGGGTGAGAAGACGATCACGAGGCAGGACGCTTCACCGCTGCCTCAGGGGGCGAGCAGCAGCACGTCCGCGCGGGACTTCGCGGCGTCGAGGCGCCGGGCCACGTCCTGCCAGTTCACGACGGCCCACATGGCCTCGATGAAGTCGACCTTCTGGTTCTTGTACTGGAGGTAGAAGGCGTGCTCCCAGGCGTCGAAGACGAGGATCGGCACGGAACCCTGGCCGACGTTGCCCTGGTGGTCGTAGACCTGCTCGACGATGAGCCGGCCGCTGAGCGGCTCGTAGGCGAGGACGCCCCAGCCGGAACCCTGCGTCGTCGCGGACGCCTTGGTCAGCTGGGCCTTGAAGCCGGCGAACGAGCCGAAGGACTCGGTGATCGCGTCCGCGAGGTCGCCGACGCCGTCCGCAGCGAGGGGCTCACCGCCGCCGTCACCGGTCATGTTGGCCCAGTAGATGCTGTGCAGGATGTGGCCGGAGAGGTGGAAGGCCAGATTCTTCTCCAGGCCGTTCAGGGCCGCCCACTGCTCCTTGTCCCGCGCCTCCGCCAGCTGCTCCAGCGTGTCGTTGGCGCCCTTCACATAGGCCGCGTGGTGCTTGTCGTGGTGCAGCTCGATGATCTCCGGGCTGATCACGGGTGCGAGCGCGGAGTAGTCGTAGGGCAGTTCGGGCAGCGTGTAGACGGGCATGCGGGGTCCCCTCGAACCTCTTATTGCAAGTTACTTGCAAGTGCAGGCTAGCAACAAGAAGGGGGATTCGGGCAAGCGCGTCGGGCGTGGCGGCAACGAAAAGGCCCCCACGCGTCTTTCGCGTGAGGGCCGATGGGCCGATGGGGAGAGGGTGAGGGGTGGGCAGGTCAGTCCGTGGCCCGCCCGTGCTCCCGCTGACGCTGCCAGGCGTACCCGACGGCCGCCAGGAAAGCCGTCATCCCGCCCGACCAGTACAGCTGCACCCGGGTGCCGGGCTCCCGCGCCATCAGGACGAAGATCGCCGCCATCCCCGCCAGCGCGACCCAGGTGAGCACCGGGAACGCCCACATCCGGACGACCAGCCGCTCGGGCGCCTCCCGCTCCAGACGCCCGCGCAGCCGCAGCTGGGAGCACGCGATGAAGATCCAGACGACCAGGATCACCGCACCGATCATGTTCAGCAGCCAGGGGAACACGTCGTCCGGACGCCAGTAGCTGAGCAGCACGCAGCCGAAGCCGAAGACGCAGGAGACGAGCACCGCGACCCGGGGCGCGCCGCCCGACACCCGGCCCAGCTCCTTCGGGCCGTGGCCCCGCTCCACCAGCGAGTACGCGATGCGCGAGGAGCCGTAGACGTTGGCGTTCATGGCGCTGAGCAGCGCGGCCAGCACCACCACGTTCATGACCTGGCCGGCCCCCGGGATGCCGAGACGGTCGAGAGCGGCGACGTAGGGGCCCTGCTCGACGACCGCCTTCGCGTCCCAGGGGACGAGCGTGACGATGACCGCCATGGAGCCGACGTAGAACAGCGCGATGCGCCACATCGCCGTACGGACCGCGCTCGCCACGCCCCGGACCGGGTCCTCCGACTCGGCGGCGGCGATGGTGACCGTCTCCAGGCCGCCGTACGCGAAGACGGACGCGAGCAGGCCGACGACCAGGCCCTGACTGCCGTGCGGGAGGAGTTCGCCCAGATGGGAGGTCCCCGGGGAGTCCGTGCCCGGCAGGACACCGGCGACGGCCAGCACACCCAGCACCAGGAACAGGGTGATCGCGCCGACCTTCAGGGCCGCGAACCAGAACTCGAACTCGCCGAAGTTCTTCACGGCGGCCAGGTTCGCGCCGCAGAACAGGAGCATGAACAGCGCCACCCAGGCCCACTCGGGTGTGCCCGGCAGCCAGCCCGTGACGATCTTCGCGGCGCCGATGCCCTCCAGGCCGACGGCCGTGCACAGCAGGACCCAGAAGGCCCACCCCACGGTGAAGCCCGCCCAGGGACCGAAGGCCCGCTCGGCGTGCGCGGAGAACGAGCCCGACGAGGGATACGCGGCCGACATCTCGCCCAGCATCCGCATCACCAGCATCACGAGCAGGCCGGAGAGGGCGTAGGCGAGGACGATCGACGGACCGGCGGCGGCGATGCCCGCGCCCGAGCCGACGAAGAGACCGGCGCCGATGACGCCACCGAGGGCGATCATCGACAGATGGCGCTGTTTGAGGCCGTGGGACAGGGTGACGTCCGGCTCCGGTGGAGTCCCGACGGTGGTGCTGCTGGGCATGGGCGCGGCTCGTCCAATGCGTGAGATGGGCAAAAACGCCCACAGTCTGGGCAGCCCCTCCGCGCCGGCGGAGGGGCTGCCCACCATCCGGACGGACCGGATACGCGGTGTGTCTAGGCCGCTACGGAGGTGTAGTGCGCGGCGTCGCCCTCGATCGAGTAGCTCTCCTTGCCGTCGATGCCGACCGGGATGTCACCCGCGACCGTCACGCGGTGCAGCCGGCGGGGCCGGCCGTCGTAGTTGTCGACCGCGTAGTGCTGGGTGATCCGGTTGTCGAACAGGACCAGCTGGTTCTCCGACCAGCGGTGGCGCAGGATGTTCTCCGGCCGGGTGACGTACGACTGGAGCAGGTCGAGGATCTTGCGGGACTCGGCCGGCGACAGGCCCACGATGCGCTGCGCGAACCCGCCGATGAACAGTCCGCGCTCCCCGGTCAGCGGGTGCACGCGGACCACCGGGTGGACCGTGCGGTACTTGATCGAGGTGAACTGGGCGCGCGCGGCGGCCTGCGCCTCGTCGACCGTCTCCTCCGGCACCGCGTAGTCGTAGTCGTTGGTGTGCTCGGCCCACAGGGTGTCGGCGAGCTGCCGGAGCGGCTCCGGCAGCTGACGGTAGGCCGCCGCCGAGCTGGTGATCAGGGTCTCGCCGCCGTACGGCGGGAGGACCAGGCTGCGCAGGGTGCTGGCCTGCGGCGGGTTGAGGACGAAGGTGACGTCCGTGTGCCAGTGGTTGGCGGCGCGGCCGCGCTCGCTGTCGACCGGCAGCACGTTCGGGGAGCCGTCGATCGCCGGCACGGTCGGGTGGGCGGTGGTGAGGTCGCCGAAGTGACGGACGAAGGCCTGCTGGCCCGCGTCGTCCAGGTTCACGTCGTCGAAGACCAGGGCCTTGTGGACGTTGAGCGCCTCGCGCAGGGCGGTGGAGGTCTCCTCGTCGAGGGGCTTCGCGATGTCGACGCCGGAGACCTGGGCGCCGATGTGCGCGGTGACCTTGCGGATCTCGATGCTCATGGGAGGTTCCTTTCGGGCGAGGGTCAGACGAGGACGGGTGCGGGAGCGTTCACGTACTGGTTGGCGGGGCGCGGGAGGCCGTACCTCTCCCGCAGCGTCGTGCGCGGGCCGTACTCCGTGCGCAGCAGGCCGCGGGCGCGCAGGATCGGCACCACGTGGTCCACGAAGGCGTCCAGACCCGAGGGCAGCACCGCGGGCATGATGTTGAACCCGTCGGCGGCGCCCTGGGTGAACCAGCTCTCGATCGCGTCGGCGACCTGCTCGGGCGTGCCCGCGAAGGTGAGGTGCCCGCGCCCGCCGCCGAGCCGCCCGATCAGCTGCCGCACGGTGAGGCGCTCGCGCCGGGCCAGCTCCACCACGAGCGTGTAGCGGCTCTTGGCGCCCTCGATCGCGCTCTCCGGCGGCAGATCGGCGGGCAGCTCGGCGTCCAGCTCCAGAGTGCCCGGCTCCAGCTGGAGCAGCTGCTCCAGCCGCTGGACGCCGTGCGTGTGCACGATGTGGTCCTCCAGGACCTGCTCGTATCCGCGTGCCTCGGCCTCCGTCGAGCCGATCACCGGGACGATCCCGGGCAGCACCTTGATGTGCTCGGGATCCCGGCCGGCCTGCCGGGTACGGGACTTGAGGTCGGCGTAGAAGGCCTGCGCGTCGGCGAGCGTCTGCTGGGCGGTGAACACCGCCTCCGCGTACCGGGCCGCGAACGCCTTGCCGTCCTCGCTCGACCCGGCCTGCACCAGCAGCGGGTAACCCTGCGGGGACCGCGGGACGTTGAGGGCGCCTTCGACGCTGAAGTACGTCCCCCGGTGCCGGGGCGGGTGGACCTTCGCGTCGTCGCCCCAGACTCCGGCCGCCTTGTCGGCGAGGATCGCGTCGTCCTCCCAGCTGTCCCAGAGCTTCAGGGCCACGTCGAGGAACTCGCCGGCCCGGGCGTAGCGCTCGGCGTGAGCGGGCTCGGCGTCCAGACCGAAGTTGCGGGCGGCCTCGGCGCCGGCGGTGGTGACGATGTTCCAGCCCGCCCGGCCGCCGCTGATGATGTCGAGCGAGGCGAACTTACGGGCCAGGTTGTAGGGGGAGTTGTAGGAGGTGGAGGCGGTGGCGATGAGGCCGATGTGCCGGGTGGCCGTCGCCAGCGCGGTCAGCAGCGTGAGCGGTTCCAGGGCGCCGGCCGGGCGTTGGGCGATGGTGCCCCAGAGCTGCGGGCCGTCGGCGAGGAACAGGGAGTCGAAGGTGCCGCGTTCGGCGATCCGGGCCAGGTGGACGTAGTGGTCCAGCTCCACGTGGGCGTACGGGTCGCTCTCCGGGAGTCGCCAGGACGCCTCGTGGTGGCCGGTGTTCATCAGGAACGCGTTCAGGTGGAGCTGTCGTCCGGGGTGAGCCGTGGTCACTTGTGGTCCTCCGTGACGCCCAGGGCGGCGAGCAGCCGTTCGCGGTACTCGCCGAGCAGCGGGTCCCGGTACGAGCGCGGGTGCGGGCGGTCGATGGTCAGGTCGAGGCCGATACGGCCGTGGTCGAGGACGAGGACCCGGTCGGCGAGCACGATCGCCTCGTCCACGTCGTGGGTGACGAGCAGCACGGAAGGCCGGTGGCGCTCCCACAGCTCGCGCAGCAGGGTGTGCATCTTGATCCGGGTGAGGGCGTCCAGCGCCCCGAACGGCTCGTCCGCGAGGAGGAGTTCGGGTTCGCGGACCAGTGAGCGGGCCAGTGCGGCTCGCTGTGCCTCACCGCCGGACAGCTCGTTGGGCCAGGCCCGCTCGCGGCCCTTCAGGCCCACCTCGGCGAGGGCCTCGCGGCCCTTCTGCTCCGCCTCCTTGCCGTCAAGACCCAGCAGTACGTTGTCCAGCACCCGCCGCCAGGGCAGCAGCCGGGAGTCCTGGAAGACCACCGACACCCGCTCCGGGGCCGTGAGCTGCCCGCTGCCGACGACCTCGTGGTCGAGGTGGGCGACCGCCCGCAGCAGGGTGCTCTTGCCGGACCCGCTGTGCCCGAGGAGGGCCACGAACTGGCCGGCGGGGATGTCGAGATCGATGCCGTCGAGGACCGTGCGGGCCTCGAACGACCGTGTCAGGCCGCGCAGTTGGACGGCGGCGGAGCGGGTCAGCTGCTCAGTGTGCGGCGCCACGACAGCACCCTCCGTTCGATGAGACGGACCGCGGTGTCGGAGAGGAGACCGAAGACGCCGTAGATGAGGAGGCCGACGAGGATGACGTCCGACTGGCCGTAGTTCTGGGCCTGGAACATCATGTAACCGAGGCCGCTGGTGGCGTTGATCTGCTCCAGGACCACCAGTCCCAGCCAGGAGCCGGTCACCCCGAGCCGGAGTCCCACGAAGAATCCGGGCAGGGCGCCGGGGATCACGATCTGCCGGATGAACTGGACCTTCGACAGGCCCTGCACCTCGGCGAGTTCGACGAACCGGTGGTCGATGCCGGACAGCGCGGCATGCGTGTTGAGGTAGATCGGGATGTAGACGACGATGGCGATGATCGCGATCTTGAAGGTCTCGCCGATGCCCAGCCAGAGGATGAACAGCGGGATCAGACCGAGGGTCGGGATCGCCCGGTTGAGCTGCACCGTCCCGTCGATCAGGGCCTCCCCGGACCGGGTCAGCCCCGAGGCCAGCGCGAGTGTCACCCCGGCGGTCAGGCCGATCGAGAAGCCGTAGGCGGCGCGCTCCAGCGAGGTGAGGACGTCGGTGGTGAGCGTCCCGTCGGTCCACAGGTTCACGCCGGTCCTCAGCACCGTCCAGGGTGCGGGGATCGCCCCGGTGTCCAGCTGCCCGGCGGCCGAGGCGGCGGCCCACAGGACGATGAGCAGCAGGGGTCCGACGAGCCGGGAGGCGGGCCACGGTTTGCCGGGAGCCAGGCCGCGGCGTCGTTGTCGGCGGCGGACCCGAGACCCGTCGTCGGCGGCGACGGCGACGGCGGGGACCGTGGTCGTGGTCGTGTCGTTGGTGGTCGTGCTCGTGCTTGCGCTGGTGGTCATGGCGGTCAACTCCGGTACTCGGCTGCCACGGACTTGGCGGCGATGCCCTCGAAGCGGTGGTCGAACAGCGAGGAGACGTCGAACTTCTTCACGAAGCCGCCCTCCGCGAGGAGGTCCGCGGTCTCCTGTTCCCACTTGATGGCCTCGTCCCAACTCGGCGGGAACAGAGGCTTGTTGGCGAGCGCGGTGATCGACTTGGCCTGGTCGAGGGTCAGGTTCTGCGTCTTGACGTAGAACTCCTCGTTCCAGACGTCCGGGTTCTCGTAGCTCCACACCAGGCCCTGCGCCCACTGCGGGATGTACGCGGCGACGGCGGCGGCCTTCGCCTTGTCGTTCAGCACGGACACCGGCGCCCACAGCAGGCTGAGCAGGTCGACGACGTCGGTGGTGATGATGCGGGCGCCCTTGGACTCGTACTGCTTGAGGTAGGCGGGCGACTGGGTGTTGCCGAGCGGGGCGATGTCCACCTGGCCCGACTGAAGCGCGGTGAGGAACTGGTTGCTGGTCAGCGGGACCAGCTTCACGTCGTCGTACTTGAGGCCGGCCTTCTTCAGCGCCCGCAGCAGGACGACGCCCTGCGCCTGCCCCTGCGAGAACGCCAGCTTCTTTCCGCGGAAGTCGTCGACGGACTCGATGTCGCTGCCCGGCTTGGTGGCGAAGACGTAGTTCGGCTTGCGGGTGATGTTGATCGCGACGATTTTCGCGTCGAAGCCCTGGTAATGCGCCTGGATCGGCGGAATGCCCGCGTTGTTGGCGACGTCCAGGGACTTCGCGCGGAAGGCGTTGATGACGTCGGGACCGGCCCCGATGTTCAGCCAGCTCGACACCGCGAAGGGCAGTTCGGGCAGCTTGGCCAGCTTCAGCTGCAACTGCTGCGCGCCCTGGAAGGAGGCGATCTTCAGGCTCGTGCCGGCGGGCACCTTGTCGGCGAGCGGGGCCGTGGAGGCGCCCTCGCCACCGGTGGCGGCACTGCTCTCGGCGCAGCCGCTGAGCCCGGCGACACCGGCGGCGGCGCCCAGCAGGGAGGCGAGGAAGAGACGCCGGTCGACACCGGGCGTACGGGAAACAGGCACGGGAGAACCCCCAGGGGAAAACGGAGACAAGGCAGGCGGAAGCCGGCGGAGGAAAGCGGGTGTGGCAGAGGCCGCAAGGGCCTGCGGGAATCGAGAGGAATCCACAAGAAATCCGCAGGAGATCCGCAAGGAATCTGCAACAAGACCGAAACGAATCCTGCGGCTAAAGGCAGGAGAAGGGCGCGCTCCCGGCGCGCCGGGGCGTCAGCAACAGAAGGTGCGACAGCTCATGAGAAAGATGTTCCTGTCCACGTGTGGGGCCTGTCAACATTCGGAGTTTCTGAATTAACTCGGCTCAGGTGGGACGCCCGCGGGACGAGGCCAGGGCGAGGCCAGCGGATCCCGGTAGAGCACGTCCAGCGCCACCGCCCCGCCCGCCACGGCCAGCACGGAGTCGGGGAAGCTGCTCGGCGACACGGCGGCGGATCGCCCCGCCCCGACCTCGTCCCGCAGCGCGGCGAGGCAGTCCTCCCGGAACAGCACGCCCACCTCGGTGACGACGACCCGCTCCGGATTGAGCACGTCCAGCAGCAGCCCGGCGGCCCGGCCCACCATCCGCGCCCGCTCCCGCAACAGCCGTACGGCCACCGGGTTCCCGGCGTCCGCCGCGGCGACCACGTGCATCGGGTTCACCCCGTCGATCACCCCGGCCTGCCGGGCC
The DNA here is from genome assembly GCF_035983595.1 of Streptomyces sp. NBC_01334. Taxonomy (NCBI): domain Bacteria; kingdom Bacillati; phylum Actinomycetota; class Actinomycetes; order Kitasatosporales; family Streptomycetaceae; genus Streptomyces; species Streptomyces sp. NBC_01334. Next base: position 3,643,826 of record NZ_CP130718.1, on the reverse strand, counting down.
CGCCGGCACAACGTCCGCTCGCTCAGCTCCACCTGGAGGCAGCCGACCCGGCCGCACGCGCAGGACTCCGTGCCACCGGCCAACGGCAGATGCGCGATGGCGCCCGCCTGCGAGCGCGGCCCGTGGTGCACCTCGTCGTTCGTGGCGAACGCCGCGTCGACCACGTTGCCGACGAACAGATGGAGCACGCTCAGGTCGCCGCGCGCCTGCCCGAACAGCCGCTCCGCGTTGACCAACGCGCGGGCGTGTCCGTCCACCTGGACCGGCAGCCCGGTGTGCGCGCCGACCGTCTCCCGCACCGGCACGTCCCGCCACCCCAGCAGCGGATGCTCGACGACGGTCCCCGAATCGCGATCCACCCAGCCGCCCACGGCGACCCCCACCCCGAGGGCCCGGCAGCCGGGGGCCTCCGCCAGCAGCGCGCCGAGCCCGTCGGCGGCCCGCGCCAGCACCCCGGACGGTTCGAGCCGGCCCCGATGCTTCAACTCCCGCCGTGCCACCACCCGGCCGCGCAGATCCAGCAGCGACACGGTCGTGTAAGGCACCGCCACATGGACCCCGCCCACCACGAACCGCGAGTCGTCCAGATCCACGGGAACGTGCGGCCTGCCCACCCCGTTGCTGCGCCGGGGCACCGCCGCCTCCCGAAGCAGCCCGAGCCCGGTGAGCCGGGCACAGTGATCGGTGACGGAAGCGGGGGACAGCCCGGTGAGCCGGGCGATCGTGGAGCGCGCGACCGGCCCGTGCTCCAGCACGGACCGCAGGATCACACTGGCACTGGTACGCCGCCGGTCGCTGTCGGCGACCCGGGTGACGGGAGAGGGCGGGGCGGGAGGAGCCGCGGTACGGGGCATGGGGAACTTCCTCGGAAGTCGGGAGCCGGTCCGACACTGCGCCGTCTGTGGAGCGCGGCGCGCCGGATGATCGGCTCCGCCCGCCTCACACCGGAGGGCGACAGGCGGCCGCGCTCACGCGTCGCAGGTCGACATGGCGACGCGACGAGAAGTTCAGGGCCTGGGCAACCATGGCTCGAAGCTAGCAAAGGGGCTCGGCCCTGCCCAGATGGCGACCGACGGGCGAGACGGCCCGCCGTGCGATTGGCGAAACCCTACAGAGACCGCTCGGGGCACCCTCGTATCCCGGACCACTCCACCTCAGTGACCAGGGTCACCTCGTACCGCGTGTAACCCCCAACCTTTGTCAGGAGCCCACCAACCTCCGGTTCGACCGTTTGTCGACCGCGGACGGTGATCGCCTCGACCGCCCTGGGATAGCGTCGCCGTGTCCCGTCCGTCCCGATCTCGCGGAGTCCCCATGAGCACCGCCGCCGTCACCCCCGCTCGTCCCGGAAAGGTCCTCGCCGACCTCCTCCCCGCTTCCCGTGTCCGGGACATCGCGCTCGTGCTCGGCGGTGCCGCGCTGACCGGCCTCGCGGCCCAGATCGCGGTTCCGGTCCCCGGTTCCCCGGTCCCGGTGACCGGCCAGACCTTCGCCGCGCTGCTCGTCGGCACCACGCTCGGCGTCCGCCGCGGGGTCTCCTCCCTCGCCGTCTACGCGGTGGCCGGTCTCGCCGGTGTGCCGTGGTTCGCGAACGGCAGTTCGGGCGTCTCCGTCTCCTTCGGCTACATCCTCGGCATGATCCTTGCGACCGCCGCCGTGGGCGCCCTGGCCCGCCGGGGCGCCGACCGCTCCGTGCTGCGCATGGCCGGCACGATGCTGCTGGGCGAGGCGATCATCTACCTCGTCGGCGTCCCGTACCTGGCCTACGCCGCCGACATGAGCGCCTCCGCCGCGATCGCGGCCGGCCTCACGCCGTTCCTGATCGGCGACGCCGTCAAGGCGGCCCTGGCGATGGGCCTGCTCCCGACCGCCTGGAAGCTCGTCAAGGAGTAACCGCCCTCAGGCGATGACGAAGGGGTTCGCCGGGTCGGGTCGCGTCACGCGACCCGACCCGGCGAACCCCTTTCGCGTGGGGCCAGGTCAGCTCTCCCGCTGCTCCGGCCGCCGCTGGGACCACCACAGTCCGGCCGCGCCCGCCGCGAGCAGCGCGGCTCCCGCCGCGCCGAGCGGCAACACGTCCCGTCCGACACCGGTCTTGGGCAGTTCGTCGCCGCCGGGACCCACCGGCGTGTTGTCGGTGCCGAGGAGCAGTGGGGTGGCGGGCGCGTTCGGCGACGGGTTCGTCGTGCCGAACGGCACCGGGCCCTGCTGCCAGAACGTCTTCTTCCCGTCGGCGGTCTGGACGGGCAGACAGATCTTCCCGGTCTTGCTCAGGTCGAAGGTCGCGTCGACGGCGTACGACTTCGAGGCCCCGGCCGCGAGATTGTCGATGGGGCAGGAGAAACCGCTGTTGGATCCTTCTGGAAGATCTTTCTCCGCGATGGCGTCACACCCCTGAACGCTTTTGACCGCAAGGCCGTCGAAGCCGACGACCAAAAGCCGTATCTGTCCGCTGTCCTTGGTCCCCTCGTTCTTCACCGTGGCGGTGATCGCCGTTTTCCTGGAACTGTTGTCGACCGAGATCCGCTCCGGCAGTGTCGTCGTCGTCTTCACGCCCGCGGGCGCCTCGTCGACGGGCTTTCCCCCCTTGCTGCTTCCCGGCCCCTGATCGTCCGCCCCGGCAGGGAAGGAAAGGATCAACACCGCCGAGAAAGTTGTCACGACCAGCGATCCGGCGACGGTCGTCGCACGACGAGAACTCATGTTCGCCCCCCTTGGCTGCGCCTGAATTCGCAGTACTGGAAGAGGTACCACAAGATTTCTCCGCACTATGCTGGTAAGGCAGTAAGTGTGACTATTGTGTTCCGGGGCCGGGCAATGGAGGGGGTGCAGCGGATTGCCGGGAAATGCGGGAAACACAGAGAATCCGGAGAATACGGGGAACGCGGGGGGTGCGGGGAACACGGGGAATTCCGGGAGTGGCGGTTTCTCCGGGTTGCTGGTGACGGGGCGCTATCGGCTGGTCGAGAGTATCGGCCAGGGGGGAATGGGGCGCGTGTGGCGAGCCACCGACGAGGTGCTCGACCGGCAGGTCGCGGTGAAGGAAATGCGTATCGACGGCCTCGACTCGGAGGACACCCGGACCCGCCGCGAACGCACCCTGCGCGAGGCCAGGGCCACCGCCCGCATCGACCATCCCAACGTGGTGCGCGTCTACGACGTCGTCGACGAGGGCGAACGCCTTTGGATCGTCATGGAGTTGGTGGCCGGCCGCTCCCTCGAACGGATCATGGCCGAGGAGGGCCCACTGGGCCCGCACGAAACCGCCCGGATCGGCCTGGGCCTGGTCACGGCACTGCGCCAGGTGCACGCGAGGGGAGTGCTGCACCGCGACATCAAACCGGGCAACGTGCTGGTGGAAGGCATGTGCAGCGCGGCGGGCAACGGGGGGACCGGCGTCCGACGGATCGTCCTCACCGACTTCGGCATCGCCGCCATCCAGGACACGAAGGCGTTGACCATGGTCGGCATGCTGGTCGGCTCCCCGGACTACATGGCCCCCGAGCGCATCTCGGGTCACCCGCAGGGCCCGCCCTCCGACGTGTGGTCCCTGGGCGCGACGCTCTGCGCCGCCCTGGCCGGCCACTCCCCCTTCTCCCGGGACACCACCCTGGCGACCCTGCACGCGGTCCTCTACGAGGAACCCCGACTCCCGTCCGACGCGGGCCCGTTGCACGACATCCTCACCGCCCTCCTGGCAAAGGAACCCACAGCCCGCCCCACCCTCACCGACCTGGAATCCGCCCTCGAGCCCATAACGTTCCCGCCGCCGACACCGACGCGAGTCGCGGAGGTGGAGGGAGGGGAGGCGGCAGAGGAGGGAGCGGAGACCGGCGATGCCGACACTGCGGAGGGGATCGCGGGGACTGACGGGATCGCGGAGGCCGAGGGGATCGCGGAGGCCAAGGGGCCAACAGGGGGTCGGGGGCCGGAACCGTTCTCGGACGTGGGGGAGTTGCCGCCGCGGGAATCGCCGACCCGCGTACTCCTGAACCCGGTCAAGGCGCCCCACTCGCCACATTCACCCGGCTCGCCCGACGACCCCCCTGATGTCGCCAATGCTTCCGCCGGTGCCTCCATCGGTGCCTCCGCCGACGCCTCCAGCGAAGCGGCCTCGGAGATGCGCTCGGAGTCGGGCTCCGAACCTCCGTCCCCCAGCCCGCCGGGAACCCCACCCCCGCGCTCCGGCATCTCACTCGCCCGCTCCCGAGCGGTGACGGAACGCAACCCGGCACCGCACCCGGCTCCGCACTCGTCGCCGACCCGCCGAGCGGGCCTGCCACCCGGCGGTGAGCTGCCCGGCCCCGCCGTCCCGGCCACTTCCGGTGACGGCGGACGCCGTTCGCGCGGAGACGCCGGACGCCGTGCGGGGCGGGCGGAGCGTACGGGCGGCTGGACGGGGCGCCGGACCGGCGCGGTCGCCGCCGTCGGTGTCGTCGTCGTGGCCACGGTCCTCGCGATCGTGCTGGCGTCGGCCCCCGGCTCGCACGACGGCGACAAGCAGGCAGACGGCTCCTCGCCCATGTCGTCCCCGGTCGCCGGCTCGAGCTCCGGCACCGGTTCAGGATCCGGTTCCGGCTCCGGGTCGAGCCCCTCGGCGTCGCCCACCGTCGAGGGAACGTTCAGGCCCCCGAGCCTGCCCCCGGGCACGCACCAGGAGGCCGGAGGCTTCGCGTGGGCGACGCCCAAGGGCTGGCGGCGCGATGTGAAGACGGGAGCGGAGGTGCACTACACGTCACCCGACGGCGGCCAGGAGCTCGTCGCCAAGTCCTCCCTGGCCCGTGGCGACCTGATGGACACCTGGCGGACCTCCGAACGGAACGCCCACCAGGGCCGGGACTACAGCAAGATCCGCCTCGAGGAGACGACGTTCCGTGGCCGGCCGGCGGTCGTCTGGGAGTACACCTTCACGCTCCAGGGCACCCCCTGGCACGCCCGGCTCCTGGGCTTCAACGAGAGCGGGAAGTCGTACCAGATCAACACCTGGTACCAGCCCGCGGCCGAGGCGGCGGCCCTGAAGACGTACGAGAAGGTCAAGGACAGCTTCACCGTGATGTGACGACGACGATGACGATGACGACGAGGTGGGAGTAGAGGACGAGGTGGGAGAGGGGAAGGGAGCCCAACGGAGGGCTCACGGAAAAGGGGCCCGCCGAAGCGGACCCCTTTCATCGGCCTCCGAGCGGAGCTACTCGACTTCGCGCCCGGCAGTGCCAGTGCCAGTGCCGGCGCCAGTGCCGGCGCCAGTGACAGAGTCAGAGGTGGGGGCAGGGGCAGCAGCCCCGGCCTTGGCCCTGGCCTTGACCCGGCCCTCCTTCAGGAAGGCGACGGCGACCACGAGGGCGGCGACGAGCAGCGACAGCAGCACGGTCGTCCGCCCGCTGCTCTCCCCCTCGGTGTCGGTCAGCATGTAACCGAGCACGAAGACGATCAGCGCGGCCGTCGCCCAGGTCAGATACGGGTACAGCCACATCTTCACGACCAGCTTCTCCGGCGACTCGGCCTGGATGATCTTCCGCATCCGCAGCTGCGAGAAGCAGATCACGAGCCAGACGAACAGGGCCACGGCGCCGCTGGAGTTCACGAGGAAGAGGAAGACGGAGTCCGGGAACTTGTAGTTGAAGAAGACGGCGACGAACCCGAACGTCACCGAGGCGACGATCGCGGCGAGCGGAACACCACGGCTCGTCGTCCGGGCGAAGATCTTCGGCGCGTCACCCCGCTCGCCGAGCGAGAAGGCCATGCGGGAGGCCGTGTAGAGGCCGGAGTTGAGACAGGACAGCACCGATGTCAGCACGATGAAGTTCATGATCTGACCGGCGTGCGCGATCCCGAGGGAGTCGAGGGCGGCCACGTAGGAGCCCTGCTCCTTGATGGACGCGTCGTCCCAGGGCAGCAGCGTGACGACGACGAAGATCGAACCGAGGTAGAAGACGCCGATTCGCCAGATGATGCTGTTCGTGGACTTCGTCACGGCCCGCTGTGGGTTCTCGGACTCGCCGGCCGCGAGGGTGGCGATCTCGCTGCCCATGAAGGAGAAGACCACGAGCAGCACACCGGTGAGGATGGCGCCGGGTCCGTTGGGCAGGAAGCCGCCGTGGTCGGTGAGGTTTCCGAGCCCCGCCTTGTCGCTGTCGACACCGGGCAGCACGCCGAAGACGGCAAGCCCGCCGACGATGATGAAGGCGCCGATCGCGACGACCTTGATCCCGGCGAACCAGAACTCGAACTCGCCGTAGGACCCGACGGAGACGAGGTTGGTGGCGGTCAGCACCACCATCACGATGAGCGCCCACCCCCACTGCGGTACGCCGGGCATCCAACCTTCGAGGATCTTGGCCCCGGCGGTGGCCTCCACCGCGAGCACGACGACCCAGAAGAACCAGTACAGCCAGCCGATGGAGAAACCGGCCCAGCGGCCGAGCGCCCGGTCGGCGTGCGCGGAGAACGAACCGGAGGTCGGATTGGCCGCGGACATCTCGCCGAGCATCCGCATCACCAGCACCACGAGCGTGCCGACGAGAGCGTACGACAGCAGAATGCCGGGCCCGGCGGTGGCGATGCCGGAACTGGAACCGACGAACAATCCGGCTCCGATGACCCCGCCGATGGCGATCATCGAAAGGTGCCGGTTCTTGAGCCCTGCCTGAAGTCCGGACCCGGATCCGTTTCCGGGTTCTCCGGAACCTCCGGGGCCGTGGTCGGCCTTGGTGAGGGTCGGCTGCGAAGTCATGAGGATGGTTTTCCTTTGCGCCGCGTGAGGGGAATCAGGTGCGTCGTGCGTGGGGGGCGTACGAGCCGGTCCAGTGAATCCGAGGCGAATGAATTCGGGAACCTTTGATTCCAGATCGTTACTTGAGGTTTTCCTGAGCTTCTATGGGATTGCTCAGGGGTTTCGGACGCGGCACCCGGCGCTGCTACCCCGCAACACTCGTGTCACACTCATCCCATGCGCGTGTATCTCGGCTCGGACCATGCCGGCTTCGAACTCAAGAACCACCTCGTCGAATGGCTCAAGGCGGCGGGTCACGACCCGGTCGACTGCGGGCCCCACATCTACGACGCCCAGGACGACTACCCGCCCTTCTGCCTCCGCGCCGCGGAGCGGACGGCCGCGGACCCCGAGTCCCTCGGCGTCGTGATCGGTGGCTCCGGCAACGGCGAGCAGATCGCGGCGAACAAGGTGAAGGGCGTCCGTGCCGCCCTGGCCTGGAGCGAGGAGACCGCGTCCCTCGGCCGCCAGCACAACAACGCCAACGTCGTCGCGGTCGGCTCCCGCATGCACACCCAGGACGAGGCGACGAAGTTCGTCGAGACCTTCCTCGCCACCCCGTTCTCCGAGGACGAACGCCACATCCGTCGCATCGACATGCTGTCGTCGTACGAGACCACCGGCGACCTCCCGGCAATCCCGCCCCACCACCCGCAGCAGTAAGCCGGGGCGAGGCCTCGCCGGGCCGAAGCCTCAGCGAGGCCCCGAGGGCGGGGAGGCTAAGCCCCGCCGGGGGCGGAGAGGCGAGACTCCGCCGGGGCGGAGAGTGAAGCCCAGCCGTGATGGAGGGCGAAGCCCCGCCGGGGCGGAGAGCGAAGCCCCGCCGTGCTGGAGGGGCAAGCCCCATCGTGATGGAGGGGCAAGGCTCCGTCGGGGGCGGAGAGCGAAGTCCCGCGGTGACGGAGGGGCGGAGCCCAGCCGGGAGCGGAGAGGCGATGCGCCGCCGGGGGTGCAGGGGCGAAGCCCTGCTGGGGGTGCAGGGGGCGGAGCCCCCGCGGGGTTCGGGGCGGAGCCCCGGGCCTCCACCTGTCACCTGACCGCGTCGGGTGGGTGGGCGAGCGAGGGGTCGGGGCGGAGCCCCGGCGAGGGTGACCCTCTCACCTGACACAGTCGGGTGGGCGGGTGGGAAAGAGAAGGAGACCCCGGTGCCGGAAGGGCACACGATTCACCGACTGGCGCAGGACTACGCCCGCTTCACCCACCACCCCCTCCAAGTGACCAGCCCCCAGGGCAAGTTCGCCGACGCCGCCGCCCTCCTCACCGGCACCCCCCTCACCCGCACCGAGGCCCACGGCAAACACCTCTTCCTCGGCTTCACCGGCGACCGGTGGATCCACATCCACCTGGGCCTCTTCGGCAAGGTCACCTTCGGCCCGGCGCCCGCCCCGCCGCCCACGGACACCGTCCGTCTCCGCCTCGCCGACCCCACCTCCTACGTGGACCTCCGAGGCCCCACCACCTGCGCCCTGATCACGGGCGGCGAGAAGCAGGCGATACACGCCCGCCTCGGCGCCGACCCCCTCCGCGTCGACGCCGACCCCCGGGCCGCGTACACCCGCGTCTCCCGCAGCCGTACGACGATCGCCGCCCTCCTCATGGACCAGAAGGTCATCTCCGGCGTCGGCAACGTCTACCGGGCCGAGGTCCTCTTCCGGCACCGCATCGACCCGTACCGCGCGGGCAGGGACATCACCCCCACCGAGTGGGACGCGATCTGGGCCGATCTGGTCGCCCTGATGCGCGAGGGCGTCCGCAACAACCGCATCGACACGGTGCGTCCGCAGCACACCCCGGAAGCGATGGGCCGCCCGCCGCGCGTCGACGACCACGGCGGCGAGGTGTACGTCTACCGCCGTACCCACCAGCCGTGCCACCTCTGCGGCGACGCCGTCCGCACCGCCGACCTCGCCGCCCGCAACCTCTTCTGGTGCCCGACCTGCCAGAAGAACTGACCGCCGGCACCCGACCTGCCGCAGAACCGACCGCGCGGCCCCGTCGGAAGCAGACCCGTCAGAACCCGTGCGGCAGCCAAGGGGCGGTGGCCGCCCCGAAGCCGACAGAGGCCTCCGCCAGCGCGCCCTGCCGTAGCTCCCGCACCCGCCCGGCCCCCGCCAGCGAGGCCAGGCTGACGCCTCCGAGATACGCAGCCCCCAACTCCCGTACGGACAGCGCGAGATCGGCGGCGTCGGAGGTGCGCCCGCACACCGCGCCCTTGGCGTCTCCCGACAGCCGCCAACGCCCCGAGTTCCAGGGGCAGAAGGCGTCCTCGACCTCCAACACCACGTCCACCGGCGCCTGATACGTCCGCGCCTCGAGCGCCGCGCCCACGTCCACCGGCCGCACGTACAACGAGTCCCGCACCCTCAGCTCGCACCGCCGGATGTCGGAGACGAGATGCTGCCACGCCTCGTCCATCGGCCGCCCCCGCACCTTCAGCGAGGTCGTGAGGTCGATCCCGAACAGGAACCGCCACAGTGCCGCCTCCGACACCGGATCGACCCCCACCAGGTCCTGGAGCCGGACCTGCCCGTTGTGCCCGCTGTCCCGCCACTCGGACCGCACCCGGAAGCGGACGTACCCGGTGACCTCCCCGTCCCGCTCGGCGAGCACGCACTGCAGCGGCGACGCCCCGCCCCGCTCGCTCGCCGGATCGAGCAGCCCCAGCCGCTCCCAGCCGGGCCGACGCGCGAGCATCCCGGCCCGGGCGGGCACGGTCCGCGCGTACACCGCCTCGCACACCTCGAGCTCCGCGCCGGGGTCGACGTACCGCAGCCGTACGTCGTCCGTGCCGGCCGGGACGGACAGCCGTACCCGACTGGTGTCGATCTCGGCGTGCAGTCCGAAGGTCGCCGCGGCGTACCCGAACCGTCCGTAGATGTCCGGTTCGGAGGCGGTGAGGATCGCGAGCGGCTCGCCCCACGCCCGCACGTCGTCCAGTTGCCGCCGCATCATCGACGTCAGCACCCCGCGCCGCCGGTGGGTCGCGCTCACGCCGACCATCGTCACGCCCGCCGCCGGCACCGAGGCCCCGCCCGGTACGGTCAGCCGGAAGTCGTACGCCCCCGCCGTGGCCACGCACTGGTCGCCGTCCCACACGCCCAGGGAGCGCTCGTACGAGGTGAGCGACCTGAACAGCTCCCGTTCCTCGGTCGACTCCCCGATCCCGCCGAAGGCGCGGAGCAGGGTGTCGTACCACTCGTCCCATTCGTCCCGGCGCAGCACTCGTGGTTCCCGCGACTCCCGCATCTCCCGCACCTTCCGCTTTTCCCGGCGCTCGGCCGCGGAAGAGGTCGCACGGCCCGTCGCCTCACTCGTCATGGACTCATGCCTAGCAGTCCAATGCGGGACGAGCCAGCCAATTTCTCCCTCCTCGGGGCGCGAGCGCTTTCCGTGAAGTTCACTGTGAAGTTGAGCCTCGGAGGGGGGACAAGTGGGACCTCCCGTGCCAAGCGGCGGGTTCGATGGATAGGGTCCCGAACTAATGGCAGTAGGACGGCAGCGGCGCGCGGAAGCCGAGACGTTGACGGCCCGGTTGAAGCACTTGATGCACCGGGTCCGCACCGGCCTGCGCAGAAGCGCCGTGGACTACTTCCGCGGCGACGGTTCGGACTGGATCGCACTGGCGTTCCTGCTGCTCACGGTCCCGCTGATCGCCGTCACCACACTCGCCAACTCGGTGTGGTGCTCACCGGCCGCCCTCGTCCTGCCGATCGTCGCCGGCGGACTGCTGCTGCGCCCGTCGAGCCTGCTCGGCCTGTACGCCGCGGCGGCCACGGCCCTCATCGTGGAGTCGGTGCAACTGGGCCCGTACACGGAGGGCCCGTCCAGAGTCACCCCCGGCGTGGTCCTGGTCGTCGCAGCATGCGGTTTCTTCGGACTGCTCATCGCCCAGTTCCGCAGCCGGGTCGGCGTGCCCTGGCGGCGCGGCGGCACCATGCTCTTCGACCTGCGTGAACGCATCCGGGTGCAGAGCAAGCTGCCGAGCCTGCCGCACGGCTGGCACCGCGAGATGGCGCTGCGGCCGGCAGGGGGCCAGTCGTTCTCCGGTGACTTCGTCGTCGCCGCGCGGACGAACGGCGGCCGCACCATGGAGGTCGTCCTCACGGACGTCTCCGGCAAGGGGATGGACGCCGGTTCACGAGCGCTGCTGCTGTCGGGCGCCTTCGGCGGCCTGCTGGGCTCACTGCCACCGCACGCCTTCCTCCCGGCCGCCAACGGCTATCTGCTCCGCCAGGACTGGGACGAGGGCTTCGCGACCTCCATCCACCTGGTCCTCGACCTCGACTCCGGCGACTACGAGCTCTACTCGGCCGGCCATCCGCCGGGCCTCCAGCTCAGCGCGGGCAGTGGCCGCTGGGAGGAGAAGGCCGCCGAGGGCCCCCTCCTCGGGGTGTACGACGGCGCCCAGTTCGACCCCGTGAAGGGTTCACTGCGCCCCGGCGATGTGCTGATGCTCTTCACCGACGGCCTGGTGGAGACCTCCGACCGGGACATCGTCGAGGGCATCGACCGCCTCACCGGCGAGGCCGACCGGTACGTGGCCGGCGGCTTCCAGGGCGCCGCCTGGCACCTGATCGAGGCGGTGGCGAAGGACGTCAACGACGACCGCGCCCTGCTGCTGGTCTGCCGCGAGGGCCCGACGTCCCAGTCGGCCCCCCTGGCCTGAGCTCTCCCGAACCGTCCTGAACCTGCCCGAACCGTCCTGAGCTCTCCCGAACCGTCCTGAACTCCGCCGGGACTCCCGACACCCCGAGCCCGAGGGGGCCACCCACGATGCTCACCCTGTCCGAGGTCGAGAGCCTCGCACGTGCCGCCCACCAGGGACAGACCGACAAGGCGGGCCGGCCCTACGCCGAGCACCTCCAGGCGGTCGCCGAGGGCGTACGGGCGCGGGGCGGCGACGCCGATCAGATCGCGGCCGCCTGGCTGCACGACGCCGTCGAGGACGACGCCCTGTCCGAGACCTGGCTGGACGAGGCGGCGCTGAGCGACCGTACGAAGGCCGTCGTCCTGGCGGTCACCAAACGGGCGGGGGAGACGCCGGAGGCGTACGCGGGGCGCATCCTGGCCACGCCGGGCGCGTTGCTGGTGAAGGAGGCGGACCTGGCGCACAACGCGGACCCGGTGCGGCTCGCGGTCCTGGACGCACCGACCCGGGCGCGACTGGCCGAGAAGTACGCACGGATGCGCGCGCTCCTCGGTCTCACGGCCCGGCGGGACGAGAGCGTCTGACCCGCGACTAACCCGCGACGTCCGCCGGCTGCTCCTGCTGTCCCCGCACGCCGGGCTTCCGCCGCTGCTCGGCCGTCTCGGCCTTCTCGGCCTTTTCACGCTCGCGGGCGAGCTCGGCGGCGTCCCGCTTGAAGGCCCAGTCCATCTTCGGTTCCATCACGCACCGCAGCACCCGCCGCACGGGCGCGGTGCACAACAGGGTGACGGCTGCGGCCGCGGCGACCGTGACGGCGATCTCCCCGAGCGGGCGGTGCAGCGCGGGGTGGTCGAACCAGCCGCGGTAGTCGGCGGTCTTGAGCAGCAGGCCGTGCGTCAGATAGCCGTAGAGCGTGCCCGCGCCGAGCGCCGTGAACCACATCGTGCGACCCGGCACCCAGGAGAGGAAGCAGGCGGTCAGCAGCACGGAGCAGCCGAACAGGGCGAGCTGCATGACGGGGCCGACCCACCACGGGACGCCCAGCTCCTGCGCGGAGTTGCGGTGGTAGAGCCATCCGCTGTTCATCCGCGGCACCGCCCACCAGGCGAAGGCCAGCGAGAAGGCGAACACCGGCACCGCCGCGATCCGGAACGAGCGCCGGCGCACCAGCGCGAAGTGCTCCGGCTTGAGGATCAGTCCCAGCACGAAGAACGGCAGGAACTGAAGGACGCGCGGGAGGTCCAGATCGCCACCGATGTTCGGGGTGGCGGACGCCAGCATGGCGATGCCCAGCGCGAGCGGCAGCGGATACCGGACCAGCTTCCAGACGGGCGTGGTCAGCCGCCAGATGAACAGTGCGCACAGGAACCAGGTCAGGTAGTACGGGTCGAGCAGACTGATGTCCTGGGGTGAGCCGTCGACGTACGTCTTCAGGAGCGGGTAGGCCGTCTCGAAGACGACGTACGGCACGACGATGCCCGTCACCAGCCGCTTGAGCTTGCCGGGGCTGCCGTCGAAACTGCGGGAGAAGAAGCCGGAGATGACGATGAAGGCCGGCATGTGGAAGGTGTACACCAGCACGTACGCCGCCGTGAGCACCCGGCTGTCGCCCTTCAGCGGCTCCCAGGCGTGTCCCATGGCCACCAGCACGATCGCCAGGTACTTCGCGTTGTCGAAGAACGCGTCGCGCTTCGCGGCGGGCCGCGGGGACGGTCGTCCGACGGATCTGTCCCTGGACTGGTCGTGCTGGTCGTTCTGGTTCTGGGGCGAGCGGGAGCTCGGAACGAGAGACGAGGCGGCGTGGAACATTTGAGGCACCCTAGCGTCGCGCGCGCGTATTCGTAAAACGCCCCAGGTCATTCCTTGTTATTGCCCTCCGGATTGCCTGCCGCATTGGCCCCGGGGGGTGGTGGTCGCCGTACGCATCCGGCCTTGATGTCACGATTCATCCCGACTAAAAGGTGCATAACGCCGGTTGTGCACCTGTAGTTGATCGGGCTGCGGCCATAATTCGAATTACCTGCGCAGGCGTTGTGTGGACACGGCAACGAACTGCCCCAATTCCCTGTGCGGGTACGCGCTCGAATTGCTGTGCGGCGCGCCCCCGGCCGGACGGGCCCGCGCGATGATGTGTCACGGGCCGCATAGGGAGGCCCCGTTGGTGGCACGATGGTCTCGGGAGTGCGGACCGACCGAGGGTGTGTGATCAGTTGTGGCCATTTCACTGTCAGTGGTGCTGCTGTTGGCGATCATCCTGGTGGTGCTCATCCGGGGAGGGTCGATCAAGGCGGGGCCGGCGATAGTCGCGATCCTGTTCGGCTTCTTCCTCGCCTCGACCGGCATGGCCCCGTCGATCAACCGCTTCCTCGACTCCCTCGCGGACACCATCAACTCGATCAGCTTCTGAGGCCCGCCCCCGCGTGTCCGGGCGGGTGCCCGGACATGACGAGGGCCGGGTCGGAGAAGTGATCTCCGACCCGGCCCGGGCCGTACAGAGCGGGCGACGGGAATCGAACCCGCGTAGCTAGTTTGGAAGACTAGTGCTCTACCATTGAGCTACGCCCGCACACGACGCGCCGCAGGTCAGCGACCGCGGCACTGCAGGCATCGTAGCGGGTCGGCACCCTGCCGTGCACACCCCGTTTCCCGGGCCCGCCGCGGCGCGCCCCGAGGCTGGGCAAAAGCGGCGGTCAGGCGGCCTGCGGGCATGTACCCTACGTGTCGCACCAGACGGGGTGTGGCGCAGCTTGGTAGCGCGTCCGCTTTGGGAGCGGAAGGCCGTGGGTTCAAATCCCGCCACCCCGACCGACGACCGGCCGTGAGCGGCCACCGAACCGCCCGGTACGGCCATCACCGGCCACCGACCCGGCCATCGGTGACCACCGAACGGCCATCACCGGCCGTCAGCGGCCATCTGCGCGGTCACCTCGCTTGATCGCCTTTGGGGCGTGTCGCCGCTGCCGTTACTATGCAAGCTGCACGCCCGTGTGCCTCATCCTCTGGTAGGTCCTCCGGGCGGCGAATCCGCGGGAGCCGGTCTGGCTCCTGCAGAAACCAAGAAGTCAGCCCCCAAGGAGACCGAACCGTGAAGAGCGCCGTGGAGACCCTGAACCCGACTCGGGTTCGGCTCAGCATCGAGGTGCCCTTCGAGGAGCTCAAGGACAGCCTCGACGCGGCGTACAAGAAGATCAACCAGCAGGTCACGGTGAAGGGCTTCCGCAAGGGCAAGATCCCCGCCCGGGTGATCGACCAGCGCTTCGGCCGTGGCGCCGTGCTGGAGGAGGCCGTCAACGACGCGCTGCCGAAGTTCTACACGGAGGCGGTCAACGAGGCCGAGATCGACGTCCTCGGCCAGCCCGAGGTCGACATCACGGAGCTGAAGGACGGCGAGACGCTGAACTTCACCGCCGAGGTCGACATCCGTCCCTCCCTCGAGCTCCCCGAGGACTTCTCCTCCATCGAGGTCGAGGTCGACGCCGTCGAGGTGTCCGAGGAGGACATCGACAAGGCGGTCGAGCAGCTCCGTGAGCGCTTCGCCTCGACCTCCCCGGTCGAGCGTGCCGCCGAGGACGGCGACGTCGTGACCGTCGACCTGGAGGCCAAGGTCGACGGCGAGGTCCTCGAGGACGGCGTCGCCAGCGGCGTCTCCTACACCATCGGCTCGGGCGAGCTGCTGGAAGGCATCGACGAGGCCGTGAAGGGCCTGGAGGCCGGTGGCGAGGCCACCTTCACCTCCGAGCTCAAGGGCGGCTCGGCGGCCGGCAAGGAGGCCGAGGTCACCGTCAAGGTCACCCAGGTCGCCGCCCGCGAGCTCCCCGAGCTGGACGACGAGTTCGCGCAGCTCGCCTCCGAGTTCGACACCCTCGAGGAGCTCAAGGCGGACAGCCGCAAGCGCCTCGAGAACACGAAGCAGTACGACCAGGCCACGCAGGCCCAGGAGCGCGTCCTGGAGAAGCTGCTGGAGCTCGTCGAGGTGCCCGTCCCCGAGAAGCTGCTCGAGGACGAGGTCAACACCCGCAAGCACAACCTGGAGCACCACCAGCTCGGCCAGATGGGCCTGGACCTCGACAAGTACCTGGAGATCCAGGGCAAGACCGCCGAGGAGTTCGAGACCGAGACCCGTGAGGCCGCGGTCAAGGGCATCAAGACCCAGTTCGTGCTCGACGAGCTCGTCAAGCGCGAGAAGCTGAACGTCAACCAGGAGGAGCTCACCGAGCACCTCATGCGCCGTGCCGCCTCCTCGGGCATGTCCCCCGACCAGTTCGCCCAGGCGGTCGTCGAGGGCGGCCAGGTTCCGCTCCTGGTCGGCGAGGTCGCCCGCGGCAAGGCTCTGGCCACGGTCGTCGAGTCCGCCACGGTGAAGGACACCAACGGCGAGGTCATCGACCTGGACGACGAGGAAGAGGCCGAGGAGGGCGCCGCCGAGGCGACGACCTCCGAGGAGAACACCGAGGCCTGAGCGGCCTCGCGTCACCTCTGACGCAGACATGAGGGACCCCGGAGCGGTATTCGCTCCGGGGTCCCTCTGTCATAGGACGGCAGGGCCGGCGCGGGTGGGCAGGGGAGGCATGGGGGGCGTGGGCGGGCGCAGAGCCGCCGTGGGCTGCCGCAGGGCACAACCGGCCGCAGGCCGGGCGGCCCGCCCGAGGCGACAGACCGCCCAGGGGCGCGGGCCGGGTGCCGGGGTGCCGCTCCGCGCGGGGGCCCGGGCAGCGCAGGTGCGGTCCTCGCGGCGGCGAAGGCGCGGTCCCGCTGCGGGGTGCGACCGTCCGCGGACGGCCCGTGGCCGCCCACGGACGAGACCCCCACGTCTACGCCCCCGGCGAACACCCTCCTCTCCGGGATTCCCCGAAGGGACCCGCGCGTTAGGGTCCATGAGTACGAGGGCAGGGGACTCTCCGTTGCCCCCGGCAGTACACGTGAGACGGCCCGGCGCCGTCGTAAGACGAGCAGGTGGATACGTGACGAATCTGATGCCCACAGCCGCCGGCGACCCCATCGGTGGTGGCCTCGGCGACCAGGTCTACAACCGGCTGCTCGGCGAGCGGATCATCTTCCTCGGCCAGGCGGTCGACGACGACATCGCCAACAAGATCACCGCACAGCTGCTGCTCCTTGCCGCCGATCCGGACAAGGACATCTACCTGTACATCAACAGCCCCGGCGGTTCGATCACGGCCGGCATGGCGATCTACGACACGATGCAGTTCATCAAGAACGACGTGGTGACCATCGCCATGGGTCTCGCGGCGTCCATGGGTCAGTTCCTGCTCAGCGCGGGCACGCCCGGCAAGCGCTTCGCGCTGCCGAACGCCGAGATCCTGATCCACCAGCCCTCCGCGGGCCTGGCGGGCTCGGCCTCGGACATCAAGATCCACGCCGAGCGGCTGCTGCACACCAAGAAGCGCATGGCCGAGCTGACCTCCCAGCACACCGGCCAGACGGTCGAGCAGGTCACCCGCGACTCGGACCGCGACCGCTGGTTCGACGCGTTCGAGGCCAAGGAGTACGGCCTCATCGACGACGTCATCCCGACGGCCGCCGGCATGCCGGGCGGCGGCGGCACCGGGGCGGCCTGAGGGCCACTGACGGCAGCAGGGACACGCAGGGCGCTCCGCGGAGCCCCCTGACTCCCTGAGCCCCTTCCGGAGTCTCCGGGAGCCCCCCGGATCCCTGCGGAGTTCCGAAAGCCCTCGAAGGCCCCCGGAGTTCCGAGAGCCCCCGGGGCCGACCAGGGGCCCCGGAGGTCCGGAGCCCCTCGGAGGTCCTTCGGGACTCCTGGACTTCCGGGAAGCCTCCTAGGCGGCCTCCGCAGCTCCAGGAGTCCCGAGGAAGCCCCTGGGTGGCCCTCGGAGTCCCTCAGGGTCCCGCGAGGCCTCCCGGGTCGCCGAAGGCCTCGGAAGCCGTCAGTGCCCCATCCAGCCCCTCCAGCCCACCGCCCCAGTCCTCTTTCCAGGAGACACCGTGAACGACTTCCCCGGCAGCGGCATCTACGCCCGCACCGAGGCCGAATACACCGGCCCTCGCGCCGAATCCCGCTACGTCATCCCGCGCTTCGTCGAGCGCACCTCGCAGGGCGTCCGCGAGTACGACCCGTACGCGAAGCTCTTCGAGGAGCGCGTGATCTTCCTCGGCGTGCAGATCGACGACGCCTCCGCCAACGACGTCATGGCGCAGCTGCTGTGCCTGGAGTCGATGGACCCGGACCGGGACATCTCGGTCTACATCAACAGTCCGGGCGGCTCCTTCACGGCGCTGACCGCGATCTACGACACGATGCAGTTCGTGAAGCCCGACATCCAGACGGTCTGCATGGGTCAGGCGGCCTCCGCCGCCGCGATCCTGCTGGCCGCCGGTACGCCGGGCAAGCGCATGGCGCTGCCGAACGCGCGCGTGCTGATCCACCAGCCGTACAGCGAGACGGGCCGCGGTCAGGTCTCCGACCTGGAGATCGCCGCCAACGAGATCCTCCGGATGCGCGCGCAGCTGGAGGACATGCTGGCCAAGCACTCGACCACGCCGATCGAGAAGATCCGCGAGGACATCGAGCGCGACAAGATCCTCACGGCCGAGGACGCGCTGGCGTACGGCCTGATCGACCAGATCATCTCCACCCGCAAGCTGAACAACAACTCGCTCGTTTGACGCACGGGGTCGTCCCGTTCGAGCCCCCTCGGGGCGGTGTGACACGGTCCACGTCACAGTGAACCGTGCCAAGGGGGGCCCGA
This sequence comes from Streptomyces sp. NBC_01334, assembly GCF_035983595.1. Taxonomy (NCBI): domain Bacteria; kingdom Bacillati; phylum Actinomycetota; class Actinomycetes; order Kitasatosporales; family Streptomycetaceae; genus Streptomyces; species Streptomyces sp. NBC_01334. The sequence continues at coordinate 3,625,678 of NZ_CP130718.1, read as the reverse complement.
ACGGGGGGCCAGGCAAGGTACCGTCGGAATAAGGCAGCACCAGGAGCCGCTGGATTCGTAAGCGTCCAGTCGTCTCCCAGGCGAAGGGGAAGCACACCGTGGCACGCATCGGTGACGGCGGCGATCTGCTCAAGTGCTCGTTCTGCGGCAAGAGCCAGAAGCAGGTCAAGAAGCTCATCGCAGGGCCCGGTGTGTACATCTGCGACGAGTGCATCGATCTCTGCAACGAGATCATCGAGGAAGAACTCGCGGAGACGAGCGAGGTCCGCTGGGAGGAACTCCCGAAGCCGCGCGAGATCTACGAGTTCCTCGAGGGCTACGTGGTGGGCCAGGAGCCCGCCAAGAAGGCCCTGTCGGTAGCGGTGTACAACCACTACAAGCGCGTCCAGGCCGGTGAGAACGGCGGCGGCCAAAGCCGCGAGGACGCCATCGAGTTGGCGAAGTCCAACATCCTCCTGCTCGGCCCCACCGGCTCGGGCAAGACCCTCCTGGCCCAGACCCTGGCGCGCATGCTGAACGTCCCGTTCGCGATCGCCGACGCCACGGCGCTGACCGAGGCGGGCTACGTCGGCGAGGACGTCGAGAACATCCTGCTGAAGCTGATCCAGGCCGCGGACTACGACGTCAAGAAGGCCGAGACCGGGATCATCTACATCGATGAGATCGACAAGGTCGCGCGGAAGAGCGAGAACCCCTCCATCACCCGTGACGTGTCGGGCGAGGGCGTGCAGCAGGCCCTGCTGAAGATCCTGGAGGGCACCACCGCCTCGGTCCCGCCGCAGGGCGGCCGCAAGCACCCGCACCAGGAGTTCATCCAGATCGACACGACGAACGTGCTGTTCATCGTGGGCGGTGCCTTCTCGGGCCTGGAGAAGATCATCGAGACCCGGGCCGGCGCCAAGGGCATCGGGTTCGGCGCGACGATCCGCTCCAAGCGCGAGCTGGAGTCCAAGGACCAGTTCGAGGCCGTCATGCCGGAGGACCTGGTCAAGTTCGGCATGATCCCGGAGTTCATCGGCCGTCTCCCGGTCATCACCTCGGTCCACAACCTGGACCGCGAGGCGCTCCTGCAGATCCTGATCGAGCCGCGCAACGCGCTGGTGAAGCAGTACCAGCGGCTCTTCGAACTCGACGGTGTGGAGCTGGACTTCGAGCGGGAGGCCCTGGAGGCCATCGCCGACCAGGCCATCCTCCGCCAGACCGGCGCCCGCGGCCTGCGCGCGATCATGGAGGAAGTCCTCCAGGCGGTCATGTACGAGGTCCCGTCCCGCAAGGACGTGGCCCGCGTGGTCATCACGGCGGACGTGGTCCTCTCCAACGTCAACCCGACCCTGATCCCGCGCGACGCGCGCGGCGGTCGCGGCCCGGGCGAGCAGAAGACCGCCTGATCCGCACCCGTACGACGAAGGGGCCCCGGTCGACCGACCGGGGCCCCTTCGTCGTCGCGTCAGCGGTCCAGGGCGTCAGGCCTTGACGCGGACCTCGTCACGCAGCTTCGTGGTGATGTCGATCGCCGCGTCCTTGGTGATGCTCTTCGTGTTGTCGCCCGGGGACACCATGGCGATCGTGCTGTAGTCGGACCAGACGCAGAACCAGTCGGTCGACTCCTTCTTGGTCAGCGAGTTGGTGCTCTTCGCCGACTGGCACTTCATGAGCGCGCCGTCGATGTCGGCCTCCTCGGGCTGGCCGATCAGCTCGGTCTTGCCCTCGGTACTGCTCGACGAGCTGGAGGAGTTGCTGTCCTCGAGTTCCTTCTGGATGGCGACGAAGTACTTGTCCAGGGCCGCCTCGGGGTCCGCGATCTCGCCGTATCCGCCCACCAGCGTGATGCCCTTGGCGGTGAGCAGCTCCGCCTCGCTGGGCAGGTCGGAGGAGTCGGGGTTCTGCGGGTCGTAGTCACCGAAGTCCGCCGTCGACCACTGCCCGACGACGGCCTTGCCGCCCTTGACGCCGCTGGCCGTCAGATACTTGGTGGTGTCCGAGTCGCTGCTCTCGCCGCCCTTGCCGACCTGCTTGTACTCGGTGATCACGGTCGCCGGGGTGTTCAGCGTGTGTGCGCCGTCGTCCTCGAGGCCACCGCCGCCTCCGCCGATCACGAAGTACGCGCCCACGCCGATCGCGGCGACGACCGCGATCGCGCCGATGATGATGCCGGCCTTCTTGCCGCCGCCGCTCGGGGCCGGGGGCTGCGGGAAGCCGTACTGCGGCTGCTGGCCGTAGGGGGGCTGGCCATAGGGCGGCGGCTGCTGGCCGTAGGGCGGGGTCTGCGGGGGGACGCCCTGCGGGGGCTGCTGCGGGTAGCCGTAGCCGGGCTGCGGGGCGGGGGGCTGCTGGGGGTAGCCGTAGCCGGGCTGAGGCGCCTGCGGCGGCTGGCCGTACGGGCCTTGCTGGCCGTACGGTCCGGGCTGCTGGGGCGGCCCGCCGTACGGGCCCGGCTGGTTGTGACTCATTTCTGGGTTCCCCTCCAGATGCTTATGTGATTTTCACATCCTGGCTCAAAGCCAACACCCGCACGGCAGCGGGGCCCCTACCGTTACAGAGCAAACACGTTTCGGGACGGCGCCGTGACACCCCTAAACTGGGCGCGTGACCGAGAACGCTCAGCAGCAGCCATCAGCGCCCCACACCGAACTGCCGACCCAGTACGCGCCGGCCGATGTAGAGGGGCCGCTGTACGAGCGCTGGGTGGAGCGGGGGTACTTCGAGGCCGACGCGAAGAGCGAGAAGCCTCCGTACACCGTCGTCATCCCCCCGCCGAACGTCACGGGCAGCCTGCACCTCGGGCACGCCTTCGAGCACACGCTCATCGACGCCCTCACCCGCCGCAAGCGCATGCAGGGCTTCGAGACGCTGTGGCAGCCCGGCATGGACCACGCCGGCATCGCCACGCAGAACGTCGTCGAGCGCGAGCTGGGCAAGGAGGGCAAGTCCCGCCATGACCTCGGCCGGGAGGCGTTCGTCGAGCGCGTCTGGCAGTGGAAGGGCGAGTCCGGCGGCCAGATCAGCGGCCAGATGCGCCGCCTGGGAGACGGCGTCGCGTGGTCGCGCGAGCGCTTCACCATGGACGAGGGCCTCTCCCAGGCCGTCCAGACCATCTTCAAGCGGCTCTACGACGACGAGCTCATCTACCGCGCCGAGCGCATCATCAACTGGTGTCCGCGCTGTCTCACCGCGATCTCCGACATCGAGGTCGAGTACCAGGACGACGACGGCGAGCTCGTCTCCATGAAGTACGGCGAGGGGGACGACACCATCGTCGTCGCCACGACCCGCGCCGAGACGATGCTCGGCGACACGGCCGTCGCGGTCCACCCCGACGACGAGCGCTACCGGCACCTGGTCGGCAAGGAGATCCGCCTGCCGCTGACCGACCGGTCCATCCCGGTCGTCGCCGACACGCACGTCGACCCGGCGTTCGGCACCGGCGCGGTCAAGGTGACCCCGGCCCACGACCCGAACGACTTCGAGATCGGCCAGCGCCACGACCTGCCGTCCCTGACCATCATGGACGAGCACGCCGTCATCACGGCCCACGGCCCCTTCCAGGGTCTGGACCGGCTCGAGGCCCGCTCCGCCATCGTCGCCGCCCTGCGCGCCGAGGGCCGGATCGTCGCCGAGAAGCGGCCGTACGCCCACTCCGTCGGCCACTGCTCGCGCTGCAAGACCACCATCGAGCCGCGCCTGTCCATGCAGTGGTGGGTCAAGGTCGGCCCGCTGGCGAAGGCCGCCGGTGACGCCGTCCGTGACGGCCGCGTCAAGATCCACCCCCAGGAGATGGAGAAGCGCTACTTCGACTGGGTCGACAACCTCCACGACTGGTGCATCTCGCGGCAGCTGTGGTGGGGTCACCGCATCCCGGTCTGGTACGGGCCGAACGGCGAGGTCGTCTGCGTCGGACCCGACGACGAGGCGCCGACCGGCGAGGGCTGGCGTCAGGACACCGACGTCCTCGACACCTGGTTCTCCTCCGGCCTGTGGCCGTTCTCCACGCTCGGCTGGCCCGAACAGACCGAGTCGCTCGCGAAGTTCTACCCGAACTCCGTCCTGGTCACCGGCTACGACATCCTCTTCTTCTGGGTCGCCCGGATGATGATGTTCGGCCTGTACGCGATGGACGGCACCCCGCCGTTCCACACCATCGCCCTGCACGGCATGGTCCGCGACCAGTTCGGCAAGAAGATGTCGAAGTCCTTCGGGAACGCGGTCAACCCGCTGGACTGGATGGACAAGTACGGCTCCGACGCGCTCCGGTTCACCCTGGCCCGTGGCGCCAACCCCGGGGTCGACGTCCCGATCGGCGAGGACTGGGTCCAGGGATCGCGCAACTTCGCCAACAAGATCTGGAACGCGACGCGCTTCGCGCTGATGAACGGCGCCACGGTCGACGGCCCGCTGCCGGACGCGTCGCAGATGTCGGCGACCGACCGCTGGATCCTCTCCCGTCTCAACTCGGTCGTCGCCGAAGTGGACGCGCTCTACGAGGACTACCAGTTCGCGAAGCTCTCCGACGCGCTGTTCCACTTCGCCTGGGACGAGGTCTTCGACTGGTACGTCGAGCTGTCCAAGACGACGTTCATGGCCGGCGGTGAGCCCGCGAAGGTCTCCGGCCGCGTCCTGGGCGAGGTCCTGGACGTCACCCTCAAGCTGCTGCACCCGGTGGTCCCGTTCGTCACCGAGACGCTGTGGACCACCCTCACCGGTGGCGAGTCCGTCGTCATCGCCGAGTGGCCCGAGGACAGCGGCTTCCGGGACGCGGCCGCCGAGAAGGAGATCGAGAGCCTTCAGTCGGTGATCACCGAGGTCCGCCGCTTCCGTGCCGACCAGGGCCTCCAGCCCGGCCAGCGGGTTCCGGCCCGCCTGACCCTCGACGGCACCGCGCTCGCCCCGCACGAGACCGCCATCCGCCAGCTCCTCCGCCTCCAGCCGGAGGGCGACGCCTTCTCGGCGACGGCGACTCTGCCGGTCGCGGGCGCCACGGTCGCGCTGGACCTGTCCGGCACGATCGACGTGGTCGCGGAGCGCAAGCGCCTGGCCAAGGATCTGGCGGCCGCCGAGAAGGAGAAGGCCCAGGCCAACGCCAAGCTCGGCAACGAGGCGTTCCTGGCGAAGGCCCCGGACAACGTGGTCGAGAAGATCCGTGGCCGCCTCGCCAAGGCGGACGAGGACATCGCCCGCATCCAGACCCAGCTGGAGCGCCTGCCGCAGGCCTAGGCACCGTGGGGCGCTCTGACGACGCCAGACGACGCCTGACGACGAAGGCCCCCGGGACCGTTTCGGTTCCGGGGGCCTTCGCCCACGTCTGTCACCGGCCGTCCGTAGACTGGCCCCGTGAGCGAGCTCCCCCCGAACGGCAACCAAGACGACCTGCCCGACCCCCTCGATCCCTTCGACGAGATCATCGCGGAGGAGACCGACCGCGACCCCGATCTCGCGGTCATCGAAGCCGGCAGCCGCACCCTCCGCACCCAGGGCGGCGCGCCGCAGGCCGATGTGCCCACGCGTCCCGAGGACCCCGAGGTCGACAAGGCCCTGCGCGAGGTCGAGGCGGAGCTGGCCACCCGCTGGGGCGAGACCAAGCTGGAGCCCTCGGTCGACCGCATCGCCGCGCTGATGGACGTGCTGGGGGACCCGCAGCGGTCGTACCCCTCGATCCACATCACCGGGACCAACGGCAAGACCTCCACCGCCCGCATGGTCGAGGCCCTGCTGGGCGCCTTCGACCTGCGCACGGGCCGGTACACCTCCCCGCACGTCCAGTCGATCACCGAGCGGATCAGCCTGGACGGCGCGCCGATCTCCGCCGAGCGGTTCATCGAGACGTACGACGACATCAAGGCGTACGTCGAGATGGTCGACGGCATGCAGGAGTACCGGCTGTCCTTCTTCGAGGTGCTCACCGGCATGGCGTACGCCGCCTTCTCGGACGCGCCGGTCGACGTCGCCGTCGTGGAGGTGGGGATGGGCGGCTCGTGGGACGCGACCAACGTGATCGACGGTGATGTCGCCGTCGTGACGCCCATCGACCTGGACCACACCGACCGGCTCGGGGAGACGACCGCCGAGATCGCCGCCGAGAAGGGCGGGATCATCAAGCAGGACGCCACCGTCATCCTGGCCCAGCAGCCCGTCGACGCGGCCCAGGTGCTGCTGAAGAAGGCCGTCGAGGTCGACGCGACCGTGGCCCGGGAAGGGCTGGAGTTCGGGGTCGTCGCCCGCCAGGTCGCCGTCGGCGGACAAATGGTGACGCTGCGCGGCCTGGGCGGCGAGTACCCCGAGGTGTACCTGCCCCTGCACGGCCCCTACCAGGCGCACAACGCGGCCGTCGCGCTCGCCGCCGTCGAGGCGTTCTTCGGCGTCGGCTCCCAGCGTCCCGAGCCGCTCGACATCGACACGGTCCGCAAGGCCTTCGCGGCCGTCTCCTCGCCGGGCCGCCTCGAAGTCGTACGGCGCTCCCCGACCGTGGTCCTCGACGCCGCCCACAACCCGGCCGGCGCGCGGGCCACCGCCGAGGCCGTCGGCGAGGCCTTCGACTTCAGCCGGCTGATCGGTGTGGTCGGGGCCAGCGGCGACAAGAACGTGCGGGGGCTCCTGGAGGCCTTCGAGCCGATCTTCGCGGAGGTCGTCGTCACCCAGAACTCCAGCCATCGCGCGATGGACGCCGACGAACTGGCCGCGATCGCCGTCGAGGTGTTCGGCGACGACCGCGTCCAGGTCGAGCCGAGGCTGCCCGACGCTCTGGAGGCGGCGGTCACGCTCGCCGAGGAGGAGGGCGAGTTCGCGGGCGGCGCGGTGCTGGTCACCGGTTCCGTCATCACGGTCGGCGAGGCCCGGCTGCTCCTAGGAAAGGGCTGAGGTCCCACCATGCGTACGCTCTGCTCCTCGACCCTGATCGGCGAGTTCTTCGTCATCGGCTTCGCCGGTCTGGTCGCCATGAAGGACGCCGACCTGTCCACCGCCACGGTGTGGACGGTGTGCGGCATCGCCATGTTCTTCAGTGTGCTGCTGTGCGGCATGGTCACCCGGCCCGGGGGCGTCGCCCTCGGCTGGGCGCTCCAGATCGCCCTCGTCGCGTCCGGCTTCTTCGTCCCGATCATGTTCTTCCTGGGGGTGCTCTTCGGGGCCCTGTGGTGGGCGTCCGTGCACTTCGGGCGGAAGGTCGACGAGGCGAAGGCGCGCTTCGCCGCACAGGCCGCGGCAGCCTCTGCGGATACCGCTGACGCTGCGTAACAGGTGGCAGGACACGCCCTGTAACCTCATCCCACCGCACACACCGGCATGAGAAACACACCGGCAGTAGAAGGAGTCACCTCGTGAGCCAGCGCACCCTCGTCCTGCTCAAGCCCGACGCCGTCCGTCGTGGCCTGACCGGCGAGATCATCAGCCGTATCGAGCGCAAGGCCGGCTGGCAGATCACTGCGCTGGAGCTGCGGACCCTGGACCAGGAGACGCTGGAGCAGCACTACGGCGAGCACAAGGGCAAGCCCTTCTACGAGCCGCTGGTGGAGTTCATGGCCTCCGGTCCGGTCGTCGCTCTGATCGTCGAGGGCGACCGGGTCATCGAAGGCGTGCGCGCCCTCGCGGGTCCGACCGACCCGATCGCCGCGGCCCCCGGCTCCATCCGCGGCGACTACGGTGTGATCGTCCGCGAGAACCTGATCCACGCCTCCGACTCCGAGGAGTCCGCCGAGCGCGAGGTGAAGATCTTCTTCCCCGGCCGAGCCTGACCCGACGGCGGCCGGAGCGGCTGGAGCGGGCGATCGAGGGAACGTGAGTCCCCGAACGCCCGTCTCCAGAAGCGAACCCTCACAGCATCTGCAAACAATGGCGGAGACCGCTCCGCAGTGTTCGTGCAGGCGCGTTTACGATGGAAGCCTTCACGTCACAGCACCCACCTCGCCGACCTGATAAGCCCTCAAAGCTCATGGAAGGCCAGTCGAATCCTGATGGGGAACTCAATGTCGTTCATCGGCCGTGACATGGCTGTCGACCTCGGGACCGCCAACACGCTGGTGTACGTCAGGGGTCGCGGGATCGTACTCAACGAGCCGTCCGTCGTCGCGATCAACACCAACACCGGTGGCATCCTCGCGGTCGGCGCCGAAGCGAAGAAGATGATCGGGCGCACGCCCGGCAACATCGTTGCCGTGCGTCCGCTGAAGGACGGCGTGATCGCCGACTTCGAGATCACCGAGCGGATGCTCCGCTACTTCATCCTGAAGATCCACAAGCGGCGGTATCTGGCTCGTCCGCGGGTCGTCGTCTGTGTGCCCTCGGGCATCACGGGCGTCGAGCGCCGCGCCGTCATCGAGGCGTCGACCCAGGCCGGCGCCCGTCAGGTGCACATCATCGAGGAGCCCATGGCCGCTGCCATCGGCTCCGGCCTGCCGGTCCACGAGGCCACGGGCAACATGGTGGTGGACATCGGCGGCGGTACCACGGAGGTCGCGGTCATCTCGCTCGGCGGCATCGTCACCGCCCAGTCCATCCGCGTCGCGGGCGATGAACTGGACAACGCGATCATCCAGCACATCAAGAAGGAGTACAGCCTCCTCCTCGGTGAGCGGACGGCCGAACAGATCAAGATCACGATCGGTTCGGCCTACGACCTCGACGACGACCAGCACACCGAAATCCGAGGCCGGGACCTCGTGTCCGGGCTGCCCAAGACCGTGGTCATCTCGGCCGCCGAGGTGCGCAAGGCGATCGAGGAACCGGTCAACGCGATCGTCGACGCCGTGAAGACCACCCTCGACAAGTGCCCGCCGGAGCTGTCCGGCGACATCATGGACCGAGGAATCGTTCTGACCGGCGGCGGAGCCCTGCTGCGCGGTCTGGACGAGCGGCTGCGCCGGGAGACCGGCATGCCCATCCACATCGCCGAGGACCCGCTGGACAGCGTGGCGCTCGGCTCCGGGAAGTGCGTCGAGGAGTTCGAGGCGCTCCAGCAGGTTCTGGACGCCGCGCCCCGCAGATGACGTAACGCTTCGATTCCGCCGTACGGGATGATCTCCTCTCGTGCGGCGGATCGTTGATATTGAGGCATAAGCTCCCACAAAGCGCCCTTGGTCATCTTGGCCCGGGGCTACCCCAATTCCAGATCCTGCTTCCTGATTCCTGTTCTTGGTTTTTTCTCGAGGAAGGGCACGGCCGCCGCACGTGAGGGACACACGAGAGAGCCGGCTGCTCCTGGTGCTGCTGATCGCCGTAGCGTTCGCGCTGATCACGGTGGACATCCGGGGTGGGGAGGATTCCCCGGTCGACGGTGCCCGGCAGGCCGCGGCCGCGGCCTTCGGTCCGATCGAGAACGGCGTGTCGTCGGCGGTGGATCCCGTCGGCAACGCCGTCTCCGCCGTCCGGGACTCCGGTGAACGCCATGACCGGCTCACCGACCTGGAGAAGGAGAACGCGGCTCTCAAGGCGAAGCTCGGCAGCGACGACCGCAACCGCAGCCGGCTGGCGCAGCTCGACAAGATGCTGAAGATCGCCGGCACCGGCCAGTACGGCATCAAGGGCGCCGAGGTCATCGCCATAGGAGCGGCCCAGGGCTTCTCCTGGACCATCACCATCGACGTCGGCGCGAACGACGGCGTCACGCGCGACATGACGGTCCTCAACGGGGACGGCCTGGTCGGGCGGGTCACCACCGTGGGGCCCGACACCGCGACCGTCCTCCTGGCCAGCGACCCCGACTTCACCGTCGGCACCCGGATGGAGGCGTCCGACGAGCTCGGCTTCGCCTCCGGACAGGGCGACCGGCCGCTGCGCGTCGAACTCCTCAACGGCAAGGCCGAGGTGAAGAAGGGCGACCGGCTGGTCACCTTCGGCTCGCAGGCCGACAAGCCCTTCGTGCCCGGCGTCCCCGTCGGCGTCGTCTCCCGTGTCGACCCCTCCGGCGGCGACCTCACCCGCACCCTCTACGTCACGCCGTACGTCAGCTTCACCAAGCTCGACATCGTGGGTGTGGTCGTCGAGGCCCCGAAGAAGGATCCGCGCGACACTGTGCTCCCCTCGAAGCCCAAACCGGTCCCCACGCCGACGGTGACCGTCACGGTCACTCCGAACGCGAACGCACCCGTAGACGGCCAGCAGCAGTAGGAGCTGACAACCCCATGCGCGTCAACCGGATCCTGCTCTCCGTCCCGCTGGTCGTCGTCGCCCTGGTGGTCCAGGTGAGCGTCCTCGCCCGCCTCCACCTCCCCGGCGCCGTCCCCGACCTCCTCCTGCTCACCGTGCTGGGCCTGGCCATGGTCTACGGCCATGTCGGCGGCGCCCTCATCGGCTTCGGCGCCGGTCTGCTCGCCGACCTCGCGCCGCCCGCCGACCACGCGGCCGGGCGGTACGCCCTCGTGCTGTGCGTGATCGGCTACCTCGCCGGGCTCATCAAGCCCGAGAGCGGGCAGATCAAGTCGGCCACCGGCCCGATGGTCGTGGTCGTCGGCGCCGCGATCGGCTCCACCCTGCTGTACGCCGGGGTGGGCGCCCTCGTCGGTGACACGGCCGCCCGCCATGTCGGCCTCACCGGGCTGCTGTTCACGGCCGGCCTGTACGACCTGCTGCTGGCCCCGTTCGTCGTCCCCGTGGTCATGTTCCTGGCGCGGCGCGCCGACAACGATCCCCTCGCGGACACCAACTCCGCCGCCAAGAGCCCCAACATCTCGTCCGGCTGGCTCTCCTCCGGGACGGGTCTCAGGATCGGCGGGCAGCGCAACGGACTGAAGCTGAAGGCGGCCCGCTCACGCGGGGCGCGCGCCGGCCGGATCAAGGGGGTCAAGCGGCTGTGAGCGCGGGCGCCGGCGCGCGGAGCGCGCCAGGGGATGGATCACCCGAACGGGGAGGTTCTGACGGAACGCGGCCTCACAGGCTGATCGTTCATCATTCGTCCGCGCGCACACGATCGCGCACCGAATCCGCGTACGGAGAGGGGGAGGCACCGCAGTGACCAACATTCCCGAGACCGGTCGGACCCCACGGGTCCAGATCAGGCTCGTCGTGATCCAGATCCTCGTCCTCTCCCTGCTCGGCACCCTCGGCGGCCGCCTGTGGTACCTCCAGATCCGGGAAGGCGCGGAGTACGCCAAGGAGGCCTCCGGCAACCACGTCCAGCAGGTCGTCGAGCCCGCCGTGCGCGGCTCGATCCTGGACGCGCGCGGGGTGGCCCTCGCCGACAACGAGACGCGGCTCGTGGTCTCCGCCTCCCGCACCGACCTGCTGAAGCAGAAGGACGACGGCAAGGCGGTCCTGGCCAAGCTCGCGGGTGTCCTCGGCATGAGCGCCGAGGAGGTCGCGCAGAAGGTCCGGCTGTGCGACGCGAAGACGCCCCAGCCCTGCTGGAACGGCTCGCCCTACCAGCCGATCCCGATCACCGACGAGGCCACCGCCAAGCAGGCCCTCCAGATCCGCGAGCGCGCCGAGGACTTCCCCGGCATCACCGCCGAGCCCGAGGCCGTGCGCCGCTACGCGGCCCCCGGGAACGCCAACACGGCCCAGGTCCTCGGTTACCTCTCCCCGGTGACGGACGACGAGATCACCAAGGCCCAGGACAGCGACTCGCCCTATCTGCGCTCCGACCAGGTCGGCCGCAGCGGCCTGGAGCGCCAGTACGACAAGATGCTGCGTGGCAAGGCCGGCGTCACCCGCTACGAGGTGGACAACCTCGGCCGTGTCATCGGCCAGGCCGAGGCGGACGCGGCCCAGCCCGGCTCCAACCTCGTCACCAGCATCGACGCCCGCGTCCAGCGGGTCGCCGAGTACGAGCTGAACAACGCGATGAAGATCGCCCGCACCCAGTTCGACAAGATCACCGGCGAGAACTACAAGGCCGACTCCGGGGCGGTCGTGGTGATGGAGGCCAAGACCGGCCGTGTCGTCGCGATGGCGTCCGCGCCGGCCTACGACCCCAACGTCTGGGTCGGCGGCATCTCCGCCAAGGACTACAAGAAGCTCACCGGGAAGAACTCCGACTACCCGCTGCTGAACCGGGCCATACAGGGTCAGTCCGCGCCCGGTTCGACCTTCAAGGTGGTCTCCACGGCCGCCGCGGTCGAGGCGGGCTACGAGTGGGACGGCGGCTACCCGTGCACCAGCTCGTACTCGGTGGGTGGCCAGGTCTTCAAGAACTTCGAGGGCGAGAGCTTCGGCCCGATCTCGCTCGGCCGGGCCCTGGAGGTCTCCTGCGACACCGTCTTCTACGGTCTCGCGGACCGGGAGTGGAAGAAGGACGGCGGCATCAACCCGGCCAAGGGTGAGCCCAAGGACTACTTCTACAAGGCCGCCCACCAGTTCGGTCTCGGCAAGGAGACCGGCATCGACCTGCCCAACGAGGTCACCGGCCGGGTCCCGGACCGTCAGTGGAAGGAGTCCTACTGGAAGGCCAACAAGGACTCCTGGTGCAAGTACGGCAAGAAGGACGGCAGTTACGTCGAGAAGATCGCGTACGAGAACTGCCTCGAGGGCAACAAGATGCGCGAGGGCGACTCGATCAACTACTCCATCGGTCAGGGCGACACCCTCGTCACCCCGATCCAGGAGGCCGTGATCTACGGGGCGCTCGCCAACGGCGGCACGATGTACACCCCGACCATCGGCAAGGCGATCGTCAGCGCCGACGGCAAGACCGTCCAGGAGATCAAGCCCAAGGTCCAGGGCAAGCTGCCGGTCGACAAGGCGACGATCAAGGGCATGGACGCCGCGCTGGAGGGCGTGGTCACGCGCGGTACCGCCGCCTGGAAGTTCGGCGGCTGGCCGCAGGAGGAGATCCCGCTGCACGCCAAGACCGGTACCGCGGAGGTCTACGGCAAGCAGACGACGTCCTGGCTCGCCACGTACAGCAAGGACTACACGGTCGTGATGACGATCGCGCAGGCCGGTACCGGTTCGGGCGCCTCCGGTGAGGCCGTGCGGCACATCTACAACGCGATGTACGGCGTCGCCGACGACGGCAAGATCGACAAGAAGAACGCCCTGCTGCCCACCCCGCAGACCACCCTGCCGAAGGTCCAGGCGGACGGCACGATCAAGGCCCCGAAGGTCTCCAAGGACCCGGCGAAGGAACAGCGCGTCAGCCAGGAGGGCGCGCCGGAGCCGGACGAGACGCAGCCGGGGGCCACCGTGCAGCAGAACACGAGCACCAACCGCGACACCCGCAGGCGACGGCGGAAGAGGGGAAGCCGGAGGATGTGCACATGACCGGCGCGAACGGTTTCTCCGTCTCCGGATACGGGCCCGAGCGGGCCGGCTGGAACCGGGTCTTCGCCCGTGACTCGCTGGCCCGGCGGCTGGACTGGCCGATACTGATGTCGGCGATCGCCCTGTCACTGATCGGCTCGCTCCTGGTCTACTCGGCGACCCGCAACCGCACCGAGATCAACCAGGGCGACCCGTACTACTTCTTCGTCCGGCACCTGATGAACACCGGCATCGGCATCTGCCTGATGATCGGCACGATCTGGCTCGGCCACCGCACTCTGCGCAACGCGGTGCCGGTCCTCTACGGCCTCTCGCTCATGGGGATCCTGGCGGTGCTGACGCCGCTGGGCTCGACGGTCAACGGGGCGCACTCCTGGATCGTGGTCGGCGGCGGTTTCTCGCTCCAGCCCTCGGAGTTCGTGAAGATCACCATCATCCTGGGCATGGCGATGCTGCTCGCGGCCCGGGTCGACGCCGGCGACAAGCTCTACCCCGACCACCGCACGGTGCTCCAGGCCCTCGGGCTCGCGGCCGTCCCCATGCTGATCGTGATGCTGATGCCCGACCTCGGGTCGGTCATGGTCATGGTGATGATCGTGCTGGGCGTGCTGCTGGCCTCCGGCGCCTCCAACCGCTGGGTCTTCGGACTGATCGGCGCGGGTGCGGCCGGCGCGATCGCCGTCTGGCAGCTGCACATCCTGGACGACTACCAGATCGCCCGCTTCGCCGCCTTCGCCAACCCCAGCCTCGATCCCGCGGGTGTCGGCTACAACACCAACCAGGCGCGGATCGCGATCGGCTCCGGCGGCCTCACCGGCGCCGGGCTGTTCCACGGCTCACAGACGACGGGCCAGTTCGTCCCGGAACAGCAGACGGACTTCGTCTTCACCGTCGCGGGCGAGGAACTGGGCTTCATGGGCGCGGGCCTGATCATCGTCCTGCTCGGGGTGATCCTCTGGCGTGCCAGCCGCATAGCTCGTGAGACCACGGAGCTGTACGGCACGATCGTCGCCGCGGGCATCGTGGCCTGGTTCGCCTTCCAGTCCTTCGAGAACATCGGGATGACCCTGGGGATCATGCCGGTGACGGGTCTGCCGCTGCCGTTCGTCTCCTACGGCGGCACGTCGATGTTCGCGGTCTGGGTGGCGTTGGGGCTGCTCCAGTCCATCCGGGTGCAACGGCCCATGTCGGCGTAAGGGGCACGAGAAAGCGCCAGACCTTCTGTTTTCCCCTGGTCGGGTCGTGATTCGGGTCCGGTGCACACTGCCGTTCGGGCCCGACTCCGACTAGGTTCGATTCATGACGGAGACGAAACGCGAGATCGAGCGCAAGTACGAATCCGATGAGAGCGGGCTGCCCGACCTGACCGGTGTCGCCGGGGTCGCGTCCGTCCTCGACAAGGGCGTCACCGAGCTGGACGCGACCTATTACGACACGTCCGACCTGCGCCTGGCCTCGGCCTCGATCACCCTGCGTCGCCGCACCGGGGGCTCCGACGCCGGCTGGCACCTGAAGCTGCCGGTGGGACCGGGCGTCCGGGACGAGATCCGGGCCCCGCTCTCCGACGCCGTGCCCGACGAGCTCGCCGGGCTGGTCCGCTCCCGCATCCGTGAGGGACAGCTCGTGCCCGTGGTGCGGCTGCGCTCCAGCCGGGACATCCGTGAACTCGTCGACGCGCAGGGCCGCCTGCTCGCCGAGGCGAGCGTGGACGCCGTACGCGCGGACCGGCAGTTCGGCGGCGAGGGCAGCGCCCAGTGGACCGAGATCGAGGTGGAGCTCGCCGACGGCGGCGATCCGGTCCTGCTCGACAAGGTGGAGAAGCGGCTGCGCAAGGCGGGTGTACGGCCGTCGAAGTCGGCGTCGAAGCTGGCGCGGGCCCTGGCGGAGACGAAGGGCGGGCATCCGCGGCCGAAGGACAAGGGCCCCGCCGAGCCCGTCACCGCCGGTGACCACGTCCTGGCGTACGTCCGTGCCCAGCGGGACGCGATCGTCGAGCTGGACCCGGCCGTGCGCCGGGACGCGGAGGAGTCGATCCACGACATGCGGGTCGCCACCCGCCGGCTGCGCAGCACGTTCCGCACCTTCGGCAAGGTCCTCGACCGGGAGGTCACCGACCCGATCGCCGCCGAACTGAAATGGCTGGCCGGGGAGCTGGGTGTGGGCCGCGACCACGAGGTGCTGGCCGAACGGCTGGACACGGCCCTCGCCGACCTGCCGTCCACCCTGGTCTCCGGCCCGATCCACGACCGGCTGCGCACCTGGGCCAAGGCCGGGGAACACGGGTCCCGCCGCCGGCTGCTCGGCGTACTCGACTCCCAGCGCTATCTGACGCTCCTCGACAGCCTGGACGCCGTGGTCACCGACCCGCCGACGCTCGCGGCGGCCGGCAGGAAGCCGGACAAGGTGCTCGCCAAGGCTGTACGCAAGGACTTCGGGAAGGTGTCCGCGCTGGTCGAGGAGGCCATGGAACAGGAGCCCGGCGCCGACCGCGATCTCGCGCTGCACGAGGCCCGCAAGAAGGCCAAGCGGACGAGGTACGCGGCCGAGACGGCCGGCCCGGCCCTCGGCGGCACGGCCAAGACGCTCGTCAAGTCCATGAAGTCGCTGCAGAGCCTGCTCGGCGACCACCAGGACAGCGTCATGGCTCGCACCACCCTGCGGGAGCTGTCCGCCGTGGCGCACGCGGCGGGGGAGAGCGCCTTCACGTACGGCGTGCTGTACGCCCGTGAGGAGCGGCGTGCGGAGCGGGTCGAGGAGGCCCTGCCGGCGGAGTGGAAGAAGACCAGCGGGTCGATGGAGGTTTAGCGCCGGGAGCTTCGCGGACGGGGGAGTCCTCCGAGCGGGTTACGCTTGATGGTCACCCCTGTCCCCGTCAGCTCACGAAGGTAATGCCGCGATGTCTGTCGAGTCGGTCTTCCCGCAGCTAGAAGCCTTGCTCCCGCATGTGCAGAAGCCGATCCAGTACGTGGGCGGCGAGCTCAACTCCACCGTCAAGCCCTGGGAGTCCTGCGACGTCCGCTGGGCGCTCATGTACCCGGACGCCTACGAGGTCGGGCTGCCCAACCAGGGCGTCATGATCCTCTACGAGGTGCTGAACGAGCAGGAGGGGGTCCTGGCCGAGCGCACGTACAGCGTGTGGCCGGACCTGGAGGCGCTGATGCGGGAGCACGCGGTCCCGCAGTTCACCGTGGACGGCCACCGTCCGGTGAAGGCATTCGACGTGTTCGGACTGTCCTTCTCCACGGAGCTGGGCTACACGAACATGCTCACGGCGCTGGATCTCGCGGGTATCCCGCTGGAGTCCAAGGACCGCGGTCTCGACGACCCGATCGTGCTGGCGGGCGGCCACGCGGCCTTCAACCCCGAGCCGATCGCCGACTTCATCGACGCGGCGGTCATCGGCGACGGTGAGCAGGCCGTGCTGGACATGACGAAGATCATCCGCGAGTGGAAGGCGGAGGGCCGGCCGGGCGGCCGCGATGAGGTCCTCTTCCGTCTCGCGAAGACGGGCGCGGTGTACATCCCGCGGTTCTACGACGTCGAGTACCTCCCCGACGGCCGGATCGCCCGTGTGGTGCCGAACAAGTCGGGCGTTCCGTGGCGCGTGTCGAAGCACACGGTCATGGACCTGGACGAGTGGCCCTACCCCAAGCAGCCGCTGGTCCCGCTCGCCGAGACGGTGCACGAGCGCATGTCGGTGGAGATCTTCCGCGGCTGCACCCGCGGCTGCCGTTTCTGCCAGGCCGGCATGATCACGCGCCCGGTGCGCGAGCGGTCGATCACCGGTATCGGCGACATGGTCGAGAAGGGGCTGAAGGCGACCGGGTTCGAGGAGGTCGGCCTGCTCTCGCTGTCCAGCGCCGACCACAGCGAGATCGGCGAGGTCGCGAAGGGCCTCGCGGACCGCTACGAGGAGGACAAGATCGGCCTGTCCCTCCCCTCCACCCGCGTGGACGCCTTCAACGTGGACCTGGCGAACGAGCTGACCCGCAACGGCCGCCGGTCCGGCCTGACCTTCGCCCCCGAGGGCGGCTCGGAGCGCATGCGCAAGGTCATCAACAAGATGGTCTCCGAAGAGGACCTGATCCGGACGGTCTCCACCGCGTACGGCAACGGCTGGCGTCAGGTGAAGCTGTACTTCATGTGTGGTCTGCCGACGGAGACGGACGAGGACGTCCTCCAGATCGCCGACATGGCGATGAAGGTGATCGCCGAGGGCCGCAAGGTCTCCGGCCAGAACGACATCCGCTGCACGGTCTCGATCGGCGGGTTCGTGCCGAAGCCGCACACCCCGTTCCAGTGGGCGCCGCAGCTCTCCGCCGAGGAGACCGACGCGCGTCTCACGAAGCTCCGGGACAAGATCCGGGGCGACAAGAAGTACGGCCGCTCGATCGGCTTCCGCTACCACGACGGCAAGCCGGGCATCGTCGAGGGCCTCCTCTCGCGCGGCGACCGCCGTATCGGCGCCGTCATCCGCGCCGTCTACGAGGACGGCGGCCGCTTCGACGGCTGGCGCGAGCACTTCTCCTACGACCGCTGGATGGCCTGCGCGGACAAGACGCTGCCCGCCTTCGGCGTGGACGTCGACTGGTACACGACCCGCGAGAAGTCCTACGAGGAGGTCCTGCCCTGGGACCACCTGGACTCGGGCCTCGACAAGGACTGGCTCTGGGAGGACTGGCAGGACGCCCTCGACGAGACGGAGGTCGAGGACTGCCGCTGGACGCCCTGCTTCGACTGCGGGGTGTGCCCGGCGATGGACACCCACATCCAGATCGGCCCGACCGGCAAGAAGCTGCTGCCCCTGACGGTGAAGCAGCCGGCGGGGAGCGCGGCGCACAGCCACTGAGGATTCGCGGCGGCCCTGCGGGTCTCGCGACACATGCCCGGAGGTCGGTCGGCGGACCTCCGGGCATCGCTTCCAGCGCGGTGCGGGTCCGTCACGAGCCGCCGTTGACGGCGCCGGCGAGCGGCTGGAGGGTCACCTTGGTCCAGGGGTTGGGCAGACCGTTGGCGTCGTTGCAGTTCAAAGTGGCCGGGTTGGTCACGCCGACCGCGACGCAGGTGGTTTCCCAGACCTGGCCGGTGGTGGTCATGACGTCGAACTTCACGGGGTTCCCGGCGTTGGCGTTGTGCCCGTTGACGGCGGCTCCGCAGACGAAGCCCACGTCGCGTCCGTCGGGGTCAAGGCCGCCCGCCGGGTAGTTGGGGTGGGTGCTGAGGTCCGTCCACACGAAGGGGCGGGGCGCAGTGCCGCGGAGGTCGTGGATGCCCGCGTACGTCACTCCGCCGGTGAGCGCGACCCTCAGCTCGAAGCCGTCGGCGTCCTGCGAGGCGTCGATGTCGGAACAGGGTCCGGTCGCGCCGGTCGTGCCGGTGGCACCCGTGGGGCCCGTCGCGCCGTCGTTGCCCGCGGCGCCGGTGGCTCCGGTCGCGCCGTCGTTCCCTGCGGCGCCGGTGGCTCCGGTCGCGCCGTCGATGCCGTCGATGCCGTCGACGCCCGCCGTGCCCGTGGCTCCCGTCGCGCCGGTGGCACCGGTCACGCCCTGCCGGCCATGGGTGCCCGTCGCCCCGGTGGCTCCCGTGGCGCCCGTCGGTCCTGTGGGGCCGGTCGCGCCGGTGGCTCCGTGGTCGCCCTTGGGGCCCTTCGGACCCTTGGGGCCGGTGGGACCCGTCGGGCCCTTGCACTTGTCCCTGCCGCCGGCCTCGATCGCCCTCGGCTTGTGGTGATCCGGCTTGTGGTGGCCCGGCTTGCACTTGCCACCCGCGGAGGGGAGCTCCGCCTGTACTCGGTCGGTGACGCTGCGGGCCGCCGCCGCGGCCGGGCTGATCACGCCGGCCGCGAGGATCACGGCGAGCGAGGCCACCATGCCGGCCCGCTTGCATCGGTGTCGGGCCACCGGCCCGAGGAGTGAGTACGGTCCGAACTCAGGGCGCATTCAAGTGCTCCTTGCGTCGAGCGGCCGGGGCGCTCCCCGAACCTGAGGGTGAGCTTGACCTGAGCGAGCCGGTTCCTGCGATGAACAAGGTGCAAAAGATATTTTTTATCGACGTATCGGACTAATAGATGCGTGCTGATGGGGTATTCCTCGCGTGGAGCGGGCGGCTGGAAGGCGGATTTGTGTCACCTTGACGCCCATGACGAACCAGACCCTGTGCCTGTGCATGATCGTCAAGGACGAGTCGCGCGTGATCGAACGTTGCCTGGAGTCCGTACGGCCCCTCATCGACTACTGGGTGATCTCCGACACCGGTTCGACCGACGGCACACAAGATCTGATCCGCAAGGTGCTCGACGGCATTCCGGGCGAGCTCCACGAGGAGCCCTGGGTCGACTTCGGGCACAACCGGACGCTGAACATCCAGCACGCCCGCGGCAAGGCCGACTACCTGCTCACTCTCGACGCCGACCACGTCATGCGCCAGGACGCCCCGCTGCCCCGGCTGACGGCGGGCTCGTACATGCTGCGCTACGACACCCCCGGCACCCAGCACCGCTTCAAGCACCTCATGCGGGGCGACCGGGCCTGGCGCTACGAAGGCGTCACCCACGAGTACCCGTGCACCGACGGCCCCGACCAGCAGGAGAACCTGGAGGCGCTCGTCATCGAGGACCATGCGGACGGTGGCTGCCGCAGCGACAAGTTCGAGCGCGACGCGCGCCTGCTGCGGGGCGAGTTGGAGCGTGACCCCACCAACGCGCGCACGGTCTTCTACCTCGCCAACACCGAACGCGACCTGGGCCATGTGGACGAGGCGATCGCACTGTACGAGCGGCGTGCCGAGCTCGGCGGCTGGGGCGAGGAGGTCTACTGCGCGCTGCTGGAGGCCGGGGTCCTGCGGGCGGAGAAGGCGGACGACTGGCCCGGAGCCATGAACGCGTTCTCCCGCGCCTGGGAGTCCCGCCCGGCCCGCCTCGAAGCCGTCTACGAACTGGCCTCGCGGCTGCGCCTCAAGGGCCGCTACCACACCGCGTACGCCCTGCTCGGCGCGGTCGTCGGCAGGAGCGAGCCCGACGACCTGCTGTTCACCAGGTCCTGGGTGTACCGGTGGGGTCTGCTCTTCGAGTTCTCCATCTGCGCCTACTGGGTCGGCGACCACCAGGCCGCCGTCCGGGCGTGCGACACGCTGTTGGAGATGCCGGACCTGCCCGATGCCGTCCGCCACCAGACGGAGACCAACCGCGGGTTCTCCGCGCCCCACGTCCAGGCCGTCGCCCGGCCGGCCGGCCCGGAACGCCGTCCGATGGCGTCCCGGGCGGGGAAGGCGGCACGGCCCCGGAAGAAGTAACCCGCCCCTGACGCACCCTCAACAGCGCATCCACCGGGGTGGTTGTAGCGTCTACGTCGTTATGGACCTGGAGAAACCGCGCGCCGGACAGCCCGCCGGACAGCCCGCGCAGCCGCCCGTGCGGGCGCCCGAGGGGTGCCTCGTGGTGGCGATCCGGCTGCCCGTGCGGATCGTCGTGCTCGTGCTGGTCGTGCCGGTGCGGATGGTGTGGGACGCGCTCGTCGTCGTGGCGCGGCTGCTCCGGGACACGGTGCTCCGGCCGCTGGGACGGGCCCTGCTGTGGCTCGGGAAGGCGCTGTTCGTCTGGCCGTTGATCGGGCTGTGGCGGTATGCCGTCGTCCCGGTGGGCAGGGCGCTCGGATGGCTCGTCAAGGTGTTGCTCGTGGTGCCGGTGGTGTGGTCCTACCGGTACGTCCTGACTCCGGTCGGGCACGGCATCGCGTGGCTGGCGCGCGGGATCGGGGCCGGGCTGGCGTGGGTGTACGCGCGCGTTCTGACGCCGATCGGGCACGCGGGCCGGTGGCTGCTGCAGGGGATCGGGGCCGTTCTCGCCGCCGTCGGCGTCGGGGCGTACACCGTCGTGGCGTGGCTGGTGCGGTACCTCGTCGTCGTTCCGGCCGGCTGGGTCCACCGGTGGATCCTCGCGCCGGTCGGGCGGGCGATCACCTGGTGCGCACGAGGGGTGTGGCAGCTCCTGACGCTGCTCGTCACCGGGATCGGCCTGGTCCTGTACTGGACCGCCCGGCTCCTGGTCGTGCTGCCGGTCCTCGCGCTGTGGCGCTGGGTGCTCGCCCCCGTCGGCCGTTTCCTGGCGGTCGTCGCGCGGGAGGTGGGGGAGGCCCTCGGGCACGCCTGGCGGATCGCCGGACGGATCTCGCGGGCCGTCGGACGGTTCCTCGGGACCCTCTTCCGGTGGATCTTCGTGGAGCCCGTGCGCTGGGTGTACCGGACCGTCCTCACGCCGGTCGGGCATGTCGTCCGCGACGCCGTGCTGCGTCCCGCCGCCCGCGCCGCGCGCAGCGTGGGCCGGGCCACCCGGCAGACCCTGGCCTCCGCCCGGGAGACCGCCCGGCAGGCCCGCGCGGACGTGCGCCGGATGCTCTTCGGGGAGTCGCGGGAGCGGGAGGCGGTCGGCCGACGGGAACCATCGGGGGCCGAGACACGTACTCTTGGTAGGAGTACGACCGCTCTCACGAAGGACTGAACGACACTGGGCAAGCGACAGCCCGAAGGCCCGCCGCCCGCACCCGCGGTGCAGCGCATCCGACTGCGCTACACCAAGCGCGGCCGCCTCCGGTTCACCAGCCACCGTGACTTCCAGCGCGCCTTCGAGCGTGCGCTGCGCCGTGCCGAGGTGCCGATGGCGTACTCGGCGGGGTTCACGCCGCATCCGAAGGTGTCGTACGCCAATGCCGCACCCACCGGCACGGGCAGTGAGGCGGAGTATCTGGAGATCGCGCTCACCGCGGCGCGTGACCCGGAGAAGCTGAGAATCCTCCTCGACGAGTCGCTCCCCACCGGGCTCGACGTCGTCGACGCGGTCGAGGCCCGGACCTCGGGGCTCGCCGACCGGCTGACGGCCTCCGTATGGGAGCTGCGACTGGACGGGGTGGACCCGGCCGACGCCGATCGCGCGGTGGAGGCCTTCAACAAGGCCGACGCCGTCGAGGTCCAGCGGATGGCCAAGAACGGCGTCCGAACCTTCGACGCCCGCGCCGCCGTCGTACAACTTGAGACGCACAGTGAACCTGCTGATAGGCCGACGGACCAGCCCTGTGCGATACTGCGGCTGGTTGTTCGGCACGTGACGCCTGCCGTACGACCCGACGACGTCCTGTCCGGTCTTCGCGCCGTGGCCGACCTGGCGCCGCCGGTCCCCGCTGCGGTGACCAGGCTGGCGCAGGGGCTGTTCGATGAAGAGACCGGCACGGTGACCGACCCGCTCGCGCCCGACCGCGAGGCAGCTCAGGCCCCCACAACGGCCGAACCCGCTGCCGCCGCGAAGGCGCCCGCGTAGGGAAGTTCCGCGAAGGGACGGACGTCGTAGCGCCGCCCTCGTACTCGGGAGCCACCTGGGTCGGGCGGCAACCGACCAGAAGACTTTCGCCAGGCCGTACGCATTCGGCGTACGGAACCGGCGAGACAGGACACAGAGAGCTCCCGTGCGGCGCCCGCGCCCCGGACGGCGGCACCGCGCATCGCGCGAGCCGCGGACGTCAACGGCGATCGATCCCTCGTGATCGACGCCGGACCAGGCGCGGCGCCCGGGAGCCTGACGGGAGAAACGCCCGCATGCTCGAGCCAACCGAATCCGCAGAGTCCGCCACGGACTCCGAAGCGAACAGCCCCAGCGACACCCTGCCGCCGCGTCGTCGGCGTCGTGCCGCTTCCCGACCGGCGGGTCCGCCGGTCGCCGGCGCCGACACCTCGGCCGAGATCACCACGCCGGCCATACCGGCCGTGGAATCCGCCGAGCAGTTGGCCGAGGAGGACCTCGAAGACGAGGTCACCGAGGCCGCTCAGACCGACGGCACGGCCGACACCAAGGCCGAGGAAGCCGCCGAGGCCGCACCGCGTACCCGGCGCCGGGCCACCCGCCGTGCCTCCGCGCCCGCCGGGGCTCCGGCCGCCGCCGAGGCCGCCGAGACCGTTCTGCCCGTGGCCGCCGAGGTGAGCGCGCCCGCCGTCGAGGAAGCCCCCGCCGAGGAGGCCGCCGCCGAGGACGCCGCTCCTCGCCGCAGCCGTCGCCGGGCGACGCGTCGCGTGGCGACGCCCTCCGAAGCTCCGGCCGAGGTCGTCGAGCCCGCCGCCGAACCCGCCGCCGAACCCGAGTCCGAGCCTGTCGCGCAGGTGGCGGACGAGGCGCCCGCCGAGGCCGCGCCCCGTACGCGGCGCCGGGCCACCCGTCGGGCGACCGCGCCCGCCGGGGCGCCGGAGGCCGAGACGCCCGCCGTCGCCGCCGAGGCAGAGGCTCCGGCCGTGGCGGACGAGGCGCCCGCCGAGCCCGCCCCCCGTACCCGCCGTCGCGCCACGCGTCGGGTGACCGCGCCCGCCGCCGAGGCCGAGGTTGCCGAGCCGGCCGTCGCCCCCGTCGAAGAGGCGAAGGCTCCCGAGGCGCCTGCCGCCCCGGCCGAGGCCACGCCCGCCGCCGAGACCGCTCAGGCCGCGCAGTCCGCTCAGGCCGACGAGGACACCGGTTCCCGTCGTGGGCGCCGTCGTGTGGTCCGCCGGGCCGCCGGAGGCTTCTCCGCGCCCTCGCAGGAGAGCGCGGAGGCCGACGCGCCGCGTCGTCCGGCGCGGCCCGCGGTCGCCGTGTTCCAGGCGCCCGTGTTCGCCGAGCCGCAGTTCCAGACCCTGCAGCGGGCCGCGGCCGAGGCCGCCGCCGCCGGGACCGAGGTGCCGGAGGCCGAGGAGCCCGAAGAGGCCGAGGTCACTCAGGAGGCTCCGGAGGAGCCGACCGGGTCGCGTCGTCGCCGTCGTCGCCGCGCCGCCGGTTTCGGCGACGAGGCCGAGACCGGCCGCACCGCCGAGGCCGCCGCGCCCGTCGCGGCCCCCGCCGCGGACGAGTCGGAGACCGAGCCGGACGAGGCCGACGAGGCCGAGGACGTCGTCGACAGTGACGACGACACCGAGGAGACCGGGTCGCGTCGCCGTCGCCGTCGTGGTGGCCGTCGCCGCCGTCGTGGCGATGCCGCCGACGGCGAGGGGGACTCCGGGGAGGCCGAGTCCGACGACTTCGCCGCCGAGCAGGCCGCGCAGGACGCCGAGGACACCGCCGAGCAGGAGGACGAGGACGCGGAGGACGCCGAGGAGGACGCCGGTGGCTCCACCGCCGGCAGCCGTCGTCGCCGTCGCCGGCGTCGTCGTGCCGGTGACTCCTCTCCCGAAGCCGAGCAGGCCGACGGGGACCCGGAGCGCACGGTCGTCAAGGTCCGTGAGCCGCGCAAGCCCTCCGAGCCGTCCGACGAGGTGCAGTCCATCAAGGGCTCGACCCGCCTCGAGGCCAAGAAGCAGCGCCGTCGGGAAGGCCGTGAGCAGGGCCGCCGACGGGTGCCGATCATCACCGAGGCCGAGTTCCTGGCCCGCCGCGAGGCCGTCGAGCGGGTGATGGTCGTCCGCCAGAGCGGCGAGCGCACCCAGATCGGCGTCCTGGAAGACAACGTGCTCGTCGAGCACTACGTCAACAAGGAGCAGGCCACCTCGTACGTCGGCAACGTCTACCTGGGCAAGGTCCAGAACGTGCTGCCGTCGATGGAGGCCGCCTTCATCGACATCGGCAAGGGCCGCAACGCGGTGCTCTACGCCGGTGAGGTCAACTTCGAGGCGCTCGGCATGGCCAACGGGCCGCGCCGCATCGAGGCCGCCCTCAAGTCGGGTCAGTCGGTCCTCGTCCAGGTGACGAAGGACCCGATCGGCCACAAGGGCGCCCGCCTGACCAGCCAGGTCTCCCTCCCGGGCCGCTACCTCGTGTACGTGCCCGAGGGCTCGATGACCGGCATCAGCCGCAAGCTGCCCGACACCGAGCGGGCCCGGCTGAAGACGATCCTCAAGAAGATCGTCCCCGAGGACGCGGGCGTCATCGTGCGCACCGCCGCCGAGGGCGCGAGCGAGGACGAGCTGCG
This sequence comes from Streptomyces sp. NBC_01334, assembly GCF_035983595.1. Classification (NCBI taxonomy): domain Bacteria; kingdom Bacillati; phylum Actinomycetota; class Actinomycetes; order Kitasatosporales; family Streptomycetaceae; genus Streptomyces; species Streptomyces sp. NBC_01334. The sequence goes on along the minus strand of NZ_CP130718.1, from coordinate 3,600,581 downwards.
CCGCGATGTCGAGCGGCTGCAGGGGCAGTGGGAGGACATCCAGAAGAAGGCGAAGAACGGCGGCAACGCGCCGACGCTGCTGTACGGCGAGCCGGACATGACCGTCCGGGTCGTGCGCGACATCTTCAACGAGGACTTCTCCAAGGTCATCGTCAGCGGTGACGAGGCCTGGTCGACCATCCACGGGTACGTCTCGCACGTCGCGCCCGACCTGGCCGACCGCCTGAACAGGTGGACCTCCGAGGTCGACGTCTTCGCGACGTACCGGATCGACGAGCAGCTCGCCAAGGCGCTGGACCGCAAGGTCTGGCTGCCCAGCGGCGGTTCGCTGGTGATCGACCGGACCGAGGCGATGGTCGTCGTCGACGTCAACACCGGCAAGTTCACCGGTCAGGGCGGCAACCTCGAGGAGACGGTCACCAGGAACAACCTGGAGGCGGCCGAGGAGATCGTGCGCCAGCTGCGGCTGCGCGACCTCGGCGGCATCATCGTGATCGACTTCATCGACATGGTGCTGGAGTCCAACCGGGACCTGGTGCTGCGACGCCTGCTGGAGTGCCTGGGCCGCGACCGTACGAAGCACCAGGTCGCGGAAGTGACCTCGCTGGGGCTCGTGCAGATGACCCGTAAGCGGGTCGGCCAGGGACTGCTGGAGTCGTTCTCCGAGACCTGTGTGCACTGCAACGGGCGCGGGGTCATCGTCCACATGGAGCAGCCGACCGCGGTCGGTGGCGGCGGCAAGCGCAAGAAGCGCGGCCGCGGTGGCGACGGACAGGGTCACGACCACGAGCACGACACGGTGACGGTCGACGTCGCCGAGTCGCTGGTGGGCGCCGGGCAGGAGACGGAGAGCGAGGCCGAGGTCGCCGCCGAGGTGGCCGAGCCGGTCGCGCTCGCCGCCCCCGAGTTCGCGCCGGACGAGGAGCTGTACAGCAGCATCGCCGAGGCGGAGGCCTCTGCCACGCGAGGCCGGGGCCGCCGTCGGGCGAGCCGTCGGGCGTCCGCTCCGGCGGGTGCGCCGAGGGGTGGCGCGTCGCGCAGGGCGGGCGGCTTCGAGGAGAGCGCCACGGAGGAGCCCGCCGAGGCTGCCGTCGAGGCGCCCACCGCGCAGGACGTCACCGCCGAGGCGGAGGCCGAACGTCCGGTGCAGCCGGCCGAGGCGGTCACCGCGCAGGCCGAGCCGGTCGCCGTCGAGGACCCGGTCGTCGAGGCCGCGGTCGCCGAGGCCCCCGTCGACGAGGCCGCGCCCAAGGGCCGTACCCGTCGTCGCGCCACCCGCAAGGTGTCCGCGCCGGCCGGTTCGCCCGCCGGGGCAGAGGCCGCCGTGCTGACGGTCGCCGAGCCGTCGGTCGCGCCGGCCCCGGCCGTCGAGGCCGCTCCGGTGGAGCAGCCCGAGGCGGAGCAGGTCGCCGAGCCCGTCGTCGAGAGCGCGGCCCCGGCCCGCCCGCGGCGCCGTGCCGTGCGCAAGGCCACCGCGCCGACCGCGTCCGAGGAGACGGCCGTCGTGGTCGTGCCGTCGGTCGTGGAGACCGCCGCCGAGGAGACCGAGGTGCCCGCCGAGGAGCCGGAGGCCGCTCCGGCGAAGAAGGCGGCCGCGCGCAAGACGGCGAAGAAGGCCACGGCGAAGAAGGCCGCCACCAAGAAGACGGCGGCGGTGAAGAAGACGGCCGCGAAGAAGACCGTCGCGAAGAAGACGACGGCGAAGAAGGCCGCGAAGACGGTGTCGAAGACCACGGCGGCGGCCCAGCAGGGCCAGCCGACGGTCTCGGCCTCGACGGAGGAGTGACTCCGGTTCCTTTGCGACTCCGTCTGACTCTTCGTGATTGCGGCTGAGTCTGGCTGAGCGTCACGCGGGCACCCGGTATCCTCCGGGTGCCCGCGTCGCATTGCGTTCAGCGGCGAGTTACTCTATGTCTCGCTTGTGATGGAGTGCACGCTCTCCGTGAGTTTCACTGTGGTAACCCTGGGGAAAATCGCTGTCCGCGTGCTGGTAACGTGCACTGTGGTCCCGGTGGCCAAAGATATGCACACCGTGACCCCGGCCGATGAGCACATCCGGTCTTCCAACCGGACACGGCTGACTTCCCGCAAGGAGCCCTCAGGGGGGCGGGGTCCTGTGTACAACCCGTCCGCCCCGCTCACCGGCATCGGCGGACAACACCAGGGATGCGGCCGTGCTGAGCATCGACACGGTCTCTTCCCGACCATGCAAGACGTGGTGCGGCTTAGAGGTCGCCGTAGAGGAGGGGATGTCGATGACCGACGCCCATGAGTTCGTACCGGCCGCCAAGCCCGTGATCGGCGAGGAGGAGATCGAGGCCGCGGTGCGCGTACTGCGCAGCGGCATGGTCGTCCAGGGACCCGAAGTGGCCGCCTTCGAGGAGGAGTTCTCGGAGCTCGTCGACGGGCGTCACTGCGTCGCGGTCAACTCCGGTACCTCCGCGCTGCACCTGTCGCTCCTCGCCCTCGGTCTCGGCCCGGGCGACGAGGTCATCGTGCCGTCGTTCTCCTTCGCCGCCTCCGCCAACGCGGTGCGGCTGGTCGGCGCCGACGTGGTCTTCGTCGACATCGACCCGGAGACGTACTGCCTCGACCCGGCCGCCGTCGAGGCCGCCCTGTCGCCGCGCACCGCCGCGATCATGCCGGTGCACCTGTACGGTCACCCGGCCGCCATGGACAAGATCATGGCGATCGCCGAGCAGCACGGGCTCGCCGTGATCGAGGACGCCTGCCAGGCCCACGCGGCCGCGCTGAACGGCACCCCGGTCGGCGCCTTCGGTGCCGCGGGCACCTTCAGCTTCTACCCGACGAAGAACATGCACAGCCTCGAGGGCGGCATGATCTCCACCGGCGACGCGGAGACCGCCCGCACCCTGCGCCTGCTGCGCAACCAGGGCATGGAGAAGCGCTACGCCAACGAGATCGTCGGCGCCAACGTGCGCATGACGGACGTGTCCGCCGCCATCGGCCGCGTCCAGCGCGGCAAGCTGGACGGCTGGACCGAGCAGCGCATCGCCAACGCCGCGTACCTCACCGAGCACATCACCGCGCCGAACGTGATCACGCCGAAGGTCGCCGAGGGCGCCCGGCACATCTACCACCAGTACACGGTGCGCGTCCTGGGCGACCGCGACGCCGCCATGGCCAAGCTGACCGAGGCCGGCATCGGCAACGCCGTGTACTACCCGACTCCCATCCACCGGCTGAAGCCGTACTGGGAGCCGGACCAGAAGGCGGGCCGTGACTGGGACCTGCCCGAAACGGACCGTGCGGCCGCCCAGGTCGTGTCCCTGCCCGTGCACCCGGCCCTGTCCGCCCAGGACCTGGAGCGCATCGTCACCGCCGTCAATGCTCTGGGGGAGCAACTGTGAGTACCGGGAAGTCGCTGCGAGCGGGACTCGTCGGCCTCGGTTCCATGGGGCGTCACCACGCCCGCGTCCTGTCGGGTCTGGAGGGCGTCGACCTCGTCGGCGTCGTCGACCCGATGGGCGACAAGTTCGGTGCCGCCCAGGGCGCGCCGATCCTGAACACCGTCGAGGAGCTCATCGCGCTCGGCGTGGACTACGCCGTCGTGGCCTGCCCCACCGCCCTGCACGAGCCGGTCGGCCTGGCGCTCGCCGAGGCCGGCGTGTGCGCGCTGGTCGAGAAGCCGGTCGCCGACACCGTCGAGGGCGCCCGTCGTCTCGTCGAGGCCTTCGAGTCGCGCGGCCTGGTGGCCGGCGTGGGTCACATCGAGCGCTGCAACCCTGCGCTGATGTCGCTGCGCGCCCGCCTGGAGGCCGGTGAGCTCGGTGACGTCTACCAGGTCGTCACCCGCCGCCAGGGCCCCTTCCCGCACCGCATCGCGGACGTCGGTGTCGTCAAGGACCTCGCCACCCACGACATCGACCTCACCGGCTGGGTGACCGGACGCCAGTACGTGTCCATCGCCGCGCACACCGTCTCCAAGAGCGGCCGTGAGCACGAGGACATGGTCTCCGCGGTGGGGCGTCTCGACGACGGCACCATGGTCAACCACCTGGTGAACTGGCTGAGCCCGCTCAAGGAGCGGTTCACCTCGGTCACCGGTGAGCGCGGCTGCTTCATCGCCGACACCCTGACCGCCGACCTGACGTTCCACTCCAACGCCGCCGTGACCACCGAGTGGGAGGCCCTGCGGGCGTTCCGCGGGGTGTCCGAGGGCGACATGATCCGGTACGCCATCCCGAAGCGCGAGCCGCTGCTCGTCGAGCACGAGCTGTTCCGGGACGCGGTACTCGGCAAGCCCGCCGACATCTGCACCCTGCGCCAGGGCATGCGTACCGTCGAGGTGGCGGCCGCGGTCCTCGAATCGGCGAACACCGACCGCAGCGTGTCCCTTCAGCCGGAGGACCTGGCCGCAGATGGCAGCTGAGCATCACACATCGGGGGAACGGTGCGTGCTCGGCAGGACTCCTATGTTCTGTGAGACTTTCCCCGCAGGACCCAGCCGGCCGTCGGCTGTCGGAGACCAGGAGTCGGAGCATGTCTGCTGCGCCTGACGTCAGCGTCATCGTTGCCGTCTACAACACGATGCCCTACCTGACGGAGTGCCTGAACTCCCTCGTCGGGCAGAGCATCGGCCGTGAGCGCCTGGAGATCGTCGCCGTGGACGACGGCTCCACCGACGACAGCGGCCCCGAGCTGGACCGGTTCGCGGCGCTGTACCCGGACACCGTCAAGGTGCTCCACCAGCCGAACTCCGGCGGCCCGGCCGCGCCCAGCAACCGGGCGCTGGACGTGGCCACCGGCCGTTACGTGTACTTCATCGGCTCCGACGACTACCTCGGCGAGGAGGCGCTGGAGCGGATGGTGGACTGCGCCGACAAGCACGGCTCCGACGTCGTGGTCGGCAAGATGGTCGGCACCAACGGCCGTTACGTGCACCAGGCGCTGTACAAGCAGAACGACCCGGACGTCAGCCTGTACCACTCCGCGCTGCCCTTCACGCTGGCCAACACCAAGCTGTTCCGCCGGGACCTGGTCGAGAAGTACAAGCTGCGCTTCCCCGAGCACCTGCCCGTGGGCAGCGACCAGCCGTTCACCATCGAGGCGTGCGTCCGCGCGAAGAAGATCTCGGTGGTGGCCGACTACACCTGCTACTACGCGGTCAAGCGCGGCGACGCCAGCAACATCACCTACCGTGCCGACCACCTGGCGCGGCTGCGGGCCGCCGCCGAGATCATGGACTTCACGGCCGGTCTCGTCGAGGCGGGCCCCGAGCGGGACGCCCTGCTGCGCCGGCACTTCACCTGGGAGCTCGCCAAGCTCGTCCAGGACGACTTCCCGGGCCTGGACCGCGAACTCCAGCGGCAGATCTGCGCGGGCATCGCGCGGCTCGCCGACGTCTACTTCACCGACGGCATCCGTGACGCGATGGACGTCAAGCGCAGGGTGCGCATAGCCCTGGCCCGGGTCGGCGCGATCGACGAGCTCGCCGAGGCGATCAGCTCGGAGAAGGAGCACGGGGCGCCGCCGTTCGTTCTCGAGGGTGAGCGCGCCTACGCCCGGTACGCCGGTTTCCGCGACCCGCGCATCGGCCTGGCCGACCGCGTCTACGAGCTGGTCGGGGAGTCGGTGCCGGGCCGTCTCGCCCAGGGCACCGAGCTGCTCGCCTCCGCCTGGGAGCAGCAGGGCGAGGCGCTCACGTACACGCTGTCCGTGCGGGTGCCGGTGCTCGGGGATGTCGACGGCGCGGTGCTGCGGCTCGCCGACAAGGCCATGCCCAAGTCGGCCGACAAGCCCGGCGCGCGCCGGCTGAAGGCGGACCACGTGCTGCCGGCGCCGGTGGGCGAGGTCACGCTCGAGCCTTCCGAGGACGGCGCGGCCACCGTGCTGCACGCCCGGGTCCCGCTGGCGTACGTCACCGCGAAGCGGGGCGTGCGGGTATACCTGGACGTGGCCGGTTCGACGTACGAGATTCCCGTACGGGGCAAGGACCTGCCCATGCCGCTGGCGCGCCAGTGGGGCCGGGAGGGGGACCCCTACCGGGCGTCGGCCGTGGTGAACGACAAGGGGCGTGTAGTGATCGACACGGCCCAGATGTACCCGCCTAAGATCACGGTGCTCCGCCGGGGGCTCGAGAGACTCGTGCGGAAACTGAAGTCCGGGGCCGGCCGCCTGAAGCGGGCGGTCGGCGCCAAGAAGTCCAAGCCGAACGGCTCCAAGAAGCCGACCGGTTCCAAAAGGAAGTAGCGACCCTCCATGAACATCTGTGTAGTAGCACTCGGCAAGATCGGCCTGCCGCTGGCCGTGCAGTTCGCCTCCAAGGGCCACCGGGTCATCGGCGCGGACGTCAACGAGAAGGTCGTCGAGCTGGTCAACGCCGGCGTCGAGCCGTTCCCCGGCGAGCACGACCTCGACGTCAAGCTGAAGCAGGCCGTCGACGCCGGGCTGCTGAGCGCGACCACGGACACCGCGTCCGCCGTCGCCGAGTCCGAGGCCGTCGTCGTGGTCGTCCCGCTGTTCGTGGACGCCGAGGGCACCCCGGACTTCGGCTGGATGGACTCCGCGACGAAGGCGATCGCCCAGGGCCTCAAGCCCGGCACGCTCGTCAGCTACGAGACCACGCTGCCGGTCGGCACCACCCGCACCCGCTGGGCGCCGATGCTGGCCGAGGGCTCGGGGCTGACCGCGGGCGAGGACTTCCACCTGGTCTTCTCCCCGGAGCGCGTGCTGACCGGCCGGGTCTTCGCCGACCTGCGCCGCTACCCCAAGCTGGTCGGTGGCATCGACGAGGCGTCGAGCGCCCGTGGTGTGGAGTTCTACGAGCAGGTCCTGGACTTCGACGAGCGCGCCGACCTGCCCCAGCCGAACGGCGTGTGGGACCTGGGCACCGCCGAGGCCTCCGAGCTGGCCAAGCTCGCCGAGACGACCTACCGGGACGTCAACATCGGCCTGGCGAACCAGTTCGCGCGCTTCGCCGACAGCAACGGCATCGACGTCAAGAAGGTCATCGAGGCCTGCAACTCGCAGCCCTACAGCCACATCCACCAGCCGGGCATCGCCGTCGGCGGTCACTGCATCCCGATCTACCCGCGGATGTACCTGTGGAACGACCCGGCCGCGACCGTCGTGCGCTCCGCCCGTGAGGCGAACGCCGCGATGCCCGACTACGCCGTCGACCTGCTGGCCGCCGCCTACGGCGACCTGACCGGCGTGAACGTGCTGGTGCTGGGCGCCGCCTACCGCGGTGGCGTGAAGGAGACCGCCTTCTCCGGCGTGTTCCCGACCGTCGAGGCCCTCAAGGCGCGGGGCGCGGTGCCGTTCGTCTCGGACCCGATGTACACGGACGAGGAGCTCGCCGCCCACGGTCTCACCCCGCACGCGGGCGAGAAGGTCACCGCGGCGATCCTCCAGGCCGACCACGCCGAGTACCGCACGCTGACCCCGGCCGACCTGCCGGACGTCACGGTCCTGGTCGACGGTCGCCGTACGACGGACCCGGAGGCCTGGAAGGGCGTCCGCCGCGTCGTCATCGGCGGCTGACGCTCGTACGAGAACAACCTCATGGCCCCGTCCCGTGTCTGGGGCGGGGCCCTGGTGCAGGAAGGTTTTCCCATGTCCTGGCTGATCACGGGCGGTGCCGGTTTCATCGGCTCGCATGTCGTGAAGGCGATGACGGACGCCGGTGAGCCGGTCGTCGTCCTCGACGACCTGAGCACGGGCCGGGCCGAGCGGCTCCCGGACGGTGTGGTGCTGGAGGTCGGCACGGTGCTCGACGGCGACACCGTCGAGCGGGTGCTGCGCGAGCACGGCATCACCGGCATCGTGCACATCGCGGGCAAGAAGCAGGTGGGCGAGTCCGTGGACCGGCCGCTGTACTACTACCGCGAGAACGTCGAGGGCATGCGGGTCCTGCTGGACGCGGCCGTCGCCGCGGGCGTCGGCCGGTTCCTGTTCTCCTCGTCCGCCGCCGTGTACGGCATGCCCGACGTCGACCTCGTCACCGAGAAGACGCCGTGCGCGCCGATCAACCCCTACGGCGAGACCAAGCTCGCCGGCGAGTGGCTGGTCGGGGCGGTCGGCGCCCGGCACGGGATGGCCACCGCCTCGCTGCGCTACTTCAACGTGGCGGGCGCGGCCACGCCCGAGCTGGGTGACGACGGGGTCTACAACCTCGTCCCGATGGTCTTCGAGCGGCTCGAGGCGGGTGAGGCGCCGCGGATCTTCGGTGACGACTATCCGACGCCCGACGGGACCTGCGTCCGCGACTACATCCACGTCGAGGACATCGCCGCCGCGCATGTCGCGGCCGCCCGACGGCTGGCCGCCGATCCCGAGGCCAGGCTGGTCCTCAACATCGGCCGCGGCGAGGGTGTCTCGGTCGCCGAGATGATCGGCGTCATCCAGGACGTCACCGGCCGCGCGGAGGCCGGGCCCGACGTGTCCGCCCGCCGTCCGGGCGACCCGGCCCGGGTCGTGGCCTCCGCCGACCTCATCCACCAGGAGCTCGGCTGGAGCGCTGAGCGTGGCGTGCGGGAGATGGTGGAGTCGGCGTGGGCGGGATGGCGGCTGCGGCACCCGTGAGCGCACGAGCAGGCGCATGAGTGAGGGCCCCCGGGAAGATCCCGGGGGCCCTCACTCATACGGCGAAGAGAGCCGGTCAGCCCTCTTCGAGGAGCAGCTTCTCGAAGTGCTTCTGCACCACGGGCCAGTCCCACACGGTCAGCGCGTGCTCGGTGGCGAGCTTGCCTGCCGCGCGCCAGGACTCCTCCGTGGCCGTGATCTTCAGGATCCGCTCGGCCGCCTCGGCGGGGGAGGCCACGACCCAGCCCTCGGGGTAGAGGGTGCGGGCGCTGTTGGGCTTGCCCGCGTAGAACGGCCAGTCGCGGGCGACGGGGACGGCACCGCTGGCCGCGCCCTCCATCAGACCGACGTGGCAGCCCTCGCGCACGGAGGAGCTGATGATCGTGCCGATCTCGACGAGCTTCGACGGGACGTCGTCCGTCGGGCCGAGCCGGACCACCGCGCCGGACTCCTCCAGCGGGGCCAGCAGCTCCTCGAACTCGGCCAGGTAGTCCTTGGTGGCCTGGCTGGTCTTCGGGTCCATGTCGCCGCCGACCAGGAGCAGCCGGTAGCGCTCGTCGTGCCTGCGGACCCGCTCCAGGACGTCCAGGGCCCACTTCGGGTCCTTGGCGACCTGGCTGATGCCGACCAGACCGAGGTTGAAGCGGGCCTCGGCCGGCTTCGTGCGGTTGAAGCCCGACAGGTCCATGGCGTTGTCGATGAGGTGGAACCGCGGGGCATGCTCGCCGCGCAGCGTCGGCACCAGCGAGGCCGTCAGGTCCTTCACGTGCGGGGCGACGAAGACGAGGTCGTCGATCCGGGAGAAGTCCGTCATGTGCGGCCAGCGGGTGAACGCCTCGTAGCTGTGCAGGCGCACGACGATCCGGGTGTCGCCCGGGTCGATCGTGGTGAGCATGCCGGCCGGACCGGCCGCCCACTCCAGGAACACGGTGTCGGCCCAGTCGAGGTGCGGGCGCATCAGGCGCTCCACCTCTTCCTGGTAGTCGCTCGTGTCGCCCGCGAGCCGGTCCTTGAGCATGCGCGGGGCGGCCCAGGAGATCCGCTTCAGGTGCTTGTTCGCGGCCAGGTCGAGGTAGCGCAGCTCGACGCCCGGGTGGTCGGCGAAGTGCTCCTTGATCAGGTGCAGGAAGTTGTCGTTGGCGCTCGTCGTCACCAGCAGCCGCAGCGGGCGGTCGGTGGGGGCGGGCGCGGCGGGCACCTTGCGGCCGCGGGGGCGGCTCAGTGCCTGGAACGCCTTGGAGCGGTGCAGCGGGGCGACGAAGCCCTCGGCGTCCTTCGCCAGCGGCGACGACAACTGGTCGATGTGCAGCACCCGGTGGAAGTGCAGGAACAGGGTGCGGTTGAGCGCCTCGGCCGCCTCGTCGGTCCTGCCCTTCGCGAAGAGCGCGTCGGCGTTCGCGAGCTGGGCCGCGACCGCCTTGCCCAGGAAGCGGGGGCTGATGCCCTTCTTCAGCTCCTGCATGACGCCCTCGTTGTAGAGGTCCGCCCGCAGCTGGAGGTCCGGGATCTTCGAGGCGGCGTCCGCGAGGGTGAGCGCCGCACCGCTGGTGCGGCCCGCCCACTGCATGCCCTCGGCGACGTACCGCGAGGTCGCGGCGCGCACCTTTATGGGCATGCCGGGCGCGGTCACGGCCGAGCGCCACAGGCGGGCGCCGACGCCGGAACGCATCACGGGCCGCGGGGTCACGGTGCGGACCAGCTGCGCGGGCAGCCGGTCGACCGAGCGCTTCACATCACGGGCGACGGCGCTCAGCGGCGGCAGGACGGTGGAGTGGCGGGCCGTGGTGCCGCCCTGTGCCCTGAGTTCCTCGACGGCCTTCAGCGCGGGCGCCAGCCCGAACCTGGCCGCGGCGGTGCGGTTGTACTCGGCGAGTCGCCACACCGTGTACACGGCGGCCACGTCCAGGGCGACGAGCACGTCGGCCTTGCGGCCGTGGGAGCGCAGCCACGAGTCGCTCCGCACCTGCGTCCAGTTGCGCAGGCCGCGCGGGGCCTTGCCGAGCCGGCGGCGCACGGCCTGGCTGCGGTGCTTGAGGGTGCGAGGCAGCTGGTGCGCACCGGCCAGCTCGACCTGGGCGAGTTCCTCCGGGACGCCCTCGGCCTCCAGGTGGAACATGCCCGCCAGGTGCACGCGCGCGCCCTGGGCGTTGAACTTGCGCACCGTGTCGGCGAGCACGCCGAAATTCGGCCGGACGGACGCCACGAGCAGGACTTCGGTCACTTGGCGAGCTCCTCGACAAGGTTCTTGACGGCGACGGACATCAGCGCCTCACGAGTGAACTGGTCGGCGTGGGCCATCGCGTCGGCGTGCTCCTCGTCGGTGGTCTCCACCGCCATGTGGGCGGCCTTGATGAAGGACTCGGTCAGGCCAGCCTCGTCGATGCCGGGGGCGCCGGTCCACAGCGGGTGGCCCCTCAGCACGTTCGAGGCGTCGTGCTCGACGGCGTGCGCCGACACGATCGGCAGGCCGGTCGCCATGTACTCGTACACCTTGCCGGAGGTGACGAATCGGCCGCCGATGAGGATCAGCACCATGGCGTCCCAGCTGGCGTAGATCGAGGAGACCTCGGCCTTGGCTGCGGGACCGCCGAAGACGACGCCGTCGGCCTCGGCCTCCTTGAAGACCTCGGCGTGTCGGTTCGCACCGCGGGTGGCGCCGTTGCCGAGATGGCCGCGCAGCTCGAAGCGCGCGTTCGCCAGCAGCGGCTCCTTGGCGCGGGCGGCGCGCCAGGCGTTCAGCACCGTCTCCAGGTGCGGGACGGTGAAGTTGACCGTGCCGAGGTAGCCGAAGACGAGACCCGACTCGGCGTCGGGGTTGTGCGCCCGGCCCGGCGAGCTGTCCGCGTCGTAGCCGTTGCGGACGACGTGCACGCGGTCGGCGAAGTCGGGGTAGCGCCGCCGGTAGTGCTCGGCGATGGGGTCGTTGACGACCCACAGCGACACCGCGTGGTCCAGGATCTTCTGTTCCCAGACGCCCTCGGCGGAGTCGCGGGCGAAGGCCTCGACGCCGTCGATGACGTCGATGGACCAGCCGTCGCGGAAGTCCACCGCGTACGGCACCTTCGCTTCCTCCCACAGCTTCCAGGCCGCGGCGAGGTTCACGTACGGCACGCAGCTGGCGAGCAGCAGGTCCGCCGGGTTCTCCCGGTGGATGCGCAGCACGGCCTGCTCGAGGTCGTCGCGCCACTCACCGAAGTTGGGCTCCGGGAAGTTCTCGGTCTGGCGCTTGCGGAGCTTGGCGACCCAGCCGTTGGGGTCGAGGGCACGCGCCTCGTCGAAGAGGCGGATGTCCGTCTCGAGATCCTCGCGCGCCAGCGGCAGCTCGACGATCTTCACCCGGGGGTCGACCTGGTCCAGCAGGGAGAGGTCGATGCCCGAGTCGAGTTCCCAGGACTCCCGGGCGATGTTGACGACCGTGACGTCCCAGCCGACCTTCACGAACTGGTTGGCGGTCTCGCGCATCCGGTACGTGGAGCTCTTGGCGGCCGGGGGGAACCCGATGGCGAGATAGATGACGTGCGGTCGCTTGCCTTCCGCAGGCGGCCCGGACGGGGGAGACGATGACATAGCGGTTGACGCTAGCACGCTGACATGCACGGACTGTGGGTCACATGTGGCCGTCCGCAGGCGGACGGCCACGCTCCCCTGTTCCGTTCCTCATGTCAGGCGGGCCGGCTGCCCCCCTTCCATTCCTCCATGAGACGGACGACGTTGTGCGCCGCGCGGCCGTCGCCGTACGGGATGCCGGGGTCGTCGGTCGGCACGGTGCGGGTCACGGTCTCGGCCCATTCCTGGGGCGACAGCGTGTGCGGGTCGGGTACAAGGACGTTCCAGCCCGTGTTGACGGTTTCCACCCACTCGGTCTCCGGGCGGATCGTGGTGCAGATGCGCTCCAGCAGGAACGCCTCCTTCTGGAGGCCGCCGGAGTCCGTCACCACACCCACGGAGGCCAGCACGGCGGCGACCAGGCTCGCGTACGGCAGCGGGCGGCCGACGTGCAGGTTGCCCTGGGCCAGGTCGATGCCGTGCTCGTGGGCGCGGGCGACCAGCCGCGGGTGGGCGGCGAGCGCCACCGGCACCGGCAGCTTGGCGAGCGAGTCGACGATCGCGGCGAGCCGCTCGGGGTCGTCGGTGTTGTCCGGGCGGTGCAGGGTCGCCAGCAGGAAGGGCTGCGCCGGGTCGATGCCCTCGGGCAGCTCCGGCGCCGGGAACTCGCCGGCGCGGACCTGGTCGCGGATGCGCAGGCAGATGTCGACCATCACGTCGCCGGCCAGTCGGGCGCGGTCGGCGAGGCCCTCGTTCGCGAGGTGGCGCATGGCCTCCTCGGTGGGCGCGAGCAGCAGGTCGGCACTGTGGTCGGTGAGGACGCGGTTGTGCTCCTCCGGCATCCGCCGGTTGAAGGAGCGCAGGCCCGCCTCCAGGTGTGCCACGGGCAGGTGCATCTTCACGGCCGACAGCGCGCCGGCGATGGTGGAGTTGGTGTCGCCGTAGACGAGCACCCAGTCGGGCTGCTCACGGTCGAGGACCGGGTCGAGCGCGGAGAGGACGGCGCCGGTCTGCACGCCGTGGCTGCCCGAGCCGACCCCGAGGTGGACATCGGGATCCGGGATGCCGAGTCCGGAGAAGAAGACGTCCGAGAGGTCGGCGTCGTAGTGCTGCCCGGTGTGCACGATGACGTGCTCGTGCTCGGTTTCGGCGAAGGCGGCCGCGATGGGGGCGAGCTTCACCAATTGGGGACGGGCGCCGACGATGCTGATGACTTTCACAGAGCACTCTTCTTCTGGGGGCGGGCAGGTGGGGAGGGCGAGCAAGGGAAATGGTAGGCAAAGGGTTGGACGCGCCGGATCCGCAGTGGGTTGCCCTGCCGGGGGAGCGGGTCCTGCCGTGTCCTGTCCATGTCCGTCCAAGCCGTGGTCAGAACACGGCTTTCGGGCTTCGGCCCACTCGCATAACGATTTCGTGAACCTTGCGTTCACGGGTACGTAAATCGGGTCAACGCGGACGGGTCGCTACGCGGTGCGCTCGACCAGCGTGCCGTCCTTCTCGTCGTAGCGGGAGCCGGTCTGCGGGCACTCCCACACCCCGGGCTCCCCGTCCCGCTCCACCAGCCGGACGCCGGCCCGCCCGACCCAGCCGACCCGGCGGGCCGGGACGCCCACGACCAGCGCGAAGTCCGGCACGTCCTTGGTGACGACGGCGCCCGCAGCGACCATCGCCCAGCGGCCGATCGTGAGTGGCGCGACACACACCGCGCGCGCCCCGATGGACGCCCCGTCGGCGATGCGCACGCCGACGGCCTCCCAGTCGCCGCCGCGCTTCTGCTTGCCCTCGGGATCCACGGAGCGCGGGTTGTGGTCGTTGGTGAGGACGACGGCGGGGCCGATGAAGACGCCGTCGCCGAGCTCGGCCGGCTCGTAGACCAGCGCGTAGTTCTGGAGCTTGCAGTTGTCGCCCATGCGGACACCGGAACCGACGTACGCCCCACGGCCGACCACGCAGCCCTCGCCGAGCCGCGCGCCCTCCCGGATCTGGGCGAGGTCCCACACGCTGCTCCCGGCGCCGATCTCGGCACCCGCGTCGACCTGGGCGCTGGGCTGGACCCTGTAGTTCACTTCTCCGCCTTCCGGTGTCTGGCTACGCCTGGCGAGCATACGGGCAGGGGCCGCGCCTCCGACGAGGGCGGCCCCTGCCCGGACAGGCGCGTTCGCTCAGTGTCCGTCGGTGGTGACCTGGTTGCCCGGAATCCAGTACCCGGCGAGTTCCTCCGAGGTGACCCGCACCATCGACCGGCCGTTCACGATGGCCCTGCGGTCGAACTGGAGGGTGTGCGACGAGGAGTACTTCAGCGTCTTGAGCGTGCCGGCCACACCGTTGGTGCCGAAGCTGATCGCCTCGACGGAGGCGTTCGCGGCGATGGTGAGCGTGCGCGGCACCCGGTAGGCGACCGTGACGTGTTCACCGCGCAGGAACGCCTTCGGGTAGGCCTCCCCGATCCAGTAGCCCTTGTACGCTCCGGCGCTGATCCGGTACCAGACGCCCGCGCCCTGGATGCGTCGCCGCATGTCGATCGGCGCCTGGGTGGCCCGGGCGAAGACGACCTTCTTGGAGCTGAGGATCTTGTCGGCCTTGGCCTTGATCCAGCTGCCGTCGGCCTTGGTGTCCAGCTTGTACAGGGTGTGCGTGCCGGCGGCGATGGCGATCACCGAGCCGGTCTTCACGCCCGGCGGGACGTCCTCGATCAGCATGTCCAGCTGGTGGGCGAAGACCGAGCTGTTCGTCTGCCAGTTCAGCTGCTGCCAGAGCGTGATGTGGTGGTGGTGATAGGTGTTCGCCGGAATCCGATGCGTCTGGCAGTAGTAGGAGAACCAGCGCGGGTTGCGCAGCAGGGTGAAGTACCGGGCGATCGTCGTGCACGCGCCGTCGTACAGCTGGGCGGCGAGTTCGTTGCCGGTCAGCTGGAAGTAGTCCCAGACGCCGAACATGGCGAAGATCATGCCGTTGTACGTGTAGTCGCCCGTGCCGGCCGCCTTGAACGGGTACTCCTGGATCCAGAGGTAGCCCGCCTTGTCCTTGTTCACCACCCACGGGTTCGTGTTGTCGGCGCGCAGCAGCGAGGCGAAGGCGCCGTCGGCGGCCGACCGGTACAGGGCGCGGTCGTCCGCGCTGAGCCCGTCCTCCAGAGCGGCGAGCTGGGCGAAGAGGCTGATCGCCTCGCCCTGGGCCATGCCGGAGTACCAGGGCGCCTTGTAGACGACACCGCTGTGCTCGGCGTGGGTGAAGTCGAACGGGTACGGGAAGTACCAGGCGCCGCGGGTCTCGACCCGCTTGGCGATCAGCCGGTCGGCCTGGGCCTTGGCGCGCTTGAGGAACACGGCCTTGCGGGTCGGGTCGGTCTCCACGCGGTAGCTGGTGATGCAGCCGAGGCCGAACTGGATCTGCCCGACGGGGTGGTCGTAGGACTTCCCGTCGGACGTGAACTTCATGTACACGCCGTCGGAGTTCAGGTGGTAGTCGCCCGACGAGAGGTTGGCGTTGGCCCAGGTGGTGGCCCGGTTGCGCCACGGCCGCATGGCCTCCGGCAGATCGGGAGCGATCTGGTAGCCGGCCTTCTTGAACTCGAACGGCAGGGTGGTCGGGACGTCCGTCTCGGTGGGTGTGCCGCCCGTGTACGGGATGCGCGTGCCGGGGCTCGGCGCGCTGACGCTGCCGCCCTCCAGCGGGTCCGGCAGCGGCGGCACGGGTATGGACTCCGTGCCCGAGCCGGACGGCAGGCTCAGCGCGATCGACCGCGGCATGTTGGCGAACGGATCGGGCGGCGTGGGCGACTCGAAGACACCGGTGGCCATCGCGGTGACGGCACCGCCCCCCACGACCGCCACTCCCGCGGCGCCACCTCCGGCCAGCCGTATGAACCGTCTCCGGCCGATTTCGGCACGCCTCTTTCCAGCCATGACTCTGGTCCCCCCCCAAGGGTGTTGATCAGCCCTGATCGATGAATGGCACTGATCAGCGGTGTGTGGATCGTATGTGAAAACTGTGGGTTTCTGTGACGGCCAGGAGAAGTTCAACTGATGGAGGTCGAAGGGGGAGTTGGGCATATCGGGGTGTCGCGGAAGATTCAGCGGGAGGGCAGGGGCTTTCGTGATGGGAACGTGACCGGCCGCCCTTCCGGGGCCACCCGTTCACATCCGGACCCCCTTCGACCCGGAGCTGGATGTTCGCCTCTCCGTGGGGGTTCCTTCGTGGCGCGCCTGGACTGTGGGCCGGTCGTGGCATATGCCAAGGCTTGTGAATGTGGCATGTGTTTCCTGTGATTCATGTCATGCATCCGAGGAGAAGGCGGGTATTGCATGCACCTGTCACTCAGGGGGACGATTCCTTGACTTTTCTTTAGCTTCTCTTTAACTACGGGGCATCTGCGTGATGAAGAAGTCAACTATGGGCAGGGCACGGCGGCACGCCTCCGTCGCGGTCCTGGCGGGGGCGCTGCTGGTCTGGGGCATCGGCGGGGGCGGTGGAACACCGGCCGCGGCCGCCGTCGCCTGTCCCTCGGGGGTCGAGTCGGACTTCAACGGCGACGGGATCAGGGACACGGCGGTCGCCGACCCGGAAGCCACCGTCGACGGGGTGGCCAAGGCCGGTGAGGTGCACGTCGTCTACGGCGGCGGCAAGGGTGTGCTCACCGTCTCGCAGGCTCCCGAGAACATTCCGGGCGCGCCCGAGGCCGGCGACCGCTACGGAGACGCGCTGGCCGTCTACGACGCCGACCTCGACGGGTGCAGCGACCTGGTCGTCGGAGCGCCCTACGAGGATCTCGGCACCGTGCCCGACTCCGGGCTGGTGCAGGTCGTCTATGGCTCCACGAGCGGGCTCAACGGCGGCACCAAGGCGGTCAAGGAGTTCCTCCAGGGCGGCGACAAGCCGCTGGGCGGCGGACCGGAGACCGACGACTGGGTCGGCTACTCGTTGGCCGCCGGCAAGACCTCGGCCGGTACGCCCTACCTGCTGATCGGGAACCCCGGAGAGTCGATCGGCGCCGTCGAGGACGCGGGCGGCTTCTACTACATCGGCGGCACCGCCCAGACGGTCGCCTTCGTCCACCAGGACACGGACACCGCCGGCGCGGTGGCCGGAGTCGCTGAACAGGACGACCGGTTCGGCTCCGCGCTCGCCGCGACCCCGACCCACTTCGCGGTCGGCACCCCCGGCGAGGCGCTCGGCACCACGACCTTCGCGGGCGGCGTGGCCTACTTCAGCCACGCGCTCACCTCCAACTCGCCGAAACCGCTCGGCGGGCTTGGCCAGGACCAGGACGTGATCTCCGGAGCGGAGGAGGTCGGCGACCAGTTCGGCACCGCGCTCGCCATGGTCCCGTACCGGGCCTCCGGCGCCACCTCCACCACCGAATCGCTGCTCGTCGTGGGCGTCCCCGGCGAGGACCTGTCGACGACCGTCGACGCCGGCGCCGTCCAGGTCTTCAAGCTCGCGGCCAACGGCACCTTCACCGAGACCGCGTGGATCGACCAGAACACGGCCGACGTGGACCAGGAGGCCGAGGCCGGCGACTTCTTCGGCAAGCGGCTCGCCGCCGTCAACACCTCCCCGAACGCCACCTCCACGGCCACCACCACCCGGCTCGCGATCGGCGTGCCCGGTGAGGAGTCGGCCGAGGAGCACGCGGAGAAGGGCGGCGTCCAGATCGTCCCCCTGGTCGGCGCGCCCGGCGCCTCCGACCAGTGGCTCGACCCCGGCTACGGCGTCGGGCCGGCCGCCGCGCCGCGCATGCTCGCCGGCATCTCCCTGGCCGCCACGCCCTCGCTGCTGTACGTCGGCGTGCCCTACGGCCCGGCGGAGACCCGCGCGGTCTACGGATTCCCGTGGAACGTCGTCTCCGGCGGCGCCGCGACCCAGACGATCAAGCCGGGCGAGGGTGGCATCCCCGCGACCGGCGTCGCCTTCGGGGCCGTCGTCAACTGATCGCGCCCCATGGCCGGTTCGTCGCGCCCGCACCTCGGGCACGGCGACGACCGGCGCAGACCCCCGCGCGGACACCCGCGCGGGGAACGGCCGTGCCAGACGGCCGACGGGCTGCATCACCACCGGTGGCACCCCCTTTGACGCAACAGTCCTGACGCAACGGGAGAGTGGACGCGTGTCCGCAGACACACAGAGACCGATACGGCGTGGCGTAATGCTGCGCAGCGCCGTCGCGGCCGCCGTCACCGCGACGGTGGTGGCCGGCGGCCTGGCGGTGCTACCGGGCGGAGGCGGTGGCCCCGACCAGACGACGGTCGCCGCCGACCGGCCGATGGTGACCGAGCAGCAGGCCATGGCCGCCGCGAAGGACAGCGGCAAGAAGACCGAGGTCGTGGGCCTTCGCACCGAGCGCCGCGAGATCTTCGCCGAGCCCGACGGCACGTTCACCGCCCGTGAATACACCGAGCCGGTGCGCACGGTGCAGGGCGGCAAGTGGGTCAAGGTCGACGCCACGCTGGTGAAGCGGGCCGACGGCAGCTGGGGGCCCAAGGCCGCCACCGTCGACCTGAGCTTCTCGGCCGGCCAGGCGGGCAGACCGTTCGTGACGATGCAGCGTGCGGGGCGTGAGTTCGCCCTGACCTGGCCGTACGGCAAGCTGCCCGCGCCGCAGGTCGAGGGGGAGACCGCCACCTATGTGGACGCCCTGCCCGGCGTCGACCTGACGGTGCGCGCCGAGGCCGACGGCTTCGGCCACCTGATCGTCGTCAAGACGCCGCAGGCCGCGGCCGATCCGAGGCTGACGCAGCTCGATCTGGGCATGGCGACCGACGGCCTGAAGGTCACCGAGGACGCAACCGGAGCCATCCTCGCGGAGGACGCGGCGGTGGGTGGCACGGTGTTCCAGGCGGGCAAGCCGTCGATGTGGGACTCGGCCGCCGTGCAGGAGGCCGCCACCAGGAAGCAGGGGCCGAAGGCTGTAGCGAAGGCGCTGAAGGCCGCGTCGGCCGCCGTGGCCGGCGCGGGCGAGACCGCCGCCGCCACTGCCGCCACTTCGACCAGCGCCCCGGCCGCCCCTGGCCCCGAGGCCGCCGTCGAGCCTGCCCTCGAAGGCCCCGGCGGCGGCGGACGTGTCGCCCCGCTGGGCGTGGAGGTCGGCAAGGGCAAGCTGCGTCTCGTGCCCGATCAGAAGCTCCTCAAGGGCTCCGGCACGGTCTTCCCGGTCGTCATCGACCCGATCCAGCGCACCACTTCGCGCACCTCGTGGACCGGCGTCATGTCCGGCATGCCGAGCGAGCAGGACTGGAAGTACTCGGGCAGCGCGGGCGTGGGCAAGTGCCCGACCGACTACAACCCGGTCTCCTGCAACGGCGTCGGCACCCGGCGCGTGATGTTCACGATGCCGTTGTCCTTCTACAAGGGGAAGCAGATCCTGGGCGCGACGTTCTCCGCCCGGGTCGAGCACATCTACAGTGCCTCCCCGACCGCCGAGCCCATCCAGCTCTACCGGATCGGCGGCCAGAACTACTCGCTCACGTCGTCCAGCAACTGGTCCAACACCTCGGACGACTGGGACGACCATCTCCAGACCGTCGACAAGGCGATCTCCCCGACGTCCTGCTCCAGCCAGGCCAACCTGCACTTCGAGAGCGGCGGGTCCGGTGAGCTGACCAGTGAGATCAAGACGGCCGCGGCCGGCGGCTGGAACTCGATGACGCTGGGCCTGCGCGCGGCCGACGAGTCCCGCTTCGCCGAGTGGAAGCGGATCTGCGGCAACGCCTACCTGTCCGTCTCGTACAACAACCTGCCGCGCCAGATCAAGACGTCCGACATGTCCACGGACCCCGGCGGCGTGTGCAGGTGGGGCGCGAACCGTCCCTACGTCGACACCCCGCCGAAGCTGCGCGCCATCGCGAGCGACCCCGACCACGGCAACGGCCAGACCGACAAGGTGAAGGTCGAGTTCAAGATCGAGTGGGGCGGGACCACCCCGGGCTCGTACACCTACATCACGAAGGACGCGCTCTCTCCGACGGCGAACACCAAGTTCGAGCACACCGTCAAGTCGTCGATCCCGCAGAACACCGTCATCTACTGGAGCGCACGCGCCAACGACGGTGACGGCAACGGCCCGTGGAGCTCGGACGGAGACCCCGCCCAGCGCTGTGAGTTCATCTACGACAAGACCTGGCCGGGCAAGCCGAACGTGCTGTCCAAGCAGTACCCGTCCGACACCGTCTACCACGACGGCGTGGGCACCTACGGCACCTTCACCTTCTCGCCCAACCCGAACGACTCCATCCCGGACGGCGACGTCGTCAAGTACCAGTACTCCTTCGACGGCGCCGCGCTGACCACCCTCACCCCGGCCACCGGCGGCGGCTCCGTCACCGCGCAGTGGGTGCCGACCCGGGCCGGGCGGCACGTGCTCGAAGTGATCGCCATCGACAAGGCGACGCACGCCTCCAGCAACTCCTACGACTTCCTGGTCGCCGAGGGTCGGCCGGTCGTCGGCCAGTGGAACCTCGCCGACGAGGTCGGCGGCGAGGCCCACGACGAGAGCGGCGAGTACTCGGCGACCCCGGGCAGCGCCGTCACCTTCGGCGTGGACGGCCCCGGCGGCAAGGCCGACAAGGCCGCCCACTTCGACGGCACCGCCGAGTCCTACCTCGACGCCAACGAGACCGTGCTCGACTCCGCCAAGAGCTTCAGCGTCAGCGCCTGGGTCCGGCCCACGGCGCTGGACAGGAACATGACGGTGATCAGCCAGGACGGCACCGGCGAGCCCGGCTTCAGCCTCGGCTACGACGCGTCCGCGCAGACCTGGAAGTTCTCCGTCCCGGTCAACGACGTGGACTCGCTCGGCGAGTGGAAGGCCGTCTCCACCGGCATTTCCGTCGTCAAGGACCAGTGGGTGCTGCTGACCGGCGTCTACGACGCGCAGAAGAGCACCGGGCCGCAGCTGCAGCTCTACATCAACAAGGACCTCAAGGCCTCCGCCGGCCGGCGCTCCACCTGGAAGTCGTACGGTCCGCTGCAGATCGGCCGGGCCACCGCCAAGAGCGGGTACCGCGACAACTTCACCGGTGACCTCGCCGAGGTCCGCGTGTTCGACCGTGTCGTCTCGGCGGCCGAGGTCTCCGAGCTGCTGACGGTGAAGCCGGCACGCAAGGGCTACTGGCAGCTCGACGACGCCAGCGGCGGCGCCTCCGCCGAGACGGGCGGCGGCCAGGCGCTGACCCTGGCGGGCAACGCCTCCATCTACCGCCCGGCCGACCCGCTGTTCGACACGGCCGCCCTGGTCGGCGACGGCAACCTGGTCCTCGACGGCGACGGGGACTACGCGTCCACCGCCACCGCCCCGGTCACCGGCAACACCAGCTTCACCGTGACCGCCCGCGCCCAGCTCACCGCGCTGGACCCGGAGAAGTCGCAGACGGTGCTGTCCCTGCCGGGCGCCAACGCCAACCGCGTCCAGGTCCGCTACTCGGCCACCACCCAGCAGTGGGAACTGGCCGTCGCGAAGTCGGACGTGGCCGCTCCCGCGGTCGTCACCTTCACCGACGACCAGGAACTCCCCGACACCGGCGGTTCCGGTCAGCACCTGGCGGTGGTCTACGACGCCTTCGCCAACTCGATCCGCCTGTACGTGGAAGGCCAGCTCGTCGCCGGCGCCTACGGCACCGACGACACCCTGTGGTCCGCCACCGGCGGCCTGCAGGTGGGCCGTTCACTGCGCGGGGCGAGCGAGTACTTCGCCGGCGCGATCGACGAGGTGCGCGTCTACAGCGGCGCAGCCGACCACATCGCGGTGCAGCAGATGGCGGCGCTGACCGCCGTCAGCGATATGTGACGGACCGTCACAGCTGAGGTGTGCCGGGTCCTTCGTGGGCCCGGCACACCTGTCCGGTGCCCCTCTTTCCCCTTTCTTTCATGACGTTCTCCCACGACGTCCTCCCACGACGTTCTCCTTCGACCAGGAAGTAGCCGAATGTTTTTCCGTGGCCGCTCACTGAGCCGCCGCATGCCCAGACAGACGGTCGTCGCGACGGTGCTCGGGCTCACGCTCGCGCTGTCCGCGTCGTCGGTCCAGGCATTGGCGCTCGACGACGGCGACCGGGGCCGCACCAGCCGCCCCGGCGTCCAGGACGACGGGGATCCCGCCAAGGGATCCGACGCGAAAGCGAAGTCCCGCCCCTCCGACCCGGCGCGCGAGGCGGCGGTCAAGGGACTCGACAAGGCGGTGTGGCCGAAGCAGGGCGGCACCGAGGTGACCGTCGGCGCGGCCGGTTCGACCGAGGCCGGCGGCCTGCCGGTCAAGGTCGGCAAGGCGCTCAAGGCGTCCAAGGCCGCGAAGGGCGTCGCGGCGTCCGAGGCCGCCGAGAAGGTGCGCGTCGACGTCCTCGACCCGAAGCGCGCCGGGCAGCTCGGCGCCGGCGTCCTCCTCGGCGTGGAGCGTGCCGACGGCGAGGAGGCGGCCGCCAAGGTCCGCCTCACGGTCGACTACTCGGAGTTCGCCGAGGGCTTCGGCGGCTCCTACGCCTCCCGCCTCCGGCTGGTCCAGCTTCCGGCGTGTGCCGCGGTCGCCGTTCCGGGCAGCAAGGCCTGCCCCGAGCAGCCGAAGGCGCTGCCGACGGTGAACGACGTGAAGTCGGGCACCGTCTCCGCCGACGTGACGGCCGCCCCGGCCGCCGCCGAGGGCGTCTCCACGATGGCGGGCACCGCGACGTCCCTTGTCGCGGTCGCCGCAGGTCCCTCCAGCGCGCAGGGCACGTACAAGGCGACGGCCCTGGCCCCGTCCGCGAGCTGGAGCGTCGCCACCTCGTCCGGCGCGTTCAACTGGAACTATCCCTTCCGATCGGTTCCGACCCCGGGCGGCCTGACGCCCACCGTGGGGCTCGGCTACTCCTCCCAGTCGGCGGACGGCCGCACCTCGGCCACCAACAACCAGGGTTCCTGGATCGGCGAGGGCTTCTCCTACGACCCCGGCTACATCGAGCGGCGCTACAAGCCGTGCTCCGAGGACGGTCACGACAGCTCGGCCGAGCAGTGCTGGGCGTTCGAGAACGCCACGGTCATGCTCAACGGCTCGGCCGGCGAGCTGGTCAAGGACGACACCACCGGCAAGTGGCACATGTCGTCCGACGACGGCAGCAAGGTCGAGAAGCTGACGGGCGCCACCAACGGCGACAACGACGGCGAGTACTGGCGCATCACCACCTCGGACGGCACCGAGTACTACTTCGGCCAGAACCGTCTGCCGGGCTGGGCCACGGGCAACGAGGAGACCAACTCCACCTGGACCGCCCCGGTCTTCGGTGACGACTCCGGCGAGCCCTGCTACAACGCCACCTTCACCAGCGCCCACTGCCAGCAGGCGTGGCGCTGGAGCCTGGACTACGTCAAGGACACGCACGGCAACGTGATGTCCTACTTCTACGACCGCGAGACCAACTACTACGCGCTCAACGGCAAGACGGACGTCAACGGCACCGCGTACCACCGCGGCGGCTACCTGAAGCGCATCGACTACGGCCAGCGCGACACCCAGGTCTACGCGGCGAAGGCCCCGGCCCGGATCGTGTTCAACACCACCGAACGCTGCCTGGTGACCTCCGACTTCGACTGTGCGGAGAGCAAGCGCACCAAGGCGAACGCCTCCCACTGGCCGGATGTCCCGGTCGACCAGGAGTGCAAGTCCGCCACCAAATGCACCTCGCCCGTCGCGACGTTCTTCACCACCAAGCGTCTGACGTCGGTAGTGACGCAGATGCGCAAGGACGCCACGACCTACCAGGACGTGGACGCCTGGACGCTGACGCACCTGTTCACCGACAACGGTGACGACTCCAAGACGCTGTGGCTGTCGAAGATCGAGCACGAGGGCCGCGTCGGTACGGCGATCAAGCTGCCCTCCGTGGACCTGTTCGGCGAGCAACTCGCCAACCGTGTCGACGCGATCGGCGACAACATCGCCCCGTTCTACCGCTTCCGCCTCTCGATGGTCCTCAGCGAGACCGGCGCCCAGCTCGACGTCACCTACGCGCCGGCCGACTGTGCGAAGGCCTCGCTGCCGAAGCCGGGCGAGTCGACGAAGCGCTGCTATCCGGTGAAGTGGGCCCCGCCGGGTTACGTCGACCCGATCACGGACTGGTTCCACAAGTACGTGGTCTCGGCGGTCATCGAGACCGACCGCACCGGCGGCAGCGACGGCATGGTCACCCGCTACGACTACCAGGGCGACGCGGCCTGGCGTAAGGCGAAGCCGGACGGCATCACCGACGCCAAGTACCTCACCTGGGGCGGCTGGCAGGGCTACGGCAAGGTCAAGGTCACCAGCGGCACCGCCGACGTGCAGAAGACCCGCGTCGACTACACGTTCATGCAGGGCATGGACGGCGACAAGGACGCCGACGGCAACACCCGTTCGGTGAGCGTCAAGGACTCCACGGGAGCCTCGTACACCGACGAGGAGGAGTTCACGGGGCACCAGCTGGAAGTCGCCACCTACGACGGCGCCAAACTGGTCTCCAAGTCCATCCAGACTCCCTGGAAGCACTACACGGCCACCCAGACCCCGAGCTGGGGCACCACCCATGCGGTGATCGTGCGCTCCCAGACGGGACGTGGCTTCAACCTGCAGTCGGACGGGACCTGGCTGGAGACGAAGTCCACCACCACCTACGACACGTCCAACGGCACCGGCCGCGTGCTGACGGTCGATGACCAGGGCGACATCTCCACCACCAAGGACGACACCTGCACGCGTACCACGTACGCGGACAACACGGCGAAGAACTTCCTGGCGCTGCCCGCGCGCAGCGAGTCCGTGTCCGTGAAGTGCGCGACGACGCCCGACCGCAAGACGCAGGTCCTGGCGGACGAGCGCACCTCCTATGACGGCGGCGCCTTCGGAGCGACCCCGACCAAGGGCGACGCGACGAAGACCGAGCGGATGACGTCGCACAACGGCACCACGGCGACGTACCAGGTCACCGGCGTCACGACCTACGACGCCTTCGGCCGCCCGCTGACACAGAAGGACGCCAAGCAGGTAGCGACGACGGAGCAGACGAAGACCGTCTACACCGAGACCAACGGCCTGCTGTCGAAGACGACCGTCACCAACGCGCTGGGCCACAACACGATCACCGACTACGCCCAGGCATGGGGTATGTCGGCCGGTCAGACCGACCCCAACGGCCAGCGGACCGACCTCGCCTACGACGCACTGGGCCGGCTGACCTCGGTGTGGCTGGCGGACCGGGCGCCGAGCCAGACGCCGAGCATCAAGTACTCGTACAACGTCCGCAAGGACAAGGTCACCTCGATCAAGACGGAGAAGATCGAGAACGACGGAAGCTACGGCGCCGAGTACCAGCTCTACGACAGCATGCTCAGGCCGCGCCAGATCCAGACCGAGGGCGCGGACGGCACCCGCATGGTCGCCGACACCTGGTACGACGGCACGGGCAACGTCAGAAAGACCAATGCCACGTACAACGCGGCTGCGGCCGCCTCGGACGAGTTGCTCCTCGTCAGTAATGGCCAGGTCGGCCAGCAGAGCCTGATGGAGTACGACGGCCTGGGCCGGCCGACCGCGCAGATCTTCGCTGTCTCCGGCGCTGAGCAATGGCGGACCACGACCACGTACAACGGTGAGCTGACCAGCGTCGACCCGCCGACCGGCGGCGTGCCCACCACCACGGTCACCAACGGCCAGGGCAACGTCAGCGAGATCCGTAGCTACCGCGGCGCGTCACCGGCCGCGGGCGTGCCCTACGACTCGACGAAGTACACGTACAACGTGGCGGGCAACCTGGAGACCGTCACGGACGCCAAGGGCAACGTGTGGCGTTACGAGTACGACCAGCTGGGTCGCAAGACCAAGTCGATCGACCCGGACACGGGCACCTCGCGCACCGAGTACGACGAGCTGGACCGGCCGAGCGTCACGTACGACGCCCGTGGGCAGAAGGTGACCACGGTCTACGACAGCCTCAGCCGGGTCCTGACGACCTGGCAGGGCGACTCCGGCACCGGCACCAAACTCACCGAGACCCGGTACGACAAGGCGGGCTGGCTGGGGCAGGCCTACGGCTACTTCAGCTACCTCTCACCGACGGACTACTTCGCCAGCGCCGTCCAGTCCATGGACGAGTTCTACCGCCCGCTGAAGACCGCCTATCAGGTTCCCGCGTCCCAGGGATCCCTGGCAGGCACCTATGTGTTCAGCGCCGCGTACAACCGCGACGGCACCGTGCAGAGCACGGGCCTGCCGGCCATGGGCGATCTGCCGGCGGAGGTACTCACCTACGGGTACGACAGCCTCCAACGTCCGACGACGATGACGGGCAGCACCTCGTACGTCACCAACACTGTCTACTCCGGCAAGAGCCTTGTGCAGCAGCTGGAGCTGAGCACCGGCAGCGGCAAGAAGGTCTGGCAGACCTACAACTACGAGAAGGGCACCGACCGGCTGACCCGCTCGGTGGTCGACGTCTACGGCGCGACGGCCCCGGCGAAGGACTCGCGGTACTCCTACGACCAGGCCGGCAACGTTCTGTCGATCGCGGACACCGCGAACTCCGCTTCGCCGGACATGCAGTGTTTCGCGTACGACAGCCGTCAGCGACTGCAGGACGCGTGGACGCCGGCGGCCACCGCGACGACCGCGGCCGGTTCCGGAACCCGTGGCTCCACCACCCCGGTGGACGGCACCGGACCGACGGCCTGTGACTCCGCCGCCGGTTCGAGCGCGCTGGGCGGCCCGTCCCCGTACTGGAAGTCGTACGAGACCGACGCCATCGGCAACCGCACCTCCGAGATCAACCACGACACCTCGCTGAACGCGGCGAACAACATCACCCGCAGCTACGAGTACGGCGGCGCGGGCACCCTCGGCGACGGACCCCACCAGGTCACCAAGGTCACCGAGCAGACCCCGACCGGCGCCCGGCAGTCGACCTACGAGTACGACGACGCCGGCAACACCACCAAGCGCACCATCGGCGGCAATGCGCAGTCCCTGGAGTGGAACATCCAGGGCAAGCCGACCGAGGTCACCGAGGCGAACGGTTCGAAGACGAGCTACGTCTACGACGGTTCCGGCAACCGCCTGGTGCGCAAGGACCCCTCAGGCACGACCGTCTACCTGCCCGGTACCGAGCTGAAGCTGTCGACCGACGGCACCAAGAAGGAGGCCACCCGCTACTACGAGTTCGTCGGCCAGACCGTCGCGGTCCGCAGCGCCGCGAAGGTGTCCTTCACGGCCGCCGACCACCACGGCACGGGCGAACTGGCGATCGACGCCGCGACCGGCGCGATCTCCCAGCGCCGCTTCGACCCCTACGGTGTGGATCGCGGCGTGAAGGTCGGGGTCTGGCCCGGCGAGAAGGGCTATGTCGGCGGGACGATCGACGCCTCGACCGGTCTGACCCACCTGGGCGCACGGGAGTACGACTCCACGATCGGCAAGTTCATCTCGTCCGACCCGGTCATCGACTACACGCAGCCACAGCAGATCAACGGCTACGCGTACGCGAACAACTCGCCGGTCACGCACGCCGACCCCAGCGGCATGATCATCCCGGAATGCCGGGAGGGGCTGATCGAGTGCAGAGGGGGCCAGCCGTACTTCCCGAAGACCGAGGAGGAGCAGGCCCAGTCGGACTACGACCAGGCTTCCCGTAACGTCTCGCAGGCCCAGGGACAGCAGTCCGCGGCCAAGCAGCGCATCAAGTCCGCGGGCAAGGCCCTGGTCAAGATCGCGCGTGACATCCTCGGTGTGGACGCGGCCCTGGACTGCATCTCCACCGGTGACGTCGGAGCCTGCGGCGAGACGCTGCTCAACGTCGCAGGCAGCTTCGCGGGCGGCCTGGCGGGCAAGATCCTCGCCAAGTACGGCGCCCCGTGGAACTGGGCCAAGGGCATCAAGCTCGCCAAGCGGGTCGCCGGCCTGGTCGGCGATCTCATCGGCGGCGTCAAGGGCCTGTGGAACGCCGGCAAGGCGGTGAGCAAGGCCCAAGCGGGGCTGGTCAAGGCCGGGGACAAACTCAAGGACGCCAAGAAGCGGGCGGCCGAGGCCCTCAAGAAACGGAAGAAGAACGAGGAGAGCGGTTCCTGCCCGGTCAACGGGAAGCACAGCTTCCTGCCCGGCACCAAGGTCCTGCTCGCCAACGGCAAGACCAAGCCGATCGAGAAGGTGAAGCTCGGCGACAAGATCGCTGCTACCGACCCGAAGACGGGCGGTACGACGGTCCGCGAGGTCGTCGGCACGATCGTCACCGAGGACGACAAGCACTTCGTCGACCTGACGATCAAGGGCGGGTCGAGTGCGACCGAGTCCCTGGTCTCCACCACGACCCACCCCTTCTGGTCCGAGTCCGCACAGGCCTGGATCGAGGCCGGCGACCTGAAGCCGGGCATGCGCCTGCACGCGGCGAACGGCGGCACGGTCGAACTCACGGCCGTCCGAGCCTTCGACGAGCGTCAGCGCACGCACGACCTGACGGTCGAGGATGTGCACACGTACTACGTGCACGCGGGGGCGACTCCGCTGCTGGTGCACAACTGCGGTACCGAAGGCGATCCGGTCGACGCCGTGATGGCCGAGGCGGATCGCGTCGCGGACATGTCCAACAGCAAGCGGCCCGAGGTGATCGAGGCACTGCAGATCGGCGATCAGAAGCCGCTGCTGGCGCACAGCGACGGAGGCGTCGGGGATCGAGCCGTGCATCCTCAGGTGCAGTCGGTCCTCGACAGCATTCCCGCCGACGCTCGGGGCAACAACCATGGTGGATGCGGCTTGGTGGAGTGCCTCACGCAGGCCTTGAACTCCGGCCAGGATCCCACGGGAGCCTCGGCGGCCGCCGTGCGGGGACGGGCCAGAACCAACAAGAACTTCCAAGTGGGCATCGGTCCGTGCGACAGCTGCAAGGTGCTCGTCGAGCACTTCGACATCGAGTTCTTGACATGATGGGGAACATGCCGAGATTTTCATCCGAAGCGGAGGACGTGCTGCGTCACTCCGGCTGGTTTCCCGGTCGACGGGCCGACATCCAGTCCTGGAAGGAGCTGCTTCCCGGTCTGTCCTGGCATGAGGCCGCCGAAGGGTTCCTGGCGGAGTTCGGTGGCCTGTCGGTCGACGTCAGCGGGCCGGGTGTCAGCTGCGCCCGGGAGCCGTTCGAGATCGATCCGGAACTGGCCGTGGGCGAGGAGGGCAGGTTCGAGGACCTGTCGGAGCGTTTCGGCCGCCGGTTCCTCCCCCTCGGGGAGGTCGGGACGGAGTTCTTCCTGGCGATCGACGAAGACGGGGTTCTGTACCTTCTGGCTGCCTGGGTGTTCCGACTGGGACCCTCGGACGAGGCACTGGAGAACCTGATCAGGGGCGTGAAGGCGGAGAAGCTGCAGCTTCCCGGCTGAACATGTTGCCCTGAGGGCACGGGGCCCGGTTTGACCCCTCAAGCCGGGCCCCGTAGCCTTGTCCCTCGGCGTGTCGGTTGACGTGCCACATCTCCGTAAACCCTCTTCCTCCCGGGTACCGGTACCTAGGTGGCCGGGAGAGGCCGTCCGTGTTCGTTCCCGGGCGGCTGGACTGCGGGGATGCCGTCCCAGAGCGAGAGAGTGAGATCCGCGTGTACGCCATCGTGCGCAGCGGTGGTCGCCAGCACAAGGTTGCTGTCGGCGACATCGTTGAGGTTGACAAGATTTCCACTGCCAAGGTTGGCGACACGGTCGAGCTCTCGACCCTGCTCGTTGTCGACGGCGACGCTGTGACCAGCGACCCGTGGGTGCTGGCCGGCATCAAGG
Organism: Streptomyces sp. NBC_01334; assembly: GCF_035983595.1. Taxonomy (NCBI): domain Bacteria; kingdom Bacillati; phylum Actinomycetota; class Actinomycetes; order Kitasatosporales; family Streptomycetaceae; genus Streptomyces; species Streptomyces sp. NBC_01334. The sequence continues at coordinate 3,570,749 of NZ_CP130718.1, read as the reverse complement.
TCCAGGCCGAGGTCGTGGACCACCACAAGGGCGTCAAGATCGACATCCTTCGCTACAAGAACAAGACCGGTTACCGCCGTCGTCAGGGCCACCGCCAGCAGTACACGGCGATCAAGGTCACTGAGATCCCCGCGGCTGCGAAGTAAGGGACTGAGGAGACATGGCACACAAGAAGGGCGCATCGTCCACCCGGAACGGTCGCGACTCCAATGCCCAGCGGCTCGGCGTGAAGCGCTTCGGCGGTCAGGTCGTCAACGCGGGTGAGATCCTGGTCCGCCAGCGTGGCACGCACTTCCACCCCGGTGCGGGCGTCGGCCGTGGCGGCGACGACACGCTGTTCGCGCTGAACGCCGGTGCGGTGGAGTTCGGTACCCACCGTGGCCGCAAGGTCGTGAACATCGTTCCGGTCGCCTGATCGGAAGCTTTCGCGAGGCGGACCTCACTTCCCGTGTGGGAAGGCGGGTCCGCCTTTCGCGTGTTAGGCAGTAAGAAACCCGAACGTTTTCGCAGTGCTGGAGGCACCTACCATGACCACCTTCGTGGACCGCGTCGAACTCCATGTCGCCGCGGGTAACGGAGGCCACGGCTGTGCCTCCGTCCACCGTGAGAAGTTCAAGCCGCTCGGTGGCCCCGACGGGGGCAACGGCGGCCGTGGCGGCGATGTGATCCTGGTCGTCGACCAGTCGGTCACCACGCTCCTCGACTACCACCACAAGCCCCACCGCAGCGCCACCAACGGCAAGCCCGGCGAGGGCGGCAACCGCTCCGGCAAGGACGGCCAGGACCTGATCCTGCCGGTCCCGGACGGCACCGTGATCCAGGACAAGGCCGGCAACGTGCTGGCGGACCTGGTCGGCCACGGCACCTCGTTCGTCGCCGCCCAGGGCGGCCGCGGCGGCCTCGGCAACGCGGCGCTGGCCTCGGCCCGCCGCAAGGCGCCGGGCTTCGCGCTGCTCGGCGAGCCCGGTGACCTCCAGGACATCGTCCTGGAGCTGAAGACGGTCGCGGACGTGGCCCTCGTCGGCTACCCGAGCGCGGGCAAGTCGTCGCTGATCTCCGTCCTGTCCGCCGCCAAGCCGAAGATCGCGGACTACCCGTTCACGACCCTGGTCCCGAACCTGGGCGTGGTGACGGCCGGCTCCACGGTCTACACGATCGCCGACGTGCCGGGCCTGATCCCGGGCGCCAGCCAGGGCAAGGGCCTGGGTCTGGAGTTCCTGCGCCACGTCGAGCGGTGCAGCGTCCTCGTGCACGTGCTGGACACGGCGACCCTGGAGTCCGAGCGTGACCCGCTCTCCGACCTCGACATGATCGAGGAGGAGCTCAAGCAGTACGGCGGCCTCGGCAACCGGCCGCGGCTCGTGGTGCTGAACAAGATCGACGTACCGGACGGCAAGGACCTGGCCGAGATGGTCCGGCCGGATCTGGAGGCGCGCGGCTACCGCGTCTTCGAGGTGTCCGCGGTCGCCCACATGGGCCTCAAGGAGCTGTCCTTCGCCGTCGCCGAGATGGTGGGCGCCGCGCGCGCGGCCAGGCCGAAGGAGGAGGCGACCCGGATCGTCATCCGTCCGAAGGCGGTCGACGACACCGGCTTCACCGTCACGCTGGAGGAGGACGGCCTGTTCCGCGTCCGGGGCGAGAAGCCCGAACGCTGGGTGCGGCAGACCGACTTCAACAACGACGAGGCCGTCGGCTACCTCGCCGACCGGCTCAACCGCCTCGGTGTGGAGGCCGCGTTGATGAAGGCGGGCGCCCGGGGCGGCGACGGCGTCGCCATCGGCCCCGAGGACAACGCGGTCGTCTTCGACTGGGAGCCGTCCGTGACGGCCGGCGCCGAGATGCTCGGCCGACGGGGTGAGGACCACCGCTTCGAGGAGCCGCGTCCCGCGACCCAGCGCCGCCGGGACAAGCAGGCCGAACGAGACGAGGCGACCCAGGAGTTCGAGGGCTTCGAGCCCTTCTAGCCTCACCGGGCCTTCCGGCCCTCGTCCTCCGGACCCGTGGTGGCCGGCCGTTCGTCGGCCGGCCGCCACGGGTCTCTCGTTGTCTCCCCACTTGTCATGCACGCGAATTCCTGAGTTCAGCAGGCTGACCCGCATCGCATGACAGCCTCGCTGTGTCCAAAGGGGCCGAGGGTCCCCAGGGCCCGGTCTCCCGAAGACCTGGCGCCCAAGAGGCCTGGCGAGGCAAGGGAGTTCAACGGATGGCTGCCGACCGTCGTCGTTTCCTGACCGCGGGTGCCGCCGTGGTCGGTGCCGCCGCCTCCGCCCAGCTGTGGCGGCCCGCCACCGCCCGCGCGGCCGAAGCGCCCCTGCCCGCCGGACTGTTCAGCCTGGGCGTCGCCTCCGGAGACCCCCTGCCCGACGGCATCGTCCTGTGGACCCGGCTCGCCCCGGACCCGCTGAACGGCGGCGGCATGCCCGACCGGACGGTCCCCGTGCAGTGGGAGATATCGCCCGACCCGCGCTTCGCCGGCTCCGTCCGCAAGGGCACCGCCCAGGCACTGTCCGCGTACGGGCACAGCGTTCACGTCGATGTGCGAGGGCTCCGTCCGGGCAGCGTGTACTGGTACCGCTTCAGGGCCGGCGGTCAGCTCTCGCCCGTGGGCCGCACCCGCACCGCGCCCGGCCTCCTCGGTTCCGGCGGCCCGCTGCGCATCGCGCTCGCCTCCTGCCAGAACTGGCAGCACGGCTACTTCACGCCGTACGCCGACATGCTCGCGCAGGACCCGGACCTCGTCCTCTTCGTCGGTGACTACATCTACGAGTCGGGCCCCTCGGCCACGGCCGTACGGCGGCACGAGGGGAGCGGCGAGCCGTACTCGCTCACGCAGTACCGCAACCGGTACGCCCAGTACCGCTCCGACCCCGACCTGAAGCGCATGCACGCCCACGCGCCCTGGGTGGTCACCTTCGACGACCACGAGGTCGACAACGACTACGCCGGGGAGATCCCGCAGGATCCTGCCCAGCAGACCCACGGCGCCTTCGTGGCCCGGCTGACCGCGGCCTACCAGGCGTACTACGAGCACATGCCGGTCCGGGCCACCGCGATCCCCGACGGGCCGCACATCCGTATGCACCGCCGCTTCCAGTTCGGCCGGCTGGCCCGGCTGAACGTGCTGGACACCCGGCAGTACCGCACCGACCAGGCCACCGGTCAGGCGGGCGCCCAGGACCCCGCGCGCACCATGCTCGGCGCCGAGCAGAAGCAGTGGCTGCTCGACTCGCTGCACGGCTCGGGCGCCCGCTGGAACCTCGTCGCCTCGCAGATCATGCTGGCGGAGACCGATCTGCTGGCCGGCCCCGGCAAGCAGTGGTACTACGACGCCTGGGACGGCTACCAGGTCGAACGCAACGCCCTCCTCCAGGAGTTCGCCTCGGTCCGCAACCCGGTCGTCCTCAGCGGCGACCGGCACCTGACCATGATCAGCGACCTGAAGAAGGACTTCGCCGACCCGGGCTCCGCCGTCGTCGGCGCCGAGTTCGTCGGCACCTCCGTCTCCAGCAACGGCGACCAGGACCAGGCCGCCTTCCACGCCCAGTGGGACCCGCTGAAGGCCGACAACCCGCACTGGAAGCTGATCGACGCCCACCGCGGCTATCACCTCTTCGACATCCGGGCCGACGCCGTCGACGCGACCGTGCGCGTCGTCGACACGGTCCTCGAGCCGAAGGCGACCGCCCGTACGCTCGCGAGGCTGCGGGTGGCGGACGGCAGGAGCGGAGTGCGGCGGGTGTGAAGACCCCGAGGGGGAGAAACCCTGACCGGCGCCCGGGACTCATCTGTGCCCCAGGCTCCTCTCAGCGTCCCCTAAGGAACCCCTCTTACCGTCTTCTGACCATGGAGACGGACTGTACGAACCCCTCGGACCGTACGAGCGACGGCGCCCCGGCCCCCGGGAATCCCACCCCGCTGCCCGCCGGTACCCGCCTGCTGCACATAGGGCCGCACAAGACCGGGACCACCTCGATCCAGGGCGCCCTCTTCGCGGCGAAGGAGAAGCTGCCGGCGTACGGCGTCGCATACCCGGCGCAGAGCAGACACCCCATGCAGGCCGTGCTGGCGGCCTGCTCGCGGACCGGGATGATCGGCGACACCGCGCCCACCGAACGGCACTGGACGCGGCTCGTGGACCAGGTGCACGCCACCGGCCGCCACACCTGCGTGATCAGCAGCGAGTTCTTCGCCGACGCCCCGGACGACGCGACCGCCGAGCGGATCGTCGAGCAGCTCGGCGGGGAGCCGGTGCAGGTGCTGGTCACCCTGCGCCCGCTGGTGCGGATCATGCCCTCGCAGTGGCAGCAGTACGTGCAGAACGGCCTGCGCATGGGCTACGAGGAGTGGCTGGAGCACATGCTCCGCAAGGCCCCCTACGAGAAGCCCAACCCCAGCTTCTGGCGCCGGCACCGGCACGACCGGCTGGTGGAGCGGTGGGTGCGGGTGGTCGGGGCCGACCGGCTCACGGTCGTCGTGGTGGACGACCGGGACCGGGGCGGGCTCATGCGCGTCTTCGAGGGACTGCTCGGACTGCCCGTCAATCTCCTTCAGCCCGTTCCGGACACGGCGAATCGATCTCTCACCCTCGCCGAGACCGAAATGCTGCGCAACCTCAACAAGGAATTCCGCGGTAATGGTCTCCCTGACGAGCTCTATTCCCTGCTGGTTCGTAACGGCGCGGTCATGCATATGAAGAACACGTGCAGTCCCACCTCACAGGACGTGAGGATCTCCACACCCGACTGGGCGGTCCGGGCGGCCGCCGGGATCGGCGCCGAGATGGCCGACCGGATCAAGTCGACGGGGGTGCGGGTGATAGGTGACCCGGCCCTGCTGTCCGCTCCGTCCGCTGTGCCCGAGCCCGCCGGGCAAGGGGCGGGGGAGGCCAGGATCGCTCCCGAGGTGGCCGCTCAGGCCCTGTACGGGGCACTCGCCGCGGTGGCCGCGGCCCCCGGTGGGGGTTCGGCGCGCGCGGTGCACCAGACCTCGTCGAAGGAGCTCGTGCGGGTTCTCGGGCACCGTTGCCTCAAGCGGTTGCGGCGGCACTGACGCCGTCCGGCGCCACTCGTGTCCGTGGCGCTCCGTCACTCTCGGCAATGAGATACTCCTTGTGGAGTAACTCACAGGATTTCCAGGGACCATCCATGGGAAGCCGCGCCGGTGTCCAATCAATCACCGGCGACGCAAGGTGAATGCCGGGTTGCGTGCACATTTGCAGCGAACGGCGCTCACCTTGCATCGCGGTTACCGCAAGTGGGACCATTTCCCCGTTCCCTGTCGCCCCAAGGTAGGTCCTCTGTGTCCCAGCACATAGCCAAGCCCCGTACCACCGCAGTGATCCTGGCCGGTGGCACCGGTCAGCGGGTGGGTCTGTCGATCCCCAAGCAGCTGCTGAAGATCGCCGGCAAGGCAGTCATCGAGCACACCCTGACCACCTTCGAGAAGGCCGACTCGGTCGACGAGATCATCGTGCTCATGGCACCGGGCTATGTGCCGGACATCGAGAAGATCGTGTCCAAGGCCGGTTTCAAGAAGGTCCGGAAGATCATCGAGGGCGGCTCCACGCGGAACGAGACCACCGAGCGCGCCATCGCGGCCCTGGGCGAGGGGCTGGCCGACGGCGAGGACCTCAACGTCCTCTTCCACGACGCCGTGCGCCCCCTGCTCTCGCAGCGGGTCATCGACGACTGCGTCACGGCGCTGGAGCGCTACCAGGCGGTCGACGTCGCCATCCCGTCCGCGGACACCATCATCGTCACGCGCACGCACGGCGAGGACGGCGAGTTCATCACCGAGATCCCGGACCGCTCCCGGCTGCGCCGCGGTCAGACCCCGCAGGCGTTCAAGCTGTCCACCATCCGCCGGGCCTACGAGGTGGCGGCGGGCGACCCCAACTTCCAGGCCACCGACGACTGCACCGTCGTGCTGCGCTACCTGCCCGACGTGCCGATCCACGTCGTGGCGGGTGACGAGTACAACATGAAGGTGACCCAGCCCGTCGACGTCTTCATCGCCGACAAGCTCTTCCAGCTGGCCTCCTCCGCCACCCCCGAGCAGAACGGCGAGGAGGTCTACCGCGAGCTCCTCACCGGCAAGACCGTGGTCGTCTTCGGCGGTTCCTACGGCATCGGCAAGGACATCGCCGAGCTCGCCGAGGGCTACGGCGCCACGGTCTACGCTCTGGGCCGCTCCACCACCGGCACGCACGTGGAGAACCCGGAGGAGGTCGACGACGCCCTGTCCAAGGCGTACAGCGAGACCGGGCGCATCGACTACGTCGTCAACACGGCGGGCGTCCTGCGCATCGGCAAGCTGGCCGAGACCGACAACGCGACCATCGAGGAAGCGCTGAAAGTCAACTACCTGGCACCGGTGCAGATCGCACGTTCGGCGTACAAGTACCTGGCGGAAACGAAGGGTCAGCTGCTGCTGTACACCTCCAGCAGTTACACCCGGGGACGTGCCGAGTACAGCCTGTACTCCTCGACCAAGGCGGCCATGGTGAACCTAACCCAGGCGCTCTCCGACGAGTGGGCCGGTGACGGCATCCGGGTGAATTGCGTCAACCCGGAACGGACGGCCACACCCATGCGTACCAAGGCCTTCGGACAGGAGCCTTCGGGCAGCCTGCTCTCCTCCGAGGCCGTCGCCCGCACCTCACTCGACGTGCTGCTCTCCGAGCTCACCGGGCATGTGATCGACGTCCGCCAGCAGGACCCGACGGCGGCCGCCGGCCGGGCGTCGGGCTTCGAGGCGGCCCTGGCCGGAGTGCTCGACCGACAGGATGGCATGGCATAATCCAGCGGAAATAGCCATCGATTTTTCAGGCCTCTGTGACTCCCTGTTTACGGAGAATTCACAGAGGCCTGAGCCGTAAAACTCCCGAAACCTTCACAAAGGATTTTCCGGACTTTTAGTACCTCTGACCGGCCCCCTCCCAGAGCAGGTTTCTCCGTGATATCCACCGCTATTCGCGTAGCCCGGGTGGGCAGCGCGGCCGAACTGGCCGCGGCGGTCCTCATGATGCTGGGCTACCCCGGCCTCATGGCGGCCGCGCTCGTTCCGAGCGCCCCCGCCTTCGCCGTCGCGGCCGCCGTGACGTACCTGGCGGACCTTTACCTCCACCGCAAAGGCAGTCGCCTCATCGCCCTCCTGGGCAAGGTGCGGGCCGGTCTGTCCACCCGGTTCCTGGTCCGCGAGCTGCTGCTGATCCTGCTGCTGGCGAGACTCGACCTCTCCCAGGAGCCGGTCTTCTACGCGGCGATCGCGTGCTTCACGGTGTTCTTCGGTCTCCAGGCCCCGCACGGCGCGCTGATCACCCTGATCGGCAAGCGCCGTCAGATGCCGGTCGTGACCAGGAACGTCGACCTGGCCTCCAGGCTGCGCATCCCGGACGCGCCGCCGCGCCGGCTGCTGAGCCGCGCCACCGTGAAGATGCTCCACCTCGACCTCGCGGCCGTCGTGGGTCTCCTCGTCAGCGCGGTCACCGACTCCGAGGCCGCGGGCTTCGCCGGCATCGGCGTCACCCTGGGCCTGGGCGCGCTGTACGTGCTGGTGCTGGTGCCGCACCTGCGGGCGAAGCGGCTGCCGCCGAAGGCCGACAAGGTGCTCGGCACGGTCAGCGCCTGGCTGCGCGAGTACCGGCCGCAGACGGTGCTGTACTTCTCCGGCTCCGACGACTCCGCCTACCAGGTCAACATGTGGCTGGAGACCATGGAGCAGATGGAGTCCCGGCCCCTGGTCATCCTGCGTGAGCGCACCGTCCTGGAGAAGATGGCGCCCACCTCGGTCCCTGTCGTCTGCGTGCCCGGGGGGGTGCACCTGATGAACATGGACCTGTCCATGGTGCGGGTCGCGTTGTACTGCGCGAACGTCGGCAAGAACATCCACCTGCTGCGGGTGCCGACCATGAAGCACGTCTTCATCGGCCACGGCGACAGCGACAAGCTCGCCAGCGTCAACCCGTTCAGCAAGGTCTACGACGAGGTGTGGACCGCCGGCCGCGCGGGCCGCGACCGCTACGCCATCGCCGACGTCGGCATCCGCGACGAGGACATCGTGGAGGTCGGCCGTCCGCAGCTGGCGCCGATCAGGACCTCGCAGGGCACGCCCGCGGGTCGTATGGCGACGGTCCTGTACGCGCCCACCTGGGAGGGCTGGGATGACAACCCGGGCAACACCTCGCTCCTGCTGGCCGGCGAGAACATCGTGAAGAAGCTGGTCGCGGCCGATCCCCCGGTCCGCGTCCTGTACAAGCCGCACCCCTTCACCGGCACCCGCAGCGCCAAGGCGGGCGCCGCGCACCGGCGGATCACCGCCCTGATCAAGAAGGCCGCCGCCCAGCGCGCGAGCGACCCCCGCTTCACCGCGGACCCGGCGTCCGAGGCCAAGGCCAAGGCGGAACTGACCCGCCTCAAGGCCCGGCTGGACGGCCTCTCCCTCGCGTTCGACGAGCGCGCCGACGAGGCCGTGACGAGCCGTGACGGCATCGTCGACGTCCGCAAGCACCAGGAGGCCGCCCGGCTGCGCGCCGAGTGGAACGAGGCCTACTGGCGCTCCTTCCCCTCCTTCGAGCACCGGGTGATCACCGGCGCCGGACCCCGCCTGTACGACTGCTTCAACGCCTCCGAGGCGATGGTCTCGGACATCTCCAGCGTGGTCTCCGACTTCATCGCGAGCGGCAAGCCGTATGCGGTCGCGGACTCCGCGGAGCTGGGCGCCGAGGAGTTCAGGCGGCAGAACACCGCCGTGCGCGCGGCGGTGATCCTCACCAACAGCGCCGCCGAGCTGGACCAGCTGCTCGACGCGGTCGGCAACCCGGCCGCCGATCCGCTGGCCAAGGACCGCAAGGAACTCAAGGAGTACCTGCTCGGACCCGACGAGCCCACCTCGCTCGAACAGTTCGACACCGCGATCACCGATCTGGCGCTGAAGGCCGAGGCGCGCAACGTCGGCCAGGAGTCGCACGCCGCCGCGGCGGACAACGCGGTCGGCGCCGCGCCGGACGACGCCACCGAACTGCCCAAGGATGCCAAGGGTGTTACGGCCGGCTGACGCCCGTATTTCCTGAGGCCGGGCCCCCGGAGAGAACTCTCCGGGGGCCCGGCCTCAGTTGCGTTCTGTGATGTGGGACACGTACCGAAACCCAGGCAACCCACCCCGTTCATCCATCGTCTACCGGGTATCCAAAGTGTTCATGCGGGGGAACCGGTGCGTGATGAGAGGGAAAAGTGACCACTGCGCAGCCTGACGTCACGGTGGTCATCGGGGCGTACGAAGCGATGCCGTACCTGGTCGAGTGCCTGGCATCGGTCGAGGCACAGACCCTGGACGCGGCGCGCCTGGAGGTCATCGCGGTGGACGACGGCTCCCGGGACGGCACCGGGGAGTACCTGGAGGAGTTCGCCGCCCGCGTGCCCATGGCCGTCACCGTGATCCGCCAGGAGAACTCCGGCGGCCCCAGCGGCCCGCGCAACGTCGGCCTCTCCAAGGCCACCGGGCGCTACGTCTTCTTCCTCGACGCCGACGACCGGCTCGGCGCCGAGGCCCTGGAGCGCATGGTGGCCATGGCCGACCGCAACGGCACGGACGTGGTCCTCGGCCGCGTCGAGGGCATAAACCGCAAGCCGCCGAGGTCGATGTGGGGCGAGACCCTCGACCGTACGGACGTCTACTCCTCCAACATCAAGTTCACGCTCAGCGCGCAGAAGCTGTTCCGTCGGGAGTTCCTGGAGCGCCACGGCATGCGCTTCGACGAGTCGCTGTGGACGGGCGAGGACGCCCTGTTCACGATGGAGGCCTATCTGCGGGCCGACGGCGTCTCCGTGGTCGCCGACTACACCTGCTACTACCTGGTGGGCCGCACCGACGGCAAGCATGTGACGAAGAGCGGGAGTTACACCCTGCGCTTCGACTCCGCGCGCGCCCTGATGGGCCTGCTGGAGCGCCTCGTCCCGCCCGGCGCCAAGCGGGACGTGCTCATGGTCCGCCCCTTCCTGGTCACCGTGCTGCCGCAGTTCGGGCCCGTCTTCCTCAGGAACGACGAGGAGATCCGGCGCACCAAGATGGAGCTGGCCAAGCCGCTGATGGACGCCTACTGGAACGAGGGCGTCGCCCAGCGACTCCGGGTCCACGAGCGGCTGCGCCTGGAGCTGGTGGCCCGGCAGCGCTCCGAACTCCTCGTGGACGTCCTCGAGTTCATCAAGGCCAAGAGCGAGCCGGTCCCGGTCCTGAAGAAGCGCAACACCCAGCTCTACCTGGCCTACCCGCACTACGGCTCCCGCACGGCCGGCCTGCCCGACCGGATCTACCTGGCCGAGCCGCGCGAGGCGAAGGACTTCCCCGGCTGGCGCAAGGACCGGGCCGAGACCTTCCTCCGCGGCTTCGTCCGCAAGGTCCGCCGCAGGCTTCGCCGACTCCGGCGCCCGATGCGACCGGGCGGCACGGCGGCGGCGTGAGCCCGCGTGCGGTGCCGCCGTGCCGTGGTGCCGTCCGGCCGTGGTTCCGCCCGGCGGTGGTGCCGCGTCGCCCGGTCGTGCTCGGTGGGGCCTACTTGCTCGGCTTCAGCGCGCGACGCAGCGGGCCGCCCACGGCACGCTTCGCGCGACGGTAGATCGACGGGGCGGGGATGACCGCGGCGGCCTTGGCCGCGGCCTTCGCGCCGGGCCGGTTCTTCGCCAGGTCCCGCTTCAACTGGGCGTTGTGGGTGTCCAGTTCGGTGATGCGCTGCTGGAGCCAGCCGAACCGGCCGGCCAGCGAGGCGAGGTCGGCGTCGTTCCAGGGGCGCACGCCCGGCGGGAAGGACAGCGAGCGCAGCTTCTTCTCGAAGGCCACGCCGCCGTCGCCGTGGGTGAAGGTGTTCGGCAGCCCGTTCTTGTCCAGGAACGCGGTGAACCGGTCGAAGCGCTCCTTGTGGTTGCCGGTGAGCCCGCTGAAGTCGGCCTCCTCGTAGAGGTCGGCCGGGTCGAGGTCCGCGGGCACCTCGCTGAGCAGCCGGTGCGGTATCTCGAAGTAGCGGCACAGCTCCAGCGTGCGCGAGTCGAAGGCCAGCACGGTCGCGGGCGTGCCCGCCAGCAGCGCCGCGATGTTGCCGTGGATGCGTGAGCCGAACGAGTAGTCGAAGTCCCGCAGATCGTCGATCCAGGTGATCGGGTCGATGTAGACCCGGGCCTTGTCCTCCCGGTACATCGGGTGGTCGGGGTGGGTCGGCATCTCGGTGATCCGGCCGGCCGGGGAGTCCACGTCCCGCCAGTGCAGCTGCTTGGCGTCGGTGAGGTTCTGGCCTATGTAGCGCAGGTTCGGGTAGCGCTCGTGGGTACGGGTGATGACCTTGTGCAGACCGCCGCCGCGCACCGCGGTGTGCGAACCGTTGATGCCGATCCGCGACTCCGCGGTCAGCGTCGGCGTCTTCTTCTCGACGGGCAGCCGGTCGCCGTGCATGAACATCGACGGGCAGCCGATGACCTCGACGTCCCGGAAGCCCATGTCGTTCAGGTACTGCTCGGTGAACTCGCCCCGCACGCCTATGGAGGCGCTGTGCTCCAGCACCGCCGAGCAGAAGGCGCGCACGCTGGCCTCCATGGGCTTCAGCCGCGCCGGGTCGTAGGTCACACCGGTCTGCGCGCCGACACCCATCACGACGACCGGGATCTTCAGCTTCCCGATGAGCCTGGTCAGCCGCTGGAGCGGCTGCTCGAAGGTCGGCCGGAAGGCGTTGGCGAGGGGCACGACGAAGGCGTCGTACTCCTCGTTGATGCGGGCCGCCGCGCTCACGTCCGTGCGCATGCCGTTCGAGAAGACCTCGGAGTCCGGCGTGGTGAGGATCTTGTGGGCGGCATCACTGAAGATCAGGTTGCCGGAGTTGGTGGCGATCACGTCGCGGTGGAGGGCTTCCTCGACGGGGACGACGTCGAAGGGGCTCTTCCCCGATCTCAGGAGTATGCGCTTCACAGGGCGAACTGTAGGTGACACAAACTTCAAAATAAATTTGTGTTCTCTTCAAATTACATGGGGAACCAGTACAACCTTTTTGCCGTACGCAAAGCGTGAGCGAACGGTTACGGCAGCGCGCTGTCCGCGAGGTGAAACTCCTGCGCGGCCTCCGCCCCTGTTCGCGTAGATTGCCAGGCGGGCAGCCGTCGACCTACGCGAGGGGCGAAGAACAAGGTGGCAGGGGCAAGGCAGGCCGTGAGCGAGGCCCGCAGGATCGTCGTCAAGGTCGGCTCCTCGTCGCTGACCACCGCCTCCGGCGGGCTCGACGCCGACCGGGTCGACGCGCTCGTCGACGTCCTCGCCAAGAGCCGCAGCGGGGGAGAGAAGGAGATCGTGCTCGTCTCCTCGGGTGCCATCGCCGCCGGCCTCGCCCCGCTGGGCCTGCGCCGCCGCCCCCGGGACCTCGCCCGCCAGCAGGCCGCCGCGAGCGTCGGCCAGGGCCTGCTCGTCGCCCGCTACACCGCCTCCTTCGCCCGCTACGGCGTCCGTGTCGGACAGGTGCTGCTGACCAGCGACGACATGAGCCGACGGGCCCACCACCGCAACGCCTCCCGCACCCTCGACGAGCTGCTCGCGATGGGCGCGTTCCCGATCGTCAACGAGAACGACACCGTCGCCACCGACGAGATCCGCTTCGGCGACAACGACCGGCTCGCCGCCCTCGTCGCCCACCTGGTCCACGCCGACCTGCTGATCCTCCTGTCCGACGTCGACGGCGTGTACGACGGCGACCCCGGCAGGCCCGGCACCTCCCGGATCGCCGAGGTGCGGCGCCCCGAGGACCTCGCGCACGTCGAGATCGGCAGCACCGGCAAGGCGGGCGTCGGCACCGGCGGCATGGTCACCAAGGTCGAGGCCGCCCGGATCGCGGCCGCCGCCGGCATCCCGGTGGTCCTCACCAGCGCCGTCCACGCCGCCGACGCCTTCACCGGCGGGGACACCGGCACCTACTTCCACTCCACCGGCAAGCGTTCCGCCGACCGGCTGCTGTGGCTCCAGCACGCCTCCACCCCGCAGGGCTCGCTGACGCTGGACGACGGGGCGGTGCGCGCGGTCGTCGAGCGGCGCACCTCGCTGCTGCCGGCCGGGATCGCCGCCGTCGAGGGCGAGTTCAGCGCGGGTGACCCCGTCGAACTGCGCGACACCCGGGGCCGCGCGGTGGCCCGCGGTCTCGTCAACTTCGACGCCAAGGAGATCCCCCAGCTGATCGGGCGGTCGACCAGGGAACTGGCGCGTGAGCTGGGCGCGGAGTACGAGCGAGAGGTCGTCCACCGGGACGACCTGGTGATCCTGCACCCGTAAACCCGCTCGAACGGTCCGTACCGGTGGGGGACGTTCCGTGAAACCGCCCCGCGGAGCCGTGCGGCCTGCTCAACTTTGTTCCAGGGACAGATTCCGCACGAGCGCTGCGTAAAGGAGGCCGTCGTGAGACGAGTGCGCCCTGGGGTGGCAGCGACCCGTGGGAGTACCGGCGAAACCGGTTCGGCGGCGCCGCGTGCGGCCGGTCCGGTGTCGTCACGCACCGCGAGTCCCGCGCCCGCGCCCGCGCGCGCGCCGGGTGAGGAGCGCGCCCTGACCAGCGTGGCGGCGGGCGACCGGTACCTGGCCCAGGAGGGCGCCGAGTCGAAGGGCGGACAGCCCGTGGACCTCCCGCGGCTGTGGCATGTCACCCTCAGCGTCTCCGGTGAGGAGGCCCCGCTGAAGGAGGTCCGGCGGGCCCTCGAACAGCTCGCCCACGACCATCCCTTCCTCCTGACCAGCAGGTACGCGGGCGACCACGCCGAGATCCGGTACTGGGAGGAGGCCCGCGACCTGCACGACGCGGCCGCCGTCGCCCTGCGGCTGTGGGGAGAGCACCGCCAGACCGCCGGGCTGCCGCCCTGGGAGATCGTCGGCCTGGAGGTCATCGACCGCCAGACCTACCACCAGCGCATCGCGGAGGGCTACGGACCGGCCCCGGCGACCCCGGTCGGCGTCCACCCGTACTGAGCCTCTCGCCGACGGGCCCCGGTGTGTTCCGGCGGCACATCTCGGGGTGTGGAACGAACGGTGGACCGGCCCGCGCGGCGCACTACCCTTCCCTTATGACCACGCTCTCGCCGTACGACTCCATGTCCCCGGTCACCCGCGCCGCCTACCGTGCCAAGGCGGCCGCCGCCGACCTCGCGCCGCTGCCCCGGGCCGCCAAGGACGACGCGCTGCTCGCCATCGCGGACGCGCTGGAGGTCCGTACGAGCGAAATCGTCGAGGCCAATGCGAGGGACATCGCCAAGGCCCGGGAGGCGGGCACCAGCGAGGCGATCGTGGACCGGCTGACCCTCACCCCGGAGCGGGTGCGGGCCATCGCCGCGGACGTCCGGGACGTCGTCGCGCTGCCCGACCCGGTCGGTGAGGTCGTCCGCGGTTCCACCCTCCCCAACGGCATCGACCTGCGCCAGGTCCGCGTCCCGCTCGGCGTCGTCGGCATCATCTACGAGGCCCGCCCGAACGTCACCGTGGACGCCGCCGCCCTCTGCCTGAAGGCCGGCAACGCGGTCCTGCTGCGCGGCTCGTCCTCCGCCTACGAGTCGAACACCGCCCTCGTCCGGGTGATCCGCGACGCCGTGGGCGGTGCCGGGCTGCCCGCCGACGCCGTACAGCTGGTGCCCGGCGAGGGCCGCGACAGCGTACGCGAGCTGATGCGGGCCCGCGGCCTGGTCGACGTCCTCATCCCGCGCGGCGGCGCCTCGCTCATCCGGACCGTGGTCACGGAGTCCACCGTCCCGGTCATCGAGACCGGCACCGGCAACTGCCACGTCTACGTCGACGCCCACGCCGACCTCGACATGGCGATCGACATCCTGATCAACTCCAAGGCGCACCGGGTCAGCGTCTGCAACGCCGCCGAGACCCTCCTGGTCCACCAGGACATCGCCCCCCGGTTCCTGCCGCGCGCCCTCGACGCCCTCGCGGAGGCGGGCGTGACCGTGCACGCCGACGAGCGCGTGCTGGCCTATGCCAAGGACTCCAAGGCGACCGTGGTCGAGGCCACGCCCGAGGACTGGGAGACGGAATACCTCTCCTACGACATCGCCGCCGCCGTCGTCGACTCGCTGGACCGGGCCGTCGAGCACATCCGGCTGTGGACCTCCGGCCACACCGAGGCCATCGTCACCACCTCGCAGCAGGCCGCCCGTCGCTTCACCCAGTTGGTGGACTCCACCACGGTGGCCGTGAACGCCTCCACCCGCTTCACCGACGGCGGCCAGTTCGGCTTCGGTGCGGAGATCGGCATCTCCACCCAGAAGCTGCACGCCCGGGGCCCGATGGGCCTCCCGGAGCTGACCAGCACCAAGTACATCGTCACGGGCGACGGGCACGTACGGCGCTGAAACGCCCTTCGGGGCTGTCGTGAGAGGTGTCTCATCCGGCGGATGAATTTCCCTACCGACTGCCCAAATTGACCCCCCAGGTCTACTCTGGATTTGTGCCGGAGGACGTGGGGGGTACGCCGTTCCCTGACGGCTGGGAGCCCGACGACGACCACGACCGCGGGGTGTCGGACGAAGAGTTCGCCTCCGTGGTCTTCGACGAGGCGTTCGTCAAGGCGGCCGTGGTGCACGAGCCGACCGCCGTGGAGCGCCTCCTGGCCGCCGCGGAGGCGAGAGCCGAGGCCTCCGAGGCCGAGGCCCGCAGGGCCCGCGCCAGAGGCGACCACTACGACGATGCCTACGGTCCCGACGGACCCGGCGATTTCGGCCATGATCCCGATCTCGACGAGCTGGACGACGCCGACCTCCCCGAAGCGTGGGAACGCCGCTACGGCGCCCCGGGGGCGTACGGCAGGCAGGTCCGCTGGCATCGCCCCGTCGCCTGGATGCTCGCCCTCGTCATGGGCGTCGGCATGGTCGCGCTGGCCTTCGCCGCGGTCTACCGGGGCGCCTCGTCGGGCAGCCGGGACCAGCTGCCCTCGCCCGCCACGACCGGTCTCGAACAGGGGAGCGTGCCGCCTCCCTCGGCGTCCGCCGACTACTCCCAGCCACCTGTCTCGGCGGTTCCGCGCACGCCCTGAGCGTCTGTCAGAAGTTGTCGTGCGGCAGGGCGTTTACCTGGGGTCCGTGCGACCTACTCTGAAAGTATGGCCGGGCCTGGAGACCCACCGGAGGGGACACCCGAGGGCACTCCCGGAGGTGGAGAGGACGAGTACCGATCCGTCGTCTTCGACGAATCGTTCGTCCGTGCTGCCCGCATCCAGGAGTACTCCGCGCAGGAGCGCATGGCCGACCACGCGCCCGCCGTCCGCCGCCGGCCGCCCCGGCGCCGGGGCCTGTCGCGGCAGGTACTGATCCTGGTCATGCTGATCGCCGTCGCCTTCGGGACCGCCATCTACATGGGCGTGCGCAACCCCTACCAGAGCTCCGTGGCCCGTCGGTCCGTCGAGCCCCTGCGGATGACCGTCATCCCGCTCTCCCCGCAGGGTGTCGTGCCCGGCGCCGCCGACCCCGATTCGCTGTTCGCGCACAGTCCTGCCGCGCAGTTCCGGATCGGCGCCGAGGGGATCCCGCTGCCCGCCTCGCGGCGCACCGCGCACTTCTCCGACAGCCAGGTCGTCACCGCCCTGACCGCGGCCAAGGAGTACATCGTGCACTCCTCCCTCTATCCGGAGGTGCTCACCCGGCAGCAGGTGCGGCCCGTGCGGGCCCTGGTCGCCGCCGAGCAGCTCGACCAGTTCGACGAGAGCTTCAGCCACCCGGCCGCCGACGGCCGGCACGCGCCGACCGGCTGGCTGGTCCGCTTCGACCCCGCCCAGGCCCAGCTGGCCGACAGCAAGATCCGCGTCCAGGGCACGCTCCAGGCCGCCGAGACCGACTCCGCGACCCTCGAGGTCACCGCGGACCACACCTTCGTGTACGCGCTGCGGCCGGCCGGCGCGGGCGTCGACACCTCGGCCTCCCTCTTCACCGTCCGCCGCGAGCTGCACTTCCGCTTCGACCGCACCGACCTGCGCACCCACCAGGTCCAGCTGATCGTGTCCTACGTCCAGGCCGGCCCGCTGTCCTGCGCCGAGGACTCCACGAACCACCTGCGTCCGCTGCTGGCCGGCCAGACCGCGAAGACGGGCGGCCCGGCCGGCACGGACCCCTACGCGACGGGCGGCGCGACGGCCCTGTGCGGATCGCTCGCGACGAGCGCACAGCCGAAGGTGTGAGTCCGCTCAGGACCGTGCTGCGGATCAGTTGTCGGCGCGCGGAGGCGTGTCCGTGGGCCCGTCCGCTCCGTCCGAGTCGTCCGATCCCGCCGAGCCGTTCCTCGGCGGCTGGTCCTCCGCCGGAGCCGAGCCCGCGAACCCGCCGAAGCCGCGCCGCACCCGGCCGCCCAGGTCGCCCGCCCCGCCCGCGATGTCGCTGACCAGCTTCATCAGCGGGTCCTTGGAGCTCTTGACGCTCGTCGCGTAGTGGCTCGCGGACTCGCGGAAGGAGTCCGTGACCGAGGTGTCCTTGTCCTCGGTGCGCCGCGGGTAGTGGCCGTCCATGATCCGCTGGTGGTCGCGGGACTCGGCCCACTTCTTCAGCTCGGCCGCGCGCACGGTGGTGAAGGGGTGCGTGCGGGGCAGCACGTTGAGGATCTTCAGCACGGAGTCGCGCAGGTCGCCGCCCGCCTCGTACTCCTCGGCCTGCTGCAGGAACGCGTCCACGTTCATCTCGTGCAGGTGATTGCCGCCGGCGATCTTCATCAGGCCGCGCATCGAGGCCTTCAGGTCCTGGCCGACGAGAAGACCCGCCCGGTCGGCGGACAGCTCCGACTTGCGGAACCACTCGCGCAGCGCCGTGACGATCGCCATGATCGCGAGGTTGCCCAGCGGGATCCACGCGATCCGGATCGCCAGGCTCGTCAGGAACAGCAGGATCGTGCGGTACACGGCGTGCCCGGACAGGGCGTGGCCCACCTCGTGGCCGACGACCGCGCGCATCTCCTCCTCGTCGAGCAGCTCGACGAGCCCGGTGGTGACCACGATGATCGGCTCGTCCAGACCGATGCACATCGCGTTGGGCTGCGGGTCCTGGGTGACGTACATCGGCGGGACCTTCTCCAGGTCCAGGATGTAACAGGCGTCCCGCAGCATGTCGTTGAGGTGCGCGAACTGCTGGTCGGAGACCCGCACCGAGTCGGACAGGAACATCAGCCGCAGGCTCCGCTCGGGCAACAGCCCGCTGAGCGCCTTGAACACGGTGTCGAAGCCGCTCAGCTTGCGCAGCGCCACCAGGGCGGAGCGGTCTGCCGGGTGCTCGTACGCACGGGAGGAGATTCCCGGGAAGCGCCTGCGCTGCCTGCTGGGCACGCTCTCGTGGCCCGTGCCGTTCTGCTCGTGGCCGTCGTCGGACATGTCTTCCCCCATGTGCGTCTGTGTGGCCGCTACCTGCTGTGTGGCCTCTGCCTGACCCTTTACGGACCCTTGTGCGGCCCTTTGCGCCCCCGAAGCGGATCCCAGCCTAGGCGGAGTTACCGTGGACGGGCACTACACCGAAGGAGTCCCGCCCCATGGAGCACCACCCCGCAGCCGCCTGGCTCACCGAAGCCGCCGGCGCCGCTCAGCAGCAGGGGGCGGGGAATCTGCTCCGCGTCGTACTGGTCGTGATGATCCTGGGCTGTGTGCTCACCGCGTGGTTCCTGCTGCGGGGCTACAAGCGGAAGGACGACTGAGCCGCCGGGAAGGTTCCCGATGGCGGAGTCGGCGTGATCGCCGCGCGGGCGCCCGCTTACCATGGGCCGACATCTTTATCCCGCCCACCGGATAGGTCCTGCCGAAGATGAGCCTTCACAGCACCGCTGCCCAGCTGGTCACCCTCGCCGCCGAGGGCGAGGAGCACGGTGGCAACCACGAGAGCCTCAGCCCGTACATCACCGGCGGCGCGGCTTTCCTCATCCTGATGCTCCTGCTGTGGATCACCACCCGCTTCAACCGCGACCGCTGAGCCACGACGTGTTCACCGACGGGCAGTCCGGCATAGCGGGGCGCTCCGGGCATCCGCCGGCCGGGGCGCCGGGACCGGGCCGGTAGGGTCTGCACGCATGGGAGAGCAGGACATGCCTACCGGCCCGTCGAGCCCGGGAAAGCGCCGTCTCGGCGTCATGGGCGGAACGTTCGATCCGATCCACCACGGACACCTCGTGGCGGCCAGTGAGGTCGCCGCGCAGTTCCGCCTGGACGAGGTCGTGTTCGTCCCGACCGGCCAGCCGTGGCAGAAGAGCCATCGCAGTGTCTCCCCGGCCGAGGACCGCTACCTGATGACGGTCATCGCGACCGCAGAGAACCCGCAGTTCTCGGTGAGCCGTATCGACATCGACCGCGGTGGCCCCACGTACACCGTGGACACCCTGCGCGACCTCCGGGCCCTCAACCCCGAGAGCGACCTGTTCTTCATCACCGGCGCCGACGCCCTGGGTCAGATCCTGACCTGGCGGGACAGCGAGGAACTGTTCTCCCTCTCGCACTTCATCGGCGTCACCCGGCCGGGACACAACCTGACGGATCCCGGTCTGCCCGAAGGCGGTGTCTCGCTCGTCGAGGTGCCCGCGCTCGCCATCTCCTCCACAGACTGCCGTGCGAGAGTCGCCAAGGGCGACCCCGTCTGGTATCTGGTGCCGGACGGGGTCGTGCGCTACATCGACAAGCGCGAGCTGTACCGCGGCGAGTGAGCCGAGAGGGGTACCGGTGAACGACCGATACGACGCGGGGTACGGGGGCGACCAGTACGAGCTCGTCGGCTACGACGAGTTCGGGCAGCCCGTCTACCGACAGGTCCCGGCGCAGCAGGTTCCGCAGCAGTCCTACGACCCGTACGGGCAGCAGACGCAGCAGCCCCAGGGGCAGCAGGGGTACGGCTACGACCCCTACGCCACGGGCGGGCAGCAGCAGACGCCTGCCTACGACCCGTACGACACCGGGCAGCAGCCGGCCACGCCCGCGTACGACCCGTACGACACCGGCCGCCAGGCTCCCGTCGGCTACGACCCCTACGGCACCGTGACGCAGGCCCCGTACGACCCCTACGGGCAGACCGCCACCAGCGGGCAGCAGCCCCGCGTCGAACAGCCCCGCGCCGCCGAGCAGACCGCCTACATCCCGCAGCAGGGCCGTCCGGTCGAGACCGGGGCGGAGGCCGAGGCCGGAACCGGCATCGACGCCGACGGACGGCCCGGTGCGGCGGCGGCCGGGCGCGGCGCGTCCGAAGCTCCCGGGGAGCCCCAACGGGATTACAAGACCGAGCAGTTCGCGTTCGTGGAGGAGCCCGACGGCGACTCCGAGGACGTCATCGACTGGCTGAACTTCACCGAGAACCGCACCGAGCGCCGCGAGGAGGCCAAGCGCCGCGCCCGCAGCCGACTCGTCGCCCTCGCCGTGGTCCTGGCGCTGGTCGCCGTCGGCGGAGTGGGCTACCTCTGGTACGCCGGGAAACTGCCCGGCCTGTCGTCGTCCTCGGACTCCGGCGCCGGCACCACGACCGCCACCGAGGCACAGAAGCGTGACGTGGTCGTCGTCCACCTGCACAACACCACCGGCGGCGGCACCTCCACGGTGCTGCTCGTCGACAACACCACCACCAAGCAGGCCGCCACGGTCCTGCTGCCCAACTCCCTCGTCGTCACGGACGAGGACGGCACCACGACGACCCTCGCCAAGTCCGTCGACGACGACGGCTCGGCCGGTACGCGCGACGCGCTGGACACCGTCCTCGGCACCGACATCGAGGGCACCTGGCGGCTCGACACGCCCTACCTGCAGAACCTCGTCGACCTCGTCGGCAACATCGACGTCGACACCGACGTCACCGTGCCCGACCCGGCCGCCAAGAAGGGCGGGGCGCCCCTCGTCAACAAGGGCGAGAAGCAGACCCTCAGCGGCAAGACGGCCGTCGCCTACGCCACCTACCGCGCCCCGGGCGAGGCCCAGAACGCCCAGCTGGAGCGGTTCGGCCAGGTCATGCAGGGCGTGCTGCGCAAGGTGTCGTCCGACGCGCAGGGCGCCACCGTCACCGTCCAGACCCTGGCGCAGATCCTCGACCCCTCGCTGACCGACAAGGACCTCGGCACCTTCCTCGCCAAGCTCGCGGACCTCGCCAAGGGCGGCGACTACAAGACCGCGCTGCTGCCCGTGCAGACCGACGGCACCCTCAACGCGGAGGCCAGCGCGAGCGTCGTCAAGGACGTCCTCGGCGGCGCCGCGAAGAGCCCCGACAAGGACGCCGCCGTCAGCGTCTCCGTCCAGAACGCCAGTGGCACCAAGTCCAACACCGAGGACGCGCGCGTGGTGCTCCTGAACGGCGGTTTCACCTTCTCGGAGGCCGGCACCCCGTCGAAGACGAAGGCCACCTCCCAGGTGCTCTACGCCGACGCCGCGGGCAAGGAGAACGCCACCGAGGTCGCCAAGACCCTGGGACTCGACGCCGACGCGGTGAAGAAGGGCACGGTCTCCGCGAACGCCGACGTCGCGGTCGTCCTGGGCGAGGACTACCAGCCCTCCTCGGCGGGGTCGGCCGACTGAGAGCACGCGCGGGAGCCGGCCGAAGCGGCCCCCGCGCGGGTGATCCCTCCATCACGTGGGGTGCCGTCGGCGGACCGTGAGACCCTTGAGGACAAGTGTCCGCCGACGGAAAGCCACGTAGTGACCGCCACCGACCGCTCCATCGAGCTCATCCAGACCGCCGCCCAGGCGGCTGCCGACAAGCTCGCGCACGACATCATCGCGTACGACGTCAGCGACGTGCTGTCGATCACGGACGCCTTCCTGTTGGCCTCCGCGCCCAACGACCGCCAGGTCAAGTCGATCGTCGACGAGATCGAGGAGCGCCTCAACAAGGAGCTCGGCGCCAAGCCGGTACGCCGTGAGGGCGATCGCGACGCGCGCTGGATCCTGCTCGACTACGTCGACATCGTCGTCCACGTCCAGCACAGCGAGGAGCGCGTCTTCTACGCTCTGGAGCGGCTCTGGAAGGACTGCCCCGAGCTGGATCTGCCCGCCGACGCCAAGGCGACCCGCGGCAAGGCCCAGGAGCACGCCAAGCTGCAGGCCGAAACCGAGGAGGACGACACGGCCGGGTTCGGGGAGCTGCGGTGAGTGCTGCCGCGGAGACCGCCACCGACCGTAAGCCGGGCCGTGGCCGCAGGGTCATCCTGTGGCGGCACGGCCAGACCGCCTGGAACGTGGAGCGCCGCTTCCAGGGCACGACGGACGTGGAGCTGACGGAGACCGGTGTGGCCCAGGCCCGCCGCGCCGCCCGGCTGCTCGCCTCCCTCCAGCCCGACGCGATCGTCTCCTCGGACCTGTCGCGGGCCGCGAACACGGCCGCCGAGCTCGTCGCCCTCACCGGCCTCGAGGTGACCCACGACGAGGCCCTGCGTGAGACGTACGCAGGCCTCTGGCAGGGGCTGACGCACGACGAGATCATCGCCGGCCACGGCGACGAGTACGCCGCGTGGAAGCGCGGTGAGCCGGTCCGTCGAGGCGGCGGCGAACTGGAGTCGGAGGTCGCCGACCGTGCCGCTCCCGTGGTGCTGCGGCACGCCGAGAAGCTGCCCGAGGACGGCACGCTCGTCGTGGTCAGTCACGGCGGCACCATCCGTACCACCATCGGCCGACTCCTCGGCCTGGACGCCCACCACTGGGAGGCCCTCGGCGGTCTCTCCAACTGCTGCTGGTCCGTCCTCGGTGAGGGCGCTCGGGGCTGGCGTCTGCTCGAGCACAACGCCGGCACCCTGCCCGAGCCGGTGCTCGGCGACGACGACTGAGCGCCGTGCGGCCGCCGGGACCCGGATTTCACTTTCCGGCAGGTCGCAGGCTAAAGTTCTTCTTGTTCGCCCGCCGAGCGGGAAGAACACAAGGGGCTATAGCTCAGTTGGTAGAGCGCCTGCATGGCATGCAGGAGGTCAGGAGTTCAATTCTCCTTAGCTCCACGGATCACCTGGTCTGTCGGTCGACACTCTGTTGAGTTGTCAAAGATCGGTAGCGACCGGTTGAGATCTGTTCACGAAGATCCCGTCCCCTCAGGGGGCGGGATTTTTCGTTGCTCCGTTCCGCAACATGGCCGTACGGCGCTCCGTCTCCTCGTCGTTCGGCGTGTACACGACGATCCGGCACTCCGGCATCCCGTTGATCGACAGGGACATCGACGTCATCCGCAGCTCGCCCACCGCCTCGTGCCGGAAGACCTTCACACGGCGGCCGGGCTCCGCCACGTCACCGGACTCCCACAGCCGCGTGAACAGCGGGCTCGCCTGCGACAGCCGGCGTATGAAGTCCTCCCAGCCGGGCTCACCGGCGTGCAGCCCGTACGACGCCCGCAGGGTCGCCACCATCACCGGCAGCTCCTTGTCCCGGAACAGCAGCGGGCAGTCCTGCTCCCGGACCGTGAACAGCCGCCACAGCGCGTTGTTCGGCCCCGGCGCGCAGTCGTCCACCGGCGTGATGAACAGGTCTTGGTAGACGGGGTTGGTGGCCAGGATGTCGTAGCGCGAGTTGTAGACCACCGCCGGTCGGGGCGCCAGGGCGTCGATGATGCCCTGGATCTCCGGACCCACGCTCTGCACCAGGGCTTCCGGCATGTACGCGTAGGGCACCTCCGCGAGGTGGTACAGATGCTCCCGCTCCGGCGGATCGAGCCGCAGGGTGCGCGCCACGGCGTCCAGGACCTGCGCGGAGGCGTTGATCGGCCGGCCCTGCTCCAGCCAGGTGTACCAGGTCACGCCCACGCCCGAGAGCTGCGCGACCTCCTCGCGCCGCAGTCCCGGAGTGCGGCGCCGCAGCCCGGGTGGCATCCCGACGTCACCCGGTGTCACCCGGGCCCGCCTGCTGCGCAGGAACGCGGCCAGCTCGGGTCGGCGTCGATGCGACGACCCCGGCGCTGGCCTCGGTGCCGGTCCCGGCTCTGTCTCCGTGCCTGTTCGCGTCACCGTCGTCACGTCCCCCATCGCCACGTCCCCCATGGTCGCTCCCCCGTCCGTCCCCTGCCAGGTGCCGTCAGTACCAGCATCAGCGGGCTCTCGGCACCCGTACCGGATCCTCGTCACGCTCGACGGCATGACGACGACACCCCGGACGAGCCCGGTCCCCGCGCCCGTTCCACCCGCATCAAGTCCTGCTGCCAGTAAAGACCCTGGCACTGACAATCGGCCTCGGCAGCTCCTGGCGGTCGTGCTCGCAGCGCAGTTCATGGCACTGCTCGACGTCTTCATCGTGAACGTCGCGGCCCCCACGATCGGTTCCGACCTGAACGCCTCCGGCGCGGACCTCCAACTGGTCGTCGCCGGATACGCCATCACGTACTCGGTGCTGCTGATCACCGGCGCGCGCCTCGGCGACCGGTTCGGGCACGGCCGCGTCCACCTCGTCGGGCTCGCTCTCTTCACGACCGCCTCGCTGGCCTGCGGGCTGGCTCAGGGCAGTACCGAACTGATCGTGTTCCGGCTGGTGCAGGGGGCCGGGTCGGCGGTGATGATCCCGCAGGTGCTCAGCCTGATCCAGCGCACGTTCACCGGCGAGGCCCGGGTGCGGGCACTGGGCGTCTACGCGGCGGTCCTCGCCGTCGGTGCGGCGGCCGGGCAGGTGGTGGGCGGCGTTCTGGTCGCCGCCGATCTGCTGGGCACCGGCTGGCGTCCGGTGTTCCTCGTGAACGTGCCGGTGGGTCTGGTCCTGCTGGTCGCCGGCAGGCGCGTCCTGCCCCGTGGTGGGGGAGCGGGACGCGCGGGAGCGGGCGCGGGGGCGCGGGAAGGGGCGCGCGGAATGGACTGGCCCGGCCTCGTGCTTCTGGGCGCCGCAGTGTCACTGATCACGGTGCCGCTCGTGCTCGGACAGGAAGAGGACTGGCCGCTGTGGGCCTGGGTGTCGCTGGCCGTCGGCGTCCTCGCGCTGGTGCTGTTCCGTGGCTACGAGGCCCGGCTCGCCCGGCGGGGCGGCGCCCCGCTGATCGCGCCGCGTGTGCTGCGTCACCCGGGGATGGGTCTCGCCGTCGTGCGCGTGCTGGCCGTCATGGCGGTCAACGGGGGGTTCCTGTTCGTGCTGACCCTTCACGTCCAGGGCGGCCTCGGTTACAGCGCGCTGCGCGCCGGCCTCACCTTCGCGCCGACCGCCGTGGTCTTCGGGCTGGTCGGACTGACCTGGCGCAGGTGGCCCGCGTCCTGGCAACGGTCCCTGGCCCCGGCCGGGTTCACGCTCACCGCGCTGTCCGTGCTGGGAGTGGGGCTGGCCTTCCGGGGCGGCGACCACGGCGGTGCCTGGCTGTACGCTGCGTACGCCGGCGTGGGTGTCGGGCTCGCCCTCGCCTTCAGCCCGACGCTCACCGGGGCGCTGGCGGCGCTGCGGCCCGAGGACGCGGCGGACGCCAGCGGACTGCTCGCCACGGTCACCCAGCTCGGGCAGCTGATCGGTGTCGCGGCCTTCGGCACACTGTTCTTCGAGCGGCTTGAGTCACTTGGGGCCCCAGAGGCGTATACCTCTTCGGAAGCGCTTCTCACATGCATGTTCGCGCTCGCTACGACAGCTGCCCTGGGTGCCGTGTCCGGACTGGTACTGAGGCGTCGCTGACCGTATCGGCCTGGCCGTGGCAGAATCAAACGGCCGGAAGGGAGCGCGGCCCGACGGGAGGGAGTAGCGATGCCTGCGAGCATCCTCGGAGAGGTCGGTGACCTCTCCGAAGCGGCGGTGACACCGGACAAGGCCACCCGGCTCAGCTGCCCCTCCTGCGGTTCCGGTCATGTGGCCCAGGTTCTTGGTGACAACGGCGGGATTTCCTACGTGTGCACGGCCTGCGGCCACAGCTGGAGCTGATCGATGGGTGCACACAGGCGGAAGTGCGACTGGTGCGGCAGCGGCACCCCGATCGTCCGTGACATGGAGCCGGTCAACCCCGACTACCAGTACTGGTGCGAGGAATGCGCGCGGGCGCTGATCATAAAAGGCGACCCGATCGAGACGTACCGTGAGCTGGAGGGCGAGCCGATCTACGGACGGCTCCTCGAGGAGCACTGCACGCTCAAGCGGTTCTACTCGTTCGTCACCGCTTGACCCGCATACCGGTTGAAACCGGACAGGGCGGAAACGATTTGGTGGTCCACGCCCCGGGCCGGTAATGTTGGCGTCGCCGCCGGGGAAACCGGGCGACACGGTCAGTACGCGGCCTCGCCGCTTGGCCACGAGGGGCTATAGCTCAGTTGGTAGAGCGCCTGCATGGCATGCAGGAGGTCAGGAGTTCAATTCTCCTTAGCTCCACAGCAGATCCCGCCGGATCGGATGCGATCCGGCGGGATCTTTTTGCGTTCGGACGGCGTCCGGCATTCCCTCTTCGGACATTCCGTCAGGACCGACGCTTCGGGGCCGCCTCTTGTGAGGCGGCCCCTTGTCGTCTGTCGTCCGCCGACCGTCGTCGGCCTGCGCTCAGCGGCCGAGGGCGCGGCGGCCGCGGCCCTGGGAGAGGACCGGGAGGTTGCGGGCGGGCGCCTGCGCGCGCGTGTCCTCCTCGACGCGCAGGGCGAGGGCCGGGCAGCGGCGCACCGCGCGCAGCGCCTTCGCCTCCGCGTTCTGCGGCACCTTCGCCTGTGCCACCGTCGGGAAGCCGTCGGCGCCGAGCTGGAAGACCTCCGGGAGGATGTCGGCGCACAGGCCGTGCCCGCGGCACAGCGTCCAGTCGACGAAGATCTTCTGACGGCTCGAGCCGCTGTCCTCCGGCGGGTTGCCGCTCGTGATGGCCGCCGGGGCCATGCCGGCCTCGAAGAGCGGCAGAACGCCCTCCACGGGGCGTCCGCACCCGTTGCCGAGGACATGCGCGGCCAGGTCGTCGGTGAACGCCTTGATGGTCGACTCCAGGAACATTGCGGAGCCGTCCGGGTGCGAGCACGCACCACGCCGCTTGACGTTCTTGGCGACCTGCTTGAGCGCCTCCAGGGCGGCCGGACCGCCGCCGTTGATGATGTCCTCCATGCCGCGCGCGGCGGCCGGCAGGCCGAGGTAGCAGGGACCGCACTGTCCCGCGCTCTCGTCGGCCAGCCACTGGGCCACGCGCAGCGACTCGCCCAGCGGGCAGGTGTCCTGGCTGATCGGGAGGATCGCGCCGGCGCCGAGCGCTCCGCCCACCGCGTCGAGGGAGTTGCGGGAGACGATCGCCTCGTTGACCGTCGCGGCGTCGATCCACTTGCCGTGGTAGCCGCCGGTCAGCACGCCCTGGGGCACCGGCGGGGCGCCGGCGAGCTGAAGGACGTAGCGCAGCGGCACGCCCGTGGGCACCTCGATCACCATCGGGCGGGCGACCGCGCCGGAGACCGTCAGCATGACGGTGCCCGGCTCGTCGTACAGGCCGGTGTTGCCGTAGCGCTCCGGGCCGATGCGGGCGGCGATGGCCAGCTGGGCGAACGTCTCGGCATTGGAGAGCAGGGTCGGCGCGCCGCCGACGCCGTTCTGCGAGGCGCTGACCTTGCGGCCGGGCGGGATCGGCGGGCCGCCGTCGATGGAGCGGATCAGTGACGCGGCGGCGCCGGTGACCATGCGGATCGGGTTGCGCTGGACGAATGCCTTCAGCGCCGATCTACGGCCGTTGCTGAGGCCGCGCTCGGCGAGCGCGGCCTCCATGGAGCGCTGGGTGGATTCGCGGGTGACCCCCACCACGAGCGTGCGGGCACCCAGCGCCTCCGCGACCAGCAGCGCGCCGTCCAGGATGAGGTGCGGGGCACGGTTGATGAGCACCGTGTCCTTGCGGCAGGCCGGTTCGTCCTCGCTGCCGTTGACGACGACGACCGGCCGTACACCGCGCTTGATCGCCGCCTCGGCGACCGAGCGCAGCTTCTTGTGGAAGGGGAAGCCCGCGCCGCCGCGGCCCTTCAGGTTGATGTTCTCGGAGAGCTTCGCGAGTGCCTCTCCGCCCAGGGGTTCGAGCGGCCCGTGCACCTTCAGGTGCATGGGTAGATCAAGTCTTTCGACAAGGTCGAAGCCCGACGTGAGCTGCGGAAGCCCGACCACGCGGACTTCTGGGACGTCGGGCAGGGCCTCGTTCACCTATAGCCTCCGGAAGGCGTGTTCCAAGGTTCGCCCGAACCCGGTGCGTCGAACGACGAGCCAGGGGATGGTTCATTGGCGGGACCGCTGTTGTACGTGTCGTTCTGGTTGTACGTCCCGAAAGGGGGATTCGTCTCACCGGTGTCGTACACGTCACGTCCGCCGTACCCGGCGGTGCCCGAATTGTCGTAGACCGGGATGTTGAATCCCGTGTCCTGGAGCGGGTCGTAGGCCGACGGGGGCGCCTCGCCGACCGGCGGCGGGGACGGGACCGGCCAGCTGCCCGAAGTGCTGCCGCCGTTGTCGACCCGCGGGATGGCCTCGGTGGCCTGGATGTCGAACGGCAGGTTCATCCGCGCCGTCTGGTCGGCCGCGTAGGGCTGCTGCTGGCCCCGCTGCGGTGTGTTGACGGCGCGATAGGCGGCCGCGAAGCCGTTCGCCGGCTCCGGGGCGGCGGGCGCGGGAGTGTCGTACAGCGGCGACGACGGCGGGGACATCCGGGTGGAGCTCATCGTGTCGGTCAGCGGTGAGCGGCCGGAGCGGCCCTCGTAGCCTGGCAGCGCGGACGATCCGGTCTCCGACCGGCGCGCGCGTGACGCGTCCAGGCCGTCCATCGCCGAGCGTTCCTGGGTGCCGAGGAACGCGGCGATCCGGTCGGCGACCTTGCGCTTGAACGGGCGCGGGGCGGAACGCAGGGCGAGGGCGGCCATGACGCCGGCCAGGCACAGCTCGTACGAGACCATGAAGAACGGCTTGGCCGCGCGCCCTGCGAACAGGCCGTGGATCAGGGCCGCGCACAGCGCCGGGTAGGCCAGCATGTGCATCGCGCGCCAGCGGGCGGCCACCTCGGCGGGTGCGGCGAACCGGTTGCGCAGTGCGCCGGTGATGCCGACGAAGATCATGAGCAGGGCGGCCAGGGAGCCGAGGCCGATGAGTCCGGCGGTGCCCTTGATGCCGAGGCTGAACGGGATCAGTGCGGCGATCAGGACGGTGTGCTGCAGTACCAGCTTGACGGAGATGTGGACGACGAGGAAGGCGATGGAGCCCACGGCGGTCACGCGGTGGATGGCCTGCGCGATGATCCGCTGACGTGTGTTGAGGATGAGCCGGTCCTGGGCGACGAGGCCCCAGATGACCGAGCAGGTGAGGCATACCAGTGACAGCACGCCCGCACCGAAGTTCAGGAATGCCTGGAACTGGTCGCCGCCGACCAGCACGACCACGGGTATGAGGACCAGGACGACAGCCGTCGCCACCCCATAGGCCGACCGGCCGGGCTTGGGAAGCGAGCTGTTACTAGGACGAGGGTTCATGGGGGCAACTCCGAGCAGTTTCGGGAAAGCGGTCCCGCTGCCGAACTCTAAGTGGCTCCATACCGATGGGTACGAGGTTTGAGTTATTGCGCTGTTATCAAACGACAATGTGGCTGTTGTGATGTCCCTTAGCTACTGTTACGCGAAGTAACCCTTGACCTTGATTCAGTTCCGGCCTCGCCATTCTGGTCGCAGCAACGTTGTCGCGACCATGCATACGTACGAGCGTCGCGGCTTGCTCAAGGCCTGCGGTACCCTAACGCCATGCGTGCTGTACGCCTTCTGCTTAGCGAGCCGCGCTGATCAGTCCCGACCGCCGGTGAACGGACGGTTCGGAATCGGCGCGGCGTCCCCTCCTGTGCGAGGGGATTTTTCGTTTCCTGGACGACAACCCGCTGGCAGAGACGATCGATGGAGCTTTGAGGACCATGAGCGAGACGAACCCCGCTGCCGCCGCTGCACCGGCGGAGGCCGCGCCGCACCGCTACACGGCTGCCATGGCCGCCGAGATCGAGGCACGCTGGCAGGACTTCTGGGACGCCGAGGGTACGTACGCCGCGCCGAACCCGAAGGGCGACCTGGCCGGTGACCCCGAGCTGGTGGCCCGGCCCAAGAAGTTCATCATGGACATGTTCCCGTACCCCTCCGGTGCGGGCCTGCACGTCGGCCACCCTCTCGGCTACATCGCGACCGACGTCTTCGCACGCTTCCAGCGCATGACCGGCCACAACGTCCTGCACACCCTGGGCTTCGACGCCTTCGGCCTGCCCGCCGAGCAGCACGCCGTGCAGACGGGCGAGCACCCTCGGATCACCACCGAAGCGGCGATCAACAACATGAAGTCCCAGCTGCGCCGGCTGGGTCTGGGCCACGACAAGCGCCGGTCGTTCGCCACGATCGACCCGGACTACTACAAGTGGACCCAGTGGATCTTCCTGCAGATCTTCAACTCCTGGTACGACGGTGAGGCGGACAAGGCCCGTCCGATCGCCGAACTGGTCGCCCAGTTCGAGTCCGGTGAGCGCGGCGTACCGGGCCACACGCGCGCGTGGAACGAGCTGACCGCCACCGAGCGCGCCGACGTCCTGAGCGAGTACCGCCTGGCCTACGCCTCCGACGCCCCGGTCAACTGGTGCCCCGGTCTGGGCACCGTGCTGGCCAACGAGGAGGTCACCGCCGACGGCCGTTCCGAGCGCGGCAACTTCCCCGTCTTCAAGGCCAAGCTGCGCCAGTGGAACATGCGCATCACCGCCTACGCGGACCGTCTGCTGGACGACCTGGACGCCCTGGACTGGCCCGAGGCGATCAAGCTCCAGCAGCGCAACTGGATCGGCCGCTCCGAGGGCGCCCGCGTCGACTTCCCCGTGGACGGCGAGCGCATCACGGTCTTCACCACGCGCCCGGACACCCTGTTCGGCGCGACCTACATGGTCCTGGCGCCCGAGCACCCGCTGGTCGACAAGTTCACCCCGGACGCCTGGCCCGAGGGCACGCACGACGTCTGGACCGGCGGCCACGCGACCCCGGCCGAGGCCGTCGCCGCGTACCGGGCGCAGGCCGCGTCGAAGTCCGACGTCGAGCGCCAGGCCGAAGCCAAGGACAAGACCGGCGTCTTCACCGGCGTGTACGCCACCAACCCGGTCAACGGCGAGCAGGTCCCCGTCTTCATCGCCGACTACGTGCTGATGGGCTACGGCACCGGCGCGATCATGGCCGTCCCGGCGGGCGACCAGCGCGACTTCGAGTTCGCGCGCGCCTTCGAGCTGCCGATCCACTGCATCGTCGAGCCGACCGACGGCCGGGGAACCGACACGTCGACGTGGGAGAACGCCTTCGGGTCGTACGACGCGAAGATCATCGCCTCGTCCAACGAGGAGATCTCGCTGGACGGCCTGGGTGTCGTCGACGCCAAGGCCCGCATCACCGAGTGGCTGTCCCGCAAGGGCATCGGCGAGGGCACCGTCAACTTCCGCCTGCGCGACTGGCTGTTCAGCCGTCAGCGCTACTGGGGCGAGCCCTTCCCGATCGTCTACGACGAGGACGGCGTCGCCCACTCGCTGCCCGAGTCGATGCTGCCCCTGGAGCTGCCGGAGGTCGAGGACTACTCGCCTCGCACCTTCGACCCGGACGACGCGAACACCTCCCCGGAGACGCCGCTGTCGCGCAACGAGGACTGGGTGAACGTCACCCTGGACCTGGGCGACGGCAACGGTCCGCGCCGGTACCGCCGCGAGACCAACACCATGCCCAACTGGGCCGGTTCCTGCTGGTACGAGCTGCGCTACCTGGACCCGCACAACAGCGAGAAGCTGGTCGACCCGGAGATCGAGCAGTACTGGATGGGACCCCGCGAGGGTCAGCCGCACGGCGGTGTCGACCTGTACGTCGGTGGCGCCGAGCACGCCGTGCTGCACCTGCTGTACGCGCGTTTCTGGTCCAAGGTCCTGTTCGACCTGGGACACGTCTCCTCCGCGGAGCCGTTCCACAAGCTGTTCAACCAGGGCATGATCCAGGCCTACGTCTACCGCGACAGCCGCGGCTTCCCGGTGCCTGCCGCCGAGGTGGAGGAGCGCGACGGCGCGTACTTCTACCAGGGCGAGAAGGTCAGCCGCCTGCTGGGCAAGATGGGCAAGTCCCTGAAGAACGCGGTCACTCCGGACGAGATCTGCGTCGAGTACGGCGCCGACACCCTGCGCCTGTACGAGATGGCGATGGGCCCGCTGGACGTGTCGCGGCCGTGGGACACGCGCGCGGTGGTGGGCCAGTACCGCCTGCTGCAGCGGCTGTGGCGCAACGTCGTCGACGAGACCACCGGCGAGCTGAGCGTCGCCGAGGCCGAGCCCGACGAGGACACCCTGCGGGCCCTGCACAAGGCGATCGACGGAGTGCGCCAGGACCTGGAGGGCCTGCGCTTCAACACCGCCATCGCCAAGATCACCGAGCTGAACAACCACCTGACCAAGGCGGGCGGCGCGGTGCCGCGTTCCGTCGCCGAGGCCCTGGTGCTGCTGGTCGCCCCGCTGGCCCCGCACATCGCCGAGGAGCTGTGGCGCCGGCTGGGCCACACCGACTCGGTCGTCCACCGGGACCTGCCGGTCGCCGACCCCGCGTACGTCGTGGACGAGAGCGTGACCTGCGTCGTGCAGATCAAGGGCAAGGTCAAGGCGCGCCTGGAAGTGTCCCCGGCGATCTCCGACGAGGAGCTGGAGAAGGTGGCGCTGGCCGACGAGGGTGTCGTGAAGGCGCTGGGCGGGGCCGGTATCCGCAAGGTCATCGTGCGGGCGCCGAAGCTGGTGAACATCGTTCCGGCGTGAGCGTGAGCGTGAGCGCAGGTGCGAGCTTGAACGTGACGGGGCGGTACGCATGAGCGGGCTGCACGGACGATCATGACCGGGTTGTGCGCATCACCGGATTGCGCATGACCGGGCTGTGGGCGACCGGGCCGTACGCACGGCGGGGCCGGGTGTCGCGGGCCGGTGGGTGCGGCTCCGGGTAGTCCCCTACGGGCAGGTTCGGGGTTCTTCTGGAACTCCGAGCCTGCCCGTCTCGTTTACCGTTTGAAGTGCGGCGTGCCCTGTGCGGCGCCGGATGTGTCGTGGCAGGCCGGAGGAGGAGCTCGTGGAAGCAGTGATCGCAGTAGTCGCCCTGCTCTTCGTGCTCTTTGTGGTGCTCGGCGCCTACGCCACGGTGAAGGTGATCGGAGCCGCCAAGCGGGGCGTCGACCGCACCATCGACCAGGCCCGGCGCACGGTCGAGGACCACACTCTGCGGGCCAAGTCCTTCGCCCAGTTCGGACCGGCCGGCGAGATCGCCCAGCTGAGGCTCAAGCTGCGCACCTCGATGCGGGCGACCCAGGACGTGCTGCACGCGGGCGTCACCGAGGACGAGTCCCTCAAGGAGTCCCTCGCCCTGTTCCACCGGCTCAGCGCGCACGGACACGAACTGGACAGCGAGCTCAAGCGCCTGGAATCGGAACCGGACCGGGCGGCGCTCGCCGCGCGGCTGCCCTCACTGCGGGAGCGCACCGAGCGCGTCGCGGGATCGGCGGACTCGCTGCGCTGGGCGGCCCGCGACCGGGCCCGCCGTTTCGCGGACGACGACCTCGACTCCCTCAGCGCCCAGATCGACGTCGAGTCCGGTGCTCTTCGGCACTGGACCACGTCGGACTCCTCCACGCAGACGCCGCCGCCCCCGTGGCCCGAGGCGCCGGCCGCCGACAGCGCGGCGGAAGGACAGACCTGGCCGGAGACACCCGGCGCGCGCGCCGCGCAGGAGCCGACCCGGCCCGCCATCACCCCACCGGGACCGCGCCCCGCCTACCCGTGGCAGAAGAAGCCGCGCCCCGAGAGCACCACCTGAGGCCCGGGCCGGATTCCTGCCCTCCGCGGCCCCGGTTCGTCAGGTGACGGGGTCCCGGATCAGGTGCCGTCAGGCGTGGTACCGGATTCGGTCAAGGGCGGTCCAGCTGCGAGGGGCCGGGCTGCCGCACGGGGGCTACGCCAGGTAACCTCCAGGTCATGTCCCGCCATGTCGCGATCGTCACGGATTCAACGGCCTACTTGCCGCAGCGGACGATGGAGCGTCACGGCATCACCTCGGTGCCCCTGACCGTCGTCCTCGGCGACCAGGCTCTTGAAGAGGGCAACGAGATCTCCACCCGTTCCCTCGCCCAGGCCCTGCAGAAGCGACGTTCCGTCACCACCTCGCGTCCCAGCCCCCAGCTCTTCGCCGAGACGTATCGCAGGATCGCCGAGTCCGGGGCCACCGGCATCGTCTCTCTGCACCTCTCCGCCGAACTGTCCGGCACCTACGACGCGGCGGTGGTCGCGGCGCGTGAGGCGCCGGTACCGGTACGGGTGGTGGACACCGGCATGGTCGCGATGGCGCTCGGCTTCTGCGCGCTCGCGGCGGCCGAGGTGGCCGAGGCGGGCGGCACGGTCGACGAGGCCGTCACCGCGGCGGAGAAACGGGCCGCCGGCACCTCCGCCTATTTCTACGTCGACACCCTGGAGTACCTGCGCCGCGGCGGCCGGATCGGCGCCGCCCAGGCCCTGTTGGGCTCCGCGCTCGCGGTGAAGCCGCTGCTCCAGCTGAGCGGGGGGCGCATCGATCTCCTGGAGAAGGTACGGACGGCGTCGAAGGCGATCGCCCGCCTGGAGGAACTCGGGGCGGAGCGGGCGGGAAGCGGGTCGGTCGACATCGCCGTGCACCATCTCGCCGCTCCCGACCGGGCGTCCGCGCTCGCCGACCGTCTGCGGTCCCGCGTGCCCGGACTCTCCGACCTGCATGTGAGCGAGGTCGGCGCGGTGATCGGGGCGCACACCGGGCCGGGGCTGCTGGGCGTCGTGGTCTCGCCGCGCTGAAGGCTCGGCTCACTCGTGTGAGTGGTGGAGTTATCCACAACTGGGCGTTCATCCCCGGAAATTGAGCAAGATCATCGCGGTGCGGCGAAGTGTCCGATCCTCGTCGCATGGCACTTCGATCACGTCCACGCAGCCCGAACGCGACCAGCGGCCCCGGCCGGAGCCCCGGCTCCGACGGCCGCTCCCACCGTCTCCGTCCCCCCGGCGGCGGCCGGACCGGACCCCGGCACGCCTCGGCGGAGGAGATCCGCCTCCGGGCGAACGTGCTCTTCGCCGAACGGCCCCGGGAACAAGGAGAGATGGGGATGGGGCCGCCGGGTGGAGGCGGTGGGGATGACGGGGAGCGTGGGGGTGCTGTCCTGGTTGGTGCGTCGGAGTCGGCGGGCGGGGCAGTGGCGGTGGCGGTGGGGGTGCCGGTTGCCCCGGGTGTTCTGAAGAGGTCGGGTGCGCCGCAGGTGGATGTGCCCGACGGCGAGGGCGTACAGCACACCGACACCGACATCGACACCGCCCTCGACCCCGGCATCGGCATCGACGGCGATGAGATGCGTAAGGGGCGTGCTCCTCGTGTCGTGGGGCCGTGGCAGGAGCGGGTGGGACTTGCTCTGCGGGAGCGGATGCCGGTGTGGCTGCTGGCGCGCTGTGGACTGGAACGCAGGAGTGTGCTCGCGCTCTCGGTGCTGCTCGTCGTCGCGGCTGCCTTTGCCGTGCAGCACTTCTGGGTCGGTCGGGCTCAGCCGGTGCGGGCACCGGAGGTGGTGCGAGCCGCCGCGCCCTACGAGGCGGGAGAGCTGAACTCGGCTGCTGGGCCCGCCCCTTCCGCAGGCCCGCCGGTCGCCGGCAGCGCGGCCGGGGCCGAGATCGTGGTGGACGTCAGCGGCAAGGTGAGGAAGCCCGGCATCCACCGTCTCCCGGCCGGTTCACGGGTGGTCGACGCACTGGGCGCGGCCGGTGGTGTGCGACCGGGCGCCGACACCGACGGTCTCAACCGCGCGCGTTTTCTCGTGGACGGGGAGCAGGTCGTCGTCGGCGCCCCTGCCCCGCAGACCGGAGCCGCCGGGACGGGAGCGGGGCCGGCGGCGGCGGGTTCCACCGGTGCCGGCACGGGAGCCGGGCCCCCGGCGCCCCTCTCCCTCAACACGGCCACCGTGGACCAGTTCGACACGCTGCCGGGCGTCGGCCCCGTGCTGGCGCAGCACATCATCGACTACCGGGCGCAGCACGGCGGTTTCCGATCGGTGGACGAACTGCGCGAGGTCAACGGCATCGGCGAGCGACGCTTCGCCGACCTGCGGAATCTCGTGCGGCCATGAGGCGCGAAGACACCGAGGCCTTCGGCGTTCGGGCCGGACCCGGCCGCGCAGGTCCAGGACCGACTGCCCGTGCGGAGACCTCCGCTGCCCGCCGAGCCGTGCACGCGGCCTCCGGGAAGCGGCTGGGCGACGCCCATCCGCGTCAGGAAGGGCCGGTGGATCTACGGCTCGTACCACCCGCGCTGGCGGCCTGGGCGACGGCGGCGCTGACGTTGGACGCGTCTCCGGGAGTGGTGGGGGGCGTCGTGGCCGTCTGCCTCCTGGCCGCCGGTGCACTTCTGATCGTGAGCCGGTGTGGGGCGGGGCGTGGTGTGGGTCCCGTTGCCGGGGCCGTTGCAGGACCTGTTGCCGCCAGGCGTATGGGGCCTCGGGTCACCGTCGCGGCTTCGTTGCTCTGCGTGGGTGCGGCTGCCGCGTCGGCCGGGTTGCACGGGGCCGATCTGCGCCGGGGGCCGGTGCCGGAGTTGGCGCGGGAGTACGCGACCGTCACCGCCGAGGTCGAGATCACCTCCGACCCACGACTCACCCGGCCCCGGGTCAGAGGGGACCACGTGACCCCGGACTCCGTCCTGATCAACGCCGAGGTGCGCAGCGTCGAGAGGGCGCCCCGGACGGCCGTGGCGACGCGGACCCCGGTGCTGGTGGTGGTGGACGTCGGCTCGCGCTGGGGCGAGGGTGGGGCACGGGCGCACCCCGGGAGCCGCGAGACGCCGGGCCGTCCGATGCCCGGCGGTCTGACGCCTGGCCGCCCGGCCCCCGGCAGCGATCCGGTGCCCGGCGGTTTGGCGCCCGGCCTTCATGAGCCTGGTCGTCAGGCGTACGGCGGGGTTCCCGAGGGGGCTGCCGGCCGGGCTGGTGCCGGCGGTGTGCGGGGACCCGGGATGTGGTCCGGGGCGCGGTCCGGGGTTTCGTGGCTGGGGCTGTTGCCGTCCACACGGGTGCGGGTGACCGGGCGGCTGGTGCCCGCGCTGGCCGGCGGGGAACGGTTCGCGGCCGTGCTGCGGGTGCGGGGCAGGGCGGTGCCGTCGGTCGTGAGGGAACCGTCGGGCGTGCAGCAGTCGGCCGGGCGGCTGCGGGCGGGGCTGCGGGCGGCCACCGACGGGCTTCCGGCGGACGCGAGGGCACTGTTGCCGGGACTGGTCGTCGGGGACACCTCGCGGATCACGCCCGAACTGGACGAGGCGTTCAAGGCGACGGATCTGGCCCACACCCTGGCCGTTTCCGGGAGCAACCTCACGATCGTCCTCGCGCTGCTCCTCGGTCCGCCCGGGCTGGCCCAGCACGTCGAGCGGCGCGGTCTGGCACCTCGCCTCGGCGTCCCGCTCCGGGCGACCGCGCTGCTCGGCGGCGCGCTCACCCTCGCCTTCGTGGTGGTGTGCCGGCCCGACCCGAGCGTGCTGCGCGCCGCCGCCTGCGGAGCGATCGTGCTGCTCGCGCTGGCGACCGGCCGCCGTCGGTCCCTGATCCCCGCACTGGCCACGGCGGTGCTGCTGCTGGTGCTGTACGACCCGTGGCTGGCCCGGAGTTACGGGTTCCTGCTGTCCGTCCTGGCCACCGGGGCCCTGTTGACGCTGGCGCCACGCTGGAGTGCCGCGCTGCGACGGCGCCGGGTGCCCCCGCGGCTCGCTGAGGCGGTGGCGGCCGCGGGAGCCGCGCAGGCGCTGTGCGCGCCGGTCGTGGCGGTGCTGTCGGCGCGGGTGAGTCTGGTGGCGGTGCCCTGCAATCTCCTGGTGGAGTTCGCGGTCGCGCCGGCGACGGTACTGGGCTTCGCGGTGCTGGCGACTGCTCCCGTGGCGATGCCGTTGGCCGAGGCGCTGGCGTGGTGCGCGAGTTGGCCGGCCGGGTGGATCGCGGGTGTGGCGCGGACCGGGGCGGCGCTGCCCGGCGGGGGAGTGGACTGGCCGGGGAGCTGGGGTGGGGCGTTCCTGCTCGCCCTGGTCGCGGGCGTGGTGGTGCTGCTCGGGCGGCGGCTGTCGCGGTATCCGTGGCTGTGCGCGGTCTGCGGGGTGCTGCTCCTGCTCGTGGTGGTGCAACCGCCGCCGCTGACCCGGGTGCTCACGGGCTGGCCACCACCGGGCTGGCGGCTCGCGATGTGCGACGTGGGACAGGGGGACGCGACCGTCCTGGCGGCGGGCGGGGGCGCCGGCGTGGTGGTGGACGCCGGGCCGGATCCGGCATTGGTCGACCGGTGTCTGCGCAAGCTCGGGATCACCCGGGTGCCGCTCGTCGTGCTGACCCACTTCCACGCGGATCACGTGGC
Source organism: Streptomyces sp. NBC_01334 (assembly GCF_035983595.1). Taxonomy (NCBI): domain Bacteria; kingdom Bacillati; phylum Actinomycetota; class Actinomycetes; order Kitasatosporales; family Streptomycetaceae; genus Streptomyces; species Streptomyces sp. NBC_01334. Next base: position 3,532,491 of record NZ_CP130718.1, on the reverse strand, counting down.
CGGGCTGCCGGGGGTGCTGCGGGGCCGGGCGGTGGGGGCGATCGAGACGACGGGGTTCGAGGAGCCCGTGGACCAGGTGGAGTTCGTACGGAGAGAGGCGGAGGCGAGGGACGTGCCGGTGGTGCGGGCCGCGGCGGGGGAGCGGCGGCGGGTCGGTGCTCTCGACTGGGAGGTGCTCTGGCCGCCACCGCATCCGGCGCCGCGTCCGGACGGACCGAACGACGCGAGCGTGACGTTGCTCGTGCGGGCGGCCGGGCTGCGGATGCTGCTGCTCGGCGACCTCGAACCCCCGGCCCAGCAGGCGTTGTCGCGATCGTCGGCGGCACCGCTGGTGCGTGGGGTGGACGTGCTCAAGGTGGCCCATCACGGCTCGGCCTACCAGGACCCCGACCTCATACGCGCCGTGGCGCCACGGCTGGCGTTGATCTCGTGCGGCACGGGCAACCCGTACGGGCATCCCGCGCCCAGCACGGTCGCGGCGCTGCGCGCGGGAGGGGCGGCGGTGCTGCGGACGGACCGGGACGGGGCGCTGGCGGTCGCCACCGGTACGGACGGGGAGCTGCGGGTGGCGCGGGACTGAGGGCGGCGAGTCTCTCGGCCGAAGGCTGGTGCGACCGTCCGGGGTGACCGGTTGGGGACTGTCTCCTGAGCGTGCCGGAAGATGGTGCGGTGAGTGATGTGAGACATGTGCTGGTGCTGCCCGATCGCGATGCCGCGGAGGAGGTGGCCCAGGCGCTCGGGGACCGGTTCGGGGTGCGCGAGGAGCCGAGGGTCGTCCGGGACGCGTTGGCGGGGGAGGACGACGCGGAGGACGCGCAGTGGCTCGTCCTGCTGCGGGACGAGGAGGAACGCCTGGACGCGGCGGCGCTGGACGAGTTCGCGGGGGAGTGGGAGGGCTGGCGGGAGGAGCCGTGAGCGTGACCCGTCAGTGGCTCGGCGGTGCCTCGTCAGCGGCTCGGCGGTGCCTCGGCGGTGGGGGTCGGGTTGTCAGTGGCTCGTGGGATGCTTTCGGTGATGGCCAGGAAGACTGCGAATGACGACCCTCTCGCCCCGGTGACGCTTGCCGTGGGCCAGGAGGACCTCCTGCTCGACCGTGCCGTGCAGGAGGTGGTGGCCGCCGCCAGGGCCGCCGACGCCGACACGGACGTGCGCGACCTGACCCCGGACCAGGTGCAGCCCGGCACGCTCGCCGAGCTGACCAGCCCCTCGCTCTTCGCGGAACGCAAGGTCGTGGTCGTACGCAACGCGCATGACCTCTCCGCCGACACGGTCAAGGACGTCAAGGCGTATCTGGGGTCGCCCGCCGAGGAGATCACGCTGGTGCTGCTGCACGCCGGCGGAGTCAAGGGCAAGGGGCTGCTGGACGCCGCGCGCAAGGCGGGGGCGCGGGAGGTGGCCTGTCCGAAGATGACCAAGCCGGCGGACCGGCTGGCCTTCGTGCGGCAGGAGTTCCGGGCCACCGGGAGGTCGGCCACGCCCGAGGCGTGCCAGTCGCTCGTCGACGCCATCGGCAGCGATCTGCGGGAGCTGGCCTCGGCCGTGTCCCAGCTGGTGGCCGATGTCGAGGGGACCATCGACGAGGCCGTCGTCGGGCGGTACTACACCGGGCGGGCCGAGGCCTCGAGCTTCACCGTCGCCGACCGGGCGGTGGAGGGGCGGGCCGCCGAGGCGCTGGAGGCGCTGCGCTGGTCGCTGGCGACCGGGGTCGCGCCGGTGCTGATCACCAGTGCGCTGGCCCAGGGAGTGCGGGCCATCGGCAAGCTGTCCTCGGCGCGGGGCGGCCGGCCGGCGGATCTAGCACGGGAGCTGGGCATGCCGCCCTGGAAGATCGACCGGGTGCGCCAGCAGATGCGGGGCTGGACGCCGGACGGAGTGTCCGTCGCGCTGCGGGCCGTCGCCGAGGCGGACGCGGGAGTGAAGGGCGGCGGCGACGACCCCGAGTACGCCCTCGAGAAGGCCGTCGTGGCGGTCGCGCGGGCGGCGCGGTCCGGGGGACGGGGGTAGCAGTACATCCCGGGAGCCGGCGGGGTGATCCAGTAGCCGTTCGCCTGCCGGGGAGGAGAATCGGGGGTACCAGCCGCACATCGCCGGCGCATGGGAAAGGTGGCGATCGACATGGCTGAACACCCGCACGCGGCACTCGTCCGCAAGGGATACGAGGCCTTCACCCGCGGAGACATGGACACCCTGCGCGGGATGATGACGGGGGACTGTACGCACCACGTGCCCGGTTCCCACATGCTCTCCGGGGACTTCAAGGGCCTCGACGCGGTCATGGACATGTACGGCAGGCTGTTCTCGGAGACGGGCGGATCGTTGCGCGTCGACCTGCGCACCGTACTCGTCGACGGCCGGGGGCACGCCGTCTCCCTGCACCGGATCACCGCCGACCGCAACGGCAAGCACATGGACGACGACGGGGGCATCGTCTTCCGGATCGTCGGTGACAAGATCAGCGATCTCGACGAGTGCGTCGAGGACATCGACACGAGCAACGACTTCTGGTCCTGACGGGCTCTGCCACCCGTGTCGCCCGTGCCGCTCCGGCCAGGCAGCCCCGGTCACTCCGGCCACCCCGGTCACTCCGGTCACCTCTGATGATCCCGGCCCCTGCCCGGCCCCTGTTCCGGGGGCGCCCCGGCAGACCGAAGGCCCCCGCACCCGCCCTGGGGAAGGGCGAGCCGCGGGGGCCTTCGGTTCATGCTTCAAGCTGCTGGATCGCGCCCGCGTGGCGAACGCAGGCCGTGCGCGATCCGTTGGGTGCCGGTCGGGGGCGGATGAGAGAGGGCCCGCCCTGGTCCTTCCGGCGATCAGATCTGAGGGATTCAGCCCTTGAGGGTCTCGACCTTGGAAGCAAGCGCCGACTTCTTGTTGGCGGCCTGGTTCTTGTGGATGACGCCCTTCGAGACGGCCTTGTCGAGCTGACGCGCGGCAGCGCGCTGGTACTCGGTGGCCTTCTCGACGTCACCCGCGGCAGCAGCCTCACGGGCCTTGCGGATCGCGGTCTTCAGGGAGGACTTGACGGCCTTGTTGCGCAGCCGAGCCTTCTCGTTGGTCTTGATCCGCTTGATCTGGGACTTGATGTTCGCCACGAATGAGCCTTTTCAGGTTCAGGCACGGGCCCGTACGGGTCCCGTACCGATGAGTTTCCGAGATGCCTCGAAGTTCCCCGAGAAGTGTTGTCCGAGAAGTTCTCCGAGGAGATGTGCCTCGTGCTGAGAGGGCAAGAGACACAGCTGCCCAGACTACCAGTGGCTCCCCGAGTGGCCCAAACCGGTCCCCGGTCGCCACCCGTGGGACCATGGAGCCTACGTATCGATCCGACCCGAGGCACAAGGCGCCTCAAGAGACAGGACCCTGCGTGCCCGCGACCCCTAACAATGTGCCCGAGCCGAGCCGTACCGACCCGGCTCTGATCCGCAATTTCTGCATCATCGCGCACATCGACCACGGCAAGTCCACGCTCGCCGACCGCATGCTCCAGCTGACCGGAGTGGTCGATCAGCGCCAGATGCGTGCTCAGTACCTCGACCGCATGGACATCGAGCGTGAGCGCGGCATCACGATCAAGTCCCAGGCGGTCCGACTGCCCTGGGCCCCGACCGAGGATCCGGGCAAGACCCACATCCTCAACATGATCGACACCCCCGGGCACGTGGACTTCACGTACGAGGTGTCCCGGTCGCTGGCCGCCTGTGAGGGGACCGTCCTCCTGGTCGACGCCGCCCAGGGCATCGAGGCCCAGACTCTCGCCAACCTCTACCTGGCGATGGAGAACGACCTCAAGATCATCCCCGTACTGAACAAGATCGACCTGCCGGCCGCCCAGCCCGAGAAGTTCTCCGAGGAGCTCGCCAACCTCATCGGCTGCGACCCCGCGGACGTGCTCAAGGTCTCCGCCAAGACCGGTCTGGGCGTCGAGGCGCTGCTGGACCGTGTCGTGGCCGATGTGCCCGCACCGGTCGGCGTCCAGGACGCCCCCGCGCGCGCCATGATCTTCGACTCGGTGTACGACTCCTACCGCGGTGTCGTGACGTACGTGCGTGTCATCGACGGTCAGCTCAACAAGCGTGAGCGGATCCGCATGATGTCCACCGGCGCGACGCACGAGCTGCTGGAGATCGGCGTCTCGGCCCCCGAGATGAAGTCGGCCGACGGCCTCGGTGTCGGTGAGGTCGGCTATCTGATCACCGGTGTGAAGGACGTCCGCCAGTCCAAGGTCGGTGACACGATCACCACCCTGCACAAGGGGGCCACCGAGGCGCTCGGCGGTTACAAGGACCCGAAGCCGATGGTCTTCTCGGGCCTGTATCCGCTGGACGGCTCCGACTACCCCGAGCTGCGCGACGCCCTCGACAAGCTCCAGCTCAACGACGCCGCGCTGGTGTACGAGCCGGAGACCTCCGCCGCCCTCGGCTTCGGTTTCCGCGTCGGCTTCCTGGGCCTGCTGCACCTCGACGTGATCCGCGAGCGGCTGGAGCGCGAGTTCGGGCTCGACCTCATCGCCACCGCGCCGAACGTGGTCTACCGCGTCGTCATGGAGGACGGTTCCGAGCACACCGTCACCAACCCGAGCGAGTTCCCCGAGGGGAAGATCGACGACGTGTACGAGCCCGTCGTACGCGCCACGATCCTCGCGCCCTCCGAGTTCATCGGCTCGATCATGGAGCTGTGCCAGACCCGGCGCGGCACCCTGCTCGGCATGGACTACCTCTCCGAGGACCGGGTCGAGATCCGCTACACGCTCCCGCTCGCGGAGATCGTCTTCGACTTCTTCGACCAGCTGAAGTCCAAGACGCGCGGCTACGCCTCGCTGGACTACGAGCCCACCGGCGAGCAGGCCTCCAGCCTGGTCAAGGTCGACATCCTGCTGCACGGCGACAAGGTGGACGCCTTCTCGGCGGTCACGCACAAGGACGCGGCGTACGCGTACGGCGTGCGGCTCGTCGCCAAGCTGCGCGAGCTCATCCCGCGGCAGGCCTTCGAGGTGCCCATCCAGGCGGCCATCGGCTCCCGGGTCATCGCCCGCGAGACCATCCGCGCCATCCGCAAGGACGTCCTCGCCAAGTGCTACGGCGGTGACATCTCCCGTAAGCGGAAGCTGCTGGAGAAGCAGAAGGAGGGCAAGAAGCGGATGAAGATGGTGGGTTCCGTGGAGGTTCCGCAGGAGGCCTTCATCGCCGTTCTGAGCAGTGACGACAACCCGGGATCGGGCAAGGGCAAGAAATAGTCACGATCCACGCAGGTTTTCAGGGCCCGTCGCGCGACAGCGCGGCGGGCCCTGTGGCTGTATTCAGGAGAAAGTGACTGCCCGGAGCCCCTTACGTGCTGGCCAGTCGCCCTCTACTCTGATCCCTGCTCGGTAGTTACTCGTGAGTTAAACAACAGCCGCCGTCAACAACCGCGCTGTCAACAACCGCCGCGTCGAACGACGCCGCAATGAGCCAGCCGCATCGTCGCGGGCCCGGAGGATGTCGTGAGCGACACACAGACACTGATCGAGAACCGTCCGCCGTCCGTCGCGGGCCTCTTCCTGGAGCGCGTGGCGGCCACGCCCGACGCCGAGGCGTACCGGTACCCGGTACCGGCCGCGTCCGGCGAGGGCCCTGACGACTGGAAGTCGCTGAACTGGGCGCAGGCCGCCGAACGCGTCTACGCGATCGCGGCCGGCCTGATCGAGCTGGGCGTGCGGGCCGAGGAGCGCGTCGCGCTGGCCGCCTCGACCCGGCTCGAGTGGATCCTCGCCGACCTCGGCATCATGTGCGCCGGGGCCGCCACGACCACCGTCTACCCGCAGACCAACGCCGACGAGTCCGCGTTCATCCTCGCGGACTCCGAGTCCAAGGTGCTGATCGCCGAGGACGCGGCCCAGCTCGCCAAGGCGGTCGAGAAGCGCGCCGAGCTGCCCGCCCTCACCCATGTGGTCGTGATCGACCCGGCCGGTGTGGAGACCGCCGACTGGATCCTCACCCTCGACGAGCTGGAGAAGCGCGGCGCCGCCCGGCTGGAGAAGGAAGCCGAGCTGATCAAGGAGCGGGTCGGCGCGATCACGAAGGACCAGCTCGCCACCCTGATCTACACCTCCGGCACCACCGGCCGGCCCAAGGGTGTCCGGCTGCCGCACGACAACTGGTCGTACATGGCGAAGGCCATCGCCGCGACCGGTCTGGTCGGCCCCGACGACGTGCAGTACCTGTGGCTGCCGCTCGCGCACGTCTTCGGCAAGGTCCTCACCTCCGGCCAGATCGAGGTCGGGCACGTCACCGCCGTCGACGGCCGCGTGGACAAGATCATCGAGAACCTGCCGATCGTCCAGCCGACGTACATGGCCGCCGTGCCGCGCATCTTCGAGAAGGTGTACAACGGGGTCGCCGCCAAGGCCCGTGCGGGCGGCGGGGCCAAGTTCAAGATCTTCCAGTGGGCCGCCGAGGTCTCCCGCGAGTACGCCAAGGCCGCCCAGGACAACTTCCGGCGCACCGGCACCGCCGCCGTCCCCTTCGCGCTCGGGGCCAAGCACAAGGTCGCCGACGCGCTCGTCTACGCCAAGATCCGCGAGGCCTTCGGCGGCAACCTGCGCGCGTGTGTCTCCGGGTCGGCGGCGCTCGCCCCGGAGATCGGCTACTTCTTCGCCGGCGCCGGCATCCACATCCTCGAGGGCTACGGCCTGACGGAGTCCTCCGCGGCCTCCTTCGTCAACCCCGGTGAGGCCTACCGCACCGGCACGGTCGGCAAGCCGCTGCCCGGCACGGAGGTGCGGATCGCCGACGACGGCGAGATCCTGCTGCGCGGCCCCGGCATCATGGAGGGCTACCACGGGCTCCCGGAGAAGACCGCCGAGGTCCTGGAGGCCGACGGCTGGTTCCACACCGGCGACATCGGCGAGCTGTCGCCCGACGGGTACCTGCGCATCACGGACCGCAAGAAGGACCTCATCAAGACGTCCGGCGGCAAGTACATCGCGCCCGCCGAGGTCGAGGGACAGTTCAAGGCGGTCTGCCCGTACGTCTCCAACATCCTCGTGCACGGCGCCGACCGGAACTTCTGCACGGCGCTCATCGCCCTCGACGAGCCGTCGCTCCTCGACTGGGCGAAGGACAACGGGCTGGCCGGAAAGTCGTACGCGGACGTCGTCGCCTCGCCCGTCACCGTGGAGCTCATCGACGGCTACGTCAAGCAGCTCAACGAGGGACTCCAGCGCTGGCAGACCATCAAGAAGTTCCGGCTGCTGCCCCGGGACCTGGACGTCGAGCACGGCGAGATCACGCCCAGCCTGAAGCTGAAGCGGCCCGTCGTGGAGCGGGAGTACAAGCACCTCATCGACGAGATGTACGCCGGATCGCGCGAGGCGTAGCACGCGAGCGCGGGGGCGCGACGGCGCGGGGCACAGCGCGTCGGCGCGCGGCCGGGGCGGAGTCCGAATGCTCGGATTCCGCCCCTCAACCGTGCTTCATCGAGCACATGCGGACAGCTGCGTGGCACGGTTCTCGCTCAGGACGGCCCACTTCGGTAACCCAGCGCTCATGGCCGGGACCGGTCTGTCACCCTGTGGGCATCCGACCGCCCGGGGAGCTGCGCATGGGGGCCATTCCGACGCAACGGGAGACCACGTCCCGTGCCCAGGGCGCGCCCGCGCACCCGAGTACGCACTCGGTCACGCTCCCGCACACCCGCGCGACCCTGAACGGCAGCCCCCTCGCGCCCGGCGCCGCCCGCCAACTGGTGCGCGCCGCGCTGGCGGAGTGGGCCGGTCTCGGCCTGCTCGGTGCGAAGGGGGCCGGGCAGACCGGGCAGACCGGAGAGGTCGGGGAGGTCGGGGAACCCGGAGAGCGCCTCGCGGAGGACACCACCCTCGTCGTCAGTGAGCTGGTCACGAACGCCGTCGTGCACGCCGGCACCGACGTCGAGCTGGCGTGCCGGCTGGAGGAGGATCCCGAACACCCCGGGCGTCCCGGTGGCTGCCGCGCGGTCGTCGTCGAGGTCTCCGACCACCACCCCTCCCGCGCCCCGCGCGACGGCACCGCCGAAACGTCGTACGGGACGCCGGAGTACGGCCGCGGCCTGCGCCTGGTCGCCGCGCTCGCCGACGCCTGGGGGGTGACGTACCGCAGGGGGACGAAGACGGTCTGGGCCCGGCTGCTGCCGACGGCCGCCGGGTCCCACGACGCCGACCGGCCCGGCCGTGCCGACCAGCCGTATCCCGGCCCCGAGCACGACATCCCCGGCCACGCGGGGCACCTGGGTTGCTTCAGTCACGCCGGCCTCACCGCCCACCCGGACCGCCCGCTCGACACCGGCCCCGGTCTCCTCGAAGCCCTGGCCCCGGTCCCGCAGCCGGTCGGTTCGCGGGACCGGGACTGGCTCAACCGCGGTGCCCTCTCCTTTCTCGCCGAGGCGTCCGATCTGCTCGCCGGGCAGCTCGACGAGGATCTGGTGGCCGCGCTGACCGGCCAGCTGCTCGTGCCGCGGCTCGCCGACTGGTGCGCGGTGTGGCTCGAGGACGAGGTGAGCGGGCGCGGTGAGTGGGCCGGCGGGCCCGGACCACGGCTGGCCCGGGTCTGGCACGGCTGCGAGAACCGCGTCGAGGAGCTGCGCCGGGCCCTGGAGAAGGATCCGCCGTGTCCGCCCGACGGCGGCCCCCGTTCCGGGCCCGAGCCCTTTCCGTGGCCCGGCGCGGCGCTCGGCCCGCAGGGCACGGCCCTCGCCTACCGGCTGATCGCCGGCGGCCGGCCGCTCGGCACCCTGGTCATCGGGCAGGCCGGGCTGCCGGCCTTCGTCGACGAGGTCACCGGGCTCGTCGAGGATCTCGGCCGCCGGGTGGCGCTCGCCATCGGAGCGGCCCGTCAGTACGCCCGCCAGGCCACCATCAGCGCCGTCCTGCAACGGGGGCTGCTGCCCGGCGCGGTCGCCGAGATCCCGGGGGTGCGCAGCGCCCTCGTCTACGAGCCGCGCGAGCAGGGCGGGCCGAGCGGCGACTTCTACGACCTGTTCCCGGCGGGCGACGGCCGCTGGTGCTTCGCGGTGGGCGATGTGCAGGGCAAGGGGCCCGAGGCGGCCGTCGTCATCGGCCTGGCCCGGCCCTGGCTGCGGCTGCTGGCCCGCGAGGGCTATGGCGTGGCCGACGTCCTGGACCGGCTCAACCAGCTCCTCCTCGACGACGCGACCGAGGCCGCCGACGCCGCCGCCCGCGCCTTCGTCGGCCCCGCCGGGCCGGGGGACGGCCCGCAGACCCGCTTCCTGTCGCTGCTCTACGGCGAGCTGGCCCCCTTCGAGGGCGGGGTCCGCTGCACCCTCGCCTCCGCCGGGCACCCGCTGCCGCTGCTGCTCGGCCCGGACGGTTCGGTCGCCACGGGCGGGCGACCGCAGACCCTGCTCGGAGTCATCGAGGACGTCACGTACACCAGCGACAGTCTGGAGCTGCGGCCCGGCGACAGCCTGCTGTGCGTCACCGACGGCGTCACGGAACGGCGCTCGGGCCTGCGGCAGTTCGACGACGAGGACGGTCTCGCCGCGGCGCTGGCGGGCTGCGTCGGACTCGACGCGGAGCTGATCGCGGAGCGGATCCGGCGGCTGGTGCACGAGTTCGGCGACCAGCCGCCGGAGGACGACCTGGCGCTGCTGGTACTTCAGGCGGAGTAGCCGCCGCTCGTGCTCGTACGCGGGGGCGGCGCGCGGCGGGGCCGGAGCCGGGCGGGCGGTCGGCGATGGTGGCGGGGCCGGCCAGGCGTGGCGGTGGCGGGGCCAGGCGTCGCGGCAGAGGCGAGGCCGGGTACGGCGGTGGCGAGGCCCGGGCGTGAAGGTGATGGTGGCGGGCAGGGGGCGACCAGGGCCTGCTGTTCCTCGCGTTCATGCGGGACCCCGCGCTGCTCGCACGGGTGCGCGCCGGATGGCGACCCAGGACGAGCTGAGCGGATTCGCCGAGGCGGGGCTCGGCGGTGGCGTACATCCTGCCGGGCACACGAGCGGGACGGCCACTGGGCGCGGAGCCGCTGGGCTGACCGCCCACCGGTGTCCGGCACCGGCCCCGTATCCGGCGCTCGCCCGGTATCCGGCACCGGCCCGGCGGCCGGTGTGCGGGTCCGGTGGGTGTGGTCCGGGTCGGCGGGGCATCCGGGATGGGGTGGACGTACGGGACAATGGGCTGCATGCCTTCCGCACTTCCCGACGGTGAGCCGGTTCCCGACGACGGCGCGCTCCCCGCGCACGCGCTCGCCGGCGCCGCCGACCGCCCCCTCGGGTTCTATCTGCACGTCCCGTACTGCGCGACCCGCTGCGGCTACTGCGACTTCAACACCTACACCGCCACCGAGCTGCGCGGCACCGGCGGAGTGCTCGCCTCCCGAGACAACTACGCCGACACCCTGATCGACGAGGTGCGGCTGGCCCGCAAGGTGCTCGGCGACGACCCGCGCGAGGTCCGCACGGTCTTCGTCGGCGGCGGTACGCCGACCCTGCTGGCCGCCTCCGACCTGGTGCGGATGCTGGGCGCGATCCGTGACGAGTTCGGGCTGGCGGCGGACGCGGAGGTGACGACCGAGGCGAACCCGGAGTCCGTCGACCCCGCCTATCTGGCCACTCTCCGCGAGGGTGGCTTCAACCGGATCTCCTTCGGCATGCAGAGCGCCCGGCAGCATGTGCTGAAGGTGCTCGACCGCACGCACACCCCCGGCAGGCCCGAGCGCTGTGTGGCGGAGGCCCGGGCGGCGGGCTTCGACCACGTCAACCTGGACCTGATCTACGGCACCCCGGGCGAGTCGGACGACGACTGGCGGGCCTCGCTCGACGCCGCTCTGGGCGCCGGCCCCGACCACGTCTCGGCGTACGCCCTGATCGTCGAGGAGGGCACCCAGCTCGCCCGCCGGATCCGCCGGGGCGAGGTCCCGATGACCGACGACGACGTCCACGCCGACCGGTACCTGATCGCCGAGGAGACTCTCGCCGCGGCGGGCTACGAGTGGTACGAGGTGTCCAACTGGGCCACCTCCGAGGCGGCCCGCTGCCTGCACAACGAGCTGTACTGGCGCGGCGCCGACTGGTGGGGCGCGGGCCCGGGCGCGCACTCGCACGTGGGCGGCGTCCGCTGGTGGAACGTGAAGCACCCCGGGGCGTACGCGGCGGCGCTGGCGGCCGGACGGTCGCCGGGGGCCGGACGGGAGCTGCTGCCGGAAGAGGACCGCCGGGTGGAGCGGATCCTGCTGGAGCTGCGGCTGCGGGAGGGCGTACCGCTGGCCCTGCTGCGGCCGGAGGGGCTCGCGGCGTCACGCCGGGCCCTGGCGGACGGACTGCTCGACAGCGGCCCCTACGACGACGGGCGTGCCGTGCTCACCCTGCGCGGGCGGCTGCTGGCCGACGCGGTGGTACGGGACCTGGTGGACTGACCCCGGAGCCCGGAGCCCGGAGCCCGGAGCCCGGAGCCCGGAGCCCGGAGCCCGGAGGCTCAGGGCGCGGTCACGAAGTCGATCAGTTCCTCGACCCGGCCCAGCAGTTCCGGTTCGAGGTCCTTGTAGGAGCCCACCCGCTTCAGGATCGCCTGCCAGACCGCCCCGGTGTTCTCCGGCCAGCCCAGGGCCCGGCACACGCCCGTCTTCCAGTCCTGGCCGTGCGGTACCCGGGGCCAGGCCTCGATGCCGACGGCCGACGGCTTCACGGCCTCCCAGATGTCGATGTACGGGTGGCCGACGACCAGGGCGTGCTCGCTCGTGACCGACCGCGCGATGCGCCACTCCTTCGTGCCGGGGACGAGGTGGTCCACCAGGACGCCCAGCTTCGCGTCGGGACCCGGCGCGAACTCGGCGACGATCGCCGGCAGGTCGTCCACGCCCTCCAGGTACTCCACGACCACGCCCTCGACGCGCAGATCGTCGCCCCACACCTTCTCGACCAGCTCGGCGTCGTGCCGGCCCTCGACGTAGATACGGCCGGCGCGGGCCACACGCGCGCGTGCCCCGGGGACGGCGACCGAACCGGAGGCGGTACGGGTGGGACGTACGGGACCGCCGGACGGAGGCCGTACGAGGGTCACGACCCTGCCCTCCAGCAGGAAGCCGCGCGGCTCCAGCGGGAACACCCGGTGCTTGCCGAAGCGGTCCTCCAGGGTCACCGTGCCCGCCTCGCAGCGGATCACCGCCCCGCAGAACCCGGTGCCGGGCTCCTCCACCACCAGCCCGGCCTCCGCCGGGACCTCGGGGACCGGTTTCGGCCGCTTCCAGGGAGGGGTCAGGTCGGCGGAGTACTGGCGCATTCGGATGACGATAGGAGAAGCGCCGGGCCGAGGGACACACGATCAGCGCGACACGCCGAAACGGGCCGCCAGCGCGTCGCGTTGCGCCCGTACGAACGCCGCGTCCACCACCGCCCCGTGGCCGGGCACGTACAGCGCGTTCTCGCCGCCGAGTTCGAGGAGGCGGTCGAGGGCGGCGGGCCAGCGGGACGGTACGGCGTCGGGGCCGGCCTGGGGCGCGCCGGACTCCTCGACCAGGTCGCCGCAGAACACCGTCCCGGGGCTGCCGGGGACCAGGACCGCCAGATCATGGGCGGTGTGACCGGGGCCGAGGTTCGCCAGCAGGACCTGCCGGCCGCCGCCCAGGTCGAGGGTCCACTCGCCGGAGACGAGGTGCCGGGGCCGGACGAGCGCGTCCGCGGCCTCCGTCGCCGCCGTCTCGTCGAGACCGTTGCGCACCGCGTCCGCCCGCAGCTCCTCGGCCGGCACGGTGTCCACCCCCACCGCTCCGAAGACCTCCGCGCCCGCGAACGCCGCAGCCCCGAACACATGGTCGAAGTGGGGGTGGGTGAGCGCGAGATGGGTCACACGGGAGCCGGTGAGTTCCTCGGCCCACGTCCGCAGCCGCGCCCCCTCGGCCAGGCTCGATCCCGCGTCGATCATCAGTACCGCGCCCGCCCCGACGACCAGCCCCGCGGTGCAGTCCCAGCCCGGCAGCCGTACCCGTCCCACCCCGGCCGCGACCCGCTCCCACCCCAGCTCTTCCCAAGTCACCGTCATACCGCGACGCTAGCCCTACGACGCTGCGCCGGGGGCCGACCTTGCCCCGGGTGTACCCCACAGCCGTACACTGGGCCGGGGAACGCTGGCACTCGGATGTGAAGAGTGCCAGACGGGGCTCCCAGGGGACTACTGGGGACGACTGCTGGAGGTGTGCGCGCGATGCTGAGTGAACGCAGGCTCCAGGTGCTGCGCGCCATCGTCCAGGACTACGTCGGCACCGAGGAACCCGTGGGGTCGAAGGCGCTCACCGAGCGTCACAGCCTCGGCGTGTCCCCGGCGACGGTCCGCAACGACATGGCCGCCCTGGAGGACGAGGGGTACATCGCCCAGCCGCACACCAGTGCCGGGCGGATCCCCACGGACAAGGGCTACCGGCTGTTCGTCGACAAGCTGGCCGGCGTCAAGCCGATGACCGGTCCCGAGCGGCGGGCCATCCAGAACTTCCTCGACGGCGCCGTCGACCTCGACGACGTGGTGGCCCGGACCGTACGGCTGCTCGCGCAGCTCACCCGGCAGGTCGCCGTGGTGCAGTACCCGTCGCTGACCCGCTCGACCGTGCGGCACGTGGAGCTTCTCTCGCTCGCGCCCGCACGCCTGATGCTCGTGCTGATCACGGACACCGGGCGGGTCGAGCAGCGGATGGTGGACTGCCCGGCACCCTTCGGGGAGGCCTCGCTGGCGGATCTGCGCGCGCGGCTCAACAGCCGGGTCGCGGGCCGGCGGTTCGCGGACGTGCCGCATCTGGTGGAGGATCTGCCGGACGCGTTCGAGACCGAGGACCGCGGCACGGTCACGACGGTGCTCTCCACCCTGCTGGAGACGCTCGTCGAGGAGAACGAGGAGCGGCTGATGATCGGCGGAACCGCCAATCTCACCCGCTTCGGACATGACTTTCCCCTCACCATCCGGCCCGTCCTGGAGGCACTGGAGGAGCAGGTCGTGCTCCTCAAGCTCCTTGGCGAGGCGGGGGATTCGGGCATGACCGTACGCATCGGTCACGAGAACGCCTATGAGGGACTCAACTCCACTTCGGTGGTGTCGGTCGGCTACGGTTCGGGCGGCGAGGCAGTCGCCAAGCTGGGCGTGGTCGGACCGACCCGCATGGATTACCCGGGAACGATGGGAGCGGTACGAGCGGTGGCACGGTACGTCGGACAGATCCTGGCGGAGTCGTAGGTGGCCACGGACTACTACGCCGTTCTCGGCGTGCGCCGCGATGCGTCGCAGGAAGAGATCAAGAAGGCCTTCCGGCGGCTCGCGCGCGAGCTGCACCCGGACGTCAACCCGGACCCGAAGACCCAGGAGCGGTTCAAGGAGATCAACGCCGCCTACGAGGTGTTGTCGGACCCGCAGAAGAAGCAGGTCTACGACCTCGGCGGCGACCCGCTGTCGCAGTCGGGCGGCGGAGGCGCGGGCGGCTTCGGCGCCGGCGGCTTCGGGAACTTCTCGGACATCATGGACGCGTTCTTCGGTACGGCGTCGCAGCGCGGTCCGCGCTCGCGCACCCGGCGCGGCCAGGACGCGATGATCCGGCTGGAGATCGACCTCGAGGAGGCGGCCTTCGGCACGACCAAGGACCTCCAGGTCGACACGGCGATCGTCTGCACGACGTGCAGTGGCGAGGGCGCGGCCCCCGGCACCAGCGCGCAGACGTGTGACATGTGCCGCGGCCGCGGCGAGGTGTCGCAGGTGACGCGGTCGTTCCTCGGGCAGGTCATGACCTCGCGGCCGTGTCCGCAGTGCCAGGGCTTCGGCACCGTCGTGCCGACCCCGTGCCCGGAGTGCGCGGGCGACGGGCGCGTGCGCTCGCGCCGCACCCTGACGGTGAAGATCCCGGCCGGTGTCGACAACGGCACCCGGATCCAGCTCGCGGGCGAGGGCGAGGTCGGCCCCGGCGGCGGCCCCGCCGGCGACCTGTACGTGGAGATCCACGAGCTGCCGCACGCGCAGTTCCAGCGGCGCGGCGACGACCTGCACTGCACGGTGACCCTGCCGATGACGGCGGCGGCGCTCGGCACCAAGGTGCCGCTGGAGACGCTGGACGGGCTGGAGGAGGTCGACATCCGGCCCGGTACCCAGTCCGGCCAGTCGATCCCCCTGCACGGCCGGGGTGTCACGCATCTGCGGGGCGGGGGGCGTGGTGACCTCATCGTGCATGTCGAGGTGCAGACGCCGAGCAAGCTCGACCCCGAGCAGGAGCGGGTGCTGCGGGAGCTGGCCAAGCTGCGCGGCGAGGAGCGGCCCACCGGGCAGTTCCAGCCCGGGCAGCAGGGGTTGTTCTCCCGGCTGAAGGACGCGTTCAACGGGCGGTGACGGTGGGTGTGCGGGGGCTTTCTCGCCCCCGCCGCCCCTTCCCTTTCCCGTCCCTGGGGGCTGCGCCCCCAGACTCCCGTATCGGCCCTGAACGGGCCTCGTCCTCAATCGCCGGACGGGCTGGATCTGCCGGCACGTGACAGCACGTGTCAATGGGAAGGGTCGATTCGGACTTGTTCGGAGGACGTGACAACATGCCGTCATGTCCTCCGCACTGACCGATCTCTTCCCGTATCCGATCGTGCAGGCCCCCATGGCGGGCGGTGTCTCCCTCCCGCGGCTCGCCGCCGCCGTGTGCGAGGCCGGCGGGCTCGGGTTCCTGGCCGCCGGGTACAAGACGGCCGACGGCGTGTACCAGGAGATCAAGCAGCTGCGGAGCCTCACCGCCCGCCCCTTCGGCGTGAACCTCTTCATGCCGCAGCCGGAGTACGCGGAGACGGGCGCCGTCGAGGTCTACGCCCACCAGCTGGCCGGCGAGGCCGCCTGGTACGAGACCGAGCTGGGCGACCCGGAGAGCGGCCGCGACGACGGCTACGACGCCAAGCTCGCGGTGCTGCTGGACAACCCGGTGGCGGTGGTCTCGTTCCACTTCGGCATCCCGAGCGCCGAGGTGCTCGACTCCCTGCGGCGCGCGGGAACGTTCACCCTGGTCACGGCGACCACCGCCGCGGAGGCCCGCGCGGTGGAGCGGGCCGGCGCGGACGCGGTGATCGTGCAGGGTGTGGAGGCCGGCGGCCACCAGGGCACCCACAAGGACAACCCGGAGAACGACCGCTCCGGCATCGGGCTGCTCGCGCTGATCGCCCAGGTCCGCGAGTCCGTGAACCTGCCGATCGTCGCCGCGGGCGGGCTCATGCGCGGCAGCCAGATCGCCGCGGCCCTCGCGGCCGGTGCCGACGCGGCCCAGCTGGGGACCGCGTTCCTCGTCACGCCCGAGTCCGGCGCGCACGCCGTGCACAAGCAGGCGCTGACCAACCCCCTCTTCGTACGCACCGAGCTGACCCGTGCCTTCTCCGGCCGCCCGGCCCGCGGCCTGGTCAACCGCTTCCTGCGCGAGCACGGCCCGTACGCGCCCGCCGCCTACCCGGAGGTCCACCACCTCACCTCGCCGCTGCGCAAGGCGGCCGCCAAGGCGGGCGACGCGCAGGGCATGGCGCTGTGGGCGGGACAGGGACACCGGCTGGCCCGCGAGCTGCCCGCCGGGCAGCTGGTGGAGGTCCTGGTGTCCGAAATCGCCGAGGCGCGGACAGCGTTGTCGGAGTTCCAGGCCCGCGAGGGCGGTGCCTCGTGACGGCGCCCGTCTTCGTCGTCGACGAACTCCCGGCCTCCCGGTCCGAGTTCGTACTGGACGGTCCCGAGGGCCGGCACGCCGTCTCCGTGAAGCGGCTGCGGACCGGCGAGGAGGTCGTTCTCACCGACGGCGCCGGGCGCTGGGCGCGGGGCGAGGTCGTCGCCGCCGAGGGCAGGGACCGGCTGGTGGTGAGCCTGGGGGAGGTGGTCGAGGAGCCCGCCGAGGCGCCCCGGATCACCGTCGTCCAGGCGCTGCCGAAGGGCGACCGGGGCGAGCTGGCCGTCGAGACGATGACCGAGACCGGCGTCGACGCGATCGTGCCGTGGGCCGCCGCGCGCTGCATCACCCAGTGGAAGGGCGAGCGCGGCGCGAAGGCCCTCGCCAAGTGGCGGGCCACCGCCCGCGAGGCCGGCAAGCAGTCCCGTCGGGTCCGCTTCCCCGAGATCGCCGACGCGTCGACGTCCCGGCAGGTGGCGGAGGTGCTCGCCCGCGCCGACTTCGCCGCCGTCCTGCATGAGGACCGTGACTACGGCAGCGAGCCCCTGGCCACCGCCGCACTGCCCGGCACGGGCGAGATCGTGCTCGTCGTGGGCCCCGAAGGGGGCGTCTCGCCGGACGAGTTGGCGCTCTTCGCGGAGGCGGGCGCCAAGGCGTACCGGCTCGGGCGGAGCGTCCTGCGCACCTCGACCGCCGGCACGGCGGCCGCGTCCCTGATCCTGGGCAGGACCGGTCGCTGGTCCTGACCCCGCCCGTCCTCCGGGAGGACATCGTGGAATTCGTCCAGGTAAGGCTGCTGGTCACCGACTTCGCCGCCTGCTACCGCTTCTACGCCGACGTCCTCGGCCTCAAGCCGCAGTCGGGGGCCGAGCGGGGGCCGTACGAGAAGTTCTCGCCCGCCACCGGTTCGACCGGGATAGCCATCCAGGACCGGAAGATGATGGCCGAGGTGCTGGGCGAGCTGGGCGACACGGCGAACGGTCACCGCTCCCTGGTGGCCCTGCGCGTCGACGACCTGGACGCCATGTGCGAGCGGATCACCGCCCGCGGCGCCGCCCTGATCCACGGCCCCGCCCCGATGGCCGACCGGATGCGCGTGGCCCACCTCAAGGACCCGGAGGGCAATCTGGTGGAACTTCAGGAGTGGCTGCTGCTGCGCGGCTGAGCGCGACGGCGGTGAACAGCTCCCAGCCGTCCAACTCGCCGTCCAGGGGCAGCAGTTCCCGCTTGACGGCCTCGTCGACGAAGGCGCGCACCACACCGGGTTCGTGGAGGTTGAGGTGATGGCGGCGGTCGCCCACCCCGCCGCTGTGTCCGTAGGCGACGCTGCCCACGTAACGCCCTTCACCGTCCCGGAAGACGAGGTGGGTGCGCACGCCGTCCCGGTGGAGGGTGAGGACCTCCTGGCAGGGTTCCCCGTCCCCGTGCCGGTGGCGGACCGTCCACACATAGGTGGTCGTCTCGTCCACGACGAGGGTTCTCCGGCGGCGTTGGTCGCTCATGCGTCCACCGTAGGACCCGCGCGGAACGTGACCGCATACGGGCTACCGCACCGCCCGCCCGAGTGGCACGCTGCCGTCCATGGGGGCATTGAGGCGCATTTGGCTTCTCCCGTCGGTGGCCTTGGCGGCGGTGGGCGCCGTGGCGTGCGAGCCGGGCGGGCTGAGCAGCATGTCCGTGGCGTACACCACCGACGAGGCCGCGACGGCCGAGATCCAGCGGCGGGACGTGGACGTGCGCTGGCTGACCTGCACGGCTCGGTACGAGGGCCAGGAGAAGGCGGGGACCGTCGCCGCCGTGGACTGTCAGGGGAAGACCGCCGACGGGCGGGACATCACGGTCGAGGGGCAGGTCGCGCGTGCGGTCGACGGGGCCTGTGTGCGCGGGGATCTCACCGCCGTCGTCGGGAAGAAGCAGCTGTTCCGGGTGAGCGGTCTCGGCGACTGCAAGTCCGCGACCCCGTCGCCGGTCGCGCCGTCCGGATCCGACCGGCCCGGCGGGCGGCCGACGGTCACCGTGACCGTCACGGTCACCGAGACCGTGCGGGGGGACGGGGACGGGGACGGGGACGGAGGCGCGGGCGGCGGCGCGGGCGGCGGCGGAAAGAAGTGATCGAAACCCCTGACCTGCGGTCCCGCCGGTGCATACAGTGATTCGGTGACACAGCCCGCGACGCCTGCCGCATACCTCCGATACCCCCATCTGCACGGCGAGTCGGTGGCCTTCGCCGCCGAGGACGACGTGTGGCTGGCCCCCCTCGACGGCGGCCGCGCCTGGCGGGTCAGCGCCGACAACGTGCCGGTCACCCTGCCGCGTATCTCGCCCGACGGCACCACCGTGGCCTGGACCTCCACCCGCGACGGCGCCCCCGAGGTGCACATCGCCCCCGTGGACGGCGGCCCGTCGACCCGGCTGACGTACTGGGGGAGCTGGCAGACCCGAGTGCGGGGCTGGACCCCGGACGGCCGGGTCCTCGCCGTCAGCACCCACGACCAGGCGACCCTGCGCCGCAGCTGGGCCCGCGCCGTCCCGATCGACGGCGGACCGGCGACGACCCTGCCGTACGGGCCGGTCGGCACGGTCGCGCACGGCCCGCACACCGTGGTGCTGTCCGCGCCGATGGGGCGCGAGGCCGCCCACTGGAAGCGCTACCGGGGCGGTACGGCGGGCAAGTTGTGGATCGACCGGGAGGGCGACGGGGAGTTCGTCCGGCTGCACGAGGAGCTGGACGGCAACATCGAACACCCCGTGTGGGCGGGGGAGCGCCTCGCGTTCCTGTCGGATCACGAAGGCACGGGGGCCCTGTACTCCTCCCTCGCCGACGGGTCGGACCTGCGGCGGCACACCCCGCTCGAAGGCTTCTACGCCCGGCACGCCGCCGGTGACGGTACCCGGGTCGTGTACATGTCCGCGGGCGAGCTGTGGCTGCTCGACGACCTCGACGGGGCCGAACCGCGCCGGCTCGACATCCGTCTCGGCGGGCAGCGCACCGACCGCCGCCCGTATCCCGTCGCCGCCTCCCGCTGGCTGGGCGGGGCAGCGCCCGACCACACCGCGCGGGGCAGCGCCGTGGAGGTGCGCGGCGCCGTCCACTGGGTGACCCACCGTTCCGGACCCGCCCGTGCGCTCGCCGCCGAACCCGGCGTCCGGGCCCGGCTGCCGCGCACCTTCCGCACGGAGGGCGAGGAGTGGGTCGTGTGGGTGACCGACGCCGAGGGCGAGGACGCGCTGGAGTTCGCCCCGGCCACCGGCACGGTCCCCGGCGCCACTCCGCGCCGGCTCGCCGCCGGACGGCTCGGACGGGTCCTGGAGCTCGCCATGGCGCCCGACGGCAGCCGGGCCGCCGTCGCCGCGCACGACGGCCGGCTGCTGCTCGTCGAGCGGGAGACCGGTGAGGTCCGCGAGGTCGACAGCAGCCCCGACGGCGAGGTGTCCGACCTGGTCTTCTCGCCCGACTCGGCCTGGCTGGCCTGGTCGCACCCCGGGCCGCGCCCGCTCAGCCAGCTCAAGCTCGCCAACGTCACCGACCTGTCGGTCACCGAGGCGACCCCCCTGCGCTTCCGGGACTACGCGCCCGCATTCACCCTCGACGGCAAGCACCTCGCGTTCCTCTCCGCGCGCGCCTTCGACCCGGTCTACGACGAGCACGTCTTCGACCTCTCCTTCGTAGCCGGGGCCCGCCCGCACCTCATCACCCTCGCGGCGACGACCCCGTCCCCCTTCGGCCCGCAGCGGCACGGCAGGTCCTTCGAGGCCCCAGACAAGGACGAGACCCCCGACAGCGAGGGCACCCCGACCACCCGTATCGACCTCGAGGGCCTCGCCGACCGGATAGTCCCCTTCCCGGTGGAGGCCGGCCGGTACTCCGGGCTCGCCGCGGCGAAGGACGGCGTGCTGTGGCTGCGGCACCCCGTGCGCGGTGTCCTCGGCGCCTCCCGAGCCACCCCGGACGACCCCGACCCGCACACCGAACTGGAGCGCTACGACCTAGCCCAGCAGCGCATCGAGCACCTCGCCGCCGACGCCGACGGCTTCGAGGTCAGCGGCGACGGCAAGCGGCTGCTGCTGTGGACCGACGGCAAGCTCAAGGTCGTCCCGAGCGACCGGCGCGCCTCCGGTGACGAGGACAGCGACAGCAACATCACCGTCGACCTCGGCCGGATCCGCCGCACCGTCGACCCGGCCGCCGAGTGGCGGCAGATGTACGACGAGACCGGCCGGATCATGCGGGACAACTTCTGGCGCCCCGACCTGGGCGGCGTCGACTGGGACGGCGTCCTGGACCGCTACCGGCCCCTGCTGGAACGGGTCGCCACCCACGACGACCTCGTCGACCTGCTGTGGGAGGTGCACGGCGAACTCGGCACCTCGCACGCCTACGTCATGCCGCGCGGCGGCCACGGCGGCGGCGCCCGGCAGGGCCTGCTGGGCGCCGACATCTCCCGCCATGAGGACGGCAGTTGGCGCATCGACCGGGTCCTGCCCTCGGAGACCTCCGACCCCGACGCGCGCTCCCCGCTCGCCGCGCCCGGCGTCGCGGTGCGGGCCGGTGACGCCGTCGTCGCCGTCGGCGGGCAGCCGGTGGACCCGGTCGCCGGGCCCGGACCGCTGCTCGTCGGCACCGCGGGCAAGGTCGTCGAGCTGACGATCTCGCCGTCCGGCGGGGGCGAGCCGAGGCATGCCGTCGTCGTCCCCGTCGCGGACGAGGAGGCGCTGCGCTACCACGCGTGGGTCTCGGACCGGCGGGCGTACGTGCACGAGGCCTCCGGCGGGCGGCTGGGGTATCTGCACGTGCCCGACATGCAGGCGCCCGGGTGGGCCCAGATCCACCGTGACCTGCGGGTGGAGGTGGCGCGGGAGGGGCTGATCGTGGACGTCCGGGAGAACCGGGGCGGGCACACCTCGCAGCTGGTCGTCGAGAAGCTCGCCCGGCGCATCGTCGGCTGGGACCTGCCGCGCGGGATGCGGGCGTCCAGCTATCCGGAGGACGCGCCCCGGGGGCCCGTCGTCGCCGTCGCCAACGAGTTCTCCGGGTCCGACGGGGACATCGTCAACGCGGCGATCAAGGCGCTCGGGATCGGGCCGGTGGTGGGCACGCGCACGTGGGGCGGGACGATCGGGATCGACAGCCGGTACCGGTTGGTCGACGGGACGCTCGTCACGCAGCCCAAGTACGCGTTCTGGCTGGAGGGGTACGAGTGGGGCGTGGAGAACCACGGCGTCGACCCGGACGTCGAGGTGGTCTGCGCTCCTCAGGACTACGCGGCGGAGCGGGATGTCCAGCTGGACGAGGCGGTCTCGCTGGCGCTGGCCGCTCTGCGGGAGACCCCGGCGAAGACGCCTCCGCTGCTCCCCGGGTCATAGCCCACCCGGCGTCGTCGTGACCGTCTCCGGGGGCTGCCGCCCCCGGACCCCCGCTTCGGCCTGAACAGCCTCGCCCTCAAGCTCCCCCAGAGGGGGACCCCCGGACGGGCTGGAACAACGTACCCTCACCGCTACCATGCCCCCGTACTGATCAACCGTCTGAGGAGGAACCCGCATGGCAGGGGAACCGCAGGACGACTGTCTGTTCTGCAAGATCGTCGCGGGGAACATCCCGGCGACGATCGTGCGGGAGACCGACACGACCATCGCCTTCCGGGACATCAACCCGCAGGCGCCCACCCACGTCCTGGTGATCCCGAAGGCGCACTACCGGGACGCCGCCGCGCTGGCCGCCGGCGCGCCGGAGCTCGCCGCCGACGTGCTGCGCGAGACGCAGGCGGTCGCGGACGAGGACAAGCTGGAGAGCTACCGCGTCGTCTTCAACACCGGCGCCGGCGCCGGCCAGACCGTCTGGCACGCCCACGCGCACGTCGTCGGCGGCCGTGGCCTGCACTGGCCTCCCGGATAGGCCGCCGTGTCCGTACGTGAACTGGTGGTTCTCGGCACCGCCAGCCAGGTTCCCACCCGGCATCGCAACCACAACGGCTACCTGCTGCGCTGGGACGGGGAGGGTGTCCTCTTCGACCCGGGCGAGGGCACCCAGCGGCAGATGCTGCGCGCCGGGGTCGCCGCGCACGACCTCAACCGGATCTGCGTCACGCATTTCCACGGCGACCACTCCCTCGGTCTCGCCGGTGTCATCCAGCGCATCAACCTGGACAAGGTCCCGCACCCGGTCACCGCGCACTACCCGCGTTCCGGGCAGCACTTCTTCGACCGGCTGCGCTACTCCACCGCCTACCGCGAGACCGTCGGCATCACCGAGGCCCCGGTCGACGCGGACGGCGTACTCGCCACCAGCGCGTCCTACCGCCTCGAAGCCGCCAGGCTCTCCCACCCCGTCGAGTCCTACGGCTACCGGATCGTCGAGCCCGACGGTCGCCGCATGCTGCCCGAGCAGCTGGCAGCGCACGGCATCAAGGGGCCGGACGTCGGCCGGATCCAGCGGGAGGGTGCGATCGGCGGGGTGTCGCTGGACGACGTCAGCGAGGTGCGGACCGGACAGCGGTTCGCGTTCATCATGGACACCCGGCTGTGCGAGGGCGTGCACGCGCTCGCCGACGGCGCCGACCTGCTCGTCATCGAGTCGACCTTCCTCGACGAGGACGAGCAACTCGCCGTCGACCACGGTCATCTGACCGCCGGTCAGGCCGCCCGGGTGGCCCGTGACGCCGGGGTGCGGCATCTCGTCCTCACCCACTTCAGCCAGCGCTACGCGGAGCCGGAGGAGTTCGAGCGGCAGGCGCGGGCGGCCGGGTTCGAGGGCGAGCTGACCGTGGCGCACGACCTGCTGCGAGTGCCGGTTCCGAAACGGCGGTAAAACGGTCGTACGATGCTTTGATGCCCCTCCCCAAAGCTGAACTGCACCTGCACATCGAAGGAACCCTGGAGCCCGAGCTGGCTTTCGAGCTGGCCGCCCGCAACGGGGTCGCGCTGCCGTACGCCGACACGGACGAGCTCCGCAAGGCGTATCAGTTCGAGGACCTCCAGTCCTTCCTGAACCTGTACTACGAGCTCATGGCGGTCCTGCGCACCGAGCGCGACTTCGAGGACCTCGCGAACGCCTACCTCGCGCGGGCCGCCGCGCAGGGCGTGCGGCACGCGGAGATCTTCTTCGACCCGCAGGCCCACCTCGCCCGCGGGGTGAGCATGGGCACGGTCGTGGACGGGCTGTGGCGCGCGCTGGGCGGCAGTGAGGCCGAGCACGGCGTCTCGACCCGTCTGATCCTGTGCTTCCTGCGCGACGAGTCCGCCGAGTCGGCGCTGGAGACCCTGGAGGCGGCGCGGCCGTACCTCGACCGGATCACCGGTGTGGGCCTCGACTCCGCCGAGGTCGGGCATCCGCCGGTGAAGTTCCGCGAGGTGTACGAGGCGGCGGCCGCCCTGGGACTGCGGCGCGTCGCGCACGCCGGTGAGGAGGGGCCGCCGGAGTACATCACCGAGGCCCTGGACGTGCTCGGCGTGGAGCGCGTCGACCACGGGCTCCGGTGCATGGAGGACCCGGCCCTCGTCGAGCGGCTGGTGCGGGAGCGGATCCCGCTGACGCTGTGCCCGCTGTCCAATGTGCGGCTGCGCACCGTCGACGTCCTCGCCGACCACCCGCTGCCCGCCATGCTCGACGCCGGGCTGCTGTGCACGGTCAACTCCGACGACCCGGCCTACTTCGGCGGGTACGCCGGCGACAACTTCGACGCCGTGGGCGCCGCCCTGGGTCTGGGCGAGGAGCGGCTGCGCGAGCTGGCCCGCAACTCCTTCGTCGCCTCCTTCCTGGAGGACGACGAGGAGCGGCGGGCGCGGTATCTCGCGGAGGTCGACGCCTACACGTTCTAGGACCTTCCTGGTCAGGGCCTGCACGTTCCAGCCGATTGCCGTTCAGGCCCGGTGGATGCGGTCGACCAGGATGTCGATGACCAGGGGGGTGCGGGGGCCGAAGCTCAGCAGCACGCCGTCCTCGAGGTCGACGACCCTGCGGTTCATGCCCGCCGGGGTCTGGGCGATGCCGGGGATCTGGAGGAGGCCGTCGAGGCCGCCGACCGACTCCAGGCCCTTGGTCATCATCAGGATGACGTCCGGCTGGGCCTGGGCGAGCGCCTCGGTGGTGATGGGGGTGAAGGGCTTGTCCAGCCCGGCAGCCGTGCCCGCGTCCACCGCGCCCGCCGCGGCCAGCAGCGAGTCGGCGCCGGATCCCTTGCCGCCGATCAGATAGACGGCCGCACTGCCGCGCAGGTAGAGGAAGGCGACCTTGGGCGTGCTGCCCTCGGGCACGCCCGCGCGGGCCGCGGCGAGTTCGGCGCTCATGCGCGCGTCGAGTGCCTTCCCGGCGGCCGGGACGCCCAGGGCCTGGGCGATGCGCGTGGTGCGGGTGGTGACGTCGGAGAGTTTCGTCGCCGGATCGAGTACGACGACCGGGATCCCGGCGTCCCGGATCTGCTCGACCGCCTCCTCGGGCCCGGTGTCCGTGTCGGCCAGTACCACCGTCGGCCGCAGCGACAGCACACTCTCGGCGCTCACGTCGTGCGCCTTGGTGACCTGGGGGAGCTTCTTGGCCTCCGCGAAGGTGGCCGTGATGTCCCGGCCGACGACCCGGTCGCCGAGCCCGAGCGTGAACACGATCTCCGCCACGCCCCCGTTGAGCGGCAGGATGCGCGAGGCGTCCGTCACGGTGACCCGGCGTCCGTCCGAGGAGCCGACGGTGACCGGCAACTTCGGGGTGGGGGGCGGTCCTTCGAGGGGGACGAGCGAGTTCTTCGCGAGCTGCTTCTGCGCGGCGGCGGCCCGCGCGCTCGCGGACGTGGGTGTCGTGTCCGGGTCTCCCGTGTTCCCGCTCCCCGCGCCGCTTCCCGCGCAGGCCCCCGTCAGTACGGCGAGGGCCAGCCCGAGGGTGGCGAGGCATCTTCCGGACCGGCGTCTCCCGGCTACGCGCATGGCCATTCCTTTCCGCTCCGCTGGTGCACAGTTGAGGAATAGTTTAGGTTAGCCTTCCCTTAGTTGAATGTGGTGGGGGTGTTCCATGATCTCGGCAAGTGGCCTGCGCGGCCACGGAGTTGGCTGTTTCCTGACGGTCGCCTCGGCGTCCGCCCTCCTGCTCCCGGCGGCGTCACCGGCCGTGGCGGCGGGCGGATCGGCGACCGGTCCCGAGGGTCAGAAACTCACGGTGTCCAAGTCGTCCGGCCTCGATCCGGCGGGCGAGACGGTCACCGTGACCGGCTCCGGCTACAACACCGAGAAGGGCATCTACGTCGCCTTCTGCGTCGACAACGGCGCCGGCAAGACCCCCACGCCCTGCGTCGGCGGCGTCGACATGTCCGGCGAGTCGGGCGCCTCCGTGTGGGTCTCCTCCAACCCGCCGTCCTACGGCGAGGGGTTGGCGAAACCGTACGGCGGCAGCGCGCACAAGGGCACGTTCGGCGTGCGGCTCAAGGTGCGTGCCAAGGACACCAACACCGACTGCACCGCTGCCGGGGTGACCTGCGCCGTCATCACCCGCAACGACCACACCCGGGGCGGCGACCAGACCCAGACGGTCCGGATCCCGGTGACGTTCGGGGCGTCGGGGGCGACGGGCGGTTCCGGTGCGTCGGCGACGCCGAGCGCGGG
This sequence comes from Streptomyces sp. NBC_01334, assembly GCF_035983595.1. Taxonomy (NCBI): domain Bacteria; kingdom Bacillati; phylum Actinomycetota; class Actinomycetes; order Kitasatosporales; family Streptomycetaceae; genus Streptomyces; species Streptomyces sp. NBC_01334. Next base: position 3,506,308 of record NZ_CP130718.1, on the reverse strand, counting down.
CGCGACGGCCGGGTCCGGCACGACCGGGGGTTCCGGCACCACCAAGGCGGCCGACGAGGCTGCCGACGGGTCGATGGCCAGTACCGGGTCCGACCTCGCGCTGCCCGTCGGGCTCACCGCCGCCGGACTGGTCGGCGCCGGGACCGGCGTCTGGTTCTGGGCGCGCCGACGCCGTGCCGGAAGTGCCCCGAACCCGAGCTGACACCACCTCATGTACGGGAGGGACGAACGAAGATGGCGATGAGACCCGGTGCCGCGGCCCTGGCGGCCGGTGCCCTGTTCACGCTGTGCTTTCCGGCCGCGGCGGCCGCGCAGGTCCGGGCAGAGGGGGAGGCGCTGCCGCGCGAGGTGGCCGGTGGCTCCGCGAGCTGGGCCACGGGCGGCTCCGGACTGGCCGGCCGGGGCGTGTCGCTCGGCGTCACGCGGCCTGCCGTACGGGCGAGCGCGGACCGCGCCTCGTTCCCGGCTCTCGGTGGTGCCGTCGACCCCGAAAGCGGCTCCGTCGAACTGGAGTTGGGCGGCGCGGCCCGCTTCGAGGGCCCGGCGGCGCAGCCGCTCGTTCTCGCCGGGCTGCGGCTGCGGCTCGCCGGTGACGGGGGAGCCCTGTACGGCCGTACGGTCGTCGACGGGCGGGCGCGCGAGCTGGCCCTGGCCGAGGTCGCGACGGCCGGCGCCGACGCCGTCGTACGGGCGACCTCGGTGACCTGGACCGGGCTGCGGGCGTCCCTGACCGCGGAGGGGGCGGCGCTGCTGTCCTCCTGGAGCGGGGCGGAGTTCACGGCGGGGGACGGGCTCGGCGTCCTCGGGGTGACGGCGGGGACGGGAGGGACGGGCGAGGCGGAGGAGGTCGGCGAGACCGGGGCCGCGGCCCCGGAGGGTGCCGGGTCGCCACAGGCGTCCCCGGGCGCCGCGGCGGAACCGCGGGCCGGCTGGCAGGAGAAACCCACCGTCGCCGTGGCCCGTGCCATGCTCACCGCGGGCGCGGAACAGACGGTCAGCGGCGCGGGGTTCACGCCCGGCGCGGTCGTGCTGGTCTCCATCGACGGGGACACGCGCTACCAGGCGGTGGCCGACGCGCGGGGCGGGGTCGCGCGGAGTTTCCCGGTGTACGCCACCGCCTTCGAGGGCGAGCACACGGTCGAGCTGACAGTCGTGGGCGGTGAACGGGGCGCGCTGAGCGCCCGGTTCGGGGTCGGAGCCCCGAACTGACCGGCGTGTTACGCCGTTTGCAGTCGCAGCGAGGAGCGGGCCGGTCGGCCCGCTCCTCGGCATGCCAGAAATCACTGAAACCGCAGGTCAGTTGGGACTTTTTGCCGTCCGTTGACAAACGACCGGAGATCGTACTTAGGTTCGCCTTACTTAAGTTTCCTCCTGTGGCACCGTCCGCAGGATCGGACAAGAGAGGCTTCCGTCATGAGAGTCCCCGCCACCCGCACCGTCGCCCGCGCCGGCCTCGCCGTCGCCGCCTCCGCCGCCCTCACCCTGGGCCTGGCCACCTCCGCCTCGGCCGCCACCTCGACCCGCAGCGTCGTGGACGGCAGCACCACCTACAACCTGTCGCTGACGGCCCCCGACACCGCGTCCGCGGCCGGCCAGGTCATCACCGTCACCGGCTCCGGCTACAACACCGGCCAGGGCATCTACGTCGGCCTGTGTGTCGTGGACGGCGCCGCGGGCGTGAACAAGCCCACCCCGTGCCTCGGCGGCCAGGACGAGTCCGGCTCCACCGGCGCCTCGCACTGGATCAACAACGTCTTCGGCGGCCTGTTCGCCAACAGCTCCAAGTTCGGCACCGGCGGCACCTTCAGCGTGCAGATCTACGTCCAGGCCACCCTCGAGGACGGCAGCGTCTGCGGTCAGGACGTCGAGTGTGCCGTCGTCACGCGCGCCGACCACTTCGACACCAACGACCGCAAGTACGACGTGCACGTCCCGGTCACCTTCCAGTAGGCGTTCGTGGCCCCGACCGGTCACCCGGGCCGGTCACCCGGGCCGGTCACCCGGGCCGGTCACCCGGGCCGGTCACCCGGGCCGTCGAACGGGCCGGCCACCCGGCCGGCCCGTTCCGGCCGTCCGGCTCGTCCCACCTTCCAGTGACCATCCGTCACCCTAGGAACCCTTCATGACAGACGACAGAACCGGTCGGCAGCGGCACGGCGGTACGACCGGACCCCGGCTCAGGCGTCCCGCGGCGCTGCTGGGAGCCGCCGCCCTGGTGGCTGCCGGAGCCCTGGCCGTCACCTTCGGCTCACCCGCCGAGGCCTCCGACACCCCGAAGACGGCGCTCGGCAAGGACGGCCAGAAGCTCACCGTCTCCGCTTCCGCGGGCCTCGACCCGGACGGCGAGACCCTGCGCGTCACCGGTTCCGGCTACGACGACGCCCTCGGCATCTACGTCGCCGTGTGCAAGGACAACGGCGACAACCGCGTTCCCACCCCCTGCCTCGGCGGCGCCGACCAGGAGGGCGGCAGCGGCTCCTCGATCTGGATCATCCCCGAGGGCGCCTCCGACGAGGGCGCGGGCACGGTCGCCGTCCGGTGGGGCGAAGGCGGCACCTTCGACGTCGACCTGAAGGTCAAGGCCAAGGACGCGGGCCTCGACTGCCTCCAGGTCGCCTGCTCGGTCGTCACCCGGGTCGACCACAACGGCTCCGGCAACCGCTCCCAGGACGTCCGCATCCCGCTCTCCTTCGAGGGCCAGGACCCGGGCGACGGAGACGGCGGCGGAGACGGCGTGGACGTCCCGGCGGGCACCGTCGGCTATGTGGAGGCGAAGGCCGGCGAGTTCACCGGCACCAACGCCGGCCGCCCCCTGGACCTGCTGCTGCACCCCGACTCCGGAAAGCTGTACGTCGGTGCCGACAACATCCCCGACACCTCGACCGTGGCCGAACAGGGCCTGTACGTCCTGGACGCGGGGAACGGCACCGCGCTGGGCCACATCGCGCAGGCCCCCGGCCCGAACGGCGCCATGGCCGCCCGCGTGGTCCGCCGGATCATCGCCCCGCTCCCCGGCGACGGCGTCGTCTTCCACTACCCGCTGCGCGGCATAGGCACCGCCAAGAACGGCGATACGGCCGCGCAGGGCATCTGGGCCAACGGCGCGACCTACACCGGCGTCGGCCAGGACGCCGACACCTCCACCGTCCTGATCGCGGCCGGACCCGAGCTGCGCCGCGTCGAGATCGCCACCGGAACCGTGAAGGACACCGTCGCCCTGGAAGGCGGCGGCGAGCTCGGCGTGGACGCCGCCCACGGCGCCGCCTGGTCCCTCGGCACCGCCGACGGCAAGGCCGTGCTGCGCCGCGTCGACACCGGCACCTTCGAGGTCACCGGCACGGCCGAACTCACCCCCGACGTCCTCACCTTCGTCGAGCCGGACCCGGCGACCGGCAACGTCTGGGTCGGCAACGGGACGTCCGTGCTCGTCTACGACCGGGACGCCAAGCCGCTGACCACCCTGACCGGCGCGGACCGGGCCATGGCGGTGGCCTTCGACAAGGTCACCGGGCGGGCGTTCGTGCTGCGCGAGGACCTCGCCGACGGCACCACGGACAACGCCGGTTCGCTGGAGATCCTCGACAGCGCGACCTTCGAGCCGGCCGCCGCCGCGGTCACCCTGCCGGGCAGCGTCCGGGTCGGCACCTACGCGGGCGTCGCCGTGGCCCCCGGCGCCACGTCGGTCTACGTCACCAAAGCGGCCGAGAGCAAGGTCCTCAGGTTCGACGTCCGGATGTCGCCCAAGGTCGTCCAGTCGCCCACCGACCAGTCCGTCGCCCCCGGTGACGAGGTCACCTTCGTCGCGGCGGCCGAGGGCATCCCCGAGCCCACCGTGAGCTGGAGCGTCAGCCCCGACGGCGGTCAGACCTGGTCGAAGATCGAGGGCGTGACGAAGAACGCGTACACCTTCACCGCGAAGGCGGGCCAGGACGGCTACGAGTACCGTGCCGAGTTCGCCAACGCGGTGGGAACCACCCGCACGTCACCGATCACGCTGACCGTCACGCAGGCGAGCGGCGACGGCGGTACCACCGGCGGTGGCGAGACCCCCTCCGGCCCGTCCGGCACGAAGACCGGCACCGGTGCCGAGGGCCAGAAGCTCACCGTCACCCCGGTCAACGACCTCGCCACCGAGGGCCAGGTCGTGAAGGTCACCGGCTCCGGCTACGACGTCGACAAGGGCGTCTACGTCGCCCTGTGCGTCGACAACGGCGACGGCGAGCTGCCGACCCCGTGCGTCGGCGGCGTCGACATGACCGGCGGTTCGCACAGCTCGGCATGGATCTCCTCCGACCCGCCGGACTACGGCGAGGAGCTGGCGACCCCGTACGGCACCGGCGGCACCTTCTCGGTCGAACTCACCGTGGACGCGAAGGACGAGTTCACCGACTGCTTCAAGGCGAAGTGCGTCCTGGCCACCCGTGCCGACCACACCCTCTCCGGCGACCGCTCCCAGGACGTGAAGGTCCCGGTCGCGTTCGTCGGCCAGGACCCGGTGGACACCGACGACGACACCACCACCGGCGGCACGGACGGCGGTTCGACCTCGGGCACGTCCGGCGGCACGACGTCCGGCTCCGGCACGGGCAGCACCGGCAGCGCGGGCGGTACGGGCACCTCGGCGACCGGCGCCACCTCCGGCGGCAGCCTCGCCTCCACCGGCGCCACCGTCGGCACGGTGGCCGGCCTGGCACTGCTGCTCACCGCGGCCGGCTGGTACGTCCACCGGCGGGCGAGGACGGCGCGAGCCGGGTAGCGGGCGACGACAGGCCGGTCGGGCGGCCTCAGGCACCGGCCCCCGGCGCGGCACCCGCCCGCCGGGGTCCGGCCGTGCCGTACGCGTCCCGTACGGGTATCGCCGAGCCCTCCACCGGGATCTCCACCACCTGCGGCTCCAGGGTGCCGCCCCGCCGCCGGACCGAGCCCGCGACCTGCGGGCCGCCGCCCGTGCGCAGGGCGACGGCGGTCATCGGCACCGCGACGACGAGCAGCCCGGCCCCCAGCAGCAGGCCCATCACCGGGAACCCGGCCCACGCCGACAGCACGCTCCCGGTCAGCGGCCCCGCCGCCGTCCCCAGCGAGGACGCCGACCCGACGAGCACCGCCCAGCGGCCGCGCGGGTCGAGCGAGGCGGCCAGTCCGATCAGGTACGACAGCACGATCGGGTAGAGCGTGTTCCAGGCGATCTCGCCGGCCGCGAAGCTCACCGGCCCGGTCGCGGAGGCGCTGGCGACGACACAGCCGGCGATCAGGACGGTCCCGGCGCCGATGGGCACCGCCCGCCCGAGCCGCGTCCCGAGCGCCCCCGCGCCCAGCACACCCGTGAGCCCGGCTCCCAGCGCCACCGCGAAGACGACACCGACACCGGCCTCGGTGAGATGCGCCTGGGTCAGGCCGATGCGTCCGCTGACGCCCCAGAGCGAGTTCTGGACCAGCGACCAGCAGGGCATGGCGGCGGCCAGGACGAGTCCGGCCCGCATCCGGGGCAGCCGCGGCCGGTCCTCGCGGCGGGTCCGGACGGGGGCCGCCCGGCCGGGCAGACGCCCCGTCAGCGGCCATACGGCGAGCGCGGTGAGGGCGATCGCGGCCAGCGGCTGACCGTGCCCCGTGCCCAGGTGCGGCACCGTCAGGTAGACGGCGCCCGCGAGCGCGGAGACCCCGAGCAGGCCCGCCGTGGAGACGCGGTGCGGGTCGGGATGGGCGGCGATCCGGGTGGCGGCGACCGTGGTGACCGTGCCGGAGCCGACGCCGCCGAGGACCGCGCCCGCGATGACGGCGGTCACCTCACCGGCGAGGGCGGCACCGCCGTAGCCGAGCACGGCGAGGGTCAGTCCGATCCGGGCGAGGGGCCGTGCCCCGATCCGCTCCACGCGTGAGGCGAGCAGGAACCCGGCGGCGGCCGAACCGAGCAGCAGCGCACTGCCGACGGCTCCGGCCTCGGTGGCGGACAGCGGCAGACCGGCGTCCAGTCGGCCGACCACGGTCGGCAGCAGATAGGGGGCGAGGTACCCGGCCGTGAACAGGGCGACGACGGGCCAGGGCAGGGTGGTGCGTGGGGCGAACACGGGCGTTCCAGGGCATGCGAAAGGGACGGCTCAGAAAGAGGGGTGGGGCGCCGACCGTCGACGGACAGGAACGCGCGGGCAATTTGTATCAAGCACGCGGTGCGAGATGAAGGGCAGGGTGGGTGATGTGGATCACCATGCGTTTGGGGCGGGGGAGAGCGGGTAGCGGCGGTCGCTAACGCCAGTCGGCGGCGCCGCCGGAACCCGGTGCCGTCGCCTCGATCTTCGCCCTGATCTCCCGCATCACCGCGACGATCCGCTCTTCGTGCTCCGGCGTCAGCCGGGCCACCGGCACCGAGCAGCTGACCGCGTCCTGCGCGGGGGTGTCGTAGCGCAGCGCGAACCCGAACCCGACGATGCCGAGGACGCCCTCCTCGCGGTCCACGGAGTACCCGCGCGCCCGCACCCCGGCGAGATCGTCGAGCAGCGCCTGCCGGCTCGTGCGGGAGTGCGGGGTGAGCGCCTCGTACGGCCCCTCGGGCAGCTCACTGTCCGGCCGCTGCGCAAGCAGTGCCTTGCCGAGCGCGCCGACGTGCGCCGGGAGCCGCCGCCCGACCCGGCTGATCGTGCGCAGGTACTCGTGCGACTCGCGCGTCGCCAGATACGCCACGCCCCGGCCGTCCAGCCGGCCCAGGTGGATCGTCTCGCCCAGCGCCTCGGACGCCTCGTCGAGGTAGGGCCGCACCAGCCGCACGCGCGGGTCGGAGTCGAGATAGCTGGTGCCGGTCAGCAGGGCGTGGATGCCGATGCCGTAGAGGGAGCCGGTCACGTCCGTGCGTACCCAGCCCCGGCTGATCAGGGTCTGGAGCAGCGCGTACATCGAGCTGCGCGGTACCCCCAGCTCGTCCGCCAGCTCCTGGAGCCGCGCCGGCCGGTCGCCGCGCGCCGCGAGCAGTTCCAGCAGCTCGACCGTGCGCGCCGCGGACTTCACCTCGCGGACGCCGCCTGTCTCCGACATGTGCCGATCGTAAGGGTGTGCGGGTCGGGGAGCGCGACCCATTGACGGTCGGCGTTCGCGTATCTAACCTCCATCTTCATACATAGATGACGTCTACATAGGGAGATGACCGAGGGTGAGCCTCGACAGGGAAACGGTCCGACGCCTGCGGGACGGCATGGCACAGGGAGTGCTGTCGTTCCCGCTCACGAGCTTCCACGACGACGGCTCCCTCGACCCCCACGGCTTCCGCGCGCATGTCGCGGCGCAGATCGCGACCGCACCCGGCGCCGTCTTCCCCGCCTGCGGCACCGGAGAGTTCTTCTCCCTCGACGAGGACGAGTACCGCCGGGTGGTCACGATCGCCGTCGAGGAGGCGGGCGGCCGCCTGCCCGTCGTCGCCGGGGTCGGCTACGGCTGGGCCCAGGCCGCCCGGTTCGCACGCATCGCGGAGGAGGCCGGCGCCGACGCCCTCCTCGTCCTGCCGCACTACCTCGTGGCCGCCCCGCAGGACGGCCTCGTCGCCCAGCTGGAGCAGCTCGCCGCCCGCACCCGGCTGCCCCTCATCGCCTACCAGCGCGGCCAGGTAACCTTCACCGCCGCCGCGCTGCGGCGGGTCGCCGCCATCCCGGGCGTCATCGGCCTCAAGGACGGGCACAGCGACCTCGACCGCCTCCAGCGGCTCACCCTCGCCGCCCCCGACGGCTTCCTCTTCTTCAACGGCGCCGCCACCGCCGAGATCCAGGCCCGCGCCTACGCCACCGTCGGCGTCCCCGCCTACTCCTCCGCCGTCCACGCCTTCGCCCCCGAGATCGCCAACGCCTTCTTCACCGCGCTGCGCGACGGCGACGACAAATCCGTGGACCGGCTGCTGCGCGACTTCTACGTCCCGCTCGTCGAACTCCGCGACCGGGTACCGGGATACGCCGTGTCGTTGGTCAAGGCGGCGGCCCGGTTGCGCGGCCGCCCCGTCGGACCCGTCCGCGCCCCGCTCACCGACCCCTCGCCCACCGACCTCGCCGAGCTCAGGGCCCTCCTGGGCGCCGGCCTCGACCTCGTAGGAGCCGCGCTGTGAACCTCACGATCACCGACGTCCGCCTGACCCCGATCCTGGTCGCCGACCCGCCGCTGCTCAACACCCAGGGCGTGCACCAGCCGTACACGCCCCGGCTGATCGTGGAGGTCGAGACGGCGGACGGGGTCACGGGCGTCGGCGAGACGTACGGCGACACCAAGTACCTCGAACTGGCCCGCCCGTTCGCCGAGAAGCTGCGCGGCCGCCCGGTGAGCGACCTGAACGGCCTGTTCACCATCGCCGACGAGGTGGCCGTCGACAGCTCCCGGGTCTCCGGGCAGGTGGACGTCGGCGGGCTGCGCGGCGTCCAGACCGCCGACAAGCTGCGGCTGTCCGTCGTCTCCGCCTTCGAGGTCGCCTGCCTCGACGCCCTCGGCAAGGCGCTCGGCCTGCCCGTGCACACCCTGCTCGGCGGCAAGGTGCGCGACGCGGTCGAATACAGCGCCTACCTCTTCTACAAGTGGGCCGACCACCCCGAGGGCGTCCCCGCGGAGAAGGACGACTGGGGCGCCGCCGTCGACCCGGCCGGGGTGGTCGAGCAGGCCCGGCGCTTCAAGGAGCGCTACGGCTTCACCTCCTTCAAGCTCAAGGGCGGCGTCTTCCCGCCGGACGAGGAGATCGCCGCCGTACGGGCGCTGGCCGAGGCGTTCCCCGGCCATCCCTTGCGCCTCGACCCCAACGGCGCCTGGTCCGTTGGGACCTCACTCAAGGTGGCCGAGGAGATCGGCGGCATCCTCGAATACCTGGAGGACCCGGCCCTCGGTACCCCGGCCATGGCCGAGGTGGCCGCGAAGACCGACGTGCCGCTCGCCACCAACATGTGCGTGACGACGTTCGCCGAGATCAAGGAGGCGTTCACCCGCGACGCCGTCCAGGTCGTCCTCTCCGACCACCACTACTGGGGCGGACTGCGCAACACCCGGCAACTCGCCGAGATCTGCCGGACGTTCGGCGTCGGCATCTCCATGCACTCCAACACCCACCTAGGCATCTCGCTGGCCGCCATGACCCACGTGGCGTCCACCGTGGCGAACCTCCACCACGCCTGCGACTCCCACTACCCCTGGCAGTCGGAGGACGTCCTCACCGAACGCCTCACCTTCGACGACGGCAAGGTCACCGTGTCGGACGCGCCCGGCCTCGGCGTCGAACTCGACCGGGACAAGCTCCTGTTCCTGCACCGGCGCTGGCTCGACGACGACGGCGCCCTGCGCGAGCGCGACGACGCGGCGGCCATGCGCCTGGCCGACCCCGACTGGGTCACCCCGGCCGTCCCCCGCTGGTGACTCCGTGCCGGTGGCCCCGCACCGGCAACTCCCCTTCCCCTGCCCACGATCGGAGCCGCTCGTGTCAGCAGCAGTCCCCGAATCCCACTCCCCGGCCGTCCGGTCCGCCATCCACAAGATCTTCCGCAGAGTGGTCCCGCTGTTCTTCGTGATGTTCGTCGCGAACTACATGGACCGCGTCAACCTGGGCTTCGCGCAGGACGAACTCCGCGCCGACGTGGGCCTGTCCGCCGCGGCCTTCGGACTCGGCGCCGGCATCTTCTTCATCGCCTACGCCCTCTTCGAAGTGCCCTCCAACATGCTGATGGAGCGCTTCGGCGCCAAGGTCTGGCTCACCCGGATCATGATCAGCTGGGGTGTCGTCGCCACGGCGATGGCGTTCGTCGACAGCGCGGGCATGTTCTACGCCCTGCGATTCCTCCTCGGCGTCGCGGAGGCCGGGTTCTTCCCGGCCGTCATCTACTACTTCTCCCGCTGGCTGCCCGACTCCCACCGGGGCCGCGCCACCTCGATCTTCCTGATGGGTTCGGGAACGGCGACGGTCGTCGTCGGACCGATCTCGGGCGCGCTGCTCGAGATGCACGGCGTCTGGGGCCACTCCGGCTGGCAGTGGATGTTCTTCGTCGAAGGCGTCTTCTCCGTCGTCCTCGGCTTCGTCGTCTACCGCTTCCTCGACTCCGGTGTGGAGGAGGCGACATGGCTGACCCAGGAGGAGAAGGCGGGGCTCGTCGAGGTGATCGAGGCGGAGCAGGAGGCGCGCGGCACCGCCCACGTCCGGGTCTCCCGCTGGAAGCTCCTCGCCGACCCGCAGATCCTGCTCTTCCTGTGGATCTACTTCGCGATCAACGTCGCCCTGTACGCGGTCACCTTCTGGCTGCCGTCGATCGTGGAAGACATCGGCGGACTGAGCGCCTTCCAGGTCGGGTTGCTGACCTCGGTGCCGTGGCTGTGCGCCATCGTGGCGGTCTACGTCAGCGGCCGGATCTCGGACCGGATCGGCAAACGGCGTCCCATCCTGGTCGGGTTGCTGGTGCTCGGCGGCTGCGGCACGCTCCTCGCCGTCTTCGTGTCGCCGTGGGCGGGCCTGGGCGCGCTGTGCCTGGCGGCGATGGGCTTCAAGCCGGCCTCACCGATCTTCTGGACCATCCCGCAGAGCTACCTCGACGCCCGCGCCGCCGCCCCCGGCATCGCGCTGGTCAACTCCATCGGCAACCTGGGCGGCTTCGTCGCCCCGACCGCCTTCGGGATCATCGAGGACACGACGGGGTCGACGAAGGGCGGGCTGGTGGGCCTGACGGTCGTCGGCTTCCTGGCCGCGCTCAGCGTTCTGCTGGTCCGGGGAGGCGGCCGCAACGACCGCGTCCGCACCCGCCCGGCGAAGTCCCCGGCCGCCCAGGCGTCCCCGGCCCCCGAGGCGACCCCGGGTGCCGCCCGCGCGATGCCCCCGGGCCCGGCCACGGCCTGACGGAACGGCGCCGGGCGGCGGTCACGGACCCGGCGGGGCGCGCGGTACGATCCGCGCCCGACCGCCGCGGCCCGGCCGCCGTCCGGTGCGAACCGGTCGGCGAGGCGAAGGGGACGCGTGACGTGACGACCATCGCGGTGACCGGGCACATGGACCTGACCGAGGACAGCCTCCCTCTGGTCCGCTCGGCCCTGGACGACCTCCTCGGGCGGTACGCGCACGACGGCCGGCTCATCGGCGTCTCCTGCCTCGCCAGGGGCGCCGACCTGCTGTTCGCCGAGGCCGTCCTCGCGGCCGGTGGACGCCTGACGGTCGTCGTCCCGTCGCGGGACTACCGGCTGAGCCAGGTCGGGCCCGCCGACGCACCCCTCTTCGACCGCCTGCTCGCAGCCGCCGCGGAGGTACTCGTCCTCCCCCGGGAGAAGGCCGGCCGTCAGGCGTACGAGGCCGCCAACACCGTACTGATCGAACGCGCCGACCGGCTCGTCGCCGTGTGGAACGGCGAACCGCCCACCGGCCGGGGCGGCGGCACCGCCGACACCGTCCTCGAAGCGCGGGCGGCGAGCCTGCCGGTGGACGTGGTGTGGCCCGAAGGCGCTGCCCGCGGCGGCTGAGGCGATCTCCGAGTCTCAGTACCCCGGTGCCTCCGTACCTCCCGCACCTGCTGCGTACCGAGGGACGGTTCTTCCCGGCTCGCGTGTGACAGACAGCGTCCTGTCGGTGGCGTGGTGCACACTGGCCAGATCGGCACCACGTCAGGGAGCGCACCGTGACCGCGTCCAACGCGTCCACCGGAGAGGGACACCACCGCCAGACCGGCAAGGCCGGCCAGATCTGCAGGGCTGCCCGGGTCGACCCTCTGGCAGCCCGGCGCGCCCCCGACGATCCGCCGTGGGACGTCTACCTCACCGGCACCGTCTTCCTCGACATCATCTTCACCGGGCTCGACTCCGCCCCGGTGCGCGGGACCGAGTCCTGGGCGCGCGGAATGGGCTCGAGCCCCGGCGGCGTCGCCAACATGGCCACCGCACTCGCCCGGCTCGGCCTGCGCACCTCCCTCGCGGCGGCCTTCGGGGACGACCACTACGGCGAGTACTGCTGGGACGCCCTCGAACAGGGCGAGGGCATCGACCTCAGCGCCTCGCGCTCCGTCCCCGGCTGGCACTCGCCGGTCACCGTCTCCATGGCCTACGAGGGCGAGCGGACCATGGTCTCCCACGGCCACGAACCGCCCGTCGAGGCCGTGCTGACGCAGGAAGAGGCGCCTGAGCACCCGCCGCACGCCCGCGCCGCCGTCGCCTCCCTCACCCCCGGCAGGCCCGCCCCCTGGATCGAGCGGGCCGCCGGTCGCGGCACCCGCATCTTCGCCGACGTCGGCTGGGACGACACCGGTGCCTGGGACCTGGCCGGCCTCACCGACCTGGCGCACTGCGAGGCCTTCCTGCCGAACGCGGAGGAGGCCATGCGCTACACCGGCGCCACCTGTCCCCGCGCCGCCGCCCACGCCCTCACCGAGCACGTACCGCTCGCGGTCGTGACCCTCGGTGCGGAGGGCGCCTACGCCGTGGACCGGCGCACCGGCGAGTCCGCCGAGGTCCCGGCCATCGCCGTCGAGGCCCTCGACCCCACCGGCGCGGGGGACGTCTTCGTGGCCGGCTTCGTCACCGGCACGCTGGCCGACTGGCCGCTCGCCGACCGCCTCGCCTTCGCCGGCCTCACCGCGGCCCTCTCCGTGCAGGAGTTCGGCGGCTCGCTCTCCGCCCCCGGCTGGTCCGAGATCGCGGCGTGGTGGCGCAGGGTCCAGTCGGTCGAGAGCCAGGACCCCGAGGCGCTCCTGCGGTACGCGTTCCTGGACGCCCTGCTCCCGACGCTGCTCCCGGCGGCGGAGGAGGCCACCCCGTGGCCGCTGCGCAGAGCGGTGCCGACGATCGGCTTCGGCCGCTCGGCGTAGTCGCCGGACGCGTTGCCCGACCCGTCACCCGACCCGCCGCCGGACGCGTCACCCGACCCGGAAAAGCCCTACGGCGTTGTCAGTCCCCTGGCGTACCCTTGAACTCGCCAGGCCGCCCTCGTGGCAGGCGAGACGCATCCGGGAGGACGTAGAGGCCCTCGGGCCGGCCTATGACTCAGACACCCACAGCTCACACGCCCGCGCAGGGCAAGGCGAGAGCACAGTTCACCGTTCCCGCCCAGCACCCCATGGTGACGGTGCTGGGATCCGGAGACTCCCTCCTGCGCGTGATAGAGACGGCCTTCCCGGCGGCCGACATCCATGTCCGGGGCAATGAGATCAGCGCGGTCGGCGACCCACGGGAAGTCGCTCTCGTCCAGCGCCTGTTCGACGAGATGATGCTGGTGCTCCGCACCGGACAGCCGATGACGGAGGACGCAGTGGAACGCTCGATCGCCATGCTGCGGGCGAGTGAGAACGGGACGAGTGACGGCCAGGAGACCCCGGCCGAGGTTCTGACCCAGAACATCCTGTCCTCGCGCGGTCGCACCATCAGACCCAAGACCCTCAACCAGAAGCGGTACGTCGACGCGATCGACAAGCACACGATCGTCTTCGGCATCGGCCCGGCCGGTACCGGCAAGACCTACCTGGCCATGGCCAAGGCGGTCCAGGCCCTCCAGTCCAAGCAGGTCAACCGCATCATCCTGACCCGCCCGGCGGTCGAGGCGGGGGAGCGGCTCGGCTTCCTCCCGGGCACGCTGTACGAGAAGATCGACCCCTACCTGCGCCCGCTGTACGACGCGCTGCACGACATGCTGGACCCGGACTCGATCCCGAAGCTGATGGCCTCGGGCACGATCGAGGTCGCGCCGCTGGCCTACATGCGGGGCCGTACCCTGAACGACGCCTTCATCATCCTGGACGAGGCCCAGAACACGAGCCCCGAGCAGATGAAGATGTTCCTCACCCGGCTCGGCTTCGACTCGAAGATCGTGATCACGGGTGACGTGACCCAGGTCGACCTGCCGAACGGCACGAAGTCGGGTCTGCGGCAGGTCCAGGACATCCTGGAGGGGCTCGACGACGTCCACTTCTCCCGCCTGTCGTCCCAGGACGTCGTCCGGCACAAGCTCGTCGGCCGTATCGTCGACGCGTACGAGCAGTACGACAGCGAGAACGGTACGGAGAACGGCACCCACAAGGGCGGCCGTAACAAGCGGAAGTAGACAAGCCAGCACCATGTCGATCGACGTCAACAACGAGTCCGGAACCGAGGTCGACGAGCAGGCGATCCTCGACATCGCCCGCTACGCGCTCGCGCGGATGCGCATCCACCCGCTCTCCGAGCTCTCGGTGATCGTCGTGGACACCGATGCCATGGAGCAGCTGCACATCCAGTGGATGGACCTGCCGGGGCCGACGGACGTCATGTCCTTCCCGATGGACGAGCTGCGGCCGCCGTCGAAGGACGACGACGAGCCCCCGCAGGGCCTCCTCGGCGACATCGTGCTGTGCCCCGAGGTCGCCGCCCGGCAGGGCACCGAGGCGCCGACGCAGCACTCCATGGACGAGGAGCTCCAACTGCTCACCGTCCACGGGGTGCTGCACCTGCTGGGGTACGACCACGAGGAGCCCGACGAGAAGGCCGAGATGTTCGGTCTCCAGGCCGCCATCGTCGACGGCTGGCGTGCGGAGAAGGGCCTGACCGGCCCGTCCCCGGCCCCGACCGTCTCATGAGCCCCACCCTCGTCGCCGGCGCGATCGCCCTGGTCGTCGTCGCCTGGCTCGCCGCCTGCGCGGAGGCGGGCCTCGCGCGCGTCTCCAGCTTCCGCGCCGAGGAGGCCGTACGTTCCGGCCGGCGGGGCAGCGCCAAGCTCGCGCAGATCGCCGCCGACCCCACCCGCTATCTGAACGTGGCGCTGCTGGTCCGCGTCGCCTGCGAGATGGCGGCCGCCGCGCTGGTCACCTACGCCTGCCTCCAGGAGATCGACGGCACCACCGGGGCCCTGTTCGCGGCGATCGGCGTGATGGTCCTCGTCTCGTACGTCGCCGTCGGCGTCTCTCCGCGCACCATCGGCCGCCAGCACCCGCTGAACACCGCGACGGCGGCCGCGTACGTGCTGCTCCCGCTGGCGCGGATCATGGGCCCGATCCCGTCGCTGCTGATCCTCATCGGCAACGCGCTGACCCCCGGCAAGGGCTTCCGCCGGGGCCCCTTCGCCTCCGAGGCGGAGCTGCGCGCGCTGGTCGACCTCGCCGAGAAGGAGTCCCTGATCGAGGACGACGAGCGCCGCATGGTGCACTCCGTCTTCGAACTCGGCGACACCCTCGTACGCGAGGTCATGGTCCCGAGGACCGACCTCGTCGTCATCGAGCGGTACAAGACCATCCGCCAGGCGCTGACCCTCGCCCTGCGCTCCGGTTTCTCCCGCATACCGGTGACCGGGGAGAACGAGGACGACATCGTCGGCATCGTGTATCTGAAGGACCTGGTCCGCAAGACGCACATCAACCGGGACGCCGAGGGCGAGCTGGTGTCGACGGCGATGCGGCCCGCCGCCTTCGTGCCCGACACCAAGAACGCCGGTGACCTGCTGCGGGAGATGCAGCAGGACCGCAACCACGTCGCCGTCGTCATCGACGAGTACGGCGGCACGGCCGGCATCGTCACCATCGAGGACATCCTCGAGGAGATCGTCGGCGAGATCACGGACGAGTACGACCGTGAACTCCCGCCGGTGGAGGAACTCGGCGACGACCGTCACCGGGTCACCGCCCGCCTCGACATCACCGACCTCGGCGAGCTGTACGGCCTCGAGGAGTACGACGACGAGGACGTGGAGACCGTCGGCGGGCTGCTCGCCAAGGCGCTGGGGCGGGTGCCCATCGCCGGGGCGTCGAGCGTGGTCGACCTGCCGGACGGGCGCGCGCTGCGGCTGACGGCGGAGGCCGCGGCCGGCCGCCGGAACAAGATCGTCACGGTGCTGGTGGAGCCGCTGGAAGCGGCGGACCGGCCGCAGGACGAGACGAAACCGGAGTGACGGAGTGACCCCTCAGGAACTGCGCGCCTTGTGCCTCTCCTTCAACGCGGCGGTGGAGGACTTCCCCTTCCGGCCGGAGATCTCGGTCTTCAAGGTCGGCGGCAAGCTGTTCGCCCTGACGACCCTGGACGCGCGGCCCCTGACGGTGAACCTCAAGTGCGACCCGGACGACGCGGTGCGTCTGCGCGGGGAGCACGAGGGGCTGATCGTCCCCGGGTGGCACATGAACAAGCGGCACTGGAACACGGTGACGGTCGACGGAGAGCTCCCGGACCGGCTGGTCCGGGAGCTCGTCGAGGACTCCTACGACCTGGTGGTCGCCGGTCTGCCGCGGGCCGAGCGGCTGCAGCTCGACCGTCCCTGAGCCCGTCCGGCGGCCACGCGGCCGCGCGGCCCGAGCTCTTCCGGCCACCGGAACGGGGGTGGCAGTCGCCCCTACCGGTGGTGGCGGCACCACCCGTCACGCGGTCGCGCAGGGCAGACGCGGTGCGCGGATCGGTTCTTCGTATGCTCGGGGCATGACCGACAGCAACGCGCTCGACCCCGAGGACCGCAAGATCGTCACCCTGGCCCGCTCCGCGCGGGCCCGCAACGGTGTGCCCGAGGGGGCCGCCGTACGGGACGAGACCGGACGTACGTATGTCGCGGCGACGGTGGAGCTGCCGTCGCTGCGGTTGAGCGCGCTCCGGACGGCGGTGGCCATGGCGGTGGCCTCGGGGGCGGAGTCGCTGGAGGCGGCGGCGGTGGTGACCGCGTCGGAGACGGCCGACGAGGCCGATCTGGCCGCCGTGCGGGACCTCGGCGGGGCGGGTACGCCGGTGCTGGTGGCCTCGCCGGACGGGACCGTCCGGCGCACCGTCTCCGCGGGCTGACGGCAGCCGGAAGCAGGCCACGGGGGGCCGGTCGGAGGTAGGCCGGAATTCAACCTTGCCGTTCCCGCTTCGCTCGCGCATCAATGGAACCGCAAGTTCCGACGGACCGTCAGATCCTGACGTCGGATCCGGATGTCGGATCCGGACGTCAGATCTCCACCTGGGCAGGGTGTCCGCACCCATCCCTCCCGGGCGGTGGTCCGTCGGCATCTCCCGTCCATCCACCCCCCACATGGATTCCCGTACTCGGGAAGGGAGCGGATCCCATGAGAGGCAAGCGAATCGGATCAGGTGCGGCAATGCTGGTCGGGGCCCTCGCGGTCACCGGACTGGCCCTCGCGCCCTCGGCTGTCGCCGTCACCCCGCTGACGGCGAACGTCACCGCCAGCTGCGGTCTCTTCGGAGGCGGCGCAGCCACCCTCACGGCCACCCAGACGGGCACGGCCGCCACCCTCAAGCTGACGTCCACCGCGATCACCACGCCGATCGCGATCGGCGCGAACAGCATCAATTCCACGCTCACGATGGCGAACTCGACCGGTCCCGCCAGGGTCTTCTCCGGCACGGTGAACCCCGCCATGCCGGCGGGCTCCACGATCACGGTCGGTCCGCTCAACGGGACCGTGGCCTCCGGTGACAGCCTGAACTTCTACGGCGGCTCCCTGAAGATGGTCGTCTTCGGGATCACCGTCACCTGTACGACGAGCGCGGCGCAGACGCCGGGCCCGTTCGTGTTCAGCTGATAGCGGTTGGAAACTGAGCCGACAGGCCGTCAGTTTTCCGGCTGAGCCAGGAAACTGACGGCCCATCAGTTCACCACGTGATGTCCATTGACTTCTCACGCGATCCGCACCTCAATGCCCCCTGTCGGCGCAGAAGAGCCGCTGCGCCCGCACCCTGGAGGAGGGGGCAACATGGGTTCACCCCGAAGTTCCGGAAGCACCCGAGGTTCCCGAAGACGGCGCTGGGCGTCGCTGCTCGGGGCGACCGCGCTCGCGGTCACCGCCGGCGGAGCGCTGGCGGCCCCGGCCGTCGCCGCGTCCAACGTCGACTTCGACACGCACTGCATCCCGCCGGCCATCGCGGGCCTCCCGCCGATCGACGGCACCACCACCGCGAAGATCACGGCGGACAACACCAGTCCGCAGGTCGGCGACACCGTCACCGTGACGTACACGGTGGTCACACCCGCCGCGAGCAACCCCACCGACCTGGCCCTGCCGGCCGACATCATGACGCCGACGGGCAAGGTCACCCTCGGTGGCGCGCAGACCGGCAGCGTCACGGTCACGGGGCCGAGGCAGAACCCCCCGGTGCCCGGCAGGGGAGCCTTCCCGTCGTTCTCCATGACCGGCACCTTCACGGTCACCACGCCCGGCGCGATCACCCTCTCGCCCGGTGACTACAACATCCACACCAGCTACATCCTGGAGCTGGACACCCCCTGCACGGTGACCAACCCGCCCGCCCCGGTGTCGGAGACCGTCACCGCCGCCGACAACCCGCCGGCCAACACCCGTGCGATCTCACTGGGTTCGGCCTCCGGCAGTCCGGGCGCGGCCGTCGCCGTCACCGGCAGCGGCTTCACCGCGGGCGCGACCGTCACGCTGGCCGGGCGCTCCGCGTCCACCCAGACCGCGGACACGGCGACCGTGACCGCCAACGCGCAGGGCGGCATCTCCGGCTCGCTCGTCGTCAGCGACCTCACCACGACCGGTGTCGTGGCGTACGAGGGCGGCGCGTGGAGCTCGGACCTCGGTGCCGGACCGGTCGCGTACGTCGTGATCGACGACCAGCCCGTACCGGAGGGCAGCCAGAAGGTGACCACCACGGTCCGGGCGGGCACGCTGTCGATGTCCCAGGCCGGGGACGCCGTCCAGCTGTCCGCGGTCGACTTCGGCCAGGGCGGGGCCTCGACCGGCGCGCTCCAGACCGTGACCGTCAAGGACTTCCGCGGCGGACCCGCGGGCTGGTCCCTGACCGGCAAGGTCACCGACTTCAGCGGCCCCGGCGCCAAGATCGACGCCGGCAAGCTGAGCTGGACGCCCGCGTGCACCACCAAGGCGGGCAGCCCGAGCACCTGTCAGGCCGGTTCGGCGGGCACGGTCGGCGCCGCGGGGGCGACCCTGGCGTCCACGCCCGACGGCACGGCCACCGGCGGCGAGTTCACCACCGGCGCCCAACTGTCCCTCGACGTACCGTCGTTCACGCCTCCGGGCAGCTACGCCGGCGTCCTGACCCTCACGCTCACCTGAGCCGTACGCACCACGTCCACCGGTGGCCGGGCGCCCGCCCCACAGGTCCGCACCCGCCCGACCACCCAGCCGTCGAAGCCTGTTCGTCGAAGCACGTTCATCGAAGCCCGTTCGCCGGGGCCCGCCGGCCGGGGCCCGTCCGCTGGGGGGTCCGCACCCATGCGCAAGCCGTACGTCCTCCTCCTGCCGCTGCTGTTGTTCCTGACGCTCGCGACCCCCGCCCGCGCCGCCGACAACGGCAGCTGGTCGGTCTACCCCGTCTCCTCGGCCGTCGCCGCGCGGCCCTACTTCTACGTCTCCGCCGATCCCGGCCAGACGATCGAGGACAAGGTCGTCGTCGCCAACAAGACGGCCGAGCCCCTCACCTTCCGGCTGTACGCGGCCGACGCCTACAACACCGCGCGCGACGGCGGGTTCGCCGTGAAGTCGCTCGGCGAGAAGATGCGCGGCGTGGGCGCCTGGGCCGAGCTGCCGAAGGACCGGGTCACCGTGCCCGGCCGTGCGACGGTCACCGTGCCGTTCACCGTCCGGGTGCCCGAGGGGGCCGAGCCCGGCGACCACCCGGGGGCGATCGTCGCCCTCGACGAACGGGTCGAGCAGGGCGAAGGCGGGGTCGCGCTGGGCGTCCAGCGGGCCGTCGGCGCCCGCGTCTACCTCCAGGTCGGCGGGCCCACGCTGCCCGCGCTCGCCGTCGAGAACGTCACGGTCGGCCACGACCAGCCGTTGGTCCCCGGCCTCGGCGACAGCACGGCGACGATCTCCTACACCCTGCACAACACCGGCAACGTCACCCTCGCACCGAAGGTGGAGCTGAAGGCGAGCGGGCTGTTCGGCCGCACCCTGCTGACCCGGGACCTGACGAAGATCCCCTCCCAGCTCCTCCCGGGCCAACGCGTCCGCCTCACCGAACGCTGGCGCGACGCCCCCCAGCTCGACCGGGCCGACGTCAAGCTGACGGCGACCGCCAAGGGCACCGAGGAGTCCGCGACAACGTCCTTCGTGGCGGTGCCGTGGCTGGTGGTGGGGTCAGTGGCGGCGGCGATCGCAGCAGGGGGGTGGTTCCTGATCAGAAGGAGGCGAGGGCCCGCGGGGCCCAGCCGCCCAGGGGCGCGGGGAACTGCGCGACCAGCCCCAGCGGACCCGCAGCCGAAACTGAGCCGAACCGCCGGAGGTTAAAGCGCGTCGGGCCCGCGCTCGCCCGTCCGCACCCGCACGACCGTCTCGACCGGCAGCGCCCACACCTTGCCGTCACCGATCTTCCCGGTGTGCGCGGCGCGCACGATCGCGTCGATCACGGCCTCGGACTCCGCGTCGTCGACGACGACCTCGATGCGCACCTTGGGCACGAGGTCGACCTGGTACTCGGCGCCCCGGTACACCTCGGTGTGGCCGCGCTGCCGGCCGTAGCCGCTGGCCTCGGTCACGGTCAGGCCGTGCACGCCGAGCTCCTGGAGAGCCGTCTTGACCTCGTCGAGGCGGTAGGGCTTGACGATCGCGGTGATGAGCTTCATTCCTGTGGCTTGACCTTCTGGGCGGAGAGGACGGGGTGCGAGCCGACCGGGGCGCCGTGGCCCAGGACGCCGTGATCGTATGCCGTCTCGGCGTGCACCGTAAGGTCCAGGCCGGTGTGCTCGTGGTCCTCGTGCGCGCGCAGGCCGATCGCCTTGTCGAGCACCTTGGCGATGCCGTACGTGACGGTGAAGGCGTACGCCCCCACGACGACCACGGCGACCAGCTGCTTGCCGAGCTGGCCGAGCCCGCCGCCGTAGAGGAGGCCCTCGGCGCCGCCGGTCATGGTGTCCACCGCGAAGACGCCGATGAGGAGTGTGCCGATGATCCCGCCGACCAGGTGGACCCCGACCACGTCGAGGGAGTCGTCGTAGTTCAGCTTGAACTTCCAGCTCACGGCGTAGGAGCAGACGACACCGGCCGCGAGGCCGACGACCAGGGCGCCGAGCAGGGAGACCGAGCCGCAGGAGGGCGTGATGGCCACCAGGCCCGCGACCGCGCCGGACGCCGCGCCCAGCGTCGTCGGGTGGCCGTCGCGCCGCTGCTCGACGAAGAGCCAGCCGAGCAGACCGGTGCAGCCCGCGGTGAGGGTGTTGAGGAAAGCGGCCGCCGCCAGACCGTTCGCGCCCAGCGCGGAGCCCGCGTTGAAGCCGAACCAGCCGAACCAGAGCAGACCCGCGCCCAGCATCACCATGGGGAGGTTGTGCGGACGCATCGCGTCCTTCTTGAAGCCCAGGCGCGGGCCCAGGACCAGGCACAACGCCAGGCCCGAGGCGCCCGAGGTGATCTCGACCGGGAGACCGCCGGCGAAGTCGAGGGCGCCGAGCCGGTCGAGGATCCAGCCACCGGGGCCCCACACCCAGTGCGCCACGGGAACGTATACGAGGAGCGCCCAGACCGGCACGAAGACCAGCCACGCGCCGAATTTCGCCCGGTCCGCGATCGCGCCGCTGATCAGGGCGGCCGTGATGATCGCGAAGGTGAGCTGGAAGGCGGCGAACAGGAGGGTGGGGACCGTGCCCTGCACGCTGTCCGGGCCGAGGTCCGCCATCCCGGCGTGCTCGAGGCCGCCGATCAGCCCGCCCCCGGCGTCGTCGCCGAACGCGAGCGAGTAGCCGGCCGTCAGCCACACCACCGTGACCAGCGCGATCGACACGAAGCTCATCATGAGCATGTTGAGGACGCTCTTCGTGCGGACCATGCCTCCGTAGAAGAGGGCGAGACCCGGGGTCATCAGCAGGACGAGGGCGGTGGCGGCGAGCAGCCAGGCGGTGTCGCCGGTGTTCGCGTGGGCGGCGGCCAGAGTCACGGGAGTCTCCAACGATGCGGGGGCTCGTCAGAGGTTCACCGCTTCCGGTTTCCGGTCGCGTACAGGTGTGTTTCCGTGACGTTTCGTTGCGTGGAGGTTTCCGGGAGCTCACGGTGGAGGGCACTGCCGCTCGTGTGTGCGGCGGGGCTTCGTGGATCAGGGAGAATGGGGGCCATGAGCGTTCGTAACCAGTCATCCGAGCAGTCGGCCGAGGCCATCCACCGCGCCGGCTTCGCCTGCTTCGTGGGCCGTCCCAACGCGGGCAAGTCCACCCTCACGAACGCTCTGGTCGGGAAGAAGGTGGCGATCACCTCGAACCGACCTCAGACCACCCGGCACACGGTGCGGGGCATCGTGCACCGCCCGGACGCCCAGCTGATCCTGGTCGACACGCCGGGCCTGCACAAGCCGCGCACCCTGCTCGGCGAGCGGCTCAACGACGTCGTGCGCGCCACCTGGGCCGAGGTGGACGTCATCGGCTTCTGCCTGCCGGCCAACGAGAAGCTGGGCCCCGGCGACCGCTTCATCGCCAAGGAGCTGGCCGGGATCAAGCGGACGCCGAAGGTCGCGGTCGTGACGAAGACCGACCTCGTGGACTCCAAGACGCTCGCCGAGCAGCTCATCGCCATCGACCAGCTCGGCAAGGAGCTGGGCTTCGAGTGGGCGGAGATCGTGCCGGTCTCGGCGGTCGGCGACCAGCAGGTCGGACTGCTGGCTGACCTGCTCGCCCCGATGCTCCCGGAGAGCCCGCCGCTCTACCCCGAGGGCGACCTGACGGACGAGCCCGAGCAGGTGATGGTCGCCGAGCTGATCCGCGAGGCGGCGCTGGAGGGCGTCCGGGACGAGCTCCCGCACTCCATCGCGGTGGTCGTCGAGGAGATGCTCCCGCGCGAGGACCGTCCGGCGGACAAGCCGCTGCTCGACATCCACGCGAACATCTACATCGAGCGCCCCAGCCAGAAGGGCATCATCATCGGCCCCAAGGGCAACCGTCTGAAGGACGTCGGCATCAAGTCCCGCAAGCAGATCGAAGCACTGCTGGGCACGCCTGTCTTCCTGGACCTGCACGTGAAGGTCGCGAAGGACTGGCAGCGCGACCCGAAGCAGCTGCGCAAGCTGGGGTTCTGAGGCCGTCAGGGGCTTTCAGACGGCCTGCGGGGACATGTCCTGCAACCCCACCACCCGGAGCAACTGGAGCCGTTCGTAGGCCTCCGTGCCCGGGCGGGCCGTGTGGATGACCAGGAGTTGGTGGTGCTCGTGGCTGAGCAGGACCTCGCAGTCCAGTTCCAGCAGGCCGACCAGCGGGTGCAGGAAGCGTTTCGTCGCCTTGTGGCGCAGGGACACCTCGTGTTCGTCCCAGAGGCGGGCGAACTCCTCGCTCGATGCCCGGAGTTCGGCGACCAGCGCGGCCGGTTCGGGGTCGTCGGGGCGGGCGGCGGTCACCGCGCGCAGGTTGGCCACCTGGGCGCGGGCGTGGTCCGGCCGGTCCTCCGCCGGGAACAGGCTGCGGGCCTGCGGATCCAGGAAGTAGAGACGGAGCAGGTTGCGCTCGCGCCGGGGGCGTGACATCACATCGCGGGTCAGCGCCCTGCCCATCGCGTTCTGGGCCAGGACCTCGCCGCAGTCGGTCACGACCTGCGCCGGTGTGTCGTGCAGGCGGTCCAGGATCAGCATCAGGCCGGGTGGGACGTGCGCCGACGCCGTCTCGCGGCGCGGGGGCTCCTCGCCGGTCAGATGGAACAGGTGGTCGCGTTCGTCGTCGGTGAGGCGCAGGGCGCGGGCCAGCGCCGTGAGCATCTGACGGGACGGGCGCGGACCGCGGCACTGTTCCAGGCGCGTGTAGTAGTCGACCGACATGCCCGCCAGCTGGGCCACCTCCTCGCGGCGCAGTCCGGGCGTACGGCGGCGGGCCCCCGGCGTC
This sequence comes from Streptomyces sp. NBC_01334, assembly GCF_035983595.1. NCBI lineage: Bacteria > Bacillati > Actinomycetota > Actinomycetes > Kitasatosporales > Streptomycetaceae > Streptomyces > Streptomyces sp. NBC_01334. The sequence continues at coordinate 3,482,619 of NZ_CP130718.1, read as the reverse complement.
AGACCCACGTCCGACGGGTTCAGACGGGCCCGGCCACGGCGCAGGAAGTCGGCGAGTTCGGTTCGGTTCACCCCTCCAGGCTGCGGCAGGCCGGCCGTCTTAGCCAGGGACTGCCGGTCCCCTGATCGACGGGTCTCTCCCGGTCGTCCCGGCTCCGTCCGAGGCTGGTGGCACCGACCAAGAGGAGTGACTGACGATGTTGACACTGGTGACGGGTACGACGGGACAGGTCGGCCGGCGCTTCGTGCCGAGGCTGCTGGCGCAGGCCGCGGCGGGGGAGAGGGTGCGGGTCCTGGTCCGGGACGCGGCACGGGGGGAGCGGTTCGCGGAGCTGGGCGCCGAGGTCGTGCTCGGGGATCTGCGGGACGCGGAGGTGCTCGGCAAGGCGGTGGCCGGGGTGGACGCGGTCGTGAATGTCGCGGCGTCCTTCCGCGGGGTGCCGGACGAGGAGGCGTGGGCCGTCAACCGGGACGCGGCGGTGGAACTGGGCCGCGCCGCGCTGGCCTCGGGTGTGCGGCGCTTCGTGCAGGTCAGCACGGGACTGGTGTACGGCCTCGGGCGGGGCCGCCCGCTGGTCGAGGACGACGAGGTCCGGCCCGGCGGCGGCGCGATGTGGGGCGCCTACCCCGAGGCGAAGGGGGTGGCCGAGCGGGAGCTGTTCGCGCTGGACGGCCTGGACGTGCGCGTCGGCCGCCTCGCCTTCGTCTACGGCGAGGGCGATCCGCACCTCGCCCAGTCGCTGATGTGGGCCGGCAACTGGGCGGCGGCCCAGCGGCTGCACATGGTCCATCACGTGGACGTCGCCCAGGGACTGCTGCGTCTCCTGCACGCGCCGGGAGCCGCCGGGCGGGCCTACAACATCGCCGACGACGCCCCCGTCACGGCGGTCGAACTGCACCAGCTCAACGGGGTCGACGTGCCCGCCGAGCTCTACGAGCGCACCGACCCCGACCCGTTCTTCCAGCTGACCTCCACCGAACGCATCCGCCGCGAACTCGGCTTCCGCCCGCTGTACCCCAGCGTCTACGCGGCCCGGGACGCCGGAGCCCTCTGACGGGTCAGTCCACCCCCCGGATCCGCCCCACCAGCACCGCCCCCGCCAGCCCGACGACCGCCGCCACCAGGTACAGCACCCGGTAGCCGCCCAGGTAGGTGACGATCGGCGCGGCGAGGGCGGGGGCCGCGACCTGGGGCAGGGCGTTGGCCACGTTGATGACGCCCAGGTCCTTGCCCCGGTCCCCGGCCTTCGGCAGCACGTCCGTCATCAGCGCGAAGTCGACCGACGTGAACACGCCGAAGCCGATGCCCAGCACCGCCGCCGCGACGATCGCGCCCGGCCAGGTCTGCCAGACCGCCAGTCCCGCCGTCGCCACCGCCATCAGCACGCCGGACCAGATCACGAACGGCTTGCGCCTGCCGACCCGGTCCGACCAGGCGCCCCCGACGACCACCGTGGCGAGCAGCGTCAGCCCGTTCACCGCGGTCAGGATCAGCACGCCCTGCTCGGGGTCGGAGTGGTGCAGGCGGTCGCGCAGGTAGTAGAGGAGGTACAGCAGCACCAGCGCGTTGCTCAGGTTCATCAGGAAGCGGGTCAGCCACGCCCACCCCAGGTCGGGGTGGGCGCGCGGGCTCAGCCAGAACCCGGCCGCGAAGCCCCGCCAGGACCACGCCGGCCGGTCCTCCTCGGCCAGCCGCAGATCCTCGTACCGGAGCACGTACGGCAGCACGCCCAGCGTCGTGAACACCGCGCACGCCACGTACCCCGCTCCGACGCCCCCGGCGGCCGTCGCGAGCCCGGTGCCGCCGACCACGCCGAGGATCTGCGCGGCGCCCAGCCAGCCGCCCACCGAGCCCCGTTGGAGCCGGGGGACCCGGTCGGGGACGGCGGCCGTCACCGCCGCGAAGGCCGCGTTCAGCGTCAGCTGGACCAGGCACCAGCCCGCCGCCATGGTCCAGACGCCGTCCGCTCCGGCGAGCAGCAGCAGCGAGAGGGCGCCGCCCGCGGTTCCCGCCACGATCCACGGCGTACGGCGGCCCCGGCGGGAGGTCGTCCGGTCCGACAGCGCGCCGAAGAGGGGGTTCGCGGCCAGGGACACCACCGCGCCCACGCCCGTCACCCAGGCCAGCACGGTCTCCTTCGACATGCCCGAGCCGGGCGCGAAGTCCTCGGCCTGGGAGGCCAGCAGGATCTGGAGGGGGCCGTACCAGCCCACCCAGATCGCTCCGTTGGCGAGGGACAGGGCCGATGTCCAGCCCCGGCCCACCCGCTCGACGGGCTCGGCCAGCGCGGCCACCGGGGCCCTGTCCGCCGTCGTCATCTCTGCGCCCGCAGGACGTCCCGCAGCCAGGCGTACGACGCCTTCGGGGTCCGGGCCTGGGTCTCGAAGTCCACGTGGACCAGGCCGAAGCGGCGCTCGTACCCCTCCGCCCACTCGAAGTTGTCCAGCAGCGACCACACGAAGTAGCCGCGCACGTCGACGCCCGCCTCCACGGCCCGGTGCAGGGCGCGGATATGACCGTCCAGGTAGGCGATGCGCTCCTGGTCGTCCACGCCGTCGTAGCTGCAACCGTTCTCCGTGATGACGATCGGGGGGAGCCGGTCGCCGTAACGGTCGCGGAAGGCGGTCAGGAGTTCCGTCAGGCCCTCCGGGACGACCGGCCAGCCGAAGTCCGTCACCGGGACGCCCTCTATCTGCTGCACGGAGAAGGGCAGTTCGGCCGGCATGCGGATGCCGCCGAACTCGATCTCCGTGCCCTGCGGGGCGCCCACCTTCGTCGGGGCGTAGTAGTTGATCCCGTACCAGTCGAGCGGCTCCGAGATCACCTTGAGGTCGGCCTGGACGTCCCCCGGCATCAACTCGCCTAGTCCATCCGGGTATTCACCCAGCAGCACGGGCTCCGCGAACAGCCGGTTCAGCAGGAGGTCGTAGAAGGCGGCCGCCTCCACGTCGGCGGGTTCCTGAGAGGCCGGCCAGGTCGGGCCGTGCGAGTTGGCGATGCCGATGTCCGTGGCGCCGGCCGCGCGCAGTGCCTGGACGGCGAGACCGTGTCCCAGCAGCTGGTGGTGGGCGGCCGGGAGCGCGTCGAACAGCAGCTGCCTGCCGGGCGCGTGGGTGCCGAGGGCGTGCCCCAACAGGGTGTGCTCGGCGGGCTCGTTGAGGGTGATCCACTTCGTCACGCGGTCACCGAGACGCCCGGCCACCACCGACACGTACTCGGCGAACCGGGCCGCCGTGTCCCGCTCCAGCCAGTCGAGCCGGACCGGCAGGTCCCAGTGGAAGAGGGTGGGGACCGGGCGGACGCCGGCCGCGCACAGTTCGTCGACGAGCCGGTCGTAGAAGTCGAGACCGCCGGGCGAGTTCACCCTCGGCCACGAGACCGAGAAGCGGTAGGCGTCCACGCCGAGGCCCGACAGGAGCGCCACGTCCTCGGGGTAGCGGTGATAGTGGTCGCAGGCCACCGCCGCCGTGGAGCCGTCCTTCACCCGTCCCGGCGCGGCGGTGAAGGTGTCCCAGACCGAAGGTTCGCGCTGGTCCGCCGCGCCCTCGATCTGATGCGCGGAGGTGGACACGCCCCACAGGAAGTCTGCCGGAAACCGGGGCATCGGGTTCGCCGCGTCGCGCGGATCGTTCGCCATGGGCGGGATCATCCTTACCGCTGGGTAAGGAAGTCAACGTCCCGGCGTGAACTGCCAGTTATGCCCCGTCCGTAAGCGCCCCGCAGGCCTCCCGAAAGCCCCCCGCGCGCCCCTCAGGCCCCTTCCTTCAGCACCCGTGAGATCAGCTCGCGCTGCTCCTCCGTGAGTCGGGGATCGGCCGCGTACACCGTCCTGCCGTCCACGGTGATCTCGTAGCTGAAGCCGTCCGGTACGCCGACCGAAGGCGCGCCCCGGCCGGCGGCGACCGCCCGCTCGGCCAGGGCGCGCCACTCGTGGGCGTCGGGCCGTCCCGAGGTGTCCACCTCGGCACGGCGCTCGATGCCCGCGAACCCGCCCGTGCGACTCACCTGAATACGCATGGGTCCCTGTCTATTACGGACTCAGAGAATCCGCACCCCCACCTGCTCCCACGCCTTCTCCACGGCCTGGAGCTCCTCCCCGCCGCTGCCGAAGCGCTCACGCGCGGCCTGCACCGTCAGCTTGGCGAAGTCGGTGAAGAAGGCCCGCTCGGAGAGCTCGCCGCCGGTCAGGACGTCGTACCAGATCTGCCCGGCCTTCTCCCAGGCGTAGCCGCCGAGGGCCGTGGCGGCCAGGTAGAACGCGTGGTTGGGGATGCCGGAGTTGATGTGGACGCCGCCGTTGTCGCGCCCGGTGCGGACGTACTCGTCCATCGTCGCGGGCTGCGGGTCCTTGCCGAGGACGTCGTCGTCGTACGCGGTGCCCGGCGCCTTCATGGAGCGCAGGGCGGTGCCGGTGACGGCCGGGGCGAGCAGGCCCGCGCCGATCAGCCAGTCGGCCTCGGCGGCGGTCTGGCCGAGGGAGTACTGCTTGATGAGCGAGCCGAAGACGTCGGACATCGACTCGTTGAGGGCGCCCGGCTGGCCGTTGTAGGTCAGGTTCGCCGTGTACTGCGTGACGCCGTGGGTGAGCTCGTGCCCGATGACGTCGATGGAGTTGGTGAAGTCGACGAAGATCTCGCCGTCGCCGTCGCCGAACACCATCTGCTCGCCGTTCCAGAAGGCGTTGTTGTAGCCCTCGTCGTAGTGCACGGTGGCGTCGAGGGCCAGGCCGTCGCCGTCGATCGAGTGGCGCCGGTAGGCCTTGAGATACAGGTCGAAAGTGGCGCCGAGCCCGGAGTAGGCGCGGTTGACGGTGGCGTCCCGGCCGGGGTCCTGGCCCTCGGCGCGGACCTTGGTGCCGGGCAGCGAGGTGCCGTGCTCGGCGTCGTAGATCGTGCGCAGCGGCTGGTCCGACGGTGCCTTCGCCGTCGGGGCGGCCAGGAGGCCGTACTCGGTGTTCACCTGGCGCAGGGCGCGCAGCTCGCTGTCGCGCAGGATGGTGCGGCGGGCGGGACCGGAGAGAGCGGGGTTGTCGTTGCGCGCCAGCCGGTCGAGGACGTGTGGCGGTACGACGGTGCAGAAGACGGGCTCGAAGCCCCCGTGAGTCGTCATGCCCGGCACCCTTGCACTGCGTTACGCGGCTGTCACCACCGGCAACCATGATTGGTGAAATACGGTGACATAGGGGCCTGATCTGCGGGGCCGGGTGGTATGGCGGAGGGGTGACGAGTGGCGTGGCGCACGTTCTGTACCTTTTCCTATGGTTCATCCCGCCGGTCCCGCATACTGGAACGAACCCGCGCGACCAGAGCGGCTCCGCTAGGCTGCCGAGCACTATGCATTTCGGGCTGCTTCTCCTTAGCTGCCGCGGCGAGGGCCTGTAGTCGAGGCCGACCCCCTCCCCGCGGTGCTTGGTGTTGCGCGTCGGCCGTCCTTCCGCCCGGAGATTCTCCGGTCACCCCGAGGAGCCCACGCCCCATGGCGAACCGCCAGCAGCCCAGCCACATGCCGATCCACAAGTACGGACAGTACGACCAGGTCGACATCGCCGACCGCACCTGGCCCGACAACCGGATCACCGTCGCCCCCCGCTGGCTCTCCACCGACCTGCGTGACGGCAACCAGGCCCTGATCGACCCCATGTCGCCCGAGCGCAAGCGCCGGATGTTCGACCAGCTGGTCAAGATGGGCTACAAGGAGATCGAGGTCGGCTTCCCCGCCTCCGGCCAGACCGACTTCGACTTCGTGCGCTCGATCGTCGAGGAAGAGGGCGCGATCCCGGACGACGTCACCATCTCCGTACTGACCCAGGCCCGCGAGGACCTGATCGAGCGGACCGTGGAGTCCCTGAAGGGCGCCAAGCGGGCGACCGTCCACCTGTACAACGCCACGGCCCCCGTGTTCCGCCGGGTCGTCTTCCGCGGCTCGAAGGACGACATCAAGCAGATCGCCGTCGACGGCACCCGTCTGGTCGTCGAGTACGCGGAGAAGCTGCTGGGCCCCGAGACGGAGTTCGGCTACCAGTACAGCCCCGAGATCTTCACCGACACCGAGCTGGACTTCGCCCTGGAGGTCTGCGAGGCGGTCATGGACGTCTGGCAGCCCGGCCCGGGCCGCGAGATCATCCTGAACCTGCCGGCCACCGTCGAGCGCTCCACGCCGTCCACCCACGCCGACCGCTTCGAGTGGATGAGCCGCAACCTCTCCCGCCGCGAGCACGTCTGCGTCTCCGTCCACCCGCACAACGACCGCGGCACGGCCGTCGCCGCCGCCGAGCTGGCGCTGATGGCCGGCGCCGACCGCGTCGAGGGCTGTCTGTTCGGGCAGGGCGAGCGCACCGGCAACGTCGACCTGGTCACCCTGGGCATGAACCTGTTCTCCCAGGGCGTCGACCCGCAGATCGACTTCTCCGACATCGACGAGATCCGTCGTACGTGGGAGTACTGCAACCAGATGGAGGTCCACCCGCGCCACCCGTACGTGGGCGACCTGGTCTACACGTCCTTCTCCGGCTCCCACCAGGACGCCATCAAGAAGGGCTTCGACGCGATGGAGGCCGACGCGGCGGCCAAGGGCGTCACCGTCGACGACATCGAGTGGGCGGTCCCGTATCTGCCGATCGACCCGAAGGACGTCGGCCGCTCCTACGAGGCCGTCATCCGCGTCAACTCGCAGTCCGGCAAGGGCGGTATCGCGTACGTCCTGAAGAACGACCACAAGCTGGACCTGCCGCGCCGCATGCAGATCGAGTTCTCCAAGCTCATCCAGGCGAAGACGGACGCCGAGGGCGGCGAGGTCACCGGCGGCGCCATCTGGTCGGTCTTCCAGGACGAGTACCTGCCGAACCCGGAGAACCCCTGGGGCCGCATCCAGGTCCGCGCGGGCCAGTCCACGACCGACACCGACGGCGTCGACACCCTGACCGTCGAGGCTACGGTCGACGGCGAGGACACTGTCCTGACCGGCACCGGGAACGGTCCGATCTCGGCCTTCTTCAACGCCCTGGAGTCCGTCGGCATCGACGTACGCCTGCTGGACTACCAGGAGCACACGATGAGCGAGGGCGCCTCCGCGCAGGCCGCCTCCTACATCGAATGCGCGATCGACGACAAGATCCTGTGGGGGATCGGCATCGACGCGAACACGACGCGTGCGTCGCTGAAGGCGGTCGTCTCCGCCGTCAACCGCGCGACCCGCTGACCGGCCTGACCGGGACTTTCGGGGCCCTGACCGCTGTATACGGCGGTCGGGGCCCCGTCGTTTATCGGCCATCACCGTATGGAGGTCACGGGAAGGTCTCGTCCTGGGTGCTGACTACACCTCATGGATGTGGCTAACATCACGGAGGCGTGCGGCGATGTTGCCGCGGGGTTACGGAGGTGCGACGTGCTGCCAGAACGGGGACGTGACGGCCGTGTCACCGGGCTTGCCCGCATCCTGGGGACCCGCACCGCGTGGACGCCCGCGGGCGACGGTGAGTTCTTCTGCCCAGGCTGCGGAGGCGACCGCAACTACCAGCGGCTGACCGGCCACCGCCGCTTCACCCTCCTCGGCATGCCGGTCGTGCCACGCGGCGAGACCGGCCCGGTCGTCGAGTGCGCGGCCTGCCGCCGCCACTTCGGCACCGACGTCCTCGACCACCCCACCACCATCCGCTTCTCGGCGATGCTCCGCGACGCCGTCCACACCGTCGCCCTCGCGGTCCTGTCCGCGGGCGGCACCTGTTCCCGTACGTCCCTGGAGACGGCGGCGGGCGCCGTGCGTGCGGCCGGCTTCACCGACTGCACGGAGGAGCAGCTCGCCGCGCTCGTCGCCGCCGTCGCCTCCGACACCGGTCAGAACTACGGCGAACCGTACGGCGCGGGTCTCGCCATAGAGCTCCACGAGGCACTCGACCCGCTCGCCCCGCACCTCGCCGCGGTCGGCCGCGAATCGATCCTGCTCCAGGGCGCCCGCATCGCCCTCGCGGACGGCCCGTACACCCCGGCCGAGCGAGAGGTCCTCACGACGGTGGGCGCGGCCCTGACGATCCGCGCGGAGGACGTGACCCGCCTGCTGGTCGCGGCCCGGACGCCGTCCTGATACTCCCCAGGGAGTAGTCCCCCCGCCCGGCCACCCCCGGCAGTACTCCCGAACTCGCCCTCACGCGCGACGATCCGCCCCCCGCGTACCGGAAGTCTGGAGAGCGCAACCAGACAGCCGTGCCGAAGGGAGGGCCCGCACATGGGGGCCGGAGATTTCATGGGGGCCGGGAAGGCGAAGAGCCGGCGCAGTGCCATCCCCTGGGTGGTGCTCGCGCTGTGGGTGGGCGTGCTCGCGCTCGCCTCGCCGTTCGCCGCCAAGCTCGCCGACGTACAGCACGACCGGGTCACCGACTACCTGCCGGCGAGCGCCGACTCGACCAGGGTCGCGAGGCTCCAGGAGCAGTTGCCCGGCGGTGAGAGCACCGAGCTGGTGCTGGTCTACCACCGCGACGGCGGCCTGACCGCCGCCGACCGGACGACGGCGCGGGAGCAGGTCGCACAGGTCGCCGGGGACCACGCGCTGACCGGGGCCCCGCGAGGCGTCCCGTCCGCCGACGGCGCCACGCTCATGTACCCGGTCGCCACCAACGAGCCCGGCACCGACGAGGAGAAACGGGACGCCTTCGTCGAGGACGTACGCGAAGTCGCCCACAGCGAGGGCGGGTTGACCGTCGAGGTGGGCGGGACGGGGGCGCTGGCCACCGACGCCGCCAAGGTCTACGACTCGCTCGGCGGGCCACTGCTCTACACCACCGTGGGCGTCGTCGCCGTCCTGCTGATCCTGATCTACCGCAGCCCGGTGCTGTGGCTGGTGCCGCTCGTCGTGGCCGGGATCGCCGACTACCTGTCCATGGGCGTCGCCTACGGCCTCAACCAGGGCTTCGGCACCACGGTGTCGGGACAGAGCTCGGGCATCATGACCATCCTCGTGTTCGGCGCGGGGACGGACTACGCGCTGTTGCTCGTCTCCCGCTACCGGGAGGAACTGCGGCGCGTGGAGCGCCCGTACGACGCCATGCTGGCCGCGCTGCGCGGCTGCGGGCCGGCCGTGCTGGCCTCCTCCGGGACCGTCGCCGCCGGACTGCTGTGCCTGCTCGCCGCCGACCTCAACTCCAACCGGGGCATGGGACCGCTGGGCACGGTGGGCGTGCTGTGCGCGCTCGTCACGATGCTGACCCTGCTGCCCGCGCTCCTCGTCCTGCTGGGCCGCCGGGTGTTCTGGCCGCTGGTGCCCGCCTACGGCAGCACGCCCAAGGTCCGCCGGTCGCTGTTCGCCGCGATGGGCACCTCGGCCGGGCGGCGTCCGCGGACCGTCCTGGCGGCCGGCGCCGTTCTGCTCGGCGCGCTCGCGCTGGGCGCGCTGAACCTGCCCGGCGCGGTCAAGCAGCAGGACTCCTTCGTCGACCGGCCCGAGTCGGTCGTCGCCATGGGGACTCTGGCCAAGGCCTTCCCGGAGCAGTCCGCCCAGCCCATCGAGGTGATGACCCCGGCCGGCCGGACCGAGGCCACCCTCGCCGCGATCCGGGACACGGACGGCGTCGCCGACGTACGGCAGGGCCGTACCGGAGAAGGCTGGACGGAGATCACGGTGACCGCCGCCGCACCACCGCAGTCCGCGGCCGAGACGGCGACCATCGAGGCACTGCGGGACAGCCTGACCGGCTCCTACGTCGGCGGGCCGAGCGCCCAGCAGATCGACCTGGTGGACACCAACGCCCGCGACCGGCTGGTCGTCGTGCCGCTCGTCCTCGTCTCCGTCCTGCTCATCCTGATCGCGCTCCTGCGGTCGCTCGTCGCGCCGCTGATGCTCGTCGCCGCCGTGGTCGCGGTGTGGGGCGCGGCGCTCGGCCTGGGCGGGCTGATGTTCGGGCCGGTGTTCGGCTTCGAGGGCACGGATCCGGGGCTGGGGCTGCTGTCCTTCGTGTTCCTGGTCGCCCTCGGTGTCGACTACGGCATCTTCCTCATGCACCGGATGCGGGAGGAGTCGATGCGCGGCGCCGATCCCGTCGCCGCGGCGCTGACCGCGCTGCGCACGACCGGCGGGGTCATCGCCTCCGCCGGCCTCGTCCTCGCCGCGACCTTCGCCGTGCTGACGAACATGGGGCTCGTCCAACTCGTCGAGCTGGGCTTCGTGATCGCGGTCGGGGTGCTGCTGGACACGTTCCTCGTCCGCACCTATCTCGTGACCAGCGCGAGCGTGGCGCTGGGACGCAAGGTGTGGTGGCCGGGGCGGCTGTCGCGGGCGCCGGAGACGGCGCGGCCCGAGCAGCCGGGCCGGCCGGAGCGGCAGACGGAGCCGGTGTGAGCCGCTCGTCGACCGACGGGGCGCCCCTCCTCTCCCGGAGGGGCGCCCCCGTGCCGCAGGATGAACCCGTGCAGGAGACCACGACGGCAAGGGCGCGGCCCCGTCCGGGCGAGCGGATCATGGCGGCGATCAACCGCGACCCCCGCACCGCCCCGCACGGCACCCGCAACGACGTACTGCTGGCCGTGGCGACGACCGCCCTCGCCACGGCCCTCGCCCTGCTCGGCGTCGACGGGCCCCGGCCCGACGCGCTGGGCTGGACGCTGCTGCTCACCGCGAACGTGCCCCTCGCGTGGCGGCGCCGCCGTCCGGTGCCGGCCCTGCTCGCGGTGGTGGTCTGCGTCGTCCCGTACCACGCCCTCGACAACAACCACGCCGCGCCCGTCCCCGCGACCATGGTGGCGCTCTACACGGTCGCGGCGACCGGCACGGTGCGCCGGACACTGATCACCGGGTGCGCCGTCCTCGGCCCGGCACTGATCATCAACGCCCTCACCAACCCGGACGAGGCGCTGGAGCTCCTGCGGATCTCCGGCTGGATCATCGCCGTCCTCTTCTGCGGCATCGACGTCCGCTACTACCGCCGGTACGTCGCCGCCATCGTCGAGCGCGCCGAGCGCGCCGAACGCACCCGGGAGGAGGAGGCCCGCCGCCGCGTCGCCGAGGAACGCCTGCGCATCGCCCGTGACCTGCACGACCTGCTCGCCCACACCATCACCCTGATCGGCGTGCAGACCTCCGTCGCCGCGCACGTCCTGGCCGCCGATCCCGACCGCCTGGACCGCGCGGCCGTCGCCAAGGCCCTCGACGACATCGCCGGGACCTGTCGCAGCGCGCGCGGCGAACTCCGTACGACGCTGGAGGTGTTGCGCGACCTCGGCACACCGGACGCCCGGGGTTCGCTCCCCGGCCTGCACGGTCTGCCCGACCTCGCGGAGACGGCCCGTGCGGCCGGTGCGCGGGTCGAACTGACGGTACGGTCCGGGGAGGTACCGCCCGCGGTCGGCGCGGCCGCCTACCGGATCGTCCAGGAGGCGCTGACGAACGCGGTGCGGCACGGCGGCCGGGACGGCGGGCCGGACGACCTGACGGCGGGGGTCGGGGTCCGGGTCCGGGTGTACGAGGAGCAGGACGCCCTGCGGCTCAGGGTCACCGACGACGGAGCGGGCGTGGACACGGGGGGAGACGGCGGCATGGGGAGAGGCGGCGCGGGGGGAGGCGGCCGTGCGGTGGAAGGCGGTCGTGCGCCCGGTTTCGGGATCGTCGGGATGCGGGAGCGGGCGCGCAGCGTCGGCGGCACGCTGGAGGCCGGACCGCGCGACGACGGGAAGGGCTTCGAGGTGAGCGCCGTACTGCCGCACGGGAAGGACCGATGAAGCCGCTCAGAGTGCTGCTCGCCGACGACCAGACCCTCGTACGGGAGGCGTTCGCGATGCTTGTCGAGTCGGCGCCGGACATGCGGGTGGTCGGGCAGGCCGGCACCGGCCGGGAGACGGTGGCGCTGGCCCGCGGCGAACGCCCCGACCTGGTGGTGATGGACATCCGCATGCCCGACCTCGACGGCATCGAGGCGACCCGGCTGATCGCCGCCGACGAGGAGCTGGCCGGGGTACGCGTCCTCGTCCTGACCACGTACGACACCGACGAGAACATCGTCGAGGCACTGCGCGCGGGGGCGGCCGGATTCCTGGTGAAGGACACCCGGCCCGCCGACCTCCTGGACGCCATCCGCACGGTCGCCGCGGGCGAGGCGCTGCTGTCGCCGGGGCCCACCGCCCGGCTGATCGCCCAGTTCCTGCGCGGCCCCTCCGGACCGCCGACGGTGGGCGGCCCGGAGTGCCTCTCCGAACGGGAGTGCGAGGTGCTGGCCCTGGTCGCCCGCGGCCTGACCAACGCCGGGATCGCCGAGGAACTGGGTCTCAGCCCGCTCACCGCGAAGACCCACGTCAGCCGGATCATGGGCAAGCTGGGCGCCCGGGACCGGGCCCAACTGGTCATCGTGGCCTACGAGTCGGGGCTGGTGACACCGGGGCCGAGCGCGCCCTAGGGCAGCGTGCGCTGGTACGTCCCGTCCTGGTCGGAGTCGTAGACCAGCTTGCCTGAGCCGTCGTAGCCCTTGATGTGCGGGGCCAGCGTGACCTGCTGGTTCAGCAGACCGGCGACGGCGAACCAGCCGTGGTCCAGGGTCGCGGTCACGGGGCTGCCGTCGCCGTAGGAGACGGTCACCTCGGCCACCGACGCCTCGACGGTGCCGATCATTCCCCACCTGAACGGCAGCTTCCACCTGCCCTTGTCCATGAACGACTGCTGGTACAGCTGCTCGCCGTTGCTGTCGACCACGACCGGGCCCGTGCCCGGCACCCCGGTGTCGATCGTGCCGGCGCTGATGCCCGAGGCCACACCGTCCTTGATGGAGCAGACCACCCAGCGGCCCGCGGACCGCTCCTCCACCGCGGTGACGTAGATGCCGTCGCCGGGGGCGTTGGAGTCTCCGGTGCTCTTGATCGCCAGGATGATCCGGTAGTCCTCGGCCTCGCCCAGATCCGCGGCGCTCCCGGGCGGCCCGCCCTCGGCGGCCAGGCACTTCTTCAGCCCGTCCGCCGCCTGCGCGAAGGTGATCCCGTCGAGCAACTGCCCGTCCGTGGCCGGCTGAGCGGGCCCGCCCGCCGTGCCGCCCGGTGTCGCGGCCGGGCTCCCGGCCGGGCTGTGCGGGGCGCTGACCGACGGCTTGGGTGCCGCCGTGTCCGCGCCCCGCCCCCCGTTCCCCCCGGCCACGGCGTACGCCCCGACGGGCACCGCGGCCAGCGTCATCAGCGCCGCCCCGGTCAGCGCCACGCGCCGCCGCCGCTCGGCCAGTCCACGCCGCCGGATCGCCGGATACGGCGCCGACGAGGGCTGGATGGTGTACGCGTCCTCGGCGAGCAGCTCACGCATCCGCTCCTCGAACCCGAAATCCCCCTGGTCCGCCTGCTCTCCCGCCCCGTTCACCTGCTGCCTCCCTGAACCTGACCATGGATCGGAACGTGACTGTGGCCCCGACCCTGAGGGCCCTGACCCTGACTCTGCTCCCGACCACCGGAAACCGTGCGGTCGGCGGCCAGCCCCGGGTTCATACGCAACTTCGCGAGCCCCTTCGACGCCTGGCTCTTGACCGTGCCGGGCGAGCAGCCGAGCACTTCGGCCACCTCCGCCTCGGACAGGTCCTCCCAGTACCTCAGGACCACCACCGCCCGCTGCTTCGGCGGCAGCTGGGCCAGCCCGGCGAGCAGGGAGCCACGCTCCTCCACCCGCCCCGCGCCCTCGTCGCGCCCCGCCCGCTCCGGCGGCGCCGCGGTCAGCGCCTCGGTGACCCGCCGCTTGCGGAACCGGTCGCTGTTGCAACTGACCAGCATCCGCCGCACATACGCCTCCGGGTTGTCGCTGCGCGAGATCCGCCGCCACGACCGGTACGCCTTGGCCAGCGCGGTCTGCGTCAGGTCCTCCGCGTGGTGGACGTCCCCCGTGAGCAGATACGCGGTCCGTACGAGCCGGGACCACCGGGCTCTGACGAACTCCTGGAACCGGTCTTCTTGTTCGGCCTGCATCAAGCACCCTCCTCGCCCTCCAGACCACCGGTTGCGCCGAATCGGTTGCCCGTCCCCCGTGACCGCGTTCGAATGGGGAGATGAGAAACGACGCGTGGGTCTGGCGTGAGGGTGACCCCGGGGTGCTCCTGCTGCCGTCCGGCCGCCTGATCCGCGGCCGCGGCCTGCGCCGCCCGCTCGACCGTACGGCCCCGACCCCCGCGTACGGCGTCTACCTCCTCGGCGCGCGGCCCCCACGGCCGCCCTGGGAGTCCCGCTGGCTCCGCTGGCCCGACTTCCGTCTCCCGAGCGACCGCGCGCAGGCCCACGCGACCCTCACCGAGGCGTGGCGCCGCGCGGCCGACGAACGCGTGGAGATCGCCTGCGCAGGCGGCCGCGGCCGCACCGGAACGGCCCTGGCCTGTGTGGCGGTCCTGGACGGCGTACCGGCGGACGAGGCGGTGGACTACGTCCGCCGCCACTACGACCGACGCGCGGTGGAGACGCCTTGGCAGCGCAGGTACGTGCGGGGGTTCGGGGGGCTCACCGAGTGAGCGTCACAGGTTGAGCGCTGCAGGGTGAGTTTCACAGGGTGAGCGTCATGAGGAGACGGTCCTCGCCCGGGCCGAAGTAGTCCGCGCGGGGCCCGCCGGGATCCGGGACGAAGCCCAGGGAGCGGTACAGCGCGATGGCCGAGTCGTTGCGCGGCTCCACGGAGAGCCGGACGGAATGGGCGCCCTTCGTCCGTAGCAGGCCGAGCAGTTTCGTCATCAGTTGCCGGCCGAGACCCTTTCCGCGCAGCCCAGGGGTGATGGCGAGGCTGAGAACCCAGCTCTGCGCGTCGTTCGGCGAGGTCGCGAGCACGTATCCGTAGAGATCCGTGCCGTCGTCCACGACGTACACGAGGTCGGCGTAGGCGGCGAGGAGCTGGCGCAGGACGAAGTAGGGGTAGGGGCCGTGGGGGAACGCGTCGGCATCGAGGCGCACGATATGGGGTAGATCCGCCTCGGTGACCGCTCTGATCCGTAAGGGTCTTTCTCCGGACATCTGGCTCATTATCGAACCGATGCCCGACGGAAAACGATCTCCGGGAAGAGGAGTCATACCGTCCCCTTGTGAATGTCGACAAATCGAATTGCAGCCAGTGCGATTTGCGTACCTGATCTCCATCATTGCTCTGCGCACCCACTCCTTCAAGACCCATGCATCCTGCTACGCTGAATCATGACCTCGGGACCGTCCGCCGCTGACCAAAAGCTGAATGATGACGTGCTCTGGGACGACTTCGATCCCGGCACCTACATCAGCCACAATTACCTCGAGATGCAGGCCGTGGACGAGGAGATCCTCTCCCATGTGCGCGATCACTTCAGTGATCACTTCCGAGGTCGTGGGCGGGTGGCTTCCGGTATCGACGTCGGCGCCGGACCCAATCTCTATCCGGCCCTCGCCATGCTTCCCTGGTGCGACCGGATCACGCTGCTGGAGCGGTCCGCCCGGAATCTCGAGTATCTCCGGAGGCAGTGCCCCGACTACGACCCGCACTGGGATCAGTTCTGGAACGTCCTGTGCAAGGACGAGGCATATGCCACGCTCGGCATGACGCCCAGGGTCCGGTTCAAGGAGGCCGTCCAGCAGCCCGAGTCGGGCAGTCTCTTCGATCTCTGCGCCGATACGCGCCGCTGGGACCTCGGCACGATGTTCTTCGTCGCCGAGTCCATCACCACCTCGCTCGCCGAATTCCGGCGAGGGGTGGGGTGTTTCATGAACGCCCTGGATTCCGGGGCACCTTTCGCCGCCGCCTTCATGGAACATTCCGAAGGGTATCGCGTCGGTTCTCACACATTTCCCGCCCGTGATATCGACGAATCCGAAGTCCGGGCGGTTCTCAGCGGATACGCGGACCATGTGGAGATTCACCGCACGGCCAATCCGAAGCAGCTTGTACGGGACGGCTACACCGGTATGATCCTGGCGTGCGGGCAACGTAAAGAGCGACGCGACGAATAAGATGTCGGAGTTCTTCTACATGGTGACGGGCCTGTGCGAGGGGAATGGGCATGCAGATCAAGCCGAGACAGAACCTGCTCGAGGTGTGGCAGGCCATCGCTCGTCATTCTTTCGACAACGGAGAATGGCAATGGGGTGAATGGGGCGGCCGCAGCAGCGTCGCCGACGCGGAGCGCCTGCTCTGCCTTCTGTACCCCGCCACCGAAATCGAACCGTTCCGTCTGGACGACCCCGACACCACCCAGCTGGACGTGGAGCGGGCCCTCAGGAACGCGGGTGACTCCAGCGAGATTCCCATGAACCTCCTCGAGATTCTCGGCGACTTCATGGAGAACCACCGCGGCGAGGAGAGTCCGACCTTCGCGGGCGGCTACTACTTCGCCCCGGAGAACCCGGAGCACGAACTCTCCAAGGAGCAGGAGGAAGTGGGAGTCGTCGACTCCTACTCCATGTCGATCACGCTCTGCCTGGCCACCCTCGGCTTCCTCAAGGTGTACCGGGGCAAGACCCAGCGGGCCAGCACCCTCGCCCGCATCGACAAGCTGAGAGAGGCGACCAGTGCCCGCCTGACCGCGGCCATGGTGAGCCTGCTGCGCTCCTTCACCGTCAACGTCGTCGACATCGCCTCCGACCAGGGGCAGGCGCTCGCCCGGCTGCTCGGCCGGGGCCGGCTGTCCGACCGTCAGGTCCTGCAACGCTTCCAGGACCGGTTCAAGTCGCTGCGCGCCCTCATCAGCGAGAGCGTCACCCTCGGCCTCGACACCGATGTCGCCGACCAACTCCGCAACGAGAACCGGCTGTTCGAGTGCGGCTGGGCCTGGAGCCTGGTGAAGGACGCACCCGAGGTCGAGGTCGAGGCGCAGACCGCCCAGGACATCGGCAAGCAGCCCCAGGGCGTCGCCCACGCCGTGCCGTACCTGTACTTCACCGTCGTCGCCCTCGACGGCATTCCCGACCTGTCCTCCGAGCGCACCCTCGTCCTCGGCCTGCTCACCGCCGAACAGCAGAAGCTGGCCGACGCGCTGCGGCTGCGCTGGGAGATCACCCAGCAGTACTGGTCGGGCATCGCCCGCTTCGACGCCGCCACCTGGCCGCTCGAGGAGATCCCCTGGCGCACCACGCTCCAGCAGCTGGAGTCCGAGTACTTCTCCCTGTCCGTGGCCTCGATCCTCGTCCACGACCTGGTGCGCCGCCGGGCCACCGACGACGACCTCACCCGCACCGTCGCCGTCATGGAACGCCTCGCCGAACGCGGCCGCATCACCAGCCGCACGGCCCGTGAGGACCCGGCGATCGGTCTGCACAACCCCGGGGTCACCCTCCCGCTGCTGGGCAGTGAGGAGATCGGCCCGGCCATGAAGTGGACGATGGGCGACTTCTCCGCGCAGCTGCTCAAGCGGACCGTCCAACTGTGCGCGCTGTCCCGGAACATCGGCTCGCAGGACCGTCTGCTCACGCTCGCCGAGAACATCCTCGACCACCTCTGGGCGCGTCGCGTCAGCGACGGCGAGGGTGTCGGCCTGTGGGACAACGTGCACGCCGTGTACCCCGAATCCCCGGTCCGCACAGGGCCGTTGTCCTGGAGCATCACCGAGCGCGTCACCGAGTGCATGGTCGCCGCGCACGCCCTCTACGCGCAGGACCCGATCCGCAGCTCCGAGATGACCGCCCTCGCCCAGGCGGCGCTCAGCGAGGCCGCCCACCTGTTCGGCAAGGAGCAGCTGGAGCAGCCCGCTCCCGCTCCCAAGAGTCCCCAGGGAGAAGAGATCAAGGGCATCGAGGCCGACCTGCGTCGTGCCCGTCAGCTCGTCGACAAACAGCCCGGCACCGCCCACGCGCTCGCCCTCGGCGTCCTCGCCCGGCTCTACGCCCTGGCCCGCGCCCGGGGCGCAGACGCCCGGGGGGTGTGAAGGTGCTCGTCTTCGCCGCCTCCGACAAGGGAGGCACCGGCCGCTCCGTCACCAGCGCCAACCTCGCGTATCACCGCGCGCTGGACGGGGACGACGTCTGCTACCTGGACTTCGACTTCGGCTCGCCCACCGCCGCCGCCGTGTTCGACCTGCCCGACGTCCTCTCCGAGGCCGAGGGGCGCGGCCTGCACTCGTATCTGAAGGGCAAGACGGGCGAGCCGCTGCGGGTCGACGTCTGGGCGCGCACCGAACACCCCGTGCTGCGCGGCAGGCCCGGTGGCTCAGGGCGGCTGGTACTGCTGCCCGGAGACCGCACGGCCGGTGAATTCGTCACCGACGAGGAGAACCTGCACCGCTGTGTGGACCTCGTCCTTCGGCTGAAACGCGAATTCGACGTCATCATCATCGACCTGAGCGCCGGACGCAGTTATGCGATGGACCTGGCTCTCGCCGCCACCTCGCCCCGAGGCGGGCTCGGCCGCCTCAAGAACCGCTGGCTCGTCTATCACCGGTGGACCCGCCAGCACGTCATGGCGGCGGCCGAACTCGTATTCGGGAAACAGGGGATAGTGCAAGCCGGTACGGCCATCGGACACGACCCCGACGTGCTGGGCGGCGCCATCAGGTTCGTCCGCGCCGCGGTGCCCGATCTCGAGTCGCCGTTGTGGTCCCAGGTGTCGCCCGCGCAGTACGCGTGGATGCGGCAGTGCGACAAGGAACTCGAGGAACTCGCGGCCGGCCGAGGCATCGGCAGAACCCGGGTGCTGGCGTCCATTCCGCTGGAACCCGTCCTGCAGTGGCAGGAACGCCTCATCACCGACGAGGACGTGCACGACCGTCGGATCGCCAACAACGAGACCTGGCAGGCCATCGGGGATCTCGCGCAGCGGCTGACCGACGACAAGTTCTGGGGGCAGTTGTGAACGGGCCGGGCACCGTTTTCCGGGAGAGCAGCGCCGACCCGCGCACCGAATCCGTGCCCTTCTCCCATCTCTCCCTGGAATTAGGCCACTTGTACATGGAGGACTTCGCCGAGGGGGCCGCCCGGCTGCGTCGGCACTTCGCCGGCGTACGGCCCTGGGTGGAGGCCGCACGGGCCGGTCTCGGTCCGCTGCCGCCGGGCCGCCGGCCCCGGATCAGCACCTGCTTCCTGATCGACGACTACTTCTCCCGGCTGGCCACCCCCGCCGAGCTGATCCCGCCCCTCCTGGACGCGGCGGCCGAGGCCGGGCTCACCATCGACTACCTGGCCCGCGAGTCGGGCTGCGCGGGCCCCGCCCCCGGCCCCGGCGGCTCCGACCACCGCGACCGGGCCCGACCGGCCGAGTCCGTCCTGCACCGGCTGGTGGAGTCCCCGCCGCCCGGCAGCAACGGCTTCCGTCCGCCCGTCGGCCGCACCGGCTGGCTCACCAACGGCCGCCGCACCCCCTCCCAGCGGACCTCGGCCGCCCTGGACTCCACCGGCGTCTGGCAGCCGCCGAGCGAGACCGAGGCCCGCGGCCACTCCGTGTTCCTGGACGTCGAACTGTGGAACGGGCCCGAGGACGCGCGCACCTGGTCCTGCGCCTTCCTGGCCTCCGTCTGGCAGCTGGTCCGGCTCGGGCTGCTGCGGGACAACGGCGCGGCCGTGCTGACCCCCACCCGGTGGCAGGGTGCGGAGTTCCCGGCCGAGTGGGACGCGCTGCCGCCCGTCCTCCAGCTCAACCCCGCCGCGACGCCCTTCACCGCCTACGTCACGTGCAGCGTCCTGCCGACCCGGTTCCTGCCCGTTGAGCACGCCGTACGCGTCATCCTCGACCAGGTCCACGTGGAGGCCGAGGCGCTCGGACAGGTCGCCGCGCGGTCCGCCGCCGAGGGCTTCACGGTGCCCGCGGGGGTCGTGGACCGCACGTCCTACGTGTTCCCGCCGGGGTTGTGACATGAGCGGCCTGGGCACGACCTCCGGTCCCGTCCTCATCTGCGGTGAGGTGCGGACCTGTCTGCTGCCCACCCGCAGGGCGGTGGACGAGCGGACCGCCGTGCGGCTGCTGCGGCTGCGCGCCGACGAACCCGTCCGGACCTCGCGGCGCCCCAACCGGCACGCCCTCTCCCCGGACGTCCTCACCGGCGTCGACTGCCGGCTGCCCACCGCCGACGGGGCCAAGGTCCGCGCGGTCGGCACCGTGGCCGCGCACGCCGGGCTCGTCGAGGGCCGCGTCCTGCAGTCGACGGCGTACTTCTCCGCCCCGGCCACCGGGCCCGACCGGCGCCGGCCCTGGGGGTACTACCTGGTCCGGCCCGGTTCCCTGGTCCCGGTCGGCAGGCTGCCCGAGAAGTCCGTCACCGAGGGCTTCCTGACCGGACATCAGCAGGACCGGCTGGACGTCGGTTCGATCTCCGAGAGTCTGCTGGCGAGGATCTCCCGCCGGCACGACCTCCTGGACCACGACGCTCCGCTCACCACCACCGACACCAGCCTGCGCTGGACCGCGTCACCGGCCGACGACGGCGAGCCGGCGTCGGCGCTCTTCACCGAACTCGGCTCAGGGCGGCGGATCGTCGAACTGCGGCTGCCGCGAGGGACCACACCCGTGGCGGCGGCCACGCTCTGCGAGGACCTCGCCCTGCACGACTGGCTGCTGACGACCGTCGGGGACAAGCTCGACGGCCTGCCGCCCGGCTCCGAGAACCAGGCGGCCGCGATGAAGGTGCTGCGTCCGCTCGTCGACCATCTGCTGCACCTGTGGATGCCCCGGGCGCGCCTGGACCGGGCCCTGAGCCCGCCCTGGGAGGAGCTGGAGCGGCACCCGGGGTTCAGCAGACAGTGGAACACCATGGCACAGCGCATCCGGGACCAGCTGGCACTGCAGAACCTCGTCCGGGGTGAGGTGCCGGCCCTGTCCTGACGGCAACACGACATCTGTTCGCGCAGCATCCCGACGGGGGGAGACAGAGAGATGCATGCACCGACGAACCCGAACTTCCGGGGCGACCGGATCCGGGACGGCGAGGGCGCCCGGCACGTGACGCAGAAGATCCTGATCACCGTGGTGGCGGGCGGCGTCGTCTACCTGCTCACCAATGTCGTCGGACCGTCCGAGGAGGACGGCCCGTGGCAGCTCGTGCTGTCCGTGCTGTGCGGCGGCATCGTGCTGATCGTGCAGTTCCTGGCGTCCTTCGTCAGCCAGCTGGGCGATCTCAGGGAGTCGGTCGACAAGCGGTTCGCCGACATAGGCGAGGCGACGAAGCTCTTCACCGAGGTGGAGAAGCTGCGGGGCGACGGGGTGCCCCGGCTCGCCGAGCACGCCACCAAGGTCGTGGCCATGGGGCCCGACATCCTGCACGAGTTCGCGCATACGGAGATCGACCGTCTCGCCGCGCAGATGGAGGACTTCACCAACCTCAGCGCCGAGTGCGCGGGCGAGAACCACGACTGGCTCCTGACCCTCACCAAGTGCGCGAGGACGAGCATCGACGCCATCAGCACCACCGTCGTCGACGACGGGTTCTGGAACACCGAGCCCGCCGGACGCTATCTGACCGCCCAGCGCGAGGCGATCCTCGAACGGAGCATCTCGGTCCGGCGCCTGTTCATCGTGAAGCGGCCCGAGGAACTGGCCGCCCTGGAACCGATCTGCGCGGAGCAGCGGGAGATGGGCATCCAGGTCCAGGTGGTGGCCCTGGAGGAACTCCCGCTGTTCCTGCGGCGCGGCAAGATGATCGACTGCATCGTCTTCGACGGGGTGCTGTCGTACGAGATCCACGCGGACCAGCTCAGCGTGAACACCTCGACGACGGTGAACGCCCGAGCCGACGAGGTCCAGCCCCTGATCCGCCGGTTCGACCAGCTGTGGGAGGCCGCCGCCCCGGGAACCTCCCCGAACGGCGTTCCCGACAGCGTCCGGCTGAGGCCCGACGGATCCTAGGGCTTGTGGCCTGCGGCCTGCCCGGCCCTAGCCCAGCGTCTCCGCCAGCACCCTCGCCGTCTCCACGATCAGTTCGTTGTCGTAGGCCGCCTCCCGGTCCGGCTTGGTGAGTTGGACGACCAGGACGACGGGGGCGCCGTCCGGGGTCCAGGCGATTCCGGCGTCGTTGTTCGCGCCGTACCAGCCGCCGCCGGTCTTGTCGGCGATCGTCCAGGTCGGGGGGAGCCCGGCGCGGAAGCGGTTGGCGCTGGTGATCGTGCCGAGCATCCAGTCGGTCAGGCGTCGGCGGTCGGCGGAGGCCAGCGCGTCGCCGAGGACGAGCCGCGCGTAGGTGCGGCCGATCGCATAGGGGGTGGTGGTGTCCGTGACCCGGTCCGGCTCTGCCGAGTTGAGTTCCGGCTCCCAGCGGTCGAGGCGGGTGACGCGGTCGCCGACGGAGCGGGCGAAGCGGGTGATCGCCGTGGGGCCGCCCAGCTCGCGCAGGAGCATGTTGCCGGCCGTGTTGTCGCTGCGCTGGATGGCCGCGGCGGACAGCTCGGCGATCGTCATGCCGTCGGCCACATGGTCCTGGGTGACGGGGGAGTTCTCCACCACCTCCGTCGACGTCCAGAAGACGCGGCGGTCCAGTGTTCCCTCGGGCAGGTCCCGCAGGACGGCAGCGACCGCCAGGGTCTTGAACAGGGAGCAGACCGGGAAGCGTTCGTCGGCCCGGTAGCGGACCGAGCGCCCGGTGCGGACGTTGTACGCGAACACGCCGAGGCGGGCGCCGTGCCCGGCTTCGAGGTCACGCAGGCGGTCGGTGACGGGGTCCATGGCGGCCCCGGCGGGTCCCGCGGTGAGCAGGACGGCCGTGGTGGCCGCGCCGGCCGTCAGCAGGGTGCGGCGGGAGGGCCTGGGGGAAAGGTGCGAGCTTAAGATCGTTCTCTCCGTCCGTCGAGGATCATGGTCTCCTCTGTCACGGACGTCTCGCCGCTCCCGTCGGTTGCGCCGTCCCCGGTCGCGGGCGCAGCGTCCGAGGGATCACGGCAGGCGGGCACACCGCTCCTCCGGTGTAGGCGAGAATGGGCGCATGAGCCTGTTCCGCGACGACGGCACCGTGCCCCCCACCCGACGGCCGGGTGCGGCGGACCGCGGCATGCCGCACCCCCGGCAGGCCGCCCCCGGAGGTGCCCGATGAGTCTCTTCCGGGACGACGGCATCGTCCTGCGGACCCAGAAACTCGGCGAGGCCGACCGCATCATCACGCTGCTCACGCGCGGGCACGGGCGGGTGCGGGCCGTGGCGCGGGGGGTACGGCGGACGAAGTCCAAGTTCGGCGCCCGCCTCGAACCCTTCTCCCACGTCGACGTGCAGTTCTTCGCGCGGGGCAGCAGCGAACTGGTCGGACGCGGGCTGCCGCTGTGCACGCAGAGCGAGATCATCGCTCCCTACGGTGGCGGGATCGTGACCGACTACGCCCGCTACACCGCCGGGACGGCCATGCTGGAGACCGCCGAGCGGTTCACCGACCACGAGGGCGAACCGGCCGTCCAGCAGTACCTGCTGCTCGTCGGGGCGCTGCGCACCCTGGCCCGCGGGGAGCACGCCCCGCACCTCGTCCTCGACGCGTTCCTGCTGCGGTCGCTGGCCGTCAACGGATACGCGCCGAGCTTCGGCGACTGCGCCAAGTGCGGAATGCCGGGACCCAACCGGTTCTTCTCCGTCGCGGCCGGCGGCTCCGTCTGCGTCGACTGCCGGGTGGCCGGCAGCGTCGTACCCTCGCCACAGACCCTGGTCCTGCTGGGCGCGCTGCTCACGGGAGACTGGGAGACGGCGGACGCGTGCGAGGCGCGGCACGTCCGGGAGGGCAGCGGGCTGGTGTCCGCCTATCTGCACTGGCACCTGGAGCGCGGGCTGCGCTCACTCAGGTACGTAGAGAAATAAGCAAGCGAAAAACCAGAGGAGACGAGAGGCACATGGTGGTACGCGGGTTCCTGGGGCGGCAGCGTCGTGAGTACCGGACGCCGGAGCCGCACCCGTCCGGCGCGCGCCCGCCGAAGCTCCCGGGCGAGCTGGTCCCCGAGCATGTGGCGATCGTCATGGACGGCAACGGCCGCTGGGCCAAGGAGCGCGGGCTGCCGCGCACCGAGGGGCACAAGGTCGGTGCCGAGCAGGTCCTCGACGTGCTGCAGGGCGCGGTCGAGATGGGTGTGCGCAACATCTCGCTGTACGCCTTCTCCACCGAGAACTGGAAGCGCTCGCCCGACGAGGTCCGCTTCCTGATGAACTTCAACCGCGACTTCATCCGCAAGACCCGCGACCAGCTCGACGAGCTCGGCATCCGGGTGCGCTGGGTGGGCCGGATGCCCAAGCTGTGGAAGTCGGTCGCCAAGGAGCTCCAGGTCGCCCAGGAGCAGACCAAGGACAACGACCGTCTCACCCTGTACTTCTGCATGAACTACGGCGGCCGGGCGGAGATCGCGGACGCGGCGCAGGCGCTCGCCGAGGATGTGAAGGCGGGCCGGCTCGACCCGTCGAAGGTCAACGAGAAGACCCTCGCGAAGTACCTGTACTACCCGGACATGCCGGACGTCGACCTGTTCCTGCGGCCGAGCGGCGAGCAGCGCACCTCCAACTACCTGCTCTGGCAGAGCGCGTACGCGGAGCTGGTCTTCCAGGACGTCCTGTGGCCCGACTTCGACCGCCGTGACCTGTGGCGGGCGTGCGTCGAGTTCGCGTCCCGGGACCGTCGCTTCGGCGGCGCGGTGACGAATGAGGAACTCTTGGCCATGGAGGGGAAGACTCCGGACCAGGAGGTCACCTCCTAGCCCCCGTGCGTTCACCCGGCCCGTCGACGCTGCGGGAGATCAGTCCGATCCCGGTCTCCCGCTCGCTGAAACGGCCCGCACATGAACCGCGTCACCCCCGCCCTCGCCACCGCCCTCGGCGCGCTGGTGCTCACCGCGCTGCCCGCCCACGCCGCCGACACCGGCGGATCCGGCACGCACCTCGCGCACCGCGACAGCTACGGCACGAAAGCCACCTATGCGCCCGAGCAGAGCGCACGCTCCTACCAGCGGCCGCCGGCCGGCTTCACCCCCGTCTTCACGGAGAACGTCTCCCGGCACGGCTCCCGCTCCGCCACCGACAGCGAGGACGGCGACCTGATCCTCGCCCTCTGGGACAAGGCCGAGGCCGCGGGCCAACTCACCGGCAAGGGTGAGGAGTTCGGCCCGAAGGTGCGCGCCCTCCAGGCCGCCATGGCGAAGGTCGGCTACGGCAACCTGAGCGGCCTCGGCAAGGAGGAGATCCAGGACACGGCCGCCCGCACGGCCGCCCGGCTGCCCTCCCTCTTCGCCGGGATCGCGCGTGACGGCGAGAAGATCGACGTCGTCAGCTCCGGCCAGGGCCGGGCCACCGACAGCGCCGACCTGTACGCGGGCGCCCTCGCCGACGCCGACCCGGCTCTCGGACCGCTGATCGGCGCGACCCGCACCGACAAGGACCTGCTCTACTTCCACAAGGCCGACGGCGGCGCGGCCTACCGCGACTACATCGCGAACGACCAGCGCCTCGCGGACACCCTGACGAAGATCACCGACCAGCCGAAGACCCACCGGGCCGCGTACAGCGTCCTGCGGCGCCTCTTCAAGCCCGCCTTCGTCGATCGGCTCGCCGACGCCGACCGGGTCGCCGCGGCCCAGGCGGTCTACAACCTGTACGCCATCGCCCCCGCGATGAGCGAGGAGAGCCCGGGCGGGAAGGGCTGGGGGATGCAGCGGTACCTCTCCACCTCCGACGCCGCCTGGTTCGGGTACCTGAGCGACGCCGAGGACTTCTACGAGAAGGGTCCCGGCTTCGCCGACAGCGACATCACTTACAAGATGGCGGACGTCCTGCTCGACGACTTCTTCCGGCAGGTGGAGGCCAAGCGGTCCGGCACCAGCACGCTGGGCGCCGAACTCCGCTTCACCCACGCCGAGGAGATCATCCCGCTGGCCGCCCTGATGGGCCTGCCCGGCAGCACGAAGCCGGTCACCGCGGCCCGGCCGTACACCTACGCCTCGAACCCGTGGCGGGGCGCGACGGTGGCACCGCTGGGCTCGAACATCCAGTGGGACGTCTACGAGAAGAACGGCCGGTTCCTGGTCCGCATGCTCTACAACGAGCAGGAGACGCCCTTCAAGGCCGCCTGCACCCCGATGTCCAAGGGCAGCAAGTTCTACGACCTGGACGAGTTGGAGAAGTGCTTCGGCCGGCCGTGAGGCGATGAGTTCTCAGCCCCGGCCGGCTGCTTCCAGCCCGTCCGGCGCTTGAGGACGAGGCCCCTTCAGGGCCGGAAGCGGGGGTCTGGGGGCGCAGCCCCAGGGGCCGGCGACCCCACCCGACCCGCACCGCACACCCGCTCAGCCGCCGGAGGCACCCGCGCAGTCGGAACACGTGCCGAAGATCTCCACCGTGTGGGCCACGTTGACGTAGCCGTGTTCCGCGGCGATGGCCTCGGCCCACGTCTCCACCGCCGGTCCCTCCACCTCCACGGCCTTGCCGCAGACGCGGCAGACGAGGTGGTGGTGGTGCTCGCCGGTGGAGCACCGGCGGTACACCGACTCGCCGTCCGAGGTGCGCAGGACGTCGACCTCGCCCGCGTCGGCGAGGGACTGGAGGGTGCGGTAGACGGTGGTCAGGCCCACCGAGTCGCCCTTGTGCTTGAGCATGTCGTGCAGATCCTGGGCGCTGCGGAACTCGTCGACCTCGTCGAGCGCCGCCGCCACGGCGGCACGCTGCCGGGTGGAACGGCCCTTCACGGGCGGTCCAGCGGTTGTCACCGTTGCCTCCTCACGTCTGCGGCTTGCCGGGCCATTGTGCCAGCCCGGGCTGTGCGCGGTCAGACGCCGACCTCGTCCCCCGCCGCCCGGGTGGCGGGAATCGCGCACTCCGCCGGATCGCCGGCGGGTTGGGCCGCCGCCAGGGCGCGTGCGCGGCGGCGGGCCAGCGGAGCGGCCAGCACGCTCAGCGCGATGAACGCGGCGATGGTCAGCAGCACGATCGTCGCACCGGGCGGGACGTCCTGGTAGTACGAGGTGACCGTGCCGCCGATGGTCACCGTCACGCCGATCGCCACCGCGATCGCGAAGGTGGCGGCGAAGCTGCGGCTGAGCTGCTGGGCCGCGGCCACCGGGACCACCATCAGGGCCGACACCAGCAGCAGGCCGACCACCCGCATCGCCACCGTCACGGTGACCGCCGCCGTGATCGCCGTCAGCAGGTTCAGCGCGCGGACCGGCAGGCCGGTCACCCGGGCGAACTCCTCGTCCTGGCTGACCGCGAAGAGCTGGCGGCGCAGGCCCAGGGTGACGACGACCACGAAGGCCGCGAGCAGGCAGATCGCGGTGACGTCCGACTCGGAGACGGTGGACAGCGATCCGAACAGGTACGACGTCAGGTTGGCGTTCGAGCCGCCCGGCGCGAGGTTGATGAACATCACGCCGCCGGCCATACCGCCGTAGAAGAGCATGGCGAGGGCGATGTCGCCGCGGGTTCTGCCGTACCAGCGGATCAGTTCCATGGTCACCGCGCCCAGGACCGAGACGGCGGTGGCCATCCACACCGGGGACCAGGACAGCAGGAAGCCCAGGCCGACACCGGTCATCGCGACATGGCCGATGCCGTCGCCCATGAGGGCCTGGCGGCGCTGGACGAGGTAGATGCCGACGGCGGGGGCCGTGATGCCGACCAGGACGGCGGCCAGCAGCGCCCGCTGCATGAAGGCGTAGTTCAGGAAGTCCATCAGCTCAGCAGTCCCGTGCGGATCGGTTCGGCGCCCGCGGGTGCGTGCGGGTGTACGTGGTCGTGGCCGGGCAGCGCGTGCTGGCCGAGGGCGCGCGGGGGCGGGCCGTCGTGCTGGACGCAGCCGTCGCGCAGGACGACCGCCCGGTCGATCAGGGGCTCCAGGGGGCCCAGTTCGTGCAGGACGAGGAGGACCGTCGTATCGGCCGCGACCTGGTCCCGCAGGGTCCGCGCCAGGACCTCCTGGCTGGCCAGGTCGACGCCCGCCATCGGCTCGTCCATGATCAGCAGTTCGGGTTCGGCGGCCAGCGCGCGGGCGATGAGCACGCGCTGGTGCTGGCCGCCTGAGAGGGCGTCGACGTTGTCCCTGGCCCGGTCGGCCATGCCCACGAGGTCCAGGGCGTGCCGTACGGCCTCCCGGTCGGCCTTGCGGAAGACGCCGAAGCGGGTGCGGGAGAGCCGGCCCGAGGAGACGATCTCCGTCACCGTGGCCGGGACCCCGCCGGCGGCCGTCGTGCGCTGCGGGACGTATCCGATCCGCGCCCAGTCCCGGAACCGGCGCTGCGGGGTACCGAACAGCTCGATCTCCCCGGCGCTGACCGGGACCTGCCCGATCACGCTGCGTACGGCGGTCGACTTGCCCGAGCCGTTCGCGCCGAGCAGGGCGACGACCTCACCGCGCCGCACGGTGAGGTCGATGCCCCGCAGGACCGGGCGCGAGCCCAGCTCGGCGCGCACACCGCGCAGGGAGATGACGGACTCCGACGATGCGGACTCCGCTGAGACGGACTCCGGCGATACGGACTCCGCTGAGACGGATTCGGCCTTCGCGCCGGTGACGCTCGCGTCCATGACGCCCTCCGTAGAGATCACTTCGTTCCCAGGGCTGTCTTCAGCGCCTTGAGGTTCGCCTCCTGGACCGAGAAGTAGTCCGTGCCCCGGGACTTCTTCGTGATGCCCTCGATCGGGTCGAGGACGTCGGTCTTGAGGTTCGCGTCGGAGGCGATGGTCTTCGCGGTCTTGTCGCTGACGAGCGTCTCGTAGAACACGGTCGTGACGCCGTCGGCCTTCGCCATCTTCTCAAGCTCCTTCACGCGGGCGGCGCTGGGCTCCGACTCGGGGTCGAGGCCGTTGATGGCCTCCTCGGTCAGGCCGTAGCGCTCGGCGAGGTAGCCGAAGGCGGCGTGCGTGGTGACGAAGACCTTGGTCCTGGTGTTCGCCAGCCCGTCCTTGAACTGTGTGTTCAGGGCGTCGAGCTTCTTCACGAGGGCTGCGGTGTTCGTCTTGTAGTCCGCCGCGTGGTCCGGGTCGGCCTTCTCGAAGGCCTTGCCGACGCCCTCGGCGACCTGGGAGTAGCGCACCGGGTCGAGCCAGATGTGCGGGTCGAGGCCGGACAGCTCCTCGTTCTCGTGGTCGTCGTGCTCGGCCGCATGGCCGCCGACTTCGTTGCCGTGCTTCTCCAGCGTGGTGAGGGAGGCAGCGTCGATCTTGGTCTTGATCTCGGACTGGGCCACCGCGTCGTCGACGGAGGGCTGGAGGTCCTTGAGGTAGAGCACCGCGTCGGACTCCTGGAGCGCGGCGGTCTGCTTGGCGCTGATCTCCAGGTCGTGCGGCTCCTGGCCGGGCTCGGTGAGGCTGGTGACGTTCACATGGTCCCCGCCTATCTGCTCGGCGAGGAAGGCCATCGGGTAGAACGACGCGACGACGTCGAACTTGTCCGTGTTGGTCGCGGCCGCGCTGTCGGAGGAGCAGGCGGAGAGGGTGCCGAGGCCGAGGGCCGTGACCGCCGCGACCGCGGTGCCGGATATGAGTCGTCGTCGTACGTTCATGACAGTCATTTTCAACAAATATGGAAACCGTTGTCAACAAGGCCTGGTAACGGCTGGGTAAGGGTCTGGGTAGGGATCCGATTTGGTCGAGGGGGAGTCCCCGCCGGTACCCTGAAGTCTTCTCTGGAAGCGCATCTCGCTTCGCCGCCCGTCGTCGTTATGAAGAGAGCACCGTGGCCGCCGACAAGATCGACACCATCGTCAGCCTGAGCAAGCGCCGTGGCTTCGTATTCCCGTGCAGTGAGATCTACGGCGGCCAGAAGGCCGCCTGGGACTACGGACCGCTGGGTGTCGAGCTCAAGGAGAACCTGAAGCGCCAGTGGTGGCGCTACATGGTGACGTCGCGCGAGGACGTGGTCGGTATCGACTCGTCCGTCATCCTGGCCCCCGAGGTCTGGGTGGCCTCCGGCCACGTCGCCACTTTCTCCGACCCGCTGACCGAGTGCACCTCCTGCCACAAGCGGTTCCGCGCGGACCACCTGGAAGAGGCGTACGAGGCCAAGCACCACCGCCTGCCGGAGAACGGCCTGGCGGACGTGAACTGCCCCAACTGCGGCAACAAGGGCCAGTTCACCGAGCCCAAGCAGTTCTCGGGTCTGCTCTCCACCCACCTCGGCCCCACGCAGGACACCGGCTCCATCGCCTACCTGCGCCCCGAGACCGCCCAGGGCATCTTCACCAACTTCGCCCAGGTGCAGACCACTTCGCGCCGCAAGCCGCCGTTCGGCATCGCGCAGATGGGCAAGTCCTTCCGCAACGAGATCACGCCCGGCAACTTCATCTTCCGCACCCGCGAGTTCGAGCAGATGGAGATGGAGTTCTTCGTCAAGCCGGGCGAGGACGAGAAGTGGCAGGAGTACTGGATGGAGCAGCGCTGGAACTGGTACACCGGCCTGGGCCTGCGCGAGGAGAACATGCGGTGGTACGACCACCCCAAGGAGAAGCTCTCCCACTACTCCAAGCGCACCGCTGACATCGAGTACCGCTTCCAGTTCGGCGGCAACGAGTGGGGCGAGCTGGAGGGTGTCGCCAACCGCACGGACTTCGACCTCTCCGCCCACGCCAAGGCCTCCGGCCAGGACCTCTCCTACTTCGACCAGGAGGCCCAGGAACGCTGGACCCCCTACGTCATCGAGCCCGCGGCCGGTGTCGGCCGCGCGATGCTGGCCTTCCTCCTCGACGCCTACATCGAGGACGAGGCGCCCAACGCCAAGGGCAAGCTGGAGAAGCGGACCGTTCTGCGTCTCGACCACCGCCTGGCCCCGGTGAAGGTCGCGGTCCTGCCGCTGTCCCGCAACCCGGAGCTGTCGCCCAAGGCCAAGGGCCTCGCCGCCGCGCTGCGCCAGAACTGGAACATCGAGTTCGACGACGCCGGCGCCATCGGCCGCCGCTACCGCCGCCAGGACGAGATCGGCACGCCGTACTGCGTGACCGTCGACTTCGACACCCTGGACGACAACGCGGTCACCGTCCGCGAGCGTGACTCGATGAAGCAGGAGCGGGTCTCCCTCGACCAGATCGAGAGCTACCTCGCCGGCCGCCTGATCGGCGCGTAGCCGCCCGCGGCACCCGGCGCATCGAGGCCGGCCCCGACGGGTACTCCCCGTCGGGGCCGGCCTCGCGCCGTGTGCGTGCGGGTCAGTTCACGCCCAAGGCGTTCAGGATGGCCGCGGAGACGTGATCGGCGGCGTTCTTGTGGCCCTTGGAGTTGGGGTGCACGAAGGCCACCTCGCTCGGGAAGGTGCTGAACACGCCCTCCACCCAGCGGCCCGCGTCGCAGACGCTGTGGTTCCGGGTGGAGGGGGCGAGGTCGACGAACGCGTCGCCGTGCTCACCGGCCCTCTTCTCGATGGTCGCGTTGAGCGGCCCCAGGACGTCGTCGCGCAGCCAGTCCAGGTCTCCCGGGGTGATCGAGGCGAACTGCTCCCAGTCGTTGTACCGGCACCTGGAGGTGTCCTCCGGGATGACCGTGGGGTAGCCGACGGTCACGATCTTGGCGTGCGGGGCGCGCTCGTGGAGGGTGGCGAGCATGTCGTCGTAGTCCCCGCTCACCTTGGCGAGTCGGCCGGGGATGTTGTCGGCGAGGTCGTCCCGGCACGGCGTGCCCACGCCACCGCTGCCGTCGCCCAGCTGAAGGCACGTGAAGAGGATCTGGGCGAATCCGAGAGTGTTGCCGCCCACGCCGACGGTGACCACGTCGGTGCCGGAGCGAACCGCCTGGGACTGGGGAGGCACCGGGGGGAACGGGTAGTCCGGGTCCTCGGAGAGGGGCGGCAGGTGGCGGCCGATCGGATGCTGGGCGTTGAAGGTGACGTCCTCGATGGTGGCGGCTCCGCAGCTGACGTTGGTCAGCTCGATCAGCGAGCCGAGGTCACGGTCGATGACCTGCGGGTAGGACAGGGCGGTGCGCTCGCAGCCGTCCCGGGGGACTTCGAAGGTTTCGCCCGCCGCCGGGATGACTCCGGCGGTGTAGGAGTCGCCCAGGGCGACCCACTCGTAGGACGCCGCGGCGGCGGGTTGCGCCCCGGCGGGTTGTGCGGGAGCGAGGGCGCCGGCGGTGAGAGCCGCGGCCGAACCGAGCAGGGCCAGTCGAGTGCGGAACCTTGCCACGAATCCTCCAAGGATGCGGTGTTGGCGACGCTTTGACCCTATGAGGCTGATTACTCAACGCACTAGATCCAATGCGGACAGTTACAGGAGGTGGAGTTCAGGGCCGGGCGCGGGGCGCGCACGGCGCGCTGTGAACGGACGGGTTCGGTATGTCGGCGACGTGTGATCGGCGTCGGCCCGTTCCGGCCCGATGGGTGAGCGGTGCTGCACGATCACGCTCTGTGTCTGCGTGGCCTGTTCGTGGTCACTCGTGCCGTTCTCGCCGATGGCCGCGCAGCAGCACGTTCGCGTCGGTCTCCGCGCTCCAGTCGTGCGCGGCTCGGGCGCTCTCCCGACGCGACCCCAGGTCCTCGCACTCGGCGCAGTCGGGCTCCGGGGCGGGCGGACGGGGCGTGCCGATGCCGACCATGAACGGCGCGTCGGTCCGTGCGCGCCGGTTCGCCGCCCGTACGCCCGCGCTCAGTCGCTCCTCGGCGGTCGCCGGCCGCAGTGTCGCCGGGTCGGCCTGCCACTCCCGGCCGCCACCGACGGGCCGCAGCATCGCGTAGGGCCCGGACCGGTCCTGGTACTCGCCGACCTTGTCCGTCGCGGGGTCGTAGAGCAGGGCGCCCGGCTCGTGCTGCGTGTCGTGCATGTCTTTCGCTCCTTTCACCCAACTTACATACCAATTGTGACAGTTGGGCTACTCTGCGTGGTGGGGGTCGTCGTCAGGATGGCCCGAGATCGGGATCGGCACGCCGCTGACGTGGGGTTCTTCGGTGTTCGGCGGCGTTAGTTCCATAAATTCCAGGGAGGGTGCGATGCCGCCGAGGCGGGTGATCACGGGCCGGAGCCAGGAGCCGCGGCAACGGTTCGCGGAGGAGCTGCGGTTTCTGCGGCACGAGAAGCGCGTGAGTCTGCAAAAGCTGGCCGAGGTCGTCGGCTGGGATCCGTCTCAGTTCGGCAAGCTGGAAACGGGGCGCACGTTGGGCAGCCCGGAGGTCGCCCAGGCGCTCGATCAGTACTACGGGACACCGGGATTGCTGCTGGCGTTATGGGAGTTGGCGGTCTCCGACACCTCGCAGTTCCTGGAGCAATATCGGCGGTACATGTCGCTGGAGGCTGAGGCGGTGGGCCTGTGGCACTACAGCGTGAGCAGGCCGCCGGGGCTGCTTCAGACGCCTGGATACGCACGGGAAGCGCTCGCGGCGGGCGGTCTCAAGGATGAAGAACTGGAGCAGCAGGTCGAGGCCCGCGTCGGTCGACGGAAGGTGCTGGATGAACCCGACGCGCCACCGTTCCGCGCGATCCTTTCCGAGGCGGTTCTGCGCAACACCCTGCGCGACCCGGGTGAATGGCGACGGCAGTTGGAGTACTTGGTGGAGGCCGCGGAGCGTCCCGCCATCACCATCCATGTGCTGCCGTTCGGCAAGGGGCTGCATGCCCTGGACGGCAGCGCCATGATGTTCCTGCGCCTCGCCGAAGGCCGGACCGTGGCTTACACCGAGAACGACCTGCGGGGTGAACTGATCGAGGAATCAAGCAGGGTTGAGGGCCTGCACCGCACTTATGATGCGGTACGTGACCTGGCGCTGAACCCGGCCGAGTCACGGACGTTCATCTTGCGGATGTTGGAGGAAATGCCGTGCGAGCCATCGACCTGAGCAGTGTCAGTTGGCGCAAGAGCTCCTACAGCAACTCAAGCGGCGGCGAGTGCCTCGAAGTCGCCGACCACCACCCCTCCCTCGTCCCGGTCCGGGACAGCAAAGACCCCGCCCGAGGGGTGTTGGCGTTCGGTGCGGAAGCCTGGGGCCGCTTCGTCGGCGCCTACAGGTCCACGTCCATGTAGAGCGCCGCGTGGTCGGAGGCGGCGTTGGCTTCCGAGGTCACGGTGTCGAAGGGCTTGATGCCGTCCGCGAAGATGCCACGTGTCTCGAGGCCGACCTGCTGCACTTCCTGCCACACCTCCGGTGACAGCAGCAGGTAGTCGAACTTGTCCCGCGCGTTCTTGCACTCCCCGAACGTGCCGGGCAGCCCGCGATACGAGCGGTGGCTCATCACGTCCCGCAGCCCGGCGCCCTCCAGCGCCGCTGCCGCGTCGCTGGTCGGGTGGTCGTTGAGGTCACCGGCGACGATGACGTGCGGGGTGCGCTCCAGCGCGGCGCGGTAGATCTCCGCGACCCGCTTCGCCTGGGCCAGCCGCAGCTCCGGGTCGTCCTGGGACTTGCTCTTCAGGTGGTTGCCGAGGATCACCAAGGGCGTGCCGTTGAGCTGGATCTCGAACTCGGGGCAGTCGCGGCTGAAGAGGCGCTGGCTGGGGCGGTCCGGGTTGGTTTCGAAGAGGTGGGTCCGGATGGACGTGATCGGGTACCGGCTGAAGATCCCGATGTCGATGCCCCGGGGGTCGTTGCCGTCGATCAGCAGGGCGTAGGGGTACGGCCGCCGGTCGAGAGCTCCGGCCAGCACCTGTGTGTTGAAGCGCTCCAGGGCCAGTCGGTTCTCGACCTCCACCGTGAGCATGATGTCGGCGTCGACCTCCGAGACCACCCGGCCGGTGTTGCGCACCACGTCCAGGTCGAGGTCGTCCTGGCCCAGTTCGGCCCAGCCGGACCACGAGGCGCGGCCTGCGGCCGTGACCTTGATGACGGTGTCCTTTCCCGATCCGGACTTGTTGAACAGCCTGGACTCTTTGACCGGTCGGGACTGGTTGATGAAGATCGGCGGCGGGTCCTTCGGGTCGATCTCGTACGCCCGGTGCTTCTTGATGATCCGTTCGATCTTCGTCTTGTCCGTGTCCTCGTACGTCGGAAGATCGAGGAGGGCGGTCAGTGCGACGAAGTCGTCGAGGATCTCCTTGCGCTGCACCGGATCCTCGATGCGGAAGGCCGTGGGTCGGCGGAAGAGGTTCTCCATGTTGAAGGTGGCGATGCGGATGCTCATGGCAGCCTCCATGGCGGCGCGAAGGGCCGCTCGGTCGGCGGCAGGCGCCGCCGAGGTGACTGCGCACCGACATCTCTCATTGTCCTCGGTGTGCACGGCCCGTCGACCGGGCGGACGGTGAATGACAGACATGGAATGACAGATGGCGGATGACAGATGACAGCTGACAGATGTTGAAATCTGTCAGCTGTCATGCCAGGCTGGTGGGCATGACGATGCGAACCCGTTCCCTCGGCACCACCGGTCCCCAGGTCTCCGCCCTCGGCCTCGGCTGTATGGGCATGTCCGCGCTGTACGGCGACGCGGACCGGACCGAGGGGATCGCGACGATCCACGCCGCCCTCGAGGCCGGCGTGACGCTGCTGGACACCGGCGACTTCTACGGCATGGGCCACAACGAGCTGCTGATCGGCGAAGCGCTGCGCTCCGCACCCGCGGCCCGCCGCGAACAGGCACAGGTGAGCGTGAAGTTCGGCGCCCTGCGCGACCCGGACGGCGGCTGGAGCGGCTACGACGGCCGCCCGGCGGCCGTGAAGAACTTCGCCGCCTACTCCCTCCAGCGCCTGGGCGTCGACCACATCGACGTCTACCGCATCGCCCGGCTCGACCCCGACGTACCGATCGAGGAGACGGTCGGCGCGATCGCCGAGCTGGTCGAGAAGGGGTACGTCCGGCACATCGGCCTCAGCGAGGTCGGCGCCGAGACCATCCGCAGGGCCGCCGCCACCGCGCCGATCGCCGACCTGCAGATCGAGTACGCGCTGATCTCGCGGGGCATCGAGCGGTCGATCCTGCCGGTCACCCGGGAGCTGGGGATCTCCATCACGGCGTACGGCGTGCTGTCGCGCGGGCTGATCTCCGGGCACTTCACCCCCGACCGCAAGCTCGCCGCGAACGACTTCCGGCTCTACTCGCCGCGGTTCCAGGGCGACAACCTCCAGCACAACCTGAACCTGGTGGAGGCCCTGCGGAAGATCGCCGAGCAGAAGGGCGTCTCCGTCGCGCAGATCGCGATCGCCTGGGTGCTGGCCCAGGGCGAGGACATCGTGCCGCTGGTCGGTGCCCGGACCAGGGAGCGGCTGGCGGAGTCGCTGGGCGCGCTGGACGTCGTCCTGGAGGCCGCCGACCTCGCCGCGATCGAGGACGCCGTCCCGGCCGACGCGGCCGCCGGTGAACGCTACTCGGCCGCCGCGATGGCCCACCTCGACAGCGAGCGCTGACCCGCTCTCCGGGTACGGTCTGAGCATGTCACCGACCACCGAGACCCTGACCGCCGAGCGCATCCTCGAGGCGACCGAGGAGGTGCTGCGCCGCCACGGCCCGGCCAAGGCCACCGTGGTCGACGTGGCGCGCGCGCTCGGCGTCAGTCACGGCAGCGTCTACCGGCACTTCCGGACGAAGGCGGCGCTGCGCGAGGCGGTCACGAAGCGGTGGCTGGACCGTACGTCCGAGTCCCTCTCCGCCATCACCGCCGACGAGACGCGCGCCCCGCAGGCCCGGCTGCGTGACTGGCTCGCGGCCCTCTTCGAGGCCAAGCGGCGCAAGGCGGGCGACGACCCCGAGCTGTTCGCCACCTACATGGTGCTGACCGGGGAGACCGGCGAGGTGGTCGGCGAGCACCTCGCCGACCTGACCGGCCAGCTCACCCGGATCATCGAGGCGGGAGTGGCGGCGGGCGACTTCGCCGTCCCCGACCCGGGGACCACCGCCCGCGCCGTCTTCCATGCCACCGGCCGCTTCCACGACCCCGGCTACCACCGGGTGTGGGAGCGACCGGGGGCGCAGGAGGACTTCACGGCGCTGGTGGACCTGCTGGTGCGCGGGCTGCGGGGGACGCTCTGATGGCCCCGACGATCCGCCGGGCCGTGATCCCCGCCGCCGGCCTGGGCTCGCGGCTGCTGCCCCTCACGAAGGCGATCCCGAAGGAGATGCTCCCGGTCGGCGACAAGCCGGTGATCGAGCACACCGTGCGCGAGCTGGTGGACTCGGGCATCACCGACATCACCATCGTCGTATCCGGCGGCAAGAGCCTGATCCAGGACCACTTCCGCCCCAACCCGGGCCTCGTCGAGCAGCTCCGCGCCGACGGCAGGACGGCCTACGCGGACGCGGTCGAGGAGGTCGCCGAGCTGGCCCGCAAGGGCCACATCACCTACCTGGACCAGCGCGGTCCGTACGGGAACGGCACGCCGGTGCTCAACGCCGCCCGCTCCTTCGGGGACGAGCCGGTCCTGGTCCTCTGGCCCGACGACGTCTTCGTCGCCGAGACCCCCCGCGCCCAGCAACTGATCCGCGCCTACGAGCAGACCGGCTGCCCGGTGCTCGCCCTGCTGCCGATGGACCCCGCCGACTCCCAGCGCTACGGCGTCCCCGTCGTCAAGGAGGACCTCGGCGACGGGACCCTGCGCATCACCGGCCTCGTCGAGAAACCCGACCCCGCGCGGGCACCGTCGGCGTACGCGGCCATCGGCGGCTATGTCGTCACCCCCGGCATCATCGACGAACTGCGCGAGCAGACCCGCCGCTGGTACGAGCACCGGACCGGTGAGATCTACCTGACCGACGCCATCAACGCCTACGCCCGCGGCCGCGCGGTGTACGGCCAGGTCATCCAGGGCCGCTGGTACGACACCGGCAACCCGGCCGACTACCTCGTCGCCCAGCTGGCCCACGCCCTGGCCCATCCCGAGTACGGGCCGGTGCTGCGGGGTCTGGTCAGCGACCTCGACGCCCGCGGCGACCGAGCCGCTTCCCTCGCACCGACCGAAGAACGATCAGGTCCGTTCCCGCTCGAGTAGACGCGGCCGGTTCAACGAGGAAGCACCCAGCCCGGCGCCCAGGTCCCGGCGTCGTCGTGGCCGGCCGCCGTGGCGTCGAGGTGGGCGCGGAGGGTGGCCAGCGCCGGGTGGGGGTTGTCCCGGTGCCACAGGAGCGAGTGCGGA
This sequence comes from Streptomyces sp. NBC_01334, assembly GCF_035983595.1. Classification (NCBI taxonomy): domain Bacteria; kingdom Bacillati; phylum Actinomycetota; class Actinomycetes; order Kitasatosporales; family Streptomycetaceae; genus Streptomyces; species Streptomyces sp. NBC_01334. The sequence goes on along the minus strand of NZ_CP130718.1, from coordinate 3,444,839 downwards.
TAGACGGGCGTCGGGTCGGTCACCGGGATGAGGCGCAGGCCGTGGCCGGTGGGCCAGACGAGACGGGTCTGTCCGCCCATGAAGGTGGCCAGGGCCGGGGTGTCGGCGATGGTGTCGAGAAGGGCGTCGGAGCCGAAGTTGGGGCCGGTCGCCTCGATGGTGAGGCCGAACTCGGCGACGAGGTCGTCGTAGTAGGCGGTCCACTCGGTTCCGGGGGCGAGGCCGGGCATCCAGATCCGGTGCCCGGCGAGCTGGGCCAGGGGCACCGACCGGGCGCCCGCCAGCGCGTGCGCGGAGCCGGTGAGGAGCTGGAGCGGCTCGTCGAGCACCCGGACGGACGCGATGTCCTCGGGCAGCGGCCGGCCGGGCGCGGCGACGGCGCGGAAGGACGCGTCGATCGCACCGGACCGGATGGCGGCGACGGCCCTCTCGATGTCGAACAGCATCACCACGTCGAGGTCGATCTCGGGGTGTGCGCGGTGGAAGCCGCGCATCAGACCCGTCGCCGCGCCGCGTGAGGCGATCACGTCGACCCGCAGCGGACGGTGGCCGGTGCGCACGGACGCGACCGCGCGCTCGGTGACGCGCAGCAGCTCGCGTGCGTGGGGCAGGAACGCCTGCCCGTCGATGGTGAGTTCGGCGCCACGCGGGGTGCGGGTGAACAGCCGCACCCCGAGGTTGCGCTCCAGCGCGGCGATCCGCTTGGAGACGGCCTGCTGGGTGATCGCCAGCTCGGCGGCGGCCTCCTGGAACTGCCCCGCGTCGGCGGCGACGACGAAGGTCCGGACGGTGTCGAGATCCATGGCGGACACCCTATGGATACAACCGGTGGTTGTGGTTGCAGGGTCCTGTGGTTGTTTGATCCCCGGGTGGGGTGCTCGCTTTGATGCTTCCGGACGCGGATCGGTTGTGCGGATGAGGGGCGAGGGGCGGCGGGCATGAGGAGCGGGCACCGGCTGGGCGAGTTGCGCGGACATCTGCCCGGGCATCGGCTGGGGCGGCGGTTCGGGTGGCTCTGGGGAGCGTACGGGACCAGTGCGCTCGGCACCTGGCTCGCCTTCGGCGCGTTCCCGCTGATCGCCGTCCAGGTGCTGGACGCCGGACCGGCCGAGGTCGCCGCGCTCGCCTCCGTGGGGGCCGCGGTGGGCGCGGTCGTGGCGGTGCCGCTCGGCCCGTGGGTGGAGTTCCGCCGTAAGCGGCCGGTGCTGATCGCGATGGACCTGGTGCGGTGCGCGGCGCTGCTGACGATCCCCGCCGCGTTCGCGTGCGGCGTCCTCACCTTCCTTCAGCTCCTGCTGGTCTCGGTCGTCGTCGCGGCGGCCGACATCACCTTCCGTGCCGCCTCCGGCGCCTACCTGAAGACACTGCTGCCGGCCGAGGACCTGCTCGTGGCCAACGCCCGGTTCGAGTCCACCACCTGGACGACCACGATCATCGGCCCGCCGCTGGGCGGCGTGGCGATCGGGCTCCTCGGTCCGGTGGCGACGGTGGTGGCCGACGCGGTCAGCTACCTGCTCTCGGCCCTGGGCCTGCGCGCGATGGGCGGGCACGAGCCGCCGACCGAGCGTCGGGAGGCCGCGCGGATGCGGGCCGGGGACCTGCTCGACGGCTGGCGGTACATCCTCGCCGACGCGACACTGCGTCCCCTGTTCTTCAACACCGCCCTGTTCAACGGCCTGGTGATGGCCACCCAGCCGCTGCTGACCGTCCTGATGCTCGGCCGGCTCGGCTTCGCACCGTGGCAGTACGGCCTCGCCTTCGCCGCACCCGCGATCGGCGGGCTGCTCGGTTCGCGGCTGGCCCGGCCGCTCGTCACCCGGTTCGGGCAGCGCCAGGTCCTGGTCGGGTCGGGGGCACTGCGCGCGATCTGGCCCGTCGGCCTGGCATTCCTCGGGCCGGGCACCGGCGGGCTGCTGCTGGTGATGGGCGTCGAGCTCGGGCTCATCTTCTGCTGCGGGGTCTTCAACCCCGTGTACGCCACCTACCGTCTCGAGCGCACCGCGACCGACCGGGTCGCCCGCACACTGTCCGCCTGGGCGGTGACGACCAAGGCCACGACCGCGCTCCTGACCGCCGTCTGGGGCGTGCTCGGCGGCCTGCTCGGCCCGCGTACGGCCATCGGCCTGGCCGGTGTGCTCCTGCTGGCCACCCCGCTGCTGTTGCCGCGTCGCACGGTGGCGCGTCTTTCCGAGCCGGAGCCGGGACCGGGGCCGGGACGGGGGCAGGGGCAGGAGACAAGGCCGGAGCCGGAGTCCGAGCGGCCACCGACCCGTGGCTGAGCCCCGGTGAGTTCGCGTGCGATTTCCCTTCGTCGTCCCCATGGCCTCAGGGACGGCCGGAAGTCATCGCGGCTCGCGGCCCTCCGAGGGATCCACCGTCGCCTGATGCGCCTCGGCGAGGTGTTCCTCGGCCTTCAGCCAGGGCAGGAACTGCGCCCCCTTGCGCCAGCCGCAGGTGTCACATCTGATCGTGCGCTGCACTCCCGCGCGCCGCACTCTGACGACATGCTCCCGCCCGTGCTGGTCCCAGCGGCTCACCTTGCTCGTGTTGATCTCCAGCACCACGCCTCCCGAAATCTCGGCCAGCAAGGAGTGTGCAGCAATACCAACATCAACGGGGGTTTCGTCCAGTCGAGTTGACCAAGCCGTTCCCGAGGCCGGTCCGGGGCGCCGGAGTCACCCCACCCTGCGCGGCAGTCGCAGGCTCAGCAGCCCCGTCACGACGACCCCGCCCAACTGCACGGCCAGCGTGGTGACCAGGGCGTCCCGCATGCCCATCCCCGGGACCAGGGACAGGAACAGGGTGCCGAGAGTGGCCACACCCAGCGCCAGCGAGGCCTGTTGGGTGGTCACCATCACCCCGCTGCCGACGCCCGCGCGGGCCGGCGGCACCTCGGACATCACGATCCGCATGACGACGGGCAGTTGGAGCGCCTGCCCCGCACCGGCGACCGCCGCGCCCGGCAGCAGCTCGACGAAGCCGACGTCCGGCCAGTCGGCGCGCACCGCCAGCAGGATGAGGACGACCCCCACGCCCTGGACCACCGAGCCCGCCGTGACCACTCGGGCCCCGAACCGCGCCACCAGCCGTGGCCCGGCCAGCGAGACGAGGAGGAAGGCCAGGGCCATCGGCGCGAGCGCCAGACCGGCCGGCACCGGGCCCAGCCCCGCCCCGCTCTGGAGCGCCACGGCGATGACGAACATGAACCCGCTGAAGCCGATCGCGAACGGCACCATGATCGTCAGACCGCGCCGCAGCGTGGTGAGCGCGAACAGGCTCGGCGGCACCAGCGGGGTACGGCCCTGCCGGTCGGCCCGCCGCTCCACCGCCAGGAACGCGCCCGTCACCAGCGGGAACGCGGCCAGCGACAGCCACGTCCACAGCGGCCAGCCCGCCGCCCGGCCCTCGGTGAGCGGGGCGAGCAGCGTCAGCAGGGCGGCGGCGAGAAGCACGGTGCCGGGTCCGTCCGCGGGCTCGGGGTGCTGCGAGCGCGTCTCCGGGACGGTACGGACGGCGAGGACGAGCCCGACGACCACGACCGGGACGTTCACGAGGAACACGGACCGCCAGCCGCTGCCGGCGAGGTCCGCGGCGACGAGCACGCCGCCCAGGATCTGGCCCGCGACCATGGCCAGCCCGGCGGTCGCGCCGTACAGGCTCATCGCCTTGGCGCGTCGCGGCCCCTCGGTGGACGACTGGATGGTGGCCAGCACCTGCGGAACCATCGCGGCGGCCGACGCGCCCTGCGCGACCCGCGCCGCGACCAGCGACCACGCGTCCGGCGCGAGTCCGCAGGCCAGTGAGGTCAGGCCGAAGGCGGCCATGCCGCCCAGGAAGAGCCGGCGCCGGCCGAACAGGTCACCGAGCCGGCCGCCCAGCACGAGCAGTACGGCGTACGCGAGCCCGTACCCGGCGACGACGAGTTCGAGGACGGACTCGCTCGCGGCGAGATCCCGGCCCATGGTCGGCAGGGCGACGTTGACGATGAAGAAGTCGATCAGCGGCAGTGCCGCGCCGAGCAGCACGGTGAACAGCCCGAGCGAGCCGAGCGCGCGGGGCGCCGCGACCGTCCGTGCGGCGGCTGGGGTGGCGATGGTTTCAGTCACGTTCCCGAGCCTGCGCCGCCGCTCAGACGGGTACCAGATGCTTCTTATCCTGGTAGAAGGAGTACCTGGCAACAGGGTCCGGGCGGCCGCACGCTGGAGGCATGACGACGATGGCCCAGGAAACACACGCGCGCGAGGCCCGGCGGATCCGTGAGACCCAGGGGAACCGTGAGGTCCAGGGGGTCCGCGAGGCGGGGGAGGCCCGCGAGCCGCGCGAGGCCGGCGGCTCGGAGATCCGGCGCCACGAGCTGGCCGCCTTCCTGCGCAGCCGCCGTGAGCGGATCACGCCCGAGCAGGTGGGTCTCCCGCGCGGAGCGCGCCGCCGGACCCCGGGGCTGCGCCGCGAGGAGGTCGCCCATCTCTCGGCGGTGGGCGTCACCTGGTACACCTGGCTCGAACAGTCCAGGGACATCCAGGTCTCGGTCCAGGTCCTCGACGCCCTCGCCCGCACACTGCTGCTCGACCCGAGCGAACGGGCGCACCTGTTCCAGCTGGCCGCCGCGACCGACCCGACCCCCGCCTCGTCGTGCGCCGGGGTCACGGACGCCGTACGCGAGGTGCTCGACCAGCTCGACCCGCTGCCGGCCTGCGTCCAGAACAGCCGCTACGACATCCTGGCCTACAACCGCACCTACGCCCGTCTGCTCTGCGACCTCGACGCGATCCCGCCCGAGGACCGCAACTGCATGATCCTCGTCCACACCCACCCGCAGTGGCGCGAGTCGGTCGTCCACCTCGACGAGACCATGCGCCTGATGGCCGCGAAGCTCCGCGCCTCCATGGCCGGCCATCTCACCGAGCCCGCCTGGAAGATGCTGGTCAAGCGGCTCCAGGCGGAGTCACCCGAGTTCCGCGAGAACTGGGAGCGCTACGAGGTCGTCGCGACCCGCAGCAAGACCAAACAGTTCCGCAACCCGCACGTCGGCCTCCTCGACCTCACCCACACCGACCTCTGGCTGAGCCCGGAACTCGGGGCGCGGCTGGTGACGTACGCACCGGCGGACGAGGTGACGCGGGAACGGCTGGAGAAGCTGTACGCGTTCGCGCAGGTGCCTTCCGCGGAGGCCGAGGAGAGCGGGGGGACCGCGGAGGGCGCCGAGGCCGTGGAGCGCGGGGTCAGGCGCTGAGGCTCGCCGCCTCCCGGATCTCCGGCGACTCCAGCCGCCGCGCGGTCCGTTCCGCCGTCCGGCGGGCCCAGGATCCGGTGGTCACGGCGCCCAGGACGAGGACGACGGCACCGCAGCCGGTGAGGATCCACCAGCCGGGGACGGCGGCGGAGACGAAGGTGTCGCGGTACGCCGAGGTGCTCACGCCTGCCGCGAGGACCGCGCCGATCACCGCGACGCCCAGCGTCTGGCCCAGCTGGCGGCTGGTGGAGGCGACCGCCGCCGCGACGCCCGCCTGACCGCGCGGCATGCCGGACACCGCCGTGTTCGTGATCGGCGCGTTCACGAACCCGAAGCCCACGCCGAACAGCACGTACCCGAGGAACAGCGTCACGTCGGACGTCTCCGCCTCGAAGACGGCGAACAGCAGCCCGCTCGTCGTGATCGCGGCGCCCGAGATCAGCAGCGGCAGCCGCGGTCCCCGGCTGCCGACCAGCCGTCCGGACAGCGGGGCGCACAGGAACATCGGCACGGCCATGGGCAGCATCCACAGCCCGGCGTGCAGGGCGTCGAGGCCCCGTACGTTCTGGAGGTACAGCGTGGACAGGAACAGGAACCCGCCCAGCGCGGCGAACGCGCCGACCGCGACCACGGTCGCCCCGCTGAACGGGACCGACCGGAAGAAGCGCAGGTCGACGAGGGGTTCATCGCGCCGGGGCTCGTACCAAAGCAGGCCGATCAGCGCGGCCAGGGCCATCGCGGCGAAGGGAAGGCTGGTCGAGGCGCCCGCCTCCGGCGCCTCGATGATCGCGTAGGTGAGGGGGCCGAACAGGGCGATGACCAGCAGCTGGCCGACCGGGTCGGGACGGCGGGCCTTCGGCGCGCGGGACTCGGGGACGTACCGCAGGGTCGCCAGCAGGGCGACCAGGCCGATCGGCAGGTTGAGCCAGAAGATCGACCGCCAGCCGACGGACTCCACCAGGAGTCCGCCCAGCAGCGGGCCCGCGGCCATCGAGATGCCCACGACCGCGCCCCACACCCCGATGGCACGGGCCCGCTCGCGGGGGTCGGTGAACGTGTTGGTGATGATCGACATGGCGACCGGGTTCAGCATGGAGCCGCCGACCGCCTGCACCATCCGGGCCGCGATCAGCAGCTCCAGGTTCGGGGCGAGCGAGCACAGCAGCGAGCCGATCGTGAACACGACCAGCCCGGCCATGAAGACCTTCTTGCGGCCGATCCGGTCGGCGGTCGATCCCGCCAGCATCAGCAGCACGGCCAGCACGAGCGTGTACGCGTCGATCGTCCACTGGAGGCCGGCGGTGGAGGCGTGCAGATCGCTCTGCATCGCGGGCAGGGCGACATTGAGGACGGTGACGTCGAGACTCACGATCAGCAGGCTCATGCAGCAGATCGCGAGAACCAGCAGACGTCGGCGAGGGCTGAGCTCGGGCATGCGGTTCATCGTACGCCGATATCAATAGTGCGCCTAACTAATGGTCGCTACATGAGCTGCCTGTGGTCACGGGGTGGTCACCAGTGCGGATACGGGTGCGGGCAGGGGTGTGGGGGTGCGGGCGGAGAGGGGGCGCGGGTACGGGGGAGGGGGACGGCGCGGGAAACCCGCGGCCGGGCACACCGTCCGATGCGTGACAATGGGTGGATGCCCACGACCGCGCCCACGAAGAACGCGACCCTCCGGATCGGCCCGCACACCGTCACCCCGCCGGTCGTCCTGGCCCCCATGGCCGGGATCACCAACGCTCCCTTCCGGACCTTGTGCCGGGAGTTCAGCGGGGGCAAGGGACTGTTCGTGAGCGAGATGATCACGACCCGGGCGCTGGTCGAGCGCAACGAGAAGACCATGCAGCTGATCCACTTCGACGCGACCGAGAAGCCGCGTTCGATCCAGCTGTACGGCGTCGACCCGGCCACCGTCGGCAAGGCCGTCCGCATGATCGCGGAGGAGGGCCTCGCCGACCACATCGACCTGAACTTCGGCTGCCCGGTCCCCAAGGTGACCCGCAAGGGCGGCGGCTCCGCGCTCCCCTTCAAGCGCCCCCTGCTGCGGGCGATCCTGCGCGAGGCGGTGAGCGGGGCCGGCGACCTGCCGGTGACGATGAAGATGCGCAAGGGCATCGACGACGACCACATCACCTACCTCGACGCGGGCCGGATCGCCGTCGAGGAGGGCGTCACCGCGATCGCGCTGCACGGACGCACCGCCGCCCAGCACTACGGCGGCACCGCCGACTGGGAGGCGATCGCCCGCCTGAAGGAACACGTCCCGGAGATCCCCGTCCTCGGCAACGGCGACATCTGGTCGGCCGAGGACGCGCTGCGCATGGTGCGTGAGACCGGCTGCGACGGCGTGGTCGTCGGACGCGGCTGCCTCGGCCGGCCCTGGCTGTTCGCCGACCTCGTGGCCGCCTTCGAGGGACGGACCGAGGACATCGCCCGGCCCTCGCTCCGCGAGGTCGCCGACATCATGGTCCGGCACGCCACCCTGCTCGGCGAGTGGATCGGCGACGAGCCGCGCGGGGTCATCGACTTCCGCAAGCACGTCGCCTGGTACCTCAAGGGCTTCGCGGTCGGCTCCGAGATGCGCAAGCGGCTGGCCATCACCTCGTCGCTCGCCGAACTCCGGGCCGGCCTCGACGAGCTGGACCTCGACCAGCCCTGGCCCACCGGCGCCGACGGCCCCCGGGGCCGCACCTCCGGCAACAACAGGGTCGTGCTGCCGGACGGCTGGCTGAAGGACCCGTACGACTGCGCGGGCATCAGCGAGGACGCGGAACTGGACACCTCGGGCGGCTGACGCGAGGCCCCGTCGGACGCTCAGCCCGTGGACGGGTGCGGGGTCGAGCCGTACGCCTTCAGGAACCTGTCGCGGAAGGAACTCATCTTCCACACCGGGGCGTCGTGAGCCGGCTTCAGGCCGTCCGTCCAGTTCCAGGCGGCGATCTTGTCGAGGACCTTCGGGTCCTTGGCGACGATCGAGACCGGCACGTCCCGGCTGGCGTTGTTGCCGCTGACCCGGCTGATGGGCTGGTGGTCGCCGAGGAACACCAGGACGGTGTCGTCGGTGCCGTAGCGCTCCAGCCACTGGGTGAGGGCGGTCACCGAGTACTGGATGGACCTGCCGTACTCCTTCTTGGACTTGCCGGAGTCGGCGATGACGTCGGACGCCTTCTCACCGTCCGCCTGGATGTCCTCGAAGACCGAGCCGTCGCCGAGCTCGTCCCAGCCGACCATCTTCGGGATCGGCGCCCAGGGCTGGTGGCTGGAGGTCAGGATGATCTCCGACATCAGCGGCTTGTCGCGGTCGGTGCGGCCGTGCTCCAGCCGCTGGAAGGCTTCCAGGGCGTACTGGTCGGGCATGGTCGACCAGCTGAACTTCGGCCCCTGGTAGCCCATCTGGAAGGCGTTGTAGACCTTGTCCAGGCCATAGAACTTCTGCTCCGGCCAGCCCTTCTGCACACCCGGCATGATGCCGACCGTGTCCCAGGCGCCGGTCTTCTGGAACACCTTGGTCAGGGACAGGTGGTCGCTGGCCATGACCGTGCGGTACCGCTGCTGGGTGTCGACCCACAGGCCGGACAGGGTGGTGGAGTGGCCGAGCCAGCTGCTGCCGCCGTACGTCGCCGAGGTCAGCCAGCCGCTCTTCGCGCTGAAGCCGGCCTTCGTCAGGGCCGCGGTGCTGGTGTCCAGCGTCTCGTCGACGCCCGGCGCCATGCCCGGGTCCTCGACGGCGCTGCGGCCGTAGCTCTCGATGAAGGCGAAGATGACGTCCTTGCCGCGCAGGTCCGGCACGAGCTGGGCGGCCGGGGTGGCCCCGAACGTGTCGCTGCGGGCCACCTTCCCGAACGTCGCCTCGTCCTGGAGGGTCGCCCGCACCCGCCTGGCCTCGGAGGTGAGCGAGTTCACGACCTGGTCGGAGGCGACCGGCAGCCCGGCGTACTGGACCCCGAGGACCGAGCAGGTGATCCAGACGGTGCCCGCGATCAGCGTGCCCCGGGTCGCCCGCCGGGTGTCGCGCACCAGGATGCCGCTCAGCCGGACCGTGGCCAGCGCCATGACGGCCATGATCAGCACGACGAGGACGATCAGCCCGATCGTCGCGGCCAACGCGACGGTCCCGCCCATCGAGTCCGCCACGTAGGACTGCGCGTCGTCCAGCAGGATCCAGTCCAGGACCAGGTCGAAGGGGCGGCCCAGGTACTCCACGAACTGCATGTCGAGCACGTTCACTATGGTCAGCGCGCCGAGGGCCGCGCCTGCCACCGCCGCCAGCGCCACCCGGGGCCGACGCGGCAGCGCCAGCAGCGCGGCCGCGCCGATGATCGCCTCACCCGGCAGCCGCACGAACCGGCTCAGGTGCAACGCGAAGAGACGATTCGGCAGCGACAGCGCCCCGAACACGAGCAGCAGGGAAGCGACGGTCACCGCCCACCACACGACCCGAGCGGCCCGCGGATACCGCCCCCGCCACCCACGCCAGTACGAGACCCGCGCCCGAATCCCCCGAGGCTTGGCTTCGGCGGGCTTGCCCACCTCACCGGACTCACCGGACTCACCGGACTCACCGGACTCGGTGGCCGCGGTGGGCTTGCCGGGCTCGACCAGCTCGGCGGGCTTGCTGGACTCGGTGGCCTCGCCGTCCTCGCCGGCGTCGGGGACCTCGGCAGGTTCGGCGGGTTTGTTCGGGTCGCCGGGTTCGGTGGACTCAGTGGGCTTGCCGGCCTCGGCGGCCTCACCGACCTCGGTGGGCTTGCCGCCCTCGTCGGGCTCGCCCGCGGCGGCCGGGGGCCGTTCCGATGAGGTCTCGGCTGACGCAGTCTCCGCCGGCAGGGTCTCGGGGTCTTGCGGTGTGGGCGGCTGGGATGAGCGAGTGGTGACAGGCACCCGAGGGTCCTTCCGTACGAAGCCCGGCGGTTCGGGGGATCCGGCATGGGGCCGGATCCGCCACAGTTTCGTACGGCCTGCCTCGGGCTCGCGTTCAGCCGCCCTCGGCCAGCGCTCGGCAAACACCGCGCAAACGGCGCGCCAAGCAGCCGGTCACGCGCCCCCGACCGCCGTGAGCAGCGCCAACGGGGCCGCCGCCGAACGGGACTCCCGTACACACGCGTGCGGGTACGGTACCGGCTCCGCGTGGGTGTCACGGCCGTAGCCCGCGAGAACCTCGGGGAGGCGGTGCCCGGTCGCGGTCGCCGCGTCGACCAGCGCATGGGCGACGGTACGGGCCTCGTCGTGCAGGCCGTAGCGGGCGAGGCCCAGCGTGATCAGCGCGTTGTCGTGCGGCCAGACCGAACCGCGGTGGTACGAGAGCGGGTGGTACGCCGGCTGCCCGGACGCCAGAGTGCGTACGCCCCAGCCGGAGAAGAAGTCCGGTTCGAGCAGCCGCCGGCCGACGACCTTCCCGTACTCCTTGTCCAGCAGGCCCGACCAGAGCAGATGCCCGGCGTCCGAGGCGAGCGCGTCGACCTGGCGGCCCTCGCCGTCCAGGGCGATCGCCGGGAAGGAACGCTCCGGCATCCAGAAGTCCCGCTGGAACCGGTCCCGCAGGTCGGCGGCCGCCTGTTCCAGCAGGGCCGCGTACTTCTCGTCCTCCCACACCGTGCGCGCCACCCATGCCGTGCGGCGCAAGGCGTCGTACGCGTAGCCCTGGGCCCCCGCCGCCATCACCGCTCCGGTCGCGCGGGTGCCGTCCGCGGAGCAGATGGCGCCGGGGGAGTCCTTCCAGTTCTGGTTGGCCAGACCGCCCTGGTCGGCCCGGTACACCAGATAGCCGCGGGAGGTGAGCCCGCCGTGATCCAGCATCCAGCCGATCGCCGCGCGGGCGTGCGGCTCCAGCCGCCGGGCCAGCGTCACATCACGGGTCTGCTCGACATACGCGCCGAGGAGGACGAGGAACAGCGGGGTCGCGTCCACCGAGCCGTAGTAGCGGCCGTACGGGACCTGCTCGAAGTGGGCGAGCTCGCCGTGCCGCACCTCGTGCACGATCTTGCCGGGCTGGGACACCGTCCGAGGCCCGGTCTCGGTGGCCTGGGCCGCGGCGAGCGCGAGCAGCGTGGCGGCGGCCGGGCGGGGCCGGTAGGGGAGGGCGAACAGCGAGGTGAGCAGGGCGTCCCGGCCCAGCAGGGTGAGGAACCAGGGGGCGCCCGCCGCCGGGACGCGCAGCTCCTCGCCGTCCGGCCCGGTCGCCTGGACCTGCAGCGAGGCCAGGTCCGCGAGACCGCGCGCACAGGCCGCGGCCAGCTCGGGCCAGCCGGTCGGGAAGGCCACGCCCTCGACGAACTCGCCCTCCTGCGACAGGAGCTGTCCGGTGACCGAGGCCGGTGAGCGGGGCACCCGCAGCGCCCGCTTCTCGCCGTGCGGCCGGGCCATCACCCGCAGGGTCAGCTCGGCGGAGCCGTGCGGTTCGAGCTCCAGCTTCCACACCAGCCGGCGGGCGCCGGTGCCGGTCTCCTCGATGCCGTCCGGCACGGGCTCGGCCGTCACCGTCGTACAGGACTTCCACTCGCCGCGCCGGTAGGTGAACTCCACGCCGTCGTCGAGGATCTGGCGGCGGCGGACGACGCCGGTCTTCGCGTACGTGCGGTGGTCGGAGCGCAGTTCGAACTGGTCGGTGAAGTCGGCGTCGGCGGTGACCGCGAGGCGGACCGTCGTCGGCACCGGGCGGTTGCTGACCACCCGCAGGGACTCCACGAACGAGCTGTCACCGACGGCCTGTTCACGGAACAGCGTGCAGGACGGCGGCTCGTTGCGGCCGCCGCGCGGGACGAGCACGCACCGCGTGGTGTCCCCGTCCGCGACCGGCGAGAGCACCTCCGGCACGGCGCCGTCGACCGTCAGCTGCCAGCGGCTGAGGTGCCGGGCGTCCCGTACGAACAACCCTTCGGGGGATCCCGTGGCCACCCCGGAGCCCCGTACGCCGCTGATGTCCCCGCGGTCGCCCACGGCGGCGAACGTCCCGCCGTACACGAGCAGATGATGCCGGTCCGTCATCCCCGGTCCCCTCCCTTGAGAGCCGTGATACCCGTGCCGGCCGGGATTCCCGGGCCGGCCATGACACCCGTGCCTGACGTGGTGTCGTCGTGCAGCAGGTCGAGCGTGAGCGCCGCGGTCCAGCTGAAGCCGGTCGCGCCGCAGGCCTCGCCGGTGTACGGGTCGACGTACTCCGCGAAGTCGGAGGTGTCTGCGATGTCCAGCACGGCCCGGCGCAGCGCGTCCGCGCCGGCCTGGTCGCCGTGCAGCCTGAGGCCCCGCTCGAGCAGCCAGCTCGTGTTGAACCAGGCCGGGCCGCGCCAGTAGCGGTGCGGGTCGAAGGCCTCGCCGAGCAGGTCGTAGCTGGGCGCGAGACGGGTGGTGGTGCCCAGGCCGAAGTGCGGGCCGCGCAGGGTGCGCACCAGAGCGGAGGCCACCTCGCGTGGCAGGCCGGGCAGGAGAAGGGGGACGAGGCCGGAGACGCCCCGCTCCGGGACGAGGGCGCCGGTGAGCGGGCGCCTGCCCGGGTCCGGATCCCCGCCGCGCAGATCACGGCAGAAGAACATGCCCTCCACCGGGTCCCACAGCCGCTCGACGAGCGCCGCCGTGAGCCGCTCCGCGCGCGCGTGCCGGGCCGTGCCGGTCGCGCCCAGCTCGTACGCGATGCGCGCGAGGGCGTGCTCGGAGGCGATGAGCAGCGCGTTGAAGGCGGGATCCTCGACGGCGAACTCCGCGCCCCCGGAGCCGCCCTGGCCCCCCGCACCGGGCGCGTCCTCGAGCCCGCCGCCCTGCGGCCTGCCGTCCGCGTTCCTGCGGTCCTGCTTGCGCCCGTCCTCGTCCCTGCCGTCGCCGTGTCCGCCGTCCCGTACTCGGCCGTCGAGGTGTCCGCCGTCCCGCACCCCGCCTTCGCCGTACGCGCTGTCGCGCACTCCGCCGTCGCGGTATCCGCCGTCCCGGTACTCCGTGGCCAGCCGCACGTACCGCCCGTAGTCCAGGTCCGTCGGACGGTCCTCGGGCGCTCCGTGGTCGAGGTCGGCGCGCCGGAACGAGCGGGCCGGGGCCGGGGCGACCCGGGAGAGCGGCGCGTCCCAGCTCGGCGCGTTGTCCATGCCCTGCTCCCACGGATGGACGACGGACACCAGCCCGCCCCCGCCCAGGTCGCGCCGGTGCAGGAGATAGCGGTGCCAGGCGGCCAGCCGGGGGTACACCCGGGTGAGGAAACCGCGGGCGCGCGAGAGTCCCGGGTCGGCGCAGTGCACCAGCCAGGCCGCGAGCGCGTGCACCGGTGGTTGCACGATGCCGGAGGTCTGTACGGTGCGCGGGGCGCCCGCAGCGCGCCCCGCGGTCGAGGAGCGCCAGAAGTCCGGGCTCGGGAAGTACGCGTCGAGCGGCACGGAGGGGTTGAACACGATGTGCGGGATGCGCCCGTCGCCCCACTGGGCGTCCAGCAGCGTCTCCAGCTCCGTCTGCGCCCGGCGCGGCGAGAGGTGCCGCAGGCCGATGGCGATGAAGGCCGAGTCCCAGGACCACTGGTGCGGGTACAGACCGGGTGAGGGGACCGTCGACGAACCCGTCCAGTTGCCCGCCAGCACGCTCGCCGCCCTGCGGCGCAGAGCCGCGAGGTGCGGAGTCCCGGGTGCCGGGGCCCCGAGCTGCGGCGGACCCGGCGGACCCGCCGGATCGTATGCAACGGCGTACTCCGCCGGGCGGGCGATGAGCTGGGCGGTGCGATCCACTCGGGGCTCCCCGAAGACGACAAGGCCGACCGGTTCGGCAGTGGCTACCATAGGGTTACGTCTATTTAACACGCAAAACTCAATATGTAATGCAGGCTTGAGAAACACAAGGGGGTGCGCATGACGGGACGAGGCCAGGCCAGCTCCGGAGATCTGCTCGAACTGGTGCGCAGGGGACGGGCGACGACACGTGGTGCCCTCCAGCAGGCCACCGGCCTCTCCCGCGCCACCGTCGGCCAGCGCCTGGACCGGCTCTTCCGCGCCGGCTGGCTGCGCGAGGGGGCCGGCGGCCCGGTCGACTCCCCGCTGGGCGGCCGTCCCTCGATCACCCTGGAGTTCGACGACGCCCACGCCGTCGTCCTGGCGGCGGACCTGGACACGCGGCACGCGCGGGCGGCCGTGCTGACGCTGACCGGGGAGATCCTGGCCGAGCACGGCGGCACGCTGGTCATCGAGGACGGGCCGGACGCGGTGCTCGGCGAGCTGGGCGGCTGGTTCGCCGAGCTGCTGGAGAAGGCGGGCCACCGGCCGGACGAGGTGTGCGGCATCGGACTCGCCGTGCCCGGCCCGGTCGACAGCGAGACCGGCCGGGTCGTCCAGCCACCGATCATGCCCGGCTGGGACGGCTACGACATAAGGGGCCGGCTGTCCCGCGCCTTCACCGAACGGACGGCGGGCGGGAACGCGGGCGGATACGGCGGCGCGGTGGCGGTCCCCGTCCTCGTCGACAACGACGCGAACCTCATGGCGTACGGCGAACAGCGCACCGGATACGCCGACTGCTCGGCGTTCGTGCTGGTCAAGGTGTCGACAGGCATAGGCGCGGGGGTCGTGGTCGGCGGCTCGATCTTCCGGGGCATCGACGGCGGGGCCGGCGACATCGGGCACATCCGGGTGGGCGCGGAGGCGCTCTGTCGCTGTGGCTCCTACGGCTGTCTCGCGGCGGTCGCCAGCGGTGGCGCCGTGGCGCGGAGGCTGGCGGAGTCGGGTGTCCCGGCGTCCTCGGGATCGGATGTGCGCGACCTGCTCGCGGCCGGCCACCCGGAGGCGGCCGCCCTGGCCCGTGAGGCCGGGCGCAGGGTCGGGGACGTACTGGCGACCGTCGTGACGCTGCTCAACCCCGGGGTTCTGATGATCGCCGGGGATCTGGCCGGAACCGCCTTCCTGACGGGCGTGCGCGAGTTGCTCTACCAGCGCGCGCTGCCCCGCTCCACGGCCCACCTCGACGTGGTGACCTCGCGGCTGGGGGAACGGGCGGGCCTGGTGGGAGCGGGTGCGCTGGTCGTGGAGCACCTGTACGCGCCGGAGCGGGTCGAGGAGCGGTTGCTGGCGCTCGGGGTGTGAGGGACGCTCGTGTGACGGGACTCCCGGGAACCCTCGGGATGCTCGTGTGACGAGCAGGTTTCCACCCCTGGGCGGGTCTTCGGGTGCGTCCGCATCGTGAAATCGGGGCGTCCGCACAAGGCTGATTCCAGCGTGATTCTCGCCACCCCTGAGGGGGGTAGTGCTCAGATGAGCGAATCAAGAGCGACTGCACTTCTCCAAGGGGTGGCACTCAGTGCCACCCCTTGATCGTTCATCGATCGAAATCAATCGTGCCGCACAGTGCTCATCTGAGCGTAATATGGGGCATGTGAGAGGCGGTCGGGAGGTGCTTGCGTTCAAGAAGTGAAAACATCCGCGGCCGTGCGCTTGCCAAGCCTTGACTTTCGATCCGCTGGCGGACGGTTGGTTACGGGCACATGACGCGCGAGTGGACGTACCCAGGAGCCTTCGATCTGGGTATGTTCCTGGCCGTCAGGGCAGCCACCGCGTCCTCGAGGAGTCGAGACCCGTGTCGGAAAACAAAGATCTCCAGGTAGCCGAGCAGGCCGCGACCGTTGAGGGCGTGAAGTTCGTCTACGACTTCACCGAGGGCAACAAGGACCTCAAGGATCTCCTCGGCGGCAAGGGCGCGAACCTCGCCGAGATGACCAACCTGGGCCTTCCGGTCCCTCCGGGCTTCACCATCACCACCGAGGCCTGCAAGGTCTACCTCGACAGCGGCGAGGAGCCGGCGGCACTGCGTGACGAGGTGAGTGCGCACCTCGACGCGCTGGAGCAGCGCATGGGCAAGAAGCTCGGCCAGGCCGACGACCCGCTGCTGGTCTCGGTCCGCTCCGGCGCCAAGTTCTCGATGCCCGGAATGATGGACACGGTCCTCAACATCGGCCTCTCCGACAAGTCGGTCCAGGGCCTCGCCAAGCAGGCCGGCGACGACCGCTTCGCGTGGGACTCCTACCGCCGCCTGATCCAGATGTTCGGCAAGACGGTCCTCGGCGTCGACGGCGAACTCTTCGAGGACGCGCTGGAGGCCGCGAAGACCGCCAAGAAGGTCACGGTCGACACCGAGCTGGAGGCTGCCGACCTCAAGAAGCTGGTCACCAAGTTCAAGCGGATCGTCAAGACCGAGGCCGGCCGCGACTTCCCGCAGGACCCGCGCGAGCAGATGGACCTCGCCATCCACGCGGTCTTCGACTCCTGGAACACCGACCGCGCCAAGCTCTACCGCCGCCAGGAGCGCATCCCGGGCGACCTGGGCACGGCCGTCAACGTCTGTTCGATGGTCTTCGGCAACCTGGGCCCCGACTCGGGTACCGGCGTGGCGTTCACCCGCGACCCCGCCTCCGGCCACCAGGGCGTGTACGGCGACTACCTCCAGAACGCCCAGGGCGAGGACGTGGTGGCGGGCATCCGCAACACCGTCCCGCTCGCCGAGCTGGAGTCGATCGACAAGAAGTCGTACGACCAGCTGATGCAGATCATGGAGACGCTGGAGAACCACTACAAGGACCTCTGCGACATCGAGTTCACCATCGAGCGCGGTCAGCTGTGGATGCTCCAGACCCGGGTCGGCAAGCGCACGGCGGGCGCGGCCTTCCGCATCGCCACCCAGCTCGTCGACCAGGGCCTGATCGACGAGGCCGAGGCGCTCCAGCGGGTCACCGGCGCCCAGCTCGCCCAGCTGATGTTCCCGCGCTTCGACGACGAGGCGAAGGTCCAGCAGGTCGGCCGCGGCATCGCGGCGTCGCCGGGCGCGGCGGTCGGCAAGGCGGTCTTCGACTCGTACACGGCCGTCAAGTGGTCCCGTTCGGGCGAGAAGGTCATCCTGGTCCGCCGGGAGACCAACCCCGACGACCTGGACGGCATGATCGCGGCCGAGGGCATTCTGACCTCGCGCGGCGGCAAGACCTCCCACGCGGCCGTGGTGGCCCGCGGCATGGGCAAGACCTGTGTCTGCGGCGCCGAGGAGCTCGAGGTCGACACCAAGCGCCGCCGCATGACGGTCCCCGGCGGCCACGTGGTGGAGGAAGGCGACCTGATCTCGATCGACGGGTCGTCGGGCAAGGTCTACCTGGGCGAGGTCCCGGTGGTCCCGTCCCCCGTCGTGGAGTACTTCGAGGGCCGGATGCACGCGGGCGCCAACGACGCCGACGAACTGGTCGAGGCGGTCCACCGGATCATGGCCTTCGCGGACCGGAAGCGCCGTCTGCGTGTCCGGGCCAACGCGGACAACGCCGAGGACGCGCTGCGCGCCCGCCGCTTCGGCGCCCAGGGCATCGGTCTGTGCCGTACGGAGCACATGTTCCTCGGCGACCGTCGTGAGCTGGTCGAGCGCCTGATCCTCGCGGACACGGAGAACGAGCGCGAGGAGTCGCTGAAGGCACTCCTGCCGCTCCAGAAGCAGGACTTCGTGGAGCTGTTCTCGGCGATGGACGGCCTCCCGGTCACGGTCCGGCTCCTGGACCCGCCCCTGCACGAGTTCCTGCCCGACATCACCGAGCTGTCGGTCCGCGTGGCCCTGGCGGAGTCCCGTCAGGAGCCCCACGAGAACGAACTCCGGCTTCTCCAGGCCGTCCACCGCCTGCACGAGCAGAACCCGATGCTGGGCCTGCGCGGCGTACGCCTCGGCCTGGTCATCCCCGGCCTGTTCACCATGCAGGTACGGGCGATCGCCGAGGCCGCCGCCGAGCGCAAGACGGCGAAGGGCGACCCGCGCGCCGAGATCATGATCCCGCTGGTCGGCACGGTTCAGGAGCTGGAGATCGTCCGCGAGGAGGCCGACCAGGTCATCGCGGAGGTGGAGGCGGCGACCGGCGTCCAGCTGAAGCTCTCGATCGGCACGATGATCGAGCTGCCGCGCGCCGCGCTGACCGCCGGTCAGATCGCCGAGGCGGCACAGTTCTTCTCCTTCGGCACGAACGACCTGACCCAGACGGTGTGGGGCTTCAGCCGCGACGACGTCGAAGCCTCGTTCTTCACGGCCTACCTGGAGAAGGGCATCTTCGGCGTCAGCCCGTTCGAGACGATCGACCGGGACGGCGTGGGCTCCCTGGTGAAGCTGGCGGTGGAGGCCGGCCGCGCCACCCGCCCCGACCTGAAGCTCGGCGTCTGCGGCGAGCACGGCGGCGACCCGGAGTCGGTCCACTTCTTCCACGAGGTGGGACTCGACTACGTCTCCTGCTCACCGTTCCGGATCCCGGTGGCGCGGCTGGAAGCGGGCCGGGCGGCCTCGCAGTCGACGGGCAGCGACCACCGCTGACGTCCCGACAACCCCGGAGCCGCCGCCGGTCCCCGACCCTCACCGATCGGCGACGGCCCCGGCGCACCAAGGAGGACGGCACCCTGTGCGGGGGTGCCGTCCTCTTGTGCATCACTTGCGGAGACTGTCAAGCCACGGCGCTGAGCAGGAAGAATGCCGTTTGCCGGCGTTGGTTGCCGTTGAACTTGCGTGACGCCGTTGTGCCCTCGTTGTGCCCTCCACATGCGACTGGATCCCGGCACGAGCCGTCACCAGAGGGGCCCCGCCCTGATTGGCATCCCTTAGATGGCGGGCGGACGAGCACCGCTTGCCACGAGCAACCAGCGAGCGACGCGACTCCGAGGAAGTGATCAGCCACCATCGCTGGCTTGCTGCGGCGCTGGATATTCGGTCACCGTCGGCCGTACGCGCTCGTCCCTGGTGTCTCGCGCAGTGCGTTCGCCTCACGCTCATGGGCGGCACAGCGGCCACCAGGAGCAGTCAACGCAGGGCATCCGGGTGCCGAGCATGGAGGGCGGGGTCGCCGGGGCGTGATCATCACCTTAAGTTCGCCTTGTCTTGACGGGCAGTTGAAAGGGGAACGTGAATCCTCCTGCCGACGTGCGTATGCAGCCATGCAGGGGGACACTAAAACTGTGTTTCGCCTCTAGGGGGCAGTCATGGGTGATGAGCCTTCGGCAGAATCACGAGGAAGTGGACTGCGGACCCACATCGGCTGGTGGGTAGGCGTCATCTCAGCAACCATTGGCATCCTGGCTTTCTTCTTAACGCGCTGCGAGAGCGGGGCCCCGAAGCTCAGCGAGTGGCGAGCTAAGGCAGACGCGATTTGCGAGCAGGAGTTTCCGGTAGTTGAGCGGAAAATGGAGGCTTTTGGGGCGTCTTACTGGGAGCTAGTACGGAAGTACAACCCCGTGCAAGTAGATCGAACCGCTGCATCGGACGATGCGGATGAGGTCTCCGCATCCATGCGGCACCTCGTAGGAAGCTGGCGCGCACTAGAGCAGCCCGACGAACAGCGAAGCGAAATCGATAAACTTCATGCCGCTGGCGCCGCCTACAGTGAGGCGTACAGGTTCTATTCGTCAGCGATCTATTTGGACGACTACAGGAACGATGAGACCGAAGATCGAGTAGATGCCGCACTTGCCGCCCTCGATAAGCAGGTAGTGACTCTGAACCTGAAGGAGTGCAAGGTTCAGGTCAGCATGCTGAAAGAACCGGGGCTATTTATCGTCCCATGACTGTCGCAGCGGTATATACCTGCCGATAGAGGTGCTGATCCTGCGGCTTCTGACGTGTCGTCGCAACCCCGGCAAAGCGTTAGTCCGGAACCGCCTCCCAAGGGCACGCCGCATAGGGCCCGTTGGCCATACAGCTTGGCGCGTGCCGGACCTGTCGCCTGTGCTTCGCCCGTCAGGGCCCCTTCGCGGGGGTGCCGAGTCGTGGGAGTCTTGGAAGCAGGATGCACATGCCTAGCGTGACGAATTCGGCCGCAAACCGACTGGCGGATTCTGCACCAAATTCTTAACTCGCTCACGGAGCTCATAGCTCACTCTGCTTCGGAACATATCAGCAAGAGCGCGCTTAGACATTCCGCAGCGGTGCAAAAGGTACGCCATGAGCAGTAGATTTCCCGAGATGGCCAGAGTTCTAATATCTCGCGGATCCGGATCGTAGCTCGCTTGATGCTTTCCTCCGTTATAAGCGCCCCAGAAAAGGTCAGCCCACGTCTCTACATCTGCAACAAATTCAACAATTGGATCTCCAACTCTCCGAGCGAGCGCAAGGCTGACCAATTCCGGGCTGATCGGCACGGCGTCCGCGTTGTTCAGTGCCGGCATCACCGAGGCCCGCGGAGCGGTGCACGCCACGGTCTACCGCACGTTCCTCGCGGCGGCGGCCCGGGCGGCCGACGCGCACGAGTTCATCACCGCGCTGCCCGAGGGGTACGACACCTGGATCGACCCCAACTCCGCACGGTTGTCCGGCGGTCAGCTGCAGCGCCTCGCCATCGCGCGGGCCGTGCTGCGGGACGCGCCGGTCCTCGTCCTCGACGAACCGACCACCGGACTGGACGCGATCGCCACCCGCCGCATCGTCGAACCGCTGCGCCGGCTCATGGCTGGCCGCACCACCATCATGATCACGCACGACCTCAACCTGGCTCCCGACGCCGACCGCATCCTCGTCGTCGACCGCGGCCACCTGATGGAAACGGGCCGCCACCTAGACCTCCTCACCCACGGCGGCACCTACGCCCACCTGCACGGCTCCCAGAACGCGGCCTTCGCGGAATCCCCTTCCGACGCTTACGCGTGGATCGCTTCTTGAGCGGTACGCCCAGCTGCCGGTGGCGTGAGGGTGGCCGTTTCTGTGGCGACGTGGCTGGAAGTCGATCGCCTGATGTGATGGTTGTGGGGCGATAGATCGTTTCTGTCAACTTACGTGCCGCTACAGTCCGTTACTCCTAGCGATGGTCACGTCGCTGATGGTTACGGAGGTATGGATGAAGAGGGCAGTGCTCGGCTTGGCTGCGGTTGGTCTGATGTTCGGCGGGGCGGTGGCGGCGGTTGCTTCGCCAGCAGAGGGAGGTATCCCGCACCTCGAATCCACGGGCGTTGAGTTCAGCGCAGGGCACTACAAACTCAACCGGCCCGGCGTCAATCACGGTGCCTTCGAATGGTGGGGCCGGATGACTGACACGATCGCCGGAGACCGCCACAACGTCTATGTCGAGGTCCAGGTCCAAGGGCACGACTGGGTGAGGTACTACGGAAAGCAGCGGAGTTCGGTTCGACTGCACCAGTCGAATTGGGATGGTGCCCAGCGATACATCAGCAGGGCGAAGCTCCGAGTGTGTCGTGACCGGGGCGCACTCCGTCCGGACAACTGTGCACCTCTCGAGACCTTCACGCACGACTGGGACCGTGGCTGAGCCTGTCCGCCTTCTCGAGCCCAGGCGTATCTACCTGGGCTCGTGCTCCTGATAGGAGAACGAGATCAAGACGTCAGAAGTCCTGTCAGCCAAAGGGGTTGACCTCTTCTACGGTGAGACGCTGGCAGTCCGGAACGTGGAGTTTTCGCTAGGGCGGGGACAGGTCGCGGCAATTACGGGACAGAGTGGGTCTGGGAAGTCGTCACTGCTGTATTGCCTGGCCGGTGTGCTCCCAGTGTCGTGCGGTGAGGTCCGTTTCGACGGGCTCTCTCTCGGGGCTCTCAATGACGAGGAACTCAGCATGCTTCGTCGTGAGCGGTTCGGATTTGTCTTCCAATACGGCGAACTCCTACCCGAGCTGACGGTAGAGGAGAATGCGGCGCTACCGCTGCGACTGGCTGGACAACGCAAGGCTGAAGCTCTCGCAGCGGCCGGTGAGATCCTGGGGCGGCTCGGCCTCGCGGATCTACGCGAGCGGCGTCCGTCGCAGGTGTCTGGGGGGCAAAGCCAACGTGTGGCGGTCGCCCGAGCGTTGGTGCACAGACCAGCCGTCGTCTTCGCCGATGAGCCCACCGGCTCGCTCGACAGCAGCAATGCCAAGGCTGTCTTGGATGAATTCCTCAGTCTGGCGCGATCGCAAGGAACGGCCGTGGTGCTCGTCACTCACGACACGCAGGTGGCAGACCGGGCGGACGACCGCTACATCATGTGCGACGGCGCGCTGACGGCTCAGGTGCGGGAAGCGTCGTGAAGGAACTTCTCCTGGGCTTGCGGCTATTGCTGGGTAGTGGCCGGAGCAACCGAATTCGATTCTTGCTCATGGTGGTAGGCAGCGCGATCGGTGTGTGCTGTCTGGCTGTTGTACTCGCGATTCCTGGAATCTTGGCGGCACAGGATGCCCGAAAGGCGGCCCGTGAGCCGGATTGCTCAAATGGTCTGGGCAGCTGCACCTCAACAGCGAGGAGAGCGCATGGCTTGGCTCTCACCCGAATGGACCCCTACGGTTCCGAACCCCTCACCCGGATCTTCGTGGCTCAGACAGGCGCACCCATCACCCCGCCACCGGGCCTGCCGGAACTTCCAGGCCCTGGTGAGGTGTTCGTATCCCCGCGGCTGCACGAGCTGCTGGACAAAGATCCCGGCCTTGCTCAACTTCTGCCCGGGAACGAGGTCGGGCTCATCTCCGCTCAGGGGCTGGCCCAGCCCGACGAGCTCTATGCGTACGTCGGCGCCAGCCCCGAAGAGCTGAAGGGGGGTGGCCACTTGTCGGAATTCGGTTGGAAACATGCGCGCTTCCCGACCGTGGAGCCCTCCACGCTCGACATTCTGCGCTTCACCTTGGCAGGTGTCGTGCTGCTACCGCTGGCAGTGTTTCTTTCCGTGTGCGCCCGGCTGTCCGCCGCTTCCCGTATGAGGCGGCTGGCCGCGTTGCGCCTGCTCGGGCTGAGCACGAAGGGCACACAGCGTGTCAACGCGGCCGAGACCGTCGCTGCCGCGTTGCTGGGAGCCGTGCTCGGTCTGGGTGCCTACTGGGTCGTCAATCAACTGGTTGCGCGGGTGGGACTGCCCGGGTTCAAGTGGTACCCGGCCGATGGTGCGTTGCCCGGGACGGCGCTCCTCGTCTGTCTGGTGGGTTGTCCGGCGTTGGCCTGGTTCGTGGGTCGGGCCGGAGCGAAGAAGGCCGCGGCCAACCCGCTGGCCGTGCGGCGCAGTGCCGTGGAGAAGCCGCCGCGTCTGTGGGGCCTGCTCCCGCTCGTTCCCGGACTGGGCATCGTCATCGGATACTGCGTGGCCGGCGCGACGGGGAACGTACCCACGGACACGTCGTTCTCCGCGATCCTGATGCCGCTCGCCGTCGTGCTGGTCGGTACCGGCCTCGTGCTGTCGTTGCCGATCCTCTCGCGCGCGCTGGCCCGGACAGTTGCCCGGGTCACGAGTTCGCTTTCTCTGGGTCTCGCCATGCGCCGCAACGAAGTGGAGCCGGGCGGTGCTCTCCGCGTGGCGACCGGCCTGGTGTTGCTGGTCTACGCGGCGTCACTCACGCAGGGCGTGCTCATCGAGCTGAACCAGGTCTCCAAGAACACCTCGCCGGTTCAGCTCTACACCGTGGCGCTCGACGATGTTCCCGAGAGCAAGGAGCGGGCTCTCACCAAGGTCCCGGGCGTCCGTAGCCACGCCGTTCAGGCGCAGTCGTGGACGGAACCCAGCAGCGAGATGTGGACGAGTATCAGTGCCGTGATCGCCACTTGCGGGCAGTTGCGCAGGATGGCGTCATTGGTCGAGAACTGCGTCGACGGACGTCCCGCCCGGCTGATGGTTCAGGGTCACACCTACGACGAGGCCAGCAAGCCGGGAAGCACGTTCCCCTTCCACCTGCGCAACTCCGAAGGCGAGCGCCGGGTCGTCAATGTGGAGGTGCCGCGTCAGACGATCAAGTATCACGACGACACGGCAGCACAGATGGTCAGCAGCGGCGCTGTTCTGATCCCACCGTCCCTGTTCCCCGCCGGCTTCCGTCCCGAGGACCGAGCCACTCTCAAGCTCCTCAGCAGCGCCGCTCCCGAGACCGTGCGCTCCGTACTCGAAGGCATCGCGGGGGTCGACCCCACGATCGAGGTCGAGACGGACGGCGTGGATGCCGCCGCTCTCCAGCAGATCACCGTCATCAAGACCCTCCTCGCCGTGGGCATGATTCTGGGTCTGATCATCGGGGTGGCGGCGTATCTCGTCGCCGCCACTGATCGAGCCGTGGAACGCCGGCCGCAGGTCACTGCCCTGGCGTTGCTCGGGGCCAGGCCCCGGACTCTCCGGGCCGTTCAGGTCGCGCAGGTTGTCTTGCCCTTGACCGTCGGGCTCGTGCTCGCGGTGGTGACCGGGAAGATGGCGGAGTCCAGTTACCTGGTGACCGGTGGCGGGGCCGTCTTCTGGGACGGGGCCGGGCTGCCGCTGCTTCTCGTTTCCGCGCTCGGCGTCGTGGTCCTTGCCGCGCTCGGGTCGCTGCCCCTGATCGGCCGGCGTATCGATCCGGAGTTGATTCGGCGCGACTGATCGTCGGTAGGGCGGATGTGGATTCGGGCGGCACCCTGTGTGAGGGTGCCGCCCTTTGTTGTGG
Source organism: Streptomyces sp. NBC_01334 (assembly GCF_035983595.1). NCBI lineage: Bacteria > Bacillati > Actinomycetota > Actinomycetes > Kitasatosporales > Streptomycetaceae > Streptomyces > Streptomyces sp. NBC_01334. The sequence continues at coordinate 3,420,275 of NZ_CP130718.1, read as the reverse complement.
GGGTGGGGGGTCAGGACGTCGGCAGGGTGGACAGCCAGGTGCTGAGGAGTTCGTTGGTTTGTTCGGGGTGTTCCTGTTGGAGCCAGTGGCCGCAGTTATCGAGGATGTGGGACGAGGAGAGGCCGGGGAGGGTCGTGGGGAATGCTTCGATCGCGGCGGCCAGCCAGGTCGTGGAGGCGTCGAGGGCACCGCCGATGAACAGGGACGGCTGGGTGATCGGGGCGCCGGTGAAGGCCGTGAGGTCTTTCCAGTCGCGGTCCATGTTGCGGTAGCGGTTCAGGGCGCCGGTCAGGCCGGTTCGCTCGAACTCCTCCGCGTAGACGTCGAGATCCGCCTCCGTGAGCCAGGCGGGGAGCCTCCCGGTGGGGAAGCGATCGCGCAGCTTTCCGCCCCGGGTGACGAAGTGGGGGTCGGGGGAGCCCGCCGCCATCGTGTCCGCGGACAGGGCGGCGTAGAAGCCCGCGAGCCAGCCTCGTACGTCGGGCTCGATCTCCGCCTCGGCGCGGCCGGGTTCCTGGAAGTAGGAGACGTAGAACTCCTCCTCCCCACCCGCCGCACCCGTCCCGCCCATCTGTGCGAAGACCTCGCTCGGCATCGGTCCGCCCGGTGGGGTGTAGGGGACGCTCAGCAGACCCACCGCGTGGAAGACGTCCGGGCGCAGCAGGGCGGAGTCGGCCGCGATCGTCGCACCCCAGTCGTGACCGACGATCACCGCGGATCGCTCACCCAGGGCCTGGACGACCGCGGCGTTGTCCTCCACCAGCTCCAGCATGCGGTACGCGTCCGCGGCACGGGGTTTGGAGGAGCGGCCGTAGCCGCGGACGTCGATGGCGGCCGCGCGGTATCCGGCCGCAGCCAGTGCCGGCAGCTGATGACGCCAGGAGTACCAGGACTCGGGGAAGCCGTGCACGAGCAGGACCAGGGGGCCCTGGCCCTGCTCCACCACATGGACACGGCCTGCGGGCGAGGGGACCATGCGGTGTTTCACGTCGTTCGCGGTCTGCTGCGGCATCGACCCTCCAAGACTTGAGATCGTCCATCGGTTCCGAGGGTGCGGGCCCGGCGCGCAGGTCGCGAATTCTGTTGCCGGTTCGGCAAACGGCCGACGGTGGCCGAGCCGTACCGGGCCCAGGACTTGGACTTGCTCGTACCGCGGACGGCTGTCGAGTCGTGAGCGCGAAGCCGAGCCAGGGGCGGCGGGTCGCGCCTTCGTTCCCTATTCGCAGCCCACGCCGTCGCCGTCGCGGTCCAGATGGCGCCCATAGCCCGGGTCACCCACACGGACCGGAGCGGCGCCGGCCGCGCGGGCGGCCGTGCAGTTGTCGTAGTAGACGCTTCCGGAGCCGGAGGAGCCGGAGGAGCCGGAGGAGTCGTCGGACTCGTCGGGGGTGTCGGATCCGGAGCCGTCGTCGTTCGCCGCTGCCTTCGCCTTCGCCGTGACCGTCTTCGTCACCCGCACCGTCTCCGTCGCCGTGGCGGTCACCGTGCCCGCCGGTTCGGGGACGGCGGTCTCCGTCGTCGTGGTCGTCACGGTCACCGTGGGCTGCGGTTCGGCCGACGTCGGCTTCGCCTCCGTAGTGCTGTCACCGTCGGCTCCGCCGATGCCCGCGCCGATGAACAGGGCCAGGGCGAGGGCGGGCAGGACGTATCTCTTTCTGGCCCATCGGGGAGTGGAGTCCTGGGCGGGTGCGGGTGCGGTGGTGTACGGGTTGCTCATGTGTGTCCCCCCGAGCTGTGGTGTGAGGGGACGACGGTATGGCCGTTTTACGTGGGGTGTGGGAGGAGTGGCCGTTCTGTTACTTTCTGTGCGCATCCCCTCGGGTGGTCCGGGGGAGGGGCGGCACCCCGCGCTCGTCGAAGTGCCGCCCCCGGCGCCGGACGGTTCGTCAGATCGACACCGCCACCGCCGTGAACGTCGTCTCCGGGAGCTGCGGGCTGGTGAAGCGCGCGTTGACCAGGTAGAGGCGGTCACCGTAGCGGGCGGCCGTGGTGGGGACGTCGAAGCGGGGGTCGGTGATCGTGCGGGTGAGCGTGGCGGTGGTCGCCGTGCGGTCCAGGGACCAGACGCTGATCAGGTTGAGGCGGTTCTGGACCACGTACAGCGTGCGGCCGATGCGGTAGAGGCCGTCGCCGTTCACCACGTCCGACGCGCCGACCAGCGTGATCCTCGTGGCGTGACCGGTCCTGAGGTTCACGTGGTACAGCTCGCCCGGTGTGCTCTTGACGACGATCAGGCCCCGGCCGTCCGGTGTGCCGACGATCCCGTTGGCGTTGTTCACGTCGGGGAGCTGGACCCAGTCGCCGGTGAGCGGAAGGGCGCGGATCTCGCCGTCGGCCCGGCCGCGCGGGACGCCGTAGAGCACGGCGTCCCGTGAGTCGGTGAACCACGCCCGGTCGCCGAGCAGGGCCACGTCGTTGATGAAGTGGCCTGCCGCCGCGCTGAGTCGGTGGGTCGTCACCAGCTCACCGGTGCGGGAGTCGATCACGCGTGCCACTCCCGTGCTGCCCGCCACGTACAGCAGGCCGTCGTGGTCGAGTTTCAGGCCGACCGACACCTGGCCGGTGCCGCCCGCGTACAGGACCGTGCCCTCGCCGGTGCGCAGGTCGGTGCGGAGGATGCCGCCGTTGGCGCGGGAGCCCTGGTAGGCGTACGGCTTGCCGCCGATGGCGATGCCCTCGGGGAGCCAGCCGTCGGGGAGTGAGTACTCGGTCGGCCAACCAGCTTCTCCGGTACGGGACTTGGCGGCACCGGAAGGGGACGGGGCCGCGGTCGCGGTGGGGGCCGCCGTGGCCGTCAGGGTGAGGGCGGCCAGGGCCGCGCCGCCGAGGACGGTGCGGCGGGACGGGGTGGGGGCGGGCGTGGGAGCGGGGGTCATGGTCACGTGCCTCCGTGAGTGGGGTGCGGGCGGCGAACGGCGTAACTCTGCGAACGGTGTGACTCTGTGAACGGTGTGACTCTGTGAACCGTGTGACTCCGCGTGCGGCGTGACACGGCGAACTGTGGCCACGACGGGTGGGGCTGTGGCCACCGGGTGGGTGGGTCTCACTCCGCTTCGACTTCGTTGGCGAGTAACGAGCCGCCGCCCGGCGGCGTTCCTCCGTTCTGCTGTCGAGTTCCTGTCAATCCCGGCCCGCGGTCGAAGTGCCTGCCCAGGCGTCCCTATGTCCGGAACGGCCCCCTCACCTCGTAGGTGATCCCGCCCGACGAGCTGCCGCTCGTACCGCGCTGGCTGGAGAAGTACAGACGGGTGCCGTCCGGGGAGAAGGCCGGGCCCGTGATCTCGGAACCCGACTGGCCGTCGATGTGCAGGAAGGGTGCGACCACGTCGTCGGGGGTGATGAGGCAGATGTCCATGGTGCCGCCGTCCTCCGCCACGAAGAGGTCGCCGGAGGCGGAGCCCGTGACGTTGTCCACCCCGGTGAGGGGAGCCGTGCCGGACGTCACCAGCGAGTCGTCGTAGGCGAGTTCGATCGTCTGGGCGGCCGCGTTGTACTGCCAGACCCGGTTGTCGCCCTTCGTCGTGAACCAGCAGGTGTCGTCGGCGTAGTAGCAGCCCTCGCCGCCGTTGAAGCGCTTGGCGCCGGAGACCTGGTTGCGGGTGGCGGTGGCGCCGGTCGGGTCGGGCACCGGGGACCAGGTCACGGGGCCGCTCGTGGCCGTGCCGGCCACCAGGACCTCCAGCGTCCCGGAGGAAAGATCGCCCCAGCTCGTCGGCCGGAAACGGTAGAAGCAGCCGTCGGTCACGTCCTCGGTCAGGTAGAGCACCTTGCGGACCGGGTCGGCGGCGGCCGCCTCGTGCTTGAAACGGCCCATCGCGTCCCGGCGGACCGCCGCCTTGGTGCCCCAGGGGTCGGTCTCGTAGACGTACCCGCGATCGACCTCCTCGCAGGACAGCCAGGTGTTCCACGGGGTCTTGCCGCCCGCGCAGTTCTGGCGGGTGGCGGAGAGGACGCGGTACGCAGCCGTGATCGCCCCGGTCGCCGAGAACCTCACCGCGCTCGCGCCGCCCGACGGGTTGATCTCCGAGTTCGAGACGTAGATCCAGCCCGTGCCGTCCGCGTAACAGGCGCCGCCGTCGGGGGCGTTGTGCCAGGCGTACGAGGTCCCGGACACGGTCTGGCCGGAGCGGGCGATCACTCGGCTGGTGAATCCGCTCGGGAGCCGGATGCCGTTGGCGTCGGCCGCGCCGAGCGCCCCGTACGGGCCCGTGCCGGGCTGGGCCGGGGCGGCGTGGGCGGCGCCGCGCCAGAGGGTTCCGCCGAGTACGGCGGAGGAGCCGCCGATCGCGGCCGCACGCAGGAAGGTACGACGTTCCACGCTCACTCCCAGGGGTGGTGTGGTGAACCGGCCCGTACGCCGGTCCCGGCGACGGGGTCGTTCAGGGTCGTGCGCTGCCGAACGCTAGAAGCGCAGGGTAGCTATGTCGTGGACATGTCGTAACGGGGAGATGCGGGATGGGTGACCGGGAGCGCCGTAGGCTGCCCGTGCACGCTGCTGCCCGTGTCCACTGCGGGCCGTTCGAACTGCGGGCCGTGCACACCGCGGAGGGAGTACGGCCATGTCCGGCTGGAGCGCGCACGACATCCCTGACCAGGGCGGTCGCACCGCCGTCGTCACCGGGGCCAACAGCGGGCTCGGGTACGTCACCGTGCGCGAGCTCGCCCGCAAGGGGGCGCGGGTGCTGCTCGCCTGCCGGAGCGAGACGCGGGGGCGGGAGGCCGTCCGGCGGCTGCGCGAGGAAGTGCCGGGCGCGGAGGCGGAGTTGCGGCGGCTCGATCTCGGGGACCTCGCCTCCGTACGGGAGTTCGCGGACGTCCTGCCCTGCGACCGGCTCGACCTGCTCGTCAACAACGCGGGCGTGATGGCGATGCCGTACGGCACCACCGCCGACGGTTTCGAGACGCAGTTCGGGGTGAATCATCTCGGGCACTTCGCCCTCACGGGGCTGCTGCTGCCCGCGCTGCTCGCCGCGCAGGACCGGCCGGCCGGGGCGACGCGGATCGTGACCGTCTCCAGCATGGGCCACCTGCTCGGCAACATCGACCCGGACGATCTCAACTCCGAGCGCAAATACCGGCGTTGGACCGCCTACGGCCGTACGAAGACCGCCAACCTGCTCTTCACGCACGAGCTGGCGCGCAGACTCACGGCGGCCGGGACCGAGGTCGTCGCGGCGGCCGCGCATCCCGGGTACGCGGCGACCAACCTCCAGACGGCGGGGCCGCGGGCGGAGGGGCGCCGGGTCGCCGAGCGGCTGATGGCGCTCGGCAACCGGGTCTTCGCCCAGTCCGCCGAGGCCGGCGCGCTGCCCGCCCTGTACGCGGCGACGGCGCCCGGCGTCCGCCCGGACTCGTTCACCGGGCCGTCCCTGGCGATGTGGCGCGGGGCGCCCGCGCCGTCGCGGCGAGCGCCCTGGACCCTCGACGACCGGGCGGGGGAGCAGCTGTGGGTCGCCTCCGAGCAGCTGACCGGGGTGTCCTACGAGGCCCTCGAGGGCTGAGCCCCGGCCCGACGCTCACCTCAGGGACCGGTTGCAGCCCGTGGAGACGCCTGCGAAAGGTTCACGGTCGTCCCCCGATCTCCGTCGGTCGCGTCTGCCGAGCGCGGCCGATGCCCTGAGGGACACCGGTCCGCGCGTTCGGGTTGCGGTCGCTTCGGTGGGTCCGGGGGTGCGGGAAGCACGAGGGTGGTACGGGCGGCCTGCCGTGTGTGACCGGCGCGGCCGTGAGGGGCCGATGAGCCGAGGCAGCGCTGAGCCGAGGACCGATGAGCCATGCGGGCGGGGCGGGCCGTCCGGGCCGTGGGACCCGCCGGTACCCGTGACCGTGCCCGCGGTTACGCCTGCCCCCGCGCGAACCCGGAGGTGTACTCGTCCTCGTACCCCTCCGAGTACCCCCGCGGGTAACCCTCCGCATACCCCGGGGCGTACTCCTCCGCGTACCGCTGCGCGAAGTCCTCAGGCATCGGTGTGGTGTCCAGGTAGAACCACTCGGCGGTGGGGCCGGGAGCGGCCCCGGAGGCGGCGGAGACGGTGGCCGGCGCGGGGGCCGTACGGCGGCGGGGCAGCGGGTCGGAGTGCCGGAGGTCGGAGGGCTGGGAGCCGTCGGCCACCGGTGCGGCTTTCTCCTCCGCGGGCGGTCGTTGCGCCGGGCCCGGCATCAGCAGTTCCACCCGCAGGCCCTTGCCGCGTTGCTGGGCGGTGAACTCCTCCACCTGGCTGCGGCAGGCGTGGTCGAGGTGGGTCACGCCGGTGAGGTCGAGCCGGATGCGGGGTTTGCCGGCCTCGGCGGCGGACTCCAGGGCCTCGATGACCTGGGGCAGGCGAAGGAAGGTCGCGTTGCCGGCCATCACCACCTTCGCGGTGTCGTCCTCGGTGTGCTGCCGGATGACCGTCTGGGACATGCGCACCGCGGCCAGCACGATGCCCGCCGCGAGGCCGATCAGGACGCCCTCCAGAAGCGCCGTCGCCACGATGACCAGGGTGGTGATCGTCATGACGGCGAACTCGCCCCGGTCCTGCCGCCACATCTTCGGGAACTCGTCGGGAGCGAAGAGCTTCCAGCCGCTGTGCACGAGTACGCCCGCCAGGACCGAGATCGGGATCAGGGCCAGCACCTGGGGGAGCAGCAGCGCGAACGCCAGCAGCCACAGGCCGTGCAGGGTGCGGGAGAGCCGGGTCTTGGCGCCCGCCTGGACGTTCGCCGAACTACGGGCCACCACCGCAGTGATGGGCAGGGCGCCGAGGAGTCCCGCGAGCGTGTTGCCGGCGCCCTGGGCGATCAGCTCGGGGTTGTAGCGGGTGCGCGGACCGTCGTGCATACGGTCCACCGCCGCTGCCGTGAACAGCGACTCCGCCGAGGCGATCACGGTGAAGGTCAGGATCGCGGTGATGATCCCCGCGTCCGCCAGACCCGCGAACTGCTTCGCCCCCGGCACGTCGACGGAGGCCAGCAGATTGCCCACCTGGAGCGTCTTGACGTCGACGCCCGGCAGCGCGGCGACCGTGATGCCGATGCCCACCGCGACCAGCGCCGCCGGAACCTTCTTGACCGGTCCCGGTGCCTTCTTCCACAGGAAGCTCAGGACGACCGTGACGATGCCGAGCCCGGCGGCGATCATCGCCTGCGGGTCGGCGACCGTGTCCGCGAGCAGGCCCGGGATGCCGGCCATGTTCTCCAGCGGGGTACCGGGGGCCTTCGCGTCCGCCACCGGGTATGCCTGGCTGAACATCAGCGGCAGGCCGATGCCCGCGAGCATGCCCTGGACGACCGCCAGGGAGATCGCCTGGAAGAACCGGCCCAGTTTCACCAGGCCGAGGACGATCTGCAGGAGGCCCGAGAAGAGCACGATCACACCGAGCATGGCCACGCCGTACTCCAGCACGGTCTCCGCGACCAGCGCGGCGAGACCGGCGGCCGGGCCGCTCACCTGAAGCGTGCTGCCGCGTGCCGCGCCCACCACCAGGCCGCCGATGACGCCCGAGATGATGCCCAGCTCGGGGGAGACGCCCGAGGCGACGGCCACGCCGATGCACAGCGGGAGCGCGACCAGGAAGACGACGAGGGACGCGGTGATCTCGGTGGCCAGGTCACCCTTCGGCGCAGCCGCTTTCAGGGCGGCCATCGCCGTACCCTTCGCCGTGCCTGTCGCTGTGCCCGGCGCCGTTTCCTGCGAGGCGGCCTTCGCCGTGTTCCTCGAGGCGGCCTTCGCGGTGGTGTCCCGCCCGATCGTCGGTGTCGGTGCCGGCGCGGGTGGACGCGGGGGAGTCGGAGGGGACATGGGCCGGGGCGGTGGCGCCGGCCGGGGCGGCGGACCGGTCAGCCCGGCCGCCTCCCCGAACGTGCGGCCCCTTCCGTCACTGTCCCCGGAGCTCCGGTCCGCGCCCGCTCCCCGGTCCGCGCCCGTGTCCCAGCCCGTGCCCGTGGCCCAGTCGGCGCCCGGGTCCCACTCCGCGCCCGTGGCGGTGCCCGTGCCCGTGCCCCGGCCCCGTGCGTGCCTGGCGTGTGCGCCGCTCATGCCGCGTGCACCCGGAACAGGCCGTCCTCGTCCAGCTCGTGCACCTGACCGGTGTGCACCTCGTAGTACCAGCCGTGCAGGCGCAGTTGCCCGGCGTCGAGACGCTGCCGCGTCGCCGGGTAACTGCGCAGCACCGCCAGCTGGTTGACGACGTTCAGCTGGGCGACGTCCGGCATCGACGGGTCCTCGACGTCGCCGTCCAGGACGGGCGCGAGCCTGGGGCGGGCCAGCTGGAGCCAGGCGTCCACGCCGGGAAGGGCGGACAGGTCGTCGCCGGACTTGAGGGCGCCCATCGCGCCGCAGTGGGAGTGGCCGCACACGACGATGTCCTGAACGCCGAGCACCTCCAGTGCGTACTCGATGGTGGCCGCCTCGCCGGAGGCACCCTGCCTGCCGTGCGGCGGAACGATATTTCCCGCGTTTCGCAGCTCGAATATCTCACCGGGCCGCGCGCCCGTGATCAGTGCGGGTATCACCCGTGAGTCCGAGCAGGTGATGAACAATGCCTCGGGATATTGGCCCTCGGCCAGTCGCCGGTATTCGCCGCTTTCGAAGTCGACCCGCCGTTTGAACGAGCGGGCGCGGTCCAGCAGTGCCTTCACGGATCCTCCCAGGTCAGAGCTGGTCGGCATGGGGGTCCGACCAGTTCCTCATCACCGTAGAGGAGCCAATGCCAGGCGAAGGTTAGAGGAACACTAAAGCGCCGACAAGAATGGGACAGTTTTCGTCCGGAGTTGAGCTGCTGCTCACATTGTCCGGGAGATCTGAGGCGTTTTCCTGACCGTTCTTGTAGCGTGACGGATCCACGGAACACGTGAATTCGGTGCACAGGAGAGACGGGAACGCATGGGTGTACGAGTCCTGCTCATCGAGGACGACCGGACGATCGCCGAACCGCTCGTCGAGGGCCTCGGGAACTTCGGGCTGGCGGTGCGTCACGTCGGCACCGGCGGCGAGGGGTTGAGGGGGCCGTACGGCGATGTCGTGCTGCTCGACCTGGGGTTGCCCGACATCGACGGCATCGACGTCTGCCGGGGCATCCGGCAGAACTCCGACGTCCCCATCATCATCCTCAGCGCCCGGGGGGAGGAGGCCGACCGGGTGCTGGGCCTGGAGCTGGGCGCCGACGACTACCTGGCGAAGCCGTTCAGCATGCGTGAGCTCGTGGCGCGGGTGCGCGCGGTGACCCGGCGGACGCACCGGGGCCTGGCCGAACGGGATCTCACGGGACAGGAGCCGGTCGGCGGTGAGTCCTTCGCGCCGGCGGCCGCAGCCCCTCTCGCCTCCCCGACGTCCGAGACGAGCGGAGCGTTCGACGCGGCTGGAGCGTACGGGCCGACCGGAGCGTTCGGGACGACCGGATCCTACGAGGCGTTCGAGGCGTTCGAGGGCGCGGCGACGGCCACTGCCACCGCCGCCGCCGCAGCCGCCGCCCCGGCCCCCGTCACAGCCGCCGCCGGTCCCCTGGTCGTCGACCGGCGGACCCGGCAGGTGTGGGTGGGTGAGGAGGTGGTGGCCCTGACGCCCAAGGAGTTCGAGCTGCTCGCGCTGCTCACCGAGGATCCGGGGGCCGTGTACTCACGCCAGCAGATACTCGACCGGGTCTGGGACCCGCACTACCAGGGGCCGACCAAGACGCTGGACGTCCATGTGGCCACCCTGCGAAGGAAGTTGGGCAACCCGGCCTGGATCCAGACGCTGCGCGGAGTGGGTTTCCGGCTGGCGGTGCACACTTCCTCCCCGAGCGCGCGACAGCCGTACGAACCACCGGCTCCCGCCCCACCGGCTGCTGCCTCACCGGCCTTCGCCCGGCCCGCTCACCCTCAGCCCACCCATCCCCAGGGCGCCTACGAGCCGTCGGCCTACGAACCGCACGCTTACGAACCGCACGCCTACGACCAGCACTCGGCGGCCTACCGATGACCCGTCGGCTGCTGCTCAGCTATCTCACCCTCGCCGCCCTGGTCCTGCTCTGCCTGGAGATCCCGCTGGGCTTCGTGTACTCGCGCGGTGAGCGGGAGCGGGTGATCAACGCGGCGACGGACGAGGCGGAGTCGGTCTCGGCGTTCGCCTCGCTGTCCATCTCGGCGGGCCGGGCGGCGCAGGACCTGCCCGAGCGGGCCGCGCACTGCGCCGAACGCATCGGCGGCAAGGTGCTGATCGTCGACGGGAGCGGCACCCTGCTGGCCTCCTCGCACCCACTCACCGAGCGGGAGGAGGGCGGACTCGCCTCCTGGCCGGGCATCGCCGCCGCCCTGCGCGGTACCGCGACGGCCGACGTGCGCACCTCCACCATCGGCGGTGTGCAGTACCTCGCGGTGGCCACCCCGGTGCGCCACGGCGTCGAGGAACAGGGCGCCGTCCGGATCACGGTGCCGACCCGGATGGTGTCCGAACGGGTGCACCACGTCTGGCTGTTGCTGGCCCTGGGCGGGCTGGCGGCGCTCACCGCGGTGGCCGCGCTCGGGTTCGTCATCGCCCGCTGGACCGGCCGTCCGATCCGCGAACTGGAGCACGCCACGCATGAGCTGGCGATGGGCGGCACCGCCGTCCCGGTGGCGATCACCAAGGGGCCGCCGGAGGTCCGCAGTCTCGCCGCCACCTTCAACCGGACCGCCGCCCGCCTGGAACACCTGCTGGCCTCCCAGCGGGCCTTCGCCGGTGAGGCCTCGCACCAGCTGAAGACGCCCCTCGCGGCGCTGCGGCTGCGGCTGGAGAACCTGGAGAACGACATCGCCCTGAACGCGCGGGGCTCACTCACCGCCGCGCTGACCGAGACCGACCGGCTGGCCCGGATGGTCGAGGGGCTGCTCGCGATGGCCCGGCTCGACGAGAGTGCCGTGGAACGGGAGCCGGTCGACCTGGGCCGGGTGTGCGCGGAGCGGCACCGCGCCTGGACGCCGCTGTTCGAGCAGCACGGCGTGTGGCTGGCGCTGGCGGGGGACTACGCGGGCGAGGTGCTGGCGCTGCCCGGGGCCGTGGAGCAGATCCTCGACAACCTGCTCTCCAACGCCCTGCGGGTGGCGCCCCCGGGCTCCACGGTCTCCGTCGACCCGCGCCACCACACGCCCCACGAGCGCCGCTTCCCGCACCGCCACCCGCATCGGCATCCGCACCGCCCGGCCGGTCCGGGCTGGGTCGAGCTGCACGTCATGGACGAGGGCCCCGGTATGACCGAGGAGCAGCGCCGGCGTGCCTTCGACCGCTTCTGGCGCGCCCCGGACGCCCCCAAGGGCGGCACCGGTCTGGGCCTCGCCCTGGTGCAGCGCCTCGCCCACGCGAGCGGTGGCGAGGTGGTCCTGCGGCCCGCGCCGCGCGGCGGCCTGGACGCGGTGGTCCGGCTCCCGGCGGTACCGGCCCGGCACGGCGGCACCGGGAACACCGGCGGCACCGAGAGCGCGGGCGGCGGCGCGAGCACCGGCATCCCCGCCCAGCGTCCGGCCAGACGTCTGCAGTCCACGACGCCGGGCCGGCGACAGACGACAGGCGAGCGTCAGGCGGTGCGCACCTGGTAGGTGGCGATGCGCACCGTGTCGTCGTCCAGGCACTCCCCGCTCAGCAGGTCGAAACGCTGCTTGAGCAGCGGGGAGGCGACGAACGTTCGGCCGTCGAAGGTACCGGTCAGACCGCGGGAGAGGACGGCCGCGCCGCCGAACGGATCGCGGTTGTCGACGGCGTACAGCTCACCGGCCCGGTCCAGGAACAGGGCGACCTGACGGCCGTCGGGCAGCAGGGCGGCCACACCGCGGCCGGGGATCAGCTGACTGAGGTCACAGACCGTGAACCACTGGTCCTCCAGCCGCAGTTGGACCTTGAGGGCGGTCGTCTCGAGTGCCAGGGTCATCGCTGGGCGCTCCCTTCCAGGGGACGGTGGCCGATGGACAGCAACGGCAGGTCGGGCTTGATCTGGTCGCGCTCGGGCACGAAGCCGACGACCGGGTCGGGGGTGTCGGGCGCGTTGACGAAGGACACGAACCGGGCGAGCTTCTCCGGGTCGTTGATGGTGGTGGCCCACTCGTCGGCGTAGTGCGCGACGTGGTCGGTCATCAGGGACTCCAGCTCCTCGCAGATGCCGAGCGAGTCCTCCACCACCACGTCCCGTACGTGGTCCAGGCCGCCGGGGATCCGGTCCAGCCAGGTCGAGGTGCGCTCCAGGCGGTCGGCGGTGCGGATGTAGAACATCAGGAACCGGTCGATGAGGCGGACCAGTTCGGTGTCGGTGAGGTCCTGCGCGAGCAGGTCGGCGTGGCGCGGGGTGGCGCCGCCGTTGCCGCCGACGTAGAGGTTCCAGCCGTTGGAGGTGGCGATGATGCCGAAGTCCTTCGACTGCGCCTCGGCGCACTCGCGGGCGCAGCCGGACACCGCCGACTTGAGCTTGTGCGGGGAGCGCAGCCCCCGGTAGCGCAGCTCCAGGTCTATCGCCATGCGGACGGAGTCCTGGACGCCGTAGCGGCACCAGGTCTGGCCGACGCAGGACTTCACCGTGCGCAGCGACTTGCCGTAGGCGTGACCGGACTCGAAGCCGGCGTCCACCAGCCGGGTCCAGATCAGCGGGAGCTGCTCCACCCGGGCGCCGAACATGTCGATCCGCTGGCCGCCGGTGATCTTCGTGTAGAGGCCGAAGTCGCGGGCGATCTCACCGATCACGATCAGGCCCTCGGGGGTGATCTCACCGCCGGGGATGCGCGGGACGACCGAGTAGGAGCCGTTCTTCTGGAGGTTGGCGAGGAAGTGGTCGTTGCTGTCCTGGAGGGCCGCCTGCTCGCCGTCCAGGACATAGCCGCTCGCGCCGATCGTCGGGGCGAGGGAGGCGATGATCGAGCCGACGGCCGGCTTGCAGACCTCGCAGCCGTCGCCGCCCCGGGCGTTGTCCCGGCCGTAGCGGTCGAGGAGGTCCTGGTAGGTGTTGATGCGCAGGGCGAGGACGATCTCGTACAGCTCCTCGCGGGTCTGCGAGAAGCAGCCGCACAGGCCCTTGTCGACCTCGACGCCGCTCGCCTCCAGCTCGGCGGTGACCAGCTGGCCGAGCACCTTGACGCAGCTGCCGCAGCCGGTACCGGCCTTGGTGCACTTCTTCACCTCGGGCACGGTGGTGCAGGAGTGCTCCGTCACCGCGCCGCGGATCGTGCCCTTCGACACGTTGTGGCAGGAGCAGACGATCGCCTCGTCCGGCAGCGCGGACGGGCCGAGCTGGACGGACTCGCCGGCACCGGCCGGCAGGACCAGCGACTCGGGGGCGACGGGCGGCACGGACCCGGTGAAGGCGCGCAGGGTGCCGTACGCCTCCGCGTCGCCGACCAGGATGCCGCCGAGCAGCGTGCCGTCGCGGCCGATGACCAGCTTCTTGTACAGGCCCGAGCGCGAGTCGGAGTAGACGACGTCGAGGCAGTCCTCGGCGGTGCCGTGGGCGTCACCGAAGGACGCCACGTCCACACCGAGCAGCTTCAGCTTGGTGGAGAGGTCGGCGCCGGTGAAGGTCAGCTGCTCGGACTCGTCGGCGGCGATGGTCGCGGCGACCGTGATGGCCTGCTCGTAGCCGGGGGCCACCAGGCCGTACACCCGGCCGTCGGCGGCCAGCGCGCACTCGCCGATCGCGAACACGTGCGGGTCGTTCACCGTGCGGCACTGCTCGTCGACGGCGATGCCGCCACGCTCGCCGACCGTCAGGCCGGACTCGCGGGCCAGTTGGTCGCGGGGGCGGACACCGGCGCTGAACACCACCAGGTCGGTGGCGAGCTCGGAGCCGTCGGAGAGCTTCATGCCGGTGACGGCGCCGGACTCGTCGACGACGATCTCCTGGGTGCCCACGCCCGTGTGGACGGACAGCCCCATGTCCTCGATGGTGCGCAGCAGCGCGGCGCCACCGCCCTCGTCGACCTGGACCGGCATCAGGCGGGGCGCGAACTCCACGATGTGGGAGGTGAGCCCGAGGCCCTTCAGAGCGCCGGCCGCCTCGAGTCCGAGCAGACCGCCGCCGACGACCGCACCCGTGGTCCTCGTCCTGGCGTACTCCTCGATCGCGAGGAGGTCCTCGATCGTGCGGTAGACGAAGCAGCCCTCGGCGTCCTTGTTCGGGACGGGCGGCACGAACGGGTAGGAGCCGGTGGCCAGGACGAGGATGTCGTAGTCGACCGTCAGTCCCGAGCGGGCCGTCACCTTGCGGGCCTCGCGGTCGATCGTCTCCGCGGGGTCACCGACGTACAGCTCGATGCCGTGGTCGGCGATGAACTGCATGTCGGTCATCGAGAGGTCCTCGGGCGTCTTGCCCGAGAAGTACGAGGTGAGCTGCACGCGGTCGTACGCGGGACGCGGCTCCTCGCAGAGCACGACCACGCGGTGCGTGGCGGTCAGGCCGCGCTCGGCGAGCGCCTCGAGGAAGCGCTGGCCGACCATGCCGTGGCCGACGAGCACGATCGTGGGGGTGCCCCCGGGGGTGGCGGTCATCAGGAGCCTCCATCGTTGGTGAGCAGGTGGAGCAGGGGGCCGCCGTCGGAGGGGAGCGGCTCTGCTCCCTCCCAGGCGCGCGCCAGCGCGCCGACGGTGCCGAGTTCGCCGACGAGGACCCCGCCGACCAAGCGGTCGTCGCGGACGACGACCTTGCGGTAGGTGCCCCGGGTGGCGTCGGCGAGCTGTACGACGTCGTCGCCGGGGCGCGGCTCCGTCTCGCCGAACGCGGCGAGGTCGAAGGCGCTGTGCCCGGCGAGGGTGAGCCGGGTGAGGGCGCGGGTGCCGGCGTACCGGGAGCCCGTGTCTCCGGCGAGCGACTCGGCGAGGACGTCCGCCTGTTCCAGCGCGGGCGCCGCCAGCCCGTACACGTTCCCGTCGTGCTGTGCGCAGTCGCCGATCGCCCGGATGTACGGGTCGGACGTGCGGAGTTCGTCGTCGACCAGGATTCCCTTGTGGACGGCGAGCCCCGCCGCCTTGGCGAGTCCGGCGCGCGGGGAGACCCCGCAGGCCAGCACCACCAGGTCGGCGTCGAGGGCGTACCCGTCGGCCATCTCCACCGAGCGGACGGCGCCGCCGACGCAGCGCACGTCGCGGACCCGGCACTCGGTGTGGACCTCGACGCCGAGGTCCCTCAGGTGCCGGAGCACCAGCTTGGACGCGTTCGGGTCGAGCTGGCGTTCCATGAGCCGCTCGGCCTGCTGGGCGAGGACGACCTGGGCGCCGCGTACCGCGAGCGCACGGGCCGCGGAGACCCCGAGGAGTCCGCCGCCGATGACGACCGCCCGCACGCCCGGCCGTACCGCCTTCGACAGGCCGAGGCAGTCGTCCATGGTGCGGAAGGCGTGGACGCCCTCCGGCAGGACGTGGTCGGGGGTGAACAGACCGCGCAGGGGCGGCAGCACCGGGTTGGAGCCGGTGGCCAGGACCAGGGTGTCGTATGCGATCTCCGAACCGTCCGCGCAGGTCACGGTCCGCCGGTCGCGGTCGATGCCGGTGACCCGGCCCCGTACCAGTCCGGCGGGCGCGGGCAGCGCGATCACCTCGGGGGCGTACCGACCGGCCAGCACCTCGGCGAGCAGGACCCGGTTGTAGGGCCGGTGCTCCTCCTCGCCGATCAGCAGCGCGGGCGTGCCCAGCTCGCCGAGCCGGCGGGCGAGTCGTACGCCCGCGAGGCCGGCGCCGATCACCACCACACGCGAATTCGAGGTCATGTCCAGGAGCGTGCGTTGTCGACGTTACCCGACCGCATCACCGTTGTTTCCCGCGAGGAACGCTGCCCTCAGCGGGGCCGGGGCGGGGGTGTGAGGGTTGCGCCCCGGACACCCCCGCCCGGCCACCTCCGCCTGGCCACGGCCACGCGCACCTCCGTTCCGGCACGGGTTGTCCCGGCCCCGTAGGGCCTGGGAGCCGCAGCGGTCGGGCGGTCGGGCCGTCAGGCCTCTGTCGCGTAGACGTGCTCGTACCAGTCGCTGCCGCCGTTCGCCGGATCGTGGCCCGGGTCCTGCAGCCACTCGCTCCTGTCCACCTTGAAACTCGCGCCCGGCATGAGCAGGACCTCCGCCTCGGTGCCCTGGTACTGGTGGAACGGGTCGATGTCACGGCCGTACTTCCCGGTGAGCGTCAGCTCCAGGAGGATCCGGTGCGTCTTCGTGCCGGACACCCGCTGGCCGCGCATGAAGCCCAGCCCCACGGACTTCTCCCGGCTGGTGCTGTCGAAGGAGGTCGTGAAGACGGAGCCGGGCCGGTAGTTCAGCGCGGCCTGCTTGCCGAGCCGGTAGATCGAATCGTCCCCGCCGAGATTCCAGTCGCCGCGGTAGACCTTGCCGGTGACGGGAGGCAGCCGGTTGAGCGCCTCCATCGTCATGTCGGCGTGTGCCTTGAGTTCCTCGAAGAGGACGGGGGCGAGTACGTCGATCCGCGCGTCGATGACGGCCATCGCCGCCTTCTTGGCCACCGGGTCCGTGCCCCGGGCGTTCGCGAGCTGCGGCTGGATCACCGGGTCCTCGTCGAGCGTGGGCACCCACTCCTGGCTGGGACCGTCGTTCTGGGCGGCCCAACGGAGCTGACTCTTGATCTGCTGGAGCGAGACGGCCTCGGCGCCGGCCGAGGCCACGCCGCCGGTGCCGTACGGCGCGTAGCCCTCGGGCAGCAGTCGGCTGCGCACCACCGAGTTGATCATCTGGTGGGCCCCGCCGGTGTACGCCATCAGCGCGGTCGCGTGGGCGGGCTTGAACTTCTCGGCGACGGCCTCGGTGGAGGCGCCCCCGTTGTCCGCCTTCCACTTGGCGATGCGCGGGGTGGGTGCGGTGTCGCCGCTCACGAAGGCGTTGTACTTGGCCGGCACCGTGCCGGCCGCGTTCTGGCCGGGCTCCATGAAGCCGCTCGCCTGGGGATCGGTGTCCCGTGGCTTGTTGGCCTCGGCGAAGTACATCGCCTCGTGCGGGAAATGACCGCCGACGCAGACGTTCTGCCGCAGCTCCTCCTCCGTGAAGGGCGCGATGTTCTGGTACATCAGCGCCGCGCCCTTGCCGGCCCGCGCCGCGGACTCGCCGGGCCCCTTCACCCCGGCCGCCCAGGAGCCGCGCAGGATCTCGTAGAGCGAGTGGTCCCAGGACGGCAGCATCCAGCCCATCACGGCCATCCGGTAGTCGAAGACGTCCACCCCGGACACCTTGATCCACTGGAAGGTCTTGAGCATCCGGGTCGTCGTGCCCGACATGCCCGCGACGACCGGGACGCCGCGGGCGGCGTTCTCCTTCGGCCAGGACTCGTTCTGCTGGATCTCCCAGTAGGCCGTGCCCTCGTTCCAGGGCAGCTTGTCGTCCGGGCCGGGCTTGCCGACGAAGGCCAGCTCGCGCGAGCTGAGCGGGGCACCCCGCTCCTCATAGTCGCGGGGGGTCTTGCGGTTGGCCTCCTTGTCGGCCTCGCTCCGTTCCTTCCGGGGCCCCTGGCTGTTGATCATTTCGCGGGTGTCGCCGGCGAAGGTCTCCGGGTCCGACTGCCACAGGAGGTTGCCCAGCGCGTACGGGTCCTTCTCGTAGTTGTAGCCCTTGCCCGCGAGGTTCGCCGCGGCCCACAGAGGCGGGCGGGACCAGCCGTTGAGGAACGCCGAGTGCTTCTTCAGCTCCTCCTGGTCCATACCGAGGGTGGACGCGAGCTGCGGCTTGGGCCCGATGATCCCGTTGAGGATGTCCTTGAGGGAGAGCTCCGCCCCCTTGTTGTAGTAGGCGGCGTTGTAGACGGCCGTGATCAGCTCGCGGACGTTGCCGTCGCGGGCGAAGAACTCGTTGATCTGGGCGGTGGTCAAACCCTCGCCCACCTGTCCGGCGCTCGTCTTGTCGTCCTTGAAGAACGACTTGTTGGCGAGAGCCACGTCCTTGTGCTCCGTGCGGGCGTAGGCGATGAGCAGCTGCTTGAGCCGGGACACGGTCTTACGGGCCGCGGCGAGCGCCCTCGGATGCCCGAAGGAGTACGCGCCCAGCCGCTTCTCGAACTCCTCGGCCGCGGCCTGCCAGCCGGTCTTCGCGTAGTACTGGGCGTGGTCGAAGGGCGCCTCGCCGTCGCCGAAGCGCTGTACGACGATCTCCCCGCCGGCGCGGGCGGGAGCGGCCGTCGTCCGCTGCACGGGCGTCTCCTCGGTGGGAGCGCCCGCCGTCCGCTGCACGGAAGCCGCCTGCGTGGGCGAGGGACCGGCCAGCACACGGCGGGCGTTCTCCTCCGCCGCGCGTTCGAAGCGGTCGGAGGGGTCCGAGACGCTGAGTCCGGAGCCGTTGTCGGTACCCGCGACCGGCCCCTGGCGCTGCTGGATGACGTGCGTCAGCTCATGGGCCAGGGTGTGCCGGTCCGCACCGCCGGCGCCGATGACGACATGGCTGCCGGAGGTGTAGGCGCGGGCCCCCACCTCGGCAGCCGAGCGCTGGGCGGTCGGCCCGGTGTGCAGCCGCACGTCGGAGAAGTCCGCGCCCAGCCGCGCCTCCATCTCCGTGCGGACCGCCCCGTCCAGCGGCTGCCCGGCGGCACGCAGCACGTCCGGCACGGACGATCGCTGCACGGGCGCGGAAGCCGCGGAGCCGTGGTGGCCGCAGGAGGGCCCGTGCGCGTGGCGCTGTACGGGAGTGGAGTCCGCGGAGTCGTGATGGCCGCAGGAGGGTCCGTGCGTGTGACGCTGGGCCTGCCGCTGCTGTTCCAGCGCCTGGACGACGGCGGCGTTGCCTGCCGTGCGCTGCAACGCCAGCAGCTGCCCGGCGGACGGCGCGCCACCGGACCCGACCGATCCGACCGGCCCGGCGAGTCCGACAGGGCCGAACAGCCCGACCGGTCCTGCGGGTCCGGAGGACACGGTCGGTCCGGAGGCCATGGCCGGACCGACGGCGTCCGTCGAGCGCGCGGCAGCGGGCGTGGCCCGGGCGGGACGAGCGGTGGTGTCCTGCTGGTCCTGTGAACGCATGTACCGATCATCGGCCATCTCGCCCCGGACGGTGGGGAGTTAACCAATCCGCGACAAGGCCGAAGCAATCGGTGGGGCGGATGGGCGGGAGACGGAGACAGCGGGGGCGGGAGCGGCGGGAGCCGAGGAAGTCGGAGGTGTCCCGGTCAGGCGCGCCAGGACGTGGGTTGAGCGTTCAGGCGTGCGAGGACGTGAGATGCGCGAAGACGACGACGTTCCCCTGATAGCCGGTCGACTTCGTATAGCCCCCGCCGCAGGTGATCACCCGCAGCTCCGGCCGGCTCGCCGCCCCGTACACCTTCTCGTCGGGGTAGTCGCGTGCCCGGTAGACCTCGACGGCGTCCACGGTGAACACCGCGACGCTTCCGTCCCGCCGGTCCACCTCGATGGCACTGCCCTTGCGCAGGGCGCCCAGGTCGTAGAAGACGGCGGGGCCGTCGGCGTTGTCGACATGGCCGGCGACGATCGCGGTGCCCGTCTCGCCGGGAGTGGTGCCGGCCTCGTACCAGCCGGCCAGGTTCTTCTTCTCGGCGGGCGGGACGTCGAGGCTGCCCGACGGGGTGAGCGCGAGGCCCGTCAGCGGGGCGTCCACATGGATCGCGGGGATGCGGACGCGGTCGGGCGGGGAGGGCGGCAGCGCCGGGGCGGACCGGCCCCGTACGTCCGGACCGGCCGAGTGGGCCTGGGCCGCGGACGGCTGCGGCGGAGCGTGTGTCTCGGCGCCGCTGCGCAGCAGCCACGCGCCGCCGCCGAGAGCGATCACGGTGACGGCCGCTATGGCGGTGTTGCCGACCCTGCGCATCCCAGGACCCTTCTGCGTGACTCTTCGCGCGGACGCTTTCCGTGGATTTCCTGGTCAGGGGAACCCCGTTCCCCCTCCGGGCCGCGAGGGGCGTCGGACCCGGAGGGGGAGGGGACATGCGGTACCGGCGGACGGACAGCGGAGGGTGTCCGTCAGATCCCGTCGCCTCTCGCCCGGCGATGCAGGAGCCAGGTACCGCCCGCGGCGGCGACGGCGAGGGCCGCCACACCGGCCGCGGTCTGTACGGGGTCGGGGCCCAGTGCGCCGCCGACCCCCGTCTTCACACTTCCTCGCGGATGCACCGGCTGCCGGTCGGAGGCCAGCACGACCACCAGGTCCCCGGTGACGCGCCGCCCGCCCGCGGCGCACTCCGCGACGATCTCGTACGTTCCCGGCTGCGCGCTCGGCGGCACCCGGAACCGTCCGATCGCCTCGCCCTCGTGCGCGCTGGGCGCCAGCGGGAAGCGACCGGCGCCCACCGCCCCGGCGTCGCCCGTCGCCGCTGCGCCGTTCCCGCACGCCGCCGTGCTCACCGAGACCTGCCCGCCCGGCACCACGGTGGAGGGGTACACCTCCAGACTTCCCGCACGGGTACCGGAACTGGAACCGGCACGGGCACTGGCACTGGCATCGGCGCCCGCGCCGGCGCCGTGAGCGGGTGCGGCGAACCCGGCCGTGGCGATGACGGTGAGCGCGGTACCGGTCAGCACATGCGCGGCACGACGTGCGGCACGACGGGCGGTGCGTCGCATCGGTGCTCCTTCGAGCTCTTCGAGTCTCCCTGCCCTTCCGAGGTAAGTCGCAGCGCGGCGAGCGCGCTTCCTGAGGGAGCGTCAGGAATGGGATGAATGGGTGTCAGATGTGCGCGCGGTCGGGTGGCCCGGGCGAGATTTCACCAGGTCACCGGCGTGCGAAGGGCCCGGCACGGAAAAGCGTTCACGGGGCGGGTGAACGGGTGACCGCCGCTGGTGGGTGGCCGCGCCGGTCCGGGTCGACGGCTGCCGCAGGGCCGGCGGGGTCACCGCCGGGTGAGCCAGTCCCCGCTCTCGATCAGCTTGCCCCGGGCCCGCAGACGGTCGGCGACGGCGGGCGCGGCGACGTACACCCAGGCGCGCACGACAGGAGCCCCGCTCCCAAGGACCGCTCCCTCCTCCCCCTCCTCATCCCCGTCCGTTGCCACCGTCACCGATGGCAGTGCCACCTCGCGCTCGACCCGTTCGTACAGGTTGCGCGGGTCGCCCGGCACGTACTCCTCCAGCCGGTCGAGTTCGGCGAGCAGTCGCGCGTATGCCCGGGGGAGGGGCGTGACGAGTTCGCCGGCCACCGTCCCGCCCGGCTCCTCCACCGCGTAGGGATAGCCGGGTCCCTGGTAGAGCACCGCCCCGGCCAGCCGGGCCGGTTCCTCGCGGAGGGTGCGACCGCGCAGGAGGAGGTCGTGGTTGACCTCGCCGGGGCGGAGGGTGCCGTAGACGAAGAAGGGGAGTTCCGGGGCGCTCACGGAAACGATTCTCTCCCCTCACCGCCCCCTCACCGGTCCATCGCGCATGCGCTATGGACATGACATGTCATGGCCTCTTAAATGCCAGGACGACATCAGCGCCACCTCCACAGGCCACCCACAGGCCACCCCCACACGCGCCCCCACGGCGCCTTCTCGAGGAGACCGAAGACACTGATGAGTCGGATACGGCAGCACGTCCGAGGTTCCCGTCTCGCCACCGCCGGTATCGCCGCCACCACGGCCACGCTCCTGGCCGCCGTACTCTCCCCGGTCGCCGACGCGGCGGACAGGCCGACCCGGGCGACGGCGCTCGACAACGCGGCGGCGGTACTCGCCGACTACGCGGCGACCCTCGGCCTCACCTCCGTACAGGGCACCTCCGTCCGTGACGTGGTCGTCGACAAGGACGGCACACAGCACGTCCGCTACGACCGCACGTACCGCCAACTCCCCGTACTGGGTGGTGACTTCGTCGTCCATCTGGCACCCGACGGCGCGTACCGCAGCGCGAACCGGGCGACGAGGGCGACGATCTCCCTGTCGAGCATCACCCCGAAGGTGTCCGCCCCGAAGGCCGCCGACGTCGCCGTGAACGCCCTGCGCGCGGCCAACCTCGGCGAGACGCTGAAGCAGGTGAAGGCCAAGCCTCAGCTGGTCGTCGACGCGCTGCACGGCGCTCCGAAGCTGGCCTGGCGGACCGACGTCGTCGCTCTGGACACGCTCGGCAACCCGGTCGCCCGCGCGGTGCTGACCGACGCGCGCACCGGCGCCCAGATCGACGCCTGGGACACCATCGAGACCGCCACGGGCGACGGCAAGTCCCTGTACGGCGGCACGGTCCCGCTGGAGACGACCCTCTCGGGATCGACGTACCAGCTCAAGGACCCGACCCGCGGCAACACGTACACCGGCGACGCGGCCAACAAGACCGACCTGTGCATCTTCGGCATCTGCATCAGCCGCGCCCCCGCGACCCTCTTCACGGACACCGACAACCACTGGGGCACCGGCGCCACGGCGGACCGCTCCACAGCCGCCGTCGACGCCCAGTACGGCACCGACGTGACCTGGGACTACTACAAGAACGTGCACGGCCGCAACGGCATCGGCAACGACGGCAAGGGCTCCTACAACCGCGTCCACTACGGCAACAGCTACAACAACGCCTTCTGGGACGACAGTTGCTTCTGCATGACCTACGGCGACGGTGACGGCACCCAGCTGGGCCCGCTGGTCGCCCTGGACGTGGCCGGCCACGAGATGTCCCACGGCGTGACCTCGAAGACGGCCAAGCTGACCTACTCGGGCGAGTCGGGCGGCCTGAACGAGGCGACCTCCGACATCTTCGGCAGCCTGGTCGAGTTCTACGCCGGGAACTCCTCCGACACCGGTGACTACCTCATCGGCGAGAAGATCGTCCGCTCCGGCTTCGGCCGGGACGCCCTGCGCTACATGGACAAGCCGAGCAAGGACGGCAACTCCGCCGACTACTGGAGCAGTTCGGTCGGCAACCTCGACGTCCACTACTCGTCAGGCGTCGCCAACCACTTCGCCTACCTCCTCGCGGAGGGCAGCGGCACGAAGACCGTCAACGGCGTCACCTACAACTCCCCGACGTACAACGGCTCGACGCTCACCGGCATCGGCCGCGACAAGCTCGGCGCGATCTGGTACCGCGCCCTGACCGTCTACATGACGTCCTCGACGAACTACGCGGCAGCCAGAACGGCCACCCTGAACGCGGCCCGCGACCTCTACGGCACCGGCACCACGGAGTACAACGCGGTGGCAGCAGCCTGGACCGCGGTCAACGTGAACTGACCTCGCCCCTCGTGCGCGACGTGGCCGCCCCGGTCCGGAGAACCTCGGGACCCGGGCGGCCATGGCGTGGCCACCACTCTCAGCCGTCGGTCACCGTGACGAGCGGCGGTCCGCAGGGAACGGGCAGGCCGGGGCCGTCGGGGCAGCCGACCCACAGGGGAGCGGGAACATCCCTACTCGTCGTCCTCGCAGGCTTCTTCGTCGAAGTATTCGTCGAAGGCCTTCTCGTACGCCGTACTGTAGGCGCCCTTGTACTTCGTGTAATCCTTCTTCGTGAACTGAGCCTGCTTCGCCTTGGGATTGTAGGACTTGCCGTGCTCGCAGTTCTTGCCGTCCTTCTTCCCGGCCTTCTTCCCGTCTGTCTTACCCTGTTCCTGCGGGGACTTGACTTTGAGGGACGATGAGGCGGACACCGCCGGCGCTTGGGCGGTGTCCGCTACCGCCTGAGTCATCAGCGCCGGCGAGAACGCCAATGCTCCGGCGACGAGCGGGCTAGCCACGATCGCGATGATTCGTTTCGTGTGCATAACTATCCTCATTTTCTTGAGACGGTACGCGCACACGCTGGTGCTTTGACCTGGCCATGACGCCTCCCGGGTGAGGGGGCGGGCGCGGGTGCGGTCCAGGGGCGGAATCAATACCGAGATGAACTGGGCACCATTTGGCCGGTGGATTCCAGCCTGCGGCGCCGACTTCCCTGTGCGCGGACTCGGACTGCTCCCACACTTGCGGCGCCTGTAATTCGACCGTAGCGAGTGGCGCTCATTGTGTCTATTTGTAGGCCGGATACATGTATTTGACGCCTCAATTGCCGCGAGAAGACGGCGCGGTGGCCGTGTCCCGGACAAGGGGGGCCGGGGGCGTATGGGCGACTTCGCCAAGTGGACAAGGCGGTTCGAGGACGAGCGTGAGCGCAGGCGCGCCCAGGGTGATCCGGACCGGGGGGAGAGCGCGACACTGCATCCGGCGGTGTGGGCCGGCATCCAGCGTTTCGAGGTCGGCGAGGACGGTGACGGCGCGAACCTCGTCGGCAAAGCGGACCGGGCCGGTGACGCCGACTACGCGCAGGCGGTCCGGCTCTTCATCGCCGAGGAGCAGAACCACGCGCGCCTGCTTGCCCGGCTGTCGGCCACGGGGGGAATGACGACGCTGACCGGACACTGGAGCGACGCGGTCTTCGTACGGCTGCGGCGTCTCATGGGCCTACGCATGGAAACGCTCAGGACGGCCGTCGTGGGAGCCCCGCACCTCGCGCCCAGGCGTCGACAATGCCTCCGTGGACGAAGAGACCGTGCGTGATCAGGCGGACTTGATCCCCCTCGTGCTTCAGCATCTTCACGCCCCGCTCGTCGGGACGTCGTACGTGCGCGGGGTGCTGCCCGCCCCCGGTGGCGTCGATGCCGTGCGGGTGGCCGTCGGGCCCTTGAGTGCGGTGAGTGCAGGTGAGTTGACGCTCTACGAGATTCCGCTCCTCGTCGGTGAGGACTGTGTCACCGCGTATGACGTCATCGGGATGCTGCGCACCCTGTGCGGGGAGGGCGGTCGGCCGGCCGGGGGCGGCACGGTGATGGGGATGCCGCTCGTCCCCGTGGACCCGGCGGTCGTGCCGCGGGCCGACGAGACGGCCGTCGATCGGGGGCTGCGGTTGGTGCGGACCCTGGTCCGGGCCACGTGCTTCGACGAGGACCACTCGACGGACCCCCTCCTGCACGGCTTTCTCTTCCTGGACCAGGACCGGGTGCGGCTGTACTTCCGGGCCGACGGCCTTCCGGGGGTGACCGCCGCCGACGTCAGGACGACCGGGGCGCTCACGGCGCTGATCTCGGCGCTCCCCTCGCTGGTTCGGGGGGAGACGGAGCAGATGGTGGCGGACGACGGGGATCCGCACTGCGCGCGGGTGCTCGATGTTGCTCACTGGTGAACTCGCTTCCCCGTGGCTGGATCACCCGTTACGCTCCCCCAGCGCGCATCCGGCGCGAGCAGGGGGTACCGGGGGTAATGGGGGACATGGCCGAGATGGTTGCCGCGCCCGAGAAGGGCCCGAACGCATGGGCTCAAGCCATCGCGGCGCTGGTGGTGGTCGGGGCGCTCGGGGGCGGGCTGTACATGATCCAGAAGAAGGACGCCGTGGCCGCCGACAAACCGGCGGTCTGCCGCTTCGACGACGAGGACGAGAAAGCCGCCGAGAAGGCGCACGCGGCGCACCGCATCTCCGGCACGCAGCTGTGCACCGCGCTGAACCGCACGGACCTGCCGGCGCTTCTCGGCACTCCGCAGGAGCACGCGCTGACGGCCTACGGCAGTGACGGCTCGGTCAAGATGGCGAGCGGTACCGAGATCCCCAGCCCCGAGGGGACCGTCCAACTGGACACGTACACCGTGAAGCTCTCGCGGTCCTACGACGACCTCCCGATCGCGGGGATGGAAGGCCTGCTGAGCGAAGCGGAGTCGAAGACGGTCCTGGGCCGTCCCGCGGTGCTCTACTCGAGCCAGACGATCGCCTTCAGCTTCGACCTCGGCGGCGGCAAGTCCGACACCGGCCCCGGTGGCATCGCCCGCGCGCTGGTCGTCGCCCCGGACACCAAGGACGGCGGCGGCTCCTACGAACTCGCCATCTGGCGCCAGGACAACGTGCGACCGGACGACGCTGCCCTGCTGAGCATCGCGCAGAAGGTCCTGCCCGCGATCCCGGGCTGGGCGGCGGCCGGCTGACGACGGTCGGCGGTCGGCTGACGACGGTCGGCGGTCGGCTGACGACGGTCGGCGGTCGGCTGACGACGGTCGGCGGTCGGCTGAAGGCGGCCGGTTACCCGGCGATCTCCACCCGCACCGCGCACACCTTGAACTCCGGCATGCGCGAGGTCGGGTCCAGCGCCGGGTTGGTCAGCGTGTTGGCGCGGCCCTCGCCCGGCCAGTGGAACGGCATGAAGACGGTGTCGGGGCGGATCCCGGTGGTGATCCGGGCCGGGGCCACCGCCCGTCCGCGTCGCGACACCACGGCCAGCGGGTCGCCCTCGGACGCTCCGAGCCGCGCCGCCAGCCGGGGGTGCAGTTCCACGAACGGGCCGGGCGCGGCGGCGTTCAGCTCGTCCACGCGGCGGGTCTGGGCGCCGGACTGGTACTGCGACACGACCCGCCCGGTGGTGAGCAGGACGGGGTAGTCGTCGTCCGGTTCCTCGGCGTTGGGCCGGTGCGAGACCGGCACGAAGCGCGCCCGTCCGTCCTCCGTGGCGAACTGGTCGAGAAAGAGCCGAGGCGTACCGACCGCCGTCCGCCGGTACACCTGCTCGCCTGCCTCGCCTGCCTCGCCTCCCTCGGCGCCCGCATCGCCCCCGGCTGGCGCACGATCCCCGGCCCCCGCTTGGCCCTCCGTCTCTGTCTCCGCCGGGCAGGGCCAGAACACCCCGGCGCCGCTCTCCTCCATCAGGCGCGCGTAGGTGATGCCGGAGTAGTCCGCGACGCCGCCCGCGCTGGCTCGGCGGAGTTCGTCGAAGACCTCCTCGGGGTCGGTCGGGAAGCCCTTCTCGACGCCCAGCCGTGCCGCCAGCTCGTGCAGGACCTCCAGGTCGCTCCGTACGCCCTCCGGGGCGGTGATCGCCTGGCGGCGCAGCAGGACCCGTCCCTCCAGGCTGGTCGTCGTCCCCGTCTCCTCCGCCCACTGGGTGACCGGCAGGACGACGTCCGCGAGGGCCGCCGTCTCTGACAGGACGACATCGCAGACGGCGAGGAACTCGAGGGACTTGATGCGCTCCTCGATGTGCGCGGCGTGCGGCGCCGAGACCACCGGGTTCGACCCCATCAGCAGCAGCGACCGGACGTCGGACCCCAGCGCGTCCAGCAACTCGTACGCGCTGCGACCGGGGCCGGGCAGCGAGTCCGGGTCGACGCCCCACACCGCGGCGACGTGCCGCCGGGCCGCCGGGTCGTCCAGCTTGCGGTAGCCCGGCAGCTGGTCGGCCTTCTGGCCGTGCTCGCGCCCGCCCTGCCCGTTGCCCTGCCCGGTCAGACAGCCGTAGCCGCTGAGCGGCCGCCCGGCCCGCCCCGTCGCGAGGCAGAGGTTGATCCACGCGCCGACCGTGTCGGTGCCCTTGGACTGCTGCTCGGGCCCGCGCGCGGTGAGCACCATCGCGGCCTCGGGTTCGCAGAACAGCCTTACGGTCTCCCGGAGTTGAGGAACGGACACCCCCGTGATCCGCTCCACGTACTCCGGCCAGTGCGCCATGGCGGCCGCCCGCGCGTCCTCCCAGCCGGTGGTCCGTTCCCGTACGTACTCCTCGTCGACCCGCCCCTCGGCGACGATCAGGTGCAGCAGACCCAGCGCCAGCGCGAGATCCGTTCCCGGCCGGGGCGCGAGGTGCAGGTCGGCCTGCTCGGCGGTCTTCGTGCGGCGCGGGTCGATCACGATCAGCGTGCCGCCGTTCTCCCGCAGCTCGTTGAAGAACCGCAGAGCGGGCGGCATGGTCTCCGCGAGGTTGGACCCGACCAGGATCACGCACCCCGTCCGCGGGATGTCCTCCAGCGGGAAGGGGAGTCCCCGGTCGAGCCCGAACGCCTTGACGCCGGCCGCCGCCGCGGACGACATGCAGAAGCGGCCGTTGTAGTCGATCTGCGAGGTACCGAGCACGACCCGCGCGAACTTGCCGAGCGTGTACGCCTTCTCGTTCGTCAGCCCGCCCCCGCCGAACACGCCGAGCGCGTCGGCCCCGTGCTCGGACCGCACCCTGGCGAACTCCCCGGCGATCCGGTCCAGCGCCTCCTCCCAGGTGGCCGGCACGAGCGAATCGCCGGAGCGCACCAACGGGGAGGTCAGCCGCACCCGGGAGGAGAGCACCGCCGGCGCCGTACGGCCCTTGCCGCACAGCGCGCCGCGGTTCACCGGGAAGTCCGGGCGCTCGACCACCTCGACGCCCCCCGTGGGCAGGGGCGACAGGGCCATCCCGCACTGCAGGGCGCAGTACGGGCAGTGGGTGGGCGTCGAAGTGGTCGGCATACGCTCCAGCGTGCTTCGGCCGTGTTACGCGCCGTGCGGTCTCCTGTTACGGCGGTGTGGTGGTGCCCTCCTCACCGGACCGGGCCCGCGGTGAGGCGCCCGCCGGGGCGGGACCGCCGCACCAGCCGCGCACCCGTTGCCCCGGCCACCGCCCCACCCGCCCCCTCACCGGTCGTCGGCGAGGGCCCTCGTCACTCCCGGTTCCTTCGGTCCGAGGAACCGGGGGTCCGGTTCGAAGACCGCGTCCAGGGCCGCCTTGCCGGCCGCGAGAACCTCCCGGGCGCCCCCGTAGTACCAGGTCACGTCGTGCTTGGCGGCGACCCCGACGCCGTACGAGTCCACCCCCGCCGCCTCGCACAGGGCGACGGCCCGCCGGATGTGGAAGTCCTGGCTGATCAGCACGGCCTTGTCGACGCCGAAGATCTTCTTGGCGCGGACGCAGGAGTCCCAGGTGTCGAAACCGGCGTAGTCGCTGACGATCCGCGCGTCGGGCACCCCGTGCCCGGTCAGATAGGTGCGCATGGCGTCGGGCTCGT
The DNA here is from genome assembly GCF_035983595.1 of Streptomyces sp. NBC_01334. NCBI lineage: Bacteria > Bacillati > Actinomycetota > Actinomycetes > Kitasatosporales > Streptomycetaceae > Streptomyces > Streptomyces sp. NBC_01334. The sequence continues at coordinate 3,391,714 of NZ_CP130718.1, read as the reverse complement.
CGTAGTCCTCGCGGCTGTTGTCCCCCGTCACGAGCACGACCTCGATACGGCCCTCCCGGTACAGCTTCGCCGCCGCGTCCAGCCGGTGCGCGAGATACGGCGAGGGCTCGCCGTCCCACAGACCGGCGCCGAACACGACGGCGACCTCGGTGCGAGGCGCGTCGGCGGTCGTACCGAGCCGGTCGGCCGTGGAGACGTACAGCCAGGTGGCCGGCAGGAGCGCGAGCACGCACCCGGCCATCACGGCCTGCACCAGCCGCCGCCGGCCGGCTCGGGTGCGCGGCAGCCGCGGTCGACGGATGTCCATACGGTGATCCCCCAGGTCGAAACGGGTCGAACGGGCGAGCAGGTCGCAAGCCCCTTCGGCCCGGGAAGACGCAGCCGACGGTGATCGGGTTCGTTCCCGCGCCACGAGCCACATCTCACACCGCCCCCGGGCCCGGCGTGAACGACCGGAAAACACTCGTGACGGTCAGGCAACGGGGGTGCAACCTCGTGCCGTCAGGATCTGTCCATGAAGGCGTCGCCCGCTCAGTACGACGAGTCCGAAGTCCACCTCGACAGTACGGCGCACATCATGAACCGGATCAGCTCCCAGCTCGCCAGCCAGCTCAGCCTCGTCCAGCTCGACGGCCGCCGGCGTCCCGGCCCGCCCGCGCTGGTCGTCGTCGCCCACGGCAGCCGCGACCCGCGCGCGCTGAGCACCGTCCGCACGCTCCTGGACCGCGTCCGCGAGCAGCGCCCCGGGCTGCCGGTGCACCTCGGTCACATCGAGCTCAACGAGCCGCTGCTGACGGACACCCTCGCCGACCTCGACGCCCACGGCACGACGGACGCCGTCCTGGTCCCGCTGCTCCTGGCCCGCGGCTACCACGTCAGGCGGGACATCCCCGAGATGGCCGCGAAGGCGCGGGTGCACACGCGCGTGGCCGCACCGCTCGGCCCGCACCCGTTCCTCGTGGAGACCCTGTACACCCGCCTGGTCGAGGCGGGCTGGCGCACGGACCTGACGCAGGAGGAACGCCGGACGAGTGCGGTCGTCCTCGCGGCGGCGGGCTCCCGCGACCCCGACTCGGCCGTCGACACCCGCCGTACGGCCCGTCTCCTGGCGCGCCGACTGGGCGTCCCGGTGGTCCCCGCGTACGCCTCCACGGCGACCCCGACCGTCCCGACGGCGCTGCGGGCGCTGGCCGCGCGAGGCCGTGACCGGGTGGCGGTCGCCTCGTATTTCACGGCTCCCGGCCGCTTCGCGACCGAGTGCGCGCAGGCGGCCCCCTGGATCGCGTCCGCCCCGCTGGGCACGCACCCGGCGATGGCGAGCCTGCTCCTGCACCGCTACGACCAGGCCTGGGCGACCCCGGCGAGCACGGCCCCCGAACTGGCGTCGGCCTGAGCCCCCCGGGCGGCCCGCACCCACCGACGTGCCGGACGGACCCACCGACGTGCCGGACCCGACGGCCGGGCAGGGGCCCGGTACCACCCGATTGTCACCCCCGCCGCTTACTGTCGAGGCATGGAAGGCACCGCACACCTCGACACCGCCTATGACCCGACGTCAGTCGCCCGCTGGGCCCCCGAGCCGGACAAACGCCCCGGCCGGACCGCCTTCCAACGAGACCGCGCCCGCGTCCTGCACTCCTCCGCGCTGAGGAGGCTCTCCGGCAAGACCCAGGTGGTGACCCCGGGCACCCGCACCGACGCCTGGGACGCCACCCCCCGCACCCGTCTCACCCACTCCCTGGAGTGCGCCCAGGTGGGCCGTGAGCTGGGCGCCGCCCTCGGCTGCGATCCCGACCTGGTCGAGGCGGCCTGTCTCTCCCACGACCTCGGGCACCCCCCGTTCGGACACAACGGCGAACAGGCGCTGAACGAGTTCGCGCGCGACTGCGGCGGCTTCGAGGGCAACGCCCAGTCGCTGAGGCTGCTCACCCGCATCGAGCCCAAACGCTTCACCGCCGAGGGCTCCGTGGGCCTCAACCTCACCCGGGCCGCCCTCGACGCCGCCACCAAGTACCCCTGGCCCCGGGACGCCCACCCCGTCGACCCGACGTCCGGCAAGTTCGGTGTCTACGAGGACGACAGGCCCGTCTTCGACTGGGTCCGCGAAACGGCCCCCGGTACGCGTACGTGCTTCGAGGCGCAGGTCATGGACTGGGCCGACGACGTGGCGTACTCGGTGCACGACGTGGAGGACGGCCTGCACGCGGGGCACATCGACCCCAACTGCCTGCACGCCGAACCGGAGCGGCGGGAGATCTTCCGGGTCGCCGTCGGCCGCTACGTCCCCGCGGGCACCGATCCGGCCGAGCTCGCCGCCGCCCTCGACCGTCTCCAGGACCAGGACTGGTGGCCGCACGGCTACGACGGCACGGCGGCCGCCCAGGCCCGGCTGAAGGACGCCACCAGCCAGCTCATCGGCCGCTTCTGCCTGGCCGCCGAGGGCGCCACCCGCGCGCGGTACGGCACCGGGCGTCTCACCCGTTACGGCGCCGAACTCGTCGTACCCGAAGAGGCGCGCCTGGAGTGCGCGGTCCTCAAGGCGGTCGCCGACCGGTACGTCATGCAGCGCGCCGAACAAGAAGTCCTGCGCGCCGACCAGCGCGTCATCATCAGCGAGCTCGCCGAGGCGCTCACCGCCCGCGCCCCCGACGGCCTCGACCCCCAGTTCCGCGCCCTGTTCGACCAGGCGTCCGACGACCGCGCCCGCAAGCGGGTCGTCGTCGACCAGATCGCCTCCCTCACCGACGCCTCGGCCCGCTCGCTGCACAGCCGTCTGACGGAGCGGACGAGATCCTGACAAGTGCGGACCGGGTGCGCCCGAACGGGCCCGGAACGTGACCCGACGTGCCCTGATCGGGCACGTCCCCCTTCCCCCATCACGCTGCGTGCGGGACGCTCGCATGTGGCGGCACGCACAGTGTTCTCTGGGGGACCACCCCCCAGAAACCCGGTAGGAGGCATCACGTGGTCGACGCGGATCAGACATTTGTCATCGTCGGAGGAGGCCTGGCCGGCGCCAAGGCGGCCGAGACGCTGAGGGCGGAGGGCTTCACCGGCCGCGTGATACTGATCTGCGACGAACGCGACCACCCCTACGAGCGGCCGCCGCTCTCGAAGGGCTTCCTGCTCGGCAAGGAGACGCGGGAGAGCGTCTTCGTGCACGAGCCCGCCTGGTACGCGCAGAACGACATCGAGCTGCACCTCGGCCAGACCGTCGACGCGATCGACCGCACCGCGAAGACGGTCCGCTTCGGTGACGACGGCACGCTCGTCCACTACGACAAGCTGCTCCTCGTCACCGGGGCGGAACCCCGTCGGCTGGACATCCCCGGCACCGACCTCGCGGGCGTGCACCATCTGCGCCGGCTCGCGCACGCCGAGCGCCTCAAGGGCGTCCTGGCCGCCCTCGGCCGTGACAACGGCCATATCGTGATCGCCGGCGGCGGCTGGATCGGCCTGGAGATCGCGGCGGCGGCCCGCGGGTACGGCGCCGAGGTCACCGTCGTCGAACCGGAGCCCACCCCGCTGCACGGCGTCCTCGGCCCGGAGCTCGGCTCCGTCTTCGCCGACCTGCATCGCGAGCACGGCGTCCGCTTCCACTTCGGCGCCCGGCTCACCGAGATCGTCGGCCAGGACGGCATGGTCCTCGCCGTCCGCACCGACGACGGCGAGGAACACCCGGCGCACGACGTCCTCGCGGCGATCGGCGCGGCCCCCCGCACGGGCCTCGCGGAGGCGGCGGGCCTCACCCTCGCCGACCGCGCGCACGGCGGCGGGATCGCGGTCGACGCCCGGCTGCGCACCTCCGACCCCGACATCTACGCGGCCGGCGACGTCGCGTCCTTCCCGCACGGTCTCTTCGACACCCGGCTGCGCGTCGAGCACTGGGCCAACGCCCTGAACGGCGGCCCGGCGGCCGCCCGCGCGATGCTCGGCCAGGACGTCACCTACGACCGCGTGCCCTACTTCTTCTCCGACCAGTACGACCTGGGCATGGAGTACAGCGGCTGGGCCCCGCCGGGGACGTACGACGAGGTGGTGATCCGCGGTGACGCGGGCAAGCGGGAGTTCGTCGCGTTCTGGCTGAAGGAGGGCCGCCTCCTCGCCGGGATGAACGTGAACGTGTGGGACGTCACAGAGCCGATCCAGAAGCTGATCCGCTCGCGCGAGCGGATCGACACGGAGGCCCTGGCGGACCCCAGGGTGCCGCTGGACGGCCTCGGCGCCTAGGCCGGGTTCCGGTCGTCCGCGGGGCCGTCGTCCGCCGGCCGTGGGGCGTGTGCGGCCGCTCGTGCCCCCGCGGGCGCGCCGCACATCTCACAGCCCCGCGCACCCCAAGGACACCACGGCCCGCCGGAGATGTCGGCGCGCCCCCGTAGAATCACCTCGTGGCAGGACGGATCAACGACGAGGACGTGAAGGCGGTACGGGACGCGGTCCCGATCGACGCCGTGGTGTCCGAGTACCTCCAGCTGCGGAACGCGGGCGGCGGCAACCTCAAGGGCCTCTGCCCGTTCCACGACGAGAAGTCGCCGTCCTTCCAGGTCAGCCCGAGCAAGGGACTGTTCCACTGCTTCGGCTGCCAGGAGGGCGGCGACACCATCACGTTCGTGATGAAGGTCGACCACCTCACCTTCTCCGAGGTGGTCGAGCGGCTCGCCGCCCAGGCCGGCATCACCCTGCGCTACGAGGAGGGCGGCTACAACCCCGCCCACCAGCGCGGCGAACGCATCCGCCTCGTCGAGGCGCACAAGATCGCCGCCGAGTGGTACGCGGAACAGCTCGCCACCGGATCCGAGGCCGACACCGGTCGGATCTTCCTCGCCGAGCGCGGCTTCGACCAGGCCGCGGCCGTGCACTTCGGCGTCGGCTACAGCCCCCAGGGCTGGGACCACCTCACCCGCTTCCTGCGCGGCAAGGGATTCACCGACAAGGAGCTGATCCTCTCCGGGCTCTCCCAGGAGGGGCGCCGCGGGCCCATCGACCGCTTCCGGGGCCGGCTGATGTGGCCCATCCGGGACATCGGCGGAGAGGTCGTCGGCTTCGGCGCGCGCAAGCTCTACGAGGCCGACAACGGGCCCAAGTACCTCAACACGCCCGACACGGCGATCTACCGGAAGTCCCAGGTCCTCTACGGCATCGACCTCGCGAAGAAGGACATCGCCAAGTCCAGCCGCGCGGTCGTCGTCGAGGGCTACACCGACGTCATGGCCTGCCACCTGGCCGGCGTCACCACCGCCATCGCGACCTGCGGCACGGCCTTCGGCGGCGACCACATCAAGATCCTCCGCCGGCTCCTCATGGACAACGGCAGCGCCCGCGTCATCTTCACCTTCGACGGCGACGCGGCCGGCCAGAAGGCTGCCCTGCGCGCCTTCGAGGACGACCAGAAGTTCGCCGCCGAGACGTACATCGCCATCGCGCCGGACAACATGGACCCCTGTGACCTGCGCCTGGCGAAGGGCGACGAGGCGGTCGCCGACCTGGTCGAACCACGCACGCCGCTCTTCGAGTTCGCGCTCCGCCAGATCGTCGTCCGCTACGACCTCGACACCCCCGCGGGCCGCGCCGCCGCCCTGGACGAGGCCGCGCCCATCGTCGCCCGCATCAAGAACAGCGGCGCCCAGCACGAGGTCGCCGTCCAGCTGGCCGGCATGCTCGGCATCCTGGACACCCAGTTCGTCGTCAAGAGGGTTGCCCAGCTGGCCCGTTGGGCCCGCGACCGGGGCGGCAAGGGCCCGGCGCCGGCCCGTGGCCCCCAGCCGTACGAGTCCGCCTCCCGGCCCGCCGCGGGCGGCCCCGCCCTCAATCTCCGCAACGCCGTCTACGCCACCGAACGCGAGCTGCTGAAGCTCGCCCTCCAGCGCCCCGAACTGGTCTCCCCGGCCTTCGACGCGTACGGGATCGACGAGTTCACCGCCGCGCCCTACGCCGCCGTACGCCAGGCGATCCAGGACGCGGGCGGCGCCGAGTTCGGCGTCAAGGACGGGCAGGAGTACCTCGTCCGGGTCCGGGAGGCCGCGCCCGACGACGCGGTCCGCGCGATGGTGACGGAGCTCGCTGTCGAGGCGATCATGCGCCGCACGGTCGACGAGAACTACGCGGGGGAGCAGCTGGTGACGGTCCGCCGCAGGGCCGTGACCCGCAGGCTCACCGATCTCCAGGGCACGCTGACCCGTCTCGGCCACACGGACCCGGCCCAGTCGGCCGCCGTCCAGAACGAGATGATGATCCTGACCAGGTACGACAGGGCGTTGCAGCACGAGGGCCCGTCCGCTCTCTGAGCCGCCGCCCGCGGCAGGGTAACCACGCGGTCACGCACCGGACTCAAAAAGTCGTCGCACGCCCCTCGTGGCGGCTGTGTGTCGTACTCCACACTGGGGTGCGGTGCCTGAGTCCTCGGAGCGCGGCCGATCCCGGACGGACGCGGCGTGGCCGCCGACTCCGCCCCCGAAGTACCGCTGCTGCTCACCTCAGCAGCGATCATCCTGGAGGTCGCCCCCGTGCAGACCCAGACCCTGACCCAGACCGTCAGCACTGCCGAGAGTACGGCCGGTACCACCGGTGCCGGCACGGCCGACGGCACGGAACCGGACGCCGAGACCGACGTCCTGGCCGCCGTCCCGCCGCAGAACCGTGCCGCGCACCACCCCGAGACCCACCCTGAAGCGCATCCGGAGACGCAGGCCGAGCCCGAGTCCGAGCCCGAGTCCGAGCCGCCCGCCGAGGCTCTGGAGGACGTTCCCGAGGACGCCCCCGAACCCGTCCCGCCACCCCGCGCCCGCACCACCGACAGCGGCAGCCCCTCCTCGGACCTGTTCCGGCAGTACCTGCGGGAGATCGGCCGCATCCCGCTGCTCACCGCGGCCGAGGAGGTCGAGCTGGCCCGGTGCGTGGAGGCCGGCCTGTTCGCCGAGGAGAAGCTGAGCGGCGCGACCGACCTGGACAGTCAACTGGCCCTCGACCTCGACCGGCTGGTCGTCCAGGGCCGGATGGCCAAGCGGCGGCTGATCGAGGCCAACCTGCGGCTCGTGGTCTCGGTCGCCAAGCGGTACGTGGGGCGCGGGCTCACCATGCTCGACCTCGTCCAGGAGGGCAACCTCGGCCTGATCCGGGCGGTCGAGAAGTTCGACTACGCCCGCGGCTACAAGTTCTCCACGTACGCCACCTGGTGGATCCGCCAGGCCATGTCCCGCGCGCTGGCCGACCAGGCCCGCACCATCCGCGTCCCGGTCCATGTCGTCGAACTCATCAACCGGGTCGTCCGCGTCCAGCGCCGGATGCTCCAGGAGCGCGGCTACGAGCCGACCGCGGAAGAGGTGGCCGCCCAGCTCGACCTGCTGCCGGAACGCGTCGGTGAGGTCCTGCGGCTGGCCCAGGAGCCGGTCTCGCTGCACGCCCCGGTGGGCGAGGAGGACGACGTGGCCCTCGGCGACCTCATCGAGGACGGCGACGCGGCCAGCCCCGTCGAGTCGGCGGCCTTCCTGCTGCTGCGCGAGCACCTGGAGGCCGTGCTCTCCACCCTCGGCGAACGCGAGCGGAAGGTCGTCCAGCTGCGCTACGGACTGGCGGACGGCCGGCCGCGCACGCTGGAGGAGATCGGCCGCATCTTCGGCGTGACACGCGAGCGGATCCGGCAGATCGAGTCCAAGACCCTCAACAAACTCCGCGACCACGCCTTCGCGGACCAGCTGAGGGGCTACCTCGACTGAGCGGAGCCGCTCGCCGTCACCCGGTGCGAGCGGCCCCCGCCGGTCCCGCGGACGCCCCGGAGACGCCCCTGGGACGCCTCCGGGAAGGGACCGTCAGTCGACCTCGGCCAGTGCCTGCGCGAACTGTGCCTTGTACAGCCGCGCGTAGGCCCCGCCGGCCGCCAGCAGGTCGGTGTGCGCGCCCTGCTCGACGATCGAGCCGTTCTCCATCACCAGGATGGTGTCGGCGTCCCGGATGGTCGACAGCCGGTGCGCGATGACGAACGACGTACGCCCGTGCGCCAGCTTCGCCATCGCCTTCTGGATCAGCACCTCGGTGCGGGTGTCGACGGAGCTGGTCGCCTCGTCGAGCACCAGGATCGTCGGGTCGGACAGGAACGCCCGCGCGATGGTGATCAGCTGCTTCTCACCGGCGGAGACCCCGCTGCCCTCGTCGTCGATCACCGTGTCGTAGCCGTCGGGAAGGGTGCGGACGAACCGGTCGGCGTGCGCGGCCCGCGCCGCCTCCTCGATCTCGCCGCGGGTGACCTCACCCGACGCCCCGTACGCGATGTTCTCCGCGATGGTGCCGCCGAACAGCCAGGTGTCCTGGAGCACCATGCCGATCCCGGCGCGGAGTTCGTCGCGGGACATCTTCGCTATGTCGACACCGTCGAGGGTGATGCGCCCGCCGGAGACGTCGTAGAACCGCATGAGCAGGTTCACCAGCGTCGTCTTGCCGGCGCCCGTCGGGCCGACGATGGCGACCGTGTGGCCGGGTTCCACCGTCAGGGACAGGTCCTCGATCAGCGGCTTCTCCGGGTCGTACCGGAAGGACACGCCCTCCAGCGCCACCCGCCCGCGCAGCTCCGCGGGCCGCTCGGCCGCCACCGGGTCCGCCTCCTGCTCCTCCGCGTCCAGGAGTTCGAAGACCCGCTCGGCCGAGGCGACACCGGACTGCACCAGGTTCGCCATCGACGCGAGCTGCGTCAGCGGCATCGAGAACTGGCGCGAGTACTGGATGAACGCCTGCACGTCACCGATGGACAGGGAACCCGACGCGACGCGCAGCCCGCCGACCACCGCGACCAGCACGTAGTTGATGTTCGACACGAACATCATCAGCGGCTGCATGACCCCGCTGTTGAACTGCGCCTTGAACCCGGCCTCGTACAGCGCGTCGTTCTGCTCGGCGAACTGCTGTGCCGACTCCTCCTGGCGGCCGAACACCTTCACCAGCGTGTGGCCGGTGTACATCTCCTCGATGTGGGCGTTGAGCTTGCCGGTGGTGCGCCACTGCTGCACGAAGTGCGGCTGCGACCGCTTGCCCACGCGGGTGGCGACGACGAACGACAGCGGCACGGTCACCAGCGCGACCAGCGCCAGGATCCACGACACCCAGAACATCATCGCCAGCACGCCGATGACGGTCAGCAGCGAGTTGATCAGCTGGCCCATCGACTGCTGGAGCGTCTGCCCGATGTTGTCGATGTCGTTGGTGGCGCGGGACAGCACCTCGCCGCGCTGACGCTTGTCGAAGTACGACAGCGGCAGCCGGGACAGCTTCGTCTGCACGTCCTCGCGCATCCGGAACATGGTGCGGTTGACGGACCGGTTGACCAGCCGCGTCGCCACCGCCATCAGCAGACCGGCGATCAGGAACACCCCGAGCGCGAACAGCAGGACCTCGCCGACCGAGCCGAAGTCGATGCCCTTGCCGGGGGTGAAGTCGGTGCTCCTGAGCATGTCGGCGACGCTGCCCTCGCCGCGTTCCCGCATCGAGTCGAGGACCTGCTCCTTGCTCGCCCCGGCCGGCATCTGCCGTCCGACGATGCCCGCGAAGACCAGGTCGGTGGCCTTGCCGAGGATCTTCGGCCCGACCACGCTGAGGCCGACGCTCAGCGTCACGCAGGCCAGCATCGCGTAGAGGGTGAACCGCTCCGGCTTGAACTGGGCGAGCAGCCGCCTGCCGGACACCTTGAAGTCCAGCGAGTGGCTGTCGGGACCGGTGCCGGCCATCATGCGTCCCATGGGCCCGGCCATCAGGCAGCCTCCGCTTCCGTGAGCTGGGAGAGCACGATCTCCCGGTAGGTCTCGTTGGCCGCCATCAGCTCGCGGTGGGTGCCCGTGCCGACGACCAGACCCTCGTCCAGGACGATGATCCGGTCGGCGTCGCGGATGGTGGCCACCCGCTGGGCGACGATCACCACGGTCGCCTCGGCGGTCTCCCGCCCGAGCGCCGCCCGCAGTGCCGCGTCGGTGGCGTAGTCCAGTGCGGAGAAGGAGTCGTCGAAGAGGTAGATCTCCGGCCGCTGCACGAGCGTCCGGGCGATCGCGAGCCGCTGCCGCTGGCCACCGGAGACATTCGTCCCGCCCTGCGCGATGGGGGAGTCGAGCCCGTTCTCCAGACCCTCCACGAAGCCCTTGGCCTGCGCCACCTCCAGCGCGTGCCACAGCTCCTCGTCCGTCGCGTCCGGATTGCCGTAGCGCAGGTTGGTCGCCACCGTGCCCGCGAACAGGTACGGCCTCTGCGGTACAAATCCGACGGTCTTCGCGAGCAGCACCGGGTCGACCTCGGCGACGGCCACGCCGTCGACGAGCACCTCGCCCTCGGTGGCGTCGAACAGCCGGGGCACCAGCCCGAGCAGCGTGGACTTGCCGCTGCCGGTCGAGCCGATCACGGCCGTCGTCTCACCCGGCCGCGCCACCAGCTCGATGGACTTCAGGACGGGCTCCTCGGCGCCGGGATAGCGGAATCCGGCCCCCCGGATCTCCAGGTGCCCGTGCCGGCGCAGCTCGGTGACGGGAGCCACCGGCGGCACCACGGACGACGAGGTGTCCAGCACCTCCTGGATGCGCTCGGCGCACACCTCCGCGCGCGGCACCATCATGAACATGAAGGTGGCCATCATCACGGACATGACGATCTGCATGAGGTAGGCGAGGAAGGCGGTCAGATCACCGATCTGCATCTCACCGCTGTCGATCCGATGGGCGCCGAACCACACCACGGCGATCGACGACAGGTTCACCGTGGTCATGACCACCGGGAACATCAGCGCGAGCAGGTTGCCGGTCTTCAGCGAGATGTCGGTGAGGTCGCTGTTGGCCTCCCGGAACCGCTGCTGCTCGTACTCGTCGCGGACGAAGGCGCGGATCACCCGGTTGCCGGTGATCTGCTCACGCAGCACCCGGTTCACGGTGTCCAGCTTCACCTGCATCGACCGGAACAGCGGCCGCAGCCGGCGCACGATCAGCGTCACGCAGATGCCCAGCACCGGCACCACGGCGACGAGCACCGCGGACAGCGGCACGTCCAGGCCGAGCGCCAGCACCACCCCGCCCACGCACATGATGGGCGCCGACACCATCAGCGTGAACGTCATCAGGGCCAGCATCTGGATCTGCTGGACGTCGTTGGTCGTCCGGGTGATCAGCGAGGGGGCGCCGAACTGGCCGACCTCGCGGGCGGAGAAGGACTGCACCCGGTCGAAGACGGCCCCCCGAAGGTCCCGGCCGAGCGCGGAAGCGGTTCTGGCGCCGTAGTACACGGCGCCGATGTTGCACACGACCTGCGCCAGCGAGATGCCGATCATCACGCCGCCGAAGGACAGGATGTATCCGGTGTCTCCCTCGACGACGCCGTTGTCGATGATGTGCGCGTTCAGTGTGGGCAGGTAGAGAGTGGCGCAGGTCTGGAGGAACTGGAGCGCCACGAGCAGGGCGATGGGTTTCTTGTAGGGCCTGAGATAGGTCCGTAGTAGTCGTATGAGCACGCTACGTCTCTCGGAGTCGGCGGGGAGGGGCATTGGTTGCCCCTGGCCCCTATCGTTGAACACTCCACCCGCGTTACCTCAACTGATTAAGCTGAGAGCAGTGCTTTTACGGCCGTCTGCGCAAGCCGGACGCACACCTGTACACCCGACGCACCCCATGCGCCCTGTACGCCGCGTGCGCCTCTGTCCGCGGAACGCTTCACTCCCGTCCGCGGAACCCCTCGCTGCTATCCGCGGAACGCCCCCGGATGCGTCTGCTCCCGCACCGACACGTACTGCTGCCGCACCGCCTGCCCGACCGCCAGCTCCTCGCCCGGGTCGAGGACCTGCGCGGCCGCGCCCTGCCAGGCCGGCGGGGTCCGCGGGTCGAGGGTGCCCTGGGACGCTCCGAGCGCCCACGCGGCCTGCCGGGCGGCTCCGATCGCCGCGTAGTCCGCCGGCTGCGGCACGACGACCTGCGCGCCGAACAGCGCGGGCGCCGCCGCCTGCACGGCCGGCAGCTCGGCCGCCGCCCCGAGGAGGAAGATGCGCCGCACCTCCACGCCCCGGCCGCGCAGCACGTCGAGCGCGTCCGCGAGCCCGCACAGCATGCCCTCGAAGGCGGCCCGCGCGAAGTGCTCGGGCTTCATCGACTCGCGGCGCAGGCCCGCCAGCGTCCCGGCCGTGTGCGGCAGGTTCGGCGTCCGCTCACCCTCCAGGTAGGGCAGCATGACCAGCCCGTGCGACCCCGGCGTCGACTTCATCGCCAGGTCCGACAGTGCCTCCAGATCGGCCGCCCCGATCAGCTCGGCGGCCCCGCGCAGGGTCCGTACGGCGTTCAGGGTGGTGACGACCGGCAGGTGCATGCCCGTCGCGTCGGCCAGCGAGGTGATCATCCCGCTCTGGTCGACGAGCGCCTCGTGGTGCACGGCCATCACCGACCCGGAGGCGCCGAGGGAGACGACCGCGTCCCCGTGTCCGATTCCCAGCCCCAGGGCCGCGGCCATGGTCTCGCCGGTCCCGGCGGAGATCAGCAGTCCCTCCGGCGTCGTACCGGCCGCTTCGGACGGTCCGATCACCTCGGGAAGCATGGCCTGGTGACCGAGCGCCAGCTCGACGAGATCTGGCCGATAACCGCCGGTGGCGGCGGACCAGTACCCGGTCCCGGAGGCTCCGCCGCGATCGGTGGTCCTTCGCACCGGCCGCCCGAGGAGCTGCCACACCAGCCAGTCGTGGGCCTGGAGCAGTACGGCGGTCCGGGCGGCGGCGTCCGGTTCGTTCTTCGCCAGCCAGCGCAGCTTGGTCACCGGCTGGGCGGCCTGCGGGACGCATCCCACCGCCTGCGCCCATGCCTCGCGCCCGCCGACCGCGTCGATCAGGTCGGCCGCCGCGACCTGCGCCCGCTTGTCCCCGCCGACCATCGCCGGCCGCACGGTGTTGCCCTGCGCGTCCAGCGGCACGACGGCGTTCTGCTGCGAGGACACGCCGATGGCCTGCACCCCCTCGAGCAGCCCACCACCCGCGGCCTCGCCCAGGGACAGCAGCCAGGCCTGCGGATCGACATCGGAGGGCCGCCCTCCCGCACTCTCGGCGCCTTCCATCGGATGCGGCGCATACCCCTGCCGGAGCACGGCTCCGGTGTCCGCGTCGCAGACGACGATACGAGTGAAATCGGGTGAACTGTCCAACCCGGCGACTATCCCCATGGCCAAAATTCTGCCGCACGCGCCGCTCGGGTTGGGCCGCGGAGACCGCAGGGGTGCCCCGCTCCTGCCCGGCGCGGGGCGTTGTGGCTGGTCGGGCCCCCGAGGCGGAGCCGTATATGTCACATCCCCCACGGCCCCGGGGCGACCCTCCGGCGCCTCGAAGGAGCCGCTAGGTGTTGCTGGTGCCCCAGTCGTCCCCACCGGCGCCGTTGCTGTTGCGGTCGCGCAGGGACCGCACCCGGCCCGCCACCGATTCGGGCATCCGGTCGCCGACCTTGTCGCTGACCGCGTGGTACGCCTTGCCCGCGTACTGACGGCCCTGGTGGGCGGCGGTCTCGGCGGTGTTGCGCACGGCGGGGTTCTGGGCGACCTGCCGCGCGGACTTCTTCAACTGCTCGTAGCGCTCGCGCCCGGCACGCGTGCCCAGTACGTAACCCGCAGCCAGCCCGACGACGAACGTGAGCTTGTAGCGCATGACGGCCATCCTCTCCTTGCGTAGTCCCTGGCACGACATGGGCGCCGGGGGAACCGATTGGCGGAGCACCCCCCTGCTTGCGCTAATGTATGTGTCGCAGCGAGCGAGCGCTTCCTGGCGAATACCCAGGTGAGTACGTTCGATGCAAACGAGGCATTCCCCTGTAGCTCAATTGGCAGAGCAGCCGGCTGTTAACCGGCAGGTTACTGGTTCGAGTCCAGTCGGGGGAGCTCGGTCCCCTGTAGCTCAATTGGCAGAGCAGCCGGCTGTTAACCGGCAGGTTACTGGTTCGAGTCCAGTCGGGGGAGCATCGTGAACGAGGACCCCGTGGGGGTCCTTTTTCATGTCGGTGGGAACCGTGCAGGCCAGGGGTGCTGTGCCCATGGTCGTGCAAGGTCGACCAGCCGAAGCGTGAGATCGTATGAGCGGCTATGCTGCGGCAGACGGCGCGCACACATGTACGCGACACGCCGCTATGGGGCGGTAGCTCAGCCGGTTAGAGCAGCGGACTCATAATCCGTCGGCCGTGGGTTCGAGTCCCACCCGCCCCACCTGTGCAGGTCTCTGACCTGCGGAAACGTTCATTTTTGGGTGTCGGGGCGTCAACTTCGCCTGAACGGACTGGATCCGCTGCTCGTGGGTTTGGGGTCCGGCGGTGCTCGGGGGAGTTCAAGCCCTCTGACCTGCGGCGGAGCAGGTGATCGAGATTGCCGCTCGCGGTCCGGGTGACTGTCCCGAGGGCCGATGGCAAGACCCAGGGGCCGTACAGGGGCCGGGAGGGCGCGACCAGGGTCAGGCCGAGGGTGTTTCCGGACCGATTCGTTGTCCCGTTTGTCGGTTTCGTGGCATGGGCTGTCGTCCCCGTGTGCAGAGTCGAGTGCTGGGTCGGCACCGAAGGCGGCGCGGATGCCGGCGTCTGGCACACAAGCAGGGGCCAGGGAAACTGCCCGAAGAGGAAACGGCCCCATGGACGGCGCACCGCGTTCATCAGGGCCCCGTTGACCGCGCCACCACAGTCCCCTTGAGCGACGACCGTCCCGATGCGCCGTCGAGCAGGCTCCGGACCGGGATGCCTCTCGCTCTCGTGAACACCGACCCGGCCTGATCCAACCGCCTTCCGAAGGCAGTGAACAACCGCTGCGGCACCAGACCGAGACGGCGACCGGCTCCGGCCCGGGTTCGCGTACCGCTTGGGCGACAAGCAGGATGCTGACCATCGCGCTGGCCGCGATCTGACCGTCACGCTGGAGGGTCGCCGACACTTGTGCGCAGGCGGGTCAGTGGCTGCGGGGTGCGTACATGAGGACGGCCATGCCGGTGAGGCAGATGAGGGCGCCGGTGATGTCGTAGCGGTCCGGGCGGTAGCCGTCGGCGACCATGCCCCAGGCTATGGAGCCGGCTACGAAAATGCCGCCGTAGGCGGCCAGTACGCGGCCGAAGTTGTCGTCGTTCTGCAAGGTGGCGACGAACCCGTACAGGCCGAGTGCGATGACACCAGCTCCGGCCCAGATCCAGCCTTTGTTCTCACGGACGCCCTGCCAGACCAGCCAGGCGCCACCGATTTCGAACAAGGCGGCAACGACGAACAGGGCAACGGAGCGCACAACGGTCATGGGAGGGACCTTACGCAGGTCACCGGCGCCCTCCGAGGCCGGTGCAGCTCTGCCGCCGTACTCGCACGGATCGCGCGGCCGAGGGGAGCAGGAGCAGCCGACTCAGGTCCGGCGTCGGCCCAGCCGCCATGTCCCAGCTGCCGCGCCGGCCAGGGCAAGAGCGAGGGCGGGCAGCCGACCGACGTTCGTGTCATCTCCATCAGGTCAGGAAAGCTCGGACGCTTTCAGGACCGCTCGCGTGGTCTCGTCGTCGATCCGGTGGCCGAGCTGTGCCAGGACGTCCGCGCCTTGGCGGAGCGTGCCGCGTTCGACGGAGCGGCGGACGCCGGTGTCGAGCTCGTGCCAGATCAGAGGGTTCGCGGCAAGGACGCGGGGGTCGAGTTCCAGGCGCCCGCCGTGGAGGTCGCACAGGACCAGGTGCGAGGAGACGCCGCTGTACTGCCGTACGGCCACCAGCGCGTCCGTATGCACCAGGTGTCTGCGCCAGGGTGTGCGTACCGCCAGCCGGCCGGCCCCCGCGGTCACCCGGTGTGGGAGCAGGACAGTGAAGACGATGACGGACATGGTCAGCCACAGCACGGCTCGCGGGAGCGTCAGCGTCTCAGCGTCCCAGTCCACGAGCAGGGAGAGCGCGCAGAACGCCAGTGCGCAGGTGGCCGCCAGGCGGGCGCTGCCACGCCAGTGGCGGTCGCCGGCCGCGGCCCACGGGTCCGTCCGAGTCATGTCGCCGACGCTAGGCGGCTGCGCGCGGCGGGGAGGCCGGCGCTGACGGGGTCCTTACGCCGACGGGCGAATCCTGACGGGGTTCTGACGCGGTGCCGATTCAGCCGGTGTGGACGCGGGGGCGGCGGGCCCGGTCCGGTTCGGCCTCGCGCAGGACCTCCCGGGTGACAGGGGCGACCTCGCCCTGGCCGAAGAGGAAGAAGCGCAGGAAGTTGGCGAAGGGGGTGCCCTCGGTCCACTCGAAGTAGATGTGGGGGATGCAATTGGTCTCGTCGCGGACGTGGAGGAGCAGCGCGGCAAGGGCGTTGGGGATGGAGGCGGACTCCAGGGTCAGGACGCGGTAGCGGTTGTGCAGGACCTCGCCGCGTACCGTCAGGCCCGCCTCGAACTCGGAGGGGTCCGTCACCGTCACCTCGACGAAGACGAAGTCCTCCCGCTCCGGCATGTCGTTGTCCTGCCGGATCTGTTCGATCTTGTCTCGGTACTCGGCCTTGTCGCGCTGGTCCGGCTCGTTGGCGATGAACCGTATCTTGCGGCTGGCCATGTCGCGGATGAATCGTTCCGCCATCGGGTCGAGCGTCATGCTGGTCACGCGCAGCTCGAAGGCGCGGGCCAGCCGGGACAGCAGCGAGACCAGGATGATGCCCGCGATGAAGCAGGCGCCGATCTTCACACCGTCGGGGCGCTCGATGACGTTCAGGACCGTCGTGTAGAGGAAGACCGCCGAAATGACCCCGAACGCGACGGTCCAGTTGCGCTGGCCGGCCTTGTGGGCGGCGATCGTCACCGCGATCGCCGCCGAGCTGATGAGAACCAGGACGCCGGTGGCGTAGGCGCCGCCCTGGGCGTCGACGTCGGCGTCGAAGATCCAGGTGACCAGGAAGCCGATGAGGGTGAAGACGATCACCATGGGGCGGACGGCGCGGGCCCAGTGCGGGGCCATGCCGTAGCGGGGGAGGTAGCGGGGCATCAGGTTGAGCAGCCCGGCCATCGCGGAGGCGCCGGCGAACCACAGAATGGCGATCGTCGACACGTCGTACACCGTGCCGAAGGCGTTGCCCAGGTACTCGTGGGCGAGATACGCGAGGGCGCGCCCGTTGGCCTGGCCGCCGGACTCGAACTCCTTCTCCGGGATGAGGAGGGTGGTGATGAAGCTGGTGGCGATCAGGAAGACGCTCATGATCAGAGCAGCGGTCGTCAGCAGTTTCTTGGTGTCGCGAATACGGCCCCGGGGGTGCTCCTCGGTGTCGCCGTCGTCGCCCTTCACGTGCGGCATGACCGCGACGCCGGTCTCGAAGCCGGACAGGCCGAGCGCCAGCTTGGGGAAGACCAGCAGTGCCACGCCGACCATGGCGAGGACGTTGCCGTGTTCGGCGGTCAGCGCGCTGGACCAGTCGGTGATCACGTGGCCTGCGGTCGCGACGTGCCACAGGCCGACGATGACGACCACGACGTTCAGCGCGAGGTAGACACCCACCAGGACGACGGCGACGCCGATCGCCTCCAGGAAGCCTTTGAGGAACACCGCACCGAGCAGGGCGACCAGGATCAGGGTGATCAGCAGTTGCTTGTCGTGCAGGGCGCTTTCCAGGTGCGGGTTCTCGACCAGGTGGGTCGAGGCGTCCGCCGCGGACAGGGTGATCGTGATCAGGAAGTCGGTGGCGGCGAACCCGAGCAGGGTCAGGACGAACAGCTTGCCCTTCCAGAAGGACAGCAGTCGTTCCAGCATCGCGATCGAGCCCTCGCCGTGCGGACTCTCCTCGGCGACGCGCCGGTAGACCGGCAGAGCGCCGGCCAGGGTGACGATGACGAGCACGATCGTCGCGACGGGGGAGAGCAGGCCGGCCGCGAGGGCGGCGATGCCTGGCTGGTAACCGAGGGTGGAGAAGTAGTCGACGCCGGTCAGGCACATCACCCGGTACCAGGGCTGGCCCTTGTGCGGCGGCTCCGGCTCGGCGTGCGGTCCCGTGTGGCCGCCGTGCTTGCCCATGTCGGACAGACCCTCCAGCATCCAGGAGCGCAGACGGCTGGGCGGAGGGTGCTCGGTGGTGGCCATCGGCGTGCTCCTGATGCGCGGATCGGCGTGTGGTCTTCGGCCATCACGCGGACGGCGGCACCAGCGTATGCAGAGAGTGACGTGCGGGCCCACGGATGAGACCGCCCGTGGGCGTCAAGCTTCCGTTAAGAGAGACGCTGTGAGCGTTGGTGGCACATCAAGACGGCGACGTCTCGGTTGCGGGGCGTGAACTGGGCCATATGGGTCGTGCGGGCCGCGGATCAGGCGCGGATACCCAGCGTCATCTCGTACGCCGTTCCACGGGCTCCCCGTACGAACGTGATGCGGACCTGGAGGGCGCTCGCGTCCGGACCGAGGGCGGGCCATGCCGTGGGTGATCCGTCGGTGTGGCTGCCGTCGGGGCTGGTGCCGCAGGCGCCGCCGTGTCGCGGGTGGCACCTACGCGCTGAGTCGATCACGTGCCACGGGGCCGCCGACCGCGTAGTGGACGTACTCGCGGTCCAGGCGGAAGCCCGCGGTCCAGGCCAGAAGGCGGCTTGCGCGGTCGTGGAGCGAGCAGTTCCAGCTGGGGATGTGGCCGCGCGCGGTGATGTCCGCGCACAGGGAGGCGACGCAGGCCAGGGCGAGGTGGTGGCGTCTGCGGCCGGGGACGGTGTACACCGCCACATCCTCGTGGCGGGCGCCGCGGAAGTAGGTGCAGGCGACGGCCAGAACGCGGCCGCTCCTGCCGACGGCCGCCCAGCCGTGCCCCGAGGCGGCGAGGCGCTGGGGCCCGCCCCAGCTGGCCGAGATCCACGAGGAGTCCGGGCCGAGGGCGTTCAGGGCATCGGTGTCCCCGGTCCTCAGGCGCCGTACGGTCACGCTCGTCGGGACGGTGGCGCGCTGGGGATCGGCCTGGAGCGTCCAGATCATGCGCTCCCCTGGTGTGAGCCTTTCGAAGGCCGCGCCGAGCGCGGGGAGGAAGCGGGCCGGAGCATCGATGAGGCTGTCGGCCATGGGCGCGAGCCCTTCGGGCGTGAGGGCTTCGGGGGTGCCGCGCAGGACGACGTGTCCGGCGCACGAGACGGCGACGGCGCGCGGCTGGTCGGCGTGGTCGGCCCACCAGCAGCCGATGCCGGTGCTCAGTACGTGCTCGCCGATGGCGGCCGTGCCCGGGGAGCCGGCGGGAAACCATCGGGTGAGCGGTGGCAGGTGACGTGGTGAGAGTTCGATCATCGATACCTCGAGGACAGAGTGCGGGAGTACGGGCGCCACGGCGGGCGAGGGGGCGCAATGTGCCGCTCCCTCTCGCCCGCCGTGTGGTGCTCACTGCTTGCGGTCGGCGGCCAGGGACGGGGCGCTCGGTCAGCCCTGCCCGGCCTTGCCGCCGTGGTTGGCCTTCTTCTTGCGGCGGGCCCTCTTCTTGCGGGCGCGCTTGGACATGGTCATCAACTCCGTTGAGTGGAAGCCGCGTTCAGGCAGCGTTGTGGCCGACCAGCAGGTCCGCCAGCTTGGTGAGGCGCTTGACCGTGCGGTCCTCGGTCGCGGCCGGAGCCGGCTCGGCCCGTGCGTCGCGCTCGTAGTACGCGCCGTTGACGATCTCGACCGCCGGGTCGCACAAGCGGACCACGTGCGCGGCGCCCTCGGCGGGCGAGACGCCCTCGTGGGCGTACAGCGGGAGCAGGGCTGTGTCGCAGACACCCGGGTGCACGGAGACCGCGCTGACGCGCGGGTCGGCCGCGAACACGGTCAGCGCCAGCTGGGACTGCGCGTAGGCGGCGAGCCTGGAGTAGCGGCGGGCGCGGTTGGGGTCGGACCACTGGATGGACGCCGTGCGGTGCAGCGCCGAGGACACGTTGACCACCCGGCCGCCCGGGTCGCTGGTCAGCGCGGGCTCCAGCAGGCAGGTGAGGAGGTAGTGGGCGAGGAAGTTGACCTGGAAGGCGATCTCGTTGCCGTCGGCCGTCACGGTGTGACGCTCGGGGGCGGCGATGCCCGCGTTGTTGACGAGCATGTGCAGGCGCGGGTGCTCGGTGACGACCTCGCGGGCGAGGGTCTCCACGTCGTCGAGGCGCGCGAAGTCGGCGCCGTACGTACACAATCGGGAGGCGTCGATGGCTGCCGTGGCGACCAGACGGTCGGCGGCGGCGCGGGCCTCCTCGGCGGTGCGGCCGTGCAGCAGCACGGTGGCGCCGCGTTCCGCGAGCTGCCGCGCGGTCTCCAGGCCGATTCCGGAAGTGGCGCCGGTGACGAGAACGGTACGGGACGAAAGGGCAGAGTCGGACATGGTCCATCCAGGGTTGGGGGCACGCGAACGAGACCCCGGCGAGGGGTGGCGGGCCTGCGGGTACGGAGACGGGGGCGGGGCGCCGGACGGGAGTCACGGCGCCCCGGGGGATGCGGAACGCGTCAGCGGGACACGGACGCGGGCATTTCCGCACAGCGCGGCGCACGACGGAGCGGCCGAGCGGGACTCGGCGGCCGGTCGAAGAGGAGCCAGACGCTGTTCACAGGTTCCATGGAAGCCGTTCAGCAGGCCCCGGGCAAGCCGTTCAGCCGTTCCCTGACACGCCTCTGACGTGCGCATACGGGCCCTTGACGGTCGAGTCGCGCGAGCGGTCAACCAAGGCCGGGCACCCCGGAGACCAGCAGGTCGATGAGCTTGATGCCGACGAAGGGGAGCACCAGCCCGCCCAGGCCGTACCGGAGCAGGTTGCGGCGCAGCAGGTCGTGTGCCGACGAGGGCGTGTACCGGACGCCGCGCAGCGCGAGCGGGATCAGCGCCACGATGATCAGCGCGTTGAAGATGATGGCCGAGGTGATGGCGGAGGTGGGACTGTGCAGGCTCATCACGTTCAGCGCGTCCAGGCCCGGGTACGTGCCCGCGAACATCGCCGGGATGATCGCGAAGTACTTGGCCACGTCGTTGGTGATGGAGAACGTGGTCAACGCGCCCCGGGTGATGAGGAGTTGCTTGCCGATCTCGACGATCTCGATGAGCTTGGTCGGGTTGGAGTCGAGGTCGACCATGTTGCCGGCCTCCTTGGCGGCCGATGTACCGGTGTTCATGGCCACGCCGACGTCGGCCTGGGCGAGAGCGGGTGCGTCGTTGGTGCCGTCGCCGGTCATCGCGACCAGCTTGCCGCCCTCCTGCTCACGTCTGATCAGGGCGAGTTTGTCCTCGGGGGTCGCCTCGGCCAGGTAGTCGTCCACGCCCGCCTCTTCGGCGATGGCTCGGGCGGTGAGCGGGTTGTCGCCCGTGATCATGACGGTGCGGATGCCCATGCGGCGCAGCTCGGCGAAACGTTCCCGGATGCCGTCCTTGACGACGTCCTTGAGGTGGATCAGGCCCAACACTCGCGGTCCGTGCCAGTCATGCACGGCGACCAGCAACGGCGTGCCTCCGGAGGCCGCCACCGAGTCCGCGAACAACCGTGCCTCGGGCGGGACATGGCCGCCGTACATCTGCACCCAGTCGACGACTTGCTGGGCGGCGCCCTTGCGGATGGCGCACACGGCTCCGTTGTCCCAGCGCAGGTCGACGCCGCTCATCCGGGTCTGTGCGCTGAACGCCACCCATCGTGCGTTCCCCAACTCGCCCTCGGCGGGCGCCCGTAGGCCGTGGAGCCGCTTGGCGAGGACGACGACGGAGCGGCCCTCCGGTGTCTCGTCGGCGAGGGAGGACAGCTGGGCGGCGTCGGCGAGCTGCCGTTCGTCGACGCCGGGCAGCGGGACGAAGGCGGCGGCCTCACGGTTGCCGAGGGTGATGGTTCCGGTCTTGTCCAGCAGCAGGGTGTGCACGTCACCGGCCGCCTCGACGGCGCGGCCGGACATCGCCAGCACGTTGCGCTGCACGAGGCGGTCCATGCCGGCGATGCCGATCGCGGACAGCAGCGCGCCGATCGTCGTCGGGATGAGGGTGACGAGGAGGGCGACGAGCACGGTCGTGGACTGGGCGGCGTCCGCATACGCGGCCATGGGCTGGACGGTGACCACGACCAGGACGAACACGATCGTGAGCGCGGCCAGCAGGATGTTCAGGGCGATCTCGTTCGGGGTCTTCTGCCGAGCGGCCCCCTCGACGAGGGCGATCATCCGGTCCAGGAAGGAGTGCCCGGGGCGGGCGCTGACCCGTACGACGATCCGGTCGGACAGGACCGTCGTGCCGCCCGTCACGCCGCTGCGGTCGCCGCCCGACTCGCGGATCACGGGCGCCGACTCCCCGGTGACCGCCGACTCGTCGACCGCCGCCACCCCGTCGATGACGTCGCCGTCGGCCGGGATCAGCTCGCCCGCCTCGACGAGTACGACGTCGAGCGGCTTCAGGGCGGTGGCGGCGACGGCCTCGGTCTCGGCGCTCCGCAGGTCGGTGCCGTAGCTCCAGTGGCGCAGCCGCAGCGCGACCGTGTCCGTACGCGCTCTGCGCAGAGACTCGGCCTGGGCTTTGCCCCGGCCCTCGGCCACGGCCTCCGCGAGGTTCGCGAAGATCACCGTCAGCCACAGCCAGGCGCTGATGACCCAGGTGAAGACGGCCGGATGGAGGACTGAGGAGAGGGTGGTGAGGACGGCTCCGACGGAGACGACGAACAGCACCGGGTTCTTGACGAGTGTGCGCGGGTGCAGTTTGCGCAGTGCCTCCGGGAAGGACTGCACGAGTTGCGCGGGTTCGAACAGTCCGCTCGGTGCGCGGCGCGTCGCTCCTCCTTCCGATCCGGACCGGGGAGCGCGCTGCGGGCGGGACGGCGGAGCCTGCTGGGGAGCGGCGGAGAACATGGGGACCTTCATGCCTCGGTGGAGGACCGGACGCACGCGCGCAGGGGCACACCGGCGACCGGTCGGGCTGACAGAGCGTGTGGTGGCCGCCGGGTCCTGCGGTGCCGGAGGCCCCGGCACCGCAGGACTGTGCTCGCACGCCGGCGGTGGCGGGGACGACGAGACGCCGTCGCGTGCTCGGAGAAACCTAGCCGGGCCGGACACCCGAACTACCCCTGTCGGCACGGAATTTGCGCCTCCCTGACGACCGTCCGGAGAGCGCCGTCAAGCTTCCGTCAAGGTCCCCTGAGAAAGCGTCAGGAGCGCATCAACGTGCGGCCTCCGTGGCCGAAACCGGTCGCAGACTGATGGGCACGGGGGACACGGGCGACCGTCCGTGACGTGATGTTGGAGGGCTCGTGGCGCTCACGGCCAGACCCATGCGCAGTCCTGAGGCGGAGGCCGGGACCGGCGTACAGGCACCTCACGAACCGGTCGCCCCGCCCGGAGAACGGCCCGGTCCGCGGCCCGGAGGGGGGTCGCGGCCGGGCGCTCCGGGCCCGCGCTTCCGTCGGCGGACCGTGGCCGCGCGGGCCGCTCTGCGCCGCCGCTTCTGGGCCACCGTGCCCGCGCGGCTGCGCTTCCTGCGCGCGGCCACGGTCTTGCTCGCCGCCGCCCTCGCCGTGCTGCTCCTGCTGGCGGGGCTCGCGGCCATGGGTACCTGGGGCGCCGTCGCGGGACGCGACGCACCCCGCACCACCAGCGCCGCCGACCTCAACCTCGCCCTCAACGACATGGACGCCCAGGCCGCCAACCTCCTGCTGTCCAACGGCGACGCGGGTGAGGGGCGGCTGAAGACCCCGTACGAGAAGGCCGTCGGCTTCTACGGCGACGCCCGCCGCGAGATCAGCCACGACCTGCGCACCCTCGCCGTCGCCGCGCAGGGCGACAGGGCCGACGAGCGGACGGTGGAATCCCTCACCGACGACTTCGCCGAGTACCAGGAGGCCATCGGCCGGGCCCTGGAGAACGACGGCCGCACCGGCGGCAAGACGTCCGCACTGGCCGACTACCGCACGGCCACGGACCTGCTTCAGCACCGACTTCTACCGGACGCACGGGAGTTGGTGTCCTCCAACGACCAGGCGTTCAACGCCCAGTACGCCCAGGCCCGTTCCACGCTCTCCGCCCAGCTCACGGCAGTCGTCGCGATCGGTGTGCTGCTGCTCGTCGCGCTCGGTGTCCTCCAGTGGTACCTGGCCCGCCGCTTCCGCCGGATCCTCAACCCCGCCCTGCTCGCCGCCACCGCCTTCGCCCTGCTCGCCGTCGTCCTCGGCACGCAACTGCTGTCCGCCTCCGCCGAGCACCTGCGCGGCGCCCGCCGCGACGCCTTCGACTCCGTCGTCGCCCTCTCCCGTGCCCGCGCCATCGCCTACGACGCCAACGCCGACGAGAGCCGCTACCTCCTCGACCCCCAGCGCCGCGACCGGTACGCCGACACGTTCCTCGCCAAATCCCAGGAGCTGTACGGCATCCAGGGCGCGACCCTCTCGTCGTACGACTCCGCGCTCGCCGTCACCTGGCAGGCGTACGAGTCCGACCACGACGACCTGCGCTTCACCGGCGAGTTCCGGCGCGAGCTCGACAACATCACCTTTCCCGGGGAGCGGGCAGCCGCCGAGCGGACGGTCGAGGCGTACGCCGTCTATCAGCGCGACGACCGGAAGATCAGGGCCCTGCTGGCGGCGGGTAAGGAGCGCGAGGCCGTGGAGTTCTGCATGGGCTGGGGGCCGAGCACGTCCAACGCCCACTTCGGGGCGTGGATGACCGAGCTGGACAAGGTGACCGACATCAACCGCCGGCACTTCACCGACTCCGTCGCCGCCGGACGCTCCACCGTGGGTGGTCTGCTCCCGTGGATCGTCGGGGCCCTCCTCGCGACGGTCGCCCTCACCGCCGTCGGGCTGCGGCCGCGGCTGGCCGAGTTCCGCTGAACCCGACACCCGCTCACGCGTCCGCCAGCCTGGCTTCCTCCAGGTCCAGCGAGCGTTGCAGCCGGCGCCGCGTGGTGTCGCTGATGCGGTGCTCGTCGTACAGGCGCTGGAGCTCGGCTTCCTCGACGGTGATCAGATCGCGGCGCAGCTGGCGGTAGGTGAGGTCGGCGGACTCGGCCGACGGGCCGGCGCCGTCGGTCTGCGCGAGGCGGTCGCGGGCGTCGTCCACCCTGGCCGTGAGACTGCGGCGGAGCCGGTCGAGGACGACCTCCGGAACGGCTTCGAGGTCCGCGATCTGCTCCAGGCGGCTCAGACCGGCGCTCGCGAGGCCGCACCGGGCCTCGGCCTCTTCGCGTTCCGTGTGGTCGGGCTCCAGAGCGATGCCGGAGCGGCGGACGACGGGTGCCAGGGTGAAGCCCTGGACGACGAGAGTGGTGACCACGACCGAGGTGGTGAGGACGAGGACCAGCGGGCGCTCCGTGAGCAGGGTGCCGGCCTCAGTGGTCACCGGGATCGACAGGGCCGCCGCCAGCGGGACGACCCCTCGGGTGCCGGCCCAGGTCAGGACCACCGGCACCCGCCAGTTCATCCGCTGGATGCCGCCCTTGCGCTGCACCACCGCCGACAGCGGCGCCAGCCACAGCATGCGCATGGCGATCAGAGTGGCGGCGACGGCGAGCGCATACAGCGGCCAGGCGCGGTCGCCGTCGGAGAGTGCGCTGACCTGCTCGGGCAGGGCCAGACCGATGAGGGAGAACACCACGCTCTCCAGCAGGAACACCACCGTGCCGTACACCGCGTGCAGTTGGAGTCTGATGCGGGCGTTGGTCAGCCGGTCGCCGCGGCCGCCGAGGATCACCCCGGCGACCACGACCGAGGTGACGCCCGACGCGTTCGCCGCCTCGGCCAGGACGTAGGCCGCGTACGGGGTGACCAGGGCGATCACCGTCTCCAGGACCGGGTCCTCGGTGCGCCGCCGGATCAGCGCCACCAAGCCCGCCACGGCCGCGCCGATGACCATGCCGCCGCCCGCCAGCAGCGCGAACTCGCCGGCCGCCGCTCCCCAGCCGCCCGCCGCCGACGCGACGGCGACACTCACCGCGACCCGGTAGAGGACCAGCGAGGTCGCGTCGTTGAACAGGCTCTCCGCCTGGACGAGCATCTGCACCTTCGGCGGCAGCGCGAGTCTTCGGCCGAGGGCTGTGACCGCGACCGGGTCGGTGCTGGCCAGGACCGACCCGAGCACGAAAGCCATCTGCCAGGACAATGGGGTCACCAGCGACGCCACCGCGCCGACCGCCGCCGCCGAGGCGAGCACCAGCCCTATGGACAGCACCCCGACCGGCTTCCACACCGCGCGCAGCTCGCGCCAGGACAGTTCCTCGGCGCTCGCGTACAGCAGAGGCGGCAGGACGACGAGGCCGATGATCTCGGGGCTGATCTCGATCCGTGGGGTGCCCGGCAGCAGGGCGACGGTGAGTCCGGCGACGACGAGGAGGGAAGGCGCCGGGATGCGCCACCGGCGCGCGAACGTCGCCACCAGCGTGGCGAGGACCACGAGAGCCAGGACCGTTCCTACGCTGCGCATGCCGTCCCCTTGGTCAAGAGAAGGAGGCCTTGTGGCTCCCTGCCGACCAGACTTCCCGGCGCGCCGCTCTCACCCTATCGGGCGCAGGCTCGTCAAGGCGGTGTCAACGTCCCGGAGAGCGCCGCCAAGGATGCGTCAAGAAGCGTGCCGAGAGACCTGCGGAGAGGCTTCGGTGGGAGGAAGTAAGCCTTTGCCCAGGGGAGTTGATCATCGGTATGAGCGCGGTACCGCCCGGGACGGGTGACGTGGTGCCCGGACGACTGAAGGTCTACCTCGGGGCGGCCCCGGGGGTGGGCAAGACCTACCGCATGCTCGACGAGGCCCGGCGCCGGGCCTCGCGCGGCGCCGACGTCGTCGTCGGGTTCGTGGAGTGCCACGGCCGTGCGCGCACCGAGTCGATGCTCGACGGACTGGAGGTCGTCGCACGTGCCCCCTGCGGCTACCGGGGAGGCCAGTTCGAGGAGATGGACCTCGCCGCGGTCCTCGCGCGCCGGCCGCAGGTCGCGATCGTGGACGAGTTCGCCCACAGCAACGTCCCGGGCGGCGGCCGCAACGCCAAACGCTGGCAGGACATCGAGGAACTCCTCGCCGCCGGGATCGACGTCATCAGCGCGCTGAACATCCAGCACCTGGAGTCCCTGAACGACGTCGTCGAGAAGATCACGCAGGTGCCGCAGCACGAGACGGTGCCCGACGAGGTCGTACGGCGCGCTCATCAGGTCGAGTTGGTCGACATCCCGCCCGAGGGGCTGCGGCGGCGGATGGCGCACGGCAACATCTACGCCCCCGAGAAGGTCGACGCCGCCCTCGCAGACTACTTCCGGCCCGGCAACCTGACCGCCCTGCGCCAGCTGGCCCTGCTCTGGGTCGCCGACCGCGTGGACGAGGCCCTCCAGTCGTACCGCTCCGAGCACGGCATCGGCGGGGTGTGGGAGACGCGGGAGCGGGTGGTCGTGGCGCTGACCGGCGGGCCCGAGGGCGACACCCTCATCCGGCGGGCCGCCCGCATCGCAGACCGGTCCGCGGGCGGCGATCTGCTCGCCGTGCACGTCACGCGCAGCGACGGTCTCGCCGCGGGCGCCTCCCACGCCTCCCTGGCCCGGCAGCGGCGGCTGATCGAGGACCTCGGCGGCAGCTACCACTCGGTGGTCGGCGACGACGTCGCGACCGCCCTGGTGGAGTTCGCCCGCGCCGAGAACGCCACCCAGCTCGTGCTGGGCACCAGCCGCCGCGGTCGGCTGGAACGCTTCGTCACCGGACGCGGCACCGGCGAGACGGTCGTCGAACTCTCCGGTGACATCGACGTCCACAAGGTCACGCACGAGCGCGCCGGCCGCGGCACTCTGCTGCCCTCGCGCAGGCGCACCCTGTCGACCGCACGCCGCATCGCGGGCCCGGTGACCGGCCTGCTGCTGCCGATCGCGCTCACCTTCCTGCTGGACCTGGACGTGGCCCGCGGCAGACTCAACCTCACCAGCGAGGCACTGCTGTTCCTGCTCGCCGTGGTGGGGGTCGCCTGCATAGGGGGCGTGGCGTCAGCGGTCATCGCGTCGGTGACGGCCTCTCTGCTCCTCAACTACTGCTTCATCCCACCCATCGGCCAGTTCACACTGGACGACCCCAACGCCCTGATCGCCCTGGCCGTCTTCGTCGTGGTGGCCGCCGTGGTGGCCGTTGTCGTCGACCGATCCCTGCGCCTGTCCCGGCGCTCGGCCCGCGCCACCGCCGAGGCCGAGACGATGTCCTCGCTGGCCGGCACCATCGTGCGCGGCGGCGCGACGATCCCGGCGCTGGTGGAACGTACCCGCGAGACCTTCGGCATGGACTCGGTGGAGCTGGCGGAGCCGGTGGACGAGCCGCCCGACACCGACCATGCCACGGTGGTCCCCGCGGGGCCCGGCGCGTTCCTGGTGCTGCGGGGCCGTACGCTCCCGTCCTCCGAGCGACGCGTCCTCGCCGCGTTCGCCGCGCACGTCGGCGCCGCCGTGGAGCGGGCCAAGCTCGCCGAGGCCGCCGCCGAGATCGAGCCGGTCCGGGCCGCCGACCGGATGCGTACGGCGCTGCTGCGGGCCGTCGGCCACGACCTGCGCACCCCGCTCGCCGCGGGCTGGGCCGCCGTCGCCTCCCTGCGCAGCAGCGATGTCGAGTTCTCGCCCGAGGACCGCGAGGAACTCCTCGCCACCGCCGACGAGTCCATGGCCAGGCTCAACCGCCTGGTGGAGAACCTCCTCGACCTCAGCCGCCTCCAGGCGGGCGCCCTCACCCTGAACCTGCGGTCCACGACCCTGGAGGAGGTCCTCCCGGCGGCACTGACCGACACCCCCGAGGTGGAGGTCGGCGACCTGGAGGAGATTCCGGCGGTGCTGGCCGACCCACCGCTGCTGGAGCGCGTGATCGCCAACCTCCTCGGCAACGCGGCCCGACACAGCCCGGCCGGGCGCAAGGTGCTGCTGACCGCCAGCGCCCACGCGGGCCGCGTCGAGGTACGGGTCGTCGACCGCGGCCCCGGGCTGCCGCCGGGCAGCCGCGACCGTCTCTTCGAGCCCTTCCAGCGCCTCGGCGACACCGACAACACCACCGGACTCGGCCTCGGACTGGCCCTCGCCCGGGGCCTGACCGAGGCGATGGACGGCACCCTCACCCCGGAGGACACTCCCGGCGGGGGTCTGACCATGGTGGTGTCCCTGCCCTTCGCCGAGCGGGTCGGGCACCCCAGTGGTACGCAGAGCGTGGCAGGGGGCGTGTGAGCTCCGAACGGCGCCCGAGGGCACGTCGGCCCTCGGCGCCTCGATGGATGCAGGGTCGGTGAATTCAGGACCGGTGACACAGGAGGTGAAGGCGTGATGACCGGCTATCCGCTCAGGGACAGACTCGCCCTGGTGGCGGGCCTCGTGGGGCCGTTTCTGGTGGCGCTCGTGCTCGTGCCGTTCCGTACGGACCTGTCGCACACGAACGCCGCGCTGATCCTCGTCGTGGTCGTCGTCGCGATCGCCGCGCTGGGCAGCCGCGCCGCCGGCGCCCTCGGGGCACTGTCGGCGGCGGCCTGGTTCGATTTCTTCCTCACCCGCCCGTACCAGACCTTCGACATCGACGCGTCCGAGGACATCGAGACGGCCGTTCTGCTGCTGGCCGTCGGTCTGATCGTGTCCCAGCTCGCGGCCCGCGCACGTCGGCTGGAGGTGATCACGGTGACGGAGGCTGCGTATCTGACCCGTGTCCACGACACGGCCGAGCTCGCCCAGTCCGCCAGGTCCGGCGACACGGTGGTCGACCACGTCCGGCGCGAACTCACCGAACTCCTCGGGCTGCGCGCCTGCCGTTTCGAGTACGGCACCCTGATGGGGCGGCCGCCCCGGCTGGAACAGGACGGAAGTGTGGCGGTGGGCCGCAGACGCCGAGACGTCGACATCGACGGCTGGCCCGAGGGCGAGATCGAACTGCGTACGTACGGCAACGGCCGCTACCTCGGCCGCTTCATGCTCACGCCCGGACCGGGTCCCGTGCCGCCGCTCCAGGCGCGCCTGGTCGCGGTGACCCTCGCCGACCAGACGGGAGCGGCTCTGGACACGGCGGGGCCGATGCGGGACGGCTGACACTGGAGCCGCGGGCCGCCGGAAACCCGGGCCGACGCCAGGAACGTCCACCGCACCGGCGGACTGCGTGACGCCCTCACTCCAGGCCGGAGACCTTGAAGACGGTCAGAGCGGTCTCGCGGTCGATCCGCTGCGAGATCCGGCGCAGAACGGTCTCCCCGCAGGTCAGCGATCCGCGGGCAGCGGACTCGTGCGCGTCCCGTTCCAGGTGGTGCCACAGGGCGGGATTGTTCACCAGGACCTGGGGGTCGATTTCCACCCGGTTGCCGAGCACGTCCCGCAGGCGGAGACGTTGGGAGACGCCGTCCAGGACGCGCACCGACACCAGCAGATCGGTGCGGACCCGCCGCCCCCGCAGGAGCCCGCGCGAGACCAGCCAGCCCTCACCCGCAGTGACCCGGGGCGGGAACAGGACCAGGAACAGCAGCCCGCCGAGACCGACCCACAGACCGCCGCGGACGACCGTGAGGCGGCCGGCCCCCCAGTCGATCAGCAGAAGCAGCGAGAGGATCGCGGCCGAGCACAGGATCGCGCTGCGCAGATCCCCGGCCCAGCGGCGGTCGTACGCCACTCCATCAGAGGCCTCCCCATCAGGGAGGACCACATCGTCTCGCGCGTCGTCGAGGTGTCCCATGAAGCCGACGGTAGAGGCCTTGGCGGCGCGGACCTCGTACCTTGACGCGACTCTGACGGACACTCCACCCCCTTCTTGACGCCTGGTCATGGCGAGGCTCGGCGACGACGTCCCGGGCGGTTTCGCTCGCCCGAAGTCGTGCGGGTCACACCGTCGTCAAGGCCGCGTCAAGGTCTGCGCCTCGAGCGCGAAGAAGGCGCAAGGAGGGCTCGAAACCGGCGAGGGAAGGGCAGAACCTGGATCCACCCGCGTATCGCCTCCCCGCGTGCGCGGGCCTTTTGCGTGAAGGAGCACGGATTCCATGTCTGTCCTGACCATCGAGTCGGCGGGCGCGTCCCCGGCCGACGAGGAGCCGCCGGATACCGGCGAACGCCACCGGCTGACGGCCGTCACCGGGCTCGCCGCCCTGTCCCTGGACGCGATGGCATCGGTGGCCTACGGCCCCGAGGCGATCGTCCTCGTCCTGGCCGCCGCCGGCGCGCACGGCCTGGGGTTCACCCTGCCGGTGACCCTGGCCATCGCCGCGCTGCTTGCGGTGCTGGTTGCCTCGTACCGGCAGGTGATCGCCGCCTTCCCGGACGGCGGCGGGTCCTACGCCGTGGCGAAGACGCACCTGGGGGCACGCACCAGCCTGGTCGCGGCGGCCTCGCTGGTCCTGGACTACGTGCTCAACGTCGCGGTGGCGGTCACGGCCGGCGTGGCCGCCCTGACCTCGGCTTTCCCGGAACTGTACGACGACCGGCTGTGGCTGTGCCTCGCCGTGCTGGTGCTGATCACGGCGGTGAACCTGCGCGGGATCGTGGAGTCGGCCAAGGCGTTCATCGTGCCGACCGCCGTCTTTGTCGGCTCCATCCTCGTGCTGATAGTGGTCGGCCTGTTCCGGTCCGCGCCCGTGAGTACCGCCGCCGCGGAGGGCCACGCCTCCGTGCTCGCGGACAACGCCACCACCGTCGGCGCCCTGCTTCTGCTGAAAGCTTTCGCCTCCGGGTGCGCGGCCCTGACCGGTGTGGAGGCCATCGCCAACGCCGTCCCGTCCTTCCGCGTCCCGCGCGCGAGGCGGGCCCAGCACGCGGAGGTCGCGCTGGGCGCGGTCCTCGGTGTGATGCTGATCGGCCTGTCGGTGCTGATCTCCCGCTTCCATCTCCAGCCGGTCGAGGGCGTCACGGTCCTCGCCCAACTCGCGGACGCCTCCCTCGGCCACAACTGGGCGTTCTACGTCATCCAGTTCGCGACGATGATCCTGCTGGCACTGTCGGCCAACACCTCCTTCGGCGGGCTCCCGGTGCTGCTGAAGCTGCTGGCCCGGGACAACTACCTGCCGCACGTCTTCGCCCTGAAGGCCGACCGGCAGGTGCACCGGCACGGCGTGCTCGCCCTGGCCATCGTGTCGGCGGGCCTGCTGGTGTTCTCCGGCGGTGACACGAATACCCTCGTGCCGCTCTTCGCGATCGGCGTCTTCGTCGGCTTCACCATCGCCCAGGTGGGCATGGTCCGGCACTGGCGCCTCGAAAGGAGTCCCGGTTGGCAGGGCAAGGCGCTGCTCAACGGCTTCGGCGCGGTCCTGACAGGCGTGGCGGCGGTCGTGGTCACGGTGTCCAAGTTCGAGGACGGTGCCTGGCTGATCGTGATCGCCCTGCCGCTGCTGGTCGCCGCCTTCACGGCCGTGCACCGCGCCTATACCCGCATCGGCGAGCGCCTCGGCCTGGGCCGCATCCCGGAGCCGCCGCACCGCGACCGCTCCGTGGTGATCGTCCCGGTCTCCAACCTGTCCCGGCTCACCTGTGAGGCGCTGAACGCCGCCGCCTCCCTCGGCGACGAGGTGCGCGCGGTCACCGTCTGCCATCCCGATCCCGAGGACCGCGCCCACGCCCATGCACTGGCGCGTGCCTGGGCGGAGTGGGACCCGGGAGTGCCGCTGATCCAGCTCACCTCCGCGCGCCGCACCCTGGGGCGCCCGGTCGCCGAGTACGTGGGCGAGACGGCCGCCGCCCAACCCGGTGCCCGCGTGACCGTGCTGATCGCCGAGGTCGAGCCGGAGCGGCTGTGGCAGCGGCTGCTTCAGAACCAGCGGGGCGCGGTTGTCGCGCACGCCGTACGCCGGGACACGGACGCGGTGATCTGCCGACTGCGGTTCCGGATCTCCTGATCTCACCGCCTCCGCGTTCCTCGGCACCTGACCGTTTCACGTCGGCCCGCCCCTGCCCGGGGCGGGCCGGCGTGCTGTTCAAGCGGACGGGTGGACTCGTTCCCGCAGCTGGAGGAGCCGGCCGTAAGAGTTCCGTCAAAGCCGGACCCGTTGCCGTAAGGGAGGTGTCAACGGCGACCGAATCCGGCCATGGAGGCGGTTTCCTCTAATCGTCCGTTCAATCCGAACCTCATCTAGGAGCTCGCGATGGCCGACCTGGCCTTCGTCGTCACCACGATCGCGGTGTTCGCGCTGGTGGCTCTCGTCGCCAAGGGGGTGACCAAGCTGTGACCGCCGAGAACATTGTCGGCCTCGTCGTGGCCGTCGCCCTGCTGGGCTATCTCGTCCTCGCCCTGATCTTCCCGGAGAGGTTCTGACCGTGACACTTGCTGCTACCGCAGCGGGCGATATGGGTCCCGTACTTGCCGGTGTGCTCCAGCTGCTCGCCCTGATAGGGGCACTGGCGCTCGCCTACATCCCGCTCGGCGACTACATGGCCAAGGTCTACTCCTCCGACAAGCACCTGCGCGTCGAGAAGTGGATCTACAAGGGCATCGGCGCCAACCCGAACACCCAGATGCGCTGGCCCGCGTACCTGCGCGGTGTCCTCGCCTTCTCCGCCGTCAGCGTCCTCTTCCTCTACCTGCTCCAGCGTCTCCAGGGCCACCTGCCCGGCTCGCTCGGCTTCGCCGCGATCGACCCGGACCAGGCGTTCAACACCGCCGCGTCCTTCGTGTCGAACACGAACTGGCAGTCGTACTACGGCGAGCAGGCCATGGGCCACGTCGTGCAGACCGCCGGTCTGGCGGTGCAGAACTTCGTCTCCGCGGCCGTGGGCATCGCGGTGGCTGTCGCCCTCGTGCGCGGTTTCGCGCGTTCCCGTACCGGTGAGCTCGGCAACTTCTGGTCCGACCTGGTGCGTGGTGTCGTCCGTATCCTGCTGCCGATTGCGGCCATCTCGGCGGTCGTCCTCGTCGCGTGCGGCGCCATCCAGAACTTCTCCGGCATCCACGAGGTCGGCCAGTTCATGGGCGGCTCGCAGCAGTGGAACGGCGGTGCGGTCGCCTCGCAGGAGGCCATCAAGGAGCTGGGCACCAACGGCGGTGGCTACTTCAACGCCAACTCCGCCCACCCCTTCGAGAACCCGACCCCGTTCACGAACATCTTCGAGATCTTCCTGATCCTGCTCATTCCCTTCGCCCTGACGCGCACCTTCGGCCGGATGGTCGGAAGCCTCAGGCAGGGTTACGCGATCCTCGCGACGATGGGCGCAATCTGGGTCGGCTTCATCGCCCTGATGTGGGCGACCGAATTCGCCCACCACGGCCCGGCGTTCGACATCGCCGGCGGCGCGATGGAGGGCAAGGAGACACGCTTCGGCATCGGCGCCTCCTCGATCTTCTCCATCTCCACGACGCTCACCTCGACCGGTGCGGTGGACTCCTTCCACTCCTCCAACACCGGTCTCGGCGGCGGCCTGAACCTGCTGGGCATGCAGCTCGGTGAGATCGCGCCCGGTGGTACCGGCTCCGGCCTCTACGGCATGCTGATCATGGCGGTCATCGCGGTGTTCATCGCGGGGCTCATGGTCGGCCGTACGCCCGAGTACCTGGGCAAGAAGATCGGGACCCGCGAGATCAAGTTCGCGGCCTGCTACATCCTCATCACCCCGGCGCTGGTGCTCGTCTTCACCGCCGCGGCGATGGCATTGCCCACCCCGGGCAACTCGATGACCAACAGCGGGGCGCACGGATTCTCCGAGATCCTGTACGCCTACACGTCCGGCGCCAACAACAACGGCTCGGCCTTCGCCGGTCTGAACGCCGACACGCAGTGGTTCAACACCACCATCGGGCTGGCCATGCTGCTCGGTCGGTTCCTGCCCATGGTGTTCGTCCTCGCCCTGGCCGGCTCGCTCGCCGAGCAGAAGCCGGTGCCCGCGACCGCAGGCACCCTGCGCACCGAAAAGCCGCTGTTCACCGGCCTGTTGGTGGGTGCCATCCTGATCATCACCGGTCTGACCTACTTCCCGGCACTGGCGCTGGGCCCGCTGGCCGAGGGGCTGGCGTCATGAGCACTCGTATAGAGAAGCAAGAGGACTCCATGTCCACAGCCACTCCGGCCCGCGCGCCGCACAGCGATGTGCCGACCGGTCACAAGGACGAAGGACGCGTCGGTGCGGGCCTGTTCGACCCGAAGCAGCTGCTGAAGTCGCTGCCGGACGCGTTCCGCAAACTCGACCCGCGGGTGATGGTCAAGTCACCCGTGATGTTCGTGGTGTGGATCGGCTCCCTGCTCACCACCGTCTTCTCCTTCAAGGACCCGGGCGACTGGTTCGGCTGGACCATCAGCGCCTGGCTGTGGCTGACCGTCGTCTTCGCCAACCTCGCGGAAGCGGTCGCCGAGGGCCGGGGCAAGGCGCAGGCCGACACCCTGCGCAAGGCCAAGACCGACACCGTCGCCCGGAGGCTGGTGGGGGACCACGAGGAACAGGTGCCCGGCACCGCACTGCGCATCGGCGACCTGGTCGTCTGCGAGGCCGGCGACATCATCCCCGGCGACGGTGACGTCGTCGAGGGCGTCGCGTCCGTCGACGAGTCGGCGATCACCGGCGAGTCCGCCCCGGTCATCCGTGAGTCGGGCGGTGACCGCAGTGCCGTCACCGGTGGCACGAAGGTCCTCTCCGACCGGATCGTCGTCAGGATCACGACGAAGCCGGGCGAGACGTTCATCGACCGGATGATCAGCCTGGTCGAGGGCGCGGCCCGGCAGAAGACGCCCAACGAGATCGCGCTGAACATCCTGCTCGCCTCGCTCACGATCGTCTTCCTGCTGGCGGTGGCGACGCTGCCGCCCTTCGCGGACTACGCGGGCACGCACCTGACGATGGTCGTGCTGGTGGCGCTGCTGGTGTGCCTCATCCCGACCACGATCGGCGCGCTCCTCTCCGCGATCGGCATCGCGGGTATGGACCGCCTGGTGCAGCGCAACGTCCTCGCCATGTCCGGCCGGGCCGTCGAGGCCGCAGGTGACGTCTCGACCCTGCTGCTCGACAAGACCGGCACCATCACCCTGGGCAACCGTCAGGCGTCGGAGTTCGTGCCGGTGAGCGGGACGACGGAGGCTCAGGTCGCCGACGCCGCCCAGCTCTCCTCGCTGGCCGACGAGACCCCCGAGGGCCGTTCCATCGTCGTCCTGGCGAAGGAGAGGTACGCACTGCGCGAGCGCCGGCAGGGAGAACTCAAGGGCGCCGGGTGGATCGCCTTCACCGCACAGACCCGGATGTCGGGCGTGGACGTCGACGGGCGGAGGATCCGCAAGGGCGCGGCCGGTTCGGTCGTCGCCTGGGTCAAGGAACAGGGCGGCACTGTCTCCAAGGACGCCGACACGCTCGCCAACCGCATCTCCGAGGCCGGTGGTACCCCGCTGCTCGTTGCGGTCGAGGACGACAGGGGTGCCCGCGTGCTGGGCGTGATCCACCTCAAGGACGTCGTCAAGGACGGCATGCGTGAGCGGTTCGACGAGCTGCGCCGGATGGGCATCAAGACCGTCATGATCACGGGCGACAACCCGCTCACGGCGAAGGCGATCGCCGAGGAGGCAGGTGTCGACGACTTCCTCGCGGAGGCCACTCCCGAGGACAAGATGGCGCTCATCAAGCGGGAGCAGGCGGGCGGCAAGCTCGTCGCGATGACCGGCGACGGCACCAACGACGCGCCCGCCCTGGCCCAGGCCGATGTCGGAGTGGCGATGAACACGGGTACGTCGGCCGCGAAGGAGGCCGGCAACATGGTCGACCTCGACTCCAACCCGACCAAGCTCATCGAGATCGTCGAGATCGGCAAGCAACTCCTCATCACCCGGGGCGCGTTGACGACGTTCTCCATCGCCAACGACGTCGCCAAGTACTTCGCGATCATCCCGGCGCTGTTCGCGGCCGTCTACCCCGGCCTGGACAAGCTCAACATCATGGGCCTGACCTCCCCGGACTCCGCGATCCTGTCCGCCGTCGTCTTCAACGCGCTGATCATCATCGCCCTGGTCCCGCTGTCCCTGCGGGGCGTGCGGTACCGGCCGGTCAGCGCGGACAGGATGCTCCGCCGCAACCTGACGATCTACGGCCTCGGCGGCCTGATCGCCCCGTTCATCGGCATCAAACTCATCGACCTGCTCATCTCCCTCATCCCCGGGCTGTAACTATTCGAAAGCGTGCTGATCCCATGAACAACTCGGTATCGAACACCGCCCGGTTGCTGTGGGCGGGGCTGCGCGCACTGCTCGTGCTGACGGTGGTGACGGGCGTGATCTACCCGCTGGCCGTCACCGGCATCGCCCAGGGACTCCTCCCCGGCAAGGCGAACGGCTCGGAGATCAAGGCAGACGGCAAGGTCGTCGGCTCGTCGCTGATCGGGCAGTCGTACAACCTGCCGCTGAAGGAAGGCCAGGAGACCCCGGAGCCCGACCTGAAGTGGTTCCAGGGCCGCCCGGCCAACGGCCTCGGCACCAACAGCGTCAACACCCAGTACAAGCTGATCCTCTCCGGCGCCACCAACCGGTCCGGTGACAACAAGGACCTCATCGACTGGGTGACCGCCGCCAAGGCCGCCGTCGTGAAGGACAACTCGGTCGACGGCTACACGGTGCAGCCCTCCGACGTGCCCGCCGACGCGGTGACGTCTTCAGGCTCAGGGCTTGACCCGAACATCTCGCCCGACTACGCGGACATCCAGGTCCACCGGGTCGCCGAGAAGAACGGCCTGTCCGTCGCCCAGGTGCAGAAGCTGGTCGACGAGCACACCGACGGCCGCACCCTCGGCTTCATCGGCGAGCCCCGGGTGAACGTCCTGGAGCTCAACATCGCACTCAAGGAACTCCTGGCGAAGAGCTGATGGGCTTACGTGCACCATGCGGGAGTCGGCGGAACGGGAGACACCCCGAACCGTCGACTCCCGCCGCCATAGGGCCGGTTCTGCATGATCCACACGATCCGGTCCTTCGTACAAGCAGGAAAGGCGTACCCCGATGACCCGGGTACTGGTGGTGGAGGACGACCCTCAGCTCGTCCGGGCCCTCGTGATCAACCTGAAAGCCCGCCTGTACAGGGTGGACCCTGCGCCCGACGGCACCACCGCGCTCCGGCTGGCCGCGGCCCGCCAGCCGGACGTGGTCCTGCTCGACCTGGGCCTGCCCGACATGGACGGCACCGACGTCATCAGGGCGCTGCGCGGCTGGACCCGCGTGCCGATCCTGGTGCTGTCCGCACGCCGCGCCTCCGACGAGAAGGTTGCCGCGCTCGACGCGGGCGCCGACGACTACATCACCAAGCCGTTCAGCATGGACGAGCTGCTGGCCCGGCTGAGGGCCGCCGTCCGCCGTACCGAGGAGGCACCGCTCGCCCCCGAGACCGTCCTGGTGACCACCGACGACTTCACCGTCGACCTGCGCGCCAAGAAGGCCACCCGCGCGGGCCACGACGTCCGTCTCACCCCGACCGAGTGGCACCTGCTGGAGATCCTGGTCACCAACCCCGACCGGCTCATCACGCAGAAGCAGCTGCTCCAGGAGGTCTGGGGAGTCTCGCAGAGCAGCAAGACCAACTACCTGCGCGTCTACATGGCGCAGCTGCGACGCAAGCTGGAAGCGGACCCCGCCCACCCCCGCTACCTCATCACCGAGCCCGGGATGGGCTATCGCTTCGAGAGCTGAACGTCCTCCCGCTCCGCACCGCCCCGCACCCACACCGCGGCCCCGACCGCAGAGACGAAGAGACGAGACCATGGCACGCGGCAAGCTTCGCATCTACCTCGGCGCGGCACCGGGCGTCGGCAAGACCTACGCCATGCTCTCCGAGGCGCACCGCCGCGTCGAACGCGGCACCGACTGCGTGGTCGCCTTCGTCGAGCACCACCACCGACCGCGCACCGAGGTGATGCTGCACGGTCTGGAGCAGATGCCGCGCAGGGAGTTGGAGTACCGCGGCGGCACGTTCACCGAGATGGACGTGGATGCCGTCCTCGCCCGGCACCCGCAGGTGGCCCTGGTCGACGAGCTCGCGCACACCAACATCCCAGGCTCCCGCAACACCAAGCGGTGGCAGGACGTGGAGGAACTGCTCGCCGCCGGGATCGACGTGGTCTCGACGGTCAACATCCAACACCTGGAGTCGCTGGGCGACATCGTCGAGTCCATCACGGGCGTACGCCAGCAGGAGACGGTGCCGGACGAGGTGGTGCGGCGGGCGGACCAGATCGAGCTGGTCGACATGTCGCCGCAGGCGTTGCGGCGCAGGATGGCGCACGGCAATGTCTACAAGCCGGACAAGGTGGATGCGGCCTTGTCGAACTACTTCCGGCCCGGCAATCTCACCGCTCTGCGCGAGCTGGCGCTGCTGTGGGTGGCCGACCGGGTCGACGCCTATCTCATGGAGTACCGCAGCGAGCACCAGGTGTCGGCGATCTGGGGTTCACGTGAGCGGATCGTGGTCGGGCTGACCGGCGGCCCCGAGGGGCGGACGCTGATCCGGAGGGCCGCCCGGCTGGCGGAGAAGGGGGCGGGCGGCGAGGTACTGGCCGTCTACATCTCCCGCAGCGACGGCCTGACCTCCGCCTCGCCCAAGGAACTGGCCGTCCAGCGGACCCTGGTCGAGGACTTGGGCGGCACCTTCCACCACGTCATCGGCGAAGACGTATCGGTTGCGATCCTGGACTTCGCCCGCGGGGTGAACGCCACCCAGATCGTCCTCGGAGTCTCCCGTCGCAAGGGATGGCAGTACGTCTTCGGGCCGGGCGTCGGTGCCACGGTCGCCCGCGAGTCGGGCCCCGACCTGGACGTCCACCTGATCACCCACGACGAGGCCGGCAAGGGGCGCGGACTGCCGGTGGCCCGCGGGGCGCGGCTCGGGCGGTCCCGCGTCGTCTGGGGCTGGCTGATCGGTGTGGCCGGCCCCGCCCTCCTGACGCTGCTGCTCACCAGCGTCACGCCCGAGGTCGGCCTGGCCAACGACATGCTGCTCTTCCTCACGCTGACGGTGGCCGCGGCCCTGCTGGGGGGTCTGTACCCGGCGCTGGCCTCGGCGGTGGTGGGTTCCCTGCTGTTGAACTGGTACTTCACCCCGCCCATACACACCCTGACGATCGCCGATCCCAAGAACATCGTGGCGATCGCGATCTTCGTCGGTGTCGCCGTGTCGGTGGCGTCCGTGGTGGACCTGGCCGCCCGGCGCACACATCAGGCGGCCCGGCTGCGCGCCGAGTCGGAGATCCTCTCCTTCCTCGCCGGCAGCGTGCTGCGCGGCGAGACCAGCCTGGAGGCACTCCTCGAACGTGTCCGGGAGACCTTCGGCATGGAATCGGTCGCTCTGCTGGAGCGGGAAAGCGACGTGGAACCCTGGACCTGCGCCGGGCGGGCGGGGACAGGACGGCCCGTGGAGCGGCCGGAGGACGCGGACGTCGACATGCCTGTGGGCGACCACCAGGCGCTCGCGCTGACGGGACGGGTGCTGCCGGCCGCCGACCGCCGGGTGCTGGCAGCCTTCGCCGCCCAGGCCGTCGTCGTACTGGACCGGCAGCGGCTCCAGTCCCAGGCCGCCCAGTCCCGCGCGCTGGCCGAGGGCAACCGCATCCGTACGGCTCTGCTGGCCGCCGTCAGTCACGACCTCCGGACACCCCTGGCCGGCATCAAGGCGGCGGTCTCCTCGCTGCGCTCCGACGACGTGGAATGGTCGAAGGAGGACCAGACGGAGCTGCTCGAAGGCATCGAGGAGGGCGCCGACCGCCTCGACCACCTGGTGGGAAATCTGCTGGACATGTCCCGCCTCCAGACCGGCACCGTCACCCCGATCATCCGGGAGATGGACCTGGACGAAGTGGTGCCGATGGCACTCGGCGGGGTGCCGGAGGACAGCGTGGAGCTGGACATCCCCGAGACGCTGCCGATGGTCGCCGTCGACGCTGGGCTCCTGGAGCGGTCCGTGGCCAACCTGGTGGAGAACGCCGTGAAGTACGGCCCGCCGGGCGAGCACGTCCTGGTGTCCGCCAGTTCCCTCGCCGACCGGGTCGAGGTGCGCGTCGTCGACCGGGGACCCGGCGTTCCGGACGAGGCCAAGGGGCTCATCTTCGAACCGTTCCAGCGTTACGGGGACGCGCCTCGCGGTGCCGGGGTCGGACTGGGTCTGGCGGTGGCGCGAGGCTTCGCCGAGGCCATGGGCGGCACCCTCGACGCCGAGGACACCCCGGGCGGCGGGCTCACCATGGTGCTCAGCCTGCCGGTCGCGCCCGGCGTCCAGCCGAGTCGGTAGCGATCCGACATCGAGGTGCCCCCTACAGGCCGATGTCCCGGCGGCTCATGTCGTCCAGTGATTCGCGGCGGACGAGCGTGCGGGCGAGCCCGTCCGTGACCGCGACCACGGGCGGACGGCCGACCAGGTTGTAACCGGAGGCCATGGACAGGTGGTAGGCGCCGGCCGCCGGGACGGCGAGGAGATCGCCAGGGCGTATGTCTCCCGGGAGCGCGACGTCTTCCGCGAGGACGTCGCCCGCCTCGCAGTGCCGGCCCACGACGGTGACGAGCCGGGGCGGTGCCGTCGACGGGCGGCCGATGAGCCGCGGCGCGTACCGGACCCCGTACAGCGCGGGCCTGGGGTTGTCGCTCATGCCGCCGTCGACGGCGACGAAGACGTGCTGCCCGGTGCGCTTGACGGAGAGGACCCGGTAGACGGCGATGCCCGCGGGGCCGATGATCGCCCGGCCCGGCTCCAGGGTGAGCCGGGGCACGGTCAGGCCGGCGCGGGCGCAGCCCTCCTCCAGTTCGGCGCGGACCCGGCCGGCCAGGACGCCCACGTCCAGGCTCTCCTCGCCGGGCCGGTAGGCGATGGCGTGCCCGCCACCGATGTTCAGCTGCGGGAGGCTGACGCCGTGGTGGTCCCGGATGCGGGCCATGAGGCCGACCATCCGCCGTACCGCCGCGACGTACGGCTTGACGGAGTCGATCTGCGAGCCGATGTGGCAGTGCAGGCCGACGAGTTCCAGATGCGGCTGGTCGAGTATCCGGGTGACCGCGTGCTGTGCGGAGCCGTCCGTGATGGACAGACCGAACTTCTGGTCGTCGGTGCCCGTGCGGACCTTGGCGTGCCCGCCCGCCGCGACGCCGGGCACCACCCGCACCATGACCTTCTGGCGGGTGCCGGCCGGGGTGAACGCGGCCAGCCGGGCGATCTCCGAGGCGCTGTCGACGACGATGCGTCCGACGCCGAGGCGCAGGGCGGTCCGCAGATCCTCCGGGCTCTTGGCGTTGCCGTGCATCACGATCTTCTCCGGCGGGAAGCCGGTGGTGACGGCGAGCGCCAGCTCCCCGGCGGAGCACACGTCCAGGCCCAGACCCTCCTCCTGCACCCAGTGCACGATCGCGCGGCACAGGAACGCCTTGGCCGCGTAGACGATGTCGGCGTCGGGGAAGGCGGTGCGGTACGCACGGCAGCGCGCGCGGACCTCCTCCTCGTCGAGCACGTACAGCGGAGTGCCGAAGCGGTCGGCGGCCTCGGCGAGCGAGACCCCGCCGACGGAGACGTCCCCGTCGGGCTCGGGGCGCGCCGAGCGGGGCCAGACGGACAGGCCGTCGGTGCCGCCGAGGAGCCGCGACAGGGCCTGGGGATCCGCGGGCAGAGAGGACGGGAAGGGGGTCGGGAGCGACGACGGTACGGAGATGGACATGGCGCCTCCTCAGCCGATCAGCAGGTTCAGGCATGCGACGAGGGCGGCGGCTCCGGTCACCCGCAGGACGCCGACCTGCTGAGGGGTCCAGTCCTGCCAGGACCGCCCGCGCTCGAGGTCTTCGTGGTCCTCGGAGGAGGACGGTCCGACGACGGCGGATACGGCTGCGGGAGCGGAGAGCAACGGGTCGACGGTGAGCGTGGTGACGCCCAGGGGCGCGGCGAGCGCGCGCAGTGCGGGTTCGGAGAGCCTGATGCAGCTCTGGTCCGTGCCGAGGGTGGCGGTGAGCTTGTCCGCCGAGGTGAAGCCGACGGCCGTACGGTCACCCAGCGGCGTGCGGAAGTAGCGGGCCGTGCAGCCCATGGGCCCCGACCGGACGGGGACGAAGAGAAGTCCGGCCGGGACGCGTTCGGAGGGCTCGGGGTCCTCGCAGAGGTCCATTGCAGACATGTGTGCTGCTCCTAGGGTCGGTGCAGGAGGGGGTGGTGCGAGCTGCTCGGCCGGTTCGGCCGGGCACCTCGGTGACGCTATGCCCGCCGGTCCGGAACCCGTCCCCGTCGCTGACGGATGCTTGACGGGGAGCCCGGCAGTCCTAACAGGACCATGACGGCGGACCGGTCAGGACGTGCCGTCGGTCAGCTCCCGGGCATCAAGGGGCAGCCGGAAGCCGACGCGGCGGTGCAGGGACGTCAGGTCGCCCGCCAGGGGTGAGGGCGGTACGGCCAGCACCGCACAGGCGGCGCGGGCGAGGCAGTACCGGGCCACCGACGGACACAGGGCACGGCGCACCCTGCCGCGACAGCCCGCGCCGACCACCAGGAGGTCGTCGGCCCGATCGGCGATCTCGAGCAGGGCCCGCCCTGGAGTGCTGCGAACCGCCCGGATGCTGACCGGGGGGGCCTCGGTGACGACGGTGGTCACGGGCGTTGGCGATCCCGCTGACCAGAGGTGGGACCGTCTCCGCGTGGAAAGGGACTCCGCTGTGCGTAAGTTCCATCCTCTTGGCTGGACTGGGCGGACGCGGCTGCTGCTGTGGCGAGTGACCGTCTCGAAGGCCCTCAGGGGCCATTGAGGGGCCACAAGGACAGGAACAGGCCGACAAGCACTGCACAGGGCTGACACGGATCAGCACGTCTGACCTGCAAGAACGGCGTGAATCGGTAATGATCGGCAAGGGCCGCCAAGATCCCCAAGGGACTCATAATCCGTCGGCCGTGGGTTCGAGTCCCACCCGCCCCACCTTCAATGTGGTCTGACCTGCGGAAACGTTCCTCGTGAGGTGTCGGGGCGTCACTTTCCGTCCTGGGGACAGAATCTGCTGCGGGGCGACGCGCGGGGCGGGGCATGGCGATCTTCGCGAAACGTCCCGCTGCCCCGACCCACCGGCAGCCCGCGTCGCGGTGAACGGCCGAGCCGGAGCGGCGTGGTGATGGGCCGGA
Organism: Streptomyces sp. NBC_01334; assembly: GCF_035983595.1. Classification (NCBI taxonomy): domain Bacteria; kingdom Bacillati; phylum Actinomycetota; class Actinomycetes; order Kitasatosporales; family Streptomycetaceae; genus Streptomyces; species Streptomyces sp. NBC_01334. The sequence goes on along the minus strand of NZ_CP130718.1, from coordinate 3,347,863 downwards.
GGATCCTCGGTGCGAGTGTCGTCATGGAGATCCGGCTGACGTCGTGGAGCGGTCGAGTGGGCCTGCCCGGGCCGGCGGGTCTTCGCTCCCGGCCGGTGACTGGTTCGCCCGGTACTCGCTCGGGCTGACGCCGTGTTCCCTCTTGAACGCGGCGCTGAGGGCGAACGCGTTGGCGAAGCCGACTCGGTGCGCCACCGTGGCGAGCGTGGCGTCGGGCTCACGCAGCAGGTCGGCGGCCAGGGTGAGGCGCTGTTCCCGTAGGTAGGTCATCGGGGGCTGTCCGACGAGGGCGGTGAAGCGCCGGGCCAGGTTCGCCCGGGACACGCCGGTCTTCGCCGCCAGGGACGGCAGCGTCCAGGGGCGCGCGGGGTCGGCGTGCAGCGCGCGCAGGGCGGAGCCGACGACGGGGTCGCCGTGGGCCCGGTACCAGGCGGGGACCTGGGCGCCGGGGCGGGTGAACCAGGCGCGCAGGGCGGTGATGAGCATCAGGTCCAGGGTCCGGTCCAGCAGGATCTGCCGCCCGGGCTCCTCGCGGGTGATCTCCTCGAAGGTCGTCCGGCCGACCGGGCAGGTGCCCACGTCCGCCTCGACGACGGCCAGGGGCGGCAGGGCGGCGAGCAGTCGGCTCGGGGTGGCGCGGTCCACGGTGCACAGGCCGCTCAGGAGGAGCGTGCTGTCCACCCCCGCCGGGTCCCAGGCGGCGGCGTCCGGGGTGCGCGCGCCGGTCGTCTCCTCGCCCCGCGTGGTCGTGCAGCGGCCCCCGGGACGGATCACCACGTCCGGTTCGGTGGCCGGGCCGTCCGCTATGACGTACGGAGCGCCGCCACACAGCACGGCGACGTCGCCGGGGCCGATCCTGACCGGGGCGCCGCCCTGGGGGGTGATCCAGGCGGAGCCGTGCAGGAGGACCGCGAGGGCCAGGGGGGAACGGTCTTCGAAGCGCGCGGCCCAGCTGCCGGTCAGGGAGGACTGGTTGAAGATCGCGCCACTGGTCCGTACCCCGTTCAGGAGGTCCGTCAGCGGATCCGTGCTGGTCAGACCCATGGGATCCATGCCGGTCAGCGTAGACGAACGGACATGGAGCTGAGTCTGCGTGGCATGGCTGGGGCGGACGGTGGCTGGTTCCGTTGAATCCATGAACGACGAGATGATTCTGGTGACGGGCGCAACGGGCAAGACGGGCCGCCGGGTGGTGCGGCTGCTGGAGGAGCGGGGTGCGGTGGTCCGCGCGGCCTCGCGGTCCGGTACGCCGTCCTTCGACTGGACGGACAGCGCCACTTGGGAGCCGGCGCTGCGAGGGGTGACGGGGATGTACCTGGTGCATCCCGACCTCGGCACACCGCAGGCCGCCGAGGCCGTCGCCGCGTTCGTGCGGCGGGCCGCGGCCGCCGGAGCCCGGCACGCGGTGCTGCTGTCCACGCCCTCCGACGCCTGGGGCCCTGCCCAGGACCACGTCCTGGCCGCGGAGCGGGCGCTGGGGCACGCGGGCCTGGAGTGGACCGTGCTGCGAGTGCGGTGGTTCTTCCAGAACTTCAGCGAGGACTTCCTGCACGACCCGGTGCTGAGCGGCGAGGTACGGCTGCCGGCCGGCGACGGCAAGGAGGCGTTCGTCGACGCCGAGGACATCGCCGAGGTGGCGGTCGCCGCCCTCACGGAGGCCGGGCACGCCGGGTGGCACTACGAGCTGAGCGGTCCCCGGCTGCTGACGTTCCGGGACGCGGTCGAGGAGATCGCCCGGGCCACCGGCCGTGACATCGGCTACGTGGCCCTGAGCCCGGAGGCGTACGCGGACGAGCAGCGCGCCCAGGGGGTGCCCGAGGAATGGGTGCAACTGTCGGTCGGCCTGTACGAGCACGTCCGCTCCGGCGGTCTCGCCTCGCTCGGCGACGGCGTCCAGCGGGCGCTGGGCCGGGCTCCCCGGGACTTCTCCGCCTACGCCAAGAGCGCCGCGGCCGCGGGCACCTGGAACACCTGACGTTCCCCTGGTCCGTTCCGGCGCGGCGTCCGCCGCATGCCCGACCACTGACCAGGGGGCGAGGGTTTCGGGACGCCGGACTCAGAGGGCCGGACGCGGTTCCCGCACCCGCAGCCGGTGAGCGAGCCGGCCGAGCAGCACGGCGTTGAACAGCCCGGCCAGGGCCGTGCCGGTGGCGAAGACCAGCGGGCTCAGCCAGGTGAGCGAGGAGTACTCCGCGGGTGTCGACAGCAGCAGGGCGAGCATGCTGATCGGCGCCGTGGCCATGAGCGGCCAGATCCCTGCGAACCCGGGGTCGGGCAGCACGTACGCGGCGAAGAGGAAGAACCCCAGCGCCGCCGCGACCACGACGAGATAGCCGCGCGCGAGCCAGTTGTCCACCGCGGGCGCCAGCAGGTCCCGAACTCTCCGCGGCCGGGGGCGCTCAGCGGGGGCCGGGACACGGGGGAGGGGTGCGCGACTTCCGGACGGTCGGGCGGCCGTGGACCTCGCGACGAGGGCGCCGATCACGGCGGCGTTCACGAGGGCGCACAGCAGGAGCCATCCGATCCAGAAGCCGGTGGCGAGCACCTCGACCGTCCCGCCGCCCTCGGTGCCGGGACCGAACGGGAGGACCACCCCCAGGAAGGAGAGGGGCGCGGTGAGCAGCAGGGGGTCTGCGGCGAAGCCGCTCTCCGGGAACAGGAACATGACCGCGACGGAGGCGGCGACGACAGCCAGATAGCCCCGGGCCGGCCAGTTGTCCGTGGCGAGCGCGAGGAGGCGGCTCGGGTGCGGGAGGCCGCGAGAGCGCGAGGCGTCGGTCATCGTGGATCCTTCGGGTCGGTCCGGGTCGGTGGTCTCCACGATGGATCAGGTCACGCGTTCGGGGCTGAGTACGGGTACTCAACCTCGCCTGGGGGATTCGGGCGCCGCCGACGCGGCCGGCTCGGTGGACGCCGTGCTCACAGGTCGGCGAGCCGGGCGAGGATGCGCCGGGGCAGCTCGGCCGCTGTCAGCCGGAACGGGGTCCAGCGGTCCTTGGAGTCCGGTTTCATGGAGGCGGAGAACCGGTAGCGCCCTCTGCTGTCAGGTTCGGTCACCATCGCTTCGAAGGTGGCGCTCGGTATCAGCCAGGCCGTCATGATCGCCCCGTGCTCCACGTCGACAGCGACGAACAGCATGTCCAGGTCGGACCGGGGCTGGAACGTCTGTGACCGCACGAACGCCATCAACTTGCCCTGCTGGACCTGCGTTCCCGTGGACATCCGGGCCTTCACCTGCACGGCCAGGGTCGTGGAACTGCCGCGCCGGTGGAAGACGAGGTCCACGCCCTCGTCGTCCACGAGCGAGGTGGAGACGTTCAGCTCACCGCCGGTGGCGAGGATGCAGGAGGCCGCGACGAGGTACTCGGCGGCCTTCCCCATCCGCGCGGCGGCCGGGCTCTTGTCCAGGTACTCCTCGTCGTCGCTCATGGCGGAAACCTACTGACCGCACGCCCGGTGTCAGGCGTCGGTGGGCCCCGTGCTCTCGCGGATGATCAGGGCCGTGCCGGCGAACGTCGGAGCGGGGGGCCGGTAGTCGTTCTCCAGTCGGCTGCGCAGGAGGGCGAAGGCGTCGCGGCCGAGGCCCTGGAAGTCCATCCGGACGGTGGTGAGGGCGGGGGTGACGAACTCCGCGTGCGGGGCGTCGTCGAAGCCGATGACGCTCACGTCTCCCGGTACCGACCGCCCGGCGTGGTGCAGCGCGCGCAGCACACCCAGCGCCAGGTCGTCGTTGCCGCACAGGATCGCCGTGACCTCCGGGTCGTGGGCGAGTTCCCGTCCCTCGTCGTAGCCGACCCGCGCGTCCCAGCCCTTGCCGCCGTGGGGTTCGGGCGGGGTGATGCCGGCCGCTTCCAGGGCGGCCCGCCAGCCCTGCGCACGCGGCCCTTCCGAGCGCCGGGTGCCCACCGACGTCGGGATCGCGACGTAGTGGACGGTCCGGTGTCCGAGCTCCAGCAGGTGCGCGGTGGCGGCGCGGGCCGCTTCACGGTCGTCGGCCCAGACGGCCGGACGGGGCGGGGTCCGGCCGTGTGAGGGCGCTTCGACGACCGCGGCGCACGGCACGTTCTCCGGGACCCGGTCCAGAGCCGAAGCGGCGAGCCGGTCGAAGCCGATGACCATCAGTCCGCCACCGTCGGCCGCCGCCGAGGAGACGGTGCGGTCCAGGTCGTCCTCGGGCGTCAGCAGCTTCACGCCCAGCGAGTAACCCGCGGCGCGGGCCGCTTCCTCCAGGCCCTGGAGGGTGGCCGCGTAACCGTAGAGGGTGGTGTTCGACGTCAGTACGGTGACCGACCGGGTGACTCCGCTGGCCAGCGCGAACGCGGTGGCGTTGCGTCGGAATCCGAGTGTCTCGATGGCCGCCTCGACCCGCTTGCGGGTCTCCTCGCGGACGTTCGGGTGGCTGTTGATGACCCTCGAGACGGTCTGGTAGGAGACGCCGGCGGCCTGGGCGACGTCCCGGATGCTGGCCGCCTTACGCGGTTCCGGTCCGTGGTCCGAGGGGCCGCCGAGGCTTGTGTGACCGGTCACATCCATGTCACGATTGTGATCGGTCACAATGTCGACCGTCAACAGGAACCCCGGATCTGCCCGGCGATCGTAGCAGCGCCCATTGCGCGCCGACGGGCGCCGAGTCGGGCAGGCGGGCGGGCAGAGAGCCTGGCGCGGAGCCGTCGGGCGGGGCCGGTGGGCGACGGGCCGGTGGGCGACCCGGGCGGGATCCGCGCGACATCGCACACCGCGCACCGCGGCCCGTCGGACGCTCGCACACCGCGGCGCGTCGGACATCGGGCACTGCGGCGCGTCGGGCATCACGCCCGCGGCGCGTCGGACGTTCGTACACCGCGGCGTACGCGAAGAGGCCGCACACGGCAGAAGGGGAAACCGCGTTGACCATCGCCGACGAAGCAGCCGAGAGGTCTCTTCCCCGGTCCCGTCTCTGGTCCCACGAGGCCCTCGGGCTGCACGCCGTCGCGGATTCCGCCGGGTCGGTCAGGCTGGGTGTGCCGGGCCGGGACCGGGCCTCCCTGCTTCCCCTGGTCGAGGTCACCGCCACCGGTCACGGCCGCACCTGGTCGGGTGAGCGCTTCATCGACACCGCCATCGGCGACCGGCTGACCTACCGGGACCACGAGACGGTCGACGAGGGGTCCTGGCAGCGCACCACGATCCGGCTGGCGGATCCGGTGACCGGCCTCGCCGCCGACATCACCCTGCGGACCTGCCCCGGCGCCGGATTCCTCCGTTCACAGGTGCGCCTGGTCAACGAGGGCGGCGCCCCGCTCCGGCTGGAGAGCGTGTCGACCCTGGCCGTCGGCGGGATCGTGGACGACTCGGGCGCGCCGGACGGCCTGACCCTCCACTGGGCGGACAACGACTGGCTCGCCGAGTGCCGTTGGCGGCGCAGCGCGTTCCGCGACCACGTCGTCCCCCTGAGCCGGGCCGCCCACGGCCACGAAGGGCGCGGCTGCTTCGAGCGGTACTCGCAGGGCAGCTGGTCGACGGGACGGCACCTGCCGATGGCCGCGCTCACCGACGACCGGACGGGCCGGGCCTGGCTCTGGCAGATCGAGTCCAGCGCGGGCTGGCGTTACGAGACCGGCGAACGGGAGGGCGCCGCCTACCTCGCCCTCTTCGGGCCCGACGACGCCCACCACCAGTGGCACCAACTCCTCGCGCCCGGACAGGAGTTCAGCACCGTCCCTGCCGTCCTGGTCCGGGCCGAGACCGGTGGCCTGGACGCCGCGTTCGGCGAACTCACCGCCTACCGGCGCCGGATCCGCCGCCGCCACCCGGACCACACGGCGCTCCCGGTGATCTACAACGACTACATGAACACCCTGATGGGTGACCCCACCACCGAGAGGCTCCTGCCGCTCGTCGAAGCGGCGGGAGCCGCCGGTGCCGAGGTCTTCGTCATCGACGCCGGCTGGTACGACGACGACGCCCAGGGCTGGTGGGACGCCGTCGGCGCCTGGGACGCCTCCGACCGGCGCTTTCCCGGCGGCATCCAGCAGGTTCTGGACGCCGTCAGAGCGCACGGGATGACTCCGGGACTGTGGCTGGAGCCCGAAGTGGTCGGTGTGCGAAGCCCGTTGGCCGACACCCTGCCGCCCGAGGCGTTCTTCCGCCGGGGCGGGGTCCGCGTCACCGAGCACGGCCGTCACCACCTCGACCTGCGCCACCCCGCGGCCCGCGCCCACCTCGACCGGGTCGTCGACCGGCTGGTGGGGGAGTGGGGGGTGGGTTATCTGAAGCTCGACTACAACATCAACATCGGCCCCGGCACCGAGAGCGAGGGCGAAAGCGCGGGCGCCGGGCTGCTCGGGCACCACCGCGCGCACCTCGACTGGCTCGGCTCCCTCCTCGACCGGCACCCCGGCCTCGTCCTGGAGAACTGCGCCTCGGGCGGACTGCGCATGGACCACGCGCAGCTCGCCGTCGTCCAGATCCAGTCCACCAGCGACCAGCAGGACCCGCTGCGCTACCCGCCCATCGCCGCCGCGGCCGCCACCGCGGCGACCCCCGAGCAAGCCGCCGTATGGGCCTACCCCCAGCCGCACTTCGGCCTCGACGAGATCGCCTTCACCCTCACCGGCGCGCTGCCGGGCCGCATCCACCTGTCCGGGTTCCTCGACCGCATGAGCCCGGAGCAGTTCGACCTCGTCCGCTCGGGTCTCTCCGCCTACAAGGCGCTGCGCGCGGAGATCCCCGACAGCCTGCCGTTCTGGCCGCTCGGGCTGCCCTCCTGGGAGGACACCTGGCTCGCCTACGGCTGGCGCGGTCCCACCGCCGGCTGGCTCGTACTGTGGCGACGAGAGCCCGCCGCCGGGGGACAAGGGAGGGTCCCGAGCCGCGACCGGCCCCCTGCCGACGACAGCACCTGCACCGTCACGGTCTCCCACCTGCGCGGCAGCCATCTCCGCCCCACGCCGCTCTACCCCGCCACCGCCGACGCGAGCGCGACCTGGGACGCCGCCGAGGGGCAGCTCACCGTCTCCCTGCCACGCCCCGGCACCGCCGTACTGCTGCGCCTCGACATGGCGTCACCCCCGCCGGACGGCACGCCGCCGCACCGCTGACCGGTGGGTCACACGCGTCGTCGTCTTCCCGCGCGGGCCAGGGCGTCCTCGGCCTGCGCGGCGAGGTCGCCGACGAGATCGGCCGCGGAGGGCAGGTCGTCGATGAGGTCGATGCCCTCGCCGGCCCACAGCGGCAGAGCGGGGAACTCGCCCCGTGCCACGCCGTCCTGATAGGCCTGCCCGGCTTCGGGGTCGGCGGCCAGCTCCGCCTCCCGGCCCCGCCATCGGTCGAGAAAGGGGTGGCCGAGCGTGCGCGCGGTGTACCGCGACGGCCACCGGGAACCCCGGGCGGTGTCGAGCACGCTGCTGCGCTCGGTCTCCTCGCCGCGCCCCCGGACGATGGCCCTGGCCGTCGAGGGGGCGACCAGGGCCTCGGTCGTGGCCTGGAAGCGGGTGCCGAGGAGCGCCCCGGCGGCGCCCAGGGCGAGCGCGGCGGCCACCCCGCGGCCATCGGCGATCCCGCCGGCCGCGAGCACCGGCACCGGTGCCGCCAGGTCCACCACGACCGGCACGAACGGCAGGGTGGACCGGCCGTGCCGGGCGCCGTGGCCCCCGCTCTCGGTCCCCTGCGCCACGATGACATCGGCGCCCAGGTCGACCGCGCGCCCGGCCTCCTCCAGATCGGTGACCTGGATGATCAGCGCCGCACCCGCCCGGCGGACGTGTTCGGCGTACGGGCTCGGGTCCCCGAAGGACAGCATCACCGCCCTGGGGCCGTGCTCCAGCGCACGCTCCACCGCCTCGACGTCGATCCGCCAGGTCAGAAACCCGATCCCCCACGGCCCTGTGGTGCCTTCGGCGACGAGGGGCAGCTCGCGGGCCAGCCACTCCCGGTCGCCGTCGCCGCTGCCCAGGAGGCCGAGCCCGCCGCCGCGGGAGACGGCCGCCGTCAGCGCGCCACCGGCCGACCCGCCCATCGGCGCCGACGCGATCGGATGCCGCACACCGAACAACTCCGTGAAGGCCGTCGACAACGTCATGCCCGCCATCATCGTCCTCGCCGGGGCACGAGGCCATCGGTTCCGTGCGGCACGGTCGGAGGTCGGCGACTCGGGCGACCGGCACTGTCGGAGCCAGGCGCTAGGGTCCACCTGGTCGCGTCACCGCCCTTTGGTGACAGCATTTTTGACTGCCTATCAGGAGCTGAACCAATGAGCTTGCAGGCCACCTTCGCCGACTTCTCCGTCGACCCCGCCCGGCTGTCCAACGCCGTGGTCAGGCATGACCGGGCCGAGTTCGGCGGATCCCACCTGACGCTGAGCGCGGGGGGAACGGTGACGCTGGACTTCGAGGTGGCGGACCCGGAGGACATCCCCGAGGCGACGCTCACCGTCACGGCCCTCGTCTCCAGGCTCGGCTCCGCCCCGGGCCACGCCCCGATCGACGTACTCGTCCAGGGCGAGGCGCTGGCCGAGGGCCTCACCGTGCCCGGCGGCGGGGACCTTCCGCAGGACAACGTGTTCGCGGTGCCGGCCGGCATGCTGAAGCCGGGGACCAACACCCTGGAGATACGCGCTTCGGCCGAGGCGCGCAGCATGCTCCGGCTCTACCGGATCACCCTGGACTCCATCGACGAACGGGGCGCCTCGGAGCGCGCGCTGGCGGCGCAGGCAGCACGGAACTCGGTGTTCGCCTACCGGACGGAACTCCGCGCCGCCCACGACTCCTCGGCGACGTCCTGGCAGGAGGCCCCGCGGCTGGTGTTCCACCTCGACCGGGACGAGCACTCGCTGCCCGCGCAGCTCGGCTGGCGAGGGGAGGACGGGACCGAATCGGCCATCAGCTTCCAGTCGAACATGTCCGACTTCCACGGCTGCCACCGCACCGCCGACGGTACGGCCTACGAGTACCGCGGCCGCCTCACCGGCGGCTGGGCCTTCCCGGGGGGTCTCGAGGAGACGTCGGCGTCCGGGCTGCACCGCTTCCGCACGGAGGAGGGACACGGCGGCGGCTGGCACAGCTCGCACGAACTGCGGTTGCTGGTGGACGACGGCGTGGCCCCCGTGGAGCGGGTGACCTGGCGCGACCAGCGAGGCAACTCCGGCGTGGCCATGCTCCAGACCGTGCCGGGCGAAGCCGCCACCGACGCCCGGGTGGCCGACGTCGAGGCGAGCGACGAGTTCGAGGAAGCGGGGGAGACGGCGGACAACCTGTTGAACGGCTCCCGGTCCAAGTGGCTGGCGCACGACGAAGCCCCCCGGCTCCACTTCACCCTCGCCCACTCCGCGGTCGTCACCTCCTACACGCTGATGTCGGCGAACGACAGCCCCGATCGCGATCCGCGCGACTGGACACTTGAGGGCTCGTACGACGGCCGTACCTGGACGCGCTTGGACTCCCGCGCCGGGGAAACCTTCAACAGCCGCTTCGAGACCAGGGAGTTCCGCCTCCGCGCCCCCGCCTCGGGCTACCGCCACTACCGCCTCGACATCACCCGCAACTCCGGCGCGATCGAGACCCAGCTCGCCCGGGTCCGCTTCGTCGAAGGCGCCGTCGGCCGGGCGTTCACCGGCTACTACCAGCGTCACAACGAGGGCCCGATCGGCTATCGCGGTACGCCCGTCCCCGCACCCGCCCCGGCATCCGCGCCCCTCGCCGTCCCGGCGCCCCTGCTGGCCGCGGACCTGGAGGCGGCCGTCCGGTCCCTGACCGACACCGCCCAGACCCTGGCCGCCCTGGCGTCCCGCCTCCGCGACAGCTGAGCGAGGCGGCCGCCGCCGCGGTCCGGCGGTCAGTCGCGCGTCGCGTAGACGATGAGGTTGTTCACCGGGTGTCCCTCGGCGTCGAAGTCGCCGTCGCAGGTGATCAGCCGCAGGGCGCGGTCCGCTGTCGGGCCGTAGACCTTCCTGGTGGGGAAGGAGCTCTTGCTGACGCTCTCGGTACCCGTGACGGAGAAGTGCGCCGCGTCGCCTCGTGCGTCGGTGACGGTGATGTCCGCACCCTCGGTGATCTTGTAGAGGTCGTGGAAGACGGCCCTGCCGAACCGGGTGTCGTTGTGGCCGATGATGACGGCGGCACCGGGCTCACCGGGTACGGCGCCGCCGGTGTACCAGCCTGCGGTCATGCCCTTGTCGGCCGGTGGGACCTCGACGGTGCCGTCCGTGCGGAGGCCGAGCTTCATCAGGGAACTGGTGATCCCGAGCGAGGGGATGGCCACCTCGGCGGGGGCCGGCGGCTGCCCGGCCCGCGGCGCGCCGCCGGACGCGGGGGTGCCCGCGGCGGCGGAGGAATTCGGGGTGGCCGCGGCGGTGGTCTTCTCGGGGGCGGACGAGCAGCCGGTGAGCACGGCCAGCGCCACGGGTACGACGAGAGCGGCGCGGACGAGCCGGGCAGCGGGCGGGGCCGGCTGGGTGGCGCGGCGCCGTACCGGACGGTGTACGGGGGACATGACGGGCTCCAAGCGGGGTGGGTGCATGCGCGGCGACACGCGGACGCACGCGGGGTGCGAACGCGCCCGCTGAGCGGGGCTGAGCGGAGGTACGCGGCGCCACGCGGGCGCCGACGGAGGTGAGTGGGGGTGCGCGGCGATACGCCGCGGTGCGTGCGGACACACGGCGATGCGCGATGGCGCCGCCCGTGCGGGCGGCGCCATGGTGTGTCGGCCGGGTGGCTGCGGGGTCAGGCGTTGGAGCGGCCGGCGGCGCGGCGGCGTACGACGAAGGTGCCCGCGCCCGCGAGCAGGAGGGCGCCGGCGGCCGAACCGACGAGAGCCGTGCTGCCGGAGCCGCTGCCATCGGCAGTGGCCTCGCCCGCGTCGACGCCGCCCCGCGGCAGCTGCTTGGCGTCCTCGGCCTTCTTGGCCGCCACAGCCGCGTCCTCCTTGTCCTTGGCCGCCTTGTCGGCTTCGGCCTTCCTCTCGGCCACGGCCGAGCCCGTGCCCGTGGTCGGCGCGGACGCCGCCGGGGTGGGGTCGTCCGCGAGGGCCGCGGTGGCGGGGGCGAGCAGCGCGCCGCCCGCGAGGGCGGTCAGTACGGCGAGACGCAGGATGGGACGGCGGGACATGTGTGACTCCAATTCCAGCCCGGCCTCGGTGGCCTTGGGCGTGACCGAAGACTTGCCGTCACTTGTGAAGAAGCTGTCAGAGCGTCGTGGTCATCGCGTCAGGGTCGTCGCGTCAGGGTCGTCGCCTCAGGGCCTTCGCCTCAGGGTCGGCCGGCGGTCTCCTCGCCGGTCCCCGGCCGCTCGGCGTCCTCGTAGGTCATGGCCGGCAACCGCAGGGTGAAGACCGAGCCCTGTCCCTCGGTGCTCGTCACGCTCACCGTGCCCCCGTGCGCCTCGGCGAGCTTGAGCACGATCGCCAGCCCGAGGCCGCTGCCGCCGGTGCTGCGGTTGCGGGACTTCTCCGCCCGCCAGAAGCGGTCGAACACATGCGGGACGTCGCCCGCCGGGATGCCGCTGCCGGTGTCGGACACCTCCACGGCCACCTCGTCCCCGCCCTTCGTGACGTACGGACGCAGCGTCACCCGGCCACCGGGCGGGGTGTGGCGTACCGCGTTGGAGAGCAGGTTGCTGACGGCCTGGCGCAGCCGGACCGGGTCGGCCTCGACCGGCGGCGGGGGAGGGGAGCCGGGCGCCGTGGCGACCTCCAGGGTCACGCCCGCGGTCTCGGCCGGCCCCTGGTGAGCCGCGGCGACCTGGCCGAGCAGGTCGTCGACGAACACCGGCTCCAGGTGCAGCCGCAGCGCGCCCGCCTCGGCCGCCCCCAGGTCCTGCAGATCGTTGATGAGGTGCTGGAGCTGCACCGCCTCGTCGAGGAGCGAGGAGACGAACGCCGGGTCCGGCTCGGCCAGCCCGTCGTGCGCGGCCTCCAGCCAGCCACGGATGTTGCTCAGCGGGGTGCGCAGCTCGTGGGCGACGTCGCTGACCATCACCTTGCGCTGTTCCTCGAGCCGGGTCCGGTGGGCGGCCATGTCGTTGAAGGCCAGCGCCAGCCGTCCGATCTCGTTGTCCGCGCCGACCGGCACCGGCGCGGAGTCCAGGCCGTCCCGCATCCGCTGGGCCGCGCCGGTGAGCGCGTGCAGCGGGCGTACCAGCCGGGTTCCGGCGATCACCGAGGCGCCGACGGTGAGGGCGAGGACGAGGGCCGTTACCCCGGCGATGCGTGCGGTGTTGGCCGGCGAGAGGTCGAAACCGGGCACGCTGACGGCGCCGGGGCCGTCGATGAACAGCAGGGCGGGCGCGGCGACATAGGCCGTGAGCTGTTCACGGCGGGCGCTGCCGACGCAGGCGGCCACGGCCCGGTCGTACCCGCTGCCGCGGGCCTGCGCCGCGCCATCGGTGGGGACGCCCGCCGCGGCCGCCTTGTCCTCGGCCATCTTGTCCTCGGCCGTGCGCCGCTCGATCGCCTCTTCCTTGGTGATGCCGGTCTCGGGCACGGGGACGGGCGCCGACGAACCGACATCCGTGCCCTCCTGTCCGTGTCCCCGGTCCCAGGACAGATCCAGGTTCAGTTTCACGCCCGTACGGCCCTGCCGCTCAAGACAGGCGTCGGCGAGCTGTTCCAGCGCGCGCAGGGCCTTCTCCTCGGTCGCGGTGGTCGCGGCGCCGTCGACGGACAGGCACTTCAGCTCCAGCTCTCGGTCGGCGCCGTCACTCACGAACCGGACCCAGGGCCGCCCGCTGGGGCTGTCGACGACATCCGCGGCGATCCCCACCCCCGCGAGGCACTCCGCGCTGCGGGCGGTGGCGCTGCGCAGGGCCGTTCGTTCCTTCGCGGGCAGCAGGAACGGCCCGACGGCTCGCGGGTCGACGCGGTCCGTGCCGACCGGAACGGCGTCGGGCACCAGCACGGTGTCGACCGACAGCGGGTCGACGACCGCCGAAGCCTGCGTCGGCAAGTCGGCGGCGGGCGAGGTGCCGGCGGCGGAGTCGAGGAGCGGCTGCCGGTCCTCGGTGGTCAGCACGATCCGGCGCCCGGACTCCCGCGCCAGGTCCCGTACGGTGCCGTCGACGCCCGCCCAGTCGGGATGGCCGGCCGCGTACCCCAGCAGGGTGTCGTAGATCCGCGCGTCGGTGCTGAGGTTGCGCCCCTGCTCCTGACGGATCGCGACGGAGGTCGTCTGCACGGCGAGCCAGGCGGTGGCGGCGACCGAACAGGAGGCCACCAGCGCCGACACGGTGAGCAGTCGGCCGAGCAGGCTCTTGCGGAGCGGCAGCCGTGTCCGCCCGGTCGGCCCCGTCCGCCCCGCCCGCTCGTCACGACGACGCACGGCGTGCTCCCTTGGCGGGGTCGGTCAGCTTGTAGCCGACGCCGAAGACGGTGAGCAGCCGGACCGGCCGCCGCGGGGCCCGCTCGATCTTCTTGCGCAGATGCATGACGTGCACATCGACGGTGCGGCCGCTGATGTACTTGTCGAAGCCGTGCAGCTCCGCCAGGAGCCGCTGCCTGGTGAACACCCGGTCGGGCTCCGCCGCCATCGCGGCGAGGATGCGGAACTCGCCGGGCGTGCACACGACCGGCGTCCCCCCGACCGACACCTCGTGCCGGACCGGATCGACCCTGAGCGTGCCGACCGTCAGCGCGTCGTCGGCCTCGGCGGGGGCCAGGGCGGGCGCGGGGCCGGGACCTTGGGCGGGATCGGCGACGGGGGCGGGGGCCGCGGTGCGCCGGTTGCGGCGCAGCAGGGTGCGGACCCGGGCCACCAGCTCACGGGGGCTGAAGGGCTTGGTCATGTAGTCGTCGGCGCCGAGATCCAGCCCGAGCAGGAGATCGTCCTCCGTGCTGCGGGCCGTCAGCATCAGCACCGGTATCTCCCGATCCTCCGCGCGCAGGATCCGCACCACGTCGAGGCCGTCGGCCCGGGGCATCATCACATCGAGGACGAGCAGGTCGGGCTCCCGGTGCCGGACCTCCTCGAGAGCCGCACGGCCGTCCTCGACGACCGTGACCGCGTGGCCCTCGTGCTCGAGGTAGCGACGCACCAGTTCTGCCTGCTTCGCGTCGTCTTCGGCGACCATGATGTTTGCGCACACGCCGAGGATCGTAGCGAGCGCCCGAACCGGCGCCTCGGTAAGTCGACCTGCGGCAGCGGCAGTTCGACGTCCTTGCCGGTCAGCGCAGGGCGGCGGTCCACTCCAGTTGGCGGGTGACCTCCTCGTCGGGCCGGGCCGGGGGCGGGCTCCCGGGGGTGCGGGGCTGCGGGGTGTGGACGCCGCGGGAGATGTTGCCGCTGACGGTCGTGTTGTGTTCCACGCGGGGGCGGCGGAGCGCCTCGTAGTGGGCGAGCGCGGACTCGGTGTCCGGGGCGTCGCGCAGGCACTTGGCGAGGATCACCGCGTCCTCCAGGGCCATGGAGGCGCCCTGCCCGGTGGCGGGGGAGGCCGCGTGGGCCGCGTCGCCGATGAGCAGGGTGCGGCCGGAGCGCCAGGGCGTGCCGCCCGGCATCTCGGTCGCGTTGGTGACCAGGACGGGGGCCGTGGTGGCCGCGACGATGTCCGCGGCGGGTGTGGCGTCCTCGCGCAGCAACGGAACGAGCAGGTCACGCCATTGGGTGGGGGTGGCGTGCGCGATCTCGTCGGCGGTCAGCGGGGCGTCGGCGGTGACCCGGGCGAACCAGTACGTCTCCCCGTCCGGTGACGTCGTGTGGCCGAAGGCGGCCGCGCTGCCGCGGATCATCGTGATGCACGCGGCCTCATCCGCTCCGGCCGCCGGCGCGCGCGTGGTGTAGCCGTAGAAGACGCGCTGTCCCGCGTACCGGGGCTGTACGGCGGGGGCGGTGGCGCGGCGGACCGTGGAGTTCAGGCCGTCGGCGCCGAGCAGCAGGTCGCCCGTTGCCGAGCTGCCGTCGGTGAAGTGCGCGGTGACGCCTTCGGAGCCGCTCTCGACGGAGGCGAGCCGGGCGCCGTGGACGACCGCGATGCCGCGGCGGGCCGCCTCCGTCTGGAGGGCCGCGTTGAGTTCGCCGCGGCGCAGGCACCGGTACCGCAGCCGGGGGTCGCCGGCTTCGCCGAGCGGAGCGCGGGCCACCTCGCCGCCTTCGGCGTCCAGCAGCCGCATGGTGGTGAGCGGGAAGCCGATCGCGGTGACCGCGGGGGTCGCGTCGAGCTGCGCGAGGGCCCGCAGGCCGTTGCTCGCGAGGGTGAGGAACGCGCCGATGTCCTCGGCGGAGTCGGGATGCGCCTCGTACACGGCGACCTCCTGCCCCGCCTTGTCCAGCGCCAGAGCCGCCGCCGTGCCGGCGATCCCGCCGCCGATGACCAGTAGGCGCGCCATGCCTCACCCCGCTGTTCCGCTCATGGACGCACGGCCCCGTCGTCGTACGCCACCCACGGGAGAACGCCCGGACGGCGGCCCGGAGTTCCGGCCGTGCACCGCACGACCGGTCCGGGCCGCCCTTTCACCCGTTCAGCGTCCGAAAGCCGTCAGCACGGCTTCCAGCTGGCGCAGCGGCTCGGGGCCGACGATGCGCAGGACGACGGTGTCGGCGCCGGAGTCCTTCAGGGCGTGGATGTCGGCGACGGCCTGCGCGGGGGTGCCAGAGACGGTGAACACCTCGTCCTGCGGGCGGCCCAGCCAGGCGCCGTGGCCCTCGGTGTGCGGGTGCAGGATCCGCGCGACCTGCTCGGGGTCGTCGCCCACACAGGCGAAGGACAGCACGGTCAGCGTGTGGTCGGGACCGGCCCCGCCCTTGGCGGTGAGGGCCCGGGTGTTCTCCAGGTCCAGCGGTCCGTGCCCCTCGGCGATCAGGGTGCCGTCCGCGACCCGGCCGGACAGTTCGAGGGACCGGGGACGGACCACGCCCGCCACCACCGGCGGCACCTGGACCGGAGGATGCACCAGCCGCACCCCGTCCAGACGTACTTCTCGCCCCTCCAGCTCGACGCGCTCACCGCGCAGCAGCGCGCGCACGGAGGTGATCGTCTCCTCCAGGAGAGCCAGCGGCGACCGGGGGGCGACGCCGACCGACTCCATCCACTCCCGCACCCCGTGCCCGATCCCGGCGACCAGCCGCCCGGGGAACACCCGGGCCAGCGTGGCCAGTTCCATCGCCAGCAAGGCCGGACTGCGCAGCGGCGCGGGTGCGATCCCGATGCCCACCCGCAACCGCTCGGTCGCCCCCAGCGCCACGGCCGCCGCCGACACCCCGCCGTTCCAGCCGAGGTCCTCGACCACCCACAGGTCGTCCACCCCGAGCGCCTCGGCCCGCCGCGCGAACCCGGGCAACTCCTCGGGAG
This sequence comes from Streptomyces sp. NBC_01334, assembly GCF_035983595.1. NCBI lineage: Bacteria > Bacillati > Actinomycetota > Actinomycetes > Kitasatosporales > Streptomycetaceae > Streptomyces > Streptomyces sp. NBC_01334. The sequence continues at coordinate 3,331,610 of NZ_CP130718.1, read as the reverse complement.
CCCAGTCGCGGTCGTACATGACACCGACCCGTACGTTCGTCACGTTCGTCATGCCCCGGAACCTATGGGGTGGGCGGCGGGTGGATCAACGGCGTGTCCCGGCCGGGCCCGCCCCCGGAGTCCGGGGGCGTCGCTCTCACGTTCGGGGCATTGTCAGTGGTGGCAGGCAGGATGTGAGGCATGACAACACCCGGTGCAGTGATTGTGGACGCCGTCGCCTACGCGCAGGCGATCGAGGACGCGGTGCAGGCGTCGGCCGCCTACTACGCGGGTGGCACTTCGGTGCTGGACGACGACGCCTACGACCGGCTGGTGCGCGCCATCGCGGCGTGGGAGGACGAGCACCCGGAGCAGATGCTGCCCGACTCGCCGACCGGCAAGGTCGCCGGCGGGGCGGTCGAGGGCGATGTCCCGCACACGAGGGCGATGCTGAGCCTGGACAACGTGTTCTCCGCGGAGGAGTTCACCGCGTGGACCGCCTCGCTCACCCGGCGCGTCGGCCATGACGTCACCCCGTTCAGCGTCGAGCCGAAGCTGGACGGTCTGGCGATCGCGGCCCGCTACACCCGCGGCCGCCTGACGCGGCTGATCACCCGGGGCGACGGGACGGCCGGGGAGGACGTCTCGCACGCGATCGGCACCGTCGAGGGCCTGCCGGCCGAGCTGGCGGAGCCGGTCACGGTCGAGGTGCGCGGCGAGGTCCTGATGACCACCGCCCAGTTCGAGCACGCCAACGAGGTGCGCACCGCGCACGGCGGCGCGCCGTTCGCCAACCCGCGCAACGCCGCGGCCGGCACCCTGCGCGCCAGGGAACGCGCGTACACCGTCCCGATGACCTTCTTCGGCTACGGACTGCTGCCCCTGGACGACACCGAACCGGCGCTGGCCGCGCTGCTGGAGGAGAGCGCGCACAGCGACCTCATGACGCGGGCCGCCGGCTACGGCGTGAACACCACCGCGACCACGGCCGTGCCCGGCGTCACCGCGAGCACCGTCGAGGAGGTCCTGGCCCGGGTGGCCGAGATCGCCGGGTTGCGCGCCTCGCTGCCGTTCGGGATCGACGGGATCGTCGTCAAGGCAGACCTCGCCGCCGACCAGCGGGCCGCCGGCTCGGGGTCACGCGCCCCGCGCTGGGCGACCGCCTACAAGCTGCCCGCCGTCGAGAAGATCACCCGGCTGCTGGCGGTGGAGTGGAACGTGGGCCGCACCGGCATCATCGCCCCGCGCGCCGTCCTGGAGCCGGTCGAGATCGACGGCTCCACCATCACCTACGCCACCCTCCACAACCCGGCCGACATCACCCGCCGCGACCTGCGCCTCGGCGACCACGTCATGGTCCACCGGGCCGGGGACGTCATCCCCCGCATCGAGGCGCCCGTCGCCCATCTGCGCACCGGCGACGAACAGCCCATCGTCTTCCCCGAGGCGTGTCCGCGCTGCGGATCGGCCATCGACACCAGCGAGCAGCGCTGGCGCTGCGTCAACGGCCGCGACTGCCACCTCGTCGCCTCCCTCTCCTACGCCGCCGGACGCGACCAGCTCGACATCGAGGGCCTCGGCCACATCCGGGTCGTCCAGCTCGTCGAAGCCGGACTGGTCACCGATCTCGCCGGCCTGTTCGCCCTCACCCGCGACCAGCTCCTCGGCCTGGAACGGATGGGGGAGACCAGCACCGACAACCTCCTCGCCGCGCTCGCCACGGCCAAGAACCAGCCGCTGTCCCGCGTCCTGTGCGCTCTCGGCGTCCGCGGCACCGGCCGCTCCATGTCCCGCCGGATCGCACGCCACTTCGCCACCATGGACCTGCTGCGCGCCGCCGACGCCGAAGCGATCCAGCAGGTCGAGGGCATCGGCACCGAGAAGGCCCCGTCCATCGTCGCCGAACTCGCCGAACTCGCCCCGCTCATCGACAGACTCGTCGCCGCCGGGGTGAACATGACCGAGCCCGGCGCCACCCCGCCCGCACCGGCGACGCCCGACGCGGCCGACGGTGAGGGCGAGGGCACGCAGGCCGTCGCCGCTGCCGGGCCGCTGGCCGGGATGACCGTGGTCGTCACCGGCGCGATGACCGGGGCGCTGGAGAAGCTCAGCCGTAACCAGATGAACGAACTCATCGAGCGCGCCGGGGGCCGCTCCTCGTCCAGCGTCTCCAAGAAGACCAGCATGGTCGTCGCGGGCGAGGGCGCCGGATCCAAGCGGACCAAGGCCGAGACCCTCGGCGTCCGGCTCGCCGCGCCCGACGAGTTCGCCGCTCTCGTCGCCGACTACGTCGACGCGGGCCCCGGCGGGGACCCGTCGGCGTAGTCGGGCAAGCCGTCACCGGGCCGGCCGTCAGGTCGGCCGGCCCGGTGACGGCGATCGGTCGGGCCCGGCCGTGCTCCCCTCGGGCGTGACGGGCCTGGCGCGGTGGGGGCCGCTGCCGGGCAACCGGTCAGGCGAGGGGGCTCACGTCCGGACGCTCGAGCGCCTCAGCCCTTGACGGGCTTGCCGCGGCCCCATGCCCAGGCGAGGCGGTCGGCGCCCGACTGGTTGGTGGTGGCCAGCCAGGGGCGGGCGGTGGTGCCGGTGAGGGTCTGCAGCGAGTACGTGTCGTCGGTGCGCAGACCCGGCCAGTACACGGAGCCCATCTTCAGCTCGCGGAAGGTGTCGGTGACGGCCTGGACGTAGTTGACGAAGTTGTCGTCCGGCGTCTTCACGTTGTAGTTCAGCCCGGTGGTCATCGGGGCCCCGAACTCGTCCGCGACGGTCCGGTTCGCGCAGTCGCCGATGCGCACCTTCAGGTCGGCCACCCACTGGTCGTAGGTCGCGTAGTCCTTCCAGAACCCGTAGTGGTGCAGGGAGAGGTACGTGCCCTTCAGCCGCGGGTCGGCGCAGACCGTGGTGACGTGGTCGTTGTAGCCGGCGCCGCTGACGAACACCCGGTTGCGCGGGACCTTCGAGTACGTCGACAGCCACTTGGCCGCGATGTCGGTCCACTCGGTGTCGGTGTAGCCGTGCGGCTCGTTCATCGGCTCGAAGTAGACGTGCTTGTCGTTCTTGTACGCCTTGACGACGGTGTCCCACATCGGCCAGTACGTGGCCGTGTCGTCGATGAAGCCGTCCTTCTGGGCGCCCGTGCCCTCCCAGTAGGACACGATGACCTTGAAACCCTGGTCCGAGGCGGCGTCGATGACCCCGCGGTAGGACTTCCAGTAGGCGCCGTTGACCGTGTACGGGTTGATGGGCAGCCGCACGGTGTTGGCGCCGAGGTTCGCGCGGAACGCCGCGATGATCCGGGTCGCCTTCGCGTAGGTCTGCCGGTAGGTGTCCGTGGTCGACAGACCGGACAGCTGCAGGAGGTCGTCGGCGAAGTTGTCGCGCGGGTCGGCCCAGTTCACGCCCTTGAACTGGGTCGTGTCGGTGGTCGGCGCGGCGCCGGAGGAGGCGGCGGCCGGGCTGCCGGCCAGGGTCGTGCCGGTGACGGCGGCGACGGCGACCGCGACGAGGGCGGCGCGCAGGCGGGGGGTGCGGGAGGCTCTGGTGGGGGTCTTGCGCATGACGTGCCCTTTCAGGAGAGGCGGCTCGGCGCTGGGGGACGCGCGGGCTGGGCGGCGGCCGCCACGCGATGTTTGCGTAAACATCAAAGTCCCGGGGTGGCTGATGTTTACGTAAACATGGCGGCGCCGGAATCGTGGCACTCGGCGATGTGATCGTCAAGGTTTCGGGCGCGTAACGTCCGGGGCCCCGGTGGCGGGTGGGTCGGGCTGGGTCGGGGTGGGGCGGGATGAGGCGGGAGGGGCGCAGCCGCCCGACCGTCGGTGCGGTGCGATGCCCGACGGTCCGGTCCCGTGAACGAGTCCGGCGGTGCCGCCCCGCGTGAACGAGCCCGGTGGTCCCGCACCGTGAACGAGTCCGGTGCTCCGGTCCCGCTGTTCGGTTCCGCAGCCCGCAGCCCGCAGCCCGCAGCCCGCAGTTATGCAGTCCGGTAGTTCCGTGGTTCGGCACATCCGGTTCTCGACAGTGCGAAACGCGTCATGAATTCACGTGATTTTCCGGCGTGGCGGCGGCCGCCGACAGTTGATTTCCGGTGGGCTCACAGGAGAGAAAGCCGTTGTGGCCCACCTGGCGGAAAAGGAGCGTCCGGACGGTTCCGTTTGTGAAGTCTGTTGAACTCTCGTTGGCTTCGGTGCGGGCTTCATGGAAGCATTCAGGAAGATCAATTGCTCGTACCGAGAAGGGAAACAGCTGTGCCTTTCAAGCCGTCCCGTCCGGCCGTCGTCGCGGCGTCCACGCTGTCCGTCCTGTTGCTGACAACGGTCGGTGTGCATGCGGAAGAGCCTGCTCAGGCAGGTGCGGCGCCCGACCTCTCGGTCTCCAGAGTGATGCGGCACCTGGACGCGCTCCAGCGGATCTCCGACGCGAACAGCGGAAACCGCGCCCATGGCACGGCTGGCTATCAGGCCTCCGTCGATTATGTGAAGAAAAAGCTGGACGCCGCCGGATTCACCACCTCGCTCCAGGAATTCGAGTTCGGTGGAAAAAAGAGCTGGAATCTCATCGCCGACTGGCCCCGGGGCGGTCAGACCGGAAAAGTCCTCATGGTCGGGGCGCACCTCGACTCGGTGGAGACGAGTCCCGGAATCAACGACAACGGCTCCAGTGTCGCCGCGATCCTGGAGACCGCGCTGACGGTTTCCGCGAAGAACGTCACCCCTTCCCAGCACCTCCGGTTCGGTTTCTGGGGAACGGAGGAGGAGACCTACATCGGATCCACGCACTACGTGAACACCCTGCCGGCGGCCGAACTGTCGAAGATCACCGCCTATCTGAACTTCGACATGATCGGCTCACCGAACCCCGGCTACTTCGTCTATGACCAGAGCCCGGAGGTCGCCCGGCACTTCGACCGGTACTTCGCCGCCAAGGGCATCCCCACCGAGCCCGCGACCGCCCTCAACGGCCGCAGCGACCACGAGCCGTTTCTGGCCAAGGGCGTCCCGGTGGGCGGAATCTTCACCGGATCCGCCGAGATCAAGACCCCGGAGCAGGCCGCGAAGTGGGGCGGCACGGCCGGTGAGGCCATGGACAAGTGCTACCACCAGGCCTGCGACACCCCCGCCAACATCGACAGGCGGGCCCTGGACGTCAACAGCGACGCCGTCGCCGCGATGGTGTGGAAGCTGGGCGTGCGCGGCTAGGACCCGTGCGGCCGCGAGGGGGGTGGGGCACCCGGCGCCTGCCGGGTGCCCCACCCCCTCGGTCATCAGGTCCGTCGGCGGTCCCGGGGGCGGGCTGCCAGACGGGCCAGCCGGTCCCGGTCGACCTTGCCCGTGGGGCCGACCGGCAGGGCCGGCAGGACGAGCACATGCTCCGGAAGCATGTAGCTGGGCAGGTTCTGAGCGAGGTGGCGGCGGACGAACCCGCCGCGCGGCGAGGGCTCCGAGCCCCCCACGGCCACGGCCGCCACGATCTGCGGGCCGCCGTCGCCCCGCAGCGTGGTGACCGCGCAGTCCACCACCCCCGGCACCTGACGCAGGGCGGCCAGCACCTCGCCCAGTTCGATCCGGTAGCCGCGGACCTTGACCTGGTCGTCCCGGCGGCCCCGGAACTCCAGGTTGCCGTCGGCCATCCAGCGCGCCCGGTCGCCCGTGGCGTACATGGACTCGTCCGTCAGGCCGCTCACCGTGTCGGCCGTGAACTTCGCGGCCGTCAGCTCCGGATCGCCGACATACCCGTCGGCCACCACCACGCCCGCGATGTGGAGATCGCCCTCGACGCCGATCGGACACGGTTTGCGGTCGCCGTCCAGGACGTAGTAGCGGGCGTTCTGGATCGGCTTGCCGTACGGGACGCTCGTCCAGGCCGGGTCGATCTCGCCGACGTCGAAGTGGTTGGACCAGATCGTCGCCTCGGTCGCGCCGCCCAGTGCCACGACGTGGGCCCGCGGGAAGCGGGCCCGGACCCGGCCGGGCAGCGCCAGCGGTACCCAGTCGCCGCTGAGGAAGACCAGCCGCAGACTCGGCACCGGACCGCCGTCCGCCGTCGCACCCGTGCCGTTCGTCGCACCCGTCCCGTCCGTTGCGCCTGTCGCGCTCGTCGCGCTCGTCGCACCCGTCCCGTCCGGCTCGTCGGCGAAGGACATCACCATGCCGAGCGCGGCGGGCGCCGAGTCCCAGAAGGTGATCGGCTCGCGCAGCATGATGTCCAGCAGTCGCTCGCCGTCGGACAGTTCGGCGGCGGAGACCACGCGCAGACTGGCGCCCGCCGCGAGCACGCCGAGCAGGTCGTAGACCGACAGGTCGAAGGTGAGCGCGGTGACCCACAGCAGACAGTCGTCCGGACCCACCGCGTAGGTCTCGTTCACCCACTGGATGACGTTGACGGCACTGCGGTGGCGCACCGACACGCCCTTCGGCACGCCGGTGGAGCCCGAGGTGAAGATGACGTACGCGGTGTCGTCGGCGCCGGGGCCGGCCGGCAGCGGCAGGGCACGGGCCTCCTCGACGTCGCTCCAGGCGCTGATCACCGGCGTGTACGGGGTGGCCGTGTCGTGCGGCGCCAGGCGCAGGACGACGTCGTACCGGTCCCGCAGGACCGGCGGCCACTCGTCCCCACCACGCCGGTGGATCTCCGCCCGTACCGGCAGGCCGAGTTGGGCGGAGAGGTGCCCGAACCACTCGGCGGGCACCCGCAGATGACCGGAGTCGGGTCCCTCGCCCGGCTCCGCGAGATCGGCGAGGTCCGCGAGGACCACCGCCCCGCCCGGCGCCAGGGCGCCCACGGCGTCCCGCAGCACGGACCGCAGGTACTCGAACCCGGGGAAGAACTGGGCGACGCTCGCGAGCAGGACGACGTCCGCGCTCGCCGGGGCCACCACCCGGCCGAGGTCGGCGGCCGCGGCCCGCACGAAGCGTGCCCCCTCGCCGGCCTCCCGCTCCGCCCGCTCCAGCGCGACGGCCGACACGTCGACGCCCGTGTAACCGGCCACCCGGTCCCGCAGCGCACCCGCGATCAGACCGGCACCGCAGCCCACCTCGACGACCCGGGGCCGCTCCACCGTCGGAGCCGCCGACAGCACCAGTTCGCGCACGTACGAGACATAGGTGTCGATCTGCGCGGCGGAGATCCCGTCGCCGGGGTTCTGGTTGAAGCCCGAGGCCCGGGCCAGGTCCTCGTCCTCGGCGACGGTGTCCCACAGCAGGCCGACCGTCTCCGTGTCCAGCGGGTCCGGGGCCGCGGCCCGCAGATCCGTGCAGACCAGCCGCACGCCGGAGCCCGCGAGCTGCCCGGCCTCCTCCGCGCGGCGCGCCAGCGCATGGCCGGTGACGAGCCATCGGATCCCCGACTGACGCAGCGGCGCCGCGATCCGGGTGGCCGGCCAGCGCGCGTCCAGCGGCACGTAGGCGGCGCCGGTGCGCAGCACACCGACGACCGCCAGCACGCTGTCCCACGAGTTCTCGTGCAGGATGCCGACGAACGCGCCCCGGCCCACCCCGTGACCGGCGAGGAACCGTGCGAGCAGGCCCGAGTCGGCCCACAGCTGCGCGTACGTCCTGACCTCCCCCTCGCCGAGGCGGACGGCGGGAGCGTCCGGGGACTCCCGGACGCGCCGCTCGATCAGGTCGATCATGCTCACCTGGTCCTCGAACGGCCGCGCCGTGTCGTTCCACTCGGCCGGCGGCTGTTCCCAGGACTCCGTGGGCTGCACCGCCGACTGTTCGGCCGGTTGCTCCGCCGGCTGGTCTGCCCTCTGCTCTGCCATCTGCTCTGCCCTCCTTCGGCGGTTCACGGATGCGCGGGCGGGGGTCAGATCACTCGGCCGTACTTGGGGTTGTCGCGGTGGATGACCCGCTCCCGGATGCGCAGTTCACCCTCCTCGCGCACCATCTGGTCCTCGACGCTGGAGGAGGAGAAGAAATGCACCTCGTCCTGCGTGTTCGTCTGGGTCACCAGCGAGTAGTAGGTGACGCGCAGGCCGTCGCCGCCCTCGGTCTGCTCGATCAGGAAGTGGTCGAACCAGTGCCGGGTGACGAGCCCCTCGTACATCGGGAGCATGCTCTTCATCTTGGTGCGCATCGCCTCGCGGCCCTCCACCTTCTCGCCGCGGTGCGGGTGGGCGACCGAGCCGTCCTCGGTGAAGGTCGCGGTGAAACGCTCGATGTCCAGGTCGTCCAGGACGCGCATCTGGCGGGCGTAGAAGTTCTTGACCTCGATGTACAGGTCGGCGGTGACGGACATGCGTGCTCCTCGGTAAGGGAAACGGAAACTGATGAGTGGTCAGTGGCCCGGCGTCAGTGGGCCGGAGCTTCCTCGAGGACGAGGAAGGCGTTGGTGCCGCCCACGCCGGCCGACATCAGGCCGGCCGTGCGTGGGCGGCCGTTCGTGGGCCAGGGACGGCCCTCGGGGAGGATGCCGAAGCGTTCGCCGCGCCCGGTGAACTCCTCGATGGGAACCTCGGTGTTCGGGGTCGCGGGCAGGAAGCCGCGGTCGATCGCGAGGCACGTCTTGATCAGGGCCGCCATGCCGGCGGCGGTGTCGCAGTGGCCGACGGAGGCCTTCACCGAGCCGACCGCCACCGGCGGCCCGTCGGTGCCGAGGGCCTCGATCAGGGCGGTCGCCTCGATCTGGTCGTTCAGGGGGATGCCGACACCGTGCGTCTCGACGTAGTCGACGTCGGCCCCGGTCAGCCCCGCCGCCTCCAGCGCCCGGCGCACCGCGCGGACCTTGCCGTCGACACCGGGGATGACGAAACCGGGCTTGGCCCGCCCGTCGTTGGTGACGGCGCCGCCCCGGATGACGGCGTAGACCGGATCGCCGTCGCGCAGGGCGTCGTCCAGTCTGCGCAGCAGCACGGCCCCGGAGCCGTCACCGGGCACCACGCCGTTGTGACGGCGGTCGAAGGGGCGCACGATGCCCTCGGTGGAGTAGATACTGCGCGGGGTCCGCACATAGGAGCCGTCGGCGTCCTCCTGGATCGCCACCGCCCCGGCCAGCGCGTAGTCGCAGGCGTGTGACCGCAGGCTCTGGCAGGCGAGCTGGACGGCCACCGTGGAGGTGGCGCACGCCGAGTCCAGCATCAACGACTCGCCCCACAGGTCCTGCAGATAGGAGAAGTAGGGCCCGGCGAACGTCGGGTCGACCTGCACCACGTCGTCGAAGGCGGCCCGCGGCACATGCTTGGTGCGGGCGCAGCCGGCGTAGACGGCGGTCCGGTCGGCGATCGCCGACAGTCTGACCCCTGCGTCCTCCGCCGCCTGCCACAGCGACTCCTGGAGGATGCCGTGCTGCGGGTCCAGCCCCTCGACGCCGACGAGCGTGTGGTCGTAGGTGTCCCGGTGCGGGGCGATCCCCCACGAGTGGACCCGCAGCCGGTCCTCGCCCAGGTCCTCCACGACCGGGACCGGCTCCCGCCGGAAGCAGTCCCGGCCCGCCACGAGGTTGTCCCAGAACGCCCCTACGTCGGGCGCCCGGGCGAAGCGGCCGCCGACGCCGATGACGGCCACCGGGCTCGAGTGCTTGGCGAGTTCCGACATGCCTGTCCTCCCGTCAGCCGAAGGTGAGCGCGATCTTGACGACGTCGTCCTGCCGGTTGTGCGCGAGGTCGAAGGCGTCGGCGATGTTCTTGATGTCGAAGGTGTGGGTGATGTGGTCGTCGACCCGGATCGAGCCGTCCCCGATCAGCTCCAGCGCGGTCCGGAAGGAGGGAAGCCCGGGTTCCAGCTGGGCGCCGCCGACCGCGGTGATCAACTGCGCCTGGCGGACGAAGAGATGGGCGTACGGGATGCGCATGTCGTAGTCCTCGGGCATGCCGAAGAAGCCCAGCCGGCCGTGCTGGCCGACCATCCGCATCGCGTGCTCGCGCGCTCCGTCGGTGCCGGCCGCCTCCACGACCAGGTCGGCGCCCTTCCCGCCGGTCGCCTCCATGACGACCTCCTCGGCGCTCTGCCCGGGCACGTGCACGGTCGCGTCCGCGCCGAGGGAACGGGCCACCGCCAGCCGCCCCGGCTCCAGGTCGACCGCGACGACCTTCTCGAACCCGCGGTGCTTGAGCAGCTGCTGGAACAGCAGCCCCGCCGAGCCGACGCCGACGACGGCGGCCGTCGATCCCTCCGGCACGGGCTCCGGCCAGAACCGGTTGAGCGCGAAGACGACGGTCCCGAGCTGCTGCGCCATCAGCTGGACGGTCGGCGCCCCGGTGCCCTTCACCGGCAGCAGGAACCGGTCGGCGATCGTCTGGTAGCGGGCGAACGACGCCATGTAGGCGTGGTTGGGCACGGTGAGCACAAGGTCGCCCGGCGAGAAGCGAGCCGACCGGCTCTCGACGACCTCCCCGACGCCCTCGTGCCCCGGGTAGCCCGCCGGGCAGGGGTAGGGGTGGTCGCGCATGTCCCGGAAGAAGGGGGACTCGGCGCGTACCCGGTGCACATCGCTGCCGCAGATGGCGGCCACGGTGTTGCGGACGAGGACCTCGCCCTCGGCCGGCTCCCGGAAGGCGACCTCCGCCACCTCCAGGCGCCCGGGTTCGACGAGAACGGCGGCTTCGCCACGTACGTGCGGCATGCGGACCTTCCTTCAGGAATGTACGGAGAGCGGGGACGCGGAAGACGCCCAGGACAGGGGGTGGCCGGGCAGACGCAGACGACGGGCCGGGCCTGCCGGTGTCAGCCGCACCTCGGCGCCCTGGCACCACAGGGCCGCGAGGGCCGTCAGCAGGGCCCGCTCGTCGAGGTCCTCGGCCGCGAGGTCGAGGACGGCCACCTCGCCGAGCCGGTCACAGGCCGTCCGGAGCAGCTTGGCCGGCTCGGCCTCGGCCGACAGGTGTTGTTCCTGCGGGGCGGGCCCGTCGGGGAACAGCGGACCCAGCGCGGTGGACCACAGCAGGGCAGGGCGGCGCGGTACGGGAACGTGCGCGCCGGCCCCGTCGGCGGCCGGCCGTACGCCTTCCTCGCCTTCCTCGGCGGTGAGCGCGCCGCTCACCACCGCGGCCGCGAACCGGCCCGTTCCCACGCCGTACACCGCCGCCGGGGTCACGCCCCGTTCGGCGAACCGGGCGGCCAGGCGCAGCTGGCGGGTGAGCGGCCCGGCGGCCCGGTCGGTGGCGTCCGGCGGGCCGTCCGCGAAGGCGAACACCACGGCCGGGGGCGAACCGGGGGCGGCGGGCGTCGCGGTGCGCGGGGCCCGCAGGGCACGCACCGCCTCGGCCAGGTCGGACGCCACGACGGCACATCGGTGACCGAAGTGCCGACGGCCCACCTCCAGCGTGTGGGCCACGTCCGCCAGTGCCAGGTCCTCGCTCGCCTCCAGATGGGCGGCCAGCCGCTCGCGGGCGACGAGCAGGGCCTCCGCGGTGGCGGCGGAGAGGGCGACGATCCGCGGACCGGGAGCCGGCACCGGCGCCGTGCCGGCCGGCCTCGACGGCGCACCTTCGAGGGGCCGTCGGGGCACGACGGTGGCCGGGGCCGCCGTCCCGTCCAGGGGCTGGTGGGTCGTGGCGATCAGGCGGGCCTGCTCGCGGACCGTGACATGGCGCAGCAGGTCGATGACCGGGATGTCGGCGCCGGTCGCCAGCCGCAACTGCTCCCGCAGTTTCACCAACAGCAGCGAATGGCCGCCGGCGTCGAAGAAGTTGCGGTCGGACCCGAAGCCGTCGTGCTCCAGCACCGCCCGCCAGGCGGCCCGCACACCTTCCGTCACGGAGGCGGCGGAGGTCGCCGAGGCCGCGGAGGCGAGGGAAGGACCGGAAGCCACGGAAGCCACCGGAGGCGGTTCCGGTGCGAGGTCCGCCGTGGGCGCCGGAGCGGGGTCGGGCCGGGCGGACCCGGTCGCCTGCTCCGGGTCCGGCAGCCGGCGCCGGTCGATCTTGCCGGTCGGGGTGAGCGGCAGCTCCCCGACCAGCAGCAGGTGGCTGGGTACGGCGAAGGCGGGCAACCGCAGCCTGGCGTGCCGGCCGAGCTCGTCGGCGTCCGTGCCGGGCGCGGCCACCGCGTAGGCGACGATCTCCTTCTCGCCGCGCCGGTTGACGCGCGTCGTGACGAAGACCGACTCGACGGCCGGGTGCGCGTCCAACACCGCCTCCACCTCGCCGAGTTCGACGCGCTGGCTGCGGATCTTGACCTGGTTGTCGTTGCGGCCGATGAACTCCAGCAGACCGTCGGGTCGCCAGCGCACCCGGTCACCGGTGCGGTAGAGGCGGGTCGGGCCGTCGGTGACGAAACGGTCCGCCGTCATCCCGGGCGCGTTCAGATAGCCGTCGGCCAACCCCGCTCCGCCGAGCAGCAGTTCGCCCGGAACCCCACGCGGCACCGGACGGGTGCCGCCTTCCTGCACGACCCGCACCTCGGTGCCGGGCACCGGTCGGCCGATGGGGACCGTCCTGGCGTTAGGCGCGAGGTCGGTGATCGGGAACCAGGTCGAGGTGAAGGAGTTCTCGGTGGGGCCGTAGCTGTGCAGCAGGACGCCGGGCCGGGACCAGCGCAGCGCACGGCGCATGTGCCGTACGGAGATCAGCTCGCCGCCGAAGTACACCCGCCGCAGCGACTGGAGCAGGTCCGGGGCGTCCTCGATGATCCGGTTGAGCAGCGGTGTCGTCACGAGCAGCGTGGTCACGCCGCGCTCGCGGACCACCGTCCGCATCTCACGGGGGCTGAGCACCAGGTGCTTGTCGAGGACGACCAGCTGCGCGCCGTGCGTGAGGGCGCCCCAGATCTCGTAACTGGCGCCGTCGAAGTTGAGCGGGCACAGCTGCGCGACGACATCCGTCTCGTCCAGCGGGAGGAAGTCGGGCCGTACGAAGAGCCGGGCCAGCCCGCGGTGCGGCAGCACGACCCCCTTGGGCCGGCCGGTGGTGCCGGAGGTGTAGAGCACGCAGAGGGTCGCGGTGTCGTCGTACGCGATCTCGGGGGCGGACCGGCCGAGGGCCCGGGCGATCACCTCGTCGACCGGTACGGCGGTGCCCACCGGCACGTCGAGGGTCTGTCCGCAGTCCGGGTCGACGACGAGGACCGCGGGGCGGGCGTCGTCCACGATCAGCTGGAGCTGGGCCTGCGGATAGGCGGGGTCGAGGGGGAGGTAGGCGGCGCCGGCCAGGACGGACGCCAGCCAGAAGACCGGGGTCTCGACGCCGGGGGCGAGCAGCAGCGCCACGGTGTCGCCGGGCCCGACGCCCCGGTCGCGCAGCCAGCCGGCCACCTCGCCCGCGCGGCCGGCGAGTTCGCCGTAGTCGAGAGTGCGCTCGCCGTGGCGCACGGCGATGGCGTCCGGGCGGTCGGCGGCGTGCCGCAGGACCAGCTCGGGGATGCTCGGCGCCGGTGACGTGACGGGCGCGCCGTGCGCGGCGACCTCGGACAGGCCCGGGTCGCAGGCGGCGAGCAGATCGCCACAGGTGCTGTCCGGGGCGGCCACGGCGCGGGCCAGCAGCTCGCGCAGTTCCTGGGCGAACAGCTCGGCGGTGGCGGGGAGGTAGCGGGCGGTGTCGTAGTAGACGCACAGCCGGGTACCGGCCGAGCCCTCCAGCACGTTGACCGAGAACTCGTACTTCGTCGTCTCGTCCGGGTGGTCGAAGCGGCGGACGGTCACCTCTCCGGCCTGCCACTCGTCCTCGTAGGCGGGGGTGTACATGAACACCGTCCGCTCGACGCCCGGCCCGTTCGCCTGCGCGCTGCGGATCGCCCGCAGCCGTCGCACCGGGAGGTGGGCGTGTTCCATCGCGTCGAGCATCTGCTCGCGCAGCCGGGCCGCCACCTCCAGGAAGCGGTCGTCGAGGGACATCCGGTCACGCATCGGCAGCGCCCGGCTGAACAGGTCGACACGCTCGGCGTCGGCATACCGGCGGCCGGCGAAGACCATGCCGAAGGTGCCCTCGGACTCCCCGGCCCACGCGTGCAGCAGCACCGACCAGGCGGTGAGCAGCACGACGGCGGGGGAGCCGCGTTCGGCCGCGGCCAGCGCCTGGACGCCCGCGTGCACCTCGGCGGGCAGGAGCACCTCCACCCGGCCGGAGGGGCCGGGGAAACCGTCCTCCGGCACCAGGTCGTGCGGGGGCGCGAGGGAGGCCGGGGCGTCGCGCAGGACGGAGGTCCAGTACTTCTCGGCTTCGGCGTCGGAGTCGGCGTCGGCGTCGATATCGGCCTCGGTAGCAGTAGCGGCACCGGCGGCAGCAACGGCACCGGAACCCGTCCCGGTCTCGGCATCGATGTCGGACGATGTGCGCGGAGCCGGGACCGGGCCGCCCGCCGTCCGGGCCCGGTACGCCGTCACCAGGTCCTCGGCGAGGATCCGGCTGGACCAGCCGTCGGAGACGATGTGGTGCATCGTGACGGCGAGCAGCGCGCCGCCCTCCCCGGCCAGCAGCGTCGCCCGCAACAGCGGCGCGGTGGCCAGGTCGAAGGGCGCGCGGCCGGCGACGACCGCGCGGGCGAGAGCCTGCGCACGGTCGTAGCGGCCGGGGAGCCGGTCGGTGACGAACGCCATCGGCGGGTCGGTCTCGGCGGTGCGCCACAGCTCGCCGCCCTCGGTGGCGAAGGCGCAGCGCAGGGCCGGATGGGCGCTCAGCACGTCGCCGAGTGCGGCACGCAGCGCCGGTATGTCGACGGTCGGCGTGAACTCCAGGTCGACGGTGACGTTGTAGCGGTCGGACTCCGGTTCGCGCTGACAGGCGAGCCAGACGTCCATCTGCTCGGAGGAGGCGGGTTCCCTCACTGCGGGACCGCCAGGTGCTCGCCGGCGGTGCCCGTACGCAGGGTGCGCACCAGGTTGGCCACCGTGCGCACCGAGTGGAAGTGGAGCGGGGTGAACTCGGCGTCCGTGATGGCCACGCCGAAGCGCTGCTCGCACTGGGCGCGCAGCTCGACGAAGCCGAGGGAGTCCAGGCCCAGTACGTCCTGGAGGCCGTCGTCGTCCCCGATGCGTTCGGTGGGCACGTCCAGGAAGAGGTCCTCGACGAGGATCTCCTTGAGGGTCGCTTCCAGGGTTTCGTCCAGTGTCTCGCCCGAACCGACTGTCATGACGTTTCTCCCTTGCGGTAGGTGGATCGGTGCGGTGCGGGAACTTCCGCCGGCCGCTCCCGTTCGGCGGCCCTGCGCGCCAGTTCGGTCAGCGCGGGTACGGCCACCCGGTGGTCCCGGGCGCGGCGCAGCACCGGCTCGGTGAGCGCGGCGAGTTCGGTCGGCCGGACCCCGGCGGCGACGTCCCGGTGCAGGGAGGTGTCGGTCCGGCCGGGCAGGGTGTCCAGGGTGTGCAGCAGGTTCCGGTCGTCGACGGCGACGGTGTCCGCGGCGGCGACGGCACAGGATTCCCGGGCGGCGTCGCGCAGCAGGGCGGACAGCTCAGGGTGTCGGCGGACGATGCCGAGGGGGCCGTCGGCCGCGGTGGTGGCCAGCGCCAACGGCAGCAGGAGGACCAGCTTGCGCCACAGGACGCTCGCCGGATCCCGCTCCGGGGTGCAGCCGAGACCCGCGTCGGCGAGGACCTCGGCAAGCCCGCCGAGCCGCCGGCCACCGGTGCCGGCGCCCCTTTCGGCACCGTCCCCGGCGCGGTCGCGGTCTTCGGGACCGTCCCCGGCGCGGCTGCCGTCGGTGGTCGCGAGGCTGACCTCCGCGTACAGGGAGTTCCAGGTGACCCGGCCGGGCGCGGTGCGTTCCGCCTCGATGAGGATCGCGCCGACGAGCTGCCGGGGCCCGAACCTGGCCCGCAGCGATCGCGGATGGTCGAGTCCGTTGAGCAGGGGGACGACCGAGTCCGGGGTCAGCCGCGGGGCGACCCGGGCCAGGGCGGCGTCCAGCGCGGGCGCCTTCACCGTCACCCACAGGACGTCGACCGGCTCGTCGAGCCGCTCCACCGCGCGTGCCTCGACGGCGAGGTCGCCGTGCAGTTTGCTGTGGACGTCGATCACGCCGCGGTAGCGGGCTCGTGAGGACTCCCGCATCACCAGCACGACCTCGTGGCCGGCACGGGCCAGCGCCGCTCCGAGGGCGAGCCCGACTCCCCCGGCGCCCAGAATCGCATGCCTCAACGCGCTTCCTCGATGCATCTCGTGACGAATGCCGCTGCCCGTACAGCGGTGCGCGCACAGGTGTGTGCGCACAGATGTGCGCCGTGCGGCGGGCAGCGGTGGACAACACCGTGTGAATGATGGAGAAAGGCCGGCTACGGCCTTTGAGGGATCAGGGGGCCACGGGTCAGGTGGTCACCGATCCAAGTGTCATCGGAGTTCGAAAAGGACTCTGACGGAATATGGAACCGGTTGGTCGACCGGTTCTGTCTCCCCCGTTGCGGCGTACATCATTCCCCCTGTCACGCCGGTTGATGTCGGCCTCGAACGCAACCCTTGAAATACTGCGTTCACAATCGACTCATCGACCGTAGAGGTGCCGAGTTTCGGCCGTCAACCCGCTTTTCGGCCAACCGGATGGCCGATGCACGTGAATGACAGGGCGGGTTTACACGCAGAGTCAAAGCGTTGGCCTGGGGTGATCCCGGCGAGGGCTGGCCGACATTCGCCCCTTGACTGGCTCGATGGCCGCTGCCTACTCTCCGATATCGGCAATCTGCCGCCAGGGTGAGCCATCACCTCAGGGACCGAACCGGTTTGACCGACCGGTGGAGCGTCCGTTTTTACGGGGGAAAACAATTGAAGCTTCACCTAGCCACGCCCATGGGCGTGGCCGTTCCGCGGCTGCTCCGCATCCGGGGCGATCGACCGTGATCCGTCATGACACGGGGGAATTCTCTTGAGCGACGACGGCGTGAAAACACGTCCGGATCCGTATGCCGGGCCATCTTCCGGGCTGCCTTCCGAACCGCCCGTGACACCGCCTGGGCAGGCCATGGAAGACCAGGTCAGAGCCGCGTGGACCGAGGTGCTCGGGCATGACGACTTCGATGACGACACCCCTTTTGTCGAGGCGGGCGGTCATTCCCTGAAAGCCACGCAGGTGCTCATGCGGTTGCGCCGGAAGCTCGGTGTCCGGCTGCCCAACCGGTTGTTCTTCGACCACCCCACCGTGCGCGAACTGGCGGTGGCGGTGGAACGTATCGCCGCCACCTCGCCCCGCGTATAACCGGTCGCCGCCGATTCGACTCGGCATCGGCTCAACGTCAGCTCAATTCCGGCTCGACGTCGGCTCGACCGGAGCTCGGCATTCGACCGAAACAAGGAAGGCACTTCTCGTGACTGCTCCCCTTTCCCGTGACGGCCTCCAAGAGTTAGGTGAAAGCGTTTTCCGTCCCGCCGAATGGCAGGGCGCCGCGAACACCCCGCTCGATGCCGACACCGCGTTCAACGGATTCATCTCCACCCATGTCGTCTTCGCCCTGGAACAACTGGGGCTGTTCGCCTGGTTCGACGCGGCCGACCGGCTCGACGTGCCCGACTACTGTTGGCGCCGACAGCTGGACGAAAGGGTTTTCCGCCAGTTGTTGTCGGCCGCGGAGGCCTTCGGGTATCTCGACGTCCGTGACGACCGGGTGACACCCACGCCGGCCTGGGGCGACCTCCGCCGGAAAATAGGGTTCTTCACCTGGGGCGTGGGCGGGTACCACGACGTCTTCGCCAACGCCGCGACCATCGCGCGAGGGGAACGCGCTTTCGGCAAGGACGTGTTGCGCGACGAGGGCATGGTGGCGCTCGGCTCGGCCCAGGCCGACATGGCGCTGATGCGGAACCTGCTCGACGAGCAGATCGCCGCACTCGACTTCTCCGTCATCGCCGACCTCGGCAGCGGGATCAGCGAACGCGTGTGCCGCCTCGTCAAGTCCCGTCCCGGCGCCCGCGGTCTGGGCCTGGACATCAGCGCCTCGGCCACCGCGCTGGCGGCCGGCACCGTCGAGCGGCACGAGCTGGCCGACCGCGTCCAGCCGATCTGCGCCGACGTCCTCGACATCCTCTTCCGGGGCCGCCGCATCGAGGGCGCCGACCAGGTGGACGTCGCGATGAGCTTCATGTTCCTGCACGACCTGCTCGTCGACCCCGCCACCCGGACGGACGTCATCCCGGCGCTGCGCAAGGCGTTCCCCCACGCGCACACCTTCCTGCTCGCCGACACCACCGTCCGCCCGCGCGGTGAGAAGGACACGCTGCCCGTCTTCTCCAGCGGCTTCGAGCTCGCCCACGCGCTGATGGGCGTCCCGGTCTACACGCGCGAGGAGTACGAGGACCTCTTCCACGAGGGCGGGCTGCACCTGCGCCGCACGGTTCCCTTCGGCGCCCCCCACACCTACCTGTTCGTCCTGGAGGCCCAGTGATGAGCGAGCGATGTCCCGCCGGCCCCGAGATCGTGGAGGATCTGCCCATCCCCCTCGCCGTGGCCGGGCATCACCAGCCCGCGCCCTTCTACCTCACCGCGGACATGTTCGGCGGCCTGCCCGTGCAACTCGCCGGCGGTGAACTCAGCACCCTGGTCGGCAAACCGGTCGCCGCGCCGCACACCCACCCGGTCGACGAGCTCTACCTGCTGGTCTCCCCGAACAAGGGCGGCGCCCGCATCGAGGTCCAACTCGACGGCAGACGCCATGAACTGCTCTCCCCGGCCGTCATGCGGATCCCGGCCGGCAGCGAACACTGCTTCCTGACCCTCGAGGCGGAGGTCGGCAGCTACTGCTTCGGCGTCCTCCTGGGGGACAGCCTGTGACCCCGGCCGCGGGACAGGCCGCCCCGGCCTCCGGCAAGGCGTTCAACACGAGTGTCCCCGGCGCCGACGACCTGATCCGGCTGCACCTCAGCGAGAGTCCCCACGGCGCCAGCAAGGCGGCGGTGCGGGCGGCCGAGCGGGAACTGGGGCGGGTCAACGTCTACCCGGACCCCGAGCGGCAGGAACTGGTGCAGGCGCTCGCCGCACACTGGGGTGTCGGCCCGGACCACATCGCCGTCGCCAACGGAAGTGACGAGCTCGTCCTGGCCACCGCCCTCACCCTCGGCGACCGGAGCCTTCCCGGGCTCGTCACCGACGGTACGTTCCCCGGCTACCGGGCCTGTCTGGAGCTCACCGGACGCGGCTGCACCGCCGTACCGCTGAGCGGCACCGCCGTCGACGCCGCCGCCTTCGCCGCGCGGCTGCCCGGACACGGGATCGGCTATCTGTGCAACCCGCACAACCCCAGCGGCGCGGCCCTCACCCGGCGGGAACTGGCCGCGCTGGTCGACGCCTCCGGCCGCAGCGGGGTCCCGCTGGTGTTCGACGAGGCGTACATGGAGTTCGCCGACCCGGACACCCCGCAGACCCGCGACCTGCTGGACGAGGGCGCGCCCGTCGTCGCGCTGCGCACCTTCTCCAAGGCCTACGGCCTGGCCGCGCTGCGCGTCGGCTACGCCGTCGGCCCGCCCGAGCTGATCGCCGGGCTGCGGGGGACCCTGCGCGCCCTGCCCTTCAGCGTGAACCGGCTCGCCCAGGCGGCCGCGACCGCCGCCCTCGGCGACCGGGACTTCGTCGACGGGGTACGCCGGTCCACCGCCGAGCGGCGGCGCTGGTTCGTCGGCGAGCTGGACCGGCGCGGGCGCGCCCATCTGCCCTCCGTCACCAACTTCGTCGCCGTCGCGGCCCGGGACTGCGCCCGCGCGCAGGATCGTCTCGCCGCCGATTTCGGCATTCTCGTTCGCAATGCCGGGCTGTTCGGATTTCCCGGATACCTGCGCACGTCACTCGGCGAACAAAAGGACCTCGTGCGGTTCCTCGACGCCCTGGACGAGATCGAACGGACTCCCTGAATTTCCACCGGAACGCCCGGCGAAACGACCGACCGAACGAGAACGACTGGAGGCTTTTGGTGTTCCGCCAAGACCCGTTGAACACGATCCTCGCCCTGGGCTCCGGGTTCACCCCCACCGCCGTGCGGGTGACCGCGACCCTCCGCCTGCCCGACCTGGTCGAGCAGGGGCACCGGACCGCGGCCGCGCTGGCCGCCGAGACCGGCACCGACGAGCAGTCCCTGGGCCGCGTCCTGCACTACGTCAGCCTCCTCGGCCTCTTCGAGGAGACGACCGACAGCGCGTCGCGGCAGCGGACGTACGAGCTCACCGACGTGGGCCGGGTGCTGCTCGGCGACCACCCGAGCAATCTGCGCCGCTGGCTGGACTACGAGGACCCCAGCCGGCCCATGGAGGCCCGCTTCGAACCGGCCGTCGGCCGGCTCATGGACGCCGTACGCACCGGTCTGCCGGTCTACGAGCAGGCGCACGGGCGGCCCTTCTGGAAGGACCTGGAGGCGCACCCCGACATCGAGAAGTCCTTCAACGCGGGCATCGCCCGGATCGCGGACCGGCTCGTGCCGGAACTGGCCCGTATCTACGACTGGGCGTCGGTGGGGCACGTCGTGGACGTCGGCGGCGGCAACGGCTCCCTGCTGCTGAAGCTGCTCACCGAGCACCCGGCGCTGCGCGGCACGCTGCTGGAGCTGCCGAGCGTCATCGACGAGGCCGGCGGGGTCACCGCCCCCGTGTCCGACCGCTGCGAGCTGGTCGCGGGCAGCTTCTTCGAGCCGGTTCCGGCCGGCGCTGACGTCTACCTGATCGCCAACACCCTGCACAACTGGAGCGACCGGGACGCCGCCCGCATCCTCGGCCGCTGCTCGGCGGCGCTCGCCCCAGGCGGGCGGGTCGTGGTCGTCGAGCGGCTGCTGGACAGCGGCAAGGACCCCGTCATGGCGAGCTACGCCGACCTGCTGATGCTGGTCCTGCTCGGCGGCCGTGAACGCAGCATGGACGACCTGCGCGACCTCGGCGCCGGCGTCGGACTCACCCTCACCGACTCCACGAAGTTCGAGCTGCCCGGCCACTGGCTGGTCGAGTACACCAAAGAGGAGACCCGGTGAAGCGCTCGCTGAACCCGGACGAGCCCAACGCCCTGCTCTCCTACGACTTCGACCGGGGCAGCAACTACGAGAACGTCCTGCATCTCACCGACGCCCTCGGCGCCCTCGTCCCGGAGAGCGAGACGGAACACCCCGACCAGCGGTTCTTCCAGGTCACCCACCTCATCACCGAGTACGCCTGGGTACAGGTCCACTACGAGCTGCGCCGGGCGATCGGACACCTGGACCAGGACCGTTACCACCAGGCGGTCCGCATGTTCGACCGGGCCACCGGGCTCAGCGAGGTCACCGTCCAGGCGGTGCGGCTGCTCACCGACCACCTGCCGCAGCACAGCCTGCTGATGATGCGCAACGCGCTCCCCGAGGACGCCACCGGCCTGGACTCGCCCGGCTACCGCAACCTGCGGCGGGTGGCCCGTCCGGTCTGGAAGGCCTACGAGCAGGCGGTGGAGCGCGCCGGGCTGTCCCTCCAGGACGTGATCGCCCAGCAGGACGACGGCTACGACGGCCCCCGCTCGTCCGGGTCGCAGTCGCTGGCCCTGGTGCGGGAGGCGATGCTGCGGCTGGACGGCAGTGTCCTCGGCTGGAAGCAGCACCACCTGATCATGGTCTGGTCGCAGCTGGGCGGCCAGCCCGGTCTGCGCAAGGGAAACGAGGAGGGCGACGACGAGCTCGAGCTGCCGCAGAGCCTGGGCGGCCGGTCCCTGGCGACGCTGGAGGCCCGCTCGCAGCTGGCGCTCTTTCCGGAACTGTGGCGGGCGGCGGAGGACGCGTACTGGCTGCTCGGCACCCGGCACGACACCGACGCCCCGGTGCGCGGCGGTGGGAACGGCTGTCCGGTGCAGCACTGACACCGCTCCTGCGGCATCTCCCCTCCTGGCACCGCCCCTCGCGAGCGGGCCGCCGACCGGCCTCGGTCAGCGGTCCGCTCGCTGCTGCGCGGCCAGGCCGACAAGCCGGGCCGCGACCTCCTCGAAGCGTTCATGGAGGAAGAAATGGCCGCCGGCGAAGGCCTCGCCGACGTGCGTGCGCCGGGTGTAGTGCCGCCAGCCGGCCATCACCTCGGGCGGGGTGTCCGCGTCGCCGGCGCCGTACCAGCCGACGAGGTCGCTCGGGAGGGGCCGTGGCTCGGGGTCGGGGTGGTGGCCGGCGAGCAGTGCGAGGTCGCCGCGGATGACCGGCACGAACTGGTGCCGCATCGGTGACCGGCGCACCTCCGACGGGATCCGGCCGTTCTCCGCGAGCGCGTCGAGCAGGGCGTCGTCGTCCAGGGCGAGCAGCGGGCCGTAGGAGGAGGTGCCGAGGAGGTGTGGCGGCCGGGCCGCGGCGACCACGACGAACTCGGGCGCGGGCCGGCCCAGGGCGTGCAGGGCGAGGGCCGTCTCGTAGGCGAGCAGGCCGCCCATGCTGTGGCCGAGGAGCGCGTACCGGCCGGGCGGGTCCAGCCGGAGGGCGAGATCGGCGGCGGCCGCCCGCAGGGTCGCCGCCCGCGGCTCACGGGAGCGCAGGCCCTTGCCCGCGATCTCCAGCGGCCGGGCGCGCAGCCCGGCCGGCAGCTCGCGCCGCCAGCGCACGAAGCTGCGCGCGGAACCTCCGGCGTGCGGCACGCAGTACAGGGTGAGCGGCTCCGGGCCCGTCACTTGTGGTGCTCGCCCGCGCGCAGCGACTGGATCCGGACCGTCAGCGGCAGTTCGTTGCGGGTCAGCAGGGACCGCAGATGCCGCCGCATCTCCGCCTCGGAGGGCGGTACGGCGTCGTCGACGAAGACGTCGAGCTCGAGGACGGCGGAGTCGTCGTCCACGACGGCGATCCTGGTCGCGGCACGGACCACCCCGGGCAGCGACTCGGCGGCCCGGCGCACCGTCGCCGTCGACACCTTCTCGCCGCGCACCATCGCGAAGTCCGACGAGCGGCCGTGCACGTACACGTACCCGTCGTCGTCGACGTGCCCGATGTCGCCGGTGGCCAGCAGGCCGGGCTCGACCAGATCGCCGCGCTTGGACGGCGCGGGCTCGCCGACCCGCCTGCGGTAGACGGTGTCGGAGCGCACGAGCAGCTCCCGCTCCCCGGTGTCGGTGGGCCGGGTGAGCACCTCGACGCCGTCCAGCGGGACCCCCACCGAGCCGTGCCGGTGCGGGGGCTCCCGGTGGGCGGCGAGGGTGG
Source organism: Streptomyces sp. NBC_01334 (assembly GCF_035983595.1). Taxonomy (NCBI): domain Bacteria; kingdom Bacillati; phylum Actinomycetota; class Actinomycetes; order Kitasatosporales; family Streptomycetaceae; genus Streptomyces; species Streptomyces sp. NBC_01334. The sequence continues at coordinate 3,308,666 of NZ_CP130718.1, read as the reverse complement.
ACACCCGCGGTCCGGCCTCGGTCAGCCCGTAGGTGATGTACAGGCCCAGCTCGGGGTTGAGCTTCAGCAGGCGGGAGACGTACGACGGGTCGAGGGCCTGGCCGCCCACGGTCAGCGTGCGCAGCGGCGCGGGCAGTTCGCCGCCCGCGGTGACCACGGACTTGACCAGGCTCGGGGTGAGCGAGGAGAGGGTGACGCCCCGGCCGGCGACCGTGGCCAGGTAGTCGGCCACCGAGAACGGCGGTCCCGCCATGACCAGCCGCGAGCCGTGCACGAGGCCGCCGAGCACCTGGGCGACCAGCGCGTAGGAGTAGTAGACGGGCAGGCTGACCAGGGCGGTGTCGGCGGCGCGCTGGCCGAGGGAGCGGCCGTGGCGGCGGGCGTTGCGCAGCAGGGCGTCGATGCCGTGCAGGCATCCGGTGGCCATGCCGGAGGTGCCGGAGCTCATCAGGATCACGTGGCCCGGCCCGTGGTGCCGATACGGCCGGCCGGTGAAGAGGCCGACGTCGGCGCCGCCGGTGCGGGTGACGTCGGTGACGCCGTACGCGTCGGCCCGGAGGGCCGCCCTGACCAGTGCGCAGGCGCCCAGTTCGCGGGCCACCTCGCGGACCCGGGACACCGGGGTGGACGGGGAGAGCAGCACGGGGGTGTGTCCGGCCAGCGCGACGGCGAAGAAGAACCGCAGCGCCCGGATGCCGTTCGGCAGCGCGATGACGACGACGGCGCCGGGCGGGGCCGGCAGGGCCGCGAACCGGTCGATCAGGGCGGGCAGCCCGGCCGGGCCGCCCGGATCCTCGGTACGGGAAAGGTCCTCGACACGGCCCAGGAAGTCGCCGACGACGGCGGGGTCGAGGAGCGGATCGGCCAGGTTCGGTGACGTCGCGCTCGGCGGTGTCGTGCTCGGTGACGTCGTGCTCGGGGTGGTCATGTTCCGCGGGGTGGTGTTCTGCGAGGTCATGTTCTCCGGGGCCTCCGCGTGGGCGTCGGCCCACTGACGACCAGGCAGTGCGCCCGGTGTTTGCCTTCGTCGTCGACTTCGTGGGTGACGACCAGGACGTGTGCGGCGCTCGGCGGGTCGCCGAGCAGCCAGTCGCCGCACAGTGCTCTGGTGAGCGGCACGGCCGGGGTGAGGGGCATGGGCAGCATGGACACCGGCCCGTGGAAGCCGAACGCCGAGCAGACGACGCCGACGAGCGAGCCCGCTCCGGCGCCCGCGAACCGCATCGGGGAGACCCGGCCGCGGGGGACGGACTCGGCGAGCGCGCGCAGGGTGTGGCGCGTGGCCCTCTCACTCACCCCGATGACCCCGACCTCCTCGGGACGGCTCGGCGCGGCGTCGCCGCAGTTCTCCAGCGCGGCCGCCACGGTCTCGGCCATCAGCCAGGCCACCGGGTCGGCGTACACCCCGGGGACGCGGCGCCCGACCGTGCCCGGGTCGGCGGTCTCGACCAGGGCGGAGCCGGTGATCACGCCTCCCGCTGGGCACCACTGCGCCGGGTTCACGCGGCGCCTCCGACCGTGGTCCGCGGCTCGTCGGCCGCCAGCAGCAGGCAGGTGTTGAAGCCGCCGAAGCCGAGGGTGAGGCTGATGCCGAGGGAGCCGGTGAACTCCCGGGGGCCGTCCGCGGCCAGCGGCAGGGCCAGTTCCGGCATGACGGTGCGGGTGTGCGGGAGCGGGGGCACGCTGCCGTGCCGCAGTGCGAGGAGCAGGGCGATGGCCTCCAGGGCGCCGGTGGCGCCGAGGGTGTGGCCGAAGGCCGGCTTGGTGGCGAACACGACCGCTTCCGACTCCTTGCCGAAGACGGTGCCGTAACACGCCGCCTCCGCCGTGTCGTTGGCGCGGGTGCCGGTGCCGTGGGCGTTGATCACCGCGATGTCCCGGGCGTCGGCTCCGGCCCTGGCCAGGGCGCGCCGGACGGCGAGGACCGCGCCGGCCCCGGTCTCGTCGGGGGCGGTCGGCCCGGTGCCGTCGTTGGACGCGCCCCAGCCGCGCAGCTCGCCCAGGATCCGGGCGCCGCGCGCCCTGGCCGCGGCCCGGGTCTCCAGCAGCAGGAAGCCGGCGCCCTCGCCGAAGAGGGTGCCGTCCCGGTCGGTGTCGAAGGGGCGGACGGCGCCGGACGCGGAGAGGGTGCCGAGCGCCCGGTGTCCGAGGAGCTTGCCCTCGGTGAGCAGGTCGATGCCGCCGCACAGACAGCGTTCCGCCTCGCCGCCCGTGAGCAGGGCGGCGCCGGCCAGCACGGCGTCGGCGCCGGAGGAGCAGGCGGTGCTCACCGACGCGGACCGGGCCACCCCCAGCTGTTCGGCGACGGTGGAGGTCAGGGTGTGCGGCGAGGTCTCGGCGGCGTCGTCCAGGTGCGGGCCGAGGCTGCTGCCGAGCACCAGCGTGTCGACGTCCCCGGCCGGGCAGTCCGCATCGCGCAGGGCGGCGGACGCGGTGGTCACGGCGAGCGAGACCTGCCGCTCGGACGGAGGTCCGGACGGCGCGCCGTCCGGACCTCCGTCCGTCAGGAGGGCGGCGGGCGGCCGGCCGTCACCCGCCGACTCCCGGATGCCGACGCGCCCGCTCGTCAGCTGCTGCCACACCTCGTCGAGACCGTCACCCAGCGCTGTGGTCCAGCCCATTCCGGTGATGCACACGGCCCGATCGCGGTCGGCTCTGCGGAAACCCCCCAATTAAATCCCCCCGGTGTTCCGATAAACGCTCTGAGCGAAGCTCTGCGGGACCCGCGTAACCCCGATTTGCCGATCGAAATTCTATTTGCATACCGCAATCGTATTTTAACGAAGGAGTTCTGGGGTGGCAAGGGACGCAGGTCGCGCTCACACCGGGAGGCGGCCGAACGGCTCGCCGTCCACGTCGATCGACAGCTCGCACGTGCCCGGCCCCTGCGGGACGTGGGGGATCCGGGACGGACCGGCGGTGTGGACGCCGGTGCGGTCCTCCCGGCCCGGGTCGGTCGTGGTGAGGGTCACGTACCGGGCGCCGGTCAGCTCGGCGGCGGCGTCCACGACGCGCTGGAGGGCGGCGCGCAGTTCGAGCTCGGAGCCGATACCGAGTACGGCGCGCGGCAGGGGCGGCGGGCCGGTCACGGTGGCCGGTGCCCGGGCTCAGGCGCCCAGCGGGTCCAGGGTCAGCGGCTCGATCTTGCCCTCCAGCATGGCGCCGAGGCCCTGGGCGGCGCAGATGTCGGGCCGTTCCGCGATGTGTACCGGCATCCCCGTGGCCTGACGCAGCATCTGGTCGAAGCCCGGCAGCAGGGCGGAACCGCCGACCATCATGATCCCGCGGTCGGCGAGGTCGGCGACCAGGTCGGGCGGGCACTCGCGCAGCACCCTGCCGATGCCGTCGAGCACGGCGGTCAGCGGGGTCTCGATGGCGTCCCGTACGGCCGCGGTGTCGACCTGCACGGAACGGGCGAGACCGGTGGCGACGTCCCGGCCGTGGATCTCGGTGGACGCGGGGCCCTGCGAGGTGAGGCCGTTGCCGGAGAGGGCGACCTGCAGGGGCCGGACGGACTGGCTGGGCAGCATCAACTCGTGCTCGTGGCGCAGGTGCTGGACGATCGCGTGGTCCACGGCCTCACCGCCCACCGGGATCCGCTCGGCGGTCACGATCGAGCCGAGGGAGAGGACGGCGACCTGGGTGGCGGCCGCCCCGCACACCATGATCATGGTGGCCTCGGGGCGCTCGACGGGGAGCCCGCAGCCGACGGCGGCGGCGATCAGGGTGTCGACGAGTTCCACGCGGCGGGCGCCGAGGCCCACCAGGGTCTCGATCGCGGCGCGCTGGGCGAGCGGGTCGGCGTCGTGCGGGGTGCAGGCGGCGGCGCGCAGGAACGGCTTGCGGCGCAGCTGGCGGCGGATCTTGTCGCCGAGCAGATGGCGCAGCATGCGCTGCGCCATCTCGATGTCGACGACCGTGCCGCCGGAGACCGGGCGCACGACGCGGATGTAGTGCGGCGTGCGGCCGGTCATCTTCTCGGCGAACTCGCCGACCGCGATCAGCGCACCGGTGCGGGTGTTCACCGCGGCGGCGGACGGCTGGTCGACGACGAGCCCGGCACCCTTCACGTAGACCCGCGTCCGCGCCGCTCCCAGGTCGACGGCGAAGTGGCAGCGGCGCAGCTGCTCCAGACTGGCGGTCATGGCAGGTCCTCCCGAGAGCACAGACCGTGGGGGCTCGCCGGGCCGGCGGGCCTCTCGTGCGGGGGCCGCCGGGCGGTCGGCCTCCTTCGCATAGTGCGGGGGCGGGGCGGAGGCCGCCTTTTCTGGTGGGCCGGGCGAGGCGCGCCCGAATGGGGGTTTTGTCTCACCTGTCCAAATTAAGTATGAAATACAGTCAGGTCGGGGAGGCGCGCGGCCGGATCAGCCGAAGATGCCCTGCCCCGGGACGAGGATCCCCTGCGGGTCGTACGTCCGCTTCGCCGACTCCGGTCCCGGCCGGGCCGAAGCGGGTGCGCCGGTCGGCGGGCGGGGCGCGCCGCATGGCCCGCCCGGTGCCGGTCTTCGCCGGTACAGCCGCCCGTGGCGGTGCATCGCCCCGTTCGGCCTGCCCACAGGACGCGGGCGGCCTACAGCGCGCGGGCCGCTTCCAGCACCGGGGTGAGGGAGGGGACCACCGCGTCACAGCCCGCCCCGAGCAGCGCCTGCTCGACGGTGGGATTGCGCGCGAGGCCGAGAAAGCGCAGACCCGCCGCCCGGGCGGCGGCCAGCTCGGCGAGCGTCGAGCCGATCAGGACGCCGGTGGCGGCGGGCGCGTCGAGCGGCCGCAGGGCGCTCAGCAGCCGGTCCGGGTTCGGCGTGAGCCGGCCGAGGTCGTCGTCACGGCCGTGCACGCCGGCCGGCAGCGGAAGCCGGTAGGACTCCAGATAGCGGTGGACGGCCGCTTCGCAGACGTCCGTGGCCACCCCGACCCGGCGCCCGGTGTCGTGGAGGGTGCGGACGAGGACCACGGAGTGGTGCGTCGTGGGCGCGTCCGGCACGGCGCTCAGCTCCAGCCGGTCGAGACGGTCCCGCAGCAGCGGGCCCAGCCGGTCCTGGGCGAAGGCCCGCAGCACGTCCAGCGGGTGCACGAACAGCTCCCGGCCCGCGGCGCCCGGGTCGCCCAGCGGGCGGCCCGCCAGGGCGTCCTCGGGGTCGCGGTGCTCGGCGACGATCCCGAGCAGGTCGAGGGCGGCCGCACGCGCGGTCGTCGCCGTGAACAGCCGGGCCAGCGGACCGTCGAAGCCGAACAGCACGGTCTCGGCGTCGGCGAGCAGGTCCTGGAGCGGGCGCCCGGAACGGCCGGTCGGCCGGCGCACCTCGAGGGGCGGGGCGTAGTCCGGCGCGAGCGTGACCGCGCAGGTCACCGCCAGGCCCGGCACCGGCCACCTGCCGAGCTGGGAGTTGACGGCCCGCTGCGCGCCGGACGCCCGGCGGACGGAGTGGTGGCGGGTGATGCGCGAGCCCGCCGCCAGCAGATGCGCCAGCAGCCGCTCGCGCACGCCCGCGGCCTCCGCCCGCACGAACGCCACCGGGTCGTCGACCCGCCAGGTCAGCTCGACGGCGGCGATGAAGGCGCCCTTCCCGGAGCTCGGCAGGGAGATCCGGTCGACGGCGTGCCGCGGCGTCAGGTCGACCTCGTAGTACGTCGCCGGACGTGGCGGGCGGCCCTCGTAGGGCAGGACGGGGTCGAGGAGGGTGAGCGGGCTGTCGGGACGGGTGTGCACGATCGCGGTGCGGCCCGGCGCGGGGATGCCCAGCTGGCGCAGGTCACGGGTGAGGAAGGGCCCGCGCACCGGCTCCCGGACGTCGTTCCGCCCGTCCGCCGCGTCCGCCGCGTCCCCCGCGCTCTCCTCCGGCGGCAGCGGGCAGTACCAGGCGAGCGGCGGGGCGTCCGGGGCGTCGCCGAACAGGGGCCGGAAGCGGTGCGGCCCGGAGGCGGCGGAGCTGTCGGCGAAGGCCGCGTAGAGAGCCGGGGGGACGGTGAGGAGGACGGGGGCGGCACCGTGCGGGGCCGCGGGGGTCTCGGGCCCGTCCTGGAACGTCACCCGCAGACGCGGCGGTTCGGCCAGCTCGGCGAGCGGACCGGGGAGCCCGCGCAGGGCGGCGGCGAGCACCGGGAGCAGATACGCCTCGGGCTGGATCCGCACGACGTACCCGTTCGGGCGGACACGGACCTCGTACTGCTGAGGCGTGAGATCGCCACGGGCGAGGACTTCGTGGACGGCGTATTCGAGGGTGATACGAGCTTCGGGGCGCGCGGTGAGGTCGGCGGCAGCCTCGAAGAGAAGGGCAGGCCGCGTGCCTGTGCCGGTCATCGGCGGCTCGGTCCCCGGCGGTTCGGTCACCGGTGTGCCGGCCTCCCGGTGTTCGGGTGCGGTCCGATCGGTCTCGTGGCCGTCGGGCGTCAACCGTGCGTGCCTCGGCCGGAGTTCGTCGGGCAGGAGGGTCGGCCGGGCGTCGGTCGGGGCTTCGGGCTGCGGCGCTGGGGCCTCGACGCTTCCGCCCAGTCTGCGTACGGTTTCCGCGCTCACCGTCGCGAACGCACCGGCCGTGCTGTCGGTCCCGCCCGTCTCCGCGCGGAACTCGCCCGTCGTGAGACCCGCGCGCTCGTCGATCAACCCGCCGATCCGGTCCAGGAGTTCGCGGGTCCGGCCGCGTGTCGTGCGCGGCAGGGTGCGCAGCAGCAGGTCGCGTACGCCGGGGCGGAAGTCGTACGAGCCGGGGGGACCCGGGACGGTGGTCAGCATGCCGCTGAGGATCACCTCGGCCAGGTGCTGGGGGCGCGGGTCGCGGTTCACCGCGCGTTGGACGAGGCGCATCACCGGAACCGAGGGGACGGCCAGGGCCAGATGGCCGGCCAGCCGGAACGCCTCCCGGGAGGCGGTGGCGCGGAAGCGCAGCACCAGGTCCTGGGCGGGCAGGGTGGCCGGGTCGGCGGCCTCCGGCCCGGCGGTCCCGGGCGGGACGGGCGCCGGTGGCAGCCAGGCCACCGCACCCGGGGTGCGCGCGCCGCCCGGACTCGCGACCAGCGCCGCCCAGTTGGCCAGCCAGGGCGCGCCCGGCTCCAGCACGGGGATCGGGAGGGCCGCGCCGGGCCGGGGCGCGGTCTCCGGGTCGTAGGGGGTGAACGTGAGCGCGGAGAGCGGAGCCGCGCGGGTCGCGGAGAAGAGCAGACCCGGCTCGGCCGGGAGGGCAGTCGTGGGCCACAGATGCTCCGGGAGCGGCTGGACGACGGCCAGCGGCATCCGGGTCGCCCAGTGCCGCAGGGTCCGGTACCAACGCTCGCCAGCCGGTCCCGGGCGCCACTGCGGGCCCATGCAGTCGCTCACGATCAGGGTGACCGTCCGGCCGTCCGCCGGGTGCGGAACCTGCCGGGCCTCGCCGTCGGGCGTGGCCGGGTGCGGGGTGACCGTGCGGAAGACGCCCGACTGGGCGAGGACGGTGTGCAGTTCACGGACGAGGGGCCGCCAGACCGGCATCGTCGGGCCGGTGTCGTGGACGAGGTTGAGACGCAGCCAGCGGTCGCGCGCGGGACGCAGTACGGGCAGCCAGACGTCCGGGTGGGCACCCAGCCGGGCGATGCGGTCGGCCGTCGCCCGCCCGTCGAGGAGACGGGCCCGCGCCGAGGGCACCGTGCGCTTCAGCGGGCGCAGGGCCCGCTGAAGGGCGAGGGGGTGCGGGAGCATCGGAGGCGCGGGCGCGAGGACGGGACGGCTCCCGGCGCTGCCCCCGCCCGAGCCGTCACCGGAATCGGCGGCGGGCGCGGGCGTGGGGAGGTGGAGCGAGACTCGGTCGGCGGGGTCGGCGGGCGCGGACCTCGGCGACGTACTCCCCGCCGTACGGTCGGCGTCCGCGCGGGCGGGCCTGCCGCCGGCCACCGCGTCGGGCGTACCGCCGGTGTCCCGCTCGGTCCGCGCGTCCGCCGCGTCCGGCCCGGCCGGCTCTGTCCGCTCCGATGCCTCCTCCGGATCGCTCGACAGCCCTGCGAGCCACAGCAGTTCGGCCAGCTCACGAGGGGTGGGCGTGGTGTCCGCCGCTGCCGTGAGCAGTGCGGTCAGCCGGTCCAGGGCGGACATGTCACCCCCCGGTGTCTCCTCAGAAGCCATCGCCGTCCGCCGTGGCGCTGAGGTACGGCATCAGTCGCTCCGCCAGTGCGTCGCGGGAGTCGGCGTCCAGACCGGCGACTCCGGTGAGGTAGAGCGCGTTCAGCAACTGGTCGGTGGCGAGTTCGCCGTCGGCGGCGCGGGTCAGGAAGCGGTCGATGAGGTGTTCCGCCTCGCCAGGCGGGGTGTCGAGGTGGGCCCGGACGATCTCGGTGAGCTGTTCGCGGCCGGGGCGGCGCAGCTTCAGCCGGACACAGCGGCGCAGGAAGGCGGGCGGGAACTCACGCTCGCCGTTGCTGGTCAGGACGACGAACGGGAAGGCGCGGCAGCGGATCCGGCCCCGGGTGACGGCGACCGGGTCGTCCGAGCCGTCGGCCAGCACCCCGGCGGTGACGTCCTCGGCGGAGTGCCGGGCCGCGCGCATGAGTTCGGGGATCTCGTACTGCCCCTCCTCCAGGACGTTCAGCAGGTCGTTGGGCAGGTCGAGGTCGCTCTTGTCGATCTCGTCGACGAGGAGCGCGCGGGGGCGTTCGTAGGGCAGCAGGGCCGTGCCCAGCGGACCGAGGCGCAGATGGTCCTCGACCCCGCCCCCGGCGTCCCCGTCGCGTTCGCGCCACGCCGCCTGCCGGGCCGCGTACAGCCGGGACAGCGGGTCGTACTGGTAGAGGCCGTCGGCCAGCGTGGAGCGGCTGGTGATGTTCCAGCGCAGCACCGGGCCGAGACCCAGCTCGCGGGCCACCGCGTACGCCAGGGAGGACTTGCCGGTGCCGGGCGGACCGGTGACCAGCAGCGGGCGGCGGAGCACCAGGGCCGCGTTGACGAGTTCGACGCTCTCCGGGGTGGCGACGTACGAGCGGGCGCGGTGGACGCGGTCGGGGGAGACGGCCGCCTCGTCGTCGGCGTCCCGGGGCGGCGGCACGACGGGTTCGCCGTCGAACGCCCGCCAGGGCGGCGGCTCGGGCAGCCGGTCGATGCCGTCGTGCGGCTCGCTGTTCCCGGTGTAGACGGACCAGTGCGGCATGGTTCTCCGAAACTCTGGTGTGACTCGTGGGGCTCGTGTGACTCGTGGCTCGGTTGTGGGGACGGGGCGGACGCGGCTCAGGTCACGGGGGAGTGGGGGTGGCCGGCCGCGTCGCCGTGCGGGTCGGCGAAGAGGCGTGGGTCGTCCCACAACAGCTGGATGTCGTGCGCCCAGTGGCCGTCCTCCGCGTCGGCCTCCTCGCGCAGCGCCAGTACCCGGCGCGGGAGTTCGGCGGGCGACACACCGGACACACAGGTGTCGAGCTCGTCCAGGAAGGTCTTGCCCGCGCAGCCGTCCCCGCCGGCGCAGGACGCGTCGGGACCGCCGGCGCAGCCCTCGCGGGACCAGATGACCATCGGCGCGGGCGCGTTGAGCGAGGTGTCGAAGTGCGGGCGGGTGTGGGACGCGGCCGGGGCGGTCGCGAAGCCGGCGAGACAGGCGTCGTCCTGGCGCAGCCGCACCCTGAGCCGGCGGGGTTCCTCGGGGCTGCCGCACTCGACCCGGTGCACCCGGGCGCCGGGCGCCGCGTCGAGCCGGTTCCACACCCGGGTCAGCTGGTGCCGGACACCCGCCCTGCGGCGCGCCTGGTCGGTGACGACGAGCGGATACACACAGCCCAGCGGGGTGTCGTCGTCGGGCGTGCTCGCCCAGCGGTCGACGGGCAGGTCGATCCAGTCGCGGGGCAGCGCGAACGCGAGCAACTCGTCGCAGCCGGGCGTCAGATACCGGAAGGCGGCCTCGATCCGGTCCTGCACGAAGGCGCGCAGCCCGGCCTGCGGGACGGTGCCGGAGCCGACCGGATGCCGGCGGCCCCCGCTGTACGCGGACACCTCGACGCGGACGTGTCCGTCGCCCGCGCCGCTGTGCTGGAGGTCGACGAGGATGGGAGACCAGTCGGGTGCGGCGGCCGTCTCGGCGGCCGTCTCGACGGGGGCCTGGAACAGGGCCTCCACATGGGCGGTGAAGCGGGCGACGGTGGCCGCCGCGTCGTCGCCGTCGACCTCGCACAGCACGAACAGGGCCGCCGACCACAGCGAGTCGAACCCCTCCTCGGGGGCGTCCGGGTCCAGCGGGCCCCGGGCGGACTCGTAGAGCCGCACGCGACGCCCCGGATCGCCGTCCAGGCCCGCGCGCACGGCGCGTTCGACCAGTGCGCGCAGCCGGGCACGGTCGGCGCTGCGGTGGTCGGAGGTGGGGACGAGGCCCTCCAGGTCGGGCCAGTAGCGGGCCATGACCTCGGTGGGCATCATCCGCCCGTTGTGCACACCCCGGTCGCCGGCGGCCGCGGTGACCATGCCGACGACCTCACCGGTGTCCGCCAGGGTGACCGCGGCGCCGCTGAACCCGGGGGCGAGCGGCTGGCCGCCGGGCTGCCAGGCCTCCAGCTGGATCCACTCGCGGTTGAGCAACTGCGTGGCAGTGATGCGGTATTCGGCGAGGGTGCCCTCGTCGAAGCCGACCGGGAAGCCGTAGACGACGAGCTTGCGGGGCCGGTCGGGCCGCCGGTCGTGGGCGGCGTCCACGGGGGCCAGCGCGGCCGGGGCGACCGGGACCTCGTGCGCCAGCTCCAGGACGGCCAGGTCGCCGAGGTCGGTGGTGCCGCCGCCCCAGCCGCCGTCGGCGACCACCCGCGCCGGTACGGCGGGGGCGCCGGGGCGTTCGGTGAACGTCACCGTCAGGGCGTCCGGGTCGGCCTGCGCCACGACATGGGCGCAGGTCAGCACCCGGCGCGGGGTGACGAGGAAGCCCGCGCCCGCCACCTGGCCCGCGCTCTCGATCCGGGCGTGCCATTCGGCGCTGTTCATGCGGCGGGGGAGGGAGGCGACCAGGTCAGCCGCACGACGAGGTGGCCCTCAGCCGTGCCCTTGGCGATGATCGCGCCGGTCTCCGCCGACAGCTTCACCCCGAACTCGATCTCCACCCCGTCGGGCCGCAACGTCCCGTCGCGGAACACCCGCAGCGCGGACTCGGCGGCCGCGCGCACGCCCTCCAGGGCGCCCTCGAAGGTGCGGGCCGCCTGGACCGTCCCGTCGCGGGCCACCAGCCGGGAACCGGGCCGCCCCTCCGTGACCGCCTCGACGGCGACCACGGCGCCGTCGTCGGTCCTGAACTCCACCAGTCCGTCCACGGTGCCCCCGTAACTCCTCACCCATGTGGTCCTGCGGCTCTGCGCGCATCCATTGTCACGGACGGTACTGGAGATTGTCCTGCGTTCAGCGCGCCTCCGTGATCCGGATCACCCCCAGCTCCGCCAAGTCCTGCGGTCGGATCCGGAGTTGATCGGCCGTCGCCTCCACCTCCTCCGGGGGCCGCTTGAGGATCGCCGCAGCCGACTCCGGTGCGATGACCGAGAAGTAGCTGTCCGGGGTGGCCCAGGTGCGGCCGGGCGCGGCCAGCGCCAGCGCGCCGCCGGAACCGCCCTCGCCGATGACCAGTGTGGTGATCGGCGTGCGGGCGGTGGCGACCACGCCGAACAGCTCCGCGATCGCCGCGCCGGCCCCCTGCCGTTCGGCCTCGGCGTCGTTGGCCGCACCCGGGGTGTCCACCAGCGTCAGCACCGGGATGCCGAGCCGGTCCGCGAGGCGGATCAGCCGGGCGGCCGTGCGGTACCCGGCGGGCCGGGTGGCCGCCCCGGTCTGGGCGGCGTAGGCGACCGTACGGCCCCGGTGGACGCCGAAGCCGCACAGCATCCCGTCCGGGTCGACCCCGCCGCACCGGTCCCCGGAGATCGCGAGCCGTCGGCTGAAGTAGGAGTCCAAGTAGGCGCGGGCGCGCGGCCGTTCCGCCGCCCGAGCCCGCCGAACCGCCTCCCACCCGGTACGAGGCAGATCCACGAGCCCGAGAGCGACGGGAACGGGCGCGGGTTCGCGAAGCGACCCCGGCGGTGGCTGGGTCGGGGTGCCGCCCGTGCCGGGTACGGCGCCTGTCCCGCCGGCGGCCGGTCCGCCGGGGGTGTCGTGGTTCTCGGCCGGTACCGCTGCGGCCTCGCGATGCGGTTTCGGCCGGAGCCCGGACCCGGGGGGCACGGCGTCCCGCGTGGTGCCCGGCTCGTCGGGGGTGCCGGGGGTCTCGGCCGGACGATGCGCTCGCGGTGTTCCGTCGGTCAGCAGACGCAGCCATCGGCCCAGCACCTCCCGTAGTTCCGCCGGGGGCACGACCGCGTCGGCCGCTCCGGCCGCGACCTGCGCCTCGGCCGTATAGGCGGCCGGGTCGGCGTCCGGCGGCCGGACCCGTGAGCCCGCGAAGCCGACCTGGGCGTCCGGCAGCACGAGCACCACGTCGGCGCCCGCGCCCAGGGTGGCCCAGCCGCCGCCGGTCGTCGGGTCCCGCAGGACCGCGATCTGCGGCAGCCCGGCCTCCCGGGTGAGCGCCGACTGCCGCGCCACCCGCTGGAGTTGGGTGAGGGCGAGCATGCCTTCCTGCATCCGGCTGCCGCCCGTGGCGACCAACGGCACGACCGGCAGCCGGTGTTCACGGGCGAACGTGTACGCCGCCTCAAGCCGGTCACCGGTGCGCTCGCCCAGCGATCCGCCCAGGAATCCGAACTCGAAGGCGATCAGCACGGCCCGGGTGCCCCCGACGCTCCCCGTGCCGCAGACGACGGACTCCGACTCACCGGTGCGCCGGGCGGCGCGCTCGCGCGAGGCGTCGTAGCCGGGCCAGCCGAGGGGCCCGTCGGGAGCGGACGCCCGCTGCCCGCCGGGCGGCTCGGGGAAGCGGGTGAAGTCGTCGGCGACGAGGGCGACGACCTCGCGCGCGCCCGCCCGCCGCGCCGTCATGACGGCAGCGCCCGCTTCATGATCTTCCCCATGTCGTTGCGGGGCAGCGCGTCGAGATAGCGCACCACGCGAGGCCGCTTGTGCGGCGCCAGCCGACGGGCCACGTGGTCGGCCAACTCGCCCTCGGACGGCCGGGCTTCGGGATCCGTCGGCACGACCCACGCGACGATCCGCTCCCCGAGGTCCGCGTCCGGCTCCCCGGTGACGGCGGCCTCGCGCACCCCCGGATGCTCCAGCAGCGCGTTCTCGATCTCACCGGCCCCGATCTTGTACCCGCCGCTCTTGATGAGGTCGGTCGCCTTGCGTCCGACGATCCGGACATAGCCGTCGGGGTCGCGCACGGCCACATCACCCGTGCGGAACCAGCCGTCGGAGGTGTAGGCGGCGGCGGTCGCGTCGGGCCGGTTGAGGTACTCGGTGAACAGATTCGGCCCGCGTACCTGGATCTCGCCGACGCTCTCCCCGTCGTACGCCTCGACGGCCGACCCGTCCTCGTCCACCAGCCGCAGCTCCACGCCGGGCAGGGGCACCCCGACGGTCCCCGCCCGCGCCTCCCCGTCCGCCCGGACGCTGGTGTTCATCAGCGTCTCCGTCATCCCGTACCGCTCGATCACCCGCCGCCCGGTCGCGGCCGCGATCCGCTCGTGGTCGTGCACGGGCAGCGCGGCCGAACCGGACACCAGCAGCCGCGCCCCGGCGAGCGCCTTGGCCAGTGCGGGGTCGTCGGGCAGCGCCTCGGCGATGCGGTGGTACATCGTCGGCACCCCGAAGAGCATGCTCGCCCCGGTGCTCAGCTCCCGCGTCACGCCCTCCGTGCCGAACCTCCCGAGATGCCGTACCGACCCGCCGCGCCGCAGCGGCCCGAGGATCCCCAGCACCAGCCCGTGCACATGGAACAGCGGCAGCCCGTGCACGAGGACGTCCTCCCCGGTCCACTGCCAGGCGTCGGCGAGCGCGTCCAGGGTCGTGGCGATCGCCCGACGCGGGATCACCGCGCCCTTGGGCGGCCCGGTGGTGCCGGAGGTGTAGACGACGAGGGCGGGGTCCTCGTCACCCACGGGCGCCACGCCCGCCACGGGCGTGCCGACACCCCGCACGTCGGCGTCGGCGGCGGCGTCGACTTCCACCCCGACATCGATCCGTCGGAGCTCCCGCAGCGCGGCGGGAAGTTCGTCGCCGGGGGCCGCCAGTACCACCCGCGGCGCGCTGTCGCCCAGGATGTGCCCGAGCTCCTTGTCGCCCGACTTCGGGTTCAGCGGCACGGCGGCCACCCCGGCGAGCAGGGCGCCCACCACCGCGACGGCGGTCTCCAGCGACGGGGTCGCCCACACGGCGACCCTCCCCTCCTCCCGCACCCGCGCACCGACGGCACCGGCCGCCGAGGCGAGCTGCGCGTACGTCAGGGAACGCTCGCCGAACCGCAGGGCGGGGCGCCCGGACGGGTCGTCCGTCAGGGCCGGGAAGAGAGAGGACACGGAACGGACTCCTTGAGTGGCTGCGGGACACAACACAGCCGTTCCTACCCCACTCGCCTCGCCGCCACCTGTCAGGGTGCCCCCTCCACCACGTCCGCGACGACGCAACTGACGTTGTCCGGCCCGCCGGCGCCGTTCGCGGCGCTCACCAGCGCGTGCACGGCGGCGTCCGGGGCCGGCGGCATGCCGAGGCGTCGCAGCCACGCCACGAGCCGGGCCTGTTCCAGCTGCTCCACCGCGTAGTGGCGGTACCCGGTGTCCGGGTCGACCCGGGCGGGCCGCAGCAGGTCCGGCTCGTCGTACAGACGCAGTGCCTTCGGCGACAGCCGGCAGGCCCGCGCGAAGGCGCCGATCGTCAGCGTCCGTGTGCCCATGCCGGTCTCCCCGTCGCTGCCGCTGCCACTTTCGTGTTCCCGCCACCGATGCCGGGGCTTGCCCGAGGGGGAAGGTCAAACCGGTTGTCCCGGTCGCGGGGACGGCCGTTAACCTGCGGAGGTTACACAGACGTACGAATCCAGACGTGCAGACGTACGGATGTGCAGATGTACGAGAACGGAGTCCCGCCGTGCCCCGAGTCGCCCTCGTCACCTACGACCCCCGGCCGGAGCCGAGCAAGGACCGCGACCTTCCCGGACTGCGGGCGGCGCTGGCGGCTGCCGGTGCCGAGGCGGACGTCGTGTGCTGGGACGACGCCGACGTCGACTGGGCCTCCTACGACCTCGCCGTCATCCGCTCGACCTGGGACTACAGCTGGCGTGCCGCCGAGTTCACGGCCTGGGCGGAGCGGTGCGGCAAGCTGACGCGGCTGGCCAACCCGGTGTCCGTCGTGCGCTGGAACACCGACAAGCGGTACATCGGGGAGCTCGCGGCGGCCGGGGTGCCCACGGTCCCCACCCGCTATCTCGCCCCGGGCGACGCCGACGCCCCCGCGGGGCTGCCGGGCGACCACGAGTACGTCGTCAAGCCCACCTCCGGCGCCGGCGCGCGGTACGCCGCCCGCTACACGCCCGACCAGCACGAGGCGGCCGTACGGCACCTCGCGCGGATGCACGCCGAAGGGCTGACGGCGATGGTGCAGCCGTACATGCGGAGCATCGACACCGGCGGGGAGCGGGCCCTTCAGTTCTTCGGCGGGCGCCTGCTGCACGCCAGCCGCAAGCGGGCCGTACTGGCCCCCGGCACCGCCTTCGACGCGGACAAGGTCGCCCACCCCGGTCTGGAGCCCTGGACCCCGACCCCGGCCGAGCTGGCCGTCGCCGAACGTGCCCTGGCCGCCGTTCCGGACGCGCCGGAGCTGCTCTACGCCCGGGTCGACCTCGTGGACGGCGACGACGGGGAGCCGCGCGTGATGGAGCTGGAACTGGTCGAGCCGAACCTGTTCCTGTTCCTGCACCCGGAGTCGGTGCCGACCGTCGTGGCGGCGATCCTCGCGGCGGCCGCCACCCCCTGACCGCCCCCGCTCCCGCGCCACCACCGGCCCGCCGCTACTCCCGGATGCCCGTCCGTTGCAGCAGCCCCCAGGTGAACTCGGCGACGACCTCCCGTCGTACGCCCCAGCCGTCCGGGGCCGTGAAGGCCAGCCCCCAGCGGGTGGGGGCGGTGCCCTCCAGCGGGCGGGCCGGGGCGAAGGCGCGCGCGGCCTCGTCGACCGTGCAGGACCAGGGGGTGAGGTCGTCGAGGCTCGTCAGGCGCGGCGGCGTGGCTCCCGGGGCGCGGACCAGCCACTCGTTCCAGACGCCGCCGTTCGGCGCGAGGAGCACCTCGAAGCGCAGGTCGGGCCAGAGGGGCAGCGGCCAGAGCCAGGCCTCGCAGTCGAGGTCCCCTACGCGGCGAGGCGCCCGGGACTCCGGTTCGCCGAGGACCGAGCGGTAGCGCGCCAGCGAGCCCCGGGCGTGCGGGGAGTGGAGCATCGCCTGCCAACGCTTGTTGGCCTCCCGCGTCTGTGCGAGGGAGACGCCCAGCGCATGGCGGGCGTCCTCCACCAGGTCAGGGTTGTGATCGGCCATGCGGCGCAGCAGGACCTGTTGGAAATCTAGCGCCGTGAACGAGCCGGTGAGGCGTTTCTGGGTCGGCATGCTCCCCATCCTGGCCCACCCGGCGCCCCGTCCCGGGCCACTGTGCGTTTCCCGACCATTGCCCGGCGCAACGCCGTATGACAGCCTGTGTTCGTCATGCCGATCGCCTGTTGAAATCTCGAACACAGGCACTGAGACGACTACCTAAGGGAGGGGGCCGGTTGTGGGACGCCTCGTACCTGCCGTGACCCGAGCTCTCGACATTCTCGAGCTCTTCCTCGACGGGGACGGTTCGCTCTCCGCCCCCGACATAGTGCGCAAGCTCCAGCTTCCGCGCACCACCGTGCACGAATTGGTGACCACACTCTCGGCACGGTCGTACATCGTGGCCGTACCGGGACAGCCCGGACGCTACCGCCTCGGCGTACGTCCGTACCAGCTCGGCAGCCGCTACGCCGAGCAGCTCGACCTCGCCGCCGAGGGTCAGCAGGTCGCGCGCTCCGTCGCTGAGACGTGTGACGAGACGGTCCACGTGGCCATCCTGGAGGGCACGGACGTCATCTACATCGCCAAGGTCGACTCCACGCACGCGGTCCGGATGGTGTCGGCCGCCGGCCGTCGTCTTCCGGCCCACTGCACGTCCGTCGGCAAGATGCTCCTTGCCTCGCTCTCCGAGCCGGAGCTCAGCGCGCGCATCCCCGACGACGCCGACCTGATCCGGATGACCCCGAACAGCATCACCGAGCCCGGCGCCCTGCGTGCGGCGCTGGCGGAGATCCGGGAGCGGGGTGTCGCGGTGGAGAGCCGCGAGTCCAACCCGGACGTCAGCTGTGTGGCGGCGCCGGTGCGCGACCGCACGGGCCAGGTCGTCGCCGCCCTGTCCATCTCCGTGCCGATGATCCGCTGGAGCGACGAGCGCCGGGTGGAACTGGAGCAGCTCGCCGCGAAGGGCGCCGCCGAGCTGTCCGAGCTGCTGGGCTACCGGAGCGTGGCATGACGTCGTCGTACGAGGTGGCCGTACGGGCCGAGGCCACCCTCGGCGAGGGGCCGACCTGGGACCCGGTCACCGGCCGGCTGCTCTGGCTGGACATACTCGGCTCCCGCCTGCACGGCTACGACCCCTCGACCGGCCGCCGCACGGTCCGGGCGACCGACCAGCACGTGGGCGCGGCCAAGCCGCGCGCCGGGGGCGGCCTGGTTCTCAACCTCCGGGACGGCGTGGGCCTCCTCGACCCGGACGACAGCTTTCGCTGGCTGCACCACGAGCCGGTCCCCGGCCGCCGAGCCAACGACGCCGCCGTCGCACCCGACGGCTCCCTCTGGGCGGGCACCATGCGCTACGACGAGGCCCCGGGCGGCGGCACCCTGTCCCGGGTCACCGGCGACGGCCCGCCCGAGCCGGTCCTCGACGACGTGACGGTCAGCAACGGCACCGGCTGGAGCCCGGACGGGACGCTGATGTACTACATCGACTCGCCGACGCGCCGGGTCGACGTCTTCGCGTACTCGGCGGACGGGCGGGTGAGCGACCGCCGCGCTTTCGTCGAGATCGAGGACGGCGCAGGCTTCCCCGACGGCCTCACGGTCGACGCCGACGGCTGCGTGTGGGTGGCGCTGTGGGACGGGGGAGCGGTACGCCGCTACACCCCGGCGGGCGATCTGGACCGGGTGCTCCCCCTCCCGACCCCGAGGGTCACGGCCTGCGCGTTCGGCGGGGCCGACCTGACCGACCTGTACATCACCACCGCCCGGGTGGGCCTGAAGTCACCGCACCCGGTGGCCGGTTCGTTGCTGGTGATACCGAGGGCCGGCAAGGGACTGCCACAACCGGCGTTCGCGGGCTGAACCCGGACCCGGCGGGCGGCCGGGCGAAGGCGGGCGGTCCACCCGGCACGGGGTGGCGGGGTGCGGCGCGGGCGATCAGCCCGGCACTGCACCCCACCGCACCCACCCCACCGCACCCACCGCACCCACCGCACCCACCGCACCCACCGCACCCACCGCACCGCGCGGACGGTCGGCTCGGCGCAGGGCGGGTGGACGGCCTCGCGCCACCCCGGCCTCTCGGGACTGCCCGGCCTCCCTGGCGCTGCCCGGCGTCCCGGACACTGCCCATCTGCCCGGCGCTGCCCATCCGCCGGGCGCCGCACGCACGCCGGGCACCGCACGTCGCGCCGGACTACTCCAGTCCCGCCCGTTTCATCTCGTCCGCGGTCAACGGCGGTCCGGTCAGTGCCGGTTTCCACGGCCCCATCGCGGCCGCCAGCAGCACCGACGGAGCCAGCAGTACCTCGGGCCCCCGCTCCAGCGACGTCACGTCCGTCACCCGGCGGGCGATCCGGCCGTTGCCGGTGGCCGTGAGCATCAGGCGGCCGACATACGCGGCCACGAGCCGGTCCCGGAGAGTGGGCCCGTCCTCCGTCGCGCCCGGGCAGAACACGTCCTGGCCGACGGCGAGGTCCCACGCGGTGCTCACGGGCCGGGCCACCGCCTTCTGCACCCGCCGGGACAGCCCGGCGGAGCCCCATCCCCGCCGGCGCACCACGTCCCGCAGGATCACCGCGCTCTGGGCGGCGACGGCCAGACCGTGGCCGTAGAGCGGGTTGTAGGCGGCGAGGGCGTCGCCGACGACGGTCAGGTTCTCCGGCCAGGCCGGCATCCGCTCGTAGAAGTGGCGACGGTTGACGGTGGCCCGGGTGTACGCCACGTCGGACACCGGCTCGGCCTGATCGAGGAGCTCGCCGATGACCGGGTGGCGCAGTTCCTCGCGGGCGAAGCGGACGAAGTCGTCGTTCTCGGTGGAGGGTTCGCCGCCCCGGGTGCCGTTGAGGGTGGCGATCCAGTGTCCGTCCTCGATGGGCAGCAGAAATCCCGCCCGCCCCGGACCTTTGGCACGAGGGTCGGGCTGCACGTTGACGATCGGGTACCCGGACCGGGCCTGCTCCGGCGCGCGATAGAGACGACTGGCGTACGCCAGCCCGGAGTCCACCTCGCGCCGCTCCACCTCGGGCAGCCCGAGCTCGGTCAGCCACCGCCCGACCCGTGACCCGCGCCCGGTCGCGTCGACCACCAGCCCGCCTGAAACCACCCACTCCGCGCCCGCGTCCGGGGCCGGCCCCGCGCCCGTGGGCGTGGCCGAGCCGGAGTCCGGTACCGGGTCCGGGCCTGCGCTCGGACTCGTCGCCGGACGCGAGCCCCCGACCGCCCCCGCCCCAGCCCCCACTCCCAGCGCCGCGGCAGCGGTCGGCGCCGGGCCGCCGCGGGCTCTCACCCGCACCCCCGTGACCGCCCCCGCGTCGCCCGCCAGGCCCAGTACCTCGACGCCGGAGAGCAGTTCGATCCGGTCGTCCGCGAGGACCTGGGCCCGGATCGTCGCGTCCAGGAGGTCGCGGCCGGCCAGGATCACGTGGTGCGACTCGGGCCACCGTCGGAACCAGCCCCGTGCGCCCATGACGACCATGTCCGTGGTGACCGGCGCCCGGCGCGCCCCGGCGGCCAGGAGGGCCTCGGTGACGCCCGGCAGCAGTTCCTCCACCGCCCGCACCCCGCCCGACCACAGCATGTGGGCGTGGCGGGCCTGGGGCAGGCCCTTGCGCGGGGCGGGGCCGTCGGGCAGTACGTCCCGCTCGACCACCACGACCCGGTCGGCGAGGCCGGTCAGGGCGCGTGCCGCGAGCAGGCCCGCATGGGATCCCCCCAGGACTACGGCGGTTCTGGCGGGGTTGGAGGGTTCACTCATGCGTGGACATGCTCTCTGCCGGGGCGGCCGCGTTAGCGCGGACCGCCTGGATGTCGACGGGGTGGCGAAGGACGCGGGACACGGCCTGGATCTCCCGCAGGAGGTAGGTGGTGTCCGGACGGGAGGACCCGGACGGGTCGGACGAGGTGGTGGGGGAGGTGGGGGAGGTGGCGGCTTCCTGGGGCTCCGGGTGCCGCAGCGCCCGCGCCCGGGCCTCGACCGCGTCCAGGAGCGTCACGGCGGCGGCGAGGGCCTGAGCCCGGCCGCGCTCGAAGCCGAGGGCGACGCCGGCGTCGTAGGACCGCGCGCGCAGATCGTCGTCGAGGTACCGGGCGAGCTGGAGCAGCGCGTCGCGGATGAACGTCTCGCGCCGGATCAGCCGCAGTTCCGGCGTGGCGCGCAGGTCGAAGGGCTCGCGGGCGCCGGTGACGCTCCGCATCAGCCGGGACAGGGGCCGCAGGCTCCGGTGCCGGCGGCGGATCCGCCACCGCTCCTGGAGGTACTGCCCGGCGTGCGGGACGATGAAGCCGATCGCGACCAGGGTGGCGGCGATGCAGGCGGCCGACGGGGCGATGTCGGTGTTCAGCCAGTCCAGGTCGTGCCCGGTCCAGCGGGCCCCGACGGCCGTCAGCTTGGCCGCGCTGAACAGCAGGTTCGTCACATAGCCGGCCCCCAGGAACCGGAGCCCCCAGCGCAGCCAGGCGTCGAGGCCCTCGGTGCGGCTCCAGTTCCAGACGAGCCGGGCGGTGACCGAGCAGGCCACCGTGTGCGCGAGCAGGTAGAGCAGGATCTCCTCGCGCATGAAGGGCGTGTTGGCGTAGTACGTGTCCAGGTCCCGGATCTGCTCCACGGGGACGTCGGCGAGCGCGAAGAGCACCCACAGCGCGACGACCACCCCCGCGTAGACGGAGACCACCCAGCGGGTCGCCCGCCGGGTCTGGGCCGAGCGCTCGGTACGGCCGTTGCGCCAGGCGATGATCAGCAGCAGCCAGGACGCAGAGAGCGCGGTGAGCAGCGAGTACACCCAGGGCGCCGCGATGTTCGGCACACCGGTGACCCGGTTGGTCCAGGCGATGGTCTTGGGGGCCGCGAACACGAACACGGCGCAGGCGAAGACCAGCAGACCGCCGACGGCGCGCAGCAGCGGGTCCCGCCAGAGCTTGAGGATGCTGGGCAGCTTGATGGCGAGGGCCGCGCCCAGGACCACGGTGGGCAGCCAGAAGGAGACGTACAGCCCGTGGCTCACCGCGCGGTGCCCCTGCGCCCGCGATAGCCGAGGGTCCGCTGGACCGCGGCCGTCTCCTCGCCCGGCCCGGCGGCGGCCGGTCCCGAGTCGGCCAGATAGCGCCGGAAGCGGGCCGCGAGACGGTGGCCGAAGTCGTCGGCCTCGGCCTCGTCGTCCTCCCGGGAGCCGTTGCGGGCGGCGACGGTCAGGGCGAGGGAGTCCCAGCCGGACCGGCCGGCCAGCACGCCCGCGGCCACCGTGCCGGCGCCGTGGTGGTGCCGGTGACCGGCGTGCAGATGCCACAACTCATGTCCGAGGATGACCAGTTGCTGCACGTCCTCGGCCCTCTCCTCGACGATGACCAGGTCGAAGTCCTGGAACTCCACCCACAGGCCGGTCACCTCGATCTCGTCGGGGAACCGCTCGAACCGCACCTCGACGGGCCGCCCGCCGCGCCGTGCGGACATCTCCTCGCACAGCGCCCGGCACACGTCCCGCACCCCGGCCGGCCGGCCGGGGCGGGCCCGTACTGCGGCGGAGAGATCGCCGGTCAGCTCGCGCATGGCCGGTCCGGTTCTCGCGCGCCGCAGCGCCGAGCCGATCCGGGCCGCCCTCCCGCGCGCGCCCGCGATGTCCATCCGCTCCCCCTTCTCAACCGCCGTACGGCAGCCCGTTCGAGCCTACGCGGCCGGTTGTGCCCACGTCACGGGAAGTTTTCACGGGGGCCGTCGGGGGCCGCGGATAGAAAGCGCTGTCATAGATCCCGTCAAAACCATTGACGTGCAGGCGCATCGATTTTACGGTCCCGTTCGAAGTTACGAGCGCAATTCGAAATGTCGAACCAACAGAACGACAGGGGCAAGGTATGGGACAACCTGGCCTGAATCGCAGGCAACTTCTCGCCGCCGCGGGCGGGTTGGCGGTGGCGGGCAGTTTCGGCTTCGCCGCCCTCGGCACGGGAGCCGACGCGCTCGCCGCCGGGTCACACACCCGGGTCCGCTACTGGAACCTCTTCCAGGGCGGCGACGGCGCCAACCAGGTGGCGATGGTGGACGCCTTCCGCGACGGGCACCCGGACATCGCCGTGAAGGACTCCACCCTCGCCTGGGGCGGCCCCTACTACACCAAGCTCGCGATGGCCGCCGCAGGCAACCGCGCACCCGACCTCGGGGTCATGCACCAGGGCCGCATCCCCGGCTTCGCGCCCGGCCGCCTCCTGGACCCCTGGGACGTGGACCTCCTCGCCAAGCACGGCGTGCGCGAGGCCGACTTCAACCCGGTGCTGTGGCAACGAGGCATCGTCGACGGCGAGCTGTACGCGCTGCCGCTGGACATCCACGTCCAGCTGAACTTCTACCGCAAGGACGTCTGCGAGAAGGCGGGACTCCTCGACACCGCCGGCCGCCTCCCCGCCGCCGGCTCCACCGACGAGTGGTTCGACATCCTGAAGGAGGCCAAGGGGCAGCTGAAGAAGGGGCAGCAGACGCTCGGCCTGCACGCCAACGACCAGAACTTCTGCTGGTGGTTCTTCGTCGCCTTCTACCAGCAGCTCGGCGGCACCTACTTCGACGACGACCACACGACCGTCACCTTCGACACCGACAGGGCCACCCAGGTCCTGGAGTTCTTCCGCAAGCACGTCACCGACGGCTACGTCACCGTCGGCGAAGCGGACGGCGAGGCGTTCCTCGCCGGTTCGCCGTTCACCTGGGAGGGCAACTGGTCGGTGCCGTACTTCAACGGCGAGAAGGTCGAGTACGGCGCTCAGCCGCTGCCCCCGGTCTTCGGCACCCCGGCCACCCACGCCGAGTCGCACTCCTTCGTCCTGCCCCACCAGGCCGACCGCGGCGGGGACGCCGACGAGGGCGCCTACCGGCTCGCCGCCTACATGGTCACCCACGCCACCACCTGGGCCAACGGCGGCCATGTCCCGGCCTATCTGCCCACCTTCAAGGACCCGGCCTATCTGGAACTGGCCCCGCAGAGCGAGTACTCACGCCCCGCCATGGACCACCAGGCCAACGAACCCCACATCTGGTTCGCCGGCTCCACCGGCGTCCTCGCCCAGCGCGTCGGCCCGATCGTGGCCGCCTCCAACCTGGGCTCGGCCGCCCCGGACGCGGCGGCCCGCCGGATGAAGTCCGCGCTGGCGCAGCTGCTGGCGATGAAGAACCCGATGGACGGCCGCACGGCAGCCCAGGAGCTGAAGGGAGCCGGCGCATGAGCACGCTCGCGCACGCCGGGACACTGCCGCCGCGCACCGCGGTCGCCGCCGACTCCGCCCGCGCCCGCTGGGGCCGCCGCTTCCAGCACGGCGGCTGGTTCGTGGCCCCGTTCTTCGTCCTGTACGGACTGTTCGTCGTGCTGCCGGTCGTCCGCGGGCTCTACCTGAGCTTCACCGACGCCAACATCTCCGGCGACCACACCGGCTTCGTCGGCCTCGACAACTACCGCGAGGCACTGAAGGACGACCTGGTCTGGGACTCCCTCTGGCACAGCGTGCAGTTCACGCTCTACGTGGTCCCGGTGATCGTCGCCGTGGCCCTGCTGATGGCGCTGATCGCCCACCACACCGTGCACTTCAAGTGGCTGTGGCGGCTGTGCTTCTTCGCGCCCTTCCTGCTGCCCTCCGCGGTCATCGGCAACCTGTGGTGGTGGCTGTTCCAGCCCACCAACGGCATGGTCAACCACGTCCTGGGCCTGGACACCCCGTGGCTCACCCAGAAGTCCACGGCGATGCTCGCGGTCGTCGTCGCGACCCTGTGGTGGACGGTCGGCTTCTCCTTCCTCCTCTACCTGGCCGCCCTCCAGAACATCCCCCACCACCTCTACGAGGCAGCCGAGCTGGACGGGGCGAACGCGTTCCAGCGGATGCTGCACATCACCGTGCCCAACCTGCGCAACATCACCGGCCTGGTCTTCGCCCTGCAGATCCTCGCCTCGCTCCAGGTCTTCGACCAGGCCGTGGTGATGTACCAGTTCGGATCCGGACCGGAGGAATCGACCCGCACCTTCGTGCAGTACACCCTCGAACAGGGCTTCACCAGCTACCGCGTGGGCTACGCCTCCGCGATCTCCTTCATCCTCTTCATCATCGTCGCGGCCGTCGCCCTCGGGCGGATGTGGCTGCTGCGCAACCGCGAGGAGGTCGCGACCCGATGACGATGCCCACCACGCCGACCACGCCGACCGCGGCGCCGAGACCCCCGACTCCTGCGCTGCGCAGGCCGCGCGGCACCTGGACCCCGGCCCAGATCGCCCTCACGCTGGTGGCTGCGGCCCTCTCCCTGGTCTGGCTGGCCCCGCTCGCCTGGGCGCTGTCGACGTCCCTCAAGACCCCCACCGAGTCGGTGACGTCCCCGCACTGGATCCCGCGGGACTTCACCGCGGAGTCCTGGAAGGCGGTGATCGAGGCCGGCAACATCCCCAACTGGTTCGTGAACTCGGTCGTCGTGTCCGTCTGCGTCACCTTCATCGTCCTCGCGGTCGCCTCCCTCGCCGGATACGGCTTCGCGCGCACGGAGTTCCGCGGCAAGTCGGCGCTGATGGCGCTCACGATGGCGGGCCTGATGTTCTCTCCGGCGATCCTCGGCGTCCCGCTCTTCACCACGGTCCAGTCCCTCGGCATGGTGGACACCTACTGGGGCATGATCCTTCCGCAGTGCGCGCCCGCGGCGATGGTCTACATCCTCTACAAGTTCTTCCAGTCACTGCCGAAGGAGCTGGAGGAGGCGGCCTTCATCGACGGCGCGGGCCGCTGGCGGATCTTCTTCACGATCGTCCTGCCCTTGTCGAAGCCCTCCCTCTCGGCGGTCGGCATCTTCACCTTCATCGCCTCCTGGAACAACTTCCTGTGGCCCTACATGGTGACCAACAACCCCGACCTGATGACCATGCCGAACGGCATCGCCACCGTGCAGAACGCCTTCGGTATCGTCTGGCCCCAGCTCATGGCCGGCGGACTGCTGGCCGGCCTTCCGCTGATCGTCGTGTTCGTCTTCTTCCAGAGCCAGATCGTGCGGGGCGTGGCCCACACGGGTCTGGCGGGCCAATGACTCCGGGCCGATGATGCCGGGCCGATGACTCCGGGCCGGTGATTCCAGGAAAGACCCGCAGCCGCCGACGGACGCAGCCGTCGACGGACCGCACCCCTCTCTTCGAAAGGCGTTCATGCACACCGCACGTCTCACCCTCGACCCCGCCTTCACCATCGGCGAAGTCAACCCCCGCCTCTTCGGCAGCTTCGTGGAACACCTCGGCCGCTGCGTCTACACCGGAATCTTCGAGCCCGGGCACCCGTCCGCCGACGAGGCCGGACTGCGGACCGACGTCCTGGACCTGGTCCGCGAACTCGGCGTCACCGCCGTCCGCTACCCCGGCGGCAACTTCGTCTCCGGCTACAAGTGGGAGGACTCGGTCGGCCCCGCCGAGGACCGCCCGCGCCGCCTCGACCTGGCCTGGCGCTCGACGGAGTCCAACCGCTTCGGTCTCTCCGAGTACATCGCCTTCCTGCGCAAGATCGGCCCGCAGGCCGAGCCGATGATGGCGGTCAACCTCGGCACCCGAGGCGTGGCCGAGGCCCTGGAGCTCCAGGAGTACGCCAACCACCCGTCCGGCACGGCCCTCGCGGAGCAGCGCATCGCGCACGGCGACGAGGACCCGTTCGGCATCCGGCTCTGGTGCCTGGGCAACGAGATGGACGGCCCCTGGCAGACCGGCCACAAGACGGCCGAGGAGTACGGCCGGCTCGCCGCCGAGACGGCCCGCGCGATGCGTCAGATCGACCCGACGGTGGAACTCGTCGCCTGCGGCAGTTCCAGCCAGTCGATGCCGACGTTCGCCGAGTGGGAGGCGACGGTCCTCGCGGAGACCTACGACCTGGTCGACTACGTCTCCCTGCACGCCTACTACGAGCCCCAGGACGGCGACGTCGACTCCTTCCTGGCCTCCGCCGTGGACATGGAGTCGTTCATCGAGAACGTCGTCGCCACCTGTGACCACATCGGCGCGAAGCTCAAGTCGAAGAAGAAGATCAACCTCTCCTTCGACGAGTGGAACGTCTGGTACATCTCGGGGTGGCACGCGATCGAGAACTCCGGCGCGCGGGACTGGGCGGAAGCGCCCCGGCTGCTGGAGGACAACTACAGCGTCATGGACGCGGTCGTCTTCGGCTCGCTCCTCATCGCGCTGCTGCGGCACGCCGACCGGGTGACGGTCGCCTGTCTCGCCCAGCTCGTCAACGTCATCGCGCCGATCCTCACCGAGCCGGGCGGCCCGGCCTGGCGGCAGACGACGTTCTTCCCGTTCGCGCAGGCGTCGAAGCACGGCCGGGGCACGGTCCTCGACGTGCGGGTCGACTCACCGACGTACGTGACGGCCAAGTACGGCGAGGCGGACCTCCTGCACGCCACCGCCGTCCGTGCCGACGACGGCACGGTCACCGTGTTCGCCGTCAACCGCAGCCGCACCGAGGCGCTGCCCCTCCACGTCGGGCTGACCGGCCTCGACCTGACCTCGGTCGTCGAACACAGTGTGCTCGCGGACGCCGACCCGGACGCCCGCAACACCCTCGCCGACCCCGAGCGGGTCGTCCCGCACCCGGGCGAGGGCACGGCGCTGACGGACGGCGCGCTGACGGCGACGCTGGAGCCGCTGTCGTGGAACGTGATCAGGCTCGCGTGATCAGGCCGGCCCGACCGGAAGCGGCCGGGCCCACGAGGGTGATCGGCGCACGGCCGACCGGCGGTCTCTTCCGATCACCCCTTCGTCGGCCGCACACCGGCCGCATGAACCGTCCGGGCACGGGAGAAACGGTCCGGCGCCGGGCACCGGGTCACGCCCGACCCGTGACGGTCGGCGGCTGACGGCACAATGGGCCCATGAGGATCTCGGCACGGGCGGACTACGCGGTGCGGGCGGTACTGGAGCTCGCCGTACGGCAGGGCGGCGACCCGGTGAAGGCCGAGTCGATCGCCTCCGTGCAGGACATTCCGCACAAGTTCCTCGAGGGGATCCTCGGCGACCTGCGGCGCGGTGGGATCGTCGACAGCCGGCGCGGCGGGGGCGGCGGCTACCGGCTGGCCCGCGACCCGGCGGCGATCACGGTCGCGGACGTGATCAGGGCGGTGGACGGCCCGATCGTGTCCGTACGCGGCGAACGCCCGACCGGCCTGACGTACACGGGCTCGGCACAGCCCCTGCTCCCGCTCTGGATCGCGCTGCGGGCGAACGTGCGGCGGATCCTGGAGGGCGTCACGATCGCCGACATCGCGGCGGACGCCCTGCCGGGCCCGGTCCAGGCGCTCGCGGAGGAGCCGGCGGCCTGGGAGAACCCGTGAGTCACGGCCACCGACGGCATCGCCCGGCCCCGGGCGGCCGACCGGGACCCCGCCCGGCGCAATGCGTACGGATCTCCTATTTCCGAGCTTCGAAGAACCCGGAGCGGCCGCGATCCACCGCGTGACACGATCCTGGCCTGCCGGAGCGACAGGGCGAGAAGTCGCGACTCCGGCTGCACGAAAGGGGAGGGTCACATGGGCAGGTCGATCGTGCGCAGAGCGCGGCTGTGGGCCGCGGGGACGATGATGGCGGCCGGCGTCGTCGGTCTGGCGGCGGCACCCGCGAGCGCGTGGACGGGTGGGAACGTCTGGGTCAACCTGGGCAGTTGGAACTGCCCGGCGGGCGGTTCGGTCGTGGGCGTGTACTGGGCGGTGGACGCCTACTCGAGCGGGCCGGCCGGCGGCGACTGGGGCGACAACGTCATCTATCCGCGGGTCCGGGTGGGGGCCGGGGCCCACAACACACTCAGCTACCAGACCATCTGCAAGAAGTGGGGCTGGTACAGCTACCGCGGAGTCGTCGGTCAGCGGTCCCTCACGCCCTACAAGTCGGGTCTGAGCTACACCTACTAGGACACGGCCCGGAACCGGCGCCGACGACCGCGGCCCGCACCCGTACGAGGTGCGGGCCGCGGTCGTCGGCGCCGTCCGGGCGGGGCGGCGGTCAGGCGGAGTCGACGCCGACGGTGATCGTCGCCTTGTAGCCGTCGGACACGCTGGAGCCGAGGGCGGTCAGGGTGAGCAGGCCGGAGGAGGTGCCCCCGTCGTCGTAGATGCTGTCGTCGGCGAGGGCCGTCTCCTTGGTGGTGTTCGCGGAGTACGGCGAGGTGGCCTGGATCTCCTCGTTGATGTCGGGGTCGAAGAAGAGCTGACCGGTGTGGATGACCTCGCCGCCGGTGTACGAGTCGTCGGTGAGCGTCACCTCGGTGTGCACCCGCATATGGACGTGCACGGCCCGGGAGACGTAGTGGCCGGGCCAGATCGAGGTGATGCTGCACTGGCCGTTCGCGTCGGTCAGCTGCCCGCCGCGCAGGAAGGTGCCGTTGTCCTCCTCCTGGTGGCCGTTGCCGCCGACGAAGCCGGAGTACTCGCCGAGGGCGTCGCAGTGCCAGATCTCGACCAGGGCGTCGGCGAGCGGCGCACAGTCGGCGGCCTGGTCGACGACGGTGAAGGTGTACTGGACCTCGAAGCCCTCCTTGTCCTCCCTGATGTCCTCGCGGACGAGGGCGCCGTCGAGGGAGTAGGGGCCTTCGGTGACCTCGGCGTTGAGGGTGCAGACGCCGCTGGTGGTGGAGGTGCCGGTCGAGGCCTCGGCCGCGGCCTCGGCGGAGGCCGCTGTCCCGCCGTCGGTGGTGTCGGCCGAGGCGAACCCGGCGACGACGAGCCCGCCGGCCGCGGCCACCGCGGTGCCGCCGATCAGGACGCGGCGCCGCTTCATGGACTTGTCCAAGCGGTGCCTACCGGGCTGCAGGCTGTCGTCGGAGGTGATGGTCTCGTTCTCGTGGTGGTGCTCGGTGTTTCCCGTCATGTCGAGTGAAGTTAGGGGCGTATCTGAGGAAATCCTTGATGCAGGGCTGTGCGGGACCTGGGGATGCAACGGTCAACTACCGCTGTTTCCACGCGAGTTCGGGCATCACGCCGAACGGGAGCCGGTCAGCGGCGGGCGGCGCGACGGCCGGGCGGCGCGATGCGCACCCGCTGTTCGGCCGGCGCGCTCTCGATGTCGTCGAGCTGGGCGACGATCGTGGCGCGCAGGTCGTCGTAGTCCTCGAAGCGGTGGTCGTTGAACAACGTGTGGCCCGTCCACATCAGGTTGGCGCACACCCGTGCCGGTACCCGGCCGGTGTGGGCGCCCATGCCGACCAGCGCCACCGATTCGATGCTGCCGGGCGACTCCCCGTTCTGCCGGTGGATCGCCTGGAACGCGGCGGCACAGGCCAGGGCCACGTTCAGGGTCTCGCTCACGTTCTGCGAGGACTGTTCCATCGTCGGCGTCGAGATCAGGAACCTCGGGTCGACCGCCCCGGACGGAACGCACACCGCGCTGCCCACCGGGAGCCTTCCCCCGAACCGGTCGCGGATCGCCCGCTGCACGCGCAGCTGGATCCCGGCTCCGAGGTGCCGCTTGACGACCGCGTCCACCCCGCCGTCCATCCGGCCGCGCGAGTTGGTCGGGCTCACCCAGGCGTCGACCTTCTCGTCGAGGATCGAGCCCTTGCGGATCTCGATCCCGGGGGTGTCGGCGAACGCCGCCCGCCAGGCCTCCACCACGCTCGCGTTGATGTCGGTCAACACGACCCTGAGCGGTGCCTGTTCGCGGTCCACGGTCATGGTGCTCTCCCCTGTGTGAGACGGCCCTTCCACTGGTCACGACGCTACCGCCCGCCACTGACAACGCAGTTGGGACAAGGGCTGTCGTACCCCGCTGCTAGCGTCCCGGCCATGATCGACGCCGACACTCCCGCCCAGCCCGATCCGAGCGACCCGCTGGCTCTCACCGAACTGTTCAAGGGCGGCGGTGAGCCGTGGCTTCCGCTGCTGAAGCCGGTCATCGAGGCGCAGCCGAGCGCGGCCGCGTTCATCGGCCCGGGGCGCGGCGCGGAGGTCGTGCCGGTCCGTGAACTGACCTTCCAGGCGCTCAAGCCCAACCCGCCGCACAAATGGAAGGTCGTCGTCTTCGGCCAGAATCCGTACCCGCGGCCGGAGAGCGCCACGGGCATCGCCATGTTCGACAACACCTTCCACGACTGGAAGGACAGCCAGTTCGGCAGGGTCGTCAGCATCCGCTGCATCATCAAGGCGGCGGCGATGTGGAAGTACGGCGTTCCCAAGAAGACACCGATCGCCGACATCCGCGCGCTGCTGAGGAAGCAGGACACCGTCCAGCCGCCGGAGTGGTTCCAGGCGATGCTCACCCAGGGTGTGCTGCTGCTGAACGCGGCCCTCACGGCCGGCAGCGACGGGCCGCGGGGAGCCGACCCGCACACCGCGTTCTGGCGTCCGGTCGCCGAGCGGATCGTCGAGGAGATACTCAGGGCGAAGCAGAACGCCGAGGACGACGAGGACCGGGCCGTCGTCTTCGCGTGGTGGGGTGCCCACGCCCGCAGTCTGAAGAAGATCGTCCTCCGGCTTCAGAAGAAGTACCCGGACGTCGAGGTCCGGCACCTTGACCACTGCAACCCCGCGGCGCAGGGCGACATCTTCTGCGACGACGAGCACTTCGCCACGGTGAACGCGGCCCTCGCGTCGCTGGGCGTCGACGAGATCGACTGGCTGCCGAGCAGGGGCTGGGACAAGGACACGGCGGAGGCCGGCGGGACGGACGCCGGCACCGCCGAACGGATGGGCGCGTTCATCGCGTCCACCATGGAACTGCACCAGTTGTATCTGGAGCGGCTCTCCAGCGTCAGGGACGAGGGGCTCGTCCTTCCGGCGATCGACGGGGTGTTCGGTACCCCGCTCATGGACTTCCGCGACGCGGTCTCCCCGGTCGCGGCGCTGCTGTCCGGTCTCGACCGGCACGTCCAGCGGTCGCACGAGTTCGGCAAGCGGCGGGCGGACGAGGCGGCCGCCGCCCTGTCCGCCGACGCGATCGCCGCGCTCCACCTCTACACCTGCGAGTCCGCGTTCTACCGGGAGATCAACGCCGTCCTGCGTTCCCCGGACCGCGCCAAGGTCGTCCCCTATCTCCCCTACCTGCGGCTGCTGTTCTCGGCGGTGTCGCAACTCCCGTCCCGTACGGAGTCGTTGTGGCGTGGTGTCGCCCTGGACCTGCGTGCGCAGTACCCGCTCGGACGGACCGTGACCTGGTGGGGTGTGTCCTCGTGCACGTCCGAGTTCAACGTGGCGCGGGCGTTCCTCGGCAGCCGCGGCAAGCGGACGCTCTTCGAGGTGCAGCCCGTCCGGGCCGTGGGCATCCGCAGTTTCTCCGCCTTCACCGGCGAGGAGGAGTTCATCCTGCTGCCGGGCACCCAGCTGAAGGTGGTGGACGTGACGACCGAGCGCGGCGGTCTGTGCACCGTGAAGCTGGCGGAATCGGCGGAACAGCCCCTTGTGTCCTGACCCGGAGCGACCGGGTGTGAACGGGCCGTGGTGAATGGCCGGAGTTCGGCCTGGGCGGGCCCCAGTGCTCTCCCTACGATGCGATCGCCCCAGTTCTTCACAGCAACTCCATTGACTCTTCACAGAGTTGCTGTGCCGAGCCGGGCGCGCATCCACCCCCCACCGATCCGAACGAAGGACAGAGACCATGGCAAGTGGGCTGCTCCTGGGCGGTGCGGTCGCCGCTCTCATCACCGCGGCGATACCCGCGCACAACTCGTCCCCCGTGTTCGACAACCCGCCCCCGGACAAGATCGTCATCGACGTCGCCACGGTGAACGGCTCCGGCTGTCCCGCGGGTACGGCGGCCGTCGCCGTCTCCGAGGACAACACCGCCTTCACCGTGACCTACAGCGACTACCTCGCCCAGGTCGGCGGAGGTTCCAACCCCACCGCGTTCCGCAAGAACTGCCAGCTCAACCTGGTCGTCCACGTCCCGTCGGGCTTCACGTACGCCATCGCCAAGGCGGACTACCGCGGCTACGCCTCGCTCCAGTCCGGCGCGACCGCCGTACAGCGGGCCTCGTACTACTTCCAGGGCTCGTCGCAGACGGTGTTCAAGAACCACAACTTCACCGGCTCCTACAACGACAGCTGGCAGGCGACCGACAGCACCGACTGGGCCCAACTGGTCTGGGCGCCCTGCGGAGTTCAGCGCAACTTCAACATCAACACCGAACTCCGGGTGAACGCGGGCACATCGTCGCCGAGCAAGGTCAGCTTCATGACGATGGACTCGACCGACGGCGACCTCAGCACGATCTACCACATGGCCTGGCAGCAGTGTCCGGCTAAGTAGGCGGCTCGCCTCCCGACCCCGGGTCACCTCGCCGCGTGGGCCACGAACTCGGCCCGCGCGGCGGGGGAGAGAGCGAGCGCGGGGCCGTCCTCGGCCTTGGAGTCACGGACGTGGATCCGGGTGGGACAGGAAGCGCGGGACGGTGCGGGCGGAGGCCGGACGTGCCCGACCGGCCGATCCTCGCGAAGGGCGGTGCGGAGTGCGCCGGTGATCACCGGTCGGTGTGTCCGCCGGGCCCGAACCCAGGGCGGTTGTCACCGCCGGCAAGCCGCACATCAGACATGGACATCATGATCTACGGCTGGAGTATCGGGCGAGCATGGAGGCTCTCGCCACGGCGGCGGGCGGAGGGAGCGTGGGCTGTGGGTCGCGGTCGCAGCGCGGTGGTCGTCGGCGGAGGCATCGGCGGGCTGGCCGCCGCGATCGGGCTGCGCCGGATCGGCTGGGATGTGACGGTCCTCGAACGCGCCCCCGCCTTCGCCGACGTGGGCGCGGGGATCTCCCTGCACGCCAACGGCATGCGGGCATTGGACGCGCTCGGCGTCGGCGAGGCGATGCGGGCCACCGTCCGGCCGGTGTACACGGGCGGCACCCTCACCCCCGGCGGCCGCATGCTGTCCCGGATGGACGGCGCGGCCCTGGAGCGCCGGCTCGGGACGCCCGTCGTCGGCGTCCTGCGCGCCGACCTGCACCGCGTCCTGCGCGAGGCGCTGCCCGCCGGACGGGTGCGGACCGGGGTGGAGGTGACCGACGTCGGCGGTGCGGGCGGCGACGCCGATCTCGTCGTCGCCGCCGACGGTGTCGACAGTCGGCTGCGCGCCGAGCTGTTCCCCCGGCACCCCGGAGCGGTCTACAGCGGTTCGACGGTCCTGCGGGCCGTCACCACGCGCCCGCTCCCCGACCTGCCCGATCTCGAGCTGACCTGGGGCAGGGGCGCCGAGTTCGGGCACATCCGCTTCGTCGACGGACGGGCCGAATGGCACGCGGTGCTCACCGCGCCGCCGGGCGTCAGGCACGCCGACCCGCTCGCCGTGGTGCGTCGTCGCTTCCACGGCTGGCACGACCCCGTCCCCGTCCTCCTGGACGCGACCCGGCCGCAGGACGTCCTGCACCACGACATCCACGAACTGGTCACCCCGCTGCCCGCGTTCACCGTCGGCCGGGTCGCGCTGCTCGGCGACGCCGCCCACGCCATGACCCCGAACCTCGGGCAGGGCGCCAGTCAGGCGTTGGAGGACGCGACCGTACTCGCCTCCTGTCTCGCGACCGGACCCACCACCGCGGCCGCGCTGCGCCGCTACGACGCGGTCCGCCGGCGGCGCAGCCGGTCCGTGGCCCGTGCCGCCCGCCGGGCCGGCCGGATGGGGCACGGGCTGACCCACCCTCTCGCCGTGGCCCTCCGCAACGGCGCCCTGTGGCTGGCGCCCTCCGGAGCGACCCTGCGGGCCGCCCTGCGGCATGCCGACTGGACGCCACCGCGGCTGCGGTGACGCCCAGTCGAACGGGGGATGCTCATGCCGTACGGGTCGTACGGGTCGTCGTACGGTGCGTCGCCGAGGTCAGTTCTCGACGCCGAGCGTCAGCGATCCCGCGTACCCGGCGGACGTCGAGCTGCCCAGGGCCGTCAGGGTCAGCAGGCCCGAGGCCGCGCTCCCTCGTCGTAGATGGAGTCCTGGGCGAGGGTGGTGCGGGTGACCGTGTTGGTCGAGTACGGCGAGACCCTGGCGACGGCCGTCGTGATCGTCTCGCTGAAGAAGAGCTGCCCGGTGTGGAGCTCCTGGCCGCCGGTGAAGTGGCCGTCGGAGGTGACCGTGACGCCGGTGTGCACCTTGATGTGGATGTGGATGCAGCGGCCGCGGTACCAGCCGGGGTAGATCGTGGTGATCGCCGCGACTCCGCTGGAGTTGGTGAGGACTCCGCCGCGCAGGAAGGTGCCGTCGTCCGGTTCGGTGTGGCCGTTGTTTCCGACGAAGCCGGAGTACTCGCCGAGGGCGTCGCAGTGCCAGATCTCCACGAGGGCGTTGGAGAGGGGCACGCAGGTGTCGTCGTCGACGACCGTGAGGGTCAGCTTCAGCGGGATGCCCGCCTTGCCCTCGGTGATGTCGGCGCGGACGTACTGTCCGTCGAGGTAGTAGGGGCCTTCGGTCATCTCCTTCGTGAGGGTGCAGACGGCCGCGGCGGCGACGGGGGCGGTGTCGGCCGCGTCGGCGGTGGGGGCCTCGGGCGTGGCAGCGGCGCCTACGGCCAGGGCCGCTGCGGTCGCGCCCGAGGCGACGAGTACGGTACGGCGCGCGACGGAGGGGCGCGCATCTGAGGTGTCTGTCATGAGCACGACACCGTAGAAACGGTTCCTGTCCGAAGACTGTCAGTTCGGCAAAATGAGACGCCGTCAAGTTACTTGCCGGGCAAGTGTCGACACGAGGGGCCGCCCGTCGGCGGCGGCGACGGGCGGCGGGTGGCGCGGCGGATCGGGCCCGGAGGGGCTAGCCGATGTTCTTGAAGATCCAGGCCTGGTACCGGTCGCCGTACTCGGGAGCCAGGGCGACGCGCGGCGGGTAGATCCGCAGCAGGCTCAGGCCCAGACGCATGGGGGCGTTCACGACGGCGATCTGGTAGGTGTCGGGCTCCTGGCCGGGGATGAGGTTCCACTCGCGGGGCTCGAGGCGCAGGATGGCCGGTTCGTGCATGTCCGGTTCGCCGTCGTAGCTCACGTGCATCAGCCCGTCGGGGAGGCTGATGGTGTAGGCGTTGCCGCCCTTGCCCGTCACCTTCCACTCCTGATGGACCCCGTCCTCCTGCGGCAGGAGCATCAGCGGCGTGTCAGGCCGGGCGTCGGGTGCGGTGAGGAGCTGCTCGTTGGTGAAGAGGATCTGGTAGAGGCCGTCGGTCAGGGCTGCCATGTTCACTCCGTGTCCCGGTGGGGGGTGCGTGCCGGACGGCACAGTCCATGAGGGAACCAAAGTGAATCGCCGCGAACCAGCTGAACCGCCGCGCCACACACTTTCGTGTGTCATATGCCGATAGACGGGTTGAGCTGGGAACTTCTCGGACGGGAGAAGCGCCGGTCGCCGTGGCCGAGAGGGCCGTCGCGGTCGGATCGCGGGGCCGCGTGCCGTTCTCGAAGACTTTCGGGTGTGCGTGCGGAGCATTGACGCGCAAGGGGTTCGAATCTACGGTCCCGTCCGACGACGCGACTGTTGTTCGGTATGACGAACGACGACACCCCCACTGAAGGAGCGTCCGCATGAGCCGCACCTCACGCACACCCCGCACGTCCCGCACACCCCGCACGTCCCGCAGGGCCGCACTGCTCGGCGTCCCGGCGGCGGTCCTGCTCGCGCTGATCCCGTCCACCGCCTCCGCGTACCCCAACCCCGGTACGGTCACCGGCTCCACCGTCGTGCACGACCCGACGATGATCCGCACCTCGGCCGGCCGTTACCTCCTCTACGCGACCGGTGGCGGCCTGTCCTACCGCACCTCCACCGACCGCATCGCGTTCAGCGCGGGCGGCGACGCCTTCTCCACCCGGCCGAGCTGGTGGTCCTCCTACGGCACCACCGAGGCCTGGGCGCCCGACATCTCGTACCAGGGCGGCAAGTACCTGATGTACTACGCCGTCTCCACCTTCGGATCCAACAAGTCCGCGATAGGACTGGCCGGTTCGAGCACCGGACTCCCCGGCTCCTGGACCGACTACGGCACCGTCTACACCTCCACCACGTCCAGCGACTACAACGCCATCGACCCGAACCTCTTCGTGGACGACGACGGCAAGTGGTGGCTGTCGTTCGGGAGCTGGTGGACGGGGATCAAGATGATCCGGATCGATCCGGCGACCGGCAAGCAGCTCGCGTCCGACACCGCCCGGCGCTCGATCGCCTCCCGCCCCACCGGGACCAAGGCCGTCGAGGCGCCCTACATCGTGAAGCGCGGCGGCTACTACTACCTCTTCGCCTCCTACGACACCTGCTGCGCCGGCACCAGCTCCACCTACAAGGTGAAGGTCGGCCGCGCCACCACCGTCACCGGGCCGTACTACGACAAGAACGGCGTCGCCATGACGAACAACGGCGGCACGGCGGTCCTGGAGTCGCACGGCAGCGTCATCGGCCCCGGCGGCCAGTCGATCCTGCACGACACCGACGGCGACCTGATCGTCTACCACTACTACGACGGCAACGACAACGGCACCCCCAAGCTCGGCATCAACCTCTTGAACTGGAGCAGTGGATGGCCCGTCGCCTACTGACCCTGCTGGCCGCACTGCTGCTCGCCCTGGCGATCGGACAGCCCTCGGCGAGCGCGGCCACCGTCACCAACCCGGTCAAGGCGCAGAAGGGCGCCGACCCCTGGATCTCGTACCACGACGGCAACTACTACCTCGTGACGACGAGTTGGACCAACGTCATCACCATGCGCAAGTCCACCACCCTCGCCGGACTCGCCACCGCGCCGAACATCCAGGTGTGGACCGGGGACGCCGCTTCGCGGTGCTGCAACATCTGGGCGCCCGAGATCCACTTCCTCGACGGCCGCTGGTACCTGTACTACGTCGCCGGACAGAACGTCACCGACTACAACCCGACCCAGCGCACGCACGTCCTGGAGAGCGCGGGATCAGACCCGACGGGCCCGTACACCTACAAGAACCAGCTCAACTCCGCCTGGATGCTGGATCCGACGGTCGCCACCATCAACGGCCGTCTCTATCTGTTCGGCAGTGCGAGCGGCGGCACGCAGAACCTCGTGGCGGCCCGGATGTCCAACCCGTACACCCTGGCCACCGGCTTCTCGACCATCTCCACGCCGACCAACTCCTGGGAGAAGTCCGGAGGTTCGGTCAACGAGGGTCCGGAGATCCTGCAACGCGGCGGCAAGACCTTCCTGGTCTTTTCGGCGAGCGGCTGCTGGACCCCCGACTACAAGCTCGGCCAGCTCACCCTCACCGGCTCCGACCCGCTCGCGGCAGCGTCCTGGACGAAGAAGTCCACGCCGGTGTTCCAGCGGAACGACTCCGCGGGCGTCTACGGCCCCGGGCACAACGGGTTCTTCAGCTCGCCGGACGGCACCGAGAGCTGGATCGTCTACCACGCCAACGACTCGGCCTCGGACGGCTGCGACAACGGCCGTACGACCCGGGCCCAGAAGTTCACCTGGAACTCCGACGGCACCCCGAACCTGGGCACGCCCGTGGCACTGGGCTCGGCCGGCAGCGGCCCCTCCGGTGAACCGTCGGCCACCGCCACCACCTACCGGATCACCAACCGCAACAGCGGCAAGTGCCTGGACGTGGCCGGCAGTTCGACGGCGGACGGGGCCAACGTCCAGCAGTACACCTGCAACGGCGGCGCGAACCAGCGCTGGCGGATCGAGGACCAGGGCGACGACACCAGCCGACTGGTCAACGTGGCCACCGGCAAGGTCCTCGACACCGCGGACTGCTCCGCCGCGGACGGCGCCGACCTTCGTCAGTGGTCGTGGCTGAACAACACCTGCCAGCGCTTCCGCTTCCTCACCACCGACAGCGGACACGTCCGTATCGTCAACCAGTCCACGGGCAAGGTCGCCGACGTCGCCGACTGCTCCACCGCGGACTCCGCCGACGTACGGCAGTGGTCCTGGCTGAACAACACCTGCCAGCAGTGGAGGCTCGAGCCGGTGTAGCCGGTGTAGCCGGTGTAGCCGGTCTGCGGTGAGGTTCCTGCCGCCGTCCCGTTGCGCCCCGAACGGCCGATGGCTGCTCGGGGCGCAACGGGACGGCGGCGCGAGGTCCTATCCCGCCTGGCCCATGCCCGCCGCGTTCGGCCAGCTCTGGGCGTTCGGCCAGCCTGTCGCGGCGGCGGGGGAGAGGCCGTTGGTGCCCCGGACCTGGGCGGCCGTGAGGCCGCCGCGGGCCGGGACGCCGGGCGGGGTCGGGCCCATCGGCGGGGCGGGGGCCGGAGCCATGGCGGGTGCCATCGCCGCGGGGGCCATGGCGGGCGCCATCGCGGCCGGTGCCATCGCGGCCGCCGGAGCCATCGGCGGAGCCGCGGCCGGGACGGGGGCGGGAGCCGGCGCCGGGGCCGGCGCGGGCACCGACTGGGGGAAGATCTGGGCCGCGGCCGGCATCGGCATCCCGGCGCCGTCGGACGGAGTGCTCTGCGCCATCGCCGGGGCCATCGGGGGAGCGGGCATCGCCATCGGGGCGCCGGCGGCCGGCGCGGCCGCGACCAGCCCCGGCATCGCGACGCCCATGGCCTGAGCGGCAAGGTTGTGCATGCCGGACCCGTTGGTGACCAGCCGGTCCACCGCCGGCGTGCCCGAGCTGTAGCTGGTCCCGGTGCTCAGCTCGGGCACGGCGGCTCCCCTCCTGGTCCCGTAGAGCACCTGTTCCAGGCCGGACACCAGGCGACGAACGTCCACCTGGGGGCGCACCACGAGCCGCAGGAAGCGGCTGGACGAACCGATCTTGTTGCCGCACTCGCGGACCAGGATGCGGTGCTCGGCGAGCAGCCGGTCGCGGACCACGGTGCCCTCGGCGCCGACGGGAAGGCGCACGAAGAGGAAGTTCCCCTGGGACGGATAGACGGTCAGCCCGGGCAGGGCGCTGAGCTGGCTCGCCATGTCGAGACGGTCCCGGCGCACCTGCA
Organism: Streptomyces sp. NBC_01334; assembly: GCF_035983595.1. Classification (NCBI taxonomy): domain Bacteria; kingdom Bacillati; phylum Actinomycetota; class Actinomycetes; order Kitasatosporales; family Streptomycetaceae; genus Streptomyces; species Streptomyces sp. NBC_01334. The sequence goes on along the minus strand of NZ_CP130718.1, from coordinate 3,269,456 downwards.
TCAGGCTCTGCGCGTACTCGGGGCCGTGCTCCTTCAGCATGAACACCACGTACTCGGCGAAGGCGTTGAGGTTCCACTTCGGCAGCATCGAGCGGACCCGGCCGGCGAGCGAGGGGTTGGAGACCATGTAGCCGAACCGGATGCCGTGCAGACCGAAGTTCTTGCCGAGGCTGCGCAGCACGATGACGTTGGGCCGGATCATCGCCTCCTGCACGACGCTCGGTTCCTGCTCCGCGTCCGCGAACTCCAGGAACGACTCGTCGATGACGATCAGGTCCAGGTCGGCCATCGCGTCCATGAACTGCACGAGCGCGTGCTTGTGCAGGAAGCCGCCGTCGGGGTTGTTCGGGTTGCAGATGACGGCGGCCCTGGTGCCGCGGGTCCGGATGAACTCGGCGTACTGCGCGAGGTCCAGGGCGAAGCCGCTGGACTCCTGGAGCGGGAACATGTCGACCCGCTTGCCGGTCTCCATGGGCTGGTCGGTCCAGCGGCCGAAGGTGGGGACGGGGACGGCGAGGGACTCACGTACCAGCAGGTGGTCGATCCAGGTGATCAGCTCGGTCGAACCGTTGCCCATCGCCACGGCCTGCGGCGGGAGTTGGAGCAGGTTGCACAGCTCGGCCGTGATCGTGTCGGCGCCGCTCGGGTAGTACGTGATGATGTCCCGCAGCCGTGCGGCCATGGTGTCCATCATGGCCGGGGTGGGGAAGTAGGGGTTACAGGGGATACAGAAGTCCACCGGGCCGACTCCCTCGCCGCCCTCTCGCGTCAGCGCCGCCATCGACGGGCTGTGTGCCGCGGTGTTGCGGAACAACGAGGAGACGTTGTCGGCCATGGAACCTCCGTATGGGGCGGGCCCGGCGGGGACGACCGGGCCCGTCGTCATTGGGTGGCCCGCGCGGGGGAGCGCGGGCCGCCCTTACATACGAAGGTTTGGGTGGCGCTGTTCAATCGCTGAGGAATCGGTAAGAACTTGTGGGTCACCTGTGAAGGCGTCGTGACCACGGCACCCGGGGGCATCGGAAAGGGCCCCGCCGGTGCCGGCGGGGCCCTTCCTGTCCCGAGCTATGGATCTTGCCTAGAGCCGCGTACGGGTCACGACCCGGACTTGCGCTTGTTCCAGACGTCGAAACCGACCGCGGCGAGCAGCGCCAGGCCCTTGATGACCTGCTGCCAGTCGCTGCCGACGCCGAGCAGGTTCATGCCGTTGTTCAGCACGCCGAGGACGAGACCACCGATGATCGCGCCGAGGACGGTGCCGACACCACCGCTCATGGACGCGCCGCCGATGAACGCGGAGGCGATCGCCTCGAGTTCGAAGTTCAGACCCGCCTTGGGACCGGCCGCGTTCAGCCGGGCCGCGACCACCAGACCCGCCAGGGCCGCGAGCGCGCCCATGTTCAGGAAGACGAGGAAGGTGACCTTCTTGTCCTTGACGCCGGACAGCTTCGCGGCCGGCAGGTTGCCGCCGATCGCGTAGATGTGACGGCCGAAGACGGCGTTGCGCATGACGTAGCCGTAGCCGACCACCAGCGCGCCCAGGACCAGCAGGATGATCGGCGCGCCCTTGTAGCTGGCGAGCAGCATCGTGACGGTGAGCACCGCGGCGACGATGGCGACGATCTTGAGCAGGAAGAGGTTGCGCGGCACGACGTCCAGCGAGAACTCCTGCTGGCGCTTGCGGTCGCGCACCTCCTGGAGCACCACCATGACGATCACGGCGAGGCCGAGCAGCAGCGTGATGTTGTGGTAGTTCGTGGTCGGGCCGACCTCCGGGAGGAAGCCGTTGCCCATCTTCTGCAGACCGTCCGGGAACGGGCCGAGGGTCTGGCCCTCCAGGAAGATCTCCGTCATGCCACGGAAGATCAGCATGCCGGCGAGGGTGACGATGAACGACGGTATGCCGAGATACGCGATGAAGAAGCCCTGCACCGAGCCCGCGACCGCGCCCACGATCAGGCACAGCACCACCGCGACGGGCCACGAGACGTCGTGCTGCACCGTCAGCACGGCCGCGAACGCGCCGATGAACGCCGTCAGTGAACCGACCGACAGGTCGATGTGGCCCGCGATGATCACCAGCATCATGCCGATCGCGAGGATCAGCACATAGCTGTTCTGGAGGACCAGGTTGGAGACGTTGCGCGGCAGCAGCAGGTCACCGTCGGTCCAGACCGCGAAGAGCGCGACGATCAGGCCGAGGGCGATCAGCATGCCGTACTGGCGCATGTTGCGGCGCAGGCCGTCCAGCACCAGCTGGAGCAGGCCGCCGCCGGCCGCCGGTCCGCCGCTCTTGCCGGGCGGCGCGGCAGCCGGGCTCTTGGTCACGTCGGTGCTCATCGCGTTACCTCTTTGTCCTTCGTCATCTGACGCATCAGCACTTCCTGCGTGGCCTCGGCCCGCGGGAACTCGCCCGTGAGCCGCCCGGCGGCCATGGTGTAGATGCGGTCGCACATACCGAGCAGTTCGGGCAGCTCGGAGGAGATGAAGACGACCGCCTTGCCCTGGGCGGCCAGTTGGTCGATGACCGTGTAGATCTCGTACTTGGCGCCGACGTCGATACCGCGCGTGGGCTCGTCCAGGATCAGCACGTCCGGACCCGCGAAGATCCACTTGCTGAGGACGACCTTCTGCTGGTTGCCGCCGGACAGCTTGCCCACCGGCTCGAAGACGGTCGGCGCCTTGATGTTCATGGACTTGCGGTAGCCCTCGGAGACCTGCCGCTCCTCGTGCTCGTCGACGATCCCCCGCTTGGCCACCTTGTCCAGCGCGGTCAGCGAGATGTTGCGGTTGATCGTGTCGATGAGGTTGAGGCCGTAGTGCTTGCGGTCCTCCGTGACATAGGCGATCCCGTGGCCGACCGCCTCCGCGACGGTCTTCGTGCGGATCTCCTTGCCGTCCTTCAGGACGGTGCCGCCCGCGTGCCGGCCGTAGGAGCGTCCGAAGACGCTCATCGCGAGCTCGGTGCGGCCGGCGCCCATCAGGCCCGCGATGCCGACGATCTCCCCGCGCCGCACCTGGACCGACACGTCGTCGACGACCTTGCGCTGCTGGTCGATCGGGTGGTGCACGGTCCAGTTGCGGATCTCCAGGGCCGGGGCCGCGCCCGACTCCGCCTCGTGCGGGGTGCGCTCGGGGAAGCGGTTGTCCAGGTCGCGGCCGACCATGCCGCTGATGATCCGGTCCTCGGTCGTCTCCGCCGACTTCACGTCGAGCGTCTCGATGGACTGCCCGTCGCGAATGATCGTCACCGAGTCCGCGACCTTGCGGATCTCGTTGAGCTTGTGGGAGATGACGATCGCGGTGATGCCCTGCTTCTTCAACTCCAGGATGAGATCCAGGAGTTTGTCGCTGTCCTCGTCGTTGAGGGCCGCGGTCGGCTCATCCAGGATGAGCAGCTTCACCTTCTTCGAGAGCGCCTTCGCGATCTCCACGAGCTGCTGCTTGCCCACGCCGATGTCGGCGACGCGGGTCTCGGGGTGATCGCTCAGACCGACCCGGCGCAGTAGCTCGGAGGCGTGCCGCAGGGTGTCGTTCCAGTTGATCAGCCCGCGCGTGGCGTGCTCGTTGCCGAGGAAGATGTTCTCCGCGAGGGAGAGGTACGGCACCAGCGCCAGCTCCTGGTGGATGATGACGATGCCGCGCTGCTCGCTGGCCCGGATGTCCTTGAAGGAGACGGTCTCTCCCTCGAACAGGATCTCGCCCTCGTACGTGCCGTGCGGATGGACACCGGAGAGCACCTTCATCAAGGTGGACTTTCCGGCGCCGTTCTCACCGCAGATGGCATGGACCTCGCCCTGGCGGACGGTCAGAGTGACGTCCGACAGCGCTTTCACACCGGGAAAGGTCTTGACGATCGAGCGCATTTCCAGGACGGGTCCCGCCATGGTCGTGCCTTCCAATCCTTGAGGGTCGACGCTTACTTGAGCTGGTCGGCCGTGTAGTAGCCGCCCTCGACGAGGACCTTCTCGTAGTTGGTCTTGTCCACGCTCACCGGCTGGAGCAGGTAGGCCGGGACGACCTTGGTGCCGTTGTCGTACGTCTTGGTGTCGTTCGTCTCGGGCTTCTTGTCGTTGAGGACGTCGTCGACCATGGTCGTGGCGACCTTGGCCAGCTCACGGAGGTCCTTGTAGACGGTCTGCGTCTGGCCGCCCGCGATGATCGACTTCACCGAGGCCAGCTCGGCGTCCTGGCCGGTGAGGACCGGCAGCGGCTTGCTCGCGGAGCCGTAGCTGTCCGACTTCAGCGCCGACAGGATGCCGATGGAGATGCCGTCGTACGGCGAGAGGACCGCGTCGACCTTCTTGCTGCCGTACGACTTGGTGAGGATGTCGTCCATGCGCCTCTGCGCGGTCGCGCCGTCCCAGCGCAGGGTGGTGACCTGGGTGAGACCGGTCTGGCCGGACTGGACGACGAGCTTCTTGCTGTCGATGTACGGCTGGAGCACGCTCATCGCGCCGTTGAAGAAGTACTTGGTGTTGTTGTCGTCGTTGGAGCCGGCGAACAGCTCGATGTTGAACGGGCCCTTGCCGGACTTCAGGCCGAGCTTGTCGACGATGTAGTTGGCCTGGAGCTCGCCGACCTTGGTGTTGTCGAAGGACGCGTAGTAGTCGACGTTCTTCGTGCCGAGGATCAGTCGGTCGTAGGAGATGACCGGGATCTTGGCGTCGGCGGCCTGCTGGAGGACGTTGTTCAGTGACTTGTTGTCGATGGCCGCGACGATCAGCGCCTTGACGCCCTGCGTGATCAGGTTCTCGATCTGCGAGACCTGCTGGTCGGGGTCGTCCTCGCCGTAGACCAGCTTGGTCTTGTAGCCCTTGGCCTCGAGGTCCTTGACGACGTTGGCGCCGTCGGAGATCCAGCGCTCGGAGGACTTGGTCGGCATCGCGATACCGATGGTCCCGCCCTTGGCGCTGTCCGAGCCCTCGTCCTTGCTGCCACCGTCACCGCTCTGGCCGCAGGCGGACAGAGTCAGGGCGAGGGAGGCGGCTCCGGCTATGGCGGCGAGGGAGACTCTACGGTTGCGCATGATCATCATCCTTGATGTGTGTGCAGGGGTCGGTATCGCGGTGCGTCGGCCGCTCCCGGAGCAACGCCGGGAAGAAGAGAAGAAGTGAAGAAGCGGTGTGTGGGATTCTGCGCGCCTGTGTCGGCTTCTGTGAAGCGGGGTTTCCGGAACGTTATGACTGGATGTCAAACCGCTTGAGTTCACCCGGCAGGCGCGAGCCCAGCGGCGCCATGTCGCCGTCCGCGCCATGACGGGCGAGGAGGTCGAGGGCGAGCCGTCCACGCCGCACCCGTTCCCGGGCCGTGGAGAGCGCCAGATCCCGCAGGTGATGGCCGTAGGGGTAGATCCCCGGGGCCTTGGACAGGCCGAACTTCAGGTAGAGCGGTGCACCGCGCCGGATCAGCTCGGCGACCTCGTACATCCGGACGTAACCGCCGAGATCGTCGGGGGCCTCGATGTACATGTCCATGGGGGCGCCGGAGACCCGGCGGATCTCGGTCAGGTGGTCCAGGGTGAGGTCGCTGGGCACGTTGACCGAGTCGGCGCCGAGCTGCTCGTACACCGCGTACGCCGCCGGGTTGACGGGGCCGATGAGCGCGGACACCTTCAGTGTGGTGTCGGCCGGGATGATGCCGGCCGCACGGGCGCGGTGCAGCGTCCACAGCACGCCCTCGTCGGCGACGAGCAGGCACTTGACGCCCAGTTCCGTGGCCCGGACGGCGTCCTCGACGCATCCGGCGACGGCGTCGTGACCGCGGGCACGCAGCCCGCCGCCCCGCGAGTCGGTGCGGGTCGAGCCGCCGATGTCCCAGGTGCCGCGCGGCCCGGTGAAGAGGCAGAGCTCGATGTCACGCTCGCCGGTGGCGTCGACCATCTCGGTGATCTCGGCGTCGGTCAGCATCCACACGCCGCTGCCCTGGCTGATCCGGTGGATCGGCACGTCGAGGCGCGAGGCCTCCTTGAGGATGACGGCCAGCGCTTCGGGACCCTCGCACGAAGGGACCTCGGTGCGCCAGCGGCCGCCACCCGGGAAGGTGTGGGCAGAGGTGTCGGCGGGGTCGAGCGCGGGCGCGCCCAGGCCGAGGGCGGTGAGCGCCTGCTCACCGGGTCGACGGGCTGCCGTGGCGGAAGCGTCGGTGGTCACATGCCGTCCTTCGTGTTCGATATTTCGGTCAAGGTTCGCGGCTCAGGTCGTGCGGGGTGTGGGTGTACGCCGGTGCGGGGGCGGTCAGGTCGCCTCCGCACCGGCGTACGGCTCAGGGGCTTACGGCTTGAGCAGCACCTTGCCCACCTTCGGATCGCCTGATCCCACCAGGTCGATGGCCGCGGAGAACTCGGCGAGCGGCAGTTCGTGCGTGACCAGCGGCAGCGGATCGAGCAGCCCGGCTCCGAACACCCGGACGGTGTGCGACCAGGCGTCCGGCGGCGCTCCGAAGACGGTGTGCACCTCCAGCTGTCGTACGACCAGGTCCGTCGGGTCGAGCCCGTCGGCGCCCGGCGCCGGGATCCCGGTGAGGACCAGCCGGCCACCGCGCCGCAGCAGCGAGGCGGCGGTCCGGGCGGCGGACGCGGACCCGGCGGTCTCGATGACGACGTCGAAGTCGTCCGGGAGCTCCTGGTCCCTGGTCCGGAAGTCGGTGGCCCCGAACTGCCGGGAGAGCGCCTCCCGGTCGCTCCGGGTGCCGACGACCAGCAGCTCGGCGGGCGATCCCGCCTTCAGGAACTGGACGGCGAACATGCCCAGCGTCCCGGTGCCGACGACGGCCACCTTCTCGCCCGGCAGCGCGTGCGCCTTGATCGCGGCGGCCGCGATGCAGGCGGCGGGCTCGAGCAGGGCGGCCGCGGTGAGGTCGGCGTCGTCCGCCAGGACGTGCAGCAGCCGGGCCGGCAGGGTGAGGGTGGCCGCCATGGCCCCCGGCTGGGTGAAGCCGGTCTCCTCGTACCCGTCCGTGCACAGCGTCGTCTCGCCCGCGTGACAGCGGTCGCAGACCTGGCAGTTGCGGAACCCCTCACCGACGACCTTGCGGCCGACGAGCGACGCGGGGACCCCGGCGCCGACCGCCTCGACCGTCCCCGACCACTCGTGGCCGGGGGTCAGCGGGTAGCGGACGTAGCCCTCGGGCCGGTTGCCCTGGTACACCTCGCGGTCGCTGCCGCAGATGCCGGTGGCGTGGACGCGGACGAGCGCCTCGCCGGGTTCCGGCCGCCGAGGCTCGTGCGGGACGAGCCGGTGCTCGCCCGGCGCCTCGACGACGACGGCTGTACTCACTTGCTGCTGCCCTTCGGCTTGCGCTGCTCCCAGCCCTCGGCCCAGAGGTCGAAACGGGCCTGCTGCTGCGGGAACTCGGCGGCGGCGTCCACGTCGAGCTCGACACCGAGACCGGGCGCGTCGGACAGGTGGAAGTAGCCGTCGACGACCTGGGGAGCCCCCTTGACGACCTTCTTGATCTCCGAGTCGGCGAAGTCGTTGAAGTGCTCGAGGATCTTGAAGTTCGGGGAGGTGAAGCCGACCTGGAGCGAGGCGGCGGTGAGGACCGGGCCGCCGACGTTGTGCGGGGCGACGAGCACGTAGTGCGCCTCGGCGGTGGCGGCCAGCTTCCTGGTCTCCCAGATGCCGCCGATGTGGCCGACGTCCGGCTGGATGATGTCCACGGCCTGGCTCTCGAAGAGCTCACGGAACTCGACGCGGTCGTGGATGCGCTCACCGGTGGCGACGGGGATGTCGACCTTCGCGGCGACCTTCTCGAGAGCCTTCAGGTTCTCGGGCGGGCACGGCTCCTCCAGCCACGCGGGCTTGAAGGGCGCGAGTTCGTTCGCGAGCCGGACGGCGGTGGCGGGGGAGAAGCGGCCGTGCATCTCCAGCATCAGCTCGGCGTCAGGCCCGATGGCGTCGCGCACGGCCTCGATGAGCGAGACGGCGTACAGGGTCTGCTGGTGGTCCAGCTCGAAGTGCCCGGTGCCGAAGGGGTCGATCTTGAGCGCCTTGTAGCCGCGCTCCATGACTCCCTGGGCGGCCTTGTGGTAGGCCTCCGGGGTCCGCTCGGTGGTGTACCAGCCGTTGGCGTAGGCCTTGACCTTGTCGGTGACCTTGCCGCCGAGGAGCTGCCAGACGGGCACGCCGAGAGCCTTGCCCTTGATGTCCCAGCAGGCCATCTCGACGACGGCGATGCCCGACATCACGATCTCGCCGGCCCGCCCGTAGTCGCCGTACTTCATCCGGCGCACGAGGTCCTCGACAGCGAATGGGTCGGAGCCGAGAATGTGGTTGGCCTCGGCCTCCTTCAGGTAGCCGATCAGCGCGTCGGTATGACCCAGCATGCGGGTCTCTCCGACACCCGTGATGCCCTCGTCGGTGTGCACCAGGACGTAGGTCAGGTTGCGCCACGGCGTCCCGACCACGTGCGTGCTGATTCCGGTGATGCGCACGGAAGTTACCCTTCGGCTGTTCGAGATTTCGTCACATGTTCGAAATGCTGGCCAGACAGTAAGGATTGCGCGAGGCGAGTGTCAATGGGTCGAACAGGTAACGGTTTCGGCAGTTTCGGTACTCCTTTCGAAACTTGGCCTGCCGCGCTGTGGTCCAGGTCACTCGAAGTGTCGCGCCGGTATGGCCGGTTTCCCACACAACTTTCACAGGTGAACCCGGGAACGCGCCTGTCCGGGAACTTAGTCTTCCCGCGTCATGGACTACTGCCACCCGTGCCGACGGCACCTCAACGGCGCCCTCGCCTGCCCGGGGTGCGGCGCGCCTGCTCCACAGCTACGCGCGTATCCGCCCGGCGCGTCCGGACCCGAGCCCTACGCGCAGGACGCGGCGGCGCACCTGACGCCCGGCGCCCCGGACGGTCGCGGCGCCCCGGACGGCGACGGCGCTCACGACGGCCGGGATGACCGCGGCGATCACGACGGCCGGGATGACCGCGGCGATCACGACGCTCACGACGGGTATGTCGATCACGAAGCCGGGAGCGGCGAGCCGCAGGGCCGGGCCGCGCGTCGCCGCGAGCAGGGTCGGGGCGGTCGGCGCGGCCCCCAGGGCGCGGCCGGCGCGCCGGAGGCGAGCCGCCGCGACCGCAAGGCCTCGGCCCACCGAAGACGCCGCAAACGCATCGTACTGATCACCGTCGGCTTCGCGCTCGCGGCCGGCGGCCTGAGCCTGGCCGAACTCGGCGTGGACGCACCGGGGTTCACCTCCCCGGGGAACCCGGCGGCGGCCGGGGGAGAGGCGTCCGAGGTCGACGGTTCGTCGTCGGGGCCGAGCGCGTCCGCGCAGCCCCTGGACGACAGGACCGACACGGGCGGGGACAAGGCCTCGAGCTCCCCGAGCCCCTCCGCCTCTCCGTCGGCGTCGGAGTCCGCGAAGGACGCGTCGGCCACGCCGGGCCCGGACAAGGAGGCCCAGTCGGCCACCCTCCCCGGCTCCTCCGGGTCGACCTCCGGATCGACCCCTTCGGACTCGGACTCCGGCTCGGACCCCACCCCGACCGCCGACCCGTCGGCGCCGGACGCGTCCCCGGATCCGTCGCCCTCGCAGACGTGCACACGCTTCCTGTGGTGGTGCTCGTAGGGCTCCGCCAGAGCCTGCCGTCCGGCCCCCGGCCGCGCTGAGCGATCGTCATGTGGGCCGTCCACAACGTCGTGCAGGACGCCCCGGTACGGCCGAAATCGGTGTGCCGTGAAGCGGGTTGGGCGTGTTCCGGCCGCGGGGCCCGTCGGCGGCCCGCTGCCCGGTGCCCGGCCTCGGCCGCCCTTTCGGCCTGTGACCAGGGACGATGCGCTGTCCCCGGCAAGCGCGTTATGGAACCGTGACGAGCTTCCCGTGCAACCCCCTTGACCGCCATGAATTGTTAGCGCTCACAATGACCTCCGCATTCACCAGTCGGCGACGACGTCAGCACGGGGAGGTACGAACGGTCGTGCCCGCAGCGTCCCCACTCGCTTTTCCCGCCGGTGTCGTCGGGCCCACCGGGATCCCGGAGTGAAGCCCGTGGCGCGGAACCGTCCGCCCACACCGCAGGACTTACCGGAATTGTCGGCAGACGAGCGCCAAGGAGGTGCGGCCGTGACACACACCCGGCTCCGGCCGCCCACCATGGCCGACGTGGCGCGCCTGGCCGGCGTGTCCCACCAGACCGTGTCCCGCGTGCTGGGAGAGCACCCCAACGTGCGGGACGAGACACGGGCCAGGGTGCTGCGGGCGATCGAGGAGATGGGCTACCGCCGCAACTTCTCCGCACGTGCCCTGGCGACCCGGCGCACCCGGACGCTGGGCGTGGTCGCCTCCGACACCACCCTCTACGGGCCGGCCAGCACGCTGTTCGCGCTCGAGGAGGCGGCGCGGGCCGAGGGATATCTCGTCTCGACGGTCAGTCTGCGCGAACTGACCATGGAGAAGCTCTCCGAGGCCCTGGACCATCTCAGTGAGGGCGGGGTGGAGGGCGTGGTCGCCATCGCCCCGCAGCGGTCGGCGGTGGACGCCCTGGCCGAACTGCGCCATCCCTTCCCGGTGGTGGTCGTGGGCGGCGAGCCGGGCATGGACATCCCCCGTGTCGGCGTCGACCAGCATCTGGGGGCGCGGCTGGCGACCGGTCACCTGCTGGCCGCCGGCCACCGCACGGTCTGGCACCTCGCCGGACCCGAGGACTGGCAGGAGGCGGCCGACCGGGCCGCCGGCTGGCGGGCCACCCTCGAAGCGGCGGGCGTCGAGCCGCCCATGCTGCTGCGGGGGGACTGGAGTCCGCTGTCGGGCTACCGCGCGGGCCAGGAACTGGCCGGCTGGGTGGGCCGGGGGCTGACCGCCGTCTTCGTCGCCAACGACCAGATGGCGCTGGGAGTGTTGCGGGCCCTGCGAGAGGCGGGCGTCCGGACTCCCCAGGACGTCGCGGTGGTCGGCTTCGACGACATCCCGGAGTCGGAGTTCTTCGCGCCGCCGCTCACCACCGTCCGGCAGGACTTCTCGACGGTGGGCCAGCGAGGCATCGCGCTGCTCCTGGAGCAGATCGAGGGCCGGCCGGCAGCCGACACGCCCCGGATCGCGATCGAACCCCAACTCGTCGTACGCGCAAGTACGTTCCCGAGCGCCGCTCAACCGGAGGGCGTACCCCTCTGACGCACCCCGTCGGACCCCTGACCAGCAGTGTGGCCGAAATGCCGAACAGTGATCGACAGGCTGGACGCAGCACGGCCGGTCCATCGAGTACCAGCAGGTCCATCCCCGGGCCGGCTCTTCAAAGGAGAAGAACATGCTCAGCAGAAGAAACTTCCTCACCGCGGCGGTCGGCGTGGCGGCGGCGGGCGGCCTGGCGGCCTGCGCCAAGGAGGACGACGGCGCGTCCAGCAGCTCCTCCGGGGACGGCGGCAAGGCGATCACGCTCGGCTTCTCCCAGGTCGGTTCGGAGAGCGGCTGGCGCAGCGCCAACACCGACTCGGTGAAGGCGGCGGCCAAGGAGGCGGGTTACACCCTCAAGTTCTCCGATGCCCAGCAGAAGCAGGAGAACCAGATCTCCGCGATCCGCAGCTACATCACCCAGGGGGTCGACGTCATCGCCTTCTCGCCGGTGGTCGTCACCGGGTGGGACGCGGTGCTGAAGGAGGCCAAGGCCAAGAAGATCCCGGTGGTCCTCACCGACCGCTCCGTCGAGACCTCCGACGAGTCCCTGTACGTGACCCTGGTCGGCTCCGACTTCACCGACGAGGGCCGCCGCGCCGCCAAGATCCTCGAGAAGGTCATCGCGAAGGCCGGCCTCAAGGGCGCGGTGAAGATCGCCCAGCTGGAGGGCACCACCGGCGCCGCCCCCGCGATCGAGCGCGCCAAGGGCTTCAAGGAGGTCATGGACGCGAGCCACAAGGACGACTGGAAGGTCGTCGTCAGCCAGACCGGTGACTTCACCCGTGCCGGCGGCAAGCAGGTCATGGCGGCCTTCCTCCAGTCCAACCCGGACATCAACGTTCTCTTCGCGCACAACGACGACATGGCCATCGGCGCCATCCAGTCCATCGAGGCGGCCGGCAAGAAGCCCGGCAAGGACATCCTGATCGTCTCGATCGACGGCGTGAAGGACGGCTTCGTGGCCATGTCCGAGGGCAAGATCAACGCCATCGTCGAGTGCAACCCGCTCCTCGGCCCGCAGCTGATGGACGTCGTCAAGAAGGTCAAGGACGGCGAGACGGTCGAGCGCTGGATCAAGACCGAGGAGGGCGACTTCATGCAGGACCAGGCCGCGGCCGCGCTCCCGAGCCGCAAGTACTGACCGACGCACGCACCGGCAGGGAGCCTCCGGTCGGCCGAGCCGTCGGTCCCGGGGCTCCCTGCGGGCCTGAACGAATCTCAAGAGGAGCGCTGCCATGGCAGAGCCACGGCCCGTCCTGGAAATGACGGGCATAGTCAAGGAGTTTCCGGGGGTACGGGCTCTGTCGGACGTCGACTTCCGGCTCTTCCCCGGCGAGATCCACGCCCTGATGGGCGAGAACGGCGCGGGCAAGTCCACCCTCATCAAGGTGCTCACGGGGGTCTACTCCCTGGACGGCGGCACGATCACGCTGGACGGCGAGACCGTGCGGATCACCAGCCCGCTGGAGGCCCAGCAGGCCGGCATCAGCACCGTCTACCAGGAGGTCAACCTCTGCCCCAACCTGTCGGTGGCGGAGAACATCTTCATCGGGCGTGAACCGACCCGGCTGGGCCGCATCCAGTGGAAGCAGCTGCGCCGGCAGGCGGCGGAGCTGGTGGACCGGCTCGGACTCGACATCGACGTCACCGCCCCGCTGTCCTCGTACCCGCTGGCCGTGCAGCAACTGGTCGCGATCGTCCGGTCGTTGGGCACCGGCGACGGCGCGGGCGGCGGCAAGGGGCCGGGCACCAAGGTGCTGATCCTCGACGAGCCGACCTCCAGCCTCGACCGCGACGAGGTCCTCCAACTGTTCGCGCTGATGCGGCGGTTGAAGGACGAGGGTGTCGCGATCCTGTTCGTGTCGCACTTCCTCGACCAGATCTACGAGGTCTGCGACCGGATGACCGTACTGCGCAACGGCACCCTCGTCGGTGAGCACATGGTGCGCGACCTCGACCAGGTCGGCCTCGTCCAGCTCATGCTCGGCAAGGCCATGGGCCAGCTGGACGAACTCCACGAACACCAGCTGCACTCCGACGCCGGCGAGACCCTGCTCGTGGCGGACGGCCTCGGCCGGACCGGCGGCATCGCCCCGTTCGACATGGAGATCAAGAAGGGCGAGGTGATCGGGCTCGCCGGCCTGCTCGGATCGGGCCGGACCGAACTCGCCCGGCTGCTCTTCGGCGCCGACCAGCCGGACACCGGAAAGGTGTCCATCGGCGGCAGGCAGGTCTCGATGAGCGCCCCGAACGACGCGATCAACGCCGGTGTCGCCTTCTGCTCCGAGAACCGCAAGAGCGAGGGCCTGGTGCCCGATCTGACGGTGCGCGAGAACATCATCCTGGCCCTGCAGGCCGCGCGCGGCTGGACCCGGCCCATCCCGGTCGCCCAGCGCGACGAACTCGTCGCCAAGTACATCAAGGCGCTGGACATCCGCCCCGCCAACCCCGAGGCCAGGGTCGGCCAGCTCAGCGGCGGCAACCAGCAGAAGGTGCTGCTGGCCCGGTGGCTGATCACCCAGCCGAAGCTGCTGATCCTGGACGAGCCGACGCGCGGCATCGACATCGGAGCCAAGGCGGAGATCCAGAAGCTCGTCGTATCGCTCTCCGAGGACGGCATGTCGGTGCTGTACATCGCGGCCGAGCTGGAGGAGGTACTCCGGCTCAGCCACACCATCGGAGTGCTGCGCGACCGCCGGCTGGTGGCGCAGATCGCCAACGGGCCCGAGATCACCACGAGCCGGATCCTGGAGACCATCGCGAGCGGAGAGCACCAGTGACCACCTCTTCGACCACCTCTTCCCGGTGGCGAGCGCTGACCCACCACCACCTGTTCTGGCCGGTGGCGGTCCTGGTCCTGCTGCTGCTCGTCAACGTTCCCTTCACGCCCGACTTCTTCTCGATCAAGATGGCGGACGGTCACCTCTACGGCAGCCTCGTCTCGATCGTGCTGTTCGGATCGCCGCTCATCCTGGTGGCGGTCGGCATGACCCTGGTCATCGCCACCGGCGGCATCGACCTCTCCGTCGGCGCCGTGGTCGCCATCACCGGAGCACTGGCCTGCTCGTACATCAGCGACCAGTCCGACCAGGGCGCCCTGTCCGGGGTGCTGCTCGCCATGGGCCTGGGTCTGCTGGCCGCAGTCGTCTGCGGTCTGTGGAACGGCTTCCTGGTCGCCAGGATGGGGATCCAGCCGATCATCGCCACCCTGATCATCATGGTCGCCGGGCGCGGTGTCGCCCAGCTGATCACCGACGGCCAGATCATCACCATCAACAGCGAGCCGTACAAGCTGATCGGCGGCGGCTACTGGCTGACCCTGCCGTTCTCCATCTTCGTGGTGGCCGCGGTCGTGGCCGTCACCGTGGTGCTGACCCGCCGCACGGCACTCGGCCTGCTGGTCGAGGCGGTCGGCGGCAACGCCGAGGCCAGCCGCCTGGTGGGCATCAGGTCCCGGCGCATCAAGATCATGGTGTACGCGTTCTGCGCGCTCTGCGCGGGCATCGCCGGCCTGATGATCAGCTCCAACACCTCGGCAGCGGACGGCAACAACGCCGGCCTGTGGATCGAACTCGACGCGATCCTCGCCGTGGTGATCGGCGGCACCTCGCTCCTGGGCGGCCGGTTCTCCGTCGGCGGCACGGTGGTCGGCGCCCTCGTCATCCAGACCCTGACCACCACGATCTACACCATCGGCGTGCCGACCCAGACCAACCTGGTCTTCAAGGCCGCCGTCGTCATCGTCGTCTGCCTGCTCCAGTCCCCGAAGTTCCGCGCCAAGGTGTTCGGCGCCAGGTTCGGCGCCGGATCCGGCGCGAAGGGAAGCGGCAAGACGGCCGCGGCCCCGGCGGACCCCGCCGCGGCGTCCGAGGCCGCCCCCAAGATGGAGGTGTCGTGATGAGCGCGACCACCCAGAGCCCCACGGCCTCCGACAGCCGTACCCCGTCCACGGCCTCGCGGCTGCTCGGCGACCGGCGTCTGCCCGTCGCGGTGACGGCCCTGCTCTTCCTGCTGATGTACGGCGTGGGCCTGAGCCGGTACCAGAACTACGGGTTCGGTGAGCCGCAGGTCTTCCTGAACCTGTTCATCGACAACGGCTATCTGCTGGTCGCCGCGGTCGGTGTCACCTTCGTCATCCTGTCCGGCGGCATCGACCTGTCCGTCGGTTCGATGATCGGCTTCACGACGATGTTCACGGCCTGGCTGGTGGAGCGCCAGGGGCTGCCGCTGCTGCTGGTGATCCCCATGGCGCTGGGCGTGGGCGCGCTCGGCGGTTTCCTGATGGGCTATGTGATCCACAACTTCGAGATCCAGCCCTTCATCGTGACCCTCGCCGGCCTCTTCCTCTTCCGCGGCCTGTGCCTGGTCATCAGCAAGGAGTCGATCTCCATCGGCGACTCCTCGGTGAGCAGCATGGCCCAGGCGCAGGTGTCGCTGGGGATGGGCTTCCTGTCCATCGGCGCGATCGTCTCGCTGGTCGTCCTCGCCGTGGCGTTCTACGTCCTGCACTACACCCGCTTCGGACGCCGGGTGTACGCCATCGGCGGCAACGAGCAGTCGGCCATGCTGATGGGTCTCCCGCAGGGCGGCACGAAGATCGCCGTGTACACCGTGAGCGGGTTCTGCTCGGCGCTGGCCGGGCTGCTCTTCACCCTGTACATCCAGTCCGGCGACCCGCTGCACGCGACCGGCATGGAACTCGACGCGATCGCCGCGGTGGTCATCGGCGGCACGCTGCTGACGGGTGGCTCCGGGTATGTGCTGGGCACCCTGTTCGGCGTGCTGGTGCTGGGCCTGATCAAGAGCATCATCCAGTTCGAGGGCACCCTCAGCTCCTGGTGGACGAAGATCGCCACCGGTGTGCTGCTGTGCGCGTTCATCCTGGTCCAGCGCTTCATGACGACCCGCAAGAAGACCTGAGGCGATGCGACGCTCCCGGCCCGGGCCGGGAGCCGTCGTCAGGGTGTCCCGGGCAGGCTCTCGGTCTTGAAGGTCACCCACACCGTCTTGCCCACGGAGTGTTCGGTGATGCCCAGGTCGTCCGCGAGTTCCCGGGCCAGGAAGAGGCCCCGGCCCGAACAGGCGTCGGGGGCCGGCGGGCACGCGGGCACGGGATGGTCACCGGTGTCGCGTACGGCGAGGCGGACCAGAGGGCCGTCGAGGGTGAGGGTCACGCAGTACTGCCGGCCGGGGGGCACCCCGTGCAGCAGGGCGTTCGTGGCGAGTTCCGATACGCACAGCTCTATGTCGTCCAGCCGGTCGACGCAGTCCCAGTCGCTCAGCACCTGGTGGACGAAGACCCGGGCGGCCCGTACGGACGCGCGCGAGCGGGGGAAACGACGTTGCCGTGACAGGGGCACGGGGGGCACCTCCGGTGGTTCTGGGGCGTCCTGCGGCGAAACCTTACTGTTATTCGCGAAAGGTAACAAGGTAGTGAAGGGTGGCTGAGGGTGGCTGAGGGTGGCGGTTGGCGGATGAGCCAAGTCGCCTACCGTGTAGGGCGGCAGGGTCGAAAGAACGGTCGGCCGTACAGGAGGAGTCGTGGGTGCGAGCGGATGGGTCAGCGCGTCGTTGCCGTATCTGACGCCACGGGGCACCGGGCAGGGCGACGCCTGGGCGGCCGAGGCCGCCGCGCAGGGGCGGCGTGGCAGCCAGCGCATCCTGCACGCCGGTGAGGTGCCCGCCCCCGCCGACGTCGCGGCGCTGCTCGGCGTCCCCGAGGGCGAGCAGGTCGTCGTACGCCGGCGGCTGATCCTCCTCGACGACGAGCCCAGCGAGCTGACCGACACGTACTACCCGACGGCCATAGCGGCGGGCACCCGTCTCGCCGGGACCGCCAAGATCCCCGGCGGAGCCCTCACCCTGCTCGCCGAGCTCGGTCACGTCGGCGTCCTCGTGCGGGAGGACGTGACGGCCGGGATGCCGGACGAGGAGGAGCGCCACTCCCTGCGGACCGCCCCCGAGGAACCGGTCCTGCGGCTCGTCCGGCTCACGCTGGACCACGCCGACCGGCCGATTCAGGTCGACCGTATGGTGATGCCTGCCCTACGGCAGAGGCTGCGCTACCAGATCAGGATCGGATGACCGTGCCCAAGGCAGACCCGGAAGCCGTCGACCGCCGCTCCCTGCACGAGCGGATCGCGGCCGATCTGCGCGACGACATCATGAGCGGAGAGCTCGCTCCCGGCGCCAACCTGCCCACCACCGCCCGGCTCAAGGAACGCTTCGGGGCGTCGAGCGCCACGGTCCAGAAGGCCCTTCAGCTTCTCAAGGAGGAGCGCCTGGTGGTCGGCCGGGCGGGCGCCTCCGTCACGGTCCGCGAGCACCGCCAGCGCACCGTCCGGCCCGCCACGCTCATCCGGCCGGGCAACCCCGGAGCGCCCTACCGGTGGCTCTCCGAGGCGGCCAAGCACGGCACGCACGCCCGCATACAGCTCCTCGACGTGGCCGAGAGCCGGCCGCCCGCCGACGTGCGTGCCGCCCTCGACCTCCCGGCGGACGGCATCGCGCTGCTCCGCGGCCAGATACTCCTCGTCGACGACGAGCCCGCCGAACTCGTCGAGTGCTACTACCCGCTGGACATCGCCCAGGGGACGCCGCTGGCCGAGCGCCGGCGGATCAGGGGCGGCACCCCCGCCCTGCTGACCGCACTCGGCCACCCGCCCCGCCGCAGCACGGACCGGGTCTCCGCCAGGGTTCCCACCCAGGCCCAGTACCAGGCACTCCGCCTCACCAGCGGCATGCCGGTACTGCGCACCCTGCGCGTCATCCACAGCGACGGCGGCCGCCCCGTCGAGGTCACCGTGATGGTGAAGGCGGGCCATCTCTACGAACTGCAGTACGAGTTCACGGGCGAAGAGGCGGGAAGCGCATGATCGTGCTCGCCCTGACGGGGATCCTGGTGCTCGTCCTCGGCGGCTGTGCCTGTGTCTGGTGGGCGGCGCGAGGCGGCCCGCGCTGGGCACGTGCCGTGGCCGTCGTGACCCTCGCGGCGGGCGAACTGGTCCGCGGGGCGAACCGCACGGACCGTACGGGCGGCGGAAAGTCCGGCTCGGACGACTGAGCCACAGGCGCGCACGAGCGTCCCCGTGCGGGTCGGGCGCGTCGCTCTCGGGCCGGGCGCAGGCATGCACGGTCAGGCCCGCCGGGGTCAGGCGCAGTCACGCCCGGCGCGGTCAGGCGCGGTCGGGTCCGGCGAGGTTCGGCGCGGTCGGGCGCGGTCAGGTCCCGCCGTCCTCCGTGCCCAGCATGCGCCGCAGCAGTCCCCGCAGCACCACCCGCTCCTCCTCCGCCAGCCCCGCCAGCGGCTCCCGCGCGAACCGCAGCGACTCGCGCAGCCCCTTGGCGATCTTCCGGCCCTCGACCGTGGCCGCCGCGAGCTTCACCCGGCGGTCGGCCGGATCGAGGCGTCGCTCGACCAGGCCGCGGGACTCCAGACGGTCGACGATGCCGGTCACGTTGGACGGCTCACACTTCAGTTTCTGCGCCAGCTTCCGCATCGGCAGCGGCTCCAGCGAGAGCAGGCTCAGCAGCCGGGCCTGCGCGCCGGTGAGGGCGTGACCTGCGGCGGCTTCCTCGTAGTCCTCGTAGTAACGGGCCACGACCTCGCCGATCAGGCCGACGACCTCCATGGTCAGGGCATCGGGGAGAGGGGCCGGATGTGGGGTGGGCATGGATCCAGGGTACCCCGTTACTTGACATTCTGAAATATTCAGGAGCATGGTTGTTTCAGGTAGTGAAGCATTTGCGAGCACAGGAAAGGCAGCCCCCCATGACCGAGTCGGCCCTCCCCACCACCAGCCGCGAATGGCGTCTGCTCAGCCGCCCCGTCGGCTGGCCGAAGCCCGAGGACTTCGAGCTGGCCGAGGCGGAGATCCGGCAGCCCGGCCCGGGTGAGGTGCTGGTGCGCAACGCCTACGTGTCCGTCGACCCCTACATGCGCGGCCGGATGAGCGCGGCCAAGTCGTACGTGGCCCCCTTCGAGCTGGGCAAGGCCATGCAGGGCGGGGCGGTCGGCGAGGTCGTCGCCTCCGCCGCCGAGGGTGTCTCGGTCGGCGATCACGTCCTGCACTTCGGCGGCTGGCGCGAGTACGCCACCTTCGACGCCAAGCAGGCCGTCAAGGTCGACCCCGAGGCCGCGCCCCTCTCCACCTACCTCGGCGTCCTCGGGATGACCGGTCTCACCGCCTACGCGGGCCTGCTGCGCACCGGCTCCTTCAAGGAGGGCGACTCCGTCTTCGTGTCGGGCGCGGCCGGCGCCGTCGGCAGCCAGGTCGGCCAGATCGCCAGGCTGAAGGGCGCCTCCCGGGTCATCGGCTCGGCCGGCTCCGACGAGAAGGTCAAGCTGCTCGTCGAGGAGTACGGCTTCGACGCCGCCTTCAACTACAAGAACGGACCCGTGGCCGCGCAGCTCCGCGAGGCCGCTCCCGACGGTGTCGACGTCTACTTCGACAACGTCGGCGGCGACCACCTCGAGGCGGCCATCGGCTCGCTCAACGAGAAGGGCCGCATCGTGATCTGCGGCATGATCTCCGTCTACAACAACACCGAGCCGGCCCCCGGCCCGAAGAACCTCGCCCGCCTCATCGCGACCCGTGGCCGTATCGAGGGCCTCCTGGTCGGCGACCACTACGACCTCCAGCCGGAGTTCGTCCAGGAGGTCGGCGGCTGGGTCCGTTCCGGCGAGCTGAAGTACCGCGAGACGGTCGTCGAGGGCATCGAGAACAACCTGGAGGCGTTCCTCGGGGTGCTGCGCGGCGACAACACCGGAAAGATGATCGTCAAGCTCTGACCCCCGGCCCGTGACACCGCCCTGGCACCGGTCGTCGCGTACGGCGAAGGCCGCACCCCTGGACGTGGGGTGCGGCCTTCGCTCGCTCGGCAGGCCGTCCGCGGGGCCTTCCGCCGTGCCCTGCCGTCAGCCGGAAGCCAGTGCGGCGGCATGCACGGCCGCCGCCAGCCGGTCGTTCTCCGGCGCGGACCCGCCCGGGAAGGCGAACCGGCGCCGTGTGTAGCCGTAGGCGAGCCCGCTGCGCGGATCCGCGAAGGCCTGGCAACCGCCCGCCCCGCTGTGCCCGAAGGCCCCGGCACCGAGGAACGGGTGCCAGGTGTCGGCGGTCGCCTGGAAGCCCAGCCCGTACGACCTGTGCGAACGCGCCACCACGTCGTAGCCCACCGAGTGCAGCTGCCCGAACTCCGCCGCCGTGTCCTCCTTCAGCAGCGGCGCCTTCCCGCCGACCTCGCTGATCGCCGCCGCGTACAGCCCGGCCAGTCCGCGCGCCGAGGCCACCCCGCCCACCGAGGCCGGCCCCCGGGCCCGGATCAGGGGATCGTTGGGCAGGAGTTCCAGATCGGTCGGCTCGGCGGCATGCCGGTTGAAGGCGACGGCGGCCAGGGTGTGCGGCCCGCCCGGCAGGGAGTCCAGCAGCGCCCGCTGCTCGGCGGTCGGCGCCATCGGCTGCGCGGTGCGGAACCGCGGCTCGTGCGCCGCGGGCAGTCCCAGGAAGAAGTCCAGCCCGTACGGGACGCGCACCCGCTCCTCGTACACCTCCTGGAGCGTGCGGCCCGTGGCCCGCCGTACGACCTCGCCGGTGAGCGCCCCGATGACCAGCCCGTGGTAGCCGAAGGCGGTGCCCGGCCGCCAGAACGGCCTCTGGTCGGCGAGGCGCTCGGCGATCTGCCGGTCGTCGGCCAGTTCCCGCGGCGAGAACCCGCTGTCCGTGCCGATCACCCCGGCCCGGTGCGCGAGCAGCTCGCGCAGGGTCAGCGCGCCCTTGCCCTCGGCCGCGAACTCCGGCCAGTAGTAGGTGACTTTCCGGTCCAGCTCCAGGGTGCCCTCCTGGACGAGGAGCGCGACCACCAGATGGGCGGCGCCCTTGGTGGAGGAGTAGACGCCGTAGAGGGAGTCGGGGCCGGCGCCGTCACCCGGCGCCCACAGGTCGACGACCCGCCGTCCGTGCACATGGGCGCACAACTGGCCTTCGTAGTCGGGCTGCTCCTCCGCCACGAACGCGGCGAACGCCTCCCGCACCGCTTCGAATCCGTCGGCGACGCTGCCGTGGATCTCCTTCGTCGTCCGAGTCAATCGAGTCATTCGCTCTCCTCAACCAGCCCACTGCTTGCGTGTGCCATGGTGATCAACACCTGGCCGAGATCGTTGCTTCCGGAGATCGGTACGGCGAGGTGTACCTGTTCGACTCAACTGCATCAAGAGGGTGTTGGTGTCAGCGATGCCCCGGATGGCCCACGAGGGCCGTCGCGAGCCCGCGCCGCACACGGCACGCGGGCCCCGGCCGGCCCCGGGCCGTGAAATGTGCACGACCGATAGAGTTCGGCCATGCGCGATCTAGGGGTGGGGTTCACGTACCTCCTGAAGGGCCAGCGGTGGGTGGCCCGGCACGGCAAGCAGTACGGGTTCGGTCTCGTTCCCGGCCTGATCACACTTGTCCTCTACGCGGCGGCCCTGGTGGCGCTCGCGGTGTGGGGCGAGGACTTCGTCGGATGGTCGACACCGTTCGCCGACGACTGGACGAGCCCCTGGCGCGGACTGTTCCGCGGCTTCCTCGTCGTCGTGCTGTTCGCCCTCGGACTGTTGCTCGCCGTCCTCACCTTCACCGCGGTCACCCTGCTCATCGGGCAGCCGTTCTACGAGAGCCTCTCCGAGAAGGTCGACCGGGACGTCTCGCCCGACGGCACGGCCCCCGAGTCCGGGCTGCCGCTCTGGCGCGAGCTGTGGATCTCCGCCCGCGACAGCCTCCGCATCCTGTGCCGCGCGCTGCTGTGGGCTGTGCTGCTGTTCGCCCTCGGGTTCGTCCCGGTCGTCGGACAGACGGTGGTCCCGGTGATCGGCTTCTTCGTCACCGGCTTCTTCCTCACCGAGGAACTCGTCGCCGTCGCCCTCCAGCGCCGGGGCGTCGACCTGCGGGCCCGGCTCGCCCTGCTCCGCTCCCGAAAGACCCTGATCTGGGGCTTCGGCACCCCCCTGGGGCTGGCCTTCCTGGTGCCGGTCGTCGCGGTGTTCCTGATGCCGGGCGCGGTCGCGGGCGCCACCCTGCTGGCCCGTGAACTGCTCGGCGAGGAGATCGACGAGGGCGACCGGGCCGACGGCGCCGACACCCCGAAAGAGGAGAACGCCACCTCATGACCGAGCTGCTCGCCGTCGCCCTCATCACCGTGCTGGCCGTCATCGCCCCCGGCGCCGACTTCGCGATGATCGTCCGCAACAGCTACCTCCACGGCCGCCGTACGGGACTGCTCGCGGCGACCGGAGTCGCCGCGGGCGTCCTCGTCCACGTCACGTACACGATGCTCGGCGTGGGCCTGCTGATCGCGTCGTCCACGTTCCTCTTCACCGTGATCAAGCTGGTCGGCGCGGCGTACCTGATCTACATCGGCGTCCGTACCTTCCGCACCAAGGGCGAGGTCGAGGTCGACCTCACCGGCAAGACCGAACTGACCCCGCTCGCGGCCCTGCGCGCGGGGTTCCTGACCAACGTCCTCAACCCGAAGACGACCCTCTTCGTCGTCTCCACGTTCTCCCAGGTCGTCAGCCCCGGCACGCCGGTCCAGGAGCAGGTCGGCTATGGCCTGTTCATGTCGCTGGCGCATCTGCTGTGGTTCGGCGTGGTCGCCGTCTTCTTCTCCCACGACCGCATGCGCACGCTGATGCTGCGCGGCCAGAAGGTCCTCAACAAGGTCATCGGCTCGGTCCTGGCGGGCCTGGGCGTCAGCCTGGCGCTGGCGCCCTCGCACTGACCCGGGCACCGAGGCCGCGCGCACCTACCTCCCGGCCGCCACGGCCAGGATCGCCCGTACCTGGGCGACGATGTCCAGCCGGTTCCGTACGAACTCCGGATCGGTCACGTCCTGTGTGTTGCCCGCCGCGAACTGGAGGACCGGCGTGTGCACATGCCCGCCCGGCAGGCTGTCGTGCAGCCCCAGCCGGTCGCGGAGCAGGGTGGCCCGGTAGGCGATCTCGTTGGAGAGGTAGTTCCCGCCGCCCCCGGCCCGTGCGGTCGACCCCGCCGTCGGCCCGTCCGGCCGGACGACGGGCTCGGTGCCGCCCGCCGGTATCTCGGTGACGCCCGTGTTGTCGTAGACCGGGAACCGGCCCGTGTCCGCCGCCACGATCGCCGCGTACGGCAGGGTCGTGGTCGTCCACTGCGGCTGTGCGGCGGGGTCGGTGACCGGGACCGTCTCCGTGCGGCCGATGTTCTCGTTGTCGGGGAAGCCGCCGCGCCAGGCCCCGTTGGTGCGCTCCACGTCGAAGCGGCCGACGCGGCCCTGGCTGACGGTGGTGAACAGATCGACGTGCGGCAGATACGGCCGCAGCGCGCGCTCCACCGTCTGCTCCGCGAAGTCCCGCCAGCGCACCGGGAACACGGCGGTCTCGACCCGCGCCGGCCCGTCCGCGGTCCGGATCACCGTGCCGTCGAGGGCGAGCGCGGTCGCCCCCGAGGGGTTCGAGATCCGGATGTCCCGGTCCAGGGTGAACGGGTCGAAGCCGGTGACCAGAACGCGCTTGATCCCCTTGGCGCGGGGCGGAAGATGCAGGTCGGTCTGTCCGCGTGAGGTGCGCTCCAAGGCGTCGAGCAGGGCGGCCCGTTGATGGTCGGTGACCGCGAAGCCGGGCTGCCAGGCGCGCACTTCGCTCGTCATGCCGAGCCGCGCCCAGTACAGCGGCCGGTCGTCGTCCCGGCTGAGGTCCCCGCCGGCGGGGCCGCGCCCCTGGACCCGGTCCACCGCCCGCCGCCACAGGGCCGCGCCCTCGCGGGTGACGACCTGACGGGCCCGGGCATAGGAGTGCGAGGCCTCCAACAGCCGGGCGAAACGCGGAGCCACCGCGTCGAACCCGGACCGGGCGAGGATCTCCCGGGGCACGGCCTGCGTCAGACGCTGTTCCTCGACCGTGGGGGTGGGCACCGCCTCGGCGGCGGCGGTGGCGGCGGCGGTGGGAAAGGCGAGCCCGGCCGACAGGGCCAGAGCCAGAACGCCGACGCGAACGCGCAGGGAATGCGCGGAGTATGCGGGATGCACGGGGTGCGGGTCCTTCCGTCGCTGTGGGGGAGAGCGTGGGGTGGGACGGCGGAAGTATCCCGTGACGGAAGTGGTCTACGCCATGGCGCCTGGGATCGCGGTCGCCGCCTCCCGCAGCGCGGTGACGAACGCCTCCGCCGCCGGGGTCGCCGAGCGCCCCCGTTCCGTGGCCGCGTACACCGCCCGCGCCGGGGCGTCCTCGTCGAGCACCGGCAGCAGCACGACGTCCGGCCGTACGGACGACGCGGCGAGCGCGGGGACCAGCGCGACGCCGAGACCCGCGGCGACATAGCCCTGCTTGGCGGTCCACTCGGCGACGACGTGCGCCACCCGCGGCCGGAAGCCCTCCCGCAGCGCCGCGTCGAGGAGGGTGCCCTCGGGCCGGGCGGAGCCGGACACCCAGTCGGCGTCGGCGAGTTCGCCCAGCCGCACCGGCCCACCGCGGTCCGCCAGGGGATGCCCGGCCGGGACGGCGACGTGGAGAGACTCGTCGAGGAGGTGACGCAGCGCGTACGACTCCAGCGCCGCGCGGCCCGTCGTGGACACCACCGCCAGGTCGAGATGTCCGGCGCCCAGCCGCTCCAGCAGCGCCGGGGTGAGCCCCTCCTCCCTTGTCACGCGCACACCGGGACACCGGGCCCGGAACGCGGCCAGGGCGCGCGGTACCAGCGCCGCGTCCGCCGTCGCGAACGCCCCGAACCGCAGCCGTCCGTCCGCGCCCTCCCGCAGCGCGGCCAGCTCGCGCCGCGCACCGTGCAGGGCCTCGGCGACGGACTCCGCGTACGGCACCAGCGCCCGCCCGGCCTCCGTCAGCCGCACACCCCGGGGCAGCCGGTCGAAGAGCGGGTCGCCGCCCAGGGCCGCCTCCAGCGAGGAGATCTGCCGGGACACCGCGGACTGGGTCCACCCCAGGGTCCGCGCGGCGACGGTGAACGAGCCGTGGCGGACCACCTCCAGAAACGCCCGCAGCCAGACGGTGGAGAGTTCGGGCAGGGCCTTGCGATGCGGATCCGGCATGGCAGCCATGCTGGACATTCGCTTGTCGCATCGCAAGTCCCGTCCTAGCGTCGGGACATGGAGATCACCCTCGACAGCCCGGCCGGCGCCCCGCAGCCCCTGAGCCCCTACTACTCCCAGGTCGCGCGCGTCCGACAGGCGGACGGCAGCGCCCTGTTGTTCCTCTCCGGGCAGATCGCCGAGGGCGCCACACTCGCCGAGCAGAGCCGGGGCGTCTTCGAGGCGATCGACGCCCTGCTGAGGGCGCACGGAGCGGGTCTGGCGAACGTCGTCAACATCCGGACCTACCTCACGGACATCGACGGGCTCGCCGAATACGGCGCCGTACGCCAGGAGTTCCTCACCGGCACCCCGCCGACCAGCATGACCTTCGAGGTGTCCCGGCTGTTCCGCCCCGAGGCGCAGATCGAGATCGAGGTGGTGGCGGCGGTACCCGCCCAGCGCGGCGGCCCCGGCACGGCGGCCTAGGCCGGCCGGTCGGGGTCGTCCTCGCCCAGCAGCAGCAGGAAGTCCCGGAACGCCCCGGGCATGTCCACCGACTCCGGGTCCAGCAGCCACTGGTACTGGAGCCCGTCCATCACCGCCACCAGCAGCGGGGCCGTGCGCTCCGGGGTGAGGCCGTTCGGGAGGCGGTCGCCGTACTCGGTGCGCAGCACCGCCGCCATGCTCGCCCGCACCTGCGCGTACCGCTCGGTGAAGTACTCCCGCGCCGGATGCCCCTCCGTGACGCTCTCGCCGAGCAGCGCCGAGAAGGTCTGGATGATGCCGGGCCGCATCGCGTTGTACTCGACGAGCGAGGCCAGCAGATCCACCCGCCACCGGGTGTCCGGCACGGCGTCCCACTGGTCGCGCTCCTGGAGCACCGCCACCAGCAGCGCGTCCTTCGTCGGGAAGTGGTGCAGCAACCCCTGCTGGGTCAGCCCCACCCGCTCGGCGACCGCGGCCAGGCTCGCGCCCCGGTAGCCGCGTTCGGCGATCACCCCGAGGGCGGCCCGCACGATCTCCGCCCGCCGCTCCTCGCTCCTGGTCCTGGCGCTCATGCCGTCACGGTACGGCATTCGGACCTTTCCATATAACGGCAGGATCACGAAACCTACCGCTCTACAGGTGACCCGTGCACGATGGAGGCGTTGCACCGGCACTCAACGAGGAGGCACCGCCATGGCGGGAACCGAGGCGGGAACGGAAGCGGCCGTCGAGAAGGCCCTCGGCAGACTCGACCTGGACGCCAAGACCCGGCTGCTGGCCGGCCAGGACATGTGGTCGCTGCCCGAGCTGCCGGAGATCGGACTGCGGTCCCTCGTCATGTCCGACGGCCCCGTGGGCGTCCGGGGTGTGCGCTGGACCGCCGACGACCCGTCCGTCGCGCTGCCCTCACCGACCGCCCTCGCGGCCACCTGGGACCCGGAACTCGCCCACCGCGCCGGCGTCCTCCTGGCCCAGGAGGCCCGCCGCAAGGGCGTCCACGTCCTGCTCGCCCCCACGGTCAACCTGCACCGCTCCCCGCTCGGCGGCCGTCACTTCGAGGCCTACAGCGAGGATCCCCACCTGACCGGGGTGATCGGCGCGGGCTATGTGAACGGCGTCCAGTCCGGCGGTGTCGGCACCACCGTCAAGCACTTCGTCGCCAACGACGCCGAGACCGACCGCTTCACCGTGAACAACCTGGTCGGCGAACGCGCCCTGCGCGAGCTGTACCTGGCCCCCTTCGAGGCCATCGTCGAGAACGCCCGCCCCTGGGGCATCATGACCGCCTACAACACGGTCAACGGCACGACCATGACCGAGCACCACCACCTCGTGAACGAGGTGCTGCGCGACGCATGGGGCTTCGACGGCTTCAACGTCTCCGACTGGATGGCCGCCCGCGACACCGTGGGCGCGCTGAGGGGCGGCCTCGACGTCGCGATGCCCGGACCGCGGACCGTCTACGGCGAAGCCCTCGCGGAGGCGGTACGCGACGGCCGGCTCGACGAGTCCGAGGTCGACGAGGCCGTACGCCGCGTCCTGCGTCTGGCCGCCCGCGTCGGCGCCCTCGCGGACGCCGAACCGGCCGTCACCCGGCTGCCCGCCCCCGTCGACGGCGAGGCCCTGGCCCGCGAACTGGCCCGCCGCTCCTTCGTCCTGGTCCGCAACGAGGACGACGCGCTGCCGCTCGGGCCCGGCACCGTCGCCCTCATCGGCGCGGCCGCCCGTGACGCCCGGGTGCTCGGCGGCGGCTCCGCGACCGTCTTCCCGGCCCGCACGGTCTCCCCGCTCGACGGCCTCACCGCCGCGCTCCCCGAGGGCACCCTCAGCTATACCGTCGGCGCCGACCCGACCACCGAACTCGCCGTCGCCGACAAGGGCTTCGCGCTGCGGGCGGTCTGCCGAGACGCCGCCGGAACCGTCATCGGCACCCGGTCCGCGCCGAGCGGCCAGATCCAGTGGATGGGCACGGACCTCCCCGAGGGCGTCACCCACGACCGCGTCCACACGGTGGAACTGACCGGCACCTTCACCCCGCGCGAGAGCGGCCCGCACACCTTCGGCATCAAGGGCACGGGCGGCTTCACCCTCACCGTGGCCGGGACGACGTACTACGACGACGTCCAGCGTCCCGCCGACGACAGCGACCCCTTCGAGGCGTTCTTCGGCGCCCCGGTGCCCCGAGCCGAGGCCCGACTGACCGCCGGTGAACCGGTCGAGGTCTCCCTCACCCACGTCTTCGCGCTGCCCGAGGGCGTCCCCTTCAAGGCGATCGCCTTCGCCCTGGCCCATCAGGAGCCGCAGCGCGACCCCGACGAGCTGATCGCCGAGGCGGCCCTGGCGGCGCGGGCCGCCGACACGGCCGTCGTCGTGGTCGCCACCACCGAGCGTGTCGAGTCCGAGGGCTTCGACCGCAAGGATCTCCGCCTCCCCGGCCGGCAGGACGACCTGGTCCGTGCCGTCGCCGCCGCCAACCCGAACACCGTCGTGGTCGTCAACGCGGGCTCCCCGGTGGAGCTGCCGTGGCGCGAGGACGTCGCGGCCGTCCTGCTCACCTGGTTCCCCGGCCAGGAGGGCGGAGCCGCCCTTGCGGACGTCCTGACGGGCGCCCACGAACCCGGCGGCCGGCTCCCCACCACCTGGGGCTCCCTCGACGACGCCCCCGTCAGCGAGGTCACCCCCACCGACGGCGAGCTCGTCTACACCGAGGGCGTCTTCATCGGCTACCGCGCCTGGGAGAAGGCGCACCGCACGCCGGTCCACCCCTTCGGCCACGGCCTCGGCTACACCGACTGGACGTACGAGTCGGTCGACATCACGGGCTCCACGGTCACCGTGCGGGTCCGCAACAGCGGCGCGCGGCAGGGGCGCGAGGTCGTGCAGGTCTACCTCGCGCCCACCGGGACGGCCCCGGCGCCCGAACGCCCGGCCCGCTGGCTGGCCGGCTTCGCCGGCGTCGAGGCGGGCCCGGGGGAGAGCGCCGAGGTCACCGTGGAGATCCCGAACCGGGCCTTCGAGGTGTGGGACGAGGCGGACCACCGGTGGTCCTTTGTGAAAGGTTCGTACGAAATCCAGGTGGGCCGCTCGATCGCCGACCGCAGGATCACCGCGACGATTAACGTGTGAACCGGCGCCCGTCGCCCCACTGACAGCCCCGGTCCGGGACCTGACCCCTGGACCGGGGCAACATCTTTCCCGCACGCACCTCGCCCGGCCCCCCCCCGCGGCCCCTACCGGACCGAGAAGCCGTACACCGTCTCCGACCGGTACGCGGCACCCGGCCGCAGCTCGGTGCTCGGGAACTCCGGCCGGTTCGGCGAGTCGGGGAAGTGCTGGGTCTCCAGCGCGACGCCCTCGCCGGGCTCGAAGGGCTCGCCCAGGTGGTCGGCGGTGTAAAGCTGGAGCCCCGGCTCGGTGGTCGCCACCGTCAGCACCCGCCCGGACGCCGGATCGTGCAGCTCGGCCACCTCGACCGCGGTGTCCGTGACGCCCTTGTCGAGCACGAAGTTGTGGTCGTAGCCGGCGCCGACCTTGCGGGCCGCACGGAAGTCGAAACGGCCGTCCGCCACCTGCGCGAGCTCACCCGTCGGGATCAGGTCCGCGTCCACCGGCGTGTACCGGGAGGCGGCCAGCCGCAGCTCGTGGCCGCCCGCGCCGCCGCTCCCCGGACCGCCCAGGTTGAAGTAGCTGTGGTTGGTCAGGTTCACCACCGTCGGCGCGTCCGTGACCGCCTCGTACACGAGCCGCAGCGCCCCCGACGCGTCGAGCGTGTACGTCGCCGTGACCTCGAGCCGGCCCGGGAAGCCCTCCTCGCCGTGCGGTGCGACCCGGCTGAGCCGCAGCCCGTGCTCGACCGGCCGGACGTCCCACACCCGCTTGTCGAAGCCGTGCGCGCCGCCGTGCAGGGAGTTCGGCGCGTTGTTCGGCTCCAGCGCGTACGTCACGCCGTCCAGCGGGAAGCGGGCGTGCGCGATCCGATTGGCGTACCGCCCGATCAGCGCGCCGAGGAAGGGCTCCGGGTGCGCGAGATAGCCCTCCAGATCCGCGAACCCCAACACCACGTTCGCCGCGCGCCCGTCCCGGTCGGGGACCTCGACGGACTGCACGATCCCGCCGTACGAAAGGACCCGCACCCGGGTGCCCGCCCGCTCCAGAGTCCAGCGGTGCACCTCAGTGCCGTCGGAAAGTGTTCCGAAGTGTTCGCTCATGAGCGAAACCCTAAATCACGAGGCCTTCGCGGTGACCCCCTGATAGGCCAGCTCAGCGAGCCGCGCCTGTCCGTCCTTGCTCGGATGGAACCAGTCCCAGTGGCTCAACTGGTCGGTTCCGAACCTGAAGTCGTACACAGCCCCGCCGTCGAACCGGCACCGCACGTCCTTCGCGCAGACCTCGGCCAGCACCGAGTTGTAGTCCTCCACCCGCTTCTGCACGGTCTCCCGCCGCGCGGTCGCCGCCGCGTCCACCGCGTCCGCGTCGCCCAGCATCGACGGACACAGCCCCAGCTTCCACACCTGCTTGCCCAGCACGTTCGTGCGCCCCTGCGACCACAGCCGCTTCAGGTTCGGCACGCTCGTCACATACACCTGCGTCTTCGGCAGCGCGCGGCGCAGCGTGCTCAGCGCGTCCTGGAACTCCGCGCGGAAGTCGGCCACCGACGTCATCGCCGCCGCCGACTCCCGGCACGCGTCGTTCGCCCCCGCCATCACCGTCACCAACTGCGGTTTCTCGGCCGCCGCCTGTGCCATCTGGGCCGGCACGTCCGCCATCCGGGCCCCGGTCGCCGCGTAGTTCCAGCTGTGCGTGGCCGCCTTCGCCGCGCCCAGCAGCCGGACGGCGAGGCTGTTCACCTCGGTGCTGGCGCCGGTCGCCCAGGACACCTCGGGGCAGTCCGCGAGCACCGTACACGCGTCGAAGCCACGCGTGATGGAGTCGCCCACCGCCGCCACCGAGGACGGGCTCGAGTCCCACAACGGGGTCGGCGACGGCGACGGCTTCGCCTCCCGGGCCCGGGTGCCCGAGGATCCCTCGGCATCGCCGCCCCCCAGTGCGTCACAGCCGGCCAGGCCCAGGACGGCCGCCGTCGTGCCCGCGAGCACGGCCCGCGCGTGCCGGTTCCGTTTCCGCATCCGCTGGTGTTCCCCTCACTACTCGAACAACGCCCCCCTATGACAACGCGCGGGAGTTCCCGGCGAATCACACCCACAAGATGGAACGCCTCACGCCCGCACAGGCGTCCTGCCGAGTGAATGGCGGAGGTTTCACGGCACTGGGACCGACGGTACGTCACACTCCTTGCGCCACCGCACGGTAGCCTCGCCATCAACGCGGCTGCCTGCCACCGCAGCCATGCCGGCCTGCAAGACTGTCCCGCTCTGCCCGGAGGTCCCGGTGACGACACGTGGAGTTCTGTACGTGCACTCCGCGCCGCGCGCGCTGTGCCCGCACGTCGAGTGGGCCGTCGCCGGGGTGCTCGGCACGCGCGTCAACCTCGACTGGATCCGGCAGCCCGCCGCGCCCGGCACCTGGCGCTCGGAGTTCTCCTGGAAGGGCGAGGCCGGCACGGCGTCCAAGCTGGCCTCCGCGCTGCGCGGCTGGCACCTGCTGCGCTTCGAGGTCACCGCCGAACCCTGCGCCACCGCCGAGGGCGAGCGCTACAGCTGCACGCCGGACCTGGGCATCTTCCACGCCGTCACCGGCATCCACGGCGACATCCTCATCCCCGAGGACCGGCTGCGCGCCGCCCTGTTGCGCAGCCAGCGCGGCGAGACGGACCTGGAGGCCGAACTCTCCAAGCTCCTCGGCAAGCCGTGGGACGACGAACTGGAGCCGTTCAGATACGCGGGCGAAGGAGCTCCGGTGCGCTGGCTGCACCAGGTCGTGTGAGACCGGAATAGCCCGAAGGGGCCCCACCTTCGCAGGTGGGGCCCCTTCGGTTGTGTACAGGCGTCTCTCAGACCGTACGGAACGCCAGCACCACGTTGTGCCCACCGAACCCGAACGAGTCGTTCAGGGCGGCGATACGGCCCTCCACGGGCAGCTTGCGCGCCTCGCCCCGCACGATGTCCGCGGCGGCCTCGGCCTCGGGGTCGAGGTTCTCCACGTTGATGGTCGGCGGAGCGACCCGGTTGTACAGCGCGAGGACCGTCGCGACGGACTCCACGCCACCCGCGCCACCCAGCAGATGACCGGTCATCGACTTGGTCGCGGAGACCGCCATGTGGTCGGCGTCGTCACCGAACACCTTGCGCAGCGCCTTCAGTTCGGCCACGTCACCGGCCGGCGTCGAGGTGGCGTGCGCGTTGACGTGCACGATCTCCGCCGGGTTCAGGTCGGTGCTGTCCAGCAGGTTCTGCAGGGCGTGCGCGATACCGCGGCCCTCGGGCTCCGGCTGCACGATGTCGTGGGCGTCGGAGGAGATGCCCTGGCCGACCGCCTCCGCGTACACCCGGGCCCCGCGCTGCGCGGCGTGCTCGGCGGACTCCAGGACGATCACGCCGGCCCCCTCGCCCATGACGAAACCGTCGCGGGCGACGTCGTAGGGACGCGAGGCGCCCTGCGGGTCGTCGTTGTTCTTGGACATCGCCATCATGTTGCCGAACGCGGCGATGGGCAGCGGGTGGATCGCCGCCTCCGTACCGCCGGCGACCACGATGTCGGCGCGGCCCGTACGGATCATCTCGATGGCGTAGCCGATGGCCTCCGCGCCCGACGCGCACGCCGAGACCGGCGTGTGCACGCCCGCGCGGGCGCCCACGAGCAGACCCACGTTGGCGGAGGGGCTGTTCGGCATCAGCATGGGCACGGTGTGCGGGGAGACGCGGCGGACGCCCTTCTCCTTCAGCACGTCGTACTGGTCGAGCAGGGTGGTGACGCCGCCGATGCCGGAGGCGATGACCGCGCCGAGCCGGTCGGGGTCGACGTCGCCCTCGCTGCCGTCCTCACCGGCCTTGCCGGAGAAACCGGCGTCCTTCCAGGCTTCCTGGGCCGCGATCAGCGCGAACTGCGCCGAGCGGTCCAGCTTGCGGGCCTGCGGCCGCGGCAGGACCTCGAGAGGCTCCACCGCGACGCGGGCCGCGATACGGACGGCCTGCTCGGCCGCCCACTCATGCTCCAGGACCTTGACACCGGACTTACCGGCGACCAGACCCTCCCAGGTAGAGGCTGCGTCGCCACCCAGCGGTGTGGTTGCGCCGATACCGGTGACGACCACGGTGCGATTGGTCGGGCTCACGGATTCTTTCTCCAACGTTACGAGGATTCAGCGGCGCCACCGCCGGGTGGCGGGGCAGTTCAGCCCAGGGGGCCGATGGATCAGGCCTGGTTCTTGAGGATGTAGTTCGTCGCGTCGCCGACGGTCTTGAGGTTCTTGACGTCCTCGTCCGGGATCTTGACCTCGAAGCGCTCCTCGGCGGCGACGACGACCTCGACCATGGACAGCGAGTCGACGTCCAGGTCGTCGGTGAAGGACTTGTCCAGCTGGACGTCCTCAACCGGGATGCCGGCGATCTCGTTCACGATGTCGGCGAGACCGGCGACGATCTCTTCCTGAGTGGCGGCCATTTGGCGCTCCTTCTTTGATATTCCAGAGGGTGTGGCATGGGGTGTCTCCCGCACCGGACCGGTTGATCCGGCACGGAGTGCCTAGGGGAGGGTAACGACAGTGGCGGCGTAGACGAGACCCGCCCCGAATCCGATGACGAGCGCGGTGTCGCCGCTCTTCGCCTCGCCGGTCGCCAGGAGCCGCTCCATCGCGAGCGGAATCGAGGCGGCCGAGGTGTTGCCGGTGGTGCGTACGTCACGGGCGACCATGACGGACGCCGGCAGCTTGAGAGTCTTCACCATCGAGTCGATGATCCGCTCGTTGGCCTGGTGCGGGATGAAGACGTCGAGTTCGTCGGCGGTGATGCCGGCGGCGTCGAGCGCCTCCTTGGCGACCTTCGCCATCTCGAAGACGGCCCAGCGGAAGACCGCCTGGCCCTCCTGCGTGATCGCGGGGAACTTGGCGACCTCGCCGTCGCGGTAGTCCGTCCACGGCACGGTCTGCTTGATGGTCTCCGATTTGTCGCCCTCGGAGCCCCAGACCGTCGGACCGATCGCCGGCTCCTTGGACGGGCCGACCACGACCGCGCCCGCGCCGTCGCCGAACAGGAAGGCCGTCGCGCGGTCCTCCAGGTCGGTCAGGTCGGACAGCCGCTCGACACCGATCACGAGCACGTACTCCGCGGAGCCCTCGACGACCATGCCCTTGGCGAGGGTCAGGCCGTAGCCGAAGCCCGCGCAGCCGGCCGAGATGTCGAAGGCGGCGGCCTTGTTCGTGCCGAGCTTGTCGGCGATCTCGGTGGCGACGGCCGGCGTCTGCTTGAAGTGCGAGACGGTCGACACGACCACCGCGCCGATCTGCTCGGCGGTGATCCCGGCGTCGGCGATGGCCTTGCCGGACGCCTCGACGGACATGGCGGCGACGGTCTCCTCGTCGTTCGCCCAGTGCCGGGTCTCGATGCCTGAACGCGAGCGGATCCACTCGTCGGACGAGTCGATCGTCTCGAGGATCACCTCGTTGGGGACGACCCGGACGGGCCGGTAACCGCCGACCCCGAGGATCCGCGCGTACGGGGAGCCCTTGCTGGGCTTGATCTTCGCCATCAGGGCTCCTCAGGCGACGCCGTGCTCGGCGATGAGCTCGCGAGCGGCGTCGAGGTCGTCGGGGGTCTTCAGCGCCAGCGTCTTCACACCGGGCAGGGCGCGCTTGGCGAGGCCCACCAGGGTGCCGCCCGGGGAGACCTCGATCAGCGCGGTCGCGCCGAGCTCCTTGAAGGTCTCCATGCACAGGTCCCAGCGGACCGGGTTGGCGACCTGACCGACCAGCCGCTCCAGGATCTCGGCGCCGGTGGCGACGGACTGCCCGTCGCGGTTGGAGACGTAACGGATCTTCGGGTCGGCCGGCGTGAGCTCCACGGCGGCCTTGGCGAGGGTCTCGACGGCCGGGGCCATGTGGCGCGTGTGGAAGGCGCCTGCGACCTTCAGCGGGACGACCTTGCGGACGCCCTCGGGCTTGTCCTCGTTCAGCGCGGCGAGCTGCTCCAGCGTGCCCGCCGCGACGATCTGGCCCGCGCCGTTGATGTTCGCCGGGGTCAGCCCCAGCTTCTCCAGGTGCGCGACGGAGACCTCGGGGTCGCCGCCGAGCAGCGCGGACATGCCGGTCTCGGTGATCGCGGCGGCGGCGGCCATGGCCAGGCCGCGCTTGCGGACGAGGGTCAGCGCGGCGGTGTCGTCGAGGACTCCGGCGAAGGTGGCCGCGGTGATCTCGCCGACGCTGTGGCCGGCGACGGCGCCGGGCGCGAGGTCGCCGAGTGCCGCGGCGGACAGGATTCCGGCGGCCACCAGCAGCGGCTGGGCCACCGAGGTGTCACGGATCTCGTCCGCGTCGGCCTGGGTGCCGTAGTGGGCGAGGTCCAGGCCGATGACGTCCGACCACGCGGCGACGCGGGCGGCGGCACCGGGGAGTTCGAGCCAGGGGGTCAGGAAGCCGGGCGTCTGGGCGCCCTGGCCGGGAGCGACGAGTACGAGCACTCTCACACTCTCTCTTGTGGACGGCCAAAGCCGCCCGTGGGGACAGGGACGAAGAACGGCAGGGGGTTTTGTGGAGCCCCGACAAAAGCCTAGGTCTGGGGATCGCCGTCGACCAGGCGCCCCAGGATCAGCGCGATCCGGAGCGTGAACGCGGAGCGTACATCCGAAGGCGACCAACCGGTGACGTCAGTCACACGTCGAAGCCGGTAGCGCACGGTGTTCGGATGAACGAAGAGCATCCGGGCGGCCCCTTCGAGACTGGACGCCTGTTCGAGATAGACGGCGAGCGTCTCCAGGAGTGCCGACCCGGCTTCTTCGAGCGGTCTGTAGATCTCCTCCACCAACTGCTCACGCGCACCGGGATCACCGGCGATCGCGCGTTCCGGCAGCAGATCGTCCGCCAGCACCGGCCGGGGTGCGTCCTGCCAGGCGGAACCGGCCTTGAGTCCGGCCGCGGCGGCCTGTGCGGACCGGGTCGCGGCGAGCAGGTCGGGTACGACGGGTCCGGCCACCACGGGTCCCGCGGCGAACGGCCCGATCAGCGACCTGGCGACGGCGAGCGGGTTGTCGCTGCCACCGGCGATCACTACCAGCCGGGAGCCGAGCACCCCGGTGAGGACCTGGAGCTTGGCGTGTCGCGCGGCCCGCCGGATCGCCTCGACGGTCAGCTCGGAGTCCCCGTCGGGCGCGGTCCCGAGGACCACACACACATGCTCGGGCGCGTTCCACCCGAGGGCCGCGGCCCGGCTCACCGCACCCTCGTCGGCCTCACCGCTCAGCACGGCGTTCACGACGAGCGACTCCAGCCGGGCGTCCCAGGCACCGCGTGCCTCGGCGGCCTGGGCGTAGACCTGGGCGGTGGCGAAGGCGATCTCCCGGGCGTACACGAGGAGCGCCTCGCGCAGCACGTTCTCGTCGCCGGGGGCCGCGACCTCGTCGATCGCGGACTCCATGACCTCGATGGTGGTGCGCACCATCTCGACGGTCTGGCGCAGTGTGATGGCCCGGGTCAGCTCACGCGGCGCGGTCCCGAACACATCCGTGGAGATGGCCTGCGGGGCGTCCGGGTGCCGGAACCACTCGGTGAAGGCGGCGATGCCCGCCTGGGCGACCAGCCCGATCCAGGAACGGTTCTCCGGGGGCATCGCCCGGTACCACGACAGTGTCTCGTCCATCCGCGCGATGGCCTGGGCGGCGAGGCTTCCGGAGGACTTCTCCAGCCGCTTCAGCGTCGCGGGGTGGGGGTGGACGGCGTGCGCCGCGGGATCGGGGTGACTGGTTTCGGGTTCGGGCACGGGACAAGACTGCCTTATCGGGACGGGGGCGTGCGCCGCCGGGTCGCGGGAGGGGGCGGCACGCGGTCGTCGCACGGTCACCGCCCGGGCGGCGGCGGGTCTACCGTGGACGCGTGATGGACGTACGGCGCGCCGACGCGCGCTACCGAGGCGGGGACCCGGCCGCCGGGATCGACACCCGGCACGCATTCTCGTTCGGCCCCCACTACGACCCCGGCAACCTCCGCTTCGGTCCGCTGATCGCCTGCAACGAGGAGCGCCTCGCACCCGGCGCCGGCTTCGACGAGCATCCCCACAGCCACACCGAGATCGTGACCTGGGTGGTCGAGGGCGAGCTCACGCACCGTGACTCGGCCGGCCACGAGAGCGTGGTCCGCCCCGGGGACGTGCAGCGGCTCAGTTCCGCCGGCGGCGTACGGCACGTGGAACGCAACGACGCCGACGTGCCCCTGGCCTTCGTCCAGATGTGGCTGGCCCCCTTCGACCCCGGCGGCGACCCGTCCTACGAGACGGTCCGCGGCATCGCCGACTCCACCCCGTACGCCGTCCCGGAGGCGGGCGCGATGCTGCACGTACGGCGCCTGGGCGCGGGGGAGCGGACGGCGGTGCCGGACGCGCCGCACGTCTACGTCCACGTCGTGCGCGGCGAAGCCCGCCTGGACGGCGAGGAGCTGGCGCCGGGGGACGCGGCACGCATCACGGACGCGAAGGACGTGGAGGCGGTGGGCGTGACCGACGCGGAGCTGCTGATGTGGGTGTTCGGCCCGGGAGACCAGGAGTTCAGCCCCGGACCTCCGCCAGCACCGCGTCCGTGAACGCGGGCCACGCCTCGACCGCCCACGGTCCGAACGCCCGGTCCGTCAGGGCGACCCCGGAGACGCCCGCCTCGGGGTCGACCCACAGGAACGTACCGGACTGGCCGAAGTGCCCGAAGGTGCGCGGCGAGGAGGAACTCCCCGTCCAGTGCGGCGACTTGGAGTCGCGGATCTCGAAGCCGAGTCCCCAGTCGTTGGGGTTCTGGTGCCCGTATCCCGGCAGCACGCCCTTCGTCCCCGGGTACTGCACGGTCATCGCCGCCGCCACCGTCCGCGGATCCAGCAGCCGGGGCGCCTGCACCTCCGCCGCGAACCGCAGCAGGTCCTCGAGGGTCGAGACGCCGTCCTTCGCCGGGGAGCCCTCCAGGGAGGTGCCGGTCATTCCCAGCGGCTCCAGCACCGCCTGCCGCAGATACTCCGCGAACGGGATCTCCGTCGCCTTCGCCAAGTGGTCGCCGAGCTGCTCGAACCCGGCGTTGGAGTACAGCCGCCGCTCCCCGGGAGGCGCCGTCACCCGGTGCTCGTCGAAGGCCAGCCCGGAGGTGTGCGCGAGGAGATGGCGGACCGTGGCCCCGGGCGGCCCGGCCGGTTCGTCCAGCTCGATCGCCCCCTCCTCGTAGGCGACGAGGGCGGCGTAGGCGGCGAGCGGCTTGGTGACCGAGGCCAGCGGGAAGCGCCGGCCGACCGGGCCATGGGTCCCCAGGACCGTACCGTCGGCCCGCACGACACCCGCCGAGGCGGAGGGAACCGGCCAGTTCTCGATCAGCGCGAGGCTCTTGAGCGACATGCCGTCGAGCCTATGCCGTCCGGCCTGTGCGACTCACGGCAGCGCTCCATCAAGGGGTCCGGCTTGGGCTCGAAGCCCAGGGAGGAGTAGAGGGGGCCGCGTCGGCGGACGCGGTGAGGTGGACCTGTACGACGCCCCGCGCTCGGAACCAGGCCAGCAGCGTGTCCATTCCGGCGCGCGCGTACCCTCGGCGGCGCGCGTCCGGGTCGGTGGCGAGGCTGAAGACGAAGCCGATGATCCCCCGCGGGTTGCCGGCCCGGCCGATCCGGTACTCGATCGTCCCGACGACCAGCGCGGCCAGCGTCCCCGGCCGTTCCGGGTGATCCACGACGAAGGCGGCGAAGTCCCCGTCCGGCTCGGACAGCCGCTCCCGCAGCGTGGGCAGCGACTCGGCATGCCAGCCGGTGGAGGTGCCCACCGGCACCATCGAGTCGATCGTCACTTGGCGCAGCCGCAGTACTTCGGCGGCGTCCTCGGACAGGGCACGGCGTACGGGACTCAGGCCCCGCACGCCAACCATCGTGATCAAGCCGCGTCCCCCGGTTTTCTTACCGATTCCGCTTGCTTGGAGCGCACTCCAAGGCCATAGCTTGGAGGACATGACGGTGTTGCAGACCACGCCCGTGACCATCGAGCAAACCCCGAACCCTCCGGACGTCTGCTCCGCGCCACCCCCGCGGCACCCCCGTCCGGACGGGCAGGACAGTTACACGATCAGCGAGGTCGTCGCCTTCACCGGCCTCACCGCCCACACCCTGCGCTGGTACGAGCGGATCGGGCTGATGTCCCACATCGACCGCTCGCACACCGGCCAGCGCCGCTACAGCAACCGTGACCTGGACTGGCTCGACCTCGTCGGGAAGCTGCGGCTGACCGGTATGCCGGTCGCCGACATGGTGCGGTACGCCGAGCTGGTGCGGGAGGGCGAGAACACGTTCCGCGAGCGGTACGAGCTGCTGGAGGCGACCAGGCGGGACGTCCGGGCCCGGATCGCCGAACTCCAGGACACCCTCGCCGTGCTCGACCGCAAGATCAATTTCTACGGAGACGCCACCGGCGTCCAGCACCACGAAGCGGAAGGGACCGCCCGATGACCGACCACAGGATCCCGACGGCTCGACTCGGCGGACAGGGCCCCGAGATCGGCGTCCAGGGCCTCGGCTGCATGGGCATGAGCTTCGCCTACGGCCCCTCGGACGCGAAGGAGTCCCGGGCCACCCTGGAACGCGCCCTGGAGCTCGGCGTCACGATGTACGACACGGCGGACGCGTACGGCGCGGGCGAGAACGAGAAGTTCCTCTCCCCGTTCTTCGAGGCCCACCGCGACGAGGTCGTGATCGCGACCAAGTTCGCCCTGGCGGTCCCGCCGGACGACCCGACCCGGCGGATCATCCGCAACGACGCGCCCTACATCCGGCAGTCCGTCGAGGCGAGCCTGAGCCGGCTGGGCGTCGACGTCATCGACCTCTACTACATGCACCGGCGCGATGTGAACGTGCCGATCGAGGACACCGTCGGCGTGATGGCCGAACTGGTGCGCGAGGGCAAGGTCAAGCAGCTGGGCCTGAGCGAGGTGACGGCCGCCGAACTGCGCGCGGCCCAGGAGGTCCACCCCATCGCCGCGGTGCAGTCGGAGTGGTCGCTGTTCAGCCGTGACATCGAGGCCCAGGTGGTCCCGGCGGCCCGTGAACTGGGCGTGACCCTGGTCGCGTACTCCCCGCTCGGCCGGGGTTTCCTCACCGGCTCCTTCGCCAACGCCGACCAGGACCTCACCGCCGACGACTTCCGCCGCCAGCAGCCCCGCTTCACCGGCGACAACGCCATCGCCAACGGGGCGCTCCTGGAACCGATCCGCGCGATCGCGCAGGCCCACGGGGCGACGCCCGGTCAGACAGCCCTGGCCTGGGTCCAGCAGCAGTCCCAGGTCCACGGGCTGTCGGTGGTCCCGATCCCGGGCACCCGCAAGCCCACCCGGGTCGAGGAGAACGCGGCGGCGACGGCCATCGAACTGACGCCGGAGGAACTGGCGGCGCTGGAGCCCATCGCGGGCAAGGTGGCGGGCGACCGCTACCCGGACATGAGGTTCACCTCGGCCGGACGCGAGTGAGGGCCGGGGCCCGCCCGTTCGGATCAGGCCCTAGAGCTCGGCCAGCAACTCGGCCTTCTTGGCGGAGAACTCCTCGTCGGTGACCAGCCCGGCCAGGTGCAGCTCCCCGAGGTGGCGGATCCGCTCGGCGATGTCGGCGGGGTCCCGGCGCGGCGCGACCACAGTCGCTGCCGGGACGGCCGCCGCCTGGACCGCCGACGCGGATCCGCGCCCGCGGACCGCCGCGAGGACCGCCGCCGCGAACGGCAGAGACTCGTGCACCGGCCCGTACCCCAGCCCGAAGACGACGGTCGCCGGATCCTGGTCGGCCTGGGCCGGAGCGGCCTCGCCGCGCAGCAGCCGCAGATGCCCCTCGAACACCTCGGGCGACCGCCACTCGACCCCGGTGAGCGCGGACACGGCGAAACTCTGGTCGCCGGCCTTCCACTTCGCCGACGAGGCGCCCGTCCAGAACCACCGGAACCGCACGGTGCGCCCGTCGAACGAGGCCTTCCCGTCGTACGCCTTGAAGGACAGCGGCGCCTCGGGCGCGTCCACGAGGAACCGTTCCGCCGGCCCGGAGTCGGTCAGCCGCGCCCGCAGCTCGTCGGCGTAGTACTCGGCGAGCGTCTCCCGTTCGGCGGGCAGCACCAGCCGGTACGGGTCGCACCCTTCCTTGAGCTGTCCCGCGGCCGCCTCCATCAACGGATCGGCTCCCGGCCTCGGTTCCGCCTGGAGCACGACCGTTCCGCGCTTGCCTGCGGTCAGGGTCACCCGACCGATGGCCGTCAGCGGAATCCGGCGCTCACCCAGTGCCGACAGCAGCTTGGGCGTGCGCAGCCCCCGTTCGTAGCGGATGAGGACGGAGTCGGAATCGAACTCCCAGGCGGCATGAAATCCGGCCAGTACGTCACCCATGCGGCTCATCGTATGCGGGACACCCATTCTTCGTCCCCTCCCCGCGCGCGCCGCAATTCCTGCGTCTCTACGCGCGTCCGGCCTCTGTCGTATCGGACAAACCCGCCGTGCAGGCGGCAGCATCGTGGGCGCACTCCACCGAGCGGTACGCGCCAGTGCCGATCTCGGCGAAGTTGCGCAGGCTGTCCGTACCCGGTTCGAAGTAGCCGCCGTGGCCCTCGGCCTCCCGCGCCGACAGCACCCGCGCACCGAACTCCCGCGCCATCGGGTCCTCGCCGTGTCCGAGACCGCCGACCTCCAGGTGCGGCACGTCCTGCACCCAGTCGTCGGCGTCCCGCATCGCCCACACCCGTGCGTCGGTGTCCAGCTGGGCCGCGTTCTCCACCCGCATCCCGGGGCTGCCGGCCACCGCGATGTCGGCCACCCGGTCCGGCATGGCGTGCGCGGCGACCCCGCACACCACCGAGCCGTAGCTGTGGCAGAACATCGAGACGGGCGCGCTGCCCGGCAGGGCGGTCAGCAGGGCGTTCAGCCGGACGGCGCCGCTCTCGGCGCGCATCGCGGTGGCCGAGTCGATGCCGAGGCCGTCGGGGGAGGTGTAGTCGGCCCAGGCGATCACGGCCGTACGCGTCGAGGGGCTCGCCTCGCGCTCGGCCGAGTAGAGGGCCTGGGCCATGCCGACCGGCGCCGAGTACTTGCGGTTCGTGCGCTGGAAGGTGAGCAGGTCGGTGTCGACGCCGGGGACGACGACGGAGATCCGCTCGGCCTTGTCCAGGCTGCCGAACACCTCGGCGACCCGGCCGGAACCCTCCGGATCGAAGGCGAGGATCTGCCGGTCGGCGGTGCTCATCGACTCGTAGCGGTGCATGCGCCGGCCGGCCAGCTGCTGCCCCGAGGGCGTGAGCCGGCTGTCGTGCATGCGGGTGCGCTCGAGCCGGATCTGCTGGAGCAGCGCCACCCGGTTGGCGCGGTAGCGCAGCTCGGCGGGGGCGCCGTTCATGTTGCCCACCGCGAGCGGGTAGTCGTGCACGAGCACGGTCCGCTGCGGGGCGGTCAGCGAGGCGAAGAAGCGCGCGAGCCGGGCGGGGGCGGAACCGGGGTCCGGCAACCGGTGCCCGGCCAGCCGGCCGTGCTCCCACTCCGAGCGCGAGGTCTGGAGAGCGGTGGTCTCCCGCTGATGGCGCAGGGCCGTCCAGCCGGTGGTCGCCAGCATCACGAACACCACGGCCAGGGCGGCCAGTGCGCGCCAGGCGTTGAGTTGCGGGGAGGTGTCGAAGGAAGTCACTGAAAGGACACACTAGGAGAACGAGAGGGTCTCGGGTGACCCAAGTGACGGGGATCACGTTTCGGCGGGCGTGGCGAGGGTCATAAAGGCCTTTAGGCCTCTATGTCCGCCAGGTCTCGCGTATGTCCGTCAGGTCTCGCGCCAGTCTCCCAGCAGGGCGGGACCCACCCCGTCGAGATACAGGGATGTCAGCGCGCGGATCCGGTCCAGGCTGAAGTCCGCGCCGGTGGACCACTGCCGTTCCGTCACCCGCATCACCCCGCTGAACACGGCCACCGCCAGCCGCGGTCGCGGATCGGCGTCCACGTCGAGCCCCTCGCGCTCGGCGATCACCCGCGCGAGGTCCTCCTCCACCTCCACCGAGCGCCGCAGATGCGCGGCGAGCAGCACCGGCGTCGACTCGATCACCCGGTACATGCGCAGATACAGCTCCACGGGTACGACGGACTCGACGACCTCGTTGATCGAGTACCAGCCGTCCAGCACCGCCTGGCGCAGCGCCTCCAGCGGCGGCTCGTGCGGCGGGCGCGCGCGCACCGCCTCGACGAACCGTTCCACCGTCATCTCCACCAGGGCGAGCGCAGCCTCGTCCTTCCCGGCGAAGTAGCGGAAGAAGGTGCGCTGCGAGACGTCGACGGCGGCGGCGATCTCGTCGACGGTGGTCCCCTCGTATCCCTGCGAGGTGAACAGCTCCACCGCGGCGCGCAGCAGCGCGTCCCGGGTGCGCTGCTTCTTGCGCTCACGCAGAGTTTCCATGATGTGTCAGTTACCGACTTCTGAACTCGTTTGTCAATTGTCAGCGGCTGTCACTAACCTCGAACGCATGACCAGTCAGACCACCATCGACGCGACGGGACCGGGCGGCAAGGCGCCGGCGGACCCGTCGGACGGACCGCCCGCCAAGGGGCTGCGCGGCCACCCGTGGTTCACCCTCATCACCGTCGCCGTCGGCGTCATGATGGTGGCCCTCGACGGCACCATCGTGGCCATCGCCAACCCGGCCATCGCCAGCGACCTGGGCGCCACCTTCGCCGAGGTCCAGTGGATCACCAACGCCTACTTCCTCGCCCTCGCGGTCTCCCTGATCACCGCGGGCAAGCTCGGTGACCGCTTCGGCCACCGCCAGACGTTCCTGATAGGCGTCGTCGGCTTCGCGGCCGCCTCCGGCGCGATCGGCCTCTCCGACAGCATCGCGCTGGTCGTCACCTTCCGCGTCTTCCAGGGCCTGTTCGGCGCCCTGCTGATGCCGGCCGCGCTGGGTCTGCTGCGCGCGACCTTCCCGGCCGAGAAGCTCAACATGGCCATCGGCCTGTGGGGCATGGTCATCGGCGCGTCCACCGCCGGCGGCCCGATCCTCGGCGGTGTCCTCGTAGAGCACGTCAACTGGCAGTCGGTGTTCTTCATCAACGTGCCGGTCGGCGCCCTCGCCCTGGTCCTGGGCGTGGTGATCCTGCTCGACCACCGCGCCGAGAACGCCCCGCGCTCCTTCGACCTCCTCGGCATCGCCTTCCTCTCGGGCGCGATGTTCTGCCTGGTCTGGGCCCTGATCAAGGCGCCGACCTGGGGCTGGGCCGACGGCCTTACCTGGGCGTTCCTGGTCGGCTCCGCGGTGCTCTTCGCGGCCTTCGCCTTCTGGGAGACCAAGGTGAAGGAGCCGCTCATCCCGCTGGCGCTCTTCCGCTCGGTCCCGCTGTCGG
This sequence comes from Streptomyces sp. NBC_01334, assembly GCF_035983595.1. Classification (NCBI taxonomy): domain Bacteria; kingdom Bacillati; phylum Actinomycetota; class Actinomycetes; order Kitasatosporales; family Streptomycetaceae; genus Streptomyces; species Streptomyces sp. NBC_01334. The sequence goes on along the minus strand of NZ_CP130718.1, from coordinate 3,225,366 downwards.
CGGGTGTGGTCCTCATGGTCCTGATGGCGATCGCCTTCATGGGCGGCCTGTTCTTCGTGACGTTCTACCTGCAGAACGTGCACGGCATGAGCCCGATCGACGCGGGCCTGCACCTGCTTCCGCTGACCGGCATGATGATCGTCGGCTCCCCGCTCGCGGGCGCGGCGATCACCAAGCTCGGCCCGCGCATCCCGCTGGCGGGCGGTATGGCCGCCACAGCGATCGCCATGTACGGCATGTCCACGCTGGAGACGGACACCGGCAGCGGTCTCATGTCGATCTGGTTCGCCCTGCTGGGCTTCGGTCTCGCCCCGGTCATGGTCGGCGCGACGGAGGTCATCGTGGGCAACGCCCCCATGGAGCTGTCCGGCGTCGCGGGCGGTCTCCAGCAGGCGGCCATGCAGATCGGCGGCAGCCTCGGTACGGCCGTCCTGGGTGCCGTGATGGCCTCCAAGGTGGACGGCGACCTGCCCGCCAACTGGAAGGGCGCGGGCCTGCCCGAGCTCACCTCCGCCCAGCTGGACCAGGCCTCCGAGGCGGTCCAGGTCGGCGTGGCGCCGGTGGCCGAGGGAACGCCCGAAGCGATCGCCGCGAAGATCACGGACGTCGCCCACGACACGTTCATCTCCGGGATGAGCCTCGCCTCGCTCGTCGCCGCCGGAGTGGCGGTCGTCGCCGTGTTCGTCGCGCTGCTCACCAAGCGGGGCGAGAACGCGGAGGCGGGCGCGGGCGTGGGTCACATCTGACGGAACTTCAACAACTTTCCCCTATCCGGGTGACGACGCTAAAGGTTCCTCGCATCCGGCGCGCGTCGCAGGTCACAGTTAGTCAAGTCCTCCGGATGGGAGGACGGCCAGGGCCGCGGCGCGCTGCCGGAGGGGGACAGCGCGCCGACTGCCCGGCAACTGCGGGGAATGTTCCGCGTGTCGCGGGTACCCGAAGAACAACACATCCCCGGAATCCAGGGAGTTGTTCGATGGCCGGCTTCGGAAACGGCACGCGCAGGTACCCCCGCTCACGTGGCCGCATGGGGTCACGGACCGGGCCGGATCGCGCGACGCTCGGCATCGTCGGCCTCGTCTGCGCGATCGCCGGATTCTTCGCGCTGGGGATCATCCTCGGCCCGGCGGCGATCGTCTGCGGCTGGCTGGCCATGGGCCGCAGCTGGGCGGGTTCCCGTCCGGTACCGGCCCTGGTCGCCGTCGCCCTCGGCGCGATCGACACCCTGCTGGCGATCATCTGGCTGGCGGGAGCGACCGGCACGGGCAACGGGCTGCTGTAGCGCCGACCGTCGCCCTTCGGCCTACCGGGACGGCTGGTGGGTCGGCACGGGCGGGGGCCCGGGGCGCAGCGCCCCGTCCGGCCCGTCCCGCAATGCCCCTTCGGGCCGGTCCCGCAGCGCCGCCACTTCCGCCCGCAGCGCCCGTACCTCCAGCGTCAGGGCCAGGATCGCCTCCGTCTGGGCGCGTTCCTCGACGTCGTCCTTGTCGAACCGGGCGATGAACCACGCGGCGATGTTCGCGGTCACGACACCGAGCAGCGCGATCCCGGAGAGCATCAGCCCGACGGCGATGATCCGCCCCAGTCCGGTGGTCGGCGCATGGTCCCCGTACCCCACGGTCGTCATCGTCGTGAACGACCACCACAGCGCGTCACCCAGCGTGCGGATGTTCCCGTCCGGCGACTCCCGCTCCACCGAGAGCACGGCGAGCGACCCGAACATCAGCAGCCCGACGACCGCCCCCACGACGTACGTCGTCATCCGGATCTGCGAGGCCATCCGCGCCCGCCGCCCCACCAGCAGCAGCGTCGAGACCAACCGCAGCAGCTTGAGCTGCTGCGCCAGCGGCAGCAACACGGCGCACAGGTCCAGCCAGTGTGTGCGCACGAACCGCCGCCGGTCGGACGTCAGCGCCAGCCGGACCACGTAGTCCACGGCGAACGCGCCCCACACCACCCACTCGACCGCGGTGCAGGCGGTGGTCAGCGTGTGGTCGGCCGAGGTGTCCACGATCGGCACGGCGTAGGCGACGGCGAACACCACGGCGAGGCCCAGCAACGGGCGCTGGGTCCAGAGCTCCCACCGGCTCTGCGCCGATTGTTCTTGCATGCCCGCATCGTAAAGAACGAGTAAGGGGTGGTGAAGCCGCGGCTCCACCACCCCTTCGCACGCAGAGCGCTACGCGTCGCCTCCGGCCGCCCCCGGGTCCGCCGCCGACACGTCCAGCAGCTGGTACCGGTCGATGGCCTGCTTCAGCAGCGACCGGTCGACCTTGCCCTCCTTCGCCAGCTCGGTCAGCACCCCCACCACGATCGACTGCGCGTCGATGTGGAAGAAGCGGCGAGCCGCTCCCCGGGTGTCCGCGAAGCCGAAGCCGTCCGCGCCCAGCGACTGGTACGTGCCCGGCACCCAGCGCGCGATCTGGTCGGGGACCGACCGCATCCAGTCCGAGACGGCCACGAACGGCCCCTCGGCCCCGGCCAGCTTCCGCGTCACGTACGGCACCCGCTGCTCCTCCTCCGGGTGCAGCAGGTTGTGCCGCTCGACCTCGACGGCCTCGCGCCGCAGCTCGTTCCAGGAGGTCGCGGACCAGACGTCCGCCTTGACGTTCCACTCCTCGGCGAGGATCTTCTGCGCCTCGACCGCCCAGGGGACGGCCACACCGGACGCGAGGATCTGCGCCGGGATCGACCCCGAAGTGCCTTCGCTGAAGCGGTGCACGCCCTTGAGGATGCCCTCGACGTCCACGTCGTCCGGCTCGGCCGGGTGCTGGATCGGCTCGTTGTAGACGGTCAGGTAGTAGAAGACGTCCTCACCGTGCGGGTGCTCGGCGGAACTGCCGTACATCCTGCGCAGACCGTCCCGCACGATGTGCGCGATCTCGAAGCCGAACGCCGGGTCGTAGGCGACACAGCCCGGGTTCGTCGAGGCGAGCAGCTGCGAGTGGCCGTCCGCGTGCTGGAGGCCCTCACCGGTCAGGGTCGTCCGGCCGGCGGTCGCGCCCAGTACGAAACCGCGCGCCAGCTGGTCCGACATCTGCCAGAACTGGTCGCCGGTGCGCTGGAAACCGAACATCGAGTAGAAGACGTACACCGGGATCAGTGGCTCGCCGTGGGTGGCGTACGCCGAGCCCGCCGCGATCAGGGACGCCGTGCAGCCGGCCTCCGAGATGCCGTCGTGCAGCATCTGCCCGGTCGGCGACTCCTTGTAGGCGAGCAGCAGATCCCGGTCCACCGCCTCGTACTGCTGGCCGAGCGGGTTGTAGATCTTCGCACTCGGGAAGAAGGAGTCCATGCCGAACGTGCGGTACTCGTCCGGCGCGATCAGCACGAAGCGCTTGCCGAGCTCCTTGTCCCGCATGAGGTCCTTGAGGAGCCGCACAAAGGCCATGGTCGTCGCGATGGACTGCTGACCCGAGCCCTTCTTCACACTCGCGTACGTCTTGTCGTCCGGCAGCGCGAGCGGCTTCGAGCGCACGACGCGGGTCGGGACGTAACCGCCGAGACCCTTGCGGCGGTCGTGCATGTACTGGATCTCCTCCGAGTTCCGCCCGGGGTGGAAGTACGGCGGGAGGCCGCCCTCCAGCTCCTTGTCGGAGATCGGCAGGTGCAGCCGGTCGCGGAAGCCCTTGAGGTCGGAGACCGTCAGCTTCTTCATCTGGTGCGTGGCGTTGCGGCCCTCGAAGTTCGGCCCCAGCGTCCAGCCCTTGACCGTCTTGGCGAGGATGACCGTCGGCTGGCCGGTGTGCTCCACGGCCGCCTTGAACGCCGCGTAGATCTTCCGGTGGTCGTGACCGCCGCGGCCCAGGTGCAGGATCTGGTCGTCGGTCATGCCCTCGACCATCGCGCGCAGCCGCTGGTCGTCGCCGAAGAAGTGGTCGCGGATGTAGGCGCCGGACTCGGTGGCGTAGGTCTGGTACTGGCCGTCCGGCGTCGTGTTCATCCGGTTGACGAGGGTGCCGTCGCGGTCCTGGGCGAGCAGCGGGTCCCAGGAGCGGTCCCAGATCAGCTTGATCACGTTCCAGCCGGCGCCCCGGAAGACCGACTCCAGCTCCTGGATGACCTTGCCGTTGCCGCGCACCGGCCCGTCCAGGCGCTGGAGGTTGCAGTTGACGACGAAGGTCAGGTTGTCCAGGCCCTCACGCGCGGCGATGGTCAGCTGGCCCAGCGACTCCGGCTCGTCCATCTCGCCGTCGCCGAGGAACGCCCACACATGCGACTTCGACGTGTCGGCGATCCCGCGCGCGTGCATGTAGCGGTTCATCCGCGCCTGGTAGATCGCGCCGATCGGGCCGAGACCCATCGACACGGTCGGGAACTCCCAGAAGTCCGGCATCAGACGCGGGTGCGGGTACGAGGACAGCCCGTTCGGCGCCTTCGACTTCTCCTGGCGGAACGCGTCCAGGTTCTGCTCGCTCAGCCGGTCGAGCAGGAACGCGCGCGCGTAGATGCCCGGGGAGGCGTGCCCCTGGAAGAAGACCTGGTCGCCGCCGTCGCCCTCGTCCTTGCCGCGGAAGAAGTGGTTGAAGCCGACGTCGTAGAGGGACGCGGAGGAGGCGAAGGTGGCGATGTGACCGCCCACCCCGATGCCCGGCCGCTGAGCCCTGGACACCATCACGGCCGCGTTCCAGCGGGTCGCGTTGAGGATCCGGCGCTCGATCTCCTCGTTGCCCGGGAAGAAGGGCTCGGCCCGGGTGGGGATGGTGTTGACGTAGTCCGTGCTGCGCATCTCGGGCACGGCCACGCGCTTCTCGCGGGCCCGCTCGATCAGCCGGAGCATCAGATAGCGGGCCCGCTCCCGGCCGCGCTCGTCGATCGCGGCGTCGAGGGAGTCGAGCCACTCCTGGGTTTCCTCGGGGTCGAAGTCAGGAACCTGACTCGGAAGGCCGCCAATGATGATCGGGTTGCGATCGGATCCGGAAGCCACGCTGTTCCTTACCTGTCAGAGGGCTGGGTGGGACGGTGTTTCTCGTTCGTGCCTCGCGGGTGCCTCGCGGGGTGTCTCGCTGACTCTCCAGTGCCTGCACCGCCCCCATCGTGTACCTAGGGGCCGCAAACGTCATCTCTACCCCGAGGTAACCGGCACTCGTTCGAATCTCGTACCCTTGGATGGTTCTCAAATACGCAAACAGGGCAGATAGGTGTGGTGTACGTCACCATCCGTCCGAATCGCGTGCCTGGAGTTGCGTCGACACGGCCAGGATCGTCACCGTTTCGGCGGTCCGAACCGCCGGGTACTTGCGCGATCCGTCCCGTCCGTGTGGACTACGGCCAATGCTTCGCGCACGCGCGTGGCTGAGTAATTCCCCAAAACATGATCAGGAGGCAACCCGTGAGCGCGACCGCGGACCACGCGGAGGAGCGGACCAGCCCTGCCGTCAGGCTGGGTTTCCAGCCCGAGCAGGTGGTCCAGGAGATCGGCTACGACGACGACGTCGACCAGGAGCTCCGCGAGTCCATTGAGGAAGTCATCGGCAGCGATCTGGTGGACGAGGACTACGACGACGTCGCCGACGCCGTGGTGCTCTGGTTCCGCGACGATGACGGAGACCTGACGGATGCGCTGGTGGACGCCACCACGTACATCGAAGAAGGCGGGTCGATCCTCCTCCTGACGCCGAAGACCGGCCGTACGGGATACGTGGAGCCGAGCGACATCTCCGAAGCCTCGACGACTGCGGGTCTGTCGGCCAGCAAGAGCGTCAGCGTGGGCAAGGACTGGAGCGGCAGCCGGCTGGTGACGCCCAAGGCCGCGAAGTCCAAGAAGTGACGTCCAGGGAGTGACGTCCGAAGAAGTGCTGTGAAGTGACGCCGGGCGGGCTGGGTCCTCGTGCTCAGCCCGTTCGGCGTCTTTCGGCGGTCGCTGCGTAGGGTGGAGTCACCCAGACAGCCCCACCGAAGGGAAAACCAGGCGATGGCGATCCAGGTCGGCGACAAGGCCCCCGACTTCGAGCTCAAGGACAACCACGGCCGGGCCGTGAAGCTCTCCGACTTCCGCGGGAGCAAGAACGTCGTCCTGCTCTTCTACCCCTTCGCCTTCACCGGCGTGTGCACCGGCGAGCTGTGCGAGGTGCGCGACAACCTGCCGAAGTTCGCCGACCGGGACACCCAGGTGCTCGCCGTCTCCAACGACTCCATCCACACCCTGCGCGTCTTCGCCGAGCAGGAGGGCCTGGAGTACCCGCTGCTCAGCGACTTCTGGCCGCACGGTGAGGTCAGTCGCGCCTACGGCGTCTTCGCCGAGGACAAGGGCTGCGCGGTGCGCGGCACCTTCGTCATCGACAAGGAGGGCCTGGTGCGCTGGACCGTCGTCAACGCGCTGCCGGACGCCCGGGACCTCGGTGAGTACGTCGCCGCGCTCGACACCCTGTGATTCTTCGGCTCCAGGGCCTGCGTGGGGCGGGAACCCGTCACTAGGATCGACTCGTTGATCCGATATCCGACGCACCAGGGGCTCCCCGCCCCAGGACACCAATGGAGGACTTGTGGGAGTCAGCCTCAGCAAGGGCGGCAACGTATCGCTGACCAAGGAGGCCCCGGGCCTGACCGCGGTCATCGTCGGTCTGGGGTGGGACGTCCGCACCACGACCGGCACCGACTTCGACCTGGACGCCAGCGCGCTGCTGCTGGACAGCTCCGGCAAGGTCGGCAGCGACGCCAACTTCGTGTTCTTCAACAACCTCAAGAGCCCCGACGGCTCGGTCGAGCACACCGGCGACAACACCACCGGTGAGGGCGAGGGCGACGACGAGGCGATCAAGGTCAACCTCGCCGGGGTCCCGGCCGACATCGAGAAGATCGTCTTCCCGGTGTCGATCTACGACGCGGAGAACCGGCAGCAGTCCTTCGGTCAGGTCCGCAACGCGTTCATCCGCGTCGTGAACCAGGCCGGCGGCGCCGAGATCGCCCGCTACGACCTCAGCGAGGACGCGTCGACCGAGACCGCGATGGTCTTCGGCGAGCTGTACCGGCACGGCGCGGAGTGGAAGTTCCGGGCCATCGGACAGGGCTACGCGTCGGGCCTGCGCGGTATCGCGCAGGACTTCGGCGTCAACGTCTGAGCCACCCGCAGGGACCGAAGGTCCGACCGTCCGGCGCCGCACCGTTTACGGGCGGCGCCGGACGTGCAGGACAACCGAAGAGGAAGCACCTGAGCACCACCTAGGGGAGGACCAGCAATCATGGGCGTCACGCTCGCCAAGGGAGGCAATGTCTCCCTCTCCAAGGCCGCGCCGAACCTCACTCAGGTGATGATCGGACTCGGCTGGGACGCGCGCTCCACCACCGGAGCCCCCTTCGACCTCGACGCCAGTGCGCTGCTGTGCAACAGCGGGCGGGTGATGGGGGACGAGTGGTTCGTCTTCTACAACCAGCTCAAGAGCCCGGACGGCTCGGTGGAACACACCGGCGACAACCTCACCGGTGAGGGCGAAGGCGACGACGAGTCGCTCCTGGTGGACCTCTCCAAGGTGCCACCCCAGTGCGACAAGATCGTCTTCCCGGTCTCCATCCACATGGCCGACGAGCGGGGCCAGACCTTCGGACAGGTCTCCAACGCCTTCATCCGCGTCGTCAACCAGGCCGACGGGCAGGAACTCGCCCGCTACGACCTCAGCGAGGACGCCAGCACGGAGACCGCGATGATCTTCGGCGAGCTCTATCGCTACCAGGGCGAATGGAAGTTCAGGGCGGTGGGGCAGGGGTACGCCTCGGGTCTCCGGGGCATCGCTCTAGACTTCGGGGTCAACGTTTCGTAAAGAGCCGCTTACGCAGAGTGGCTCCGGCGGAAGGGCGGGAGCCAGTTTCATGCCCAGCGAATCGCAACGCCCCAGCCAGGTGATCAACGCCCTGATGTACTGCGCCGCATTGATCGCCGGCGTCGTGCTGGTGGTGGCCGGTCATGCCACGCCCGTCGAGGCATCCGGCTACGTCTCCCCGTTCCTCGTGATTTTCGAGGGGGCGAAGCCTCGCTCCCATGGCTGACCTCGCAAGACCTGCGGCTTTCCGGCCGGATCCAGGCCAAGCTCCCGGCCGGGTGAGCCGCACCGTAGACTCTGCAGTCAACGTCAACTTTTGGTAAAGCCGAGTACGGCGCGGGGGAGACCCGTACATACACGATTGGGTAGCCAGTGCTTCTGAAAACCTTCGGCTGGTCGTTCGCGGTCACCGCGCTCGGCCTGGTCGCAGCGGTCTTCTACGGGGGGTGGGAGGCCTTCGGCATCGTGGCGATCCTCTCCATCCTCGAGATCTCGCTGTCCTTCGACAACGCGGTGGTCAACGCCGGGATCCTGAAGAAGATGAGTGCCTTCTGGCAGAAAATCTTCCTCACGATCGGTGTTCTCATCGCCGTCTTCGGCATGCGGCTGGTCTTCCCCGTCGTGATCGTCGCCATCAGCGCCAAGATCGGCCCGATCGACGCCGTCGACCTCGCGCTCAACGACAAGGACCAGTACCAGCAGCTGGTCACCGACGCCCACCCGTCGATCGCCGCCTTCGGTGGCATGTTCCTGCTGATGATCTTCCTGGACTTCATCTTCGAGGACCGTGACATCCAGTGGCTGCGCTGGATCGAGCGCCCGCTGGCCAAGCTCGGCAAGGTCGACATGCTGTCGGTCTGCATCGCGCTGATCGTCCTGCTGATCAGCTCCTTCACCTTCGCGGCCCACGCCCACCAGCACGGCGGCGCGCACGCCGACAAGGCGGAGACGGTGCTGATCTCCGGCATCGCCGGTCTGATCACGTACATGGTCGTCGGCGGGCTCTCCGGCTACTTCGAGGACAAGCTCGAAGAAGAGGAGGAACGCGAGCACGAGGAGGAGGAAGAGGCCGCGCGCACCGGCAAGAAGCGTTCGCCGGTCGTCCTGGCCGGTCAGGCCGCGTTCTTCATGTTCCTCTACCTCGAGGTCCTCGACGCGTCCTTCTCCTTCGACGGCGTGATCGGCGCCTTCGCCATCACCAACGACATCGTGCTGATGGCGCTGGGTCTGGGCATCGGCGCGATGTACGTCCGTTCGCTGACCGTGTACCTGGTCCGCCAGGGCACCCTCGACGACTACGTCTACCTCGAGCACGGCGCCCACTACGCGATCGGCGCCCTCGCCGTGATCCTCATGGTCACCATCCAGTACCAGATCAACGAGGTCATCACCGGCCTCGTCGGCGTCGTCCTGATCGGGTGGTCCTTCTGGTCCTCCGTGCGCCGCAACCGCGCATTGGCGGCGGCTGAGGGAAAAGCCCAGGGCTCGGACGAGAAGACTGAGGTCTCGTCCGGGGTGTGATCACCTTTGGAGCGAGGAACGCTCTGAGCGGGGCGGCCGGTGAGGACGAGTCCTCCACCGGCCGCCCCGCCGGTTTTCATCAGTGGACGTGGGGGCGGGAATGGGCATTTTCGACGGGCTCCTCGGCAGCCGGGCCGCCGACTTCGACTCGGGCAACGCGGCCACCAACGCGATCGAACTGACCAAGCGGCATCATCAGGTCTCCCTGACCAAGCAGGGAGCCGCGACCGGCAACCTGCGCGTCAACCTGACCTGGCGGATGCGGACGTCCGACATCGGCGGACCGCAGCGGGAGAGCCTGCTGCGGCACCCCTTCAAGGCGCTGCGGCCGCCCGAGGTCGTCGGACACAGCCAGAGCATGGTGAACGTCGACCTCGACCTCGGGTGCCTGTACGAGCTGGCCGACGGGACGAAGGGGGTCGTACAGCCGCTGGGTGGCCTGCTGGGGGACGTGAACGCGGCACCGTACGTGAAGCTGAGCGGGGACGACCGGTTCGGGTCGGCGTCCGGCGAGACGATGTACGTCAACCTCGACCACCGGGAACAGATCAAGCGGCTGCTCGTCTTCGTCTACATCTACGACCAGACGCCGGCGTTCGACCGTACGCACGCGATCGTCACGCTGTACCCGAGCAACGGGCCGCGGATCGAGATAGGCCTCGACGAACGGCACCCGCAGGCCCGGTCCTGCGCGGTGGTGATGATCGAGAACGTGAAGGACGAGCTCATGGTGCGGCGCGAGGTGCGGTTCGTCTACGGATTCCAGGCGGAACTGGATCGTCTGTACGGCTGGGGACTGACGTGGGGCCGGGGCTACAAGACGAAGGTCGAGAAGTAGCGCCCGAACCCCCGGCGGCTCACCGTCCGACGAACTGGGGGCCCTGCGGGGGGAGCCGGAAGGAGCCGTCCGGATAGCCGTACCCGTAGGTCGGGAGACTGGCCGGGTAGCCGTACGCCGGCTGCTGCTGGGGGACGGCCGAGGTCGGCTGCTCGGGCGGCAGGGGCTGGGAGAGGCTGGGAGTCTGCGGGGCCGGTTCGGGAGCCGCGCCCGCTGCCTCCTCCGACTCGTCCACCGAGATGCCGAAGTCGGTGGCCAGGCCCTTGAGGCCGTTGGAGTAGCCCTCGCCCAGGGCGCGGAACTTCCATCCCTCGCCGCGCCGGTACAGCTCGCCGCAGATCAGCGCCGTCTCCTCGCCCGTCTCGGGGCGGATGTCGAACGTGGCCAGCGGCTCGCCGTCGGCTGCCGCGTCGTACAGCACGATGGTGAGGGAACGTACGCGGTCGAACGTCACGCCGTCCGCCGAAGCGACCAGCAGAATCTGGCCGACGCCGGACTCGACACCGGACAGATCTGTCTGGATGGTGTCCGTGAGGCCCTCGGCGACGCGCTTCTTGCCGAGCCGCCACACCTTCCCGGAAGGGTGCCGGGGCTGGTTGTAGAAGACGAAGTCCTCGTCGGAGCGCACACGGCCGTCGAGGCCGAGGAGCAGCGCCGAGGCGTCGACGTCCGGGACCCCCTGCCCGGGGGTCCAGCGCAGCACGGCGCGTACCGTGGTGGCTTTCAGCGGGACGTTCGACCCCTTCAGCATCGCGTGCGTCATGCGGTCATCCTGCCTTCTCGGGCCTGCTCACGACAACGCGGGGTACACGGCAAGTCTCATCCGCGAGTTACCTGAAATTCATGCCGGGTGGGAACCTCTGACACGGATCCCTACGTACTATTACCGGCCACCTCATACCGAATCCACAGACTTACCTTGCACCACGGGGGAGATTTATGCGTCATTTCGGGCACCTCGCCCCTGAGGTGCGACAGCGCCTCTTCTACCGGGAGCCGTGCGTCTTCGACGCCGACTCACCGGCCAGGCTGCTCTCCGCGGCCCTGGGCGCCACGCTGTACAGCCCGGCCACCCGGCCCCGGCTGGCGGACGACATCGTCAAGCAGACCGGGCGCGGCGTGGTGTCGATGGTGCTGTGCCTGGAGGACTCCATCGGAGACGAGGACGTCGAGGCCGGCGAGGAGAACCTGGTCCGGCAGTTCGCCGACCTGGCGGGGCGCAGGGACACGGAGGGCGCGGAGCTGCCGCTGCTCTTCATCCGGGTGCGGACGCCCGAGCAGATCCCGGACCTGGTCCGACGGCTCGGGGCCACCGTGGAGCTGCTCAGCGGATTCGTCTTCCCGAAGTTCACCGAGGAGCGGGGCATCCCCTTCCTGGAGGCGCTGGCGGGCGCCGAGACGGCGAGCGGACGGCGACTGTTCGGCATGCCCGTCCTGGAGACGCCCGAGCTGATGTACCGCGAGTCGCGGGTGGACGCCCTGGAGGGCATCGCCCGCGCCGTCGACAAGTACCGCAGCCGGGTCCTCGCGCTGCGCCTCGGCGTGACGGACTTCTGCTCCTCGTACGGGCTGCGCAGAGCGCCCGACATGACCGCCTACGACGTCCAGATCGTCGCCTCGGTGATCGCCGACGTGGTGAACATGCTGGGCCGGGCCGACGGCACCGGGTTCACGGTGACCGGTCCCGTGTGGGAGTACTTCCGGGTTCCCGAGCGCATGTTCAAGCCGATGTTGCGGCACAGTCCCTTCCTGGAGGGGCAGGCCGTCGAGCTGCGCGAGAAGCTGATAGAGCACGCGATGGACGGGCTGCTGCGCGAGATCTCCCTGGATCATGCCAACGGTCTGCTGGGCAAGACCTGCATCCACCCCTCGCACGTGCCGGCCGTGCACGCGCTGTCCGTCGTCAGTCACGAGGAGTACAGCGACGCGGCGGACATCCTGCGGCCGGAACGAGGCGGCGGGGGTGTGCTGCGGTCGCAGTACACGAACAAGATGAACGAGGTGAAGCCGCACCGCGCCTGGGCCGAGCGCACCATGCTCCGCGCCGAGGTCTTCGGTGTCGCGCACGAGGACGTCAGCTTCGTCGACCTGCTCGCCGCCGGAATACCCGGCTGAAGAACCACCTCACTCACAAGGGACGCATGAACAACGCAGTGAACAACGGGGACGACGGGATCTGGTCCGGGACGTGGGTCGCCGAGCGGCTCGGTGTCGAGCTCGTGGGCGACGACGCGCTGACGGGCATGCTGGGGCTGGCCCTGCGCCGCAACCCCAAGCGGGCGCATCTGCTGGTCTCCAACGTCCTGGGCAAGCACGTCCCGCAGTCGCCGTCCGTGGTGCACGGCCACGGGTTCACCCTCGGCCGCCGGGTGCGTGAGCTCCTCGGCGCCGAGGAGACGGCCGAGGCGGTCGTCCTCGGCTACGCGGAGACCGCCACCGGCCTCGGCCACTCGGTCGCCGACGGCCTCGGCACCGCCCCCTACCTGCACTCCACCCGCCGCCCGGTCGCCGGGGTGGCGCAGGCCGGCGGCTTCGAGGAGTCCCACTCGCACGCGACCTCGCACCTGCTGCTGCCGGAGGACCCGGCGCTGCTGGTCGGGGACGGGCCGCTGGTCCTGGTCGACGACGAGTTCTCGACCGGCAACACGGTTCTGAACACCATCCGGGCCCTGCACGAGCGCTATCCGCGGCGGCGGTACGTCGTCGTCGCCCTCGTCGACATGCGGTCGGCGGCGGACGCGGGCCGGCTGGACGACTTCGCCCGCGAGATCGGCGCCCGTGTCGACCTGGTCACCGCCGCGTCGGGGACGGTACGGCTCCCTGCGGGGGTGTTGGAGAAGGGCCAGGAGCTGGTCGCGCGCCACGAGGCTGCCGCGCCGGGCCGTCAGACGTCCGCGGCGCCGTCGGAGCCGGTCGCGCCCCGCGGCGGAGCCGCTCGACACAGCCCCGCGCCCCTGGGGGACGTTGCAGCCGACGCCCGCTTCGACGCCTCAGGGGCGCGGGGAACTGCGCGACAGGCCACGACGGACCCGCACCCGGACGGCGACCGCACCGGGCGGACGCGGCCCCACGGCCACATATCGCGCGTGGACCTGCACTGGCCCCGAGGCCTCCCCGACGGCGGCCGGCACGGGTTCACGCCGAGGCACCGCGACCGCCTGGACGGCGCCCTCCCCGCCATGACGGCCCGCCTCGCCGAGGCGATACCCGACGGCGTCGAACGCGTCCTCGTGCTCGGCTTCGAGGAGCTGATGTACGCCCCGCTCAGGCTGGCCCGTGAGCTGGAGCAGGTGGTGGCCGCCGAGGTGCGCTACTCGACCACCACCCGATCGCCCGTCCTCGCGGTCGACGACCCCGGCTACGCGATACGCAGCCGAATCGTTTTCCCCGCGCACGACGACCCGGCCGACGGCCCCGGCGAGCGCTATGCCTATAACGTCGCGGGCAGTGGCTTCGACGCCGTCGTAGCCGTCGTGGACTCCGTGGCCGACACCCGGGAGCTGCACGCTCCCGACGGTCTCCTGTCCCAGCTCGCCGCGTTCACCCCGCACGTCGTCCTCGCGGTCGTGCCGTCGTACGTCCCCGAGCCGCTGTACGCAGCCGCCTTGTCGGAAGAGAGACCCGCCATGCTGCCCGAGCCCCTCCGCGGCCCCGCCTTCTCCTCGTACCCGCCCGAGGAGGTCGGCTGGCTGCTCCAGGACCTCTCGGACGTGACGCTGGAGGCGCCGACCGAGGAGCGGGAGGAGGCCATCCAGAGCGGCGGCGCGCACTACGCCGAGTCGCTGCCCGTCGAGTACCAGCCCAGCGAGCAGTACCAGGAGCTGTTCCACGCGGCGCTGGAGACGTCGGCGGCGCGGATCGCGCAGGCCGTGGGCGTGGTCACGGAGACGGTGATCGCCGAGCGCTCCCCCCGGCCCGTGCTCGTCTCGCTCGCCAGGGCCGGCACCCCGGTCGGTGTGCTGATGCGCCGCTGGGCGCAGTTCCGGCACGGCCTCGACCTGCCGCACTACGCCGTGTCGATCGTGCGCGGCCGGGGCATCGACGCCAACGCGCTGCGCTGGCTGGCCGCCCATCACGACCCGCGTGACGTGGTCTTCGTCGACGGCTGGACCGGCAAGGGCGCGATCACCCGGGAACTGGCCGCGGCGATCGAGGAGTTCGAGGCGGGCGGCGGCGCGGCCGGCTTCGACGCGGAGATCGCGGTGCTGGCCGACCCGGGCTCGTGCGTGCGGACGTACGGCACCCGCGACGACTTCCTGATCCCGTCCGCCTGCCTCAACTCGACCGTCTCGGGGCTCATCTCGCGGACCGTGCTGCGGGCCGACCTGGTCGGGCCGAACGACTTCCACGGCGCGAAGTTCTACCGCGAGCTCGCCGGCACCGACGTCTCGGTGGCCTTCCTGGACGCCGTCGCCGCGCGCTTCCCCGAGGTCGCGGACGCGGTCGGCGGCGCGGTGAAGGAGCTGCTGGCCAGTGACCGCACGCCGAGCTGGGAGGGCTGGCGGGCCGTCGAGCGGATCAGCGAGGAGTACGGCATCCACGACGTGAACCTGGTCAAGCCCGGGGTCGGCGAGACCACCCGGGTGCTGCTGCGCCGGGTGCCGTGGAAGATCCTGGCGCGGGCCGGCGCGGGCGCAGACCTGGACCACGTACGGCTGCTCGCCGGACAGCGAGGGGTGCCCGTCGAGGAGGTCGGCGACCTGCCGTACACCTGCGTGGGGCTGATCCACCCGCAGTTCACCCGGGGCGCGACCGGTGCCGACGGCAAGGCGGTGACGGTCTGATGCCGGTTCTGGTGGCGAGCGATCTCGACCGTACGCTCATCTACTCGGCGGCCGCCCTGGCGCTGACCATGCCGGACGCGCGGGCGCCGCGGCTGTTGTGCGTGGAGGTGCACGAGGCCAGGCCGCTGTCGTTCATGACGGAGACGTCGGCGCAGCTGCTGACCGACCTCGGCGACCGGGCGGTGTTCGTGCCGACGACCACCCGGACGCGCAAGCAGTACCAGCGCATCAACCTGCCGGGCCCGGCGCCGAAGTACGCGATCTGCGCGAACGGCGGCCATCTGCTGGTCGACGGCGCGACGGACCAGGACTGGCACGCGAGCGTGCTGGCCAGGCTGGCCGACGAGTGCGCGCCGCTCGCGGAGGTGGAGGCATACCTGGCGAAGACGGCGGACCCGTTCTGGCTGCGCAAGCAGCGCGTCGCCGAGGACCTGTTCGCCTATCTCGTCGTGGAGCGCGAGCTGCTGCCCGAGGAGTGGGTGAAGGAGCTCGCGGCCTGGGCGGAGAACCGCGGCTGGACCGTGTCGCTCCAGGGCCGCAAGATCTACGCCGTGCCGAAGCCGCTGACCAAGAGCGCGGCCGTGCGCGAGGTGGCCCGCCGCACCGGCGCGGAACTGACGCTGGCGGCGGGTGACTCGCTGCTCGACGCCGACCTGCTGCTGGTCGCCGACCGGGGCTGGCGTCCCGGGCACGGCGAGCTGGCCGAGGCCGCCTGGACGGCCCCGGCGATCACCGCCCTGCCGGAGCGGGGCGTGCTGGCCGGGGAACGCATCCTGCGGGAGTTCCTGAAGAATTCCTGAGAAATCGCCGGGCGGCGGTCAGCCGCAGCAACCGCCGCCGCAGCAACCACCACCGCCGCCCCCGCCGCCCGCCTTGGGCGCGGGGGCGGACTTCGTGCCGCCCACGGCCACCGTGGAGAGCAGTTTGACGGTGTCGTCGTGGCCCGCGGGGCAGTCGGCGGGGTCGGCGGACCGGGCCATCGGGCGGCTCAGTTCGAAGGTGTCGCCGCAGGTCCGGCAGCGGTACTCGTAGCGAGGCATGGCGTCAGACTAAGCCCCTATGCTCGGACGTGGTGTCAGCAGTTTCGGCTCTGTTCACTTCTGTCGATTTCTTCTGTGGAGAATTTGCGAAGAGCGCTGGTAATTTGAGAGCGCCGCGTTGAACTCCAAGGTCGGGAGGGTTCAAGGTTTGCGGCCGCGTCAACGGCAACCATGTCAGGCCCTCGTAAGTCTGTACGTCTGCCTGCGAGCAATACGGAGTGCGGAGGGAGACGCGTCGTGAGCGAGGCGGGGCAGGGGGACAAGCCCCAACAGCCTGACGAAACCATGCAGTTGAAGGTTCCTCCGTCTTTCCGGGCGGACGAGACCATGCAGCTGCGGGTATCGGATATACCGGCGATGCCGGAAATGTCCGAGAGTGACGACGAAGGAAAGCCGCGTTCTTCGAAAAACCGAAGAAAAGCCCCGCGCCCTTCCCTCTTTGTACGAATTTCTTCGTTTCTGGGTCCCCGGCTGGCCCCGCTCCTGGCCGTACTGGCTCCGTATGTGGCTCGTGTCACGCCCTACGCCCGCAAGCTCCGCCCGCAGTACCCGCGCCCGGGCCGCGCCGACTGGCGGCGCTGGATACCCTCCTGGCGGCAGTGCCTCGGCGGCGTCCTCGCGTCCATAGGCCTGAGCGGCACGCTCCTGGTCGTCGCCTACGCGGCCACCGACATTCCGGACAACATCAACTCGTACGCCACCCAGCAGGACAACGTGTACTTCTGGGCCGACGGGACGCCGATGGCCCGCACCGGCTGGGTGCAGCGGCAGGCGATGCCGCTGAAGGACATCCCCGAGGACGTCCGCTGGGCGGTGCTGGCCGCCGAGAACGCCAGCTTCTACAGCGACCCCGGCATCTCCTTCAAGGGCATCAGCCGCGCCCTGTTCCGCACCATCGGCCAGGGCGACACCCAGGGTGGCTCCACGATCACCCAGCAGTACGTCAAGAACGTCTACCTGAACCAGAACCAGACGGTCAGCCGTAAGTTCACCGAGGCCATGATCTCCCTCAAGCTCGACAACCAGATGAGCAAGGACGACATCCTCGAGGGCTACCTCAACACCAGCTGGTTCGGCCGCGGCACCTACGGCATCCAGCGCGCCGCCCAGGCCTACTACGGCAAGGACGTCGGCGAACTCAACGCCAGCGAGGCCGCGTTCCTCGCCTCCCTGCTCAAGGGCGCCGGCCTGTACGACCCGACCCTGAACTCCGCCAACCGAGCCCGGGCCGTGGAGCGCTGGTCGTGGACCCTGGACCGGATGGTCGACATCGGCAAACTGTCGAAGGCCGAGCGCGCCAAGTACACGAAGTTCCCCGAGCCGCTCAAGTCCAACCCGCTGTACGACACCGGTGAGCAGACCGACTACCTGGTGGAACTCGCCTCCCAGTACGCCAAGAAGGCCGGGAAGATCTCCGACAAGGACTTCGACCTGGGCGGCTACCAGATCTACACGACCTTCGACAAGAAGCGCGAGACCCAGCTCACCGACGCCGTCACCAAGGCCCGCAAGGACGCCCTGAAGGACGACCCCAAGAACGCGAAGACCGCCCACTACGGCGCCTCCTCGGTGGCCTCCGACGGGCGGATCCTCGCCGTCTACGGCGGCCCGGACCACCGTACGCAGGGCTACAACGAGTCCAACGCCACCACCGTCTCGGCCGGCAGCGCGTTCCTGCCGTTCGTGTACGCAGCCGGCCTGGAGAACGGGATCCACAAGACCCGCGACGGGGACACCACACCGGTCACCGGGGAGACGCTGTACGACGGCGACGACAAGGTGCCGGTGAAGACGCCCGAGGGGCCCTACTGGGACCGCAGCGGCAAGGTGGTGGCCGCGAAGAACGACGACGGCGAGTCGTACGGGCAGATCTCCCTGCACCGGGCGATGGAGCTGTCGGTGAACACGCCGTTCATGCAGCTCGGCATGGACGCCGGCCTCGACGTGGTGCGCACCACCGCCGAGAAGTCCGGGCTGCTCTCCTCCAGTATCGGGGCGCAGGTGCCCGCGCTGTCCATGGGCAGCTCCACGCCCAGCGCGATCCGCATGGCGAGCGGCTACTCCACCTTCGCCGCGGGCGGCAAGCACACCGAGCCGTACTCGGTGCGCCTGATCACCAAGAACGGCACCAAGGTCGTCCTGGACACCCCGGCCGTCGACCGCGCGTTCGGCGCCGACGTGGCCGAGGAGGTCAACTCCGCGCTCGCGGACTCCTTCCGCACCGCCCACCCGGACGACGTGCCCGCCTCGCAGCAGACGGCCGCCCGGACCGGCTCGCTCGGCCAGGTGGCCGGGAAGGCCGGCACCACCCAGGACGACACCGCCGCCTGGTACGTCGGCACGGCCAAGGCCGTGTCCACGGCGGTCGTCGTCTACCGCATCGACCTGAGCAAGAGCCTCCAACCGCTTCCACTGAAGGGCATCGCCGGCACGACCGACGACAGCGTTCCCTACGGCATCTGGTCAGGTGCCATGAGCCCGCTCGGCTGACCACCGAGACGGGCACCCGCGTCCCCGAAATCCGGAGAATGATCCGCACATGAAGTCACCGTCGGGCCGCCGCCGCAAGGCTCCGGCAACGCGCCACCCCGCCACCACGCATCCGGGGTTCCTGACGCTGGCGGCGCTCCTCGTCGTCGCGTCCCTGGTGGCCGGCTACCTGGTGCTCAACCGCACGACGAACACCGCGCCGACCGCGTCCTCGGGGGACAACAAGAAGGCGTCGGCGGGGGCCACCAAGGAGCCGGAGTGGGACGGCAGGACGAAGGTCCTGGGGGACGGCTCCACCTCGTACACCGGACCGCAGACCGGGCAGCTGAAGGCGGTTCCGCTCAAGCCGGGGGAGAAGCCGCCCCAGTTCGTGGTCTTCTCCTGGGACGGCGCGCTCATGGGCGACGACGGGCTCTTCGAGCACTACCGGAAGATGGCCGAGGAGTACAACGCCCACATGACCTTCTTCCTCACCGGCATCTACCTGCTGCCCAAGAGCAAGAAGGACCTGTACTCCCCGCCCCAGCACCCCAAGGGCACGGCGGCCATCAGCTTCCCCACCGACGAGCACATCCGCACCACGCTGGAGCAGCTCGGCGAGGCGTGGAAGGAGGGGAACGAGATCGGCACCCACTTCAACGGCCACTTCTGCGGTGCCAAGGGCGGCGGCGACTGGAGCGTCGACGAGTGGAAGAGCGAGATCGACCAGTTCTACTCCTTCGTGGAGAACTGGAAGACCAACACCGGCTACACGGACATCGACCCGCTGCCCTTCGACTTCAAGAAGGCGGTCGTCGGCGGCCGCGCGCCCTGTCTGGAGGGCCAGGCGAACCTGCTGAAGGCCGCCAAGAGCTACGGCTGGCGCTACGACGCCAGCTCCACCGGTGACTTCCAGATCTGGCCGACGAAGAAGAACGGCATCTGGGACTTCCCGCTCCAGCTGCTCCCCTACGACGGCGGCAAGTACCAGGGCCTGTCGATGGACTTCAACTTCCTCTACAACCAGTCCGACGGCGAGGTCGACGGCGACGCGGCCCAGTACCCGACCTGGGAGCAGGAGACCGTCGACGCCTACATGGCCGGCTTCAACCGCGTGTACTACGGCAGCCGGGCGCCCCTGTTCATCGGCAACCACTTCGAGGAGTGGAACGGCGGCATCTACATGAAGTCCGTCGACCAGGTCATCGAGAACGTGTGCACCAAGAAGGACGTCAAGTGCGTGTCCTTCCAGGAGTTGGCCGACTGGATGGACGTGCAGACGCCGGCGACGCTCGAGCGGCTGCGCACGCTGGATCCGGCGCAGAATCCGGACTGGTCGACCGTCGTGAAGTAACCAAACCTCAACCGAGTCCCCTCTTCACAACAGACACACACGCCATGCAAAGATGCCCTTCCCGGCATCCCTCCGCCGGGGCAAGAGGGGAAACATCCGTGAAGTCAAGGAAATTGAGCGCGACTCGCCGCCGCGTCGCGATACTCGGGGCAGCCGCCACCTCGGTCGTCGCCGGAGTGGCTCTGCTGCCCAACTGGTCCGCCGGTGCCGCCGTCGTCGACGACCCCAAGGTCGACGCCCGGACGAAGGCCACCTTCCAGCGGCTGGCGGACGCGGTCTTCACCGACCGTACCGACGCCCTGGTCGCCGGCAAGCAGGGTGACCGGACGAAGCCGCTGACCGACGGCTTCTCCGGTGACGTCAAGCTGTCGTCCGGCACGTCCCGCACCGAGGACGCCGCCCTGTCCACGCTGGGCGACCGCAAGGACAAGCTGGCGAAGGCCGGCGAGAAGTACAGCAAGGCCAGCACCACCGTCACCCTGAACGCCACGCGGGTGACCGGCCGTACCGCCAAGGCCGCGGTCACCGAGAGCACGACGCTGACCTACGAGAAGGTCCGCGGCAACGAGCCGAAGAGCACCGGCTTCGAGGCCCACCACGAGCTGACGTTCAAGGCCGACCGGCAGGGCAACTGGCAGCTGACGGACATCCGCGACACCGACCAGGGCGGTCTCGCGGTGAACGCGCTCACCAAGCCGGTGTCCGTCAAGACGGCCACGACGGCCGACGACACCATGCCGAACGCCGCGCGCGCGGCCACCACCCGCAACCCGGTCGCCGTCCCGAAGACCGGCACCGCCTATGACTACAAGGCGATGGCGACCTACGCCGAGAAGTACTGGAACGTCTACAACAAGGACTATCCGGACTACAACGGCCACGGCGCCGGCGGCGACTGCACCAACTTCGTCAGCCAGTCCCTGAAGGCGGGCGGCTGGAAGCACGTCCCCGGCTACGTGTACGACTACACCAGGTGGTTCGGCAACGCCGACATCCAGTCGGACTCGTTCGTCGGCGTCAACGAGTGGTCCTGGTTCGCCCAGAACTCCAAGCGCACCACCGCGCTCGCCAACGTCTACCAGCTCGAGGTCGGCGACGTCCTCCAGATGGACTTCGACCGCGACGGGTCCAAGGACCACACGATGATCGTCACCGCGAAGAGCGGCGGCGTGCCGTACGTGACCTACCACTCCAACAACACCCTGCGCCGGTCGGTGGCGAGCCTTGTCTCGTCGTACCCGACCGCGTACTTCTACGCCTACCGCACCTGATCCGGCCGGCCCGTCACTCCTCGGGGTGGCGGGCCCGCCAGTACGGGTTGTCGTGCGGCAGGGCGGACCCCACCCTGCCGTACATCCCGAAGACGAGCAGCAGGATCCCGATCACGAAGCTGAGCATGCAGTTCTGGATCTCGAAGGCCAGGAAGTTGTAGTCCGTCTCCAGCAGGGCCATGTTCAGGAAGCCGCTCACGACGAACAGGACACCGAGGCTCATGTTCAGCGTGGACGCGAAGTTCCCGCCGATCACCATCCCCACGAGCAGCAGCAGCCCGACGCCGACCGACAGCCAGCTGAGCGCCCCGTTGGTGTTGAGGCTCCACACCTCGTCCCCACCGGTGTCGAAGAAGCCGATGTTGTCGACGATGCCGAAGATCCCGAAGGCGATCAGACCCAGGCCCATCAGCCCGGCGCCGATCCGGTAGACCAGGTTCAGACGGTGGTCGACCGGCAGATGCTCGTCGAACCTGATGCGCCGCCTGGACCGGTCGTGCACTGCGTGTGTGGCCATCTCCGCCTCCCTGAGGGTGGATGCGCCGATGGAGGCCGTACGTACCTTCAATATCCGCCTGCCGGGCGCCCGCGGCAATGTCAGTGCCCTGTGCCGCGCTCCTCACGGATCCCGGCCACCACATCCGCCACCGCCCGTCGGACGGCCTCCGTCTCGGTCAGGAAGTGCCAGTAGTCGGGGTGCCGGCCCTCCAGCGTGCCGATCGCCCGCTCCAGCCGCGCCACCGAGTCGTCCAGCGGGCGCGCGTGCCGGGGATCGGGGGTGTTGCGCCCCGCCATCGCCAGCCGCTGGGCGTCCCGGATCGCGAACCGGGTCCGGTCGATCTCCGCCTGCGGATCCTTCTGCACGGCGTTCAGCCTGGTCAGCCGGTCACCGGCGGCCGAGACCGCCTCGTCGGTGCTGTTCAGCAGGGCGCGCACCGTCGACAGCAGCGCGGTGGCGTCCGGCCAGCGCTGCGCGTCCCGCGCGCCGCGCGCCTCCGCGAGCTTCGCCTCGGCCTGCCGGACGTGCTCCCCGGCCTGGTCGGGGACGTGCTGGAGGTCCTGCCAGCAGGCGGCCGAGAACCGCCGCCGCAGCTCGCTCAGGATCGGCTCCACCTGCCCCGAGCGGGTCGTCAGCGCCTGGGCGCGGGTCCGCAGCGAGACGAGCCGGTGGTCGATCTCGGCGGCCCGCTCCGGCAGCCGCTCCGCCTCCACCCGGACCGCCTCGGCCTCCCGCGCCACCCGTTCCGCCCGCTCCAGCGTCTGCGGCACGCCGTGCTGCCCCGCGCCCTGGTTCAGCTTCGTCAGCTCGGGCGCCAGCGCCGCCAGCCGCGCCGCCGGACCGTCCGCCCGCAGCCCGCTCTCCCGCACGGCGTCCAGCGCGTTCGAGGCGGCCAGCAGCGCCTGCCGGGCCCGCTCCACGGCGGGCGCGAGGCGGGCCAGCTGGGTCTCGGCCTTGCCGAGCAGCGGGCCCAGCCCGTCGGCGAACCGGTCCAGCTCCTGCTTGACGCGGCCCAGCTCGTCCTTGGCGCGGGTCAGCTGGGTGCGGGCCTCGGCGGCCGCCGAGGCCTCCAGGTCGTCCCGGTCGAGGTCATGGGCGTCGACGGCGTCGATGTACTGGTGGCTGGCCTCGTCGATCCGCCTGCCGACGGCCTCGAAGTCGGAGACGGCGCGCCGGGCGGCCGGCGAGTCGTCCACGGCTCTGATCGTCTCGATCGAGATCCGCAGGTCGCGCTGGGCGCTGTCCAGTTCGTAGAAGGCGGCCGCCGCCGCGTCCTTGGCGGCCTGGGCCTCGGCCCGCTGTCCCTCCGCCCGCCCGCCGAACCAGCGCCGGGTGCCGCCGCCGGCGAACGCGGCGGGCAGCGCGAGGGCGGCCACGAGGGGGAGGGCGACGAGGGCGAGGGTGTCCCGGAGGGCATACGGTCCCCGGCGCGCACGACGGCGCTGTGCGCGCGGCACCAACGGCGAGTACGGCTGCGCTGGTGTCGCCGTCACATCCCTCTCCCGTGCTGTGATCCGCCCTGCCCGGTGTCATTCTCCCACCGGTTAAGGACGAACACACGGGTCGGTTAGTTCGCGTTCCGGACGGTGACTTTGCCGTCGGTGGTGCGTGCGCTGACCACATGCGCGCTGGACTCGTCGCGGGGCACGGACACGTCCACCCCGCCGTCGTCGGTCTTCGTGGTCACCCGGTAGGTCGCCGCGGGCAGTGTGATCGTCACCGAGCCGTCCTCGCTGACGGACTCCACCCGGTCCGGTACGGCGGCCAGGGTGAGGTGGACCGAGCCGTCCTCGGTACGGGTGTCCACCGTGCGCGAGGAGACCTCGGCGCGTACGGAACCGTCCTCGGTGCGCAGCTCCAGCGGCCCGCTGGAGTCGGTGACCTGCACGGAGCCGTCCTCGGCGTGCACGCTCAGCGCGTCCCGGAAGCCCCGTGCCCGGACGCTGCCGTCCTCGTTCTCCACCTTCACGGCGACGCCCCTGGGCACCTCGATCCGGTGCTTGGCGGCGCAGTCGGCGACCAGGCCGGAGCAGTGCAGCCGCAGCGTCAGCCGGTCGTCCTTCATCGACCAGGTCACCTTCGGCTCCTCGCCGATGGTGACCGACCCCTGGAACCAGCGGGTGACGTCGACCTTGCCCGCCTCGGCGGTGTCCGACGCGACGATCTCGAGCGCCGAGTCGTCGGAGTCGACGGTGAGCGTGCGGCCCAGCAGGGCGAAGGCCCGGTGATCGGGATCCTCGTCGTCGGCGGCTGCGACGCCGCAGGCGGTCGTGCCGGCGGCCAGGGCCACGACGGCCCCGGTGGCGAGGAACGCGCGGGCCGAAAATGACGTACGTGCCATGGTGATCTCCCCCTGGGCTGCGTGGCGTTGCCCTGACGACACTAGGGAGCCGCCGCCCGCGGGAGGATCCGGCACGCTCCCGGATCCGGGGTGGGGCTAACCCCCGGATACGGGTTTGCGGGGCACGGCCCCGGGCAATGTAGGCTGTCGACTCGTCCCGGGTGCGTAGCTCAGGGGTAGAGCGCCTGCCTTACAAGCAGGATGTCGGCGGTTCGAAACCGTCCGCGCCCACCAGGAGAGCGAAAAGGGCCTCCGGAGAGATCCGGGGGCCTTTTCGCATGCCCTGGGTGCGGACACTGCGGGTGCTGCGGCGGGTGGTGCCGGTGGCCCGGGACCGGGTCGTCCCGGGCGGCGCCTAGGCGTCGTCCCCCGGTGGGATCTCCCGGGCGTGCTTGAGGTTCATGCGGGCTGCCACCCGGTCCGGGGTCGCGACCTCCGCCCAGAAGCGGTGGCAGGTCACGAACACCGCGAGTTCGTGCTCCCGCCGACGGAGCTTCTCCACCTCGGCCTGCTCGTCGGCCGTCCAGCCGGGGGACGCGGGGCGCTCGGTCTTGCGCCAGCCCGCGTCGTCACTGAAGCCGTCCAGGGGCTCGACCGACCAGGGGAGTCGCTTCAGCAGGGCCGACAGCTCGGCCCTGACCTGATGCAGCTCCTCCTGACCGGCGCGCAGGTCGCTCGGAAAGTCATAGGTCGTAGCCACGCGGCAATGGTACGCCTGTTCGAATTTGGGTGGCGAGCTCCTTCGGGGTGTTCCTGTGAACGTACGTTCGATTGTTCTCGGGTGGGTCTCAGGGGGCCGCCCGGCTCCGTTCGAGGGCGGCGAGGCCCAGCCGGTCCGTGCCGTCCGGGTCGGCGTTGAGGCGGTGGACGACCACCCAACTGCCGTCTGCCGTCGCCCCGGTGAAGAGCGAGGCGTGGCGTGTCGCCCCGTTGTGCCAGCGCAGCGGACCGGCCGTCGCCCAGGTGGGCGCGGGGTCCCCCAGCCGGCGTTCCACCAGCAGCCGGACGACCAGGTCGGCCACCGCGCGGGGCGTGGCCCACAGTCCGCCCGCCGGGAGCATCGCGCCGTCCATCGTCCACGGTCTGCGCGGCCTGCCGAACAGGCCCGGGGCGGGCAGCCGCCGTGCCGGGACGGGGTGTGCGGTCATCTCCGTGACGTCCAGCGGACGCAGCACGTACGCGGTCACCAGTTCCTCGTAGGCCGCCCCGGCCGCGGCGGTCAGGGCCGCGCCGAGGACGGCGTATCCGAGGTTGGAGTACTCCTCCTCCCGGCCCGGGGGCCGGGTGGCGAGCGTGTCCAGGCCGGGGAGCAGCGCGTGCAGCGCGAAGCGGTCGAACGCCGCGTACGGGTCCCGGGGCGGGAGGCGGCCGGGCGGCAGCCGTGGGAGGCCGGAGGTGTGCCGGGCCAGGTGCAGGAGGGTGATCCCGGTCGCGGGGGCTTCGGGCAGCCACCGCTCGACCGGGTCGTCGAGCGCGAGCACCCCGGCCGCGGCCATCCGGGTCAGCGCCGTGCCCGTGACGACCTTGGTGAGCGAGCCGATCTCGACGTAACGGTCGACGGCGTGACCGTCGGCGAGGGCGGGCGGGTCCGCGTGGGTGAGGACGCAGGTCGGGACGCGACGACGCACGAGGGGCCTCACTCGCCGCGCGGCGGGACCGCGCACGCAGGGGTGGCGCCGGGCAGGCGGTGGCGGTTGCGCGACACCCAGCGGTAGACCACGCGGGCGCAGCCCCGGACGCCGGGCAGCCGGAGGACGGCGGAGAGCGTGCGGTAGCCGGCGGACGGCGAGGTGCCGAGCCAGCGGGCCAGCGCGTCGGCCCCGCCCGCGAGGACCGTGCCGCCGCGCAGCAACAACACCTCCCGGTCCAGCCGTTCGAGATGCGGCGCGGTCGACTCCGCGGGCAGGAACTGCCACGGAACCGCCTCCAGCACCGGAGCGGCGAGATCGCGGATACGGTCGACGGACGCCTGGCAGAAGCCGCAGTCCCCGTCGTAGGCGAGTACCGGGGGCACGGAGCGCGGGCCGTGCGGAGCGGGGTTGGTCACTGGTTTCCCTCCACCTCCCACCCACGGTGGGGGCACTGACTGGTTCCTCCCCGCAGCCTCGCACGGTAGCGGGCCACCGCCGGTGTCGGACCCTGGCCCTAGGGTGACGCACATGGATGAACGGGCCACGGGAGTGGAACAGGTGCGGTTGGTGCCCTGGGCGGAGGGCGACTTCTGGCTCCTCCGGCGGGCCAACAGCCCCGCGATGACGGAGCAGCTGGGCGGGCCGGAGAGCGAGGAGAAACTCGCCGACCGGCATCGGCGCTATGTCGAGCCGTTCGCCGGGCGCATGTACCGGGTCACGCTCGCGGACACCGGGGAGACCGTCGGCTCGATCGGCTACTGGGAGCGCGAGTGGCGGGGCGAGACGGTGTGGGAGACGGGCTGGGGGATCCTGCCCGAGTTCCAGGGCAGAGGGCTCGCCGCGACGGCGGCCCGGGCGCTCGTCGACGTCGTACGGCAGCGGGCCGGACACGACGGCCACCCGGCCCTGCACGCGTTCCCCAAGGTGGAGCACGCCGCGTCCAACGGGGTGTGCCGCAAGGCCGGGTTCACCCTGCTCGGACAGGCCGACTTCGAGTACCCGAAGGGGAACCCGATCAGATCCAACGACTGGTACGTCGACCTGCGCACCGGGCCCGCCGCCGCTACCGGGTAGCGGCCCCGGGCCCGCCGCCGCTACCGGGTAGCGTCCGCCAACTCCCGTACCAGGCGCGTGGCCACCGGCACCGGAACCCCGTGCCGCTCGGCCGCGCGGAGCAACCCCCCGCCGATCGCGTCGAGTTCGAGGGGCCTCCCCGCCTCGGCGTCCCGCTGCATGGAGGACTTCGTGCCG
This sequence comes from Streptomyces sp. NBC_01334, assembly GCF_035983595.1. Lineage (NCBI taxonomy): Bacteria > Bacillati > Actinomycetota > Actinomycetes > Kitasatosporales > Streptomycetaceae > Streptomyces > Streptomyces sp. NBC_01334. Next base: position 3,198,610 of record NZ_CP130718.1, on the reverse strand, counting down.
GGGGCGAAGGAGTCGTAGCGGGCGAGTGCCTGGGCCGGGTCGGCGGGGGCGCCGCAGGCGCGGCTGACGGCGGCGGTCTCCTCGACCAGGGCGGTCAGTTCCTCGCGGTGCCGGGTGCGGATCTCGCCCAGCGGCAGACCGTGCCGGGTGGTGAGCAGGGCGAAGGGTGCGAGGAAGGCCATCTTCGCCCACAGGGCGGCGGTCTCGTCCGGCAGGACGCGGACGGCCGGGCCGGCCGCCTCCAGTGCCCGCGCGAGCGCGTCGAGGCGCGGGCGCGGCACGGTGTCGCCGGTCAGGTCGATCTCCGCGAAGCCGCTCCCGTGCTCGATCACGCCGGGCGCGACCCGGGTCGACTCGACCCGGACGACGGCCGGGGCGACCCGGTCCGGGCGGTACCGGGCGCGCAGGACCGCCGGGTGCTCGACGCCGTTCAGGAACGGCACGAGGAGGGTGTCCTCGCCGAGAGCCGGGGCGGGGACCCGGGCCAGGGCCGCGTCGAGGGCGGTGTGCTTGACGGTGATCAGCACCGCGTCGACGGGCGCGCGCAGCTCGGTGTCCGCCGCGACCCGCGCCGTGAAGTCGCCGAACGGGGTGCTGTGGACGCGGATGCCGTCGGCGCGCAGGGCCGCCGCCGTCTCCTCGCCGGCCAGGCAGGTCACCCGGTGGCCGGCGCGGGACAGCAGGGCCGCGAGCAGGCCGCCCACCCCGCCGGGGCCGAGAACGGCGACGCTGAGTATGTCCTTCGTCATGTGCTGTTGTCCCTCTCGTCGGTCGGCCCCGCGGGTGCGGTGGCCGCCTCGGAGGTGATCATGGCACGAGGGCGGGGTGCCGGGGGAGACTGGGAGACATGTGCCGGAGCATCAAGACGCTGCGTCCCCCCGCCCTGCCCGAGAAGGCGACGGAGGACGATGTGCGCGCCGCAGCCCTGCAGTACGTCCGTAAGGTGTCCGGCTTCCGGGCGCCGGCCGAGCACAACCGGGAGGTGTTCGAGCGAGCGGTCGAGGTCATCGCCGCGGCCACGGCGGAGCTGCTGGACGGGCTGGAGGTGCGCGGGGCAGGCCGGGGCGCGGCAGCGCGCACCCAGGGCACGTAGCGCACGTAGGGAACCCAAGGGCATGGAGCGCGCCCAGGGCCCGGCCGGTGGCGCGCTACGCCGCCGGCTGCCGTCGCATGACGTACGCCGCACCGGCCCCCGCGCCGAACAGCGCGAGCACCGACACCCCCGTCGCCAGCCACGTCGTGCCCAGCCAGTGCGCGCCGAAGTAGCCCAGGGCGGCGCTGTAGCCCGCCCAGGAGAGGCCGGCCAGGGCGGACCAGGGGAGGAACTCGCGGGGGCGGCGATGCGCGGCCCCCGCGATGAGCGAGACGACGGAACGGCCGGCGGGGGCGAAACGGGCCAGCACGACCAGCGCGCCGCCGCCCCGGGCCAGCGCCTCGCCGAGACGTTCCTGCGCGGTGGTCAGCCGTCGGGAGCGGGAGATCGCCCGGTCCAGGCGCTCACCGCCGCGCCAGGCCAGCCGGTAGGCCACCAGGTCGCCCAGCACCGAGGCGGTCGTCGCGGAGAGGATCAGAACCATGATGTCCGGTACGTCGTGCGGCACCTGACCGGTCGCCGCACCCGAGCCCGCGGCCGCGGCCGTGGCGGCCGTGATGACGAGCACCCCGCTGGGCAGCACCGGCAGGAACACGTCGAGGAGGACCGACAGGCCCACCACCGCGTAGATCCATGGGCTGCCGAGCAAAGCCCCCACACTTTCGAACACCACTGACTCCCCGTGTCTCCCCCGTGACGGCCGACCGTGCCGCTGTGTCGCGGGGGAGCGGCAGGTGCGGCCAATGACAGCCATACAGCGTACGCCCGGGGTGTGACAGTAGATTCACGGGGGGCTCATGTGTTCGGTGCAGGACGTTCACCGAGAGCGTCCACCACGTGCTGATCCGTGGTCGACCACGTGCTGATCCGCGGTCACCCGGGCGCCGTGAGGGCCCGGATGACCGCGGATCACGGTGTCGTCGGAACAAGGTCAGGCGGAAACCGTGGCCTTGGGTGCCGCGGGCTCCCGCTCGGTGGCCGGGCGGCCGGCGAACAGGCGGTCGATGCCGAGGGCGCCGGAGCCGGTGAACACCAGCAGCAGGAAGGCCCAGCAGAACATCGCGGAGGCCTCGCCGCCGTTCTGGATCGGCCACAGGGCGCTCGGCTGGTGCACGTCGAAGTAGGCGTACGCCATGGAGCCCGAGGCCAGGAACGCGGCGGCCCGGGTGCCGAGGCCGAGCAGCACCAGGCTGCCGCAGACCAGCTGGATCACGGCCGCGTACCAGCCGGGCCAGGCGCCGGAGTCGAGCGTGCCGCCGTCGGTGCCCGCGGCGCCGCCGAGGACGCCGAAGAGCGAGGCCGCGCCGTGGCAGGCGAAGAGCAGGCCTACGACGATGCGGAAGAGGCCGATCGCGTAGGGCTGTGCGGTGTTGAGGCGAGCGGACATGGTGGGGGGTGCTCCTTCGGTGTCGGTCGGGCCGGTCCCGGATGGGGGAAGGACCGGTCGTGGGGGCGGCGGTACCGAATGAGCGACACACGTTAGGCGCACCTAATCGATGCTTGCAAGTTCAACTTCTAGCCACGGTTCGGGTTCCGTCCGGGGTCCCGATCGGCCTTCCGCCCGTGGTTCCGCCTGGGGCGCCGCCTGGGGCTCTGCCTGGGGCTCTGTCCCGGGTTCGAGCTCCCTGACCGCCGTGCGCAGCGCGGCTCTCGCCACTGCGTCGGCATCCGAAAATGTGACCGAATCCACCCCTGGGCGGGCGCCTGCCGCGGTGACCCAGTGCACGCCCTCCGTAGGTACGCCGAAAGCCAACCTCCTTGCGTGCGGCCGCCCTTGACGGTCTATCAGGTGATAGGGGCGCGGGGTCACGTCCAGGCCTCCGGTCTCATAGCCGTCCACCGTGTGGGGACGGCACTGCCCGGTCTTCAGCAGCCGCGCCAGCAGGCCGTCGGCGGTGCGTCGCACATCCGGTTCCGGAAGCCGCGCCTCGACGAGGGTCGTCACCCGGACGGCCGACCCCGGCACCTCCGGCGCGTGCGCCCGCCAGGCCCCGTCCTCCTCCCGCACCTCCAGCCGGGGACCGAGCACCTCCACCACCCCCGCCTCGACCAGAGCGGCCAGTTCCTCGACGCGCCGGCGCGGCGGGCCGATGGACAGGAACGCGTTGAGCGGGGTGTACCAGCGGTCCAGGTGGTCCCGGCGGGAGGCGCCGGTCAGACCGGCGTGGTCGACGATCAGCCGCAGCTCGTTGCGCAGGTCGCGCAGGACGTCCAGGGCCGCCTTCACGGGCCCGTCCACATTGCCCCGGGCGGCCTCCTCCGCGTCCCTGCGCAGATGGCCGAGCAGCCAGTCCCGCCACTGCCCCGGATGCGCGAACCGCCGTCCCGTGTACGGCCGGGAGATCCGGTCCCAGCTCCAGCGGTCGGCCCGCGGTATGCCGAACCCGTCGAGCAGCACGGCCTCCTGGGCGTCGCGGTGCGGGACGGCCGAGAACTCCCGCACGAAACCCTCCGCGGAGCCGGGCCGCGCCGGCTCCCGCAGCAGGGCCGCGTAGTAGACCGTCTCCACCTCCTTCGCCACCAACGGCCATATCTCGGCCAGGAAGTCGGGCGCCTCACCGGAGTCCGCGCGCTTGCGGAATCCCGCGATCACCTCCGGGGTCAGCACGAGCGGGCGGTGACGGCCGTACGGCCCCTTCGCGTTGTCGCCGCGCGCCTGGTACGGGATGCCGCGCCGGGAACCGGCGTACAGCCGCGGCTCGTGACCGGAGGGCAGATAGCGCAGGGCCGCCCGCCCGGTGCCGACGCCGGCGTGGGCAGGGACGGGGACGAAGCGGCCGCCCCGGCCGGTGGTCAGCAGGGCCAGGTGGTCGAAGAAGTTCAGGCCGAGACCGCGCAGCAGCACCGGTTCGCCGGGGGCGAGCGCGGCGAGGTCGACGTCGGCCGGGTTGGCGGGCGGGACGTGCCGCAGGCCGTGCTGTCGGGCGTACGCGGTGTGGCGTCGCTGGGCGGTGTCGGCGACCACCGGCAGATGCCCCTGGGCCAGGACGACGGCGGACAGGCCGAGCAGGATCCGGCCGTCGTCCAGGGTGAGGACCTGGCGGCCGTCGGCGGCGTCGTCGAGCCGGACCGCGCGGGCCGCGTGCGTCTCGACGCGCACCGACGGAGGGGCCTGGCGCACGGTCCGGGCGAACACCCACTCCAGATAGCGGCCGTAGTGCGCGCGGGTCGGGTACTCGTCCGGCCCCAGCTCGCCGGCCGCCCACGCGTGCAGACTCGGACCCGGACGGATCGGGCCCGCGCAGTCCACGCTGTCGTCGGTGAACAGCGTCACCTGCGAGGCCACGGTGTTCATCAGCAGCTCCCGCGACTGCGCGGTGCGCCATACGCGACCCGGTCCCGGCGGGGCGGGATCGACGACGTGGACGGTCAGTCGCGCCCCGGGCGGAAGGAGGTCGGGCGCGGAGGCGCAGAGGCGTTCCAGGACGCTGGTGCCTCGCGGCCCGGCGCCGACGAGGGCGAGGGAAACGGTGACCGACGGTGTCGCGTTCGCGTTCGCGTCCGGTGCGGGCTCTGCGACGCCGGCTTGGTCTGCGTTCACTGAGGGCAAGAGGGTGACTCCCGGGCGTGTGGGGCGCGATGGAGCGGACCGTCCACGGGGCCGCGGTGGAAGCGGACGGTCCGCATCATCATGCCGTCGGCCGTCACGGAAGCCAACGCGGGCCCCGGGTGCCCCGGTTGTTTCGCCTCAGGAAGTCCTCAGGGAGCACTCAGGGAGTCAGGTCGGACTCCCGCACCGTCTTCAGCGATCCGTCACCCTGAGCCTGCTCCAGCCGCAGCCGGGCCGAACGCCCGCGCAGGGTGAGGAACATGAGCTGGTTGCCGAACCACGGCCCGCCCTTCTTGCGCCAGCCGACCGGCGGCCGGGGACAGCGGCCGTGCCGACGCAGGCGGCGGCCGAGCGCCCGGGCCACGGCGCTCCAGCCGAAGCGGAAGCCCACCCGGATCGACGCGGGGACGGAGTTGTGCACCGGGGAGCAGGTGAGCTGGAGCACCCGCGCGTCGGGGCCGCCGCCCTCGTGCCAGTACGGCTCCGCCACGTAAGCGTGGTGCACGTCCCCGGAGAGCACGAGCACACTGGCCGGCGCCCCTGCCCCCGTCCCCGTCTCGGCGATCAGCCGCGCCAGCGCGGCGAAGGACTCGGGGAAGGCCGCCCAGTGCTCCAGATCCGCCCCGCGCCGCACCTTCTCCCCGATGCGGGCCCAGCGCGCCCCGCGCTCGCCCCGGCACAGCGCCGCGTCCCACTCCTCGGCGTCGTGCACCAGATGCGGCAGCAGCCAGGGCAGCGAGGTGCCGATCAGGAGGTGGTCGTAGGAGCCTGGGCCGTCGAGGGTCTGTTCGCGCAGCCAGGTCCACTCGCCCGGGTGGAGCATCGAGCGCCCGTCCTCGTCGAGGACCCGCGCCGCCCTGCTGTCGACCATCAGCAGCCGCACGCGCCCGAAGTCGCGCCGGTAGCTCCACCGCACGGACGCCGGGTCCGCGTCGGCACGACAGGCGAAGGCGCGCAGTGCGTCGGTGCCGTCGGGGGTCTCGCGTACGGCGGCGTAGAGCGGGTCGGTGGCCAGCTCGGCCGGGGAGAGGTTCCCGAGGTGCTGGTGCACCCAGTACGACATCAGGCCGCTCAGCAGCCGCTCGCGCCACCAGGGGGCGGCCCGCATGTCGGCCAGCCAGGAGGCGGAGGTGTTCCAGTCGTCGATGACGTCGTGGTCGTCGAAGACCATGCAGCTGGGCACGGTGGACAGCAGCCAGCGCACCTCGGGGTCGAGCCAGGACTCGTAGTAGAGCCAGGTGTACTCCTCGAAGTCCGCGACCTCGGCGCCCGGCGCGTCGGTGAGACCGCGGCGGGCGGCGATCCGCTCCCGGGTCGCGTCGGAGACCTCGTCGGCATAGACCTGGTCGCCCAACAGCAGCAGCACGTCGGGCCGTTCGGCCGCCGGATCGGCGGCGATACGCGCCGCCAGGCTGTCCAGGGCGTCGGGCCCCACGGGGTCGTGCCCGCCCGCCGGGGGCGCCGCCCAGCGGCAGGAGCCGAACGCCACCCGGACCTCGTCGCCGCCGTCGCCGGCGCCGACCGCGGCGGGGGTGCGGATCTCCGAGGGCGGGAAGCGCGAGTCGGGCAGCGGCCACACGCGGGTGCCGTCGAGGAAGACCTCGTACCCCGTGGCCGTGCCCGCCGTCAGGCCCGTCACCTCGACGAGGGCGTAGTGGTGGCCCGCCACCTGGAAGGTGTGGGCGCTGCCGCCCGCACCGTCCGCGCAGCGCACCTCGGTGGCGCACGGGCGGCTCGCCTCGACCCATACGGTCGCCGTCGAGCCGTCGGCATATCTCAGTACTGGTCCCAGCCGCAGTTCGGCCACGCGATCGCCCTCCTCCGTCGCCCCGTACGGTACGGAACGACGGAGGAGAGTGGGGAGATACCTGCGGTCACGAGTCGATCAGCAGCTCGACAGGTAGCTGGTGAGCGCGCTCTTCTCGGCGGAGTCCACGGACAGGCCGTAGTAGTACTTCACCTGGACCCACGCGCGGACGTAGGTGCAGCGGTACGAGGTGACCGACGGCATCCACTCGGCCGGGTCCTGGTCGCCCTTGGACTGGTTCACGTTGTCCGTGACGGCGATGAGCTGCGGGCGGGTCAGGTCGTTAGCGAAGGCCTGGCGCTGGGCGGTGGTCCAGTTGCGGGCGCCGGAGTCCCAGGCCTCGGCGAGCGGGACCATGTGGTCGATGTCGACGTCGGCGGCGGCGGTCCAGGTGGCGCCGTCGTAGGGGGAGAACCAGCTGCCGCTGGTGGCGGCGCAGGCGGAGCTGGTGACGACGTTCGTACCGTCGCGCTTGAGGACCGTCTCCCGGGTGTTGCAGGTGCCGGAGATGGTGATCCAGTGCGGGAAGAGGTCACGGCTGTAGCCGGTGCGGACCTCGGTCGCCACGGTGAGCGAGGCGAGGTAGGTACGGGCGGTCGCGGCGCTGACCGGGGTGGGGAGAGCGGCGGAGGCGGTCGGGGAGTTGAGAAGCCCGACCGAGGCTATGAGGCCGGTGAGGGCGGCGAGTATGCTCAGCCGTCCACGCGCGTAGAACTTCGACATGCGAACTCCATGGGGGAGGCGGGGTGTTGGAGCGCGAGCGAGGGAATGCTCGCGGCCGCACGTTGCGGGGAGATGTGCGCCCGGTGAGAAGTTAGTGACGCGTGCATGACACGACAAGGTTTATGGCAGAACGATCTCGTACAATGGGGGACGCAGAAGGGGAGTAGCTCTTCGCCGGACCGTCGACATACTGCTCAGCTCGTCTGAGCCGGCGCCCGGAGGCAGACCCGTCACAGGGTCCGCCAGCGAGACCTTCGGCAAGCAGTGCACATCCGTGCCCCACGGCAGGGATGACATGTGTGCTGCCGTGCCGAGGTGTCTTCTTTCCCGAAGCGTCAGGACTCTCGGTGGGGCGGCCCCCGACCGATTGAGGAACCTTGATCAGCATCACCGTGACGGCGCTCGTCTTCGGCGTCGTCTTCCTGGCCGAGCTGCCGGACAAGACCGCGCTCGCCGGCCTCGTCCTCGGCACCCGCTACCGCGCCTCGTACGTCTTCGCCGGGGTCGCCGCCGCCTTCGCGCTGCATGTCGCGCTGGCCGTCGCGGCGGGCAGCGTGCTGACCCTGCTTCCGCAGCAGCTCGTGCACGCGCTGACCGGTGTCCTGTTCCTGGGCGGCGCGGCGGTGCTGCTGCTGAAGAAGGACGAGAGCGAGGAGGAGGTCCGGCGGCCGGGGAACCAGTCCTTCTGGAAGGTCGCCGGCGCGGGCTTCATGCTGATCCTCGTCGCCGAGTTCGGCGATCTCACCCAGATCATGACGGCGAACCTAGCCGCCCGCTACGACGACCCGCTGTCCGTCGGACTGGGTGCGGTGCTGGCGCTGTGGGCGGTGGCCGGGCTCGGCATCGTCGGCGGAAAGGCGCTGATGAAGCGGGTGCCGCTGAGGCTGATCACGCAGATCGCGGCGCTGCTGATGCTGGCGCTCGGGGTGTGGAGCCTGTGGGAGGCGATCGCCGGCTGAGGTCGGGGCGGAGCTGAACGGCGGGTGAACGCTCCCCGGCACCTCGCGGTCGGGGTGGCGGTGGACCCGCATTGTTTTGTACCGTAGAGAAACAAAGTGGCTCCCGCTCGTTTTCCCTGACCGGCGGGCGGGGCCGCCTTGTTCTCTTCCTACCTGGAGCTGCTGATGCCGGTCCTGACCGCCCGCGCCCTCCTGCTCGACATGGACGGCACCCTCGTGAACTCCGACGCCGTCGTGGAACGGGTCTGGCGGCGCTGGGCCGACACGCACGGGCTCGACGGGGACGACGTCATGAAGGTCGTCCACGGCCGCCAGGGATACGCCTCGATGGCCGTGCTGCTGCCCGGCCGGCCGGTGCACCTGAACCACGCGGACAACGCGCGGATGCTGGCGGAGGAGACCGCCGACCTGGACGGTGTCGTGCCGGTGCCCGGCGCGCCGGAGTTCCTCGCCTCCCTGCGGGGCGTCCCGCACGCGCTGGTCACCTCGGCGGACGTGCCGCTGTCGACGGCCCGGATGGCCGCGGCCGGACTGGCGCTCCCGGACGTGCGCGTCACCGCGGAGTCGGTGGGCGCGAGCAAGCCGGACCCCGAGGGCTTCCTCAAGGGCGCGGCCGAGCTGGGGATCGCCCCGGCCGACTGCGTGGTGTTCGAGGACTCCGGCGCGGGCATCGCGGCCGGCCGGGCCGCCGGCATGCGGGTCGTGGGAGTGGGACCGCGGGCCGCCGCGCACGGGCCCGACGTGGTGGTCCGCGATCTGCGGCAGGTGCGGGTGGAATCGGATGAGTCCGGGGTGCGGATCCACGTGGCGTGAGGCGCCGGGGGGCTGTGGGGCGGTCGTGCCGTGCTTCCGGGCCCGGGCCCGCGGGCGGGGGCTGCGGGCTTCGGCTTCGGGCTCCGGGTCCGCTCGGGTGAGGCGGCGGAGTCCGGGTGCGGATCCTTGTGGCGTGAGCGCCGCGGGGGCTGTGGTGCCGCGGGTCTGTGACGCCCCGGGGTCCGGGTGGGTGCGCGGGTTTGTGGTGCCGTGAGGTCCGGGTGCCGTGGTGGCTGCGGTGCCCGTGGGCCTGTGTTGCCGTGGTTTCGGGATCCGGGGGCTGAGGTTCCCGGGGCTACGGCTCTGTCGTCTCCGACTCCAGGCGGGTCCGGGTCTGTGCTCCGTAGATGCCCAGGCCGTCCTCGGTCGTGCCGCGGGACCACTGGTAGTTGCGCAGGGCGTCCTCGACCTCGCCGGTGAAGGTGCCGTCGGTCTCGCCGTTGTAGAGGAACAGCTGGCGCAGCCGCAGCTGGAGTTCGGTCACCTCGGCACCCTTGTCGCCGCGCCGCAGGACGACCGCCTCGTCGGAGTCGTCCTCGTTGTCCGCCCCGTTGCCGGGCGCCAGGGAGCCGGTCACGCGGGCGGTCGGCGTGGCCTGCCCGGCGTCGGCCGACGGTGACGCCGAGGGGGAGGCGCTCGACTCCGACGCGGAGGGCGACGGACTCTCGCTCTCGGAGGGTGACGGCGAGGCCTCGGAGGCCGACGGGGACGCTGAGCGACTCGGCGAGGCCGACGCCGAGGCGGCGCTGGTCGAGGCGTCCGGCACGGCCGCCCGTACGTCCTCGGGGGTTGCCCCGTCCCGCGTCGGCTTCTCGTAGGTGAACAGTCCGGAGGCGAATCCGGCCGCCGCCACCACGGCCACGACGGCCGCGGTCGTCGCGATCAGCAGCGTGCGCCGACGGCGGGGGTGGTGCGGTTCCTCGTCGTCGGGGTGTACGGCGCCGACGTCCGCCGCCTCGAACAGGTTCAGGTCGGTCGTGCTGGGCTCGGAGGCGGACGCGGCCAGGGGAGTGGGCAGAGCCGCCGTCATGTCCGGCGCCGGCCCGCCGGGGTGCACGGTGCGCAGGGGCATCGTCGCGTCGGCCGGAGCGCCGGGAGCGCCAGGAACGCCGGGAGCGCCAGGAACGGTCGGGAGTGGCATGGTCACGTCGGCCGGGCCGGCGGAGCCCATGGATCCACCCTCGGCCTCGCCCCCGAACGTGCCCGCGGGTTCGCCCCCGCCCTCGGTTCCCAGCTCGACGTAGGGCCGTATCCGCAACGGATCGAAGTCCTCCGCGGCGGCCGCCTCCGTCGTGCGCGTGTCGCGCTGGGCCTCGGAGGCGCGCTGGGCGCAGACGCAGGACGGGGTGTTGTCGAGCGCGCGGAGCGCTCCGCACTCCGGGCACGGCAGTCCCTGCTGCCCCGAGTGCCCCTGGTGCCCCGTCGGATCGATCACGTGTTCGTCCCTCCCCATTCAAACTCCAGAGATTATGCAGATCCTTCACATGCCCCGCCGCCCGCGACCCCCGGAATGTCGTATTCCGTCAGAGCGCAAGACGACTACAAGAGGCCATAACGGGTCACACCGATCACGATGGAGGGGGTCACCAGAGCCTCGGGAGGCATCCATGGTCTTGGACGCGCACAGCAGGGCGGCGGATCCGCGTGCGGAACACGTGTCCGGAAACGTTCTCGTCTCCATCGGCGCCCTCCTGCTCGGCATGCTGCTCGCCGCTCTGGACCAGACGATCGTGTCGACCGCCCTGCCCACGATCGTCAGCGAGCTCGGTGGTATGGAGCACCTGTCGTGGGTGGTCACCGCGTACCTGCTGGCGTCGACGGCCGCGACCCCGCTGTGGGGCAAACTCGGTGACCAGTACGGGCGCAAGAGGCTGTTCCAGACCGCGATCGTCATCTTCCTGATCGGTTCGGCGCTGTGCGGAATGGCGCAAAACATGCCGCAGCTGATCGCCTTCCGCGCGCTCCAGGGCCTGGGCGGCGGCGGCCTGATGGTGCTGTCGATGGCGATCGTCGGCGACCTCGTCCCACCGCGCGACCGCGGCCGCTACCAGGGCCTGTTCGGCGCGGTGTTCGGCGCCACGAGCGTCCTCGGCCCGCTGCTGGGCGGCCTGTTCACCGAGCATCTGAGCTGGCGCTGGGTGTTCTACGTCAACCTGCCCGTCGGCGTCGTCGCGCTCGCCGTCATCGCGACCGTCCTGCGCATCCCGCGCAAGTCGACGAAGCACGTCATCGACTACCTCGGCACCTTCCTCATCGCCGCGGTCGCCACCTGCCTGGTCCTGGTGGCCTCGCTCGGCGGCACCACCTGGGACTGGGCCTCGCCGCAGATCGTCGGCCTGGCGGTGCTGGGCGTGCTCCTGGCCGTGGCGTTCGTGGCCGTGGAACGCCGGGCGGCCGAACCGGTGCTGCCCCTGAAACTGTTCCGCATCCGCACCTTCACCCTCTCCGCGGTGATCAGCTTCATCGTCGGCTTCGCGATGTTCGGCGCGATGACCTACCTGCCGACCTTCCTCCAGGTGGTGCAGGGCGTCTCGCCGACCCTGTCCGGCGTGCACATGCTGCCGATGGTGGCGGGCCTGCTGCTGGCGTCCACCGCCTCCGGGCAGATCGTCAGCCGCACCGGCCGCTGGAAGGTGTTCCCGGTCGCCGGCACCGGCGTCACCACGCTCGGCCTGCTCCTCCTGCACCGGCTCGACGAGCACAGCTCCACGGGCGCGATGAGCGCCTGCTTCTTCGTGTTCGGTCTCGGCCTCGGCCTGGTCATGCAGGTGCTGGTGCTGATCGTGCAGAACGCCGTCGGGTACGAGGACCTCGGCGTCGCCACCTCCGGCGCGACCTTCTTCCGCTCGATCGGCGCCTCCTTCGGCGTCGCGATCTTCGGCACGATCTTCTCGGGCCGCCTCGGTGACAAGCTCACGGATGCCTTCCGGGGCGTGCAACTCCCGTCCGGGGTCTCGGTGGACGGACTCGAGTCCGACCCGCGCGGCATCGCCGAGCTGCCGTCGACCCTGCGACCGCAGGCCCTGGACGCGTACGCGTCCGCCATCACCGACGTCTTCCTGTACGCCGCCCCCGTCGCCCTCGTCGGCTTCGTCCTGGCGTGGTTCCTCAAGGAGGACCCGCTGCGCGGCTCGGTCACCGCGCCCGACGTGACGGAGACCCTCGCCAGCAACCCGGTGGAACGGTCCTCGTACGACGAGGTGTGCCGGGCGCTGTCCGTGCTCGGCACCCGGGAGGGCCGCCGCGAGGTCTACCGGAAGATCGCCGCCCTGGCCGGCCAGGACCTCCTGCCGGCGTCGAGCTGGCTGCTGCTGCGGATCAAGCGGTACGGCAGTGTCGAGCCGAGCGTGCTCTCCGAGAACAGCACCGTCCCGCTGCCGGTGATCATCGAGGCCGTCCGTCAGATCGAGGGACGGGGGCTCGCCGTACGCGAGGGGCTCGACATGATGCTGACCGACGAGGGGCGCGAGGTCGCCGACCGGCTCGCGCAGGTCCGCGAGGAGTCGCTGGCCGAGCTGCTCGGCGACTGGTGGGGCCCGGACCGGCCCACCGACCTGGTCCAGCTCGTCAAGGAGCTGAACAGCGAGCTGTGCGGCTCGGACCGGGAACAGCCGCACGGCGGGCGGGTGGTGCCCGACCACCGGCTCACCTGAGGTCCCAGGACGTGTCCGCAGAGTCCCGCCTGGCTCGCGACGCCCGGCACGCACTCCCCCGGAGGGGGCACCCCCAGCGCGTTGTCGGATAGCCCACGTACACCCGGTACGCGGGCGACCCTCCGCCTTGCGATCGCACGCACCGGACGCCGCGAGCCCTGCCCTGCGGGCAGACGGCGCTACTCTGCGGACACGCCCTGGCCGAGCGGCTTGCCGAACCAGTGCTCGGCGTACGGGTCCGCGTTGTGCGGCGCGGTCTCCGTGTAACCCAGCCGGGCGTACAGGGCACGGGCCTCGACGAGGTCGCCGCGCGTGTCGAGGATCATCCGGGTGGCGCCGAGCGCGCGGGCGGCGTCCTCGGCGCCCCGGACGAGAAGCGCGGCGCCGCCCCGGCCGCGCAGCTCCGCCCGGACGAACACCCGGGTGAGCTCGGCGGTGTCGGCGTCCCGCAGCCGTACGCCCGCGGTGCCGGCCGGTTCACCGCCGTACCGTCCGACGAGCAACCGTCCGCCGGGCGGGGCGAGTTCGGCACCGGTGCGGGCGGCGATCTCCCGCTCCAGCTCGACCGGGTCGGTTCTGCGTCCTTCGTGCAGCAGGTAGTAGCGGTCGCTGACCTCGGTGTAGTACGCCCGCCAGAGGGCGCGGGCGGCCGGGGCGTCGAAGGGTTCGGCGGTGAGGGTCCAGGTCGGCGACGTCGTCATGCGGACATTGTCCGAAGACGGCCCGGCCGCCCCGCAACCGAATATGCGTCGACACCCTCGTCCCGGTAGGTGCGCGGGCCGTTTGGGAGAGGCAGTCCGGGCAACCCGATGCGTGAACCGGCCCGTGGGGCCGACACATCGGAAGGCAAGGCATGTCCACAGGAGTGATCATCGCTCTGATCGTGATCGTGGCGGCCATCGTCGCCGTCGCGGCCGTTCTGGCCGTGCGGGCCCGCGGGTCGCACGGCGGACACGGTCTGAAGCGTCGCTTCGGGCCCGAGTACGACCGTGCCGTGGCCCGGCACGACGGGGACGTCAAGGCCGCCGAGCGCGAGCTCGACGCCCTGGTGGAGCGGCACGGCGGGCTGCGCGAGCGCCCGCTGGAGCCCGCCGAGCGGGAGAGGTTCGAGGCCCGCTGGACGGCCGCGCAGGAGCGGTTCGTCGACTCGCCCCAGGAGGCGGTCACCGAGGCCGACCGTCTGCTCGCCGAAGTGGCCGGCGCCCGGGGCTTCCCGGACGGCGACCAGTACGAGGAGCAGCTCGCCGCGCTCTCCGTCCACCACGCGCACCACGTCCAGGGCTACCGACGCGTCCACCGGGTCGCCCGCGTACGCGTCAACGGCGTCGACACGCACGACGCGAGCGCGACCGGCACGTCCGGCGCACCCGGCACCGAGGACATGCGGGCCGCCCTGGTCGAGGCGCGCGCCCTCTTCGACGACCTGGTCGGTGGGGCCTCCCACGACGCCGGCCGCCGTCGCCCGCAGGAGCGCGTGAGCCAGAACGGCTCCCGCTCCGGCCACCACCTGCCGCGAGGGTTCCACCGTCACCAGACGAAGGAGGGCTGACCGCCATGCCGGACCTGACACCGAACAAGACGCCGAACCCGACGCCCGACACGACGCAGGACACGACGCGTGACACGACGCGTGACACGGGTGCGAACCCGGACGTGATTCCGGGCGGGGCTCCGGAGAGCCGCCGACCGGCGGGCGACCGAGCCCGCGCGACGAAGCCCGGCGACACCGCACGGGCCGCCGACACTCTGCGGCCCGGCCGGACCGGCGAAGCCGTACGCGGCGGCGACACCGCACGCACCCCCGGCGAGGCAGCCTCGCCGGGTGAGGCCGCTCTGCCGGGGGAGGCCGTCCTGCCGGGGGAGAGGGGACGGACTTCGGCGGAGCCGCGCGGTACGACAGCCGTGGGCGAGCCGACGCCGCTCGGCTCCGACATCGGCGCGGGCGAACCCGCGCGCGGTCGGGCGGCCGGCGCCGGTCGGGACGCGGGCCCGCTCAGTGCCTCCGGCGAAGGGGCGCAGCCCCGGCACCGGGACGCGGGCGCGGTGGACACCGTCACGGGCCGTGAGCCGACGGCGGCCGCCGCCGCCGAGCACCGCGGTCACGGCGCGTCCCTCCTGCCGGACGACGAGTGCGACCGGATCGCCTCCCGCATGCGGCACGCGGTCGTCGGGTTCGTCGACGGCCCGCGCGACGCCGTCGCGGAGGCCGACCAGGTGCTGGAGGAACTCGCCGCGCAGTTCACGGACGCCGTGGACCGCCGACGCCGCACCCTGCGCGGGTCCTGGCAGTCGGGGTCGGAGGGCGGCAAGGACCGCTCCGCGACGGCCACCGCGACGGCCACCGACACCGAGCAGCTCCGGCTGGCCCTGCGGGACTACCGCGAACTGACCGAGCGGCTGCTACACCTCTGAGCCCTCGGCCCCTTCGGCCCTCGCGGCCGACCCACCTGCCGCCGCCCGGCGCTCCCGCCACTCCCGTACGACCGCTTCGACGTCGTACGGCTTCATGCCCAGCGGGGGGCCGGGCGGCGGCTTGTACATCATGTCGCGCACTTTGACGTTGACGTCCGTGATGATCTTCCGGACGAGGCGTTCCGAAGGCGCCGCGTACGCCGCCGCGAGCGCGTCCTCCGCCTCCTTGCGCAGGGCGAGCGTCGGTGGCAGGACGGAAAGGCCCTCACGGGCCATCTTGCGCTTGATCCACCAGAGTTCGTCGTACGCGGTGTCCGCACCCGTCGGCAACGGCTTTCCCGCTCCCGCCAGTTGGGCGAACTCGCCGCGCCGCTCCGCGTCACGGATCTGCTTGTCGACCCAGGACTCGAACGGGACACCCGGTGGCTTTCGCTCGGTCATGCGTCCATTGTGCCGGACGCGGTGGGGCCGGGCGATTTATCATGCGGCCGCTGTACAAGCACACTTAGGACCCAGCACGCCGACAGGCATGTCAAAGACATTTCAAGGGGAGCGCACGTGCTCGAACTCACCATGGCCACCGTCTCCGGGACGGAAGAGGGCGCCACGGCCGGCATGCTGATGGCCGATTCGCCCAGCGACCCGGGTGCCGTGCTCCGGGTGGGCCGGGACAAGTCCGTGTGCCGCCTCGCGACCCCCGACGACTGGCTGTTCGTCTCCCGGGTGCACCTGGAGTTCCTGTGCGGCCCCGAGGGCACCTGGCAGGTCTCGTGGCTGCGCGGGTCGCAGGACGAGCCGTCCTCCGAGGTGCGGCTGGTGAGCGGCCAGTACGCCCAGCCGCTCGCCTACGGCGGGACCATGCCGCTGGCGCGCGGCGGCTCCGGCGAGATCATCGTCCTCGACCGCACCGGGCCGCGCAGCGTCAACGTGGGCTTCTATCACGAGGCGTGACAATTTCGGGGGATCGGGACGGGGGAGGCGGTGCCACCGGGGCCTGTCCGCCCCGGTAGGGCTAGGCCAGCACGCGCGCCAGCGCGAAGCCGTCGTAGCCCTTCGCCCCCACCGTCTGGACGGCCGTACCGCTCAGCCTCGGGTGCGAGCCGATCAGCTCGATCGCGGCGCGGGTGCCGACCACGTCTCCCGCGTCGCTGTCCGCGTCCACGACCCGCCCGCCCCGGACGACGTTGTCGACGACGATCAGGCTGCCCACGCTCGTGAGCTTCAGCGCCCACTCCAGGTAGTGGGCGTTGTTGACCTTGTCGGCGTCGATGAAGACGAGGTCGAACGGCGGCGGGTTCTCGTCGGCCAGCAGCGGCAGCGACTCCAGGGCCGGCCCGACCCGCACCTCGACCAGCTTGTCCAGGCCCGCGCGGGCGATGTTGCGGGTGGCGACCTCCGCGTGCCGGGGGCTGTACTCCAGCGAGATCAGCCGGCCGTCGGCCGGGAGCGCGCGGGCCAGCCAGATCGTGCTGTAACCGCCGAGCGTGCCGATCTCCAGGACCGTCCGGGCCCCCTGGATCTCGGCGAGCAGCTGGAGCAGCTTGCCCTGGTTGGCCGTGACGTTGACGGGCGGCAGCTCGGCGGCCTCGCTGTCGCGCAGCGCGGCCGCCGTCACCTCGTCGTCCGGGGCGAGATGGTCGGTGAAGTAGGCGTCGACAGCGTCCCAGGCCTGCGACTCGCTCATGCGCTCTGCCTCTCGTGTACCTGACATATCCGGCGGTATGTCTCGTCAGGAATGCTAAGTCGAGCCCCACGGATCCCCGGTCGGGGCTTTCAGCCGTTCGGCGCAGGGGGCGCGGCGGGAGGCGCGAATGATGCGGAGGGCGCCGTACGCGGCGTGGGGGGTGTTGGCGGCGTGGTGGGCGTGGGCGGGGGCGGAGTGGGGCGTGCGGAAGGCATGGCGGGCGTCCGGGGCGTCCGGGGTGGCGTGGACGGCTTCGGCGGAACGGAAGCGGGCGGAGGGGCGGGAGGGGCGGGAGGAGCAGTGGGGACGGGCGGCCGCGCGGGCCGAGGGGGAGTGCGGCGGAGGGACGGCGGCCGCGGGGGCATGGGGGGCGCGGCGGGCGGGACGGGCGCGGCGGGCGTACCAGGAGGTGCGGACGGCACCGTGGGGCCCGCGGCAGCCGTCCCCCGCACCGCTGCCGACCCCGGCGCTGCCGGGCCTGGCGCCGCTGACCCCGGCACCGTCCCAGACCCCCCTACGGTCGTGCCTGGTACCGCCGCTGACCCCGGCACCGGTCCAGGCCTCCCTGCCGTCGTACCTGGCAGCGGCGCCGCCCCGGTTCCGGTGGTGGGCGTCGGCTGGAAGCCCGAGGCATGGCGGGGGCGCGGCAGGGTCGCCCGGCGGGCCCGGCCCCAGCGGACCCCCAGCACGACCGCGACGGTGTTCAGGACGGCCAGTCCGCCGACCACCGTCAGCAGCCACACCGGGATGCCGGCCAGCGCGAGCAGCCGGTCCTCGTAGATCACCTGCCGGTACGCGGCGTCCGTCGCCGCCCGGCGCAGCTCATGGTCCCCGGAGATCTCCGAGGGCCGCGGGAACTCCTGGGCGACGGCCGTCAGGAACGGTGTGCCCTTCGCCAGCTCGGCCAGCGGCCCCGTCGCCTTGCCGAGCGCCCCGGCGAACGTCACCCGGGGCCGTTCGCCGCCGATCCGCGAGGCCGGTTCCATGCGGTGCGCGGCGAGGACGTACAGGCCGAGCGACTGCGGGGTGGCCGCCAGCCGGGACAGCCGCATCGGGTAGACGAGGGTGTCGGCGGCGAAGGTGAGGTGCAGCGGCTCGAGCTCGCCGCGCAGCGCGGTCCCGCTGCTCTCGGGGGTCAGCCGGACCGCCACGTACTCCCAGCGCCGGTCGACGTACGGCTGGAGCGCGGTCTCGAGGCGGCCCGGGAGGGTGAAGTCGTTGGCGCGCAGCCAGTCGTCGAGGTCCCCCGGATCGGTGGCGGTCAGCCGGGCCACGTCGAACGGGCCGAGCCGCTCACGTCCGATCACGCCGACGCCGGGTCCGGCCCCGGGCGGTGGCGGACCCGCCGTGTCGCCGCCCGTGGTCAGCGGCCAGTCGCCGTCCTGCGGCCAGAAGTGGTGGCGGGTGCGGTGCACGGGGGCGGTGGCCGCGGCCAGCTGGTCGAACAGCTCCGGTGCGCCGAGTTCGACCGTCGCCCGGTGCGGCACGGGCATGATCCAGGCGGCCCGGTCGGCGTCCCCGTCGACCGTCAGCCGCATCACGATCTGCTCCTGCGCGCCGTCCCAGCGCACGACGGAGACCTCCCGGCCGACCACGACCTGCCGCTGGTCGCCCGGGAGCAGCGCACCGCAGCCGCAGGCGTAGGCCGGCGCGACGAGCGAGCCGAGCTGGATCGCCAGCAGAGCCAGCAGCACGGCCGTGATCCGCCCGCGCAACCGTTTCCGCCACGCCTGCCGTCCCCGCGGGAAACCGCCCATGCCTCGTATCCCCTCCAGCACTCTCCGTACCCGCCAGCGCGCATCACGGTGGCAACGACGGTACGGCTGAAGCCCCCGCTCCGTTCGCGGCCCTATCCAATTCCCGCCCCCCGACGGCCCGCTGACGGTCCCGTGTCCCGACCCGTATCCGGACCCGGGTCCCCCCTCGTGTCCCGTCCCGCATCCCGGCCCGTGGAAACGGCGGGGCCCCGGGACCACTATCGTCTTCCGGACAAAAGGAGAGCGGACGTCAGGTGAAGTGGGGATGGCCTGCGTCTCTGTCCGGGGGCGGTGCGAGCCTCATAGGGTGCGAGAGGAAACTTCGCGCACGGGACGTGGGACGGACGCGGCGGGAGGCCGACGAGGCGTGGCGAATGCGGAGCACAGCGGGCGGCCGGCGGAGGCCTTCGGGTCGACGGCGGCCGACACGGCGAGGGCACGTCTGCGCGCGGCCCGCCTCGGCCTCTGGCTGCTGGCGGCGGTCCTCGCCGTACGTCAGGTGGCCGTCGTCCTCGGCACCCCGCGCGGAGAACGGCTGACGGACCTGGAGACCTGGGTCGGACCCGACGGCGTGCTGCACGTCAACGGCTCGCTCTACGACTCCACACGCTTCACGGGAACCCCGTTCGGCGGGCTCGTCCTCAAGCCCCTCACCCGGGCGGCCGAACAGGCCCTGGGCTGGGGCTGGACCTTCGGCACCCTGCTGCTGGTCGCCGCCCTCGGCCTGGTCGTGGCCCGTGCGCTGCCCCAGCCGGTCAGCAGACGGACGGCACTGCTGGCCGCGCCCGTCACGATCAGCCTGCTGATGCTGTCGCTGCCGGTGCGCAACACCCTCTGGCTCGGCCAGACCAGCATCATCCCGGTGCTGCTGGTCCTGCTCGGCTGCTTCGTCGTACGGGACCGGCGGGCGGCCGGCGTCCTGATCGGGCTGGCGGCGGCTCTCCAGCCCACGGTCCTGCTCTTCGCCGCACTGCTGTGGTTCACCGGCCGCCGCCGCGCCGCGGCGGCCACCGGCGCCTCGTTCGCCGCGGTCACCGCGCTCGCCTGGGCGGCGATGCCGCACGACTCGTACACCTACTGGGTGCACCACATGGCGGGTGTCGGACTCGGCGGCGAGGCCGACGCGCTCGCCAACCAGTCCCTGCACGGCGCCCTGCTCCGCCTCGGCCTCTCCGGCCCGCTGGAGATCGGCTTGTTCCTGTCGCTCGGCGCGGCCGTCGCCGCGCTGGGCGTCCGCCGGGCGGTCCGTTACGCCCGCGACGGTCAGCTGCTGCTGGCGGTGGCCCTCACGGGCTGCGCGGCGATCGTCGTCTCGCCCACGACCTGGCAGCACCAGCTGCTGTGGGTGCTGCTGGCGGTGGTCGGCCGGGTCGGCAAGCGCGCCTCCGACCGCTATGTGTGGCCGGTGGCGGTGCTCCTGGTGATGACCCTCCCGGCGAAGATGATGCTGCCGAACATGGCGGTCCTGTACCCCCTGCGCGACAACGCGGTGCTGCTGGCGGCCGTCGCGGCGGCCACGGTCGTCCCGTTCCTGCCGCGTACGTCCCCGTACTACCGCGCGCCCGTCCCCACGCAGTACGCGCGGCCGGTCCCCACGCGCTGGAAGCGCGTACCGCTGCTGCCCTTCCTGAAGCGGGTCCTGACCCGCCCGAACCTGCTCCTCGAGCTGCTGCTGATCCGCGTGACGTACGCCGCGTACCAGCAGGTCCGGCTGGGCGCGACCGGTGGCACCAACACCGGCGGACGGGCCCGCGCGGAGGCCCACGGCCGCCAGATCCTCGACATCGAGCGGTTCCTGCACATCGACATCGAGCACTGGGCCAACCACGCGGTGGTGAAGGTCGGGTGGCTGCGGGACTTCTTCGACTTCTATTACGAGTCCTTCCACTTCGTGGTGCCCCTGTCGGTCCTCGCGCTCCTGTACTGGCGCCGCCCGGTCGACTACCGCTGGGCCCGCGCCTCCCTGGGCTTCGCGACCCTGCTGGCCCTGGTCGGCTTCTGGCTCTATCCGCTCGCCCCGCCCCGCCTGATGCCGAACCTGGGCGTCATCGACACGGTCCACGGCGTCCAGGACTTCTCCAAGCCGGACTACGGGACGCTGACGGCGCTGACGAACCAGTACGCGGCGATGCCGTCCCTGCACTTCGGCTGGTCCCTGTGGTGCGGGCTGGTCATCGCGATCGTCGCCCCGAAGTGGTGGATGAAGGCACTGGGCCTGCTGCACCCGCTCTTCACGGTGTCGGCGATCGTCGCGACCGGCAACCACTGGGTGCTGGACGCGGTCGGCGGCGCGCTGGTGGTGGGCGGCGGCTTCGGCCTGTCGTACCTGTTCATGGGGCCGAGGGCGCGGCTCGCGACGGCGACGGCGACGCTGACGGCTCCGGCGGAGGGGGCGGCGGGTGCGGTCAAGTCCACCGAGTCCGCCGGGTCCGCGGCCACGGAGAAGGACCCGACGCCGAGCTGAGCGCTCTTGCGATCCGCGCCCGGCCGTCGAGGCCGGGCACCCCGCCGGGGACGCGGGTCGCCGCCCGATGCCCCGCTCCTCCGGCGACCGCCAGGGGATCGGGGGCAGGGGATCGGAGCCAGAGGGCCGGGACAAGGCGGGCGGTACACTCCGGCCAGGGGGGATCATGACGGATCGCGACTGGAACGACGACAGCGGTTACCGCGACGCGGTGCAGAAGGCCGAACGCGCGGAACGCGCCGGGTGGATGGCGATCGCCGGCACGACAGGCCTGATCGGCCTCGTGCTGATCGTCCTGGCCGTCGTCTGCGTGCTCGCGGTCATCGCGGGCCTCTATGTGGTGATGGCCGTCAATCGCTAGAGGCTGTTGTTCCCTTTCCTTTGTCTTTCATCTTTCTTTCATTTCGTGGTCTGCGCGGACGTCGATTCCGTCGACGGCGCATTTCTCAAGAGGCAGTTGACCGGCTTTGGTGCGTCAAATGGTCATTGCGTACAGCGATAGTTCCTTGACGCTGAGTGAAAGAGAGGTTTGAATTCGCTTACTTTTTCGAGATCTTCTGACTCTGGGGGGCGGAGTTCAGTGCTTTCGGCACGGGGCGGTTCAGGCACGTTCGGACGTCGTAGACACGGCAGACGCAGGGGGACGGGAACGGCGGCCGCGTTGGCCGTGTTGCTGGGGATGCTGGCGTTGCCCGCGCAGGAGGCTGCGGCAGCTTCCCCGGAGGCGGATTCCGCGCCTTCGACAGAGGGTCAGCAGGCGCTGGCCGAGGCGGAGGAGTCCGGTCGGCGGGTCGAGGTGACGGGCGAGCGGACGGACCGGACGACGGTCTTCGCCAATCCCGACGGGTTCACCTTCACGCTGGAGCAGTCGGCGGTTCCGATACGCGTGGCCAAGGCGGGCGGTGGCTGGCAGGCTCCGGACGCGACGCTGGAAAAACGTTCCGATGGTTCGGTGGGCCCGAAGGCCGCCGCCGTGTCGATCGCATTCTCGGCAGGGGGCGACAAAGCGCCGCTGGCGCGGATCGAGGACCAGGGAAATTCGCTGGAGCTGGAGTGGCCGGGCAAGCTTCCGGCCCCTCGGTTGGACGGCCCGAGCGCCGTATACGCGGATGTGCTGCCGGGTGTCGACCTGCAAGTGACGGCGACGCCGGAGAGCTTCCAGCCGGTGTTCGTGGTGAAGACGCCCGAGGCGGCGGCGAACGAGGAGTTGAAGAAGCTCACCTTCGGGCTGAAGGCTCAGGGGCTGGACGTTCGCGAGGGCGCGGCGGGTAATCTCGCGGCCGTCGACGGCAGTGGCCGCACGGTGTTCAAGGCACCACCGGCGCGGATGTGGGACTCGGCCGGCGAGACTGCCGTGACGCCACAGACGCCAACAGCGGCCGAGACACCGAAAGCGCGGGAGACGCCGAAGGCTGACGGGACGCCGGAGACTGCTGTGACGCCGGAGACCCCGAGGGCCCCTGAGGTCCCGGAGACGCCGAAGGCGGCCGAGACGCCGGAGACGCACGAGACCGCCGGGGCTCAGCCCCAGTTGCTGCGGGCGCAGGCGCTGGGTGAGGAGCCGGTTGTGCCCTCCGACCCCGCCGAGGTGGCGCCGTCGGGTTCGGGTCTGGAGCCCGGTCAGGGTGACAAGGTCGCGAGGATGGACGTCGCGGTCACCAAGGACTCGCTGTCCGTCGTCCCGGACACGGAGATGCTCACCAGGACCGATGCCTCGGCCTTTCCGCTCTTCATCGACCCGACGGTGACCTGGGGCGAGTCGGAGCGCACCTTGCTGCGCAGTGACGGCTACGAGTCGTACGGCTGGAGCAACGGCGACGACGACCAGGGCAAGGGCGCCGGCAAGTGCGGTACCTGGAACGGGTATTACTGCGGTCCGGGGTATGTGCAGAAGCTGTACTTCGAGTTCTCGCCGGCGAGTCTGAAGGGCAAGAAGGTCCTGGACGCGACGTTCCGGGTGACGGAGCCGTGGGCGTTCCAGTGCGATCCGCGCTGGGTGGACCTGGTCCGTACGAACAACATCTCCTCGGCGACCACGTGGTCCTCGCGGCCGGCGGAGCTGGACCTGATGGTGGACCGGAACGTCTCGGCGGGCCGTGGCTCGTTGTGTGACCCGGACGCGCCGGACGCGCCGATCGAGTTCAACGACAACCCGGACGAGACGAACGAGAACCTCACCTCGACGGTGTCGAACTTCGCGGCGGGCAAGTTCTCCCGGCTGACGCTGGAGATCAAGGCGCACGACGAGTCGGACACCGCCGCGTGGAAGCGGTTCAAGAACGACGCCGTGCTCGCCGTGAACTTCGTCGGCCTGCCCGACAAGCCGAGCGCCGTCGGTATCGTCACCGGCTCCGGCACGGTCTGCGAGACCACCGAGAGCGACCCGGCGGTCGTCTCCGACCCCACCCCGACGCTGGCCGCGACCGCGCAGACCAAGTCCGGCGGCGAGAAGGACGCCCAGCTGCGGATCGCCTACGACCTCGACAGCAAGAGCGGCAGCACCTGGGTGGACACCACGCCGGGCAACGGCGACGCACGTCCCTCGACCGGATACGTCGGTGACAACACCAAGGTGACGCTGACCTGGTCCACCCTCACGGACGGCACGCTCTACCGGTACCGGAGCTGGGTACGGTCGTACTACAACGGCGGCGCCAGCAATCTGCCCGGACCGTCGAACGCCACCACCACCGGCTGGTGCTACTTCAAGGTGGACTCCAGCGCGCCCAAGGCACCCGGCATCACCGTCGGCAGCCCCTACACGGCGTGCACGACCAACGACTGCACCGCTCACGGCGGGCCCGCGGTGAAGGGCACGTTCAAGTTCGGGCCCGCCTCCGGCGACACCAACGTCGCCTACCAGTACAAGCTTTCCTCGACGGCCGCGTGGTCGCCGGACCAGACCGGAGCCACGGTGTCGGTCGGCATCACGCCCACGAAGGCGGGCACGTACCGCCTGTACGTGCGGGCCAAGGACAACGTGTCCCGGTACGGTGCGCAATCCGTCGTCGACTTCGTGGTCGCCGACGGTGAGAAGCCGGTCGGCCAGTGGCAGTTCGGCGAGGCCGACGGAACGGCGGTGGACTCCGCGACGTGGGACGGCGCGGACAACGCGACCCCGAGCGGCGGTGCGGTCCGCGACGACCGCGGTCGTCGCGGTCTGATCACGCGTGACGCCACCGGTGTGCCGCTGACGACGCCGGTGACGGACAAGGGGCTGGCCCTCGACGGCAGCACCGGCTACGCGGCCACGGCCGGCACGGTGCTGGACACGGCGGGGTCGTACACGGTCGCCGCCTGGGTACGGGTCGACCCGGCCTCCACGAAGACCGTCACGGTCCTCAGCCAGTCCGCGGCGACGACGAGCCCGTTCACCAAGAAGTACAGCCCGTTCATCATCTCCTACGGCGGCAAGTGGAGCATGCGCGTGCTGGGCACGGACGGTGCCTTCCACGAGGCGGCGGCACCGAACGCGGCACCCAAGGGGGTGTGGACGTATGTGGCCGGTGTCCATGACGCCGTCGCCAAGAAGGTCCACCTCTACGTGAACGGCAAGCTGCAGGCCTCGGTCGACGCGGGGACCGCCTGGCACGCGGACGGCGCGTTCCAGATCGGCCGCCTGCTGTACGCGGACACCTACGTGGACTATTTCAAGGGCAGCATCGACGAGCCCACGGCGTGGCAGCGGGCCCTGTCCGCGGAGGAGATCGCGGACGACGCGCGGACGCTGACGTCGGACGCCTTTGCCGGTGTGGAGCTGGTCGCCGACTGGTCGGCCGACCGGGGGTCCGGGACCACGATCGCGGACACCACCTCGGGCTACGGCCGGTCGCTGACCCTCGGCGGCGGTGCCTCGCTGAACGGCGAGTCGATCGTGCTGGACGGAGTGGACGACGCGGCCACGGCGGCGGGTCCGGTGGTGGACGACACGGGCTCGTTCACGGTCACGACGCTGGCGTCCCTGGATGCCACCGCGCTCGCCGGCAAGAGCGTCGGCTACACCGGCCAGGTGGTGGGACAGCGGACGGTCGACGGGTCGGCCTGGGGCTTCTGGTACGAGCTGACGGACAAGCAGACCGTGCTGGACGAGGAGACCCTGGAGGAGAAGACCGTTCCGGTGGGCTTCTGGCGCTTCGGCCGGCTCAACGCCAACGGCACCTTCAGCGCGGTGGCGTCCGACGAGGCCGCGATGGTGGACGGCATGGTCAGGATGACCGGTGTCTTCAACGCCCAGGACGGCACGATCGGCCTCTACCTGGGAGCCGTCCAGAACGGCGACGACGAGGCGTTCACGGCCAAGATCGGCTCGGGCGATCTCGCGGTCGGCAAGGACTTCGCCGGCAACGCGTGGGGGCACTACCTGCCCGGACGCGTCGCGGACGTTCGTCTGTGGGCGGGCGCGATGGCCGGATCCGAGCAGATCGAAGAGACCGTAGGCGACTGACGAGGAGGGGCAGGGGCGGCTCGCTCGGCGGGCTGCCCCTGCCCCGGCTTTTCGGTACCGCTCCGCATCTCTCCGTACCGCGCCGAAACTCTCTGAACCCTCTCTGAACTCTTTCGACAGGACCGGGGGAAAATGACCATGATCTTTGGCAGGGGCACATCACATTGGCGAGGGGGTGGTGCCGGCCGGCACCGCTTCGGTCGGCTGCTGGTGCCGTCACTGGCCCTCGCGCTCGTCGCACCTCTGGGCGCGGCACAACTGGCCCAGGCCGCGGAGACCTCCGGCCTGGGGCGGCCCGACGTGCCCAAGTCCCGGGTGAGCAAGGTCGAGACGGTCGACGGCCTCGGCGCGAAGGAAGCCCGGCGACGGGTCGCCCAGGACAACAAGGCCAACAAGGCGCAGGCCGATCGGGCCCGTGCGGAGCAGAAGGCGGTCTGGCCCGGGGCGGGCGAGGCGAAGCTCGCCCTCACGGGCGGCAAGGCGGGGAAGGCCGAACCGGGCGGAGTCCCGGTCACGTTGGCGCCGCCGTTCGGGGACAAGGCCGCGACCGCGGGGAAGGGCACGACCGCGGGCAAGGGCGCGGCGGCGGGCACGGCGCGTGTCACCGTGCTGGATCAGCAGGCCGCTCGCGCCGCAGGCGTCACGGGTGTGCTGCTGACCGCCGAGGCCGACACCGCGGGCAAGGCCGAAGTGAGCGTGGACTACAGCGGCTTCTCCTCGGCCCTGGGAGGCGGCTGGTCGCAGCGGCTGCGTCTGGTGCAGCTTCCCGCATGCGCCCTGACGACCCCTGAGAAGAGCGAGTGCCGCACCCAGCGTCCGCTCGCGTCGGACAACGACCTGGCGCACCGGTCGGTTTCGGCGCAGGTGAGCATCGCCGAGTCCACGGACGGTGCGTCGACCCAGCTCATGAAGGCCGCGGGCGGCGCCGCCCCGGCCGCCACCGTGCTGGCCGTCACCGCCACCGCGGCCGGGTCCGGGGAGTCGCCCAAGGGCACCGGAAACTACTCGGCCACCCCGCTGTCGGACTCCTCGTCCTGGGAGTCGGGCGGCAGTTCGGGCGCGTTCACCTGGTCGTACGACTTCACCCTGCCGCCCGCGGCGGCCGGCCCGCTGCCGCCGCTGTCGCTGTCGTACGACTCGGGCGGCGTCGACGGCCGCACGGCCACGTCCAACAACCAGGGCACGTCGGTCGGAGAGGGCTTCTCGCTCACCGAGTCCTACATCGAGCGCACCTACGGCTCGTGCGACGAGGACGGCCACGAGGACATCTCGGACCTGTGCTGGAAGTACGACAACGCGCGGCTGGTGCTGAACGGCAAGTCGACGCGGCTGGTCAAGGACGACGATGACGGTCAGTGGCGGCTGGAGGGCGACGACGCCTCCAAGGTGACCCGGTCCACCGGCGCGGACAACGGCGACGACAACGGCGAGTACTGGACCGTCGTCACCGGCGACGGCACCGAGTACGTGTTCGGCCAGAACAAGCTGGACGGCGCGGACGCCCAGCGCACCAACTCGACGGCGACCGTGCCGGTGTTCGGCGACGACTCGGGCGAGCCGGGCTACTCCGCGGGCGACGCCTTCGGCGACCGCTCGCTCACGCAGGCCTGGCGATGGAGCCTCGACTACGTCGAGGACCTGCGGGGCAACGCTGCAACGTACTGGTACACGAAGGAATCGAACCACTACAAGAAGAACAAGGCCGAGACCGCCAACGCCTCCTACGTTCGTGGCGGTTACCTGGACCGGATCGAGTACGGCCTGCGCAAGGGAGCCTTGTTCACCGACAAGGCGGACGCGAAGGTCACCTTCGGCTACGCCGAGCGCTGCACCGCTTCGGACTGCTCCTCCCTG
Organism: Streptomyces sp. NBC_01334; assembly: GCF_035983595.1. NCBI lineage: Bacteria > Bacillati > Actinomycetota > Actinomycetes > Kitasatosporales > Streptomycetaceae > Streptomyces > Streptomyces sp. NBC_01334. The sequence goes on along the minus strand of NZ_CP130718.1, from coordinate 3,171,397 downwards.
ACCAAGGACACCGCCGACAACTGGCCGGACGTCCCCTTCGACGCGATCTGCGCCAAGGACGACGACGAGTGCAAGGCGGTCGGCCCGGCCTTCTTCTCCCGCAAGCGGCTGACCGGGATCGACACCTTCTCCTACAACGCCACCAGTGCCGCGTACGACGCGGTGGACTCCTGGGACCTGGTCGAGCAGTACCTGGACGGCGGGGACATCGGCGACAGCTCCGACCAGGTGCTGACCCTGAAGTCGCTCAAGCGGACCGCGAAGGCGGGCGCCACGAGCGTCGCGCTGAACCCGGTCTCGTTCACCTACCAGATGCGGCCGAACCGCGTCGACGGCACGGACGACATCCTGCCCCTGACCCGGCCGCGGATCTCCACCGTCGTCTCGGAGACCGGTGCGATCACGACGGTGACCCTGTCGGCGGCGGAGTGCGTGCGCAGCCAGGTGCTGGGCGCGGCCCCGGACACCAACACCCGTTCGTGCTACCCGCAGTTCTGGCACATCAACGGTGGCGAGGACGCCTCGATCGACTGGTTCCAGAAGTACCGGGTGCTGGCCGTCGGCGTGTCCGACCCGACAGGCAACAACGAGGCGGTCGAGAACGCGTACTCCTACAGCGGTGCCGCCTGGCACTACAGCGACGACCCGTTCGCGCCGAAGGCCGAGCGGACCTGGTCGGAGTGGCGCGGCTACGCCCAGGTGACCGCGTGGACCGGCGCGACGGGCGTGACCCGCTCCCGCACCGTCTCCCTCTACCTCCAGGGCATGGACGGTGACGAGAAGAGCGACGGCACCGACAAGTCCGTCTCCGTCGCCCCCTTGTCGACGCCCGCTCTCGGGGCCGCTGCCATCACCGACAGCGACCCGTACGCGGGGCAGCTGCGCGAGCAGGTCACCTACGACGGCTCCACAGCGATCTCGGCGACGGTGAACGACCCCTGGTCGCAGGAGACCGCCCGCCAGAGCGTGTCCGGTGCCGGCGACCACGTCGCCCGCTTCGTCCGCCCGCAGAAGGTGCACAGCTACACCTACCTGACGGCCCCGCAGACGTGGCGCGAGCGCCTGACGAACACGTCCTACGACAGCTACGGCATGCCCGTCACGGTCGACGACTCCGGGCAGGTCGGCAAGGCCTCGGACGAGACCTGCACCCGCACCTGGTACGCCCGTAACGCCGACATCGGCCTCACCGGCCTGACCTCCCGCACCCGCACGGTCGCCCGCAGCTGCGCGACCGCGGACGCCTCCCTCGCCCTGCCCGCGACGATGAACCCGGCCGCCCCCGAGCGGGGCAGCGTGCTCGCCGACGTCGGCACCGTCTACGACACCGCGAACGCCACCACCTGGTCGGCGACCCAGAAGCCCACCAAGGGCCTGGCGACCTGGACCGGCCGCCCCACCGGCTACACCGCGACCGCAGACGCGGCCGGCGACCGGCTCCCGTCCGGCTGGCAGACGGCCACCACCACGACGTACGACACCCTGGGCCGCACCCTCAAGGTCACCGACTCGGTGGGGAACCCCACCAGCACCGCCTACACGCCCGTCGACGCGGGGCCGCTGACCAAGACCGTCACCACGGACGCCAAGACGTACAACACGGTCACCTTCCTCGACCCGCGTCGCGCGGTGCCGCTGCGCACCTACGACGTCGGTCTCAAGAAGACCGAGATGGCCTACGACGCCCTCGGCCGGCTCACCGACGTGTGGCTGCCGAACCGGACGAGCGGCAGCCAGACCCCCAACCAGAAGTACGCGTACCACACGGACAGCGCCAAGCCGTCCTGGGTGTCGACGTCGACGCTGAAGAAGGACGGCGAGAGCTACAAGACCACCTACACGATCTACGACGCGCTCCTGCGCCCCCTGCAGACCCAGTCGCCCACACCCGAGGGCGGCCGGCTGCTGACGGACACGCGCTACGACACGCGGGGACTGGCCTACGAGACGTACGCCGACATCTTCGACACCACCAGCACGCCCAACGGCACGTACACGCGGGCCGAGTACGGCGAGGCGCCCCAGCAGACGGGGACGGTGTTCGACGGGGCGGGCCGCCCGACGACCAGCACCCTGTACACCTACGGCATCAAGAAGTGGGCCACCACCACCGGTTACACCGGTGACTCGGTCGCGACGACGGCCCTGGAGGGCGGTTCGGCGCAGCGCACGATCACCGACGTCCGCGGCCAGGTGACGGAGACCCGTGAGTACGCGAGCACGAGCCCGGCCGACGCCGCCTACGGCGGCAGCGCCGGCGCCGCGTACACGTCCACGAAGACGGACTTCGCCCTCGACGGCAGGAAGCTGACGCTCACCGGCCCCGACGGCGCCAAGTGGTCCTACGTCTACGACCTGTTCGGCCGTGAGGGCATCAGCACCGACCCGGACAAGGGCGTGACCCTCACCGAGTTCGACGCCCTCAACCGTCCGGTCAGGACGACGGACGCGCGCGGCACGGCCGTCGTGACCGACTACGACGTGCTGGGCCGGATCACCGGTACCTGGAAGAACTCCAAGACGGACGCCAACCAGCTCACCGGTTTCGTCTACGACACCCTCCTCAAGGGGCAGCTCACCTCCTCCACCCGCTACGTCGGCGGCAAGGCGGGCGCTGCCTACACGCAGGCCGTCACCGCCTACGACAGCCTGAACCGCCCCACGGGTACCGAGCTGCAACTGCCGGACAGCGACCCGTTCGTGAAGGCGGGCGCGTCCGCCACGGTGGCGTACGAGACGGGGTACAACGTCGACGGCAGCAAGAAGTTCAGCCGTGAGCCGGCCGTGGGCGGCCTGTCGTCCGAGATCGTCGAGTACGGATACGACGACGTGGGCGACGTGACCTCGGTGGGCGGCGCGACCGGATACCTGCTGGACGTGGACTACTCGGCGATGGCACAACCGCAGCAGCTGACCCTGGGCACCGGCGGCACCGGCAACAAGAGCGTCTACGTGGCGAACACCTATGAGGAGGGCACCGGCCGCCTGACCAACAGCCATGTCACCGACCAGACCCACGGCTACATGCTCCAGGACCTCACCTACACCTACGACCAGACCGGCAACGTCACCGCGATCAGCGACCCGACCCTCCTGGGCGGCACCGGCTCCGCGGACACCCAGTGCTTCACCTACGACGGCCACCAGCGCCTGACCGAGGCCTGGACGCCCGCCTCGCAGAAGTGCACCGACACCAGGAGCGCGTCGAGCCTGTCGGGCCCGGCGCCGTACTGGTCGTCCTACTCCTACAACGCCGCGGGCCAGCGGTCCAGCGAGACGGTCCACAAGAGCACCGGCGACACCAGGACGACGTACTGCTACCCCACGACCCTCACCGCCCAGCCGCACACCCTGACCGGCACCACGACCAAGACCGACTGCGCCACCCCGGAGCGTTCCTACGACTACGACAAGTCCGGCAACACCTGGCACCGCCCCGGCGCGAGCGGTACACAGACCCTGGAGTGGTCGCCCGACGGCAAGTTGAGCAAGCTCACCGAGGGCGGCGTGGCGACCGACTACCTCTACACCACGGACGGCACCCTGCTGATCCGCAGCACGCAGAACGGCGAGCGCGTTCTCTACACCGGCGCCACCGAACTCCACCTCCGCGCCAACGGGACCACCTGGTCGCAGCGTTACTACGGTGCCGAGGAACTGACGGTCGCCGTCCGCTCCAACCAGTCGGGCACCAACAAGCTCACCTACCTCACGGGCGACCAGCACCAGACCTCGACGCTGGCGCTCAACCCGGACACCGGCCAGACCTTCACCAAGCGCTACACCACGCCCTTCGGCGCCGACCGCGGCACGACGCTGAACGGCCCCTGGCCGGACGACAAGGGCTTCCTGGGCAAGACACGGGACGCCACGTCGGGCCTGACCCACATCGGCGCCCGTGAATACGACGCGTCCATCGGTCAGTTCATCAGCGTCGACCCGCTCCTGGAATCCGGCGAACTCCAGAGCCTCAACGGCTACACGTACGCGGTACAGAACCCGCTCACCCACAGCGACCCCACCGGCCTGGGCCTCGCCTGCGGCGGCAACGGCGACGACACGCCCTGCCCGACCCGCCCGGACGGCACCCCCGGCAACGGTCGCCCCAACGAGGCCGTCGACTATTCCAAGCCGCAGTCGCCCCACCCGTGCAACAGCAACTGCGGCACGGCCAGTGGCGACACGTGGACGCGACAGGACGAGTTGGGCCGTCGGGCCGCGGCCGCCTACCGCGAGCAGCTGGTGCTCAACCCGGAGGTCATCCTCAACCCGAACGCCACCCAGCTCACGGCCATGTGGTTCATGGGCGTCACACCGTCCGCCTACTACTTCGACAAGAACGACAAGATGACCCAGGCCGTCCAGGATCACATCTGGATGCAGGTCGTGCGCACGTTCCTCTCGCACCGCAAGAACACGAAGATAGGGCAGACCATCAAGGGGCTCGACTACAAGACCAAGTACGGCGCGGCCATGAACGACCTTCCCCTCAAGGGAATGATGGTGGGCGAAGTGTCCGACGCCCTCATGCAGCTCGCCGGTGACAACGACCCGGACACGGCGGCGGGCGCCACCCGCGCGGTGCTCGGCTCCTTCAACATGAAGGCGACCGTGACCGGATACAACAAGCTGAACCGGCGCGGAACGGTGCAGTTCGAGATCACCCAGAAGATGACCGTCGAGTCACTGACCCGTGGCGTGTCGAAGGAAGGGTACGAGAGCGGAGCGAAGGACCCGATGGCGTCGGGCATCTCCAACACCGCCCGCGCGGTCTTCCCCGGCGGCCAGAAACCGCTGTCGATGACGTTCCGATGGACCGAGACCGTTCCGATGCCGGCGCCCGGCCGGTGAGCTGATCACTCCGGCGCGCTTCTCGCGGCCAGCCGCTCCTGGAGCCGCGCGTGCCGGAACTGGTAGACGGGGCCCGTCGCCCGCAGCAGGTTGCGGCGGCGGGCGTCCTCCAGGAAGTGCATCAACCGTACGGGGGTGCCCTCCTCGAAGTGGAGCTGTACGGCCGTCAGGGCGGTGGAGACGGCGAGGTTGCCGACGAGGACCGAGGTGGCACCGGTCCACAGGGCGGCCGTCAGTGCGAACATCGCACCGAGGAGCGGGTACTGCGCCCAGGCGATGATCGGGCCGATGTACAGCGCGAGGGCGAATCCGGTCAGCAGCCCCAGGAAGAGCCGCAGCCCTATGTGGTGCCGCCACACGTCCACCGGGCCCACTGACCGGGTGTCCACCACCTGGGGCCGGGCGAACTCCTCTCGAACCTTGTCGTAGCTACGGCCCGAGCCGACGGAGAGCAACGGGGTGCCGGAGAGGATCTTGTGTCCTCGGCCTGTCACCAGCAGCTCGGAGAAGCCGATGGGCAGCGTCGCCAGGTACAGCAGCCAGATCGGCGGGCCGGGGTCGAGGACCAGCGGCAGCAGGAGGCAGAGCCCGGTACCCACGAAAAGCCACTGCCGGATGCCGGATCGGACCGTATCCGGGGTGAAGATGTCGCGCCAGCCGGCACTCGACAACGGCTGCGGCTCGCTGAACTCCGCGACGCGGCAGGCGATGCCGTAGCCGCCCCCGATCGCCGAGAGGGTACCGATCACGATCACCAGCGGAGTCGGGTACAGACTCCAGGTCATGACCACGCCGGGCGGCCCGCACACGACCGTGGAGACGATCCATACGGCGATCAGCCGCGGCCGGTGGCCCGTCCAGCCGGGAGTGTGCCACCAGCGCAGATCGCGGGCACCCTCCTGGGTGAGCCGGGCGGCGAGGTACCGGAGCGTGCGTTCGGCCGTCCTGGCGGAGTAGCGCGGGCGGGGGTGTCCGGGGCGCCGGGTGTAGGCGGCGACGACCGCGTGATCGAGGAGATGGTTCTCGACGGCTGCCGGGGTGGGAAAGCGCGCGGTGTCGAGCAGTTCGTCGACGGGATCGTCGTCGCCGTAGACGTCGCGGAGCAGGGCGATGGCGAGCGGTCCGGCCAGGGCGGCGGCGAGCGGACCGGCCTCCGTGAGCAGTCGTCCGGTGAGCTGCTGCCAGGCGGGGGACGGAGTGGAGGGCAGCCGGTTCAGCAGATACCCGGCGGCGTCGGCGGGCCGGACCGGCTGGAGCTCCACCGCGAGAGCACCGCCCAGCCGCGCCTTCTTCGCGGTGAGCACGGCCTCCTTGGCCCGCGAGACGAGCACCAGCCGGAACGGCGCCGTCTCCAGTGCGCTGACCATGGCCCCGCGCAGCCTGCCGGTGACCTCGTCGAGGCCGTCGAGGAAGAGGGAGACGCGTCCCTGTTCGAGCAGCTGCCGGGCGCGGGCCCGCCCGCCCTTCCCGTGGAAGAGGGTGTACTGGCGGGTCAGCCGGTCGGCGGCCCAGTCGACGGCGGTGTCCTCGCCGGGATTCCACCCGTCGAGGGAGAGCAGCACGGGCACGGGCACGCGGGCCCGGTCGGCGGGTGCGGCCCGCGCGGCCCGATGGGCGAGCGCGTCGAGGAGCAGCAGCACTGCCGCGGCGGTCTTTCCGGCGGCCGGCGCTCCGACGAGCAGCAGCCGCCCGGAGGCCAACCCGCCGTAGACGGCGTGCAGTTCGGACAGCCCGCCGCCGTCACGAAGCCGGCCCCGGGTGGCCGGTCCGAGCCCCGGCAACGGCCCGAACCGCGCCCGCCCCGCTCCCTCCCCCGTGGCCCCGACGACCCGACCCGCCACCTTCCGCTCACTCACCCGCCACCGCACGGGCAGCGGCGCGGGCTCGAGCAGCCGCCGCAGCCCGGCCTCCTCCTGCCACTGCGCGCCGACGACCCGGGCGAGCTCGTCGGCGGTGGTGTCGAGGGGGTCCACGGTGGCGGCGGCGGTGTGGGCGACGTGGTGATGGATGTTCTGGGTGTTGTGGTCACCGACCTGGAAGGCGGTGGGCCCGTGGAAGGCGTTGCCGGAGGCGGAGTTCGCGTCGCGCGGACCTCTGTCGCCGGGGTCCGACTCGGCGCTGCCGGCCTCGGGACGGGGGCCGCTCATCCGCCGGACCCGAAGTGGTTCTCCTGCCGGTTGTGATCGCCGGTCTGCACGGCGGTGGGCCCGTGAAAGGTGTTCCCGCTGACGGCGCCGCCCTGCGGCCCGTCATCTGCACCGAACTCCTTGGTCAGCTGCACGAGTTGCTCGACGAGCCGATCCCGCTCCTCCTGCGCGAGGGCCTCCAGCAGTGAGGCGAACTCCCCTTGCCACAGGACCGCGTGCACGGCCCGCACCCGCTCCCGCTCACCCTCGTCGACGGCGTTCAGCACGGCGGCGGTCCGGTCTAGCCGCTCGATCGCCTCCCGTTCGGCGTCGGCGTCCCCTCGCCCGACGAGCCGAGCGCACCGCACCCGGAACCAGGCCCAGCTGTCCGCCCCGGCCGACTGCACGACGGCCATCCCCCCACCGGCCGCAGCCGCGGTCAACGCCTCGCTCAGCATGTTCCGTCCCCTCCCCCTGGCCACCCCGGCCCGCTGAGTGCGCGCACGGGACAAAACGCATGGTACAGACGGCAGTTGGGGGTGACGGAGCGTTCTGATCACCGGGAGGGGAGAATCACGGGATGGTCGGGGAGAGGGTGTCGGGGAAGACGGTGTCCGGCAAGGCGGCGGTCGTGGTCGCGAACGCGAGGGCGTGGTTCGTGCGGCGGACGCCGGTCTTCTGGCTGACGCTCTCGGTGATGTCGTGCGTGGGCCTGTTCCTCACGTGGTTCTGGGGAGCGTGGTCCGGCGGCCTGGACGTGGCGGAGACCTGCACGCTCCTGAAGGGCCAGAAGTACGACGACGCCTACCGCACGGAGCACTGGCGCGAGCCGTCGCAGCTCTTCCCGCTCCACAACAAGTGCAACGCCTCGTACGACCTCGTGCCTGCCTGGGTCAACCCCATGCTGGTCCTGCTGGCGTTCCTCGCCGTGGCCGGCCTGATCGCGGCGGTCTGGGCGACGGCCGTCCGGTTGTGGCGGCTCTGGCAGCGGTGTCGGCCGACCTCGGCGCTCTGAGCCGACGGCGAGGGTAGCTGCGTCAGCTCACCCTCACCTGGCGGTCACGTCGGCGGACGGGCGTGCGGGTGCGGAGGTCCGCCGCTGTCCCACGAGGCTCCGCAGCCGGCGCTCTGCGGGGTGTTCGACGCAGGTGTAGGCCAGGGCCGCGAGGGTGAGGCTGACGACCAGCACCCCCGCCCAGAACGCGACCGTCTCGCCGCCGGGCGCGGGCTTGCCCCACTCGAAGACTGCCACCCGGATCACGATCTCGTGCAGGAGATACCAGGCGAACGACCAGTGCCCCAGCCGGATCATCCAGGTCCCGCCGAGCCCGGTCCGCCGCCCGTCGAGGTCGGCACGGGCGGCGGCGCAGATCAGGGCCGCGAAGAGGGGCGCGGAGAGCAACTGGGAGGCGGAGTAAGGGCTGTACCAGACGGCATCCGGCACCGCGCCCGACCACGAAATCAGCACCAGATGCCAGGCGACGACGAGCCCGAAGGCCACCGGCAGCGACACGGGCGACCGCCAACCGCGCTTGAGCGCGAGCCCCGCCACCACACCGAGCACGAACTGCAGGGAGCGGGTCAGCGGCAGATAGTCGAGCGCCCAGGTGCGGGTGGTGGCCGACGCCCCGGACAGCGCGGGCCACAACAGCAGCGCGGCGAGACCGACCGCGACGGCGGTCCACCCCCACACCCGGGCTCGTTGCTTGGCAAGCACGGCCAGCAGCACAGGGAAGATCAGATAGAACCAGGCCTCGTCACTCAGCGACCAGGCGGCGGGATTCCCCCCGGTGAAGATGACGGGCTGCGGGAACCAGGCGTGCACGAGCAACAAGGTCGCGCCCACCGCCTTGACGGACACGGCCCGGTCCATGAGCGCCCACCACACCCCGACGGACGCCCCGACACTGACGGCGAGCAGCGGCCAGATCCGCGCGAACCGCCGCCACAGGAACACCCGCGCGGACACCCCCGCACCGTCGTAGGTCCAGGCGAGCACGACCCCCGACAACACGAAGAAGAACGTGACCCCACTACGCCCGTACCAGACGACATCACTGACCCCCGGCACGATCCCGACCTGCCGCGACAGGTGATACAGCACGACGAGGAGCGCGGCCCAGAACCGCAGCCCGGTGAGGGAGGGCAGCCGGTCGCGGGTGGGGGCCGGGGTGGGGGTCAACGGGGGTCCTTCGTGGTGGTCAGGACAATTCCGGGACAGAGTACGGGGCACGCGGTAGTACCGCGTGCCCCGTACAGGTAAGGCGAGGTTCAGTTGTAGGGGGTGACGAGCTTCATGGGTTCGTAGGGATAGGTGCTGGTGGGAGCGGTCCAGCCCGCGACGCCGCCCTTGAAGGTCGAGTCCGCGCCGGACCAGTTCCAGGTCCAGGTCTGGATGCTGGTGTCCTGCTTGCGCAGGGCTGCCAGGTCGTCGTATCCGTCGCCGTTGAAGTCGCCGGTGGCAAGCTGTGTCTGGGCGATGTTCCAGCTGAGCTTGCCGTCGAGGGTGACCTTGGCGGAACCGAACTGGTCCAGGCCGGACAGGGACTCCGCGAACATGGTGGAGACCTTGTCGCTGCCGTCGTTGTAGGCGTACCAGATCATGATGTCGTCGCGTCCGTCGCCACTGAAGTCACCGGTGTGCGGGGTGGCCTGGTCCCAGTCGAGGGAGCCGGTGTACCACCAGGACGTCGGAGTGGCGAAGCCGCCCGTGACATCGGCGAGGAACGTGTGGGTGCGGATGGTGTCGTCGCCCTGGCCGTAGAAGACGGCGATGTCGTCGCGGCCGTCGCCGTTGAAGTCACCGGTGGTGAACTTGCAACGGCTGCGCAACCAGGTGCCCGAGGGCGCCGAGAACGACTCGAAGGGGTTGTTGAAGCCACCCCGGACGTTGGCGGTGAGGGTGAGCAACTTGGTGGTGCCGTCGGGGTAGGCGTACCAGATGGCTACGTCGTCACGCCCGTCACCGTTGAAGTCGCCGGCCTCCGGGGTCATGTAGGTGGCGTGCATGACGTTCTTCGCGACGGTCCAGGAGGTGAGTGGCGCGGCGAAGCCTCCGTTGCTCTGCCCCAGGAAGGTCAGCATTTCCAGGCTGGTGTCCGGCTTGGGGTGGAGCGCCGCGATGTCGCCGCGCCCGTCGCCGTTGAAGTCGCCGGTCACGAACTTCATGTACTTGGCCTCGTACACGCCGACCGCGGCGGCATACGACTTCAGCGGTTCCTTGAAGGTGCCGTCGGAGTTGGTCAGGAGGCTGTAGGTGGCGTCCGTTCCGGCATCGAAGTCGTTCCACCAGGCCAGGTCGCTGCGTCCGTCGCCGTTGTAGTCGTGGCGCATGCCGGAGCCGTTGGACCACAGGGCCTGACTCTTGGCGTTGTAGACGACCAGGTTGCCCTTGTCCTGGAGGAGCACGTAGCCCTCACCGGTCAGATTGGGGGTGGTCTTCTTGATCAATCCGGTGGTCCACAGCTTGGACTGACCGTCGGCGCTGTAGACGGTGAGGTTGCCGTCGGCCTCCACACGGGCGGTGGCGTCCGGGTTGCCAGAGGTCTTGGACTGCCAGACGACGACGCCGGCCTTGGAGGTAACCGTGAGGTTGCCGTCACCCTTCATGGTCAGCGTGGCGGAGTTGGACGTGATGGACTGGCCGGAGGTGAGCTGGGTGCCGGGCGCGATGCGGATGCCGCCGGTGATGCCGTCGATGTTGAATGCGGTGCCGAAACCGGTGAGTTGGCTGTTGGTTGCCTTGCCGGTCCAACCGGCCATCGTGTTGTCGGCCTTGCGGGTCCAGAGGTCGAGGACACCGTCGCCGGTGAGGTCGCCGGAGGTGCCCAGGGTGGGGTAGTCGGCCTTCTTGAAGCCGGTGGCGATTTTGGTGCGGTCGGCTCCCCACGTGGCGAGGTTGAGCTTGCCGTCGTCCGCAATCTTCGTTCCGTAGGAGCGGAAGAGCTCGCCGGTCGCGTCGTCACGGAGTAGCAGGTCGGGGACGGCGTCGCCGTTGAGATCACCGGGGGCGACCACGGTGAACTTGCTCCAGTCGATGGTGCCTACGAGGGACGGGGGCGCGACGCCGTCGAGAACACCGGCGGTGTCGCCGTAATAGGCCCAGAGCTTCGTGCCTTGCTTGACGAGGACGTCAGGGAAGGAGTCGCCGTTGAGGTCGCCTCCTGTGGTGACCTGTTCGGCGTTGTACCAGTGGTCGTCACCCTCCCAGCCGGGCCTGGCCTTGCATTTTCCGCTCCTGGGTACGGGGCAACTGACCTGCAGTTCCACATACTCGTCGCGGTTGATACTGCCCTTGCCGTTGTTGTCGTAGACGCGCAGATTGTTCTTCTTGTTGTTGGCGTTGTACTCGAGGGAGACGAGGTCGTTGTAGCCGTCTTCCGTCCAGTCACCGGACAGCGCGACCTGCTGACCCGGGAAGATCCCGCCTGCGTTGGCTGCGGCATAGAAGTGGCTTTCTCCCTGGCCGGCGTGGGCGAGGAGGGTGCCGTTGGAGTCAGTGCTCCAGATGTCCTTGAAGGTGTCGCCGTTCAGGTCACCGGGCTGATCCTTGTCCGTGGAGCGGGTGGCGTAGAAGAGAAAGGTGGCTGTGTCGGAACGGTTGCCGGCTGCGTCGACGCTGTAGGCGTACACCAGGTGCGGGCCGTATGAGGGGACGATGACGTCTGCCCAGGCAGCATCTGTAGAAGCTTCGTTGAGGCTGGGATCGGCGTCCGTCCACCAGTAGTAGGCCTTGACGTCTGTCACACCGTTGGGGGCGAGCAGGAAACGAGCAGTGGTACGAGCCGGCCCCGTCTGCGAGGGCCAGCCGTTGTCCCCGTTGGGGTACTTGTTGCCATCGGAAGTGATGACGGGAGGCTTGCTCGGCCGAGCGCGGTCGATGCTGAAGGTGCAGGTCTTGCTGTACGCCGAGTACGCCCCGTCCGGGTCCTTTGCCCGCACCTTCCAGGTGTAGGTGCCGCTAGGCGTCTTGTCGGCAGGCAGCACGACGGTGGCGACGCGTCCGCGCAGCGCCGGCACGCTGATTCCGTACGGAGTGGTGGAGCCGGAGGGGAAGAGCTGGAACTCGGCGGTCAGGTTGCCCGCGTCGGGATCGTCGACCTTCGCATACAGACTGACCGAGGTGTTGCCGATGGTGCCGCCCGCAGCGCAACTGGTGCTTGGATAGGTGCCCAGACCGGTCGGGACCTTGGGCGGGTTGTTGTAGACGATCTCCAGGACGGCGGTCTTGGGGTCGAACTTCTTCCAGGCGAAGGTGTCCGTCTCGCTGGATGCGTACATGCCCAGGTTGACGCTCACGTCGTCGTTGGCAGCCGCTTTGCGGACGACGTTCGTGGCATTGAACTCCAGATTGCCGGCCGGGCAGTCGTTGCTCCAGCCCTTGGCGTCGTTCACGGTGTCCAGTACGGACCCGATCGGGTCGGGCTGGTTCTTCCAAGTGGTCTTGTCGGAGATGTCACCGACCTCGAACAACTGGACCCCGCGGGCCTGGCAGGACCAGGACCAGGTGTTGCGGATCCGGAAGGTGGCGGACTTGACCTGCGCCCCCCTCGCGGCGCTGGTGTCTAGCTCGAAGAAGGAGCGCGAGACGCGGTTCAGGCCGCCGGTCTCGGCTTCGTACCCGACGCGCACCACTTCTTTGGCGTCCCAGAACGACGTGTTGGGATATGCCTGGTAGACCCTCGTCCAGTGAGTGCGGACGTTGCTGGACCAGGTCGGGTCGATATAGACGGGATAGGTGGTCTCAGCCCCCGTCAGCAGGTCCTGCTCCGGCGTGATGGTCAGCGTGTCGCTGCTGACGGACGTCTCCATGGCCGCGTCCTTGGCCCCGGCCCCGGGGTCGAAGGCGGCTTCTGCGGTCGACGTGGTCGCGGTGAGAGCCGACATCAGCTTCCGCGCTTGGGCAGTGGTGGGCGTGCTGGAGTCCCACATCATGGGGGTGGGGCTGGTGAACACGGTCTGCCCGGCCGGGTCGATCGCCTCCAGAGACCCGGTCTCACTGTCCTTGGACACGTCGAGACCGACCGTCTCGATGGCGAACTGGAGTTGGGCCAACTCCGGGTTCTCGGCGGCTTCGGCGTTCTTGACCACCAGAAGCTGGGAGAAGCCTTCCACCTCGGCTTTCAGCTGGAGGTCCACGCCGGGAAGGACCTCGGTGTAGGTGGCCACGTTCCCCAGCAGCGTGGGAGTGGGCAACGCCTTGGGCCAGGTCAGCGAGAGTGTGCGGCCGTCGCGGTTCCCGGTGAGCATGGGGCCCGCTCCACCGCCGGAGAACCGTACTGACACCGCTGCCGACTTGGGGACCACGGCCCCGTCGGTGGCGAACGCAAGGGTGGGGTCAGCCCCCACCCATGTTCCGTTCCGCCATACCCGCACGGCACTGCCGTACCGCTTCACCGAGAACGAGCCGTCCGGCTGCGCCCAGGTGTCGCTCGACTCCGTGCGAGCGGACACCACCTCGACAGGCTGACCGGAGGCCTGAGCATCGGCAAGGGCCTTGTCCTTCTCGGTCATCGAACCGTCGGCAACCGGATCGGACGCTGCGGTGACCGCCTTGGCTGACTGTGCCGGTACGGCTGTGGCCGTACCGGCAGGCAATATCGGCGCCAGAATGCCGGAGGCCATGATGCCGACCAACAAGCGGAATCTGCGCCTTCGGAAAAGTGCCCCACCCTCGTGTTCTCTGGACACGACTTCAATCCCCAATCCCCTGCGCCTGGATTTCGCGCAACTCTAACGGCGGCGCCTCCAGGTATTTCACACGCCCATGCCGCTGCGCAGCAACAGAAAATCATGGAGAACTTGCGTATTCGACGTGAAGATGGGCAAATTGGCGAGGTGGCCGAATCCCGCTCCAGTGGCCTGAAGTGCAGCTTTGCTGATCCATGGAAATCCCACAACTTGCTCAAATGTGACGTAGAGGGGCGGGCTTCTGGTTGTTTCAGCACGCATCGAGTGGGGAATCTATTTTCCGCGGCTGATCTTCCTGTTACCTTTTGGGGGCTTTGTTTGCCTTCACGAGGGGTGGGGCGTGAGCCGGTACGGCGCGCGTAGATTGGGCGGCCTTATTTCTGCTGCCCTCATACTGGGAATGCTTCCTGCGAACAGCATGGCAGCTGCATCATCCGGTAAGGGAATCAGTCTTCCCGAGCCGAAGCAGCCGCCTACTGTGGCAGTGAAGCGGATGGCTGTCGGTACCACGGACGATCGGCCCGATCAGGCGCGTCCATGGAAGGCGCCCAAGGTCACCTGGCCGGAGCCCGGCACCGCCACCGTGCAGTTGAACTCGGCGACCTCCAAGTCAGCCGCGAAGAGGGCTGGTTCCCTCCCCGTCGCCTTGACCGTCCCGCCTGCTGACCAGCGGGCCGCTGCCCGGCCGCCGGCCAAGGCGACCGTCACGCTCGCTGACCAGAAGACCGCCCGCAAAGCAGGCGTCGAGGGCCTGTTGTTCTCCGTCAACCGCGCGGACGACAGTTCTGCCGCAGGCGCCACCTCAGTACGGGTCGACTACAACTCCTTCAAGGGCGCCTACGGCGGTGACTGGGCAGCCCGTCTGCACCTGGTGCAACTCCCTGCTTGCGCGCTGACCACACCGGACGAGCCCGCCTGCCTCATTGGTAAACCGCTGTCCACGACCAACGACACCAAGACGGGCACGCTCACCGCGACCGCCACCCTGTCCGCGGCCGCCTCCACGTCGCCCTCTGACGTCAAGGCCGCGGCAATGTCCGGAGCGACAGTGCTGGCAGCCACCGCTACGGCCTCGGGTGCGAGCGGTGACTACAAGGCGACCTCTCTCCAGGCGTCGGGCTCCTGGAGCACGGGGGGCTCGACCGGCGGGTTCTCCTGGTCGTATCCGATCGACACTCCTGCGGTTCCGGGAGGGCTCAAGCCCTCCGTGTCGCTCGGCTACAACTCGCAGGCTGTGGACGGCCGCACTTCGGCCTCCAATAATCAGCCCTCGTGGATCGGTGACGGCTGGGACTGGGAGCCCGGATACATCGAACGCCGCTACAAGTCCTGCGAAGTCGACAAAGACAAGGACGGCGCCACCAACACCACCAAGGTCGGCGACCAGTGCTGGTACAGCGACAACGCCACTCTGTCGTTGGGTGGCAAGACCGTCGAACTCGTCCAAGGTGCGGACGGCGGATGGCATCCGGCCTCTGACGCGAACGAGAAGGTCGAGAAGCTCACAGGCGCCGCCAACGGCGACGACGGAACGGAAGGCGTCGACGGCAAGGGTGAGTACTGGAAGGTCACCACGGCCGACGGCATCCAGTACTTCTTCGGCCGCAACAAGCTTCCGGGCTGGAGCGACAACGGCACCGCCGCCGACGACCCGGTGACCAATTCGGCCTGGACGGCTCCGGTCTTCGGCAATCACTCGGGCGAGCCCTGCTACAACTCCTCGTTCGCCTCCGGCTGGTGCCAGCAGGCCTGGCGTTGGCAACTGGACTACGTCGTAGACCCGCGCGGCAACGCGATGGCCTACTACTGGTCCAAGGAGTCCAACAACTACGGCCGGAACGTCTCAGAGACGACCGGCAAGGCCACCGTCACTCCCTATGTGCGTGGCGGTTGGCTCGAGCGCGTCGACTACGGCCTGCGTTCCGACACGGTGTACTCGGCCAAGGCCATGGGCCAGGTCCACTTCGGCGTGACCTCCCGCTGCCTCACGTCCTGCACCTTCGACGAGGCCAACGCCGCCAACTGGCCGGACGTCCCCTACGACCAGTACTGCAAGGACGGCTCCACCGAGTGCAAGGACCAGTACTCCCCGACGTTCTGGTCCCAGAAGCGCTTGGCGTCCATCACCACCAAGGTCCTCACGGGCGGCGCGTACAAGGACGTCGACAGCTGGACTCTCGCGCAGACCTTCCCTTCCTCAGGGGACGGCATCTCCACCCCGATGTGGCTTGCCTCCATCCAGCACACCGGCAAGGCTGGATCCGCCGTCACCTTGCCTGCGGTCACTTTCGAAGGCGTACAGAAGCCCAATCGTGTCGACAAGCTCTACGACAGCCTGGCCCCGTTCATCCGGCTGCGTATGTCGCAGATCAAGACCGAGACCGGCGGAACCATCGGTGTCGACTACTACACGCCGGACTGCACTGCCACCACCCTCCCCCCGGCCGACGGCACCAATAACACCCGCTGCTACCCGGTCAAGTGGCCCTTCGAGGGGGAGGACGCCAAGCAGGACTGGTTCAACATCTACCCGGTCCAGCGGGTCGTCGAAGGTGACAACCTCGTCGAGTCTCCCGACACTGTCACTCAGTACACGTATGTCGGCGGCGCCAAGTGGGCGAAGAGCACGGACGAGTTCACCAAGCCCAAGGACCGCACCTACTCCGTCTCGCGCGGCTATGAGCGCGTGCAGACCCGCAAGGGCGCCGGCGCGGATGCTCGGACTCTGACCGAGACTCGCTACTTCCGCGGCATCGACGGTGCCGAAGTGAAGGACTCCGCCGGTGCCGCGGTCATCGACCGGGAACAGTTCGCCGGCGCGGTTCGAGAAAGCGCGACCTACAACGGGGACGGAGGCGCGCTTGTCTCCGCCACCTCATACACCCCATGGCGTTCGGCGGAGACCGCGACACGGGCGCGCAGTGAAGCCGCACTGCCCGACCTGAAGGCATATCACACGGGAACAGCGACGGAAGAGACCCGCACAACCGTCACTGGTGGTACCCGAACAACCAAGACCAGCCGCGGCTTCGACGCCTACGGCATGGTCACCCAGGTGTCCCAACATGGCGACACCGCCAAGACCGGGGACGGCACCACCGTCGGTGACGAAAGTTGCACGACTACCACCTACCTGCGCAACACATCGGCCTGGATCCTCAGCACGGTTTCTCGCACAGAGACGGTCGCCGTGCTGTGCAACGCCACCGTCAAGCGCCCCGACGACATCATCGACGACTCCCGCCTCTCCTACGACGGCGCAGCGTTCGGTATCGCCCCCACCAAGGGCCTGATCACCAGGACCGAGCGGATCAACGGCAGCGGCACCGGATACGACACCGCCAGTTCCATCCCCAACGCCTGCGGCGCGAACAAGAACCAACTCTGCTACGACCAGTACGGTCGCCCGCTGGCGACGGCGGACGCCTTCGGTAAGGTCACGGTCTCGTCGTATACCCCTCCCGTGGGCGAGAACCCGATCACCGCAACGGTGACCAACACGCTCGGCCACACCATCACGACCAAACTGGACCCGCTGCGAGGCCAGGCGCTCGAGGTGACCGATGCCAACGGCAGGGTCACTTCGACGACCTACGACGGCCTTGGCCGAGCTGCCAAGGTCTGGCTTCCGACCCGCTCGGCCACCGAATTCCCTGACGCGCCGAACTACTCCTACATGTATCAGGTCCGCACCGACGGCCCCACCGTCGTCACCACCAAGTTCCTCGACCACTTCTCCGAGTACCAGACCAGCTACGCCTTCTATGACGGTCTGCTGCGCGAGCGTCAAACTCAGGCCAAGTCCCCGGACCTGGCTGGGCGCCTGGTGACGGAGGCGTTCTACAACACCCGTGGCGAAGCGTGGCGTTCTTCAGGCACATTCTTCAGCACTGGTGCCGCCGAGCCTGTGCTTGTGACCGGACAGGACACGCAATACCCCTCGTCCACCGAGACCGTTTTCGACGGTGCGGGCCGGCCGACGGCGGTGATCGCCAAGAAGTTCGGCGACGAGACGAAGCGCATCACCACCACCTACACGGGCGACAGCACCACCGTCATCCCGCCCAAGGGCGGCACCGCGACCACGAGAGTGGTGGACGCGCTGGGCCGCACGGTGCAGCTCAAGGAGTACACGAACGCCGAACGCACGGCCTCGCAGTCCATGAGCTACCACTACGACAAACTCGGCCGCCTCGACGAGGTCACCGACCCGTCGGGGGCCAAGTGGACCTATGTCTTCGACGTTCGCGGCCGCCAGACCGACGTCGTCGACCCGGACAAGGGGAAGTCTCACACCAAGTACGACGAAGGCGATCGGGTCACCGATACCACCGACGCCCGGAATATCACTCTGCACACCGACTACGACGATCTGGGCCGCCGCACCGCGGTCAAGAACGGCACCACCATGTTGTCGGCCTGGACCTACGACGGTGTCGCCAAGGGCCAGCTCGCCACCACCACCCGCTATATCGACGGCAAGGCCTACGTCACCGAGATCACCGACTACAGCGCCTTCGACCAACCGGCCGGAACCAAGGTCACCGTACCCGCCGGCTTGGGCGTGCCCGCCGGCAGCTACGAGTGGTGGAGCTACTACAACGACAACACAGGCCAGCTCATGGAGACCGAGCATCCTGCCATCGGTGGCCTGCCCGAGGAATCGGTTCACATCAACTACGACAGCGCCGGCCTGCTGCGGACTCTCAGCGCGCAGAGCGACCCGCTGATCTCGAACACGACCTATGACCACTATGGACGTAACACCGTCCTCGAATATGGCAAGTTCGCCCAGCACCTGAAGACCACCAGCGTCTACGACGACCACACCGGCGCGCTGACCGACGCCTACACCGACCGTGACACCGCGCCGCAGCGGATAGAGGATTCCCACTACACGTACGACCCGGCCGGCAACATCACGCAGATCACGACCAACTACGGTCAGGACGCCGCTCGAACCACCGACACCCAGTGCTTCACCCTCGACGCGCTCACGCGCATCACCGAAGCCTGGACGAACACAGGGAGTGCGTGCGCCGCTGCTCCTTCCGGTGACGTGGTCGGCGGCCAGGACCCGTACTGGACCAGCTACTCGTACGACGCGGTGGGCAATCGCAAGACCGAAACCCAGCATCAGACCGCCGCCGGTCCCACCGCCGACACGGTCCGTACCTACGCCGCACCCGACACGGGCAAGCACAACCTGCCCAGCGTCACCCAGACCGGCACCGATCCGCGCACCGAGTCCTACAGCTACACCGAGACCGGCGAGACCAAGACCCGCACCTTCAAACAGGGCACCACGACCACGCTAAACCAGGATCTGGTCTGGGACGACGAAGACCACCTCAAGACCGTCACCAGCAACGGCCAGACCACCAGCTACACCTACGACACCGACGGCCAGCGCCTGACCCGCACCGACTCCACGGGTACAACGCTCTACCTCCCAGGTGGCAACGAGCTCAACGTCGACAAGGCCGGCAAGGCCACGGGAACCCGGTACTACGGCACAGGTAGCCAGACCGTGGCCATGCGTACCGGCGGCAAGCTGACTTTCTTGCTCACGGACCATCACGGCACGACCACCACTCAGGTCACCGCCGATGCTACCCAGGCCATTACCCGCCGCAAGACGGGCATCTTCGGCGCTTCTCGTGGCACACAGCCATCCCTCTGGGCAGGTGACAGGGGCTTCGTCGGCGGCACAAAGGACACTGACACAGGCCTGACTCATCTCGGGGCACGTGAATACGACCCTGTGACCGGCCGTTTCATCAGTGTCGACCCAGTCTTGGTCTTGACGAACCCCCAGCAGGTTCACGGCTACAGCTACGCGAACAACAACCCAGTTACCGTCAGCGACCCATCGGGACTCTGCGCAGACTTCGACTGCCCCACTCGGCCGGGGGCGGGATACGAGAACACCACCCCGGGCAAAGCCCCTACGAAGAAGAAGTCTGCCAACACGGTCTACAGGGAGAACGAAGAATGCTACAACTGTGACGGTAGCTCCACCTCCGGAAACGGAGACAGTGGCGGCCTCATGGGATGGGTGAAGAGCACTGCGCACGTCGTAGTCGAATATGGCTACGCGATCTTCTCGCAGCCGGAAACCTGGTGGGGTGCCGCCGAAATCGGCGGGAGTATGGCCCTCATGGGCCTAGGCGGCGATATGGTCATAGGTGGCGGTGCTGCCTGTCTTTTGACACTCATTGGTTGCACTGTCGGGGTACCTGCCGCAGCGGGCGGCACAGCCTTGGTCGGCGTAGGCGCCGCTGGGACGGCTGATGGTATCGGCCGCATCAATGAGGGGTTGGGCAAGGCCCTCAGAGAGGTAAATGGGGAGGCGACCGGTGGTGGACGAGCAGCGCAGGAACACGGAGATGCGTACGAGGGATTCCTGCAGGAGGAACTCGGAGGAGGCGGAGGATTCTCTGAGAAGGGTCGTCAATTTGATGGTGCTTATGTGGACCCGTCGACAGGAAGGGGCACATGGTATGAAGCTAAGTCGGGAAACTTTTTCGAGAACACCATCAAAGATCCTAAGCGACTTAGTAAGTTCTTTTCCACCGAAGGGCAGAAGGCTGGCATAGCTAATGAGCGTGGGGTTGAATATAAGCTTATATCCGAAAATCCGATACCCGATCAAATTACTAATTGGCTCGGCAAGAAGGGTATTCCGTGGGAAGTAATTTCAAGATGATCTCCATGGGTGGAGGTGTGAAGGCTTGAGTAGGTCGGTAGATATTGACTTCACCTTCAGAAAGTCAATCGATGTTTCGACAATCTTGCGTGCCTTGCTTGACGGGGGTATGAGGCCGCCCCTGGAAGGGGAGGTGGCGTATCTAATCGACGAGGATGGAATGTTTAACTGGCGGAAGGCGGAAACCCTTCAGCTGGGCGAGATTGTATCCAAGTTGGCGGACTCTCGGTGGGGTGATCGAGTCGTAGGGATTACGCTTTGTTTCCCGATGGGAGGCTCTGGTGGGGACTTCCTATTTCACCCTGGTCGAACTACTGTCTCCTGTGTAATTGGTATCAATCCGAAACTGCTGCCCGGCTCCTCCCGATTTTGCGACATTGGGTGGTACTTGGCCAGGCTGGTTCCTGTGTTTGAATCTCTGGATCTATCGGAAATCGAAGCGCGGGACTCTCCGTAAGAGTGCGCTGATTCAGGAATTATGGATACTGATCGAAGGTGAACCGGAGATGCTTGGCCATTGGTTGGCCTGCTCCTATTTTCGTGGAGTGGGACAACCCGATCGTGAAGCGCTCTGGGTGCTGTGCCATGACGTCGAGGGTTCGGTTGCGGCATCATGCTGCGTCATCTAGTAGCACTTCGTTAGGTTCTGGCTCTGCTTCTGCGTGTGGTGAGGGGTCGGCCGCAGGTGGTGCAGGTGCCAGTCCAGCACCTCAGCAGGTCCTGGAGGGTGTCCAGGACCTGGTAGAGGGTCAGTCCGGCGTGGGGCTTTTGGGTTACACCGCCTGAGGGCGAGGAAGGCCTGGGCGGCGGAGACCAGGGTGACGTGGTGGTGCCAGCCGCGCCAAGTGCGGCCCTCGAAGTGGTCCGGCCCAGGTCGTGCTTGAGCTCACGGTAGTCATGCTCGATCCGCCAGCGCATCTTCGCCCCCCGCACCGGGTCCTCGACGGGTGTGGTGGCGGGCAGGTTCGATATCCAGTAGCCCGTCGGAGCGTCCTGGCCGTCCGGCCGCTCCACCAGGAGGGTCCGGGTGGGCAGGACGCCGTCCCACCGCTTGCGGCCACCGCCCGCTTCCTGGGCGGCGGCCAGGGACTGCTTGCCCGCCGGCCGGATGGCCAGGACCGTGAACCGTGAGGTCGCGCCTTTGCTGCCCTGCCGCCAGGTCACCTCGGTGAACCGGCCGGCATCGGCCACCGCAACGAGGCCGGAGACGGCTCGCGGTGAGGTGCCATAGCGGGGCAGCGTTGGCGGCCCGAGCCCGCCATAAGAGGGTTGGTGCGGCTCGACCTCCTCCAGGTGGGCGACTTCCTTGCCGCTCAGTGCGAGGACGTAGGACAGCCCTCGCTCCTCGAGGCCGATTTGGAACGCGGTGCTGACGCCATAGCCGGCGTCGGCAACCACCACCGGCGCCTTCAACTGCCACTCGGCAAGCGTGTCGAGCAGGTCGAGGGCCAGGCGCCATTTCTCCTGGTGCATCATGTCGTCGGGGACTCCGGCCCGGCCGCAGCGGTCCGGTTCGTCCGTCCACTCGCGCGGCAGACGCAGCTGCCACTGCAGCGGGCACGAGGCGGCGTCGGTGGCGGCATAAACGCTGACCGCGACCTGGCAGTTCGCCCGATTCCCGAGTGCTCCGCAGTACTGGCGTACCACTCCAGCCGAAGCCTGGCCGCACTTGGGGAACGACACGTTGTCGATCACCCACACCTCGGGCGCGAGCACTTCGGACAACAGCTGGGCGATCCGCCGCCGCACCGGCAGTGGATCCCACGGCGACTGGTTCACGAACTGCTTCAGGGCCTGCATGTTCCCGTCCGGCAGCCGCTCGCCCATCGGCTGGACCGACTTGCGCCGGCCGTCCAGCTTCAGACCCCGCAGATAACACTCGCCCCACCGCCGCTGATCCCGCCGCGGCAACGACCCGAACACATCGGCAACGAACTCCGATAACTCACCCCGGAGCCGTCCCACCTCCCCCAACTTCATGCTTCGAAGATGCCCATCACCAGGTGAGATCACCCAAGGTAACGAAGCACTACTAAGAGGTGTCCCGTAACTGCTGGAGCGGCCAGGACCAGTCCCGGCTTCGACGAGGTCACATGAAGAGAAGTTCGACGTCCGCCGCGACACAGAGTCGCAGTACAACTGTCAGCTGTTGGGCCGCGTCGATGTGTACCTGAGGGACGTCGGTCTCGCTCGACCACTGGTTGACGATCGCTTCCAGCCTGGGCAGGAGGGCGGCGCATTCGGTGGGCGATAGCTCGCCGCCGCCGTCATCGGGGCGATCGAGGAGGGGGGCGAGCGAGGTGGAGACGTCGCTCCAGGGGCGCTCTCCGCCGAAACCCCACATCTCGCAGAGCGTGAGTCCCTCGGCTCGCGCCAACTGTCGCCGAAACGCGGCGAAGCCGCTGTAGGACCAGGAAACATCCGGGCTGCTGTTGTCACCGTCACCCGGGAAGAGGACCAGTCCCATGTGCCCTCCCTATTCGTGGAGACAACAGAATCTAGGACAGGGGGCAGCACCCGCAACTGAGATGATCTTGGTGTGGCTGGTGTGATCACGGCGTCGGAGCCGTCCTGGATAGCCCCGTTCACCGGGCTGAGCCCGCGCCGCTTCGGCAAGTTGGTGACCGCGGCGCGCCGCGAAGGCGCTGACGAGGTCCGACGTGGACGGCCGTGGGGTCTGCCGTTGGAGGACCGAGTATTGCTGGTCGCGGCGTACTGGCGCACGAACTTGACACTGCGCCAGCTCGCCCCGCTCTTCGGCGTCTCCAAGTCCGCCGCGAACCGCGTCATCGCCCAGCTCGGGCCGCGGCTCGCGTTCCAGCAGCGCCAGCGGTTCCGCAAGGACACCGTGCTCATTGTGGACGGCACCCTGGTGCCCACCCGCGACCACGCGGTGGCCGAGCAGTCGAAAAACTACCGGTACTCGACCAACCACCAGGTCGTCATCGACGCCGACACCAGCCTCGTCGTGGTCGTCGGCCGGCCTCTGCCCGGCAACCGCAACGACTGCAAGGCGTGGGCGGAATCCGGCGCCAAGGACATGGTCGGCGCCACAATGACGATCGCGGACGGCGGCTATCCGGGCACAGGACTGATCATGCCGCACCGCCGCCGCAAGGGCGAGGAACTGCCCGACTGGAAGGTCGCGAATAACACCTCCCACAAGCAAGTCCGGGCCCGCGTCGAGCACGTCTTCGCCCGCATGAAGTGCTGGAAGATCCTGCGGGACTGCCGCCTCAAAGGCAACGGCGTACACCACGCAATGCGTGGCATTGCCCGCCTGCACAACCTCAACCTCACTGAGTAGACGGCCCGTTACCCCGACCGTCGACTGCATCCCGACCACACGGAAGATCATTTACGGGACAACCCTTAGCCGACGGTGATATCGGCTATCTCGAGCCGATCCGCGCGCTGACGATTCCGAGGCTCAGCAGGATCTTGCTGAGGCGGTCAGGGCGGATCGGCCGGAGTGGTGACCGGGGCCCGATAGGTGGGGAGGAAATCCTGGTGTGGTCATTTGAGGTTGCTGCCCTGATGAATGGTGGGCGTGGCGCGCTCGAACCACACCGTCTTCCCGCCCCCGGCTGTCGGCGACACTCCCCACTTGTCGACGAACGCGTCCAGGAGGAACAGGCCTCGGCCGCCTTCCGACTCCGGGTCCGACTTCGTCGGGGTCGGGAGTAGTTGGCCGTAGGCGTCCGTCACCTCTGCCCTGACTCCCGTCCGCTGCTTCAGCAGGAGCAGGGTGCAACGGCTGTCCGGGACGTGGCGGATCACGTTGGCGATCAGTTCCGTCAGGGCCAGTTCCACCGTGTCCGTGAGGTGTTGCAGCTCCCAGTTCTCCAGGTGCAGGCGGGCGATCCGGCGGATGTGGCGCGCCGAGTGTTCGCCGACCGTCAGGGTCATGCGGTGCTGCGTGGGGATGGGGGAGGCGTAGATCGAGGGGAAGTATCCGTTCACGGTACGAGGTTGAGCTGTGACAACTACTCTGGGCTATGGGTTGAATACAACCCGTTGTGTTGTGGTGTCGTGGGAGGGCCTGCGTGACCCATATCAATGTTCTCGACCCCGGGGCTTCGCCGCTCGACTACTACGGGTTCGAGCTTCGGCGGTTGCGGGAGGCGGCTGAGCTCACTCAGCGGCAGCTCGGGGACATCCTCAATTACACGGGCTCGCTGGTGGGGCAGGTCGAGACGGCCCGGAAGGTGCCCACCGTTGAGTTCAGTGAGAGGGTCGATGCCGCCCTCGGAACCGGCGGGTTGTTCTCGCGGCTCGTCGTACTCGTGCTGCGCAGTCAACTTCCGGCCTGGTTCAGGGAAGTCGCCGAGCTGGAGGCGCGGGCCGTCGAGATCTGTGTCTTCCAGGCCGGAATCGTTCACGGTCTGCTCCAGACCCCGGCTTACGCGCGCGCCGTCCTCGGAGTGCTCGACGAGACCGACCTTGAGGATCGAACCGCAGTCCGGCTCGCCCGTCAGCGCATCTTCGAGAAGTCCGAGCCTCCGGTCTTCTGGATCGTGCTCACCGAGGGTGTACTGCACCAGGAGATCGGCGGCAGGGAAGTCATGCGCGAGCAACTCGCTCACCTGTTGTCGGTCGAGCGGAATCCTCGGATCAACATCCAAGTGCTGCCGTTCTCGGCCGGAGCGCACGCAGGTACACAAGGCTCGTTCAACGTCTACCGCTTCGGAAGCGACCCCACCATCGTCTATACCGAGGGGTACGGCAGCGGGCATCCCAGTGCGAACCCGGACACGGTCAAGGACTGTTCACTCCGTTACGATCATCTGCGGGCCGCCGCTCTCTCCCTCAAGGATTCGGCGGAGCTGATCCGGCGAGTGGTGGAGGAGCGCTATGGAGAGCACCGTCTGGCGTAAGTCGTCGTACAGCGGTGACCAGGGCGGTGATTGTGTCGAGATCGCCGAAAGCCCGGCCACCATCGCCATCCGTGACTCCAAGACCCCGGCGGGCCCGATCCTCGCGATCGAGCCCGCCGCGTTCTCGACGTTCCTCGCCTGGACCGGCGGTGGCGCTACAGGCGCTGAATGATCGTCCCGGTGGCCAGTGCGCCGCCCGCGCACATGGTGATCAGGGCGAACTCCTTGTCCGTGCGCTCCAGTTCGTGCAGGGCCGTCGTGATGAGGCGGGCGCCTGTCGCGCCGACCGGGTGGCCGAGGGCGATTGCTCCGCCGTTGACGTTGACCTTCGTCAGGTCGGCGTCGAAGATCTGCGCCCAGCTCAACACCACAGACGCGAAGGCCTCGTTGATCTCGACGAGGTCGATGTCCTTCAGGGACATGCCCGCCTTGCCGAGGACGGCTCGGGTCGCGTCGATGGGGCCGTCGAGGTGGAAGTGCGGGTTCGCGCCCACCAACGCCTGGGCGACGATCCTCGCCCTCGGCTTCAGTTTCAGGGCGCGAGCCATCCGTTTAGACGCCCACATGATCGCGGCCGCGCCATCGCTGATCTGCGACGAGTTGCCGGCCGTGTGGATCGCCGTGGGCATGACCGGCTTCAGGCGGGACAGGGCTTCGAGGGAGGTGTCGCGCAGGCCCTCGTCGCGGTCGACCAGGCGCCACATGCCCTGGCCGGCCGCCTGTTCCTCCTCCGTCGTCGGGACCTGGACGGCGAACGTCTCGCGCTTGAAGCGTTCCTCCGACCAGGCCGCCGCCGCTCGTTCCTGGGAGAGGAGGCCCAGGGTGTCCACGTCCGAGCGGCTCAACCCCCGGTTGCGCGCGATGCGTTCCGCCGCCTCGAACTGGTTCGGGAGGTCCACGTTCCACTCCTCCGGGAACGGTTTCCCGGGGCCGTGCTTCGAGCCCGAGCCGAGGGGGACGCGGGACATCGTCTCCACTCCGCAGCTGATGCCCACGTCGATGACGCCCGCCGCGATCATGTTCGCCGCCATGTGGCTCGCCTGCTGCGAGGAGCCGCACTGGCAGTCGACCGTCGTCGCGGCCGTCTCGTACGGGAGGCCCATCGTCAGCCATGCTGTCCGTGCCGGGTTCATGGACTGTTCGCCGGCGTGGGTCACCGTGCCGCCGACTATCTGTTCCACGGCGTCGGCGGGCATGCCGGTACGGCCGAGTAGTTCGCGGTAGGTCTCGCCCAGGAGGTAGGCGGGGTGCAGGTTGGCGAGCGCGCCGCCGCGCTTGCCGATGGGGGTGCGGACTGCTTCCACGATCACGGGTTCGGCGGCCATGGGTGCGGATCCCTTCGGAACTAGTACGTGTTCTAGTTCTCTGCTGTGTGCAGTCTGCTTACGTGATGTGCGTCACCGCAAGGGTCTTGCAGCCTCGAGGGTCCTGAACTACCTTCACGGCAATCTGTTTCTGATGAACCGTCAGATCGCATCGTCAGATGGCTGGAGCCGCCGATGCCCTGTCCAGCGCTTCCCGACGGGTTCGACTTCACCGATCCCGACCTGCTGCAACACCAAGTGCCGCTACCGGAGTTCGCCGCGTTGCGCGGTGCCGAACCGGTCCGCTGGATCCCTCAGACGGGCAATGTCGCCGGCTTCCAGGACGAGGGGTACTGGGCGGTGACCCGCCACGCGGATGTGAAATACGTGTCCACCCACCCCGAGATCTTCTCCTCCTACCTCAACACCGCGATCATCCGGTTCAACGAACACATCGAACGGGATTCGATCGACGCTCAGCGGTTCATCCTGCTGAACATGGATCCGCCCGAGCACACGCGCGTACGGCAGATCGTGCAGCGCGGGTTCACGCCCCGGGCCATCCGGGCGTTGGAGGAGCGGCTGCGGAACCGGGCCACGGCGATCGTCGAGAGCGCCCGCGCGCAGGACGGTTCCTTCGACTTCGTCACGTCCGTCGCCTCGGAGCTGCCCCTGCAGGCCATCGCCGAGCTGATCGGCGTACCCCAGGACGACCGCTCCAAGATCTTCGACTGGTCCAACAAGATGATCGGGTACGACGATCCCGAGTTCGCCATCACCGCCGAGGTCGGGGCGCAGTCCGCCGCCGAGATCCTCGCCTACGCCATGAACATGGCCGCCGAGCGGAAGCAGTGCCCCGCCCACGACATCGTCTCCACGCTCGTGGCCGCCGAGAACGAGGGCAATCTGAACTCCGACGAGTTCGGGTTCTTCGTGCTGATGCTGGCCGTGGCCGGGAACGAGACGACCCGGAACGCCACGACCCACGGCATGCACGCGTTCCTCACCCATCCCGAGCAATGGGAGTTGTACAAGCGCGAGCGGCCCGGCACCGCCGCCGAGGAGATCGTGCGGTGGGCCACCCCCGTCATCGCCTTCCAGCGGACCGCCACCCAGGACACCGAGCTGGGCGGGAAGCTGATCAGGAAGGGGGACCGGGTCGGGCTCTTCTACTCCTCCGCCAACCGCGACCCCGAGGTGTTCGAGCGGCCCGACGAGTTCGACGTCACCCGGGATCCGAATCCGCACCTCGGCTTCGGCGGCGGCGGGCCCCACTTCTGCCTCGGCAAGTCACTCGCCGTGCTGGAGATCAACCTCATCTTCAACGCGATCGCCGATGCCCTGCCCGACCTGAGGCTCGTGGGGGATCCGCGTCGGCTGCGGTCCGCCTGGATCAACGGGGTGAAGGAGCTCCGGGTCAGCGCCGGGTGATCAGCGCAAGGTGATCAGCGCGGTCACTCCTTGCCGGACACCGTCAGGGCCAGGACCGCCGAGGTCACGGCGGCCAGCAGCAGCGGGATCGCCAGGTCGTTGTGGAGCACCAGGACCGCGCCCAGCACCGCGCCCGCGAACATCGCGGTCACGGATGCCGTACGGCGTGGCGATCGCCCGCCCGTGCCGCCGCCCGCCCGGGACTCGGAGGCCAGGCCGGTCAGGGTCATCGTCACGACGGTGGTCGTGCTGAGGTCCCGCACCGCGAGTTCGCGGACCGTCGCGTTGCGCAGCCCCATCGCGAAGGCGGTCAGGGCGATGATCGTGTAGACCGTGGCCGGGGCGTGGTCCGAGGTGGCGAACGCCACGGCCGCGGAGACGGCCATGAGGAGCGCCTCGGTGGCCAGCATCACCCGGGCCGAGGTGCGGCGTGAGCCCTCGCCCACCCGCCGCACGACCCGGCCGCCGATCGCCGCGCCCACCAGGAAGCAGACGAGCGAGGTCGTCGTGTGGGGCACAGAGAAGCCCGGGGCGCCGGCGGCGGCGAATCCGAGGACGACGACGTTGCCGGTCATGTTGGCGGTGAAGACGTGCCCCAGGCCGAGATAGGTGACCGCATCGATCAGGCCGCTGATGCCGGTCAGCAGGAGGAGTGCGGGGACCAGGCGGACGCCGCGTGCTTCCGGGTCCCGTGACGGCTCCGCGGGGTCTGCGGGTTCCGGGGGCTCCGGGGGCTCGGTCGAATGGTCGGTGCCGGTCATCCGCTCAGTGGAGCACGGCAAGGTGAGGAAACGCCGAAGGCGGCGGCCCCGGGGATCGGGGGCCGCCGCCTTCGACGGTACGGGGGCGCTTGTTCAGCGCGGTGGCGTGGCTCAGTACCAGCCGTTGGCCTGCCAGAAGTTCCAGGCGGCGACCGGGCTGCCGTAACGGGAGTTCATGTAGTCCAGACCCCACTTGATCTGGGTCTTGGCGTTGCTCTTCCAGTCGGAACCGGCCGAGGCCATCTTGGAGGCCGGCAGGGCCTGGACCAGGCCGTATGCGCCCGAGGAGGCGTTGGTGGCGGTGACGTTCCAGCCGCTCTCGTGCTTCACGATGTTGGAGAAGGCCTTGTACTGAGCCGCGTCCGGGATCATCTTGTGCGCGATCGCCTGGGCCTGGGAGGCGGAGGACGTCGTCGCGGCGTGGGCGGGGGCGGCGGACAGCGCCATCCCCGCGGTGGCGGCGGCCACGGCAATGCCGGTGAGGGCCTTCTTCGGGGAAGCGATGCGACGGATGACGGAGACGGACACGGAGAACCTTTTTCTTCGGGGACGATGGCGGTCGCTTGCATGCCGGAGTCACGCGGTGCGTGGCCGCACCGTGTGGTTGCGGTAGGTGGCTGCATGCCGTGGTGCCTGAGCCCGTGGACTCGGTGGCACCCTGCGACGTCATCCAGAGAAACAGGATCGAGCGCCGTCCGCAAAGACCCCTTTTGCTAGTTGTGGTCGTATTCGGGGGGTCGGCGCTCCCTGTGAGCTGGCTCTCAATACCCAGGTCAGAGGCCGTTATGGCATGGGCATGGCGTCCGGTTTGTCCGACTAGGTCGCATAGTAGGTGATGTGAGTCATGTGGGGTGGTTCACCGGTCAACGGCCTTCTGGGCCCTTCCGCGGGGCCTCGAATGTGACCGCGGTCTCGAAGGCCGCGCGCCGGGTGGCTCTGCGTAGCGCCCTGAGCACCGCCGGGCCGAGGGTGAGCGTCAGCAGGACCGTGACCACCGCCCTGCCCAGGTCCCAGCCCAGTGAGGTCGCCACGCAGTACGCGGCGAAGCGGGCCAGGTTCGCGGGCACCGTGCCGTCCGGGTCGAAGGCGACCCCCGAGGCCAGCGCGCCCATGAAGGGCCACCCGGCCATGTTCATCGCCGTGCCGTACGCGAAGGCGGCCACGAAACCGTAGGCCGCGAGCAGGGCCAGTTCCGTACGGCCACGGAGCCGCTCGCCGCCCGGCAGCAGGCCCGCGCCCATCGTGAACCAGCCCATCGCCAGCATCTGGAACGGCATCCACGGGCCCACCCCGCCCGTCAGCAGCGCGGACGCGAACATCGTGACCGAGCCGAGGACGAAGCCGAACCCCGGCCCGAGGACCCGGCCGCTCAGCACCATCAGGAAGAACATCGGCTCGATGCCCGCCGTCCCCGCGCCGATCGGACGCAGGGCCGCGCCCGTCGCCGCCAGCACGCCCAGCATCGCCACCGCCTTCGCGCCGAGCCCCGACTCCGAGATCGTCGCCGCCACGACCGCGACCAGGAGCACCAGCAGGCCCGCGAACAGCCAGGGGGCGTCCTGGGAGTGCGCGTTCAGCGCGGAGGTGGGCGGCGCGAGGAAAGGCCAGCCGAACGCGATCACGCCCACCACGCTGACCAGCGCCAACGCGGCGAGCGACCGAGGGCCGAGGTGTACCGGACGCCGCCTGGGCATCGTCATCGCAGCTCCTCCCGCAGTGCCTCCGGCAGCTCCTCCCGCAGTGCCTCGCGCACCTGCGCGACCGTGAGCCACCCCTGCGGGGCCAGGATCTTCGTGACCTGTGGGGCGAAGGACGGGGAGGAGACCACCACCTCCGCCGTCGGGCCGTCGGCGATCACCTCGCCCTCCGCGAGCAGCACCACCCGGTGGGCCAGTTCCGCGGCCAGCTCCACATCGTGGGTGGCCAGGACGATCGCGTGCCCGGCCGCGGCGAGTCCGCGCAGCACGGCGACCAGGCGCGCCTTCGCCGCGTAGTCCAGGCCTCGGGTCGGTTCGTCCAGGAGAAGGAGCGGCGGGCGGGCGGTGAGGACGACCGCCAGCGCGAGGGTGAGGCGCTGGCCCTCGGAGAGGTCGCGGGGGTGGGTGTCGTCCGTGATGCCGGGGAGGAGGCCCGAGACCAGGGCCCGGCAGGTGCCGAGGGCGGCCCCCGCGTCCCGGTCGGCGGCCGCGCACTCGGCGGCGACCGTGTCGGCGTACAGCAGGTCGCGCGGCTCCTGCGGGACCAGACCAGCGCGGCGGACCAGGTCCCGGGGCGCGGTGCGGTGCGGCACGAGACCGCCCACGTGGACCGTTCCCGCCGACGGCTCGACGAGGCCAACGAAGGTGTTGAGCAGCGTCGACTTCCCGGCGCCGTTGCGGCCCATGAGGGCGACGGTCTCGCCGGGCAGGACGGTGAGGTCCACCTCGCGCAGCGCCTGGACCCGGGCCCGCCGCACGGAGAGGGAACGGGCCTCGGCGGGAGCCGCGGAGGTGGACGGCGCGGGGGGAGGACGGCGGAAGCGACGGCGGGCGGGAGGATCGGCCGGGGGCTCGGCGGGGAGCCCGGTGGGGGGCGCCGGGGGCGTGTCCACCCTCCGGGAGGTCTCCCGTCCCTCCAGGCGTTCCCG
Organism: Streptomyces sp. NBC_01334; assembly: GCF_035983595.1. NCBI lineage: Bacteria > Bacillati > Actinomycetota > Actinomycetes > Kitasatosporales > Streptomycetaceae > Streptomyces > Streptomyces sp. NBC_01334. The sequence goes on along the minus strand of NZ_CP130718.1, from coordinate 3,140,022 downwards.
CAGGTCGCCGGAGCGTCGGCGGGCGTCCCGGACGGTCAGTGGCAGGGGGGACCAGCCCGCCAGCCGGCCCAGGCTCACCACCGGCGGGAAGACCGGGGACACGGCCATCATGTCCGCCGGGGTGCCGAGCAGCGGGGCCGCGCCCGGGGAGGGCAGCAGGGCGACCTGGTCGGCGTACTGGAGGACGCGTTCCAGGCGGTGTTCCGCCAGCAGCACCGTCGTACCGAGGTCGTGGACCAGGCGGAGGAGGACGGCGAGGACCTCCTCGGCGGCCGCCGGGTCGAGCGCGGAGGTCGGCTCGTCCAGGACGAGGACGCGCGGGTGCGGGGTGAGGACCGAGCCGATCGCGACCCGCTGCTGCTGGCCGCCGGAGAGGGTCGCGATGGGGCGGTCACGGAGGGCGGCCAGACCGAGCAGGTCGAGGGTCTCCTCGACGCGGCGGCGCATCACCTCCGGCGACAGGCCCAACGACTCCATGCCGTAGGCCAGTTCCTCCTCGACGGTGTCCGTCACGAAGTGCGAGAGGGGGTCCTGCCCCACCGTGCCCACGACGTCGGCGAGTTCGCGCGGCTTGTGGGTGCGGGTGTCGCGGCCGGCGACCGTGACACGGCCGTGCAGGGTGCCGCCGGTGAAGTGCGGGACCAGGCCGGACACCGTTCCGAGGAGCGTCGACTTGCCCACCCCCGACGGGCCCGCCAGGAGCACGAGTTCGCCCTCGGGCACGGTGAAGTCGACGTCCTGGACGGTGGGTTCGGTGGCGCCGTCGTACGTCACGGAGACGTTCTCGAAGCGGATCACGACGGCTCCTTGGAGAGGGACGCGGGCAGCAGGCCGAGGAGTACGGCCGCGGCCGGCCAGAGCGGGAGGGCGGGGGCGGTCAGCGGGACGACACCGGGGTGCAGGGCAGCCGGATCGGCGGACGCGGCCACGGTGAGGAGGGCCGCGACCGCGACACCGGAGGCGGCGGTGAGACACGCCCGCGGGGTCCAGCGGTCCGGGCGGTAACGGGTGCGCGGGGAACGGCGGCCGCCCAGCCGCAGTCCGGCGAGGGCCGCGACGACTCCGGCGAACAGCACCGGGAGGCCGTAGCTGCCGCCCGCCGCGGTGAGCAGGCCGTACGTTCCCGCGCAGACGCCGAGCAGACCGCCGAGCGTGAGGACGGCGGTCGTCCGGCGGACGGGGGCGGGGACGTCGGCGGTACGGCCGTAGCCGCGGGCGTCCATCGCGGCGGCCAGGGCGACGGAGCGTTCCAGGGCGCCCTCCAGGACCGGCAGGCCCACCTGGAGCAGGCCGCGCAGACCCGTGTCCGGGCGGCCCCGCAGACGGCGGGCGGCGCGCAGGCGGTGGACGTCCGCGATGAGGTTCGGGGCGAAGGTGAGGGCCACGACCACCGCCACCCCCGTCTCGTACAGGGCGCCGGGGAGCGTCTTGAGCAGGCGGGAGGGGCTGGCCAGGGCGTTCGCGGCACCCACGCAGACGAGCAGGGTCGCCAGTTTCAGACCGTCGTAGAACGCGAAGAGCAGGCCCTCGGCCGTGACCGCGCCGCCGAGCCGGATGCCCTGCGCCCAGTGGGGGAGCGGGACTTCGGGAAGCGTGACGAGTACCTGGGTCCCCGGGATCGGGGAGCCCAGCGCGACGACGAACACCAGGCGGATGACGAGGACGGCGAGCGCGAGCTTGAGGAACGCCGAGTAGGAGCGGGACCAGGGGGTGTCGGGGCGGCACGTGGTGACGACGTAGGCGGAGACGGCGAGCAGGAGACCGAGGAGGAGCGGGTTGGTGGTGCGGGTGGCGGCGGTGCCGAGACCGAGGGCCCACAGCCACCAGGCGGCCGGGTGGAGCGGGGTGCCTGGTGTGTGGGGGCGGGCATCGGCCCTCCGGCCGTCAGCCATCCCTGCGGGATCCTCGCCGCCGGGCCTGCCAGACCGCCGCCGCGCCCAGCACCGCCACCGCCGCCGCGCCCGCGTACAGGCCCACGGACGGTCCGCCGTCCCCGTTCTTCTCCGACCCCGCCTTCGCCGGTTGCGGCTCCGCGGCGGACGTCGGCTCGTCCGTCCCGGGCGCCTGCCCGGACACCTGCTCGCCGCAGCCCGTCTCCGGATACCCCGCGATCGCGCACAGCAGGGCGTTCGTGTCGTAGCGCAGCGGTTTGGCGACCGAGGCGAGGGCCTCGGCCGTCGTCGCGTCGGGCGAGACCCGGGCGCAGGCCGTGCGCGGTGACGGCGGGGTCTCGCCGCTCGGCGCGTCGGCCGTCGTACCGAAGTCGATGACCAGGGCCACCCGCTTCGTGTCGTCCCGCGCGGGCGTCTTCGCGCAGATCGTCGCGAAGGAGGCCGCGCCGCGCGGCTGCGACGCGTCCTGGGAGTCCGCGCTCACAGCGAACCGGAAGCCCTGGACGTCGCCGTCGGCGGGACGGGCGGTGGACGGGCCCTGGGTGGCGTACGTCCAGCCGTCGCCGGAGCGGTCCCAGAAGGACCAGTAGCGGTAGCCCGCCGCCTGGGCCGACTGCACCGCGCCGGTCAGCGACAGCAGCAGCGCGGCCAGGACGAGGGCGGCGCACCGGCGCGTCACGGCTGCTGCTTCCTGCCACGGCCACTGATCAGGAAGCCGATGCCGACACCGGCGACGAGGAAGACGCCGACGATCCACCAGACGCCGTAACCGGAATCCGAGTCGTCCTTCTTGTCGGCCTCGGCGTCTGCGTCGGCGGCCTGATCGGTGGCCTTCGCCGTGGCCTGCGGGGTCGGACCCGTCGCGTCGAGCTGCGCGACGAGGTCGGCGCCGCCGAAGTGGCGGGGGTCGGCACCCATGGCGTGGGCCGCGAAGATCAGCTGGGCGTAGGCGGCGGGGCCGCTCTGCTTCGCCCAGGCCGCGGAGTTCTGCTCGAGCCAGGCGAGGGGCTTCTTCGCCTGCTCGGTCGCACCCTGCGCGGCGAGGGCGACGACGGCGTCGGCGGTGTTGCCGTAGTCGGGCTGGTCCTCGGCGCCGGGGAGGGCGGACTTCAGGTAGCCGGCGTCGAGCACCGCCGCGGCGAGGTGGGCCGCGCCGTTGCGGGCGAGTCCGCTCGGGGTGCCCGCGGTGGCGGAGTCGCAGGTGGGAGCCGCCGACGTCTTGCCTGCCGTCGTCACGAACCCCTTGCCGAGGACGCCGAGCACACCCGCCGCCGTCGCGTCCGCGTTGGCCGCGAGACCGCCCTTCTTGTCCGGCTGGTAGGCGAACGCGCCGCCGCCGGCCTTGTCGCACGGGATGGAGAGCTTCACGAGAGCGTCGTACGGCGACTTGCCGGCCTTTTTCACCTCCGAGGGCCGTTCCCCGGCCGCCGCCATCGCGCCCGCCACGACGGAGGTCGAGTTCGCGTCGCTCGCGCCACCGGGGGTGTAGCCCCAGCCGCCGTCGGCGTTCTGGACCGACTTCAGCCAGCTGACCGCCTTCTCGGTCGCGGCCTGGTGGCCGCCCAGCGCGGCCAGCGCCTGGACGGCCGCCGCCGTGCTGTTGGTGTCCACCATCAGCTTGGCGTCGCACGCCTTGGCGGTGTCCGCGCGGAACGCGGCGAAGGCCCCGGTCGCGCACTGCTGCCCGGTCAGCCAGGCCACGGCCCGGTCGGCGGGGGTGACGCCCGTGGTCCGCTGCGCGAGCAGGGCCAGCGACTGGCGCCAGACGCCGTCGTACGTCGGGTCGGTGGTGCCGTACAGACCGTCGGGTATCGCCACCGACGGGGTGGGGGAGGGGGTGACGGCGACGGCGGGGACGGCGGCACCCAGCACGACGGTGGCGGCGGCCAGAGCGGCGGCGCTGCGGCGGATGTTCATGATCGGCGGGTGCCTCTCCCGGTCGGTGAGGTCACGCAGCCGGGCAGCACGGGACATCCCGGCGGCTCGGCTCCGTATACCTCGACGGTGCCGTGCGACGGCGGGCCTGCCGACGCACGTGAGCCGGTCACGGTCCGTACCGGGCGATCCGGCTCTCACGGTTGCGGGTCAGCGCCGGAATTGCACCGGCTTCCCCCTGTACGGGCGTGATGACGACGCGGCCACTCTACCGGCAGGTAGCCGGGCGTCTGAGGGGCGGCTGTGAAAGCGCCCCGGGCGGGGCGGAAGCCGCCGATATGTTGTGACCATGACGCATACGGGGAGGATGCCGGGCGGGCTGCCGGGCGGGGTGCAAGCCGGGCTGCCGGGCCGACTGCTCGGCTCGGGCCGAACGGCCGATGTGTACGAGATCGACGAGGAGTGGGTGCTGCGCCGCGACCGGGAGGGCTGGGAGGACTCGGCCGCCCTCGCGGCGGTGATGACGCATGTGCGCGAGCACGGCTACCCGGCGCCCGCCGTACGGCCCTCCGGCTCCCGCTCCGACCTGGTGATGGAGCGGCTGGACGGGCCGACGATGCTCCAGGCGTTCGGCGCGGGCACGCTGGACGCCGACGAGGCGGGGGCCGTCCTCGCCCGGCTGCTGCGCGAGCTGCACGCCCTGCCGGGACGGATCTCGGCCGACACCGGCATCCTGCACCTGGACCTCCACCCGGACAACGTGATCCTCACGCCCGACGGCCCCCGGGTCATCGACTGGGCCAACGCGGAGGAGGGCGACCCCGGGCTCGACTGGGGCATGTCCGCGGTGATCCTCGCCCAGGTGGCCGTCTCTCCCCAGCCCATCGCCGATCCGGCGCGGGCGATGCTGACCGCGCTGCTCGCCGACCCCTCCGACCTCACCGAGCAGGGCCTGGCGGAGGCCCTGCGGAGGCGGGCGGCCAACCCGACGATGAGCCGCGAGGAGACGGAACTCCTCGTACCGGCCGCCGAGTTGATCAGGGCGACGGCGGGCTGCTGACTAGGCCGCCCGCCAGACCGTCATGTCCGCGGTCACGAAGGCGATGTCCGGCAGCGCGGTCGACTTCACCTGGATCACGAGCAGCGCGATGTCCCCGGAGGGGTGCTTGACGCAGATCTCGCTGCCGGCCGCCGCCGCGGCGAGGGGGAGGCGGTGGCTCTTGGCGCCGGTGAGGACGATGCGGCACGAGTCGAGGGAGCCACCGGGGTCGCCGTACAGCATGTTGAACACGCTGGTGTCGCTCTCCAGCGCGCAGCCGGCCTGCTCGCAGGTGAAGCGGATGTCCCCCTTGCCGTCCTCGCGCCGGACCGGCTCCTTGACGTCCAGTGAGGTCTTCGCGTCCAGCCACTGGAGGGGATACGCGGTGGCCTGCGGCGTCTTGGGCACGGTCGAGGAGGGGCCCGACCCTTCCGATGTCCGGTCCCCGGCCGCCGAGTCCGGCGCGGCGGTCGACGAGGACGACGAGGACGCCGACGACCCTGCGGACCCGGACGGGCCGGGCGTCGAGGACGCCCCGGCCGTGTCCCGGTGGCGGAGCCGGTCCGCCGCCTCCATGACCGTCCACGTCAGGCCGGTCAGCACCAGCGCGCCCGTGATCACGGCGGCGGCCGTGACCAACGCCGTGCGCCGACGGCGGGTCGGCCGCCCGTCCGGCCGCGTGAGCTGCGACTGCACCGGCGCGATCAAGGGCATCGCGTGCGGGGACATCGCGTTCGAGGCCATCGTGTTCGAGGGCATCGTGTTCGTGGGCACGGCGTGCTGGAGCGTCTCGTGCCGCGACGTCTTGTGCGAGGGCCGCGGGACCAAGGGCAGCGTGTGCACCGGGGTGGGATCGGGGACCGGAGACGGAACCGTCACCTCCGGCCCGGTGACCTCACGCCAGACGGCCGGCCCGGCGCCCTTGTCCGCGTCTCCGTCCAGACGTCGCCTGCACCACTCGACGATCTCCGCCGGGGTGACCCGCTCCGCCGGATCGGCCGCCAGGCAGCGGGCGATCAGCGGACGGAGCGGTTCGGGCAGCAGGGACAGGTCGGGCTCCGAGTGCACGATCCGGTACAGCACGCTGACCGAGGGGCCGTCCCCGTACAACGGCTCGCCCAGGGCCGCGAACGCCGCCGTCTGACCGAGCGCGAACACGTCGGTCGCGGCGGTCACCTCGCCCGCGGTCGCCTGCTCGGGAGCCATGTACTGCGGTGTGCCGACGGCGAGGCCGGTGGCGGTGTTCGAGGTGACGTCGGAGGCCAGCGAGATGCCGAAGTCGATCACGCGCGGCCCGTCGGCGGCCAGCAGCACGTTCGACGGCTTCAGGTCCCGGTGCACGATTCCCGCACCGTGGATGGCCTGGAGCGCCTCCGCCACCCCCGCCATCAGCCACAGCACCGCGGGCACCGGCAGCGGCCCGCGCCGGGAGACCGCCTCCGCAAGCGAGGGCCCGGGCACGTACAGCGTGGCCAGCCAGGGAGGTACGCCGTCCGCGTCGGCGTCGATCAGCTCGGCGGTGTACGCGCCGCGGACCCGCCGGGCGGCTTTGATCTCCCGGCGGAACCGCCGCCGGAAGGCCGGGTCGTCGGCCAGTTCGGGGCGTACCACCTTGATGGCCAGCGGCCGGCCGCCCTGGGTGTGCGACAGGTAGACCCGTCCCATGCCGCCCGCCCCGAGCCGGGCGGCGAGACGGTAACCGGCCACCATGGGCGGATCGTCCGCCTGGAGTGGCTGGAACACCTCAGTCGCACGATTCATCGGCCCTCATCCCCCTCATGCCCCCGGCCCCCCGGCCCCGGCCTCTGATCCCCATGATCCGACGACCTGGCGACCTGGCGACCTGACGATCCGTTGATCCGATCAAGTCAGCAGCCTACGCGGGGTGTCGGTCCGCCGAAGGGGAGGAACAGCACCCGGGTCTCCAGCAGCCACACCCCGTCGACCTGGCGGAACGCGTCCTGGTAGTGCCCGACCTGGACGGGTGGTCCGGCGGGGACGACGCCGCCCTCGTAGCCGTCGACCCGGTACGTCGAGAAGTACGAGGTGGCCAGCGCGGTGTCCGGTGCGGTCGGGGTGACCAGGATGTTCGACATGAGGCGACGCGAGAGCCGGTCGGCGGGACGCGAACCGAAGTACTCCCGCAGCGCCGACCGCCCCTTGACCAGCCGCCCGCCCGCCGGCCACTCCCAGGTGCCGTCCTCGGTGAACAGCTCGGCCACCGAGGAGGGTTCGCCGAGATCCAGCCGGTGGACGAAGTCGACGACGAGGCGCTCGCAGGCGCGTTCGGCGAGCAGCCGCTGCAGGGGGTCCATGAGGGCGTTGCTATCAGGGAGCCCTCGCCCGCCGCGAGCGATTTACACCGCCACGTACGTCACAGGGTCGCTCCCGGTCACCGCCTCCGCGCGGCCCTGCTTCACCAGTCGCCGTAGATGGGCCTCGGCCTCGGAGACCGCGATGTTCCGTGAACCGTAGGGGATCTGCGGCCAGGGGCGGTTCCACTCCATGCGTTCCGCGAGCTGCCAGGGGGTGAGCGGGCTGGCGAGGAGGGCGAGCAGACCGGTGAGACGGTCCTCGTGGTGGGTGAGCAACTCCCGTACGCGGAAAGGCGCGTCGGTGAAGGCGTACTGGTGGGCCGGGAGGATCTCCGCGGGGGCGAGCCGGCCGACGCGTTCGAGGGAGTCGAGGTAGTCGCCGAGGGGGTCGGTGACGGTGGCGTCGTCGGGATCCTCGTACAGGCCGATGTGCGGGGTGATCTCCGGCAGCAGGTGGTCGCCGGAGAACAGGCGTCCGTGGCCCGGGAGTCGAGCGGGATGGTCCTCCTCCAGGTGGAGGCAGACATGGCCGGGGGTGTGACCCGGCGTCCAGATCGCGCGCAGGCGACGGCCTGGCAGGTCGAGGAACTCACCGGGGACGATCTCGCGGTCGGGGAGGGCGGGCGCCAGGCCGGGGAAGGGGCGACGACGGGCGGGAGGCGTGCGGAGCGGGGCGATGTGCTCCTCCGGGGCGCCGGCGGCGGTGAGCTTGGCCGCCATGTACGTGTACCAGCGCTCGGGACGCGTCTCGCGGGTCCGCCGCACGATGGAGGTGTCCGCCGCGTGCATCGCCACCCACGCCCCGGAGGCCTCCCGCACCTGGCCGGACAGGCCGTGGTGGTCGGGATGGTGGTGGGTGATCACGACTCCGTACAGCTCCGAGACGGACGTGCCGCACCCGGTCAGCCCGGCGGTCAGCGCCTCCCAGGACGCCGGGTCGTCCCAGCCCGTGTCGATCAGCACCGGCCCACGGTCGGTGTCGACGACGTACACCAGGGTGTGGCCCAGCGGGTTGTCCGGGATCGGCACCCGGAGCGAGCGGACACCGCCGCCGTGGTCGTACGTGGTGGGTTCGCCCTGACTGCTCTTCATCTGCCCTCCGTCACACGGCCATTGCCCACTATAACTAGAACTGGTATCAGTTCCTGAAACACCGTCAGAAACGTAGACGAAGGCAGTGGTCATGGCCGAGCTCGTGGAACACGGACAGCTGTTCATCGGTGGGGAACTGATCGATCCCCTGGGCAAGGACGTCATCGAGGTCGTCTCGCCGCACACCGAGGAGGTCATCGGGCGGGTGCCGCACGCGTCGGCCGGTGATGTGGACCGGGCGGTCGCCGCGGCGCGGCGGGCCTTCGACGAGGGGCCCTGGCCCCGGTTGTCGCTCGACGAGCGGATCGCCGTCGTCACCCGCATCAAGGACGGCATCGCGCTGCGCCACGAGGAGATCGCCCGGGTGATCTCCTCCGAGAACGGCTCCCCGTACTCCTGGAGCGTCCTCGCGCAGGCCCTCGGCGCGATGATGGTGTGGGACGCGGCGATCACCGTCGCGCGCGGCTTCACCTACGAGGAGCGGCGCGACGGCGTGCTCGGGAAGATCCTCGTGCGGCGCGAGCCCGTGGGGGTGGTCGCGGCCGTCGTCCCGTGGAACGTCCCGCAGTTCGTCGCGGCCGCCAAGCTCGCGCCCGCGCTGCTCACCGGCTGCACGGTGGTGCTGAAGCCGTCGCCGGAGTCGCCGCTGGACGCCTATCTGCTGGCGGAGATCGCGCGGGAGGCGGGGCTGCCGGAGGGTGTGCTGTCGATCCTGCCGGCCGACCGTGAGGTGAGCGAGTACCTGGTCGGGCATCCGGGCGTCGACAAGGTGTCGTTCACCGGCTCGGTCGCGGCCGGCAAGCGGGTCATGGAGGTGGCGTCCAGGAACCTGACGCGGGTGACCCTGGAGCTCGGCGGCAAGTCGGCGGCCGTCGTGCTGCCGGACGCGGACATCGCCACGTCCGTCCCCGGGATCGTCTCGGCCGCCTGGATGAACAACGGGCAGGCCTGTGTGGCCCAGACCCGCATCCTGCTGCCGCGCTCGCGCTACGACGAGTTCGCGGACGCCTTCACCGCCGCGGCGGCGGCGCTGGTCGTCGGTGACCCGCTGGACCCGGCGACCCAGGTCGGCCCGCTGGTGGCGCAGCGGCAGCAGCGCCGGAACCTCGACTACATCCGGATCGGGCAGGAGGAGGGCGCGAAGATCCTCACGGGCGGGGGGCGTCCGCCGGGTCTGGAGCGCGGCTGGTACGTGGAACCGACTCTGTTCGGTGACGTCGACAACTCCATGCGGATCGCCCGCGAGGAGATCTTCGGTCCGGTGATCTGCCTGCTGCCCTACGGCGACGAGTCCGAGGCGCTGAAAATCGCGAACGACTCCGACTACGGGCTCAGCGGCAGTGTGTGGACGGCCGACGTCGAGCACGGCATCGAGGTCGCCCGGCAGGTCCGTACCGGGACGTACTCGGTGAACACCTTCAGCCTCGACATGCTCGGGCCGTTCGGCGGCTACAAGAACTCCGGGCTGGGTCGGGAGTTCGGGCCCGAGGGCTTCGGCGAGTACCTCGAGCACAAGATGATCCACCTGCCGGCGGGGTGGGAGGGCTGACGGGCCATGGGGGATCGTTGGCACGTCGAGGTGGACCGGTCCCTGTGCATCGGATCCGCCCAGTGCATCCACCACGCGCCCGACGGCTTCCGGCTCGACACCGCGCGCCAGTCCCATCCGGCCGACCCGGACATGGACGCCAACGAGCGGGTGCTGGCGGCGGCGGAGAGCTGCCCGGTGGAGGCGATCATGATCACGCTGGTGGGCAGCGGGGAGGCGGTGTTCCCGCCGGAGGAGTGAAGAAAATTCCCGACAGGGTATTGCGTCACGTTTGCGACGTTTTATCCTGGTAGTGGCCTACGAGGCGAATGAGGGGGTCCGACCGGAGTAGCCGACTTCTGCGTGACGCGAAGGCATCCGCCGAGGCCGACGTCGACGGACGGACCGAGGGACCTGAAGGTCGCGGGACAGGATCTGAAGGAACCCTCGTCGTCTCGTAGGTCCTTCGTGTGCGTCCTGCGTCCTGCTTGTGCGCTCTGCTCGCGTGTCCTGCCCGTGCGTCCTACTCGTGTGTCCGGGGGTCCGTCACGTCGATCAGCCGGCACACCGTCTCGATGTCGATCCGTACCTGGGCGATGGACGCGCGCCCCGACAGCCAGGTGATGAGCGCCGAGTGCCAGGTGTGCTCGATGACGCGGACCGCCGAGAGCTGCTCCGGCGTGGGGTCGGTCAGGCCCATCGAGTCCAGGATGATCGCCGTCGTCTGACGGGAGACCTGGTCGACCTCCGGTGAGACGCTGCGGTCGGCGAAGGTCAGCGCGCGGACCATCGCGTCCGCCAGGTGCGGCTCGCGCTGGAGGGCGCGGAAGGCGCGCATGAGGGTCTCCGCGACGCGGTCCGCCGCCCGCTCGCCCGTCGGCGGCTTCTTCCGCAGCGTGCCGTGCATGTGCTCCAGCTGGTCCTGCATCGTGGCGACCAGCAGGTGCACCTTGGAGGGGAAGTAGCGGTAGAGCGTGCCCAGGGCGACCTGCGAGGACTCCGCGACCTCCCGCATCTGTACCGCGTCGAACCCGCCCCGGCTGGCCAACTGCGCGCTCGCGTGCAGGATGCGGCGCCGGCGCTCCTCCTGCCGCTGGGTGAGCGGGGAGTGGGCAGGGTGCTGAGTGCTGGCTTCCGCAGACATGGGTCCCGTTCCGTGACAGTCGGTGAGGCTCAGTGGGCGCACAGCTCGACGGGGCGGTCGGCCGTGGCGTGAATCACCTGATCCACTGCTCACAGCTCTCCTACCTGCCGGTAGATTCAGAGCCTCCCGAACGATCAAGTCTGAAACTTGTTCTAGATTAGCGTCCCGTCGTAGTCTCGCGGGACAATGCAGGCAGAAGGGGGCCCGGAGTGACCGCTGAGGCCAGTCAGGCAGGGCCCCGGCACGACCTCGCCGCCGACGGCGGGAGATCGCTCGACATCGCTCTCCTCACCTACAAGGGGAACCCGTTCTGCGGGGGTCAGGGTGTCTACGTACGGCATCTCTCGCGTGAGCTCGCCCGTCTGGGTCACCGCGTCGAGGTGATCGGTTCCCAGCCCTATCCGGTGCTGGACCCGGGCCACGACGACCGTCTCACCCTCACCGAGCTGCCCAGCCTCGACCTCTACCGTCAGCCGGATCCCTTCCGCACCCCGAAGCGCGGCGAGTACCGCGACTGGGTCGACGCCCTCGAGGTCGCCACGATGTGGACCGGCGGCTTCCCCGAGCCGCTGACCTTCTCGCTGCGGGCCCGTCGCCATCTCCGCGCGCGCAGTGGTGAGTTCGACATCGTGCACGACAACCAGACCCTGGGATACGGGTTGCTGGGGGACATCGGCGCGCCCCTCGTCACGACCATCCACCACCCCATCACCGTCGACCGGCAGTTGGAGCTGGACGCGGCCGAGGGACGGCGGCGCCGGTACTCCGTGCGCCGCTGGTACGCGTTCACCCGGATGCAGAAGCGGGTCGCGCGCCGGCTGCCGTCCGTGCTCACCGTCTCCGGAACCTCCCGCCAGGAGATCGTCGACCACCTCGGTGTCCGCGACGACCGCGTCCACGTCATCCACATCGGTGCCGACACCGACCTGTTCTCGCCGAACCCCGCCGTGGCCGTCGTACCGGGCCGGATCGTGACGACGTCCAGCGCGGACGTCCCGCTCAAGGGCCTGGTCTTCCTCGTCGAGGCGCTGGCCAAGGTACGCACCGAGTACCCGCAGGCCCATCTCGTCGTCGTCGGCAAGCGCCCGCAGGAGGGGCCGGTCGCCCAGGCGATCGAGCGGTACGGCCTCGAAGGCGCCGTCGAGTTCGTCAAGGGCATCTCCGACGCCGAACTGGTCGACCTGGTCCGCTCGGCGGAGGTCGCCTGCGTGCCGTCGCTGTACGAGGGTTTCTCCCTGCCGGCCGCCGAGGCCATGGCCACGGGCACCCCGCTGCTCGCCACGACCGGCGGGGCGATCCCCGAGGTCGCCGGGCGGGACGGCGAGACCTGCCTGGCCGTGCCGCCGGGCGACTCCGGCGCGCTGGCCACCGGTCTCGGACGGCTGCTGGGCGACCCGGAGCTGCGGGCCCGGCTCGGCGCGGCCGGACGGCAGCGGGTGCTCGAGCGGTTCACCTGGGCGCGGGCCGCCGAGGGGACCGTGGCCCGGTACCGCGAGGCGATAGCCGACCGCGGTCGCCCACGGGTCGCCGAGGCTTCCGCGGCTTCCGCCGCCCCCGAAGCCGTCGAGTCCGTCGGTGCCGGGGCCGGTGCCGACACCGACGCCGTATCCGAAGCATCCGATCGCGATCGCGAAAGCAGGGCCACGTGCTGACCGTCGACTTCTCCCGGTTCCCGCTCGCCCCGGGCGACCGAGTCCTGGACCTGGGCTGCGGTGCCGGCCGGCACGCCTTCGAGTGTTACCGGCGCGGAGCGCAGGTCGTGGCCCTCGACCAGAACGCCGAGGAGATCCGCGAGGTCGCCAAGTGGTTCGCGGCGATGAAGGAGGCCGGCGAGGCCCCCGAGGGTGCCACCGCGACGGCCATGGAGGGCGACGCCCTCGCCCTGCCCTTCCCCGACGAGTCCTTCGACGTCGTGATCATCTCCGAGGTCATGGAGCACATCCCGGACGACAAGGGCGTCCTCGCCGAGATGGTGCGGGTGCTCAAGCCGGGCGGCCGGATCGCCGTCACCGTCCCGCGCTACGGCCCCGAGAAGGTCTGCTGGACCCTCTCCGACGCCTACCACGAGGTCGAGGGCGGTCACATCCGCATCTACCGGGCCGACGAGCTGCTCACGAAGATCCGCGAGGCCGGCCTGAAGCCGTACGGCACCCACCACGCCCACGCGCTGCACTCGCCGTACTGGTGGCTGAAGTGCGCCTTCGGCGTCGACAACGACAAGGCGCTGCCGGTGCGGGCGTACCACAAGCTGCTGGTCTGGGACATCATGAAGAAGCCCCTCGCCACCCGGGTCGCCGAGCAGGCGCTGAACCCGCTCATCGGCAAGAGCTTCGTGGCGTACGCGACCAAGCCGCACCTGCCGCGACTCCCCGAGCAGGCAGAGAACGCCGAGCAGGCCGAGAAGACCGGGGCGGACGCCAAGTGACCACACCCCGGACAGAACACCTCGTCCTGCCCGGGGTCCTCACCGCCGAGCAGGCCGCCGAGACCGTCACCGGCATCCTCGCCGTGCAGCGTGAGGACGGCGCGATCCCGTGGTTCCGGGGCCACCACCTCGACCCGTGGGACCACACCGAGGCCGCGATGGCGCTGGACGCGGCGGGCGAACACGAGGCCGCCGAGCGGGCGTACACCTGGCTGGCCCGGCACCAGAACGACGACGGTTCCTGGTTCGCGGCGTACGCGGACGGCGCCTTCGACGACGTCACCGACCGTGGGCGCGAGACGAACTTCGTCGCCTACATAGCCGTGGGCGTCTGGCACCACTACCTGTCCACCGGCGACGACACCTTCCTGGACCGCATGTGGCCGGCCGTCTACGCGGCCGTCGAGTACGTGCTGCGGCTCCAGCAGCCCGGCGGCCAGATCGGCTGGCGGCGCGACGACGACGGCACCCCGACGGCCGACGCGCTGCTCACCGGCTCCTCCTCCGTCCACCAGGCACTGCGCTGCGCGCTGGCCATCGCCGAGCAGCGTGAAGAGCCGCAGCCCGACTGGGAGTTGGCGGTGGGGGCACTGCGGCACGCCATCCGTCGGCACCCCGAGCGGTTCCTCGACAAGGACCGCTACTCGATGGACTGGTACTACCCGGTGCTGGGTGGCGCGTTGACCGGCACGGAGGCCAAGTCCCGGATCGAGGCCGAGTGGGAGCGGTTCGTGGTCCCGGGTCTCGGCGTGCGCTGTGTCGTCCCCAACCCGTGGGTGACGGGCGGCGAGTCGGCCGAACTCGCCCTCGCGCTGTGGGCGATGGGCGAGTCCGACCGGGCGCTGGAGATCCTTCAGTCGATCCAGCATCTGCGCGACGCGGAGTCGGGCCTGTACTGGACGGGGTTCGTGTTCGAGGACGAGGCGATCTGGCCACGGGAGCTGACCACCTGGACCGCGGGGTCGCTGCTGCTCGCCGTGGCGGCCCTCGGCGGTCACGAGGCCACCTGTGCCGTGTTCGGCGGGGAGCAGCTGCCGTCCGGGCTCGAGGCGGACTGCTGCGCCTGACCCGTTCCCGGGGTTGACCGTCCCGGAACCGACCCGTTCCCGGGGCGGACCCGCTCCTACGGTGGACTCGTTCCCGGGGCGGGTCACAGGACCCGCCCCGGGATCTGCCTTAGTGGCGGTGGACCCGGTTGGCGATCGCGTGACCGATGAACAGGTAGACGACGGCTGCCAGGCCGTAGCCCGCCACCACCCGCGCCCACGCCTCGTCGAACGTGAACAGGTCACGTGACCAGCCGGCCAGCCAGTTGGCCGCGTCATGCACGAACTGGACCAGGTCGTTGCCCCGGTTGGCGTCCAGCAGGTACATGAGGATCCACAGCCCGAGGATGACGGCCATGACGTCCGCGACCACCGCTATGACCGTTCCGGCGGAGTTGGAACCACTGCGATATCGAGACATGACTTCCGTCTGGCCCCGGAATCCCGGTTGAAACGTGGAGTGTTCGCTCTCCGTGCGCCCGTGGCTATGAGTTGAGCTCCGCCAGCACCCGGAGGGTCGTCCGGTCCGGGGCCACGACCAGCAGGTCCGTCACCGGCCCCTTGCGCCAGGACTCCAGCCGCTCGGCGACGCGTTCGCGGGGGCCGACCAGGGAGATCTCGTCGGCGAAGGCGTCCGGGACGGCCAGCACCGCCTCCTCGCGCCGCCCGGCCATGAACAGCTCCTGGATGTGCCGGGCCTCCTCCTCGTATCCCATGCGGGCCATCAGGTCGGCGTGGAAGTTGCGGGTGGCGTGGCCCATGCCGCCGATGTAGAAGCCGAGCATGGTCTTCACGGGGAGCAGACCCTCGGTGACGTCGTCACAGATCCGTGCCTGGGCGAGGGGCGCGACCCGGAAGCCCTCGGGCAGCTCCGCCACCGCCGGGCCGTACGCGTCCGGCCGGTTCGGCGACCAGTACAGCGGCAGCCAGCCGTCGGCGATACGGATCGTCTGGGCGACGTTGCGCGGACCCTCCGCGCCCAGGAGCACCGGCAGGTCGGGGCGCAGGGGGTGGGTGATGGACCTGAGCGGTCTGCCGAGGCCGGTCGCGTCCGGGCCGCGGTAGGGGTGGGAGTGGAAGCGGCCGTCCAGTTCCACCGGCGCCCGGCGGCGCAGCACCTGGCGCACCACGTCCACGTACTCCCGGGTCGCGGTCAGGGGCGACGCGGGGAACGGCCGGCCGTACCAGCCCTCCACCACCTGGGGGCCGGACAGGCCGAGCCCGAGCGTCATCCGGCCGCCGGAGAGATGGTCCAGGGTCAGGGCGTGCATCGCGGTCGTGGTGGGGGAGCGGGCCGCCATCTGCGCGACCGCCGTGCCCAGTCCGATCGTCGATGTGCGGGCGGCGATCCAGGTGAGAGCCGTGAAGGCGTCCGAGCCCCAGGACTCCGCCGTCCACACGGAGTCGTAGCCGAGCCGTTCCGCCTCGCGCGCCAGCTCCACGTGGTCGGGGGAGGGACCGCGGCCCCAGTAGCCGAGCGCCAGACCGAGCCGCATGCCCGCCTCCTGACGGTGTGTCAGACAAGGGAAGGCTGCGACTGTACGACAACGGCCCCCCGCCCGGAAGGGCGAGGGGCCGTGCGTGAAACTGTGCGGGAGCCGGGGCTCAGCCGCGCTGGATGCCGGAGGCGTCCCGGAGGACACCGCGGCGGCCGTCCTGGGTCTGGGCGACCAGACCCTGGGCGCCCTGCTCGACCGCGAGGTACCAGGTGCCCGGCGCCAGTTCGGCGATCGGCATCGGCGCGCCGTCCTCCGCGTAGAGCGGACGCGGCACCGGCACGGCGAACCAGAACGGGGAGAAGTCCCCGCCCGACGGCTGCGCCGGGCCCGGCTGGGCGCCGAACGGCGGCTGACCCGGCTGGCCCTGCTGCGGCGGACCGCCGAACGCCGACGGCTGCTGCGGGGCGCCCGGGTAGCCGTAACCGGCGGGCGGCTGCGCGCCGTACGGCTGCGGGGCGGCCGGCCTGGGCGCCGGGACGAGGGCGGCTTGGAGGGCGGGCACCAGCGGGGTGGCGACCGCGCCGGCGGCCAGCAGCAGCGCGGCGATCAGGCCCAGGATCAGACCGGAGCCCGTCTCGATGTCGGTGCTGCCGAACGTGTCGCTGAACGCACCGAGCGGGTCGATGATCGTCCAGAACGCCGTCCACGCGGCGAAGACCGTCAGCGCGACACCGAACTGCCCCAGGTCGATGCCGGCCACCTTGCGCGGCTGCGGAAGCGCGCGGGCGACGACGATCAGGGCGGCACCGATGATTCCGCCGAGATACATGCTCATTACGAGGCCGAGGTTGTCCCAGGCGTTCGGGACGTCACTGCCGGAGCCGTCGAACGTGTCCAGGAACGACGCGATGAACAGCAATACCGCTGCTCCGATCACCACGCCGTCGCCTCGAGTGAGGGAGCGGATATTCACTTCAGGTCCTTCGTCAGTCGTCTCGTCATCGGTACACGCATACACATATCGGTAGAGGCGTCGCTGTCACCATGTCGCCGTCAGGCCCCTGTGTGAAGCGCGGGGGTGGCCCCTCATCGTAGGGACGACACTATCGTCACCACGATCGCGCTGTCCGCCGGGATGAGTGCCCTGATCACTACCCGCGCAGGAAACTCACGATTCCCTCAGAGATCCCCTGCGCCGCCTTCTGCCGCCAGGCGCCACTGGTCAGCAGCGCCGCGTCATTGGTATCGCGCATGTTGCCGCACTCGATGAACACCTTGGGAACCGTTGACAGATTGAGACCGCCCAGGTCCTCACGCGTGACGAGACCGGTGCCGTCGCCGACGTAGTTGGACGGTGAAGTGCCCGTTGCCCGGGTGAAGTCGCCCGCGACGAGCTTCCCGAGGTCCTTCGACGGGGCGACGATGGCGCGGGTGTCCGCGCCGCCCTCGTGCACCGCGCCCGGCAGGATCACGTGGAAGCCGCGCTGCCCGGCCCCGGCGCCGTCGGCGTGGATCGAGACGACCGCGTCGGCGTGCGCCGCGTTCCCGATCCGGGCGCGCTCGTCGACACACGGGCCGAACGGCCGGTCCGCGTCCTGCGTCAGCCGCACCGTGGCACCCTGCTGCTGGAGCAGTGTGCGCAGCCGGTGGGCCACGTCCAGCGTGAACTCCGCCTCGCTGTAACCGGAGTTCGTGGACGTACCCGTCGTGTCGCACTCCTTGCGGTTGGTGCCGATGTCCACCTTGCGGTTGATGTCGGCGGTGTGCTGGTAGTTGGTGGGGTTGTGGCCGGGGTCGATGACGACGACCTTGCCCCGGAGCGAGGTTGCGCCGGAACCGGCCGAGGCCGGGGCGGAGGCGGTGCCCGTACCGACACCCGTCTTCCCGTCACCGCCCGAACCGCCCGAACCGCCCGCACCGTCCGAGCCGTCCGAGCCGTTCGCGGGGGAGCTGAGGACACTCGGCGCCGCCCCCGCCCCGGGCCCGTCCGTCCCGCCGCCCCCGGTCCCGCCCAGCGCGTCGTACGCCAGCCAGCCGAGCAGCGCCCCGGGCACCAGCGCGGCGAGCGCCACGGTCAGCGGGCGGCGCAGCGGCGAGCGGCGCGGCCGCGGGGGACCGAAGGGACCGAAGGGATCGGAGGGATCGGAGGGATCGAAGGGACCGGGGTTCGAGCCTGCGTACGACACGCCTGCCACCCTAACGGCCACCCCGACAAGCTCTCAGCGGGACGACGCCGGACGGATGACGGACGGATGAGGGATGGCTGATGACGGACGGCGGCCGGTCCGCTCCGCCCGGTCGGTCGGCTTCGGTCGGTCGGCTTCGGTCGGTCGGCTCCGCTCGGCTGTCAGGCGGCGGAGGGCCGGCGTGGCAGCCAGGTCAGCATCAGGGCCGCCCCCACCAGCAGCACGCCCGTCCCGGTGCGGAAGGCCAGCGCGTACCCCTCCGTCAGCGCCTCCGGTGTTCCGCGGCCCGCGGTGCGGGCGGACGCGAGCGTCGACAGCACCGCCAGGCCCAGCGCGCCGCCCATCGTGCGGGAGGTGTTGACCAGGCCGGAGACCAGACCCGCGTCGCCCGGTGCCGCGCCCGAGACGGCCAGCGAGGCGAGTGGGGTCGAGGCCAGGCCCGCGCCCAGCATCATCAGGACGCCCGGCAGCATGATCCCGGTGACGTACCCGCCGTCCGCGCTCATCGTCGACTGCCAGGCGAACCCGGTCGCCGCGAGCAGCGTGCCCAGCGTGGCCACGGTGCGTGCCCCGGCCGTCCGCATGAAACGAGGGGCGAGTTTCGAGGTGAGGACGATGGCCAGCGAGCTCGGCACGAGCGCCAGGCCGGCCTCCAGCGGGGTGTAGCCCAGGACGTTCTGCGCGTACAGCGTCATGAAGAACCACATGGAGAACATGGCCGAGCCGTTCACGAACATCGCCGCGTTCGCCGCCGACACCGCCCGCAGCCGGAACAGCCCGAGCGGCATCAACGGGTACGCCGTCCGGGCCTCGACGGCGAGGAACAGGCCGATCGACGCGAGCCCGGCGGCCAGCGGGACGAGGGTGGCCGGGGCCGTCCAGCCCTCCGCCTCCGTCCGCGAGATGCCGTACGCCAGCGTGGCGAGGCCGGCCGTGATCAGCAGTGCGCCCGGCAGGTCCGGTCGGCGGCCGTCCCCGGCCCGGCTCTCGGGCAACCACCACAGCGAGCCGGCCAGCAACAGCACACCGACCGGCACGTTGATCAGCAGGACCCAGCGCCAGGACATGAGGTCCACCAGTGCCCCGCCGACGAGCCCGCCCGCGGCCCCGCCACCCGCGCCGACCGCCGTCCACGTGGCGATGGCCCGCGCCCGTGCGGCGCCCTCCGGCACGGCGGAGGTGACGATCGTCAGCGTCGCGGGCGCGAGGATCGCCGCGCCCAGACCCTGCACGGCCCGCGCGAGCAGCAGTTGCCGGCCGTCCAGCGCCAGGCCGCCGGCCAGCGAGGCCAGCGTGAACAGGGCGAGGCCGGTGAGGAACATCCGCTTGCGGCCGTAGAGGTCGCCCGCCCGGCCGCCGAGCAGCATGAACCCGGCGAAGGCGATCGAGTACGCGTTCACCACCCAGTGCAGGCCCGAGGCGCTCATTCCGAGATCTGCCCGGATCGACGGCAGCGCCACGTTCACCACGGACACGTCGAGCACGACGAGGAACTGTCCGGCGCAGGCGAGTGCCACGAGCAGCCAGGCGGGAGGGGCGGGACGGAGGGATCTCCGAGAGCGGGTGGTGGCGGTTTCCAGCATGGGCGTCATGGTCTCAACGCGGTTGCGCCCCTTGCATCGGGATTTCGACCTAGGGCGCGGGTGGGAGGTCGCCCCGGGAGGTCGGAGGCTCAGGAGGCTCAGGAGGCGGTGAAGTCGGCGATGTGGTCGGTGGCCCAGGCGGTGAAGGGGCGGGCGGGGTGGCCGGTGAGTTCCTCGACGGTGCGGGTGAGGGCGACGGGCCTGCCGTCC
The DNA here is from genome assembly GCF_035983595.1 of Streptomyces sp. NBC_01334. Classification (NCBI taxonomy): domain Bacteria; kingdom Bacillati; phylum Actinomycetota; class Actinomycetes; order Kitasatosporales; family Streptomycetaceae; genus Streptomyces; species Streptomyces sp. NBC_01334. The sequence goes on along the minus strand of NZ_CP130718.1, from coordinate 3,120,248 downwards.
GTGGACTCCCACCACGCGAGGAGCGCGTCGGCGTAGACGGCGGGGATGTGCCCGTCGGTCTCCGCCTTCCACTCCTCGGCGGTGACGTGCTTGACCGCGATGGCGCGGCCGGTGACGGCGGCGAGCCGGTCGATCTGCTCGGCGAAGGTCAGCGACTCGGGTCCGGTGAGGGTGAACCGGCCGCCGCGGTGCCGGGGGTCGGTGAGGACGGCGTGGGCGGCCTCGGCCAGGTCCGTCTCGTGGAGGGGGTCGGTGTGGGCGCCGGGGAAGGGCAGGCTGACGGGCAGTCCGGCCTTGACGGGCCAGGCCCAGGACGCGGCGTTGGAGGCGAAGGAGCCCGGTCGCAGGAGGGTGGTGGCGATCGGGGAGGCGAGCAGTGCCCGCTCCACGGCCAGATGGGAACCGGCCAGGGGGTCGTCCTTCGGCTCGGAGTCGAGCACGCCCAGGACGCTCGAGCTGGACAGCACCACGACATGGGTGACGCCGGCGCGGTGTGCCTGTTCGGCGAACTCGGTGACGTGGTCGGGGCTCGCGTAGAGGAAGACGGAGGTGACGCCGGCCAGGGCGGCGGGGAAGGTCGCCGGGTCGGTGAGGTCGAGGGTGACGGCCTCGACGCCGGGAGGCGGGGTGAGGTCGCCGCGGGCGGCCGACCCGACCCGCACGGGTATGCCGTCGGCGCGCAGAAGGGCGAGCAGCCGGGTGGCGACCGCGCCGCGGCCTCCGGTGATCAGGATCATGACGGTTCCTTTTCCGAGTGATGCGAACAGCGAGTGATGCGAACAGCGAGTGATGCGAACAGTGTTCGTGGCGAACGATGTTCGTGCAGTCGTAGCCGCGACACTAGGGAACGAACGCTGTTCGTGTCAAACGTTGTTCGTCACGGTCGACGTTCGTCACGGTCCACGTTCGTGGCGACCGGCGTTCGTGGCGTCGCCCTCTCCCCGTTACCCTCTCCCCGTGACCCCCGAGCCGATCAGCCGCCGCGCGCGGCCCGCCAAGGCCCCCCTCAGCCGCGAGGCGATCGTGCGTGCCGGGCTGGCCATCCTCGACCGCGACGGGCTGGACGCGCTGACCATGCGCCGCGTCGCCAAGGAGCTCGACACGGGGCCGGCCTCGCTCTACGTCTACGTCGCCAACCGCGACGACCTGATGGCCGCGATGCTGGACGAGGCGCTCGCCCGGGTTCCGCTCGCCGCGGAGGGCACCTGGCGGGAGCAGCTGCACGCGCTGGTCGCGGCGACGGTCGAGGCCATGAGTCGGCACGAGGGGCTGGCCGCCGTCGCGCTCGGCGCGATCCCCACCGGGGCCAACGCCCTGCTCGTCCTCGACCGTATGCTCGCGCTGCTCAAGCAGGGCGGCCTCGACGACATCACCGCCGCCTGGGCCGTCGACCTGCTGCATCTCCACAGCGCCGCGGCCGCCGCCGAGCAGAGCGCCTACCTCACCAAGGGGGGCAAGGAGGAGACCGTCGTGGCGGACGCAGACCGCCACTACGCGGCCCTGCCCGCCGACCGATACCCGATGATCACCGCGCTGCGGCCGGCCCTGTTCTCGCCCGGCGACCGTGACACCTGGGGCCTGGACGTGCTGCTCAGCGGCATCCTCCAGACCCCCGCCGGCTGAGACGCGGCACCGGACCCCTGGTCGGTCCCCGGCCGTCGCTTCCGCGGGAGATCTTCAGGGAGCCTCGGGAGGACCTTCCGGGAACCTTCTCCGAGGGAACCCGCAGGGGAACCTTCAAGAGAAGATAAAGAAATCGTTAGTACGCCGAAGCATCGGAATAGTTGCCCATGCATACAGGTTCGGTCTCCATGTATCCCTGACGCACCGCCCCCGGAGGCCCCACCTCATGACGCACACGACGACCGGCCGGCCCACCCGCGAAGCGAGCGGAGCCGTCGTCCCCGTGCTCGCCTTCGCGGGCATCGTGGTCGCGGTGATGCAGACCCTGCTCGTCCCGGTCATCAAGGACCTGCCCCAGCTGCTGGACACCGCGCCGAGCAACGCCACCTGGGTCCTGACCTCGACGCTGCTGTCCGGCGCCGTGGCCACTCCGATCATGGGCCGCCTCGGCGACCTGTACGGCAAGCGGCGCATGCTGATCGCCAGCCTCGCGGTGATGGTCGTCGGCGCGCTGGTCAGCGCCCTCACCAGCGACCTGATCACGATGATCGCCGGCCGCACCCTCCAGGGCTTCGCGATGGGCGCGATCCCGCTCGGCATCGGCCTGATGCGGGACATGCTGCCGCGCGAGAAGCTCGGCTCGGCGATGGCCCTGATGAGCTCCTCGATCGGCGTCGGCGGCGGCCTCGCCCTGCCGCTCGCGGCCCTGATCGCCCAGCACGCCGACTGGCACGCCCTGTTCTACGGCGCCGCCGGCCTCGGAGCCCTCGCCATCGCCCTCACCCTCCTCGTCGTCCCCGAGTCCCCGGCCCGCGCCGAGGGCACCTTCGACGTGGCCGGCGCGATCGGCCTCTCCACCGGTCTGGTGCTCTTCCTGCTGCCGATCACCAAGGGCAGTGACTGGGGCTGGACCTCCGGCACCACCCTCGGCCTCTTCGCAGCCGCGGCCGTCGTCCTCGTCCTGTGGGGCGTGATGGAGCTGCGGCTGAAGGCCCCGCTCGTCGACCTGCGCACCACGGCCCGACCGGCCGTCCTCTTCACCAACCTGGCCTCGATCATGGTCGGCGTCTCGTTCTACGTCGTCTCCCTGGTCCTGCCGCAGCTGCTCCAGCTGCCGAAGGCCACCGGCTACGGCCTCGGCCAGTCGATGGTCACCGCCGGTCTGCTCGTCGCGCCGCTCGGCCTGACGATGATGTTCACCGCGCCCGTCTATGCCAGGCTGTCCGCCAAGTACGGCCCCAAGTTCACCCTGATCCTCGGCATGCTGATCATCGCGATCGGCTACGGCGCCGGCCTCGGCCTGATGAGCGCCGCCTGGCAGAGCCTCGTCATCGCCGTCGTCCTCGGCGCCGGCATCGGCCTCGCGTACTCCTCCCTGCCCGCGCTGATCGTCGGCGCGGTCCCCGCCTCGGAGACCGGCGCGGCCAACGGCCTCAACACCCTGATGCGGTCCATCGGCACCTCGGTGTCCAGCGCCGTCATCGGCATGGTGCTGGCCAACACCGCGAACAACGTCGGCGGCGTCGCCGTACCGACCATGCACGGCTTCCGCGTCTCCTTCCTGATCGCCACCGCCGCCGTCGCGGTCGGCCTGCTCCTCGCCCTCTTCCTGCCCAGGCAGCAGCGTCCGTCGGCCGTGCCGCAGCTGCGCGCCAGCAGCGAGGAGGAAGCCAACCTGAAGCACGCCGAGGAGGTCCTGCGGGGCTTCCGCGGCCGGGTCCTGGACGCCGACGGCGTCCCGGTCGCCCGTGCCAAGGTCACGCTCATCGACCGCCGCGGCCGCCAGGCCGGCGCCACCCTGTCGCAGGAGGACGGCAGCTACGCCCTCGCCGTCCCGGCCCGGGGCGCCTACGTCCTCGCCGCCAAGGCCACCGGCCACGGCCCGCTGGCCAGCTCCGCGACCCACGCGGGCGACGAGCGTCCGGTCGACCTGGACCTGGCCCTGCCCGGCGAGACGGTCAGCGCCTGACCCCACCGGCCCCGCGCGCCCCTCGGCCCGTCGTTTCCGCACCCCCTGTCGCCTCGGCGGCGGGGGGTGCGGCAGCATGGGCGGCCATACGCACGGAGCTCCCGCACGTACGCACCACCGACCACCACCGCACGTACCACCACGCACGGACCCCGGAGGACCCCCTATGCCCGCGGCACCCAAGCCCGAGATCCTGGCCGCGTTCGAGGCGGCGAAGGGGTTCATGCCGGTCGACGAGGGTCTCGCCCTGTACGCGGCCGCCGTCGAGGCGGGTGCGCTCGGGCTGCCGTTGCTCGAGGTCGGCACCTACTGCGGGCGCTCCACGATCCTGCTCGCGGACGCGGCCCGGCAGACCGGGGTCAGCGCGCTCACGCTCGACCACCACCGGGGCAGCGAGGAGCAGCAGCCCGGCTGGGAGTACCACGACCCGGAGACCGTCGACCCCGAGGTCGGCCTGATGGACACCCTGCCCACCTTCCGCCGGACCCTGCACCGCGCGGGCCTGGAGGAGCATGTGGTCGCCCTGGTCGGACGTTCGCCGCGCATCGCCGCGTTCTGGAACTCGCCCCTCGGTCTCGTCTTCGTCGACGGCGGCCACACCGACGAGCACGCCACCTCCGACTACGAGGGCTGGGCACCGCATGTCGCCGAGGGCGGGCTCCTCGTCATCCACGACGTGTTCCCCGACCCGGTCGACGAGTTCACCGGCCAGGCCCCCTACCGCGTCTACCTCCGCGCGCTGGCCTCCGGCGCCTTCACCGAGGTCTCGGACACCGGCTCGCTGCGCGTGCTGCGACGCACGGGCGCGGGCATCTAGGACGCGGTCACGACGGTTTCGCGTTGCGGCGGGGCCGACGGAGGTACGCCGCTGCCAGGACGGTGAGGACCAGGGCGCCCGCGGTCCAGACCCAGGGGTGACTGGAGACCCGGTAGGGCGAGGCGGGCGAGGCGTCGAGCGGGATGACGGCGACGTCGTTGGCCGGGGTGCGGTCGAACGGGTTGTACGTGCGGATGGTGCCCTCGGCCCCCTGGACCTGACGGTCGATGCGGATGTGGAAGTCGATCGCGGTGGTGCCCCCTTCGTGCCGCGCTTCGTAGAGGCCGTCGTGGCCGATCTCGCAGACGAACGCCCCGCCGGGCTTCTCCGGTCGCGCGCAGGCCCACTTCCCTTCGTCCCCCTCGAAGACGTACGGGATCGAGGTGACCGTGGTGCCCTTGGGCGGGACCACCTCGAAGCGGCCCTGGTCCTCTTCGCCCCGCACCCGGCCGGGACCGAGGTCCTCCAGCCCGAGCCGCACCTTCACCGTGTCACCGACCCGGCCCCGCACGGTCGCGCTGACCGGACGGTAGTCGACCTGCACGGTGGTGGTGATCCCGAGCCTGCCGTGAGTGTCGTCGAAGTGCTGGGGGGCCGTGCGGACCAGGGTGAGCGGGGAGCCGGTGCCGCGCACGGTGTGGTCGGCGGGGCGGGACGGCGGTGACGACCAGGTGTAGGTCACCTCGCCGCTCAGTCTCCCGGGCGGCGTGAGCGTGTAGACCAGCGGCGCGCCGGTGCGGTAGGCGGCGCCCGCCGCAGCCTTCGTGGGGAAGGTGCACCAGGCGGAGGTGGGCGCGGGGCCCGCGTAGAAGCAGTTGCTGTGCAGGGCGGTCAGCGTCACCCCCTCCGACACGTTGACCTGGAGGGCGACGCCCGCCTTCGTGGGGAAGCGGGTGTTGTTGGCCAACCGTGCCGTCACGTTCGCGGACTTGCCGGGTGCCAGCCCGCTCACGCCCTTCTCCTGCCCTGGCGCGGTCAGCGTCGGACCGCCGACGGTCATCCGGGTGGTGCCGGTGACGGTGGGCGCGTTGTCGGCGGTCGCGGTGTACGTCACCGTCCCGCTGTCGCCCGGCTCGACGCCGTCCACCCCGAGGAGGGCGAGGGGGTTGTAGCTCTCGCCGTCGCCGTTCTGCAGGTCGCCGTATTCGCAGGTGTAGATCGGGCCCTCGGCCTTGCACATGCCCCCTTCACCGAGCCGGGCGACGCCTCCCAGGCCCGACGCGTCCACGACGACCCGGACATTGCGGGCCGGTTCGCCGCCCTTGCTCCGCTCGACGAAGACGGGGACGGGGAAGCCGTTGTTCGAAGCCGCGGCCCCCTGGTCGGCGTTGTACATGACGTACGTCTCCGGCGTCTCGAACCGCATCACGACCTGCTCGGAGCCGTCGGCGGCGGCCGGTGTCACCGCCGTGGCGAACAGTGCCGCGACACTCGCCGCCAGCGCGGCCGGACGCCTGAGGATCCGTATCGGTAAAGACATGCGGGCACTATGCCAGCGCCGGTCCTGATCTCTGCGGCCACCCCTCGCAACCGGCCGCCACCGCAGGCGCCTTCACGTCCGGCTCGGCAGGGCCTGTGCGTCCGGTCCTCACAGCCAGCCCTGCTGCCGAGCCTCCCGCATCGCCTCCATGCGGTTGCGGGTGCCCGTCTTCCCGATCGCGGAGGACAGGTAGTTGCGGACCGTGGACTCCGAGAGGTGCAGCCTGGCGGCGATGTCGGAGACGGTCGCGCCGTCCACCGAGGCCTTCAGGACGTCGCACTCGCGGGCGGTGAGCGGGTTCGGGCCGGCGCTCAGCGCGGCGGTGGCCAGCGCCGGGTCCACGACCGTCTCGCCGGCCAGCACCCGGCGGATCGCCGCCGCCAGCTCCTCCACCGGGCCGTCCTTGACCAGGAACCCCGAGGCCCCGGCCTCCATGGCCCGGCGCAGATAGCCGGGCCGGCCGAACGTGGTCAGGATCAGCACCCGGCAGCCGGGCGCCTGGTCGCGCAGCTCGGCGGCCGCGTCCAGACCGCTGATGCCGGGGAGTTCGATGTCGAGGAGCGCGACGTCCGGGCGGTGGAGGAGCGCCGCGTCCACGATCGCGTCCCCGGTGCCCACCTGCGCGACGACCTCGATGTCGGCCTCCAGCCCCAGCAGCAGGGCCAGCGCCCCGCGCATCATCCCCTGGTCCTCCGCGAGCAGCACCCTGATGGACTTGGCGGGGCGGTGGTCGTCGGGCATCTCGTTCACGGGCCAACCCGGCATCTCGGTCACGGGCCCAGGTTAGGGCCGGCGGCCACGGACGGCACGGTGTCCGCGGGATGCGCGGAGGCGGCGGGCTGCGCGGCCGCGGGGGACCGTATCCCTTCGGGTTCGGTGGCGTGGTCGGTGGCGGCACCGGTATCGGTGCTGGTGCTGGTCCCGTTCCTGGTGCCGTTGGCGGTCCCGGTCCTGGCGATGGTCGGGTATCGGTCCCGGTGTCGGCCCTCGCGATGGCGTCCGTATCAGTCCTGACGGAGGTGCCGCCGGCGGTCCCCGTCCCCGTCCCCGTCCCGGCGATGGTGCCGGAGCCCGGGTGTGACATCGGGATTTCGACCGGCAGTTCCGCCGTGACCGTGAAGCCGCCGCGTGGTCCCGGGCCCGCCGTCAGGGTGCCGCCCGCCGCCGCCAGGCGCTCGCGCAGGCCGGTGAGTCCTGTGCCGCCGCCCGGCGCGCAACAGCTGTCGCCGCCCGTTTCGCCGTCGTCGCTGCTGCTGCCTTCTCCGCTGCTGCCGTCGTCCGTCACCGTCAGCCGGACCCGCTCCGGCGTGCCCGAGACCGTGATCCCGCAGTGGCTCGCGTCGCTGTGCCGGACGACGTTGGTGACCGCCTCGCGCACCACCCAGCCGAGCAGGGCCGCGGTCCTCGGATCCGGCGGCGGCCCCGACCGGCTCACCGACGGTTCGACGCCCGCCGCCGTCAGGGCCGAGCGGGCCCGGTCCAGCTCGCCGGCCAGACTGCCCTCGCGGTAGCCGGTGACCGCCTCGCGGATCTCGGTCAGCGCCTGCCGGCCCACCGCCTCGATGTCGGTGACCTGGGAGAGAGCCGCGTCCATGTCGCGCGGCGCCAGCCGCCGGGCCGCCTCCGACTTCACCACGATCACCGACAGGGTGTGGCCGAGCAGGTCGTGCAGATCGCGGGAGAAGCGCAGCCGCTCCTCCTCCACCGCCCGGCGGGCGAGCTCCTCACGGGCGGCGCGCAACTCCCGTACGGCCTCGGAGAGGGAGAGGATCGCGGCCGTCACCATCGTCGAGATCCAGGTGGCGTAGGCGATGGTGAGGCCGTCCCAGCCGTCGCGGACGCAGGCGACCGCGCCCGCCAGGACGGCGACGGCGGTACCGATGGTCCGCAGCTGGGGGCCGCGCAGTACCGCGCCCGTCGCGAGGCCGAACAGCGGGAGGAAGAGCAGCCAGCTGCCGCCGTAGCCGAGGGCGAGCCCGCAGGTCACGAGGCCCAGCAGTACCAGCGCCACCCGTGTGGAGGTCGCCTCGCGGGCCTCCTTCACGAAGGCGCGGAAAGCGACGTAGATGTAGAGCGAGTTGAACGCCAGCAGGCCCAGGCTGCCGATCCACGGGTTGGCGTCCCCCTGGAAGAGGTTGGAGAACGCGCCCATCCCCATCAGCAGCCACGGCAGCAGTGTGAAGCCGCTGGCCGGCGGACCCGGGTCCTCGGGAATCCGCCCGTCCCGGCGGGCGCTGCGGTACTCGGCCTTGAAGCGCTCCTTGTCCGCTCTCCAGTGCCGCCGGCGCTCCCGTGCCGTACGGAACGCCGAGCGCCAGGCGTCCCGGCGGCAGGCCGCCGCACGGCGCCCGTCCTCGAATGACCTGGTCATATGTCCGTCCCCCGTTCCTGCGTCTTCCACGGTCGTGTGCCTGTCTTCGACGCTACGGTTCCGGGCCCGCTCGCGGCAGTGCCGGATGTACGCAGTCGGGCAGGACAAATGTCCTCGGCACCCGTTTCTGACATGCCGTCAGGTGTCTTCACAACTTCCGGGGCCTGGGCTATACAGGGGGTCGCCGCACTGGAACGCGTTCTAGATCCGTTCTGGGTAGGGCGGGTTCCGCGGCCCCGTGACGGCCTCGGTGCGGCCGATCGGTGCGGACGGCCGTGCCGAGGTCTTGGAACGATGCGATCGATCCGATCGATCCGAGCGATCAGGAGCTCCATGCCCATCGACGCAGCCAAGGCGCTCGCCGCCGAACCCCGGACCGGCGAGATCACCTGGGACCGCCGGGACGTCCAGCTGTACCACCTCGGCATCGGCGCGGGCGTCCCGGCCACCGACCCCGACGAACTGCGCTACACGCTGGAGTCCCGGCTCCACGTCCTGCCGAGCTTCGCCACCGTCGCCGGCTCCGGCTCGCCCGGTGTGATCAGCGGACTGTCGATGCCCGGCGTCGAGGTCGACCTCGCCCGTGTCCTGCACGGCGGCCAGCGCCTGGAGATCCACCGTCCCATTCCGGTGACCGGCCGGGCGACCGCCATCGGACGCATCGCCGCCGTGTACGACAAGGGCAAGGCCGCCGTCCTCGTCATGCGCACCGAGGTCGCCGACGCGGACGGGCCGCTGTGGACCAACGACGCCCAGATCTTCGTCCGGGGAGAAGGCGGCTGGGGCGGCGACCGGGGCCCCTCCGCCCGGCTCGAGCCGCCCTCCGGTGACCCCGACAAGGTGATCGAGCGGACCGTCCGCGAGGACCAGGCCCTGCTCTACCGCCTCTCCGGCGACTACAACCCGCTGCACGCCGACCCGGAGTTCGCGAAACTCGCCGGATTCGACCGGCCCATCCTGCACGGCCTGTGCACCTACGGCATCACGCTCAAGGCGGTCGTCGACACGCTGCTCGACGGCGACGTCGGCCGGGTGCGCGGCTACGCCACGCGCTTCGCCGGTGTGGTGTTCCCGGGAGAGACCCTGCGGATCCGCATGTGGCGCGGGGAAGGAGCCGTCCGGGTGGCCGTGAGCGCCGTACAACGGGACGACGCACCCGTCCTCGCCGACACGCTCGTCGAACATTCCTGAACCACCGGGACCACCGGGACCACCCGGACCGCCGAGGTCGACGGGACTACCTGAACCACCCGGACCGCCGGGGCCACCTGAACCGGTTGCACCACCTGAACCACCAACACACCACCACCTGCACCACCACCTCCAGCAGCAGCCGAATTCACCTCCAGAACCGCCCAGCATCCGAGGGGACCCGAGGGGAGCCGCACCATGCGAGCAGCCGTACTGCACGAGATCGGCCAGGACAAGCTGGAGGTCCTCGACGACGTCGAGGCGGTGGGCTTCGGCCCCGGACGGGTCAGGATCCGGGTGCGGGCCACGGGCCTGTGCCACTCGGACCTGTCCGCGATGGGCGGGGTGCTCCCGCAGCCCGCGCCCTTCGTGCCCGGTCACGAGGGTGCGGGCGAGGTCCTGGAGGTGGGGGAGGGCGTCACCCGGGTGAAGCCCGGTGACCGGGTCGTCGTCTGCTGGTTGCCGGCCTGCGGGGCATGTCCCGCGTGCAAGCGCGGCCAGACCGAACTGTGCCTGGCCGGGTTCATGAACGCGGGCACACCCAACTTCCGTCGCCCCGGCGGAGACGTCTTCGGCTTCGCCGGCACCGGAACCTTCGCCGAGGAGGTCGTGGTCGACGCGGGCTGCGCGGTCCCGATCCCCGACGACGTCCCCTTCGACATCGCCGCGCTCATCGGCTGCGGAGTGACCACGGGTCTGGGCGCCGCCCTCAACACGGCGGACGTGGAAGCCGGTTCGTCGGTCGCCGTCATCGGCTGCGGAGGCGTCGGCATCTCCGCGATCCAGGGCGCGCGGCTCAAGGGCGCCGCCGAGATCGTCGCCGTCGACCCGGTCGCCTCGCGCCGGGAGGCCGCCCTCGAGTTCGGCGCCACGAAGGCCGTCTCGCCGGAGGAGCTGCCCGGAGCGAAGCAACTGGTCACCGGTGGGGAGGGGTTCGACTACGTCTTCGAGGTCGTGGGCCGCTCCGCCACGGCCCGCACCGCGTACGACAACACCCGGCGCGGCGGCACCCTCGTCGTCGTCGGCGCGGGCGCCCTGGACGACTTCCTCCAGCTGAACATGTTCGAGCTGTTCTTCGACGAGAAGCGGATCCTGCCCTCGATGTACGGCGGCGGTGACGTCCTGCGCTCCTACGAGCGGACGATCGCCCTGTGGCGGGCAGGCAGGATCGACCTGTCGAGCCTGATCACCCACCGCGTGGCGCTCACCGAGATCAACGAGGCGCTGGACCAGATGCGTACCGGGGCTGCGCTCCGTACGTGCATCGAGATCTGAGGGGTGACCGTCCGGATGGCACTGCCACTTGAGGGGCTCGCCGCGATCGTCACCGGTGCCGGGCGCGGCCTCGGCCGGGCCGAGGCGCTGGAGTTGGCGCGGCTGGGCGCGGCCGTCGTCGTCAACGACTACGGTCAGCCCGGCCGGGACGGGTCGGGCGAGGCGTCGGCCGGCCCCGCCGAGGAGGTCGCGCGGGAGATCCGGTCGGCCGGCGGCACCGCGCTCGCCCACACCGGGGACGTCGCCGACTTCGAACAGGCGCGTGCGCTCGTCGAGTTGGTGATCAGCGAGTTCGGCAAGCTGGACATACTGGTCAACAACGCGGGCATCCTGCGCGACCGCATGGTCTTCTCGATGGCCGAGGACGAGTGGGACGCGGTCGTCCGGGTCCACCTCAAAGGCCACTTCAACACGACCCGTTTCGCCGCCGCGCACTGGCGCGACCGGTCCAAGGCGGCGGGCGGTCCGGTGTACGGGCGGATCGTGAACACCTCCTCGGAGGCGTTCCTCGCGGGCTCGGCGGGGCAGCCCAACTACGCGGCGGCCAAAGGGGGAGTCGTCGGGCTGACGACGTCCACGGCGCTCGCGCTCGCCAAGTACGGGGTGACGGCCAACGCCATCTGCCCGCGCGCCCGCACCAGGATGACGGAGGACGTCTTCGCCGGGTTCGCACAGCCCGACGAGGGCGGCCTCGACCCGCTCGCGCCGGAGCATGTGGCCCCGCTGGTCGGCTACTTGGCCTCGCCGGCCGCCGCTCGGATCAACGGACAGCTGCTCGTCGCGCACGGCGGCATGGTCGCCGTCGTCGAACGGCCGCGGGTGCGGGCGAAGTTCGACAGCAAGGAGGATGTGTTCGGCTACGAGGAGCTGGACGCCGTCCTCGGCGCGCACTTCGCGGACCGGCCCCGGGGGGAGACGTTCGCCGCGGCGGAGGTGCTGGGACTACGGCGAGGGCAGGAGTAAAGGCGGGCGGGGCGTATGCGAAGGGGCTCCGGTCGTCCATGGACGACCGGAGCCCCTTCGGTGTACGGCGTACCGTCAGACAGTTGCCTCGGCCCTGTTCTCGGCCCAACTGTCGGCCCAGCTGTCCGCCCTGTTCTCGGCCGGCTTGCGGTGCCGGCCGTGGGGGGCCGAGTCACCGTCCTGGGACGAGACCGGGCCCCGGTGCCGGCCGTGTCCGGCCGCCTCCTGGGAGTCGGCGGACAGCGGCTGCCTGGTGCTTGTGTCGCTCATCGGAAGAATTCACCCCGTCAACATGATCTTTCTTTACAGCCGGGCGATTTTATCCGGCACACCGAGGGGCTGATCCAGGCGGCCACGCCAACCGCTGCTACTTCGTTACAAGTCGGCCGAGGGGAGCTTGTTGAAGGGGGACCGGACGAGCCGCGGCGGGCGCCGGCCGCGGCGGTTCCTCGCACGGCGAGGCCTCTTCGGACGGCGACGGTGACGGCTCCGACGAAGGCGGTTCGGTGAGCGGTGCCGTCAGCGGTGCCACCCCGCACGGCTCCGCCTCCGTGGCGTACGGCAGCCGGAGAACGCCGTCCGGTGTCCACACTCCACTCCCCGCCAACCATCCCTCAGGCGCCCGGAGTTGATGCAGCCGACGATCGACCGGACGCCACACGCCCACCCAGGTGCCGAAGGGGCTGTCGATGCGGAGCGCCACCGCGCACGCCTCGGGGAGGAGCGCCTGGCCCGGCTGGCTCGCGAAGGGGGTGAGGGCGAGGTCCGGCGGGTGCAGCGACTCCGGGAAGCGGACCGGCAGCGTGCTGCCGAGGACTCCCCAGCCCAGCCGTGCCTCGCCCGGCGAGGGCGCGTCCGAGCGGATGAGCAGCAGCCCGCTGTCGGGGTCGGCGAGCAGCAGACGGTCGTCGCTGTCGGCGGCGATCTGCAGCAGGGGCGACACCTCGCCGCCGCGCTCCAGGTCCACGACGATCGTCTTGGTGCGGCCACCGACCTCACGGTCCAGCGCGAGCATGCGGCCCGTACGGTCCAGCCAGACGCCGCCCGAGCAGCGGCCGGGGATCTCGGCGAGGTACTCGGGGCCGAAGGTGCCGCCCGCGACCAGCCACACGGTCGTCGTGCGGCGGCCGACGGCGAGAGCGTACGCGCGTTCGCCGCACGGGGCCGGTGGGAGCAGGTGCAGCCGGGTGCCCTCGTCCGGGCACTCGACGGCGCCCAGCGGCAGCTCGCCCGTGCCGGGGCCGGTCGGATACAGCAGGGAGAACGCGTGCCGTCCCTCGATCGGCCGTCGGATCAGGACCCGGCCGTCGGCCATCGGCTGCACCTCGGTGCCGGGCTCCTCCGGTTGGTTGCCGGGCAGCGGTACGGCGTACGGCTCGGGGCCGTCCAGGGTCCATCGCTCGGGGAACCAGGAGTCGCCGGCCCGGGCGAGCCGCGCGGCGTAGGCACCACCGGCCGTGATCACACAGTCCGCTGCGGGCCCACGGCCGACCGTGAACGGGTGGCCGGTGCCGCTTCCACGGTCATCCGCGATCACGCGGTCCTCAGGGATCACGCGGTCCTCAGGGATCACGTGATCCGACGCGATCATGTGATCCGCCGCGATCGCGTGATCCGCCGTGATCGCGTGGCTCGCGTAGTCCTCCGCGTGCTCCTCCGCGTATGGCGTGGGCTCGGCGGCGCCGTCCTCGGGGTCACTCCCGTCCGCAGCGGTGGGCTCGATCGCACAGGCCGGCATCGTCATCGTTCGGTCACCTCCGGCGACGAAGCTAGTTTTCGTACGCACGGACGTGGGACCGCCGGGCGGCCTTCTTCCCTCATAAGAGTGGTGCAGAAGCGATTCGCCTGAGGGTGGTGGGAGGCCTGTGCATCGGCCACCCGTTGACTCCCGGTCGGCGGCCGAGGTGGCCGCGACGGCATCGGCGGCACCGGTACGGGCCGGTGAGACGGCCAGGTAGCCTTTCCCCGTGCCCCGTCTGTCTGAAGTCATCGCCGCGCTGGAGAACCTGTGGCCCCCCGAGCGGGCCGAGTCCTGGGACGCGGTCGGCACGGTCGTGGGCGACCCCGAGCAGGAGGTCACCCGGGTTCTGTTCGCCGTCGATCCCGTCCAGGAGATCGTCGACGAAGCCGTCAAGCTCGGTGCCGGGCTGCTCGTCACCCATCACCCGCTGTACCTGCGCGGGACGACGACCGTCGCGGCCTCCACCTTCAAGGGCCGTGTCGTGCACACCCTCATCAAGAACGACATCGCCCTGCACGTCGCACACACCAACGCGGACACCGCCGACCCCGGCGTGAGCGACGCCCTCGCCGGGGCGCTCGACCTGCGGGTCGTACGGCCTCTCGTGCCGGACCCGAGCGATCCCGAGGGACGGCGCGGCCTCGGCCGCGTCTGCGAGCTCGACCACCCGCTCACCGTCCGTGAGTTCGCCGCCCGTGCCGCCGAGCGACTGCCCGCCACCGCGCAGGGCATCCGGGCGGCGGGCGACCCGGAGGCGCTGGTGCGGACCGTCGCCGTCAGCGGCGGCTCCGGCGACAGTCTGTTCGACCACGTCCGGGCGGCCGGCGTCGACGCCTTCCTCACCGCGGACCTGCGCCACCACCCGGCGTCGGAGTTCATCGCGGACCGCGCCCACGGCGCTCACCCACCTCTCGCGCTGCTCGACGCGGCGCACTGGGCCACCGAGTGGCCCTGGTGCGAGCTGGCCGCCACCCAGCTCGACGAGATCTCCGACCGGCGGGGGTGGGGCCTGCGGGTCCATGTCTCCCGTACGGTCACCGACCCCTGGACGGCCCACGCGGCGTCCAACACCACCTCTAGCTCAATGGGAGCCCCCAACTGAACGCCGCGCCCGCCGACCAGATCCGACTCCTCGACGTCCAAGCCCTCGACGCCCGGCTCCAGCAGCTCACCCACCTGCGGAGGTCCCTGCCCGAGCACGCCGAGATCGAGTCGCTGAACAAGGACCTCACGCAGCTGCGCGACCTCCTTGTCGCGGCGCAGACCGAGGAGAGCGACACCGCCCGCGAGCAGACCAAGGCCGAGCAGGACGTCGACCAGGTCCGTCAGCGCGCCGCCCGTGACCAGCAGCGGCTCGACTCCGGGGCCGTCACCTCCTCCAAGGACCTGGAGAACCTCCAGAGGGAGATCGTCTCCCTCGCCAAGCGCCAGGGCGACCTCGAGGACATCGTCCTGGAGGTCATGGAGCGCCGCGAGAGCGCTCAGGAGCGCGCCGCCGAGCTGACCGAGCGGGTCGGTTCCGTCCAGGGGAAGATCGACGACGCCCTGGCGCGCCGGGACGCGGCCCTGGAGGGTTTCGACAGCGAGGCTGCCAGCGTCGCCAAGGAGCGCGAGGTCATCGCGGCCTCCGTGCCCGCCGATCTGCTCAAGCTCTACGAGAAGCTGCGCGAGCAGCAGGGCGGCGTCGGCGCGGCCAAGCTCTACCAGCGGACCTGCCAGGGCTGCCGCCAGGAGCTCGCCATCACCGAGCTGGCCGAGATCCGCAAGGCTCCGTCCGACACGGTCGTACGGTGCGAGAACTGCCGTCGCATCCTCGTGCGTACGTCCGAGTCGGGCCTGTAGTCGACCATCGGTAAGTCGCCGGTCGCCGGTCGCCGGTCGCCGGTCGGGAGTCGGGAGTCGGCCGTCGACACTCGGCCGTCGGTAGTCAGTAGTCGGAGTTGGAGTCGGTAAGGGGCGTACGTCGTGCGGGAGCTCATCGTCGAGGCCGACGGCGGGTCGCGGGGCAACCCGGGGCCCGCGGGCTACGGCAGCGTGGTGATCGACGCGGCGACGGGGGAGACGCTGGTCGAGCGCGCCGAGTACATCGGCGTCGCCACCAACAACGTGGCCGAGTACCGGGGACTGGTGGCCGGCCTGCGCGCCGCCCGTGAGCTCGACCCGTCGGCCACGGTGCGGGTGCGCATGGACTCCAAGCTGGTCGTCGAGCAGATGTCGGGCCGCTGGAAGATCAAGCACCCCGACATGAAACCGCTCGCCGCCGAGGCGGCCCGGATCCTTCCGCCCGGGCAGGTCACCTACGAGTGGATGCCGCGCGAGCGGAACAAACACGCCGACCGTCTGGCGAACGAGGCGATGGACGCGGGCAAGCGCGGCGAGCAGTGGGACGCCGGGGCGTCGCGGGCCGAGCTCGACGCCCGTGGCCCCGTGACCCCGGCCGCACCCGAGCCGTCCGGCCCGCCCGGCGACGCCACGGCGGGCGCGGCGAAGGCCCGCGAGGCCCTGGCCCGGTCCCGCCCGCTCGCCGAGCCGACCGCGGACACCGCCCAGGAGAAGGCGACGACGACCGACGCCGATCTCCGCGCCGCCCGCACGGTCGCCACCCCGGCCCCTGCTCCGGCTCCCGCCCCGGCTGCCGCTCCTGCTTCGGCTCAGGCGTCCGCCTCTCCCGCCGACTCCGCCCCCACCACGCCCGCGGTCACCCCCTCCGTCGGCTGGGGGGCGGCGCCCGATCTCGGGGCGCCCGCCACCTTCGTACTGCTGCGGCACGGCGAGACGCCGCTCACCCCGCAGAAGCGGTTCTCCGGCAGCGGCGGCACCGATCCCTCCCTCTCGGACGTCGGCCGGGAGCAGGCCGAGCGGGTCGCCGCCGCCCTCGCCCGGCGCGGGACCGTCCAGCACATCCTGGCCTCCCCGCTCGCCCGCACCCGCGAGACGGCCGCGGCCGTGGCCGCCCGCCTCGGCCTCGAGGTCACCGTCGAGGACGGACTGATCGAGACCGACTTCGGGGCCTGGGAGGGGCTGACCTTCGGCGAGGTCCGCGAGCGTCACCCCGACGACCTGAACGCCTGGCTGGCCGACCCGGAGGCCGAGCCGACCGGCGGCGGCGAGAGTTTCGCGGCGACCGCCACCCGGATCGCGGCCACCCGGGACAGACTGGTCGCGGAGTACGCCGGCCGCACGGTGCTGCTGGTCACCCATGTGACGCCGATCAAGACGTTCGTACGGCTCGCCCTGGGCGCCCCGTCCGAGTCGCTGTTCCGCATGGAACTGTCGGCGGCCTCGCTGTCCGCGGTGGCCTACTACGCGGACGGCAACGCCAGCGTCCGACTGTTCAACGACACGTCCCACCTGCGGTCCTGAGCAGCGAGGCGGTCCGCGCGAGCGCCTCGACGCGCGGCCAGTCCCGCGCCGCGACCGCGTCCGCCGGGACCATCCAACTGCCGCCCACGCAACCGACGTTGGGAAGTGACAGGTACTCCGGTGCGTTGTCGGGGCCGATCCCGCCGGTCGGGCAGAACCGGGCCTGGGGGAGCGGTCCGGCCAGTGACCTGAGGTAGGCCGTGCCGCCCGCGGCCTGTGCCGGGAAGAACTTCATCTCCCGCACCCCGCGTTCCAGCAGCGCCACGACCTCCGACGTGGTCGACACCCCGGGCAGGAAGGGCAGCCCGGACGCCCGCATCGCCGTCAGCAGGGCGTCCGTCCAGCCGGGGCTCACCAGGAATCGCGCGCCGGCCGCCCCGCACGCCGTCACCTGATCCGGCGTGATCACGGTCCCGGCCCCGACGACCGCCTCCGGGACCGACCCGGAGATCTCCCGGATCGCGTCGAGCGCGGCCGGTGTCCGCAGGGTCACCTCGATCGCGGGCAGCCCGCCCGCCACCAGCGCCCGCGCCAGCGGTACGGCGTCGGCGGCGTCCTCGACGACGACCACGGGTACGACCGGGGCCAGATCCAGTACCGAGGCAGCCGAAGCGGAGGGCAGGGGTGAGGTCATGCGCCTCATCCTGCCCCCGGTGTGCAGCCCGCGCAAAGGGCATTGCGCATGTTGCAACAGTGCCGTGGGGGTGTGGCAGGGCGTTGCGTCAGGGGGTGGGTCAGGGGGTGGGATAAGGGCGGTGAGTCGGTGTGTCAGTGCACCTCGTCCACCAGCACATCCAGGGTCCAGGCGGCCGCCCCGGCCTTCGCCTTCGGCGGCGCCTTCTCCTCCACCACGTATCCGAGGTCCCGCAGCGCCTCCACCAGCTCGGCGGGACCCGCGGGATCGATCCCCGCCGTCAGTAGACTCCGTACGATCCGGCCCTTGGTCGCCTTGTTGAAGTGGCTGACGACCTTCCGGGTCGGCGCGTGCAGCACCCGCACGCTCGCCGTCCGCCCCGCCACCTCACCCTTCGGCTTCCAGGGCGCCGCGTACGCCGCCGACCGCAGGTCCAGCACCAGCCCGTGCCCGGCCGCCTCGGGCAGCACGGACGCCATCGGCGCACGCCAGTACGCGCCCAGCGCCCCCAGCCCGGGCAGCTTCACGCCCATCGAGCAGCGGTAGGACGGGATCCGGTCCGTCACCCGGACGGCACCCCACAGCCCCGAGAACACGAGCAGCGACCTGGCGGCGCGCCTCTTGGCTGCCGCGTCGAGGGAGGCCAGGTCGAGGGCGTCGTACAGGACACCCGTGTAGATCTCCCCGGCGGGCCGGGCTCCCGCCGTGCGCAGCTCCGTGTTCTTCGCGACCTCGCCGCGCAGCCCCTCGCTCAGCCCGAGCACCTCGCGCGCCTTGTCCTCGTCGGCCGCGCACAGCTCGACCAGCTCGTCGAGGACGGCCTCGCGGGCGGCGCCGAGCCCGGGCAGGGAGAGCGCCTCCTGCTTGAGCGGGGCGCCACGCCCGGAGGACGCCTTGCCTTCGGAGGGCGGCAGCAGGACAAGCACGGGAAATCTCCTTCAATAGAGCTCTGCTGCGACAGCGTACGACGTGCCGGGGGACGGCCCGGCCGAGGTCCGCACCTGCCCTCCGCTCGCCGGCCCGCCCGCCCGGCGGCATGAAACCGGGGTCCGAAGGTGTTGCACCGTAGAGGCGCGGACAGGGGTCAGATGGCGGGGCCACACGGGGGTGGCGAGTGAGTCGTGAACAGGCGTTGTGGACCAGAGCCCGGCTGGGGCGCTGCGGCCCGCCCCTGGACCTCCTCACCGCGCGCTTCGACCGGCACGTCTACGCCCCGCACGCCCACGAGGAGTTCACCGTCGGCGTCTGCGTGGGCGGGTCGGAGATCATCGCCTACCGCGGTGGCCACATCCGTACCGGTCCCGGCTCCATCGTCGTCCTGGCCCCCGGCGAGACGCACACCGGCGGCCCGGGCAACGACACCGACGGCTACGCCTACCGCGCCCTGTACGCCGGCCCCGCCCTCCTCGCCGAAGGCACCCTCGGCGGAGTGCCGCACTTCCGTGAACCCCTCCTCGACGACCCGGAACTGGCCGCCGCCCTGCGCCGGACGCACACGGAACTGGCCGCCTGCCCCGACCCCCTGGAGGCCGAGTCCCGCTTCCCCTGGCTGCTGACGGCCCTCGCCCGACGCCACTCCACGGCCCGGCCGGTGTGCGACACGATCCCCGGCGCCGAACACCTCACCCAGGCCGTCCGCACCCGTCTCGCCGACGAACTCCTCGCCCCGCCCTCCCTCGCCGACCTCGCGGCGGACCTCGGCCTGTCCCGCTACCAGCTGCTGCGCGCCTTCCGTACGACGACCGGCATGCCGCCGTACGCCTGGCTGGCCCAGTACCGGGTGGCCCGGGCCCGCGGCCTGCTGGAGTCAGGGCTGCGTCCCGCGGAGGTCGCCGGCCTCGTCGGCTTCGCGGACCAGGCCCACCTCACCCGCTGGTTCCGCCGCGTGCTGGGCGTGACCCCGGCGGCGTACCGCAACAGCGTTCAAGACACCTGACCGGGGTGCGGCCGACACTCCCCGTATGACTGCACGCGGCTGGTTCCTGTTCTCCCTGATGGGAGTGGTGTGGGGCATCCCCTACCTGATGATCAAAGTGGCGGTGGAGGACCTCTCCCCGTCCATGGTCGTGTTCACCCGATGTGCGCTGGGCGCAGCCCTCCTGCTCCCCTTCGCGCTACGGCAACGGGGCCTGACGCGGACGGTACGGGCGCACTGGAAGCCCATGCTGGCCTTCGCGGTCATCGAGATCATCGGCCCCTGGTTCACCCTCACCGACGCGGAACGCCACCTGTCGAGCTCCACGGCGGGTCTGCTGATCGCGGGCGTGCCGATCGTCGGAGTGACCCTCTCCCGCTTCTTCGGCGACACGGCGACGCTGGGGGTGAGACGGGTGACGGGCCTGGCGCTGGGCCTGGCCGGGGTCGGCGTCCTCACCGTCCCGCACCTCACGGGCGGCGACGCCCGCTCCCTGGCCGAGGTCCTGCTGACGGTCCTCGGCTACGCGACGGCCCCCCTGATAGCCGCCCGCCACCTCAAGGACGTCCCGTCGCTCCACCTCACGACCCCCTGCCTGGCCCTGGCGGCCCTGGTCTACGCGCCGGCCGCGGCCGCGACCCGGCCCGCGGAGCTGCCCGCCCCCTCCGTACTGGCTGCCCTCGCGGGCCTGGGCGTCGTCTGCACGGCGGTCGCCTTCGTCGCCTTCATGGAGCTGATCAAGGAGGCGGGGCCCACCCGCGCCACGGTCATCACCTACGTCAACCCGGCCGTGGCGGTGGCGGCGGGCGCCCTGTTCCTCGACGAGCCCCTGACGGCGACGATCGTGGCCGCCTTCACCCTGATCCTGGCGGGCTCGGTCCTCGCGACGGCGGGCCCGCGCCGAAACGCGGTACCGGTGCCGCTCGCTCCTGGCGAGCAACCCCTGGACCCGGCCGCGGACCCCCGGCCGGACCCGGACCCCCGGCCGGACCGGGACGAGGCGCGCGCCCGGTAGCATGGTCGACACGGCAGACGAGCCGGGCGGACGGCCGCGTGGAGTCCCTCACGGGACTTCCCGAGGAACGTCCGGGCTCCACAGGGCAAGGTGGTGGCTAACGGCCACCCGGGGTGACCCGCGGGACAGTGCCACAGAAAACAGACCGCCGGGGACCTCGGTCCTCGGTAAGGGTGAAACGGTGGTGTAAGAGACCACCAGTGCCCAGGGTGACCTGGGCAGCTAGGTAAACCCCACCTGGAGCAAGGTCAAAAGGAGCGCCGTAACAAGCGCTCTGCGCGGACGTTCGAGGGCTGCCCGCCCGAGTCCGTGGGTAGACCGCACGAGGCCGACGGCAACGCCGGCCCTAGATGGATGGCCGTCTCCCCGGCCGCCGCGAGGCAGCCGGGCGACAGAACCCGGCGTACAGCCCGACTCGTCTGCCGCCTCCTGCGGCTTTGCCTGATCAATGTTCCCTACAGGTCGTCCAAGGTCTCGCCCGCTCGTTGGGAGCGGTCGCGGCCGATGACCTGCCTTCGTTTCCACTCGCGGCGGATCTCGGCTTCCAGTCGTGAGTCGGTGCGGGACGCGATGTACTCGTTCTCGCGCAGGAGCTTGCGGTAGCTGTGGAGCCTGCGTTCGGAGAGTTCGCCGTCGGCCATCGCGGAGAGCACCGCGCAGCCGGGCTCCGCGTCGTGTGCGCAGTTGTGGAAGCGGCAGGAGCGGGCGAGTTCCTCGATCTCCGAGAACACCTGGGCGATGCCGCTCTCCGCGTCCCACAGGCCCACCCCGCGCAGTCCGGGGGTGTCGATGAGGACGCCGCCGCCGGGCAGCGGCATCAGATCCCTGGTGGTGGTCGTGTGGCGGCCCTTGCCGTCCGAGTCCCGTGCGGCCTGTACCTGCTGGGCGTCCTCGCCGAGCAGCGCGTTGGCCAGGGTCGACTTGCCGGCACCGGACTGGCCGAGCAGGACCGCCGTGCCGCCGGCGACGGCGGTGGCCAGCTCCTCGACGCCGGCGCCGTTCTCGGCGCTGACGGCCAGGACGCGGACACCGGGCGCGGCCGCTTCGCAGTCGGCGACCAGGTATCCCAGCGAGACGGGGTCCTCGACGAGATCCGCCTTGGTCAGCGCCAGGAGCGGCTGCGCCCCGCACTCCCACGCCAGCGCCAGAAAGCGTTCCATGCGGGCCAGGTCGAGTTCGACCGCCAGGGAGACGGCGATGACGACGAGGTCGATGTTGGCGGCGAGGACCTGCCCGTCGGACCGTTTGGAGGAGGTGGAGCGGACGAAGGCGGTACGGCGGGGGAGGAGGGCCAGTACGGCGGGAGGGTCGGCCTCGGGGTCCACCGCCGCCCAGTCGCCGGTGCAGACGGTGCGCAGTCTGCCGTCCGAGGGCTTCGCGAAGAGCGCCGTCGGCACATACGGGTCGGAGTCACGCGAGGTCAGTGGACCGGTGACGGCCTGGACGGTTCGCGTGCCCCCTGCCGCGGTGGGGACGACGACCGAGCAGCGCCCCCGGTCGACGCGTACCACCCGCGCGGGGACCAGCCCGTCGGCGAGATGGGGTGTGAAGCCCTCGGCCACGTCCGCCGCCCAGCCGTAGCGGCTCAGCGGGTGTGCGTCCGTGTGACCAGTCATCAGAGCGACCCCTTCGAAGTGCCGTCCGGCAGGCGGTTGAGGCGTCGTCCTGAGCGGTTTCGCCTGGCCTCGGCCGCACCGCTGTCCGGCGCCTGCCTCCCGAGACTAACCGGCGGTCGGCGATACGCCGTGCCTTTTCCGCGCCGGTGGCAAGGCTGTTGACGACATGTCATCTCGGGACTGCGTACCGACGTAAACGCTGCGTTGAATTCGTGTTCCGGTGCTGCACGCAGCGATGCGAGAGCGTCCTTCATGCGATGAGACGGCTCCACGTCACTTCGGCTACCCCCTGTGTTCTTTGCGCTGTTTTGGGGCGGCATGTTCGGTGGTTGTGATCGAACGGAGACAAAGGAAACGAGGTCTGCCGACAGGGGATGGCCGACAGTGGGGCGCCGTGTGCCGGTGAATCCGGGATTCGTCCTCGCGGGGGTGCTGATGCGTGTCCACGGAGGAAGTGACAGTGGCGGAGGGGGAATTCCATGCGGGGTTCGAGCCGTGTGAAGGTGAAGTGGTGTGCCGGAATGTTGGCCGTCGGACTCGCCGCGAGCGGGTGCGGAGCCGACAAGAGCGGTGACGGGGGTGACGGCCCGGCCGGCGGCACCTTCCGGTTCGGTCTCATCGAGCCCGCCACCATCGACCCGGCGCTGGCCGCCGAGACCCCGGGCCTGGTCTCCGCGGAGGTGCTCTTCACCGGGATGTACCGGGTGGGCCCGGAGGGGCAGATGGTGCCCAAGCTGGCCGAGTCCGCCACGCCGAACGCCGGTTGCACCCAGTGGACCTTCAAGATCAAGGGCGGCACGAAGTTCACGAACGGTGAGCCCGTGGACGCCGCGGCCTTCGTCCGCGGGTGGTCCCGGGCGGCCGGCAAGGCCATGGCCTCCGACGTCGCCTACCACCTCGGCGGCATCAAGGGATTCCAGGAACTCCAGGACGGGAAGACCACCGCCTTCAGCGGGCTCAAGGCGGTCGACGCGACCACACTCCAGGTCGATCTCACCGCGGGCGACTGCGAGTTCGACAAGAAGACCAGCCACACCGTGTTCAGCCCCATGCCCAAGGCGGCCGGGACCGGTCCGAACAAGAAGTTCCAAGAGGCCCCGATCGGCAACGGCCCGTTCAAGATGCAGGGCAAGTGGCAGCACAACAAGCTGATCACGCTGGTGCGCAACGACGACTACGGCCTGGAGAAGGCCAAGCTGGGCAAGGTCGAGATCTATCTGCTCAACCCCACCAGCATGTTCGACCTGGAGTACCAGGGTTTCCAGACGGGCCAGTTCGACTACGCGCACGTGCCCACGCCGCAACTGAAGACGGCCGAGGCCAAGTACAAGCCGCGGGGTGAGTGGATCCGCAAGGAGACCAACGGCATGAACTACCTGCTGCCGATCACCGACCGAGGCCCCCTGAAGAGCAAGGACGCCCGGCTGGCGATCTCGTACGCGATCGACCGTTCCCTCATCGCCAAGAGCGTCTACCAGGGCTTCCAGAAGCCGTCGAGTTCCCTCGTCCCGGCGGCACTCCCCACCTCGTACCAGCCGGGGATCTGTGCCTCCTGCCTCAAGCAGGACCCCGCGAAGGCCAAGGCGCACGCCAAGGCGGCGGGGCTGGAGCCGGGCGACCCGCTGAAGCTGACCTTCAACGCCGGCGCGGGCCACGAGGACTGGATCCAGGCGGCGGGCAAGCAGATCGAGGAGGTCCTCGGCCTGGACGTCGAGATCGAGGGCCTGCCGTCGAAGCAGGTCTTCGAGGGCGAACAGAGTCCGGACGCCACGGGCCTCTTCCGCTACTCCTGGGGCGCGGACTACCCGACGCCCGACTCCTACCTCTACCCACTGCTGGACTCCGCCTCGATCAACCGGGGAGCGGACGGTTCGGTGGTCGGTGACAACCGGGCCCGCTACAGCAACCCCGCCTTCGACGCGCTGATCGGCAAGGCCCGGGCCACCACCGACGAGAAGCAGCGCATCGCGATCTACAAGCAGGCCGAGAAGGTCGCGATGGACGACATGGCGCTCATCCCGACCTTCACCAGGACCGAGTACCGGGTGGTGCGGACCGACAGGTTCGACGGCCTCGACGACATCAACTTCGGGGAGACACCGAACCTGGAGAACATCTCGCTCAAGAAGTGACCGGGTCCGGGCGGCGCGACAGAGAGGTCCTTCGTGGGAAGGTATGTGGTCCGAAGGCTCGGGCAGTTGGTCGTGGTTCTGCTCGGCGCCACGGTCATCATGTTCACCTGCCTCTTCCTGGTTCCGGGAAACCCCGTCGGACCACTGGCGGGTGACGCGAAGGCGAGCGACCCGGTGGTGGCCTCCCAGTTGAGGGAGCACTACCACCTGGACAAGCCGGTGTACGAGCAGTACGCCATCTACGTACGCAATCTGGCCACAGGCGACCTGGGCGAGGACTTCGTCCAGCGTCGCCCGGTGACCGAGATCCTCGGGCCGAAACTGGTCAACACCGGGGAACTGGCGTTGGCGGCGATCATCATCGACGTCGTGCTGGGGATTTCCGTCGGAATGGTCGGCGCGCTGTTCAGATTCAGTGTCTGGGACATCCTGACGACCTTCTCGACCACGCTGGCCGTCGGCTTCCCCACGTTCGTCACGGGCTTTCTCCTGCAGAAGTTCTTCGTGGTGCAACTCGGCTGGTTCCCGCTCCTCAGCCAGGGGGATCTGCAGTCGCTGGTGCTGCCGGCGTTCAGCCTGGCGATCCTCGACGCCGCCCTGGTCGCCCGCCTGATGCGGGGCACCATGCTGGAGGTGCTCAGAGCGGACTACGTCAAGACCGCCATCGCCAAGGGGCTGCCGCGGCGCACGGTGATCACCCAGCACGTGCTGCGCAACTCGGCGATCCCGGTCATCACCTACCTGGGCATCTCCTTCGGGCTGATGCTGGGCGGCGCCCTGATCACGGAGGCCATCTTCAACTGGGACGGCGTCGGACTCGCGCTGGTCTCCGGGGTCCAGGAGCAGAACAACCCGGTCGTCCTCGGCGTGGTCACGTACGGCGTCGCCGTGTTCGTCGTGCTCAACCTCGTCGTCGACTTGGTCTGCGCGGCCCTCGATCCGCGCATCCGATTCGAGTAGCCGGCCCTCGTAGTGACGGAAACGAGCTCATGACCGATCTGACCGATCTGACCAAGCGGCGGGGAGCCGGGGGCGTCGAGACACCCGCGCCGCCCGAAGCCCTGATCCCCGCCACCACGCAGTGGGGGGACGTGCGCTACCGGTTCCTCCAGAACAGACTCGCCGTGGTGGGGCTGGTGATCGTCACCCTGCTGGTGCTCGTCGCCGTGTTCGGCCCGTGGCTGGCCCCGCAGGACCCGTCCGCCCAGGACCTGATGAACACCCTGGAGGGCCCGTCGGCCCAGCACTGGATGGGCACCGACGCGCTCGGCCGCGACCTGTTCTCCCGGCTGGTCTCGGGGACCCGGATCGCGATGCTCGTCGGGTTCGCCGCCATGACACTCAGCTGTTTCCTGGGCATCGCGATGGGCGTGCTCGCCGGCTGCTTCGGCAGATGGGCGGACACTCTGATCATGCGGACCGCGGACATCTTCTTCGCCTTCCCGCTGCTCATCGGAGCCATCGCGATCATGCTGGTGGTGGGTCAGGGCATCACGCCCGTGATCATCTCGCTCGCCCTGTTCTCGTGGGCCACCATCGCCCGGCTGCTGCGCAGTTCTCTCCTCGTCACCCGCGAGATGGACTACGTGCACGCCGCCAGGGCGCTGGGCGCGAGCCGGGCGCGGATCATCCGGCGGCACATCCTGCCCAACTCCCTGACCGCGGTGCTGGTGTACGCCACGTTCAACGTCGGGACGGCGATCGTCGGCGTGGCATCGCTGTCGTTCCTCGGCATCGGGGTCGCGCCGGGAGTTCCGGAGTGGGGCAACATGCTGGCGTCCGGCCGCGGCTTCGTCGGGGTCAAGGACTACCTCTGGCTCTGCCCGGGCTTCGCCATCGTGCTGACCGTGCTGGGTTTCGTCTTCGTCGGAGACGGACTGCGCGACGCCCTCGACCCCAAGCTGCGCTGAGGAGAGGAGAACTCCGGTCATGACCATCCTGGAGAGCCCGGCCTCGGCCGGGGAGGCGCAGGAGACGGCGCCCCTGCTGGAAATCCGCGATCTGCACGTCGAGTTCCGCACCCGCGACGGCGTGGCCAAGGCGGTCAACGGCGTCGACTACCGCGTGCACAGCGGCGAGACGCTGGCGGTGCTCGGCGAGTCGGGCTCCGGCAAGTCGGTCACCGCGCAGGCCGTGATGGGCATTCTCGATGCGCCGCCCGGCCGTATCACCCAGGGCCAGATCCTCTTCCGCGGCCGGGACCTGCTGACCATGACGGGTGAGGAGCGCCGCAGGCTCCGCGGCCGGAGGATCGCCATGATCTTCCAGGACGCGCTCTCCGCGCTCAACCCGGTGCTCAGCGTGGGCCACCAGCTCGGTGAGATGTTCCGGGTGCACCAGGGACTGTCGAAGAAGGACGCCCGGGCCAGGGCGGTCGAGCTGATGGACCGGGTGCGGATCCCGGCGGCCGCCACGCGGGTCGGGGACTACCCGCACCAGTTCTCCGGCGGAATGCGCCAGCGGATCATGATCGCGATGGCCGTGGCCCTCGAACCGGATCTCGTCATCGCCGACGAGCCGACGACGGCCCTGGACGTCACCGTGCAAGCCCAGGTGATGGATCTGCTCGCCGAGTTGCGTCAGGAGTCCGACATGGGGCTGATCCTGATCACGCACGACCTGGGGCTGGTCGCGGATGTCGCGGACCGGATCGCGGTGATGTACGGCGGCCGGATCGTGGAGAGCGCGCCCGTCCACGACATCTACCGGCGGCCCGCCCACCCGTACACCGAGGCCCTGCTGGAGTCGATTCCCCGGCTGGACCGCAAGGGCGACCGGCTCCGATCGATCGACGGTCTGCCGCCCAGCCTGCTGCGGATGCCCGCCGGGTGCGCCTTCCACCCGCGCTGCCACCGGGCGAGCGACCGGTGCCGCACCGAGGTGCCGGCCCCGGCCCGGGTGGACGCGGAGCGGACGAGCGCCTGCCACTTCTGGAAGGAGACCTTCGGTGAGTGAGCTGCTCCAGGTACGGGACCTGGTCAAGTACTACCCGCTGACCCGCGGCGGCCTGCTCAGGAAGCGGATCGGGGCGGTGAGAGCGGTCGACGGGGTCTCCTTCGACCTGCGTCGGGGCGAGACCCTCGGCATCGTCGGCGAGTCGGGGTGCGGCAAGTCCACCGTCGCCAAGCTGCTGATGCGCCTCGAACAGCCCACCGCCGGGCAGGTGCTGTACAAGGGGGAGGACATCGCCCGGCTGTCCGGCAAGGCCCTCAAAGCGGTGCGCCGCAACATCCAGATGGTCTTCCAGGACCCGTACACCTCGCTCGACCCACGCATGACGGTCGGCGACATCATCGGCGAGCCGTACGAGATCCACCCCGAGGTGGCCCCCAAGGGCGACCGGCGCCGCAAGGTACGGGAACTCCTCGACGTGGTCGGTCTCAACCCCGAGTACGTCAACCGCTACCCGCACCAGTTCTCCGGCGGCCAGCGGCAGCGCATCGGCATCGCCCGCGGCCTAGCCCTCAACCCCGAGATCATCGTCTGTGACGAGCCCGTCTCGGCGCTCGACGTGTCGGTGCAGGCCCAGGTGGTGAACCTGATGGACAGGCTCCAGGCGGAGTTCGGGCTGTCGTACGTGTTCATCGCCCACGACCTGTCCGTGGTCCGGCACATCTCCGACCACGTAGGGGTGATGTACCTGGGGCGGATGGTGGAGACGGGTGATGTGACCCAGATCTACGAGCACCCCACCCATCCGTACACCCAGGCGCTGTTGTCCGCGGTCCCCGTGCCGGATCCGGAGGCCGGGCGGCGGCGCGAGCGGATCATCCTCACCGGCGACGTCCCCTCACCGGCGGATCCGCCCTCCGGCTGCCACTTCCGGACGCGATGCTGGAAGGCTGAGGACCGCTGTGCGGCCGAGGTGCCGTTGCTCGCGGTGCCGGCCCGGTTCGACGACGCGGCCGGGCCCACCGCTCACCCGAGTGCCTGCCACTTCGCCGCGGAACGGAGAACGGGTGACGCGGACACAGCCGGGGACGGCGGGCGGCGTGCTGCTAGGACATCGACATCTGCATGAGGCCGGCACGGAAGGCGAAGGAGACGAGTTGAGCCCGGTCCCTCAGCTCCAGCTTGTTGCGCAGCCGGTAGACATGCGTCCGTACGGTCGCGTTGCCGATCGTCAGCTCGTCCGCGATCTCCTCGGTCGACATGCCCTTGGCGATGAGGACCAGGATCTCGCGTTCGCGCGGGGTCAGTGCCGTCAGGACCGGCTGCAAAAGTTCCTCGGGCTGGCTGTCCTGACGCCGGAACCAGTGCACGAGCCGCTGGGCCACCCGGGGCGCGAGCATCACCTGACCGCGAGCGGCGGCGTGCACGGCACTGCGGAGTTCCTCACGACTGACCTCCTTCACCAGAAGTCCACACGCGCCGGCATGAATCACGTCGGCCACGATGTCGGAGCCGTCGTTCATGGTGTAGACAACCACTCGCGGAGAAGGCTCGACAATTTCCTGATTGAGTCTCCGGATCATTTCTATTCCCGACAGACCCTTGAGTGAGAGTCCGGTAAGAACAACGTCCGGGCGATGTTTGCGGACCAGCATGATTGCGTGTATTCCGCTGTCGGTCGTGTCGACGACGTTGATGTCGCTCTCGCTGGAGAGCAGCGCGCGTAGACCGTCGCGCACCACAGGCAACTCGTCGCAGATCAGCACGTTGATGGTCATCCGTGAAAATCCCCCTTGAGGACACGCCGCGTGTATGGCGGGCCCCCTTCCAGTCCATGTAGGCGAAAGGGAAAGTTCCGGATGGTGCGTTTTGGTCCTGTTCCCGTTGTTCTTATCCCCGTCGCCGCTGGTCAAGCTTTGCTACAGCGTGTTCGTTGCACAGGCTGTCAGATTGGCTGACGCAAAGCAAGGGTTGGCTAAATCTAATCGCTGTCATGCTTAAGGGCGCCGTCATGTGCCGCGCAGGAAATGATGACCTTCGCGTGCAAACGTGACGACGCCCCCCGTGCGCATGCTGGCGGGCAGAGCATTTGCACTGTTTTCCTTTCAGTCTCCTTTCGGTATTCGCCGTGGTCGTCCGGGTCGGTATCAAGCCGTGGCGCGTTCGCTGCCGTCGGGTTCCGATGCGGTCTCGTCGGTGGGGTCGTCCGCCGGCTCGGGGTCCTCGTGCACCGCCTCCAACATGCGTGCCGAGCGCACCACGAAGAGCAACGCGGGCGTGAGGAACATCCACACCGCGCCGATCGTCAGCATCGTGGCAGGAGAGGTGAGCCCGCCGGCCGGCCCCGCGAGAGCCTGACCGACCGGCAGCAGACCGATGCTGCCCAGCCACTCGTACGAACTCACCCGGCCCATCGAACCGAGCGGCACGTTCTGCTGCATGGCGGTCAGCGAGAAGACGTTGAACATGGACAGCCCGATATTGCTGACCAGGGCGGCGGCCGCGATCACGGGGACGGGGGCGAGCAGCGCCAGCATGAGCAGCTGCAAGCCGTAGAGCCCGAGCGGAAGGAACGACGCGCGCATGATGTAGCGGGGGCGCATACGAAGGGCGATCACACCGCCGAGGACCGAACCGATCCCGCTGCACGTGGTGATGAGGGCCCACGCGGGTGCCCCGCCCAGGTGGGCGAGTGCCTCGGTCGGACCGAAGACCTGCCAGGCGGGAAGCACCAGCAGGTGGAAACTGGCGG
This sequence comes from Streptomyces sp. NBC_01334, assembly GCF_035983595.1. Classification (NCBI taxonomy): domain Bacteria; kingdom Bacillati; phylum Actinomycetota; class Actinomycetes; order Kitasatosporales; family Streptomycetaceae; genus Streptomyces; species Streptomyces sp. NBC_01334. Next base: position 3,090,499 of record NZ_CP130718.1, on the reverse strand, counting down.
CCCAGGCCACCATGGTCCACAGCCAGGTGCGGGAGCGGAACTCCTGCCAGCCCAGCTTGAGGTCGTTGAGGATGCTGGAGGCCTCCTCACCGTCGGCCGCCTTCTTCGGGCCGAGCCGCAGCATGTACAGCGCCACCGCGCTGACCGCGTACGTCACACCGTCGAAGATCAGCGCGGACCCGGGGGAGACGAGCGCGACCAGGACGCCGCCGAAGGCGGGGCCGACCGTGTACGCGACGTTCTCGCTCAGCCCGACGAGTCCGTTCGCACGTTGCAACGCCCCCGCCTTGACAACCTCCGGCAGCAGGCCGGAGGCGGCGGGCTGGAAGAAGGCCGCAGCGGTACCGGCGACCAGCTGCAAGGCGATCATCCACGCCAGGGACGCGTGCCCGGTCACGAGCAGGACACCCAACAGCAGTTGGGAGACGAAACGGGCCGCGTCGCACACGAGCATCAACCGGCGGCGCGCCATGCGGTCGGCTATCACCCCGCCCAGCAGCAGCAGGACCACCGTGGGGAGGATCCTGGCGGCCAGCACGAGCCCCAACGCCGATGCGGAGTCGGTCACTTCGAGTACGGCGAAGGCGAGGGCGATGGGGACGATCGCGTCACCCACCACTGAGAACGTCTGGCCTATGTACAACAACCGGAACTCGCGCTGCCGTAGCAGCGCCGTGATTCCTTCCCGGTCGGCCGTGCGCCGCTTGCTGCGGATGTTCATGCGGTCCTTTCCTGGTCCGGCCCGCCTTCGGCCGGCGTGCGGGACTGGTCTTCCTGCCCCGTGAGCAGCGTCTCCAGTTGGGCCGGATCGGCCTCGCTCAGCAACGCTTCCACCACCGTGACCGCCAACCCCTCGACGCTCGGAGCCTCGAGCAGGGCCCCCACGCGCAGATCGACCCCGAAGGCGCGCCGGACCCGGGCCATCACGCGCATCGCCAGCAACGAGTCCCCGCCGAGGTCGAAGAAGCTGTCCTCTATTCCCACGGGTTGCTCGGGAAGCACTTCGGAGAAGAGTTCCACGAGCGTCGTCTCGACAGCGTCCCGCGGCTCTTTGCGGGTGGTGGTGGGGTGTTGGGTTGTGGTGGTGGGTGGGGGGAGTCGGGTGGGGTCGAGTTTGCCGTTGGGGGTGGTGGGGAGGGCGGGGAGGGGGGTGAGGGTGGTGGGGATCATGTGGGTGGGGAGGTGGGTGGTGAGGTGGGTGCGTAGGTCGGTGAGGGTGGTTTCGGTGTGGTGGTGGGGGGTGGTCAGGACGGTGTAGGCGGCGAGTTGGGGGTGGTGGGGGGTGTGGGGGTTGAGGATGACGGTGGCGGCGTGGACGGCGGGGTGGGTGAGCAGGACGCGTTCGATCTCGGCGGGTTCGATGCGGAAGCCGCGGAGTTTGATCTGGTGGTCGGTGCGGCCGAGGTAGTGCAGTTCACTGCCGTGATCGGCGGTGATCACCGTGCTGGTGCTGCCGGTGCTGCCGGTGCTGCCGGGGTTGGGGGTAGTGAGGTCGCCGGGGTTGTGGGTGGTGGTGGGGTGGTCGCCGGTGGTGGCGGTGGTGGTGGCGAGGTCGCCGGTGCGGTAGCGGCGGCTGCCGGGCGGGCCGTCGGGGTCGGGCAGGAAGCGTTGTGCGGTCAGTGCGGGACGGCCGAGGTATCCGGCCGCGACCTGGGGCCCGCTCACGAACATCTCCGCACCCTCAAGCCCACCACCGTCGCCGGCGCCCGTACCGTCGGCGGCGGTGCCGGAGGGGTCAGTGCTGGTGCTGGTGTGGGGGTGGAGGGTGATGGTGAGGCCGGGCAGGGGGGTCCCGATCGGGCTGACCGCCTGTTCCTGGTCGGCTGCGGCCAGGGGCCGGTAGGTGACGTGGACGGTCGTCTCGGTGATCCCGTACATGTTCACCAGCCGCGGCCCGCGCCACCCATACGCAGCGCTCCAGGCTTTCAGACTCCCCGGCCGCAGAGCCTCCCCGCCGAAGACGACCGTCCGCAGTGCCGTGGCCGGGAACCCCTGCGCCGCGGCCGCCGCCACCAACTGCGTGAACGCCGTCGGCGTCTGACTCAGCACCGTCACCCCCTCCCGGCACACCAGCTCCCACATCGCCGCCGGATCCCGCGTCACCGCATACGGCACCACCCGCAACCGGCCCCCCTGCAACAGCGCCCCGAACACCTCCCACACCGAGAAATCGAACGCCGCCGAATGAAACATCGACCACACCTCGTCCCCGCCCCACCCCCCGAACGCCTCACCACAGGCGGCGAACAACGCCAGCACATTGCCATGCGTCACCACCACACCCTTCGGACGCCCCGTCGAACCCGACGTATAGATCACATACGCCGTGTCCCCCTCCACCACCCGAGCCCCCACCCACCGAGCAGCCGCCGCCACCTCCACCGCACCCACCGGATCATCCAGCCCCACAAACGCCACACCCCCGGCGCCGTCCAACACCCCCGCCCAACCCCGCTTGCCCAACACCACCCGGCAACCCGCATCCGCCACCGTCTCGCGCAACCGCTCCACCGGAAAACCCGGATCCAACGGCACATACCCCGCACCCGACTTCAACACCGCCACCATCCCCACCACCAGATCCACATCCCGCTCCCCCACCAAAGCAACCAACACCCCCCGCCCCGCACCCGCAGCCACCAACCGCGCCGCCACCACCGACGACAACCGGTCCAACTCCCCATACGACAACTCCCGCACCCCGTCCCCCACCGCCACCCGACCCCCACACCGAGCCACCACCCCACCCAACACCCCATGCACACCGCTGTAGGAGGAGACCGTGGTGTTCTCGGGTGTGTTCAGCACAGCGTTCACCTTCGTGGAAGCGGGGCGGGCGGAGGATCTGTCGGCGGGGGACGGGCGGTGCCGGACCGGGGCGGTCAGTCGGCGGGGGTGGCCACCCAGATGTAGTACTCGGAGTCGGCGTCGAACGGGCTCTCGTCGTAACCGCCGTACTCGCGCTCGATGCGCAGGCCGGCCTTCTCGAAGAGCCCGCGGATCTGGTCGGGGAAGCGGTAGTAGTTGGTGCGCAGGTCGTGCCGTCGCTGCACGACGAGCCCCTGCTCGTCGAGGAGTTCCGTGACGCGCCGCCGGGTGATGGACTGCACGTCGAAGTCGAAGGCGCTGTAGTCCCAGATCGCCACGCGCTGCCCGGTCGACGGATGGCGGACCTCGTCGACGAACAGATAGCGCTGGTCGTACTTGTCGAAGTCCTCCTGCTGGAACACCGGTACGCCCGCGACGAACCTGCCTCCGGGGGCGAGATGGCGGCGCACGGAGTCCAGCGTCCGCGCCCAGTCCTCGTCGGTCGGCATGTGGAACAACGGCTGTCCGCCCGCGATGATCAGCGGGAAGCGCTCTCCCAGGTCGAAGTCGCGCAGGTCGCCCTCGACGAGACGGACCTTGTCCTCGGGCACCCCGGCGGCGTCGGCGGTGGCGCGGGCCTGGGCCAGCATCGACGGCGAGCGGTCCACTCCGACCGCCCGCTCCACGCGCTCCGCGCAGGGCAGCAGAACCCGCCCCGTACCGCAGGCCAGCTCCAGCAGGGGACCGCCGAACTCCTCGGTCTTGGCCAGGATGAACGGCAGGTCGAGGGTGTTGAGATCGGCCCACAGCAGGTCGTACAGCTCGGCCTCGAAGAGGTAGTCGTCGGCGGAGCCGTCGATCCGGGTGGTGCGCGGTCCCGCCGTCTCGTCCGTCGTCGACGTGGTGGTGGTCTCGGTGTCACTCATCGTGTGCTCCTGTGCTGAGGCGGTGTGGTGGCGGGCCCCGATGCCGGGGCCGGGGAGCGTGGGGCAGGAGAGTCGGGCACGCCGGCGGCCTGCCCGAGTGCCTCCGCGACCCGGTGCACCGTCGGTGGCCGGAGCACGGAGAAGTGGTCGCCCGGCACGCGCAGTACGGTCGGCGCAATGTCGCGGGCCAGGGCGGTCCAGGTGTCCGGGTACGCCTGGGAGTGCTCGGCGTGCAGCAGAGTGAGGGGGCCGGAGCGGGGGCGGGGGCGATGGCGCTGCATGGCGGCGGTCGCGTGGGCGAACACCGTGTAACGGTCCGTCATGTCGGCGTGCGGCAGCCCGAGGTCGAGGCCCCGGGCGGTCAACTGCCGTGCGGCGGCGGCCAGCGCGTCGGGTACCGGCAGCTGCCACACCGCGGGCTCGACGGGAACGCGGTCGACCGTCACACCGCCGGAGCCGAGCAGGTCCTCGACGAACATCTCCAGCATCGTGGCCCGGCTCCACGCGCCGGTCTGCCGCGGCCAGGGGGCGGAGTCGATGAGCACGACGGGGACGCCCCCGTCCTGGGCGGGGGTACCCGCGGGTGTGGTGTGGCGGCGCGCCATCTCGTAGGCGACCACACCGCCGAACGACCAGCCGGCCAGGACCGCGGGCCGATCGACGCCCCGGTCCCGCAGCAGGCCCAGGTAGTGGTCCGCGAGTTCCTCCACCGACGGCGGTGCGGCCTGCCGCAGGAACCGATCCGCCGCGAGGCCGATCACCTCCCGGTCGCCGGGGATCAGCCCGCTGAGCTCGGCGTAGCAGAAGACGCCGCCCCCGATCGGATGGACGAGGACGATCGGCTCCCCGCTGTCCGCCGCACCGCTCCTGAGCCGTACCGGCCCACCCGCCGACGCCGTCGGGTCACCGGAGGTGGCGCTCTTCCGCCGCCGGGCCAGCGAGTCCAGCAGTGCCCTCTTGGCCGGTGACAGAGCCTCGATACGGGCGGCCGGCACCTTCTCGGCACCTTGCTCCGCCATATGCGTCCCCCTCCGCCGAAACGTGTCGGTCAGACCGCGACCCGATGGTCGTACAGGTATTGGTAAAAAGGCAGTTGATTCCGGTAGTAATCGGCGAGAACGGCGTGGTTGTCGACGGTGTCGGCGTATTCCTTCGGCTTTCTGGTGAATCCGGAACTGTTTCCGGCATCGACGTGCCAGCGCTCCGTGAGCTGCCAGTCCTTCGGAATTCCGGGATTCCATTGCAGAGTGTCCGGACGGAAGCCGAGGCCGGTGTGCAGGCAGTAGGTCCTGACGATTTCCTCGGTGTGGTCGAGAAGATCGTCCGAGTCGACCACCAGAGGATCCGAACCCTGCGCCTCGGCCACCGCGAGATACAGCTCGTGGAGCCGGGAGAAACCGACGTCGTCGCGCTTCAGCTCGGGGTTGAGCGCATAGTGCGAGGCGATCACCTCCCGGGGATCCCGGATGATGAACGTGTGCGCCACCTCCCGCAGGAACGCCTGGTCGGCCAGCACTCCCGGGTACCTGAAGTCGGTCGTGTCCTTGAAGAAGACCGTGGTGTCCCGGGCGAGTTCACGGATCGCGGAGATGAGATCGGCCTCGGTGCGCACCGTCCGGGAGCCGACCTCGGCCTCGCCGAAGTCGGCCAGCCGGCAGAACGGCTCGTGCAGGGAGACGACGTCGTCTCGCTCCATCATCATTTTCAGAAAAGCCGTGGAGCGAGAGCGAGGGGCACTCCACAAAGCGATAATCGAGGGCTTGGGTCGATCGGCCGAATCCTGATCGCGCACGTTTGATACTCCTCCCCGGGTGACTCGCCGACCGTCCGCCGACGTTACCCATCGCACCCGTGTGTCCCGGCCACATTAGCCATGAGGGGGCGGTTGGGGAACACCCGCCAGACAGCCGGGACGGGCCGTGGAAGGCGAAGTAATTACCATGCTTACCCGTCGTGAAACGCGGTGCCGACTTTCGTGACGGCCGCATACACGCGGGTGCACGTCGCGAGCACCGAGGAATCAACGCCGCTATGGAAGACGGCTCCGGCCGCCCCTCCTAATGTCAGAACTCGTGGCCGAAGCCGGCGTGGTGCACACCCGCCGCGACGACGGTCACGGCCGTGCGGCGTGAGGAGATTTCCGGTCATGAGCGAGATGATCAAGAGGCTGGCGCGGTTGCCCGAGGACCGAAGGGCCGCGTTCATCGCTCAGCTCCGCGCGGGCGGCAACCAGACGGGGCCGCGGCAGGCCGCCGCGGCCCCCACGCCCGCCGGCCGTCCGGCACCGCTCTCCTTCGCCCAGGAGACGCTCTGGTTCCTCGACCAACTCTCCCCGGGCCGGGCCACGTACAACGTGGGCACCTCCTACCGGATCGCGGGAGCGCTCGATGTCGCGGCCCTGCGCCGGGCCCTGCGGGCCACGGTGGCCCGCCACGAGACGCTTCGCACGGCATTCCGACGCGGCCCGGACGGCATGCTCCAGGACCTCCTGACGGTGCAGGAGGCCACGGCCGGCCTGCTGTCCGAGGTACACGACGTGGCTGCCGGACCGGCGGCGGCCGGGTACGAGGCCGCCCGGCGCCGCGCCACGGAACTGGGCAGGCTTCCCTTCGACCTGACGCGCGGACCGCTGTGGCGGGCCGAACTGCTGCGTCTGTCGGACCGCGACCACCTGCTCGTCTTCGTCGTGCACCACGTCGTCTTCGACGGCTGGTCCGGGGAGGTGTTCACCGACGACCTCGCCGCCTCCTACGCCGCGGAGACCGGGACCGGAGCGCCGCCCCCGTCACTGCCCGTCCAGTACGGCGACTACGCGCACTGGCAGCGCGAACGGCTCTCCGGCGCCACCTACGAGAACCTGGCCGCCCACTGGCGGGAACGGCTCGCCGGCGCACCGACCCTGGACCTGCCCACCGACCGGCCGCGGCCGGCGGAGACGACCTACGACGGAACGTACCGCCGAGGCGTACTCGCGCCGGGGACGGCGGACGCCGTGCGGACGTTGGCGGACTCGGCCGGCGTCCGGCCGTACGTAGTCCACCTCGCCGCGTTCCTCGTGCTGCTGCACCGCTACACCGGCCAGGAAGACCTGGTGATCGGCACCCCCATGGCCAACCGCGACACCGTCGAGGTGGAGCGGCTCATCGGCTTCTTCGTCAACATGCTCGTGTTGCGCACCGACCTCTCGGGTGCCCCGTCCTTCCGCGAACTGCTCGGCCGGGTCGACCGGACCGTCCAGGAGGCCTTCGAGCACGGCGAGTTGCCGTTCGAGCGGGTGGTGGACGCGGTCCGTCCCCCGCGCGACCCCTCGCGCTCACCCCTGTTCCAGGTCGTCTTCGCCTTCCAGGACGGGGTCGACGCGAAACTGAGTCTGCCCGGCCTCACCGTCGAGCAGGAGTCGCTCGACCCCGGAACCTCACGCTTCGACCTCAGCTGGAACATCTCCTCCCGCCCCGAAGGCCTGGTCGTCGAGGCGGAGTTCAACTCCGACCTGTTCGACCCGGAGAGCATCGACCAGCTCCTCGCCCACTACGGACAGGTGCTGTCCTCGGTCACCGCCGACCCGGACGTCGCCGTCTCCCGGGCGACACTGCTCACGGCCGACGAGCGAACCGAACTGCTGACCCGCTGGAACGGCCCCCGGCTCGCGCTGCCCGAGGTGTCCGTACCGGAGATGTTCCGTTCCCGGGCCAGGACGGCACCCGACGCCGTGGCCCTGGTGGTCGGCGACGAACAACTCGACTACGCCGAACTGGAGCGCCGGGCCAACCGCCTCGCACACCTGCTGCGCCGGCACGGAGCCGCCCCCGGAGAGCGGGTGGCGCTGTGCCTGGACCGCACCCCCGACCTCGTCGTGGCCGTCCTCGCGGTCCTCTTCACCGGGGCCGCCTACGTCCCGGTCGACCCCGGCTACCCGCCCGCGCGGATCGCGGCCATCCTCGACGACGCGACCCCGGTCGCCGTCGTCGCCCACGCCGGGCCGGTCGGGAAGCTGGCCGACGCCGACACGCCGCTGCTCGTCCTGGACGGGCTGGCGGAGACGCTCGCCGCCCAGCCCGACACCGCGCCCGCGGTGGAGATCGCCCCCGACGATGTCGCCTACGTCCTCTACACCTCCGGGACGACCGGCCGCCCCAAGGGCGTCCTCATCGAACACCACTCGGTGATCGCCTTCGTCAGGGCCGCGCAGGAACTGTTCGGACTCACCGAGACGGATCGCGTCCTCGGTTACGCCTCGGCCAACTTCGACGTCTCCGTCGGGGAGATGTTCAACGCGTTGCTCACCGGCGCGCGGTTGCACCTGGTCCGCGACGACGAGCGACTCGACATGGCGCGACTCCAGGAACTGCTGGAGACGGGCGGCATCACCGTCACCGACCTGCCGCCCACGGTCATGGCGCTGCTCGACCCGGAGCGCCTGACCGCGCTGCGCATCGTCTTCGTCGGCGGTGAGGCGTTCCCGGGCGAGCTGGTGAACGCCTGGAACCCCGGGCGCCGCTTCTTCAACGGCTACGGCCCGACCGAGTGCACCGTCACCATGATCGTCCACGAGTGCCCGGGGCACTGGACCTCGTCCCCGCCGATCGGCCTGCCCATCGCCAACCACGTGGGGCACGTCCTCGACGAGCACTTCGAACCCGTGCCGTACGGCGTGGCGGGCGAGCTCGTCATCGGTGGCGCGGGTCTGACCCGCGGCTATCTCGGCGCGCCCGGGCTGACCCGGGAGAAGATCGTCCCCGACCCCTTCGGCAGCACACCGGACGGGCGCCTGTACCGGACCGGAGACCTGGTCCGCAGACGGCGGGACGGCAGCCTCGTGTTCGTGGGCCGGATCGACCAGCAGATCAAGATCCGCGGCCTGCGCATCGAACTCGGCGACGTGGAAGCCGCGTTGGCGACCTTCCCCGGGATCGGCCAGCTGGCCGTCGTACCGTGGACCGATCCGCACGGTGAACGGCACCTGGTCACGTACACGACCTTCGGGGGAGACCCCGCGCCGGAGGCAGGGGCGATCCGCGCCCATCTCGCGGACCGGCTTCCGGCCTACATGGTCCCGCCCTTCCACGTGACACTCGACGCGCTGCCGCTGACGGTCAGCGGCAAGGTCGACCACCGCCGACTGCCCGCCCCCGAGACATCCGCCGACACCTCCGGGAGCGGCGCGGAGTCCCGGCCGCGGACGGACACCGAACGCGTCCTGGCCACCGAGGTCTTCGCCGAGGTGCTGCGTCGCGAGACCGTCGGCGTCCACGACCACTTCTTCGAGCTCGGCGGCAACAGCCTCCAGGCCGCCCAGCTGATGTCCCGGATCGGCGAGCGCTTCCAGGTCCGTGTCGGGCTCGCGGAGTTCTTCCGCTCGCCCACCGTCGCCCACCTCGCCGCGATCGTCGACCGGCTGTGCCTGGAGGCGGCGCCGGAGGTCGACCTGCTCGCACTCATCGAAGGACTCTCCGACGAAGAGGCCGAACGGCTCGCCACCTTCGAAGGCGAGGCCTGAGCATGGACTTCGGCTTCACCGCGGCCCAGGACGCCTTCCGCAAGGAGATCCGCGCCGAACTCGCCGCCCGCCACATCCAGGAGGAACTGGACCGGCTCGCGCTCCGCGACGACCGCGAGCCGGACGTCAGGCCGCTGTACCGGGCCCTCGGACAGAGCGGCCTGCTCGCCGTCAACTGGCCCTCGGAGTACGGAGGCCGGGACACCGGACTGGCCGAGGCGTCGATCGTCGCGGAGGAACTGGTACGGGCCGGCGTCCCGGACACCCTGCACGTCAACACCATCCAGATCGTCGGCCTGTTCGTGCTCCTCGCCGGCAGCCCTGACCTCAAGTCCCGCTGCCTGCCGGACCTGGCGGCCGGCCGGCGCTTCGCCAGCGTGCTCTACACCGAGCCCGAGGCCGGCTCCGACCTGGCCGGGCTGCGGACCACCGCGGTGCGCGAGGCCGACGGGGACGGCTATCTGCTGCACGGGGTGAAGGCGTACAGCCTCAAGAGCGACATCACCGACCTCGCCCTGTGCGCCGCCCGCACCGGCGACACCGAGGACCGCTACCAGGGCATCAGCCTCTTCCTGGTGGACCTGCACGCGCCGGGGGTGCACCGGGAGACGATCCCCGGCATCGCCGACGAGCAGTTCCACCGGGTCGTCCTGGACGGGGTCCGGGTCCCGGCCGCGGACCGGGTGGGCGCGGAGGGCGCGGGCTGGCCCCTCCTCACCAGCGCCCTCGCCATCGAACGCACCGGCCTGGACTACGCGTTGAAGGCGGAACGCTGGTACGCGGCCGCCCTCGACGAAGGCCTGGAGCCCGAGGACCTCGTCGAGGCGGGCCGGTACGGCGCCGCGGTGGAGGCGGCCAGGCTGCTGTCGTGGCGGGTGATCGGACAACTGGCCACGGGACTGGACGCGGTCGACGACACCCTCGCCGCGACCGCGAAACTGCTCACCAGTGAGCTTGCCCGGTCCGTGGCGGGCTGGGCCGCGACCCTGCCCGCGCCCGTCGGCGCCGCGCGCCGCCGGGCCGCCGGGATGCTGGAGGCCGCCTACCGCGAGGCACCCGGGTTGACGCTGTCGGCGGGGACCTCCGAGGTGATGCTCCAGATCATCGCCGTCGGCGACACCGACGGCATCAAGCACGACGACGAGGAGTTGCTGCTGCGGCAGGTGCGCGGTGAGGTGCGCCGACGCCTGCGGCAGGCGACCCAGGACCGGGACCGCGACCCGGTCACCGCGGTGCACGGACCTCCCGCCGCGCACGACGACCGGTGCCCCGCCTGGCCCGCCCTGGTGGAACTGGGGGCGCCCGGATTCGAGGTGCCGGCCGAGGCGGGCGGCCTGGACCTGGGGCTCGCCGGCTCACTCGCCGTCTGCGAGGAACTGGGCCGCGCGGGACTGAGCGGACCCTACCGAGGCGTCGCGCTCACCGCCGACGTACTGCGCACCGCGGTGCAGGACGGACCGGGGCCGGCCGGCGCGGGCCGGGAGGCGCTGTCCCTGCTCGCCGCCGGTGAACTCACCGTGGACTGCGGCGACTTCGACCTCGAACGGCCCTTGCGGACGCGGGCCGCCGCCGACGGCGTGCTCGTCGACGGGCCCGTCACGCTGGACGGCCCGAACGCCCACCACCTGCTGCTGCCGGTCCACGTCGACGGCACGACCGCAGTGGCGCTGGTGCCCGCCGGCCGATCCGCCCGGCGCACCGAGCGGATCGGCCAGGACACCGTGGTGACGCTCGAAGGCGTCCGGATCGCACCGCGGGACATCGTCTGCCGGCCGTCCGGCCCGGACCTCCGCTCCCTGACCGCACGACACCGCGTCCGGCAGGCCGGATACCTCCTGGGACTGGCCCGCGGAGCGCTCACGGCCGCCCGTGCCCACACCGCCGAACGGCACCAGTTCGGCGTGCCCCTCCATGATTTCCAGTCCATCGCCTTTCGGCTCGCCGAGGCCGCCGCCCAGCTGGAACTGGTACGCCTCGCGGTCCACCGCGCCGCGTGGCTGGCGGACGAGGGCCGCCCCGTGGAGCGGGCCGCCGTGGACGCGCTGGGCCTCGCCGCCGAAGCCGTCACGCGCACCACCTCGGTCGCCGTGCACGTCTGCGGCACCAGGGGCCTGACGGCGCAGCGGCCCGTGCAGCGGTACTACCGGCTGGCCCGCACCGAGGCCGTACGGCTGGGCACGCCCGGCCGGCTGTGGCGGGAAGCAGCCCTGATCCGGCTGGCAGGACGCGACGACCTGGAGATGCTGACCCGGCCGACGCTCGCGGAGACCGGCGGGCGCCCGCCCGAAGACAGAAACCCGAAGTGGACAGGAGGCCCCCAGTGACCGCAGCGGCAGAATCCGCCCCCGAGGCCGGGATCACGTATCAGGTCGTGATCAACCACGAGGAGCAGTACTCCATCTGGCCCGCCGACCGGGAGCCGCCCGCGGGCTGGCGCGCCGACGGGGTGACCGGACCGGAATCGGTCTGCCTGGAGCACATCGAGGCCGTGTGGACCGACATGCGCCCGCTGAGTCTGCGCCGCAGCCTCGGCGAGACACCGCACGGCACCCGATGAGCGTCGGCCGCTGGTTCCTCGGCGGGACGGAGCCGGACGCCACGGCGCGGCTGTTCGCCTTCCCGCACGCGGGTGGCGCGGGCGGCGTCTATCGCTCCTGGCAGGGCCGGATGAGCCCCCGGGTACACGTACGCCCGGTCCAGTATCCCGGCCACATGGGCCGCTTCGGCGAGCCCCTGATCACCCGCTGCGGACCGCTGGCCGAAGCCGCCACCGCGGCGGTCCTGCCGGAGACCGACCTGCCGGTCACGCTGTTCGGGCACAGCATGGGCGCCCTCGTGGCGTTCGCCGTCGCGGCGCGGCTGGAGCACGAGCACGGCGTCAAGCCCGCCCACCTGATCGTGTCCGGCGCCCCTGCCCCGCACCTGCCGTCCCGGGCATCGGTCAACGCGACCCTCCCCGACGGCGAACTGATCGCGTGGCTGCGGGAGATGGGTGGCAGCGACCCGTCCGTCCTGGCCGACGACGAGCTGCTGGGGATGCTGCTGCCCGTCCTGCGTGCGGATCTGGCGGTCGGCGACACCTTCCGCCCGTACCGGGGAGCCCCGTTGAGCTGCCCGGTGACGGTCCTGCACGGCAACGGGGACGCCCTGGTGGACGTCGCGGAACTGGACGCCTGGGCCGAGCACACCAGCGGGCGGACACAACGGTTCGCCCTGCCCGGCGGCCATTTCTTCCTGCACGAGGAGAGCGCCGACGCCGTCGTACGGCGGGTGCTCGACGTGATCGACGAACAGTAGGAGCAGCCGCGCGCCTTCGGGCGGCGGGCCATGGGCATGGTCGGGCGGGGCGATGGGCCCGGTCCAGGAGCGAGGGAAGACACGTGGGACACGGGGACAGCGCCGAGCAGTCGGTCCATCAGCTCTTCGCGGCACACGCGGCCGAGACTCCCGAGGCCGTCGCCGTCGTCGACGGTCCGACCCGGTTGACCTACCGCGAACTTGACGAACGCGCGGAAGCCGTCGCCCGTCTCCTGGCACCTGCCCGCCCCACCGCGACCCCGTCCGACCCGGGTGGCCAGGCCGGCTCGGCCGGTACGGCCGAAGTCGTGATCGCCGTCCGGCTGCCGCGGAGTGCGGCGCTGGTGACGGCGCTCCTCGCCACGCTGAAGTCCGGCGCGGCCTACCTTCCACTGGACCCCGGGCTGCCCGCGGAGCGGACCCGTCGACTGCTGGAGTCGGCCGGCGCCCGGCTGCTGGTGACCGACAGCCGCCTCCTCCCCGGCCCGTCCCTAGGGGGTCCGGATGCCGACGCCGTCCCCGTGTTCGACCTGGCCGACGTCCGCCCGGCCAGGCCCGCCGACGGCGCCCGCCACCCCTTGCCGACCGTGTCGCCCCACGCCCTCGCCTACCTGATCCACACCTCGGGGTCCACCGGCCGCCCCAAGCCCGTCGCCGTGGAACACCACTCGCTGGCCCACCACGCCCTCGCCGCGCGGGACAGGTTCCGGCTCACGGCGGACGACCGGGTCCTCCAGTTCACCAACCCCGGCTTCGACGTGCTCGCCGAAGAGGTCTTCCCGACCCTGGCCGCGGGCGGCCGCGTCGTGGTGCTGCCCGACACCTCGGTGTCGCCCCTCGAACTGGAACAGTTCATCCGCGAGAACGGCGTCACGGTCGCCAACCTGCCCACGCCCTACTGGGACCAGTGGGGCGCGGACCTGGACCTCGGCCCCCGCGAACTGCCTCCCACCCTGCGGCTGCTGGTGGTCGGCAGCGACACCACCTACACGCGCTCGCTGGCCGCCTGGCACCGGCACAGCCGGATCCCGGTGATCAACGCCTACGGGCTCACGGAGACCACCATCACCGCCACCACCGGGCGGTACCCGGCCGAGGCAGGCCTCCCGGACACGGCCACCTTGCCCATCGGCGCCCCGCTGGGCAGCACCGAGGTACGCGTCCTCGACGCCGCGACGCGCCCGTGCCCGACGGGCGAGGCAGGCGAACTGTACGTGGGCGGCGCCGCGCCGGCCCGCGGATACCACGGCCTTCCCGGCCTTACCGCCCAGCGCTTCGTACCGGACCCGTTCACCGACCGCCCCGGCGCGAGGCTCTACCGCACCGGTGACCTCGTACGGCAACTCGACGACGGCTCCCTGGAGTTCCTCGGCCGCGGCGACCAGCAGGTGAAGATCCGCGGGCACCGGGTCGAACCCGCCGAGGTCGAGGCCGTACTCGCGGAACTCGACGGGGTACGTCAGTGCGTCGTCGTCCCCTCCGGGACGGGCCCCGAGACCGTACTCATCGCCTACGTCGTCGGCGACACGGACCGGGCCGCCCTGCGCGAGCGGGCCGGCCAGGTCCTGCCCGTGTACCAGGTCCCGGCGGACTTCGTCCTGCTCGACGCCCTGCCCGTCACCGCCCAGGGCAAGGTAGACCGCCGCGCCCTGCCCGCCCCGGACGCCGGATCACGCGAGGAGTCCGGGCGCTCGGAACCGCCGCGGGGGCCGATCGAGGAACGCGTCGCCGCGATGTGGAGCGAGGTGCTGGACGGCCCGGCCATCGGCAGAAACGACGACTTCCGCACGCTCGGCGGCAACTCGCTCGACGTGGTCCGGATCCTCGGACGGCTGCGCCACAACTTCGGCGTCCCGCTGACCACGAGGGAGTTCCTGCGGGCCGCCACCGTCGCCGGACTCGCGGCACTCCTGCGGGACGGCGGGCCGCGGGACGGCGGTGCCGAGGCGGTCGTCGCGCCGCTGCCCGCCGTCTCCACGACCCCGGTGGCACCCGGCATCGTCTCGACCCACGAGCAACGCCTCTGGTTCCTCGACCAGTTGCACCGTGGCGCGGGCATCGCCTACAACGTCCCCGTCGCCCTGCGGCTGCGCGGCGAACTGGATCTTTCCGCGCTGCGGTCGGCGTACCAGGAGACCGTCGACCGGCACCCCCGCCTGCGTACCTCCTTCGTCTCCCTCGACGGACGGATCACAGCCGAGGCCGCGGAGTCCGCGCCGGGTGACCTGCCGTTGGTCGATCTGTCGCACCGGCCGGACGCCGAAGCGGCGGCCCTCGCCCGTGCCGAACGCCTGGCCGGGGAGCACATCGACCTCGGACGGGCGCCGCTCGTGCGCGCGGAGCTGACCCGCGTGGCGGTGGACGACCACCTCCTCACCGTGGTCTTCCACCACCTGGTCGCGGACGGCCTGAGCGTGGACGTCTTCGACCGCGATCTGGCCGCCGCCTACGCGGCCCGCCGAACCGGAGCCGACCCGCGGCCGCCGACCGGCTCCCTCGGTTACGACCACTTCGCCCAGTGGCAGCGGGACGTCGCCGAATCACCCGCCGCTGACGCCGCCCTCGCCTACTGGCGCACCGGGCTGAGCGGCGCCCCCTTCGTCCTCGACCTGCCGACGGACCACCCCCGGCCGGCCGTGATGAGCTACCGGGGACGGCGCTTCACCCGCGCCGCCCCGACCGGCCTGCTCCACGGCGTCCGCACCCTGGCCCGCGTCGAGGACACCACGCCGTACTGCGTCGTCCTCACCGCCGTGGGGGCCGTCCTGAGCGAGGAGTGCGGGCAGCCGGAACTCCTCGTCGCCTCGCCGACGGCCGGCCGGCCGCACCCCGAGCTCGACGACGTGGTCGGCTTCTTCGTCAACACCGTGATCCTGCGCCTGCGCCGTACCGACGGCACGACGTTCCGCGGCTGGCTCGGCGAGGTGCGCGAGACGGCCCTGGACGCCTTCGAACACGAATACGTGGCGTTCGACCGTCTCACCGCCGAGTTCGCCCCGAGCCGGGACCTGTCCCGACCCCCGCTGGTGCAGTTCGCCCTCGCCTACCAGGGCGAACGTCGGCCGCAGGCACGTCTGGCGGGCCTGGATGCCACCCCGGTGCCGCTGGACAACGGCACCGCCAAGTTCGACCTCACGCTGGAGGTCGAGGAGGTCCACGGCGAGCTCGTCCTCACCGCCGAGTACAGCTCCGACCTGTTCGAGCCCGGCACGGTCGAACGCATCCTGGACCGCGTCACCGCCTGCCTGACGGCCGCGGTGGCCGCCCCCGACGCGGTCCTGCCGGCACTCGACGCCCCCGCGTCGGACCGGAACGCCCCCCACGGCACCGGTGTGCATGGGGTGTTGGGTGGGGTGGTGGCTCGGTGTGGGGGTCGGGTGGCGGTGGGGGACGGGGTGCGGGAGTTGTCGTATGGGGAGTTGGACCGGTTGTCGTCGGTGGTGGCGGCGCGGTTGGTGGCTGCGGGTGCGGGGCGGGGGGTGTTGGTTGCTTTGGTGGGGGAGCGGGATGTGGATCTGGTGGTGGGGATGGTGGCGGTGTTGAAGTCGGGTGCGGGGTATGTGCCGTTGGATCCGGGTTTTCCGGTGGAGCGGTTGCGCGAGACGGTGGCGGATGCGGGTTGCCGGGTGGTGTTGGGCAAGCGGGGTTGGGCGGGGGTGTTGGACGGCGCCGGGGGTGTGGCGTTTGTGGGGCTGGATGATCCGGTGGGTGCGGTGGAGGTGGCGGCGGCTGCTCGGTGGGTGGGGGCTCGGGTGGTGGAGGGGGACACGGCGTATGTGATCTATACGTCGGGTTCGACGGGGCGTCCGAAGGGTGTGGTGGTGACGCATGGCAATGTGCTGGCGTTGTTCGCCGCCTGTGGTGAGGCGTTCGGGGGGTGGGGCGGGGACGAGGTGTGGTCGATGTTTCATTCGGCGGCGTTCGATTTCTCGGTGTGGGAGGTGTTCGGGGCGCTGTTGCAGGGGGGCCGGTTGCGGGTGGTGCCGTATGCGGTGACGCGGGATCCGGCGGCGATGTGGGAGCTGGTGTGCCGGGAGGGGGTGACGGTGCTGAGTCAGACGCCGACGGCGTTCACGCAGTTGGTGGCGGCGGCCGCGGCGCAGGGGTTCCCGGCCACGGCACTGCGGACGGTCGTCTTCGGCGGGGAGGCTCTGCGGCCGGGGAGTCTGAAAGCCTGGAGCGCTGCGTATGGGTGGCGCGGGCCGCGGCTGGTGAACATGTACGGGATCACCGAGACGACCGTCCACGTCACCTACCGGCCCCTGGCCGCAGCCGACCAGGAACAGGCGGTCAGCCCGATCGGGACCCCCCTGCCCGGCCTCACCATCACCCTCCACCCCCACACCAGCACCAGCACTGACCCCTCCGGCACCGCCGCCGACGGTACGGGCGCCGGCGACGGTGGTGGGCTTGAGGGTGCGGAGATGTTCGTGAGCGGGCCCCAGGTCGCGGCCGGATACCTCGGCCGTCCCGCACTGACCGCACAACGCTTCCTGCCCGACCCCGACGGCCCGCCCGGCAGCCGCCGCTACCGCACCGGCGACCTCGCCACCACCGGCGACCACCCCACCACCACCCACAACCCCGGCGACCTCACTACCCCCAACCCCGGCAGCCCCGGCAGCACCGGCAGCACCGGCAGCACCAGCACGGTGATCACCGCCGATCACGGCAGTGAACTGCACTACCTCGGCCGCACCGACCACCAGATCAAACTCCGCGGCTTCCGCATCGAACCCGCCGAGATCGAACGCGTCCTGCTCACCCACCCCGCCGTCCACGCCGCCACCGTCATCCTCAACCCCCACACCCCCCACCACCCCCAACTCGCCGCCTACACCGTCCTGACCACCCCCCACCACCACACCGAAACCACCCTCACCGACCTACGCACCCACCTCACCACCCACCTCCCCACCCACATGATCCCCACCACCCTCACCCCCCTCCCCGCCCTCCCCACCACCCCCAACGGCAAACTCGACCCCACCCGACTCCCCCCACCCACCACCACAACCCAACACCCCACACACGAGGGCCACTTGGTGGCACTCGGGGACGCGTCGGGGGAGCGGGCGCTGCGGGCCGTGTGGGCCGCGGTGCTCGGTGTGCCCGAGCACCGGATCGGGCCGGACGACAACTACTTCGCTCTCGGCGGCGACTCGATCACCGCGCTGCGGCTGATCGCGGAGGCGCGGACGGCCGGGGTGCCGCTCAGCCTGGAGCAGCTCTTCCTGCATCCGACGATCGGCGAACTGGCGGCGGCGATGGCCGACATCGAGGACCCGCGGGCCGCGGGGCCGGCCGAGGGGGCATCGGCGACGGGCGCCGCGTCGACCGGCGTGCTTGCCGAACTCGACCCGGCCCTGGTGCCGGAGGGTGTCGAGGCGGCCTACCCGCTCGCGGATCTCCAGCTGGGCATCCTCTACCACGTCGAGTTGAGCGACGACTCGCGGCTCTACCGCGACCTCACCAGCGTGCGGGTCACCTCGGACTGGGACGAGGCCGCGCTGCGGGGCGCGCTGGACGTGCTGTGCGGGCGGCACGAGATCCTGCGGACCTCGTTCGATCTGGCCGAGTTCGACGAGCCGATGCAGTTGGTGCACCGCGTCGCCACCGTCCCGCTGGAGGTGGAGGAGGCGTTCGGGGTGCTGGACGAGCGTGCGCAGGAGGTTCGGCTGCGCGCCTGGTGGGACCGTGAGTCGGCCACGGCGTTCGACCTCGACGCCCCGCCGCTGCTGCGGGCCCACGTGGTGCGTTGGTCGGCGGACACGTTCCAGCTGTCGCTGTCGGTGCACCATGTACTGCTCGACGGCTGGAGTTTCGCGCGGTTCACCACCGAACTGCTGGTGGAGTACGACAGCAGGCTCGGCTCCGGCGGCGGGGCCCTCGAACGGATGCCGCAGATCCGGTACCGGGATTTCGTGGCCGCCGAGCAGCGCCTCAGGGAGTCCCGGGAGGCCCGGACGTTCTGGCGGGACCTGCTCGCCGGCGCCGAGCCGTTGTCCGTCCCGGAGGCCGACCGGGATGACGGGGACGACGGGGATGACCGTGGGCAGGACCCGGCGACCCGGCTGCTGCTCCCGGCGGAGC
The DNA here is from genome assembly GCF_035983595.1 of Streptomyces sp. NBC_01334. Taxonomy (NCBI): domain Bacteria; kingdom Bacillati; phylum Actinomycetota; class Actinomycetes; order Kitasatosporales; family Streptomycetaceae; genus Streptomyces; species Streptomyces sp. NBC_01334. Next base: position 3,071,878 of record NZ_CP130718.1, on the reverse strand, counting down.
TCACCGCCGGAGCCCGTCGGGTGGCGGACGAACTGGGGGTGCCGGTCAAGAGTGTCTATCTGGCGGCGCACCTGTGGGCGTTGGGCACCTGGCGGGGCGTGACCGACGTGGTGAGCGGACTGTGCGGCAACGGCCGGCCTGAGACGGAGGGCGCCGATCTGCTGCTCGGCCTGTTCCTGAACGTGCTGCCCGTGAGGATCGGGATCGCCACCGGCACCTGGGCCGACCTGGTACGTGCCGTGTTCGACGCCGAGCGGCAGCATCTGCCGTTCCGCGCGTACCCGTTGGCGCGCATCCAGCGTGAATTCGGACGGCCCCCGTTCGCCGTGATGTTCAACTACACCGACTTCCACGCCTCCGACGCGCTGCACGGGCTGCGTCACGTCACGGTCGACGGCTGGCGGTACGAGGACCGCACCAACTTCCCCGTCCTGGTCGAGGTGAACCGGCTCCAGGACGGGGAGGGCGTCGAGCTGAGCGTGCGGGTGGACCCGGACGAGACGTCCCCGGCCGGCGAAGCCCGGGTGGCGGAGCTGTTCGTCGAGGCGCTCACCGCGCTGACGGGCGATGTCAAGCGCCCGGTGCCGAAGCCGAGTTGAAGAGAGCACGGCGGGACACACCGCCTCTCACCGGCACAGCAGTCAACACAACCGTACGAGGGAAGGCAAAGGCCTTGGCCATGGCTGAGAGCAAAGCGGTAGAGGAGCTGGCGGACATCGACCTGATCACGGACGCGTCCGGTGTTCCCACGGTCGGGGACAACATCGAGTTGCAGTCCCCGAGGTGGAGTTTCTCGGGGAACACGGCCGATCACTTCGACGAGCACGTGTCCCGGAGCATCCCGGGGTACGAGGCGGGGCACGAGATCATCGCGCAGCTGTCCGACTTCTTCGTCACCCCGGGCAGTCGGGTGGCCGAGATCGGCTGCTCTACGGCGGCGCTCACCGCCAAACTGGCCGTGCGTCATCGGGAAGCGGATGTGAAGTTCTTCGGCATCGACATCGTGCCGGAGATGGTGGCGCAGGCGCGTCAGCGCTGTGTGGAGCTGCCCAACGTCAACATCGAGCTCGGCGACGCCCTCCGGGTGGACTACAGCGACTGCAGCTTGGTGATCATGTACTACACGCTTCAGTTCGTACCGATCTGGAAGCGTCCGGCGCTGATCAAGCGGATCTGCTCGGAGATGCTGCCGGGGGGTGCGCTGATCCTCTTCGAGAAGACCCGCTCGCCCGAGGCGCGGATGCAGGACATGTTCAACCAGTGCTACGAGGAGTACAAGCAGAACAAGGGCTTCACGGCGGACGAGATCCTGGGCAAGTCACGCAGCCTCAGGTCGGTGCTGGAGCCGTTCACCACCGAGGAGAACATGCGTCTGCTGTCCGAGGCGGGCTTCGCCTCTCCTCAACTGGTCCAGAAGCAGATGGCGTTCGAGGGCATCATCGGGGTGAAATCCGTTCTCGGGTCCTGAGTGAACTGAAAGGTGATCGGCTGTGCAGTATCGACGTTTTGGCCGGCTCGGCTGGCAGGTCGGCGAGGTCGGCTACGGAATGTGGGGCATCGCCGGTGGGGAGGGCGGCTGGACGGGGGCGGACGACGACGCCGGAAGTGAATCCCTGCGGGAGAGCGTCCGGCTCGGCTGCAATTTCTTCGACACGGCGTGGATCTACGGGCGCGGGCACAGTGAGGAATTGCTCGGGAAGCTGTTGAAGGAGAACTCGGGAAATCCCGGGAATCGATGCTACGTCGCCACGAAGATTCCTCCGAAGGACCGGAACTGGCCGTCGACCCGGGAGTCGAGACTCGCCGACGTCTTTCCCGGGGACCACATACTCGAGTACGCCCACAAGAGCCTGGCGAACCTGGGCGTGGAGACGATCGACCTGCTCCAGTTCCATGTCTGGGAGGACTCCTGGGCCGATGACGAGCGGTGGCAGGAGCCGATCCGGCGGCTCAAGGACGAGGGGCTCGTCCAGGGCGTCGGCATCAGCGTCAACCGTTGGGAGCCCGAGAACGTCCTGAAGACGCTCGACACCGGCCTGATCGACGCCGTCCAGGTCATCCACAACATCTTCGACCAGGCGCCCGAGGACGAGCTGTTCACCGCCTGCCAGGATCTGGACGTCGCCGTGATCTGCCGGGTGCCGTTCGACGAGGGCACGCTCACCGGGACGCTCACGCACGAGTCGACCTGGCCCGAGGGCGACTGGCGCAACTCGTACTTCGTACCGGAGAACCTGCACGCCAGCGTGGAGCGGGCGGAGCGGCTGAAGCAGGTGGTGCCGGAGGGTATGACCCTGCCCGAACTGGCCCTGCGGTTCATCCTGCGCCATCCGGCGGTCGCGACGGTGATCCCCGGGATGCGTAGCGTCGCGCACGTCCGTGCCAACCTCGGGGTCAGCGGCGCGCAGCCGTTGCCGGACGATCTCGTCGCGGAGCTGCGGCGGCACCGCTGGGACCGTACGCCGACGGCCTGGTCCCAGTAGCCGCGAAGAGGGCCGGCCCACAGGGGCCGGCCCTCTTCGCGTCCGGGTCGTCCGGGTCAGGGCCTGGCGGCCATCACCGGCTCCAGTTGCCAGTGGTGGCCGCCGCCCGAGAAGCGGGTCTGGCGTGCCGTGCCGGGTGCGGCGGGCAGCCCGGTGAGCCGCTGAACGGTGACGTTCCCCTTGTACAGCTCCACCTCGACGGTGCCGCCGACACCCGCCGCGAGGGTGTCGGCCGCCGCGGCCGCCGCCCTGCCGTACGGGTCGTGGAAGCGGCCCTCGTACACGGCCACGCCGAGCGCCGCGGACAGGCTCTTCAGCAGTCCCGTCGCGGGCTTGTCGAGTCCGACCTGGTACAGCGCGGTGAGGCAGTTGCTGAGCAGGTCGAGCCCCGGCGCCTCGTACACGCCACGGCACTTGGTGCCGTTGACCCGGTTCTCGACGACGGTCCGCATCGACAGACCGTGCCGTCCTCCGGCGGCGTTGGCGCTCAGCACCGCGTCGAGCGGGGACACCGGACGGCCGTCGATCTCCACGGGGCGGCCCCGTTCGAAGCGCACCGTGAACGTCTCGGCCGTGTCGGGCGCCTCGTGCGGCCAGCGCGTCAGCAGGGGAAGCAGGCCGGTCGGCGGCGTGCTCAGCGACTCGAGGGCATCGCTCTCGTGCGAGAAGCCCGCCATGCTGCCGTCCACCGAGTACGTCGCCCAGTCGGTGAGCCGTTCAGGGAAGCCCACCTCGGCGAGCCAGGCGGACATGGAGCCGCGGTCGGGGAAGCGCTCCAGCATCCACGGCGTGGTCCACGGCGTGAACACCGGCAGGTCGGGCACCAGAGCGGCGCCGTACCGGGCGAAGCGCGCCTGGTCGTTGCCGCCGCCGACACAGCCGTGGGCGAGGACGGTGCGCTCGTCGGCGCGCAGGGCCTGGGCCAGGCCGGCGACGAGGACCGCGCGGGAGGCGCCGGTGGTGTTCCAGTACCCCCCCTCGTAGCTCGCCTGGTACGTGACCAGGTCGAGCGCCATCTCCGCCATGTCCGTGCGCAGGTCGACGGTGTGCGCCTTCAGCCCCATGCGGGCGAGAACCGAGGTCAGTTCGTCGGCGGGCATCGGTGTCTCCTGGCCGATGTCCGCCACGTAGCAGACGGTGTCGACACCCTTTTCCGTGAGCCAGGCCGCCACGGCGGTGGACGAGAGCCCACCCGACACCAGGAGACCCACCCGCTGATTTTTCAGGTCATTCAGTTCCATAATGCAGTTCAACCCCCTGTGGAAATGCGCTGGCAATCATTCCGCTCAGTCAAGCATTCCGGATATGCAAGTAATCGAGTAAGCGCCAGGGTTACATGTTCTGTAATCGCTGGACGGTACCCGGAGTGCGGGCATGCGATTAGCGTGAGTGGTCATGCCGGGGATTCGCTCATCGAGGGGGCGTTGGACTTTGAATAGCGCGTCGCGGGCTCAAGTGCAGGGAATTGCGGGGCGCTCGGTCGCCTATCCCGTGGACCGGACCGTGCTCCAGCTGTTCCAGGACCGGGCCCGGGCCGTCCCCGACGCGCCGGCCGTCACCTTCGGCGGCCGCACGCTCTCGTACCGCGAACTCGACCGGCGGGCCAACGATCTGGCGGAGCACCTCGGCCGACTCGGCGTCCGGCGGGGCGACTTCGTGCCGCTGGCGGTGGACGGCGGGCTGGAGCTGCCCCTCGCCATGATCGCGGCCATGAAGCTCGCGGCGCCCTTCGTACCGATCGACGACACCGCGCCGGCCGACCGGGTCACGCGGATGATCGAGACCCTGGACGCCAAGGTGGTGGTCCGCTCGCGCACCGGCCGCCCCCTGCCGCTGGACGTACCCTCGGTGCACGTCGACGTCACCGCACTGCGGGACCGGCCGACGCCGCCGGCGGTGGCACCGGCCGGCCTCGACGACCTCGTGTACGGGTTCTACACCTCCGGCTCGACCGGCGTGCCGAAGTGCACCCTCAACATCCACCGCGGTCTGCTCAACCGCTTCACCTACATGAGCCGCCACCTCAGCGACCGCCCGGACGAGGTGGTGCTCCAGAACAGCCGGCACCAGTTCGACTCCTCTCTGTGGCAGCTGCTGTGGCCGCTCACCACCGGAAGCCAGGTCGTCATACCCGAACGCTCCGGGATCCTGGACCTGGCCGCCACCCTCGACGTGATCGACCGCCACGGCGTGACCACCACCGACTTCGTGCCGTCGATCTTCAACACACTGGTGGAACTGCTGCGGGTCCAGCCCGAGTCGGCCGACCGGCTGCGCTCGCTGCGCCGGTTGCTGATCGGCGGGGAGGAGATGACGGCGGACAGCGTGCAGACCTTCCGGTCCCTGCTGCCCGGCGTCGCGATCGTCAACACGTACGGGCCGACGGAGGCGTCCATCGGCTCGGTCTTCCACGTGGTGACCGACGCCGACCACGACCCGATGCCCATCGGCCTCCCGATCGACAACACCTACGCCGTGATCGTCGACGAGCGGATGGAACCCGTCGCGCCCGGTGAGACCGGTGAGATCTGCATCGGTGGAGAGTGTCTGGGCCTGGGCTATCTGAAGGACGCGAGGAAGACCGCGGCCGCGTTCGTCGGCAACCCCTTCCCGGAGATCCCCGGCACGCGCCTGTACCGCACCGGTGACCTGGGACACCGGCGGCCGGACGGGCTGCTCCAGTTCGTCGGGCGCCGGGACCAGCAGGTCAAGATCGGCGGCGTACGCATCGAGCTGACCGAGGTCGAGGCCGGGCTGCTGAGCCACCCTCGGGTGCGTGAGGCCAAGGTCGTCGTGCACGAGAGCCACGAAAACCGGTCCCTGGTCGCCTTCGTGACCGTACGCCCCGCCGAACCCGACGGCGCGCCGCACGCCGAAGCCGATGCCCAGGCCCTGCGGGCGCACGCCCGCGAGGTGCTGCCGGCGTCCCTGGTGCCGCGCCGTTTCCTCGTCCTGGACAAGCTGCCGCTCACTCCCAACGGCAAGGCGGACCGCAGGGAACTCGCCCGGATGGCCGCAGCGACGGCGGTCCACGAGCCGGCCACGGCCGACGAGGGCAGCGTCGCTCCGGGCGGGACGGAGGCCGCGGTGCTGGCCGCGTGGCTCGATCTGCTGCCGGTCGGCACGGTCGGACCGGACGACGACTTCTTCGACCTCGGCGGCGACTCGCTCTCCGCGCAGCGGCTCGCCGTCATGCTGACCGAACGGTTCCGGCGCCGGGTCTCGGTGCGGGACGTGTTCGAACGGCCGACGCTCGCCGGACAGACCGCCCACCTCGAAGGCGCCTTCGAGGCGGGTCCCGGCGACCCCGGCCCGCCCGGCCCGCACCATCCGCCCCACGAGCAGTTCGACACGGACGGCGAGCTGCCCGAGGACATCCGGGTGAGCGCGGCGGTCGAGGTACTCGCCGGGCAGGCCCCGCGCAGCGTTCTGCTCACCGGAGCGACCGGCTTCATCGGCGGTCATCTGCTGCACGATCTGCTGACCGGAACATCGCTGACGGTGCACTGCCTGGTCCGGGCCGCCGACGAGAGCACCGCCCGGCAGCGCGTCGTCGCCAACCTGACGCACTACCAGCTGTGGGACGAGCGGTTCGCGGACCGGATCAGCGCCGTCCCGGGCGACCTCGGCCGGCCCCGGCTGGGCCTGGAGGAGACGGCGTACCGGCGGCTGGCCGGGGAGATCGACACCGTCGTCCACAACGGCGCCATGGTCAACCTCGCCCGCAGCTACCGGGCGCACCGGACGACCAATGTGCTGGGCACCGTCGAGATCCTCCGGCTGGCCACGACCCGCCGGCTCAAGGCCGTGCACTTCATCTCGACGCTCGGAGTGTTCCCGGCGGCCGCCCCCGGCGCCGGGCGGTGTCTCGAGGGCCCGGTGGGGAACGAGCGTCCGCCGTCCGACGGCTACACCCGGTCGAAGTGGGTCGCCGAGCGGCTGGTCGCCAAGGCCGCCGAGCGGGGCGTGCCCACGGTGGTCCACCGGTTCGGTGAGGTCATGCCTCACTCGCGGCACGGCGTTCCGAGCCGCTACGGCCTGCCCGACCTGCTGGTGAGAGCCTGTCTGCGCACCGGAATGTGGTTCCCCAGCCCCATCGTCACCGACTACACACCGGTGGACTACGTGAGCGGTCTGGTGGTGGCGGCCGTCGCGGGCGGCGAGCGCGGCTGGTTCCACACCGTCCAGCCGCGCGCCGTGAGCCTCGACGAGCTGATGGCGGTCTTCCGGGAGGAGTTCCGCCTCGCCGAGGTGCCGTACCGTACCTTCTGGGAGACCGTGCGCCGCACGGCGGTCGAGGAGCCCGACAACCACGGACTCGCGAGTGTCCTCGCGCTGATCCCGGAACCCGCCGACAGCGACGCGGGCGAGGTGCTGGTCAAGGAGACCCTGGCCGGGCTCTTCCGGGACGACCCCGCGGCCTTCTCCAGCACCCACGCCACCGCGCTGGCGGCCCGCGCCGGACTCGACTGGCCGCCCGTCGGCCCCGCCGTCCTCCACCGGTACGCCCTGTACTACCGCTCCGCGGCCGGCGCCGCCACACTCGTCGGCGACCGCCCGGCCCCGTCCGAGGCCGTGGTGGGCGAGTGACGGACGGCCGGAACGCCGAGCCGGTGACACCCGAGGAGGCCGACGCGGCGTGCCGCGGCGCCACGGTGTGGCTCACGGGCCTGCCGAGCGCGGGCAAGACCACGATCGCCCGTGCGCTGGCCGAGCGGTTGCGCGCCACGGGCCACCGGGTGGAGGTGCTCGACGGCGACGAACTCCGCGCGTTCCTCTCCGCGGACCTGGGGTTCACCCGCGCGGATCGGGACCGCCACGTCCGACGCGTCGGCTTCGTCGCCGAACTCCTCGCCTCGCACGGCGTCAAGGCCGTCGTCCCCGTCATCGCGCCCTACGCCGACAGCCGCCAGGCGGTCCGTGAGCGGCACGAGCGGCACGGCACCCCCTACCTGGAGGTCCACGTCGCCACCCCGGTGGAGGTCTGCTCGACCCGGGACGTCAAGGGCCTCTACGCCCGGCAGGCCGCCGGTGAGCTGACCGGACTGACCGGAGTGGACGATCCGTACCAGCCGCCCGAGACCCCCGACCTGCGGATCCGGACACACGACCGAGGCGTCGAGGACTGCGCCGCGGCGCTGCACGCGCTGCTCGGCGAAAGGGGACTGGCATGACGATCGCTCCCGAGCGGGCCGAAGCGGTCCGCCCGCCCGGCGCGCTGTCGCACCTGGACACGCTGGAGTCCGAGGCGGTGCACATCCTCCGGGAGGCGGTGGGGGAGTTCGAGCGGCCGGTGATGCTGTTCTCCGGCGGCAAGGACTCCGCCGTCATGCTGCACCTGGCACGGAAGGCGTTCGCCCCCGCCGCGGTCCCCTTCGGCCTGCTGCACATCGACACCGGGCACAACTTCCCCGAGGTCCTGGAGTACCGCGACCGCACGGTGGCCGCGCACGGACTGCGGCTGCGCGTGGCACGCGTGCAGGAGTACCTCGACGACGGGCGGCTGCGCGAGCGCCCGGACGGCACCCGCAACCCGCTCCAGACCGTGCCGCTGCTCGACGCGATCGGCGCGGGGCGCCACGACGTGGTCTTCGGCGGCGGGCGGCGCGACGAGGAGAAGGCCCGCGCCAAGGAGCGGGTCTTCAGCCTGCGCGACGAGTTCGGCGCCTGGGATCCCCGCCGCCAGCGCCCGGAGCTGTGGCAGCTCTACAACGGTCGGCACACCCCGGGCGAGCACGTCCGGGTGTTCCCGCTGTCCAACTGGACCGAACTGGACGTGTGGCAGTACATCGCCCGGGAGCACGTCGACCTCCCCGTCCTCTACTACGCCCACGAACGCGACGTCTTCGCCCGCGACCGCATGTGGCTGACCGCGGGCGAGTGGGGCGGACCCGGGGCCGGCGAGAGCGTCGAGCGCCGGCTGGTCCGCTACCGCACCGTGGGCGACATGTCGTGCACCGGAGCCGTGGACTCCGACGCCGGCACGATCGCCCAGGTCATCGCCGAGATCGGCGGCAGCCGGGTCACCGAACGAGGGGCCTCGCGCGCCGACGACCGGCTGTCCGAGGCCGCGATGGAAGACCGTAAACGCGAGGGGTACTTCTGATGACCGCCACCGTCGAGATCCCGGCGGCCACGCTGCTGCGCTTCGCCACCGCCGGGTCCGTGGACGACGGCAAGTCCACGCTGGTCGGACGCCTGCTGCACGACTCCAAGTCGGTACTCGCCGACCAGTTGGAGGCGGTCGAGCACGCCTCCCGGCAGCGCGGCCTGGCGGATCCGGACCTGGCGCTGCTGACCGACGGGCTGCGAGCCGAACGCGAGCAGGGCATCACCATCGACGTCGCCCACCGCTACTTCGCCACACCGGCGCGGCGGTTCATCCTGGCCGACACCCCCGGGCACGTGCAGTACACCCGCAACATGGTCACCGGCGCCTCGACCGCCGACCTGACCGTGATCCTCGTCGACGCCCGCAACGGCATGGTCGAGCAGACCCGCCGCCATGCCGCGGTCGCCGCCCTGCTGCGCGTCCCGCACTGCGTGCTGGCCGTCAACAAGATGGACCTGGTCGACCACGCCGAAGCCGTCTTCCGGGCGATCACCGAGGAGTTCGCCGCCTACGCCGCGTCGCTCGGCGTCCGTGACGTCACTGCCATCCCGGTGTCCGCGCTGACCGGGGACAACGTGGTGGAACGGTCCGCCGCGATGGACTGGTACGACGGCCCCACCGTGCTCCAGCACCTGGAGCGCGTGCCGGCCGGCCCCGCACCCACCGAAGCCCCGGCCCGTTTCCCCGTGCAGTACGTCATCCGCCCGGGCACCGCGCGGCATCCCGACTACCGCGGTTACGCCGGACGGATCGCTTCCGGTGTGCTGCGCGTGGGCGACCCGGTCACCGTGCTGCCCTCCGGCGCGACCAGCACCGTCAGAGGCATCGACGCCCTCGGCACGAGCGTCGAACAGGCCTCGTCGCCGCAGTCGGTCACCGTGCTGCTCGCCGACGACCTCGACATCTCCCGCGGCGACCTCATCGCGCCGACCGCCGGGGCGCCCGCGATCACCCACGACATCCGGGCCACCGTCTGCCATCTCCACGAACGGCCCCTGCGCGAGGGCAACCGGGTCCTGCTCAAGCACGGTTCCCGCACCGTGCGGGCGGTCGTCCGGCAGCTGCTGCACCGTGTCGACCTCAGCGAAGGCCTGGCCCGGGAACCCCACCCCGCAGCACTCGACGTCAACGACATCGGCGCCGCCGTGCTCCGCACCGCCGAGCCCCTCCCGCTCGACACCTACGCCGAGTCCCGCCTCACCGGTTCCTTCATCCTCATCGACCCCGAGGACGGCAGCACGCTCACCGCGGGCATGGTGGGAGAGGCCTTCCCGCCTCAGGACACCCCCGCCTCCTGATACTGCCCCAGATACCGGAACGCCCCGTCCGCAGCCCCGAACAGGAACATCGCGTCGTGGTTGTACCCGTACCCCTGCTCGTACTTGACCGTCCTGCTGATGCCGGAGTACGTGATCTCGGGCATCCGGCGGGCGATCGCGCCCCGTTCCGTCACCGCCGAGCCGTCCTTGGTGATGGCCTCGGCCAGGAACATGACGGCGTCGTAGGACTCCGCCGCGTACCAGCCGGGGCCGGTGCCGTAGCGGGCGCGGTAGGCCTTGGTGAATGCGCGGGCGGAGGGGCGGGCCGTCGGGTCGGTGAAGGAGGTGGCGAAGACCCAGTCGGTCGCGGCCGCGCCGGCCGCGGTGAGGAACTGCGGAGCGAAGGCGCGTTCCGTCGCCATTCGGGTGCCGGTGAACCGTGCGGTGCTCAGTGCCGACGCGAGTCCGGCGGCCCGGGCCGCGTCGCCGGTGAAGAGGACCGCGTCCGCGCGGGCGGACATCACCGCGGCGGCGAGCGACGCGTAGTCGATCTTCCCGGCGGCGACACGGGTCACCGTGGCGTCCCGGCCGGCCCGCTCCAGTGCGCTTTTGCCCTGTTCGCACAGGGTCCAGGCGAAGTCGCCCTGTGCCCGGTCGTCCACGAGGAACACCTTGCGGGCGTCGACGTGGTTGCTGAGGTAACGGACGCAGGGGACGGCGAGCAGCCCGTCCGTGACGCGCAGCGCCGCATGGGAGTGGAAGAGATTCGTGCCGATCTTCGAGCTCTGGGTGTCGACGCCCACCGAGACGGACACGACGGGCATCACCGCCTTGGTGTACGTGACCTCGCTCGCGAGGAAACAGGCGTCGGTGGTGGGTCCCAGCACGGCGAGCACGTCGGCGTCCTTCGTGAGCCGGCCGGCCAGCTCGTCGGCTCGTTTCGTGTCGCCGCCGTCGTCGTACGTCCGCAGCTTCAGCCGGAAGGGGTGGCCGCTCTTGGCGTTGATCTGCTCGACGGCCAACCGGGCCCCGTCGAGTTCGGCGTTCCCGCGCTCCTTCCGGGCCCCGGTCAGATCGCCGTGGAACGCCACGACCAGGTCGGGACGCTTTTCCGCCCCGGAGGAAGGGGCCGCACCCGTCTTCTGCCGGGTGCTCCACCACCAGGCACCGCCACCGCCCGCCGCGAGGACTCCCGCCGTCGAGCCGAGGCGCAGGAAGCCGCGGCGGCCGACGCCGCGGGGGGTGGGCCGGGTGGCCGTGACGGCCGTCAGCGTCGCGGCCTCCGGTGACACCGTCGGCACTGTGCTCGCGGACGCGGACACCTGGGTCGGCTCGATCGTGCCGAGGGTGAGCACGGCGGCGGCCCGGTCGTTGATCAGCCGGGTGACCGGCGCGGACAGCCACTGCGAACGCGCGGCGAAGTCGCTTTCCGGCACCGCTTCGTCAAGTGTCCGGCGCAGGTCGGCGAGGGTGGGACGGGCGGTCGGATCCTTGGCGAGACAGGCTCTCAGCAGGGGCGTCAGACCGTCCGGGAGCGCCGCCGGATCCGGTTCCTCGTAGACCGTGCGCAGCAGCACGCCGGCCGCCCCGCCGCCGCCGAACGGCCGCACCCCGGTCGCGGCGAACGCGAGCACGCACCCCAGCGAGAACACATCGCTGGGTGGGCCGATCTCGCCGCCCCGGGCCCGTGCCTGCTCGGGGGAGAGGAAGCCGGGCGAGCCGACGATCACACCGCTGGAGGTGAGCGCCGTGGCCTCCGGCGCGCGGGCGATGCCGAAGTCGATGAGCCGCGGCCCGTCCGGGGCCAGCAGGACGTTCCCCGGCTTCACGTCGCGGTGCACGAGACCGGTCCCGTGCACCGTGTCGAGCGCCTCGGCGAGCCGCACGCCCAGCACTCGCACGGAGGGGAGCGACAGCGGCCCGAAGGTGTCCACCGTCTCGGCGAGCGAGGGTCCCGGTACGTACGAGGTCGCCAGCCACGGTGTCTCCGCGTCGGCGTCCGCGTCCAGCAACGGCACCACCCACGGGCTGCGCACCTGCCGGGCGGCCTCGATCTCGCGGCGGAAACGGGTCCGGAAACCCGTCTCGTCGGCGTACGAGGACCGGACCGTCTTCACCGCGGCGATCGCTCCGCCCGGCGCACGGGCCAGGAAGACCACGCCCATGCCGCCGGCGCCCAGCCGCTGCAGCAGACGGTAGCGGCCGATCCGGGACGGGTCGCCGGTGCGCAGCGGCTCCATCAGACGGTGATCGGCGCGGGGCCGCCGTACACGAAGTCGCCCTGCTCAACCCGCCAGAGGAAGCCGCCGGTGCCGTCGATGACGATCTGGCCGGTGTTCTGGAAGGCGAACACCTTCGTGATGCCCTCGTACGTCCCCGCCCGCACGGCCGCGAGCAGGTTCTCCCGGGTGCGGCTCTTGGACGGCAGCCCCGACAGGGCCTTCAGCAGCATCCCGGTCACGTCGTAGGCCTCCGCCGCGTACCGGGGCGGCGCCTCCTCGAAGCGCGCGCGGTAGGCGGCGGCGAACTTCTTCGCCTCGGGCTTGACGGTGGCGTCGATGACCGGAGCCACCATCACCCAGCCCTCGGCCGCCTCCTGAGCCTCGGTCAGGAACCGGCCGTCGAGCAGCGCCGGGCCGGACACGCGAGCTCCCTGGAAGGCGCGTTCGCGCAGTGTCGCTGCGATCAACGCCCCCCGGTCGGGCAGACCGGCGAAGAACACGGAGTCGGCGCCGGCGGAGAGCACCGCGTCCACCGCGCTGCCGAAGTCGCGGCGCATCGCGCTGACCACCTCCGGCACGGACGGCTGCTGTGCGTTGCCGAGCACATTGCTGAGGGAAGTGCTCAGATCCGTCCCGTAGTTTCCGGCCGGGCGGTCGACGACGATGCCGATCTTGCGCGATCGCGCGCTGCCGCGCAGGTAGTTGCTGACGTAGACGGGCAGTACCGCGTCGGGCAGCCGTGCGTGCAGGAACGAGCGGAATCCCTGGATGGAGAGGGCGGTAGAGCCGGGGGACACGCCGACGACCGGCAGCAGCCCGGCGTCGTACTTCGCGAGCGACGCCTGCGCCGTGGCGTCGGTGGTCGGGCCGACCACGGCGAGGACCGCCGGATCGTCCGTGAGTTCCGCGGCGAGCCGGGCCGAGACCGCCGGATCGCCCCCGTCGTCGACGGCCCGGACCTTCACGTTGAACGGGGCGTCGCCGCGCGCGTTGAACTCCGCGACGGCCAGCCGCAGTCCGCGCTCCTGGGCCCGGCCCGTCTCCGCGTGCGGGCCGCTGAGGTCACCGTGCAGTGCGACGGTGTGCACCGGGCGGCGCGAGGACGTGGCGGCGGCGGGGCTGTCGCCTCCCGAGTCGCCGTCCCGGGCGACCGCCCACCAGGCCCCGCCCGCGCCCGCCGCCAGCGCCACGGCCCCACCGGCGAGCAGCAGGAAACGGCGCCGGCCGGCCGGGCGGGCGTCCTGTGGCTGCGGCGACTCGGACGTCTCTCGCGTGTCGGTCTCGGCCGGTCCGGCAGCGGCCGGCGCGTCGGTCGGCGCCAGCGTGTGCTCGATGTCCGGCAGTGCGAGCGCGGCGGCCGAGCGCTCGGCGATCAGCCGGGTGACCGGTTCGGGCAGCCACCCTGCCGCCTCCTCGTCCCGCGGAGTGCCGTCGGCCGCCAGTTCCCGCACCAGTTCCGCGGCGTCCGGCCGCCGGGCCGGATCCTTTTCCAGGCAGCGGCCCAGCACCTCGAGCAGGCCCGCGGGCACCCCGTCGAGATCCGCCGGATCGTGCACGGCCCGGTACAACAGGGCGTCGACCGCTCCGCTGCCGAACGGCGCCCGGCCGGTCGCCGCGTACGCCAGGACGCACCCGAGGGAGAACACGTCGCTCGCCGGCCCGACGCCGCCGTCCCCACCCCGCCCCTCGGCCTGCTCGGGCGACAGATAGCCGGGCGTGCCGACCACCATCCCGGTGGCCGTGAGTGTCGTGTCCTCCGGCGCCCGGGCTATGCCGAAGTCGATGAGCCGGGGTCCGTCGTGGGCGATCAGCACATTGCCCGGCTTGAGGTCCCGGTGCACCAGCCCCGCCCGGTGCACCTCGCGCAGCGCCTCGGCCAGCCGGGCGCCGAGCAGCCGCAGCCCGTGCTCCGTCAGGGGGCCGTACGCGGCCACGGCCTCGCCCAGTGACGGGCCGGGTACGAACGCGGTCGCCAGCCACGGTGCCTCGGCGTCCGCGTCGGCGTCCACCAGCGGCACCGCCCAGGGGCTGTCGACCTGCCGGGCGACCTCGACCTCGCGGCGGAATCGCTCCTTGAAGCCCGGCTCCTCGGCGTACTCGGCGAGCAGCACCTTCAGCGCCACCAGGGCGCCGCCCGGCGTGCGGGCCAGGTACACCACGCCCATGCCTCCGGTGCCGAGCCGCCCGAGCAGGCGATGGTCCGCGATACGCGCGGGATCGGACGAACGCAGCGGCTCCATCAGCTCTGCCCTCCCAGCTCGTACTCCACGCGGTTGAGCATCGTGGCGTTGGCTTGCGCCGCGTACGTGTTCAACTCGGTGTTCGAGTAGCCCTTGGCGCCCTTCACCGACACCGCCACGGTCACCGTGCCGAGCCGGGTGACATACCAGTAGTACGTCTGCTTGCCGGTTCCGTTGACATACGAACCGATCTCCACGACCTGGTCGTCGGCGTAGTTGTTGCTGCCCTGGCCGTACGGAGTGCCGGTCGACATGAGCCCGGATATCCACTCGTCGGTACGGACCTGCTGCTCCCGGCAGCGCAACGGCTCCTCCAGCGTGCTGGCCAGCCGCTCGTCGGCGTCCCTCACCGTGGCGTGCACGGTGACCGCCGCGGTCACCTTGATCTCGCCCTTGCCCGCGGTGCCGGGAAGCTCGCTGTAGCGGGACAGCGAGGCCAGGACGCCCTGCGGGAGCGCCTGCCGCTCCCACCGGCACTGTTCGTCGAGGACGGCGGCGGTGCCGGGGGTGCTCGCGGCCGGCTGCTGGGCCCGGAAGTCCGCGCCCCACGCCTGCGGTTCCAGCGCGACGGCCGCTGCCAGCGCCTCGCCCTGCGGCTTCGTCCTCGGCACCCGAGCGGGATCCGCCTGGAACGGCGTCAACGGCGTCGCGGCACCACCCGTCGAGGAGGATGCCGAGGGCGAGCCGGACGCGGCCGGAGCCGCGGACCGGGAGGATGCCGACGGGCTCGGCTCGGCCGACTTGTCGTCGTCCCCGGAACCGCAGCCGCCCAGCACCACGGCCGCCGCGGCCGCCGACGCCATGACCCGCCACGGCCAAGCCGCCCTGCCTCTACCAGCGTTGTCGTCCATCCACGCCCCTCCGCCTACGGCCCCCGCCTCGCGTGCGGTGATCGTACAGAGGGACGCGGGGAGCGGGCGGGCGGTTCGAAGAACAGGGGAGCTGCCGCAATCAGCGAACGTCGGCCCCGGCGCCCGCGCTTCCCGACGACCGCTCCGCCACCCGCGCCAGATGCCCCGCGAACACGCTCTCCGCCTCCGGCGTCAGCGTCCGCAGCGCCACCAGTGCCGTGATGGCCACGTCGCACAGCTCGCCCTGCACGTCCTCCCACGTGTGGGTGACGCCCTTGCGGGGGTTCTGGCCGGTCGCGCCGATGACCGCCTGCGCGACCTCGCCGACCTCCTCCGACAGCTTCAGCACCCGCAGCAGCAGGCCTTCGCGGCCGCCGTGCGCCGCGTTGGCGTCCAGCCAGGTCCACAGGGCGTCGACGGTGGCCCAGAGATCGGTGGGGCCGGCGGCCTCGGGTTCGCTGGGGCCGGCGGCCTCGGGTTCGGTGGGTGCGGACCTGGGGGGCCGGGGCTGGGTGCTCATGGAGGAAGCGTGTCAGGTCACGTCCGGCACCCGGCAGCTCCCTGGGGGCTTCCCGGCAGCTCCCGGGGGCTTCTCAGCGGCTCCTCCCCAGGGGCTCCGGTTGCTCACTCCTCGAACAACGCCTCCTGCTCACCCTCCTCCTGCCTGCGCAGCCGCTTGTTCCGCATGCCGATGACCACCGCCGTGACCGCCGCCGTCGCGCCGAGCGACACCGGGACCATCCAGCCGCGGTCGACCGTGTGGCCGAGGGCGTGGTCGAGGGAGAGGCGGCCCGGGCCGGTGATGGCGAGGCCCGCGGCGGCCAGGCCCAGGGAGGCCGCGTGCTCGTAGCCGCCACTCATCGCGAAGAAGCCGTTGGGGACGTGCACCGCGGACGCGCCCGCCATCGCGCCGGCCGCCGCCGCACCCGCCGCCGGGGTGGCCAGGCCCAGCGCCAGCAGCGTGCCGCCGCCGGCCTCCGCCAGGCCCGCCGCCGTCGCGCTGGCCTTGCCGGGAGCGTAGCCGACGGACTCCATGAACTGGCCGGTCCCCTCCAGGCCGTGCCCGCCGAACCAGCCGAACAGCTTCTGCGCGCCATGGGCCGCCAGCACTCCGCCGGTGCCGAGCCGGAGCAGCAGCAGTCCCAGATCACGACGGTCGTAACAGGTCACGGTGACTCCCTGAGCAGAGAACGGCGGACGTAGGAGAACAGGAACGGAACTAGGAACGGAGCAAGGAACAGAACGGAAACAGCCCCCTCCGCGTTTCCACCGTCGCACCACTCACACCCGTCCGGCCCGTCCTGGACGCCGTTCGGGTGGCGGGGCCCGGACCGCGATGTGAGGGTGGCCCGTATGGCGATCCAGATCGACAGACTCAGCGACCCGGCCGTGCGGGCCTTCGTCGCCGCCGTCAACGCCCATGACGAAGAGGCGTTCCGCAGCCTGCTCACCCCCGACGCGACCATGGCGGACGACGGCTCCGACCGTGACCTCGCCCAGTGGGCCGACCGGGAGATCTTCTCCTCCCACGGCCACATGGACGTCACCAAGGAGTCGGCGGGCGGGCGCGCCCTCATCGCCGACTACCGCAACGACACCTGGGGCGAGATGCGCACCAGGTGGAGCTTCGTCGTCGAGGACGACGGCCGGATCTCCCGTTTCGAGACCGGTCAGGCATAGCGAGGGACCACGGCCGAGGGGCCGTTCACCGCCGGGCAGGCGGTCAACGGCCCCTCCGGTTACGGGAGTTCACCAGGAGCGGGCGACCGCCTGTTCCGTCAGGGTGAGTTGACCCGCCTTGATGGTGGCCAGGCGCGGGGCCCGGCGGGCGATCGACGAGTCGTGGGTGACCATGATGAACGTCAGCCCGTACTCGTGCCACAGCCCTTCGAGCACCTCCATGATCTCGTCGCGCATGCCCTCGTCGAGGTTGCCTGTGGGCTCGTCGGCGAGCAGCACCTTCGGCTTCTTGACCAGCGCGCGGGCGATCGCCACGCGCTGCTGCTGGCCGCCGGAGAGTTCCGCCGGGGCGTGCGTGAGGCGCTCGCCCAGGCCGACCGAGCGCAGGGCCTCCGCCGCGCGCTCGCGCCGCTCCGCGGGCTTCACCCCGAGCGGGACGAGCGCCGTCTCGACGTTCTCCTGCGCGGTCAGCGTCGGGATGAGGTTGAACGACTGGAAGATGATGCCGATCTTCTCGGCGCGCAGCCGGGTCAGCTTCGCCTCGCTGATCCGCGCGAGGTCGACGCCGTCCAGCTCGACGCTGCCCTCGGTCGGGCGGTCGAGGCCGCCGATCATCTGGAGCAGCGTCGACTTGCCGCCGCCCGTGGGGCCCTGGATGACGAGCTGGTCGCCCTCCGCGATCGTGAGGTCGATGCCGCGCAGCGCCTCGACCGTCTCCTTGCCGCGCGTGTAGCGCTTGGTGACGCCGGTGAGGTTGTACATGGGGTCTCCGGGTTCTCCGTGTTCTCCGTGAGGGATGTGACGACTGGTCGGGACGCGGGTCAGGAGACGCTGCGCAGAGCGTCCGCCGGGCGCATCCGGGAGGCGCGCCAGCCGCCCATCGCGCCGGCGATCAGACCGCCGGCGACCGCCAGGCCCACCGCGAGCGCGATCGTGGTGACGGAGACGGGGGCCGAGAGGGCGATCTCCATCGTGTTCGACGCGGACTGCTGACCGGGACCGCCGCCGCCGGGGCCGCCGCCCATGCCGCCACCGCCGCCGGTGTTGCCGAGCTCGGCGGTCAGCTTCGGGCTGATCGCGGTCACCGTGTAGGCGGCCGCCAGGCCCAGACCGATGCCGAGGGCGCCGCCGAGGAGACCGTTGACCATGGACTCGCCGACGACCTGCCGGGTCACCCGGCGGCTCGGCCAGCCGAGCGCCTTCAGGGTGCCGAACTCGCGCACCCGGCGGGACACCGCCGAGGAGGTGAGCAGCGCGGCCACCAGGAACGCGGCGACGAGGACGGCGATCGACAGCCACTTGCCGACGCTGGTCGCCAGGTTGGAGGCGGTGGAGAGGGAACCGGACACGGTCTCCGCGAGGTCGGCGGAGGTCGTCACGGTCGTGCCGGAGATGTTCTTCTGGATCGTCGCCTTGACGGTGTCGATCTGCTGGGAGTCGGTCGCCTTGACGTAGATCGTGGTGACCTGGTCCGCCGCGTCGGCGAGGGTCTGCGCCTGCTTCAGCGGCAGGTAGACGTCCGTGGTGGAGTCACTGCTGTCAGGGGTGGCGATACCGATGATCTTGTACTTGGTGCTGGAGATCGTCAGCGTCGAACCGACCTTGTACGAGTTCTCCTTGGCGTACGACTTGCTGACGACGGCGACCTTGGCGTTCGCCTGCGCCGAAGTGAACGTCACGCCCGAGGAGATCTTCGAGCTCGCCAGCGGGCCGAGGTCCTGGTTGGTGACGTCGACACCGGCCACGGAGTACGAGTTGACGTCGAAGGAGGCGCCGCCGCCCTGGACCTGCGGGGCCGCGGTGGACCCGCCCCCGCTGCCACCGCCGGGGCCGCCCTGGCCGCCGTTGCCGCTGGTTCCGCTGGAGCTCTGTGCCTTGCCCTGGGTGAAGGAGCCGTCGACCTTGGTGACGTTCAGGGTGAGCGCGCCGACCGCGGCCGCCACGCCCTTCTGGTCGGCGACCTGCGTGACGAGCGCGGCCTTCAGGGCCTGACCGCCCTGCGTCGAGACCCGGTCCGAGCTCTGCTCCGTGTCGTCGTCGTCCTCGCCCTTGGCGTCGAACTCGAATCTGGGGCCGCCGGAACTGTTGGCCGTGGGCGCCGTGCGGGCCTTGGTGACGGTCATGTCGGTGCCGAGACCGTACAGCGACTGAAGGACCTTGTCCTGAGCCTGTGTCATGCCGGCCGACACCGAGTTGACGGTGATGACCAGCGCGATTCCGAGCGCCAGACCCAGTGCGATGACCAGGGCGGCCTTCTTGCGCCGGCCCAGTTCACGCTTGAGATAGATGCCAAACATCCCGTTCCCTAAGGTTCTTGGCGCCCTCTGTGGGCGCGGCCACAACCTAGGGAGAAACCTTTGAGTCATCCTGAGTAAAAGATGTGTAAGGACTGAGAATGCGGAGCGCCGGATCAGAATTCCTTGAGACAGCTGATTCCTAGGCTGTGGAGGGGCTTTTCCCAGGTGGCAGCGGTTGGCTGGGGACTTCCTTTTTCCCCGAATCCCCTTGTACGGTCCCGCAGTGCACGCATTCTCGCGCCCTTCCCCGCGCCTGTCCCGGCGCTCCCTGCTGGCCCTCGCGGCCACTACGGCCACCGCGCCTCTGACCGCCGCACCGCTCGCCGCGACACCGGCCGCGGCCGCCTCCGACGTGGTGGTCGGCGGCGCGCGGCTCGTCGCCGACGGCGTTCAGGTGAACGGGGGCGGCGCCCTGCCGAAGAAGCTCACCGCCCGGGCCTGGCTGCTCGCCGACCAGGACAGCGGCGAGGTGCTCGCCTCCTTTCGCGCGCATCTGCGGGTCGCGCCGGCCTCCACGCTGAAGATGCTGTTCGCGGACACCCTGCTGGACAGGTTCGAGCGCACCGAGCGCTACCGGGTGACCGACGCGGACCTGGCCGGCATCCCGTCCGGCTCCAGCCTCGTCGGCGTCAGGGCCGGGATCACCTACACCGTCGAGCAGTTGTGGCAGGGCGTGTTCCTGCGCTCGGGCAACGACGCCGTGCAGGTGCTCGCCCGGATGAACGGCGGGGTCGCGAAGACGGTCGCCGAGATGCAGGCGAGAGCGATCGACCTCCAGGCGCTGGACACCCATGTCGTCAGCCCCGACGGCTACGACCACGACGGTCAGCTGTCCTCCGCCTACGACCTCGCCCTCTTCGCCCGGCACGGGTTGCGTGACGCCGACTTCCGCGCCTACTGCGGCACCAGGGCCGCCGAGTTCCCGGCCGGTGGCGGGAAGACCGTCCGGATCGAGAACACCGACCGGCTGCTGTCGGGCACGTACGGGGTGACGCCGTATCCGGGCATGATCGGCGTGAAGAACGGTTTCACCAGCAACGCCGGCAACACCTTCACCGGCGCCGCGACCCGCGCGGGCCGCACCCTCGTCGTCACCGTGCTGCATCCGAAGAGCGGCCACAACGCCGTCTACGAGGAGACGGCCGCGCTGCTCGACTGGGGGTTCGCGCAGGGGAGTTCGGCACGGGCGGTGGGGACGCTGGTCGAGGCGTTGAGCGAGGGCGGGGCCAGGGCGAGCGGGTCGTCCGCGGGGAAGGCGCCGCATGCCGGGGCGGAGGCCTCGGCGGCGGACGGCGCGGGCGCGGAAGGCTGGGGCGCGCTCGGCGGGGCCGCGGGGGCGGTGGCGCTGCTGGCGGGCGGGGTGTACGCGCTGCACCGGCGTCGGCGCCGCTCCGGCGAGGTGCCGCCGGCGGGTTGATGGTGCGGCAGCCGTCCCACGGCGCCGGTGCGTACCTCGCGGTCCCGGCGAGGTCCACCCCCACCCGGTGCCCTGGGACGGCTGCCCCTCCCCCCTCGGTGTGGCTTGTGGTGGTGCGGGGCGGAACTGTCGTACATCAAGTGTGAAGTTCTCGTGGAGAAGAGTTGAGCATAGGTCCGTCACCGGCCGCAATGGTGCGGACGAAGAAACTCCGCTTGTGCAGGTTGAGGAGTTGACGACCTGTGGGCGGCCGGCGCGCCGATCACGGCCGGTCCTCGGCCGGCGTCCTCAGCCTCGTCCCACGTACGGCATCGCCGTCGCCAGCACCGTCGCGAACTGCACGTTCGCCTCCAGCGGCAGCTCCGCCATGTGCCGCACCGTGCGCGCCACGTCGGCGACGTCCATCACCGGTTCCGGCGCGGTCTCGCCGCTCGCCTGCAGCGCGCCCGTCTGCATCCGGGCCGTCATGTCGGTGGCCGCGTTGCCGATGTCGATCTGGCCCACCGCGATGCCGTACGCCCGGCCGTCCAGCGAAAGGGACTTCGTCAGGCCGGTGAGGGCGTGCTTGGTCGCCGTGTAGGGCGCCGACAGCGGGCGGGGCGTGTGCGCCGAGACGGACCCGTTGTTGATGATCCGGCCGCCCCGCGGATCCTGCTCCTTCATCTGCCGGTACGCCCCTTGCGCGCAAAGGAACGCCCCGTTGAGGTTGGTGTCCACCACGTGCCGCCAGGCGTCGTAGGGGAGTTCCTCGAACGGCACGCCGCCCGGCCCGAACGTACCGGCGTTGTTGAACAGCAGGTCCAGGCGCCCGAAGCGGTCCCGCACGGCGTCGAAGAGGGCCGTCACCTCTTCCGGGCGTGAGACGTCCGTCCGTACGGCGAGATGCGCGCCCTCGGGCACCAGTGCGGCCGTCGCCTCCAGGGTCTCGGCGCGCCGCCCGGCCAGCGCCACCGACCAGCCCGCGCGCAGCAGTTCCACGGACACCGCCCGTCCGATCCCGGAACCGGCGCCGGTGACGATCGCGATCTTCGTCCGTCCGGCGGAGCGACCGGCGGCCCGGGTGCCCTGGACGGTCTGGGCTGCCTGGGTGTTCTCGGCGGTCTCGGCGGTCTCGGCGGTCTCAGGGTTCTCGGGGTTCTCGGCATTCATGGGCCCGCAGCGTACGTGAGCCCCCACCCTCGGATCCGGCATGCGGAACGCACGCGTCCGACATCCGACTGTTGTGTACGCGCCAACCCGGCGACGCCCCCGAGCCGTCTCAGGCCACTCCAATGCCTTCTGCCGCCACTTTTCAGGGGAGGACCGGAATGACACCCGCAGCCCACCAGTCCCAGCACGCCCCCGAACTCCGCGCCACCGCACGCCATTTGGGGCGCCGCCGCTTCCTCACCGGTACCGCGGCCGCGGCCGCGCTCGCCTTCACGGTGAACCTGCCCGCCGCCGGTACCGCGGCCGCCGCCGAACTCGACCCGGCGCGGCTCACCGATGACCCCTTCACCCTCGGCGTCGCCTCCGGCGACCCGCTGCCCGGCTCCGTCCTCCTCTGGACCCGCCTCGCGCCCGCCCCGTACCAGGCGGACGGCGGACTGCCCGCCCAGCGGATCACCGTGCACTGGGAACTGGCCCGCGACGAGACCTTCCGCCGGCCCGTCAGACGCGGCACCACCCTCGCGCACCCGGAGTTCGGCCACAGCGTGCACGTCCAGGTGGACGGCCTCGAGAACGACCGGGTGTACTACTACCGCTTCAAGGCGGGCACCTGGATCAGCCGCCCCGGCCGCACCCGGACCGCCCCCGCCCCCGGCGCGAAGACGGCCGCCCTCACCGTCGGCGTGGTCTCCTGCCAGCGCTACGACCAGGGCTACTTCACCGCGTACAAGCACCTCGCCGAGGACGACGTGGACCTCGTCCTGCACCTCGGCGACTACCTCTACGAGTACGCCGTCAGCGGTGTCGGAGGCGCCCGCGCCTACCCGGCCGGGACCGTGCCCGCCGTCTACGGCCACGAGATGGTGACGCTGGACGACTACCGCCTCAAGTACGCGCTGTACAAGTCCGATCCCGACCTGCTGGCCGCGCACGCCGCCCACCCGTTCGTCGTCACCTGGGACGACCACGAGACCGAGAACAACTACGCGGGCGCGGTGTCGGAGAACGACGACCCCGCCGAGGAGTTCCTCATCCGCCGGGCCGCCGCCTACCGCGCCTACTGGGAGAACCAGCCGCTGCGCCGCCCGCAGCTCCCCGACGGCCCCGACCTCAGGCTCTACCGGCGCCTGCACTGGGGCCGGCTCGCCCAGTTCGACGTCCTCGACACCCGCCAGTACCGCTCCGACCAGGCGTACGGCGACGGCTGGCGGGTCCCCGGCCCTGAATCGCAGGACCCGGCCCGCACCCTGACCGGCGGCGCCCAGGAGCGCTGGCTGATCGACGGCTGGCACCGCTCGCGCGCCCTGTGGAACGTGGTCCCGCAGCAGGTCACCTTCGCCCAGCGGTACAACTCCACCACCGTGCCCTCCCAGGTCTCCATGGACTCCTGGGACGGCTACCCGGCCTCCCGCGAGCGGATCCTGACCGGCGCGCAGGCCGCCGGCGTCGAGAACCTGATGGTCCTCACCGGCGACGTCCACGTGCACTACGGCTTCGACATCAAGAAGGACTTCGCCGACCAGGCGTCGAAGACGCTCGGCACGGAGATCGTCACCTCGTCGATCTCCAGCGGCGGCAACGGCTCGGCGAAGCCCGCCAACTGGGCCACCTTCATGGCTGCCAACCCGCACCTGAGGTTCTACAACGGCCTGCGCGGCTACGCGACCGTCTCGCTCGGCCGCGACCTCGCCCGCGCCGACTACAAGACCGTCCCGTACGTCACCACGCAGGGCGCCCCCGTCACCACGGCCGCCTCCTTCGTGACGGAGGTCGGCGACCAGGGGCTCAAGCCCGCCTGAGCAGCCTGCGCCACGACGCTCACGGGGCCGGCGGCCAGGCGTCGCCCCAGTCGGCGTCCCGGGCCGCCCGGTACACGTCGCCGTGCTTCTTCGTCACCGTCGTACGGCTCAGCCGCTCCTCGGCCTCGCACAGGTCGAGGAGCACCTGGCCCTTGCGGATCTGCGGTCGCCGGACCACCCGGGAGGAGACGGGGGAGACGGGGAAACGGGCCGCGGCGACATAGCTGAACTTCTCGTCCTCGTAGGGCAGCGAGCCGCCCTTGACCTGCCGGTGCAGGGAGGAGCGGCTGACCCGCGCCGAGAAGTGGCACCAGTCCGTGCCGGGCACGATGGGACAGGCCGCGCTGTGCGGGCAGGGCGCGGCGACCCGGAACCCGGCGGCGATCAGCCGGTCGCGGGCCTCGATCACCCGGGCGTAACCGTCGGGGGTGCCCGGCTCGACGATCACCACGGCCTGCGCGGCCGACGCGGCGGCGTCCACCAGCACGGCCCGGTCGGGAGCCGCCAGCTCGTTGAGGACGTAGGAGACGGTGACCAGGTCCGTGGGGTCCAGGGCGAGGGCAGTGCCGATGCGGGCGCGTTGCCAGCGGGCGTCGCGCAGCGCCGGGTTCGCCGCGGCGACCTCGCGGCCGAGGGCCAGGGCGGGCTCCGCCCAGTCGAGCACGGTCACCGGGCGCGTCCCCTCCCAGGTGGAACTCACCGCCCAGGTCGCCGCGCCCGTGCCGCCGCCGATGTCCACATGACCGGCCGGCGACCACTGCGGCACGGCGTCCGCGAACGCCTCCAGCGCCGACCGCACCGCCTCGAAGGTCGCCGGCATCCGGTACGCGGCGTACGCGACCACGTCCGCCCGGTCGCGCAGGATGGGGGCGTCGGTGGGGGTGGCGCCCCGGTAGCTGGCGATGAGCCGCTCGACGGCCTGTCCGGCCTGCTTGGGCGGCAGCCCGTCGAGCAGGTCCGTCAGGGCGCCGCGGAGGGTCTCGGAAACGGATACGGAGACGTTCACCCCCGGATTTTCTCAGGTCCGGGCCACTGCCCTCACCGCACCGCCCTCACCGCACCGCCCCCACGGCTGCCCTCACCGCACCGCCATCGCCAACCGCGTCCCCACCAGAGCCCGCGGCCCGCTGTCCGGCACCCGTCGCCTCGGATGCACCGTGTTCGCCAGCAGCACCACGAACGTGTCCGTCGCCGGATCCAGTACCAGCGAGGTCCCGGTGAATCCCGTGTGTCCCGCCGCGCCCTCGCCCGCCAGCTCGCCCATGAACCACGACTGGTCCACCGCGAAGCCCAGCCCCGGCGGGGTCAGCAGGAGTTCCACGAAGTCGGGGCCGAGGATCCGGGCGGGACCGTACGAACCGCCCGACAGCAGGGTGCGGCAGAACACCGCGAGGTCGTGGGCCGTAGAGAACAGCCCCGCGTGACCGGCCACACCGCCCAGCGCCCAGGCGTTCTCGTCGTGCACCACGCCCCGCAGCATCCCCCGGTCCGCCTTCGCCCACGGCCGCCGCTGGTCCTCGGTCGCCGCCGCGCCGGGGCACGGGCCGAAGTCGGTCGAGGCCATGCCCAGCGGACGGGTGATCCCCTCCCGCACGAGGACGTCGAGGGTGCGGCCGGTCAGCCGCTCCAGGAGCTGCTGGAGCAGCAGCATGTTCAGGTCCGAGTACATGTACGTGCCCGGTGCGCCGACCGGCGTCTCCGCGCGTAGCAGCGCCCACCGCCGGGTGTCGTCCGCGCATTCGTACAGGGGCAGCTCGGGGCGCAGGCCGGAGGTGTGGGTGAGGAGCTGGCGGACGGTGATGCCGTGGGCGGCGGCCGCCTGGAAGTCGGGCAGATAGGCGCCCACCCGGGCGTCGATGCCGAGGGTGCCGCGCTCGATCTGCTGCACCGCGGCCACCGAGGTGAACAGCTTGGTGAGGGACGCCAGGTCGAAAGGGGTGTCGACGGTCATCGGGATCCGCGCCCCGGCCGGGAGCTCCACCCCCTCGTCGGCCGCCGGGTCGTACGCCGAGTACCGCACCGCCCAGCCCACCGCCTCCCGCACGGCGATCACCGGGCCGCGCCCGGCGACCACGACGGCGCCCGCCGCCCAGGGCCGGTCGCCGGTGGTGAGGTCCACGACGTCGCGGACCAGGAGCCGCGTCTCCGCCGGGTCGAGCCCGGCCCGTTCCGGTGTGTCGACGCGCAGTCTCGGTGCGCTCAGCTCACTGCTCCTTCCGCGCCCGTCTTCGTCCAGGGACGGCACATTCCCACGAAGCAGGCCACCGCCACCAGTGCGGCAGCCAACTGGACGACGGCCATCGGGACGGCCGTGTGCTCGCCGGCGATCCCGACGAGCGGCGAGGCGATCGCGCCGATGAGGAAGGAGGACGTACCGAGGAGTGCGGAGGCGGACCCGGCGGAGTGCCGGACCCGCATCAGGGCGAGGGTCTGCGCGTTGGGCAGCGTGACGCCCATCGCGGACATCAGGACGAACAACGCGGCGGCCACCGGCGCCAGTCCGACCTCGCCGAACACACCCGTCGTCATCAGCAGCAGGGCGGTCGCGGCCAGCACGACCACCGAAAGACCGACGGCCAGGACCCGGTCCAGCCGGACGCGGCCCACCAGCACCCTGCCGTTGACCTGGCCGATCAGTACGAGTCCGACCGAGTTCACGCCGAACAGCAGGCCGAACGTCTGCGGGGAGGCGCCGTAGATCTCCTGGACCACGAACGGCGAGGCGCTGATGTACGCGAACAGCGCGGCGAAGGTGAAACCGCCCGTGAGCATGTACCCGGTGAAGGGCAGGTCGCCGAGGAGCCGGCGCATCGAGCGCAGGGCCTCGCCGACCCCGCCCGCGTGGCGCTCGGCGACGGGCAGCGTCTCCGGCAGCCGGGTCCACACCAGCACGGTCAGTAGCAGCCCCACCCCCGTGAGGAGCACGAACACGCCCCGCCAGTCCGTCGCCCGCAGAATCTGCGCGCCGATCAGCGGCGCCACGACCGGGGCGACCCCGGAGATCAGCATCAGAGTGGAGAAGAACCGGGCCATCGCGACGCCGTCGTACAGATCGCGTACGACGGCCCGCGCGATCACGATCCCGGCCGCGCCCGCGAGCCCCTGCAGCAGCCGGCAGGCGACCAGCAGCTCGACGGTGGGCGCCAGGGCGCACAGGGCGGTCGCCACGACGTAGACGACGAGTCCGGCCAGCAGCGGGCGCCTGCGCCCCCACCGGTCGCTCATCGGGCCGACCACCAGCTGCCCCAGCGCCATACCGGCCAGGCACGCGGTCAGCGTGAGCTGCACGGTCGCGGCGGGCGCGTGCAGGGAGCGGGTCACCTCCGGCAGCGCCGGGAGGTACATGTCCATCGAGAGCGGGGGAGTGGCGGTCAGCCCGCCCAGTACGAGGGTGACGAGCAGCCCCGCCCGGCGCCGGGCGGACAGCGTCGGCCCCGCTCCCACGCCCGTGCTCGTCACCCGGTCCGTCACGGCCTTCGGCACCGCGTCAGACATGGCCCCGCCCTCCGGCATCCGGCCGCCCCTCCCTCTCCGACATCTGTGCGACCTATGCTCTCAGCTCGAACACACTGCTGGGACGGCACGAGGACGGGGCAGGGTATGACGACGGACACGGTGCGGTGGGGCATCCTGGCGACCGGCGGGATCGCCGCCGCGTTCACGGCGGATCTGATCGACCTGCCCGACGCGGAGGTCGTCGCGGTCGCCTCGCGCTCCGAGGTCTCCGCGAAGGCGTTCGCCGACCGGTTCGGCATCCCCCGGGCCTACGGCGACCGGGCCGCGCTCGCCGCCGACGAGGACATCGATGTCGTCTACGTCGCCACCCCGCACGCCGCCCACCGCGCCGCCGCCGGACTCTGTCTGGAGGCCGGGCGGAACGTGCTGTGCGAGAAGGCGTTCACGCTGAACCTGCGCGAGGCCGAGGAACTGGTCGCGCTGGCCAGGGAGCACGACCGCTTCCTCATGGAAGCCATGTGGATGTACTGCAACCCGGTGATCCGCCGCCTCAAGGCCCTCGTCGACGACGGCGCGATCGGCGAGGTCCGCACCGTGCAGGCGGACTTCGGCCTCGAAGGCCCCTTCCCGCCCTCGCACCGGCTGCGCGACCCCGCCCAGGGCGGCGGCGCCCTCCTCGACCTCGGCGTCTACCCGGTCTCCTTCGCCCACCTCCTGCTCGGCGCGCCCTCGGGCATCGCCGCCCAGGCCGTCCTGTCCGCCGAGGGCGTCGACCTGCAGACGGCGCTGGCCCTGTCCTGGGACTCCGGCGCGCTCGCCGCCCTGCACTGCTCCGTGGTCGGCGGTACGGGCACCACCGCCTCCGTCACCGGCTCACGCGGCCGGATCGACATCCCGTCCGGCTTCTTCCACCCCGACCGCCTCGTCCTGCACCGCGACGGGCGTGACCCCGAGGAGTTCGCCGCCGACCCGGCCGACGGACCCCGGACGACGTTCCGGCACGAGGCCCGCGAGGTCATGCGCGCGCTGCGGGCCGGCGAGACCGAGTCCCCGCTGGTCCCGCTCGACGGCAGCCTCGCCGTCATGCGGACCCTCGACACGGTCCGCGAGCGGATCGGCGTGCGCTACCCCGGCGAGGACGCGTGACAGTTCGCGAGACGTCCCGTCTCACCGGCTTGGTACCGTCGACCCATGGTCACCCAGTCCGGTAAGCCGGCCCCCGACACCACCCGCCGCAGCGAGCGGTCCCGGCGCGCCATCTACGATGCCGCGCTCGCCCTCGTCGCGGAGACCGGCTACGCGAAGACCACGATCGAGGGCATCGCCGCCCGCGCGGGCGTCGGCAAGCAGACCATCTACCGCTGGTGGGGGTCGAAGGCCGACGTCCTGCTGGAGGCCTTCCTCGACCTCAGCGAACAGGCGGCGCGGGACGCGGGGGCCTCGGCGCAGGAGCCCTACGTCATCCCCGACACCGGCGACCTGGCCGCCGACATCAAGGCCGTCCTGCGGGCCACCGTCGACCAGCTCACGGACCCCAGGTTCGAGGCGCCCTCCCGGGCACTGGCCGCCGAGGGCGTGGTCAACGAACAGGTCGGCCGCGAGTTCACGGCCAAGCTGATGGAACCGTCCATCCAGCTGTACGTCGACCGGCTGCGCGCCGCGCAGGAGGCCGGCCAGGTCCGCGCCGACCTCGACCCGCGCATCGCCCTGGAGTTCTTCATCTCCCCGCTCGCCCAGCGCTGGCTCCAGTACACGGGCCCGATCTCCTACGAGTACACCGACACCCTCGTCGACTACGCGCTCCACGGTCTCGCGCCCCGGTGAGCATGCCGCACATAGGTCACTCTGGCCCCACCCGTCCCACCTGCCCCGATTCACGGCTACGGCCCCCCGATGCGCAGGATGGTGGGACCATGAGGCATGCTGTCCGCACCACAGCGAGGCGAGGGGACAGATGAGCGCGGAGTTCGGCGGCCGGACCGGCCTGTGGGGCAAGATCTCGGAGTGGCTGCGCACGAGCGGCCCGACGGAGGCCGCCGACGACGGCGACCGTGAGGCCCTGCTGCTGGCCGCCGCCGGAGCGGGACTCCCGCTCGCGCCCGCCGCCCACCCGGCCCCCGGCTACGGCTGCTCCTGCGACCGGGTCGGCTGTCCGACCCCCGCCCGGCACCCGGTGTCCTTCGCCTGGCAGACGCAGTCCACGACCGACCGCGCGCAGATCGAGCGCTGGGCCCGCCACCAGCCGCAGGCCAACTTCATCACCGCCACCGGCATGACGCACGACGTCCTCGACGTGCCGCTGGAGGCGGGCCGGCAGGCCCTGGAGCGGCTGCTCGACTCCGGCGTCGAGGTCGGCCCGGTCGCCGAGAGCGACGACGGCCGCATGCTGTTCTTCACCCTCACCCGCGGCACCCCCGAGGACGAGGACGAGTGGTGGCCGTGCGCCCTGGACTGCCACCCCGAGACCATGGACGAGCACCCCGGCCTGCGCTGGCACTGCCGTGGCTCCTACGTCCTGGTACCGCCCGCACGGCTCCCCGGCGACGACGGCCGTTCCGTGCACTGGCTGCGCGGACCGGAGCACGCGCTGCCCGACCCGCTGACCCTCCTCGAAACCCTCACGGACGCCTGCGCCCGCCACGCCGGCCAGGAGCCCGACCACGCGAACACGGCCTGGCCCTCCCGCCACTGACCGCGAGGGGCGGGGGAGCTGCGCGACCGGCCACGACGCCCCCGCAGGTGCACCACGAACCCGCAGACGGTCTTCCGGACTCCGGCGGAGCGCTTACGCGCCCTTCGCCGCCGTCAGGCCCTCCAGACGGCTGAGCATCGACACCTTGCCGTTCCCCGCGCCCTTCGCGGGGGCCAGTGCGACGTCGTTGGCGACGAACTCCATCGTCAGGGACTGCTTGATCTCGCCGGTCGTCAGCGCGGCCACGTTCTTGTTCGGCGTGGGCACGGCGGCGCCCGCCGCGGCCGTCTGCTTCATGTAGTGGTGCGTGGTGAAGAAGACCAGCGCCCCGCCGTCCGCGGTGCGCAGCGCCAGCGGCGCGTAGTCGCCACCGGTCAGCGGCTCGTCGATGTACTGCGTGGCCAGGCCCGGCTTGGTGGCGTTCTTCGCCCGGGTCGAGCGCAGCGCATCGGTGTACGCGCCGTCCGCGAAGGCACCCTTGCCGCTCTGCAGGTACGCCGCGTAGTCCTTGCTCAAGTCCTCGGGAGCGACGGCCAGTTCGGCGGAGTCGGCGGGTACGGCCTCGGCGTGGCCGTCCTTGCCCGCCTGCTTGAACTCCGGTACCGAGCCCGGCGCCACCAGCGTCAGATAGGTCGCCTGCCACGGCTCCGTCCGCTCGCCCCGGCTGAACACCATCAGCCAGCGTGAGTCGCCGCCCTTGTTGCCCTTCGCGTCGGCGACGAACCAGCGCGGCCAGCCCGCCTTCTCGACGATCGTGTACTTCACGTCCGACAGCACCAGCGGGGTGTGCTGCGGGTTGCCGTCCGGGTTGTTGACGCGGCCCGCCTTCAGCCGCGCCTCGTCGATGATCCCGAGGGCACCGGTGGTGTGGTCGGCGTCGAGGGAACTGTCGTACGCCGCGTCGGCCTTGTTGTAGGCGGACGTGAACTGCTCGACCGCCTTCACGGCTTCCGCTTTCGTGGCGGCCGGGAGCAGCTCGAGCTCCCCGTGGACGACCACGCAGCCGCTCGCCGTGAGCGAGACGGCGGTGAGTGACGCCGCTACGAGTGCGTACCGGTCACGTGCGCGGAGCCTTCGACTGCGCGGAACCCCGGTCCTCAGGCTGCGTTCCCTGCTCATCAGGCGACTTCACCTTCCCCTTCCCGGAGGCGAACCCTACCGGGGCGAGGAACAGCGCGAGCGTCGGGACCAGGTACAGCAGCCACACCGTGACCTGGAGGACCGTCGGATCGGGCTGGAAGTTGAACACGCCCTTCAGCAGCGTGCCGTACCAGCTGTCCGGCGGGAGCGTGCCGGTGATGTCGAAGGCCAGGCTGTTCAGGCCCGGGACCAGGTCGGCCTCCTGGAGGTCGTGGACGCCGTACGCCAGCACGCCCGCGGCCACGACCACGAGCATGCCGCCGGTCCAGGTGAAGAACTTGGCGAGGTTGATCTTCAGCGCCCCGCGGTAGAACAGCCAGCCCAGCAGGACGGCGGTCGCCAGGCCCAGGGCCACGCCGATCAGCGGGCGCGGGGTGCCGTCGCCGGCCGCGTGCACCGACGCCCACACGAACAGGGCGGTCTCCAGGCCCTCCCGGCCGACCGCGAGGAAGGCGGTGGCGACCAGGGCGCCGGTGCCCATCGCGAGGGCCGCGTCCAGCTTGCCGTGCAGCTCCGACTTCAGATGCCGGGCGGTGCGCCGCATCCAGAAGACCATCCAGGTCACCAGGCCGACCGCGAGGATCGACAGGGAGCCGCCGAGCGCCTCCTGCGCCTGGAACGTCAGTTCCTGGGAGCCGAATTCGAGGACGCAGCCGAAGCCGAGCGCGAGCGCGACCGCGACACCGATGCCGATCCAGATCGGCTTGAGGGCGTCCCTGCGGTCCGTCTTCACCAGGTAGGCGATGAGGATGCAGACGACGAGGCTGGCCTCCAGGCCCTCGCGCAGTCCGATCAGGTAGTTGGAGAACACGGGCTACGCCTCCTTGGAGAACAGCGTCCGGCCCCACCAGTCGTCCTTGTCACGGACGCCCGGCGGGACGGCGAAGACGGCCGAACCCACGTGCTGGATGTACTCGTTGAGCGCGTCGGACGCGAGGTTGCGCTGGACACGGACGAACCCCTCGCGCACATCGCGCTGGTAGGCGAGGAAGAACAGACCGGCCTCCAGCCGCCCCAGACCGTCGGTGCCGTCGGTGAAGGAGTAGCCGCGGCGCAGGAGCGTCGCCCCGTGGTTGGAGTCCGGGTGCGCGAGCCGTACGTGCGCGTCGGGCTTCATCGCCTTGAGGAACGGCTCGTCGCGCTCCTTGGCCTTGCCGACCGGAGCGCCCTCGCCCTTGTCGCGGCCGAAGATGTCCTCCTGCTCCTGGAGCGAGGTGCGGTCCCAGGTCTCGATGTGCATACGGATCCGGCGGGCGACGAGATAGGAACCGCCCACCATCCAGGCCGAGTTCTCGTCGACGTCCTTCTCGCCGACCCAGACGAACTTCTTCAGCCGGTCGGTCTCGGTGCCCGCGATGTTGCGGGTGCCGTCCTTGAACCCCATCAGGTTGCGCGGGGTCTGTGCGTCGGGCGTCGTGGACGAGGTCTTGCCGAAGCCGAGCTGCGACCAGCGGATGACGACCTTGCCCATGCCGAGCCGGGCCAGGTTGCGGATCGCGTGCACGGCGACCTGCGGATCGTCCGCGCAGGCCTGGATGCACAGGTCGCCGTTGCTGCGGGCCGCGTCGAGCGCGTCCCCGGCGAACGTGGGCAGGTCGACGAGGGCGTCGGGCCGCCGGTCGGCGAGGCCGAGCTTCTTGAACAGCGACGGCCCGAAGCCGACCGTCAGGGTCAGCCGGGACGGCTTGAGGCCCAGGGCCTCGCCGGTGTCGTCCGGCGGCGCCTCGGCGAGACCGCCGAAGGCGCCCTCGCCGACCGCCTTGCCGGCCGTCATCCGGCGGGCCGCCTCCGTCCAGTCCTTCAGCAGCTGGACGAACTCGGCGCGGTCCGTGGTCGTCACGTCGAACGCGGCGAAGTGCAGCCGGTCCTGCACGGGCGTGGCGATGCCCGCCTGGTACGCGCCGTGGAAGCCGACCGCGGCGCCCGCCTCGGCGGCCGCCGGATCGACGTCGTCGCCGGTGCGGGTCATCGCGACCGCGCCGCCGGCCGCGGCGGCGCCGAGCGCGAGCCCGGCACCGCCCCAGCCGATCAGCGACCGCCGGGAAGGCACGCTGCCCTGGGTCTCGGTCATGTCCTGGCCCCTCGGTTACTTCGCCACGGCGGCGGCGAGCTTGGACAGCGGCTCGGCGAGCGCGTTGACCGCGTCGGACAGTTCCTTGCGGTCGGCGGCGGCGACCTTGTCGTACGCGGTGAACGCGTACGAGGACGTGTTCGGGCGGTACTTGTCCAGCAGCGTGTTCAGCGCGGCGAACTGCTTGTCCAGCTCGGTGACCAGGGCCGCGTCGTTCTCCTTGGCGACCGGCTTGAGCAGCTCGTAGGACTTCTGGGCGCCCTCGACGTTGGCCTTGAAGTCGACGAGGTCGGTGTGCGAGTAGCGCTCCTCCTCGCCGGTGACCTTGCCGGTGGCGACCTCGTCGAGGAGCTCCTTGGCGCCGTTGGCCATGGAGGTCGGGGTGATCTCGGCCTTGCCGACCCGCTTCTGCCAGTCGGTCAGGTCGGTGGTGAGCTGGTCGGCGAGGGTCTTCTCCGCGGCGGTGATCTTCTTGTCCTGCCAGAGGGCCTTCTCCAGCCGGTGCCAGCCGGTCCAGGTCTGACCGGCCTCCAGGCCGTCCGCGCGGACGTCGACCTTCGGGTCGATGTCGCCGAAGGACTCCGCGACCGGCTCGGTGCGCTCCCAGCCGATACGGGACGGCGCGTAGGCCGCCTTGGCCGCCTCGAGGTCGCCGGCCTTGACCGCCTTCACGAAGGTCGCGACGAGCGGCAGCGTGGCGTCGGCCTGCTCCTGCGCGTACTCGCGGTAGGCGGCGACCGCCTTGTCCAGGCGCGGGTCACGCTTGGCGACCGAGCCACCGGTGACCTTGAGGTCCTGGCGGATGCCCGTGCCCTTCATGCCGGGCTTGCAGGCGATCTGGTAGTCACCGGCCTTCACCTCGGCGGTGACCCGCTGCTTGGTGCCGGGGCCGATGTTCTCCCGCTCGCTGACGATCCGGTCGTCGGGGAAGAGGATGTAGACCTCCGTGACCTTGGAACCCTTGTTCTCGATGGCGAGCTCGACGTGTCCGGCGGAGATCTCCTTCTTGGAGGTCACGCACTTGGCGTCGGTGGCGGTCACGCTGATGACGCGGTCACCGTCTTTCGCGTCGCTCTTGGAGGTGCAGCCGGTGACGGCGGTCAGTGCGGTCACGGCGGTGACGGCGGTGACGACGGACAGTCTGGCGGCTCGCATTCGGGCTCCCAGCGATGGCTGAATAAGGGCGTGACGCGGCTCACAGGGTTGGTGAGCCTCGCCTAACTTATCCAAGGCTTACCTGCGTAATACCCGCCCGTGCAGTGATTCACCTCTCATAGACACCGTATGAGCACGAGCCGATCACGGTGACTCAAACTGGACCCCAAGGGATGGTCAAAGGAGATTCAAAGATTCCGCTTCGGGGTCACCAGTACGGCTCCGGTCCGAGGGTGCGGAAGCACCTCGACCGGCTGGTCGTAGACCTCCGAAAGCAGCTGCTCGGTGAACACCTCGGCCGGCGGACCGTCCGCCGCCACCCGTCCGGCGCACAGGATCGCGACCCGGTGCGCGTAGGCGGCGGCGAGCCCCAGATCGTGCAGCACCACGACCACCGCGTCCCCCTCGCGCGCCCTTTCCCGGCACAGCCGCAACACCAGCTCCTGGTGTTTCAGGTCCAGGGCGGCGGTCGGCTCGTCGAGCAGCAGCAGCGGCGCGCGCTGCGCCAGCACCCGGGCCAGCGCGACCCGGGCCCGCTCGCCGCCGCTCAGCGCGGAGAAGGGCCGCGCGGCGAACCCGCTCACCTCGGTGGCGGCCATCGCCGCGGCGACCGTGCGTTCGTCCTCGGCGGGGGAGGAGGCGTGCGGGGCGCGCCCCATCCGGACGACCTCCTCCACGGTGAACGGAAACGAGAGCGCCGCCGCCTGGGGCAGCACGGCCCGCCGCAGGGCCAGCTCCGGTGCGGTCCACTCCGTGGCCGGACGGCCCAGGATCCGCACGACCCCCCGCGCGGCCGGCAGATCGGCGGCCAGCGCACCGAGCAGCGTCGACTTCCCGGCCCCGTTGGGCCCGACCAGCGCGAGCACCTCGCCGGCCCGTACCTCGACACCCACCCCCCGAAGCACCTCCCGCCCCCCGAGCCGCACATGAAGCCCCACGACCTCAGCAAGCAGATCCCCGGGCGCCACACCCTCGGGGGCCGAAACCCGACGACGAAGAAGCCTCATGAACGAATCCTCCAAAAACCAACGAAGCCCGCCGAGCGGCCGGCCCGGCGGACGATTGCTTGAACTTGCGCTGCGCTGACGCTTGACGGCTGGGAGCTGAGGGGCTGAGGACTGGATGACGGATGGCCGGTGGCCGGGGGAGGGCAGGGTGCAGCCCGCCCTCCAGGGGCGCGGGGAACTGCGCGACCGACCACAGCCGACCGGCAGGCGCAGGACGGCAGCCCTCCGACGGCGCATCCGCGCACCCCGGAGGGACAAGCGGCTGCGACCCGCGGATGGGCCGGGGGCGGCCGGCCGGGGCGCGGCCCGCCCGCCCCCCGGGGGCGCGGGGAACTGCGCGGCCGTCCGCAGACCGACCCGCACCCGCTCGACGACAGGGGGCCCCGGGGCGGCGGAGCCAGGCAGCGGACGGGTGGGCATCAAGCCCAACCCCCTTGACGGCGCCGCGTCCTGCGCAACAGCCAGAAGAAGAACGGACTCCCGAGCAGGGCCGTCAGGACACCGAGCGGAAGCTCCGCCGGCACGGCGACCGTGCGGGCCGCGAGATCCGCCGCAAGCAACACCACCGCCCCCAGCAACGCACTCCCCGGCACCAGAAACCGGTGCCCCGGCCCCGCCGCCATGCGCAGCAGATGCGGGACCACCAGCCCGACGAAGCTGATGATCCCGGACACGCTCACCGCGGCCGCCGTCAGCAACGCCACCACCAGGATCAGCACGATCCGCAGCCGCTCGACGTCCACGCCCAGATGCCGGGCCGGCCGCTCGCCGAGCGCCAGCAGGTCCAGCCGGCGCGAGTGCAGGGGCGCGAGCGCGAGCCCGAGCGCAGCACAGGGCAGGACGGCGAGCACTTTCGGCCAGGTCGCCTGGGACAGCGAGCCGAGCTGCCAGAAGGTGATCTGCTGGATCGCCGCCGTGTCCGCGAAGAAGAGGCACAGCCCGATCAGCGCGCCCGCGAAGGCGTTCACGGCGATGCCGGTGAGGATCAGCGTCACCACCTCGGTGCGGCCGCCGGAGCGTGACATCACGTACACCAGCAGGACCGTGCCGAGCCCGGCGGTGAACGCGAAGGCCGACACCGTCCAGTTGCCGAGGAAGTTCAGGCCGAACGCGATCGAGGCGACCGCGCCGACCGCCGCGCCGGAGGAGATCCCGATGACGCCCGGCTCGGCGAGGGGGTTGCCGAACACGCCCTGCATCAGCGCGCCCGCGCACCCGAGCGAGGCGCCGACGAGCAGCGCGAGCACGATGCGCGGGAACCGTACGTTCCACAGCACCGACTCCGCGACCCGGTCCAACTCGTGGCCCCCGAGGCCGGTTCGGTGCTGCACGGAGGAGAGCACGTCCCCGACCGGGACCGGATAGGCGCCGAGCCCGCCGGCCACCGGCACGAGCACCAGAAGGGCCAGGACCAGCCCGGTGGTCAGCAGCCAGACGGTGCCGTGTCGCGTCCGGCCGGCCCGGGGAGCGAGGGCGGTCTCGGCGGTCTCGGCGGAGCCGCCGGTGTCGGCGGGCTTGTCCAGGACGGTCATGGCCGAAGCTTAGGTTAGCCTAACCTTCTCACGCCATGGCTCGGCCGTCCCGGCCGGCCGACGGTGCTTCAATTCCCCGGTGACTGATTACGACGTGCTCCGCGCCTTCTGCGCGCCGAACGGCGGCTACGGCAATGAACTGGGCGTGGTCCGCGAAGGTTCGGTGCTGCCGGACCGCGAGGACCGACAGGACCTCGCGGCGAAACTCGGCTTCGGCGAGACGGTGTTCGTCGACGACCCCGAGCGCGGGATCATCGACGTCTACACGCCCACCCGGCGCCTGTCCTTCGCGGACCACTCGTGCGTGGGCGTCGCCTGGCTGCTCGACGTGCCCGAACTCGTCACGCCGGCCGGCGCCGTGGGCACCCGCCTGGACGGCGAGTTCACCTGGATCGAGGCGCGCGCGGAGTGGGCCCCGCCGTGCGTGTTCCACCGTTACGCCACCGCCGCCGAGGTCGACGACCTGCCCGTGCCGCCGGCCGGCGACTGGATCTACGCCTGGGCCTGGGAGGACGAGCCGGCCGGCCGGATCCGCGCCCGAGGCTTCCCCGGCCGCGGTGACGGCGTCGACGAGATCGAGGCGACGGGCGCGCCGGCGCTGCTGCTCACCGAACGGCTCGGCCGTGCCCTGAACATCACCCAGGGCGCGGGCTCCCAGATCCTGACGGCCCCGCAGCCGTACGGGTGGGTGGAGATCGGCGGGCGGGTGTTCCTGGAGCGCTGAACCCTAGGGCCGGTCGCGGGCGTCCGCGTACTTTTACACGGCCGTACGGGTGGTCTGGCGTGTGTGCGAGAAGACGAACGGGGACCTCTGGGCGTGACCACTGAGCCCCGTGAGAGGAACGCCATGCGTATCCGTTCAGTTCTGGCCGCAACCGTCCTGGGTATCGCCCTCGCCGCCACCGGCGCGACGACCGCCACCGCCGACGAGGGTCCCCGCCAGCACCACGAGGAGTCTCGCGAGCACCACCACTTCGGCGGGGACGAGGGTGTCTGCAGCCCGTACATCGGCGCGGTCGACACCTCCTCGGCCGACATCTTCTGGGCCGGCAAGCACTGCGACCGTTTCTGATCAGGCGCCGGGCCCCCTCGCCGTGACTGCGGCGAGGGGGCCCGCTCCGTCTCCGTCCGCCGCGAAGCCGGTTCACGCCGAGAGCGAGAACTCCTCGCCCAGGGCCCGGAAGACGTCGGTGTTCAGCGCGAAGGCGCGCTTGCACTCGCTCACGATCCGCTGCTTCTCCAGGTCGTCCGCGCGCACCCCGTCCAGCAGTTCCCGGTAACCCCGCTTGAAGGCCGCCGGGTTGCCGATCTCCTCGAAGACGTAGAAGCGGACGCCGTCGCCCTTGCGCTCGAAGCCCCAGGTCCGCTCCGCCTTGTCGCGGATGATCTGCCCGCCGGAGAGATCGCCCAGGTAGCGCGTGTAGTGGTGGGCGATGTACCCGGCGGGCCAGCGCTCGGCACACTCCCGCACCCGCGCCGCGTACGCCTCGGTCGCCGGCAGGGCCGACGCACCCGACCGCCATCCGGCGCCCCGCAGATGCGCGAGATCCCGCTCCAGCGCCGGCAGCCGGAACAGCTCGGGCCGGATGAAGGGTCCGGCCGCCGGGTCCGAGGCCAGCCGCTCGGCGCCGGCCTCCAGTGCCTCGTAGACGAACCAGAGCTGCTCGGTGTAGCGCGCGTACGCCTCGACGCCGAGCCTGCCGCCGAGGAGGTCACTCATGAACGTCGAGGTCTCGGCCTCCACGTGCTGCTCGTGGGAGGCCGTGCGGATGAGTGTCGAGAACGAGTCCATGCCCACATCCTTTAAGGTAAGGCTTACCTAAGTCAATGGGTTTGCCGACGCCTTGTCGGTAAAAGCGTACAAGAAAAGACCCGCCCCCAGCAGGGAGCGGGCCTTCGGTCGCGTCACGGCAGCGTGAGGATCTCCGCGCCCGTCTCGGTCACCACCAGGGTGTGCTCGAACTGGGCCGTCCGCTTGCGGTCCTTGGTCAGCACCGTCCAGCCGTCGTCCCACATGTCGTACTCGTGGGTGCCGAGGGTCAGCATCGGCTCGATCGTGAACGTCATCCCGGGCTGGATGACGGTCGTCGCGTGCGGGCTGTCGTAGTGCGGGATGATCAGCCCGGAGTGGAACGACGAGTTGATCCCGTGCCCCGTGAAGTCCCGCACCACGCCGTACCCGAACCGCTTGGCGTACGACTCGATGACCCGCCCGATGATGTTGATCTGCCGGCCGGGCCGGACCGCCTTGATCGCCCGCTCGAGGGACTCCCTGGTCCGCTCCACCAGCAGCCGTGACTCCTCGTCGACGTCCCCGACCAGGTACGTGGCGTTGTTGTCGCCGTGCACCCCGCCGATGTACGCCGTCACGTCCAGGTTGACGATGTCGCCGTCTCGCAGGACCGTCGAGTCCGGGATGCCGTGACAGATGACCTCGTTGACACTCGTGCACAGGGACTTGGGGAAGCCGCGGTAGCCCAGCGTCGACGGATAGGCGCCGTGGTCGCACATGTACTCGTGCGCCACCCGGTCCAGTTCGTCGGTGGTGACCCCCGGCGAGATCAGCTTCGAGGCCTCCGCCATCGCCTGCGCGGCGATCCGGCCGGCCCGGCGCATCGCCTCGATGGTCTCGGGCGTCTGCACCTCCGGCCCGGTGTACGGCGTCGGCGCGGGCTTGCCGACGTACTCGGGGCGGCGGATGTTTCCGGGCACCGAACGGATGGGGGACAGCTCCCCGGGGACGAGCAGCGACTGGCCAGACATGCCAGTGAGTCTAACGAGCGGCCATGGGGGAACATGTCGATGGCGAAAGGAGCCGTCATGCCCCTGTTCAAGAAGTCGACCGCCGGCAAGCCGGGCGAGTGGTACTACTGCCTGGAGCACAAGAAGGTCGAGGAGGGGCCGGAGTGCCCGGCCAAGGACCGATTCGGCCCGTACGCCAACCGCGCGGAGGCCGAGCACGCGATGCAGACCGCCCGCGAGCGCAACCTCCAGTGGGAGAACGACCCCAAGTGGCACGACGCCCCGGCGGCCGGCGCCACCGACGACGACTGATCACCCGATCTGATCACACGACCGATCACCCGGCCGATCACACGTCGAGCGCCGGTGCGGCTGCCGACCGCTCGTCGCGCAGCCGCGCGGCGTGTTCGTTCGTGCGCACGTCGTACGTCATCAGTCCCGGCAGGCACAGCGCCAGCAGCCCCACCGCGCCCACGCACAGCACCCCGCCCGACCAGACGGACGTCCGCACCCCCAGCCAGGCCGCCAGACCGCCGCTGCGCACCTGGCCGACCGTCGGCCCCACGGAGTAGGACAGCAACTCGATCCCGGCGAGCCGCCCGCGCAGCTCGTCCGGGATCGTCTGGTTCCACATGACCCCGCGGAAGATGCCGCTGACCATGTCGAAGCCGCCCGCGAGGGCGAGGCAGAGCAGCACCAGCCAGATGTTCCCGGCGAGTCCGGCGGCGGCGATCGCCCCGCCCCACAGCGCGGCCGACAGCACCACCATCCGCCCGTGCCGGTGCACCCGTGAGGTCCAGCCGCTGGTCAGGCTCACCAGCAGGGCCCCCGCCGGCACCGACGCGTACATCAGACCCAGCGACCACTCGGCGTCCAGATCGTCGGCGAGGAACGGCAGCACGGCCAGCGGCATGGCGAGGAACATCGCCGCGAGGTCGACGGCGTACGTGCCGAGGAGCTCCTTGCGGCCCCAGGCGTACCGGGCGCCCTCGGCGATGGCCTTGAGGGAGGGCCCGGCCGCTTCGCGGGCGGCGGGGGAGGCGGCGATGCGGACCACCAGGGCGACCGAGACGACGAAGGTGAGCAGGTCGGCGGCGTAGGCCCAGCCGAGGCCCGCGTACGCGACGACGACACCGGCGAGGGCCGGTCCCGCGACCCCGCCCACGGTCCACCGCAGCGAGTTCAGCGCGGTCGCCGCCGGCAGATGCTCATGGGCGACGATCCGCGGCCACAGCGAGTCCAGCGCGGGCCGCTGGACGGAGACGAGGGCGGAGGAGAGCGCGGCGACGAGGTACAACGGCCACACCGCCGGCCCCGGCATCAGCGCGTTGACCAGCAGCACCGCGCTGAGCAGCCCTTGCCCGGCCTCCGTCCACACGATGAGCTTGCGCTTGTCCCAGGCGTCCGCGAGGGCCCCGCCGTACAGGCCGAACACCACGAGTGGCACCAGCTCCACGGCCCCGATCGCCCCCACCGCCGCGGCCGATCCGGTCAGCTCCTTCAACTGCACCGGCAGCGCCACGAAGGTGAGGAAGCTCCCGAAGTTCGACACCGTGCCCGAGACCCACAGCCGCCGAAAGTCCCGCGAGGCCCGCCAGGGGGCGAGATCGGGGAGCAGCGCACGCAGACCGGAGGGAGCGGCAGGCGCTGCGGCGGGGACATCGTCGTCGGTCACGAGGGGTCATGCTCGGGCGGGAGCGGAGCGAGGGGCAACTGCTTTTCGGGGAGCCCTGCGGGCGGACCGTGGGCCGGCGGGGGTGGGCAGGTGGGTGGGCAGTCACCAAGGGGGAGGGGGCGGTGCCGTGAGGCGTTCGGCGAGGTGGGAGAGCCGGTCGGCGAAGCGCCGGCGTCCTCTCGTCGGGGGCAGCGTCTCGCCGGCGGCCGCGCTCACCAGATGCTGCACGGTGTCCAGGTCCAGCTCGGAGCCGTCCGGCACGGCCAGCGCCTCGTGGGCCAGGGCCGTCAGCTCCTCCTCGCCCGGGCCGAGGGCCAGGATCATGACGCCGGCCCGCCGGGCGTCCGACACCCGCTCGAGGAGCGGCGCGTCTCCCGACGGCGACGCCACCAGCAGCGTCTCGCCCCGCCGGGCCGCCTCGATCCGGCCCAGGCCGACCGCGAGATGCGCAGGGTCGGAAGGACGCGCGTCATGCCGTACGAGGGTCGGCGCCAGCTCCGGCGTACCCGACCACGCGGCCTCGTCCACCAGATGCGCCGCGAGATGCCAGGGCTCGTACGCCGCCGTGCCCACCAGCAGCAGCCCGCCCCCGTGCGACACGACCGACCCGCGTAGCACCCCGGCGAACCTCCGGGTGGCCCCCAGCCACGCGGTCCCGGCGAGCACCTCACGCAGCAGTGCGACCCTCACGGCGTCCATGCGGCCGCATCGTGCCGCAACCGGCCGCCGCCCGCCCGGGGTTCGCCCCTCGTTCACCCGACATGACGAAGGGCCGCTCGGCACGCCCACGTAAAGTCGGCCCATGACCTCTACCGACAGTGCACACAACGCCGCCGCGGCCGCCCCGGCGAAGGCCCCCGCCAAGGACCCGTGGGACCTCCCCGACGTCTCCGGACTGGTCGTCGGCGTGCTCGGTGGGACCGGCCCGCAGGGCAAGGGTCTCGCCTACCGGCTCGCCAAGGCCGGCCAGAAGGTGATCATCGGTTCGCGTGCCGCCGACCGTGCCCGGGCCGCCGCCGACGAGCTCGGACACGGTGTCGAGGGCGCCGACAACGCCGAGACCGCGCGCCGCAGCGACATCGTGATCGTCGCCGTACCGTGGGACGGCCACGGCAAGACCCTGGAGTCCCTGCGCGAGGAGCTGGCCGGCAAGCTGGTCGTCGACTGCGTCAACCCGCTCGGCTTCGACAAGAAGGGCGCCTACGCGCTGAAGCCGGAGGAGGGCAGCGCCGCCGAGCAGGCCGCCGCCCTGCTGCCGGACTCCCGGGTCGCCGCCGCCTTCCATCACCTCTCGGCGGTCCTCCTCCAGGACCCGGAGATCGACGAGATCGACACCGACGTGATGGTGCTGGGCGAGGAGCGCGCCGACGTGGAACTCGTCCAGGCGCTGGCCGGCCGGATCCCCGGCATGCGGGGTGTCTTCGCCGGGCGGCTGCGCAACGCCCACCAGGTGGAGTCCCTGGTCGCCAACCTGATCTCCGTCAACCGCCGCTACAAGGCCCACGCCGGGCTGCGCGTCACGGACGTGTGAGCGCATGGGGGACACTGGTCGGAGCAGCCCAGCAGTGTCCCCCGACAGGAGAAACCGGACCCATGTCCCCCCTTCCCCCGCCCGGCCCGGCCCGGCGACTTCCCCCACCCGGCCCGACCCGGCGACTCGCCCTCTACACCCTCGTCGTCTGCGTACTCGCCGTGGCCGCGGCGGTCGTCTCCTTCGTCCAGGGCAGCCTGCTGGGCATCGTGTGGGTGCTGCTCGCGGGCCTGTCCTCCAACATGACCTGGTACTACGTGAGGCGGGACAAGCTGCGCAGGGCCGCGGGGGCCGACGTCAGCGGCTGACCGCGCAGAACTCGTTCGCGTCCTTCCAGAAGCGGTACAGCGACTGACCGCAGTACGTCTCGACGTCGCCGATCCCGAGAGCGCGCAGCACCGCGTCGACCATGTCGAAGAAGACGCCGTTGACGGCCGGCACCCACAGCAGCGCGAACACGAACAGCAGCCCGAACGGCGCGAACGGCTCCACCTGGCGCTTGACGTCGTACGACAGCCAGGGCTCGATGACCCCGTAGCCGTCCAGACCGGGTACCGGAAGGAAGTTCAGGATCGCCGCCG
Organism: Streptomyces sp. NBC_01334; assembly: GCF_035983595.1. Lineage (NCBI taxonomy): Bacteria > Bacillati > Actinomycetota > Actinomycetes > Kitasatosporales > Streptomycetaceae > Streptomyces > Streptomyces sp. NBC_01334. Next base: position 3,028,787 of record NZ_CP130718.1, on the reverse strand, counting down.
TGACCTGGAGCAGGGCGAGGAAGGCGAGCGCGAACCGGAAGTCGGCCGGCACGCCGTCCAGCGCGTCCAGCCAGAACGGCGCCGTGCACACCACCGCGAACAGCACGTTCGTCAGCGGACCGGCCGCAGAGATCAGACTGTGCCGCCACCGCCCCCGGATCCGCGCGCGCTCGATGAAGACCGCACCGCCCGGCAGACCGATCCCGCCCATGATCACGAACAGCACCGGCAGCACCACACTGAGCAGGGCGTGGGTGTACTTCAGCGGGTTGAGCGTGAGATACCCCTTCGCGCCGACCGAGATGTCACCGCTGTGCAGGGCGGTACGCGCGTGTGCGTACTCGTGCAGACACAGGGACACGATCCAGGCGGCCGTCACGAACAGGAACACCGCCACGCCCGGCTGCTCGGCGAAGCCTGTCCAGGTCGCCCAGCCGGTGACCGCCGTCACGGCCAGGATCCCGAGGAAGACGGGACTGATCCGCCGCTCGGCACTGCGGGTGGTGGCGGTGGTCATGGGGCCCCCTGAGCTCGTACGCGTGTGTGGAACTGCCCGACCGTACCCGGCCCGGGCAAACCGGGAAACGTCTCGTGGCCGACCCTCGGTTCCTGGGACACGCAACGTACGGGCACCCGGCGCGCGCCACCCCGCCGGAACCCCGTGACCGACGTCGATCCCACCGGAGAGAATGGACCCCGTGCGCTACCGCATCCTCGGCACCACCCAGGCACTCCGTCCGGACGGCGTCCCCGTCGCCGTCGGCGGAGCGCGGCTGCGCGCCCTGCTGGCCGTGCTGGCGCTGCGGGCCGGCCGGAGCGTTCCCGCCGGGATGCTGGTGGAGGAGGTGTGGGCCGGTGACCCGCCCGCCGACGCGCCGGGTGCGCTCCAGGCGCTGGTCGGCCGGCTGCGCCGGGCCCTCGGGGCGGGCGTGATCGACTCCGCCGAGGGCGGCTACCGGCTGGCCGCCGCACCGGACGACGTCGACCTGCACCGCTTCGAGCGGCTGACCGCCGACGGCGTCCGCGCGCTCGCCGACGGCGACCCCGCCAAGGCGGCCGTCGTCCTCGACGACGCCCTCGCCCTGTGGCAGGGGCCGGCCCTCGCCGACCTGCCCGACCGCGCCGTCGAGGCGGCCCGCTGGGAGGCCCGCCGCCTCGACGCGGTGCGCGCCCGGCACACCGCCGCGATCGCCCTCGGCCAGGCCGAGCGTTCGCTGCCCGAACTCACCGCCCTGTGCGACGCCCACCCGCTCGACGAGCCCCTCCAGGCCCTGCGGCTGCGCGCCCTGCGCGAGGCGGGCCGCACCGCTCAGGCGCTGGCCGCGTACGACGAGGTCCGCCGGCTGCTGGCGGACCGCCTCGGTACCGACCCCGGCCCCGAACTGCGCGCCCTGCACACGGAGCTGCTCGCCCCCGGCGATCCGGTGAGCCCCGGCGAACCGAGAGGTCTCGGCGCTCCGGGAGGCGCCCGGAAACCGTCCCGTCCCGTCGGGCCCGCGGGCCCGAGCGGGGCGCCCGCACCGGCGTCCCCCGCCCTGCCGCCCCCACCCCTCGGCAACCTCCGTGCCCGCCTCACCTCCTTCGTCGGCCGGGAGGCCGACATCGCCGCCATCCGGGGGGACCTCGCGAGCGCGCGGCTCGTCACCCTGCTCGGGCCCGGCGGGGCCGGCAAGACCCGGCTGTCGCAGGAGACCGCCGAGACCGTACGGGACACCGCTCGCGACGGCGTCTGGCTGGCCGAACTCGCGCCCGTCGCCGACCCGGACGCCGTGCCGCAGGCCGTCCTCACCGCCGTGGGAGCCCGCGAGACCGTGCTGTACGGCGCCGGCGCCGAGGAGATGCGGGTCGCCGCCGAGCGCCACGACGACCCCCTGGAGCGTCTGGTCGAGCACTGCGCCCGCCGCCGCATGCTGATCGTCCTCGACAACTGCGAGCACGTGGTCGAGGCCGCCGCCCGGCTCGTCGAGGAGCTGCTGGCGCGCTGCCCCGAGGTGACGGTGCTGGCGACCAGCCGTGAGCCGCTCGGTGTGCCCGGGGAGGTGCTGCGCCCACTGGCTCCGCTGCCGGAGCGGGTGGCGCTGCGGCTGCTCGCCGACCGGGGCGCGGCCGCCCGCCCCGGATTCCGGCCCGACGCCGACGACGACACCGCGGCGGCCTGTGCGGAGATCTGCCGTCGGCTCGACGGCCTGCCGCTCGCCATCGAGCTCGCCGCCGCCCGGCTGCGGATGCTGACGCCCCGCCAGATCGCCGACCGGCTCGACGACCGCTTCCGCCTCCTGACCTCCGGCAGCCGGACCGTCCTGCCCCGCCAGCAGACCCTGCGGGCCGTCGTCGACTGGTCCTGGGACCTGCTCGACGAGGACGAACGCGACGTCCTGGCCCGCCTTTCGGTCTTCGCCCGAGGCTGCGACCTCGCCGCCGTCGAGGCGGTGTGCGGCCCGCCGATCCCTGACCTCCACGAGGGGCACGGCGCCTGTGAGGGTTACGACAGCCAGGGCGCGAGCGGTTCCGGCGCACCCCTTGCCTCGGGTGGTTCTCCCGATCCCTTCGAGGGGCACGGCTCCGGCGAGCGGCACGACTTCCGTGACGGGCGTGACTCCCGTGACGAACGCGGCGCCCGTGGCCCCCTTGCCTCGGGTGGTTCTCCCGGCCTCCGGGACGCGAGCGAGCCTCTCGGGGCCCGCTCCGCGCTCGAGCTGCTCGCCTCGCTGGTCGACAAGTCGCTGGTCGTCGCCGCTCCGGATCCCCGGGGTGACATGCGCTACCGGCTGCTGGAGACCGTCGCCGAGTACGCGGGCGAGCGGCTGGACGAGTCGGGGCGGCGGGCGGCGGCCGAGCGGGCGCACCTGACGTACTACCGCGAACTCGCCCGCACCACCGAGCCGTTGCTGCGCGGCCCCGGGCAGCGGGACGCCATCGACCGCTTCCAGCTGGAGTACGAGAACCTGCGCACCGCGCTGGGCCGCGCCGTCGCGGCCCGGGACGAGCAGGAGGCGCTCTGCCTGACCCTGTCGCTCGTCTGGTACTGGCAGATGCGCGATCTGCGCATCGAGGCCCGCACCTGGTGCGTCGAGGCCATGGCCCTGAGCCCCGACCCGTTCGCCGAACCGCTGCGCCCGGCCGCGCCGGTGTGGAAGTCCTGCATCGACGCCCCGCCGCCGATGACCGGCGAGGTCCTCGCGGAGGCCCGGCGCGGGGTCCATCTGGCCCATCTGGCCTGTATGGACACCGAGATGGAGGCCTGGCAGACCTCGACGTCGCAGGCCAAGCTGCGGCTGATCGCCGAGACCTACGAGCCCGGCCTGCCGCAGACCTGCCGCGCCCCCGGCCTGCTCTGGTTCTTCGCCGTGATGATGACCGGCGCCCCGGACCGCATCCGCGCCATCATCGACGCCAACGTCGACACCTGCCGTCGGACGCCCGGCTACGAGTGGGAGCTGGCCTCCTGCCTCCAGCTGCGTGCCAACATCCTCGCCAACCGCGCCGACTGGGCCGGGAGCGCGTTCCGCGACGCGGCCGAGGCCCTGGAGATCTTCCAGCGCCTGGGCGACGCCTGGGGCACCGCCGAGGCACTCTCGGCCCGTGCCGAGGCGCACGAACGCCTGGGCGCGTACCTCGAGGCCGCAGCCGACTACGAGGGCGCCATCGAGCAGGCCGAACGGCTCGGCGCCCGCTCCCAGTCCGCGGTCCTCGCCGCCCGGCTGGGCAGCGCGCTGCTGGAGGCAGGCGACGAGGAGCGGGGCGAACGCGTGCTGCGCGAGGTGATCGCCGGCGAGGAGCGCGCGGTCAACGAGGCCATGCACATCGCCCGCCTCTTCCTGGCCGGCTGGCTGGCCGCCACCGGCCGCCGCACCGAAGCCCGCGAGCAACTGAACCTGCTGCGGGAGGAGTTCGACTTCGGCCACTTCGCGGTCTTCCACTCCTTCATCCTGGGCGCGGAGGCCTGGCTGGACGCGGTCGACGGCCGGTCCGCGCAGGCCCTGACCGGCATCCGGGCAGCACTGGAACGGGCCACGGATCCGCTGTCCGTGGCCATCGCCCCGCAGATGCGTTCCTTCTATCTCTTCATCGCCGCGACCGCCCTCGTCGGCGTGGACGGCGGCAGCCGCGCCGCGGACGCCGCCCGCTGCCTGGGCTCCGCCGACACCCTGCTGCCGCCGCGCCACGTACCCCCGCGGGTGGAGCGCGTGGCGCGCGACCTGGCCATGGCCCGGGCGCGCGGTGTGCTCGGCGACGCGGAGTTCGAGAGCGCGTACGCTGAGGGCGGTGGCCTCTCCTACGAGGAGGCCACCGCCCTGGTGTGAATCGGCCTGATGCGTCCCGGCGCGTCCTGCCGCGTCCCGGCGCGTATCGCCGCGTCCCGACGTGACCCGTCCGGCGGCCGGCTCAGGTCTTCGTGCGGAACTTGTGGATCGCGACCGGCGCCATCACCGCGGTGAGCCCGATCGACCAGGCCAGCGTCACCCACAGGCCGTGCGCGACCGGCCCGCCCACCATCAGTCCGCGCGCCGCGTCCGCGAGCGAGGACAGCGGGTTGTACTCGGTGAAGTTCTGGAGCCAGCCCGGCATCGACTGGGTGGGGGCGAAGATCGACGAGCCGAACTGGAGCGGCATCAGCACCAGGAAGCCCATCGCCTGCACGGACTGCGCGCTCTTCATCATCACGCCGAGGGTGAGGAACACCCACATCAGCGCCGAGCCGAACACCGTGGCCAGCCCCACGGCGGCGAACAGGCCGGGCCAGTTGGTGATGTCGAAGCCCACCAGCACGGCCACCACCACGAGGATCACGCACGCGACCAGCATGCGCATCAGCTCTACGACGATCTTGGCGAAGAGCACCGAGCCCCGTCCGATGGGCAGCGACCGGAAGCGGTCCATGACCCCGGAGTTGAAGTCCGTGTTGAAGCCGGTGCCCACGCCCTGCGCCATGTTCATCCCCATCATGGCCAGCAGCCCGGGAATGACGTACTGCACGTACGCCTCCTGCCCGCCGCCCAACGACTGCCCGATCGAGCCGCCGAAGACGTACACGAACAGCAGGGTGAAGATCACCGGGAAGAGGACCGCGTCGAACATCGACTCCGGGTCCTGCCGGATCCACAGCAGGTTGCGGCGGATCAGCGCACCGGTGTGCCGGAGGTGGCTGCGCAACGGGATGCGCGCGTCGCCTGTCGTGCTGATGTCGATCGTGGCCGCGCTCATACGGCGACCTCCTCGCGGGTCTCGGTGGGCTGGGCGTCCTGCGGGGCACTCGCCCGGTGGCCGGTGAGGGACAGGAAGACCTCGTCCAGGCTGGGCAGTTCGGTGGTGAGGGAGGTGAGCGTGATGCCGCGCGCGCTGACCGCGCCGATCACGGCGGTCAGCTGCTCGTCGCTGAGCACCGGCACCAGGACGGAACCGCGCTCGGCGTCCACGACGGTGGTGGCGAGCCCGGTGATGCCGAGCTCGTCGAGCCAGCTCGCCAGCGGCCGCAGCTGAAGCGGGTCGGCGGGCCGTACCCGCAGCGTCCGACCGCCGACGCGGGCCTTCAGCTCCTCGATGCCGCCGCCGGCGATGACCTTGCCCCGGTCGACGACGGTCAGCTCGGAGGCGAGCTGCTCGGCCTCCTCCATGTACTGGGTGGTCAGGAGCACGGTGACCCCGTCCCCGACCATCGCCTTGACCTCGGTCCACACCTCGTTGCGGGTGCGCGGGTCGAGCCCGGTGGTCGGCTCGTCCAGGAACAGCACCTGCGGCCGGCCGATCATCGACGCGGCGAGGTCGAGCCGGCGCCGCATACCGCCGGAGTACGTGCTCGCGGGCCGCTTGGCGGCGTCCGTCAGCGAGAACCGCTCCAGCAGCTCGTCGGCCCGGATCCGGGCCTCCTTGCGGGGCAGGTCGAGGAGCCGCCCTATGAGGTACAGGTTCTCCCACCCGGGGAGCTTCTCGTCCACGGAGGCGTACTGCCCGGTGAGCCCGATCACCCGGCGCAGCTGCCGGGGCTGGCGTGCGACGTCGTAGCCGGCGACGGTCGCCTGCCCGCTGTCGGCGGCCAGCAGGGTGGACAGGATCCGCACGAGGGTCGTCTTCCCGGCGCCGTTCGGTCCGAGGACCCCCATCACGGTTCCGGCCCGTACATCCAGATCGACGCCGTCCAGTGCCTTGGTCTCGCCGTAGTGCTTGACCAACCCCCGAACGGTCACAGCGCTGCCCGCGCCACTGGGGTTCTTGTCGATTCGCGTCATGACAGGAACTCTGCCGACCTCCACCGACAAACCACCGACAGGACGCCGACAGCACCGACATCCTCCCGACAGTCACCGGCGCAAAAGAGCGCAGCCCGCCGACGGGGGAAGATCGGCGGGCTGCGGTGGTGCGGAAATGGCTCAGTGGACGCTGTGTTCGTCCAGCGGGAACGTTCCGCCGACGACGTCCTCGGCGAAGGCCTTCGCCGCGTCGCCCATGACCTCACGCAGGTTCGCGTACTGCTTGACGAACTTCGGCACCCGGCCTCCGGTCAGCCCGAGCATGTCGGTCCACACCAGTACCTGGGCGTCCGTCTCCGGCCCCGCGCCGATGCCGACGGTCGGGATGTGCAGCACCCGGGTGACCTCGGCGGCCAGCTCGGCCGGAACCAGCTCCAGCACCACCGCGAACGCGCCCGCGTCCTGCACGGCCTTCGCGTCCCGCAGCAGCTGCTGGGCCGCCTCCTCGCCGCGTCCCTGCACGCGGTAGCCCATCGCGTTCACGGACTGCGGGGTCAGGCCGATGTGCGCCATGACCGGGATGCCGGACTCGACGAGGAGCTCGATCTGGCGGTGCGAGCGCTCCCCGCCCTCCAGCTTCACGGCCCCGACCCCGGCCTCCTTCACCAGACGGGTCGCCGAGCGCAGCGCCTGCACCGGTCCCTCCTGGTAGGAGCCGAACGGCAGGTCGCCGACGATCAGCGCACGGCTGGTGCCCCGTACGACCGCCGCCGACAGCATGGTCATCTCGTCGAGGGTGACGGGCACGGTCGTCTCGTACCCCAGATGGCAGTTGCCCGCCGAGTCGCCCACCAGCATCACCGGGATCCCGGCCTCGTCGAAGACCGAGGCGGTCATCGCGTCGTAGGCGGTGAGCATGGGCCACTTCTCGCCGCGCTCCTTGGCGAGGCCGATGTCGCGAACAGTGATACGGCGTGTGCCCTTGCCTCCGTACAGCGCCTTGCTGCCGTCGGGGGCATTCGTGTGGGCAGCCGAAAGCTGCGTCATTGCAACGGCTCCTTCGTCATCTCGAGGCGCCCTCACGGCGTCCCCGGACCACCACCCATGGTGGCACTTCGTGCCAGGGAGGGCCAGAGCGCCCCCTGTGGGTAAAGCCTCAGTAAGAAAAACGGTAAGAGGAATCGATACGAGACGGTCTCGTATCGGAAGTGCCCTACGCTCGACGCCATGACTACTCCTGCCGTCCCCACCGCTCCGCGGATACCGGAAGCGGTGCACCGGCGTCGTTGGGCGATCCTCGGTGTCCTGATGCTGAGCCTGCTGATCGTGGTGCTCGACAACTCGATCCTGAACGTCGCGATCAAGACGATCTCGACACCCGCCCCGACCGGCCTCGGCGCCACCCAGAGCGAGCTGGAGTGGGCGATCAACTCCTACACGCTCGTCTTCGCGGGACTGCTGTTCACCGCCGGTCTCCTCGGTGACCGGATGGGCCGCAAGAAGGTCCTGCTCGGCGGGCTCGCCGTCTTCGGGATCGGCTCCGCGCTCGCCGCGGAGTCCGGCTCGCCGGCCCAGCTCATCGCGTTCCGTGCGCTGATGGCCGTCGGCGCCGCCTTCGTGATGCCTGCCACCCTCGCCGTCCTGATGAACGTCTTCGAGCGCGAGGAGCAGCCCAAGGCGATCGGCATCTGGGCGGGCGGTGTCGGGCTCGCGATCGCCATCGGCCCCATCACCGGCGGTCTGCTCCTCGACCACTTCTGGTGGGGCTCGGTCTTCCTCATCAACGTGCCGATCGTGCTGATCGCGGTCGGGCTGATGCTGTGGCTGGTGCCCGAGTCGCGTGACCCGAACCCCGGTCGCGTCGACCTCGTCGGCGTCGTCCTGTCGGTCGTCGGCCTGGTCCTGCTCGTCTACGGCATCATCAAGGGCGGCGAACTGGCCGACTTCACGGACCCGACCGTGCTGGCGACCATAGCGGCCGGCCTGCTCGTTCTCGTCGCGTTCGTGGTGTACGAGAAGCGCAGCGACCATCCGTCCGTCGACATGGACTACTTCAAGAACAAGGTGTTCTCGGCCGCGATGGCCGTCATCACGCTGGTCTTCTTCGCGCTGATGGGCGTCACCTTCTTCTCGGTCTTCTACACCCAGAGCGTGCGCGGCTACTCCCCGCTGCAGTCAGGTCTGCTCCTGCTGCCGCTGGCCGCCGCCCAGCTGATCTTCGCGCCGCGCGCCCGGCTGGTCGTCGACCGCTTCGGGGTCCGGGCCACGACCACCGGGGCGATGGTCGTCCTCGCGGCGACCCTGGTCGCCTTCGCCACGCTGGACGCCGACACCCCGATCTGGCTCCTGGAGATCGTCTTCTTCTTCATGGGCACCGGAATGGCCCACGTCATGACCCCCACCAGCGTGGTCATCATGCAGGCGCTGCCCCGGGAGAAGGCCGGCTCCGCCTCCGCGCTCAGCAACACCTTCCGCCAACTCGGCGGCGCGCTCGGCATCGCCGTGCTCGGCTCGGTGCTGTCGGCGTCGTACCGCAGCGGCATCGAGGGTCACCTCGGCACGCTGCCGGCGGCCCTGCGCGACACCGCGGGTGAGTCCATCGAGGCGACGCTCGGGATCGCCGCGAAACTCGGCGACCAGGGCAAGGTGCTGGTCACCCCCGCCAACGACGCCTTCCTGCACGCCATGCACATCACCGCCCTGTGCGGGGCCGGGGTCGCTGCCGTGGGCGCGGTCGTGGTGGCCGTGTTCCTGCCGGGCAGGCCGAAGCCCGCGACGGAGGACGCGACGGAGGAGGGGGAGTTGGTGCGGACGAAGCCTTAGAGGGTGGTGGCCGGGGCGGCCGGGAGTCGCCGCCCCACCGTCCTCCGGGCGACAATTCCCGCACTGCGACGAAAGGATCGAACACGTGAGCCTCGCCGACAGGGGGACCACCGTCACGGAGACCGGCGTGAGCGGGGAGCAGCCCGTCCGGGGGCGGCCCCGCAGCGAGGCGGTCGAACGGGCCATCCTCGAGGGCACGATGAAGCTGCTGGAGGACGGTGTCTCGCTCGCCGAGATCTCCATCGAGCGCATCGCCCGTACCGCCGGCGTCGGCAAGGCCGCCATCTACCGCCGGTGGAGCGGCAAGGAGGAACTCTTCGTCGACGTGCTGCGCGCCGCCGAACCGCAGGACCCCGAACTCCCCGGCACCTCCATGCGCGACGACCTGGTCGTGCTCCTCGAGGCGCTGCGGCGGCGGGGTCTCGCCAACCGCTCCTCGGCGATCCTGCACAACGTCCACGCCCAGATGAAGAGCAGCCCGAAGATCTGGGCGGCCTACCACAACACGGCGATAGAACCCCGGCGCAGGATGGCCGTCGAGGTCCTGCGCCGGGGTCAGGAGAACGGCGAACTGCGCGCCGACCTGGATGTGGAACTCGTGAACGACATCTTCGTGGGCCCCATGCTCGTCCGCGCGATCATGCGCCCCGACGCCGATCTCCCCGACGACCTCCCCGCGCGCATCGTCGACACGCTGCTCGCCGGGCTACGCCCCGTCAGTTCCTCGCCGCGGTAGCCCCAATGTGCGCGTTTCGTCACAGACCGGGCCCTGTCGCCCGGGACCGGAACCCGTAGGGCCACGCCGGTCGTCCTCGTGCCCGTACGGCCGTCACAGGACGGCGAGATCAAAGCCGATCATCCCCTAGGGTCGTACCCGGGGGAACGGACGGTGTGCAAGGCAGGCAGTGAGGCGACGGTATGGCGCAGCAGGCGTACATGACGGAGACGGACGACAACGGAGGCTCGGGTCCCGAGCCTCGGGGAGTTCGGCTCCGGCGCCTGATCGGCACCCTGTTCGGCCGGATCGGCGCGGGCTGGCGAGGTGATCCGGGCATCTGGCGGCGGGGTCTGGTCCTCACCGGGTTCGCGCTGGCGTTCTCCCTGGTGATGGGGCTGCATTCGCGCATCCCCAACCGCTACGGCAACCTCGGCAGTCTGACGGAGACGTTCCTGCCCTGGATCGGCCTGTTCGTGCCGGTGCTGCTGGTGCTGGCGCTGGTGCGCAAGTCGGCGATCGCGCTGATCGCCGTCGTCCTCCCGGCCGTGGTCTGGCTGAACCTCTTCGGCGGGCTCCTCGTCGACCGGACCGGCAGCGGCGGCGACCTCACCGTCGCCACCCACAACGTCAACGCCGACAACCCGGACCCGGCCGGCACCGCCCGTGACGTGGCCGCGTCCGAGGCCGATGTGCTGGCCCTGGAGGAGCTGACCGCCGCGGCGGTGCCGGTGTACGAGAAGGCGCTGGTGGCGACGTACAAGTACCACTCGGTGCAGGGCACGGTCGGCCTGTGGAGCAGGTACCCGCTGAGCGCGGTGAAGCCGGTCGACATCAAGCTGGGGTGGACGCGCGCGATGCGGGCGACGGTCACGACGCCGGAAGGACAGGTCGCCGTCTACGTCGCCCACCTGCCGTCGGTGCGGGTGAAGCTCCAGGCCGGGTTCACCGCCCGCCAGCGCGACAAGAGCGCGGACGCGCTGGGCGAGGCGATCGCCGACGAGAGGCTGACCCGGGTGGTCCTGCTCGGCGACCTCAACGGCACCATGAACGACCGCTCGCTCAACGCCGTGACCTCCCAGATGCGCTCCACGCAGGGCGCGGCGGGCAGCGGCTTCGGCTTCAGCTGGCCCGCGTCGTTCCCGATGGCGCGGATCGACCAGATCATGGTGAAGGGCGTGGAGCCGGTCACCTCCTGGACGCTGCCGCAGACAAGCAGCGACCATCTGCCGGTGGCGGCGCGTGTGAAGGTCACCACACCTTGACCAGGGGGTCGCTCGCTGGAATAGCAGGCCGAGGGGACTTTGTTCCGTACTTGAACATACGACACGTATGCTGAACGGAACCCACTCTCCCTGAAAGGCAAGTCCCTCATGCCCCTGGCCCTGCTCGCCCTGGCCGTGGGTGCCTTCGGAATCGGCACCACGGAGTTCGTGATGATGGGCCTGCTGCCCGATGTCGCGGACGACCTGCATGTCTCGATCCCGACGGCGGGACATCTGGTCTCGTCGTACGCGCTCGGCGTCGTCATCGGCGCGCCGCTGCTGGCCGCCGTCACGGCACGGATGTCCCGCCGGACCGTCCTGATCTCCCTGATGGGTCTGTTCGTCGTGGGCAACGCCCTGTCGGCCTTCGCCCCCGGCTACGACTCGCTGCTGGCCGCCCGCTTCCTCAGCGGTCTCCCGCACGGCGCGTTCTTCGGCGTCGGCGCGGTGGTGGCCACCAACCTGGTCGCCCCGGAACGCAAGGCCCGCTCGGTGTCGCTGATGTTCCTCGGTCTGACCGTCGCCAACATCGCGGGCGTCCCCGTCGCCACCCTCATGGGCCAGCACCTCGGCTGGCGCGCGACCTTCCTCGGCGTCAGCGTGATCGGCCTGGCCGCGATCGCCTCCCTGGCCCTGCTGATCCCGCGCGACCACACCCACGCGCCCGCCGTCGGGCTGCGCCGCGAGCTGGCGGCCCTGCGTTCGCTGCCGGTGTGGCTGGCCCTCGGCACGACGGTGGCCGGCTTCGGCGCCCTGTTCTCCGCCTACAGCTACATCACCCCGATGCTGACGGACTCCGCCGGCTACGCCGACTCCAGCGTGACGCTGCTGCTCGCGCTGTTCGGCGTCGGCGCGACGATCGGCAATCTGGTGGGCGGCCGGCTCGCCGACCACGCGATGCGCCCGACCCTGTTCGGCGGCCTGACGTCCCTGGTGGTCGTCCTGGCCCTGTTCCCGCTGCTGATGACGACCGCGTGGGGCGGCGCGCTGGCCGTGGTCCTGCTGGGCGTGGCGGCGTTCGTGACGGGTTCGCCGCTCAACCTGATGGTGATGGAGAAGGCGGCCGCGGGCCCGTCGCTGGCCTCCTCCGCCAACCAGGCCGCGTTCAACATGGCCAACGCCGGCGGCGCCTGGCTCGGCGGCCTGGCCCTCACGGCCGGCCTCGGCGTGACCTCACCCGCGCTGGCGGGAGCGGTACTGGCGGCCCTGGGCCTGGTCGTGGCAGGCGTCGCGGCCGCGGTCGACGCCCGCCGGACCCCGCAGACCACCGGCCGCGAGCGCGTCGTCGCGACACACGTGCCGCGGACCGTGGAGGCGGGGGTCCGTCACTGACGTCCCTCCAGGTGTGACATGCGGTGGCCCGCGACGTGCGGGCCACCGCATTTCAGGTTTCCGGACGGGCCAGGCGGCCGAGCAGGGCCGTCACGTCGTCGCGGGACACCGGCTGGAAGAACAGCGCGTCGGCCTGCTCGACCGCGGCGATCGCGCGCGGGGCCAGGTCGGCGCCCGTATCGGTGACACGCAGCCGTTTGGCGCGGGTGTCGGCCGGGTCGACCTCACGCTCGATGAGCCCCTTGTTTTCCAGGGTGCGCAGCACCTGGGAGGTCATCTTGACGTCCGTGCCGGCCTGGCGGGCGAGGGCCAGCTGGTTGGGGTGCTCGCCCTGCGTGTTGAGCCACCAGGCGCAGGCGAGCAGCACGAACTGCACGTGGGTGAGGTCCAGTGGTGCCAGGGCGGCGGCGATCTCGCGCTGCCAGCGCAGGGTGGTGTGCCACAGCAGGAATCCGGGGCTCTCGCCGGGGCTGAGGGGCATCAGCGCTGAGCCAGCCCGACCAGCGCGGCCATGGTGTCGGGCCAGTCGGCCGTGATGGCCGGGCCGATCTGCGGGCCGGCCTCGTCCGCGCCGGTGCCGGTGATCTCCATCCGGTACGCCACCCGGACCCGGCTCCGGTCGATCGGGTCGATCCGGTGGACGGTGCGCAGCAGCAGGTCGCCGAAGCGGGCCTCGTCGACGAACCGTTCGCCTTCGACGGCCTCGGCGACACGCAGCACGATCGCGTCGTCCCCGGGCGGCGTCATGGTGATCTGCGCGCCCGCCGCGAACGGACCGTCGATCTCGATCTTCTCGATCTCCGCGTTCCAGATCCCCCAGTTCGGCACATCGGTCCAGAGCCGCCAGATCGCCTCGGGCGTGGCGTCGGTCTCGATGCTGTGCTCGTACTCCCACATGCGGGCCCCCTCGATCAGATGGTGTATCCGTAGATTATCTGCGCGCAGACTAAATGTCGAGTGCGCGGCGGGACTCACCTCGGTGGGTCGGTGCCCGCGCGGGAGTGGCCTGTGGGTGGGGGTGCCGGCGGTGCAGTCGGCGGGACTTCCGACGGGACTTCCGGCGGTAACGGACGCCCGGTCGGGAGCCTCGGGATGCGGCGGCGTCTGTGTCGCAGGCGCGGTCGCAGGTGCAGTGCAGCAGCGCAACAGTGCAGGTGCAGGTGCAGGTGCAGGTGCAGGTGCGGGGTGAGGCCGCAGCGAGACCGCCGACCGGCTCGACGAAGAGGCGCAGGAGTACGTACCTCGCCGCGCAGGTCACGCGTCTGCCCACCGCCGTCGCCACAAGCTCGGGTCACGCCGTCCGTCCGCCCGGCACCGGCGGTCGGAACCCGGACGATCGGTCGACCCGACCCGACCCGACCCGCGTAAGTCAGGACGGTCGGCCGGTGTCACACCCGATCCGGGCGGCGATCGCCCGCGCGCAGTCCAGGGACTCGGTGTGGGTGGTGTCCACCTCCAGGTCGTACCGGACGCCCTGGTGGACCAGATCCGCCTGGGCCGCGGCCATGCCCGGGACCCGGTCCCCGCGGGCGAGTTCGCGGCCCGCGGCGACCGTGCTCTCGCATCTGACACCCACCCAGAGCACGTCCAGTCCGGCGAGGGCCTGCCGCCACTCCTGCCGGGACGCGGCTCCGCCGAGGAAGACGTCGTCGATGACGACCCGGGCGCCCGCGCGGACCGTCGCGGCGACCCCTTCCCGCCACGCCGTCTGGAGCGTCCGGAACTCCGGCCCGACACTGACCCCGCCGTCCGCGGTGAACTCGATGCCCGCGTCCGAGGTCCGCAGGGACGCGGGCATGGCTTCGAGCAGCGAGTCGACCCCGACGGCGAGCCACGGATCCGGCAGGACCGCCTGGAGACACCGGACGATCCCGGACTTGCCCGAGCTGGAGCCGCCGTTCAGCACGATCACCTGAGTTGTCACCGCGCCACAGTAGGGGCGCCGCGCACCTCGGCCGAAACGTATTTCGGAGCCCGGGGGGCGACCGTCAGACCGACTCGCGCCAGCCGTTCGTGATCGGCAGGCGGCGGTCCTTGCCGAAGCCCTTCGCCGAGATCTTCGTGCCCGGCGGGTACTGGCGCCGCTTGTACTCGGCGGTGTCCACCATGCGGAGGGTCTTGACGACCAGCTCACGGTCGTAGCCCGCCGCGACGATCGCGTCGGCGCCCTGGTCCCGGTCGACGTACAGCTCGAGGATCGCGTCCAGGACGGGGTAGTCCGGGAGCGAGTCGGTGTCGACCTGGCCGGGGCGCAGCTCCGCGCTCGGCGGCTTGGTGATCGAGTTCTCGGGGATCGGCGGGGTCTGGCCCCGCTCCGCCGCGGCGCGGTTGCGCCACTCCGCGAGCCGGAAGATCCACGTCTTGTAGACGTCCTTGATGGGGCCGTACGCGCCGACCGAGTCGCCGTACAGGGTCGAGTAGCCGACCGCCAGCTCCGACTTGTTGCCGGGGGCGAGGACGATGTGGCCCTCCTGGTTGGAGACGGCCATCAGCAGGGTTCCGCGCAGCCGCGACTGGAGGTTCTCCTCCGCCAGACCCGTCAGGCCGAGCGAGCCCATGTAGGCGTCGAACATCGGCTCGATCGGGACCGTGCGGAAGTTCAGACCGGTGCGGCGCGCCAGCTCGGCCGCGTCGCCCTTCGAGTGCTCGGAGGAGTACTTCGACGGCATCGACACGCCGTACACGTTCTGCGCGCCCACCGCGTCGCACGCGATCGCCGCGACGAGCGCCGAGTCGATACCGCCCGACAGCCCGATGAGCACCGACCGGAAGCCGTTCTTCGCGACGTACGCGCGCAGGCCCACGACCAGCGCCGAGTAGATCTCCTCGGCGTCGTCCAGCCGCTCCGCGTACCCGCCGCTCAGCTCGGGCTCGTACGCCGGGACGGGGTCCTGGGACACCACGACGCGGTCGATGCGCAGACCGTCGTCCACGACACCCGTGGGAGCGTCGGCAGAGGCCGCCGGCAGGTCGAGGTCCAGGACCACGCACCCTTCGGAGAACTGCGGCGCCCGCGCGACGACCTCGCCGTCGCGGTCGACGACGATCGAGTCGCCGTCGAAGACCAGCTCGTCCTGGCCGCCGATCATCGCGAGGTAGGCGGTGGTGCAGCCGGCCTCCTGGGCCCGCTTGCGGACCAGCTCCAGACGGGTGTCGTCCTTGTCGCGCTCGTAAGGGGAGGCGTTGATGGACAGCAGCAGACCGGCCTCGGCGGAGCGCGCCGCGGGCACCCGGCCGCCGTCCTGCCAGAGGTCCTCGCAGATGGCGAGGGCCACGTCGACGCCGCGCACCCGCAGCACCGGCATGGTGTCGCCCGGCACGAAGTAGCGGAACTCGTCGAAGACGCCGTAGTTCGGGAGGTGGTGCTTGGCGAAGGTCAGGATCACCTCGCCACCGTGCAGCACCGCCGCCGCGTTGCGCGGCGAGCCGGCCGGGCGGCCGAACTTCGGCCGGCCACCCTCGGACCGGTCGAGGTAGCCGACGACCACCGGCAGTTCGCCGAAGCCCTCGTCGGCGAGGCGGACGGCGAGTTCGCGCAGGGCCGTGCGGGAGGCCTCGACGAAGGAGGAGCGCAGGGCGAGGTCCTCGACGGGGTACCCGGTGAGCGCCATCTCCGGGAACGCCACGAGATGCGCTCCCTGCTCGGCGGAGTGCCGGGTCCAGCGGAGGATCGTTTCGGTGTTGCCGACGAGGTCGCCGACACGCGAGTCGATCTGGTTCAGAGCGAGACGAAGTTGAGGCACGCGCATCAGTGTAATCGTCAATGCGACGCGATGGGGGGCGCGGGGTGTCGGATACCCCACGCCCCCTCCGCGTCCGACGTGTGCACGGCACGCGGACGACCTGCTCAGCGCCTGCGGTACGACTCCACGTAACCGTTTGCGGGCGTACCCACGCCGGTGACGTCGTCGTAGCCCTTCACGGCGGACAGCGAGCTGTCCTTGCCGAGGCTGCGGACGGAGGTCAGCAGCCCGTCCGTCGCGTCGTAGCTGTTGGCGAAGTCGACGCGCGCGACCGCGAGCCCGGACCCGGTCGGGTTGTCCGTGACGTCGTGGTAGACCCGCGAGCCGTACTTGGAGTAGATCGACGGGTTGGCGAAGCCGATCGCCTTGCCGCCGCGCGCCTCCTGGCCCAGGGCCTGCACGGCCGCGATGACCGGCGCGGCCAGCGAGGTGCCGCCGATGCGGTACTCGCTGTACTGCTCGGTCCCGTCCGGGAAGGTCTGGGTCTGGCCGACCCTGAAGCCGGTGTTCGGGTCGGCGATCGCCGAGATGTCCGGGACGACGCGGTTGCCGGCGGCGCTGTTGGCCGTGGCGAGCGCCTTCGGGACGACACCCTTCTGGTAGTACGGCTCGGCGACGGTCTTGCTGGTGCCGCCGCCCGCCCCCGAGGTGTACGCGCCCGGGAAGTCCGTCCAGCTCTTGCCGTCGGCCGACAGCGAGGCCTTGTCGGTGCCCCAGCCGGTCTCCCACAGGTACTTGTCGTTCTTGCCGACCGCCAGCGAGGTACCGCCGACCGCCGTCACCCACGCGGAGTTGGCCGGGGTGTCGACCTGCTTCGTGCCGGTGTTGGCGACCTCGTCGCCGTTGTCGCCGGAGGAGAAGTAGAAACCGATTCCCTCGACCGCGCCGAACTGGAAGACCTGGTCGTAGGCGGCCGCGAGGTCCGGCGTCTGGTTGGCCTCGATGTCGCCCCACGAGTTGGAGACGATGTCGGCCAGGTGGTTGTCGACGATCTTGCTGAGCGAGTCGAGCAGATCGTCGTCGTAGCAGGACGCGGCGCCCACGTACGTGACGTTCGCGGCCGGTGCGACCGCGTGCACGGCCTCGACGTCGAGGGTCTCCTCGCCGTACCAGCCGGCCGCCCCGCACTCCTCGGTCCGCGTGTAGTCCGACGGCAGGACCTGGGTCAGCTGCCCCGTCTTCCAGCGCGCGTCGCCGTGCGCCTTCGCGTAGGTGGCCGCGTCGTAGGCGATCGTCGGCGAGGCGTACGCGTCGGTGATGGCGATGCGCACCCCCTTGCCGGTGTAGCCGCCCGCGCCGTACGCGGCCCGCAGCTGCTTGCCGGTGTACCCCTGCACGGCGTACGGGATCTTCTTGCCGTACGCCGAGGGGAGGGTGCTCGCGGTGTTGGAGCCGTAGTACGAGGAGAACGGCCCGGAGTTCTTGAACACCGCGTCCGGCGGCGGGAGCTGGTCCTTGGACGCGGCCTTGTGCGGTGCGTTGTCCAGGCCGGTGACGGTCAGGACGGCGCCGTCCAGGCTCGCGGGAGCCGAGGCCGACTTCGACGGCGCGCGGTAAGTCCTGCTGCCCTTGGTGTAGTTGTGCAGCTGGGTGCCGAACGCCTTCTCGACGGCTGCCACTTCACCGCTGACCGACACATAGTGCCGGGTCGTGCCGGTGATCTTCAGACCGGCCGCCGTCAGCCACGACCTGACCGCGGCCACCTGGGCCTCGGTCGCGCCGAAGCGGGCCTGGGACTGCTGGGCGGAGAGGTACTTGCCGTAGGAGGGCGAGGCCGGGTCGGACACGGCCTTCGCGTACGCGGCGAGGCCGGCGGCGTCCCGTCCCGCGAGGTAGACGCGGGCGGAGACCTGGGCACTGTCCGAGGTCGAGCCCTTGTCCGCCTTGGCCGTGGCCCACGCTGGCTTGGTCCCGGCCAGCGTGTCACGGGTCGGGCTGTCCGCGGCGTGCGCGGCGGGTATGCCGAGCGCCAGCGCGCCGGCGATCATGGGCAGTGTCGCTGCCATGCTCGCTCCGGCGCGCAGCGCGGCGCGGTTGGATCTCATAGGACCCCCTGTATGTGGTTCGACGCGAGTGGATCACTCGGCGTGCTGGCCACTCTTGCGATGAACCGTTCATGCCAGGGGAATGCGAACACCAAGAAGCGCCCAAGTGACCGCTTGCTGGGCTGATTTGACGGATACGTCCGCGAAATCGAGGGAAAACCCTATGGATTGTTCCCGTGAGTCGGCCAGGTCAGGTCCTACGGCTGGGCTCCCCGGGCCTTCAGCAGGTCCGTCATCAGGTCGATCTCCGACTGCTGCGCCTCGACCATGCCCTGCGCGAGCCGCTTCTCCACGCCGACCGTGCACTTGTCCACACAGCCCTCGGCCATGTGGATACCGCCCTTGTGGTGCGCGGTCATCAGCTGCAGGAAGAACACCTCGGCCGCCTTGCCGTTCAGCGTCCCCAGCTTCTTCAGCTCGGTGTTGGTCGCCATGCCCGGCATCAGCGCGCCGTCCTCGCCGTCGGCCATGTCGCCCATGCCCATCCAGCTCATCGGCGCCTTCGACGACACCTTCGGCAGCCCCCACAGATCGAGCCAGCCCAGCAGCATGCCGCGCTGGTTGGCCTGCGTCTGCGCGATGTCGTAGGCGAGTCGCCTGATGTCCTCGTCGGTCGTCCGGTCCCGCACGATGTACGACATCTCGACGGCCTGCTGGTGGTGCACCGCCATGTCCCGGGCGAACCCGGCGTCGGCGGAGTCGGCGGCGGGCGCCGCGGTGTCCGCCGAACCGTCCTCGGCGACGG
This sequence comes from Streptomyces sp. NBC_01334, assembly GCF_035983595.1. Lineage (NCBI taxonomy): Bacteria > Bacillati > Actinomycetota > Actinomycetes > Kitasatosporales > Streptomycetaceae > Streptomyces > Streptomyces sp. NBC_01334. Next base: position 3,009,931 of record NZ_CP130718.1, on the reverse strand, counting down.
AGTAGGTGATGGCCCCGGCGGCGACGAGCACTCCGGCCACGGCCACCGCCACTCCCGCGTACCTCACTTCGACAGACCACCCGTGCAGGCGGCACCCGGCTCGGGCGTCTGCTCGCCCTGCACGAACTTCTCGAGGAACGCGTCCACGTTCGCGTCGCTCGCGCTCGTCACCGTGCGCTGGTGGCCCCACGCGGTGAGCATGATCGGGTCGGCCTGGGCGTCGTCCGGGCTCATGAGTGTGTAGGGCGTCTTCTTGACCTTGGCGGCGAGGGCATCGACGTCGGCCTTGCTCGCCTTGCTGTTGTACGTCACCCAGACCGCGCCGTGCTCGAGCGAGTGCACGGCGTTCATGTTGTCGAGGGCCTTGGTGTAGACGTCACCGTTGCAGTTCATCCAGACCTGGTTGTGGTCCCCGCCGACGGGGGGCTCGGTCGGGTACTTCACGGTCTTCGTGACGTGGGTACGCCCGAGTGTGCCCTTCCACGTCTTGACGCCGTCCGCACCGGTGACGAAGTGACCCGAGGCCGCCTTGCCGTCGGCGGCGGTGTCCTTGTCGTCGCCGGACTGCGACTTCACGACGAACACACCACCGGCGACCAGTGCGACCACGGCGACGACACTGCCGCCGATCACGAGAAACCGGTTACGCCGCTCGCGGGCCTGCTCGGTCCGCCGCATCTCCTCTATGCGCGCCTTGCGCGCCGCGCTGCCGGTCTTGTTGGCGGAACCCATGAGGCCTGTCCTTCTGGGGAAAAGGGGCGGGACGGTCGGGGTGTGCGAGTCCGCTGATCGTAATGGGGAGATGGGGAAAGTCGTAGACGGGTCACAGCCAAGAGGCGGGCGAGGGGGAGTGCGGGCGAATAATTTGAATCGGAGATGCGCATTATCTACGCTTCCTCCCATGCGGCTGTTGCGATCCACCGACCTGGCACTGCGCGTCCTCATGCGACTCGCGGTGGCGGGCGACACCCCGGAGGCCACCCCCACCACCCGTGACGTGGCCGCCGCCATGGAGGTCCCCTACACCCACGCGGCCAAGGTGGTCGCCGAGCTCCAGCACATGGGCCTGCTGGAGGCCCGTCGGGGCAGGGGCGGCGGCCTGGCCCTCACCGACCGGGGCCGCGCCGCCTCCGTCGGTACGGTGGTCCGCGCCTTCGAGGGGGACGGCGACGTCGTCGACTGCGAGGGCGCCACCCCCTGCCCCCTGGCATCGGCCTGCCGGCTGCGTGGCGCCCTGCGCCGGGCTCAGGAGGCGTTCTTCGCGTCCCTGGACCCGATCACGGTCGCGGACATCGTGGCGGAACCGACGGGTCCGCTGCTGCTGGGGATCTCGAGGCTCGCTTGACCGGCGTCGCGCGGGCCGGCGCCGTGGGTCGGCGATGAGGCCGGGGCGTCGCGCACATCGGAGCGGATCGCCGTCGTGAGGGCCCGGGCGTCGGCCCGTGACCGGAGGCGGGTCCGTGTTCGCACCCCACGTCAGCCGTGGTTTCCGGGTCCCGCCTGCCCCGTCCTTCACGCTTCCCCCCTGGCAATGCGGTTGTCGCCACATCGCCGGGCCGGATTGGATGGCCCGATGGAACGCATCGAAGCAGAGCTGTTCACCGCCGGCGGCAACAACGCCGTAGTCCGCCTGCCCGGCCGACGCTTCCCCGGGGTCCTGGTGCAGGGCGACTCCCTGCACATCCTCCGCACCGACATGGCGGAGCTGGTGGAGGCGTGCGACCGAGGTGACCTGGGCGACGCCCGCGACGCCGCCGGGCTCCTCCTGGCCGGCCTCGACGCCCTGCTGGAGCGCTACGGCGCAGCGTTGGACGAGCACGAGATACCGCGGCCGTACTGAGCCGGGCCGTCCCGCGCCGTTCCCCCGGCCGTTCCCCGCCCGGCGCCGCGACCCCGGGCTCGCCGCGGTCCGGGAGCGGACGGGCCGCGGCGAGAGTGGGACGAGGGCGGAGCAGCGTGCAGGGCGGGGTGCAGGGCGGGTCGTCCGGGCGGGCTCAGGTCCCGGAGATGGTGATGGCCAGGTCCGTGATGTTCAGGGGGAACTGGCCGATGGCCGTCGTGTCGCCGGTCAGGACGTCGACGCCGTACAGCGACGGCGTGCTCGCGCCGTACGGCGTGAGCGTGGCGAAGGCGGCGTACGAGGTGGTCTTGCCGTTGGTCAGGTAGCTGAAGATGTCCAGGCCCGCGTTGAGACCGGCGTCGAAGCCGAGCAGACCGGTCGTGACGAGGTTGCCCTCGTTGGGCGGCGACTGGATGACTACCTGATCGTTGAGCGTGTCGACGTCGATCAGGGTCGTCCCCGTGGACCCGACCAGGTCGTTGTTGGTGTACCCGGCGGCGGTCACGCCCTGCACCGCCGTGGTGGCCGGCGGGATGTTCAGTGCGGTGTCGGTGGCCGTGGTGTGGTCATTGAGGTTGTGCCGCAGGTTCTGGCCGTAGTCGCTGATCACCCGGAGCCGGTCGGCCGCCGGGTTGAAGTCGATGTCGAAGGTCGTGCCGTAGAGCGCGACCTGGAGCTGCGAGACCTTGGTGACGACGACGTCGGCGGTGGCCGGCGGGGTCTTGATCGTGTAGATGCCGCCCTTGTCGCCGAGGCCGTACAGGAGGCCGTTCTGCACCCGGTGGTCGATCCCGAGCAGTTTGGTGTCGCCGCTGAGGCCGGTGACGAGCCGGACCCAGTCGAGCACCTGCGGCTTGTCGGTGGTGAACGTGGCCATCAGCGTGCCGTCCCCGGTGATCCCGAAGGCCCGCAGGCCGGGGACGGCGGAGGCGGCCGAGCCGGAGCCGGGTGCGCCGACCATGAGCGCGGTCGCCGCGGAAATCATGGCGACCGTCGCCGCCAATCTCTTTCTGGTCCCTGTTTTCACTGTCGTCTTCCTCCCGTTCGAAAGAACGTCATTTCCTCGCACCGCACCGCAGCGGAATGGCAGTGGAATGGCAGCGCTTCAGGCGTCCTGGACGTCGCTGAACGGCGAGGGAATGCGTGGACCGCGTTGGATGCGTCGGCTGCGCCGGTGGCGCCGACCGACATGTCGAGCTGTTGCCGCACCGAAGTGATCCTCCGTGGGCGGCTGCGCGGTTCCCATTAAGCCCAGGCCGTGGCGGCCTCACAAGCGGATCCGGCGACAAGTACGCCCTGATTCAGGAACTTTGCGCAGGATGACAAACGCGACGTCGGCACATCCTTCATCGATTCACCCGGATTGATAAACGCCCGTCCGGATTTCACCTGTCGACGCTCACGGCCGCGATGGCATGCTCACGCCCATGGGGAGTCTCTTCGGCGAGCTGGCCCGGCAGGCGACGGCCAACGCGCGCCGCGAGGTGGAGACTTATGCGCGCGAGATCCCGGAGCTCGGATCCCTCGACGTGAACTCCCGGGCCAGGGCCGAGACGCTTGAGTACTCGGTGTGGTTCAGGCATCGCACGGTGGAACTCGCGCCGGAGAACGGCGGGTTGACCGAGGACGACCTCGGCTACATCACGTCGATGGGTGCGTCACGGGCCGGGTCGGGCATGTCGCCGGAGTCGCGGCAGCGGGTGCTGAGCGTGCACACCGCGCTCATGCTGCGCGAGATCAACGAGGCGACGGAAGCCCAGCGCGGCGGCCATGTCGAGGAACTCATGCGGATCATGAGCTGGTTCGCCCCGCAGGGCGAGCGCGGTATCGGCGCCTACCGCGAGGGCTTCGTGACGGTGATGCGGCACCAGGTGCCCTACGTGGAACAAGTCGCCCTGCTGGCACGGTCGTTGCTGGCCGAGGACCCCGGCGCGGAGGAGCTCGCCCTGGTCGCGGGCATGGAACTGGCCGACCACTACGCGGTGACGGTGATCCGGGTGCCGGACCGCCCGGCCGGCGATCGCGACCTGGAGAACGAGATCGAGGCATTGGTGAAGACGTACGGGGTGCCGGCCACCTGGTGCCCGGAGCGCGGCGGCGGAGGAGGCGGCGGGCGCGGGGGCGGTGAGCTGATCGTCCTGGTTCCCTGGACCGCCGGGGTCGCCGGGGTCGTCGGGACCGCGCGGCGGCACCCCGCGCCCGACCTCGCGCCCGAACTCGTCCCGGATCCCGCCCCGGACCTCGTACGGGACCTCTTGCAGGACTTCGCCCAGGCTCTCGGCCGCCCCTGCGCCGCCGGTACCGCCTCCGCACCGCTGTCGGAGTTGTCCGGTGCCCTGGACCGGGCCCGGCGGATCAGCAGGGCGGCCCCGCTGCGGCGGGCGTCGACGCGACTGAGGCCGCACACCCTCGCGGACGTCTTCGTCGAACTCACGGTCGCGGACGTGCCGTTCGTCGACGAGTGGCTCCGGACGGTGGTCCGGAGCCTGCGACCGGGCCCGGACCTGCTCGTCACCCTCGACGCCTACTACCGCCACGACATGAACCGCGGCTCGGCGGCGACGGCCCTCAACGTCCACCCGCGCACCCTGGACTACCGCCTTCGCCGGGTGCGGGAGCTCACCGGCATCGACCCGGGATCGACGCACGGTGTGCGCATCCTCAGTTCGGCCGTCACGCGGAGCCTGTCGCGCGCGTGGAGCTGAGCCGGGCGGGGACGGCGAGGGCGGATCGCGTGTCGTGCGGGCCCCTTCTCAGGACCGTGCCAGCCACAGGTCCGGGCCGAACACCTCGTAGTGCACGTCCGCCGGGGCGACCCCCTTCTCGATCAGCTGCGCCCGCACCGCCCGCATGAACGGCAGCGGTCCGCACAGGTACGCGCGCGTGCCCGGCGCGACGGGGACGTCCGCGAGGTCGGCCAGGCCGGTCCGGGCGTGCGCCGGGGCCTCCCGCTCGTACCAGAGGTGCACGGACGCGTCCGGCAGCTTCGCCGCGTACGCCTCGTGGTCCGTGCGCAGGGCGTGGTCCGCGGGGGAGCGGTCGGCGTGGACGACCGTGACCGGCGCGTCGTGGCCGGTGGCGGCGAGGTGGGCCAGCATCGCCACGATCGGGGTGACGCCGATGCCGGCCGAGGCGAGGAGCAGAGGGGTGCCCGCGGCGTCGGCGAGGACGAGATCGCCGTACGGCTCGGAGAGCTCCAGCACGCTGCCCGCACGCACGCGCGCGTGGAGGTGGTTCGAGACCTCGCCCTCGGGTGTCGTCGCCCCGCCGGGCACCCGCTTGACGCTGATCCGGCGCACGTCGGCCCCTGGTGCGCCGGAGAGGCTGTACTGCCGTATCTGGCGTGCTCCGTCGGGCAGTTGCGTGCGGACGGACACGTACTGGCCGGCGCGGAAGTCCCCGACCGGTGCGCCGTCGACCGGGCGCAGGCCGAAGGTGACGACGTCCCCGGTCTCCCGGACGCGTTCCACGACCTCCCACTCGCGCCATGCGGCGCCCCCGCTCTCCTCGTACAGGCGGCGCTCGATCGCGATCAGCGCGTTCGCCATCAGCCAGTAGACCTCGTCCCAGGCCGCGGCGACCTCGGGGGTGACCGCCTCGCCCAGGACATCGGCGATGGCGGCGAAGAGGTGCTCGTGGACGACCTCGTACTGCTCGGGCGCGATGCCGAGGGAGGCGTGCTTGTGGGCGATGCGGGTGAGCATCGCGTCGGGGCGGTCCTGCGGGCGGTCCTGCGCGGGCTGGACGAGACGCGCGGCGAAGGCGGCTATGGACCCGGCCAGAGCCTGGCGCTGGGTGCCCGCCGCCTGGTTGCCGCGGTTGAACAGGTCCCGGAGGAGGTCCGGATGCGCCGCGAAGAGGCCGGCGTAGAAGCGCTCGGTGATCTCGCCGATGGCCGCGCCCACGGCGGGGAGGGTGGCGCGGACGGTGGCAGCGGACTGTTCGGACAGCATCGGGGCTCCTCAAAGCTCACTCGGTGTTCTGCTGTCCGGCACGCTAGTTAAACTTGCATCTTAGATGCAAATTAAATGGGTGTGGCGGGACGGAGGGGGTGGGGCATTACGGATGTCGGTGCGAGCAGGCAAGATGGGCAGCAGAGCAGTACGCCCGCCGGACGTGCGGCAGTACATCTGCCGGACGTGCGGCGTTCAGGCCCGGGTCGCCGAGGCGATCATGGTCGGCAACGCGCATGAAATGGTGTTGTGGTGTGATGCTCGGGTGCCCGACCGCCTCTCCGTGGGACGGGAAACAGGCGGCCTGACCAGCAAGGATGGGGAAGCGCAAGATGGACAAGCAGCAGGAGTTCGTGCTCCGGACGTTGGAGGAGCGCGACATCCGGTTCGTACGGCTGTGGTTCACGGACGTGCTGGGCTTCCTCAAGTCCGTCGCCGTGGCCCCGGCCGAGCTCGAACAGGCCTTCGACGAGGGCATCGGCTTCGACGGCTCCGCGATCGAGGGCTTCGCCCGGGTCTACGAGTCCGACATGATCGCCAAGCCGGATCCGTCCACCTTCCAGGTGTTGCCCTGGCGCGCGGAGGCCCCCGGTACCGCCCGGATGTTCTGCGACATCCTCATGCCGGACGGCTCGCCGTCCTTCGCGGACCCGAGGTACGTGCTGAAGCGTGCCCTGGCGCGCGCCTCCGACCTGGGCTTCACCTTCTACACCCACCCGGAGATCGAGTTCTTCCTGCTGAAGAACAAGCCGACGGACGGCTCCCGTCCGACCCCGGCCGACAACTCCGGCTACTTCGACCACACCCCGCAGAACGTGGGCATGGACTTCCGCCGCCAGGCGATCACCATGCTCGAGTCGATGGGCATCTCGGTCGAGTTCTCCCACCACGAGGGCGCCCCCGGCCAGCAGGAGATCGACCTGCGCTACGCCGACGCGCTCTCCACGGCCGACAACATCATGACGTTCCGCCTGGTCATGAAGCAGGTCGCGCTGGAGCAGGGGGTCCAGGCGACCTTCATGCCGAAGCCGTTCTCCGAGCACCCCGGCAGCGGCATGCACACGCACCTCTCCCTCTTCGAGGGTGACCGCAACGCGTTCTACGAGTCGGGCGCGGAGTACCAGCTCTCCAAGGTCGGCCGGTCCTTCATCGCCGGCCTGCTGAAGCACGCCGCCGAGATCGCCGCCGTCACCAACCAGTGGGTCAACTCCTACAAGCGCATCTGGGGCGGCTCCGAGCGCACGGCCGGCGCGGGCGGCGAGGCGCCGTCGTACATCTGCTGGGGTCACAACAACCGCTCCGCGCTGGTCCGCGTGCCGATGTACAAGCCCGGCAAGACGGGCTCCGCGCGCATCGAGGTCCGCTCCCTCGACTCCGGCACCAACCCGTACCTGGCCTACGCCATGCTCCTCGCCGCCGGCCTCAAGGGCGTCGAGGAGGGCTACGAGCTTCCGCCGGGCGCCGAGGACGACGTCTGGGCCCTCTCCGACGCCGAGCGCCGCGCGATGGGCATCGAGCCCCTCCCGCAGAACCTGGGCGAGGCCCTGAGCCTGATGGAGCGCAGCGACCTCGTCGCCGAGACCCTCGGCGAGCACGTCTTCGACTTCTTCCTGCGCAACAAGCGCCAGGAGTGGGAGGAGTACCGCTCCGAGGTCACCGCCTTCGAGCTGCGGAAGAACCTGCCGGTGCTGTAAGGGCAGGTCGGGGCGGGTTTCCCGCTACGGCGACACGTGGGGCCGACGGTCGTGGACCGCCGGCCCCACGACGTCTCACCGGTTCCGGGCCGGCTCAGGGCCGTCTCCGGGACGTCCGGTCCCGGAGGCGGCGCTCCCCGCACCGCCCGGGGCTCAGCGTGCGCGAAGTGCCTGGTGGGCGCCGTACGCTTCGATGAAGGCCTGGACCGACGGCAGGTCGTTCGCGGATCGGTCGGCATGACCGCGCACCCTGCCGGAGCCCTACCGGGCCTTCAGTTTCGCCAGGACCTGGTGGAGCGGTTCCGTCTCCCGGCGGCGGTACTCCTGGATCGCCCAGCCGTTGCCGTCGGGGTCCTTGAAGTACATGAAGGTCGCTCCGTCCTGCGGTGCGAACTGCTGGGGTTCGCTGACGTCCAGGCCGCGGGCGGTCAGTTCCTCGTACGCCGCCTTCGCGTCCGTCACGCAGAGCTGCATGCCGTGGTAGGTGCCCGGCTGCGGGGTTCCCGTCGGGACCTGGAGGCCGTCGACCAGGGCGATCGAACAACCGGAGCCGGGCGGGGTGAGCTGGACGATGCGTACGCCCTCCATGACCTCGCCGTCGAGGTCGACGTGGAAGCCGACCTTGTCGCGGTAGAACTCCTTGGCCCGGTCCACGTCGGACACCGGCAGCAGGATCACTTCTAGGGTCATGTCCATGGCTTGACTCCCTTGTCGCGGCCGTCGCTCTGTCGGTACAGAACCGAGGTCCTGCGGCACCGAAGTCCCGCAGAACCCGAAGTACCACAGAACCGGAAACCGCGCCGGGGCGCCACCGAAAGGCCCGGGTTACGCTCAGGTGCGTACGACCTTGATCCGAGGGAGGGCCGGGGATGATGGCGCCGGGGCGCAGGAGCAGTACCTTCACACGGCTGCTGCGGCACGGCTTCACCGACCCGTCCGCCGCCGAGCGGCTTCTGGACGGGCCCGAGCTGTCGCCGGTGCGCGACGATCCCTTTCTGCTGGAGGCGCTCGGCGCCACCGCCGATCCCGATCTCGCCCTGCACGGTCTCGTCCGGCTGCTGGAGGCCCAGCCCGCCCCCACCGCCCGTCGGGAGCTGCTCGACACGCTGATAGCGGCCAAGCCGCTGCGCGACCGGCTGCTGGGCGTGCTGGGCGCGTCCGCCGCCCTCGCCGACCACCTCGCCCGGCATCCGCGGGACTGGGAGGCGCTGGTCACGTACGAGCCGCGGGACCTGCATCCCGGGGTGGAGGAGTTCGAGCGGGGCCTGGCCGAGGCCACGGACCCCGTGTCGCTGCGCGTCGCCTACCGGCGCTGCCTGCTCTCCATCGCGGCGCGTGACGTCTGCGGGACGACCGATCTCGCCGAGACCGCCGCCGAGCTCGCCGATCTCGCCACCGCCACGCTGCGGGCCGCCCTGGGACTCGCCCGGGCCGCCGCGCCCGACGACGCCGCGTTGTGCCGGCTCGCCGTCATCGCGATGGGCAAGTGCGGCGGGCACGAGCTGAACTACGTGTCCGACGTCGACGTGATCTTCGTGGGGGAGGCCGTCGACGGGGCCGACGAGGGCAAGGCGCTGCGGGCCGCCGCCAAACTGGCCGCACACCTGATGCGGATCTGTTCCGAGACCACCGTGGAGGGGTCCATCTGGCCCGTCGACGCCAATCTGCGGCCCGAGGGGCGCAACGGGCCGCTGGTGCGGACGCTGTCCAGCCATCTCGCCTACTACCAGCGGTGGGCCAAGACCTGGGAGTTCCAGGCCCTGCTGAAGGCGCGGCCGGTGGCCGGCGACCTGGCACTGGGGGCCGAGTACGTCGCCGCCGTGGGGCCCCTGGTGTGGCAGGCCGCCGAGCGGGAGAACTTCGTCGTCGACGTGCAGAAGATGCGGCGCCGGGTCGTCGAGAACATCCCCGTCGCCGAGGTCGACCGTGAACTGAAGCTGGGTCCCGGAGGACTGCGGGACGTCGAGTTCGCCGTACAGCTGTTGCAGCTGGTGCACGGGCGGGCCGACGCGTCCTTGCGGAGCGGCACCACGCTCGACGCCCTCCAGGCGCTCGCCGCGGGGGGTTACGTCGGGCGCGCCGACGCCGAGCAGTTGGACGTCGCGTACCGCTTCCTGCGCTCCATGGAGCATCGGATCCAGCTCTACCGGCTGCGGCGGACCCATCTGGTCCCCGAGGCCGAGACCGACCTGCGGCGGTTGGGCCGCTCACTCGGACTGCGCACCGACCCGGTCGCCGAGCTCGGCCAGGAGTGGAAGCGGCACGCCGCCGTGGTGCGTCGGCTGCACGAGAAGCTGTTCTACCGGCCGCTGCTCGACGCCGTCGCCCAACTCGCGCCGGGTGAGACCCGGTTGAGCCCGAAGGCGGCCCGGGAGCGGCTGGTCGCGCTCGGGTACGCGGACCCCGCGTCCGCGCTGCGCCACCTGGAGGCGCTGGCCTCCGGCGTCACGCGCAAGGCGGCCATCCAACGCACCCTGTTGCCGGTTCTGCTCGGCTGGTTCGCGGACTCCGCCGACCCGGACGCGGGCCTGCTCAACTTCCGCAAGGTGTCGGACGCGCTCGGCAAGACGCCCTGGTATCTGCGGTTGCTGCGGGACGAGGGCGCCGCCGCGGAGAACCTCGCCCGGGTGCTGTCCGCCGGGCGGCTCGCCCCCGATCTGCTGATGCGGGCGCCGGAGGCGGTGGCGCTGCTCGGTGACGGCGACGGCGGGGGGCTCGCGCCGCGCGGGCGGGCGCATCTGGAGCAGGAGATACTCGCCGCGGTGCGACGGGCCGACGGCGTGGTGCAGGCGGTCACCGCGGCGCGTGGGGTCCGTCGGCGCGAGCTGTTCCGTACGTCCGCCGCCGACATCGTCGCCTCCTACGGGACGGAGGCGCAGCCGGTCGAGGCTGATCAGGGCGCGCTCGTGGACCTGGTGGGCGGGGCGGTGTCGGACATCACGGCCGCCACGCTGGCCGGCACTTTGCGCGCGGTCGTGCGGGACGGCTGGGGCGACACGCTTCCGACGTCCTTCACCGTCATCGGCATGGGCCGCTTCGGCGGTCATGAACTGGGCTACGGCTCCGACGCCGACGTCCTGTTCGTGCACGAGCCCCGGGACGGCGTCGACGAGCGCGAGGCCGCGGAGGCCGCGAACAAGGTCGTCTCCGAGATGCGCCGGCTGCTCCAGATCTCCAGTGCCGATCCGCCGCTGCTCATCGACGCCGACCTGCGTCCGGAGGGCAAATCCGGGCCGCTCGTGCGCACGTTGAAGTCGTACGAGGCCTACTACCGTCGCTGGTCGCTCGGTTGGGAGTCGCAGGCGCTGCTGCGAGCCGAAGTCGTCGCAGGGGACGAGGAGTTGGGGCGTCGGTTCATCGAGCTGATCGACCCCCTGCGGTATCCGGCGGACGGGCTCGGCGAGGAGGCCGTCCGGGAGATCCGGCGACTGAAGGCCCGCATGGAGTCGGAGCGGATGCCCCGGGGCGCCGATCCGAAGCTGCACACCAAGCTCGGCCCCGGCGGCCTGTCCGACGTCGAGTGGACCGTGCAGTTGGCCCAGATGCGGCACGGTTCGACGCATCCGGGGCTGCGGACCACCCGCACCCGCGAGGCCCTCGCCGCCGCGCGCGACGCAGGCATCGTCCAGGACGAGGACGCGGCGACGCTCGACGAGGCGTGGGTACTGGCGACCCGGGTGCGCAACGCGGTGATGCTGGTGCGCGGACGGGCCGGGGACACCTTCCCCTCCGACCCCCGGGAACTGGTCGCGGTGGGGCGGTACCTGGGGTACGGCCCCGGGCGGGTGGGAGACATGCTCGACGACTACCGGCGCACCGCGCGCCGGGCTCGGGGCGTGGTGGACGAGCTGTTCTACGGGGGCTAGGGCGCGTCTGAGCATTCCCGCCGGGCGCGCGGCGCCCGGCACGGCACCTCGCCGCGTTGTCGGATCACCCGGGTACATCCGGTACGCGGGCGATCCTCCGCCCTGCGACGCACCGCACCGGACGCCGCGCGCCGATCCGACGCGCATGGCCGGACACGCCCTAGGGCCGCTGGACCACGGGCCGGGTCGCACCGCCGCGCCGCGCGTCCGCCGGCCCGCGCGTACGCGACCCCGTGTTCCGCCGGGTCAGCCCCACGCCCACCAGCACCACCGCCATGCCCGCGAGGACGCGTACGCCTATCTGCTCGTCCAGGACCGCGGCGCCGAGCGCTACCGACACGACCGGGAGCAGATAGCCGACCGTCGCCGCCGTCGTGGGGCCCTCGTCCGCTATCAGGCGGTAGTTGAGGTAGAAGGTCACGCCCGTGCCGAGGACGCCCAGCGCGGCGACGGCGAGCAGGGCGGTGGCGTCGGGACGGAAGGGACCCGCCGCGGGGAGGGCCAGGGTGCTCCAGGCCGTGGCGGTGAGGAGCTGGGCCGCCGACATGGCCATCGGGGTCTCCGAGGCCGTCAGGTGCCGGGCCATGTAGGCGAAGGCCACCGCGTAGCTCGCCGCCGCGGCCAGCAGGTACAGGGCGGGCAGGCTGAGCAGGCCCTCGTGGTGCCAGGGGGCGAAGATCAGGACCGTACCGGCGAAGCCCAGGACGAGACCGGCCAGGCGCACGGGACGCAGAGCCCGGTCCGTGCCCAGGCCGATCCCGATGAGGAGCGACCAGAGAGGGGTCGTGGCGTTGAGGACGCCCGCGATGCCCGAGTCGAGGTGCTGCTCGCCCAGGGCGAAGAGGGCGAAGGGCAGCGCGTTGCAGAACAGGGCGGCCACGGCGAGGTGACCCCAGATGATCCGGGACCGGGGGAGGCGTTGGCCTGCCCGGCGGGCCAGGAACAGCAGGACGGCCGTGCCCAGGACGCACCGGGCGACGGTGATCTGGGCGGGGGTCAGACCGTGGGTCAGGGCCAGCTTGATCCAGAGGAAGCCGGAGCCCCAGAAGAGGGCGAGCGCGGCCATGCGGAGCGTGGAGGCGAGGGGCATGTCCCTACGGTCGTCCGCCTGATCTGTGAGGACAAGTGAAATGTTCTGGATGGTTCGTTAAGCTGTGCTGCATGCTTGATGTGCGGCGGATGCAGGTGTTGCGGGCGGTCGTCGGAAACGGGTCCGTGACGGGGGCCGCGGCCGCGCTGGGGTACACGCCGTCCGCCGTCAGCCAGCAGATCGCCGCCCTGGAGAAGGAGGCGGGGGCCGCGCTGCTGGAGCGGGTCGGGCGGGGCGTACGGCCCACGGCTGCCGGACTGCTGCTCACCGAGCACGCGGAGGCCATCGGGCGGCAGGTCGCCGAGGCCGAGACGGCGCTCGCCGACCTGCTCGCCGGGCGGACCGGGCGGTTGGGGGTGCGGTACTTCGCCACCGCGGGGGCCGGGCTGGTGGCGCCGGCCGTGGCGCGGCTGCGGGAGGCGCATCCCGGCGTCCGGATCGAACTGAAGCTGACGGTCGATCCCGAGGACCCGGTGGCGGAGGTGCGGGAAGGGCGGGCCGATCTGGCGTTGCTGGTGACCAGGGAGGGGCGGCAGGACGGTGGCGTACGGCTGCTGCATCTGCTCGACGACCCCTATCTCGCCGTCCTGCCGCGCGGGCACCGGCTCGCCGGACGGCGGAGTGTGCGGCTGGCGGAGCTGGCCGAGGAGGCGTTCGTGGGCAGCGAGTGGCCGGGGCCCTGTCTCGACGCCCAGCTGGACGCGTGTGCGGTGGTCGGGTTCCGGCCCCGGTTCATGGTGCAGAGCGAGGACTACGTGACCGCCCAGGGGTTCGTCGCCGCCGGTCTGGGCGTGAGCCTGGTACCCCGGCTGGGGCTCGGCAGCCGGCACCCGGGGGTCGTCGTGCGAGAGGTGCGTGACCCGGTGCCGGTGCGGGCCATCCAGGCGGTGGTCCGCGAGACGGCGCCGCCGCAGCCCGCGCTGGACGCGTTCATCGAAGCGCTGAAGGGGGCCGCGGGAGCGCCGTGAGGGTCCGTGCCACGCCGGCCGGGCCACGGCGGCGTCGGTAGGGCCGCCGCGGCACCCGCCCTCCCGCGCGGCACCCCGCGGGCTGTGCGGCACCGCCGGTCACCGCGGTACCCCTCGGGCTACGCGGAGCCGTCCGCCCGCAAGGTCCCCGCGTGGTTCATGAGTCCCGTCAGGCCCACCTCGAAGGCCTGGTCCGCCCGGCTCTCGGCCACCGCCACCAGCGCCTCTGCCAGATGCGGGGTGGGGCTCTCCTCGGTCAGTTCCCACATCGTCTCGGGGGCCGCCAGGACCAGGGCCGAGCCCAGCACCAGGTTCTCCAGGGCGGTGATCAGCGGCATCACGGAGCGCGGCGCCCGGCGTGTGCTGCCGAGCGACAGGTGCCGCCGAGCGTCAGGCCTTCGTGGGGAGCAGGGGTCTGCCCTGCCCCTTCGGCGGCACCCTTCTCGGCAGGGCGTACGGCAGGGCCCCGTACCAGACGCGGGCCACCGCGAAGCCGAAGGCCAGGCAGAGGACGCCGCCCACGGCGTCCAGCCAGAAGTGGTTGGCCGTCGCGACGATCACCACCAGGGTCGCCGTCGGGTACAGCAGGCCCAGGATGCGCACCCAGGGCAGCTTGGCCAGCGCGAACACGGTCAGACCGCACCACACGGACCAGCCGATGTGCATGGACGGCATCGCCGCGTACTGGTTCGACATGTGCTTGAGGTCGCCGGAGGCCATCGAGCCCCAGGTCTGGTGGACCATCACCGTGTCGACGAAGTCGGCGCCCGGCATCAGCCGCGGGGGCGCCAGCGGGTACAGGTAGTAGCCGACCAGGGCCACGCCCGTGGTGGCGAAGAGCACCAGGCGCGTCGCCGCGTAGCGCCCCGGGTGGCTGCGGTAGATCCAGACCAGGACGGTCAGCGTGACGATGAAGTGCAGGGTCGCGTAGTAGTAGTTCATGCCCACGATGAGCCAGGTCACCGAGTTCACCGTGTGGTTGACCGACTCCTCGAAGGCGATGCCGAGGCTGTGCTCCACGCGCCAGATCCAGTCCGCGTTGCGCAGCGCCTCGGAGCGTTGTTCCGGGACCGCGTTGCGCACCAGTGAGTACGTCCAGTAGCTCACGCCGACGAGGAGGATCTCGAACCAGAGGCGAGGCCGGCGGGGGCTGCGCAGCCGGTGGAGGCGGCGCTGCCGGGGCGCGGCCGTGACGGGGTCTGGAAGGGCCTGGTCACGGCCTTCCAATGGCGTCACAGTCGATTCACCCATGGACACAAAGTCTGCCAGAAAAGACCTCTTGGCCCGATCATCCCTCGGTCGGGTTCGGCCCGCACTTTCTACGACGGCCGGACCGCTCCGCCTACTGCCGGCGTACTGGGGGGAACCCGGACGTCTCCGCCCTACGGACGATTACGGTCCCCGGGCGCCGAAGCGGTCGAACCGCGCACCACCAGCTCCGGCATGAACACGAACTCGCTGTGCGGCGCCGGTGTCCCGCCGATCTCCTCGAGGAGCGTGCGGACGGCGGCCTGGCCCATCGCGGGGACCGGCTTGCGGACGGTCGTGAGGGGCGGGTCGGTGAAGGCGATCAGCGGGGAGTCGTCGAAGCCGACCACCGAGATGTCCTGGGGCACCGCAAGGCCGCGCTGCCTGGCCGCCCGTATCGCGCCCAGCGCCATCATGTCGCTGGCACAGACGATCGCCGTACAGCCCCGGTCGATCAGGGCCGTGGTCGCCGCCTGGCCGCCTTCGAGGGTGTAGAGGGAGTGCTGGACCAGGTCGGTCTCGATCGTCTCGGGGTTGAGGCCCAGCTGTTCCTGGACCGACCTGACGAAGCCCTCGATCTTGCGCTGGACCGGCACGAACCGCTTGGGGCCGAGCGCCAGTCCCACCCGGGTGTGACCGAGCGAGACGAGGTGGGTGACCGCCAGGGTCATCGCCGCCCGGTCGTCGGGGGAGATGAACGGTGCCTGGACCTTCGGGGAGAAGCCGTCCACCAGCACGAAGGGGACGCCCTGCGCCCGCAGCTGCTCGTAGCGCTGCATGTCGGCCGTGGTGTCCGCGTGCAGGCCCGAGACGTAGATGATGCCGGCGACTCCGCGGTCGACCAGCATCTCGGTCAGTTCGTCCTCCGTGGAGCCGCCCGGTGTCTGGGTGGCGAGGACCGGGGTGTAGCCCTGGCGGGTCAGTGCCTGGCCGATGACCTGGGCCAGGGCCGGGAATATCGGGTTCTCCAGCTCCGGCGTGATCAGGCCGACCAGACCCGCGCTGCGCTGGCGCAGGCGGACGGGGCGCTCGTAGCCCAGGACGTCCAGAGCGGCGAGCACGGACTGGCGGGTGGTGGCGGCGACACCGGGCTTGCCGTTGAGAACGCGGCTGACGGTCGCTTCGCTCACCCCCGCCTGCGCAGCGATGTCGGCAAGCCGTGTGGTCACAGGGGTGGACTGTACCGGTCGGGTGCTGACTTGCACACCGATCGGACGCCGTGGGCGACCTGTAGAACGGCCCGCGGGCTGCTGCGTCATCGCGCTCCCTCATGAAAGTGATGGCAAGAGCTTGCAGAGTCTTGCACAGCGGTCCCGTGCCCCGCTGCGAGGCCCCTCAACCGCGACAACTACGGTCTCACGGCGGTCGAGGGGAGGTCACGCACGGATCACGCGCGGATAACTTCGGTGATGTCTTGCACTTTTTTGCTGCAAGGTCTTTCGTGCCGCTTACATCGCTGTTACGTTCACGTCGCCCGACGGCAGCAACGGCGCGGTCGGAGTCGGCAGGACAGCGGACGGGACCGCTTCCTGTAGCTAAACGGGCTCTCACCCTCAAGGAGAAACTCATGCGGCGTGGCATAGCGGCCACCGCGCTGGTGGCGTCCTTCGCCCTCGCGGCGACGGCCTGCGGCGGGGACGACAGCGGCAGCGACAACTCGTCCGGGCCGGTCACCATCACCTGGTGGGACACCTCCAACGCCACCAATGAGGCGCCGACGTACCAGGCCCTGGTCAAGCAGTTCGAGGCCGCCAACAAGGACGTCAAGGTCAAGTACGTCAACGTGCCCTTCGACCAGGCGCAGAACAAGTTCGACACGGCCGCCGGTGCCTCCGGCGCCCCGGACGTGCTGCGCTCCGAGGTCGGCTGGACCCCCGCCTTCGCCAAGAAGGGCTTCTTCCTGCCGCTGGACGGCACCGAGGCTCTCAAGGACCAGGCCAAGTTCAAGTCGAACCTGATCGAGCAGGCCAAGTACGAGGGCAAGACGTACGGCGTGCCGATCGTCACGGACACGCTCGCGCTGGTCTACAACAAGGCGCTCTTCACGAAGGCCGGCATCACCGAGGCCCCCAAGACCTGGGACGACCTCAAGACCGCCGCCGCCACCATCAAGGCGAAGACCGGCGTCGACGGCTACTGGGGCTCCACCCAGGCCTACTACGCCCAGTCCTTCCTCTACGGCGAGGGCACCGACACCGTCGACGCCGACGCCAAGAAGATCACCGTCAACTCGGCCGCCGCGCAGAAGGCGTACGGCACCTGGCTGGGCCTCTTCGACGGCAAGGGCCTGCACAAGGCCGACACCACCGCCGACGCGTACGCCCACATCCAGGACGCGTTCGTCAACGGCAAGGTCGCCGCGATCGTCCAGGGCCCGTGGGAGATCACCAACTTCTACAAGGGCAGCGCCTTCACGGACAAGAACAACCTCGGCATCGCCACCGTCCCGGCCGGCTCGGCCGGCAAGGCGGGCGCCCCGACCGGCGGCCACAACCTCTCGGTCTACGCCGGCTCGGACAAGGCCCACCAGGCCGCCGCGCTGAAGTTCGTCAACTTCATGACCTCGGCGGCGAGCCAGGCGACCATCGCCCAGAAGAACTCCACGCTGCCGACGCGCGACGACGCCTACACCGCCGCCGTCAAGGCCGACCCGGGCATCGCCGGCTACCAGACGGTCCTGTCCGCCGCCCAGCCGCGCCCGGCGCTGCCGGAGTACAGCTCCCTCTGGGGTCCGCTCGACACCGAACTGCCCAAGATCGCGGGCGGCAAGGAGACCCTCGACAAGGGCCTGAGCACCGCTGAGACCGCCATCGCCAAGCTGGTGCCGGACTTCAGCAAGTGAGCCGGTGTGGCCGCCGGATCTCCCACACATGGGGGGAGAGATCCGGCGGCCACCTGTCTGTGAGCCGTACCACCCCGTCGAAGATCCAGCGTGAAGATCCAGAAGGTGTCGAACCATGACAGTCGCCATCGACCGCGCGACCGGCAAGCGCCGCGGTGACCGTGAGCCGAAGCCCGGGCCGGCCGGGCGCCTGAGGCGCGGCTACCAGAAGCACTGGTACGCGTACGTGATGATCGCCCCGGTGGCGGTCGTCCTCGGCGTGCTCGTGCTGTACCCCCTGGTGTACGGCCTGTACCTGACGCTGACCGACGCCAACAGCCTGAACACCGCGCGCACGATCGGCGTCAACCACATCGACGCCACCTACAAGTTCATCGGCCTCGACAACTACGCCGACATCCTCTGGGGCCCGACGGCCTACGACCGCTTCTGGTCGCACTTCATCTGGACGATCGTCTGGACGGCGGCCTGTGTCGCCCTGCACTACGGCATCGGACTGGGCCTCGCGCTCCTGCTCAACCAGAAGCTGCGCGGGCGGACCCTGTACCGGCTGATCCTGGTGCTGCCGTGGGCGGTGCCCACCTTCGTCACCGTCTTCGGCTGGCGGTTCATGCTCGCCGACGGCGGCATCATCAACTCCGCGCTCGACGCCCTGCATCTGCCCTCGCCACTGTGGCTCGAGGACACCTTCTGGCAGCGGTTCGCCGCGATCATGGTCAACACCTGGTGCGGTGTGCCCTTCATGATGATCTCGCTGCTCGGAGGCCTCCAGGCCATCGACGCCTCCCTCTACGAGGCCGCCGAGATGGACGGCGCCAGCGCCTGGCAGCGCTTCCGGTACGTCACCCTGCCGGGGCTGCGGTCCGTCAGCTCCACCGTCGTCCTGCTGGGCATCATCTGGACCTTCAACCAGTTCGCCGTGATCTTCCTGCTGTTCGGCAACACCGCCCCCGACGCGCAGATCCTCGTCACCTGGGCGTACTACCTCGGATTCGGACAGCAGCCGCGTGACTTCGCCCAGTCCGCCGCCTACGGCATCCTGCTGCTGGCCATTCTGATCGTCTTCACCTCGTTCTACCGCCGCTGGCTGAACCGCAACGAGCAGCAGCTCGCGATCTGAGGCAGGAGTTCCCATGAGTAGCACCACCGCCGAGACCTCCGCCCCCGTGAGCGAGCAGCGTTCCAAGACCCCGCGCGCGCGGCGCCGCGGCGAGAACACCCTCGCCGGCTCCCTCGCCTCCCACGGCGTCCTGATCGTCGCGAGCGTCATCGCGCTCTTCCCGATCGCGTGGCTGGTCTATCTGTCCCTCGGCCCGGACACGGACGACTATCTGCACCCGGGCGGCATCTGGGACAAGATGACGTTCGACAACTACACGTTCGTCCTCCAGCACACCCAGTTCTTCGACTGGCTGAAGAGCTCGCTCATCGTCACGCTCGGCACCACGGCCATCGGCGTGCTCATCGCCGCCACCACCGGCTACGCCGTCTCCCGGATGCGCTTCCCCGGCTACAAGAAGTTCATGTGGGTGCTGCTGGTCACCCAGATGTTCCCGGTCGCCGTGCTGATGGTGCCGATGTACCAGATCCTCTCGGACCTGCAGCTCATCGACAACTACTTCGGCCTGATCCTCGTCTACTGCACGACGGTTATCCCGTACAGCGCCTGGCTGCTCAAGGGGTACTTCGACACCATCCCCTTCGAGATCGACGAGGCGGGACGCGTGGACGGGCTCACCCCGTTCGGCACCTTCTTCCGGCTGATCCTGCCGCTCGCCAAGCCCGGTCTCGCGGTGGCCGCCTTCTACAACTTCCTCACCGCCTTCAGCGAGGTCGCCTTCGCGTCGACGTTCATGCTCAGCGACGACAAGTACACCCTTGCCGTCGGTCTGCAGTCCTTCGTCAGTGAGCACGACGCCCAGCGCAACCTCATGGCCGCCACGGCGGTGCTCATCGCGATACCCGCCGCCGTGTTCTTCTACCTCGTGCAGAAGAACCTGGTGACCGGCCTCACCGCGGGCGGCACCAAGGGCTGAGCCGGTACGAGACTCCCGCGCGCCGTCAGGTGCGCGGGTGGCGGCCGCGGTGTCCATCCGACCCCGCCGGCACCGCGGCCGCCTCATCCACCGCCTCGTCGACCCGCCTCGAGACCACTCGCCCTCGACAACGAAGCCGAGCCCCAACACTCCATGTCAGCAACTCCGTTACGTACCAAGGACGCCATGAGCCAGCAGCCCGCAGCCCCGGCCCCCACCCCCACCTCGGCTGTCGCCACCGTCGCCAAGCGCCGTGACTGGTGGCGGGACGCGGTGATCTACCAGGTGTACCCGCGCAGCTTCGCCGACAGCAACGGCGACGGCATGGGCGACCTGGAAGGCGTACGCTCCCGTCTCCCGTACCTGCGCGACCTCGGCGTGGACGCCGTGTGGCTCAGCCCCTTCTACGCCTCCCCGCAGGCCGACGCCGGTTACGACGTCGCCGACTACCGCGCGGTCGACCCCATGTTCGGCAACCTCCTCGACGCCGACGCGCTCATCCGGGACGCCCGTGAACTGGGCCTGAGGATCATCGTCGACCTGGTCCCGAACCACTCCTCCGACCAGCACGAGTGGTTCAAGCGGGCGTTGCGGGAAGGCCCCGGCTCCTCCCTCCGGGACCGCTACCACTTCCGGACCGGCAAGGGCGCGAACGGCGAACTGCCGCCCAACGACTGGGAGTCCATCTTCGGCGGCCCCGCCTGGACCCGGGTCACCGAGCCGGACGGCACCCCCGGCGAGTGGTACCTGCACCTCTTCGCCCCCGAGCAGCCCGACTTCAACTGGGAACACCCGGCGGTGGGGGACGAGTTCCGCTCCGTCCTGCGCTTCTGGCTGGACATGGGCGTCGACGGCTTCCGTATCGACGTGGCCCACGGCCTGGTCAAGGCGGCGGGTCTGCCGGACCTCGGTGCCCATGACCAACTCAAGCTGCTGGGCAACGATGTCATGCCGTTCTTCGACCAGGACGGCGTCCACGAGATCTACCGCCAGTGGCGGCTCATCCTCGACGAGTACTCGGGCGAGCGCATCTTCGTCGCCGAGGCCTGGACCCCGACCGTCGAGCGCACCGCGAACTACGTCCGCCCCGACGAGCTCCACCAGGCCTTCAACTTCCAGTACCTGTCCACCGAGTGGGACGCGGAGCAGCTGCGCGAGGTCGTCGACCGCACCCTGGAGGCGATGCGCCCGGTCGGCGCCCCCGCCACCTGGGTGCTGTCCAACCACGACGTGACGCGGCACGCCACCCGCTTCGCCAACCCGCCCGGCCTCGGCACCCAGATCCGCACGGCCGGCGACCGCGAGGCCGGTCTGCGGCGGGCGCGGGCGGCCACGCTGCTGATGCTGGCGCTGCCCGGCTCGGCGTACGTCTACCAGGGCGAGGAGCTCGGCCTGCCGGACGTCGTCGACCTGCCCGACGAGGTGCGTCAGGACCCGGCGTACTTCCGCGGCGCCGGCCAGGACGGCTTCCGTGACGGTTGCCGCGTCCCGATCCCGTGGACGCGTGAGGGCTCGTCGTACGGCTTCGGCGACGGCGGCAGCTGGCTGCCCCAGCCGTCCGGCTGGGGCGAGTTGAGCGTGGAGGCGCAGCAAGGGGTGCCCGGTTCGACGCTGGAGCTGTACCGCTCGGCCCTCGGCATCCGCCGCTCGCGGCCCGACCTGGGCGCGGGCGACGCGGTGGAGTGGCTGAAGGCCCCGGCGGGCGTACTGGCCTTCCGGCGCGGGGAGTTCGTGTGCGTGGCGAACACCACGGGGGAGTCGGTGACGACCCCGGCGTACGGGCGGGTGCTGCTCGCTAGCGACGAGGTGACCGAGACGGAGGCCGGCGAGGCCAAGCTTCCGGCGGACACGACGGTGTGGTTCACGACGGCCTGACGGCGTCTCTGAAATTTCTTGCATCAACTTCACACGGCCCGCTGCCTTTTCAGGCAGCGGGCCTTTAACATCTCCGTCACCGCAAGTTTGCTGACATGTTTCAGCAAGAGCCTTCAACGGAGAAGGACTTCCCCACATGGCAAGCAGCAGACCCCTTTCGGGCGCCCTCGCCCTGGCCGCCGCAGCCGTCGTCATGGCCCCCACGGCCGTGTCCGCCGCCCCGCCCGGCACCAAGGACGTCACCGCCGTCCTCTTCGAGTGGAACTTCGCCTCGGTCGCCAAGGAGTGCACCAACACCCTCGGCCCGGCCGGTTACGGCTACGTCCAGGTCTCCCCGCCCGCCGAGCACATACAGGGCTCGCAGTGGTGGACGTCGTACCAGCCCGTCAGCTACAAGATCGCGGGCCGGCTGGGCGACCGGACGGCCTTCCGGAGCATGGTGAACACCTGCCACGCGGCGGGCGTGAAGGTCGTCGTCGACACGGTCGTCAACCACATGTCGGCGGGCAGCGGTACCGGCACCGGTGGCTCCTCGTACACGAAGTACGCCTACCCGGGCCTGTACTCCTCGTACGACTTCGACGACTGCACCTCCCAGATCAGCAACTACGCCGACCGCTGGAACGTCCAGCACTGCGAGCTGGTCGGCCTCGCCGACCTGGACACCGGCGAGGAGTACGTCCGCAAGACCGTCGCCGGGTACATGAACGACCTGCTCACCCTCGGGGTCGACGGCTTCCGTATCGACGCGGCCAAGCACATCGACACCGCCGACCTCGCCAACATCAAGTCGCGGCTGACGAACCCGGGCGTGTACTGGAAGCAGGAGGTCATCTACGGCAGCGGAGAGGCCGTCCAGCCGACCGAGTACACCGGCAACGGGGACGTCCAGGAGTTCCGTTACGCCTACGACCTCAAGCGGGTCTTCAACAGCGAGAACCTCGCCTACCTGAAGAACTACGGCGAGGGCTGGGGCTATCTGAGCAGCTCCGCCGCCGGTGTGTTCGTCGACAACCACGACACCGAGCGCAACGGATCGACCCTCACCTACAAGGACGGCGCGAACTACACGCTCGCCAACGTCTTCATGCTCGCGTATCCCTACGGGGCCCCGGACATCAACTCCGGGTACGAGTGGTCGGACGCGGACGCCGGGCCGCCCGACGGCGGTGCCGTGAGCGCCTGCTGGCAGAACGGCTGGAAGTGCCAGCACGCCTGGCCGGAGATCCTGCGCATGGTGGCCTTCCGCAACGCCACGCGGGGCGCGGCGATGACCGACTGGTGGGACAACGGGGGCGACGCGATCGCCTTCGGGCGGGGCAGCAAGGGGTATGTCGCGATCAACCACGAGAGCGCTTCCCTCAGCCGGACGTACCAGACGTCCCTCGCCGCCGGCACCTACTGCAACGTGCAGAACAACACGACCGTGACCGTGAACGGCTCGGGCCAGCTCACGGCGACCCTCGCCGCGGGCACGGCGCTGGCGGTCTACGCGGGCAAGTCGAGCTGCTGACCGTCCCCCGGTCCGCCCGTTCACGCGACCGCGCACCGTCGTCTCCGGCAGTGCGCGGTACGCGAGGGGCGAGGTCGTCCTGCTTCCAGGTGTCGCTCGTGGAGCACCCGGCCGAACTGCCGGTGGTGTGTGCGCGGTTCGTACCGACTCCCTGGTCACGTTCCCGGCCGAGTCCTTCTTGACGTACTTGTACTCGAAGGACGTGTCGACCGGCACGCTCACCGCCCGACCGGATCGGGTAGCCGGCGGAAGGCGATCGCGCTCCTCGCTGGGCACGTCAAGGTTCTGGTGAAAGTTCTTGCTGTGAGTTGCAAGTCTCTTGCTGTAAACCTTTCGTCAGCGATACGGTCACGCGGGCGCCCGGCGACGAAGCCGTCCCGCGGCGTCGGGGTCGGACCCGAGAGAGCCGCAATCGCAAGGAGTTCCCGCCTGTGATACCGAGATGGCCGGCGCCCCCGACGCGCCGCACCGCGCCAACCGCCCGACGGATCGCGGCCGTCGCCGTGGCCGCGCTGGCCGCAGCCCTCGTGCAGCCCCTCGCGGCGCACGCGGACAGCCCGCCCCCACCGCCGTCCGACGCGAAGCTGGCCGCCGCCCCGGCCCGCCACGACGACACCCGTGAGCAGTTCTACTTCGTCATGCCGGACCGCTTCGCCAACGGCAGCACCGCCAACGACAAGGGCGGGCTGACCGGTTCACGCCTCACCACCGGTTACGACCCCACCGACAAGGGCTTCTACCAGGGCGGTGACCTCAAGGGCCTGACCGGGCGGCTCGACTACATCAAGGGCCTCGGCACCACCTCCATCTGGATGGCGCCGATCTTCAAGAACCGGCCCGTGCAGGGGGCCGGCAGCAACGCCTCGGCCGGCTACCACGGCTACTGGATCACCGACTTCACCCAGGTCGACCCGCACTTCGGCACCAACAAGGACCTGGAGACCCTCATCTCCAAGGCGCACGCCAAGGGCATGAAGGTCTTCTTCGACGTCATCACCAACCACACCGCCGACGTCGTCGACTACGAGGAGAAGTCCTACGACTACCTGTCCAAGGGCGCGTTCCCGTACCTGACGAAGGACGGCGATCCCTTCGACGACGCCGACTACGCGGACGGCGGCACGAAGTTCCCGGCCGTGGACGCCGGATCCTTCCCGCGCACCCCGACGGTCACCGCCGCGCAGCAGAACGCGAAGGTCCCGTCCTGGCTCAACGACCCGACGATGTACCACAACCGCGGCGACTCGACCTACGCCGGTGAGTCGACCACGTACGGGGACTTCTCCGGGCTCGACGACCTGTGGACCGAGCGCCCCGAGGTCGTCCGCGGGATGGAGAAGATCTACCAGCGCTGGGTGCGGGACTTCCGGATCGACGGCTTCCGGATCGACACCGTGAAGCACGTGAACATGGAGTTCTGGACCCAGTGGGCCACGGCCCTCGACGCCTACGCCGCCGAGCAGGGCCGGGACGACTTCTTCATGTTCGGCGAGGTCTACTCCGCCGACACCTCGATCACGTCCCCGTACGTCACCCAGGGCCGCCTCGACGCCACGCTCGACTTCCCGTTCCAGGAGGCGGCCCGCCAGTACGCCTCCCAGGGCGGCAGCGCGCAGAAGCTCGCCTCGGTCTTCGCCGACGACTACAAGTACACGACCGACAAGGCCAACGCCTACGAGCAGGTCACCTTCCTCGGCAACCACGACATGGGCCGCTTCGGGTACTTCCTGAACCAGGACAACCCCAAGGCCACCGACGCCGAACTCCTCGCCAAGGACAAGCTCGCCAACGAGCTGATGTTCCTCAGCCGCGGCAACCCGGTCGTCTACTACGGCGACGAGCAGGGCTTCACCGGCTCCGGCGGCGACAAGGACGCCCGCCAGACGATGTTCGCGTCGAAGACGGCCGACTACCTCGACGACGACGAGATCGGCACCGACCGCACCCACGCGAACGACGCCTACGACACCGGCGCCCCGCTGTACCGGCAGATCGCTGCGCTCGCGAAGCTCCGCAAAGCGAACCCCGCCCTCACCGACGGCGTCCAGACCGAGCGCTACGCGGCGGACGGCGCCGGCGTCTACGCCTTCTCCCGCAACGGCACCGGCAAGGACACGACCGAGTACGTCGTCGCCTTCAACAACGCCGGGACGGCGCAGGAAGCGACCTTCGCAACCGGTTCCGCGAACACCGCGTTCCGCGGGATCTACGGCACCGACAAGACGATTGCCGCCGGAGCCGACAAGAAGATCACCGTCACCGTTCCCGCGGGCTCGGCCGTCGTTCTCAAGGCCACCCGCACACTGCCCGCCCCGGCCGCCGGGCCGACCGTCGCCCTGCACGCCCCCGCAGCCGGCGCCACCGGCACCGTCGAGCTGAGCGCCGACGTGGACGGCGGTCAGCTCAACCGGGTCGTCTTCGCCGCCCAGACCGGCAACGGCAAGTGGCAGACCCTCGGCTCCGCCGACCACGCCCCCTACCGGGTCACGCAGACCGTCGACGCGGACGTACCCGCGGGAACGGCCCTGCGCTACAAGGCGGTCGTCGTCGACTCGGCCGGGCGCACGGCGAGCGCCACCGCGGCCTCCGTCACCGGCACCCCGCCCGCCGAGGAGACCCCCACCGCCTCCTCCCGCGACTACGCGATCGTCCACTACAAGCGCACCGACGGCGACTACGCCGACTGGGGCCTGTACGCCTGGGGCGACCTCGCCGACGGCGAGTCGACCACCTGGCCGGACAGTCATCCCTTCGTCGGCCGGGACGCGTACGGGGCCTTCGCCCACGTCAAGCTGAAGCCGGGCGCCTCGTCCGTCGGGTTCCTCGTCATCGACAAGGACGGGAACAAGGACGTCTCCGCCGACCGCACGATCGACGTCACGAAGACCGGCGAGGTCTGGATCGAGCAGGGCAAGGAGGGCCTCCTCACGGAGAAGCCCGAGTACCCGGCCCAGGACACCGGCAAGGCCGTCCTGCACTACCACCGCGCCGACGGCGACTACACCGGCTGGGGTCTGCACACCTGGACCGGCGCCGCCGACCCCACCGAGTGGTCGAACCCGCTGAAGCCGACCACGACCGACGCGTACGGCGCGGTCTTCGAGGTGCCGCTCACCGCCGGCGCCACCAGCCTCAGCTACATCCTGCACAAGGGCGACGAGAAGGACCTCCCGACCGATCAGTCGCTGGACCTCACGAGCAACGGGCACGAGGTGTGGCTGCTGAGCGGCCAGGAGAAGTACCTGCTCCCGCAGCCGGCCGGCTCCGCGGCGGCCCTCGACCTGACCACGTCCAAGGCGGTCTGGATCGACCGGAACACCGTCGCCTGGAACGGCTCCGAGGCCGCCGCCTCGACCCAGCTGCTGTACAGCGGCAAGGGCTCGATCGCGGTCGCCGACGGCACCCTCACCGGGGCCGCCAAGTGGCTGCGGCTGACGAAGACCGCTCTCACCGACGCCCAGAAGGCCGCGTACCCGCACCTCAAGGCCTACACCGCCTGGTCCGTCGACCCACGCGACCGGGACCGGGTGCGTGAGGCGCTGAGCGGTCAGGTCGTCGCCTCCCAACGGGCCGTGAACGGCGCGGTGCTGGCGGCGACGGGTGTGCAGATCGCGGGCGTGCTGGACGACCTGTACACCGGCGCGACCAAGGCGCGGCTCGGTCCGACCTTCCGCGACGGCCGGCCCACCCTGGCCGTCTGGGCCCCGACGGCGCAGCAGGTCTCCCTGGAGCTCGACGGCTCCACCGTGAAGATGAAGCGCGACGGCTCCACCGGCGTCTGGTCCGTCACCGGGCCCAGGTCCTGGAAGAACAAGCCCTACCGGTACGCCGTGACGGTGTGGGCGCCCAGTGTCGGCAAGGTCGTCACCAACAAGGTCACCGACCCCTACTCGGTCGCCCTCACCACCGACTCCGGGCGCAGTCTCGTCGTCGACCTCGACGACAAGGCCCTCGCCCCCGGCGGCTGGTCCACGCTCACCAAGCCGAAGGCCGTCCCGCTGAAGGACGCCCAGATCCAGGAGCTGCACGTCCGGGACTTCTCCGTCGCGGACACGACCGTCCCCGCCCAGGACCGGGGCACCTACGTGGCCTTCACGGACCGGGACAGCGACGGCTCGAAGCATCTGCGGGAGCTGGCGGCGGCGGGCACGTCGTACGTCCATCTGCTGCCCGTCTTCGACATCGCGACCATCGCCGAGGACAAGGCCGCACAGTCGACCCCCGACTGCGACCTGGCCTCCTATCCGGCCGACTCCGAGAAGCAGCAGGAGTGCGTGGCCGCGACCGCCGCGAAGGACGCCTACAACTGGGGTTACGACCCGTACCACTACACGGTCCCCGAGGGTTCCTACGCGGGCGACCCGGACGGGAGTGCCCGTACCGTCGAGTTCCGCCGGATGGTGAAGTCGCTGAACCAGGAGGGCCTCAGGGTCGTCATGGACGTGGTCTACAACCACACGGCGGCGAGCGGCCAGGCGGCGACCAGCGTCCTCGACCGGATCGTCCCCGGCTACTACCAGCGGCTGCTCGCCGACGGCTCGGTGGCGAACAGCACCTGCTGCGCGAACACCGCGACCGAGAACGCGATGATGGGCAAGCTGGTCGTCGACTCGATCGTCACCTGGGCCAAGGAGTACAAGGTCGACGGCTTCCGCTTCGACCTCATGGGACACCACCCCAAGGCCAACATCCTGGCGGTGCGCAAGGCGCTGGACGCGCTGACCCTCGCCAAGGACGGTGTCGACGGCAAGAAGATCATCCTCTACGGCGAGGGCTGGAACTTCGGCGAGGTCGCCGACGACGCCCGGTTCGTCCAGGCCACCCAGAAGAACATGGCGGGCACGGGCGTCGCGACCTTCTCCGACCGGGCGCGTGACGCCGTGCGCGGCGGCGGGCCGTTCGACGAGGACCCGGGCGTCCAGGGCTTCGCGTCCGGGCTCTACACCGACCCCAACTCATCCACGAACAACGGCACTTCGGCCGAGCAGAAGGCCCGACTGCTGCACTACCAGGACCTGATCAAGGTCGGGCTGAGCGGCAACCTCGCCTCGTACGGCTTCACGGACACCGACGGCAAGGAGGTCACCGGCGCCGAGGTCGACTACAACGGCGCCCCGGCCGGCTACGCGGACGCGCCCGGCGACGCCCTCGCCTATGTCGACGCGCACGACAACGAGTCGCTGTTCGACGCGCTGGCGTACAAGCTGCCGGGGGACACCTCGGCGGCCGACCGCGCCCGTATGCAGGTCCTCGCCATGGCCACCGCCGCGCTCTCCCAGGGCCCGGCCCTGTCCCAGGCCGGCACCGACCTGCTGCGCTCCAAGTCCCTGGACCGCAACTCCTACGACAGCGGGGACTGGTTCAACGCGATCCACTGGAACTGCGCCGCCGGCAACGGCTTCGGCCGGGGACTGCCACCGGCCGTCGACAACGCCGCCAAGTGGCCTTACGCCAAGTCACTGTTGACGACCGTCGGGGTCGGCTGCCCGCAGATCACCGCCGCCTCCGCCGCCTACCGGGATCTGCTGAGGGTCCGCACCACCGAGAAGGTGTTCTCCCTCGGGACGGCCGAGCGGGTGCAGTCGACGCTCTCCTTCCCGCTGTCCGGGAAGGACGAGACGCCCGGGGTGATCACCATGGAACTCGGTGACCTCGTCGTCGTGTTCAACGCGACGCCGACCGCGCGGAAGCAGACCGTAGACGCGCTCGCCGGGACCGGATACCGGCTGCACCCGGTGCAGGCGGCGGGGTCGGACCCCACCGTCAGGACCGCGTCGTACGCGACGGAGTCCGGCACGTTCGACGTGCCGGGCCGGACCGTCGCGGTGTTCTCCCGGACGACCCCCTAGACAGGGGCATTACCTTGGTGGAGCAGGCCTTCCATCCGGCCTGCTCCACCGGTGAGTCCGAGGGTCGACAGCAGATGAACGCCGACGTCAGCGACAGACGGACCGACACGACCGTGCTGGTCGTGGACCGTACGGCGGCCGGCCGGTTCGCCCTCGGTGTGGTGCTGCGACGCGCCGGTCACCAGGTCGTCGCGGTCGGCACCGGTCATGAGGCCCTCGTCGAACTGGACGTACGGCGGCGCAAGGGCGCCCTGCCGGACGTGGCCCTCGTCGACGTCGAGCTGCCGGACATGAGCGGCTTCGAGCTGTGCCGTCGGCTCAAGGCCCGGCCGCACATGGCCGGGCTGCCCGTCGTGCACTTCTCGGCCGGTGACGTGGCCCCGGGCGACCGCGGGCAGGGGCTGGACGCGGGCGGCGAGGCCCACCTGGCGATGCCCGCCGAGCCCGAGGAGATCGACGCGGTGGTCCGGGCGGCCGTGCGGGCCGCGCGGCTGCGGGCCGACGACCAGGCGGCGGCCCGGCGGCTGTCACTGCTGTCGGAGGCGATCGTGGGCATCCAGGCGGCGCGCGCCCCGCAGGAACTCGCCGAAGCCGCCGCCGAGGGCACCGCGCGGCTCACCGGCTCTCCCGCCGCCGTCTTCGTCCTCGGCCCGGACGACGTGCTGCACCGCGGCACCTCCAGGAACCGCACCTCGCTCGCGCTGCCGGACCAGGACGCCCACCAGGCCGTGGTCGCACTGCTGCGGCGGCTCACCCACGGCCAGGCGGGCGTGCGGATCACCACGGTGGCCGCGCCGCTGTGGCCCGCGGGGTTCTTCCGGCCCGGGGTGCCGCACGACGCCCGGCTGGTGCTGATCCCCACCCAGGACGGCAGGTCCTCGGTGTGTCTGGCCACCCCCACCCGAGGGGTCCGCCGGGTGGACCCCGAGACCGAGTCCCGGCTGGCCCGGCTCGCCCAGGCCACCGCGCTCGCCGCCGAGCCGCTGCTGATGTACCAGGCCGAGCGGCACGTCGCGCTCACCCTTCAGCACAGCTTCCTTCCCCGGCCGCAGCGGCTGCCCGAACTGCCGGGCGTCGACGTCGCCGTCCGCTATGTGCCCGCGTCCCGGGAGGCGGAGATCGGCGGTGACTTCTACGCCGCCCTGCGCACCGGGGAAGGGGTGCTGGCCGCGGTCGGCGACGTCGTCGGGCACTCGCTCGAGGCGGCCACCGTCATGGTCGAGATCCGGCACGCGCTGCGCGCCTACTGCGTCGACGAGAGCGACCCGGCCGTGCTCGCCGAGCGCCTCGACCGGATGCTCCAGCTCTACCACCCCGAGGTCACGGCGACCGTCTGTCTGGTCCTGATCGACCCCGGAACCGGGCGCGTCCGGATCGCCAACGCGGGGCACATCCCGCCGCTGATCGTCCGGGACACCGGCGGCGCCGACTACGCCAAGGCGGCCGGCCCGCTGCTCGGCCCGGGCGTGCCCCACCCGCCGCCCACCGAGCTGTTCCTCGAGCCCACCGACCGGCTTCTCATGGTCACCGACGGTCTGATCGAGACCCGGGGCACCGACCTCGCGGTCTCGATGGAGCAGCTGCGCGCGGCGGCCATCGGCGCCATGCCGGGCCTGGACGCGCTGTGCGACACCCTCCTCACCAGCTTCGGCCACGACCGGGAGGACGACATCGCGATGCTGGCCCTGCGGCTGACGAACTAGGCTGAGCCTTGTTTGCCGTAGAACGGGAGTGCCCATGCCGCAGATCACCGTCGAACGCTCCTCGGGGTTCGATCACGTCGACTGGAACGCGTTCGCGCTCGCGCTGCACCCGGTGGTCGTCGAGATAGCGGCCGCGCGGCTCGAGGCGTGCAAGACGCGGGTCCTGCGGACCGAGGACGACGTGGTGGGAGACCTGGTGGGAGGGACGGAGCCGAGCGGGCCGGCGATCGTGCACGTCACGCTCGCCCTGCTCGCCGGCCGCTCCGACGAGACCAAGGCCAAGCTCACCGAAGCCGTACTGGAACTGCTGCGCAAGCACATCGAGCCGACCGACCGGGTCTCGGCGGTGCACGCCTCCGCCGAGGTGCGCGACCTCGACCCGTCGTACCGCAAGTACGAGAGCTAGAGCCGGAGCCGAAGCCGGGACAGGGCCCGGGCGGCGGTCGGTCTCAGGAGGCCAGGGCGATGAGCCGGGTGACCAGGTCGCCGAACGGCCCGTCGGCCGGCTCGCCGCCCAGCACGGGGCGCAGCAGTGTGCGCAGGTCGTCGTCATGGGCCGCGCCGACGGCCGTCAGCGCGGCGAAGTCCTGTACGAGCTGGACCTCCAGCTCCTCGCGCGGGATGCGCCGCCCGTCCAGCCAGATCAGAGCGGTCGACTCGGCGAGCGAGATCCAGGAGCGGACGATCAGCTCCAGGCGCGGGGGCGCGTCGGTGATCCCCAGGTGCGACAGGATCTGTTCGTAGGCGTTCTGGCGTACGGCGTCGATGAGGGCGTTCGTGGTCGAGGAGCCGACCGCCGGGCCGCCGCGCATGAGGGCGGCGAAACCCGGGCCGTGCGCGTCGACGAAGTCGAAGTAGCGGCGCATCACGCGGAGCAGCCGCGAGCCGAGAGGTCCTTCGTGCGGCTCGGCGAACCGGCCCGCCAGATCCTCCGAGGCCCGCTTCAGCGCGGCCTCGTACAAGCTGAGTTTGCCGGGGAAGTAGTGGTAGACGAGGGGGCGCGAGATGCCCGCGGCCGCGGCTATCTCGTCGATGGAGACCTCGTCCGGCGAGCGCTGGGCGAACAGTTCGAGGGCGACGCCGATCAACTGCTGCCGACGCTCCTCGACTCCCATTCTGCGACGAACCCCGGTAGTCATGCGAACACCTTACCGATCGGTTCCGGCCCGGAACGGATCGGACCGGTGCAGACGTTCACCCCATCCGTCACTTAACCGACTGCTTGTCCGGTCACATGTCAGTCATTTTTCGCCCCGCCCGTCGCGTCACCCGTCGTTCCGCGTGCCGGGGGGAGCGCAGGGCCGCGTGCCGGATCACATGTCCAGCACCAGGCGTTCGCTGCGCGCCCGGGAGACACAGATCAGCATCGAGTCGCCGCGCTCCGCGTCGGTGAGCAGCTCGTCCCGGTGCTCCACCTCGCCCGCCAGCACCCGCTGTTGGCAGGTCCCGCAGAAGCCCTGCTCGCACGAGTAGAGGGTGTTCGGCAGTTCGGCGCGGACGGCGGCCAGCACGGTCGAGTCGGCCGCGACGGTCACCACCCGCCCGGTGCGCCTGAGTTCGACCTCGAAGGGGTCGCCGTCCCGGACGGTACACGCCGCGAACCGCTCGAGGCGGACGTGCGGCACCCGCTCCTCCACCGCCGCCATCAGCCCTTCCGGGCCGCAGCAGTAGACGGCTGCCCCCTCGGGCAGGTCCATGAGGAGTGCGTCGAGACCGGGCCGTCCGTCCACCACCGTCACCCGGCCGCGGTGCTCCCCGCCGAGCTTCTCGACCTCCTCCAGGAACGGCATCGAGGCCCGTGTCCGACCGGCGTAGAGCAGTCGCCACTCGGCGCCTTCGGGGAGGGCCCGCAGCATGGGCAGGATCGGTGTGATGCCGATGCCTCCCGCGACGAAGACGTACGAGGGCGCCTCGACGAGCGGGAAACGGTTCCGGGGCCCCCGCACCTCGACCTCCGTCCCCTCCCGCACCTGCTCGTGCACCTCGCGCGAGCCGCCCCGCCCGTCCGTGACGAGCCGCGTGGCGACGGTGTAGGAGGAGGTGTCCTCCGGGTCCCCGCACAGCGAGTACTGCCGTACCAGGCCCGAGGGCAGCACCAGATCGAGATGCGCCCCCGGCTCCCAGCGCGGCAACTCGCTTCCCTCGAGCCGCAGTCGGACGACTCCCTCGGCGATCTCGTGCCGTGCGGTGACCCGCAGCCGCAGTGCCCGCGACCGGGGCCGGCCGGAGACCGGTTCCGCCAGCGCGGGCATCGGCCACAGCGGCGAGACCTGGATCCGGCGGCGCAGCGCCCGCCGGACGAGCAGCGCCGCGCCCGCGACGGCCACGGCGGTCAGCGGCTTCGGCATCACGACGCCCTCTCTTCCGCGGCGAGCGCGGCCAGCGCGGCGGGGGAGGAGGCGAGATAGGCGACCGCCTGCTCGGTGGAGCCCTCCTGCGAGGGGTGGTACGCGCGGCTCAGATAGCGCGGGACCGACCTCAGCAGGTCGCCGGTCGCGGGCAGCGTGCCCCGTCTGCCGCGGACGTAGAAGGCCTTGAAGGAGGCGCGGCCGTCGGTCAGGGTCGGGTCGTTCTCCATGAAGAAGCGGGTCCCGCGCTGCCACAGGAACACCAGCGCCGCGAACGCCGTGGCCCAGGTCCGCACCCGTCGCCGGTAGCCGCCGTCGACGTGGGTGAAGAGGTCGAAGGCGACGGACCGGTGCTCGACCTCCTCGGCCCCGTGCCAGCGCAGCAGGTCCAGCATGGTCGGGTCGGCGCCCCGCCGGTCGAGCTCCTCGGCGTTCAGCACCCAGTCGCCGAGGAACGCGGTGTAGTGCTCGATGGCCGCGATCAGCGCCACCCGCTCCATCAGCCACCAGCGCCGGGCCCGGCCCGGCGGCAGGGTCCGGTCACCGAGGAGCTTCTCGAAGAACCAGTCGACCTGCGCGGTGTACGGCGTCGGGTCGAGCCCCTGCTCCCGCAGATGCGGCAGCACCTCGTCGTGGGCCTGGGAGTGCATCGCCTCCTGCCCGATGAACCCGATGACGTCCTCGCGCAGCCGCTCGTCGCGTATGTACGGGAGCACCTGCCGGTAGACGTGCACGAACCAGCGCTCGCCGGCCGGCAGCAGCAGATGCAGCACGTTGATGGTGTGCGTGGCGAACGGGTCCCCCGGCACCCAGTGCAGCGGGGTGCCCTCCCAGGAGAAGGACACCTTGCGTGCCTTGAGCGTGACCCGCTCGTCCGGCCGCCCCTCGGGCTTGTTAGACATGGTGTCAATGTACTGACGGGTAGGGCGGGGGTGAACCCCTGTGCGACAACTCGCCCGCACGACTTGCTCAGCCGGGCCGCTCACGCGGCCCGCCCCACCGATGCGCCCGCGGACGGGTCAGCGCAGTCCGCTGATCGACCGCCCGTCCTTGAGCCTGCCCTCCAGGCCGGCCTGCGCGCCCTGCTTCGTCGGGACCGCCAGCAGGTTGCCCTGGCCGGACCCGGTCACCCCGCCGGTCGCCCGGACGGACGCCGTCGCCTTGTCGCCGGCGGCGAGGAGGTACCAGTCGCCGCCCTTCGACTTCCACAGCACCCCGGCCAGCACATGCGGATCGCGCGGCCCGCACGCCGGTACGTCCCCGGCCTTCGCCACGGCCGCCCCGAACAGCCCGCCCGGCGTGTGGAACTGGGCCAGCACCCTGCTTCCGTCGCCCCGCCAGGTCTCGGCCCGGGTGCACACCCAGGTCGCCGCTCCGTTCGCGTCGGGCAGCTGCTGCCGGGTGTAGCCCCAGGCGTTGACCGTCCGTACGCCCTGTCCGCGGGCGTCGGCCAGCGAGCAGGCGAACGGCGCCCAGGTCCGCAGCGCCGCCGTGCCGCTCGCCTCCTTCGGCGCGGCCGGGCGCCCCGCGGTGAGACGGGCGGGGACGAGCTCGCCGAGGTCGCTGAGCAGATGGGTGCCGGAGGCGTCGGTCAGCTGGAGCACGTTCCAGGTCGTGCAGGTGCCGGTATGGGTGGCCGGACTGGACAGCGGCGAGGTGATCCCGTCGGTCAGCGTCAGGTCCATCACCCCGGCACCCGGCTTCGACAGGTCCCGCTCGCCGGCCTTCGTCACCCAGGGCGCCGTCAGATAACGCACGTTGCCGTCCGCCCGGCCCAGCACCAGCGCGCCCGCCTCGGGGCCGGTCGCGCCGTCGACCCGAGCGAAGTCGAGGGCCGCCCCGGCGGTGCCGTCCTTCGGCTCGGCGTAGCGGGCGATGCGCAGACCGTCGTACAGGATCACCACGCGCGCGTTGTCGACCTCGCCCGCGTAGAGGAGCTGGGGCGGTCCGGCGGGGCCGCCGAACGGGGTCTGCGGGGTGGCGGAGACGCGCACGGCCTTGCCGGGGCGGGCCCAGACGGCGAGGGTGCGGCGCAGCAGCGCCTTGTCGCGGGTGAGGGGCCCGCGCGCGGGCCAGACGGAGAAGTCCGTGCGCGCGGAGGTCTTCCAGGCGGCGGGGGACACCTTCACCAGCCGCCCGGGGTCGAGGGCGGCCTCGGCGGCCGGGTTCTGCGCGTACGGCGGGGCCGCCGCGCCGTCGGGTCCCCAGCCGCCGCCGGGCAGCACGACCAGGGCGCCGCACACGGCGAGCGCGGCCGCGGCGGCCAGCGCGGCCCTGGTGTGCCGGCGGCGGCGCATCAGATCGGTGGGCCGGACCTGGAGCGAGCAGGCGTCGAACTCGGGGGAGTCGAGCAGGGCGTACTGGGCGGCGGGGACCTGGCCGGCCTCGCGCAGGGCCGCCGTCACCTCGGCGCCCGGGACACCGGACCCGGTCAGCACCTCGCGCACGTCACCGTCGGGGAGCCGCTCCAGACCGCGCAGCACGTAGGCGGCCCGGGCCGGGCCCGACAGGGTGGCCAGGCGCTGGTCCAGGGCGAGCTCGTCGGCGCCGCCGGAGCGGGGGAAGAGCCGCAGGCCCCACACCTGGGGGAGCAGCGGCGGGAGCTGCGCGCGCCTGCGCCGGGCCCGGAGCCGCAGCGGCAGCCCCGCCTCCAGCGCCGAACGCACCACCTGGAGGCGGATGTAGGCGTACCCGGGGTCGCCGTCACGGCCGTCCCCCGCGCCCCCGTTCTGGGCCGGGATGACGGGGGTCGAGGCGCTGCCGCGGGGCAGGGCCCGCTGGGCGAGGGCGTGGGCGGTCAGGACGCGCCGACTGCGGCCGAGGCCGGGGGGCAGCACCAGATAGGCGAGCCGGACGAGCCGCGGGTAGTGCTCGACGAGCGCGGCCTCGGCCTGCTCGACGTCGACGGTCCGGTCGGCGGAGGATCCGGGTGCGGGGCGCGGGGCGACATCCTGTGACTGCACGTCCAGCAGAACGAGCGAAACGGAGGATGGTCACCCCGGGTGGGTCAGTCCTCCCGCAGCGCCTTCGCGTAGTTGGCCATCGACCGCTGGTAGCGCGGCAGATGGGGGGCCAGGGCGCCGAGCACCAGGGACAGGCCCTCGCGGTCGCGGCCGAGGCTCGACAGGCACAGGGCCAGACAGGCGCGTACGGCGTCGTCCAACTCGTCCGAAGGGGCGTCCAGTTCGGCGGTCAGCAGCTCGACGCCCTCTTCCGCCTGTCCGATGTTGCGGAGGGAGCTGGAGAGTTGGATCTTGGCTCGCCTGCCCTTGTAGCCGCTCACCTCGCTCAGCCCGCGCGCGAGCGCGTCCCGGTACAGCGGGGCGGCCCGGTCCGAGTGGCCGGTCGAGTCCCAGGCGCAGGCCTGCTCGAACGGGCCCAGCGGACTGTCTTCGGGGAGTTCGGCGACCAGCTTGTCGATCACGGCCCGGAACTCGTCCGCGCGCTCCTCCGGATACTCGTCGAAGCCGGCCCAGGCGGCGGTCACGCGATCTTCCCAGTCTTGGTTCACCGGCACACTCTCGCACGGGTGTCCCCACCGGGCAGGGGTATTTTGAGCGCACCGTGCGTGAGAGCCGTATCCAGTGCGAGGCTCTTGCAGGGAGGAACGGATGAAGATGACCCGACCGATGCTCGCGGTGGCCGCCGCCGCGGCGGCGCTGGTGCTGACGGGCTGCGGTTCCGACGGGGCCGAGGAGACCGTCCCGGTGACCGCGACCGGCAGCCTGGAGCACCTGGCCGCCGAGGTGAAGTGCACGCCCGACATGCAGACCGACGCCGACGAACTCCGGCAGGCCCTCTGCAAGAACGGCGACGGCAAGTTCATCCTGCTGACCTTCGCCACCGACCGCGGTCAGCGCGAGTGGATCAACGGGGCCAAGGACTACGGCGGCCACTACCTGGTCGGCCGCAAGTGGGTGGCCGTGGGCGAGGAGACCAGCACCGTGACGGCGCTGCGGGAGACGCTCGGCGGTGACATCGAGGAAGGCACGGACCACTCCGCGCACGTGTCGGGCGAGCCTTCCGACGGCGCCTCGCACTCCGGTCACTGACCGGACCCCGCGCGCGCGGCGCCCCCCCGTGCACCCGGCGCACACCAGAAGGCCGGCGGTGAGGAATCCTCACCGCCGGCCTTCTCGGTCGGCTCTGCCGTTCGGTGCTACCGGCAGGTTCTACCGGGCGGCCCGCTCAGCGGGTCACTTGCACTTCTTGCCGGTGTTGATGCAGTTGACCATCTTGTTCATCAGGTTCGTCGAGAAGAAGTTGATGAAGTCGTTGTGGTCGGTGATCGGCTTGTGCAGGTTCTCCGGGAAGCTGTCCACCGCGTACGGCTGCACGACCGTCCCGTTCTGGAGCTTCGGGGCCGGAACGTTGTAGACGAGCCGGACCTGCAGCTGGGGGATCGCCTTGAAGCCGTTGGCGCAGGTGCCGTCGGCCTGGGCGAAGGCCACGTGCGTGCGGTGGTTGGCGCTGTCGATGTTCTGACCGTCCCAGCAGCTCTGGAAGTTGGTCGTCCGCACCACCTGGCTGCCCTGCGGGCAGATCGGGTACTGGGTCTCCAGCTGCACCTTGTTCTCGAAGCCGGTGCAGCTCCAGTTCACGTTCGCGTTGGCGTTGCCGTTGACGAAGGCCTTCGCGTCACCGGTGATGATGCGCAGGGCCGTCGGCATCGCGACGACCTTGCCCTTCTTGTTGCCGACGAACTTGATCTGCGCCTGGGCGGGCTGCAGGATCTTGCCGACGTTGCCTTCCTTGCCACCACCGTCGTTGTTCTGGTCGAAGTCCTGCGAGCCGTCCTGGACACGCAGCACCGGCCAGAAGTACGAGGACTTGTCGCCCTGGTTCTGGCAGCTGGTGCCGGCTCCCGCCAGCTCCTGGTCGCTCGCGAACGCGTCGTTGTTCTGGTTGCCGACGTAGTCGTGCAGGTGGTGCGCGCCGTTGGTGACACCGGGGGCGACGATCACGTTGTCCGTGTTGTGGTTGTCGTTCCCGTTGGTGCCGCAGCTCGAGGTGAAGGTGCCCCGGGAACCGCTGTTGCCGTTGGCCTTGGCGCCGTTCGCGCCCACGCCCAGCTGCGCGTTGGCCTGGACCTTCGTGATGTCCACGAAGTCCGCGGCGACCGGGCCGTTGCCGCCCTGGCCGTTCTGCGCCTGGCCGGCGTTGCCGTTGTTCTGCTGGCCGCCGTTGTTGTTGTTCTGGCCACCGTTGTTCTGCTGGCCGCCATTGTTCTGCTGGCCACCGTTGTTGTTCTGCTGGCCGCCGTTGTTCTGCTGGCCGTTGCCCGCCTGGCCGGCGTTGGTGTTCGCCGCCTGCGTGGTGCAGGCCGCCAACTGGCTCAGCGAGCTGTTGAACTGGCCACCGGACCGCTGGATGTTGATGCGGATCCGGTCGATCGTGGCGGCGCGCTTCTCCTTGAGGGGGCCGGTGATCGCGTTCTGCACGAAGCTGGCGTCGTTCGCCTGGGCCTGACGCGTGGAGGCGAGCCGGGTGTAGGCCTCGGTGATCTGCTTGTCGAGGTTGGCCAGCTCGGTCGCGACACCTTGTTTCGCGCCCTTGGGTACGTTCGTCAGCTTCTGCCCCACATCCGGGCAGGAGATGGTGGCGACCTGGGCGGCCGCCGTGGCGGCCTTGGTCGAGTTCTGGCCCGAGTTCGACTCGTGCGCCGAAGCGTAGAAGTTCGCCCAGATCAGCCCGCCCCCGCCGAGCGCTAGGGCCGCCGATGCTGCCACGGCCTTCGTGGCCATCGACGAACGGCGTTTACGTATGTTGCGTCCCATGGAACTCCTCTGACTTCCTTGCGGGGCAGCATCGAGGCGCCCGACAGGAGTGAAGCTGAAGCTGCCCCCTCCTTTACGCATGTGGCCCCAGAGGTGTTCAGCCCGCTCAGAAATTGATGAGAGCTCCGTACGACAAAACAACCCCAACACCCTCACACAACGCAGCAGTTGGTGAGGTCAGCGATCCCGGTCCAGATAGGCCAGCACGGCCAGCACCCTGCGGTTGTCGTCGTCCGAGACCTCCAAACCCAGCTTCACGAAAATGTTCGCGGTGTGCTTGGCGACCGCCCGCTCGGTGACGACCAGTTTGCCCGCGATCGCCGCGTTCGACCGGCCCTGCGCCATCAGCTCCATCACCTCCCGCTCGCGCGGAGTGAGCCGGTCCACCGGCCCCTGCCCGTCACCCGAGCGCCGGGCCAGCAGCTGCTGGATCACCTGCGGGTCCATCGCCGTACCGCCGGCCGCCACCCGCCGTACGGCTTCCACGAACTGTTCCGCGTCGAACACCCGGTCCTTCAGCAGATAGCCGATCCCGCCGGTGCCGTCGGCGAGCAGCTCGCGCGCGTACAGCTGTTCGACGTGCTGGGAGAGGACGAGCACCGGCAGCCCTGGCATCCTGCGGCGGGCCTGGAGCGCGCACTGGAGGCCCTCGTCCGTGTGCGTGGGCGGGAGCCGGACGTCGACCACGGCGACGTCCGGCTCCAGTTCGGCGAGCGCCCGCTCCAGTTCGGGCCCGGTCTCGACAGCGGCGGCGATCTCGAAGTCGTAGGCCTCCAGCAGCCGGACGAGACCGTCCCGCAGCAGGAAGAGGTCCTCGGCTAGGACAACACGCAAGGGATCTCCATGGTCACCATGGTGGGACCGCCGGCAGGAGAGCTGACGGCCAGGACGCCGTCGAATGTACCCAGTCGCCGCTCGACGCCGGCGAGACCCGAGCCGGCCCCGATCGCCGCGCCCCCCGCGCCGTCGTCGGTGACCGAGATCCGCAGCCGGCCCGCACCATGGTGGAGGTCGACCCAGATCCGGCCGGCGCCGGAGTGCTTGACCGCGTTGGTGAGCAGCTCGCTCACCGCGAAGTAGGCCGCCGACTCCACGGGCGCGTCCACCCGGCCGCCCTCGAGCTCGACGTTCACCTCGGTGGTGACCGGCAGCCGCAGCGCCAACGCCCGTACAGCGTCGCCGAGTCCACGCTCGGCCAGTACCGGCGGGTGGATGCCGCGCACCAGGTCGCGCAGCTCGGAGAGCGCCTCGGCGGACGACTGACGGGCCTGCGCGAGCAGCGCCTTGGCCTTCACCGGGTCCTTGTCGACGAGCATCTCGACGGTGCCGAGGTCCATGCCCATCGCCACCAGCCGGGCCTGGGCTCCGTCGTGCAGATCCCGCTCGATGCGGCGCAGTTCGGCGGCCGAGGTGTCCACGGCGTCCCGCCGGGTCTCCGTCAACACCCGCACCCTCTCCGCCAGTTCGGCCTGGCTGGGGGTGAGCATGGCCTTGGTGAGGAGGAAGTGGACCTGGAGGGCGCTCACGGCGTACCGGTGGGCGACGACGAGGAGGACCGCGCCCAGGGCCGCGGCGCCGAACGCGGACGCCTGGCCGGTGACCGGCACGAAGCCGTACCAGTACGCGACGCCGGGTGTCTCGACGTACACCCGCCACAGCCCGGCCGGCAGCGCCAGCCCCTCGAGGGGATAGAAGACCAGGACGGCCGGCAGCAGGGCGGTCAGGTACCCGGCCGGCATGTCCACCAGGAGCCACAGCAGGTCCCGCCAGGTCGCCGGGTCGCGCAGCAGCGCGTAGGTGCGCCGGAACGGGTTGGCGGTGTCGGGGGCCGGCCGGTACGCCGACGGGATGCGCACCCCGCCCCACCGCTCGGCTAGCGCGCGCCGCCGATCGGCGTAGGCGCGCACCCCCTTCACCACGTAGGGCGTGGTGAGGGCCCCGACCCCGATCGGTATCAGCGCCATCGACACGAGGGAGAGGCAGAAGCCCAGGATGCTCAGCGGCAGCGACCCGACGGCCAGCGCGAGCCCCCGTCCGGCGGCGAGCAGCATCCCGCGAGCCCTCGAACCGCCTTCGCCGCTCTTCGTGTTGGTGTTCATGCCCTCAGTCTGGCCGAGCCGCGGACGGGCGGTCACTGGCCCGACGCCCCCGGTCAGAGGGTGGTGCCAGGTACACCTTCGGGGCCCGGTCCGCCGGCGCCCGCCGCGAGCACCTTCGCCTCCACCTCCGGGTCGAGGCCCTTGCGGGTGCGGTCCGGACGCTGGGGCGCTTCACCGCCGATCGACCTCAGCCAGCTCCAGGTGTCGGCGACCGTCTCCTCCACGGGACGGCAGGCCAGCCCCGCCGCCACCGCCCGGGAGACGTCGGCCGCGTGCAGGGCGTCGTGCATGTCGGTGCCCGGCGGCACCCACACGGGCAGTTCGGTCCACGGCTCGATGCCCGCGTCGAGGATGATCTCCGGTGCCGTCCACCGCAGTTCGGCGTCCGAGCCGGTGGCCCGCACGCACGCCTCCAGCAGCTCGCTCATCGTCGCGTGCCCCTGCGGGCTCATCAGGTTGTACGGCCCGCTCAGCTCCCGCTCGACCGCGCCGAGGACCCACTCGGCGAGATCGCGGACGTCCACGTACTGCAAGGGCAGCTCGCGCGGGCCGGGCGCGAGGACCGGGCCGCCGCGGGCGATCCGGGTCAGCCACCAGGGCAGCCGTCCGACGTTCTCGTACGGGCCGAGGATCAGCCCGGCCCGTACGAGGACGGAGGACTCCGCGCCGAAGGCGTCGAGGACGGCCAGCTCGCCGCCGCGCTTGTCCCGTGCGTAGTCGCTCTGTTCGGCGTCGGGCTCGGCCCCCTCGACGACGGGCGCGTCCTCGGCGTACCCGGCGGGCGGGGCCCAGGTGTACACCGAGCAGCTCGACACGTACACATACCGGCGTGCGCGGCCCCGCAGCAGCCGCGCCGCCTCGTGCACCGCGCGGGGCGCCGCCGACCAGGTGTCGACGACGGCGTCCCAGTCGCCCTCGGCCAGCGCGTCGAGGCCGCCGGGCGCGGTGCGGTCACCGGTCAGCGACCGGGTACCGGGGGCGGATGCGAACCGTCCCCGGTTGAAGACCGTCACGTCCCAGCCGCGCCCGAGGGCCGCCTCGACGACGGCCCGTCCCACGAACTCCGAACCACCCAGCACCAGAAGTCTCATACCGGTGACTGTGCCCGGTCCGGGCGCGGCAGGGAACCGTGCTCTGCCGTCGGCAGACCGAGCGGGTCAGTTGCCGGTCGGCGGGGTGTACTTGTAGCCGACCCGGCGCACCGTCTGGATCGACTGGCGGTGCTGTACGCCCAGCTTGCGGCGCAGCCGGGCGATGTGCACGTCGACCGTGCGGCCGTCGCCCACGTGCCCGTAGCCCCACACCGTGGTGACGAGCTGGTCCCGGGTGTGCACCCGGTTCGGGTGCGCGACCAGGTGCGCGAGCAGCTCGAACTCCAGGTAGGTGAGGTCGAGTTCCTGCCCGTCGACGGCGGCCGTGCGCTGCACGGGGTCGATCCGTACGAGCGGACGCCCGCCGGCCTCGGGCTCGGCGGCCTCCGCGGTCGCCGGCCGGTCCGGCACCGCCACGGGCAGGAACGGCGGCTGCTGGTCGGCCGGGACGAGCACCAGGTAGCCGACCATCGGCGGCTGGCCCGGCAGGGTGGGCAGGGTGTGTGCGGGAGCGGGCAGCCAGGTCGCGCCCGGCGGCAGGAAGTCGGTGACGTCGACCACCTCGTCCCGGTCGACGGCCCGCAGTCGATGGCGGGCGGTGCCGTTCGGGGTGGCGGCGGTGAGGCTGGGAGCGGAGGAGAGAGAACGGGTGTTCGCCATGAGAGGTCAGCTCTTTCGCGCGAGAAGTTCGTCGGGGAGGACGACGGCCGCGATTCGTGGTCGGGCTCGTCGAGGACGTACGTCGTGCGCGCTGGCCGAAGGCCGGGGTGTACGGCTTTAGAGGGCCGGCGCGTTCATCGCGCGGCAACACACCCGGTCGAAGTCATGGTGCTGACGGGAAGGCCAGAAGGGCTCGAGGTCGTGACGACCCGTCGCGGTGCACTTCTGGAAGCTGGCCATGGGCCCATTGAAGCAGACACCCGCCCGTAACAGGAGCCTCCGCTCACAGCTTGGACCATTCCTGGCGCG
This sequence comes from Streptomyces sp. NBC_01334, assembly GCF_035983595.1. Classification (NCBI taxonomy): domain Bacteria; kingdom Bacillati; phylum Actinomycetota; class Actinomycetes; order Kitasatosporales; family Streptomycetaceae; genus Streptomyces; species Streptomyces sp. NBC_01334. The sequence continues at coordinate 2,967,170 of NZ_CP130718.1, read as the reverse complement.
AAGTCGGCGTCAGTCGACCACGCGCGCCGTCCGGAGGAGCCCCCGGACGGCGGTCCGCAGCACGTCGTCCGGATGCGCGGCGTCGCCGTACATGAGGTCCTTCACGGCCCGCCGCGGTGTCTCGGCCCCGCGTCGCAGCGGTTCCACGGCGAAGCGGGGGAGGAGCCCCATCTCCGTGAGCGTCACCACCGGGTGGGGCGGGTCCGGGTGGCACCTCCGCCACTCGAGCGCCTCCCGGGCCAGGGGCTCCACGGTGTCCTCCGTCCTGCCGGTGATGCGCCAGACGGCCAGTGCGGCCGCGGCCCGGGTGCCGGACGGGGTACGGGGAGCGAGCAGCGGCTCGATGAGCGGCAGCAGCGGTGCGGCGGCGGCACCGAGCCGGCCCGCGAGGTTCGTCGCCCAGGAAGAGGTCGAGGCGGTCAGTTCCCGGCGGAGGAAGGACAGCGCCGGCCCGGGGTCCGCGGCGACCGGCCAGAGCGCCACCGCGGCCTCCGCCGAGACCGAGGAGTGGACGCCCTCGCTCGCGCAGATCCGCAGCGCCCGCTCGCCCACGTCGCCCGCGGCGCGCCCCAGCCGGTTCAGCACGGCGACCGCGACGGACGGGTAGCCGGTGCCGTGGCGGGTCAGCAGTCCGGCGAGCTCCTCGACGACGTCCGCCGCCACCTCGGGGTACCGCGTCAGCACCTTGACCAGCTCCGAGTGACCGTCCCCCGATTGCCGGGCCACCGCCCGCGCCACGGGCGTCGCCGCGGCCCCGAACTCGTCGGTCACCGCCTTGACGACGCGAACGGTGTCGTACGCGCCGGGTGCCTCCCCGATCAACCGCAGCGCCTCCTCGACCGCCACGGCCACCGGCACGCGCGCGCGTGCCAGCGCGGTGACCGCCCCGGCCCGCACCGCCGGGCTGTCGTCGGCGAGGTGCGGCAGCACCCGCTCCCGCACGTGCGCGTGCAGCTCCGGCGGCAGCGCGCAGGTCAGCTGCGCCAGCCGGTACAGCTGCCAGGCCTCGCCCTCCGTCTCGCGCAGCGCCCACGGGAGCACGTCGGCCTCGCGGTCCCGCCAGCGCTCGGTGATCCCGAAAGCGAGCGGCATCCCCTGCTCGAGGGCCCGCAGCGCGGCCCCGGGGTCCTCCAGCAGCCGTTCGGTGAACGGCCGGTAGTGCCCCGGCCACAGCGAGGTCTCCGGTTCCTCGGGCTGCTCCGCGGCGGCGGTGGACGCCCGCGCGCAGGCGTCCACCAGCGGGTGCGGCAGGGGCGGTTCGGCGGTGCGCAGCAGGTCCTCGGCGGCCGCGAGCGCCACCCGGGGCTCGGGGTCGGCCAGCAGACGGTGCCGCCAGGCACCATCGCCCGGCTCCAGCAGTCCGAGCGCCGTCACGACCCGGGCGCGCACCCGCGGGTCGGTCTCCTCGGCGAGCCGGTCCCGCAGCAGGGGCGCGGTCGCCGGGCCGGACTCCCGGCCGCACGCGGCGATCAGCAGCACCATCGACTCGCGTACGGCCGGGTCGGCGTCGTGTGCGAAGGGGATCAGGGACGGCATCGCCTCCGCCACGGCCCGCCGGGCCCGCCGCTGTTCGTCCCGGTGCCCGGCCCAGTTCGCGAGGTCGGCCAGCAGGCCGAGCAGTTCGGCCCGGGGACCGGCGCCGTGCAGGGCGAGCCGGACCAGATGCGGCACCGCGGGTGCCGTGGGGATCTCCTCCCGGAAGCACAGGGAGGAATGCAGCCGGTCCATCGCCCGCTCGCGCACGGCCTCGTCCGTGGACTCCAGCGCCCGCAGCAGTGCGGGTACGTCACCCGTCGAGCCGTAGGCGCGTTCGAGACTCGCCCGGTCTCTCTCCGTCCCCATGGGAGCGCAGGATATGCGGAAGGGGCGCCCGCCGAGTCGGCGGGCGCCCCTTCGCGAGAGCCGCGGAGCGGATCAGACCTGGCCGGCCTTCTCCAGCGCCGAGCAGCAGGTGTCGACGATCAGACGCGTCACCAGGTACGGGTCGACGTTCGCGTTCGGACGGCGGTCCTCGATGTAGCCCTTGCCGTCCTGCTCGACCTGCCACGGGATGCGGACCGAGGCGCCACGGTTGGAGACACCGTAGGAGTACTCGTTCCACGGGGCGGTCTCGTGCAGACCCGTCAGACGGTCGTCGATGCCGGCGCCGTAGTGCTTGACGTGGTCGAGCGGCTTCGAGCCCTCACCGAGCGACTCGCACGCGGTGATGATCGCGTCGTAGCCCTCGCGCATCGCCTTCGTGGAGAAGTTGGTGTGCGCGCCGGCGCCGTTCCAGTCGCCCTTGACCGGCTTCGGGTCGAGGGTGGCGGCGACGCCGAAGTCCTCGGCGGTGCGGTAGAGCAGCCAGCGGGCCACCCAGAGGTGGTCGGAGACCTCGAGCGGGGAGACCGGGCCGACCTGGAACTCCCACTGGCCGGGCATGACCTCGGCGTTGATGCCGGAGATCGCGAGACCGGCGGCCAGGCAGTTCTCCAGGTGCGCCTCGACGACCTCACGGCCGAAGATCTCGTCCGCGCCGACACCGCAGTAGTAGCCGCCCTGCGGGGCCGGGAAACCGCCCTTGGGGAAGCCGAGCGGGTAGCCGTCCTGGAAGAACGTGTACTCCTGCTCGATGCCGAAGATCGGCTCCTGCGCGGCGAACTTGTCGGAGACCTCGGTGAGCGCGGCACGCGTGTTGGACTCGTGCGGCGTCATGTCGATGTTGAGGACCTCGCACAGGACGAGGATGTCGTCGCCGCCGCGGATCGGGTCGGGGCAGGTGAAGACCGGCTTGAGGACACGGTCCGAGGAGTGCCCCTCGGCCTGGTTCGTGGAGGACCCGTCGAAGCCCCAGATCCCCAGCGCGTCGAGACCGGCGGGCTCACCCGCGATGATCTTCGTCTTGGAACGGAGCTTCGCCGTCGGCTGGGTGCCGTCGATCCAGATGTACTCAGCCTTGAAGGTCACGGGCCACTTCCTTCGGGGTGTGTCTGACGCACTTGCGGGTGCTGCGGCGCTGCGGCACTGGGGCGCCGCCTGTTTGCCCGGCAGCTTGTCAACAGGCGATTTCCCGATCATTGCTCGAATGTGAACCCCGTGTTACCTGGTGGTTCTGTGGTGCGGCTCACGGTGTGAGCGGTGAATCGGTGGGTTCGTACGCGAGGGGCACCCGCGCGCCGCGACGCGCGGGGCCCCGGGACGCGTGGGCCCCGAACGCGCCGGTCCTGCTGCTCGTGGCCGCGAGCAGCAGGACCGATGACACGTACGCCTTTACGGGATGCTCCGGAGGGTGCCGCCGGTGCACCGAGGTGCCCGGTGGCCGGACGTCACCCCACCTTCTCGATCAGGGCCCGGCGGATCAGGAACTTGCCGGGCTCACGGACCAGTTCGAAGGCCGCGTTGTTGAGCAGGGCACAGCTGCCGGAGACCGAGGTCACCTCGACGGTCGTGGACTTGTTGTTGTCCAGGTTGGTGACCTTCAGCTTGGTCCCCGCCGGGAACTGGTTACTCGACGCGGCCGGGGCACCGCCCTCGCCGGAGAGCGTCACCGTGGAACCGTTGCAGACCTGCTGGCCGGAGGCGGCACCGCCGCCGTTTCCCGCGTTGCCCGCGTTACCCGTGTTTCCGGCCGGTGCGGAGGCCGCCGGTGCGGAAGCGGCCGGAGCGGAAGCGGCCTGCGAGGGCTGTGTCGCCTGGGAGTCCTGAGCCGACTCCCCAACGACGCAGCCGGACGCCTGCTGCTGGACCTTGATCTGCGCGATGACCGCCTCGCGGTTGGCGATCCGGGCCTCGGACTGCGCGTCCGGGTTCGTCCTCTGGCCCTCGATGAACTTCTCGTTGTTGCCGAGGGCCGTGGCCAGTCCCGCGCAGACGGTCGAGTCCCCGGCGGACAGCGTCCTGGCGTCCTGCCCGCTCTGTGAGGCGTTCGAGGTGGACGCCATGGCGAAGGCGCCGGCGCCCGCCACCGCCGCGGCGCTGACGAGCAGCGCGATCTTCTTCTTCGTGCCGAGACTTCTCCTGCGCGACATGCGCGCCTCCTGAGGGGTAGGGGAGCGTACGCCGCTATGTACGAGATACCGAACGAGGTTACTCAGCGGTTACAGGAGTCAACCGAAGTGGCGTGCGTCACACCCGAGTCGAGGGGTGCGGGGCCGCAGTCAGTTCCTCCCCTCCTCGTACGCCGCCACCGTGTCGTCGACCCGCCGGAGCAACCCCTCGGTCCGGGAGGTGAGTTCGGCCTCCCCGGTCTTCGCGCCCTCGCCCCACCGCCCGTTCGCGAACACCACCGACCGCACGGTCATCGCCCGGCGGGAGACCCCGGCCGAGCCCGGCGGGACCGTCGGCAGGCCGGCCTCCGGAGGCGGATCCAGCGGGTCCACCTGATACGTCACCGGGTCCGTCGAGGCCATCGTGAACACGCGCGAGGCGTCTTCCACCCGCTCGAAGCTCAGTACGGTGACCGTCACCTGCGAGCGCCGTTCGGTGTCCGTGAACAGGGCCGCCGTCGACCGGGAGCACCCCTCGCCCTGTTCGACCAGCCGGGCGAGCGCGGGCGACACGCCCCGAGCGCAGTCGACGGTGGTGGACAGGTCGACGCGGGCGTAACGGGAGCCGTCCCGCAGCCGGACGCTCGTCGAGGGGAACGCCTGCTCCGGCCGGACGATCGGGCGGGCGAGCAGGGAGCGGAGCGCGCTCGGGTCGCCGGACAGGAGGCCCGCGTCCCCGGACGGTACGGCTACGAGACCCGAGGCGGTCGTGGTCACCGTCACCGGGGGAGCGGACGTGGTCCGGTCACCGTCGTCCTCGTCCGCGATCAGCACGGTGCCGGCGGCCACGGCGGCGACGAGGGCCGCGCAGGACCCGACGGCCGCCGAACGCCGGGCCCGCCGGCGCCGTCGTATTCGCCCCTGCTCGGGAGGGAGTCCGAGCCCTTGATCACCGAAGGTCATGGCGGCGGAGGGTAGCAGTGCGCCGCGCGCCGACTGCCGCCGCCGGACGCATCGTCGTCCGTCCGGCAAGCGCTCCTCCAGCGGGACAACGCCTCTAGCGGGACAACGCGTCCCGTACGGCCTCGTCGGTGCGGGCCACCAGCGCGGTGCCGTCGTCCGCCGTGATGATGGGGCGCTGGATGAGCCGGGGATGCGCGGCGAGCGCGGTGATCCAGCGTCCGCGCGTACTCGCGTCCCGCGCCCAGTCCTTCAGGCCGAGCTCCGCGGCCACGGCCTCCTGGGTGCGCGTGATGTCCCAGGGTTCCAGACCGAGGCGATCGAGTACGGCCGCGATCTCGTCCTCGCTCGGCACGTCCTCCAGATAGCGGCGGACGGTGTAGTCGGCGCCCTCGGCGTCGAGGACTGTGAGGGCGCTGCGACACTTGGAACAGGCGGGGTTGATCCAGATCTCCATGCGGCACACGGTAGCGGTCCGAAGCCGCGAAAGCCCTTGTGATCAGGGGCGATTGTCAGTGGTCGGCAGTAGAATAGAAGCAGTGTTCGAGGGTTCGCCGGAGGTTCCGGACCGGGCCCTGACCGCGACAGGAGGATGCCTGTGCCCGCTGCCGCACTGAAGCCGAAGCCGTTGCCGACCCAGTCCACCGCGAAGCGTTCCGTCCAGCTCGACCTGCCGTATGTGCCCGTCGAGAAGCGGCCGTTGCCGCCCGGGCGACCGCGCGATTGGTACGTCACGCACAACCGTCGCCTGAAGGCGATGCGCCTCGCCATCGCCCTGCTCGACCTGGGCGTGTATATGCCGAACCAGGCCCGTAACGAGAAGATCCGCAGCACGGCGGAGCTGATCGGCGTTCATTCGCCGTCGGACACGACGTGCCACATGGTGCGGGCGCTGCTGCGGTACTCACGCTGAACCGGGCGCCGGGTGCCGTTCCCGGTGACGGCACCCGGCGTCGGCGTCGAGGGGCGGAGTCCGGGGGCGGGGCCAGGGCGAGGGCAGGGACTCCGGGGACGGATGCGGGGTCCGGGGATCACCTCACCAGGTCCTTCTCCACCGGTGTGCGGAACCTCGGTGTCACCCGGGTCGTCCCCAGCCACGACTCCAACCGCGCCGCCTCCGCCTCGATCGCCGCCCTCGCCTCGGCGCCCACGCCCTCGCCGCCGCCGCTCTTGCCGTCGCCCTTGTCCTCGCCGGCCAGGATCCGCCACACGACCTCGCCGTCGGCCCGTTGGGCCCAACCCCCCACCACCCGGCCGTTCCACCACACCGTCGGGCCCACGTTCCCGCTGTAGTCGAACAGGCCGGGGCGCAGCTCCGGGGCCAGATACCAGTCCCGGGCCTGCCAGCCCATGGCCGTCGGGTCGAGGCCGGGCAGCAGGGCCGCCCACGGTTCGCCCGGGGCGGGCACGGCATCCACGTCGTCCTCGACGACGTACCCCGTCCCCTCGTCCAGCGTCACCGCACGCGCCCCGATCGCCGTCAGCGCCCGGCGGACGTCCGTCACCTTCCAGCCCGTCCACCACTTCAGATCGGCCTCCGTGGCCGGGCCGCACGCCGTCAGCCAGTGCCGCAGCAGCTCCGACTGGGCCTGTGCCACCGGAAGTTCGGCGTGCGCGGGGGCCAGAGCCCAGCGGAACTGGCTCGACGTCCACGAGCCCAGGGGGCGCCCCCTGACCACCTTGCCCTCCACCCCCAGCACCCTCAGCAGCCGCGTCACGACGGTGTGGACGCCCTCGTAGGGCTTCCCCGCCGCGTACACGAACTGCTCCCGCAGGCGCGGCTCCTCGCGGGCCAGCTCGGCCGCGGTCGCCTGGCCGAGCCGGGCCAGGGCGGCCAGCGCCGACTCCTCGACCTCCTTCAGCCAGGCCGCGTCCGGTGCGCCGGCCTTCGCCATGTCCTTCACCAGGGTGGCCCGCTCCCGCGCGGCGACCGCCAGGCCGGTCGAGGCGTGCACGACCGCCGTCGACTCCGTCGGGAACACGAAGACGGTGTGCCGCATGCCGTGCATCCGGACGAGACTGCGGTCCGCGTAGAGCGCCCGGTCGGTCTCCGTCACCGTCGCCGCCGGGTCGGCGAGGCGGGCGCCGACCGCCAGGTACACCGTCGCCGGGTCCGAGCCGTGCAGGGCGAGGAGCGCGTCGGCCACCGCCTCGGGTGTCGCGACCCGCGCCCGTGGGGCCAGCCGGTGCCGCAGGGCCAGCCGCGCCCGCCGCTCGGCCACACCGATGTACCGCAGCCCGTCACCCATTACCGGCCTCCACCCCTTGTCGCCCCGTCGCCGTCCGGCACTCGTCCCTGCCCGCCATCCTTCCCGACACCACTGACAACCGGGTCCCGACGCCCGTGACGCCGACGGCACCCGAGCCCCCGGGGGCGCTCCAGGACCGCCGAGGGGGCCGGGGCTGCCGGGCGCGCCGGCTGTCACCCGGTTGACGTACCCGACATGCGGACGCTCCCCTCCCGGCCTTCACTGCGAACAGGAGGCCGGGAAATGTGGTGAACCGGGAGGCGGATGTGGTGCGAAGGCGACGCGGATGACCACCCCCACCGACCGTGCCCGACGCGGCCGGGACGCCCGCAAGCGCGTCCCGCGTTCCGCCCACGCCCTCTGGGTCCCGTCCGTCGACCGCCCCGACCCCGTCGCCGTGCTGGAGCGGCAGGGCCGGGACCGGCTGCCCGAGCTGCTGCCGATCCGGTACGGGCGGATGGCCGCCTCGCCGTCCGCCTTCCTGCGCGGCTCGGCCGCCCTCATGGCCGCCGACCTGGCGTCGCAGCCGCACACCGGGCTGACGGTGCAGCTGTGCGGCGATGCCCATCTGCTCAACTTCGGGTTGTACGCCTCCCCGGAGCGGGGGCTGCTCTTCGACCTCAACGACTTCGACGAGACGTTCCCCGGGCCCTTCGAGTGGGACGTCAAACGCCTCGCCGCCTCCGTCGCGGTGGCCGCCCGCGAGAACGGCCACCCCGAGCCGAGGGTGCACCGTGCCGCCCTGGAGGCCGTGGCCGCCTACCGCACCGCCATACGCCGGCTGTCCCGGCTCGACGAGCTCGCCGTCTGGTACGAGCGCATCGACGCCGAACGGCTGCTGCCCCTGCTGCGCGCCGCCCGGCGCCGCGGACGGGCCGGGGGCAGCCTCACCCGCGCCCGCCGCCGCACCAGCCTTCAGGCCCTCGACAAACTCACCGAGGTCGTCGACGGCCGCCGCCGCATCATCCACGACCCACCGCTCATCGAACCCGCCGGCGCCTCCGACAGCGCCGCCCTGCGCAAGATCTTCAGCGACTACCGCTCCACCCTCACCGAGGAGCGCCGTCTGCTGCTGGACCGCTACCGCTTCGTCGACGCCGCCCGCAAGGTCGTCGGCGTCGGCAGCGTCGGCACCCGTTGCTTCATCGTGCTGCTCGCCGGGCGCGACACCGACGACCCGCTGTTCCTGCAGATCAAGGAGGCCCGCGCGTCCGTCCTGGAGGAGCACCTGCCCAGCGGCCCGTACGTCCATCCCGGCCACCGGGTCGTCGCCGGGCAGCGGCTGCTCCAGGCCGCCGGGGACGTCTTCCTGGGCTGGATGACCGGGCCGCAGAGCCGCGCCTTCTACTGGCGGCAGCTGCGCGATCTGAAGAACCCAGGCGGTGTCGCCGGGATGTCCCCGGCCGACCTCGCGGCGTACGCCCGGCTGTGCGGCACCGCCCTGGCCCGCGCCCACGCCCGGTCCGGCGACCGCGTCGCCATCGCCGGCTACCTCGGCGGCGCCGACACCTTCGAACGCGCCGTCGCCGACTTCGCCCTGGCCTACGCCGACCGGACCGCCGCCGACCACGCGATCCTGGGCGCGGCGGTCGTGGCGGGCGTGGTGAGCGCGGCGCCGGGCGTCTGAGCACCGCGGGGCGCCCGGCCGGTCAGGGACGCGTCGCCGTCCACTCGCCCGCGTCCGGGCCGGCCAGCACGGCGGTCACGAACTCGCGCCGGTCGTCCGGGTGGTCCTGGAACCACAGGCCCAGCCGGTGTCCCGCGCCGGGCAGTTCGAACCTCGTGTACCGGGCGCGGGTGGCGAGCGCTTCCTGGACCGCCTCGGTCACCTGCGGCGGGATCACCGTGTCGGTGCCCGGCACGGCGAGCACCGCCCGGCCCTCGTACGCGCGCAGCACGTCGAGCGCGGGCGCCTCCCGCCAGCTCCCGGGCCTGCGGATGATCGCGCTGAACTCCCCGTTTCCCTCGCCGAAGGGAACGTCCCACGCCCGGGCCGCGTACACCGCGGGCGCGCACAGGCCCAGGGCCGTGACCCGGTCCCGGTAGTACGCGGCCAGGTCGGCCACCGTCTGCCCGCTCATGCTGAACCCGACGAGCACCAGCGTCCCGTCCGCCGGGACGTACGCGTCGATCACGGAGACGGCCTGCTCGAAGCGCCGGCGCAGGCTCGACTCCCTGAGTTCGCCGCTGCTTTCACCGTGCCCGGAGAAGTCGAGGGCGAGGGCGCGGCAGCCGCGGCCGGTGAACTCGTGGGCCAGCGGCAGGAGTCGCTCCTTGCTGCCGTTGCCGGCGCCGTGCAGCAGAACGGCGGTGACCGTTCCCGGACCACCGCCGTGCACCCCGCTGAGCAGCTCACCGTCGTACGCGTGCGTGAAGGGAGACAGTTCGCTCATGGGCCCCATTCACTCATGGGCGGGTTCCGCCCGGGCCGCCTTGATCGCCTCTCGGAGGTGTTCCTCCATGTCGCCCGACTCCAGGCCCGCGGAAAAGGAGATGCACGTTGAGTGACGGACTCCGTACGCTGAAGGCACCACACCACCCCCCTCGCCACGCTCAGTCACCGACCCTGCCCAGGAAGGAGGCACACCATGGGCACCGTAGTTCTCTCCGGGGCCGTCGTCCTGGTGGTCCTGGGATTCGGAAACCCGCTCTACTGGCTCGCCGCGGCCGGCGTGCTGTTCCTGTACGTGCGGTACGGGCTCGACTCGTCCGCGCCGTCCGCGCCCGGCCCCACGCCGAGCGCGGGAACGGCGCCGACGTCGTACAAGGCCTACCGCGACCGCCGTGACAAGCAGGCCAAGTGGGAGCGCCGCTACCGTCGTGAGCGCCCCCTGGAGTCCCGCCGTCAGGAGCGCGAGAGCAGCAAGTAGGGCCCGCCGGGTCCGCCTACAGGCCGGGGGCTCCCCACACCGGGAACCAGCGGCCCAGATCCTGCTCGATCCGCAGGTCGCCCGTGAGGGCGGCCTGCACCTGCAGCTCCAGTGCGCCGTCGCGCCGCTGCCCCGGACCGGGCAGCGGCGCGAACGGGTAGAAGGAACCCCGCTTGTACAGGTACACGAGCGCCAGCCGGTGGCCGCCCGTCTCCTCCGTCCCGCCCCGCCGGTCCTCGAACCCGGCGAGTGAGCACAGCAGTTGCGGCCCGAAGCCGTTGGCCTCCATCGCGCTGTTCACCGCGTGCAGGTCGTTGACCAGCAGCGGCAGTTGGTCGGGGGTGCGCTGCGAGAGCAGCCAGGAGTAGCCGTAGTCGTCCCGCACGAGCCGCACCGGGGGACCGGTGCGCTCGGTGTCGGCGTCCAGGAGCGCCTGCACCTCGCGGTGCGTCTGCTCGAAGGCCGAGCCCTCGACGGTCGCGAAGCACACGGCACCCTGCCCGGTCGGGGTGAACCCGGCCGCCGCCTCCAGCGTGACGGCCGCCGAAGGCAGCGCGAACAGCCGGTCCAGGTCGGGCACGACGGGCTTGGTCCGGCCGAGCAGGATGTCCAGCAGCCCCATGATCAGCCCGCCTTCCCCGGCGCGGCCGCCTCGCCCAGCTCGGCGGAGATCCGTCCCAGCTGCTCGAGCCGCTGCTCCAGGCTCGGGTGGGTCGAGAACAGCCCCGCCAGACCGGGCTCCGAACCCAGTGCCGGGGTGAAGTAGAAGGCGTTGAAGGCCTGGACCGTCCGCAGGTCCTTCGTCGGGATGCGGGCCAGGTCGCCGGAGACCTTCGTCAGCGCGGAGGCCAGCGCCGAGGGGCGGCCGGTCAGCTGCGCCGCCGCCCGGTCCGCCGCCAGCTCCCGGTAGCGGGACAGGGCCCGGATGAGCAGGAAACTGATCGCGTACACGGCCGCCGAGACACCCATCACGGCGGCGAAGACGACCGCGGCGTTCTGGTCCCTGCGCGCGCCGCCGAACACCTGCGAGTAGAACGCGAACCGCACGATCAGCCCCGCGATCACGCCCAGGAACGACGCGACCGTGATCACCGCCACGTCCTTGTGCGCCACATGCGACAGCTCGTGCGCGAGCACGCCCTCCAGCTCGGCCGGCTCCAGCCGGGCCAGCAGCCCGGTCGTCACGCAGACCACGGCGTGGTCGGGATTGCGCCCCGTCGCGAACGCGTTCGGCATGCCCATCTGCGAGACGGCGACCACCGGCTTGGGCATGTCCGCGATCGCGCACAGCCGGTCGATCACGGCATGCAGCTCGGGATACTCCTCGCGCTCCACGACCCGCCCACGCATCGCGAACAGCGCGACCCGGTCGGAGAACCAGTACTGCGCGCCCAGCATCGCCACCGCGACGACCGCCACCAGCACCCACGACTTCAGCAACACGATCAACGCGGCGACGAACGCCACGTACAACAGTCCGAGCAGGAACAACGTGACCGTCATCCGCACGGTCAGCCGTCGGTCGCTCCGGAAACGGCTCTGCATCTGCATCACCCCGCAGTCAGGCACTCGCCCCACTGCCAGTGTGCACCGCCCCACCCCCATGAACGGTCCCCGAACGAACCCAGGCGAAGCAAAGGCTCCCCGAGCCCGCCCGCCGCGACCACCGGCGCGGATCCACCCCCGATCAAGCCCGATCCGCCTCCGACCCGCCCCGGTCCCAGCGTCGTGCGGCCCGCGTCGCCCGCAGTCGTAGCTCCTCGTCGGGATCGGCCCGCAGCGCGATCAGGGCCCGCTGCCCCGCGGCCCCACCCCGCTCCGCAAGCAGCCGGAACGCGGCGATCCGCACCGCCCGCGGCCACCCGGTGCCGAGCCGCTCGACGAGCCACTCCTCCGGCAACAGCGCTGCCGAGGGCAGCACCGCCGCGGTCACCTCCCGCACCACTCCCGGCGCCTGATCGTCGAGCATCGGCAACAGCCGCCGCGCGTCGGCCGCGTCCAGCACGCGCAGCCCCGCCACGGCCCGTGCCCGCACGCCCGGGAGCGGATGCCGGACCAGTGACCACAGCGCCTCGGCGTCGCTTCGCTGCCCGCACTCCGCGAGCCCGGCGGCGGCACCCGGCGGCAGGGCGGGATCGCCCGGCTCCGCGCACCGCTCCCGGTACCAGGACAGCGGATCGCCCCCGTACTGCCGTACGACATACCGCGCGCAGGCCCGCACGAGCCCCGCCCGGTCGGCCAGGAACTCCACGGCCTGCTCCGCCCGCCCGGCCCGCCGCAGCGCAGTCACCCCGGCGGAACGGACCCGCGGATTGCGCGCGGTGAGCAGGGGTTCGAGTACGTCGTTGCAATCCCCGTCCGGCACGGCGGCCAGGGCGGCCAGGGCGGCGTCCGCACACAGGTTCTGGACGACGGTGTCGTCGTCCTGCGCGGCGACGCGGGCCAGCTCGCCCGGGGAGAAAAGGCCCTCCTCGACGGCCCTTCTGTACGCGTACCGACGTACGGAGCGATCGGAGTCGGTGTACAGCGTCGTAAGAACCTCACGAGGCGCCTCGCGCAGCAGTTCGTCGGCCAGACCGACGGCGAATTCGCCCCGCTCCCGACGCCCCACGCGCAGGATCAGGGGCAGGAGGGCCACGGCCCGTCCGGCGTCGAGCACCTCGCCCAGCCGCAGGCGCGCCTGTTTGCGTACGGGTTCCGCCCAGTCGGCGCACCGCACGACCAGAAGCGGCAGCAGATCGGGGTGTCCGTCCATCCGCCACAGTGCCGCCGCCCGGATCCGGCCGTCCCGGTGGCACAGCGCGAGCGCGAGCTGCGACTCGCTGAGCGGCTCGCCGGCGTGCATGGCAGCGGTCAGCGTGCGCCCGGCCTCGTTCCACTCCCATTCCACCAGGTAGTGCGCGCCCCAGTGGAGCGGTCGGACGCCCGCGTCCAGTGCCGTCCACGCGGCTGGGGCACCGCAGTCGAGCGCCTCCCGCAGGGGCACTCCGCGGGCGAGCCGCACCGCTGCCGCCGACCCGCCCGTGATGTCCTCCCGTACTTCCCGCACCTCAGTACTGCGCCCGGAACCGCGTGTACCCCAGCAGGAGGATCACCGCGGCCACGCAGCCCAGGACGAGCGTCGTCGACAGCCAGGACGAGCGGGGTGATGCCACCCGGTCCGGGTCGCCGCGGAACGGGACCGGCTCGGGTGGGTTCTCCTTCCAGCGGGCGGCCAGCATCCTGGCCCGCGCCGAAGGTTCCTTGTGCGCCGCGTCGTCCGCCCACTTGAGGTCGAACTCCCGCTCCACGTCATCCTGTTCGGTCATTCCCGTCTCTCCCCCGTCACCTCTGTCGAGGTCTTCCCGTCGAACATCAGTGCCAGAAACCATACGACGACGCCCCCGTCCCTGAGAAACAGGAACGGGGGCGGACCAGGTGCCGTCGTTGACCGGATCAGATCTCGTCCCGCCTCATTCCGCGCTCGTCGAGCGCAGGGTCCCCATCTCTCTGGCTGACCGCGAGTGTGCCCGGGGAGGTGCCCCTCGCCAGGTGATCCCCAGATCCGGCATCGGGGACACCGCTCAGTTCTCGGCGAACCTGGCGCCATGCGCGGATGATCTGCGGTATTCGCGACAGTACGTCGCTGATTTGCGTCAGCAGCAGCGTGACGCAGCCGAACGCGGCGAGGATGACGAGGGTCACTTCGTCCCACTTCACAGGTCGGCCTCGGCCTTCTGTCGGGCTGCGTCGCGGGCAACCGGTACCAGCGAGGGATGCAGTGCACCGTTCCAGGTTTCCGAATGGTTCCGGACAGTGTGGGGTCTCGCACCGGCGTATCGATGGAGTGCTAGGTATATGCGCGGTTCTCGCAACTCGGTCGGCCTGGGCTCATTCGGGATCCCCCGAGGGGAGCGGACGGTTCTGTGAGTGATTCTGAGCATGTCGATACCTCGCGCCACCCCGACTGGCTTCTGGTCGCACATCTGGTGAACCACTGATTCGAACAGGCGGATTCGGTTGAATCACACTGTTTGCGGCTCCACGGGTGCCGGGGGCCCGTGGGAAGAATGCCGTCCACCGACTCTCCGCGCGCCGGATGCACAGAGGATCAGCCCTGGTGAGAGGCTTTCCCTCACGCCTTCTCCTGTCAGCGGACGGGGCGAGGCACCAGCTGGCCGAACAGTGTCCGTCGGGAAATCCAGTCGAGGGCGTCTGCCCCCAGTCGGTCTGGTGCTTCGAGCAGCGCGGCTTCGACTGCCGCGAGGTCTCTCAGAGCCTCGGGTGCACTGGCCCTGTCCAGTGCGGCGAGGCGCTCCATGGCTGCCGCGACGGCGTCGGGCCAGCCCGGCATACCAAAGTGGGTAGCCGCTTTGAACACGGCCGAACAGGCTCTGTGGAGCAGCGCCGCGTACCAGCCCTGGTGCTTCATCACCTCCGCGGTGAACCAGACCCTGCTGTCGACGTGTTGGACGAACTCTTCCACTGATTCCGGCATCGTCCGTAGGGCGAAGCGTGAGCCGCCGGCCCAGGGAAGGTCCACGTCCGAGGCCACGGCCACGAACGCGAGCAGCACCTCGGGGCCCTCGTCCCGCGCGGTTAGCAGTGCTGCGTGGGCCCTGCGGTAGAGGTCGACGCTCTGCGCGAAGATCTCCCCGTCGCTGGGCCCGCAGTCGGCGTCGTGTATGTCTTCCATCGGCCCCTCGCGCCAGGCGTCGGCGACCAGACCCACCGCAGCCGCGCTCACCAGCACGTCGGTGTCGCCGGCGTCGATGCCGAAGTGCGTGAGAACGATGGGCGCCTGATCTTCGATGTCTGGAAGCGGCGAACTCTTGTCCTCTACACCGGCCTTCCTCAAGCGGGCGGCGACGCGAGGCGGCAGGGGCGCGGGCACAGGCGGCTCCACGAGGATTCCGTGCTTCGCCAGCTCCTCGAAGATGTCATCCGGTCCGCAGTCCATGTGTGAAGAGTCGTGGCGCCCGGAGCAGCCCTCCGGGCACTCGAGCTCCTCGCACATCTCCGGTTCCCCGGGCTGCGCCGCGTTGACCAAGTGGTAGGCAAGTCGCTCCGCAACCGCCTCCCGGGCTGTGACCATGGCAAGGCTGAGCCGGAACGTCTCATCCTTGAGCCCTGAGTCCTCGGGATCCGCAGCGGTGGGCGGTTGCGGCCTGTCCGGGATCCAGGTGTACGCCGATTCCAAGGAGATCAGCACCCAGGCGATCTGGAGCGGCTCGGTGTCCTCGTTCGAGGCCAACTCGGCGACGGCATCAGCGGCCTGCCGGACACCAACAAGCCGGGCGAGATACCGATCACGAATCGATGCCCAGGCTGCGGATTCGGCTGCTACCTGCTCGGCGTCTCGGGTCAGGGAGGCGTCACGAGCTCGCCGTGCCCGGGAGACCAAGCGAGTCAGGCAGGGGTGGCAGCCGAACAGCCCCGACTCGCGGGTCGGCCCGAGAGGTACGGGCAGTCGGTCTTCGAAGGGGCGGTCGCAGAGGCAGCAATCGAGTGCCCCCACCTGGCGGGAGGTGGGGATGGCCGGCAAGGCGGACCTGATCACGGCACGGGCGTAGTCAGGGACGTGCACAGGGCAACTCCTCCTAAGACGGCGCCGGTTCGCTCACGGCGCTGCATCCATGCTCCTGGCAGCCTCCGGGCGCTTGTCGTCGTTTGGCGCCCGGGCCGAAGAAGTTGGCGCAATCTGGCATGTAGCGCTTTGCCTGCGACTTCTACGCTCTTGGCACTATCTGGCGGCCATGTGGATTGCCGTCTGCAACGCCGAAAGGATCTGCCGGTTCGTGGCCACCAACAGCGTCCCTCTTCCGAACGAAGCCCACCAGGAGCTGGTGCGTGCACTGGAAGAACTCCACCGGGCAGCGGGTCACCCCGGCATGCGGAAGGTGAGTGCTCTCATCGCCGAGGGCGACTACCCGGCGGTCGTCAGCCACGAGGGAGTCCGTACGACTCTCAAGGGCCTGAACGTTCCGCGCTGGGAAACCGTGCAGTCGATCGTGGCGGCGCTCGCCGCAGCTTGTGTCGATCCGCCTCGAGACCCGACGGCCGAGGTGGCACGGTTCCTCCCTCTGTGGCGTGCAGTACGGGAGGGGGAACCGGGCGGCATGAAGTCGGCCCGGGAACTGGCGCTGTCGCAGGGGTGGGGCACGAATGACGGGCGGTGGACCGCTGAGGCAGTCGTAGGCATGATGATCAACCCATTCAATGCCATCGAGATCGCTCCGGCCCTCGCGGTGCCGCACGAGCCTGTGATCTCGGAGGACGAATGGGTTCATGCCGGTGTCCGCCTCATAGAGGAGCACGGGGCCGAGTTTGCTCTACGCGCACTCCTTCGAACCCTGAAAGGCGACTACCTGGGTGCCGAGCAGGGAAGCCCCTTCGGTTACCGCTATCCCGACCAAGAAGCGGTCGAAATACACACGGCCTTCCGCTACGGCTGCGACCGGATACTCCAGCGCCTGGCGGCGGAGCCGAACCTCCTTCAGCGGTCGATCAGCGCCATGCATGTCGACGAGACCATGGACCGCGAGGATCGCATCGAGATGCTGCGGGCCGAAGCGGATGTTTCCTTGATGCGGGAGGTCATGGTGGCGTCCCCGGAGACTTGGCACCAACTCTCTGAAGAGGCTCACCACCAGGTCTTCGGCTATCTCGTCAAGACGATCGGTCCGGTGGGTAGATTCGGACTGCCACCGGAGCAGCGGTTCCACATCACCTGGCGCATTCCCGAGCCGCCGTCGGCGTAGTTCCCAAGCCGATCGCTACCTCCGATGTTGCTTTGGGCGGTGCACAACCGGTGCACGCCAGGGAGAGCTGGCCGGAGCCTTCGTAACTCACTTCGGCCATGGAAGATCCTCCGGACGGCGGTGGTGGTTCATTCGGCCATCGAACCGGGGCTGAGCCGGCCCGGCTATGGCTGGTCATCTCCCGCCTCGCGCCAGGTGCGCCGGATCTCATGCCATGCGCGGATGATTGCCGGCACTTTCCCCAGCACCTCATGAATCTGTGAGAGCGCGATGACGACGGCTCCGAACGCGGCCAGCACGGACAGCACGATGGCATCCCAGTCCATCAGCGGCTCTCCTCGTCACAGGACCCAGCTGCGCCCGGGGCACGGGAAGACGACGCGACGTCCGGGCTGTGCTCAGGCAGAACCCGATCGAGCCATTTGGTGGGAGAACCCAATTCTTCCAGTCTGATCCGCGTGCCGCCCGCGTAGACGCCTGGGCCGTGGCGGAAACGTAGCTGTAGAACACCACTGTTCATGCCGCGGTGCACGAGGTCATACGTGCATTGCAGGGTGTACCTGCTGTCGCCGAGTTCCTGCTCCGGCCTGCAAGAGCAGTGCTGGTGCTCGATGCTGAGAGGCAAACCCCACACGGGGTCCATGAGGCGTCGCAGAAAGACATCGTGT
The DNA here is from genome assembly GCF_035983595.1 of Streptomyces sp. NBC_01334. Taxonomy (NCBI): domain Bacteria; kingdom Bacillati; phylum Actinomycetota; class Actinomycetes; order Kitasatosporales; family Streptomycetaceae; genus Streptomyces; species Streptomyces sp. NBC_01334. The sequence continues at coordinate 2,949,718 of NZ_CP130718.1, read as the reverse complement.
TCGAGCCTGATGCCGCGCACTGTGTCCAGCTCGAAGATCCACTTTTCACCGGTGATCCAGGAGCGTGTTGAGTATGCGGTGCTGGACGTCTGGAAGATGGCGATACGACGCAGCAGTGCTGATCCGAGCCAGTCGAGGCCACGCTCATCCGTCCAGGTCTCCGGGTAATCTCGAATGTGCGCGTCTTCGAAGGTGGTCAGCTTCGGCTGCTGCCAGAGCGGCGGAGCTTCTGCCTTCTCGTATCGGCGCCAGCGTTCATCGAGCTCCTCAGCCCAATCCGTCCCAGGGATGCCACGCAGTACAAGATGGCATTCGCTGTCAGTGAGAGTGAGGTGCAGGTCTGTTCCATCGATGCCGACAACCCGAAGGCCGACGACGCCATTTACTTGCACGCCTGGATCGGCGCTGGGTAGCAGCTTGTCGAGGGCATGGCCGCTCCGGGGGTACGGGATGCCGCTGCCGAACGTGGTGTGGCTGTCGAGGTGCACGACAGCAGACTTGGTTGTGGACTGCATGTGCGAGAGCCCGAGTGGATGAGCCCACCACTGGCCTCCGCCGCAAAGTTTGGCGAACACCTCAGCTTCGAGATGGGCTTGCGACAGCGGTCCGGTATGAATCGGGTGTCGATTGTCTCTGCCGCACATCGCGTTCTTCGCAACGGAGAAGGGCTCGCCCGTGTAGAGCTGCCGTGTCCGCGCGAGCTTCTCGAGCCGCCCACCGCTGGTCATATGCGATCCGTCCCCGGAATACCGTCGCCCCTCGGCATCCGACAACTGTTCTGCACGCCCTGCTTCAGGGCATAAGTGAGCAGTGTGATGCGCTGTGCAGGTGGGGCTATGGCTCCTTGACCCCTGGGTGATCCGGCAACGGGGCGAAGCGGGATCAGGGGCGGCCCCCTGGAGGCCACTGCTGAGTGTGGAGGAGGACGGGCACCAGGCGCAAGTGCAGCATGACAGCAGGCTTTGGTCGTTGCCACGCGGGCGGCCGCGCTCGTTTCAGCGAGTGCATCCGACGCCACCCGCCTCGTTCGCCGCGAGACTCGATGGAGCAAGAAGACCTGGGCGTGTGTTGCCACGCGGCCGTTCGGCCGGATTGGCCATCACGAAGCCAGGGCGGCGAGGTGGGTGGGAGCCGCTTCCGCATTCAGGACTCGCATACGTGCTTGACGAGGGGCGCGCAGGCCAGCGGACAGCGGTTCCATTCGCTCTTCTTCGGTGGCAATTGACGGGCCGTCGGCTCCGTTCGGTGCGTCGGCGGCTGCCCTTGAGAACACGAGACTGGTCACCTTTGAGCGCTTCAGCGAGGTAAGTCCCAACTCCGCCGGGCTCCGCGCCGTCGATGCGCCTATCGAGGTTGTGCCCGATGAATCCGACACCGCAGCGACGGCTGCTGGAAACGGACCAGACCTGAATCTGGACCGTTGATCCGCCGGAGACGCCAAGCCCTCGGCAACGCAGTGAGGGCTGCTTCCCTGACGACCAGGGAAGCAGCCCTCACCAATACCTCTGACGCACTGTCAGGGCCTGCAGGGCCGGTGCGCACGCGATGCACGACAGCCTGGAGAACGAGCGGCACCAATGAGAAACACTAGGCAGTGTTTCCGCAGGTCACGTCACGTTTCCGGGGTTCCGGCCAAGGGCACCCGAGCTCGCGTTCTAGACGTCGAAGTACAGCTCGAACTCGTGCGGGTGCGGGCGCAGCTGGAGCGGGGCGATCTCGTTGGTGCGCTTGTAGTCGATCCACGTCTCGATCAGGTCGGACGTGAAGACGTCACCGGCGAGCAGGAACTCGTGGTCCGCCTCGAGGCGGTCGAGGACGGCCGGGAGCGAGGTCGGGACCTGCGCGACGCCCGCGTGCTCCTCGGGGGCCAGCTCGTAGAGGTCCTTGTCGATCGGCTCGGCCGGCTCGATCTTGTTCTTGATGCCGTCCAGGCCCGCGAGCAGCAGGGCGGAGAACGCCAGGTACGGGTTGCCGGAGGAGTCGGGCGCGCGGAACTCGACGCGCTTGGCCTTCGGGTTGGAGCCCGTGATCGGGATACGCATGGCCGCGGAGCGGTTGCGCTGCGAGTACACCAGGTTGACCGGGGCCTCGAAGCCCGGGACCAGACGGTGGTAGGAGTTCACCGTCGGGTTGGTGAAGGCCAGCAGCGACGGGGCGTGCTTGAGGATGCCGCCGATGTAGTAGCGGGCCATGTCCGACAGACCCGCGTAACCGGCCTCGTCGTAGAACAGCGGGGAACCGCCGGTCCACAGCGACTGGTGGACGTGCATGCCCGAGCCGTTGTCGCCGAAGATCGGCTTCGGCATGAAGGTCGCGGTCTTGCCGTTGCGCCAGGCGACGTTCTTCACGATGTACTTGAAGAGCTGGAGGTCGTCGGCCGCGGCGAGCAGCGTGTTGAACTTGTAGTTGATCTCGGCCTGGCCGGCGGTGCCCACCTCGTGGTGCTGACGCTCGACCTGGAGGCCGGACGCGGCCAGCTCCAGGGAGATCTCCGCACGCAGGTCGGCGAAGTGGTCGACCGGCGGGGTCGGGAAGTAGCCGCCCTTGTAGCGGACCTTGTAACCGCGGTTGTTCTCGATCGCACCGGTGTTCCAGGCGCCGGCCTCGGAGTCGATGTGGTAGAAGGACTCGTTCGCCGAGGTCTGGAAGCGCACGCTGTCGAAGACGTAGAACTCGGCCTCGGGGCCGAAGTACGCGGTGTCGGCGATACCGGTCGACGCCAGGTACGCCTCGGCCTTCTTCGCCACGTTGCGCGGGTCACGGGAGTACTGCTCGCCCGTGATCGGGTCGTGGATGAAGAAGTTGATGTTCAGCGTCTTGTCTCGGCGGAAGGGGTCCACGCGCGAGGTCGACAGGTCGGCGCGCAGCGCCATGTCGGACTCGTGGATGGCCTGGAAGCCGCGGATCGACGAGCCGTCGAAGGCCAGCTCCTCGTCCGGGTCGAACGCCTCGACCGGCAGCGTGAAGTGCTGCATGACGCCCGGCAGGTCGCAGAAGCGGACGTCGACGAACTTGACGTCCTCGTCCGCGATGAACTTCTTGGCCTCGTCGGCGTTCTGGAACATCCAGCTCCTCCTACTCCCGGCCGTCGAGCCGGGGTGGTAGTTCGTTCGTGCGGCCAGTGCGGTGGCACACGCTGTCATCGACCCTAGGGACGGGTGATTTCTCGGGCGTGACCCATTTGTTTCGCACAAGTTAACCGGAGCCTGCCCGGTGTACCCCACCTGTCCGTATCGCGAAACGGGCGCAGTACCGTGGTCGGGTGGACAACAGGGATGCAATCGGCTCGTGGCTCTCGGGCCCCCGCGCAGCCGCTGAGGAAGCCGGTGTCGACTTCGGATACAGGGGTGAGCAGCTCGGTCTGCCGGAGGAAGGGCCGGGCTCGATCGCCCGCCCCGGCCGGCGGCTCGGTGCGCTGGCCGTGGACTGGGGTTTCGGCGTCTTGATCGCATACAGCTTGATCACGGACGGCTACCGTCCGGCGACAAGCAACTGGGCCTTGCTGGTCTTCTTCGTGCTGAGCGTCCTGACGGTCGGCACGGTCGGCTCCACCCCGGGCAAGCGCCTGTTCGGCCTGCGTGTGGTGTCCGTCGAGACCGGCGCGGTCAGCCCCCTGCGCGCCGTGGCGCGCACGATCCTGCTCTGCCTGGCCGTCCCGGCCCTGATCTGGGACCGCGACGGCCGTGGCCTGCACGACCGCCTGGCCCGCACCGTGGAAGTCCGGATCTGAGTCTCCGGTACGGGCCGGCGGGTTCCGCCGGTACGACGAACCGGCGGGTTCCGGTACGACGAAGGGGGCGCCCGGAGTGATCCGGGCGCCCCCTTCGTGACGTGGGGAAGGTGCCTCAGCGGGCCTTGCCGCCGCCCTTCGGCAGGCGCATGCCCTTCGGCATCGGGCCCTTGGGCAGCGGCATGTTGCTCATCAGGTCGCCCATGGCGCGCAGCCGGTCGTTGGTGGCGGTCACCTGCGGGCCGGCCAGGACCCGCGGGTACTTCAGCAGGGTGGTGCGCAGCTTCTTCAGCTCGACCTGGCCCTCGCCCGTACCGACGATCACATCGTGCACCGGCACGTCCGCGACGATGCGGTTCATCTTCTTCTTCTCGGCGGCCAGCAGGCTCTTCACCCGGTTCGGGTTGCCCTCGGCGACCAGGACGATGCCGGCCTTGCCGACGGCCCGGTGCACCACGTCCTGGCTGCGGTTCATCGCCACCGCGGGGGTCGTCGTCCAGCCCCGGCCGATGTTGTCGAGGACGGCCGCGGCAGCGCCCGGCTGGCCCTCCATCTGACCGAAGGCGGCCCGCTCGGCCCGGCGTCCGAACACGATCGCCGTCGCGAGGAAGGCGAGCAGGAAGCCCAGGATTCCCAGGTAGACCGGGTGGCCGATCAGGAATCCGATCGCGAGAAAGACGCCGAAGGTGATGAGGAAGACACCCGCAAGGACAAAACCGATCGTCTTGTCGGCCTTGTGGGTCATCTTGAACGTCAGGGCGATCTGCTTCAGTCGCCCGGGGTTAGCGGCGTCCGCCGCGCTGTCACTTCTCGCCATGCCACGAAGTCTACGTGGCCTCGGAAGCGCCTACGACGGCAGGAGGGGAGGTGTGGGGAGGCGTGGGGAGGGGGTGGGTCAGGGGCGGACGGTGGTGACCGCTTCGAGGACGCGCTGCGCCTCGACCCGGTCCTTGGCGCGACGGCGGTCCTCCAGCACGGAGGTCCAGGCGTTGCGACGGGCGGTGCGCTGGCCGCTGCTCATGAGCAGCGACTCGACGGCGCGCAGTGCGGTGCTGAAGGTCGGGATCGCGGTGGCGCGAACGGGCGCGGCCTGCATGGTGGGTGTCCCCCTCGGACGGCTTCGGGTACGGGGCTGTCTGGTGCACCTGATGTGATACCAGCGTCACTGATTGGTGTTACCAGGGCGTGACCGACCGGTCAAACACGAATGAAGCCTTGATGCGCAGGGCCGAAACGCTGACGCGACCCCGGCGTACGCCCTCATCTGCGAGGACGGCCGGGGCCGCGTCATATCGGTCACTACTGGTGGGTAGCATCTTGTGCGCGAATTCACACAGTCGGCCTGCGGCCGTACGGCGCAAGAGAGCTGACGTTGTGTCAGACGGCCTGTGAGGCGATGAACGCGCCGCGCTTCTCGACGGCCATCTGGTAGAGGCGCCCGGCACGGTAGGAGGACCGTACCAGCGGGCCCGACATCACGCCGGAGAAGCCGATCTGCTCGGCCTCCTCCTTCAGCTCCACGAACTCGTGCGGCTTGACCCAGCGCTCCACCGGGTGGTGGCGCACGGAGGGCCGCAGGTACTGCGTGATGGTGACCAGCTCGCAGCCGGCGTCGTGCAGCTGCCGAAGCGCCTCACTGACCTCCTCGCGGGTCTCGCCCATACCGAGGATCAGGTTCGACTTGGTGACGAGCCCGTAGTCGCGGGCCGCCGTGATGACGTTCAGCGAACGCTCGTAACGGAAGCCCGGGCGGATCCGCTTGAAGATCCGCGGGACGGTCTCGACGTTGTGCGCGAAGACCTCGGGCCGCGAGGAGAAGACCTCCGCCAGCTGCTCCGGCACGGCGTTGAAGTCGGGGGCGAGCAGCTCCACCTTCGTACGCCCGGTCTCGCGCTCGGCGGTCTGCGCGTGGATCTGGCGGACCGTCTCGGCGTACAGCCAGGCCCCGCCGTCCTCCAGGTCGTCGCGGGCGACGCCGGTGATGGTGGCGTAGTTCAGGTCCATCGTGACGACGGACTCACCGACGCGCCGCGGCTCGTCACGGTCCAGCGCCTCGGGCTTGCCGGTGTCGATCTGGCAGAAGTCACAGCGCCGCGTGCACTGGTCGCCGCCGATCAGGAAGGTGGCCTCACGGTCTTCCCAGCACTCGTAGATGTTGGGACAGCCGGCTTCCTGGCACACGGTGTGCAGGCCCTCGCTCTTCACGAGGTTCTGCATCTTGGTGTACTCGGGACCCATTTTCGCCCGGGTCTTGATCCACTCGGGCTTGCGCTCGATGGGGGTCTGGCTGTTGCGGACCTCCAGGCGCAGCATCTTGCGTCCGTCGGGTGCGACTGCGGACACGTCGGCTCCCTGCCTGTCTGCGTAGACTTTCGATTCTTCGGCGTACACCAGGGTACGCCCGTGTTTACCGGGTTCTGCTGTGAGGCCAACCTCAGAGCCGAGGGGCCCATTCCCGGTCAGGCGGTCGCCTTCTCGATCTCCCGCGGCTTCGGTTCCGCGGTCTCGAGCACGTCCTTCAGGTGTCGCTCCACCACCGGCAGCACCTCGTCGATCGTGACGTCCCGGCCCAGCTCGTTCGCCAGCGAGGCGACCCCCGCGTCCCGGATCCCGCACGGGATGATCCGGTCGAACCACTTGTTGTCCGGGTTCACGTTGAGCGCGAAGCCGTGCATCGTGACGCCCTTGGCGACCCGGATCCCGATCGCCGCGATCTTGCGGTCCTCGCGCCGCTGGCCGGCGTTCGACGGGGCGTACTCCGGGCCGTTCAGCCGTGGATCGAACTCCTCGTCGGTGAGCCGGGGATCGAAGTCCAGCGACAGCCCGCCGAGCGACGGGCGCCGCTCCACCGGATCGCCGAGCACCCACACCCCGCTGCGGCCCTCGACCCGGGAGGTCTCGAGGCCGAACTCCGCGCACACCCGGATCAGGGCATCCTCCAGGCGCCGCACGTGGGCGACGACGTCCACCGGCCGCGGCAGCTTCAGGATCGGGTAACCCACCAGCTGTCCAGGCCCGTGCCAGGTGATCTTGCCGCCGCGGTCCACGTCCACGACCGGGGTGCCGTCCAGGGGGCGCTCGTCATCGGCGGTGCGCCGGCCCGCGGTGTACACCGGCGGGTGCTCCAGGAGCAGCACGGTGTCCGGAACCTCGTCGGTGAACCGCGCCGCGTGCACGCGGCGTTGCTCGTCCCACGCCTCCTGGTACACGACGGCGTCCCCGCCGAACCCCATCCGGACGAACCGCAGCTCGCTCACGGCAAGCGCCTCCCTGGAAAGTCGTCAGGCACGTAACGCGCCCAAGCCACTGTACGTCCGCGCGTTCCGCGTCAGCCCCGGGGTCAATCCTCACACGATCGGATGAATGAACGTCGATATGTGCGACCGGCTGCTTACGCTCAGCTACATTCGCGCCGTTCACGAGGCCAAAAGGGCTGCTCACAGCAGCAGGGCACTTCATCCGGGCACGTCAAATGCCCGGCAGGCAGGAGACCGCACCGCAGATGACGGAACGACCCGCGCAGCGCACTCCCAACCGCCAGCTCGCCGCGCTCATCGCAGAAGCGGGCTTCTCCAACGCGGGACTGGCCCGTCGCGTCGATCAGCTCGGCCTCGAACACGGGCTGGATCTCAGATACGACAAGACGTCCGTCACCCGGTGGCTGCGTGGGCAGCAGCCCCGGGGCACCACCCCCGCGCTCATCGCCGAGGTCTTCACCCGGCGCCTGGGCCGTCGCCTCACCGCCCAGGACCTAGGCCTGGACGCCTGCGCCCCCGTCTACGCGGGCCTGGAGTTCGCCGGTACCCCCGAGGAGGCCATCGACATCGTCGGCGGGCTCTGGCGCAAGGACTCCGGCAGCCATGCCGAGCTCCGCAAGATCGCCTTCACCCCGGCGGGGCTCGTCGTGCCGAGCCGTGACTGGCTGATCGGGCGGGCCGACGAGAAGGTCGCCCGCAGCGAGGCGCCCGCCCGGGTGCCCGGACAGAGCCGTTCGGGGCCCCGGCCCGCCGCACCCCAGCAGCCCGCGTCCGCGCCGCCCGTGACGGCGCAGGCCCAGGTGCTGCCGGGTCCGGCGGCCGTCCCCAGGCAGCGCGGCCAGGGCAGTGAGCGGGGCCTCGGCCAGCGGGTCACCAGTGGCGACATCTCCGCGCTCCGCTCGGTCGGCGAGCTCTTCCGCACCCTCGACGACCGGTACGGCGGCGGTCACGCCCGTCAGGCCCTCGTGCGCTACCTGGAGCACGAGTGTGAGCCGATGCTGCGCGGCGCCTACGGCGAGCAGACCGGCCGCCGTCTGTTCGGCGCGGCCGCCGACCTGACCCGCCTCGCGGGCTGGACCTCCTTCGACATCGCCGCGCACGGCCTGGCCCAGCGCTACTTCGTCCAGGCGCTGCGCCTCTCGCAGGCGGCCGGGGACCGGGCGTACGGCTCCTTCGTCCTCGTCACGATGAGCCGCCAGGCCGTCTATCTCGGCCATGGGCGCGAGGCCGTGCAGCTCGCGCGGGTGGCCCAGCAGGGGGTCGGCACGGGCGCCCCGGCCGTCGTGCAGGCGCTGCTGCACTCGGCGGAGGCGCGTGGACACGGGGTGCTCGGCGAGGTGCGTGCCTCCACCGCCGCCCTCGTCCGCGCCGAACGCGCGCTGGAGGCGGCCAAGTCCGGCGACGAGGTGCCGCACTGGGCGCGTTTCTTCGACGAGGCGCAGCTCGCCGACGAGTTCGGGCACTGCCACCGCGACCTCCAGCAGTTCCGGGCAGCCGCCCAGCACGCCGAACGCTCCCTCCAGCTGCGTCCCGCCGCGCACGCCCGCAGCCGGCTGTTCTGCCGGGTCGTCCTCGCCTCCGCCCGGCTCGGTCTCGGCGAACTCGACCAGGCCTGCCAGCTGGCCGCGGAGGCCGCCGGGCAGGCGGCGGAGATGCGGTCCGTCCGTGCGCTGGAGTACGTCCGGGACTTCGAGCGCCGACTGGAGCCGTACAAGGACGCGGCCCCGGCCCGCACCTACCGCGACAAGGTGGCGGCCCTGGCCTGATCCCCACCCCCGGGGCTCCGCCCCCGGACCCCCGGCCGTCGCCGGACCCCCGGCCGTCGGTGGAAGGGCGACGGCCGGGCACTTCAGCCCGTCCGGCGTTTGAGGACGAGGCCCCGTCAGGGCCGAAGCGGGGGGTCTGGGGGCGGCAGCCCACAGGGACGCGGACAGGGCCGGTCACGCCGCCGCCTGCTCCTCGCGGGCCGTCGGGCGCGGGTCGGCCAGGTGCAGCGAGCCGGCGGCGCCCAGATCGGAGACGATCGCCGACGCGGCCCGGTGCGCCGAGTGCAGCGCGCCCTGCACGGTGCTGGTGTCCCGATGGTCGCCGCACACGTACAGGCCCGCCAGCAACCGCACCGCCCGCCGCAGATCGTGCGGCGCCCGCATCGCCGGCACGGCCTCGGCGGTGTGGTGCACGGCCAGCGTCTCCCAGCGCGCGGTCGAGGTGCCGTACAGCCGGGACAGATGCATGCGTACGGCGGTGTCGACGCCCGGCGGCGGTGTGCCGAGGACCGTGGACGAGATCAGCGCACGTCCCGCGGGCGCGCGGCCGGGGTCGACCCGGCTGACCACGGCCGTGTGCGCGACCGGCCCGCCCCGGTCGGCGTCGAGGAGCAGTGACGCGCCGGTCCCGGGCGGGTCGTCCGTCGTGTGGTGGACGACCGTCACCGGATGGAAGTCGGGCACCCGCAGCCCGGGCAGCAGCTCCGCCGCGGTGCGCGCGTCGGTGGCCACCAGCACGGCGCGGCAGCGGAACTCACCGTGCTCGGCGGTGGTCACCGAGGTCGTGGAGACGGAGGTGACCCGCACCCCGGTGTGCACGGTGCCCGGCGGCAGCGTCCGGGCGAGCAGCTCGGGCAGCACCTCGGCCCCGCCCTCCGGCAGCGACAGCCGGCCGGCCGCGAAGGCCCGCAGCGCGAGGTCCGCGCACCGGCTGGAGGTCGTGAGGTCGGGATCGCAGAGCAGCGCGGCGAGCAGCGGACGCAGGAAGCCGTCGATCGTGCGGGCGGGCAGACCACGGGCCGCGAGGGCCTGGGCGGCCGGCGACTCCGGGCGGCGCATCAGCCGTTCGGCGGGGGTGACCGCGAGCCGGGTGAGCGCCGCGCCCAGCCGGGCCTGGTCCACGGCGGTGCCCAGCGGCGCCCCCGCCCGGACCCTGGGTGGCGGCGCCGGCCGTACCCGCGCGGTCGGGGAGCCGCCGGCGCGCGGCCTGGGCACTCCGCCCGGCCGGGGAACGGTCGCCAGGGCGCGTACGGCGTGCAGTGCGCCCCTTGCGCTCCCCGCGCCCGCCTGCGCGCCCGCGCGGTGATGGCGCCCGTCGCTGTGCAGCAGGACCCCCGGCGCGAACGGACGCAGGACGAGCGCGTCCAGCCCCGGTGTCAGGTGCAGTTCCGGATACGCCGTGGACAGCAGCTGCCCGATGCGGTCGAGCCGGAACCCGTCGACCTTCTCCGTCGACATGCGGCCGCCCACGTAAGGGGCGGCCTCCAGGACTACGGTCGTTACTCCTGAGCTGGCCAGCCGGTGCGCGGCGGAGAGTCCGGCGACACCGGCTCCCACCACGACGACGTCTGCCTGGTACGCGGGCTCAAGCACGTGCCCCTCCTCGAGGTTGCGCGGCCGGTGGAGACGTCATGCCCCCAACAGCCGTCCCGGATACCCGAGTTCGGGTCGAGGTTAGGGCTGTGATCGGTCATGAACAGTCGCGCATGGACAGGGCACGGTCGCACGGCGGTCGCATACGGTCACGAGAAGGATCAGGCTGCCCGGATGGCGTCCTCGATCCCGGGGAACGCGAAGGTGAACCCGGACTCCAGCAGTCGCTTCGGCACCACCCGTGCGCTGCCCAGCACGTCCCCGGCCATCTCGCCGAGCACCGAGCGCAGCACCGGCGCCGGCACCGCGAACAGCGTCGGCCGGTGCAGCACCCGCCCCATCGCCTCGGTGATCTCCCGGTTCGTCAGCGGCTCGGGCGCGGTCAGGTTGAACGGTCCCGACAGGTCGTCCCGGTCGAGCAGATGCCGGATCGCCGCCACCTCGTCGTGCAGCGCGATGTACGACCAGTACTGCCGGCCGTCGCCCATCCGCCCCCCGAGCCCCGCCGCGAAGAGGGGGAACAGCTTGCCCCAGGCCCCGCCGCCGCGCGCCACGACCAGCCCGGTCCGGGTGAAGACGGTACGGACGCCCGCCTCCTGGGCGGGGCCCGCGGCCGCCTCCCACTCCACGCACAGCTCCGGCAGGAAGCCGCTCCCGGCGGGCGAGTCCTCGTCCACGACCCGCTCGCCCGTCTCGCCGTACAGACCCATCGCGCTGCCGTTCACGAACACCCGCGGCCGTTCGTCGAGCGAGGCCACGGCCTTCGCGAGCGCCGTCGTACCGTGCACCCTGCTGTCGTGGATCCGCTTCTTGTACGCCTCGCTCCAGCGCCGGTCGCCGACCCCCGCCCCGGCCAGATTGACCACGGCGTCGCACCCGGCGAGCCCGGCCGTGTCCACCTGCCCCCGTTCCGGGTCCCAGCGCACCTCGTCCGCGCCCCGGGGCGCATGGCGCACGAGGCGTACCACCCGATGCCCGTCCGCGGTCAGGGACCGCACCAGGGCGCTGCCGATCAGGCCGGAGGCGCCGGCCACCGCGATTCGCTCACGTTCCATGCCGCCATCCTGCCCGGTGGCCCGATAAAACCCCGGTCTGGGCGCCGTCTCCCCGCCATAGGGTGACGGCCATGCCCGAACCTTCCGCACCCCGCATCCGCACCGCACGGTCCGCCGACGCCGAGGCGCTGGCCCTCGTCGACCGTCTGACCTGGTCCCCGCTGCACGCGGTCATGCCCGAGCCGGAGCCGCCGTACACCCCCTTCTTCGACGAGCGCCACGTCCCCGAGGACTATCTGGTCGCCGAACTGGACGACCGTGTCATCGGCTACGTCCGCCTCGCCCTGCCCACCCCGCTCGCCTGCAACGCGCACGTGCGGCAGATACAGGGCCTCGCCGTCCTCGACGAGGGCCGCGGCCGGGGCGTCGGACGGGCGCTGATCCGCGCCGCCCTCGAGGAGGCCCGCCGACAGGGCGCCCGTCGGATCACCCTGCGGGTCCTCGGCCACAACACCCCGGCCCGGGGGCTCTACGCGTCCGAGGGGTTCGTCGTGGAGGGCGTCCTGCCGGAGGAGTTCCTGCTGGCCGGGGAGTATGTGGACGACGTGTTCATGGGGCGCCCGCTGTAGAGCGCCGCGCCGGAGTGCCGCGCGGGGCTCAGGAGGTCGCCAGCTTTCCGGTGTCCACCGCCTGCGTCGCCTTCGCCGCCCGCTCGGCGTCGCCGGCCACCTCGGCCGCCGTGAGCACGTACCCCGTCTCGTCGTCGGAGGTGGAGCGGGCGAAGACGACGCCGTAGACCCGGCCCGCGGTGGTCAGCAGCGGGCCGCCGGAGTTGCCGGGGCGGACGGTGGAGCGGATCGAGTAGATCTCCCGGGTGACGATCTCGTCGTTGTAGATGTTCCGGCCGGTGGCCTTCACCCGGTTCGCGACCGTCGCCGCCTGGAGGTTCAGGTCGCCGTCCTGCGGATAGCCGGCGACGACCGCCGAGTCCCCGCGCGAGGCGTCGTCGTCGAAGCTCAGGACCGGCGCCCTCAGGTCCGGCACGTAGAGCACGGCCACGTCCTTGTCGGGGTCGAAGAGCACCACACGCGCGTCGTACGACCGGCCCACGCCGCCGATCCGGACGGTCGGGTCGTCGATGCCCGCCACCACGTGCGCGTTGGTCATCACATGCTCGCTCGCGTACACGAAGCCGCTGCCCTCGCGGCCCTGGTCGCCCGAGACTCCCTCGATCTTCACCGTGCTCAGCTTGGCCGCCTCGGTCGCGCTCGGCGTGACGCTGTCGCCGGTGGGCTTGGCGACCTCGGCCGTCGACTCGTTCTCGAACGGGTTGAAGACCTGCGGGAAACCCGCCTGGGTCAGCGCGGAGGTGGCCCGCGAGAACCAGGTGGGCGTGGTGTCCGGCATGGCGTCCTGCACGGCTCCCAGCAGCCGGGAGTCCCGTATGGACGACGTGACCACGGGGGACGAGGACGCGCCCAGCACGCTCGCCGCCACCCACGCCACGATGAGCACCGCCACCGCGTTCGCCGCCGCCCCGCCGACCCCGTCGGCCACTCTGAGCGGTCCGCGGTCCAGCTCCCGCCGCAGCCGCAGCGCCAGGCGCCCCGCCAGCTCGTGCCCGGCCACCGCGGGGAGGAGGACCGTGACCACCGCCGTCACCGTCGCCGCCGTGGTGCCCGGTGTCACCAGGTCCATCAGCCACGGCAGGACCCACACGCCGATCACCGCGCCGCCCACGAACCCGGCGAGCGAGACACAGCCGGCCACCAGTCCACGCCGGTAGCCGGAGCCGGCGTAGGCCAGGATCACCAGCACCAGCAGGATGTCGAGCAGGTCCACACGGCCGCCTTTCTCTTGGAACCCCTGGTCGGTGAGTACGTGCGGGAAGGGCCCAGTGATCAGCTACCCGTCGATCACCCGCGCGCGACCCACCGAACCGGCCACGCGTGCGTGCTACCCCGGAAAACGTCGTGGACCGGGACGATGGTTCCACCAGGTGGCACAGCACACATCGCGGACGGACCGGAACCGGTCGACAGTGGCCTTATGTGTGCCCTCCGACCGGCCGCCCGCGGCGCGCGGGGAACGCGAGGACGGCGCCCGGCGCGGATACCGGGCCCGCTCCTCGTGCTCCTGGGCTGCCTGCCCGGACTCGCCGCCATGGCCGCCCTGGGGCTGTGCGCCGGTGGCGTCGACGACGCCACCACGGCCGCTTCGGGCCCCCGCTCGCCCGCCGCCCGGCCCGCCGCCGTCCACCCGGCGGTCCGGCCGCCCGTCGTGCCCCGCGCCGCCTGGCTGGACGACCTCGCCCGGCACGCGCAGCCGCCCCCGCGCTACGACGACAAGGTCGTCGCCGTCTTCGTGCACCACACCGACTCGCCCAACGGCTACGCCTGCGCCGACGCGCCCCGGATCATCCGCTACCTGTACGCGGGCCAGATCGGTGCCCGGGACTGGGACGACATCGGCTACAACTTCCTCGTCGACCGCTGCGGCACGATCTACGAGGGCCGCGCGGGCGGCGTCGACCGGCCCGTCACCGGCGCCCACACCCAGGGCTTCAACCACCGGACGGCCGGTATCGCCGCACTCGGCACGTTCACCGCCGGGGTGCCGGTGCCGCAGGCGATGGTCGACGCGATCGCCGCCCTGACCGCCTGGAAGCTCGGGCTGTCCGACATCGACCCGCGCGCGGACGTCCGGCTCACCTCCAGCAACAGCCGCAGCCGGTACGCCGCGGGCAACACCGCCACCCTCCCCGCTCTGGCCGGCCACAAGGACGGTTACATGACCAGCTGCCCCGGCGCCGCCCTCACCGCGCGTCTGCCGGAGATCCGTGAAACGGCGGCCCGGCTCCAGGGCAGAACGTCCGTCCGGGCCGCCCGGAGTCTCACAGGAACGCCTTAGGCGGCGTTCAGGGTTCTCCCATTCCCGCGTCCTACGGTCATGTACAACACAGACCGACTGGAGGCGGGGATCATGAACAGCAGTCGTAACCGGTCCGCGGGGAACACGGGAGACGCGGCGATCACGGGAAACCCGGCGTACACGGGAAGCGCGGGAGTCACGGGCGGCGCCGGCACCACGGAGCGGAGCCCCGTCTGGGCGAAGGCCGCCCGCAGCCCCTGGACCGTGCTCTGCGCCGTCGCCGCGGTCGTCCTGGGCCCGGCCGCGACCACCGCCTCCGCCCTGGAGCAGGCCAACAAGGCGCCGATGCACCACGCGGTGCGGGTCGATCAGTCGCAGGCGTACATCCCGACGGACAGCACCCGCCGCAGGCTCGCCGTGTGACCGCCGGCGGGGGTCACTCCTTGAAGCGCTGCCACAGCCGGGGATACCGCTCGGCCAGCGCGCCCTCGTTCTCGAAGGCGACCGGTGTGCCCTCGGGTTCGGCGGGCGCGGGCGGAATGCCCAGGTCCGGGGCGACGGTCCCGGTGAGCTGCTCGTAGGCCTCGTCGGCCGCGTAGCCGAGTTCCTCGGCGTCCCCGTCGATCTCCTCGTCGAAGTCGTCCAGCAGATCGGCGAGCGAGTCCGGGTCGCCGTGCAGGGCGCCCTCGAAGACCTCGCGGCCCTGTCCGATCAGCCAGCACCGGAAGAAGTCGAAGGCGTCGTCGCTGGCCCCGTCCAGCAGCAGCCAGGCAGCGCCCCACAGGTCCCAGCGGTAGGCGCGGTTGTAGCGGGACTCGAAGTGCCGGGCGAAGTCGAGCACGGAATCCGGGTCCAGCCGGAGCAGCCGCTCCACGAGCTGGTCGGCCTGCTCCTCGGGATCGCCCTCGGCGGCCTCGCGGGAGGCGTCCACCAGCTCCCAGAACTCCGTCT
Organism: Streptomyces sp. NBC_01334; assembly: GCF_035983595.1. Lineage (NCBI taxonomy): Bacteria > Bacillati > Actinomycetota > Actinomycetes > Kitasatosporales > Streptomycetaceae > Streptomyces > Streptomyces sp. NBC_01334. The sequence goes on along the minus strand of NZ_CP130718.1, from coordinate 2,934,555 downwards.
CGTCCATCACGCGTCCAGCATCGTGCCTCGCAGTGCGCCACGCACCCGGAGTGCCGGGGATTCCGGCGGGATCCTCACCCTTCCCGGCGCCCGTAGAGCTCGGTCAGCCGTATCGCGTCCGCGGTGAACCGCTCCCGCAGTGTGGCCGGGGAGAGCACCTCGGCCTCCGGTCCCAGCGCCGAGAGCTGCGTGTGGGCCACCTGCTCCGACTCGACCCGCAGGGTGACCGTCACCCAGCCCGTCCCGTCCGGTTCCGGGACACCCGCCAGCGCGTCCCGGGCGGCCACCGGATCCACGGCGTACGGCAGGTTGCGCACGCCCGTCGAGGAGAGCCGCAGGACCACCTCGGCCCGCAGGATCGACCGCGCGAACCGCTCGGCCTGCTCGCCCCAGAACCCGGGCAGATCGAAGCCCTCATCCCTGCTGAAACGATCCTTCATGACGTCGACACCGACGAACCGGTCGATGCGGTAGGTCCGGAACGCCCCCGCTCCCGTCCCGGTCCTCCCGGTCCCGGTCCCCGTCGTCCCCGCCCCGCAGACCCGGGCGCACAGGTACCAGACCCCTGCCTTGAGCACGAGCCCGTACGGCTCCAGCTCCCGCACCACCTCGCTCTCCCCGCGCCGGTAGCGGGCACTCACGCACCGGTCGTCCCACACCGCGTCCGCGACCGCCGGCAGCAGGGCAGGCGCCGCAGGCTCCCGGAACCAGGCGGGCGCGTCCAGATGGAACCGCTGCGCCGCCGTACGCGGGGCGTCCCGCAGGGAGGGCAGCAGAGCCGCGGACACCTTCAGCCGTGCGGCCGACGCGATGTCCTCGAGACCCATCTCCCGCAGCGCCCCCGGCACCCCGCTCAGGAACAGCGCCTCGGCCTCACCGCGCCCCAGCCCCGTCAGCCGCGTCCGGTAGCCCCCGACGAGCCGGTAGCCCCCCGCCCGCCCGCGCTCCGCGTACACCGGCACGCCCGCCTCGGACAGCGCCTGCGCGTCCCGTGTGACGGTCCGCTCCGACACCTCCAGTTCGCGGGCCAGCTCGGACGCGGTCATGGTGGGCCGGGACTGGAGAAGGAGCACCATCTTGATGAGGCGGGCAGCACGCATGGGGACATGATGAGGGGCGCTTCGCCGGCGGGGCGGCCCGGGTGCGAAAAAGCCGGCTCGCGGCAGCGTCGGATCGGACGCGCCCGCCGAGGGACGCGGGAACCGTGCGGCCGCCCACAGAATCCGCGCCGCCCGAGCCTGCGGCCGTGCCGCCCGCGTCCACGGCCCACAGCCGTGCCGCCACCGCCGTCGTACGGCCCCAGGACGGTGAAGGGGGTCCGGCGGCATCAGCCGCCGGACCCCCTTCACCGTTGAACCCGAGCGGGCCTACAGCCCGTAACGCTCGCGCGCTTCCTTCACCGCGGTCGCCTTGACCTCGCCCCGCCGGGCGAGCTGGGCCAGGGCCGCGACGACGATCGACTCGGCGTCGACGCCGAAGTGGCGGCGGGCCGCCGCACGGGTGTCGGAGAGGCCGAAACCGTCCGCGCCCAGCGAGGACCAGTCCTGCTCGACCCACTGCGCGATCTGGTCCGGGACCTGGCGCATGTAGTCGGAGACCGCGAGGACCGGGCCCTCGGCGCCCTGGAGGGCCCGACGGACGTACGGCTGGCGCTCCTCGCCGCGAAGGAGGGCCGCGTCGGCCTCCAGCGCGTCGCGGCGCAGCTCGGTCCAGGAGGTCGCGGACCACACGTCGGAGGCCACACCCCACTCCTCGGCGAGCAGCCGCTGCGCCTTCAGGACCCAGTGGATCGCCGTGCCGGAGCCCAGGAGCTGGATGCGCGGGGCGTTGGCCGCAGCCACCTCCACGCCCGCCGACTCCGCCGTGTTGAAGCGGTACAGGCCCTTGAGGATGCCCTCGTCGACACCGGGCGCGGACGGCTTGGCCGGCTGCGGCATCGGCTCGTTGTAGACGGTCAGGTAGTAGAAGACGTTCGGGTCCTCGCCCGGGGCCGCCTCGCCGTACATCCGGCGCAGACCGTCCTTGACGACCGTCGCGATCTCGTAGGCGAACGCCGGGTCGTAGCTGAGGGCGGCCGGGTTGGTCGCGGCGATGACCGGGGAGTGGCCGTCGGCGTGCTGGAGGCCCTCGCCCGTCAGGGTCGTACGGCCGGCCGTGGCGCCGACGAGGAAGCCGCGGCCGAGCTGGTCGCCGAGCTGCCACATCTGGTCGGCCGTGCGCTGCCAGCCGAACATCGAGTAGAAGATGTAGAACGGGATCATCGCCTCACCGTGCGTGGAGTACGCGGTGGACGCGGCGATGAAGTCGGCCATCGAACCGGCCTCGGTGATCCCCTCGTTGAGGATCTGGCCGTTCTTGGCCTCCTTGTAGTACATCAGCTGGTCGCGGTCGACCGGCTCGTACGTCTGGCCCTTGGGGGAGTAGATCCCGAGCGACGGGAACAGGCTCTCCATGCCGAAGGTGCGCGCCTCGTCCGGGACGATCGGCACCCAGCGCCTGCCGGTCTCCTTGTCGCGGACCAGGTCCTTGACCAGCCGGACGAAGGCCATGGTGGTGGCCACGTTCTGGGTGCCGGAGCCCTTGTCGAAGGAGGCGAACGTCTTGTCGGCGGGGGCCGGCAGCGGGGCCAGGGCGTGCGTACGGCGGGCCGGGGCCGGGCCGCCGAGGGCCGCGCGGCGCTCCTGGAGGTAGCGGACCTCGGGGGAGTCGGCGCCCGGGTGGCCGTAGGGGACCACGCCGTCGACGAACTGACTGTCCGAGATCGGCAGCTCGAGCAGGTCGCGCATCGCCTTGAACTCGTCCACCGAGAGCTTCTTCATCTGGTGGTTGGCGTTCTTCGACGCGAAGCCCTCGCCGAGGGTGTGGCCCTTGACCGTCTGGGCCAGGATGACCGTCGGGGCGCCCTTGAACTCCACCGCCGCCTTGTAGGCCGCGAACACCTTGCGCGCCTCGTGACCACCGCGGGAGAGGTGGAAACACTCGAGGATCTTGTCGTCGCTCAGCAGCTTCGCCAGCTCGGCGAGCGCCGGGTCCTTGCCGAAGAAGTCCTCGCGGATGTAGGCCGCGCCACGCGTCTGGTACGTCTGCACCTGGGCGTCCGGTACCTCACGCAGCCGGCGGACGAGCGCGCCCGTGGTGTCGAGCTGGAACAGCTCGTCCCAGGCGGAGCCCCACAGCGACTTGATCACGTTCCAGCCCGCGCCGCGGAACTGGGCCTCCAGCTCCTGCACGATCTTGAAGTTCGCGCGGACCGGGCCGTCGAGGCGCTGGAGGTTGCAGTTGATGACGAAGGTCAGGTTGTCCAGACCCTCGCGGGAGGCGAGAGCGAGTGCCGCCGTCGACTCGGGCTCGTCCATCTCGCCGTCACCGAGGAACGCCCACACGTGGGACGCGGAGACGTCCTTGATGCCGCGGTTGGTGAGATAGCGGTTGAAGCGCGCCTGGTAGATGGCGGAGAGCGGGCCGAGGCCCATCGACACCGTCGGGAACTCCCACAGCCAGGGCAGGCGCCGCGGGTGCGGGTACGACGGCAGGCCGTCGCCGCCCGCCTCCTGGCGGAAGTTGTCGAGGTGCTGCTCGGTCAGCCGGCCGTCGAGGAAGGCGCGGGCGTAGATACCGGGGGAGGCGTGGCCCTGGATGTAGAGCTGGTCGCCCGAGCCGTCCGCCTCCTTGCCCTTGAAGAAGTGGTTGAAGCCGGTCTCGTAGAGCCAGGCGGCGGAGGCGAAGGTGGCGATGTGGCCGCCGACGCCGTGTTTGCTGCCCCGGGTCACCATCGCGGCCGCGTTCCAGCGGTTCCACGCGGTGATCCTCCGCTCCATCTCCTCGTCACCGGGCGCGGACGGCTCGGCGGCGGTGGGGATGGTGTTGACGTAGTCCGTCTCGAGCAGCTTGGGCAGCGCGATGCCGTTGCCCTCGGCACGCTCCAGCGTGCGGCGCATCAGGTATGCGGCACGGTGCGGCCCGGCCGCCTTGGCGACCGCGTCCAGGGAGGCCTGCCATTCGGCGGTCTCCTCCGGGTCCCGGTCGGGGAGCTGGTCGAGCGCGCTCGGCTGGATGGCCTGGGGGTCGGTCATGTCGCCGCCTTCCTCAGTCGAAGGGGGTTCCCTGTGAGGGTGTTCCTGGGGTGCCCTTGGTCTTTGGCAGGACAGGGCGTGGGCTTCGACGCGATGCCATGGGTGACTTCGGCCGCGGCCCGTCGGCGACTGTAACCCCCTGATCGATGATCGATCAAAGGGTTGAAGGGCAAAACCTCTCGATTGCGAGAAAGTAGGCACGGGGTGCCTTTCGGGCAGGCACCCCGTGCCGCGTCAGTTCGGGGTTTTCGCAGGTCGGAGGCCACGTATGAGCGCGTGTACGCTCCACTGAAACCGGAGCGTCCCGCTAGGTCGTGTCCGCGAAGCAGCGCCGTCCGCCCGGTGGGCAGGGCTCGCGGCGTCCGGTGCGTGCGACCGCACGGCGGAGGGTCGCCCTCGTACCGGGTGTACGTGTGCGGTCCCGACGACGCGGCTGGGGGTGCCCCCTCCGGGGGAGTGCGTGCCGGACGTCGCGAGCCGGGCGGGACTCTGCGGACACGGCCTAGGCCCGGGGAGCACACCCGAGGACATGTGCCTTCACCAGCTCGGCGATCCTCGGGTCCCGCCGCCGGAACGCCTGGACGAGCTCCTCGTGCTCCTCCGCGTACGACTGCTGCACGGTCCCCAGCCAGCGGATCGACAGCGCCGTGAACACCTCGATGCCGAGGCCCTCCCAGGTGTGCAGCAGCACCGAGTTGCCGGCCGCCCGGACCAGCTCCCGGTGGAAACCGACCGTGTGCCGCACCTGGCCCGTGCCGTCCGCGTCGCGGTCCGCCTCGTACAGCGCGGCGACGTGCGGTTCGAGGGCCGAGCAGTCCTCCGCGAGCCGCTGCGCGGCCAGCTCCGCCGCGATCGCCTCCAGGCCGGCCCGGACGGGGTAACTCTCCTCCAGGTCCGCGGCCGTGAGGTTGCGCACCCGCACGCCCTTGTTCGGCGCGGACTCGATCAACCGCAGCGACTCCAGCTCGCGCAGCGCCTCCCGCACCGGCGTCTGGCTGACCTCCAGCTCGGTCGCGATCCGGCGCTCCACGATCCGCTCGCCCGGCTTCCAGCGCCCGCTGACGATCCCCTCCACGATGTGCTCGCGGATCTGTTCGCGCAGCGAGTGGACGACGGGCGCGGTCATGAGGGCTCCTTTGAGGAGGGGCCGCACGGGCCCCCGGGGGCGTTTGACGTTTAGACAATACGGCCGGGGGCCCGCGGAGGAGAGGCGCACGGGGGCGCTTTCAAGCAGGTGAGACGAGACTTACACGCCCACACGGGGGCTCGGCTGTAAAGACCAGTACCGGACAGGTCCCGGCGCCGGAGGGGTTCGAAGCCGTGCTCCCTGTCGTGCTCCCGGCCGTGCGCGGACCCGGCAGACGGAAGCCCCCGCCCGGAGAGTTCCGGACGGGGGCACCCGCTGTCGAGCCCTGGGGGTCAGAGGCCGAGTTCGACCTCGAACTCGCCGGCCTCCAGGATCGCCTTGACCGCGGTCAGGTAACGGGCCGCGTCGGCGCCGTCGACCAGACGGTGGTCGTAGGACAGGGTCAGGTACGTCATGTCGCGGACGCCGATGACCGTGCCCTCCTCCGTCTCGATGACGGCCGGACGCTTGACCGTGGCACCGATGCCGAGGATCGCGACCTGGTTCGGCGGCACGATGATCGTGTCGAACAGCGCGCCGCGCGAGCCGGTGTTGCTGATGGTGAAGGTCGCGCCGGACAGCTCGTCCGGGGTGATCTTGTTCGCGCGGACCTTGCCCGCCAGGTCGGCCGTGGCCTTGGCGATGCCGGCGATGTTCAGGTCGCCCGCGTGCTTGATGACCGGGGTCATCAGGCCCTTCTCGGAGTCCACCGCGATACCGATGCTCTCGGTGTCGAAGTAGGTGATCGTGCCCTCGTCCACGTTGATCCGGGCGTTGACGGCCGGGTGGGCCTTCAGCGCCTGGGCCGCCGCCTTCACGAAGAACGGCATCGGGGAGAGCTTGACGCCCTCACGGGCCGCGAAGGAGTCCTTCGCCTGCGCGCGGAGCTTCATCAGCCGGGTGATGTCGACCTCGACGACCGAGGACAGCTGCGCCTGCTCGTGCAGCGCCTTGACCATGTTGTCGCCGATGACCTTGCGGATGCGGGGCATCTTGACGGTCTGGCCACGCAGCGGGGAGACCTCGAGCGCCGGAGCCTTCTTCGCGGCGCCCGCGGCAGGCGCGGCGGCGGCCGGAGCCGGAGCGGCGGCGGCGGCCTTCGCGGCCTCGGCGGCGGCGAGGACGTCCTGCTTGCGGATACGACCGCCGACGCCGGTGCCCTTGACGGCGGCCAGGTCGACGCCGTTCTCGGCGGCGAGCTTGCGCACCAGCGGGGTCACGTAGGCGCCGTCGTCACCCGCGGGAGCGGCGGGCGCGGCCGGGGCGACCGGAGCCGGGGCGACCGGCGCGGGGGCCGGTGCGGCCGGAGCCGGAGCGGCGGCGACCGGGGCGGGCGCCGGTGCGGCGGGCGCCGGGGCCGGGGCAGCCGGAGCCGGGGCAGCCGGGGCAGCGGCGGCGGGCGCCGGGGCCGGGGCAGCGGCGGCCGGGGCAGCCGCGGCGGGGGCCGGGGCAGCGGCCGGAGCCGCGCCCGGGGCGCCGATGACGGCGAGCTTGGCGCCGACCTCGGCGGTCTCGTCCTCGCCGACCGTGATCTCGAGCAGCACACCGGAGACGGGCGCCGGGATCTCGGTGTCGACCTTGTCGGTCGAGACCTCGAGCAGCGGCTCGTCCTCCGTGACCTCCTCGCCGACCTGCTTCAGCCAGCGGGTGACGGTGCCCTCGGTGACGGACTCGCCGAGCGCGGGCAGGACGACGTCCGTGCCCTCGGCGGAGCCGCCGCCGGTGGCGGCCTCGGCGGTGGGAGCGGGGGCCGGGGCCGCCTGCTCGGTGGACGGCGCGGCAGCGGCCGGCTCCGGTGCGGGCTCGGCGACCGGCTCGGCGGCCGGAGCCGGAGCGGCGGCGGGAGCGCCGGTGCCGTCGTCGATGACGGCGAGCTCGGCACCGACCTCGACCGTCTCGTCCTCGGCGACCTTGATGGAGGCCAGGATGCCGGCGGCGGGGGAGGGGATCTCGGTGTCGACCTTGTCGGTCGAGACCTCGAGCAGGGGCTCGTCGGCCTCGACGCGCTCACCCTCGGCCTTCAGCCAGCGGGTGACAGTGCCCTCGGTGACGCTCTCGCCGAGCGCCGGAAGGGTTACGGAAACCGCCATGGTTTCGGTTGCTCCTTACGAATTGCGGAAGTCGGAGTTCATCGCGGAGTCGCTTCGTCGACCGAGGGTCAGTCGTGCGAGTGCAGCGGCTTGCCCGCCAGGGCCAGGTGGGCCTCGCCGAGCGCCTCGTTCTGCGTCGGGTGGGCGTGGATGAGCTGCGCGACCTCGGCGGGCAGCGCCTCCCAGTTGTAGATCAGCTGGGCTTCGCCGACCTGCTCGCCCATGCGGTCGCCGACCATGTGGACGCCGACCACGGCACCGTCCTTCACCTGGACGAGCTTGATCTCGCCCGCGGTGTTGAGGATCTTGCTCTTGCCGTTGCCCGCGAGGTTGTACTTCAGAGCGACGACCTTGTCCGCGCCGTAGATCTCCTTGGCCTTGGCCTCGGTGATGCCCACGGAGGCGACCTCGGGGTGGCAGTACGTCACCCGGGGGACACCGTCGTAGTCGATCGGGACGACCTTCTGGCCGGCCAGGCGCTCCGCCACCAGCATGCCCTCGGCGAAGCCGACGTGCGCGAGCTGGAGGGTCGGGACCAGGTCGCCGACGGCGGAGACGGTCGGGACGTTGGTGCGCATGTACTCGTCGACCAGGACGTAGCCGCGGTCCGTGGCGATGCCCTGCTCCTCGTAGCCGAGACCGGCGGAGACGGGCCCGCGGCCCACCGCGACCAGCAGGACCTCGGCCTCGAACTCCTTGCCGTCGGCCAGCGTGACCTTGACGCCGTCCGCCGTGTACTCGGCCTTGGAGAAGAAGGTGCCCAGGTTGAACTTGATGCCGCGCTTGCGGAACGCGCGCTCAAGAAGCTTGGAGGAGTTCTCGTCCTCGACCGGGACGAGGTGCTTCAGGCCCTCGATCACCGTCACGTCGGAGCCGAAGGACTTCCACGCCGAGGCGAACTCGACGCCGATGACGCCGCCGCCCAGGATGATGGCGGACTTCGGCACACGGTCCAGGACGAGGGCGTGGTCCGAGGAGATGATCCGGTCGCCGTCGATCTCCAGGCCCGGCAGCGACTTCGGCACGGAGCCGGTCGCGAGCAGTACGTGGCGGCCCTGGACGCGCCGGCCGTTCACGTCGACGGAGGTCGGGGAGGACAGGCGGCCCTCACCCTCGATGTACGTCACCTTGCGGGAGGCGATCAGCCCCTGAAGGCCCTTGTACAGCCCGGAGATGACACCGTCCTTGTACTTGTGGACGGCGGGGACGTCGATGCCCTCGAAGGTGGCCTTGACGCCGAACTGCTCGCTCTCGCGGGCCTGGTCGGCGATCTCGCCGGCGTGCAGCAGGGCCTTGGTGGGGATGCAACCCCGGTGCAGGCAGGTGCCGCCGACCTTGTCCTTCTCGATCAGGGCGACGTCCAGGCCCAGCTGCGCCCCGCGCAGGGCCGCGGCGTAACCGCCACTACCACCGCCGAGGATCACTAGGTCGAAAACGGTGCTGGCGTCGTTCGCCACGTCACGTCCTCCATGCATGTGCGCCGTGCGCCGGTCGTCGCTGACCGCCGGCGGCTGGTGTCCGGCCGCTCTTTCTTCGGCCCTGTGGTGGGGGCCCTGTCCTGCCGAGGCCCATCTTCGCACTTGCGGGAGACGAACGAGACGCGGGGCCGGGGTGTGAGACACCCCACGCTCACTTGTGACATGGGGGACCGGCCCCGCCCAGGGGCGCGGGGAACCGCGCGACCGGCCACATTCTGCCCGCACCCGCCACATGACGGACGGACCCGAGTGACCAGGCGCACAGTCCCCTTCTCCCGGAGCGACTAGCCCAGGTCGCCGGAGGCGGTCAGCTCGGCCAGCCGCACCAGCGTCCGCACGGCGGTGCCGGTACCACCCTTGGGCGTGTACCCGAAGGGCCCGCCCTCGTTGAACGCCGGCCCGGCGATGTCCAGGTGCGCCCAGGTGATCCCCTCGCCCACGAACTCGCGCAGGAAGAGACCGGCCACCAGCCCGCCGCCCATCCGCTCACCCATGTTGGCGATGTCCGCGACGCTGGAGTCCATGCCCTTGCGCAGGTGCTCCGGCAGCGGCATCGGCCACGCCGGCTCACCGACCTCCTCGGCGGCCTCGTGCAGCGCGGAGCGGAACGCGTCGTCGTTCGCCATGATCCCGAAGGTCCGGCTGCCCAGCGCCAGCATCATCGCGCCGGTCAGGGTCGCGACGTCGACGATCGCGTCCGGCTTCTCCGCGGAGGCCGCCCACAGCGCGTCCGCGAGGACCAGCCGGCCCTCGGCGTCGGTGTTGAGGACCTCGACGGTCTTGCCGCTGTACATGCGCAGCACGTCACCCGGGCGGGTGGCGGAGCCGGACGGCATGTTCTCGGCCAGCGCCAGCCACCCGGTGACGTTCACCTCGAGCCCGAGCCGCGCGGCGGCGACGACCGCGGCGAAGACCGCCGCAGCACCGCTCATGTCGCACTTCATCGTCTCGTTGTGCCCGGCCGGCTTCAGCGAGATGCCGCCCGAGTCGTAGGTGATGCCCTTGCCGACGAAGGCCAGGTTCTTCTTGGCCTTGGAGGACGTGTAGGACAGCTTCACCAGGCGCGGGGCCGACGCCGAGCCGGAGCCGACGCCGAGGATGCCGCCGTAGCCGCCCTTGGCGAGGGCCTTCTCGTCGAGCACCTGCACCTTGATGCCGTGCTCCTTGGCCGCCGTCTGGGCGAGAGCGGCGAACGCCTCGGGGTCGAGGTCGTTCGGCGGCATGTTGATCAGGTCGCGGGCGCGGTTGAGCTCCTCGCCGACGGCGGCGGCACGCAGCAGCGCGGCCTTGTGGGCGGCGTCGCGCGGCTTCCCGCCGAGCAGGGCGGCCTCGGCGAGCGGCGCCTTGCCGTTCTTGGCCTTGGCGTCGTCGCCGTTGTGCTTGTACGCGTCGAAGGAGTACGCGCCGAGCACCACGCCCTCGCCGATCGCGCCGATGTCGGCGGCGTCGGTCACCGGCAGGGCGAAGACGGCCTTCTTGGCGCCGGTGAGGGTGCGGGCGGCCGCACCGGCCGCCTTGCGCAGCGCCTCGGGGTCGAAGCCGGCGTCCTTCTCGGGCTCCTGGCCGAGCCCCACCGCGAGCACGAGCGGTGCCTTGAAACCGGCCGGCGCGGGCAGCTTGGTCAGCTCGCCCTCGGCCCCGGAGGCACCGAGGGTTTCCAGGATGCCGGCGAGCCGGCCGTCGTAGGCCTTGTCGACGGCTTCGGCGCCTGGGGCAACGATCGGGCCTTTCGCGCCCTTGGCGACACCGATCACGATCGCGTCGGCCCGGAGGCCGGGCGCCGCGGCGGTGCTGAGAGTGAGAGCAGTCACGGTGGTGAAATCTCGCTTCCGATGTGGAGTTGCGGTGGCCGGAGTGTGTGGGTCGACCGGGCCCGACAGCCGACCCTAGATCCGGGTCGTGGGTGCGGTCGTATCCGGGGGTGTGCCTCACCGGCGCGGCGAACCGGCGTGGCGGATCCCGGAATGAGCGTACGCGTGCGTGTGCGGTCGCTCATGCACGCGCGTGTTCACCTGTCGGTGGCGTCGTAGCCACTTCCCGATCCTCGCACCCCGTGAACCGGGCCACACCCTTCGGGTCGGGGTGGGGAGACGGCACGCGGCCGACATGGGCGATCATCGTCGGACACGTCGCCGCACAACCTGGAGCCCGCCCGGTGAGACGCCCGATCCCGCTGCTGTCCCTGCTCGCCCTGCTGCTGGCGGGCTGCGCCTCCGCGCCGGACGGCGGCCGGGACGACCGGCCGGACGACGAGACGGGCGTCGGGACGGCGGACGGCAGGATCTGGCAGCCGGCCCCCGGCGTCGACTGGCAGTGGCAGTTGAGCGGTCGGCTGGACACCGGCGTCGAGGTGCCGGTGTACGACATCGACGGCTTCGACCACACCGCGGCCACGGTCGCCGGCCTGCACGACGACGGCCGCAAGGTCATCTGCTACCTCTCCACCGGCGCCTGGGAGGACTGGCGGCCGGACGCGGCGGATTTCCCCCGGTCCGTGATCGGCAAGGGCAACGGCTGGGAAGGCGAACGCTGGCTCGACATCCGCGCGTTGGACGTCCTGGAGCCCCTCATGGCGGCCCGACTCGACATGTGCCGCGAGAAGGGCTTCGACGCGGTCGAGCCGGACAACATGGACGGCTACAAGAACACCACGGGCTTCCCGGTCGAGGCCGCCGACCAGCTCCGCTACAACCGCCTCATCGCCGAACTCGCCCACGACCGGGGCATGTCGGTCGGACTCAAGAACGACCTCGACCAGATCCCCGAACTCGTCGACGACTTCGACTTCGCGGTCAACGAACAGTGCGCCCAGTACGACGAGTGCGCGGACCTGACCCCCTTCATCGAGGCGGGCAAGGCCGTCTTCCACGTCGAGTACGAACTCCCCACGAGCGAGTTCTGCGCCGACTCCCGTCGGCTGCGCCTGAGTTCGCTGCTGAAGAAGTACGAGCTGGGGGTGTGGCGGGAAGCCTGTTAGCCGTTCAACGGCCCAGGCAGAACACCACGAGCGCCGTGGTCGCGGCCGTCTCCGCCAGACCGCCGAAGACGTCCCCGGTGACCCCGCCGAAGCGCCGCGTGCAGTGTCGCAGCAGCAGTTCGGCGACGGCGAGGGCGGCGAGGACCGCGAGCGCCGGCTGGACGGCGTCGTACGGCTCGAACAGGGCGCCCGGCTCGACGTGCCCGATCAGGACGGCGCCGCCGCCCTCGTACGGTCCGCACCACGCCCCCACGACCGCCGCCGCCAGCGTCACGGCGACCACGGTGAGCACCGCCCCCCGCACCGGGACCACCCCGGCGACCGCCGCCCCCAGCCCCTCCGGCCGCGCGGCCGGGACCCCGGCGCGTGCCGCCAGGGTCAGCGCGAGCCGGGCGGTGGCCGCCGAGACGACGGCGGCCACCGCGCCCAGCGCCCACGAGGTGTCGTAGAGCTGCGTCAGCGCGGCCACCTGGGCGAGCAGCACGAGGACGAGCGTCAGCACGCCGAACGGGCCGATGTCGGACTGCTTCATGATCCGCAGCGCGTCCTCGGCGGGCTTGCCGCTGCCGAGTCCGTCCGCGGTGTCGGCCAGCCCGTCGAGGTGCAGACCGCGGGTGAGGACGGCGGGCACGGCGGCCGAGGCGACGGCGGCGAGCAGCGTGCTCGCGCCCAGGTACAGCAGCAGCAGGCCGAGCCCGGCCGCGCAGCCGCCGACGACCAGCCCGACCACGGGAGCGCTCAGCATGCCCCCGCGCGCGGCCTCACGGTCCCAGCGGGTCACCCTGACCGGGAGCGCGGTGAGGGTGCCGAAGGCGAAGCGGAGGCCGTCGAGGGGCGAGGTCGTGGACACGGCGGCAGACTAGCCCGGACGCCCCGCCCGCGAGGCAGCCCGCCCCCCGCCCCGGGAGACTGGTGACATGGTCCAGTGGGTGCAGCGCAACATCGTCGAACCGGGCAAGGTCCCGCTGCTCATCGCCCTGACCGCGTTCGTCCTCACCTTCCTGATCACCCGGATCATCACGCGCCTCATCCGGGCGGGCAAGGGTCCCTTCGGCAACATCAGCTCGGGCGGGGTGCACATCCACCACGTGGTGCCGGGCGTCGTCCTGACCGTCGCGGGCGGTTTCGGCGCGGTGGCGAGCGGCCGGCACGGCTTCGGGGCGGGCGCCTTCGCGGTGGTCTTCGGCATCGGCACCGGCCTGGTCCTCGACGAGTTCGCGCTGATCCTGCATCTCGACGACGTGTACTGGACGGAGGCGGGCCGCAAGAGCGTGGAGGCCGTGGTCCTGACGGCGGCGCTGGGCGGACTGCTGCTGGTGGGCTTCTCGCCGTTCGGTGTCAACGACATGAGCCAGGACGAGCTCCAGGACCGAGGGGGCGTCATCTCGACCGTGGTGTTCAACTTCGCCTGCTCGGTGGCCGTGCTGAGCAAGGGCAAGGCCAAGATGGCCGTGTTCAGCGTCTTCATCCCGCTCCTGGGCCTGGTGGGCCTTGCGCGGGTGGCCCGGCCCGGCTCGCCGTGGGCCCGCCGGTTCTACCGGCGGCGGCCGAAGGCCCGGGCGAAGGCGGTGCTGCGGGCCTACCGCCACGACCGCCGCTGGGCGGGGCCGCGCCGGGTGGTGGGGGACTGGCTGGGCGGGAAGACGACCGCGGAGCTGGCTCAGTCCGAGGAGCGGAACTGAGCGACCCGGTCCGGAACGGGTGCGTGGGCCGTACGGCGGCCGCGGGGTTTCGTGGCCGGTCGCGTCCCGTGGCGCGGCCGCGGACCGGTACCGCCCCGCGCGCCCCGGCGCAGCCGTGCGCCGGCACCGCCCCGCGGCCCCCCGGCGGGACGCCCGGGCCCCCGGGTGCGCCCGCGGGTCTCCGCCACCACGCACAGCACCAGCACCGCCGCGATCGCCGCCAAATGCTCCTTGCCCGCCAGGTTGTCCTTCAGCAGCACCTCCACCACCATCGCGACGATCACCGCTCCCGCCGTCACGTACGCGCGGTAGCGCCAGCCCAGGAACACCGCGAGGCCGACCACGGCCGCCGACGGGCCGGTGTCCACGATCCGGGCGTCGGTTGCGGGCAGGCCGAACGGGCTGCCGGGGCCGAGAGCGATGCCCACGCGCGCGTACAGGGTGCCCGCGAGCGTGGCGGCGTAGGCGATGACGAGGGTCCGCCACCAGCCCAGGCAGAGCTCCGCGATCCCGAACACCAGCAGGATCTGCGCGAGGGCGCCCCAGACCGGCAGGTCCAGCGCGGGCACGAAGAGGGACAGCGGGGTGCGCAGCACGGCGAGCCCGAGCGGGTCCTCGGCCCGCACCGCTCCGAGGGCCTGGACCGGACCGTAGCCCCACGTCCGGTTCTGCACGACCTGGGTCACCGACGTCAGACACACCGCCCCGAGGGTCATCGGGAGCGCCCGCCACCGGCGTCGCACCAGGGGGTCGCGTACGGCCTCGTACAGCGGTCCCCACTCGGCGCGGGCGCGGCGGGCGACCGCGTTCACCGGTGGGTCTCCAGGTGTCCGCGGCGCAGCCACTTCGGCAGTCCCGGCGCCTCCAGGAACCCCTCCGCCCGCGCCGACGCGACACCGATGCGGGGCAGGTCCGCGCTCTTCTCGAAGAGCAGGAAACGGGGCTCCCAGATGGGCCGGTACTTGGCGTTGGCGCGGTACAGCGACTCGATCTGCCACCAGCGGGAGAAGAAGCAGAGCAGCGACCGCCACAGCCGCAGCACCGGTCCGGCGCCCAGGCGCGCGCCCCTTTCGAACACCGAGCGGAACACGGCGAAGTTCAGCGAGACCTGCGTGATCCGGGCCGCCCGGTCGTCCCGCTCCTCGCGGGCGTGCCGGAGCAGCTCGATGACCATGAACTCCATCAGCCCGTTGTCGCAGTCGCGGTCCCGCCGCATCAGGTCGAGGGAGAGCCCGTGCGGTCCCCAGGGCACGAAGGAGAGCAGGGCCCGCAGTTCACCGCCGGCGTCGGCGCACTCCAGCATCACGCAGCGGCCGTCCCGCGGATCCCCGAGCCGTCCCAGCGCCATGCTGAACCCGCGCTCGGTGGCCCCGTCGCGCCAGTCGTCGGCGCGCCGCAGCAGGGACGCCATCTCGTCGGCCGGGATGTCCTCGTGCCGTCGTACCCGCACCGTGTACCCGGCCCGGCGGATCCGGTTGCAGGCCTGCCGGACGGTCCGCATGGCCCGCCCCTCGAGGGTGAACTCCGCGACCTCGACCAGGGCCTCGTCGCCGAGCTCCAACGCGTCCAGTCCGTGCCGGGCGTACACGGTCCCGGCCTCCTCGCTCGCGCCCATCACCGCCGGGATCCACCCGTGCGCCCGCGCCTCGGCGAGCCACGGCCCGATCGCCCCCGGCCAGGCCTCCGGATCCCCGAGCGGGTCCCCGGACGCCAGCGACACCCCGCCGAGGACGCGGTAGGCGACGGCCGCCTTCCCGGTCGGCGACCAGCACACGCTCTTCTCCCGCCGCAGCGCGAAGTAGCCGAGCGAGTCCCGCTCACCGTGCCGGTCGAGGAGCTCCCGCAGCCGTTTCTCGTCGTCCTCGGTGAGCGGGTCGACGGCCCGCCGGGAGCGGAAGGCGGCGTACAGGACGGCGAGGACGAGCGCCGTGCTCAGCACGTTGACGGCGACGTCGACCCAGGTCGGCGGGGCGATGCCGGGGACGTGGTACTCGTCGGCGGCCACCGAGACCAGCCGCAGCGCGCCGTAGCGCCAGCGTTCGAGGAAGGTGGAGGGGGCGGACGCCCGGTTGGTGACCGTCACCAGCAGCGCGGCCAGCAGGGAGGCGCACAGCAGCCCGCCGGCGCCGACGGCCGCGGCGAGCCTCGGATTGGACCGGTCGCCCTTCGCGTAGAACTCCCGCCGCCCGGCCAGCAACGCCACGACGAAGACGGCGGTCAGCGCGAGCGAGACCCAGTTCTGCGGGTGCCGCCGGACCTCCGGGAACGCCATGGCCAGCGCGAACAGCCCCAGGAACGCCCCGCTCAGGCCGAGGTTGAGGATCCACGCGGCCCGTTTGCGCCGCCGCATCGTGACGGCCAGGAACGCGGTGAAGACCCCGGAGGCGAAGCCGGCCGTCAGCAGATACGGCGTGAAGAGGTTCTCCTGGTTGTGCCGCCGGACGTCCTGCCCCAGGGAGACCCACACCGCACTGAGGAAGTTGACGAACGCGACGGCACGCAGGTACCAGACGGCGAAGGCGGCGGCGCCCCGGGTGTTGCCCATGAGCGGTGATCATATGGGTGCACTTCGGGGAATCCGCTCTTTTGGCGCCGCCTGTCCCTTTAAGCCGCTTCGCTACTCCGATTCCGGCTTCTCCTCGTACTGCTCGCCGGAGACCGCGGATGCCTGCGATGCCGTGGATGCCTGCGATGCCACGGAAGCCTCGGGAGCCTCGGAAGTCGCGGACGCCTCTGCTGCTTCCGGCTCCACCGGCTCCACCGGCTCCACCGGCTCCTCCGGCTTCTCGGGGAGTTCGGCCGCCAGTGCGGCGGCGGCCTGCACCAGCGGGAGCGCGAGCAGGGCCCCGGCGCCCTCGCCGACCTTCACGCCCTGGTCCAGCAGCGGTTCCAGGGCCATCCGGTCGAGTGCCTTCGCCTGTCCCGGTTCACCGCTCTTGTGCGCGGCCAGCCACCAGTCCGGCGCCCGGAACGCGACCCGCTGCCCCACGAGCGCGCAGGCGGCCGCCACCACGCCGTCCAGCACGACGGGCAACTTCCGTACCGCGCACTGGAGCAGAAAACCCGTCATGGCGGCGAGATCGGCCCCGCCCACCGTCGCCAGCAGTTGCAACTGCTCCCCGAGCACCGGCCGCGCCCGCCTGAGCGCGTCCCGGACCGCCGCGCACTTGCGCATCCACGCCAGGTCGTCGATCGCCTCGCCGCCCCGCCCGGTCACCACGGACGCGTCGGTCCCGCACAGCGCGGCGACCAGCGCGCCCGCGGCCGTCGTGCCGCCGACGCTGATGTCGCCGAGCACGACCAGGTCCGTGCCGGAGTCGGCCTCCTCGTCCGCGACGGCCACACCCGCCCGGAAGGCCGCCTCGGCCTCCTCGAGCGTGAGCGCGTCCTCGATGTCGATACGGCCGCTGCCGCGCCGCACCCGGTGCCGTACGACGTCCTCGGGGAACAGGGCCGGGTCGCAGTCCAGGGCCATGTCCACGACGCGCACGGGCACGCCGAGCCGGCGGGCGAGCACGGAGACCGGACGGCCGCCCTCGATGACCTCCCGCACCAACTCCGAGGCGCTGCCCGCCGGTCGGGCGGAGACGCCGAGCTCGGCGATGCCGTGGTCCCCGGCGAACAGCACCACCCGCGGCCGCTCGACCGGCCGCACGGGCGACGAGCCCTGTGCCGCCGCCAGCCACTCGCCCAGGTCGTCCAGGCGCCCCAGCGATCCGGGCGGCACGATCTGACGTTCCCGGCGCGCCTCCGCGTCGCGGCGCACCCCACCGTCGGGGCGCTCGATCAGATCGGTGAAGTCGTCGAGATTAAGCGAGCTCATTCGCCGAACAGTACCGGCACCGATCGAACGGTTCCGCGCCACATCGCCACCACACCCGCGTGACGTCATTGCGCCCAAGATCGGTATCCCATACGTTCCGGTTTGCTGCTAATTGTCGTTCGTTCTCGATGTCATCCCCGGAGCCGCTCATGCCCCCCAGGCCCGTCCACGAGCCGCGCCGCGACGACTGCCCCTGGTGCGGCTCGAAGCGCCTGCGCACCCGGCTGCGCGCACCGGATCTGCGCCACCGCCGGCCGGGCACCTTCGTGGTCGACGAGTGCCGGGACTGCGCGCACGCCTTCCAGAACCCCCGCCTGACCCCCGAGGGGCTGGCGCTGTACGGCGCCGAGGGCGAGCAACGGTCCGACCGCGGGCACCTCAGGGCGACGGCCCGGGCGATGCTGCCCTTCCCCGAGCCGGAGAGCTGGCTGGACGTGGGCACGGGGGACGCGTTCTTCCCGGCGGCGGCGAGGGAGCTGTTCACCTACACGGCGTTCGACGGGGTGGACCCGACCCCGAGGGTGGAGCGGGCGAGAGCCGCGGGCCGGATCGACGAGGCACACCTGGGCCCGCTGACGGCACCGGAGGTCCTGTCCCGCCTGCGCGGCCGCTACGACGTGGTCAGCATGCTCCACCATCTGGAACACACCCGGGACCCGAGGCGGGAGCTCGCGGCGGCGCTGACGGCCCTGCGGCCGGGCGGCCACCTCCTCGTCCAGCTCCCGGACCCGGCCAGTGCGTCCGCGGCCGTGCTGGGCAAGTGGTGGCACTCCTACGACCAGCCCCGCCACCTCCACCTGATCCCGCCGGCCAACCTCCGGGCCGAACTCGAGGCCCAGGGCTGCGAGATCGTCGTGACGGACCACCGCACGCCGCACACCCCGCACGACCTGTCGACGGCCGCCTCGCTCTACCTGAACAGGAGCCGGCTGCGCCGGACGGCCGGGCCGCTGACCGCCCTGGCCGCCGTACTCGACCACCTGCTGGCCCCGGCCCTGCGCCGTACGCGCTTCTCCAACGCCTACCAGGTCATCGCGCGCAGGAACTGACCGTCAGGCGCCCGGCACCGGTCCCCGCAACACCAGTGCCTGGCCCGCCACCACCAGCACCACCTCCTCGCACTCGGCGGCGACGGCCGCGTTCAGCCGCCCCAGCTCGTCCCGGTACCGCCGGCCCGACGCCGTGGCCGGCACGATCCCCGACCCCACCTCGTTGGAGACCAGGACGACGGTCCGCCGGGCCGACCGCACGGCCTGTGCGAGTTCCACCACCCGCGCGCGCAGCGCCCGTTCGCCGCCGTCCGCCCACTGGGCGTCGTCCCACGCCCCGACGGAGTCCATGACGTCCGTCAGCCACAGCGACAGACAGTCGATCAGCAGCGGGGCGCCGTCCTGCGCCAGCAGCGGCACGAGGTCGCAGGTCTCCACCGTCCGCCACGACCCCGGCCGCCGGTCGCGGTGCGCGGCGACCCGGGACGCCCACTCGGTGTCGCCGCCCCGGGTCCCGCCGGTGGCGACGTACAGCACGTCCGGGAAGGACTCCAACCGCCGTTCCGCCTCCACCGACTTCCCCGACCGGGCCCCGCCCAGCACCAGCGTCCGCCGCGACACGTCCGGCACGTCCTCGTACACCCCCACGATCAACGTCGAGCCGTCCGGCACCGCCCGCGCCCCGGCCGCCGCGAGCCGCCGCCGCAACTCCGCGCCCGGCGGCACGTCATGGTCCAGGTGGACGGCGACCACGTCGGTCGCCGGCCCCACCGCGCCCACCGCCCGCAGCTTCGCCAGCGCGTCCGGGCGCCCCACCAGATCCGCCAGGACCATGTCGTACGGCTCGGCGGCCTCCGACCCCTCCTCCAGGCCGGCCGGCGCGCCGCCGGGCGGCAGGTACAGCAGCCGCTGCCCGTCCGGGCCGGCCACCGCGTACCCGGTGCCGGGCGCGTCCATCGCCACCGCCCGCACCCGATGCCCCGTCACCAGCGGCGACTCCCGCCAGTCCGGCACCCGGCCGGGCTGCGGCAGCCCGGCCGGCACCTCCACCGGGGGCCCGTCGTGCGGATGCGTCAGCAGCACCTGCCGCACCCCGCCCAGCGAATGCCCGGCCCGCGCGGCCGCGAACGCCGCGCCCGGCGTCAGGTCGAGCAACAGGGCCCCGTCGACGAGCAGCGCGGTCGCCGCCCGCGCGTCAGCCCCGAGCGAGGTCGCGCACACGGCGCAGGAGCAGTCGGGGCGGGGCAGGCCCGCGGGGGCACCGGTACCGAGCAGAGTGACTTCCACGGAGCTGATTTTCGCGCGTCTGACCAGCTCTTGCGCATCCGACTAGGCTGCACAGCAGAAGCCGGACCAAGATCCGGCTTCTGCTCTGCACGTGGTCACAGCTGGGAGGCGTACATGGCGGCATGGACGTGGCGGTTCGAGAAGGCCGACGGGACGGAGGTCCAACCAGCGGTACAGCCCGAGGAGTTCACCACGCAGGGGGACGCCGAGTCCTGGATCGGGGAAGTGTGGAAGGACCTCCTCGAAGGCGGCGCGGACCAGGTGCGGCTCTTCGAGGACTCCGCCGAGATCTACGGCCCGATGAGCCTGCACGCGAACGAGGCGTAGCCCTCCGTCGGGGTGGTCGCCGCACGGCCACCCCGGCCACCGCTCACCCGGACGAGTGAAGAGCGCCGGTCCGGCTCAGCCACGCACCCCGCACAGATGCAGCAGCGCCGCCACCTGCCGGTAGGGGTCGGTCCGCCCGGCCCGCTCCTCGGCGGAGAGCAGGCTCTCCCGCTGTCGCGGGTCCTGCGGGATCTCCGTCCCGTCAGCCGCCGTGTCCGTGAAGACCCGCACGCCGTACCAGGCCTGGAGCGGCGCCCCGATCCCGGCCAGCGCGTCGGTCAGCGTCGCCAGCCGGTCCGCCCGTACGTCGAGCCCCAACCGGTTGCGGTAGCCGACGGTGTCGAAGGCGCCGAGCGCGCCCGCCCAGTCGCCGGACAGACCCGGCCGCATGGCCAGCGCGTCCGCGTTGCGCACGAGCAGCGACAGCAGCCCGCCCGGGGCCAGCATCCGCGCGAGCCCCGCGAGCAGCGCGTCCGGCTCCTCGACGTACATGAGCACGCCATGGCAGAGCACCACGTCGAAACTGCCGGGCAGGAAGTGCACACCGGTGTCCCGGCCGTCACCCTCGATGATCCGCATCCGCTCCCGGATGCCCTCGGGTTCGCCGCACAGGGCCTCCCGGGCAGCGGCGATCATCGTCGCGTCCCGCTCGAGCCCGGTCACCTGATGCCCGAGCCGGGCCAGCCGCAGTGCCTGCGTCCCCTGGCCCATCCCCACGTCCAGCACCCGCAGGCGCTGCCCGACCGGGTAGCGCCCCGTTATCTGCTCGTCGAGCTGCCGGGCCACCAGCTCCTGTCGTACGACGTCACGCAGCCCACCCAGCCTGTTCAACCAGGCCTCGGCCGCCCCCCCGGAGAAAGCCGCAGTGCTCAGGGCCGTGCTCCGCGCTTGATCTGCGGCTTGGGCAGCCGGAGCCGACGCATCTGGAGGGAGCGCATCAGCGCGTACGCCACCGCGCCCCGACGGTTCTGGTCGGGGAAGCGCTCGGCGAGCTGCTTGCGCAGCCGGAAGCTCGTGACGAACGAGTCCAGCACGATCAGCACGATCACGACCAGCCACAGCAGCAGTGCGATGGTCTGGAGCGAGCCCACCCGCACCATGCTCAGCACGAGGATGACCACGGCCATCGGCAGGAAGAACTCCGCCACGTTGAACCGGGAGTCGATGAACTCGCGCGCGAACTTGCGGACGGGGCCCTTGTCGCGGACCGGCAGGTACCGCTCGTCCCCGCCGGCCAGCGCCTGGCGCTGCCTGTCCAGCTGGGCGCGGCGTTCGCTGCGCTGCCGCTTGGCGGCGTCCTTGCGGGACGTCGAGGTGTTGGCGACGCTGCGGCGCTGGGACTGGGCCTCACTGCGCTTGGGCGTGGGCCTGCCCTTCTTGGCCTGCGGGTCACGGGGCTGCATGGAGTCGGTCACCACGGCCTTGTCGGCGGGGGCCTTCTCTTCCTTGGCACGGCTACGGAACACAAAACCCAAGGGTAAGCGCTCGCGAGCATGGACCACAGCCCGGAGGGGAACGATCCGGCAACACCAGTCGTCTGTAGAGGGGACAGACCGGGACAGGAGCGGGAAAGAGGGGGCGCAGGGTGACCGATCGCTCACCCTGAAGGTCACCTACTCCCTACGCCGGAGCAAGGTCTTGGTCAGTCGTCCTTGGGGATGAGCGCATCCGTCCCCGAACAGTGCGTCAATGGATGCAGGGCCCGTACTGTGGGTTCTGTCGCAGAGCTGGAGCTGGACGTCAGAAGGGGGCGCGCGAAGCCCATGAGCGGTGTCATGAAGCGTATGGGGATGATCTTCCGCGCGAAGGCGAACAAGGCCCTTGACCGGGCCGAGGACCCGCGCGAAACCCTCGACTACTCGTACCAGAAGCAGCTGGAGCTTCTCCAGAAGGTCCGCCGCGGTGTCGCCGATGTCGCGACCTCGCGCAAGCGCCTGGAACTCCAGCTGAACCAGTTGCAGTCGCAGTCCTCCAAGCTGGAGGACCAGGGCCGCAAGGCGCTCGCGCTCGGCCGGGAGGACCTCGCCCGCGAGGCGCTCTCCCGCCGTGCGGCGCTCCAGCAGCAGGTCACCGACCTCGAGACGCAGCACTCCACGCTCCAGGGCGAGGAGGAGAAGCTCACCCTCGCGGCCCAGCGCCTGCAGGCCAAGGTGGACGCCTTCCGTACGAAGAAGGAGACCATCAAGGCCACCTACACCGCCGCCCAGGCCCAGACCCGCATCGGCGAGGCCTTCTCCGGCATCTCCGAGGAGATGGGCGACGTCGGCCTGGCCATCCAGCGTGCCGAGGACAAGACCGCCCAGCTCCAGGCCCGCGCGGGCGCCCTCGACGAGCTCATGGCGTCCGGCGCCCTGGACGACCCGACGGGCATCGCGAAGGACGACCTCCAGGCCGAGCTGGACCGGCTCTCCGGTGGTACGGATGTAGAGCTGGAACTGCAGCGCATGAAGGCCGAGCTCGCCGGGGGCAGCTCGGCCGGCCAGCAGGCCATCGAAGGTGGCACGGGCCAGTCGCAGTCCCAGCAGCAGCCGCAGGACACCCCGCGCTTCGACAAGCAGTAGCCCGGCGCCGGGGACCGGAGCCGAGGAGGGCGACATGATCGTACGGATCATGGGGGAGGGCCAGTGGCAACTGGCCGACTCCCATCTCGTCGAACTGAACACGCTGGACGACGAGCTGCTCGCGGAGATGGAGAGCGGCGACGAGGACGGCTTCCACCGCACCCTCGGCGCCCTCCTGGACGCCGTCCGCCGCCTCGGCGACCCGCTGCCGGACGCCGCCCTGGAACCCTCGGAACTGATCCTCCCGGCCCCGGACGCGAGCCTGGAGGAGGTCCGGGAGATGCTGAGCGACGACGGTCTGATCCCGGGCTGAGGACGGCGACTCCTCAGCGCGGATCACGGTGTTCCAGCCCGTCCGGCGATCGAGGACGAGGTCCGGTCACGGCCGACAGCGGGGGTGCGGGGCGGCAGCCCCCGATACGGCGAGGAAAGCGACGGTAACTGAACAGTGACCCCCCTTGCCCGCGCCCAGCGCCAACTGCACGCCCACCCTCTGGCCCTGGACGCCGCGCTCGCCGCGGGCGTACTGCTCTGCATGCTGGCCGGCTCCTTCGTCGACCCGCACGGAGGGCACGGCGTCAGCTGGCGCATCCGCAGCCCCGACCCGCTCAGCCTGCTGCTGATGACCCTCTCCGCCGTCGCCCTCGTCTTCCGCCGCAGCGCCCCCATGACGGTCCTCGCCCTCACCGGCGCCGCCTCCGTGATCGAGTCCGTCACCGGCGACCCCCGGGCCCCCGTCGCCATGTCCGCCGTGATCGCCCTGTTCACCGTCGCCGCCACGACCGACCGCGCCACCACCGTGCGCGCCGGTCTGCTCACCATGACGATCCTGACCGGCGCGGCCATGCTCGCCGGACCGCTGCCCTGGTACGCCCAGGAGAACCTGGGGATCCTCGCCTGGACCGGCATCGGCGCCACCGCCGGCGACGCGGTCCGCAGCCGCCGGGCCGTCGTCCAGGCCATCCGGGACCGCGCCGAGCGCGCGGAGCGCACCCGGGAGGAGGAGGCCCGCCGCCGGGTCGCCGAGGAGCGCCTGCGTATCGCCCGCGACCTGCACGACGTCGTCGCCCACCACATCGCCCTGGTCAACGTCCAGGCCGGAGTCGCCGCGCATGTCATGGACAAGCGGCCCGACCAGGCCAAGGAGGCCCTCGCCCACGTCCGCGAGGCGAGCCGCTCCGCGCTCAACGAACTGCGGGCCACCGTCGGGCTGCTGCGCCAGTCCGGCGACCCCGAGGCCCCCACCGAGCCCGCACCCGGCCTGGACCGGCTCGACGAACTGGCCGGCACCTTCCGCAGCGCCGGCCTCCAGGTCGAGGTGGCCCGTACCGACCACGGGACGAAGCTCCCGGCCGCCGTCGAGCTGGCCGCCTACCGGGTCATCCAGGAAGCTCTCACCAACGTCCAGAAGCACGCGGGATCCGAGGCGAAGGCCGAGGTCAGCGTCGTACGCGTAGGACCGAACATCGAGGTCACGGTCCTCGACAACGGGCGTCCCGCGGACGACGGGCCCCCGGAGGCCGGCGGCGGCCACGGCCTGCTCGGCATGCGGGAGCGCGTCACCGCCCTGCGCGGCACCCTCACCACCGGTCCCCGCTACGGAGGCGGCTTCCGCGTCCATGCGATCCTGCCGGTCAAGACCCGCACGGCCACCACGGGGGAGAACGCATGACCATCCGTGTCCTGCTCGCCGACGACCAGGCGCTGCTGCGCAGCGCGTTCCGCGTGCTCGTCGACTCGGAGTCCGACATGGAGGTGGTCGGCGAGGCGTCCGACGGCGCCGAGGCGGTCCGGCTGGCCAGGGAGCAGCGGGCCGACGTCGTCCTGATGGACATCCGCATGCCCGGTACGGACGGTCTCGCCGCGACCCGGCTGATCAGCGCCGATCCCTCCCTCGCGCACGTCAGGGTGGTCATCCTGACGACGTTCGAGGTCGACGACTACGTGGTGCAGTCGCTGCGGGCCGGCGCTTCCGGTTTCCTCGGCAAGGGCAGTGAGCCGGAGGAACTGCTGAGCGCGATACGGGTCGCCGCCGGCGGGGAGGCCCTGCTCTCGCCGACCGCCACCAAGGGCCTGATCGCCCGCTTCCTGGCCCAGGGCGGCGCGATGGACGACGAACACGACCCGGCCCGCTCCGCCCGGCTGGACGCACTCACCGTGCGCGAGCGCGAGGTCCTCGTGCAGGTCGCCGGCGGCCACTCCAACGACGAGATCGCCGAGCGCCTCGAGGTCAGCCCGCTCACCGTGAAGACGCACGTCAACCGGGCCATGGCCAAGCTGGGCGCGCGCGACCGGGCCCAGCTCGTGGTGATCGCGTACGAGTCGGGGCTGGTACGTCCGAGGGTGGAGTGAGTCCGGCCCAACCGCCGGCGGTGGTCGTGATCGGCGGTCTGATCACCTCGACCCTGCTCACCCCGCTGCTCGTCCCGACGCTGTGCGCGATGCCCGAACTGCGCATGGAGCGCCGGGTGAGGAAGCGTGCCGCGAAGCGGCAGTCGGCGCAGCCCGAGAAGACCCCGGAACCTGCCGGGGTCCGACGCCGCGGCGCCGGTGCCCTTCCCCCGTACGGATTCCCTATCCTGTGAACTCGAACTGCTCTGCGGGGGAAGGGGACCGGGGCGTTGGCGCTGCACAAGGACGACCCGAAGGCGCTCGGCGGGTACCGGATCGTGGACCGGATCGGGTCCGGTGGCATGGGCGTCGTCTACCTGGGCCGGTCCCGCTCGGGGCGTGAGGTCGCCGTCAAGGTGGTGCACGCCCAGTTCGCGGAGGACAAGGTCTTCCGGGCCCGCTTCCGGCAGGAGATCGACGCCGTCCGCAAGGTGAGCGGCGCCTTCACCGCGCCGGTCGTGGACGCCGACCCGGAGGCCGAACGGCCCTGGATGGCGACCCAGTACGTGCCCGGACCGGCCCTCTCCGCCCGGATCCGGAGCGCCGGCCCGCTCAAGGGCGCGGAGCTGCGCCGGCTGGCCCTGGGTCTGGTGGAGGCGCTGCGGGACATCCACCGGGCCGGGGTCGTCCACCGCGACCTCAAGCCCTCCAACGTCCTGATGGCGCAGGACGGCCCTCGGGTCATCGACTTCGGCATCTCCCGCGCCACCGAGAACCAGACCCTCACCGAGACCGGCCACGCCATCGGCACCCCGCCGTTCATGTCCCCGGAGCAGTTCAAGGACGCCCGGTCGGTCGGCCCCGCCTCGGACGTCTTCTCCCTCGGCGCGCTGCTGGTCTTCGCCGCGACCGGCCGCGGCCCCTTCGACGCCGACAGCCCCTATCTGACGGCGTGGCGGGTGATGCACGAGGAACCGAAGGTGGACGCGGTCGCCGAACCGCTGCGCGCGATCATGACCCGCTGTCTGGCCAAGGACGCCGACGACCGGCCCGGACTCGACGAGCTGGCCGGGGAGTTCGCGGAGGCGCTGCCCGAACCCGCGGCGGGCGACATGGAGACGGTGACCCTGCGTCTGCCGCCCGCGCCCGAGGCGGGCGAGGAGCCAGGACCGGCCGCGGCCGCGCCCCGCACGGGCCGCCGCTCCCGGCTGCGCCGGTGGCCGGTCCTCGCCGGGGTGGCGGGTCTGCTGGCCATGTCGCTCACCGGCTACCTCCTGTTCGACCCCTTCGAGGGGAACGGCGAGGCGGCGGACTCGGACGTCGCCGACTCCGGGGCGCCCAGCTGGGATCCGCTGCCCAACGGCTGGAAGCCCTGGCGGACCTCGGTGTTCGGGACCGCCGCGAGCGGGGTGAGGAAGCCGCTGGGCGGCGGGGACTCCGGAACCGGCACCTCCCTGTCCTGTGCCATGGGCGAGGGCGCTCTGTACTGCGGCGGCAACGGCACCCTCCCGGTCCGTGTCGACGGGGCGACGGGCCGGCTCGCCTGGCGGGCCGACTCCGTGCCCCCGGGCGTGGCGCAGAAGGCATACGGCAGCGTGGTCCTCGGGGTGCACGACGGCGTGCTGCTGGTCTCCCAGTCGGTCATGAACAGCGCGGGCGACGACGAGACCATGACCGTCGTCGCCCTCGACTCCGCCACCGGCAAGCGGCTCTGGTCGCACCCGATGAGCGCGACCGGCGTCACCGCCGCCCTCATGGGCGACCTGCTGATGACCCCCGACGGCAACCGGGTGACCGCCCGCGACCCACGCGACGGAACCGCGCGCTGGACGGCCACCCTGCCCGCCGGGCCCACCTACGGCTGCCAGTTCTACGACGTCGACGGCGTCCCGTACGCCGGCTGCGGCGACGCGGGCACACCGTCGCGCACCGTGTTCTACGCCGTCGACCCGGCCGACGGCTCGACCCGGAAGGTGAGCGTGCCGGACGGCGACGCCGTCCACGTCGGCGCTGTCGGCGGCGATCTGGCCTTCGTGATGTTCATTCCGCGGGACGCCCAGAGTTCCGCGGAGTCGGCGTACGGCGAGGTCCTGCTGATCGACCCGGACACCGGCGCCGTACGCACGAGGAAGCTGGTGGGCGACCCGCGCGGCGAGGTGGCGCTGGTGGGCGGAGTGCTCTGCTTCGCCTCCTCCGCGGGGCAGCTGGTCGCCCACTCGCCCGAGACGGGCGAGCAGCTGTGGCAGACCTCGACGACCCTTCAGCAGCCCGGCACTCCCGTCGCCGACGGGCAGGGGCGTGCGGTGTTCGCGGCCAGCGCCTCCGGACGGGTCGCCGCCCTCGACATCGAGACGGGCAGCCTGTTGTGGGAGTCCCCCGCACGGGCCGAGCAGGTCGTCGGGGCCGGCTATGCCGCGGGACGGGTGTTCCTCGACGAAGGCGCCCTGGTGGTGCTCAGCCCCGACGGGACCGTCTTCACGCTGGACCCGGATCACCCCGACCAGGAGCCGCTGTCGGGGTGATCCGGGCCCACGGCGGGGCTACGGAAGCGCCAGCATCCGCTCCAGCGCCAGCTTCGCGAACGCCTCGGTCTCCTGGTCGACCTGGATCCGGTTGACCAGCTTGCCCTCGGCGAGGGACTCCAGGGTCCAGACCAGGTGGGGGAGGTCGATCCGGTTCATCGTCGAGCAGAAGCAGACCGTCTTGTCGAGGAAGACGATCTCCTTGCCCTCGGGCGCGAAGCGGTTCGCCAGCCGGCGCACCAGGTTCAGCTCCGTGCCGATGGCCCACTTCGAGCCGGCCGGGGCCGCCTCCAGCGCCTTGATGATGTACTCGGTCGAGCCGACGTAGTCCGCCGCGGCCACGACCTCGTGCCGGCACTCGGGGTGCACGAGCACGTTCACGCCGGGGATCCGGGCGCGGACGTCCTCGACCGACTCCAGGCTGAAGCGGCCGTGCACCGAGCAGTGGCCCCGCCAGAGGATCATCTTCGCGTCGCGCAGCTGCTCGGCGGTCAGCCCGCCGTTGGGCTTGTGCGGGTTGTACAGGACGCAGTCCTCGAGGGACAGGCCCATGTCCCGTACGGCGGTGTTGCGACCGAGGTGCTGGTCGGGGAGGAAGAGGATCTTCTCGCCCTGCTCGAAGGCCCACTCCAGGGCCCGCTGGGCGTTGGAGGAGGTGCAGATCGTGCCGCCGTGCTTGCCCGTGAACGCCTTGATGTCCGCGGACGAGTTCATGTACGAGACGGGCACGACCTGCTCGGCTATGCCGGCCTCGGTCAGCACGTCCCAGCACTCGGCCACCTGCTCGGCGGTGGCCATGTCGGCCATCGAGCACCCGGCGGCGAGGTCGGGGAGGACCACCTTCTGGTCGTCGGACGTCAGGATGTCCGCGGACTCGGCCATGAAGTGCACACCGCAGAACACGATGTACTCGGCCTCCGGGCGAGCGGCCGCGTCCTTGGCCAGCTTGAAGGAGTCGCCCGTGACGTCGGCGAACTGGATGACCTCGTCGCGCTGGTAGTGGTGGCCGAGCACGAAGACCTTGTCACCGAGCTTCTCCTTGGCGGCGCGGGCCCGCTCGACCAGGTCCGGGTCCGAGGGCGAGGGCAGGTCGCCGGGGCACTCGACGCCCCGCTCGCTCTTCGGGTCGGCCTCACGGCCGAGCAGCAACAGGGCGAGCGGAGTCGGCTGTACGTCGAGCTCCGTGGTCTGGGCGGTGGTCACGGCACGCACCCTTTCTACTTTTCGTCGATCTGACGTTATCTATCATAACCCGCTTCACGTCACTTTGACGATGGTCATCGCGTCGATGTGACGTGAATCCCGCGCCGTGGTCGGCGCCGCTCCGAAGGCCGCTGTCCGCCGCATCGCGTGTGTGCGAGCATGAAGGGCAAGAAGAGGAAAGAAGTGGAAACACGACTCCTCGGCGCGGAATGAATCCGCGGCCCCGACGGTTGGAAACGTCGGCAAGCAGTCTCCGTACAACCCGGGAGAGATGTAGATGTCCGTATCGGACGAGAAGACCACTGTCAGCGACGGCATCCTCCTGTCCGACGCCGCCGCGGCGAAGGTCAAGGCCCTGCTCGACCAGGAAGGCCGCGAGGACCTGGCACTGCGCGTCGCCGTTCAGCCCGGCGGCTGCTCGGGCCTGCGCTACCAGCTCTTCTTCGACGAGCGTTCGCTCGACGGTGACGTGGTGAAGGACTTCGACGGCGTCAAGGTCGTCACCGACCGGATGAGCGCCCCGTACCTGGGCGGCGCCTCCATCGACTTCGTCGACACCATCGAGAAGCAGGGCTTCACGATCGACAACCCGAACGCGACGGGCTCCTGCGCCTGCGGCGACTCCTTCAGCTAGGTCGCCCGTTCGTACCGCTGAACGACGCGAAGGCGGCGGCCCCCTCCAACGGGGCCGCCGCCTTCGCGTTCGCGCCGCGCGAACCGCTGCCGGGCGTTACTGGACCTGCGGCAGCCGCGCGCCCGCCTTCTCCAGCGGGATCGCCGCGCCGTCCGACCCGACGACCTTCCGGCTGCCCAGCGAGGCGTCCAGGTGCACGGTCTGGTGGTACTCCTTGGCGATCAGGATGCAGACCTTGTCCTTCCACGGCGTCTCGGTCACGGTGACCTTCACCTCGTCGCCGCTCTCGGTCGCCGTGGCCTTGTAGTCGCCGCACACCCCGCCGGTGAAGCTCACGACCAGATCGTCGCCCTCGACGGTGTAGCCGTCCACCTTCACGTCCCGCGTCCCCGAGGACGCGGTCGGCGACGGCGTGGGCGTCGCGGCGGACTTCAGATACGCCGGCTCGACGGCCGGCTGCGTGACCGTGTAGCCGCCCGCGACCCCTGCGGCCTTCACGTCGAACAGCCAGGACGGTACGAGCACCTGCCGTCCGCCCGAGGTGTGCGGCGCCAGCCCGAGCACCGCGCCCTCGACCGTCGCCGTCTGCGCCTGGGGGGCCGCCGTGGACGAACCGCACGGACTCTCCAGCCGGTCCTTCAGCGGCACCGGACTGGCACAGCCGCCGATGCCCATCCGGTGGTCCGTCCCCGGCGCCGTGTTCAACGCGTCCAGCGCCTCCCGCGCGCTCAGCAGGGGGTAGGTGTCGCCCTTCACCGGCGGTTCCAGCTGCCCGTTCCCGGCGACCACCTCGCCCTGGGCGCCGACGCTGATCCCGGTCGTCCAGCCGTAGGTGGGCAGCTCGCCGAACACGGGGTCGGCGTTCACCACCCGCTGGCTCCCCATGACCTGACTCGCGTCCAGCCGGGCGCCGTCCTGCCCGACCGCCTCGAGTACCGGCGCCGCCGCCCTCTTCGCGGCAGCCTCGCTCACCGGGGCGCCGGATCCGGCCGGGGGAGTCACCGTGCACTTGTCGGTGCCGGCCGTGCAGTTGTCGGTGCCGGGCGTGTACCGGGTGAACGTCCACATCCCCGGCGCCTGCCGGTTCACCCGCAGCACCGGGCCGGAGCCGTCGTTCCCGGCGCCGACCTTCCACGCCTCGCCGTCGACGACCGGCGTCCCCTCGGCCCCCAGTGCCTTCGCCAGCCGGGCCACCTCGTCCTTCGTGATCTCGCCCTTCGCCCAGTACACGGGCGCGGAGCCGGGACCGTCGGGAAGGGTGCCGGCGGCCTTGTAGGTCACCCCGTAGGGGTTCGGCTCACCGGGTGCGATACCGCTCGTACCGCCCTCGGGGGTACCCGTACCCACGGAGTGGTCGTCCAGGAGGAGCGCCGCGGGGGTGCCGTCCCCGGACGGTGAACCGGCGCCGGCACCCCCACCGGAGCCGCCGACCGTACTGGAGGTCAGATAGGCCCCGCCCCCGCCCACCAGCAGCACGGCGGCCGCTACGGAGGCGATGAGCACGGGGGAGCGGCGGCGCGGGCCCGCCGGGGGCGCGTCCTCGGCCACCGGCCCGACGACGTGCTCGTCCGCGCCGTCGTCCGCGCCGGAGCCGGAATCGGCCGGCACCTCGCCGGCATCGGCGCCGACGCCGGCCTCGGACGCGGCGGCCCGCTCACCGGCGTCGGTGTCCGTGTCCGCAGTGCCGGTGTCCGCAGTGCTGATGTCCGTGGTGCCGGTGTCCGCGGTGGTGTCGGCCTCGGAAACGGCGGGAGCCCCGGCATCGGAGCCGACGGGAGTGTCGGTCGGGCCGGCCTCCTCGTCCGGAACGCCGGTCTCCGTGGCCGGCGCGCCCTCGGCCCGCGCCTCCTGGACCTCGGTCTCCCGGACCTCGGCCTCGGCCGTCTCCGAACCCGTCTCCTCCGGCTCGCGCGCGGCGTCGTCGTTCTCGGGTCGCTCGGTGTTCACCGCATCGCTCCTTCGGCTGCCCTGCTGTCGTACCCCACATCCCCTTTACGGGGGACGGCGATGGGACGCGACGGGGGAGCGCACGGTTCCCTCCCGAGCGCCGTACCGAAGGAAATCGAGGGTTTACCCCTAGTTGCCGTAGTCCGGCATCGCCTCCAGGAGCCGCGCCGACGTCGCCGGAACGATCACGCCGAGGATGAGTGACGGGGAGACCGGAAGGGAAGTGATCTTCTCCGGGGCGGCCCAGTGCCGAGCCATCCGGGCGCCGTCACCGCGCAGCGACGCCAGGTCGCCGTCGATGTCGGCCGGAGCGGGGGCGTGGACCTTGAGGTTCGTCATAGCCGAACCGTATGCACGCCGGAGGCCGCGAAGAAAGATCTACTATCGGGTAGTTTCGGCTGCTTCAGTGGCGCGGGTCGACCGGGTAGCGTGAACTGTCAATCCCCCTCCCCTCAGGAGAGTCCACGCCGTGCGCATCGCAGTCACCGGCTCCATCGCCACCGACCACCTCATGACGTTCCCCGGCCGCTTCGCCGACCAGCTCGTCGCGGACCAGCTGCACACGGTCTCGCTCTCCTTCCTGGTCGACAACCTGGACGTGCGCCGGGGCGGCGTGGGCGCGAACATCGCCTTCGGCATGGGCCAGCTGGGGACCGACCCGATCCTGGTCGGCGCCGCGGGCGCGGACTTCGACGAGTACCGGGCCTGGCTCGACCGGCACGGCGTCGACACCGCGTCGGTCCGTATCTCCGAGACCCTGCACACCGCCCGCTTCGTGTGCACCACCGACGCCGACCACAACCAGATCGGCTCCTTCTACACCGGTGCGATGAGCGAGGCCCGCCTCATCGAGCTGAAGACCGTCGCCGACCGGGTGGGCGGCCTGGACCTGGTCCTGATCGGCGCCGACGACCCGGAGGCGATGCTCCGCCACACCGAGGAGTGCCGTACCCGCTCGATCCCCTTCGCGGCCGACTTCTCCCAGCAGATCGCCCGTATGAACGGCGACGAGATCCGGATACTGCTGGAGGGCGCGACGTACCTGTTCTCCAACGAGTACGAGAAGGGCCTCATCGAGTCCAAGACGGGCTGGACGGACGCCGAGATCCTCTCCAAGGTCGGCCACCGCGTCACCACCCTCGGCTCGCGCGGCGTCCGTGTCGAGCGGGCCGGCGAGGACCCGATCGAGGTCGGCTGCCCGGAGGAGGAGGCCAAGGTCGAGCCCACGGGCGTCGGTGACGCCTTCCGCGCCGGCTTCCTCTCCGGCCTGGCCTGGGGCGTCTCCCACGAGCGCGCCGCGCAGATCGGCTGCATGCTCGCCACCCTCGTGATCGAGACGGTCGGCACCCAGGAGTACCAGCTGCGCCGCGCCCACTTCATGGACCGCTTCACCAAGGCCTACGGCGACGATGCCGCCACCGAGGTCCGCAAGCACCTGGCCTGACTCAGGACAGCCGGCGGACCACATAGGCCGAGCCTCGGTCCGCCGGCTCCTCACCGACGTACTCCTGGTCCCGCATCTCGCACCAGGCGGGGATGTCCAGACGGGCCGCTTCGTCGTCGGACAGCACCCGCACCGTGCCCCCGACCGGCACCTCCCCGATGACCTTCGCCAGCTCGATGACGGGAATCGGACACCGTTTGCCCAGCGCGTCCACGACGAGCTCGTCGCCGCGTACGGCGGCACCGGTCGGCGGAACGGGCGCCCCGAGCTTCTCCCGCACCCCCGCCACCGCCCCCGGCAGCACGGCGAGGAACCGCTCGACGTCCTCCTCGGCGACCCCCGTCGGCAACGAAACCCGCACGTTTCCCTCACTCAGCACCCCCATCGCCTTCAGCACATGGCTGGGCGTGAGCGTGCTGCTGGTGCAGGACGACCCGGAGGACACGGAGAACCCCTCCCGGTCCAACTCGTGCAGCAGCGCCTCCCCGTCGACGTACAGACAGGAGAAGGTGACGATCCCCGGCAGCCGCCGCAGCGGGTCCCCGACGACCTCCACATCCGGTACGACGGCCGCCACCCGCGCCCGGATCCGCGCCGTCAGCTCCCGCAGCCGTACCGCCTCGGCGGCCGCCTGCGCCCGTACCGCCCGCAGTGAGGCCGCCGCGGCCACGATCGCCGGAATGTTCTCGAACCCGGCAGCTCGCCCCGACTCCCGCTCGTCCACCGGCCCTTGGACGGCGAACCGCACCCCCTTGCGCACCGCGAGAAGCCCCACCCCGGACGGCCCGCCCCACTTGTGCGCGCTCGCCGCCAGCAGCGACCAGGGCCCCTCCACCGGCCCCCAGCCGAGCGACTGCGCCGCGTCCACCAGCAGCGGCACCCCCGCCTCCCGGCACAGCTCGGCCACGGCCGCCACCGGCTGCTCGGTCCCCACCTCGTGGTTGGCCGACTGGAGACAGGCCAGCGCGGTGTCGGACCGCAGGGCGTCGCCGTACGACCCGACGGCGACCGCACCGGTCCTGACCACCGGGACCCGGGTCACCGCCCCGCCCTCCGCCTCGAACGTCTCTGCCGAATGGAGTACCGAGGAGTGTTCGACGGCTGACACGATCAGGTGACGTCCGACCCTCCGACGCCCGGCCAGCGCGCCCGCGATCCCGGTGTGCACGGCCCGCGTTCCGGAAGCGGTGAAGACCAGTTCGTCCGGCCGGCAGCCCACCGCCTCGGCGGCCGCCTCCCGGGCGGCGTCCAGCAGCATCCGCGCCCGCCGCCCCTCCCGGTACAGACGGGCAGGATCGGCCCACCCCTCGTCGAGCGAGGCCAACAGGGCCTGGCGGGCCACGGGATGCAGGGGAGCGGCAGAAGCAGCGTCGAAGTAGGACACACGGCAACGGTAAAGCGCCGGTGCGGTCGGCACCCCAGGGCACGGGGAACTGCGCAACAGGCCACAGCGGGCCCGCAGCCGCCATACATGCCGCATTGACGAGCTATTAGGCGCTATCAGACGCTCATCCCACCCCTTCGGGGTGACCCGCGGCGCGTATGCCACCCTCCCCGCGAACCCCCGGAGGGCGTCGGCTAGGGTTTGGTCCGCATAAACATCCAAACCCCTGCCCGACGCAGGGCGGCGACCGACCCGCGAGAAGGCAGGCCGCAGCCAACCGCGCGGGCGAGACTCTCGGGAAGGCGCTACGTGAGTCCCAACGGCTCCGACCGCTCGCCGCGGCGCCCGATGCGGCGGAAGCTGCTCCAGGCAATGACCGCGGGCCTGGTCCTGGCGACCGCCACCGGTTGCACATACAAGGACTTCCCCCGCCTTGGTATGCCCACCCCGGTCACAGAAGAGGCTCCGCGGATCCTCTCCCTGTGGCAGGGATCCTGGGCAGCCGCGCTGGCCACCGGCGTGCTGGTGTGGGGCCTGATCCTGTGGAGTGCTTTCTTCCACCGGCGCAGCCGCACCAAGGTCGAAGTTCCTCCGCAGACCCGGTACAACATGCCCATCGAGGCGCTGTACACGGTGGTTCCGATCATCATCGTCTCGGTGCTGTTCTATTTCACGGCCCGTGACGAGTCGAAGCTGCTGAGCCTCGACAAGAAGCCCGATGTCACGGTGAACGTGGTCGGCTTCCAGTGGAGCTGGTGCTTCAACTACATCGAGAACGTCGACGGTTCCGACGGGAACGCGAAGACCGACAAGAACCTGGCCGCGATCCCGGACCGGTTCAAGGCGGACTTCCCCGACAACGCCGGCGGCGTCTACACCTGCGGTACTCCCGGTGAGCGGAACCCGCAGACCAACAACCCCGGCCCGACCCTCTGGCTCCCTGAGGGCAAGACGGTCCGCTTCGTCCTCACCTCGCGTGACGTCATCCACTCCTTCTGGGTGGTGCCGTTCCTGATGAAGCAGGACGTCATCCCGGGCCACACCAACTCCTTCCAGGTGACCCCCAACAAGGAGGGCACCTACCTGGGCAAGTGCGCCGAGCTCTGCGGCGTCGACCACTCCCGGATGCTCTTCAACGTGAAGGTCGTCTCCCAGGAGCGCTACGAGCAGCACCTCAAGGACCTCGTGAAGAAGGGGCAGACCGGTTACGTTCCCGCGGGCATCGAGCAGACGAGCCACGAGAAGAACCGGGAGACGAACAACCTGTGAGCATCCTCAACGAACCCCAGGGTGCCTCCGCAGCTGAGGACTCGTACGAGAACGAGCTGCCGGTCAGGCGCAAGCAGCCCGGCAACGTCGTGGTGAAGTGGCTGACGACCACCGACCACAAGACCATCGGTACGTTGTACCTGGTCACGTCGTTCGCGTTCTTCTGCATCGGTGGCGTCATGGCGCTCCTCATGCGCGCCGAGCTCGCCCGACCGGGCTTGCAGATCATGTCGAACGAGCAGTTCAACCAAGCGTTCACGATGCACGGCACGATCATGCTGCTGATGTTCGCGACGCCGCTGTTCGCCGGCTTCACGAACTGGATCATGCCGCTCCAGATCGGCGCGCCGGACGTCGCCTTCCCGCGGCTGAACATGTTCGCCTACTGGCTCTACCTGTTCGGCTCGCTGATCGCCGTCGCCGGCTTCCTCACCCCGCAGGGTGCGGCCGACTTCGGCTGGTTCGCCTACGCCCCGCTGTCGGACGCGGTCCGCAGCCCCGGCATCGGCGCCGACATGTGGATCATGGGTCTGGCCTTCTCCGGCTTCGGCACCATCCTCGGCTCGGTCAACTTCATCACCACGATCATCTGCATGCGCGCGCCCGGCATGACGATGTTCCGGATGCCGATCTTCACCTGGAACGTCCTGCTGACCGGTGTCCTGGTCCTGCTGGCCTTCCCGGTCCTCGCGGCCGCGCTGTTCGCCCTGGAGGCGGACCGCAAGTTCGGTGCCCATGTCTTCGACGCCGCCAACGGCGGCGCGTTGCTGTGGCAACACCTCTTCTGGTTCTTCGGCCATCCAGAGGTGTACATCATCGCCTTGCCGTTCTTCGGGATCATCTCCGAAGTGATCCCGGTGTTCTCCCGCAAGCCGATGTTCGGCTACATGGGCCTGATCGCGGCCACCATCTCGATCGCGGGTCTCTCCGTGACGGTGTGGGCGCACCACATGTACGTCACGGGTGGCGTGCTGCTGCCGTTCTTCTCCTTCATGACGTTCCTCATCGCCGTGCCGACGGGCGTGAAGTTCTTCAACTGGATCGGAACGATGTGGAAGGGCTCACTGTCCTTCGAGACACCGATGCTGTGGGCGACGGGCTTCCTCATCACCTTCACCTTCGGTGGTCTGACCGGCGTCATCCTGGCCTCGCCGCCGATGGACTTCCATGTGTCCGACTCGTACTTCGTGGTGGCGCACTTCCACTACGTCGTCTTCGGCACCGTCGTCTTCGCGATGTTCTCCGGCTTCCACTTCTGGTGGCCGAAGTTCACCGGCAAGATGCTCGACGAGCGCCTCGGCAAGATCACCTTCTGGACGCTGTTCGTCGGCTTCCACGGCACCTTCCTGGTCCAGCACTGGCTGGGCGCCGAGGGCATGCCGCGTCGGTACGCCGACTACCTGGCGGCCGACGGCTTCACCGCCCTGAACACGATCTCGACGATCAGCTCGTTCGTCCTCGGTCTGTCCGTCCTGCCGTTCTTCTACAACGTGTGGAAGACCGCCAAGTACGGCAAGCCGGTCGGCGTCGACGACCCGTGGGGCTACGGCCGCTCCCTGGAGTGGGCCACCTCCTGCCCGCCGCCGCGCCACAACTTCCTCACCCTGCCGCGGATCCGCAGTGAATCCCCGGCGTTCGACCTGCACCACCCCGAGATCGCCGCGATCGAGCAGCTGGAGCACGCCGGCCACGGTGCCAGTGCCATCTCGGGCAGCAAGGAGGCCGGCAAGTGAAGATCCAGGGCAAGATGTTCGTCTGGCTGAGCGTCTTCGTCCTCGTCATGGCGATCGTCTATGGCGTGTGGTCGAAGGAGCCGGCCGGTACCACGGCCCTCTTCCTGGCCTTCGGCCTGTGCATCATGATCGGCTTCTACCTGGGCTTCACCGCCCGGCGGGTCGACGCGGGCGCGCAGGACAACAAGGAGGCGGACGTCGCGGACGACGCCGGCGAGCTGGGCTTCTTCAGCCCGCACAGCTGGCAGCCGCTGTCGCTGGGCATCGGCGGCGCCCTGGCCTTCCTGGGGGTCGCTGTCGGCTGGTGGCTGCTGTACTTCTCCCTGCCGATGATCCTCATCGGTCTGTGGGGCTGGGTCTTCGAGTACTACCGCGGTGAGAGCCGCACCCAGTAGCACGCGCTGAACACAGGCTGAGCCCGGACACTCCGTCAGGAGGGTCCGGGCTCACGCTTTTGCCGCAACGGTGCTCCTCCGTCCGTGTCACTCAGCGTGCCGCGGCCGACCCGGCTCCCTAGCGTGAAGTCATGAGCCACGAACCCCGCCCTCGCACCGTCGTGGGCTGCACCCTGCTGGTGATCGCCCTGGGCGCGGTTGCAAGCGCCTGCGGCTCGGACGGCAATCCGCTCTCCGCGCGCCCCTACGACGCGACGGACCAGATCTCCTTCAGCAACCTCGGTGGCGACGGGAAGAAGTCCGACCCGGACAAGCCTCTCGAGGTCACCGCGGAGGACGACGACCGCATCACGGACGTCATCGCCGTGGACGGCGCGGGCCGTTACGTGGCGGGCGAACTCGCCGCCGACGGCAGCCGCTGGCACAGCACCGAGCCGCTGGCCGCGAACGCCCACTACACGGTCCGCGTGAGCACCGAGGACGACGACGGCGCCCCCGGCCGCCGGGTGCTCACCTTCGACACCGGCAAGCCCACCTCCAAGAAGCGCCTGGGGGTCGAGTTCGGCCCCGATGCGGGCGAGTACGGCGTCGGCCAGCCCGTCACCGCCAAGCTGGACCAGCCCATCAAGGACCCCGCCCAGCGGGCCGTCGTCGAACGCGCCCTCAAGGTCGACTCGACGCCGTCCGTGCAGGGCGGCTGGCACTGGGTGGACGACAAGGAACTCCACTACCGGCCGCAGGAGTACTGGCCCGCCCACGCCAGTCTCCGGGTGCACAGCAACCTGGACGGCATCAAGATCGGCGACCGGCTGTGGGGCGGCCCCACGAAGGACCTCAAGCTCACGATCGGCGACCGGGTCATCGCCGTCACGGACGCGTCGTCGCACTCCATGACGGTCTTCAAGAACAACGAGGAGATCAACCAGATCCCCGTCACCACCGGCAAGCCCGGCTTCGAGACCCGCAACGGCGTCAAGGTCGTCCTGGGCAAGGAGTACTTCGTACGGATGCGCGGCACCACCGTCGGTATCGCGGAGGGTTCCTCGGAGTCCTACGACCTGCCCGTGTACTACGCCACCCGCGTCACCTGGAGCGGCGAGTACGTCCACGCGGCTCCCTGGTCCGTGGGCTCCCAGGGGTACGCGAACGTCAGCCACGGCTGCACCGGCATGAGCACGTCCAACGCCGAGTGGTTCTTCGACAACATCCGCCAGGGCGACGTCGTCCAGGTCGTCAACAGCTACGGCGACACGATGGAGACCTTCGGCAACGGCTTCGGCGACTGGAACCTGGACTGGAAGAAGTGGACCAAGGGCAGCGCGCTGACGGGCGGCAAGCAGAAGGCGGAGCAGGACACGTCGAGACTGCGGCCTGCCGCGGTGTAGGTACTGCCGGGGCGCGGCCGCCGGGGGCGCGGGGAACCCCACGCCCCTGTGCCCTCGCTAGGCGCTCTGTGTAAGGCTCTTGCGCCGCATCAAGGACGCCAGGGCCGAAGCGAACTCCACGGGCTCCACAGGCAGCGTCACAGCCGCGTCAGCGCGGCTCCAGGTGGCGAGCCAGGCGTCCTGGGGCCGCCCGATGAGCAGAAGCACCGGCGGGCACCGGAAGATCTCGTCCTTGATCTGCCGGCACAGCCCCATGCCACCCATGGGCGCGGCCTCGCCGTCCAGGACGACGACGTCGACGCCGCCCCTGTCCAGCTCTCGCAGCACCGCCGCGGGCGTCGCGCACTCCAGGAACTCCACCACGGGGACGTCCGGCGCTGGCCTGCGCCCGGTCGCGAGCCGGACCTGCTCGCGGGTGTTGGCGTCGTCGCTGTAGACCAGCACCGTGGCGGTCGCCTGCATGCTTCCTCCGTGACATCAGCGTCGTACGGACAGAACCGATGCCGCGGATGCTACTCCCTTGAACACGTCGTCAACACCGCTTGGAACACCACTTCGATGGGCCATACGGGCAGTACACACGGTGCGAACACTCCGAACGGCACCCCCCGGAGTGAGGGCGGGATAAGGGACCGACATAATGTCGGTCGTGGCGACAGCAACGACAGTAGAAACCGGGCACGCGCACCCGTCGGTCAATCGGCCGAACCTCACCAGTGTCGGAACCATCATCTGGCTGAGTTCCGAGCTGATGTTCTTCGCGGCCCTCTTCGCGATGTACTTCACCCTGCGATCGGTGACGGGTCCTGATCACTGGAAGGAAATGGCCGAGGCCCTGAACTTCCCGTTCTCGGCCACCAACACCACGATCCTGGTGCTCTCCTCGCTCACCTGCCAGCTCGGCGTCTTCGCCGCCGAGCGCGGTGACGTGAAGAAGCTCAGGATGTGGTTCATCGTCACCTTCATCATGGGTGCGATCTTCATCGGCGGTCAGATCTTCGAGTACACGGAGCTGGTGAAGAAGGACGGGCTCTCGCTCTCCTCCGACCCGTACGGCTCGGTGTTCTACCTGACCACCGGCTTCCACGGCATGCACGTGACGGGCGGCCTCATCGCCTTCCTGTTCGTCCTCGGGCGCACCTACGCGGCCAAGAGGTTCACCCACGAGCAGGCGACCGCGGCCATCGTCGTGTCCTACTACTGGCACTTCGTCGACGTCGTCTGGATCGGCCTCTTCGCCACGATCTACATGATCAAGTAGCCGGGCACGCTCGCTCCCGCACATCCCAAGCATCGACGCAGAAGATCCTGACACCGGGGTAATCCGTGAAAAAGCTCTCCGCACGACGACGCCATCCGCTGGCGGCGCTCGTCGTCCTACTCCTCGCGCTGGCGGCTACCGGGGGGCTGTACGCCGCGTTTGCGCCCGCGAGCAAGGCGCAGGCAGACGACACCGCCCAGTCCCTCGCCATCGACGAGGGCAAGAAGCTCTACGCCGTTGGCTGCGCAAGCTGCCACGGCACCGGCGGTCAGGGGACCTCCGACGGCCCGAGCCTGGTCGGCGTGGGTGCCGCGGCCGTCGACTTCCAGGTCGGCACCGGGCGCATGCCCGCGGCCACCTCCCAGGGCGCCCAGGTGCCCGCGAAGAAGGTCATCTACACGCAGGCCGAGATCGACCAGCTCGCCGCGTTCATCTCCTCCCTGGGCGCCGGCCCGTCCGTCCCGACCGACGCCGAGTACGGCCCGGAGGGTGCGGACATCGCCAAGGGTGGCGAGCTGTTCCGCACCAACTGCGCGCAGTGCCACAACTTCACCGGCAAGGGCGGTGCCCTCACCAAGGGCAAGTACGCCCCGACCCTCGAGGGCGTGGACCCGAAGCACATCTACGAGGCCATGCAGACCGGCCCGCAGAACATGCCTTCCTTCCCCGACACCACCCTGTCGGAGCAGAACAAGAAGGACATCATCGCGTACCTGCACGCGGTCAACAGCGACGAGACGAACAACCCCGGTGGTCTGGAGCTGGGCGGCCTCGGGCCGGTCAGTGAGGGCCTGTTCGCGTGGATCTTCGGTCTCGGTGCCCTGATCGCGGTAGCCGTCTGGGTCGCCGCTCGGACCGCAAAGGCCAAGAAGTCATGAGTAGCCAAGACATTCCAGAAGAGAACCTGCCCGCTGAGCAGGGCCACGCACACGGCAGCGCCGTAGGCGTCGCGGACGAGCAGAACCCGTTCGCGGACCCGGGGCTGCCGCCCCACGAGCATCGCGTCCAGGACATCGACGAGCGGGCCGCCAAGCGGTCCGAGCGTGCGGTCGCCTTCCTGTTCACGCTGTCGATGCTCGCCACGGTCGGCTTCATCGCCTCGTACGTGGCGATCCCCGCCGACAAGTCGATCTTCGTGTTCCCGATCGGCCACCTCAGCGCGCTGAACTTCGCGCTGGGTCTGACGCTGGGCACGGCGCTGTTCACCATCGGCGCCGGCGCGGTCCACTGGGCCCGCACCCTGATGTCCGACGTGGAGGTCGCCGACGAGCGGCACGCGATCGCCGCGGCCCCCGAACTCCGTGCGAAGGTCCACGAGGACTTCAAGCAGGGGGCCAAGGAGTCCGCGATCGGCCGTCGCAAGCTGATCCGCAACACGATGTTCGGCGCGCTCACCCTGGTGCCGCTGTCCGGTGTCGTGCTGCTGCGCGACCTCGGCCCGCTGCCCGAGGACAAGCTGCGTCACACCCTGTGGGCCAAGGGCAAGCTGCTCGTCAACATGAACACGAACGAGCCGCTGCGTCCCTCGGACGTCGCCGTCGGTTCGCTCACCTTCGCCAAGCCCGAGGGCCTGGAGGAGCACGACGAGGAGTTCCAGAACGAGATCGCCAAGGCGGCCCTGATGATCGTCCGGCTCCAGCCGGACAACATCAAGGACAAGCAGGAACTCGACTGGTCCTACCAGGGCATCGTGGCGTACTCGAAGATCTGCACCCACGTCGGTTGCCCGATCTCGCTGTACGAGCAGCAGACGCACCACGTGCTGTGCCCCTGCCACCAGTCCACCTTCGACCTCTCCGACGGTGCCCGAGTGATCTTCGGCCCCGCCGGCCACGCCCTGCCGCAGCTGCGCATCGGTGTGAACGACGAGGGCTATCTCGAGGCGCTCGGCGACTTCGAAGAGCCCGTCGGTCCTGCTTTCTGGGAGCGCGGATGAGCACGAACGAGAACACCGAGAGCAACGAGTCCCGTGACCGCGGGAAGGCTCCGGCGGGCGAGCGGATCGCCGACTGGGCCGACGGCCGGCTGGGGATCTACACCCTGGCCAAGGCCAACATGCGCAAGATCTTCCCCGACCACTGGTCGTTCATGCTGGGTGAGATCTGCCTCTACAGCTTCATCATCATCATCCTCACGGGTGTGTATCTGACGCTGTTCTTCCACCCGTCGATGAACGAGGTGGAGTACCACGGCAGCTACGTCCCGCTCCAGGGACAGCTGATGTCCGAGGCGTTCAGCTCGACCCTGCACATCTCCTTCGACGTGCGCGGCGGTCTGCTCATCCGGCAGATCCACCACTGGGCGGCGCTGATCTTCCTCGCCGGCATGTTCGTGCACATGATGCGGGTGTTCTTCACGGGCGCGTTCCGCAAGCCGCGTGAGATCAACTGGCTGTTCGGCTTCCTGCTGTTCGTCCTCGGCATGTTCACCGGTTTCACCGGCTACTCGCTCCCGGACGACCTGCTCTCCGGCACCGGTGTCCGCTTCACCCAGGGCGCGATCCTGTCGATGCCGATCGTCGGCACGTACATCTCGATGTTCCTGTTCGGCGGGGAGTTCCCGGGCCACGACTTCGTGGCGCGGTTCTACTCGATCCACATCCTGCTGCTGCCGGGCATCATGCTCGGGCTCGTGGTCGGCCACCTGATCCTGGTCTTCTACCACAAGCACACGCAGTTCGCGGGCCCCGGAAAGAGCAACAAGAACGTCGTCGGCATGCCGCTGCTGCCGGTGTACATGGCCAAGGCCGGAGGCTTCTTCTTCCTGGTCTTCGGTGTCATCGGGGTCATCGCGGGCATCGCCCAGATCAACCCGATCTGGGCCATGGGCCCCTACCGTCCGGACCAGGTGTCCACCGGCGCCCAGCCCGACTGGTACATGGGCTTCGCCGAGGGTCTGATCCGATTCATGCCGGGCTGGGAGGTCAACATCTGGGGCCACACCCTGGTCCTGGGTGTGTTCATCCCGCTGGTCCTGTTCGGTGTCCTCCTCGCGATCCTCGCGCTCTACCCCTTCATCGAGTCGTGGGTCACGGGCGACAAGCGCGAGCACCACATCCTGGACCGGCCGCGCAACGCCCCGACGCGCACGGCGCTGGGTGTCGCCTGGGTCACGATGTACATGATCATGCTGGTCGGCGGTGGCAACGACCTGTGGGCCACCCACCTCCACCTGTCGATCAACTCGATCACCTGGTTCGTCCGGATCTTCTTCATCGCCGGACCGGTCATCGCGTACATCGTCACCAAGCGGATCTGCCTCGGCCTCCAGCGCCGGGACCGGGACAAGGTGCTGCACGGTCGCGAGACCGGCACCATCAAGCGCCTGCCGCACGGTGAGTTCATCGAGATCCACGAACCGCTCA
Source organism: Streptomyces sp. NBC_01334 (assembly GCF_035983595.1). Lineage (NCBI taxonomy): Bacteria > Bacillati > Actinomycetota > Actinomycetes > Kitasatosporales > Streptomycetaceae > Streptomyces > Streptomyces sp. NBC_01334. Next base: position 2,891,270 of record NZ_CP130718.1, on the reverse strand, counting down.
GCCAGGAGCAGCTGCACACCCTCACGGCGCACGAGCAGTACGAGCCGGCCGCGATCGGCGCCGCCGTCGACGACAACGGCGTCGAGCGCAAGGTGAAGGGCAAGGAGAAGCTCCGCGCCAAGATCAGCGGGGCGTACTTCGGTGAGGACCAGCAGATTCCGAAGCCCACCGTGGAGGAGTACAAGGAGATCACGAGCGGCCACGGCCACCACTGATCGCTGAGGCGTCGCCACGCCGCAGGAAAGGGCCCCGTCCGGTCTTCGGACGGGGCCCTTTGCCGTGCCCACGGGCTGGATAGGGTGGGGTGCACCTTGTCACGAGGCGCACGACGGCAGACGACGTACACGACGTACACGACGACACACGCAGGAGCGGCTATGAGCGCTGTGACCCCCGCTGGAGGCGACACCGCGGCGGGCCGTTCCTGGCCCGAGGTGCTGAACGGTCTGCTGTACGGTCGCGACCAGGACGCCGACGCCACGTTCTGGGCGCTGGACCGGATCATGCGCGGCGAGGCGACCGACGCGCAGATCGCCGGGTTCGTGGTGGCGCTGCGGGCCAAGGGCGAGACCGTCGCGGAGATCAACGGACTCGTCCGGGCGATGTACGAGCACGCCAACCTGATCGAGGTGCCCGGCCGGACCGTCGACATCGTCGGCACCGGCGGTGACGGCGCGAAGACGGTCAACATCTCCACGATGTCGGCGATCGTCGTGGCCGGCTCGGGCGCCACGGTCGTCAAGCACGGCAACCGGGCGGCGTCCTCCGCGTCCGGCGCCTCCGACGTCCTGGAGAAGCTCGGCGTCAATCTGGAGCTGACCCCGCGGCGGGTGGCCGAGGTGGCCCAGGAGGCCGGGATCACCTTCTGCTTCGCGATCAAGTTCCACCCGGCGCTGCGTCATGTGGGCGCCGCGCGCGGCCAGTTGGGTATCCGCACGGTGTTCAACGTGCTCGGCCCGCTGACCAACCCCGCCAAGGTGCGGGCCCAGGCGGTCGGGGTCGCGGACCCGCGGATGGCGCCGGTCGTCGCGGGCGTCTTCGCCGAGCGCGGCAACTCCTCCCTGGTCTTCCGGGGCGACGACGGTCTCGACGAGCTGACCACGACCGCCACGTCCCACGTGTGGGTCGTCCGCGACGGCAAGGTCACCGAGGAGACCTTCGACCCGCGTGACGTCGGGCTCGAGCTGGTCCCGGTCGAGGCTCTGCGGGGCGGGGACCCGTCGTACAACGCGGAGGTCGCCCGCCGCCTTCTGGAGGGCGAGACGGGACCGGTGCGGGACGCCGTGCTGCTGAACTCGGCGGCGGCGCTGGTGGCCCTGGAGCCGGGCTCCGGAACCCTTGCCGGGCAACTGCGCGACGGCATGGACAAGGCGGCCGAGTCGATCGACTCGGGTGCGGCCAAGCGGGCGCTGGACCGCTGGGTCGCCGCCACCCAGGCGTGACGCCTCACCGCTGAAGGCCGTCCCGCGATCCGGACACGGGTTGCGGGACGGCGATCACTTCACGTACGTTCCTGTATCAGGTCATGAGTGACAGTCATGAGGCCCCGGCCGACTGTCCGGCAACCCTCCGTCCGTGGCGGGGTGCCCCGGGTGAAGACCAGGTCGTAGGCAGCGAGGTCTACGGCAAGCGCGGACCCCTCGCACTCTTCTGAGTGAGTACCGCCAGGGGTCCTGGTCGTTCGAGGGAGCCTTCCGTGAGCAAGCGAATGCGATAGGGCGTAGAGCCCCGCCTCCGCACACCCCTTTCACCTTCCTCCGTGCTCGAGCCATGCCCGCTCGCACGGTGGTTCCCCCTTGCCTCTCACGGGAGTTCGCCATGTCTGTCTCCACCGCTGCCGCCGCCCGTACCGTTTGTGCCCCGCTGCCCGTTCTCGGCCGGGATGTCACGGTCCCGCTCGTGACGGGCGGCGAGGTCACCTACGCGGCGCTCGACTACGCGGCCAGCGCCCCCGCCCTCCAGCGCGTCTGGGACGACGTGGCGGCCTACGCCCCGTACTACGGCAGCGTCCACCGGGGCGCCGGCTACCTCTCGCAGCTCTCCACGGACCTCTTCGAGAACGCCCGCAGGACGGTGGCCGAGTTCCTGGACTGCCGCCCCGACGACCAGCTGGTCTTCACCCGCTCGACGACGGACTCCCTCAACCTGCTGGCTCGGGCCCTCCCGGCCGGCTGCCAGGTCTTCGTCTTCGAGACCGAGCACCACGCCTCGCTGCTGCCCTGGCAGGACGCCCGGGTCACCTACCTGAACGCCCCGCGCACCCCGCGCCAGGCCGTCGAGACGCTGGAGCGGGCCCTCGCCGACCGTGACCCCCACGGCCCGGCCCTGGTCTGCGTCACCGGCGCCTCGAACGTCACCGGCGAGCTGTGGCCGGTACGCGAGCTGGCGGCCGCCGCGCACGCCCACGGCGCCCGGATCGTCCTGGACGCGGCCCAGCTGGCCCCGCACCACCCGGTCTCCGTGCAGGAGCTCGACGTCGACTGGATCGCCTTCTCCGGTCACAAGCTGTACGCGCCCTTCGGTTCCGGCGTGCTGGCCGGCCGCGCCGACTGGCTGGTGGCGGCCGACCCGTACCTCGCGGGCGGCGGCGCCAGCCGCAAGGTCACGCGGCGCGAGGACGGGGGAGTGGACGTGGAGTGGCACGAGAGCGCCGCCCGCCACGAGGCCGGCTCCCCGAACGTGATCGGCGCCTACTCCATCGCCTCGGCGTGCAAGGCCCTCACCGAGGCGGGCTTCGACAGCCTGGTCGCCCGGGAGGAGTACCTGATCGCGAAGGTGCGGGCCGGTCTGGCCGAGGTCCCGCAGGTGAAGGTGCTGTCCCTGTTCGGGGACGACGCGCCGCGGGTCGGCGTGATCTCCTTCGTCGTCGAGGGCTGGAACAGCTCCCACTTCGCCGCCGCCCTCTCCGCCGAGTACGGCATCGGGGTCCGCGACGGCCTCTTCTGCGCCCACCCCCTGGTCCGTACCCTGCTGGGCAGCGACCCCCGGAACCAGGGCGAGTGCGGCGCCCCCGAGGCGGCTCCCGGCGAGAAGTCCCTCAACGCGATCCGGGTGAGCTTCGGCGCGGGAACCCCGGACGAGCACGTGGAGCGCTTCGTGAACGCGGTGCGCGAACTGGTGAGCGAGGGTGCGCAGTGGCAGTACCGGACGGAAGACGGCCGCTGCGTGCCCGCGGTCTGAGCGACGGTCCGCCGGAGGCGGTGTTCAGCCGGTCAGGAGTCCAGCCCGATCGCGAACGCCGCCTCCAGGTCGTGCTGCGAGTAGGTGCGGAAGGCGACGTGCGTGTCCGTGCCCTCCACCCCGGGGATCTTGCTGATGCTGCCCGGGATGACCTCCGCCAGGTCCTCGTGCTCCTTGACCCGCACCATGGCGATCAGGTCGTACGTCCCGGTGACGGAGAAGACCTCGCTGACGGAGTCCAGCGAAGCGATCCGCTCCGCGATCTCGGGAATCCGGTCCACGCTGGTCTTGATGAGGACGATCGCGGTGATCACGGCTGGTTCTCTCCCTCGGGGGCCGGAGCTGGGGCGGGCTTCACTCTAGTCGCCCGCCCGTCACCCGCCGCCGCCCCTTCGAGGCCACCCTTCGGGCCTTGCTTCTTCCCGGAACGGGCCCACGCGTAGAGGAGCCCCAGGCCGAAGCCCACCAGGTGCGCCAGATAGGCCACCCCCGGCCCCTGGGCGGCCCGCCCCGCCGCCACCCACTGCAGGGCGGCCCAGAAGGGCAGCACGACCCACGCGGGGAAGCGCAGCGGCAGGAAGAACAGGAACGGCAGGAGACTGGTGACCCGCGCCCGGGGGAACAGGTACAGAAACGCGCCGAGGACCGCGGAGATCGCCCCGGAGGCGCCGACCAGGGACTGCGACGACTCGGCGTTGGCGGCGGCGTAGCCCATCAGGGCCAGGTAGCCGCAGCCGAGGTAGAAGAGCGTGAACTCGACGCGGCCCATCCGGTCCTCGGTCATCGTCCCGAAGACGTAGAGGAAGAGCATGTTGCCCAGCAGATGCACCCAGCTGCCGTGGACGAAGAGGGCCGTGGCCGGGGTCAGGGCGGCCCGTGGCGCGCCCTCGAAGAGCTCGCCGGGCACCACGCCCCAGCGCCGGAAGTAGGCGCGCTGCGCCGCCAGCAGCTCGTCGCCGGAGCCGTACGCCGGATTGAAGCCCGAGGCGGGCCCGATCAGGAAGATCAGGCAGCACAGGGCGATCAGTGTGTAGGTCACCGGCGCCGGGCGGTTGCGGACCACCCTGCCGACCGTCCCGTTCCAGTCGCCGATCATGAGAACAAAGCATGACGTAATCGGACGCACTCGTCCGGACCGCCTCGCCGCCGTGGACGGATGGGCGGCGAGTACCCGCCAGGCCGTAGGGTTACGAGCCATACGCGCGGGGGAGCCTCCGGCCCGACCCCGGCAACCGGAAGCACGACACTAGAAGGAAGCGGATAGCCACGATGACGGTTCCCCTGCCGACCGCCGCGACGCGGTGGCGCTGCACGCTCTGCGGCAACCTCACGCGGTTCGACGTGACGCGCTCGTCGAAGGTCGTCGAGTACGTGCACCTCGACCTCGCCGGTGAGCCGAAGGTCGAGGAGCGCGAGGTGGTCAGTGAGACCATCGAGTCGGTGCGGTGCCGCTGGTGCAACGCCGTGGACCAGGTGGAACTCGTGGATCGGCCGGGCGCCGGTTCCTGACGATGGGGGTCCCCCCGCTCGAGCGAAGCCGAGAGTGGGGGAGGCCCGCACAGTATTGGGGTGTGACGGATGGTGGAGAGCGCAGGCGGGGGGCCGGGCGACGGCGCCGCCGAGATGCTCGACCGTCCGCTGCCGGACGGCGTGCGGCGCAGGGTCGTACAGATCGTCTCCGACGGCTTCGGCGGGCTGACCGTCGGCGAACTGCCCGTCCAGTTGCGGCAGTACGCCCGGTTCGCACCGAACCGGCGGGCGAAGTTCGCGGGCAACGCGATGGCCGCCGCGCTGGAGACCGATCCGCTCTTCCGGCAGCGCATCGCCGAGAAGTTCAGAGAGGCCCAGCCGGAACTCGCCGGCGCTCTCGACTCCGGCTCGCCGACCCCGGCCGCGGACCCGCACGAAGTGGCGGCCGCGGCCTATGTGCTGCGGCCCACCGGCTGGGTGAAACTGGTCACCGCGGCCGGTGAGGAGGCCCAGCGGGCGGACGCCGAGCGGGCCGGCGAGGAGAGCCGGGCCGAACTGGAGCGGCTGCGCGAGGAGCTCGACCGGGCCCGTGAGCAGTCCCGGGCGGGCACCGAGGGGCTGCGCGCCGAACTGGACGCCGCGAAGAAGGAAGCGGAATCGCTCCATCGCAAGCTGCGTTCGGCCCTCAGCGACGTGAAGCGGGGCGAGGCCGCGCTGCGCAAGGTGCGCGGCGAGCTGGAGACCGTGCGCGCCGAGGGGCAGACCCAGGTGTCGGCCGCGGAGAGCGAGACCCGGCGGCTGAAGGCGCGGCTCGGCGAGGTGGAGGCGGCGCTGGAGGCCACCCGGCGGGCGGCGCGCGAGGGGCGCAGCGTCGAGGACATGCGGGTGCGGCTGCTGCTGGACACGGTGCTCGACGCGGCCCAAGGGCTGCGGCGGGAACTGGCGTTGCCGCCGGTGTCGGTGCGTCCGGCGGCAACCGTCGACGCGGTCGAACCGGGACGAATGACCCCGAAGGACATCGCCACGCGTGCTCTGTCGGAGAACGATCCGGCCATTCTCGACCAGTTGCTCGCGCTGCCCCAGGCCCATCTCGTCGTCGACGGCTACAACGTCACCAAGACCGGCTATCCGCAGATGCCGTTGGAGAAGCAGCGGCTCAGGCTCCTCGGGCAACTCTCGCAGCTCGCCGCGCAGACCGGCGCCGAGGTCACCTGTGTCTTCGACGGGGCCGAGCTGGCCGCTCCGGTGCTGCTCGCGCCGCCGCGCGGGGTGCGGGTGCTGTTCTCCAAGCCGGGTGTCACGGCCGACGAGCTGATCCGTCAGCTGGTGCGGGCCGAGCCGCCGGGCCGGCCGGTCATCGTCGTCTCGACCGACCGTGAGGTGGCCGACGGGATCGCCAAGGCGGGTGCCCGACCGGTGGCTTCCGCGGTACTTCTGAAGCGGCTGTCCTAAACGTCGAAGTTCCAGGTTTATTGCCCGAATTGGCGGGATCGTCACGCAACGTAGCGTCAATCGAGCATGACTGCACGTGAGTTGATTGAAAAAACTGCGTTGCGTGGTGGGTTTTTTTCTCCTGAGGATTTGAACTGATCACGGCGAGGTCACTAAGGTCAGGGCTCGCATCTCCAAACGGGTGATCACTCAAAAGAAGGAGCCCGTCTCCGTGGCGTCCCACCGTCGACCGAAGCAGCCGAGTCGCGCACGCGTGACCGTGCTGACCACCGCAGCCGCCGCTGCCGTCGTACTGAGCTCGCAGGCCGCCAACGCGGCGCCCAGCGAGAAGCTCACCAAGGACGAGGTCAAGACCAAGGTCGACAAGCTCTACGAGGACGCGGAGCAGGCCACCGAGAAGTACAACGGTGCCAAGGAGAAGCAGGAGAAGCTCCAGAAGGAGATCTCCACCATCCAGGACAACGTCGCTCGCGGTCAGGCCGACCTCAACGAGCTGCGCGACTCCATGGGTCTGGCGGCCGCGGCCCAGTACCGCACCGGGTCCATAGACCCCTCCCTGCAGCTGCTCCTCTCCTCGAACCCGGACGACTACCTGGACAAGGCGTCCGCCGCCGACCAGCTCAGCGCCCAGCAGGTCGAGGCGCTGAAGAAGATCCAGGAGAAGCAGCGCGAGCTCGCCCAGGAGCGCAACGAGGCCTCCACCAAGCTCAAGGACCTCGCCACCACCCGCACCGAACTGGGCAAGAAGAAGAAGGAAGTCCAGGCCAAGCTCACCGAGGCGCGCAAGCTCCTCAACACGCTGACGGCCAAGGAGCAGGAGTCCCTCGCGGCCGCCGACGCCCGCGCCAGCCGCGACGCCGGCGACCGCGTGGACCTCGGCGACGCCCCGGCGGGCTCCGGCCGGGCCATGGCCGCCTTCCAGGCCGCGCAGAGCCAGCTCGGCAAGCCCTACCAGTACGGCGCCACGGGCACCGCCACGTACGACTGCTCGGGCCTGACCTCCTGGGCCTACGCCCAGGCCGGCGTCTCCATCCCGCGGACCTCGCAGGCCCAGGCCAACGCCGGCACGCGCATCTACTCCCAGAGCGCCCTCAAGGTCGGCGACCTGGTCATCTTCTACGGCGACCAGCACCACGTCGGCTTCTACGCGGGCAACGGCCAGGTGCTGCACGCCCCGCGCACCGGCACCGTCGTGCGCTACGAGTCGATCAACAACATGCCCTTCCAGTTCGGCGTCCGGATCTGATCAGTCCCGAGATCGGGACACCATGCCGCCCGAACGGGCGAATCACGACAACGAGAAGTGACCCCACGCCCCGCCGGTGACCTGCGTCAGCGGCGGGGCGTCACTGTGCGTTGCCGCCGAGGTCTTTGGCCGACCCCCCTCCGCGGGGCTACTGTCTGCCGCGTTTCCCTGTCCGTCAGCGGAAGGAGCGCGGCATCCCGTGGGGTCCCATCGCCGCCTTGCACAGTCCGGGTTCGACCGGGGCGCCAGTAGTGCCCTGAGCGTGCTGTCCGTCGCGGCCGCCGCACTCGGCGCCGTGTCCGCCGTACCGGCCACGGCCGCTCCGCACGAAGACACCCGTGCCGAGGTGGACCGTCTCTACGAGGAGGCCGAGAAGGCCACCGAGGCCTACAACACGGCCGACGAGCGCGCCGACACCCTGCGGGGGCAGGTCGGCGTGGCCCAGGACCACATCGCCCGGCAGCAGGAGCGCATCAACGGCCTGCGTGAGCAGCTCGGTTCGCTGGCCGGCGCCCAGTACCGCTCCGGCGGCCTCGACCCCTCCCTGGCGCTGCTGTTCTCCGACGACCCGGAGGAGTACCTCGCCAAGGCGTCCGTCCTCGACCGGATCACCGCGCACCAGGCCGGGGAACTGAGGGAACTCCAGGGCGCCATGCGCGAACTCACCCAGGAGCGCGCCGAGGCCGCGGGCAAGCTCGCCGAACTGGAGAAGAGCCGCAAGGCCGTGGTGCGGCACAAGCGGACCGTGGAGCAGAAGCTCGCCAAGGCGCGGCAGCTGCTCAACACCCTGCCCTCCGCCGAACGCGCCGCCTTCGACCGGGCCTCCCGCTCCGGCCGGGACTCCATGTCCGACCTGTCGGGAGCCGTCCCGGCCTCCGGCCGCGCGGGCGCCGCCGTGGCCGCCGTGCGCTCCGCGCTCGGCAAGCCGTACGTCTGGGGCGCCAACGGGCCCACCGGGTTCGACTGTTCGGGCCTCATGCAGTGGTCGTACGCGCAGGCCGGGATCTCGCTGCCGCGCACCTCGCAGGCCCAGGCGCACGCGGGCCGGCGGGTGCCGCTCTCCCAGGCCCGGCCCGGCGACATCGTCACCTACCGCTCCGACGCCAGCCATGTCGGCATGTACGTCGGCAACGGGCAGGTCATCCACGCCCCCTATCCGGGGGCGCCGGTGCGTTACGACCCGGTCGGGATGATGCCGGTCTCGTCCGTCACCCGGCCCTGAGCGGAGCCCGCGCGGCGCCGCCGCCGTACGATCGGGAGGATGGCTGGTCGAGGGCGGGCGCGCGGACCCGGGGTCCTGGGGCTCTGCCTGCTGCTCGTCTCGCTCCTCGGCTGTCTGGTCGGCTGCGGCGGGCGGGCCACGTCGGGCGACGCGACGGCCGATGTGCAGCGGGTCCTCGACCGGCGGGCCGCCGCGGTCCTGGACCATGACCAGGGCGCCTACGCGGCCACCGGCGCCGCCGCCGGGTACGCCGCGGTGCGGGCCGTTCCGCTGGCGGCCTGGTCGTACCGCGTGACGTCGCTCCACCGCAGCGGGGACACCGCCACCGCCGACGCCGAACTGAGCTACCGCGTCGACGGCTACGACAAGGCCCCGGTGACCACGGCCCGCGTGCTGCGCCTGACCCGTGACGGGGCCGGCCGGTGGTCGGTGGCCTCGGACAAGCCGGCGACGAAGGCCGGCCAGCAGCTGTGGGACCAGGGCACGGTGGACGTCGTACGGAGCGCGCACAGTCTCGTGCTGGGGGTCGGGCAGTCGCAGGCGCGGCTGCGGTCCTTCGCCGACCTGGCCGACGACGCCGTCCCGGAGGTGTCGGCGGCCTGGGGCACCGGCTGGGCGGGGCAGCTCGTCGTCCTCGTACCGAAGTCGCTGGAGGGCATGGCGGGGCTGCTCGGCTCGCCCGCCTCCTCCTACCGGGGGATCGCCGCGGTCACCACGGGCGAGACGGGCGGCGGGGCCAGGACGCCCGCGGACCGGATCATCGTCAACCCGGACGCGTACGGCATGCTCGGCCGGGTGGGCCGCCAGGTGGTCCTCACCCACGAGGCCACCCATGTCGCGACGCGCGCCCACACCAACGCGGCCACCCCGCTGTGGCTGTCCGAGGGGTACGCCGACTGGGTGGGCTACCGCGGGACCGGCCGTACCCCCGCCGAGGTCGCCCCGGAGCTCCAGCACGCCGTCACGGTCGGCGCCGTCCCGGCGGCGCTGCCCACCGACGGCGACTTCGGCTTCTCCGGCGACGCCGACCGGCTGGCCCAGGCGTACGAGGGCGGCTGGCTGGCCTGCCGGATGATCGCCGAGCGGTGGGGCGAGGTGAAGCTGGACGCGTTCTACCGGGCCGTGGGGGAGCACCGGAAGCGGCCGGGGGCGGTGGAGGGCGCGCTGAAGAGCGTGCTGGGCACCTCCCTCGCGGAGCTCACGGCGGACTGGCAGGGCTACCTGAAGGCTCAGCTCGCCTGAGTCAGCTGCTCGATCGCCTCGCGCAGCCAGGCCCGCTCCGCCTCGCCCGTCGCCCGGGCGACCCGCAGCATGCCCTGCCGGAACAGGTCCCCGGCCTCCTCCGCCCGTACGGGCTCGCCCTCGGCGTAGAAGAAGCTCGTGGGCGTCTCGAGGAAGTCCAGCCGGCGCCGTAGGACGGCCGCCTGCTCCCCTCGGTCGGGCAGGTGCCGCAGGAACGCGAGGACCGTGTTGAAGCGGACGTGGTCGGTGATCTCCTGCTGCCGGGGGTGACGGAGACGTTCCAGCAGGTCCGCCCGGCCCTCGTCGGTGAGCGAGAGCACCCGTCGGGGGGCCGCGCCCGCGCCGTCCTCCCGGTGCTGGTCGAGCTTGCCCGCGGTGACGAGACGGGTGATCGCCGGATAGAGCGCGCCGTCGCTGACCGGGCGGACGTGGCCGGTCAGCGCCTTGATCCGCTCCTTCAGCTCATAGCCGTGCAACGGCTCTTCGGCCAGGAAACCGAGGATCGACAGCTCGAGCATGGTCCTCCCTTGCGGACACGATGACGCCATGCTACCTCTTATCGAGTTATCTCGTTTAGAGGTAACTCGATAAGAGGTAATCCGTTCACAGGCAATCCGTTCAGGGGCAGCGCGTTCGGAGCTGTCTCGTTCGAGGGGGATCCGTCATGGCCGGTCATCGCACGCAGCTCGTCTCGCTCGCCCGCCCTGTCTACTTCTCGCTGCTCGCCTCCGTCGCCGCCGGGATCATCAACACGGTCTGGGTGTCCCGGCTCGGCGGGCCCGCGGTGGCCGCCGTCGCGGTCGCCACCAACGCCGAGAACGTGCTGCTCGGGGTCGCGCTGGTCTTCGCCTCCGGGACGACGGTGCTGGTCGCGCACGCCAGAGGGGCGCGGGACCCGGGGGCCCTGCGGGCGGCCGTGCGGGGCGGCTGGGCGCTGTGCGCGGTGGTCACGCCGGTCGTCGCGGGCGGGGGCTTCCTGCTGCGGGAACCGCTGGCCCGGCTGGTCCTCGGCGGGCACGGCGGCCCCGCCCTGCCGCTCGCCGTCTCCTACTTCGCGATCTCGATGCCGGGCATCGCCGTCTTCTTCGGCCAGCAGCTCGTCGACGGCATCCTCAAGGGGGCCGGGGACACCAGGACGCCGATGCGGCTGGCGCTGCTCGCGGGCGGTCTGATCCTGGTCTGCGACCCGCTGTTCATCCACCTCTACGGCGTCCGGGGCGCCGCCGTCTCCACGGTGCTGTGCCGGTGCGTGGCGCTCGGGGCCGGACTGCTGGCCCTGCGGCGCGACGCCGTGCTGCGGGCGGCCGCCGGGGTGGCGCCCGCGCTCTCCACCGGCGCCTCGCTGCGGCGCACCCTGACGACCGGGCTGCCGATGTCCGCAGACTTCACCCTGCGCCAGGGCGGCGCGCTCGCCCTGGTCGCCGTGGTGGCCCGGCTGGGGGTGACGGCCGTGGCGGCCTACTCGATCGCGTACAAGGTCATGTACGTGGCGACCATGGCCTTCTACGCCGTCCGCCAGGCCGCCTCCATCCACACCGCGCACACCCGGGGCGAGGGCCGGGAGGAGCGCCGGGCGATCGGGCGGCAGGCCGTGCTCGTCTCCGGGACCGTCGGACTGGTGGCCGCGGTGCTGCTGTGCGCGACGGCCCCCTGGATCATGGCCGCCTTCGGCGCCGGGCCCGCCGTGACCCGTGAGGGCGTGCTGTTCCTGCGCTGCGTCGGGCCGTATCTGCTGCTCATGGCCGGGTTCATCGCCCTGGGCGGGGTCTTCGAGGGAAGCGGGGGTGCGCCCGTGCTGCTACGGGTGACGGTGCTCGGCACGGCCGTCCAGCTCCCGCTGGCGTACGCGCTGTCGGGGCTCGGGCTGCCGGGGGTGTGTCTGGCGCTGGCGCTCGGCATGGCGGTGCAGTGCCTGGCGGTGGGGGTGGTGCTGCGGCGGGCGTGGCCCGGGCGTCAGGGGGAGACCGCGGGCTCGCTGCTACGGGCGGCCTGACCGGCCGGGGGAGCGGGGACGGCGCCCGGCACCGTCGAGCGCCACAGCCGGACGGCCGCGACGATCGTGGCGGCCACCAGCAGGCCGTTGCGCAGGAACAGGAGGGTGACGCCGAGCGGGCTGCTCGCGACGACGTCCGCGAAGAAGACGGGGAACTCCAGCACCGTCACCAAGGACGCGGCCAGGACCAGGACGGCGGGCAGGACCATACAGCCGGCGCGGAAGCACAGACAGACCGCCGCGAGGCCGATCAGCCACACCAGGTACTGCGGACTGATCACCCGGCTGGTGACGGTGAACAGCAGGACCGCCGTGAACGCCGCCTCCGCGAGCGTCTGCGGCGCGAAGCGCCTCGCCGTCAGCCGCCACAGCAGCAGCCAGCCGAACGCGACCGCGGTCAGCCCCAGGGCCACGTCGCTCACCACGCCCACGTACGGGCCGAGGAACTCCAGTGAGCCGTAGTTGAGCAGCACCCGGCCCTGCCAGCCGAACTGCCGGGCCACATGCAGGGCGAGCGCGCCCAGCGATTCCACCTCGGTGCCCCGGTCGCGCTGGAAGGTCACAAAGGCGAAGGCGCCGGGCATGGCCAGGGCGAACAGCACGGCCAGCGCGCCGACGGTCACCGCCGCCGCGCCCCAGGCCCGCCTGCGCACGGCGCCCGCCAGCAGCAGCACGGGCCACACCTTCAGCAGCACCGCGAGACCCGTCAGTGCGCCCATCACCCGGGGCCGCCGGACGCCGGCGACCAGCGCGGCGACCGCGACCGCCGTCACCATCACGTCGTAGCGGGAGTAGACGGTGGGACCGAGCAGGGGCACGCCCGCCACCCACATCCAGGCGCCGCGCAGCGACCGGCCGGGGCGCAGCCCCGTGTTCAGCAGCAGCATGAGGACGGCCAGGTCGGCCAGGAAGGCCAGGACGAAGAAGGCCGACGCGTAGTCGAGGAAGGGCAGCAGGCCGGGGGAGAGGATCGCGAGGGCGGCGGCGGGCGGGTACTGCCAGGTGACGTCGGCGGCCGGGAACGTGCCGCCGCTCAGCACCTCGTACCAGCCCTGATAGGTGACGGAGATGTCGCTGGTGACGTCCGGGCCGGGGAAGAGGAACACCTTGAAGACGAAGAGCAGCAGCGCGAGCCGGGTCACGCCCCAGGTCGTCAGCAGGCACGTCAGGGGCCGCCCCGCGGCCGTCGTCTCCATGGCCCACATGATCTCCCGCGGGGCTGTGAAGCGCGGTCGGGCGCGGCTGTGAATGGCGTTTGGATAAGGTCGGCTGCGATGCACAAGACCCTGATCGTGACGAACGACTTCCCGCCCCGCCCGGGCGGCATCCAGGCGTTCCTGCACAACATGGCGCTCCGGCTCGACCCCGACCGACTCGTCGTCTACGCGTCCACCTGGAAGCGTTCCCGCGAGGGTGTCGAGGCGACGGCCGCCTTCGACGCCGAGCAGCCCTTCACCGTCGTACGGGACTCCACGACGATGCTGCTGCCGACCCCCGGTGCGACCCGTCGGGCCGTCGGGCTGCTGCGGGAGCACGGGTGCACGTCGGTGTGGTTCGGGGCGGCCGCTCCGCTCGGGCTGATGGCGCCGGCGCTGCGGAAGGCGGGCGCCGAGCGGCTGGTGGCCACCACCCACGGGCACGAGGCCGGGTGGGCGCAGCTGCCCGCCGCCCGGCAGCTGCTCGGCCGGATCGGCGAGAGCACGGACACGATCACCTACCTGGGCGAGTACACCCGCTCGCGGATCGCGACGGCGCTGAGCGCCGGGGCGGCCGGGCGGATGGTGCAGCTGCCGCCGGGCGTCGACGAGAAGACCTTCCACCCGGGATCGGGTGGCGAGGAGGTACGGGCGCGCCTCGGGCTGACCGACCGGCCGGTGGTGGTGTGCGTCTCGCGGCTCGTGCCGCGCAAGGGCCAGGACACGCTGATCCTCGCCATGCCGCGGATCCTGGCCGCCGAGCCGGAGGCGGTCCTGCTGATCGTCGGGGGCGGGCCGTACGAGAAGGACCTGCGCAGGCTCGCCCGTGAGCGCGGGGTGGCGGACGCGGTGCGCTTCACCGGGGCGGTGCCCTGGTCGGAGCTGCCCGCCCACTACGGCGCCGGGGACGTGTTCGCGATGCCGTGCCGGACGCGACGGGGCGGACTCGACGTCGAGGGGCTCGGGATCGTCTACCTGGAGGCGTCGGCGACGGGGCTGCCCGTCGTCGCCGGGGACTCGGGCGGGGCGCCCGACGCGGTGCTCGACGGGGAGACGGGGTGGGTCGTGCGGGGCGGTTCCCCGGCCGACGCGGCCGAGCGCATCGTCGCCCTGCTCGGGGACGCGGAGCTGCGCCGCCGGATGGGGGAGCGCGGGCGCGCCTGGGTGGAGGAGAAGTGGCGGTGGGACCTGCTGGCGGAGAAGTTGAAGACGTTGCTCTAGCCTCTCCCTCCGCGCGGCGAACGCCACCGTCTGCCGCTACGACCTCTTCGGCTCGTCCGACAAGGTCTTCGCCGACGACGTCACGTACCACCCGCTCGGTGGCTGCGTGCAGGGGAAGGCGACCGACAACTACGGCCGGGTGAAGGGGTATTCGAAGCTGTACGTCACCGACGGCTCGCTGGTGCCGGGCAGCGTCGGGGTGAACCTGTTCGTCTCCGTCACCGCCCTCGCCGAACGCACGACGGCGCGGGTCCCCCGTGGAGAACACCGCGCCATGACGCTCCGTCAGGAGGTGCTGAGCCGCCGCTACTTGGCGTAGATCGCCTCGATCTCGCCCGCGTAGTCCTTCGCCACGACATTGCGCTTGAGCTTCAGCGACGGCGTGAGGTGGCCAGAGTCCTCCGTGAACTGGGAGGAGAGAATGCGGAACTTCCGCACCGATTCCGCCTTCGAGACCGCGGCGTTGCCGTCGTCGATCGCCGACTGGACGGCGGCCTGGAGGTCGGCGTCCCCGTGCAGCGACGCCGCGGTCGAACCCGCCGGCTTGCCGTGGTCGGCAGCCCAGCGGCCCAGGAACTCCTCGTCGATGGTGACCAGTGCGCCCACGAACGGCCGCCCGTCGCCCACCACCATGCACTCCGCCACCAGCGCGTGCGCCCGGATCCGGTCCTCGATCACGGCCGGCGCGACGTTCTTGCCGCCCGCGGTGACGATGATCTCCTTCTTGCGCCCGGTGATCCGGAGGTAGCCGTCCTCGTCGAGGGTGCCGATGTCACCGGTGTGGAACCAGCCGTCGGCCAGCGCCTCGGCGGTCGCGGCCGGGTTGTTCCAGTACTCCTTGAAGAGGTGCTCGCCGTGCAGCAGCACCTCCCCGTCGTCCGCGATCCGCACGACCGAGCCGGGCAGCGGCTGACCGACCGTGCCGATCTTCTGCCGGTCCCAGGGGTTGAAGGCGGTGGCGGCGCAGGACTCCGTCAGGCCGTAGCCCTCGAGGACGGTGAAGCCGATGCCGCGGAAGAAGTGACCGAGGCGCTCGCCCAGCGGGGCGCCGCCGGAGATCGCGTACTCGCCCTTGCCGCCGAGGACCGCGCGCAGCTTGCTGTAGACGAGCCGGTCGAAGACCTTATGCTTGATCTTCAGCTTCAGCGGCGGGCCCGCCGGGAGCTCCAGCGCCTTGCTGTAGGCGATCGCGGTGTCGGCCGCCTTGTCGAAGATCGCGCCCTTGCCGTCCGCCTGCGCCTTGGCGCGCGCCGAGTTGTAGACCTTCTCGAAGACCCGCGGCACGCCCAGGATGAGCGTCGGGCGGAAGGCGGCCAGCTCGTCGGTGAGGTTCTTGATGTCCGGGACGGTGCCCAGCTTGATCGGCGCCATCATCGGGGCGATCTGCACCAGCCGGCCGAAGACGTGCGCGAGCGGGAGGAAGAGCAGCACGCTGCACTCGCCCGTGCGGAACAGCGGCCGCAGCCGCTCCACGACGTTCCCGCACTCGGCGAAGAAGCTGCGGTGGGTCAGCACACAGCCCTTGGGGCGGCCGGTCGTACCGGAGGTGTAGACGATGGTCGCCGGGTCGTCGGCCTTGGCCTGCGAGCTGCGCTCCTCGACGACCTCGTCGGAGACGTCCTTGCCGAGCAGCCCGAGCTCCTCGACACCCCCGGCCTCGATCTGCCAGACGTGCTTCAGTGCCGGCAGGGACTCGCGCACCGACTCCACGGCCGCCGTGTGGCCGTCCAGCTCGACGACGACGGCGGTCGCGCCCGAGTCGGAGAGGATCCACTGCACCTGCTCCGGGGAGCTGGTCTCGTACACCGGCACGGTGACCGCGCCCGCGCACCAGATCGCGAAGTCGAGCAGCGTCCACTCGTAGCGGGTGCGCGACATCAGACCGACCCGGTCGCCGGGCTGGACTCCGGAGGCGATGAGGCCCTTGGCGGCGGCGTGCACCTCGGCCAGGAAGGCCGTGGCCGTCACGTCCTGCCAGGCGCCGCCGACCTTGCGGGCGATGACGGCGACGTCGGGATGCTGCGCGGCGTTTCTGCGGACGATGTCGGTCAGATTGCCGTCCGCAGGGACCTCGTACAAAGCCGGAAGGCTGAACTCGCGCAAGACTGCTGCTCCTCATAGGGCGCCGGCGCCACGACGTTGTGTGCTGCGACGATGCGGTCCAAGGCTCGGGACTGTGCTCGGGACCTCGGTGGATCTCGATGGTTGAAATCCTGAGCACGACTGGACTGCCCGGACGTTACCCGTCGGTATGGCGTCTTCGACAGGGGGGTCCGGCGAGATGTTCGCTGCGTCACACAGATTGGTGTTTCCCGGCCGACAGTAGTCCACCGCTTTACTGACTGGCCAGTAACCGGTATCCCGATCGACACTGTTCACGTATGCCGCACACGCCTACCCTTGATCGCCATGGCATCCACACCGCCCGGAAACCGCCGGACACGCATCCACGTGGTCAGCGACGTGCACGGCAACGCGCGCGACCTGGCCCGGGCCGGAGAGGGCGCGGACGCACTGATCTGTCTGGGCGACCTGGTCCTGTTCCTGGACTACGCCGACCACTCCCGCGGGATCTTCCCCGACCTCTTCGGCGTGGAGAACGCCGACCTCATCGTCGAACTGCGCACCGCCCGCCGCTTCGAGGAGGCCCGTGAGCTCGGCGCCCGGCTGTGGGGAGGCATCGGCGGCGACCGGGCGGCGCTGATCGAGCAGGCGGTCCGCAAGCAGTACGCCGAGCTGTTCCCGGCGTTCCCGAGCCCGACGTACGCCACCTACGGCAACGTCGACATGCCGCGGCTGTGGCCCGAGTTCGCCGGGCCCGGCACGACCGTCCTGGACGGGGAGCGGGTGGAGATCGGCGGCCGGGTCTTCGGCTTCGTGGGCGGCGGCCTGAAGACCCCCATGCGCACGCCGTACGAGATCAGCGACGAGGAGTACGCGGCGAAGATCGAGGCCGTGGGCGAGGTGGACGTGCTGTGCACCCACATCCCGCCGGAGGTGCCGGAACTCGTCTACGACACCGTGGCCCGCCGCTTCGAGCGGGGCAGCCGGGCGCTGCTGGACGCCATCCGCCGCACCCGGCCCCGCTACGCGCTCTTCGGGCACGTGCACCAGCCGCTCGCCCGCCGGATGCGGGTCGGCGCGACCGAGTGCGTGAACGTGGGCCACTTCGCGGGCAGCGGGAAGCCGTGGGCGCTGGAGTGGTGACCGGGCGACGACCCGACGCCGTCCGGACGGTGTCCTGACTCCGGGTGACGGCGGCAGGTCGGGCGCGCGGTAGCCTTCACGCTGCACACACGTGCGCGGCGGCTGGCGCACGGTGTCCTCTTCTCTACCTTTACCGGCCCGCATCTGGAGGAGCCACAGCGATGGCGGAACACACCAGCTCGAGCATCACGATCGAGGCGGCACCGGCTGAGGTCATGGCGGTGATCGCCGACTTCGCCCGCTACCCGGACTGGACCGGAGAGGTGAAGCAGGCGGAGGTCCTCGAGACCGACGGGCAGGGCCGCGCCGAGCAGGTCCGCCTGGTCATGGACGCCGGCGCCATCAAGGACGACCAGGTCCTCGGCTACACCTGGGCCGGCGAGCACGAGGTGTCCTGGACGCTGGTGAAGTCCCAGATGCTGCGCCAGCTCGACGGCTCCTACCTCCTCAAGCCGGCCGGCGCGGGCGCGACCGAGGTCACCTACCAGCTGACCGTGGACGTCAAGATCCCCATGCTGGGCATGATCAAGCGCAAGGCCGAGAAGGTCATCATCGACCGCGCGCTGGCCGGCCTGAAGAAGCGAGTGGAGTCGGGAGAGGCCGGCTTCGAGGCGCCCGAGAAGTAGCGCCGCCGGTCACGGGACCCGGGAGTCAGCGGGTCCGGGGGCGGGGCGAGGAGGTCGGGGGGCTGCCCCGACCTCCGTTACGGTTCACCCTCATGCGCACCATCCTGATCACCGGCCCTGGCGGCAGCGGACGCACCACCGTGGCGGCCGCCACCGCACAGCGCGCGGCAGCGGAAGGCACCCGCACCCTCGTCCTCAGCGCCGACCGCACCGACACCCTCGGCGCGGCGCTCGGAGCGCGCACCGGGGCGAGCCCGGTCCCGGTCGCCCCGCGCCTCACCGCCTGGCGCCCCGACGCCACCGCCGGCTTCCGGGACGACCTCGCCGGTTTCCAGGACCGTGCCTCCACCGTCCTCGACCTGCTCGGCGCCTCCCGGCTCGACCCGGAGGAGGTCACCCCCCTCCCCGGCGCCGAGGAGCTGACGCTGCTGCGCGCGCTGCGGGACGCCGTCCTCGCCGACGGCGGTGAGCTGCACGAACTCCTCGTCGTCGACCTGCCGCCGGTCTCGCAGGCCCTCGCCCTGCTGGCCCTCCCGGAGGAGCTGCGCCGCTATCTGCGCCGGCTGCTCCCGCCGGAACGACAGGCCGCCCGCGCCCTGCGCCCGATGCTCGGCCGTCTCGCCGGGGTGCCGATGCCCGCCGAGTGGCTGTACGAGACGACCGCCCGCTGGGACATGGAGCTGGCCGCCGTCGAGGCCGTCCTCGCCGACCCCGGCACCGCCGTACGCCTGGTCGCCGAGCCGGGACCGGCCGGCGCCGACGCCGTCCGCGACGCCCGCCTCGGCCTCGCCCTGCGCGCCCTGCCCGTCGAGTCGCTCGTCGCCAACCGCGTCCTGCCGGAGGCGGCGGGTGACGACGGCCTGCTCGGCCGGCTCGTCACCCAGCAGCGCAAGGCCCTGGGGGAGTGGGGCGACGCGGCCCGCCCTGTCGCCCACCTCGGGTACGACCCCCGCGGCGCCGACGACCTCGCGGCGCTCGCCGTGCCCGCCGTCAACCCGGCGACCTCCCCGGTCGAGTGGCCCGTGGCCGACCGGCTCGCCGAGGACGGTGTGCTCGTCTGGCACCTCCCGCTGCCCGGCGCCATACGCGACGAGCTCGACCTCGTCCGGCGCGGCGACGAACTCGTCGTCACCGCCGGGCCGTTCCGTCGTATCGTCGCGCTGCCCTCCGTGCTGCGCCGCTGCACCGTCGACGGCGCCGCGCTGCGCGACGGCGAGCTGTGCGTGCGGTTCGCGCCCGATCCCGGGCTGTGGCCGCGCACCCACTGAACGACGTTCCGCCGTTCGGGTAACGTCGTAGGGACGAGCCGTCATCAGGCGTCGTCGACCAGGAGTCATCAGGAGTCCGCCATGAGCGAAGAGCGCCCCACGCCCGACGCCGCCGGAGAGCCCGCCGGGACATCCGGCTTCGACGAGCCCCGCGCGACCGACGCCGACGCCTGGGCCACCGCCGCCGCCGAGGACCTGGCGGCGGAGAAGGCCCGCCGCCGCGCCCAGGACGACCGGCTGCCCCCGGGCTCGGCCGCCGAGGAACTGCGCAAGCTCGTCGACGCCGTCGGCGACAAGCTGTCCTCGCTCCAGTCCCCGCTGCTCGGCGCGGTCGCCGGACCGGCCGCCCAGCAGGTGGTCCGCCAGGTCGTCGAGCAGGCCAAGGCCGCCGTGGAGCCCGTCATCGAGCGCAACCCGGACGTCTTCGACCACCTCGCGGCCGCCGGCACCGAACTCCTCGCCGCCTACCGCTCCGCCGTCCAGACCCAGGAACAACGCTGGACGACGGGCGCGAAGGACCCGGGGAACACCCCGCGCGATCAAGGTCGCGACGGCGACGGCACCGGTCCCGGCCAGCGCATCGACTTGGACTGAAGCTCTCCGGGGGCAGGGCCTCGGGTACGGTTGGCCGTAGCGGGGCTCGACCGAAACTGAGGGATTCATGGGACTCACCATCGGCGTCGACATCGGCGGCACGAAGATCGCGGCCGGCGTGGTCGACGAGGAAGGCAACATCCTCTCGACCCACAAGGTGCCGACCCCGGGCACGCCCGAGGGCATCGTGGACGCCATCGCCTCCGCCGTGGAGGGCGCGCGTGCCGGGCACGACATCGTCGGTGTCGGCATCGGCGCCGCCGGCTATGTCAACCGCCAGCGCTCGACGGTCTACTTCGCACCCAACATCGACTGGCGCCAGGAGCCGCTCAAGGCCGAGGTCGAGGCCCGCGTCGGTCTCCCCGTCGTGGTGGAGAACGACGCCAACGCCGCGGCGTGGGGCGAGTACAAGTTCGGCGCGGGCAAGGGCCACCGCAACGTCATCTGCATCACCCTCGGCACCGGCCTCGGCGGCGGCATCATCATCGGCAACAAGCTGCGCCGCGGTCACTTCGGCGTCGCGGCCGAGTTCGGTCACATCCGCATGGTGCCGGACGGTCTGCTGTGCGGCTGCGGCTCGCAGGGCTGCTGGGAGCAGTACGCCTCCGGCCGTGCCCTCGTGCGCTACGCCAAGCAGCGCGCCAACGCGACCCCCGAGAACGCCGAGATCCTGCTGTCGCTGGGCGACGGCAACCCCGACGGCATCGAGGGCAAGCACATCTCCATGGCCGCCCGCCAGGGCGACCCGGTCGCGGTCGACTCCTACCGCGAGCTCGCCCGCTGGGCCGGCGCCGGCCTCGCCGACCTCGCCTCCCTCTTCGACCCGTCCGCCTTCATCGTCGGCGGCGGTCTCTCCGACGAGGGTGAGCTGGTCCTCGACCCGATCCGGAAGTCCTACAAGCGCTGGCTGGTCGGCGGCAACTGGCGCCCGGTGGCCGATGTCATCGCGGCCCAGCTGGGCAACAAGGCGGGCCTGGTGGGGGCGGCGGACCTGGCAAGAGAACCCGACCCGATCATGTAGTCGTACTGCTCGTACTGCTGGGACCGCTCGTCCTGCTCGTACGGCTGGTCGTACTGCTACTGCTACTGCTGCTCCTACTGGTACGGCCGGTCGTACGGCACATGGCGTCAACACGGGGGCTGCTCGCGGCCCCCGTTCGCTTTTCCGGACGTAGGGGACGGAGCGGCGTATCTTGATCGCTATGCCGACGACCTCGCCGCTACCCAACTCCCGCACCGAGCCCGACGGTTCGACCGTCATCCGGGTCCTCAGCTACAACATCCGCTCGATGCGGGACGACACCGAGGCCCTGGCCCGGGTCATCACGGCCTGCGCCCCCGACCTGACCCTGGTCCAGGAGGCCCCCCGCTTCTTCCGCTGGCGCAAGAAGCTCGCCCGGCTCGCGGCCGCCTCCGGCCAGGTGATCCTCACCGGTGGCGGCACGGCGGCCGGCCCGGCCGTCCTGTGCTCGCTGCGGGCGACCGTCGAGCGCACCGAGGACGTCCTGCTGCCGCTCACCCCCGGCGAGCACCGCCGGGGCCTCGCGACGGCCGTGGTCCGCTTCGCCGGTGCCCGACTCGGCGTGGTCGGCTGCCACCTCGGTCTGACGGCCGCCGAGCGTTACGAGCAGGCGGGCATGCTGCTCGACCGTCTCGCCGGGATGGGCGTGGAGCACGCCGTCGCGGGCGGCGACATCAACGAGAGCCCGGGCGGCCGCACCTTCGGCCGCCTGGCCACCGCGCTCCAGGACTGCCGCGCCGCCGCCCCCTGGGGCGCCGAGGACAGCTTCCCGTCCACCGGGCCGAACCGCCGCATCGACGGGATCTTCGTGACGAAGGGCGTGGAGGTGCTGGGCTGCGGGGTGCCGATCGGGCTTCCCGGAGTCACCGGGAGCGATCTGAGGGCGGCCACGGACCACCTTCCGGTCCTCGCCGCCCTCAGGATCCCCGCGGACAGGCCCTAGACGACCGCTCCCCGCCCCGGATCCCCGTCCTCCTCGTCGTCCGTGCGCATCCGCATCACCAGGGTGGCGAAGCCGCCGAGGAAGCCGCCGATGCCGACGGTCGACAGCCACCACGTCATCTCCCACCCCAGCAGCACCGCGAGCAGGAGCAGCAACGGCCCGCCGATCACCCCGAGCCAGGCGAACTTGGCCGTGGTGTCGGCGGCGGGCAGCGGCGGCGGCTCCGGCGGGACGAAGTGACCCTCGTCGTCCCCGTCGAAGTCCTCCTCCGCGGCCTCGGGCGCCGTGTAGTCGCGCGGACCGACACCGGGCGCGAAAGCGATCGAGCCGCCCAGCGGCTTGGCCGGTTCCTTCTCCTCGCCGGGGTCCTTGGCGGGGTCCTTGGCGGAGTCCTTCGCGGGTTCCTGGTCGGATTCCGCCCCGGACACCTCGTCGTTCGTCTCGACCTCGAGCAGTGCCAGGTCCTCGACCGACTTGAACGGCTTGGAGCCCGGCGGGTCCGCCGGCTCCTCGCCGTATCCCGCGACGATCGCCGCCCATGCGGCGGCCTCGTCGAAGGGCACGCTCTGCTCCTCCGACGCGCGGCCCTCCCGGCCCTCCGGGCCGTCCCGCTCGTCCCGGTTCTCCCGGTCCTCACGGTCGGAGTCGTGCTCAGCCACCTACGGCCGTCCCTTCCTTGCCGACACTGGGCGCGATCCGGGCGATGAACGCGTAGCTCTCCTCGAAGATCCGGTCCGCATCGTGGTCCAACGTTGCCACGTGGTAGCTCTGTTCCAGCAGGATCTCGGTCACGTCGGTCGACGACACCCGGCCGAGGACCCGGGCCGAGTCGGCGGCCGGCACGACATGGTCCTGGACGCTGTGCAGAAGCAGCAGCGGCTGGGTGACCTGCGGCAGTTCGCCGTCGATCATCCGCAGGAAGGTGCGCAGGGAGTGCGCCGAGTGCAGCGGCACCCGGTCGTACCCGCTCTCCAGCACGCCCTCCTTCGCGATGTCGCTGGTGATCCCCTTCGTCGTCCGGACGAGATGGCGGGCCACCGGAAGGGCGTACGCGGACAGGCCGTGCACCCTGTTCGCCGGGTTGACGACGATGACGCCCTCCACCCCCTCCCCGTGCTTCGCGGCGAGCCGCAGAGCCAGCGCGCCGCCCATCGACAGGCCGGCCACGAACACCCGGGAGCACCGGTCGCGCAGGGCGCGCAGCTCGCGGTCCACCTCCGCGTACCAGTCCGGCCAGCCCGTCAGCGCCATGTCCTCCCAGCGCGTGCCGTGTCCCGGCAGCAGCGGCAGCGAGACGGTCAGGCCCTGCCCGGCCAGGTACCGCGCCCAGGGGCGCAGCGACTGCGGGGAACCGGTGAAGCCGTGACAGAGGAGCACCCCGACCTCTCCGCCCTCATGGCGGTACGGCTCGGCTCCAGGAAGGACCGGCACCTCGGTCTCCTGTCTTCGTCTGTTCTTCGTGGGAGGGACGTGTCCTTCACCGTACGCGACCGCACTGACACCGACCAGGGTCGTCGGAGCCTTTGCGGCCACTCCGGGTTAAGGTCTGAGCGACACAAACAGGAGGCACTCGCTTGTT
Organism: Streptomyces sp. NBC_01334; assembly: GCF_035983595.1. Lineage (NCBI taxonomy): Bacteria > Bacillati > Actinomycetota > Actinomycetes > Kitasatosporales > Streptomycetaceae > Streptomyces > Streptomyces sp. NBC_01334. The sequence continues at coordinate 2,867,810 of NZ_CP130718.1, read as the reverse complement.
GTACGGCGCGATGAAGGTCGCTATCGGGGGACCGCTGAAGGTCACCTTCAGGCCCTGGGTGGAAGGCCTCGAGAACATTCCCGCCGAGGGGCCCGCGATCCTGGCGAGCAACCACCTGTCCTTCTCGGACTCGTTCTTCCTGCCCGCGGTCCTCGACCGCAAGGTGACTTTCATCGCGAAGGCCGAGTACTTCACCACGCCCGGTGTGAAGGGCCGGCTGACGGCGGCCTTCTTCAAGGGCGTCGGACAGCTCCCGGTGGACCGCTCCGGCGGTCGCGGGGCCGGCGAGGCGGCGATCCGGAGCGGCGTGGAGGTGCTCGAGCGGGGCGAGCTGTTCGGCATCTACCCGGAGGGCACGCGGTCGCCCGACGGCCGGCTCTACCGCGGCAAGCCGGGCGGCCTCGCGCGCGTGGCGCTCGCCACCGGCGCGCCGGTGATCCCGGTCGCGATGATCGACACCGAGAAGATCCAGCCGCCCGGGAAGGTGCTGCCGAAGGTCATGCGGCCCGGCATACGCATCGGCAAGCCGCTGGACTTCGCCCGGTACCAGGGCATGGATCACGACCGCTTCGTGCTGCGCGCCGTGACCGACGAGGTCATGTACGAGATCATGAAGCTCTCCGGCCAGGAGTACGTCGACATCTACGCGACCGCCGCCAAGCGGCAGATCACGGAGGCGGCGAAGGCCGAGAAGGAGGCGGAGAGGGCCGCGAAGGCGGCGCTCGCGCAGGCCGAGAAGGACCAGGCCAAGAAGGAAAAAGAGCAGTAGTCCGGCGGTCGGTGGGCGGCAGTCGGTAGTCGGGGCCCGGGGGCGGGGGACGGATGGCCAGGCGCGAGAGAGTCATCAGGATGTCGGTCGAGCTGCCGCTGTGGCGTGCGCTCGCCGGCTACCGGGTGCTCACCATGCTGTACGCGGTGGGTTTCTTCGCCACCGCCTACGACGGGTTCGCCCGGCCCTGGGTCGCCGTCGGTTACTACTGCGTCCTGTTCGTCTGGACCGTGGCCACCCTGCCCAAGGTCGCGAGCGCGGCGAGCTGCACCAAGCGCTTCCTCGCCGCCGACCTCACCATCGCGCTCACCGGCATCCTGCTCACCACCGTGGCCGACACCCACGAGCGCATCCAGTCGGGCGGCCCGACCCTGCCGTCGATATGGACCGCCGGGTCCGTCCTGGCGTTCGCGATCAAGGGCGGCTGGCGCTGGGCGGCGTTCGCGTCCACGACTGTCGCGGTCGCCAACCTGGTCGAGCGCGGCACCCCGGCCCGCGACACCATCCACAACGTGATCCTCGTCTGGGTCGCCTCCATCGCCATCGGCTACGTCGTCGAGGTCGCCCGTGCCTCCGAACGCACCCTGGCCCGCGCGCTGGAGATCGAGGCCGCGACCCGGGAGCGGGAGCGGCTCGCCCGGGACATCCACGACGGCGTGCTCCAGGTGCTGGCCATGGTGCAGCGGCGCGGCGCCGTGCTCGGCGGTGAGGCGGCCGAGCTGGGCCGGATGGCCGGGGAGCAGGAGGTCGCGCTGCGCACCCTGGTCGCCGGCGGCCTGGTGCCCGTCTCGCGGGTGTCGCAGGACGCGGCCGAGGGGGCCGTCGTGCGGGTGGTGGAGGAGCCGGCCGAGCAGACCGGTCCGGTCGACCTGCGCTCGCTGCTCGCCCCCTTCGCCGCCGCCCGCGTCAACCTCGCCGAGCCGGGCGCCCCGGTGATGCTGCCCGCGCCCGCCGCGAAGGAGCTGGCCGCGGCGGTCGGGGCCGCCCTGGACAACGTGCGCAGACACGCCGGGGAGGACGCCCGGGCCTGGATCCTGGTGGAGGACGAGCCCGACGAGGTGATCATCACCGTGCGGGACGACGGGCCCGGCATCCCCGAGGGACGGCTCGCGCAGGCCGAGGGCGAGGGACGGCTCGGGGTCGCCCAGTCGATCCGGGGCCGGCTGCGTGACCTCGGCGGCAGCGCCGAGCTGATCTCCACCCCGGGGCAGGGCACGGAGGTCGAACTGACGGTGCCGAAGGAGAAGAACGTGCGGCGGGGGAAGGCGGAACAGCGATGAGCAGTCAGCAGGATCCGATCAGGGTCATGGTGGTCGACGACCACCCCATGTGGCGCGACGCCGTCGCCCGGGACCTCGCCGAGGCCGGCCTCGACGTGGTCGCCACCGCGGGCGACGGAGAGCAGGCCGTGCGCCGGGCCAAGGCCACCACGCCCGATGTGCTGGTGCTGGACCTGAACCTGCCGGCCAAGCCCGGCGTCCAGGTCTGCAAGGAGGTCGTCGCCGCGAACCCGGCCCTGCGGGTGCTTGTGCTGTCGGCGAGCGGTGAGCACGCCGACGTGCTGGAGGCGGTGAAGTCCGGCGCGACCGGCTACCTGCTGAAGTCCGCGTCCACGGAGGAGCTGCTGGACGCGGTGCGCCGCACGGCCGTCGGCGACCCGGTGTTCACCCCGGGCCTGGCCGGACTGGTCCTCGGCGAGTACCGCCGGCTGGCCTCGGACCCCGGCCCCGCCGCGGGCGGCGGCGACGAACCGAACGCGCCCCGGCTGACCGACCGGGAGACCGAGGTGCTGCGGCTGGTGGCCAAGGGCCTGAGCTACAAGCAGATCGCCGAACGCCTCGTCATCTCCCACCGCACGGTCCAGAACCACGTCCAGAACACCCTCGGCAAGCTCCAGCTCCACAACCGGGTGGAACTGGTCCGGTACGCGATAGAGCGCGGCCTCGACGACGAGTGACGACGGCCGCTCACGGTGGCGGCCAATTCCCCGGCGATTCAACGGAATTGAATCCGCCGAGGCATATCTGTGTGACCTGGATCACCATTACCGTGACCTTCGTCGGCCAACCGCGGCGAAGGGACACTTCCATGCGCGTCGGAGTACTGACCGGAGGCGGGGACTGCCCAGGCCTCAACGCCGTCATCCGGGCGGTCGTCCGCAAGGGCGTCCAGGAGTACGGCCATGAGTTCGTCGGATTCCGTGACGGCTGGCGGGGCCCCCTGGAAGGGAGGTCGATCCGCCTCGACATCCCCGCCGTGCGCGGCATCCTGCCCCGCGGCGGCACGATCCTCGGCTCCTCGCGGACCAACCCCCTCAAGGAGGAGGACGGCATCCGCCGGATCAAGGACACCCTCGCCCGGCAGAAGGTCGGGGCCCTCATCACCATCGGAGGCGAGGACACCCTCGGGGTGGCGGCCCGGCTCTCCGACGAGTACGAGGTGCCCTGCGTGGGCGTCCCGAAGACCATAGACAACGACCTGTCCGCCACCGACTACACCTTCGGCTTCGACACCGCCGTGGGCATCGCGACCGAGGCCATCGACCGGCTGCACACCACCGCCGAGTCCCACATGCGCGTCCTCGTCGTCGAGGTGATGGGCCGTCACGCCGGCTGGATCGCCCTGCACTCGGGCCTGGCAGGCGGCGCCAACGTCATCCTCATCCCCGAGCAGCGCTTCGACATCGAGCAGGTCTGCGCCTGGGTGACCTCCCGCTTCCGGGCGTCGTACGCCCCGATCGTGGTCGTCGCCGAGGGCGCGATGCCCCGGGACGGCGACGTGGTGCTGAAGGACGGGTCGCTGGACTCCTTCGGGCACGTCCGGCTGTCCGGCGTCGGCGAGTGGCTCGCCAAGGAGATCGAACGGCGGACGGGGAAGGAGGCCCGCACCACGGTCCTCGGCCACGTCCAGCGCGGCGGTACGCCGAGCGCCTTCGACCGCTGGCTCGCCACCCGCTTCGGCCTGCACGCCATCGACGCCGTCCACGAGGGCGACTTCGGCACGATGGTCGCCCTGCGCGGCACGGACATCGTCCGCGTACCGATCGCCGAGGCCACCGCGAAACTGAAGACGGTGGACCCGAAGCTGTACACGGAGGTCGGCGTGTTCTTCGGCTGACGGACCGCTAACGGGCCGGCCGCGGTTCGGCGCACACCCGGGCCACCAACTCCCGCACCACGGCAGCCCCGTTCAGCGTCAGCACCGACTCCGGATGGAACTGGACGCCGGCGACCGCGTTCATGGGGGCGCCATCGGCGCGCCGCGGCCCGCGCAGCGCGTGCACCTCGCCGTTCACGGCCCGGCTCACCTCCACCCCGTGCGCGGCCAGCTCCCGCAGCGTCTCGTCGTCGCACAGCGCCACGAAGCTGTTGTAGAACCCGACGGTCTCCGCCCGCCCGAACAGGTCCACGGTCGTCTGCGCCCCCTGGTACGGCACCTCCTTCCGCACGATGTCCAGCCCCAGCTCCGCCGCGATCAGCTCGTGCCCGAGGCAGACCCCGAGGACACCGTGCCGGTGCTCCCGGATCACCCGCGCGGTCAGCCCCCGCAGCAACCGCATCTTCGGGTCGGTCAGGTCGGACGGGTCGCCGGGGCCGGGGCCCAGCACGACCGGCCCCTCGTGCGCGAGCACCGACTCCGTCAGCCCGGGTTGGTCGTAGCGCCGGACGCTGACCTCGAGACCGCTCGACCGCAGCACGTGCGCGAGCATCGCGGTGAAGGTGTCCTCGCCGTCGACGACGAGCGCGTGCCCGGTCAGTTCCTCCGTCCGCTCCTGCATCCGCAGCCAGAACGGCGCCAGCGAGGCCCGGCGCCCGTCCAGCGCCGCCCGCACCCGGGGGTCGTCGGCCAGCCGGGGCCGCGTGCCGTCCGTCCGTGGCCTGCCCGGCCGGACACCGAGCGCGGCCAGCACGCCCGCCGCCTTCGCGTGCGTCTCCGCGACCTCGCCCGCCGGATCCGAGCCGCGGACGAGCGTGGCGCCCACCGGCACCCGCAGCCGCCCGGCCGCGTCGATGTCGGCGGTGCGGATGAGAATGGGGGAGTCGAGGGTCTGGGCCCCGCCCGTGTCCCGGCCCAGCAGCGCCAGCGCGCCGGCGTAGTAACCCCGCCCGACCCCGTCCGGCCCGAGGGGCTCGTACCGCTCGATGACCCGGCATGCGTTCTGCACGGGCGAGCCGGTGACGGTCGCCGCGAACATGGTCTCCTTCAGCACCTCCCGCACATCCAGCGAGGACCTGCCGCGCAGCTCGTACTCCGTGTGCGCGAGATGCGCCATCTCCTTCAGCCGGGGTCCGATCACCACCCCGCCCATGTCACCGACGGTGCACATCATCTTGAGCTCCTCGTCGACGACCATCGACAGCTCCTCGATCTCCTTGCCGTCGGCGAGGAAGTCCAGCAGCCGCTCGGGTGTCGGACCCTCCGCCGGATACCGGTACGTCCCGCTGATCGGGTTCATCACGACCGTGCCGCCGGACATCCGCACATGCACCTCGGGGCTGGCTCCCACCAGCGTCCGGTCCCCGGTGTGCACGACGAACGTCCAGTAGGCGCCCCGCTCGCCTTCGAGGAGCCGCCGGAAGAGGGCCAGCGCGTCGGCCCGGCCGAACCCCGGGATCCGCCCCCGGTAGGTCCGCCGGATCACGAAGTTGGCACCCTCGCCCCGGCCGATCTCGTCCCGCAGCACCCGCCCGACGATCTCCGCGTAGTCCTCGTCGGACACGTCGAAGCCGCCGTCCTCGACCCGCACGTCCCGGGCCGGGAGCCGGTCGAGGACATCCGCCAGGGGCAGGACGTGACGCTCCTCGGGAACCAGCACCGCCAGCGGGGTGCCGTCGTCGCGGACGTCGAAGCCGCGTTCGCGGATCTGCCGGAAGGGGACGAGCGCCAGGCACTCCTCGGGCAGGTCGGCGAGCCGGTCGTACGTGGCGACCGGACCGAGCAGCACCTCCACCGTGTCCGCGTCATGGCCGGGAGTGCGGCGGCGGAGCAGGGCGAACGGGCGGTCGTCGTGGAGCAGCTGTGCCAGGTCCATGGGTTCCTCTTCCGTCGATCTCGATCTCGATCGATGTCGGTATCGGTGAGGAACGGCCCCGGACACGCCGAAGGCCGCCCCTCGGGCGGCCTTCGCGAAGTCTTGCGTACGCGCAGTTCAGTGGGCCGCCGGATGAGCGGTCCACCACCAGTTCTGGGTCGAAAGCGCGAACATGCGACGCACCCTACCCCACGCGCACCTGAGCACAGGGGCGTCTCACCTGTCGAGCCGGGCGAAAACGACTCGACACGACCCCGTAATGTTGAGGGCGTGACCGTGAACGCTAAGACCAGCGCGAGCGCTGGCAACACCTGGCGAGACCTGCCCGCGGCGCAGCAGCCCGAGTACCCCGACACCGAGGCTCTGCGCGCAGTGATCGCGGACCTCGAGTCGTATCCGCCGCTCGTCTTCGCGGGCGAGTGCGACCAGCTGCGCGCCCGGATGGCGGCCGTCGCCAAGGGAGAGGCGTTCCTTCTCCAGGGCGGCGACTGCGCCGAGGCGTTCGACGGGGTGTCCGCCGATCAGATCCGCAACAAGCTCAAGACGCTGCTCCAGATGGGCGCCGTGCTCACGTACGCGGCCTCGGTGCCGGTCGTCAAGGTCGGCCGGATCGCCGGCCAGTACTCGAAGCCGCGCTCCAAGGGCACCGAGACCCGCGACGGCGTGACCCTGCCGACGTACCGAGGCGACTCGGTCAACGGCTTCGACTTCGACGAGGCGTCCCGTATCCCGGACCCCGAGCGCCTGAAGCGGATGTACAACGCGTCCGCCTCCACGCTCAACCTGGTGCGTGCCTTCACCACCGGCGGCTACGCCGACCTGCGCCAGGTGCACGCCTGGAACCAGGACTTCGTGAAGCAGTCCCCGTCCGGTCAGCGCTACGAGCAGCTCGCCCGCGAGATCGACAACGCGCTGAACTTCATGCACGCCTGCGGGGCCGACCCGGAGGAGTTCAAGACGGTCGAGTTCTTCTCCTCGCACGAGGCGCTGCTGCTCGACTACGAGTCCGCCCTGACCAGGGTCGACTCCCGCACCGGGCGGCTGTACGACGTCTCGGCGCACATGGTGTGGATCGGTGAGCGCACCCGGCAGCTGGACCACGCGCACATCGAGTTTGCCTCGAAGATCCGCAACCCGATCGGCATCAAGCTCGGCCCGACGACCACGGCCGAGGAGGCGCTGCAGTACATCGAGCGCCTCGACCCCGACCGCGAGCCGGGCCGGCTGACCTTCATCGTCCGCATGGGCGCCGACAAGGTCCGCGACAAGCTGCCCGAGCTGGTCGAGAAGGTCAGCGCCTCGGGTGCGACCGTCGCCTGGATCACCGACCCGATGCACGGCAACACCTACGAGGCGGCCTCGGGTCACAAGACCCGCCGGTTCGACGACGTGCTCGACGAGGTCAAGGGCTTCTTCGAGGTCCACAAGGCGCTCGGCACCCACCCGGGCGGCATCCACGTGGAGCTGACCGGCGACGATGTCACCGAGTGCGTGGGCGGCGGCGACGAGATCTTCGTCGACGACCTGCACCAGCGCTACGAGACGGCCTGTGACCCCCGCCTGAACCGCAGCCAGTCCCTGGACCTGGCCTTCCTGGTGGCGGAGATGTACCGGGACCAGTGACCTTCCGGTCATGGAGGTGGGGCGCGGATCACATACGATCCGCGCCCCACTCCACTTTTGCGTCCGTCGACCGCCGGGTAAGGTTAGGTTAGCCTTATTGATCTCGGTGGGAGGTGAATCCGCGTGTTCGTATGCAGCTGCTTCGGTGTGACCGAGGCGCAGGTCCAGCAGCACGCGGACAACGGAGCCTGCACCCCCCGCCAGATCGCCTCCGCCTGCAAGGCGGGCACGGACTGCGGGTCGTGCGTCCGTCGTATCCAGGCGATCCTCGGCCGGGGCGCCTTGCCGCGCCGCGACCTCGCAGGCCAGGGCAGGCCGGTCCTCGCCGGCCTCGAGGAGTACGAAGGCCTCGAGGAAGCCGCCTAACCAGGGGCTCAGCTCTCCGGCTGCTCGATCAGCTGCGCGAGGTACAGCGCCTCACCGAGCTTCTCCACCAGGTCGAGCTGCGTGTCGAGGTAGTCGATGTGGTGCTCCTCGTCCTCGAGGATCGATTCGAAGATGTTCGCGGACGTGATGTCACCCTTTTCGCGCATCACCTTGATTCCGCGCTTCAGCCGGTCGATCGCCTCGACCTCGACCTGACGGTCGGCCTCGAACATCTCCTTGACCGTCTGTCCGACCCGTACGTGGAAGAGCCGCTGGTAGTTCGGCAGCCCGTCCAGGAACAGGATCCGGTCGGTGAGCACCTCGGCGTGCTTCATCTCGTCGAACGACTCGTGCCGGGTGTACTTGGCGAGCTTCGTCCAGCCGAAGTTCTCCTGCATCTTGGCGTGGAGGAAGTACTGGTTGATCGCGGTGAGCTCGCCGGTGAGCTGCTCGTTGAGGAACTCGATGACCTCGGGGTCGCCCTGCATCGCAGAGGCTCCTTCCACATGGGGAATCGGGGTGGGGATTCGGGGAGGCTGCCGCCGAATGATTGCACCGGTGCCGAAGATCGTCCAGTAAGTGCGTACTTAGTAAGTTAGTGCATGCTTAGTAGCAGTTGCCCGATTCGGGATATGCCCGGTCATGGCTGGTCATGTGCACCGTCCGGGGTCTGTCAGGATGGAGTCATGGGTCAGCCGGTGGAGCGCGAATCTGGAGAAGAAGCAGTGTCCGAGCTTCCGCCGGGGCAGCGACTTCAGCGGGGATGGCCCGTCACGCACTACGGCCCGGTGCCCAAGTTCCGGCCCGAGCGCTGGGAGTTCAGGGTCTTCGGCGCCACCGCCGACGGTGAGAAGCGCTGCTGGAGCCACGAGGAGTTCACGGCCCTTCCGTACGCGTCCGTCGTGGCCGATCTGCACTGCGTGACGAAGTTCAGCATGCTCGGCGCCGAGTGGGGCGGGATCCCGGCCCGTACCATCCTGGAGAGCGCTCCGCCCGCCCCGAACGTCACCCATGTGATGGTGTGGGCCGAGTACGGCTTCAGCTCGAACCTGCGCCTGGCCGACTTCGCCGCCGAGCGCACGATCTTCGCCACCCACAAGGACGGCGAGCTGCTCACCGCCGAGCACGGCTTCCCGCTGCGGCTGGTCGTTCCGCACCTCTACGCCTGGAAGGGCCCCAAGTGGGTCCGCGGCGTCGAGTACATGACCGCCGACCGCCGTGGCTTCTGGGAGGAGCGCGGCTACCACAACCTCGGCGACCCGTGGAAGGAACAGCGCTACTCGTACCAGGAGGGGCCGGGCGACGGCCCGGAACTCTGATCTCCCCGGTACGGCGTCAGCCGTCCCGCAGCTTCTTCAGCCGCTCCACGTCCGCCGCGTGCCCCTCCTTGCCGCCGGGCGTCTCGATGATCAGCGGTACGCCCGCGGTGGCCGGGTGCGTCATCAGCGCCCGGAACGGGTCCTCGCCGATGTGACCCGCGCCGATGTTCTCGTGCCGGTCCTTGTGGGCGCCGACCACGTCCTTGGAGTCATTGGCGTGGATCAGCTTCAGCCGGCCCTCGCCGACCGTGTCCACCAGCAGATCGAGGGTCTGGTGCATACCGGCCGGGCCGGTCAGATCGTGCCCGGCCGCGAAGATGTGGCAGGTGTCGAGGCATACGCCCAGCTTGGGATGGGCGTCCAGCGCCTCGAAGTACGGCCCGAAGTCCCAGGTCCGGGAGCAGAGCGAGGCGCCCTGGCCGGCGGTGGACTCGAGCAGCAGGAACGGGTCGTCGTCGTGGGTCAGCTCGTCCAGCAGCGGCAGCAGGTACTCCCGCACCTGCTTCAGCGCCACCGACCGGTCCCGTCCGCCCGTCGCGCTCCCCGTGTGCACGACCACGCCCAGCGCGCCGATCTCCCGCCCGCGGCGCAGCGAGTGCCGCATCGACTCCACCGACCTCTCGGCCGTCGCCTCGGTGTGCGAGCCGAAGTTGATCAGGTACGGCGCGTGTACGTACGCCGGGACCGATCGCGCCGCGCACGCCTCCCGGAAGGCCTCGTCCTGTCGCGGGTTGCCGACCGGAGTGGCCCAGCCACGCGGATTGGCGACGAAGACCTGGACCGTCTCGGCGGCGAGGTCGCGCGCGTACGACATGCCCACGTCGTGCAGACCGCCGGCCACGGGGACGTGACCGCCGATGGGATTGCGGGAGGGGAGGGGGGCTGGAGAACTCACCCGTTCAGGGTGTCATGCCCTGCGCACCGCCCCGGCACCGCCCGGTCACCGGATGGTGATCGTGATCGTCGATCCCTTGGGCGCCGTGTCGCCGGCGGCCACGGACTGGCTCTTCACGGTGTCGCCGAACAGTCCGAGCAGCCCCCGGTCCTCCTCGACCTCGAACCCGGACTGCTCCAGGAGCGACTTGGCGTCGTCGACGCTCGCGCCGACCACGTCCGGGACCTCGACCATCTCCGGTCCCTTGGACAGCGTCAGCGTCACCGTGTCACCCTCGGCGGCCTCGCTGCCCTCCTCCGGGGTCTGCGTCGCGACCCGGCCCTTGTCGAACTCCGAGGTGACCTGCTCGGTGGCGACCTTCACCTTCAGACCGGCCTCCTCCAGCTCGGCCCTGGCGTCGTCCACGGCGTCGCCGGTGACGTCCGGGATGTCGACCGGGGCGCCCTTGCTGACCACGATCGACACCGCGGTGCCCGCGCGGCGCTTCGTGCCCGCCTCCGGGTCGGTGCTGATCACGAAGCCCTTGATGACGTCCTCGCTGAACTCCCGGGTGACCAGACCCGGCTCCAGGCCGTCCGTCTTCAGCAGCTCCTCGGCCTTGTCCAGCCGGGAGCCCGTCACATCCGGCACCTTCACGATCTCCGGGCCGTCGGAGACGGTGAGCGTCACGGAGTCGTGCTTGCGGATCCGGGCGCCCGGATCCGGGTCGGTGTCCATGACGGTGCCGCGCTTCACGGTGTCGCTGTGCTGGTGCCGCACCTTGCCGACCTCGAGGCCGGCGGCCTCCAGCCGGGTCCTGGCCTCCGCCTCCTTCTGCGTGAGCACCGCGGGGACCTTGGTGAACTGGCCGGAGTTGATGTACCAGACACCGGCGCCCACGCCGAACACCAGCAGGACGGCGGCGACGAGCGCGAGCACCCCGCGCCGGGGCCGTGCGGAACGGCGCCGGGGCGGCAGGGGCGGCCCGCTCTGGAAGCGAGAGGTGCGGTTGAGCGGGTCCTCACCGTCGGCCGGGTCGTCGTCGTTGACGGGCAGCGGACGGGGCACGGTGAGCGAGCGCGGGATCACGCTCGTCCGGTCCTCGGCGTTGTCGTGTCCGGCGGAGACGGCCTGTGGCGGCATCGCGTCCAGCTGGTCCACGCTGAGCGGAGCGCGCGCCTCCCGTACCAGCCCGAGCAGCGCGACGGCGTCGTACGGCCGGACGTCGGGGGTGCGGGCGGTGGCCGACGCCACGAGCTCGTCCAGCTCGAAGGGCATCCCGGGGACGAGGGCCGACGGCGGTGGAACGTCCTCGTGGAGGTGCTTGTAGAGCACGATCGCGGGGGAGTCGCCGTCGTGAGGTTTCTCACCGGTGAGCATCTCGTAGAGCACCACCCCGCACGCGTACACGTCGACGCGGGGGTCGGCGGCGCCGGGCTGCTCGATCTGCTCGGGGGCGAGATAGGCGACGGTGCCGAGGACGGCTCCCGTGGTGCTGGTCACGGTGTCGACGGACCGCACCAGCCCGAAGTCCGCGACCTTGACCCGCCCGTCGTCCCCTATGAGCACGTTCTCCGGCTTCATGTCCCGGTGCACGAACCCGGCCCGGTGCGCGGCGCCGAGCGCGGCCAGCACGGGCTCCAGGATGTCGAGCGCGGCCCGCGGCTGGAGCGCCCCGCGCTCCCGCAGCACGTCGCGCAGCGTGCATCCGGCGATGTACTCCATGGCGAGATAGACGTACGACCCATCGGCGCCCTGATCGAACACCTGGACGACATTCGGGTGGGCGAGCCGGGCGACCGACTTCGCCTCCCGGATGAACCGCTCGACGAACGCCCCGTCGGCGGCGAGCGCCGGGTGCATCACCTTGAGGGCGAGCACGCGGTCCAGGCGGGTGTCCACGGCCCGGTAGACCGTGGCCATCCCGCCGACCGCGATGCGCGCCTCTACGCGATACCGGCCGTCGAGCAGCTGCCCGACCAGAGGGTCCTGAAGGGTCGTGTCCACGCAGGTGAGTCTACGAGCCGCCGCTGACACCTCCGCCGGTTCCACCGCGATCGCAGCGTGACTGGAGCCGACCTGTGACGCAACCCACGGGTCCCGCGACTCCCGTATCCGGAGACCGGACGGTAGCGCGGCGGAGGTCAGAACGCGGGGCGCTCGGGGTCCAGCACGGCCCGGCCCTCCACGGGCGAGGAAGCCTCCGCGAAGTAGCGGGGCGGGATCCGCCCGGCCAGCCGGGCCAGCCTTCCCGCCTCGACGCCGGCCCGCATGGCCGACGCCATCCGCTCGGGTTCCCGCGCCCGCGTCACCGCCGACGCCAGCATCACCCCCGCACACCCCAGCTCCATCGCCAGCGCCACGTCCGACGCGGTGCCCGCCCCCGCGTCCAGAATCACCGGCACGCGCGCGTGCTCGACGATCAGCTGGAAGTTGTGCGGGTTGCGAATGCCCAGCCCGGAGCCGATCGGCGAGCCCAGCGGCATCACCGCCGCGCACCCCACGTCCTCCAGCTTCCTGGCCAGCACCGGATCGTCGTTCGTGTACGGCAGCACCGTGAACCCGTCGTCCACCAGCGTCTCCGCCGCCTCCAGCAGCTCGATCGGGTCCGGCAGCAGCGTGCGCTCGTCGGCGATGACCTCCAGCTTGATCAGATCGGTGCCCAGCGCCTCCCGCGCCAGCCGGGCCGTCAGCACGGCCTCCCCGGCGGTGAAACAGCCCGCCGTGTTCGGCAGCACCCGGATACCGAGCCGCTCCAGCACCGACAGCACGGAACCGTGCACCGACGGGTCCACCCGGCGCATCGCGACCGTCGTCAGCTCGGTCCCGGACGCCACCAGCGCCCGCTCCAGCACCTCCAGGCTGGGCGCACCCCCGGTGCCCATGATCAGACGGGACGAGAAGGACCTGCCTCCGAGGACGAAGGGATCGTCGGCCATGGCTCAGCCCCCCTGGACCGCGGTGAGGACTTCCACCCGGTCACCGTCGCGCAGCGCCGTCGACGGCCACTGCGCGCGCGGGACGACGGTCTCGTTGAGCGCGGCGGCCACCCCGGAGGGCGCCGGCGTCAGGGACCGTACGACGCTGTCGAGGGCCGTACCGGGAGCGAACTCGCGTCGCTCTCCGTTCACCGAGACCTGCACGGGGGCGTTCTCCCGGGCGTTGTCCTGGGCGTTGTCCTGGGCGTTCATGCGGGCTGCTCCGAGAGTGCGGTGGCGCCGAAGCGCCGGGGCGTGAAGGGACGGGCCTCGTCCGGGAGCTCCCCGGTGGCCAGCGCGTGCGCCATCGCGTCACCCGTCACCGGCGTCAGCAGCACGCCGTTGCGGTAGTGGCCGGTGGCCAGCAGCAACCCCGCCAGCTCCGTCGGCCCGAGAAGCGGCGCGTTGTCCGGGGACCCGGGCCGCAGCCCCGCGCGCGTCTCCGTGAGCGGCAGCTCGGTGATCCCCGGGACCAGCTCATGGGCGTCGCGCAGCAACTCGTACACGCCCCCCGCCGTCACCGTGGTGTCCCAGCCCAGCTCCTCGCTGGTGGCGCCCACGACCAGCTCGCCGTTCTCCCGGGGGACCAGGTAGACCTGGCTGCCGCGCACCACGGCCCGCACGGTCCGGCTCAGGAACGGCGCGTACCGCGGCGGCACGGTCAGCCGCAGCACCTGGCCCTTCACCGGCCGTACGGGAGGCAGCACGTCCTGCGGCACCCCCGCGAGCCGTCCGCTCAGGCTGCCGCCGGCGAGCACCACCTGCCCCGCCTCCAGGGCCGTACCGTCCCGCGTGACGACCCCCGTGGCGCGCCCGCCCACGACGGACAGCCGCTCGGCCCGTACGCGGTGGAAGGCCACCCCGGCCCGCTCGCACGCGGCCACCAGCGCCGCGGTCAGCCGCCGCGGGTCGATCTGATGGTCGCCGTCGACCCGCAGCCCGCCCCGCACCCCGGGCGCCAGCAGCGGCTCCAGGCGCCGGCACTCACGCCCGGACAGCCACTCCGACTCCAGCCCCGACTGCTGCTGAAGCGCGTGCAGTTCGCGCAGATGGGCGCGGTCGTCGGAGTCCAGCGCGACCGCGAGCGTGCCGCAGCGCCGGTAGCCGAGGTCGTGGCCGGTCAGCTCCGTCAGCTCGGCCGCGAACTCCGGATAGCGGCGGGCGGAGGCCAGGTTGAGGCCGAGCAGGGTCTGCTCGCCGTGGTGCAGTTCGGTGACGGCGGCCAGCATCCCGGCCGCCACCTGGGCGGCTCCGCCGCCCGGCGCCGGGTCGACCACGGCCGTGGCGAAGCCGCGCTGCGCGGCCCGCCAGGCCGTGACCAGCCCGATGATCCCGCCCCCGATGACGAGGACGTCTGACGTACGTGGAGACGACATGGGCGTCCAGCCCCTCCCTTCGCCGGCATGACCCGGATCAGGTTCGACGGTCGGAGGCCGCCAGCCTCCCTCTCAGCCCGGTGCGTCCGGACTCCCGCGTGTGCTCTAGGTTGGCCACCCTAGCCCGTGGTCCGGCGCCTCTGTAAGGGAGCCTTTCGTCATGCCCCGCTCGTTGGACGGCCTCGTCCTCGCGCCCGTCGCCGACCAGGCCCCGGGCCAGGTCGGCACCCGCACCCGCTTCACGTACCACGAGCGCGGCGGCGAGATCTGGGCGGAGTACGCGGGCGGTGACGTCGTACGCGGGCATCTCGTGGGTACCCGGGAAGGGGACCGGCTCGACTTCCGGTACGTACAGCTCAAGCACGACGGGACGACGTCCTCGGGGCACTGCGTCTCGACGGTCGTGGAGCTGGAGGACGGACGGATGCGGCTCGAGGAGAGCTGGGCGTGGGAGTCGCAGGAGGGCAGCGGCACCAGCGTTGTGGAGCAGGTCACGGCGCACGACGGCTGACTGACGATTCGTCAGCCGCCTAAGGTGATCAGGTGAGCGAGCAGAGGCAGGAAGAAGGCGGTCCGTCCGGGCGGCGCGTGGTGGTCGTCGGCGCGGGCATGGCCGGGGTGCAGACCGCCGTGGCCCTGCGTGAGCAGGGCTTCGACGGCACGGTGACGCTGATCGGCGCGGAGCCCCACCAGCCCTACGACCGGCCCCCGCTGTCCAAGGCCGTCCTGCTCGGCAACGCCGAGGGCTCCGCCTTCGACGTCGACTTCGAGGGCCTCGGCATCGAGCTGGTGCTCGGCCGTGAGGTCGGCGGCCTTCGACCCGCCGACCACGAGCTGGACACCGAGGCCGGGCCCGTCCCCTACGACGTCCTCGTCCTCGCCACCGGTGCCGAACCGATCCGGCTGCCCGGCGCCGAGGGCGTGCCCGGCGTGCATCTGCTGCGCACCCTGGACGACGCCGAACGGCTGCGGCCCGTACTCGCCCGGCAGCACGACATCGTGGTCGTCGGCGCCGGCTGGATCGGCGCCGAGTTCGCCACGGCCGCGCGGGAGGCCGGCTGCGCGGTCACCGTCGTCGAGGCCGCCGACCGGCCGCTGGCCGGGGCCCTGCCCTCCGAGGTCGCCGCCCCGATGACCGCCTGGTACGCCGACAGCGGCATCGAGCTGCGCACCCACGCGCGCGTGGAGCGCGTCGAGCCCGGTGCGGTCGTCCTGGACGACGGGTCCCGGCTGCCCGCCGGCGCCGTCGTGGTGGGCATCGGCGCCCGCCCCGCCACCGCCTGGCTGGCCGGCTCCGGCGTCGCGCTCGGCGCCCACCGTGAGGTCGTGGCCGACGTCCATCTGCGGACCTCCGTGCCCGATGTGTACGCGGTCGGCGACTGCGCCTCCTTCCCCTCGGGGCGGTACGGCGAGCGGCTCCTCGTGCATCACTGGGACAACGCCCTCCAGGGACCGCGCACGGTCGCGGCGAACATCGTCGGCGCCGCCACCGACGAACCCCTTGCCGTCTACGACCCCGTCCCGTACTTCTGGTCCGAGCAGTTCGGCCGCTTCGTCCAGTACGCCGGACACCACGCCGACGCCGACCGCGTGCTGTGGCGCGGCGACCCGTCGGGACCGGCCTGGTCGGTGTGCTGGCTGCGCGGGGACCGGCTGGTCGCCCTGCTGGCCGTGGGCAGGGCGCGCGACCTCGCCCAGGGCAAGCGGCTGATCCAGGCGGGCACGCCCATGAACCCGCGGCTCCTCGCGGATCCGGCGAGGCCGCTGAAGGCGGCGACGGCGGCGGCCTGAGCGCCTGGTCGGACCGGCCCGGTTTCCGACTGTCAGCGGCAGATGGCAGGCTTGTTCCCGTGACCGAGATTGACGCAAAGACCGATGCTCTCGTCCCCGCCTGGCTCACCGTGCCCGACATCGCGGAGATGCTCGATGTCGACGTGATCCGCGTCCGGCAGCTGATCAAGGACGGACAGCTCATCGCCGTACGCCGAGGCGAGAACCGCGCGCTGCACATCCCCGCCGCCTTCATCGACGAGGACAAGGTGGTGAAGGGCCTGGTCGGGACCCTGACCCTGCTGCGGGACGACGGCTTCAAGGACGAAGAGATGCTCGAGTGGCTCTTCACCCCCGACCCGAGCCTGCCGGGCACCCCCGCGCAGGCCCTGAGTGAGAATCGCGGCACGGAGGTGAAGCGCCGCGCCCAGGCGCTCGCCGTCTGACCCGCGTATTCGAACCGACACACGCGGCGTACGGGGGCGCTCGCTCCCGTACGCCACCGCACTGGGGGACCTTCGTATGCCCGACACCGCCCGCACCGGCCTGGCCGACGCCCTGCTGTACCTCTGCACGGACGCCCGCACCCGCCAGGGCGACCTCCCGGAGTTCCTGGACGCGGTCCTCGCGGGCGGTGTCGACATCGTCCAGCTGCGCGACAAGGGCATCGAGGCGGCCGAGGAGCTGGAGCACCTCGAGGTCTTCGCCGACGCCTGCGCCCGGCACGGCAAGCTGCTCGCGGTCAACGACCGCGCGGACGTCGCGCACGCGGCCGCCGCCGACGTGCTCCACCTCGGCCAGGGCGACCTGCCGGTCCCCGCGGCCCGCGCGATCCTCGGCGAGGAGGTCCTCGTCGGCCGCTCCACGCACTCGGAGGCGGAGGCCGGGGCCGCCGCCGTCCAGGAGGGCGTCGACTACTTCTGCACGGGCCCGTGCTGGCCCACCCCCACCAAGCCCGGCCGGCCCGCCCCCGGCCTCGACCTGGTACGGCGCACGGCCGCCCTCGGCACCGACCGCCCCTGGTTCGCCATCGGCGGCATCGACCTCGGCAACCTGGACGAGGTACTGGCGGCGGGTGCCCGCCGGGTCGTCGTCGTCCGGGCGATCACGGACGCGGACGACCCGGGTGCCGCGGCGGCGGAGTTCGCGAAGCGGCTGCGCGAGGCGTGATCCGGCCGGCCCCGGGCCGGTACTTCCGGCACGGCCGACACGTCTGGTACGGCTGTCCCAAGGGGTGGACAACAAGTCGACAATCCGGGCAAATTTCCCGCATCGGGTTGGGGGACCGCCCACCCCTGGCTAACCTGCGGGTATGGCCCTAGGAACCGCATCCACCAGGACGGACCGCGCGCGCACCGTGCGCGACATCCTGGCGACCGGCAAGACGACGTACTCGTTCGAGTTCTACGCGCCGAAGACGCCGAAGGGTGAGCGGAGCCTGTGGAACGCGCTGCGCCGGGTCGAGGCGGTCGCCCCTGACTTCGTCTCGGTGACGTACGGTGCCGGCGGCTCCACCCGGGCGACCACGGTCAGGGAGACCCAGCAGATCGTCGTCGACACCACCCTCACGCCGGTCGCGCACCTCACTGCCGTGGACCACTCCATCGCCGAGCTGCGCAACATCATCGGCCAGTACGCCGACGCCGGGATCCGCAACATGCTCGCCGTGCGCGGCGACCCGCCCGGCGACCCCATGGGCGCGTGGGTACCGCACCCCCAGGGCCTGACGTACGCCGCCGAACTCGTCCGGCTCATCAAGGAGTCGGGCGACTTCTGCGTGGGTGTCGCGGCCTTCCCCGAGATGCACCCGCGCTCCGGCGACTGGGACACGGACGTCACGCACTTCGTCGACAAGTGCCGGGCCGGCGCCGACTACGCCATCACGCAGATGTTCTTCGAGCCCGAGTCGTATCTGCGGCTGCGCGACCGCGTCGAGGCGGCGGGCTGTGTGACTCCGGTCATCCCCGAGGTCCTGCCGGTGACGAGTGTGAAGATGCTGGAGAGCCTGCCCAAGCTCAGCAACGCCCACTTCCCGGCCGCCCTGAAAGAGCGGATCCTCACAGCCAAAGACGATCCGGCCGCTGTACGCTCCATTGGCATCGACTTCGCCACGGAGTTCTGCGCACGGCTGCTGGCCGAGGGAGTGCCCGGACTGCACTTCATCACGCTCAACAACTCCACGGCGACGCTGGAAATCTACGAGAACCTGGGCCTGCACCATCCGCCGCAGGCCTAGACCGGTCGCATTCACATACGACACACTGCGTAGCGGCCACTGGGAGAGGGGCGTACATGGGCTGGACGGTCCTCTACATCGCGTTTGGCTTTGTCGCGCTGTGGCTGCTCGGCGAGGTTCTGCTGCAGTACAAGGCGCGGCTGCGCTGGCGGTTGCTGGCCTTCGTCGGCTTCCTCGGCGTGGTTCTCGGTGTCCTGATCCCGTCGGTCATCGTCATCGCACTGGGCGCGGCCGCCTTCGCGGTCGGCCAGACCTACGTCACGCTGTCGTTCCGGCGCGGCTTCGCCGAGGGCTGGGCCTTCCGGCGCGGGGACGCGGACACGGACGGTGAGGGCGGTGCCGTCACCAAGCGGCGCCGCGGCAAGGCCGAGCGCAAGGACCCGACGCTCGAGGTCTCCGGCCTGGAGGCGGGCGAGGCCGGTATCGGCGCCGATTCGCAGTACGGCACCGACGACGTGGCGTTCGGCCAGGACAGGAACGCCTTCGGCGACAAGAACGCCTTCGGCGACGACGACTACGACCGCGACGACGTCTTCACGCCCGCGGCCCGCAGCACCGATCCCTCGGCGGCCGAGACCACGTCCGTGTACGAGCCGCAGCCCCTGCCCGACGACACCGGCTCCTACGGCATATACAGCGACACCGCGTACGCGGCCGCGGGCGGCCAGGACCAGTCGCAGGGCCAGCCCCAGGACCAGTACGCGACGGCCGCCCAGGGCACGGACCAGAACTACGGGTACGACACGTACTCCGGGTACCACCAGCAGCAGTACGGCTACGACGCCACCGGCGAGCAGCAGTACGCCGCCTACTCCGACCCGTACATCGGCACCCAGACCTACGGCGGCGGCTCCTACGACGCCGGCTACGGCCAGCAGCAGTACGGGCAGCAGGGCTACAGCCAGGAGCAGTACGGCACCGGCGGCTACGGGGAGACCCCGGCGGGCGGCGTCTGGGTCCCGCAGCAGCGCAGCACCGACGACCCGCTGGGCGGCGAACTCCCGCCCGAGCAGCAGCAGTACCCGTACCAGGGCGACGGCCAGCAGCAGGGCCACGGCCAGGGCACCGGCTACGACGAGCAGTATCGGTTCTGACGGCCGCGTCCTCCCGGGAACGCCTGCTGTCGGGGTCGCCGCCGGGAACCTCGGCGGCTCACTGCGAGCCTCGGAACCGCGGGCCCTCCACGATCAGCCCGGACACCAGCGCACCCGACATGCCCGCGTGCGGCAGTCCGCCGCCCGGGTGTGACCAGCCGCCGACCGTGAACAGCCCTTGCAGGCCCGTGGAGTTGGCGGGATGCAGCAGCCGCCCCCCGGCCGCGGCCAGTGCCGGCGCCGGGACCGCCCCGCCCGCCGCGCCGGTCTCCCGCGCGATGTCGGCGGGGGTGCGCACCTCGCGCCACAGGACGCGGTCGCGCAGACCGGGGACGGCTCGTTCGGCGGCCGCGACCAGCGCGTCCACGTGTGCCTCGTGAATCTCCGCGCCCGCGGGCACCACCGCACCGAGCGTGACCGCCTCGTGGGCGCCGTCCGGGACCAGGGCCGGGTCGTCGGGCCGCAGGACCGTCACCGTCGGTCGCGCGGGCACTGACGGCGCCGTACCGAAGAGGCTCTCCAACTCGCCGTCACGGTCCTGCGAGTGCACCGCCGTCCGGTGCGCGGTCCCCTCCGGCCGGGCGCCGCGCAGCGCGAGCAGTACGGCCAGCCGGCTCGGCAGGCTCTGCTGGGGAGCGACCTCGCCGTCCGCGCGGGCGGGCAGACCGCCGGTGCTGCCGGGGGCGACCACGAAGTCCGCATCCCGCACCTCGCCGTCGGCGAGTTCCACGCCCACCGCCCGGCCGTCCTTCTCCAGGATCCGGATGACCTCGGCGCCGAAGACGAACTCCACCCGCCGGGCCAGACACCGCTCGTGGACCGCGCGGGCCAGCTCCCGCATCCCCCCGCGTACGTACCAGGTGCCGAAGGCGTGCTCCATGTACGGCAGCACGGCCGCGCTCGCCGGGGTGACCCGCGGGTCCAGGCCGTACGCGAGCGCGTGGCCCTCGAGCAGCGCGGTGAGCCGGGGGTCACGCAGCTCCCAGGCGCCGACCTCGGCGAGGGTGCCCGCCCGACGGGTGCGCAGCAGGCGCTTGTGCGGGACCGCCGGGTAGGGCTCGCGGGCCGCCAGCACCGACCAGTCGTCCCACAGGGGCTCCTCCAGGAGCGGACGGCGGGTGCGGTCCCAGGCTTCGCGGGCCCGGACCAGGAAGTCGCCCCAGCGCTGCCCGGCCGGCGCCCCGAGTGCCGCGTCCAGTGCCGCGACGACCCCTGCCCGCGAGGCGTTCGGCAGCGCCACCTCGGTGCCGTCCGCGAAGACGTGTCGTGCGGACGGATCGACCTGGACCAGCTCGACGCAGGCCTCCAGCGGCTCCTTGCCGGTCTTGACGAAGAGGTCGCGGTAGACGGCGGGAAGGGGCAGCAGACCGGGACCGGTGTCGAAACCGAACCCGTCCCGTTCGAAGCGGCGCACCGCTCCGCCGTACGTCTGCGTACGCTCGTACACCGTCACCCGATGGCCCGCGACGGCCAGCCGGGCGGCCGCCGTCAGCGCGCCCATGCCGGCGCCGATCACCGCAATCCCTGCCATGCCTGCGACTTTATCGGCCGCCACCGACAGCCACGCCGTCAGCCCGGTGGCGGCGGCCACGGGAGCCGGGCGAGCCGGCGTTCCTCCCGCCGCTGCGCCCTGCGCCGCAGGAACCGGCGGATCCGCGAGACGAGGAGGAAGAGGACCGCCAGACCGGCCAGCAGCAGGGCCCCCGCGATGATCGCGGCCGCTTCCGGGTGGAACATCGCGAACGTCACGATCCCGGCGACCCCGAGATCCTCGGCCAGGCTCACGACCACGTTGCTGAACGGCTCGGGCGAGGAGTTCACCGCCATCCGGGTGCCGGCCTTGACGGCGTGGCTGGCCAGCGCCGTCGAACCGCCGAGCAGGCCCGCCGCCGCGTCGGAGAGCGAACCGCTCTGCCCGGCGAGCACCGCCCCGACCCAGGCTCCCGCCGCCGGCCTGACGACCGTGTGCACGGTGTCCCACGCGGAGTCCACGTACGGGATCTTGTCGGCGACCGCCTCGCAGAGGAACAGGAGGCCTGCGGCGATGAGCACCTCGGGCCGCTGGAGGGTCTCGGGGACGTCTTCGCTCAGCCCGGTCGCGCCGAACACGCCGAGCAGCAGCACCACCGCGTAGGCGTTGATGCCGCTGGCCCAGCCGCTGGTGAACACAAGGGGGAGTACGGACACGGACGCGATCGTAACCAGTCGGCCGCGCGGCGTCCTGGGGATGAGTGCGCAGAGCTGAGTACGCGTACCTAGTGGGTGAGTTGAGTACGCGCGCGGATGGGGGCGGACCTGCGCTAACGAGAGAGTGGTGGCACGGAAAGAGGAGCGGCTCCGGCACCGGCGACACGGGGCGCCGGAACGGAGCGGCCCTCGATCCGCTCCTTCCGCCGGCCGGTTCGGCGGGAGCGAGGCGCGGGGGGCACCCCGGGGGAACGACCGAACGGGGGAGGGAACGGGGGAACAGGGGGAACGGGGGAGCACGAGGAAGCGCCGGTTCGAGGCGGCCCACGGGGGACGGGGCCACCGCGGACCGGCGCTTCCTCGTGCCCACGCGCGCGTGGCGCGGTTCAGCCCCGCACCACGCGCGCGTGGGCTACCGGTGACCGCTCACCCGTCCCTGGAGCAGCCGGGACAGCGCCGAGTGGACGTCGTCCAGGGAGCGCTCCGGCTGGAAGGCCTGCCAGTCCAGCGCGGCCACCAGCACCATGCCGACCAGAGCGGCCGCCGTCAGCGGGACATCGATCTCGTCGCTGAACTCGCCGTTCTCGACGCCCTCGCGCAGCACCCCCTCGACGACGGCCACCGCCTCCTGCCGGACCACCATGAGGGTGGACTGCCAGGCACGGTTGGTGCGCCACAGCTCGGCCACGTAGAGCTGGGTGAAGGACGGGTAGCGGTCGATGAAGACGAGGCCCGCGCGGACCATCGCGTCCAGGGCGTCGACCTTGCTGCCGCCGCTCCGCGCGGTGCGCTCGGCCGCCTCCCGCAGCGAGGCGGTGAGGAGGCCCACGCCGTGCCTCAGCAGTTCCTCGAAGAGGACCGACTTGCTCGCGAAGTTGTAGTAGACCGTGCCCTTCGCGACGCCGGCCCGTTCGGCGATCTCGTCCACGGTCGTCGCGGAGAAGCCCTGCTCGGCGATGAGCGTGACGGCTGCCTCGTAGAGCTTCTGCCGGGTGGCCTCGCGGCGGGTGCTGCCGCCCGGGGTGGTGCTGCTTTCCATGGTCCTGATTGTCACAGGAACCCGGCCCGCCGGACGCCGGATCCTCACAGGCTCAGCTCCGGGTGCAGCCGGTCCAGTGTCCACACCTGGCGGCGGCGCGCCGACAGGGCGGTCAGCGCGAGGGCGCCCGCGGTGAAGGCGACGAGCACCACGCACGCGTGCCACACCGGTGTCAGGCCGCCGCCCGTGATGAGCCTCCTGAGCGCGTCGACGACGTGACTCATCGGCAGGTAGGGGTGGATCGCGTTGAAGAAGCCGGGGCTGGTCTGCACCGGATAGGTGCCGCCCGCCGACGTCAACTGCAGCATGAGCAGGGCGAGTACGAGGATGCGGCCCGCTGCCCCGAAGCGCGCGTTGAGCCACTGCACGAGGGCGGCGAAGCACGCCGTCACCAGGAACAGGAAGCCCACCGTGCCGGCCGCCCTTGCCATCTCCAGGCCGATCGCCCAGTGCAGCACGGCCATCAGGGCGGTCGTCTGGAGCACCCCGATCGCGACCACCGGCAGCCAGCCCGCCAGCGCGATCCGCCACGCCGGGGCGCCCGCGGCGAGTGCGCGCCGGTTCATCGGCGCGATCAGCATGTACGCCACCATCGCGCCCACCCACAGCGACAGCGGGATGAAGTACGGGGCGAAGCCGGTGCCGTAGTTGGGCGCCTTGTGCAGGTCCTTGGAGGCGAGCTGCACGGGGTCGGCCATGACGGCGGTGCGCGCGTCGCGCTGCTGCGTGTCGTAGTCGGGGATCTGTTCGGCACCGTCGTGCAGGCCGTCGGCGAGCTTTCCGGAGCCGTCGGAGAGCTTGAAGATGCCGCCGTTGAGGTCCTGGGCGCCCGTCTCGAGCTTGGTGACACCCTCGTCGAGGTCGACCGACCCCGTCTTGGCCGTGCCGAGCCCGGTGTGCAGCTTCTTGGCACCCTTGGCGACCTTCGCGGCGCCCGTGTTGAGTGCGTTGACCTTGGTCACGGCGTCGTCGAGGTCCTCGGAGAGGTGCGGGGCGCTGTCGGCGAGCGACTGCGCCTGCTTCTGGAGGGTGGCGAGGTTCGTGCGGAGCGTCTTCAGGTCGCCGTCCTGGTCGGCGATCAGCGTGTTGAGGTCGTCGGCGACCTTCGCCACGTCGGCGGCCGCGTCCTTGGCCTTCTTGAGGTCGGCGCACGCCGGGTCGGGCAGTACCGGCGTCTCGCAGCGCGCCTTGTGGACGGCGGCGAGGGTGTCCGAGGCCGTGTGGGCGCCCTCGGCGGCGGTCGGCGCCAGCTTGACCAGGGTGGCGAGGTTGTCGCGGATCACCTTGGCCGAGTCGGCGACCAGTTGGGCGGTGTCCCCGATGGTCTTCTCGTTGTCCTTGACGAAGGGCCCCAGCGTGTCGGCGACCCCGTTGACCTTGTCGGCGAGCGTCTGGGTGCCGTCCGCGACCTTCTGCGAACCGTCCTCCAGGTCGTCGGCGCCCTTGTCGAGCTTCTTCAGGCCCTTCGCCAGCTTGCCGCTGCCGTCCTTGGCGTCGCTCAGCCCGTCGGCGAGGTCCTTGGAGCCCTTCTCGGCCTTGCCGATGCCGCCGGTGAGGTCGTCGGCCCCGTCGGCGGCCTTCGCGGTCGCCCCGTGGATGTCGGAGAAGGAGACGAAGATCTTGTCCAGGAAGGACCGCGAGGTCTTCGTGGACGCGGCCGTACGCACCTCGCTGAAGACCGTTCGCGAGATCTGCCCGACGATGTAGTTGTTGGCGTCGTTGGTGCGCACCTGGAGGGCGCTCGTCTCGGGCGAGTCGCCCGCGCTGGAGGCGATCCGTCCGCTGAAGTCGGCCGGCATGGTCAGCGACAGGTAGTACCTGCCGTCCTCCACGCCCGCGCGTGCTTCGGCGGCACTCACCTCGTGCCAGTCGAAGACCTCGCTGTCGCGCAGGCCCTTGGTGATGTCGTCCCCGGCGGTGATCCTCTTGCCGTCGGCGGTGGCGCCCTTGTCGTCGTTCACGAGTGCCACGGGAATGCGGTCCAGGCGGCCGTACGGGTCCCAGAAGGACCACAGGTACAGCGCGCCGTACAGCAGGGGCAGCAGCAGGAGCGCGACGAGGGCCGCCCGGGGGAGTTTGCCCCGGCCGAAGCGCCGCAGCTCAAGCGCGGCCAGTCTCGGCGATCGCATCCGTCTTCTCCTCTTCCTGCTCGGACCCGGTGGGCTCGGTGGACTCGGTGGGCTCGGTGGGCTCACTGGACTCGGTGGACCTGGCCGTCTTTCGGGCGGATCCGGCGGCGGGCTCGTCGGAGGCCTCGATGCCGTCCTTCTGGCCACGGGCCTCGTCGGCGTCCTTCCGGTCAGGGGCCTCGTCGGCGTCCTCCCGGTCAGGGGCCTCGTCGGCGTCCTCCCGGTCGAGCGGGGCGGCCTGCGGGCCGGTGGAGACCGTGACCGTGCCCTCGGGGGCCTCGCCGCACACCGCGAGGACGGTCGTCCCCGCCTCGGCGAGGGATCCGAGCAGCGCCCAGACCTCCTCCCGCTCGGCGTCCGTGAGCTTCAGGTCGATGTCGTCGACACCGAGCAGCCCGGGGCGTCCGATGAGCGCCAGCGCCACGGACAGCCGCAGCGCTTCGAGGCGCTCCAGATCCCGGACGGCGGTCCGCGACCCCTTGGGCAGGGCCTCCCGGTCGAGCCCGGCGGCGGCGAGCGCGGTGTCGATCCGCAGCCCCACCTCGGCCGCCCGCTCGGCGCGCGGTCGCAGCAACTCCCGTACGGGGCCGCCGAACCGCCGCTCCAGCAGCGCCCGTTCGCGCAGGTGCTCCCCGACGGTCAGGGCCGGGTCGAGGTCGGTGACCCCGGCGACGTGCGCGAGCGCGCTGACGCGCCGCACGGCGGCCAGTTGCTTCGGCAGCCGTGCCCCGCCCACGGTCGCCGTCCCCTCGGTGGCCTTCATCCGCCCGGTGAGGGCGAGCAGCAGACTGGTCCGCCCGGAGCCGGACGGCCCCTCGACGGCGATCAACGAGCCCGGCTCCGCGTCGAGGCCGACGCCCCGGAACGCCCATCCGCGAGGGCCTCGGAGCCCGAAGCCGTCGGCGGTGACACCGACTCCGTCCACAGGTCCCCCTGATTGACGACTATTTGAACTGACTGGTCAGTGCAAAAACTAGCCCGAACCTTCGATCGAAGCAAAAGCCCAGGTCAGAACGGATTGTCAGTGCCATACCCCACGATGGGCACATACGGCAACCCGTATCAGGGCGTGCCGTCACACAGACGACAGGAGGTTCGTCATGGCCACCTACCACGCAGCCGCCGCAAACCGGCGCCGCGCCGCCGGCCCTGCCCCCTCACTGAACGGCCCGGCGAGCGATGTGCACCCCGTGCTGCGCCGCACCACGGCCCCGCCCGCCGCCCTCGACCTGCTCGCCCAGGCCCGCGCCGGGCTGGACGAGGCGGCCGTCCTCGAAACCCCCAACGAGCGCTACGCCACGGCGCATCTGGCCGCCCTGCGCACCGCGGCGGCCGTGCTCGCCGCCCGGGGCCGCCCCGATCCCGCCCCGCGCCGCCGGGCCCGCATCCGGAGCGCCTGGGAAGTGCTCCCCGAGATAGCGCCCGAACTCACCGAGTGGAGCGCGTTGTTCGCCTCCGGGGCCCGGCGCCGTGCCCGGGCCGAGGCGGGCATCCAGGGCGCGGCCAACCGCCGGGACGCCGACGACCTGATACGCGACGTGGCGATGTTCCTCCGCCTCGTCGAACGCATGCTGGTGCTCCAGCCGGTCCTGCCGCAGCCGCGCCAGGAGGGGGAGGACCCGGACGGCTCCGGTGCGGGACGCGACCTGCCGGACGCGGGCTGACATGCCCGCCGCCGGGGCGCACCACCGTGACCGGGCAAAGGCGCCGGAGGCAATAGGGTGGAAGGCGCCTGAAGCCTTGCCTCCGCCCACCCTGCCCCGCCCGCACCGGGCCGGGTCGGATCGGGCCGGGAAGGCAGCCCGTTCGCTCCGCCGCGCAAGAGGCGGTGCCGTGCCGAGGAGTCAACTGCCGTGTCGGACCCGATGCGCCCGCCCGTCTCCCACCACAGCCCGCACCCGACGCCGCTACGCTCCGACCCCCCTCGGCCCCGCGCCGCTCTCCGTACGGCCGTGGTCTGGGAGGTCCTTCAGGACGCCCTCGAGCGCCGGGTCAAGACGACCGGGCGTGAGTCGCTCGACGTCCTCGACACCGGCGGCGGCAGCGGGAACTTCGCGGTGCCCGTCGCCCTCCTCGGGCACCGGGTCACCGTCGTCGACCCCAGCCCCAACGCGCTGTTCGCCCTGGAGCGCCGCACCGCCGAGGCCGGCGTCGCCGATCGCGTGAAGGGCGTCCAGGGCGACGCCCACGGGCTCTTCGACGTGGTCGAACGGGGCGGCTACGACGTCGTCCTGTGCCACGGAGTCCTGGAGTACGTGGACGACCCGGCCGAGGGCGTCCGCAACGTGGTGGCCGCGCTGCGCTCCGGCGGCGTCCTCAGTCTGCTCGCCGCCGGACTCGGCGGAGCCGTTCTCGCGCGCGCCCTCGCCGGCCGCTTCAAGGAGGCCCGGCAGGCCCTCACCGGCCCGGACGGCCGTTGGGGCGAGGGCGACCCGGTGCCGCGCCGCTTCACGGCCGAGCAGCTCACCGCCCTGGTCGAGGGCGCGGGCCTGCGGGTCGGGTCGGTGCACGGCGTGCGGGTCTTCGCCGACCTCGTCCCCGGTGTGCTCGTGGACACCGAGCCCGGAGCCATGGAAGCCCTGCTGAAGCTGGAGGAGGCCGCCGCCGAACTAGCCGCCTTCCACTCCGTGGCGACCCAGCTTCACGTGCTGGGGGAGACGCAGGGGGCCGACGGGAGCTGAGTGCCTCCTGGGGCGCACCGCTGATCAGGGCCTCTGCAGCGCATGGAGTACGCCACAGGCCCCCCGTTCGGGCGCAGTGCGCCGTATGATCGAGGGAGACCGCCCGGCATGACGGGTCGGCTCCTGGGGAATGAAACCTCAGCGGGCCGGGACGTCCATGACGGGCTCCGGTTGGCCAATTGGCGTAGAGGGGCGGGTTTCACGGGGGCGATTCCCTGCCTATCCTGAAGGGACCCCCCGGGTCGCCCCGGCGACTGCACGATGAGGAGGACTCCGTGCCGCTCTCGGAGCACGAGCAGCGCATGCTCGAGCAGATGGAGCGAGCGCTGTACGCCGAAGATCCCAAGTTCGCGTCGGCGCTCGAGGGAAGCGGGCTGCGTACGTACACCCGGCGGCGGGTCTACCAGGCGGTCGCAGGCTTCCTCGTGGGTATCGCGCTCCTCATGGCCGGTATGGTCGCCAAGCAGGTCTGGCTGAGCGTGGTGGGCTTCCTCGTCATGCTGGGCTGCGCGGTTCTCGCCGTGACCGGCTGGCGCAAGGCGCCCAAGCCGGGCGAGCAACCCGCGGCAGGTGCCGCAGGAGCCCCGGGTACCCCGCACAGTCGTGGTCAGGGTCGGCAGAAGCGCTCCATGATGGACCGGATCGAGCAGCGCTGGCAGCGCCGCCGTGATGAGCAGGGCGGTCACTGACCGCAGTACCACCCCCATGCGAAGAAACGTTGAGGGGGCGACCACCCGGCCGGGTGGTCGCCCCCTCAACGTTTCTGCCGTCCCAGCCGCGCGTCCCCGGCTTTTGCAGAGCCCCTGCGTGCCCTGCGCACCCTGGCTGCCCTGCGTGGCCCGTGCTCGGCACGGGCCGGCCGGTGCTCGAGTCGGGCTCGGGCCCGGCTCGGGCCGAGCACGGGTCCACCTGGACGCCGGCTCGGCCCTTTCTCGGCTTCTCAGCCGCTCTGCTCTTGGCTCTGTGGCCCGGACGGTCGGCGCACGAGAGTCGCCAGACGGGCCGCCCAGGACGCCTTGAGGGCCGTCCAGCGGTCATGGAGATCCCAGACCGCGCGGATGGCCGAACGCGGTGCCACGACGGCACGCACGCGCGTGGTCCAGCCGACCCGCTCGCGCAGGGCCCCCCGCACCTTGCGCACGTCGTCGGCCAGGCCGCCCTCGGCCCTGGGCTCCGGAGCGAACAGCACCTGTTCCACGGCGCCGGCGACCCGGTGCACCGAACGGCCCACCGTCTCGTCCAGCTCCCCGATCCGGACGATCCGCGCGGCCGCTCGCCGCGGGGTCAGCGCGTCGTCCGGCTCGATGCCGTAGTCCCAGGCCGAGTCGGTGAGCTCGCGCCACACCGCCAGCACATGCTCGACGGCCGCCTCACCGGCCTCCTGCGGCGGCACGTCCAGCAGCACCGCCGGACCGGGGTCGCCCGGCTGCCGGACGTCCCCGCCCTTCCCGCCGTCCTTGCGCCGGCCCGGGGGTGCCCCGGCGGGCGAGGACGCGGAGTGCTGGGCGGACGCCAGTCGCACCGCACGTCGTCTCAGCCGCCACAGCATCGGCAGCAGCGGCAGGGCGAGTGCCGCCGCCCCCAGCAGCGTCCATCCGGCGACCTCGTACCAGGGGGGACCGCCGCCGTCCTGCTCCGTCGGGTCCAGCGGCAGCGCGGCGGCGCAGCCCTCGAGCTTCTTGTCCTGGGCCGAGCAGCTGGTGCTCGCCGACGGCTCGGTCGAAGGCCCCGCGTCCGCCGAGCGGGAGGCCTGCGGCAGGTCGGGAACGGTCTCGCCCGTACTGTCCGGCAGCGTGTACGTGGGCGTCGTGCCCCGGGTCGGGGTCGGCTCGAAACGGGTCCAGCCGACGCCCTCGAAGTACAGCTCCGGCCAGGCGTGCGCGTCCTTCAGGCCCACCGCCAACGAACCGTCCGCCTGCGGGGAACCCGGCGCGAAGCCCACCGCGACCCGCGCCGGTATGCCCAGCGTGCGGGCCATCGCGGCCATCGCGAACGAGAAGTGGACGCAGAAGCCCTGCTTGTCCTTCAGGAAGCGGGCGATCGCGTTGGGGCCGCTGCCGACCTCGACCTCGGTGTCGTACTCGAAGCCGCCGGTCACCGCGAAGTAGTCCTGGAGCGCAACCGCCTTCTCGTAGTCGCCGGTGGCGCCCTTGGTGATCTCCCGGGCCTGCTGCCTCACCACCGCGGGGAGGGAGTCCGGGACCTTGGTGTAGGTGCTCTTCACGGAGCCGGGCGCCTCGGGCGCCGAGGCCAGCTGCTCCGCCGTCGGCTGCACATCGAGGCTCGTCACCTGGTACGTCTTGCCGTTGGTCTTCTGGCCGTGGTCGCCGACCAGCGTCATGCCGACCGGCTCGTACCGCCAGTTGCCCTTGATCTGCACGCTGCTGGGCGGGTACGGCATCGGCAGCCAGTCCTGGCCGTAAGCGGCGGCGGCCGCGATCCGGGTCGTGACCTCGGTGCGCTTGACGTCCTGACCCAGGCCGGTGGGTGAGGGGAACTCGTCCGGCACGGCGATGATGTGACGCTTCGCCGGCTTCCACGTCGTGCCGTCGAAGTCGTCCAGCGACACGATCCGCAGGTACATGTCCGAGATGTTGCTGGTGGTGGTCCGCAGGGTCAGGACCGTGCGGTCCTCGTCCACGTTCAGGCTGTCGCGCAGCGACACCAGCGGGTTGACCGCGGAGATAGTGCCCCCGCTGCCGTTGCCCGCGCCGACACCGGTGCCCGCCCCGTCCAGCAGCCCGCCCTGTATCGCCGGCAGCGGCAGGAGCGGTACCACGAGGGCGACACCCAGCGCGGCCATGCCGATACGGCGGCCGGTGCGCACCGGGGCCACCGGGCCGGACGGTCCGCCCGGACCGCGCGGCGCCCCGCCGAAGACCCGGCCCCACTGCGAGAGCCGTTCCCGGCCCTCGGCGAGCAGCAGCATCAGATAGCCGGCCGCGGCGACCAGGAACCACAGCCAGTCGGTCACCCCGTCGGACAGGCCCGCGGCGACCGAGTACAGCGCCAGCAGGGGCAGGCCGGCCGGGGCCGCGTTGCGGTAGGTCACCGCGAGGGTGTCCACCGCCAGACCGATCACCAGCACCCCGCCGATCACCATCAGCCGGATGCCGTCGGACAGCGGGGCCGGGATCGCGTACCGCCCCACGTCGTCGGTGCCCGTCTGGAGCAGGTCACCGAAATGACGGAAGGCCTCCGGGCCGGGGATCAGGCCGGCGAGGGCGTGCTCCCGGGCGAAGAACAGGGTCAGCAGTACCAGCGTGACCAGGGTCTGGGCGGCCACGGTCAGCGGCCGGGCCAGCGGCACCCGCCGGGTCGCCGCGCCCACGCCGGACTGGACGGCCAGCAGGAACGCGGCCTGGAGGAGCCAGGTCGCCGGGGTGACAAGGGGCAGCAGGGCGCACGAGGCCATCAGCGTCGCCGCCGCCGAGCACAGCGTCAGTCGGGCCCGCCCGCTCATGACCGTCCCTCCCCGCCGCTCGTCGTCATCACGCCCGCCCGCTCGCGGTCCGCCTGGCGCCACAACTCGTTCAGCGGAGCGCCCCGCGGCACGCTGAGGGCTGTCCAGCCCGCCTCGCGCAGCATCCGCAGCCGCTCCTCCTGCCTGTTCATCGGATCGGGAGCGCCGTTCGGTTCACGCGCCCAGCTGTCGCCGTCCAGCAGGAAGGCGACCGCGCCTCCGCTGCGCTGGCGCATCCTCGCGGCCACCGCCGCCTGCTCCTCGTCGAGATCGCCGAGAAAGGCCACCAGCAGTCCCTCGTTGCCGCCGCGCAGCACGTCGTACGCCCGGGACAGGCCCGTGCCGTCGGAGTGGTCGACCACCGCCAGGGTGTCCATCATCAGCCCGGCCGCGTCCGCCGACTCCTGGCTCGCGCCGGCGAACCCGTCGGAGCCCTCACCGGGCACCGAGTTGCCCGTGTCCGTCAGCAGCCGCACCGAGAAGCCCCGCTCCAGCATGTGCACCAGCACGGACGCGGCGCCCGAGACCGCCCATTCGAAGGCGGAGTCCGGGCCCGCGCCCTGGTAGGAGAGGCCCCGGGTGTCCAGCAGCACCGTGCAGCGGGAGCGCTGCGGCTGCTCCTCGCGGCGCACCATCAGTTCGCCGTAGCGGGCGGTCAGACGCCAGTGCACCCGGCGCAGGTCGTCGCCGTAGCGGTAGCCGCGCGGGATCACGTCGTCCTCGCCGGCCAGCGCCAGCGCGCGCAGCCGTCCGTCGCCGTACCCCTTGGCCTCGCCGCTCAGGCGGACCGGGGGCAGCGGCTCCACGCGCGGGATCACGGTCAGCGTGTCGTAGGTGGAGAAGGCCCTGGTGAGTTCGCACATGCCGAAGGGATCGCTCAGGCGCAGCTGGAGCGGGCCCAGCGGGTAGCGGCCGCGCAGGTCGGAGCGGACCCGGTAGGACACCTCGCGGCGACCGCCCGCCTCGACCCGGTCCAGGACGAAGCGGGGGCGCGGACCGAGCACGTACGGCACCCGGTCCTGCAGCATCAGCAGGCCGGTGGGCAGCCGCGAGACGTTGTCCATCCGCAGGTGGACGCGGGCCTCGCTGCCGGCGGGCACTCGGGCGGGAGACAGCCGGCGGCTGCCGGCGACCCGGTAGCGGGTGCGGTAGACGACGGCCGCGCAGATCAGCGGCAGAGCGGCCAGCAGCAGCCCGACCCGCAGCAGGTCGGGCTGCCCGAGCACATAGGCGCAGATGGCGGCCGCGATGCCGGCGGCGAGGAAGGAGCGGCCGCGGGTGGTCAGACCGGCCAGGGCCGTGCGTGCGCCGCCCTTCTCGCCCTTCTCCCCGTGGCCCGTGGACGGCTGCCCGGTCCCCCCGGCGGTCATCACAGCCTCCGCGACTGCTGCTGGCCGTACGCCTGTGTGCCGTGGCCGAGTCCGTACCCGTGCTGCTGGGGGCTCGCGGGCACCGAGGTGCGCTGGATGATCTCCTCGACGACCTGCTCCGCCGTGCGGCGGTTCAGCTGCGCCTGCGCGGTGGGCAGCAGACGGTGGGCCAGGACGGCCACGGCGAGGTTCTGCACGTCGTCCGGGAGCGCGTAGTCCCGGCCGCTGAGGGCGGCGGTCGCCTTGGCCGCGCGCACCAGGTGCAGCGTCGCGCGCGGGGAGGCGCCGAGTCTGAGGTCCGGGTGGGTGCGCGTGGCGGAGACCAGGTCGACCGCGTAGCGGCGGACCGAGTCGGCGACGTGGACACCGCGGACGGCGTCGATCAGCTTCACGATCTCGTGGGCGTGCGCGACCGGCTGCAGGTCGTCCAGCGGGCTGACCCCGCCGTGGACGTCGAGCATCTGGAGCTCGGCCTCCGGGCTCGGGTAGCCGATGGAGACACGGGCCATGAAACGGTCGCGCTGGGCCTCGGGCAGCGGGTAGGTGCCCTCCATCTCGACCGGGTTCTGGGTGGCCACGACCATGAAGGGACTGGGCAGCTCGTACGTCGTCCCGTCGATGGTGACCTGGCGCTCCTCCAGCGACTCCAGGAGCGCCGACTGCGTCTTGGGCGAGGCGCGGTTGATCTCGTCGCCGATCACGATCTGCGAGAAGATCGCGCCCGGCTTGAACTCGAATTCCCGGCGCTGCTGGTCCCAGATGGACACCCCGGTGATGTCCGAGGGCAGCAGGTCGGGCGTGAACTGGATACGGCGGACCGAGCAGTCGATGGACTTCGCCAGCGCCTTGGCCAGCATCGTCTTGCCGACGCCCGGCACGTCCTCGATCAGCAGATGCCCCTCGGCGAGGAGCACGGTCAGCGAAAGCCGTACGACCTCGGGCTTGCCCTCGATCACTCCCTCCACCGAACTGCGGACACGCTCCACAGTGGCGGTCAGATCTGTGAGGCTCGCTCGCTCGTCATAGGTCGTCACCCGGCCCTCCTCGGCCCAAACTTTCTCCGGGCCGACGCTCTGTGCGGCAAACCGGCCCACCCCGAATCACGGACGCCGTGCACGAACTGCTCAGCGTGACGTCACACCCGCATTCTTGCTGCCGTTACCGATTCGTGTCACTCGCCTGTGGACAACTGTCCTCGATATGTCGGTGTTATGACTATTTGGGCGTCCGAGGTGCGGAAATCAACAGCGAAACGACAGCGAACGACGGCGTCCGTGAACGGTCGCACAGGGGCTCGGGGGCGATTACGCGGGGTCGATCTCGCGCAGCAGGCCCGTCTTCACGTCGAACACGAAGCCGCGCACGTCGTCGGTGTGCACCAGGAACGGGGAGGTGCGCACCCGCTGCATCGACTGCCGTACGTCCTGGTCGACGTCCCGGAAGGCCTCCACCGCCCAGGCCGGACGCTGGCCGACCTCCATCTCCAGCTCGGTGCGGAAGTCCTCGGTGATCGCCTCGAGGCCACAGCCGGTGTGGTGGATGAGGACGACGCTGCGCGTGCCCAGCTTGCGCTGGCTGATGGTGAGCGAGCGGATCACGTCGTCGGTGACCACGCCGCCGGCGTTGCGGATCGTGTGGCAGTCGCCGAGCTCGAGGCCGAGCGCCGCGTGCAGGTCGAGTCGGGCGTCCATGCAGGCCACGACCGCGACGTGCAGAACGGGCCGGGCGTCCATGCCGGGGTCGGAGAAGGCGGCCGCGTACCGCTCGTTCGCCTCGACGAGGCGGTCGGTGACGGTGTCGTCGGTTATGGCGCCTTCGGGCCGTGCGGGAACCGATGCAGAAGTCGTCATACCGATGACGGTACTGGTCACGTGCGTTCTGGGCCTGCTGTGAGAACGGAAAAAGAGTGTCATCACGTGCTCTTTGTGAGGTAAGCCACAGAGGAGGCGGGGAGGGGATCCCGTCGGGCCGCGCCGCGCAGGCCGGTTGATTGACCGCGAGACACCGTGGACTAAAGTGACGCGAAGCGGGAGGCGACGATCTCCCTGCTGGACTGAACCCCGTGAGACCCCGGCCCGGCCGCCGGAGATCTCCCCGCGGCGCCGGCAGGCCTTCCCTTCCTCAGGGGGCGGGGACCCGGCGATGCGTACACCCGCCGGATCTGAGAGGGCCCCTTGAGTCACAGTCGACACGTCCCGGTGATGCTCCAGCGGTGCCTGGACCTGTTGGCCCCCGCCCTCCAGCGGCCGGGATCGGTGGTGGTCGACTGCACACTCGGCCTCGGCGGCCACAGCGAGGCCCTGCTGACGCAGTTCCCCGAGGTCCGGCTCGTCGCCCTCGACCGCGACAAGGAGGCGCTGCGCCTGTCCGGTGAGCGCCTCGCCCCGTTCGGCGACCGCGCCACCCTCGTGCACGCCGTCTACGACGAGCTGCCCGACGTACTGGACCGGCTCGGCATCGCGCGCGTGCAGGGCGTCCTGTTCGACCTCGGCGTGTCCTCCATGCAACTCGACGAGGCCGACCGCGGCTTCGCCTACGCCCAGGACGCCCCGCTCGACATGCGGATGGACCAGACGACCGGCGTCAGCGCGGCCGAGGTGCTCAACACGTACCCGCCCGGTGAACTGGTCCGGATCCTGCGGGCGTACGGCGAGGAGAAGCAGGCCAAGCGAATCGTCTCCGCAGTGATGCGTGAACGCGACAAGGAGCCGTTCACCAACAGCGCGCGGCTCGTGGAGCTGATCCGCAACGCCCTTCCCCAGGCCGCCAAGCGCACCGGCGGCAACCCGGCCAAGCGCACCTTCCAGGCGCTGCGCATCGAGGTCAACGGTGAACTCTCCGTCCTGGAGCGGGCGATCCCGGCGGCGGTGGAGGCGATCGACGTGGGCGGGCGGATCGCCGTCCTGTCGTACCAGTCGCTCGAAGACCGGCTCGTGAAGCAGGTGTTCGCGGCCGGTGCCGCCAACACCGCGCCGCCCGGGCTGCCGGTCGTCCCCGAGCGCTACCAGCCCCGGCTCAAGCTGCTCACCCGCGGTGCCGAACTTCCCACCGAGGAAGAGATCGCCGAGAACCGGCGTGCCACCCCGGCGCGCCTGCGCGGGGCCGAGCGAATCAGGGAGTCCATCGAATGACGGGCGTGAGCCGAGGGTTCGGAATTCCGACCCGGGGGAGGCCGAGTGAGTAGGAAACCCGAACTGAAGGGGAGGGCCGCCCGGCTCGCGCGACTCTTCCCGGCCGGCCCGCGGCAGGCGGCCCGTACCCCGTTCGTCCTTCTCGTCGTCCTTCTCCTGGGCGGCGGTCTCATCGGACTGCTCGTGCTGAAC
Organism: Streptomyces sp. NBC_01334; assembly: GCF_035983595.1. Lineage (NCBI taxonomy): Bacteria > Bacillati > Actinomycetota > Actinomycetes > Kitasatosporales > Streptomycetaceae > Streptomyces > Streptomyces sp. NBC_01334. The sequence continues at coordinate 2,832,181 of NZ_CP130718.1, read as the reverse complement.
TCCGCGCTCAGCGAGGGCTCGTTCAAGATGGACGACCTCCAGAAGGACACCAAGAGCCTCACCGACGAGGAGCAGGCGCTCCAGCGGGACATCGACTCCTACTCCGCCCCCGACGCCCTCCAGCGCCGCGCACGCGAACTCGGCATGGTCCCCGGCGGAGACCCGGCCTTCCTGAATCCCGACGGCACCGTGAAGGGCGTCCCCTCGCCCGCCGCCCAGCAGTCCCTGCAGGAGGCTCCCTCCGCCGTACGGCCGCCGGAGGCCATCCTGCTCTCCCAGACGATCGAGGCGCCGCCGTCCCCGGCGACATCCCCGCCGAGCACCCTTTCCGAGCCGACCGAGCCCCCGGCCCCGAGCGCCGCCCCGACCGAAGCCATCCCCGAGACCCCCGGCAGGTGACGGAAGTGTCCGACAGGGAACCGCCGCGCCGGCGCGTGCCCGGCCCCGCCCGGCCCTCCCGCCCCGTGTCCGCCCAGCGGCGGCCGGGCCCCGGCGCCCGTCCCGCCCGCCGCCCGACCGCACCCGCTCCACGCCCCGCGGCGCAGCGTGTCATCCGGCTCGGCAGCCCCCGTCCGCGCCTGCGGATGGTCGGCCTCGCGCTGACCCTGGTGCTGATCGCCTTCGTCGTCCGTCTGCTCCAGGTGCAGGCCGTCGACGCGAGCGCTTACGCCGCCAAGGCCGAGCAGAACCGGTACGTCGGCCAGGTGCTGGCCGCCGAGCGGGGCGAGATCACCGACCGCGCCGGTGTGGCCTTCGCGACCAGCGTGGACGCCTACGACATCACGGCCGACCCCACGATGTTCACGCGCGCGCAGCTGAAGGTCGGCGACGCCCCCGAGCAGGCGGCGGCCCTCCTCGCGCCGATCCTCGGCCAGCAGCAGTCCGCGCTCGTCAAGAAGCTGCGGCCGAAGGACGCGAGCCTGCGTTACGTCAAGCTGGCCGGCCGGCAGACCCCGCAGGTCTGGAAGCAGATCAAGGACCTGAGATCCGCCCTGTCCACCAAGGCGGAGACGGACAAGTCCACCGTCAACGTCCTGGCCGGCGTCTTCTCCGTTCCCAGCAGCAAGCGCGTGTACCCGAACGGGAACCTCGCCGCCGGGATACTGGGCTGGGTCAACGCCGACGGCAAGGGCGGCGGAGGTGTCGAGCAGCAGCTGAACGCGACCCTGACCGGCAAGGACGGCAAGATCCGCTACGCCCAGTCCGGCGGCCGCCAGGTCCCCACCGTGGGCTCCACCGAGACCCCCGCGGTGCCCGGCTCCGACGTCGAGCTGACGATCGACCGAGACATCCAGTGGGCCGCGCAGAACGCCATCACCGAGCAGGTGGAGGAGTCCCGGGCGGACCGCGGCTACGTCATCGTCCAGGACAACCGCACGGGCGAGATCCTCGCCATGGCCAACTCGCCCGGCTTCGACCCGGGCGACCTCTCGCAGGCCAAGTCCGCGGACATGGGCAACGCCTCCGTCCAGGACGCCTACGAACCCGGCTCCACGGCCAAGGTCATGTCGATGGCCGCCGTGCTGGAGGAGAACGCCGCCACACCGCTGACGCATGTCACCGTGCCCAACCGGCTGCACCGCGGCGACCGGCTCTTCCAGGACGACATCGACCACGCCACCTGGTACCTCACGCTCAACGGCGTGCTCGCAAAGTCCAGCAACATCGGCACCATCCTGGCCACCGGCCAGCTCGGCAAGACGCAGGCCCAGGCCAACCAGGTCCTCTACTCGTACCTGCGCAAGTTCGGCATCGGCAGCCAGACCGGACTCGACTTCCCCGGTGAGACGAAGGGCATCCTGGCCCAGCCCGGCAAGTGGTCGACCTCGCAGCAGTACACGATCCCCTTCGGCCAGGGCATGTCCCTCAACGCGCTCCAGGCGGCCTCGGTGTACTCGACGATCGCCAACGGCGGGGTCCGTGTGGAGCCCACCCTGGTGCGCGGAACCAAGGGCCCGGACGGACGCTTCACCCCCGCCGAGGCGCCCGCGAAGACCCGGGTCGTCAGCCAGAAGACAGCGAAGACCCTCGCCCAGATGCTGGAGTCGGTGGTGGACGACGAGGAGGGCACGGGCGCCAAGGCGCGGATCCCCGGCTACCGCGTCGCGGGCAAGACCGGTACCGCCAACCGGGTCGATCCGGCCACCGGCACCTACAAGGGCTACACCTCCTCGTTCGCCGGGTTCGCGCCCGCCGACAACCCCCGGGTCACCGTGTACTGCGCCATCCAGAACGCCACCAAGGGCAGCTACTTCGGCGGCCAGATCTGCGGTCCCGTCTTCAAGCAGGTCATGGAGTTCGCCCTGAAGACCCTCCAGATCCCACCGACCGGCGCCAAGGCCGCGAGCCTCCCTGTCTCCTTCACCCCCTGACCGTCCCGCACCGCCCGCCTCGACCCCCGCCCCGTCACTGTTCAGCGCCGAACAAGCCAGGAACCAGCCCGTGACCATGATCACTCCCGACCCCGGGAACCCCGCACCGCCCGCATCGTCGTCCGCGGCCCCGCCCTCGCTTCGCCCGCAGGCGGGTACGCCCGGTACGCTCACCGCCGTGCCACACGCTGATCAGTCCCAAACCCCCCAGAAGGGCGCTTCCGTGACATATCCGGGACCGCCGCGACCGGCTCAGGTCTCCGCAACACCCCTCGCGGAGCTCGCCGATCAGCTGGGTGCCGAGCAGCCGGGAAGCGCCGCCGTCGAGGTCACGGGCATCACCCACGACTCGCGCGCGGTCCGCCCCGGCGACCTGTACGCCGCCCTGCCGGGCGCCCGCCTGCACGGCGCCGACTTCGTCACCCAGGCCGCGGGCCTGGGCGCGGTCGCCGTCCTGACCGACACCGCCGGCGCGGAACGCGCCGCCGCGACCGGCCTGCCGGTCCTGGTGGTCGACGACCCGCGCGGACGGATGGGCGAACTGGCGGCCACGATCTACGGAGCCCCGGGCCGCGACCTGCTCCAGATCGGCATCACCGGCACCTCCGGCAAGACCACCACCGCGTATCTCATGGAGGGCGGCCTCAAGCCGGTCAGGTCGACCGGACTGATCGGCACCGTCGAGACGCGCATCGGCGACGAGCGGATCAAGTCCGAGCGCACCACCCCCGAAGCCACCGACCTCCAGGCGCTGTTCGCGGTCATGCGCGAGCGCGGTGTCGAGGCGGTCGCCATGGAGGTTTCCAGCCACGCCCTGGTCCTCGGCCGGGTCGACGGCTGTGTCTTCGACATCGCCGTCTTCAACAACCTCAGCCCGGAGCACATGGAGTTCCACTCCGGCATGGAGGACTACTTCCAGGCCAAGGCGCAGCTGTTCACCCGGAAACGCAGCAAACTCGGCGTGGTCAACTTCGACGACGAGTACGGCCGCCGGCTGATCCGGGAGGCGGAGGTCCCGGTCGTCAGCTTCTCCGCCGAGGGCGACCCGGACGCCGACTGGCGCGCGGTCGACGTCGAGATCGGTCCGCTGGACTCGACGTTCACCGTCGTGGGCCCGGACGGGGTGCGGGTCGCCGCCAGGGCGCCGCTGCCGGGTTCCTTCAACGTGGCGAACACCCTCGCCGCGATCGTCGCCCTCGCCGTCGCCGGCATCGACCCGCGGACCGCCGCCGAAGGTGTCGCCGCGGTACCGGGCGTGCCGGGCCGGCTGGAGCGCGTGGACGCCGGGCAGCCCTACCTCGCGGTCGTCGACTACGCCCACAAGACGGACGCCGTCGAGTCGGTCCTGAAGGCGCTGCGCAAGGTCACCAAGGGCCGGCTGCACGTCGTCCTCGGCTGCGGCGGCGACCGGGACCGCACCAAGCGCGTCCCGATGGGCGCCGCGGTGGCCCGGCTCGCCGACACCGCCGTACTGACCTCCGACAACCCCCGCTCCGAAGACCCCCTCGCGATCCTCGCGACGATGCTTCAGGGCGCGGCGTCCGTGCCCGCGCACGAGCGCGGTGAGGTCCTGCTGTTCGAGGACCGGGCCGCCGCGATCGCCGCGGTCGTCGGCCGCGCGCACGCCGGGGACACCGTGCTGATCGCGGGCAAGGGCCACGAGCAGGGCCAGGACATCGCCGGGGTGGTCCGTCCGTTCGACGACCGCCAGGTGCTTCGCGAAGCTATCCAGCAGACCCAGGGATGAACTTGTGATCGCCCTCTCCCTCGCCGAGATCGCAGCAGTCGTCGGCGGGCAGACCCACGACATACCGGATCCGTCCGCGGAAGTCACCGGACCGGTCGTCCGGGACTCCCGTGAGGTGGTGCCCGGCAGCCTCTTCGTCGCCTTCGTCGGCGAACGCGTGGACGGCCACGACTACGCGGCCGCGGTCGTCGAGGCGGGCGCGGCGGCCGTACTGGCCTCGCGGCCCGTCGGCGTCCCCGCGATCGTCGTGGACGACGTCCAGACGGCGCTGGGCGCCCTCGCCCGGCACGTCGTGCAAAAGCTCGGCGCGACCCTCGTCGCGCTCACCGGCTCGGCCGGCAAGACCAGCACCAAGGACCTCGTCGCACAGGTCCTGCGCCGCAAGGCGCCCACCGTCTTCACACCGGGCTCGCTCAACAACGAGATCGGGCTGCCCCTGACCGCCCTGTCCGCGACCGAGGAGACGAAGTTCCTCGTGCTCGAGATGGGCGCCCGCGGGATCGGCCACATCCGCTACCTCGCCGATCTGACGCCCCCGAAGATCGGCCTCGTCCTCAACGTCGGCACCGCGCACATCGGCGAGTTCGGCGGCCGCGAACAGATCGCACAGGCAAAGGGCGAGCTCGTCGAGAGCCTGCCGCCGGCCGGTGAGGGTGGCGTCGCGATCCTCAACGCCGACGACCCGTTGGTACGGGCCATGGCCTCCCGTACGAAGGCGAAGGTGGTCTTTTTCGGAGAGTCCGGCGAAGCGGACGTACGGGCCGAGAACGTGCGACTCACGGACAGCGGACAGCCCGCCTTCAGCCTTCACACACCCTCCGGGTGCAGCGACGTGACCATGCGCCTGTACGGTGAGCACCACGTGTCGAACGCGCTCGCAGCGGCCGCCGTCGCCCATGAGCTGGGCATGTCCGCGGAAGAGATCGCCACCGCGCTCTCCGAGGCGGGCTCCCTCTCCCGCTGGCGGATGGAGGTCACCGAGCGCCCGGACGGCGTGACGATCGTCAACGACGCCTACAACGCGAACCCCGAGTCCATGCGAGCCGCTCTGCGCGCGCTCGCGGCCATGGGCAAGGGGGGCCGGACGTGGGCGGTGCTCGGCAAGATGGCCGAGCTCGGGGACGAGGCGCTCGCCGAGCACGACGCGGTCGGACGGCTCGCCGTCCGGCTCAATGTCGGCAAGCTCGTCGCGGTCGGGGGCAGGGAAGCCGCCTGGCTGCAACTGGGCGCATATAACGAGGGTTCGTGGGGTGAGGAGTCGGTGCACGTGTCCGACGCACAGGCGGCGGTCGACCTGTTGCGCAGCGAGTTGCGCCCGGGGGACGTCGTACTCGTGAAGGCGTCCCGTTCGGTCGGCCTCGAGAGCGTCGCGCAGGCGTTGCTCGCGACCGGCACCGAGGGTGAGGTCGCCGCCCGATGATGAATCAGATCCTGTTCGCGGGTGTGATCGGCCTCTTCCTGACGCTGGTCGGTACGCCGCTGCTGATCAAGCTGCTGGCGCGCAAGGGCTACGGCCAGTACATCCGCGACGACGGCCCGCGCGAGCACGCCAGCAAGCGCGGTACGCCGACCATGGGCGGCATCGCCTTCATCTTCGCGACGATCGCCGCGTACTTCCTGTCCAAGGTGATCACCGGCAAGCCCCCGACCTACTCGGGTCTGCTGGTGCTCGGCCTGATGACGGGCATGGGCCTGGTCGGCTTCCTCGACGACTACATCAAGATCGTCAAGCGGCGTTCGCTGGGTCTGCGGGCCAAGGCGAAGATGGCCGGCCAGCTGATCGTCGGTATCGCCTTCGCGGTGCTCTCGCTGCAGTTCTCCGACTCGCGCGGCAACACCCCGGCCTCCACGAAGCTGTCCTTCATCACGGACTTCGGCTGGACGATCGGCCCGGTGCTGTTCGTCGTCTGGGCGCTGTTCATGATCCTCGCGATGTCCAACGGCGTGAACCTGACGGACGGTCTGGACGGCCTCGCCACCGGCGCCTCCGTCCTCGTCTTCGGTGCCTACACCTTCATCGGTGTCTGGCAGTTCCAGGAGTCCTGCGCCAACGGCGAGACCCTGACCAACCCCAGCGCCTGTTACGAGGTACGCGATCCGCTGGACCTCGCGGTCATCGCGTCCGCGCTGATGGGCGCCTGCCTCGGCTTCCTGTGGTGGAACACCTCGCCGGCCAAGATCTTCATGGGCGACACCGGTTCGCTGGCGCTCGGCGGTGTGCTCGCGGGCCTCGCGATCTGCTCCCGCACCGAGCTGCTGATCGCCCTCCTGGGCGGCCTGTTCGTACTGATCACGATGTCGGTGGTCATCCAGGTCGGCTCCTTCAAGCTCACCGGCAAGCGGGTCTTCCGGATGGCGCCACTGCAGCACCACTTCGAACTCAAGGGCTGGTCCGAGGTCCTGGTGGTGGTCCGTTTCTGGATCATCCAGGGCATCTGTGTGATCGTCGGACTGGGCATCTTCTACGCGGGATGGGCAGCGGACAAGTGACCGACTGGCAGGGGAAGAACGTCACCGTCGCCGGGCTCGGCGTCTCCGGCATCCCGGCGGCCAAGGTGCTGCACGGGCTCGGCGCGAAGGTCACCGTCGTCAACGACGGCGACGACGCACGCGCGCGTGAGCAGGCCGCCGAGCTTCAGGCACTGGGCGTCACCGTGCGCCTCGGTGACGGGGCGACCCTGCCCGAGGGCACCGAACTCATCGTCACCGCACCCGGCTGGAAGCCCGACAAGCCGCTGTTCACGGCGGCCCACGAGGCCGGGGTACCGGTCTGGGGCGATGTCGAACTCGCCTGGCGGCTCAGGGAACTGGACGGCCGGAAGGCCGCTCCCTGGCTGTGCGTCACCGGCACCAACGGCAAGACGACCACCACCCAGATGCTGGCGTCCATCCTGAAGGCGGCCGGCCTGCGCACGGCGGCCGTCGGCAACATCGGTGTCTCCCTGCTGGACGCCGTCCTCGGCGAGGAGCCGTACGACGTCCTCGCCGTGGAGCTGTCCAGCTACCAGCTGCACTGGGCGCCCTCGCTGCGCGCCCACTCCGCCGCCGTCCTCAACCTCGCTCCCGACCACCTCGACTGGCACGGCTCCATGGAGGCGTACGCCAAGGACAAGGGCCGTGTCTACGAGGGCAATCAGGTCGCCTGCGTCTACAACGTCGCCGACAAGGCCACCGAGGACCTGGTCCGGGAGGCGGACGTCGAGGAGGGCTGCCGGGCGATCGGCTTCACCCTCGCCGCCCCCGCGCCGTCCCAACTCGGTGTCGTGGACGGCATCCTGATCGACCGCGCCTTCGTCGAGAACCGGCAGCAGAACGCCCAGGAGCTCGCCGAGGTCTCCGACGTCCGCCCGCCCGCCCCGCACAACATCGCCAACGCCCTTGCCGCGGCGGCCCTCGCACGCGCCTTCGGGGTGCCCGCCAAGGCCGTACGGGACGGCCTGCGGGCCTTCACACCGGACGCCCACCGCATCGCCCACGTGGCGGACGTGGACGGCGTCGCGTACATCGACGACTCCAAGGCGACCAACACGCACGCGGCGGAAGCCTCGTTGGCGGCCTATGAGTCGATCGTCTGGATCGCGGGCGGACTGGCGAAGGGCGCCACCTTCGACGAGCTGGTCGCCAAGTCGGCGAAGCGGCTTCGCGCGGCGGTGCTCATCGGCGCCGATCGCGCCCTGATCCGTGAAGCCCTGGCGCGACACGCCCCGAAAGTACCCGTCGTCGACCTCGAGCGGACGGACACTGGGGCGATGCTCGCGGCTGTCCAGGAGGCTCGGCGCCTCGCCGTCGAAGGCGACACGGTGCTCCTCGCCCCGGCCTGCGCCTCCATGGACATGTTCGTCAACTACAACCAGCGCGGTGACATGTTCGCCCAGGCGGTTGGCGAACTCGGAACCTGACCCGGCCGCCTGCCGGGCGACCTTGGGAGGGACGCGTGGGACCGTCACGGCCGACCTACGGCTCGGCAGCCGGGTACAGCGGTTGCGCCGCGCACCGGGGAGCAACGGATGCCCGGTAGCCGTACCGGGCGTCCGCCTGTCCAGCGGACCGTCCGCAGACCCGCGACAGCCTCCCGCCCGCTCCGCGACAACCCCGTACGACGGCTCCGCACGCGTGCGCAGAAGGCCTGGGACCGGCCGCTGACCGCGTACTACCTGATCTTCGGCGGCAGCCTGCTGATCACCGTCCTGGGCCTCGTGATGGTCTACTCGGCGTCCCAGATCACCGCGCTGCAGATGTCGTTGCCGGGATCGTTCTTCTTCCGCAAACAGTTCCTGGCGGCCTCCATCGGGGCCGCGCTGCTGCTGGTCGCCTCCCGGATGCCGGTGAAACTGCACCGGGCGCTCGCCTACCCGATCCTCGCCGGCGCCGTGTTCATGATGGCGCTGGTGCAGGTGCCGGGGATAGGGATGTCGGTCAACGGCAACCAGAACTGGATCTCGCTCGGCGGCTCCTTCCAGATCCAGCCCAGCGAGTTCGGCAAGCTCGCGCTGGTGCTCTGGGGCGCCGATCTGCTCGCCCGCAAACAGGACAAGAAGCTGCTCGCGCAGTGGAAGCACATGCTGGTGCCGCTGGTGCCGGTCGCGTTCATGCTGCTCGGGCTGATCATGCTCGGCGGCGACATGGGCACGGCGATCATCCTGACGGCGATCCTGTTCGGACTGCTGTGGCTGGCGGGGGCGCCCACGCGGCTCTTCGTCGGGGTGCTGTCGATCGCGGCGACCCTCGGTGTGATCCTTATCAAGACCAGCCCGAACCGGATGGCCCGTCTGCAGTGCATCGGCGCGACCGACCCCGGCCCCGGCGACGCCTGCTGGCAGGCGGTGCACGGGATCTACGCCCTGGCCTCCGGCGGGATCTTCGGCTCGGGGCTCGGTGCGAGTGTGGAGAAATGGGGCCAACTCCCCGAAGCCCACACCGACTTCATCTTCGCCGTCACCGGCGAGGAACTGGGTCTCGCGGGGACGCTGTCGGTACTCGCCCTGTTCGCGGCTCTAGGCTATGCGGGTATCCGCGTGGCCGGACGCACGGAGGACCCCTTCGTGAGGTATGCCGCGGGAGGCGTGACCACCTGGATCACCGCTCAGGCGGTGATCAACATCGGTGCGGTGCTCGGCCTGCTGCCGATCGCCGGCGTCCCGCTCCCGCTGTTCTCCTACGGGGGTTCCGCCCTGCTGCCGACCATGTTCGCCATCGGGCTGCTCATCGCTTTCGCACGCGACGAGCCCGGTGCGCGGGCGGCGCTTGCGATGCGGCACCCCCGCTTTGGTAGAAAGCGGGGGGCTGGGGGCTCCGCTTTCGACCGGAGCCCCCGGAGATGGAACACGATGCGACGGCGTGCCTCGGCGGCGCGTCCGTCCGGAGAGCGGTGAATTTCGGTGCATGTCGTACTCGCTGGTGGGGGGACCGCCGGCCACATCGAGCCCGCGCTCGCCCTCGCGGACGCCCTGCGCAGGCAGGACCCCACCGTGGGGATCACGGCACTGGGCACGGAGCGCGGTCTGGAGACCACGCTCGTTCCGCAGCGGGGCTACGACCTCGCGCTGATCCCCGCCGTCCCGCTGCCGCGCAAGCCCACCCCCGAACTGATCACCGTCCCGGGCCGGCTGCGCGGCACGATCAAGGCCGCCGAGCAGATCCTGGAGCGCACCAAGGCGGACGCGGTCGTCGGCTTCGGCGGTTACGTGGCCCTGCCCGGCTATCTGGCCGCCAAGCGACTCGGCGTCCCGATCGTCGTCCACGAGGCGAACGCCCGCCCCGGCCTGGCCAACAAGATCGGCTCGCGCTACGCGGCCCGGGTCGCCGTCTCCACGCCCGACAGCAAGCTGCGGGACGCCCGCTACATCGGCATCCCGCTGCGCCGCTCCATCGCCACCCTGGACCGCGCGGCCATGCGCCCCGAGGCCCGGCACATGTTCGGGCTCGACCCCAACCTGCCCACCCTGCTGGTCTCCGGCGGTTCGCAGGGCGCCCGCCGCCTCAACGAGGTCGTCCAGCAGGTCGCGCCCTGGCTCCAGCAGGCCGGTATCCAGATCCTGCACGCGGTCGGCCCGAAGAACGAACTGCCGCAGGTGCAACAGATGCCGGGGATGCCCCCCTACATCCCGGTACCGTACGTGGACCGGATGGACCTCGCGTACGCCGCCGCGGACATGATGCTCTGCCGCGCGGGCGCGATGACCGTCGCCGAACTCTCCGCCGTCGGGCTTCCGGCCGCCTACGTCCCGCTGCCCATCGGCAACGGCGAACAGCGGCTGAACGCCCAGCCGGTGGTCAAGGCGGGCGGCGGACTGCTGGTCGACGACGCGGAACTGACCCCCGAGTGGGTCCGGGAGACCGTCCTGCCCGTCCTCGCCGACCCGCACCGGCTGTACGAGATGTCCCGCGCCGCCAGCGAGTTCGGCCGCCGGGACGCCGACGAGCTGCTCGTCGGCATGGTGTACGAGGCGATCGCCGCCAGTCGTGCACGCCGTTAGGAAACGCGTCGGCGAGTGAGCCGAAGGGGCGCGTCGGTGTCGAGGGGTCGAGCCCGCGGAGGCCCGAGGGGCCGAGCGCGGCCGGGCTCTCGGCACCGGCCGTGGCGCCCCTGAGGTGAACCGAGCCAGGAAAGGGAGTGTGCGTGGCCGGATCCGCCACCGCCGAGCGCGGTGCACGCCAGCAGGAGTCGTCCGGCCCGCCCCTCGTCCGGTGGTTGGGGCCGCGCCGACTTCGTAAGATCATCATTCTCGCGCTGGTCGTCGTGCTCCTCGGCACGGGCACCGGCTGGGTGCTGTACGGCTCGCAGTGGCTGCGCGTGGAGCGGGTCTCCGTGTCCGGCACGAAGGTGCTGACGCCGCCGCAGGTGCGCGAAGCCGCCGCCGTACCGGTCGGATCGCCGTTGGTCTCGGTCGACATCGACGCGATCGAGGCCCGGCTGCGTACGGAACTGCCCCGAATCCACTCGGTCGACGTGGTGCGTTCGTGGCCCCATGGAATCGGCCTGAAAGTGACGGAGCGTACGCCGGTTCTGCTCGTGCAAAAGGGGTCGAACTTCGTGGAAGTGGACGACGAAGGCGTCCGTTTCGCCACGGTTTCCAAGGCTCCGAAAGGCGTCCCGATGCTGGAAATGGCCGTCTCCTCGTCGCGTTCGGCCGCCGCGAGCCTGCGCCGCTTCGGCGAGGCCCGGCTGGTGCGGGAGGCGGTGAAGGCGGCCGGTTCCCTGCCCGCCGGCGTCGCGCGGGCCACCCGGGTCGTCAAGGTCCGTTCCTACGACGACATCTCGCTGGAGTTGAGCGGCGGCCGCACGGTCGCGTGGGGAAGTGCCGAGAAGGCCGCGGCGAAGGGTCGTACACTCACCGCTCTCATGAAAGCCGCCCCGGCCGCGCGGCACTTCGATGTCAGCGCTCCCACCGCCCCTGCGTCAGCGGGGAGTTGACGCACGTCTGCGCAGGCCAGCACCCTGGTTGGGCAGTGACACGCCTGATCACATAGGGTGAAAAGAAAAACGGGAGGTTCGGCGTGTTCGTTGAACGGGCGCCACTTGTCGACTTAGTGTCCTGTTCAGAAGACTCCAAGGAACAGACACACTGGTAACCCTAAACTTCAGCGTTAGGGTTCGGGTCGGCGAAACGGACCGGCCCATTCGGCATCAGTCGTCGGATCGCATCACCTGCGAGGCGACGACACGTAACTCGAGGCGAGAGGCCTTCGACGTGGCAGCACCGCAGAACTACCTCGCAGTCATCAAAGTCATCGGTGTCGGCGGCGGTGGTGTCAATGCCATCAACCGGATGATCGAGGTCGGTCTCAAGGGCGTCGAGTTCATCGCCATCAACACCGACGCGCAGGCGCTGTTGATGAGCGACGCCGACGTCAAGCTCGACGTCGGCCGTGAACTCACGCGCGGACTCGGCGCCGGCGCCAACCCGGCCGTGGGCCGCAAGGCCGCCGAGGACCACCGCGAGGAGATCGAGGAGGTCCTCAAGGGGGCCGACATGGTCTTCGTGACGGCCGGAGAGGGTGGCGGCACCGGCACCGGCGGCGCGCCCGTCGTGGCCAACATCGCACGTAACCTCGGCGCCCTCACCATCGGCGTGGTCACCCGCCCCTTCACCTTCGAAGGCCGGCGCCGCGCCAACCAGGCCGAGGACGGCATCGCGGAACTCCGCGAAGAGGTCGACACCCTCATCGTCATCCCCAACGACCGACTGCTCTCCATCTCCGACCGCCAGGTCTCGGTCCTCGACGCCTTCAAGTCGGCCGACCAGGTCCTGCTCTCCGGTGTCCAGGGCATCACCGATCTCATCACCACCCCCGGTCTGATCAACCTCGACTTCGCCGACGTGAAGTCGGTCATGTCCGAGGCCGGTTCGGCCCTCATGGGCATCGGCTCGGCCCGTGGCGACGACCGTGCGGTGGCCGCCGCGGAGATGGCGATCTCCTCGCCGCTCCTGGAGGCCTCGATCGACGGCGCCCGGGGCGTCCTGCTCTCCATCTCCGGCGGCTCCGACCTCGGCCTGTTCGAGATCAACGAGGCCGCCCAGCTGGTCAGCGAGGCGGCGCACCCCGAGGCCAACATCATCTTCGGTGCGGTCATCGACGACGCTCTCGGCGACGAGGTGCGGGTCACGGTCATCGCGGCCGGCTTCGACGGGGGCCAGCCCCCGGCCCGCCGGGAGACCGTCATGGGCTCGTCCTCGTCCTCGGCACGCCGCGAGGAGCCCACTCCGGTGCGGCAGCCCGAGAGCCGGCCGTCCTTCGGTTCGCTCGGCAGCGTGACCCCCAAGGAGGAAACGCAGCCGGCGCCCGAGCCGGTGGCGGACCTGCCGGTCTCGCCGCCGGTGCCGCCGTCGCGGTCCTACTCGGACAGCGCGGCCGAGGAGCTGGACGTGCCGGACTTCCTGAAGTGATAGGACAGCGCGAGAGCGTGAGCGGCGCGCACTTCGCCTTCACCGACCGGTGGGGCGGGGTGAGCGCCGCTCCGTATGAGGAGCTCAACCTCGGCGGAGCGGTCGGCGACGACCCCGACGCCGTACGCGCCAATCGTGAACTGGCCGCCAAGTCGCTGGGTCTGGACCCCGGCCTGGTCGTCTGGATGAACCAGGTGCACGGCAATGACGTCGCCGAGGTCGACGGACCGTGGACCACCGGGCTCACCCCGCCGGTCGACGGTCTGGTGACCGCGACCCGTGGACTCGCCCTCGCCGTGCTGACGGCGGACTGTGTGCCTGTCCTGCTCGCCGATCCCGTCGCCGGGGTGGTCGCGGCCGCCCACGCCGGGCGGCCCGGCATGGTCAAGGGGATCGTGCCGGCGGCCGTCGACGCGATGGAGTCGCTCGGCGCCGTCCCGTCCCGGATCGTCGCCCGCACCGGACCCGCCGTGTGCGGGCGGTGCTACGAGGTGCCGGAGGCGATGCGCGCCGAGGTGGCCGCCGTCGAGCCGGCGGCGAGCGCCGAGACGAGCTGGGGCACTCCCGCCGTCGACGTGATCGCCGGGGTGCACGCGCAGCTCGACCGTCTCGGGGTGCACGACCGGGAGCGGTCGCCGGTGTGCACACGGGAGTCGAACGATCACTTCTCGTATCGCCGCGACCGCTCCACGGGGCGACTCGCGGGATATGTCTGGCTGGACTGATGGGGCATGACGGACCGTAAGTACGAACTCGCCGCAAACCTGGCGAAGGTGGAGGACCGGATCGCCGCCGCCTGCGCGGCCGCGGGCCGCGCGCGGGAGGAGGTGACCCTGATCGTGGTCACCAAGACCTACCCGGCCGGCGATGTGCGGCTGCTGTCGGAACTCGGTGTGCGCCATGTCGCCGAGAACAAGGACCAGGACGCGGCACCCAAGGCGGCCGAGTGTGCCGAGCTGCCGCTGCGGTGGCACTTCGTCGGCCAGTTGCAGACCAACAAGGTCCGCTCCGTGGTCGGTTACGCGGATGTGGTGCAGTCCGTCGACCGGGCCCGGCTGGTGACGGCCCTGTCGAAGGAGGCCGTGCGGGCCGGGCGCGAGGTGGGCTGTCTGCTGCAGGTGGCGCTCGACGCCGGGGCGAGCGAGCGGGGTGAGCGGGGCGGTGTGGCTCCGGGCGGCGTCGAGGAGTTGGCCGCTCTGGTCGCCGGATCGCCGGGGCTGCGGCTTGACGGACTGATGACCGTCGCACCTCTGACCGGGGAGTACGCCGGGCGCCAACGCGAGGCCTTCGGGCGGTTGATGGATTTGTCGACTGACCTGCGCCGAGCCCATCCGGCTGCGAACATGGTGTCGGCAGGGATGAGTGCGGACCTCGAGGATGCCGTGGCGGCCGGAGCGACACATGTACGCGTCGGCACTGCGGTACTCGGAGTCCGCCCCAGGCTCGGGTAACGTCGCCAGGAAGTCGGACCACAGCAGAAAATATGGTCATTACCGCCGAAGGGCGGACACAAGGGCCACGTGGATCGCGGGACTTGGCAGTTGAAAGTCGATCCACCACAGAGCGGAGGACTCAGAGAATGGCCGGCGCGATGCGCAAGATGGCGGTCTACCTCGGCCTCGTGGAGGACGATGGGTACGACGGCCGGGGATTCGACCCCGACGACGACTTCGAACCCGAGCTCGACCCGGAGCCCGAGCGGGAACACCGGCGACACGAGCCGTCCCACCAGTCACATGGTGCGCATCAGTCCCAAAGGGACGAAGAGGTGCGAATCGTGCAGCCGCCGGCGCCGCGTGAGCCGGTGGCTCGTTCCGCTTCGCTAGGCGCGGAATCCGGGCGTCCGGCGCGCATCGCGCCCGTGGCATCCATCACACAAGAACGTCAGTCCCTGGAGAAGAACGCACCGGTGATCATGCCCAAGGTCGTGTCGGAACGAGAGCCGTACCGGATCACCACGCTTCACCCCCGGACCTACAACGAGGCCCGTACCATCGGGGAACACTTCCGTGAGGGCACCCCGGTGATCATGAATCTGACTGAGATGGATGACACAGACGCGAAGCGACTTGTCGACTTTGCGGCCGGTTTGGTGTTTGGTCTTCACGGCAGCATCGAGCGGGTGACGCAGAAGGTGTTCCTGTTGTCGCCTGCTAACGTCGATGTCACGGCGGAGGACAAGGCCCGCATCGCAGAGGGCGGGTTCTTCAACCAGAGCTGAGACGCTCGACCGGAAAACGGCAGTACAGAGAAGCACGGAACAGGGGAGAGGGAAGCACCGAACATGAGCGTGGTCCTGGATGTCGTCTACATCGCGCTGATGGTCTTCCTCATCGTGCTCATCTTCCGGTTGGTCATGGACTACGTCTTCCAGTTCGCCCGCTCATGGCAGCCCGGCAAGGCGATGGTGGTCGTTCTGGAGGCCACCTACACTGTCACCGATCCACCGCTCAAGCTTCTTCGGCGGGTCATCCCGCCGTTGCGTCTCGGGGGCGTGGCGCTCGACCTGTCCTTCTTCGTACTGATGATCATCGTCTACATCCTGATCTCGATCGTGAGTCGGCTGTGAGCGATGTGAACTACCGTCTTGCCGATGCCGAAGACTACGTTGAGGTGAAGAGATGCCGTTGACCCCCGAGGACGTGCGGAACAAGCAGTTCACGACCGTCCGCCTCCGAGAAGGCTATGACGAGGACGAGGTCGATGCCTTCCTCGATGAGGTCGAAGCCGAACTGACCCGCCTGCTTCGTGAGAACGAGGACCTGCGGGCCAAACTGGCCGCGGCCACGCGCGCTGCTGCCCAGAACCAGCAGAACATGCGCAAGCCGCCCGAACAGGACCAGCAGCAGGGTGGTGGCATGCCCCAGCAAGGTGGCATGCAGCAGGGCGGTATGCAGCAGGGCGGTATGCAGCAGCAGGGGATGCCCCAGCAGGGGATGCCTCCGCAGGGCATGCCGCAGCAGGGCATGCGAGGCCCGGGCGCCCCGGTGCCCGCCGGAATATCGGGCCCGCCGCAGCAGCAGATGGGTGGCCCCATGGGTGGCCCGCCCCAGCTGCCGAGCGGTGCGCCGCAGCTGCCCGCCGGTCCCAACGGCGGTCAGGGTGGTCCGCAGGGCCAGGGTCCGATGGGCCAGGGTCCGATGGGTCAGAACCCCATGCAGCAGCAGATGGGCCAGGGCCCCATGGGTCAGGGTCCGATGGGTCAGGGTCCGATGGGCCAGAACCCCATGCAGCAGCAGATGGGTGGCCCGATGGGCGGCCCCATGGGTGGTCCGATGGGCGGCCCCGGTCAGGGCCCCGGTGGCGACAGCGCCGCCCGTGTCCTCTCGCTGGCCCAGCAGACCGCCGACCAGGCGATCGCCGAGGCCCGTTCCGAGGCCAACAAGATCGTGGGTGAGGCGCGTTCGCGTGCCGAGGGTCTCGAGCGGGACGCCCGTGCCAAGGCCGACGCCCTGGAGCGGGACGCGCAGGAGAAGCACCGCGTAGCGATGGGCTCCCTGGAGTCCGCCCGCGCCACGCTGGAGCGCAAGGTCGAGGACCTGCGTGGCTTCGAGCGCGAGTACCGCACGCGTCTGAAGTCCTACCTCGAGTCCCAGCTGCGCCAGCTGGAGACCCAGGCCGACGACTCCCTCGCTCCGCCGCGTACTCCGGCCACGGCATCGCTGCCGCCGTCCCCGGCGCCTTCCATGGCTCCGGCCGGTGCCGGTGCTCCGTCCTACGGCGGCAACCCGGGCATGGGTGCTCCCAGCCCGGCCGCTCCGTCCTACGGCGGGCAGCAGCAGATGTCCCCGGCGATGACCCAGCCGATGGCGCCGGTGCGGCCGCAGGGCCCGTCGCCGATGGGCCAGGCTCCCTCGCCGATGCGTGGCTTCCTCATCGACGAGGACGACAACTGACGGCCTGTAGTACGCCTTAGGCGTCGGCAGCGTTCAAAGGGCGGGACCCCGGATCACCATCCGGGGTCCCGCCCTTTTTACGCGTGTTGACGGCGATCATGCGCGCTGCTTGCCTCCGTGCGGCCGCCGTGAGCCCGCACGCCGGACATGCGGAGGGCCCGGCCCCCTCGGGGGAGCCGGGCCCTCGCGGAGGTGCCTTACGCCTTGCGCAGGCGGAACGTCAGCGTCAGGCCGTCGTCCGTGAACGCGGCGCCGTAGGTGTCGTCCGCATCGCCCTGGGCGAAGTCCGTGGCGAGGACCTCGTCGGCGATGAGGCCGGCGTGGCCGGACAGGG
Source organism: Streptomyces sp. NBC_01334 (assembly GCF_035983595.1). Classification (NCBI taxonomy): domain Bacteria; kingdom Bacillati; phylum Actinomycetota; class Actinomycetes; order Kitasatosporales; family Streptomycetaceae; genus Streptomyces; species Streptomyces sp. NBC_01334. The sequence continues at coordinate 2,814,944 of NZ_CP130718.1, read as the reverse complement.
CGTCGGCGGTCGCCGGGTCGGTCGCGGTCCAGCGCAGCGCGATGCGGTCGGCGACGTCGAGGCCGCTGTTCTTGCGGGCCTCCTGGATCAGCCGGATCGCGTCCCGGGCCAGGCCCGCGCGGCGCAGCTCCTCGGTGATCTCCAGGTCGAGGGCGACCGTCGCGCCGGAGTCGGAGGCGACCGACCAGCCCTCGCGCGGGGTCTCCGTGATGATGACCTCGTCGGGGGCCAGGGTGATCGTCTCGCCGTCGACCTCCACCGAGGCGGTGCCCTCGCGCAGGGCGAGGGAGAGCGCGGCGGCGTCGGCGTTCGCGACGGCCTTGGCCACGTCCTGGACGCGCTTGCCGAACCGCTTGCCCAGGGCGCGGAAGTTGGCCTTGGCGGTCGTGTCGACCAGGCTGCCGCCGACCTCGGAGAGGGACGCCAGCGACTCGACGTTGAGCTCCTCCGTGATCTGCCCGTGCAGCTCGCGGTCGAGGGCGGCGAAGCCGCTCGCGGCGATCAGGGCGCGCTTCAGCGGCTGGCGGGTCTTCACGCCCGACTCCGCGCGTGTGGCGCGGCCCAGCTCCACCAGGCGGCGGACCAGGACCATCTGCTTCGACAGCTCCGGGTCGATCGCGGAGAGGTCGGCCTCCGGCCAGGCGGCCAGGTGGACGGAGTCCGGGGCGCCCGGGGTGACCGGCACGACGAGGTCCTGCCAGACCCGCTCGGTGATGAACGGCGTCAGCGGGGCCATCAGCTTGGTGACCGTCTCGACGACCTCGTGCAGGGTGCGCAGCGCGGCCTTGTCGCCCTGCCAGAAGCGGCGACGGCTGCGGCGGACGTACCAGTTGGACAGGTCGTCGACGAACGCGGAGAGCAGCTTGCCGGCGCGCTGGGTGTCGTACGCCTCCAGAGCCTGCGTCACCTGGTCGGTGAGCGCGTGGAGTTCGGAGAGCAGCCAGCGGTCCAGGACCGGGCGGTCGGCCGGGGCCGGGTCGGCCTCGCTCGGCGCCCAGCCGGACGTACGGGCGTACAGGGCCTGGAAGGCGACCGTGTTCCAGTACGTCAGGAGCGTCTTGCGGACGACCTCCTGGATGGTGTTGTGACCCACGCGGCGGGCCGCCCACGGGGAGCCGCCGGCCGCCATGAACCAGCGGACCGCGTCGGCGCCGTGCTGGTCCATCAGCGGGATCGGCTGGAGGATGTTGCCCAGGTGCTTGGACATCTTGCGGCCGTCCTCGGCGAGGATGTGGCCCAGACAGACGACGTTCTCGTACGACGACTTGTCGAAGACCAGCGTGCCGATGGCCATCAGCGTGTAGAACCAGCCACGGGTCTGGTCGATGGCCTCGCTGATGAACTGCGCCGGGTAGCGGGACTCGAAGAGGTCCTTGTTCTTGTACGGGTAGCCCCACTGCGCGAACGGCATCGAGCCCGAGTCGTACCAGGCGTCGATGACCTCCGGCACGCGCGTGGCCGTCCGCCCGCAGCCGTCGTGGGGGCAGGCGAAGGTGACCGCGTCGATGTACGGGCGGTGCGGGTCCAGCTCGGACTGGTCGGTGCCGGTCAGCTCGGTGAGCTCCGCGCGGGAGCCGGCGACGGTGAGGTGCTCGTCCTCGCAGCGCCAGATCGGCAGCGGGGTGCCCCAGTAGCGGTTGCGGGAGAGCGCCCAGTCGATGTTGTTGTTCAGCCAGTCGCCGTACCGGCCGTGCTTGACCGTGTCCGGGAACCAGTTGGTCTTCTCGTTCTCCTGGAGGAGGCGGTCCTTGACGGCCGTGGTGCGGATGTACCAGGACGGCTGCGCGTAGTAGAGGAGCGCGGTGTGGCAGCGCCAGCAGTGCGGGTAGCTGTGCTCGTACGGGATGTGCTTGAAGAGGAGGCCGCGCTGCTGGAGGTCCTCGGTGAGCTTTTCGTCCGCCTTCTTGAAGAAGACGCCGCCCACCATCGGGACGGACTCCTCGAAGGTGCCGTCCGGGCGTACCGGGTTGACGACCGGCAGGCCGTAGGAGCGGCAGACCTTGAGGTCGTCCTCGCCGAAGGCGGGGGACTGGTGGACCAGACCGGTGCCGTCCTCGGTGGTGACGTACTCGGCGTTCACCACGTAGTGGGCGGGCTCCGGGAACTCCACGAGCTCGAACGGACGTTGATAGGTCCAGCGCTCCATTTCGGCGCCGGTGAAGGTCTGGCCGGTGGTCTCCCAGCCCTCGCCGAGCGCCTTGGCGACCAGTGGCTCGGCGACGACGAGCTTCTCCTCGCCGTTGGTCGCCACGACGTAGGCGACCTCGGGGTGCGCGGCCACGGCCGTGTTGGAGACCAGCGTCCAGGGGGTCGTCGTCCACACCAGGAGGGCGGCTTCGCCGGCGAGCGGACCGGAGGTGAGCGGGAAACGGACGTACACGGAGGGGTCGACGACCGTCTCGTAGCCCTGGGCCAGCTCGTGGTCGGACAGACCCGTGCCGCAGCGGGGGCACCAGGGGGCGACGCGGTGGTCCTGGACCAGCAGGCCCTTGTTGAAGATCTCCTTCAGCGACCACCAGACCGACTCGATGTACTCGGGGTCCATCGTGACGTAGGCGTCGTCGAGGTCGACCCAGTAGCCCATGCGGGTCGTCAGCTCGGAGAACGCGTCGGTGTGGCGGAGCACGGACTCGCGGCACTTGTCGTTGAAGGCGGCGATGCCGTACGCCTCGATGTCCTGCTTGCCGGAGAAGCCGAGCTCCTTCTCGACCGCCAGCTCCACCGGGAGGCCGTGGCAGTCCCAGCCGGCCTTGCGGGCCACGTGGTAGCCGCGCATGGTGCGGAAGCGGGGGAAGACGTCCTTGAAGACGCGCGCCTCGATGTGGTGGGCGCCGGGCATTCCGTTGGCGGTGGGCGGGCCCTCGTAGAACACCCACTCGGGGCGGCCCTCGGACTGCTCCAGGCTCTTGGTGAAGATCTTCTGCTCACGCCAGAAGTCGAGCACCGCGTGCTCGAGGGCGGGCAGGTCGACCTGGGCGGGCACCTGGCGGTACTGCGGCTGCGTGTTCAACGAGCTTCCTCCGGCGGACATACTGCCTTCCGTCGGAGGGACGAGAGCCGACTTGCCTGTCTACGCCGTGTGCGGCGCGCTCCCGCGGTACCACCCTCCTTGGCCCTCCGGTGCGCTCTGCGCGCCGGTGAGCCCCCTCATTGGGGTCGCGATGCCGGTTCTACTGGCCCTCGCCTGTCGGCTGCGGCTTTCTTCCGGCGGCTCCGGGGTGATCTTCACGTCGCGCTCGCCCCCGGGCTTCCACCGTCCCCGGGTCGCTCTGGGCTGCGTACGCCGCTACTCGTCCCCATCCACACTTTTCGCTCCGCCCAGTGTACGGCTCCCCGGCGACAGCGGCCGACGGGTTTTCGGGGGCGCGGGACCCGGTCGACGACGGAGACCGTAATGACCCGAATGGTGGCTATGTGTGATGGTGTGTGCGTTCGGATTCCGGGATGCCCGGCTCGGCGGATTACCGGGCGGGGAGCTGGGCACAACGGATGCAGGCTTGCCGCGAGGCGGGCGAATCGAGCGGTGCGCCCCGTTGCCGCGGGCTCCAAGTCGATTTATCGTCCCAGCACGATTCGCGTGCAAGATCACAATATGTGAAGGGGCCGCGGCCATGGTGGCGAAGAAGACCGCCGTACAGCAGTCGGCGTCCGGCAGCTCCACGAGTGCCTCCGGTGCCTCCGGCGGCGCGGCCAAGGACTCCAGGGCCGTGAGGTCGGTGCGGTCCGCGACGGCCGGAGCGCCGAAGAAGGCCGCGGCCGGGAAGCCGGCTGCCGAGAAGGCCGTGGCCCGAAGACCTGAGGAGGGGGAGGCGGCGGAGCCGGTCGAGAGGGACGGACCTGCCGGGAAGGCGCCCGCCACGAAGAAGAGCGCCGCGAAGAGAGCGGTGAAGAAGGCGGCCACGGAGACGGCGGTCGCCACGAAGGCGGTCACCGGGAAGTCGGCCGCCAAGAAGACCGCGGCCAAGAAGACCGCGGCCAAGAAGGCGGCCGCGGCGGAGCCTGCGACCGCGAAAAGGGCGTCTGCCAGGAAGGCGGCCGCCAAGAAGGTCACCGCCGAGGTCACCGCCGGGAAGGCGGCGGTCGAGAAGATCGCCGGCGCCGAAGGCGTGACCGGGACGAGCGCGGGCAGGAAGAGCACGGCCAAGAAGGTGGGCGCGGCCTCGGCCGCGGAGCAGACGGGAGCCACGACTGTGGTTGCGAAGAAGACTCCGGGTACGGCCACGGCGGCGAAGACCGCTGTTCCCAAGGCGCGCCTCGCGGCGGTGGAGCCCGGCGAGCTCGCGGTGCGCCCCGGCGAGGAGCCGTGGACACCGGAGGAGGTCGAGGAGGCCCGTGCGGAGCTCCAGTCCGAGCAGGGACGGCTACGGGCGGAGCTCGCCTCGTCCGAGGCGGCCCTGACGGGGCTGATGCGGGACTCGGGGGACGGCGCGGGCGACGACCAGGCGGACACCGGGACGAAGAACATCACGCGTGAACACGAACTGGCGCTGGCCGCCAACGCGCGCGAGATGCTGATCCAGACCGAGCACGCCCTGGAACGGCTGGACGCCGGCACGTACGGCCTGTGCGAGAACTGCGGCCAGGCCATCGGAAAGGCCAGGATGCAGGCCTTCCCGAGGGCCACACTGTGTGTCGAGTGCAAGCAGAAGCAGGAGCGCCGGTACTGATCACCTGGCGGTCGGGGGGTGTGCCGTACCCTCGTCCTCAGTCAGGTACCTAGGTTGAGGGACTCACGTGGCAGAGGCGGAGCGCGTCATCGGTACGCCGGACATCCCAGAGGCGGGATCCGAGCCGGAGCAGTCGTCCGGCCCGGACGGGCAGGAGAGCACCGAGGCGCGGCCCAGGGGCAAGCGCCGGATCGCCGTGCTCTTCACCGTCGCCACGGTCGCGTACGTGATCGACCTGGTGAGCAAGATGCTCGTGGTCGCCAAACTGGAGCACCACGCGCCGATCGAGATCATCGGGGACTGGCTGAAGTTCGAGGCCATCCGCAACGCGGGCGCGGCCTTCGGCTTCGGTGAGGCCTTCACCATCATCTTCACGGTGATCGCGACGGCCGTGATCGTGGTGATCGCCCGGCTCGCCCGCAAGCTCTACAGCCTGCCCTGGGCGATCGCCCTGGGGCTGCTGCTGGGCGGCGCGCTGGGCAACCTCACCGACCGGATCTTCCGCGCGCCGGGCGTTTTCGAGGGCGCGGTCGTGGACTTCATCGCCCCGAAGCACTTCGCGGTCTTCAACCTCGCGGACTCGGCGATCGTCTGCGGCGGCATCCTGATCGTGCTGCTGTCCTTCAAGGGCCTGGACCCGGACGGGACCGTCCACAAGGACTGACCTCCCGGCGGTTGTCCACAGGGCCGTACGGCGGTACCGGAGCCGTCCGGCATACTCGACGGGTGAGCACGATTCCCGAGACCCGTACCCTGCCCGTGCCGGACGGCCTGGAGGGCGAGCGCGTAGACGCCGCCATCTCCCGCATGTTCGGCTTCTCCCGTACGAAGGCCGCCGAGCTGGCTGCGGCGGGGAAGGTCACGGTCGACGGCTCGGTGGTCGGCAAATCCGAGCGGGTGATCGGCGGGGCCTGGCTGGAGGTCGAGATGCCCCAGGCTCCGGCGCCGGTGCAGATCGTTGCCGAGCCGGTCGAGGGCATGGAGATCGTGCACGACGACGACGACGTGGTCGTGATCGTCAAGCCGGTCGGCGTGGCCGCGCACCCGTCGCCCGGCTGGAGCGGGACGACCGTCATCGGCGGGCTCGCCGCCGCCGGGTACCGCATCTCCACCTCCGGTGCCGCCGAGCGCCAGGGCATCGTGCACCGGCTGGACGTCGGCACCTCGGGGCTGATGGTGGTCGCCAAGTCGGAGCGGGCGTACACGTCGCTGAAGCGCCAGTTCAAGGAGCGCACGGTCGACAAGCGCTACCACACGCTCGTCCAGGGCCACCCCGACCCGACCAGCGGCACGATCGACGCGCCCATCGGCCGGCACCCGCACCACGACTACAAGTGGGCGGTCACGGCCGAGGGCAAGCCGTCCGTCACGCACTACGACCTGATCGAGGCCTTCCGCGCGGCCTCCCTGCTGGACGTGAAGCTGGAGACGGGCCGTACGCACCAGATCCGCGTCCACATGGCCGCCCACCGCCACCCCTGCGTCGGCGACCTGACGTACGGCGCCGACCCCACGCTGTCCAAGCGGCTGGGCCTGACCCGGCAGTGGCTGCACGCGGTGCGGCTGGGCTTCGAGCACCCCGGGGACGGGCAGTGGGCGGAGTTCGCCAGTGACTACCCCGAGGACCTGGCCAAGGCCCTGGAGCAGGTCCGCGAGGAGACCTACGGATGAGCGGCCCGCACGGGTACGCGGTGCGGGTCGCCGAGGACCCCGCCGACCGGGAGGCGTGCTTCGCGGTCCGCAAGGAGGTCTTCGTCGGCGAGCAGGGCGTGCCCGAGGACCTGGAGTACGACGCGCACGACGCGGGCGCCGTCCATGTGCTGGCGGTCCGGGAGGACGGGCTGCCGCTCGGCACCGGGCGGCTGCTGTACGGCGAGGCGGTCGCCGACCGGACCGGCGGCGACCTGTCGGTGGGCTCGCTGGGGCGGCTCGCCGTGACCCGCGAGGCGCGCGGGCTGGGCGTCGGGGTGGCGCTGGTGCGGGCCATCGAGGAGGCGGCACGCGCGCGGGGGCTCGCCGCCGTGGACCTGCACGCACAGACCCAGGCGCTGGGGTTCTACGAGCGGCTGGGGTACGCGGCGTACGGGCCGGAGGACATGGAGGCGGGGATTCCGCACCGGTCCATGCGGCGTCCTCTGTAGCGGACGGTGGTCGTGCGACGCTGGAGGTCTGGATGTTCTTGATCGTCTAGACCCGGAGCGCTGACCGTGGACCAGCTGGCCCTGTTGTTCGTCCTGTTGCTCGGGGCCGTGGTGAGCGTCCCTGTCGGGGACCGGTTCGGGTTGCCGGCGCCGGTGCTCATGACTCTGCTCGGGATCGTCCTCGCGGTGCTCGACTTCGTGCCCAACGTGGAGATCCCGCCGGACCTGATCCTGCCCCTCCTGCTTCCGCCCCTCCTGTACGCGGCGGTGCGGCGGACCTCGTGGCGGCAGTTCGCGGCGAACGTGCGGCCGATCTTCCTGCTGGCCGTGGCGCTGGTGTTCGTCACGACGGTGTGTGTGGCGGCCGTGGCCCACACGATCGTGCCGGGGCTGCCGATCGCCGCGGCCGTGGCGCTGGGCGCGCTGGTCGCGCCGCCCGACCCGGTGGCCGCCACCGCGGTGGCCGGACAGCTCGGGCTGCCCCGCCGGCTGGTGTCCATCCTGGAGGGCGAGGGGCTGTTCAACGACGTGACGGCCATCGTGCTCTACCACGTCGCGATCGCCGCGGCCGTGAGCGGGTCGTTCTCGCCGTGGCAGGCCGGTCTCGACCTGGTGCTGTCCGCGGTGGTGGCGGTGGCGGTGGGCGTCGCGCTCGGCTGGGGCGCGAACAGGCTCCTGGACGTCCTCGGGGACACGACGTTGCAGATCGGGCTGACGCTCCTGGTGCCGTACGCCTCGTACGTGCTGGCGGAGGAGTTCCACGGGTCCGGGGTGCTGGCCGTCCTGACCACGGCCATGTTCCTCGCCGAGTACGCCACCGACCCCGACGACGTGCTGACCCGGCTGGCCGGCCACACCTTCTGGGACATCATCGACACCCTCGTCACGGGCGTCGCGTTCGGGCTGATCGGCCTGGAGCTGCACAACGCGATCCGGACGGCGTCCGGGCGCTGGGGGGAGATGCTGGGCTGGGCCGGGGTGATCGTGGTCGTCGTGGTCGTCGTACGGCTGCTGTGGCTGCTGCCGGCGACCTGGCTGACGCAACGGCTGCACGCCCGACAGGACCACCTCGAGGACATTCCGACGAACTGGCGGGAGACCCTCGTCATGTGGTGGGCCGGGATGCGCGGGGTGGCCTCGGTGGCGCTGGCGCTGGCCGTGCCGCTGAAGACCGACGACGGGGGGCCCTTCCCCGACCGGGACGAGATCATCTTCATCGCGTTCGGCGTGATCATGGCGACGCTGGTCCTTCAGGGCCTGACCCTGCCGTGGCTGGTGAAGCGCCTCGACGTGCAGTCGGACACCGACCGCGAGAAGGAGTTCGAGAAGGAGCTCGCGGTGCGGGCCGCGAAGGCGGCGAAGCGGCGGCTGCGGGAGATCGAGGCCGAGGAGGACCTGCCGGAGGAGCTGTCCGAGCAGATGCTGCGGCGGGCCTTCGACATCGGGTTGCGGATCAGCCCCGACGTCGGGGAGGACGAACGGCGGGAGGGCCACGACCAGCGGGTGCGAAGGCTGAAGCGGGTGCGGCGGATCCAGGGGGAGATGCTGAGCGCGGCCCGGCACGAGGTGGTCGCGGCGCGCAGCGAGCCGGGCGCCGATCCGGAGATCGTGGACCGGGTGCTGCGGCATCTGGACGTGCGCAGCCTCAGGTGAGGCGACCGGGCAGGCCGGTCCGCCGTTAGTGGCTGCCCGGTTCATGGCAGTCGCGTAAACCGCCATGACCCCTGTCGGTGCTGCTCGTTACGCTCGGACCATGGCACGCAATGTGGTGATCAGTGGAGGCGGAACAGGGATCGGGCTCGCCGCGGCGCAGGTCTTCGCCGCGGACGGGGATCGGGTGCTGCTGCTCGGGCGGCGGGCGGAAGTGCTGGAGAAGGCCGGGGTGGCCGGGGCGCTCACCTACGCCGCGGATCTGAGTGAGCCGGAGCAGGTGCGGGGGGTCGCCCGGTTCGTGGAGGCGGAGTTCGGCACCGTCGACGTGCTGGTGCACAGCGCCGGGGGCGCCGGGCACCTGGAGCCACCGAGCGACAGCGCGGATCCGCTGGACCGTGTCGCGCACGACTGGACCGTCAACTTCCGCAGCAACACCCTCAGCGCCGCCCTGCTCACCGAGGCGCTGAAGGACCGGCTCGCCTCGCCGGGCGGACGGGTGCTGTTCGTCAGCTCGATCGCCGCCTACCGGGGGTCCGGCAGCGGGGCCTACGGCGGCGCCAAGGCCGCGCTGCACCCGTACGCCCGTGACCTCGCCCGGGAGTTGGGGCCGCGGGGCATCACCGCGAACCTCGTCGCCCCGGGATACGTCGAGGACACCGGGTTCTTCGGGGACGCCATCGACCCCGCGCGGCGCGAGCGGCTCGTCGGCGAGACCTTCACCGGGCGCGCCGGGACGCCCGGGGACATCGCCGCCACCTTGCACTGGCTGGCCTCCCCGGGCGCCGGTCACGTCACTTCGCAGGTCGTCCAGGTCAACGGGGGTGCGGAGCGGGGGAACTGACGCTCAGCGGCCCGTCCGCGGCGGCTCGTGGACGCGCCGGGCCGCACCGTCGGGGGAGTGGGACTGGCCGGGCAGGCGGCCCGGGGGCAGCGCCGCGTCCGCCGTGTTGACCCTCGGGAGCGCGTACGGGTGCTCCTTGGACAGCCAGCGGATCATCTCCTCGCGGACCCTGACCCGCACCGTCCAGATGTCGTCGGCGTCCTTCGCCGTGACCAGGGCCCGCACCTGCATGGTGTTGGGCGTGGTGTCGGTGACGTCGAGCCCGCAGGCACGGCCGTCCCAGGCCGGGCACTCGCGCAGGATGTCCCGCAGCTTCTCGCGCATCGCCTCCACCGGCGCCGCGTGGTCGACGTGCCAGTAGACGATGCCGGTCATCTGCGGGGTGCCGCGCGACCAGTTCTCGAAGGGCTTCGAGGTGAAGTACGAGACCGGCATCGTGATCCGGCGCTCGTCCCAGGTCCGCACGGTCAGGAAGGTCAGGGTGATCTCCTCGACCGTGCCCCACTCGCCGTCCACCACGACCGTGTCGCCGATGCGCACCATGTCGCCGAAGGCGATCTGGAAGCCGGCGAACATGTTGCTCAGGGTCGACTGGGCGGCCACACCGGCGACGATGCCGAGGATCCCGGCCGAGGCCAGCAGGGAGGCGCCCGCCGCGCGCATGGCGGGGAACGTCAGCAGCATCGAGGCCGCCGCGACCACCCCGACGACGGCCGCCACCACCCGCATGATCAGCGACACCTGGGTCCGCACCCGCCGGACCCGGGCCGCATCGCGGTGCACGCGCGCGTAGCGGGTGTACGACGTCTCGACGATCGCCGCCGCGATCCTGATCACCAGCCAGGCCGCCGAGCCGATCAGCACCAGGGTGAGGAACTGGCCGATACCGGTCCGATGGTCCTCCAGCAACTGCGCGGCGTCGTACGACCCTCTCAGCAGCGCCGCGCACAGCACGAGCTGATAGGGGATGCGGCCACGGCGCAGCAGACCCCACAGCGGGGTCTCGGGGTGCCGCAGGTCGGCCTTGGACAGCAGGCGGTCGGTGGCCCAGCCGATGAGGACTGTCAGCACGACCGAGCCGCCGACCACGATCACGGGGCGGAGCAGGTTCTCCATGCCTTCGAACGTAACCGGGTCGGAGGGGTCCTGAACATGTGGTTTCTGTGAGGAGGCGCACGCACGGCGTTGTCGGTGCAGGCTGGCACCATGGGCACATGAACATCATGCTCTTTCACTCGACCTATGGTCCGCGGCCCGCGGTACGCGCCGCGGCGGACCGGCTGCGCGCCGCAGGGCACGAGGTGTGGACGCCGGACCTCTTCGAGGGACGCACGTTCGACACGGTCGAGGAGGGCATGGCGTACAACGAGGAGATCGGCAAGGACGAGCTGCTGAAGAGAGCCGTCCTGGCCGCCGCGCCCTACTCGGAGCGCGGGCTGGTGTACGCCGGGTTCTCGCTCGGTGCGTCGATCGCCCAGACCCTCGCCCTCGGCGACGCCAGGGCGCGCGGCCTGCTCCTGCTGCACGGCACCTCGGACCTGGCGCCGAACGTCTCGGTGGACGGCCTCGCGGTGCAGCTGCATGTCGCGGAGCCGGACCAGTTCGAGACCGACGACTGGCTGAGCGCCTGGTATCTCCAGATGGGCAGAGCGGGCGCCGACGTGGAGGTCTACCGGTACGCGGGAGCCGGGCACCTGTACACCGACCCCGAGCTGCCCGACTACGACGAGGAGGCGGCCGAGGCCACCTGGCGGGTGGCGCTCGGCTTCCTCGACTCGCTCTAGAAGGATCCGGAGCTCCGGAAGGAACCAGACCTAGACCGGGTCGTAGGTCCGCTCCACCTTCTGCGTGCCGCTGCGTGTGCGGTACGAGCGGGACCAGGCGGAGGTCGCCGTGGTGGTGGTGCGGTCGGACAGGACGTAGTAGTCCATCTGCGCGCGCTCGGCGGTGATGTCCAGGACCCCGTAGCCGTGCCGGTCGGTGTCGACGAAGTGGACGTGCCGGTTGGCGGCCCGGATGACCGGGGAGGCGATCGCGGTGAGCGTGCCCTCCGGGACCTTCACGATGTCGTCGAGGTTGTCGGAGGTCACCGAGGTGACCACGAACTCCGTGGCGGCCGAGGCCGACAGCGGGTAGGTCCCGGCGTCCACCGGCACGTCGTTGGCCCACGCCATGTGGATGTCACCGGTCAGGAAGACGGTGTTGCGGATGGCGTGGGAGCGCAGGTGGGCCAGGAGTTCGCGGCGGTCGTCGGTGTAGCCGTCCCACTGGTCGGTGTTGAGGGCGATGCCCTCCTGGGGCAGGCCGAGCAGCTTGGCGAGCGGCTTGAACAGGTCCGCGGAGAGCGAGCCGATGGCGAACGGCGAGATCATCACCGAGTTGCCGACCAGCCGCCAGGTGGTGTCGGACGCCTTCAGCCCGGCCTTCAGCCAGTCGAGCTGGGCGCGGCCGGTGAGCGTGCGGTCCGGGTCGTCGACGGTGCCGTTGCCGACGGCGACCTGCTGCGAGCGGAAGGACCGCAGGTCCAGCAGGGACAGATCGGCCAGCTTGCCGAAGCGCAGCCGGCGGTAGGTCGTGCCGGCGATGGCCGGCCGGACCGGCATCCACTCGAAGTAGGCCTGCTTGGCGGCCGCCTGCCGGGACGACCAGGCGCCCTCGGCGCCCTCGGTGTGGTTCTCGGCGCCCCCCGACCAGGTGTCGTTGGCGAACTCGTGGTCGTCCCAGATCGCGACGACCGGCGCCTTCGCGTGCAGGGCCTGGAGGTCCGGGTCGGTCTTGTACTTGCCGTGCCGGGTGCGGTAGTCGGCGAGGGTGAGGATCTCGTGGGTGGGGGCCGTCTGCCGTACGACGGTCCCGCGCGTGCCGTACTCGCCGGTGCCGTACTCGTAGATGTAGTCGCCGAGGTGCAGCCAGGCGTCCAGGTCGCCGCGGGCCGCGAGGTGACGGTACGAGGAGAAGTAGCCGGCCTCCCAGTTGGCGCAGGAGACCACGCCGAAACGCAGGCCCGGCACGGCCGCGTCCGCCGCCGGCGCGGTGCGGGTGCGCGCCACCGGGGAGTCGGTGCCGCCGGCCGAGAAGCGGAACCAGTAGTCGGTGGCGGGCGCGAGACCGCGGATGTCGGCCTTGACGGTGTGGTCGCTCGCGGCGGAGGCGGTGGTGGAGCCCTTGGCGACCACGTTCGTCAGTGCCTTGTCGGTGGCGACGACCCAGCTCACCTCCGTGGCCGGACCGAGTCCGGAGCCGGGTATCGCCTCGGCGGTGGGCGTCACCCGGGTCCACAGCAGGACGCCGTCGGGCAGCGGGTCGCCGGACGCGAGGCCGTGCAGGAAGACGGGGGCCTCGGCGGCACGGGCCGGCAGCGCGGCGGCGAGCGGGCCGGCCAGCACGGCGGTGGCGGCCACGGCCTTCAGTGCCGTACGGCGGCGCGGCGAAAGCGAGTTGGGGCGCTCTGACGAGGTGTCGGCGCTCTCGGAGGATCTGTATCGACTGGTCACGGACGATCAGATTACTGACCAGTACGACAAAAGAGCGGGCGAACTCCCAAAAGTTCGCCCGCTCTTCCTCGGAGAGTCGGATCAGCTGCCGGTCAGCCCTTGAGCGCCGCGTCGATCGCCGTGGTGAAGTCGGCGACCGTCATCGGGGCGTTGCCCTGCCCGTCGGAGCCGGTCAGCGTCTTGCCGTCCATCTTCAGGGTCGGGGTGCCCGAGACGCCGCTCTTGTCGAACGTCTTGGACATCTCCAGCGCCCACCGGTCGTAGGTGCCGTTCTTCACGGCGCTCTGGAACTTGGCGTTGCCCTTCAGCGCCGAGACCGTGTCCGCCACCTTGATCAGGTAGGAGTCGTCCTTGAACTTGTCCTCGGTCTCCTCGGGGTGGTACTTGGCCGAGTACATCGCGGTCTTGTACTCGAGGAACGCCTCGGGGCTGACGTTGAGCGCGGCGCCCAGGGCGCTGAGCGCGTTCTTGGAGCCCTCGCCGGTCAGGCTGCGGTCGAGGAAGGTCGCGCCGACGTACTCGATCTTGAACTTGCCGGCGTCGTAGTCGCTCTTCACCGTCGCGCCGACGGTCTGCTCGAACTGGGCGCAGACGGGGCAGCGCGGGTCCTCGTACATCACGAGCGTCTTCTTGGCGCTCGCCTTGCCCATGACGACCGTCGTGCCGTTCTTGCCGCTGGTGTTGGCCGGCTTGACCAGCTTGGCCTTCGCCGCGTCCTCCCAGTAGCCGGGCTTGTTCGCCTGGACGACGGCGTAACCTATGCCGCCGGCCGCGGCGAGCACGCCGACGACCGAGAGGGCGACGATGATCTGCCGCCTGACCTTGGCCCGCTTGGCCTCGCGCTCACGCTCGATGCGCAGCCGCTCCCGGGCCGCCGTCTTCGCCGCCGCGCTGTTCCGCTTGCTCATGGTGTTCTCCAAAGGGACGCGCACATGTCGTACGCGGAAGTTCGTGTGGGGACTGAGGGACTGGAGTGGTGCTCGGGGTGCCTGGGCCTGCGCAGACGTGCGGGCCTGTTCAGACCGCGGCGGGCGAGCACGGCGGTCCACGCCGTCCCAAGGAGTGCACGAGAATCCGCTCGCGGACGGTGGTCGACCGGCGGGTGGGCCGCGGCAGGCGGCGGGCCGCCGGGGCGCGTCGTACGGCCACGGCGGCGACGGCCAGCAGCAGCGGCCGGAAGGTCGTCGCGGTCGCGGCCCGCAGCAGCTGGGCCAGCGCCCGCTCGCCCCGGCGCAGCCAGGCGGCCGCGATCAGGCCGACGCAGACGTGCGCGCCGAGCAGCAGCCACGCGGCGGCCGGGTCGGGGTGGGCGAGGAGCCCGCCCAGCTGGTCCGTGTCGGTGCCGGTGACCTGGGCCAGCGGGGTGCCGACGGGTGTGCCGTCGCCGCACAGCACGTCCCAGCCGACCGAGGCCAGCGGGCCGGCGACCGGGCCGCCCGCACGGCCGTAGCAGACGTGCTGGCCGGTGGTGAAGACGGTGTCGGCCGCCAGCTCCAGCGGGATCAGCAGGGCGGCGATCCGCCCGAAGCCGCACTCGCGGCCGGCGAGGACGTACGCGAGGGCGAACACGGCGGCCGCGACGGCGGCCACCGTGTTGAGCGGCAGCGGGGCCCGGGACAGCAGCACGTGCGACGCGGTGCTGAGCGTCACGACGCATGCCGTGAACAGCGCCGCGCGTACGGCTCTGAGGCGGGTCCCGGATATGTCCATAGCGGAGGAGAGTGTGTCACGTGCTCCTGTAGGAGACCCCTAAAGGGTCCCTGTGAGAAGGCCGACCGTTAGAGACCTGGAATCCGGCCGTTGCGGAACAGGTCGACGAAGATCTGGTGGTCGGTACGCGCGCGTGCGCCGTAGGTGTGCGCGAAGTCGACCAGGAGCGGCGCGAAGCCGTCCTCGTCGGCCGCGATCGCCGCGTCGATGGCCCGCTCGGTGGAGAAGGGCACCAGGGACTCGCCGGAGGTGTCGTCCGCCGCCGCGTGCATCGTGGCCGTGGCCCGGCCCAGGTCGGCGACGACGCCCGCGATCTCCTCCGGGTCGTCGATGTCGCCCCAGTCCAGGTCGACCGCGTACGGCGAGACCTCGGCGACCAGCTGCCCCGCGCCGCCCAGCTCGGTCCAGCCCAGCCACGGGTCGGCGTGCTGCTGGAGGGCGCGCTGGGAGATCACCGTGCGGTGGCCCTCGTGCTGGAAGTAGTCGCGGATCGCCGGGTCGGTGATGTGCCGGGAGACGGCCGGCGTCTGGGCCTGCTTGATGTAGATCACCACGTCGTTCTCCAGGGCGTCGCTGTGGCCCTCGAGGAGGATGTTGTACGACGGCAGACCGGCCGAGCCGATACCGATGCCCCGGCGGCCGACGACGTCCTTCACGCGGTAGGAGTCCGGGCGGGCCAGGGAGGTCTCCGGAAGGGTCTCCAGATAGCCGTCGAAGGCCGCGAGCACCTTGTAGCGGGTGGCGGCGTCCAGCTCGATGGAGCCGCCGCCCGGTGCGAAGCGGCGCTCGAAGTCACGGATCTCCGTCATCGAGTCCAGCAGCCCGAAGCGGGTCAGGGAGCGCGCGTCACGCAGCGCGTCGAGCAGCGGGCCCTGCGCGGTGTCCAGGGTGAAGGGCGGCACCTCGTCGCTCTTGGCGCCGGTGGCCAGCGCGTGGATCCGCTCCCGGTACGCGCCCGCGTACACCTCCACCAGCTCGCTGATCTGCTCGTCGCCGAGCGCCTTCGCGTACCCGATGAGGGCGATGGAGGCGGACAGGCGCTTCAGGTCCCAGGTGAAGGGGCCGACGTACGCCTCGTCGAAGTCGTTGACGTTGAAGATCAGCCGGCCTGTCGCGTCCATGTACGTGCCGAAGTTCTCCGCGTGCAGGTCGCCGTGGATCCACACGCGCGAGGTGCGCTCGTCCAGGAACGGGCCGCCCCGCTTCTCGGCGTCGAGATCGTGGTAGAAGAGGCCCGCGGTACCCCGGTAGAACGCGAACGCCGAGGCCGCCATCTTCCGGAACTTCACCCGGAACGCGGCCGGGTCGGCGGCCAGGAGCTCGCCGAACGCGGTGTCGAAGACGGCGAGGATCTCCTCGCCGCGGTGCTCGTCGTTGAGCTGCGGAACCGACATCGCTGGGTGCCTCCTGGTGCATGACATGTACGACAGCGTTTCTGTCGCATCCAACGGGCGGGGCCGGACGAAAGTGCCCGCGGCCTCACCCGTGAAGGTACGTGGGGAACGAGCCCGGGTGTCAGTCGCGAGGCATAGACTTCGACGCTGTCCCCCGATCCGTCCGTAACCGGTGGGACACCCGTCGCCGTTTGTTTCCCTTGGAGGCCGCAGCCGTGTCAAAGCCGCCGTTCACGCACCTGCACGTCCACACCCAGTACTCGCTGCTGGACGGTGCCGCGCGGCTCAAGGACATGTTCGACGCGTGCAACGAGATGGGCATGACCCACATCGCCATGTCCGACCACGGCAACCTGCACGGGGCGTACGACTTCTTCCACACCGCGAAGAAGGCCGGAGTCACCCCGATCATCGGGATCGAGGCGTATGTCGCCCCCGAGTCGCGGCGCAACAAGCGCAAGATCCAGTGGGGCCAGCCGCACCAGAAGCGCGACGACGTCTCCGGTTCCGGTGGCTACACCCACAAGACGATCTGGGCGGCCAACGCGACGGGCCTGCACAACCTCTTCAAGCTCTCCTCCGACGCGTACGCCGAGGGCTGGCTACAGAAGTGGCCCCGGATGGACAAGGAGACGATCTCCCAGTGGTCCGAGGGGCTCATCGCCTCCACCGGCTGCCCCTCCGGCGAGCTCCAGACCCGGTTGCGCCTCGGCCAGAAGGAGGAGGCGCTGAAGGCGGCGGCCGACTACCAGGACATCTTCGGCAAGGACCGGTACTTCCTGGAGCTGATGGACCACGGCATCGAGATCGAGAGCCGGGTCCGCGACGGCCTCCTGGAGATCGGCAAGAAGCTCGGCATCCCGCCGCTGGTCACCAACGACTCGCACTACACGTACGCGCACGAGGCGACCGCGCACGACGCGCTGCTGTGCATCCAGACCGGCAAGAACCTCTCCGACCCGGACCGCTTCCGCTTCGACGGCACCGGCTACTACCTGAAGTCCACGGACGAGATGTACGCCATCGACTCCTCGGACGCCTGGCAGGAGGGCTGCGCCAACACCCTCCTGGTGGCCGAGCAGATCGACACCACCGGCATGTTCGAGGCGAAGAACCTCATGCCGAAGTTCGACATCCCCGACGGCTTCACCGAGGTCACCTGGTTCAAGGAGGAGGTCCGCCGGGGCATGGACCGCCGCTTCCCGGGCGGCGTCCCCGACGACCGGCAGAAGCAGGTCGAGTACGAGATGGACGTCATCATCCAGATGGGGTTCCCGGGCTACTTCCTCGTCGTCGCCGACTTCATCATGTGGGCGAAGAACCAGGGCATCGCGGTCGGTCCGGGGCGTGGCTCCGCGGCCGGCTCGATCGTCGCCTACGCGATGGGCATCACCGACCTCGACCCGATCCCGCACGGCCTGATCTTCGAGCGGTTCCTCAACCCCGAGCGCGTCTCCATGCCCGATGTCGACATCGACTTCGACGAGCGCAGGCGCGTCGAGGTGATCCGGTACGTGACCGAGAAGTACGGCGCCGACAAGGTCGCCATGATCGGCACCTACGGCAAGATCAAGGCGAAGAACGCCATCAAGGACTCCGCGCGCGTGCTGGGCTACCCGTACGCGATGGGCGACCGCCTCACCAAGGCCATGCCCGCCGACGTCCTGGGCAAGGGCATCGACCTCAACGGCATCACCGACCCCTCGCACCCGCGTTACAGCGAGGCGGGCGAGATCCGCGCGATGTACGAGAACGAGCCGGACGTCAAGAAGGTCATCGACACCGCCAAGGGCGTCGAGGGCCTGGTCCGGCAGATGGGTGTGCACGCGGCCGGCGTGATCATGTCCAGCGAGCCCATCGTCGACCACGCCCCCATCTGGGTGCGGCACACGGACGGCGTGACCATCACCCAGTGGGACTACCCGCAGTGCGAGTCGCTCGGCCTGCTGAAGATGGACTTCCTCGGCCTGCGCAACCTGACGATCATGGACGACGCCGTAAAGATGGTGAAGTCCAACAAGGGCGTCGACCTCGACCTGCTGGCCCTGCCGCTCGACGATCCGAAGACCTTCGAACTCCTCCAGCGCGGTGAGACCCTCGGCGTCTTCCAGTTCGACGGCGGCCCCATGCGCTCGCTGCTGCGCCTGATGAAGCCCGACAACTTCGAAGACATCTCCGCCGTCTCGGCGCTCTACCGTCCCGGCCCGATGGGCATGGACTCGCACACCAACTACGCGCTCCGCAAGAACAAGCTCCAGGAGATCACCCCGATCCACAAGGAGCTCGAGGAGCCGCTCGAAGAGGTCCTGGCGGTCACCTACGGCCTGATCGTCTACCAGGAGCAGGTGCAGAAGGCCGCCCAGATCATCGCCGGGTACTCGCTCGGCGAGGCCGACATCCTGCGCCGCGTGATGGGCAAGAAGAAGCCCGACGAGCTGGCGAAGAACTTCGTCCTCTTCCAGGAGGGCGCCAAGAAGAAGGGCTACAGCGACGAGGCGATCAAGGCCCTGTGGGACGTGCTGGTCCCCTTCGCCGGCTACGCCTTCAACAAGGCGCACTCCGCCGCGTACGGCCTGGTCTCGTACTGGACCGCCTACCTGAAGGCGAACCACCCCGCCGAGTACATGGCCGGACTGCTCACCTCGGTCAAGGACGACAAGGACAAGTCGGCCGTCTACCTCAACGAGTGCCGCCGCATGGGCATCAAGGTGCTCCCGCCGAACGTCAACGAGTCGGTCCACAACTTCGCCGCGCAGGGCGACGACGTGATCCTCTTCGGCCTCGAAGCCGTGCGCAACGTCGGCACCAACGTGGTGGAGTCGATCATCAGGAGCCGCAAGGCCAAGGGCAAGTACGGCTCCTTCCCCGACTACCTCGACAAGGTCGAGGCGGTCGCGTGCAACAAGCGCACCACGGAGTCGCTGATCAAGGCGGGCGCGTTCGACACCCTGGGGCACACCCGCAAGGGCCTCACCGCGCACTTCGAGCCGATGATCGACAACGTGGTCGCGGTCAAGCGCAAGGAGGCCGAGGGCCAGTTCGACCTCTTCGGCGGCATGGGCGAGGAGGAGACGAGCGAGCCCGGCTTCGGACTCGACGTCGAGTTCACGACCGACGAGTGGGAGAAGACGTATCTGCTCGCCCAGGAGCGGGAGATGCTCGGTCTGTACGTCTCCGACCACCCGCTCTTCGGCCTGGAGCACGTGCTGTCCGACAAGGCCGACGCGGGCATCGCCCAGCTCACCGGCGGTGAGCACGCGGACGGCGCGGTCGTCACCATCGGCGGCATCATCTCCGGTCTCCAGCGGAAGATGACCAAGCAGGGCAACGCCTGGGCGATCGCCACCGTCGAGGACCTCGCGGGCTCCATCGAGTGCATGTTCTTCCCGGCGACCTACCAGCTCGTCTCGACCCAACTCGTCGAGGACGCCGTCGTCTTCGTCAAGGGCCGCCTCGACAAGCGGGAGGACGTGCCGCGGCTCGTCGCCATGGAGCTCCAGGTCCCCGACCTGTCGAACGCGGGCACCAACGCCCCCGTGATCCTCACCATCCCGGCCACCCGGGTCACCCCGCCGATGATCAACCGCCTGGGGGAGATCCTCACGCACCACCGGGGTGACAGCGAGGTCCGGATCAGGCTCCAGGGCCCGACCAAGACGACCGTCCTGCGTCTGGACCGGCACCGGGTCAAGCCCGACCCCGCGCTGTTCGGTGATCTGAAGGTGCTGCTCGGCCCGGCCTGCCTGGCCGGCTGAGCGCGGCAGAAGACGGGAGACCGCGGGAGATCCACGGGACACCGCGGGAGACCGACGGGGGAAGAAACCTACGAGGGGCGCATCCGGTACCGGATGCGCCCCTCGGTGCGTGCGAGCCGCAACGGCCCGTCGCCCGGATGTCAGTTGTGGCCGAAGCGCTTCTGCCTGCCCTTGCGGGCGACATCGGCCGGCGTGACCTGCGCGATGCGCTGCTCGGCCTGCGACTCCATCGAGGACTGCTGGGCCGCCTGCTGACCACGCTCGGACTGCGGCTGTTTACGCTCCTGCTTCTTGTTCTTGGCCATGGTGATCTGCCTCCTGGGGGGATCTGGGGGCCATCGACGGGACCAGACTCACATAGGCTGACTTACAACGCATTTCGGATAATTACCGTCTGTAACAGGGGTTGTCGGAGCGCAAGCCCCCGAAACGCCACGCCGAAGATCGAGTTCCGGCCGTTAACCTCCGCGTGGTCGGGCAGACTCGAAGAAAGCCCGATGCAAACCTCCCGGAAAGAGGGTGAGTCGTGTGGACCGCTGCATCGTCCTGGTGGACGCCGGGTATCTGCTGGGGGCCGCCGCCAGCCTCCTCGCCGGAGAGCCCTCGCGATCGAGAATCACCGTCGACCACTCCGCCCTCGTCCAGGGCCTGCGCGAACAGGCCGAGTCCGAGACCGAACGACCGCTGCTGCGCATCTACTGGTTCGACGGCGCCCCGGACCGCGTCCCCCAGCCCGAACACCGCAGACTGCGTGTGATGCCGCGGGTGACCGTCCGGCTGGGCGCGCTCACCCGCAGCGACGGCCGCTGGGCCCAGAAGGGCGTCGACGCCGCCATGCACGCCGAGCTGACCGAGCTGGCCCGCAACCGCGCCTGCTCCGACGTGGTCCTCGTCACCGGCGACGGCGATCTGCTGCCCGGCATGATGGCCGCCAAGGAGCACGGCGTCGCCGTCCACCTGTGGGCCGTCCAGGCCGCCGACGGCGACTACAACCAGTCCGAGGACCTGGTCGCCGAGGCCGACGAACGGCGCGTCCTGGACCGCATCTGGATCACCAAGGCCGTACGCGCGAAGGAGGTCGGCGGCGCCTGCGCGTCGCCGCCCGCGCCCCGGCCCGAGATCGCCGCGATCCTCTCCGCGCCGCTGCCCGACTCCGGCCTCGCCCGGCCCTCCGAGCGCAACGCCGAGGAGGCCGAGCACGCCTCCGCGGCCGGCGCCTCCGAGAACGGCACCGAGGAGCGCGTTCCCGCGCCCAAGGGGGGCGTGCCGACCCCCAAGGACCTGGCCGCCCTGCGCGCACCCGGCGCCCAGGCCGCCCAGCACCCCACCACGGCGACCCTGCGCTGGTCCTCCGACAAGGGCTGGGTCGACCGTCCCGGGATCCCCGCCGAGCCCTCCGAGGTCGCCGCGATGCCGACGCTCGCGCAGCTCACCACGGCGGAGCAGCGGTGGGCCGACCGCGAGGAGGACATCACCACCGTCGGCGGCGACCCGTTCGAGGTGGGGCAGGTCTTCGCCCGCCGGTGGATGGCGCGCCTCGGCGAGCAGGGCCAGCTCCAGAAGCTGTCGGGCATGTACCCGCGGATCCCGCACCGCATCGACGGCGAGCTGCTGAGGTACGCGGCCCGCTTCGGGCTGCTCGCGCACAAGGACGACCAGATCGACGAACACGACCGGTACGCCATCCGGGCGGGATTCTGGCGCGAGATCGACGTACGGACGGCCGCCGAGCACGCTCCGGCCGCGGACTGAACCGGCCGCCCGGGACGCCCCGACGGCGAGCGACGGTCCGTGACCCCGTAGTCTCGTCCCTTGTGAGTACGCGCGCGGCACCGCCCATTCGGCACAGGGACGAGGTCGTGTGTGCCGTGCGCGGGCTGACCAAGACCTATCCGGCGGTCCGCGGCCGGCGCGGCACTCCCGCGACACCCGAGGTCCGGGCCACCGACGACGTACGGCTGGACATCCGGCGCGGTGAGATCTTCGGGCTGCTCGGCCCGAACGGCGCAGGGAAGACCACCCTCGTACGGCAGATGACCGGGCTGATGCGGCCCGACTCGGGCAGCGTGGAGATCCTCGGGCACGACATCGTGCGCCACCCCGAGCGGGCCGCGCGGATCCTCGCCTACCTCGGGCAGGAGTCCACCGCCCTCGACGACCTCACCGTCTCGCTGGCCGCCGAGACCACCGGACGGCTGCGCGGCCTCGACGTGCGCGCGGCCCGCCGGGAGCGGGACGCCGTCCTCGACGAGCTGGGTCTCACGCCGATCGCCGGACGGCCGCTGCGCAAGCTGTCCGGCGGACAGCGCCGGCTGGCCTGCTTCGCCGCCGTGCTGGTGGGGGAGCGCCCCCTGCTCGTGCTGGACGAACCGACCACCGGGATGGATCCGGTGGCACGGCGGGCGGTGTGGGCCTCCGTGGACCGGCGGCGGGCCGAGCGCGGGACGACCGTGCTGCTCGTCACCCACAACGTCATCGAGGCGGAGACCGTCCTCGACCGGGTCGCCGTCATCGACCAGGGCCGGGTCATCGCCTGCGACACCCCCACGGGGCTCAAGGAGCAGGTCGCCGACGAGGTGCGGGTCGAACTGGTGTGGCGCGAGCGGGCGCCGCTGGACGTGCCCGAGGTCGCCGCGCTGCGCGAGCGGGCCGTGGAGTCGGGCCGCCGCTGGACCCTGCGGCTGGCGCCCGACGAGGCCCGCGCGGTCGTCGCCACCGTCACCGGCGGAGCCGCCTTCGCGGCCCTTGACGACTTCACGCTGGCCACACCGAGCCTGGAGGACGTCTATCTGGCGCTGGGCGGGGCGGCACGGCAGGGGCTGGTGCGGGCTTGAGCGCGGCGAGAGCGTGGGGCGCCGAGGTGAGCGAGCGGGCCTCCAGGCCCGTATGGGACGGTAGGGGAACCGTAGGGAAGAGGAGCAACGTCACGTGAGTGTCGTACCCGCCGAGGTTCTGCCGGGAAGCGCCCGGCCCGTCACACAGACGGTGCCCCGTGCCGCCGCCGAGCTGGCCCCCCGCGCGCGGCTGTGGCCGTCGCTGGTGGCCGTGTACCGGGCACAGCTGTCCCGGGCCCGGGTGGCGCGCATCCCGCTGCTGTTCGTGGCGACCTTCCAGTCGGTCGGCATCCTGATCATGATGCGGGGGGTGGTGGACGGGGGCCGCGAGGCGGAGGCCGTGGTGGCGGGCTCCGCGGTCCTCGTCGTCGCGTTCGTCGCGCTGAACCTGCTCGCGCAGTACTTCGGACAGCTGCGGGCGAGCGGCGGGCTGGACCACTACGCGACCCTTCCGGTACCGCCCGCGGCCGTGGTGCTCGGGGCGGCGGGGGCGTACGCGTCCTTCACCGTGCCGGGGACCCTGGTGACCGCGGTCTTCGGCTGCGTGCTGTTCGGGCTGCCGCTCACCCATCTGTGGATCCTCGCTGCCGTGATCCCGCTGGCCGGCGCCGCGCTGTCCGGACTCGGCGCGGCCTTCGGGCTGCTCGCGCCGCGGCCGGAGCTGGCCACCGTGCTGGGGCAGCTCGGCATGTCCGCCGCGCTGCTGCTGGGTGTGCTGCCGCCGGACCGGATGCCGGAGGCGGTGCGCTTCGCCCGCGATCTGCTGCCGTCGACGTACGGGGTCGAGGCGTTCGCCCGGACCTTCCGGGCGAGTCCCGACTGGGCGTTCGTCCTCGCCGACCTCGCCGTGTGCGCCGGGGTCGGCGTCGTTTCGCTGGCCGTCGCCACCTGGGCGTACCGCCGAGCCGCCGTCCGGTGACGCGCGGCACAGGCGCGCCTGGCACGATGTCAGAGTGACCGCACCGCTGACTCCGCCTCCGCCGCCGCACGAACCCTCCTCGCACACGGCCTGGCCTCCGCCGCCCGGCGGGTACGCGGGGGTGGCCACCGCGCCCCATGACGTCGCGTACGGACAGGACGGGCCCGGCATGAAGACCGAACTGCGCGAAGCCGCCGTCATCACGGTGGCGGTCGCGCTCGCCGGAGCGCTGCTCGGGCTGCTGTGGGTGTGGCTGGCGCCCAAGGTGCCGCTCGTCGGTGACCTGGTGGACGACAACTGGGTCGTCTACTTCAAGGACACCGAGGGGGAGCAGGCGATCGGTGTGGACGGAACGTTCACGCTGCTGGCCCTGGCGTGCGGGGCCGTGAGCGCCGCGGCCGTGTTCCTGTGGCGGCGGCGCGGTGGAGTGCCGCTGGTGATCGCTCTCGCCGTCGGGGGGTTCCTCGGGTCGTTGCTGGCGTGGCGGCTGGGGATGTGGCTGGGGCCCGACTCCGACGTGATCGCGCATGCGCGGTCGGCGGGCAAGGGGGTCACGTTCTCGGCGCCGCTGAAGCTCGAGGCGAAGGGGGCGTTGCTGGCGTGGTCGTTCGCCGCGGCGCTGGTGCATCTGGGGCTCACGGCGTTGTTCGGGCCTCGGGATCCCGATCCGTATCAGGCGCAGGTGGGTCTGCCGAAGGACGGGTACGGGGCGCCGATGGGCTAGCGGGGCCTTCTCGCCCCGCCGCCCGCTGCGGCCCCAGACCCCCGCTTTCGGGCTGGACGGCCTCGTCCTCAAACGCCGGACGGGCTGTTCAGGCGCGGGCGATCTCGGACAGTACCGCCCCCGTGAGGCCGGCCAGGTCCGTCGGGGAGAGCTCTACCTCCAGGCCTCTGCGGCCCGCCGAGACGCAGATCGTGGGGTGGGTCGAGGCCGAGGTGTCCAGGACCGTGGGGAGCTTCTTGCGCTGGCCCAGGGGGGAGATGCCGCCCCGGACGTAGCCCGTGGTGCGTTCCGCGAGGGTCGGGTCGGCCATCGCCGCCCGTTTTCCGCCCACCGCCGACGCCAGGGCCTTCAGGTCCAGGGAGCCGGCCACCGGGACCACGGCCACCGTCAGCGCGCCGTCCACGTCCGCGACCAGGGTCTTGAAGACCCGGTCGGGGGAGACGCCCATCGCCTCGGCCGCCTCCTCGCCGTAGGACGGGTGGCTCGGGTCGTGGTCGTAGGCGTGGACCGTGAAGTCCACGCCCGCCGCCGTCAGGGCCACCGTCGCGGGCGTTCCTGCGGACTGCTGCTTCTTCGGCTTCTTCGCCATGCGGGCCTTCAGTTGAGACTGGTCGGGCCGCGCGTCAGGTCCGACGCGGGCAGCGAGGGCAGGCTGCGGATGATCGCCGTCTCCGCGCGCAGCAGTGTCAGCTCGTCCCGCAGACGGGAGGCCGTGTCGGGGGCCTGGAGCAGGCGCTGCTTGGTCGGGGTGTCCAGCATCATCGCGGCCGCCACCAGGTACGACACCACGGACGGGTCGTCCGGGAGATCCGCGCCGGTGGTCAGTGAGCGCTCGCGGGCGCCCGCCAGGCGCTTCTGGTACTGGCGGAAGGCGCGCAGCACGCCTTCCGCGAGAGCGCCCGCCTCGTCGCCCGGGTCCTCGGGGAGTTCCTGGAGCTCGGCGGTCAGGAACGGGCCCGACGCGTCCACCGACAGCAGCTTCACTCGGGTCGTGCCCGTCGCCAGCACCTCGAAGGTGCCGTCGGCGCGCTCGCGGATCGTCGCCGCGTCGGCCACGCAGCCGACGTCGTGGAACGCCTTGAGCGGGGCGTCGCCGAAGCCGGCCGCGGGGCCGCGCTCGGGCAGCGCGGTCTGGTCGGGCAGGCCGTGGGAGCTCGGGGCCACCTCATGGCCGTCGCGGATGGCCACGACGGCGAACCGGCGTGATTCGTCCTCGGGGGTCTTCAACAGGTCGCGCATCATGGCGCGATAGCGCTCCTCGAAGACGTTGAGCGGGAGCACGAGCCCCGGGAACAACGCCGAGTTCAGGGGGAAGAGCGGCAGACGGACGGTGGTCACGACGCTGAAGCCTAGTGGTCCCTGGAGTGGGCTCGTTCGCCGTGCCCGATACCTGGACGCCAGGGGGGCCGCTCGGACGGCCCCGAGCGCACTTCCTCGCGTACCGCCAGGAAGTGGCCGAGCGGGTCGTCCGACAGCCGGCCCCAGGGGAAGGACGTGGCGTAGGGGCCGACCAGACGCAGTTGCGTGAGGGCGTCGTCGTGGCGGTCCAGGCGGACCAGGACGTACGTCAGCACATTGCGGATCTCGGCCGGCCACGGGTCGACGGACGGGAAACGGGCGGAGAGCGCGATGGCGCGGTCGGCCGCCGCGTCCAGTCGCTCGCGCGGTACCTCGGGCCCGCAGCCGTCGGTCAGGTACGCGAAGGCGGCCCGCGTCGGCAGCGCCTGGACGAGGGAGCCGGCCGGCGCGTCCTGCGCGGCACGGTCGGCGAAGTCGAAGCACTCCCGGTGGGAGCCGTGCCACGACTCGGCGAGATAGCGCTTGGCGGCGACATGGCAGCCGTAGTGGTGCGGGGCGCGGCGGACCGCGGCCGACCACAGTTCGCCGAAGTACTTGTGTCCGGCGCGGGTGCCGCGCGCGTGGTCCAGGGCGATCCGCCACGGCACCGGGTCGCGGACGTCGCTCTGCGCGGCGGCCGTGATCAGCGGGCTCACCTCGCGCAGCAGCTCGGCGCGGGCCGGTGAGCGCCAGGCCCGGTGCACCGCGAGCTGGGCTGCGACGAGCAGCACGTCCGGGTCGCGCGGGGCGGCGGCGCACCACTCCTCGAACCACTCCGACCGGGAGTGCGCGAAGGACGCCAGCCGGGTGGCGTACCGGTCCCGGTACTCCCACTCGGCCCGTTCCCGGGTCTGGGCCATGAGCTGGGCGGCGGGCGCGTAGGCGCCCAGTCCGGCGGCGACCAGGGCGGGCCCGAGTCGGTCGTCGGGCACGTCGAGGAGCACCTCGTCGTCGGCGGGGAGCCCGGCGGCGCTGTGGGGGGCGGCGGCGTTCCGTGCCGTCCGGGATGCCCGGGAGGCGCGAATGAACGGGGGCAGCAGAGCCATGGTGTCGCCCATTGAAAAGCCGCGGGTTCAGATTGCGCCAGAGGGTTCCGGCACCTTCACGAAAGTTGTACACCGTACGGTCAAGGAGCGGTAAAAGGTGACTGTGGGCGACGGCACGTGAGCCCGCTGTCCACCGGTCATCCCCGGCGCAGCAGCCGCGTGGCCCCCGCCGCGACCGTCGTCGCCAGGATCCAGCCGAGCAGGATCAGCGCGGACGACAGCCACTGCCAGCCGCCGCGCAGCCGCCACTCGCCGACCTGCCCGAGGTCGATGACCGGCAGCAGCAGGTCGAGGGCGAAGAGGGCGGGATTCCAGGGCGGGTGCCCGTCCCGGTGGACGGGCGGATGCGCGGCGTGCGCGAAGGCCAGCGAGCTCGCCGCCCACAGCACCGCCATCCACACCGCCGCGCGGCCCGGCCGGTACCCGTAGGCGACCGTCCAGTCCTGGACGTAGCCCCAGAGCTTCGCGGCCGGGGGCAGGGTCTCGCGGCGCCGGCGCTGCTTGGCCAGCAGTACCTCGCGGGCGTCCTCGTCCTCGCCGCCGGCCCGCAGCACGCTGGCCAGCCGTTCGTACGGCTCCGGGGCGTACTCGGCGGTCGCCGCGGCCACCCAGCGCAGCCGCTCGGCCAGCGGGAACGGGCCCTGGGGCACCAGGTTCTCGTACGCGAAGCCACCCATGTGCACACTGCCGGGGCCCGGCCACGCGCTCGCCCGGTCCACCAGGTTGATCACCCGGGCGCCCGACAGCACCACCTTGCCGCGCGGCGGCCGCTCCCCGAGGAAGCGCAGCTCGGGCGTCTGCACCCGGCGCAGCGACAGCTCCTGGTCCTCCGTGAACACGAACCGGGCCCGCTCCAGGTCCACGGCGTCCCCGAACCGCCCGTCGTCCAGCCGCACCCCGCCCCGGCACTCGAAGCGCTGGATGCGGGTCCCGCGCGCGGGTGTCGTGCCGCTCAGCGCCTGGCCGCCGACACCGGCCGGGGTCAGGTAGAGCGAGCGTTCCACCGTCAGCTGGGGCGCGTTCAGCGCGAGCCGGGTGTAAGGGTTCGCCAGCCGCGCCCCGCGCAGGCTCAGCGACACGCCGATCTTGGCGCTGCGCAGGCTCAGCTCGCCGTGCGATTCGAGCAGCTCGGCCTGGAGGTCCTGGCCGACCGTCAGGCCGTCGGCGGCGATCGAGCGGCCGCTGCGGTCGCGGTAGACGATCGCCTGGTTGAGCAGCAGGTCGGTGCCGATGTGCGCGTCGGTGAGCCGCACGCCGTTGTGGAAGCGGCAGCGCGGGAGGTGCAGATCGCCCTCGGTGTGCACCCGGGCCGCCTCCAGCCGCGGCACCGAGCAGTCCACCATCCGCACGGTCGTGAACCGGGCCTCAGGCAGCAGCACCTCCCGCTCGAACCGGCAGCGCTTCATCTCCAGGTACGGCACCACCGTGCCGCCCGCGAGGTCCAGGGTGCCGCTGACCTGCACGCCCACCAGCTTCAGCGAGGCGACCCGGCCGGCCAGCGCGGGCGGCCCGTCCAGCAGCAGCCAGGCGACGATCCGCGCCCGCACGGTCCGCGACGCGCCCCACGGATGCCCGCCGTGCGGGTCGTCGACGACCGTGTCCCCGCTGCTCAGGTCGTACACGCTGCCGTTGCGGAAGGCCTGCCACATGCCGGCCTCGGCGGCGGTCAGGTCGTCCGGCAGATCGCCCGGACGGTCTCCCGCGCGGCTGTCCGCCCCCTCGGTCACGCTCGTCACCCACTTCGTCACTCACCGATTTCGCACAGCTGTTCATGCCCGGTGGGCGACCCCCGAACGCCACACCCGAAGCCGATCTTCCGGATTCCGGCCAGGTTCTGTATCAGCCATTGATACGCGCGAACGACGCCCGATCCCGGTCTGAGAGAATTGACGGCGTGATCTCCCGAATCGATCTGCGCGGCGACGCCCTCCCCGAGGGACCCGCCCTGCGCGACCTGCTGCCCCGAGCCGACTTCGACGTCTCGGCCGCCCTCGAGAAGGTGCGTCCGATCTGCGAGGCCGTGCATCATCGGGGCGACGCGGCGCTGATCGACTTCGCCGAGAAGTTCGACGGGGTGCGGCTGGAATCCGTACGCGTGCCGGCAGCGGCGATCGCCGACGCGCTCGAGCGGCTCGACCCGGCCGTCCGCGCGGCCCTGGAGGAGTCCATCCGCCGCGCCCGTCTCGTCCACCGCGAACAGCGCCGTACGACGCACACGACCCAGGTCGTGCCCGGTGGGTCGGTGACCGAGAAGTGGGTGCCGGTCGAGCGGGTCGGGCTGTACGCGCCCGGCGGCCGGTCGGTCTACCCGTCCTCCGTGGTCATGAACGTCGTGCCGGCGCAGGAAGCCGGCGTCGGATCCATCGCGCTCGCCTCCCCGGCCCAGTCCGAGTTCGGCGGCCTGCCGCACCCGACGATCCTCGCGGCCTGCGCCCTGCTCGGCGTCGACGAGGTGTACGCGGCCGGTGGCGCCACGGCCGTCGCGATGTTCGCGTACGGCACCGAGTCCTGCCCGCCCGCCAACATGGTCACCGGCCCCGGCAACATCTGGGTCGCCGCCGCCAAGCGCTACTTCGCCGGCAAGATCGGCATCGACGCGGAGGCCGGACCGACCGAGATCGCGGTCCTCGCCGACGAGAGCGCCGACCCGGTGCACGTCGCCGCCGACCTGATCAGCCAGGCCGAGCACGATCCGCTCGCGGCCGCCGTCCTGGTCACCGACTCCGTCGAGCTCGCGGACGCGGTCGCCAAGGAACTGGAGCCGCAGGTCGCGGCCACCAAGCACATCGAGGACCGGATCGTCCCGGCGCTCGCCGGCCGGCAGTCCGCGATCGTGCTGGTCGACGGCGTGGACGAGGGCCTGCGGGTGGTCGACGCGTACGGCGCCGAGCACCTGGAGATCCAGACGGCCGACGCGGCCGCCGTGGCCGACCGGGTGAAGAACGCGGGCGCGATCTTCGTCGGCCCCTGGGCGCCGGTGTCCCTGGGCGACTACGCGGCCGGGTCCAACCACGTACTGCCGACGGGCGGCTGCGCCTGCCACTCCTCCGGGCTGTCCGTGCAGTCCTTCCTGCGGGGCATCCACATCGTCGACTACTCGCGGGACGCGCTGGCCGAGGTCGCGCGGCACGTGGTGACGCTGGCGGAGGCGGAGGACCTGCCCGCGCACGGCGCGGCGATCAAGGCGCGGTTCGACTGGAAGGTACCGGCGAGCAAGTGAGCTTCGGAATCGACGATCTCCCCGTACGGGACGAGCTGCGCGGCAAGTCCCCCTACGGCGCGCCCCAGTTGGACGTCCCCGTACGGCTGAACACCAACGAGAACCCCTACCCGCTGCCCGAGGCGCTCGTCGAGCGGATCGCGGAGCGGGTGCGCGAGGCGGCCCGCAACCTCAACCGCTATCCGGACCGGGACGCCGTGGAGCTGCGCACGCGGCTCGCGCAGTACCTGACGGACACCTCCGGGCACGAGGTCGGCCCGGCGAACGTGTGGGCCGCCAACGGCTCCAACGAGGTCATCCAGCAGCTGCTCCAGACCTTCGGCGGACCGGGCCGCACCGCGATCGGCTTCGAGCCGTCGTACTCGATGCACGGGCTCATCGCGCGCGGCACGGGAACCGGCTGGATCTCGGGTCCCCGCAACGAGGACTTCACCATCGATCTGGCGGCCGCCGAGCAGGCCGTCGCCGAGCGCCGGCCCGACGTCGTCTTCATCACCACCCCCAACAACCCCACCGGCACCGCGGTCCCGGCCGAGACGGTCCTCGCGCTGTACGAGGCCGCGCAGCGCGCCAAGCCGTCGATGGTCGTCGTGGACGAGGCGTACATCGAGTTCAGCCACGGCGACTCACTGCTGCCGCTGCTCGAAGGTCGGCCGAATCTCGTCGTCTCGCGCACCATGTCGAAGGCCTTCGGCGCGGCCGGCCTGCGCCTCGGCTACCTCGCCGCGCACCCGGCGGTCGTGGACGCCGTCCAGCTCGTCCGGCTGCCGTACCACCTGTCGGCCGTCACCCAGGCGACCGCGCTGGCCGCCCTGGAGCACACCGACACGCTGCTGAAGTACGTCGAGCAGCTCAAGTCGGAGCGCGACCGGCTGGTCACCGAGCTGCTCGCGATCGGCTACGAGGTCACGGCGTCCGACGCCAACTTCGTGCAGTTCGGGCGGTTCGAAGACGCCCACACGGTCTGGCAGCAGATCCTCGACCGGGGCGTCCTGGTCCGGGACAACGGCGTGCCCGGCTGGCTGCGGGTCACCGCCGGTACCCCCGAAGAGAATGACGCGTTCCTCGACGCGGTCCGTGATGTGAAGAAGGAGCAGAGGCCATGAACCGCGTAGGACGCACAGAGCGCACGACGAAGGAGACGTCGGTCCTCGTCGAGATCAACCTCGACGGCACCGGCAAGGTCGATGTGTCGACCGGCGTCGGCTTCTACGACCACATGCTCGACCAGCTCGGCCGGCACGGTCTGTTCGACCTGACCGTGAAGACCGACGGCGACCTGCACATCGACTCCCACCACACCATCGAGGACACCGCCCTCGCGCTCGGCGCCGCCTTCAGGCAGGCCCTCGGCGACAAGGTGGGCATCTACCGGTTCGGCAACTGCACGGTCCCGCTGGACGAGTCCCTCGCCCAGGTCACCGTCGACCTCTCCGGCCGGCCCTACCTCGTGCACACCGAGCCCGAGAAGATGGCGCCGATGATCGGCGAGTACGACACCACGATGACCCGGCACATCCTGGAGTCCTTCGTCGCCCAGGCGCAGATCGCGCTGCACGTGCACGTGCCCTACGGGCGCAACGCGCACCACATCGTGGAGTGCCAGTTCAAGGCGCTGGCCCGGGCCCTGCGCTACGCCTCCGAGCGCGACCCGCGCGCGGCCGGCATCCTCCCCTCCACGAAGGGCGCCCTGTAGAACCATGAGCGGACTGTCGACCATCCTGATCGTCGTCGGCCTCTTCCTGGTCGGCGGCATCTACTCCTTCGTCAAGCAACAGATGCCGAAGAGCCTGATCGTGCTGCTCTCGATCGGCGCCGCGATGTGCCTCGTCGCCGGCGTAGTGCGGCTGGAGGTGTGGAATTGAGCAGCACCCCGAAGAGCCCGAAGAAGGTCGTCGTCTTCGACTACGGCTTCGGCAACGTCCGCTCCGCCGAGCGGGCCCTCGCGCGCACCGGGGCCGACGTCGAGATCACGCGTGACTTCGACACGGCCATGAACGCCGACGGGCTGCTGGTGCCGGGCGTCGGCGCCTTCGCCGCCTGCATGCGAGGCCTGAAGGAGGCCCGCGGCGACTGGATCATCGGCCGCAGGCTGTCCGGCGGGCGCCCCGTGATGGGCATCTGCGTCGGCATGCAGATCCTGTTCGCGCGAGGCATCGAGCACGGCGTGGAGACCGAGGGCCTCGACGAGTGGCCCGGCGCGGTCGAGCCGCTCCAGGCCGAGATCGTGCCCCACATGGGCTGGAACACCGTCGACGCCCCGGCCGACTCCGAGCTGTTCGCCGGACTGGACGCGGACGCGCGCTTCTACTTCGTGCACTCCTACGCGGTGCAGGACTGGTCCCTCGACGTGCACAACCCGCTGCTGCGGGCGCCGAAGGTGACCTGGTCGACGCACGGCAAGCCGTTCGTGGCCGCCGTGGAGAACGGCGCCCTGTGGGCCACGCAGTTCCACCCCGAGAAGTCCGGCGACGCCGGAGCCCAGCTCCTCACCAACTGGATCGGAACACTGTGAGCAAGCTCGAACTCCTCCCCGCCGTCGACGTCCGCGACGGCCAGGCCGTCCGCCTCGTGCACGGCGAGTCGGGCACCGAGACCTCCTACGGCTCCCCGCTCGAGGCCGCCCTCGCCTGGCAGCGCTCGGGCGCCGAGTGGCTGCACCTCGTCGACCTGGACGCCGCGTTCGGCACCGGCGACAACCGCGCGCTGATCGCCGAGGTCGCGGGCGCGATGGACATCAAGGTGGAGCTGTCGGGCGGCATCCGCGACGACGACACGCTCGCCGCCGCCCTGGCCACCGGCTGCACCCGGGTCAACCTGGGCACGGCCGCCCTGGAGACCCCCGAGTGGGTCGCCGAGGTCATCGCCGAGCACGGCGACAAGATCGCGGTCGGCCTGGACGTACGGGGCACGACCCTGCGCGGCCGCGGCTGGACCCGCGACGGCGGCGACCTCTACGAGACGTTGGCGCGTCTCGACAAGGAGGGCTGCGCGCGCTACGTCGTCACCGACATCGCCAAGGACGGCACGCTCCAGGGCCCGAACCTGGAGCTCCTGAAGAACGTGTGCGCCGTGACGGACCGGCCGGTCGTGGCCTCGGGCGGCGTGTCCTCCCTCGACGACCTGCGGGCCATCGCCGAGCTGGTGCCCCTCGGCGTCGAGGGCTCCATCGTCGGCAAGGCCCTGTACGCCGAGGCGTTCACCCTGGAAGAGGCCCTGGAGGCGGTCGCCCGGTGAGCGAGGTACGACGCATCACGACCGGCGCGCCCTGGGAGGAGACCTTCGGGTACTCCCGCGCGGTGGAGCTGCCGAACGGCCTGGTGCTGGTCTCCGGGTGCACATCGATCGTGGACGGCGAGATCGCCGGCGGCGGTCCCTACGAGCAGACGGTCAACGCCTTCGGTGTCGCGTTCGCGGCGCTGGAGCAGCTGGGCCTCGGGCGCGACGACGTCGTGCGCACGCGCATGTACCTCACCCACGCGCGGGACGTGGACGACGTCGGACGCGCCCACAAGGAGCTGTTCGAGACCGTCCGGCCCGCCGCGTCCATGCTCATCGTCTCCGGCCTCGTGGACCCCAGTCTGGTCGTCGAGGTCGAGGTGGAGGCCTATCGAGGAGGGTCCTCGGCATGACCCTTGCCGTACGAGTCATCCCCTGCCTGGACGTGGACAACGGCCGGGTCGTCAAGGGCGTCAACTTCCAGAACCTGCGCGACGCGGGCGACCCCGTCGAGATGGCCAAGGTGTACGACGCCGAGGGCGCCGACGAGCTGACGTTCCTGGACATCACCGCCTCGTCGGGCAACCGCGAGACGACCTACGACGTGGTGCGCCGCACCGCCGAGCAGGTGTTCATCCCGCTGACGGTCGGCGGCGGGGTACGCACCCCGGAGGACGTCGACAAGCTGCTGCGGGCCGGAGCGGACAAGGTGGGCGTCAACACGGCCGCCATCGCCCGCCCGGAGCTGATCAAGGAGATCGCCGAGCGGTTCGGCAGCCAGGTGCTGGTGCTCTCGGTGGACGCCCGGCGGACCCCCGCGGGGACCTTCGAGGTGACGACGCACGGCGGCCGCCAGGGCACCGGCATCGACGCCATCGAGTGGGCGCACCGCGCGGCCGAGCTGGGCGCGGGCGAGATCCTGCTCAACTCGATGGACGCGGACGGCACGAAGGACGGCTACGACCTGGAGATGATCGCCGCCGTGCGCAAGCACGTGACGGTCCCGGTGATCGCCTCCGGCGGCGCCGGCAAGCTCGCCGACTTCCCGCCGGCCGTCGAGGCGGGCGCGGACGCGGTGCTCGCCGCGTCGGTGTTCCACTTCGGCGACCTGCGGATCGGCCAGGTCAAGGACGCGCTGCGGGAGACCGGCCACCCCGTGCGCTGACTCAGCCCTTCGGCTGGGTCAGCTGCACGAAGTTGCCCACCGTGTCGTCCAGGACGGCCGCGACGACCGGGCCCTGGTCCTGCGGGGGATGGGTGAAACGCACACCCAGCCCCCGCAGCCGCTCGTACTCCGCATCGAGGTCGTCGACCGAGAAGACGATGCACGGCAGCCCCGCCTCCCGCAGGGCCGCCCGGTACGGCTCCGCGATGGGGCCCCGGCCGGGCTCCAGCAGCAGCTGGAGATCCCGCTGGGCCCCTTCCGCCGCGCCCACGGTGACGAACAGCGTGCCTTCGCCCAGATCCATGTGCAGACGCGTCTCGAACCCCAGGACCTCGGTGTAGAACGCGTGCGCCTTCGTGACGTCGTCGACGTACACGCTCGTCATGGCGACCTTGATCATGTGCGGCCTCTCAGATTCCGAGCTGCTTTCCGCCGTGCAGCCTGGTGATCGCTTCCTTCTCGCCGTCCAGTTCCACCTCCGCGGCGCTCTGCCGGCCGTACAGGAACAGCAGCAGCTCCGACGGCTCCCCGGTGGCCGTCACGACCGGCGTGCCCCGGTTGGCGACCGCCGTGCGGCCGTCCGGGCGCCGCAGCACCAGACCGGTCGGGGTGCCGCGGCCCATCAGGCGGGCGGTGCGCTCCAGGCGCGTCCACAGGGCGTCCTGGAAGACCGGGTCGAGCGCGCGCGGCGTCCAGTCCGGCCGGGCGCGACGGACGTCCTCGGTGTGGACGTAGAACTCGATCGTGTTGGACGCCTCGTCGAGCTGCTTGAGCTGGAAGGGCGAGAAGCGCGGCGGACCCGTGCGGATCAGCTGGATCAGCTCCTCGTACGGCTTGGCGGCGAACTCCTCCATCACCTTGTCCAGGCGGGACGCGAGCTGCTTGATCAGAATGCCCCCGGCGGCGTCCGGGCGGCGCTCGCGCACCACCACGTGTGCCGCGAGATCCCGGGTCTGCCAGCCCTCGCAGAGGGTCGGGGCCTCGGGGCCCGCCGTTTCCAAGAGGTCGGCGAGAAGAAGTCGTTCACGCTTGGCGAAAGTCGACATGCCGTCAGCCTACGACTGCGCGGAAGGTCCGCCCACCCGTCGCCCGACCACCATCCCTCACCGTGTCGCTTTCGCGCCGCTCCTTCCCATCCAGTGGACGCGGCCCGTCACTGTCAGTGGCGCGCGGCACAATGGCAGACATGACCAGCACGCCCCAGCCCAGCAACCTCGACCCCCGGATCGCCGCGCGCCTCAAGCGCAGCGCCGACGGGCTCGTCCCCGCCATCGCCCAGCAGTACGACACCGGTGAGGTGCTCATGCTCGGCTGGATGGACGACGAGGCGCTGCACCGCACGCTCACCACCGGCCGCTGCACCTACTGGTCGCGCAGCCGCCGGGAGTACTGGGTCAAGGGCGACACCTCCGGCCACTTCCAGTGGGTGAAATCCGTGGCCCTCGACTGCGACGCCGACACGGTGCTCGTCAAGGTCGACCAGGTCGGCGCCGCCTGCCACACCGGAGCGCGCACCTGCTTCGACGCCGACGTGCTGGTCGAGAACGCCGATTCCGGCGTACCCGCCACGGATCAGTAAGGTCAGCCGCCATGGACCTCGAGACGTTCCGCAAGCTGGCCACCGACCGCCGCGTCATTCCGGTCACCCGCAAGCTCCTCGCCGACGGCGACACCCCGGTCGCGCTCTACCGCAAGCTCGCCGCCGAG
Organism: Streptomyces sp. NBC_01334; assembly: GCF_035983595.1. Classification (NCBI taxonomy): domain Bacteria; kingdom Bacillati; phylum Actinomycetota; class Actinomycetes; order Kitasatosporales; family Streptomycetaceae; genus Streptomyces; species Streptomyces sp. NBC_01334. Next base: position 2,779,117 of record NZ_CP130718.1, on the reverse strand, counting down.
CGCACCGGAACCTTCCTCCTGGAGTCCGCGGAGAACGGCCGCTCGTGGTCTCGGTACTCCTTCGTCGGCGTCCGCAGCGCCGCGACCCTCACCGCGCGCGACGGCCAGGCCCACTGGCTCGGCACCCCTCCCGTCGGCGTCCCGGTGGACGGCGACCCGCTCGCCGCCCTGCGCGCCACCATCGAGACCCTCCACACCCCCCACGAGGAGGGTTTGCCGCCCTTCACCGGCGGCATGGTCGGCTACCTCGGCTACGACATCGTGCGCCGCCTGGAGAAGATCGGCCCCGGCGACCGCGACGACCTGCGGCTGCCCGAGCTGACCATGCTCCTGACCAGCGACCTCGCCGTCATGGACCACTGGGAGGGCTCGGTCCTGCTGATCGCCAACGCGATCAACCACAACGACCTCGACACGGGCGTAGACGAGGCCTACACGGACGCGGTGGCCAGGCTGGACGCCATGGAGGCCGACCTCTCCCGCCCGGTCGCCCAGCCCCCGGCCGTCCTCCCGCCCTCCGAACTCCCCGAGTACAGCGCCCTGTGGGGCGGCCCCGACTTCCAGGGAGCCGTCGAGGACATCAAGGAGCGCATCCGCGCGGGCGAGGCCTTCCAGGTCGTCCCCTCCCAGCGCTTCGAGACGCCGTGCACGGCGAGCGCGCTGGACGTCTACCGGGTGCTGCGGGCGACGAACCCGTCCCCGTACATGTACCTGTTCCGCTTCGACGGTTTCGACGTCGTGGGCTCCTCCCCGGAAGCCCTCGTCAAGGTCGAGGACGGGCACGCCATGGTCCACCCCATCGCCGGCACCCGGCACCGCGGGGCCACCCCGCAGGAGGACCAGGCCCTCGCCGACGAACTGCTCGCCGACCCCAAGGAGCGCGCCGAGCACCTCATGCTCGTCGACCTCGGCCGCAACGACCTGGGCCGGGTCTGCGAACCGGGCTCGGTCGAGGTCGTCGACTTCATGTCCGTCGAGCGGTACTCCCACGTGATGCACATCGTCTCGACCGTCACCGGGAAGGTCGCGGCGGGCCGCACCGCCTTCGACGTCCTCACCGCCTGCTTCCCCGCCGGCACCCTCTCCGGCGCCCCCAAGCCGCGCGCCATGCAGATCATCGACGAACTGGAGCCGTCCCGGCGCGGCCTGTACGGCGGCTGCGTGGGCTACCTGGACTTCGCCGGCGACTCCGACACCGCCATCGCCATCCGTACGGCCCTCCTGCGCGACGGCACCGCCTACGTCCAGGCCGGCGCGGGCATCGTCGCCGACTCCGACCCGGTCGCCGAGGACCAGGAGTGCCGCAACAAGGCGGCGGCGGTCCTGCGCGCCGTCCACACCGCCAACCGACTGGCGAAATAGGGCGCTTCCGGACAGACGGCCGGGTCACCTTTCGAAGATAGGACGCGTCTCACGTGAACCCCGGGTGACGGTTCGCCCGGGGTTCAGGCGATAGTGGAGTACGTGACTGCTGTTCCGCACCCCCGATCCGAAGCCGCCGCCCCCGCCGGGTCCGGCCGCCGAAGCCTCGCGCTCGCCCTGCTGTTCGGCGCGCTGGGCTCGGCCGTGACCCTGCTGTCCACCCGGCAGCGCTGGTCGGAGGGCACGGCCACGGTGGCCGGCGGCGCTTTCCCGCTGACCGCCAGGGGCAGCGACGTGACGGGCGTGCCCGCGGCGCTCGCCATAGCGGCCCTCGCCGCGCTCGTCGCCGTCTTCGCCGTCCGCAGGACCGGCCGCTTCGCGGTCTCCGCGCTGCTCGCGCTCTCCGGCGCCGGCATCATGGTCGCCGCCCTGCTCGGCGCCTCCGACGGCTCCTCGCTCGACGAGCAGGCCGCCCGGGCCTCCGGCGACACCTCGGCGACCGTCGCCTCCTTCAGCCACACCGCCTGGCCCTACGCCGCGGCCGCGGGCGGCGCCCTGATCCTGCTGGCCGGCCTGCTCGCCCTGCGCTACGGCCGCCTGTGGCCCGCGATGTCCGGCCGCTACGAACGCGACGGCACCCCGCGCCCCCGGCGTGCGGCCAGGCCCGTCGACCCGGACCGGCCCGAGGACATGTGGAAGGCGCTGGACCGGGGCGAGGATCCGACGGGCGCGGATCCCGCCTGAATCCGGCCTCGCGCGGAGCCGGCCGACGTCCGGTCGCGCGGTTCCCGATGTGGTGAATCAGACGCGACCGGGAGGCCACCCCCGCGTCCGCGACGCGCGCCGGTACGGGACAATGGACGACGAGCGTCCGGCTCGGACGGACACAGAGACAGCAATGAGGAGCAAGTCATGGCGGGCAGCAGCCACGGACACACCCCGGCCGCCTGGACCGGTGTCACCATCGTCTTCATCGGGTTCACCGTCGCGGGCGCGTTCATGGTGATGGCCGAGCCGCTCGGCTTCTGGGCCGGCATGGCGATCGTGGCCCTCGGCGGTGTCGTCGGCGGCATCATGCGCTCGATGGGCCTCGGCATGCCGAAGGAGGCCCACCCGGTGCACCAGGTCACGGCCACCCGCGAGCCGGCGGCCGCCGAGGCCTGAGCCCCGGAGACCTCGGCAGGACTTCCGCAGGACCTCGTGAGGGGCGGCCGGTGCACACCGGCCGCCCCTCACGCGCGCGCGGCGCCCCGGCGGGGCACAATGCGAGGCGTGAACGCCGACAGCCGGCGGGTGACGCCCCGGCCACCCCCGACACCCCCGGGAACCGTGCTCGGACGACTCGCGGTGCCCGCCGGGATCCTCACGGCCGTCGTCGGCGCCTTCGCGTACGTCGGGACCGTCGACCCCAACGAGCCCGGCCACTACCCGGTCTGCCCCCTCCTGCGCCTCACGGGCCTGTACTGCCCGGGCTGCGGCGGACTGCGCAGCGCGCACGCCTTCGTGCACGGGGACCTCGCCGCCGCCCTGCACGACAACGCACTGGCCGTCGTCGGCTATCTGGGCTTCGCGGTGGTGTGGACCGTCTGGGTGGTCCGTGCGGTGCGCGGACGCCCCGCGCGCGTGCAACCGACCTCGGTGCAGCTGTGGACGCTGGGCGCGTTCGTGCTGGTCTTCACGGTTGTCCGGAACCTGCCGTTCGGTGGCTGGCTGCATCCTTGATCAACCGACGAATGTCCAGGTAGTGGGACCGGCGTCAACCGGATGTGAGGCCTTCGCCTTCCTCCGGATACCATCGCAGTGACCACCTCTTTTCTACTGGTCGCTGGAACTGTCAACCGTCTCTCAACCGCTGGAAGGGGGCCGCTCGCGTGAGTGTGCTCGACGAGATCATCGACGGAGTCCGTGCCGACCTCGCGGAGCGGCAGGCGCGCGTCAGCCTCGACGAGCTCAAGGAGCGCGCGGCGAAGGCCCCCGCCGCCAAGGACGGGGTGGCCGCGCTCCGGGGCGACGGCGTCAAGGTCATCTGCGAGGTCAAGCGCTCCAGCCCGTCCAAGGGCGCGCTGGCCGCGATCGCCGATCCGGCCGGACTGGCCGCGGACTACGAGGCGGGCGGCGCGGCCGTCATCTCCGTCCTCACCGAACAGCGCCGCTTCGGCGGCTCCCTCGCCGACCTCGAGGCGGTACGCGCGCGGGTCGACATTCCCGTGCTGCGCAAGGACTTCATCGTCACCTCGTACCAGCTGTGGGAGGCCCGCGCGTACGGCGCCGACCTCGCGCTGCTGATCGTGGCCGCCCTCGAACAGCCGGCCCTCGAGTCGCTGATCGAGCGCGCCGTCTCCATCGGCCTCACCCCGCTCGTCGAGGTCCACGACGAGGACGAGGTGGAGCGCGCGGTCGACGCGGGCGCCAAGGTGATCGGTGTCAACGCGCGCAACCTGAAGACCCTCGAGGTCGACCGGGGCACCTTCGAGCGCGTCGCCCCCGAGATCCCGGCCCACGTCGTCAGCGTCGCCGAGTCCGGCGTCCGGGGCCCGCACGACCTCATCGCGTACGCCAACGCCGGCGCCGACGCGGTCCTGGTCGGCGAGTCCCTGGTGACGGGCCGCGACCCGAAGACGGCGGTGGCCGACCTGGTGGCGGCGGGCGAGCACCCCGCACTCCGGCACGGCCGCGGCTGATCCCCCGGTAGGATCGGCTCCGATGACACCCACGAAGACGGCCATGGACAGGTACGCCCGCCTCGCGCGCGGCTGCCGCCCCCGTGGCTGCCGCGCGCCCGCACGCCGGGTGCACGGCCGGCGCGTGCGGTACGTCATCGGAGACGAACCCGGCCAGGTGAACGGCATGCGATGGCAGCGCCCCGTCAGGGGCGCGGGGCTCTTTCGGATGTGCGGCCACCGCCGCGCGGGCGCGACCAGCCACAACGGTCCCGCAGCCGACTGACCGTCCCTGCCCCCACGGCGACAGTGTCCGACACACACTCACCGTGAGGTTTCCGCATGCCCAGCGAGTTCTTCATCCCCGACCCCGAGGGTCAGGTCCCCAGCGCCGAGGGCTACTTCGGCGCGTTCGGCGGCAAGTTCATCCCGGAGGCCCTCGTCGCCGCCGTGGACGAGGTCGCCGTCGAGTACGACAAGGCCAAGCACGACCCCGAGTTCGCCCGCGAGCTCGACGACCTGCTCGTGCACTACACCGGCCGGCCCAGCTCCCTCACCGAGGTGCCGAGGTTCGCCGAACACGCCGGCGGTGCCCGGGTGTTCCTCAAGCGCGAGGACCTCAACCACACCGGCTCCCACAAGATCAACAACGTGCTCGGGCAGGCGCTGCTCACCCGGCGCATGGGCAAGACGCGCGTGATCGCCGAGACCGGCGCCGGCCAGCACGGCGTGGCGACGGCCACCGCCTGCGCCCTCTTCGGCCTCGAGTGCACCATCTACATGGGTGAGATCGACACCCAGCGCCAGGCCCTCAACGTGGCGCGCATGCGCATGCTGGGCGCCGAGGTCGTGGCCGTGAAGTCCGGCAGCCGCACGCTGAAGGACGCCATCAACGAGGCCTTCCGCGACTGGGTCGCCAACGTCGACCACACCCACTACCTGTTCGGCACGGTCGCCGGACCGCACCCCTTCCCGGCGATGGTGCGCGACTTCCACCGCGTCATCGGCGTCGAGGCCCGCCGCCAGATCCTGGAACGCGCCGGACGCCTCCCCGACGCGGCTGTCGCCTGCGTCGGCGGCGGCTCCAACGCCATCGGCCTCTTCCACGCCTTCATCCCTGATGTCGACGTCCGGCTGATCGGCTGCGAGCCGGCCGGTCACGGCATCGACACCGGCGAGCACGCGGCGACCCTGACCGCGGGCGAGCCCGGCATCCTGCACGGCTCGCGCTCCTACGTCCTCCAGGACGACGAGGGCCAGATCACCGAGCCGTACTCCATCTCGGCGGGCCTGGACTACCCCGGCATCGGCCCCGAGCACTCCTACCTCAAGGACAGCGGCCGCGGCGAGTACCGCGCGGTCACCGACGACGCGGCCATGCAGGCGCTGCGCCTGCTGTCGCGCACCGAGGGCATCATCCCGGCCATCGAGAGCGCGCACGCGCTGGCCGGGGCCCTGGAGGTCGGCAAGGAGCTCGGCAAGGACGGGCTGATCGTCGTCAACCTGTCCGGCCGCGGCGACAAGGACATGGACACGGCCGCCCGTTACTTCGGCCTGTACGACACCGACGCCGAGGTCGCCGCCAACGCGGCCGACACCGCCGAGATCGAAGGGGACGCCAAGTGAGCGGGGCCGAATTCACCGGTGGGAAGAGCGCGCTGCTGTCGGACACCCTCGCCGACGCCAAGGCGGAGGGCCGCGCCGCGCTCATCGCCTACCTCCCGGCCGGGTTCCCGACCGTGGACGGCGGCATCGAGGCGATCAAGGCCGTCATCGACGGTGGCGCGGACATCGTCGAGGTCGGTCTGCCGCACAGCGACCCGGTCCTCGACGGCCCGGTCATCCAGACCGCCGACGACATCGCCCTGCGCGGCGGGGTGCGGATCGCGGACGTGATGCGGACGGTCCGGGAGGCCTTCGAGGCCGCCGGGAAGCCGATCCTCGTCATGACGTACTGGAACCCGATCGACCGCTACGGGGTCGAGCGCTTCACCGCCGAGCTGGCCGAGGCGGGCGGCGCGGGCTGCATCCTGCCCGACCTGCCGGTCCAGGAGTCGGCGCTGTGGAGGGAGCACGCCCACAAGCACGGCCTCGCGACGGTCTTCGTCGTGGCGCCGAGCAGCAAGGCCGCGCGGCTCGCGCAGATCACCGAGGCGGGCAGCGGCTTCGTCTACGCCGCCTCGCTGATGGGGGTCACCGGCACCCGTGAGTCGGTGGGCGCGCAGGCCCAGGACCTGGTCGAGCGGACCAGGGCGACCGGTACCGGCCTGCCCGTCTGTGTCGGCCTCGGCGTCTCCAACGCGAAGCAGGCCGCCGAGGTCGCCGGCTTCGCCGACGGCGTGATCGTCGGCTCGGCCTTCGTCAAGCGGATGCTCGACGCGCCGGACGACGCGGCCGGAATCGAGGCGGTCCGCGAGCTCGCGGGCGAGCTGGCGAAGGGCGTGCGCCGACAGGCGTAGGCAGGGACAGGCGTAACAGAGCGGGATATTTCTCCGGGTCACTCGAACGGGTGGACCTGGGGTCGGGGAGGCGCAATGCGCCTCCCCGGTTCGTTCTGGGGGTGTGAGCGAGAAGAATCGTGCGGGAAAGCGCACCGCCAGGGAGCGGCTGGCGGACGAGCGAGAGAAACAGAAGGCCGCGGAGCGGCGACGGCGGACGTTGATCGTCGCGTCGAGCGTCGTCTGCGTCCTGGGTCTGGCGGCGGTGATCGGGGTCGTCGCGGCGAACTCCGGCAAGGACGACAGCAGTGACAAGGCGGGGCCGGTCGTGGCCCCCTCGGGGGCGCAGGGCGAGGACGCGCTCGCGATCCCCGTCGGCAAGGACGGTGCCAAGTCCACGCTCACCGTGTGGGAGGACTTCCGCTGCCCGGCCTGCAAGGCCTTCGAGGCGGCGTACCGCCCCACGATCCACGAGCTGACGGACGCCGGGAAGCTCAGGGTCGAGTACCACCTGGCCACGCTGATCGACGGCAACATGGGCGGCAGCGGCTCCCGTAACGCGGCCAACGCGGCGGCGTGCGCGCAGGACGTCGGGAAGTTCCCCGCCTACCACGACGTGCTGTACGAGAACCAGCCGGAGGAGACGGACGACGCCTTCGCCGACAACAGCAAGCTCATCGGGCTCGCGGCCAAGGTCGACGGCCTCGACACGCCCGCGTTCCGTACCTGCGTCGAGGACGGCACGCACAACAGCTGGGTCGAGAAGTCCAACCAGGCTTTCCAGAACGGCCACTTCGGCGGTACTCCGACCGTGCTGTTCAACGGCAAGAACATCTACGCCGACCAGTCGATGACGCCGGCCAAGCTGAAGCAGATGGTGGAGGAAGCCGACAAAGGGTGACCAGGGCTGAGGCCCCTGCACACCCGCCCGTTATGGAGCCGTAGCCGGGCTGCCCGTCGTCGGCCCGGTCCGGCACGGTAGCGTCGACCCTGCCATGGAACTTGCCTACATTCCCAGCCCGTCGCACGGGGTGCTGTATCTCGGCCCCGTTCCGCTGCGCGGCTACGCGTTCTGCATCATCATCGGCGTCTTCGTCGCGGTCTGGCTCGGCAACAGGCGCTGGGTCGCCCGCGGCGGGCAGACCGGCACGGTGGCCGACATCTCCGTCTGGGCGGTGCCCTTCGGACTGGTCGGCGGCCGGCTCTACCACGTGATCACGGACTACGAGCTGTACTTCAGCGAGGGCCGCGACTGGGTGGACGCCTTCAAGGTCTGGGAGGGCGGCCTCGGTATCTGGGGTGCGATCGCCCTCGGCGCGGTGGGCGCGTGGATCGGCTGCCGCCGCCGGGGTATCGCGCTGCCCGCGTACGCCGACGCCATCGCGCCCGGCATCGCCCTCGCCCAGGCGATCGGCCGCTGGGGCAACTGGTTCAACCAGGAGCTGTACGGCAAGCAGACCGACCTTCCCTGGGCGCTGCACATCACGTCCTCGGCGGACGGCCGGGTGCCCGGCTACTACCACCCGACGTTCCTGTACGAGTCGCTGTGGTGCATCGGCGTCGCGCTCCTCGTCATCTGGGCCGACCGCCGCTTCAAGCTCGGGCACGGGCGGGCCTTCGCGCTGTACGTCGCCGCGTACTGCGTGGGCCGCGCGTGGATCGAGTACATGCGGGTCGACGACGCCCACCACATCCTGGGTCTGCGGCTGAACGACTGGACCGCGATGGTCGTGTTCGTGCTCGCGGTGATCTACATCGTGATCTCGGCGAAGAAGCGGCCGGGGCGCGAAGCGGTGGTCGAGCCGGGTGCGGGTGTCTCCGACGGCGGGACGGAAGCCGACGGCGAAGGCACGTCGGAGGACGCGGCCGAGGGCAAGGACAAGGCCGAGGACAAGGCTGAGTCCGGCGCCGAGGCGAAGACCGGCGCGAAGGGTGACGGCGAGGCGAAGGCCGAGACCGACGCCGACGCGAAGGGCGAGGCGGACACCAAGGCCTCCGCCGACACCAAGGTCTCTGTCGGCACCAAGGCCTCCGCCAAGGTCTCTGCCGACGTCAAGGCCGACGCCGGCGCGAAGGGTGAGGCCGGGAAGGCCGCCGCGGTGAAGGCCGAGGACCCTTCCGAGGACGTGGCCGGGGTGAAGGACGAGGTCGAGGACGGAGCCGAGTCGGCCGGCAAGAAGAGCTGACGACTGGTTGTTCGTACGACGACGAGGGCGCCCGGGGTCTGCCGGGCGCCCTCGTCGTCTGTGCGTGACGGGGAGGGTTCAGTCCCCTCGGGCTGCCAGGGACAGGGTGCGCTGTGCCATCGCCACCACGGCCGCGTCGACGAACCGGCCGTCCGGGAGGGCCTGGGCGCCCTGCTCGGTGGCCGCCGCCTTCACGATCGTCTCGGCTTCCTCCAGCTCGTGCTGGGTGGGCAGGTAGGCCCGTTCGATGATCGGGAGCTGGCGGGGGTGGATGGCGGCGCGGCCCAGGAAACCGAGGGTGCGGCCGCGGGCGCAGCTGGTCGCCAGGCCCTCCAGGTCACGGATGTCGGGGTGCACCGACTGCGGTGGGGGCGCCAGACCCGCGGCCCGGGCGGCGACCACGACCCGGGCGCGGGACCAGTCGAGGCCCGCGTCGTCACGGACGCCCAGGTCGGCTCGTAGGTCCGCCTCGCCGAGGGCGATGCCGCGCAGCGAGGGGTGGGCGCAGGCGATGGCATAGGCGTGCTCGATGCCGAGGGCCGATTCCAGGAGGGCGTGGAGGGGGGTGGCTCCGCGGTCCGCGGGCGGCATGGCCGCGGCGACGCGGGTGATCTGGTGCGGGGACGTCACTTTCGGCAGGCGCAGGGCGGAGACCCCGGGGAGGGCGGCCATCGTGCGGAGGTCCGCCGCGGCGAAGGGGCTGTCCAGGGCGTTCACCCGGACGTGGACCGGGACCGGCTGGGGCTCGCGCAGGCGTTCGGCGGTGGCCGTGCGGGCGTACTCCTTGCGGTCCGGGGCGACCGCGTCCTCCAGGTCGACGATGACGACGTCGGCGCCGCAGGCGAGGGCCTTGGTGACCGTCTGCGGGCGGTCACCGGGGACATAGAGCCAGGTCAGAGGGGTCTTCGTCATACGGCGCCCGCCTCGCGGAGGGACGTCAGCTCGGCTTTCGTCAGGCCCAGTTCGGTGAGGACCTCCTCCGTGTCGGCGCCGTGCGGGCGGCCGGGCCAGCGGATCGCGCCGGGGGTCGAGGAGAGCCGGAAGAGGACGTTCTGCATGCGGATCCGGCCCAGCTCCGGGTCCTCGACCGCGGTGATCGTGTCGAGGGCCTGGTACTGGGGGTCCGCCATCACGTCGCGTACGTCCTGGATCGGGGCGATCGCGGCCTCCGCCTTCTCGAAGGCGGCGAGGACGTCGGTGCGGCTGCGGGCGGCGATCCAGCTGCCGACCGCCTCGTCGAGCAGGTCGGCGTGGGCGGCCCGGTCGGCGCCGGTCGCGAACCAGGGCTCGTCGACCAGGTCGGGGCGGCCGACCAGGCGCATCACGCGCTCCGCGATCGACTGGGCCGACGTCGAGACGGCGACCCAGTTCCCGTCGGCCGTGCGGTAGGTGTTGCGCGGGGCGTTGTTGGCGGACCGGTTGCCGGTGCGGGCCTGGACGTATCCCAGCTGGTCGTACCAGAGCGGCTGGGGACCGAGGACGGTGAGGATGGGCTCGATGATCGCCATGTCGACGACCTGTCCCTCGCCGGTGCGGTCGCGGGCGGCGAGGGCCGTCATGACGGCGTAGGCGGTGGCCAGACCGGCGATCGAGTCGGCCAGGCCGAAGGGCGGGAGGGTCGGGGACGCGTCCGGTTCTCCGGTGATCGCCGCGAATCCGCTCATCGCCTCGGCGAGGGTGCCGAAGCCGGGGCGGTGGGCGTAGGGGCCGAACTGGCCGAAGGCGGTGACCCGGGTGAGGACCAGGCGGGGGTTGGCCGCCGACAGCGCATCCCAGCCGAGGTCCCATTTCTCCAGGGTGCCGGGACGGAAGTTCTCGATGATCACGTCGGCGGTGGCGGCGAGGCGCAGCAGCGTGGCGCGGCCGCCGGGCCTGGAGAGGTTGAGGGTGACGGTGCGCTTGTTGCGGCCGAGGAGCTTCCACCAGAGGCCCACGCCGTCCTTGGACGGGCCGTGGCCTCGGGAGGGGTCCGGCTGAGTGGGGTGCTCGACCTTGATGACCTCCGCGCCGAAGTCGCCGAGCATGGTGGCGGCGAGGGGGCCGGCGAAGAGGGTGGCCAGGTCCAGGACACGGACACCCTGCAGGGGAGTGGCCTTCTCGGTGGTCTTCTCGGTCATGACGCGTACTGCGTCTCGATCTCGGAGCGGTAGGGCATCGAGGCGGAGGCGCCCGGTCGTTGGACCGACAGGGCCGCCGCCGCGGATGCCCAGGCGAGCGCCTCCCGTACGGGCCGCCCCTCGCCCAGCGCGACCGCGAGGGCGCCGACGAAGGTGTCACCCGCGCCGGTCGAGTCGACGGCGGTGACGCGCGGGGCGGGCACGGTCAGCGGCTGCGCTCCCCGGGTGGCGTACAGGCTGCCGGACGAGCCGAGCGTGATGACCACCTCCGGCACGCTGTCCAGCAGGGCGGTGGCCGCCTCGCGCGGGTCGGTGCGGCCGGTGAGCGTTGCCGCCTCGTGCTCGTTGGGGACCAACAGGTCGGTGGCCGCGAGGAGTTCGGGCGGGAGCGGCTGGGCGGGGGCCGGGGTGAGGATCGTCCGGACGCCGTGGGCGCGGGCCGCCCGGGCGCTCGCGACGACCGCGGCGAGGGGGACCTCGAGCTGGAGCAGGAGCGCGTCGGCGGAGGAGATGAGGACCTCGTCGCCCGGGACGAGGTGGTCGACGGTGCCGTTCGCGCCGGGGACGACCACGATCGCGTTGCCGCCCTCGTCGTCCACGACGATGTGCGCGGTGCCGGAGGGGCTCTCGACGGTGCGCAGGTGGTCGGTGTTCACGCCGGAGTGCTCCAGGGTGGAGCGCAGCCGGGTGCCGAAGGCGTCGTTGCCGACGGCGCCGATCATCGAGACGGTGCCGCCCGCGTGGGCGGCGGCGACCGCCTGGTTGGCGCCCTTGCCGCCGGGGATCGTACGGAACTCCCGTCCCGTCACGGTCTCCCCGCGCTGCGGGGGCTTCTCGACGTAGGCGACGAGGTCCATGTTCGTGCTGCCGAGCACGACGATGTCGGTCATGGCTGGGAAGCCTCCCGGGGGATGAGGGACCAGGTGAGGTGGGCCAGGGTGTCGAAGCCGACGCCGTTGAGGTCGGCGACGGAGGTGGCCAGGCGGTTCTTGAGGGGGGCCGTCCAGTGGTCGGGCAGGGCGGCCGGGTCGCCGGTGAGCAGGGCGGCGATCCCGCCGGCCGTCGCGCCGGCCGAGTCGGTGTCCAAGGCGCCGGACACGGCACGGCCGGTGGAGCCGGTGAAGTCGCCGTCCGCGTGGGTGAGGGCGGCGGCGATCAGGGCGGTGTTGGGGATGGCGTGGACCCAGTGGTGCCCCTGGTGGGCGGCGTGGAGTTCGTCCACCACGGTGTCGAAGTCGGGGTGTTCCCCGGCGAGCCGGACGGCGTGGGTGACCGCCTGCGCGAGACGGGAGCGGGGCGGGACGACGCTCAGGCCGGTGCGCAGACAGGCGTGGACGTCATGGGCGCCGGTCGCGGCGGTGGCGATGGTGGCCGCCGTGAACATCGCCGCGTAGACGCCGTTGGCGGTGTGCGTGAGGGTGGCGTCGCGGTGCGCCTGCTCGGCCGCCGCGGCCGGGTCTCCGGGGTTGGTCCAGCCGTGGACGTCGGCGCGGATGAGGGCGCCGATCCACTCGCGGAAGGGGTTGCGGTGGCGGGCGGTGAGCGGGGGCTCGATGCCGGAGAGGAGGTTGCGCAGGGCGATGCGCTCGGCGGTGAAGGTGCGGCCCGCGGGGAGTTCGTCCAGCCAGAGCCGGGCCACGTCCGTGGTGGTGAAGTCCCTGCCGTGGCGGCGGAGCAGGAGGAGGTTGAGAAGCGGGTAGTTGAGGTCGTCGTCCTCGGGCATGCCGTCGATGTTCTCGGCGAGGGAGGTGGTCGCCGAGCGGCGGTTCCAGGGGTGCGCCTCGAGGAGGGGCTGGGGGATTCCGCGGGCGGTGAAGTAGCCGGCGAGGGGCCAGTTGCCGGTGGACCGGGCGAGTTGGCGGACGGCGTCCAGGGGGAGCTTCTCCACCGGTTTGCCCAGCAGGCAGCCGACGGCCCGGCCCAGCCAGGCCGCTTCCAGTGCGGCGGGGGCGGGGGCCTGCGCGGGCGCGCCGGCCGGACGGCTCGGCCACTGCGGGCACAGGGCCCTGATCTTCTCCAGTCCGGTCGGCTCGTGTTCCGCGGACCTGCTGGGCAGGTCGGCCAGTTCGTCCAGCAGGTCGTCCGCGAGGAGGCGCAGATAGCGCGAGGCGCGCTGCGGGGACGCACCGGCCCGGGCGGGGGCCTCGCAGCCGCCGGCCGCCTTCCAGCGGGCGGCGATCGCCCACGGTTCCCGGCCGTCCTGGGCGGCCTGGCGCAGTTCGTGGCCGAGGAGGTCCTCGGGCTGGACCCAGGTCAGTCGGAGCATCGCGGACCTCCGATCGCGGAGAACGCCCGCTCGTGGGTGCGGCGGTGGTGGACGTCGCGGTCGAAGATCTCCCGGGTGACCTCGGTGAGCGTCGCCGCGGGCTGCCGGAGGTCGAGGCGGCTGGCCTCGCCGACCTGCTTCGACCACGCGTCGGGGACCGGCGAGCCGAGGGCGCCGGCCATCGCTCCCGCCATCGTCGCGATCGAATCGCAGTCGCGGCCGTAGTTGACCGCGCCCAGAACGGCCTGCCGGTAGTCGCCGTCGGCCACCAGCAACATGCCCAGGGCGACGGGGAGTTCCTCGATCGCGTGCAGGCGGGAGGGGCGCCGGGCGGCCAGGGAGGGCCGGCGGTAGTCGGGGCCGACGGTGTCGTACGGCGCCACCGCCTCCCGGAGCGGCACCAGCGCCGACTCGAAGTCGGTGTGCCGGGCCGCCGCTTCGCAGACCCTCTCGATCGCCGTGCGGGTCCCGTCCTGGGCCAGGGCCAGACAGGCCGTGACGACGGAGTCCGCCGTCGCGCCCGGCGTGCACGCGGCCGCCACCGCCGCCGCGAAGACTCCCGCCGCCTCGCGGCCGTACGACGACTGGTGGGCGCCGGCGATGTCCAGCGCCTCGGCGTACGCGCCCGCCGGGTTGGCCGCGTTGACCAGGCCCACCGGCGCCATGTACATCGCCGCACCACAGTTGACGATGTTGCCGACGCCTGCCTCACGGGGGTCCACATGGCCGTAGTGCAGCCTTGCCACCAGCCATTTCTCGGCCAGGAAGATCCGCTGGAGGGGGAGTGCCTCCGCCTCCAGCTCCGGGATCCAGCGGGGTGTCGTCAGCAGGTCCGGCACCAGGTGGTCGGCGACCGCGTAGGCGTCCAGGTGATCGCGGACCGTGGCGTAGACCCTGATCAGCGCGTGGGTCATCAAGGTGTCGTCGGTGACGTGGCCGTCGCCCTTGTGGTACGGGGCGATGGGGCGGGCGGTGCGCCAGTCGTCGCCGTTCCAGGGGCCGACGACGCCGTGGACCCGGCTGCCGTGGCGCTGGAGGATCTGCTCGGGGGAGTAGCCCTCGACGGGGCCGCCGAGCGCGTCGCCGACGGCCGCGCCGACGAGGGCTCCGGTGATGCGGTCTTCCAGGGTTCCGCCGGTGCTTTCTTGTGCTTTGGGCGTCATGCCCCGAATCATCCTCCTGGAGTGGCCGGTTGCGTGGCTTCCAGGAGTTCGGCGAGTTCCACCAGGTCGGTGCCGGTGAGCCGGGGCAGTACACAGCCGGAGAGGACCCGGCAGCTGTCCCGCCAGGAGACGGGGATCGCGGCGCCGCCGCCCAACGCGCCGGTCAGCGCGCCCGCCAGGGCCGGGGCCGAGTCCGCGACCCGGGAGAGACAGGCCGCCGCCGGTACCGCTTCGCCGATACGGCCGCCGGACGCCGTCACCAGGGCCAGGGCCACCGGGACCGTCTCCGCCGCCGCGATGCCGTAGCTGTAGACGTGGTCGACGATCTGGTGTTCCAGGAGGGGGATGAGCGTGAAGGCGCTGTCGGCGCCGCGGGCCAGCGCGAGGGCGTGACGGGCGTTGCGGCCGATCTCGGTGTGCTCGGGGAGTTCGGCGAGCGCCGCCGCCACGCAGGCGTCGGGGTCCGCGCCGACGAGGGCCAGCGCGAGGGCCGCCGCCATCGCGCGTGCGCCGTGCACGCCGTCGCCGTCCTGTGTGTAGCGGGCGTCGAACTCGGCCAGTTCGGCGGCGAGTCGGGGGTCGCCGGGGTGGGCCACGGCCAGGACGCAGGCGCGCACGCAGGCCGCGTCGTCGAAGTAGTGGGGGTTGTCGTGGCCGGTGGCGGGCGGCCGCAGTCCTGCGGCGAGGTTGCCGAGGCCGGCGCGGACGGAGATCCGGGCGCGCAGGGGGAGGACGGCGGACTCGATCTCGGGCGCGCGGTCGGCGGCCGCCGCCACCTCGCAGGCGATGGCGTTCCAGGTGAGGTCGATGGCGGCGCGCATCCGGCGTTCCCGGCTGAGGTCGCCTAGGGCGGCGTCGTCGCCGGCCCGCAGGACCGCCTCGGCAGCGAAGGCCGCCCACTCGGCGTCGTCGGAGGGGCCGAGGCGGAGCGGTTCGGGGGGTTGGTTGAGGGCGATAGGGACGGGGAGGGTGGTCGTCGCGTTGTGCTCGGCGAAGGTGTCGAGCTCGCGGGTCAGACGGCGGGTCCACTCCGGCATTCGGGCGGCTCGGTGGCGGGCGGCGGGCCAGCCGGCGGCGTCGCCCGCGGCGAGGCCGAGCAGGAGGCCTTCGATGCGGGTTCCCTGCGGGGGCCGGGCGTTGCGGGACACCTCGGCTGCGCCTTCGGCCCGGTTCTTCCCACTCGGAAGGCCCGTACGGCTTTCGTTGTCGGGTGCGGGTGGCCCCTGCGGGGCGCTCCCGCCGTCGGCGACCGCGGCTCCGGTCGCAGTCACTGTCCCTGCGACTGCCGCTGCCGCTGCTGCCGTCCCGGTCCCCGTCGCCGTCCCGGTCGCGGTCCCCGCCGCCGTCCCGGTCGCGGTCCCCGTCCCGGTCCCCGACAGTGTCCCCGTCAGCGTCCGGGTTGGTGTCGCGGTAGCCGGTGCCGCCGTCGCTGCCGACGCCGTCGACGGCACCGGTGCGGTGGGTTCGGTGGGTTCGGTGGGGTCCGGGGGTGGAGTTCCCGTGGACGTGTCCTCCTGCCAGGGGCCCGGTGGCCTCACAGCCGTACCTCCGCGGTGTCGTTCGTGGTCAGGGTGAAGGCGGTCGGGTCCGGCAGGGGGAACCGGGCGAGGCCCATCAGGTTGGGCACGAGGTCGTCCATGACCATCCCCTCGCCCCACTTCCCGCCCTCGCCCGGCACCAGCAACTCGGCCACGTCCAGCACGTGGTGGCCCGCCATGGACGGCAGGCAGCTGCCCCGTGCCGGGCCGATCGCCGCCGCCCACTCCGCCGGGATCGCCGACACGCCCTGCGTCGCACCGGCCAGGGCGCCCGCCACCGCGGCCGTCGTGTCCGCGTCGCGGCCCATGTTCACCGCCGTCAGGACGGCTTCGCGGAAGTCGCCGTCGGCGGCCGCGTAGGCGCCGAAGGCGAGGGCGACGGCCTCGGGGGCGAGGTCGGTCCAGGGGTAGCCGCCGATGACGACGGCGGAGCGGACCGCCCGTTCGCCCCGGTGGGCGACCGCCACCGCCCGGCGCAGCGAACGCGCCGTCCAGGAGTCCTCGGGGACCACGGCGAGGGCGGAGGCGACCACCGAGATCGCAGGCGCTCCCGCCATCGCCGCCGCCACTCCCGCCGCGACCGCCTGGCCGCCGTAGATGCCCTCGCCGTCGTGGCTCACCGCGCCGTCGATCGCGACCAGACGGGCCGCTTCCGCCGGGCGGCCCGCGGCGAAGACGCCGAAGGGGGCCGCGCGCATCGCCAGGCCGTCGCTCCAGGCGTGCCGGTGCTGCGCCGAGATCGGCGCCGCGAGGCCTCGGCGGAGGTTCTCCAGGGTGCCGCGTTCGCTGAAGCCGGCGCCGCGGAAGGGGCCCTCGTCGAGGTCGGCGATCCACTGGTGCCAGGCCGCCTCGACATGGGCGGGGGTGAGCGCGGAGCCGTGGCGGGCCAGCAGCAGGCCCGAGAAGATCGCGTACTCGGTGTCGTCGGTGCCGGCCGGCCGGTCGGTGACGTATCCCGTGATACGGCCCCAGCGGGCGCGGATCTCGGAGGGCTTCATGTTCTCCGCGGGGGCTCCCAGGGCGTCTCCCACGGCCAGGCCGAGCAGGGCGCCGCGGGCCCGTTCGCGCAGTGCGGCGGCGTCCCCCGGCGCCGGGACCGAGGGGATGCGGGCGGTCGATGCCATACGCGACCTCTCCTCAGGGGCTCCGCACGGGGCGCGGAGCCCTTTTGCGGATGTGTCCCACCGTCGGCGGTTGACCTCAGCCTCGGAGGCCCTCATGTCACCCGGTCGACATCTGTGCAGCTATCCGATCGTATGAGCATTCGAGGGTAAAACCGCAGGTTAGCGCAGCCTTTCCTTCCTGGCGGGCGGGAATCCCTCGGCCTATCTTTGGTGTTGTCGAATAGTGGAATCAGTCCAGACTTAGCTTTGCCTCAGCTTGCTGGGGCGCTCGGGAACACCCAGGGGGACCTCATGGCCATCATCGAAACCGAAGCCGCACTGCACGAGGCGCACCGCGACAACCACACCCACCGGGACGTCAACGGGGGCTGGTTGCGGCCCGCCGTCTTCGGCGCGATGGACGGCCTGGTCTCCAACCTCGCCCTGATGACGGGTGTCGCCGGCGGTTCGGTGGGTCACCAGACCGTCGTCATCACCGGACTCGCCGGTCTCGCCGCGGGCGCCTTCTCCATGGCCGCCGGCGAGTACACCTCCGTCGCCTCGCAGCGCGAGCTCGTCGAGGCCGAACTCGAGGTCGAGCGCCGGGAGCTGAGAAAGCACCCCAAGGACGAGGAGGCCGAGCTCGCCGCGCTGTACGAGGCCCGGGGTGTCGAGCCCGAGCTGGCCCGGCGGGTCGCCCAGCAGCTGTCGCGCGATCCCGAACAGGCCCTGGAGATCCACGCCCGTGAGGAGCTGGGCATCGATCCCTCCGATCTGCCCTCGCCGCTGATCGCCGCCGGGTCGAGCTTCGGCGCGTTCGCGCTGGGCGCGCTGCTGCCCGTACTCCCTTATCTCCTGGGCGCCGCTTCGCTCTGGCCGGCCGTGCTGCTCGCGCTGTTCGGACTGTTCGGGTGCGGGGCGGTGGTGGCCCGGGTGACCGCGCGCACCTGGTGGTACAGCGGACTGCGGCAGCTTGCTCTCGGTGGCGCGGCGGCCGGTGTGACGTACGCCCTGGGCAGCTGGTTCGGAACGGCCGTAGGATAGTGCGAATGCTACTTATGCGTTGGGCCGCATAAGTAGCCGTTACTGACTGGTTTCGAGTGCTTAACCACCGGGCATGAGCCGTAAGCGCTGTGGGCAATGACGCCTCCGGCGCACTCGCGAGGTGAACGGACGCCGCTCCCCTCGCCTTCCGGGCCGGCGGACACTGATCTGATCGATCTTGTCCCGTTCGGTCCCCACACACTTTGAGCCACGTGCGCGGTACCCCTGTCGCGACGCCGTGGCGTCCGCATGCTGGAACGGAGTATCCGGTTCCCGAGAACCGCTCCATCATGTAACCTGCACGAAATTTTGCGTTACGCAGAGGGCCAACGTCGTCCCTTCGCCAGCAGATATGCCACTTGAGACGACGACGGGAGAGCCGATGCGTACGCCGCGCCAGCCGTCCCAGCATTCCGGGAATGGCCAGAACTGGTCCTTCATGGATGCTCGCCCTGCTGCGCAGGGTATGTACGACCCCCGCAACGAGCACGACGCCTGTGGCGTCGGCTTCGTGGCCAACCTCACCGGCGAGGCGAGCCACACGCTGGTCGAGCAGGCGCTCACCGTTCTGCGCAACCTCGAACACCGCGGCGCCACCGGCTCCGAGCCGGACTCCGGCGACGGCGCGGGCATCCTGACCCAGGTCCCGGACGCCTTCTTCCGCGAGGTGGCCGGACTTGAGCTCCCCGAGGCCGGCGGCTACGCCGTCGGTATCGCCTTCCTCCCCGAGGACGGCATCGACGAGGTCGTCTCACAGATCGAGACGATCGCCGCCGACGAGGGCCTCACCGTCCTCGGCTGGCGCGAGGTCCCGGTCGCCCCCGGGCTGCTCGGCGCCACCGCCCGCTCGACGATGCCGGCCTTCCGCCAGATCTTCGTCACGGACCACGCGAGCACGGGCATCGACCTCGACCGCAAGGCGTTCGTGCTGCGCAAGCGCGCCGAACGCGAGGCCGGCGTCTACTTCCCGTCGCTGTCCGCGCGGACCATCGTCTACAAGGGCATGCTGACCACCGGCCAGCTCGAGCCCTTCTTCCCGGACCTGTCCGACCGCCGCTTCGCCTCGGCCGTGTCGCTCGTCCACTCGCGCTTCTCGACGAACACCTTCCCGTCGTGGCCGCTCGCGCACCCGTACCGCTTCGTCGCGCACAACGGTGAGATCAACACCGTCAAGGGCAACCGCAACTGGATGACCGCCCGGGAGTCGCAGCTGGTCTCGGACCTGTTCGGCCCGGACGAGAAGTCCATCGAGCGGATCTTCCCGGTGTGTACGCCGGACGCCTCCGACTCGGCGTCCTTCGACGAGGTGCTCGAGCTGCTCCACCTCGGTGGCCGCTCGCTGCCGCACTCCGTGCTGATGATGATCCCGGAGGCGTGGGAGAACCACGACTCCATGGACCCGGCCCGGCGCGCCTTCTACGAGTTCCACTCCACGATGATGGAGCCCTGGGACGGCCCGGCCTGTGTCACCTTCACCGACGGCACCCAGGTCGGCGCCGTGCTCGACCGCAACGGTCTGCGTCCCGGCCGCTACTGGGTCACCGACGACGGCCTCGTCGTCCTCGGCTCCGAGGTCGGCGTCCTCGACATCGACCCCGCGAAGGTCGTCCGCAAGGGACGCCTCCAGCCCGGCCGGATGTTCCTCGTCGACACCGCCGAGCACCGCATCATCGAGGACGACGAGATCAAGGCCCAGCTCGCCGCCGAGAGGCCCTACGCCGAGTGGCTGGAGGCCGGCGAGATCGAGCTGGTCGACCTGCCCGAGCGCGAGCACATCGTGCACACCCACGCCTCGGTCACCCGCCGCCAGCAGACCTTCGGCTACACCGAGGAAGAGCTGCGCGTCATCCTCGCGCCGATGGCCAAGACCGCCGGCGAACCGCTCGGTTCCATGGGCACCGACTCGCCGATCGCCGCGCTCTCCGCGCGCCCGCGGCTGCTCTTCGACTACTTCACCCAGCTGTTCGCGCAGGTCACCAACCCGCCGCTGGACGCGATCCGCGAAGAGCTCGTGACCTCGCTGCGCTCCTCCCTCGGCCCGCAGGGCAACCTGCTCGAGCCGAGCGCCGCGTCGTGCCGGACGGTCACCCTGCCCTTCCCGGTCATCGACAACGACGAGCTGGCCAAGCTCATCCACATCAACGCCGACGGCGACATGCCCGGCTTCAAGGCCGCGACGCTCTCCGGTCTGTACCGGGTGCACGGCGGCGGTGACGCGCTGGCCGCCCGCATCGAGGAGATCTGCGCCGAGGCCGACGCGGCCATCGACAACGGCGCCCGTCTCATCGTCCTGTCGGACCGCCACTCGGACGCCGAGCACGCCCCGATCCCGTCGCTGCTGCTCACCGCGGCCGTCCACCACCACCTCATCCGCACCAAGCAGCGCACCGAGGTGGGCCTGCTGGTCGAGGCCGGCGACGTCCGCGAGGTCCACCACGTCGCGCTGCTGATCGGCTTCGGCGCCGCCGCCGTCAACCCGTACCTGGCGATGGAGTCCGTCGAGGACCTGCTGCGCGCGGGCACCTTCCTCAACGGGATGGAGCCCGAGCAGGCGATCCGCAACCTGATCTACGCGCTGGGCAAGGGCGTCCTGAAGGTCATGTCCAAGATGGGCATCTCGACCGTCGCCTCCTACCGCGGCGCCCAGGTCTTCGAGGCCGTCGGTCTCGACGACGCCTTCGTCACCAAGTACTTCAGCGGCACCGCCACCAAGATCGGCGGCGTCGGCATCGACGTCATCGCCAAGGAGGTCGCCGCCCGCCACGCCAAGGCGTACCCGGCCAGCGGCATCGCGCCGGCCCACCGCGCCCTGGAGATAGGCGGCGAGTACCAGTGGCGCCGCGAGGGCGAGCCGCACCTGTTCGACCCGGAGACGGTCTTCCGCCTCCAGCACTCGACGCGCACGGCCCGCTACGACATCTTCAAGAAGTACACGGACCGCGTGAACGAGCAGTCCGAGCGCCTCATGACGCTGCGCGGCCTCTTCGGCTTCAAGTCGGACCGGCAGCCGATCTCCATCGACGAGGTCGAGTCGGCCGACGAGATCGTCAAGCGCTTCTCCACCGGCGCCATGTCGTACGGCTCCATCTCCAAGGAGGCGCACGAGACCCTCGCCATCGCCATGAACCAGTTGGGCGGCAAGTCCAACACCGGTGAGGGCGGCGAGGACGCGGACCGGCTGTACGACCCGGCGCGCCGCTCGGCGATCAAGCAGGTCGCCTCCGGCCGCTTCGGCGTCACCTCCGAGTACCTGGTCAACGCCGACGACATCCAGATCAAGATGGCCCAGGGCGCCAAGCCCGGCGAGGGCGGCCAGCTGCCGGGCCACAAGGTCTACCCGTGGGTCGCCAAGACCCGGCACAGCACCCCCGGTGTCGGTCTGATCTCCCCGCCGCCGCACCACGACATCTACTCGATCGAGGACCTGGCCCAGCTGATCCACGACCTGAAGAACGCGAACCCGCAGGCGCGGATTCACGTGAAGCTGGTCTCCGAGGTCGGCGTCGGCACGGTCGCGGCCGGTGTGTCCAAGGCGCACGCGGACGTCGTGCTGATCTCCGGTCACGACGGCGGCACCGGCGCCTCCCCGCTCACCTCGCTCAAGCACGCGGGCGGCCCCTGGGAGCTCGGCCTCGCCGAGACCCAGCAGACGCTGCTGCTCAACGGCCTGCGCGACCGGATCGTCGTGCAGACCGACGGTCAGCTGAAGACCGGCCGCGACGTGATCATCGCCGCGCTGCTCGGCGCCGAGGAGTTCGGTTTCGCGACCGCGCCGCTCGTCGTCTCCGGCTGCGTCATGATGCGCGTCTGCCACCTGGACACCTGCCCGGTCGGCATCGCCACCCAGAACCCGGTGCTCCGCGACCGCTTCGCCGGCAAGGCGGAGTACGTGGTGAACTTCTTCAGGTTCATCGCCGAGGAGGTCCGCGAGATCCTCGCCGAGCTGGGCTTCCGCACCATCGAGGAGGCCGTCGGCCACGCCGAGGTCCTCGACGTCGAGCGCGCCGTCGACCACTGGAAG
Organism: Streptomyces sp. NBC_01334; assembly: GCF_035983595.1. Taxonomy (NCBI): domain Bacteria; kingdom Bacillati; phylum Actinomycetota; class Actinomycetes; order Kitasatosporales; family Streptomycetaceae; genus Streptomyces; species Streptomyces sp. NBC_01334. The sequence goes on along the minus strand of NZ_CP130718.1, from coordinate 2,757,219 downwards.
GCACAGGGCCTGAACCTGGCCCCGCTCTTCCACGTGCCCGCCCTGCCCGAGGGCGCGGCGCTGCACCAGGTCATCACGCAGGACCACGGCCTGGAGAAGGCGCTCGACAACGAGCTGATCAAGCTCGCCGCCGACGCCCTGGCCGCGGACTCCGCGACCGACGCCCAGCCGGTGCGCGCCCAGGTCACCATCCGCAACATCAACCGCACGGTCGGCACCATGCTCGGCCACGAGGTGACGAAGAAGTTCGGTGGCGCGGGCCTGCCCGAGGACACCATCGACATCACCTTCACCGGCTCCGCCGGCCAGTCCTTCGGCGCCTTCCTCCCGCGCGGTGTCACGCTGCGCCTGGAGGGCGACGCCAACGACTACGTCGGCAAGGGTCTCTCGGGCGGCCGCGTCGTCGTCCGCCCGGACCGGGGCGCCGACCACCTCGCCGAGTACTCGACGATCGCGGGCAACACCATCGCCTACGGCGCGACCGGCGGCGAGCTGTTCCTGCGCGGCCGTACCGGTGAGCGGTTCTGCGTCCGCAACTCCGGCGCGACGGTCGTCTCCGAGGGCGTGGGAGACCACGGCTGCGAGTACATGACCGGCGGTCACGCGGTGGTCCTCGGCGAGACGGGCCGCAACTTCGCGGCCGGTATGTCGGGCGGTATCGCCTACGTGATCGACCTGAACCGCGACAACGTCAACTCCGGCAACCTCGGCGCCGTCGAGGCACTGGACGAGACCGACAAGCAGTGGCTGCACGACGTCGTGCGCCGCCACGCCGAGGAGACCGGTTCGACGGTCGCGGCGAAGCTGCTGGTCGACTGGGACACCGCCGCGGAGCGCTTCAGCAAGATCATCCCCAGCACGTACAAGGCAGTGCTCGCCGCCAAGGACGCCGCCGAGCAGGCGGGACTCTCCGAGTCCGAGATCACCGAGAAGATGATGGAGGCGGCGACCAATGGCTGACCCGAAGGGCTTCCTGAACCACGGCCGTGAGGTCGCCAAGTCCCGTCCCGTCGACGTGCGTCTGAAGGACTGGAACGAGGTCTACGTCCCCGGTTCGCTGCTGCCGATCATCGGCAAGCAGGCCGGCCGGTGCATGGACTGCGGCATCCCGTTCTGTCACAACGGCTGTCCGCTGGGGAACCTGATCCCCGAGTGGAACGACTTCGCCTACCGCGAGGACTGGACGGCGGCCTCCGAGCGGCTGCATGCCACGAACAACTTCCCGGAGTTCACGGGCCGTCTGTGCCCCGCTCCGTGCGAGTCGGCGTGCGTGCTGGGCATCAACCAGCCGGCCGTCACCATCAAGAACGTCGAGGTCTCGATCATCGACAAGGCGTGGGAGACCGGTGACGTCGCCCCGCAGGCGCCTGAGCGCCTGTCCGGCAAGACCGTCGCGGTCATCGGCTCGGGCCCGGCGGGCCTGGCCGCCGCCCAGCAGCTCACCCGGGCCGGCCACACCGTCGCCGTCTACGAGCGCGCGGACCGCATCGGAGGCCTCCTCCGGTACGGCATCCCCGAGTTCAAGATGGAGAAGCGGCACATCAACCGCCGTATCGAGCAGATGCGCGCGGAGGGCACCCGCTTCCGTACCGGGATCGAGATCGGCCGCGACCTCAAGGCGACCGACCTGAAGAAGCGCTACGACGCCATCGTCATCGCCGCCGGCGCCACGACCGCCCGTGACCTTCCGGTCCCCGGCCGTGAGCTCAAGGGCGTCTACCAGGCGATGGAGTACCTGCCGCTGGCCAACAAGGTCCAGGAGGGCGACTTCGTGGCGCCCCCGATCTCGGCCGAGGGCAAGCACGTCGTGGTCATCGGCGGTGGCGACACCGGCGCCGACTGCGTGGGCACCGCCCACCGTCAGGGCGCGGCCTCGGTCACCCAGCTGGAGATCATGCCCCGTCCGGGCGAGGAGCGGGACGCGGTCTCCCAGCCGTGGCCGACCTTCCCGATGCTCTACAAGGTCACGAGCGCGCACGAGGAGGGCGGCGAGCGGGTCTACTCCGTCTCCACCACCCACTTCGAGGGCGACGAGGACGGCAACGTCCAGTGGCTGCACCTCAGCGAGGTCGAGTTCATCGACGGCAGGCTGACCCCGAAGCCGGGCACGGAGCGCAAGATCCCCGCCCAGCTGGTCACCCTCGCCATGGGCTTCACCGGCACCGACCGTGAGAACGGCGTGGTGGAGCAGTTCGGTCTGGAGCTCGACGAGCGCGGCAACATCGCCCGCGACGCCGACTTCCGGACCAACGTCCCGGGCGTGTACGTCGCCGGTGACGCCGGCCGCGGCCAGTCGCTCATCGTGTGGGCGATCGCGGAGGGCCGCTCGGCCGCCCGCGGCGTCGACCGGTTCCTGACCGGCGCGAGCGAGCTGCCGGCCCCGATCCGCCCGACGGACCGCTCGCTGCTGGTCTGACGGCCCGGCCCCCAGGGCCACTCATACGTCCCGTACAAAGGCGTACGGAACACAGACGGCGCCTGCCCCACAGTCCCCGACCGGACGACCGGGCAGGCGCCGCCGCATGTCCGCCTGCGTCTCTGCCTTGACTGCCTGACCGCCTGACCGCCTGACCGCCTGACCGCCTGACCGCCTGACCGCCTGACCGCCTGGCGTCAGCCCGTCTGCCCGTCTTGCCGTCCGTCTGTTGTCGGCGTACGGGTCGCTCTACGGCGCCCGGTACGTCTCCCCGTACACCTGCCAGCGCAGTGGCGGGCGCAGGCCGAGGTTGCCCTCGTTCAGGAAGCGGCGCTGGGTGGTGTCGACGCGCGAGGTGTCGATGCCGGGGTGCCGGGTCAGCATGGCCCGGCGGCGGGCGTCCAGGAAGGCGTCGAGGTATTCGGTCTCCTTGCCGCCCTGCGCCGGGGTGCGGGCCTGCCGCATCGCGCGCGCCCGGATGCCGTCGAAGCTGGTCGGGCCCGCGCCGGGGCCGTGGAAGACCAGGGCGTCGTAGTAGATGAACTGGCCCAGCGCGCCCAGGCCGTCGACCCGGCCCCGGTGGACCGCCGGGCCGAAGTAGACACGGTCGCGCTCGACGTCCTGGGCGGCCCGGAAGGCGGGCACCGTCGACTCCGCCCGCCAGGCGGCCGGGAAGCCGGGGTCCAGACCGGCGTGCGAGGCGGTGCCGTCGACCCGGCGCAGGGCGGGGAGATAGCGGGCGAGGGCGTTGTCCGGGTGGTCGCGCGTGTAGCGCTCGACGAGGGTGAGCAGATCGTGGGTGCCGGTGCAGAAGCCGATCAGTCCCGCCGTGTAGCCCTGTCCGTCGCCGATGTCCTCGACGTAGCCGTATGCGCTGCGCCAGTCCAGGGTCCCGTTCTCGGCGCTGGCCACGATCTTCTGGGCCAGTTCCTTCTGGGTCGGGGCGGTGAGGCCCGGCTGGGTCGCCTGGACACCGGCCGTCGGCTGGGCGGGCCGGGCGGGAGTGAACAGATACACCGTCGACGCTACGGCGGCGCAGACCAGGGCGGCGGCACGTTTCATGCCGCACACCCTAGAGCGGGAATGTCGTGTTCCTTGTCATTCCATCCTAATTAGTCGACGAACGAACAAAAGGGCGAAGGCCGGTGGGTGTGGGAGGCTGTGCGCCATGGTCGCGATCAGTCTCACCAAGGTCCAGGAGACCGCACCCGCGCTGGTCAACCTCTACAAGAGCGCCGGGGTCTCCCTCACCAAGCACGGTCTCGACGGCCAGCGGGCCGCCGTCTACCTCGTCGTCGACTACTCGGGGTCGATGAAGCCGTACTACCAGGACGGCAGTGTGCAGGCGCTCGCCGACCGGGTGTTGGGCCTGTCCGCGCACCTCGACGACGACGGCCGGGTGCCGGCCGTCTTCTTCTCCACCGATGTCGACGCCGTCACCGACATCGCCCTCACCGACCATCAGGGGCGGGTGGACCGGATCGTGGCCGGGCTCGGGCACATGGGCAAGACCAGTTACCACCTGGCCATGGACGCCGTCATCGACCACTACCTCGACAGCGGGTCGAAGGACCCCGCGCTCGTCGTCTTCCAGACCGACGGCGGCCCGATCAACAAGCTCGCCGCCGAGCGCTACTTGTGCAAGGCCTCGAAGCTGCCCCTGTTCTGGCAGTTCATCGGCTTCGGCGACCGGGGCAGCAAGCAGTTCGACTTCCTGCGCAAGCTCGACGAACTGCCCGTACCGGCGAAGCGGGCCGTCGACAACGCCGGTTTCTTCCACGCCGGTTCGGATCCGCGCAAGGTGTCGGACGCGGAGCTGTACGACCGGCTGGTCGGGGAGTTCCCGGCGTGGCTGGGGGCGGCCCGGGCGCAGGGGATCATCCGGTGACCGCCCTGCTGCCCGCCGCCGGGCGTGCCGCCATGGCCTGGAAGAACGGCGGCGGGGTGACCCGTGAGATCGTCTGCTTCCCGGCGGGCGCGGGCATGGCCGACTTCACCTGGCGGGTCAGCCTCGCCGAGGTCGCAGCGGACGGCCCGTTCTCCGTGTTCCCCGAGGTGGAGCGGACGTTGACGCTGGTCGAGGGCGCGGGCATGGACCTGACCGTGGGCGGGCGGCGACGGCTCGTCGACGCACCGTACGTGCCCCAGGACCTCCCCGGTGACGAGCCGACCGACTGCCGGCTGCTGGACGGGCCCGTCGTCAACCTCAACGTGATGTGGCGCAGGGGCGCCCCGGCCCCCACCGTCGCGGTCGTACGCGGCCGACTCGGCCTGCGGGCGGCGCACGCCCTGATCGTCGCCCTCGACGAAGGCGGGTCCGCCGACGTCGACGGGGTGCGGCTCGCCCGGCACGACGCCCTCCTGCTGACCGGGGAGGACGCGACGCTGCACGCGCACGGCCCGACGGCGGTGGTCGGCCTCAGTCCGTGACGGCGGCGCGTGCGGCCCCGCCGGCCGCTCGGCCCGCCGCCGTCGAGGGCGGGCCGTCCGCAGGGTTTCCGTGCGCCGTTCGCCCGGGCTGTCCGCACCGTTGGCTCAGCCGGGCCGCCGTGCCACCCTGGGGTTGATCCGGCGGGAGGCGACGTATGGGTGACGACGCGCGATCGGTGAACGGGGCCGCGGGCGAAGGGACTTCGAGGCCCGGAGAGTCCGGCGGGGGTGAGCGGCTCGCCGACTGGGCCGACGAGCGGCTGGGACTGTACGCGCTGGCGAGGACGAACCTGCGCAAGGTCTTCCCGGACCACTGGTCCTTCATGCTGGGCGAGGTCTGTCTCTACAGCTTCCTGGTCCTCCTCCTCACCGGCGTCTACCTCACGCTCTTCTTCGAGCCGAGCAGCGCCGAAGTCGTCTACGACGGCAGTTACGTCCCGCTCAACGGCGTCACGATGACGAAGGCGTACGAGTCGACGCTGGACATCAGCTTCGACGTGCGCGGCGGGCTGCTGATCCGGCAGATCCACCACTGGGCGGCTCTGGTCTTCGTCACCGGCATGCTGGTGCACATGATGCGGGTGTTCTTCACCGGCGCGTTCCGCAAGCCGCGCGAGGTCAACTGGCTGTTCGGCTGGACCCTGTTGTTCCTCGGCATCCTCACCGGACTGACCGGTTACTCGCTCCCCGACGACCTGCTCTCCGGCACCGGCGTCCGGTTCGCCGACGGCGCGATCCTGTCCGTCCCGATCATCGGGACGTACATGTCGTTCTTCCTCTTCGGCGGGGAGTTCCCGGGGCACGACATCATCTCCCGGTTCTTCCCGATCCATGTGCTGCTGCTGCCCGGGATCATGCTGGGGCTCGTCGTCGCCCATCTCATCCTGGTGTTCTTCCACAAGCACACGCAGTATCCCGGGCCCGGACGCGACCAGAGGTCGGTCGTCGGCATGCCCTTCATGCCGGTCTACATGGCGAAGGCGGGCGGGTTCTTCTTCCTGGTCTTCGGCGTGCTGACGGTCATGGGCGGGATCGCGAGCATCAACCCGGTGTGGGCGTTCGGCCCTTACCGTCCGGACCTGGTGACGACGGGCGCGCAACCGGACTGGTACCTCGGATTCTCCGAGGGGCTGATCCGGGTGATGCCGGGATGGGAGATCAACGTCTGGGGCCACACCCTGGTGCCCGGCGTCCTCATCCCCTTCACGCTGTTCCCGCTGATCCTGCTCGCCATCGGGATCTACCCGTTCGTCGAGGCGTGGATCACCGGTGACAGGCGGGAGCACCACATCCTCGACCGGCCGCGCAACGCGCCCGTGCGCACCGCCCTCGGGGTGGCCTGGCTGGCCCTGTACGTGGTGCTGCTGATCGGTGGCGGCAACGACATCGTGGCCACGCATCTGCATCTGTCCATCAACGCCATCACCTGGTTCGTACGGGTCGCCGTGTTCGCCGCCCCGGTCGTCGCCTTCATGGTCACCAAGCGGATCTGTCTGGGCCTCCAGCGCCGGGACCGGGACAAGGTGCTGCACGGCCGCGAGACGGGGACCATCAAGCGTCTTCCGCACGGCGAGTACGTGGAGGTCCACGAACCCCTGAACCAGGCCCAGCTGTTCACCCTCACCCAGCACGAGCAGCACCCGCCGTACGAGATCGGGCCGCTCGTCGACCACAACGGTGTGCGGCGGCCGGTCACGGTGTCCCAGCGGGTACGGGCGCGGCTCGCGCGTGCCATGTTCGGGGCGGACAGCCATATCCCGAAGCCGACGCCGGAGGAGCATCGCGAACTGACCGGCGGGCCCGGACACTGACACAGGCTCGTCCTGCCCGCCTGCCCGCCTGCCCGCCTGCCCGCCTGCCTGGGTGCCGGGGTGCAGGTCCGGTCAGTTCTTGGGCGGCCAGTTGCGCAGCAGGGCGTCCAGGGCGTCCAGGATCCGGGTCCAGGTCTCCTGGGTGTCGGGGGCGCTGTGGCTGAAGCCGCCGCCGAGCTCCAGGCTGACGTAGCCGTGGAAGACGCTGCCCAGGAGCCGGACGGCGTGGGTCTGGTCCGGCTCGGTGAGGTCGTAGCCGCGCAGGATCGCCCGGGTCATGCGGGCGTGCCGCGGTCCGGCGCTCGCGGCCGCCGTCTCGGGGGCGAGTCGCAGCTGGGCCGCGGCGTAGCGGCCGGGGTGTTCGCGGGCGTAGTCGCGGTAGACGTCGGCCAGGGCGGTCAGGGCGTCCTTGCCCGCCCGCCCGGCCAGCGCGAGGTCGCCCCGGTCGGCGAGTTCCTCCAGGGCGAGCAGGGCGATCCGGGTGCTGAGGTCCTCGGAGTTCTTCACGTGCGAGTACAGGCTCGCCACCTTGACGTCGAAGCGCCGGGCGAGCGCCGAGACGGTCACCTGGTCGAAGCCGACCTCGTCGGCCAGCTCCGCGCCCGCCCGGACCAGACGATCCGTGCTCAGCCCCACACGCCCCATGCCCGTCCTCCTGCGTCTCGCCCCGTACCTCTCCGCCGAGAGTCATTATGCGTTTGCCTAAAAGCTTTAGGCAAATTAGCCTGCGTTATATGAAGCCGCTCACCGAGCAAGAGATCCGTGCCGCGTTCGTCAACTGCACCAAGGGCGAGGCCAAGCGCCTGGCCGTCCCCCGCGACCTGGCCGACCGGCCCTGGGAGGACCTGGACTACCTCGGCTGGCGGGACCCCCAGGCCCCCGACCGGGCCTACCTCGCCGTGGAGCTGGACGGCCGGCCGAAGGCCCTCGCGCTGCGCTCCTCCACCTCGGGTTCGTGGCAGGCCCGGCGCAGTATGTGCACGATGTGCCTGACCACCCACTCCGGCGGCGTCTCGCTGATGGTCGCGCCGAAGGCGGGCAGAGCCGGCCAGCAGGGCAACTCGGTGGGGGCCTACATCTGCAGCGACCTCGCCTGCTCGCTGTATGTGCGGGGCAAGCGGGAGGCGGGCGTCGGGGCCAGGCTGCCCGAGACGATCACGCTGGAGGAGAAGATCGGGCGGACCGTGGCGAACCTCGCCGCGTTCGTCGCCAAGGTGACCGGCTGAGGCTAGGTGTGCCCGCGCAGGACCTCCGCCCGGCAGTCGTCCGGGGTGCCCCAGGCCGTGCGCAGGGCGCGGGCCTTGGTGAGCCAGAGCGACAGGTCGTACTCCGCCGTGTAGCCGATCGCGCCGTGCAGTTGGAGTGCGGTGCGCGCGGTCGTGTACGCCGCCTCGCAGGCGCTCACCTTCGCGGCGGCGACATCCGCCGGGCTCATCGTCACGGCGGCGCCCAGGACCAGGGGGCGGGCGAACTCCAACGCGATCTTCGCGTCCGCCAGCCGGTGCTTGACCGCCTGGAACGAGCCGACGGGGACGCCGAACTGCACGCGCTGCCCGACATACGCCACGGTCCGCTCCAGCAGCGCCAGACCCACCCCGAGAGCCTGCGCGGCGGTGGCGAGACGGGCCCAGCACAGGGCACGGTCCATGGGCGGGTCCGGGGTGAGGAGTTCGCCGCCCGGCAGCAGCCGGGTGAGGCGACGGGCGGGGTCGAGGGAGGGGCGCACCGGACCGTGTCCGGGAGCCAGCCGCAGGCCGTCGGCGGCCTGCGCCAGCCGCAAGGTCGCCGCGTCACCGTCCACGGCGTACGAGCCCTCGGGTGCCAGCGTGGCCATCGAGCTGCCCGCGGCCAGAGCGGGGAGGAACCGCTCGGCGGGGCCCGGATCGAGCAGCAGGGCCGCCGCGGCGACCGTCTCCACCAGCGGTCCCGGCACCGCGTGCCGCCCCAGCTCCACGAAGGCGACGGCCAGGTCCACCGGCCGGGGCCCCAGCCCCTCGTACGCCTCCGGGACCGCCAGGGCGAACACGCCCGCCTCGGCGATCCGCGACCACAGGGCGAGGCCGCTCGCCCGCTCGCCCCGGCTCCAGTCACGGATCACGGCCGGGGTGTCGGCCGCGCTCAGCATCGCGTCCAACGAAGCGGCGAACGCCCGCTGTTCGGTGTCCAGCAGGAAGCGCATCGCCGGCGGAGCCGGTCTGGGCGAAGTCATCGACGGCGTCCCCTCGGCAGGCCGAGCAGCCGCTCGGCGACGATGTCGCGCTGGATCTCGTTCGTGCCCGCGTAGATCGGGCCGGCCAGGGAGAAGACATAACCCTCCGACCAGTCGGTGTCGGCCGCCTCCCCTTCCGCGTCCAGCGCGCCGAGCAGATCCAGCGCCGTCTCGTGCAGCGCGATGTCGTACTCCGACCAGAAGACCTTGTTCAGGCTCGACTCCGGGCCGAGCCGCTCCCCGGCGAGGAAGCGGGAGGCGGCCGCGTAGGTGAACAGCTGGTAGGCGCGGGCGCCGATCAGGGCGTCGGCGACGCGGGCCGCGCCGGACCGCGGGCTGCCCCGGTCCACCCAGAGGGCGTGCAGGCGGTCGGCCGAGGCGAGGAAGCGGCCGGGGGAGCGCAGGGTGAGCCCGCGTTCGTTGGCCGCCGTCGACATCGCGATCCGCCAGCCCTGGCCCGGCTCCCCGATCACGTCCTCGTCCGGCACGAACACCTCGTCCAGGAACAGTTCGGCGAACGCCGGCTTCCCGTCCAGGCGGCCGATGGGGCGGACGCCGACTCCGGGGGCCCGCAGGTCGAACATGACGTAGGTGAGCCCCAGATGGGGTTTCGGGGCGCCGGGGTCGGTGCGGAACAGGCCGAAGGCGCGGTCGGCGAAGGCCGCGCGCGAGGACCAGGTCTTCTGGCCGCTCAGCCGCCAGCCGCCGGCCACGCGGACCGCCCTGGCCCGCAGCGCGGCCAGGTCCGACCCGGCCTCGGGCTCCGACCAGGCCTGCGCCCAGACGACCTCCCCTGTGGCCATCGGGGGCAGGACCCGGGCCCGCTGTTCCTCGGTGCCGTGGTCGAGCAGGGTGGGGGCGAGGAGGCTCACGCCGTTCTGGTTGACGCGGGCCGGGGCGCCCACCGCGTAGTACTCCTCCTCGAAGACCAGCCAGCGCATCAGCCCGCAGTCCCGTCCGCCGTAGCGCGTCGGCCAGTTGACCACCGACCAGCCGCCCGAGGCCAGTTCGGCCTCCCACGCGCGGTGCGCCGCGAAGCCCTCGGCGGTCTCCAGGGAGGGCAACGGCTCGGACGGCACCCGCGCGCGCAACCAGGCCCGGGCCTCGGCGCGGAACGCCTCGTCGGCGGGGGAGTGTGCGAGGTCCACCGGTCCCTCCTCGGGTGCGCGACCCACGGGTGCGTCCGTGCGTCCTTGACGGATGTCCTGCGCGTGCGTCCTTCGGGTGCCTTCGTTCTTCCCTAACAAGTGTTTGGTAGGTTAGCGTGCCGTCATGAAGAACGTCGAGGGTCCGCCGTACGTTCCCGGGCACGCGCTGCTCGACGGCCGCAGCGCCGTGATCACCGCGGCGGCCGGCGCGGGCATCGGCGGAGCGACCGCGCGCCGCTTCCTGGAGGAGGGCGCGCGCGTGCTGATCAGCGACGCCCACGCACGGCGGCTCAAGGCGTACCAGGCCGAACTGGCCGCCGAGTTCGGCGAGGCGTCGGTGGCCGCCCTGCCGTGCGACGTCACCGACGACAGCCAGGTGCGGGCCCTGTTCGACACCGCCGTGCGCGAACACGGGCGGCTGGACGTCGTCGTCAACAACGCGGGCCTCGGCGGAACCTCCGAACTCGTCGACATGACCGACGAGCAGTGGTCACGCGTCCTGGACGTCACACTCAACGGCACCTTCCGGTGCACCCGGGCCGCCCTGCGGCTGATGCGGGAGACCGGCGGGGGAGTCGTCGTCAACAACGCCTCCGTCGTCGGCTGGCGCGCCCAGGCCGGACAGGCGCACTACGCCGCCGCGAAGGCGGGCGTGATGGCGCTGACCCGCTGCGCGGCGATCGAGGCGGCCGGGTACGGCGTACGGGTCAACGCCGTCTCGCCGAGCCTCGCCATGCACCCGCACCTGGTGAAGGTGACCTCGGCCGAACTGCTGGAGGAACTCACCGGCCGGGAGGCCTTCGGGCGGTACGCCGAACCCTGGGAGGTGGCCAACGTGATCGTGTTCCTGGCGTCGGACTACTCCTCGTACATGACGGGCGAGGTCGTCTCCGTCAGCGGCCAGCACGCCTGACGGCCGGAGCGACGACAATGTGTTCGTGCCGACCAAGAAGAAGCCCCAGGTGACCGCGGCGCCCGCGCGTCGCCGTGAACTCCTCGACACCGCCGCCGAGGTCTTCGCCGAACAGGGCTACAACGCCACCACCGTCCGGAAGATCGCCGACCACGCGGGCATGCTCGCGGGCAGCCTCTACTACCACTTCGACTCCAAGGAATCGATGCTGGAGGAGATCCTGCGGACCTTCCTCGACGAGCTCTGGGACGGCTACGACACCGTCCTGGGCGCCGAGCTCGGCCCCCGGGAGACACTCGCGGCCCTGGTCACCGAGTCCTTCCGGGAGATCGACCGGCACCGCGCCGCCGTCGCGATCTACCAGAAGGAGAGCAAGCAGCTCGTGGCGCAGGAACGGTTCGCGTTCCTCGCCGAGTCGCAGCGCCGGTTCGAGAAGGCGTGGCTGTCCACGCTGGAGCGCGGCGTCACGGACCGGGTCTTCCGCACCGACCTCGACACCCGCCTCGCCTACCGCTTCGTCCGCGACACCGTGTGGGTCGCCGCGTCCTGGTACCGGCCCGGCGGGCAGCACAGCCCGGAGGAGATCGCCCGGCAGTACCTGTCGATGGTGCTGGACGGGATCGCCGTACGTGAATAGCCCTTTCCTGTGAGGGAGTTGACATGGCCGAGGCCTACATCGTCGAAGCGGTCCGTACGCCCGTCGGGCGGCGCGGAGGAGGACTGAGCACGGTCCATCCGGCCGACCTCGGCGCGCATGTGCTGAAGGAGCTCGTCGCGCGGGCCGGGATCGACCCGGCCGCCGTCGAGGACGTCGTCTTCGGCTGCCTGGACACCGTCGGGCCGCAGGCCGGGGACATCGCACGGACCTGCTGGCTGGCCGCCGGGCTTCCCGAGGAGGTGCCGGGCGTGACCGTGGACCGGCAGTGCGGCTCCTCGCAGCAGGCCGTGCACTTCGCCGCGCAGGGCGTGCTGTCCGGGACCCAGGACCTGGTGGTCGCGGGCGGCGTGCAGAACATGTCGCAGATCCCGATCGCCTACGCCACCCGGCAGGCCGCCGAGCCGCTCGGCTTCACCCAGGGCCCCTTCGCGGGCAGCGAGGGCTGGCGCGCGCGGTACGGGGACCGGCCGGTGAACCAGTTCGCCGGCGCCGAGATGATCGCCGCGAAGTGGGGCATCAGCCGCCGGGACCAGGAGGAGTTCGCCCTGCGCTCGCACCGGCGGGCGGTGCGGGCGATCGACGAGGGCCGCTTCGCCCGCGAGACCGTCGCCCACGGGGAGGTCACCGCCGACGAGGGGCCGCGCCGGGACACCTCCCTGGAGAAGATGGCCGCGCTGAAGCCCGTCATCGACGGCGGGACCGTCACCGCCGCCTGTTCCTCGCAGGTCTCCGACGGCGCGGCGGCCCTGCTGCTGGCCTCGGAACGGGCGGTGCGCGAGCACGGCCTGACGCCACGCGCGCGCGTGCACCACCTCTCCGTCCGAGGTGAGGACCCGATCCGCATGCTGACGGCTCCGATCCCGGCCACCGCGCACGCCCTGAAGAAGACCGGGCTGTCGATCCACGACATCGACCTCGTCGAGATCAACGAGGCGTTCGCGCCCGTCGTCCTGGCCTGGCTGAAGGAGACCGGCGCGGACCCGGAGAGGGTCAACGTCAACGGCGGCGCGATAGCCCTGGGCCACCCGCTCGGCGCGAGCGGCGCCAAGCTGATGACCACCCTGCTGCACGAACTGGAACGCACCGGCGGCCGGTTCGGCCTGCAGACCATGTGCGAGGGCGGCGGCCAGGCCAACGTGACGATCATCGAGCGGCTGTGACGACGGCTACGAAGGTGACGGTCGGCGGGCCGCTGTGACCGCTACGAAGGTGACGGTCGGCGGGCCGCTGTGACCGCTACGAAGGTGACGGTCGACGAGCGGCTCCGAGCCGGTCCAGGGAGGCGAGTGTCTCCTCCGCCTCCCGCATGATCCGGGCCACCAGCTCCGCGCACGACGGCAGGTCGTCGATCACCCCGGCGACCTGCCCGGCTGCCATCACCCCGGCGTCCGTCCGCCCCTCCACCATCGCGGACCTGAGCATCATCGGGGTGTTCGCGGCGAGCAGCACCTGACTCCAGGCGAGATCCTTGCCGTGGCGCAGGGCCAGGCCGTCGCGGACCATCTCCCGCCAGGTGAGGCCGGACAGCCTGCGGAAGCCGGCCGCGTGACGCACCGCCCGCACCAGGGCCCTGGCCCGGCCTGCGTCCTCCAGGGCGTCGACCAGAGCGGTGCGCAGCATGCGGTGCGGGAGGCCGTCCACCGCCCGGGTGACGGTGACGTCCCGCACCGTCGCCGCCAGGTACCGGGCCTTCACCGCGTCCGGGACCGGCGAGTCCGAGGTGAGCAGGAACCGGGTGCCCATCGCGACCCCGGCCGCCCCGTACGCCAGCGCCGCCACCAGTCCCCGCCCGTCGAAGAAGCCGCCCGCCGCCACGACCGGGATGTCCACGGCGTCCACCACCTGCGGCAGCAGCACCGTCGTCGCCACGTCCCCGGTGTGTCCGCCGCCCTCCCCACCCTGCACGATCACCGCGTCCGCACCCCACGCGGCGACCTTCTCGGCATGCCGGCGGGCCCCGATGGACGGGATGACGACGACCCCGCCCTCCTTGAGCTCGGCGATCAGCTCCGGGGAGGGCGCGAGCGCGAAGGACGCGACCCGCACGCCCTCGTCGAGGACGATCCGCACCCGGTCGCCGGCGTCCGCCGCGTCGGCCCGCAGATTGACCCCGAAAGGCGCCGCCGTCCGCGACCGCACCTCGCGCACCGCCGCCCGCAGTTGGTCGACCGTCATGGTCGCGGAGGCCAGGATGCCCAGCGCCCCCGCGTCCGCCGCCGCCGACACCAGGCGAGGGCCCGCCACCCATCCCATCCCGGTCTGCACGATCGGGTGACGGACCCCGACCAGCCGGGTGAGCGCCGTTTCCATCAGCCGGAGACCTCCCGGGCCCGGGTGTTCCCCGGGTCGATCACCTCGCGGATCAGACCCAGTTCGCCCGCGGTCGGTTCACGGGTGCGCGACACCTCGTCCGGGACCACGAGGTCGAACCCCGTCGCCTCCCGGACCTGTTCGACACTCACCCCGGGGTGCAGCGAGGCCAGCCGCATCGACCGGTCGGGGGTGGCGAAGTCGAACACGCCGAGGTCGGAGACGACCCGTGGAATGCGGTGATGGCGCGCGCCGGCCGCACGGTCGTACCCGACCCCGCACACCATGTCGACCCGCTCGACGAACACCCGCCGGGAGTGCCTCGGCACCCAGTAACTCGTCGGGTTGTTCAGCGTGTTGACCGGCGCGCCGCGCACCCCGAGCAACTGCCGCGTGGGCTTCGCCCAGTCGCCGATGCACGCGATGTTCTGGTTGCCGTACCGGTCGATCTGGCTCGCGCCCATCATCACGTGCCGCCGGCCCCCGGTGACCAGTGCCAGATGCTGCCGGTACGGCAGCCAGCCCTCGACGGTGCCGTCGAGACCGACGAGCAGCGCCTCCCCGTCGGTCAGCAGCAGGTCCGGCGCGAAGGTGTGCCGGGCGAGGCGGGCACCGACCGAGGGGATCAGGCCCATGGGGCTGGCCAGGATCTCGCCCGCGCCGCGCCATGCCTCCGCGCAGGCGATCACGCAGTACTCGGCGCGCGTCACCTCGCTCACGCCCCCGCTCATGACTCCTCCTCGACCGCCGACCGGTACGCCTGTTCGTCCCCGGCGAGGAACCGCGCCGCGAACTCGGGCCAGGGCGTCGTCGCGTACCGCTTCTGGAACGCCTCGTCCCGGCCGTAGTCGGGGGCGCAGGAAGTGAAGTGCGCCCCGTTCGGGGCCTCGATCACCCCGGTCACCGTGTGCCGCTTGACCAGCAGCGTCTGCGGCGCCGCCGCCTTCGTCAGCTCGGCGGTGTCGACGACCTGTTCGCAGCTGACGTACGCCGCGTCCGCCGCCTCGCAGAACAGGTCGTCGAAGTACGGGTCCGGGCCCAGGTACTGCCCGTTGCCCAGCCGGTCGGCCCGGTTGACGTGCACCAGGGCCGCGTCCAGCCGCAGGGCCGGCATGGCCACGAACGTCTCCTGGTCCTCGTACGGCGAAGTGACCTTCCGCAGACCGGGGTTGACCCGCATCACGTCCGAACCGAGCCCCGCCCGCACGGGCAGGAAGGGCAGCCGGTTCGCGGCCGCGTGCAGACCCCACATGAACATCGCCTCGTCGACCTCCGTCAGTTCGAAGGCCCCGCGCTCGCGGGCCGCGCGGTAGTGCGGCTCCAGGGGGATCGAGTCGAGGGTGACGAAGGCGGTGACCAGCTTCCGGATCCGGCCGGCCGCGGCGAGCATCCCGACGTCCGGGCCGCCGTACGACACGACGGTGAGATCGGTGACCTCCGACCGGAGCAGCGCCCTGACCAGCGCCATCGGCTTGCGGCGGGAGCCCCAGCCGCCGATGCCGAGGGTCATGCCGCTGCGCAGCCGGGACACCGCCTCGTCCGCGGACAGCAACTTGTCCGCCCTGTCTGCCCTGTCTGCCCTGACAGTCATGTCGGTCCTGTCGGCCCCGCTCGTGCCGGTGGGCCTGTCGGCGTCGGCGCTCACTCAGTCACCGTCCCTTCCGAAGGTGTCACGGACCCGGTCGGCCACCCCGCCGACGCTCGCCTCGTAGGTGAAGCCCTGCTCGAAGCGGTAACTGCGGCGCACGTCGACCGGGTCGATGCCGTTGATGGCCGCCTTGGCCAGCCGCAGCAGCTCCCCGTCCTTCGCGGCGATCTCGCCGGCCAGCTCCAGGGCCGCCGCGCGGAGCCCGCCCGGCGGCACCACCCGCCACACCGAGCCGTGCCCGTGCAGTTCGGCCGCCGTGACCGTGCGCGAGGTGTAGTACAGGGCGCGCAGCAGGTGCTGGGGGACCAGCCGGGACAGATGCGTGGCCGCGCCCAGGGCGCCCCGGTCCAGCTCCGGCAGCCCGAACACGGCGTCCTCGCTCGCCACGATCACGTCCGCGTTCCCCACCAGGCCGACGCCGCCGCCCAGACAGAAGCCCTGCACCGCCGCCACCACCGGGACCTCGCACTCGTACACCGCGGCGAACGCCTCGAAGCAGCCGCGGTTGGCGCCGACGAGCGCGCTCGGCCCCTGCGCCTGGATCTCCTTGATGTCCACGCCCGCGTTGAACCCGCGCCCCTCGGCGGCCAGCACCACACACCGGGTTCCGGGAGCGCGGCCGGCCGCGCGCAGGGCGTCGGCCAGGGCGAACCAGCCGCTCACCGGCAACGCGTTCACCGGCGGGAAGTCGACCGTGACGAGCGCGATCCCCTTGTCCGGCCCCTTTTCCGGGGACGAGGTGGAGACACCCATGGAAGCATCAGCTACCTTTCCACCAAACGTTTGTTAGGTGGAAGGTAGCAGCGAATGGAGCTGGACGGGAAGGTCGCCGTCGTCACCGGCGGCACGCGCGGAGTGGGCGCCGGCATCGCACGCTCCCTCGCACGCGCGGGCGCCCAGGTCGTGGTCTGCGCCCGCCGGCCACCGGAACACCCCCTCGAAAAAGCCGAGTTCATACCGCTCGACGTCCGGGACACCGACGCCGTACAGCGCTTCTTCACCGACCTGCCCCGGCTCGACATCCTCGTCAACAACGCCGGCGGCGCCCCCTACCGCCCCCTCGCGCACACCGACGCCGCACGGCACGCGCGCGTGATCGAACTCAACCTCCTCGCACCACTGACCGTCTCCCTCGCCGCGTACGACCACCTCGAGCACGCGAACGGCTCGATCGTGATGATCGGCAGCGTCAGCGGCAGCCGCCCCTCGCCAGGCTCGGCCGCCTACGGCGCGGCCAAGGCCGGCCTGGAGAACCTCGCCCGCTCCATGGCCGTCGAATGGGCGCCCCGGGTGCGCGTGAACACCCTCGTCGTCGGCATGGTCCGCACCGAACTGACCCACCTCCACTACGGCGGCGAGGACGGCGTCGAAGCCGTCGCCCGCACCGTCCCGCTCGGCCGGCTCGCCCTCCCCGCCGACGTGGGCGCCGCGGCCGTCTTCCTCGCCTCCGACGCCGCCCGCTACATCAGCGGGGCGAGCCTGCTCCTGCACGGAGGCGGCGAACGGCCCGCCTTCCTCGACGCCGCAACCGCCAACAAGGAGACGTGAGATGAACGGAATCTGCCGCCGGCGCGTCGTCGTCGTCACCGGCGCCGGACGCGGCCTCGGACGCGCCCACGCGCTCGCGTTCGCCGCCGAGGGCGCCCGGGTCGTCGTCAACGACCTCGGCGTCGGCCTCGACGGCACACCCGGCGCCCACAGCCCCGCCGGACAGGTCGTGGACGAGATCCGCGCGACCGGCGGCGAAGCGGTCGCACACCACGGGGACATCGCCACCCCCGAGGGCGCCGCCGGCCTCGTCGACGCCGCCCTGGACGCGTACGGCCGCCTCGACACCCTCGTCAACAACGCCGGCTTCCTGCGCGACCGCATGCTCGTCAACCTGGCCGACGACGACTGGGACGCCGTCCTGCGCGTCCACCTCAAAGGCCACTTCCTCACCCTGAAACACGCCGCCGCACACTGGCGCGCCGAGACCAAGGCGGGCCGCCCGCCCACCGCCCGCATCATCAACACCAGCAGCGGCGCGGGACTGCTCGGCTCGGTCGGGCAGGGCAACTACAGCGCCGCGAAAGCCGGGATCGTCGCCCTGACCCTCGTCGCCGCCGCCGAACTCGCCCGCTACGGCGTCCAGGTCAACGCGATCGCCCCCGCCGCCCGCACCCGCATGACCGAGGCCACCTTCGCCGCGACCATGGCCGCCCCCGAGAACGGCTTCGACGCGATGGCCCCCGAGAACGTCTCCCCGCTCGTCGTCTGGCTCGGCTCCGCCGCGAGCGACGGCGTCACCGGACGCGTCTTCGAAGCGGACGGCGGACGGATCACCGTCATGGAGGGCTGGCGGCCGGGACCCACCACCGACAAAGGAGCCCGGTGGACCGCCGCCGAGGCCGGGGAGGCCGTACAGAAACTACTGACGCACACGACACCACCGGGCCCGGTGTACGGGACCCAGGCCCCCTGAGAACCCGCGTGCACGGGACGCGAGCCTCCCGACGGCGACGCACCTACGTGTCGCACTCCAGCACCGTCCGGCACAACGCGCACCGCGCCCGGACCCGACCCCGTACCGGCACCCTGATCCGCTGGTGACAGGTGGGGCACGCGAACGTCACCCGCAACGCCCCCGGCGAGTCCGGAGCGAAGCTGTACGGGCCGTCCGGGGCCGCCACCGACGGATGGTCCTGGGCCTGCCGGCGATCGCGCGCGTAACGCCGCCGCCCCGCCCAGCCCGCCGCCGTCAGCGGAGGCTGCCGCTCGTCATGCCGGGCCCGCTCGAGACCCCGCCCGTACGCCGTGTACGCCTGCGCACTCGTGAACCACACCGACGGATCCTCACCGAAGACCAGCGACCGCTTAGCCAGCACATACCCGAACTCCTCCGGAGTCAGATACCCCAGCTTCTGCGAAGATGCCGCGTCCTCCCGGTACGCGTCGAGCAACAGCCAGCCCGCCCCCAGATACGTCGTCGCCGTGTCCGTCAGGATCTCGTTGTCCCGCGTCCCCGGGAACGACAGCCCCACCCGATGCAGATAGACATGCATGATCTCGTGCGCCAGCGCCGCGCCGATGTCCCGCCGATGCGTACGGAACCGGTCGTTCAGCTCGACGAAGTACTCCGGACCCGCCGTGAGTTCGACGTTCGCCGCATGCTCCATCGCACGGAACGCGACGATCATCCGCGCCTGCGGCAACCGGAAGTGGCGCACCAGCTCACGCGCCACCCGCTGCACCCCCAGATGCAGATCGTCGGTGTCGCAGAACGCCACGTCCGCCGGCACCACACTCGACGTGAACTGATGGATGGTGTCGTACGACAACCGCCTGTACAACGCCGTGACAGCCGCCCGCACCGTCTCCAGGTGCGGGTACCCGTGCTCGACCGGCCCGCCGTTCGCCACGCCCGCACCCCCAAGACGCCGAGAACCCGATTCCACTGTAAGGGCAGGCCACCCCCGGAGCGGGCCCGGCGGACGCACTAGGGTGAACGCCCATGACCACCAGCAACACCCCCGGCCCCGGAGACGTCGACCCCGCCGTCCGCGAGGAGCTCGCCCGGCTGCGCGACAGCATCGACAACATCGACGCGGCCGTCGTCCACATGCTCGCCGAGCGCTTCAAGGCCACCCAGCAGGTCGGCCACCTCAAGGCCCGCCACCAGCTGCCGCCCGCCGACCAGGCCCGCGAAGCCCGCCAGATCGCCCGGCTGCGCACCCTCGCCGAGAACGCGAAACTCGACCCCGCGTTCGCCGAGAAGTTCCTCAACTTCATCATCGCCGAGGTGATCCGCCACCACGAGCGCATCGCCGAGGACACCGTCAACGGCCCCGCCGCCGCACCGAACTGACCCACGCGGCGGGCGCTACTGGCGGTGACCGGCCGGACACGACCCGTCGGCGCCGCCCGCCGCACCCGCACCACCCGCCGACCGGCACGGCGCTCCGGCGCGAGAAGGGACATAGGGCACGTACCGATCCGCCCCTGTGCCCGGCCAGCGGTATCAGGCAGCATGTCGTTCATGTCCGTACTGACGCGCGACGAAGCGCAGAGCCGTGCCAAGCTCCTCGACGTCCACCGCTACACCATCGAGCTCGACCTGACGACCGGCGACGAGACCTTCGAGTCCAGCACCGTCATCCGGTTCGCCGCGCGCGCCAACGGGGACACCTTCGTCGAGGTCAGGCCCGCGACACTGCACTCCGTCACCCTCGACGGCGAGCCCCTCGACCCGGACACCCTGGACGGCAACCGGCTCCCCCTCGAGAACCTCACCGCCGGCGACCACGAACTGCGCGTCCGGGCGAGCATGCGCTACTCCCGCACCGGCGAAGGCATGCACCGCTTCACCGACCCCACCGACGGCGAGACCTACCTCTACACCCAGCTCTTCATGGAAGACGTCCAGCGCGTCTTCGCCGCCTTCGACCAGCCCGACCTCAAGTCCGTCTTCGAGCTGACCGTCAAGGCCCCCGAAACCTGGACCGTCCTCGCCAACAGCATCACCGAACACCTCGGCGAAGGCCGCTGGCAGGCCGCCCCCACCCCCCTCATCTCCACCTACCTCGTCGCCGTCGCCGCCGGCCCCTGGCACTCCGTCACCACCGAGCACCAGGGACTCCCCTTCGGCCTCCACTGCCGCCGCTCACTGGCCGCCCACCTCGACGCCGACGCCGACGAACTCCTCGAGATCACCCGGCAGTGCTACGACCGCTACCACGAGAAGTTCGAGGAGCCCTACCCCTTCGACTCCTACGACCAGGCGTTCGTGCCCGAGTTCAACGCCGGCGCCATGGAGAACCCCGGCCTCGTCACCTTCCGCGACGAGTTCGTCTACCGCTCCGCCGTCACCGACACCGAACGCCAGACCCGCGCCATGGTCATCGCCCACGAGATGGCCCACATGTGGTTCGGCGACCTCGTCACCCTCCAGTGGTGGGACGACATCTGGCTCAACGAGTCCTTCGCCGAGTACATGGGCTACCAGACCCTCACCGAAGCCACCCGTTTCACCGACACCTGGACCGACTTCGGCGTCGCCCGCAAAGCCTGGGGCTACGAAGCCGACCAGCGCCCCTCCACCCATCCCGTCGCCCCCGAGAACGTCGACGACACCGCCTCCGCCCTCCTCAACTTCGACGGCATCTCCTACGCCAAGGGCGCCTCCGCGCTACGGCAACTCGTCACCTGGCTCGGCGAGAAGGACTTCCTCGCCGGCATCAACACCCATTTCGCCCGCCACCGCTTCGCCAACGCCACCCTCGCCGACTTCATCGACTCCCTCGCCGCCCACACCGACCGCGACGTCCACGCCTGGGCCGACGCCTGGCTGCGCACCACCGGCGTCGACACCCTCACCCCCACCCTCCACGGCAGCAACGGCGACCACAGCCTCACCATCACCCACCACGGCAGCCGCCCGCACCGCGTCGCCGCCGGCCTCTACGACCTCGACCTCACCGACGCAGGCAGCCTCACCCTGCGCGAACGCCTCGAGATCGACATCCCGCAGAACGCACCCCAGCCCATCGGCAAGCGCCCCGCCCTGGTGCTCCTCAACGACGGCGACCTCACCTACACCAAGGTCCGCTTCGACCCCGCCTCCTCCGAAACCGTCCGCACCAGCCTGTCCGGCCTGCCCGACCCGCTCACCCGCGCCGTCGTCTGGAACGCCCTGCGTGACGCCGTCCGCGACGGCGACCTCGCCCCCACCGCCTACCTCGACGCCGCCCGCGCCCACCTCCCCAGGGAAACCGACCTCGCCCTCGTCCAGGGCGTCCTCGCCTACGCCTCCGCACAGGTCGCCGACCGCTACGTCACCCCCGAGCAGCGCCCCGCCGCCGTCGCCACCCTCTCCGCCCTCTGCCGCGACCTCATCCGCCGCACCGAGGACGGCGACCACCCCGGCCTGCGCCTCATCGCCGTACGCCACTTCATCGACGTCGCCGCCCACCCCGACACCATCGCCGCCTGGCTCGCCGACGGCACCGTCCCCGGCGGCCCCGAACTCGACCCCGACCTGCGCTGGCGCGTCCTCGCCCGGCTCGCCGTCCTCGGCGCCACCGACGAGCGCGCCATCGCCACCGAACTCGACCGCGACCCCTCCGCCACCGGCCGGGAAGGCGCCGCCCGCTGCCGCGCCGCCCTCCCCGACGCGGACGCCAAACGCACCGCCTGGGCCGCCATGTTCGACGACGACACCCTCTCCAACTACCTCTTCACCGCCACCGCCCAAGGCTTCTGGCAGCCCGAACAGAGCGACCTCGTCGCCGACTACGTCCCCCGCTACTACCGGGACGCCGTCACCCTCGCCGCCCGCCGCGGCCCCGCCATCGCCGAAGCCGCCGGCCGCTGGGCCTTCCCCACCCACGCTGTCACCCCCGACACCCTCCGCCTGGGCGAGGAATGCCTGGCCGACGCCGACCCCATCCCCGCCCTGCGCCGCAAACTCGTCGACCAACTCGACGACCTGGCACGGGCGTTGAGGGTGAGGGAGGCGTAGGGACACCACGGGCAGCGCGGGCAATCGCGGGCGGGGCGGGTCACCCCGACGCTGCGGCCTGGCGGATCGCTCCTCAGTCGATCCGCCAGGAACGGAGCTTCTCGGGGTTCCGCACCGCCCAGATACGCCTGATCCGGTCGCCCGCGATCTCGAACGCGAACACGGTCGCGATTCTGCCGTCCTGCCACGCCACCAAGCCGGGCAGACCGTTGACCGTGCGCTCCAGGAACGTCGTACGGTCGCCCGACACACGGCGGATCTCGGCGTACGCACGCGCGATCTGCTCACCGCCCTCGATCGGACGCGGGTGGGTGACGGCCAGCCCGCCACCGTCGGCGGTCGCGGTCGCGTCGGGGTCGAGCAGACCGACCAGCGCCTCGATGTCCCTGGCCTCCCACGCCGCCCTGAACCGCCTGACGATGTCGGCCTGCCCGGCACTCGGACCCGCCGAGGCCTGCACACCGCGGATACGACGGCGCGCGGACGAGGCCAGTTGGCGGCACGCCGCCGGAGTCCGGCCGACGACCCCGGCGACCTCACCGAAGGGGTAGCGGAAGACGTCGTGCAGGACGAACGCGACACGCTCGGCCGGGGTCATCGAATCGAGGACGACCAGGAACGCCATCGTCACCGACTCGTCGAGGGTGACCCGGTCCGCCGGATCGATCCCGCCACCGCCGGAACGCCCGGTGATCCACTCCGTGGGCTCGGGCAGCGGTTCCGGGATCCAGTCACCCACATACGTCTCCCGCCTGGCCCGCGCCGAGCCGAGCAGATTCAGACAGATGCGGCCGGCCACCGTCATCAGCCAGGCACCGGGCGACTCGATGGCCTGCTGCTCCCGCGCGGACAGGGCATACCAGCGGGCGTAGGTCTCCTGCACGACGTCCTCGGCGTCCGCCACGGACCCGAGGAGCCGATAGCCGAGATTGATCAGCCGACGCCGCTCGCTCATGATCGCACCGAGATCCGGATCGCTCCGATCGTCGTCGTGCTCGCCTCTGGTGGTCATCGTCCGGCCGTCTCCCTCGCTCGCCTCTGTGCCTCTACCCCTTACGACAGGACAGCGCATCGGAATGTCAGGCCGACGCGCCGCCTCACATTCCGACGCGCTGCCTTGTCGTACCGGTGAGGACGACGACAAGACGGAGAGGTGACGTCCATGAACGACTTCCAGGCCATCGCGGACCGCGTCGAGATCGAGGCGCTGCGCGGCGAGTTCACCGACGCGGTGATGATGCGCGACCGACCCCGCCTGGCATCGCTGTTCACACCGGACGGCGCGCTGCGCATGCCCAACATCCCCGCCGAGATGGTCGGCCGCGAGGAGATCCGCGCCCAGGGCGAACGGCTGCAGAGCCAGTGGGACTTCTTCGTACAGAACACACACCCCGGCACGATCGTCCTCGACGGCGACACCGCGACCGGCCGCGCCTACATCCAGGAACTCGCGCGCACCCTCGACGGACGCCAGGGTCTGAACTACGCCGTCTACCACGACCGCTACCGACGCACCGCGGAGGGCTGGAAGTTCGCCGAGCGGGTGTACGAGGTCAGATACCTCGACACCTCCCCGCTGGCGGGCACCGCACCCCAGGCGGCACGCGATGTTGCGACCGACCCGGCAGCCGCCACGGCCACCCCCGCTCCGGCCGCGTCCTTCGCCGACCCGGCACCGGCCGAACAACTGGAGCGGGCAGCCGCCGCGCTGCGTGCCAACGGCTTCACCGCCGAGATCCTCGACGACGCCGCGGCCGCGCGCGCCCGCATCAAGGACCTGCTCCCCGAGGGCGCCTCCGTGCTCACCGGAGCCAGCGAGACCCTCCGGCTCTCCGGCATCGACGAGGACATCAACGCCGGCGGCCGGTACGACGCCGTCAGGCCGCGCATCCTGGCCATGGACCGTGCCACCGGCGCCGACGAGATCCGAAGGCTGGCCGCCTGCCCTGAATTCGTCGTCAACAGCGTCGCCGCGGTCACCGAGACCGGCTCGCTCGTTCTCGCCTCGGGCAGCGGCAGCCAACTCCCCGCCAACGCGGGCGGAGCCGCCCACGCGGTCTGGATCGTCGGCGCGCAGAAGGTGGTGCCCGACCTGAGCACAGCACTGCGCCGCGTCGAGGAACACGCCCTCCCACTGGAGAACGTCCGCGCCCAGGCGGTGTACGGGATGCCCAGCGCCGTCAACCGCCTGCTCGTCCTCAACGCCGAACCCCGCCCGGGGCGCGGCACCGTACTGCTTCTCCGAGAAGCCATCGGATACTGACCCGGCGCAGGGCCCATCGAGCCACGGGCTCGGAGCCGGTCACCGAGAGCCGCGACCCGGACGGTGGCTTCGCATTCGCAGAGGACCGCGAGCCCGCCGCACCGGGTCGCCACGGCCCGGTCCCGCTCGAGGCGGCCGACCACCACCCACCCACACCGAGCCCACACCCCGAACACGCACCCTGGCAGCCCTCCCGACGACGACGCCCCCGGCTCTGACGCCGGGTCCCCCCGGCCCCGGGGCCAGGTCCCGTGCACCGCCCCGGCCCCGGCGCCACGAACCACTCCGGCTGAGGCGCCAGGTCCCGCCCCGGCCCGCAGTGCCAGGTCCCTGCCTCCGGTCCCGGCGCCAGGTTCCGCCCCGGCCGTGGCGCCAGGTCCCGCCGGCCCCGGGGTCAGGTCCCGTGCACCGCCCCGGCCGGACACCAGGTCCCACTCCGGCCGCGGCGCCGGCCCCGCCACGGCCGCGGCGCCAACCCCCGCCCGGCCGCGGCGCCAGCCCCCGCCCGGCCGTGGCGCCAGGTCCCCCGGCCCCGGTGCGGCCTCCCGCGCCGGGGCCGCAGGCGCACATCCCCCTTTAGGGTTCCGATCACCGGATCTTCCGGGCGCGCCCCCGCAATCCCCGACAAGCTGGCACTCCCCGCTGCGGGCACCCGCCCTCGCGTCCCGGAGGAGCCCCCGTGAGCATGCCGCCCCTCGCCTCAGGACCCGAAGGCCCCGACGCCCTAAGGCCGTTGCTCGCCACCGTCCTCGACGCCCTCGCCACCGGCACCCGGGCCCGCGGCGGACCACTGCCCGCAGGCGGCCCCCAAGCGGTCGCCACCCGGCTACGGCACGCCGTGGGGGAGGTGCTCCCCGAACACGGCGACCCCACCGCCCTCGCCACCCTCGTCCACGCCCTCGCCGAAGGCGCCGCCGACCCCGCCGACCCCCTCTGCGCAGCCCACCTGCACTGCCCACCCCTCGCCGTCGCCACCGCCGCCGACCTCGCCGTCTCCGCCCTCAACCCCTCCCTCGACTCCTGGGACCAGGCACCGGCCGCCTCCGAAGTGGAGGCCCTCGTGACACGGACACTCGCCGCACAGGCCGGCATGGCCGACGCCCTCGTCACCACCGGCGGCACCGAAGCCAACCACCTCGCCCTCCTCCTCGCCCGCGAGACTCACGGCCCCACCCTCACGCTCGTCTGCGGCGCCAACGCCCACCACTCCCTGCCCCGCGCCGCATGGCTCCTCGGCCTCCCCGAACCCGTGATCCTCCCCACCCCCACCGGCACCCTCGACCCCACCGTCCTCACCCATACCCTCACCACCCTGCCCGGCCCCCTCCTCGTCGCCGCCACCGCCGGCACCACCGACGCCGGACTCATCGACCCCCTCCCCGCCATCGCCGCCCTGACCACCACCCACGGCGCCCGCCTCCACATCGACGCCGCCTACGGAGGCGGCCTCCTCTTCAGCGACCGCCACCGCCACCTGCTCACCGGCCTCGACACCGCC
Source organism: Streptomyces sp. NBC_01334 (assembly GCF_035983595.1). Classification (NCBI taxonomy): domain Bacteria; kingdom Bacillati; phylum Actinomycetota; class Actinomycetes; order Kitasatosporales; family Streptomycetaceae; genus Streptomyces; species Streptomyces sp. NBC_01334. Next base: position 2,731,416 of record NZ_CP130718.1, on the reverse strand, counting down.
CACACCGTCACCCTCGACCTGCACAAACTCGGCTGGCAGCCGGTCGCCGCCGGGCTCCTCGCCGCCCGCGACGCACACGACCTCACCGCCCTCCACCACCACGCCGACTACCTCAACGCCGACGACGACACCGAAGCCGGCCTCCCCGACCTCCTCGGCCGCTCCCTGCGCACCACCCGACGTCCCGACGCCCTCAAGATCGCCGTCACCCTCAAGACCCTCGGCCGCACCGGCCTCGGCGCCCTCGTCGACCAAGTCTGCGCCCACGCCAACGAGTTCGCCGACCTCGTCACCGCACACCCCGGCTTCGAACTCCACGCCCCACCCACCATCAGCACCGTCCTCTTCCGCCCCACCGGCGCCACCGACGACACCGTGGCCGAGATACGCCGCCACCTCCTCACCCACGGCCACGCCGTCCTCGGCCGAGCCCGCCTCGACGACCGGCTCTGGCTCAAGGCCACCCTCCTCAACCCCCACACCCGCCCCCACGACCTGGCCGCCCTCCTCGACCTGGTGGAAGGAAACACCCCCCGATGAACACACCCCCACACTTCACCGCCGACACCCCCCGCGACCTCGTCGGCATCGGCATCGGCCCCTGCAACCTCTCCCTGGCCGCCCTCGCCCACCCCCTCGCCGAACTCGACGCCGTCTTCTACGAACAACGCCCCCGCTTCGACTGGCACCCCGGCCTCCTCATCGACGGCGCCCGCATCCAGGTCCCCTTCCTCGCCGACCTCGTCACCCTCGCCGACCCCACCAGCCCCTGGACCTTCCTCAACTACCTCAAAACCCACCAGCGCCTCTACCCCTTCTACTTCGCCGAGCGCTTCCACACGCAACGCGCCGAATACGACACCTACTGCCGCTGGGTCGCCGACCAACTCCCCGGCCTCCACTTCCGCCACCAGGTCGACGCCGTCCGCTGGAACCCCGAACGCGACGTCTTCGAAGTCGACCACACCCGACTCGGCACCGAAGGCGAAGCCGAAGCCCTCGGCCGCACCCACACCCGCAACGTCGTCCTCGGCATCGGCACCGAGCCCTACGTCCCCGACGCCCTCCGCCCCCTCGTCGACACCCCCGGCGTACCCGTCGTCCACGCCGCCGACTACCTCACCCACCGCGACACCCTCCTCGCCGCCGGCCACATCACCGTCGTCGGATCAGGACAGTCCGGCGCCGAAGTCTTCCTCGACCTCCTCCGCCACCGCCCCACCGGCCGCGAACAACTCCACTGGATCGGCCGCACCGACGCCTTCGCCCCCATGGAGTACTCCAAACTCGGCCTCGAACACTTCACCCCCGACTACACCCGCTACTTCCACGCCCTCCCCGAAAGCACCCGCGACCGCCTCACCGCCGCCCAATGGCAACTCCACAAAGGCATCGACGCCACCACCCTCGCCGCCATCCACGACGAGCTCTACCAGCGCACCCTCGGCGGCGGCTGGCCCGACACCGTCCTCACCCCCGGCGTCCGCGTCCGCACCGCAGGACGCATCGCCACCACCAAGATCGAACTACACCTCGAACACATCCAGCAGAACACCCGCACCCGCCTCACCACCGACGCCGTCGTCCTCGCCACCGGCCACCGCGAACGCCCCCTCGACCGCGTCCTCGCCGGCCTCGACCCCTACATCCGTCGCGACAACAGCGAACGCCCCCGCGTCGACGAACACTTCCGCCTCGTCCTCGACCCCTCCGTCACCGCCACCGGCTGCAACATCTACCTCCAGAACGCCGAACGCCACACCCACGGCGTAGGCGCCCCCGACCTCGGCCTCGCCGCCTGGCGCGCCGCCACCATCCTCAACACCCTCACCGGCAAAGAGACCTACCCCCTCCCCACCCGCACCGCCTTCACCACCTTCGGACTCGAACAACCCCAACCCCGAGTCCCCGCGGCCCGACAGGCACCCACCCTCACCCCCCTCGTCGACCGACGCTGAGAGCCACACCCGACACCCACGGCCCACAGCCCACGCACGCGAAAGGCGGTGCTCCCACAGCGACCGACCCGGCCACCGCACGAAACACCGCCCACCGCCCAGCGGGACTACACGACTGCGGAACCCCTAGAAGACCGGCGTACCGTCACGCGTCAGCTTCCAGTCCACCGACGCGAAGTCCTTCGGGTCCAGCACACCCTTCGCCGTCACCCACTCCGAAATCCGCGTACGGATCTCCGTCGACTCCGACCACAGCTCCTGCGCCGACGCCACATGCGGGAACGCGCCACCACCATTGGCCCGGTAGTTGTTCACCGCCAGCACGAACTGCTGCGCATCGTCCAACGCCGCCCCGTTGTACGTCAGGTTCTTGATCCGCGAACCCGCCGCCTGCGCGATGTCGATCTCGTACACCAGACCCGACACATAGTCGTAGTTGTAGTCCGGACGACCCGCCGCGTTCGTCAGCTTCTCCGTGTCGACCACCGCACCCGCAGCCGTCTGCACGAAGTACTGCGCCGAATACTCCAGGTACGCCCGCACCTGCGCACCCGTCATCAACTTCGCCACCAGCGTGTTGTCGTAGACGTACAGGCTCGACAGATCCCGGATCGTCACCTGACCGGCCGGGATCTCCGACGTCCGCGAGAACGGCGACGCCTGCGCGATCACCGGCAGCGACGCGTACGACGTACCGGCCAGCGCCGCCTTGACGACGTCCTCCTGCACCTTCGTGATCAGGTCGATGATCGGAGCGTCCTTGTACCGCGCCTCCACCGTCGTCAACGTCTCCGTCGCCGAACCGACCACCTGGTTGACGTACGCCACGACCTTCGCGTGCTCGTCACCCAGCAACTTCGTGATCTTCGGGTCGTCCGCGACCGAGTTGGAGTTCAGCACCTTCGAGGAGACGGACTCGACCGTCCACCGCCCCTTCTCGAACACCAGCTCGACATCGAACACCGACAGCCGCTCCGCATACGCCAACGGCTCCGACAACACGACCGTCTTCCCGGTCTTCGCGTTGACGACCTTCAGCTCCGGAATCTCCACATGCGCATGACCCACCAGCACCGCATCGATGTCCGGCACCTGCTGCGCCACCAACGCCGCCGAGTTCTCCACATACGGCAGCTGATCACCGTACGACGACGTACCCGACGAACCCGAGTGCGCCGACACGATCACCACGTCCGCACCCAGCGACTTCAGCTTCGGCACCCACTTCGCCGCCTGCTCCTCCAGCCCCGGGAACGCCAGCTTGCCCTGCACATACGCCTTGTCCCAGATCGCGATACCCGGGTTCGTCAGCCCCAGCACGGCCACCTTCACCGGCGGCGCACCCTTCACACAGAACGTCTTGATCACATAGGGCGCGAACGCCGGCTTCAGCGTCTTCGCATCCACCGCGTTCGCACCGAGCAGCGGGAACCGCAACTGCGACTCGAACTTCCGCAGCGTCTCGATGCCGTAGTTGAACTCGTGGTTGCCCAGCGCCGCCGCGTCGTACCCGATCGCGTTCATCGCCTGCGCCATCGGATGCACCGGACCACCCTTGGCGGTGATCGGGTCCACCTTCGCGTAGTAGTACGTCAGCGGAGTGCCCTGGATCGTGTCACCCGCGTCCAGCAGCAGCGTGTTCTCGCGCCCCTTCTCCTTACGGATCTGGTTCACCAGCGTCGAGATACGCGCCAGCCCCTGCGCGTTACCGGCCGCGTCCTTGTACTCCGCGTCCTTGAAGTAGTCCCAGTTGAACACGTGACCATGCAGATCCGTCGTCCCCAGCACCGTCAGCGCATACCGCTTCGGCTGCTTGACCGGCTTCCCCGGCTTCTTCGCCTCGGCGGCCCGCGCCGGAGCCGCCGCAGCACCCGCGATCGCCACCCCCGCCCCGGTCACAGCGGACTTCTTCAGGAACTTCCGGCGATTCAACGGCATGTCTCATGCTCCTCGGGGAAAGGTCAACGACGCGCGTAGATTCTGACCCGGACACGACCGACGGCAACAGGTCCAGGAGGTTGCGATCTGATGACCAGCACGGTCAACTCCCGCCAGGGACCGGGGAAAGCCGTGACAAGGTAGGACGTATGACCTCCCCGCAGAATCCCCCGTACGGCACCCCCGAAGCCCCCCTCCTCACGGTCCGCGGCGAGGCCGAACTCGAAGTCGACCCCGAGATCGCCCGCATCGGCATCACCATCACCGCCCGCGGCCGCGACCGCCGCACCACCCTCGACGACCTCACCCGCCGCAACACCACCGCCCTCGACCTCGTGAAGTCCTACGGCGACGCGGTCGAGAACCTCTCCACCGGAGCCGTCTCCCTCACCCCCGAACTCACCCACCGAGGCCGAGGCGAACGCGTCCGCACCTACCACGGCACCATCCACCTCACCGCCGAACTCACCGACTTCACCGCCCTCGGCGAGCTCACCACCCGCCTCGCCGACCTCGACCTCACCAGGATCGACGGCCCCACCTGGGAACTCCGCCCCACCTCACCCGTCCACCGCCAAGCCCGCCAACAAGCCGTACGCGAAGCCGTACAGCGAGCCGACGAATACGCCGAAGCACTCGGCACCACCGTCGCCGCCCTCCTCGAACTCGCCGACACCGGCACAGCCGGCGGACGCCCCCGCGCCGCCTTCGACCGCCGCGCCGTCCGCTTCTCCATGGCCGCCGCCGACACGGACACCACCGCACCCGAACCCCTCGACCTCGAACCACAACGCATCCAGGTCCACGCCGAGGTCCGCGCGCAGTTCACGATGAATCCACCGAGCCGGTGAATTCACCCATTCGGGGAAGCCGCGGCAGGAGTCGCAGCAAGAGCCGGAGGAAAACCGAAAAGTGCTCATCAGAGCGGCAGCCCGCACAATTTATTAATTGACGGCAGACGACAACAACCCTTCACCCAAAGGTTGTTGGACGGCCATGCCCTCCGAATTCCCTACCCACCGGTAAGACATAAGCTCGAAACATGCGCCGAGCAAAAATCGTCTGCACCCTGGGCCCCGCCACCGACACATACGACCAGATCAAAGACCTGGTCGACGCCGGAATGGACGTAGCCCGCTTCAACCTCAGCCACGGCGGCCACGCCGAGCATGAGGAGCGCTACCAGCGCGTCCGCAAGGCCTCCGACGAAACCGGCCGCAGCGTCGGCCTCCTCGCCGACCTTCAGGGCCCGAAGATCCGCCTCGGCAACTTCGCGGAAGGCCCCGTACTCCTTGAACGCGGCGACACCTTCACCATCACCGTCGAAGAAGGCGTGGAAGGCGACCGCCACAGATGCGGCACCACCTACGCCGGCCTCGCAGCCGACGTCACCACCGGCGAACGCATCCTCGTCGACGACGGCAAGGTCTGCCTCGAAGTCACCGACGTCGACGGACCACGCGTCCACACCCGTGTGATCGAAGGCGGCGTGATCTCCGACCACAAGGGCCTCAACCTCCCCGGCGTCGCCGTCTCCGTCCCCGCCCTCTCCAAGAAGGACGAGGACGACCTCCGCTGGGCGCTCCGCACCGGCTTCGACGTCATCGCCCTCTCCTTCGTCCGCAGCGGCCGCGACATCGTGGACGTCCACCGGATCATGGACGACGAAGGCCGCCGCCTCCCCGTCATCGCCAAGATCGAGAAGCCCCAGGCCGTCGAGAACATCGACGACATCGTCGCCGCCTTCGACGGAATCATGGTGGCCCGCGGCGACCTCGGCGTCGAGATGCCCCTCGAACAGGTCCCCATCGTCCAAAAGCGCGCGATCAAGCTGGCGAAGCGCAACGCCAAGCCCGTCATCGTCGCCACCCAGATGCTCGACTCCATGATCGAGAACTCCCGCCCCACCCGCGCCGAAGCCTCCGACGTCGCCAACGCCGTCATCGACGGCACCGACGCGGTGATGCTCTCCGGCGAGACCAGCGTCGGCAAGTACGCCATCCAGACCGTCCGCACCATGGCGAAGATCGTCGAAGCGGCCGAGGAGGACATCCTCGCCAAGGGCCTGCCCGACCTCACCGCCAACAACAAACCCCGCACCCAGGGCGGCGCCGTCGCCCGAGCCGCCGCCGAGATCGGCGACTTCCTCGACGCCAAGTTCCTCGTCGCCTTCACCCAGAGCGGCGACACCGTCCGCCGCCTCTCCCGCTACCGCTCCCCGATCCCCCTCCTCGCCTTCACCCCGGAACCGGCGACCCGCTCCCAGCTCAACCTGACCTGGGGCGTCGAGACGTTCCTCGGCCCGCACGCGGACTCGACGGACGCGATGGTCGACCAGGTGGACGAGCTGCTGCTGAGGTACGGCCGCTGCGAGAGGGGCGACGTGGTGGTCATCACGGCGGGTTCGCTCACCGGCGTCTCGGGCTCGACCAACCTGGTCCGCGTCCACCACGTCGGAGAGGACGACAGCCCGAAGTAAGGGGATCGGGTCAGTACTTGGGGCCTACGTGGGTGTCCACGAGGGCTACGGCGGCTCTCTTGGCGATGGAGACGTTCCTGGGGTTCGCCATTTTCCATTCGACGCCCACGTGGTCCAGCGTGTCGGTGAAGAGGCGGACGATGTCACCCGACAGGTTGCTGAAGAAGTAGCGCGGGTATTCGTAGCGCTTGCGTACACCGTCGATGGTCTTCTCGGTCCAGTTGGTGATGCGGCATCCGTCGGAGTGGATGAGACCGCGGATGAACTCCCAGGGATGCTCGTGGACGATGGCCTGCTGCCAGGGTTCCAGGGCGATCCGCCGTTCGTGCTTCTTGCCGGGGCCGTGCTGGGGGAAGAGGCACCAGAGGTGTTTGGAGTAGAGCTTCACCTCATGGCAGCCCTTCCGGCGGACCCGGCAGACCGAGTTTCCGGAGAAGACCGACCGCATGGCTTGTTCGCATTCGTCCACTAGCCCGGGATGGGCATCAGCGCAAGAGATGGACAGGCTGGGTACTCGCATCGCGCGGTTCTGGATGATGTGGCCGTCCCCGAGGTACAGACCCAAGAGGTAGCAGTAGGCGGGCGAGTCCAATTCGTCTTCGCATCGAGGGCACGGAGGTTGAGTGCGCCCGGGACACTCGCCGCGTTTCGCACGGTCCATGTGCTTCCAGTAGCTGACCGTGCCCAGCGGGATGTTGAACTGGCGAGCCACATCAGCGTTCCGGGTGCCGTTGCGCAACAACGTGACGGCCTTCTGTCGAACCTCGGTGCCATGAAAGTTCATACGAACACGTTGCGTGACTGGCGGTGACCGTGCGCAGCAAAAAGCGGAGGATCACGCGAACGTGATCCTCCGCCTATCGGTGCCGGGTGCGGGACTCGAACCCGCAAGCCCTCTCGGGCAGATGTGTTTGAGACATCCGTGTATGCCATTCCACCAACCCGGCAGGCCTGGCTGGTCGGAAGCATACCGGGTCACCGTACTTGCCCGCCTCTAGGTAGGCTGCATAAGCAGCAGTACTGCCCGGCCCGCAACAAGGAGCCCCCGTGACCGCCCCCGAGTCGCCCCAGCCCGTAGACGCGCCCGACGACGACAAGTCGCACGTGCCTCCGCTGACGACCCGTGTCGTCATCGCCGAGGACGAGGCCCTGATCCGCCTCGACCTCAAAGAGATGCTGGAGGAGGAGGGCTACAGCGTCGTAGGCGAGGCCGGTGACGGTGAGCAGGCGATCGAGCTCGCGCGCGAGCACAAGCCGGACCTGGTCATCCTCGACGTGAAGATGCCCAAGATGGACGGCATCTCCGCCGCCGAGAAGATCGCCGAGGAGCGCATCGCGCCGGTGCTGATGCTGACGGCGTTCTCGCAGCGCGATCTCGTCGAGCGGGCGCGGGACGCCGGTGCGATGGCGTACCTGGTGAAGCCGTTCAGCAAGAGTGACGTCGTCCCGGCGATCGAGATGGCCGTCTCGCGGTTCACGGAGCTGCGGGAGCTGGAGAACGAGGTCGCGGACCTCACCCTTCGCCTGGAGACGCGCAAGCTGGTGGACCGGGCGAAGTCGATTCTGCAGACGGAGTACGGGCTGACGGAGCCGGCGGCGTTCCGCTGGATCCAGAAGACGTCGATGGATCGCCGTATGTCGATGCAGCAGGTGGCGGAGGCGGTCATCCAGGACGCGGACGAGAAGAAGTCGTCCAAGGGCTGAGCAAGCACGGTGGAGCAAAAGACGAGGCCCGCGCCCGGAGAAGGGGCGCGGGCCTCGTCGTGTGCGAGGGGGTGCTCAGTCCTCGCCGAGGTACGCCTTGCGGACGGACTCGTCGTGGAGGAGGTCCTGGCCGCTGCCGGAGAGGACGATCTTGCCGATCTCCATGACGTGGCCGTGGTCGGCGAGCGACAGGGCGGCCTGGGCGTTCTGCTCGATGAGCAGGATGGTCATGCCCTGGGCCTTGAGCTCGACGATGGTGGACATGATCTTCTGCATCATGATGGGGGAGAGGCCCATGGAGGGCTCGTCCAGCATGAGCAGTTTGGGCTGGGACATGAGGGCGCGGCCCATGGCGAGCATCTGCTGTTCGCCGCCGGACAGGGTTCCGGCGGCCTGCTTGCGGCGCTCTCCCAGGATGGGGAAGAGGTCGTAGGCGCGCTGGATGTCCTTTTCGATGCCGGGCTTGTCGCTGCGGAGGAAGGCGCCGAGGCGGAGGTTGTCCTCGATCGTCATGCGCGGGAAGATGTGCCGCCCCTCGGGGGAGTGGGCGAGTCCGAGCGAGACGATGTCGTGGGCGGGGATCTTCTTCAGCGATTTGCCGTTGAACCTGATCTGGCCGCCGACCGGCTTGAGCAGGCCGGACAGGGTGCGCAGGGTGGTGGTCTTGCCCGCGCCGTTGGTGCCGATCAGGGTGACGACCTCGCCGGCCTCGACCTTGAACGAGATGCCTTTGACGGCCTCGATCTTGCCGTAGGCGACCCGGAGGTCCTCGACTTCGAGCAGTGCGGTCATCGGTCGTTCTCCTTGCCGGGCGCGGCGTCCGTCGGGGTGGCGGCGCTCTCGGCTTTCGCTTCGGCGGCCTCGACTTCGGCTATTTCTTCGTCGCCGGGGGCGTTTTCGAAGGGTTCGCCGAGGTAGGCGGCGACCACTCGTTCGTCGCCCTGGACGGTGGCGCTGTCGCCTTCGACGAGCTTTTCGCCCTGGACGAGGACGGCGACGCGGTCGCAGAGGTTGAAGATGAAGCGCATGTCGTGCTCGATGACGAGGACGGCGATGCCCTTGTCGCGGATGGCGAAGACGAGTTCTTCGGTCGCGCGGGTTTCCTGGGGGTTCATGCCGGCGGTGGGCTCGTCCAGGAGGAGGAGGCCGGGCTCGCTGGCGAGTGCGCGGGCGATTTCGAGCTTGCGCTGTTCGCCGTAGGGCAGGTTGCGGGCGAGGTGGTCGGCCTTCTTCTCGAGGCCGATGAACTCCAGGAGTTCCATGGCGCGTTCGCGGCTGGCGGCTTCGGCGCGGTGGAAGGAGGGCAGGCGCAGGACGGCCGACCAGAAGCCTTCCTTGGTGCGGGTGTGGCGGCCGACGAGGACGTTTTCCAGGACGGTCATGTTGGAGAACAGACGGATGTTCTGGAAGGTGCGGGCGATGCCTGCGGCCGTGACCTTGAAGGACTTGGGCGGCAGGACGGTGCCCTTGTAGCGGACTTCGCCCTCGGTGGGGATGTAGAGGCCGGTGAGGCAGTTGAAGAAGGTGGTCTTGCCGGCGCCGTTGGGGCCGATGAGGCCGACGATTTCTCCGGCGTTGACGTGGAGGTTGACGTCGCGGACGGCGGTGAGGCCGCCGAAGCGCATCGTGACGCCGCGGGCGTCGAGCACCGTCTCGCCGACAGGGGCGACAGGGGCGTCCTTGGTGGTGGTGTCGGTGGTCATGGTGGTCAGGCCCCTGCCTTGGTCAGGACGGTGGGAGCTTCCGCGTCCTCGTGGAACTCGAGCTGGCGGCGCCGGTTGGGGATGAGGCCTTCCGGTCGGAAGCGCATCAGCAGGATGAGGGCGAGGCCGAAGGCGAAGAGCTGGTAGTCGCCCAGGAACTGGAGCTTGTTGGGGATGAGGAAGAGCAGTGCCGCGCCGATGAGGGGGCCGCTGATGGTGCCCATGCCGCCGAGGACGACTGCGGCGAGGAGGAAGGCCGAGTTGGGCGGGATGGGGCCGGCGAAGAGGTACTGCTCGGGGGTCACGGTGTAGGTGACGTGGGCCTGGACGGTGCCGGCGAGGCCGGCGAGGGAGGCGCCGACGGCGAAGGCGATGAGCTTGACGCGGAAGCCGTTGATGCCCATGGCGAGGGCGGCGGTCTCGTCCTCGCGGATGGCGACCCAGGCGCGGCCGATGCGGGAGTCGCCGCTGCGTCGGAAGACGAGGACGACGATGGCGGTGATGACGAGCATCAGGAAGAAGTAGTTGGCGAAGCGGCCGATGGTGAATCCGGCGATGGCGTGTTCGGCTCCGAAGTCGAACCCGAGGATGTTGAGGTTCGGGATGGAGGAGATGCCGTTGGAGCCGTTGGTGATGTCGGGGCCGGAGGTGCCGTCGAGGTTGTTGGCGGTGATGCGGAAGATCTCGCCGAAGCCGAGGGTGACGATGGCGAGGTAGTCACCGCGCAGTCGCAGGGTCGGGGCGCCGATGAGGACGCCGAAGACGAGGGATGCGGCGGCTCCGACGAGGACGGCGGCCCAGAACGGGAAGTGCACGTCGAAGGGGGAGCTGGGGGAGCCGGAGACCATGGCGGCGGCGTAGGCGCCGACGCCGAGGAAGGCGACGTAGCCGAGGTCGAGGAGGCCGGCGAGGCCGACGACGATGTTGAGGCCGAGGGCGACGGTGCCGAAGATGAGGATGTAGACGCCGACGGTGGCGTACTGGTCGTCGGTCTGGGTGAAGGGGAACATCGCGGCGGCGACGAAGGCGCCGCAGATGGTGATGTTCTGGTGGCGGGCCGTGATCTGGCTGGCCTGGGCGACGAGGCCGGACTTGTTGAGTGCGGCGAAGCCGAAGGCGGCGGTGATCAGGAAGCCGATGAAGAGTTCGTCGTACTCGGTGCCGATGCCGTATGTGAAGACGGTGAGGCCGAGGCCGAGGACGGCGACGATGATCAGGATCTCGGCGTAGGAGGGCAGGGCGCCGAGGGGGCGGGTGGTGCCGCCGGCGAAGGCTGCCTTGGTGGTGTCGCGTCCGGCGCGGAGGCGGTGGCGGACGAGGTCCCAGCCGGTGTCGTCCGGGTCGTGGGGTTCGGGTTCGGGGCGCTCGAACGGGAGGGCGAGGGCGCCGAGGAAGGCGGCGAGGGTGGCGAGGGCGGCGATGTAGCCGCCGGGCTCGAGGTTGACGACGCCGCCGAGGTCGACGGTGATGGCGATGACCGTGTACCAGACGGTGGCGAAGGCGGCGAGGGCGGCGAATTTGATCGCGCCGTCGGCGCCGGCCGGGGTGAGCCAGCGCAGGCCCTTCACACCGTAGGAGGACAGGCCGAAGAGGGTGGTGAGGGCGCCGCCGATGAGGGCGAGGACCTGGAGGCCGCCGGGGTAGCCGTAGACGGTGAGGTCGCCGGGGAAGGCGGAGGTCCAGGTCCAGGCGAGGAAGGTGGAGACGACGGTGAGGGCGCCGCCACCGGTGGCGAGGGCGCGGCCGAGGTGTGCCGGGATGCCGATGAGGCCGGTGGCCGGCCCGGAGGCGGGGGTGCTCGGGGTCTCGGGTGCGGTGGTCTGTGTGGTCATCGGTGTCACGCCCTGTCCGCGACGCGCTCGCCGAGCAGGCCTTGTGGCCTGAACAGCAGTACGAGGATGAGAAGTACGAAGGCCCAGACGTCGGCCCAGGACTGGCTGCCGAACTTGTCCATGCCGGGGATGTCGGCGATGTAGGCGGTGGCCAGGGTTTCGGCGATGCCGAGGACCACGCCGCCGATCATGGCGCCGTAGATGTTGCCGATGCCGCCGAGGACGGCTGCGGTGAAGGCCTTGAGGCCGAGGATGAAGCCCATGCGGTAGTCGATCTGGCCGTACTTCAGGCCGTAGGCGACACCGCCGATGGCGGCGAAGACGGCGCCGAGGGCGAAGGCGATCACGATGATGCGGTCGGTGTTGACGCCCATGAGCTTGGCGGTGTCCGGGTCCTGCGCGGTGGCCTGCATGCCGCGTCCGGTGCGGGTCTTCATGACGAAGTAGGCGAGGACGGCCATGCTGATGGGGGCGGCGGCGAGGAGGAAGATGTCACCGGTCTGGATGGTGACGTCGCCGATGTGGAAGGGGCCGCCCTCGATCTGGGGGAAGGTGCGGGCCGAGGTGGCTTCCGGGTACCAGGCCCAGACCGCCTGCTGGAGGGCCAGGGAGAGGCCGATGGCGGTGATGAGGGGGGCGAGGCGGGGTGCGCCGCGCAGGGGGCGGTAGGCGAACCGTTCCGCTCCGATGGCGACGAGGACGGCGACCAGGACGGCGCCGATGAGCATGAGCGGCAGGGCTATCCACATGGTCGTGCCGTTCGGCAGTACCCAGAGGTAGACGGAGAGAGCCCCGAAGGCGCCCGTCATGAAGATCTCGCCGTGGGCGAAGTTGATGAGCTGGACGATGCCGTAGACCATTGTGTAGCCAATGGCGACCAGCCCGTACATGGATCCCAGTAGCAGGCCGTTGACCAGCTGCTGCGGCAGTTCGTTCACCGCATGTCCTCCGAGACGTTCGGATAATTTCGACGTGTGTGTCCGGATGTGAGTTCGCGCGGGGCGCCAGTGGAACAGCGCCCCGCGCGGCTCGTGTGATGCGGGGTGGGTCAGCCGGAGTAGGTGCCGGACTTGACCGGCTTCCAGGCGCCGTTCTCGACGGCGTAGACGGTGAGCTGCTTGTTGGTGGCGTCACCGAACTCGTCGAAGGAGACCTTGCCGGTCACACCGTCGAAGGAGACGTTCTGCATGGCGGCGGTGACCTTGGCGCGGGCGTCGTCGGGAAGCTTGCCGTCGTTGTCGTCGACGACCTTCTTCACGGCTTCGATGATCGCCCAGGCCGAGTCGTAGGAGTAGCCGCCGTAGGCCTCGTAGGCCTCCTTGTAGCCCTCGGTCTTGTAGTTGGCGACGAACTCCTTGGCGGAGGGGAGCTGCTCGACCGGTGCGCCGACGGAGGTGGCGAGGTCGCCGGCGGCGGTGGCGCCGGCCAGCTTGATGAAGTCGGCGCTGTAGATGCCGTCACCGCCGACCACGGGGATCTTGGCGCCGGCGGCCTTGATCTGCTTGCTCAGGGGGCCGGCCTGCGGGTACTCGCCGCCGTAGTAGACGACGTCGGCGCCGGAGGTCTTGACCTTGGTGGCGATGGCCGAGAAGTCCTTGCTGTCCGGGTTGATGTGCTCGGTGCCGGCCACCGTGCCGCCGAGCTTCTTGAACTCCTCGGTGAAGGTTCCGGCGAGGCCGGCGCCGTAGGTCTTCTTGTCGTCGATGACGAAGACCTTCTTCTTCTTGGCGTCGTTGATCAGGTACTGCGCGGCGAACGGGCCCTGGATGGCGTCCGTGGTCGCGGTGCGGAAGTACGACTTGTAGACGCGCTTCTTGGAGGTCGCCCAGTCGGTGCCCTGGGTGAGCGCCGGGTTGGTGTTGGCCGGGGAGACCTCGACGAGCTTGGCGTCGTCGAAGACCTTCTGCATCGACTCGGCGACGGAGGAGTTCAGCGGGCCGACCACGCCGAGGACGGACTTGTCGGCGACGAGCTTGGTGGCGTTCTGCTGGCCCGAGGACGGCTGGGCCTGGTCGTCGAGCGCCTCGATCTTGAAGGTGATGCCGTCGACGTACTTCTGCTTGTTGGCCGTCTTGGCGGCGAGGTCGACGGAGTTCTTGATGCCGAGGCCCAGCGCGGACAGGTCGCCGGTCAGCGGGGCGTCGATACCGATGGTGACGGTGGTGCCACCGCTGTCGGAGCCCTTGTCGTCGCTGTCTCGCGAACCGCAAGCGGTGAGGGTGAGCGCTCCTGCGGACAGCGCGGCGGTAATGGCGATGAGCGAACGTTGACGCACGTTCCAGTCCTTTCCCTGGGCGGCCCTCCCCCCTGGAAGAGGCCGAGTCGAGCGCTGGGCCGAAGGGGTATTCCAGCCGCGCGGTGACTGGGCGTGACTCTAAGCGGGTGAAGCTGACGGGGAGGAGGGTCTGACCGATGCTGTGACGCTCTTGTTATGACACGAGGTAATGCAGAGCGGTACTTGGTGGGTGGAACAGCTGAATTCAGGCCGATTCGCCCTGTCCGCATGGTGAGAACGTGCAGGACGAACCCGGGTACGTTCAGGTGTCTCAGGCGTTTTGGTGATTACTTGATTCGTTGCTACAGGCGACTTGTATGGCCGCGGAGAGGTCGTGCGCATAGCGCGTGCCGAGGATGAAACTGTGGACTTGTATTGCGCGCGCATTACGTAGAGTTACGTCCACGAAAGGGAGCCCGACGTTCTTCGGCACTTTTCCGCATTCCGTTACATGCATGGTGATGACGACCTTGCGGGCGGAACCCGCTTTTGTCCTGAAGGGGGCCCGGGGGGCCGAGGTCAGGGAAAGCCCGAGGTACGGCTGGGCGAGCCGGGTCACGGTGACCGGCGGGCCGGACTCCACGCCGAGCACCAGGTCGAAGGCGAAGGTGCGAGGGCGGGTGCCGGGCGGTACGGCGACCTCGCCGAGGTAGCTGACGTCCACCACCTGGGACGGGAACGGCGGTGCGGGGGCCGCCTGTTCGGCGTCGTGCGGCCGCGTCGCCCAGAGGTAGCCGCCCGCGAGGAGGACCGCCGTGGCGAGGACGGCCGACGCGGCCCGGCGGTGCGCGGCAGGGCGGCGGCCGAGCCCACGGAGCAGGCGGGCGGCGGGAGTCGAGGCGTCCGCGCCGAGGGCGCCGGGGGCGTCGGCGTGGACGGATGCGGGCGCGGGTGCGTGGGCGGCCTCGGGGGTCTCCCACGCGTGTGTGCCCTCTCCGGGCTCCACGGGGCCGACGCCGCTCACTGCCAGGGACCCTCGGTCGGGCCGCCGGAGCGGTACCGGTCCGCGCAGCCCTCGGCCGCCTCGCGGCCGATCAACTCGTCCGCCGCGTCGGCCCCTTGACGCTTCTTCGCGGTCCGCGCGGCGTCCACGACGGTCCGCAGGATCTCGTACTGCCCGTTGGACAGCCCCATCGACTGGTAGTCCCCGTAGGCGGTGCTGTCCAGGACCTCGCGCGACCAGTGGGCGACGATGCGGGTGCACAGCTCCTCGGGCGAGGTGGTGGACGTCGGCGGCGACGGGGTGCCGCTCGCGCCGGCGCTCCCGGAGGCTCCGCAGCCGGTCGCCAGCAGCCCCGCCAGCAGCCCCGCCGACAAGGCCGCCGGCAACGCCGGTCCGGGCAGCCGCCCCGCCGCCCCCGCCCGTGGGGCTCCTCCCGTGGTCATGCCCCGACGCTAGGCCGCCGCGGTGGCGGTGGGCAACGGCCGCGCGTGGGTCACCCTCCGGAGCCGGTGCCTTCAGTGGGCGGCGCGCACCTGGGCACCGTCGCCGGCCCGGACGTCCCGCAGCAGACAGGTGAGCCGCGCGGTGCACACGCGCCGGCCCTCCTGGTCGCTGATCACGATCTCGTACGTCGCGGTGGAGCGCCCCTGGTGCACGGGCGTGGCCACGCCGGTGACCAGGCCGGAGCGGACTCCGCGGTGGTGGGTGCAGTTCAGGTCGACACCGACGGCGATCTTGGTGCTGCCGCCGTGCAGCATGGAGCCCACCGAGCCGAGGGTCTCGGCGAGGACCGCGGAGGCGCCGCCGTGCAGCAGGCCGTAGGGCTGGGTGTTGCCCTCGACCGGCATGGTGCCGACGACCCGGTCCGCGGAGGCCTCGACGATCTCCACGCCCATGCGGGTGCCGAGGTGTCCGGCGGAGAACAGGGCCAGGATGTCGATGCCGAGTGCCGCGTACTCGTCGATGACCTCTTGCGGGAACTTCACGTGCTGCTGCTCGCCCATGGGGCCCGGCTCCGTTCGTCGATCACAGTCCAGCGTGACTTAAGCAAACGCTCAGTCGGTGGTCGATTGTTCCAGACGGACGACGACGGACTTGCTGGCCGGGGTGTTGCTCGTGTCGGCGGTGGCGTCCAGCGGGACCAGGACGTTGGTCTCCGGGTAGTACGCGGCGGCGCAGCCCCGGCTGGTCGGGTACAGCACGACCCGGAAGCCGGGCGCCCGCCGCTCCACGCCGTCCCGCCATTCGCTCACCAGGTCCACGTAGGAGCCCTCGGCGAGCCCGAGAGTGCGCGCGTCCTCGGCGTTGACCAGGACCACCCGGCGGCCGTTCTTGATGCCCCGGTAGCGGTCGTCGAGGCCGTAGATCGTGGTGTTGTACTGGTCGTGCGAGCGCAGCGTCTGCAGGAGCAGCCGGCCCTCGGGCAGCCGGGGGTACTCGACGGGGGCCGCGGTGAAGTTGGCCTTGCCGGTCGTGGTGGGGAAGCGGCGCTCGTCGCGCGGGGCGTGCGGGAGGGTGAAGCCCTCGGGGCGGGCCACGCGCGCGTTGAAGTCGTCGAAGCCCGGGATCACGCGCGCGATGCGGTCGCGTATCGTCGCGTAGTCCTTCTCGAACTCCTCCCACGGCACCTTGCTGTCCTCGCCGAGCACGCGGCGCGCGAGGCGGCAGACGATGGCGGGCTCGGACAGCAGGTGCGCGCTCGCGGGCGCGAGGCGGCCGCGTGAGGCGTGCACCATGCCCATGGAGTCCTCGACGGTCACGAACTGCTCGCCGCCGCCCTGGAGGTCGCGCTCGGTGCGGCCGAGCGTCGGCAGGATCAGCGCCCGCGCGCCCGTCACGACGTGCGAGCGGTTGAGCTTCGTCGACACGTGCACCGTCAGCCGGGCGCGCCGCATGGCCGCCTCGGTGACCTCGGTGTCCGGGGAGGCGGAGACGAAGTTGCCGCCCATCGCGAAGAACAGCTTCGCCTCGCCGTCGCGCAGTGCGCGGATCGCGCGGACGACGTCGAAGCCGTGCTCGCGCGGGGGCGCGAAGCCGAACTCCTTCTCCAGGGCGTCCAGGAAGGCGGGCGCGGGCCGCTCGAAGATGCCCATGGTGCGGTCGCCCTGCACGTTCGAGTGGCCGCGCACCGGGCACACGCCCGCGCCGGGACGGCCGATGTTGCCGCGCAGCAGAAGGAAGTTGACGACCTCGCGGATCGTCGGCACGGAGTGCTTGTGCTGGGTGAGGCCCATGGCCCAGCAGACGATGGTGCGCTCGGAGGCGAGCACCATGCGCAGGGTCTCCTCGATCTCCGCGCGCGTGAGGCCGGTCGCGGTGAGCGTCTCGTCCCAGTCGGCGGTGCGGGCCGCGTCGGCGAACTCCTCGAAGCCATGGGTGTGTTCGGCGATGAACGCCTCGTCGAGCGCGCCGTCGGTGTCGAGGACGAGCTTGTTGAGGAGGCGGAAGAGGGCCTGGTCGCCGCCGATGCGGATCTGGAGGAAGAGGTCGGTCAGCGCCGCGCCCGCGGTGAGGCCCTTGGGAGTCTGCGGGTTCTTGAAGCGTCCCAGGCCCGCCTCGGGCAGCGGGTTGACGCTGATGATCTTCGCGCCGCCGGCCTTGGCCTTCTCCAGGGCGGACAGCATGCGCGGGTGGTTGGTCCCCGGGTTCTGCCCGGCGACGATGATCAGGTCGGCCTGGTAGAGGTCCTCGAGCAGGACACTGCCCTTGCCGATGCCGATGGTCTCCGACAGGGCCGAGCCGGACGACTCGTGGCACATGTTGGAACAGTCCGGGAGGTTGTTCGTGCCGAGCTCGCGCGCGAACAGCTGGTAGAGGAACGCGGCCTCGTTGCTGGTGCGGCCCGAGGTGTAGAACACGGCCTCGTCGGGAGAGGCGAGCGCGGCGGTCTCCTCGGCGATGATGTCGAAGGCGCGCTCCCAGGTCACCGGTTCGTAGCGCTCCCCGCCTTCGGGGAGGTACATGGGATGCGTGAGACGGCCCTGCTGGCCGAGCCAGTAGCCGCTGCGGCCGGCGAGGTCGGCGACCGGGTGCGCGGCGAAGAACTCGGGGGTGACCCGGCGCAGGGTCGCCTCCTCGGCGACCGCCTTCGCGCCGTTCTCACAGAACTCGGCGGTGTGCCGGTGCTCGGGCTCGGGCCAGGCGCAGCCGGGGCAGTCGAAGCCGTCCTTCTGGTTGACGCGCAGCAGGGTCAGCGCGGTGCGCTTCACACCCATCTGCTGCTGGGCGATCCGCAGGGAGTGCCCGACGGCCGGCAGGCCCGCCGCCACCTGCTTCGGCTCGGCGACCTGCGGAGCGTCCTGGACCGGATCGGCCTTGGGGGGCTTCGTTGCCATCGCGCGCTCTCCTTCGCTCGCCTGCGCCACACACCGCATGGATCCTCGCACGAGCCGCCGACAGTGTGGATGCGCGGGCCGGTCGGCGGGCGGGAGCAAAGCTTGCGGCGGACGGCGGGCGGCCCGCGGAACCCCGTGAGCCGTGACGGCCGGGACCGACTGTCGGTGGGGCGTGGCAGGATCGGGGGCGTGGCAGAGACAGCAGCGAAGAAGACCGACACCCCCGCCGGCAGCCGGCCCCGCCTGATGCTCATGGACGGGCACTCGCTGGCCTACCGCGCGTTCTTCGCGCTGCCCGCGGAGAATTTCACCACCGCGACGGGCCAGCCGACGAACGCGATCTACGGTTTCGCGTCGATGCTGGCCAACACCCTGCGTGACGAGGCGCCCACGCACTTCGCGGTCGCGTTCGACGTGTCCCGCAAGACATGGCGCTCCGAGGAGTTCACCGAGTACAAGGCGAACCGCTCCAAGACACCCGACGAGTTCAAGGGCCAGGTCGAGCTGATCGGCGAGCTGCTCGACGCGATGCACGTGTCCCGGTTCGCGGTGGACGGCTTCGAGGCCGACGACGTCATCGCCACGCTCGCCACCCAGGCCGAGGCCGAGGGCTTCGAGGTGCTGATCGTCACCGGCGACCGTGACTCCTTCCAGCTGGTGTCCGAGCACACCACGGTCCTGTATCCGACGAAGGGCGTCTCGGAGCTGACCCGGTTCACCCCGGAGAAGGTCGTCGAGAAGTACGGGTTGACGCCCGCCCAGTACCCCGACTTCGCGGCGCTGCGCGGCGACCCGTCCGACAACCTGCCGGGCATCCCCGGCGTCGGTGAGAAGACGGCCGCGAAGTGGATCAACCAGTTCGGTTCGTTCGCGGACCTCGTCGAGCGCGTCGAGGAGGTCAAGGGCAAGGCCGGGCAGAACCTGCGCGACCACCTGGAGGCCGTCAAGCTCAACCGGCGCCTCACCGAGATGGTCCGCACCGTCGAGCTGCCGAAGACGGTCGTCGAGCTGGAGCGCGCCCAGTACGACCGCACGGCCGTCGCGATGATCCTGGACACCCTGGAGATCAGGAACCCGTCCCTGCGCGAGCGGCTGTTCGCCGTCGACCCCGGCGGCGAGGAGGCCGAGGCGACGCCGGTGATCACCGGCGGAGTGGAGCTGGACGGCACGGTGCTGGGCACCGGCGAGCTGGCCGGCTGGCTCGCGGAGCACGGCACCGACACCCTCGGCGTCGCCACCGTCGACGCCTGGGCGCTGGGCGCCGGCTCGGTCGCCGAGGTCGCGCTCGCCGCGGCCGGGGGAGCGGCCGCCTGGTTCGACCCGGCGGAGCTCGACGAGGCCGACGAGAGCGCGTGGGCGGCCTGGATCGCCGCCGAGGACCGCCCCAAGGTCCTGCACAACGCCAAGGGCGCCATGCGGGTCTTCGCCGAGCACGGCTGGTCCGTCGCCGGCGTCGGCATGGACACCGCGCTCGCCGCCTACCTGGTCAAGCCGGGCCGCCGCTCCTTCGACCTGGACGCGCTGTCCCTGGAGTACCTGGGCCGTGAGCTGGCCCCGGCCGCCGCGGCCGACGGCCAGCTCGCCTTCGGCGCGGACGACGGCGCCGAGGCCGAGGCCCTCATGGTGCAGGCCCGCACGATCGTCGACCTGGGCGAGGCGTTCCGCGGCCGGCTGGAGGAGGTCGGCGCGGCCGACCTGCTGCGCAACATGGAGCTGCCGACCTCCGCTCTCCTGGCCCGCCTGGAGCGGCACGGCATCGCCGCCGACCGCGCCCACCTGGAGGCCATGGAGCAGATGTTCGCGGGCGCCGTCCAGCAGGCCGTGAAGGAGGCGCACGCGGCGGCCGGGCACGAGTTCAACCTGGGCTCGCCCAAGCAGCTCCAGGAGGTCCTCTTCGGCGAACTGGGCCTGCCGAAGACGAAGAAGACCAAGACCGGCTACACCACCGACGCCGACGCCCTGGCCTGGCTCGCGGGCCAGACGGACAACGAGCTGCCGGTCATCATGCTCCGCCACCGCGAACAGGCGAAGCTGCGGGTCACCGTCGAGGGCCTGATCAAGACGATCGCCGCGGACGGCCGCATCCACACCACGTTCAACCAGACCGTCGCCGCGACCGGCCGGCTGTCCTCCACCGACCCGAACCTCCAGAACATCCCCGTCCGCACCGACGAGGGCCGGGCGATCCGCCGCGGCTTCGTCGTCGGCGAGGGCTTCGAGTCCCTGATGACGGCCGACTACAGCCAGATCGAGCTGCGCGTGATGGCGCACCTGTCGGAGGACGCGGGCCTCATCGAGGCGTTCACCTCCGGCGAGGACCTGCACACCACGGCCGCCTCCCAGGTGTTCGGCGTCGAGCCCGCCGCCGTGGACGCGGAGATGCGGCGCAAGATCAAGGCGATGTCCTACGGCCTGGCGTACGGCCTGTCGGCGTTCGGCCTGTCCCAGCAGCTGAACATCGACGCGGGCGAGGCCCGCGGCCTGATGGACGCCTACTTCGAGCGCTTCGGCGGCGTCCGGGACTACCTGCGCCGCGCGGTCGACGAGGCACGGGCGACCGGCTACACGGCGACGCTCTTCGGCCGCCGCCGCTATCTGCCCGACCTCAACAGCGACAACCGTCAGCGCCGCGAGGCGGCCGAGCGCATGGCCCTCAACGCGCCGATCCAGGGCACGGCGGCGGACATCGTCAAGATCGCCATGCTCAAGGTGGACGCGGCCCTGCGCGCGGCGGACCTCAAGTCCCGCATGCTGCTCCAGGTCCACGACGAAATCGTCCTGGAGATCGCTCCCGGCGAGCGTGCGGCGGTCGAGGAGCTGGTCCGCCGGGAGATGGCCGGTGCCGTCCGGCTCAGGGCCCCGCTGGACGTGTCGGTCGGCGCGGGCGCGGACTGGGAGTCGGCGGCGCACTAGCCTTTTGCCGGGGGCGGCCCGCCGCTCTCCCCGGAGCAGAGGGACGGCCGGAACAGCTGGAAGGGGCTCTGCCGACACCGGCAGGGCCCCTTCGCATGCCTGGTGGGAGCCGGTGCCGTACGAGCCGGCGCTGTCGCGAGGGGTCCGGTCACCGCCGGTGCGTCCTCCGAAGGGCCCTCACCCGCGTGGCCCCCGAGAACAGGCCCCTGCCGGGTCCGGGCCACCAGGATGCCGCCATGGGTATACGCATGCTCCACCGTCGGAAGGCCCGCGTACGTGTTCACGCCACGGCGGCCGCGGACACGCGGTCCGGGCCCGGCGCGGCTTCCCGGACACGGCCGCGTCCCGCCCTCGCGCCGGGCGCCGCCACCGCCCGCATCCCGTGGATCCCCGGCGCGGCCCTGCGTGCGGCCGCCGCACGGCTCCGCGGTCCGGTTCTCACCCGGTTCCTGCCCCGGCTTCCGCCCGGGGTCCTGACCCGGTCCCTCGCCGGGTTCGTTTCCCGGAACGACAGCCGGCGGCGCCTGTGGGCCGAGGCGGTACGGGGTCGCCTGGCGCGGGCCCTCGGTGTCCTCGGCCGCCTCCGCGGCCGCCGGACGGCCCGTCGCATCCCCCTCTTCGTCGTGACGGCGCCCCCCGTCACCGAACGCCCGGGCGACTCCGCCGCACACTGACCCCGTCTGCGTCTGCGTCTGCGTCTGCGTCTGCGTCCGGCTGCCCGGCGCCGGCATCCCGGGCGACCGGATGAGCCGGGCGGGCCGGGCGAGCCGGGCGCCACAGGCGCACGCCGATCGCGTACAGCAGCACCCCCAGCACCAGCCCCGCGCCCGCCCCGAAGCACAGCGTCGGGATGAGCTCCCACGGCTTCGCCTCGCGCGCGCCCCAGTAATCCCACCACCGCGTCGCCCGCCGCACCGCCGCGACCAGTGCGCAACCGCCGATCACGGCACCCGCCCACCACCGGTCCCGCGCCGACAGCACCGCGACCCCCACCGGCTCGCCGTCCGGCGCCCGGCGCAGCGCGTACGTCACGAACGCGGCGAGCACGACCGCGGCCACGGCCGAACCCCCGTACTGGAGGTACCAGTACAGAGGCGAGCCGGCGATGTCCTCGCCGAGGACGGGGAACAGCCGCATGCCCCAGCGGTCAAGGTGCGTGAACGCGTCCCACACCACATGGGTCAGCGCACCGAGCGCCGCGGAGACGTACCACCACAGGGCGGTGGACGGCCGTACACGCGCGCGTGGCGCACCGCAGCGGGTCAGCGTGGCCGTCCGGCCCTGCCGGGACCGCGGCAGCAGCGCCACCAGCGGCTCGCGCACCAGCAGCCAGAGCCCCACCAGCACCCAGGCGACGAGCACGTCCACCGTGAACACGCCGGGGAGGGAGTGCGTGACGTCGCCGAACTCCATGGCCCCGGACAGGACACTCGCCGCGTAGTAGGTCATGTCGGGAGCGAAGGAGCCCGCCACCAGGGCGCCCGGGACGAGTTGCCCGCGGCCGGTGCCGTCGGCGCGCACGGCGGGCAGCACGGCCGCCGCGTGACTCAGCGTGAACGGCAACGGGGCTCCCGGGGGCGGACGTTGACGGGCCGGCCGGCCCGGTGATCTACGACGTCCAGTATGCGGGGCGTGGTTCCCGGCCAACGGCGCATGACCGGCTGGTGAAAACGGCACCCGAACGGGTGCCGGTGCAAAAGAAGTTGTCGTAGGGTCGCCTGGGTCGGTGTGCCCGAGGGCGCGTCGAACAGAACAGCAGAGCAGGGCAAACCGCCCATGAGTGCAACCGTCGGAGCGGGTTGATCGTCACACCGGTGACGGCGGCGGCAGCGGCAACGGCCACAACAGTGGCAACAGCCGCAACGGCAGGGTGCAGGCGAAGAGACGGGCGTACCGCGTCCACGGGAGGGTTTCACTTCATGTCGGCGCATTTCGGCACGAGGCTGCGCAAGGGAGCGGTCAACACGACCGTGGCCGCACTGGCGGTGGCGGCTCTGGCCGCGTCCCAGGCACCGGACGTCACGGCCGACGGCCACGGCAGACAGACCGCCGCCGACACCCCGTCCTCCGCCGACGACGGCAGCGGCATCGGTGACAGCGCCACCGGCAACTCGCCGTACTACACGGACCTGCCGCCGCTGAACAGCCCGAACCCCGCGCCGAGCGAGAGCTCCTCCACCACCCCGGCCGCCACCGGCACCACGGAGGCGGGGATCCCGGCGACCGTCCTGGACGCCTACAAGAAGGCCGAGGCGGAGCTGGCGCAGTCCAAGCCGGGCTGCAACCTGCCCTGGCAACTCCTCGCCGCCATCGGCAAGGTCGAGTCGGGCCAGGCCCGCGGCGGCAACGTGACCGCCGACGGCACCACCATCTCGCCGATCCTCGGCCCGGTCCTCAACGGCGTCGGCTTCGCGAACATCAGCGACACCGACAACGGCGCGTACGACGGCGACAGCACCTACGACCGTGCCGTGGGCCCCATGCAGTTCATCCCGTCCACCTGGGCGTGGGCGGGCCGTGACGGCAACGCCGACGGCAAGAAGGACCCCAACAACATCTACGACGCCGCGCTCGCCGCCGGCCACTACCTGTGCCGCTACGACTGGGACATGTCGGCCACGTCCGGGATGCGCAGCGCGATCCTCAGCTACAACAACTCGACGGACTACCTGAACACCGTCCTGTCGTGGCTGGAGTACTACCGCAAGGGCACGCACGAGATCCCCAACGGCACCGGTACCGTGCCGGACAACCGCAGCGACGACGGCACCGGCTACCCGCCCACCTCGCCGTCCACCCCGTCGACGCCCAGCACCCCCAGTACGCCCGACACGCCGAACAAGCCGTCGACGCCCGGCAAGCCCAACACCCCGACGACGCCCAGCACCCCGACGCCCACCCCGACCCCGACCCCGACGCCGACCGAGACGGTCGGTCACCTCGAGGACGCGGGTACGGCGAGCCTCTCCGCCACGGCGGGCGACGCGTTCACCGAACGCATCAGCACCCGCGCGGAGACGGCGGCCGGCAAGGCCGTCGCCAAGGTCCGGATCCGCTTCACCGTCGTCGGCGACACCGACGCCACCTTCACGGGCGGCGAGAGCGTCGCCACGATCGTCACCGACGCCAAGGGCGTCGCCCTCGCGCCCGCCCTCCAGGCGGGCGAGAAGACCGGCGGCTTCACCGTCCGGGCCACGGTCCTCGGCCGTACGCTGTCCGCCCTCGACTACAGGGCCACCGTCACCGCCCGCGCCGCCGACACCCTCGCCCGCACCGGCAGCACCGCGCTGACCTGCACCGCCGGCGGCAAGTTCGCCGACCGGGTCGAGGTGAAGGCCACCTACAAGGGCGCCGTCGCGGACAAGGTCGCGGCCACCGCCACCCTGATCAAGTCGGCCGACGACACGACCACGAACGACAAGGGCCCCTACTTCAAGGACGCCGCCGGCAACCCCGTCCGCACCCTGGACCTCCAGACGGACGCGAACGGCCTGCTGACGCTGCCCGAGCTGTACGCGGACGACACCGCCGGCACCTATCTGCTGCGCATCACCACCACGGGCGGAGCGACCCTGACGGTCGAACTCACCGTCACGGCGGCCGAGGCCTCGACGCCCACCCCGACGCCCAGCGAGTCGGAGTCGACGCCCACCGGCTCGTAGGCCTCCCTCGGACCCTGCTCCGGACTCCGTTCCGAGCCACGACGGCGGCGCCCCTGTCTCCACAGGGGCGCCGCCGTCGTGCGCTACGTGTTCTCATCTCACCCGCCCGTTGCTACGGTGCCCGACCTGACGTCCCGTCAGCTCCGGGAGGACCGTATGCGTGCCCTGATCGCCGCCGCGACCGGTCTCGCCGTCGCGCTCGCCCTGGTCCTCACCATCGCCGCACTGGGCACACCGGCCGGCCGGACCTCCCCGAAGCCACTGCTGACGACGGTCCCCGCACACCCCTAGCCGCCCCGCCCGCCGGTTCCGCCCGCGAAGGAGGCCGAGATGCGCCGCAAGGCCAGCCTGATCCTGCTCGCCCTCGCCGTGTTCTTCGCGGCGCTGTCCCCCCTGCTGCGCTGGTACGCCTACCCGCGCCTGGCCAAGATCCCGGCGAACGAATACCAGACCATGGTCCTGGAGGCCAAGAACGCCACCCTCCTCGACTACGGCAGCATGACCGCCCGCACCGTCCCCAAGGTCACCATCGTGCAGACCCTCAAGGGCGACGTGGAGGCCTCCGAGAAGATCGAGAAGACGGCCGGCCGGGACGTCGTCGTCTGGGACGGCCTGTCCTACGTCCAGGGTCCCGACGGCAAGATGGTCTCCAAGGTCCCCGAGCGGTACATCTTCGACGCCCACACCCAGGAACCCGTGCACGCCACCGGCGAGATGGTCGACGGCGACCCGGTACGCCGGGAGGGCATCGAGTTCAAGTGGCCGTTCCTGACGGAGAAACGGGACTACGAGTACTTCGACGCGCAGACCCGCACCACGGCCCCCATCCACTACCAGGGCACCCGGACCTTCCGCGGCCTTGACGTCTACTACTTCGAGCAGACCGTCCCCTGGACCAAGGTCGCCATGCCCCGGACGATGCCGGTCGCGGGCATCACCCCGGAGACCGTCGCCAAGACCGGCACCACCCGCTGGTACACCACGGTCCGCAAGTTCTGGGTCGAACCCGTCACCGGCGCGCCCGTCTACGGAGAGGAGATCCACCGGGAGGAACTCCGCGGCGGCACCCTGCTCGGCGGCCGCGCGAAGGTCACCGCCTTCGCCGGGCACGTGAAGATGCGCGAGGACTACATCGAGCACACCGTGTCCGTGATCAAGGCCAACCGCACCCTGGTCCTGCTGCTGACCGCCTACCTGCCCTGGGGCTTCCTCCTGCTCGGCGTCCTCCTGATGTGCCTCTCCCTCTACCTGGAGGCCCGCTCCCGCCGCCCGGACGGACCCGCCGCCGCCGAACCCGCCGCACCGCGGCCGGTCACCGCCTGAGCCGCGCGTTGGTGAACCGGGTCGGCTCGGCACTGGCCGGATCCTCGGGCCAGGGATGCCTCGGATACCGGCCGCGCAACTCGGCCCGCACCCCCTTGTAGCCGTCCTTCCAGAAGGAGGCGAGGTCGGCGGTGACGGCCGCGGGCCGCCCCGCGGGCGACAGCAGATGCACCAGCAACGGCACCCCGGCGACCCGCGGCGACTCCTGGAGCCCGAACATCTCCTGCAACTTCACCGCGAGGACCGGCCGCTCCGGGTCGGCGTAGTCGATCCGGATCCTGGACCCGCTCGGCACGGTGATCCGCTCCGGCGCCAGCTCCTCCAGCCGCGCCGCCTCGCCGGAGGCCCAGGGCAGCAGCCGTCCGAGCGCCTCCCCGGCACCGATCCGCCCGAGATCGCTCCGCCGCCGCGCCCGGCTCAGCTCGGGCTCCAGCCACTCGTCCACCCGCGCGCGCAGCGAGGCGTCGGAGACGTCGGGCCACGGCTCTCCCAGATGCCACCGCAGGAACGCCAGCCGCTGCCGCAGGACGTCCGCATCCGGCGACCACCGCAGCAACCGCAGCCCGTCCTTCTCCAGCCCCTCCACCAGCGCACCGCGCACGAGCCCGGCGTCGGCGTTCCGCAGCGGACGCACCGCCAGCTCCACGGCCCCCAACCGCTCCACCCGCCGTGCCACGACATCCCCGTCGGCCCAGTGGACCTCGTCCCGCTCGTCGAGCAGCGCGCCGGCCGCGAACCGGGCGACCTCCTCGTCCACGACCGCAGCGAGCTGCACGCGCGCGTGCCCCTTCCCCACCGGCCGGTCGGCGACGGCGACGGCCAGCCAGGGGGCCCCACGCAGATCGGTGCCCTCGCGGACCTCGGCCCGGGTACCGGAGACCATGAGGTAGGAACCCCCGTCGGCCCTGGCGAGCCGCTCCGGGAAGGCGAGGGCGACGACGAGCCCGGCGAGCGCGTCCGAACCGGCAGCATCCCCGCTGCCGTTTCCTCCGCTGCTGCCTGCTCGGGTGCTGTTCCCTCGGGTGCTGTTCCCTCCGGCGGCGGGCCCGGCAGGCGTCGAGCCTTCGGCGACGGCCCGCAGCCGGCGCACCTCCGCCCGCCACCGCGCGCCGTAGGCGTCACCCCCACGCCGCGCCGACCGCAGAGCCGCGGCCAGATCGTCGCCGTACTCCCGCGGCGCCTCCTCGCTGAGCAGCGCGACCACCTCGACGGCCCGCTCCACCCCCACCGACGCGGCCCCGTCCAGCAGAGCCCGGCCCAACCGGGGGTGCAGCCCCAGCCGGGCCAGCCGCAACCCCCGCTCGGTGGCCCGGCCGGCGGAGTCCACCGCCCCGATCGCCGTCAGCAGAGACCTCGCCGCCGCCATCGCCCCACCCGGCGGCGGGTCCAGCAGCGCCAGCCCGGAAGCGTCAGGATCGCCCCAGCACGCCGCCTGAAGGGCGAACGCCGTCAGATCGGCCACCCTGATCTCCGGGGCCGGGAACGACGGCAGACGGGCATCCTCCGCCTCCGCCCAGCACCGGTACACCGCACCCGGCGCCTCCCGCCCGGCCCGCCCCGCCCGCTGCCGGCCCGCCGCCTGCGAGGCACGCACCGTCGCGAGCGCGCTCAGCCCGCGCGCGTGGTCCACCCGAGGCTCCCGCGCCAGCCCCGAGTCGACGACCACCCGCACCCCCGGCACCGTCAGCGAGGACTCCGCCACGGAGGTCGCCAGGACCACCCGGCGCCGCTCCCCGGGAGCCAGCACCGCGTCCTGCACGGCCGCCGGCGCCCGCCCGTGCACCTGGAGCACGTCCACCCCGGCCGGCGCACCGAGGAGCCCCGCGACCCGCGCGATCTCCCCGACACCCGGCAGGAAGCACAACACGTCCCCCGACCGCTCGGCCAGCGCCCGCCGCACCACCGACGCCACATGTGCCAACAGCGCGGGATCCACCCGCATCCCGTGCGGCGGCCGCACGGGACGCGCCGGAGGCACCCAGACCACCTCGACACCGAACACGGAACCCTGCGCCTCCACCACCGGCGCCCCGCCCAGCAGCCGCGACCAGCCCGCCGTGTCCGTCGTCGCCGAGGCCGCCACCAGCCGCAGCTCGGGCCGCAGCGTCTCGCGCACGTCCCACAGGAACGCGGCCGAGGTGTCCGCGTCGAGATGCCGCTCATGGCACTCGTCCAGCACCACCACATCGACGCCCGACAGCTCCTGGTCGCGCTGAAGACGCTGGAGCAGCACACCGGTCGTGACGACCTCCACGCGCGTGTGCCGCCCGACGACCCGCTCCCCGCGCAC
Organism: Streptomyces sp. NBC_01334; assembly: GCF_035983595.1. Taxonomy (NCBI): domain Bacteria; kingdom Bacillati; phylum Actinomycetota; class Actinomycetes; order Kitasatosporales; family Streptomycetaceae; genus Streptomyces; species Streptomyces sp. NBC_01334. The sequence continues at coordinate 2,703,061 of NZ_CP130718.1, read as the reverse complement.
GGTGTGGCCGACGCTCTCCCCGGGCCGCTCACCCAGCAGCCACGCCATCCGCCGGGCCGCCGCCCGCGCCGCGATCCGCCGCGGCTCGGCCACGAGCACCCGGCGCGCCGGCCCCTCGCCCAGCAGCCCGGCCAGCGCGAGCGGCACCAGCGTCGTCTTCCCGGTGCCCGGTGGCGCGGCGAGGACGGCCGTGCCGTGCCCGTCCAGGGCGTCGTTCAGGGCGGGCAGGGCGGCCCGCACGGGCAGCGCGTCCAGGGCGTCGTAACGGGGGATCACGCCCCCAGTGTCGTACGCCCGCGAAAACCACCCCGCACACGCACGCGCGCGTGCGTGTGCGGGGTGGGAGAGGAGGAGGGACGAGCGAGCGGGAGCCGGCTAGTCCCGCTCGCAGACGAAGACGGCCGTACCCGGGATCAGGTTCCCGCGCAGCGGGGACCAGCCGCCCCACTCCGAGGAGTTCCAGGCCGGCCACTCCGGCTCGACCAGGTCCACCAGCCGGAAACCGCCCGCCACGATGTCGCGGACCCGGTCGCCCAGCGTCCGGTGGTGCTCCACGTACACCGCATGGCCCTGGTCGTCCTGCTCGACATAAGGAGTGCGGTCGAAATAGGACGAGGACACGGTCAGCCCCTCCGGGCCCGGCTCGTCCGGGAACGCCCAGCGGATCGGGTGGGTCACCGAGAACACGAAACGGCCCCCGGGCCGCAGCACCCGCCGCACCTCCTTCAGGACCAGCACCGGGTCGGCCACGAAGGGCAGCGCCCCGTACGCCGAGCAGGCCAGGTCGAAGGAGGCGTCCGCGAAGGGCAGCGCGCCCGCGTCGGCGCACACCAGCGGGAACGAGCCGCCGATGCGCAGCGCGTGCTGGAGCTGGCGGTGCGAGAGATCCAGGGCGACCGGACGCGCGCCCTGCGCGGTCAGCCAGCGCGCGCACTGTGCCGCGCCGGCGCCGATCTCCAGGACCGACTTGCCCTTCAGCTCCTCCGGCGGGCCGAGCAGCTCCGCCTCCACCTCGTCCAGACCCTCGGGACCCCATACGAACCGGTCGTCGCCGAGGAAGGTGCCGTGCTCGATCTGGTATTCGTCCGCGTTGCGGTCCCACCAGCCCCGGTTGGCCCGGGAGCTCTCGGTGACGTCGGCGTCACGTCGGGTGGCTTCCGGCTCGAAGGCCGCCTCGGACGATTCAGGCTCTTGGATGATCGGCTCCCTCGTCGTACTCTTCCGTGCAACCCGCCCGTCGGTGTCACCCCCAGGTGTCACCGGTGAGGCTTCCTGCGGCCTGCGTGACCTCAGGAGAAAGGTTGTGTGCCGGGAATGCGGCGATCCGCCCCGGGTGTGCGCCTTCGCGCATTGACCCCGCCCGGCTGCCCCCGTATGCTACAAGTTGCGCTGCGGGCCTGCGCACCTCAGACGTAGCAGGCTGCGCTCGCATCTGTTGTTGTCCCCTCGGTTCTCGAGGCGCCATCACCGGGTTTCCGGTGGGGTGCTTCCTAAGCTGTCCGGCTTCTTCAGAGCGATCACGGGCTCCCGGCGTAGCAGTACCTACGACTCACTGTCCGTACCGGAGCCCTTTCCCACATGACGAGCAGCACCGAGACCACCTCTACCACGCCGCAGGTAGCGGTCAACGACATCGGTAACGAGGAAGCCTTCCTCGCCGCGATCGACGAGACGATCAAGTACTTCAACGACGGCGACATCGTCGACGGCGTCATCGTGAAGGTCGACCGGGACGAGGTCCTGCTCGACATCGGTTACAAGACCGAAGGCGTTATCCCGAGCCGCGAGCTCTCCATCAAGCACGACGTCGACCCCAACGAGGTCGTCGCCGTCGGTGACGAGATCGAGGCCCTTGTTCTCCAGAAGGAGGACAAGGAAGGCCGCCTGATCCTCTCGAAGAAGCGCGCCCAGTACGAGCGTGCCTGGGGCACCATCGAGAAGATCAAGGAAGAAGACGGGATCGTCACCGGTACCGTCATCGAGGTCGTCAAGGGTGGTCTCATCCTCGACATCGGCCTCCGTGGCTTCCTCCCGGCGTCCCTCGTCGAGATGCGCCGCGTCCGCGACCTCCAGCCGTACGTGGGCAAGGAGCTCGAGGCCAAGATCATCGAGCTGGACAAGAACCGCAACAACGTGGTCCTGTCCCGCCGTGCCTGGCTCGAGCAGACCCAGTCCGAGGTCCGCCAGACGTTCCTCACGACCCTCCAGAAGGGTCAGGTCCGCTCCGGCGTCGTCTCCTCGATCGTCAACTTCGGTGCGTTCGTGGACCTGGGTGGCGTCGACGGTCTGGTTCACGTCTCCGAGCTTTCCTGGAAGCACATCGACCACCCCTCCGAGGTTGTCGAGGTCGGCCAGGAAGTCACCGTCGAGGTCCTCGACGTCGACATGGACCGCGAGCGTGTCTCCCTGTCGCTGAAGGCGACCCAGGAAGACCCGTGGCAGCAGTTCGCCCGCACGCACCAGATCGGGCAGGTTGTTCCCGGTAAGGTCACGAAGCTCGTTCCGTTCGGTGCGTTCGTGCGCGTCGACGAGGGCATCGAGGGTCTGGTCCACATCTCCGAGCTGGCCGAGCGCCACGTGGAGATCCCGGAGCAGGTCGTCCAGGTCAACGACGAGATCTTCGTCAAGGTCATCGACATCGACCTCGAGCGCCGCCGCATCAGCCTCTCGCTGAAGCAGGCCAACGAGTCCTTCGGTGCCGACCCGGCCTCGGTCGAGTTCGACCCGACGCTGTACGGCATGGCCGCGTCGTACGACGACCAGGGCAACTACATCTACCCCGAGGGCTTCGACCCCGAGACCAACGACTGGCTCGAGGGCTTCGAGTCGCAGCGTGAGGTCTGGGAGAACCAGTACGCCGAGGCGCAGACGCGCTTCGAGCAGCACCAGGCTCAGGTCATCAAGTCCCGCGAGGCGGACGAGAAGGCCGCTGCCGAGGGTGGCGACGCGGCTGGTGCCGCTCCGGCCGCGTCCGGTGGCGGTGGCGGCGGTTCCTACTCCTCCGAGGGTGCCGACACGTCCGGCGCGCTGGCCTCGGACGAGGCGCTCGCCGCTCTGCGCGAGAAGCTGGCCGGCGGCCAGAGCTGAACTCCCCCGGCGGGGGTGACCCCAGCCGCTGAGGTTTAGCAGTGTGTCGAGGGCCCGCACCTTTCGAGGTGCGGGCCCTCGGTGCTGCCCGGAAGCGGGATCGCCGTCCGCCCCATGACCGCCCGCGCGCCCCCGACCCGGCCCGACCTCACCCGCTCCCCCCACCCGCGAGAAGCCGGCCGGAGTCATTCGATCAAGGCGCGTGGACCGGGAATGCCCACGGTCCGGCGCGCGTTGGACAGAAGGAACACGAGGGGAGCGGTCCAAGTGCTTGATCCGCAGGGTTTGTACGCATGGGAGCCGAAGGGCCTGGCAGTCGTCGACATGGCGCTGGCCCAGGAGTCGGCCGGACTTGTCATGCTCTACCACTTCGACGGATACATCGACGCGGGCGAGACCGGTGACCAGATCGTCGACCGGCTCCTCGACTCGCTGCCCCACCAGGTCGTCGCCCGCTTCGACCACGACCGGCTGGTCGACTACCGCGCCCGCCGCCCGCTGCTGACCTTCAAGCGCGACCGGTGGACCGAGTACGAAGAGCCGGCCATCGAGGTGCGACTGGTGCAGGACACCACCGGTGCACCCTTCCTCCTGCTGTCCGGACCCGAACCGGACGTGGAATGGGAACGCTTCGCCGTCGCCGTCAAGCAGATCGTGGAGCGGCTCGGCGTCCGCCTCTCGGTGAACTTCCACGGCATCCCCATGGGCGTCCCGCACACCCGCCCCGTGGGCCTCACCCCGCACGGCAACCGCACGGACCTCATGCCGGGCCACCGCAGCCCCTTCGACGAGGCCCAGGTCCCCGGCAGCGCCGAGGCGCTCGTCGAGTACCGCCTCATGGAAGCCGGGCACGACATCCTGGGCGTCGCCGCACACGTCCCGCACTACATCGCCCGTTCGGCGTACCCGGACGCCGCCCTGACCGTCCTGGAAGCGATCACGGCGGCCACCGGCCTGGTCCTGCCCGGCATCGCGCACGCCCTGCGCACGGACGCCCACCGGACGCAGACCGAGATCGACCGTCAGATCCAGGAGGGCGACGAGGAACTCACCTCCCTCGTCCAGGGCCTGGAGCACCAGTACGACGCCGCCGCCGGCGCCGAGACCCGCGGCAACATGCTCGCCGAGCCCGTCGACATCCCGTCGGCGGACGAGATCGGGCAGGAGTTCGAGCGGTTCCTCGCCGAGCGCGAGGGCGAAGGCTGACCGCTCCGGCCGAGCGTTCGCAGCCGAGCGTTCCGGTCGGGCATTGCGGCCGCGCAAGCCGAGGGGGCGGCACACAGGGGCCTGTCGGGTGCATCGTCACCGACAGGCCCTAAGCTTCCGCTCATGCTGACAGTGGGCCTGACCGGCGGGATCGGCGCCGGCAAGAGCGAGGTGTCACGGCTGCTCGTCGAGTGCGGGGCCGTACTGATCGACGCGGACCGCATCGCACGCGAGGTCGTCGCGCCGGGCACCCCGGGACTCGCGGCGGTCGTGGACGCCTTCGGCGCGGACATCCTCGCCCCGGACGGCAGCCTCGACCGCCCCCGCCTGGGCTCGGTCGTCTTCGCCGACCCGGCGAAACTGGCGCTCCTCAACTCGATCGTGCACCCCCTGGTCGGCGCCCGCTCCCGCGAACTCGAGGCGGCCGCCCCCGAGGACGCCGTCGTCGTCCACGACGTCCCCCTCCTCACCGAGAACGCCCTCGGCTCCCTCTACGACGTCGTGGTCGTCGTCGACGTGACCCCCGAGACCCAGCTCGACCGGCTCGTCCGGCTCCGCGGCATGACGCAGGAGGACGCCCGCGCGCGGATGGCCGCACAGGCGACCCGCGACGAACGCCGGGAGATCGCCGACATCGTGATCGACAACGACGTACCGCTCGCGGAACTCCACCGGCGCGTGAAGGACGTATGGGCCGACCTCACGCACCGATCCCACGCGCCGCACGGGACCGCTCCGGAATAGCGGCCCGCGCTCCGCGCGTTGAACCCCTTGAGCAAGGGAAGGATTTTTCCGTGCCCGATACCAGCGGTTCGACCGGACGTACTCCGGAGACACACGTCATCGACTTCCGTGCCGCGGAGCATCTGCTCGCCGCGCGGGACCCGCGGGGCGCGGTGAAGTTGCTCGACGGAGTCATCGCCGCGCACCCCGAGAACACCGCCGCCCGGCTGCTGCGCGCGCGTGCCTTCTTCGCCGCCGCCCAACTACGGCCTGCCGAGCTGGAGTTCACCATCGTCCTGGAGCGCGAGCCGGACAACGCCTTCGCGCACTTCGCACTCGGCCGCACCTATGAGCGGCAGGGCCGGGGCGACCAGGCCAAGCGCCACTTCCGGCTGGCCGCGGCACTGGACCCGAACCCGCAGTACCTCAAAGCGGCACGCTTCGAGAGCTGAGAACGGCCGGCCGCCGGGCCTTCGGGATGCCGGGGCTTCGGGCCGCTGGGGCGCTGTAGCGCTGTGGCTTCGGGTTGCCGCGCCGTCGGGGCTTTCGACCTTCAGGCCCTCGGATCTCCGGGCCTGTGGATCTCCAGGTTTCCGGATATCCCCCGGCCTCAAGGGTGGCGGTGCTCGGGCGGCCGGTACGGCGGGATGTCGCGGCCCGGCTGATAGTGAGGACCCTGTCGCCGATGCCTGAGGATCATCGTCAGATCGACCGTGATCACCAGCCACAGCACCCCGCACGCGGCCGCCCACCCCGGACGCCCCACGACAGCGAACGCGGCCGTCCCGAAGATCGCCCAGGCCAGGCCCCACAGGGTCAGCCACAGACGCATCCGCAGCGCACTGCGCGCTGTCACCGGCTCACTGCCCGTACGCATCCCGATCACCGCTCCTCCCTGCAACGTACTCCCCGGTCCGGACGTTCTCCAGGGGGCCGGTGTCCTTGCCTCCGGCGTAGCTCGAACAGAAGGGCCATCCCTCGAACGGGTGAACCGCCCAGGATGGGGAACGGCCTTACGGGGACGGGCCGTTGAACGGGCATGAAGCTGGAAATGCGAGACGGACACAAGGGAACCGGTCCCGGTGCGATCACCCCGGACGGCTGCGCGGTCGAGCTCTACTCGCGCCTGCAGGTGGGGAACGAACCGGAAGTCATCGCCGAGGCGGTGCCCCCGGGCGCGCACATCCTCGAGCTGGGCAGTGGGGTCGGGCGAGTGACCCACGCCCTGCTGGAGCGCGGGTTCGCGGTCACGGCGGTGGACGAGTCCGCCGAGATGCTGGAGCGCGTCCGCGGGGCCCGCACGATATGCAGTCCCATCGAGGATCTCGCCCTGGGTGAGACGTTCGACGTGGTGATGCTCGCGTCGTTCCTCGTGCACAACGGGGACGCCGAGTTACGGCGAAGGATGCTGCGGGCCTGCGTACGGCACGTCACGAAGGGCGGCTGCGTGCTGATCCAACGGGAAGGAGAGGACTACCACTCGAACGTGCCGCGCGAGCGCGTCGACCCGAGCGGCTTCACGATCCGGATCGTCTCGACCGAGCCCGTCGGGGACGGCGTCCACTCCGTACGCGCGGAGTACGACTTCCCGGACGCCGTGTGGACCCAGACGTTCCGGTCCCGACCACTGACCAAGGACCAGTTCGAGGAGGCCCTGGCGGAGGCGGGTCTGAGAGTGGAGCGCTATCTGACGGAGGACCGGATGTGGGTGAAGGCGGTGCCGGTGACGGAGTAGAGGGGAGGGGCGGCGGTAGGACCGGAGAAGACGGAAGGGGGTGGGGCGGGAGGCGACGGCAGGAGCGGTAGTAGGGGCGGTAGGGGCGAAGGTTCGAGAAGGCCCGGCGGGTTGCGATGAGTTCGCTGACGGAGGTCGGTCTACCTCCCCGACAGCACAACGGACCGCTCACCGCAGGAGACCCTCATGTCCGAGACCACGGCTTCCCTCGCCGCCACCACTTCCGCAGCCGCTCCCCGGTCCGCCTCCGCGATCGCCCGAGGCCGCCGCGCCCGGATCGCCCTGCGAGGCTTGCAGGTGCTCCTCGCGCTCTTCTACGGGATCGCCAGCGCGCTGCCGAAGCTGATCGCGCACCCGTCGGCCGCCGACGCCTTCGACGAGATGGGCTGGGGCAGCGCGGGCATGTACACCATCGGTGCCCTGGAACTCGCCGGTGCGATCGCCCTGCTCGTTCCGGTGCTCCAGTCCGTGGCGGCGATCGCACTGGGTGCGCTGATGGTGGGCGCGTTCGTCGTCCAGGTCGTCGTCTTCGACGGCCAGAACGCGGCGACGCCGCTCATCCTGCTCGTACCGCTGGCGCTCATCGCCTGGAAGCGACGGGAGTCGAACGCGGAGCTGCTGCGGTTGGCGCGGCGAGGGGCATGACGAGAGGCGTGACGAGTCGGGAGGGCTGGGGAAGGGGGGTGGGGGGGAGGGGCCCCAGCCCTTAGCTCCCCACCCCCTCCGGACCCAGCCGGCTCGGATCGCTCCGGTGCGGTCTTACCGTGGAGACATGGACGCCTCCAAGGCCCCCTCCGACTCCGTGACCCCTCTCTCCTCACCCTCACCTTCCTCACCCTCCGCTTGCGGAGTCTCCCCCTCCGACTCCGCAGCCTCCGACTCCGTCCCCGACTCCGCAGCCTCCGCCTCCGCCCTGGTCGTGCTCGACCGGCGGGTCGGGGGCTGTCGGGCGTGTCCTCGGTTGGTGGACTGGCGTGAGGAGGTGGCCCGTACCAAGCGGGCGGCCTTCGCGGACTGGACGTACTGGGGTCGGCCCGTACCCGGCTTCGGCGCGTCGGACGCCCGGCTGCTGATCGTCGGGCTGGCCCCGGCCGCGCACGGCGGGAACCGTACGGGGCGGATGTTCACCGGGGACCGTTCCGGCGATGTGCTGTACCAGGCGTTGTATGACGTGGGGCTGGCGTCGCAGCCCACCGCAGTGTCCGTCGACGACGGGCTGGAGCTGTACGGCGTGCGGATCACGTCGCCCGTGCACTGTGCGCCGCCCGCCAACAAGCCCACCCCGGGGGAGCGGGACACCTGCCGACCCTGGCTCGTGCAGGAGTTGAGGCTGCTGCGGCCGACGTTGCGCGCGGTCGTCGTGCTCGGCGCCTTCGGTTGGCAGGCGGCGCTGCCCGCGTTCGCCCAGGCGGGCTGGACCGTGCCCCGGCCGCGGCCGGCCTTCGGGCACGGGACCCGGGTGACGCTCGACGGCCCGGACGGCCCGGACGGCTCGGGCGGTGCCGATGGCCTCGATGTCTTCGGCTGCTTCCATGTCAGTCAGCGCAACACCTTCACCGGCCGGCTCACCCCCGGGATGCTGCGCGATGTGCTGCGCACGGCCGCGGGGGCGGCGGGGCTGTCGTGAAGTCCGGTCAGACGACGCGTGCCGCGGTGACCGGCCGTGACGCGACGGGGTAGGCCTTGTCGCGGGCGGTGTTGACGCTCCAGCGGTAGCGGGAGAACTCTCCGGTGGTGCCGGCGGCGTAGAACATCATGTGGCCGATGCCGACGCCCTCGAACTGCTCCTCCGCGAGGAGGCCGACCATGCGGGTGTCGGGATACCTGGGGTAGTTGGTCAGGGTGTACACGCCGTGCGGCTCGGCCGTGCAGTCGACGACCTCGACGGCGTACTGGGTCTCGCCGGTGAAGTCGGCGACCCCGCTGAAGACGCCCTTGACCTCGCGGACCATGACGATGTGGCCGGTGTTGCCCTCGACCTGACCGCTGTAGTCCACCGCGATCAGATCGCCGGGCCGGAGGTCGGCGACCTTGCGGATCTGCTGGAAGCGCGGGCCCGCGGTGCCGTTGGCGAAGGCCTGGCGGTAGTCGGCGGCCTCGGGGATGCGGTCCTGGAAGTACTGGGCGAAGTAGGCGTCGGTGGCCCAACCGTAGGTGTGCTTCAGCACCCAGGTGACGAAGGACGAGCAGCGGGCTCGGGCGATCCAGCTCGCCAGGTCGTCGGGTGTGCCCCAGGCGACGGTCGACGGGGAGCCGATCAGGTAGACGTTGTTGAGGCGGGCCGTGCGGCCGCTGATCAGGGAGATCTCGTCGGCGCCCAGGGCGCGGCCGTAGGCGCGCACCTCGTCGACGGAGCCCTTGAAGTGGTTGACGTAGGCGCCGTTCCAGCGGGCCCGGCCTATGTTGAAGCCCTCGGGGGCGGCCCAGGACAGGGTGGCGTCGGCGGTGCCTTCCGGGACGCCGTTCACGTACAGGTGGACTCGGGTGCCGTCCCACACTCCGGTCAGGTGGGTCCACTTGCCCGGGACGGGGGCGGTGGTGGCGAGGGCGGAGATCTTGGCGCTCTGGTCCTCGGCGCGCACCTTGAACGCCCAGGCGCCGGCGGTGTCGTCGTACTGGAGCAGGAAACGGCTGCAGCCGGTGCCGTCCTGGCTGACCGCCGTGTACATGTTGGTCAGGACGGCGTCGTCGGCGAGGCGTACCCAGGCGGAGACGGTGAACGGGGCCGTGGTGTCGAGCACGGAGGCCGTGGCGGCGTAGGCCGCGTCGAGGGTCAGTTCGCCGCCGGCCCGCAGGGTGGTCCAGCTCGCGCCGGTGCCGAGGGTCAGGGGGTGGTCGTGGCCGGAGCGGTCGGCGCCGGAGCCGTCCAGCGGCCAGTGTCCGGTGAGGCCGGTGGGCAGGTAGCCGGCCGCCAGGAGGCGCTGGTACTGGACCAGCTGCTCGGCCTGGGCGAGATGGGGTGCGGCGACCGGTGTGAACGGGGTGTCCAGTGGGGCGTCGGCGGCCGCGCTCCCGGCGGAGCCGAGTACGCCGGTCACCGCTCCCGCCCCTACGAGTGCGGCTCCGCTCAGCAGTCCGCGTCTGCTCACCATGGTCGTTCTCCCCGTCCCGTTCGCCGTGTGCGCGCCTTCGGGCACCTGTCCGAAGGGTCAGGGGATTCTAGGCGGAGCATGATCGGGGGAGGGCGGTGCCTGTGGAGGGTTCGTTTCCCCGAACAGGTGCCGGACCGTGGAGCGGTAGTTGGCCTGTACGTGGTTCAGGGCGTGGGCGCGGGCGCGGGCCGGGTCGCCGGAGGCGATGGCGTCGTACAGGTCCTGGTGTTCGGTGAGGAGTTGGGGCCATTCCTCGTTGCGTCGGGTGAGCCATTGCAGGCGGCCGGCGACCGGTTCCATGACCGAGATCAGCAGGGTGTTGCCGGCCATGGTGAGGAGCCGGTCGTGGAAGCGGGTGTTGATGTCGGTGATCGCTTCGGCGTCCCCGGCGTCGGTGGCGCTCGCCGCGTTCGTCAGGAGTTCCCGTAGTTCTGCGAGGTCCTGCGGGGTGGCCCGGGCGGCGGCCAGTCCGGCCGCGTACACCTCCAACGCCTCGCGCAGCTCGAAGAGTTCCTTCACGTCGGTGGGGCTCAGTGGCCGTACGACCGTCCGGCGCGGGGTCTCGAACAGGACGAAGCCCTCGGCGACGAGTGCCCGGATGGCCTCTCGGACCGGGACCCTGGAGACGCCGAACCGTTCGGCCAGCTCGCGCTCGACGAGCCGGTCACCGGGACGCAGCCTGCCGGCGATGATCTCCTGCCGCAGGGACCCCAGGACGCGCTCGCGCACCGCTCCGAGGGGTTCGATCTTCGTCATGGGCCCATCCTCGCCGATGCGAGGGTGCTTTTACGGAGCCGTAACGGGACGGACATCGGTCGGAACGCTTGACGGCGGGACCATGTCCGCAGTTTGGTATACCAAACGGTCCGGTCAGCAGTCCTCCTCCGTCCCCTCGCCCATGGAGGCCCCGTGTCCCTCGCCGACAGCGCCGAAGCCACCGGCGCACCAGCGTTCGTCCCCGACCCCCGGCTCACCAACGAAGACCTCGCACCCGCCGAGAAGCGGAACTGGAAGGTCTTCGACCTCTTCGCCATGTGGATGTCGGACGTCCACAACCTCGGCAACTACACCTTCGCCGCCGGACTGCTGGTCCTCGGTATGAACGTGTGGCAGATCTTCACGTCCCTCCTCGTCGGCTTCGTGCTCATCTACGTCGGCATGAACTGGATGGGCCGGATCGGCCAGCGCCACGGGGTGCCCTTCCCGGTGGTCAGCCGCATCAGCTTCGGCGTCTGGGGCGCCAACATCCCCGCCCTCATCCGAGCCGTGATCGCCATCATGTGGTACGGCATCCAGACCTACCTCGCCTCCGTCGCCGTCAATGTGATGCTGCTGGCGGCCTGGCCGGGACTGGAGTCCTGGACGCACAACTCCTTCCTGGGCCTCGACGCGCTGGGCTGGCTGTCCTTCGTGTCCCTCTGGCTGGTCCAGGCGATGATCATCAGCCAGGGCATGGAGTCCGTGCGCAAGTTCCAGGACTTCTGCGGCCCGGCGATCTGGCTGGTGATGATCGCGCTGGCGGTGTGGGTGCTGTCCAAGGCGGGCTGGACCATCTCGCTCACCTCCACCCCGCACCCGGTCTCCGTGGGGGAGCAGTGGCGGCAGTGGTTCGGCGCGATCGGTCTGATCCTCGCCACCTACGGCACGCTGATGCTGAACTTCTGCGACTTCTCCCGCTTCGCGCCCGACTACCGGACGGTCCGCCGCGGCAACTTCTGGGGGCTGCCCCTCAACTCGACGGCCTTCGTGGTCGTCTCCGTGATCGTCACCGCCGGCTCGCTCGAGGTGTTCGGCGAGGCCATCACCGACCCGGCGGAGCTGGTCGCGAAGGTCGGCAACACCTGGGTGCTCGTCCTGGGCGCACTCACCTTCGCCATCGCCACCATGGGCGTCAACATCGTCGCCAACTTCGTGTCGCCGGCGTACGACCTCGCCAACGTCTGGCCGCAGAAGATCACCTTCAAGGTCGGCGGAATGATCAGCACGGTCGCGGCGCTCGTGGTCACCCCGTGGAACCTGTTCTCCAACCCCACGGTCGTCAACTACTTCCTCGGCGGCCTCGGCGCCTTCCTCGGTCCGCTGTTCGGCGTGATCATGGTCGACTACTACTGGGTCAAGCGTGGTCGTGTCGACGTGAACGAGCTGTTCGACGCCACCCCCGGCTCCCGCTACTACTACCGCAAGGGCGTCAACCCGAAGGCGCTGTGGGCGTTCCTTCCCTCGGCGGCGGTCGCGGCGGTGCTCGCGCTGGTGAAGACCTTCAGCGATGTGGCGCCGTACTCCTGGTTCATCGGGACGGCCCTGGGGGCCGGACTGTACGTGCTGCTGTGCCGAGTCGAGCGGGCCGCCGGGTCCGCGGCCGTCACCGAGAAGCCCGTGGAGGTCTGAGGAGCGTGCGGAACGTACGGATCGTCGTCACCAACTGCAACACCACGCAGGAGATGACCGAGGAGATCGTGCGAGGTGCCCGGGCCGCGGCAGGCCCGGGCACCACCGTGACCGGACTGACCCCGGCCTGGGGGCCCGAGTCGGCGGAGGGCTGGCTCGACAGCTTCCTCTCCGCCGCGGCGGTCATGGACGCGCTGCGGACCTACGACGGGGCGCCCTACGACGCCGTCGTCATGGCCGGCTTCGGTGAGCACGGGCGGGAGGGCGTACGGGAGTTGGTGGACGTGCCCGTCGTCGACATCACCGAGGCCGCGGCGCATCTGGCGTGTCTGCTGGGGCGCCGGTACGGGGTGGTGACCACGCTGGAGCGGTCCTGCGGCCAGATCGAGGACAGCCTGGAGCTGGCCGGGGTGGGCCGCAACTGCGCCGCCGTCGTGGGCACCGGGCTCGGCGTCCTCGATCTGGGCGATCGCGACCGCACCGAGGCGGCCTTCCTGGCGGCTGCCGAGCGGGTCCGGGCGGCGGGGGCCGAGGTGCTGGTCCTGGGGTGTGCCGGGATGACGGGACTGGAGCGGATGGTGGGGGACAAGCTGGGCCTTCCCGTCGTCGACGGGGTGGGCGCGGCGGTGAAGCTGGCCGAAGGGCTGGTCGGGCTGGGGCTGACGACCAGCCGGGCGGGGAGTCTCGCGAAGCCGGTGGCGAAGCGGAGGGTGTGGGGGGCCGGGTAGCAGGGCGGCGGGGCTCCCGGGGCGGCGAGGCCGTGGATCACGGGGACTCCTCGGGGCCGCGTATTCGTGGGGCGCACTCGGTCCGGAACTCCTCGCTGTGCTCGGCCGCTTCGACCCGCTCGACGCGGTAGAGGCGCAGTTGCGGCGCGGCCCGGGCGCGGGGATCGATGCCGAGCCGGTCCGGCGGCCCGAGCAGCCGGAGCACCAGCGGGCCCGTCCACCCCCGCATCCGCAGTCCGGCCAGTGACACGTAATGCCGCCCGTCCTCCCCGTACCTCACCAAGGCCCGCTCCCCCCGCCGCACTCCGGTCGTGACGCTCTGTCACGACACCTCCCATTGAAGCGCGCCCCACTGACAATCGCCGTGCGGCGGATAACCGTTGGACAACCCCGAGCCGTACTCGCCACGCTGCTGCCCATGCGGAGCAAGCACTTGGGCCGATTCACGGCGGCGGACTTCTCAGTGCCTCGCCGGAGATTCCGGCGGGCCCCAGGAGGTCTGCCATGTCCCGTACCGTCCATCACGTCCGTCTGCGGCACCGCGTCCGGCCCGATGACCGGCCGTCGCAGCACTGGGGCTGGAGCACCGGCCACCGTCTCGGTGAACTGCGGTACAGCGAAGAGGAGCTGGCACGGGCACGGCGCGAGCGGCGTCGGCCAATACCCGTTCCGCTGGTGCGCGCCTTCCGGTCCTACACCTTTCCCCGGTCCCTGAACGCGCGGATCGACGGCCCGTACGAGTCCCGTGCGCGTGCCGCGCTGTCCGTGTTCCGCTCGTCCGCCCGCAACCGGCTCCGCGCCGCCCCGACGGGCGCGCTGCTCTCCGTGGCCGAGGAGCTGGATCACCCGCCGACCCGCCACCGTCACCAGGACGTGTGGGACTGCTGATCGGAACCCGCTCATGCCCCCAGCCTCCGCCTCCCCAGCCTCCGGCTCCTCCAACTCCGCTCCCACGCACTCCGGTTCCACCATTTCCGCCGCTTCCTCCGGCTCCCCTTCGCCCTCCGGCGACGACCGGGACTTTCTCGGCGAGGTCACTCTCCGCCTCGCAAGCCTTCCGAACGTCCGCGCGGTCGCCCTCGGTGGTTCCCGTGCCCAGGGCACCCACCGGCCCGACAGCGACTGGGACCTGGCCGTCTACTACCGGGGTTCCTTCGAGCCGGCCGGCCTGCGGGCGCTCGGCTGGGAGGGGGAGGTGTCGGAGCTGGGCGGCTGGGGCGGCGGGGTGTTCAACGGGGGTGCCTGGCTGACGATCGAGGGGCGGCGGGTCGATGTGCACTACCGGGATCTCGACGTCGTCGAGCACGAGTGGGCGGAGGCGGCCGAGGGGCGGTTCAGGGTGGAGCCGTTGTTGTTCCATCTCGCGGGGATCCCGAGTTATCTCGTGGTCGCCGAGCTGGCGATCAACGAGGTGCTCAGCGGTGAACTCCCGCGCCCGGACGGCTATCCGGACAGGCTGCGCCGGACGGCGGGCGAGCGCTGGCACGGGACGGCCCGCGCGACCCTCGCCTACGCCCTGGCCAACCACGCCCCGGCAGGCCGTCTCGCGGAGGTCGCCGGCGCTCTCGTCACCTCCGCGGTGCAGGCGGGCCACGGTGTGCTGGCGGCGCGGGGGGAGTGGGTGACGAACGAGAAGCGGTTGCTGGAGAGGGCCGGACTGCGGGGTGTCGACGGCATCGTCGCGGGACTGTGCGGGTCCGGTCCCGGCGAGCTGGAAGAGGCGTTGGCAAGGGCCGGCCGTCTCTTCGGTCAATAATCCTTTGGGGTGATCGTGTCGGAGCCGCTACCGTCCTCGTCGTGGCGAAACTCAATCAGATCATCGCAGTCGAGAAGGGCATCAAGTCCAAGGCCCACCAGGACCTGAGCACGGCCCAGCACGGACTGCAGAAGCCCGCGCTGCTGGCCGGTATCTCGCGGACCTACCAGCCCAAGGACGAGGAGGGCGAGCAGCTGCCGCCCGAGTCGACACGGGTGCAGGTGAAGGCCGAGGACGTGCTGCGGGAGACCGCGGCCACGCTGACCCGGCTGTTCGACGTGACCGCCACGAAGGACTGGGCCAACTGCACCGCCCGCGCCGACGTGAAGGTCGACGGCCGGGTGCTCGTCGCCGAGGTACCTGTGTCCTACCTGCTCTTCCTCGAGAAGCAGCTCGTCGACCTGACCGCCTTCGTGCGCAGGCTGCCCGTGCTCGACGCCTCCGAGTCCTGGGCGCAGGACCCGTCCACCGACGCGTGGAAGACCGAGCCGGTGCGGACGCTGCGCACCAAGAAGGTGCCGCGCAACCATGTGAAGGCGGAGGCGACCGACAAGCACCCGGCGCAGGTCGAGGTGTACTACGAGGACGTGCCGGTCGGGTACTGGACGACCGTGAAGTTCTCCGGAGCCCTGCCCGCCCGCCGGGTCAACGAACTCCTGGCGCGCCTGGAGAAGGTGCAGCAGGCGGTGAAGTTCGCCCGGGAGGAGGCGAACGGCTCCGACGTCGTCGACCAGCGGGTCGGTGACGCCGTGTTCGGCTATCTGTTCGGGTAGCCTTCGAGACTCCCCGGTCCTTCGTGACCGGGGTGCGCGAGGAGCGCAAGCTGAACCTGAAGCTTGTCGTGACGAGCGAACCGTACCCGCCGAGCAATTCAGGGACGGATCGCGATGAATCTCAGACTCTTGCTCCAGACTCAGCATTCGCCGCCGATCGCCGGAGCGACCGGGCCCAGGCCCCCGGACGTCGAATTGCCGGTTCAAGTCCGGCCCGCGCAGCTCGATGCGCGGTGGTCCAAAGGCAGGACGCGACGACATCACGACTGACCTGGGTCCTCAAGTGCGCCGGTGTGCGACATGGGCGGCTCCACAGGGGCCGGGGGCAGGCTACGCCCCCGGCCCCGCTCCCGTTTTCGGCCTTGCGTTCATAAAGAACGCGGGATTCGGGCCAGGCGTCACCTCGCCGAAACGAAACCGCCCCCACCTCTGCCGGACCGCCCCGTACCGTGGACACCACAGCTCACAGCTGACCAGCCCCGGCCACCGTCGCCCGAAGGCACACCCCCGCCCTCGCCCCGACAGGAGCTCCGTGTCCCCGCGCCCGCACCTTCCCGCTCGCGCATTCCGCCCGCTCGCCGCTCTTCCGCCCTGGCTCGCCCATGCCCTGCGCGCCCAGCGCGGACCCGTCCCGTGGAGCGCGGTCACGCGCGGGGCGCTGGCCGCCGGGCCGCTGCTCCTCGTGTCCGTCCTCGTCGACCGGACCGCTCTCGGGGTGGTCGCCGCCATCGCCGCGATGCTCGCCGGGATCAACGACCGGCCCGGCAGCAGGCGGACCGCCGTGAAGCGGCTCGGGGCGCCCGCCCTCGTGGGCGCGGGAGGGCTGCTCGTCGGGACCTACGTCGGGGATCACGTCGGGGCCGTCGCGCTGACGGCCGTCCTCACCGGGCTCGGGCTTCTCGCCGGCGGGATGAGCGCCATCGGGCCGGTGGCGTCCGGCGGCGGCACACAGCTGCTCGTCGCCTCGGCGATCGGGGCCGGGATGCCGGTCGCGGAGCCCGGCTGGGCGCGCGCCCTCGCCTTCCTCGCCGGGGCAGGATGGCTGCTCGCGCTGCGGCTCGTCCTGCCCACGCCCGGCGCGATGACCGGCGACTTCCGGTTCGACGGCGAACGGGACGCGGTGGCCCGCGTGTACGACGCCGTCGCGGACCTGCTCGACGCGACGGGGACCGAGCACGCCACCGCCCGCCGCGCCGCGCTCACCGCGGCCCTCGACCACGCCCAGGACGCCCTCGCCGGACCGCGGCTGCGGCGTTACGCCAGCTCCTCCTCCGAACGGCGGCTGCACGCCCAGTTCGCCGCCGCCCTGCCCCTCGCCGAGGCCGCGACCGCCCTCGCCTGGGCCGCCGAGCCCTTGTCCGAACGGGCCTCGGCCGGGCCCCGACGGCTCGCCGCCGCCGTCCGCGAGAACACCCACACCGGGCCGCTGCCCGCGCCCGCCCGGTCCGCCCCCGCGCTGCGCGCCCTCGACGACGCCCTGCTGCATGCCGCCGACGCCTTCGACCAGGGCGGCGGCGGTGACCTGCACGCCCGCCGGCACGGCGTGCGGAACCTGCTGCGCACCGGGTTCGGCGCGGGCGGCCGCGAGTACGGGCTGCGGGTCGCGCTCTCCTTCGGGGCCAGTGCCGCCGTCGCGCAGGCCCTCTACCACTCCCAGTGGTACGGCCGGCACACCCACTGGTACTGGCTGCCCGCCACGGCCGTCTTCCTGGTCAAGCCCGACCTCGGGCCCCTGGTGTCGCGGGTGCTGTGCCGGGCCGCGGGGACCGTGCTCGGGGCGCTGCTCTTCGCCGGATTCGCCGCCGTGCTGCCCCGGCCGGAGGGGCTGGTGGCGCTGGTCGCCCTGTGCGGAGCGCTCATCCCCGTGTCCACCCGGCACTTCGCCGCCCAGACGGCCGTCGTCACCGTCCTCGTGCTGTCGCTGGTGATGGTCGGCGGAGAGCCCCAGGCATCCGCCGGCCGGATCGTCGAAACCCTGCTGGCCTGCGGGATCGTCCTGATCGTCGGGCATCTGCCGATGCCGGGGAGGCGTGGCGGCCAGGTCCGTGCCCGGCTCGCCGCCGCCGTGCGCGCCGCGGACGCCTATCTCACCCATGTGCTCGACGGCTCCGACGACCGCGCCGCCCGCTGGGCCCTGCGCCGTGAGGCCTACCGCGCGCTCGCCGAGGCCCGCACCGCCATCGCCCTCGCCGCCCACGAACTGCCCGCCCTCGCCCGGCACACGGAGGGCACGGACGAGGTCGCCGCCGTCCTCGAACGGCTCGTCGACACGACCACCGCCTGCGCCGTCCACCTCGACGACACCGGACGGCTCACCGCACGGCACCGGGAGCGGCTCGCCGAACTCCTCGACGAACTCGCGGCGGGGCGGGACCGGGTGGGGCTGCGGGCGCCCGTGCCGGATCTGCCGGTGCCTGTAGCCGGGTAGCGCTGCCCCGCGCGTCAGTCGATCCGCACCCACACCGGCGCGTGGTCCGACCCCGGTTCGTTCCTGCGTGCCGCCGGATCGAGCCCCACCGACGGGAGCCGCAGCTCCTCCCGCGACCCCGTTCCCGCATCCGTGCCCGTGCCCGCCGACGTCAGCCGGTGGACCAGGCGGTGGCTCGTCAGTACGTGGTCGATCAGCTCGCGGCGACCGGAGTTGATCCGCGAGTAGCGGCGCTCGGCGGGGATGAGCGGGGCCACGTTCCACAGGCGGGCCGCGTCGCCCTGGTCGGGCGTCTCGAACCCGCGTGTGCCGAGCTCCGAGCCGGGCGGGCCGAGCAGGATCTGCGTGGTCGCCGCCTGGACCTCGTCGTTCAGGTCGCCCAGCACCGCCACATCCCGCTCGCGGCCGTCGCCGGCCAGGAGATCGTCGGCCAGGGCGCGCAGCGCCGTCGCCTCGGCGGCCCGCCGGTAGAGGGCGTAGGCGCCGTAGCGGGCCCGTTCGCCCTCGTCGCGCGGGAAGAAACGATCACCCGGGTACGACAGCAGCTTCGACTTCAGATGGGCCACCGCCACCCGCAGCGGCCCGGCCGGCGTGACCGTCTACACCGCGAGGAAGCCACGGCCGGACCCGTCCGAGGTGGCCCCCGAGTCGTCCGCCTGCACGGGTCGCAGTCTCGCCGGGTACGCGCGCGTGTCGGCCAGTACCTCCAGGGGCGTACGGCTGATCACGCCGACCCGGATGCCCCGGCCGTCGGGGTGCGCGGACAGCGCCGCGTACCAGGTGCCGCCCACCGTCTCCAGCAGGTCCGCCAGCGCCTCGGGCTCGCCGACCTCCTGGACGCCGAGCACGTCCGGGTCGAGCGCGGTGACGACGGCGGCGAGCGCGGCGAGCTTCGCCTCGTAGGCGGCCTTGTCCTTCGGGCCGAACGGCCCTCCGGGCCGGTACAGGTTCTCGAGGTTCCAGGTGCCGAGGAGCATGCGGGCTCCCTCCAGGAAGTGTCGTGGCGCCAGGGTGCCCGCCCGCCGGGGCCGGCGACAGGTTCGGGACAAGATGCGCGCCACGGCTCACTCGCGGGCACGACCCCGTCGTACGTTGACGCGATGACGCCTTCTCCGCCGCCCTCCCCGGAGCCCCGGCCTCCGGAGCCCCCGGAGCCTGCCCGTACCGCCGATCTCGTCATCACCGGCTGCACCGTCCCACGCACGACGCGGAGGAACGCGTCATGTTCCGGGAGGACGCCGCGATCGTCGTCCGGGGCGGGGCCGTGGACGAGGTGACGAGCAGCGCCGAGGCGGCCGGGCTGTCCGCCCGCGAGCGCATCGACGCGCGCGGTCAGGTCGCGCTGTCCGGGCTCGTCAACTGCCGTACGCACGCGCCGATGGTCGCCCTGCCAGGCCCTCCACCACGCCACCCTCCAGAGCGCGCGGGCCGTCGGACTCGACGACCGGATCGGCCGCATCGCCCCCGGCCGGCGCGCCGACATCATCCTCGTCGACCTCACCGGGCCGCACACCCAGCCCGTCCACGACCTCGCCGCCACCCTCGGGCACAGCGCCCGCTCCTCCGACGTGCGCACCACGATCGTCGACGGACGCGACCTGATGCGCGACCGCGAGCTGCTGACGATCGACGTACCGGAGGTCGTACGGGAGCTCGGGCGGCGGATGCCCTCCTCGACCGCAGCCACGGCAGACGCGTTCAGGAGTACGACACCTGAAATACGTTCCGCGCCGGCGATGAGTTGCGTGCCGCGCGCGGGTCACCCCTCCGACGGACCGTCGCACAGGAGGGGCAGCCATGGCGCATCCGGAGCTCCCGGAGATCGTCTCGCGCGAGGAGTGGCGCGCCGCGCGCGAAGAACTGCTGGCCAAGGAGGAGGCGATGACCCGCGCGCGGGACGCGCTGGGCGCCGAGCGGCGTGCGCTGCCCATGGTCGAGGTCGGCAAGGAGTACGTCTTCGAGGGCGGTGGCGGCAAGGCCCGGCTCCTCGACCTCTTCGGCGGCCGCCGGCAACTCGTCGTCCACCACTTCATGTTCGCCCCCGAGTGGCGGGCCGGCTGCCGCTGCTGCGCGGCCTTCCTCGACCAGGTCGGTCAGCTCGCGCACCTGAACGCCTGCGGCACCTCGTTCGCCGTGGTGTCCAGGGCGCCGTTCACGAGGATCCTGCCGTTCAAGGCGCGCATGGGCTGGACGGTGCCCTGGTACTCCTCGTACGACGACGACTTCAACGCCGACTTCGAGGCGACGGTGGGGCAGCCCGGCGGCTTCGCCGAGCGGCCCGGGGTCAGCTGCTTCCTCCGGGAGGGCGAGCGGGTCTTCCACACGTACTCGGTCTTCGACCGCGAGCTCGACCGGCTCGGCCCGGCGATGAGCTTCCTGGACCTGACGGCGCTGGGGCCGCCGAGCGGTGCGCGGGTCCGCTACCACGACGAGTACGAGTTCTGACACGGAGCGTGTCCGAGATGTTCGTAAGGTGACCGGATTCTCACACTCGGCGTTGAAGGCGTGTCAACTACGTCTCAGTCCCGCAACCAGTCGAGGCCTACTCCATCCCCAGAGCGTTAACTCCTACAAGTACGACGCTGAACGGAGGTGCGAGATGGTGAACGGGCGGACCGTGCTCGAGCGCTTTCCCGCGGGTGGGCCGCGGGGCTCGTGGCCGGCGGAGGAATTCGCGCAGGCACGACGCATGGAGGGACTGGCCGCCGAGGTCGTCATGGACCTCGCCACCGACACCTTCCTGGTGGTCGTCCGGGGCGGTGACACCGCGCGGTGAGCTGTCAGCCCGCCTGTGACGGGGCGGGCACCTGCGCCGTGAACTGCTCGGCCTGCAGCGTGTACAGCTCGGCGTAGACGCCACCGCCCGCCAGCAGCTCGTCCGGGGTCCCGGACTCCACCAGCCGGCCCTGGTCCAGGACGTGCACCAGGTCCGCGTGCCGGACCGACGCCAGCCGGTGGGTGATCAGCACGACCGTCTGGCCGCTGTCGGCCAGCGCGCGGATCTTCTCGAAGACCTCCAGCTCGGCCCGGGCGTCCAGGGCCGCCGTCGGCTCGTCCACGATCAGGATGCGCCCGCGCCGGTACGCCGCCCGGGCGATGCCGAGGCGCTGCCACTGGCCGCCGGACAGCTCGTGGCCGCCGCTGAAGTGCCGGGCCAGCAGGGTGTCCAGTCCCCGCGGCAGATCCTCGACCACCTCCTGGGCGCCCGCCTCCGCGACCGACGTCGCCAGCCGTTCCTCCGTGAGCGGGGCGGCGGAACGGCCGATCGCGACGTTGACCCGGGCCGTGAACGGCCACCGCTTGAAGTCCTGCGCCACCATCGCGACGCGCTCGGCCAGCTGGTGCCGGTCCGCGTCCGCCGCGTCCACGTCGTCCCACAGGATCCGCCCCCGGTCCGGCTTGTAGAGCCCCGCCAGCAGCTTCACCAGGGTCGTCTTGCCGGAGCCGTTCTCACCGACGAGCGCGATGATCCGGCCGAGGGGGAGCGCGAGGCTGATGTCGTCGAGGGCCGGACGCGCCGACTCGCCCGGATAGCCGAACGTGACGTTCTCGAAGCGGATCTCGCGCGGCTCGTCCGGCAGGGCCGCGCCGCCCACCGGGATCGCCCGTTCGGCCGCCTCCACGTAGAGGCGCTGGAGGTCGCCCACGAACAGGGCCTCCTCGTGCAGCTGGTTGACCTCCAGGACGAGGGTGTTCAGGCTCGCGGAGCCGCTGCGGATCGCGATCACGGCCGTGCCCGCCACCGCCAGCGCCATCGTCCCGGTGAGCAGCAGCCCGCCCAGCGTGGCGTAGGTGGCCAGCGTCGCCAGGCCCGTCCAGGTCGCCGCGAACAGTCCGGTGCGGGCCGCGAGCCGGGCCAGCCGGGCCTGCTCCGCCTCCGCCGTCTCCGACATCGCGCGGAAGTGCCGCAGGAGGAAGGGGCCGACGCCGTGGACGCGTATCTCCGGCGCGGCCGCGGGCTCGGTGAGGAGACCGGCGATCAGGTGACCCGCGCGCGCGTGCTGCACCCAGGTGTGGAACGACTCGTAGCGGCGCCGGGCGTTGGTCAGGGCGCTCCAGGCGCTCGGCAGCGTCATCGTCACCAGCAGCGGCAGCAGGAGCGGGTGCAGCACGGTGAGGACGCCCGCCGACGCGGCCAGCGAGATCATCGCGTTCACCACGCGCGTGCCGTGACTGATCATGTACCGGCTGGACCGGGCCCCGTACTGCGCGGTGTCCAGCAGCTTGTGGAAGGCGTGGTCCTCGATCGCGGCGAGCTCGACGGCGGCCGCCCGCTCCAGATACAGCTCGGTCGCCACCCGCTCCACCTTGGGCTCGAGCCGCCCGGTGGCATACGTGGACGCGGCCCGCAGCAGCGCGCCGATCAGCAGGACGACGGCCATGGCGGCCAGGGCGGGGGCGGCGCCGCGCAGCCGGTCCTCGATCGGGCCGCCGGTGATGAGCCGGCCCAGCACGGTGTTCATCGCGAGCAGACCGATCGCCTGCGCCACGCCCCGGGCGATCTCGGCGGACAGCACGATCCGGGCGGCTTGCGGGTCGGCCTGCCGGGCCAGCCGGAGGCTGGTGCGCAGGAGGGACGGCAGCCGGGTGACCATGGCGCGGAAGTTCAGCTCCAGAAAGGCGTCCCGGTGCTGGTTCCAGCCCATGTCGTAGCGGAGCGGACCGCCGAAGAGGAGCCGCTCCGACTCGGACACGTCACGCTCGTCGGAACCCTGCGGTTTGCGTGCCTTTCCCGCCTCCCGAGCCGCGCCCGTCTCCTGTGCCGTGCCCGCCTCTCGTGCCTCTCCCACCGTCGGCCTCCCCCGGTCGCGATAGTCGACGAACGGCCACTATCGCGGGACGGGACGGGTGAGGGCAGGGCGCGGGGCGGGGGAGCCGGGACGCGCGGGCGTGCGCCGGGACGGCCCCGGGATCGGCTCGCTCAGGGGCGGCGGGCTACGCGCTGATCGCCCGCGACCAGGTGGGCGTCGTGCCCGTGAGGCGGCACAGGGCCAGGTAGAGGGGGATCGGCGGGGTGTAGGGAAGCGTGCCGTCCGGCATGTGGATGAGGCCGGGGACGTGCGGGGAGTCCGGCAGGAGGGCGCCCGTGGCGTAGTGCGCGGGGGCGGGCCACTCCAGGGCGTAGTCGGAGTCGGAGGGCACCAGCCACCACCAGCGCGCCTCGTCGGCGTAGACGCAGCCCACGCGCGGCAGGCGCGGCATGAGCAGCGGGCCGAGGCGGGCGGGGACGGAGACGGCGTCGCAGCCCAGCGGGGCCGTCATGCCGTCGGGCACGGCCAGCCGGCGCGGCGGCTCGGGGGTGTGCGCACCGCCGGGCCCGCGCTTGAGGCGGACGAGCGTGTCGAGGGTCAGCAGCGGAGCCCGGCCGGAGACCGCGCTCATGCCCTTCCCCGCTCGCGGCCGTGTTCGAACGGGAGGGCTCCGGCGGAGTGGCCTGTCGGCCGTGCGTCGCGGCCGGCCTCGTAGCCGCCATGGCCGCCGGGAGCGCGGTGCCGCTGCGGGGCGACGCGAGGGGCCGGACCGTCGGGTGCGGATGCAGGCGCGGGTGCGGGTGCGGGCTTGGCGGAGGTCGCGGCGGGTGCGGCGGGCGGCACGGGGTGGGGTCGCCGGGCGGCCCGGCCGGCCATGGCGCGGTACCACTGCTCGGCCTGCTCGTCCTCGTCGGCCGGACCGTCGGCCGGTCCCGGCTTCGGGCGGGAGCCCCAGCCGAGGTCGTTGCGGGGCACGGTCGGACCGGTGTGCGGCTCCGCGGGACATTCGTGGAACTCGTCCAGGGTGTCGAGGAGCTCGCCCAGGTCGGCGTGGTGCGGCGCGGCCGTGTCCAGGCTGTTGCAGGGCTCGGCGGGATCGCGGGGAGCGTCGGCCTTGCGGGTCAGGTCGGCCCAGACCAGCAGGCCGGGCCCGTGTTCCTGGGCACCCCAGGCGTGACAGAGGGCTTCGACGAGGAGCAGCCCCCTCCCGTGCTCCTCCTCGGGGCGCTGCGGAGAGGGATGGGGATCGCCCGGCGCGCAACCCTCGTCACGCACGGCTATGCGGACGAGGTCGCCGCCGTCATGCAGCTCGCAGACGACGACGTCGCTCGCGGTGTGCACGATCGCGTTGGTGACCAGCTCGGATATGACCAGGGCGGCGGTGTCGCAGGTGTCCTCGCACACCGACCAGCCGGTCAGCCGGGCCCTCGTCAGGCGTCTGGCCTGGGCGGGAGAACCCGGATGGGCGGCCAGTTCGAATCGGAACCGGCGCTCGGCAGCGGCCTGGTCTGGGCCTGCTCCCGCGCTGGCACCGAGACCCTGGGGGCGGCCTGCGGCGGCGTCTGTTCCTAAGGGCGCGGACGGAATCACGCTTGCCACTATCTCCCCGCCGTGAACACTTGGCAAGTGTCACTCTGAAAAATGCAGAGTGCTGTGTGACGCGGTGGGGGGCCGTGGCACACTGCTCGCAACAGCACGTTGAACGGCGCCAATTGGGATCGGCGAAGATCCGTACGTATTCGTACAGACCTTCGAATCGATCTTCGAGCGGCGCCGTAAGGCTGTCGGGATTCTTTTCGTGACCGGCCGGGTCGGGGCTCGTGCGGCCCCCCGCGTGACCGGCCGGCTCTTCGTGGAGGTGGAGCGTGAGCGAACCGCGGTCCGCGCCGACGGTCGGACAGGTCGTCCTCGGTCGGCGCCTGCTGGACCTGCGGGAACGCGCCGGGCTCAAACGCGAGGAAGCCGCCCGCATCCTGCGCGTCGCGCCCGCCACGGTCCGTCGTATGGAGATGGCCGAGGTCAGCCTCAAGATCCCGTACCTCCAGCTGCTGCTGAAGGCCTACGGGGTCACCGAGGAGGAGGCCGAGGGCTTCGTCCAGCTCGCCGAGGACGCGAACAAGCCGGGCTGGTGGCAGCGGTTCCACGACGTCCTGCCCGGCTGGTTCTCCATGCACGTCAGCCTCGAGGGCGCCGCCGCCCTGATCCGCCAGTACGAGCCGCACTTCGTGCCCGGCCTGCTCCAGACCAAGGACTACGCGCGCGGTGTGCTGAAGTCCGGGGCCATCGGCCAGACCCGCCCGGAGGACATCGAGCGCCTCGTCGACCTGCGCATGCAACGCCAGGATCTGCTCACCCGTCAGGACGCCCCCCGGCTGTGGGTCGTGATGGACGAGACGGTGCTGCGTCGCCCGGTCGGCGGCCCGGAGGTGATGCGCGCGCAGATCGACACCCTGCTCGAGGCCGCGAAGCTGCCCAATGTGACGTTGCAGGTCGCCCCGTTCGAGAACGGGCCGCATCCGGGAACGTACGGGCCCTTCGTGCTGTTCCGATTCGCCATGCCGGAGCTTCCGGACATGGTCTACAGCGAGTACCTGACCGGCGCCGTCTATCTCGACGCCCGCACCGAGGTGGCGACCCACCTCGAGGTCATGGACCGCATGGCGGCGCAGGCCGCTACAGCACATCGCACGAAGGAGATCCTCCGGGATCTCCGCAAGGAGTTGTGAATGAATCACATCAGGACCCAGTCCAGGCCGAGGGTCCGCGCTCAGCGGATCTACAACGGCATGCCCGCCCGGGAGCTGGGCAGCGAGGGCTGGCACAAGCCGTGGAGCGGCGGCAACGGAGGCAACTGCCTGGAAGCGATGAAGCTCGCCGACGGCCGGATCGCCGTCCGGCAGTCCACCGACCCCGACGGACCGGCGCTGATCTACACCTCCGACGAGATGACGGCCTTCATCGAGGGAGCCAAGGCGGGGGAGGCCGACTTCCTGCTGTCCTGAACGGACCTGTCTGGCACTTTTTGCTCAGCTCACCCCCCACCCGTTTTCGCCCACCTGCCCTTGCCTTCACTCAACTCCCCTAATTTGGTACTGACTTGAACACCATCCGCGTCACATGCTTACGGAGTGCCTCATGACCGGGCAGGACCCCACCGGAGCCGTCGAGATCGACACCAGCAAGCCCCATCCCGCACGGATGTACGACTGGTACCTCGGCGGGAAGGACAACTACCCCGTCGACGAGGCGATGGGCCGGCAGATGCTCGCCCTCGACCCGCGCGTGCCGGTGATGGCACGAGTCAACCGGGCCTTCATGCACCGCTCCACCCGCTGGCTGGCCACGAACGGCGTACGGCAGTTCCTGGACGTCGGCACGGGCATCCCGACCGAGCCCAACCTGCACCAGGTCGCCCAGCAGATCGCGCCGGACGCCCGGGTGGTCTACTGCGACAACGACCCGATCGTCCTGGCCCACGCGGCCGCCCTGCTGCGCAGCACCTCGGAGGGCGTCACCGAGTACCTCCAGGCGGACGTCCGTGACCCGGACGCCATCATCGCGGGGGCCGGGAAGATCCTGGACCTCAGCCGGCCGGTGGCGCTGTCACTGGTCGCGCTGCTGCACTTCGTCTCCGACGAGGACGGCGCGCACGAGCTGGTGGACCGGCTGCTCGCCGCACTGCCCTCCGGCAGCTACCTGATGATGACCCACGCCACCGCCGACTTCTCCCCGGAGGAGTCGGCGGCGGCCACGGCGAAACTGAAGGCGGCGGGCGTCACCCTCGCCCTGCGCTCCCGCGAGGAGTTCACCCGCTTCTTCGACGGACTCGACCTGGTCGAACCCGGCGTCGCGGTGGTGCCCGAGTGGCACCCCGAGCTCGGCGAATTGGTGCCGGGACAGGACGACGGCGTGATCCCGGGGTACGGGGCGGTGGGCCGCAAGCTCTGAGGACGCCGCCGCATCCGGGGGCATGCGCGCCGTGGGACGTCCGTGGGACGTCTCGCGGCGCGTCTCATTCGGGGGCGGGGCCGCGCCGCCCGTTCGGCGGCGGCAGGATCCGGCACAGCGCGTCCAGGGCCGCCGCGTAGGCGTGCTCCGGCGGCGTCGCGTAGCCGACGACGAGCCCGTCCTCCGGCGCCATGTCGGTCGCCGGATGCCGGAAGGCGGCCAGGCCGTCCAGGGCGACGCCCTGCCAGGCG
This sequence comes from Streptomyces sp. NBC_01334, assembly GCF_035983595.1. Classification (NCBI taxonomy): domain Bacteria; kingdom Bacillati; phylum Actinomycetota; class Actinomycetes; order Kitasatosporales; family Streptomycetaceae; genus Streptomyces; species Streptomyces sp. NBC_01334. Next base: position 2,676,195 of record NZ_CP130718.1, on the reverse strand, counting down.
GCCGCCTTGAGCGCGGACCGCTCGGTGCCGGGCGGCAGCCGCAGCACCGCGTGGAGACCGGCCGCGACCCCGGTGACCTCGACGTGCGGGGCCTGCACGGAGAGCGCCTCGACCAGCCGGTCCCGGCGAGCGCGGTATCGCTGCCGCATGCGCCGTACGTGGCGGTCGTACGCCCCGGACGCGATGAGGTCGGCCAGACTCAGCTGATCCAGGGCGCTCGCCCAGGCCTCCCGCTCGCCCTTGGCCGCGAGGACGCCGTCGACATACCGCTCGGGCAGCACCATCCAGCCCAGCCGCAGCGCGGGCGACAGGCTCTTGCTGACCGAGCCGAGGTAGATCACCCGCTCGGGATCGAGCCCCTGAACGGCGCCGACGGGCCTGCGGTCGTAGCGGAACTCCCCGTCGTAGTCGTCCTCGAGCAGGACCCCGCCACGCGCGCGTGCCCAGTCGATCACGGCCGTCCGGCGACTCGCGTGCAGGGGACCACCGGTCGGGAACTGGTGCGCGGGGGTGAGCAGCACCGCCCGCTCGCGATCCAGCCGCTCCACGCGCGCCCCGTCCGCGTCCAGGGGCAGCGGAGTGGTCCGCACGCCCGCCGCCGTCAGCAGCCCCCGGTGGAAGTCCAGGCCGTACGCCTCCACGGCCAGCGGACCGCGCGGGAGCCCGCTGCCGGGGCCGAACAGGAGCCGCAGCGCATGGGCGAAGCCCGAGCAGATCACGATGCGCTCGGGCTCGGTGCGCACGCCACGCGCGCGTGCCAGGTACTCGGTGAGGGCCTCCCGCAGCTCCCGGCGGCCGGCCGGGTCACCGGGACCGAACACCTCGTTGGGCGCCTGCTGGAGAGCCCGCCGGTAGGAGGCCAGCCAGGCCGCGCGCGGGAACGACGACGCGTCCGGGGTGCCCTGCCGCAGGTCGTGCCGGGGGCCACGCGCGCGTGGCGGTGCCTTGACCGGCGTGCGCTCCGCGGGACGCAGAGGTTCGGTCCGGTCGGCGACCCGCGTCCCCGATCCCTGCCGGGCGGTCAGCCAGCCCTCCGCGACGAGCTCCGCGTACGCGTCGGCCACCGTGTTGCGGGCGACGCCGAGGTCGGCGGCGAGCGAACGGTACGGCGGCAGCCGGGTGCCCGGAGGCAGACGGCCACCACGCACGGCCTCGCGCAGCGCCCGGATCAGGGCGGCCCGCCGACCGCCCGGACCGGACAGCTCCACATGCAGGTCGGCGCCGATCCGCTCCGCGGAATTGACCCACGAATCCACCATGGAAATGCACCCTACAGGGGGTCTTTCCGGCCCGTAGGTTGAGGGACATGACGAATCGCATGACGACGAACGACGCGGGTACCGACATGGCGGCGGCGGTGGCCGGACGGTCCCGCCTCGACTTCGGGAAGACCGCGGGCAAGGCGTTCCGCGCCCTCATCGGCTTCGACGCCGCCGCCCGCGAGGGCCTCGACCCGGCGCTGGTCGAACTGATCCAGATCCGCGCCTCGCACCTCAACCACTGCGCCTACTGCCTCCACATGCACACGAGCGACGCCCGCAAGGCCGGCGAGAGCGAGGAGCGGCTGCACATGGTCGCCGTCTGGCGCGAGGCCCGCCACTTCTTCACGGAGAAGGAGCAGGCGGCCCTGGCCCTCACGGAGGCCGTCACGCTGGTGGCCGACGGCGGCGTCCCGGACGATGTCTACGCCGAGGCCGCCGCCCGCTTCGACGAGCGGGAGCTGGCCCAGGTGGTGGCCCTGATCTGCACGATCAACACCTGGAACCGGGTGGCCCTGGCGACGGGCAAGGTGGCCGGGACGGACGAGCGCCGCTGAAACGGGGGCCGTGGAAACGAGGGCCGCTGAACCGGACGCCGCTGAAACGATCCGGCCCTGCGCTGTCCCGGACGTCACGTACGCGGGTGCCCTGCCCCGGGCGTCCCGGTCTAGCTGCTCATCGGACGGTCGTACGGGCCGATCGGCGCCGGCAGTCGTGAACTCCCCGTCAGATGGCGGTCGACGGCCGACGCCACCGCCCGCCCCTCCGCGATGGCCCACACGATCAGCGACTGCCCGCGGGCCGCGTCCCCCGCGGCGAACACGCCGGGGACGTTCGTCGCGAAGTCGCCGTCCCGCGCGATCGTGCCGCGCGTCTCGAGCGTCAGCCCCAGCTGCTCGACGAGCCCGTCCTCCCGGTCGGGCCCGGAGAAGCCGAGGGCCAGCAGCACGAGGTCGGCGGGGAGCGCCCGCGCGGTGCCCTCCACCGGCCTGCGCCGCGCGTCGACCTCGACGAGGTGCAGCGACCGCACGTGCCCGGTCTCGTCACCGGTGAAGCGGAGCGTGGACGCCGCGAACAGCCGCGCGTCCGCGTCCGCCGCCGGCGCGGACTCCAGATCGCGCGCCTCCTCGTGCGCCGCCGAGAGCCGGTAGATCTTCGGATACGTCGGCCAGGGGTCGGTGTCCTCGTCGCGCTCAGGACCGGGCTGCGCGTAGATGTCCAGCTGGGTCACGGACGCGGCGCCCTCGCGCACCGCCGTGCCCAGACAGTCGGCGCCCGTGTCGCCGCCGCCGACGATGACGACGTGCTTTCCGGCGGCGGACATCGGGGACGACTCCAGATCCCCCTCGCCCACCCGGTTGGCCAGCGGCAGATACTCCATCGCCTGCTGTATGCCGGTCAACTCCCGCCCCGGAACGTGCAGTTCGCGCCACTCGGTCGCCCCGGTGGCGATCACCACGGCGTCGTAACGGACCCGTAGATCCGCGGCCATGACGTCCCGCCCGATGGTGGTCGAGGTGCGGAACTTCGTGCCCTCGGCCCGCATCTGCTCGATCCGCCGCTCCAGGTGGTGCTTCTCCATCTTGAAGGAGGGGATCCCGTACCGCATCAGTCCACCGATCCGGTCGTCCTTCTCGTAGACGGCGACCGTGTGCCCGGCCCGGGTCAACTGCTGTGCCGCGGCCAGTCCGGTGGGCCCGGAACCGATCACCGCGACCGTCTTGCCGGACAGCCGGTCCGGGGGGCGCGGCGGCGTGAGACCGTCCGCCCAGGCCCGGTCGGCGATGGCGGCCTCGACGTTCTTGATGGTGACGGCCGGCTGGTTGATGGCGAGGACGCACCCGGCCTCGCACGGCGCCGGGCACAACCGGCCGGTGAACTCGGGGAAGTTGTTCGTCGCGTGCAGCCGGTCGCTCGCCGCCCGCCAGTCCTCCCGGGACACCAGGTCGTTCCACTCGGGGATCAGGTTGCCGAGCGGACAGGCCTCGTGGCAGAACGGGACGCCGCAGTCCATACAGCGGTCGGCCTGCTTGCTGACGATGGGCAGCAGCGCACCGGGGACGTACACCTCGTCCCAGTCCCGCACCCGCTCCTCGACCGGCCGCCGGGGCCAGTCCTCGCGGGGCGTGGTCATGAATCCCTTGGGATCGGCCATGGGCGTCTTCCTCGCGTACGCGTACGACAGGCCGAGCGTCATCGGGCGGCACTCTTTCGGCCACGATACGTCGCGTCGGCCACCCACGCAGAGTGGCGGACAGCGCTTTCCGGCGCGGGCGTCCGGTGCCCTGCCGAATGCCCGTGTCCGGTCAGGCCAGAGCCAGGACGTACACGACCGCCGAGGCCGCGGACGCGACCGCGCGCACGTGGTTCCACCGTGTCCACTGACGCAGGTAGACCGGCCAGTACGTGACGGCCTCCGGCGTGCCTGGTTCCAGCTTCGCGAGGGCCTCGTTGCGCGGCACGTTGGCCGCCACGGTCACCCCGAACGCGCCGCACAGGTACAGCGCGCTGCCCAGCAGCAGGTGGACCGTCCCGTCGTCCGGCCACAGCACGAAGGTCACCACGGCGATCACCGTGCACACCGCCGCCGCACCGAGGAACAGGACCATGAACGCCGGTGTCATCGCGGAGGAGTTGATCGCGTTCATCGCCGCGACGCCCTGCGCGGGCGGCAGCGCGGCGAGACCCCGCATCACCAGGACCGAGAAGGCACAGAAGACCCCGGCCATCAGCCCCGCGGTCACCGTGCCCACCATCGCGAGCACCTCATAGGGTCCATCGATCATGACAACGTCAACTCCCACCCGTAGTGCGGAGATCTTGCCCGGGTCCGTCCCTCACCTCAAGTGAAATCCCGTTCATGATCCGTGACCATGGCCGAAGCACGCGAGGACATGCGCGGACGTCCACCAGGCTGCCGTCCGCGCTACCGAACCGTCTCGTCCGTCCCGCCGCCTCCCTCCCGCCACATCCGCATCCGGGCCTCCACGTCCGCCGCGATCCGCCGACGCGCCTCGTGCCGGGGCACGCCGCTCATCAGCAGCCGGTCGTACGGCGTGTCCAGATGCCGTACGGACGCCACGGCCGCGGAGATCACGGCCCCCTCGGACAACGCCCGCCCGGCGGCGCTGCGTCCCACCCGGCCACTGCCCCGCAGGGAGGCGTGCGCGGCGATCGCGCGCGCCCGGTTCTCCGGGCAGCCGGGAAGCAGCCGCAGGATCTCCGCCGCGAACGTCTGCGCGAAGCGCTCGTCCTGTGCCGCCCGGCGCCGTGCGTCCCGGGTCCGGCGCCGCTGCCGTGCCTCGGCGTCCGCCAGGCACCGTTCCTCGGCCCGGGTGAGCGCCGCCTCCTCGACCAGGACGCCCTGGCGTTCGTAACGCCCCTTGCGCCGGTTGAAACGGACCACCACCGCCCACAGCCCGCTCTCCTCCCGAGACCTGCGGGTCAGCGCCGTGTCCCCGCGCGGCAGGAACACCAGGTGCCCGAGATCGGTGCACTCGAGGCAGCGCGGCGCGGCGCCCTCCAGGACCAGCATCGGCAGCGGCCCGCGACGGCACCCGGCGCAGTGCTTCCGCCGGACCGGCTGGACGACGAGAAACCCGGTGCGGGGCGCGGAAGCGGTGAGACCTGCGACTGCCATAGGGCCTTCATGCCCCCTGGTGGACGCGTCAGCACCTGGTCGCCGGCCCGTGGGCGGGGCGGTACGTCGGCCCACGGGCTCGGGTCGCACCGGGCGAGGCGGCCGGACCGGCGCCTGACGCATCATGGGCCGTGTGCGACTCGAAGCGATCACCTGGGAACGGCTCGGCGACCTCCTCGCCGAGCGGCTGCTCGACCTGAAGCCCGACGACGGCATCCGTTGGCCACGCATCGCCTTCGACGGCGCACCGGCGGCCCGTCCCGGAGACCTCGCCGAGCGGGTCGCCGAGGCCCTGCGCACCCGCGGCCGCCCCTCCCGGGTCGTCGACACGCACGGCTTCCTGCGCCCCGCCTCCCTCCGCCTGGAGTACGGCCATCACGACGTGGACGCCTACTACGACGGCTGGTTCGACACCGGCGCCCTGTGGCGCGAGGTGTTCGATCCCCTCGAACCCGGCGGCGACGGACGGATCCTGCCCGATCTCCGGGACCCCGTCAGCGACCGCGCCACGCGCAGCCCCTATGTCCCGCTCCCGCCCGGCGGCTTCCTGCTGCTGCACGGCCCCTTTCTGCTGCGGCACTGGTTCCCCTTCGACCTGACCGTGCACGTCCTCCTCTCCCCGCCGGCCCTGCGCCGGCGCACCCCCGAGGCCGACCACTGGACGCTGCCCGCCTTCGAGCGATACGTCCAGGAGACCGATCCGGCCGCCGCGGCCGACGTGCTGGTCCGCGCGGACGACCCCCGCCATCCGGCCTGGGGCGGCTGATCCCGCGCCGGGCCGGACGGCGCGAACCGCGCGACGGCACCGCGTACTTCCGCGGGACGCCGTGGAGCGCCCCGGGGTGCGGTGGAGCAGCGCCGTGGGGTGCAGTGGAGCGGAGTGCCGTGGGGCGGGCGGTGGTGGGTGGGCGGCTCGGAGTTCCGTGGGGCGGGCCGGGCTCGGCGTGCCGCGCTCCGGGTGCGGGCGTCAGGTCACGCGGCAAGAATATAGGGCGCCGGGACTAGCGGTGCCCCTCCCCGCGCCGCGCCGGCCGTCCGGCACCGGGAGGTACCTCATGACCACCGCCGGAGACATCATGCACCGGGGCGCCCAGTGGATCCCCGCCCACGAGACCCTCGACCGCGCGGCTCAGCTGATGCGCGAACTGAACGTCGGCGCGCTGCCCATCAGCGACGAGAACGAGCGGCTCTGCGGAATCCTCACCGACCGGGACATCGTCGTCGGCTGTGTGGCCATGGGGCACGACCCCGCCAAGGTCACCGCCGGCGAGATGGCCCAGGGCACACCGCGCTGGATCGACGCGGGCGCCGACGTCGGCGAGGTGCTCCACGAGATGCAGGAACACCGGATCCGCCGGCTGCCCGTCATCGAGAACAAGCGCCTGGTGGGCATGATCAGCGAGGCCGACCTCGCCCGGCACCTGCCCGAGGAGCAGATCGCCACCTGGGCCGAGACCGTCTACGCCAGGTCCTGACCCGTCCGGCACGGAAAGCCCTGACAGGTCTGACAGGTCTGGCCGGGGTGGCTGTCGTGGCAGCGGTTGCCGGGGCCGGAACGGTCGTTCAGAGCCAGCCGTTGCGCCGGAAGCCGCGGTACAGCACCCAGCAGGCAACGGATATCACGCCGATGACCAGGGGGTAGCCGAACCTCCAGTGCAGCTCCGGCATGTGGTCGAAGTTCATGCCGTACACCCCGCAGACCATCGTCGGCACGGCGATCACCGCGGCCCAGGCCGTGATCTTGCGCATGTCCTCGTTCTGCGCGACCGTGACCTGCGCCAGGTGCGCCTGAAGGATCGAGTTGAGCAGCTCGTCGAAGGCGGCGATCTGCTCCGTCGCGCGCAGCAGGTGGTCGGAGACGTCCCGGAAGTAGGCCTGTATCTCCGGATCGATCACCCGGACCGGCCGGTCCGCGAGGTCCAGGAGCGGACGACCGAGCGGCACCACCGCCCGCTTCAGCTCGAGGAGTTCACGCTTGAGCTGGTAGATGCGACCCGGATCCGCCCGGGCGCCGTTCGCCGCGAAGACATCCGTCTCGACCTTGTCGATGTCCTCCTGCACGGAGTCGATGACATTGAGGTAGTCGTCCACCACATGGTCCGCGACCGCGTGCAGCACCGCCGACGGCCCCTTGGCCAGCTGAGCCGTGTCGGACTCCAGCTCCTCGCGCAGCGGGCCCAGTGACCCGTGCCGGCCGTGGCGCACCGTGATCACGAAGTCCCGGCCGACGAACACCATGATCTCGCCGGTGTTGACCACCTCGCTGGTCTCCGTGAGCTCCTCGTGCTCGACGTAGCAGACCGTCTTGAACACCGCGAACAAGGTCTCCCCGTACCGCTCGACCTTCGGCCGCTGATGAGCCTCGACGGCGTCCTCGACGGCCAGCGGATGCAGGTCGAAGAGCTCGGCGATGCCCGCGAACTCGTCGTTCGTCGGCTCGTGCAGGCCGAGCCACACGAAACCGTGACCGTGCTTGCGCACCCGTTCCACCGTCTCGACCAGATCGCCGCCGCGCGGGGTGCGGACACCGTCCCGGTACGTCACGCAGTTCACCACCGAGGAACCCAGCGGGGACCGCGCGGGGTGACTCAGGTCGACCCGCGGCCGTCGCCGGGCCAGCCGCGCCACCCTGCGCAGGCCGCCGACCCTTCCGAGGCCGGTGACCTTCCGCAGATTCCCCGCCATGGTCATCTGGGTCTCCTTGCGTGTATCTCAGCGGGCCGCGTTCCCGCGTCCTGGCGCGCCAGTCTGCCAGGCCCGCGTATGCCGAGGGTAAGCCTGTGGACAGGGCCGGTTCCGCTTTGTTCCCGCCTGTGGACGACGGATGCCCCGGCCCGTTCGCGCGACCGGTGCCCGCCCGTTCCCGGTAAGGGTTCCCGGCGTCGCCGACCGCATCCGGCCGGGCTGTCCTGTCCCCCGTCCCGGCCGCGTCGACGACCTCCGGCGAGCGGGACAACTGGGATGATCGGCGCATGACGCGATCCGACGGGTACCTCCTGGACAACCGGCAGCCCGAGGCGGGGGAACGCTTCGACGCCTTCGCCGCCCTCTTCGACGCCACGACGCTCCGCCACTTCGAGGCATTCGGGGTCGGCCCCGGCTGGCGCTGCTGGGAGGCCGGCGCCGGCGGCACCTCCGTGGTGTCCTGGCTGGCGAAGAAGGTAGGTCCGACGGGCAAGGTCCTCGCGACCGACATCGACACCTCCCGGCTGACGTCGGTCGCCCGCCCACCGGTCGAGGTACGCGTCCACGACCTCGGCACCGAGGAACCGCCGATGGAGGGCTTCGACCTGGTGCACGCCCGGCTCGTGCTGGTCCATGTGCCGGACCGGGAGCGGGCGTTGCGATCGATGGTCAAGGCACTGCGACCGGGCGGACGGCTCCTGATCGAGGACGCCGACCCCGCCCTCCAGCCCCTGCTCTGCCCCGACGAACACGGCCCTGAACAGCAGCTGGCGAACCGCTTGCGGCACGGCTTCCGCAAGCTCCTGGCCGACCGGGGCGCCGACCTCTCCTACGGCCGTAAGCTCCCGCGGCTGCTCCGCGAGGCCGGGCTGCGCCGGGTCGAGGCGGACGCCTACTTCCCCGTCACCTCACCCGCCTGCGCGGTCCTGGAGTCCGCGACGGTCCGTCAGATCCGTGGCGAACTCGTCGGAGCGGGCCTCGCGACCGACGAGGACATCGACCGGCACCTGGCGAACGTCGCCTCCGGAAGCATGGACCTGGCCACGGCGCCGATGATCTCGGCATGGGGACGCAAGGACTAGTGGCGTGAGCGGGTAGGCGGCGGCAGCGGCAGAAGGCGTCGGTGGTAGGCGGCAGCGGCAGGAGGGGGAGCACGTCGGCGGTGGAAGCCCGCCCGGCGTGGTGCCCTCAGCCTGCATCGGCGCGGTATGTCGTCGCCGCCGCGCCGTCGCCCCGCGCCGGCGGTCTGCCGCCCACCCGTTCCACCGCCCGAGCCCCCGCCCGGCACCCCTCGGCCGCCGCGGCTCCCGCATCGGCGCCCGCGAGCAGTGCGGCGAGGAAGGCTCCGGTGAAGGCATCGCCGGCGCCCGTGGTGTCCAGGGGAGTCGCCGGAGCGGCGGGGACGCGGACGCGCACCCTGCCGTCACGGGCCACCAGCGCACCGTCGGCCCCCTCCTTGGACACCACCAGCGGGACCAGACGGCTCAGCGCGGCGGCGGCGCCCGCCCCGTCGAGCAGCCCGGTCAGCAGACAGGCCTCGGCACGGCTGGGCAGCAGCACGTCCACTCCCTCGACGAGGGACAGGAAGCGGTTGACGCCCAGGTCCACCAGGAAGCCCGCCGACGCCGGATCGAGACTCACCGCCACCCCACGCGCGCGTGCCGCCGCCGACGCCGTGCCCACCAGCGCGCGCCCTGACTCCGAGAACAGCAGGTAGCCCGACAGATGCAGTCGGCCGACCCCGTCCAGGAGAGCGTCCGACCAGTCGCCCGGGCCGAGCCGCAGGGACGCGCCGCTGTCGGTGAGGAACGTCCGCTCGGCCGCGGCACCGGTGTCGACCAGGCAGATCACCGTCCCGGTGGTCGCCTGCGGGTCGACGACGAGCCGCGGTCGTACCCCGCAGGCGGTCAGCTCCCGTTCGTGCCAGGCCGCCGACTCCGCGCCCACCCGGCCGAGGAGCCGTACGTCCGCGCACCCCCAATGCGCCGCCCAGCACGCCACGTTGGCGCCCGCCCCGCCCGGCAGGGTCCGGATCACGGAGGCCGTGTCCGTACCGGAGGCCAGCGGGCCCCGATGGCGGGCGACGACGTCCGTCACGACGTCCCCGACGACCAGCAGCGCCCCGCCTCCCGAGTCGCCGACCGTGAGGGCCCCGGGCGCCCTCCCGCCCGGCCCTGAGCTCGATCCCGGCCCCGTACCCCTCCCCGATCCCGGCTCGGAGCTCGGCCTTCGCCCCGGTCTCGCCCCCGAACCCGCGTCCCGGATCGGTTCGCCGGGGTCCTCTGGGCTGCCGTCAGCCCCGTCAGCCCCGTCAGCCCCGTCAGCCCCGTCCGGTCGGGCGGTCATGCCTCGGTCCACGCCGTCGCGATCCGCGCCGCCAGCCGCACGTTGCCGCGCACCGCCGCCAGATTGGCGCTCAGGGACGCGCCGTCGGTGTGCCGGACCAGATAGTCGAGCAGGAACGGCGTGACGCCCTGGCCGGTGACGCCGGCCTCCTCGCACGCGTGCAGCGCGTCGGCGAGCACACGCGCGTGCAGCTCGGGATCGAGCTGCTCCTCCTCGGGAACCGGGTTGGCGACGATCAGCGCGGACTCCGGAACGCCGAGCGCGTCCTGGGCCCGCATCACCTCGGCCACCTGCCCAGGGGTCCGCACCGTCCAGTCCACGGGATGTCCCGAATCGGACAGGTAGAACCCCGGGAAACTCTCGGTGTCGTACCCGGCGACGGCGACGCCCAGCGTCTCCAGCCGCTGGAGGGTCGCCGGCACGTCCAGGATCGACTTCACCCCCGCGCACACCACCGTGATCCGGGTGCTCGCCAGCAGCCCCAGGTCGGCCGACTCGTCCTGGGTGACCGTCCACTCCCGGTGCACCCCGCCGAGCCCGCCCGTCGCGAACACCCGCACCCCCGCGAGCGCGGCCAGCAGCGCCGTGGCCGAGACGGTGGTCGCCCCGCTCGCCCCCGAGGCCACGGCGAGCGGCAGGTCGCGATGGCCCAGTTTGCGGAAGCCGTCCTCGTTGGCGACCCGCTCCAACTGCTCCTTGTCCAGGCCCACATGGGGCCGCCCGTCCAGCACGGCGATCGTCGCCGGTACGGCTCCCTCCGCGCGTACGACCGCCTCCAGCTCCAACGCCACCTGGAGGTTGCGCGGGCGGGGCAGCCCGTGCGAGATGATCGTGGACTCCAGGGCCACCACGGGTCGACGCGCGTCGACCGCGTCCCGCACCTCTTCCGACACCACCAGCACCACGCGCCCGCCTCCTGTCCGTCGGTCTCCCCTCATCTCTGGCGGGCGGCGCGCCCGGTCAAACCCTTGCGGCCTGTGGAGCAGGACACCAGCCTGGGACGTATGACGGACAACACGACACGTCTCGACCATGTCGTCCTGTGGGTACGCGACCCGATCGCCGCCGCCGACTTCTACGAGAAGGCCGTCGGCCTGGAGCCCGTACGGCTCGCCGAGTTCGCCGCCGGAGAGGAACCGTTTCCCTCCGTACGGGTCAACGAGGAGGCTCTCCTGGACCTCATGCCGTCGTCGATGGCCGAGCGGATGAAGATGCTCCCCGGCGCCGCCGAGAGCGCGGGGCACCCCGTGAACCACGTCTGCCTCGCCCTGCCGAGGGGCGACTTCGACACGCTGCTGGCCCGCCTGGAGGAGCGCGCCGTCCCCGTGTCGGACGTCTCGCAGGGTTCCTTCGGCGCCCGCGGCGAGGCCACGCGCAGCTTCTACTTCCGCGACCCGGACGGCAACGTCATCGAGGCACGGCACTACGACTGACCCGGCCACCACTGGCCAGGCCGCCACTGATGTGGCCACGACCGCCGCACCTACGACCGCCGCACCTACGACTGTCGTACGCCCGGCGGGCTGTCCCCCGCTGTCGTCCTGGACCTGTCCCCGTCCCCGTCCCCGTTCTTGTTCCCGTTCCCGGTCCGGGTGAACAGCACCAGGGCGGCCAGCGGGACGAGCAGACTCGCCGCGGCGGCGTTGAGCCACGCGTAGCTCGCCTGCGCGACGATCAGCCCGGCGATCGCTCCGCCGAACCCCGCCGAGGTGTTCATGGTGAGATCGGAGATCCCCTGGGCGGCGGCTCGCGCGGACTGCGGCACCGAGTCCGTCAGCAGCGCGGAACCGGACACGAGGCCGGCCGACCAGCCCAGCCCGAGTACGAAGAGCCCGGCGGCGGTCTGCCCGTGGCTGTCGCCCGCCGTCCCCGCCAGGAACATCGCGACGGCCAGCAGCCCGGCTGCGAGTCCCGCCACGGAGAGCCGTCCCACCCGGTCCGCCAGGCGTCCCATCAGCGGCGCGAACGCGTACATGCCCGCGATGTGCCCGCTGATGACCAGCCCGATCAGATCGATGCTCGCGCCGTGGCGGGTGAGGTCGAGCGGGGTCATCGACATGACCGAGACCATCGCCGTGTGCGACACGGCCACCGTCACGAGGGCGAGCCGCGCGCGGGGCGAGGCGGCGACGGCCGCCAGACCGGCACGCAGGGAACGGGCCTGCGGGGACCGCTCCTCCCGCGGCGCGAGCGCGCGGGCCGTCAGCAGCGGGTCGGGGCGCAGCAGGACGGCCACCAGGACCGCGGCCATGACGAAGATCCCGGCGGCCCACAGGAAGGGGCCCGCCGCCGCGGGTATGCCGAGGCCGGCGACGCTCCGGCCGGCGGGCGCGGCGATGTTCGGGCCCAGGACCGCGCCGATGGTGGTCGCCCACACCACGTTCGAGATGGCCCGGGCACGCCGTTGCGGCTCGGCCAGGTCGGCGGCGGCGAACCGCGCCTGGAGGTTCGCGGAGGACGCCGCGCCGAAGGCGGCCATGCCGCACAGCAGCAGCGGGTAGTTCCCGGCCCGCGCCCCCACCACGACGACACAGGCGCCCAGGGCGCCCACCAGATAGGCCAGTACCAGCCCCGGCCGGCGCCCGCGCGCGGTCATCAGCGCGGCCATCGGCATGGACAGCACGGCCGTACCGGCGACGGTGGCGGTGGGCGCGAGCCCGGACAGTGCCTCGGTGCCGCTGACCTGCCGGGCCAGTACGGCGGACAGTGCGATGCCGGTGGCGACGCCGAGCCCGCCGAGGATCTGGCTCGCGACCAGCACCCCGGTCGTGCGGCGCCGCAGCGCGGGCACGAGGGCGGCGACGACGGGCGCGGTCGCGGCGCGCTCTACGGCGGTCACGGCCCGCGCCGGAGCGTCGCGCGGTCGTGACGACGACCGGGGGATGTGGTCACCGGCGCAGTGTCCCCTCAGAACAGCGGCTCGGGTAGTACCCCTTCCAGCGCGAGCAGCTTCCGCTTGGTCTCCAGACCGCCCCCGAACCCGCCGATGCCGCCGTCGCTCGCCACCACCCGGTGGCAGGGCACGACGACCGGCAGCGGATTGGCGCCCATCGCCACTCCCACGGCCTGGGCCGCCAGTGGCTGTCCCACCCGCCTGGCGAGATCGCCGTAGCCCACGACCGCCCCGTACGGGACGCCGGACTCGAGTTCGCGGAGCACCTGCCGGTTGAAGCCCGAGATCAGCGACCAGTCCAACGGCAGCTCGAAGGCCCGCCGCTCACCGGCGAAGTAGGCCTTCACCTGGCGTATCGCCTCGGCCAGCAGCGGGGAGTCGGGCGCTTCGACGGGCTCCGTGCCCAGTCGGGCCGCGAGCCGGCCGAGCGCCTGGTCGCGTACCGCGTCGGTGGCGTGGAACACGACGTTGAGCAGGCCCTCACCGGTCGCGGCCAGCAACAGCGGACCGATGTCGGTACCGACGACGGTCCACACGGCCCGCTGCTCGTCCTGCCCATGGCTGTCCATGCGCCCACCGTACGGCCTGGCACTGACAACGCCCGGGGCGTCGGCACGGCTTGCTCCGTACTGCGCCCCGGGGCCGCCGGCGTCAGTACCCGTACAGGGCCCGCCGCACCACGTCGGGCTTGTTGGTGATCACGCCGTCGACGTCGTACGCGGCGACGGCCTCGGCGGTCGCGGGGTCGTCGACGGTCCAGGCGAAGACCTTCATCGGCTTGCCGTGCGGCCCGGTGAGCGCGTGCACGGCGGAGACGTACGCGGGGGAGAGGGCGGTGTACGACGGGTTGATCAGGTCGGCGAAGCCCGCGTACCGGGGCAGGTCCGAGACGGCCGGCATCCCGAGCAGTCCGGTCCGCACCCCCGGCTTCAGGTCGTGGAGGGTCCGCAGGCTGTCGGCGCTGAAGCTCTGCACGATCAGCCGGTTCGTGAGGTGCCGCCGGTCCAGCCAGCCCTCGTTGCTCAGCACCTTGAGGGTCTGCTGCTCGATCCCCGGATACAGCTCGGGGTTCTTGACCTCCAGGAGCAGCTTCTGGTGGTGGTGCTCGACCCGCTCGACGTACTCCTTCAGCGTCGGCACCCGCGCGCCCGTGTACGCCGCGCCGAACCAGCTTCCCGCGTCGAGCAGGGCTATCTCGGCCGCCGTGAAGTCCCCCACCTTCCACGGGGCCCGGCCGGGAAAGACCTCCTCGGCGTCGGTCGTGCGGCGGAGACTGTCGTCGTGGATCACCACGAGCTCTCCGTCCTTGGTGCGCTGGACGTCGTTCTCCACCCACAGGATGCCCAGCGAGGCCGCCTCGTCGACGGCGTCCAGGGTGTTCTCGGGGGCATGGGCGGAGGCTCCCCGGTGGGCGATCACCGACGGCCGGAAGGCGCTGCCCGCCCGGGCGTCGTGAACGGGGAGCAGGAGGGCGACGGTGCCCAGGACCGCGGTGGTCGTGGCGGCAACTACGCGCGCGTGCATGCGTACTCCTCGCGTCGGGCCATCACATACAGCTCAACAGTGACAGCAGAGGGTCGACGCCGGGGGAGTGCCGGGGGAGTACATGATGACCACAGAACGAAAGGGGACCCCGGAGGCCGCTCACCGGTGCCGCACATGTGCGACAAGGGCGTGTTTCTTTGCCGGAAAATCGTTCGACCATTCCGGTGGGGGTCATACTCTCTCTCAGCCTTGACCGCGCTCAGCGGTCCTGGGGAGGGGCGAGTTTCAGAACATCGAGCAACAGGGCGAAGGGCTACCGCGCATGCACGGCACGGTCGACGGTTTCAGCTACGGACTCGTCACACCGCTGGTGGCCTACCTCATGGCCTGCCTCGGCGGTGCTCTCGGTCTGCGCTGCACCACCAGAGCCCTGCTCGTCGCCCAGTCCTGGCGCCCGGGATGGCTGGCCCTCGGATCGGCGGCGATCGGTTCCGGCATCTGGACCATGCACTTCATCGCGATGATCGGCTTCACGGTCGACGGCGCCCCGATCCACTACGACAAACCGATGACCTACGCGAGCCTGGGCGTCGCCATCGTCATGGTGGGCGTGGGGATCTTCATAGTCGGATACCGGGGCGCGACCGGAACGGCGCTGTTCACCGGGGGCACCATCACCGGCCTGGGCATCGCGTCGATGCACTACCTGGGCATGGCCGGAATGCGCTTCAACGGGACCTTCGAGTACAACACGCTCACCGTCGCCACCTCCGTCGCCATCGCCATGGCGGCCGCCACCGCCGCCCTGTGGGCCGCGGGACAGGTCAGGGGCTTCCTGTGGAGCGTGGGCGCCAGCCTGGTCATGGGACTGGCCGTGACCGGCATGCACTACACCGGGATGGCCGCCCTGAGCGTCCATCTGCACACGGGTGCCCCGACCGCGGGTGACTCTCCCGCCGCCCTCCTCGCACCGATGCTGATCGGTCCCCTCGCCTTCCTCTGCCTCGCGGGTGTCGTCGTGATGTTCGACCCGCTGATGGTCATGGGCAAGCCCGACTGGACCCCCGCCGAGCACAAACCCGGCGTCCCGGCGCACCCGCAGGCCCCGCACCAGTCGCGCCGCTCCCAGCTCCGCAGCCGCCGGAAGGTGCCGCACCGCGAGTCCAGGACCCCGCAGAACCGCTGAGGCCCGTACCCGCGGAACCCCGGGGCCGGCCCTCGCGGAACCGCTGATCGGACCCCGTTGTCAGTGGGGGGTCGTACGGTGGAGGACATGCGGCCCGTTTCCCACATCGAACGCACGGTGGCGCCTTTCGAGGTCGTCAGTCCCTACCAGCCCAGCGGCGACCAGCCGGCGGCCATCGCCGAGCTGGCCAAGCGCGTCGAGGCAGGTGAGAAGGACGTCGTCCTGCTCGGCGCGACCGGCACCGGAAAGTCCGCGACCACCGCGTGGATGATCGAGAAGCTCCAGCGCCCCACCCTGGTGATGGCGCCGAACAAGACCCTGGCCGCCCAGCTGGCGAACGAGTTCCGCGAACTGCTGCCGAACAACGCGGTCGAGTACTTCGTCTCGTACTACGACTACTACCAGCCCGAGGCGTACGTCCCGCAGTCGGACACCTACATCGAGAAGGACTCCTCGATCAACGAGGAGGTCGAGCGCCTGCGCCACTCCGCGACCAACTCGCTGCTCACCCGCCGTGACGTCGTCGTGGTCGCCTCGGTCTCCTGCATCTACGGCCTCGGCACCCCGCAGGAGTACGTGGACCGCATGGTCCCGCTCCGCGTCGGCGACGAGCTCGACCGGGACCAGCTGTTGCGCCGCTTCGTCGACATCCAGTACACGCGCAACGACCTGGCGTTCAGCCGCGGCACCTTCCGGGTGCGCGGCGACACCATCGAGATCTTCCCGGTCTACGAGGAGCTCGCCGTCCGCATCGAGATGTTCGGCGACGAGATCGAGGCCCTGTCCACCCTGCACCCGCTCACCGGCGAGATCATCAGCGACGACCAGCAGCTGTACATCTTCCCGGCCACGCACTACGTGGCGGGCCCCGAACGCCTGGAGCGGGCCGCCAACGACATCGAGAAGGAGCTGGGCGAGCGCCTGGCCGAGCTGGAGAAGCAGGGCAAGCTCCTGGAGGCCCAGCGGCTGCGCATGCGCACCACGTACGACCTGGAGATGCTCCGCCAGATCGGCTCCTGCTCCGGCGTCGAGAACTACTCGATGCACTTCGACGGCCGCTCGCCGGGCTCCCCGCCGAACACCCTGCTCGACTACTTCCCGGACGACTTCCTGCTCGTCATCGACGAGTCCCATGTCACCGTCCCGCAGATCGGCGCCATGTACGAGGGGGACGCCTCCCGCAAGCGCACCCTCGTCGACCACGGCTTCCGGCTGCCCTCCGCCCTGGACAACCGCCCGCTGAAGTGGGAGGAGTTCCAGGAGCGCATCGGGCAGACCGTCTACCTGTCGGCGACCCCCGGCAAGTACGAGCTCTCCCGCGGGGACGGCACCGTCGAGCAGATCATCCGCCCCACCGGCCTGATCGACCCGGAGGTCGTCGTCAAGCCGACCGAGGGCCAGATCGACGACCTGGTGCACGAGATCCGCACGCGCGTGGAGAAGGACGAGCGCGTCCTGGTCACCACGCTCACCAAGAAGATGGCCGAGGACCTCACGGACTACTTCCTGGAGCTCGGCATCCACGTGCGCTACCTGCACAGTGACGTCGACACGCTGCGCCGGATCGAGCTGCTGCGTGAGCTGCGCGCCGGCGAGTTCGACGTCCTGGTCGGCATCAACCTCCTGCGGGAGGGTCTCGACCTGCCCGAGGTGTCCCTGGTGGCGATCCTCGACGCCGACAAGGAGGGCTTCCTGCGCTCCGGCACCTCGCTGATCCAGACCATCGGCCGCGCGGCGCGCAACGTCTCCGGCCAGGTCCACATGTACGCCGACAAGATCACCCCGGGCATGGAACGGGCCATCGAGGAGACCAACCGCCGCCGGGAGAAGCAGGTCGCCTACAACACGGCGAACGGCATCGACCCGCAGCCGCTCCGCAAGAAGATCAACGACATCGTCGCCCAGATCTCCCGCGAGGAGGTCGACACGGAGCAGCTGCTCGGCTCGGGCTACCGCGCGAAGAAGGACGGGCGGGGAACCAAGGCCCCGGTGCCCTCCCTCGGAGACAAGGCGGCCAAGGGCGCCAAGTCCAGGTCGGCCAAGGGCAGGTCCGAGGAGACGGTGCCGACGGACCGCCCCGCGGCCGAACTCGCCGAGCAGATCGAGGAGATGACGCAGCGCATGCGGGCCGCCGCCGCCGACCTCCAGTTCGAGGTCGCCGCCCGGATCCGTGACGAGGTCTCCGAAATGAAGAAGGAACTTCGCCAGATGAGGGAGGCGGGTCTGGCCTGACGGACCCCTGCGGTTGCTGTGCCCCCGCCCCGCACGCCCTGTGTTGCAAGACCGACACAAAGTGCGGGCCTGGGTACGGCACTGTCAGTGCCTTTGCGTAGGGTTTCCGTCAACCGCGGGCTCGCGGCAACAGGGGACAGCTCGAGAGGGGAATCAGCGCGTGACCGTCAACATGACCAAGGGTCAGGCCATCAGTCTTCAGAAGAACGACGGGGGCAGCCTGACCGCGGTGCGCATGGGTCTCGGCTGGCAGGCGGCCCCGCGGCGCGGCCTGTTCGGCTCCCGGACGCGGGAGATCGACCTCGACGCCTCCGCGGTCCTGTTCGCCGACAAGCAGCCGGTCGACGTCGTCTTCTTCCGCCACCTGGTGAGTGACGACGGCTCGGTCCGTCACACCGGTGACAACCTCGTCGGCGGTGTCGGTCAGGGCGGCGACGACGAGGCGATCCTCGTTGACCTCGCGCGCGTGCCGGTCCACATCGACCAGATCATCTTCACGGTGAACTCCTTCACCGGCCAGACGTTCCAGGAAGTGCAGAACGCCTTCTGCCGCTTGGTCGACGAGACCAACGGCCAGGAGCTCGCGCGCTACACGCTGGCCGGCGGCGGCGCCTACACCGCCCAGATCATGGCGAAGGTGCACCGGGTGGGCGGGGGCTGGAACATGACGGCCCTCGGCGCTCCGGCCAACGGCCGCACCTTCCAGGACCTGATGCCCGCGATCCTGCCCGCGCTGTAGGGCGGAGAGCGGCACCGAGACAACACCACACGCGACGCAGGGGGACGACAGGCGATGACGGCCGAGCTGGTGCGGGGGCAGAACCACCCGCTCTCCCAGGTCCGCCTCGAGATCCGGGTCTCGGCCGGCAGGCCGGTCATGGCGGTTGCCACACTCGGTGACGAGAGCGGCAAGGTCCCCGGCGTCGAGTGGGTGGCCCATCCCGGCGTACCCACACTGCCCGGCCTGGAGGTCTCCCGGCAGGCGGCCGCCGACCACCGTCTCGCGGTGGACCTGGACGCCGTGTCGGCGGCCGTGCACCGGGTCAGTGTGCTGCTCGCGCTGCCCACGGGCGTCGGCGGGCCGGTCAGCTTCGGCTCGGTCGCGGCCCCCTTCGTCGCGGTCACCGGCCTCGACGGCACCGAGGTCGCGACCTACACCATCACCGGCCTGGACGCGGAGTCGGCGGTCGTCGCGCTGGAGCTGTACCGGCGGCAGGGCGCCTGGAAGGTGCGCGCCGTCGGCCAGGGCTACGCGGGCGGCCTCGCCGAACTCCTCACCGACCAGGGTCTGACGCAGGCGCACCGACTCGCGGCCGGCATCAACGACGCCGTGGTCCAGGGCCTGGCCCGCTCGGTACAGGCGCCGCCGCGTACCGCCGAGGGCGACCGCTCCCGGCAGGCGGCCGCGTCCGCCCTCGGCCCGGACCAGAGCGGCTCGCCGTACGGCACGCAGGGCACCCAGGGCGGCGCCGGCCCGTACGGGTCGACCCAGAACCCGCAGGGCCCCTCGGCCACGGGCTACCCGGCGGGCGCCACGCCGGCGGATCCCGACGCCACCCAGCCGACGCCGACGGCACCCACCGCCGGTGGCCCGATCGACTACAGCCATCCGCGTCGGCAGAACGCCGCTCCGCCTCCGCCTCCGCCCACCGCGCCCCCGGCCCGGCCCGGAGAGCCCGCCCGGCCCGTCGCGGGTGACGCGACCGGCTGGTCCATGGAGGAGCGGCTCTACAACCAGGTCTGGGGCATGTTCGAGGACCTGGCCCGCAGCACGGCCGCGTACCGCAGCGCCGTCGACTTCGCCGACACGCGGATGGAGAAGGAGCTGGACCAGGTCCTGTCCGACCCGCGCAGCAGGATGGGCGGCCAGGGCGACGCCGCCCGCGAGGCGGCCCAGGCCAAGCACCTTCAGCTGGTCGACCAGGCCCGGGAGGCACTGGACCGGGATCTCGTCCAGCTCGGCGCCGAGGCCGATGTGGTCGAACCGGCGCTGCCCGCGGCGTACGCGCGCTGGGACAACCCCGTCTGGCACGCCTACCGCGTCCCCATGGAGATGCCCATGGCCGTGCGCCTGGGCGACCTGCACCTTCCCGAGAGCGACCCACTGCGCATCCCGATGCTGGTCAGGCTCCCGCTCGAGCGCGGCCTGTGGATCGACAGCGGGCGGTCGGGCCTGTCCGACGGATCGTTCGCCGACTCCCACGAACTGCGCCGCCTCGCCATGGAGTCTGCCGTGGCGCACACGGCCCGGCTGCTGGCGGTGCATCCGGCGGACGAGTTCACCGTGCATGTCGTCGATCCGGCCGGTTCGGGCGCCCGGGAACTCGCGCCGCTGGTGCAGAGCGGCGTGCTCGCGGCCCCGCCCGCGGTCGGCGCGGCCGGAGTCGCGGCGGTCCTGGGCCGGCTCACCGAGCGGGTCGACCTGGTGCAGATGGCGGTGCGTGGCGGCATGGCCGACTCGCTGCCGCCCGGCTTCGACACGGCCCAGCAGCTGCTGGTCGTCAACGACTTCCCGCACGGCTTCGACGACCGTGCCGTGACCCAGCTGCGCTACCTCGCGGACGAGGGGCCCGGCGTCGGTGTCCACCTGATGATGGTCGCCGACCGGGAGGACGCCGACAGTTACGGTCCGTTGCTGGATCCGCTGTGGCGTGCGCTGCTGCGGCTGACGCCGGTGGCCGAGGATCACCTCGCCGACCCCTGGGTCGGGCATGCCTGGACGTATGAGCCGAGCCTTGTGCCGCCCGGCAGCCAGGTGCTCCAGCAGGTCCTCGCGCAGGTCGCGGCAGCTCGCGCCAAGTACTAGTAAAGTCCTCTGACCAGGGAACTTGGCGCTTCTTTTACCAATCACTTTACCTTTTCTTGGTGGTTGGGGTACTGTTTTCCTCACGGAGGGGAGTACTCCCTGCTGCGGCGTACCCGTCAATACGGATCAGGCCTGATCCCGGGGCGTCGGCCCGTCTCGGGTGGAAGAGACCTCCGGCAGCGCGACGACGCTGATCACCTGCCGTTACGTACTGTCGGAGGCGCAATGAATGTTTCCCTGGCCCTCTGGGTCCTCACCATCGTGGGCCTTGCCGCCCTCATCGCGGTCGACTTCTTCATCGGCCGCAAGCCGCACGACGTGTCGATCAAGGAAGCGGGGATCTGGACCGTCGTCTGGATCGCCCTGGCCGGGCTCTTCGGAGTCGGGCTGCTCGTCTTCAGCGGCGGTGAGCCGGCCGGCGAGTTCTTCGCGGGCTTCATCACCGAGAAGTCGCTCAGTGTCGACAACCTCTTCGTCTTCGTCCTGATCATGGCGAAGTTCGCGGTCCCGTCGCAGTACCAGCAGCGGGTCCTGCTCGTCGGTGTCCTCATAGCCCTGGTCCTGCGAGCGATCTTCATCGCCGCGGGCGCCGCGATCCTCGCCAGCTTCGCGTGGGTGTTCTACCTCTTCGGCGCCTTCCTGATCTGGACCGCCTGGAAGCTCATCCAGGAGGCCCGGGCCGACGAGGACGAGGAGGAGTTCGAGGAGAACAAGCTGCTCAAGGCCGTGGAGAAGCGGTTCGGTGTCGCCGACCGCTACCACGGGACGAAGCTGTGGATCGAGCAGAACGGCAAGCGGGTCATGACCCCGATGCTGGTCGTGATGCTCGCGATCGGTACCACCGACGTGCTCTTCGCCCTCGACTCGATCCCCGCGATCTTCGGCCTGACGCAGGACCCGTACATCGTCTTCACCGCCAACGCGTTCGCGTTGATGGGCCTCAGGCAGCTCTACTTCCTCATCGGCGGCCTGCTGAGGAAGCTGGTCCACCTCAGCTACGGTCTGTCGGTCATCCTCGGATTCATCGGCGTGAAGCTGGTGCTGCACGCCCTGCACGAGTCCGGGGTCCACGTCCCCGAGATCAGCATCCCGGTCTCGCTCGGTGTCATCTGCTCCGTTCTGATCGTCACCACGATCACCAGTCTGCTGGCTTCGAAGAAGCAGGCGGCGGCCGAGGCGGCGCGTACGGAGAGCGAAGGCGCTCCGAAGGACAGCATCGAGGCCTGACCACGGAGGACGTAGGAACAACCACCCCCGGGAGCGGTGCGCGGCGAATTGCCGAGCACCGCTCCCGGTGCTTCGTTGGAGCGGGGCGTTTCCACCCGGGGACGCCGGTTCCGGGTGGAGGCACCGTGGGCACATCGCAGAGGTTCGTCCAGATCCTCGAGTTCGAGACCGACCGCATCGACGAGATGCGGGCGCTGGCCGAGGAGGGGGAGCAGCGCATCACGGGCCGAGCCGACGGCCCGACGCGCCGCCTGGTCCTCAAGGACCGCGACCAACCGAACCGCTACCTCGTGGTGATCGAGTTCGACTCCCACGAGGAGGCCATGCGCAACAGCGACGACCCGGAGACGAGCAAGTTCGCGGAGCGGATGGCCGCCCTCTGCACCCGTCCCCCGTCCTTCACCGACTGCGACGTCCAGGACACGACCGAGTTCAGGTGACGGCAGCCGCGTGCCCGACCGTCCTGCCCGGACAGGCCGGACGGTCGGGCACGCGGGCGGGACGGGCCGGAATGCGGAGCCCGTACGGCTCTGCGACGATCACTGCATGATCGCTCGGCTCAGGTCGGTCACGACCCGGTGGACAGCGCTCGTGCCGGCGCTGGCGGTCGTCCTACTGGCCCTGACCTGGGGACGCGACCTGCCCGGCGCGGTCGTCGTCGTGGTGACGCTGGTCCTCGCCGGATCGGTCCTGGCCGCCGTGCACCACGCGGAGGTCGTCGCCCACCGGGTCGGTGAACCCTTCGGATCCCTCGTCCTCGCGGTGGCCGTGACGATCATCGAGGTCGCCCTGATCGTCACCCTGATGGCGGACGGCGGGGACAAGAGCTCGACCCTGGCCAGGGACACGGTCTTCGCGGCCGTGATGATCACCTGCAACGGCATCGTCGGCCTCTCCCTCCTGGTCGCCTCGCTGCGCCACGGCACGGCGATCTTCAACCCGGAGGGCACCGGCGCGGCACTCGCGACCGTCGCCACCCTGGCCACGCTCAGCCTGGTTCTGCCGACCTTCACCACCAGCAAACCGGGCCCGGAGTTCTCCGCCGTCCAGCTCACCTTCGCCGCCCTGTCCTCACTGGTCCTGTACGGCCTGTTCGTGGCGACGCAGACCATCCGGCACCGCGACTACTTCCTGCCGGTCACCCGGCAGGGAGACGTGATCGCCGCCGACGACCACGCCGGAGCCCCCACGGCCCGGACCGCCCGGATCAGCCTCGGGCTGCTCGGCCTGGCCCTGATCGGTGTGGTGGGCCTCGCCAAGGGCGTCTCGCCCACGATCGAGTCTGGAGTGGAGGCCGCCGGACTGCCTCAAGCGGTGGTCGGTGTGATCATCGCGCTGCTCGTCCTGCTCCCCGAGACGATCGCCGCGCTGCGCTCCGCCCGCCGCGACCGGGTGCAGACCAGCCTCAACCTCGCGCTCGGCTCCGCGATGGCCAGCATCGGTCTCACCATCCCCGCGGTGGCCCTGGCCTCGCTCTGGCTCTCCGGGCCGCTCGTCCTCGGGCTCGGCCCCACCCATATGGTCCTGCTCGCGCTGACCGTCGTGGTCAGCTCGCTGACGGTGGTCCCGGGACGGGCCACACCGTTGCAGGGCGGCGTCCACCTCGTGCTGTTCGCGGCCTACCTGGAGCTGGCGATCAATCCGTAGCCGGCCGCACGGCGGCCACCCGCACCGGCCGGGTCTCCGGCAGCAGCGCGAAGCAGCCCAGACTGAGCAGCGCGATCCCCGTCAGATAGGCGCCCACACCCCACGGGACCCGCCCCGAGCGCTCGGCGAGGGCGGTCGCCACGATCGGCGTGAGCGCGCCCCCGAGGACGCCGCCCAGGTTGTAGCCGAGCGCCGCACCGGTGCAGCGCACGCGCGGCGCGTAGAGCTCCGGCAGATACGCCGAGATCACCGCGAACATCGTGACGAAGGCGAGCAGCGCCCCCAGGAAGCCGAGGAACATCGGCAGTGGCTCGCCGGTCGAGAGCAGCGCGACCAGCGGGAACATCCACAGCGCGGCCGCCGCGCAGCCCATGAGGCACAACGGCCGGCGGCCCAAGCGGTCACCGAGCATCGCCATCACGGGAGTCAGCGAACCCTTCACCACCACGGCGGCCATGATGCAGACCAGCATGACCGTGCGGCTCACCCCGAGCCGTTCCGTCGCGTACGCCAGGGACCAGGTCGTCACGGCGTAGAAGATCGCGTAGCCGGCGGCGAGCGCCCCGGCGGTCAGCAGGACGAGCCGCCAGTGATCGCGCACGACCTCCACGAGCGGCACACGCGCGTGGTCGTCGATCTCCAGGAACCGGGGGCTCTCGGGCAGCGACGACCGCAGCCACAGCCCGAGCACGGCCAGCACCCCGGCCGCCCAGAAGGGCACCCGCCACCCCCACTGCGCGAACTGCGCCTCCGTCAGCGTCACCGACAGGATCAGCACCACCCCGTTGGCGAGCACGAAGCCCACCGCGGGCCCCACCTGCGGGAAGCTCGACCACAGCCCGCGCCGCTCGGCGGGCGCGTGTTCCGCGGTCAGCAGCACCGCGCCGCCCCACTCCCCGCCGAGCCCCAGCCCCTGGAGGAAACGCAGGACGAGCAGCGACAGGGGAGCTGCCACCCCGATCGTGTCGTACGTCGGCACGCAGCCGACCGCGACCGTGGAGGCGCCGGTCAGCAGGAGGGAGACGACCAGGACCGGCCGCCGCCCGCGCCGGTCCCCGATGTGCCCGAACAGCACCGAGCCCAGCGGCCGCGCCACGAACCCCACGCCGAACGTCGCGAACGCGGCCAGTGTTCCCGCCAGCGGCGAGAACGTCGGGAAGAACAGCGGCCCCAGGATCAGGGCGGCGGCGGTTCCGTAGACGAAGAAGTCGTAGAACTCGATGGCCGTCCCGGCGAGCGAGGCGGCCGCGAGCCGCGGCATGGAGGGCGCCTTCACGGTGTGTACGTCGTGCATGCCGCGTCAACTACCCACAGTGATCGTGGGTTACGGGGGCGTGCGGGGGCGCGGACCGCCGCGAGGGGAGCTCAGTAGGTCACGGTGATGCTCCGCGCGGGACCGTCGACGCGGATCGTGCCGCCGTAGGGGACGACGAGTTGCGGGTCCGTGTGGCCGAAGTCCACGTCGAAGACGGCCAGGGTGTCGGGCGCGTACGCCCGCAGCACGCGTTCCACCGCCGCGCGCTGCTCCGCCGCGTAACGGGCGGCCTCCTCCGGGCTGTTGGGGCGCTCGAAGGACCAGCTCTTGGCGCGGGCCATCAGCAGCGCGGGGAAGCGCCGCAGCAGACCGCGCTCGCCCATGTTGCGCAGGATCCGGAAGACCTCCGTGGCGCTCGGCAGTTCCTCCGACGTCTCCAGGATCAGCACCCCGCCGTCGTACACCGCGGGGTCGCGGGCGATCTCGCGGTCGGCCATCAGCAGCCAGGAGAGGATCTCCAGGTTGCCGCCCCAACTGCGGCCCTCCACCACTCGGTCGGCGTTGACCCAGCTCCAGCCGGCGCCGGGCCGGCTGTCGGGCTCCGCCTCGAAGGTCGCCGGGTCGGCCCAGTCGCGGTCGACGTCGTTCCAGCGAGCGGCGGGCCGCAGCTCGTAGGGGCCCGAGGTGAACAGCGCGGCGCGCAACGAGTCGGCGGTCTTCGGGTGCATGGCTCCGGGGCGCCCGAACTCGCACATCACGCTCCCGCCGTGGTAGCCGACGACACCGGCGTTGTACAGGAACGCCAGCAGGTTGGTGTTGTCGCTCGTCCCGAAGAACGGCTTCGGGTTCGCGCGCAGCAACTCCCGGTCCAGCAGCGGCAGTACGGTGATCTGGTCCTCGCCGCCGATCGACGAGACGATCGCCCGCACGCCCGGGTCGGCGAACGCGGCGTGGATGTCGTCGGCGCGCTCCTGCGGCGTCGCCCCCATCCTGCGCGTCGTCGGGTACTCGACGGGCTCCAGACCGAACTCGTCGCGCAGCCGCTCCACGCCCAGCTCGTAGGGGCGCGGGAAGAGCCCGGGCAGCCCCGCGGAGGGTGAGATGACGGCTATGCGGTCGCCGGGCGACGGCTTCGGAGGATACGAGGGTGCGGTCATGCGGGGAGGGTACGGCCTGCTGCCCTGCGGTTTCACCGTGATAAACCGGTGTGAGCGGCGGCCTTGGACGGGCCGCCCACGAACGGACCGGAGGAACCGTGCCCCGCAGCCTGGCCAACGCCCCGATCATGATCCTGAACGGCCCCAACCTGAACCTCCTGGGCCAGCGGCAGCCGGAGATCTACGGTTCCGACACGCTCGCCGACGTCGAGGCGCTGTGCGTCAAGGCGGCGGCCGCGCACGGTGGCACCGTGGACTTCCGGCAGTCCAACCACGAGGGGCAGCTGGTCGACTGGATCCACGAGGCGCGGCTGGACCACTGCGGCATCGTGATCAACCCGGGTGCCTACTCGCACACGTCGGTCGCGATCCTGGACGCCCTCAACACCTGTGACGGCCTGCCGGTGCTGGAGGTCCACATCTCCAACATCCACCAGCGCGAGTCCTTCCGGCACCACAGTTATGTCTCGCTGCGCGCCGACGGCGTCATCGCGGGCTGCGGGGTGCAGGGATACGTGTTCGGCGTGGAGCGCGTGGCCGCGCTGGCGGGGGCGGGCAAGGCGGACGCGTAAGCATCGCCCTCCAGGGCGTAGCCCCTTACCGCGCTCCTCAGAGGCGGCCCGCCTCCACGATCCGCCGCAGGAAGCGCTGTGTGCGCTCCTGCTGCGGATCGCCGAAGAGCTGCTCGGCGGTGCCCCGTTCCAGCACGACGCCTCCGTCCAGGAAGCAGACCTGGTCGGCGACCTCGCGCGCGAAGCCCATCTCATGGGTGGCGAGGACCATGGTCATGCCGTCGGCCTTCAGATCGCGGACGACGTTCAGGACCTCGCCCACCAGCTCGGGGTCGAGGGCCGCCGTGATCTCGTCGAGGAGCAGCAGCCGGGGACGCACGGCCAGCGCGCGCACGATCGCGACCCGCTGCTGCTGACCACCGCTGAGCCGGTCGGGATACTCACCGGCCTTACCGGCGAGCCCGAGCCGCTCCAGCAGCTCCCTGGCGTGTTTCTCGGCCTGCGCGCGGGCGACGCCGTGCACACGGCGCGGGGCGAGCGTGATGTTCTCCAGCACCGTCATGTGCGGGAACAGGTTGTACGCCTGGAAGACCACGCCGATCCGGCGCCGCACCGCGTCCTGGTCGACGCGCGGGTCGGTGATCTCCTCGCCGTCCAGCCAGATCGCGCCGTCGTCGATGTCCTCCAGCAGGTTGGCGCAGCGCAGCAGGGTGGACTTGCCGGAGCCGGAGGCGCCGATCAGCGCGGTCACCGTGTGCGGGGCGACCTCCAGGTCGACGTCCCGCAGGACGACGGACCCGCCGAAGGTCTTGCGGACGGACTCCATCCGCAGCACCGGAGCCGGCGGTGCCGGAGTCTGCGGTGCCGGAGCGTCGCTCATGTCGTTCCTCCCTGGGCCCGCTGACGGTCCATCCGGGCCGTCACCCAGTCCGTGAAGCGGGTCATCGGGATGGTCAGGGCCACGAAGACCAGTCCCGCGACGATGTACGGCGTGTAGTTCAGGCTGCGGCCCACGATGATGTCGGCCGCGCGGACGGCGTCGATCGCGCCGCCGATCGAGACGAGACCGGTGTCCTTCTGGAGCGACACCAGGTCGTTCAGCAGCGGCGGCACCTGGCGGCGTACGGCCTGGGGGAGCACGACGTGACGCAGCGCCTGCCGGTTGTTCAGGCCCAGCGAGCGGGCCGCGGCGCGCTGTGAGGGGTGCACGGACTCGATGCCCGCGCGGAACACCTCGGCGACGTACGCCGAGTACGTCAGTGTCAGCGCCGTGCCGCCCAGCAGCACGGGGTCGACGGTCACGCCCTGGAGCCGCAGTGCCGGGACGCCCAGCACCACGATCATCAGGTTGATGATCAGCGGCAGACCGCGGAAGAAGTCCGTGTACGCCGCCGCCAGCGCCCGCAGCGGGAAGAACACCGGCCCCCGCAGGGTGCGGGCCACGGCGATGAGCATGCCGAGGACGAGCACGGCGGCGCCGCAGACCACCAGCAGTCTGACGTTCAGCCAGAGCCCTTCGAGGACCTTGGGGAACGCCTCGCGCGCGTACTGCCCGTCGAAGAAGGTCTCCCGGGCGCGCGGCCAGCCGGGCGCGCCGACGACGACCAGGTAGAGGACGGCACCTGTGACCAGCGTCGACAGCGCGGCGATCGCGGTGGCGCGGCGGGCACGCGTGCGCCGGTGGCGCTCGCGCTCCAGCCGCCGCTGGGAAGGGACGTAGCCGTCGTCGGGGGCGCCCTTGTCGCCTCCGGACATGCCGTCCTCGCCGTCCGCGTCGTCTACGTCGTCCGCGTCGTCCGGGCCTTCCCGGCCGGACTCGTCCTTGGTGACCGTCACTTGAGCACCGGCGCGTCGACGGCGTCGGAGAGCCACTGCTGCTCGATCTTCGCCAGGGTGCCGTTCTCACGGAGCGCGTCGACGGCACCGCTCACGCAGGAGGTGAGCGCGCTGCCCTTGTCGAGCACCAGCCCGAACTGCTCCGGTGAGCCGCCCTGGTTCTCGAACTGGCCGACGATCTCGGCGTCCGTGACCTCGGCGGCCGTGATGTAGAAGGCGGTCGGCAGATCGGTGACGATGGCGTCGACCTGGCCGTTCTTCAGCGCGGACTTGGCCTGGTCGTTCTTGGCGTAGACGGCCGCGTCCCGGGTCGGCTTCACCACGTCGTCGATGTAGTCGAGGCTGGTCGTGCCGACCTGGGCGCCCAGCTTGAGGCCCTTGAGGTCCGCGACGCTCGTCGCCCCGGCGGCCTTCGTGCCCTTCAGGGCGATGACGGCCTGGCGCACGTCGTAGTAGCCGGACGAGAAGTCCACGGCCTTCTTGCGCTCGTCGCTGATCGACACCTGGTTGATGTCGAAGTCGAAGGTCTTCTCGCCCGGCGCGTAGGCCTTGTTGAACGGCACGCTCTGCCAGACCACGGCGCTCTTGTCGTAGCCGAGCTGCTCCGCGACGGCGTACGCCACCGCCGACTCGAAGCCCTCGCCGTTGGCCGGCTTGTCGTCCTTGAACCACGGCTCGTACGCGGGCTCGTCGGTCGCGATCGTCAGTTTGCCGGAGGTCTCGGTGGCCAGTTCGCCCTTGGCGCAGGTGTCCGCGCTCGAACCGGAGGGCGTCGACGCGGCCTTGTCCTCCTCCGGCTGCGGGGCACAGCCGACAGCGGTCGCGAGGAGGGCCACGGTGGCGCCGGCGACGGCGCGGCGCAGTACACGAGGGGCGAGGTGCATGGCGGGAGAGTGGCAGCGAAAACCCCGGTTTGTCGAGGTCACACCATGACTTGTCCGCATACTGGGAACGGGTGTTGCGTTCTCGTGAACAGGCTCGGCGGACCCGCCTGGGCCGCCGGCCGAGGGCGGGGATCGTAGACCGGCGGCCCGATCCGCGCCGGAGCCGTCATCCCGCGCGGAACTGACACCAGTCGACCGCGCAACCACGAGTGCGGGGAGCGCGCGTGGAGGACCGGCGCGTGCGCGCGATTCACACGGGGCGCGCGTTCGGCACCGCGCGCCCCGTGCCGTGCGAACTCACCACCCGCGCGCGTGCCACTCCGGAAGGTGCGGCCGCTCCGCGCCCAGCGTGGTGTCGTTGCCGTGCCCCGGATAGACCCAGGTCTCGTCCGGCAGCGCGTCGAAGATCTTCGTCTCGACGTCGCGGATCAGACTGGCGAACGCCTCCGGGTCCTTACGGGTGTTGCCCACGCCGCCGGGGAAGAGGCAGTCGCCGGTGAACACGTGGGGGTGGCCGTGCGGGTCGTCGTAGACCAGGGCGATCGAGCCGGGCGTGTGCCCCACCAGATGGCGCGCGGTGAGCTCGACGTTGCCCACCCGGATCACGTCGCCGTCGTCGACCGGGACGTCGGTCGCCACGGGGATGCCCGCGGCGTCCTCCCGGCCGGCGTAGGTACGCGCGTGCGTGGCCGCCACGACCTCGGCGAGCGCCTGCCAGTGGTCTCCGTGCTGGTGCGTGGTGACGACGGACGCGATGCCGTCGTCGCCGATCGTGCCGAGCAGGGCGTGCGCGTCGTTGGCCGCGTCGATCAGCAACTGCTCGTCCGTGGCCCGGCAGCGCAGCAGATAGGCGTTGTTGTTCATCGGGCCGACCGCGATCTTGGTGATCATCAGGTCCTTGAGCTCGTGCACGTCCGCCGGTCCGCCGACCGTCACCTCTCCGCTGTACGTCATGGCGGCAGCCTATAGCGGCGGAAGGGCCGGCAGCGGCCCGCCGTCCGCCGTCAGACCGGAACCGTCGCGACGCCCGGCGAGCCAGCCCAGGAGGTCCGCGGGGGTGCCGGTGACGGTCACCTCGGGCCGCTCGGCCGCACGGCCCGTGTGCCACGCGCGCGTGCCGTCCGTCAGGCGCGTCGGCGGCACGTCGGCCCGCCCGGTGAACCGCTCCGCGAGGAACTCGATCTCCCGCGCGGTGAACTCCTCAGGCAGGTCCTCCAGCTCGTAGCCGATGCCGAGGTCCACGGTGTGCAGCTCCACCTCCACCCACCGCCGGAACGGCACGCGGGCCGCCGCGTCGACGACCCCGTTGCGCAGCTCCACCGTGCGTGACCAGTCCGCGGGCACGGCTCCCGTCGCCTGGAAGCGGGCCGCGCTCTCCCGTACGTCCGTGAGCTGGACGTCCAGGGGGCGCGGGGCGTCCCGCTCGATGTCGGCGTCGCGGACGAATGCGTCGGCGTACATGGGGCGGCCCTCGAGGACGTTCGCGAGGGCGTCCGCGTTGCGGGCGATGTGAGCCAGGACATGTCCGCGGCTCCAGCCGGGCAGGCGTGACGGCTCGGCCGCCGACGCGTTGTCCAGTTCGGCGACTGCGGTGAGGAGCCGCTCGGTCGCTTCACGTACAGACTCCAGGTCATGAGCGTGATCAATCATGCTGCTGACCCTAGCCTCGCCACCCCTTCGGGTGAAGGTGGTCGACCGAGCCCGCAAATCGAATGCGCGTGCTATATGGTCGGTGGCGGCGTCGGGCATGCTGGAAGGCCGGGGATTGTTGTGAACCGGTGAATCCCGACCGGCGTTGTCAGTGGCTCGCCCTAGTCTGAGAAAGACGGGGGCCCCGCCCCTGTCACTTC
Source organism: Streptomyces sp. NBC_01334 (assembly GCF_035983595.1). Classification (NCBI taxonomy): domain Bacteria; kingdom Bacillati; phylum Actinomycetota; class Actinomycetes; order Kitasatosporales; family Streptomycetaceae; genus Streptomyces; species Streptomyces sp. NBC_01334. The sequence goes on along the minus strand of NZ_CP130718.1, from coordinate 2,645,295 downwards.
TCTCAAGAAAGGTGCGGACCGGCGTGGCCGACCGTCTCATCGTCCGTGGCGCGCGCGAGCACAACCTCAAGAATGTCTCGCTCGACCTGCCACGCGACTCGCTCATCGTCTTCACGGGCCTGTCGGGGTCGGGCAAGTCCTCGCTGGCCTTCGACACCATCTTCGCCGAGGGCCAGCGGCGCTACGTCGAGTCCCTCTCCTCGTACGCCCGGCAGTTCCTCGGCCAGATGGACAAGCCGGACGTCGACTTCATCGAGGGCCTCTCCCCGGCCGTCTCCATCGACCAGAAGTCGACCTCGCGCAACCCGCGCTCCACGGTCGGCACCATCACCGAGGTCTACGACTACCTGCGCCTGCTCTTCGCGCGCATCGGCAAGCCGCACTGCCCCGAGTGCTCCCGCCCGATCACGCGGCAGTCGCCGCAGGCCATCGTCGACCGGGTCCTGGAGCTGCCCGAGGGAAGCCGCTTCCAGGTGCTGTCGCCGCTGGTGCGCGAGCGCAAGGGAGAGTTCGTCGACCTCTTCGCCGACCTCCAGACCAAGGGCTACTCCCGCGCGCGGGTCGACGGCGAGACGATCCAGTTGTCCAGCCCGCCCACGCTGAAGAAGCAGGAGAAGCACACCATCGAGGTGGTCATCGACCGCCTCACGGTGAAGGAGTCCGCCAAGCGCCGGCTCACCGACTCGGTGGAGACCGCGCTCGGCCTCGCCGGCGGCATGGTCGTGCTCGACTTCGTCGACCTCCCCGAGGACGACCCCGAGCGCGAGCGCATGTACTCGGAGCACCTGTACTGCCCGTACGACGACCTGTCCTTCGAGGAGCTGGAGCCCCGCTCCTTCTCCTTCAACTCGCCCTTCGGCGCCTGCCCCGAGTGCTCCGGCATCGGCACGCGCATGGAGGTCGACCCCGAGCTGATCGTCCCGGACGAGGACAAGTCCCTCGACGAGGGCGCCATCCACCCCTGGTCGCACGGCCACACCAAGGACTACTTCGGCCGGCTGATCGGCGCCCTCGCGGACGCGCTCGGCTTCCGTACGGACATCCCCTTCGCGGGGCTGCCGCTGCGCGCCAGGAAGGCCCTGCTGCACGGCCACAAGACGCAGATCGAGGTCCGCTACCGCAACAGGTACGGGCGCGAGCGCGTCTACACGACCCCCTTCGAGGGCGCCCTCCCGTTCGTGAAGCGCCGGCACGGCGAGGCCGAGAGCGACGCCAGCCGGGAGCGCTTCGAGGGCTATATGCGCGAGGTGCCCTGTCCCACCTGTGAGGGCACGCGCCTCAAGCCGCTCGTCCTCGCGGTCACGGTCATGGGGAAGTCCATCGCCGAGGTCTCCGGGATGTCCATCAGCGACTGCGCGGACTTCCTGGGCGAGCTGAAGCTCGACGCCCGCGACAAGAAGATCGCCGAGCGGGTCCTGAAGGAGGTCAACGAGCGGCTGCGGTTCCTCGTCGACGTCGGTCTCGACTACCTCTCGCTCAACCGCGCGGCCGGCACGCTCTCCGGCGGCGAGGCCCAGCGCATCCGCCTGGCCACCCAGATCGGCTCCGGCCTCGTCGGCGTCCTGTACGTCCTCGACGAGCCGTCCATCGGCCTGCACCAGCGTGACAACCACCGGCTGATCGAGACCCTGGTCCGGCTGCGGGACATGGGCAACACGCTGATCGTCGTCGAGCACGACGAGGACACCATCAAGGTCGCCGACTGGATCGTCGACATCGGTCCCGGCGCCGGCGAGCACGGGGGCAAGGTCGTGCACAGCGGCGGCCTGAAGGAACTGCTCGCCAACACCGAGTCGCAGACCGGGCAGTACCTGTCCGGCAAGAAGGCGATCCCGGTGCCCGACATCCGGCGCCCGCAGGACCCGTCCCGCAGGCTCACCGTCCACGGCGCCCGCGAGAACAACCTCCAGGACATCGACGTGTCCTTCCCGCTGGGCGTGTTCACCGCGGTCACGGGTGTCTCCGGATCCGGCAAGTCGACGCTGGTCAACGACATCCTCTACACGCACCTGGCCCGCGAGCTGAACGGCGCGAGGAGCGTGCCGGGGCGGCACACGCGCGTGGACGGCGACGACCTCGTCGACAAGGTCGTGCACGTCGACCAGTCGCCCATCGGCCGCACCCCCCGGTCCAACCCGGCCACGTACACCGGTGTCTTCGACCACGTCCGCAAGCTGTTCGCGGAGACCACCGAGGCGAAGGTCCGCGGCTATCTGCCGGGCCGCTTCTCCTTCAACGTCAAGGGCGGCCGCTGCGAGAACTGCGCGGGCGACGGCACCATCAAGATCGAGATGAACTTCCTCCCGGACGTCTACGTCCCGTGCGAGGTCTGCCACGGCGCCCGCTACAACCGGGAGACCCTGGAGGTCCACTACAAGGGCAAGTCCATCGCCGACGTCCTGAACATGCCGATCGAGGAGGCGACGGAGTTCTTCGAGGCCGTCCCCGCGATCGCCCGCCACCTCAACACCCTGAAGGACGTCGGCCTCGGCTACGTCCGGCTCGGTCAGTCCGCGACCACCCTGTCCGGCGGTGAGGCACAGCGTGTGAAGCTCGCCAGCGAGCTCCAGCGCCGCTCCACCGGCCGCACGGTCTACGTCCTGGACGAGCCGACGACGGGCCTGCACTTCGAGGACATCAGCAAGCTTCTGAAGGTGCTCGCGGGCCTGGTCGACAAGGGCAACACGGTCATCGTCATCGAGCACAACCTCGACGTGATCAAGACCGCGGACTGGGTCGTCGACATGGGTCCCGAGGGCGGCGCCGGCGGTGGCCTCGTCATCGCCGAGGGCACGCCGGAGGAGATCGCCGGAGTGTCGACCAGCCACACCGGCAAGTTCCTGCGGGAGGTGCTCGGCGCCGACCGGATCAGCGACGCGGCTCCGGTGAAGGCCCCGCGCAAGGCGGCGGCGAAGAAGACGGTCGCGGCGAAGACGACCGCGCGCAAGACCGCGACCGCCAAGACGACGACCGCCAAGACGGCCACGGGCCGGACGACCGCCGCGAACAACACGGCGGCCAAGAAGGCCGCCGGGGCGACCACGAAGGCGACCCCCGCGAAGAAGACCACGCGGGCTCGCAAGGCCTGACCGACACGGGCCGCGCGGCCCGCTCAAGACCCGGGCCGAGAGGCCCGGCGAGCCGGTGAAAGCGACGGCGCCCCGCGGGAACTCCCGCGAGGCGCCGTCCGTCGTTCCACCGGCTGCACCGGCTGCACCGGCTGCACCGGCTGCACCGGCTGCACCGGCTGCACCGGCTGCACCGGCTGCACCGGCTGCACCGGCTGCACCGGCTGCACCGGCTGCACCGGCTGCACCGGCTGCACCGGCTGCACCGGCTGCACCTAGGACGGGTCCGGGAAGGCGCCCAGTTCGGAGGCGTACGGCGGCTCCGCGCCGGCCCGGGAGCAGGTGATCGCCGCCGCGCGGGCGGCGAACCGCAGCAACCGCTCCCAGCCGTCGGCGCCCAGGCCCGCGAGGCCCGCCGGGGACAGGGCGTCCCGCACCGAAAGCCCGTGCAGCAGAGCCGCGTTCACGGTGTCCCCGGCGCCGATGGTGTCCACCACGTCCACCCGCTCGCCCGGCACCGAGTACACGGCCCCGCCCTGGGTGAAGGCGGCCAGCCCGTCGCCGCCCTGGGTGATCACGACGGCCGAGGGACCGGCGGACAGCCACTCGCGCGGGGTGCCGCCCAGCCACGCCGCGTCCTCCTCGGAGAGCTTGAGCAGGGACACCGAGGGCAGCCAGCTCTTGAAGCGGGCCCGGTAGGCGTCGGCGTCGGGGATCAGCCCGGCCCGGATGTTCGGGTCGAGCGCCGTGAACAGTCCTTGCGCCGCTGCGGTCCGCATCAGCTCCTCGTACGCGCTCGCACCCGGTTCGAGGATCAGGGAGCAGGTCCCGAAGGACACCGCGCGCGTGCCCGCGGGCAGGGCGGCCGGGGCCGTGAACAGGCGGTCGGCGGTGCCGTCGACGTAGAAGGAGTAGGCGGCCGAACCGTTCCCGTCGAGGGTGGCGACCGCGAGCGTGGTCGGCTCGGTGCCGCGCTGCACGGCGGACACGTCCACGGCCGAGTCCCGCAGCCCGGCGAGCAGCGCCTCGCCGAAGGCGTCCAGCGAGGTGCGGGAACAGAAGGCCGTGGGGGAGCCCAGGCGGCCGAGGGCGACGGCCGTGTTGTAGGGGCCGCCGCCGAGCGCCGGCTGGAGACCCGCGAGGGCGCCCGTGCCCTGCGGTACCAGGTCGATCAGGGCCTCACCGGCGACGACGATCACGGGGCGGTTCCTCTCTCTGGCTTTCTGCGGCCGCTCGGACCGTACCCGCGGGGCAGCCGCACCCGGCGCGACGGACGCAGGAGCAGGTGAGCCGCAGGCCGGGAAGCTACCCCATTCCGGAGCCGCGAGTAAAAGTCTGCGCCGTTCACTCCCAGTCCCAGCCGATGCCGACCATGCCGGACCGCACCCGAGGCTCGACGAGGTGCACCGAACGGTGCCGGCCGCTGAGCGGCAGCTCCTGGCGGCCGCCGCGCGGGGCCGCCGCCGAGTGCTGGGTGAACCGGTGGCAGCGCACGGGCACGGCGTTCTCGGCGAAGCGGATCTGGAGGGCGTACTGGCCGCCCGCCGCACCGAAACCGCGGACGTACTCACGGGACACGTCGGCGGTGCCGTCCTCGACGGCGTAGCGGAAGAGGAAGGTGTCGCCGGCCCTCAGCCGGGTGTCGAAGTGGAGTTCCGCCACGAGCACGCCGGTGTCGTGGTGGCTGCGCACCCGGCCGGCCCGGCAGTTCTCCAGGGCGTGCACCGTCATCCGTTCCGGAGAGCAGCCGGGGTCGCCGTGATGGACGGCCACGAAGCGGTCGACGCCGTCGCGGTGCGCGCGCACGATGTGCTGCGACTCGCGTCCCAGCAGCTCACGGCGCGAGCCGATGCGGACCCGCTCATGGTGGCCCAGGATGTGCAGCCCCCCGTCGACGGGGCACTCCAGTTCGCCGAGCAGCTGTTCGAGAATCCCGGAGGCCTCCAGCAGCGAGCGGTAGGAGCGGCCCGCGGACTGCCCGGTCACCGCGCCGCCGTCCCCGCCGTCGGGCTCCGCGAGCAGCCGGATCAGGGACTCGTCCGGCAGGTGCAGGATCTCCTCCAGCGCACGCACGGCGCGCAGCGACTCGGGGCGCTGCGGCCGCCGGGCGCCCTGCTGCCAGTAGCTCAGACTGGTCACGCCCACCTTCACCCCGTACCGCGACAGATGGTGCTGGACGCGTTGCAGGGGCAGGCCACGGGCGGCGATCGCGGCACGCAACGCCACATGGAAAGGACCGCCTCGCAGGGCCGTGTCCAGTTCCGCGGAGGCGGCGTCGACGGCGGCGTCCGCGTGCTGTGTGGCGTGCGGCATGCAGGGGCCTCTCTGTGAATGCTCACGACGGCTGGTCGGACCGTTCGTGCGGGTGGTCGGGGCCTTTCCGGCGTCGCCGGAGCTCCTTCACATCCGTAGGGAGGCCCTCAGGGCCCGAGTCCCCCCGCATTGAAGCGTGTTGACCAAGTCCCGACAACACCTGATGCCCGAGTGGCACATGCGTGTGGCCGAGTCGATGCCTCCGGGTCCCGCCCTCGACGCCCCGCTTGTCCACAGGCCCGTCGGACACCAGGCCGTCGTCCACAGCCCGCCGGAGTGTCACCCCGCGCCAGTAGGGTGTGAGACATGGCCGACCCCTCCAGTTACCGCCCCAAGCCGGGACAGATCCCGGACTCCCCCGGGGTGTACCGATTCCGCGACGAGCACCGCCGGGTGATCTACGTCGGAAAGGCGAAGAGCCTGCGTCAGCGCCTGGCGAACTACTTCCAGGACCTGTCCGGTCTTCACCCGCGCACCCGCACGATGGTCACCACGGCCGCGTCGGTGGAGTGGACGGTGGTGTCCACGGAGGTCGAGGCGCTCCAGCTGGAGTACTCCTGGATCAAGGAGTACGACCCCCGGTTCAACGTCAAGTACCGCGACGACAAGAGCTATCCCTACCTCGCGGTGACGATGAACGAGGAGTTCCCGCGCGTCCAGGTGATGCGCGGCCACAAGAAGAAGGGCGTCAGGTATTTCGGGCCGTACGCGCACGCGTGGGCGATCCGGGACACCGTCGACCTGCTCCTGCGGGTCTTCCCCGTGCGCACCTGCTCCGCCGGCGTCTTCAAGAACGCCGCCCGCACCGGCCGGCCCTGTCTGCTCGGCTACATCGGCAAGTGCTCCGCGCCGTGCGTCGGCCGGGTCTCCGCCGAGGAGCACGGCGAACTCGCCGAGGAGTTCTGCGACTTCATGACCGGCCGCACCGGCACCTACCTCCGCCGGCTGGAGAAGCAGATGACGGAGGCGGCCGAGGAGATGGAGTACGAGCGGGCCGCCCGCCTGCGCGACGACATAGAGGCCCTGAAGAAGGCCATGGAGAAGAACGCGGTCGTGCTCGCGGACGCGACGGACGCCGACCTGATCGCGGTCGCCGAGGACGAGCTGGAGGCGGCCGTCCAGATCTTCCACGTGCGCGGCGGACGCGTCCGCGGCCAGCGCGGCTGGGTGACCGACAAGGTCGAGGACGTCACGACCGGCGCCCTCGTCGAGCACGCCCTCCAGCAGCTGTACGGCGAGGAGCGGGGCGACTCCGTGCCCAAGGAGGTCCTGGTCCCGGCGCTGCCCGAGCCCGTCGAACCCGTCCAGGAGTGGCTCACCGAGCGGCGCGGGTCCAACGTCTCGCTGCGCATCCCGCAGCGGGGCGACAAGAAGGCCCTGATGGAGACCGTCGAGCGCAACGCGCAGCAGGCGCTCGTCCTGCACAAGACCAGGCGCGCCTCCGACCTGACCACGCGCTCGCGCGCCCTGGAGGAGATCGCCGAGGCCCTCGACCTGGACAGCGCGCCGCTCCGGATCGAGTGCTACGACATCTCGCACCTCCAGGGCGACGACGTGGTGGCCTCCATGGTCGTCTTCGAGGACGGCCTGCAGCGCAAGAGCGAGTACCGCCGCTTCCAGATCAAGGGCTTCGAGGGGCAGGACGACGTCCGCTCCATGCACGAGGTGATCACCCGCCGCTTCAGGCGCTACATCGCCGAGAAGGAGCGGACGGGGGAGTGGACCGACGGCGAGAACCCGCTCGCCGACGCCACCGGGACGCCCCTCACCGACGCGCCCCTGACCGACGCCACCGAAGCGCCCCTCACCAGCAGCCTCAAGGACGATGACGGCCGCCCCAAGCGCTTCGCCTACCCGCCTCAGCTCGTCGTCGTCGACGGCGGACAACCGCAGGTCGCGGCGGCCAAGCGGGCGCTGGACGAGCTCGGCATCGACGACATCGCCGTCTGCGGTCTCGCCAAGCGCCTGGAAGAGGTCTGGGTGCCGGACGACGACGACCCGGTCGTCCTGCCCCGCAGCAGCGAGGGTCTCTATCTGCTCCAGCGCGTGCGCGACGAGGCCCACCGCTTCGCCATCACCTACCAGCGCACCAAGCGGGCCAAGCGCTTCCGCGCCGGCCCCCTGGACGAGGTGCCCGGCCTCGGCGAGACGCGCAAGCAGGCACTGATCAAACACTTCGGCTCGGTGAAGAGGCTCCGGGCCGCGACGATCGAACAGATCTGCGAGGTTCCGGGGATAGGCCGCAAGACGGCCGAGACCATCGCCGTGGCCCTCGCCCGGGCGGCATCGCCCGCCCCCGCCGTGAACACGGCGACCGGAGAGATCATTGATGATGAGGAACCCGATACGACGGCGGGTTCCCCCGGAGACCCCGTGACGACGGGCGCTCCGGAAGAACGACGGGGGCAGGAGACATGACCGAGCACGAGCACGACGCACACCCCACAGCGGAGCAGGAACAGGCGCCCACTACTGTGCCCACAGCCGCGCCTCAGCAGGGACCCAGGGAACCAGGCGAGGATTCCACCACGCACCCCGCGGTCCCCGACAGCCCTCAGCAAGAAGTACGCCAGGAAGACGGAGCACAGGTGAGTACGGACGTCACGCCGCCCGGGATCCCCGACGCGGCCATCCCCGAGCTGGTGATCATCTCCGGCATGTCCGGGGCGGGTCGCTCGACGGCAGCCAAGTGTCTGGAGGACCTCGGCTGGTTCGTCGTCGACAACCTCCCGCCCGCCCTGATCCCCACCATGGTGGAGCTGGGCGCCCGCTCCCAGGGCAACGTGGCGCGGATCGCGGTCGTCGTCGACGTCCGGGGCCGGCGCTTCTTCGACAACCTCCGCGAGTCCCTCGCCGACCTCGAGTCGAAGGGCGTCACCCGGCGGATCGTCTTCCTGGAGTCCTCCGACGACGCCCTGGTGCGCCGCTTCGAGTCCGTGCGCCGTCCGCACCCCCTCCAGGGCGACGGCCGCATCGTCGACGGCATCGACGCCGAGCGCGAGCTGCTGCGTGAGCTGCGCGGCGACGCCGACCTGGTGATCGACACCTCCAGCCTCAACGTGCACGAACTGCGCGCCAAGATGGACGCCCAGTTCGCCGGCGACGAGGAGCCCGAGCTGCGGGCCACCGTGATGTCCTTCGGCTTCAAGTACGGCCTGCCGGTCGACGCCGACCTGGTCGTGGACATGCGCTTCCTGCCCAACCCGCACTGGGTCCCGGAGCTGCGCCCCTACACCGGCCTCAACGAGGAGGTGTCGGCGTACGTCCTCAACCAGCCCGGCGCCAAGGAGTTCCTCGACCGGTACGCCGAGCTCCTCCAGCTGGTCGCCGCGGGCTACCGCCGGGAGGGCAAGCGCTATGTGACCATCGCGGTCGGCTGTACGGGCGGCAAGCACCGCTCGGTGGCCATGTCGGAGAAGCTCGCCGCGCGTCTCGCGGCCGAGGGCGTGGAGACGGTGGTCGTGCACCGGGACATGGGACGGGAATGACAGGACGTTCTCCACGGCTCGGCCGACTGCGCAGGAGCGCTTCCGACGGGCGTGTGGTCCGGCCGGTCGAGGCACGCGGCGGCAAACCGCGCCGCCGCGGCACCCAGCCCAAGGTCGTCGCCCTCGGCGGCGGCATGGGACTGTCCGCCTCGCTGACCGCGCTGCGCCGGATCACGGGCGACCTCACCGGTGTCGTCACGGTGGCCGACGACGGTGGTTCCAGCGGACGGCTGCGTGAGGAGCTGGGCGTGCTGCCGCCCGGTGACCTGCGCAAGGCGCTGGCCGCGCTGTGCGGTGACGACGACTGGGGCCAGACCTGGGCCCGGGTCATCCAGCACCGTTTCCAGTCGCAGGGCGAGATCAACGGCCACGCGGTGGGCAATCTGCTGATCGTCGCCCTGTGGGAGCAGCTCGGCGACCATGTCCAGGCTCTGGACCTGGTCGGCAAGCTGCTGGGCGCACAGGGGCGCGTGCTGCCCATGTCCGCCGTACCTCTGGAGCTCCAGGCGCTCGTCAAGGGTCACGATCCGGAGCGGCCGGACGACGTCGACACGGTCCGGGGACAGGCGACCGTGGCGTTGACGCCCGGCGAGGTGCAGTCCGTGCACCTGGTGCCGCACGACCCGCCGGCCGTCCCGGAGGCGGTCGAAGCCGTCCTGGACGCCGACTGGGTGGTGCTCGGGCCCGGTTCCTGGTTCTCCTCGGTCATGCCGCACCTGCTGGTGCCCGATCTGCTGGACGCCCTCATGGAGACGAAGGCGCGCCGGGTGCTCTCCCTGAACCTCGCCCCGCAGCCCGGAGAAACCGACGGCTTCTCCCCGCAGCGTCATTTGGAGGTTTTGGGACGACACGCCCCTAAACTCGCCCTGGACGTGGTGCTGGCCGACGTGGCCGCCGTGCTCGACCGCGACTCGCTGACCGACGCCGCCAAAAGGTTCGGGGCCGCGGTCGAGCTGGCGCCGGTGGCCCGGCCCGACGGAACCCCGAGGCATGACCCGGAGCTGTTGGCTGCCGCGTACGACCGTATTTTTCGGATGCATGGAAGGATCGGCCCATGGCGATGACGGCAGCGGTGAAGGACGAGATCTCCCGGCTCCCCGTCACCCGGACCTGCTGTAGAAAGGCGGAGGTCTCCGCCGTTCTGCGGTTCGCCGGCGGCCTCCACCTGGTGAGCGGGCGGATCGTGATCGAGGCGGAGCTGGACACCGCGATGGCGGCGCGCCGGCTCAAGCGGGACATCCTGGAGATCTTCGGCCACAGTTCGGAGCTGATCGTGATGGCTCCGGGCGGTCTGCGCCGCGGCTCGCGCTATGTGGTGCGGGTGGTCGCGGGCGGTGACCAGCTGGCCCGGCAGACGGGGCTCGTCGACGGCCGTGGCCGCCCGATCCGGGGGCTGCCCCCGCAGGTGGTGTCCGGCGCGACCTGTGACGCGGAGGCGGCCTGGCGCGGGGCCTTCCTGGCGCACGGCTCGCTCACCGAGCCCGGCCGCTCGTCCTCCCTGGAGGTGACCTGCCCGGGCCCGGAGGCCGCGCTCGCGCTGGTCGGCGCCGCCCGCCGGCTGTCCATCGCCGCGAAGGCCCGTGAGGTGCGCGGAGTCGACCGGGTCGTGGTCCGGGACGGCGACGCGATCGGTGCGCTGCTCACCCGGCTGGGCGCGCACGAGTCGGTGCTGGCCTGGGAGGAGCGCCGGATGCGCCGCGAGGTGCGGGCCACGGCGAACCGTCTCGCGAACTTCGACGACGCCAATCTGCGCCGCTCGGCGCGTGCGGCGGTCGCCGCCGGGGCCCGGGTCCAGCGCGCCCTGGAGATCCTCGGTGACGAGGTGCCCGAACACCTCGCGGCGGCCGGCCGGCTCCGTATGGACCACAAGCAGGCCTCCCTGGAGGAGCTGGGCGCGCTCGCCGACCCGCCGCTGACGAAGGACGCGGTCGCCGGACGGATCCGCCGGCTGCTGGCGATGGCCGACAAGCGGGCCTCCGACCTCGGCATCGCGGGCACGGACGCCAACCTCAGCGACGACCTGGCCGACAATCTGGTCGGCTGACCCCCGGCTCCCCTGACGGCTCTTCAGAACGCCGGTGGTGTCGCCCGTTCGGGTGACACCACCGGCGTTTGCGTGGCTTTGAGGCGCTCTTGACTGGATCATCAACTGTCATGAGCCTGGCAGAGTTCGCTGCTGGGGCGAACTCAGGCTAGGGGGGTTCATGAGACGAAGAGCGAGATCGATCCTCGCTGTCGGCGCGCTGCTGCTCGGCGGAGCGGCACTCGCACCCATCGCCCAGGCACAGCCCGGCACCACACCGAAACCCGACGCGGACGAGGTCAAGGTCTTCCGCGCCGAGGTCACCAAGCAGCAGGTACCCCTGCTGCTGGCGGCCGGCCAGGACGGTCACGAACTCAGCGAGCAGGCGCCCGAGAAGGGCACCGCGACGGTCGAGGTCTACCTCACCGACAAGCAGGCGAAGAAGCTCGAGAAGCAGGGCGTCGCCCTCACCGAGCACACACTTTCGGCCAAGGCGGAGAACCGAGTGGAGGCCGCCGCCGACGGTGTGTTCCGGCCGTACAGCGGCAGCGGCGGGCTCCAGGAGGAGATCCTGCGCACCGCCCGGGAGAACCCGGGCCTCACCAAGGTCGTCTCCATCGGCAGGACGGTCAAAGGCCAGGACATCCTCGCGCTCAAACTGACCAAGAACGCGAAGAAGTCCGAGGACGGCTCCAAGCCCTCGGTCCTCTACATGTCCAACCAGCACGCGCGGGAGTGGATCACGCCGGAGATGACCCGGCGGCTGATGCACTACTACCTGGACAGCTACAAGACCGACCGGCGCGTCAAGAAGATCGTCGACTCCAGCGAGCTGTGGTTCGTCCTGTCGGCCAACCCCGACGGCTACGACTACACCTTCGAGAACACCGACAACCGCCTCTGGCGCAAGAACCTGCGGGACGTCAACGGCGACGGCGCGATCTCCACCGGTGACGGCGTGGACCTCAACCGCAACTTCCCCTACAAGTGGGGCTATGACGACGAGGGTTCGTCCCCGAACCCCACCAGCCAGACCTACCGCGGCGCGAGCCCCGGCTCCGAATCCGAGACCAAGGCGCTCGACGCCTTCGAGAAGCGGATCGGGTTCACGTACGGCATCAACTACCACTCCGCCGCCGAACTGCTGCTCTACGGCGTCGGCTGGCAGGTCGCGACCGACACCCCGGACGACGTCGTCTACAAGGCGCTCGCCGGCACCCCCGACAACTCCGCGGTCCCGGGCTACCACCCGCAGGTCTCCTCGGAGCTGTACACGACCAACGGCGAGGCCGACGGACACGCGGCGAACGTCAACGGCACGGCGATGTTCACCCCCGAGATGTCGACCTGCCAGACCGCGTCCGGCATCGACCCGAACGACCAGTGGAACGCCGCCGACTGCCAGTCGGTCTTCAACTTCCCGGACGACGAGAAGCTGATCCAGGACGAGTTCGCCAAGAACGTCCCGTTCGCGCTCTCCGTCGCGGAGTCCGCGGCGCACCCCGACCAGCCGAAGTCCTCGGTCGGTCTGTCCGCCGCCGACTTCACCCCGGCGCCGTTCGCCACCTCGTACTCGCGCGGCGCCGACCAGGAGATCTCCGTCGTCGTACGCAAGGCGATCCGCGACAAGGAGCTCAAGTACCGCGTCAACGGCGGCCGTACACGGGACCAGGCGCTCAAGGCCTGGAAGGGCGGCGAGACCTTCGGCGGTGACGACAACCTCTACTACGACGAGTACCGGGCCAAGGTGCAGGACGGCAAACCCGGCGACAAGGTCGAGGTGTGGTTCACGGGCGGGACCAAGAACGGCAAGAAGGTCTCCAGCGCGCACTTCACCTACACGATCGCCGCGCGGGCCAAGGCCGACACCCTCGTCGTGGCCGAGGAAGGCACGGCCGCCACACAGGCGCAGACCTACGTCGACGCGCTGAAGGCCAACGGCCGCAAGGCGATCGTCTGGGACGTCGCCACCCAGGGCGCGCCCGACGCGCTCGGCGTGCTGAGCCACTTCGACACGGTCGTCCATTACACGGGCGCGAGCGTCCCCGGCAACCCGACCCAGCTCGAACTGCGTGCCTTCCTCAACGAGGGCGGCAAGCTGATCGAGGCGGGCGAGCTGGCCGGCGGCAACGTCGACCTCGGTGACGGCACGCCGTCGAACGACTTCAGCCAGTACTACCTGGGCGCCTACTCCCGTACGTCGACCCCCGGCGCCACCGGCTTCACCGGCTCCGGCAAGCTCGCCGGTGCCGGCGGGGCCCTCGGCCCGGCGACGGGCAACCCGCTCGACAGGGCGGGCACCTACGGCGTCACCTCGGACGAGCTGCCGGCCGGCGCGTACCCGCAGTTCGCCAGCGCGGGAGCCGGCCGGTTCGCCGGGACGGTCAACCCGTACGGGCCGTTCACGGGCTCGTACATGGCGGCCGCCGTGCACACCGACGACGGTTACAAGCGCCTCACCCGCACCATCGACCTCACCGGTGTCGGCGCGGCGAGCAAGCCGGCCCTGCGCACCCAGCTGCTGTGGGACACCGAGCCCGGCTACGACAACGCGATCGTCGAGATCCACACGGTCGGCGCCGCCGACTGGACGACGCTCCCCGAGGCGGGCGGCGCCACCAGCACCGCCGTCCCCGCGGAGTGCGGCGGCGGCTTCTACATCGGCGAGCACCCGTGGCTGCGGCACTACCTCACCCTCGGCGCGGGCGACTGCACCGCGACCGGCAGCACCGGCTCCTGGAACGCCCTCACCGGCGCCTCCAGCGGCTGGCAGCAGGTGAATTTCGACCTGAGCGCCTACGCGGGCAAGCAGGTCGAGGTATCGATCGCCTATGTCACCGACCCCGGCAGCGGCGGCCACGGCGTCCTCGCGGACGACACCTCGCTGGTCGTCGGCGGCACGGCCACCGGGACCGAGGGCTTCGAGACCTCGCTCGGCGCCTGGCAGGTCACGGGTCCGCCCGCGGGCAGCCCGGCCGTCCTGAAGGACTGGACGCGCACCGGCGCCCTGTTCCAGACGTACGGAGCGGTCACCACCGACGACACCGTGCTGCTGGGCTTCGGCCTGGAGCACGTCACCGCGGCGGCCGACCGTGTCGCGCTCATCGGGAAGGCGCTCGCCTCACTTGAGAGCTGACGAACGGCTGTCAACTCCGTGTGACAGTTCGTAATCACATCGAGCGATCGGGTCTTCCGGTCCGGGCGGTCCGTACCCCTACTGGCGGGTACGGACCGCCCTGCCGTGTATGGGCGAAGTCGATGTCACTCCGGCGGCCTCGGAGAGGTAGGGTCGTGGGTGGTCGGGGACATCCCAAATACAGCTCGCCGGCACCGCATAGCCGGCGTACCAACGAGGAGATCGGTTCGTGACGATCCGCGTAGGCATCAACGGCTTTGGCCGCATCGGTCGTAACTACTTCCGCGCGCTGCTGGAGCAGGGTGCTGACATCGAGATCGTGGCTGTCAACGACCTGGGTGACACCGCGACCACCGCACATCTGCTCAAGTACGACACCATCCTGGGCCGCCTCAAGGCCGAGGTGTCGCACACCGCCGACACGATCACCGTCGACGGCCACACCATCAAGGTGCTGTCCGAGCGCAACCCGGCGGACATCCCGTGGGGCGACCTGGGCGTCGACATCGTGATCGAGTCGACCGGCATCTTCACCAAGAAGGCCGACGCCGAGAAGCACATCGCCGGCGGCGCCAAGAAGGTCCTCATCTCGGCTCCGGCCAAGGACGAGGACATCACCATCGTGATGGGCGTCAACCAGGACAAGTACGACGCGGCCAAGCACCACGTCATCTCCAACGCCTCCTGCACCACCAACTGTGTGGCGCCGATGGCCAAGGTCCTCGACGAGAACTTCGGCATCGTCAAGGGTCTGATGACGACGGTCCACGCGTACACCAACGACCAGCGCATCCTGGACTTCCCGCACTCGGACCTGCGTCGCGCCCGCGCCGCCGCCGAGAACATCATCCCGACCACGACGGGTGCCGCCAAGGCCACCGCCCTGGTCCTCCCGCAGCTCAAGGGCAAGCTGGACGGCATCGCCATGCGCGTCCCGGTCCCGACCGGCTCGGCCACCGACCTGGTCGTGACGCTCCAGCGCGAGGTCACCAAGGACGAGGTCAACGCCGCGTTCAAGAAGGCCTCCGAGGACGGCGACCTCAAGGGCTACCTGGCCTACACCGAGGACCCGATCGTCTCCTCGGACATCGTCAGCGACCCGGCCTCCTGCACCTTCGACTCCTCCCTGACCATGGTCCAGGAGGGCAACTCGGTGAAGATCCTCGGCTGGTACGACAACGAGTGGGGCTACTCCAACCGCCTCGTCGACCTGACGGTCTTCGTCGGCAACCAGCTCTGATCGTCGGATCAGGCACCTCGATGTGAGTGCAGGGCTCGGGCGGCGCAGGGACGCGCCGCCCGAGCCCTGACGCACGTACGGATCAGCCTTCCTCACGGTCCCCGGCGACCACGAGTGATCACGAGTACCACGAGCCCTCCTCAGGAGCCCCCGTAATGAAGACGATCGACGAACTTCTTGCCGAAGGCGTCGCAGGCAAGCGGGTCTTCGTCCGCGCCGACCTCAACGTGCCGCTCGACGGCGGCACCATCACCGACGACGGCCGCATCCGCGCCGTGCTGCCCACCGTCAAGGCCCTCGCGGACGCGGGCGCCAAGGTGGTCGTCGCCTCGCACCTGGGCCGCCCCAAGGGCGCGCCGGACCCGGCCTTCTCCCTCGCCCCCGCCGCCGCCCGGCTGGGCGAACTCCTCGGCTCCGTCGTGGCCTTCGCGACCGACACGGTCGGCGAGTCCGCGCGGTCCACGGTGGCGGACCTCGCCGACGGCCAGGTCGCCGTCATCGAGAACCTGCGCTTCAACGCGGGCGAGACCAGCAAGGACGACGCCGAGCGCGGCGCCTTCGCCGACCTGCTCGCCGAACTCGCCGACCTCTATGTCGGCGACGGTTTCGGGGCGGTGCACCGCAAGCATGCCTCCGTCTACGACCTCCCGGCGCGGCTGCCGCACGCGGCCGGCTTCCTGATCGCCACCGAGGTCGGCGTTCTGAAGCAGCTCACCGAGGACGTCAAGCGGCCCTACGTCGTCGCCCTCGGCGGCTCCAAGGTCTCCGACAAGCTCGCCGTCATTGACCAGCTGCTCGGCAAGGCCGACCGCATCCTCATCGGCGGCGGCATGGCCTTCACCTTCCTCAAGGCGAAGGGGTACGAGATCGGTGCCTCCCTCGTCCAGGACGATCAGCTGCCCGTCGTCAACGAGTACGTCGAGCGCGCCGAGAAGAACGGCGTCGAGCTGGTCGTGCCCGTCGACGTCGTGGCCGCGGCCCGGTTCCCGGACCTGAGGACCAAGGCCCCGTCCGACCCCGTCACCGTCGCCGCGGACGCCATCCCCGCCGACCTGATGGGCCTCGACATCGGTCCCGAGACCGGTGTCCTGTACGCCTCGAAGCTCGCCGACGCCGGCACCGTCTTCTGGAACGGCCCCATGGGCGTCTTCGAGCACCCCGACTACGCCGAGGGCACCAAGGCGGTCGCCCAGGCCCTCATCGATTCCCCGGCCTTCACGGTCGTCGGCGGCGGCGACTCCGCCGCGGCCGTCCGCCTCCTGGGCTTCGACGAGAACGCATTCGGCCACATCTCGACCGGCGGTGGCGCCTCCCTCGAATACCTCGAGGGCAAGACGCTCCCCGGCCTCGCCGCACTGGAGGGCTGACCCCGCATGACCACTCGCACGCCGCTGATGGCGGGCAACTGGAAGATGAACCTCAACCACCTCGAGGCCATCGCCCACGTCCAGAAGCTCGCCTTCGCCCTGGCCGACAAGGACCACGAGGCCGTCGAGGTCGCCGTCCTGCCGCCCTTCACCGACCTGCGCTCCGTGCAGACGCTGGTCGACGGCGACAAGCTGAAGATCAAGTACGGCGCCCAGGACATCTCGGCGCAGGACTCCGGTGCCTACACCGGTGAGATCTCCGGCCCGATGCTCGCCAAGCTGAAGTGCACGTTCGTGGCGATCGGCCACTCCGAGCGCCGCCAGTACCACAACGAGACCGACGAGCTCGTGAACGCCAAGGTCAAGGCCGCCTACAAGCACGGCCTGACCCCGATCCTGTGCGTCGGTGAGGAGCTGGACGTCCGCGAGGCGGGCAACCACGTCTCCCACACCCTCACCCAGGTCGAGGGCGGTCTGAAGGACCTCCCGGCAGAGCAGGCCGAGACCATCGTGATCGCCTACGAGCCCGTCTGGGCCATCGGTACCGGCAAGGTCTGCGGCGCCGAGGACGCGCAGGAGGTCTGCGCCGCCATCCGCGGCAAGATCGCCGAGCTCTACACCCAGGAGCTGGCCGACAAGGTCCGCATCCAGTACGGCGGCTCCGTGAAGTCCGGCAACGTCGCCGAGATCATGGCGCAGGCCGACATCGACGGCGCGCTGGTCGGCGGTGCCTCGCTGGACGCCGACGAGTTCGTCAAGATCGTGCGCTTCCGCGACCAGTGATCCGAGCTGTGTGTATGCGGTAGCGGCGATCCGTCGTACCCTTGCGGGGGCATAGCGGTTTTCGCTATGCCCCCGTCGTTCGTCCGAGTCGTTATCCGAATCCGAGGAAGTTGGTCCAGCCGTGGTTTTGGGGTTCTCGATCGCCCTGATCGTCTTCAGCCTGCTGCTGATGCTGCTGGTGCTGATGCACAAGGGGAAGGGCGGCGGCCTCTCCGACATGTTCGGTGGCGGCATGCAGTCCTCCGTCGGCGGCTCCTCGGTCGCCGAGCGCAACCTCGACCGCATCACCGTCGTGATCGGTCTGCTGTGGTTCGCCTGCATCATCGTTCTCGGCATCGTCATGAAGACGAACAGCTGATCAGCTTCGCACAGTCACGCACATTCCGGTACGTAAGGCCCCATGTTCGGTACGCGCAGCTGAGCGCGGCCTATCATGGGGCTTGCGTCTAGGTGTGGAAGCTGTAACTCCAATCACTGGACGCGCGTTGGGCCTTACGTAGACTGAGGCGCTCGCAGCGAAGCGAAACGCCGACTCGCTTTGCGGCACCATCACGCAGGGAGTTACGACCGTGGCAAGTGGCAACGCGATCCGAGGAAGCCGGGTCGGGGCGGGGCCGATGGGCGAGGCCGAGCGGGGCGAGTCCGCGCCGCGTCTGCGCATCTCCTTCTGGTGCTCCAACGGACACGAAACGGTGCCCAGCTTCGCCAGCGACGCGCAGGTTCCCGACACCTGGGACTGCCCGCGCTGCGGCTTTCCCGCCGGGCAGGACCGGGACAACCCCCCGGACCCGCCGCGAACCGAGCCCTACAAGACGCACCTCGCCTATGTGCGGGAGCGACGCAGCGACGCGGACGGCGAGGCGATCCTCGCCGAGGCGCTCGCCAAACTGCGGGGCGAGATCTGACGAACCGAGACCGGCCGGGTGCCCGAGGGTGCCTGGCCGGACGTGTTTCGCGCGCGGGCGGCTGTCCGCCCGCGGGCCGTCCCTCGGTCGTGCCCTTCACGCGCCCGTGCGGCGCGCCCTGGTGGACCTCGAGGCCCTCGGCGGGGCCTGCGCCTGCCTGACGACCGGTCACCCCGCCGGCCGGCCACTGCCGGCCGGCTCGTTCATGCCGCGCCACCACGGCGGGGCAGCCCCCTCGTAGTGCGTACTCGCCGCCGCCGCGTTGATACCCGTGGGCCGGCTGGACGTACCTGTTGTTGTCCCGTACGACCGCGGCACGTCCGCTCACCCGACGCGCTGATCAACTAGGTTGGAACCGGCGGGGCAAGGCGTGCGCAGCACGGACAGATGAGGAAAGAGGGCTGAAGTCCGACATGAACGCAGACGGCCGTACGAGGCTCAACCAGACGCCCGAGTGGACCGCTCTGGCCAAACACCGCGAGGAACTCGGCGAGGTACGGCTGCGGGAGCTGTTCGCCGCCGACCCCGAGCGCGGCGCGGGATACACGCTACGGGTCGGTGACCTGCACATCGACTACTCCAAGCACCTCGTCACCGACGAGACACTGCGGCACCTGCGTGAACTGGCCGCTGCCACCGATGTGTTCGGGCTGCGCGACGCCATGTTCCGCGGCGAGAAGATCAACACCACCGAGGACCGTGCCGTCCTGCACACCGCCCTGCGCGCCCCGCGCGACGCGGTGATCGAGGTCGACGGGCAGAACGTCGTCCCGGCGGTGCACGCCGTCCTCGACAAGATGGCCGGCTTCGCCGACCGCGTCCGCTCCGGCGCCTGGACCGGCCACACCGGCCGGCGCATCCGCAACGTGGTGAACATCGGCATCGGCGGCTCCGACCTGGGCCCGGCGATGGCCTACGAGATGCTGCGCGGCTGTACCGACCGCGATCTCACGGTCCGTTTCGTGTCCAACGTGGACGGCGCCGACCTGCACGAGGCCACCCGCGACCTGGACCCGGCTCAGACGCTGTTCATCATCGCGTCGAAGACCTTCACCACCATCGAGACGATCACCAACGCCACCTCGGCCCGCAGCTGGCTGCTGAAGGGGCTGGACGGCGACGACCAGGCCGTCGCGAAGCACTTCGTCGCGCTGTCCACGAACGCCGAGAAGGTCGCCGACTTCGGCATCGACACGGCCAACATGTTCGAGTTCTGGGACTGGGTCGGCGGTCGCTACTCCTTCGACTCGGCGATCGGCCTGTCGCTGATGATCGCCATCGGCCCCGACCGCTTCCGCGAGATGCTCGACGGCTTCCACCTCGTCGACGAGCACTTCAGGACCGCCCCCGCAGAGTCCAACGTGCCGCTGCTGCTGGGTCTGTTGGGCATCTGGTACGGCAACTTCCACGACGCGCAGTCGCATGCCGTGCTGCCCTACAGCCACTATCTGTCCAAGTTCGCCGCCTACCTCCAGCAGCTGGACATGGAGTCCAACGGCAAGTCCACAGGCCGGGACGGCCGGCAGGTCGACTGGCAGACCGGCCCCGTCGTCTGGGGCACGCCGGGCACCAACGGGCAGCACGCCTACTACCAGCTCATCCACCAGGGCACCAAGCTCATCCCCGCCGACTTCATCGGCTTCGCCGAGCCGGCCGCCGAGCTGAGCGACGAACTCAAGGCACAGCACGACCTGCTGATGGCCAACTTCTTCGCCCAGACGCAGGCGCTGGCCTTCGGCAAGACGCCCGAGGAGGTGCGCGCCGAGGGCGTGCCGGAGGAGCTGGTGTCCCACAAGACGTTCAAGGGCGACCACCCCACGACCACGATCCTCGCCCGTGAGCTGACCCCCTCGGTCCTCGGCCAGCTCGTCGCGCTCTACGAGCACAAGGTGTTCGTGCAGGGCGCGGTGTGGGACATCGACTCCTTCGACCAGTGGGGCGTGGAGCTCGGCAAGGTGCTCGCCAAGCGCGTCGAACCCGCCCTCACCGAGGGTGCCGAGGTCCCCGGCCTGGACGCGTCCACCAAGGCCCTGGTCGCCAAGTACCGGGAGCTGCGCGGTCGGTAGCGGTCACCGGACGGGCGAAACGGGAAGCGGGCGGCGGGCGGTCGTCCGCTTCCCGTAGACTCCCCGGCGATCATGAGTGGCGATCTCTCGGGGGAGAGCAACGTGACCGGTGCACGCAGGAGTTGGACCGACGGCTCGCTGTCCGTCTGCTCGTTCCTGAAGCCCCACAAGGCCGCGTGGGCGGTGTTCCATCCGACGTGGATACCCCAGGCGCTCGATCCGACGGTGGAGCGGCTGAAACGCGGCAGGGTGATCGCGGGAGCGGTGGCGGCCGTCGGCGTCTACACCTTCGTCGAGGGCGGCTTCGCCTTCGAGGAGATGCTGGAGAACACGGCGATCGCCTCCGCCGTGCTGTTCTTCCTCACCCCGGTGACGGTCGGCGTGATGCTCTTCGTCTGGCGGCGCACCGGCACCGTCCGGCAGCTGAAGAGGCCGCTCCTCGACTCGCTCAAGCTGCTGCTGCTCTTCATCGGCTGTGTCATGACGACCGTGGGTATCTTCCGGTCGAGCGAGATGTTCGGGCTGGTGCCGAGGATGCTGCTCACCCTCGTGGGCCTCTGGATGGCCTTCTTCGTGATGGCCGGCGCCGTCCGGCTGTCCGGGAACTTCTTCGGTTCCGCCGCCGTGCACCGCTGTCTGCCGCCGCTGCTCGCCACGGTGACGACCTGGCTGATGGCCGTCCCCGATCTGATCACCGGTGACCTGCACGGCCTCAGCCTCACCATGGGCATCGTCTTCATCCTTGGCGCACCGGTGACGGTCACCGGGCTCGCGCTGCTGGAGATGCGCCGCCTCAAGCGGCGGTACGGCATCCGGCTGGCGGCCCACCCGGCCACCCTGCCGCCGACACCCGCCGGGGCGCCGCCCCGGGTCCCGCCGCAGGGGAACCCGTACGGCCATCCGCAGGGACAGCAGTACGGACACCCGTACGGGCACCCGTACGCACCGGGCCCGGGGCAGCCGTATCCCCAGGGCAACCCGTACGGGTCCCACCGGGCCCACAACGGGCAGAACCCGTACGGCGGTTGACCGTACGGGTTCTGTGGAGCGGTGACCGCGTCAGGCGGAGGCCGGAGGGTACAGCGACCTCGGGAGCCGGGACGCCGCCGCCGTGTCCAGCAGCCACAGGGTGCGGGAGCGGCCCCGGGCGCCCGCCGCGGGGGCCTGGATCTCGCCCGCGCCGGACAGGGCGATCGCCGCGGCCTGCGCCTTGTCCTCGCCGGCCGCGAGCAGCCACACCTCACGGGCCGCCCGGATCGCCGGGAGGGTGAGGGTGACCCGGGTCGGCGGGGGCTTGGGCGCGCCGCGCACACCCACCACCGTGCGCTCGGTCTCCCGCACGGCCGGCAGCTCCGGGAAGAGCGAGGCCACATGGGTGTCCGGGCCGACGCCCAGCATCAGGACGTCGAAGGCGGGCACGCCGCCATGGTTCTCGGGGCCGGCCGCGCGGGCCAGCTCCTCCGCGTAGGCGGCCGCGGCCGCCTCCACGTCGGCGCCGTACGGACCGTCGGACGCGGGCATGGCGTGCACGCGCTTCGGGTCCACCGGGACGGAGTCCAGCAGGGCCTCACGGGCCTGCGTGACATTGCGCTCCGGGTCGCCCTCGGGCACGAACCGCTCGTCGCCCCACCACAGGTCCAGCCGGGACCAGTCGACGGCGTCGCGGGCGGGCGCGGAGGCCAGTGCGGCCAGCAGGCCGTTGCCGTTGCGACCGCCCGTGAGGACCACGGACGCCTGGCCCCGGGAGGCCTGGGCGTCCACGATCTTCGTGATGAGACGGGCCGCCGCGGCCTGCGCCATCAGTTCCTTGTCGTGGTGCACGACCAGCTGGGGAGTGCTCACTGCGGATCCGCTTTCCTGACCGGGGGCATCTGCGCCGGAGTCGGCCGCTCGGCGTCGCCGTGGCCCGCCGGGGCGGCGGGCGGCGGAGCCGACGCGGAGTCACGGCCCGCGACCGCCGAGTCGGGCACCGCGCGGACCGGGAGGGACGGTGCGGGCTGGCCGGCGGCCTCGGCCCGCTCCGCCTCCCGTTCCGCGGCCGACTGGATCCCGCCCAGCCGGTCCACGCCGAACCGCAGGGCGGACGCGTACGTGTCGTCGGGGTCGAGCCTGCGCAGCTCCTCCGCGAGCAACTCGGACGTCTCGCGGCGCTTGAGCGCCACCGCGCGGTCGGGCTGGCCCGGCAGCGCCAGCGTGGCCATCGCGCCGTCCGACCGGTGCAGCGTGATCGGACCGCCGGTCGTCTCCATCCGGACCTGGGTCAGACCCGGACCGGCCGAGATCGCGCGGCGGACGTGCACACGGAGCCGGTCGGCGAGCCACATGGCGAGCAGCTCGACGCTCGGGTTGGCCTCCTCGCCCGCCACTTCGGCGGAGACGATCTCACAGCTGACCTGGTCGAGGGCGGCGGCCAGCATCGAGCGCCACGGGGTGATCCGGGCCCACGCCAGGTCGGTGTCGCCCGGCTCGTAGCTCTCGGCACGGGCCCGCAGCTCGTTGATGGGCTTCTCGGCCGCGTAGCTGTCGGTGACCCGGCGCTGGCCCAGGGCGCCCAGCGGGTCGCCCGCCGGGTCGCGCGGGGCGTCCACCGACCACCAGACCACCACCGGAGCGTCCGGCAGCAGCAGCGGCAGGACGACGGACTGGGCGTGGTCGGAGACCTCGCCGTACAGCCGGAGGATCACCGTCTCGCCGCTGCCCGCGTCCGCGCCCAGCCGTACCTCGGCGTCGAGGCGGGACTGGGTGCGGCCGCGGGGGGACCGCGAGACGCGCTTGATGACCACGAGCGTGCGCGAGGGGTGCTCGTGCGAAGCGTCGTTGGCGGCCTTCAGGGCGTCGTAGGCGTTCTCCTCGTCCGTGACGACGACGAGGGTGAGCACCATGCCGACGGCGGGCGTGCCTATCGCGCGCCTGCCCTGCACCAACGCCTTGTTGATCTTGCTGGCAGTGGTGTCCGTGAGGTCTGTCTTCATGGCCGGCGCCAGCTCCGTCCGTCTCGCTCGAGCATCTCGTCGGCCTCGACGGGCCCCCACGTGCCCGACGGGTACTGCGCGGGCTTGCCGTTCTTGTCCCAGAACCGCTCGATCGGGTCGAGGATCTT
The DNA here is from genome assembly GCF_035983595.1 of Streptomyces sp. NBC_01334. NCBI lineage: Bacteria > Bacillati > Actinomycetota > Actinomycetes > Kitasatosporales > Streptomycetaceae > Streptomyces > Streptomyces sp. NBC_01334. The sequence continues at coordinate 2,621,806 of NZ_CP130718.1, read as the reverse complement.
CCAGGACAGCTCCACCTCTTCCGTGCGGGGGAAGAGGTTCGAGTCGCCCAGCAGCACGTCGAGGATGAGGCGCTCGTACGCCTCGGGGGAGGACTCCGTGAAGGACTCGCCGTAGGCGAAGTCCATCGACACGTCCCGGATCTCCATCGAGGTGCCGGGCACCTTGGAGCCGAAGCGGACCGTGATGCCCTCGTCGGGCTGGACGCGGATGACGATCGCGTTCGCGCCGAGCTCCTCGGTGGCCGTGGAGTCGAAGGGGGAGTGCGGGGCCCGCTGGAAGACGACCGCGATCTCGGTGACCCGGCGGCCGAGGCGCTTGCCGGTGCGCAGATAGAAGGGGACGCCCGCCCAGCGGCGGTTGTCGACCTCCAGCTTGACGGCCGCGTAGGTGTCGGTCTTCGACTTGGGGTCGATGCCGTCCTCTTCGAGGTAGCCGACGGCCTTCTCGCCGCCCTGCCACCCGGCCGCGTACTGGGCGCGCACGGTGGCGAGGCCCAGGTCCTTCGGCAGCCGGACGGCGCCGAGGACCTTGGTCTTCTCGGCGGCCAGCGCGTCCGCGTCGAAGGAGGCCGGCTCCTCCATGGCCGTGAGGGCCATCAGCTGGAGCAGGTGGTTCTGGATGACGTCACGGGCCGCGCCGATGCCGTCGTAGTAACCGGCCCGGCCGCCGATGCCGATGTCCTCGGCCATCGTGATCTGCACGTGGTCCACGAAGGACCGGTTCCAGATCGGCTCGAACATCGTGTTGGCGAAGCGCAGCGCCATGATGTTCTGGACGGTCTCCTTGCCCAGGTAGTGGTCGATGCGGAAGACCTGGTCCGAGCCGAAGACCTCGTGGACGACCTTGTTGAGCTCCTCGGCCGAGGCGAGGTCGTGGCCGAAGGGCTTCTCGATGACCGCGCGTCGCCAGGAGCCGCTCGTCTGGTCGGCCAGCCCGTGCTTCTTCAGCTGCTGGATGACCACCGGGAAGGACCGCGGCGGCACGGAGAGGTAGAAGGCGAAGTTGCCGCCCGTGCCCTGCGCCTTGTCGAGTTCCTCGATCGTGCCGCGCAGCCGCTCGAAGGCGTCGTCGTCGTCGAAGGTGCCCTGCACGAAGCGCATGCCCTGGACGAGCTGCTGCCAGACCTCCTCACGGAAGGGTGTACGGGCGTGCTCCTTGACGGCGTCGTGGACCTCCTGCGCGAAGTCCTCGTGCTCCCACTCGCGGCGGGCGAAGCCGACCAGCGAGAAGCCCGGCGGCAGCAGACCCCGGTTGGCGAGGTCGTACACGGCGGGCATGAGCTTCTTCCGGGACAAATCGCCCGTGACGCCGAAGATGACCAGGCCCGACGGCCCCGCGATACGCGGGAGCCGTCGGTCGGCGGGGTCACGCAGCGGGTTGCTGCTCGACAGAGTTCAGCCCTCCGAGGGGGCGAGGCGCTGGAGCTCCGCCTCGGTCGACTTGAGCAGGTCGTTCCAGGACGCCTCGAACTTGTCCACGCCCTCGTCCTCGAGGAGCTGGACCACCTCGTCGTAGGAGATGCCGAGCTTCTCGACGGCGTCGATCTCGGCACGGGCCTGCTCGTAGGTGCCGGCGACGGTGTTGCCGGTGATCGCGCCGTGGTCCTCGGCGGCGAACAGGGTCGCCTCCGGCATGGTGTTCACCGTGTTCGGCGCCACCAGGTCGTCCACGTACAGGGTGTCCTTGTAGGCGGGGTCCTTCACACCGGTGGATGCCCACAGCGGACGCTGCTTGTTGGCGCCCGCCTTCTCCAGCGCGGCCCAGCGCTCGCCGGCGAAGACCTCCTCGTACGCCTGGTAGGCGAGCCGGGCGTTGGCGAGGCCAGCCTTGCCGCGGGCGGCCTTGGCCTCGTCGGTGCCGAGGGCGTCGAGCCGCTTGTCGATCTCGGTGTCCACGCGGGACACGAAGAAGGACGCCACGGAGTGGATCTTCGACAGGTCCAGGCCGCGCTCCTTGGCCTGCTCCAGGCCGGCCAGGTAGGCGTCCATGACCTGGCGGTAGCGCTCCAGCGAGAAGATCAGCGTGACGTTGACGCTGATGCCGAGGCCGATGACCTCGGTGATCGCCGGCAGACCGCCCATGGTCGCCGGGATCTTGATGAGCGTGTTGGGGCGGTCGACCAGCCAGGCGAGCTGCTTGGCCTCGGCGACCGTCGGCTTGGTGTGGTGCGCCAGGCGCGGGTCGACCTCGATCGAGACCCGGCCGTCCTGGCCGCCGGTGGCGTCGAAGACCGGGCGCAGGATGTCGGCGGCGTCGCGGACGTCCGCCGTCGTGATCATGCGGATGGCCTCTTCGACGGTGACCTTGCGGGCGGCGAGGTCGGAGAGCTGCTGCTCGTAACCGTCGCCGCTGCTGATCGCCTTCTGGAAGATCGACGGGTTGGTGGTGACGCCCACGACGTGCTGCTGGTCGATCAGTTCGGCCAGGTTGCCGGACGTGATCCGCTTGCGCGACAGGTCGTCCAGCCAGATCGCGACGCCTTCTTCGGAGAGGCGCTTGAGTGCGTCTGTCATGGAATTACATCTCCTACGTGTCGTATGTGAGCGTCAGCGCTGGGCGGCGGCGAGGGATTCCCGGGCCTTGGCGGCCACGTTCTCGGCAGTGAAGCCGTACTCCTGGAAGAGGACCTTGCCATCGGCGGAAGCACCGAAGTGCTCCAGGGAAACGATGCGGCCGGCGTCCCCGACGTACTTGTGCCAGGTGAGACCGATACCCGCCTCGACCGAGACGCGGGCCTTGACGGACGGGGGCAGGACGCTGTCCCGGTACCCCTGGTCCTGCTCCTCGAACCACTCCACGGACGGCATGGAGACCACGCGCGTGGGCACACCGTCGGCTTCCAGCCGCTCGCGCGCCTCGACGGCGACGTGCACCTCGGAGCCGGTCGCGATGAGGAGCACCTCCGGCGTCCCGGTGGAGGCCTCGAACAGGACGTACCCGCCCTTGGCCGCGTTCTCGTCGGGCTCGTAGGTCGGCACGCCCTGGCGGGTGAGGACCAGACCGTGCGGGGCGCCCTTGCCGAAGACCTTCGTCCAGCGCTTGAGGATCTCGCGCCAGGCGATCGCCGTCTCGTTGGCGTCGGCCGGGCGGACGATGTTCAGGCCCGGGATGGCGCGCAGCGAGGCCAGGTGCTCGACCGGCTGGTGGGTGGGGCCGTCCTCGCCGAGGCCGATGGAGTCGTGCGTCCACACGTACGTCACCGGCACGTGCATCAGGGCGGACAGCCGCACGGCGTTGCGCATGTAGTCGGAGAACACGAGGAACGTGCCGCCGTAGATGCGGGTGTTGCCGTGCAGCGCGATGCCGTTCATCTCCGCGGCCATGGAGTGCTCGCGGATACCGAAGTGGACGGTGCGGCCGTACGGGTCCGCCTCCGGCAGCGGGTTGTCCGCCGGGAGGAACGACGACGTCTTGTCGATCGTCGTGTTGTTGGAACCCGCGAGGTCGGCGGAGCCGCCCCACAGCTCGGGGATGACCGCGCCGAGCGCCTGGAGCACCTTGCCGGACGCGGCACGGGTGGCGACCCCCTTGCCGGGCTCGAAGACCGGGAGCTTCTCCTCCCAGCCGGTGGGCAGTTCGCCCGCGGCGACGCGCTCGAACTCGGCGGCGCGGTCGGGGTTGTTGTCCCGCCACTGCTGGAAGGACTTCTCCCACACGGCGCGGGCCGCCTGGCCGCGCTCCAGGGCGCCCCGGGTGTGGGCGATGACCTCGTCCGCGACCTCGAAGGACTTCTCCGGGTCGAAGCCGAGGACGCGCTTGGTGGCCGCGACCTCGTCGTCGCCGAGCGCCGAGCCGTGGGCGGCCTCGGTGTTCTGCGCGTTCGGCGCGGGCCAGGCGATGATCGAGCGCATCGCGATGAAGGACGGCTTGTCCGTCACCTGCTTCGCGGCCTCGATCGCGTCGTAGAGCGCGTGCGGGTCCAGGTCGCCGTCCGGCTTGGGGGCGACGCGCTGCACGTGCCAGCCGTACGCCTCGTAGCGCAGAGCGGTGTCCTCGGAGACGGCCGTCTCGGTGTCGCCCTCGATCGAGATGTGGTTGTCGTCCCACAGCAGGATCAGGTTGCCGAGCTTCTGGTGCCCGGCCATGGAGGACGCCTCGGCGGAGATGCCCTCCTGGAGGCAGCCGTCACCGGCGATCGCGTAGACGAAGTGGTCGAACGGCGACTCGCCGGCCGGGGTCTCCGGGTCGAACAGACCGCGCTCGTAGCGGGCGGCCATCGCCATGCCCACGGCGTTCGCGACGCCCTGGCCCAGCGGGCCGGTCGTCGTCTCGACGCCCGTGGTGTGGCCGTACTCCGGGTGACCCGGCGTCTTCGAACCCCAGGTACGGAACGCCTTCAGGTCGTCCAGCTCCAGGCCGAAGCCGGCCAGGTACAGCTGGGTGTAGAGCGTCAGGGACGAGTGGCCCGCGGACAGCACGAAGCGGTCGCGGCCGACCCAGTCGGCGTCCGCCGGGTCGTGCCGCATCACCTTCTGGAAGAGGGTGTACGCGGCAGGCGCCAGGCTCATCGCCGTACCGGGATGGCCGTTGCCGACCTTCTGTACGGCGTCGGCGGCCAGGACGCGGGCGGTGTCCACCGCCCGCTGGTCCAACTCGGTCCACTCGAGGTCTGTGGTGGTCGGCTTGGTGCTCACCCTGGGTCAGGGCTCCTCTCCACATGTCACGCATGTCGAATGCCGGTGCACGCGGCGCCCACCGGCCGTTGTCGAGCCTACCCCCGTGAGAACGTGCATTTTTTCGAGTCATTCCAGACTGCCGGGAGACTTGGTGATCCGCCTCCCGACCGGTGTGTTCCCTGTTCGGCAAGTGAATACGGAGCCGCTCGTACGAGTGCTCAACAGAGTGCCCTCCGGCTCTTCCGCAGGTGCTGTCCAACACGACCCCACCCCCGCGAATGTCGGGGTCTGGGCAACGTCTACAGTGGCGTGGTACGCGCGAGCCTTTACCCCGCATTCACACGGGGAGGCTTGCTGGGAGTCTCTGTCAGGGGTGTGCGTGACGGCCGTTGAATCCCGTCCAGTGGGGATTGTCGGGGCGAGTCAGAGCCCGAACCGGCGGCCGTTCGGGGCCCGGGTGAAGGCCTTCGTGGCGCTGACCAAGCCGCGGATCATCGAGCTGCTGTTGATCACCACCGTCCCGGTGATGTTCCTGGCGCAGCAGGGCGTTCCGGACCTCGGTCTGGTGGTCCTGACCTGCCTCGGCGGTTACCTGTCCGCAGGCGGCGCCAACGCGCTGAACATGTACATCGACCGCGACATCGACGCGCTGATGGACCGCACCTCGCAGCGCCCGCTGGTCACCGGAATGGTCAGCCCGCGTGAATGCCTCGCCTTCGGCATCACCCTCGCGGTGGTCTCCACACTCCTGTTCGGTCTGACCGTCAACTGGCTGTCGGCCTGGCTCGCCCTCGGCGCGCTCCTCTTCTACGTCGTCGTCTACACGATGATCCTCAAGCGCCGTACCTCGCAGAACATCGTGTGGGGCGGCATCGCCGGCTGCATGCCGGTGCTGATCGGCTGGTCGGCCGTGACGAACTCGGTGTCCTGGGCGCCGGTCGTGCTCTTCCTCGTCATGTTCTTCTGGACGCCGCCGCACTACTGGCCGCTGTCCATGAAGGTCAGGGACGACTACGCGCGCGTGGGCGTGCCGATGCTGCCGGTCGTCGCCTCCAACAAGACCGTCGCCAAGCAGATCGTCCTGTACAGCTGGGTGATGGTCGCCGTCTCGCTGCTGCTGACCCCGCTGGGCTACACCGGGTGGTTCTACACCTCGGTCGCGCTGGTGGCCGGCGGCTGGTGGCTGTGGGAGGCGCACGCGCTCCAGAGCCGCGCCAAGGCGGAGGCGACGGGCGGGAAGCTGAAGGAGATGCGGCTGTTCCACTGGTCCATCACCTATGTGTCGCTGCTGTTCGTGGCGGTCGCGGTGGACCCCTTCCTGCGCTGACACCTCCGAGTCGTCGTCGCCGGATCGCCGAACGGCCGGGGTGCGTGGTCAACACCACGCACCCCGGCCGTCGCCGTTCGATCTACCCGTCGGTAGCATCCTGGCCATGGCAGACACCAAGCAGGTTGACGACACCGCCGACGCCAAGCAGGCCGCGAAGGCCGAGCGCAAGGCGGTCCGGCTCGCCAAGCAGATCAGCGCCTTCGCCAAGCAGCACGGCGGGGCAGAGGGCCAGATCGCGTACATCGGCGAGCGCGGCGCCCGTATCGTCCTGGTCGGCGACGACGGCGGCTGGGGCGACTTGGTGGCCCCGTCGGTCGCCGTCGCCGAGCTGGCCGTCGGGAAGTCCGGCATCACCGTCCACGAGACCTTCGACGGCGAGTTCGCGGCGAAGGTGAAGACGGGGCCGTACGAGTGGACGCGGATGGCCGGGATCCAGATCGGCGGACCGAAGAACGGCTGAGCAGCAACAACCTGACACCCCGGTCACCCGTTAGGACCCGTAGGAATCACGTGGTCCGTCCCCCGGGGAGTCCGGATGATCGAAACGCCGTCCTTGGTGGACCAGTACTGCCACGGCGTCCTGAGAACGGAGCTGGGTCTCGGTACCTTCGAGGCCCAGTTGGCCCGCACCGAGGGCCCGCCGGCCCCGGGCACGACACTGTTCGACACCCAGACGGGGTTCGCGGTACGCCGCTGGTGCCCCCCGCTCCTCGGTCTGGAACCGCACGCGGCACCCGCCCGTTATCTCGCCCGGCGTCGTGAACTCGGCGTACTGGAAGCGGGCCGCCGGCTGCTGCGCGGCAGCGGCATCACGACGTACCTGGTCGACACGGGCCTGCCCGGAGACCTCACCGGACCGGGCGAGCTCGCCTCGGCCGGCGCCGCCGAGGCGCGGGAGATCGTGCGCCTGGAGCCCCTCGCCGAACAGGTCGCCGACACCTCCGGCACCGTCGAGTCCTTCCTCGCCAACCTCGCCGAGTCGGTCCACGGGGCCGCCGCGAGCGCCGTGGCCTTCACCTCCGTCGCGGGGGTCCGGCACGGCCTCGCCCTCGCGCCCGAGCCGCCCGGGCCGGGAGAGGTGCGGGGCGCGGCGGGCCGCTGGCTGGCGGGCCGCAGGGTCGGCGGCGAACTGAGCGACCCGGTGCTCTTGCGCCATCTGCTGTGGATCGCCGTCGCCTCGGGGCTGCCCCTCCAGCTGCACGCGGGGCTCGGTGAGCCGGGGGCGCGCGTCGACCGCACGGATCCGGTCCTGCTGACGGACTTCGTACGGGCCACGGCCGGACTCGGCACCGACCTCGTCCTGCTGCACGGCTACCCCTACCACCGGCACGCCGCCCACCTCGCGGGCGTCTTCCCGCACGTGTACGCCGACTCCGGCGCCGCGCTCGTACGGACCGGCGCGCGAGCCGCGACGATCCTCGCGGAGATCCTGGAGCTGGCCCCCTTCGGCAAGATCCTCTTCTCCAGCGGGGCCGGGGGGCTGCCCGAGCTGCACGTGGTCGGGGCGCGGCTGTTCCGCGAGGCACTGGCGCGGGTGCTCGGCAGCTGGGTCGTGGAGGGCGCGTGGTCGTCGGCGGACGCGCAACGGGTGGCGGGACTGATCGCGGCGGGCAACGCGCGCCGGGTGTACGGGCTCGGCTGAGGTGGACAGACTGGGCGCATGGCCAACCGCACGGAAGCACTGCTGGACCGTTTTCTCGCCTGCCTCCAGGCCCTGGACCCCGTCGCCGTGTGGGCCCACGGTTCGCTCGCCGGCGGCGACTACCAGGAGGGCCGCAGCGACCTGGACCTCATCGCGGTGCTGGCGGGGCCCGTCACACCGCGCGCGGTGTGGCAGCTGGGCCGGCTGCACGCCCGCCTGCGGAACGAGCCGCTCGCCCCGCTGCTGCACTGCACCTATCTCACCCCCGACGGGGCGGCCGATCCGGAGCGGCGGCACCTCACCTGGGCGCACGGCCGACTGTTCCGGCGGACGGTCACCCCGGTGACCCGGCGCGAACTGCACGACTTCGGCCGGGTGCTGTACGGGAAGCCGCCCGGCGCGCTCCTGCCGGCCGTGCCGGACCGCGCACTCGGCGACTTCGTCGTCCGCGACCAGCGGGATTTCTGGCGGCCCGCCGTCGACAAGGCCCACCTGTGGCGGCAGACCGTCTGGGTCGATCTGGGGCTGCTGACCTTCGCCCGGGCGACGGTGACCGTGCGGGACGGCCGGCTGATCTCCAAGCGCCGGGCGCTCGACGAACTGTCCGCGCTGGGGGCGCCCTCGGAGGTCGTGGCGGACATCGCGCGCCGCCGCTACGACGAGGGGGACGGACCGGCCGAAGAGGGGTGGCCCGCCCGCCGCGCCGAGCTGACCCGGGACTACCTGGGGCCGGCGATCGACGCTCTGGTCACCTCGTACGCGTGAGCCTCGGGCGACTCACGCGCGGGTGCCGACCGTCGCCTCGGCCGCCGGGCCCGGCAGGTCGATCGTGGCCTCGGGGCGCTCGCGCAGCGCCAGCAGCACGCGCAGCACCGCGATCCACACCAGGCAGGAGCCGAGCATGTGCAGCCCGACCAGGGCCTCGGGAAGGTCCGTGAAGTACTGGACGTAGCCGATGAGACCCTGCCCGAGCAGCACCAGGAACAGGTCCCGGGTGCGGTCCAGCGGGTTCTTCGGGGCGTCCACCGCCTTGAGGATGAACCACAGGGCGAAGGTCAGCGTCACCACGATCCAGGCGAGCACGGCGTGCAGCTTGGCGACCGTCTCCCAGTCCAGCGGCATCCGCTCGACCTCGCTGGAGTCACCGGCGTGCGGGCCCGCGCCGGTCACCACCGTGCCGACGCCGATCAGCAGCGTCGAGGCGACGACCAGGAACCACACCAGCTGCTGCACGGGCTTGCCGACCAGCGGCCGGGGCTCCCCGTCGCCCTCCCGGGCGCGCTGCCACATCACCGCGGCGACCGCGAGCAGCGCCGTGGCGGCCAGGAAGTGCGCCGCGACCGTGTAGGGGTTGAGGCCGACGAGCACCACGATCCCGCCGAGCACGGCGTTGCTCATCACCAGCCAGAACTGCGCCCAGCCCAGCCGGGTCAGGCTCCGCCGGTACGGCTTCTCGGAGCGCGCGGCGATGATCGCCCAGCCGACGGCCGCGCACAGCACGTACGTCAGCATGCGGTTGCCGAACTCGATGGCGCCGTGGAAGCCCATGGCGCCGGTCGCGGTGAGCGAGTCGTCGGTGCACTTGGGCCAGGTCGGGCAGCCCAGGCCGGAGCCCGTGAGCCGGACGGCACCGCCGGTGACCACGATGACCACCGACATCACGAGCGGGTACAGCGCCGCCCGCTGAACGGTCCGGCGGGTGGGGGTCCAGCGTTCGGCGATGAAGGCGAGCGGGTTGCGCACGGCGGCTACGGCGTCGGCACGGGTCACGTTTGGCACGCGTCCCATCGTAGGGGCCCGCTTGTGCACGCGTTCACGAGGGTCCCCCGGGGCCGCGCGTCCGGCTACTCCCAGCGGAAGAACCGGCCGGCCGCCGCGAGTCCCACGACCGCCCACACCGCCAGGATCCCCAGGTCGCCCCAGGGCATGCCCGCGCCGTGCTGGAGGACGTCCCGCAGCCCGTCCGAGAGGGCCGAGACGGGCAGCAGACCGAGCACGTCCTGGGCGCCGGGCGGGAACTTGTCGAGCGGGACGATCACCCCGCCGCCCACCAGCAGCAGCAGGAAGACCAGGTTGGCCGCGGCCAGCGTCGCCTCCGCCTTCAGGGTGCCCGCCATCAGCAGGCCGAGGCCCGAGAAGGCGGCCGTGCCCAGGATCAGGAGCAGCAGGACGGCCGCCGGGTTGCCGTGCGGGTCCCAGCCGAGGGCGAAGGCGATCGCCGTCAGGAGGATCACCTGGAGGATCTCCGTGACCAGCACCGACAGTGTCTTCGCGGCCATCAGGCCCCAGCGGGGGAGGGGCGAGGCGGCGAGCCGCTTCAGCACCCCGTAACGGCGTTCGAAGCCGGTCGCGATGGCCTGGCCGGTGAAGGCCGTCGACACCACGGCTAGCGCGAGGATGCCGGGCGTGAGGAAGTCCACCGCCTCGCCCGCGCCGGTGTCGACGATGTCCACGCTGCTGAACAGCACCAGCAGCAGGGTGGGGATCACGACGGTGAGCAGCAGCTGCTCACCGTTGCGCAGGAGCATCTTCGTCTCCAGCACCGCCTGGGCCGCGATCATGCGGGGCAGCGGAGCCGCGCCGGGCCGGGGGGTGTAGGTACCCGTGGCGGTCATCAGCGCAGCTCCTTGCCGGTCAGTTCGAGGAAGACGTCCTCCAGGGTGTGCCGTTCGACCGAGATCCGGTCCGGCATCACCCCGTGCTGCGCGCACCACGAGGTGACCGTCGCCAGCAGCTGCGGGTCGACCTTGCCCATGACCCGGTAGGAGCCGGGAGTCAGCTCGGCGGCCGAGCTGTCGGCGGGCAGGGCCTTGAGCAGGGAGGTCACGTCGAGGCCGGGGCGGCCGGTGAAGCGCAGGGTGTTCTCGGCGCCGCCGCGGCACAGCTCCTCGGGGGAGCCCTGGGCGATGACCCGGCCGGCGTCGATGATCGCGACGTCGTCGGCGAGCTGCTCGGCCTCGTCCATGTAGTGGGTGGTCAGGATGACGGAGACGCCGTCCGACCGCAGGTCCCGTACGAGTTCCCAGGTGGCGCGGCGGGCCTGCGGGTCGAGGCCGGCCGTCGGCTCGTCCAGGAACACCAGCTCCGGGCGGCCGACGACGGCCATGGCCAGCGCGAGCCGCTGCTGCTGGCCGCCGGAGAGCCGGCGGTACGTCGTCCGGCCGCAGGAGCCGAGGCCGAGGCGCTCGACGAGGGCGTCGACGTCCAGGGGGTGGGCGTGCAGCCCGGCCACGTGCCGGAGCATCTCGTCGGCCCGGGCGCCGGAGTACACGCCTCCGGACTGGAGCATCACGCCTATCCGGGGGCGCAGGTCGGAGGCCTGTCTCTGCGGATCGAGGCCGAGGACGCGTACCGTGCCGGCGTCCGGCCTGCGGTACCCCTCGCAGGTCTCGACGGTGGTCGTCTTGCCGGCGCCGTTGGGTCCGAGGACGGCGGTGACGCCCGCCCGGGCCGTCAGGTCGAGGCCGTTCACCGCGGTCTTCGTCCCGTACCGCTTCACCAGGGCCTCGACCCGGACGACAGGCTCACTTCGCATGGCTCAAGAGTCTAGGTTCGCGGGTGGGGGCTCGGACCGGCGGGTGCGGGAACAGGCCGGACGCGACGGCGGCGGGGGCCGGCCGAGGGCGGGCCGGTTCAGAGTTCCTCCTCGCGGGAGCGGTGCAGCGGCAGCCACCGCTGCGCGTAGGCCACCGCGTCCGCGACCGGAAACAGCCGGACGTCGGCCGCCCCGACGGTGCCCCGTACGACATCACGGTCGCGTTCGAAGTCATGGCCCAGTTCGTCGAAGCGATCGGAGTCGATCGACACCTCGGTCACGACCTCCCACGTCCCGTCGGGCCCCGGACGGCCCACCGCGACGAGCGGGGCCGGGATCCGGTACTCGGCCAGGTGGAAGCTGGTGCAGGTGGCGTAGCCGGCGCCGAGCAGCAGGACCCGTGCCCCCGCCTTCTCCAGCCGGGCCAGCGGGCTGTGCTCACCGAGCCGGCAGTCGGGGGCGTGTCCCTCGACCAGCTCCGCGGCCCGCGCCCCGAGTGCCGCGAACGAGGTCTGCGGGTGGGCGCTGCGCAGGGCGCCGGGCCAGGTGCGGACCGTCTCCGGGATCACGCCCACGCCCAGTGCGGGAGTGATGAGGGGGTCGTAGGCGGGCATGGTCGCCCGGATCCGCTCCCACCACTGCGCGGGGACCGGCGGATTGCTCCACAGGGCCGGGTCGGAGAGGTCGCCGGACTGGGTGGGGACCACGAGAGTGCCGTCCGGGCCGATGGCGTCGAGCAGTCCCCGGACGACCGCGACGGCGCCTCCGCAGACCCAGCCGAGCGAACTGAGGGAGGAGTGCACGAGCAGGATTTCTCCTGGTTCGACACCCAGGACGCGAAGCTCCGCGGCGAGGGTGTCGCGGGTGACAAGTGGGCCGGTGGGAGGGGGTGTGGGCATGTTCCGGCAGTGTCCTGGAAGGGCGCTCCGGAGACCAGTGGTTTTATCGCAACACCGTCTTCGCCTGATCGATCAAAGATCGTTTCCGCAGGTCAGATTAGGTTTACCTAAGTGACGCAGGGCACCGTCCGTCGATCCGGACACGGCTTGCCTGTGTCTGAGGAATTACGCAACAATGGCGTTGTGAAAAACGTCGGCGAGGCTCGGGAGACCCCCACGGGGACCCCCCAGGAGGAGATCGCGACCGGTGAGCGCTCGACGCGCAACCGGGTCGCGCGGTCCATCCTGGACCACGGGCCGTCGACCGTCGCCGAGCTGGCCGGCCGGCTGGGCCTCACCCAGGCCGCCGTACGCCGCCACCTCGACGCGCTGGTCGCCGACGACGTCGTGGCAGCCCGCGAGCAGCGGGTGTACGGAGCACGGACGCGCGGGCGCCCCGCCAAGGCCTTCGCCCTCACCGACTGCGGCCGGGACGCCTTCGACCAGTCGTACGACAAGCTCGCCGCGGACGCCCTGAGCTGGATCCAGGAGCGCTTCGGCGGGGACGAGGCCGTCGTCGCCTTCGCCCGCGCGCGGATCGCCCAGCAGGCCGCCGGGTACCGCACGGCGATCGAGGCGGCCGCTCCGGAAGAGCGGACCGAAGCCCTGGCCAAGGCCCTGAGCGCGGACGGGTACGCTGCTACGGCGCGCAGCGCACCGGTCGGCGAGCAGCTGTGCCAGCACCACTGCCCCGTCGCCCATGTCGCCGAGAAGTTCCCGCAGCTCTGCGAGGCGGAGACCGAGATCTTCTCCCAGCTGCTCGGGACACACGTCCAACGACTGGCGACCATCGCCCACGGCGACGGCGTCTGCACGACGTTCATCCCCAAAGTTTCCACAGCCACCCCCAACGCATCTGCAAGCACGGCCGGGAGGAACCCCGCATGACTCTCCCCACGGAGACTGCCCACCCCGAACTCGAGGGCCTGGGTAAGTACGAATACGGCTGGGCCGACTCCGACACGGCCGGCGCCTCTGCGAAGCGCGGCATCAACGAGGACGTCGTCCGAGACATCTCGGCCAAGAAGTCCGAGCCGGAGTGGATGACGAAGCTGCGCCTCAAGGGCCTGCGGCTCTTCGGCAAGAAGCCCATGCCGAACTGGGGCTCGGACCTCTCGGGCATCGACTTCGACAACATCAAGTACTTCGTGCGCTCCACGGAGAAGCAGGCGGAGTCCTGGGAGGACCTGCCCGAGGACATCAAGAACACGTACGACAAGCTCGGCATCCCCGAGGCGGAGAAGCAGCGCCTCGTCGCCGGTGTCGCGGCCCAGTACGAGTCCGAGGTCGTCTACCACCAGATCCGTGAGGACCTGGAGGAGCAGGGCGTCATCTTCCTCGACACCGACACCGCTCTGAAGGAGCACCCGGAGCTCTTCAAGGAGTACTTCGGCACCGTCATCCCGGTCGGCGACAACAAGTTCGCGTCGCTGAACACCGCGGTGTGGTCCGGCGGATCCTTCATCTACGTGCCGAAGGGCGTGCACGTGGAGATCCCGCTCCAGGCCTACTTCCGTATCAACACGGAGAACATGGGCCAGTTCGAGCGGACCCTGATCATCGTCGACGAGGGCGCCTACGTGCACTACGTCGAGGGTTGTACGGCCCCGATCTACAAGTCGGACTCGCTGCACAGCGCCGTGGTCGAGATCATCGTCAAGAAGAACGCCCGCTGCCGTTACACGACCATCCAGAACTGGTCGAACAACGTCTACAACCTGGTCACCAAGCGCGCCGTGGCGTACGAGGGCGCGACCATGGAGTGGATCGACGGCAACATCGGCTCCAAGGTGACGATGAAGTACCCGGCCGTCTACCTGATGGGCGAGCACGCCAAGGGCGAGACCCTCTCCATCGCCTTCGCGGGCGAGGGCCAGCACCAGGACGCCGGCTCCAAGATGGTCCACATGGCGCCGAACACCTCGTCCAACATCGTGTCGAAGTCCGTCGCGCGCGGTGGCGGCCGGACGTCCTACCGCGGTCTCGTCGAGATCGGCGAGGGCGCCCACGGCTCCAAGTCCAACGTGCTGTGCGACGCGCTGCTCGTCGACACCATCTCCCGCTCCGACACGTACCCCTACGTGGACGTCCGCGAGGACGACGTGTCCATGGGCCACGAGGCCACCGTCTCCAAGGTCAGCGACGACCAGCTCTTCTACCTGATGAGCCGGGGCATGACCGAGTTCGAGGCGATGGCGATGATCGTGCGCGGCTTCGTCGAGCCCATCGCGAAGGAGCTGCCCATGGAGTACGCCCTCGAGCTCAACCGGCTGATCGAGCTGCAGATGGAAGGCGCGGTCGGCTGAGACCCGCCCCTGACAGCAGCAGCAATTTTCTGACGCAGGAAGAGAGCAGACCGACAGCCATGGCTGAGGCTCAGAACATCCCCGTGGGCTCCACCACCGCGGGCCAGATCGCGGTGGCCGCCGAGTCGACCGTCGCCACGCGCATGAGCGCGCCCGCCTCCTTCGACGTGAAGGACTTCCCGGTCCCGCACGGTCGCGAGGAGGAGTGGCGGTTCACGCCGCTGGAGCGGCTGCGCGGGCTGCACGACGGCACCGCCGTCGCGACCGGCGAGGGCGTCAAGGTCGCCGTCGAGGCGCCCGAGGGCGTCACCGTCGAACTCGTGGACCGCGACGACCCGCGCCTCGGGAAGGCGGGCACCCCGGTGGACCGGGTCGCCGCCCAGGCGTACTCCGCGTTCGAGAAGGCCGGAGTGGTCACCGTCCCCAAGGAGACGGTGCTCACCGAGCCGATCCGCATCGCGGTGCACGGTGAGGGCGGGGTCTCCTACGGCCACCAGGTCATCGAGCTGGGTGCCTTCGCCGAGGCCGTCGTCGTCATCGACCACACCGGTGACGCCGTGCTCGCCGCCAACGTCGACTACGTCCTCGGGGACGGCGCGAAGCTGACCGTCGTCTCCGTCCAGGACTGGGACGACAAGGCCGTGCACGTGGCCCAGCACAACGCCCTCGTCGGCCGCGACGCGACCTTCAAGTCGGTCGTGGTGACCTTCGGCGGCGACCTGGTCCGCCTCCACCCGCGCGTGGCGTACGCCGGCCCCGGCGCCGAGGCCGAGCTGTTCGGTCTGTACTTCACGGACGCCGGTCAGCACCAGGAGCACCGCCTCCTGGTCGACCACAACGTCCCGCACTGCAAGTCCAACGTCGTCTACAAGGGCGCCCTCCAGGGCGAGGGCGCGCACGCCGTGTGGATCGGCGACGTGCTCATCGAGGCCAAGGCCGAGGGCACGGACACCTACGAGATGAACCGCAACCTGGTCCTCACGGACGGCGCGCGGGTCGACTCGGTGCCGAACCTGGAGATCGAGACCGGCGAGATCGTCGGTGCCGGACACGCCTCCGCCACCGGCCGCTTCGACGACGAGCAGCTCTTCTACCTGATGGCCCGCGGCATCCCGGCCGACGAGGCCCGTCGCCTGGTGGTCCGCGGCTTCTTCGCCGAGCTGGTCCAGCAGATCGGTGTCGACGACATCGAGGAGCGCCTGCTCGCCAGGATCGAGACCGAGCTGGAGGCCACCGTCTGATGGCCTACGTACGCGCCTGCGGGCTGAGCGAGCTGGAAGAGGACACCCCGACGCGGGTGGAACTCGACGGCACGCCGGTCTCGGTCGTCCGTACCGAGGGGGAGGTGTTCGCCATCCACGACATCTGCTCCCACGCGAACGTCTCGCTCTCCGAGGGCGAGGTGGAGGACTGTCAGATCGAGTGCTGGCTGCACGGCTCCAGCTTCGACCTCCGCACCGGCAAGCCGTCCGGCCTTCCCGCGACGCGCCCCGTCCCCGTATACCCCGTAAAGATCGAAGGGGACGACGTGCTCGTCTCCCTCACCCAGGAGTCCTGAGGCACCCATGGCAACGCTTGAAATCCGAGACCTGCACGTCACCGTCGAGGCCGACAACGCCACGAAGGAGATCCTCAAGGGCGTCGACCTCACCGTGAAGCAGGGCGAGACGCACGCCATCATGGGCCCGAACGGCTCCGGCAAGTCGACCCTCGCCTACTCGCTCGCGGGCCACCCGAAGTACACGATCACCGGCGGCACCGTGCTGCTCGACGGCGAGGACGTCCTCGAGATGTCCGTCGACGAGCGCGCCCGCGCGGGCCTGTTCCTCGCCATGCAGTACCCGGTCGAGGTCCCCGGCGTCTCCGTGTCGAACTTCCTGCGCACCTCCGCCACCGCCATCCGCGGCGAGGCCCCCAAGCTGCGCACCTGGGTGAAGGAGGTCAAGGAGGCCATGGAGCGTCTCCACATGGACACCTCCTTCGCCGAGCGCAACGTCAACGAGGGCTTCTCCGGCGGCGAGAAGAAGCGCCACGAGATCCTCCAGCTGGAGCTGCTCCGGCCGAAGGTCGCGATCCTCGACGAGACGGACTCCGGTCTGGACGTCGACGCCCTTCGCATCGTCTCCGAGGGCGTCAACCGAGTCCGCGAGACCGGCGAGGTCGGCACCCTGCTGATCACGCACTACACGCGCATCCTGCGCTACATCAAGCCCGACTTCGTCCACGTCTTCTCGGCCGGCCGCATCGTCGAGTCCGGCGGCGCCGAGCTCGCCGACAAGCTGGAGAACGAGGGCTACGAGGCATACACGAAGGGTGGCGTATCCGCGTGACGCAGTTGCCGGGCCTCCTCGACACCGAGGCGATCCGCAAGGACTTCCCCATCCTGGACCGGCAGGTCCACGACGGCAGGAAGCTCGTGTACCTGGACAACGCGGCGACCTCGCAGAAGCCGCGCCAGGTGCTGGACGCCCTGAACGAGTACTACGAGCGCTACAACGCCAACGTCCACCGCGGTGTGCATGTGCTCGCCGAGGAGGCCACGGCGCTGTACGAGGGCGCGCGCGACAAGGTCGCCGCGTTCATCAACGCGCCGAGCCGCGACGAGGTGATCTTCACCAAGAACGCCTCCGAGTCGCTCAACCTCGTGGCGAACATGCTGGGCTGGGCCGACGAGCCCTACCGCGTGGACCACGAGACCGAGATCGTCATCACCGAGATGGAGCACCACTCCAACATCGTCCCGTGGCAGCTGCTGTCGCAGCGCACCGGCGCGAAGCTGAAGTGGTTCGGCCTGACCGACGACGGCCGGCTCGACCTCTCCAACATCGACGAGATCATCACCGAGAAGACGAAGATCGTCTCCTTCGTGCTGGTGTCGAACATCCTCGGCACCGTGAACCCGGTCGAGGCGATAGTGCGCCGTGCGCAGGAGGTCGGGGCCCTGGTCCTGATCGACGCCTCGCAGGCCGCGCCGCACATGCCGATGGACGTGCAGGCCCTCCAGGCCGACTTCGTGGCCTTCACCGGCCACAAGATGTGCGGCCCGACCGGCATCGGCGTCCTCTGGGGCCGCCAGGAGCTGCTCGAGGACCTCCCCCCGTTCCTCGGGGGCGGCGAGATGATCGAGACGGTGTCGATGCACTCGTCGACGTACGCCCCGGCGCCCCACAAGTTCGAGGCGGGCACCCCGCCGATCGCGCAGGCGGTCGGTCTGGGCGCGGCCATCGACTACCTGTCCGCGATCGGCATGGACAAGATCCTCGCCCATGAGCACGCGATCACCGAGTACGCGGTGCGTCGCCTGACCGAGGTGCCCGACCTGCGGATCATCGGCCCGGCGACGGCCGAGGACCGGGGCGCGGCGATCTCCTTCACGCTCGGCGACATCCACCCGCACGACGTGGGCCAGGTGCTGGACGAGCAGGGCATCGCGGTCCGGGTGGGTCACCACTGCGCCCGGCCCGTCTGCCTGCGCTACGGAATTCCCGCGACCACGCGAGCGTCGTTCTATCTGTACTCCACGCCGGCCGAGATCGACGCTCTGGTCGACGGTCTGGAGCATGTACGGAACTTCTTCGGCTGAGGGGCGTGAGCTGAGACCGTGAAGCTGGACTCGATGTACCAGGAAGTCATCCTGGATCACTACAAGCACCCGCACGGGCGTGGTCTGCGCGACGGCGACGCCGAGGTGCACCATGTGAACCCCACCTGCGGCGACGAGATCACCCTCCGTGTGAAGTACGACGGCACGAAGATCGAGGACGTCAGCTACGAGGGCCAGGGCTGCTCCATCAGCCAGGCGAGCGCGTCCGTCCTGAACGACCTGCTGGTCGGCAAGGATCTGGCGGAGGCGCAGAAGATCCAGGAGACCTTCCTGGAGCTGATGCAGTCCAAGGGCAGGATCGAGCCCGACGACGCGATGGAGGAGGTGCTGGAGGACGCGGTCGCGTTCGCCGGTGTCTCCAAGTACCCGGCCCGGGTCAAGTGCGCCCTCCTGAGCTGGATGGCGTGGAAGGACGCGACGGCCCAAGCCCTGGGCGGAGCCGACGCCGAAAGGAAGACGGCATGAGCGAGACCCTTGAGATGAAGCCGGCCTCCGAAGAGGAAGTCCGCGAGGCGCTGTACGACGTCGTCGACCCCGAACTGGGCATCGACGTCGTCAACCTCGGGCTGATCTACGGCATCCACATCGACGACGCGAACATCGCGACGATCGACATGACCCTGACCTCGGCGGCCTGCCCGCTGACGGACGTGATCGAGGACCAGGCGAAGTCCGCCACGGACGGCCTGGTCAACGAGCTGCGCATCAACTGGGTCTGGATGCCGCCGTGGGGCCCGGACAAGATCACGGACGACGGCCGCGAGCAGCTTCGCGCGCTCGGGTTCAACGTCTGAGATCCCGTCCGGGATTCCGGCCGGGATCCGCCTGAGACCCCGCCTGAGATCTTTCCCCGCACGCGAAAGCGGCGGCACCCACCGGGTGCCGCCGCTTTCGCGTGTGCTCAGGCCAGGCCGTCCACCAGGTTGAACGAGAAGTCCTCGCGGTGGTTGGAGCCGTAGCCGTACGCGTCCAGGCGCAGTGCGAAGTTCTTGTGGCGCAGGAATCGGCCGGGGTAGTTCACCGACTCCAGCATGACCGCGCCGGAGGCGTAGGAGGAAGGGACGGCACAGAAGGTGGCGTCCTGCTTGAAGAGGGCCGAGCCGTCGTTGCGCTCGGCGCGCAGCACGAAGTCGCGGTGTCGCAGATAGGTGCCGTCCGCCGTGACGAAGGTGGCGCAGGAGCTGTCGGCCAGGCCCTTCACCACGGTGAAGGTGGAGTCCGCACGGGACTCCGAGCCGCCGACCTGATCAAGTTTCACCAGGCCGCCGCTCACATGCCAGTAGCGGTCGGGGTAGTTGACCGAGCGGACCGAGCGCCGGGTGGCGGCCGGTCCGGGGGCGGACGGCTTCGTCGTCGACGACGCGGACGGCGCGGCCGGGGCGTGTGGCGTCGAACTGCCCTGCGCCTCGGGGGAGGAGGAGGTCTTCGGCGACGCGGACGCGGTCGTGCTCTTCTTCCCCGTCGGTGTCGGCGACCCGCTCGCGGAGGGGGTGGCGAAGGAGATCAGGCCGCCCTCCGTCTCCTCGTCCGACAGCGTCTGCCCCTGACGGGCCTCCGACTTGTCGTCAACGGGCTTGTCGTTCAAGGCGATTGCGGTCACGCACGCCACGATGGTGGCCACGGCGAGACCGCCGGCCAGCCAGAGGCGCCGTGTTCCGGGTGCCCGGGAGATGTCCGGGGCCCAGCCGTTCTCCCAGGGCTGTTCCTGAGAGGGCCGGGACTTGTTGTCTGGCATGCGCTGTTCCTCCAGCGGCGTTCCCTGACGGCGGCCGCGGCTGCGATGACCCGGTGTGTGAACGGTGAAACAGTAGTGGAACCTGTGGCTCAGGTTCAGCCGTTTGAGTGAGCGCTTTCCATAACGCTTTCGACTCCACATCGACAACACTTCCGGCTTCGCGCCGACTTGGGATGGAACGAGCGGTGCGGACATCGTTGTGTACACCCGTACGCATCGTTGTGTACGCTCGTACACATGGGATACCTGACGCTCGCCGGCGCCATCGCCGCCGAGGTGGCCGCGACGACGGCCATGAAGTACAGCGACGGCTTCAGCAGGCTCTGGCCCTCGCTGCTGACGGCGTCCGGCTACGTCCTCTCCTTCCTGCTACTCGCCCGGACCCTCAAGACCGTCGGCATCGGCACGGCGTACGCGATCTGGGCCGGGGTCGGCACCGCGGCCATCGCCGTCATAGGGCTGGCCCTGTTCGGGGAGTCCCTGACGCCCGTCAAGGCAGTCGGCATCCTGCTGATCGTCGGGGGAGTGGTCGTACTGAACCTGGGAGGTGCGCACTGATGCCCCGACGCCACGACCCCGAGCGACGGCAGCGGATCATCGATGCGGCGATCCGGGTCGTCGGGGCGAAGGGGCTGGCCGGACTGAGTCACCGCTCGGTCGCCGCCGAGGCGGACGTGCCCCTCGGTTCCACCACCTACCACTTCGCCACCCTCGACGAACTGATGATCGCCGCCCTGCGGCAGGCCAACGAGGGCTTCGCCAAGGCGGTCGCGGCGCACGGCGGGCTGACGGACACCCGGCTCGACCTGCCCGCCGAACTGGCCGGACTGCTCGGCGAATGGCTGGCCGGCGAGCGTACCGGCGTCGAGCTGGAGTACGAGCTGTACCTGGCCGCCCTGCGACGGCCCGCGCTGCGCCCCGTCGCCGCCGAGTGGGCCGAGGACCTCGCCACCCTCCTCGCCGGGCACGTCGACCCCCTCACCGCACGCGCGTTGGTCGCGCTGATGGACGGGATCTGTCTCCAGGTGCTGCTGACGGACGCGCCCTACGACGAGGAGTACGCGCGGGAAGCGCTGACCCGGCTCATCCCTGCCGCTGCCGGTCCCTCCGCTGTCCCGGCTCCCCCCGGTGCCGCTCCGGGCGGGCGTCCCCGCCCAGGCGCCGGACGACGCTGAGCGCCTCCTCGACGCTCCCCGCCACGTCCGTCACCGGATACTGCACATGCCGGACGACCCGCTCCCGGTCCACGACCAGGGTCAGCCGCTTCAGCCGGCTCGCCCCCGCCGCACGGAACGTCGGCAGCCGCAGCGCGGTGATCAACGTCGACTCGGCGTCGGACAGCAGCGGAAAGCCCAGCCGCTCCTCCTGCGCGAACGCACGCTGTTCGTCCGGGCGTTGGGTGGACACCCCGCGCACCGCCGCGCCCGCCGCGCGGAACCCGGCGAGCCGGTCGCGGTAGGTGCGGGACTCCAGGGTGCAGCCCGGGGTGCCAGGGATCTCCGCCCAGCCCGGCGGGTAGGCGTCGGGGCGGGCGTAGGCGCCGGGGAAGCAGTAGAGAACGGTGTGGAGCGCGTCGTCGGCGACCGGATCGCGCGGTGAGCCCTGGTCGTCGACCAGCCGGAGCCCGGGCAGCCGGGTGCCCGTCAGCGCGTGCACGCGCCGGGCCTCCGCGGACGCCCGCTCGGCCGTGGCCGTGGTGCTGCCGTCACCCAGGACCCAGGTGTCGCCCCAGTCCTGGAGGGCGACCAGAACGGGCAACAGGGCCCGGCCGCGCGGGGTGAGGCGGTACTCGTGGCGCACCGGGCGCTCCTGGTACGGCACCCGCGCGAGCACCTCGGCCTCGACGAGAAGCCGCAGCCGCTCGGTCAACACCTTCCGGGACAGGCCGAGTTCGCGCTGGAGCTCGTCGAAGCGGTGCACTCCGCGCGCGGTGTCGCGGACGATCAGCAGGGTCCACCAGTCCCCGACGACGTCCAGTGCCTGCGCGATGGCACAGCCCGAATCCTCCAGGCTCGTCCTGCGGGCCATGGGCCTCCTCCCGTCGCTGACGGCCATGCTGACACAGTTGGTTCCCAAGAGAAACTCACCAGGCAGGCGGGGGCGCGCGGCCCGCGTCCTGAGACACCGCTGTGCGGGTTGGCCTCTGCGGCCCCCCGCCGGTTAGGTTGCCCTCATGACCGACACGACTGTTCCCCGCACCAACGGCGCCGCGGCCGCCGGCCTCGCCACGATCGCCGCCGACGGCACTGTTCTCGACACCTGGTTCCCCGCGCCCGCGCTCGTCGCCGAGCCCGGCCCGTCCGGCACCGAGCGCCTGTCCGCCGAGAAGGCTGTGGAGCTGCTCGGTGAGGGTGCGGCGAAGGCGGTCGGTCCGGATGCCCGCCGGGGCGTCGAGGTGGTCGCGGTCCGCACGGTCATCGCCTCGCTCGACGACAAGCCGCTCGACGCGCACGATGTCTACCTGCGCCTGCACCTGCTCTCCCACCGGCTCGTGAAGCCGCACGGGCAGAGCCTGGACGGCATGTTCGGCCACCTCGCGAACGTCGCCTGGACCTCGCTCGGCCCGGTCGCCGTCGACGACGTCGAGAAGGTCCGCCTGAACGCCCGCGCGGAGGGCCTGCACCTCCAGGTCACGTCCATCGACAAGTTCCCGCGCATGACGGACTACGTGGCGCCGAAGGGCGTGCGGATCGCCGACGCCGACCGGGTCCGCCTCGGCGCCCACCTCGCCGAGGGCACCACGGTCATGCACGAGGGCTTCGTCAACTTCAACGCGGGCACCCTCGGCACCTCGATGGTCGAGGGCCGCATCTCCGCGGGCGTCATCGTCGGCGACGGCTCGGACATCGGCGGCGGCGCCTCCACGATGGGCACGCTGTCCGGCGGCGGCAACGTGATCATCTCCATCGGCGAGCGCTGCCTCATCGGCGCCGAGGCGGGCGTCGGCATCGCCCTCGGCGACGAGTGCGTGGTCGAGGCCGGCCTGTACGTCACCGCGGGCACCCGGGTCACCATGCCCGACGGTCAGATCGTCAAGGCCCGCGAGCTCTCCGGCGCCTCGAACATCCTCTTCCGCCGCAACTCGGTCACCGGCGCGGTCGAGGCCCGCCCGAACAACGCGGTATGGGGCGGCCTGAACGAAATCCTGCACAGCCACAACTGATCCGTGCCGGTGGTGGCCGTGACCTGCGGCTGCCGGCCCAGATCAACGTCCTGACCTGCCGCCGAGCTGTCGGTGGTTGTCGGCGTTGGTCATCGTTGAGCGCCCTTCCACGGCCCGAGGACGGCCCGGGAGGGCGCTCGTGTGTGAGCACCGCGTCAAGGAGTTCGATCCATTCGGCGATCGAGGGGCGTTCAAGCGCAGGCGTCCTCGACAGCGACTCGTCGCACTGTACGCAGCGCCGACCGGAGACGGTCCAGATCGGTTGAGCCCAGGGCGAGGCGGAGCGCCTGCGGTGTGTGCGTCGAGGTGGTGAACGGCTCGGCCGTCGATACCGAGATGTGCTGACGTGCGAGGGTGGCGGTCAGGCGATCGGCGCGTGCGTCGTCGGGCAGCGGCAGCCAGGTGAAGTAGGACGAGGGGTGGCCGATGAGTGGTAGGCCTGCCAGCTCCTGTCCGGCGATTGCTTGCCGGGCCTTGGCGTCGTCTCGCTTCTGCGCTTCCAGGCGGTCCACCGTGCCGTCGTCGAGCCAGCGGCAGGCGATCGTGGTGGTGAGGGCCGGGGTGTTCCAGGTGGTCGCCCGGATCGAGCGTTCGAGCGACGGCACCGCGGAGGGCGGGGCAACGACGAAGCCGACCCGGAGGCCCGTGGCGATGCTCTTGGACAGCCCCGAGACGTGGACGGTGATGTCCGGCGCGGTTGCCGCCAGCGGCGGTGGAGGGTCCTCGACCAGGTAGGCGTAGGAGGCGTCCTCGATGATGAGCGGACCGTGCTGTCGGGCGATCTCGATCAGGCGGGTTCGGTCGGCCGCCGGCATGACCCAGCCCAGAGGGTTGTGCAGGGTGGGCATGGTGTAGATCGCCCGTACGGGGCGGGTCGCGCACAGCTTTTCGAGGGCATCGAGATTCGGCCCGTTGTCGGTTGCGGGTACGGGTGCCAGGTCGAGGTGGAAGGCGTGCGCGAGCACTTTGAACCCCGGGTAGGTGAGTGCGTCGACCGCGACGACGTCGCCTGCGTTGAGCGCGGCCATGACGGTGATGGCCAGGCCGTGCTGCGCGCCGTTGGCGATGAGGATCCGATCCGCGTCAGCGGTGATTCCTCGACGCCTGAGGTGTCGGGCGATCGAGGCCCTGTCCTGGGGACGCCCTCGATGTGGTTGGTAGTGCAGCAGCGAGTCGAGATCGCCGGAGGTGGCCACTTCTCGCAGTGCCTGTCGGAGGAGATCGGCCTGTCCGGGCAGTGACGGACAGTTGAAGCTGAGGTCGACCGCGTCGGTGGCGACGGACTGCTGGTCGATGCCGTGACCGGCGGGAACCGCGATAGCGCGCACGAACGTGCCGCGGCCCTGTTCCCGGCTCACCAGACCCATCATTTCCAGCTCGGCGTACACCCGGGTCGCGGTCACCACGGCGATGCCCTCACGGGCGGCGAGCCCGCGGTGTGTCGGTAGCCGCACGCCCGCGGCGAGCCGCCCGGTCCGGATGTCGGACGCGAAGGCGTCGACCAGTGTCTTGTACCGCGAGGCTGCCACGTACCGGATTGTATGCATGACAATTCTTTGACTGTCCTGTTCGTGGGTCCTTAGCGTCAAGACCCACCCACCCAGGCGGAAGGACTGCCGACGTGCACATCGCCATCCTCACCTTCGAGGGCTACAACGAGCTCGACTCCCTGATCGCGCTCGGTGTGCTCAACCGCATCAAGACCGACGACTGGCGCGTCACCATCGCCACCCCCGGCCCCAAGGTGACGTCGATGAACGGAGTGGTCATCGAGCAGATGTCCGGCCTGGAGGAGGCGTGCACCGCCGACGCCGTCATCGTCGGCAGTGGCATCGCCACCCGTGAGGTCGTCGAAGACCCGGCGATCATGAACGTCCTGCGCCGCCTGGACCCCTCGCGCCAGCTCATCGCGGCACAGTGCTCCGGCGCGCTCGTCCTGGCCAGGCTCGGCCTGCTCGACGACATCCCCGCCTGCACCGACCTGATCACCAAGCCCTGGGTCGTCGCCGCCGGCGTCGAGGTACTCGACCAGCCCTTCTACGCCAAGGGCAACATCGCCACCGCCGGCGGCTGCCTGGCCTCGCACTACCTCGCCGCCTGGATCATCGCCCGTCTGGAGGGCAAGGAGGCCGCCGACGGCGCGCTGCACTATGTCGCCCCGGTCGGCGAGAAGGAGGAGTACATGGAGCGCGCCTGGCGCAACATCGCCCCGTACCTGCCCGCTCCCGCACCGGCGCTCGTCTGAACAGCGTCGCAAGCGGCAACCGGCGCGGAGCGACCACCGACCATGTGTGAACCGCGACGAGACAACGGCTGCCATCGCGCGGCATTGCCCGATCTCCTGGTGGGAGGCGCCTGAACGGGGCGCAGGCGCAACGTCCGTCCAGAGCGACTTGCCCGCTGGTGCCGTCAGGCGTCGTCGTCGGCGGCTGCGGCTGCCTCTTCGAGCAGGTCCATGGCGTGGTTGTGGAAGCGGCGTTCGGCGTCGCGGCAGGGGGCGTTGAAGAAGGCTCGTTGGGCTACGGCGAGATCGCAGTTGAGCAGGCCCATGGTCACGAACACGGCTTCCACTCCGTGACACCCGTTGTCCTTGAGGAACTGCTGGAGGGTGTCCGTGTCGCCGGTTGCCTCCCAGACGGGCCGGGCGGTTTCCCGCATGGCAGCGATGCGCGCCCATCGTTCGGCATCGAAGCTCACGGGGGACCGCCTTTCTGGGAAGATCCGCAGGTTATCGGAGGTCGGTGAGGCGTGCCGGTGCATTACGAGGCCAGGGCGACGTGGTTGTGGAGGGTGAAGGCTCTCTCGTCCCGTAGCGCGCGATGCGGTCGGTCGCCGGCAGGTTCGTTGTCAGTGGCTGCGGCTGTCGTCGCCAACGCGCGGTCGGCTTCCGGGGGTTCCAGCTCTGAAGGGAATGGTTGCATCCCCGGCCTGTCCGGGGCGGCCGGCAATCGTGTCCGGGACCCAACCGACGGTCGGGCTTCGTCGACGGCCGAGCAGGTGACCTGCCGGCGCCGGCCGGGCGTCACCGCTTCCTCATGCGGGCAGTGCTGCCGCGAACTCCGCCAGGGTGGTGAAGTCCTCCTCGCGCAGGCCGAGTCGGGGGTTCACGTGGTGCAGGAGTGCCGGTGCCGGGTGGTGAGCGGCGACGTAGGCCGTGTCGGCGGGGGACTGTTCGTCGTCCACCCAGGCGAAGGTGCGGCCCGCCGCGTGGGCGACGATCGCCTCCGTCTTCCAGTGGACCCCGTCGGCCCGGTGGGCGAAGAGCGCCTCGCCGAAGTCGACGTACGGAAGCTCGGGCAGTCCCACCACCGGCGCGATCCAGCGGTTGGCCTGGGCCATCCAGGTCGTCGCCCAGCACAGGTCGTAGGGAAGGCGGAGCAGCGCGGCGCCGTGCCCGGGGTGCAGCCAGACCCGCAGCGGTCGCTCACGGCCGACGGACGCCCTGATGGTCGTATAGCCCGCAGGTCGCTTCGAAGGCTTGGCGGCGTACGGGTTGAGGGGACCGTCGACGTCGAGGTACAGCAGCGGCCGACTCATGCACTCACCGTACGTGAGCATGTCCGGGGGGCCGGCGGAATTTCGTGGGGGGTGCCGGCATAGCGGGGGCGGGGCGTCCGCGTCCCCAGAGGTACAGGGGCGGGCATCGGGTCCGGCTCCGGGGGAAGAGAAGGTGACGATGGATGCCGAGGCGCTGGAGAGCTTCCGACATTTCGTGGACAGCAGATCGTCGGCGCTGCTGAGGACGGCCGTCCTGCTCAGTGGCGGCGACCGGCACGCCGGTGAGGATCTGCTCCAGAACGCCCTGGCGAAGGCGGCCGGCCGCTGGCACCGTATCGAGGAACCCGAGGCGTACGTACGTCAGGTTCTCTACCGGCAGCAGATCAGCCGCTGGCGTCTGAAGTGGCCCCGGCGCGAGGTCAGTGTCGCCGAACCGCCGGACAGCGGAGCCGGCCTCGACGCCTCCTCGGCCGCCGAGCTGCGGGTCGTGATGCGCGCGGCCCTGTCCCGGCTGACCGCGCGCCAGCGCACCGTGCTCGTGCTGCGATATTTCGAGGATCTGCCGGAGGCCGAGGTGGCCGGACTCCTCGGCTGCTCCGTGGGCACCGTACGGTCCACCACTCATCGCTCTCTCGCCCGGCTGCGCGCCCTCGCGCCGGAGCTGGCCGCCCTCGGCCCCGCGGACGCCGAACAGGCGTCGTCCAGTGACTTCTCGCCTGTGGAGGTGCGTCCGTGAACGTCGACGAACTCGTACGCGACTCCCTGCGCGAGCAGGCCGACGAGCAGCCGCCGGCCGGGGCCGGACTCGCCGACCGGGTGCTCGCCCTGCGCCGGCGCCGCCGCGCCCGGCGGTTGGTCTCCGTGGCCGCCGCGACCGTCGCCGTGGTGGCCGTGGCCGTGGTGGTGCCGAGGCTGGACTCCGGCGGCACGACCGATGTGCGCCCCGCCGACGTCACGGAGCCCACCCGGATCACCGCGCACCCGGACCAGTCGCCGCCGAGTGACCTGATCGCCGCCGGGCGGACGGCGCTGGCCGCCTACCACGCGTCGACCGTCGTCCCGCAGAGCGCCGACCGGGCGGTGTCGACGCGCACCTACTGGCTGCTGAACCCGACGACGCAGAAGTACGTGAAGACCACCAAGTGGTCGTGGGTCGCCGTCGCGCCGGGGCTGAGGACCGCCGCCGTCCTGGAGCAGAACCTGCCCGTCCGCCGGATCGGCCTGCTCGACCTGGCCAGCGGCGAGGTCAAGCGGTGGATCCCGGTCGAGCGGTCCGTCGCCGGGCTCGCGTTCTCGCCGGACGGCCGTGAGCTGGTCGCGACGGCGTACGACGCGAACCCGGACCTGAGGGTGAAGGCCGAGGGCGGCACCGGGGGCTGGGACGCGAACATGGAGCAGTCGCACCGCACCGGGTTCTACGTCTTCGACGTGGCCTCCGGGAACGGCTCCTGGAGCGAGGTGAAGGCCGGCACGGACATGAACGACCCCACCGCCTTCCTCAACAGCCGCCAGGACTTCGCCTTCAGTCACGACGGCAGCCGCATCTGGTCCGGGATGCCCTCGGAGCCCGGCTACCGGTTCTACGACCGGCAGGGCAGGAAGGTCGACCCGCCCGCGGGCGAGAAGTACCTGTCGTGGTTCGTCGACGCGGGTCTCTCGCCCGACGGCAAGAAGCTCGCCGGTGACTTCGCGGGCAAGAAGTACAAGACGTCCTCCTGGATCGTCGACCCCCGCACCGGGAAGAACCTCGTCGAGACGCACGGTCAGCAACTGCTCGCCTGGGCCGGCGACTCCACCCTCGTCGCCTGGGACATCGGCCCGGACGGCGACGAGTACCACCAGCGGCTGGTGCTGGTCACCCTCGACAGCGACAAGGTCGTCCCGCTCAGCGACTTCCGGGCGACCAAGGACGACACCCTCGGACGCTGGACGCCGATCTTTGCGGACCGCTGACTGGCCCTCGCCCGGCGCTCAGGATGCCGGGTGGGCCATGAGCCGTTCGTAGATGGCGCGCAGTCCGTCGACCGTCTCGCGGTCGGCGGGCCGCAGCGGTGCCCGGACCGGGCCGGCCGGCAGGCCCAGGTCGCCCAGGAGTCCCTTGGCGGTGACGGTTCCGGGCAGGCCCGAGGCCATCATCGACTCGATCAGTTCCATGGCCTGTTGCTGGAGTCTCGCGGCCCGGGAGGTGTCGCCCGCGTCGAACGCGTCCAGGACGGAACGGAGCCGTTCCGGCACCACGTTCGCGACCGTGCTGACGTAGCCGGCCCCGCCCACCGCGTACAGCGCGAGGTGGTGCTCCTCGCAGCCCGCGTAGTACGCCAACTCGGTGCGGGAGAGCACCTTCTGGGCGCCGAGGAAGTCGTAGGAACAGTCCTTGACCGCGACGATCCGGGGGTGTTCGGCGAGCCGGAGCATGGTGTCCGGCTCGATCCGGGTGCCCGTGCGGCCGGGGATGTCGTACAGCATCACCGGCAGCCCGGAGGCATCCGCGACCTCCCGGAAGTGCGCCTCCAGGGCGTCCTGCGGAGGCCTGCTGTAGTACGGGCTGACGACGAGCACCCCGTCCGCTCCCGCCTTCTCGGCGGCCCGGGCGAGTTCGACGGTGTGGCGGGTGTCGGAGGTGCCCACCCCGGCCACGATCGACGCCCGGTCGCCCACGGCCTCCCGTACCGCGGCCACCAGTTCCGCCTTCTCGGCGTCCGACGTGGTCGGCGACTCGCCCGTCGTACCGGAGAGCACCAGTCCGTCGCAGCCGGCGGACACCAGCCGGTCGGCGAGCCGCCGCGCACCGTCGAGATCCAGTGCGCCGGTGCCGGTGAACGGCGTGACCATCGCGCAGAGCGCACGGCCGAAGGCCGGGGCGGAGTGCGGGGCCGGCGACGGGGTGAGGGACGGGGTGGGAGTCGGACTCGGGGGCGTGCGGCGAGCTGTCGTCATACGGGTAGTCTCGGGCCCGCCAAGGTGAAGCTCTACTTAATTCTTCTACGGCATACAGGTAAGTGTTCCTGTACGGAGGTTCCGCCGTCGAGGGTCGTCGTGGAGGGTAGCCGGGGTCGGGCCGGGGTACCCGGATGTTCCGGAACCGAGAGGAGGCGGAACGCCGTGACCGGGACCACGGACATCCGGCCCGTCCGCAACGGACACCACAGCAACGGGCAGCGGAGCAACGGACACCACGGCGACGGGCACACCGTCGGCGAGCTCGTCGGCCAGGCCACCGAACAGCTCTCCCGGCTCGTACGGCAGGAACTGGCCCTCGCCAAGCACGAGTTCACCGAGAAGGGACGGCGTGCCGGGCGCGGCGGAGGTCTGCTCGGCGCCGCGGGCGCGTTCGCGTACGCCGGGCTGCTGGCGCTCGCGGGCACGGGCGTCGCCGCCCTCGCACTGACGCTGCCCGTCTGGGCGGCCGCCCTCATCGTGACGGCGGTGCTCTTCGTGATCGCCGGCGTGCTGGCCGCGGTCGGCCGTGACCAACTGCGGCGGGCCGCGCCGCCCACCCCCGAGGAGACCCTCGGCAGCGTCCGGGCCGATGTCGAGGAGATCAGGGAAAGGGCACACCGATGACGGACAGGACAGCGGCCGACCTGCGTCGGCAGATCGAGCGGACCCGGCACCGGCTCGGGGCCACGGTCGAGGAGTTGGCGGCCAGGGCGGACGTCCGCGGCCGCACCCGGGCCCGCGCCGCCGACCTCATGGACCGCGCCGGCGCGATGACCGTACAACTGCGCAGCACGGCGTCCCAGGCGAGCTACCACGTGCAGGAACGGGCCGGACGTGCGGGACACGCCGTTCAGGAACGGGCGGGCCGCGCGGGGCACGCGGCTCAGACCGGGGCGGGCCATGCGGCCCAGGGGCGAGGCGGCCGTGCGCGGCACGCCGTGCGGGACGCCGCCGCCCGCGTCGGCCGCACCGCTCAGGACCACGCGCTCCACGCCCGTCACGACCTCGGGGGCGACGCGGCCCGCGCGGGTCGTACCGCGGAGGGCTCGGCGCCCGCTCCGGTCCGCGTACCCGTCCGGTTCGCCCGCCGACATCCGCGGCCGGTGGTGATCGTGGGCGCGGCGGCGGTGGCACTGGTGGCGGCCGGGGTGATCGGTCGGCGCAGGGCGAAGCAATAGGCGTCGGAGCAGTAGGTGGTGAAGCAGCAGGTGGCGAAGCGATAGGCGCCGGAGCAGTGGGTGTGCCGGTCACGAGCGTCGGACCGCGCTCGTGACCGGCACGTTCAGCGTCGGAGCCGGTCGAAGCGGAAGGACGCCAGTACCTCGGGCCGCTCGGTCCACCGAGAAGCTGTAGCCCTTGCCCGCCTGGAGCGGCAGTGATCGGCCCAGCCGGCCCAGCCGGCCCAGCCGGCGCAGCAGCGCCGGGGAACGTGTTCCGGCGGCGATGACGACGCCCCCGCACGGAATCTCGCCCCGCGTCGTGCGCAGCGCGGTGACCCGGCCGGCCGAGGACCGGAAACCGATGGCCTCCGCGTTCTCGAAGGCGACTTCCTCGAGTTCCGGGCGGCCGAACTGGGCTTCGACCTGCGACTGCCGCGGGTCGCGGTGGCGTTCGAGGTGACCGTGCCGCCCGCGCCCGAGCCGGGCGCTCGCCGCTCCCGCCGCCCAGGGCGTCCTCGGCCCTGCACATCCCCCGCAACACGGTCGTCTACCGGATGAACAAGATCGAGCAGATCACCGGCCGTCCCCTGCGCGACCACCGGTCCGCCATGGCCCTGTACCTCGCCTGCCTCGCGGACCGGCTGGGCAACGGCGTCGGCCCCACGGGGGGCGGCTGACCGAGGCTGCCATCCCCTCACCGAACACTTGATTCGCCTGGACAAAAAAAGTGTTCGGTGGGACGGTGGACGCATGCTGGACGTGACCGTGATCGAGGACCCCGAAGCCGCCGCCGTCTCCCTGGACCCCGTACGGGCCAGGCTGCTCGCCGAGCTGGCGGCCGGACCCGCGTCGGCGGCGATGCTGGCCGGCAAGGTCGGGCTGCCGAGACAGAAGGTGAACTACCACCTCAAGGCGCTGGAGCGGCACGGCCTGGTCGAGCTGGCCGGAGAGCGCCGCAAGGGCAACGTCACCGAGCGGCTGATGCGGGCCACCGCGGCGTCGTACGTGATCTCGCCGCTCGCGCTCGCGCCGGTGCAGCCGGACCCGGACCGCTTCCGGGACCAGCTGTCCGCGCGCTGGCTGCTCGCGCTCGGCGCCCGGCTGGTGCGCGATGTCGGCTCGCTGCTCACCGGTGCCGCGAAGGCCCGCAAGGGCCTGGCGACCTACGCGCTGGACGGCGAGGTGCGCTTCGCCTCGGCCGCGGACCGGGCCGCGTTCGTCCAGGAGCTGACGGCGGGCGTCGGCGCGCTCATCCGCAAGTACGACGCCCCCGACGCCGAGAGCGGCCGCGACCACCGGATCGTCGTGGCCGTCCATCCCACGGTCAAGCCCCAGGCCCAGGCCCAGCCCGAGCCCGCGACGCGGACCCGGCCCCAGCCTCAGACCCAGCTCCAACCCGAGTCCCCGGAACCAGACAGTGAGTGATCAGGAGCCAACCATGTCCAAGGAATTCGAGATCGCCCGCGAGTTCGAGGTCGACGCCACGCCACAGCAGGTGTGGGACGCCTTCACCGCGGGGACCGGCGGCTGGCTGTGGCCGATGGAGGAGCCGGAGCCGCGCGAGGGCGGCAAGGGCCCCTTCGGGTCCACGGTCACCGTCTGGGACCCGCCCCACCGCTACACCAACCGGGTCGAGAACGTCGACGGCATCTCCGAGCAGACCCTCAACCAGCTCGACTACACCGTCGAACCGCGCGACGAGGGCCGGCGCGCGTGGGTGCGCTACGTGCACAGCGGCATCTTCGTCGACGACTGGGACAACCAGTACGACGCGGCGGGCCGGCACACCGACTTCTACCTGCACACACTGCGCCAGTACCTGACGCACTTCGACGGCCGCCCGGTCGCCTTCGTCACCTTCGACGGGCCGGACGCGTCCAAGGCACCCGACGCCCTCACCGCCGTGGCACGGGCGCTGGGCCTCGCGGACGACACGGCCGAAGGCGCGCGCGTCCGGGTCGACGGCCCCGAGGGGCGGCTCCTCGAGGCCGTGGTCGACTTCGGCAACCCGTACTTCATCGGGCTGCGCGGCGACAGCTCCCTCGTCCGCTTCTTCGGTCGCAACCACTGGGGCTACCCGGTCGGCGTCAGCGTCCACGACTTCGCGCCGGACGCCGACGCCGAGGCGAACGAGACCGCCTGGCGGGGCTGGCTGGACCAAGTGTTCAGCCGGCCCCGGTGACGGCGGCCACAGGGGTTACGGCTGGAAGCGCAGCACCTGCGGGTCGTGGTCGCTGATCTGGTCGTGGAACTCCGAGTTGATGTGCACGCTGTCGTACTCGAAGTCGCAGCCGCGCCGGATCGACGGGCTGACCAGGATCTGGTCCAGGACCTGCTGGTTGCCCTGGTAGTCGTAGGTGTAACGCTCGTTCTTCGGCAGCGACTTGATCGCCGACCACAGCTCGCCGTCGCCCTCGAGGAGCTGCGCGGTGCCGGAGAACTCGAAGTCGTTGATGTCGCCCAGCGCGATGACGTCCGCGTTCTTCTGCGTGTCGAGGATGTCCTTGACGAACGCGTTGACCAGCGTCGCCTGCTGGTGGCGCTGGGTCTCCGAGCTGCGCACCACCGGCTGGTACTGCGCGGTCAGGCCCTGGTCGCCGCCCTTGGAGTTGAAGTGGTTGGCGATGACGAAGACCGTGCGGCCACGGAAGACGAACTCGCCGACCAGCGGCTTGCGGCTGCTCGCCCAGGCCGCGTCGGCCGGGTCGATGCGGCCGGGGGAGGCGGTCAGCTGCGCCTTGCCGCGCACCTTGGTGACACCGACGGCCGTGCTCGCGTCGCCGCCCGCGCGGTCGGTGAAGGAGACCCGCTCCGGGTTGAACAGGAACACCTGGCGGATGTTCCCGCCCGGCTCGCCGCCGTCGGTGTTGTTCGTCGGGTCGATCGAGCGCCAGTCGTACTTCGGGCCGCCCGCGGCCACGATCGCGTCGATCAGCTTGCCGACCGTCACATCGGCGGCGACGGTACCGTCGTTGGTCGCGCCGTTGTTGTCCTGGATCTCCTCCAGGGACACGATGTCGGGCGACTTCAGGTTGTTCACGATCGCGGAGGCGTGCTCCTCGAACGTGGCGTCCGACGGGTCGAGGTTCTCGACGTTGTACGTCGCGACCGCCAGCTCGCCCTTCTTCTGCTTCTGCGTCGTCTCCCGCTCCAGGCCGCCGCTCTTCAGCGTGCCGAGCCGGTTCGCGACGAGGGTGTAGCCGCCGAACTGGTTGTAGTCGAGCGGGCCCGCGGTGACGCCGGTGAGGGAGTCGCCGACGTTCGCGACGGGGAAGTCCGCCGTCGCGCCGAGCGACTGGATCTGGAGCCGGCCGGTGTTCTGCGAGGTGTAGGAGCCGTACAGCGCGCCCCCGCGGCGGCTGGTGTTCTCGCGCGGCTTCACCGTGACCCACAGCTCGGTGTACGGGTCGGTGGCGGTGACCACGCGGGCGTCGGCGACCTGGACGTTCATGCCCTCGAGGGACTCGTAGTAGTCCAGGGCGTACCTGCCGGGCCGCAGGGTGAGGCCGTTGACCGAGTTGCTCGCGGCGGCGTCGCCGGCCGGGGTGTAGGCGGCCGGGACCGACTTCGCGTCCACGACCGTCGCGGCCGGGACCGCGTTGCCGCTGGAGACGACCGTCACCGTCGGCTTGGTGATCTCCGTGACGGTCTGGTTGCCGGTCGAGGCGCCGCCCGGGACGAACTCCGAGACCGTGCCCGTGACCGTGACCGAGTCACCGACGGCGACCTTCGGGGTGGAGCTGGTGAAGACGAAGACGCCCTCACTGGTGGCCGGATCGGCGTCCGGGTTCGGATCCTGGATCCAGAAGCCTCTGGACGATCCGTAGGTGCGCACACCGGTGACGATTCCGGCCACACCCGTGACCGCCTGGCCGGCGTACGGCGACATCCGGGTCGTGCCCTGGATGTCGTGGACGGCCACCGTCTCCGCGTGCGCGGGCGCGGACAGGGCGACGGTGGAGGCCGCGGAACAGACGGCGGCGACGGTGAGCGCGGCGAGACGCGCGGACTTCTTGCTCGGCAACGGAAATCCCTCCGGGGACGTACATGAGCGCCGGGACGAGGGTGGAGCGTGGAACGAGGGTGGAGCGTGGAACGGGGGGCCGCGGTCCGCGGGGCGGACGCGACGCGCGTAGAAAATACAGTGAACAGATGTCCATCGGATTTCTACGCGCGTCAATCTCCTGCCTGGTCACGCCACTTGTCAAGGTTTCGGCCATGTACGCAGCCCGGCGGGGAGATGAACCGGGCGGCATGGGTCCATACCCGTCTAGGCTGAGTGGCCCAGTGCCCCCAGCGGGCCGGAGGCACCACGCGCCCTAGGAGAACCAGCCGATGTCAGACAGCTCCCCCCTCCCGCCGGTGCGGCTGCACCCCGAAGCGGAGCTGGCGCGCGACGCGCTGTCCACGCCGTTGCTCTCCCGGGCCGCCCTGCTCGCCCGCTGGGCCGGCCCCGACACCCGGGTCGACGCCGGGGGCGGACTCGTCGAGGACCAGCTGGCGCCCGCCGCCGAGGTGCTGGGGCTGACCGGGGAGGACGCCGCCGCCTACGCGAGCGAGGCCTGGCGGGTCGCCGTGGACGCCGGGCTCGTGGAGGTCGTCGACGAGGAGGCCGGCACCGTCACGGCCGGCGAGGACCTGGCCCTGCTGACCGGCGGTTCCCCGCACGACATCCTCGCCGTCTGGCTCGGCGCCCTGGAGACCGTGCTCGCCGACGCGTCCGTCCCCGACCTGGACGAGCTGATGGAGGTCATGGACGAGGGCGGCGAGGTCGACTTCTCCCGGCTCGACTGGAACCCCGAGGCCGAGGCGGAGTTCCTCGACGGTGTCCTCGGCAACCTCTACCTGCTCACCGCCAGCGAGGACGGCCCCGGCGACGCCCCGGTCCCGCTGCCCGCCCTCGCCGCGTCGATGATCATCCCCGGTGACATGGACGAGCCCACCAACGACGTCCTGGAACAGGTCTCCGACGCGATGATGCGGCTGGACGACCAATTCCGGCTCCTGGAGCCGATCGGGATCGTCGCCTACCGGCCCGTCGACGAGGACCTGATGGCGGACCCGGAGGAGGAGCCCTCCGCCTCCTTCGACGAGGCCGACGTCTCCCGCTACGGGATGGTCCGGCTCACCCCCCTCGGTGTGTACGGGCTGCGGGCCCGGCTGCTGGAGGCCGGTTTCGACGCCCCGGCCGTCGGCGACCTCGCCGACAAGGGCGCCGACGTCCTGCTCGACGGCAGCTCCGGCTACGGCTCGGGCGCCGCCCTCGCCGAGACCGAGCAGTGGCTGGTCCGCCGTGAACCCCTCGACGCCGCACGGGAGTTGCTGGCCGCCGCCCGCGGCTCGGACCCCGGCGCCCCGCTGCGCCGGCTGCGCTGCCAGCAGGCCCTCTCCCTCGTGGGCGGCCAGGCCGAGCCCGCCGTCCGCGAGGTCCTCGACGACGCCGAACTCGGCGGCCTCGCCCGCGTCTGGCTCAGCGAGCTCGGCGCGACGGACGTACCGGCGCCCTCCGAGGACCTGGTCTTCTGGCTCACCATCGACACGGTGGCGGCGCAGCTCGCCGCCGAGGGCAACTCCGAGGAGCTGCAGGCCCTCGTCGAGGGGCTGGCCCAGCAGCACAGCGGATTCTTCTCGGCGGCCTGGCGGGTCGACCACCCGGCGACCCCGGACGTCCTGGAGGCGATGGGGCGTCTGCATCCGGACAAGCGCATCGCGAAGGAAGCACGCAAGGCCGCGTTCAAGGCGAGGTCGCAGCAGGGCGGATGAGTCTCCCGCGGCGCGGACGCCTTGGGGCTCCCGTGGCCTGATCCGTACGGATTCACGGAACGGGGTCCCCTGAAGTCGCCCCCCGTTCAACTCCCGTTCAGGCATGGGCGGGACGGTGACGCCGAACCGAGGTCCGCCACCCTCCACGGCACTCTCACCGCGTCTCAGGAGACATCATGTCGCTCACCCGCAGGGACTTCGCCAGACAATCCGCGATCACCGGTGCCGGGGTCGCGCTGGCGGGCAGCGTAGGCGCCCTCGCCACCGCGCCGAACGCCCTCGCGTCCACGGAGACCGAGTCCGCGGCGGACACCGCGGACGCGAAACAGGCGTCGGCGGCCGGGCACCACGGGGTCGGCTACGGACCGCTGCTGCCCGACCCCGACGGCATCCTCGCACTGCCCGCCGGGTTCAAGTACCGCGTCATCACCTACAGCGGCAGGACCAAGCTGGAGTCCGGCGAGATCACCCCGTCCAACCACGACGGCACCGCCACCTTCTGCGGCCCGCGCGGCGCGACCCTGCTCGTCAACAACCACGAGCTGAAGGGCCCGCGCGCGAGCTGGCCGTACCCGGTCCCGCTCACCGAGGGCCTGGTCTACGACCCGGCGGCGGCCGGCGGCTGCACCGTCGTCGAGGTGCGCCCCGGCGGCCATGTCGCCGAGTGGGTCGGCATCGCCGGCACCTCCACCAACTGCGCGGGCGGCACCACCCCTTGGGACACCTGGCTCACCGGCGAGGAGACCGAGGACAAGGCCGGCCAGAACGGCATGACCAAGGACCACGGCTACATCTTCGAGGTCGACCCCGAGGACCGCCGCGCCAACCGCGACCCCAAGCCGATCAAGGCGTTCGGCCGGTACGCCCACGAGGCGGTCGTCATCGACCCCAAGCGCGGCCACGCCTACCTCACCGAGGACGCCTCGGGACCGAACGGCCTGCTCTTCCGCTGGACCCCGCCGGCGGGCTTCCGCCACGGCCGCGGCAAGCTGCGCACCCTCGCCGACGACGCCGGCGTCCTCCAGGCCTTCAAGTGCTTCGACTCGGGCGGCAAGTTCGTCGACGACCTCTCCCGGGCCACGAAGATCGGCACGGTCTACGGCGTCGACTGGATCGACGTCCCCGACCGCGACGCCAGGTCGGTGTCCGTCCGCAAGCAGTTCACCGACGGCCAGGTCACCCGCGCCCGCAAGCTGGAGGGCATGTGGTGGGGCGACGGCGGCACCTACATCGTCTCCTCCTACGCCCGTGACGAGAGCCCCGTCCAGCACGACGGCGCCGTCTGGTTCTACGACCCCAAGCGCCGCACCCTGACCCTGAAGGTGCTGCTCGGCGTGAACCCCGACCCGTCCGTCGACGGCGCCCTCGACGGCCCCGACAACATCACCGTCTCCCCGTACGGCG
Source organism: Streptomyces sp. NBC_01334 (assembly GCF_035983595.1). Lineage (NCBI taxonomy): Bacteria > Bacillati > Actinomycetota > Actinomycetes > Kitasatosporales > Streptomycetaceae > Streptomyces > Streptomyces sp. NBC_01334. The sequence continues at coordinate 2,584,171 of NZ_CP130718.1, read as the reverse complement.
GTCTCGTCATCGCCGAGGACGGCGAGGGCGTCCAGCACCTGTTCGGCGCCACCGACAGCGGCCGCACCTACCCCATCGCCCGCAACGAGCTGAACATCGGCACCGCGGACGAGCCGGAATACAGCGAGTTCACCGGCGTCACCTTCTCGCCCGACGGCCACACCCTGTTCGCCAACATCCAGACCCCGGGCATCATGCTCGCGATCACGGGGCCGTGGAAGCGGCAGAAGCGGTGAACAGCGAACGGTAGTTAATTCATTCGCTCGATCCGCGGCCGCACTCCTAAAGTGGTGCACGTCCAGGTGCGAAGGCAGGACCTACTTCCACTGATAATGGGGCGGCCGCGGGTTCGAGTCCCGTCACCGGTACAACGCGCCGGTGTAGCTCAGGGGTTAGAGCACCTTGTCGGTTCCGCCGGCTTCGATCTCTGGACACCACAATTTCACAGCACCTCCCGGTGCGCGGGCTGCGGCTACTTCTTTGCAACAGAAATCCTGGCCGCCGCCGACTTTATCTCGGGAGGCGCAGCATGTGGTGGGTGCCCGGTGCGCAGGCAACGGTTACTTCATTGGATCGGACGGTCGCGGGTTCGAGTCCCGTCATCGGCTTCAGGTCGGTGTAGCTCAGTCGGTAGAGCATCTGGCTAAGTCCGTCGCCGACCCCTGATCTCGGGCACCTTCCTTTTGCTGCGCCTCTCCCGATGGACGACTGAATGAACAATGAATTCGGGGGAATTCACCATGGCGCGCTTCAATTTCCGTGCCCGTAATCCGCAGCCCGTATCGCCCGTGACCACCACGGGCCGGGTGCTCCGTACCCACCAGGGCGGCCGCGGCCGTGAGCGGGACGCCCGCTCCGAGCTGTTCCTGCTGGCGATCGCCAACTTCGTCTCCCAGCAGACCTTCTACGAGACCGGCGCCGCCCGCGACGACCGCTTCGCCGAGCTGGTGCGCGAACTCGCCGTCAGCGACCCGTCCTGGACGGCCGGCCTGCTCGGCTGGCTGCGCGGCGAGGGCAACATCCGCACCGCCGCGATCGTGGGCGCCGCCGAGTACGTGCACGCGCGTCTGACGGCGGGCGCCACCGACGGTCCCTCGAACCGGCAGGTCGTGGACTGCGTGCTCCAGCGGCCGGACGAGCCCGGCGAGCTGCTCGCGTACTGGACGGCGACGTACGGCCGCAACATCCCCAAGCCCGTCAAGCGCGGGATCGCCGACGCCGTGCGGCGGCTCTACAACGGCAAGTCGCTGCTGAAGTACGACACGGCCTCGAAGGGCTACCGCTTCGGCGACATCCTCAACCTGGTGCACGCCGCGCCGGACCCGGCCAAGCCGTGGCAGGGCGAGCTGTTCCGGTACGCCCTCGACCGCCGGCACAACCCGGACACGGCCGTGGTGCCCGAGGCGCTGCCCTTGCTCGCGGCGCACCGCGACCTGATGGCGCTGCGGCCCGCCAAGCGGCGCAGGGTCGTGACCGGGGCGGGTGGCGCGCGGCGCCTTGCCGAGGCGGGCATGACCTGGGAGGCGCTGGCGGGCTGGCTCCAGGGGCCGATGGACAAGGCGGCCTGGGAGGCGGTCATTCCGACGATGGGGGCGATGGCTCTGACGCGGAACCTGCGCAACTTCGACGAGGCGGGAGTCTCCGACGAGGTCGCCGCGCGGGTGGCGGCGAAGATCAGCGACCCGGCGGAGGTCGCGCGCTCGCGGCAGTTCCCCTTCCGGTACCTGGCCGCGTACCAGCACGCGCCGTCGCTGCGCTGGGCGTACCCGCTGGAGCGGGCGCTCGGCCACTCGCTGGCCAACGTGCCCGCGCTGCCCGGCCGGACGCTGGTGCTCGTCGACCGGTCCGGTTCGATGTTCTACGCACGGCTGTCGGACCGCTCCGAGCTCAACCGGGCCGACGCGGCGGCGATCTTCGGCACGGCGCTCGCGCTGCGGGCGGCCGACGCCGATCTCGTCGAGTTCGGCACCAGCAGCAACACGATCAAGTTCCGTGAGGAGGAGTCGATGCTGAAGATTCTGGAGCGTTTCGGAGACCTGGGTGGTACGGACACCACCGAGGCCGTGCGCCGGCACTACCGCGGCCACGACCGGGTGCTGATCGTCACCGACGAGCAGTACGCGGCGAGCCGCCACGGCGACCCGACCGACCAGGTCCCGGCGAACGTGCCGGTCTACACCTGGAACCTGGCCGGCCACCGCGCGGGCCACGGCCCGTCCGGCAAGGGGAACCGGCACACCTTCGGCGGGCTGTCGGACGCGGCCTTCCGGATGGTGCCGCTGCTCGAGGCCGCCGACGACACCCGGTGGCCGTGGGCGGCCTGAGCGCCGGCGAGGGCTAGCCGAGCCGTGAGACCTGGTAGTGGCCGATGTGCCAGTCCTCGTCCTCGCGCCTCAGCAGAACACCGAGGTACACGGCGATCGTGGGCCGGTCGGTGAACGAGAACTCCACGTCCAGGTAGCCGAGGACGAGATCGTCGGCGAGGCGCCTGGTCTCGAGAAACCGGTAGTCGGCCGTCATGCCGAGGGGCTGGGAGTCGTAGTAGTCCGCGACTCCCGGCCTCCCCGTGCTGTAGGGGTGCAGCCCCTGGAAGACCGCGTCCTCGGTGAAGAGGGCGGCGACCCGGTCGGGTTCGTGCGCGTCGACCGCGGCCTTCCACTGGTCCAGGACGCCGCGCAGGATCGTTTCGTCGTCCGTCGTACCGCTGCTCATCGCTGTGCTCCTGTCCGCCGGTCAGTGGCCGGCACTCATGCCGCCGTCGACGTGGAGGATCTCGCCGGTGACGAACGGGGCGTTCTCCAAGTAGACGACCGCGTCGACGATGTCGCTCTGCTCGCCCATCCGGCCGACGGGGTGCAGGGCGGCGAGGAAGTCGTGGGTCTCCTCGGCGTGCATCGGCGTCTTGATGGTGCCCGGCGAGACGGCGTTGGCCCGGATGCCCCGGGTGGCGTACTCGATGGCGAGGGACTTGGTGGCGGACTGCAGACCGCCCTTGGTCAGCGAGGCCAGCACGGAGGGCACCTTGGCGTCGGCGTTGTCGACCAGGCTGGTGGTGATGTTGACGATGTGCCCGCCGCCCTGGGCCAGCATCCGCTCGACGGCGAGCTGGGTGAGGTGGAAGAACCCGGCCAGGTTCACACCGGTCACGGTGGCGTAGTCGTCCGGGGTGTAGTCGGTGAAGGGCTTCGCGACGAACACGCCCGCGTTGTTGACCAGCGTGTCGATCCGGCCGAACCGTTCCACGGCCGCCGCGACGACGCGTTCGGCGGTGGCGGGGTCGGCGATGTCGCCCTGGACGGTGACGAGGTCGAGATCATCGGCGGGGGCGATGGTGCGTGAGGTGGCGACGACGCCGTAGCCGAGCTTGCGGTAGGCGTCTACCAGCCCGGCGCCGATGCCCTGCGACGCGCCGGTGACGACGGCGACCTTCTGCTGATGAACGCTCATGGTGATCTTCTCCGAGGGGGACGCGATGACCGGTTACTAGCCGACCGGTCGACTATGTGAAACGTAGAACGGTCGTCGGTCGGCGTCAAAGGACCGGAGGGCTCCTGCTCGGGACTTGTTTCCTCCGGCCCGGGAGGAACAAGCTCCCAGCGCAGGTCAGCGCAGGTCAGCGCAGGTCAGTCCAGGTCAGTGCGGGAGCGCGTACGGGTCGTCGGCGGGCAGCCAGGCGTCCGGGGCGTGGATCCCGAGGTCGTCGGCGCCGACGCCGGCGCAGAGCGCGTCGACGACGCCCAGGACCCCCGCGCGCTCCTCGGTCTCGCGCCGCACCAGGGACCAGGTCCAGTACACCTTCGGCGCGACGACCTCGCGGCGGACCAGGTCGGACGGCAGCGGGGTCGTCTGCCCCTTGGGCGAGTTGAGGACGGGACGGCGGCAGCGGCGGACGTGGTCGAAGAAGGCGGGACCGGTCACGGCACCGTCGGAGATGCGCACGGCTCGGGCCCCGGTGGCCCGCGTCAGCTCTTCGGCGTACACGTTCCAGGACGCCCAGGAGGTGACGTCATCGTCGATCAGGACGTCGGTGTCCCCGACGGAAACGGCGGCTGCGGCGGGCGGTTCGCCGGCGTCGGTGCTCCTGGCGACGGCGTACAGCCGGTCGGCGCCGAGGAGCCGGGCCCGCAGTCCGTGCCGCTTCAGGTCCTCGTTCCGTACCCAGCACACGGCGAGGTCGAGGCTGCCGTCGGCCACCCGGGCCGCCTGGGTGTGGGAGGGCGCGACCCACGCGTCGACATGGACCTGCGCCACCGCCGCGGTGCGCCGGGTCAGGTCCGCCGGGAGCCAGTTGACGTACCCGAGACGTACCGGCTGCGAGCCGGACAGCCGGCGGGCCCGGCCGCGGAGGTCGTCGGCCCGCTCCAGCAGGGCGCGCGTGTGCGGGAGCAGGTCGGCGCCGGCCGGGGTGAGCGAGACCGACCGGCGGTCGCGGTCGAAGAGCCGTACGCCGAGGTCGCGCTCGAGCGCCTTGATCTGCTGGGACAGGGAGGGACCGGCGATCAGGAGCCGCGCGGCGGCCCGTCCGAAGTTCAGTTCCTCGGCGACCGCGACGAAATACCGCAGCTGGCGCAGCTCCACGCCCGCCATGCTACGTCCGGGGCGGGCCGGTAGGAGGCTGTTCCTCTCAGCAGCGAGGAAGGCGGACGTGGTCGACCGCGCGGCGGCGGGCGGACGATGGAGGTGGGCGAGCGCGACGGCGTCCGGCCGCCGCGATCCGCCACGATCGATCCTCACGGAGCGGAGCGGGACCATGCGAGAGTTCCTGGTCGAGATCACCACGACCGTGCCCGAGGGCACCGGGCAGGACGAGGTCGACGAACGGCGCGCCGCCGAAGCCGTCCGGGCCCGCGAACTGGCCGCCTCCGGTCATCTGGCCCGGCTGTGGCGGCCGGTCGGCGAACTGCGCAGCATCGGTGTCTGGCGCGCCGCCGACGAGGCGGAACTCCACGAGAAGGTGCTCGGGACGCTGCCGCTGCGCCCGTGGATGACCCTCACCGTCACCGCGCTCCAGCCCCACCCCAACGACCCGGGCCCGGCCCGCGCCGACGGCACGCCGTGACGGCTCCCCGGAGTCGCAGGTCACGGAGTCGCAGGTCACGGAGCCGGTGAGGGGCCGAGGTGCTGCCTGACGCGGCGGTGCCGGTCAGGGACCGGAGCGTTGCCTGACGCGGCCGTGCCCGGCCTTCGTCGGGCGCGGGTCGCCCCGCACCCCACGGCCGCGCCGCGGCGGTCCGCCTCCGGGGAGCCCGCCACCACGGACCGCAGCGGGACCGGAGTTCCGTCAGGCGCCGACCGCGTCGACCCGCGGCGCGGGGGCGCCCAGCAGCGCCAGGCAGTTCGCCCACAGGGGGCCGAGCCGGTCCGTGTCGTTGTAGAGCTTGGCGAACATGACCTGCCCCTCGAGCTGCGCGACCACGGCCCGAGCGGCCGCCCGGGTGTCGGTCACGGAGACCTCGCCGCGCGCGAGGGCCTCGGCGACGACCGACTCGACCATCTCGACCTGCGCCTCGAAGATCCCCTGGAGGCGGTCGCGGACGGCCTCGGTCCGATTGCTCAGCTCCAGGGTGAGGTTCCCGAACAGGCACCCCGCCACGGTGCCGCAGCTCCGCTGTCCCGCACGCTGCGCGGCCTCGGTCTCCTCGAACAGCAGGCGCAGCCGGGACAGCGGTGCCGCCTCACCGTGCAGCACCCGCTCCCACGCGCGCCGCTGCCCGGCCCACTGCTCGTCGACGACGGTCAGGGCGAGAGCTTCCTTGGACTCGAAGAAGTAGTAGAAGCTGCCCTTGGGCACCCCGGCCGTCTTGCAGATCTCGGCCACACCCAGCGCGGAGTAACCGCGCAGCTCGATCAGTGACCGGGCGGCGCTGAGGATCTTCGCGCGGGCATCGCTGGTCCGTCCCATGAGGCCGAGTGTACGGCCGGCGTACGACCGGTCGTCTACTTTCCCGGCCACGTCGAGGCCTTGCGTGCGTCGCGGACTGATATCTAACATTTCAGTTCATGGAGGCTGTGCCACGCACTCTGCTCAGGGACCGCGCCTACGCGGCGATCCGGGACGCCATCGTGGCCGGGGACATCGCCCCCGGCGCGGTCGTGCGCGACGCCGATCTCGCCGAGCGGCTCGGGCTGTCACGGGCGCCGGTGCGGGAGGCGTTCGCCCGGCTGGTCGACGAGGGGCTGCTGGAGAGCAAGCCGCAGAGCTACACGCGGGTGACCCCGGTGGTCGCCGCCGACGTACGGGACGCGGCGGCCGTGGTCGGCGCGATGCACGAGCTGGCCACCCGGGTGGCGGTGCCCCGGCTGTTCGCGGCGGACGTCGAGGGGATGCGCGCGGCCAACGAGCGGTTCGCCGCCGCCGTACGGGCCGGGGACGTGGACGCCGCCCTGCGCGCCGACGACGCGCTGCACGACGTCCTCGTCCGCGCCGCCGGCAACCGCGCGGCCGCCGCCACCATCGCCCGCTACACCCCCCTCGTCCGGCGGCTGGAGCGGCGGCGCTTCGGCGAGGGCGGCACCTGCCGTTCGGCCGGATTGCACGGCCGGCTGATCGAGGCCTGCGCCGGCGGTGACGTGGACGAGGCGGTCCGTGTCACGGCGGAGATCTGGCGCACCCTCGCGGACCTCGCCGACTCCGACGACCTGGCGGCCGAGCAACCCGGCGGCCGAGCAACCGAGTAGACGAGCAGCCGAGTGACCGACCGGCCCCCTGCTCCAGGCGACCCACTCGACCCACTGCTCCAGGAGGCCCCATGTCCCTCTCCTCGTACGCGCGTTACCCCCTCCTCTTCGGGCCCTCCCCGGTGCACCCGATGGAACGGCTCACCGCCCACCTCGGCGGAGCCGCCCTCTGGGCGAAGCGGGAGGACTGCAACTCCGGGATCGCCTACGGCGGGAACAAGACCCGCAAACTGGAGTACCTGGTCGCCGACGCCCTCGCACAGGGCTGCGACACACTCGTGTCGATCGGCGGGGTGCAGTCCAACCACACCCGTCAGGTCGCGGCCGTCGCCGCCCGCGCCGGACTGAGGTGCGTGCTGGTGCAGGAGAGCTGGGTGGAGTGGCCGGACTCCGTGTACGACAAGGTCGGCAACATCCTCGTCAGCCGGCTGGCCGGGGCCGATGTGCGCCTGGTCCGGGCCGGGTTCGGGATCGGCTTCAAGGAGAGCTGGGAGCTGGCGCTCAGGGAGGTCGAGGAGTCGGGCGGGAAGCCCTACGCCATCCCCGCCGGGGCCTCCGACCATCCGCTCGGCGGCCTGGGCTTCGCCGGGTGGGCGTACGAAGTCGCCGAGCAGGAGCGGGAGTCGGGCGTCTTCTTCGACACCGTGATCGTCTGTTCGGTGACCGGGTCGACCCAGGCCGGCATGGTCGCCGGGTTCGCCGCGCTGGAGGAGGCGGGCGCGCGGTCCCGGCGCGTCATCGGGATCGACGCCTCGGCCAAGCCGACCGAGACCCGCGGGCAGATCGCCCGCATCGCGCACCGCACCGGGCAACTCATCGGGCTCAAGCGCGAGTTGACCGTCGAGGACATCGAACTGGACGAGCGGTACCACGCCGGCGTCTACGGCGTCCCGGACGAGACGACCCTGGAGGCGATGCGGCTCGCCGCGCGCACCGAGGGCATGGTCACCGACCCCGTCTACGAGGGGAAGTCGATGGCCGGGCTCGTCGACCTGGTCGCACGCGGCGAGATCGGCCGCGACTCCACCGTGCTGTACGCGCACCTGGGCGGGCAGCCGGCACTGAACGCCTACAGCGCGCTGTTCTGAGGACCCGGCGCTGTTCCGGGGGCGGGTCGGGCCGGTTCACGCCCCGGAACAGCGGCAAGCCCTGTCCCGGGCCGTGTCCCGTGTCGTCCCGAACCCGTTCGACGCCCCGTACCCCGCCCCGTACCGAGGCCGACGCCCGCCTCACCACGCAGGACACGGTCGCCCCACGGATCCGGGTCACGGACTGTCTCGGCTCCGCATTAGGACGCGGCCCGTTTGGGCTACCCCGAATGTCTTTTCCCCGGCCGCCGGCATCAGCAGACTCATTCCAGAGCCCGGCGGCCGCGCCGGGGAAGCCGCCCGACCAGGGAGTCGATCAACGTGAATCTCATCGCCCGTTCCGCCGTCGTCGTTCTCGTCGTCATGGCCGCCTCGATGGGCGTCGCCGCCTCCGCGGCGGCGACGCCGGCGGTCACCGTACAGGCGGACGACGCGCAGGTCACCGAGTCCACGGGCGGCGACAACATCTGGGGGTAGGCACCCCGCGGCAGACCTGCCAGGCGCTCGGCTCGATGATGGACGGACTCCGTTGTATGTGATCACAGCACGACTGGTGAGTTCTCAGCCGAAGGCCCGGCCTTCGGACCTGGACCGGATCGCCGGCCGACTTCGTGAAGCGACCGAGTGCGGCGATTCAGGCCTTCAGCACCACTGGATGCGGCCGGACCCGCTCGGCGCCGCGCTCGTCCTCTACATGACGGCTCCGACCCTGGAATCCGCGGAGCTCGAAGCTCGCGTGATCCTCTGCCGGGCTCTTGCCTCCGATCCCAGCCTTCGGCGGTGGCGACTGGACCGCGCCAGTGCCGATCTGATCGTGAGTGCGATGGACGCGTTGCTGTGGCGTCGGCCGTGTGACGACGGCCTGAACTGACTTCCCGGGGGCCGCTCGGCCCCCGGTCATGCGGAAGAAACCTCCGCTTTCCTCACCTTTCCTCACTGCTGTCGCATTGCTGCTGCCCGCTGCGCCGGCCACCGGCCCACCGATTCCCAAGGCGGACTTACGTGTCATGAATTTCGCAGATTTCACCCTGGTCGAGGCATTCGACGAGATGGCCGCCGGCCGGCCCGACGGAACGGCGGTCGAGTTCGGCGGCGACCGGGCCTCCTATGCCGAACTCGCCGCCGCATCCCGGCGGGTGGCGGCCCTGCTGAAAGAACGTGCCGGAGTACGGCCCGGCGACCTCGTGGCGTTCTGTATGGAGCCCTCCGTGGAAATGGTCGTCACGGTACTGGCGATTCTCCGCTGCGGTGCCGCGTACGTGCCGCTCGATGTGCAGAACCCGCCGGTGCGCAACCGGCTCATTCTCGACGACAGCGGTCCGCGGGCCGTGGTCGGCGACGCGGTCGACGGGTCGGCCGGCGTGTGTTCGATCACGAGCGACGAGGTCCGGCAGGCGGCCTGGGACACCGACGCGGAGGAGTGGTCGGGGGCTCGACCGGATCCAGGCGCGTACTGCTACGTCATCTACACCTCGGGTACCACGGGCAGGCCCAAGGGCGTGCCGATAACGCACCGCAACGTCCTGGCTCTCTTCGCGGCCGCCGCCGGACTGTTCGACTTCGGTGCCGAAGACGTGTGGCTGCTCTACCACTCCATCGCCTTCGACTTCTCCGTCTGGGAACTGTGGGGGCCGCTCCTGCACGGCGGCTGCCTGGTGATCGTCGACCGGTGGACCAAACTCTCGCCCGAGGCCTGTGCCGAACTGCTGCTGGACCGCGGCGTGACCGTGCTCAACCAGACTCCCACCGCGTTCTCGGTGATGGCCCGCGTCCTCATGGAGAAGGTGCCCGCCGGCGGCGGCGTCCCGTTGCGGTACGTGGTGTTCGGCGGTGAGCGGCTCTCCATGCCCGCCCTGCGTACCTGGGCGGACCGGTTCGGCCTCGACCGGCCGCAACTGATCAACATGTACGGGCTCACCGAGGCCACCGTCCACACCACGTACCACCGGCTCACCGGGCAGGACCTGCTCCTCGACGACTCGGTCATCGGCCGGCCGCTGCCGGGCTTCACCGCACGCATCGTGGACGAAGCGGGGGAGAGCGGTGAGCGAGGCCAACTCGTGGTGTCCGGTCCCCAGGTGGCGACCGGATACCTGGACCGGCCGGAGACCACGGCCGAGCGATTCGGGCCCGACCCGCTCGGCCTCGTCGACGGCACGCTCTTCTACCGGACCGGGGATCTCGTGGAGACGCGCGACGGGCGGCTCGTCTACCTCGGTCGTGCCGACCGGCAGGTGAAGATCCGGGGTCACCGGATCGAGCTCGGCGAGGTGGAGGCGGCCGTCGCCGCCGTACCGGACATCACCGAAGCGTCCGCCGTGGTCGTCGGCTGCGCCGAGAACCCGATCCTCGCTTGCGGATACACCACCCGCTCGGGACAGCAGGTCGAGCTTCGCGCCCTCCGGGCGGAACTTCGCAAGCGTGTTCCGCAGTACATGCTCCCGACCCGTTTCCGGTGGTTCGAGCAACTGCCGCTGACGGTGAACGGAAAGACGGACAGCCAAAGCGTGGCCAAGGAAATGGAGTTCGAGAAGTGAGTGAAAGAGTGCCGACACCGAACCGGGACGAAGTGAGGCAGCGGATCCTCGACTGGATCGGTGAGGAGCTGGGAGACCCGCACATCACCGGTGCCGACAATTTCCTCGAACTCGGCGGCCACTCCATGATGGCGATCGAGCTCAAGACGAGGATCGCCCGCGAGTACGGTCTGTCGATCGGCCTCGCCGATCTGTTCCAGCGTCCGATCTCGGTCGCCGTGGCCCGCGCCGAAGACGGAAAGGCAACGGTGTGAACGGCATGCGCGTCTATGCTTCCGTCCTCCGCATTCCCGACTACCGCAAGCTCTGGATCGGCGCGGTCATCAGCCTGCTCGGTGACGGCGCCACCTGGACGGCCCTCGCGTGGATCGCCGTGTCGACCGGCGGCGCCGGGACCCTGGGCGTACTCGGCGTCTGTTACTCCGCCCCCGTGCTGCTCGGCGGCCTCCTGGCCGGCAAGGTCGTGGACCGTTTCTCCCGGCGCAAACTGCTGGTGTTCGACTCCCTGGTGCGCGGTGCGGCCATGCTCGCCGTCCCGCTGCTGTACGTCACGGATGTCCTCGACCCGTGGCACCTCTATGTCGTCGCGGCGGTCTTCGGTCTGTTCAAGATCATCCCGATCGGCATCATCCCCGCTGTCCTGCCCGATCTGGTGCCCAAGAAGCAGCTCCCCACCGCGATCGCCCTCGAGGCGGTCGCCTACGGCGCGGCCGGCATGCTCGGCCCCGCGCTCGGCGGTCTGCTGATCCCGCTCATCGGCGGGTACTGGGTGCTCGCCCTGGACTGCGTGAGCTACTTGGTGTTCGCCGGGCTCGTGCTCAGCCTGAAGGCCCGCCTGGACCGTCCCGGAGCCGGTGCGGAGACCGCCGGCGACCGGAGCGCGGCCTCCACCGAGCGCAGCTCCTGGCGTCCGGTCGTCGCGTTCGTGGTCCGGGACCGGGTGATGCTGGTGATCACCATCACCTTCACCATCTTCAACGTGGCGATGGGCATGCTGATCGTCGCTCAGCCGTGGCTGGCCCATGAGCGTCTCCCGGGCGGTGCCACCATGCTCGGCGTGCTCGTCGGCGGCCTCGCCGGTGCCGAGATGATCGGCTCGCTGATCGCCGGAGCGATCAAGCCCGCCGTCCGTCCGATGCTCCGGATCGGTCTGCTCCAGGTGATCTCCGGCAGCGGCCTGCTGCTGCTCCTCGGAGCGAACCCGGTGCTCATCCTCGTCGGCCAGGTCGTCTGCGGGCTGCCCGCGATGCTCATGACGGTCTCCTCGCAGAGCGTCCGGTACCAGCGCACTCCGGAGGTACTCCGCGGCCGGACCATGACGCTGATGCGCACGCTGATGCACAGCGCGTACCCGCTCGGGGCGATCGTGGCGGGCCCGCTGCTGGCCGGCGACCACTACACCGTCGTCGTGCTGGCCATGGCCGTGGCCGCGGGCGCACCCGGCCTGCTCACGCTCGGTCTGGTGCGCAACGCGGTCGTCAACAAGCGAGAGCCCGAGACCCCGGCCGGATCCGAGTCCGACACACCGGCCGAGTCCGACACACCGGCCGGCTCCGCTGCCCAGGCCGCGGCCGAGCCCGTCGGCCAGACCCCCGTGCTCGCGGCCAGGTCGGCGCAGGACGGCTGATCGCCGCCCGGCACACGCACCTCCCTCGCGGCCGACACCGGCGAGTACCCGGCGGCCCGGTGCTCCCACCGCCCACGTCCTGAGCGGTCCAGTACTGGTCAACCTCACCAGCGTCGAACGCTGACTCACCTCGTATCGGAGTACACACTCATGCCCGCAACAAGCGTCACCACGAAGGTGGTCGCCGCCTCGTACGCCCAGGAAGGGCTGTGGCTGCTGGAGCAGTTCGGCGCGGGGCCGACGGCCAACAACATCCCCATGGCCTGGCGGATCACCGGCCGCCCCGACCTCGACGCACTGGGCGCTGCCCTGCGCCTGGTCGCCGAGCGCAACCCGGTGCTGCTGTCTCGCTGCGTCTGGGACGAGGACGCCGGAATCCTGCTGATGTCCGAGGACTTCCGGCCGGATGACATCCCGTGGCACGTCACGCACGGCCTCGAGGAGCAGCAGGCGCTGCTCAAGGTGTCGGAGGAGTCGCTGCGTGCGTTCCCCGGTGACTCCCCGTTGATCCGTGCGCATGTCTGGGCCCCGGCGGGGGAGGGCGACACCCTGTTGCTGCTCGTCGTCAACCACCTGGTGTTCGACGGAGGCTCGGAGGAATCCCTCTTCGCCGAACTCGACGCGTGCTATCGCCATGTGACGGAGGGCGAGGCGCTGCCGCCGGTCCCGGAGACGTATCGGCGCTTCGCCCGGGAGCAGCGGGAACGCTTCGCCCGCGCCGACCAGTCCGCCCGGGTGTCCGAGCTCGCCGCCCGGCTGCCCGTACCGCGGAGTGTGGCTCTGGCCGGCTCGGCCGACGGCGGCCGGGCCGGCCGGGACCCCGCGGAGGCGGCCCGCCACTATGAGCGGCTCGACGCCGCGGAACTCTCCCGGCTGAAGCGGTTCGCTCATGGCCACGGCGCCTCCGAGGTGATGGTGCTGCTGGCCGCGCTGGTCGCCACGGCGGCCCGATGGAGCGACCAGCAGAGCTGCAGCGTGCTGCTGCCGAACGCGAACCGGGCGGAGGCCTGGAGCCGCCGGCTGATCGGTCCCTGCCTCAACAGCCTGTACGTCACGGCTTCGGCCGATCCCCGGCAGAACTTCGCCGAGCTGCTCGGCCAGGTCCGTGACCTGGCCCTGGACGCCTACGGGGACCACGACGTGCCCGCCGAAGTGCTGCGCGCACGCTGGGCGGAGCACGGCGGCGAGGCGCACACCAATGTGATGCTGAACATCTTTGCCCAGGAACGTGCCGAGTTGAGCCTGCCCGGCTGCACGGCGAGCCGGCTGAGCTGGGAGGAGACTCCGGTACGGGCTCGTACGGACCTGTGCGTCTACGGCTGGCCGCAGGACGGCGGGCTGCGCCTGGAGTTCCTCCATCGCACGGCAGCGCTCACCCCGGCGGACGCGGCCTCGTTCGCCGCCTCGATGACCGGACTGCTGCGGCAAGCCGTCACCACCCCGGACCTGCCGCTGGCCGAACTCACCCTGGACGGAGCCGACCGCGCCACCCGCACCCTCACCGAACCGCTGACCGCCACCCCTCGCACGTCGGTCGTCGAACAGGTGTGGGAGGCGGCCGCCCGCCACCCGGAGGCCACCGCGATCCGGGCGCCGGAAGGCGACCTGAGCTACGCCGAGCTGACCGTCGTCGCCGAGGCGGGCGCGGCCCGGCTCCTCGGCCTGGGGCTGCGTCCCGGCCAGGTGGTCGGGCTGGAGGGCGGCCACAGCACCCGGACCGTCCTCGCGGCCCTGGCCGTCCTGCGCGCCGGCGGAGTCCTGCTGTTCGTCCAGCCGGGCCTGCCGCGGGCACGTCAGGACGCGATCCTCGAGACCGCCCGCCCCGCGTTCGTGATCGGCGAGACCGATGGCGCCGCCATCGGCCCGGACGAGCTGCTCGCCGCCGGGGGCGGCCCCTGCGACGTCCCGATGCCCGGCACCGACGATCCGGCGTACGTCTTCTTCACCTCCGGTTCCACCGGCACTCCCAAGGGCGTGCTCGGCCGGCACGGCGGACTCGCCCACTTCCTCGCCTGGGAGCGCGACCTGCTCGGCACCGGCCCCGGCGACCGGGTCGGCTGGCGTACGAACACAGGCTTCGACGTGGTCCTGCGCGACCTGTTCCTGCCTCTGGTCTCCGGTGCCACGCTGGTCGTACCCGAACCCGGCGACCTGGAGGACCCCGCCGCCACCCTGCGCTGGCTGGAGCGCGGCGGTGTGACCACGCTGCACATCACTCCGAGCCTCGCCGACCTGCTCGTCGCCGAGCACGTCGAGGACCCGGACGGAGCCCCCCGGCCCCGCGCCCTGCGCGCCGTGCTCTTCGCCGGAGAGCCGCTCAGCGGTCAGGCTGTCCGCCGCTGGCGCGAACACCTGGGCGGACAGGCCCGCGTCGTCAACCTCTACGGGCCGACCGAGACCACGCTCGCGAAATGCTGGTACGAGATCCCCGCCGAGCCGTCGGACGGGGTGCAGCCGATCGGCCGGCCGCTGCCGGAAACCCAGGTGGTCGTCCTCGGCCCCACCGGCAGGCCCGCGGGGATCGGCGAGACCGGCGAGATCACCATCCGCACGCCGCACCGCTCGCTCGGCTATCTCGGGGCGTCCGGCCGGGACGCGGCGGACCGCTTCACGCCCAATCCGTTCCGTGCCGACGAGGCCGACCTCCTCTACCGGACGGGCGACCTCGGCCGCCTCCGGGCCGACGGGCTGCTGGACATCCTCGGCCGCGCCGACGACGAGCTGAAGGTCCACGGGGTGCGTGTGCAGCCCGCGGAGGTCACGGCCGTCCTGCGGGCCCACCCCGACATCGAGCAGGCCGCCGTGCTCAAGCGCGACGACGGCCATGGACTGATCGGCTATGCGGTGACGCGCGCCGGCACACCGTTGGACGAGGCCGCGGTGCTGCGACACGTCGCCTCCCTGCTGCCTGCGGCCTTCGTCCCCGCCCGGCTGGTGGCGCTGGACCGGCTGCCGCTGCTGCCCAACGGCAAGGTGGACAAGAGGTCCCTGCCGCAGCCCTCCGCGGGCCGGGCGCACTCCGAGATCGTCGCGCCGCGCACCGCTGAGGAGGCGGCCGTGGTGGACATCTTCGAGCAGGTCCTCGGGGTGCGGCGGATCAGCGTGCACGACGAGTTCCTGGCACTCGGCGGCCATTCGCTGCTCGCCATGCGCATGGCCGCACGGCTCGGGAAGCACTTCGGTGTCCGGGTACCCGCCGCCTTCGTCCTGGACCGGGCGACGCCCGCGGTGATCGCGGCCCGTGTCACGAAGCGCAACCCCGAGACGCTGCCGCCGGTCGGCACCACGGTGCAGGACGCCCCCTATCCGGCCGGCCTCACCCAGGAGCGGATGTTCTTCCTGGAGGAGATGACCGGCAGCGAGCCGGGCGTCTACACCATCCCGTGGTGCTTCCGCCTTCGCGGCGGCCTCGACCGGGAGTCGCTGCGCAGGTCGCTCCTTCGCCTGGTCGAGCGGCACGCCCCGCTGCGCACCGGCTTCGAGGTCACGGCCGACCGGTTGCGGGCCCTCCCCAAGCCGGCCGAGGACGTCTTCGACTACCGGACGGTCGAGCTCTCCGGAGCCGGCGAACTCCCTGCCTTCGTCAAGGAGGAGCTCACCAGGCCGCTCGACCTGCGGGCCGGCCGGGTCCTGCGCGCCACCCTCGCCGAACTCGGGCCCGACGACTGCGCCCTGGTGCTGATGGTCCATCACATAGCCGCCGACGGCTGGTCGCTCACCGTGCTCCAGGACGAACTGTCGGCGCTCTACGCCGCTTTCGGCGGGCAGCCGGGAGCGGTCGAACCGCCTCTGCCCGAGTCGGACTACGCCGGGTTCGCGCGGTGGCAGCGAGCCCGCACCGCGGCCCTGGAGGCGGACGGGGGCCTGGCGAGGGCGGCCGAGCACCTGCGCGGAGCCCCGGAGCGCTACGGCCTGCCCACCGACCGCCCGCGCGGTCACCGCCAGACCTATCGCGGCGACCGCGAGGTGCTCGCCCTCCCGGCGGGACTGGCGCAGCGTCTGCGTCGTGAGGCGGGCCGCCGCGCAGTCACCCCGTTCACCCTGGTCGCCGCGGCGTACGCGGCGGCGGTCGCGGCCCGCGGAGGCGACCGCGAGCTGGTGCTCGGAACGGCGGTGGCCAACCGCCCCGAGTCCGGCCAACAGGACCTGATCGGCTGCTTCATCAACACCGTCCCGCTGCGGTTGCGACTGCCCGCGAGCGGACTGCTCGACGACCTCGTCGCGGTGACGGCGGCCGAGATCGGGCGCGGACTCTCCGCCGCGGACGTACCGTTCGAACGGCTGCTGTCCGAACTGGACGTGCCGCGCACAGCGAGCCACCCGCCCGTGTTCCAGGCGGCCCTGGTGATGCAGCAGGCGGCACCGGCCTCACTCGAACTGCCCGGTGTCCGGGTCGAGGAGGTGCCGGACGCGCGGACGACCGCGAAGGCCGAGCTGAGCCTGATCACCCGTCTCGACGGCGAGCACTGCGCGCTGACCCTGGAGTACAACGCCGATCTGTTCGAGCGGGCCACCGCCCGCCGACTCCTGGCCCACATCTGCCACCTGCTGGAGAACACCACCGACCCGGCCGCCCGGTACGACGCACTGCCCCCGTCCGAACGCGCCGCGGAACTCGACGCGGCGGCAGGGCCCACAGCCCCGGCCGGCCCGGACGAGGCCCAGGATCTGCTCACCGGGATCCGCCGGTCCGCCGCCCTCACCCCGGACGCACCGGCCGTCAGCTACGCGGGGCGCACCCTGAGCTACGCCGAGCTGCTCGGGCTGGCCGACGCGCACGCCCATCGGCTGCGCGCGAGCGGGGTCCGTGTCGGCGACGTGGTCGCCGTGCACATGGAGCGCTCGGCGGAACTGGTCGTCGCCCTCCTGGCCGCGATGGCGGCGGGCGCCGCGTACCTGCCGCTCGACACCGCGGCTCCTGCCGAGCGGTTGCGGCTGATGATGGACACCGCCGGGGTCCGGACGCTGCTGACCGGCCCCGGAGGGGTGACCGACGGGCTCGGCCGGGAGCACACCCTCGTCGTCGGCCTGGAGGCCGAGCCCGAGCCGCCGCTGGAACTGCCCCTGCACGGCGAGCTGCCCGCGTACTGCCTCTTCACCTCGGGTTCCACCGGGACCCCCAAGGGCGTTCTGGTCCCGCACCGGGCGATCGCCAACCGGCTGCGCTGGATGCAGAACACCTACCGGCTCGACGCCTGCGACACCGTCCTGCAGAAGACCCCCTACACGTTCGACGTCTCGGTGTGGGAGTTCTTCTGGCCGCTGCTGGCCGGCGCCCGGATCGTGATGGCCCGTCCCGGCGGCCACCGCGACCCGGGATACCTGATCGAGGAGATCCGCCGTGAACGGGTCACCACCCTGCACTTCGTGCCGCCCATGCTGGCCGCACTGCTGGAGCAGCCGGGCGCGGAGACCATCGCCGAGACCGTACGTCTGGTGGTGTGCAGCGGGGAGGCGCTCGAAGGCAGCCTGCGTGACCGTTTCTACGAGGTCACGGCCAACGCCGGGTATACACCACCCCGACTGGAGAACCTCTACGGCCCCACCGAGGCCGCCGTGGACGTGTCGTGGCACAGCTGCGCTCCGGCGGAGGCGGGCGCCGCCGTCCCCATCGGCCGTCCGATCGACAACATCCGGCTGCACGTGCTCGACCGCGACACCATGCGGGCGATCCCGCGCGGCGGAGTCGGCGAGCTGTACATCGGCGGCATCGGACTGGCCACCGGCTATGTCGGCCGGCCCGATCTGACGGCCGACCGGTTCGTCCCGGACCCGTTCGCCGGACCGGAGCACCCGGGCTCGCGCCTCTACCGCACCGGCGACCTGGTGCGGCGGCTTCCCGACGGCGACCTGGAGTACCTCGGACGGACCGACTTCCAGGTGAAGATCCGCGGCGTGCGCATCGAACTCGGCGAGATCGAGGAGCGGTTGGCCGCCCAGCCCGAGGTCACCGACGCCGTCGTCGTGGTCCACGAACATCCGGGCGGTGGCAAGGAGCTGATCGGCTACGCCACCGTCCGCCCCGGCGCGGCGGCGGACGGCACCGTGCTCGCCGAGCGACTGCGCGGCATCCTGCCCGACTACATGTGCCCCTCGCTGATCGTGGTCATGGACGCGTTCCCGCTCGGCGCCACCGGCAAGGTCGACCGGCGGGCCCTGCCCGACCCACAGCCGTGGCGCGGCGACACGGCGGCGTACGAGGCGCCGGACACCGACGAGGAACGGACACTCGCGGCCATCTGGGCCGAGGTGCTCAAGCCGGACCGGCCGGTCGGCGCCCTGGACCACTTCTTCGCCATCGGAGGGGACTCGCTCAGCGCCGTACGCGTGGTGGGTTCCGCTGCCGACCAGGGCTGGTCCCTGGGCCTGGACGACGTGTTCACCGCCCGCAGCCTGCGCGAACTCGCCGCCGTCATGACCGCGGTCGATCCGCGGCGGGAGCAGGCGGCACCCCTGGGCGAATTCACCCTTCTCAACACCGCCGACCTCGCTCGGCTCGGACTCTAGAGACCGGAGAACAGTCGCATGACCACCGCAACACCTCACCGCGGAACAGCCACCAGCTCCGTCACCGACGCCTATCCGCTGTCCCGGCTGCAGGCCGGCATGATCTATCACGCCGAGCTGGAGGGCGACGCCTCCTACTACCACGACATCTACTCGCTGCGGGTGCGCGGTCCCTGGCACGAGGAGAGCTTCCGCGCCGCCGTCGCCGGGCTGATCGGGGCCCACGACGTCCTGCGCACCTCCTTCGAACTCGCCAAGTTCAGCGAACCGTTGCAGCTCGTGCACTCCGCCGTCGACGTCCCCTTCGAGACCGTCGACCTGCGTGGCCTGCAGCGGGATGCCGCCGAGCGGGTCCTCGACGACTGGCGGCGTGAGGAGACCGGCCGTCCCTTCGACTTCGCGGCGGCGCCGCTCTTCCGCATGGTCGTCCACCGCCTGGGGGACGAGGAGTTCCACTTCTGGTGGTCCTTCCACCACGCGATGATGGACGGCTGGAGCCTGCACTCCGCCGTGGCGGAGCTCTTCGCCGGCTACACGGCGATCCGTACGGGCCGTACACCCGACTTCACCGCCCCGCGGACCCGCTACCGCGACTACATCGCACTCGAGCTCGACGCTCTCGACGACGCACGGCAGCGCGACTTCTGGCGCGACCAGCTGGCCGGCGCCGAACCCGCCGTGCTGCCCGTACCGCCCCGGCGCACCAGTGACGAACTGGACTCGACCGTGGAGGTCGAGTGGTACGACATCCCGCGGCCCGTGCTCGACCGGCTCGGCGAACTCGCGACGCGGCTGCGCGTCCCCGTCCGTACCGTGCTGCTCACCGCGCACCTGCGCGTGGTCTCAGGGCTCCTCGGGCGCTCCGACGTCATCACCGGGGTGGTCGGCAACGGCCGGCCGGAGACGCGGGACGCCGAGCAGGTCAAGGGCCTCTTCCTGAGCACCTACCCGCTGCGTACCACGCTCCCGCGGGCCAGTTGGGCCGACTTCGCCACCGCGGTGTTCGCCCAGGAGACCGCGATCCTCCCCAACCGCCGCTATCCGCTCGCGGCGATGGTCGAGGAGACCGGCTGGAGCCCCTTCGACATCGTCTTCGACTTCCGGCGGTTCCGAAGCTACGAAGGGCTCACCGCACAGGACGACCTGACCCTCGACATCGGCGACTACTACGAGCACACCAACTTCCCGCTGACCTCCGGATTCGTGATGAACCCGGAAGGCACCTCGCTGCGGCTCCAACTGCGCTACGACGCACGGCGCTTCGACCGTGCGGACACCGCCCGCCTCAGCCGCGCCTACCTCTCGGTGCTGGAAAGGATCGCCGCCGATCCCGATGCCTGCGTGCTGGCCGCGCCCGCGCTCGCGGACGAGGACGTCGCCGCCCTTGCCGTGCACGGCTCTGGCCCGTGGCGCGACACCGAGCCGCACGGTGTCTACCAGCGCATCGAGCGGGCCGCCCGGTCCGGTCGGACCGCCGTGCGCGCCGTCGACGGCGAGCTGGCGTACGACGAGCTGCTGGAGGCGGCCGGCCGGATAGCGGGCAGCCTCGCCGACGCCGGAGTCCGCCGGGGCGACCCGGTCGGCGTGTGCATGAACCGCGGCACCCTCCTCGTACCCGCCCTGCTCGCCATCTGGCGGATCGGTGCCAACTACGTCTCGCTCGACCCCGATTACCCGCTCGACCGGCTGCGCTACATCGCCCGCCACAGCGGTGCGGACTTCCTCCTGCACGACGCCGCCTCCGCCGGTGTCGCCGCCGAACTCGCCCCGGCCGCCCTCGCGGTCGAGACGGCCGCCGCGCACCCGCGCAGCGCCGAGGCGGTCGTGGTCTCCGGCGACGAACTCGCCTACACGATCTACACCTCCGGCTCCACCGGCCTGCCCAAGGGCGTCGAGGTACCGCACGGCTCCGTCGTCAACTTCCTGGACGCACTCGTGGAGCGCCTGGACCTGGACGACTCGCACCCCTACCTCGCCACGACCTCGATCAGTTTCGACATCCACGTCAACGAGATGTTCGTCCCGCTGATTCTCGGCGGCACCGTGCTCCTGGCCGCCCGCAGCCAGGTCGCGGACGGCACCGCGCTGCGCGAACTGATCGAGTCGGAGCCCGGGCTGATCGCCCAGGGACCACCCGCCATGTGGCGGATGCTGCTCGACACCGGCTGGCGCCCGAAGGACATGGCCGGAGTGCTCTGCGGTGGTGAGGCGTTCCCGCGGGACCTCGCCGAGAGGCTGTCACGGGACGGTGCGGCGGTCTGGAACATGTACGGACCGACCGAGACCACCGTGTGGTCCGCCGTCCAGCGGGTGACGGCCGGGGAGGGCACGGTGCCCATCGGCCGTCCGATCCGCAACACCACCATGTGGGTGCTGGACGCCCAGATGGACCCGGTCTTCCCCGGCGTGCCCGGCGAGCTGTACATCGGCGGCGAAGGTGTGGTCCGCGCCTACCATGATCGGCCCGACCTGACCGCGGACCGCTTCGTGCCGGATCCCTTCGCCGGTCCCGGCCGGCCCGGCGCACGGCTCTACCGCACCGGTGACCTCGTACGCATCGGCGAGAACGGCACCTTCGAGTACCTGGAGCGGGTCGACCTCCAGGTGAAGGTGCGCGGCTACCGCATCGAGCTGGAGGAGGTGGAGGCCAGGCTCGGCCGGCACCCGGAGGTCTCCGCGGCCGTGGTCGCGGCGCCGCTCGGCGCGGACGGCGAACGGGTTCTCGCCGGCTACGTCGTGGCCGCTCCCGGCGTGGACGGCAGCGCGCTGCGCACCTGGTGCGCCGAGGCACTGCCCGGCTACATGGTGCCCCAGGCCTGGGTGCTGCTCGACGCGCTGCCGCTCACCCCGAACGGCAAGGTCGACCGCAAGGCCCTGCCCGGCATCGGCGAGGCGATGTCCGCTGCCGAGGGTGACGCGGCCGCGCCGGGCACCGACACCGAGCGGGCACTGGCCGCCATCTGGAGCGAGGTGCTCGGCATCACCGCCATCGGCGTGAACGCCAACTTCTTCGACCTCGGCGGCCACTCGCTGCGCGCCCTGCGGGTGGTGCTCAAGGTCCGGGACGAGCTCGGAGTCGAGCTCCCGGTCGCCGCCCTGCTCCAGGCGGCCACCATCCGCAGGCTCGCCGCCCTGATCGACCGCCGGGACGCCGACGGCACCGACGGCACCGACATGCAGGTCGTGCCGCTCAACTCCGCGGGCCGCACCCCGTTGTTCCTCTTCCCGCCGCTCGGCGGCCACATCTTCGGCTACGGACCGCTCGCCCGGCTCCTCGACGGCGAGGTCACCGTGTACGGCGTGCGGGCGTCCGGCATGGAGCCGGGGGAGGAACCGCTGGACTCGATGAGCGGCCTCGCCGACCACTACGTCGCCCGGCTCAAGTCCGTCCAGCCGGAGGGTCCTTACCACGTCGCCGGCTGGTGCATGGGCGCGACGGTGGCCGTGGAGGTGGCCCGGCGGCTGCGCGCGGCGGGCGACGAGGTCGGCTACCTCGGGCTGGTGGTGGCCAACCCCTTCGACCCGGCCCCGCGCAGGCTCCTGGAGGACCCGACCGCCCTGGTGCACCACATGCTCGGTCAGGGAACCGACACGACGTACGAGGAACTGGCCGCCATCGACAGCCTCGACGAGAAGATCGAATTGGTGTTCAGCCGCGGCCGGAGCGCGGGCGCGCTGCGCGACGACGTCAGCAGCATCGAGGACGCGCGCAGGCTGCTCGGGGTCTACCAGGCCAACGCCAAGGCGATCAGTTCGCACCAGCAGGTCGCGTACGACGGCGCCGCCCAGGTCTTCGTCCTGCCGGAGGAGAACTTCCAGCCCGCGGACATGGGCTGGTCACGGGTGATCACCGGACCGATCGGCCTGCACGAGCTGCCCGGCCTGCCCGCCACCTTCCTCACCCGCGACGAGGTCGGCCGACTGGCCGAGCTCATCGCGGACGAGCTGTCCCACCGTGCCGCCCGCTGAGCGGCCCCGTCGACCCACACGAACCGATCAAGGAGTCAGAACATGACTGTCGAGAGCATCGACCGTTTCACCGTGGTGAGCAACGCGGAGCTGCAGTACTCGGTCTGGTTTCCCGGGCGGCCCCTCCCGCTGGGCTGGCAGGCCGCCGGCTTCGAGGGAACCAGGGCCGAGTGCCTCGCGCACATCGAGGAGATCTGGCAGGACCTGCGTCCGCTCGGTCTTCGCACGGCGCTCGCGACCGGAGAGGCCGCCTGAGCCATGCTGACCGTCTACACGACCGCACCCTCCTCGCACAGCCTCACCGGGCACGAGTTCCGCCGGCGCGCCGTCGACGTGGCGCGATGGACCGAGGCGGCCGGCCACCGCGGCCTGCTCGTCTACACGGACAACACGCTCGTCGACCCCTGGGCCGCGGCCCAGCTGATGATCGAACACACCGAGACGCTGGTGCCGCTGGTGGCGGTGCAGCCGCTGTTCCGCCACCCCTTCGACGTCGCCAGGGCGATCAGCTCCATCGGCTATCTGCACGGCCGCCAGGTCGATCTGAATCTGGTGACCGGGGGATTCGCCGGGCACATGCGCGAGTTGGGTGACGTCCTCGACCACGACGAGCGCTACGAGCGGCTGGCCGAGTACGGGAAGATCGTCAACAAGCTGCTCACCGGTACCCGGCCGGTCACCCACCTGGGTCGGCACTACGGCCTCAACGCCGCCTCGCTCACCATCCCGCTGCCGGCCGAACTCACCCCGAGGGTCTACGTATCGGGATCCTCCGACGCCTGTGCCGAGGCGCAGCAGACCCTGGGCGCCGTCCGGCTCTCGTACCCGCGCGCGGCGGCGGACCACGCGGCGGACCCCGACGGCCTGCGGGGCAACGGCATCCGGCTGGGCATCATCGCCCGGGAGAGCGGCGCCGAGGCCTGGCGGATCGCGCACGAGCGGTTCCCGTCGGACGAGTTGGGTGAGCGGCTGCACGATGTGGCGGCCGGGCAGGTCGAGTCGCGCTGGCACCGGAACCTCTCCCGGGACGCGCAGCACTCGCACAGCCCCAGGGACGGCTACTGGCTCTATCCGTTCCGCGCGTACAAGACCTTCTGCCCTTACCTAGTCGGCAGTTACGAGGAGGTGGCCCGGCTGCTGGGCGAGTATCTCGAACTGGGCATCACCGCGCTGATCCTCGACGTCCCCAGGGAAGAGGACGACCTCCACCACTCGGGCATCGCCCTCCGACTGGCACAGCGGATGCCGGCCGCCGTCTGACGGGCGCCACCGCACGTCCGTCGAACCTTCCGAAGGAGACAGAGCATGACCCAGACAGCCTTGTGGCTCCGGCGTCTCGACGCCCCGGCGGGCACCGCGATGCCGGATCTGCAGCTGGTCTGCTTCCCGCACGCAGGGGGATCGGCGGGCTTCTACCGTCCGCTCGCGGCCGAGCTGGCCGGCCACGCCGAGGTGCTCGGGGTGCAGTATCCGGGTCGCCAGGACAGGTACGCGGAGCCGGTGGTCACGGATGTCCACCGGCTCGCCGACCAGGTGGCGGAGGTGCTGGGGCAGGGGGCGGGAGACCGGCCGCGAGCCCTGCTCGGCCACAGCCTCGGCGCCGTCGTCGCCTACGAGGTGGCCGCTCGGCTGGGCGACACCGCCCCGGTCGCGCTGATCGTGAGCGGCCGGCCGGCACCCTCGCGCATCCGCCGGACCACCGCTCACCAGCTGTCGGAGGACGCCCTGGCGGAGCAGGTGATGTCGCTCGGGGGTACGGACAGCGAGTTGCTGGATCATCCCGAACTGCGGTCCCTGCTGCTGCCGTTGATCCGGGGTGACTATCAGGCCAGTGAGACCTACCGGTTCGGTGGCGGCCCTGCGCTGCGCTGCCCGGTCGTGGCCTTCACGGGCGACGACGACCCGCTGACTCCCGTCGCGGACGCCCGGGTGTGGGCCGAGCACACCACGGGTCCGTTTCGGCTCCACGTCCTGAGCGGTGGGCACTTCTTCCTCAACGATCACTGGGCGGCCGTCGCCGGCACCGTCCGTTCCAGTACGGAAGCGGTCCTCACCTGACGTCGGCGATACGGGCCTCACGTGGCCCGGAGGGCCGTCCGACGGGGGCCCTTGGCCGGTTCGTGACGGGCCTGGTGGTCACCGCCCGCGCCGCGGACCCACACTGAGCCCGCCCCGGGCCGGATCGGCCCCGCGATCCCCCCATTCACCATGAACCGAGGAGCCATCAATGAGCACAACCCGCGTCGACCGTGTGCCGGACGCGGTCACCGTCCCGGCCGGCAGCTCGTGTGCCGACGTCGTCGCCACGGCCCGGCTGCCCATGACCGGGCCGAACGCGATCGTCGCGGTCCGTGATGCCGACGGCCTGCTCCGGGACCTCTCCTGGAAGCCGGAGGAGGAGGTGAAGGTCTTTCCCGTTCCCCTGTCCAGCCCCGAGGGCCTGAACATCCTGCGGCACTCGACCGCGCATGTTCTCGCCCAGGCCGTACAGAGCCTCCATGCCGAGGCGAAGCTGGGTATCGGGCCGCCCGTCGAGAACGGCTTCTACTACGACTTCGATGTCGCCAAGCCCTTCCAGCCGGATGATCTCGAGCGGATCGAGGTGCGGATGCGGGAGATCATCAAGGGCGGTCAGCGTTTCCGGCGCCGGGTGTTCCCGTCGATCGAGGCGGCGAGGGAAGAGCTCCGCGACGAGCCGTACAAGCTCGAACTGGTGGATCTGAAGGGTGACGACGGCGCCCCCTCGGCCGATGACTCCGCGTCGGGGGAACTGACCGTCTACGACAACCTCGACGCGCGCTCGGACGAGGTGCGCTGGTCCGACCTCTGCCGAGGCCCGCACCTCCCCTCGACCAGGCTGATCCAGGCATTCAGGTTGACCCGCTCGGCGGCCGCCTACTGGCGGGGGAACGAGGCCAACCCACAGCTGCAGCGTGTCTACGGGACGGCCTGGCCGACCCGCGAGGAGCTGAAGGAGCACCTGCGGCAGCTGGAGGAGGCCGGCAGACGCGATCACCGCAGGATCGGCGAGGACCTCGATCTCTTCACCTTCAGCAAGGAGATCGGGAAGGGACTCCCGCTGTGGCTGCCGAACGGCACGATCATCCGGGACGAACTCGAAGGCTGGGCGCGGCAGACGGAGCGACGCCTGAAGTACCGGCGAGTGGTCACACCGAGCATCACCAAGGACGAGCTCTACTACCTCTCGGGGCATCTTCCCTATTACCGCGAGGATCTCTACGCGCCGATCGACATCGAAGGTGAGCAGTACTACCTCCGACCGATGAACTGCCCGCACCACCACATGGTGTACAAGTCGAGGCCGCACAGTTACCGGGACCTTCCTTACAAGATTGCGGAGTACGGCACCGTCCACCGATTCGAACGGAGTGGCCAGCTCCACGGCCTCATGCGCACCCGCGGGTTCACCCAGAACGACGCGCACATCTATTGCTCGGCCGAGCAGGCGAAAGACCAGTTCCTGGAAGTGATGCGCATGCATGACGCGTACTACCGGGCACTCGGTATCTCGGACTTCTACATGGTGCTCGCCCTGCGAGATCCCCGGAACACGGCCAAGTACCACGACGACGAGGAGATGTGGCGCCTCGCGGAACAGATCACCCGTGACGCCATGGACGAGTCGAACATTCCCTACGTCGAGGAGATCGGCGGGGCCGCCCATTACGGGCCCAAGGTCGATTTCATGATCCGCGCGGTCACCGGCAAGGAGTTCGCCGCCTCGACGAACCAGGTCGATCTGTACACTCCGCAGCGCTTCGGCCTGACCTACCACGACTCGGACGGTGGGGAGAAACCGGTTGTCGTCATTCATCGTGCGCCGCTGGGTTCGCACGAGCGGTTCGTGGCCTACCTGGTGGAGCACTTCGGCGGGGCATTCCCGGTCTGGCTCGCCCCGGAGCAGGTCCGTGTCATCCCCCTCGCGTCGGAGTTGCGGGAGTACGCGGACGAGGTCTGCGACGTTCTCCTCGGTGCCGACCTGCGCGCCGAGGTCGACCGCGGTGACGCCCGGTTGTCGGCGAAGGTGCGGGCCGCGGTCACACGCAAGGTGCCACTGATCGTCGTCCTGGGCCGCAAGGAGGCCGAGAACCGGACCGTGTCGGTGCGGTACCGCTCGGGCGAGGAGCGCTCGATGCCTCTCGAGGCATTCGTGGCGCAGGCCACCGAACTGGTGCGTTCCAAGAGCCTGGAGGGCGCCGGACACCAGTAGGACACGGTGAGTCCGGGGAGCGGCCGGGGGCGGACCCGGTACCGCTCTCCGGGCCGTCCGCACGTCGCCCGGCAAGGGCGTACCGCGGAGATCGAACTCTTTGCTCCCCGTTTGTGCAGGGCCACCGTAAAGCCGTGCAGGGCGACGTCGAGCGCCTGTACGATCGGTGGTCGCGCGCTCTGAGTGGCGCGCAAAGCATCCTTGGCATGCTCGCAGAGGTTTTCGTAACCTCTCGCGGGCTCGCGGAAGCTGACGGGGGAACAGTGCTTGACTTCTTGGGACTCGATCCCATAGCTGAACGAACATATCGTTTGCTGTTGACTCGGCGCGACCTGGATGTCGAAGGAATGGCCGGTGAACTCTCCGCGACTGCGGACGAGATCCGACAGGCCCTCGACAACCTTGCCGAGCTGACTCTGCTGCGCCCTTCTTGGGAGGTGCCGGGTGAACTGAGGCCGGTCAGCCCTCAAGTCGGAATGGAATTACTCATTCAGCAGCGCCAAGCCGAAATGCTGCGCCAAAGTTATCAGTTCGCCGAGAGCCAGGTGGCCGTCGCGCAACTGGTCCAGGAATACACCGACCAGCGCTCCGGGCAAGGCCGGCCCGAGGTCACCAAGCTGATGGGGATGGACGCGATCCAGGACCGGATCGAGCAACTGTCCCTGCGCGCCACCGAGGAAGTCGCGACCCTCATGCCCGGCGGGCCGCAGGACCCGGCGCTCATCGAGGCCGCGAAGAGGCTGGACTCGCAGGTGCGCGGTCGCGGAGTGGCGATGCGCACCGTCGGCCTGGAGAGCCTCCGCAAGGACCCGCCCACGCTGGTCTATGCCCGCTGGCTGACCGAGATCGGTGCCGAAGTGCGCACCGCGCCCTCGCTGCCCATCCGGATGCTCATCTACGACCGGCGCGTCGCCCTGGTGCCGGTCGACCCGGACAACTCCGCGCTCGGCGCCCTCGAGGTCACCGATCCCGGCACGGTCACGGTGATCCTCGCTCTGTTCGAACAGATCTGGTCCACGTCCCGCCCCGTCGGTGACACGACTCCCGTCACCGACGACGACGGCCTGTCCCCGCAGGAGCGCGAGCTGTTGCTCCTGCTGTCACAGGGCCTCACCGACGAGCGGGCCGGTCGCCAACTGGGGCTTTCCGCGCGTTCCGTGCGGCGGATGATGGCCGGCCTCATGGAACGCCTCGGTGCGCGCAGCCGTTTCGAAGCGGGTCTGAGGGCCGCGGAGAACGGCTGGCTCTGACCGGTGGGGAAGGCGGTGAGGGCGCCGGCCGTCGAGGCCGGCGCCCTCACCGCTCTCTTCTCCGGACCGGCCACCGGCCGAGTGCCGGGTCTGTCTCGGGTGGCGCTGGTCGGACCAGAGGATGAGCCGCCGATGACGCCGTCAGCGTGATGTCCGGTCGTGACCGCAACCGGCGCGGGCCCCGCACGCTTCCTGTCCGGCAGAACCGTAGGAAGCCGGTGAGGAGAGCAACGTGACGACCACCGCCCCCGAACACAGCGACGCCCGCGCCTTCGTCGACCCCTATGCCGTCGATGCGGCCGACGTCCGTTGGCCGGACCCGGCCGAAGCCCGTTGGCCGGACCCGGCCGACGTCTGGCCGGACCCGGCCGACCCGGACCAGGACATGGAACACCTGCTGCCGCCGAATCCCGCCGAGCGCCTCGACCTCGCCATCGGCCCGCGCGACCGGCGACGCATCGACCTGCACGCCGCCCTGACCGCGGCCGGAATCCCGCCGTACCCCGAGGACCGCGACGCCATCGACCAGCTCAGCGCCCTGTCCGGCAGCGTCAACGCCGCACTCCAGCGCTGGCTGCACCACCCCAGGTGAACCCGGGCGCGGTGTCTTCTCGGCGCACGACGGCGCCGGGCCGGCCACGGCGTTGTCGCCGGTGGCCGTTCTCGGTCCGCATCAGCCGCCCGCGGCCGGGATCCTTCGCCTGCCCCTGATCGCGAGGGCCGCCGTCAGCAGGGCCGCCAGCGCGATCAGGGCGGCCGCCCCGAACGCCCGGGTCGCGCCGTGGGTGAGGATCTCGGCCGGGCTGCCCACCGCGTGCCGGGTGGCCGTGCCGTACACCGTGACCAGCACGGACAGACCGAGTGTGCCGCCGAGCCACTGCAGGCTCTGGAGGAGGCCGGAGGCGGCGCCGGCCTCCTCGGGCCCGACCTTCGCGAGGATGGTGGCGTTCAGTGGCATCAGGGCCAGGCCGACGCCGACGCCCAACAGCAGCAGCGGGCCGAGCAGACCCGTCACATAGCCGTCGTCGGGACCGAGCCGCCACAGCCAGCAGCCGGAACCTGCGAGCAGTGTCGTACCGGTCAGGATCAGTGGCTTGGCGCCGAGGCGGGCCAGCAGCCGCGGCACGAACCGGACGGTCGTGAACATCACCGCCGTCATCGGCAGGAACGCGAGACCGGCGCGCAACGGGCTGTAGCGCAGCACCTCCTGACTGATGAGGGTGAGGAAGTAGAAGGCGCCGAACATGCCCGCGGGCAGCATCAGGACGCCGAGGTAGGCGCCCGCCCGGTCGCGGTCGGCGAAGAGCCTTAGCGGCATGATCGGTTGTTCGGCGCGGGTCTCGATCAGCGCGAAACCGACGAGCAGGGCGGCCGCGCCGGTGAAGCCGAGCAGCGCCAGGGTGTCGCTCCACCCCTCCTGCGAGACCCGGATGAACGCGTACACCAGCGAGGTCGTCCCGGCGGTGCCGGTCAGGGCGCCCGCCGCGTCGAACCGGCCCGCGTGGCGCGGGGTCTCGGTGACGGAGCGGGGCAGGGCGAGGGCGACCGCGATCCCGATGGGCACGTTGATCAGCAGGGCCCAGCGCCAGGACGCCCAGGCGGTGAGCATGCCGCCGAGGACCAGGCCGATGGAGGCGCCGATCCCGGCCATGGAGGAGTAGACGCCGAGGGCGTGGTGACGGCGGGGGCCCTCGGGGAAGTTGGTGGTGATCAGGGCGAGGGTGCTGGGCGCGGTGAGGGCGGCGCCCGCTCCCTGGAGGGCGCGGGCGGCGAGCAGCCAGCCACCGTCGCCGGCCAGGCCGCCGAGCAGCGAGGAGCCGGCGAACAGCAGGACGCCGAGGGTGAGCGTGCGCCGGCGGCCGAGGAGGTCGCCGACGCGTCCGCCGAGCAGCAGCAGTCCGCCGAAGGCGAGGGTGTACGCGTTCAGTACCCAGGACAGTCCGGTGGGGGAGAAGCCGAGGTCACGCCGGATGTCGGGGAGGGCGACATTGACGACCGTGGAGTCGACTCCGACCATGAGATAGGCGGTGACGATCACGAGCAGGACGGCGCCGGGCCGGGCCGCCGGTCCGGGTGCGGCGGCGGGAAGGGAAGAGGCGGCCGAGGCGGAACCGGTCGAGACGTCGGCGGTGGAGGTATCGGCGGCCGAGGCGTCTGCGGTGGAGGTATCGGCGGTGGAGGCGGAAGGGGACGGCGTGGACATGGGGTGCTCCCTGTCTGGTGTCCCCGCGGGAAGTGGTGGAACATGCGGGCAGCACGAAGAGACCCTGGTCGTGGACCCGCAGAGACGAGCGCAGTAAGCGGGGACTGTCTCCGTTTAGTGGCTGCCAAAATACGGAGAGAGTCCCCGTTTTGCAAGGAGTAACTGGATGACGCAGGTCAGGCCCATGCGTGCGGACGCTCGCCGCAACTACGAGCGCTTGCTCAAGGTGGCGGCGGAGGCTTTCGCCGAGCATGGGGAGGGCGCCTCCCTCGACGACATCGCCAAGCGGGCGGGCGTCGGATCCGGCACGCTGTACCGGCACTTTCCCACGCGCCAGGCGCTGCTGGAGGCGGCCTACGTCGACCGGATCGAGGCGCTCGCCGTGCGGGCCGACGAACTCGGCGGCGAACTCCCGCCGGGCGAGGCGCTGGTGGAGTGGCTCAACGAGCTGTGCGTCGGCACGATCCAGGTCCGGGGAATGAAGGCCCTGCTGGGCTCCGCCGTCACGGACGGCAGCGCGGCCGCGGTCACCGCCTGCGGTACGAACATGAAGGAGGCGGCGGCCCGGCTGGTGGAGGCGGCGCAGCGGGAGGGCACCCTGCGGCCGGACATCGAGCCGATCGACGTCCTGCGCCTCGCGCACGGGGTGGCGACGGCGTCGGAGCTGGCGAAGGGCGACCGCAGCGCCATCCGCCGTTATGTGTCGCTGCTGACGGAGGGGCTGCGGCCCGCGCGATGACGACAGCGGGCGCCCCCGTGGTGGCGGGCGCCCGTGGCTGAGCGACTGCGGGCCCGGACCGGCCCGGGTGCGGCTACAGGGCCTGGGCGCCCGGCTTCACCATGTTCCGCACGGTGCGGGCCTTCACGAAGTCGCCCATGGCCGTCATCTCCCACTCGCCGGAGAACTGCTTGATCAGCTTCGCCATCAGCACGCCCGTCTGCGCTTCGGCGCCGGTGAGGTCGAAGCGGACGAGCTCCTCGCCGGTCGAGGCGTCCAGCAGGCGGCAGTAGGCCTTGGCGACCTCCGTGAACTTCTGGCCCGAGAAGGAGTTCACCGTGAAGACCAGTCCGGTCACCTCCTGCGGCAGACGGCCGAGGTCGACGACGATCACCTCGTCGTCCCCGCCGCCCTCGCCGGTGAGGTTGTCGCCGGAGTGCTTGATCGCGCCGTTCACGATGGAGAGCTTGCCGAAGTAGCAGCTGTCGATGTGGTTGCGCTGGGGGCCGTAGGCGATGACCGAGGCGTCCAGGTCGATGTCCTTGCCGCGGAACGCGGGCTCCCAGCCCAGACCCATCTTGACCTGCGAGAGCAGCGGACGGCCGCCCTTGACGAGGGAGACGGTCTGGTTCTTCTGGAGGCTGACCCGGCCCTTGTCCAGGTTGATCTTCCCGGTGGCGGCGGGGGCCGCGGCGGGCGGTGCCGGGGGCATCGGCGGGGCCGCCGGGGTCACCGGGGACTGCGGCACGGGCGGCGGCGGGGCCATCTGCCGAGGTGCGGCGGCCGGCGCGGGTTCCTCCACCGTCACCCCGAAGTCGGTGGCGATGCCGGCCAGGCCGTCGGAGTACCCCTGGCCGACCGCGCGGGCCTTCCAGACGCCGTTGCGGAGATAGACCTCCACGACGACCAGCGCTGTCTCCGAGCCGAGCTGCGGGGGCGTGAAGGTGGCCAGCACGCTGTTGTCGTCCGCGCTGCGGATCGTCGCCGTCGGTTCGACGCCCTGGAACGTCTGCCCCGCGGCGTCCGGGCTGGCGGTGACGACGATCTTCTCGATGCCCGGCGGGACCGCGGACGTGTCGACGGTGATCGCGTCGGGGGCCGTACCGCCGCCGGAGCGGTAGGTCACGCCGGGGCCGCTCGGCTGGTTGTAGAAGATGAAGTCGTCGTCGGAGCGCACCTTGCCGTCGGCGGTGAGCAGCAGGCCCGAAACGTCGAGCCGCACCGGAGCGGCGACGTCCACCGTCACGCGTGCGGTGGAGAGAGGGATGTTCGAGCCGGGGGTCATAGCTGTCATGCCGGGTGAACGAGCGAGACCACTTTGCCGTTCCCTTACCCGGACCCGAACGGGTCCGGGCAGGGGACAGGGCAGGCATACCGGCCTACGGCACCACCACGATCTTGTGGCCGACCCCCGCCGCGAACTGCTCCAGCGCCCTCGGACACTCCTCCAGCGGCATCCGGTCGCCGATGCTCCAGGCCTCGTCGGCGTTGCGGGAGGCCTTCCGGATGCCCCGGGCCCAGGTGCAGAGCCGGCCGGAGTCGCCGCCGGACCCCGTCGGCTCCGGCCCGGCAGCCGGAGGGCAACGGGGCGGGCGGCGTCCCTGCGGCGACCGCGGTGAGCGTGGCTCGCGGCCTTCGTCGGCTCTGGGTGCGCATCGATCGCTCCTGGGCATATTGGGATGTATCAGGCAACCTGAGGTATGGCGGTGCCCTCGGGGGGTGGGTGGTTCGAGGGTTCAGACCCGGATGACCTGAGGCCCCAGCAGTGAGTACCGGTGGGCCTCGGCCGCCGGCAGCAGCGTGCTCGTCACGATCGCCTCCAGTGCGCCCACCTCGGCGAACCGGCAGAAGCTGACCGCCCCGAACTTGGAGTGCACACCGGTGAAGACCACGCGCCGGGCCGCCCGGACGGCCTGCGTCTTGACCTCGCCGACGGCCGGGTCCGGGGTGGTCAGACCGTGTTCGCGGGAGATGCCGTTGGCGCCGATGTAGGCGAGGTCGACGACGAAGCCGGCCAGCATCTTCGTCGTCCAGTGGTCGACGGTCGCCAGGGTGCCGGAGCGGACCCGGCCGCCGAGCAGCAGCACGCACGTGTTCTCGGTCTCGGCGAGCGCGCCCGCGACCGGCAGGGACGCGGTGACCACGGTCAGCGGCCGGTCCCTGGGCAGCTCCTCGGCGATGAGCTGCGGGGTGAAGCCCTCGTCGACGAAGACCGTCTCGGCGTCCCCGAGCAGCCCGGCCGCCGCGGCGGCGATCCGGCGCTTCTCGGGCACGTGGCTGGTGGCGCGGAAGGCCAGAGTCGTCTCGAAGCCGGCGCTCTCCACGGGATAGGCGCCGCCGTGCGTACGGCGCACCAGGCCGTGGTCCTCCAGGGCGCGCAGGTCCCGCCTTACCGTCTCCCTGGCCACGCCCAGTTCGGTGGCGAGCGCGGCGACGTCGACCGCGCCGGTGGCGCGCGCGGCGCGCACGATCTCGCGCTGGCGCTCCTCCGCCGTTCTCGGGGTCAAGTCCTCGCCTCGCTCTCCCGCCCGACCTGCCCGTTCGGGCCCGGTGGGACCCATGGGGGAAGTTCTACAGCGGGTGCGCGGCACTGGCCAGGCCTGTTGCGGGCCCGATACTGCCCGGGTGCGCCCGTTTGCGGCGCGGCCTGCCCGGCTCGGACCTGCGGGGCAGCCGGGCGCCGGGTGGGATCGGGCACGGCGCGTGCCCGGATACGGCGGCGGGCGGGCCCGTTCGGTGCCCGCCCGCCGCCGTGAGGTCCGTTTCCCGGTCAGTACGGCCAGATCGGCGGGTCGCTGACGAAGTGGCCGCCCAGGTAGGAGTGGGCGATGTTCTCCGGGTCCAGCTCGCCCTGCTCGGCGATCAGTTTCTCGGCGTACGGCTCGGAGTCGTCCTGCGGCTCGTAGCCGAGCGCCCGCGCGGTGCCGAGGTCCCACCACAGCCGGGTGTTGGCGGAGGAGCCGTAGACGACGGTGTGGCCGACGTTCTCGGCGGTCAGGGCCGCGTGGAAGAGGCGGGCGCCGTCGGCCGGGCTCATCCACAGCGACAGCATGCGCACGCTGGTGGGCTCGGCGAAGCAGGAGCCGATGCGTACCGACACGCTCTCCAGGCCGTGCTTGTCCCAGTAGAGCTGGGCGAGGTCCTCGCCGAAGGACTTGGACAGGCCGTAGAAGGTGTCCGGGCGGCGCGGGGTGTCGATCGGGATCAGCTCGCCCTCGTCCGGCGACGCGCCGTCCAGGGGGCGGGGGGTGAAGCCGACCGCGTGGTTGGAGGAGGCGAAGACGATGCGCTGTACGCCCTCCTCGCGGGCCGCCTCGTACAGGTTGTACGTGCCCGCGATGTTCGCGCCGAGGATCTTCTCGAAGGGGGCTTCCAGCGAGATTCCGGCGAGGTGGACGATCGCGTCGACACCCCGCACGGCCTCCCGGACCGCGTCCTTGTCGGCCAGGTCCGCGACGATCGCCTCCGGCTCGCCCTCGATCGGACGCAGGTCGAGCAGGCGCAGCGCGTAGCCGTAGGCGGGCAGCAGGTCCCGCATCAGGGTGCCGAGGCCGCCGGCGGCGCCGGTGAGCAGGACGGTGCGCGGAGCGGGCATCCTCGGGTCTCCTTGGATCACATGAGGGAGCGGACGCATGTGTGGCCACGGTTCACATGCATGGACACGCTAAAGAGCGGTGGCGGCGCCCGTCAAGTGTCCTACAGGAGTGGCAAAACTGCTGGTGTCTCGGGGGTTGCCGCGCTTGACCCGGCTCGATCGGGCACCCTAGCGTGAGGTCGTTCAGGAATATGGACGCTGCTCAAGAATATGGACCCGTTATGGACCCGGGAGAGCCCGTGACGTCAGCCCCGCTCGCCGATCGCCTCCGCGTCCCCAGCGGACCCCTGTTCTTCCCCGTCACCGCCTACGGCCCCGACGGCGCCCTCGACCTCGACACCTACCGCGCGCACGTCCGGCGCGGCGTCGAGGCGGGTGCCGCCGCCGTCTTCGCGGCCTGCGGGACCGGGGAGTTCCACGCGCTCGCCCCGGAGGAGTTCGAGGCCTGCGTGCGGGCGGCCGTGACCGAGACCGCCGGGCGGGTGCCGGTCGTCGCGGGCGCCGGCTACGGGACCGCGCTCGCCGTGCGCTACGCGAGGCTGGCCGAGTCGGCCGGTGCGGACGGCCTGCTCGCCATGCCGCCCTACCTCGTCGTCGCCGCCCAGGAGGGACTGCTGCGCCACTACCGGGAGGTGGCGGCCGCGACCGCCCTGCCGGTCGTCGTCTACCAGCGCGACAACGCCGTCCTCACCCCCGGGACCGTCGTCGAACTCGCCCGCACCGAGGGGATCATCGGCCTCAAGGACGGCCTCGGCGACCTCGACCTGATGCAGCGGACCGTCAGCGCCGTCCGCACCGAGGTCCCCGGCGACTTCCTCTACTTCAACGGTCTGCCGACCGCCGAACAGACCCAGCTCGCCTACCGGGCCCTCGGCGTCACCCTCTACTCCTCGGCCGTGTTCTGCTTCGCCCCCGAGATCGCCCTCGCCTTCCACCGGGCCCTCACCACCGGCGACGACAACACCGTCCACCGCCTCCTCGACGGCTTCTACCGGCCGTTCGTCGAACTGCGGGCCCAGGGCCGCGGCTACGCCGTGTCGCTCGTCAAGGCCGGAGTCCGGCTGCGCGGCCTCGACGTGGGCGAAGTGCGCCCGCCGCTGCACGAACCGAGCGAGGATCATGTCAAGCAGCTCGCCCAGGTGATCGAGCGCGGCTACGCGCTGCTGGAGGAGGACTCGTAAGTGAAGGCGTCGACATTCGTCTACCCCTGGGACATCACCGGCGACCCCGAGGCGGCGGCCCGGATCGCCGCGCTCGGCGTGGAACAGGTGACCCTCGCCGCCGCCTACCACTCCACCCGCGCCCTCACCCCCCGTCACCCGCGCCACCGCATCGTCACCGCCGAGCACGCGGCCGTGCTGTACCCGACGGATCCGGCCGGCGACCGCTGGAAGGGCCGCGCCCTGCGCCCCTACCCGGCCGGTGACTGGGCCCCCGGCGACGCCTACGGCGAGGCCGCCGAAGCGCTCGCGCGGGCCGGTCTCGACGTGCACACCTGGGTGGTCCTCGCGCACAACTCACGGATGGGCGCCGAGCATCCGGACACCTCGGTCGTCAACGCGTACGGTGACCGCTACCCGTGGGCCCCCTGCATCGCCCAGCCCGCCACACGCGCGTACCTCGTCGACCTCGCCGCCGAGGCCGCCGTACGCCCCGGCGCGGGCGGCACCGAGCTGGAGTCGCTCGGCTGGTACGGGCTCCAGCACCTGCACGCCCACGACAAGACCGGCGGCGTCGGCCTCGGGGACGCCGGCCAGTACCTGATGGCGCTCTGCTTCTGCCCCGCCTGCCGGGCCGGTTACGGCGAGCAGGGACTGGACGCCGACGCGCTCGCCGCCGCCGTACGGGAGGCGCTGGAGCCGCTGTGGCAGGGGGCACCGGACGGCGGGGGAGGCTGGGCGGAGATCGAGAAGCTGCTCGGGGAGGAGACGGCGGCGGCCACGCGCGCGTGGCGCGACGAGACCGCCCGCACGCTCCAGGAGACCGCCGTGCGGGCAGTACGGGACGCCGCGCCCGACGGCTTCCAGGTCCTGCTGCACGCCGACCCCGTGACATACCACGTCGGCGCCAACCCGGGCGTCGACCCCGAGCACATCCTGTCCGTCGCGGACGGCGTCGTCGTGCCCTGCGCGGGCGGGCCCGGCCTGCTGGCCCCCTTCGCCGCGCAGGGCCGCGGGGGCGCGGTCGTCGCCGCCAACCTCGGCGTCGTCTCCGGCATGGGCGGCAGCCCGGGGACGCTCACCGCCGACCTGGTGCGGGCGCGCGCACTCGGGGCTACCGAACTCCGGCTGTATCACGCGGGATTGGCGTCGGACGGGGACCTCGCGTCCGTACGCGAGGCGCTGGCCGCCCGCTGAGCGCCGCGCAGCAGCGGCAGGACCGCCAGCCGGGCCAGGGCAAGCAGCACCAGCAGCGGCTGGTACGGCACGAGTTCGACCAGGCCCGCGCCCACCGCGAGGCCGACGGCGGTCGGCGCGTACATCAGGGTGCCGGCCGTCGCGGTGACCCGGCCGAGCAGCGCGTCCGGCGTCTCCCGCTGCACCGCGGTCAGCGCGGCGATCAGCACACAGGGCAGCCCCGCCCCGATCGCCGCGCCGCACACCAGGGCCACGGGGTCCGAGGCAACGGCCTGCCCGGCTACTGCGACGGCGGTGAGGGCGATCCCGCATCCGGCGAACCGGCGTTCCCCCAGCCGCCGCAGGGCGGGCCCCGAGAGCAGCCCCACCACGACCGAACCGGCGCCCTGGACGGCGTAGAGCGTGCCCGTGTACGCGGGGGAGCGGCCGAGGCCCTCGACGACGGCGTAGACCAGCGGGCCGCCGAGACCCGAGAGCAGCATCGACGCACCGCCCGCCAGGACCAGCGGGCGCAGCTCGGGCCGGCCCCACAGGAAGCGGGCGCCCTCGGCGGTCTGCGCACGCCAGTGGGCGGTGGCCGGGCGGGGCCGCTCCTCACCGACCCGCACGCACGCGTACAGCCCCGCCGCGCACACGAAGGAGGCCGCGTCCAGGAGCGCCACGGCGGCGCCGCCGTAGACCGCGTACACGCCGGCGCCCGCCAGGGGAGCCACCAACTTCATGCCCTCGGTGGTCGTGAAGCGCAGCCCGTTGAAGTCGCCGAGCAGGCCGGGGGCGACGGCGGCGGCGACGAGCGCGGACTCGGCCGCGTCGTGCACGACCGAGGCCGCCCCGTACACGAACAGCACCGTGAACAGGAGCCACACGCCGTCGGGGGAGTCGACGGCGAGGAGGGTGGGCAGGAGGGCCGCCGGAAGCAGATCGAGCGCGATCAGCAGGGGCTTCCGGCGGGCCCGGTCGGCGAGGGTGCCCAGCAGCGGGCCGAGCAGGGTGGGCGCCCACAGGGCGAGCACGCACAGCGCCGCGAGCCCGTTCGAGCCGGTGAGGTCCTTGACCCACACACCGGACGCCAGCCAGAGCGCCGAGGTGCCGAAACCGGAGACCGACGACGCGGCCAGGTAGAGCGCCGCGTCACGGTCCCGCAGGACACGTGCCACGGACCAGTTCTTCGTCATACCTGGTCATCGTGGTTCTGAGGCGGTCCTCCGGGCATCGGGCAACTGCCCCATGCGGGACCGCCCGCGTGCGGGAATCCGCCGGGGCCCGTCGGTCATGCCCCCGGGGCGCCTGAGGCAACCGGCCCGGCGCCGGGACCACGGACCGCCCGTGCCGGCCGGGGTGCGATGAGTTTCGGGGACGCGACCGGTCCACCCCGTATGACCGACACGACAAGCACACTCGACCTCGGCCCGCAGACCCTGATCGTGGCGCGCCTCGCGGAGGGCGTCCGCGACGGGCAGCTCGGGGACGGGACGCCCTGCCCGGGCTGCGCCGTCCGCAACATGCTCGGCCACCTCACCGGCCTCGCCGTCGCCTTCCGGGACGCCGCCCGCAAGGATCTGGGCCCCACGACCGACACCCCTCCGGACGCCGCCGCGCCGGACATCGGCCCCGGCTGGCGCGAGGAACTCGCCAAGGCCCTCGACGAGCTCGCCGACGCCTGGCGCGACCCGGCCGCCTGGACCGGCATGACCCGCGCGGGCGGCGTGGACCTGCCCGGCGAGGTCGCGGGCGCCGTCGTCGCCGACGAACTGGTGATCCACGGCTGGGACCTGGCCCGGGCCACCGGCCAGGAGTACACGCCCGACCCGGCCGCGCTGTCGGCGGCGCACGGGTTCCTGGCCGCCGCCGCGGCCCAGGGCGAGCCCGGGAGCGGTGTGTTCGGCCCCGTGGTCCCCGTCCCGGACAACGCCCCGCTGCTCGACCGGGCGGTCGGACTGAGCGGCCGTGACCCCGGGTGGACGCGCTAGTCGGACCGGCGAACCGGGTGCGGACGGCACCCCGCGGTCGCCGTGGACAAACGGAATCACAGCGCGTCCCCCGGGCCCGAAACGTACGCTCCCCACCATGCCCCTGAGCCTCACCGTCCTCGGTACCGCCTCTCCGCACCCGGGGCCGGGCCGCCCCTGCTCCGGCTATCTGCTGCGCGGCGCGGGGGCGGAGGTGTGGGTGGACGCGGGACCGGGGACGTTCGCGGAGTTGCAGCGGCACACGGATCCCGACCGGCTCACGGCGATCTGGATCTCGCACCTGCACGCCGACCACAGCGCCGACCTCCTGGCCGCCGCCTACGCCCTCGCCTACGGCGGGATGACCCCGCCGGCCCCGATCCCGGTCTACGCGCCGCTCGACTGCGCCCGGCGCCTCGCGGGCTTCTTCGGCCGGCCGGACGTGCGGTTCCTGAGCGAGGTCTTCGACTTCAGGGCCCTGTTCGACGGGCACACCGTGCGGCACTGGAACCTGCGCCTCAGCTCGCGGGCGGTGGTGCACGACACCGAGGCGTACGGGCTGCGGGCCGAGTGCCAGGGGAGCATCCTCGCGTACTCGGGCGACACCGGGCCGTGCGAGGCCCTCACCGAACTCGCCTCCGGCGCCGATCTGTTCCTGTGCGAGGCGGACATCGACAGCCATCGCGAAGGCGAACGGGAGCAGCAGGTGCATCTCACGCCGGAGGAGGCCGGCGAGGCTGCCCGCAGGGCCGGGGTGCGCGAGCTGTACATCACCCATGTCGGGCCCACGCTGACCCGGGAGGCCGCGACCGCCCGGGCCGCCGTCGCGTTCGGGGGTCCCGCCCGGACCGCTCGCGAGGGCGAGACCCTGCCCTTCTGATCCCGTTCGGGCACTCCCGCCCCGGCAGCCTCGCCTCGGCAACCTCAACTTCCTTTGTCAGAAGCATTGACGAAACACAGGGCCGCTCCTACCTTCAACCCGTCGTACTTCGTACGTCATATATGAGACGCGATACGCGAGACCCGAGATCAGACACGCGACATCCGAGAGGCGCGCATGACCTCTGTGCCCACGCCGATCCCGTCCCGCACGCAGTACGTGCTGGAGGAGATCAAACGCCGCATCCTCACAGGCCGGCTGACGCCCGGCCAGGCCCTGGTCGAGACCGAGCTCGCCGCGCAGTTCGGGGTCTCCAAGACCCCGGTGCGCGAGGCGCTCAAGACCCTGGCCGGCACCGGACTGGTCGTCATGAGCCAGTACAAGGGCGTCACGGTACGCATGGTGGACGCGGACATGGCGCGCGAGGTCTACGACGTACGCCTGCTCCTCGAACCCGAGGCGCTCCGGCGGGCCGTACGGCGAGGCGCTTCCCTCGACGCCGCACGCCAGGCGCTGACCAGGGCCGACGAGGCCACCGACACCGCCGAACGGTCGCTGGCCAACCGTGAGTTCCACCGCGCCCTGTACCTGCCGTGCGGCAACCCGCTGCTCGGCCGGATGCTCGACGAGGTGCGCGACCAGGCCGCCCTGGTCTCGGCCGTCGCCTGGGCCGCCTCGCCCTCCTGGGAACGGGAGGCGGGCGAGCACCGCGAGATCCTGCGGCTCGCCCTGGACGGCGACTCCGACGGAGCGGCCCGCGCCCTGCACGCCCACATCGCGTCGTTCGTGCACCGGGCGTTCCCCGAGACCGCCCAGGAGACCCACGAGGGGCCCCGGGCAGAGAAAGGTCAGGAATGAGCAGCGTGGCGTTCGAGACCCAGCGTGCGGCCCTGGCCGACGTGGTGGCCATCCCGGTGACCCCGTTCGCCGAGGACGGCTCCGTCGACG
Source organism: Streptomyces sp. NBC_01334 (assembly GCF_035983595.1). NCBI lineage: Bacteria > Bacillati > Actinomycetota > Actinomycetes > Kitasatosporales > Streptomycetaceae > Streptomyces > Streptomyces sp. NBC_01334. Next base: position 2,543,634 of record NZ_CP130718.1, on the reverse strand, counting down.
GCGAAGCCCACCGGGCCCTGCTGCGCCGGCTGCTCGACGGCGGGATCACCACCCTCACCCCGAACGGCAACACCGGCGAGTTCTACGCCCTGACGCCCGAAGAGCGCCGCCTGGTCACGGAGGTGACCGTCGAGGTGGCCGGCGGACGGGCGGCGATCCTGGTCGGCGTCGGACACGACGTACCGACCGCCGTCGCCTCCGCCCGGCACGCCCGTGAGCTGGGCGCGCAGATGGTGATGGTCCATCAGCCAGTCCACCCGTACGTGTCGCAGAGCGGCTGGGTCGACTACCACCGGGAGATCGCGGCGGCGGTGCCCGAGCTGGGCGTCGTCCCGTACATCCGCAACGCGCAGCTGCGCGGCGACCGTCTCGCCGAGCTCGCCGACGCCTGTCCGAACGTCATCGGCGTCAAGTACGCCGTCCCGGACGCCTCGCGCTTCGCCGCGTTCGCGCGGGACGCGGGCCTGGAACGCTTCGTCTGGGTGGCCGGCCTCGCCGAGCCGTACGCCCCCTCCTACTTCTCCGCGGGCGCCACCGGCTTCACCTCAGGGCTCGTGAACGTCGCCCCGGCCGTTTCGCTGAACATGATCGAAGCGCTTCGATCAGGGGATTACCCGGCCGCGATGAAGGTGTGGGAACAGATCAGGCGCTTCGAGGAGCTCCGCGCCGCCAACGGTTCCGCCAACAACGTCACCGTCGTCAAGGAAGCCCTTTCCTCCCTTGGCCTGTGCCGCCGCGATGTCCGCCCGCCGAGCCGGCCGCTGCCCGAGGACGAGCGTGCCGAGGTCGCCGCCATAGCAGCCGGATGGTCCATATGAAGCGCTTCGACGACCAAGCGCGCAAACGCCCGGAGGACCTCAGAAGCCACCAGTGGTACGGCGCCGAGGGCCTGCGCTCCTTCAGCCACCGCGCCCGCACCCGCCAGCTCGGCTATCTCCCCGAGGAGCACCTCGGCAAGCCGGTCGTCGCGATCCTCAACACCTGGTCGGACATCAACCCCTGCCACGTCCACCTGCGCGACCGCGCGCAGGCCGTGAAGCGGGGCGTGTGGCAGGCGGGCGGTTTCCCGCTGGAGTTCCCGGTCTCCACGCTCAGCGAGACCTTCCAGAAGCCGACCCCGATGCTCTACCGCAACCTGCTCGCGATGGAGACCGAGGAGCTGCTGCGTTCCTATCCCGTGGACGGGGCCGTGCTGATGGGCGGCTGCGACAAGACGACACCCGCGCTGCTCATGGGCGCGGCCAGCGTCGACCTGCCCACGGTCTTCGTCCCGGCCGGGCCCATGCTGCCGGGACACTGGCGCAACGAGGTGCTCGGCTCGGGCACCGACATGTGGAAGTACTGGGACGACAAGCGGGCCGGCCTCATCGGCGACTGCGAGCTGGCCGAGCTGGAGAGCGGCCTCGCGCGCTCGCCGGGCCACTGCATGACGATGGGTACGGCGTCCACGCTGACGGCCGCCGCGGAGGCGCTGGGCGTGACGGTCCCGGGCGCGTCGAGCATCCCGGCCGTGGACTCCGGGCACGACCGGATGGCGGCCGCCGCCGGCCTGCGCATCGTCGAACTGGTCCACCGGGACCGCAGGCTGAGCGAGATCCTCACCGCGGACGCGTTCGAGGACGCGGTGACGACCGTCCTCGGCCTCGGCGGTTCGACGAACGCCGTGATCCACCTCATCGCCATGGCGGGCCGCGCGGGCGTCAAGCTCACCCTCGACGACTTCGACCGGATCGCCCGGACGGTCCCCGTGCTCGCCAACGTGCGGCCCGGCGGCCAGAAGTACCTCATGGAGGACTTTCACTTCGCGGGCGGGCTCCCCGGCTTCCTCTCCCGGATCCCGGACCTGCTCCACCTGGAACGCCCGACCGTCTCCCACGACACGATGCGTGAGCAGCTCGCCGGCGCCCAGGTGCACGACGAGGACGTCATCCGTCCCCGGAACAACCCGGTCGCGAGCGAGGGCGGGGTCGCCGTCCTGCGCGGCAACCTGTGCCCGGACGGCGCCGTCATCAAGCACATCTCCGCCGAGCCCCACCTGCTCCGGCACACCGGCCCCGCGGTCGTCTTCGACGACTACCGGACCATGCAGCGCACCATCAACGACCCGGAGCTGGGGATCACCGCCGACACTGTCCTGGTGCTGCGGGGTTCCGGTCCGAAGGGCGGCCCGGGCATGCCCGAGTACGGCATGCTGCCCATCCCCGACCATCTGCTCAAGCAGGGTGTGCGGGACATGGTGCGGATCTCCGACGCCCGGATGAGCGGGACGAGTTACGGCGCGTGCGTCCTGCACGTGGCGCCCGAGTCGTACGTCGGCGGGCCGCTCGCCCTGGTCCGCACCGGGGACTCGATCACCCTCGACGTCGAGGCCCGCTCCCTCCGGCTCGACGTGGACGACGAGGAGCTGGAGCGGCGGCGGGCGGAGTGGACGCCGCCGCCCGTCCGGTACGAGCGCGGCTACGGCGCGCTCTACAACGAGCAGATCACCCAGGCCGACACCGGCTGCGACTTCGAGTTCCTGGCCCGTCCGGGCAAGGTCGCGGACCCGTACGCGGGCTGACCGCAACAGCACGACCGGGCCCACCCCTGTGCAGGGAGAAAGCGCTTCACCCGCACGAAAGCACGATGCACACGAACGCACGACGCACCGAGAGACGTACCTAGAACGGAGAACAGTCATGGCCCAAGCCGCAGCCGTGGCGAAGCCGCCCGCGCCACCCCGGCGGCGCCGTGCCTCCGCCACGCCCCGCAGACTGCCGTACCTGCTGATCGCGCCGGCGGCCCTGCTGATGCTGGGCTTCATCGCCTACCCGGTCATCAGCGTCTTCTACTACAGCCTGCAGAACTACAACCCCACCAAACCGTGGCGCAACGGCTTCGCGGGCTTCGACAACTTCGTCCACGCCTTCACCGACGACCCGCAGTTCTGGGACACGCTGACCTTCAGCGCCAAGTGGGTCTTCGTCGAGGTCGGACTCCAGCTGCTGTTCGGTCTGGCGCTCGCGCTGATCGTCAACCAGACCTTCGTGGGGCGCTCGCTCGGCCGGGCGCTGGTCTTCTCCCCGTGGGCCGTCTCCGGCGTGCTGACCTCCGCGATCTGGGTGCTGCTCTACAACTCCCAGACCGGCATCACCCGTTACCTCGCGGACATGGGCATCGGCGAGTACGGCACCAGCTGGCTGTCGGACACCTCCACCGTCTTCCCGGCGGCGATCATCGCCGACCTGTGGCGCGGTGTCCCCTTCTTCGCGATCCTCATCCTCGCCGACCTCCAGTCCGTCTCCAAGGACCTGTACGAGGCCGCCGAGGTCGACGGCGCGAGCCGGATCAAGCAGTTCTGGCACATCACCCTGCCCCACCTGAAGGACGCCATCGTCCTGTCCACGCTGCTGCGCGCGGTGTGGGAGTTCAACAACGTCGACCTGCTCTACACGCTCACCGGCGGCGGCCCGGCGGGGGAGACCACCACCCTCCCGCTCTACATCGCCAACACCAGCGTCGACGCACACAACTTCGGCTACGCGTCCGCCCTCACCACGGTCGCGTTCGTGATCCTGCTCTTCTGCTCGATGGTCTATCTGCGGCTGAGCAAGTTCGGAGGAGGCGACAAGTGATCACCAAGGAGGCCACCGAGGTCACACCCGCCCCCGTGCGCGTGACCGACGCGCCCGACCGGCGCCCGTCCCGGCACAAGCGTGCCTGGGACGAGGCCCCCCGCTGGCAGATCTACCTCCCCCTGTCGATCTACCTGGTCTTCACCCTCGTCCCCTTCTACTGGATCCTTCTCTTCGCGCTGCGCCCGGCCGGCTCGACCTCGCTCGTGCCCTGGCCGATGACCTTCGACCACTTCGAGAAGGTCTGGAACGAGCGGGACTTCGCCGTCTACTTCCAGAACAGCGTGCTCACCGGCGTGGCGACCCTGCTGCTCACCACCGGCGTCGCCCTGGCGGGCGGCTACGCCCTCGCCCGCTTCGACTTCAGGATCAAGCGCGGGTTCATGCTCGCCCTGCTGTGCACCCAGTTCGTGCCGGGCGCGCTGCTCCTCGTGCCGCTCTTCCAGATCTTCGCCGAGCTCCAGATGATCAACTCGCTCGGCAGTGTCATCATCGCCGAGACGGTCTTCCAGCTGCCCCTGTCGATGATCCTGATCAGCGGCTTCATCCGGAACGTGCCGTACTCGCTGGAGGAGGCCGCCTGGGTCGACGGGTGCAACCGGCTCACCGCCTTCCGGATCGTCGTCCTCCCCCTGCTGCGGCCCGGGCTGATCGCCGTCGGTTCCTTCGCCTTCGTGCACGCCTGGAACCACTTCCTGTTCGCCCTGATGTTCCTGTCCGACCAGACCAAGCAGACGATCCCCGTCGGCCTCAACACCCTGATGAGCGCGGACAGCGTCGACCTGGGCGCGCTGGCCGCGGGCGGCATCATCGCCGCCGTCCCCGTGGTGCTCGTCTTCGCCTTCATCCAGAAGTGGCTGATCACCGGCTTCAGCGCGGGGGCGGTGAAGGGATGAGGATCCGTCAGATCACCGTGGTGACAGCCGCGTTGGGACTGCTCTGCGTGCCCGCGCAGGCGGAGGCCCGGGACATCTCCCGGGACGTCCTCGCCGCCGACGACGGCTGGGCGGCCTACGGCACCGGCACCACCGGAGGCGCGGCCGCCGACGACGCCCACGTCACCACCGTCACCGACCGCGCCGGACTCGTCCGCGCCCTCGACGGCGGCAGCGACACTCCGAAGATCATCAAGATCGCCGGGACGATCGACGCCAACACCGACGACGACGGCGACCACCTGGACTGCGCCGACTACGCCACCGACGGCTACTCCCCGCGGCGGTACCTGGCCGCCTACGACCCGCGCACCTGGGGCGCCGCCAAGCCGAGCGGCGCGCAGGAGGAGGCCCGCCAGGCGTCGGCGGCAGCGCAGGCCGAGCGGATCGTGCTCCCCGTCGGCTCCCACACCACCATCGTGGGCCTCGGCGACGGAGCCGTCCTCAAGGGCGCCAGCCTCCAGGTGAAGAACGCGGACAACGTCATCCTCCGCAACCTCGACCTGCGCGACGCCTACGACTGCTTCCCCGTCTGGCAGCCCAACACCGGCGGCCTCGGCGACTGGAAGACGGCGTACGACAACATCTGGCTCACCGGCGCGACACACGTCTGGGTCGACCACGTCACCGCCTCCGACAAGGGCCACCCCGACTCCGCCGAGCCCACCTACTTCGCCCGCAACTACCTGCGCCACGACGGACTGCTGGACATCACCAACGGCTCCGACCTGGTCACCGTCTCCTGGAGCCGGTTCGCGGGACACGACAAGGCGATGCTCATCGGCAGCGGCGACACGGCCACCGGCGACCGTGGGAAGCTCCGGGTCACGCTGCACCACAACCAGTTCGAGTCCGTCGTGCAGCGCGCGCCGCGCGTCCGCTTCGGGCAGGTGCACGTCTACGACAACCGGTACGTCGTCCCCGAGGGCGCCGAGTACCGCTACTCGCTCGGCGTGTCGACCGAGTCGGCCGTGTACGCCGAGAACAACGCCTTCCACACCCCCGGCCACGTGGAGGTCGCCGACCTGGTCAAGAGCTGGAACGGCACCGCCCTGCACCAGAGCGGCACCCTCTTCAACGGTTGGCCCGTGGACCTCCTCGCGATCTACAACGCCTACAACAGCGGCAGCGAGCGCGACCTCACGGCGGACGTCGGCTGGACGCCTACCCTGCACGGAAAGATCGACAGCGCCGCGCTGGCCGACCGCGAGGTGGCACGCGGCGCGGGCGCAGGGAGGATCCCATGAGCACCGCCGAACCGATGAGCAGCCCGGTCCCGATCGTCCTCGCGGGCGCGCGAGGCCACGGCCACTGGCACCTGGACAACATCCGCCGGCTCCAGGACAAGGGCATCGTCCGCCTGGCCGGCGTCTGCGAGCTGACCCCGCTGACCCCGGCGGAGATCCCCGAGGGCCTCGGCACGCCCGAGCAGTCTGCCGACTTCGGCGCGCTGCTGGACACGACCGGCGCCCGGATCGCCGTCATCTGCACCCCGATCCCCACCCACACCGACCTGGCCCTGATCGCGGCGCGCAAGGGGGTGCACCTGCTTCTGGAGAAGCCGCCCGCGCCCTCCTACGCCGAGTTCCGGCGGATGGCGGACGGGGTCGCCGAGGCGGGCGTGGTCTGCCAGATCGGCTTCCAGTCGCTGGGCTCGCACGCCGTGCCCGCGATCCGCCGGCTGATCGAGGACGGGGCGGTCGGCGAGGTCGCAGGGGTCGGCGGCGCCGGGGCCTGGGCCCGGCCCGAGGCGTACTTCCGGCGGGCGCCCTGGGCGGGCAGGCGACGGCTGAACGGCGTCGACGTGATCGACGGGGCGCTCACCAACCCGCTCGCGCACGCCGTCGCCACCGCCCTCGCGCTGGCCGGCGCCACCCGCGCCACCGACGTCACCGGCATCGAGACCGAGCTGGCGCACGCCAACGCCATCGAGTCCGACGACACCTCCTGCGTCCGCGTCCACACGGCCGACGGCCGCGAGATCGTCGTCGCGGCCACGCTGTGCGCCGAGGACCCCGACGACCCGTACGTCATCGTGCACGGCAGCCGCGGCCGGATCACGTACTGGTACAAGCAGGACCGCGTCCTGCTCCAGCGGGCCGGCCACGGCCCCGAGGAGTTCGAGTACGGCCGCACCGACCTGCTGGAGAACCTCGTCGAGCACCTCACCGACGGGACGGAGCTGCTGGTCCCGCCCGCCGTGACCGAGTCGTTCATGCGGGTCGTCGAGGCGATCCGGGTCGCCCCCGACCCGGTCCAGGTGCCCGACGACGCCTGGCGCCGGCTGCCCGACGAGGAGCGGCGGGTCGTCCCCGGAATCGACGGCCTCGTCGCGGCCGCCGCCGACACCCTCGCCCTCTACTCCGAACTGGGCGCCCCCTGGGCGTTCACGACCGCGCATCCGAAAGAGGTGAGCCCCTGATGACCGCAACCGCACCCGACGCACCGGTCGTCCTGCGTGTCGCCGGCCGCCCGGTCGCCCGCTACGTGACCCGGCCCGAGCTGCCCGCCCGGCTCTCCCCGCGGCCCTATCTGCACCCCGTCACCACCCTCGCCGGCACGGCGGTCACCGAACTGAGCCCGGCCGACCACACACACCACCTCGGCGTCGGTGTAGCCGTACCCGACGTCGAGGGGCACAACTTCTGGGGCGGACGCACCTACGTCCGCGACCGGGGCCCGACCGAGCTCGACAACCACGGTGCCCAGCGGCACAGCTCCTTCCAGCTCCGCGACCCGGACGGTTTCGTGGAGGAGCTGCGCTGGGTCGCCTCGGGAACCGAGCTGCTGCGCGAGCGCCGTACCGTCGCGGCCACCGAACTCACCGACACCGCCTGGGCGCTGGACTTCACCTTCTCCCTGACCAACGTCACCTCAGGACCGCTGTCCATCGGCAGCCCGGCGACGAACGGGCGCCCCGGAGCGGCCTACGGCGGCTTCTTCTGGCGGGCCCGGAAGGAGGACGCTGCCCCCGAGGTCTTCACCGCGGGCACGGAGGGCGAGGCTTCCGTCCACGGCGCCAGCGCCGACTGGCTCGCCCTGGCCGGCGCCCACTGGACCCTGGTCTTCGCCGGGGCCACCGGTGCCACCCGCCGCGACCCCTGGTTCGTCCGCACCGCCGAGTACCCGGGCGTCGGCTCCTCGCTGGCCTCCGCGGAGAGGCTGCCGGTTCCGCCGGGCGAGACGGCCGTACGCCGGATCGTCACCGTCGTCGCCGACGGCCGTCTGGACCGGCACGAGGCGGCGGCACTGGTACGGAAGGCGGTCAGCCAGTGACGCACGAGACGTACACCAACCCCGTACTGAACGCCGACTGGTCCGACCCGGACGTCGTGCGGGTCGGCGACGACTTCTACCTCACCGCCTCCAGCTTCGGCCGCGCCCCAGGCCTGCCTCTGCTGCACTCGCGCGATCTGGTCCACTGGACACTGATCGGCCATGCCCTCGAACGCCTCGAACCGGCGGCCGAGTTCAGGTCTCCGCGGCACGACTGCGGAGTGTGGGCGCCGTCCCTGAGGCACCACGACGACCGCTTCTGGATCTTCTGGGGCGACCCCGACCAGGGCATCTTCCAGATCAACGCCCCGCAGATCAGGGGGCCTTGGTCCCGCCCGCACCTGGTGAAGGAGGGCAAGGGGCTGATCGACCCCTGTCCCCTCTGGGACGAGGAGACGGGCGAGGCCTATCTGGTCCACGCCTGGGCCAAGTCCCGTGCGGGCGTCAAGAACCGGCTCACCGGCCACCGGATGCACCCGGAGGGGACGGCCGTCCTCGACGAGGGCAAGGTGATCGTCGACGGGGACCGGATCCCCGGCTGGTTCACCCTCGAAGGGCCGAAGCTCTACCGGCACGACGGCTGGTTCTGGATCTTCGCGCCCGCCGGGGGAGTGGAGACCGGCTGGCAGGGCGCCTTCCGGTCCCGGGACTTCTTCGGTCCGTACGAGGAGCGGATCGTCCTGGAGCAGCAGGACACCGAGGTCAACGGCCCTCACCAGGGCGGCTGGGTGCGCACCCGGTCCGGCGAGGACTGGTTCCTGCACTTCCAGCAGCGCGGCGCGTACGGCCGCGTCGTCCACCTCCAGCCGATGCGATGGGCTGCGGACGGTTGGCCGGTGATCGGCGACGAGGGCGCGCCCGTGCTCGAGCACCGACGGCCCGACCTGCCCGCGGGACCGCCGGCCGCACCCGCCACCGACGACGACTTCCCCGGCGGACGCTTCGGCCGCCAGTGGTCGTGGACGGCCAATCCGCAGGACGGCCTCGCCACCCAGCACTCCGCCGACGGACTGCGCCTGACCTGCGTGCGGACCGCCGACGCGCACGATCTGCGGACCCTGCCGAGCATCCTCACGCAACGGCTGCCCGGGCTTCCGTCCGCCGTGGAGGTGGAGCTGGAGCTGCACAGCGAGGAGCCGGGTGCCCGTGCCGGGCTCGCGGTCCTCGGGGACGCCTTCGGCTGGATCGGGCTCCAGCGGGGCACCGACGGGGCCGTCCACCTCGTGCACCGGTTCGCCGAACCGGTCGCCGAGCGGGAACGGGACGCGGCCCACCCGCGGCTCGCCCCCCGGGGACGGGCGCGCCTGCGGATCGAGATCGGCACCGGAGCACGTTGCCGTTTCGCGTACGACATCGGTGACGGCCTGCGCTGCTCGGGTCCCGTGTTCGCCGCCACGCCCTGGCGCTGGGTCGGTGCCCTGCTGGGCCTCTTCGCCCTCGCGCCGCCCGGAACCGGGCACGCGGGAGCGGCCTCGTTCGGCGAGTTCCGGATCAGCCCGCTCCGACCGCTCTGACCCATCACTTCCGTACGCCTGTTGGGAGCCGCAATGACGCACTTCCCTAGCAAGCGCTTGCCGAGACCGGGTGTGGTCCTGGCGGCCGTCGCCGGCCTGCTGGCCGCGCTCGGCCTCGGGGCCGCGGGGCAGGCGAAGGCCGCCGGCGGGCCGACGCCGGCCGTCGTCGCCCCGGCCTTCTCGGCGTCGCCCTGGACCGACCGGGCCCACGGCTTCGCCTCGCTCGCCGGCGGCACCACCGGAGGCGCCGGCGGCGAGGTCGTCACCGTCACCGACCAGGCCTCGCTCGCTCGGTACGCGGCGGCCGAGGAGCCGTACGTCATCCGGGTCAAGGGCGCGGTGGCGGTCGAGCCCTTCGGTTCCGACATCGTCGTGACCTCGAACAAGACGATCATCGGCGCCGGCGACACCGGCGAGATAGTGCACGGGGAGCTGCACCTGAACCCCGGTACGCACAACGTGATCATCCGCAACCTGACGATCCGGGACTCGTACGTCGAGGGCGACTGGGACGGCAAGACGACCGACTTCGACGCGATCCAGATGGACACCGTCGACCACGTGTGGATCGACCACAACCGCTTCACGCACATGGGCGACGGGCTGCTCGACATCCGCAAGGACAGCCAGTACATCACCGTCTCCGCCAACCGGTTCGACACCCACAACAAGGCGTTCGGCGTCGGCTGGACGACGAACGTCCTGACCCAGATCACCATCGACCACAACTGGTTCTCGGGGACGAAGCAGCGCAACCCGTCAGCGGACAACTGCGCGTACGCCCACCTCTACAACAACTACCTCTCGGCCCAGGTGGCCGACGGGGACCCGGTGTGGACGTACGGGAACTGGTCGCGCGGCCACACGAAGATGGTCATCGAGAACAGTTACTTCGACGGGATCCAGCACCCCTACCAGGCCGACGCCACCGCCGAGCTGGTGCAGCGCGGGTCGATCCTGAGGAACACGAGCGGGCGGACCGACGCGTGGGGCACGGCCTTCGACCCGCGGGAGTTCTACGCCTACCGGCTGGATCCCGCGGCCGCCGTTCCCGCGCTGGTCACCCGGTTCTCCGGGCCGCAGAAGCGGATCGGCGCCCCGCCGCACCCGCGCACCGGCACCACCCACTGACCCCCCACAACTTCATATCTCCGTTGGGATCCAGAAGAAGAGAGCCGACCACATGAAGAGCAGCATCCGCAGAAGCAGGCGCGCCGCCCTGGCCGTCGCCCTGGGCTCCGTGCTCGCGCTGACCGCCACCGCCTGCGGCGACGACGGCAGCGGCGGCGCGGGGGACAAGGGAGGCGAGGGCTCCGGCAAGGGGGAGATCACCTTCTGGGACAACAACGGCGGTGTGCGTACCGACGTCTGGAAGGAGATCATCGCCGACTTCGAGAAGGCGAACCCCGACATCAAGGTCAACTACGTCGGCGTGCCGGCCGACAGCGTCCAGTCCAAGTACGACACCGCCATCCAGGGTGGCGGTCTGCCCGACGTCGGCGGCGTGGGCACCGCGATGCTCGCCGAGGTCGCCGCGCAGGGCGCCCTCGAACCGCTGGACAGCCGGATCTCCAAGAGCACGCTGAACGGCAAGCTCAACGAGAAGTTCCTGGACGGCGTCAAGGCGGCCGGGATCGACGGCAAGACGTACTCGGTGCCGACCTCCGCGAACAACGGCACCCTCTGGTACCGGACCGACCTGTTCCAGCAGGCCGGCCTGGACGCGCCGACGACCTGGACGAAGTTCTACGCGGCCGCCGACAAGCTCACGAACAAGGACAAGAACGCGTTCGGTTACACCATCCGCGGTGGCGCGGGGTCCATCGCCCAGGCGCTGGACGCCACCTACGGGCAGAGCGGCATCACCGAGTTCTGGAACGGCGAGAAGACCACGGTCAACGACCCGAAGAACGTGGCGGCGCTGGAGAAGTACGTCGGCCTGTTCAAGAAGAACACCCCGTCCGCCGACGTCAACAACGACTTCACCAAGATGGTCGCCCAGTGGGACTCCGGGACCATCGGCATGCTGAGCCACAACCTGGGCTCCTACGGGGACCACGAGAAGGCGCTGGCCGGCAAGTTCAAGGGCATCCCGGCGCCCACGCAGGACGACGGCACGCGGGTGCAGGTGTCCAACCCGGTCGACGGGCTCGGGCTGTTCAAGGCGAGCAAGAACAAGACCGCCGCCTGGAAGTTCATCGAGTTCGCCGCGTCGCACGCGTCCAACAGCAAGTGGAACGAGACGGCGGGCCAGGTGCCGGCGAACAACGAGGCCGCGCAGGACAGCTGGGTGCAGGAGTCGGAGCCGACGAAGCTGGCCGCCGAGGCGCTGGCGGGCACCACCACCAAGATCGTGCAGCTGCCGTACTACCTGCCCGACTGGAACACCATCTCCAAGGCGGACAACGAGCCGAACTTCCAGAAGGTGCTGCTCGGGAAGCTGAGCCCGAAGGACTTCCTGGACACGCTGGCCGAGCAGCTGAACGCCGCACAGGCCGACTGGAAGAAGAACCACGCGTAGTTCGCGGTTTCGGTCGCGGGGGGGCTGCCGGCCGGTCGGGGCCGGTCGCGCAGTTCCCCGCGCCCTTGGTGAATCCCCTGAACCTCTGTCGAAAGGCGCACTTCGTGTCCCTCAGCCGCAGACAGGTCACTTCGGCGGCGCTCGCCGCCGTACCGCTCGGCGCGGCGGCGGCCGGGCCCGCCCGGGCCGGGGCCCGCCGGCCCCGCACGCTCTTCATCGCCGGTGATTCCACCGCCGCCCAGAAGTACTCCGACGCCGCTCCCGAGACCGGGTGGGGAATGGCGCTCCCCTTCTTCCTGCACAAGGACCGGCCCGTCGCCAACCACGCAGTGAACGGCCGCAGTTCGAAGAGCTTCATCGACGAGGGCCGGCTCGACGCCGTCCTCGCCGCGATCCGGCCGGGGGACCTGCTCCTCGTCCAGTTCGCGCACAACGACGAGAAGACCACCGATCCGACCCGCTACACCGAGCCCTGGACCACCTACCAGGACTACCTGCGGATGTACGTGGACGGCGCCCGTGCGAAGGGCGCCCGGCCGGTTTTCGCCACGCCCGTCGAGCGCCGCAGGTTCGACGCCGAGGGGAACGCCGTGCCGACGCACGGCGAGTACCCGGCCGCCATGCGCGCGCTCGCGGAGGAGGAGCGGGTGGCCCTCCTCGACGTCCAGGCGCTGTCGCTCGCGCTGTGGCAGCGACTCGGCGTCGAGGAGACGAAGACGTACTTCAACTGGACCGAGACCGAGCAGGACAACACGCACTTCAATCCACCGGGCGCGATCGCCGTCGCGCGGCTCGTCGTACGGGAGTTGCTGCGGACGCGGGTGCTCGGGCCGCGTGACGTGGTCCGGCTGCACGACGAGATTCCCACGTCCTGGATCACCTGGCCCGCACCGCTCGCGTAGGACCCGCTACCGCTCGCGCAGGACCCGCACGCCTTTCGCCACAAGAGGAGAACCGTACAGTGCGTACACAGATATGTCATGGACGTGTCATGGCTGCCCTGGTGGGCTGCACCGCGCTGGTGCTGTCCGTCACCGGCACGGCGTCCGCCCAGGCCGACGCCCACTCCCGCTCCTCGTCCCGCGACCTCGGCCGGCAGGTCCTGGGCGCGAACGACGGCTGGGCCGCCCACGGGACGGGAACCACGGGCGGGTCGGCCGCCGACGCCGCCCATGTGTACACCGTCACCACCTGGGCTGGGTTCAAGGCCGCCCTCGCCGCCGGCGGCAGCGCGCCGAAGATCATCAAGGTGAAGGGCGTCATCGACGCCGTCGCCGAGGGCTGTGACGCCTTCGCCGCGCCCGGCTACGACTTCGACGCCTACCTCGCCAGGTACGCGCCCGAGACCTGGGGTCTCGACACCGACCTGAGCGCCGAGCCCGCCGACAGTCCGGAGGGGCTGCGGCGCGCCTCCGCCGCCGCCCAGGACACGGCCATCAAGGCGAACATCCCCGCCAACACCACCATCGTCGGCATCGGGAAGAACGCCGGCTTCAAGGGCGTCAGCCTTCAGATCAAGGCCGTCGACAACGTGATCATCCGGAACCTGGCCTTCGAGTCGCCCATCGACTGCTTCCCGCAGTGGGACCCGACCGACGGCGCGAACGGCAACTGGAACTCCGAGTACGACACGGCCGTCGTCTACGGCTCGACGCACGTGTGGCTGGACCACAACACGTTCACCGACGGATCGCACCCGGACAGCGCCGCGCCGACCTACTTCGGCATGCTGTACCAGCAGCACGACGGCGAACTGGACATCGTCCGGGGCGCCGACTACGTCACCGCCTCCTGGAACGTCTTCACCGACCACGACAAGACGATCCTCATCGGCAACAGCGACAGCGAGTCGACGGCCGTCGGCGACCGGGGGCACCTGAAGGTGACCTTCCACCACAACCAGTTCTCCAACCTGGTCGAACGCGCTCCCCGGGTCCGCTTCGGGCAGGTCGACTCCTACAACAACCACTTCGTCGCCGACGACGCCTTCGCCTACAGCTTCGGCATCGGCAAGGAGTCGCAACTCGTCGCCCAGCACAACGCGTTCACGCTGCCCGCGGGCGTCAGCGCGGCCAAGGTGCTGAAGCGGTGGAACGTGGCGCCGCTCACCGCCGACGACAACTACGTCAACGGCAGGCTCACGGATCTGATCGCCGTGCACAACGCGGAGATCCCGGCCGAGGTCCTGGAGTCCGGCGCGGGCTGGACGCCGACCCTGCGCACCAAGGTCGACCCGGCGAAGGCGGTCCCCCGGATCGTCGACTGCGGCGCGGGCGCCGGGCGCCTGGGCTGACCCCTCCCCACGACGGCCGGGGCGGGCGGCGCCCGTCGCCGCCCCGGCTCCCTCAGCAGAGCCGCACTGCCAAGGAGCACCCGCATGTCCTCGCCCCGACACCCCCACGACCCCCGACTCCCGCTCTCCAGAAGAGGATTCCTGACGGCGACCGCCGGTACGGTCGCCGCCCTCGGCCTCCCCGCCGCACCCGCTCGGGCCGCCACCGCGCGCCGCGGCCCGTTCGGCCGCCACGGCTCGCCGGCCGATCGGCTCACCCCGCGGACCCTGTACGTCGACCCGCTGGGCCGGGGCGACTTCACCGGCGTCCGGGACGCCGTCGCCGCCACCACCGGCAGCGGCTGGACCCTGGTCCTCGCCCCCGGCACCTACCGGGAGACAGTCGCCCTCGACGTCACCCGCCCCGAGGCCACCTGGATCGGCGCCTCCGAGGACCCCCGTGACGTCGTCATCGTCCACGACAACGCGGCCGGCACCGCCAAGCCCGGCGGCGGCACCTACGGCACCACCGGGTCGGCCACCACCACCGTGCAGGCCGACGGCTTCACCGCCCGCTGGATCACCTTCGCCAACGACTGGCTGCGCGCCGACCACCCCGACATCACCGGCACCCAGGCCGTCGCCATCAAGGTCCAGGGCGACCGCTCCGCCTTCCACCACTGCCGCTTCCTCGGCCACCAGGACACCCTGTACGCCGACTCCCTCGCCCTCACCGCCTTCGCCCGGCAGTACTACGCGCACTGCTACGTCGAGGGAGACGTCGACTTCGTCTTCGGCCGGGCGACGGCCGTCTACGAGCACTGCCACTTCCGCACCCTGAACCGCACCGACCTGGCCGCGGCCCCCTACGGCTTCGTCTTCGCCCCCTCGACGGCGGGCGCCAACCCGCTCGGCTACCTGGTCGTCCGGGGCCGGATCAGCAGTGAGGCGCCCGACGCCTTCTACAAGCTGGCCCGCCCCTGGGTCCCCAGCTCCGACACCACCGCCCGCCCGAGCCTCACCGTCCGCGACACCCGTCTGGACGCCGGGATCGACGCCGTCGCGCCCTACACCAACATGTCGGCCTCCTTCCCGTGGCAGAGCCAGCGGTTCGCCGAGTACCGCAACACCGGGCCGGGAGCGCGGATCACCGTCCCCGAGAACCGCCCCCAACTCACCGCGGAGCAGGCGCGATCGGCGACCCGCGGGGCCTACCTGGGCGACTGGGAGCCCTGGAAGGAGGAGTGCTGAGATGCTGCGCCGACGCACCCTCCTCGCGGGCATCACGGGCGCCGCCCTGTTCACCGCGACCCCGGCCCACGCCCGGTCCCGCCGCATCCTGCACGTCCGCCCCGGCGACTCCCTGCAGGCCGCCGTGGACGCCGTCGACGGCCCCGGCGCGACGATCGTCGTGCACCCGGGTACATACCGGGAAGTCGTGAACGTGCCTGCGGACAAGGGTGAGTTGACGATCCGCGGCGCCTCCCGCGACCCGCGCGCCGCCGTGCTCGTCTACGACAACGCCAACGGGACCGCCAAGCCCGACGGGTCCGGAACCTACGGCACCGCGGGCTCCGCCACCTTCACCTCCGCCGCGCCCGGCCTCACCGTCCGCGACCTCACCCTCGCCAACGACTGGCTGCGCGCCGACCACCCGGAGATCACCGGCACCCAGGCGGTGGCCGCCTACGTCACCGGCGACCGCACGCACTTCGACCACGTGCGGCTGCTGGCCCACCAGGACACCCTGTTCGCCGACACCACCGCGCTGGACGCCTTCGACCGGCAGTACTTCCACCGCTGCTACATCGAAGGGGACGTCGACTTCGTCTTCGGGCGGGGCCGGGCCGTCTTCGACGCCTGCCACTTCCACACCCTCCAGCGGGACGTGAGCTTCACCCCCAAGGGCATGGTCTTCGCCCCCGCCACCGCCCGGGCCAACCCCTACGGCTTCCTCGCCCTGCGCGGCCGGATCACCTCGGGCGCCGAGAACGCGGCGTACAAGATCGCCCGCCCCTGGGTGCCCTCGTACGAGACGACCGCCTGGCCCTCGCTGGTCGTACGGGACACCTGGATCGGCCCCGGTATCGACGCGGTCGCCCCGTACACCAACATGCGCGACGCCTACCCCTGGCAGACCATGCGCTTCCGCGAACACGCCAACTCCGGCCCCGGCGCGGCCGTCCCGGTGCCGGAGAACCGGCCGCAGCTGACCACCGAGGAGGCCGCCACGCACACCCGGCGGACGTATCTCGGGGACTGGAGGCCGTATGGCCGCCCGTGACCCGGCGGTGGGGCGGCGGGCGTTCGTGGCCGGCACCGGAGCCGCGCTCCTGACCGGGGCCGTCGCCCCCGCCGACGCGCGGGCGGCCGCCGTGGAGGGACCGGCGGCCGCCGCGGACGGGCGGACGGCCGTCGTGGAAGGGCCGCTGCCGGACTTCCACCCGGCGCTCAGAGCCGAGCTGACCTTCCCCCTGGCCTGGGGCAATTCCCCGATCCGCGACTTCCGCGCCTGGCGCCGGGCCGCCCGCGCCAAGGTCGAGGAACTGCTGGTCGTCGGATCACAGGACCGGACCCCGTACGCCCCCGAGTTCACCGACCGGCGCCGACAGGACGGCTACACGAGCGAGTCGGTGACACTCTCCCTCACCCGCCACGAACGCGTCCGCGCCGCGCTCCTCACCCCGGACGGCCCCGGCCCCTTCCCGGCCGTACTGCTCCTGCACGACCACGGGGCGAAGTTCGACATCGGGAAGGAGAAGCTCGTCCGGCCCTGGTACGACGACACCCGGCTCGCCTCCGCGCAGGGCTGGTCGGAGCGGTACTTCAGCGGACGGTTCGTCGGCGACGAGCTGGCCCGGCGGGGGTATGTCGTACTGTGCGCGGACGCCCTCGGCTGGGGCGACCGCGGGCCCCTCGCCTACGACCAGCAGCAGGCCCTCGCCTCCAACTTCTACAACCTCGGCTCCTCGCTCGCCGGCCTCATGGCCCGCGAGGACGCCCGGGCCGCCGGGTTCCTGGCCGGCCTCGACCGGGTCGACCGGGGCCGGGTCGCGGCCGTCGGGTTCTCCATGGGCGCCTTCCGCGCCTGGCAGGCGGCCGCGCTGAGCGACGACCTCGCCGCCGCGGCGGCCGTCTGCTGGATGACCGGCCTGAAGGAAATGATGGTGCCCGGCAACAACACCCTGCGCGGGCAGTCCTCGTACTACATGCTCCACCCCGGGCTTCCCCGGTTCCTCGACTTCCCCGACGTGGCGAGCATCGCCGCACCCAGGCCGATGCTGTTCTTCGACGGCGGGCTCGACCCGCTGTTCCCCGCCGACGGCGTCCGCGCGGCGCACGACCGGCTGCGCGCCGTCTGGCGCTCCCGTCACGCCGAGGAGCGGTTGCACCTGAAGAGCTGGCCCGACCTCGGCCATGTCTTCGTCGACCGCATGCAGGACGAGGTCTTCAGCTGGCTCGACACCGTCCTGTGAACCGCTCCCTCGCCCCATCCCCCTGAACGACGGAAAGGACCCGCACTCCATGTCTCGTCGTACCGCTCTCACGGCCGTCGCCGCCCTGACCCTGGGCGCCGGACTCGCCGTCCTCCCCACCCAGGCGCAGGCCGCGACCGTGGTGGTCAGCAACTCCACCGACCTGTCCAACGCCATCAGGAACGCCACCGCCGGCACGGTCATCCAGGTCCGCGCCGGCACCTACTACCCGACGGCCACCCTCCAGTCCACGGCCAACGGCACCTCCTCGTCGCCCGTCACCCTCACGGCGTACGGCTCGGAGACCGTGAAGATCGACGGCTCGTCGCTGCCGGACGGGGACTGGATCTTCAAGCTGACCGCCGACTACTGGAACGTCTCCAACATCACCTTCCAGAACTCCCCGGACAGCGCCGTCGTCTGCCAGTCCTGCACCGGCACCAACTGGAACAACATCAAGACCATCAACGGCGGCGACTCCGGCTTCACCCTGACCGGAGACGGCACGGTCAACAACACCGTCAGGAACATCGACTCCTACGGTCACTACGACGCCGCCAACCACGGGGAGAACGCCGACGGTGTCGCCGTGAAGTACGGTTCCGGCACCGGAAACCTCATCACCGGCGCCCGCCTCTACAACAACTCGGACGACGGCATCGACTTCTGGTCCTTCTCCTCGCCCGTCACCATCGAGCACACCTGGTCCTTCGGCAACGGCGTCAACCGCTGGTCCGACTCGGCCTTCGCGGGCGACGGCAACGGCTACAAGCTGGGCGGGGACGGAGAGGTGGTCGCGCACGTCGTCAACAACTCGGCCGCCTGGGGCAACGCCGGAAACGGTTTCACCGAGAACTCCAACAAGGGTGCGATCGTCATCAACCGCACCACCGCCTACGCCAACAGCAAGTGGGGCTACTACTTCGCCACCGGCGCCGCCAAGCTC
Organism: Streptomyces sp. NBC_01334; assembly: GCF_035983595.1. Classification (NCBI taxonomy): domain Bacteria; kingdom Bacillati; phylum Actinomycetota; class Actinomycetes; order Kitasatosporales; family Streptomycetaceae; genus Streptomyces; species Streptomyces sp. NBC_01334. The sequence goes on along the minus strand of NZ_CP130718.1, from coordinate 2,525,080 downwards.
GGCAAGAACCTGGCGGTCGGCAACGGCGGTGGCGCGGTCAGCAAGAGCTCGTCGGTCACCTCGGCCGGCAACAACTGGGACTCCGGCATCTCCACGCCGGCCTTCAGGTCCACCGACGCGAGCTCCACGTACAACGCGCGCAGCTCGAGCGGCACCCTGCCCACGACCTCGTTCCTGACGACGGGTTCGACGACCATCGGAGCGACCATGGACTGACCGGCCGCCCATCCACCGGTCTTCCGGGCGCCTGACCCGATCGTCCGCCTCGATCGCTTGACCCGATTTTTGCCCGTGAACGGGTAACGGTCGGGCAACGGGTCTCGCGCTCGGCCGTGTGACGCGCGTAGAAAACGTGTCATGCATAAGCCACTGCGCATCGCGGCCGTCGCCGCTGCCTGCGCCGTCGCCGGCGCCGCCCTGTACGGCGCCGGCGCGGCCACGGCCGGCCAGTCCACGGCCAACTCCACCCACGAGCCCTACAACATCGGGCTCCTGGTGAAGGACCTCGACACCTACTACGGCACCGCGCCGGACGCGAACGGCGTCTATCAGGCGTCGCCGGCCAGCCCGTACGCCAAGGACCTCGCGAGCATCGACAAGGCCGCGAAGAAGTACATCGACCAGGCCGCCCGCAAGGCGGTCAGGAAGGGCGAGAAGCCCGCGGTCGTCTTCGACATCGACGACACGCTGCTGCTCAGCCTCGACTACGAGAAGCGGTACAACTACACGTACAACTCCGCCACTTGGGCGGCGTACGTGAACAAGGCCGACCGCCCGGCGGTGTTCGGCAGCCCCGAACTCGTGCAGTACGCCGAGAAGAAGGGCGTCGAGGTCTTCTACAACTCGGGCCTCGCCGAGGCGCAGCGCACCGCCGCCGTGGAGAACCTGAAGAAGGTCGGCGCCGACATCAACCTCGACGCCGACCACATGTTCCTCAAGAACGCGGCCACCCCGCCGGCGTACCTGAGCGGCTGCGCCACCCCGGGCGCCTGGACCTGCACGACCGTCCAGTACAAGTCCGGCACCCGCAAGCACATCGAGCGCGACCTCGGCTACGAGATCATCGCGAACTTCGGCGACCAGTACTCCGACCTCGAGGGCGGCTACGCCGACCGGACGTACAAGCTGCCGAACCCGACGTACTACGTGAGCTGACGCAACTTTTTCGATCTCTTTCGGTGGCGCGGCAACCTGCTGCGGCCACGGTGACGACTGAGGAGCGGAAACGGGCCGGGGCGGCCCCTCCGGCCCGTTTCCGCTCTCACTCGCTCACCGAAAGGAACGCCCCGTGCGCATGAGCACCGGACGCCACCGCAGGACCCGCACCCTCTCGATCGCCGCCGCGGTGGCGGTCTCCGCAGGGGCGGGCGGCGTCTACCTCGGCCTGTCCGACGGCGGTGCCGAAGCCGCCTCGTCGACGGTCACCGTCTCCACCACCGCCCAGCTGGAGACGGCCGTGCGCAACGCGGTCGCCGGCACCGTCATCCAGGTCCGCGGCGGCACGTACTACCCGACGGCCACCCTCAAGTCGACTGCCAGCGGGACGAGTTCGGCCCGGATCACGCTCCAGGCGTACGGCACCGAGAAGGTGAAGATCGACGGTTCCAAGCTGCCCGCCGGCTCCTGGCTCGCCGGGATCTACGGCAGCTACTGGACCGTGCAGAACCTCACCTTCCAGTCCTCCCCGGCCCAGGGCTTCGTCGTCACCTCGTCGACCGGCGGCGTCTTCAAGAACCTGGTCACCGGCAACAACGGCGACTCCGGCTTCACCCTGCGCGGCGACAACACGGTGAACAACCTCGTGCAGAACCTCGACAGTTTCGGCAACTACGACGCCGCCGGGCACGGCCAGAACGCGGACGGCATCGCCGTCAAGTTCGGCTCCGGGACGGGCAACAGGATCACCGGCGCCCGGCTGTACAACAACTCGGACGACGGCCTCGACCTGTGGCAGTTCTCCACGGCGGTCACCATCGAGCACTCGTGGGCCTTCGGCAACGGCAGGAACCGGTGGAGCGACGCCGCGTTCGAGGGCAACGGCAACGGGTTCAAGCTGGGCGGCGGGGGCGTGGCCGTCGCGCACGCCGTCAACAACAACGCGGCCTGGGACAACACGCTGAACGGGTTCACCGAGAACTCCAACACCGGCGCGATCGTGCTGAACCGCAACACCGCCTACGCCAACACCGAGGCGGGGTTCTACTTCGCCACCGGCAAGGCCAGGCTCGCCCGCAATCTCGCGGTGGGCAACAAGGGCGGGTCGGACAAGCGGGGTTCGTCGGCCGTCTCCGCGGCGAACAGCTGGGACAGCGGGGTGTCCACGCCGGCGTTCACCTCGACGGACGCGACGACGGCGTACGGCGCCCGGAAGGCGGACGGCTCGCTGCCCGCGACGACCTTCCTGACCACGGGCTCGACCACCATCGGCACGACCATGAAGTAGGCGCTGTCCTGGTGGTCAGGAGTCGCCTTCGTCGTCCTCGGCGGAGGCGAAGTCACCGCCCACGGCGCCCTGTTGCTGCTCCGACCGGCCGGTGACCGCGTAGGTGTCGTCCTTGGCGTCGCGGCCGCCGCGGTCGTGGTCGTACTGCCCGGCGAACACCCACTCGCCCTTGGCGACCGTACGGCCCTCCTTGAGCACCCAGGTGTAGACCAGGAAGCCGTCCCGCTCATCCACCGAGAACGTGAAGTCGTCCTCGGGCAGTGAGCGCCAGGCGCCCGCCGACGAGACCCCGCCGGTCTGCGCGACCTTCAACTGCACGGTCAGCTCGGTGAGCGCCTCGGACGTCTTGATCGTGATGTTGCTCTGCGCCCAGAAGTCGTTGCTGTGCGGGTCGACCGAACCGTCCGACCACAGCGGGCCGTCCTCGTCGTCGGTCGTCGCCGGCAGCAGCGTGGCCGCCGCGGGCGCGGAGGGCGTCGCCGCGGAGCTCCGCGGCGGGGAGGTGCTCGGCTTCGCCGGGTCCTTCGCGCCGCCGCCGGAGCTCGGCGTGGTCTTCGGCGAGGCCGGCGGGCGGCTCGTCGCGTCCGGGGACTCCACCGGCGGCGGGGAGACGGAGACCGTCTGCTGCGCCGGGGTGTCGTCCTTCACGGCGGACGCCACCGCGTAGCCGCCGACCGCGAGCATGCCCGCGACCGCCGCCGTGGCGCCCACGATCCGGGCCCAGCCCCACAGGACCGGGCGGCTCGCCCGGTGATCGGACCGTTCAGGTCCCTGTCCCTGTCCCGCCATGCCCCGCTCGACACGGGCCAGGATGTGCGCCCGGTCGGGTTCGTGTGCCTCGGCCGCCTCGTGCAGCCGGGCGCGCAGATCGTCGTGCACGTCCCGCTGCATCGTCATCGGTCCCTTCCTGAGGCCGAGGCCTCACCGGTGCGCACCATGGCAGGCATCTTGAGCGGAGCCCCCTTGGCGCCGAGCAGTTTCTGGAGCTCGGCCATTCCCTTCGAGGTCTGGCTCTTCACCGTACCGACCGAGACCCCCAGGGCGAGCGCCGTGTCCTTCTCCGACAGGTCGAAGGCGTGCCGCAGCACCACACAGGCCCGTTTGCGGAACGGAAGTCTACGCAGCGCCGACTGGACGTCCACCACGCCCGCGATGTCGGGGTTCTCCGTCTTCTCCTCGCGCTGCGACCAGAACAGCGCGATCCTGCGGCGCTCCCGGACGGCGCTGCGGATGCGGGTGCGGGCGAGGTTGGCGACGACACCGCGGGCGTACGCCACCGGATGGTCGGCCGCGCGTACCCGGTCCCAGCGGTTCCACAGCGCGAGCAGTGCGTCCGCCGCGAGATCGTCGGCGGCGTCCGCCTCGCCGGTCAGCAGGTGGGCGAGACGGGACAGTTCGGCGTAGTGGCGGTCGAAGAAGGCATGGAATTCCACGGAGGCGGCGTCGTCGACGACTGTGCCCACGGGTTGACCTCTTCTCGGAACGACTGGTGTGCCTGTGCGTGTCATGTGAATGACATGGGGATGCCCCGAGGAGGTGGCCGGGGCGAGATCGGGAAGCGTAGCAGTGATCGACTACTGGCTCTTGTACAGGGGTTCGAACATCAGGTGGCAGGCCGAACGACTCCGGAGTCCGATTCCGTAACACGACGAAAACCTGAAGACGGTTCAACGCAGGAACAATCCAGCCAGCATCCGCACACAGATCATTCAGGCAATGAGGAGCACCAGCCATGTCCGAGACGCAAGTGACGGCCGACCGTCCAGGTACCGCACCACCCGCGGCGAACAGCGTCGACCGGTACTTCAGGATCTCCGAGCGGGGATCCACCTTCGGCCGTGAGATACGCGGCGGCTTCGCCACGTTCTTCACCATGGCCTACATCCTTGTCCTGAATCCCATCATCCTGGGCAGCGCCAAGGACAAGTTCGGGCACCAGCTCGACGCCGTCCAACTCACCACCGCCACCGCCCTGGTGGCCGCGGTGATGACGATCATCATGGGCGTCGGCGGCAACCTGCCCCTCGCCCTCGCCGCGGGCCTCGGCCTGAACGCGGTCGTCGCCTTCCAGATCGCCCCGCTGATGAGCTGGGACGACGCGATGGGCCTGATCGTGCTCGAAGGCCTGCTGATCTGCGTGCTGGTGGTGACCGGTCTGCGCGAGGCCGTCATGCACGCCATCCCGCAACCGCTGAAGCAGGCGATCAGTGTCGGCATCGGCCTGTTCATCGCCTTCATCGGCTTCGTCGACGCCGGCTTCGTCAGCCGCATCCCCGACGTCGCGAACACGACCGTCCCCGTGCAGCTCGGCGGCACCGGCACCCTCTCCGGCTGGCCGGTGCTGGTCTTCTGCCTCGGTGTGCTGCTGACGATCGGTCTGCTGGCGCGCAAGGTCAAGGGCGCGATCCTGATCAGCATCGTGACGATGACGGTCCTCGCGATCGTCATCAACTCGACCGCGGACATCAAGTCCTGGGGCCTGACCACGCCCTCGTGGCCCGACAAGATCGTCGACACCCCCGACTTCGGGCTGATCGGTCACTTCAGCCTGTTCGGCGCCTTCGGCGAGACCAGCGTCATCACCGTCGTCCTGCTGATCTTCACCCTGATCCTGTCCGACTTCTTCGACACCATGGGCACCGTCGTCGGCATCAGCGCGGAGGCCGGACTGCTGGACGAGAAGGGCGACGTGCCGGGTCTCGGACGCGTGCTGCTCATCGACGGCGCGGCGGCGGTCGCGGGCGGCGCGGCCTCGTCGTCCTCCGCGACCTCCTACATCGAGTCGGCCGCCGGCGTCGGCGAGGGGTCACGCACCGGCTTCTCCAACCTGGTCACCGGCTCACTGTTCGCGTTCGCCCTGTTCCTGACGCCGCTCCTCACCATCGTCCCGCTCCAGGCGGCCGCCCCCGCGCTGGTCGCCGTCGGCTTCCTGATGATGACCCAGGTCAAGAACATCGACTGGGACAAGTACGAGATCGCGATCCCGGCGTTCCTCACGATCGCCGTGATGCCGTTCACCTACTCGATCACCAACGGCATCGGCGCGGGCTTCCTCGCGTACGTCGTCATCAAGACGGTGCTCGGCAAGGCGAAGGAGGTCCACTGGCTGCTGTGGGGAGCCTCGGCTCTGTTCGTCGTGTACTTCGCGATCGACCCCATAGAGCAGGTGCTGGGCGTGTAGTTCCCGGGGGCGACCCCGGATCCCCGGCCGGGAGCGCGTCCCGGCCGGGGAGGTCGTTGCTCAGCGCTGCAGCGCCGCTTCCATCATCGCCTTCGCGACCGGCGCGGCCAGCCCGTTCCCGCTGACCTCGGACCGCGCGGCGTCGGACTGCTCGACCACGACCGCCACGGCGACCTGCTTGCCGGAGGAGTCGGACTTCCCGTACGACGTGAACCAGGCGTACGGCGCCTTGCTGTTGTTCTCGCCGTTCTGGGCCGTGCCCGTCTTGCCGCCGACGGTGACGCCGTCGATGAGCGCGTTCGTGCCGGTGCCCTTCTCGACGACCGTCTGCATCGCCGACCGAAGCTGCTCGGCGGTGGAGGAGCTGACGATCTGCGTGGTCGACGCCTCGTCGTCGTAGTCCTCGAGGACGTCGCCGCCGCCGTCGGTGATCTGCGAGACCATGTGCGGCGAGACGAGCTTGCCGCCGTTGGCGATGGCTGCCGACACCATGGCCATCTGCAACGGCGTCGCGGTCACGTCGAACTGCCCGATGCCGGTCAGTGCGGTGGACGACTCGTCCATGCCGGACGGGTACACGCTCGGGTACGCCCGCACCGGCACGTCCTGGCTGTCGTCGTTGAAGCCGAACTTCTCGGCCGTCGCCCTCAGCTTGTCCTGTCCGAGCTGGACGGCCATGTGCGCGAACACGTTGTTGCAGGAGTACTGCAACGCGACCCGGATCGTGGCGTTCTCGCAGGGCGCGGACGTGTTCTCGTTCTTCAGGACCGTGCGCGTGCCCGGCAGGGTGTACGGGTCCTCGCTGTCGGTCTTCTCGTCCACCGACGAGTACAGCCCGTCCTCCAGCGCGGCCGCCGCCACGACCAGCTTGAACGTCGAGCCCGGTGCCAGCGGCTGCCGCAGCGCCCGGTTGGTCAGCGGCTTGTCGGAGTCCGCGTTGAGCTTCTTCCACGCCGTCCCGGCGGTGTTGGCGTCGGTCAGCGTCGACGGGTCGTACGAGGGGGTCGACACCACCGCGAGGATCTGGCCGGTCGTCGGGTCGACCGCGACGGCCGCGCCCTTCTTGTCGCCGAGCGCGTCGTACGCCGCCTTCTGCACGTCCGGGTCGATCGTGGTGATCACGTTGCCCGGGTCGGCCCGCTTGTCGGTGACCGTGTCCAGCGCGGTCTTCAGGCGGGTGTCCGTGCCGTTGAGCAGGTTCGCGTAGATGCCCTCGAGCTGCGTGGGGGCGTAGCTCTGCGAGGCGTAGCCCGTCACCGCCGCGTACAGCTCGCCGTCCGTGTACGTGCGCTTGTATCTGAGGTCGCCGCCCGTGGTGACGGCCGAGCCGGTGATCGCCTTTCCGGCCACGATGATGTTCCCGAGCGGCTCCGCGTACGTCGCGATCGCGTTGCGCCGGTTGTCCTTGTCGTCCGCGAGTGCCCGGCCCTCGTAGAACTGCACCCAGGTCGCCCGGAGCAGCAGGGCGAACACCAGCAGCAGCGCGAAGACCGAGGCGCGCCTGATCGTCTTGTTCATTGCGAACAGAAAGACGAGCGGGCGGGAGGCGATCGTTCCCGTTCGCCCGTTTTCTCATCGACCGTTCATCTGAGGCCGGTTCACCGGGGCCCGTCCACTGCGGCCGGGCTCAGGCCTCCAGCCGCAGCACGATCTCCTCGGTCTCCCCGCCCCGCGCGTTCGCGTAGCCGGTGGCCCGGGCGGTGGACCGGAAGCCGCACTTCTCCAGGACGCGCAGGGAGCCCGCGTTGTCGGCCGCCGCCCGTGCGAACAGCGGCCGTTCCCGGACCTCGGACACCAGTGCCCGCAACGCCTCCGTGGCGATGCCCCGGCCCCAGTAGGCGCGGTCCACCCAGTACGTCACCTCGCGCTCGCCCGGCTCCCCGTACACCGCCGCGCTGCCGACGACGTCCCCGTCGGCCAGGATCGTCCGCGGCACGGCGGACGAGGCGCGGATCCTCGTCCAGTGGGCGTCGAACGCGTCCCGGTCGGCCGGATCCTTCGCGGTGAACGCGGCCATCCGCAGGGACTCCGGGTCGTTCATCTGCCGGAAGAACACCGGCAGATCGCTGTCGTGGACCTGGCGCAGGGAGATCAGCATGTCTCAGAGCCTACGGGTGGCCAGCGTGAGCCGGTCGCGTGCGTCGAACAGCGCGTCCTTCACCAGCTGCTCGTGCGCGGGGGTGAGCCGCGCCACCGGCACCGAGCAGCTGATCGCGTCCCGGGCCGGCGTGCGGTACGGGATCGCCACGCCGAAGCAGCGCAGGCCCAGCGTGTTCTCCTCGCGGTCCACCGAGAAGCCCTGCTCGCGGATCTGGTGCAGCTCCTCGATGAGCTTCTCGCGGTCCGTGATCGTGTGCTCGGTCAGCGCGGGCAGCGTCTCCGGCAGCAGCTTGCGGACCTGCTCGTCGGTGTAGGTGCTCAGCAGCGCCTTGCCCAGCGAGGTGGAGTGGGCCGGGAGACGGCGCCCGACCCGGGTGAAGGGCCGCAGGTAGTGCTGGGACTGGCGGGTGGCGAGGTACACGACGTTCGTGCCGTCGAGCCGGGCCAGGTGGATGGTCTCGGTGGTGTCGTCCGAGAGCCGGTCCAGGGTGGGGCGGGCGGCCGCGACCACCTCGTCGCCGTCGATGTAGGACGTGCCGACGAGCAGCGCCCGTACCCCGATGCCGTACCGCGTGCCCGTCGCGTCCGTCTCCACCCAGCCCAGCTCCACCAGCGTGCGCAGCAGCATGTAGAGACTGGACTTGGGATAGCCGACGGCCTCCTGGACCGACGCCAGAGAGTGCATTCCTGGGCGGCCGGCGAAGTATTCCAGCAGCTCAACCGTCCGCACCGCGGACTTGACCTGCGCCCCGCCCCCCGTCTCGCCAGCCGACATCGCCCTTGACCCCTTCGTTCGACGGGAAATACGCTCCGACAGCATATTCATCATCAGAGACAGCGTTCAGTATATCGAACGACCCTGATGAATGAGCCAGTACCAAACGTGGTCAGAACCAAGCGTGGAGGGACCCGCGGTGGCAGCAGCACCAGTCTGGAGTGTCGACCCCCGAACCGGGAAGCAGCGTGAACAGGTTGCGGTGGAGGCCACGGCCCAGGAGGTCGACGCCGTCGTCCGCGCCGCCCATGAGGCGCGCGGCTTCCTCGCCGACCGTACCGTCCGCGCCGCTTTCCTGCGTTCCGCCGCCGACCGGCTCCAGGCGGCCAAGGACACGCTCGTGGAGGTGGCCGACGCGGAGACCGCGCTCGGCCCGGTCCGGCTGACCGGAGAGCTCGCCCGCACCTGCTACCAGCTGCGCGCGTTCGCCGACATCGTCGACGAGGGCGCGTTCCTCGACGTCGTCATCAGCCACCCCGACGACACCGCCACCCCGCCCATCCCCGACCTGCGCCGCTACAAGGTGCCGCTCGGCGTGGTGGCCGTGTACTCGGCGTCCAACTTCCCCTTCGCCTTCTCCGTCGCGGGCGGTGACACCGCCAGCGCGTTCGCGGCGGGCAACCCGGTCGTCGTCAAGTCCCACCCCGACCACCCGGGCCTGTCCGAGCTGGTCGCCAAGGTGGTGCGCACGGCCGCCGCCGAGCACGGCATCCCGGCGGGTGTGCTGGGCCTGGTCCACGGCTTCGAGGCCGGCGTCGAGCTGATCAGGCACCCGCTGGTCGCCGCGGCCGGTTTCACCGGGTCGATCCGGGGCGGACGCGCGCTGTTCGACGCGGCGGCGGCCCGTCCGGTGCCGATCCCGTTCCACGGCGAGCTGGGGTCGCTGAACCCGGTCGTGGTGACCGAGGCTGCCGCGGCCGAGCGGGCCGAGGCGATCGGCACCGGCCTCGCCGGGTCCATGACGCTGGGTGTCGGCCAGTTCTGTGTGAAGCCGGGCCTGGTCCTGGTGCCGTCCGGCGCGGCCGGCGACGGACTGGTCAAGTCGCTCACGGACGCGGTGAGCGACACCGACGCGGGCGTGCTGCTCGACCACCGGATGCGCGACAACTTCATCGCCGGGGTGGCCGAGCGGGCCGAGCTGCCCGACGTGGAGTCGCCGGTCACGCCCGGTGCGGGCGGGGAGCACACCGTCAGCGCGGGCTTCCTTACCGTGCCGGCCTCCCGGCTGACCGCCGAGGGCGCGCACGACCTGCTGCTCGAGGAGTGCTTCGGGCCGGTCACCGTCGTGGTCCGCTACGACGACGAGGGCGAGGTCGGGGCGGTGCTGTCGCGGCTGCCCGGAAACCTCACGGCGACCGTCCAGCTGTCCGAGGGAGAGGCCGCGGGCGAGGGCCGGGGCGGCGAGATCCTCGCCGAGCTGACCCCGCTGGCCGGGCGCGTGCTGGTGAACGGCTGGCCCACGGGTGTCGCCGTCGCGCCGGCCCAGCATCACGGCGGGCCGTACCCGGCCACCACCTCCACGTCCACCTCTGTCGGCGGGACCGCCATCGAGCGGTGGCTGCGGCCGGTCGCCTACCAGAACGCTCCCGCGGCGCTGCTGCCCGTGGAGCTGCGGGACGAGAACGAGCTGGGGCTGCCCCGCCGGTTCAACGGGCGTCTGGAGCGCTGACGCTCCGTGTGAGCGTCCAGGGGTGCGGTGGTTTGCCGGGTACAGGCCTCCCTCGGCTTGTCGCGCGGTTCCCCGCGCCCCTGGGGGCTCGGCTCACCTGGGGACTCGGCTCGCCGGGGCTCTCGGCCGCTTGAGATGATGAGCTCATGGACGTCACGCTTCCCGAACTGCCCTTTCCCCTCCGTACTTACGGGCCCGACGGGCACTGGTCCCACGAGGACGGGGTGCTCACCGGGTGGGCCGGGGCCCGGCAGGACCGGTTCGTGCCGCCCACCGGGGACGGGGTGGAGACCGCCGCCGACGCGCCCCGGCTGCTGGGGGCGCCGGAGGGCGACTTCCAGCTCATCGCACGCGTCACCGTCGGATTCAACTGGGCCTTCGACGCGGGGGTGTTGTACGTCCACGTCGGCGAGCGGGCCTGGGCCAAGCTGTGTCTGGAGTACTCCCCGGACGTGGCCACCGTCTGCACGGTGGTCACCCGGGGACACTCCGACGACGCCAACTCCTTCACCGTGGAGGGCAGTTCGGTCTGGCTCCGGGTGAGCAGGACCGGCCGCGCCTTCGCCTTCCACGCATCCCGGGACGGCAGACGGTGGACCTTCGTCCGCCTGTTCACGCTGGGTGAGGAGAAGGAGACCGGCGCGGCCCTGGTCGGCTTCATGACGCAGTCGCCGATGGGCGAGGGGTGCGTCGTGACGTACGACCATCTCGAGTTCAGGACCGAGTGGCCGGACGACCTGCGGGACGGAAGCTAGCCGGCCGGAACCGACGAGAGGGCCCTCTCGTCCTCTCCTGCATGATCGAAGAGCGTGTCATGGGAAACCGGGTGATCCGCACCGCCGTCCCCGCCGAGGCGGAGAGGGTCGCCGAGCTGCACGCGCGCGCCCGGGCCACGTACTACCCCGAGGGGGTCCCGCAGGACGGCACCGACTGGCTCGCCGCCTGGCGCACGGCCATCGAGCGGCCCGACGGTCATGTGCTGTGCGTCGTCGAGCAGGGACGGCTCGTCGGCCTCGCGTCCTTCCGCAGGCCGGAGGGCGCGCCGGTGCACACGGTCAAACTGTTCCAGTTCCACGTCGACCCCGACCACTGGCGTTCGGGGATCGGTACGGACCTGCACACGGCCTGCGTCGAGCAGTGGCGGGCGGACGGGCGGCGCACGGCCGTGCTCGACGTGCACGTCGACAACGGGCGGGCCCAGGCGTTCTACGCCCGGCAGGGCTGGAGCCCGGACCCGGAGAACCCGCCCGGCGAGGGCGAGCACCACCTCTGGCTGAGGTACGCGGTGACCGGGGGATGACCGGGGAATGAAACGTCCTGCTTGAACGTTCATGCACTCGCCGGAGGGAACCTCCGTGCGGATCTCCCGCGGGGGAGCTCCGTACCCAGCCGCACGACCTGGAGAGAGCCGAGACATGCGCGTCGAGATCTGGAGCGACATCGCCTGCCCCTGGTGCTACGTGGGCAAGGCCCGCTTCGAGAAGGCGCTCGAGGCCTTCCCGCACCGTGACCAGGTCGAGGTGGTGCACCGTTCCTTCGAGCTGGACCCGGGCCGCGCCAAGGGCGACGTCCAGCCCGTACTGGCCATGCTCACCAAGAAGTACGGGATGAGCGAGGCGCAGGCGCAGTCCGGCGAGGAGAACCTGGGCGCCCAGGCCGCCGCCGAGGGCCTCGACTACCGCACCCGGGACCGCGACCACGGCAACACCTTCGACATGCACCGGCTGCTGCACTTCGCCAAGGAGCACGGTCGGCAGGACGAGCTGATCCAGATCCTCTACCGGGCGAACTTCGCCGAGGAGCGGTCCGTCTTCTCCGAGGGCGACGAGCGGCTCGTGGAACTGGCCGCCGAGGCCGGTCTCGACGCCGAGGCCGCCCGCGAGGTCCTCGCCGACCCCGCCCGCTACGCCGACGAGGTCCGCGCCGACGAGCGCGAGGCCGCTCAGCTCGGTGCGAACGGTGTGCCCTTCTTCGTCCTCGACCGCGCCTACGGCGTCTCCGGGGCCCAGCCCGCCGAGGTCTTCACCCAGGCCCTCACCCAGGCCTGGGGCGACCGTTCCCCGCTGAAGCTGATCGACGACGGCGGCGCGGAGGCCTGCGGCCCGGACGGGTGCGCGGTCCCGCAGCAGTGAAACCCGCAGGTGAGAGCCGATCTATAAGTTCTCCTTAGCGGAATCACGTAAAAATCGGCAATGGACGAGGGGTTCCGGGGGTCCCACAGTGGACGCATGGAGACCTTCGAGAGCCTCGTCCGCGCCGAGTTCACCCCGAAGACCACGTACCTGAACACGGCGAGCAACGGCCTGCTGCCCGCCCGTACGGTCGCCGCCCTGCACGAGGCGGCGGTGCTGCGCGCCGAGGGCAGGCCGCTCACCCCGCTGCACGAGGACGTGGAGGCCTGCCGGGCCGCGTACGCCCGGCTGGCCGGCGTCCCGGTCACCCGGGTGGCGCTGGGCGCCTCGGTCGCCGCGCACACCGGCGTCATCGCCGCCTCGCTCCCCGCGGGCGCGGAAGTGCTCACCGCCGAGGACGACTTCACCTCCGTGCTCAACCCGTTCCACGTCCGCGGGGACCTCAAGGTCCGGGCCGTCCCGCTGGAGCGGATCGCGGAGTCCGTCCGCCCCGGCACGGCCCTGGTCGCGGTGAGCGCCGCCCAGTCCGCCGACGGCCGGATCGCCGACCTCCCCGCCCTGCGCGAGGCGGCCAGGAGGCACGGCGCACGCACCTACGTCGACTTCTCACAGTCGGCCGGCTGGCTTCCGGCGGACGCCGACGCCCACGACTTCTCCGCCGCCGTCTCCTTCAAGTGGCTGCTCGGCCCGCACGGTGCGGCCTTCCTGGTGGTCCCGGAGGACTTCGGCGGGTTGTCACCGGTCCTCGCGGGATGGGTGGCCGGCGAGGAGCCCTGGGACAGCTGTTACGGCCCGGTGGCCGAACTCGCCCACTCGGCAAGGCGGTTCGACCTGACGCACGCCCTGTTCACCTACGCCGGACTGCGCCGTTCCCTCGAACTGGTGGAGGAACTCGGCGTGGCGGCGATCGGCGCCCACGACCTCTCCCTCGCCGACCGCTTCCGCGCCGGACTCGCCGGGCTCGGTCATCGGCCCGTCGCCGCGCCCGGCTCCGCGATCGTCTCGGTGCCGGGACTCGGCTTCCGCCAGCCCGACCTGGCCGCCGCCGGCATCCAGGTCTCCGACCGCTCCGGCCATCTGCGCGCCTCCTTCCACCTGTTCAACACGTCGGCCGACGTCGACCGCCTGCTGAACGCCCTGTCAGCCTGAGGCCTCCGACGCCCGGCAGGCCCGGACGCCCCCACCCGGATCGGGTGGGGGCGTCCGGGCCTGCCGACGCGGCCGGCGGGGGACGACGGCTCACCGCACGGGGGTGAAGTCCCGCGCGCCGATGTACTCCGGCCGGTGGACCGGCGCCGCGAACGGCTCCACGGCCGTGTTCTCCACGCTGTTGAACACGATGAACACGTTGCTGCGCGGGAACGGCGTGATGTTGTCACCGGACCCGTGCATGCAGTTGCAGTCGAACCAGGTCGCCGAACCGGCCTTGCCCGTGAACAACTTGATGCCGTAGTCGCCGGCCATCGCGGTCAGCGCCTCGTCCGAGGGGGTGCCCGCGTCCTGCATCTGGAGCGACTTCTTGTAGTTGTCCTCGGGCGTCGCCCCGGCGCAGCCGAGGAACGTCCGGTGCGAGCCCGGCATGATCATGAGCCCGCCGTTGGTGTCGAGGTTCTCGGTCAGCGCGATCGACACGGACACCGTCCGCATGTTCGGCAGACCGTCCTCGGCGTGCCAGGTCTCGAAGTCGGAGTGCCAGTAGAAGCCCCCGGCCCCGAAGCCCGGCTTGACGTTGATCCGCGACTGGTGCACGTACACGTCCGAGCCCAGGATCTGCCGGGCCCGCCCCACGACCCGCTCGTCGCGGACGAGCGCGGCGAACACGGGACTGAGCTTGTGCACCTCGAAGACGGAGCGGATCTCCTTGGACTTCGGCTCGACGATCGACCGCCCGTCGGCCCGGATCTCCGGGTCGGCGACCAGCCGCTCCAGCTCCCGTCGGCAGACGCTGACCTCGTCGTCGCTGATCAACTGGTCGACGGCGAGGAAGCCGTCGCGCTCGTACTCCTGGAGGCCGGCCGCCGGGATCGGGCCCGGCGTGTCGGGGGAGCCCCAGACGACGGGGTCCTGGCGGGGTACGGACACCTCGGTGGTGCCACGGGTGGGGTAGAGATCGGTGAGGGTGGTCACGATGCTTACACCTCCTCGGGCTCGGTCAACAGGGGGTACACGCCGTTCTCGTCGTGGTCCTCCCGCCCCGTGACGGGCGGGTTGAACACGCAGATGCAGCGGAAGTCCTCCTTGACGCGGAGCGTGTGCCGCTCGTGCCCGTCGAGGAGGTACATGGTGCCGGGCGTGATGGTGTGCGTCCGCCCGGTCTCGTGGTCGGTCAGTTCGGCCGCGCCCTCGACGCAGACGACGGCCTCGATGTGGTTCGCGTACCACATCGACGTCTCGGTACCCGCGTACAGAATCGTTTCGTGCAGCGAGAACCCGACCCGTTCCTGGGCGAGCACGATGCGCTTGCTCTCCCAGGTGCCGGACGCCGCCCGCACATGCCGGTCGGTGCCTTCGATGTCCTTGAACGAACGGACGATCACGGTGGTGCGATGCCTCCTAGGTAGGGGATACGGGGTCCGAGGGCGTCAGACGGTCTCCCGTACGGCGCGGGCGATGACGCTGAGGCCCTCGTCCAGTTCCTCGGGGGTGATGGTCAGGGCCGGCAGCAGTTTGACGACCTCGCTCTCCGGACCGGACGTCTCGATCAGCAGCCCGAGCTCGAAGGCCCGCTTCGCGACCCGCCCGGCCCGCGCCTTCTCGTGGAACTCCAGGCCCCACACCAGACCGCGGCCCCGGTACTCCTTGATGTCGGCGAGGTTCTCCTCGGTGATCGAGATGAGCCCCTGCTCGATCTGTTCGCCCCGCGTCCGGGTCTGCTTCTCCATCGCGGACCCGTCGGCCCAGTACGTCTCGAGGGCGGCGGTGGCGGTGACGAAGGCCGGGTTGTTGCCGCGGAAGGTGCCGTTGTGCTCACCCGGCTCCCACACGTCCAGCTCGGGCTTGAACAGGCAGAGCGACATGGGCAGTCCGTAGCCGCTGATCGACTTGGAGACGGTCACGATGTCCGGGACGATCCCGGCCTCCTCGAAGGAGAAGAAGGCCCCGGTGCGCCCGCATCCCATCTGGATGTCGTCGACGATCAGCAGCATGTCCTGGCGCTCGCACAGGTCCTTGAGCGCCCGCAGCCACTCCGGACGCGCGACGTTGATGCCGCCCTCGCCCTGCACGGTCTCGACGATCACGGCGGCGGGCTTGTTGAGCCCGGACCCCTGGTCCTCGAGCAGCCGCTCGAACCACAGGAAGTCGGGGACCTGGCCCTCGAAGTAGTTGTCGAACGGCATCGGTGTGCCGTGCACCAGCGGTACCCCGGCACCGGCCCGCTTGAAGGCGTTGCCGGTCACGGCGAGCGACCCGAGGGACATCCCGTGGAAGGCGTTGGTGAACGACACGATGGCCTCGCGTCCCTTCACCTTCCGCGCCAGCTTCAGGGCCGACTCCACGGCGTTGGTGCCGGTCGGGCCCGGGAACATGACCTTGTAGGGCAGGTCACGCGGCCGCAGCACCAGATCCTGGAAGGTCTGCAGGAAGGTCCGCTTGGCCACGGTCGACATGTCGAGCCCGTGCGTGACGCCGTCCCGCATCAGATAGTCGACCAACGCCCGTTTCAGCACGGGGTTGTTGTGACCGTAGTTGAGGGATCCGGCACCGGCGAAGAAGTCCAGGTAGCGGTGACCGTCCTCGTCGTACATACGGCTGCCCTGCGCGCGGTCGAAGACCGCGGGCCAGCTGCGGCAGTAGCTGCGCACCTCGGACTCGAGGGTCTCGAACACGCTGAGGTCGGGCTGGGTGATGGTCACGACGAAACGCTCCTCGGAGTGGGGGTCGGAAGGAGAGGCGGGCGGAGGCGGGGCGGGCGGGTCAGAAGGCGAGGGGGCCGATCCGGTACAGGACCTCGGGGTCGTGCGGGCCGTCGGGGAACAGACCGGTGCCGAACAGCACCTCACGGGTGACGGTCGCCCCGTGCCGGTCGGCGAACGAGGTGAACAGCCGCTCGGAGGCGGTGTTGCCCGGCGTGATCGTGGTCTCCACGGCGGTGAGCGGGCGTTCGGCGGCGACCCGCGCGGTCAGCCCGTCCAGCAGGGCGGCGGCGAGGCCGCGACCACGGTGCGCGGCGTCGACGGCCACCTGCCAGACCAGCAGGGTCTGCGGGTCCTCCGGCCGGACGTACCCGGTGACGAACCCGACCGGCTCGCCGCCCTCCGCGCGGGCCACCGCCGAGGTGGCGGCGAAGTCGCGACACCACAGGAGATAGCTGTAGGACGAGTTCAGGTCGAGCGTTCCGGATTCCTTCGCGAGACGCCAGAGCGCTGCGCCGTCTTCCACCGACGGGCTGTCGATACGTAGGTCTGCTTGTGCGGCAGTCATGCGGATTGAACTTACCCAGGGAAATTCAATAACGCATGGAGAGGCCGTGGTGATTCCGTGATGCCACCGGGACAAGTTGGCGTTTCGTCCGCTTTTGCACCCCGCGAAAAGGGCATATCGCTCCGCTTGTGCAATGCGTCACGCACTCGAAACCTGCCCGAAATTCCCCGCGTTTAGGTACGGGGAATCGGGGCAGAAGAACTCAGGAAAGCTATCGCTGAGAAGCGGGACGGAAAAGGAACCGGCGGGAATTCGCGAATTACCTTGAATTCAGGCTCCGGTAACCCCGCCGATACTCTCCCGAAGAATGCCCGCGTGGCCGTTGAGGCGGGCGTGCTCCTTGATCATGTGGAACAGCACGGGGCGGCCGTCGGGAAGGGTGAGGGGAGTGTCGGCCGTCATGCGGGGCAGGATGACAGGCGGCACCGACGGCGGGGCTTCGTCGGTCCGTCCGACGGTGAACCGGTGGGGTACCGATGGCGGAACCGGGGCCGCCTGCCGCCGGGCGCCCTCCACGGCCGCCTACCGCCAGGCGCCTTCCACGGCCCGCCGGGCCCCTTCCGGATCGACGTCCAGGCCCTTCTCCGCCAGCGCGGCACCCAGCGCCGCCAGGCATCCCTGCACCACGCCGACGGTCGCGTCGCCCCCGTAGTGGTTGACCCGGATCATCTCCCCGGCCAGCGCGCCCCCACCCGCGGCCAGCGGCAGCTCGGGGTCGCTCGCCAGCGCCCGCGCCACCAGCTCCGACGCCACCACCCCCGACGGCGTCCGCAGCGTCGTGGCGACGGGCGCCGCCTCCGCCGCGTCGCGCACGTAAGGCTCCAGCCCGCCGCCCAGCGCCGGCGCACCGGCGCGCGTCGCGGCGGCGGCGGACGCGTGCCGGGCCATCACCGTCTCCAACCGCTCCGCCTCGATCCGCTCGACACACGCCTCCAGCGCCAGCATCTCCAGCTGCGCCGGCGCGTGCAGCAGCGCCTTGCGACCGCCGTCGACCCAGCGCTCCTTCCAGTCCAGCAGGGACAGGTACGACCGGCGGGGCGCCCTCGGGTTCGCGGCCATCCGCGCCCACGCCCGCTCGCTCACCGACACCGCCGACACGCCCGCCGGGCCGCCCATCGCCTTCTGCGCGCCGATCACGCACAGGTCCACGCCCCACGCGTCCGGCAGCACCGGCTCCGCGCCGATCGAGGCGACCGCGTCCAGGTAGAAGAGCGCGCCGTGCTCCCGCACCACCTCGCCGATCTCCGCGACCGGGTTGGTGTTGCCGGTCGCCGCCTCCGCGTGCACCAGCGACACGAAGTCGATCCCCGGGTGCTCGGCGAACGCCTCCCGGATCTGCGCGGCCGTCACCGCCGTGTGGAAGGGCACCGCCAGGTCGATCACCGTGGCGCCGCAGTCCCGCAGCCAGTCCCCGAAGGTCTGCCCGTACGGGCCGGTGATCACGTTGAGCGCGGTCGTGCCCGGACCGGCCGTACCGCGGATCGCGCCCTCCAGCGGAAGCAGCGCCTCGCCCTGCATGATCACGACGTCCTGTCGGGTGTCCAGCAGCCGCGCCACCCGGTCCTCGATCGAGGCGAAGTGTGCGGCACTCAGCGGGGCGAGGTCCAGGAACGGGTGTGTCACGGCGGTGCTCTCTTCACTCACGGGGTAGAGGTGACGAGACTAACCGGCACGTGTCCCACCCTCCCCGCCCTCCCCACCGGTGACTTCGCAGGCCGCACGGCCCGGTGACCATCGGTTTGATTTGAGAGCCTCAAACATCTCCTTATAATCGGAACCCACAGTTCCCTTACAGGAAGGCCCGCCGTGAACACCCTCCCCGGCCGCCGGACCCGCGTCCTGGCCGCCACCACCGTGACGGCCGGGCTGATGCTCGTCGCCGCCTGCACCTCCACCGACGACGGCGGCAGCGGCTCCAAGACCGCCGCCGGCGGGGTCGAGCTCGTCAAGGCGGGCCAGCTCACGACCTGCACCCACCTGCCCTACCCGCCCTTCCAGTCGGAGATCGACGGCAAGGTGCAGGGCTTCGACGTGTCCCTGATCGACCTGGCCGCCAAGAACCTGGGCGTGAAGCAGGAGATCCTCGACACGCCGTTCGAGAACTTCAAGACCGGCGCGTTCCTCAACTCCGGCGAGTGCGACCTGGCCGCGGCCGGCATGACCATCACCGACGAGCGCAAGAAGAACGTCGACTTCTCCGACCCGTACTTCGAGGCCACCCAGGCCGTCCTGGTCGACAAGGGCGCGGGCGTCACCTCGCTCGCCGACGTGAAGTCCAAGGACGTCAAGCTCGGCGCCCAGGCGCAGACCACCGGCGAGGACTACGCCAAGAAGCAGGGCTTCGACCCGGTCTCCTTCGAGTCCTCCGACGCCGTCCTCAACGGTCTGCGCACCGGCCAGGTCAAGGCCGTCATCATCGACTTCCCGGTCGTCCAGGGCTGGCTGAAGGACAAGGCCAACGCCGACGCCTTCAAGGTCGTCGACAACCTCAACACCGGCGAGCAGTACGGCTTCACGGTGAAGAAGGGCAACACCAAGCTCGTCGCCGCGATCAACAAGGCGCTGGCGGACGCGAAGGCCGACGGCACCTACAAGAAGCTGTACGAGAAGTGGATCGGTCCGTACGACGAGTCGGCCGCGTCCCCGTCGGCCGCCGCCTCGGCCTCCTGACCCCATGGCCGACAGCGACGTACGACTCCAACCGAAGAAGAAGGGCCTGACCCGGCGGCAGAAGCGCAGCCTCTCGCGCGGCGCGCAGTACGTCGTCTTCGTCGCCGCCGTGATCGTCTTCGCGGTCACGGCGGACTGGGGCCGGCTGAAGAACCAGTTCGCCCAGTGGGACATCGCGAAGGAGATGTTCCCGGACGTCATCACGCTGGCGTTGAAGAACACCGTGCTGTACACGGCGTCCGGCTTCGTCCTCGGCCTGGTGCTCGGTCTGGTCATCGCCCTGATGCGGCTGTCCTCCGTGGGCCCGTACCGCTGGCTGGCCGGTGTCTACATCGAGATCTTCCGCGGTCTGCCCGCCCTGCTGATCTTCGTCTTCATCGGCGTGGCCGTGCCGCTGGCCTTCCCCGGCACGGAGATCGTCGGCGGCACCTACGGCAAGGCGGCCCTCGGGCTCGGCCTGATCGGGGCCGCGTACATGGCGGAGACGTTCCGTGCGGGCATCCAGGCCGTGCCCAAGGGGCAGTTGGAGGCGGCCCGGTCGCTGGGCTTCTCGCCCGCCCGCGCGATGGTCTCGGTCATCATCCCGCAGGCGTTCCGGATCATCCTCCCGCCGCTCACCAACGAGCTGATCATGCTCTTCAAGGACTCCTCCCTGGTGCTGCTCCTCGGGGTGACGCTGGAGGAGCGCGAACTGTCCAAGTACGGCCGTGACCTGGCCAGCACGACCGCCAACTCCACGCCGATCCTGGTCGCCGGCCTGTGCTACCTGCTGGTGACCATCCCGCTCGGCTTCGTCGTGCGGCGCATGGAGGCCAAGGCCCAGGAGGCCGTGAAATGAGCCGACCGGAGATCGAAGTCCGCGACCTGCACAAGTCGTTCGGCACCAACGAGGTGCTGCGCGGCATCGACCTGGAGATCGGCCAGGGCGAGGTCGTCTGTGTGATCGGCCCGTCCGGCTCCGGCAAGTCGACACTGCTGCGCTGTGTGAACCTGCTGGAGGAGCCCACCAAGGGCCAGGTCTTCGTGGGCGGCACCGAACTCACCGACCCCGACGTCGACATCGACGCCGTCCGCCGCCGTATCGGGATGGTCTTCCAGCAGTTCAACCTCTTCCCGCACCTGTCGGTGACCGAGAACCTCACGCTGCCGCAGCGCCGGGTGCTCCGGCGCGGCAAGGCGGTGGCGGCGAAGGTGGCCGCCGAGAACCTGGAGCGGGTGGGTCTGTCGGAGAAGGCGGACGCCTACCCCGCCTCCCTCTCCGGCGGTCAGCAGCAGCGCGTCGCGATCGCCCGCGCGCTGGCCATGGGGCCCGAGGTGATGCTGTTCGACGAGCCGACGTCGGCGCTCGACCCGGAGCTGGTCGGCGACGTCCTCGCGGTCATGCGGATGCTGGCCGACGAGGGCATGACGATGATGGTCGTCACCCACGAGATGACCTTCGCCCGCGAGGTGGCCGACCGGGTCGTCTTCATGGACGGCGGGGTGATCGTGGAGGACGGCACCCCGGCCGAGGTCATCGGGAACCCCAGCCACGAGCGCACCCGTCACTTCCTCTCCCGCCTCCTCGACCCGGCGATGGCCGAGTTGGCCGACGCGGGGGAGGGCGCCTCCGGCCAGGCGGGCGGCCAGGCGGGTGACCGGAAGGGCGAGCCGGAGCAGTAGTTAGGGTGCACTGCATGAGCGATCGCGCGGTGCTGCACGTGAAGGGCCGGATCCTGACCGGATCCGACGAAGTCCGCGACGGGCTGTGGGTCGTCGACGGCCGGATCTCCTACGACCGTCCCGTCGGCGCCCGCGACGTGCGGACGGTCGAGGGCTGGGCGCTGCCCGGCCTGGTCGACGCCCACTGCCATGTGGGTCTGGGCGCGCACGGCCCCGTCGACACGGACGTCGCCGAGAAGCAGGCCCTGACCGACCGCGAGGCGGGCGCCCTGCTGATCCGCGACGCCGGCTCGCCCTCGGACACCCGCTGGGTCGACGACCGCGAGGACCTCCCGAAGATCATCCGGGCGGGCCGGCACATCGCCCGTACCCGCCGCTACATCCGCGGCTACGCGCACGAGATCGAGCCCGAGGACCTGGTCGCGTACGTCGCGCGGGAGGCCCGGCGCGGCGACGGCTGGGTCAAGCTGGTCGGCGACTGGATCGACCGCGAGGTGGGCGACCTGGCCCCCAGCTGGCCGCGGGAGGCGGCCGAGGCGGCCATCGCGGAGGCCCACCGCCTGGGCGCGCGGGTCACGGCACACTGCTTCGCCGAGAACTCGCTCCGCGACCTCGTCGAGTCGGGCATCGACTGCGTCGAGCACGCGACGGGTCTGACCGACGAACTGATCCCGCTGTTCGCGTCCCGAGGCGTGGCGATCGTGCCGACCCTCGTCAACATCGCCACCTTCCCGGACCTCGCCGCCGGCGGCGAGTCCAAGTTCCCGCGCTGGTCGGCCCATATGCGCCGGCTCCACGAACGCCGTTACGACACGGTCCGCTCCGCCTACGACGCCGGCATCCCGGTCTTCGTCGGCACGGACGCCGGCGGCACGCTGCCGCACGGTCTGGTGGCCGCGGAGGTCGCGGAACTGGTGACGGCGGGCATCCCGCCGCTGGCGGCGCTCTCGGCGACGACCTGGGGCGCGCGCGAGTGGCTCGGGCGCCCCGGTCTGGTCGAGGGCGCTCCGGCGGACCTGGTGGTCTACGAGACGGACCCGCGCGCCGACGTACGGGTGCTCGCGGCGCCGCGCCGGGTGGTACTGAACGGCGCGGTGGTGAGCTGAGAGCGCCGTGCCGCGGGCGGTTGTGGAGAACGTGCGTGCCGATGGATTCGAAGACATGCACGGAAAACTCACGTTGGAGTGAACTCGCGTCACCGTGCTGACCGTTCACCCCTCGTACGTAATTCTTGCGGGGTCCCGAAGCATTTCTCTTCTGGGGGTCCCACCCTTGAACGGCAACAACTTCCCGCTGCCCGCATGCGCCCGGCGCGCCGCCACCGTCGTCGCGGTCACGGCCCTGGCCGCAGGTCCCGCGGTCCTGGCCGGCGCGGGCACCGCCCACGCGACGTCCGGCCAGGGCCGGGCGAGCGCGTCCGTGCTGCGCACCGGCCTCGACGTGGCCCTGCTCAACAAGACCGTCGACATCCCGCTCGCCGTCTCCCTCAACGAGGTCCAGGCTCCGCACAGCGCCGAAAAGACCGCGCTGTCGGCCGAGTTGAACGGCGTCGACGGCGGGAGGCCCTTCAGCGTCCTGCGCGCGGACGTCGCCGAGGCGAAGGCGACCGTCGACGGCACCAGGGCCGAGGCCTCCACCCGCCTCGCCCACGCCAAGCTGCACGTCCCCGGCCTCCCCCTGCTCTCCCTCATCGAGGTCGGCACGGTCACCTCCAGGGCGACCTGCGAGGCGGGCAGGACGCCGGTCGCGGTCTCCAACCTGCTCGGCTCGGTGACGGTCCTGGGCAAGAAGGTGTCGGTCAGCACCGGCGGCACGACGGACGTGAAGGTACCGGGCGTGGGCGAGGTCCGCCTGGACCTCTCGAAGCGCGAGACCACCTCCCGCACGGCCGCCGCCACCGCCCTCGAACTCACCGTGTCCGTCAACCCGTTGAGCCTCAACGTCGCCGAGGTGACAGGCACCCTGACCCTCGCGAAGGCCACCTGCGAGGCCCCCGCAGGGCGGGAGCAGGAACAGAGCGAGGAACAGGGCCAGGGCGAGGAACAGGAACAGGGCGAGGCGCAGGACCGGGGACAGGAGCAGGCCGCCGAGCCGAGCGCCGCCCCGGCCGGTGACGTCAAGGCACAGGGCGCGCCCGCCCAGGCCGACCTGGCACAGACCGGCGGCAGCTCGACGACCCCGTACATCGCGGGCGGCGCGGTGGCGCTGCTGGCGGCGGGCGGGGGAGCGGTGGCACTGGCCCGCCGCCGCGGCTGACCGGACGGAGCACGAAGCACGGGGGTACGGATCCGGGACGTCCCGCCCGGGTCCGTACCCCCGGCCTCATCCCCGGGTCAGGGCCAACGCCTGGTCCAGCGCCTGGAGGAAACGGTTCACCGTCGCCCGGTTCCGGACCGCCAGCCGCAGCCACTCCTCGTCCAGCCCCGGGAAGGTGTCCCCGCGCCGGACCGCGAACCCCAGGGTGCGCAGCCGCCGGCGGACGGCGTCGGCCCCGGGCAGCCGCACCAGGACGAACGGCCCCTCCGCGGGCCCCACCACCCGCACCCCCTCGACGGCGAACTCCTCGAGACCGGCCACGAGATGCGCCCGGTCCGCGGCGACGCGGTGGGCGGCGTGGGCGGCCTCCGCCAGTGCCTGCGCCCCCATGCACGCCTCGGCCGCCACCAGCGCCGGCGTGGACACCGGCCACAGCGGCTGGGCCCGCTCCAGGTCGGCGACGGTCTCCGGCGCGGCGAGCACGTAGCCGATCCGCAGCCCGGCCAGCCCCCAGGTCTTGGTCAGGCTGCGCAGCACCACCAGGCCGGGCACGTCGGTGTGTCCGGCGAGGGCCTCCCGCTCGCCCGGCACCGCGTCCATGAACGCCTCGTCGACGACCAGCGTCCGTCCGGGCCGGGCCAGCCGGCGGATCGTCTCCGCCGGGTGCAGCACCGAAGTGGGGTTCGTCGGATTGCCGATGACCACCAGGTCCGCCGTCTCCGGGACGGCCGCCGGATCCAGCCGGAAGCCGTCCTCGGCGCGCAGCACCACCCGGTCCACGCTGTGCCCCGCGTCCCGCAGCGCCGCCTCCGGCTCCGTGAACTGCGGGTGCACGACGACGGGCCGCCGCACCTTCAGGGCCCGTGCCAGCAGCACGAACGCCTCCGCCGCGCCCGCCGTCAGCAGCACCCGCTCGACGGGCAGCCCGTGCCGCGCCGCGACCGCCGCCCGCGCGGCCCGCCCGTCGGGGTAGGCCGCCAAGCCGCCCAGGGACGCGGCGACCCGTTCCCGCAGCCAGCGCGGAGGGGTGTCCGCGCGGACGTTGACCGCGAGGTCGACGAGCGCCGAGCCGTCGTCGCGCACCTCGGCGTCCCCGTGGTGGCGCAGGTCGTGGCCGCCGGAGTGACCCTCGGCGGGTCCCTCAGTGCGCATGGGAGTGCGCGTGGCCGTGATGGTGGTGACCGTCGTGGTGGTGGCCCTCGTCGTCCGGATGGAAGTGCGGCTGCTGCGGCGTCCCCACCTTGTCCTCGAAGCCCGGCAGCGCGATCCGGTACACGCACGAGTCGCAGTTCATCCGCAGGTCGCCCTTGACGGCCTCCTCGTACCGCTCCATCACCAGGTCGAGCAGCTCCGGCTCGGGGCCGATGACGTCCGCCGACCGCACCTCGACCTCCGGATGCGCGGCCGCCCAGCCCTCGGTCTGGTGCCGGACCCGCTCGGGGAGGATCCCGGTGAACAGGAAGTAGGGGAGCACGACGATCCGCTTCGCCCCCAGCCGCACGCACCGGTCGAGCCCGCTCGGCACGTCCGGCGCGGCCAGCGACACGAACGCGGTCTCCACACCCGCGTACCCGCGTCCCTCCCACAGCAGCCGCGCCGCCTTGTACACCTCGGCGTTGGCGTCCGGGTCCGTCGAACCCCGCCCGACCAGCAGCACGGTCACGTCGGCCAGGTCCTCGGGGGTGCGCCCCCCGGTGCCCAGCGCCTCGTCCAGCCGCCGCTCCAGCACCTGCAGCAGCGCCGGGTGCGGGCCCAGCGGACGCCCGTACGTGTAGGAGATCCCCGGGTGCCGCTCCTTCTCGCGGGACAGCGCCGCGGGGATGTCGCCCTTGGCGTGCCCGGCGGACACCAGCATCAGCGGTACGGCGGCGAACCGCCGTACGCCACGTTCCACCAGCTCCGTCACCGCCTCGCCCAGCGGCGGCGGGGACAGCTCGATGAAACCTCCCGCGACGGGCAGTTCGGGGTGGCGGCGGCCCAACTCCCGTACGAAGTCACGGAACGCCTCGGCTCCGGCCTCGTCCCGGGTGCCATGGCCGGCGATGAGCAGGGCGGGCGGCGGGGTGATCACTGTTTCTCCTCGGAGGGCGAAAGGGGGGTGTACAGCAGGGCGTTGAGCGCGGCGGCGGCGACCGCCGACCCGCCCTTCTCGGACACGTTGCTCACGGCGGGCAGTCCGCTCCCGCGGAGCGCTGCCTTCGACTCGGCCGCCCCGACGAAGCCGACGGGCAGGCCGATGACCAGCGCGGGGGAGGCGTCCAGCGTCAGCAGTTCCTCCAGGGCGGTCGGCGCGCAGCCGATCACCCAGAGGGCGCCGGGCCCGACCTCCTCGTACGCCAGCCGGATCGCGTGGGCGGACCGGGTCAGCCCGGGGCGGGACGTGGCGTCCTTGAGACGGCAGACGGTCTCCCGCCGGGTGATCCCCGCGGCCACCATCTCCACGTCGACGACGACCGGCGCCCCGGCGTGCAGCGCGGCGTGCGCATTCGCCAACTCGCCCTCGTCCAGCACGAGATCGTGTGCGTACTCCAGATCGGCGGCGGAGTGGATGACCCGCTCCACCACCGCCCGGCTCAGCGGCGCGAAGTGCGAGGTGTCCAGGCGGGCACGCAGCCGCCGGAAGGACTCCTGCTCGATCGGATGGACCACACGGTTCACAGGACGCCCTCCCGGGAGTCGCCCCGCGAGCCTTCCGGGGAGTTCTCCTGCCAGCGGTAGCCGCGCGGCGTCACCATGCGCCCCGCGATGTTCCGGGTCGCCGTGTTGCCCACGGTCACGACCGTCATCATGTCGACCCAGGCCGGGTCGAGTTCCGTCAGCGTCGTCAGCCGCGCGGTGCCGTCCGGGCGCGAGGCGTTGCGCACGACACCCACCGGTGTCGTCGGCTCCCGGTGCTCGGCGAGGATCGAGAGCGCCTTGGGGAGCTGCCAGTCGCGGCCCCGGGAACGGGGGTTGTAGAAGGTGACGACGATGTCCGCCTCGGCCGCCGCCCGCACCCGCCGCTCGATGACCTCCCACGGCGTGTGCAGATCGGACAGGCTGATCGACACATGGTCGTGGCCCAGCGGCGCGCCGAGGATCGCACCGGCCGCGAGCGCGGCGGTCACCCCCGGCACCCCGACCACGTCGATGTCGTCGGACGCCTCGGCGAGCGCGGGGGAGGCCATCGCGTACACGCCCGCGTCCCCGCTGCCGATCAGCGCCACGCTCTGCCCGCGCCGGGCCTCCTCGACGGCAGTCCGGGCCCGCTCCTCCTCGGCGCCGAGCCCCGACTCCAGGATCCGGGTGCCGGGCCGCAGCAGGTCGCGGATCTGGTCGACGTACTGGTCGAGGCCGACGAGCACCGAGGCGCGCCGCAGCTCCGCCTTCGCCCGCGGCGTGAGCAGGTCCCGGGCGCCCGGCCCGAGCCCGACGACCGCGAGCCGCCCGCGCCCGGGGCGCCGTACGACGGCACAGGTGGCCATCGCGGGCCGCCCGTCCGCGCGCTCCGACTTCCTTTTGGGGACGAGGAGTTCGCCCCCGCCGATCAGGGCCGCCGCCTCCGCCACGGACGGCGTGCCGACGGCGGTGAGCGGCGCGTCGGACGGGTTCGGCACCTCGACGCCCGCCAGCTCCTCGGCGGAGTACGTCACCACGGGTACGCCGAGCCGCCGGGCGGTCTCGACGATGCCCGGCTCGTCCGCCTTGGCGTCGACGGTGGCGAGCTCGGCGAGACTCCGGACGGACAGCCCCGCCTCCCGCAGCACACCCTCGACCAGGTCGAGCACCTCGTCGACCGGGGCGCCCCTGGACGCGCCGACACCGACGACGAGGGACGGCGGACGCAGCAGCACCTCCCCGGACCCGGGCTCGACCGCACGGTCCGTCAGCCGCACGGTGTACGACCCCCGCTCCGCGAACGGCACCGGCGGCAGCGGCCACGCCACCTCGGCGGCCAGCGCGACGGGCTCGCCGTCCAGCAGGGCCCGCGTCACGCCGGCCACATCGCCCTCCACCGGAAGGCCCAGAGTGTCGAGACCGGGGATGCCGACGGCGTCCGTGGCCGTGGTCACCACCGGCTGCGCACCCAGCAACTCGCCTACGGCCAGCGCGAGTTCGTTGGCGCCGCCGGCGTGCCCGCCGACCACCGGGACGGCGAACCGCCCGGCCTCGTCGACGCACACCACACCCGGGTCGGACGTCTTGTCGGACAGCAGGGGCGCGACCAGGCGGACGACCGCCCCGGTCGCCAGGAAGCACACGAGCTGCTCGCACTCGGCGAACGCCCGCCGGACGGCGTCCCCGACCGGGCCGTCGTACACGCGCGTGCGGTCCGGCCAGGCCGCGGCCAGCCGGTCGCGCGCCGCCGCCCCCGCCGCGGTGGCGGAAATGAGGCCGATCACAGGGCTACTCCTTCTCGATGAACAGGGTGCGCGCCGACGGCGTCTCTGACACCCCACAGCAGGAAAACGGGATTGGTCGCGGCCAGCCGGGTCACGTCACCCGGCAGCGGCGCGAGCCGTGAGGAGTGCAGCAGCACACCGTCGCAGTCGAACCCGGCGTCGCCGAGCGCGGCGCGCACCGCCGGGACCCGGTCCAGCGCGGCCATCGCGACGACCACGGTCCGCCGGGCCCGCCGCGCGCACATTCCGACGATGGCGGGCAGATCGCGCCCGCCACCGCCGACGAACACGGCGTCGGGATCGTCGAGTCCGGCCAGCGCGTCGGGCGCGCCGCCGTGCACCACGTGCACGTCGACGCCGTGCGCCTCGGCGTTGGCGCGGATCCGCGCGACCCCGTCCGCCGCCTTCTCGACGGCGCTGACGGCGGCGCCGAGCCGCGCGCACTCCACGGCCACGGACCCCGACCCGGAGCCCACGTCCCAGACCAGGTCGCCGGAGCGCGGTCCGAGCCGGGCCAGGGCCAGCGCCCGCACCTCGAACTTGGTGATCATCGAGTCGCGGTGGGCGAAGTCGCCCTCGTCCAGCGCCCACCCGGCGGGCCGGAACCCGGGCCCGGCCAGCGTCCGTACCGGACCGAGCGTCCGCGCCTCGTCCAGGCACAGGACGACACTCACCGCCGTACCCCAGTCGCGTCCGGCGGCCTCGCCGGGGGAGACGCGCTCCACGCGCTCGGCCGCCGGGTCGCCCAGCGCGGAGGCCACGACGAGCACCCGCCCTGGCGCGCTGCGCGCGAGCGCGGCGCCCAGCTCGGCGGGCCCGGCGCCCGGCCCGGTCAGGACGGCGACCTTCGGGTGCGCCCGGCAGACGTTGACGGCCGTCCGCGGATCCCGCCCGTGCGCGCTCACGACGACGGCGTCGTCCCAGGTCAGTCCGAGCCGCGCGAAGGCGGTGGCCACGGAGGAGACGCCCGGCCGGACGTCCAGCCGGTGCGCCCCGAACCGTTCGGCCAGCGCCCGCACGATCCCGAAGAAGCCGGGGTCGCCGGAGGCCAGCACGACCACGCGCCGGTCCTTCCCGACGTACTCCTCCATGGCGTCGAGGGCCGGCGCGAGCGGACCGAGCACGATCCGCTCGACGGACGCGGGCAGCCCCGCGGCGTCCAGATGGCGCCGCCCGCCCACGACGAGCTCGGCGCCGGCGAGGACCTCCTCGCCGGGCGTCGTCCCCGTGCCCGTACCGACGACGGCGATCGGTCGGCCGGTGATCGGTCGGTTCACGTACTGGCACCCCGTGTCCGCAGCGCCCGGCGGGCCTCCGGGTCGGCCTTGCGATAGCCGTGGAAGTGACCGGGGTGGTACAGGTGCGAGCGGGTGCCGTGCGCGTCGAGGGCCGGGCCGACCAGGAAGAGGGTGTGCTTCCAGAGCTTGTGCTCCTTGACGGTCTCCTCCAGCGTCTCGATCGTGCACTTCACGACCAGCTCCTCCGGCCAGGTCGCCTGGTAGGCGATGACCACCGGGGTGGCGGTCGGGTAGCCGCCCTCCAGCAGCTCCCGCACCAGCTGACCGCTG
The DNA here is from genome assembly GCF_035983595.1 of Streptomyces sp. NBC_01334. NCBI lineage: Bacteria > Bacillati > Actinomycetota > Actinomycetes > Kitasatosporales > Streptomycetaceae > Streptomyces > Streptomyces sp. NBC_01334. Next base: position 2,495,820 of record NZ_CP130718.1, on the reverse strand, counting down.
CGCGCGGCCGACAGGAAGATCGCCATGGTCGTGCCGTGCTTCGCGAACTCCCGCACCTCCTCGCCGGGCGGCATCGGCGTCTTGCCGCCGCCGAGCCGGGTGAGGACGACCGACTGCGCGACCTCGGGGATCGTCAGCTCGCGCCGGGCGAGCGCGGCGACGGCCGAGAAGGAGGACACCCCGGGCACGATCTCGGTCTCGACGCCGATCTCCTCGCACCGGTCGAGCTGCTCCTGTGTACCGCCCCAGAGGGCGGGGTCGCCGGAGTGGATGCGGGCGACCATCAGCCCCTCCCGGCGGGCCCGCTCGTACACGGCGACGACGTCCTCCAGGGACATGGTCGCCGAGTCGAGGATCTCCGCGCCCTCGCGCGCGTGCTCGAGAACCTCCGCCTGGACCAGGCTCGCGGCCCAGATCACGACGTCGGCGTCGGCGATGGCACGCGCGGCGCGGAACGTCAGCAGATCGGCGGCGCCGGGGCCGGCACCGACGAAGGTCACCTTGCCGGTGGGGGCATCGGCCATGGGTTCGGGTCCTCTCATAGCGGGCTTTGTGCGTGCATTACGGCTGTTTTGCGGGGTCGGCGGTCGGCGCGGATGTGCGCGATCGGGGGTTGATCGGATAGCAAGGGCCTATGGCGGTCTTCGTCGCGCTCGGCGCGTTCCTCATGACGCTGGCCGGCGGCTGGACGGCACAGCGCGTGACCGACCGCCGCCACCTGGTGCTGGGCCTGGCCGGCGGCCTGATGCTGGGCGTCGTCGGCCTGGATCTGCTGCCGGAGGCACTGGAGGCGGCCGGCACGGAGGTCTTCGGCGTCCCGGCCGCGCTGCTGCTCTTCGTGGCGGGCTTCCTGCTGGCCCATCTGGTGGAACGTCTGCTGGCGGTACGGCAGGCCGCGCACGGCGCCGAGGAGCACGACGGCCGGGCCCCCGAGGTCGGCCTGACGGCGGCCGCGGCGATGGTCGGCCACAGCGCCATGGACGGCGTGGCGATCGGCGCGGCCTTCCAGGTGGGCGGTGGCATGGGCATCGCCGTCGCGCTGGCGGTCATCGCCCACGACTTCGCGGACGGCTTCAACACCTACACGATCACGAGCCTGTACGGGAACGACCGCCGCAAGGCCCTGGCCATGCTGTTCGCGGACGCGGCCGCACCGGTCGTCGGCGCGGCCTCGACGTCCTTCGTCACCATCCCCGAGCAGCTGCTCGGCGCCTATCTGGGCTTCTTCGGCGGCGCGCTCCTCTATCTGGCGGCCGCCGAGATCCTCCCCGAGGCGCACCACGAACACCCCGCCCGCTCGACCGTGCTGTGCACGATCGCGGGCGCGGCCTTCATCTGGCTGGTGGTGGGCCTGGCCTCGTGACCCGGCGGCGGACGGACTCACAGCTTGCCGCCCCGGCCGCCCTCGCGCCGCGCGGGCGCGATGAGCGTGGAGAGATACGGCAGCGGCTCGCCGTCCAGCTCCCCGGCGGGCCGGATGGACTCCTCCGCGAGACCGAGCGCCGAACCCCACACGGCGTCCCCGATCCGCCCGGTCTCCCGCAGTGCCTCGGCGACCTCGGCGGCCTGCCGTCCGAACTTGTAGGCCACGACGGTCCCCGGCCCGGCGAGCGCGTCCTTCAGCACGGCCGAACCCGCGGTCACCGGCACCAGCGTCAACGGCTCGGTGCCCTCGGTCAGCACGGCACCCGACCGCGCCGCGAGATCCTGCATGGCGGTGATTCCCGGGACGGTCTCGATCACCACGCCCGGCACCGACTCCACGATGGTCTGCGCGAGATAGGTGAAGGTGGAGTACACGTTGGGATCGCCGATGGTCGCGAAGGCGACGCCGCCGTGCTGCCGCAGCAACTCGGCGACCCGCTCCCCGGCGGCGTCCCAGGCGGCCTCCCGCCGCGCCCGGTCGGTCCGCTCGTTGAGCGCGAAGACGACCCGGACGATCTTCTCCGCCGGCACGTAGTGCAGCACGGTGGCCTCGGCCCGCCCGCGCTCCCCGCTGTCCATCACGGGCACGACGACGACCTCGGCGGCCCGCAGCGCGTTGACGCCCTTGACGGTCACCAGCTCCGGATCCCCGGGACCCACCCCGACTCCGACCAGCTTGCTGCTCATGACGTCCGGCACCTCTCCACGAACCGACGGGCCACACCGGGCTCGGACGCCCAGTGCGTGTGCAGATAACTCGCGTGCACACCGCGCTCCACAAAACCTTCGACCCGCCGCGGGGCCAGCACCCCCCAGGCGGGAGCCGCCCCCGAGCCGGGCTCGACGACGGTCCGATGGAACTCGTGTCCGCGCATCCGCGTCCCGGCCACGGCCAGCACACTGTCGCTCACGGCCACGGCGTCCCGGTACCCGAGCGTGAGCCGCTCGCTCATCCGCGCGCCGGCGTCGAGCACTCCGCACATCGGCAGCCCGTCCAGCTCCCGGCACAGGTACAGCAGCCCGGCACACTCGGCGGCGACCGGCGCTCCGGACTCCACGAGCGCCGCGACCTCCTTGCGCAGCGCTTCGTTGCCCGACAGCTCGGTGGCGTACACCTCGGGAAACCCGCCCCCGATGACCAGCCCACGGGTCCCTTCCGGCAGCCCCTCGTCCCGCAGCGGATCGAAGACGACGACCTCGGCCCCGGCGGCACTGAGCAACTCGGCATGTTCGGCGTAGGAGAAGGTGAAGGCAGCCCCCCCGGCAACAGCGACCCGCACCTTGTCGCCCGGGCCGTTCTCACTCAGCCCGTCTGGGGGTCCCCCCTCTGGGGGAGATTGAGGACGAGGCCCGTTCAGGGCCGAAAGCGGGGGTCCGGGGGCGGCAGCCCCCAGGGATGACGGGGGTCCCCCCGCTCGAGCGAAGCCGAGAGTGGGGGAGGGAAGGGGCGGCGGGGGCGAGGAAGCCAGCGCCTCGGCCGCATCCCAGGCCGCACCCGACAAGACGCCCGCACCACGCGCCAGCGCGACCAACGCCTCGACATCGCACCCCTGCGCAACCTGCGCGGCCATGGCCGCGACGGCCTTCACCGCGGCAGCCCGCCGCTCGGCGACCGGCACCAACCCCAGATGCCGGGACGGCGTATCCACCTGAGCCACCCGCCGCAGCACACCCAGCACCGGCACCCCGGCCGACTCGAGCGCCTCCCGCAACAACTCCTCGTGCCGGTCGGACGCGACCTTGTTCAAGATCACGCCCCCGATCCGCACCTCGGGATCCCAGGAGGCGAACCCGTGCACGAGGGCGGCCACGGACCGCGACTGCGACGAGGCGTCGACCACGAGCACGACCGGCGCCCGCAGCAGCTTCGCCACCTGCGCGGTGGACGCCAGCTCACCCTCCCCGGCGGCCCCGTCGAACATCCCCATGACCCCTTCGACCACGGCGATGTCACACCCGCGCGCACCGTGGGCGAACAGCGGCCCGATCAGCTCCGGCCCGCACAGATACGCGTCGAGGTTGCGCCCCACCCGCCCGGTCGCCAGCGAGTGGTACCCGGGGTCGATGTAGTCCGGCCCGACCTTGTGCGGGGACACGGCGAGCCCCCGCGCGGTGAGCGCGGCCATCAACCCGGTGGCGACGGTGGTCTTGCCGGAGCCCGAGGAGGGCGCCGCGACGACCAGCCGGGGGACGGAGGACGGGGAGGTCAGCACGGCGTCACCACTCGATACCCCGCTGCCCCTTCTGGCCCGCGTCCATCGGATGCTTGACCTTGGACATGTCGGTGACGAGGTCGGCGACGTCGACGAGCTTCTCGGGCGCGTTCCGCCCGGTGATCACGACGTGCTGGGTGCCCGGCCGGTGGCGCAGCACGTCGACGACCTCGTCCGTGTCGACCCAGCCCCAGTGCATCGGGTACGCGAACTCGTCGAGCACGTACAGCTTGTACGTCTCGGCGGCGAGATCCCGCTTGACCTGCTCCCAGCCCTCCCGGGCCTTCTCCTCGTTGTCCATCTGGGAGTCCCGCTGGACCCAGGACCACCCCTCGCCCATCTTGTGCCAGTCGACGCTCCCGCCCTCGCCGGAGGCGCCCAGCACGCGCAGCGCGTTCTCCTCGCCGACCTTCCACTTCGCCGACTTGACGAACTGGAACACCCCGATGGGCCACCCCTGGTTCCAGGCCCGCAGCGCGAGCCCGAAGGCGGCGGTGGACTTGCCCTTGCCGACGCCCGTGTGCACGACGACCAGCGGCCGGTTGCGTCGCTGACGTGTGGTCAGCCCGTCGTCCGGCACCACACTCGGCTGTCCCTGAGGCATTACGCGACCCTCCTCGAAGTCCCCTGCACGTCCCTGACCAGCCCGGCGATGGAGTCGGCCCGCAGCTCGTCCAGCGTCACGGCCGTACCCCCCAGCTCGCCCGCGAGCTGCCCCGCGAGCCCCAGCCGCACGGGCCCCGACTCGCAGTCGACGACCACCGACGCGATCCCCTCGGCGGCGAACAACCGTGCCGCCCGCCCGGCGAGGGCGACCGGCTCCGGGCCACCGGTGGCCCGTCCGTCCGTCACCACGACGACCAGCGCCCGCCGTGCCGGATCCCGCAGGCGCTCGACCCGCAGCACGTCGTGCGCCTTGAGCAGCCCGGCGGCGAGCGGCGTCCGCCCGCCGGTGGGCAGTGACTCCAGCCGTGCGGCGGCGGCGTCCACCGACGAGGTGGGCGGCAGCGCGAGGTCCGCGGCCGTCCCCCGGAAGCTGACGAGCCCCACCTTGTCGCGCCGCTGATAGGCGTCGAGCAGCAGCGACAGCACGGCGCCCTTCACCGCGCTCATCCGCTGCCGGGCCGCCATCGATCCGGACGCGTCCACGACGAACAGCACGAGGTTCCCCTCACGCCCCTCCCGGGTCGCCTGCCGCAGATCGTCCCGGCGTACCACGAGCCCGCGCCCGGTCCGCCCCCGCTGCCGCTGGTGCGGGGCGGCGGCCATCACCGTGGCGGCCAGGTGCAGCTTGGTCAGCGTGCCCCGGGGCCGCCGCGCGCCCGTCGTGCGCCCGTGCTCGGTCCGCGCCCGTGAGCGCCGTCCGGCGGCACCCTCACCGAGCCCGGGCACGCTCAGCACCTTCGTACGGAACGGCTCGGCGGCCCGTACGGGGGACTGCTCCCCGGCACCGGAACCGGCGGGCTGCGGCTCCCCGCCCTCGCCGCTCTCCGTGCCCGCCGGGCTCTCGTCCGTCTCGGGACGGGCGGCGGTGTCGTCGCCCTGCGGACCGTCACCGTCGGACTGCGGCGGCTCCCCGCCGTCCCCGCCGCCGGGCCCGTCGGGGTCGGGGTCGGGATCCTCGTCGTCCGGGCCGGCGAACTCCTCCAGCGTGTCGTCGAGTTTGTCCTCGTCGAGCCCCGGGGCGTCGAAGGGGTTCCGGCGCCGGCGGTGCGGCAGCGCCAGCAGCGCTGCCTGCCGTACGTCCTCCGCGAGCACGTCCGTGCGCCCGGCCCAGGCGGCCAGCGCCGTGGCCGTCCGCGCCATCACGATGTCGGCCCGCATGCCGTCCACCTCGAAGGCGGCGCAGGTCGCCGCGATCTGCCGCAGCGCCCCGTCGCCCAGCCGCACCGAGGGCAACAGCTTGCGCGCCGCCACGATCCGCCCGCGTACGGCGCTTTCCTCGTCCGCCCACCGCTCGGCGAAACCGGCCGGATCGTCGTCGTGGGCGAGCCTGCGCCGGACGACCTCCACCCGCTGGTCGGGTTCGCGCGAGGCGGCCACCTCCACCGTCAGCCCGAACCGGTCGAGCAACTGCGGCCGCAGTTCGCCCTCCTCGGGGTTCATCGTCCCGACGAGCAGGAACCGCGCGGCGTGGCGCACGGAGACACCCTCGCGCTCCACGTACGAGGCACCCATCGCGGCCGCGTCGAGCAGCAGGTCGACCAGGTGGTCGTGCAGGAGGTTGACCTCGTCGACGTACAGGATCCCGCGGTGCGCGTCCGCGAGGAGTCCCGGCTCGAAGGCCTTGACACCCTCGGCGAGCGCCCGCTCGATGTCGAGGGCGCCGACCAGCCGGTCCTCGGAGGCGCCGACGGGCAGTTCGACCATCCGGGCCGGCCGGGTCTCGAAGGCCCCCGGTTCGTGCGGCCCGTCCGGGCAGGCGGGGTCGGGGGAGTCGGGGTCGCAGGAGAACCGGCAGCCGACGACCACGTCCAGGGCGGGCATGAGCGCCGCGAGGGCGCGGACGGCCGTGGACTTGGCGGTGCCTTTCTCACCACGGACCAGCACCCCGCCCACCGCCGGCGAGACGGCGTTCAGCAGCAGCGCGAGCCGCAGGTCGTCCTGGCCGACGACGGCCGTGAACGGGAAAGGAGTACTCACTTCTCGTCGCCCTCCAAGTCGCCTTCCAGCTCCAGATAGGTGGCGCGCAGCCGCTCGATCGTGTCGGCGTCCGGCTCGGCCCACAGCCCGCGGTCGGCGGCTTCCAGGAGCCGCTCGGTGATGCCCCGCAGGGCCCACGGGTTGGACTTCTTCATGAAGTCCCGGTTCTCCGCGTCGAAGACGTACTCGGCGCTGAGTTTCTCGTACATCCAGTCGTCGACGACTCCGGCGGTGGCGTCGTACCCGAAGAGGTAGTCGACCGTCGCCGCCATCTCGAAGGCGCCCTTGTAGCCGTGCCGGCGCATGGCCGCCATCCAGCGCGGGTTGACCACCCGGGCCCGGAACACGCGGTGCGTCTCCTCGCCGAGCGTTCGCGTCTTCACCTGGTCCGGTGTCGCGGAATCGCCCACGTACGCCTCGGGGTTGGCACCCGTCAGGTGCCGCACCATGGCGACCATGCCGCCGTGGTACTGGAAGTAGTCGTCGGCGTCGACGAGGTCGTGCTCGCGCGTGTCCACGTTCTTGGCCGCGACGGCGATCCGCTTGAACGCCGTCTCCATGTCCCCGCGCGCCGCCCGCCCGTCGAGCCCGCGCCCGTAGGCGTACCCGCCCCAGACGGCGTACACCTCGGCGAGGTCCGCGTCCGAGCGCCAGTTGCGGGCGTCGATCAGCGGCAGCAGCCCCGCCCCGTAGGCCCCCGGCTTGGAGCCGAAGATACGGGCCGTCGCACGGCGCCGGTCGCCGTGCGCGGCGGCGTCCTCGTCCACGTGGGCGCGCACGAAGTTGGACTCGGCGGGCTCGGCCAGCTCGGCCACCGCCCGCACGGCGTCGTCGATCAGCCCCACCACGTGCGGGAACGCGTCCCGGAAGAACCCGGAGATGCGGACCGTCACGTCGATGCGCGGCCGGCCCAGCTCGGCCAGGGGCACGACCTCGAAGCCCGTCACCCGGCGCGAGGCGTCGTCCCACACCGGACGGCAGCCGAGCAGCGCCAGGATCTCGGCGATGTCGTCGCCCTGTGTGCGCATCGCGGAGGTGCCCCAGACCGTCAGGCCGACGGACTTCGGGTAGTCGCCCGTGTCCTGGAGGTACCGCTGCACGAGGGAGTCCGCGAGAGACTGCCCGACCTCCCAACTCAGCCTGGAGGGAATGGCCTTGGGGTCGACCGAGTAGAAGTTCCGGCCGGTCGGCAGGACGTTGACCAGCCCCCGCGTCGGAGAGCCCGACGGGCCGGCCGGGACGTAACCGCCGTCCAGCGCCTTGAGGATGTGCCCGACCTCGTCGGTGGTCCGCTCCAGCCGCGGTACGACCTCCGTGCACGCGAACTCCAGCACCGCGACGGCGTCCGGGAGTTCGGTGCCCAGGACCTCTCGGACCAGCGCCCGGCTTCCGGCGACCGCCCACCCGCGCTCCTCCGCGCCCTCCGCGATCCGCCGGCACAGCTGCTCCAGCAGGTCGATGGCGTCGGCGCCGGTACGGGCGGGGCCCTCGACGAGATCCGTCAGCTCGACCGGGACCTTCACCGGCGCACCCGGCTCGGCGAGCAACTCCTTCTCGACCAGCCCGAAATGGGCGGCCAGCGCGGCCCGCAGTCCCGGCAGCGCGTTCGCCTGACCGCCCCACACCTGCGAGGCGCGCAGCACGGCCAGCACGAGGTTCACCCGCGCCTCGCCGACCGGCCCGCCGCCGAGGATGTGCAGCCCGTCCCTGATCTGCACGTCCTTGATCTCGCACAGATAACCGTCGATGTGCATGACGAACTCGTCGAACGCGTCGTCGTCCGGCTGGTCGTCGACGTGCAGGTCGTGGTGCAGCTCGGCCGCCTTCACCAGCGTCCAGATCTGCGCGCGCACGGCCGGCGCCTTCGTCGGGTCCAGGTCGGAGACGAGCGCGTACTCGTCGAGGAGCTGCTCCAGCTTGGCCAGGTCGCCGTACGTGTCGGCGCGTGCCATCGGCGGCACGAGATGGTCGACGACGGTGGCGTGCCCGCGCCGCTTGGCCTGGGTGCCCTCGCCGGGGTCGTTGACGATGAACGGGTAGACGAGCGGCAGATCACCGAGGACGGCGTCCGGCGCACAGCCCCCGCTCAGCCCGAGGCCCTTGCCCGGCAGCCACTCCATCGTGCCGTGCTTGCCCATGTGCACGACGGCGTCGGCGCCGAAGCTGTTCTCCAGCCACCGGTAGGCCGCCATGTAGTGGTGCGACGGCGGCATGTCGGGGTCGTGGTAGATCGCGATCGGGTTCTCGCCGAAGCCGCGCGGCGGCTGGATCATCACGACGACGTTCCCGAACTGCAGGGAGGCCAGCACGATGTCGTCCCCGTCGACGTACAGCGAACCCGGCGGCTCGCCCCACGCCTCCAGCATGCCGTCCCGCAGGTGCGGGTCGAGCTTGTCGAACCAGGCCCGGTAGTCGGCCAGCGGGACCCGGGCGGGCGCGGCGGCCAGCTGCTCCTCGGTGAGCCATTCGACGTCGTGGCCACCGGCGTTGATGAGCCGGTGGATCAGCTCGTCGCCGTTGTCCGGATGCCCCTGGACCCCGTACCCGGCGTCCCGCAGAGCGTCCAGGACCCGGATGGCCGAGGCGGGGGTGTCGAGGCCGACCGCGTTGCCGACCCGCGAGTGCTTGGTCGGATAGGCGGTGAAGACGAGCGCGAGCTTCTTCTCGCTGTTCGGCTTGTACCGCAACCGGGCGTGCCGTACGGCGATCCCGGCGACACGTCCGGCCCGCTCGGGGTCGGCGATGTACACCGGCACGTCGTCCGGGCCCTGCTCCTTGAAGGAGAAGGGGACCGTGATGATCCGCCCGTCGAACTCCGGGATGGCGACCTGCATCGCCGCGTCCATGGGGGAGAGAGCGGCGTCGGACTCGTCCCAGGCGCTCTTCGACGAGGTGAGGCACAGTCCTTGCAGCACGGGGACGTCGAGCTCGGCGAGCGCGCCGATGTCCCAGGCCTCCTCGTCCCCGCCCGCCGAGGCCTGCGAGGCGTGCGCGCCGCCGGCGGCGAGAACCGTGGCGACGAGGGTGTCGGTCCGCCCGAGGATCTCGTACAGCCCCGGGTCCGCCCCGCGCAGCGAACCGCAGTACACGGGCAGGGCGTTGGCGCCGCGTGCCTCGACGGCGTCGCACAGCGTGTCCACGAAGGCGGTGTTGCCGCTCAGTTCGTGCGCCCGGTAGAAGAGCACCCCGATGGTCGGCCGGCCCTCGACGAAGGCACGCTCGCCATGGACGCCGTACTCGGGCATCTTCTGCGGCTCGACGAAACCCTCACCGGTCAGCAGCACGGTGTCGGAGAGGAACCGGGCCAGCTCGGTCAGGTTGGCCGGCCCGCCCTCGACGAGATACCGCAGCGCCTCCGCCACCACACCGGCGGGCACCGACGACTCGGCCATCAGCTCCGCGTCGGGCACGGTCTCGCCGCCCAGCAGCACGGTCGGCACGCCGGACGCCTTGAGCGCGGCGAGCCCGTCCTCCCAGGCCCGCTTGCCGCCGAGCAGCCGGACGACGGCGATGTCGGCGCCGTCGAGGAGCGCGGGGAGTTCCCCGGCGACATCGACCCGGGTCGGGTTTCCGATCCGGTACGAGGCGCCGGAAGCGGCCCGGGCCGCCAGCAGATCCGTGTCGGCGGTCGACAACAACAACACTGTGCTCATGCGGGCGCTCCCGGTGGAATGAAAGGCAGTCCTTGCGGCGCGCCCGACTCGATGAGCCGCCAGAGCGCGTCGGTGTCCGCGTGCTGTTCGATCAGGTCGCCGAGCCGGTCGAGCTGTTCCTCGCGCAGCCCGGCGAACGAGGTGTCTGCGGCGGGCACGAAACGACGGCCCGCGGCGGCCGCCACCTCGCGCAGGAAGGCCCGCCGGAATCCGTCCGACTCCAGCGAGCCGTGCCAGTGCGTGCCCCAGGTCTGTCCGACCCGGCAGCCGTCCAGACTGTGGCCCCGACCGTCGGAGATGAACGCCTCGCCCCCCTGGACGTCGGCGACCCCGTGATGGATCTCGTACCCCTCGACCCGCTCGCCGAGGGCTTCCCCCACCGGCCGGGTGAGGGTCTTCTCGCGGGCGAACCGCACCCGGACCGGGAGGACTCCGAGGCCCTCCACCTGTCCGAGCCGGCTCTCGACCTCGTCCTCGATGTGCTCGCCGAGGAGCTGGAAGCCACCGCAGATGCCGAGGACGGGCCGCTGCTCGGCGACCCTGCGCAGAACAGCCTCGGCCAACCCCCGCTCACGGAGCCACTCCAGGGCGCGCACGGTTCCCCGGGTCCCCGGGATCACCACCAGGTCGGCGTCGGCCAGTTCCTCGGGCCGGTCCACGAACCGCACGACGACGCCGGGTTCGGCGGCGAGCGCGTCCACGTCCGTGAAGTTGGACATGAGCGGGACGGCGCAGACGGCGACCCGCAGCACGTCCTCGCCGACGGGCGGGGCGGTGTTCGACTCCCGCACGGTCCCGCGCAGCGAGACCCTCAGCCCGTCCTCCTCGTCGATCCCGAGCCCGTGCCGGAACGGCAGCACGCCGTACGTCCGCCGCCCGGTGAGCCCGTGCAGCATGTCCAGGCCCGGCTCCAGCAGGGAGACGTCCCCCCGGAACTTGTTGACCAGGAACCCGGCGACCAGCTCCTGGTCCTCGGGCGAGAGCAGGGCGACGGTGCCGAAGAAGGAGGCGAAGACGCCCCCGCGGTCGATGTCGCCGACGACGAGCACGGGCAGCCGCGCGCCCCGCGCGATCCCCATGTTCACGATGTCGGTCCGCCGCAGATTGATCTCGGCCGGACTGCCCGCACCCTCACAGATCACCGCGTCATACGTGCCCCGCAACTCGGCGAGGCAGTCGAGAACGGTTCCGAGGAGTTTCTGCTGACGCCCCCCGTGGTATCCCCGGGCACTCATCTCGCCCACCGGCTTGCCGAGCAGCACGACCTGACTGCTCTGCTCACCGCCCGGCTTGAGCAGCACGGGGTTCATCAGCGCGGTCGGCTCCACCCGGCAGGCCTGGGCCTGCATGGCCTGGGCCCGCCCGATCTCGGCGCCCTCCGTCGTCACGAACGAGTTGAGGGACATGTTCTGCGCCTTGAAGGGTGCGACCTTCACCCCCTGCCGCACCAGCCACCGGCAGATCCCGGCCGTGACGACGCTCTTGCCGGCGTCGGAGGTGGTGCCGGCGACGAGGAGACCCCCGCTCATGTCGTACGCCCCTTCAGCTGGTCGATGTGGTTGCGCCGGTTGCCCGCGACGATGCCCGTGGCGACGACGCGCGCGGCGACGGTGACGCCGAGCGCGAGCAGACCGACGCGGCGGGAGAGCCGCGCGGCACGTTCGATGTCCCGGGCGACGACGGGCCGCCCGGCGGCGCCGTTCAGCACGGGCCGGTGCTCGACCCGCCCGGCGTACGACAGGGTCCCGCCCAGCCGCACCCCGAGGGCGCCCGCGAACGACGCTTCCACGGGACCGGCGTTGGGGCTCGGATGACGGCGGGCGTCGGCCCGCCAGGCCCGCACGGCGCCCCGCGGATCGTCCCCCGCGACGGCGGCGAGCACGGCGGTCAGCCGGGCTCCCGGCCATCCGGCGACGTCATCGAGACGGGCGGCGGCCCAGCCGTAGCGCAGATACCTAGGCGACCGGTGACCGACCATGGCGTCCAGGGTGTTGACGGCCCGGAACCCGACCAGGCCCGGCACCCCGCCCACGGCCCCCCACACCAGCGCCCCGACGACGGCGTCGGAGGTGTTCTCGGCGACGGACTCCACGACCGCCCGGGCGATCCCGTCGGCGTCGAGCGCCTGCGGATCCCGCCCGCACAGGTGCGGCAGCCGCTCCCGGGCGGCCTCGACGTCCCCCGCCTCGAGCGACCGGCCGACGGCCCGGGCCTCCCGGACCAGCGAACTGCCCCCCACCACGGCCCAGGTGGCGGCGGAGACGAGAGCGACGGTGGCGGCGGGGGAGCGGCGTACGGCCCGCTCGGCGACTGCTCCCAGGGCCACGGCCCCGCCGGCGCACACGACGGCGTGCAGGGCACCGCTTCCCCGGTGGTCCCGCCACAGCAGCCGCTCGACGGCACCGGCGGCCCGCCCGAACGCGGCGACGGGATGCCCTCGGCGGGGATCGCCGAGCAGCAGGTCGCCCAGAAGGCCGGTGGCGGCGCCGTACGCGTAGAGGCGATCGGCACGCATCGGCTCAGCCGGCCGTGGGGTCGGGCAGCGACCTGGTGGCGTACCTCAACGGCCGAGCGAGCATGGCGATATGTCCTCACTCAGGGTGTCCACGCCCTGGTTCGACGAGACCGGCGGCGAGAGTTCCTGGCTCCCGGGGGTTTCTACCCCGGTCACAGTGGCGGGACCGCGCCGGATTCACACCGGCTTCCTCTTCTGCTGCCGTACATGGCTCGGGCAGTCCACCACGGCCCGCAAGAGCCGTCAACTTGCCTTTGACCTGCGAGGCTCGAGTGTGCAGAACCCCACACCGTTATCATGCCGACCGGCCCGCCGGGACCCGCTCGCCAGAAGGCCCCTCGCACGGATGGTCCTCGCCGGGACGGCTTGCGGACGCGGAACATCAACGCCTGCAATGTCCCCCTACGCCCCCTGTGGGGGGCAACGGCCGCGGGAGGGGCGCCTGATGGCGTACGTGGGGGAAATGGTGCTCGACGACGGTCAGATCGTCTTGATGGAGGTGGTCGGGGACGGCCCGGCCGGGGTCCAGCGCGTGTCGCGCGGCGGCACGGTCGCCGGAGCGGCGGAGACCCTCCAGCAGGCGCTCACCCGGGTGCGCCCCGCACTGGGCGCGGTCCTGGAGGGCACCCGGGCACTGCCCAGCCCACCGGACGCCGTCACCGTCGAGTTCGGCATCACGCTCAGTGCCGAGGCGGGGGTCGTGGTCGCGCGTGGCTCGACCGAGGCCCACTTCACCGTGAACATGCACTGGGCGCGGCGGGACGGGTCGGGCGACTCCGGGCGGCGTGCCGGTGACAGCCGGGCCTGACGGTGAGCTCGTCCGCGCCATCGCTCGCTTCTGGAGCGCGGACGGCCGGGTCACCGGCAGCGGCTTCCTCGTCGCGGAGCGGACCCTGTGCACTTGCGCGCATGTTGTGGCGAGCGCGCTGGGGACGCGGGACACCGAGCCCGCGCCTCCCGTCGCACCGGTGAGCGTCGACTTCCCGCTGCTTGCTCCGCCTTCCCCGCGCCTGTCCGCGACGGTCGCGCACTGGCGACCCGTCACCCATGACGGCAGCGGTGACATCGCGCTGCTCACTTTGGAGGAAACGGTCGCCGGCACCGCTCCGGTGCGCTTCGCCGGGGACGCCGCCGTCTGGGACCACGCCTTCGGTGTCCTGGGCTTCCCCTCACACACCGACGACCACGGCGTCTGGGTGGACGGCCGCCTCCGCGCCCCCGTGGGCAAGGGCTGGACGTCGATGGAGGCCCGTCCGACGGGCGGCGGTCCCCCTGTCGGCCGCGGATTCAGTGGGGGACCGGTATGGGACACCGAACAGGGCGGGGTGGTCGGCATGACCGTCGCCGCGGAGACCGGCACCGGCGCCACCACGGCCTACCTCATCCCCGCCGCGCTGCTCCTGGGCCTGGACCCGTCGCTGCGCCCGTCCCCCTTCCGGGGCCTGCGCCCGTTCCGGGAGCAGGACGCCGCGGTCTTCTTCGCGCGCCGGGCGGACAGCGAACGCCTCGCCGAGGCCGTGCGCGCCCACGCCTTCGTGCCGGTGGCCGGGGCGTCGGGAGTCGGCAAGTCCTCGCTGGTCCGAGCCGGCGCCCTGCCGTTGCTGCGGGCGTCCGGACACACCGTCACGGACTTCGCCGGCCAACCGGACGCCGACCCGGTACGGACGCTGATGGAGACACTGAGCGGCCAGTTCCCGCCGGTGCGGGCGCTGGCCCGGGACCTGTGCGCCGGCACGGACCGGATCCGCCGCACCGAGACGGCCGTACTGCTGGGCGCGCGCATCCTGGACGACTCCGGCCCCGAGGGTCACCTCATCCTTCTCGACCAGTTCGAGGAGACGGTGGGCGCGCGTCCCGCGGACGCTGGCGCCCTGATGGACGTCCTTCTTCCCATGACCCGAGCGGTCCATCCGTCCGGCCGCCGCCTGAGTGTCCTGGCCACCCTGCGTTCGGCCTCCCTGGAGGAACTCGTCGTCCACGGTCACGCGGAGGACCTCAGTGGCGCCCTCCAAATGATCGCGCCGATGACCCCGGCACAACTGGACGAGGTGGTGCGCCGCCCCGTGGACGCCGTGCCCGGGGTGGAGTTCGAGACCGGCCTGGCCGAACGGATCACCGCAGACGCGGGCACCGGATCCGGGGCGCTGCCGCTCGTGGAGTTCGCCCTCTCGCAACTATGGGACCGGCAGGAGCGAGGCCGCCTCACGCATGCTGCGTACCGGGCGATGGGCGGTGTCGCCGGGGCGCTTTCTCGCTACGCCGACGACCAGCTCTCCCGGGCCGGCAAGGCCCCGGGCGGACCGGACGAGGAGACCGCCCGCCGCCTCTTCGAACGCCTAGTCCGCCCCACCAAGGGTCTGGAGTACGCCCGCGTCGCCCGCGCCTTCGACCAGCTCCCGGCCGAACTGCGCTCTGCTGCGCAGACGTTGGCCGGGACCCGGCTCCTCGTCATCGCCCGGGACAGCTCGGGGAGGGAGACGGTGGCGCTGGCCCACGAGGCGCTGGTGTGCCGGTGGCCGACGCTGCGGTCATGGCTGGAGGAGTCGCGAGAGTTCCTGACCTGGCACGAGCGGCTGCGAGGACGGCTGCGGGAGTGGGAGGAGGGGGAACGGCACGTCGACTTTCTGCTGCGCGACAAGGAACTGGCCGCGGCCAGAGCGGCGTCGGCGCTGCGGCCCGCCGAACTGTCCGCCGAGGAGGCGGAGTTCGTGCAGGCCAGCCGACTGCACCGCAGACGGTCGGTGCGGCGAGGCCGCACCGGTGTCGCCCTGGTGACCTGCCTGACCCTGCTGGTCGCCTCCCTCGGCTACCTCATCTGGGGCTACTTTCTCAACGAGCGCCAGGACAGGGCCGACGAGACCGCGCGGACGCTGGTCGCCCACGCCGCCGACCGTGCCCTCGAAGACCCGGTCGGTGCCGCTCTGCTGGCCGTCGAGGCCCGGCGCACGAGCGATCTCCCCCGGACCCGGACGGCCTTGATGCGGTATATGCAGCCGCTCAGCTCGCTGGTGGGTGTGCGCCGGATCCTTCCGGACGGTGAGCCGCAGAAGGTCGCCGCCTCCGTGGACGGCACGGTGATGGCCGTCATGACGGTCGGACGGGAGGGCAGGCAGATCCATGTGGTGACCGGCCTGGACCTCGGCACCCCGCAGGCATGGTTGCTGCCTCACGTGCCGTCGTCGGTGGACGTGGTGGCCGTCAGCGACGATGGCGCGCAGGTCGCCGCCGCGACCGGCCGAGGAGAGGTCCGGGTGTGGCGGATCGCGCCCGGGAGGTCACGAACGGAGCCGTTGTCCTGGCGATGGCGGGCAACCGGTGCCGGCACCACTCGTGTGCTCGATTTCTCGAACGACGGGACGTGGCTGTTGCACGGTCTGGATCTCGCCGACGACTCCGACGACCCCGACGAGTTCACGCTGTGCGAGGACTCGGCCGTCGCCTCGTCGCTGCGCGCGGTCCAGGTCGACGCGCGGGCCATGCAGGGGCCGGGCACGGCGCTGCCCGACGGTCTGCTGGAACCGGACGAGTGCATCGAGGACGTGAGTCTGAGCTCGGCACGATCCGACCGCCTGACCATGTCGGTCTCCCGGCAA
Organism: Streptomyces sp. NBC_01334; assembly: GCF_035983595.1. NCBI lineage: Bacteria > Bacillati > Actinomycetota > Actinomycetes > Kitasatosporales > Streptomycetaceae > Streptomyces > Streptomyces sp. NBC_01334. Next base: position 2,479,778 of record NZ_CP130718.1, on the reverse strand, counting down.
GTGACCGACCGGGACGGCGGGACGACGTCGGTGGGGTCCCTCCGGTGGGCGGAACTGACGACGCGACGGGCCGGGCAGGAGAGCGGGAACCTGGACGCCGTAGTGCTGGGCGCCGGTGGCCGCGCTCTGGCGACGGGGCGGAGCGACGGTAAGTGGCGTTGGCAGCTCCCCTCGCTCCCCGGGTCGAAGCCAGTCGGATCATGGTCCGAGCTCTACGACACGGACGTCTCCGGCCGCTACCTGGCGCTGGACAGCGATGACTACGAGCAGTCGACGCCGGACCACGACGCCCTGAGGTTGCTGGTCCTCGATCCCTTGTCCGGGCGCCGCTATTCCACCGCTTTTCCCGTGGGCGTGAGCGGGGGAGCGCAGGGCATGGTCGTGACTTCGACGGTCAACGGTCTTCTCGCTCACGGGTTGCTCGGCCGCGACCTCCTGACCTTCCGCCTGACGAGCACGTCGTACCCCCTGGGTCCGGGCGGCCGTGCTTCCGTGATCGACATGGACCGGGTGGACGGGCAAGAGACGCTCGTGGCCCTGACGAACCACTCGCGGGAGGGCGCCGAGGTGGCCTTGGAGGCTTACGAGACGGTGCTCCACGCGGGACGTCTTCGGCACCGCACGGAGAACGTGCCGACTCTGGACGCGGGCATCGTGATCAGCCAGGACAGCCGGTCCTTCGTGGCGTGGGGCAGCAACGACTGGGATCTGCGCACCGTGGACGGACTGAACGCGAGGAACGCGAAGTCCTCGCCGCCGGCGGAGGGGACGCCGGATCCGGAAAGCGGCTCGACCATCAGCTCCGTACGGCGCTTCGGGACCGGAGATTTCCTGATCCTCGACGGCGAGGGCCTGGCCCGACTCGAAGGGGCGACGGGCCGGATCCGGCGCCTGGGCGGGGTGCAGTGCGGGCCGGAACTCGCGGATGATCATGCCTGCATGACGGCGGTGGGCCGCCCGGGCCATCCCGGGCAGTTTCTGGTCCTGAGGGCTGACGGAGCCGCGGAATGCTGGGAGCTGCGGCCCGACGGCCGTCTCGAGTTGGTCGACGAGGAGACCCTGAGCCCCGTCCCGGACGACGTGGGGGCGAGCCGGCTGGCGGTGTTCCGCCCCGATGGGCGCGCCGTGGCGTTGGCCACCCGGGAGGGGGTCCACGTATGGCGGATCGGTGCGGGCCGACCCGCTCTCGTCAGCGACGACAGTCGCATGGTGCACGCCTACGGCGACCGGGGCCTCCTGGTGGTGGCCGACGCGGATGGCGGCCAGGAGCTCGTGAGGGACTACGGCGATGACGATCCGGTTCCGCTCCACGCCTCAGACGTCGTGACATGGGTGTTCGACGCAGACGTTCTGCACGGCGAGACCCCCTTGGGCCCGGCCGCCTATGACCTCGGCCAACTCACCGCTGCCGACGCGTGCCGGTCGCTCCCGCCGCTGGATCCGGGGGTGTGGCGGTCCCTGCGGGAGACACTCGACGTTTCCGCGGACCTGCCCTGCCCGGACGTCGGTTGGACGGTCCGGCAGGGCAGGTGGTGAGCTTCTCGGAAGGCGTCAGGCGACGATCAGTGAGATCCCGTACGCCACCGCCGCCGCGCAGGCCGCGAAGCACGCGTACGCGCCGGTCACCGCGAGGGTGGCCGAGCCGCCCTGCGCCGACGCGCGTTCCTGCCGCGACAGGCCCATGACGCCGAGGGTGAACAGGGCGACGAGGCCCACGGTGACCACGAGGCTGACGCCGAAGACAGAGCCCAGGGCTGCCCAGTCGATCTTCATGCTGCTTCTCTTCCTTCGTGCCGGGTGCGCGGGCTCAGACGGCCGCGGCCGGGGGAGCGGCGGGGGTCGCGGGCTCGGCCGCCGGGCCGGGGATCGTGGCCGTCAGGTCCGTGAGGTCCTCGGCCAGGGTGCCCGCGGGCGGCGGGGTGACGGCGGCGATGGCCGTCGTGACGACGCCCGCCGGCTCGTCGGGCTCGTTGACGTTCGAGGCGTCGACGACCTCGCGCCGGGAGACCTTCCAGATGGCCGCGCTGGAGGCGATCAGGAAGACCGCGACGAGGGCCGTGCCCCAGTCGCCCAGGCCGGTGACGGACTCGGCGAGCGCGCCCACCAGGGCCGCGGCCGGGAGCGTCAGGCCCCACGCGACGAACATCCGGGTCGCCGTCGACCAGCGGACCACACCGCCCTTGCGGCCCAGCCCGGCGCCCATCACCGCACCGGAGACCGAGTGGGTGGTGGAGAGGGAGAAGCCGAGGTGCGAGGAGGCCAGGATGACCGTGGCCGCGCTGGTCTGGGCGGCGAAGCCCTGCTGCGGCTGGAGGTCGGTCAGGCCCTTGCCCATGGTGCGGATGATGCGCCAGCCGCCGAGGTAGGTGCCGAGCGCGATGGCCAGGCCGGCGGAGAGGATGACCCAGGTGGGCGGGTCGGAGTCGGGGGCCACGGCACCGCCGGCCACCAGGGCCAGGGTGATGATGCCCATCGTCTTCTGCGCGTCGTTGGTGCCGTGGGCGAGGGAGACCAGGCCGGCCGAGGCGATCTGGCCCGCGCGGTAGCCCTTGGCCGCCGCCTTGCCGTCGGCCTTCTTGCCGAGGGTGTAGGAGAGGCGGGTCGCGAGCATCGCCGCGACGCCCGCGACGATCGGTGCCGCGATCGCCGGGATCAGCACCTTGGTGACCAGGGCGTCACCGTGCACCGCGCCCATACCGGCCGAGGCGATGGTGGCGCCGATCAGACCGCCCATCAGGGCGTGCGAGGAACTGGAGGGCAGGCCCACCAGCCAGGTCAGGAGGTTCCAGAGGATCGCGCCGACCAGGGCGGCGAAGATGACCTCGGGACGGATGCCGGTCTCGTCGACGAGACCCTTGGAGATCGTGTTGGCGACCTCCACCGAGAGGAAAGCTCCCACAAGGTTGAGCGCGGCGGACATGGCCACCGCAACCTTGGGCTTGAGTGCACCGGTCGAGATGGTGGTGGCCATCGCGTTGGCGGTGTCGTGGAAACCGTTCGTGAAATCGAACGCGAGTGCGGTGACGACCACAATCGCGAGGATCAGCGAGAAGTTTTCCATTTACCCAGGCAATCGTTCGAAGTCATTGGCGCGTTGACCGTAAGCAATCTGGGTGAACGGAAGATGAACTCAACAGGGCATCCGGGTGTCTGTGCAAGGGGGGTGCGGAGGTCTTCCGTCGCGGCGCCGGGGCCGGGGTCAAGCGCCGTACGGTCACCCGTCTTTGGCGGGCCTGCGCCACCGGCTCCCGGGGTCGTGAAAGAGATTCCGGTCACCCGGCGGCTGCGGCTGTCGGCGTACTGTCAGAAGGCCCCTGCCGGGCGTCCGGCCGGCCGTGCCCCGGCGTCGGACGCCCTGTGACGGGCGACCCACAGGGCGTGATCCGCGAGACCGTCCGGGCCTCGGTCGGGCCGTGCCGTCGGCGCCCCCGTCGCAGGGGTGGCGCCCGACATCGAGCACGGGCGACGGGGTCCGGCCGTCGGTGCTCCGGCCGCCGCCATTGTGTACGAAACACGCGGCCTGCTCCTTGCCCGAGCCCGTGTCCGGCAGGGCGAAGCGGTACGCGGCGCGGGACAGCCCGGCGGCGGCCCCCGGTGCCTCCTGGCAGGATCGCGGCATGGCTGAGCAGCGACGCGAGCAGGGGGACGCCCGGGGTCACCGGGACGGCGTACAGAACGTGGCGGAGCGGCGGGGGAGGCATGCGGTCCTCGAGGAGGCGCGGGCCTGGGAGGCGCTCGTGACGGCGGCCCGCCGCACCGTGACCGACGGGCTGGTCGTCGGCACCTCCGGCAACGTCTCCGTACGCGTCGGCGACACCGTGCTGGTCACCCCGTCGGGCGTACCCTACGAGCGGCTCACCCCCGACGACGTCACGGGCGTCGACCTGGCCGGCCGGCAGGTGCTCGGCACCCTGCGCCCGACGAGCGAGCTTCCCATGCACCTCGCCGTCTACCGCACCACGGACGCCGGGGCGGTCGTCCACACCCACGCCGTGCACGCGACCGCCGTCTCGACCCTCGTCACCGAGCTTCCCCGCGTCCACTACATGGCGGGCGCGCTCGGCGGATCCGTCCGGGTCGCCCCCTACGCGCCCTACGGCACCGAGGAGTTGGCCGAGAACATGCTCCGCGCCCTCGCCGACCGGAGCGGCTGCCTCCTTCAGAACCACGGCACCCTCACCCACGGCGCCACCCTCGACCAGGCCTACGACCGTACGGCCCAGCTGGAGTGGATGTGCCGCCTGTGGCTGACGGCCTCGTCCGTGCCCGGCCTGAACCCCACGCTCCTGACGGAGGACCAGGTCGCGGAGGCGGGCGAGCGACTGCGCGGGTACGGGCAGCCGGAGTGACCGGCCGTCCCCCGACCGGCTCCACCACTGGCCGGGAGGAAGGCGGGCCAGGACACTGGACGGGTGCGCACTGTCAAAGCGACGGCCGCCGCCGTCACCGCAGCCCTGGCCGCCGCCGCCGTCGGTGTCGCCGCCGGCCGCCTGGCCAGCGACGCCGCGCTGAAGGCGCCGCCCGGCCGGCCCCTGCCCACCGAACCCCGGCTCACCGTGCACGGCACGGCCGCCGGCCAGATCACCCTGACCCGTGACCTGGCCGCACTGCGCCCCGGCACCTACGGGCTCTCCGGCAACGGCTCCCACGCGGTCGTGGGCCCCGTTCTGCCCGCCGCCCCGCACTCCGCCGACACCGTCGTACGCCGCCTGGAGCGGGTCACCCACGGCACCCTGAGCGCCGGCGACGCGGTCTGGCTCACCCCCAACCTGTATGTCGGCAACCCCGGCAGTGCCCTCGGTCTCGACCACGCCGACATCGACATCCCCGGCGAACTGGGCAACCTGCCCGCCTGGTTCGTGCCCGGCCCGCGCCGCACCTGGGTGATCGCCGTGCACGGCCTGGGCACCACCCGGGAACACGCCCTGAACGTCATGGGCTTCCTGCACCGCCGCCGCTTCCCCGTCCTCGCCCTGGCCCATCGCGGCGACCTCGGCGCACCTCGCTCCCCGGACGGCCTGAACCACCTCGGCGCGACGGAGTGGCGCGACCTGGACGCGGCGATGCGGTACGCCGTGCGGTACGGCGCCGAACGCGTCGTCCTGTTCGGCTGGTCCACCGGCGCGACCATGGCCCTGCGGGCCGCCGCCGACTCGGGGCTGCGCGATCTCGTCTCCGGGCTGGTGCTGGACTCCCCGGTCCTGGACTGGCGGACGACGGTGCGCGCACTCGCCGCCGCCCGGCACACCCCGGGTGCGCTGCTGCCGCTCGCCGTCCGCGCCGCCGAAGGCCGCACCGGTCTGCACGCCGGGCCCGGCGGCCACGATGACGCGGCCGCCGATCCGGCCCGGCTGAGGGTCCCGACCCTCGTCCTGCACGGCCCCGACGACACCGTCGCTCCCTGGGCCGCCTCCCGCCGTCTCGCCGACCTCCGCCCCGAACTGGTCACCCTGCACACCGTCCCGCACGCCCCGCACGGCGCCATGTGGAACCCCGACCCCGCGGCCTACGAGGAGGCCCTGCGCCGCTTCCTGACCCCGCTCATGTGACCCGCCGACGTGACGCGCACAAGCCCGCCCCGACAGGGGCGCCGGACCGGTGCCGCCGGTTCCGTTTAAGCCCGTACCACTGGCCTGAAGGCGCCTCTCCGCCCGTCACGGAACCCCGTGCCTTGGCCAGCCCCGTAGCCCCCCGTGACATTCCGTTTGGGTTTTCGGACCGTCAACCGGAAGACTGCACCCGTGACGTCCCGTATCCCGCGCGACTCCAGGCTTCGACTCGTCCGCCCGCGACCCCTGGCCGCCGCCCCCTCAGCTGTGAACGAGCGGCGCCCGCGCCGCCCCGCACCCCGCCCGCCGGAGGGCACCCCGGCCCCCGCGGAGCTGGCCAGAATGGCGCGCTCCGGACTGGCCGCCGCGGCCCGTGTCGCCCGCTGGGCCGACAACGCCCTCGGCCCCGGCCGAGACGCCGCCACGACCGACGGAAAGGCCACCCTCTCCGACGCGACCGCCGAACGGGCCGCCAGTGATCTGGGCCTGACCACGGACCGGATCCGCGCCGACTGGGACACCGCCCGGCTCGCCGGCCTCGTCGAGGTGCACGGCGACAGCGCCCGCCCCGGCTGGCGGCTGCGCGCCTGGAACCGCGACGACAGCGCCGTCCTGCGCGGCTGGGTCGCCCTGTTCGACGCCTGGTCGCTCGCCTCCCCGGAACCCGGGGACCAGGAGCCGGCCGCCGTCGCCGAGGTCGTCTCGGCCATGCCCCAGGTGCTCTCCTTCCTTCAGCTCTCCGCCGGGCCCGTCCCCGTGGAGCAGCTCCTTGACCTGCTGCGCCAGCGGGTCACCGAACTGCGCACCGAGCGCTGCGAGGTGCCCTACGGCGCCGGCTCGGAACCCGCGACCCCCATCGCCCCGGTCCTCTCCGTCGACGCCGACCCGGCGGAGCCCGCCCAGGACGCCGAACTCGTCCCCCTCCTCGACTGGGCCCTGCACGCCCTCGCCGCCGTGGGCGCCCTCACCTACGGCGCCGGCCAGGCCACGCTCACGCCGCTGGGCAGCTGGGCGGTCTGGGTCAAGCTCGAGCAGATCTGCGTCGCCGCGCAGAGCCCCGCAGGCAACATCGAGCAGTCCGCCGAGGCCATGCTCCGCGGCTGCGCCCAGCTGCGCCCCAACGCGGCCCGCTCCGAGTACCGCGCCTGGCTCGCCGCCCGGACCGTCGGCAGTGCCGTCGCCGAGCTGCTGTTCGCCGCCCGCGGTGACGACGCCCTGCTGCGCGGTCTCGCCTTCGAGGCGCTGCGCGTCGTCGGCGCCCCCGCCGAGCCCGATGTCCGCGCGGTCGTCGACGAGCCCGCCCTGCGGCCGTACGCGCTGCTCTGGCTCGCCGAGCACGACGGCGTCGACCCGGAGGACGCCCACGAGGTGCTCACCCGGCAGGAGGCCACCTGGCTGTGGGTCGACACCGCCGCGGCCGTCGCCGACCACGGGGAGGCGCCGATGCTCGTACGTCACCTGGAGTCCGCGCTCCAGCCGACCGTCCCCGCCCTGCTGACCGAGGTGCGCGCCGTCGGACATCCGCGCACCGTGCAGGTGCTGGTGGCGCTCGCCGCCGCGCACCCCGACCCGGCGCTGGCCAAGGCCGTCCGCCGGGCCGCCTTCCAGGTGCACACCGGGGGCAGCTGAACGGGTTCGGCGCGGGCTCCGCCGGAGCTCCGCGCGGGGTCCGGCGGGGTCCGGCGGGGTTCTCAGCCCTGTATCTCGGGCGCGTAGGTGCCGAAGCTCCAGAGGTTGCCCTCGAGATCGCGGGCCATGTAGTCCCGTGAGCCGTAGTCCTGGTCCGTCGGGGGCATCAGGATCTCCGTGCCGTGCTCCACGGCCCGCCGGTGGTGTGCGTCGACGTCGTCCACCACGACGTACACCCCGGTCGGACCCGCGTCCTTCATCGCCGTGTCGAAGACGCCGCCGCGGCCCTTCGAGCCGAGCATCACCGCGCCGTTGCCCTGCACCAGCTCGGCGTGCACGACCGAGCCGTCCTCGCCCTCGTAGACGGACAGCTCCGCGAACCCCAGCGCCTCCGTGAGCTGCCGGATCGCCGCTTTCGCGTCGGTGTACAGCACCGTCGGATAGATGCTCGGGCGCCCGCTGTTCGTGCCTGCCATGCCGATCACTCCCTTGTGATCAATGCCGGATTCGTCATCCGCTGCCCAGTCTGGCACCCACCACTGACAACGCCTCCGGGAGGAAGATCCGGCGGGCGCGCGGAAAGATCGAACACCTGAACCCAGAAAAAGTGCTTGCACGGTCCCGTTAGACTGGCCCTCATGGCCATTCTCCTCGCGCATTAGACGGCGGGAACGTCCTCGGCCGTCCATCCTGCCAACGACCCCCGCTCTGGAGTCTGTCCGTGATCTCCGCCTCCGGCATCGAGCTGCGCGCCGGTGCCCGCATCCTCATCGAGAACGCCTCCTTCCGTGTGGCCAAGGGTGACCGCATCGGTCTGGTCGGGCGCAACGGCGCCGGCAAGACCACCCTGACCAAGGTCCTGGCCGGTGAGGGCATCCCGGCCGCCGGCCAGGTCACCCGCTCCGGCGAGGTCGGCTACCTCCCGCAGGACCCCCGCACCGGCGACCTCGACGTGCTGGCCCGCGACCGCATCCTCTCCGCGCGCGGACTGGACATCCTGATCCGCAAGATGCGCGAGAACGAACAGCGGATCGCGAACGGCTCGGGCGCCACCCGCGACAAGGCGATGCGCCAGTACGAGCGCCAGGAGACGGAGTTCCTCACCAAGGGCGGATACTCCGCCGAGGCCGAGGCCGCCACCATCGCCGCCGCGCTCAACCTGCCCGACCGGGTGCTCGGCCAGCCCCTGCACACCCTCTCCGGCGGTCAGCGGCGCCGGGTCGAGCTGGCCCGCATCCTGTTCTCGGACGCGGACACCCTGCTCCTCGACGAGCCGACGAACCACCTCGACGCCGACTCGATCGTCTGGCTGCGCGACTACCTCAAGACCTACCGCGGCGGCTTCATCGTCATCAGCCACGACGTCGACCTGGTCGAGACGGTCGTCAACAAGGTCTTCTATCTGGACGCCAACCGCTCCCAGATCGACGTCTACAACATGGGCTGGCGGCTCTACCAGCAGCAGCGCGAGTCCGACGAGAAGCGCCGCAAGCGGGAGCGCCAGAACGCCGAGAAGAAGGCCGCCGCGCTGCATTCGCAGGCCGACAAGATGCGCGCCAAGGCCACCAAGACGGTCGCCGCGCAGAACATGGCCCGGCGGGCCGACAAGCTGCTCTCCGGCCTGGAGGCGGTCCGTCAGTCCGACAAGGTCGCCAAGCTCCGCTTCCCCGAGCCCGCGCCCTGCGGCAAGACGCCCCTGATGGCCGAGGGCCTGTCGAAGTCCTACGGCTCGCTGGAGATCTTCACCGACGTCGACCTGGCGATCGACAAGGGCTCCCGGGTCGTCATCCTCGGCCTGAACGGCGCCGGCAAGACGACCCTGCTGCGTCTGCTCGGCGGGGCGGAGCAGCCCGACACGGGCGAGGTCGTCGCGGGCCACGGCCTCAAGCTCGGCTACTACGCCCAGGAGCACGAGACGCTCGACCCGGAGCGGACGGTCCTGGAGAACATGCGCTCCGCCGCCCCCGACCTGGATCTGGTCGAGGTCCGCAAGACGCTCGGCTCGTTCCTGTTCTCCGGCGACGACGTGGACAAGCCCGCCGGCGTGCTCTCCGGCGGCGAGAAGACCCGGTTGGCCCTCGCCACCCTCGTGGTCTCCTCGGCCAACGTGCTGCTGCTCGACGAGCCCACCAACAACCTCGACCCGGCCAGCCGCGAGGAGATCCTCGGCGCGCTGCGTACCTACAAGGGCGCGGTCGTCCTCGTCACCCACGACGAGGGCGCCGTGGAGGCGCTCCAGCCCGAGCGGATCATCCTGCTGCCCGACGGCGTCGAGGACCTGTGGGGCGCCGACTACGCGGATCTGGTCGCGCTGGCCTGACCGGACGAGGACTCCACGGCGTGATCCACGATGTTGGATCATTCGTCTGGATCATTCGGCCCACCGGTGATCCATCATCTGTGTGAGATCTCCTCGTATCGAGGTGTGTCCTACATCGATTTCGCGGCCGATCCCTTTGTCGACAAGGGGTCGGCCGTCGCACGTCTCTGACCTGCCATTTCGCACGACAACCCGTTCGGCCCCACGAACGCCACCGGGTGGAATCACAGATTCCACTTGTGGGGACGCGCTCCTGTCGTCAAAACCCTGTCGCACGGACCTTGCCGAATGGGTGGCCATCGCGCGCCGGAGGGGTGATCATGAGGATGACCAGAGCGCACTTCCCATGAGGAGGCACGGGTGGCCGAGACTCTGAAGAAGGGCAGCCGGGTGACCGGCGCCGCGCGCGACAAGCTCGCGGCAGACCTGAAGAAGAAGTACGACTCCGGTGCGAGCATCCGGGCGCTGGCCGAGGAAACCGGTCGCTCGTATGGCTTTGTTCACCGGATGCTCAGCGAGTCGGGCGTCACGCTGCGTGGGCGTGGCGGGGCGACCCGAGGCAAGAAGGCTGCCTCGTCCTGACCCGGGGCGGCCCACCGCTTTCGATGGTGGCCACCCGGTCGGTTGTCCGACCGGCCGGGTGGTTACTGTGCAGTCACTTGGCTGACCGCTAGCTGATCGCACTCATCGGAGGCTCCTCATGGCCACGCCCGACCAGGAACTCGTTCCCCTGCTCGACAAGGACGGCGTACGGCTCACCGTCGACGACGCGCTCGCCACGGTGACGCTGGCCAACCCGGCCAAGCGCAATGCGCAGAGCCCCGCCATGTGGCGGGCGCTCGCCGAAGCCGGGCGGTTGGTGCCGGGCTCCGTCCGCGTGGTCGTGCTGCGCGGCGAGGGCAAGTCCTTCTCCGCGGGGCTCGACCGGCAGATGTTCACGCCCGAGGGGATCGAGGGCGAACCGTCCTTCATCGATCTCGCGCGCAGTGGTGACGCCGAACTCGACGCCGCCATCGCCGCGTTCCAGGAGGGCTTCACCTGGTGGCGACGCAACGACCTCGTGTCCATCGCCGCCGTCCAGGGCCACGCCATCGGTGCGGGCTTCCAGCTGGCTCTCGCCTGTGACCTGCGCGTCGTCGCCGACGACGTGCAGTTCGCCATGCGGGAGACCGGCCTCGGCCTCGTGCCGGACCTGACCGGCACGCATCCCCTCGTCTCCCTGGTCGGCTACGGCCGTGCGGCCGAGATCTGCCTGACCGGCCGGTTCGTGCACGCCGAGGAGGCGGTGAGCTCCGGGCTCGCCAACATCGCCGTGCCCGCGCAGGACCTCGACACCGCGACGCGTGAGCTGGCCGCGGCGATCCTGGCCGCTCCCCGGGAGGCCGTCATCGAGACCAAGGCGCTGCTGCGCGGCGCAGGCGACCGCACCTACGACGAGCAGCGCGCCGCCGAGCGCGCCGCCCAGGGCCGCCGTCTGCGGGACCTGGCCGGCGTGGGCGAATGAGCGGTCCCTCGCGGGGCCCGGTCACTCCACCGCCGTGACCAGAACGGCCACCGTCGGGTGATCCCGTAGCGCTTCCGACACCACCGCACGCACCCCCCTGGCCACCTCCAGGGCCCGGTGGTGCGCACTCACCGCGATCTCCACGCGTGCGTGACGGTTCGGCAGGGCGGTCGAGTGCTGTCGATCCTCGATGAGCACCGCCCTGCCGACGGCGTCGGTCAACCGGGTCACCCCGGGCACGGACAGAGCGGCGACGGTCGCGCGTGCCTCGTCGCCGTGCTGTGCGGCTCCGACGTGCTGTGGCTCCGGACCGGGCCTTGCCGCCTCCGGTTCCGGGTCCTCGTCCAGCAGAGCCGTCACCCGCAGGTCCACCTCCGACACCACCAGGCCGAGCCGATCCGTCGCGGCCGCCGCCAGCGCCGTGCGCAGGCGGGACGCCGTCGTCGGCAGCGGCTCGGACGAGGACGCGGCGATGTCCGCCGTCACCCGCAGGGGCCCGGGCGGCAGGGCGCTCGGCGGAGGCGGCACGGCGGGCTCGTACACCCCTGCCGGGTCGGCCAACGCGATCCGCAGCGCGCCCATGCGCACGCCCTCCACACCCCGCACCGCCCGCCGCAGCACCGCCTCGGCCGCCGCCTCCGTGATCCACGCGCCGTCCCGCGGCCCGCCCAGCGGGAGCAGCCTGCCGAGGCTCAGCTGATGCCGTACCGCGCTCGTCCATCCGTCCGCCGTCATTGCTCCAGCCTGCCGCATCCCTGGCGCGCGGTCGGGCAACCGCGCTTACCGTGGTGGAAGAGACGAGGAACGAACCGGACGTAAGGACGTACGGCGATGACCGAGGCAGCAGCGGAGCAGCACCGGACGCAGGTTTCCGACGGCGGCACCGAGCCGCTGGGGGCCCGCAGGACGACCAAGCGCGGCGGTGGTGATCCGGCGACCCGAGGGCGGACCACCATCGCCGACGGCGTCGTCGAGAAGATCGCGGGCCTCGCGGCACGGGACGTCCTGGGCGTTCACGCGATGGGCAGCGGACTCAGCCGCACCTTCGGCGCCGTACGGGACCGGGTGCCCGGCGGCTCGAAGTCGGTGAGCCGAGGGGTGAAGGCCGAGGTCGGCGAGGTGCAGACCGCACTCGACCTGGAGATCGTCGTCGACTACGGCGTGGCCATCGCCGACGTGGCGCAGGCCGTGCGGGAGAACGTGATCGCGGCCGTGGAGCGGATGACCGGACTGGAGGTCGTCGAGGTCAACATCGCGGTGAGCGACGTCAAGCTGCCCGACGAAGAGGACGAGGAGCCGGAGCCCCGGATCCAGTGACACACAGACGACGGCCGGGTGACCGGACCGCCGAGGGGAGAACACCTTGAGCATGGCCGTGGTCGGCATGATCGCCGGCATGGCGCTGGGCTTCGCCGGATACTTCGGCGGGTTCGGGGCCTTCCTCCTGGTGGCGGCACTGGGCGCTGTCGGGTTCGTCGTCGGCCGGGTCCTGGAAGGGGACCTGGAACTCGGCGACTTCTTCCGTACCCGCGACGACCGGCGCCGGTGAGCTCCGTGGACGAGGGGGGCGCCGCCGTCGGCGGGAGCCGGTCCGTCGTTCCCCCGGGCGCGCGCGGCGCGACCCGCATCGCCGACCGGGTCGTGGCGAAGATCGCCGCCCAGGCCGCCCGCGAGGCGGTCGGACCCCTGCCGTCCGACGCCGCGGGACCGCACGCCACCGTCGTCGTCCACCACGACACCGCGCATGTCCGGGTCCATCTCGAACTCGACTACCCGACCGATATCGGCGGACGCTGTCACCGTGTGCGTCGACATGTCACCGAGCGGGTAGGCGCGTTGGTGGGAATGGAGGTTCCGGAGGTCGCCGTCCAGGTGGAACGGCTGCACCTGACAGCGGCCCCCGGTGTGGCGCACGGGAGGGCGCGATGAGCGAGCCCGGAGGCTTGCAGGGCAGCACACTGCCTGTTCTGGAGAAACCCACGCAAGAGGACGGCCCCGGCGCGGCGGGCCCCGCCGACCACCGCTTCTGGTCGGCGCGGCGCGTCCCGGCCGGTGTCGTCTCGGCGCTGCTGCTGGTCGTCGCGGCCGCCTTCCTCTACGACGTGGTGGCCGTACGCGCCGACCGGTCCGCCATGGCCTGGCGGACCGGACTCGCCCGGCAGCTCGCCGAGCGCCCCCTCGACGACATCTGGGTGCTGCTCGGCGCCGGGGTCGCGGCGGCCCTCGGCCTGTGGCTGATTGTCCTGGCGGTGACCCCGGGTCTCCGGGAGGTCCTGCCGATGCGCCGCACCCACCCGGACGTACGGGCGGGACTCGACCGGGACGCGGCCGCCCTGGTGCTGCGCGACCGGGCCATGGAGGTCGCCGGCGTGCAGTCGGTACGGGTGCGCGCGGGCCGCCGGAAGGCCGACGTCCGCGCGCTCGCCCACTTCCGCGACCTGGACGACGTGCACGCCGACCTGGACGCCGTCCTCACCGACGCGATCCGTGGCCTGGGCCTGGTCCGGCCGCTCACCCTGTCGGTCCATGTGCGGCGACCCGGGAAGAAGGGGTGAGGACGATGCTCGGTACCGTCAACCGCGTGCTCATCGCAGTCGCCGGAGTGGTGCTGCTCGCCGTCGGCGGCGTGGTGCTGGCCGTGGGACTGGGCGCCTCGGCGCCCTCCTGGTGGCTCCACGACGGCCCGCACGACGTCCTGCTCACCACCGCCGAACGCACCCGCTGGCGCGCCGACGCGTGGTGGTGGCCGACGGTGATCGCGGTCCTCGCGCTCCTCGTCCTGCTGACCCTGTGGTGGCTGACGGCGGTCCTGCGCCGCCGTCGGCTGGGCGAGCTCCTCGTCGACACGGGCGACGGTGCGGGAGCGCTGCTGCGGGGCCGCGCCCTGGAGGGCGTACTCGCAGGCGAGGCGCAGCGGCTGGACGGCGTCGCCCACGCGCATGTGGCGCTGAAGGGCAGGAGGGAGGCGCCCGAGGCGCGGGTCCGCCTGGTGCTGGAGCCGCACGTGGACCCGGCGACGGCGCTGGACCACCTGACGGCGCAGGCCCTGACCCACGCGCGGGACTCGGCGGCGCTCGCGGCACTGCCTGCGGAGGTGCGGATGAAGGGTGTCAGACACAAGGCCGAAAGGGTCGGTTGAGCTGCCCGGGGGTGCGGGGGCGGTGACGGTCCGCGGCTCTGCCGCGTGACCGTCACCGCCCCCGCACCCGGCGCGGGACCGGTCAGAACCCGTGCCGCATCCCGCCGTCGACCGGCACCATGAGGCCCGTCAGATAGGAGGCCGCCGGCGACAGCAGGAACGCGGCCGTTCGGCCGAACTCCGCCGGAGTCCCGTACCGCCGCAGCGGAATCCGGGACTCGTTCGCGGCCCGGGTGGCCTCGGGGTCGGCCGACAGCCCGTCCAGCTCCCGCACCCGGTCGGTGTCGATACGGGCCGGCAGCAGTCCCACGACCCGGATCCCCCGGGGCCCCAACTCGTCGGAGAGCGACTTCGCGAAGCCGGCCAGTCCCGGCCGCAGGCCGTTGGAGATGGTCAGCCCGGGAATCGGCTCGTGCACCGAACCCGACAGGACGAACCCGATGACCCCGCCCGCCTCCAGCTCGGCGGCGGCCGTCCGCGCCAGCCGGACCGCCCCGAGGAACACCGACTCGAACGCGGCCTGCCACTGCTCGTCCGTGTTGTCCGCGACGAACCCGGGCGGCGGACCGCCCACGCTCACCAGCACTCCGTCGAAGCCGCCGAAGGCATCGCGCGCCGCAGCGATCAGCCGCGCCGCCGCCCCGGGGTCGGCGTTGTCCACGGCGAGTCCGACGGCGTTCGGCCCCAGCTCGGCCGCGGCGTCGGCGACGCGCTTCTCGTCCCGCCCGGTGAGCACGACCTTCGCGCCGTCCGCGACGAGCTCGCGCGCGGCGGCGTTGCCCAGGCCGCGCGTCGCCCCGGTGACCACGTACACCCGGTCCTTCAGTCCAAGATCCATGGCCCCTATCCTGCCTTCTCGGCGCCGAACAGGGCGAGGGCGGTGTTCACCAGGCCGATGTGGCTGAAGGCCTGCGGGAAGTTGCCGAGGTGCCGGCCGGTCGTCGGGTCGTACTCCTCCGCCAGCAGCCCCACGTCGTTGGCCAGTCCCACCAGCCGTTCGAACAGCTCGCGCGCCTCCTGTGTGCGGCCCGTCATGTGCAGCGCGTCCGCGAGCCAGAACGAGCAGGCCAGGAAGGTGCCCTCGCCGCCCGGCAGGCCGTCGACGGTCGAGCCGTCCGTGCTGTAGCGGCGCAGCAGACCGCCGTGTCCCAGCGCCGCACGGACCGCGTCGACGGTGCCGACCACCCGGGGGTCGTCCGGCGGCAGGAAGCCGACGCGCGGGATGAGCAGCAGGGAGGCGTCCAGGTCGCGCGAGCCGTAGTACTGGGTGAACGTGCCCCGCTCCGGGTCGTAGCCCCGCTCGCACACCTCGCGGTGCACCTCGTCGCGCAGCGCCCGCCAGCCCGCCAGGTCACCGCTCAGGTCAGGGTGCTCCTCCAGCGCGCGGACGGCCCGGTCGGCGGCCACCCACACCATCACCTTGGAGTGCACGAACTGGCGCCGGCCACCGCGCACCTCCCACAGGCCCTCGTCCGGCTGCCGCCAGTTCTCGCAGAGCCACTTCATCAGCGCGCACTGCAACGACCATATGTGCGGCCGGGGCGGCATGCCCGAGGTCCGGGCCAGCGACAGCGAGTCCATGACCTCGCCGTAGACGTCCAGTTGCAGCTGGTCCACGGCGCCGTTGCCGATGCGTACCGGCCTGGAGTCCCCGTAGCCGGCCAGCCAGGGCAGCTCGCACTCGGGCAGCCGCCGCTCGCCGGCCAGCCCGTACATGATCTGGAGGTCCGCCGGATCTCCCGCGACGGCGCGCAGCAGCCAGTTGCGCCAGGCCTCGGCCTCGTCCTGGTAGCCGGCCGCCAGAAGGGCGCCGAGGGCGAGGGTGGAGTCGCGCAGCCAGCAGTAGCGGTAGTCCCAGTTGCGCACCCCGCCCATCTCCTCGGGCAGGGAGGTGGTGAGCGCGGCGACGATGCCGCCGGTGGGAACGTAGGTCAGGGCCTTGAGGGTGATCAGGGAGCGGACGACGGCGTCCCGGTGAGGCCCGTCGTAGAGGCAGCGGGCGGCCCACGCCTGCCAGTCGTCGACGCTGACCCGCAGCGCCTCCCACGGGTCGACGAGCGGCGGGCGCGACTCGTGCGACGGGTGCCAGGTCAGCACGAAGGCGACCGACTCGCCCTCGGCGACGGTGAACTCCGAGTACGTGGTGAAGTCCTCGCCCCAGGTGCGCACCTCCGGCTCGCTGCGGAACCAGACCGCGTCCGGACCGCCGATCGCCACCCGGTGGCCGTCGGCCCGGCGCATCCACGGGACGATCCAGCCGTAGTCGAAGCGCAGCCGCAGCGCACTGCGGACGGTGACCCGGCCGCGCAGCCCCTCCACGATGCGTACGACATCGGGGGCCTTGTCGCGTTGGGGCATCAGGTCGGTGACCCGGATCGCGCCCTCGTCGGTCTCCCACTCGGTGTCCAGGACGAGGGTGTCGGGCCGGTAGGCGCGCCGCGTGCAGGGACCCTGCGCGCCCTGGGGTGCGATGCGCCAGTGGCCGTTCTCCTCCTCGCCGAGGAGACGCGCGAAGCAGGCTCCGGAGTCGAAGCGGGGCAGACAGAGCCAGTCGACGGAGCCGTCCATGCCGACCAGGGCGGCGGTCTGTTCGTCGCCGATGAGCGCGTAGTCCTCGATGCGGGGGTGCACGCAGTTCCGGGTTCCCGGCGGGCCCGGGGGGCAATCAGGGTTGGGGCCGGGGGAGTGACGGCGAGGCCGTCAGGGTGCCGGCGCCCGAGAAGACGACGCCCGGGTCCGACGGCGCCTGGTTCAGCACCCACAGACCGATCAGCGTGGCCAGGGCGAAGACGACGGCGATCAGCACCGCGAGCACGAGCCGCCGCCGGCGTTCGCGCCGCAGCCACTCGCCGCGCGCCGTGCGATAGGCGTCCGGGGCGGGCCGCACCCCGTCGGCCAGTGCCTCCAGGGCCTCGCACAGCTCACGCCGGGTGCGGTCCTGCGCCGACGGCAGCGGCGGTTCCTGCCGGACGCGGTCCGGGCCGGTGTCGTTCATCGCCGGGCTTCCATCGCCTGGGTGAGCGCGGCGAGGCGGCGTGAGGTGTGGGTCTTGACGGACCCGCAGGAGATGCCCGAGTCCGCGCCCGGGCGCGGGCCCGCGCCCGGGTTCGCGTGGTGTGTCCGTCAGACCGTGGCCGGCTCGGCCTGCTCCGCCTCTCGTACGGCGGCCTGGGCCCGGTCGCGGGTCTCGCGGCGGACCAGGATCACCCAGCCGACGGGGACGCCCACGGAGAACAGCCACCACTGGATGGCGTACGCGTAGTTCAGGGCCGCGTCCTCGCTGCCGGGCCGGCCGACCAGCTCCGGACTGTCGCCCTTCGGCTCGGGCGCGGTCTGCGCGATGTAGCCGCCGAGCACCTGCGCGCCGAGCCGCCGGGCCTCCTGCTCGCTGTTGATCAGCATGACCTGCCGGTCCGGCAGTCCCTTGAGGTCCTTGATGCCGCTCGCGGCGGTCGTCTCGTCGGGCATCAGCCGCCCGGTGACGGTGATCCGGCCCGCGGGCGGCGCGGGAACCTCGGGGAACGAGGTCTGAGTCGGGGCATCTGCGGGGATCCAGCCCCGGTCGACCAGCAGCACCTTGCCGTCCGTCAGGACGAAGGGGGTGAGGACGTGGAAGCCGACCGTCTCGTCGGCGTTGACCCGGCGTCTGACGACGACTTCGCGCTCGGTGTCGAAGGAGCCGGTGGCGGTGACGCTTCGGTACCGCTCGTCGCGGGTGACGGCGTGTCCCGGGGTGGTCAGCTTCTCCACGGGCACCGCCTCGGCGGTCAGCGCGTCGGAGACCAGCTGGTTGCGGGCGGTGCGCTCGTCGTAGCGATGCATCTGCCAGAAGCCCAGCCTGATCATCGTGGGGATGAGGAGGAGGGAGACCAGCGTGAGGATCACCCACTGCCGGGACAACAGGAAGCGGTACACCCCACGACCGTACAACTCGGTCGTGGGGCGCATTCGGCCGGGTGCCGGAAGGCAGTGTCGTCGGACGTCGGTCCCCGGAAGCTGCCGGGCCGGCTCACACCTTGTCGACGATGCCCGCCCTGCCCTCCGCGCGGGCGCAGTGCGCGCCGCAGTACCAGTGGCCCTCCACCTCGACGCCCTGGCCGATGATCTGCACCCGGCAGTGCTCGCAGATGGGGGCCATGCGGTGGATCGCACAGGAGAAGCAGTCGAAGACATGGATCGCGCCCTGCGCGTGCACTTCGAAGGTCATTCCGTAGTCATTGCCGCAAACTTCGCATCTCGCCATGCGCCACAGGGTGAGCCGTCACCCGCGCGCGGGCGAGCGGACGGCGGGCGAGTCGCGTGGCAATCACCCGTACGTACGGGTCCCCCCTGCGTACGGGTCACCTCTGCTGACGGGTCACCCGTCGGCGGGCTCCACATCCCGCAGGAGTTGCCCGAAGGCGGCCTCGTCGACGACGGGCGTCCCGAACTGCCGCGCCTTCACCACCTTCGAAGTGCCCGAGTCGGGGTCGTTGGTGACCAGCAGGCTGGTCAGCCGGGACAGGCTCGTGGCGACGTGCAGTCCCGCCTCGGCGGCGCGGTCCTCCAGCAGGTCACGCTCGACCGACGTGTCGCCCGAGAAGGCGACCCGCATGCCCTGCTTGAGTCTTTTGCCTTCTTCGTACCGACCAGGGTTGGGATGGGGGCATGCGGGCCTTTTGCGGGACGGCCGCCAACTGCCGGGCCGGTAGCTGCCGTAGCCGCCGCCCGAACCACTCGCCTGCCGGCCGATCAGGGGCGCGGGCCGGTCGGACCACTCGGTCAGCGGCCGGCACTCGAGCAGCGGCAGCCGGACCCCGCCGGCCGCCGCGGCCCGCAGACTCGGCCGGAACGCCTCCGCGAGCACGCGCGCGTCGTCCAGCGCGTGGTGGGCCCGCTGCTGCACCACGCCGAAGTGGGCCGCCAGGGACTCCAGCTTGTGGTTGGGCAGCGGAAGGCCGAGTTCCTTGGAGAGCGCGATGGTGCACAGCCGCTGCCGCACCGGCGCCTCGCGCTCCGCGCGCGCGTACTCCCGCGCGATCATCTGCCAGTCGAAGACCGCGTTGTGCGCGACGAGCACCCGCCCGTCGAGCCTGGCGGCGAACTCGGCGGCCACCTCCTGGAAGAGGGGCGCACCCTCGAGCACATCGCTCGTCAGACCGTGGATCCACACCGGGCCCGGGTCGCGCTCCGGGTTGACCAGCGTGTACCAGTGGTCCTCCACCTCACCGCGCGCGTCCAGCCGGTAGACGGCGGCGGAGATGATCCGGTCGTCCCGGGCCAGGCCGGTGGTCTCCACGTCAACGACCGCGTATCCCTGGGGATACGCGGTCGGCCACTCCGTGGGGGAGGACGCTGTCGTCGTGTGGTCTTCGAGCATGGTCATTGAGGATACGGGCCCCCACTGACAGCTTGCGGCACCCGCCCCGAAGAGGGGCCGCGTGAAGCCCTTCGGACCGTACGGGAGTTCGCGGGGCGCACACGCGCGTGCCCGCGGCCGTCGGCCGATGCCCGGCCGACTCCGACCTGCCGGACGACGGTTCACGCTCCCGCCCACCCGGCCCGTCGCGCCCGCTCCCGCGCCCGCCTCCGCGACGACGAGCGTCGGTACGGGGCACGCGCCTCCCGGGGTGCCATCCTCCGTGCTGTGACGGAACCCACCCACGCCGAGGCCCACGGAGGCTCGCTCGGATCCCGGCTGAACTGGCTGAGGGCCGCGGTCCTCGGCGCCAACGACGGCATCGTCTCCACCGCGGGCCTCGTCGTCGGCGTGGCCGGCGCGACGGACGACCGCTCGGCCCTGCTGACGGCCGGCCTCGCCGGTCTGCTCGCCGGGTCGATGTCCATGGCGGCGGGGGAGTACGTCTCCGTGTCGACCCAACGGGACTCCGAGAAGGCCGCCCTCGCGCTGGAACGGCGGGAGCTGCGCGAGCAGCCGGAGGCCGAACTGGAGGAGCTGACCGGGCTGCTGGAGGAACGCGGACTGTCCCGGGACGTGGCTCGGGAGGCCGCCGTTCAGCTCACGGAACGGGACGCCCTGAAGGCCCACGCGCGCGTGGAGCTCGGCATCGACCCCGACGACCTCACCAACCCCTGGCACGCGGCCTGGGCCAGCTTCCTCGCCTTCACGTTCGGCGCCCTGCTCCCGCTGCTCGCCATCGTCCTGCCCTCGGCGGACCTGCGCCTCCCGGTGACCGTGGCATCGGTCCTGGCGGCCCTGGCCGGCACCGGCTGGAGCAGCGCCCGCCTGGGAGCAGCGGCGCCGGGCCGCGCGGTACTGCGCAACGTGGGCGGCGGGGCACTGGCGATGGGGGTGACCTACCTCGTCGGATCGCTGCTGGGGGCAGCGGGGGTGTGAGGGTCGGGCCGGAGACACGGAGACACGGAGACACGGAGACACCGAGACGCGGAGACGCGGAGGCACGGCCCTGGGCCCGGTGGGCGGGTTTCTGAGGGTGGATCAGCCCGTCGCGCGCTGCTCCCGCCGACGTCGTCGGTCGGGCCGGTGGTGAAGGCGACCACCGGCCGCCCACGGGCGACCCCCGACGCGTGGACGAGCGCGGCCGGAGAGTCCGGGCCGCCGGAGACGAGCACGCCTATTGGCGGAGATCGCCAACAAGCAAGCGCGTACCGTCGGTAATACTTGTGGGTAACAACGTCTAGCCGCAGCCCATCAGCCGTTCTACGGTGCCCCCATGCCGAACCTGCCCGATGTCGTGCTGTGGTCGATACCCGCCTTCGTGCTGCTCACCGTGGTCGAGGTGATCAGCGTCCGGCTCCATCCCGACGAGGATGCGGCCGGGTACGAGACGAAGGACGCCGCGACGAGCGTCGGCATGGGGCTCGGGAGTCTCGTGTTCGACTTCGTCTGGAAGATCCCGATCGTCGCGATCTACACGGCGATCTACGAGCTGACCCCGCTCCGTGTCCCGGTCCTGTGGTGGACGCTCCCGTTGGTGCTGCTCGCGCAGGACTTCTTCTACTACTGGTCCCACCGCGGCCACCACGTCATCCGCGTGCTGTGGGCCTGTCACGTCGTCCACCACTCCAGCGAGAAGTTCAACCTCACCACCGCCCTGCGCCAGCCCTGGACCACGCTGACCGTCTGGCCGTTCTACGTCCCGCTCATCGCCCTCGGCGTCCACCCGGCCGCGCTCGCGTTCTGCTCCTCGGCCAACCTCGTCTACCAGTTCTGGATCCACACCGAGCGGATCGACAGGATGCCCCGGTGGTTCGAGTTCGTGTTCAACACGCCCTCCCATCACCGCGTCCACCACGCCTCCCAAGGCGGCTACCTGGACCGCAACTTCGGCGGCATCCTCATCGTCTGGGACCGGCTCTTCGGGTCGTTCGTGCCCGAGGTCGACCGGCCCGTCTACGGGTTGACCAAGAACATCAACACGTTCAACCCGATCAAGGTGGCCACGCACGAGTACGTCGCGATCGCCAAGGACGTGAAGGCGGCGGGCAGTTGGCGTGAGCGGACGGGACGCGTGTTCCGCGGGCCCGGCTGGCAACCCGCGTCCGCACCGGCACCCTCGACAGTCGCCGCCACCACGGCCGCCGCCACGGCGACGGCCGCCACGGCGACGGCCGCCACGGCCGAGGAGACCACGGCCGCGTGACCCGCTCCCGCGTCCTCCTCGGCCTCTTCGCCCTCGCCGCGGCCGTCGACCTGCTCAGCCTCGCGGTCGGCTCCGACGCCGGGCACACGGTGGCCAAGCCCCTTCTGATGCCTCTCCTGGCCGCCTGGGCGGCCACGCGGGGCGCTCCCCGGCTCCTGGTCGCCGCCCTTCTGTGCGGCTGGGGCGGCGACACCCTGCTGCTGTTCGACGCCGACCCCGCCTTCCTCGCCGGCATGGCGTCCTTCGCCGCAGGTCACCTCTGCTACCTGGCGCTGTTCGCCCGCATCGGCCGGCCCCACGCGCGCGGCGCCCTCCTCGTCCCCTGCTACGCCACCGCCCTGATCGCCACCGTCGCCCTCCTGTGGCCCGACCTCCCCGCGGACCTGCGCCTCCCCGTCGCCGTCTACAGCACCCTGCTCACGGCCATGGCCTACTTCGCCACCACCCGGCTCGGTCCGGTCGCCGGTGCCGGTGGGGCGCTGTTCCTGCTCTCCGACACCCTCATCGCCACCGGCGTCGCCGACTGGCCGCAGGCTCCGCGTCCCGACCTGTGGATCATGCTCACCTACATCGCCGCACAGGTCCTGCTGGTCCTGGGCGCAACAAGTCTCCGTCGTACGACAGTTGACCCGCGACCCCTGATCCTCAACCCTTGATCCCCGGCCCATGCGCTTCAACCGTGGACCGGCGGCCCTGACCCGCAACCCACACGCTTCAACCATTGACCATCGGGCCGCGCTCCTCAACCCTTGATGGGCAGCGGCAATGCCGTCAACAGCCCCGACACCGTGACCACCACCCCGAGCGCGACGATCTCCACGCGCGCGGGGGAACAGGCGGCCAGCGGGTCGGGGGCCCGGCGCAGCCGGGTCCGCGCCCACAGGGCGAGCAGGGCGACCGCGCCCACGACAAGCACCTTGGCGAGCAGCACGCGCCCGTACGCCGTCGTCGCCAGCTGGTCGAGCACCGCCTCCGACGGCATCCGGCGCAGTGAACTGAACAGCCCGGTCGTGGTGACCCCGGCGAACAGGACGGCCGCCACGCGCGCGTAGAGCCCGAGCAGCGCGGCGCCCGCCTCGGTGTCGCCCCACCCGCGCAGCATGCGGAGCACGTTCAGCAGTCCGCCCGCCCACAGCGCCGAGCACGTCAGATGCACCACCGTCAGCCCGGAGCCGATCAGCGGCGAGGACTCGGTCGGTGGGTGCGCGCGCAGCGCCTCCGCCAGGATCACCGCCGTGAGCGGCCACACCTGACGGTTCGGTCGGCGCGTGAGCGCGCACAGCCCCGCCACGGCGAACGCGACCGCCTCCAGCAGTGCGAGAACGCCGCCCCGCGAGCCATGGCCGTGCGGCGCCAGCTCACCGGCGGCCGCCGCGGCCGAGAATCCCACGACCGCCGCGTACGGCGCCCAGCTGATCGGCCGGCCGGGCGGGGCGCCGGGCACCCACCGGGTGAGACCGGCCGCGAACAGCTCGCCCACCTGCACGCACAGCGCCGCGAACAGCAGCACCCGCAGCAGCGCGACCACGCCGGAGTCCGCGGGCGCTGCCTCCCCGGTGCCGTGCGCGGCGACGGAGGGCCCGAGCAGCGGGATCAGGGCAGCGAACCCCACCAGGACGAGCAGCGCCACCGCCCGGCCCGGGCCGGAACGGCGTACGGATTCGGTTGCTTCGGTCGGTCGTATGAGGGCCATGCCAGGATCTTCACCATCCCCGGCAAATCAGGGCAACTCATTCTCAACCGGTCAGGTGGGTCCGGTGTCGGCACGGGGGCCGATCGTCCGGGGGCTCAGAGCCAGCGCGCCGGATCGGCCCCCCAAGGCCCCGGCGGCCGCGCCCAGTCGCCCGGCCCGCCGTCGAACGACACCGGTGGAAGGGCGTGGCGCAGCCGCCCGAGAGGGCTGTCGGTCTCCGCGAGCAGTCGGCCGGGGCCGACGCTCCCGCCCCCGCTCACCTGCCGTTCCTGCGCCTTGGTCATCCCTTTGCCCTCCCCTTCGTCCATCCGGACGCCCTCGCTTCGGACGTCACCGGCTTCGACGCCCCCGCCGTGGACGGCCTCGCTCCCGCTCGCCCGGGCTCCCTCGGTGAGCCACGCCGCGGTCCGGGTCAGCGCCGGCCGTACGAACCGGCTGCCGCCGTCGTACGACTGCTCGGTCAGGGCCCGCAGCACGGCCGCCGCCAGCAGATAGCCGGTGCCGTGGTCGAGGGCCTGTGCGGGCAGTGCGCCCGGCCGCCCGGCGGCGCCCTCGACGGTCGCGATGCCGGTGGCCGCCTGGACCAGGCTGTCGAAGCCGCGCCGCCCGCCCCACGGCCCGTACGCGCCCCACGCCGACACCTGCGCCACGACCAGCCCGGGCCGACGCTCGGCCAGTGCCTCCGGGGAGAGTCCGAACCGGTCCAGGGCGCCCGGCCGGTAGCCGGTGACCACGACGTCCGCCGTCGCGAGCAGTTCCTCGAAGGCGCGCCGGTCCGTCGTCAGGTCCAGCAGCGCCGAGCGCTTGCCGAAGCCCGTGTCGGCGTGCTGGTCGGGCAGCTCGGGCAGATGGGGTGCGTCGACCCGCAGGACGTCCGCGCCCAGCAGGGCGAGGATGCGGGTGGCGACCGGCCCGGCCAGGACCCGGGTCAGGTCCAGGACGCGCAGTCCGGCGGCGGGCAGCAGCGGGCCGCCCTCCAGCGGTGCGAACGTACGCACGGGTGCCTCGTCCGACCGGCCCCGCTCCACCAGGGGGCGAGCGGCGATCATGGCCGCCTGCTCCTCGGCCGCCCACTCCTCGGGCGGGCGACACGCGACGGCCAGGCCCCCGGCCGCGTACACCGCGTCCTCCACCTCCAGGGCGGAGCGCTCCGCGAGCGACGCCTCGACGGCGGCCGCGTCGGCGCCCTCCGGCAGCGCCAGCGCCCTGAGCAACCGCGTGCGGTGGTGCGGGTAGTTGGCGTGGGTGCGCACCCATCCGTCGGCCGTCCGCCAGAACCGTGACAGCGGGGCGAAGGCGACCGGCGCCCGTCCGTCGACCAGCAGTTGCCGCTCGCTGGCGAACGCGGTGGCCACCGCCGCGTCGTCCACCCGCACCCCGGGCACCTCCGGGAGGCCGGCCCGCCGCGCCCCCAGTTCGGCGCCGGCCAGCGCGCACGCGGCCACACAGGCGCGCGCCAGCTCCCGCACGGGAAGCCGCGCCTGTAGGGCGTCCTCCCGGACGACGGTCGACACGCGCGCGAGGAGGGCGGGATCGCCGCCCAGCTCCGACCAGGCAAACCTGATTCCAGTCATGACTGCACTATGCATTATTGATTCAATCAACATATGTGCAGGTGCACGCGGGAGACGCCACGACATGCACTGACGCCGACCCGCCTGCACGCCCACGCACACGCACGAAGGGCCGGGCGGATGTCCGCCCGGCCCTCCGACCGCCTGTCGGGCGACTACTTCACGGCGCGCAGCGCGTTCACGACGCCGAAGCCGAAGAAGCCGTTGAGGCGCTTGCCGCCCACGCAGGTCGCGTCCACGACCCCGTTGCCGTCGCCGTCGTACGGCTCGGTCGGGCACGCCGTGCTGTCGGCCTGGAGCTTGAGCAGCGCCTGCAGCTGGGCCGGGCTCGCGTGCGGGTGGGTCGACTTCAGCAGCGCGGCCACACCGGCGACGTGCGGGGACGCCATCGAGGTGCCCTGGAGGAAGCCGTACGTGTTGTTCGGCAGCGTCGACAGGATGCGGCCGTTGGCGGACGGGGTGTCCGGGATCTGGTACTTGTCGCCGCCCGGTGCCGCGACGTCGATCGCGCCCAGACCGTAGGTGGAGTAGTACGACTTGGTGCCCTTGACGCCCGTCGCGCTCACCGTGACGACACCCGGCAGCTGGGTCGGGACGTCGAAGCACTCGTGGGGGTCGACGGTCCGCTCGACCGGCGTGGAGTCGTCCGGGCTGGAGGCGTCGACCAGGGAGTCGGAGTCCAGGTCATGGTTGGAGTTGCCCGCCGAGGCGACGTTGATCGTGCCCTTCTTCTGGGCGTACAGCTGGGCCCTGTTGACCGCGTCGACGATCGCCTTCTGGTCGGGGTCGTCCATGCAGTTGTACAGCCACGGGTCGACGTAGTAGCTGTTGTTCGTGACCTCGACGCCGTGGTCGGCGGCGAACACGAAGGCGCAGACGACGTTCTCCGGGTAGAAGAGGCCGTCCTTGGGGTCGCTCACCTTGATGCCGGCGACCTTCACGCCGGGCGCGACGCCCGCCACGCCGATGCCGTTGCGGGCCGCGGCGATCTCGCCCGCGACATGGGTGCCGTGGTAGTCGTCCGCGGTGTAGGGGCGCCAGGCGCCCTCGCTGGTGTCCGCGACGCCGCCGACGCAGTTCGCCGACTGGGACGGGGAGAAGTTCGGCGCGAGGTCCGGGTGGGTGTCGTCGACGCCGGTGTCGATCACGGCGACCGTCACCTTCTTGCTGCCCGGGTTGATCCCGGCGGCCTTGTCGGCGCCGATCGCGCGCAGGTCCCACTGGTCGGCCTCGAGCGGCTCGCTCTGGCCCGCCGCGTCGGACGCCTTCTCGATCTTCGCGGCCTCCGCCTTGGAGAGGACCTGCGCGGCCCCCTCGTCGGTGGTGCCCGCGGCGCTCAGCGGCGCGGTACGGGTCGCACCCGCCGACTGCACGCCGCGCACCGCGCGTATCTGAGGTCCGAAGTCGGGGTTCGCCGAATGGACGACGAGGACGCCGATCTTCTCGTACGCCGCGACGACGGTGCCGCCGGCCGCGGCGATCGCCTTCTTCACCGACCCGATCGTGCGGTGGTCCACCTTCGTGTTGACGACGTATGCCAGGGTTCCGGCATCGGCCGTCCGGGTGGCGGAAGTCGTGACGGGCACCGCGGAGGCCGCTGTCGGCAGGAAGCCGAGGGAGGCGGTCAGCGACAGCACGACGGGCACCGCGAGCGCGAGGCGGCGTCTGGAAGGCAGATGAGCCATGGGGTCTCCACATCATCCGGAAACGGGACCTGACCCAAGCGCAGGTGCTGCCTGGGCAGGTACATGACGGGTGGTGCTTGCCCGAAGCTATCTCCCTGACTCACCGGCCAGCAATGACTTCCAGGCGGCGAGTTTGCCGACCCATGACCTGACGCGGCCCACGCTCGTTGGTCATGACCTGCCGAAGGCCACTTCGACAAACCCGCCCGACGCGTTGAACCCGTCCTTGTGCGGCGCCGTGACCTTGGGCAGGGAGCGAGAGGACACTCGCCTCCTTTCGCCGTCCGACCCGCATTCGCAACGAGGAGACTTCGTGGCCACCGAGACACCGCCCCCCTCGAAATCCCCAGCCCAACTCCCGTCCACCGAGGAGTTCGTCGCGGTGCAGGAGAGCGCGGAGTTCGGTGAACTGCGCAGCTCCTACCGCAGTTTCGCCTTCCCGCTGACGGTCGCCTTCATCGCCTGGTACCTGCTGTACGTCCTGCTGTCCAACTACGCGGGCGACTTCATGGGCACCAAGCTCTTCGGCAACTTCAACGTGGCCATGACGCTCGGCCTCGCCCAGTTCCTCACCACCTTCCTCATCGCCTGGTGGTACGCGCGGACCGCCGCCGCGCGGTTCGACCCCAAGGCCGAGGCCATCAAGTCCCGGATGGAGGGCGGAGCATGAGCCCCGCACAGCACACCCTGCTCGCCGCAGGCGAGGCCAGCGAGCACCGCACGCTGATCATCATCCTGTTCTCGGTGTTCGTCGCCGCGACCCTCGTCATCACCGTCTGGGCCGGGCGCCAGACCAAGGACGCCGCCGACTTCTACGCCGGCGGCCGCCAGTTCACCGGCTTCCAGAACGGCCTCGCCGTCTCCGGCGACTACATGTCCGCCGCGTCCTTCCTCGGCATCGCGGGCGCCATCGCCCTCTTCGGCTACGACGGCTTCCTGTACTCCATCGGCTTCCTGGTCGCCTGGCTGGTCGCCCTGCTCCTGGTCGCCGAACCGCTGCGCAACTCCGGCCGCTACACGATGGGCGACGTCCTGGCGTACCGCATGCGCCAGCGGCCGGTCCGCACGGCGGCCGGCACCTCCACCATCGTGGTGTCGATCTTCTACCTGCTGGCCCAGATGGCGGGCGCCGGCGTCCTGGTCTCCCTGCTGCTGGGCATCACCAGCGACAGCGGCAAGGTCGGCATCGTCGCGCTGGTCGGCGTACTGATGATCGTCTACGTGACGATCGGCGGCATGAAGGGCACCACCTGGGTCCAGATGGTCAAGGCGGTCCTGCTCATCGCCGGCGCCCTCCTGCTCACCTTCCTGGTCCTGCTGAAGTTCGACTTCAACCTCTCCGACCTGCTGGGCTCGGCCGCCGACAACAGCGGCAAGGGCGCGGCCTTCCTGGAGCCCGGCCTGAAGTACGGCGCCACCGGCACCACCAAACTGGACTTCATCTCGCTCGGCATCGCCCTGGTCCTGGGCACCGCGGGCCTGCCGCACATCCTGATCCGCTTCTACACCGTGCCCACCGCCAAGGCCGCCCGTAAGTCGGTCCTCTGGGCCATCGGCCTCATCGGCGCCTTCTACCTGATGACCCTCGCCCTCGGCTTCGGCGCCGCCGCGCTCATCAAGCCGGACGAGATCATCGCCTCCAACAAGGCGGGCAACACGGCGGCGCCCCTGCTCGCCCTCCATCTCGGCGGCGTCGACTCCAACTGGGGCGCGATCCTGCTGGCCACCATCTCGGCGGTCGCCTTCGCCACGATCCTCGCGGTCGTCGCGGGCCTCACGCTCGCGTCCTCGTCGTCCTTCGCCCACGACATCTACGCCAACGTCATCAAGAAGGGCACCGCCAGCGAGAAGCAGGAGATCAACGCGGCCCGCTACGCCACCGTCGGCATCGGCGCCGTCTCCATCCTGCTGGGCGCCCTCGCCCGCGACCTGAACGTCGCCGGCCTGGTCGCCCTCGCCTTCGCGGTCGCCGCCTCCGCCAACCTCCCGACGATCCTCTACAGCCTCTTCTGGAAGCGGTTCACCACCTCCGGAGCCCTGTGGTCGATCTACGGCGGCCTGGTCACCGCGGTCGGCCTGGTGCTGTTCTCGCCGGTCGTCTCGGGCAAGCCCACCTCGATGTTCCCCGACGTCGACTTCCACTGGTTCCCGCTGGAGAACCCGGGCATCATCTCGATCCCGGTCGGCTTCCTGCTGGGCGTCGTCGGCACCCTGCTGTCGAAGGAGGAGCCCGACAAGGGCAAGTTCGCCGAACTGGAGGTCCGCTCCCTGACCGGTACCGGAGCCCACTGAGCAACCCGCTGACCATCCCCTCCCGCGGCCGCGTCGTAGATCCCTACGACGCGCCCGCGTTCCGCTCCCTGGGATCTCGTGGGATCGGGCACTGTCGTTGTCACCGGTGTCACGTAGGCTCGCAAGTGACGGAAAAGAACACGCGATCGCTACGAGGGAGGGGGCCCACGTGCTCATCGACACCTACGGCCGAGTGGCCACCGACCTGAGGGTCTCGCTGACGGACCGGTGCAACCTGCGCTGTACGTACTGCATGCCCGAGGAGGGCCTGCAGTGGCTGGCCAAGCCCGATCTGCTCGACGACGACGAGATCGTCCGTCTGATCGGCATAGCGGTCTCCACGCTCGGCATCGAGGAGGTCCGCTTCACCGGAGGCGAGCCCCTGCTGCGCCCGGGTCTGGTCGGCATCGTCGAGCGGGTCGCGGCCCTGGCTCCCCGCCCCCAGATGTCCCTCACGACGAACGGCATCGGCCTGCGCCGCACCGCCACCGCCCTCAAGGCGGCGGGCCTGGACCGGGTCAACGTCTCCCTCGACACCCTGCGGCCCGACGTCTTCAAGACCCTCACCCGCAGGGACCGTCACAAGGACGTCCTCGAAGGCCTCGAAGCCGCCCGTGAGGCAGGCCTGACCCCGGTGAAGGTCAACTCGGTCCTGATGCCCGACCTGAACGAGGACGAGGCCCCCGACCTCCTCGCCTGGGCCGTCGAGCACGACTACGAGCTGCGTTTCATCGAGCAGATGCCGCTGGACGCCCAGCACGGTTGGAAGCGCGAGGGCATGGTCACGGCCGGCGACATCCTGGCCTCCCTGCGCACCCGCTTCGACCTCACCGCCGAGGGCGAGGGGGAGCGCGGCTCCGCCCCGGCCGAACGCTGGCTGGTGGACGGTGGCCCGCACCGGGTGGGCGTCATCGCCTCCGTCACCCGCCCGTTCTGCGCCGCCTGCGACCGCACCCGCCTCACGGCCGACGGCCAGGTCCGCACCTGCCTCTTCGCCCGCGAGGAGACGGACCTGCGAGCGGCCCTGCGCTCCGGCGCGCCCGACGAGGAGATAGCCCGTATCTGGCGACTGGCGATGTGGGGCAAAAAGGCGGGCTCGGGCCTGGACGACCCGACGTTCCTCCAGCCGGACAGGCCGATGTCGGCGATCGGCGGCTAGGAGGCTTCCGGGGACTCCCACTCGGCCAGCGGGACGACGTCCTTGAGGAAGCCCCGGACGCCGAGGAACTGCGACAGATGCTCCCGGTGCTCCTCGCACGCGAGCCACGTCTTGCGCCGCTCCGGCGTGTGCAGCTTCGGGTTGTTCCATGCCAGTACCCACACCGCGTCGACACGGCAGCCCTTGGCAGAACAGACGGGGGTCTCGTCACTCACAGATTTGTCTCACCACACGCACACAAAGGCGACGCCGAGCAGCCACGGGGGGAGCTGCCCGGCGTCGGTCCGTCGCTCCGACGGGGGATGCGGAGCGCGTACGAAGTATGTCATGGCTCACGGTCCGCACGGCACTGGAACAACATGATTGATCTGAGCTTTTCCTGAGCTTGGAGCACAGTCCGCGCATGGCCTGTTCACGGCTGACGCTCAGCCGGATCGGGCTCCGGTTCCTTGCGGAGGGATTCCGCGAAGCCCTCCTCTTCCGGCACCGAGCCCACGGATTCCCCCTCGGCCCGTGGCGGAGCGATCATGGTGCGCACCGGCACGGTCAGGAAAGTGGAGGGGAGGGAAGGCACGTTCTCCCGCCCCGCGTTGGCGATCACCACCGAGATATAGGGGAGCACCACCCCCAGGACCAATGCCACGATCGCCACATGGCGTTCCACGTTCCACAAGGTCGCCGCGAGGATCACCGACAGCGTGCGGATCGACATCGAGATGATGTACCGCCGTTGCCGGCCCCGCACGTCGTCCTGGAGTCCCTGGCGCGCACCGGTGATCCGGAACACCTGGACGTTGCCGCCGCCACCCTGCTTCCGCATCACATTCCACCGTCCGCCCGCATCGGCCTTGCCCCGGCCCCTCTCCGGCCCGCACCCGATCGGGGAGCCGGGCCCGGACACCGTCCACGTTACGCCGCGACTGCGCCGCCTTCGAGACCGGGTCACCCGGCGCCCGGGCGATCGTTCTGCGCCGTGCCGCGTATGGCCGCACCCGACATGCGCCGTACGGCGAGCGGACCGAGACTTGGGTGCAATGCTCACGTAGAGCCGTACAAGGAGGCAGCCATGGGCTGGTTGTGGGCGATCATCGTGGGATTCGTGCTGGGCCTGATCGCGAAGGCGATCATCCCGGGCAAGCAGCACAGCCCGCTCTGGCTGACCACCATCTTCGGCATGCTGGGCGCGATCGTGGGCAACTCGATCGCCCGCGCGGCAGGGGTCGAGTCGACGTCCGGCATCGACTGGAGCCGCCACCTGTTCCAGCTGATCGCCGCGATCATCATCGTGGCCCTGGGCGACATGCTCTACATGGCGACGCTGGGCAAGAGGAAGACCCGCGCCTGAGCCGGGAGCCCGGGAGGGGCACGGGGACCTGCGAGACAAGCCACGACGAAAGCCACGGCCGGCAGAAACCCGCGCCCCTGCGGCGCACCCCCTACGCGCAACCCGCAGAGCGGAAGCGCGGCACTCAGACGTCGGTGACCTCGACGGCGGCCAGGTTCTTCTTCCCGCGCCGCAGCACCAGCCACCGCCCGTGGATGAGCTCGTCCTTGGCCGGGACGGCGTCCTCCGCGGTGACCTTGACGTTGTTCACGTAGGCCCCGCCCTCCTTCACGGTCCGCCGCGCGGCGGACTTGCTGGCCACCAGGCCGACCTCGGCGAACAGGTCCACGACCGGTCCGAGCTCGGCGACCTGGATGTGCGGCACCTCGGAGAGGGCCGCGGCCAGCGTCCGGTCGTCGAGCTCGCCGAGCTCGCCCTGGCCGAAGAGGGCCTTGGACGCGGCGACCACGGCGGCCGTCTGGTCGGCGCCGTGCACCAGCGTCGTCAGCTCCTCGGCCAGCGCGCGCTGAGCGGCCCGGGCCTGCGGACGCTCCTCGGTCTGCCGCTCCAGCTCCTCGATCTCGTCATGGGACCTGAAGCTGAAGATGCGCAGGAACTTGGACACGTCCCGGTCGTCCGCGTTCAGCCAGAACTGGTAGAAGGCGTACGGCGTGGTCATCTCGGGGTCGAGCCAGATCGTGCCGGACTCCGTCTTGCCGAACTTGGTGCCGTCCGCCTTGGTGATCAGCGGGGTGGCCAGCGCGTGCACCACGGCGTCGGACTCCACCCGGTGGATCAGGTCGGTGCCCGAGGTGAGGTTGCCCCACTGGTCGCTGCCGCCGGTCTGGAGCGTGCAGCCGTGCCGCCGGTACAGCTCCAGGAAGTCCATCCCCTGGAGGATCTGGTAGCTGAACTCGGTGTAGCCGATGCCCGCCTCGGAGTTGAGTCGTCGGGAGACGGCCTCCTTGGCGATCATCTTGTTGACGCGGAAGTGCTTGCCGACGTCCCGCAGGAACTCGATGGCCGACAGGCCCTGAGTCCAGTCCAGGTTGTTGACCATGACCGCCGCGTGCGGGCCGTCGAAGTCGAGCAGCGGCGCGATCTGCGCGCGCAGCCGCTCGACCCACTGGGCGACGACCTCGGGCGAGTTCAGCGTCCGCTCCGCGGTGGGCTTCGGGTCGCCGATCAGCCCGGTGGCGCCCCCGACCAGACCCAGCGGACGGTTGCCCGCCTGCTGGATCCTGCGCATCGTCAGGATCTGCACGAGGTTGCCGAGGTGCAGGCTGGGCGCGGTCGGGTCGAAGCCGCAATAGAACGTGACGGGACCGTCCGCGAACGCCTTGCGCAATGCGTCCTCGTCAGTGGAGAGGGCGATCAGCCCGCGCCACTGCAGTTCGTCGACGATGTCCGTCACGGTTCTCATATCTCCTTGATGATCTTCAGACTGTGTTCGGGCGGTCGAGCGACCACCGGCTACGAGGTTATACGCCCTGACTGACAGAGCTCATATTGAAGTCCGGCACCCTCAGCGGGGGCATCGCAGCCCTAGTGAACCAGTCGCTCCACTCCCGGGGCAGCGTCTTTTCCGTGCGCCCCGCCTCCGTCGCCCGCCCCAGCAGGCCGACCGGCGACTCGTTGAACCGGAAGTTGTTCACCTCGCCGACGACCTCGCCGTTCTCCACCAGGTAGACGCCGTCCCGGGTCAGGCCGGTGAGGAGCAGCGTCGCCGGGTCGACCTCGCGGATGTACCACAGGCAGGTCAGCAGCAGCCCGCGTCCGGTGGCCGCGACCATCTCCTCCAGGGAGCGGTCCTCGCCGCCGTCCAGGATCAGGTTGTCGGCCCCGGGCGCCACCGGCAGGCCGGTCAGGGCCGCGCTGTGCCGGGTGGTCGTCAGGCGCTTCAGCTCGCCCGCGGAGATCCATTCGGTGGGCCGCACGGGCAGGCCGTTGTCGAAGACCGACTGGTCGCCGCCGGAGGAGTGCGCGATGACGAACGGCGGCGACTCCAGGCCCGGCTCGTTCGGGTCGCTGCGCAGGGTCAGCGGCAGGTCGGACAGCTTCTCCCCGAGCCGGGTGCCGCCGCCGGGCTGCGAGAACACCGTCCGGCCCTCGGTCGCGTCCCGGCCGGACGCCGACCACAGCTGGTAGATCATCAGGTCGGCCACCGCGGTCGGCGGCAGCAGCGTCTCGTACCGCCCGGCGGGCAGCTCGATCCGCCGCTCCGCCCAGCCCAGCCGCACGGCCAGCTCGGCGTCGAGCGCCGCCGGGTCCACGTCCTTGAAGTCCCGGGTCGAGCGCCCGGCCCACGCCGAGCGGGTCCGGTCCGGGGACTTGGCGTTGAGTTCCAGCGTCCCGTTCGGCTGGTCGTGCCGCAGCCGCAGCCCGGTCGACGTCCCCAGGTACGT
Source organism: Streptomyces sp. NBC_01334 (assembly GCF_035983595.1). Taxonomy (NCBI): domain Bacteria; kingdom Bacillati; phylum Actinomycetota; class Actinomycetes; order Kitasatosporales; family Streptomycetaceae; genus Streptomyces; species Streptomyces sp. NBC_01334. The sequence continues at coordinate 2,445,901 of NZ_CP130718.1, read as the reverse complement.
CGAGACGAGCTCGTGGTTGGCGAACCCGTACAGCTCGCGACCGCCCGCCCGCGCGCGTGCGAACGCCTCACCCAGGGCGGGCGCGAAGTCGGCGAACACAGCCGACGAGGTCTCCGCGGGCGCCTCGGTGAACTCGGGGGACCGAGCCACGTCGGCGACCAGCGGCTGCGCGTCCTCGGCGGGGGCCGCGCCCCGCGCGGCGGCCTCGGCGGCGCGGACCAGGGGCTCCAGCTCGTCCTTGGTGACGGCGGCCCGCGAGACGACACCGGAGGCGGTGCCCTCTTTGCCGTCGACCGTGGCGATCACGGTGAGCGTGCGCCCGCGCGTGACGCCGTTGGTCGTGAGCGCGTTGCCGGCCCAGCGCAGGTTCGCCGTCGACTGTTCGTCGGCGATCACGACACAGCCGTCGGCCCGTGACAGCTCGAGGGCGCGCTCGACGATCTCGTGCGGCTGCTGCGCCTTGTTGGTGCCCGCGCTCATCGACCCGCCTCCTGCGTGGTGTTCAGAATGTTGACGCCCTTGAAGAGGGCCGACGGGCAGCCGTGCGACACCGCCGCGACCTGGCCCGGCTGGGCCTTGCCGCAGTTGAAGGCGCCGCCGAGGACGTACGTCTGCGGGCCGCCGACCGCCGCCATCGACCCCCAGAAGTCGGTGGTCGTCGCCTGGTAGGCCACGTCCCGCAGCTGGCCGGTGATCCGCCCGTTCTCGATCCGGAAGAACCGCTGCCCGGTGAACTGGAAGTTGTAGCGCTGCATGTCGATGGACCAGGACCGGTCGCCGACGACGTAGATGCCCCGGTCGACGCTGCCGATGAGTCCCTCGGTCGACATCCCGGCCGGATCCGGCCGCAACGACACGTTGGCCATGCGCTGCACCGGGACATGGCCGGGGGAGTCGGCGAAGGCGCAGCCGTTGGACCGCTCGAACCCGGTCAGCTTCGCGATCCGCCGGTCCAGCTGGTAGCCGACGAGCGTGCCGTCCTTCACGAGGTCCCAGGACTGGCCCTCGACGCCCTCGTCGTCGTAGCCGACGGTCGCCAGGCCGTGCTCGGCGGTGCGGTCACCCGTGACGTTCATCAGGTCCGAGCCGTAGCGCAGCTTGCCGAGCTGGTCGAAGGTGGCGAAGGAGGTGCCGGCGTAGGCGGCCTCGTAGCCGAGGGCCCGGTCCAGCTCGGTGGCGTGCCCGATGGACTCGTGGATGGTCAGCCACAGGTTCGACGGGTCGACGACCAGGTCGTACAGTCCCGGCTCGACGCTCGGCGCCCGCATCTTCTCGGCGAGCAGCTCCGGGATCCGGTCGAGCTCGTCGTCCCAGTCCCACCCGGTGCCCGTGAGGTACTCCCAGCCGCGTCCGGCGGGCGGCGCGATCGTGCGCATCGAGTCGAACTCGCCGCTCGACTCGTCGACCGACACCGCGGTCAGCGCCGGGTGCAGCCGCACCCGCTGCTGGGTGGTCACCGTCCCGGCCGTGTCGGCGTAGAACTTGTTCTCGTGGACGGTGAGCAGCGAGGCGTCCACGTGGTTGATCCCGTTCGCCGCCAGCAGCCGCGCGCTCCAGTCCGCGAGCAGCGCCGCCTTCTCCTCGTCCGGAACGGTGAACGGGTCGATCTCGTAGGACGAGATCCAGGTCCTGTCGGCGTGCACCGGCTCGTCGGCGAGTTCCACCCGCTCGTCCGAACCGGCCGCCTTGATCACCTGCGCGGACAGCTTGGCCATCGCCACGGCCTGCGAGGCGACCCGGGCCGCGGCGTCCATCGTGAGATCCACGCCGGACGCGAACCCCCACGTACCGCCGTGCACCACCCGCACCGCGTACCCGAGGTCGGTCGTGTCGGAGGACCCGGAGGGCTTGGCGTCCCGCAACCGCCAGGACGCGCTGCGCACCCGCTCGAACCGGAAGTCCGCGTGCTCCGCCCCCAGCGCACGCGCGCGTGCGAGAGCGGCGTCGGCGAGGGCGCGTAGGGGTAGGGCCGTGAAACTTTCATCGATGCTGTGGGGCACCTACGTCTCTCCCTGGTGTCGTCACGTGTGAAGGCCTCGATCATGTCGCGCCCGGCAGCCCCGGACCACACGTTTCCGCCCCGCTTCCGCAAACTTTCTGTAGAGACCCCACAGCCAGTCCGGTGAGCCACTGTCGGTGCCCGAATGTCCGTCGGACGAGGCAGACCGATAGGTTTCGAGGGAAGCCACCTGCCGTTCCGTGTTCGGGCGGGTGCGTCAGACCCCAATCGAAAGGGTGATCCGTTGAGCCGCTCGGTTCTCGTCACCGGAGGAAACCGGGGCATCGGCCTCGCCATCGCCCGCGCGTTCGCCGATGCCGGCGACAAGGTCGCGATCACGTACCGCTCGGGCGAGCCACCGGCCGGCTTCTTCGCGGTCAAGTGCGACATCACCGACTCCGAGCAGGTGGAGCAGGCCTACAAGGAGATCGAGGCCGAACACGGCCCCGTGGAGGTTCTGATCGCCAACGCCGGCGTCACCAAGGACCAGCTCCTGATGCGCATGTCCGAGGAGGACTTCACCTCGGTCATCGACACCAATCTCACGGGTACCTTCCGCGTGGTCAAGCGCGCGAACCGCGCCATGCTGCGCGCCAAGAAGGGCCGTGTCGTCCTGATCTCCTCGGTCGTGGGTCTGCTCGGCTCCGCCGGGCAGGCGAACTACGCCGCCTCCAAGGCCGCCCTGGTCGGCTTCGCGCGTTCCCTCGCCCGTGAGCTGGGATCGCGCAACATCACCTTCAACGTCGTCGCGCCCGGCTTCGTCGACACCGACATGACCAAGGTGCTCACCGACGAGCAGCGCGCGGGCATCGTCTCGCAGGTCCCGCTCGGCCGGTACGCGCAGCCGGAGGAGATCGCCGCGACGGTGCGGTTCCTCGCCTCGGACGACGCCTCGTACATCACTGGAGCCGTCATTCCCGTTGACGGCGGACTGGGAATGGGTCACTGATCACCATGAGCGGAATTCTCGAGGGCAAGCGCGTCCTGATCACCGGCGTGCTGCTGGAGTCCTCCATCGCCTTCCACACCGCCAAGCTGGCCCAGGAGCAGGGTGCCGAGATCATCCTGACCGCGTTCCCGCGGCCCACGCTGACCGAGCGCATCGCCAAGAAGCTGCCGAAGCCCACCAAGGTCATCGAGCTCGACGTGACGAACGACGAGCACCTCGGCCGGCTGGCCGACATCGTCGGCGAGGAGCTCGGCGGTCTCGACGGCGTCGTGCACTCCATCGGCTTCGCGCCGCAGGACGCCATGGGCGGCAACTTCCTCAACACGCCGTTCGAGTCGGTCGCCACGGCCATGCACGTCTCGGCGTTCTCCCTGAAGTCGCTCACCATGGCCTGTCTGCCGCTGATGCAGAACGGCGGCTCGGTCGTCGGCCTCACCTTCGACGCCTCGTTCGCCTGGCCGCAGTACGACTGGATGGGCCCCGCCAAGGCGGCCCTGGAGGCCACCAGCCGCTACATGGCGCGTGACCTGGGCAAGCAGAACATCCGCTGCAACCTGGTCTCCGCCGGCCCCATCGGTTCCATGGCCGCCAAGTCCATCCCGGGCTTCTCCGAGCTGGCCTCCGTGTGGGACGACCGCTCCCCGCTGGAGTGGGACCTCAACGACCCCGGCCCGGCCGGCCGCGGTGTGGTCGCCCTGCTGAGCGACTGGTTCCCGAAGACCACGGGCGAGATCGTGCACGTCGACGGTGGCCTGCACGCCATCGGAGCCTGATCACCGACACGCCGTCGACGCCCCGTTCCCCCGCCCGCGCGTGGGGAGCGGGGCGTCACCCGTTCGGCTCATCCGGCCAGGCGGGGGAGTGCCCCGGCAAGGCACTCTGAAGTGCGGGTTCCTTACCGCGCTTTCCTCCCCAGCACGGCCGAGGAGGTCCCCTTGTGCGCCTGTCTCGCAGCCTGGCCCCAGTGACCGTCGCCGTCTGTCTCGTCCTGTCGCTGCCGTACGACGCGCTGCCCCACGCGCGCGTGCCGGCCCGGCAGGCCACCGCCGCACCCGAGGAGCCGTTCGGTGCGGAGTGCCGCACCGAGGTCCTCGGCTCCCGAGTCGTCGCCTACTGCCACAACCCCTACGCCGACACCGACCGCGTCCGTCTGCACATCGAGTGCGACCGCTGGTGGGATCTCGACACCGACGGCACCCCCGCCGACGCGGGCCCCGCACAGACCGTAAGGCTCACCGGCCGCTGCTGGAAGGAGGTCCGCTCGGCCTGGGTCAGCCACCAGAAGATGTGAACCGGCCGGGCCGACAGAGCAGGGGATAGCTCGCCGCCTCGACGGCGGCGGCCTCCGCGTCGCCCGCGCGGATCGCGTCCACCAGCCGCGTGTGGTCCATGTACGTCTCCGGCGTCAGCTCCGCGCCGACGTCCTCGCGCAGCCAGTCCCGCAGCACCTCGCCGAGGTCCGCGTACATCGCGCTCATGACGTCGTTGTGGGAGGCCGCCACCACCGCCAGGTGGAAGGTCGAGTCCGCCGTCACGAACGCCTCCGTGTCGCCCGAGTTCCAGGCCTCCTCGCGTCGCAGGAGGAGCGCGTCCAGCTGCTTGAGGTCCTTCTCCGTGCGCCGTCCGGCCGCCAGCTTCGCCGCGCTCGACTCCAGCGTGGCGCGCAGTTCGGCGATGTGCCCGGGGTCGGCGTCGGCGAAGCGGCGGTGCATCACGCCCGCCAGTTCGCTGGTCGCCACGACGTAGGTGCCCGAGCCCTGCCGGATGTCCAGCAGCCCGTTGTGCGCGAGCGCCCGGACGGCCTCGCGGACCGTGTTGCGGGCGACGCCCAGCTGTTCGACCAGTTCGGGCTCCGTGGGGATGCGCGCGCCGACCGGCCACTCGCCCGAGGTGATCTGGGTGCGCAGCGCGGCGATGACCTGTTCGGACAGCGCCGAGCGGCGGGGATGGCTCAGGGGCATGGCACACCTTCGCACGGGTGGGGCGGCCGAGGGGAACCCGGGCATGGACAACCAATCATCCTATGATTCTATGATGGTCGGCATGGCTGGCGAGCAGACCCGGACGACGACACCCCCGCCCACCCGCGCCTCGGCCGCCGGTGGGCCGCCGCGAACGGCCCCTCGCGCGCGGGACCGGGGCACACGGCTGCTCGTCGTCGGCATCGTGCTGGCCGCCCTCAACCTCCGGCCCGCCATCACGAGCCTCGGCGCCCTCCTCGAAGAGGTGCGCGACGGTCTCGGCATGAGCGGCAGCGTGGCCGGGCTCCTCACCTCCGTGCCCCCGCTCTGCTTCGCCGTCTTCGGCGTCATGGCACCCCGGCTGGCCCGCCGCTTCGGGGCGGGCGCGGTGGTGTGCGCCGGCATGGTCGCCATCACGGCGGGGCTGCTGCTGCGCCCCTACGTGGGCGGCACGGCGGGGTTCCTCGTCGCCAGTGCCCTCGCCCTCATGGGCATCGCCGTCAGCAACGTCCTGATGCCGGTCATCGTCAAGCGTCACTTCCCCGACCGGGTCGGCACCATGACCGGCCTGTACTCGATGGCCCTCGCCCTCGGCACCTCCGCCGCCGCCGCGATCACGGTGCCCATGACCGAGGCGCTGGGCGGCAGTTGGCAGACCGGCCTCGCGCTCTGGGCGGGCCTGGCGGCGGCGGCCGTCCTGCCCTGGCTGCCGCTCGCACGGGACCGCGGGACGGCACCGGGCGGAGCGGGTACGGAGGGGGAGCGGCAGGAGCGGGGACCGAGGCCCGCTCCTCAGGGCCACGCGCGCGTGCCGCAGCCGCCGGCCGCCCCGCTGCGCATCACCCGCAGCCGCACCGCCTGGGCGCTCGCCGTCTTCTTCGGCCTCCAGGCCACCGCCGCGTACATCACCATGGGCTGGATGCCGCAGATCTTCCGGGACGCCGGGGTGCCCGCGGGCACGGCCGGGCTGCTGCTCGCCGTGACGATGGCGATGGGCGTGCCGCTGGCCTTCGTCATCCCGCGCGTCGCCACCCGGCTGCCGCACCAGGGGCCGATCGTGCTCGCGCTCGGCGGCTGCGGGCTCGTCGGATACGCCGGCCTGTACCTCGCGCCGGCCGGCGGCGCCTGGGTCTGGGCCCTGCTGCTCGGCATCGCCAACTGCGCCTTCCCGCTGGCTCTCACGATGGTCGGGATGAGGGCCAGGACCGGCGCGGGGGTGGCTCAGCTGTCGGCGTTCGCGCAGAGCACCGGCTATCTGATCTCCATCCCAGGCCCGCTCCTGGTGGGGGTGCTCTACCAGCACAGCGGCGGCTGGGGCCTGCCCCTCGCGCTCATGGCGGCCCTGATGGTCCCGCAGACGGTCGTGGGCGTCCTGGCAGGCCGGGACCGCACGGTGGAGGAGGAGGCCGCCCGCTGACCCCGGGGGAACCGTGGGGGACGCGGGGTGCGAGACTTGCCGTATGCCAGTGCTCGACCCGAACCCCCAGAACGGTCAGAAGAAGATGCTGATCGTCTTCGGCTCGTTCTTCGCCATCTTCGTCGTCATCGCCGTCATCGCGACCATCGCCTCGCCCTGACGGCCCGGACGTGACGGCCCGGACGTGACGACCGGCCGAATCGGCCCTCCCGCGATCCCGTCCGAGCGACCGGGGTGGGGTTAACCCCCCTGTCCCCTAGGGGGTGAGGGTCAGGGTCAAGTGGGTGGATCACCGGATGGGTTGAGGGCCGCCGAGTCCGTAACTTCGAGGTGTGGCCGCAGGACGCGGATCACCTGCCGAGGTCCACGGACCACTCGAAGACAGCGGAGGCACCCATGTCGGCCCCTACGCACACCCGGCCCCACCCGGCCACCTCGGGCGGCGTCGACACCTGGCTGCCCTGGTGGGCCCTCGCCCTCCCGACGCTCGCCTTCATCACCCTGCTGGTGCTGATACTGAACCCCGCCGACGCCCACGCGGCCACCGGCGACCCGGCGATCACCCACCTCGTCGAGCGCGTGCAGCAGCTGGTCACCCGCTAGGGCGGAGCTCAGGACCGCTGGTGAAGCCGCATGTCAACTCCCTGCGCCCCATGGCCTGTTTCATGCGAAGCTGGGACTCATGAGCGTCGCAGAACCCCGCAGGATCGTCCTCTTCCGCCATGCGAAAGCCGACTGGCCGCAGGTGACCGACCATGAGCGTCCGCTCGCTGAGCGGGGCCGTAAGGACGCCGCCGTCGCCGGACGCAAGCTCGTCGACAGCGGTATCCCCATCGACCTGGCCGTCTGCTCCACCGCGACCCGCACCCGCGAGACGTGGAAGCTCGCCGTCCATGAGTTCCCGCAGCGGCCGAAAACCGTCTACGAGGAGCGGATCTACGAGGCCTCGCCCGGTGAGCTGATCGCCCTGCTCAACGAAACACCCGACGACGTGCGTGACGTCGTCCTGATCGGCCACAACCCGGGCATCCAGGGTCTCGCCGACATCCTCTCCGGCCGGAGCGACGGCGACGCCGGCGAGCGGATGCGCCGCCGCGGGTTCCCGGCCGCGGCCTTCGCCGTCGTCTCCTTCGACGGCCCCTGGAAGTCCCTGGAGCCCGGCGTGGCCACGCTGCTCGACTACTGGGCGCCCTCCGAGTGACCCACCCGCCACGCGCGAGGGCCCGGCACCGCGATGGTGCCGGGCCCTCCCCGTCCGTCGGGACACCCGCGCGTCCGCGCGCCGGCACCCCTGCGTCTTCGCCACGCCCGCGCGGGGCTACTGCTCGTCGTGCGTCTCCGCGGCCTCGACCTCTTCACGGGTGATGCCGAGCAGATACAGGACGGTGTCCAGGAACGGCACGTTCACCGCCGTGTGCGCCGCCTCGCGCACCACCGGCTTGGCGTTGAAGGCGACCCCGAGGCCGGCCGCGTTGAGCATGTCGAGGTCGTTGGCGCCGTCGCCGATCGCCACGGTCTGCGAGAGCGGTACGCCCGCCTCGGCGGCGAACCGGCGCAGCAGTCGCGCCTTGCCCGCACGGTCCACGATCTCGCCGGTGACCCGGCCCGTCAGCCTGCCGTCGACGATCTCCAGCGTGTTGGCCTGCGCGAAGTCCAGCCCGAGCCGCTCCTGAAGATCGTCGGTGACCTGGGTGAAGCCGCCGGAGACGACCCCCACCTGGTATCCGAGCCGCTTCAGCGTCCGGATCAGCGTGCGCGCACCCGGCGTCAGCCGGACCTCGGCGCGCACCTTGTCCACGACCGACGCGTCCAGTCCCGCCAGCAGGGCCACACGCGCGTGCAGTGACTGCTCGAAGTCGAGCTCACCACGCATCGCCGCCGCCGTCACCTCGGCGACCTCGTCCTCGCAGCCGGCGTGCGCGGCGAAGAGCTCGATCACCTCGTCCTGGATCAGGGTGGAGTCGACGTCCATCACGACGAGCCGCTGGGCCCGCCGGTACAGGCCCGCGTCCACCACCGCGACGTCCACCCCCAGCGCCGCCGCACCTGTGACCAGGGCGGTGCGCAGGGGCGCGGTCTCCACACCGGAGACGGCGAACTCGACGGCGGTGACGGGGTACTTGGCGAGCCGGAAGATACGGTCGATGTTCCCGCCGGCCTTCGTGATCTTCGCGGCCACCGCCGCCGTGGCCTCCGCGGTGAGCGGATGCCCGAGCACGGTGACCAGCGACCGGCCGAGGCCGCGCGGACGGTTGTCACCGATGCCGGAGATGATCTCGGCCTGCATCTTCATCGACTCGGCCCAGCTGTGGACCGTGGACCGCAGTTCCCCCTCGAAGCCGGTCGGCGGCTCGGTCACGAGCGCGCACAGCACCATCCGGCCTCGGGTGACGACCTGCTCGATGTCGACCACGTCGACGGAGAAGGCGGCGAGGGTGTCGAAAAGGCCGGCCGTGATGCCCGGCCTGTCCTTGCCGAAGATCTTGACAAGGAGCGTGGGGACGTCAGAGGACGAAGTCTGCAAAGCGCTCATGGTGTACCCACCGTATCCGGCACCCAGTGCCGCGCGCCGCCGAGGTCCGCCTGACGGACGCGGAACAGTGGATGTCAGTGAGGTGGCGCGCTCCACAACAGTCGGCTGCGGGCGTTTTGCGGGTGTTCCGACCCCGGCCCCTCACCGCGGTCCGCCAGGCGGCCTGGGGCCCCTCGGAGGAGCGGGAGGAGGGGGCGGAGGCGGCGGCGGACCCTCCTCCGCCCCGGGCGGCGGCCGCTCACCCGGCCGCGGGCCGGGAGGCCGACGCGGTGCGCGGGGAGACGGCCCGATCGGCCGGACCACGGTCGGAGCGCCGTAGACGTCGTCCGCCCCCGGCGGTCCGGCAGGCGGCCGCCCGTCGCCCGAGGGGGGCTCGGTCCGCCGGGAGCTCTCGTAGGGCCTCGACTGCCCGCTCCTGTCCCCGCCGGCCCGCTCGGGCCGAACCCGCTGCGGCCCCGCGTCCCGCGACTCCCGCAGCTCCTCCGGAACCCGCAGATAGGGATTGGTCGCCGGATTCGGCGGCCGGTACGAGGGCGCACCCGGCGCGTACGGCCCGGCCCGGTCGTCCGGGTACCCCGACGGCCCACGTGTCTCGCCGGGGCCCGCGGTGCCCCACGGGTCACTGCGTGCCAGTGGCGCCGCCCGCCGCCCCGCGGCGCCACTGGCCCACGCCAGCAGCGCACCGGCGGCCCCCGCCCCCGCGCCCCACCCGGCACCCAGCAGCAACGCCGCCCCGAGGTGCCCGTGCAGCTCGATCCCGGCCCCGAAGGCGTCGAACCCCAGCACGGACAGCGAGGCGTCCACGGACACGTTCGTCAACCAGGCGATCAACGGCAACGCCACGGCGGTCGCCGCCCCCAAGCGCACGGCACAACGCCCGGCGAACCCGACCGCGCCGGCCCCGCGCCCGCCCCGGCCCTCGGACCCTGCCCCCGACCCGGCCCTCGCGCCCTGCGGAGACCCCGTCGGCCCCACAGGGGTCCGCACCGCCGTCAGCACCCCCGCCAGCAGCATCACCAGCGCCGCCGCCACGCCCAGGAGCCACACCCGTCCGTCCAGCTCCGCGAGGCGGCCCAGCGTCACCGACTGCTCGGTGCCGGCGCCCAGCAGATCGTCCAGCGGGTCCGGGAGGACGCTCGTCAGCGCGCCCGTCGCCCGTCCGTCCCAGGGGACGAACAGGCCGATCGGGATGCCCAGCCAGACCCCGTTCGGCGCGCCGAGCAGCGCCGCTCCCGTGATCCGCCGGGGATGGTCGTCGCCGATCGCCGCGTACGCCGCCGCGGCGAACCCGGCCGCCACGGCCACCAGCAGCACGGTCACGACGGCGGACACCGCCGGCCGCACCACCCGGTGCACCGCCTCCCAGCCGCCCGGCAGCGGCGTCCGGCGCGAGGCCAGCAGCGCGATCAGCAGGATGCCGAGGGACCAGCCGAGGCCGCCGAGCAGTGTGGGCGCCGTGTCGACGGTGAAGCCGACCGCGGCCTTGGCGTCGACGAGGTCGCCGAGCCGGTCGGGCAGCAGTCCGCCGATGTCGCCGAGACCGGGGATCTCCAGGCCGCCCCCGCCACCGCCCCCGCCCCCGGGCAGGTCGTCCAGCCCCAGCGCGCCCCCGTCGAGCGTGATGACGTCGTGCCCCGCCCAGGCCAGTCCGCCGAGCATCGCCACGTACAGCGCGACCACCGTCCCGACGCGGGCGAGGAGTTCGGCCGGGGCGATCACCGCTCCCGCCGCCCGCAGGGACCGCAGGAAGAACCACGACAGCAGCAGCGCGCCCACCAGGCTCACCCCCAATGGCGTGATCTCGATGGCCGTGTTCGCCTCCGCGCCCGTGAGCCCGAAAGCGGACACATCGCCCGACGGAGTCACCGAGCCCCCGGCGGCCAGGGCCACCACCGCGGCCGTCATCGGGCCCAACGAGCCCGCGGAGTCCGCCTCCAGGAGGTGCAGCCCCAGCGCCGCCGTCCCGGCCATCCCGATCAACGCCCAGCTCACCGCCGCGACGGCGGCCAGCAGCACGTCGATCCACGGCACGCCCCTGCCGCGCGCCGCGCTCCCACTGCCTTCGACACCCCTGCCGGCACTCATGCAGACCCCCCGATCCGCGGCGCGCAGCGGCGAAGATCGCCGCTTCCGTCCCCCTCGCGTGCCTTTACCACTCTCCGGCCCGGTTTCAACCCCGTCAACGGGAACGGCCGATACGCTCGCGCACGCTCTTCACAAGGCCCGACTTTCGGTCAGGGGGCCGCTACTGAAATAGTTCCCCCCGATGTTCGACATCCCTAGACTCCCCGTTGATGGGGCTAACTCGGGGGACAACTCAGTGGGGCTGGAGTGCCGGAACTCGTACTGGAATTGAACGGACGCACCTGGACGCTGGATCCGTCCAGGCCATACACCCTCGGACGTGATCCGCAGGGCGACATCGTCCTCGACGACGCCAGGGTCTCCTGGCGTCACGCCACGGTCAGCTTCAACGGGCGCAGTTGGGTCGTCGAGGACCACGGGAGCACCAACGGCACGTTCGCGCAGGGGCAGCGGATCCATCAGCTGGAGATCGGCCCCGGCTCGGCGCTGCACCTGGGCAACGCGACCGACGGGCCGCGCGTGAACCTCTCGGGCGCGCAGGCGCCCGCCGCGCAGCCCCAGCAGCCGTACGCCGCGCAGGCCGCGAACCCGGGCTGGGCCCAGCAGGCCCCGCCGCAGCAGGCACCGCAGGCCGGATGGCAGCCGCCGCAGCAGGGCGCGCCGCACGTCCCGCAGCAGCAGGGGCCGAGCGAGCCGTACGTGCAGAAGGTGCCCGGTGGAGGCGCGGGGGCGCCGCCGGTCTACGGAGACCGCAGCCCGACCACGTTCCACCAGTTCTCCCTCGGCCGCGTGATGCGCATCGGCCGTGCCCTGGAGAACGAGCTGGTCGTCTCCGACCTCCAGGTGTCGCGGAACCACGCCGAGTTCCACTCGACGCCCGACGGCCGCATGGAGATCCGCGACCTCGGCTCGCACAACGGCACCTACGTCAACGGCCAGCCGATCCCCAAGGGCGGCTCGGTCCAGCTGGGGCCCACCGACATCGTGGGCGTCGGCCACTCGACGTTCCGGATCGTCGGCGACCGGCTCGAGGAGTTCGTCGACACCGGCGAGGTCTCCTTCTCGGCCCGCCATCTGACCGTCACGGTCGACGGCGGCAAGCAGATCCTCAAGGACGTCTCCTTCGGCGTCCCGGAGAAGTCCCTGATCGCGGTCATCGGACCGTCCGGTTCCGGCAAGTCGACCCTGCTCAAGGCGCTGACGGGCTACCGCCCGGCCAACCAGGGCGACGTCCTCTACGACAACCGGAACCTGTACAAGCAGTTCGCCGAGCTGCGCCAGCGCATCGGTCTGGTCCCGCAGGACGACATCCTGCACAAGGAACTGACCGTCAAGAGGGCCCTCAAGTACGCGGCCAAGCTCCGTTTCCCGGCCGACACCACGGCCGCCGAGCGCGACGCCCGGATCGACGAGGTGCTGCGCGAGCTGAAGCTGGACATCCACAAAGAGAAGAAGATCACCTCCCTCTCCGGTGGCCAGCGCAAGCGGGTCTCGGTGGCCCTGGAACTGCTCACCAAGCCGTCGCTGATCTTCCTGGACGAGCCGACCTCCGGCCTCGACCCGGGCATGGACCGCGATGTCATGCAGCTGCTGCGCGGCCTCGCCGACGACGGCCGCACGGTCCTGGTGGTCACCCACTCGGTGGCCGAACTCGCGATCTGCGACAAGCTGCTCGTGATGGCACCGGGCGGTGCCGTCGCCTACTTCGGCCCGCCCGAGGAGGCGCTGAACTTCTTCGGCTACGACACCTGGGCCGACGTCTTCTCCGCCTTCGAGAACTACCGCGACTACGACTGGGCGGGCCGCTGGAAGGGCTCGCAGCACTACCAGATGTACGCCGCGGACATCGACGCCATCGCGCCGCAGTCCGTACAGATGCCGCCGATGCAGGCGATGAAGCCGCCGAAGCCGCAGGGCTGGATGTCCCAGTTCGTCACACTGGTGCGCCGCTATGTCTCGGTGATCGCCTCCGACAAGGGCTTCCTGGCCCTGACGGTGATCCTGCCGGCCGTCCTCGGCGCGGTGAGCCTGCTGATCGACTCCGGGAACAGTCTGCTGCCCAACCCGGTCAACCCGAAGACCGGCCGGATCATCCCCAACGGCACGGCCACCACCGTCCTGCTGATCCTCGCGGTCGGCGCCTGCTTCGCGGGCGCGGCCAACTCGGTCCGCGAGCTCATCAAGGAACGCGTCATCTACGAGCGGGAACGCGCCACCGGTCTGTCCCGGTCCGCGTACCTGATGTCGAAGGTGTTCGTGCTCGGCGTGGTCACCGTGCTCCAGGGCCTGCTGGTCGGCGTGATCGGCTTCGCGAGCCGGGAGATCCCGACCGAGGGCCTGGTCCTCGGCAGCGCCACCATGATCGAGCTGTCCATCCCGATCATGGCGCTGGGCTTCACCTCGATGATGTTCGGCCTGGTCATCTCGTCGCTGGTGAAGACGGCCGAGAAGACGATGCCGCTGCTGGTCATGTTCGCGATCATCCAGGTCGTGTTCACCGGCTGTCTCTTCACCCTGAACGGCGCGGTCGGCGTCAACGAGTTCTCGTACCTGATGCCCTCGCGCTGGGCGGTCGCCGCCGCGGGTGCCACGCTGGACTTCAACAAGATCAGCCCGCCCAAGGACGGCGGCGAGACGGACCCGCTGTGGGAACACACCGTCGGCGCCTGGGGCCTGGACATGGCCGCGCTGATCGTCCTCGGCGTGATCTGCGGCTTCTTCGTGGCCCGCTTCCTGCGCCGCCACGAGCCCGAGGTCATGCGCAAGTAGTCGCTGCCGCAGTACGCCGATGGGCGGCACCCCCGGTACGGGGTGCCGCCCATCGGCGTGCGGAGGTGGCTCAGTACGCGCTGTCGACGTTGTCGATCGTGCCGTACTTGTCGGCCGCGTAGTTCGCGGCGGCGGTGATGTTGGCGACCGGGTCGTAGATGTTCCAGGACGTCCCGGCGACGTGGTACGCGGCGAAGGTCGGCGGGATCACCTGGAGCAGGCCCTTGGACGGGATGCCGTTGATGGCGTTGATGTCCCAGTTGTTGATCGCCTTCGGGTTGCCCGAGGACTCCCGGATGATGTTGCGGTGCAGACCGCTGTAGGAGCCCGGGATGCCCTTGGACTTCATGATGTCCAGGGAGTGCTTGATCCAGCCGTCGAGGTTGTTGGCGTAGCTCTTGGTGGCGACCTTCTTGACCGCGACACGCTCGGCGGACCGGCTCGCGGCCTCCTTGGCCTTGCGCGCGGCGGCGGCCTTCTTGGCGGCGGCCGCTGCGGCCGCCTTCTTCTTCGCTGCCGCTGCCTTCGCGGCGGCCTCGGCGGCTGCCTTCTTCTTGGCGGCGGCGGCCGCGGCGGCCTTCTTCTTGGCCTCGATGGCGTCGACCTTCACGCTCGTCGTGGCCAGCTGGTCGGTCACGCTGGCCTTGACGGCCTGCGCCGGCGCAGCGTTGTAGACGACCCGGGCCGAGGAGACGGCGTCCGTAGTGGTCGTCTGCGCGTCGGCCGGCACCACGGAGAAGGCGAGGGCAGCGGCACCGAGCGTGGCGGCACCGGCGATCGCGATCTTGCGAGTGTTCTTGGGCATGCGGATGGACCTCTTCGAATAGCGCGGAGGTCGCTCTCTTCGTCCGACGGCGGACAGCGGGTGCTTTCGGCACGGGCGCCGCCGGGGGAGAACCCACGGCGCTGAGCGACGAGAGCCATTGTTAGCGGCCGCAAAAAGGACAGGCAAAGGTGTGACGTACGATCCCCGATAGTGGATCGGGGATGGGCAAATCGGGACAGATGGAACCATCTGCCCCGTTCACCCCGTCCCCTTTATCTCCTATTGCCCGTAGTACGTGATCCGCGCCCTATGTGCGGGCTCACACGGGCCCCACCCTGTTCTCACTGATGGTTGCCCGAGCAATGCTCTGCGTCAGCACTCTCCTCCGGAAGGACGAGGTGCACGTCCCCGAACTCGTGCCACAGGTAGCGCCCGACCAGCGCCTCCTCGTAGCCACGGCTGATCGCGTCCCGCCCCGCCACCGCCTCCAGCATCAGCAGATGCGAGGCCTCCGGCTCGTGCAGCCCGGTCAGCAGCCCGTCCACCACTCGCACCCCGCGCGCGGGAGTGACCACGAGATCCGTCCATCCCGCACGCGCGCGTACGACCCCGTCCGCCCCGGCCGCCGACTCCACGGCCCGCACAGCGGTCGTCCCGACGGCGATCACCCGCCCGTTCCCGGCCCGCGCGGCGTTGATCAGCCGCGCCGACGCCTCGGGCACCACGAACCGCTCCGGGTACGGCGGCTCGTGCACCTCCGCCGAGGCGACACCGGTGTGCAGGGTGATCGGCGCGAACTGCACCCCCCGGCTCACCAGCTCCGCCACCAGCCCCGCGGTGAAGGGCCGCGCCGCACTCGGCATCTCCGCGCTGCCCGACCCGTCGACCGACGGCAACGCGAACACCGTCTGGTAGACGGACAGCGGCTGGTCCCGCTCCGTATAGGAGTAGCGGATGGGCCGCCCGTGCTCCCGCAGCAGCCCGGGGACAGCGCCGACGGGGGACACCCGCGCCCACCACAGCCGTCCGCTTCCCGGGCTCAGCGGCTCCTCCGCCGTCAGCCGCACACCCCCGGCCAGCCGCACCTCGGTCCCCGCGGGCCCACCGGCACGCGCGCGGGTGGTGCCCTTCCCGTCCGGCTCCCGCAGCTCCACGGCCCACCGTCCGTCGTCACCGCGGGTGGAGAAGTGCACCACCACACGCGCGTGCCCGACCCGCCCGTCCACGGCCGCCGCCAGCGTCGGCGAGGTGTTCACCACGAGCAGGTCCCCGGCCCGCAGCAGACGGGGCAGCTCCCGGAACGCGTGATGCGCCACCTCCGTCCCTCGCGACACCAGCAGCCGTACGTCGTCCCGGTCCCGTCCCGGCCCGCGCTGCTCGGCCGGCACCCGAGCCGACAGCTCCTCCGGCACCTTCCCCCACCCCCGGCTGCGCTCGTGCGGCGGCACCCCCAGCGCCAGCGTCATCGCCGTCCCTCCAGCAGGGCCGGAGCCCCGTACCGCCCGCTCGCCGGGCGCTCGTCCAGCAGCCGCAGGAAGGCCGGCGCCACACCGGCCGGATCCGGCCGCGGATCGTCGTCGTCCGGCACGGCCGCCGCGTACAGGTCCGTGGCCATGTCCCCGGGGTCCACCGCCCACACCCGCAGCCCCGGCTCCTCCGCACCGAGCACCGCCGCTAGATGGTCCAGGGCCGCCTTGGACGCCCCGTAGCCGCCCCACGTCTCGTACGCCTCGGCCGCCGCGTCCGAGCTGACGGTGATCACCGCGCCCGCCCGCGCCCCGTGCAGCAGCGGCAGCGCCTCCTGGATCAGCCCCAGCGCCGCCACCACGTTCACCTCCAGCGCCCGCCGCAGCCCGTCCAGCGGCAGCTCGGCCAGCCGCACCAGCGGCTCGGCGCCCAGCGCGCTCGCGTTGTTCACCAGCAGGTCGCAGCCCCCGAGCCGCCAGGCGGCCGCCACCAGCTCGGCCCGGTGCGCCGCATCGGTGACGTCCCCCGCACGGGCCTCGACCCGGGCCCCGTGCGCCGCCACGGCCGCCGCCGTCTCCTTCAGCACCTCCGCGGTTCTGGCGTCGAGCACCAGATCCCAGCCACGCGCGGCCAGCGCCTCGGCCAGCGCCCGCCCCAGCCCCTTCGACGCACCCGTGATGATCGCAACCGGCATGACAACCGTCCCCTCGTCCGATCCGCCTCCGTCCGGCGGTGATCCCAACGTAGGAACCGGCCCCCCGCCCCCGCCTCGGACGCGGGACGCAAGCCGCAGGGGCCCTTCGTCGTACGCCCGGGCACCCGGTCCCCTCGCCCTAGGCCGCGGTACCGGGGACCTCGGACCTAGGTCTTGCGCCCCAGCCCGTGGCCGTCACAGGTCCGATCCGCGCTGTCACACCCCGCCGGTACCGTGAGGGCATGAGTCAAGGCCCCCGGTCCGGCCTCGCCGCGGTGAGTTCCGCGCTGCTGGCCATGAGCAGGCACCTCGAGGTCCGCGACGTCCTCAAGACGATCGTCGCCTCCGCCCGCGAACTGCTGGACGCGCAGTACGCCGCCCTCGGCGTCCCCGACGACCACGGCGGCTTCGCCCAGTTCGTCGTCGACGGCGTCGGCGAGGAGCAGTGGAAGGCCATCGGTCCGCTGCCCCGCCAGCACGGCATCCTGGCGGCGATGCTCCAGGAGGCCCGGCCCCAGCGCCTCGCCGACGTCCGCGAGGACCCGCGCTTCGAGGGCTGGCCGTCCGCCCACCCCGAGATGTCCGACTTCCTGGGCCTGCCCGTCCGGGACGGGGACGAGGTCCTCGGCGCCCTGTTCCTGGCCAACAAGAACTGCGCCAAACCCCGGGGTGGCTGCGGCTTCACCGAGGACGACGAGGAACTGCTCTCGATCCTCGCCCAGCACGCCGCGATAGCCCTCACCAACGCCCGCCTGTACGAGCGCAGCCGTGAACTGACGATCGCCGAGGAACGCTCCCGGCTCGCGCACGAACTGCACGACGCGGTCAGTCAGAAGCTGTTCTCCCTGCGCCTGACGGCCCAGGCCGCCACCGCCCTCGTCGACCGCGACCCCGCGCGCGCGAAGGGCGAACTGCAACAGGTCGCGGCGCTCGCCGCGGAGGCCGCCGACGAACTGCGCGCCGCCGTGGTGGAGTTGCGCCCCGCAGCCCTCGACGAGGACGGCCTCGTCGCCACCCTGCGCACCCACATCCAGGTTCTCGACCGTGCCCACGCAGCGCGCGTGACCTTCACCAGTCAGGGCGTCCGCGCGCTGCCCGCCGCGCAGGAGGAGGCCCTGCTGCGGGTCGCCCAGGAGGCTCTGCACAACGCGCTGCGCCACTCCGGGGCACAGCGCGTCGAGGTGACCCTCGGCAAGCGCGGCCCGGGCACGGTCCTGCGCGTCACGGACGACGGCGGCGGCTTCGACCCGACGACGGTCCGCCGGGCCGGCCGCCACCTCGGGCTGGTGTCGATGCGGGACCGGGCGAGCGGGGTCGGTGGCAGGCTCACGGTGGAATCGGCGCCCGGCAAGGGCACCACGATCGAGATGGAGGCTCCCGGTGGCTGACGCAATCAAGGTGCTGCTCGTCGACGACCACCAGGTCGTCCGCCGGGGCCTGCGCACCTTCCTGGAGGTGCAGGACGACATCGAGGTCGTCGGCGAGGCCGCCGACGGCGCCGAAGGAGTCGCCCTCGCCGAGGAGTTGAAGCCCGACGTCGTCCTGATGGACGTCAAGATGCCCGGCATGGACGGCGTCGAGGCCCTCCGCAGACTCCGCGACCTGGCCAACCCCGCGCGCGTGCTGATCGTCACCAGCTTCACCGAACAGCGCACGGTGGTCCCGGCCCTGCGCGCGGGTGCCGCCGGGTACGTCTACAAGGACGTGGACCCCGACGCCCTCGCCGGCGCCATCCGCTCGGTCCACGCCGGCCACATCCTGCTCCAGCCCGAGGTCGCCGGCGCACTCCTCTCCCAGGACGAGGGCACCTCTGGCCAGGGCAGAGGCGGCGCGCTCACGGAACGCGAGCGCGAGGTGCTCGGTCTGATCGCGGACGGCCGCTCCAACCGCGAGATCGCCCGGGCCCTGGTCCTCTCCGAGAAGACCGTCAAGACACACGTCTCGAACATCCTGATGAAGCTCGACCTCGCGGACCGCACCCAGGCCGCGCTGTGGGCCGTACGCCACGGCGTGACCCGCTGAGACACGCTCCGGCGCACTACCCGGGGCGTCGCGGGGCGCTCCGGTGAGGCAACGCGGAGGGTTAACTTCCGATCCGAGATTCATACCGTCGTGGGAATGTCCCCCGGATGGCGCATCCTTCGTGGCCCGCCGCCGTTCTCCAGTGCGTGCCGCGGCGATTGCCGCGGCAATCGCTAGGAGGGGTCAGAAGTGAAGAACCTGAAGAAGGCAGCGGCTGTGACGATGGTGGCCGGCGGGCTGATGGCCGCGGGTGCCGGCATGGCCTCCGCCGCCGACGGCGCCACCGCTCTCGGCGAGGCCAAGGGCTCGCCGGGCGTCGTCTCGGGCAATCTCGTCCAGGCCCCGGTGCACGTCCCGGTCAACGTGGTCGGCAACAGCGTGAACGTCATCGGCGTGCTGAACCCGGCCTTCGGCAACCTGGGTCTCAACCACTGAGGTCCCGCCCGCACCCGCGGTGACCTCCGGCCTCCCTCGGCCCCCACCGAGGGAGGCCGGTCTGTTTGTCGCTCCAATGATCCGAACGAGGTGTCTTCCCGGTGGGCCCCGCATCGTTCCCGATCACTTCCGCGTTGAGCAGTGTCCGACCCGCGGCCGGGTCGGACACGCAAACGCAGGAGGAACGCTTCTCATGAACATCGCCAAGAAGGCTGCTGTGGCCCTCACCGTCGCGGGTATCGCCGCGGGCGCCTCGGCCGGTGCCGCCGTCGCCGACGCGGGTGCGGAAGGCGCGGCCGTGAAGTCGCCGGGCGTCGTCTCGGGCAACGTCGTCCAGGTACCGGTCCACATCCCGGTCAACCTCTGTGGCAACACGATCAACGTGGTCGGCGTGCTGAACCCGGCGTTCGGCAACACCTGCATCAACGACTGAGTTCGTAGCCGCACCACAGAGGGGCCCACGCGTCACGGACGACACGTGGGCCCCTCTGCATGCCGTGACCATTTCACCGCCGCCGGGCAATCCAGCCCGTCCGGCGCTCGAGGACAAGGCCCCTTGGGGGCCGAAGGGGGGGGCCTGGGGGCACAGCCCCCAGAGGCTCACACCCCCGGGGGCACCGAAGCACCCACGCTCACCGAACCCCCCGCTCCCGCTCCTCCACAACGGAGTTGTACGCGGCGACCTGCGCCCGCCGCCCCGTCCGCTCGACCGGCCGCAACGCCTCCGCACGCACCGCCATCTCCGCCGAGCTGACCGCACCCCCGGGCCCGTTCTCATAGGCGAGGGACACCAGCAGCCCCACCCGCTGTGCCAGCTCCAGCACCCGCACCGCCCGCGGCGGGTACCCCGGCGCCAGGACCTCCCGCCCCCGCTCGGCCCGAGCCCGGTACGCGTCGATCGCCGCCTCCGCCACCGGCCCCGATCCCGCCAGGTCCAGTCGCGCCAGCACCGCCGTGGCGTCCCGCAGCGCCTCGGCCAGCTCCCGCTCCGCCTCGCCAAGCGACGGCACATCGGCCGGTGGGGTCTCCCGCACCGGCAGGCAGTGCCACACGACCTCGACATGTACATCACCGTCGGGCCCGGCCTCGTACACCTCCGGCACCAGCCCGTACCCGGCGCCGTGACAGACCACGGCCTCCTCCGCCTCCAGCGCCCGCGTGTTGAACTCCGGCGGCCCGCTCAGCCCCAGCGGATGTCCCGGCGCGGGCAGCGCCACCCGCAGCCCGTTCACCCCGAGCGCCCGCAGCCGCCCCAGCGCGAGCGTGAGGCCGACGGGCGCCGACTCACCGGGCAGCCCCTCCACCCGGTGCACGGCGTCCTCGCCGACGATGGCGAGTACGGCGTCGTCCGGCGAGACAATTCCGGCCAACAGGGCATTTCCCCAAGCGGCGAGGCGACCAGAGCGCGGTTCCGAGAGCATGCCCCCACCCTAAGGACCGGACCGATGGATCGGGCCGCCCGGCCGGTGGCGTAGATTTTCCCGGAGAGGCCGCGCCCACCCATGCGCGGCGGTCCGAGCCACAGGCGCCCGCGACAACCGACCGGCCACACAGCAAGGGGAGACAACGCGCTCATGAGCGATGTTCTGGAGCTTCAGGACGTATCCGTGGTCCGTGAGGGCCGGGCTCTGGTGGACCAGGTCTCCTGGTCGGTCAAGGAGGGCGAGCGCTGGGTCATCCTCGGCCCCAACGGGGCCGGCAAGACGACCCTCCTGAACATCGCCTCCACGTACCTCTTCCCCAGCGCCGGCACCGTCTCCATCCTCGGCGAGACCCTCGGCAGCCCCGGCACCGACGTCTTCGAGCTGCGCCCCCGGGTCGGCATGGCCGGCATCGCGCTCGCCGACAAGCTCCCCAAGCGCCAGACCGTCCTCCAGACGGTGCTGACCGCCGCGTACGGCATGACGGCCGGCTGGCAGGAGGAGTACGAGGACGTCGACGAGCAGCGCGCCCGCGCCTTCCTCGACCGCCTCGGCATGAGCGACTACCTGGACCGCAAGTTCGGCACGCTCTCCGAGGGCGAGCGCAAGCGCACCCTCATCGCCCGCGCTCTGATGACCGACCCCGAGCTCCTGCTCCTCGACGAGCCCGCCGCCGGCCTGGACCTCGGCGGCCGCGAGGACCTCGTACGCCGTCTCGGCCGCCTCGCGCGCGACCCGATCGCCCCCTCGATGATCATGGTGACCCACCACGTCGAGGAGATCGCCCCCGGCTTCACCCACGTCCTCATGATCCGCCAGGGCAAGGTCCTCGCCGCGGGCCCGGTCGAGCTGGAGCTCACCTCCCGCAATCTCTCCCTCTGCTTCGGTCTCCCGCTCGTCGTGGAACAGGTCGGCGACCGCTGGACGGCACAGGGCCTGCCGATGTCCTGACCGCTCCCTGTGCGCCCTGTCCCCGGCAGGACGTGCGGCCCTACCATGACGGTGTGAACGACATCGACGCGTGGGTGTGGTGGCTCGTCGGCGCGGCAGCGCTCGGAATCCCGCTCGTGGTGACCGCGATGCCCGAGTTCGGCATGTTCGCGGTCGGCGCGGTGGCCGCCGCCGTCGTGGCAGGCCTCGGCTTCGGAGCCGTCGCCCAGGTGCTCGTCTTCATCGTCGTCTCCGTCGCGCTGATCGCCGTCGTACGCCCGATCGCGACCCGGCATGCCAAACAGAGTCCCCGACTCGCCACCGGCATCGACGCGTTGAAGGGCAAACAGGCCGTCGTGCTGGAGCGCGTCGACGGCTCGGGCGGCCGCATCAAACTCGCCGGAGAGATCTGGTCGGCCCGCGCCCTCGACACCGACCGCGCCTACGACGTGGGGCAGGAAGTCGATGTCGTGGACATCGAGGGGGCCACGGCGATCGTCATCTGACCCTGCTCAACTCCCGCACGACGTAAGTGAACAGAACACCTCACGAGCCGCACGACGGTCTGTCACACTCGTCCAGCAAGATCTTCAACAGGCATAAGATCTTCCGAAAGCGCCGAGGCGGAGAAAGGTACGGGGAGCCGCGATGGAACCGGTCATCATCGTCCTGGTCATTCTGGTGGTGTTGGTCTTCATCGCCCTGATCAAGACGATCCAGGTCATCCCGCAGGCGAGTGCCGCGATCGTGGAGCGGTTCGGCCGCTACACGCGGACACTCAACGCGGGCCTCAACATCGTCGTCCCGTTCATAGACACCATCCGCAACCGCATCGACCTGCGCGAACAGGTCGTGCCGTTCCCGCCGCAGCCGGTGATCACCCAGGACAACCTGGTCGTGAACATCGACACCGTCATCTACTACCAGGTGACCGATGCCCGGGCCGCGACCTACGAGGTCGCCAGCTACATCCAGGCGATCGAGCAGCTCACCGTCACCACGCTCCGCAACATCATCGGTGGCATGGACCTCGAACGGACCCTGACCTCCCGCGAGGAGATCAACGCGGCGCTGCGCGGAGTCCTCGACGAGGCGACCGGCAAGTGGGGCATCCGCGTCAACCGCGTGGAACTGAAGGCCATCGAGCCCCCGACCTCCATCCAGGACTCGATGGAGAAGCAGATGCGCGCCGACCGTGACAAGCGCGCCGCGATCCTCACCGCCGAAGGCACGCGCCAGGCCGCCATCCTCACCGCCGAGGGTGAGAAGCAGTCCCAGATCCTGCGCGCCGAGGGTGAGGCCAAGGCGGCCGCGCTGCGCGCCGAGGGCGAGGCCCAGGCCGTGCGTACGGTCTTCGAGGCCATCCACGCCGGCGACCCGGACCAGAAGCTCCTCTCCTACCAGTACCTCCAGATGCTTCCGAAGATCGCCGAAGGCGACGCCAACAAGCTCTGGATCGTCCCCAGCGAAATCGGCGACGCCCTCAAGGGGTTGTCCGGCGCGATGGGCAACTTCGGCAACTTCGGCGGCAATTCGGGCGGCAACAACTCCGGCAACGGCGGCGGTTCGGAACGTCGCGAGAAGCCGTCGATCGACTGACCACGGACACACGACCGGGGCCCACCTTCCGAGCGAAGGTGGGCCCCGGTCACATCCGGACACGGGTCACGCCGCGTCCATGGTCAGCCACTCCGGCAGCGCGGCCAGGTCGTCCTGCCCGAGGGCCAGCAGCATCGCGTCCGCCGGCGTCGGCTCGAACGGCTGCCGCAGCAACGGCATCTCCGCCTGCTCCGGAGTCCGGTCCGCTTTGCGGTGATTGTCCTCCGCGCACGAGGCGACGGTGTTCAGCCACACGTCCTGACCCCCCTGCGCCCGCGGCACCACGTGGTCCACGGTCGTCGCCCTTCGACCGCAGTACGCGCACCGGTGCCGGTCCCGTATCAGCACACCCCGCCTCGACCACGGAGCTTGTCTTCGGAAGGGCACCCGTACGTACCGGCACAGCCTGATCACACGAGGCGCCGGGATGTCGACCTCGGCTCCGCGCATCCGCAGTTCGGGGTGGGCCTGCTCGACGACGGCCTTGTCCTGAAGCACCAGAACGACGGCTCGGTTCAACGTCACCGTCGACAGCGGCTCGAAGCTCGCGTTCAGCACCAGCGTGTCCCGCATACCAGCCCACCTCCTGTGTGCACCGGCCCACCCCCTGGCGGGCTGGGATCAACTCTGGCCGGGCACGCCGAGATGGACAACGCAATATCTGCTGCTCCACGGGAGGTGACCCCCGCGACCCCCGGCAACAAAAATGCCCGCCTCTGATCACTTCCAAGACCAGAGGCGGGCAAACGTTCAATGAACGATGAGCTGACTCATCCCTCCGCGGGAACCTCGTACTCACCGATCAGCTGAGCGCGGGCGATCGCGTGGAACCGCAGATTGAAGCCCACGACGGCGGGCGAGGCATCGGCATCCGGACCGAGCTTCTCCTGGTCCACCGCGTACACCGTGAAGACGTACCGGTGCGGTCCGTCCCCCGGCGGCGGCGCGGCCCCGCCGAACTCCTTGCTGCCGTAGTCGCTGCGCGCGTGCACGGCACCCTCGGGCAGCCCCTCGAACTTGCCGCTGCCCGCACCGGCCGGCAGCTCGGTCACCGAGGCGGGGATGTCGAACAGGACCCAGTGCCAGAATCCGCTGCCCGTCGGAGCATCGGGGTCGTAGCAGGTCACGGCGAAACTCTTGGCCCCGGACGGGAAACCCTCCCACCGCAGCTGGGGCGAGGTGTTCCCCGCCGCCTGGACCTGGGCGTCCTTGAGGGTCGCCCCCTCCTCGACATCCTCGCTCGTGACCGTGAACGACGGAACCGGCGGATGGAAATCGTGGGGCAGCGGCCGCCTCTTCGGCTGGGTCACTTCGACACCTCCTGATCGATCGGCAAGAACTCCCTTGGGAGCCTACGACTTCCACACCCCGCGAGGACGCACAGAGGGCCCGGAACGCCGTACGGCACTCCGGGCCCTCTCTGTGTGTCAGAACCAGTTGCGCTTGCTGCCTACCTCGGACAGCCACTGGTTGAGGTACGCCGTCCAGTCGGTTCCCTGGTAGTCGTGCAGACCCACCTGGAACGAGCGGAAGGTGTCACTGCCCTCGCTGAACAGCCCCGGCTTCTTGTCCATCTCCAGCACGACGTCCATCGTGTGCTCGTCGGCCACGAAGCTCAGCTCGACCTGGTTCAGCCCCCGGTACTGCGACGGCGGGTAGAACTCGATCTCCTGGTAGAACGGCAGCTTCTGCCGCGTACCGCGGATGTGTCCACGCTCCAGGTCCGCGTTCTTGAAGCGGAAGCCCAGCTGGATGAAGGCGTCCAGGATCGCCTTCTGCGCCGGCAGGGGGTGCACGTTGATCGGGTCCAGGTCACCGGAGTCCACGGCGCGGGCGATCTCCAGCTCGGTGGTCACACCGATGTTCATGCCACGCAGCGTCTGACCGTCGATCGTCGTGACCGGCGTCTCCCACGGGATCTCGAGCCCGAACGGGACCGCGTGCACGGCACCGGCCTGGAGCTCGAAGGCCCCCCCGAGCCGCAGCTTCGTGAACTCGATGTCCTGCTTGTACTCCTGGTCGCCGTTCTCGACCTCGACCTTGGCCTGAAGCCCGACCGAGAGCCCCTCGATCTGCTGGTTGACGGACCCGCCCTGGATCCGCACCTCACCCTGCACGACACCGCCCGGAACGACGTTGACCTCGGTCAGCACCGTCTCGACCGAAGCCCCGCCGGCCCCCAGACTCGCGAGCAGCTTCTTGAACGCCATGTCTCTCCCTCTACGACCTTCTTCTTACGGGATCCCTCGACCCCTACATACGCGATCCCGGCGCGGCCGGTTCCGTGCCCCACACCCTGGCAAGGCGGATGCCCGCTGACCACCCCGACGCACCCACGCGTCTGCACTACGCTCGGAGAGCATGATCGCGACCCCCGACCGTACGCCCCTCCCCAGGACCTTCTTCGACCGCCCTGTCCTGGAGGTGGCCCAGGATCTGCTCGGCCGACACCTCGTCCGTACGACCCCCGACGGTCCGATCATCCTGCGCCTCACGGAGGTCGAGGCCTACGACGGCCCGAACGACCCGGGCTCCCACGCCTATCGCGGTCCCACGGCCCGCAACGGCGTGATGTTCGGTCCGCCCGGACATGTGTACGTCTACTTCACCTACGGCATGTGGCACTGCATGAACCTCGTCTGTGGTCCGGACGGCATGGCCAGCGCCGTCCTGCTCCGCGCCGGCGAGATCGTCGAGGGCGCCGAGTCGGCCCGCAAACGTCGACTCTCGGCCCGAAATGACAAGGAACTGGCCAAAGGCCCCGCCCGCCTGGCCACCGCCCTGGATGTGGACCGAGCCCTCGACGGCACGGACGCCTGCGCCACGGGGGACACCCCCCTGAGGATCCTGACCGGCACCCCGGTCACCTCCGACCAGGTACGCAGCGGTCCGCGCACAGGAGTCTCCGGCGATGGAGCGGTCCACCCCTGGCGGTACTGGGTCGCCGACGACCCGACGGTGAGCCCCTACCGGGCCCATGTCCCCAGGCGCCGACGAAGTTGACTCGCTGTTGGCCGGAGCGTAACGTAGCCCGAGCCGCTTGAACCGGGTACGGCATTCGCCGGCAGTCGGAAGCGGCCAACCCACTACCTACGACGCCCCTCAGCGGGAGCGAATTCGGCATGTCCGCATGCCCGAATTCCAACCCGGCGGAACTCGATTATGAGTTGCGGAGGGAATCGGCTAACGTAGTGAATGTCGAAAGGCCGACAGGCGAAAGCCCAAAGCCCAAGACAATCCCCCCGACAGGGAATCGGATCAAGAAAAGGATCTGATAGAGTCGGAAACGCAAGACCGAAGGGAAGCGCCCGGAGGAAAGCCTGAGAGAGTCTCTCGGGTGAGTACAAAGGAAGCGTCCGTTCCTTGAGAACTCAACAGCGTGCCAAAAATCAACGCCAGATATGTTGATACCCCGTCCCCGGCAGTGATAGCCGAGGATGAGGTTCCTTTGAAACAAAACACAGCGAGGACGCTGTGAACGGCCGGGCTTATTCCGCCTGGCTGTTCCGCTCTCGTGGTGTCGACCGGATTACCGGTAAACATTCACGGAGAGTTTGATCCTGGCTCAGGACGAACGCTGGCGGCGTGCTTAACACATGCAAGTCGAACGATGAACCACTTCGGTGGGGATTAGTGGCGAACGGGTGAGTAACACGTGGGCAATCTGCCCTTCACTCTGGGACAAGCCCTGGAAACGGGGTCTAATACCGGATAATACTTCCACTCGCATGGGTGGGGGTTAAAAGCTCCGGCGGTGAAGGATGAGCCCGCGGCCTATCAGCTTGTTGGTGAGGTAATGGCTCACCAAGGCGACGACGGGTAGCCGGCCTGAGAGGGCGACCGGCCACACTGGGACTGAGACACGGCCCAGACTCCTACGGGAGGCAGCAGTGGGGAATATTGCACAATGGGCGAAAGCCTGATGCAGCGACGCCGCGTGAGGGATGACGGCCTTCGGGTTGTAAACCTCTTTCAGCAGGGAAGAAGCGAAAGTGACGGTACCTGCAGAAGAAGCGCCGGCTAACTACGTGCCAGCAGCCGCGGTAATACGTAGGGCGCAAGCGTTGTCCGGAATTATTGGGCGTAAAGAGCTCGTAGGCGGTCTGTCGCGTCGGATGTGAAAGCCCGGGGCTTAACCCCGGGTCTGCATTCGATACGGGCAGACTAGAGTGTGGTAGGGGAGATCGGAATTCCTGGTGTAGCGGTGAAATGCGCAGATATCAGGAGGAACACCGGTGGCGAAGGCGGATCTCTGGGCCATTACTGACGCTGAGGAGCGAAAGCGTGGGGAGCGAACAGGATTAGATACCCTGGTAGTCCACGCCGTAAACGGTGGGAACTAGGTGTTGGCGACATTCCACGTCGTCGGTGCCGCAGCTAACGCATTAAGTTCCCCGCCTGGGGAGTACGGCCGCAAGGCTAAAACTCAAAGGAATTGACGGGGGCCCGCACAAGCAGCGGAGCATGTGGCTTAATTCGACGCAACGCGAAGAACCTTACCAAGGCTTGACATACACCGGAAACGTCTGGAGACAGGCGCCCCCTTGTGGTCGGTGTACAGGTGGTGCATGGCTGTCGTCAGCTCGTGTCGTGAGATGTTGGGTTAAGTCCCGCAACGAGCGCAACCCTTGTTCTGTGTTGCCAGCATGCCCTTCGGGGTGATGGGGACTCACAGGAGACTGCCGGGGTCAACTCGGAGGAAGGTGGGGACGACGTCAAGTCATCATGCCCCTTATGTCTTGGGCTGCACACGTGCTACAATGGCCGGTACAAAGAGCTGCGAAACCGTGAGGTGGAGCGAATCTCAAAAAGCCGGTCTCAGTTCGGATTGGGGTCTGCAACTCGACCCCATGAAGTCGGAGTTGCTAGTAATCGCAGATCAGCATTGCTGCGGTGAATACGTTCCCGGGCCTTGTACACACCGCCCGTCACGTCACGAAAGTCGGTAACACCCGAAGCCGGTGGCCCAACCCCTTGTGGGAGGGAGCTGTCGAAGGTGGGACTGGCGATTGGGACGAAGTCGTAACAAGGTAGCCGTACCGGAAGGTGCGGCTGGATCACCTCCTTTCTAAGGAGCACTTCTTACCGGGCTTGCTCGGTCAGAGGCCAGTACATCGGCGTACGTCCGATGCTGGTTGCTCATGGGTGGAACGTTGATTATTCGGCCGGGTTTCCGGGTCGGAGGCTGCAAGTACTGCTCGTAAGAGCGTGGAAAGCATGATCTTCGGACGGGAGTCGGCCGGGCACGCTGTTGGGTATCTGAGGGTGCGAGCGTTGCTCGTCCTTCTGATGCCGGCCCCAGTGCACTCGGATCCGTTAAGGGTTCGGGGTGATGGGTGGCTGGTCGTTGTTTGAGAACTGCACAGTGGACGCGAGCATCTGTGGCCAAGTTTTTAAGGGCGCACGGTGGATGCCTTGGCACCAGGAACCGATGAAGGACGTGGGAGGCCACGATAGTCCCCGGGGAGTCGTCAACCAGGCTTTGATCCGGGGGTTTCCGAATGGGGAAACCCGGCAGTCGTCATGGGCTGTCACCCGCTGCTGAACACATAGGCAGTGTGGAGGGAACGCGGGGAAGTGAAACATCTCAGTACCCGCAGGAAGAGAAAACAACCGTGATTCCGGGAGTAGTGGCGAGCGAAACCGGATGAGGCCAAACCGTATACGTGTGAGACCCGGCAGGGGTTGCGTGTACGGGGTTGTGGGATCTCTCTTTCACAGTCTGCCGGCTGTGAGACGAGTCAGAAACCGTTGATGTAGGCGAAGGACATGCGAAAGGTCCGGCGTAGAGGGTAAGACCCCCGTAGTCGAAACGTCAACGGCTCGTTTGAGAGACACCCAAGTAGCACGGGGCCCGAGAAATCCCGTGTGAATCTGGCGGGACCACCCGCTAAGCCTAAATATTCCCTGGTGACCGATAGCGGATAGTACCGTGAGGGAATGGTGAAAAGTACCGCGGGAGCGGAGTGAAATAGTACCTGAAACCGTGTGCCTACAAGCCGTGGGAGCGTCGCGCATCGAGTTTACTCGGTGCGTCGTGACTGCGTGCCTTTTGAAGAATGAGCCTGCGAGTTTGCGGTGTGTTGCGAGGTTAACCCGAGTGGGGAAGCCGTAGCGAAAGCGAGTCCGAATAGGGCGTTTCAGTAGCACGCTCAAGACCCGAAGCGGAGTGATCTAGCCATGGGCAGGTTGAAGCGGAGGTAAGACTTCGTGGAGGACCGAACCCACCAGGGTTGAAAACCTGGGGGATGACCTGTGGTTAGGGGTGAAAGGCCAATCAAACTCCGTGATAGCTGGTTCTCCCCGAAATGCATTTAGGTGCAGCGTCGTGTGTTTCTTGCCGGAGGTAGAGCACTGGATAGGCGATGGGCCCTACCGGGTTACTGACCTTAGCCAAACTCCGAATGCCGGTAAGTGAGAGCGCGGCAGTGAGACTGTGGGGGATAAGCTCCATGGTCGAGAGGGAAACAGCCCAGAGCATCGACTAAGGCCCCTAAGCGTACGCTAAGTGGGAAAGGATGTGGAGTCGCACAGACAACCAGGAGGTTGGCTTAGAAGCAGCCACCCTTGAAAGAGTGCGTAATAGCTCACTGGTCTAGTGATTCCGCGCCGACAATGTAGCGGGGCTCAAGCGTACCGCCGAAGTCGTGTCATTCATACAACAGGGCCAACGCCTGTATGGATGGGTAGGGGAGCGTCGTGTGCCGGGTGAAGCAGCACCGGAAGGTAGTTGTGGACGGTTCACGAGTGAGAATGCAGGCATGAGTAGCGATACACACGTGAGAAACGTGTGCGCCGATTGACTAAGGGTTCCTGGGTCAAGCTGATCTGCCCAGGGTAAGTCGGGACCTAAGGCGAGGCCGACAGGCGTAGTCGATGGATAACCGGTTGATATTCCGGTACCCGCTGTGAAGCGTCAAACATCGAACCAGGCGATGCTAAGTCCGTGAAGCCGTTCCGGACCCTTCGGGGAAAGGAAAGTGGTGGAGCCGACGAACCAGACTTGCAGTAGGTGAGTGATGGGGTGACGCAGGAAGGTAGTCCATCCCGGGCGGTGGTTGTCCCGGGGTAAGGGTGTAGGACGAACGGTAGGCAAATCCGCCGTTCACATAGTCTGAGACCTGATGCCGAGCCGATTGTGGCGAAGTGGATGATCCTATGCTGTCGAGAAAAGCCTCTAGCGAGTTTCATGGCGGCCCGTACCCTAAACCGACTCAGGTGGTCAGGTAGAGAATACCGAGGCGTTCGGGTGAACTATGGTTAAGGAACTCGGCAAAATGCCCCCGTAACTTCGGGAGAAGGGGGGCCACGTCTGGTGAGAGCACTTGCTGCTCGAGCTGGGGGTGGCCGCAGAGACCAGCGAGAAGCGACTGTTTACTAAAAACACAGGTCCGTGCGAAGCCGTAAGGCGATGTATACGGACTGACGCCTGCCCGGTGCTGGAACGTTAAGGGGACCGGTTAGTCAAGATTCGTCTTGGCGAAGCTGAGAACTTAAGCGCCAGTAAACGGCGGTGGTAACTATAACCATCCTAAGGTAGCGAAATTCCTTGTCGGGTAAGTTCCGACCTGCACGAATGGCGTAACGACTTCTCGACTGTCTCAACCATAGGCCCGGTGAAATTGCACTACGAGTAAAGATGCTCGTTTCGCGCAGCAGGACGGAAAGACCCCGGGACCTTTACTACAGTTTGATATTGGTGTTCGGTTCGGCTTGTGTAGGATAGGTGGGAGACTTTGAAGCAGCCACGCCAGTGGTTGTGGAGTCGCCGTTGAAATACCACTCTGGTCGTGCTGGATGTCTAACCTGGGTCCGTGATCCGGATCAGGGACAGTGTCTGATGGGTAGTTTAACTGGGGCGGTTGCCTCCTAAAGAGTAACGGAGGCGCCCAAAGGTTCCCTCAGCCTGGTTGGCAATCAGGTGTTGAGTGTAAGTGCACAAGGGAGCTTGACTGTGAGACCGACGGGTCGAGCAGGGACGAAAGTCGGGACTAGTGATCCGGCGGTGGCTTGTGGAAGCGCCGTCGCTCAACGGATAAAAGGTACCCCGGGGATAACAGGCTGATCTTCCCCAAGAGTCCATATCGACGGGATGGTTTGGCACCTCGATGTCGGCTCGTCGCATCCTGGGGCTGGAGTCGGTCCCAAGGGTTGGGCTGTTCGCCCATTAAAGCGGTACGCGAGCTGGGTTTAGAACGTCGTGAGACAGTTCGGTCCCTATCCGCTGCGCGCGCAGGAATATTGAGAAGGGCTGTCCCTAGTACGAGAGGACCGGGACGGACGAACCTCTGGTGTGCCAGTTGTTCTGCCAAGGGCATGGCTGGTTGGCTACGTTCGGGAGGGATAACCGCTGAAAGCATCTAAGCGGGAAGCCTGCTTCGAGATGAGTATTCCCACCCCCTTGAGGGGTTAAGGCTCCCAGTAGACGACTGGGTTGATAGGCCGGATGTGGAAGCCCAGTAATGGGTGAAGCTGACTGGTACTAATAGGCCGAGGGCTTGTCCTCAGTTGCTCGCGTCCACTGTGTTAGTTCTGAGGCAACGACTGTTGCCGGCTAGAGCTGAAAACAAGTAAAAAGTGTGCTTGTTCGCTCGAAACCATTAGGGTTTCGGTGGTCATAGCGTGAGGGAAACGCCCGGTTACATTCCGAACCCGGAAGCTAAGCCTTACAGCGCCGATGGTACTGCAGGGGGGACCCTGTGGGAGAGTAGGACACCGCCGAACAATCTTTGGAAGGACCCCTGGTCCCAGCGTTCAGCTGGGACCAGGGGTCCTTTTTGTTTTTCTGTAGCGCGCCGGGTACCCGGGTGCGCGAGAATGTTTGCGGTACCGAAGACAGGAGTCACCGATGTCCACCAACTCTCCCGACGATCGACCGGAGCGCGACCAGCGGCGACGGGACAGTAGTGGGGACCGTGACAACCGTGGCGGCGACCGCGGGGACCGTGGCGACCGTGGCGGCTTCCGTCGTGACAACGACCGTGGTGGTGCGGGCCGGCGCGACGATCGCCGCGACGACCGTGGTCCGCGCCGTGATGACCGTGGTGAGCGTCCCCCCTTCCGTCGGGACGACCGACGCGATGACCGGCGTGACGACCGGGGTTCCTCGCGTCCGGCCTTCCAGCGTGACGATCGCGGTGACCGTGGTCCGCGCCGTGATGACCGTGGTGAGCGTCCCCCCTTCCGTCGCGATGACCGGCGTGACGACCGCCGTGACGACCGCCGTGATGACCGGGGTTCCTCGCGTCCGGCGTTCCAGCGCGATGACCGTGGTCCGCGTCGTGATGACCGTGGTGAGCGTCCCCCCTTCCGTCGGGACGACCGACGCGATGACCGGCGTGACGACCGGGGTTCCTCGCGTCCGGCCTTCCAGCGTGACGATCGCGGTGACCGTGCTCCGCGTCGTGATGACCGTGGTGAGCGTCCCCCCTTCCGTCGCGATGACCGGCGTGACGACCGCCGTGACGACCGCCGTGATGACCGGGGTTCTTCGCGTCCGGCGTTCCAGCGCGATGACCGTGCGCCGCGCCGTGATGACCGTGGTGAGCGTCCCCCCTTCCGTCGGGACGACCGACGCGATGACCGGCGTGACGACCGGGGTTCCTCGCGTCCGGCCTTCCAGCGTGATGACCGCGGTGACCGTGGTCCGCGTCGTGATGACCGTGGTGAGCGTCCCCCCTTCCGTCGCGATGACCGGCGTGACGATCGTCGGAGTGACGACCGTGGTGGTTTCCGGCGGGATGACAACCGCGGCGGGTCCGGTGACCGTGACCGTGGTGGCTTCGGCCGTCGGGACGACCGCCGTGACGACCGGGGTTCCTCGCGTCCGGCCTTCCAGCGTGACGATCGCGGTGACCGTGGTCCGCGCCGGGACGACCGTGGTGAGCGTCCCCCCTTCCGTCGCGATGACCGACGGGATGACCGGCGTGACGACCGGGGTGATCGCCCGGCCTTCCGTCGGGACGACAACCGTGGCGGTGGCTACGACCGGGGTGACCGTGGGCCGCATCGGGACGACCGTGGTGGACGGCCCGGTGGGTCCGGTGGTGGGTTCCGGGGCCGTGACGGGCGTGACGACCGTCGGGACGACCGGCGTGGTGGCGGGCCTCGTTTCCGCGACGAGCGGGACCGGGACCGTGAGCCGATCAAGCGGCTGCCGATCCCTGAGGACGTCACCGGCGACGAGATCGACAAGGACGTACGGCAGGAGCTCCAGAGCCTGCCCAAGACGCTCGCCGAGGATGTCGCCAAGAACCTGGTGATGGTCGCCCGGCTGATCGACGAGGACCCCGAGGGCGCCTACGGGTACTCCAAGGTGGCCCTGCGGCTCGCTTCGCGTGTCGCCGCCGTGCGGGAGGCGGGCGGGTTCGCCGCGTACGCCACCCAGAGGTACAGCGAGGCGCTCGCCGAGTTCCGGGCCGCGCGGCGGATGAGCGGCGGTGTCGAGCTGTGGCCCGTCATGGCCGACTGTGAGCGTGGGCTCGGGCGGCCGGAGAAGGCGCTCGACATGGCCGGTGCTCCCGAGGTGAACAAGCTCGACAAGGCCGGCCAGGTGGAGATGCGACTCGTCGCGGCGGGCGCCCGGCGTGACATGGGGCAGCTGGACGCGGCCATCGTGACGTTGCAGAGCCCCGAGCTCGCTGCCGGGTCCGTCCAGCCGTGGACCGCGCGGCTGAGGTACGCGTACGCCGACGCGCTGCTCGCCGCCGAGCGTGAGGGCGAGGCACGGGAGTGGTTCGCGAAGGCCCTCGAGGCCGACCGGGACGGCAGCACGGACGCCTCCGACCGGCTCGCCGAGATGGACGGGGTGGACTTCGTCGACGCCCTGGGCGAGGACGAGGATGAGACCGAGCACGAGGCTGAGCACGAGATCGAGTCCGACGAGACCGTCGTCGAGCAGGCGGCGGAAGCGGAAGACGTCGAGGACTCGGTCGAGGGTCAGGTCGGTCGTGACGAGGCCGAGCACGTTGTGGTCGACCGCGACGAGGACTGACGCAGGCCGGTAGCGGCAGCGAGGGGCGGGACCCGGTGGATACCGGGTCCCGCCCCTTCGTGCGTTCAGAGGTCGAGTGCGCGCAGTACCAGGCCCGATGCGGGTTTCGGGCCGAACGACGTCGACTTGCGGGGCATCGTGACGCCCTGCCGGGCGAGATCGCGGACGACCTCCTCGCGGACAGGGTGCAGGAGGACCGCCGTACCGCCGTCGCGTTCCGCCTTGCGTACCGTCGCGGCGGTGTCGTGGATGTAGGCGATACGGGCGGGGTCGTCCTCGGGGATGTGCCAGACGTGGTCGAGGAGCGTGGCGTGCAGGACCGTGGCGTCCAGGGTGCGCCAGGCCTCGGGGAAGTCGGCGGGGATCGTGCGGTCGAGGAGTGCCGGGTCCGGTCGGTCGACGAGGTGGAAGGCGCCGTCGCCCGCCAGCAGGAACCCGTTGCCGGCGCAGACCGCGTCCGCGAGGGCGTCCAGGGCCTCCGCGAGGGGGACGTCCAGGCGTTGGACGCGGAAGCGGCCGTCGAGTGCGGCCAGGGCGTCGGCGACCGGAAAGCCGTGCAGCAGGCGGTGGATGGCGCGGACGCGCAACGGGAAGCGGGCGGTGTCGACCAGGAGGACCAGACCGTGGTCCCAGGGGCTGGGGGAGGGGTGCTCCGCGCGTAGACGCAGGTAGGTCGCCCAGCGGTGGTGTCCGTCGGCGATGAGGGCCTGGTGGTGGGCCAGGTCCGCGAGGACGCGGGCCGTCTCGGCGGGGTCGGTGATCGCCCAGAGGCGGTGGCTGTAGCCGTCCTCGGTGGTGGTGGAGAGGAGCGGGGGCCGCTCAGCCGCGCGGTCCACGATCTCGGCCGCGGTGCCGTTGCCGCGGTAGGTGAGGAGGAGGGGTTCGAGGTTGGCGTGCGTGGCGCGCATCAGGGCCGCGCGGTCCGCGACGATGTGCGGCATGACGTCCTCGTGCGGGAGGACGATTCCCTCCGAGGGCTCCGAGACCCGCAGGGTGCCGATCAGGCCGCGCTGGAGCATGCCGTCCGCGTGCCGCTGTTCGTAGACGTACAGGGCGGGCTCGGGGTCCGCGGTCAGGACGCCCTCGGCCCGCCAGCCGCGCAGGGTGTCGGCGGCCTGTTCGTTGCGGGCGGCGGGACTGGTGGCCTGGGGCAGGATCAGGCGGACGATGTTGTACGGGTCCGCGTCCTGGAGATGGTGCAGGCCGTCGGGGCGGACCACGACGTCGTACGGCGGGGAGGTGACGGCGGCGAGACTGCCGACCCGGTCGGGGTCGTAGCGCAGGCCTCGGAACGGGGTGAGTTCCAGGCCTCGGGGCGCCGTTGCTTCCGAGTGACCTGCTGAGTTCATCCCGGCATCGTACGTCTGTCGGTGGC
The DNA here is from genome assembly GCF_035983595.1 of Streptomyces sp. NBC_01334. Lineage (NCBI taxonomy): Bacteria > Bacillati > Actinomycetota > Actinomycetes > Kitasatosporales > Streptomycetaceae > Streptomyces > Streptomyces sp. NBC_01334. The sequence goes on along the minus strand of NZ_CP130718.1, from coordinate 2,410,486 downwards.
ATGCGGGATGATCGGGGGAAAGCGGAGCGAACGAGGAGCGATGTGGAATGAGCCGGAGCGTCAGGACGAGGCCCGAGGGCAGTGGGCAGGCCCTGAGCGAGGCGTACGACACGGCGCTGCTCGACCTGGACGGGGTGGTGTACGCGGGGGGCAACGCGATCGCGTACGCCGTCGAGTCGCTGGCCACCGCGCGGGCGGGCGGGATGCACCTCGCGTACGTCACCAACAACGCGCTGCGGACGCCGGACGCGGTGGCCGGGCATCTGACGGAGCTGGGGATACCGACGGGCGCCGACGACGTCATCACCTCGGCGCAGGCGGTCGCGCGGCTGATCAGTGAGCAGGTGCCGGCGGGCGCGCGGGTGCTGGTGATCGGCGGGGAGGGGCTGCGGGTCGCGCTGCGCGAGCGCGGGCTCGAGCCGGTGGAGTCGGCCGACGACGATCCGGCGGCCGTGGTGCAGGGGTTCGGCGGGCCCGATCTGCCGTGGGGGCGGTTCGCGGAGGCTTCGTACGCCGTCGCGCGCGGGGTGCCGTGGTTCGCGTCCAACACCGACCTGACGATCCCCAGCGGGCGTGGCATCGCGCCGGGCAACGGCGCGGCGGTACAGGTCGTGCGGATCGCCACCGGTGCCGAGCCGCAGGTCGCGGGCAAGCCGCTGCCTCCCATGCACCGGGAGACGATCCTGCGGACCGGCGCCGAGCGGCCGTTGGTCGTCGGGGACCGGCTGGACACGGACATCGAGGGCGCGTTCAACGGCGAGGTCGATTCGCTGCTCGTCCTCACCGGCGTCACCGACGGGGCGCAGCTGCTCGCCGCGCCGCCGCAGCACCGGCCGACGTATGTCGACGCCGACCTGCGGGGAATGCTCACCGGTCAGCCCGAGGTCGCCGTGGACGGTGGCGGCTTCCGCTGCGGTGGCTGGACGGCGAGCGCGGGTGCCGAGAGCCTGGAGCTGGCCGGGGACGGCGAAGCCCTGGACGGGCTGCGGGCGTTGTGCGCGGCGGCCTGGACGACGGCCGGTGAGGGGACGTGCGAGCTGGACGGAGGGAAAGCGCTGGCGCGGCTGGGGTTGTGAGCCGCGGGGCCGCAAGGGGAGCGGGCGGTGGGACCGCGAAGCGGTGATGCTGTGAACCCTGGCACGGGTCGTGACCAGGGATCGAGGCGCGTTGGCAGGGTAGGCTAACCTAACTGCGTGTTGGTCGACAGTGTTCCCGAACAGCGCGCGGAGACCGCCCCCGCGCCTCCAAAACGCCGGGCGATACGTTCCGTCGGGCTGCTCGCCGCCATGGCGGTCCTGCTGCTCGTGGCGGTGGCGAGCATCGCCGTCGGGGCCAAGGAGCTGTCCGTGGCGCAGGTGCTGCACGGGCTGTTCGAGGACTCGGGGACCTACGCGGACGTCGTGGTTGACGAGCGGTTGTCGCGCACCGTGCTGGGGCTGCTGGTCGGGGCCGCGCTCGGACTGTCCGGTGCCGTGCTCCAGGCGCTGACGCGCAATCCGCTGGCCGACCCCGGGCTGCTCGGTATCAATGCGGGCGCCTCGGCGGCCGTCGTCACCGCCATCACCTACTTCGGCGTCACGAGCCTGACCGGCTATGTGTGGTTCGCCTTCTTCGGGGCGGCCGCCGTCGGTGCGCTGGTCTGGTTCCTCGGCGGGAGCCGAGGAGCCACGCCGGTGCGGCTCGCGCTCGCCGGCACGGCGATCAGTGCCGCGCTCTACGGCTATCTCCAGGCCGTGATGATCATGGATGACGCGGCGCTCGCCAGGATGCGGTTCTGGACGGTCGGTTCGCTGTCCACGGCGACCGACGAGACCATCCGGCAGGTGCTGCCCTTCCTGGTCGTCGGCACCCTCCTCGCGTTCGTCCTCGCCCGGCCGCTGAACGCCGTGGCGATGGGCGACGACACCGCCAAGGCGCTCGGCGCCGACCTCAACCGCACGCGGGCGCTGTCGATGCTGGCCGCGACCGTGCTGTGCGGTGCCGCGACCGCCGCCTGCGGGCCGATCGTGTTCGTCGGGCTGATGGTCCCGCACATCGTCCGTTCGTTCACCGGCCCCGACCTGCGCTGGATCATGCCGTACGCGGCCGTCCTGTCGCCGGTGCTGCTGCTGGGCTCCGATGTCATCGGCCGGGTCGTCGCCCGGCCCTCGGAGGTCCAGGTCGGCATCATCACCGCGATCATCGGCGGACCGGTCTTCATCTTTCTCGTACGACGGCGGAGGACGGCCCAGCTGTGAAGACCGCCAAGAAGATCCCGCACGGTCGCCCCCGGGCGCTGCGCACCCCGGGCGGGTTCTCCGTCCGGCTGGAGCCGCGGGCGCTGATCGTCGTCGCGGCGCTGGTGGTGGCCGCGCTCGCCGCGAGCGTGGTGCTGATCGGCACCGGCGACTTCCCGATCCCGGCCGGAGACGTCGTGAAGACGCTGCTCGGCGACGGCAACGCCGGCCAGGAGTTCATCGTCAACGAGCTGCGGCTGCCGCGGGTCCTCGTGGGTCTGCTCGTCGGGGCTTCGCTGGGGCTCGGCGGTGCGCTCTTCCAGGCCGTGTCGCGCAACCCGCTGGGCAGCCCCGACGTGCTGGGGCTCGGGCAGGGCGCGACGGCCGGCGCGCTCGTGATGATCGTGCTGTTCTCCGGGAGCGCCGCCCAGGTGACCGTCGGCGCGCTGGTGGGCGGCCTGGTGACCGGGGCCCTCATCTACCTGCTGGCATGGAAGCAAGGCGTCCACGGGTACCGGCTGGTGCTCGTCGGCATCGGCATCTCGGCGATCGCGACGGCGGTCAACGGCTATCTGATGACCAAGGCCGACTTCGTCGACGCGGCCCGCGCGGTCGTGTGGATGACCGGCACCCTCGACGGCCGTGACTGGAAGCAGGTCTGGCCGCTGCTCGTGCTGGCCTGTGTGCTCGTGCCGCTCGTGCTCGCCAACGCGCGCGGGCTGCGGATGATGGAGATGGGCGACGACGTCTCCCACGCGCTGGGGGTGCGGGTGGAGCGCGTCCGGCTGGTGCTGATGGTCGCCGCCGTGCTGCTCACCGCGGCCGCCACCGCCGCCGCGGGGCCCGTCAGCTTCGTGGCGCTCACCGCGCCGCAGCTCGCCCGGCGCCTCACCCGCTCGCCCGGGCCCAACCTCGTGCCGTCCCTGTGCATGGGCGCCGCCCTGCTGGTCACCGCCGACTGGGCCTCGCAGCGGCTCTTCGGCGACGGACAGCTGCCCGTGGGCGTGGTCACCGGTGTGCTGGGCGGGGTGTACCTGCTGTGGCTCCTCGTCACCGAGCGCAGGGCGGGCCGGATATGAGCGGCGCGGTCGACGACAACGGCCGCCCGGCCGACCGGAACAACCCAAGGAGCATCGTGAACCGCCTGTCCGCCGAGAACGTAACCCTCGCCTATGACCAGCGGGTCATCGCCGAACAGCTGTCGGTGGAGATACCGGACAACTCCTTCACGGTGATCGTCGGCCCGAACGCCTGCGGCAAGTCGACGCTGCTGCGGGCGCTGTCGCGGATGCTGAAGCCGAGTCAGGGCCGAGTGCTGCTCGACGGGCAGGTCATCCAGTCGATGCCCGCGAAGAAGGTCGCGCGGACGCTGGGGCTGCTGCCGCAGTCGTCGATCGCGCCCGACGGGATCACCGTCGCCGACCTCGTGGGCCGCGGCCGCTACCCGCACCAGGGCATCCTGCGCCAGTGGTCGGTCGAGGACGAACGGATCGTGCAGGAGTCCATGGCGCAGACCGGGGTGGCCGAGCTCGCCGACCGCTATGTCGACGAGCTGTCCGGCGGTCAGCGCCAGCGGGTGTGGATCGCGATGGCCCTCGCCCAGCAGACACCGCTGCTGCTGCTCGACGAGCCGACGACCTACCTCGACATCCAGCACCAGATCGACGTACTGGACCTGTGCGCGGAGCTGCACGAGGAGCAGGGGCGCACGCTCGTCGCGGTGCTGCACGACCTCAACCACGCGGCCCGGTACGCGACCCACCTGATCGCGCTGAAGGGCGGCGAGGTGATCGCGCAGGGCGCGCCGAACGACATCGTCACCGCCGGGCTGGTGGAGGAGGTCTTCGGGCTGCGCTGCCAGGTCATCGACGACCCGGAGACGGGGACCCCGCTGGTGGTGCCGGCGGCGCGCAAGGCACGGGCACGGGCCGGGCAGCCGGTACAGGCGCTCGCTACAGAAGTTTCCTGAGCTGGAACAGATCGCGCAGCCCCGCCTCGAGTTTCACCCGGCCCGAGCCCCAGGCCTTGGCGAAGTTCAGCTCGCCGGCGACCAGCGCGACCAGGTCGTCGCCCGTCATGGTCAGCCTGATCTGGGCCTTCTCCAGGGGAGGCCCCTGAAGGGTGTCCTGCACGACGATCCGGCCGTCCGTCATCCGGCCGACGAACGTGACGTCCAGGTCGGTGATCCGGCAGCTCACCGAGCGGTCAAGGGCGGCGGCCGTCCGGACGTCCCCTTCGGCGCTGCGCATGTTGTCCGAGAGCTTCTCGAGTGCGGCGTGGCACTCCTCGATCGTGGCCATCGTGATCGACGGTACCCCAGCCCTTCGAGGTAGCGTCTTCGCATGAGCGACACAGCGCCGGAGCCGGGGACGGGGCCGGGGACGGAGACCGCCCCGGAGACCGTGCCCGAGGAACAGGAGAGGGAGCCGGAGCACGATCCCGCTGCTCCCGCCCCGCTGGGCGTCCCGCGGACCCCCACCGGCAACGCGGAGGCGGACGCGCTGCTGGACCGGCTGGCGGACGCCGACCACCTCGCCACCGACGGACACGTCGAGGTGTACGAGGATGTACACCGGGGGCTGCGCGACGCGCTCACCGCGCTCGACGCCCGCCCGGGACCTCCGGTGCCCCCGGCGTCACACCAACACAGGAGCTGAACCGAACGTGGCAGGAGTCGCACGACGCCGTCTGGACGCGGAGCTGGTCCGCCGCAAGCTCGCGCGCTCGCGTGAGCATGCCGGCCAGCTGATCGCCGCCGGGCGGGTCAGCGTCGGCAAGACGGTCGCGACCAAGTCCGCGACCCAGGTCGAGACGGCGGCCGCGATCGTCGTCGCCGTCGACGGAGACGACCCCGACTACGTGTCCCGGGGCGGCCACAAGCTCGCCGGCGCGCTGGCCGCGTTCGTGGCGCAGGGGCTCCTGGTGGAGGGGCGGCGGGCGCTGGACGCCGGCGCGTCGACCGGCGGGTTCACCGATGTGCTGCTGCGGGCGGGGGCCGCGCACGTGGTCGCCGTGGACGTCGGATACGGACAACTCGCGTGGTCTCTTCGGAGCGATGAACGCGTCACCGTCAAGGACCGTACGAACGTACGCGAGTTGACGCTTGAAGCGATCGATGGGAAGCCTGTGGATCTTGTCGTGGGGGACTTGTCCTTCATCCCGCTGGGGCTGGTGCTGCCCGCCCTGGCACGGTGCACCGCGCCGGACGCGGACCTGGTGATGATGGTCAAGCCGCAGTTCGAGGTGGGGAAGGAACGGCTCGGCAGCGGGGGTGTCGTACGGAGTCCGCAGCTGCGGGCGGAAGCGGTGCGGGGTGTGGCCGGGAAGGCGTGGGACCTGGGGCTCGGCGTGAAGGGTGTCACCGCCAGCCCGCTGCCCGGACCTTCGGGCAATGTCGAGTACTTTCTGTGGCTCAGGGCCGGGGCGCCTGCCCTCGACCCGGCCGACGTTGACCGTGCAGTTGCGGAGGGGCCGCGTTGACTCAGAACCGAGCTCGTACTGTTTTCCTGCTCGCCCACACCGGGCGGCCCGCGGCCATCCGCAGTGCCGAGCTGGTCGTCAAGGGACTGCTGCGTGAGGGCATCGGGGTGCGCGTCCTGGAGTACGAGGCCGCCGACCTGCCGCTGCCCGAGGAGGTGGAGCTGGTCTCCGAGGCCACCCCGCAGTGCCTGGAGGGGTGCGAGCTGCTCATCGTCCTCGGCGGCGACGGCACGCTGCTGCGCGGCGCGGAGTTCGCGCGGGCGTCCGGGGTGCCGATGCTGGGCGTCAACCTCGGGAGCGTCGGCTTCCTCGCCGAGGCCGAGCGCGACGACCTCGACAAGGTCGTCGACCGGGTGGTGACGAAGGCGTACGAGGTCGAGGAGCGGATGACCGTCGATGTCGTCGTGCATCGCAACGGGGACATCGTGCACACCGACTGGGCGCTGAACGAGGCGGCCGTGCAGAAGGCCGGCGCGGAGAAGCTGCTCGAGGTCGTGCTGGAGATCGACGGGCGGCCGGTCACCGGGTTCGGGTGCGACGGGATCGTGCTGTCCACGCCGACGGGATCGACCGCCTACGCGTTCTCGGCGGGCGGGCCCGTGGTGTGGCCCGAGGTCGAGGCGCTGCTGATGGTGCCGATCAGTGCGCACGCGCTGTTCGCGAAGCCGTTGGTGACCTCGCCCGACTCCGTGCTCGCGGTGGAGGTGCTGCCGCACATTCCGCCGGGCGTTCTGTGGTGCGACGGGCGGCGGACCGTCGAGCTGCCTGCCGGTGCCCGGGTGGAGGTGCGGCGGGGGGCCGTGCCGGTCCGGCTGGCCCGGCTGCATCACGCGTCGTTCACGGACCGGCTGGTGGCGAAGTTCGCGCTGCCCGTCTCCGGCTGGCGAGGGGCGCGTCACTAGCGGTCCGTACTCCTCGGCGCCCCGGGTGCAACTGCACTCACCCGGGTGACACGGCGCCGTCGATACACATTCTTCACCTGCGGGTTCCCCTTCCGGGGCCGGGGGGCGTCGCACTTCCTCCCCCCGACCTCGTAAGGTCTTGTCCGTGTTGGAGGAGATGCGGATACGGTCGCTCGGAGTCATCGACGACGCGGTCGTCGAGCTGTCGCCAGGCTTCACCGCTGTCACGGGTGAGACGGGCGCGGGCAAGACCATGGTGGTCACCAGCCTCGGGCTGCTGCTGGGCGGGCGCGCTGATCCCGCGCTCGTGCGGATCGGCGCCGAGAAGGCGGTCGTGGAGGGGCGGATCACCGTGCCCCCGAACGCCTCGGTGGTGGTACGGGCCGAGGAGGCCGGGGCCGAGCTCGACGACGGGGCGTTGCTCATCAGCCGTACCGTTTCCGCCGAGGGGCGGTCGCGGGCGCACGTGGGCGGGCGGAGCGTGCCCATGGGCGTGCTCGCCGAGCTCGCCGACGAGCTGGTCGCGGTCCACGGGCAGACGGACCAGCAGGGGCTGCTGAAGCAGTCCCGGCAACGACAGGCGCTCGACCGGTACGCGGGCGACGCGGTGACCGTGCCGCTCGCCAAGTACACCGAGGCCTACCGGCGGCTGCGGGCCGTCGCCGTCGAGCTGGAGGAGATCGTCACGCGCGCGCGTGAGCGGGCCCAGGAGGCCGACATGCTGCGCTTCGGGCTCGACGAGATCGCCGGCGTCGAACCGCGCGCCGGGGAGGACGTGGAGCTGGCGGAGGAGGCCGAGCGGCTCGGGCACGCGGAAGCGCTGTCGTCCGCCGCCACGGCCGCCCACGCCGCCCTCGCAGGTAATCCGGAGGACCCCGAGGGCATCGAGGCCACCACGCTCGTCGCGGGCGCGCAGCGGGCCCTGGAGGCCGTCAGGTCGCACGATCCGGCGCTGGCCGCGCTCGCCGACCGGATCGGGGAGATCGGGATCCTGCTGGGCGATGTGGCGGGCGAGCTCGCGGGGTACGCCGACGACCTCGACGCCGATCCGCTGCGACTGTCGGCCGTCGAGGAGCGGCGGGCCGCGCTCACCGCGCTCACCCGCAAGTACGGGCAGGACGTCGACTCCGTGCTCGTCTGGGCCGAGCAGAGCGCCGCCCGGCTCACCGAGCTGGACGGCGACGACGGGCGCATCGACGAGCTGACCGCCGAACGGGACGCGCTGCGCGGTGAACTCGGCGGGCTGGCGCAGGCGCTGACGGACGCGCGCGCGGACGCCGCCGAGCGGTTCGCCGCCGCCGTCACCGCCGAGCTGGCCTCTCTCGCCATGCCGCACGCGCGCGTGTCGTTCGACATCCGGCAGACCGAGGACCCCGAGGGCGTCGAGGTCGGTGGACGTCCGGTCGCCTACGGGCCGGCCGGCGCGGACGAGGTCGAGCTGCTGCTCGCCCCGCACCCGGGCGCGCCGCCGCGGCCCATCGCCAAGGGCGCGTCCGGCGGTGAGCTCTCGCGGGTGATGCTGGCCGTGGAGGTCGTGTTCGCGGGGACGGATCCCGTGCCGACGTATCTCTTCGACGAGGTCGACGCGGGTGTGGGCGGCAAGGCGGCGGTCGAGATCGGGCGGCGCCTGGCCCGGCTCGCCAAGACCGCCCAGGTCGTCGTGGTCACCCACCTTCCGCAGGTCGCCGCCTTCGCCGACCGGCAGCTGCTGGTCGAGAAGACCAACGACGGGTCGGTGACCCGGTCCGGCGTGAAGGTCCTGGAGGGCGAGGACCGCATCCGGGAGCTGTCCCGGATGCTCGCCGGCCAGGAGGACTCCGAGACGGCCCGGGCACACGCCGAGGAGCTGCTGGCCACGGCCCGCGCGGACGGCTAGCGACGGCCGGCGCGGCCCTGTCCGGTCCAGGTGCCGGGCGGCCGCCGATCGTTCCTGAGGGTGAAGGCACGTCCACCCCGAGGGGACGGGGCTCGGCGTTCGCGCTGACGGCGGGCCCACCCGGGGGACGGCGGCGGCAGGGCGGCGCACGCCGGGAGCGCGAGAACCACGCGGGGCGGACGGCACCGGCGTGGACGCGGACGCGGGCGGGCGCCGGGCGGCCGGCCGGGCCGCACTGCGGCCCGCCGCCGCCCTGGCCGTCACTTTGACCGCCGTGCTCGCGGACGGACGGCCCGCGGCGACCGCCGTGCTTGCCGGGGCCGCTGCCGGGATCCGTGGGGAGCAGGTGAGCGAGCCGGCGAGGCCGGCGCTCGGGTAATCGAACGGAACCCCGACTTCTGTCACCCGTGTGGGTGATGAGGGGGACCCTGTGACCGGGTGTCAGGGTGCTCGGCGGCACGGAACACCCGTACGTGCTGGCATCCTTGGGCGTAGTACGTGGAGGAACGCCAGCGGTCCACCCCTCCGCCCGGTCCCTCTGTACGTTTCTTCGTGACCGTCCGACGCCGAACCAGGAGCCCCGGCCACGTGAGCAGCCACTCACCGCACGGCCAGTCGTCGCTGCGCACCGTGCAGGTGCTGGGCGGCGGCAACGCCGGCAGCAGCGCGCACGTGCGTTCCCTGGCGGCGGGGCTCGTCGCGCGGGGCGTGCGAGTGACGGTGTGCGCCCCCGGCGAGGCGGATGACACCTACGACTTCACGGGGGCCGGAGCCGAACACGTGCACGTGCCGCGCAGCAGCGATCCGGGATCCGTGGCGGTGCTCCGGGCGGCCTGCACGGACGCCGACCTCGTCCACGCGCACGGACTGCACGCCTCGTTCCGGGCCGTCCTCGCACTCAGCGGCCGGCGGACCCCGCTCATCGTCACCTGGCACAACCGCGCGCACGCCGAGGGGGCCCGCGCCCATCTGCTGCGGCTGCTGGAACGGCGGGTCGCGAGGACGGCGACCGTGGTCCTCGGCACCACCTCCGACCTCGTCGACCGGGCCCGCAGGACCGGCGCACGCGACGCACGGCTCGCCGCCGTGGCGCTGCCCCGGCCCCGCCGGACCGAGGGGAACGAGGAGTCCGAGCGGCCGTCGTCGAAGCTGCGGGCCGAACTCGGCGCCATAGGCCGCCCGTTGTTCACGGCCGTCGGGTCGCTGGACGCTCACCGCGGTCACGACCTGCTGCTGGACGCCGCGCGGGTGTGGCGCGGCCTCGACCCCGTGCCGCTGGTCGTGCTGGCGGGGGAGGGGCCGCAGCGGGCGGAGCTCCAGCGCCGCATCGAGGACGAGGAGCTGCCCGTCCGGCTGCTGGGGCGTCGCGACGACGTGAGCGAACTGCTCGCCGCCGCCGACCTCGCGCTGCTGCCCGGCGGCGAGGAGTCCCGGTCGGTCCTGGCCCAGGAGGCCCTGCACGCGCGCGTGCCGCTCGTCGCCGCCCTGACCGGCGGGATCCGCGAACTCGTCGGCGACGCGGCCGAACTGGTCCCGCCGCACGACCCGGGTGCCTTCGCCGCGGCCGCCGTACGCCTCCTCGACGACCCCGAACGGGCCGAACACCTCCGGGATCTGGGTACCCGGCAGGCGGCCGGCTGGCCCACCGAGGACGAGACCGTCGCCCAGGTCCTCAGCGTCTACGACGAGCTGACGCAGCCCCAGCCGATGATCTGAGCCCTACGCCACGTGCCGCCGCGCCCGCAGCGCCAGGCTCAACGCCAGGACCGTCTGCGGGTCGTCGAGGTCGGTGCCGAGCAACTCGCCGATGCGGGCGAGACGGTTGTACAGCGTCTGGCGGTTCAGATGCAGCTCGCGGGCCGTCTCCGCCTTGCGGCCCGCGTGCGCGAGGTAGGTCTCCAGGGTGGGCAGCAGGGGCGGCTTGGAGCGGTGGTCGTGGTCGCGGACCGGGCCGATCGCGCGGTCCACGAAGGCCGCGAGGTCGGGATGGTCGCGCAGCCGCCACAGCAGGAGGTCGATGTCCAGGCGGCGGGCGTCGTACCAGGGGCGGTCCGACAGGCCCTGCGCGGCGGTCGCCGTCTCCGCCGCGTGTCTGAGGCCCGCCGAGGCGGCCGCCCAGCCGCCCGCCACCCCGACCACCACCACCGGCGGCTGGGCCCCCGGCCGCTGCATCCCGGCCCGTTCCACACCGGCCCGCAGCGCCGCCGCGACCCGGTCCGCCACCGCCGAGCGCTCCGACTCCGACCGCAGTCCCAGCAGCAACGGCACCCGGCCCTCCACCGGCCGCACACCGAGCAGTACGGGCACACCCACCGACGCCAGCTCCTCGGCGACCGCCCGCGCCAGCACCGCCCAGCCACCACCGGGGGAGAGGCCGTCGCCCAGCCGCATGACGACCGGGAGCAGCGGACTGGCGCCCGGCTTGAAGCCGAGGACGCGTGCCTGCGCCGGAGCGTCCTCCGCGGCGATCCGGCCCTCGGCGAGGTCGGTGAGGAAGTCGCCCCGGCCGCGTGCCGCCAGCTCCTCCTCCTGGCGGGCCTGCATCAGCACCACGGCCAGGATCCCGGCCGCGCGTTCGGCGGCGATCCGGTGCACTGGTGCGAGAGGGGCGCGCACGGGCAGCAGCACGAGCCGGGCGCGTACCGAACCCGCCCCCGGCCCGCCCCCGGGCACGTCCACCAGTACCGACCCGGCGGGCGGCGGCGCGTCCTTGTGCGGGCCGCGCAGGCCCTCCCACACCTGGAGCGGGTCCGCGCCCTCGGGGCCGGCTCCGGCGGCGTACAGAAGCTGGCCCTCGGTCGTCTCCAGGAAGACGGGGTTGCCGCTGAAGTCCGCCAGGATGCCGAGGACCTGCGGTATCCCGCCCCCGCCGAGCAGCGCCTCGGTGCAGCGCCGGTGCACTTCCTCGGCCTGCTGGAGCAGGGCGTAGTGCCCGTTGACGATCTCGGTGTGGATCTCCTCCGTGACGGTCACGAACGGCACCTCGCGGTGCAGCTGCACCAGGGGGAGCCCGGTCGTGCGCGCCGTCTCGACCAGGGCCGATGGCAGCCGGGTGAAGCGCGGGCCCAGCTCGATCACCAGGGCCGCGATGCCCCGCTCGGCCAGCGTGCGGACGAACGCCCGCTGCTCGGCCGGACGGGTGCCGAGGCCGTAGCCCGTGGTCAGCAGCAGCTCGCCGCCCTTGAGCAGCGAGGCGATGTTCGGGACCTCGCCCGCGTGCACCCAGCGCACCGTGCGGCCCAGCCGGTCGGCGCCCGCGAGGATCTCGGGGAGCCCGCTGCGCAGGCCGGGCAGCTCCAGCGCGCGTCGCACGGTGATGCCGGCGCTCTGGCTGTCGAATCGGTGGTCCGTGCCGCTGTCCATGCAGCGGACGCTACCTGCGCGGACGTCCCGGTGACAGCTCCGTCCGGCATGGGGCTGCCGTCGCCGGGTAGCGGCGGACCATGGATTTCAGTGTGGTGGCCGTGGCGCGTGAGGACGACAGCCCCGTCGGCGAACCGCTGCGGGTCGCGGCGGCCGCCGACCGGCTCGGCTACCGGGAGGTGTGGGCGGGCGAAGGGCCGACCTGGGACGCCTTCGTGCTCGCCGCGGCACTCGGCCGGGTCACCGAGCGGGCCGCGCTGACGGCGGGGCCGGTCCCGGTGTCGGTGCGCGACCCGTACACCCTCGCCCGGGGTGCCGCGTCGGTCTCCGCCGTCACCGGTGGACGGGCGGTCGGCGTGGCGCTGGGCACCTCGAGCAGACGCGTCGTGGAGGGCGTGCACGGGCGGCCCCGGGTACGCCCCGCCGCCGTCCTGACCGAGACCGCGGCGGCCGTACGCGCCCTGTGGCACGGCGTGCCCGGTGAGCCGGTCGTGCCCGGCAGCACCTTCCGGCGCCGGCTGCCGCCGCCAGGCGGTCCGCTCACCGTGGCCGCCTTCGGGGACCGCGCGATCAGCGCGGCCGCCGCGCACGCCGACCGGATGCTGCTCGACGTCGTCTCTCCGGAGCAGGTCCGTGAACTGCGCGCCAGGCTGGACGCGGCGGCCGGGCGGGCGGGACGGGCGCGGCCCACGCTCGCCGCCTGGCTGCCCGCGGCCGTCGACCCGGCGCCCGAGTCGCTCGCCGAGGTGCTGGGCAGCATCGCCGGATACCTGACGGTGCCGGGGTATCGCGAGGTGTTCGCCGAGGCCGGTTTCACGGCGGCCGTCGAGCTCGCCGCGGGCGGCGCCGACCGCGCCACCCTCGTCCGCGCCCTGCCGGCGGCAGCCGCGGCCACCGTCGGTCTGGTCGGCGGCCTCGACACCGTGCGCGCCCGGATCGACGCCTACGCGGAGGCGGGACTCGACGAGATCGCGCTCGTCCCGGCGACGGCGGCCGATCCGGGCGGGGAGCGGACGCTGACGGCGCTCGCGGACCTCGCGCGGGGCTGACGTCTCGGACCGACAGCCCGTACCGACGTCTCGGACCGACGTCTCGGGCGGAGGACGCAGCAGGGCGGGGACGGTCGGCCGGAGCGCGGACTTCAGGTGACGTACGGGAATCGGCGCCTCCCCGTGGTCGTCGCCGACCGCGGGGAGGCGCCGGTCCTGTTCAGCCGCCGTACGCCCCCGACGCCGTCAGGCGCAGGGCCGTGTCGATGAGCGGGACGTGGCTGAAGGCCTGCGGGAAGTTGCCGACCTGGCGCTGCAGGCGCGGGTCCCACTCCTCGGCGAGCAGACCGAGGTCGTTGCGCAGCGAGAGCAGCTTCTCGAACAGCTTGCGGGCCTCGTCCACCCGGCCGATCATCGCGAGGTCGTCCGCCATCCAGAACGAGCAGGCCAGGAACGCGCCCTCGTCACCGGGCAGGCCGTCGACGCCCTCGTCGCCGCCCGAGGTGGGGTAGCGCAGGATGAAGCCGTCCGGGGTGGACAGCTCGCGCTGGATCGCCTCGATGGTGCCGATCACGCGCTTGTCGTCCGGGGGCAGGAAGCCCATCTGCGGGATGAGCAGCAGGGACGCGTCCAGCTCCTTGGAGCCGTAGGACTGCGTGAAGGTGTTGCGTTCCTTGTCGTAGCCCTTCTCGCACACGTCCCGGTGGATGTCGTCGCGCAGCTCGCGCCACTTCTCCAGCGGGCCGTCCGCGTCGCCGGACTCGATCAGCTTGATCGTGCGGTCGACGGCGACCCAGGCCATGACCTTGGAGTGCACGAAGTGGCGGCGCGGACCGCGCACCTCCCAGATGCCCTCGTCCGGTTCGTCCCAGTGCTGCTCCAGGTAGCGGATCAGCTTGAGCTGGAGCAGGGAGGCGTAGTCGTTGCGGGCCAGGCCGGTCATGTGGCCCAGGTGCAGGGCCTCGGTGACCTCGCCGTAGACGTCCAGCTGGAGCTGGTGCGCGGCGCCGTTGCCGACCCGGACCGGGCCGGAGTTCTCGTAGCCGGGCAGCCAGTCCAGCTCGGCCTCGCCCAGCTCGCGCTCGCCCGCGATGCCGTACATGATCTGGAGGTTCTCGGGGTCGCCGGCGACGGCCCGCAGCAGCCACTCGCGCCAGGCGCGGGCCTCCTCGCGGTAGCCGGTGCGCAGCAGCGAGGACAGCGTGATGGCCGCGTCGCGCAGCCAGGTGTAGCGGTAGTCCCAGTTGCGGACGCCGCCGATGTCCTCGGGCAGGGAGGTGGTGGGCGCGGCGACGATGCCGCCGGTCGGGCCGTACGTCAGCGCCTTGAGCGTGATCAGCGAGCGGATCACCGCCTCGCGGTAGGGGCCGTGGTACGTACAGTGCTCGACCCACTCACGCCAGAAGTCCTCGGTCGCCTGGAGCGACTGCTCGGGCTCGGGCAGCGCGGGCGGCTCCTTGTGCGAGGGCTCCCACGAGATCGTGAACGCGATCCGGTCACCCGGCGCGACCGTGAAGTCCGCGTACGTGGTCAGCGACTTTCCGTAGGTCTCGCACTCGGTGTCGAACCACACGGAGTCCGGGCCCGCGACGGCCACGGTGCGGCCCTCGTGCTTGTGCACCCACGGCACGACCCGGCCGTAGGAGAACCGCATCCGCAGCGCGGAGCGCATCGGGACGCGGCCCGAGACGCCCTCGACGATCCGGATCAGCTGGGGCGCTCCGTCGCGAGGGGGCATGAAATCGGTCACCCGGACCGTGCCGCGCGGGGTGTCCCACTCGGACTCCAGGATGAGCGAGTCGCCCCGGTAGGTGCGCCGGGCCGCGCGCGGTGGCTGCGCGTCGGAGGCGTGCGCGGGGCCGAGGCGCCAGAACCCGTGTTCCTCGGTGCCGAGCAGACCGGCGAAGATCGCGTGCGAGTCGAAGCGGGGCAGGCACAGCCAGTCGACTGTGCCGTCCCGGCAGACCAGTGCGGCGGTCTGCATGTCTCCGATGAGTGCGTAGTCTTCGATGCGCCCGGCCACGTGCAACTCCAGTCGAACGGCCACGTAACCCCCAGACGGAACGGGGGCTGTCGCTAGTGCGGTCAAGGGGTCGTTTGTAATGCGTCGTTGAGCGCTGAAGCAAAGCAGCCGCTCAGCCATATAGGCAAAACGCCGATTCTTGCTCAACGAACTGACGAGCTCTCGTTGTTCCGGTGGGGATACGGACTGGGGTGTGCCGTCTTGCCGACCGGGCTCGGCAGCGAGTGTCCGAGCAGGATACGACGCACGTAGATGATCTGCGTGCCGCTCCGGACAACGCGGGTGGGCCGAACGGGTGAGCAACGGGTGAGAAACCGGTGCTCGGGGGCGGCCCGTGTCGAGCTGTGCGCGGAGCGTGGCCGGAAGCCATCTCCCTGAGGCGCTGATACCCTGGTAGCCCGTGGACCGGTGGTCTCGAAGCCCCCGAACCGCACCTCCGAATCGCGACCACGGGAGCCCCCTCTTGGCCATGACGCCCAAATCCACGACGACCAAGCACATCTTCGTCACCGGGGGTGTCGCCTCCTCGCTCGGCAAGGGTCTGACGGCCTCCAGCCTCGGCATGCTGCTGAAGGCGCGGGGTCTGCGCGTCGTGATGCAGAAGCTCGACCCGTACCTGAACGTCGACCCGGGCACGATGAACCCCTTCCAGCACGGTGAGGTCTTCGTCACCAACGACGGCGCCGAGACCGATCTGGACATCGGACACTACGAGCGCTTCCTCGATCGTGACTTGGACGGCTCCGCCAATGTCACTACAGGCCAGGTCTACTCGACGGTGATCGCCAAGGAGCGGCGTGGCGAGTACCTGGGCGACACGGTGCAGGTCATCCCGCACATCACCAACGAGATCAAGCACCGGATCCGCCGGATGGCCACGGACGAGGTCGACGTCGTGATCACCGAGGTCGGCGGCACGGTCGGCGACATCGAGTCGCTGCCGTTCCTGGAGACGGTCCGCCAGGTCCGTCACGAGGTGGGCCGGGACAACGTCTTCGTGGTGCACATCTCGCTCCTGCCGTACATCGGTCCCTCGGGTGAGCTGAAGACCAAGCCGACCCAGCACTCGGTCGCCGCGCTCCGGAACATCGGTATCCAGCCGGACGCGATCGTCCTGCGGTCCGACCGCGAGGTGCCGGCCGCCATCAAGCGCAAGATCTCGCTGATGTGCGACGTCGACGAGGACGCGGTGGTGGCCTGCCCCGACGCGCGCTCGATCTACGACATCCCGAAGACCGTGCACGGCGAGGGTCTGGACGCCTACGTCGTCCGCAAGCTGGACCTGCCGTTCCGCGATGTGGACTGGACGACCTGGGACGACCTGCTCGACCGCGTCCACAACCCCGACCACGAGATCACTCTCGCCCTGGTCGGCAAGTACATCGACCTGCCCGACGCCTACCTCTCGGTCACCGAGGCGCTGCGCGCCGGCGGCTTCGCCAACAAGGCCCGCGTGAAGATCAAGTGGGTCACGTCGGACGACTGCAAGACCCCGGCGGGCGCCAAGGCGCAGCTCGAGGACGTCGACGGCATCTGCATCCCGGGCGGCTTCGGCGACCGCGGTGTGCTCGGCAAGGTCGGCGCGATCCGCTACGCCCGGGAGAACCGGATCCCGCTGCTCGGCCTGTGCCTCGGCCTGCAGTGCATCGTGATCGAGGCCGCGCGCAACCTGGCCGACATCGGTGACGCCAACTCCACCGAGTTCGACCCGGCCACCGGCCACCCGGTCATCTCCACCATGGCCGAGCAGCTCGACATCGTGGCCGGCGAGGGCGACATGGGCGGAACGATGCGCCTGGGCATGTACCCGGCCAAGCTGGCCGAGGGCTCCATCGTCCGTGAGGTCTACGACGGCAAGGAGTACGTCGAGGAGCGCCACCGGCACCGCTACGAGGTGAACAACGCCTACCGCGCGGAGCTCGAGAAGAAGGCGGGCATCCTGTTCTCCGGCACCTCGCCGGACGGCAAGCTCGTCGAGTACGTCGAGTACCCGCGTGACGTCCACCCGTACCTGGTCGCCACCCAGGCCCACCCCGAGCTGCGCTCGCGGCCCACGCGTCCGCACCCGCTGTTCGCCGGCCTGGTGAAGGCCGCGGTCCAGCGGACCGTCGAGGCGGGGAAGGCTTCGAAGTAACACACCAGTTGTACGGTGGCCGGGGTGCAAACCTTCAAGGGTGGGCACCCCGGTTTTCGTTTGCGCACGTGGCACGTGGAAGGACGCACTGCATGACGATCAAGGACACCCCCGAGGCGTGGGAGATCCGGTCGAGCGAGACCCCCTTCGTCGGCAACAAGACCTCCGTCCGCACGGACGAGGTGGTCATGCCCGACGGTTCGGTGGTCCGCCGGGACTTCCAGGTCCACCCGGGTTCCGTGGCCGTCCTCGCCCTCGACGGGGAGGGCCGTGTCCTGCTCATCAAGCAGTACCGTCACCCCGTCGGGCAGAAGCTGTGGGAGATCCCGGCCGGTCTGCTCGACGTGCCCGGTGAGAACCCCCTGCACGCCGCCCAGCGCGAGCTGTACGAGGAGGCGCACGTCAAGGCCGAGGACTGGCGGGTGCTGACCGACGTCTACCCCACCGCGGGCGGCTGTGACGAGTCGGTGCGCATCTTCCTGGCCCGCGACCTGTCCGAGGCCGACGGGGAGCGCTTCGCGGTGGAGGACGAGGAGGCCGACATGGAGCACGCGCGGGTGCCGGTCGACGAGCTGGTCCGCGGTGTGCTCGCGGGCGACGTGCACAGCAACTGCCTCGTCGTCGGCGTCCTCTCCCTGGTCGCCGCGCGTACCGGCGACGGGCTCGACGCGCTGCGCCCGGCCGAGGCGCCCTGGCCGGCGCGCCCGTTCGAGGCGTGACGCCCTCCGCCGCCGTCCCGAGGCATCCCGCATGTGGCCGACCCACATGTGGCGACCTCACATGTAGCGACCTCACATGTGGCCACCCCGCGCGGGGCTGCCCCGCGTGAGGCGGTTTTTTCTGCGGGCGTCCCGCCCCCGTCCGATGTGACGATCGGTTGATCCGATCGAGGGACGTCCCGGCGGTGCCCGCCGTACTCCACCCGGAACGTCGCAGAGCGTGAACTAGGCTCGGGAATCGCCCGATCCGGAGTCCCGGCGGGCTTGCGCGTGCGGTGGGACGGGAGTGTGGCCCGTGACGGATCAGGCAGTGGACACAGGCGGCGTGCAGCTGTCGGGGCACGCTGCGACAGAGGGCCATTTCCTGGGCAGAGTCCGGGAGTTGAAAGAGCTGCGCGCCGACATCGAGCGTGCGGGGCTGGACACCATCTCCGGGAAGAAGGCGCCACGCGCGCGGGTGCTCCTGATCGCCGGGCGGCCCGGCTCCGGGCGTACGGCGCTCGCCGAGGAACTCGTCCGGCAGGTCGCCGACAACTACCGGGACGGCGTCCTGCGCGCCCGCCTCGCCGAGCCCGACGGCACGCCCGTGCCGGTCGAGCGGGCCGCCCGCGAACTGCTCTCCGCGCTGGACGTGCCGACCCCGCCGGGCGCCGACGAGGACGATCTCGCGGCCCTCCTCCGCCAGTCCCTCGCGGAGCGCCGCGTCCTGCTCCTGCTCGACGACGCGGCCGGCGCCGAACAGGTCGACGCGCTGCTCCCGGACACCCCGCAGTGTCTCCTCGTCGCCGTCTCCGCCGGGCCGCTCACCGGCATCGCGGACGTCCGCCCCTGCACCCTGGGCGGCCTGGACACCAAGTCCGCACTCGAACTGCTGAGCCGGCACACCGGCTCGGTCCGCATCACCGTCGACCCGCGCTCCGCCGAGGGCCTCGTGGAGGCCTGCCAGGGCCAGCCGGCCGCGCTGAACCTGGCGGGCGGCTGGCTCGCCGCCCGCCCGAAGGCGGCCGTCGCCGACCTCGCCAAGCAGCTCCACGCGGAGGGCGACGAGGGCTCCCCGCTCAGCCGGGTCTTCCGGCTCGTGCACGCCACGCTGCCCGCCCCCGCCGCCCGGATACTGCGACTGCTCTGCCTGGCCCCGGCCGGTCTGGCGGACCCGCACACCGCCTCCGCGCTCGCCGGCTGCTCGGTGGGCGCCGCCCGCACCACCCTGGACGACCTCGCCGCCCTGGGACTGCTGCGGACCCTCGACTCCCCGCTGCCCCAGTACGAGGTGCCCGCCTGCCTGTACCCCCTGCTGCGCGCCGCCGCCGACAGCCACGACCGCCCGGCCGAGCTCCAGCTGGCCCGCGCCCGCATGCTGGAGCGGACGGTGCGGCTGCTCCAGTCCTGCCGGGCCATCACCGAGACCGACAACCCCCAGGCCCGCGAGAAGCTCCAGGGCATGCCCAGCGCCCTGCGCTTCCCGACCCCGCGCGCGGCCGCCGACTGGCTGCGCGTCCGCCGGCCCGCCCTGCTCGCCTCGGCCCGCCTGGCGGTCGCCGACGGCGAGCTGGACACCCTGGCCCGCCGTCTGATGTCCCAGCTGGTCAGGGCGATGGTCGCGCACTTCGGCACCCAGGCGGCGGCGCCCGACCTGTACGGCGTCCACCAACTCGTCCTGGACGTGGCCGAGCGGCGGAACCTGCCCCGCGAGAAGGCCGCCGCCCTGCTGAACCTCGCCGACGTCGACGCCAGGACCGGCCGCACGGCGGAGGCCCTGGTGCGTTACCGGGCCGCTCTGGACGCCGGACGCGAGGCGAACGACCCGTATGCGATCGGTCGCGCGATGGAATCCGTAGGCGGCGCGCATCTCGAGCTCGGGGACTACGACCGGGCCGCCGACTGGTTCGGACGGGCCCTCGCCCAGCGGCTGGCCCGCGACGAGCGCGCGGACGCCGCCCGGCTCTACGGCCGTATCGCCACCGCGCACACCTACGCGGGCCGCTACGGCGAGGCACAGCGGGCCTGGCGGGCGGCGGCCGCCGGGCACCGCAAGAACGGCGACGTCGGCGCGTACGCGCGGGCGTTGAGCGAGCTGGCCCGGGTCCAGGAGTACGCGGGGCGTCCCGAGGAGTCGCTGCGCACCTGCCAGGAGGCGGTGGAGTGGGCCGGGCGCGCCGAGGACACGCGTCTCCAGGCCGCGGTGCAGCTGAGGCTGGCCGACACCCTGGAGCGCCTCGGCGACCCGGTGGCGGCCGGACTGCACCGGGGCGCGGCCGAGCGCATCCTGGGAGAGGAGCTCCCGAACCGCGATCCCGAGCCGGACCCGGAGCCTCGGTCGTCGGAACCGGCAGCGGAACCGCGGCCGGAGTCGGAGTCGCGGCCCGAGTCGCGGCCGGAGCCAGGGCCAGAGTCGGGGCCGGTGGCGGGGCCAGAACGGCCTGATCTACCGGAACACCGCGCTAACACCTGCGAAATCCGTAGTACACCCGCTGAAGATTGATGCAATGAAAGGCTAGACAGCGGGAACACCTTCATTAGACTGGCTCTGCCGCTCGTTCTCCTGCGGTGCATCCCGGTGTGCCCTGTATCTCCGGGTATGTCTTTGCTGTGCCCCCACATCTACTGAGCCAAGGACCGTGATCGACGTGAAGGTCGGCATCCCCCGCGAGGTCAAGAACAACGAGTTCCGGGTGGCCATCACCCCCGCCGGTGTGCACGAACTGGTGCGCCACGGCCACCAGGTCGTCGTCGAACGCAACGCCGGTGTCGGCTCGTCCATCACGGACGAGGAGTACGTGGCCGCCGGTGCACGCATCCTCGAGACCGCCGACGAGGTGTGGGCCACCGCCGACCTGCTGCTGAAGGTCAAGGAGCCCATCGCCGAGGAGTACCACCGCCTCCGCAAGGACCAGACGCTCTTCACCTACCTGCACCTGGCCGCGTCCAAGGAGTGCACGGACGCCCTCGTCGAGTCCGGCACCACGGCGATCGCCTACGAGACCGTCGAGCTGCCGAACCGCGCGCTGCCGCTGCTCGCCCCGATGTCCGAGGTCGCGGGCCGGCTGGCCCCTCAGGTCGGCGCCTACCACCTGATGCGCGCCAACGGCGGCCGCGGTGTGCTGCCCGGCGGTGTGCCGGGCGTGCTGGCCGCCAAGGCGGTCGTCATCGGCGGCGGAGTCTCCGGCTGGAACGCGGCGCAGATCGCCATCGGCATGGGCTTCCACGTGACGCTGCTCGACCGCGACATCAACAAGCTCAAGGAGGCCGACAAGATCTTCGGTACGAAGATCCAGACGGTCGTCTCCAACGCCTTCGAACTGGAGAAGGCCTGCCTCGAGGCCGACCTCGTCATCGGCGCCGTCCTCATCCCGGGCGCCAAGGCCCCCAAGCTGGTCACCAACGAGCTCGTGTCCCGGATGAAGCCGGGAAGTGTCCTTGTCGACATCGCGATCGACCAGGGCGGCTGCTTCGAGGACTCCCGTCCGACCACGCACGCCGAGCCGACCTTCCCGGTCCACGAGTCGGTCTTCTACTGCGTCGCCAACATGCCCGGCGCGGTCCCCAACACCTCCACCTACGCGCTCACCAACGCCACGCTGCCGTACATCGTCGAACTCGCCGACAAGGGCTGGGTGGAGGCGCTGCGCCGCGATGCCGCGCTGGCCAGGGGCCTCAACACCCATGACGGCAAGGTTGTTTACCGTGAGGTCGCGGAGGCGCACGGCCTGGAGCACATGGAGCTCGACCAGCTGCTCGGCTGAGCCGTCGTGCCGAGCCGATCGGCCAAGTAACCCCGGGGGAAAAGGCGATACGTCAACACAGGTCGTCAACCCCGCACACCCGGCCGGACCTTGCCCGACAAGGTCCGGCCGGATGTGTGTATGGTCACTTTGCGGCTCTCGGCCAACTCGCCTCGAACGTAACGCTTCGACCGATTCGTACACCGGCGAAACCTGCCGTGCGACGGCCGTACGCCCTTGACAGCGGGATGTTTCATTGCCGACACATCGGGCCGGGTCCGGCGGATTGTGTTGCTGCGAACACCCGACACGCCATAGAGTCGCCGACTGTCGGCATGGTGCCACGCTGACCTTGTCTAGAAGTTTCCTGGTCACCAAGGAGGTAAGACGACTTGTGAATGAGTCGACATTTGCTCCCGGGGGTGGTCAACCAGGAATGCCGACGCGGGCCCAGGTCTCCGCGGGGCTCGAGGCTGTCGGCTCCGTCGCTGTCCGAACCTTCGCAGCCCACCAGAGCCAGCGCAGCACCCATGTGGCTCTGTCAGCACACCAGAGCATGGATGGCCATCACGTGAACGCCATGGCCGGCGACGGAAGTGGCGCGCCCCGCAACCACTTCGCCGACTACGACGAACTGCCCGAAGGGCATTTCTACGATCCCGATGCCGAGTACGAGCCGGACCCGGAGTACGCGGCCACGCTCGCGCCCGACGCGGCCCGACAGCGCCGTGAGCGCGTCGGTCCGACCGGACGCCCGCTGCCGTACTTCCCGATCCCGGGCCCGCTGACCCAGCACGGCCCCGCGACGATCATCGCGATGTGCAACCAGAAGGGCGGCGTGGGCAAGACGACGTCGACCATCAACCTGGGTGCCGCACTCGCGGAGTACGGTCGGCGCGTGCTGCTCGTGGACTTCGACCCGCAGGGCGCGCTGTCGGTCGGTCTCGGTGTCAATCCGATGGAGCTCGACCTCACCGTCTACAACCTGCTCATGGAGCGGGGCATGGCGGCGGACGAGGTGCTCCTGAAGACAGCGGTCCCGAACATGGACCTGCTGCCCAGCAACATCGACCTGTCGGCCGCCGAGGTCCAGTTGGTCTCCGAGGTCGCGCGCGAGTCCACGCTCCAGCGTGCGCTCAAGCCGCTGATGGACGACTACGACTACATCGTCATCGACTGTCAGCCCTCGCTCGGCCTGCTCACCGTCAACGCCCTGACGGCCGCTCACAAGGTGATCGTGCCGCTGGAGTGCGAGTTCTTCGCCCTCCGGGGTGTGGCGCTGCTGACCGAGACCATCGAGAAGGTCCAGGAACGGCTCAACCCGGAACTGGAACTCGACGGGATCCTCGCCACGATGTACGACTCGCGCACCGTGCACAGCCGTGAGGTGCTCGCGCGGGTGGTCGAGGCCTTCGACGACCACGTCTACCACACGGTCATCGGGCGCACGGTCCGCTTCCCGGAGACCACGGTCGCCGGTGAGCCGATCACCACGTACGCCTCCAACTCCGTCGGCGCCGCCGCCTACCGCCAGCTCGCCAGGGAGGTGCTCGCCCGGTGTCACGCCGAGTGAGTCTGCCGGGGGCCGACGAACTCTTCCGTACGACAGGGGGAATGGCGCTTCAGCCGTCCGCGCCCCGGCGCCCCGCCAACGGCGAGGCCCGGGTGCCGGCGCCGGCCGGCGAGAGCGACGGGGTCGCGGCCGGCGGTGCGGAGGACGCGCCGCAGGCCGTGCCCGCCCAGGGCGGTGACGGCGAGGGCGCCGAGCACGTGGCGACCGACGCGGGCCAGGGCGACGCCGGGGAGTCCCGTACCCGGGGCGCCCCCGGGGAGCGCCCCGAGCGGCGCCAGGGACCGCAGGAAGGTTCTGCCTCCGCCGCCGACGGCCAGTCGCGCAAACGCGGACGGCAGGCGTCCCGCAGGCCCAGCGGCCGCGAGCGGCACGACGAGAAGATCACCGTCTACGTCTCCGCCGAGGAGCTCATGGATCTGGAGCACGCCCGGCTGGTGCTCCGCGGCGAGCACGGGCTGGCCGTGGACCGGGGCCGCATCGTCCGCGAGGCGGTGGCCGTGGTCCTCGCCGACCTGGAGAGCCGCGGGGACGCCAGCATCCTCGTCCGACGACTTCGCGGGCGGTAGCGGTAGCCTGCGGAGGCCATGACCTCGAACGACGTTCCCGTCCCCGGCACCGGCCCCGGCGCGGCAGCCGGCCGTCGGCGTGCGCTGGGGCGGGGGCCCGGGACGGCACCGGCCCCTGCCGGGCCGGAGCCCGGGTCGGCAGGACCGGAACCGGATCCCGGCGTACCGGACCCGGTCGAGTCGGATCCCGTCGTGCCGGATGCCGTCGAACCCGATCCCCTTGCACCGGAACCTGCCGTACCGGAATCCGCAGGCCCGGAATCCGTGGGTCCGGAGCCCGCGGACCCGGAATCCGTCGTATCCGAGGCGGTGCCGGAATCCGGTGTACCGGAGTCCGTGGGTGCGGAATCTGTTCCCGGGCCCCAGGAAACTCCCGAGGAAGTTCCCGACGGCGTTTTCAAGGTCCGCCTCGCCAACTTCGAGGGGCCCTTCGATCTGCTGCTCCAGCTGATCTCCAAGCACAAGCTGGACGTCACCGAGGTCGCGCTGTCGAAGGTGACCGACGAGTTCATGGCGCACATCCGGGCGATGGGTCCCGACTGGGACCTGGACCAGACGACCGAGTTCCTGGTCGTGGCCGCCACGCTGCTCGATCTCAAGGCGGCCCGGCTGCTGCCCGCCGCGGAGGTCGAGGACGAGGCCGACCTGGCTCTGCTGGAGGCCCGGGACCTGCTGTTCGCCCGGCTGCTCCAGTACCGGGCCTACAAGCGGGTCGCCGACATCTTCACGCACCGGCTGGAGAGCGAGGCCCGGCGCTACCCCCGTACCGTCGGTCTCGAACCGCACCACGCGGAGTTGCTGCCCGAGGTCGTCATCAGCATCGGCCCGGAGGGGTTCGCGAGGCTCGCGGTCAAGGCGATGCAGCCCCGGGCGAAACCGCAGGTCTACGTCGACCACATCCACGCGCCGCTGGTGAGCGTGCAGGAACAGGCCGGGGTCGTCGTCGCACGGCTCAGGGAACTCGGCGAGGCCAGCTTCCGCACGCTGGTGGCGGACACCGAGGACACCCTCACCGTGGTGGCCCGCTTCCTCGCGCTGCTCGAGCTGTACCGGGAGAAGGCGGTCGCGCTCGACCAGGAGACCGCCCTCGGTGAGCTGTTGGTGCGCTGGACCGGCGGGGACGGGGACGCGCAGCCGCTGGTCACGGACGAGTTCGACCGGCCGCCCGAGGAGCCCGAGAAGGAGACGAAGACGTGACCGAGGAGACCGTCGCCGCACTCGACCTCAAGCCGGCCCTGGAAGCCGTCCTGATGGTCGTCGACGAGCCCGCGACCGAGGAACACCTCGCGAAGATCCTCCAGCGGCCCCGGCGCCGGATCGCGGACGCGCTGCGCGAGCTGGCCGACGAGTACACCGTGCAGGGGCGTGGCTTCGAGCTCAGGCTCATCGCGGGCGGCTGGCGGTTCTACAGCCGGCCCGAGTACGCCGCGGCCGTCGAGGGCTTCGTGCTGGACGGACAGCAGGCCCGGCTCACACAGGCGGCGCTGGAGACCCTGGCGGTCGTCGCGTACCGCCAGCCGGTCAGCCGCAGCAGGGTCTCCGCGGTGCGCGGAGTGAACTGCGACGGCGTGATGCGCACCCTGCTCCAGCGCGGTCTGGTCGAGGAGGCGGGCGCGGAACCCGAAACAGGTGCGATCCTGTACGTGACGACGAACTACTTTCTGGAGCGGATGGGCCTGCGCGGTCTGGACGAGCTCCCGGAGCTCGCGCCCTTTCTCCCCGAGGCGGAGGCGATCGAGGCCGAGATGCTGGAAGGGGTCCCGTCGTTCGATCCGGACGCACCGGATGCAGATGCAGACGACACGACGACGACGGAACTTTGATGCGAAGCAGTGGCAGCGGCAGTGGCAGGAACAACGGGCGCGGCAAGCCCCGGGGGACCGGCGGGGGCGGTTCCCAGCCGAGGGGCGGCTCGGGAGGCCGTGACGAGCGGTCGAGGGGCGGTTCCGGAGGCCGTGACGACCGGTCGAGGGGCGGCCGCGACGACAGGCCGACGGGCGCGGGCGGCCGCGACGACAGGCCGAAGCGTCCGAGCAAGCCCCGTCCCGAGGAGCGTCGCTACGACGTGGGCCCCGGCGCCACCCACGAGGGCCCGAAGGCCGGGCGCGGCGGTGCGGCCCGGGGCGGCGCCAAGGGCGGCCCCAGGCAGGGCCAGCAGCGCGGCGGACGCACGGAGCCGGCGCGCTCCCGCGAGTACGAGACGCGCGCCGAGGAGCGCAACCGGGACCGGTACGCCGGCAAGAAGGAAGTGAAGCTGCCCAAGACCTTCCCGGGCGCCGAGCAGGAGGGCGAGCGGCTGCAGAAGGTCCTCGCGCGCGCGGGCTACGGCTCCCGGCGCGCCTGCGAGGAGCTGATCGAGCAGGCGCGGGTCGAGGTCAACGGCGAGATCGTCCTGGAGCAGGGCAAGCGGGTCGACCCGGAGAACGACGAGGTCAAGGTCGACGGCCTGACGGTCGCCACCCAGTCGTACCAGTTCTTCTCGCTGAACAAGCCGGCCGGTGTCGTCTCCACGATGGAGGACACCGAGGGCCGTCAGTGCCTCGGTGACTACGTGACCAACCGCGAGACGCGGCTGTTCCACGTCGGGCGGCTCGACACCGAGACCGAGGGCGTCATCCTGCTCACCAACCACGGCGAGCTGGCGCACCGGCTGACCCACCCCAAGTACGGCGTGAAGAAGGTCTACCTCGCGCACATCGTGGGTCCCATCCCGCGTGACCTGGGCAAGCGTCTGAAGGACGGCATCCAGCTGGAGGACGGGTACGCGAAGGCGGACCACTTCCGGGTCGTCGAGCAGACCGGCAAGAACTACCTGGTCGAGGTGACCCTGCACGAGGGCCGCAAGCACATCGTGCGCCGGATGCTGGCGGAGGCCGGTTTCCCGGTCGACAAGCTGGTCCGTGTCGCCTTCGGCCCGATCACCCTGGGCGACCAGAAGTCGGGCTGGCTGCGACGGCTGTCCAACACCGAGGTCGGCATGCTGATGAAGGAAGTCGAGCTTTAAGGACTCCTGAAGCTCCCAGGGCTTGTGTGTGACCGCACCCCCTTTTTATAGTCGTGGTGACTATTAAGAGGGGGTGTTCGTCGTGCGGGGTTACGACAAGTACGCCCACGAACCCTTCGCCGTCACCGTCGACCTCGCCGTCCTCACGCTCCGCGCGGGCACCCTGCACGTACTGCTCGTCGAACGCGGCCGGGAGCCGTACGCCGGCCGGTGGGCGCTGCCGGGGGGCTTCGTGCTGCCGGACGAGTCCGCGGAGACCGCCGCACGACGGGAACTCGCCGAGGAGACCGGCCTGAAGGACGTCTCCGGGCTGTACCTCGAGCAGTTGCGCACCTACAGCGAGCCCGACCGCGACCCCCGGATGCGGGTCGTGTCCGTCGCCTTCGCCGCGCTGCTGCCCGACGCCCCCGAGCCGACGGGCGGCGGCGACGCGGCCCAGGCGCGCTGGCTGTCGTACGACGACGCGAAGCCGCTCGCCTTCGACCACGACCGGATCCTGGCCGACGCCCACGACCGGGTCGGCGCCAAACTCGAGTACACCTGCCTCGCCACGGCCTTCTGCCCGCCCGAGTTCACCCTCGGCGAGCTCCAGCAGGTCTACGAGACGGTGTGGGGGACCGGCCTGGACCGGCCCAACTTCCGCCGCAAGGTGCTCGCCACCCCGGGCTTCGTCGAGCCCGTGCCCGGCGGTGCGCGCCTCACCGGCGGCCGCGGCAAGCCCGCCGCCCTCTACCGGGCGGGCACCGCCACCGCGCTCCACCCGCCCCTGCTGCGACCGCCCCGGGAAGGACGATCCGCATGACCACCTCGACCACCGTCAGGAAGCGGGCCACCGGGTCCCTGCTGGGACTCGCGCTGGGGGACGCGCTCGGGTTTCCGACCGAGTTCAACGACGTTCCGTCGATCCTCGCCAAGTGCGGGCCCTGGCGGGAGATGGAACTGCCGAAGCGCGCCTTCGTCTCCGACGACACCCAGATGACCCTGGCCGTGGGCCGAGCCCTGCGGACCGCCATGGACCGGGGGCTGCTCGTGCCGACTTCGCTCGCGCACCCGCTGCGCGCGGAGTTCGTGGACTGGTATCAGTCGCCGGACAACAACCGGGCCCCCGGGCGGACCTGCCTGACGGCGTGCAGTCTGCTCAAGGACGAGAACCGCGGCTGGCAGGACGCCAGTCAGATCGGTTCCAAGGGCTGTGGCGCCAACATGCGCGTGGCACCCGTCGGGCTCGTCCCCGGGCTCAGCGAGGAGCAGCGTGCCGGTGCCGCGCAGCTCCAGTCCGCCCTCACCCACGGGCACCCCACCGCGCTCGCGGCCTCCGACCTCACCGCCCACGCCGTACGGCTGCTCACCCAGGGCGCCGAACCGGCGGCCCTCGTCGGGCTCCTGCGGGCCTACGCCGTCGACAACCGCTCCCGCTACCACCACCGCTGGCTCGGCGACCTGTGGACCCGCAGCCAGGACCCCACCCCGGAGCACTTCATCGCGCGCGGCTGGGACGAGTGCCTCGGCGTGCTGGAACGCCTCCAGGAGGCGCTGCGCGACCCCGCGCCCGAGGCCGACCCGTGCCTGGCCACAGGGGCGGGCTGGATCGCCGAGGAGGCCATGGCGACGGGTCTGCTGTGCTTCCTGCTCTTCCCCGACGAGCCGGTGACCGCGCTGCGCCGGGCCGCCTGCTCCTCCGGGGACTCCGACTCCATCGCCTGTCTGGCGGGCGCCTTCGCGGGCGCGCACGCCGGGGCCGACGCCTGGCCGACGGCGTGGGCGGACCGGATCGAGTACCAGGGGGAGCTGGTGACGCTCGGCGCGCTCTGGGACCAGTGACCCGGCAGGGGCTCAGGTCAGCTTGATCGAGCTGCCCTCGACGGTGATCTGTTCCGGGGGCAGTGGCTTCGTCGCCGGGCCGCCGGCCACCGAGCCGTCGGCGATGCGGAACTCGCTCTTGTGGCAGGGGCAGTGGATGATGCCGTCGGCGACGCTGCCGACGGTGCAGCCCTGATGGGTGCAGACCGCGGAGAACGCCTTGAAGTCGTCCTTCGTCGGCTGGGTGACGACGACCTTCTCCTCCGCGAAGATCTTGCCGCCGCCGACGGGGATGTCGGTGGTCTTCGCCAGCTCCTGGCCGGCGGAGGCCTTCGGGGACTGCTCGGACGAGGAGTCGTTCTCGTCGCCGTACTCTCCGCAGCCCGTGGCGAGCGCGGCGGCCGCGCCGCCCGTCGCCAGGAGAACCGTGCGCCGTGTCGCGGGGAGGGTCATGTCGTCACTCCGAACGTGCGGAAGAACCAGAGGGCCGAGGTCAGCCAGATGATCGTGAGTACGGCGAAGACGAGTCCGCCGACGACCGGCAGCAGCCATCCCGGGAGTCGCTCCGAACGGAGCAGCAGCATCTTGGCACTGAATGCGCCGAAGAAGAAGCAACCCAGGAGGGAGTGCCACATAACGCGCGTTTCGTATGTCTGATAGCCAAGCGCGTACAGGCAGTGCACCGCAACCGGGACCGCGATCAGAAAGGCCGCGCGACCCGACCAGCGGTGCAGCGTGCCGGACCAGGCAGGTCCCGGCAGCCTGCCGTACAGCATCGCGGCCGAGACGAGCTGGACCAGCGCGAAGAACATCGCGGCCGTCGCCAGCCAGGACTTGACCGCGCCCGTGCTGCTGAAGCCGGCCAGGTTGAAGGCCGTCCCGGCCGGGTCGTGGACCTTGCCGTACACGCCCAGGGCGAGCGCCACGGCGGCCGCGACCAGCGCCGGGACCAGATAGCGGGCGGGGTGCGGGCCGCGCGGCGCGGGACCGGGGCCGGGGAAACCCTGGGTGGCGGCGTTCGGGTCGACGGTCATGGTGGCTCCCTGCTCGAAGGGGTCAGGGCGTGGCGGGGCGGGCCGTGAGCTGCTGTCCGTCGACCGTCACCGCTCCGGTCTCCGGGTCGATGGCCGGCGCGGGGGAGGGCTTGCCGTCGCGGGTGAGGATGCCGACCTGGGTGCCGTCCTTCAGCACGATCCAGCCGCCGTCGATCTTCGCGGAGCGCACGGTGGCCGTCGCCCGCCACAGCCCGGACGGCTTCGTCGCCCGGTCCGCCGAGAAGGCGTGCCGTCCGCCGCCCACGGTGACCGTGCCTGCGACGCCCTTGCCGTCCTGGAGCGTGCCGTCCAGTTTCGCGCCGTGCTCGCCGGTGAGCCGCAGCGTGCCGTCGTCCTCGACGTCGCCCTTGAGCCAGGACTCCTGGGTGCGGCCGTCGCAGTAGTACGCGATCGCCTTGCCGTCGCGGACGGTGACGGCGATCGCCGCCGCGTCGTCATCCGTGCGGCCGGCGTAGTCGGCGTCGGTGGCCGGGACGCGTGAGGGGGAGGGGGCCGGGGTGGGCGCGGTCGAGGCGGCGCTCCGGGCAGGGGTCGGACTCGGTGACTTCTCCTCGTACGAGGACGAGGCGGTCTTCGTCCCTGTCGTCGCGTTGAGCGTCAGCAGGAACAGGCCGAGCACCAGTCCCGCGAGAAGGGTGAGCAGGGGTCCTGGACGCTTCATGTCGGGCCTTCCCCGATGCGGGTGTCCTGCCGTCAGAGTGCCATGAGAGCGCAGGCCGCACCCGCCGTAAAGGGCGTACGGAGGCGTTCCCGTCTCGGCACGCGGGCGGCGCGCACCGGACCGGCGCGGGCTGACTAGGCTGGCTGCGTCAGGAGCCGTAGTCGGCAGTCGGTACGTCAGCAAGGAGCAGCGCCGTGGCGGTACGAGCGGTCCGGGGAGCCGTCCAACTCGAGCGGGACGAGGCCGGCCACATGGACGAGCAGGTCGGAGCCCTGCTCACCGCCGTCCTGGAGCGGAACTCGCTCGGCGCCGACGACCTGATCAGCATCTGGTTCACGGCCACCCCCGACCTGCACAGCGACTTCCCGGCGGCCGCGGCCCGCAAGCTCGGCATCGTCGACGTGCCGCTGATCTGCGCCCAGGAACTCGACATCGCGGGCGCCATGCCGCGGGTCGTGCGCATCCTGGCGCACGTGGAGTCAGACAAGGCGCGTGCCGACATCAACCACGTCTACCTCGGGGCCGCGGCCGCCCTGCGCAGGGACATCGCCCAGTGAGGACCGCGCTCGTCATCGGAACCGGGCTGATCGGCACGTCCGCCGCGCTGGCCCTGGCCCAGCGGGGCGTCGTCGTCCACCTCGCCGACCACGACCCCGGGCAGGCCCGTACGGCGGCGGCGCTCGGCGCCGGCACCGACGCGGAGCCCGAGGGCCCGGTCGACCTCGCGATCGTCGCCGCGCCGCCCGCGCACGTGGCCGGTGTGCTCGCCGACGCGATGCGCCGCGGGGTGGCACGCGGCTATCTCGACGTGGCCAGCGTGAAGGGCGGGCCGCGCCGTGAGCTGCAGGCGCTCGGTCTCGACCTGTCGGCGTACATCGGCAGCCACCCCATGTCCGGCCGGGAGAAGTCGGGCCCGCTGGCCGCGACCGGTGACCTCTTCGAGGGCCGCCCCTGGGTGCTGACGCCGACCCGGGACACCGACACCGAGGTGCTGAACCTGGCCCTGGAGCTGGTCTCGCACTGCCGTGCCGTCCCGGTGGTCATGGACGCGGACGCCCACGACCGCGCGGTGGCGCTGGTCTCGCACATGCCGCACCTGGTCTCCAGCATGGTCGCGGCGCGTCTGGAGCACGCCGAGGAGGCCGCCGTACGGCTGTGCGGGCAGGGCATCCGGGACGTCACCCGGATCGCCGCCTCCGACCCCGGCATGTGGATCGACATCCTGTCCGCGAACCCGGGGCCGGTCGCCGACCTGCTGACCGACGTCGCCGCCGACCTGGAGGAGACGGTCAGGTCCCTGCGCGCCCTCCAGTCCTCCGACGACTCCAAGCGCCGCGAGGGCGCCGACGGCGTCCAGGACGTGCTGCGCCGGGGCAACGCGGGCCAGGTCCGCGTTCCCGGCAAGCACGGGGCCGCTCCGCGGGCGTACGAGGTGGTGGCGGTGCTCATCGACGACCAGCCCGGTCAGCTGGCCCGCATCTTCGCCGACGCCGGACAGGCGGGCGTCAACATCGAGGACGTACGCATCGAGCACGCGACCGGGCAGCAGGCGGGTCTGGTGCAGCTGATGGTCGAGCCGAAGTCCGCGGTGGTGCTGTCCTCGGCGTTGCGCGAGAGGGGCTGGGCGATCAGGCAGTAGGGCGTCCCGCGGCCCGGACGCCCGGCGCGGACGAGGTACCGGCCGGACGAGTGACGCGCGGCCGGTAACCTTGTGCGGGGCGCGGTCGCGTCCCGCACACCCACCGCCTCGCACCAGGAAGGTGTCCCTCCGTGGAAAACGGCGCCGCCCAGCCCGTGATTGTCGCCATCGACGGCCCCTCGGGCACGGGCAAGTCGAGCACGTCCAAGGCCGTGGCCGCCCAGCTGGGGCTGAGCTACCTGGACACCGGCGCCCAGTACCGGGCGATCACGTGGTGGATGGTGACCAACGGGATCGACATCGAGGACCCCACCGCGATCGCCGCCGTCGCCGGCAAGCCGGAGATCCTCTCCGGCACCGACCCGGCCGCCCCGACGATCACGGTCGACGGCATCGACGTGGCCGGCCCGATCCGCACCCAGGAGGTCACCGCCAAGGTCAGCGCGGTGAGCGCCGTACCCGAGGTGCGGGACCGGATCACCGAGCTCCAGCGCTCGCTGGCGGCCTCCACCGAGCAGGGGATCGTCGTAGAGGGCCGGGACATCGGCACGACCGTGCTGCCCGACGCCGACCTGAAGATCTTCCTCACCGCCTCCCCGGAGGCCCGGGCCGCCCGGCGCAGCGGCGAGCTGAAGGGCGCGGACGTCCACAGCACCCGGGAGGCGCTGATCAAGCGGGACGCCGCCGACTCCTCCCGCAAGACCTCCCCGCTCGCCAAGGCGGACGACGCCGTCGAGGTGGACACCACCGAGCTGACGCTGGCCCAGGTCATCGAGTGCGTCGTCACCCTCGTCGAGGAGAAGCGGGCCGCGAGGTGACCACCGGGTCCGTGCCCTCGGAGAAGGGCGCCGAGGTCGGGCGGCGCATCGGCGTCGGCCTGATGTACGGGCTGTTCAAGCCGAGGGTGCTGGGCGCCTGGAAGGTGCCTGCGAGCGGCCCGCTGATCTTCGCGATCAACCACTCCCACAACGTCGACGGTCCGATGGTGATGGGCGTGGCGCCGCGGCCGACGCACTTCCTGATCAAGAAGGAAGCGTTCATCGGCCCCCTCGACCCGTTCCTGACCGCGATCGGCCAGCTCAAGGTCGACCGCGACACCACCGACCGGACGGCGATCACCCGTGCGCTGGGCGTGCTGGAGAACGGCGGGGTCCTCGGGATCTTCCCGGAGGGCACCCGTGGCGAGGGAGACTTCGCCGCCCTGCGTGCCGGGCTCGCGTACTTCGCGGTGCGCGGCGGGGCCCCGATCGTGCCCGTCGCCGTGCTGGGAAGTTCCGAACGGCGCGGACGGTTGATAAAGGCACTGCCCCCGCTGCGCTCCCGCGTCGACGTCGTCTTCGGCGAACCGTTCGACGCGGGCGACGGCAGCGGGCTGCGTACCCGCAAGGCACTGGACGCGGCCACCGAGCGCATCCAGAAGCAGTTGGCCGCACACCTGGAAAACGCCAGGCGCCTGACCGGGCGCTGAGCGACACTGAATACCGAGTAGTGGATCAACCCGAACAAAACGGCTGTTCCACCGATCACCACGAATGAACGACGAGGTACGGACTTCATGAACGACCACATCCAGCCCGACGGCTCGGAAGCCTTCGAGCACGATCACGGGGCGCTCGGCGACGCCGAGTACGCGGAGTTCATGGAGCTCGCCGCCGTCGAGGGCTTCGACATCGAGGACGTCGAGGGGGCGATCGAGGCCGCAGGCCACGGGCCGCTGCCGGTGCTCGCCGTCATCGGCCGCCCGAACGTCGGCAAGTCGACCCTGGTGAACCGGATCATCGGCCGCCGCGAGGCCGTCGTCGAGGACAAGCCGGGCGTCACCCGCGACCGCGTCACCTACGAGGCCGAGTGGGCGGGCCGCCGCTTCAAGCTCGTCGACACCGGTGGCTGGGAGCAGGACGTCCTCGGCATCGACGCCTCCGTGGCCGCGCAGGCCGAGTACGCGATCGAGGCCGCCGACGCCGTCGTCTTCGTCGTCGACGCCAAGGTCGGCGCCACCGACACCGACGAGGCGGTCGTACGGCTGCTGCGCAAGGCCGGCAAGCCCGTCGTGCTGGCCGCCAACAAGGTCGACGGCATGAGCGGCGAGGCCGACGCGGCCGCCCTGTGGTCCCTGGGCCTCGGCGAGCCGCACCCGATCTCCGCTCTGCACGGCCGCGGCACCGGCGACATGCTGGACGCCGTCCTGGAGGCGCTGCCTGAGGCCCCCGCGCAGACCTTCGGCACCGCGGTCGGCGGCCCGCGCCGCATCGCGCTCATCGGCCGCCCGAACGTCGGCAAGTCCTCGCTGCTGAACAAGGTGGCCAACGAGGACCGCGTCGTCGTCAACGAGATCGCGGGCACCACCCGCGACCCGGTCGACGAGCTGATCGAACTCGGCGGTGTGACCTGGAAGTTCGTCGACACGGCGGGCATCCGCAAGCGCGTCCACCTCCAGCAGGGCGCCGACTACTACGCCTCGCTGCGCACCGCGGCCGCCGTCGAGAAGGCCGAGGTGGCGGTCATCCTGGTCGACGCCTCCGAGTCCATCTCGGTCCAGGACCAGCGCATCGTCACCATGGCGGTCGACGCGGGCCGCGCCCTCGTGATCGCCTACAACAAGTGGGACACCCTCGACGAGGAGCGCCGCTACTACCTGGAGCGGGAGATCGAGACCGAGTTCGCCCAGGTCGCCTGGGCGCCCCGGGTGAACGTCTCGGCGCGCACCGGCCGGCACATGGAGAAGCTGGTCCCGGCGATCGAGGCCGCCCTGGCCGGCTGGGAGACCCGCGTCCCGACGGGCCGTCTCAACGCCTTCCTCGGCGAGCTGGTCGCCGCCCACCCGCACCCGGTCCGCGGCGGCAAGCAGCCGCGCATCCTCTTCGGCACCCAGGCCGGGACCAAGCCCCCGCGCTTCGTCCTCTTCGCCTCCGGCTTCATCGAGGCGGGCTACCGGCGCTTCATCGAACGCCGTCTGCGCGAGGAGTTCGGCTTCGAGGGCACCCCGATCCACATCTCGGTGCGGGTGCGCGAGAAGCGCGGCACCAAGAAGAAGTAACGGCACCACGACCGGAGGGCGGCACCCGTGACGGGTGCCGCCCTCCGGTCGTGATCAGTGATCAGAAGGTCCTGCGGGGGGCCGGCGGGAGCGCCGCCGGGACGTGGTGCATCGCGGTCGGCGCGGCCTGCTGGCCGAGCTGCCCGACCCGCTGCCACTGCGACTGCTGCCCCACCCGCGCGCTCTGCGCCCCCGCGCTGTAGGCGCTGTAGGAGCTGCTGAACGACCCCGGGCGGGGCGCCGGGTAGGAACCCGTGTGGTGCGGGATGTTCCCGAAGGCGGTGAACCCCAGTTCGTCCTCGCCGCTGCGGTCGCCGGGCAGCGAACGGAACGTCTTGACGTACTCGGCGTAGAGCGCGTCATAGATCGGCGTGGCCGATGGGCCGCCGGACGCGTCCTGGGCCGGTCGCGCGGACGGGATCGACTGGAAGGACGGGCGGCGGGGAACGTCGTAGGTGTGCACGTATGTCCAAACGACGCGGCACGGGAAGGGATGCGGCTCGGCAGGCGGCCTCACGGGGGCGCGGGGCCGCGTCCGTGGACGCCCTTTCGGTCGCCGTACGGCCGCGGTCCCCGCCCGGTGGGCGAACTCAGGTGCCGGCGAGCGGAAGTGCCGCCCCGACCAACTGCCCGTTGGCCGCGGCCTTGTCCAGCGCGTCCCGCAGCAGGTCCTCCCGGGGCTGACGTCCGATGGAGCCCACCGGAGCCGCGAACATCAGCACCTGCTGGTGCTTGTTGGCGGCGGCCCGCCAGCCCTCCGTCACCTGCAACGGCTGGTGCGCCTGCCACCAGGCGACCGGCTGTCCGCCGTTCACCGAGGGCTGGAGCACCGCGTGCAGCTGGCCCATGGCGAGCAGCACGGACCAGCCGTGCTGCACCGGCGGCACCTCGGTCAGCTCGGACAGCGGCATGAAGCCCTGCTCGATGAGGAGCGGCAGGAAGTCGTCGCCTGCGCCGGTGGTGCCGGGCCGCACGATGGGCGCGGTCGGCTCGACGACCAGGGCCGGGTGCAACTCCCCGGCGATCAGGACGAGTCCGCTGGTGACGCCGAGCACCGCCTGCTCGGGTGCGACCTTGTCGGGGTCCAGGTCGACGGTGTCGCCGTTGATGGAGCGGACCGCGCCCTGGAGCTGCTCCTCGGTGACCTGGACGACCTGCGAGGGCAGGCAGGTGGAGTGGGCGAAGGCGAGAACGGCGGTCTCGTCCCCGATGAACAGGACGGTGCTGGTGCGCTCGTTATCGGAGTCGCCCGGGGTGCGGCAGGACGTGCAGTCGTAACTGCCCGGGGCGTTGTCTCCGGCGAGCAGCCGGTCGGCTTCTTCGTTGCCGATCTCGGCGCGTACCTCGTCGCTGACGTCGAGCATGCGCGGCACGGGTGACTCCCTCGGATGCGGTGCGTGGGCGAGGCGGGTGGCCCCCGGCTCGTGGTCCGGGTGGGTCCCCGGCTCATGAAGAAGACAACGGGCGATCTGTGGCCAGGGTCACGCTGGACGGCGAACGGAATCGAACCAACCTGCGCGCGCGGTCACGATGCGTGCGGAATTCGCCACTCCATGCCAAGTAACGGAGAGGTCACGGAAGTTGATCCGGTGAGCTGACTCACAGTCTGCGTGGGGGTCTGGTCGACAAATCCGGAAATGAGGGAACGAAGTAGGTGGCCGGAATTCGACGCTACCTACGGTAACCATCAACTGGCCTGGGATGACAGTGAGTTGGTTGATAACGAACCGTCAGCTGCCTAGATTGCTCCGCCGTGTGCAACGAGCACCGCTCGGGTACGTCCGCCGGCCGCGCAGAGCCAGACATCGCGCAGCACCACCGCCGGCGGACGGGCCGGGCGTGACGACCGCGTCCCTGCGCGGCCGACACGCCCCGGCCAGGGGGAGCCCGGGTTCGTAGAGAGGGATCTACATGTCCGAATGTGCCGATATCCACACCCGCACCTCGTCGCGCAAGACGGCGGTCCTCGCCGGGGCGATCCTGCTCGCCCCCCTCGGACTGCTCTCCGCGACCGGCAACGCCACGGCGGCCGACAGCGGGGTGTGGGACCGCATCGCCCAGTGCGAGAGCGGCGGCAACTGGTCGATCAACACCGGCAACGGTTACTACGGCGGGCTCCAGTTCTCCGCCGGTACCTGGCGCGCGTACGGCGGCACCGCCTATGCGTCGACCGCCGACAAGGCCAGCAAGGCACAGCAGATCTCCGTCGCCACCAAGGTGCAGAACGCCCAGGGGTGGGGCGCGTGGCCGACCTGCTCGGCGCGCGCCGGAGCGTCCGGCAGCGCACCGGGGGCCGGATCGTCCTCGGCCGAGTCGAGCTCCGCCAAGTCGGGCTCCTCGAAGTCGGGCTCCTCGAAGTCCGGTTCGTCGAAGTCCGGCAGCTCCAGGTCCGGCACCTCGAACTCCTCGCAGTCGGGTTCCTCGAACGCGCCGGAGCGCTCGACGGCCCAGACCTCGCGCGGTACGGGCCGTGGTGACTACACCGTCCGCGAGGGCGACACCCTCAGCACCATCGCGACCCGCCACGGGCTGACCTGGCAGCGGGTCTACGCCGCCAACAAGGCCGTCGTCGGCGGCGACCCCGACCTGATCGTGCCCGGACAGCGCCTCATGCTCTGAGCCGTACCCCCTCCCGGGACACGGTGACCCCATCCGGCGGGACGGCCGGGTGGGGCCCACCCACCTCGTGGGACACACTGGGCGCATGCTGGAGACCTCCGCCCGACTGCTGCGCCTGCTCTCCCTGCTCCAGGCCCACCGCGAGTGGTCCGGCGCCCAACTCGCCGACCGGCTGGGAGTCACCTCGCGCACGGTGCGCCGGGACGTGGACCGGCTGCGCGAGCTGGGCTACCCGGTCAACGCCAGCCCCGGCACCGGAGGCGGCTACCAGTTGGGCGCCGGCGCCGAGTTGCCGCCGCTGCTGCTGGACGACGACGAGGCCGTCGCCGTCGCGGTGGGGCTGCGGACGGCCGCCGGGCAGGGCATCGAGGGCATCGGCGAGACCTCCGTACGGGCCCTGGCGAAGCTGGAGCAGGTGCTGCCGCACCGGCTGCGGCGCCGGGTGGGCGCCCTGAACGCCTTCACCGTGCCGATGCTGCGCGGCCCGCGCTCCTCCGCCGTGGACCCGGCCGTCCTCACCGAGCTCGCCCATCTCTGCCGGGACGCCGAACGCCTGCGCTTCGACTACCGGGGACACGACGGCACGGCGACCCGCCGCACCGTCGAACCGCACCGCCTGGTGTGCACCGAGCGCCGCTGGTACCTGGTCGCCTGGGACCTCGACCGCGCCGACTGGCGTACGTTCCGGGTGGACCGCCTCACGCCGAGGCCGCCGCACGGGCCGCGCTTCGCACCGCGCGAGCCGCCCGCCGATGACCTCGCCGCGTACGTCTCGCAAGGCGTCTCCACGCGCGCGTACGCCACCCGGGCCACCGTCCGGCTGTTCGTGCCGCTGGCCGAGGCCGCCGAACGGATCTCGCCCTCGGCCGGGACGCTGGAGCCCGACGGCGACCGGGCCTGTGTGCTGCGCACCGGGGCCGCGAGCCTCGACGTGATGGTGATCCACGTGATGATGGCGGGCTTCGAGTTCGAGGTGCTGGAGCCCGTGGAGCTGATCGAGGCGATCAGGACGGCCCGTGACCGGCTTGATGGCGCTTTGGCTCGGGCTGCGGGATCTCGGCCGCGTACTGCGGATGGTGCAGGTCGAACGCCGGGGACTCCGAGCGGACCCTCGGCAGCGTCGTGAAGTTGTGCCGGGGCGGCGGGCAGGACGTCGCCCACTCCAGGGAACGGCCGAAGCCCCAGGGGTCGTCGACCTCGACCTTCGTGCCGTACTTGGCGGTCTTCCAGACGTTGTAGAGGAACGGCAGGGTGGAGAGGCCGAGCAGGAACGAGCCGATCGTCGAGACGGTGTTGAGCGCGGTGAACCCGTCGGCGGCGAGATAGTCGGCGTACCGGCGCGGCATGCCCTCGGCGCCCAGCCAGTGCTGCACCAGGAACGTGGTGTGGAAGCCGACGAACAGCGTCCAGAACTGGATCTTCCCGAGCCGCTCGTCGAGCAGCTTCCCGGTGAACTTCGGCCACCAGAAGAAGAAGCCGCCGAAGATCGCGAAGACCACCGTGCCGAAGACGACGTAGTGGAAGTGGGCGACCACGAAGTACGAGTCGGAGACGTGGAAGTCCATCGGCGGAGACGCCAGGATCACTCCGGTCAGGCCTCCGAACAGGAAGGTCACCAGGAAGCCCGTCGCCCACAGCATCGGGGTCTCGAAGGAGATCGAGCCCTTGATCATGGTCCCGGTCCAGTTGAAGAACTTCACGCCCGTGGGGACGGCGATCAGGAAGCTCATGAGGGAGAAGAACGGCAGCAGCACCGCGCCCGTGACGAACATGTGGTGCGCCCACACCACGATGGACAGCCCGGTGATCGCCATCGTCGCGCCGACCAGGGTGAGGTAGCCGAAGATCGGCTTGCGGCTGAAGACCGGGATGATCTCCGTGATGATCCCGAAGAACGGCAGCGCGATGATGTAGACCTCGGGGTGTCCGAAGAACCAGAACAGGTGCTGCCACAGCAGCGCCCCGCCGTTGGCCGCCTCGAACACCTGAGAACCGAACCGCCGGTCCGCCTCCAGCACCAGCAGCGCGGCCGCCAGCACCGGGAACGCCATCAGGATCAGGATCGACGTGAAGAGCGTGTTCCAGGTGAAGATCGGCATCCGGAACATCGTCATGCCGGGCGCGCGCATCCCGATGATCGTGGTGATGAAGTTGACCGCGCCGAGGATCGTGCCGAAGCCGGCCAGCGCCAGACCCATGATCCACAGGTCGGGGCCGATCCCCGGCGAGTACTGCCGGCTGTTCAGCGGCGCGTAGGCGAACCAGCCGAACGCCGCGGGGCCGTCCGGTGTCAGCAGCGAGCCCAGCACGGTCAGCCCGCCGAACAGGAACAGCCAGTACGAGAGCATGTTCAGCCGGGGGAAGGCCACGTCCGGGGCGCCGATCTGGAGCGGCATCAGCTCGTTGGCGAAGCCCGCGAAGGACGGAGTCGCGAACAGCAGCAGCATGATCGTGCCGTGCATCGTGAACAGCTGGTTGAACTGGTTGCTGTCCACGATCTGCAGCCCGGGCCGGGCCAGTTCGGCCCGCATCAGCAGCGCCATGATCCCGCCGACGAGGAAGAAGGCGAAGGACGTGATCAGATAGAGGTGGCCGATCTTCTTGTGGTCGGTGGTGGTCAGCCAGTCGACGACCACCCGGCCGCGGCCTCGGTGACCGATGTCCCCGGTTCGTGCCGCCGCCACGGTCTGCGTCCCCATCGCTCGCCCCTTCGTTCGCCCTGTCCCGGGCCCGCCGACGTCCCGGGTGCGTACGGAGGATGTGTGGGGGAGCCGTGTTTTTCCTATGAGCAGTCAGCTCCCGCGATCCCGCACGGAATCGTAATACGGCGGGGTCCGGGGACGGTACCCCGCGAACTTTCCGACGGGTTATTCGGGGCGGCCGGGCGACACGCGGGAATTGCGTTCGAATTCGCGCGGAAGGCGCACGAAACCGCTCGTCCGTGTGAGGGAGTTCGACCGAAACGCATGTCGTGATCCTGTGACAGAAGTGTGACCGGAGTGATCCGTATCGCCGGTCCGGGGTTCCCGGGGCGGGGCTCGCCGCCTAGCGTGGCGGTATGGCACCGAATCCCACTCCGCCAGCGGAGCCCCAGGACAATCCGGACGGATACGTCGGCCTCGAGGCCGCACGGGCCGAGCGGCTCGCGCGCGAACGGGGGTGGTCGACGGTGCGTGAGCTGGCCCCCGGGACGATCGTCACCATGGAGTACCGCTTCGGGCGGCTGAACTTCGAGGTGCGCGACGGGCTCGTGGCGCGGGCCTGGAAGGGCTGAGGCGCCCGAAGAGGCCGGGCGAGCACGGCGAAGGCCCCGGTTCCCGTCTTCGGGAACCGGGGCCTTCGGGCGCGGAACCGGGTTGTGCGTACCGGGGTCCCGCTGTTCGGGGAGGTCAGCCGCCTGTCAGCGGTCGGGCCGCGGAGGTCGCGGCACCGCGCGGGAGGCGGTCGGCGTGCGGTGGCCGACGGCTGCCGACCGGGGTGACCGGGGTGCGCTCCGAGCGGGTCGTGTGCGGGCCCGGCGCCAGATGGACCGGCGTGCGCGGCGGACGGGCCGGTTGCGCCGGCTCGCGGGCCGCGGAGGCCTCCTCCTGGGCCGGCGCGCCCGAGGCGAACGGGACGGGCACGGCGACGGGTGCGGCCGGTGCCGGAGCGGGTGCCGGAGCCGGGGCCGTACCGGCGCGGCGGTCGCGCCAGCGGTCGCGCAGGTCGAAGATCGCGACCTCGGCGCGCGCGATCAGCGGCTCGCACCAGGGCAGCGCCAGCAGGATCAGCAGACCCGCGGCCCAGCCGAGCACCACGTCACTGAGCCAGTGCGTGCCGAGGTAGACCGTGGCGAGGCCGACGCCGAGCGAGGTCACCGCGGACAGCGCGGACAGCCAGCGGCGGGCCCTCGGGGTGGAGGCCAGATACGCCAGGATTCCCCAGGTCACGACCGCGTTGGCGGTGTGGCCGCTGGGAAATATATCGCCGCCCAGGCCCATTTCGTTCGAGCCGATGGTGGTCGCGTAGTGCGGTCCGAGCCGGCCCATGCCGAGCTTGGCGGCCCCGACGGTGAGGTTCAGCAGCAGCAGCGAGGCGCCGAGGGTGAGCAGCGGGCGCAGGGTGTGCTGCCGCCACGATCTCCAACCGAGCCAGGCGGCGACCATCACGGCGGTCGGGCCGCGCTGGCCGAGGACCACGTAGTAGTCGACGAACCAGTGGATGCCGGACCACTGCTGGTACGGCCGGAAGAACATGACCAGCCAGTCGAGGCGGACCAGCCACGAGGTGATCACCACGAGCCACACGATCGCCAGGTAGAAGGCCAGGGTCGCCAGGAACAGCGCGACCCGGTGCCTGCTCATCTTCGGCACATCGATGTGGGCCGGTCGTTCCGGCTCACGGTCGAGCCTGGCGAACACCCGGTCCAGACGGGTGAGGTTTTGTTCGGTACGCACCTAAACGACGTTACAGCGAGTGAGCTCGAGACCCGGCCGATTCCGCTGGTTTGTGATGACGATGTGATGTGGCATTGCTCTCAGAAGGGCAATTATTCCTGTGGATTCGCTAATGGTCGAACAGCGTTCCCTTCAATTCCTTTGATCATTCCAGGAGATAGTTTTAGGGAACGTATGAAAGGGTTCACCGAAAAGCCGGATTCCCTTACGGCGGACCGCTGCCGTTCAGCCACCACGCGCCGTACACGGCCGAGGCCGCCGCGAGGCACCCCACCACCAGCGCCGACCTGGACGTCCGCAGCCGGGCCAGGGCCAGGGCGAGCGGCAGCAGCAGCGGGAAGGCGGGCAGCAGCAGGCGCGGCTTGGAGCCGAAGTAGCTCGACGCGCACAGGGCGAGCGCGAGGACCACACCCGCGTACACCAGCAGCGGAAGGGGCTGGCGCTGCCGCACGCAGACGACGTACAGCCACAGCAGCAGGGCGACGCCGACGATCAGCCCGAGGCCGGCGAGGGCGGACGGGAACGACGTGAACTTGTCGGCGACGAAGCGGGCGAAGGCGTAGCCGCCGTCGAAGCCGTTGCGCCAGCCCGCCTGGACGTCGAGGTAGCCGAGCGGGCCCTTGCCGGTGTGGTGGCCGACCCACAGGACGTATCCGGCGGCGCCGAGGGGCGCGAGGAGCATGCCGAGGGCGCGTGGCGCGACGCGGGCGGCGGCCGCCCCGGCCCCGCGCCGGGGAGCGGCGCACCCGGCCGGGGCCTCCCGGTCACGGACGAAGGACGCCACGCCCGCCGCCCACACCGCCGCGACCACCGCGAGCCCCACCGGGCGGGTCAGACCGGCCAGCGACGCGAGCACTCCCGCGGTCACCCACCGGCCGGTGAGCACCGCGTACAGCGACCAGGCGGCCAGCGCGGTGAACAGCGACTCGCTGTACGCCATCGACTGCACGATCCCGACGGGCAGAACGGCCCACACCAGCACCGCGCACACCCCGGCCCGGCGTCCGTACACGTGGTCGGCGACCGCGAACACGCCCCAGGCCGCGGCGAGCGACGCGAGCAGGGACACGACGAAACCGGCGTCAGCGTACGACAGCGGGGTCACCGCGTGCAGAAGCCTTTCCAGCCAGGGCAGCAGCGGGAAGAAGGCGAGGTTGGAGTGGACGTCGCCGTTCGGCAGACGGACCTCGTAGCCGTATCCCAGTTCGGCGACCCTGGTGTACCAGAGGGCGTCCCAGCGGGCGGTCAGCAGCGTGTACGCGCTCTTGTCGCGGGCGGCGCTCCACACGACCAGCGCGAGCAGACCGAGGGCACGCACGGCCGCGTACCCCAGGAGGGCGGGGGCCGCCCGGCGCGGGGTCGCGGAGCCGGGGGGCGTCACGCGCGTCTCAAGATCGGTCACGGGCTCGATTATCGACGGCCGCCCCGGCGACCGGGTCCGCCGGGGCGGCCGGGACCCCCGGGAGGAGGTGCGCGGAGGCGGGGCAGGGAGGGGTACGGGGGGTGACCCGGACATGGCGCGGGAGTGGCGTACGCCACATGGGTTGCCCGTGGGCGGTGAGAGGTCCGCCACGTGGCCCTGGCGCGAACTCGCGTACGCTGCGTTCCACTCGTGTTCGTTTGCGCGGGCCGGAGACACCGCTCCTCTCCGGCCGAGCCGCGGGGAGTCCCCACCCCGTGAGCCCGCCGAACCGGGGGATCACCTGGGAGGTACGTACATGTCCGGGACGACCACGGCCGCCGCTGGGCTGCGCCGTCGGGCGGCCGGGGCCGGTGCCAACCGCTGGGTCGTCCTGGTGGTGCTGTGCGTCAGCCTGCTGCTGGTCGCCGTCGACGCGACCGTGCTGCACGTGGCGGTGCCGGCGGTCACCGAGGACCTGCGGCCCGGCGCCATCGAGCTGCTCTGGATCGTCGACACCTATCCACTGGTCTGTGCCTCGCTGCTGATCCTGTTCGGCACGCTCGGCGACAAGGTGGGCCGTAGACGCATCCTGCTGCTCGGCTACGCCCTGTTCGGCGTCGCCTCCGCGCTGGCGGCGTTCGCCGGGACCGCGCAGACCCTGATCCTGGCGCGGGCGCTGCTGGGTGTCGGCGGCGCGATGATCATGCCCGCGACGCTGTCGATCCTGCGCCAGGTGTTCCCGGACCGGCGTGAGCGGGCGCTCGCGATCGGCATCTGGAGCGCCGTGGCCGCGGTGGGCGCGGCGGTCGGCCCGCTCCTGGGCGGCTTTCTGCTCGAGCACTTCTGGTGGGGCTCGGTCTTCCTCGTCAACATCCCGCTGATGCTGGTCAGCCTGCCGGTGGGGCGGCTGCTGCTGCCCGAGTCACGGGGCGCGGCGGACGGCCCCTGGGACGTGGTCGGCGCGCTGATGGCGGCGGCCGGTCTCTTCGGTCTCGTGCTGGGCGTGAAGCGGCTGGGTGGCGGGGAGCTCGGACTGTTCACCGTTGCGCCGCTGCTGGTGGGCGCGGGGCTGATCGCGCTGTTCGTCCGCCGTCAGCGGCGTCGCCTGCATCCGCTGGTGGATCTGGGGATGT
Organism: Streptomyces sp. NBC_01334; assembly: GCF_035983595.1. NCBI lineage: Bacteria > Bacillati > Actinomycetota > Actinomycetes > Kitasatosporales > Streptomycetaceae > Streptomyces > Streptomyces sp. NBC_01334. The sequence continues at coordinate 2,366,137 of NZ_CP130718.1, read as the reverse complement.
TCGGGCGGCCGGCGTTCAGTACGTCGGTCGGGTGCATCGTGCTGGCGATGCTGGCGCTGGTGGGTCTCGAGCTGATCGCGGCACAGTACTTGCAGCTGGTGCTGGGGCTGTCTCCGCTCGAGACGGGCCTGCGACTGCTGCCCCTGACCTTCGCCGCGATGGCGGCCGGGCTGGCCGGGGCGCGGCTGCTCCGGCAGTTCGGGCCGCGCCGGATGGTGTGCGGGGGGTTCGTCCTCACGGCGCTGGCGGTGCTGACGCTGACCGCGATGGGCGGGTCGGACAACACGGGGCTGCTGCTGTTCGGGTTCCTGCTGCTGGGCTTCGGCCTGGAGACGACCTTGTTCGCGGCGTACGAGTCGATGCTGAGCGAGGCGCCGCCCGAGCAGGCGGGCGGGGCGGCGGCGATCGGGGAGACGTCGTACCAGCTGGGGGCGGGGATCGGGATCGCGCTGCTGGGAAGCGTGATGAACGCCGCGTACGCGCCCGGACTGAAGTCCGTGCCGGGGGTGCCGGCGTCGGCGTCGGACGCGGCGGGGCATTCGCTGGGCGAGGCGTACGAGGTCGCCGGGCAGTTGGGCGGGCCGGTCGGGGTCGCGCTGCGGCGGGTCGCGCGGGACAGCTTCGTGCACGGGTTGCATGTCACGCTCTTGGTGAGTGCGGGGTTGTTGCTGCTGGGGGCGCTGATGGCGTTGCGGTTGCCGCGGGTCATGCAGTGCGAGGCGCCTCCGGCGGGGGTGGAGCTTCCTTCGCCCCGGGAGGTCGTGGAGTCCCGCGTCTCCGCGTGAACCTCCCACCCACGCACCACCCCGTTTACTGTTCCTTGAAGGGTGGCCCGTTGCCCGTGGGGGCGGCTCGCCGTTGGCGGCTTGTGGCCTGCCGTGTAACGTCTGCGACGTTGGTGTAACTAGCGGTGCTAGTTTTCGGAGGCTCATTCATGTCCGCGTCCTCTCCCTTGCCCCCCTTCGACCCCGCCGACCCGCTCGGGATCGACGATCTGCTGGAGCCGGAGGATCTCGCGATCCGTGACACCGTGCGGAACTGGGCCGCGGACCGGGTGCTGCCGCAGGTCGCCGAGTGGTACGAGCGCGGGGAGCTGCCGGAGATCCGGGAGCTGGCGCGCGAGCTCGGCGCCATCGGGGCGCTCGGGATGTCGCTCAGCGGATACGGGTGCGCCGGTGCCAGCGCCGTGCAGTACGGCCTCGCCTGTCTCGAACTCGAGGCCGCCGACTCCGGCATCCGGTCCCTCGTCTCCGTGCAGGGTTCCCTCGCCATGTACGCCCTGCACCGCTTCGGCAGCGAGGAGCAGAAGCAGGCCTGGCTGCCGGGGATGGCCGCGGGCGAGATCATCGGGTGCTTCGGGCTCACCGAACCCGATCACGGCTCCGACCCGGCCGGCATGCGGACGTACGCCAAGCGGGACGGCTCCGACTGGGTGCTCAACGGCCGCAAGATGTGGATCACCAACGGGTCCGTCGCCGGGGTGGCCGTCGTCTGGGCGCAGAGCGACGACGGGATCCGCGGCTTCGTGGTGCCCGCCGGCACTCCGGGGTTCTCCGCGCCCGAGATCAAGCACAAGTGGTCCCTGCGGGCCAGCGTGACCAGTGAGCTCGTGCTCGACGACGTGCGGTTGCCCGCGGACGCCGTCCTGCCGGAGGTCACCGGGCTGCGCGGACCGCTCAGCTGTCTGTCCCACGCGCGGTACGGCATCGTGTGGGGCGCGATGGGAGCGGCGCGCTCCTGCTTCGAGACCGCCGTCGAGTACGCGAAGACCCGCGAGCAGTTCGGGCGGCCCATCGGGGGGTTCCAGCTCACCCAGGCCAAGCTCGCCGACATGGCGGTCGAGCTGCACAAGGGGATTCTGCTCGCCCATCATCTGGGGCGGCGCATGGACGCCGGCCGCCTGCGTCCCGAGCAGGTCAGCTTCGGCAAGCTCAACAACGTACGGGAGGCGATCGAGATCTGCCGGACCGCCCGTACCGTCCTCGGCGCCAACGGGATCTCGCTCGAATACCCGGTCATGCGGCACGCGACCAACCTCGAGTCGGTGCTCACCTACGAGGGCACCGTCGAGATGCACCAGCTCGTGCTGGGCAAGGCGCTCACCGGACTCGACGCCTTCCGCTGACCCGGCCCAGGGGCCGAGGCAGGGCCGGTGAGCGGCCCTGCCTCAGCTCTGGTTGAAGAAACCGTCCGTCCGGTGCGCGGACGGGTCCCCGTTCACGATCTCCGTGTTGGCGGGGGTCAGCAGGAACACCCGGGTGGACACCCGCTCGATCGAACCCCGCAGGCCGAAGATCAGCCCGGCCGCGAAGTCGACGACGCGCTTGGCGTCCCCGGCCTCCATGGCGGTGAGGTTCATGATGACCGGCACGCCCTCGCGGAACAGTTCACCGATCGCCCGCGCGTCCCGGAAGCTGTCCGGGGTGACGGTGCCGATCCGGCGGCCCTTCTCCTCGGCCGTGTCCGTCGCCACCTTCACGCGGGGGTCGGTGACCCAGGCGTCGCCGGAGTCGGTCCCCTCGGAATAGTCGTCGTCGTAGTAACGCTCGTCATCGTTGTCGTCGACGAGGCCAAGCCAGGCACTCGCCTTGCGCACCGATCCCATGGACGCCTCCTCTCACAGCGGTCTTTCTGCTTTCCGCATTCCCCATGGTCGTCCATGATGCGGATGTCGCGCCAAGTGGATAGACGCCGCGCGGGGGGTTTGTGACGGTACTGGTGCACAGCGCATACGTCGAGAGCCCGCGTCTCCCAAGGGTCGTACCGCATACGGCTGCTGACTGTGAGTGAAATATGATTCTTCGTGGCGAACGAGTGACGCACGGTGCGTCCGGGTGAACCGGGTGCCCCCGATCCGGCGTGACAATCGGTCGATAGCATGCCGCAGCTCAATGTCCCAAGGACGACGGGGGTTGTCGTGTTCGGAATCGTCAGGCCGTGCAGTCACCGGCTCGGAGAGGGTCTGAAGACCCAGTGGATGGCGCACCTGTGCGGGCTGTGTCTCGCGCTGCGCGGCGACCACGGGCAGTTCGCGCGGGTCGTGACCAACTACGACGGCCTGCTCATATCGGTTCTGACGGAGGCTCAGGCCGACCGGGTGCCGGCCGACGGATGGCGGCGGACGGCGGGACCGTGCCCGTTGCGCGGGATGCGCACCGCGTCCGTCGCGCAGGGCGAAGGCGCCCGGCTCGCGGCCGCCGTCTCGCTGGTGCTCGCCTCGGCCAAGGTGCGCGACCACGTCGCCGACGGGGACGGGCTGCTGGCACGGCGGCCCGTCGCCGTCGCCGCGCGCAGGGTCGCGGCGAGCTGGGGCCGGGCCGGGGAACGCGGCGGGGCCGCCGTCGGGTTCGACACCGCCGTCCTCGTCGACGCGGTGGAACGGCAGGTGGGCATCGAGACGCTCGCCGGGCCCGGCACCCCGCTGTGCGCCGTCACCGAGCCGACCGAGACCGCCACCGCCGCCGCCTTCGCGCACACCGCGGTCCTGGCCGGCCGGCCGGGCAATGCCGCTCCGCTCGCCGAGGCCGGCCGTCTCTTCGGCCGGCTGGCGCATCTGCTGGACGCGGTCGAGGACCGGGAGTCCGACGCGGCGGCCGGTGCCTGGAACCCGCTGACGGCCACCGGTACCCCGCTCACCGAGGCCCGCCGGCTCGCCGACGACGCCCTGCACGGCATCCGGCTCGCGCTGCGCGACATGGAGTTCGTGGACGGCAGGCTCGCTCACCTGCTGCTGGCACACGAGCTGGAGCGGTCGGTCGACCGGGCGTTCGGGACGCAGTCGTGCGGGCACGCGCACGCGCCGGAGGGTGCCTTCGGCCCGCCGACCGGCCCGTACGCCCCCCGAGGGCCGGTGGACCCCCACGCGCCCGGCAACCCCTTCGGCGGCAACCCCTTCGGCGGTGAGCCGCCGCGACCCGGGAAGCGGGGCTTCTGGGCCGGGTGCGCGGTCGCGCTCGGGCTGTGCTGCACCTGCAGGGCCTGCTGCGCCGACGAGTTCGAGGGGCCCTGGTCGCGGAAGAAGCGCGAGGGCTGGTGCCGCGACGGCTGTGACGGCTGCGATTGCTGCGACGGGTGTCAGTGCTGCGAGTGCTGTGAGTGCTGCTCCTGCGACTGCTGACGCGGCGTCACCGTTTCGGCCTGTGGCGCCCTGTGTGGGGCGCCACGCGGTGAGCGACGGGCATCCCTGGAACGTATCTCCGGTCGAGGACGCGGACTTCGTAGGGCCGTCCATCGGGACCGGCGGTCGGCCGTTCGCGTGCCGGCAACCCGCGGAGCCACGGCTCCGGATGCTCGAAAGGATCGATGATCATGCCCGGGCGCTCTGACAAAACCGTTCCGCTCGCCGTGAAGATCGTGGTGAGCGGCGGGCTCGGGGTCGGTAAGACGACCTTCATCGGGGCCGTCTCCGAGATCGACCCGCTCGACACCGAGGCGCCGATCACCCAGGTGTCGGTCGGGGTCGACTCGCTCGAGGGCGTGGAGTCCAAGACCACCACCACCGTCGCGCTCGACTTCGGACGGATCACGCTCGACCCGGCCATCGCGCTGTACCTGTTCGGCACACCCGGGCAGGACCGGTTCGCCTTCCTGTGGGACGACCTGGTGGAGGGAGCGCTCGGCACGGTGGTCCTCGCGGACACCCGGCGGATCGAGGAGTGCTTCCCGGCCGTCGACTACTTCGAGGCCCAGGGCGCGCCGTTCGTCCTCGCGGTGAATCGCTTCGACGGCGCCGAGCACTTCGAACTGGACGAGGTGCGGGCGGCGTTGGGGCTGAGCGCCGAGGTGCCCGTGCTGGAGTGCGACGCGCGCGAGCGCGGCTCCGTACGGGACGTGCTGGGGGCGTTGATGGATCGGGTGGTCGGGTTTCGCGCCGCTCCGGGGCGGAGGGCGGTCGGGGCGCGCTGATCGCCGTAGGGCAGGTGTGAAGTATGGCGAAAGTGATGGAAAAGGCGCATATCGAGGGGAGAGCGCGGAGGTGAAGGCGGAGCTGGGTGAGGGGAGAACGCGAAGAGGGCGCCCCGCGAACGGGGGCCGCAGTGGGTCAGCTCAACAGGAACAGGACCACACGCGACCGAAGTCGATGTGGGAGCGGGTGACCAGACACTGCTGCGGATGCATGGGCCAAGTGGAACAGGTCCCCGGTTACGCGTCAACCGACTTGAGACGTACCGCTCACAGTGTGGACGGCCTTGACAGTGAGGGGAAACGCCCACGTACTCTCGCTGCACGGCCCTGCTGAGGGGCTCGGCCGTATCTGCGCCGCGCGGCGCGCCCCATTCGGTGTGTGAAGGCACCTACCCGTGTTCGATCCCAGCTGTCACGGAGCCTTCGCATGTCTTCCGAAACCCTCGACCCCGAAGCGCCCGCCACCCTCGTGATCGTCGGGGCCGGGCCGCGGGGGACCGGTCTCATCGAGCGGATCGCCGCCAACGCCCCCGAGCTGTACGCCGGTTCGGGGCTCGACATCCATCTCGTCGACCCGCATCCGCCGGGCGCCGGACGCATCTGGCGGGCCGCCCAGTCGCCGCTGTTGTGGATGAACTCGCACGCCGAGGACGTCACCATGTTCACCGACGAGTCGGTGGAGATGGCCGGGCCGGTGCGGCCCGGCCCGACGCTGCACGAGTGGGCGGGCATCGACGGGCGCACCTTCGCCGACCGGCAGCTCCAGGGCTCCTACCTGCGGTGGGTGCACGAGCAGGCGGTCGCCGCCCTGCCGCCCGAGATCACCGTCCACCACCATCCGGGGCGCGCCCTGCGGGTGAGCGGCCCCCGTTCGGGACGCCAGCAGGTGTGGCTGGAAGGCCGGGATCACCCCCTGACCGCTGATCTCGTGGTCCTCGCTCTCGGCCATCTCGACGCCGAACTCGACCAGGAACAGCGTGAGTTGGCGGCCTATGCGGCGGAGCACGCGCTCGTCCATCTGCCGCCGGACTTCACGGCCGACAGCGACCTGTCCGCGCTGCCGGCCGGCGAACCCGTACTGGTGCGTGGTTTCGGGCTCGCCTTCGTCGACCTGATGGTGCTGCTCACCGAGGGGCGCGGCGGGCGGTACGAGGGGGACACCTATGTGCCCTCGGGGCGGGAACCGGTCCTGTACGTCGGCTCGCGGCGCGGTGTGCCGTACCACTCGAAGATCGGCTACGACTGGACCGGCGAACGGCCGCCGCTGCCCCGGTTCCTGGGGCCCGCCGAGATCGACGGGCTGCTCGCGCGGCCCGAGGGCTTCGACTTCCGGCGGGATGTCTGGCCACTGGTGGAGAAGGAGCTGGGCTTCGCCCACTACCACCGGCTGTTCACGGTCCACGCCGAGCGGACCGCGATCGCCTGGACCGACTTCGAGGAGAAGTACGAGGCGGCGTCCGAGGGCGCCGAGCGGGAGGCCCTGGTGGCATCCGCCGTGCCCGACCCGCGGGACCGGCTCGACCTGGCCGCCCTCGACCGGCCGTTGGACGGGGTGACGTACGGGTCCTTCGCGGAGTTCCAGGAAGGGCTGCGCGGCTATGTGGAGGACGACCTGAGCCGCCGTCACGACGCCGCGCACAGCACCGACCTGGCCGTGTTCCTGGGACTGCTGTCCGTCTACGGACAGCTGGTCCGGCTCGGCGACATCGGCTCCTGGTGGCACGGGTTCTTCAGCTACCTCGCCTCCGGGCCGCCGGGCCCCCGGCTGAGACAGCTGCTCGCGCTGTCCCGGGCGGGAGTGCTGCAGTTCGTCGGCGCCGACATGGCCGTACACGCGCGGGACGGGGTGTTCCGGGCGTCGAGCGCCACGGTGCCTGGTTTCTCGGTCGAGGCGCGGGCGCTGGTGGAGGCCCGGCTGCCGGAGCCGACGCTCCGGCGCGCCCTCGACCCGCTGCTGCGGGAGCTGCACGCCGACGGCGCGGGCGAGACCCCGGACGGGCTGCTGCGGGTGGACCGCGCCGACGGGCGGGTCCTGGACCGGGCCGGCCGGCCGCATCCACGGCGCTTCGCGCTCGGGCCGCCCACCGACGGCCGTACGCCGGGAGCGTTCACCCGGCCGCGCACCGGCGGCCCCGCGTTCCGGCAGAACGACGCCACCGCCCGGTCCGCCCTGGTGTTCCTGAGGGACCTGGGCGCCGATGCCGTCGGGTGAACCGCTCCACTTCGAAGCGTCACGGAAGAAAGGGTTCTCCCCCATGACCTCATCGCACGGCCGGGGCCCGCTGCACCTGGCGGCCGCCGTCGACCAGCCGGGGGTGTACGACGCCGGCCCCTACGTCGAACTGGCGCGGCTCGCCGAGCGGGGCGGACTCGACTTCGTGACGCTGGACGACACCTTCGCCCGGCCCGGGCCCGACGCGTCGGCCGTGCTGTCCCGGGTGGCGCCCGCCACGCACCGCGTCGGACTGGTGCCCACCCTCACCACCACCCACACCGAGCCCTTCCACATCCAGGCCACGGTCGCCACGCTCGACCGGGTCAGCCGGGGCCGGGCCGGCTGGCGGATCGACGTCTCCACCACGGAGGGGGAGGCCCGGCTCTTCGGCCGCAGGCACACCGCGCCGCTGGACGCGCTGTGGCGGGAGGCCGGCGAAGTGGCCGACGTGGCCGCGAAGCTGTGGGACAGCTGGGAGGACGGCGCCGCGGTACGCGATGTGCCGACCGGCCGTTTCCTCGACCGCGACAAGCTGCACCACGTCGACTTCACCGGCGCGGACTTCTCGGTGCGGGGCCCCGCCCTGGCGCCCAGACCTCCGCAGGGACACCCGGTGCGTGTGGTCGACGCCACCGAGGAACACGCCCGGCCCACCGCCGTCCGGCACGCCGACGTGGCCCTCGTACGCGCGGCGAGCCCCGCGCAGGCCCGCACCGTCCGCGACCGACTGCGGGCCGACGCGGCCGCAGCGGGGCGCGACCCGAACTCCCTGCTCGTCCTGGTGAGTCTGCTGATCGACCTCGGGGACGGCGAGCACGCCGCCGAACCCGGCCACGGCGGAGGCGGCCCCCGGCAGACCGCGCAGGGCCCGCTCTACCGGGGCGGCCCCGTCGACCTCGCCGACCTGATCGCCTCCTGGTACAAGGACGGCACCGCCGACGGCTTCCACCTCACCCCCGTCGAACCGCGCCGCGATCTGGAACGGCTGGTCAACGGCACGGTCGCGCTGCTCCAGCACCGAGGTCTGTTCCGCACCTTCTACCCGGGCAGCACGCTCCGCGAGCACCTGGGGCTGGCCCGGCCCGCCAACCAGTACGCGGGGGGAGCGGCATGAGCGGACACCGACCCCGGGGCCCGAGGCCGCTCGGCAGGCACTGCCACCTGGCCGCGTACTTCCCCGGCGCCGACACCACCACCGTCTGGACCGGCCCCGACACGAAGTCACCGATCGAGTTCTCCTCCTTCGAGCACCTCGCCCGGACCGCCGAACGCGGGCTGTTCGACTTCTTCCTCCTCGCCGAGGGGCCGGGGCCGCGCGAACACCAGGGCCGTATCCATGACCTGGACGTGGCCGGCCGCCCCGAGCCGCTCACCGTCCTCAACGCGCTCGCCGCGGTGACCGAGCGCCTGGGGCTGGCCGCCACGGCCGACGCCACGTTCCACGAGCCGTTCGAACTCGCCCGCAGACTGGCCACCCTGGACCATCTCAGCGGCGGGCGGGCGGCCTGGCACGTGGTGACCTCCTCGGACGCCCGCACCGGCGAGGACTTCCGCCGAGGGGGCTACCTGGAGCGTGCCGACCGGTATCCGCGTGCCGCCGAGTTCGTCGCCACCGCGAGAAGGCTGTGGGACTCCTGGACACCGGACGAGGCGCCCCGGCCGTTCGCGCACCGGGGCCGGCACTTCGACATCGCAGGGGAGTTCACCGTGCCGCGCTCACCGCAGGGCCACCCGGTGGTGATCCGGACGGGGGGCTCGGGGGAGGGCCGGGAGTTCGCGGCCGCCACCGCCGACGTCGTCCTCGCGCGGCCCGGCACGCTGGAGGCCGGGCGCGCCTTCTACGCCGACGTCAAGGGACGGCTGGCCAAGTACGGCCGTACCGCCGACGATCTGAAGATCATGCCCGGCGTCACCGTCGTCCTCGGGGACACCGCCGCCGAGGCACAGGAGCGGGCCGCCACGATCAGACGCCGGCTGGTCTCCCCGCAGCGCGCCCTCCTCACCCTGGAGCGGCTCTGGGGCGTCGACCTGTCGGCCTACGACCCCGACGGGCCGCTGCCCGAGTTCGACCCGGTGGCCGACCCGCGGCTCACGCGGGGCCGCGCCCGGCACGGCGAGGCCGTCACGACGGCCGGGAAGCTGCGCGCGCTGTCGAGGGAGAAGGGGCTGTCCATCCGGCAGACCGTGATCGAGACGAGCGCCCGGCAGTCCTTCATCGGCACGCCCGAGGCGGTCGCCGCCGAACTGGCGGAGTTCGTGCGCGAGGACGCCGCCGACGGCTTCGTCCTCGTACCGCAACTCACGCCCGGCGGGCTCGACGAGTTCGTCGACCGGGTGGTGCCGCTGCTGCAGGAGCGCGGCGCCTTCCGTACGGAATACGAGGGACACACCCTGCGCTCCCACCTCGGACTGCCCGACCCCGTGGAGACGGGCGAACGGGCGAATTATGTGACGACAGGACAGATCACATGACGACAAGGCCGACCCCCGTGACGGCGAACGCGGCAGACACCGCGGCGGATGCGGCGGATGCCTGGCGGCAGTGGCACGAGCGCCGCCCGGAGACGGTCTCGGCGCCCTACGGCGCGCTCGCGCTCACCGGCACCTCCCCCAGTGCCTGAAACCGCCTGGGGACCCCCAGCTCGAGGACCTTCCGGACGGTCGACTTCCGGACACCCCCGGGACCTGGGTGGCCGATGAGGACGCCGTGGTGCTCACCGCGACCGGCTCCGACGGGCTGACCGTGGACGGGAAGCCGTTCAGCCGGGAGGTACCGCTCGGCGCCGACACCGGACCGACGGACGCGGCCCGGGTCGCGCTCGGCGACCGGCGGCTGGTCGTGCTGGTCCGTGAGGGGGTCTGGGGGTACGCGACTTCGACCCGGACTCCGCGACCCGGCACCGCTTCCCGGGCGTCGACGCGACCCCCTACGACGCGCGCTGGGCGGTGCCCGCACGTTTCACCCCGTACGACGAGGACCGTACCGTCCGGGTGCCGAACGCCGACGGGCGTGAGCGCGGTCCCGGGCTCGGCGGGGAACTGGCGTTCGTCCTGGCCGGGCAGCGGCGCACCCTCCAGGTGAGCGTGCAGGGCGACGGTTCGCCGTGGGCCGTGTTCGCCGACGCCACCAGCGGGGTGACCAGCTGTCGGTTCCGGTTCCCGTACTCCGACGCGGACGGACGCACGACGGTCGACTTCAACCGGGCCGTACTGCCTCCGTGCGCCTTTGCGGATGCTTTCCTCCGCCGCTTCCCCCCCGCCGGGGAACACATATGACGTGGCGGTCGAGGCAGGGGAGCGCAACCTGGTCTGAGCTGGGGCAAGAGGCTGCAAGAGGGCTCAACTCACGCAGTTCGTTGAAGGTCTGACGGCCGAAAGGCGCCCTTGCGCCGACCGGCCGTTCGGCCGAATACTCCCCCTCAGCGCTTGTCAGGGTCACGGCGTGTCCGGAATCCGGACGAACGTCGGTCCCTGGCTGCGCCTCACGGGCCCCGACCCCACACCACGGGCCCCCGACTTCCCCTGGGAGGGAACGAAACGTGAGGATCAAGCGCACCACCCCCACCACCCCCACGAGCGGCATCTCGAGACGGACCCGGCTGACCGCCGTGACCACCGGACTCGTGGCCGCCGCCGCCATCGCCATCCCCCACGCGAGCGCGGCCGACACCCCCACCTTCAGTACCGCCGAACTGAAGAGCGCCGGCGACTCGGTGCTCCAGGCGGACATCCCGGGCACCGCCTGGGCGGTCGACAGCAAGACCAACCGCCTCCTGGTCACCGTCGACAGCACGGTCTCGGACGCCGAGATCGCGCAGATCAAGGAGCAGGCGGGCGACAACGCCGGCGCGCTCACGATCAAGCACACCCCGGGCAAGTTCAACAAGCTGATCGGCGGCGGCGACGCCATCTACGGCGGCGGCTACCGCTGCTCGCTCGGCTTCAACGTCGTCAGCGGGAGCACCTACTACTTCCTGACCGCAGGGCACTGCGGCGAGGTCGCCTCGACCTGGTACTCCAACTCCGGTCAGACCACCGTGCTGGGCACGAACTCCGGCTACAGCTTCCCGACCAACGACTACGCGCTGGTCCGCTACACGAACACCTCGGTCGCCAAGGCGGGCACCGCGGGCAACACCGACATCACCAGCGCCGGCAACGCCACCGTGGGCCAGTCGGTGATCCGGGACGGCTCCACGACCGGTATCCACACCGGCCGGGTGACCGCCCTCAACGCCACGGTCAACTACGGCAGCGGCGACGTGGTCTACCAGATGATCCAGACCAACGTCTGCGCCGAGGGCGGTGACTCCGGCGGAGCCCTCTACACCTCCGGCGGTGTCGCGCTCGGTCTGACCTCCGGTGGCAGCGGCAACTGCACCTCGGGCGGTACGACCTTCTTCCAGCCCGTGACCGAGGCCCTGAGCCGCTACGGCGTCAGCGTCTTCTAGTCCTCACGCGGGAGTCCTGACGCGGGAGCCCTGACGAGGGCGCCCTGACGAGGGAGTCCCGACACAGGAGTCCTCGCGCGGGACCGCTTCACCTGGCCTGTGGCCGATCGCAGGCGAGCCCCCGTACGCAACCGGCGTGCGGGGGCTCGCCCTTGCCGGAGGGCGGGGTTACCGTCGGGGTACAGGCAGTGATGCGCGGCAGTGCTGTGGACCCTTGGGGGCCGGCAATGGTCGAGGAGCTGATGGTGGCGGGCGTCGCGCTGGTGTCCGCCGGAGCGGTGTACGTGGCGGCGGCGGCGCGGGTCGTCAAGCAGTACGAGCGGGGCGTGGTCCTCCGGCTCGGGAAACTCCGGCCCGAGGTGCGCGGCCCCGGACTCACCCTCATCCTTCCGGGCATCGACCGGCTCCGGAAGGTCAACATGCAGATCGTCACGATGCCGGTGCCCGGGCAGGAGGGCATCACCCGGGACAACGTCACCGTGCGCGTGGACGCCGTCGTCTACTTCAAGGTGACCTCGCCGGCCGAGGCGGTCATGCGGGTGGAGGACTACCGGTTCGCCGTCTCGCAGATGGCGCAGACCTCCCTGCGGTCCATCATCGGCAAGAGCGATCTGGACGATCTGCTGTCCGACCGCGAAAAGCTCAACCAGGGGCTGGAGTTGATGATCGACAGCCCGGCCGTGGAGTGGGGTGTCACCATCGACCGGGTGGAGATCAAGGACGTCTCCCTGCCCGAGACGATGAAGCGGTCCATGGCCCGGCAGGCCGAGGCCGACCGTGAGCGGCGGGCCCGGATCATCAACGCCGACGCCGAGCTCCAGGCGTCGAAGAAGCTCGCCGAGGCGGCGAAGGAGATGTCCGAGCAGCCGGCCGCGCTCCAGCTGCGGCTGCTCCAGACGGTGGTGGCGGTCGCCGCGGAGAAGAACTCCACCCTCGTCCTGCCGTTCCCGGTGGAACTGCTGAGGTTCCTGGAGCGGGCCCAGCAGCAGCAACCGCTTCCTCCGACGTCCTCCACACCCCCGACGACTTCCACACCTTCGCCGCCCGAGCCGGAGTCGGGTTCCGGCCAGGACTAGACCTCACCGCCGCGTAAGTGGTTACTCACGCGTAGCGTTTGCAGTGCGAATTCTCCTGTGGTGGCCAGGGGATGTTCCGGGGTGGTGAAGGCGTGGAGGGCGCGCGGTGTTCACCCTGTGCGCGTCCTGAAGTCGACCTTGTGTGCTCCCTGTGCGGTTCGGAAGAGTGGGCGCCCGTCAACCAGCCTTCCGGCCCGGAGCTGCCCCCATAGCCGCCCGGGCCGACCCCCCACAGGAGGACGCGAGTTGAAGCACCGACGCATACCCGGGCGGCGGATGGTCATGACGGGCGCGGGTATCGCCGCGCTCGTCGCAGCCGGAGTCACCTTCCAGACTGCGAACGCCAGCGAGCCTGCGAAGACCTCGCAGCCCGCCCCCCTCTCGGCCCTCGCGGCCGGAAAGCTCGCCTCGACGCTCGGCCAGGACCTCGGCGCCGACGCGGCGGGCACGTACTACGACGCGAAGAGCAAGAGCCTCGTGGTGAACGTCCTCGACGCGGCCGCCGCGAAGACCGTCGAGGCGGCCGGCGCCAAGGCCAGAATCGTCGAGAACTCCCTCGCCGAACTGACCGGCGCCCGTACGACGCTCAAGGCGGACGCGTCCGTCCCGGGCACCGCCTGGGTGACCGACCCGACCACCAACAAGGTCGTCGTCACCGCCGACCGCACGGTCTCCGACGCCGAGTGGGCCAAGCTCGCCAAGGTCGTCGACGGGCTCGGGCAGGTGGCCGAACTGCAGCGGACCAAGGGGGAGTTCAAGCCCTTCATCGCCGGCGGTGACGCCATCACCGGCGGCACCGGGCGCTGCTCCCTCGGCTTCAACGTGGTCAAGGGCGGCGAGCCGTACTTCCTGACCGCCGGGCACTGCACCGACGCCATCTCCACCTGGTCGGACTCCTCCGGCACCGAGATCGGCGCCAACGAGGTGTCCAGCTTCCCGGACAACGACTACGGCCTGGTCAAGTACACCGCCGAGGTCGACCACCCGAGCGAGGTCGACCTCTACAACGGCTCGGCCCAGCAGATCACCGGCGCCGCCGAGGCCACCGTCGGCATGAAGGTCACCCGCAGCGGCTCGACCACCCAGGTGCGCTCCGGCACGGTGACCGGCCTGGACGCCACGGTGAACTACGGCAACGGTGACATCGTCAACGGCCTCATCCAGACCGACGTCTGCGCCGAGCCCGGCGACAGCGGCGGCTCCCTCTTCTCGGGCGGCAGCGCCGTCGGCCTGACCTCGGGCGGCAGCGGCGACTGCACCTCCGGCGGGGAGACGTTCTTCCAGCCGGTGACGGAGGCGCTGTCGGCGACGGGGACGCAGATCGGCTGACGGTCCCGTAACAGCCCTTCGGGCATTCGAGCAGCTGAAGTCCCGCCCCGCGCGCGAGGGGCGGGACTTCGCACGTGTCCGGCGCGGCGCGTCACGGGCGGGCGCCGCTCGCCGCGGGCCGGCTCACGGCGTGCTCTGCGCGCGACGCGTCCGCAGGGCCGCCGCCGGCAGGGTGACGACGATCCCCGTGACCGTCCACGCCGACGGCACCAGCAGCGACGCGGTCATGTCGTTGCCCTTGAAGTAGGCGATCGAGCGCGCCGCCCAGGTCCCCGCCCCCCCCGATCGTCAGCAGCGTGGCCCGGGGGGTCACGGCGTCCTTCGCCTCGTCGAGGGAGGAGCCGGGGAGGGGTCACTGGCGGAGCCGCGGGGTGGGTCGGCGCCGGTGGTCGGTGTCATGTTCCCGCGGTCCGGGGCGCGGGGTGTTTCCGCAGGTGGGAGGCGCCCGAACGGCTGTCGTACAGACGTTCGGAAATTGGTCTATGGTGGGGGTGGGTCAGTTGGGAACTGATGTTCGATTCACGGGAGGTGCGGATGTCGGGGTTCACGCATCTGCACACCGTCTCCGGGTTCTCCCTGCGCTACGGCGCCTCGCACCCGGAACGGCTGGCCGAGCGCGCCTCGGAGCGGGGAATGGACGCCCTCGCCCTCACCGACCGCGACACCCTCGCCGGCTCGGTCCGCTTCGCCAAGGCCTGCGCGAAGGCGGGTGTGCGCCCGCTGTTCGGAGTGGACCTGGCGGTGGCGCCCCCCGAGCGGCCGCAGGGCGACGCGTCCGTACGACGGGACAGGCGCCGCACCCCCGTGCGCGGCGGCGCCTTCATCGACGAGTCGACACCCCGTGTCACCTTCCTCGCCCGCGACGGCGCCCGGGGCTGGGGCGACCTGTGCCGGATCGTCACGGCCGCGCACGAGAGCGAGGGCGCCCCGGTACTGCCCTGGGCCGAGAACCACGGCGCGGGCCTGACCGTCCTGCTCGGCCCCGCCTCCGACGTCGGCCGCGCGCTCGCCGCGGGCCGGCCGGACCGCGCGGCGAAGCTCCTCACCCCCTGGCGGGAGGTGTACGGCGACGCCCTGCGGCTGGAGGCCGTCTGGCACGGGCGCACCGGCACCGGACCCGGCTCCCTGCGGCTGGCCGCCCGCACCGTCGGCTTCGCCGCCGAACAGCGGATCCGGCCCGTCCTCAGCAATGCCGTCCGGTACGCCGACCCCGGCCAGGGCCCGGTCGCGGACGTGCTGGACGCCGCCCGGCGGCTGGTCCCGGTCGACCCGGCGAAAGGGCTGGACTCCGGTGAGGCCTGGCTCAAGGACGCGGGCGCGATGCTGCGCACGGCCGAGCGGATCGTCGAGGCCGCGGGCTACCGGCGCGACACCGCGCACCGTCTGCTGGAACAGACGCGGGCGACGGCCGCCGAGTGCCTGGTCGACCCCGAGGACGACCTCGGCATGGGCGCCGTTCACTTCCCCGAGCCGCACCTCGTCGGCGCGGGCCGCCGGACCGCCCAGCGGACACTGGCCTCCCGGGCGGCGGCCGGGATGGTGCTGCGCGGCCACTCGGGCAAGCGCGCCTACTGGGAGCGGATGCACCGGGAGCTGGACATCATCGCCCACCACGGCTTCGCCTCGTACTTCCTGACGGTCGCCCAGGTCGTGGACGACGTGCGGGGGATGGGCATCCGGGTCGCGGCCCGCGGCTCCGGCGCGGGATCGCTGGTGAACCATCTGCTCGGCATCGCGAACGCCGACCCGGTCGAGCACGGGCTGCTGATGGAGCGCTTCCTGTCCAAGGAGCGGGTCGTGCTGCCCGACATCGACATCGACGTGGAGTCCGCGCGCCGGCTGGAGGTCTACCGGGCGATCATCGGCCGGTTCGGCACCGAGCGGGTCGCGACGGTCGCGATGCCGGAGACGTACCGGGTCCGCCACGCCATCCGGGACGTCGGCGCGGCCCTGTCCATGGACCCGGCCGACATCGACCGCATCGCCAAGTCCTTCCCGCACATCCGGGCGCGCGACGCCCGGGCGGCGCTGGAGGAACTGCCCGAACTCAGGTCGCTGGCGGGGGAGAAGGAGCGGTACGGGCGGCTCTGGGAGCTGGTCGAGTCTCTCGACGCCCTCCCGCGCGGAGTCGCCATGCATCCGTGCGGGGTGCTCCTCTCCGACGCCTCCCTGCTCTCCCGTACGCCGGTCATGCCGACCAGCGGCGAGGGGTTCCCCATGGCCCAGTTCGACAAGGACGACGTCGAGGACCTCGGGCTGCTCAAGCTGGACGTGCTGGGTGTGCGGATGCAGTCGGCGATGGCGCACGCGGTGGGCGAGGTGGAGCGGGCGACGGGGGAGCGGATCGACCTGGACACGCTGAAGGGCGGCGACCCGGCGACGTACCGGCTCATCCGGTCCGCCGAGACGCTGGGGTGCTTCCAGATCGAGTCGCCGGGCCAGCGGGACCTGGTGGGGCGGTTGCAGCCGGCCACCTTCCACGATCTCGTCGTTGACATCTCCCTCTTCCGGCCCGGGCCGGTCGCCGCCGACATGGTGCGGCCGTTCATCGAGGCGCGGCACGGGCGGGCGCCGGTCCGGTATCCGCACCCGGATCTGGCGGAGCCGCTGCGGGACACCTACGGGGTCGTCGTCTTCCACGAGCAGATCATCGACATCGTCGCCGTCATGACCGGCTGCGGGCGCGGTGAGGCGGACCGGGTCAGGCGCGGGCTGTCGGACCCGGAGTCGCAGGGGCGGATCAAGGTGTGGTTCGCCCAGCACGCGGCGGCCGGCGGATATGACGCAGAAACGATTCAGCGGACCTGGGAGATCATCGAGGCGTTCGGCTCGTACGGCTTCTGCAAGGCGCACGCGGTCGCCTTCGCCGTGCCGACGTACCAGTCGGCGTGGCTGAAGGCGCACCACCCCGCCGCCTTCTATGCCGGGCTGCTCACCCATGACCCCGGGATGTACCCGAAGCGGCTGCTGCTGGCGGACGCGCGGCGGCGGGGGGTGCCGGTGCTGCCGTTGGACGTGAACAGGTCGGCGGTCGCTCACCGTATCGAACTGGTGTCTGATTCAGGGTCTGATTCCTCCGGTGCGGGCTCTGATCCATCCGGTTCCGGCGTATGGGGGCTGCGGCTCGCCCTCTCCGACGTGTACGGCGTCACCGAGGCCGAGGCGGCACGGATCGCGGACGGGCAGCCGTACGCCTCGCTGCTGGACTTCTGGGAACGGGCGCGGCCGAGCCGTCCGCTCGCCGCGCGGCTCGCACAGGTCGGCGCGCTGGACGCGTTCGGCGCCAACCGGCGCGATCTGCAACTGCACCTGACCGAACTGCACCGGGGGGCCCGGGGTGCGGGCGGCGGTCAACTCCCGCTGGCCGGCGGGCGGAAGACCACCCCGGCCGGGCTGCCCGACCTGTCCTCCGCCGAGAAGCTCAGCGCCGAACTGGGTGTGCTGTCCATGGACGCCTCGCGCCATCTGATGGACGACCACCGGAGCTTCCTCGACGAACTGGGCGTGCTGTCGGCGCGCCGGCTGCGCGACACCCGGCACGGCGAGACGGTTCTCGTGGCGGGTGCCAAGGCGGCCACCCAGACCCCGCCGATCCGGTCCGGCAAGCGGGTCATCTTCACCACCCTGGACGACGGCACCGGCCTGGTCGACCTGGCCTTCTTCGACGACTCCCACGACGCCTGCGCGCACACCGTCTTCCACTCCTGGCTGCTGCTGGTGCGCGGGGTGGTGCAGCGGCGCGGCCCGCGCAGTCTCAGCGTGGTGGGCGCCGCCGCCTGGAATCTCGCCGAACTGCTGGAGGTGCGCCGGGACGAGGGGCTGGAAGGGGTCGCGGCCCGGCTGGCCGACCCCGGCGGCGCCCCGGACGCGGGTGGCGACGGCGACGGCCCGGCGCGCGGCCGGCTCGCCGGTTCGGAGGGGCTGCCCGCACCGGCGGGCTCGGCCGCCCAGGACGCGAGGGAACAGCGTCGCATCCGCATGCCCACGGGGTACGAGATGCACCCCTGGGCCGATCTGCGCCCCGCGGGCGAAGGGCCCGCGGTGGGAAGGAAGTTGTGGCACCAGAGTCCGGGGAGTGCGGGATGACCATCCTCTGCGTACGTTTCCAGCTGCCTTCGACGGACGAGGCCGCCCTGCCGGCGCTGCTCGGGCTGCTGGAGGACTTCACGCCGGTCGTCGAGGCGTTGCCGCCGGACGGCGCGCTGGCCGATCTGCGCGGCGCAGAACGGTACTTCGGGCGCAGCGCGGTCGAGCTGGCGTCGGTGATCAGAGTGCGCGCGCTCGCGCTGCACGGGGTCGACTGCGTGATCGGCGCGGGCCCCGGCCCGATGGCGGCCCGCATGGCGCTGCGGGGCGCCCGGCCCGGCGTGACGTGCGCGGTCCCCGAGGGCGGGGTACGGGAGTTCCTCGCCGAGAAGCCCGTCGTGGCGCTGCCCGGTGTCGGTACGGCGACCGCCCGCACCCTGTGCGAGTACGGCCTCGACACCCTCGGCCGGGTCGCCGTCGCCCCCCTGTCCACGCTCCAGCGTCTGGTCGGCGCGAAGACGGGCCGGGAACTGCACGACAAAGCGAACGGCGTCGACCGCGGCCGGGTCGTACCGAACGCCGTGTCGCGCTCCCTGGCCACCGAACGCCCCTTCACCCGGGACGAGCTGGACCCCGACCGGCATCGCCGCGCGCTTCTCTCGGCCGCCGGGGAACTGGGCGCCCGGCTGCGCGCCGTGGAGAAGGTCTGCCGCACCCTGACCCTCACCGTGCGCTACGCCGACCGCTCGGCGACCACCCGCAGCCGCACTCTGGGGGAGCCGACAGCGCACTCGGCGGCCCTGACGAGAACGGCGTACGGCCTGTACGAGGCGCTCGGTCTCCAGCGCGCCCGGGTCCGCGCGATCGCCCTGCGCGCCGAGGCCCTCGGCCCCGCAGACCAGGCCTCCCACCAGCTCACCTTCGACCCCGTGGACGAGAAGGTCCGCCGGATCGAGGAGGTGGCCGACCGGGTGCGGGCGAAGTTCGGGCCGGAAGCGGTGAAGCCCGGGACGCTGGCGGCGTGAGGCGACGGCGGCCGGAAAGGGGTCAGTTGGCCCACAGGGGAGCGATCCGGGTCCCGTCGGTCAGCTCCGCCTCCAGGCCGATGGACGTGGTGACCCAGGAGAGCGCGGTGTGATCGGTCGGGTTCTCGACGGCCAGGGTCGCCCCCGGATTGACGATCACCGTGTCGCCCGCCCTGATCCGCTCGGCGCGGCCGTCGAGCGTGAGGATCAGCTCGCCGACGAGCAGGTGGAAGATCTCCTCCCGGCTGACGGTGTGCGCGGGCGCCTTCGTCCCGGCGGGGATCTCGCCCCTCCAGGCGCACAGCTCCTTGCTGCCGGTGCGGGGAGTGGCGTACGAGACGAAGCGGGCGCCGTGGATCTCGTGGGTGACGGCGTCGGACGAACGGATGACGGGCATGGGTGTTCTCCTGTCGGTTTCGGCTTCCGATGGGCGTCGTCGCTGCGGACGCAGACCCGAAGATGGTCAAGCTGCTTGACTACTTGGCTCTATGGTCAAGCTGCTTGACCAATCTGTCAAGAATGTTTCAATGCAGACGTGCAGAACTCCGAAGCCCTTGCCCTGACCGCCGTCCTGCTCGCCGCCGCGGGCGAGCTCACCCAGCGCATCAACGACGGCGTCCTCGCCCGGGGATTCGAGGCGCGGCCCGCCTACGGCTTCGCCTTCACCCGGCTCGCCCCGGACGGCGCCACGATCACCGAGCTGGGCGCGCATCTCGGAGTCACCAAGCAGGCGGCGAGTCAGCTCGTCGAGGAGCTCGTGCGGAAGGGGTATGTCGAGCGCCGGCCGCACCCCGAGGACGCGCGGGCCCGGCTGATCGTGCTCACCGAGCGCGGCTGGGAGTGCACCAGGGCGGCGGAGGAGGCGGCCGCCGAGGCGGTGCGGGCGTGGGTCGCCGTGCTCGGCGAGGGTGAAGTGCGCCTGCTGCTCGACCAGTTGTCACGCATCGCCCCTCATGGCCCCATTCGGCCCGCTTGGTGACGGCATATCAGTGATCCCGGGTCGACAGTGGCTATCACTGGAAGTTTTTACTGACGCGTAACTTCACAGTTCAGCTACTCGCCCGTAACTTGACGAGTGAACAGCATCCTCGTGATCCGGGTCACAGGGCGTAAGGCCATCGCATCCTCCCTTGAGCCGCAAGGAGATCACCCGATGCTGCCCTGGAAACGCGCGCTCAGACCACTCGCCGCACTGCTGCTGGCCGCCGCGGCCGCCACCGTCCCCGCCACCGCCGCCCACGCCGACTCCGCCGCCACCGCCTCGTCGAGTGGCTGGAACGACTACCGCTGCAAGCCCTCCGCCGCCCACCCCCGCCCCGTCGTCCTCGTGCACGGCACCTTCGGCAACTCGGTCGACAACTGGCTGGCCCTCGCCCCCTACCTCACGGTCCGCGGCTACTGCGTCTTCTCCGTCGACTACGGCCAACTGCCGGGCGTGCCGTTCTTCAACGGCCTCGGCCCCATCGACAAGTCGGCCGCGCAGCTCTCCACCTTCGTCGACAAGGTGCTCGCCGCGACCGGCGCCGCCGAGGCCGATCTCGTCGGCCACTCACAGGGCGGCATGATGCCGCGCTACTACCTGAAGTTCCTCGGCGGAGCCGCCAAGGTCAACGCGCTCGTCGGCATCGCCCCCGACAACCACGGCACCACACTGAGCGGACTCGCCAACCTGCTGCCCTACTTCCCGGGCGCCGAGGACCTCCTCTCGGCCGCCACCCCCGGCCTCGCCGACCAGGTCGCCGGATCGGCCTTCCTCACCAAACTCAACGCGGGCGGCGACACCGTCGCCGGTGTCCGCTACACCGTCATCGCCACCAAGTACGACGAAGTGGTCACGCCGTGGCGCACCCAGTACCTCAGCGGGTCCGGCGTGCACAACGTCCTGCTCCAGGACCTGTGCCCGGTGGACCTCTCCGAGCACCTGGCGATCGGTCTGTTCGACCGGATCGCCTTCCATGAGGTGGCCAACGCGCTCGACCCGGCCCACGCCACCGCCACCACCTGCGCGTCCGTCTTCAGCTGACACGCAGGTGTTCCGCCGGGGCCTGTCCGACCTGAGCCGCCGGTCAGGCCCCGGAGTACCGAGGAGGGACGGCGGCTCAGCGGCCGTGCCGTCCGCCGCTCACCGCGCGCCTGCGCACCGACCCGAACAGCAGCGCAGCGCCCAGCGCCAGGACGGCCGCGCCGCCCACCGCGAGATACGGGGCGCTGCCGTCACCGCCGGTCTCCGCGAGGCTCTCGCCCGAACCCGGACCGGCACCTGCCGCGCTCGGCTCGTTGGCCGTGACGGGCGACTCGGCCGCGGCGGAGGGCTCGGTCGTGGCGGACGGCCCGGTCGTCGGGTCGGTCGTCGGGTCCGTCGTCGTGGTGGCGTCGTCGTCCCCGTGACCGTGGTGCTCGATCGTCGACTTGTCGGCACCGTCCTCGATCTGCTCCTCGGAGGGCGCGGAGGCGGACGGCGCGGTACCGGTACCGGTCCCCGCTCCTGTGCCCGTGCTCGTGTTCGTGCCCGCGAACGTCACGTCCGAGCAGGAGTAGAACGCCTCCGGGCTGTCCGAGCGCTGCCAGACCGCATACAGCAGCTGCCTGCCCGAACGCTCGGGGAGAGTCCCGGTGAAGGTGTAGAAGCCGCCCGACGCGACCGGGTCGGTGGCCGTCGCCACCGGGTGCTCCAGGTCGAGGTCGGACCAGGCCAGCGGCCCGGCGGGGTCGTAACCGGCCTTGGTGAGATAGACCTTGAAGGTGCCCTTGTGCGGGGCGGTCACGCGGTACTTGAAGGTGTACGAGCCGCTGCCGACGCTCGTCGCCGGCCAGTCGGCGCGGGCCAGGTCCAGGCCCTTGAACTCCTCGTTGTTCGCGCTGCACAGCCTGCCGTCCGGGATCAGCTCCTGGTGACGGCCGTTCGCGTCGCCGATGCGGATGCCGTTCCAGTCGTACAGCGCCTGTGTCCCGCCCGCCGCGACCGCGGCCCGGCACGCGTCCGACTTAGGGCTCTCCGGACCTTCCGCGTAGCACTGGGCGACCCGGCTGACCGGATCGCCCATCGACCCGTGCGCGGCCGCGGGCGCGGCGGACAGCAGGGTCAGGGCCGCCGGGATCAGTCCGACGGAGGCGACGGAGGTGACGGCGGCGGCCTTGCGGCGTGCGGGCATGGGGGAACTCCTCGGAACCGGAACAGGTGGTGGCCTGATGTGTGCCGGAACCAAGAAACCGCGGATTCGCCTGCTCGGGGCGGTTCGTGGCGATCTTTAGGGTCGCCTTAAGGAAGCGCTGAGACTGGGATCAGGTAGGTAGCGTTCAGGCATGACGAGCGAGGAGATCCGGCCCGCAACGGCGGCCGACGTGCCGGCTGTGAAGGCCGTGACGGACGCGGCGTACACGCCCTACATCGAGCGCATCGGGCGGGTGCCGCAGCCCATGGAGGCGGACCACGCGGCCGACGTGGCCGCGGGGAAGGTGTTCGTGGCCGGCGACCCGCTCGGTGGCGGGGTGATCGGCCTCGTGGTGGTCGAGGCGTTCACCGACCACCTGTTCCTCGACAGCATCGCCGTCCGTCCCGACGCCCACGGCAGGGGCGTCGGGCGGCGGCTGCTGCACTTCGTGGACGCACACGCGCGTGCGCTGGGGCTGCCCGAGGTCAGGCTCTACACCAACGCGATGATGTGGGAGAACCAGAAGATCTACCCGAAGTACGGCTACGTGCTCGTGGAGCGGCGCGTGGACGGGCCGTACGACCGCGTCCACTACCGCAAACGGCTGGACTGAAGGCGGCGTCGCTCAGCCGTCCGGCCACCAGGTGCGTGCGATGTCCTTGCGCACCTCGGGGCGGCCGGCGGGCCGTTCCTCGACCTCGTCACGGATCCGGCGGGAGTCCGTCTTCTTCAGGGGCTTCTGCACGGTCGTACGGCGCATGACTGCCTCCTTCAGGAGCTACCGGGTTCCGCGTTCGCACGGAGGTAGACCCTTTGGGGGAGAGTTCCTCATCGGCCCCCCTTCTGTCAGTGGCGGCTGTCACGATTCGATTGTCAGTGGTGGGTGTCACTCTTGGGCACATGAGGAAAAAGAGTGACGAACCGACCGCGCCGGGTGTCGACTGGGACGCTGCGGCGGCCGCCTTCGACGAGGAGCCGGACCACGGCCTGCGTGACCCCGGGGTGCGCGCCGCCTGGGCCCGGCGGCTGCACGCCTGGCTGCCGGAGCGCGGCTGTGACCTCCTCGATCTCGGCTGCGGCACCGGCAGTCTGTCGCTCCTCGCGGCCGAGCAGGGACACCGGGTGACGGGGGTCGACCTGTCCCCGGCCATGATCGACCTGGCCCGCGCCAAACTCGCCGGGCGTGACGCGGTGTTCCTCCAGGGTGACGCGGCGGCGCCACCGGTCGCCGAGCAGCGCTTCGACACCCTGCTGGTACGGCATGTGCTGTGGACCCTGCCCGACCCCGCCCGGGTCCTGCGGCACTGGCGCGGCCTGGTGCGACCCGGCGGGCGGCTCGTGCTGGTCGAGGGCGTATGGGGGACCGTCACCCCGGTCGGCATACCGGCGGACCGGCTCACCGCGCTGCTGGCCCCGCTGACCGAGCACGCCCGCGTCGAACGGCTGTCGGAGGACGCGGGGCTGTGGGGCGGGGCCGTGACGGACGAGCGGTACGCGGTGGTGGCGACGGTGTGAGGGGCGGCGCTGTGAGGCGGTGCCGTGCGGCGATGCCGTGAAGGGCGGTGCTGCGAAACGCGGCGCCGCACGGCGGCGGGCCGACGGCCCCTCACTCCAGCAGCGACTCCAGGCCGCCCTCGGCGGTGGCCAGCACCTCCAGCTCGTCGAGGGCCGTCACCGCGGCGGCCGCGGCCGCCGGGTCCCGCTCCGCCAGCCCGCTCTCCTCGAACTCGTCCTCGTCCAGTCGCCGTACGTCCGTCCCGTCGGCGGAGCGCCACAGGTCCAGGTCGAGGTCCTCGACGACCAGTTCGCCGCCGGACAGCGTGGCCGGGCGGGTGATGTCGCAGTACCAGCCCTTCAGCGCGCCCGTCGCGTCGCGGACCTCCTTCACCGCGTACCAGCGGTCCCGCCAGTAGTACTCGGTGAAGACGTCACCCGCCTCGAAGCGGACGAAGCCGAAGTCGCGTACGGCGTCCCCGGCCCAGGGGGCGCGCACGGTGATCCGGGTGCCGTCGTCGGACAGCAGCTCGGCCGCGTATCGGATCTTCGTCCGGCCGCCCTTGACGAGGACGACGTCCACCGACCCTGCCGACTCAGCCGAGTTCCCGGACATGCCGCACCTCCGTCGCGCAGATCTCGTACCCGAACCACTTGTTGATCGCGAGCATCGGCCCGTTGTCCGCGTCGTTGCCCGTGTACGCCTCCGGGTACCCCACGGCTCGGGCCCGGTGCAGCGAGTCGTTCTTGACGAGCTTGGCCAGGCCCCGGCCGCGGTGGTCGCGGGCGGTGCCGGTCATGCCCGTGGTGTACAGGCCGTCGTGGGTGTGCGCCACGCTGAAGGCGACGGGGCGGCCGTCGGCCACGGCGACCGAGGTCAGCTCCCGGTCCAGGTGAGGGTGGTTCCAGTACTCGTCGACCCAGGCCGCGTAGTCCGTGAACTCGGTCGCGATGTCGCCG
The DNA here is from genome assembly GCF_035983595.1 of Streptomyces sp. NBC_01334. Taxonomy (NCBI): domain Bacteria; kingdom Bacillati; phylum Actinomycetota; class Actinomycetes; order Kitasatosporales; family Streptomycetaceae; genus Streptomyces; species Streptomyces sp. NBC_01334. The sequence continues at coordinate 2,341,504 of NZ_CP130718.1, read as the reverse complement.
GGTTCGTCCGAACCCGCCTCCGCGTCCAGGGCGAACAGCGGATGCGGGTCGTCGGCGAAGTCGGCGGCCGTGCGCAGCTCGACGCCGGGCGGGGGGTCCTGGAGCGCTGGCAGCGCGGTGCGGGCCAGGTCCAGGCGGAGGAAGTGCGCGGAGCGGCTCGACCGGTAACCGTGTCGCTCGGCGAAGGCGCGGTGGGCCGGCTCGTCCAGGACCCAGGCGAACAGTCTCCTCGCCCCGTGGGCCGCCAGATGCTCCTCGGCGGTGCGGACCAGCAGGGTGCCCGCGCCGCGCCCGGTGCGCGCGGGGTCCACGTACACGTTGAGGGACCCCTGGCCGGGCTCCGGGCTGTCCTGGGCGAGGCCCAGCTGGGCCGTGCCGATGATCTCGCCGTCCTCCACGGCGACCAGCTTGCGGGCGTGGGCGTCGGGCCGGGACAGCGAGAGGCCGTGCAGCACGGAGGCCGGGCTGAAGAACACATAGGGCAGGGCGCGGTGCCGGACCCGGATGAAGCCCTCGACGTCGGCGGGCGTCTCGGGGCGCAGGTCGCGCACGATGACGGTCATGTGAGCGCACGCTACGGTCGGGCCGCGCCTGTCTGCCTCCCATTTTCGGCTCCGTCCGCACTCCCGTTCCCCGGCGGGTGCGGGACAATCGGCCCGTGACCTTGAAGATCCACATCGATGAGAGCGCCGCGCCCTACGAACAGGTGCGGGCGCAGATCGCCGACCAGGCGCGGTCGGGAGCGCTGCCGGTCGGGTACCGGCTGCCGACGGTGCGGGGGCTGGCCGAGTCGCTCGGTCTCGCCGCGAACACCGTCGCCAAGGCGTACCGGGCGCTGGAGGGGGACGGGGTGATCGAGACCAGGGGACGCAACGGCACGTTCGTCGCCGCGTCCGGACCGGCGGCGGAGCGGGAGGCCGCGGGTGCCGCGCAGGCCTACGCCGAGCGGGTGCTGCGGCTGGGGCTCACCGAGGAGCAGGCCTCGGCCGCCGTGCGGGACGCCCTGCGGGCGGCCTACGAACGGTGATCTGCGGCGGATTGCTCAGGGACGGACGGTGCTCAGCGGTGTGCGGCAGTGATCGGTGATCAGCGGTGTGCGGCGAGCGTGCCCGGCGTACGGGTCACGCTCAGCCCCGCCCGCCGCGCCGTCCGCCCGAACAGCGCCGCGTTCTCCACCGCCGCGCCGCCGGGATCGTTGTTGAAGTAGGCGTGGACGTCGTGCCCGCCCCCGACCGACCAGGTCGTCGCGATGCGGTCCAGCCAGGTCTCCAGGGCCCGGCGGCCGTAGTGCGGCCAGGGGTGGGCACGGCCCTGGTGGAAGCGGACGTACCCCCAGTCGGCGGTGCGCCACAGCGGGGTGACGGGGCGGGAGCCGACGTCCGCCCAGCACAGGGCCGCGCCCCGGGCCCGCAGGACGTCCCGCACGCCGGGCGTCCACCACGACTCGTGCCGCGGCTCCACCGCGACGCGCGTACCCGACGGGAAGCAGGACAGACAGGCGTCCAGGAGCCCGGTGTCGGCCCGCAGGGTCGGCGGCAGCTGGAGCAGCACCGGTCCGAGACGGTCGCCGAGGCCGGCCGCGTGCGTCATCAGGCGCCGTACCGGCTCCTCGGGGTCCTTCAGCCGCTTGATGTGGGTCAGATAGCGGCTCGCCTTCACCGCGACCACGAAGTCCGGCGGGACGCGCTCGGCCCAGGACGCGAACGTCTCCCGCGACGGCAGCCGGTAGAAGGCGTTGTTGATCTCGACGGTGGCGAAGTGCCCGGTGTACTCCTCCAGCCACCGCCGCACGGGCACGCCGGCCGGATACAGGACGCCCTTCCAGTCCTTGTACTGCCAGCCGGACGTGCCGACGTACAGCGTCATACCTCCATCAGAACACCTACAGGTACAGTCCCGCGTCCGACCGCCCCCGGGGTTCCGGCAGCGAGGTCGGGGAGGTGCCCCGGCGCAGGGCGTACAGCTCGGCCAGCGTCGCGCCCTCGCGTCCGACCCCCTCCTCCGTACCGAGCCAGTCCACCGCCTCCCGGCGGGTCAGCCCACCGACCTCGATACGGGCCAGACAGCGGCCGGGGCGGACGACGGCGGGGTGCAGGCGCTCCAGGTCCTCGTTGGTCGTGACCCCGACCAGGACGTTGCGGCCCTGGCCGAGCAGGCCGTCGGTGAGGTTCAGCAGCCGGGACAGGGCCTGGCCCGCGGTGTGCTTGGCCTCGCCGCGGATCAGTTCGTCGCAGTCCTCCAGGAGGAGCAGCCGCCAGCGGCCCTTGCCGGTGCTGTCCTCCTCGCCGATCGCGATGTCCATCAGATAGCCGACGTCGGAGAAGAGCCGCTCGGGGTCCAGGACGCAGTCCACCTGGCACCACTCCCGCCAGGAGCGGGCCAGCGTGCGCAGCGCCGAGGTCTTGCCGGTGCCGGGCGGGCCGTGCAGCAGGAGCAGCCGGCCGGCGATGTCCTGCGGGGTCGTCCCCATCAGGTGGTCCATCGCCTCGGCGACGGGCGCCGTGTAGTTGGGGCGCACCTCGTCCCAGGTGCCCGCGGAGATCTGCCGGGTGGTGCGGTGCGGGCCGCGCCGCGGGGAGACGTACCAGAAGCCCATGGTCACGTTCTCCGGCTGTGGCTCGGGTTCGTCCGCCGCACCGTCGGTTGCCTGGTCGAGCACCTGCGCGGCCAGTTCGGCGGTGGTCGCGGTGACCGTGACGTCGGCCCCGCGATTCCAGCGGGAGACCAGCAGGGTCCAGCCGTCGCCCTCGGCCAGGGTGGCGCTGCGGTCCTCGTCCCGGGCGACCCGCAGCACGCGGGCGTGCGGCGGCAGCAGGGTCGCGCCGGAGCGCACGCGGTCGATGTTCACCGCGTGCGAGTACGGCTGCTCGCCCGTCGCGAAGCGGCCGAGGAACAGCGCGTCGACGACATCGGACGGGGAGTCGGAGTCGTCGACGTTGAGCCGGATCGGCAGTGCGTCGTGCGGGGGTACGGACATGCCGCCATGATCCGGCACAAGAGCGTCGCCCGCACCCGGTTTCCGCAGTGCGCGAGGTGCGCCCGGTGTGTCGGGCGTGCCGGATGCCGGGAACCGGTCCCGCTGGGTGCGCGTGGCCCCGACGGGCTCGGCCGGGGCCACCGCTCAGACCAGTTGCCGGAGCCGGCGGGTCCGCCGCACCACGGCGTACCCCTTGGTGAGCGCCCGGTCCCTCGCGAACGTCCGGCCGATCGCCAGGCCGTCGACGAGCCGTTCGAACTCCTCGGTGTCCGTGGTGCGCCGTACCGTCACCCGCCGCAGGGCGTACGGCCCCTGGGCGCGGTGGGCGAGGGAGTTGCCCACGGCGAGCGCCTGGGCGAACCCGTGTCCGCGTACCGCCGTGCGCACCCGGCGGCTGGAGTAGCCGTACGGGTAGGCGAACGACACGGGCAGGGTGCCCAGTTCGTCGGCGACGATGTCCCGGCAGCGGGTCAGCTCGGCGCGCAGCCGGGCGTCGTCGAGCTGGTCGAGCTGCGGATGGGTGTGGCTGTGGCCGCCGATCTCGACGCCGCTGTCCGCCAGTGCGCGCACCTGCCGCCAGTCCAGCATGGTGTCCAGGCCGCCCCCGGTGTCGTGGGCGCCCCGGACCCAGCCGGTGGTGACGAACAGGGTGGCCGGGAAGCCGTGCTCGGCCAGAGCCGGGAGGGCGTGCCGGTGCACGCCCTCGTAGCCGTCGTCGAAGGTGATCAGGACCGGGCGGCCCGGCAGCGGCCGCCCGGACCGCCAACGGGCCGCCAGATCGGCGGTGGTGAGCGGGGTCAGCCCCCGCTCGGCGAGCACCGCCATCTGTTCGGCGAACGCCTCGGGCGTGACCGAGAGGGTGCGGGTGGCGGCGTTCGGGTCGGCGGCCACCGCGTGGTACATGAGGATCGGTACGCCCGCCCCCGTCATGCGGCCCGCTCCACCTGGTCCACCCGGATCGGCACCACGGCGAACGTCGTTCCGGCCCGCCGCGCCCGCACGGTGCCGACCAGGTACCCGCCGGCCGCCGTCAGCACCCCGGCGACGATCGCGGCCGCCCGCCGGGCCCCGCCGGGCCGGGCCAGCAGCTGATCGCGCAGTCCGCGGACCACACCGGCCGGCAACACCCGGGTGGCGTACCGGCGTTCGGACTCCAGCCCCTTGTCGACGCCGACGCTGCGCGCGACGAGCGCCTTGGACAGGCCCTCGGCGTACGTGCGCGTGCGGAAGTACCCGAAGTGCTCGCGCGCCTCGGGCACCTTGTGGTGGATCACCGCGCGGTCGTCCATCAGCAGGATCGCGTCGGGTCTCGCGCGGCTGAGCCGGATGCACAGATCCGTCTCCTCGCCGCCCATCGGGCGTTTGCTGCCGTCGCGTCCGATGCCGGTGGCGAAACCGCCCACGAAGTCGAACGCGGTACGCCGGAAGGAGGCGTTCCCGCCGAGGATGTTGCGCACCCTGACCCGGCCGGGCGGCAGGCCCCGGTAGGAGCAGCCCACCACCCAGTCGAACTCCTCGGGGAACCAGTCGGGCCGCCGGCCGGAGGACCAGACGGGCACCGCCCGGCCGCCCACGGCCAGCACCCGGGGATCGGAGTACGGGTCGGCGAACCGGCGCAGCCAGTCCCGCTCGGCGACGGCGTCGTCGTCGAGGAAGGCGACGACCTCGCCCCGGGAGACGGCGATGCCGGTGTTGCGGCCGGCCGACAGACCGCGCGGGCCCGCGTTGGGCAGCACCCGCACCCCGCCGGTCTCCTTGTACTCGCTCCTCAGCCGGTCCAGGAGCGTCGGGTTGTGGTCGACGACGACCAGGGTCTCCAGGGCCGGGTGGGTCTGCGCCCGCACCGAGGCGACCGCTGCGAGGATGTCCTCCCAGCGGTCCTCGGTGTACACACAGATGACGACCGAGACGTCGATCGTGCTCAAGACGCCTCTCCCCGGCCCGAGTCGAGCATCGGCGAGCGGCGGACCAGCCGGCGCAGCGCCCGCCGGTTGGACCGCTCCTTGAGGATCACCCGCAGCACGCGCAGCCCGTCGCGGACGGCCCGCAGATTGCTGACGCCGTGGATGCGCAGGTACTCGTGGCTGGGGATCTCCTGCACCTTCAGCCCGGCCTTGACGACCCGGATGTTCATCAGGGTCTCGACCTCGAAGCCGGTGCAGTCCAGCTCGATCTTGTCCAGGCAGTGCCGCCAGAACGCGTTGTAGCCGTAGCACAGGTCGGTGTAGCGGGCGCCGAACTTGCGGTTGACGATGGCGCACAGGACCCCGTTGCCGAGCCGGCGGATGAAGGTCATGTCGTCGGTGCCGCCGCCGTTGGCGAAGCGGGAGCCCTTGGCGAAGTCCGCGCCGGAGACGAGGGCGGAGACGTACGACACGATCTCGTTGCCGTCGGCCGAGCCGTCCGCGTCGACCATCACGATGATGTCGCCGCTGCACGCCTCGAAGCCGGTGATCAGGGCGTCGCCCTTGCCGCGGCCCTGTTGTCCGACGACCTTGACGCCTGGCCACAGACCACGCGCGACCTGCACGGTGTCGTCGGTGGAGTTGCCGTCGACCAGGACCACCTCGTGGATCCAGTCCGGCAGGGTCTTGAACACGTACGGAAGGTTCTCGGCCTCGTTCATCGCGGGGATGACCACGCTCACCGGTGGCGCGATGGCCAGGTGAGAGGAGATGGGCCGGTACTTGCCGACGGTCGACGGGCTTTCGAGATCCTGGCCCGGTGTCGCCGGTTGCAGAACGGAACTCATGAGTCTGGTCCCTCTCGTCCGGTGGGCCGCCCTCCCCTGGGCGGCCCGGAATCCACGTCCGGTTCGAAAGGGGGGTTTCTCACCCATGGCGGAGTGATCTCCGCGCAGACACGGGTGAGCTGGCAGAACTGACCGGCCACCGTCGAAGGACGGCAGCCGACCGCGCGCGGCACGGCCCGGTCACCAGTGCGGTCACCGAGCACGGCACCCCCCTACCGCGCTCCCGCCCCGATACCGCCGCGGTCCCTGAGCCCTCCCCTGGAGCCGTTGCCGACGGTCCGATGCGAGTGAGATGTATGACGGTATTGATGATTACGCCCGGATGGCAAGCCCTTGGCGGCTCACTTACCTTTTTGTTCGTTTGACCGTTACAGAATGATGCGTCCCTTCGAAAGGAACCGGCACAGGAACGGTCACGGGAGCGAACAAAAGTGTTCCCCGGGGGCCGCGGAGGCCTCCGGGGAACGGTGGTTCAGATCAGTGCGGCGCGTTCCGCGGGGGTCACGGGACGATCTTGAGGAGCTTGTTCGGTGAGCCGGTGCCCGGGCTGGTGACCACGTTCGAGGTCGCGCCGTTCACCAGGGCCGTGGCCACCTGGGCCGGGGTGGCCGAGGTGTGGCCCGCCAGGTAGACGGCGGCCGCGCCCGCGACGTGCGGGGTCGCCATCGACGTACCGGAGATGGTGTTCGTGGCGGTGTCGCTGGTGTACCAGCCCGCGGTGATGGAGGAGCCGGGGGCGAAGATGTCCAGCACCGAGCCGTAGTTGGAGTAGCTGGCCCTGGCGTCGGTGCTGGTGGTGGCGCCGACGGTGATGGCCTGGGTGACGCGGGCCGGGGAGTACGAGGAGGCGTTGGCGCTGCTGTTGCCCGCCGCCACCGCGTAGGTGACACCGCTGGCGATGGAGTTGCGCACCGCGGTGTCCAGCGTGGTGGACGCGCCGCCGCCGAGCGAGAGGTTGGCGACCGAGGGGCCCGAGTGGTTGTTCGTGACCCAGTCGATGCCTGCGATGACGCCCGCGGTGGTGCCGGAACCGGCGTTGTCGAGCACCCGCACCGCCACGATCTTCGCCTTCTTGGCGACGCCGTAGGTGGAGCCCGCGATCGTCGTGGCCACGTGGGTGCCGTGACCGTTGCCGTCGGAGGCGGTGGTGTCGCCGTCGACGGCGTCGTAGCCGTAGGAGGCCCGGCCGCTGATCTGGGAGTGGGTGATGCGGACGCCGGTGTCGATGACGTACGCGGTGACGCCGCTGCCGGCGGTGTCCGGGTAGGTGTACGTGCCGGACAGCGGGAGCGAGGTCTGGTCGACGCGGTCCAGGCCCCAGGGGGCGCTCGACTGCGTCGTGTCGCTCACCCGGACGGTCTGGTTCTGCTCGACGGTGGCGACCGCCGGGTCCGCGGCGAGTCTCCTCGCCTCGGTGGCGGAGAGGGTGGCGGTGTAGCCGTTCAGCGCGGAGCCGAACGTCTTCCCGACGGTGCCGCCGTAGCCCTTGACGAGGTTCTTGCCGGTGGCCGAGGACGCCTTGAAGCCCGCCTGCGACTTCAGGGTGACGATGTAGCTGTCCTTGACGGCGGTGGGGGAGCCGGCCGCGAGGACCTTGCCCTCGGCCGGTGCGGCCTGGGCGGGGAGCGCGGTGAGCCCGCCGACGAGGGCGGCGGCCGCCACGGTGGCGGCGGCGGTTATGCGGGCCTTGTTGCTACGCAGTTGTGCCATTACGAGGGAGTCCTCCTCTAGGCAGCCCGCGCCTGGGTCGGGCGCACGGCTGTGGGGGAGTGCGCGCGGTCGCGCACACGGCCTCGAACGTCGCGTTCCGTTCGCGGCTGAGGTAAAGCCTCGGCCGTCTACGTGCGTAGAACAAGGGAGTTGAGGGGCTGTCAACAACCTTGACATGCCCACGCAACATCAGCCCCACGAAGGGGTGTGAACGATCCCGATAGGGGCCAGAAAGTCTTGGCATGGACACTTCCCGTCAACACGCGTAGTTGCTACGAACGTTGTGGCAGAGATCCTGCTAAGGGAGGTTCCATGAGACGTTCCCGACTTGTCGTATTCGTGAGCTCACTCCTCCTCGCCCTCGGCACCGCCCTCACCGGGGCGGCCTCGGCGCAGGGCGCCCAACTCGCGGCCACAGGTGGCTATGTGGCGCTGGGGGACTCCTACTCCTCCGGTGTCGGCGCGGGCAGCTACATCGGCTCCAGCGGCAACTGCAAGCGCAGCACCAAGGCGTATCCGTACCTCTGGAACGCCGCCCACGCCCCCTCGTCGTTCACCTTCGCGGCTTGTTCGGGCGCGCGAACGGATGAAGTACTGGCGAGTCAGCTCGGCGGCCTGAACTCCTCGACCGGCCTGGTCTCCATCACGGTCGGCGGCAACGACGCGGGCTTCGCCGACGTCATGACGACCTGCGTCACCGGCTCCGACAGCACCTGTCTGTCCCGCATCAACACGGCCAGGGCCTACGTCGACTCGACGCTCCCCGGCAGACTCGACACCGTCTACTCCTCGATCCGCGCCAAGGCGCCCAACGCGCGCGTGGTCGTCATCGGCTACCCCCGCTTCTACAAGCTCGGCACGGTCTGCCTGGGCCTGTCCGAGACCAAGCGCTCCGCCATCAACAACGCGGCCGACTACCTGGACGCCGCGACCGCCAGACGCGCCACCGCCCACGGCTTCGTCTTCGGCGACGTCCGCACCCCGTTCAACGGCCACGAGATCTGCTCCGGCAGCTCCTGGCTGCACAGCCTCAACTGGCTGAACATCGGTGAGTCGTACCACCCGACCGCGTCCGGCCAGTCGGGTGGCTACCTGCCGGTCCTGAACAGCGCCGCCTGATCCGTCAGCTCCGTCACTCCGAGGCAGAAGGTGAGGGGGAGGCCCCGTCCGTCGGGGTCTCCGTCTCGCAGGTGACCGAGAACGGCACCGAGTTGGACGTCGTCTTCACCGGATCGCGGACCTCGACGGCGATCGAGTTCTGGTACGTCCCGCTCTCGGCGTACGTCGACACGATCACCTGGTCCTGCTTGGACTTCCCGCCGCCGGACGCGAAGTCGAGCGTCTTCCAGGTCTGCCCGGAGAGCTCACCGTCCTCAGACACCCAGCGGTAGGACACCGTCGCGGGCAGTCGCCCCACCGTGATCGTCGCGGTGAAGGCGGGCGCGTCCCCGTCCGGTGGCGGACAGCTGCCCGAGTAGTCCGTGTGCGCGCCGGCGACGGTGACCGAGACGGTCTGTGCCGGAGCCTCGGAACTCTCGCTCTCGCTCGGGCTCGGGCTCGGCGACTCGCTGGCCTCCTCGCTCTTCTCCGGCTGCGTCGGAGGCGAACTCACCACATCCGTGGCGCTGTTGGTGACCCCGCCACCGTCGGCGTCGCCGCCGCCGCCGTCGTCGCGGTTCAGCAGCCCGTACGTCAGCCCGGCGACGGCCAGCGCCAGCACCACCACACCGGTCACGAGGACCACACCGGCGCGTCGGCTCCGGGGCGGCTCCGCCGAGCCGGTCGTCGTCGCCGGGGCGGCCGACCAGGACCGGGGCGGGGTCGGGGACGGCGGCTCCTGACGGAACGGCTCGGCCGGGGTCGAGACCGTCGGCGGATACGGCGCGAACGGCGCCGGTGGCGTGGAACGGACCGTGTCGCCGCCGCGAGGGGCACCGCCCGCCGCGACGAGCCGCAGGTCCTGCTCGGCCCGGTCGGCCGGCAGCCGCTCGGCCGGATCCTTGCGCAGCAGGCCCTCGATCACGGGCGCGAGCGGCCCGGCCCGGCGCGGCGGCGGCAGCTCCTCGTCGACGATCGCGCGCAGGGTGCTCAGCGGAGTGTCGTGGCGGAAGGGCGAGTTGCCCTCCACCGCCGCGTACAGCAGCACGCCCAGCGACCACAGGTCCGACTCGGGCCCCGGGGTGCGCCCCAGCGCCCGCTCCGGCGCGAGGAACTCGGGTGAGCCGATGACCTCGCCGGTCATCGTCAGCGCGGAGGTGCCCTCGACGGTCGCGATACCGAAGTCGGTGAGCACGACCCGGCCGTCGTTCGACATCAGCACGTTCGCCGGCTTCACGTCCCGGTGCAGCACTCCGGCCTCGTGCGCGGCCCGCAGCGCGGACAGCACCTCGGCGCCGATGTGCGCGGCCCGGGCCGGTTCGAGCGGCCCCTCGGCGTCCAGCAGCTCGGCGAGGGAGATCCCGCGCACGATCTCCATGACGATCCACGGCCGCCCGTCCTGGGTGGCCACGTCGTACACCGTGACGACGTTCCGGTTCGCGACCCGGGCCGCGGCCCAGGCCTCGCGCTCCAGCCGTGCGTACATCCGCTCGACGTCCGAGGCCGCCAGTCCGTGCGGTGCACGCACCTCCTTGACGGCGACCTCGCGGTGCAGCACCTCGTCACGGGCCCGCCACACCGTGCCCATGCCGCCCTCGCCCAGCGGGGTCAGCAGGCGGTAGCGGCCCGCGATCAGACGTTCACTGCCCGGTTCTTCGGACACCGCGCCCCCATTTCGCTCTTCGTATCCGGGCGAAAACCTCCGCAACCCCACAAACGTAGCTCAGCCGAGTACGGATGCGGCCCCCTTGAGCACCAGTCCGGCGCCGAGGGCGACGACCAGGAACGCGGACCACAGGGGCAGGTTGCGGCGGGCCAGCGTCACGACCGGGTGAGTCGTCCAGCGCGGCTGCCGGTCCAGCAGACGGGTCGCGCCCGCGCCCAGCCTGACGACGGCGAACCCGGCGGCGGTCAGGGTCAGCGCGAGCCCGACGCCGTACGCGACGACGAGCAGCAGCCCGAACCAGGCGTGCCCGAGCGCCGCCGCGCCGACCAGCACGACCACGGCGGACGGACTGGGGACCATGCCGCCGGCGAAGCCGAGGAGGAGCGTGCCGCGGAGCGTGGGGGCGACGGCGTGGGTGTGGGTGTGGCCGCCGTGGGTGTGCGTGTGGGGGCGACCGTGCTCGTGACTGTGGTCGTGGTCGTGGTCGTGGTCGTGGTCGTGGTCGTGCTCGTGGCGGCGGTCGCCGTCGCTGTCGTGGCCGTGCCCGGGGTCGTGATGGGCATGGGTGTGCGGGGTGGGGGCGCCGACGAGGGCGAGTTGACGTGCCGGGGCTTTCGCGGGCTCGTGGGTGTGCGGGGCGTCGCCGTGCGGGTCGCCGCCGTGGGGGTGTGGATGAGGGTGTGGGTGGGTGTGTCCGTGGGGGCTGTCGGGGCCCCGGCCGCGCCAGGCCCGTCGGGCGAGGGTCGCGCCCGCGAAGAGCACCAGCGCGCCGCTGGCCAGGCCCAGCCAGGCGATCACCGAAGGCGCCGCGGCCGAACCGGCGGTGACGAGGAGGCCGAGGGCGACGACGCCCAGGGTGTGTGTGACGGTGACGGAGGCGGCCAGGGGAAGGACGTCCTTCATCCGGGCCCTGCCGCCCCGCGCGGCGGCCGTCGCGGCCATGATGGTCTTGCCGTGCCCCGGGGCGACCGCGTGCATCGCGCCGAGGCCGACGGCGATCACCAGGGCCAAAGCGGCGAAGCCGACGGTGAGGTCCTGCCGGGCGACCAGGTTGTCCAGGGCGCGCGTCCAGCGGTCGGCGCCCCGCGGCAGCACGGACGCGGCCGGTGCGTCCCGGTCCTCCTCGACGAGGGCCGCGCCACCCGGTCGCACCCGCACCGAAGCGGTCGAGGTGTCGGCGGGCGAGGAGAGCAACTCCTTGGGATAGCTGGTGAGTTCCGACGAGACCGACTTCTTCGGCACGTCGGAGTCGGCGAGCGTCATGCGGTCGCCGCGCGCGGTGATCTCGCGCCAGCCGGGCCCGGAGGAGGCGCCCTCGCTGTGGAAGGTGAGGGAGAGGGTGTCCTCGCCGGACACGGCGGGCAGCGCAGCCGTCAGCCTGCACTCCACGCGCAGGGTGTCGAGCCCCGCCTGGCCGGGCCGTACGACCGCCTTGCCGGCGCCCGCCGTGAGGGTGACGGCGCGGCCGTCCACGGTCAGCCTGCTGCCGGCCGCGGCGCTCGCGCAGCGCTGCCGGGCCCACTCGGTCATCCCGAGCCGTTCGATGTCCGGCTTCGCCTGGGTCGCCGGGATCTCGGCGAGGTCCTCGACGTGGTCGACGCGAAGCTGTCCGGGGGCGGCGACGAGACCGTCGTAGCGGTTGACGGTGAAGTTGCCGAGGGGGTGCGCGCTCGCGTTGGCGGAAGGGACCAGCGCGAGCGCGCAGCCGGCCGTGAACACGGCCGCGCAGGAAGCCAGCAGACGACGGGAAATCACTTGCTCGCCTCCAGCGTCTTGAGTGCCGTACGGGCCTCGCGGGCGCCCAGCGGGGAGAAGCCGGGGTTCAGTTTCAGGGCGGCGGCGAGGTGGGTACGGGCGTCGGCGGGGTGTCCTGTGGCCTTCTCGATCACCCCGCGGTGGTAGAGGAAGGACGCGTTGCGGTAGCCGGTGGCCGTGGCCTGCCGGGCGTAGGGGAGTGCCTCGGCGTCCTTGCCGTTGACGTGCAGGGCCCAGGCGAGCGCGTCCGCCGTGTGCACGGTGTGCCGGCGCGACCAGTCGTCGCGGGCCGCACGCAGGGCCGTCGCCCGGTCGCCGTGGTCGGCCGCGGCGAGCGCGGTGTCGAGGTCGGCGTTGACGCCGTTGGCGCGGGCGATGGCCGTCCACGCGTCGACGAGGAGGTACTGGTTCTCGGCCTTCGCCGTGTCGCCCTCGCCGCCCCGGGCCTCGTACAGCTCGCCGAGCTCCACCAGCGGTCCGGGGAGCGGATAGCGGGCGACGATGAGCTCCAGCCCCTTGACGGCCTCGGCCTGCCGGCCGCTCGCCGCCTGGGCGCGGGCACGGCCCTCCAGCGCGGGGAGGTAGTTCTCGTCGGCGGCGAGCGCACGGGCGTAGTGGGTGAGAGCGGTGGCGTAGTCGCCCTGGTTCCAGGCGAGTTGACCGAGCTGGGCGGCCACGTAGGCGATGTCGCCGGGTGAGGTCGACGCGGCGAGCGCCCGCTCCAGGACCCGGCGGGCGGTGGTGACGTCGCCGCGCAGTTCGTGCACGTACGCGTAGCGGGTGAACACCGGTACGCCCGGACGCCGTTCGTCGGCCGTCTTGGCGGCCTCCTCGGCGTCGTCGTAGCGGCCGAGTTCGACGAGGGCGTCGATACGGGAGCACAGGGCGCGCTCGCTGTAGGGGTTCTGCTTCAGTGCCTGGTCGGCCAGGTCCAGGGCGTTCGCGAAGTCGTGCCGGGCGGCGGCGAGGGCGGCCCGGCCGGCGAGCGCCTGGTCGTTGTCGGAGCGCAGCGAGAGGGAGCGCTTCAGGGCCTGCTCGGCCTGCGGGTAGCGGGAGGGGTCGCCCTTGGTGCGGGCCTGCTCGACGTAGGCGAGCCCGAGGGTGGCCCAGCCGCCGAAGTCCCTGGGCTGCGAACGGAGATGAGCCTGCAGCGCGGTGATGCTCGAGTCGAGATCGCCACTGGCGAGCAACCCGGGAGAGACCGCCGCCGCGGTCGACACGGGAACGTTCTGTCCGTCCCGCACCGCCCCGAGCGCGACCGCCCCGGCGGTGAGCGCCACGGCCAGCATGGCGGCACAGGCGCTGAGTTGAGCGGCCCGCCACCGACGCCCGGCGGCCCCCGCCCGCCGCACCGCGGCGACACGCTCATCGCCACCGACGGCGAGCTCGCCACCGTCACCGGTATCGGTAGCGGCCCCGGCTTCCGCCTCGGTGCCGGCCCCCGTCCCGGCCTCCGCCTCCACCCCGGCTTCGGCATGGGCGACGGTGTCGGTGTCGGTGTCGCCGTGGGCGCCGGCCTGGACGTCGGCTTCCGCCGTGTCCCCGGGCTTCGCCTCTGCCGCGGTCTTCGTGGCCGAGGCTTCCTCGGAGGCCGGGCCCGGACCGGGATTCGGCGCCGGTCGGCCGGGGTTCGCGAGCGGTCCGCCGGAGGCCGGTGCGCCGGAGACCGGTGTGCCGGAGGCCGGTACCGGTCGGGCGGAGGCCGGTCGGGTGGGCTCCGGTTCGCCGTCGTTCGTCCGCGGGGACATGCCCTCTCCTAGGTCGCCTGGGTTGTTCAGCCTGCTCGCACAGGGGTGGCGCGGCCCGCGCCGTGGGGGATGAGTACGCGGGCCGCGCCAGTCGGTGAGGCGGGCCGGGGAGCGCAGGATTCTCCCCGGCCCGCTCAGAGGAGGGCCCAGTGGGCCCCGCTCAGGAGGAGGGCCTAGTAGGCCCGCCGCCGCCCTCGCCACCACATCAGCCCGCCGCCGATGAGGAGGATGCCCGCCGCGCCGGCGCCCGCGGAGGACGCGATCAGCGTGGTGTTGCTGTCGGAGCCCGTGAGGGCGTCACCGAGCTGGCTGCGGACGTCGGCGCCGCTCTTGGCGGTCGCGCCGCGCGAGCCCTCGGTGGGCAGGGCCACGTAGGGGAAGTACTTCTCGAAGGACTTGTCGTTCTTGTCGACCGCGTCGCCCAGGTCGTTCTTGGAACCGACCAGCTCACCCTCGACGACCTGGAGCGAGGCGTCGATCACGTCGTCGGTGAGGCGACGGCCGTTCGGGAAGCCCGCGTTGTCACCGTCGAGGACACCGAGCCGCTTGGGGCTGGCGGTCGGCTTGATCGAGGTGTTGAGGCGCAGTTCCTCCGACGGCGTCACGTACGGCGGCTGGTTGAGGCCCTTGACGCCCTTCAGGAACACGTCGACGAGGTCGTTGCGCGGCTCGGCCGGCGCCTTGATCTTGTAGATCGCCTCTATGAGCTTCGGCAGCTCGGGGTTGGTGACGTTCTTCAGGAACTGGCCGTCGTCCTTCGGCTCGGACGCGTTGAACTTGTCCTTGTCCTTGATCGGGTTGACGACCTCGTTGACCAGCGGCATACCGAGCCGCGAGACCTGCGAGTAGCGGCCCTGGGCGTTCTCGCGCTGGGTCGTCGACCAGATGCCGACGATCGGCTGGTGCGCCGACTCGGCGATCATGTCGTTCGGGACCTGAAGCGCGATCGAGTTGACGTTGTAGCCCTTGAGCGTGTCGTTGCCGACCTCGGAGAGGTCACCGCCGTACAGCAGGTCGAAGACGCGCAGGTCGAGGAAGAACGGGTCGTCGGCCTGGCCCGCGAAGGTCTTGGCGCCGCTGGAGAGCTTGTAGATCGCCTGGTCGCGCAGCTTCGAGTAGTGCGGCATCGAGGCCTTGCCCACGTTCGACGGCGCCACCGGCACGTCGTCCGCGATCTTCGTCTCGTGCTCGACCTTCCCCTTCTTCGACTTGATCAGTTCGAGGTCGTACGTCTGCGTGATGTTCAGGTCGGCGTCGTCCAGGCTCTCGACGACACCCGTGTTGTAGAGGAACGTCTTCTTGTTCTTCACGTGCGTCTTGAAGGTGTAGCGGAAGGTCAGATCCTCCTTCGCGTCACCGTTGTTGTCGATGTGCAGGTCGTACTGGGCGTCCTCGGCGAACGGGAAGAAGTTGGGACCGCCGGCCGGCTCCTCGAAGGGGATCCAGTTCGCGACGATCGTCGTCGTGTCCGGGTGGTCCGGGCTGACGAAGGCGTACACGTCGGTGTTGTCGTACTGCGGGGTGCCCGAGATGAGGGGGGCCTCGCGGTGGCTGGAGGCGTAGGCCGCCCCCGGCACCAGCGTGGCCACGCCGGCGGCTGCGAGCCCCCCGGCGGCCAACGCACCGCAGACGAGGGTCGCGACGCTCCTGCGTCCGTTGCCGCTCCTGGAGAAAGCTGTCATGCCGTCCGTCCTCTGTGCCAAGTTGCCTGACGGACAGTGATACGGAGCGGGGGGTGGGTTCGGATTGGTCGAATCCCAAAAACTTTTTCTTTCCTGCTCACCCGCGTTTTCGGCGCTTCGATACGTACCCCCCATCCGGAGGTGTGTTCGTTGCGAATGCCTGGTGTGACGGGGCGGCCCGGGTGTGGCGGCCGCAGGGAGGGGGACCGCATGGAGGCGGACGAGCTACTGGTGCTCGTGGCTGGGGGCGACCAGCGCGCATTCGAACAGCTCTACGGACTGGTGTCGGGGCCGGTGTTCGGGCTCGTACGCCGGGTCGTCAGGGATCCCGCGCAGTCGGAGGAGGTCGCCCAGGAGGTGCTCCTGGAGGCCTGGCGCTCGGCCGGCCGGTTCGACCCGAACCGGGGCAGCGCCCTCTCCTGGATCCTCACCCTCGCGCACCGCCGCGCCGTCGACCGGGTGCGCAGCGCCCGTGCGGCCGTGGACCGTGAGCAGCGCGAGGCGTCGCGCTATCACGACCCCGCCTTCGACCAGGTGGCCGAGGAGGTCGAGGCCGGTCTGGAACGCCAGTTGGTCCGCCGCTGCCTCGACCGGCTGACGGCGCTCCAGCGTCAGTCCGTCACCCTCGCCTACTACGACGGCTACACGTACCGTGAAGTGGCCGACCGGCTGTCGCTGCCGCTGGGCACGGTGAAGACCCGGATGCGTGACGGACTCACGCGGCTGCGCGACTGCCTGGGAGGTGCCGCATGAGTGTGCTCGGCCTGTTCCGCCGCGAGGACCTGCACTCGCTGGCCGCCCCCTACGCGCTCGACGCACTCGAACCCGACGAACGCCGCCGTTTCGAGAAGCATCTGACGGGCTGCGACCGCTGCTCCGCCGAGGTGCGGGCGCTGGCAGAGGACGCCGTCCGGCTCGCCTGGTCCCAGGCCGCGCAGCCGCCGGCCCACCTGCGGAGCCGGGTGCTGGCGGCCGTGCAGAGAACGCCGCAGGAGTCCTCCCGCGCGCAGGGCAGGGAGTACGCCCCCCAACTGCCCCCGCACGTCTGGGGCACGCAGTCGCCGCCGGGACGCTCCCGTGCGCCCCGCGCGCGCCGTCCGTTGTTCGTGCCGTTCGCCACGGCCACCGCCGCGGCGGCCCTCGTCGTCGCCTCGCTCTTCGCCGTGCAGGCGGGCCGTGCCCAGGACGAACTGAACGCCGAGCGCGACCGGGCGCGTGAGATCGCCCACGTTCTCGCAGCTCCCGACGCGCGGGCGAGCACCGGGAAGGACGCGCAGGGCCGCAGTATCGGAGTGATCGCCTCCGCCGGGGAGGGCGAGGCGATCGTCACCCTGAGCGGATACGGCGAGCTGCCCACCGGACAGGTGCATCAGCTGTGGCTCATGCGCCCCGACGCGCAACCGCGCTCCCTCGGGCTCTTCGACGGCGACACGCCCCTGGTAGCCACCGGTCTCGACAAGGTCGCGACGTCACTCGCTGTGACCGTCGAGCCCGACGGGGGATCACCACAGCCCACTACACAGCCAGTTGTCCAACTCACCCTGAAATCGGTTGGATTCGGAGAGTGATCGGAGAGGCGTCGTCAACCCCCTTACGGGGAAGGTGAATCCTGTGAGCTCGATACACGTGTGCCTCGACGGGGCGATAGGGTTACCCTGCCCGGGCCGGGTGGACTCGTACGGGTGGGGAGTGACATGGAACAGATAACGATGCACAGCAGGGCGCGGGTCCCTGCGATCACCTGCGGGAGCAGTGCGACCAGTTCGCGCCTCGACCGCCATCTCTCAGTGCTGGCGGGCCCCGCCATACCGCAGCGCGAGACGCTCGAGGCGACCTCGCTCATGCGGGAGCTGACCGCGCGTGAACCCGCGCGTGGCCACGGCCCCAAGACGGCGCGGGCACGGGTGAGCCGCGTCTCGCTCTTCGCGCCGCTGCGCCGACTGCGGCGTTCGCTGTTCGGAGGCAACAAGCACTGACCGGCCGGCGCGTTCTCACGTACTGAGTCCCGCGCTCAGGCGGCCACACCGTCCCGGCGCAGCGCTGCGATCTCCTCGTCCGTCATCCCCACGGCACGCAGCAGCGCTTCGGTGTGTTCCCCGAGCGCGGGCACGTCTCCCATCCGTGCCTCCGCCCCGCCCGGCAGCGTGATCGGGGGCAGCAGTGCCCGCAGCGGTCCGACCGGCGTCCCCACCTCCCGCCACCGCTCACGGGCCGCCAGCTGCGGATGCTCCGCCAGCTCGTGCAGGTCCCTCAGGCGTGCGCACGCGATGCCCGCGCCCTCCAGCCGTGCGAGCGCCTCGTCGGCGCCCAGGGCGCCCAGCGCTTCGGCCACCAGCGCGTCCGTGCGTTCCCGGTTCGCCACCCTTGCCGCGTTCGTCGCGTACGCCGGATCCGCCCCCGCGTCGGGTAGGCCGAGGACCTGTTCGGCCAGCCGTCGCCACTCCCGGTCGTTCTGCACGGACAGCAGCACCCGTCCGCCGTCGGCGGTGGGGTAGGCGTCGTAGGGCGCGATCACCGCGTGCGCGAGGCCGGTGCGGGCCGGGGCGGCGCCGCCGTGCATCGTGTGGTGCAGCGGATGCCCCATCCACTCCGCGAGCGCCTCCAGCATCGACACCTCCACCGCCCCGCCCCGCCCGGTCGTGCCCCGCCGCACCAGCGCCGCCAGCACGCCCGAGAAGGCGTACATGGCCGCGGCGATGTCCGCCGCCGGGATCCCCGCCTTCACCGGCTGCTCGGGCGTCCCGGTCACCGACACCAGCCCCGCCTCGCACTGCACGAGCATGTCGTACGCCCGCTTGTCCGCGTACGGCCCGCTCGGCCCGTACCCGGAGATGTCGACGGCGACCAGCCGCGGATGCGCCGCGCACAGGGTGGCCGCGTCCAGACCCAGCCGGGCCGCCGCCCCCTGGGCGAGGTTCTGCACGAACACGTCCGCGTCGGCGATCAGCCGCCGTACGACGTCCAGGCCGCGTGGGTCCTTGAGGTCCAGCGCGATGGACTCCTTGCCGCGGTTGCACCACACGAAGTGCGAGGCGAGGCCGCCGGCGGCCGTGTCGTAGCCACGGGCGAAGTCACCGCCGTCGATCCGCTCGACCTTGATCACCCGGGCGCCGAGGTCGGCGAGCTGGCGGGTGGCGAACGGAGCCGCGACCGCCTGCTCGACGGCGACGACGGTGAGGCCCTCCAGGGGCGGCGGCAGCGGCGGGGGGCTCTGGTCCATGAGGTGGATGCTAGATCAGCGCGAACTGGCCCTCCGGGCCCTCCTCGTGGTGGTCGAGGACCGTCGCCGGGTGCCGGAGCTGGTCCGGGACCGGCAGGACGCCCGCCGCGCGCAGCTCCTTCGCGGTGATCGTGTCCGGCACCGTCAACTCCTCCTGCCGGTCGCGCGCTTCCGCGAACAGCGCCAACACCGTGATCAGTTCGAGGAGTTCGGAGGTCCAGGCCTGCGGCCAGGTCGTCGGACGGATCGCGGCCAGGGTGCCCGGCCCGGGCTCCGCCGTCCGGGCCGCGAACCACTGCTCCAGGACGCGGACCCCGCCCGCCGTGAAATCCCAGGCCGCGGGCGGGACCGGGGAGACACGGCCGCCGTCGAGGTGCAGGGTCTCCTCGTCGCGGTCGTAGTGCAGCGTCAGGGGCCGGCTGGGCAGCGGGGCGCGGACGTAGGGGCGGCGGCCGCCGGGGAGCCGCGGGCGGTCGCCGTCGCGGCGGAGCAGCCACAGGGCGCGGCGGCCCAGTTCCACACCCCGGGCCCAGAGCCCGGGGTCCCGGGTGAGCGGGACGGTGAGATCGGGGCGGACGGCGGTCAGGGTCCAGGCCAGGAAGTCCACCGGATCGGGGGAGTGGCCGAGGTGCTCCAGCAGGCCCGGCGCCAGGTTGGGTTCCAAGCCGCCGGGGCGCCGGTACAGCGGGCGGATCCGGCCGGTGCGCGCCAGCGGGATCAGGGCGGTCGCGAGCAGCGGCGGGCCCGGCGGGGACGGTGTCTCCACCACGAACACCTGGTGCTCGTCCGCCACCCGCCACAGCTCCGGGCGGGCCGCGTCGATCAGCCGGTGGTCGGGGATGAGCCAGTGCTCGTCGAAGGGCCCGGTCAGTACCCGTACCGGCTCGGGGCAGGGGCCCGAGGCGCGGGCGAGTCTCTCGGTGCCGCCGGGGTGCCCGGGCAGCTGCCCGACCGCCGTGTGCAGGGTGCGTGAGCGGGTCGGCTCGAACAGGGCCTCGCGGCCCGGGCCCTCGGTCTTCACCAGGGCGTCCCAGCGGGCTTTCAGGGAAGCCGGGTCGGGGTCCGTCGGCCACCCCCGGCCGAGCCGCGGCGGTGCGACGGACCACGGCATGAGGTCCGCCAGCGGCGGAGCGTCGTCGGGCGTCACGCTGGGCATCGTACGACGGGTCGCCCGTGGCGGGTCACGTCGCGTCGAGGGTGACCGTGAAGGAGAAACGGTCGCCCCGGTAGTGGATGACGGCCACGTCGAGCACCCGTCCGCCGGTGTCGTAGATGACGCCCGTGTAGTGCAGGATCGGGCTGAGCAGCGGGACCCGGAGCAGCTTGGCGGTCTCCGGGTCCGCCAGCCGGGCCTCGACCGTGTCCGTGATCCGGCTGATGTCCACGCCCGTGAGGTCCCGCAGCACCTTCGTCATGGGGCGGCGGACCAGGTCCTCGGGGTCGATCCGGGCGGCGATCTCGGGACGGACGTAGTTGCGGGCGTGGTTGGTCGGCTCACCCGTGTTCTCGTCGCTCCTCAGCCGGTGGTAGGTCGCCACCTCGGTCAGGTCCGGGAAGTGCTCGGCGACTTCGGCGGGGACGGACGTACGGCCGTGGTCGAGGAGTTCCGTCGTCATGGCGGACTGCTGGGCCACGATCGCGTCGACCGAGCCGAGGAGCCGGACCGGAGCGCCCCGCCGGGCGCTCGGCTCGATGAACGTGCCCCGCCGGCGGTGCCGGCTGATCAGCCCCTCGTCCTCCAGCTCCTTCAGCGCCTGTCGCATGGTCAGCACGCTCACCCCGTAGTGACCCGCCAACTGCTCCTCGGTGGGCAGTCGGAGCGGGTCCTGCGGCGAGCGGCCGAGTATCGAGGCGCGCAGCGACTGCGACACCTGGTACCAGAGCGGCAGCTTTCGGGTGAGGACGATCGAGTCCGGGGCGAAGGAGGTCACGGGCTATCCGTACCGGTCGGCAACGTTCAGTGCAATGTTCCGTCGGACGGACGGAAGTGGCGTTCGAGGCCCTGCCAGACGTCGTCGTAGCGCTGCTGGAGGTGGTCCGCCCGGGACGCGTGCGGGGTGAGGGCGATCGGCCAGCGGGTCTCGAACATGAACGCCAACCCGTCGTCGATCTTCTGCGGCCCCAGCTCGGCGGCGCTCGCCCGGTCGAAGGTCTCCCGGTCCGGGCCGTGCGCCGACATCATGTTGTGCAGCGAACCGCCGCCCGGCACGAAGCCGCCCTTTCCGGCCGTCTTGGCGTCGTACGCGCCCTCGATCAGGCCCATGTACTCGCTCATCACGTTCCGGTGGAAGTACGGCGGCCGGAAGGTGTCCTCGCCGACCAGCCAGCGCGGGGCGAAGACCACGAAGTCGACGCCGGCCAGACCGGGGGTGTCGGACGGGGCGGTCAGCACCGTGAAGATCGACGGGTCCGGGTGGTCGTAGGAGATGGTCCCGATGACGTTGAAGCGGCGCAGGTCGTAGACGTACGGCACGTGGTTGCCGTGCCAGGCGACCACGTCGAGCGGGGAGTGGTCGTACGTCGCGCTCCAGAGGTGGCCGCAGTACTTGTTGACGACCTCCACCGGGCCCTCGACGTCCTCGTAGGCGGCGACGGGCGCGCGGAAGTCACGGGGGTTGGCGAGGCCGTTGGCGCCGATCGGGCCGAGGTCGGGGAGGCGGAAGGGGGCGCCGTAGTTCTCGCAGACGTAGCCGCGGGCGGAGGCGTCCAGCAGGTCGACGCGGAAGCGGACCCCACGCGGGATCAGCGCCACCTCGCCGGGCTCGGCGTGCAGCTGCCCGAACTCCGTGCGCAGCAGCAGTCCGCCCTGCTCGGGGACGATCAGCAGCTCGCCGTCGGCGTCGCCGAACACGCGTTCCATGGAGGCGTTCGCGTGGTACAGGTGCACGGCCATGCCGGTGCGCTGGGTGACGTCGCCGTTGCCGCCGAGGGTCCACAGGCCGGCGAGGAGGTCCGTGCCGGCCGGCGGCTCGGGCAGCGGGTCCCAGCGCAGCCGGTTCGGATCGGGGACGGTCTGCGTGAAGGGGCCGGTGCGCAGCGCGCCGTCGTCGGCGCGGGTGAACGCCGGGTGCGCGGCCGACGGGCGGA
This sequence comes from Streptomyces sp. NBC_01334, assembly GCF_035983595.1. Taxonomy (NCBI): domain Bacteria; kingdom Bacillati; phylum Actinomycetota; class Actinomycetes; order Kitasatosporales; family Streptomycetaceae; genus Streptomyces; species Streptomyces sp. NBC_01334. The sequence goes on along the minus strand of NZ_CP130718.1, from coordinate 2,319,809 downwards.
TCCGGTAGAGCCACGAGCGGCGGTTGTGGGCGCGCGGCTCGGTGAACGCCGTACCGCTGAGCTGTTCCGCGTACAGGCCGAGGGGCGCCCGCTGCGGCGAGTTCCGGCCGTCGGGCAGGGCCCCCGGCACGGCCTCGGAGGCGTGCTCGTTGCCGAACCCGGAGAGATAGGTCAGGCCCTCGGCCGTCTTGCGTGCGTCCCCGCTGCTCATGATCGCTCCCTCCGGCGCCCCGCGGGTGCGCCTGCTGATTCCTATGCATCACCGTAGGATTGCGATTTCCCCGGCGCAAGAGGTGCGCCGGTCCTCCTCCTGAAGGACGATCAAGACGGCCGGAACCAGACTCCAGGGGGATCCGCGTGTCGGTCCGTTGTTCTACGCTCCCCCGCATGTCGTGGACGCGCGGAAGCCTCGCCGTGCCCGCGGTCTGTGTCCTGCTGCTGACCGGATCCGCGGGCTGCGGCACCAGTGACGCCCATGAGCGGGGGGACGCGTCGACCGCGGCGTCGGTCTCCCCCTCGCCGGTGGGCAAGGTCCTGAAGGACACGGACGACGAAGGGCGGCACTACCGCGAGGTGGGGAAGAAGGGGGCACCCGAGGTCGGTGTCGAGGTGGAGCCCGAGGCCGACGGCAGCTGGGACGTCCGCCTGAAGGTGGAGAACTTCCGGTTCACGTCCACCGCTGCGAAGGCGGGGGTGGCCCACGGCCGCGGCGCCGCCCGGCTCTACGTGGACGACCAGCCGGTCGCCGACCTGCGCACCCCGTCCTACCGCATCCCGGCCGGCTACCTGCCGCACGGCACCCACCAGGTCACCGCCCGGCTGTGCGCGGACGACGGCACGGTGTGGGCGGTGGACGGCAAGCCGGTGGAGAGCACGGCGTACATCACGGCGTCGGAGCCCTCGCCCTGAGCGCCGTCCCCCGGCGAGCCCCCGTTGAGTGCATCAGGCATCTTTCTCCGTACCGAGGGGTGAGGTTCACCCCGCCGCGACGGAAAGGCATCATGAGCTCCGTGCCCCAAGCGACATCGCTCCGTCGTGCGCCCGTGCAGCGGCGCAGCGCCGAACGGCTGACCAGAATCCTCGACGCCTGCGCCGACCTGCTGGACGAGGTCGGCTACGACGGCCTGAGCACCCGGGCCGTCGCCGAGCGCGCCGGCGTCCCCATCGGCTCCGTCTACCGCTTCTTCGGCAACAAGCGGCAGATGGCCGACGCGCTGGCGCAGCGCAACCTCGAGCGCTACTCCGAGCGCGTCACCGAGCGGCTGAAGGGCGCGCGCCGGGGCGACTGGCGGGCCGCCATGGACGCCGTGCTCGACGAGTACCTGGCCATGAAGCAGACCGCGCCGGGGTTCTCCCTCGTCGACTTCGGCAACCAGATCCCGGTCGGCGCCCGGCACGCGGAACCCAACCACCGGGTCGCCGACCGCCTCACCGACCTGCTCTCCGACTATCTCGTCCGCGAGCCCGACGACGATCTGCGCCGCACCTTCCTGATCGCCGTGGAGACCGCGGACACCCTCGTCCAGCTGGCCTTCCGGGTGGATCCGGAGGGTGACCCGAAGGTGATCGACGAGGCGCGGGAGCTGCTGCGGGCGTATCTGGCGCGGACCCTGGACTGACGGTCGCGGTCGCCCCCTCCCCATCGGCCATACCGCTCGGTATGCTCACCGGGAGATGGCAATGCCGCCCCCAGGAGGACCCGTGTCCCGCACCGCCCTGCGAATCTGCCCGTTGTGCGAGGCCACCTGCGGGCTGACGCTCACCATCGAGGGGACGGAGGTCACCGGCGCCCGCGGCGACCGGGAGGACGTCTTCAGCAAGGGTTTCATCTGCCCCAAGGGCGCCTCCTTCGGCGCCGTCGACGGTGACCCCGACCGGCTGCGGACGCCCCTGGTGCGCCGGGACGGCGAGCTGCGCGAGGCCACCTGGGAGGAGGCCTTCGACGCCGTGGCCGCCGGGATCCGGCCGGTCGTCGAGCGGTACGGGGCGAACTCCGTCGGAGTCGTCCTCGGCAATCCCAACGTGCACACCATGGCCGGCGCGCTCTACCCGACCGTCCTGATCGCCGGCCTCGGCACCCGCAGCCTCTTCACCGCCTCCACGGTCGACCAGATGCCCAAGCACGTCTCCAGCGGCCTGCTGTACGGCGACGCCAACGCGATCCCCGTGCCGGACCTGGACCACACCGACCATCTCCTGCTCATCGGCGCCAACCCGCTGGAGTCCAACGGGAGTCTGTGCACCGCCGCCGACTTCCCCGGCAAGCTCAAGGCGCTCAAGGCCCGCGGCGGCACCCTCACCGTCATCGACCCGCGCCGCACCCGCACCGCGAAGCTCGCCGACCGCCACATCCCGATCCGGCCGGGCACGGACGCGCTGCTCCTCGCCGCCATGGCCCAGGTGCTCTTCGAGGAACTCCTGGTGGATCCCGGCGAGTCGGCCCCGCACCTCGAGGGCCTCGAGGAACTCGCGGAAGCCGTACGGGACTTCACCCCCGAAGCGGTGAGCGCCGCCTGTGACGTGGACGCCTCGCTCATCCGCACCCTGGCCCGCGAACTCGCCGCCGCCCCCACCGCCGCCGTCTACGGCCGCATCGGCAGCTGCACGGTCCCCTACGGCACCCTCGCCAGCTGGCTCGTCGACATCCTCAACATCCTCACCGGCAACCTGGACCGGCCCGGCGGCGCCCTCTTCCCGCAGGCCGCCACCGATCGCACGCCCCGGCCGGCCGGTCCCGGCCACGGCTTCCGGCTCGCGCGCTGGCACTCCCGGGTGAGCCGGCACCCGGAGGCCAAGGGCGAGCTGCCGCTGTCGGCGCTCGCCGAGGAGATCGACACCGCGACGGCGGAGGGCGAGCCGATCCGCGCGCTCGTCGCCGTGGCCGCCAACCCTGTCCTGTCCGCCCCGGACGGGGACCGGCTCGACAAGGCGCTCGCCTCCCTCGACTTCATGGTCAGCGTGGACCCCTACCTGAACGAGACCTCCCGCCACGCCGACGTGGTGCTGCCCCCGCCGCCGCCCTCGCAGAGCCCGCACCACGACTTCGCCTTCAACACCCTCGCCGTGCGCAACCAGGTCCGCTACAGCCGCCCGGCCGTCCCGCTCGAGCCCGGCCGGATGGCCGAGACCGAGATCCTCGCCCGGCTGACCCTGGCCGCCACCGGCATGCACGGCGCCGATCCGTCCGCCGTGGACGACCTGGTCATCGGCCAGACCCTCGGCAAGGCGGTGAAGGAGCCGCACTCGCCCGTGCACGGCCGCGACCCGCACGAGCTCGCGGCCGAGCTCACCGGCGAGACCGGCCCCGAGCGACGGCTCGACATGATGCTGCGTCTCGGCCCCTACGGCGACGGCTTCGGCGCCCGCCCGGACGGACTCGGCCTCGCCCGGCTGCTCGCCCACCCGCACGGCATCGACCTCGGGCCGCTGCGCCCCCGTCTGCCCCAGCCGCTGAAGACGCGCAGCGGGCGGATCGAACTGCTGCCGCAGCCGATCGTCGACGATCTCCCGCGGCTGCGGGAGGGACTGAAGCGACGGCCGGACGAGCTCGTCCTGGTCGGCCGGCGCCATCTGCGGTCCAACAACAGCTGGATGCACAACGTCCCCGCGCTCACCGGCGGCACCAACCGCTGCACCCTGCACATCCACCCCGAGGACGCCGAACGGCTCGGCGTGCGGGACGGCGCCCCGGTACGGGTGAAGGGCGCCGGGGGAGAGGTGACCGCACCGGCCGAGGTCACCGACGGCGTGCGCCGGGGCGTGGTCAGCCTGCCGCACGGCTGGGGCCACGACCGCCCCGGCACCCGCCTCAGTCATGCCTCCACGGACCCCGGCGTCAACGTCAACCAGCTCCTCGACGGCAGCCTGCTGGACCCGCTGTCGGGCAACGCCGTTCTCAACGGAGTACCGGTCGAACTTGCCCCCATCACGGCCCGCTGAGCTGAGCAAAGCTGTGACCTGGAGTTTTGCGCTTATTGCTCGCACGTCAACGTCTTGTTAACACCGTTTGAACGGACCTAACGTCAACCCACCGCCGACCCCCAGGTGGGATGTTCAAGGGCGAACGTTAGGTATCCACTCATGTTGACCATCCTCGGCTTCGCCATGATCGCGACCTTCCTGGTCCTGATCATGCTGAAGAAGATGTCGCCGATCGCGGCGCTCGTGTTGATCCCGGCACTGTTCTGCGTCTTCGTCGGGAAGGGCGCCAAGCTCGGTGACTACGTCATCGACGGCGTCACCAGCCTCGCCCCCACGGCGGCGATGCTCATGTTCGCGATCGTCTACTTCGGTGTGATGATCGACGTCGGCCTCTTCGACCCGATCGTTCGGGGCATCCTGAAGTTCTGCAAGGCCGACCCGCTCCGCATCGTCGTCGGTACGGCGCTGCTCGCCGCGATCGTCTCCCTGGACGGCGACGGCTCCACCACGTTCATGATCACCGTCTCGGCGATGTACCCGCTGTACAAGCGCCTGAAGATGAGCCTGGTCGTGATGACCGGTGTCGCGGCGATGGCCAACGGCGTGATGAACACGCTGCCCTGGGGCGGCCCGACCGCCCGTGCCGCCACCGCGCTGAAGCTCGACGCCAGCGACATCTTCGTGCCGATGATCCCGGCCCTGGCCGTGGGTCTGCTCTTCGTCATCGCCCTCTCCTACGTCCTCGGCCGCCGTGAGCGCGCCCGGCTCGGCACGCTGACGCTGGACGAGGTGCTGGTCGAGGAGAAGGAGACCGAGACGGTCCTGGTGGGCGCCGGCGGCTCCGGCGACGGCAAGAACCCCGTCCGCAAGGGCGGTTCCGGCTCCGGCTCCGACGCGGCCGCCGCTGCCGCGCAGGACGACGAGGACGACGAGGACGACGACTTCCAGGGCCTCGACCCGCACCGGGCCACCCTGCGCCCCAAGCTGTACTGGTTCAACGCGCTGCTCACGGTCACGCTGCTCACCTCCATGATCATGGAGTGGCTGCCGATCCCGGTGCTGTTCCTGCTCGGCGCCGCGCTCGCCCTCAGCGTCAACTTCCCGCACATCCCGGACCAGAAGGCCCGCCTCGCCGCCCACGCCGACAACGTCCTGAACGTCTCCGGCATGGTCTTCGCCGCCGCCGTCTTCACCGGCGTCCTCCAGGGCACCGGCATGGTCGACCACATGGCCACGTGGATGGTGGACGTCATCCCCGCGGGCATGGGTCCGCACATGGCCCTCGTCACCGGCGTCCTGAGCCTCCCGCTCACCTACTTCATGTCGAACGACGGCTTCTACTTCGGCGTCCTGCCGGTCCTCGCCGAGGCCGGTGCGGCGCACGGCGTCTCGCCGCTGGAGATGGCCCGCGCCTCGCTCGTCGGCCAGCCCCTGCACATGTCGAGCCCGCTCGTCCCGGCGGTCTACGTCCTCGTCGGCATGGCGAAGGTCGAGTTCGGCGACCACACGAGGTTCGTGGTCAAGTGGGCCGCCCTGACCTGCCTGGCGATCCTCGGTGCGGGCATCCTGTTCGGGATCATCTGAGCCGGTCATCTGAGCCGACCATGGAGGAACTTGTGAGGCCCGGCGGGAACCGCGGCTGGCTGCTCCGTCTCGTCATCGCCTTCGGCTTCGCGCAGGGGGCGGTGTCGATGGCGCGGCCCGCCGTCTCCTACCGGGCCCTCGCGCTGGGCGCGGACGAGCGGGCGATCGGCGTCATCGCGGGTGTGTACGCGCTGCTGCCGCTCTTCGCCGCCGTACCGCTGGGCCGCCGCACCGACCACGGCCGCTGCGCGCCGCTGCTGCCCGTCGGAGTGGTCCTCATATCCGGCGGCTGTGTGCTGAGCGGGGTCGCCGGCTCCCTCTGGACGATGGCGCTGTGGAGCGGGGTGATGGGCCTCGGCCACCTCTGCTTCGTCATCGGCTCGCAGTCGCTCGTCGCCCGCCAGTCCGCGCCGCACGAACAGGACCGCAACTTCGGCCACTTCACCATCGGCGCCTCCATCGGCCAGCTGGTCGGCCCGATCGCGGCCGGAGCGCTGATCGGCGGTGGCGACATGGCGGACAGCAGCGCACTCGCCCTGCTGGTCGCGGGCGCCGGCTGCGCGGTCGCGTTCACCTCGCTGTGGCGCGTCGAACACCGCGACACCACACCCAAGTCCCGTACGGAGCAGGGCGAACGCGTCCCCGTCGGCCGCATCCTGCATGCCCGGGGCGTCCCCGCCGGCATCCTCGTCAGCCTGTCCGTGCTGTCCGCGACCGACATCCTCACCGCCTATCTGCCGGTGGTCGGCGAGCACCGGGGCATCGCGCCGTCCGTCATCGGCGTCCTGCTCAGCGTCCGCGCGGCGGCCTCCATCGCCTGCCGGCTCGTCCTCACCCCCCTGTTGCGGCTGCTCGGCCGGACCCTGCTGCTCACCGTGACCTGTCTGCTGGCGGCCCTGCTGTGCGCCGGGATCGCGCTGCCGGTGCCGGTCTGGGGGCTGGGCGTGATCCTCGCGTTGCTCGGCTTCTGCCTCGGCGTCGGGCAGCCGCTGTCCATGACGACCGTCGTCCAGGCGGCGCCCGACGGCGCCCGTTCCACCGCGCTCGCGCTGCGCCTCACCGGCAACCGGCTGGGCCAGGTCGCCGCGCCCGCCGCCGCGGGACTGGTGGCCGGGGTCGCGGGGGTGGCTGCGCCGTTCGTGATGCTGGGGGTGCTGTTGCTGGTGTCGTCGGGGGTGGCGGTGCGGTCGCGCGGGGACGCGCAGGGGGAGGCGGCCGTGCCCCGGCGGCGCCGGTCCGGCTCGGGGTTGCGCCGGTCGAGCGATGTCTGACGGCGCGTCGGGCGGCGCTCCCACAGTCGTGGACGCCGATGTGAAAGAGAGTCAGGTGCAAGAGCGATTTGTATGAAAATCGTCCTGACTCGGAGGAATGCGCATGTCCAGCTCGACGCTCCCGTCCGCCCTCGGCTCCCGCCTCGGCGTCACGGCTCTCACGGTGCTCGCCGCGGCGGGGTTCACCTGCCTCTCGGCACCGTCCGCCGTGGCCGTGGGGGAGGCCGGTGACATCAGGATCCACCGTGAGCAGGTCCCTCCGGGCGTCTCGAAGGACGACCCGGTGGCCTGCCGTTTCTACCTCGACGCCGCCAACTTCGGCGAGCTGTCGTCCGTCGGGTACACCATCAAGGCGCGGCCCCCGGCCCCCGACACCGCCACCGTCACCGGCACCATCACCCTGACCCAGGGCTCCGGGCACACCGACACCCTGGGGCTGGCCGAGGGGTCGTACACGCTCGAGTGGACCATCCCCGGAGACGTGCCGGTCCCCTCGCCCAGGGTGAAGGTCTTCAAGATCAACTGCCCTGAGGGCCAGCGCGAGGGGAACGGCAGCCCGAACCGCCCGATCACGGACGACGGCCGCGAAGCCGGCGGTCCTGACGGCCAGGCCGGTGGCGGCCAGAACGGTGGCGGCCAGAACAGCGCCACGCAGAACAGCGCCGCGCAGAACGGCGCCGCGCAGAACGGCGCCGCGCAGAACGGCGCCGCGCAGAACGGTACTTCGCAGGGCGCCGGCGGGAGGGAAGGCGGAACGCAGGGCGGCTCCGCCTGGAGCGGTGAGAAGGGCGGCCCGGAGGGCGGCGTGCACGCGGGCGGCGGCGGTCTCGCCGACACCGCGCAGGCCTTCACCCCGCTGGCCGGAGCCGCGGCCGTCGGACTGGTGGCCGTCGGTGGAGTCGCCTACTTCCGCCTGATCCGCCGGCGCACCCATGGTGCCGCGTAGGCGCGTACGCAGGCCCTGGCACCGGACCCGCGCCTACCGCCTCACCAGGACGGCCGTGTTCGCGGTCGTCCTGGTGACGGTCGGAGTCCGGTGCGGGGGGCACGACGGCCCGGCCGCGGCGGCCCGGGCCGGGGAGGTGGCGTCCGGTGGGGCGCAGGCCGCCCCGGCCCTCGGGGGCGACGCCGAAGAGGGCCGGACGGCGGGGGGGAAGGCGTCGAAGAGCCCGGGACCCCCACCCCGCCCGCTGCCCCGGTCCCCGGCGACCACCCTGCGCGTGCCCTCCCTGGGCATCGACGCGCCGATCGTCCCGCTCCGGCTCGGCCCGGACCGGCACCTCGGGACACCCCCGCTCGACCGGCCGAAGCTGGTCGGCTGGTATGCGGGTGGCCCCACGCCGGGGGAGCGGGGGACCGCCATCGCCGTGGGCCACCGTGACACCAAGACCGGCCCGGCGGTTTTCGCGGGCCTCGCGCGCGTGGCCCGGGGCGCCCGGATCGAGGCCCGGCGCGCCGACGGCCGCACGGCCGTCTACACCGTGGACCGGGTGCGCGTCTTCGACAAGGCCACCTTCCCCGACAAGGAGGTGTACGGCCCGACCCGCCGCCCCGAGCTGCGCATCCTCACCTGCGGGGGCCTCTTCCGGCACGCGACCGGATACACCAGCAACGTCGTCGTCTTCGCCCATCTGACGGCGACCCGCTGACCCGCGGCCGTGGCCGCGCCGGTGTCCGGGCCGCGGGGCCGACGCAGGCTGAACCGGACAGTCCGGTTTCTCACCAGTCGGACGGGGGCGTCCGATCCGGGCCTGTCTCTTCCCCCGGGTGCGTACAGTCCGTTAACTTCCGTGACTCACAAGCCCCGTTCGACCCGCACGGGGCAGGTCGGACAGCGGAGCACCGGCCGGGCCGGCCCGGCACACGAGTCCCCGGGGACACTTCTCATGACACGCGCCATCTCGTTGCACGACGTCAGCAAGGTCCACACCCGAGGCGTCCGGGTCGTGGACCGGCTGTCCCTGGACATCGCGCCCGGCGAGTTCCTGGTCCTGCTCGGCCCCTCCGGCTGCGGAAAGTCCACCGTGCTCCGCATGATCGCCGGCCTGGAGCACATCACCGAGGGCGAGTTACGGCTCGACGGCGAGTACGCCAACGACCTGGCGCCCTCGGAGCGGGACATCGCGATGGTCTTCCAGAACTTCGCGCTCTACCCGAACATGACCGGCCGCGACAACATCGGCTTCCCGCTGCGCATCGAGGCCCCCGGCGCCGACCCGGGCCCCCGTGTGGACGCCACCGCCCGGATGCTCGGCATCGAGGACCTGCTCGACCGCTTCCCCGGCCAGCTCTCCGGCGGTGAACGCCAGCGCGTCGCCATGGGCCGGGCCATCGCCCGGCACCCCTCCGCCTTCCTGATGGACGAGCCGCTGTCCAACCTCGACGCCAAGCTCCGCAACCATCTGCGGGCCGAGATATCCAAGCTGACCCGGCATCTGGGCGTCACCACGGTCTACGTCACGCACGACCAGTCCGAGGCCATGTCGCTCGGTGACCGGGTCGCCGTACTGCGCGGCGGAGTGCTCCAGCAGGTGGGCACCCCGCGGTCCGTCTACGCCCTGCCGCGCAACATCTTCGTCGCCGCGTTCATCGGCACCCCGCGCATCAACCTCCTGCGCGGTCTGGTCCGCGCCCCGCTCGACGGAGCCATGACGATCAACCTCGGCAAGCAGGCGCTGCGGCTGCCCGAGCCCCACTCCCTGGACCACAAGCTGCTGCGCGTGCAGCAGGGGCGGGAGGTGATCGTCGGACTGCGCTCGGAGGCCGTCCGTATCGCCACGCCCGCCGACGCCCGGCCCGGCGAGACGCACATCACCGGTCTGGTGGAGCACGTGGAGTTCCAGGGGCACGAGGTGCTCGTCCACTTCAACACCGGCTCCCGGCTCGCGGTCGTGCCGGAGCTGGAGGCGCCCCGTCCCGGCCGGCGGCCGCCCCGGCGGCGGCGCCGCGAGGGCGGGGTCCTGGACCGGCTGCGGAAGGGCGCGGGCGGCCTGCGGACCGGTGCGGTCGACGTACTGGACGAGCCGTCGGCGCAGGAGGCGCTCGCGTCCCCGGAGGCCCGCCCCCTCGGCGACCTCGTCGTGCGCACCACTCCCGACTTCGACCTCCGCCACGGGATGCAGGTCCCGCTCCTCGTCGACATCGCCCATCTCTTCGTCTTCGACCAGCACGGCGAGCGCATCAGCCCGGCTCCGGCCCGGCTGCCGGACCTCGACGAGTGAGAGGGCGTCCCGCGGTGTCCGCGGTCCGGCGCCCCGCGTGTTCCGAGTCCTTCACCCGTCGTCCCCTGGTGCCAGAAAACTAACAGCGCTAGTTTAGGGCGCGGACGACGACGCCCGCCCGAAGGGAACGCGATGAAGGCACATGACGGCATCTATCTCGACGGCGCATGGCGCCCGGCCGCGGGCCGGGATGTGATCGAGGTCGTCGACCCGGTGGGAGAGCAGGTGATCGCCCGGGTCCCGGCGGGTGACGCCGTGGACGTCGACGCCGCCGTACGGGCGGCCCGCGCCGCCCTGCCGGGCTGGGCCGCGACCCCGCCCGCCGAGCGCGCGGCCCGGCTGGCCGCGCTCCGGGACGTCCTGGCGGCCCGCAAGGACGAGATCGCCGAGACGGTCACCGCCGAACTCGGCTCGCCCCTGGCCTTCTCCCAGGCCGTCCACGCGGCGGTGCCGATCGCGGTCGCGGGCTCCTACGCCGAGCTGGCCGCGACCCACCCCTTCGAGGAGAAGGTCGGCAACTCGACCGTGTTCCAGGAGCCGATCGGCGTGGTCGGCGCCATCACCCCCTGGAACTACCCGCTGCACCAGATCGTCGCCAAGGTCGCCCCGGCCCTCGCCGCGGGCTGCACGGTGGTCCTGAAGCCCGCCGAGGACACCCCGCTGACCGCCCAGCTCTTCGCGGAGGCGGTCCACGAGGCGGGCGTCCCGGCCGGCGTCCTCAACCTCGTCACCGGCCTCGGCCCGGTCGCCGGCCAGGCCCTGGTCGAGCATCCCGGCGTCGACCTGGTGTCCTTCACCGGCTCCACGGCCGTGGGCAGGCGGATCGCGGCGACGGCGGGCGCGGCCGTGAAGAAGGTGGCCCTGGAACTCGGCGGCAAGTCCGCCAACGTCATCCTGCCGAGCGCCGACCTCGCCCGGGCGGTCAACGTCGGTGTCGCCAACGTGATGTCCAACTCCGGCCAGACGTGCAGCGCCTGGACCCGGATGCTCGTCCACCGCGACCGGTACGACGAGGCGGTCGAGCTCGCCGCGGCGGCGGCCGCCAAGTACGCCGACCGCATCGGCCCCGTCGTCAACGCCGCACAGCGGGACCGGGTGCGGGGGTACATCGAGAAGGGCGTCGCCGAGGGTGCGCGGCTGGTCGCGGGCGGCCCAGAGTCCCCGCGCGAGCAGGGCTACTTCGTCCGCCCCACGGTCTTCGCCGACGTCACCCCCGGCATGGCCATCGCCCAGGAGGAGATCTTCGGCCCCGTCCTGTCCGTCCTGCGCTACGAGGACGAGGAGGACGCCCTGCGGATCGCCAACGGCACGGTATACGGGCTCGCGGGTGCCGTCTGGGCCGGTGACGAGGCGGAGGCGGTGGCCTTCGCCCGCCGGATGGAGACCGGCCAGGTCGACATCAACGGCGGCCGCTTCAACCCGCTCGCGCCGTTCGGCGGCTACAAGCAGTCGGGTGTGGGCCGCGAGCTCGGCGCCCACGGTCTCGCCGAGTACCTCCAGACCAAGTCCCTCCAGTTCTAAGGGAGTCAACCGAACATGGCTGTCCGCGCCGCCGTACTCCCCGCCATCGGCGCTCCCTTGGAGATCAGGGAGATCGTCCTTCCGGACCCCGGCCCCGGCCGGGTCCGCGTCCGGCTCGCCGCCGCCGGGGTCTGTCACTCCGACCTGTCCCTGTCCGACGGCACCATGCGGCTGCCGCTCCCCGCGGTCCTGGGCCACGAGGGCGCGGGCACGGTCGTCGCCGTCGGCGAAGGGGTCGAACACCTGGCGCCCGGCGCCGGTGTCATCCTCAACTGGGCTCCTTCCTGCGGAAGTTGCCACCCGTGCACGCTCGGCGAGGTGTGGCTGTGCGTGAACGCCCTCAACGGGGCCGCGAAGGTGTACGCCCGCACGACGGACGGCACGGACCTCCACCCCGGGCTGAACGTCGCCGCCTTCGCCGAGGAGACCGTCGTCCCGGCCTCCTGCGTGCTGCCCCTGCCGGACGGCATCCCGCTCACCGACGCGGCCCTCCTCGGCTGCGCCGTCCTCACCGGCTACGGCGCGATCCACCACTCCGCGCGGGTCCGCCCCGGCGAGACGGTCGCCGTCTTCGGCGTCGGCGGGGTCGGCCTCGCCACCCTCCAGGCGGCCCGGATCGCCGGCGCCTCGACGATCGTCGCCGTCGACGTCTCCCCGGAGAAGGAGGACCTGGCCCGGGGGGCGGGCGCCACGGAGTACGTGGTCGCCTCCGAGCAGACCGCCCGCGAGATCCGCGCCCTCACCGGCAAGCAGGGGGTCGACGTGGCCGTCGAGTGCGTGGGCCGCGCGGTCACCATCCGGACGGCCTGGGAGTCGACCCGGCGCGGCGGCCGTACCACGGTCGTCGGCATCGGCGGCAAGGACCAGCAGGTGACCTTCAACGCCCTGGAGATCTTCCACTGGGGCCGCACCCTCGCCGGCTGCGTCTACGGCAACTGCGACCCGGCGAAGGACCTCCCGGTCCTCGCCGACCACGTCCGGGCGGGCCGTCTCGACCTGAGCGCCCTGGTGACGGAGCGCATCGCTCTGGAGGACATCCCGGGGGCCTTCGACGACATGCTGGCGGGCAAGGGAGGGCGGGCGCTGGTGATGTTCTGACGGTGGCCTCGCTCCGGCGCTCTCAGCTCGACCCGGGCGCTCTCAGCCCGTCCGGGGGCCGACCTCCCGGTCGGGCCCCGGCGCCGGAACGTCCTGCCCCGCTTCGGCCCTCTGCGCCGCATCTGCCCCCGGCGTCGCCCCCGGCTCCCGCGCCGACGGGGTGCGCGGCACACGCGGCCTCGACCGCGACACGGCCACACCCGCCAGGCACAGCAGCCCACCGGCCAGGGTGAGCAGCCCCGGCACCTCGCCCAGCGCCAGCCACGACATCAGGACGACCAGTGCGGGCACGGCGTACGTGGTCGCGCCCATGCGGCTCGCCGTCGTCCGGGCCAGCGCGTACGCCCACGTGGTGAAGGCGAGCGCGGTCGGGAAGACGCCCAGGTAGACCATGTTGAGCGTCGCGGAGACCGGCGCGTCGGCCGCCTCATGGACCAGCTGCCCCGCGAACGGCAGACAGACCACCGTCCCGATGACACATCCGAACGTCGTCACCTGGAGCGCGGTCGCCCGGCCCAGGGCGGGCTTCTGCGCGACGACCCCGCCCGCGTAACCGAAGGCGGCGAGCAGACACAGCACCACCCCGAGCACCGACGATCCGCCCTCGCCCGACATCGACAGCCCCACCGCGACCGCGCCCGCGAACGACACGGCCATCCCCGCCAGCAGCCGCGGCGGCATCACGTCCCCGAGCAGCCGTGCGCCGAGCAGGGCGATGAGGATCGGCCCGATGTTCACCACCAGAGCCGCCGTCCCCGCGTCCACCTGCTGCTCACCCCAGTTGAGCACCACCATGTAGAAGCCGAACCACAGCACGCCCGACACGGCGATCCCGCGCCAGGCGGCCCTCGGCGGCCATCCCGCGCGCCGCACGGCGCAGATGACCCCCAGCACCAGTGCCCCGGAGGCCAGCCGCCCGAGCGCCAGCGCCCCCGGCGAGTACGCGTCGCCCGCACTGCGGATCGACACGAAGGCCGAGGCCCACAGCACGACGGTCACGGCGGCCGCACCGGCGGCGAGCAACTCGGTACGACGTTCGGTACGCCGGGGGCTGTTCATCATGCTCCTCAGGCTAGGAAGAAACGCGGGCCGAAAGCTCGCGGATTTCGGACGAGAGATCGAGAGGCAGGGGGCGGCTGCGAGGCTTGGGGCCGCGGGGGCCGTGGGGCCGTGAGACGGGGCGAGAGACGGCGAGCTGTGGGGTTGCGGGGCTGCGAGGCGTGGGGCCGTGAGGCCGGCGGGCCGTGAGACGGGGGGCGAGAGACGGACGGGACGGCGTCGGTCCCTCCGAGTCGCGGCCGGGCTCCCGCCGCGCCCCGCGGGCAAGCGAGTGCGGCCGGCGAGTGAGGGTCACCTCGTGCGGGGCACCGAGTGAAGGTCACCGCAGCGCGCCCGCCTCGATGCCCAGCAGCTCGGCCAGCGCCCGTTCGCCCACCGCCGTCACCTTCACGGCTCGCTCGGAGCCGATCCGCACGCACCATCCCGCGTCGAGGGCGTGTCGGCACAGGGCCGCGCCCGCCGCACCCGCCAGATGCGGGCGGCGCTCGGTCCAGTCCAGGCAGGCGCGGGCGAGCGGCCGGCGGGTCGCGCGGTCGAGCGCGATGCCACTGCCCTCGAACCACCGCAGCCCGGCCTCGGTCAGCAGGAACCCGGTGGCCCTCTCCCTGGACGCCGACGACGCCGGTGGTCCCTTCGGTGACGCCGGTGCGGCCGGTCCGCCCGCCGCCGGTCCCGCTTCCTTCCCGTCGCTCCGTCCCCCCGGCTCGCTCACCGCGCTCAGCAGGCCGTGGGCGGTGAGCGCGTCAGTTACGGCGATGCCGAGCCGGCCGGCGAGGTGGTCGTAGCAGGTCCGGCCCCGGGCCATCGCCGATCCGGCGCTCGCGGCGCGCAGGGTGCGCGGCCGGTGGGCGGGGCGCGGGGCGACCTGGGCGGCCAGGTCCTCCACGAGCTGGGCGACCCGGGTGTCGGCGAGCCGTACGTACCGGTGCCGTCCCTGCCGTTCCTCGGCCAGCAGCCCGCCCGCGACCAGCTTGCCCAGGTGCTCGCTCAGCGTCGACGGGGCCACGCCCGCGTGCCGGGCCAGCTCACCGGCGGTCCACGCCCGCCCGTCGAGCAGCGCCAGCAGACAGACGGCCCGCGTCTCGTCGGCGACGAGCCCGGCCAGGGCGGCCAGCCCCGGCGCCCGTACGTCCCTGTCGTTCCCGGTGTCCGTGATGCTCACGTCTCCCAGCATGCGCGACGGACACTTCGGCGACCGCCGAACCGTGCTAGGGCAGCTGTCGGAACTGCTGGGAGAGCCCGTCCAGCAGTGCCGTCAGCCCGGTGTCGAACGCCCGGTCGTCGATCTTCTCCTGCTGCTCGGCGAGGAGGTGGGCCTGTCCGAGGTGCGGGTAGTCCGCGGGGTCGTAGGCGCTGACGTCGTCGACGAAGCCGCCGGCGAACGAGCCGAGCGCGGAGCCCATGACGAAGTACCGCATCAGCGCGCCGATGGAGGTGGCCTGCGCGGGCGGCCATCCGGCGCGGACCATCGCGCCGTACACCGCGTCGGCGAGCCGCAGCCCGGCCGGCCGGCGGCCGGGGCCCCGGGCGAGCACCGGGACGATGTTCGGGTGGTCGCGCAGGGCGGCGCGGTAGGAGACGGCCCAGTCGCGCAGCGCGGTCCGCCACTCCCGGCCGTCCTCGAACATCGACAGGTCGACCTGCGCGCTCACCGAGTCGGCGACGGCCTCCAGGATCTCGTCCTTCGTGCGGAAGTGGTTGTACAGCGAGGGCCCGCTCACCCCCAGCTCGGCGGCGAGCCTCCGCGTGGAGACGGCCGGCAGGCCCTCCGCGTCCACGAGCGTCCGTGCGGTCTCGACGATCCGGTCGGTGCTGAGAAGGGGCTTGCGCGGTCGGGCCATGGCGCACATAGTAGGGCTGCGGAACGAAAACTAGCAGTGCTAATTTAAGCGGCAATCGTGAAGCGGTCCTGAAGGCCTTCCTCTGTGAGGTGATCTCGTGGTGAATCTGGCGCTCAGCGAGGAGCAGGAGGCCGTCCGGCGGCTCGCCAAGGACTTCGTGGACCGCGAGGTCGCCCCGCACGTCGTCGCCTGGGACCGCGCCGAGGACATCGACCGGTCCCTGGTCAAGAAGCTCGGCGAGGTCGGCTTCCTCGGCCTGACGATCGACGAGGAGTACGGCGGCTCGGGCGGCGACCACCTCGCGTACTGCCTGGTCACGGAGGAGCTGGGCCGCGGGGACTCGTCCGTGCGCGGGATCGTGTCCGTCTCCCTCGGGCTGGTCGCGAAGACCGTCGCGGCCTGGGGGAGCGAGGAGCAGAAGCGGCGCTGGCTGCCGGGGCTGACGTCCGGCGAGTACGTCGGCTGCTTCGGCCTCACCGAGCCCGGCACCGGCTCGGACGCCGGCAACCTCGCCACCCGCGCGGTCCGCGACGGCGACTCCTACGTCGTCAACGGCACCAAGATGTTCATCACGAACGGCACCTGGGCCGACGTGGTCCTGCTCTTCGCCCGCTCGACGGACGCGCCGGGCCACAAGGGCGTCTCCGCGTTCCTCGTCCCCACCGACACCCCGGGCCTGAGCCGCCGTGCGATCCACGGCAAGCTCGGCCTGCGCGGCCAGGCGACCGCCGAACTCGTCCTGGACGACGTCCGGGTCCCCGCCTCCGCGATGCTGGCGCCCGAGGGCAAGGGTTTCTCCGTCGCGATGTCGGCGCTGGCCAAGGGCCGTATGTCGGTCGCGGCCGGCTGTGTCGGCATCGCGCAGGCCGCCCTGGACGCGGCGGTGCGGTACGCGGGCGAGCGCGAGCAGTTCGGCAGGCCCATCGCCCACCACCAGCTGGTCCAGGAACTGATCAGCGACATCGCGGTCGACGTGGACGCGGCCCGGCTGCTGACCTGGCGGGTCGCCGACCTGATCGACCGGGGCCTGCCCTTCGCCACCGAGTCCTCGAAGGCCAAGCTCTTCGCCTCGGAGGCCGCCGTCCGCGCCGCCAACAACGCCCTCCAGGTCTTCGGCGGCTACGGCTACATCGACGAGTATCCGGCGGGCAAGCTCCTGCGCGACGCCCGCGTGATGACCCTCTACGAGGGCACCAGCCAGATCCAGAAGCTGCTCATCGGGCGGGCGCTGACGGGGGTTTCGGCGTTCTGAGCCGGAGCACCTGAGTACGTGTCTGAGTAGGTGCGCGGATGTGGCGCGGGCCCCCTCCGCCGAAGCTTGTCCCCATGAGTGACACACCGGTCAAGCAGCAGAGCACGGCGGCGTTCTACGGACAGGCCGTCGCTTCCTTCGGCATCGCCATCGCGGCCACCGCCATCGGCATCTACAACCTCCACACCGACGCCTGGGTGCGCGGCTTCCTGGCGATCGCGGTCCTGTATCTGGTGACCTCCGCCTTCACCCTGGCGAAGGTGATCCGTGACCGCCAGGAGGCCGGGCAGATCGTGAGCCGGGTGGACCAGGCCCGCCTGGAGAAGCTCCTCGCCGACCACGACCCCTTCGAGAAGATCTGAGCAGGCACGCTAAGCGGCCGCTCACCTTCGGCGGTATGGTGTAGCTCCTGTACCGAGAGGGGCGAACGAGCGATGAGTACGGCGGAGGAGACGGCCGGCGGCGAGATCGAGCCGTGGGAAGAGGTCACCCCTGACGCGGCCCGGCGACTGCTGGTCGCGGCCGTGGAGGCCTTCGCCGAGCGCGGCTACCACGCGACGACGACCCGCGACATCGCGGGCCGCGCGGGTATGAGCCCGGCCGCCCTGTACATCCACTACAAGACCAAGGAAGAGCTGCTCCACCGCATCAGCCGGATCGGCCACGACCGCGCGCTGGGCATTCTGCGCACGGCGGCCGCCGGCGAGGGCGACGCCACCGGGCGCCTCGCGGACGCCGTGAGCTCCTTCGTCCGCTGGCACGCCGGGCGGCGCACCACGGCACGGGTCGTCCAGTACGAACTGGACGCGCTCGGTCCCGACGCCCGCGCCGAGATCCTCGACCTGCGCCGGCAGGTCGACGCCGAGGTGCGCGGGATCATCGAGGACGGCGTGGCGAGCGGCGAGTTCGCCGTGCTGGACGTGCACGGTACGACCCTCGCCGTGCTGTCCCTCTGTATCGACGTGGCCCGCTGGTTCAACGTGGACGGCCCCCGTACACCCGACGAGGTCGGCGCGCTGTACGCCGACCTCGTGCTGCGGATGGTGGGCGCGGCGAAGTAGCGCCCGGCGGGGCGGCGCCTAGAGGTAGTAGCGGGACACCGACTCCGCCACGCACACGGGCTTGTCCCCGCCCTCGCGCTCCACGGTGAAGGCGACGGCCACCTGGACGCCGCCGGTGACGTCCTCGACGCCGGTGATCGTCGCGGTGGCGCGCACGCGCGAGCCGACGGGTACCGGGGCGGGGAAGCGGACCTTGTTCGTCCCGTAGTTGACGCCCATCTTCACGTTCTCGACCCTGATCAGCTGCGGGCCGAAGAGCGGCAGCAGGGAGAGTGTGAGATAGCCGTGCGCGATGGTGGTGCCGAAGGGGCCCGCGGCGGCCTTCTCGGGGTCGACATGGATCCACTGGTGGTCTCCGGTGGCCTCCGCGAAGAGGTCGATCCGCTTCTGGTCGACCTCCAGCCAGTCGGTGTACCCCAACTGCTCGCCCACCGCCGCCTTCAGGTCGTCGGCGGACGTGAAGATCTTCGGCTCTGCCATGTCTGCGGCCCTCTCGCGTCACTAGCTGCCCATGTCACCGTGCCATAGGTCTAAGCGACTGCTTAGCATGCTCGGGTGCCGGGCCGATGTCAACGGACCGGTGGGCGAGGCGATGGGTAGGCTTCCGGGGGTGCCCCAGATTCCCGAGAAGATCCACGAGCTCACGGTCGGCCAGCTCGCCGCGCGCAGCGGCGCCGCCGTCTCCGCCCTGCACTTCTACGAGACGAAGGGGCTGATCAGCAGCCGTCGTACGGCGGGCAACCAGCGCCGCTACCACCGTGACACGCTGCGTCGCGTCGCCTTCGTCCGCGCGGCGCAACGCGTCGGCATCCCGCTGGCCACGATCCGCGAGGCCCTCGCCGAACTCCCCGAGGAACGCACCCCGACCCGTGAGGACTGGGCCCGTCTCTCGGCGGCGTGGCGCGCGGAGCTGGACGAACGCATCAAGCAGCTCAACCGGCTCCGCGACCACCTCACCGACTGCATCGGCTGCGGCTGCCTGTCCCTCGCCACCTGCGTCCTGTCCAACCCGGACGACGCCTTCGGTGAACGGGGCTCCGGCTCACGCCTGCTGGTGGAGAAGAGGGCGGTCGAGAAGAGGGCGGTCGAGCAGGGGCCGGGGGAGCGGCTGGAGGAGGAGAAGGCGGCCGGCTGCTGCTGAGCAGAGCCGCGCGGTCCACCCCGGCGTCCCCCGTGCATCCGGTGCGTCAGGAGCCCCCTCACCCCCGCCTGCCCGCGCGCCGCCGCGCCTCCTCCCGGCCCCACCCGGTTCCTCACTCGTACTCGGTTCCGCCCTTGCGGGTCAGATACGCACCGCTCACCGCCTTGGCGATCGCCCGTCCCCCCGTCACCGGGCTGTACCGCTCGACGGCCGGCCGGATCACCACGCCCTCGCGCAGGTGCAGCCCACGTCCGGACACCGTCTCGCGGCCGGTCGCGATCTCCAGGACCCGCTCGCTGTCGTACGGGCCCTCGAACAGGCGGGGCACGAGGGGCAGTTCGCCGTCCAGCAGCTCCGCCGCGTCCAGCCAGCGCACCACGCCGTCGATCTCGGCGGACACGTCGAACACCGCGTATCCGAGGGTGTCGCGTCGGCCGTCCGCGCCGTACGTCAGGTCCTGCACGCCCGCTCCGTAGACCTCGGCGAAGACGCCGATCCGGCGCGCGCCCAGCCGCTCGGCGAGACGGGCCGCCGCCTCGGGGACGCCATGGCCGCGTACGGCCCGCCAGTACAGGTTCCTCGGATCCTCCGTCAGGGCGAGGGACTTCGAGCCGAAGCCCTTCGAGGAGACATGGACCCGCTCCTCGTCGGCGACATACGTCAGCAGGCACGCCGAGCCGTGCAGTTTCTCGGTCAGGACCACCGGCTCGCCGGGTTCGAAGATGCCGGGGTAGCGCTGGATGTTCTCGATGTCGACCCAGGGCAGCAGATCCGGCGCCGCCTCGACGTCGCCGCTCATGGTCGGCGGGATGGGCGGCACCCACTTGACGATGCCCAGCCGCTCCGCGAAGTCCGTGCCCTCCGCGGCGGCCAGCGCCAGGTCGACGTCCGCCAGCGCCTCGGGCCGGCACACGATCCCCTGAGACAGCTCGCCCCGCAGTCGCACCGCCTTCACCCGGTCCGACCTGCTGCCCGCCAGCCGTCCCGTCAGCCCCAGTTCCTCGACGAGCCCGGTGGGGAGCACCGACTGCTCGGGGATGTACAGGGCGGCCTCGCCGGTGCGGTACGCGCCCTTGGCGACGACGGCCCGGTACAGGCCGACCTGCGCCAGTTCGAGGGCGTCGGCGTTGGGGTGTTCGTGGACGGTCAGCACTTCGGCGGTGACGCGCAGCGTCGACATGAGGGCTCCTTCAAGTCCTGCGGGGCATGGCTCGGTTGGGTTTCATCCCCCCAACTCTCCCCGCCGGAAAGGAATGGAGCGACCCGATTATCGACTGGTAGCGTCCCTCCTCCGATCGGCGGACTCACCCGTGCCCGGCCAGCGCCTGCGCCACCAACTGGGCGTTGGACAGGGCCCGTTCGCCGTTCGGAAGGGTCAGGGTGTCTTCCAGGCCCACTCGGGACGGCAGGCCCAGCCGCGCCGCCAGCCGTAGTACCGGCCACGCGCCGCCGTCCTCCCCGTGCAGCAGAATCGGACGGCCGAACGCGGTGCCGAGCTCGGTCAGAAGAGCGTGCGCGGTCGACTCGGCCGTGTCCGGGGCGGTGTCCGTCACCTCCGCGAGCACCCGCAGCACCTTCGGGCCGAGGGGTGAGCGGGCGAACCGCGCCGCACCGTCCGTACCGGACCAGATGCCGGCCTCCACGCCCACGCCTCTCCCCAGGAGGGCGGTGGCCAGCTCCTCCGCGCCCGGCTCGTGCCAGTTGACGGAGGCGTGGTCGGGCAGCACCGTCCAGTCGCGTACCCGGGTGAGCCGGTCCGCCGGGTCCGGGTGCGCCCAGGCACCGGTCGTCACGCCGACCGGCACCGCCACCCGCGCCCGGATCGCGTCGAGGGTCGCCGCGACCACCCGCGGCGACATCGTGTCCCGGCCGCACGGCGTCTTGGGATGGACATGGACATCCGTGGCCCCCGCCGCGACGGCCCCGGCCGCGGCGTCCGCCATCGCCTCGGGTGTCAGCGGCACGATCGCACCGTCCGCGGCGCCGCGCGCTCCGTTGAGACAGACCTGCACCATGCCCCGATGGTGACACCCGCCACTGACAGCGGCGTCGGCCGGCCGCACCGGCAAAAACCGGGGGTGCGGCATCCCCGGCGCACCCCCGCCGTGCTCTCAGGCCGGCCGGGGACCGACCTTGGGCAGAGCTCGGGCCGGTGTCAGGCCGACACCAGCAGTCGTCCGCTCCTGGCGTACGCCAGGGCCTCGGGCGTGAGCACGGGGCGCGGTACGAGAATTCCGCAGTCCGCGCAGACCGGACCGGCCGACGGTTCGTGATCCAGGTCGTACTTCCATGGCAGCCGCTCGCCGCCGCACACCGGGCAGCCGGAACCGGGTGCGCGCTCGAGCGCGGCGATCAGCTTGCGCAGCACGTCGGCCAGCGGCTCACGGGGGTGGAGCCGCGGGTCGTCGCACCAGGCGACGCCGAAACCGCCCCAGGTCAGCCGGTGCCAGTCGTCCACACTGCCGGGCCTGCGCAGCCCGTCGTGCTTCTCCTTCTTGCGGCGCTCGGCGAACTCGACCTCGTAGGCCAGCCACACCGCCCGCGCCTCCTCCAGCTCGTCCAACGCGGCCACGAGCCGCGCCGGATCGGGGGAGCGGTCCTCCGGACCGAACCCGGCCCGGGAGCACAGGTGGTCCCAGGTCGCGCGGTGTCCGTAGGGGGCGAACCGTTCAAGGCACTTGCGCAGTGAGTACCGCCGCAGTGCCAGATCGCACCGGGGGTCTCGCACCTGTCTCGCCAGACTCCGGAAACCGGCCATCGCCTTGCACCTCCGTCACATCTGCATCTGCACTTCGGTCACTTCGGCGTCGTCGTACGGACGTCGTCGAATAGACGTATCGACATGCGATTCGGCTCCATCCGATTTCCGAGGACCTCCACCTGCCGAAAACTTGACGCATGTTCATCTTCAATCCCGGGGATACCGGCGGTAACCTTCCGCCGACCCCCCCGTCGCTAGGAGCAGCCGATGCCACGGCGAACCCCCCGCTTCACTCTCGACATACTGAGAACTCCCGGCAGATTCCCCGGGTTCCTGAAGACAGCCTCCGTATGCGCGCTGATCGCCGGTCTTTTGTCGCCGCTTTCCCAAGTGGCGGCAGCCGCCGAGGTCACGGCGGCGAACGACTACTGCGGCGGCCAGTGTTCCGACATCCTGCCGCCCGGCGAGAACGGCAACGCCACCCTGGCGCAGATCCTCCTCAACCAGGCCTTCGGCACCCAGCCCGACCACGCCGAGGACCAGCTCGGCCCCTACGCCAACCTGGCCAAGGGCTACCCCACGCTCACCAACGCCACGATCAACACGTTCTTCAACGACGCGTCGTTCGGTGTCGCTTCCGATCAAGTCGCCTCCACCCTGAGTCCCGCGGGCCGCAGCGACGTGACGATCGTCCGCGACAAGAAGACGGGCGTGCCGCACATCACCGGTACCACCAGATACGGCACCGAGTTCGGCGCCGGGTATGCGGCGGCCCAGGACCGGCTGTGGCTCATGGACGTCTTCCGGCACGTCGGACGTGGCCAGCTCACCGCCTTCGCGGGCGGCGACCCCTCCAACCAGGGTCTTGAACAGCAGTTCTGGCGCAACGCTCCGTACACCGAGGCAGACCTCCAGGCCCAGATCGACAACGCGGTGGCCGGCAACGGCACCCGCGGCCAGCAGGCACTCGCCGACGCCAACGCCTACCTGGCCGGCGTCAACGCCTATATCGACGCCTCCGACAGCGGCCGCTACTTCCCCGGTGAATACGTCTTGACCGGCCACAAGGACTCAATCACCAACGCGGGCACCATCGACCACTTCAAGATCACCGATCTGGTGGCGCTGGCCTCGGTCATCGGCGCGCTCTTCGGCTCGGGCGGCGGCGGCGAGGTCAACAACGCGGTGTCGCTGCTCGCCGCGCAGGAGAAGTACGGGGTGGAGCAGGGCACCCAGGTCTGGGAGGCGTTCCGCGAGCGCAACGACCCCGAGGCCGTGCTCACCGTCCACAACGGCCAGAGCTTCCCCTACGCCACCAAGCCCGCGAGCCCGCAGGGCGAGGCACTGCCCGACACCGGCTCGGTGACCTCGGAGCCGCTGATCTACGACGCCACGGGCACCGGGGGCGACGCCACGGCGACCGCCACCTCCGCCACGGCGACCGCGACCGCCCTCGGCTCGGCCAGGCGAGGCATGTCCAACGCCCTCGTCGTCAGCGGCCAGGCCACCGCGAGCGGCCACCCGATCGCCGTCTTCGGCCCGCAGACCGGCTACTTCGCCCCGCAGCTGCTCATGCTCCAGGAGATCCAGGGCCCGGGCATCAGCGCCCGCGGCGCCTCCTTCGCGGGTCTGAGCATGTACGTCGAACTCGGCCGCGGCCAGGACTACGCGTGGAGCGCCACGACCTCCGGCCAGGACATCATCGACACCTACGCGGTCGAACTCTGCCAGGACGACTACCACTACCTGTACCACGGCACCTGCACGGCCATGGACGTGGTGGAGCAGAAGAACGCCTGGAAGCCCACCACCGCCGACGGGACGGCCGCCGGTTCGTACACGATGCGCGTGTACCGCACCAAGTACGGTCCCGTGGAGTACCGGGCGACCGCGGGCGGCAAGAAGGTCGCCTACACGACCCTGCGCTCCTCCTACATGCACGAGGCCGACTCGATCATCGGCTTCCAGATGCTGAACGACCCGGACTACGTCAAGAGCCCGCAGACGTTCCAGAGCGCGGTCCAGCACATCAACTACACCTTCAACTGGTTCTACGCCGACTCCACGCACACCGCGTACTACAACAGCGGCGACAACCCGGTGCGGGCGAGCGGCGTCGACGCCGAGTTCCCGGTGTGGGCGCAGGCCGCGTACGAGTGGAAGAGCTGGGTCCCGGCCACCAACACGGCCGAGTACACGCCGGCCTCGGCGCACCCCAACTCCATCGACCAGGACTACTACATCTCCTGGAACAACAAGCAGGCCAAGGACTACTCGACGGCGTCCTGGGGCGACGGTTCCGTGCACCGCGGCAACCTGCTGGAGGACCGGGTGAAGAAGCTGGTCGCGGCCGGTGGCGTCACGCGCGCGTCCCTGACGAAGGCGATGGCGGACGCGGCCCTCGCCGACCTGCGCGCCGAGGACGTCCTGCCCGACCTGCTGAAGGTGATCAACAGCTCCACGGTCACCGACTCCACGGCCGCGGCCGCGGTGACCAAGCTCCAGACCTGGCTGACGGCGGGCGGCAGACGGACGGAGACGACGGCCGGATCCAAGACGTACGCCGACGCCGACGCGATCCGCATCCTGGACGCCTGGTGGCCGCTGCTGGTGAAGGCCGAGTTCGAACCCGGCCTCGGCACCGGCCTGTACACGGCGTTCACCGCGAACCTGCCGATCGACGAGGCTCCGTCGGCCGCCCACGGCCCGACCGGGGCGCACGCCGGAAGCTCCTTCCAGTACGGCTGGTGGAGCTATGTCGACAAGGACATCCGGGCCGTGCTCGGCGAGCCGGTGCAGGGCGCGCTGCCCCAGAAGTACTGCGGCAGCGGCACCGTCAGCAGTTGCCGGGACATCCTCATCAGCACCCTGAAGACGGCGGCCGGCAAGACCGCGGCCCAGGTCTACCCCGGCGACACCCTGTGCGCGGCGGGCAACCAGTGGTGCGCCGACTCGATCGTCCAGCGCACCCTGGGCGGCATCAAGCACGGCAACATCAGCTGGCAGAACCGGCCCACCTTCCAGCAGGTGGTGGAGTTCACGTCACACCGGTAGTCAGGTCACCCCGGTAGTCACGTCATACCGGCAGTCAGGTCACACCGTCGGTCCCTGCGACGGCGGGTCGCGTCCTAGCGGATCCGGCCCGCCGCCAGCACCAGCCGCGCCAGCTCGGGGTGCACGATGTCACTGTGCGCCCCGGCCGGCGCCCCGCCGCGCCGGACCACCGCCGCCGCGTCGACGTTCACGCAGCCCGACGTCGGCAGTGGCCGGGACAGCGCGTCGGCCAGCACACGCGCGTGCGTGCCCGGCACGGCCTGCACCCCGTCGTGCCCCAGGGCGCCCCACTTGGCGCCCAGCACCTCCCCGACGAGCCCCTGATCGTCGCCCGCCATCCGCGAGGCCAGCGGGTACATCGTGCTCAGCGCCTGGTCGAACCGTGAGTAACAGCACACCAGGGGGCCGTCGATCCGGTTCTGCTGGCCCTGGAGCACCCCTCGCGGGGCGAACGCGTAGTGCGAGAAGGCCCCTTGGAGCAGGGTCACGGACTTCACCGTGCGCACCCCGTGGGGCAGCCCCCGCAGCGCGAACGACACCAGCCGCCCGCCGAAGCTGTGCCCCACCAGGTGCACCCGAAGGGCCGGCGCCACCGTCGCCAACCGCCCGACGAGCGGCCCGAGTCCACGCTCGCCGACCGTCCCGGCGCGCCGCTTCATCGCGTAGTACGTCGCCTGCCGCAGCAGCTCGTGCGCGCCGTCCCACGGGTCGGGCAGCGCGAACTCCCCGGCCCCTGGTGCGGAGTCGAGGCCGGACAGGGCCCGCGCGAACTGCTCGCAGGCCACCGTCGTCGGGCAGGCGAACATCTCCGGCTCGTCCTGCGGCACACCCTCCGCCAGCGTGTCCGCCCCGAACAGAGCCTGCGGTCCCGGCGGCACCACGTCCACCAGCAGCCGCACCAGCCGGCCGAACTCCTCCAGCTCGGCCTCCTCGGGCGGCCGCTGCTCCAGCAGCCGTGCGATCCGGTCGACCACCGTGGCCCGGCCGGGGAACGTCTCGAGGAGCGCGTGCCGGGTGTCCCCGTCCAGGGCCGGGCGCCGGGTCTCCTCGGCCGCCGCTGAGCGCGGGAGGTCGGGGATCGGCTCGTCCGAGAACCGCATCGACGGCCACACCACGCCCACGTAGCCGATGCGCGCCGCCGGGGCCAGCGCGGGGATCGGGGCGAAGAAGCGGCTGTAGAGCCGGGTCGCGCCGGAGCGGTCGCTGTTCCAGCCGTGCGCGAAGACGATCAGGTCACGGACACCGCTCCGCTTCACCCCGGTCAGCAGCCGGTCCCGCCGTCCGCCGTCGGCGTCCCCGTCGGCGTCGAAGGTCAGCTCCCAGTAGGGAGTCACGCTCATCGCCGGATCCGCCATGACAGGTCCCCTCGTCCCCCGAGCGGTGCGCCAAGTGCGCGTATCGTCCTGCGAACGGGGTCAATTGGCCATACGTCACGGCTCATCCGTACAAGAGGCAATCCGGCCCCGTCCGCCGGGACGGGTCCGAGCCGATCCGGGGCACCCCTTCCGTCACAACATACCGACTGGTTAGTCTGGCGGTAGAGCCGATTCGTGCCGCAGTCGCGTCGAAGGAGACCGATGGTGGAAGCCGTGCAGGATGCCGGAGTGGTCGTGACCGGAGCGGGAGGCGGTATCGGGGCCGCGCTGGCCCGCCGCTTCGCCGCCGAGGGAGCCCGGGTCGTGGTCAACGACCTGGACGCGGACCGGGCGCACGCGGTCGCCGACGAGATCGGCGGCATCGCGGTCCCCGGCGACGCCTCCGAGATCGTCGGCCGGGCCCGGGAGGCGCTCGGCGGCACCGTCGACGTGTACTGCGCCAACGCCGGAGTCGCCTCGGGCGGCTCGGAGTCGGCCGAGGAGGCCGTCTGGGCGCTCGCCTGGGACGTCAACGTCATGGCCCATGTCCGCGCGGCCCACGCGCTGCTCCCGGACTGGCTGGAGCGCGGCCGGGGCCGGTTCGTGTCGACCGTGTCCGCCGCCGGGCTGCTCACGATGATCGGCGCCGCCCCGTACAGCGTGACCAAGCACGGCGCGTACGCCTTCGCCGAGTGGCTGTCGCTGACCTACCGCCACCGCGGGATCAAGGTCCACGCGATCTGTCCCCAGGGCGTCCGCACCGACATGCTGGACGCCACCGGCAGCGCGGGCGACCTGGTGCTCAAGCCGACCGCGATCGAGCCGCAGGACGTGGCGGACGCCCTGTTCAAGGGCATCGCGGAGGACCGTTTCCTGATTTTGCCGCACCCCGAGGTCGCCGGGTACTACCAGGTGCGGGCCGGGGACCCCGATCGCTGGCTGTCCAACATGAACCACCTCCAGCAGAAGTGGGAGACCGCCGAATGACCGTGCCCGCCTCCCATTACGCGGCCAAGCCCTGGGTGGCCCTCCTCGACGAGGCCCAGCGTGCCCCGATCGACCCCGCCGACTCCCTCGTGCACGCCTTCCGCAGGTCCGTCGCCGAGGCCCCCGACCGCACCTGCCTCGCCTACTTCGACGGGCGGCTCAGCTATCGCGAGGTGGACGAGCTCAGCGACTCCGTGGCCGGTCACCTCGCCGCCCGTGGCCTGGAGCCCGGTGACCGGGTCGCCGTGCTGTTGCAGAACTCCCCGCTCTTCGTCCTCGCCCTGCTCGGCGCCTGGAAGGCGGGCGCGACGGTCGTCCCCGTCAATCCGATGTACAAGTCGGGCGAGGTCGCCCACGTCCTGCGGGACGGCGAGGTGGCCGCGCTGATCTGCTCCGACCGGGCCTGGGAGTCGTATCTGCGGGAGACGGTCGCCGACTCGCCGGTGCGGATCGTGCTCACCGGCTGCGAGCTGGACTTCCAGACCCGGGGCGAGGCGCGCGTGCTGACCTTCGAGCGGCTCCCGCAGGCACCGGACGCCGACGATCTCACCGCCGTCGCCCGCGCCGGCCACAAGGCTCCCGAGGGGCGTGAGGCCGCACCCGCCGACATCGCCCTGATCAGTTACACCTCGGGTACGAGCGGCGCCCCCAAGGGCGCCACCAACACCCACCGCAACATCATGGTCAACGCCGAGCGGCAGCGCACCGGGCTGCGCCTGCCCGAGGCGCCCGTCTACTACGCCCTCGCGCCGCTGTTCCACATCACCGGCATGGTCTGTCAGCTCGGCGCCTGTCTGAACAGCGCGGGGACCCTCGTCCTGACGTACCGCTTCGAGGCGGGCGTGGTGCTGGAGGCGTTCGCCGAGCACAAGCCGCACTACACGGTGGGCCCGTCCACCGCCTTCATGGCGCTGGCGGCCCACCCCGACGTCACCCGCGACCACTTCGCGTCCTTCGTGAACATCTCCTCCGGCGGCGCGCCGGTGCCGCCCGCCCTGGTGGAGAAGTTCCGGGCGGGCTTCGGTCCGTACATCCGCAACGGCTACGGACTCACCGAGTGCACCGCGCCCTGCGCCTCCGTACCGCCCCAGCTCGAGGCGCCGGTCGACCCGGCCTCCGGGACCCTCGCCGTCGGCGTGCCCGGACCCGACACGGTCGTCCGCATCGTCGACGAGCAGGGCGCGGAGGTGCCCTTCGGCGAGCAGGGCGAGATCGTCGTGCGGGGCCCGCAGGTGGTCCCCGGGTACTGGCGCCGCCCCGAGGCCACCGCCGAGACCTTCCCCGACGGCGAGCTGCGCACCGGCGACATCGGCTTCATGGACGAACAGGGCTGGCTGTACGTCGTCGACCGCAAGAAGGACATGATCAACGCGTCCGGCTTCAAGGTGTGGCCGCGCGAGGTCGAGGACGTGCTGTACACGCACCCGGCGGTGCGCGAGGCGGCCGTCGTCGGGGTGCCGGACGGCTATCGCGGGGAGACCGTCAAGGCGTACATCAGCCTGCGTCCCGGCGCCGACGCGGATGCCGATACGCTCGCGGCCTACTGCAAGGACCGGTTGGCGGCGTACAAGTATCCGCGCCACGTGGAGATCCTGCCCGACCTGCCCAAGACGGCGAGTGGCAAGATCCTCCGACGGGAGCTGCGCTCCCGTCCACAGGACAGTCAGTGACAATCAGCGTCAGATCAGCAGCACGACAGCCGGTACGGCTCGCCGATGCGGCATAGAGGAAGGCAGGTGGCGGCAGTGCCCAGGACGACGGACGGTGCAGAGGCTCCTGTTCCGCAACGGCTCCTTGCCGCCGCCACCCGGCTCTTCGCCGAGCAGGGCTACGACCGGACCTCGGTGCAGGAGATCGTCGAGGCGGCAGGCGTCACCAAGGGTGCGCTGTACCACTACTTCGGCTCCAAGGACGACCTCCTGCACGAGGTGTACGCGCGCGTGCTGCGCGTGCAGCAGGAGCGGCTGGACGCCTTCGCGAACGCCGACGAGCCGATCGAGAAGCGGCTGCGGGGCGCGGCGGCGGACGTCGTCGTCACGACGATCGAGAACCTCGACGACGCGTCGATCTTCTTCCGTTCGATGCACCACCTGAGCCCCGAGAAGAACAAGCAGGTGCGGGCCGAGCGCCGGCGCTACCACGAACGCTTCCGCGCCCTCGTCGAAGAGGGCCAGGAGGCCGGCGTCTTCTCCACGGCGACCCCGGCAGACCTGGTCGTGGACTACCACTTCGGCTCCGTCCACCACCTGTCGACCTGGTACCGCCCGGACGGTTCCATGGGGCCGCAGGAGGTCGCCGATCACCTGGCGGATCTGCTGCTGCGGGCGCTGCGCCCCTGACGATCGCCATACGGTGTAAGCGGGCCCGTGACGAGGCGAGGAAGGCCCCGGCGACGACGACGCCGGGGCCTTCCTGGTTCTTCTCGCGGACGGCACCGCTACAGGTACTTCTTCAACTCCCGTCGCGCCAGCGACCGCTGGTGGACCTCGTCCGGGCCGTCGGCGAGCATCAGGGTGCGGGCGCTCGCGTACAGCTCGGCCAGCGGGAAGTCCTGGCTCACACCGCCCGCGCCGTGCAGCTGGATCGCACGGTCGAGGATGTCGACGACCGCGCGGGGCGTCGCGATCTTGATGGCCTGGATCTCCGTGTGGGCGCCCCGGTTGCCGACGGTGTCCATCATCCACGCCGTCTTCAGGACCAGCAGCCGCAGTTGCTCGACGGCGACCCGCGCGTCCGCGATCCAGTTCTGCACCACGCCCTGCTGGGCCAGCGCCTTGCCGAAGGCGTCGCGGGAGACCGCCCGGCGGCACATCAGCTCGATCGCCCGCTCCGCCATGCCGATCAGCCGCATGCAGTGGTGGATGCGGCCGGGACCGAGCCGGGCCTGGGCGATGGCGAAGCCGCCGCCCTCCTCGCCGATCAGGTTCGTCACCGGAACCCGCGCCCGGTCGAAGACCACCTCGGCGTGGCCGCCGTGGGAGTGGTCCTCGTAGCCGAACACCTTCATGGCGCGCTTGACGGTGACGCCGGGTGTGTCGCGCGGCACCAGCACCATGGACTGCTGACGGCGGATGTCGGCGCCGTCCGGGTCGGTCTTGCCCATCACGATGAAGATCTTGCAGTCCGGGTTCATCGCCCCGGAGATGTACCACTTGCGCCCGGTGACGACGTACTCGTCGCCGTCCCGCTGGATGAGCGTGGTGATGTTGGTCGCGTCGGAGGAGGCCACGTCCGGCTCGGTCATCGCGAACGCCGAGCGGATCTCCCCGGCCAGCAGCGGCTCCAGCCACTGCTTCTGCTGCCGCTCGTCACCGAACTGGGCGAGCACCTCCATGTTCCCGGTGTCGGGGGCGGCACAGTTCAGGGCCGTCGGCGCCAGCTGCGGGGAACGGCCGGTGATCTCGGCCAGCGGCGCGTACTGGAGGTTCGTCAGACCGGCGCCGTGCTCGGCGTCGGGGAGGAACAGGTTCCACAGGCCCTGGCTGCGAGCCTGCTCCTTCAGCTCCTCGACCACGGCCGGGGTGTCCCACGGCGAGGCGAGCAGCGCGCGCTGCTCATCGGCGACGGGCTCGGCCGGGTACACGTACTCGTCCATGAAGGCGAGCAGCTTGGCGCGGAGCTCCTCGGTGCGTGCGTCGAACGCGAAATCCATGCCGGTCAGCCTTCCTGGAGAGTGGTCAGTCCGTGCTCGATGAAGACGGGGACGAGCTCCCCGATGCGGTCGAAGCCGCGCCCGACCGTCTGGCCCAGCGTGTACCGGTAGTGGATGCCCTCCAGGATCACGGCGAGCTTGAACCAGGCGAACGCCGTGTACCAGGAGACCGCCGAGACGTCACGCCCCGAGCGGGTCGCGTAGCGCTCGATCAGCTCGGCGGGCGACGGGTGCCCGGGTGCCGAGGCGGTCGTGGAGATGGGCGAGTTCGGGAGTTCCAGCGGCACGCTGTACATCACCAGCAGGCCCAGGTCGGTCAGCGGGTCGCCGAGCGTCGACATCTCCCAGTCGAGGATCGCCCGGATCTTGTCGTCGGTCCCGATCAGGACGTTGTCGAGCCGGTAGTCGCCGTGCACGACCGCGGGGGCGGGGGAGTGCGGCAGCCCACGGCCGAGCGCCGCGTGCAGCTCGTCGATCCCGGGCAGCTCGCGGCTGCGGGAGGCGTCCAGCTGCTTGCCCCAGCGGCGCAGCTGCCGGTCGAGGAAGCCCTCGGGGCGGCCGAAGTCGGCCAGGCCCACCGCGGCGGGGTCCACCGCGTGCAGCTCCACCAGGGTGTCCGCCAGCGAGAGGACCGCGTCCCGGGTGCGCCGCTCGCCGAGCGGGGCGAGCTCGTCGGCGGTGCGGTAGGGGGTGCCCTCGACGAACTCCATGACGTAGAAGGGCGCTCCGGGCGCCGCGCCGTTGTCGGGGTCCTCGCACAGCAGCACCGGGCGCGGCACCGGCACGCTCGTCGCGTGCAGGGCGCTGATCACCCGGTGCTCGCGCCGCATGTCGTGCGCGGTGGCCAGGACGTGCCCCAGCGGAGGGCGCCGTACGACCCACTTCGCGGTGCCGTCGGAGACCGCGTAGGTGAGGTTCGACCGTCCGCCCTCGATCAGCCGGCCGGTGAGGGGGCCGTCGACCAGACCGGGACGTTCGCGCTCCAGCAGGGCGCGCAGCCGGTCGAGATCGAGTCCGGGCGGGTGGTCGGGGCTCATGCGCGGCTCCTGCGGACGGGACGGGTAATCAGCATGCACACTATGATGCCGACCGGTCGGTATGCCGTCCAGTGGTCACGCCCAACGTGATCGGGGCCACGATAGGACGACGGCTCCCCGGGCCGTACCCGGGGAGCCGTCGTCGGGGCGGTTCCCGGCCGCCCGGCCGTCGTCCTTCGGACGCGTCAGTGGTCGTCCCAGTGGCCCTCGTGCTCGGCGTGCCGGTGCCCGTCGTGCAGGTAGTCCACATGGTCGCCGTGCCGTACGCGCGCGTGCCCGCAGTCCTCGCCGTGCCGGTGCTCGTGCCCGTCGTGGGTCACGTGCCCGCCCGGCTCGCACTCGTCCCAGTGGCCGCCGTGCTCACGGTGCAGATGCCCGTCGTGGACGTAGTCGACGTGGTCGCCGTGCCGCACCTCGGTGTGCCCGCAGTCCGGGCCGTGCGTGTGGGTGTGGGCGGAGTGCTCGACATGGAGGGTGGTCATGCTGCTCACCTTCGAAGCTGCGGGGTGATGACGTCGGACAGGCTGCCACGCGAACTCCGCATATCGGGTCATTCGGCTTGCGTGGCGTCCGGGTACCCCGGAGGGTCGGACCCATGAAGGCCATCAGCTACTCACGCTACGGCGGCCCCGAGACGCTCGTGTACGGGGACGTCCGCGAGCCCAAGATCGGCCCCGACTCGGTGCTGGTGAAGGTCCGGGCGGCAGCCGTGAACCCTGTCGATTGGAAGGCCCGCGAGGGCTACCTGGACCCGATGCTCGACGCCGTCTTCCCGGTGATCCCCGGGTGGGACGTCTCGGGGGTCGTCGTGCAGCTCGGGGTGTCCGTCGCCGAGTACGCGGTCGGCGACGAGGTGATCGGCTACGTCCGCGAGGACTTCCTCTCCCGCGGCACCTTCGCCGAGTACGTCGGCGCCCCGGTGCGCACCCTCGCCCGCAAGCCGCGCAACCTCACCTGGGAGGAGGCCGCGGGCCTGCCGCTGACCGGGCTCACCGCCTACCAGGTGCTGACCCAGGCACTCCAGGTGAAGCGGGGCGAGACCGTTCTCGTCCATGCGGCCGCGGGCGGCGTCGGCTCCATCGCCGTACAGCTCGCCCGCCATCTGGGCGCCCGGGTGATCGGCACGGCGAGCGAGGCCAACCACGACTTCGTCCGCTCGCTGGGCGGCGAGCCCGTGACCTACGGCGAGGGGCTGTCCGAGCGGGTGCGCGGGCTGGCCCCCGAGGGCGTGGACGCGGCCTTCGACACGGTCGGCGGCGACACGCTGAGGGTCTCCGCCAACCTGCTGGCCCCGGAGGGACGCCTGGCGTCGATCGCCGACGGGGACGTCGTCGGGTACGGCGGCCGGTACTTCTGGGTCCGGCCCGACGCCGACGACCTCACCCGGTTGTCGGAACTGGCCGAACAGGGTGTGGTGTCCGTGCACGTCTCCGACACCTTCCCGCTGGAGCGCGCCGCGGACGCCTACCGGCTCAACG
Organism: Streptomyces sp. NBC_01334; assembly: GCF_035983595.1. Taxonomy (NCBI): domain Bacteria; kingdom Bacillati; phylum Actinomycetota; class Actinomycetes; order Kitasatosporales; family Streptomycetaceae; genus Streptomyces; species Streptomyces sp. NBC_01334. The sequence continues at coordinate 2,286,575 of NZ_CP130718.1, read as the reverse complement.
AAGAGGGCCGCACCCGGGGCAAGATCGTGGTGACGGTGGACTGGGCGGACGAGGCCGCCGAGCACGCGGAGCAGTGAGGCCGGCGGGGCGCCGGACGAGGTCCTAGACCACCACCAGCGCCGCGGCGCACACCGCCGTCGCCACCGCGCACAGCACCGCCGCCGTGGCGTGCCGCGGGCTGAGGGCCGCCGGGACCGCGGCGGCGGAGAGGGCGTGGATGCGGCGGTGCGCGAGCAGCAGGAAGGCCAGCCACAGGCCGCAGCACAGCGCGCAGGCGACGATCCCGGACACCGACACCCCGCCGTGCAGCGCCGCCTTCACGGCGAGCACGGCGGCCACCGTGCTCGCCAGCGTCGTACGCCGCCAGGCGAGCCGGGTCCGCTCGGGCTGAAGGCCGGGGTCACGCACCGGCCGGTCCGCCTCGCTCACCCCTCCCACCCCACCAGCACCACGACGGCCATCGCCAGGGCCACCACCGCGACCAGCACGCCCAGCAGCGCCGGAAAGCGGGACGCCGGCAGGTCCTCGCCCCGGCGCATCGCCCGCTCGCAGCGCATCCAGTGGTTGACCGCGCGCAGGGAGCACAACACGCCCGCGCCCAGCAGCGCGAGCGCCAGCCCGACCCGCCAGCCCCAGCGCAGATCCGGCAGGAACTGGTCCACCGCGAAGCCCCCGCCGATCAGCGCGAGCGCGGTGCGCAGCCAGGCGAGGAACGTGCGCTCGTTCGCCAGCGAGAACCGGTAGTCGGGTGTGCGGCCCTCCTCCCGGACCTGCTCGGGAGCGAACCACAACCGGACGTTCCGTACGAACTCGATCACCCGCAGGACCCTACCCGCCGACCGTCGTCCGCCCCGCTCCCGATGCCCCCCGCAGCGGTTCCCGCCCTGCTCAGCCGGTCGCCCGGTGCGCCTTCAGCCGCTCGTACGCCGCCAGCCCGTCCGGCACCCACTCCCAGACGGACAGCCGCCGTTCGACCTCCTCCTCGGGGAGGAACTCGTGCCAGGCCACCTCCTCCGCCTGGGGGTGCACCGGCAGCTCGCAGCGGACCTCGTAGACGGCCGACCACCAGCTCCCGGCGGCGCCGGCGTCGTACAGGAACTTGAAGAGGAACTCCGGGCGGGGCAGGCCGCTCACGCCCAGCTCCTCCTCGGCCTCACGCAGCGCGGCGTCGTCGTACGACTCGCCCGCGCCCACCACCCCGCCGACGAACATGTCGTACAGCGAGGGGAAGACCAGCTTGGTCGGGGTGCGGCGGTGGACGAAGATCCGGCCCTCGGCGTCCCTGGCCCGGACGAAGACGCAGCGGTGCCGCAGGCCCTCGGCGTACGCCTGCCCGCGAGGGAACTGTCCGACCACCAGGTCGTTCTCGTCGACGATGTCGAGGATCTCGTCAGCAGCGCTCATGGGCCCATCCAAGCAGGCCCGCCACCGGTGCCGGCGGCTACTGGGGCTGGAGGTCCGGGACCCGTTCCCGCGGTGCCGTGCCGCGCGGCATCGCCGGGTGCAGCCCGAGGAGCACGATGCCCGCCACGATCGCCGCGAGCCCCGCCGCCTCCCAGGCCAGCGCACCGGTGTCGGTGCGCAACTGGTCGCCGAGGAAGCCGACCCCACAGATGATCCCCGCGAGGGGCTGCGCCGCGGTCAGCGCGGGCAGCGACATCCGCAGGGGAGCCGTCTCGAACGCGCTCTGGACCAGCACGAGGCCGGTCACGCCGAGCGCGAGCACCGCGTACGGCTGCCAGCCGGTCAGCAGTTCGCCGAGGCCGCCCGCGGCGAAGCGCTGCCCGCTGACCCTGGTCAGCGCGTCCTGGACGCCGTACAGCAGGCCGGCCGCGAGGGCCAGCAGCACCGGGCCGGAGCTGAGCCGGGAGCGTTTGGCGTAGGTGGTGAGCAGCAGCGCCAGCCCGACCATCACCCCGATGATCAGCCAGTGCCGCAGCGGATCCGTGACGGCGGTGCCGCCGCGCGGCTCGCCCGCCACGATGAAGGTGGTCACCCCGCCGGCGAGCAGGATCAGGCCGGCCCAGCCCTGGCGGCCGAGCGGCTGTTTCGTCTGGTGCCGGGAGAGCGCGAGGGCGAACAGCAGATTGGTCGCGAGCAGCGGCTCCACCAGGGAGATCTCGCCCTGGCCGAGCGCGATCGCGCCCAGTGCCATGCCCGCCACCATGAGACCGATGCCGCCCAGCCAGCGCGGCACCTTCATCAGGTCGAACAGCAGCCGCGGGGAGAGGAAGTCGCCGAGCGGCGCCCGCTGGGCCGCGTTCTGCTGGAGGACGAACCCGAAGCCCAGGCAGCAGGCGGCGCTCACGGCGAGAACCAGAACCAGAACCGACACGCTGCCTACCTCGATCATCCGGTCGGACCACGGACGGGATGCGTCGTGGCCGACAGTAGCGTCCCGGCGCCCGCGGCGCATCGAGTACCCGGAACCGGGCGGTCGACCCGGCCGCGGCACCCGGGAATCAGGGCCGGGGATGCGGGGCGGCCCTACGGCCATGGTGTGGGCTCCGGCCGGACCGCGCCATGGCGTACGCCACACCGGCCGCCGGGACGCCCGGCGGCAGGGGGTCCCACCAGCGGCGCTCCGCCACCGGATTCCCGCCACCGGGGAACGGTCGGCAGCTGTCGTCCCTCCCCGACCCTTGACGGTGAGTGTTCCCTAGGGATTGGCTGTGCGTGATCGGCCGATCGCGGGCCGATGTCAGATCCGCCGCCGAGGAGGATGAGGAAGTCCCGCGGTGCCCTTACCCCCGCCCCCTCCCGGCCGTGATCACGAGCGCGTCCGCCGGACCCCCGACCCGGTCCTGGACGACACCGAGCTCGGCCTCGCCCGCGCCGCGCTGACCCAGGGCCGCCGGCAACCCGTCCGCTCCCTGCTGGCCCGTACCGGCTCCGACTGGGACCGCCGCGCGCACCGGACGGCGGTCCTCGCCCTCGATCCCTGCACGGCCGCCTGGGCCCACGAGTGGCTGCTCGCCGAACCCGGCAGTGCCGACGCCGCCGTGCTGCTCGCCCTGGCCCAGGTCCGCCGGACCCTGCGCGGCAAGGAGGACGCGGCGGTCGCCCGAGCCGCCTGCCGGTCCGCCGCCGCGCTCGCGCCCGCCGACCCCACCCCCTGGCTCGGCCTGCTCCAGCTGGAACGGGACGGCGGTGCGGCGGCCGTGCGGATCTTCGAGGAGGTCCGGTCCCGGCATCGCGACCACCATCACGCGCACCACCTCATGGTCGCCCGGCTCGCCGAGCGCCGGGCGGACGGCGGCCCGGACCCGCTGCACGAGGTCCACGACTTCGCCGCCTGGGCCGCCGAACAGGCGCCCGCCGACTCCCCGCTGGCGATCCTCCCGGTCGTCGCGCACGCCGAGCGCTATCGCGTCCTGGCCGCCCACGGCTTCGCGCCCGCCGACCCCGCCGCCTCCGGGCACTGGCGGGACGGCCGGGCCCGGGGCGTGACGAAGGCCGCCTTCGACTGGTGGTTGGAGTGGGAGCACGACGACCACCCCCGCCACCTGATCGACCTGAACTTCCTCGCCCACGCCAAGGTCCTGGAGGGCCGGGGCGCCGAGGCGGCCGCCCTCTTCCACCGCATCGGCCGGCACGCCACCGCCGAGCCCTGGTCCTACCCGGACCGCGACCCCCACCAGGCCTTCCACACGGCCCGTGCCGCCGCGCTCGGGCTGAGAGCCGGGTAAGAATGATGACCGAAGTCTGACGGCCGCCCGGGATCCCTGGCCCCGGCGGGCCCCCGAGTGCTCGAATGGAAGGGTGAACCCCGAACCATCCGAGCCGGCCGAACCCTCCGAGGCAGCCGGCCCGGACGCAGCGCCCGCGGAACGCGGCACACCCGTCGGCCGGCGGGTCTTCCTCGGCACGCTCGCCCTCGGCGCCCTGGGAGTCGTCGCGGCGCCCCCGCTCCAGCGCGGTATGGAGGCCTTCCTCGGCAGCGCCGCCGACAAGGACCCCACCGGCCTCACCGGTCTGCTCCCCAACGGCGGCGGCTTCCGCTACTACTCGGTGACGTCCTCGGTCCCGCACAGGAACGTCACGAACTACCGCCTCACCGTGGACGGCCTGGTCGACCGGCCCGCCACCTACACGCTGGCCGACCTCAGGGCCCTGCCCCAGACCCGGATGGTCAAGGACGTCCAGTGCGTCACCGGCTGGCGGGTGCCGGGCACGCCCTTCGAGGGCGTCCGGCTGTCCGCCCTGCTCGACGCGGCCGGAGTCCGCGCCGAGGCCGGCGCGATCCGCTTCACCTGCTTCGACGGCGCCTACACCGAGAGCCTCACCCTCGCCCAGGCCCGTCGCGCCGACGTCCTGGTCGCGCTGCGCATGCAGGACAAGGACCTCGGCCACGACCACGGCGGCCCCGTCCGCCTCTACGTGGCGCCCATGTACTTCTACAAGTCCGCCAAGTGGCTCTCCGGCATCACCGTCACCGAGAAGGTGAAGCCCGGCTACTGGGAGGAGCGTGGTTACGACGTCGACGCCTGGGTCGGCCGCTCGAACGGACGGGACGATGAGCCTACGAGCTGAGGCGCCGCCGGCGACCACGAAGATCCCCCGCTTCACCCGCGCCGAACGGTGGGTGCACCGCACCACGGCCCTGTTGATGGGCGTGTGCGTGGTGACGGCGGCCTTCCTGTACATCCCCGAGTTCGCCCAGCTCGTGGGCCGGCGCGAGCTGGTGGTCCGGGTCCACGAATGGGCCGGCCTGGCCCTGCCCGTCCCGGTCCTGGCGGGCCTCGCCTCCCGCGCGTTCCGCGCCGACCTGCGCCACCTCAACCGCTTCGGCCCGCACGACCGTCGCTGGCTGGGTGCCGCCCTGCGCCGGGACAAGCGCCGGGAGTCGCGTCCGGCGGCCAAGTTCAACGCCGGACAGAAGATCTACGCGGCCTGGATCGCCGGGGCGACCCTCGTGATGGTCGGCACCGGCCTGCTCATGTGGATCACCCACCTCACCCCGATCATGTGGCGCACCAGCGCGACCTTCGTCCACGACTGGCTCGCCCTGACGATCGGCGTCGTCCTGGCCGGCCACATCGGCATGGCCCTGGGCGATCCGGAGGCGCGCCGCGGGATGCGCACGGGCTCGGTGAGCCGCGAATGGGCCCGCCGGGAACACCGCCTGTGGCGCCCCTAGCCGAACCCGCCCCTGACCGGCCCCTCACCCCGCTCTCCTCACCCGGCCCCGCGACCCCCGAAGTCCAGCAGCACCTTGCAGGAGCGGTCCCGGTCCGCGGCGAGCGCGAACGCCGACTCCGCGTCCCGCACCGGGACCACCGCGCTGATCAACGCGTCGAACGCGGGCTCGGCCGCGAGCAGTCGCAGCGCCGCGTCGAACTCCGTGTCGAAGCGGAACGCCCCGCGCAGCTCGATCTCCCGGCTGACCACCAGGTTCCCGGCGAACGGGCTCTGACCCGGCGGCAGCATGCCCAGCTGCACGACGACCCCGCCACGCCGTACCAGCCGCAGGCAGCTGTCGAGACCGGCGGCCACCCCGGACGCCTCGACGGCCACGTCCACCTCCGACGGCCACCCGGGATCCGCCGGATCGTCGGCGCGTACGACGGTGTCGGCGCCCATGGCGCGGGCATGGCCGAGCGCGGTGGGCAGCAGGTCGGTCACGGTCACCCGGGCCGCGCCGGCCGCCTTCGCCGCCGCGACCACCAGAGCGCCGATCGGTCCGGCACCGGTGACCAGGACGTGCCGCCCGGACACCGCCCCGGCCCGCCGCACCGCGTGCAACGCCACCGACAGCGGCTCGGCGAGCGCGGCCCGACGCGGCGGAAGCCCTTCCGGGAGCGACCGCACCTGCTCGACGGGGACGACGATCTCGCCCGCGAACCCGCCCTGCACGTGCGGCGTCCGGGCCGCGCTGCCGAGGTAGCGGGTGTCCCGGCAGACATGGCGCCGCCCGTCCGCGCACTCCGGGCACACCCCGCACGGAGTGGCGGGGTGCACGGCGACCGGCGTACCGGCAGGGGGACCCGAGGGGGAGGGGGAGCCGTACGCGACGACCGTCCCCACCACCTCGTGTCCCAGCACCATCGGCTCCTTCAGGCGGAAGTCACCGACCCCGCCGTGCCGCCAGTAGTGCAGGTCGGAGCCGCAGACCCCGCCGTAACGGACGGCGACGAGGACCTCGCCCGGTCCGGGCACCGGCGACGCCAGCTCCTCGACGCGCAGGTCGCCCCGACCGTGGATCACACAACCGAGCATCCCTCGTCACGCCCCTTCAGAGCACACTCGTCATACCGCCGTCGACGTACAGCACCTGTCCGCTGACGAAGTCCGCCGCGGGAGAGGCGAGGAACAGCACCCCGCCCACCAGGTCCTGGGTCGTACCCCACCGCCCGGCCGGGGTACGGCGCCGCACCCACGCGCTGAACTCCTCGTCCCGGACCAGGGGCCCGGTCAGCTCGGTCTCGATGTAGCCCGGACCGAGCCCGTTGACCTGGACGCCGTACGGCCCCCAGTCCGCGCACATGCCCTTGGTGAGCATCTTCAGCGCGCCCTTGGTGGCCGCGTAGGGCGCGATGCCCGGGCGGACCACCTCGCTCTGGAGCGAGCAGATGTTGATGATCTTTCCGTGGCCGCGTTCCGTCATCCCGCGGGCGGCCGCCCGGCCCACCAGGAACGCGCTGGTGAGGTTGGTGTCCAGCAGCCGGTGCCAGTCGGATTCGGCGAACTCCAGGAGCGGGGCGCGCAGTTGTACACCCGCGTTGTTGACCAGGATGTCGAGCGGACCGACCCGGTCCTCGATCCCGGCGATCCCGGCGTCCACCGAGGAGCCGTCGGTGACGTCGAACACGCTCGTGTGCACCTCGCCCGGCAGTCCGGCGGCCGCCCGCTCGAGACGGTCCGCGTCCCGCCCGTTCAGGACCACTGTGCAGCCGGCCTCCGCGAGGCCCCGGGCCAGGGCCAGCCCGATGCCCCGGCTGGAGCCGGTGACCAGGGCGGTCCGGCCGCTGATGTCGAACAGGGGATGACTCATGCTCGTACTCCTTCTCCTTCCCGCTCCCGCCGTACCGCTATATGACCAGCGAGAGGAGCAGGACCAGGCCACCGGCGACCACGGAGATGATGGTCTCCATGACCGACCAGGTCTTGATGTTCTGGCCGACGGTGAGCCCGAAGTACTCCTTCACCAGCCAGAACCCCGCGTCGTTGACATGGCTGAAGAACAGCGAGCCGGCGCCGATGGCCAGGACCAGCAGGGCCGTGTGCGTGGTCGACATGTCGGCCGCGAGCGGCGCGACCAGGCCGGCCGCCGAGATCGTCGCCACGGTCGCCGAACCGGTCGCCAGCCGTATGGTCACCGCGATCAGCCAGGCCAGCAGCAGCGCCGGGATCGACCAGTCCTTGGAGATGTCCAGGACCATCTGGCCCACGCCGCAGTCGATCAGCGTCTGCTTGAAGCCGCCGCCCGCGCCGACGATCAGCAGGATGCCCGCGATGGGCGCGAGGCCCTTCTCGACCAGCCCCGAGATCCGGTCCTTGGCGAACCCGGCGGGCCGGAGCAGGGTGATGATGCCGACGAGTACGGCGGTGAGCAGCGCGATCAGCGGGGATCCGACGACGTCGAAGACGCGCTGCACGGTGTGCTCGGGGTCGTCCACCACGATGTCGACCAGCGCCTTGGACAGCATGAGGACGACGGGCAGCAGGATCGTCGCGAGCGTGGCGCCGAAGCCGGGCCGCTTCTCCAGGTCCTCGGAGGGCCGCTGCGCAATCATGCGGTCGGGAGCGGGGACGTCGACCCAGCGGGCGGCGACCCGCGAGAACAGCGGACCCGCGACGACGACCGTCGGGACGGCGACGAGCACGCCGAGCGCCAGGGTGACGCCCAGGTTGGCGCCGACCGCGTCGATCGCGACCAGCGGACCGGGGTGCGGCGGGACGAGACCGTGCATCACCGACAGACCGGCCAGCGCCGGGATGCCGATCCGCATGAGCGAGTAGTTGCCCCGCTTGGCGACCATCAGCACGACGGGGATCAGCAGCACCACGCCTACCTCGAAGAACAGCGGCAGACCGATCACGGAGGCGATCAGCACCATCGCCCACGGCATCGAGCGGCCGCCCGCCTTCGCGAGGATCGTGTCCACGATCTGGTCGGCGCCGCCGGAGTCCGCGAGCATCTTGCCGAGGATCGCGCCCAGCGCGATCAGCACGCCCACCCCGGCGACGGTGGCGCCGAGTCCGGTGGTGAACGAGGCGATGGCCTTGTCCAGCGGCGCCCCGGCGAACGCGCCCAGCGCGAGCGAGCCGATGGTCAGCGCCAGGAAGGCGTGGAGCTTGAACCGGGTGATGAGCAGGACGATCACGGCGATGCCCGCCAGAACGGCGATGCCCAGCTGCGCGTGGCCGGCCGAGGTGATCGGCTCGACGGTGTCCGCTGCCAGCATCTCGACACTGAGTCTGGTCACGGGTGATTCCCTTGCAGGTGACGGGGACGGGGGAGGGAAGTACGGGGTGGTGCCGGGTGGTCAGGCAGGCTGAGGAAGCGCGTCGAGCGCGGTCACGGCCCGCCCGGTGATGGCCTCCGGGCTGCCGGAGACGTCGACGACGACGCCCGCCTCGTCCGCCTGGAGGGGCTGGAGCGTGGCGAACTGGGAGTCGAGCAGCGCGGTCGGCATGAAGTGGCCCTGACGGTGCGCCATCCGGTCCTCGATCAGCGCGCGGTCACCCGCGAGATGCACGAAGACGACCCCGGGGGCCGTCGCCCGCAGCCGGTCGCGGTACGACCGCTTCAGTGCGGAGCAGCTGACGACCCCGCCTAGCCCGGCGCGTGATTCCGCCCAGCCACCGATGGCGTCGAGCCACGGCCACCGGTCGTCGTCGTCGAGCGGGGTGCCGGCCGACATCTTGTCGATGTTGGCCTGCGGGTGGAAGTCGTCGCCCTCGGCGTACGGAACGCCCGACCGGGCGGCGAGCAGGGGACCGATGGTGGTCTTGCCCGTGCCGGCGACGCCCATCACCACGACGACATGGGGGGTACGCATCTCTGCCTCGCTGTCTGCTTCGACGTCTGACGCCAACGGACGCCGACGACACTGAAACCGATTAGGTACGACGAATTCAAGGGTGTGTGACAAATAAGTCTGACTTTTTGGCTCCGTGATCTACCCCGTACTCTGAGTGCATGACCACTCCGGGCCGGGGTCTGCACGGCCAAGTACTGGACGCCCTGGGCCCCGCCATCACCGCGGGTGAGTATCCGCCGGGCAGTGTTCTGCGCACCGACGAACTGGCCCAGCGCTTCGACGTCTCCCGCTCGGTGATGCGCGAGGCGGTCCGCGTCCTGGAGTCCATGCACCTGGTCGAGTCCCGCCGCCGCGTCGGCGTGACGGTCCGTCCCCGGGTCGCGTGGAACGTCTACGACCCGCAGGTCATCCGCTGGCGGCTGGCAGGCGCCGACCGCCCGCACCAGCTGCGCTCGCTCACCGTCCTACGCTCGGCGATCGAGCCGGTCGCGGCGGGCCTGGCGGCGAAACACGCCACGGCGGAGCAGTGCGCCGAACTCACGGAGTGCGCGCTCGGCATGGTGGCCAACTCACGCGGCCACCGGCTGGAGGGATACCTCGTCCACGACGTCGCCTTCCACCGGGTGATCCTCGCCGCCTCGGGCAACGAGATGTTCGCCCGCCTCGGCGACGTCGTCGCGGAGGTCCTCGCGGGCCGCACCCATCACGAGGTCATGTTCGAGGACCCCGACCCGACCGCCGTCACCCTCCACGTCCAGGTGGCGGAGGCGGTCCGCGAGGGCGACGCGGCCCGCGCCGAACAACTGACCCGGGAGATCACGGTCGGCGCCCTCCAGGAACTGGACATCCTGGCGCCCTAGCGGGTCATTCGGAGCTCTCCGGGAACTCCCCGTCCACGTACACCCACGCCCCGGCCAGCCGCTCGAAGCGGCTGCGCTCGTGCAGCGCGCCGCCCCGGAAGGAGGCCCGGAACTCCACGGTCCCGGTCGTGTGGAAGGCGCTCCCGTCCGCCGTCCCGAGGATCTCCAGGCCCGTCCACCGCATCCCCGGATCGAGCTCGAGCCGCTCCGGCCGCGTCCGCGGATGCCACGTCCGCAGCAGATACCCCACGTCGCCCCGCACAAAGGCGCTGTACCGCGACCGCATCAGCGCCTCGGCGCCGGGCGCGGCCTCGGCGCCCGAGTGGTAGCGACCGCAGCAGGCTTCGTAGACGGCGGGCAGTCCGCACGGGCAGCCGGCGGAGACGGCGGGGGAGGTGCGGACGGCGGCGGAGGCACGCTGTCGCGGGCGGGCGGTACGTCGGGCCATGACCCCATTGTGCCCGCCCCACCGATCACGCCCGTCGGTGGCGTCGTGCCCCGTAGGGCGCGCGGGGAACGGCGCGATCAGCCCCCACCCGCCCGCAGGACCGCCCACAGGCCGAGCACCGTGCCGGCTCACCACCGGTCGGTTCATCACCGCAGGCACAGCGGAGCGCTTACGCCGACTCCGCGCCCCGGCCCACCGACGGGACCGGCAGCGGCGGCAGCACCGTGCCGTACACCCACGCGTCGAACAGGTCGTCCAGGGGCTCCGGTGCGAACCGTGCCACGTGCGCGGTGAGCGTCGACGTCGTCACCGAACCGCCCCGGTGCAGCCCGAGCCAGGCGCGCAGCATCCGGAAGAACGCGTCGTCGCCGAGCGCGCAGCGCAGCGCGTGCACGGTGAGCCCGCCGCGCTCGTAGAGCCGGTCGTCGAACATCGACTTGCGGCCGGGATCGGCGAGGCGCAGGTCCTGCGGCAGCGAGGCCAGCGACCGGTGCGCGACCGCGGCGAGCTGCTGAGCGCTGCGCCCGCCCGACCGCTCCGACCACAGCCACTCCGCGTACTTAGCGAACCCCTCGTTCAGCCAGATGTGCCGCCAGTCGGCGATGGACACACTGTTGCCGAACCACTGGTGCGCCAGCTCGTGCGCCACCAGCCGCTCCGAACCCCGCGCGCCGTCCACGTGGTTGGCGCCGAACAGCGACAACCCCTGGGCCTCGACGGGCACATCGAGCGCTTCCTCGGTCACCACGACCGCGTACTCGTCGAACGGGTAGGGCCCGAAGAGCTGTTGGAAGAGGTGCATCATCCCGGGCTGGCGCGCGAAGTCCCGCGAGAACTCCGCCAGCAGCTCCGCCGGGAGGTGCCCGTGCTGGGGGATGCCCCCGAGCCCCGGGTCGCCCAGCAGGACGGTCTGGTACTTCCCGATCGACAGGCCGACCAGATAGCTCGACGTCGGCGCCGCCTGCTCGTACACCCACGTGGTCGTCGAGGCCTTCGTGGTCCGCGTCAGCAGCCGGCCGCCCGCCACCACCGAGTACGCCGACGGTGTCGTGACGGATATCAGGTACGACGCCTTGTCCGCGGGCCGGTCGTTGCACGGGTACCAGGAGGGCGCCCCGACGGGCTGGCTCGCCACCAGCGCCCCGTCGCTCAGCTCCTCCCAGCCGATGCCGCCCCAGGGGCTGCTCACCGGCTTGGGGTTGCCCGACCAGTGCACCTCGACGGTGAAGGCGGCCCCGGCGCGCAGCGGCTTGGCCGGCCGCACGCGCAGCCGGCCGCCGCGGTGGGTGTAGTGCGTGGGCCGGCCGTCCACCCGGACCCGGCCGATCTTGAAGTCGGCCAGGTTCAGCTGGAACTCCGGCAGCGCCGAGCGTCCCACGATGGCGTTGATCCGCGCCGCGCCCGACAGCCGGTTCGGGGCGGGCCGGTAGTCCAGCGCGAGCTCGTAGCGGTGCACCCGGTAACGGGAATCACCGTTCGCCGGGAAATACGGATCCGGCCCGACCGCCTGCTGAACTGCCACGTCCCCGTCCGCTCCCTGACCTGTGCTCGAACCACCCGCCGCCGGTTCACCGCCCACCGACTCCGAGTAGCCCCTTCTCAGGGACGCCATGCCTCGATCGGATTGCCGAGCCAGCGGGTGTCGTCCGGGACGGACTCCGCGGCCATGACGAGCGACGCGGGACCCAGGGTCGTCCGGGCCCCGATCGTGCTGCCGGGCAGCACGATCCCGCCAGGGCCCAGCGTGGCACCCTCACGGAGGACCACAGTATCCGTCCGCAAGATCCGGTCGTGGAAGAGGTGAGTCTGCAGGACGCACCCACGGTTGACCGTCGCCCCGTCCTCGAGCGTCACCAGGTCCGACTCGGGCAGCCAGTAGCTCTCCACCCACACGCCCTTGCCGATCCGTGCGCCGAGCCCGCGCAGCCACGCCGTCATCACCGGCGTGCCCGGCACGGCGCCCGCCAGCCACGGCACCGCCACGACCTCCACGAACGTGTCCGCCAGCTCGTTGCGCCACACGAAGCCGGACCACAGCGGATGCTCCCCGCTGCGATGCCGTCCGACGAGCAGCCACTTGGCGACGATCGAGACGACGGCCGCCGCGCCGCCCGCCCCGAGCAGGACGAGCCCGGACAGCAGCGGCGCCCAGACGCCCAGCGCGCACAGCACCGCCACTGTCAGCACGGCCAGCCCCGCCGAGCAGAACACCGGCACGATCCGGCACAGCTCCACCAGGGCACGCGCCCACAGCAGCCGCGCGGGCGGCTCGTACGTCCGGCTCTGGTCGCCCCCGGTCGTGTTCCGCGGCAGCTTCACCGGCGGAAGGCCCAGGTAGGAGCTGCCCTTCTTTGCCTTCTTCGGCGTCGCCGACAGCACCCCCACCAGGCCGCCGTCCGGCACGCTCCGCCCCGGCGCGGTCATCCCCGAGTTGCCGAGGAACGCCCGCCGCCCGATCTCCGCCCGCCCGATCCGCATCCAGCCGCCGCCGAGCTCGTACGGCGCGGTCAGTGTGTCGTCGGCGAGGAACGCGCCCTCGCCGACCGTGGTCAGGCTGGGCAGGGCGAGGACGGTCGAGACCTCGGCGCCCTTGCCGATCCGCATCCCGAGCAACCGCAGCCACACCGGCGTGACCAGCCCCGCGTAGAGCGGGAAGAGGGTCTCGCGCGAATGGTCCATGAGCTGCGTGACGGTCCAGGCCTGCCAGCCGATCCTGCTGTGCGTGGGATGCGTGCCCTCGCGCAGACCGATGCTCAGCAGCCGTACGGCGATCAGCAGCACCACGGCGTACGCCAGACCGAAGGCGAGCGTGGCCGGGACCAGGGCGAGCGCGGCGCCCCGCAGGGCCTCGCCGAGCCCACCGCCGGGGGCCACGAAGCGGCTCGCCACCAGCAGGGCCGCCCCGGCGGCCAGCACCGGCAGCGAGGTCAGCGCGAAACCGGACAGGCCGTACAGCACCCGCCAGGACGTGCCGCGCGCCGGCCGCTCCTTGGGCCAGTTGCGCTTGGCCTTGCCGAGCTTGGTCGCGGGCGCACCCGCCCACCGCTGACCGGTGGGAACCTGACCGGTGACCGCCGAGCCCGGCGCCACCTCGGCCCGCTTGCCGACCCGGGCGCCGGGGAAGAGCATGCTGCGCGTGCCGACGACGGCGTGCGCACCCACCTTGACCGTGCCGAGCTCCAGCCGGTCGCCGTCCAGCCACCAGCCGGACAGATCCACCTCGGACTCCACGGCCGCGCCCCGGCCCAGCTTCAGCATGCCGGTCACCGGCGGAAGCGAGTGCAAGTCCACGTCCGGCCCGACCTTGGCCCCCAGGGCCCGCGCGTAGCGCTCCAGCCAGGACCCGGTCAGCGAGGTCGCCCCGCTGAACTCGGCCAGCCGCTCGGCCGTCCACAGCCGCAGATGGACGCCGCCACCACGCGCGTGCCGTCCCGGCTGCACACCGCGCAGCAGCAGCCGCGCCCCGGCCGCGGCGATCGCGAGCCGTCCGGGCGGGCTGAACAGCAGCAGCGCGGCGGATCCGACCAGCCACCACGGGGCGGTCGGCAGCCAGCCGTACGCGGGCAGCAGGTTGCCGAGCGCGGCCAGCGGCACCGTCCAGCGCAGCCCCAGCAGGGTGAACAGCGGTACGAGCAGCAGCGTCTGGATCACCTTGGCGCGCGCGGGCACCGGGGCGACGACGCGGGTCGACCCGTCGTCCTGCGCCGACCTCTCCAGATGCCGGGCCAGCTTGCGCAGGGTGGGCTGCTGGTAGATGTCGAGGACGGCCGCGCTGGGGTAGCGGGTGCGCAGCCGTGTCGTCAGCTGGGCGGCGGCGAGACTGCTGCCGCCGATCGCGAAGAAGTCGTCGCGGGCACTGCCCACGGGGATGCCGAGGACCTCGGTCCACTGCTCCGCCAGCCAGGCCTCGGTGCCGTAGAGCTGCTCGGCCGGGCCGCCCGTCTCCATGCCCTCGAGGGGCCAGGGCAGGGCGTTGCGGTCGACCTTGCCCGAGGTGCGGGTGGGCAGGTCGGCCACCGGCGCGAGCAGCGGCACGAGGGCGGCCGGCAGCTCGGCGCGCAGCCGCTGCACGGCCGCCGCCTGGTCCCAGCCGTCCTGCGTCACGACGTACCCGACCAGGAGCTGGTTGCCGCTGCGTGCGGTCCGCACGGCGGCGGCGGCCCCCGCGACACCCGGCAGCGCCTGGAGTGCCGCGTCCACCTCGCCCAGCTCGATCCGCCGCCCGCCGAGCTTGATCTGCTCGTCGGCCCGCCCGAGGAAGACGAGTCCTTCGGCGTCGGCGCGCACCAGGTCACCGCTGCGGTACGCCCGCTCCCAGCCCAGCGACTTCAGGGGTGCGTACTTCTCCGCGTCCTTCTCGGCGTCGAGATACCGTGCGAGCCCGACCCCGCCGATCACCAGCTGCCCGCTGCCGCCCAGCGGCACCGGTTCGCCGGCCTCGTCCACGACGGCCAGTTCCCAGCCCCTGAGCGGCAGCCCGATCCTGATCGGCTCCTCGCCGGACATCAGCGAGGCACAGGCGACGACGGTGGCCTCGGTCGGCCCGTACGTGTTCCAGACCTCCCGGCCCTCCGTCACGAGCCGCTGCACCAGCTCGGGCGGGCAGGCCTCACCGCCGAAGATCAGCAGCCGTACGTCGTTGAGGGTCTCGGGCTCCCACAGCGCGGCCAGCGTCGGCACCGTGGAGACGACCGTGATCTCCTGCTCGACCAGCCAGGGCCCCAGATCGGCGCCGCTGCGGACCTGGGAGCGGGGCACGGGCACCAGGCAGGCCCCGTAGCGCCAGGCCAGCCACATCTCCTCGCAGGAGGCGTCGAAGGCCACGGAGAGCCCGGCCATGACCCGGTCGACGGGTCCGATCGGCTCTTCGGTGAGGAACAGCGCGGCCTCGGCGTCCACGAAGGCGGCGGCGCTGCGGTGACTGACGGCGACGCCCTTGGGCTTGCCGGTGGAGCCGGAGGTGAAGATGATCCAGGCGTCGTGCTCGGTGCCGGGCCGGGCGGCGGCCGACGTCGGCGTGCCGTGGACGGTTATCTCGTGCCCGGCGCCGACGACGGCCCGGACGTCCGCCTCCCCGAAGACCAGCTCGGCCCGCTCGTCGGGGTCCTCGGCGTCCACCGGGACGTAGGCCGCGCCGGCGGCGAGGACGGCGAGGATCGCCACGTAGAGGTCGTTGGTGCCGGAGGGGACACGGATGCCCACCCGGTCGCCGAGCCCGACCCCGGCGGCGGAGAGCCGGCGCCGGAGGTTCTCCACCTCGACGGCGAGGGCGCGGTAGGTGAGGGTGGTGCTGCCGTCGTCCAGGGCGAGCTCGTCCGGGAACGACCGCGCGGACGCGTCGAAGATGTCGACGAGGGTGCGGGGAGAGGCGGCGGGGCCGCCGGAGAAGCGGGCGGTGTCGCCGAGTTGTGCGCGGATTTCTTCGTCGAGCAGGCCGAGAGCACTGCTCTCGTCGATGGCTGCCATCGGTCCTCGCGTCTCGATCCCGGAAGCCTCCGGGGAGCCGGCGGGCCCGCAGGTCTGCCTGGGGTTGTCCGGTCCAGCTCCGTAACAAGCCGGAAATTTTAGTACGACGCTAGGCTCGCCGCGGTGGCCCGGCCACTCGGGGAGGCCGTACGGGGCACCGAGGAAGATCAACGGCACCGCCCTGACCTCGAAGCTTCGCACTGCGGCGAGACTTGCCCCACATCGGCGGGAAGGGCGCCTCTGCCGCCCTGATGTCCCGGTTCGAGGTGCGCGCGCCGAGGGCGGGAACGGGGGCGAACACGGAGAGGGCGGCCCGGCCGATCGGCCGGAACTCCCGAAACCCGAAAGCGTCCGGCACCTCGACGGGCGATCCCCCGGGACCGGGACCGGCGCCGGATCCGACGACGCACACCGTGCCCTGCGCGCCGCAGCGACGCCGAGCACATCGAGCGCGGTCGGCGCCGTGCTCGAGGGGTGCGCGCGCCCGGTGTCGGCGGCGACCTCGTCGCGGAGCGCCGAGGAGTCACGTCCGTGGGCGACCTGCTCCGTGGCCCCTTCCGGCAGCTGCCGGCTGATCACGCCGGGCGCGGCACGACCGGGACGCGGCACGGCGGGGGGCATGGCTCGCGCTTCCGGCCGGCCGCTCCGGCACCGCAGGAAGGCGGGTGACCCGACCCGCGCCCCGGAGTCCTCCCATGTGGCTCCGGCAGTCGTATGGTCTGTGGTGATTTATGGTGAACCGAGGAGTATGCCCCTACCGGAGGTGCAATGATGCGCGCCGCGGCAGCGATCGGCTCCCTGGCTGTCGGCGTGGCGCTCCTCGTCGCGACATCGGCTTGTGATCAGGGAGGGTCGCAGTCGCCGAATGTCCGCTACGGCGACTGCCCGATCTCGGGACATTACGGGGAGTTTCACCTGTCACCCGAGACGGCGGGCGCCCTCACGGTCAAAACGACCCTGCCCGCGCCCGGCTGGTGGAACGGCGACACGCCGGACTCCATCAAGAGCGGCTACGAGTACTGCATGGCCGCCAACATCGCCTATCGATCCGGACTTGACCGGGTGAAGGTCGAGAACGCCCCCTTTCCGGAGGTCGTGTCCGGCCGGACCGAGGACTTCGACCTGGCCCTGGCGCAGATCACGATCACCCCGGAACGGAGCAAGGTGGCCGAGTTCTCCCCGCCGTACCTCTCCTCGACCCTGGGAGTGCTGATCAGGGACGACGAGAAGATCGGCGAAGCCGACATCCGTGACGTCCGCATCGGAGTGGCCGAGGGCACCACGGGCGAGGAGTTCGTCAAGAAGCGCCTCGAGCCGACCAAGCCCGTCACCGCCTTCCCCAACGACCCGGAGATGGTCACGGCGCTGGAGGAGGGGCGAATCGACGCGGTCGTCCACGACACGACGATTCTGCTGGCGTATCCCCAGAAGCGGGAGGGCAAGGTGCGTCTCGTGGGCCAGTACAGGACCGACCAGGGTTACGGCGCCCTCTACCCGAAGGGGTCACCCGACAAGGACGAGCTGGACCGGATCATCAGGCAGCTGATCGACGACGGAACGCTCACCAAGCTGTCGGCCGTGTATCTCGGGGCCGCTTTCGGCCAGGACCCGGCCAAGATCCCGTACTTCACGGTCGGCGACGGCTCCTGAACACTGCGGGCGCCCACTCCGAGCGGAGCGGCGGCCCGGTTGCCGTCCCGCTTCACAGGTCCGCCATCAGGAGACCGCTCAGGTCCCCGGCGGCTCCGGCGTCGAGTGCCTGCTCAGCCCAGATGATCTTGCCTCGGTCGGTGTACCGGGTCCCCCAGCGGCGGGACATCTGCGCGACGAGGAACAGACCACGACCCCCCTCGTCGGTGAAGGCCGCGCGGCGCAGGTGCGGGGAGGTGCTGGTGCCGTCGGCGACCTCGCAGATCAGACTGTCGCGGTCGCGCAGCAGCCGCAGGCTGATGGGGCTGGCTCCGTACCGGATGGCGTTCGTCACGAGTTCGCTGAGGATCAGCTCGGTCGTGAACGCGGCCTCGCCGAGCCCCCAGGATTCCAGCCTGCGGGTGGCCTCGGCGCGGATCCGGGGGACGGCAGCGGGGTCGTCGGGCACCTCCCACTCCTGGACCTGTTCCGGGTCGAGCAGCCGGGTGCGTGCGACGAGCAGGGCGACATCGTCACTCGACCTGGTGCGCAGCATCGCGTCGAGCACCGCCCGGCAGGTGTCGTCCGGGGTGGCGCCGTCCGTATGGGCGAGCGCCTGCCTCAGCATGCCGAGCCCGGTGTCGATGTCACGGCCGCGGGCCTCGACCAGGCCGTCGGTGTAGAGGACCAGCCGGCTGTCGGCTGCCAGCCGGAGCACGGCCGTCTCGACCGGCAGACCTCCTCCCACGCCGAGCGGCGGGGCGACGGGGATGTCGGGGAAGGTCACGGAGCCGTCGGGCGAGACCAGCGCCGGACCGGGATGGCCGGCCCGGGCGAGAACACACCGCCCGGAGACCGGATCGTAGACCGCGTACAGGCAGGTGGCACCGGTGACGGCCTCGGTGTTGCCCTCGGCCGCCGCGTCCTGGTCGATCCGGGTGATCAGGTCGTCGAGGTGCGCGAGAAGCTCGTCCGGAGGCAGGTCCAGGGCGGCGAAGTTGTGCACCGCGGTCCTCAGGCGACCCATCGTCGCGGCGGCGTGCAGACCGTGTCCGACGACGTCGCCGACCACCAGGGCCACCCGGGCCCCCGGCAGCGGGATGACGTCGTACCAGTCGCCGCCCACCCCCGCCTGGGCGGGCAGGTACCGGTGCCCGACCTCCAGGGCGGACAGCTCGGGGAGTGCCCCGGGCAGCAGGCTGCGCTGGAGGGTGACGGCCGTGGTGTGCTCGCGGGTGTACCGCCGCGCGTTGTCGATGCACACGGCCGCCCGGGCGGCGAGTTCCTCGGCGGGGGACAGGTCGTCCGGCTCGAAGGGGTCCTGCTCCGATCGCCAGAACTCCACGACGCCCAGCAATTGGCCTCGGGCCTGGAGCGGCACCGAGATCATGGAGTGGATACCGAATTCGATGACCTTCCGGGCCCGCTCCGGGTTCTGGACCCGCCATCCGTCGGCCCTGGAGAGGTCCGCCACCAGGATCGGCCGGCCGGTGGTCATACCGATGGCCACGGGGTTGCCGGGTGTGTAGTGCATACGCCGCCCGACGGGGTAAAGGGGCACGTCGTCCCGGATGCCCTCGGTTGCGATACGGCGCATTTCCCTGCTTGCCCCCGTCGGTTCACCCCCTTGCAGCACGGGCTCCAGCAACTCGACGGTGGCGAAGTCCGCGAAGCGCGGGACCGCCACCTCGGTCAGTTCCTCGGCGGTGCGCTTCATGTCGAGGGTGGTACCGATCCGCGTGCTGGCCTCGTAGAGCAGTTGCAGGCGCCCGCCCGCCACGTCCGCCCGGCCCGCGAGGGCGCGCAGCTCCGTGGTGTCCCGCAGGGTGGCCACGCTGCCCCCCTGCGAGCCCACCTGCCGCACGCTGACCGCGAGCAGGATGTCCCCGGCCAGGAAGACCTTGTCCGTGGCCGCCCGGCCCGATGCCAGCAGTCCGGCCAGGGCCGGGCTCAGCCCGAGTCCGGTGACCGGCCTGCCCTCGGCCTCCGGCGGCAGTGCGAGCAGCCGGCGCGCCTCGTCGTTGACCAGCAGCAGCCTGGCGTCACCGTCCAGAATGAGCACGCCTTCGCGGACCGCGTGCAGCACCGCGTCGTGGTGCTCGTACATGCGGGTCATCTCCACCGGCCCGAGGCCCCGGGTCTGGCGCCGCAGACGCCCGCTGACCAGTGCCGACCCACCCGCGGCCAGCAGCAGTGCGACGCCGCCGGCGGCGAAGATCACCGGCAGTTGGTGCTGCACCACACTGGTCACCTTGTCCACCGTGACTCCCACGGTGACGAGGCCGACCGCGGTCCCCTTCTCGTCGAAGACGGCCACCGTCGAGTCGACCGCCTTCCCCAGACTGCTGTCGAACGTGGTCTGGTGGGGCTCGCCTTCGAGCGCCTGGCCGTAGGAGGTGGAGACGTGCTTCCCGATCTGGTCCGGGTCCGGGTGGGTCCACCGGAAGCCGTAGGGGCTCAGCGCCACGACGTAGTCGACGTCGGTCCTCTTGCGCACCGCCTCGGCGTGTGGCTGGAGTGCCGCCGTCGGGTCGTCGCTCTTCATCGCCTCCGCGGTGCCCGGGGCGTTCGCGAACGACTCGGCCGCCACCAGCGACCGGTCGCCTGCTTCCTGGATCGCGCGGTTGCGGTCCTGGAGCACGAGCACCGCCACGGCCGTGGCGATGAGCAGGAGGACGACCACCAGTTGCAACAGGAAGACCTGACCGGCGACGCTGCGCGGTTTCCGCCACGACAGCAGACGTCGACCGGCCGAATGGTGACGGGCCTTCGGGCCGGCCTCCGGCGGCCCGCCCTTCGGTGCCGCGCGGTCGGCCCGTCGGCTCGCTGGGACATATTGCCCGAGTTTGCCCATTTTCTCAGTATCAGTGACCGGCCCGGCGGGCGCGGCCCAGGACGGGCCCGGGCCGGCACGGTCGGGCCGGTGCCGCAGCGAGCGGGGAGTCCGAAGGCGCCAGGAACGCAGAATTGCCGGTGAGTCATGTGACTCACCGGCAATTCGTGAACCTTCCGAAGACGATCTCGTGAACGTCCCGGCTGATTCTGCCTCTGTGTCCGAGGGGGGACTTGAACCCCCACGCCCGATAAAGGGCACTAGCACCTCAAGCTAGCGCGTCTGCCATTCCGCCACCCGGACAAGGTGTCTGTCGTGCGGGGTTTCCCCCGCGGCGACGTCGTAAACATTACCAGGCTTTCCGGGGTGCCCGATCACAGCCGGTCGCCCCGCCGGATGCCGCGTCCCGCGTGAACGGCGTGTGTCGGGCCGGGACCGGCCTTGGGCGGGGAGCGGGGGAGAGGGAGGATGAAGGGGACCCACCAGCAGTGACAGCGGGAGGAACCAGCGTGAGCGCGACCGACGGCACGGCCAGGAGCGTCACCGGCGAGGACGAGGTCGTGGACCTCTGCCGCGAGCTGATCCGGATCGACACCAGCAACTACGGCGACCACTCGGGCCCGGGTGAACGCAAGGCGGCCGAATGGGTCGCCGAGAAGCTCGCCGAAGTGGGACTCGAGCCGAAGATCTTCGAGTCGCACCCGGGCCGCGCCTCCACGGTGGCCCGCATCGAGGGCGAGGACTCCTCGAGGCCCGCGCTGCTCATCCACGGCCACCTCGACGTCGTACCGGCCAACGCGGTCGACTGGACCCACCACCCCTTCTCCGGCGAGGTCGCCGACGGGTGCGTGTGGGGCCGTGGCGCGGTCGACATGAAGGACATGGACGCGATGACGCTGGCGGTCGTCCGCGACCGGCTGCGCTCCGGGCGCAGGCCGCCCCGCGACATCGTGCTCGCCTTCCTCGCCGACGAGGAGGCGGGCGGCACCTACGGCGCCCGCCACCTCGTCGACAACCACCCCGACCTGTTCGAGGGCGTCACAGAGGCGATCAGCGAGGTGGGCGGGTTCTCGTTCACCGTGAGCGAGGAGCGGCGGCTCTACCTCATCCAGACGGCCGAGAAGGGCATGCACTGGATGAAGCTGACCGTGGCCGGCACCGCCGGACACGGCTCGATGATCCACCGGGACAACGCCATCACCGAACTCTCCGAGGCGGTCGCGCGGCTCGGTCGGCACACCTTCCCGGTACGGGTCACCAAGACGACCCGTGCCTTCCTCGACGAGCTCGGCGACGCGCTCGGCACCCAGCTGGACCCCGAGGACATGCAGTCGACCCTCGCCAGGCTGGGCGGGATCGCCAAGCTGATCGGCGCGACGCTGAGCAACACCGCCAACCCGACCCAGCTGGGCGCCGGCTACAAGGTCAACGTCATCCCGGGCGAGGCCACCGCGCACGTCGACGGGCGGTTCCTGCCGGGGCACGAGGACGAGTTCCTCGGCGACCTCGACCGGATCCTCGGCCCGAAGGTGCGCCGCGAGGACGTGCACTCCGACAAGGCGCTGGAGACCTCCTTCGACGGGCCGCTGGTCGAGGCGATGCAGTCCGCGCTGCTCGCCGAGGACCCGACCGCCAAGGCCATCCCCTACATGCTGTCCGGCGGCACCGACGCCAAGTCCTTCGACGACCTCGGTATCCGCGGCTTCGGCTTCGCCCCGCTGAAGCTGCCGCCGGAGCTCGACTTCGCCGGGATGTTCCACGGCGTGGACGAGCGGGTCCCGGTGGACGGGCTCCAGTTCGGGGTGCGCGTGCTCGACCGGTTCATCGACGCGTCCTGAAATGTCCCGGTGAAACGAGAATCCACCGGGCGGAGAACGGGCGGAGAACGGGTGAGGATAATCGGCCGCCTGTGCGGGCGGGACTGGGAAGAGTGAATGCGCCGATAAGCGCGTAGCCTCATTAATTCCCCCTCGTTACTGGTGATGGCGATCCGCTGCTTGGGATCGCATTGCCAACAAGGAGGAATAATGATCAAGAAGGTCGTCGCTGCTGCGGCTGCCACTGGTGGGCTGGTTCTCGCGGGCGCGGGTCTGGCTGTTGCCGATGCCGGTGCCCAGGGTGCTGCCGTGCACTCCCCGGGTGTCGCCTCGGGCAACGTGATCCAGGTGCCCGTGCACGTCCCGGTGAACGTCTGCGGCAACACGATCTCGGTGATCGGGCTGCTGAACCCCGCCTTCGGCAACACCTGCATCAACAAGTGACGTCGCCCCGCTGAGGGGTCGTCCGTCCACACCGTCGGCCCCGGAGCGCGCGCCATGCGCTCCGGGGCCGACCGGTCTTTTTCCGAAGGAAAAGCCGAAGAAGTCGAAGAGCCCGAAATGAATCGAACAGCTGCCATGATGCGAGCGTATTCGGGACGAATGGCAAGATCGAAAGCAGGGATTCAGTAATGCGACAGGTCACCCGCAAAAGCCTCATGACCGTGGCGGCGGCGACGGGGGTGATCGCCGCCGCGGGCGGCTACGCCCACGCCGACTCCGGTGCGAACGGCGGCGCCACGGACTCGCCCGGCGTGCTGTCGGGCAACTCCGTGCAGGCGCCGGTCAACGTTCCGGTGAACGTCTGCGGCAACACCGTCGACGTCGTCGGGGCGCTCAACCCGACCTTCGGCAACTCCTGCGCCAACAAGGGCGGCGGTGCGCGGTCGGGCGGCTACGGCGACCAGCGGGGCGGTGGCTACGGCGACCACCAGGGCGGCGGTGGCGGCCGGGGCGGAAGCCACGGCGGGAACCACGGTGGCGGCCACGGCGGGAACCACGGCGGCGGCCACGGCGGCTCCGGCACGCAAGGGGGCTCCGGGGGCGCGCACGCGAGCGGGCACACCGGCGGATCGCCCGGGGTCGGCTCCGGCAACCAGGTCCAGGCGCCGATCGACGTGCCGGTCAACGTGTGCGGCAACAGCATCGACGTCGTCGGGATCCTCAACCCGTCCTTCGGCAACGACTGCGCCAACGACAGCGGTACCGGCCCCCACACGCCCCCCTCCCGCAGCCACGAGAGGCCGGGCAAGCCCGGAGAGCACGGCCCCGGCAAGCCGGGCGAGCACGGACAGTCCAACCCGTCCCGACCCGGCGGCGTGCCGTCCACGTCTGATCACGTGACCCCGGCCGGCGCCTCCGCCGTCCACCGGCCCGCCGCACAGCTCGCGCACACCGGCAGCGAGCTGCCGATGGGCCTCGCCCTGCCGGCCGGCGTGGGCGCGCTGCTCGCGGGCGCGGTGCTCTACCGCAAGGCGCGCCCCTCCGCGTGAGCCTCCGGGATGCCCACGACGGAGCGGGCCCCGCCTCGGCGGGGCCCGCTCCGTATTCGTGGGATCACCTCACCACGTGGCCCGCACCTGGCGGATGATCCGCCGGCGCAACCGCACCCTGCGGCTGCCGTCACGCAGCAGGCTCAGGCGGTCCAACTCCCAGTGTCCGTACTCGGCATGGTCCGTCAGCAGTCGGGTCGCGTCCTTGCGGGAGACCCCGCGCGGTACGTAGACGTCGACAAATTCGTATTCCGGCATCGCATCTATTGTGCGGTCTGGGGTCCGGTACGGATAGCGTCTGCACTATGTCTGATGCTGCGCAGCCCACCGCTGCCGAGGTACGCGCCGCCGCCGAGGCGGTCAAGACCGCGCTCGACCGCCACCTGGCCGCGGTCGAACGCAGGACGGGGGAGGACGACCCGGCTGTCTACGAGGCGTTCAACGAGCTGGCCGCGGCCGCCGAGGTCTACGACGAACTGCTCTACGACCGATATGACGAGGTCACGCCCTTCGAGATCCCCGGCGCGGAGGACTCCCTGCCGCCGTACGCGGGTCCCGAGGAGCCGAACGCGCTGAGTGTGCTGATCCGCCGCGACTACGCCGTCGCGGAGCCACAGCGGCTGCTGGCGCAGGCCCGGCGGATCGAGGCGGCGGACGACGAGGGAGTGGGCGGCGCGGTCTCGGACACGGTGCACGGGGCGCTGGGCATACTGTTCGGCGAGTTCGAGGCGGACGAGATCGCCTCCCGGCACAAGGAGTTCGGCCTGGAGGAGGGCGACTCCACGCTGTGGGTGCTGGCGGCCGACGAACCGGCCGAGCCGGGCGAGTGGCTGGAGACACCCTTCGAGCAGGCCGACCCCGGGCGGGTGGTCTGCCGCTTCGACGTGAGCTCGGTGTTCGACGAACTCGACGACGGTGACGACGGCGACGACGAGGAACTCGTGGACGACATCGAGGACGAGGAACTGGAGCCGCTGGACGCCGACCGCCGCTGACCGGCAGTCGGCAGCGGCGTGCGGAAAGCGGGCGGCGGAAGCCTTCGGGTCTGCATGACGGCGGTGGTCCCGAGGGGGAGACCCTCGGGACCACCGCCGTTCGCGCTACTCGGCCGCCGGGACCTGGGTGCGCAACAGCACCGGAAGCCGGGTCGTGCGGGGCTTCGCCGGGACCTCGGCGACGGCCTTCGGCAGGGCCTGGTCCACGCCGTGCACCACGGACAGATGGCGCTCCCCCCGGCCGAACGCCGTGTACACCCAGGGGCGTGACAGCGCCTGCCCGGCGTCCCCGGGCAGGACCACGACCGCCGCGGGCCACCGGCTGCCCACGGCCTGGTGCGCGGTCAGCGCCCACCCGTGCCGTACGGCCTGCTCCACCCGTTCCCTCGGCACGACCACCGGGCCGTCGGCGCAGGACAGGTGCAGCCCCTCCGCGTCGGCCGTCACCACCCGGCCGGGCACCGTACGGCCGGGCGCGGGGGAGTAGGCGATCCGGTCGCCGGGGTCGAAGCCGCCGAACCGGCCGGGGCCGGGATTGAGCCGTTCCTTGAGGGCGGCGTTCAGCGCGCGCGTGCCGGCCGCGCCGCCGTGCCCCGGGGTGATCGCCACCGTCTCCTCGGGGGTGATCCCGAAGGCCCGCGGCACCGAGTCGGCGACGAGCTGCACGGTCCGGTGCACGGCCTCGCCCGCCTCCCGCACCGGCACGATCACGATCTCCTTGCCGGGCGCGTCGACCTGGTTCAGCTCGCCGATGCCGACGCCGGAGACGAGTTCGCCGATCGGCCCCGGGTCGGGTGTGCGCGAGGCGACCTGTGGGCACGCGCGCGCCGCGAGCAGGTCGGCGAAGACCCGGCCCGGGCCGGCCGACCACAGCACCGCCGGATCACCGCTGAGCACCAGCCGCGCCCCGTCCGGCAGCGACTCCACCAGCATCGCGGCGCTCTCCACGTCCAGTTGCGGCGCGTCGAGCAGGACCAGCAGGTCGAGGGCGAAGGCCCCGTCGGCGTCCCGTCCGGGACCCTCGGTGCCGGCGAGCAGTCCCGGGACGGTCACGACGGCGCCGTCCTCTGCCCGCTCGCCGAGCAGCGTCGTGAACCGCTGCCGTCCGTCCGGTGTGTGGCAGGCCGCGACCGCGCGCAGGCCCAGCATCCGGGCCGCGGTGAGCAGCGCCGCCGGTTCGGCCCGGGAGGCCTCGCCGCCGGTGTGCAGCACCAGGCCGTGTCCGGCGACGGCGCGCAGCAGTTCGGCCGTGCTGCCGGACGCGCCGGCCGTCACCGACTCCCACTGCGCGGAGGCCTCCTTGGCCAGGGAGTTGACCACCCGGGCCAGCGCGTCGGCGAGGCTCTCCTCGGCCAGCGCGTACCGCTCCAGGCCCACCAGGACCCGGACCGGCCGGGACTCCTCGCCGTCTTCCCCGCTCTCGTCCCCGCCGCTCGCGCCGTTCTCGGCGGGCTCCTCGGGCCGACCGGACCGGGCGGCGTCCACGGAGTCCAGGGCGTCCTGGAAGACGAGGGCCTCGCCCTCGGCCAGCGCGCTCTGCACGGCCGCCTCGGCGTCCGGCACGGCCTGCCGGCCGAGTGCGGCGGTGAGCGTCGGCAACTCCAGAGCGGTGTGCCCGGCCAGGGCGGCCTGTTCCAGCAGCCAGACCGTCACCGCGCGGCCGCGCCGTTCGTCGTCGGGGGCGCACGCCGGGCCGAGCAGCGCCCGCGCGAACCCGTCGGCCTGCTCGGGACGCACACCGGGGACGCGCAGCAGCTGCCACGGGTCCTCGCGCAGCAGATCGTCGGCGCCCTCACCGAGCGCGGCGGCGGTCTGCGACGCGAGTGTCTCGGGTGCGCCGCCGTCGGCCAGCACGCGCCGCACGCCCTCGACGGCCTCCGCCGCCGGCGCCGGTGAGGCGGCTGCCGCCGGTACGGGGGGCACCGGCTGGGGCCGGTGTACCGGCTCCGGGGCGGCGCGGCGCGGGGCGGGCGCCGGCTCGGCGAACACGGTGGCCGGGGGCTTCGCCCCGCCCTCCACCGCACGCACCGCCGCCAGCAGGTCGGCGGCCTTCCCGCTCAGCTTGGTCCCGCTGGCGATGGGCTCCGCCTTCTCGGCGCGGCGCCGCTCGATCCGCTCCCGCTCGAGCTTCTGCGCGGCGAGCTCGGCCTGCGCCTCGGAGAGCTGCGCGGCCGCTTCGGCGGCGTCCTCGGCCTTGCCCGCTTCCGTCCCCGCTTCTGCGTCTGTCGCTGTCGCTGCTTCCGTGTTCGCGTCTGCGGCGAGTGTCTCCTCGCCTTCGCTTTCGCTCCCGCCCTCCGTGTCGCGCGCGGGAGGGATGTCGTCGTCGCTCGTCGAAGCGCTGTCGGCCGGCGCCGGTTCGGGCTGCGCCGTCGCGGTGTCGTCCGGGGTCCCGGGCTCCCCGGCGGCGTCCGGCGTCGCCGCTCCGGCGTTCTCGGTGCTCTCCGGGGGAACCGACTCCGTGCTCACAGCGTGCTCCAGTCGTGATCGGGATAGCGGTGCACGGGCGCCGACACGTCGTCGAGAGCCCGGCAGATCTCGTCAGGAAGACTAAGGGCCTCCACTGACAATGCGGCCGTGAGCTGCTGCGCGTTGCGCGCGCCGACGATCGGGGCGGCCACGCCGGGACGGTCGCGGACCCAGGCGAGGGCGACCTGGAGCGGGGTCACCGCCAGCCCGTCCGCGGCGGTCGCGACGGCGTCCACGATGCGGCTCGCGGTGTCGTCGAGATACGGCTCCACGAAGAGCCCGAAGTGGTCCGAGGCGCCGCGCGAGTCGGGCGGCAGGGCGTCGCCCCGGTACTTGCCGGTGAGGACACCGCGGCCCAGCGGAGAGGACGGCAGCAGACCGATGCCCAGATCCAGGGCGGCCGGCAGCACCTCGCGCTCGACGCCGCGTTGCAGCAGCGAGTACTCCATCTGTGTCGCCGCGAGGCGGGTCCGGGTGCCCGGCGCGGAGAGCTGCCAGGTGGCAGCCTTGGCGAGCTGCCAGCCGCAGAAGTTGGAGACCCCGGCGTACCTGGCGCGGCCGCTGGTGACAGCGATGTCGAGGGCCTGGAGGGTCTCCTCCAACGGGGTGTCGGGGTCGAAGGCGTGCACCTGCCACAGGTCGACGTGGTCCGTGCCCAGCCGGGCCAGCGAGGCGTCCAGGGCGGCGAGGAGGTGCCCCCGGGAGCCGTCGTAGCGGCGGTCCGGGTCGGGGACGCTGCCCGCCTTGGTCGAGATGATCAGGTCCCGGCGCGGCATCAGGCCCTCCATCAGCCGTCCGAGCAGATATTCGGCGTCCCCGTCGCCGTACACGTCGGCCGTGTCGACGAGGGTCCCGCCCGCCTCCCAGAACGTCTTCATGACGTCCGCGGCGTCGTGCTCGTCGGTGTCGCGGCCCCAGGTCAGGGTGCCGAGCCCGATGCGGGACACGCGCAGGCCGGTGCGGCCGAGATGCCTCTGCTCCATGGACGCCGAGATTACTGGCCAGAACTGGGCAGTGGGTTGCCTGTGGATAACCGAATTTCCGGGAGGGGGAGCCGAGTTCCGCAGGCCGGGACCCCGGCTCCGATCGGCGCGACCCTCGCCACACCGCCCTCCCGGGCCCCCGGCCCCCGCGCTAAGGTCTCCGCAACAGCGTCGTTACTGATCAGTAAGGGGATCGGCCATGCAGCTCGGGATCAACCTCGGCTACTGGGGTGCCGGAATGGACGGCGACAACCTCGCCGTCGCCCAGGAGGCCGACCGCCTCGGATACGCCGTCTGCTGGGCCGCCGAGGCCTACGGCTCCGACGCGGCCACCGTGCTCACCTGGGTGGCCGCGCAGACCGAGCGCATCGACGTCGGCTCGGCGATCTTCCAGATCCCGGCCCGCCAGCCGGCGATGACCGCGATGACCGCCGCCACCCTCGACTCGCTCTCCGGCGGCCGTTTCCGCCTCGGTCTCGGTGTCTCGGGACCGCAGGTCTCCGAGGGCTGGTACGGCGTCAAGTTCGACAAGCCGCTGTCCCGCACCCGTGAGTACGTGGAGATCGTCCGCAAGGCGATGACGCGGGAGCGGCTGTCGTACGACGGTGAGCACTGGACGCTGCCGCTGCCGGGCGGCCCGGGCAAGCCGATCAAGCTGACCGTGCACCCGGAGCGCGAGCACATCCCGCTGTACATCGCCGCGATCGGCCCGAAGAACCTGGAGCAGACCGGCGAGATCGCCGACGGCGCCCTGCTCATCTTCCCGTCCGCCGAGCACCTCGAGGACACCGCGATCAAGCACCTGCGGGCCGGGCGTGAGAAGGCAGGCAAGACGCTGGAGGGCTTCGACGTCTGCCCGACGCTGCCGCTGGCCCTCGGCGAGGACAAGGACGTCGAGCGGCTCGCCGACACCTTCCGTCCCTACACCGCGCTGTACGTCGGCGGTATGGGCAGCCGCAAGCAGAACTTCTACAACCAGCTCGCGCGCCGCATGGGCTACGAGGCCGCGGCCGACGAGATCCAGGACAAGTACCTGTCCGGTGACAAGCAGGGCGCCGCGGCCGCCGTGCCGCACGAGCTGATCGACCGGACCACGCTGCTGGGTTCGGTGGAGCGGATCGCCGACCGGATGAAGGCCTACGCGGCGGCCGGCGTCACGACGCTCACCCTCGCCCCCGCGGGCTTCACCCTGGACGAGCGCCTCGCCTCGCTGCGGGCCGGCGCTCAGGCCATCGAGCTCGCCGGTCTGGGCTAGCCGGGACGGGGGATTCCGGGAATTTCAGCGGCCGTGGTGGGGGCTCGGGGGTCTTCCCCGCCACGGCCGTCACGCGGAACAACGCGCCACACGGCGCGTGGTTACGCTCCCGGGCCGACTCCCGGGGTACCTCTTTCGGCGGAGTTGTCGGACACAGCTGTTGCACCGCCTCGCGTGCCGCATTTGACTCGTTCCTTGCGGAATGCTGCGGAATCCTGCGCAACGCGGAGAGGTGCCCCACGATGCTTTCGGCCAAGAGTCTGTTCCAGGAGATCATCGACAACGACGAGTCCTTCGCGCTCTTCTGTTCCATTGCCGCCGGTGGGGAGTCGCAGGGCGGCTGGGAGAACGCCCGGATCGCCGCGCTCGTCCCGCAGAGCGAACACCACCTCGCTCCCAAGATCGCCCGGCACGGCGCCGACGAGGACAAGCACGGGCGGATCTTCAACGCCCTGATGCGCAAGCGCGGGCTCGCCCCCGTGCCCGTCCCGCGGGACACCGACTACACGATGCTTCTGGAGCGCGCCGGCATCGGCCTCGCGCACGACCGGCTCCGGGCCGACCATCCGCTGACCGTGCACGACATCGTCACCTACCTCGCCCACAGCCGGGTCACCGAACAGCGGGCCGCCGAGCAGATGGAGCTGCTGCGCAAGCACTTCGCCGACCACCCCGACCTCGGCCGCGCGGTGAAGATGATCTCGAACGACGAGGACAACCACCTCGCCTACTGCCACGAGGAACTGCTGCGCCTCGCCCGCGCGGGGCACGGCCGCGCCATCCAGCAGACGCTCCGCCGGTGCGCGCTCGCCGAGATCCGGATCTACCGCGACGTGAGCCTGGCCGTCACGGCCCACATGGGAGACATCCTCGGCTGGCCGAGGGCCAGGTCGGCGCTCCTCGCGGCCGGCATCCACGCGGTGTACGCGTGGGAGCGGTTCGCGGGCTGGCGGCGGATGGTCTCCCTGGAGATGCCCGACCGCCGCGACGCGCTCGGCGGTCCGGCCGTCCCGGCTCCCGAGTACGCCTGACCCCCGACCGCGCGGGCCGGCTCCGGAGCCGCCCCTAGAGCCATCCCCGATGCTTGAACAGCCGGTACAGCAGCACCTCGAGCCCGGCCATCAGCGCGATCACCGCCGGATACGACCAAACCCACCGCAGCTCCGGCATGTGTTCGAAGTTCATGCCGTAGATGCCCGCGATCATCGTGGGGACCGCGGCCATCGCCGCCCACGCCGAGATCTTCCGCATGTCGTCGTTCTGCCGGACGCTCATCTGCGCCAGGTGCGCCGAGAGGATGTCCGTGACCAGCCGGTCCAGCCCCTCCACGGACTCGTTCACCCGCGTGAGATGGTCGCTGACATCGCGGAAGAAGGGCCGCGCCCGGTCGTCCACGAAGGGCACTCCCGGGCCGGACACGCTGGTGCCCGCCAGCCGGGTCAGCGGCGGCCCCAGCGGGCCGGTCGCCCGGCGGAACTCCAGGATCTGGCGCTTGAACCGGTAGATCCGCGACGCGGTGTGCCGTGAGCCGCCGCCGTCCGGCGAGAACACCTCCGCCTCCAGCTCCTCCAGGTCCGTCTGGAGTTCCGTCGCCACGTCCAGGTAGTGGTCCACCGTGGCGTCGGCGATCGCGTACACCACCGCCGTGGGGCCCTTGGCGAGCAGTTGCGGCTCGTGCTCGAGCCGGTGGCGTACGGCGGCCAGCGGAGCGCCCTCGCCGTGCCGGACGGTCACCACGAAGCCGTCACCTAGGAAGACCATCACCTCACCGGAGGAGACCGCGTCGCTCTCGGGCTCGTAGACGACCGGCTTGAACACCAGGAAGAGCGAGTCGTCGTAGATCTCCAGCTTGGGCCGCTGGTGGGCCTTCAGGGCGTCCTCGACGGCGAGCGGGTGCAGGCCGAACTCCTGCGTGACGTGGTCGAACTCCTTCTCCGTGGGCTCGTGCAGCCCGATCCACACGAATCCGCCCGCGGCCCGTGCATCGGCCAGGGCGTCCGAGAAGTCCTCCGGGCCCTCCGTACGGTGCCCGTCGCGATAGACAGCGCAGTCGACGATCACTCCGCGCATTCTCCCTTCGGACCCTCACCGGCGCACGCCCGCGTGCGCCTACCCTGGGCCGCATGCCCACGTTGATCCTCGTCCGGCACGGCCGGTCCACCGCCAACACCTCCGGACTGCTCGCCGGCTGGACGCCCGGCGTCGCCCTCGACGAGCGCGGAGCCGCGCAGGCGGCCGCCCTGCCCGGGCGGCTCGAGGCGCTGCCGATCGCCGAGGCCGTCGCAAGCCCCCTCCAGCGCTGCCAGGAGACGATCCGGCCGCTCCTCGACGCCCGTCCCGGGCTGCGCGCCCACACCGACGAGCGGATCGGGGAGTGCCATTACGGCGACTGGTCCGGGCGCAAGCTCGCCGAACTGATGGACGAGCCCCTGATGGAGGTCGTGCAGGCGCACCCCTCCGCGGCCGCGTTCCCCGGCGGCGAGTCCATGCGGGCCATGCAGACCCGCGCCGCCGAGGCGGTGCGGGAGTGGAACGCGCGCGTGGAGCGCGACCACGGCGCCGACGCCGTGTATCTGATGTGCTCGCACGGCGACATCATCAAGTCGCTCGTGGCGGACGCCCTCGGGCTTCATCTCGACCTCTTCCAGCGAATCTCCGTGGAACCGTGTTCCGTCACCGCGATCCGTTACACCCGGCTGCGCCCCTTTCTCGTGCGCCTCGGCGACACCGGCGACTTCGCGTCGCTCGCCCCGCGCGAGGAGCCGCCGGCCGGGGACGCGACGGTCGGGGGTGGTGCGGGCGCACCGTGATCGTCGGCCGCAGTAGGGTGAAGCGGTCCGCAAACGCGCGCGTACCCGCAGGGACGTTCCCCCACTCGTTCCCCGGCCCACGATGACCCACGATTCCCATGGAGACAGGACGTGTCCCGTCAGGTGTTCCTCTACGACCCCCCGGACCGCTTCGTGGCCGGTACGGTCGGACTGCCCGGGCGCCGTACCTTCTTCCTCCAGGCCACCGCCGGCTCCCGAGTGACCAGCGTGGCCCTGGAGAAGACCCAGGTCGCCGCGCTCGCCGAGCGTATGGACGAACTGCTGGACGAGGTCGTACGCCGGACCGGCGGCAGCGCCCCCGTGCCCGCGATGTCGCCCGCCGAGAACACCGACACGGCCCCTCTCGACACACCGATCGAGGAGGAGTTCCGGGTCGGCACCATGGCCCTCGCCTGGGACGGTGAGGAACAGCGCATGATCGTCGAGGCGCAGGCCCTCGTGGAACTCGACGCGGACTCCGAGGAGGACCTCGCCGAGGCCGAGGAGAAGCTTCTCCAGGACGAGGAGAACGGGCCCCCGATGCTGCGGGTCCGGCTCACCGGCGCGCAGGCGAGGGCCTTCGCCAAGCGCGCCCTCGACGTCGTCAACGCGGGCCGGCCGCCGTGCCCGCTGTGCAGCCTGCCGCTCGATCCGGAAGGACACGTATGTCCGCGCCAGAACGGATACCGCCGGGGGGCGTGACGACCACCGACCCGGCCGCCGCCGAACTCCTCGCGCGCGGCGAGCTCACCGTCCGCGGGCGCATCCGCGACGCCTCCAACGCGGCCCTGTACTGCACCGTCGCGCACGAGGGCCGCGAGGCCGCCTGTGTCTACAAGCCCGTCGCCGGGGAGCGGCCGCTGTGGGACTTCCCCGACGGCACCCTCGCCCAGCGCGAGGTCGCCGCCTACGAGGTCTCCGAGGCGACCGGCTGGGGCCTCGTGCCGCCCACCGTGCTGCGCGAGGGGCCGTACGGCGAGGGCATGTGCCAGCTGTGGATCGAGACGGCCCCGGAAGCCGACCTGCTCGCCCTGGTGGACGGGGAGGAGCCCGAGCCGGGCTGGAGGGCGATCGGCTTCGCCGAGGTCGGCGAGGGCCGCACCGCGCTGCTCGTGCACGCCGACGACGAACGGCTGCGCCGGCTCGCCGTCCTCGACGCGGTGATCAACAACGCCGACCGCAAGGGCGGCCACCTGCTGCCCACCGCCGACGGCCGGCTGTACGGCATCGACCACGGGGTCACCTTCAACGCCGAGAACAAGCTGCGTACGCTCCTGTGGGGCTGGGCGGGGGAGCCCCTGACCGGCGAGGCCGTCGACGTGCTCAAGGGCCTCAGGGGCGCCCTGGAGCCCGGCGGGCGGCTGGCGGTCACCCTGGCCGCGCTCCTCACCCCGGCCGAGGTCGACGCCACGCGCGCGCGTGCCGACGCGCTGCTGGAGGCCGGGAAGCACCCGGAGCCGAGCGGTGACTGGCCGGCCATCCCCTGGCCCCCGGTCTGACCGCCCCCGCCACGCCGACACGCATGCCGGACGGAATCGCACAAGAGGGCCTTCCCGGCCATCTGGCCTGCTCCGGTTCGTATACGCAACTTCCGTCCGGTTAGGCTCATGACATGCATGCCTGGCCCGCTTCCGAGGTCCCCGCCCTGCCTGGTCAGGGCCGCGACCTGAGGATCCACGACACCGCGACCGGCGGCTTGGTCTCCCTCGACCCCGGTCCCGTCGCCCGTATCTACGTCTGCGGCATCACGCCGTACGACGCGACCCACATCGGTCACGCGGCGACCTACAACGCGTTCGACCTCGTTCAGCGCGTGTGGCTCGACACCAAGCGGCAGGTTCACTACGTCCAGAACGTCACCGACGTCGACGACCCGCTCCTGGAGCGGGCCGAACGCGACGGCGTCGACTGGGTCGCCCTCGCCGAGAAGGAGACGGCGCTCTTCCGCGAGGACATGACGGCCCTGCGGATGCTGCCGCCGCGCCACTACATAGGCGCCGTCGAGGCCATACCCGGCATCGTCCCGCTCGTCGAGCGGCTGCGGGACGCCGGCGCCGCCTACGAGCTCGAAGGCGACGTCTACTTCTCCGTCGAGTCCGACCCGAACTTCGGCCGGGTCTCGGGCCTGGACGCGGCCGCCATGCGGCTGCTCTCCGCCGAGCGCGGGGGCGACCCCGACCGCCCCGGCAAGAAGAACCCGCTCGACCCGATGCTGTGGATGGCGGCCCGTGAGGGCGAGCCCAGCTGGGACGGCGGCTCGCTCGGCCGAGGCCGGCCGGGATGGCACATCGAGTGCGTGGCCATCGCCCTGGACCACCTCGGGATGGGCTTCGACGTGCAGGGCGGCGGCTCCGACCTCGCCTTCCCGCACCACGAGATGGGCGCCTCCCACGCCCAGGCGCTGACCGGCGAGTTCCCCATGGCGCAGGCGTACGTGCACGCCGGCATGGTCGCCCTGGACGGCGAGAAGATGTCCAAGTCCCGGGGCAACCTCGTCTTCGTCTCGAAGCTGCGCCAGGACGGCGTCGACCCCGCCGCCATCCGCCTCACCCTCCTCGCCCACCACTACCGCGCGGACTGGGAGTGGACCGACCAGGTCCTCGTCGACGCCCAGGCCCGGCTCGGACGCTGGCGTGCCGCCGTCTCCCGGCCCGACGGGCCGCCCGCCGAGGCGCTCGTCGAGGAGATCCGCGTGGCGCTCGGCAACGACCTCGACGCCCCGGCCGCGCTCGCCGCCGTCGACCGCTGGGCGGCGCTCCAGCAGGAGCAGGGCGGTACGGACATCGGCGCCCCCGGTGTCGTCTCGCGTGCCGTGGACGCACTGCTGGGCGTGGCGCTGTAGCCGAAGGCGCCCGTACACCGGGTACGACGAGGGGCGGTGCGCCGATGCGCACCGCCCCTCTCGGTCCTCTGCCCTGCCCGGTGTCCTAGTCCTCCGAGGAATCGCTGTCGTCGGAGGCGTCGCCGCTCGGCTTCGGCGGCTTCGGGGGCCGGGTCCGCTCCCCGGGGTCCGGCGGACCGCCGCCGTCCCGGCGCCGCAGGTAGCGCTCGAACTCGCGGGCGATCGCCTCGCCCGACGCCTCCGGCAGCTCCGCGGTGTCCCGCGCCTCCTCCAGCGTCTGCACGTACTCGGCGACCTCGGTGTCCTCGGCGGCCAGCTGGTCCACGCCCACCTGCCAGGCACGCGCGTCCTCGGGCAGCTCGCCCAGGGGGATGCGCACGTCGATCAGGTCCTCCAGGCGGTTGAGGAGGGCCAGCGTCGCCTTGGGGTTCGGCGGCTGTGAGACGTAGTGCGGCACGGCCGCCCAGAGGCTCACCGCCGGCACCCCCGCGTGCGTGCACGCCTCCTGGAGGACGCCGACGATGCCCGTGGGGCCCTCGTACTTGGTCTCCTCCAGGTCCATCCGCTGCGCCAGGTCCGCGTCGGACGTGGTCCCGCTGATCGGCACCGGACGCGTGTGCGGGGTGTCACCGAGCAGGGCGCCCAGGATGACCACCAGCTCCACACCCAACTCGTGCGCGAAGCCCAGCAGCTCGTTGCAGAACGAGCGCCAGCGCATGGACGGTTCGATGCCGCGGACGAGCACCAGGTCGCGCGGCTTGTCGCCGCCGACGCGGACGACCGACAACCTTGTCGTCGGCCACGTGATCTTGCGCACGCCGGCGTCCATCCACACCGTGGGGCGGTTCACCTGGAAGTCGTAGTAGTCCTCGGCGTCCAGCGCCGCGAACACCTCGCCCTTCCACTCCCGCTCCAGGTGCCCGACCGCGGTGGAGGCGGCGTCGCCGGCATCGTTCCAGCCCTCGAACGCGGCCACCATGACCGGGTCGATCAGCTCGGGAACCCCCTCGAGCTCGATCACCCAGCGCCTCCTTCCGACGTGCCCTCGCTTGACCACCCAACCTTACGGCGTTCCGCGGGGGCGCTCGCAGCCCCCTTGCACGGGGGAGTGAACGGATCACTGCCCCGTTCGCCACCCCCGAACACCCCCTGTCGGACCCGTCTCACGGCGTCGACGCACAGGCGGCGCACAGGGTGGGCGCGCAGGGTGGGCGCATGCCGCGGACTCACAGCGTCGAGCGCAGCCACTGCTCCACGCTCGCGATGTGCACCGTCGCCCACGACCGCGCCGCCTCCGCGTCCCGGTCGCGCAGCGCGGCCAGGATCGCCCGGTGTTCGCGCAGCGTGCCGGCGACCGCGTCCTCCTGCGTGAGGCCGCGCCAGATGCGGGCCCGGGTGGTGGGCCCGGACAGCCCGTCGAGCAGCGAGCACAGCACCGAGTTGCCGGCGCTCTGCACGATGCCCCGGTGGAACTCCAGGTCGCCGGCGACCAGTTCCTCCACCGAGGGCTCGGCCCCGAGCTTGTCCAACTGGGCGTCGAGCGCGTCCAGTTGCTGCTCACTGATCCGCAGGGCGGCCATCGCGGTGGCGGCCGGCTCCAGGATGCGGCGCACGGCCAGGAACTCCAGGACCGTGTCGTCGCGGTGGAAGTCGACGACGAAACTCAGCGCCTCGAGGAGCAGTTGCGGATCGAGACTGGTGACGTAGGTGCCGTCGCCCTGTCGCACGTCCAGGATCCGGATCAGCGACAAGGCGCGCACCGCCTCGCGCAGGGAGTTGCGGGACAGACCCAGATCGGCGGCCAGCTCGCTCTCCTTGGGCAGCCGGTCCCCGGGGCGCAGCGCACCCGAGACGATCATGCCCTTGATCTTCTCGATCGCCTCGTCGGTGACTGCCATGCCGGCCTCCCTGTCGTTCATCGCCCGGACATCACATCCGGGCAGCGGATCCAGACATCAGATCCAGACATCGGATGTCTCAGCCACATTATGGGGGCAGATCAGAGCAGTGCCTCCAGGTCTGCGATCACCGCCCGCTCGTCGACCGTGGTCAGCCCGCGATCGCGCATCAGCACCCGCCCGTCGACGACGGTGTCCCGCACGTCCGACGGGTGCGCCGCGTACGCCAGCGTCGACCACGGGTCGTGGCGCGGCCGCAGATGCGGTGCGTCCAGGTCGAGGACGATCAGGTCGGCCCGCTTGCCCGCCTCCAGCGAACCGAGCTGCTCGCCGAGGCCGAGCGCCCGCGCGCCCTCGATCGTCGCCATCCGTACGGCCTGCTCGGCGCCGACCGCCGTCGGATCGCCGGACGCCTTGTGCACCAGCGCCGCCTGCCGCACGGCCCCCAGCACGTCCAGCGAGTTGGAGCTGACGGCGCCGTCCGTGCCCAGCCCCACCGTCACGCCCGCGCTCAGCAGTCGCGGCACGGGCGCGATGCCGCAGCCCAGCTTCAGGTTCGACACCGGACAGTGGGCGACGGCCGTGCCCGTCCGGGCCAGCGCCGCGATCTCGGGCCCGGTGAGGTCGACGGCGTGCGCGAGCAGCACGTCGGGGCCGAGCAGCCCGAGGGAGTCCAGCAGCTCCACCGGCCGCTTCCCGTGCTGCACCTCGACGGTGGCGACCTCGGTGGCGTTCTCGGCCGCGTGGATGTGCACCAGCGCCCCGAACTCCCTGGCCAGCGCGAAGACTTCGGTGAGCTGCCCGGGGGAGAGGGTGTACGCCGAGTGCGCGAAGACGACCGGCCGGTGTCCGGGCCGGGCGGGTCCGCGCGCCTCGAGGTCGCGTCGCGCCCACCCGAGCCGCCCCTCGTACGCCATGCCGTCCGGCGGCCCGGGCACGTCCATGAAGGTGGGCCCGGTGTGCAGTCGCCAGCCCGTCTCGCGGGCCGCCCGCTCGGCCGCCTCGTGGAACCAGTACATGTCCAGCGCCGAGGTCACCCCGGCCCGCAGGCTCTCCGCGACCGCCAGCCGCACCGCCGCCGCCACGTTCTCCGGCGCCAGCAGCTCCGCCTCCCACTTCAGCACCCGCTCCAGGAACCCCTGGAGGGTGACGTCGTCGGCGCGGCCGCGCAGCAGGGTCATCGCGAGGTGGGTGTGCGTGTTGATCAGGCCGGGGAGGACGAGGCACCCGGCGGCGTCGATCTCCTCGGCCGCGGTGTGGCGCTCGCGCAGCTCCTGGGCCGGTCCCACGGCGAGGATGCCGCCCTCATGGACCGCGACCGCCCCGTCCCGGACGACGGTTCCGGCGCCGTCCATCGTCAGGACGTCGCCCCCGTGCACCAGCAGGTCGATGCTCACGCCTGCTCACCCTCCGCTTCCGCTTCCGCGAGCAGCCGCAGCGCCTCCAGGGACACCACCGCGCCCCGTTCGACGCCGGCCGCGACGACCTCCCGGTGCGGGTCGTAGCCGCCGGTCGCCTGCTCGTCGACCAGCTCGTCGGCGTTCGCCCCGTCGATCACCAGCACACCGCCCGCGACCAGGCCGCGCAGCGAGGCCGTGACCAGCAGCGCGGACAGTTCCATCTCGATTGCTGCGAGCCCGGCGCCGGCGTACGAGAAGAGCGGGAGCAGGCCCGGCTGGAAGGCAGCCCGGGTCCACACGACGCCCCGGTGGTGCGGGGCGCCGGCCTCGCGGGCCGCGCGCTGGAGGGCGAGGACCGCCTCGGGCGCGGACACCGCCGGGTACTCCGGGGGCAGCAGCTGATGGGTGACGCCGTCGTCGCGCACGGCCGCCTCCGCGATGACCAGGTCGCCGTCCCCGATGCCCGGCTTCATCGCGCCCGCCGTACCGAACCGCAGGAAGGTGCGCACACCCGCGTCCGCCAGCTCCTGGAAGAGCAGGATCGCGCCGGGCGCGCCCACGCCGTGCGAGGCGACGACGACCGGCACGCCCTTCCAGCTTCCGCTGAACACCCGGTACTCGCGGTGGTACGAGACCTCCTCGGCGCCGTCGAGGAGAGCGGCGACGGCCGCGGCGCGGGCCGGGTCGCCGACGACCACGGCGTGCGCCGGGAGACCGGTGCGCGGAATACGGG
Organism: Streptomyces sp. NBC_01334; assembly: GCF_035983595.1. Classification (NCBI taxonomy): domain Bacteria; kingdom Bacillati; phylum Actinomycetota; class Actinomycetes; order Kitasatosporales; family Streptomycetaceae; genus Streptomyces; species Streptomyces sp. NBC_01334. Next base: position 2,247,660 of record NZ_CP130718.1, on the reverse strand, counting down.
TGACGGGCAGCAAATCCTGCGTCATTGGACGGCTCCGGTGGTACGGGGGCGGCGACGGCGGCGGGCCGTCGTGAGGAACAGGGCGCCGAGCGTGACGATGTAGGGCGCGGCGTCGGTCGCCTGCTGCGGCAGGCCGAGACCCTGGAGGCGGAACCCGGCCGCTTCGGCGAGCCCGAACAGCAGCGCGGCGAGCAGGACGCCCAGGGGCGCGGCGCGGCCCAGCATGACGGCCACGACAGCGATCCAACCACGGCCCGCCGTCATGTTCTCCGTGAACAACGTGACGTTGCCGAGGGCGAGCTGGGCGCCCGCCAGACCGCACAGCACTCCCGACAGCAGGATCGCGCCGTACTGGTACTTCGCGGGGCTCACCCCGAGGGTGGCCGCCGCGTCGGGCGCCTCGCCGACCCCGCGCAGCCGGAGCCCCCACACATGGCGCGACAGCAGCAGGGCGGCGACCGCGACCGCCGCCCACGACAGGTACGCGAGCGGGGTGAAGCCACCGATCAGCGGCAGCCCGGCGAGCGAGGGATCGTCGAAGGTGCCCTGCACGCCGAAGACTGTGCGCAGCAGGAAGCTGGTCAGGCCGACGGCCAGGAGGTTCATGGCGATGCCGAGGACCACCGCGTCCCCGCGCAGGGTGACCGCCCCCACGGCCAGGATCAGCGAGTAGGCGGCCGCCGCGAGGGCCGCCGCCAGGACGCCGAGCCAGGGGCTGCCGGTGAACCAGCTGGTCGCCACGGAGGTGAAGCAGCCCATCAGCATCATGCCCTCGAGGCCGATGTTGAAGACCCCGGCACGCTCGCACAGGGCGCCGCCGAGGGCAGCCAGCAGGATCGGGGTGAGCGCGCGCAGCGCCGACATCAGGAGATCGGAGTCGAGGAACATCACACCGCCTCGCTTTCCCGGGTGCGACGGCCGAACCAGCGGCTGGGGAAGCGCAGCCGGGCCGCGAGGAACACGATCACGATCGCCTGGAGCACCTGTGTCAGTTCGCGCGGCACCTCTGTGGTGCGCTCCATCGCCAGTCCGCCGACCTGGAGGACGGCGAAGAAGAACGCGGCGACCACCGTGCCCAGCGGAGCCGCGGCGGCGAGCAGGGCCGCCGTGAGGCCGGTCCAGGTGTAGCCGGGGGCGGTGAGCGAGCCGTCCACGAAGCGGTAGGGGAAGCTCAGCACCCCGATGGCGCCAACGAGTCCGGCGAGGCCGCCGGAGAGCGCCATCAACTTCAGCGTCAGGCCTCGGCGTTCGACGCCCGCGTACGCGGAGAAGCGGGGGTTGAGGCCCGTCATGCGGATCTCGTAGCCGACGGCGGTGCGCTTGTCGGTGAACCAGTACGCGGCGGCGGCGATCGCGACGAGGACGAGCCCGAGGGTGACCGTGGAGTCGCCGAACGCGGGCAGTGCCACCCCGTCCGGCAGCGCACGCGTCTGGGGCAGGCTGGAGCCCGGCTCCTTGAGCGGGTAGCGCGCCAGGTAGGAGGCGAGCGACACCGCCGGATAGCTGAGCAGCAGGCTGCTGACCAGCAGCGGGACCCCGAGGTGGTTCTCGCACAGGGCGGCCAGGACGGCGTACCCGGCACCCGCCGCCATCCCGGCGAGCAGCGCCAGGACCACGGTGAGGGGCGCGGGGAGCGGCGAGTGGAGACCGGTGACGGCGGCCGTGATCCCGCCGAGCACCATCTGTCCGTCGCCGCCGAGGTTGATCAGCCCGGCCCGCAGCGGGATCGCCAGCGCGAGCGCCAGACCGAGCACGCTGGTGCCGGTGGTCAGCGTCGAGCCGATGCCGTCGGCGCCGAGCGCGCCGGTCACGACGGCTCGGTACGCCGTGACCGGGTCCGCGCCGGTGCCGAGCAGGAACAGCGCGCCGATGACGAGGCCCGCGAGGACGGAGAAGGTGAGGGGGGAGCGCAGGGCTCCGGATATGCGTGTCATGTCAGTGGGTTCATGTCGGTGGCCTCCACGGGGGCGCCCGCCATCGCGAGGCCCAGCGTCCGCTCGTCCGCCTCTTCCTTGGTGTACGAGGCCGCGACCCGGCCCTCGTACATGACGAGCACACGGTCCGCGAGGCCACGGATCTCGCTGAGCTCGGCCGAGACGAGGAGGACGGCGTGACCGGCGTCGCGGTAGGCGATCAGCTGGTCGTGGATGTTCTGGATGGCGCCGATGTCGACGCCCCGGGTCGGCTGTTCGACCAGCAACAACGGTGCGTCATGGGCGAGTTCGCGGCCGATGAGCAGCTTCTGGAGATTGCCGCCGGACAGCGCGGAGGCCGGGACCTCGGTGGTCGCCGCCTTGATGCCGAAGCGCTCGACGAGCCGCCGGGCGTGCGCGCGGACGGCCGCCGGCGGCAGCAGGCCGCGGGCGGAGAGGGTGGTGCGGTGGTGTCCCATCGCCAGGTTGTCCGCGACCGAGGCGGCGGGGGCCGTACCGACCGCGTGCCGGTCCTCCGGGACGTAGGCGAGCCCCTTCGCACGTCGCTCGGTGGCCGAGGCGTGGGTGATGTCGGCGCCCTGGAGCGTGACCTGTCCGGCGGCGACGGGCCGCAGCCCGGCCAGTGCCTCGACCAGCTCGCTCTGGCCGTTCCCGGCGACGCCCGCGATACCGACGATCTCACCGGCGCGGACGGTGAGGTCCACATCGTGGACGGAATCCGTGCTGAACCCGGTGACCCGCAGCACCGCTTCACCGGGCGTTCCCGGTGCGTGGACGCGGTCCAGTTCCACCGCGCGGCCGGTCATCGCGGCGGCGATCTCGTCGGCCGTCGTGTCGGAGGTGACCAGCCGGGCGGCGACCCGGCCGTCCCGCAGGACGGTCACCCGGTCGCTGCCCTCCAGCACCTCGCGCAGCTTGTGGGTGACGAGGACGACCGTACGGCCCTGCGCGGTCAGCGACTTGAGCACGCCGAACAGGGTGTCCGCCTCGGCCGGGGTGAGCACGGCCGTCGGCTCGTCGAGGATGAGCGTACGGGCGCCGCGGTGCAGCAGCTTGAGGATCTCCACACGCTGCCGCAGCCCGACCGGCAGGTCGCCGACCCGGGCGTCGGGGTCGACGGCCAGCCCGTGCTCCTCGGCGAGCGCGCGCACCCGGCGGCGGGCCGCGGCCCGGTCCACCAGGCCGAAGCGGCGCGGTTCGGCCGCGTAGACGACGTTCTCGGCGACCGTCAGCGAGCCGAACAGCTTGAAGCTCTGGTGGACCATGCCGAGCCCCGCGGCCATGGCGTCGGAGGGGCTGGTGAAGCGCACCTCCCGCCCGTCGATCCGGATCGACCCGGCGTCGGCGCGCTCCATGCCGTACAGGACCGACATCAGCGTGGACTTGCCCGCGCCGTTCTCGCCCATCAGGGCGTGGATCTCACCGTGCCGGACCGTCAGGTCGACGGCGTCGTTGGCGAGCGTGCCGGGGAACCGCTTGGTGATTCCCCGGAGCTCGACGGCGACGCCGGTCACGCCCGCGCCGCTCCCGGGTTCAGCTGGCGGCCGGGTCATCGACCTTCAGCTCTCCGGAGACGATCTGGTCGCGCAGCGCCTCGACCTTCGTCAGGACGTCCTTGTGGTCGGCGATCACGCACTTCGACGTGTCCACGCCGTCCTCCAGGCCGGTCAGGCTGATGCCGCCCTCCTTGAGGCCGTACGAGACGGTCGTACCGGTCGTGCCGCCGAGGACCGACTCGATGCCCTTCTCGACGGCGATGTCCGTGCGCTTGATCACGTTGTCGACGACCGTGCCGGGCGCCGAGGCGCACTGGTTGACGTCGACGCCGTACGCGAACGCGCCCTTGGCCTTCGCGGCCTCGAAGACGCCGTAGTTGCCGGCCGCCGCGGCCGCCATGATCTGGTCGTAGCCCTTGGCCAGCAGGGTGTTCGCCTGCTCCTTGGCGCGGGCCGAGTCGTCGAAGGGGGACTGGCCGCCGACGAAGCGGGTCGACGCCTCCGTCTTGGCGGCGACCTTCTTGGCGCCGGCCGCGAACGGGTCGCTGTAGCGGCGGAACTGGGGGGTGTCTAGCACGTCCACCGCGCCGACCTTGCCGGACTTGCTCAGCAGCCCCGCCTCGGCGCCCGCGAGGTAGACGCCCTCGTGCTCACGGAAGACCGCGCAGCTGACGTTCTTGAAGGTCTTGGTGGTGCACGCGTCGATGATCAGGAACTGCTGGCCCGGGTTCTTCTCGGCCTGCTGGGCGACGAGGTCGGCGAACTCGAAGCCGACGAGGACGATGACGTCCGGCTCGGCGTCCACCGCGGCCTGCACGTTCTGCTGCTGGGAGGCGGTGTCGGTGGACTCGTAGACCTTCTGGGTCCCTTCGTGCTGCTCGGCCGCGCTCTTGACGCCGGTCACCGCGAGCTTGAGGAACTCGTTCTGGCCGACGGCGTCGGGGGTGACGAGGGTGAAGGACTTGCCGCTGCCGCCGCTCGCGCCCGTGGCGGAGTCGTCCTTCTTCGCGGCGGCGTTGCAGGCGGTGGCGAGGAGCACGGTGCCGGTCGCGAGGGCGGCGAGCTGCACGGAACGGCGGTGTCTGCGGGGCATCGGGGAACCTTCCGGGTATGCCGAGAGGCGCATCACGATGCTGAGGTGCGCGCGTACGGCGGGGTGAGGTGAGCGACGGTGCTCGGTGCGGCAGAGACCGCGAGGGAGGGCCGAGGGGACGGACTCAGCCGCGACAGCCGTCGCCGGCGCAGCGGCCGAAGTCGAGGAAGCGGCGCCTGGTGAGCAGCGGCATGCGTTCCCCCTTCGTCTCGTTCTGCGGGATGCTGGTATCGCCCTGCGGATGCAGGTGCTGGACTCTAACACTCGTTTCCGGACACCCGACGGGGTGTCTCGAACTGTGGTTCGCTCACCGTCCCTCGACGGTTCTTCGAGGTCATGTACGGTGTCGAACACCATTGGAACATCAGGAGCGTCCCGTTATGTCCCAGGAACTGCGCGCCGTCGAGTGGACCGGAACCGGCCTCGCGCTGATCGACCAGACCGCTCTCCCGCACCGCACAGCGACCGTCGACGTCCACGATGTGGACACCCTGGTCGACGCGATCCAGCGGCTGGTCGTGCGCGGCGCCCCCGCGATCGGCGCGGCGGGCGCCTACGGCGTCGCGATCGCGCTCATGGAGGGTGAGCGCGAGGGCTGGACGGCCGACGAGATACGCAAGGCCGTCGCCCGCGTCCGCGAGGCCCGCCCGACCGCCGTGAACCTCATGGTGTGCGTGGACCGGGTCATGACCCGCTTCGACGAGGGGCTCGACGCGGTCCTGGCGGAGGCGGCCGCGGTGCAGCGCGAGGACGTCGAGGCCAACCGCGCGATGGGCGCGTTCGGCGCGGACTGGCTGCTGGAGCGGGTCGGCGCGGACCGCCCGCTACGGATCCTGACGCACTGCAACACCGGCGCGCTGGCCACCGCCGGCTGGGGCACCGCCCTCGGTGTCATCCGCGAACTGCACGCGCGCGGCCGCCTCGAGGTCGTCTACGCCGACGAGACCCGCCCGCTGCTCCAGGGGTCGCGCCTGACCGCCTGGGAGCTGGTCCAGGAGGGCATCCCGCACTTCGTCCAGGCCGACGGGGCCGCCGCCGGCACCATCCTGCGCGGCGAGGTCGACGCGGCGATCGTGGGCGCCGACCGCATCGCGGCCAACGGCGACACCGCCAACAAGGTCGGCACCGTGGGGGTCGCCCTCGCCTGCGCCGACGCGGGCATCCCGTTCCTGGTGGCGGCGCCCACCACCACGGTCGATCTCTCGACGCCGGACGGCGCCGCCATCCACATCGAACTCCGCGGCGAGGACGAGGTGCTGGAGTGGGCCGGGGTACGGACGGCGCCCGCCGAGTCGCGTGGCCACAACCCGGCGTTCGACGTCACGCCGGGCCGGCTGGTGACGGGCCTGGTGACCGAGCGGGGCGTACTGGAGGTGTCCTCGGGGGAGTTGCCCGGGGACCGGCTGCGCTGAGCACACCGGCTGCGCCGGACACACCGAAGGCCACGGTCGAGGGACCGTGGCCTTCGGTGTGTCTCGCGAGCGTTCCTGGCGGGTCCCTCGGGGTCAGCGCCGCGTCAGCTCCAGCTCCAGGAGCCATTCGACGACTTCGGTGTGGTGACGGGCCTGGCGCGGGGTGTCGCCCCACACGTACAGGCCGTGCCCCGCCACGACCACCGCGGGCATCCGCGGTTCGCGGGCCGCCTCCAGCCGGTCGCCGAGGACCTTCATGTCCTGGCTGTTGGCGATGACCGGCAGCGTCACCTCGACGTCGTGCGCGGGCTGGCCGACGCCCTTGAGCATCTCGATGTCCTTGAAGACGATCCCGCCCGGGTGCCGGTGGCCGAGCGCCACGGAGGCCACCGTGTGCACGTGCACGACCGCGCCCGCACCGGTCAGCTCGGCCACGCGCGCGTGCAGTTCGGCCTCGGCGGACGGCTTGCCCTCGTGCACGGCGGCGCCGTTCCCGTCCACCAGCACCACGTCCGCGGGGGTCAGTTCACCCTTGTCGTGACCGCTCGCGGTGACCGCGAGCCGCAGCGGGTCGCGGGTGAGCACCACCGACAGGTTGCCGGAGGTGCCGCGCATCCAGCCGAAGGAGGCGAAGCGGGCGGACTCGGCGGCGAGGACCGCCCCGGCCTCCTCCAGGTCGAGTGCGGTGAGGTCGGCGGTCATGAAGTGCTCCTGGAGTTGCTCACGGTGATCTCGTCGAACGTCCCCGCCTGCGCGTGGTCGCCGACGCCCTGCTCGAAATACGGTTCCCCCGGCCGCCGGACGCCGACGGTGTGCCAGCCGGCCTCGCGGGCCGCGTCCAGCTCGCCGGGCCGGTCGGAGAGGAACAGCGTCCGGTCGGCCGCCACTCCGGTCGCCCCGGCGATACGGCGGTACGACTCCGGCTCCTGCTTGGGGCCGGCGTTCTCGGTGTCGTACAGCCCGGACAGGAGCGAGGTGAGGTCGCCCGCCGGGCTGTTGGCGAACCACGCCCGCTGGGCGGACACCGCACCCGACGAGTAGACGTACAGCCGCAGCCCCGCCGCGTGCCAGGCGCGCAGCCGCGGTACGACGTCGTCGTAGAAGTGCGAGACGAGGTCGCCGCGCGCGAAGCCCTCGGACCAGACGACGCCCTGCAGGCTCTTCAGCGGGGTCGCCTTGCGGTCCTCGTCGAGCCAGGCGTTCAGCGTCTTCTCGATCGCGGCCGCGTCGGCGTCCGGCTCGCCCGTCAGTTCACGTACCTGCGCGATCGCCCGTGCCACCGCGGGCTCCTCGGCCCGCTCGGTGAGCAGCTCGGCGAAGCGGGCGCGGGAGTACGGGTACAGCACGTCCACCACGAAGCCCGTGGCGCTCGTGGTGCCCTCGATGTCGAGCACCACGGCGTCCACGTCGTACGTCGGGCCCGGCACGCTCACGCGGCGGCCCGGTCGGCCTCGTAGCCGGCCGCGATCGTGTCGTAGTCCGGGAAACGGCCGGCGATGGTGGAGCCGGTGAAGCTGCCGATCCAGCCGTCCTCCTCGTGGAAGAAGCGGATCGCCGTGAACGAGGGGTTGGTGCCCATGTCGAACCAGTGGGTGGTGCCGCGCGGCACGCCCAGCAGATCGCCCTTCTCGCAGAAGACCGCGTGCACCTCGCCGTTCACGTGCAGGTAGAAGATGCCGGAGCCGGAGACGAAGAAGCGGACCTCGTCATCGTCGTCGTGGGTGTGTTCCTGGAGGAACTTCTCGCGGGCCGCCTTCGCCTTCGCCGGGAACTCCGGGTCGTCGCTCGGGTGCAGACCGAGGACGTCGACGGTGGTGAAGCCCTCCTGCGCGTTCAGCTTCTCGATCTCCGGGCCGTACGCCGCGAACACCGTCTCGCTGTCGGCGTCGAACGGCACGTCCGCGCGGACCGGCCACTGTTCGTAGCGCACGCCCAGCGGCTCGAGGGCCGCGGCGATCTCGACGGGGTCGGAGGTGCGGCGGACCAGGGTCTCCGGGCCGGACTCGGACCAGGTCGTCAGCAGCGTCATGGAAGCAACTCCAGGCTTCTGGGAGGGGTGTCCGGATACCGAGACGGATCGGACGGGGAGGTGAAAGGGAGAGGCGGGCGGCGGGGACGGTCACTCAGCCGCGACAAGGCGCGCCGGGACAGCGCCGCATGCGGGGCATGCGCAGCGCGTTCGCGCGGTATCTGGTCATCGGGGCCTCACTGTGCCGGGTGGGATGCCGGTTCCGTGATGGTAACTCCCGGCGGCGCGTCCCCTGCCTGTGACGTAATCGTTGTCTCGAATATTGAGATGTGGTGTCCATTCCTTTGACGGGTGGCTGAAATCGTTCTCATGATCTGCATATGAAGACGCTGCTGCTCGTGCGGCGGCTGTACGTGGACTTGCTCCGGTCGACCACGGCCAGCTGTCGCTGACCCCTCCCGGAGCTCCGACGCGCCCCCGTTCCCGGGGCGCTCCCCGCCACGCGCGGTGGCTCGTTCCCGTCCTTCGCTCCGGGCTCACGCACCCCTGCTTCGCCTCCCCTCCGCCCCACCCCTCTGCGTCACCTTGCACCTGGAGCCCCTCATGTCCCGTGTCCGTCTGCCTCTCGCCGCGCTCTCGCTGGCCTCCGTCTCCGCCCTGGTCCTCTCCGGCTGCGCGCAGTCCACGGACGCCTCGAAGGACACCGGCAACGCCGCCGCCTCGGCCTCCGCCGCCACCGGCAAGAAGCCCGCCCCCTTCAGCGCGGGAGCGGTCAAGGTGGCCCTGGTCCGGCAGAGCGGCGCCGGCGACTACTTCGAGCAGTGGGGCAACGGCGCGAAGGCCCAGGCCAAGGCGCTCGGTATCGACCTGACCGTGTACGACGCCCAGGCCGACAACGCCAAGCAGGCCACCGACCTGTCCTCGGCGATCAACTCCGGGGCGAAGGCGATCATCATCGACCACGGCTTCCCGGCGACCATCCAGCCGGAGATCGACAAGGCCGTGAAGAAGGGCATCAAGGTCGTCGTATACGACGTCGAGACCGCCACCGAGGGGGTCGTCTCCACCAAGCAGGACGACGCGAGCATGGCCCAGGCGGTCCTCGACGTGATGGCCAAGGAGGTCGGCAAGAACGCCAAGGTCGGCTACGTCAACGTGGCCGGCTACGCGGCCCTCGACAAGCGCGACAGCGTCTGGAAGTCGACGGTGACCTCGCAGGCCTGGAAGCAGCAGTTCAAGGTCGGCAAGGTCACCGACTCCACGGCCACCGACAACGTTCCCCTCGTCTCCGCCGCGCTCACCCAGCACTCCGACGTGGTCGGCGTCTTCGCGCCCTACGACGAGCTGGCCAAGGGCACCGTGCTCGCCGTGCAGAACAAGAAGCTCCAGGACAAGGTGAAGGTCTTCGGCGCCGACGTCTCCAACGCCGACATCCAGCAGATGACCGCCGCCGACAGCCCCTGGGTCGCCACCGCGGGCACCGACCCGTCCGCCGTCGGCGCGGCCGTCGTCCGCACCACGGCGCTGGAGCTGGCCGGTCAGCTGAACAAGACCTCCGTCGAGTTCCCGGCCGTCGCCATCACGCAGGACTTCCTGCGCGAGAAGAAGATCGCGAACATGGACCAGCTGCGGGAGGCGCTGCCCGCGCTGAACCTGTCGCAGGTCTCCACCGCGGACTGGATCTCGAATGTCGCCCACTGAGTCCGGCCCTTCGCGGGCCGTCCCGGCGGTCGGTCTCACCGACGTCAGCATGGCCTTCGGCGGCAAGACGGTGCTCGCCTCCGTGACGCTGGACATCGCACCGGGCAGCGTGGTCGCGCTGCTCGGCGCGAACGGCGCCGGCAAGTCCACGCTGATCAAGATCCTCTCGGGCGTCCACACGGACCACGGGGGAGAGGTGCGCGTCGACGGCACCCCGGTCGCTCTCGCCTCGCCGCTGGCCGCCCGCCAGCTGGGCATCCAGACCGTGCACCAGCGGATCGGCGAGGGCATCGTGCCCGGCCTCACGGTCGCCGAGAACCTGGTCTTCGAGGAGCTCGCGCAAAAACGCGGCAACCCGTTCCTGAGCGGCCGCGGCACGCTCGCCCGGGCCCGCGAGATCCAGGCCGGCCTCGGCCTGGACTGGAGCGAGCAGGTGCTCAAGCAGGACGTCGGCGAACTCGGCATCTCCGACCGGCAGTTGCTGATCCTGGCCCGAGCGCTGGCGACCCGCCCCCGGCTGCTCATCCTCGACGAGCCGACCTCCGCGCTCTCCGCCGCCGAGGCGCAGCGGCTGTTCGCGCTCGTCGAGCGGATGCGCGAGGACGGCATCGCCGTGCTCTACGTCTCCCACCGGCTCGGCGAGATCGACGTGCTCGCCGACCGGCTGGTCGTCCTGCGCGACGGTCTGCTCACCGAGGACCAGGCCAGACCCTTCGACTGGGACGCGGCCCTGCGCGCGATGTTGGCCCAGGCCCAGGAGGTGACGACCGCCCGCCCCGTCAGGGAAGGAGCCGAAGGGGAGGTCGCCCTCTCGCTGCGCGGCGTCCGCCTCTTCGAGGGCCGCACCCCTCTCGACCTCGACCTGCGCGCCGGGGAGGTCACCGGCGTCGTGGGCCTGCTGGGCGCGGGCAAGACCGAGCTGGCGCGCGGCCTGTTCGGCGCGGAGCCCTTCGCCACCGGCACCGTCGCACTGGACGGCACGGCCTACGCGCCCCGCCGCCCCTCCGACGCCATCCGCGCCGGCGTCCACCTCGTCCCCGAGGACCGGCACGCCGACGCCCTGGTGCCCGGCTGGTCGGTCGCGCGGAACATCTCGCTGCCGTTCCTGAAGTCCTTCTCCCGGGCCGGTCTCATGAACCGGTCGCAGGAGGACGCCCTCGGCCGCGAGACGATCGACGCCCTCGGCGTCGTCACCCGCGACGAGCACAGCACGGTCGAGGAACTGTCCGGCGGCAACCAGCAGAAGGTCGTCGTCGGCCGCTGGCTGGCCCACACGCCGCGCGTCCTCATCCTGGACGAACCGTTCCGAGGCGTGGACATCGGGGCGCGGCGCGACATCGGCCGCCGGGCCCGTGCCCTCGCCGCCGAGGGCGCCGCCGTCCTCGTCCTGTCCGCCGACGTCGACGAGGTCCTGGAGGTGGCCGACCGGGTCGTCGTCCTCGCGGCCGGTGAGGTCCACCTCGACGCGTACGGCGAAGACGCGGAACGCGACCGCGTGATCCAGACCATCTCGGCGTCCGTCTGATGCCGGCCCGCCCCCACGAAGGCCCAGGAATCACCCCATGACCACCACCCAGAGCACCGAGGTCCCCACCAAGGCGGCGATCCGGCCGGCGACCACCACGGCGGTGCGCGTCCAGAACGCCGTGATCAAGTACGGCTTCATCTTCGTGACGGTCGCGCTGTTCCTGTACTTCGCGCTGAGCGAGGGCTCCTTCCGCGAGTCGGCCACCCTGCTCGACACCCTGCGGTACGTCTCCGTCGCCGCCATTCTCGGTCTCGGTGTCACCCTCACCATGGCCGTCGGCGGAATGGACATGTCCGTCGGGGCCGTCGCCGGACTGGGCGTCTCCGTCGCCGCCCAGACCATGGTCGTCTTCAACCAGGTCGGCACGGTCGCGATCCTCGCGGTGCTGGTGGCGGGGGCGCTCGCCGGCCTGCTCAACGCCCTGCTGATCGTCGTGCTGAAGATCCCCGACATGCTCGCCACGCTCGGCACGATGTTCGTCATCCAGGGCAGCAAGCTGATCCTCGTCGACGGCCAGTCGATCACTCCGGGCATGACGATGTCCGACGGATCGACCGCGCCCGGCAGGTTCACCGACGGCTTCCTGAAGATCGACCGCGGCACGGTTCTCGGCATCCCGATCTCCGTGCTGATCTTCGGCGGTCTGACGGTCGCCGCCTGGGTCTTCCTCGCCCGCACCCGCTGGGGCCGCGTCCTCTACGCCATCGGCGCCAACCCCGAGGCCTCCCGGCTGGCCGGCATCAGGGTCGGCGCCTACCGCGCACTGGCCTACGTCATCTCCGGCGTCCTCGCCTCGGTGGGCGGGCTCATCCTGGCGTCCAGGATCGGCCAGGGCGACGTGTCGGCCGGCACCTCCCAGCTGCTGGAGGCGGTGGCGGTGGCACTCGTCGGCACCTCCGTCCTGGGCCGCGGCCGGCCGAACGTCTGGGGCACGGCCCTCGGCGCGGTGCTCATCGGCATCATCACCACCGGCCTGACCATCAAGGGCCTGCCGTACTACACGCAGGACGTCGTCGAGGGCGTGGTGCTGATCCTCGCCCTGGTCTTCAGCTTCACCCTGTCCAAGCGCCGCACCGCATAAGGGAGTTCACGACCATGGGCTACCGCATCCTGGAGACCGACGACATCCCCGCCTACCTCGGCGAGCGGGGCCACTGGGAGGACCTCGCGGACATCCGGGTCCGGGAGGTGTCGGACGGCAACATGAACCGGGTGTTCCTTGCCTCCTCCGCCGACGGCACCCGCAGCCTCGCCGTCAAGCAGGCCCTGCCCTGGGTCCGCGTCGCCGGTCCCTCCTGGCCGATGAACCCCGACCGCGCCGACGCCGAGGCCCGCGCCTACGAGCAGGTCGCCGAGGTCGCCCCCGACAAGATCCCGGTGGTGCACGGCTACGACCCCGAGAACTACGCCCTCGTCATGGAGGACATGTCCGACCTCGAGGTACTGCGCACGCTGCTCAACGAGGGCGTGGCCTACGGCCCGCACACCTCGGCGAGGATCGGCGAGTTCGTGGCCCAGTTCTCCTTCGCCACCAGCGACTTCGGCATGCCGTCCGCCGAACGCAAGGCGCTGATCGCGGCCTCCGTCAGCCCGGAGCTGTGCAAGATCACCGAAGACGTCGTGCTGTCCGAGCCGTACGTCGAGCACGAACACAACCACTGGCATCCCGGCCTCGACGACCTGGCCGCGGCCTTCCGCGCCGACACCCGGCTGCGCACCGAGGTCGCCGACCTCCGCCACACCTTCATGACCAGCGCCCAGGCACTCCTGCACGGCGACCTGCACACCGGCAGCGTGATGGTCGGCAGGCGCGAAGGCGCGCCCGTGGTACGGGTCTTCGACCCCGAGTTCTCCTTCGTCGGCCCCATCGGCTACGACCTGGGCCTCTACTGGGCCAATGTGCTGGTCTCCGAGGAACGGGCGCGGGCGCTGGGCGCGCTGTCCGACCACGCCGACCAGCTCCGGCTCTCCTGGGAGGCGTTCGAGGCCGAGTTCCGCCGTCTGTGGCCGACCCGCGTGGACGCCTTCTTCGACGACGCCTTTCTCGACCGCTTCCTGCGCCGTCTCTGGACCGACGCCGTCGGCTACGCGGGCACGGAGATCGTCCGCCGCATCATCGGCTTCGCCCACCTGACCGACCTGACGACCCTGCCCGACCCGGTGCCCGCCTCCCGGCGCGCGCTGTTGCTGGGGCGCGAACTGATCGTCCGCCGCGAGGAGCTGACGGACGTCGCGGCGGTACGGGCGGTCGTGGAGTCGCTCGGCTGACCGGCCTCGGGGGGTGGCCGCTCACTCGGCGTCGAACCACTCCCTGCCGGCCGCCCAGTGCGCGACCCAGCCCGCGAAGCCGGGCGCGGACGTCGTATGGCCGAACTCCGCGCCGAACGGCATGGCACCCACGTCGGTCACCTGCCAGATCTGCCCCCGATGGAGGCCGGTGACGACGAGATGCCAGTTCATGGCGCACCCGTCCGTCCCCAGCACGACGGAACCGTGGTTGAGCACCTGGTCGATGACCGCCTCGGGGTCCTCGTACGGCCCGTCGTCCTCCTCCCACAGCCACGCCGCCGTGAGGGGGAACGGCTTGGCCAGGTCTCGCTCGGCCCCGTCGTCGCCCCAGTCCGAGGGCAGCTCGGCCAGCCCCACGAGTCCGTACTCCGGCGGCCCCTGGAACGACCCGTCGGACACCTCCGCCACGAACGTGCGGTACGGCTCCGGCAGCACCACCCCGTGCTCCGCCTCGAAGGCGCGCACCGCGTCCCAGCCGAGCGCCGACTCCCCGCCGTCGTCCACGGCGAAGGCCGCCCGCAGGGCCGCCGACTCGGCGGGATCCGCCTGATCGATGTTCATGTCCCCAGGAAAACACCCGGCACCGACAACCGGACCGCCACGAGGGCGGACAGGCATGCGGAAGGGGCGGCTCCATAGGGGTGGAGCCGCCCCTTCCTGTTCCGGCCCCGGTACGGAGGGGCCGTCCCTGACACCGGCCCCGGTCAGGGGAGCAGGCCGGCGGAGGGTCTTCCGGAGGGTTTCCCGGGTGACCGGGCCCTACTTCTTGTCGAGCAGGTCCTGCACCTTGCCGCGGACGTCGTCCGTGGCGAGACCGCGGATCGTCAGCGTCGTACGGCGGCGCAGCACGTCGTCCGCCGTCTGAGCCCACTCGTTGTCGCGGGCGTAGACGACCTGCGCCCAGATCTCGGGGGCGTCCGGGTGGACGCGCGCGCCCAGCTCGGGGTTCTCGTTGGCCAGCCGCGCGATGTCGAAGGCCAGCGAGCCGTAGTGGGTGGCCAGGTGCCTGGCGGTGTCGGCCGCCATGCGCGGGCCGGGCGCCGGGTTGTCGACCAGCAGCCGGTGGGCGACCGCGCGCGGGTTGGCGACGCCGGGCAGCGGCAGCTTCTTCGGCAGCGAGGAGATCGGCTCGAAGTCGTCGCCCAGCGGGTGGCCGGGCAGCGCCTCCAGCTTCTGCATGACCGTACGGCCGATGTGCCGGAAGGTCGTCCACTTGCCGCCGGCGACGGACAGCATGCCGCCCCTGCCCTCGGTCACGACGGTCTCGCGCTTGGCCTTCGCCGTGCTGCCGGGACCGCCCGGCAGCACCCGCAGACCCGCGAACGAGTACGTGATGAGGTCACGGTCGAGCTGCTGGTCGCGGATGGAGAACGCGGCCTCGTCGAGTATCTGGGCGGTGTCCTTCTCGGTGACCGCGACGTCCGCCGGGTCGCCCTCGAACTCCTCGTCGGTGGTGCCGAGCAGCAGCATGTCCTCCCAGGGGAGGGCGAAGGTGATGCGGTACTTGTCGATGGGGGTCGCGAGCGCGGCCTTCCAGGGGGCGGTGCGCTTCAGGACCAGGTGGGCGCCCTTGGACAGGCGGATGGACGGAGCCGCGTTCGGGTCCTCCATCCTGCGCAGGTGGTCGACCCACGGACCGGTCGCGTTGAGCACCAGCCGGGCACTCACGCCGAACTCGTCACCGGAGAGCCGGTCGCGCAGCTCGGCGCCGGTGACCCGGCCCTTGGTGAAGCGCAGCCCGGAGACCTCGGCGTGGTTCAGGACGACGGCGCCCGCCTCGACGGCCGCGCGGACCGTCATCAGCGCCATGCGCGCGTCGTTCATCTGGTCGTCGCCGTACACGGCCACGGCCTTGAGGTTGTCGGTGCGCAGCTCGGGCACGTCCTGCGCGGCCTTGGCCGGGGACAGGAGGTGACCGACGCCGTCGCCGAACGCCGACAGCGCGGAGTAGGCGAAGACGCCCGCCCCGAGCTTCGCCGCGCCGTGCGGCCCGCCCTTGTACACGGGGAGGTAGAACGTGAGCGGGTTCGCCAGGTGGGGGGCCACCTGGCGGGAGACCGCACGGCGCTCGAAGTGGTTCTCCGCCACCAGCTTCACCGCGCCGGTCTGCAGGTAGCGCAGACCGCCGTGGAGGAGCTTGGAGGAGGCGGAGGAGGTGGCGCCGGCGAAGTCGCCGGCGTCGACCAGAGCCACCCTGAGCCCGGACTGCGCGGCGTGCCAGGCGGTGGAGATGCCCAGGATGCCGCCGCCGATGACGAGAAGGTCGAACGACGCCTTGGAGAGCTGTTCCCGGGTCTCGGCGCGGCTCGGGTTCGAGCCGGACGCCGGGTGCGTCCCCAGGGCAGGCACGGACTTCAGGGTGGTCTGACTGGTCATGTGGGGTTCTTACTCCTCGTCCTCGAGCCAGCCCATGGTCCGCTCGACGGCCTTGAGCCAGCTCTTGTACTCACGGTCGCGGGTCTCCGCGTCCATGCGGGGGGTCCACTCGGCGGCCCGGCGCCAGTTGGCGCGCAGATCGTCGGTGCTGGTCCAGAAGCCGACGGCCAGGCCGGCGGCGTAGGCGGCGCCGAGGCAGGTGGTCTCGGCGACCATCGGGCGCACCACGGGGGCGTCCACGAAGTCCGAGAGCGTCTGCATCAGCAGGTTGTTGGAGGTCATGCCGCCGTCGACCTTGATCGCCGCGAGCTCGACGCCGGAGTCCTTCGTCATGGCGTCGGTGATCTCACGGGTCTGCCAGGCCGTGGCCTCCAGGACGGCGCGCGCGAGGTGCGCCTTGGTGACGTACCGGGTGAGGCCGGCGATCACACCGCGGGCGTCGGAGCGCCAGTACGGGGCGAACAGACCGGAGAAGGCCGGCACGAAGTAGGCGCCGCCGTTGTCCTCGACCGAGAGCGCGAGGGTCTCGATCTCGGCGGCGGTGGAGATCAGGCCCATCTGGTCGCGCATCCACTGCACCAGCGAACCGGTGACGGCGATCGATCCTTCGAGGGCGTAGACCGCCTTCTGGTCGCCGATGCGGTAACCGACCGTGGTCAGCAGGCCGTTGTAGGAGTTGACCGGCTTCTCACCGGTGTTCATCAGCAGGAAGGTGCCGGTGCCGTAGGTGGACTTGGCCTCGCCCTCCGCGAAACAGGTCTGGCCGAACAGGGCCGCCTGCTGGTCGCCGAGCGCGGAGGCGACGGGGATCCCGCCGAGCAGGTCGCCCAGCTTGCCGCCGGTGATCTCGCCGTACACCTCGGCGGAGGAGCGGATCTCCGGGAGCATCGCGAGCGGGACGCCGATGGACTCGGCGATCTTCTCGTCCCACTCCATGGTGTGCAGGTTCATCAGCATGGTGCGGGAGGCGTTGGTGACGTCGGTGACGTGCCGGCCGCCGTTCACACCGCCCGTCAGGTTCCAGATGACCCAGCTGTCCATGGTGCCGAAGAGGATGTCCCCGGCCTCGGCGCGCTCCCGCAGACCCTCGACGTTGTCGAGCAGCCAGCGGGCCTTGGGGCCGGCGAAGTACGAGGCCAGCGGCAGGCCGGTCTCGCGCCGGAAGCGGTCCTGGCCGACGTTGCGGCCCAGCTCCTTGCAGAGCGCGTCGGTGCGGGTGTCCTGCCAGACGATGGCGTTGTGGACGGGCTCACCGGTGTTCTTGTCCCACAGCAGCGTGGTCTCACGCTGGTTGGTGATGCCGATGGCCTTGATGTCGTCGCGGGTGATGCCGGCCTTCGCGATGGCGGAGGCGACGACCTCCTCGACGTTGGTCCAGATCTCGGTGGCGTTGTGCTCCACCCAGCCCGGCTTCGGGAAGATCTGCTCGTGCTCCTTCTGGTCGACGGAGACGATACGGCCGTCCCGGTCGAAGACGATGCAGCGCGAGGAGGTGGTGCCCTGGTCGATGGCGGCGATGAAGGGGCCGGCGGTGTGCGCGTCGGTCACGGTGTGCTCCTGGGTTTCCGTGGTGAGGGGGCTGTCTGTACGGCGCTGCTGACTACGCGGTGTGGCTGGTGCTCTTAAGCAAAAGCGACGTTGTAGATACCCGCAGCGATCGCGCCGCCGATCAGCGGACCGACCACCGGGATCCAGGCGTAGCTCCAGTCGGAGCCGCCCTTGTTGGGCAGGGGCAGGAGGGCGTGCACGATGCGCGGACCGAGGTCACGGGCCGGGTTGATCGCGTAACCGGTCGGGCCACCGAGGGACAGACCGATCGAGACGACCACCAGCGCGGTGATCAGTGCGCCCAGGTTGCCGAGGCCGTTGCCCTTGTCGTTCAGGCCCTGCGTGAGCACGGCGAGGACGAGCACGATGGTGCCGATGATCTCCGTGGCGAGGTTCTGCCAGACGACCCGGACCTCCGGGCCGGTGGAGAAGACGCCCAGGACCGGGCCGGCGCCCTGTTCCCGCGCCTCGACCGACTTGGCCTTCGCGGTCTCCGCCTCCGGCTCGCCGACGATCTCCTTGTCGGTGAGGTGCGCGTGGAACTGGCCGTAGTAGGCGATCCAGACCAGGGTGGCGCCGATCGCGGCACCGAGCAGCTGCCCGGCCCAGTAGACCGGAACGTTGCTCCAGTCGTCGTCCTTGATGGCGAGCGCGAGGGTGACCGCAGGGTTGAGATGGGCGCCCGAGAGGGGCGCCGAGGTGTAGACAGCCGTCAGAACGGCGAAACCCCACCCGAAGGTGATGGCGAGCCAGCCGGCGTTACGGGCCTTGGAGGCCTTCAGCGTGACGGCGGCGCAGACGCCACCGCCGAGCAGGATGAGTATGGCGGTACCGATGGTCTCGCCGATGAAGATGTCGGAGCTGGACACCCGCGACTCCTTTGTCCTTCGTCCAGGGAAGCCGAACCCCGGGTCCCGCCGGGGGTTCGAGCGCCCTCGGGGGTGAGAGCGATGCCGGCCTTTGGCGTTGTCACACTCTAGCGCGTATTGCCGTTAGGTGTTCGACAATGTCGACCGATGGACGGGAGTCTTGCCGCGGTGTTACGTGTGCGTCAAGAGTGTTGTTATCGAAAGTGCGATCGTTATTGATCGCTGCGAGTTATCGATCTTCGCGCCAGTGCGCACGCACTCGCACTTTTTGACCGTTTCGAACATCTATCTCCGCGTATGACGAAGGCCGGAAACGTCGAGGGACGTCCCGGCCTGCTCATACGTACTTCTCAGAAAGGGGGAGGTGCGAGCGGTGGGCCGCTCAGAAACGACCGGCGCCCAGGTCGCGCGAGACCGCGCGGGCGCAGTCCCGTACCGCGGCGATCAGCTCGGGGCGCACCTCGCCGTCCCGGCCCAGCCGCTCCACCGCGCCGGTGATGCCGACCGCGCCCACGGGCATGCGCCGCCGGTCGTGGATGGGCGCGGCGATGGAGGCGACGCCCTCCCAGGTCTCCTCGACGTCGGCCGCGTAGCCCCGCGCGCGGGTCAGGTCGAGGACCCGCTCGAAGGCCTCCGGTTCGCACACCGTGCGGTCCGTGAACGGCTTGCGCTCGGCCTCCAGGACCTCGCTGTGCGCGACCGGGTCGTAGGCCGCCAGCACCTTGCCCAGGGCCGTGGAGTGCAGCGGCTGCATCGCCCCGATCTCCAGCACCTGCCGGCTGTCGTCGGGCCGGAAGACGTGGTGCACGATCAGCACACCCTGCTGGTGCAGCACCCCCAGGTGGACGCTCTCGCCGCTGGACCGGGCCAGGTCGTCCGTCCATACGAGGGCACGCGCGCGTAGCTCGTGCACGTCCAGGTAGGTGGTGCCCAGGCGCAGCAGCTCCGCGCCCAGCTGATACCGCCCGGAGGCGTCGTCCTGCTCGACGAAGCCCTCCTGCTGGAGGGTGCGCAGGATGCCGTGGGCGGTGGCCTTGGCCAGGCCGGTGGACGAGGCGATGTCCGACAGGCCCAGTCGCCGCTCGCCACCGGCGAGCAGCCGCAGCATCGCGGCCGCACGTTCGACCGACTGGATGTTCCGTGCCATCGCCGTCCTGCCTCCGTCCCCTGGACCGTCCACGCACGGCATCAACTGCCGCCGTTCGGCAATGTCGAACACTACCGGTCGATGCCGACCTCTCGCTAATGTTCGGTCGATACGTGTTACGCCATTCGCCTCCACGGAGTGACGCGGCCGTCGCACGCTCGTGCTCCGGTCGTGCCCGGCTCGTGGCCGCCCTGTGAAAGGCCGCCACGCGCGTCCGTCCCGTGGACGCCCCTGACCATAAGGCCTCCGTCCCGGCTACCCTGACGGCGTGCGCTCGTCTCGGGAAGGCTTTCTGCCCGCATCCTGAGGTGACGCAAAGCCGACAGCCGTCGCATCTGAGGGAGCCCTTTCATGGCCTCTGTGCCGCCGACCCCTTCCGCCGACAGCCGGACCCGTGTGTCCGAGCTCCGAGAGGCGCTGGCCACCCGCGTGGTGGTGGCCGACGGAGCCATGGGCACCATGCTCCAGGCCCAGGAGCCCACCCTCGAGGACTTCGAGCAGCTCGAGGGCTGCAACGAGATCCTCAACGTCACCCGGCCGGACATCGTGCGCTCCGTGCACGAGGAGTACTTCGACGCGGGCGTGGACTGCGTCGAGACCAACACGTTCGGCGCAAACCACTCGGCCATGGCCGAGTACGACATCTCCGAGCGGGTGTTCGAGCTGTCCGAGGCGGGCGCCCGTATCGCCCGTGAGACCGCCGACGCCTTCGCCGGACGCGACGGACGCACGCGCTGGGTGCTGGGCTCGATCGGCCCGGGCACCAAGCTGCCCACCCTCGGCCACATCGCCTACGGCACCCTGCGCGACGGCTTCCAGGCCAACGCGGAGGGTCTGCTGGCCGGCGGCGCGGACGCCCTGATCGTGGAGACCACGCAGGACCTGCTGCAGACCAAGTCCTCCGTTCTCGGCGCCCGGCGCGCCATGGAGGCGACCGGCGTCGAGGTGCCCCTGCTGGTCTCGATGGCGTTCGAGACGACCGGCACCATGCTCCTCGGCTCGGAGATCGGCGCGGCCCTGACCGCCCTCGAGCCCCTCGGCATCGACATGATCGGCCTGAACTGCTCGACGGGCCCCGCCGAGATGAGCGAGCACCTGCGCTATCTGGCCCGCCACTCCCGCACCCCGCTGCTGTGCATGCCCAACGCCGGTCTGCCGATCCTCACCAAGGACGGCGCGCACTTCCCGCTCGACGCCGAGGGCCTGGCCGACGCCCAGGACACCTTCGTGCGCGACTACGGGCTGAACCTGGTGGGCGGCTGCTGCGGTACGACGCCCGAGCATCTGCGGCAGCTCGTGGAGCGCGTGCGGGGGGCCTCGCCCGCCGAGCGGCAGCCGCAGCCCGAGCCCGGCGCCGCCTCGCTGTACCAGACGGTGCCGTTCCGGCAGGACACCGCCTACATGGCGATCGGTGAGCGGACGAACGCCAACGGTTCGAAGAAGTTCCGTGAGGCGATGCTGGAGGGCCGCTGGGACGACTGCGTGGAGATGGCCCGGGACCAGATCCGCGAGGGCGCGCACATGCTCGACCTGTGCGTGGACTATGTGGGCCGCGACGGTGTCGCGGACATGGACGAGCTGGCGGGCCGGTTCGCGACGGCGTCCACGCTGCCGGTCGTCCTGGACTCCACGGAGGTCCCGGTCATCCGGGCGGGTCTGGAGCGGCTCGGCGGCCGCGCGGTCATCAACTCCGTCAACTACGAGGACGGTGACGGCCCCGAGTCGCGTTTCGCCAAGGTGACGGAGCTGGCGCGGGAGCACGGTGCCGCGCTGATCGCGCTGACCATCGACGAGGAGGGCCAGGCCCGCACGGTCGAGACGAAGGTCGCCATCGCCGAGCGGCTCATCGAGGACCTGACGGTGAACTGGGGCATCCAGGAGTCGGACATCCTCATCGACACCCTGACGTTCACGATCTGCACCGGTCAGGAGGAGTCCCGGGGCGACGGCATCGCCACCATCGGGGCGATCCGTGAGCTCAAGCGGCGCCGCCCCGACGTGCAGACCACCCTGGGCCTGTCGAACATCTCCTTCGGTCTGAACCCGGCCGCGCGGATCCTGCTCAACTCGGTCTTCCTCGACGAGTGTGTGAAGGCGGGCCTGGACTCGGCGATCGTGCACGCGTCGAAGATCCTGCCCATCGCCCGGTTCAGCGAGGAAGAGGTCACCACCGCCCTCGATCTGATCTACGACCGCCGGGCCGAGGGCTATGACCCGCTGCAGAAGCTGATGGCGCTGTTCGAGGGTGCCACCACCAAGTCGCTGAAGGCGGGCAAGGCGGAGGAGCTGGCGGCGCTGCCGCTGGACGAGCGTCTCAAGCGGCGGATCATCGACGGCGAGAAGAACGGCCTGGACGCCGACCTCGCCGAGGCCCTGCGGACCCGCCCCGCCCTCGACATCGTCAACGACACGCTCCTGGACGGCATGAAGGTGGTCGGTGAGCTGTTCGGTTCCGGCCAGATGCAGCTGCCGTTCGTGCTGCAGTCCGCCGAGGTCATGAAGACCGCGGTGGCCTACCTCGAGCCGCACATGGAGAAGTCGGACGCGGAGGGCAAGGGCACCATCGTGCTGGCCACGGTGCGCGGCGACGTCCACGACATCGGCAAGAACCTCGTCGACATCATCTTGTCCAACAACGGCTACAACGTCGTCAACCTCGGCATCAAGCAGCCGGTCTCCGCGATCCTGGAGGCCGCCGAGGAGCACCGGGCCGACGTCATCGGCATGTCGGGCCTGCTGGTCAAATCCACGGTGATCATGAAGGAGAACCTGCAGGAGCTGAACCAGCGCAAGATGGCCGCCGACTACCCGGTCATCCTCGGCGGCGCCGCCCTGACCAGGGCCTACGTCGAACAGGACCTGCACGAGATCTACCAGGGCGAGGTCCGCTACGCCCGCGACGCCTTCGAGGGCCTGCGTCTGATGGACGCCCTCATCGGCGTCAAGCGGGGTGTGCCCGGAGTGCAGTTGCCGGAGCTGAAGCAGCGCCGGGTCCGCCCGAGCGCCGCCGCCGTCGAGACCGAGGAACGCCCGGAGGAGGGCCACGTCCGTTCCGACGTCTCCACCGACAACCCCGTCCCGAAGCCGCCGTTCGAGGGCACCCGCGTCATCAAGGGCATCCAGCTCAAGGAGTACGCCTCCTGGCTCGACGAAGGCGCCCTCTTCAAGGGTCAGTGGGGCCTGAAGCAGGCCCGCACCGGCGACGGACCGAGTTACGAGGAGCTCGTCGAGACCGAGGGCCGGCCCCGGCTGCGCGGCCTGCTGGACAAGCTCCAGACCGACAACCTCCTCGAGGCGGCCGTCGTCTACGGCTACTTCCCCTGTGTGTCCAAGGACGACGACCTGATCGTCCTGGACGAACAGGGCAACGAACGCACCCGCTTCACCTTCCCCCGCCAGCGCCGCGGCCGCCGTCTGTGCCTGGCCGACTTCTTCCGCCCGGAGGAGTCGGGGGAGACCGACGTCGTCGGCTTCCAGGTCGTCACCGTCGGCTCCCGCATCGGCGAGGAGACCGCGAGGCTGTTCGAGTCGAACTCCTACCGCGACTACCTCGAACTGCACGGCCTGTCCGTGCAGCTGGCCGAAGCCCTCGCCGAGTACTGGCACGCGCGCGTGCGTTCCGAACTCGGCTTCGCCGGCGAGGACCCGGCCGACGTCGAGGACATGTTCGCCCTGAAGTACCGCGGCGCCCGCTTCTCCCTCGGCTACGGCGCCTGCCCCGACCTGGAGGACCGCGCCAAGATCGCCGAGCTGCTCCGGCCCGAGCGGATCGGCGTCCACCTGTCGGAGGAGTTCCAGCTCCACCCCGAACAGTCCACGGACGCCATCGTGATCCACCACCCCGAGGCGAAGTACTTCAACGCACGGTGACGCAAGCGTGCCACTGAGCACACTGATCGGATAAGTCGTACACTGGTCGGTCCACCGAAGGCCGGTTCCCCACTGGGGGAACCGGCCTGCTCGTCCCTCAAGGAGGTATGTGGATGACCAGTACGGTTCCCGCGCCAGTAACCCGTACGGCCGAGGGCTCCGCCCTGGAGGCCGTGCTGCTCGACATGGACGGCACCCTGGTGGACACCGAGGGCTTCTGGTGGGACGTCGAGGTCGAGATCTTCGCCGGCCTGGGCCACACCCTCGACGACTCGTGGCGCCATGTCGTGGTCGGCGGCCCGATGAGCCGCAGCGCCGGGTTCCTGATCGAGGCGACCGGGGCCGACATCGACCTCGCCGCGCTCACCGTCCTGCTCAACGAGGGGTTCGAGGACCGCATCACCCGCGCCCTGCCCCTGATGCCGGGCGCCGCCCGGCTCCTTGCCGAGCTGGCCGAGCACGAGGTGCCCACGGCCCTCGTCTCCGCCTCCCACCGGCGCATCATCGACCGCGTCCTCACCTCGCTCGGCGCCGACAACTTCCGCCTGAGCGTGGCCGGCGACGAGGTACCGCGGACCAAGCCGTACCCCGACCCCTATCTGTTCGCGGCCGCCGGACTCGGCGTGGACCCCACCAGATGCGCCGTCATCGAGGACACCGCGACCGGGGTCGCCTCGGCCGAGGCGGCGGGCTGTCACGTGGTCGCGGTGCCCTCCGTGGCACCGATCGCGCCGTCCCGCGGGCGCACCGTCGTCCCCTCGCTGGAACAGGTCGACCTGGCATTTCTGCGGGACCTGATGCCGCTCCGATGATCGGCACAGCGATCATTGGTGATCGGCCGATGACGGAAATGCGATAGGCGTTCACCCAGCGTGCACCGCCGATAACAAGGAATTCGGCGGGTGTACGCGCGGTGGAATTCCGATCTTCGGCAGGGCCCGGGCGGCGGCTGAATTCCGCTCTGCCCGAACCCTGTATCGCATGTGACGTTCCCCACCCGTCCGGGGGTCGACAGTTGACTCTCCGTGTGCATGACGCCCCGGCGGGGAGGGCTCGGGCGCGTCCTTGTGTCCCGATTGATGGGTGGCTGTACGAATCCTTCCACTGATCATTGTTCAGTGCGTCCGCGACCGGTTTCACAGCGTGATGGAGTTTCAACTCCGGTGGCCGCGAACCCTCGTGCTGGTGCGGACTAATCTCATCGCGAGAACCTCGCCCTAACCCCGTGATCCGCCGCGACACCCCTGCATGCCGGGTACACGGACTCGACAGCTCTGGAGAAACTCGAGCATGAACCGCAAGACTTTGGTGCTGCCGGCCGTGGTCAGTCTGCTCGCGCCCGTACTCGCCGCCTGCGGCGGGTCCGACGGCGGTAGCGGCAGTGGGGACGCCATCGTCATGGGCACCACCGACCGGTTCACCGTCACCAAGGACGCCCCGGCGCCGCTCGACCCGGCGTACTCCTACGACGTCGGCACCTGGAACATCCTGCGCCAGACCGTGCAGACCCTGATGATCCAGCCCAAGGGCGAGGGTGAACCCGTCCCGGAGGCGGCCCAGAGCTGCGGCTTCACCGACACCGGCAACGAGCGCTACGCCTGCAAGCTGCGCAGCGGCCTCAAGTTCGCGAACGGCGACGCGGTCACCGCCGAAGACGTCAAGTTCTCCATCGAGCGCGCCCGCACCATCAAGGCCGACTCCGGCGTGTTCGCCCTGCTGTCCACGATCGACACCATCGAGACGCAGGGTGACAACGAAGTCATCTTCCACCTCAAGACCGCCGACGCCACTTTCCCCTTCAAGTTGTCGACTCCGGTCGCCGGCATCGTCAACCCCGACGACTACGAGAAGGACAAGCTGCGCGACGGCTTCTCGATCGACGGGTCCGGCCCCTACACCCTCAAGGCCGAGACCGACGGCGACGAGATGAAGAAGGCCGTGTTCACCAAGAACCCCAACTACAAGGGGACGCTGAGTGTGAACAACGACCAGGTCGACATGGTCTCGTACGAGGACGCCGACGACATGGGCACCGCTCTCGAAAAGGGCGACATCGACCTGATGACCCGCACCATGTCGCCGGAGCAGATCCAGAAGCTCTCCGAGGCCTCCGCGACCGGGGACATCAGCCTCGTCGAACTGAACGGCCTCGAGATCCGCTACCTGGCCTTCGACACCACCGACCCGGCGGTCAAGTCCAAGGCCGTGCGCCAGGCGATGGCCCAGGTCATCAACCGCAGCGCGCTCGTCTCCGAGGTGTACGGCTCCCAGGCCGAGCCCCTTTACTCGCTGGTCCCGGCCACGCTCACCGCCCACTCCAACTCGTTCTTCAACACCTACGGCGACCCGAGCGTCGCCAAGGCCAAGGCCCTGTTGGAAGACTCGGACATCACCACCCCGGTGAAGCTGACGCTGAACTACACGACCGACCACTACGGCCCGGCCACCAAGCAGGAGTTCGAGGTGCTGCAGAAGCAGCTCAACGACAGCGGCCTGTTCGACGTCAGCATCAAGGGCACCGCCTGGGACGCGTTCGTCCCGGCCGAGCGCAAGGGCGAGTACGCGGTCTACGGCATGGGCTGGTTCCCCGACTTCCCCGACGCCGACAACTTCGTCGCCCCGTTCCTCGACAAGGACAACTTCCTCAAGTCCCCGTACTCCAACGCGGACATCATCGACAACCTGATCCCGGCCTCCCGCCGCGAGGCCGACCGCCTCAGCGCCGCCAAGAACCTGACCGAGATCCAGGACATCGTCGCCAGGGACGTCCCGGTCCTGCCGCTGTGGCAGGGCAAGCAGTACGTGGCCGCGAACAACGACGTCACCGGCACGGCCTACGTGCTGAACTCCTCCGCGACCCTTCAGCTGTGGGAGCTCGGCCACGGCGTGAGCAACTGACGCACCCCCTCCGGGGCCCGGGACGGCGGCCCCGGTGTGCAGAGAAACGACGACAAGGCTTTTTGTGAACATGCGTAACCAGTGGCCAGTCCTGCCGATCGTGGCGGGACTGGCCTCCGGCCTGTTGACCGGCTGTGGCACCCAGAGCGGGGGCTCCGGGGGCGACGCCTCCTCCGTGGTCCTGGGAATGTCCGACGACGTTCTGGCCACCGACCCCGCCTCCGGCTACGACCCGGGCTCCTGGCTGTTGTTCAACAACGTCTTCCAGTCACTGCTCAGCTTCCCCAAGGGCGGCACCGAACCCGAACCGGACGCGGCCCGGGAATGCTCCTTCACGGACACGCGGACCCAGGTCTACACGTGCACGCTGAAGGACGGCCTGAAGTTCAGCAACGGTGACGCGCTCACCTCAGAGGACGTCAAGTTCTCCTTCGACCGCATGCTGAAGATCGACGACGCCGCCGGCCCGGCCATCATGTTCCCCATGCTCGACAAGGTCGAGACACCCGACGCCAAGACGGTCGTCTTCCGGCTCAAGGTCCCCGACGCCACCTTCCCCAGCAAGATCGCCTCGGGCGCCGGCTCCATCGTCGACCACGAGGAGTACGAGGCCGACAGCCTGCGCGAGGACGGCGCCGCCGTCGGCTCCGGTCCCTACAAGCTGGACTCCTTCGGCGACGACGAGGCCGTCTTCTCGGTCAACGACAACTACCGGGGCAGCGCCGGCGAGGCCGACAACACCGGCGTCACCCTGAAGTTCTTCGGCGGCGACCAGAAGGCCCTGAAGCAGGCCCTGCTCGGCAACGAGATCGACATCGCCTACCGGGGCCTCACCGCCGCCGACGTCTCCGACATCCAGCAGAGCACCGCCGACGGGGGCGCCGAGGTCGTCGAGGGCAGCAGCGCCGAGGTCCAGCACCTCGTGTTCAACATGGACGACCCGGTCGCCGGAAAGCTCGGCGTCCGCCAGGCCATCGCCCACCTGATCGACCGCGAATCCCTGATCAAGGACGTCTACGAGGGCACCGCCGACCCTCTCTACTCGATCATCCCGGCCGGTATCGCGGGCCACAACACCGCCTTCTTCGACCGCTACGGTGCCCGCCCCTCCCGGGCCGCGGCCGCCGCCGCGCTCGCCGACGAGGACATCACCGACAAGGTGAAGCTCACCCTCTGGTCCACGCCGACCCGCTACGGCCCGGCCACCGACCAGGAACTGAAGGCGATCGCGGCCCAGCTGAACGCCAGCGGTCTGTTCGACGCCGACGTCCGCTCCGTCGCCTACGGCCAGTACGAGAAGGACGTCGCCGCCGGCAAGTACGGCGTCTACGTCAAGGGCTGGGTGCCCGACTACCCGGACGCCGACAACTTCACCTCGCCCTTCTTCGGCAAGGGCAACGTGCTGAGCAACAACTACGCCAACACCGCCATCACCGGCACGCTCATCCCGCGCACCGCCGCGCAGAGCGACCGCACCGCGACCGACACGGACTACGCCGAGCTCCAGAACATCGTCGCCGAGCAGGTGCCCGTGCTGCCCCTGTGGCAGGCCAAGCAGTACGCGGTCGTCGGCGAGAACGTCTACGGCCTGGAGAACTGCCTGGACGCCTCCACGGTGTTCCGCTTCTGGGAACTCAGCAAGAGCTGACGACCCGACAGCCACACGCAGGAAGGCGCCCCCCGGCCGGGGGGCGCCTTCCTGCTCGTCCAGGTCCTTCTGTTGTCCCAGGTCTTCCGGTTCTTCCGGTGCTACTGCGCGCCGGGGCGCACCAGACCGCTCTCGTACGCGTACACCGCGGCCTGCACCCGGTCGCGCAACCCCAGTTTGTTCAGCACGTGACCCACGTGCGTCTTCACGGTGGTCTCGCTGACGAAGAGGTCGGCGGCGATCTCGGCGTTCGACAGCCCGCGCGCCACCAGCTTCAGCACCTCCACCTCACGGTCGGTGAGCGTGTGCAGCGTGTCCGGCACCGGCTCGTCACCGGAGGGCAGATGCGTGGCGTACTTGTCGAGCAGCCGACGCGTGATGCTCGGCGCCAGCATGGCCTCACCCGAGGCCACCACCCGGATCGCCTGGACCAGTTCATTGGCGGGCGCGTCCTTCAGCAGGAACCCGCTCGCTCCGGCCCGCAGCGCCTCCACCACGTACTCGTCGAGGTCGAAGGTGGTCAGCACCAGCACCTTCGCCGGCCCGTCCCGCCCCGGCCCGGTGATCTGCCGGGTCGCCTCCACCCCGTCCATCCGCGGCATGCGGATGTCCATCAGCACCACATCGGGCTGCAACGCCCGCACCTGGTCGAGAGCCTGGAGGCCGTCTCCGGCCTCGCCGACGACCGCGAGATCCTGCTCGGCCTCCAGGATCATCCGGAAGCCGGTACGCAGCAGCGGCTGGTCATCGACCAGTAGGACGCGGATGGCCACGTATGTCTCCTTCTTTAGCCCGGCCCCATTCTGCCCTGCGCCCCGCCCTCGGACTCCGCCGCCCTCACCGGCAGCGTCACGGGAAGCGGATACGGCGGGGGAGTGCCGCCGAACTCCGGGCAGTGCGCCTGGTGGTCGCACCAGCCGCACAGCTTGGTCGGCCGGGGCCGCCACTCGCCCGTCTCCGTCGCCAGCCGGATGGCTTCCCACAGGGCGAGCAACTTGCGCTCCACCCGCTCCAGATCGGCCAGGACCGGGTCGTACGTCAGCACGTCACCACTGCCCAGGTACACGAGTTGCAGCCGCCGCGGGACGACGTTCTTCAGCCGCCACACGACCAGGGCGTAGAACTTCATCTGGAACAGCGCGCCCTCGGCGTACTCGGGCCGGGGCGCCTTGCCGGTCTTGTAGTCGACGATCCGCACCTCGCCGGTGGGCGCGACATCGACCCGGTCGATGATCCCGCGCAGCCGCAGCCCCGAGTCCAGCTCCGCCTCGACGAACAGCTCCCGCTCGGCGGGCTCCAGCCGCGTCGGGTCCTCCAGCGTGAACCAGCGCTCGACCAGCCGCTCCGCCTCCACCAGCCAGCCGGCCAGCCGCTCGCCCTCCGGATCGTCGGCGAACAGCTCCAGGACCTCCGGCCGGGTCTCCCGCAGCCGGTCCCACTGGCCCGGGATCAGCGACTTGGCCCGTGGCGCGGTCCGCTCGGCGGCCGGTGCGTCGAACAGTCGCTCGAGGACCGCGTGCACCAGCGTGCCCTTCGTGGCCGCAGGGCTGGGCTTCTCCGGCAGCCGGTCGATCACCCGGAACCGGTACAGCAGCGGGCACTGCATGAAGTCACCGGCCCGTGAGGGCGAGAGCGAGGCGGGCGCTATGGCGGAGACGGCCGTCGCCACCGCCTCCGGCACGACCGTCTCCTGGACGACCGCCTCCCGGACGACCGCTCCCGGGAGGACCGCCTCCGGGGCGTTCGCCTCCGTGTGCGCCGGATCCTCCACGACACCGCCGTCGCCCACCCGGGCGACGCCCTCGCTGCTGCTCTCCATGACCCCAGACCTTACGGCCCACCACTGACAGTCACCCAGCCCGCGCACCCGGCTCGTCCCCGAAGACCGGCGACGACCGGGGAAACGCGGGGGGTGCCGGGGCGGAACACGTCACGACCGCCGCATACCATCGGTCCGAGACCCTCCCGCCCTGTACGAGCGGGAGACGCTTCGACGAGGGGACACCGTGGTGGAAAGCGGCGGGACCGGGCGGCCGCGGCCGGACAACGAACAGTCGGCCGAGCACCCCGCGACACCTGCGTCCCCGGCCACCGACCTCGCGCAGACCCCTGACCCCGGCACCCCCGACGCGCAACCCGCGCCGACCACGCCCGAGGCACCGGAGCCGAGCGAAGTCGCGCCCGCCGAAGCCGCGGCCGACGGCCGGGACGCTCCCCAGGGGCCCCCGGCACCCGGCGACGACCACCACACGGCCGGTGCGAACGGGGACAGCAAGAGCGAAACCGAGAGCGGGACCGGAACCGAGACCGGGGCCGGAACCGAGACCGGGGCCGGAACCGAGACCGGGGCCGGAACCGAGATCGGGGCCGGAACCGAGACCGGAACCGAGGCCGGGCAGCCGGCGCCTCTCGCCCCCGCCCCCGTTCCGACCCTCCCCAAGGGCCCTCCGCCCCAGCGCCCCCCGGAGCAGCCGCGCGGCGGACTCCTCATGGGCCGTCCCTTCGGCGTCCCCGTCTACGTCGCGCCCAGCTGGTTCCTCGTCGCCGCCCTCATCACCTGGGTGTTCGGCAACCAGCTCGACCGCGTACTCCCCGAACTCGGCGCCCTCCGCTACCTCGTCTCCCTCTTCTTCGCGGTCGCCTTCTACGCCTCCGTGCTCATCCACGAACTCGCCCACACCATCGCGGCCCTGCGCTTCAAGCTCCCGGTCCGCCGCATCCAGCTCCAGTTCTTCGGCGGCGTCTCCGAGATCGAGAAGGAGGCCGAGACCCCCGGCCGGGAGTTCTGGCTCGCCTTCGTCGGCCCGCTGCTCTCCCTCGTTCTCGCCGGCGTCTTCTACCTCGCCATGCAGCCCGTGGAGCCCGGTACCGTCCCGGGCGTCCTGCTGGCCGGGCTGATGATCTCCAACCTCATCGTGGCGATCTTCAACCTGCTGCCCGGCCTCCCGCTCGACGGCGGCCGCATGCTCCGCGCCGTCGTCTGGAAGCTCACCGGCAAGCCCATGAACGGCACCATCGCCGCCGCCTGGGTCGGCCGTGCCCTCGCCGTCTCCGTCCTCATCGGCCTTCCCCTGCTCACCCAGTCCGGCGCCCTCGGCTCCAGCGCCGAGGACAGCGTCGGCATGGACACCGTCACGGACGCCCTCCTCGCGGCCATCCTCGCCGCGATCATCTGGACCGGCGCCGGCAACAGCCTGCGCATGGCCCGCCTGCGCGAACACCTCCCCGAGCTGCGCGCCCGCACCCTCACCCGGCGGGCCGTCCCCGTCGAGACCCACACCCCCCTCTCCGAGGCCCTGCGCCGCGCCAACGACGCGGGAGCCCGCGCGCTCGTCGTCGTCGACGCCCACGGCGAACCCCTCTCCCTCGTCCGCGAGGCCGCCATCGTCGGGGTGCCCGAACACCGCCGGCCCTGGGTCGCCGTCAGCGGCCTCGCGCAGGACCTCACCGACGGCATGCGCGTCTCCGCCGAGCTGGCGGGCGAGGACCTCCTCGACGTCCTGCGCGCGACCCCCGCCACCGAGTACCTCGTGGTCGAGGAGACCGGCGAGATCTTCGGCGTCCTGTCCGCCGCAGACGTCGAGCGCGCCTTCGTCAAGGCCATGGCCAGGCCGTCCTAGCCGGGCCGTCCCCGTGGTCGGCGGCCCCGGCAAACCCCGGTAGGCTGTTCACATGTCCGAACCGACCGGTGCCGCCCGCAGGCGCGGGCCCTTCAAGGTCGGGGACCAGGTTCAGCTGACCGACCCCAAGGGCCGCCACTACACGTTCACGCTCGAGGCCGGGAAGAACTTCCACACCCACAAGGGTTCCTTCCCGCACGACGAACTGATCGGTGCTCCCGAGGGCAGCGTCGTCCGTACCACCGGGAACGTCGCCTACCTCGCGCTGCGCCCCCTGCTCCCCGACTACGTCCTGTCCATGCCCCGCGGGGCAGCTGTCGTCTACCCGAAGGACGCGGGGCAGATCCTCGCCTTCGCCGACATCTTCCCCGGCGCCCGCGTCGTCGAAGCCGGCGTCGGCTCCGGCTCGCTCAGCAGCTTCCTGCTGCGCGCCATCGGTGACCAGGGCATGCTGCACAGCTACGAGCGCCGCGAGGACTTCGCCGAGATCGCCCAGCAGAACGTGGAGCGCTACTTCGGCGGCCCGCACCCCGCCTGGCAGCTCACCGTCGGCGACCTTCAGGACAACCTGTCCGACACCGACGTCGACCGCGTCATCCTCGACATGCTCGCCCCCTGGGAGTGCCTGGAGGCCGTCTCCAAGGCGCTCGTGCCCGGCGGCATCCTGTGCTGCTACGTGGCCACCACCACCCAGCTCGCCCGCACCGTCGAGTCCATCCGAGAGATCGGCTCCTTCAACGAGCCGACCTCCTGGGAGTCGATGATCCGCAACTGGCACGTGGAGGGCCTGGCGGTCCGCCCGGACCACCGGATGATCGGCCACACCGGCTTCCTGCTCACCGCCCGTCGCCTCGCCGACGGCGTCGAGCCGCCGATGCGCCGCCGCCGCCCGGCCAAGGGTGCCTACGGCGAGGACTACACCGGCCCCAATGCCGACGGAGGCAGCGGCCGCTGACGCCGCCCCGGCACAGCGTTCAACGACAGGGCGCCGTGGCCGAGTTCCCGGAACAGCGGGAACTCGGCCACGGCGCCCTGTCGTTGGCGTCGACCGGACCCCTGTCCGGCATCCGTCGGCAGGGGTCGGCGCCGAGGGACGACGCGGCCGATGTCCACGTCCGATATCCCGTACCCCGCCGTTCCCCCACCGTGTGACGTGTGGCACGATGCTGGCCAATCCCCCCACCCCCACCGGCACAGCCACCACAGGAGAAACTGCCAGTGCAGCAATCCGCCCTCCCGGAACTGGCACACACCCACACCCGGCCGATCCACTGGGTCGCGACCGCCGCCGCGCTCGCCGGCGTCGTCGCCCTCTCCTCGCTTCTGCAGCCGAAACCCGCGACGGCCGCGCAGGCCGCGGGCCCGGAGGCCGAACCCGCCCCGGTCGCCACCACGGCCCCCGCCACCACCGGCGTCGACTTCCCCCTCGAATGCGGCCCCGTGCAGGCCCTCGTGGTCAAGAAGGCCAGCGGCGACCTCGACGGCGACGGCGCCCCGGAGACCGTTGCCGTGGTGCACTGCGACGCCCCCATGGGAACCCCGCCCGACGGCGTCTATGTCCTCACCCAGGGCGCGGACAGCACGCACGCGCGCGTGGTGGCGACCCTCGTCGACCCGAAGGCCCGCAACACCGTCACGAGCCTCTCCGTCACCGACGGAGCGGTCCTCGCCACGCTCCTCGGCTACTCCACGGCCGACGTACCCAGTTGCTGCCCCGACGTGAAGGACAGCGCCAAGTGGCAGTGGAAGGACGACAGGTTCATCCGCTCGACGCCCGCGGGCGCCCACAGCGTCTGATCCGGGCCATCGCCCTGTGAGAAATCAGACAGGTGTCACCACGCGCGTCCGACGCGTCACTCCGCGTCCGGACCGTAGATCTCGACGCTGTCCGAAACGCGTCGCACATGAATGCAGTCGCCCGGACACTCGCGCGCCGAGTCCACCACGTCCGTCAACAGCGGCAACGGCACCGGGGTCGTGGCGCCCTTGGCCTGGAGCAGTTCGTCGTCGGCGCCCTTGACGTAGGCCAGGCCGTCGATGTCCAGCTCGAACACCTCGGGTGCGTACTGGGCGCAGATCCCGTCGCCGGTACAGAGATCCTGGTCGATCCAGACCTCCAGCTCTTCGCTGCCGACACCGGCCTCCTGCTGCACGCCCATATCTCCTGCCGTTTACTGTCGAGCCGCAAGGGAACCATGCAGGCTCTGAAGGGTGTTGAACACTTCGACCCTACCCTCGGCGGCTTCCGGACCGTGTTCGGTGGGTATTCCCCTGGCGTGAGGGAGAGCGCAAGGGTGAAGATCGGACACACCCCGACAGTCTTTGTGATCTAGGGGTTTCAATCGACACCCACCCAGGTAGGGTCTGGAAGCGTCCAGCTCCCCTTGGAGGAGGTGAGGACCGTGGCAGCCCACGACGACGACATGAACCGCGGCATCCGCCCGGGACGAGGGTCCGACGACCCGTCCGGGCAGATTGCCTACCTTGAGCAGGAGATCGCCGTCCTGCGACGCAAGCTCGCCGACTCTCCGCGGCACACGAGGATTCTCGAAGAGCGGATCGTCGAGCTACAGACAAACCTGGCCGGCGTGTCCGCCCAGAACGAGCGACTCGCGAACACACTCCGTGAGGCCCGCGACCAGATCGTGGCTCTCAAGGAGGAAGTCGACCGGCTCGCCCAGCCGCCGGCCGGCTTCGGCGTCTTCCTCACGGCGAACGAGGACGGCACGGCCGACATCTTCACCGGGGGCCGCAAACTCCGGGTGAACGTCAGCCCCAGCGTCGAGCTCGAAGAGCTGCGGCGCGGCCAGGAAGTGATGCTCAACGAAGCGCTCAACGTGGTCGAGGCCATGGAGTACGAGAGCGTCGGCGACATCGTCACCCTCAAGGAGATCCTCGAGGACGGCGTACGCGCCCTCGTGCAGGGGCACACCGACGAGGAACGAGTGGTCCGGCTCGCCGAGCCGCTCCTCGACGTCGTCATCCGCCCCGGCGACGCCCTCCTGCTCGAACCCCGCTCCGGCTACGTCTACGAGGTCGTTCCCAAGAGCGAGGTCGAGGAACTCGTCCTCGAAGAGGTTCCGGACATCGGCTACGAGCAGATCGGTGGCCTCGGCGGACAGATCGAGATGATCCGTGACGCCGTCGAGCTCCCGTACCTCTACCCCGACCTCTTCAAGGAGCACGAGCTGCGCCCGCCCAAGGGCGTCCTGCTCTACGGACCTCCCGGATGCGGTAAGACGCTCATCGCCAAGGCCGTCGCCAACTCGCTGGCCAAAAAGGTCGCCGAGGTCACCGGTCAGGCCACCGGCAAGAGCTTCTTCCTCAACATCAAGGGTCCCGAGCTCCTCAACAAGTACGTCGGTGAGACCGAGCGGCAGATCCGCCTCGTCTTCCAGCGTGCGAGGGAGAAGGCCTCCGAGGGCACCCCCGTCATCGTCTTCTTCGACGAGATGGAGTCCCTCTTCCGCACCCGAGGCTCCGGCGTCAGCTCGGACGTGGAGAACACCATCGTTCCGCAGCTCCTCGCGGAGATCGACGGTGTCGAGGGCCTGCAGAACGTGGTCGTGATCGGCGCCTCCAACCGTGAGGACATGATCGACCCCGCGATCCTGCGCCCCGGCCGTCTCGACGTGAAGATCAAGATCGAGCGTCCGGACGCCGAAGCGGCGAAGGACATCTTCCAGAAGTACCTCACCGAACGCCTTCCGCTGCACGCCGAGGACGTGGGCGAACACGGCGGCGACAGGACCACCACCGTCCAGAGCATGATCCAGACGGCCGTGGAACACATGTACGCCGAATCCGAGGAAAACCGCTTCCTGGAAGTCACCTACGCCAACGGCGACAAGGAAGTCCTGTACTTCAAGGACTTCAACTCCGGCGCGATGATCGAGAACATCGTCGGCCGTGCCAAGAAAATGGCCATCAAGGACTTCCTCGACCACAACCAGAAGGGCCTTCGGGTCTCCCACCTCCTCCAGGCGTGCGTGGACGAGTTCAAGGAGAACGAGGACCTGCCGAACACCACCAACCCCGACGACTGGGCCCGGATCTCCGGAAAGAAGGGCGAACGGATCGTTTACATCCGTACCCTCATCACCGGAAAGCAGGGCGCGGACACCGGACGCTCCATCGACACGGTGGCGAACACCGGACAGTACCTGTAAGAACAGGGCGGCTGCGGGTGCCCACCACGGGTACCCGCAGCCGACTGCTTTCCGGGCCACGGCTGGAGCAAGGCAATGACGCAAATGATCTCCCCACCAGCGCGGAGGCGTTCTAGGCTCTTCCGTACCGCCGGGTCGCGCAGTGCGGGGACGGGCACCGCACACGCGCCGGAGCACCACCGGTATCTGAGCGGCGCCCACGACCGAGGGTGCCGCCGGGCAAGGAGGGCCGCATGACCGTACGGCGAGTAATGGGCATCGAGACGGAGTACGGCATCTCCGTCCCCGGCCACCCCAACGCCAATGCCATGCTCACCTCGTCCCAGATCGTCAACGCCTACGCGGCGGCGATGCACAGGGCCCGCCGGGCTCGCTGGGACTTCGAGGAGGAGAACCCGCTGCGGGACGCGCGTGGTTTCGACCTCGCCCGCGAGGTCGCCGACTCCAGCCAGCTCACCGACGAGGACATCGGCCTCGCCAACGTCATCCTCACCAATGGCGCACGCCTCTACGTCGACCACGCGCACCCCGAGTACAGCGCGCCCGAGGTCACCAATCCCCGCGACGCCGTCCTCTGGGACAAGGCCGGCGAGCGGATCATGGCCGAGGCCGCCGAGCGTGCCGCCGCACTGCCCGGGGCGCAGCCCATCCACCTCTACAAGAACAACACCGACAACAAGGGCGCCTCCTACGGCACGCACGAGAACTACCTGATGAAGCGGGAGACCGCCTTCTCGGACATCGTGCGCCACCTGACGCCCTTCTTCGTCTCGCGCCAGGTGGTCACCGGCGCAGGCCGCGTGGGAATCGGCCAGGACGGCCACGAGCACGGCTTCCAGCTCAGTCAGCGCGCCGACTACTTCGAGGTCGAGGTCGGCCTGGAGACGACGCTGAAGCGCCCGATCATCAACACGCGCGACGAGCCGCACGCCGACGCGGAGAAGTACCGCCGCCTCCATGTGATCATCGGCGACGCCAACCTCTCCGAGATCTCGACCTATCTGAAGCTGGGCACGACGGCCCTGGTCCTGTCGATGATCGAGGACGGCTTCATCGCGGTGGACCTGGCGGTCGACCAGCCGGTCCGGACCCTGCACCAGGTCTCCCACGACCCGACCCTGAAGCGCCTGGTCACTCTGCGCAGCGGCCGCACGCTCACCGCGGTCCAGTTGCAGATGGAGTACTTCGAGCTGTCGCGCAAGTACGTGGAGGAGCGGTACGGCTCGGACGCCGACGACCAGACGAAGGACGTCCTCGCGCGCTGGGAGGACACCCTGAACCGCCTGGAGAACGACCCGATGAGCCTCGCCGGCGAACTGGACTGGGTCGCCAAGCGGGAGCTCATGGAGGGCTACCGGCGCCGTGACAGCCTCGACTGGGACGCCGCCCGCCTGCACCTCGTCGACCTCCAGTACGCCGACGTACGGGCCGACAAGGGCCTCTACAACCGTCTCGCGGCCCGTGGCCGCATGAAGCGCCTGCTGGACGAGACCGAGGTCGAGCGGGCGATCACGAAGCCCCCGGAGGACACCCGCGCGTACTTCCGCGGCCGCTGCCTGGAGCAGTACGCCGACGACGTCGCCGCCGCCTCCTGGGACTCGGTGATCTTCGATCTGCCGGGTCGGGATTCGCTCCAGCGCGTCCCAACCCTCGAACCTCTTCGCGGAACGCGAAATCACGTCAAGGCGCTCCTGGACCGCTGTCGCACGGCAGAAGACCTGGTCAAGGTGCTCTCGGGCGGCTGAACGACCACCCGGACGCAACCTCCCCGACGGGGTGGAAACCCTCCCGTCAGGGAATCATCGAGGTGGCCCCCGTACGTTGTGGCAACTGCGGGGCCGATGTCGGACCCGGCTTGTAGGGTCTGATCATCACCGATCGGCGGGAATGCCGACCTGTCGACCATGTCGGGCGAAAGAGCGGGGTGAGGGTTATGGCGACCAAGGACACCGGCGGCGGCCAGCAGAAGGCGACGCGCTCCACGGAGGAGGTCGAGGAGCAGGCGCCCGAGGCGCAGGCTTCGGAGGACCTCAAGGAGCGCCAGGAGAAGCTGAGCGACGACGTGGACTCGGTTCTCGACGAGATCGACGATGTCCTCGAGGAGAACGCCGAGGACTTCGTTCGCTCATTCGTCCAAAAGGGCGGCGAGTAGCCTTCGATTTGAAGGAATCGGGGGCTCGTGGGTTGGGAAGCGAAGTTGGTGTGAAGGGCTGCGCGCGGTATGACGATCAAGCCGCGCGCAGCCTCCGCCCGCGGGCAGTCGGACTCTGACGGCCTGCGGCGGCAGTGCCTGTCACGCAGGTTGATCACTGCCGTCAGACGGGTAGGGTCCGTGGCGTACCGTGCTTCAACTGCAATTCCGGCCTCGGCCTGTCGAGGGTTGACCCCGCAGGCGCGCACCGAGCAGCCGATTACCTGGAAGGAAACGCGTGGAAGCCAACACTCGTAGCACCGGGCGTCTACCGGCTGCCTTCCTGACGCCCGGGTCCTCGTCCTTCATGGACTTTCTCTCCGATCACCAGCCGGAGCTGCTGCCCGGCAAGCGGCAGCTGCCCCCGACGCAGGGTGTGATCGAGGCGCCGCACGGCACGACGATCGTCGCCGTGACGTTCCCCGGTGGTGTCGTGCTCGCCGGTGACCGTCGCGCCACGATGGGCAATGTCATCGCGCAGCGGGACATCGAGAAGGTCTTCCCGGCTGATGAGTACTCGGCCGTCGGAATCGCCGGTACCGCCGGTCTGGCCGTCGAGATGGTGAAGCTGTTCCAGCTGGAGCTGGAGCACTTCGAGAAGGTCGAGGGAGCGCAGCTCTCGCTCGAGGGCAAGGCGAACCGCCTGTCGACCATGATCCGTTCCAATCTCGGCATGGCCATGCAGGGTCTGGCGGTCGTGCCCCTCTTCGCCGGGTTCGACGTGGACCGGGACCGCGGCCGGATCTTCTCCTACGACGTCACGGGCGGCCGCTCCGAGGAGCACCACTACGCCGCCACCGGCTCCGGCTCGATCTTCGCGCGCGGGGCGATGAAGAAGCTCTTCCACAACAGCCTGACCGAGGAAGAGGCCACGACTCTCGTGGTCCAGGCCCTCTACGACGCGGCGGACGACGACTCGGCGACCGGTGGTCCCGATGTCGCGCGCCGGATCTACCCCATCGTCACCGTGATCACCGAGGACGGCTTCCGCCGGCTCACCGACGAGGAGTCGTCGGAGATCGCCCGCTCGATCCTGGCGCGTCGCCTGGAGCAGCCGGACGGCCCGCGCGCCGCCCTGCTGTAGCGGCGGCCCCGTTCTCATCCCAGGTGATCCAGTGACTTCGACAGAAAGGGACGGATAACCGGTGTCGACGCCGTTCTATGTCTCACCCCAGCAGGCGATGGCCGACCGCGCCGAGTACGCCCGCAAGGGCATCGCGCGCGGGCGCAGCCTCGTTGTGATCCAGTACGCCGACGGCATCGTGTTCGTCGGTGAGAATCCGTCCCGCGCGCTGCACAAGTTCAGCGAGATCTACGACCGGATCGGCTTCGCGGCCGCCGGCAAGTACAACGAGTACGAGAACCTGCGGATCGGTGGCGTCCGGTACGCCGACCTGCGTGGTTACACCTATGACCGCGACGACGTGACCGCCCGCGGTCTGGCCAACGTGTACGCCCAGACGCTGGGCACGATCTTCTCCTCGGCGGGCGAGAAGCCCTACGAGGTGGAGCTGGTGGTGGCCGAGGTCGGCGCCACGCCGGACGGCGACCAGATCTACCGCCTGCCGCACGACGGCTCGATCGTGGACGAGCACGGTTCGGTGGCGGTCGGGGGCAACGCCGAGCAGATCAGCAGTTATCTGGATCAGCGTCACCGGGACGGCATGAATCTGTCCGAGGCGCTGAAGCTGGCCGTGCAGGCCCTGTCGCGCGACACCAACGGTACGGAGCGGGAGATTCCCGCCGAGCGCCTGGAGGTGGCCGTGCTGGACCGCACGCGGCCGCAG
The DNA here is from genome assembly GCF_035983595.1 of Streptomyces sp. NBC_01334. Classification (NCBI taxonomy): domain Bacteria; kingdom Bacillati; phylum Actinomycetota; class Actinomycetes; order Kitasatosporales; family Streptomycetaceae; genus Streptomyces; species Streptomyces sp. NBC_01334. The sequence continues at coordinate 2,208,115 of NZ_CP130718.1, read as the reverse complement.
TCGCGCAAGTTCAAGCGGATCGTGGGCCGTCAGCTGGGCCGGTTGCTGGAGACGGACGGCGCGACCACGGAGGCGGAGAGCTCCGACGAGGAGTGACACCGCCCGCGATTCATCCCTTGTGCGCCCCGGTCGATGATTCGGCCGGGGCGCAGGGCGTCTCAGGAGGCGTTCGGCGGCGCCGTGGAGGCCCGTACGACCAGTTCGACGGGGATGTCCCCGCCGTCCGGCGTGCGGCCCTCCAGGACGGCAAGGAGGGCCCGCATGCCTCGTTCGCCGAACAGCTCGGCGTCCAGTCGTACGGTCGTCAGCTCGGGGTCGAGGGCGGTCGCCAGGGCGAGGTCGTCCAGGCCGGTGACGGACACGTCGTCGGGGACGCGCAGGCCGAGGCGCCGTAGGGCCTTGTAGACGCCTGCCGCGAGTTTGTCGTCGTCGCAGACGACGGCGGTGGGGCGGGGCCCCGGAGCGCTCAGCGCCGCCTCCGCGGCGGCCAGGGCGCCGTCGATGGAGATCGGGGCGGGGGCGGTGCGCAGCGAGCTCCCCGCCGCGGCGCCGACCCGGGCGGCGAGCTCACGCGCGCGTACCTCGAAGGTCCAGGACGGGATGTCGGCCGCGAGGTGCAGGAAGTGGCGGTGGCCGAGGCCCAGCAGATGGTCGGCGACCTGGCGGACGCCGTCGGCGATGTCGAGGTTGACGGTGGCGGCGCCCAGGCTTCCGGAGGGGTCGCTGTCCAGCATCACCAGGGGCAGCTGGTCGCCGCGGATGGCGGTCAGCGCGTCGGCGGCCATCGAGGAGGCGAGGACGCCGTCGAGGGCGGCCTGGGCGGAGGCGAAGGGGTCGCGGGCGGGGCCGACGCCCTCGGGGGAGGGATAGAGGACCACTCCGAAGCCGTGCTCGGCCGCGACGCGCGCCGCCCCGGTGTAGACGCCGGCGAAGAACTCCGTCGTGAGCGCGGGGACGACGAGCAGGACCGTGCGGGTGCGGCCGAGGCGCAGGTTGCGGGCGGCGAGGTTGGGCCGGTAGCCGAGCTCGCGGGCCGCCTCCCGTACGCGTTCCGCGGTGGTCTCGGAGACGCGGCCGCGCCACTTGTCGCCGAGCACGAGGGAGACGGCGGCCTGGGAGACCCCCGCGGCCTGGGCGACGTCACGGCTCGTCGGGCGCGTGCTACCTCGTGCCACCGTGGGCCTGCTCCTTCGTCTGGACTGGCGAACAGCGCACATGGTACGTATGACAAGAGACGTTATACGTAAAACTTCGAGGTGATCCACTGCCTCGGGCGAGCCGACGGAGGCGGGACATTGGCCGCGGGATACCTCGAGATCCTCAGGGCGAAGCACGCCGCCCGGCTGCTGACCGGCACACTCGTCGGCCGGCTGCCCAACGCCACGGCCGCCATCGCGATCGTGCTGTTCGTGCGCGCGGAGGGCGGCACCTACAGCCTCGCGGGCGCGCTGGCGGCCGTGTACGGCGTCGCCAACGCCGTCGGGCAGCCGCTGCTGGGAAGATTGGTCGACAAACACGGGCAGCCGCGGGTCCAGTTGCCCGCGGCCCTTGTCTCGGCCCTCGCCATGGCGGTCTTCGCCTTCGTCGGCGCGGACCCGCTGCCGCTCGCGTACCTGTCGGTGGCGGCCGCAGGACTCTTCACGCCGCCCCTGGAGGGAGGTCTGCGGGCGCTCTGGCCGGCGGTGCTGCGCCGCGAGGACCAGGTGCACACGGCGTACGCGATGGACGCGGTGGCGCAGGAGGTGATGTTCACCGTCGGGCCGCTGCTGGTGACCCTGTGCGTGTCGGTGTGGTCGGCGCAGGGCGCCCTGCTGGTGCTGAACGCGGTCGGGGTGGTGGGCGCGCTGTCGGTGGTCGTGTCGCCGCCCTCGCGCGCGTGGCGGTCGGCCCCGCGCGAGGCGCACTGGCTGGGCGCGCTGCGGTCGCCCGGTCTGCTGGCGCTCCTCGGCGCGTTCCTGTTCATCGGTGTCGCGCTCGGTTCCATCACGGTGGCGTCCGTGCCGTACGCGGACGACCACGGTGGTGACGCGGTGTACGGCTGGCTGATGGCGGCGCTGGGGCTCGGCGCGCTGCTCGGTGGTGTGGTGTACGGGGCGCGGCGGTGGGCGGGGCCGCCGGAGCGGCGACTGCGGTGGCTGGTGGCGCTTCTGGCGGTGTGTTACCTGCCGCTGACGCTGATGCCGGGTGCGGTGGCCATGGTGGCGCTGACGGCGCTCGCGGGCGTGTTCCTGGCGCCTGCCATCGCGTGCGCGTTCGTCATCGTGGACCGGCACGCGCCGCGCGGGACGGTGACGGAGGCGTTCTCCTGGCTGGTGACGACGTTCACGGTCGGCGCGTCGGTGGGAACGGGCCTGGCGGGTCCGGTCGTAGAGGCCGGCGGCGCGCTGTGGGGGTTCACGGTGCCGGCTGTCGCGGGCTGCGTATCGCTGGTGGTTTTGCTGGCCACAGGGCGGGTACTTGCAGCTCCCACCGCGAGTGGGGTGGTTGCGGCTTCATCGGAAAATGATCCAAACCGTGCTGCCGAACCCCGTTTCAGTTCAGGGGATCGGGCGTAATGTTCACTCATGGACCGCCGCATTTTCGGGCTGGAGAACGAGTACGGCGTCACATGTACGTTCAGGGGACAGCGCCGGCTGTCTCCCGACGAGGTGGCGCGGTACCTCTTCCGCCGTGTCGTGTCATGGGGCCGAAGCAGCAATGTCTTTCTGCGAAACGGCGCCCGCCTCTATCTCGACGTGGGATCGCATCCGGAATACGCGACACCGGAATGTGACAACGTGACCGAGTTGGTCACCCACGACAAGGCCGGCGAGCGCATTCTCGAAGGACTCCTGGTGGACGCGGAACGACGCCTGCACGAGGAAGGAATCGCGGGCGACGTCTACCTCTTCAAGAACAACACGGACTCGGCGGGCAACTCTTATGGTTGCCACGAGAACTACCTGGTGGCCCGGCACGGGGAGTTCTCCCGGCTCGCGGACATCCTGATCCCGTTCCTGGTGACCCGCCAGCTGCTGTGCGGCGCGGGCAAGGTGCTTCAGACGCCCCGTGGGGCGGTCTACTGCGTCAGTCAGCGGGCCGAGCACATCTGGGAGGGCGTCTCCTCCGCGACGACCCGCTCGCGGCCCATCATCAACACGCGCGACGAGCCGCACGCGGACGCCGAGCGTTACCGCCGTCTGCATGTCATCGTCGGCGACTCCAACATGTCCGAGACGACCATGCTGCTGAAGGTCGGCGCGACCGACCTGGTGCTGCGCATGATCGAGGCGGGCACGGTGATGCGGGACCTGACGCTGGAGAACCCGATCCGGGCGATCCGCGAGGTCAGCCACGACATCACCGGCCGGCGCAAGGTGCGGCTGGCCAGCGGCCGGGAGGCCTCCGCGCTGGAGGTGCAGCGCGAGTACTACGAGAAGGCCGTGGACTTCGTCGAGCGCCGGGGTGTGCGCACCGGGACCGTCGACCAGGTCCTGGAACTGTGGGGCCGCACGCTGGACGCGATCGAGGCCGAGGACCTCGACCGGATCGGCACCGAGATCGACTGGGTGATGAAGTACAAGCTCATCGAGCGGTACCGGGCCAAGCACAACATGACCATGTCGCATCCGCGGGTGGCGCAGATAGACCTCGCTTATCACGACATCCACCGTCGTCGTGGTCTGTACTACCTGTTGGAGCGAAAGGGCCAAGCCGCACGGATCTGCAACGACTTGAAGATCTTCGAGGGCAAGTCGGTGCCGCCGCAGACCACCAGGGCCCGCTTGCGCGGCGACTTCATCCGTCGCGCACAGGAACAGCGCAGGGACTTCACGGTGGACTGGGTGCACCTGAAGCTCAACGACCAGGCACAGCGCACCGTGTTGTGCAAGGACCCGTTCCGGTCGGTGGACGACCGGGTGGAGAAGCTGATCGCCGGAATGTGAGTGACGTGTTCCGCACGTGGTGCGGAACGCGACACGGGCGCCGTACGTTCCCGTACGGCGCCCTTCGCATGTCCACAAACGTCGCTAAGGTAGCGCGCACGCCATCAGAAGATCGACCGATTACGAGGCTTCATCGTGCGCCGACGCTCACTCATCCTTGCCGCCGTACCCGCGGGACTGGTCACTCTCGCCGCGTGCGGCGACGAAAAGTCCGACTCGAGCAAGGCGAGCGACAGCGCGTCGTCCTCCGCCGGGGCCACGCCTCCACCGAAGATCGTCGACGGCCCGCTGCCGGCCATCACGGCAGGCGTGAAGTTCGACGAGAAGCCGACGGTCGCCAAGGGCAGCGGTGAGCCCTCGGACCAGCTGGCGGTGAAGACGGTGATCGCGGGCAGCGGCAAGACCGTCGCGGAGAACGACTACATCCAGGCCAACTGTCTCGGCCAGATCTGGGACAGCGCGAAGGTCCTCCTCAACACCTACGACACCAAGAAGCCGCTGTTCACCCAGCTCGCGCAGGGCGGCACCATCGACGGCTGGCGCTATGCGCTGACGGGCAAGAAGACCGGCAGCCGGGTGCTCTTCTCGGTGCCGCCGACCTGGGCCTTCGGCAAGGACGGCGACGCGGACACGGGCATCAAGGGCACCGACACGCTGGTGTTCGTCTTCGACATCCAGGACACGTTCAACGCAAAGAGCTCGGCCAAGGGCAAGGACGTGCCGCAGGACGACGCCGCCGTGCCGAAGGTGGGTACGAACACCGACGGCAAGGCGCCCTCGATCGAGATCCCCAAGTCGGACCCGCCGACCAAGCTGGTGTCGAACTACGTGATCGAGGGAGACGGTCCGAAGCTCGCGGCGGACGACACCGTGCTCGTGCAGTACAAGGGCGTCGTCTGGGACACGGGCAAGGAGTTCGACTCCTCGTACAGCCGCAGTTCGCTGACCTCGTTCTCGCTCCAGCAGGTGGTCAAGGGCTGGGCGCAGGGGTTGACAGGCAAGAAGGTGGGCAGCCGGGTCGTCATCGTCGTTCCGCCGTCGCTGGGGTACGGCGACAGCCCGCCGAGCGGCAGCGGCATCGAGAAGGACTCCACGATGGTCTTCTCGGTGGACATCATCGCCAAGGTGTGAGGCGGGCGAAGGTGTAAGACTGTCCGTGTTGCCTTTCCGTGAGACATGCAGGAGCCAGTGACGTGAGCATTGACAAGCCCGAGATCGACTTCCCCGGCGGCGAGCCCCCGGCGGACCTCGAGATCAAGGACATCTGGGAGGGTGACGGCGAGGTCGCGCAGGCCGGCCACAACGTCAGCGTCCACTACGTCGGTGTCGCCTTCAGCACCGGCGAGGAGTTCGACGCCAGCTGGAACCGCGGGACGCCGTTCCGCTTCCCGCTCGGTGGCGGACGCGTCATCAAGGGCTGGGACCAGGGCGTGCAGGGCATGAAGGTCGGCGGCCGTCGCCAGCTGACCATCCCGGCCCACCTCGCCTACGGCAACCAGAGCCCCACCCCGGCGATCAAGCCCGGCGAGACGCTGATCTTCGTCGTGGACCTGCTCGGGGTCTGACCGTCGTACGACCAGTGTTGATCACCTGGGGTCCATGCCCGCCCGGGCATGGACCCTCGGCTTTTGTCCGGGCGCCGCGGGGCGGTACGGTCGTCGATCGTAAGCACCATAGGGGAGGCGAAGGGCGTCGATGGCCATTGCCAAGGCCGAGCGGCTGATGAACCTGGCGCTGTGTCTGCTCGGGACGCGCCGGCCGCTCAGCAAGCGTGAGCTGCGCGATTCCATCGAGGCGTATGTCGAGACCTTCCGGTCGGGCAACGGCGGGGCGGGGTCGGACGACTCCTTCAACCGGATGTTCGAGCGGGACAAGGACGATCTTCGCGAGCTCGGCCTGGTCATCGAGACCGTGGAGAGCCTGGACGGCGAGATCGGCTACCTCGCCCGCCGCGACAGCAACCGACTGCCGCCCATCACCCTGGACGCCGAGGAGGCCGCGGCGCTGGGCCTGGCCGCCAAGGTGTGGCAGCAGGCACGGCTGGCCGGTGCCGCGAGCGGCGCCCTGCAGAAGCTGCGCGCGGCGGGGCTCCCCGAGGACGTCGACCCGTACGAGGCACACGGCGCCCTGGAGCCCCGGATCCCCGTGCACGAGGCCGCGTTCGAGCCGCTGATGCTGGCCTGTCGTGACCGTCGGCCCGTCATGTTCGACTACCGCAAGGCCACCGCCGCGCGCCCCGAGCCCCGGCACGTCGAGCCGTGGGCGCTGGAGTGCTGGCGCGGCCACTGGTACCTGGCCGGCTTCGACCGCGACCGGGGTGCCGAGCGGGTCTTCCGGCTGTCGCGGATCACCGGCAGGGTGCGCTCGCGCGGGGCGAGCTTCACCGTGCCGGTCCCCGATGTCGTCACCGTCCGTGAGACCGTCGCGAGCTGGGCGGGCGAGACCGCCGACCGCAGCGCGCTGATCCGGCTGCGGACGGACGCCGGGTACCCCTTGCGGGCGAAGGCCACGGCGGTGCGGGAACTCGGCGACGGCTGGGACGAGTTGGAGATTCCGTACGGGCACGGGCTGGACGCCTGGCTGGTGGAGTTCGGGCCGGACGTGGTGGTCCTCGACCCCGCCGAGCTGCGCGCGGACGTCGTGGACCGGCTACGCGCCGTGGCCAAGGGCTGAGGGGGAGCGAGCAACACAGTGGCAGGCAAACCGGTCAGGCCGACGAACGCCATCGACCAGACGCGGCGGATGCTCTCCCTGGTGACGTATCTCAGGGAGCGCCCCGGCGCGCGGATCGAGGACGTGGCGCGCGCGTTCGGGATCACCGAGGACGAACTGGTCTCGGACCTCGACGTGCTGCCGATGTGCGGCACCAGCTTCCGCGGCGGCGATCTCCTCGACATCGACACCGACGGTGAGCGCATCTGGTGGCACAACCCGGCCGCGCTCGGCGCGGAGGCCGCCGAACCGCTGCGGCTGGCCGCCGACGAGGCGACCGCGCTGCTGGTGGCTGCCCGGGCGGTGTCCACGCTGCCCGGCCTGCGCGAGGGCGACCGGCAGGCGCTGCTGCGGGCGACCGCCAAGGTGGAGGCCGCGGCCGGGGAGGCGGCGGGCGCGAGCGCGCGGCTGTCGGTGACGTTCGAGTCCGAGGGCGGGGTCTTCGCGGACGTCGACCGGGCGATCTCCGAGCGGCGCCGGCTGTGGATCCGTTACTACTCGCCCGCGCGCGACCAGGTCACCGAGCGCGAGATCGACCCCATCCGGCTGGTCAGCGTCGGGCACACATACGTGGAGGCCTGGTGCCGCCGCTCCGAGGCGCGCCGCACCTTCCGGCTGGACCGGGTCGCCGAGATCAAGATCCTCGACGAGCCGTCCGCACCGCCCGAGATCGAGCTCCGGGACCTGTCGGAGGGGCTCGTGCAGCCGGCCGCCGAGGACCCGGAGGTCGTCGTCGAGGTCGGCCCGGGCGGCCGCTGGGTCGCCGAGTACTACCCGCACGACAGCGCCGATGAGCTTCCCGACGGCGGACTGCGTATCACTCTGCGCACGCCCGAACCCGCCTCGCTCAGGCGGCTGGCGCTGCGGCTCGGCCGGGACGGCCGGATCGTGTCGCCGCCGGAGCTGGCCGACAGTGCCCGCCGGGCCGCCCGTGAGGCGCTGGCGGCGTACGACGGGATCGAGGCGCCGGGCGGGGCCGAGGGGCCGCGCGCGGTGCACGGCGAGCAGCCGGGACAGCGGGACGAAAGTCCGTTCGAGGGGCGGGAGCAGGGGCTTTGAGCGAGTCGACGGCGTCCGGTGTGCGGGGCATCTCGGTGGCCTCCGCGTTCGCCGGCATGCGGAGTTCGGGTCCGGTGCGCTTCCGGGCCGGGTGCCCCGACTGCCGGGGTGCCTTCGAGCTGGCGGCGAGTGCCCTGCGCCTGGCGATCGGCGCGTCCAGCCGGACCACCTTCTACTCCTTCACCTGCCCCGACTGCGGTGCCGCCGTGCGCAAGCCGGCCGGCGAGCGGATCGTCGAACTGCTCACCGGCGGCGGGGTCAGGACCCTGCGGCTGCACACCCCCTAGGACGGTCTAGGCTCGGCCCATGTTCTGGCCGATGTTCGCGGTTGCCATGGGTTTCGCAGGTCTCGCCGTCCTCGCGGTGTTCGCCGTACGGGTCTTCTCGGAGGCACGGCTTCTGGGGCGGCAGGTCGCGGAGTCCGCGCGCCGGATCGACCGGGCGGCCCAGGATCTGGAACGGGCGGCCGCGAGCGCGGCCCGCGCTGTGGACACCCTGTGACGGCCGCTGTGGCGACCCTCGGGTAGCGCTGTGGGCGTCCTGTGAGTCCTGCGGCCGATGCGTTTTGGGCCACTTCGCCCTCCCGCCCCGGTGGGGAGGGCAGGTACGCTGCTGGTCGCGGCTCGGAGAACGAGGCCCGGACCGCGGACCGGGAGTACGCACAGGGATTGCCTCACGTTTACCCCTGAGCGTTACGATCGCTGTCAACACGATCGTTCGGACAGGTGTCCGACCGGTCGGACGGCAACCCACCCCCGCAGCCTCGGTGAGAAGGTAAAGACTTATGTTCGGAAGGCTCGGCGCCCCCGAGATCATTCTCATCCTCGTCGTCGTCATCCTGCTGTTCGGCGCCAAGAAGCTTCCCGACATGGCGCGCTCGCTCGGCAAGTCCGCTCGCATTCTCAAGAGCGAGGCGAAGGCGATGAAGGAAGACGGCAGCAGCACGGCCACCCCGGCCGGCCCGCCGAACGACGGCGAGCAGCCCCCGGCTCAGCGCACCATCCAGGCCGCCCCCGGCGACGTGACCAGCTCCCGTCCGGTCAGCGAGCCGACGGACACGACCAAGCGCTGACGCAGGGCCGGTGACCTCCGGCCCGCCGCACGAGATGGGAACGTGGGTTGCTGAAGCCTGCCCGCAAACAGGAGAAGGACCCCGAGGGGCGGATGCCCCTCGCGGATCATCTTCGTGAGCTCCGCAACCGGCTCGCGAAGGCGATGCTGGCCATCGTCGTCGTGACGGTCGTAGCCGCCTTCTTCTACAACGACATCATCAACTTCCTCACCAAGCCGATCCTCGACTCGGTCGGCTGCGGGAAGACCTTCGAGGAGATCGCGAGCCAGCTCAACTCCGGCGACTCCACGAACAAGTGCGCGAGCATCACGATCAATGGACTCCTGGCGCCCTTCACGCTGGCCCTCCAGGTCTCCCTGATGGCCGGTGTCGTCTTCGCCTCGCCGGTCTGGCTCTACCAGCTGTGGGCCTTCATCGCCCCCGGTCTGCACAACCACGAGCGCAAGTACGCCTACGCCTTCGTCGGCCTGGGCGCCCCGCTCTTCCTCGGCGGCGGCTACTTCGCCTACGCGGTGCTGCCGACCACCGCCAAGGTGCTGATCGACTTCACCCCGGGCGGCGTCAGCAACCTCCTGCCGCTGGACGACCTGCTCCAGCTCGTCACGCGCATGGTCATCGTCTTCGGCCTCTCCTTCGAGCTGCCGCTGCTGCTGGTCTTCCTCAACCTCACCGGCATGGTCACCGGCAAGCGCATGCTCGGCTGGTGGCGGGCAATGATCATCGGCATCACGGTGTTCGCCGCCGTCGCCACGCCCAGCACCGACCCCATCTCGATGCTGGCGCTCGCCGGACCGATCTGGATCCTGTACTTCGGCGCGACGGCCTTCTCCCTGTTGAACGACCGGCGCAGGCGCCGCCGCGACGCCCTCGGGCCTGCCGACGACGAGGCCTCCGAGCTGGACCTCAGTCCCGAGGCCATCGGCGAGGTCGAGTCGGTGACCGCGAGCCGCGCGCTGCCGGAGCAGTCGACCACGGAGCGGGTGAACGGTTATGACGACGTGACCTGACGAGTGCCGGAGAGCTCCTAAGGTCATCCCCGTGACCAGCGAGATCACCCTCTTCGTCAATCCCGCGGCGGGCCGCGGCCGGGGCGCTCACGCAGCGCGGCCGGCCGCTTCCGCGTTGCGGGCGGCCGGCTACTCGGTGCGCACGGTCCTCGGCGTGGACGCCGAGGACGCCCTCGTACGCGCGCGTGCCGCGGTCGCCGACGGCACCGGCGCCCTGATCGCGGTCGGCGGCGACGGGCTGGCCCACCTCGCGCTCCAGGCCGTCGCCGGCACCCGCACCCCGCTCGGCCTGGTCGCCGCCGGTACCGGCAACGACTTCGCCCGCGCCCTCGGCCTGCCCGTCCGCGATCCGGCGGCCGCGGCCCGGCTGGTCGCCGACGCCCTCAAGGGCGCCCGGATCCGCGACATCGACCTCGGCCGGGTCGGCGACCGCTGGTTCGGCACCGTCCTCGCCTCCGGCTTCGACTCCCGCGTCAACGACCGGGGCAACCGCATGCGATGGCCCCTCGGACGCGCCAGGTACGACCTCGCGATGCTGGCGGAACTCGCCGCGTTCCGCCCGTTCCCGTACCGGATCACGCTCGACGACGGAGCCGTCCGGGAGGTCGAGGCCACCCTCGTCGCCGTCGGCAACGGATCCTCCTACGGCGGCGGCATGCGGATCTGCCCCGGCGCCGACCTCACCGACGGACTGTTCGACGTCACGGTCGTCGGGGACTGCCGCCGGACGACGCTGCTGCGGGTGTTCCCGAAGGTGTACCGGGGGACGCACATCGACCATCCGAAGGTCACCGTGCTCCGGGCGGCGAAGGTCGAGATCGCCGCGGCGGGCGTCTCCGGCTACGCGGACGGGGAGCGGCTCGGGGAGCTGCCGCTCACCGCGCGGTGCGTGCCGGGCGCGGTGCGGCTCATCGGCCCCTGAATCGGGCCGCCCGTGCGCCCGTGAGCTGGGCGTACCGAGGTTTGGCAAGACCGGATCCGGATAATGATCGTCCTGTTGTCAGTGCGGCCCGGTACGCTCGAAAGCACGATGACAGAGGATCTCTCACCGGCCGAGCGGTACGCGGCAGCACGCAAGCGCGCTGTCGAGCAGGCCACTTCGCTCGCGTCCTTCCGCGAGATGTACGACTTCGGTCTCGACCCCTTCCAGATCGAGGCCTGCCGGGCACTCGAGGCGGGCAAGGGCGTCCTGGTGGCCGCCCCCACCGGCTCGGGCAAGACGATCGTGGGCGAGTTCGCCGTCCACCTCGCCCTCCAGCAGGGCAAGAAGTGCTTCTACACGACGCCCATCAAGGCGCTGTCGAACCAGAAGTACTCCGACCTGTGCCGGCGCTACGGCAGCGAGAAGGTGGGCCTGCTCACCGGCGACAACAGCGTCAACTCCGACGCCCCCGTGGTCGTGATGACCACCGAGGTGCTGCGGAACATGCTGTACGCCGGCTCGCAGACCCTCCTCGGCCTCGGGTACGTGGTGATGGACGAGGTGCACTACCTCTCCGACCGCTTCCGGGGCGCCGTGTGGGAAGAGGTGATCATCCACCTCCCCGAGTCGGTCACCCTGGTCTCGCTGTCGGCGACCGTGTCCAACGCCGAGGAGTTCGGCGACTGGCTGGACACCGTGCGCGGCGACACCGAGGTGATCGTCTCCGAGCACCGGCCCGTGCCGCTGTTCCAGCACGTGCTCGCCGGGCGGCGGATGTACGACCTGTTCGAGGAGGGCGAGGGCCAGCGCAGAGCCGTCAACCCCGACCTCACGCGGCTGGCCCGCATGGAGGCGAGCCGGCCCTCGTACCAGGACCGCAGGCGTGGCCGCAACATGCGCGAGGCCGACCGTGAGCGGGAGCGCAGGCAGCGGTCGCGGGTGTGGACACCGGGACGGCCGGAGGTCATCGAGCGGCTCGACGCCGCCGGGCTGCTGCCCGCCATCACCTTCATCTTCAGCCGTGCCGCCTGCGAGGCCGCCGTCCAGCAGTGCCTGTACGCCGGGCTGCGGCTGAACGACGAGGAGGCGCGCGCCGAGGTCCGCGCCCTGGTCGAGGAGCGCACCGCCGCCATCCCCCACGAGGACCTGCACGTCCTCGGCTACTACGAGTGGCTGGAGGGCCTGGAGCGCGGCATCGCCGCCCACCACGCGGGCATGCTGCCGACCTTCAAGGAGGTCGTCGAGGAGCTGTTCGTGCGCGGCCTGGTCAAGGCCGTCTTCGCGACCGAGACGCTCGCCCTCGGCATCAACATGCCCGCCCGCTCGGTGGTGCTCGAGAAGCTCGTCAAGTGGAACGGCGAGCAGCACGCCGACATCACCCCCGGCGAGTACACCCAGCTCACCGGCCGTGCGGGCCGACGCGGCATCGACGTCGAGGGGCACGCCGTCGTGCTCTGGCAGCGCGCGATGAGCCCCGAGCACCTCGCCGGCCTCGCCGGCACCCGCACGTACCCGCTGCGCTCCAGCTTCAAGCCGTCGTACAACATGGCGGTCAACCTGGTCGAGCAGTTCGGGCGGCACCGCTCGCGCGAGCTGCTGGAGACCTCGTTCGCGCAGTTCCAGGCGGACCGGTCGGTCGTCGGGATCTCCCGGCAGGTGCAGCGCAACGAGGAGGGGCTCGAGGGCTACAAGGCCTCCATGACCTGTCACCTCGGCGACTTCGACGAGTACGCGCGGCTGCGCCGCGACCTCAAGGACCGCGAGACCGAACTGGCCAAGCAGGGCGCGAGCCAGCGCCGCGTCGAGGCCGCCGTGGCACTGGAGAAGCTCAAGCCCGGGGACGTCATCCACGTACCCACCGGCAAGTACGCCGGACTGGCGCTGGTGCTCGACCCGGGCCTGCCCGCCGGCCGGGCCAACGGCCATCGCGGCTTCGAGCAGCACGACGGGCCGCGTCCGCTGGTCCTCACCTCCGAGCGGCAGGTCAAGCGGCTGGCCTCGATGGACTTCCCGGTGCCGGTCGAGGCGCTGGACCGGATGCGGATCCCGAAGTCGTTCAACCCGCGCTCGCCGCAGTCCCGCCGCGATCTCGCCTCCGCGCTGCGCACCAAGGCCGGGCACATCCCGCCGGAGCGGGCCCGCAAGCAGCGCTCGCAGGCCGCGGACGACCGGGAGATCGCCCGGCTGCGCACCGCGATCCGCGCGCACCCCTGCCACGGCTGCTCCGACCGTGAGGACCACGCCCGCTGGGCCGAGCGCTACCACCGGCTGCTGCGGGACACCTCGCAGCTGGAGCGTCGTATCGAAGGACGCACCAACACGATCGCCCGCACCTTCGACCGGATCGTGGCACTCCTGACCGAGCTCGACTACCTGCGGGGCAACGAGGTCACCGAGCACGGCAAGCGGCTCGCCCGGCTCTACGGCGAGCTCGATCTGCTCGCGAGCGAATGCCTGCGCGCGGGTGTGTGGGAGGGGCTGGCCCCCGCCGAACTGGCCGCCTGTGTCTCGGCGTTGGTCTACGAGTCGCGGGCCGGGGACGACGCCATGGCGCCGAAGCTGCCCTCGGGCAAGGCGAAGGCCGCGCTCGGCGAGATGGTGCGCATCTGGGGCCGGCTGGACGCCCTCGAGGAGGACTTCCGGATCAGCCAGACCGAAGGCGTGGGGCAGCGCGAGCCCGATCTCGGCTTCGCCTGGTCGGCCTACATGTGGGCCTCCGGCAAGGGCCTCGACGAGGTGCTGCGCGAGGCGGAGATGCCCGCCGGTGACTTCGTGCGCTGGTGCAAGCAGGTCATCGACGTACTGGGGCAGATCGCGGCGGCGGCGCCCGCCTCGGCCGGGGGCTCGACAGTGGCGAAGAACGCCCGAAAGGCGGTCGACGAGCTGTTGCGGGGGGTTGTCGCCTACTCGTCGGTGGGGTGATGCCGTCCGGCGGGCGTGGGTCGTGCGGGGCCGGCCCCGCACGCGTGGCGGGGCCGCACAGCGATGCGGCCCCGCGCTTCTCGCCGGCCCATCTCAGCCCCGGTCGAGATAGGCCCGCCAGCCCCCGTACGCCGTGATGTCCGCCGCGTCGCCGAGGGCGCCCGGTTCGCACAGGAAACCGGGGACCCGGGTGCCGTCGGTGAGTTCGACGCTGCCCAGGGTCATCGGGCGGGGGAGCGCGGCGAGCAGGTTGCCGAGACCCTCCGCCGGGAGGCGCCAGATCTCCACCTCGATCGCGGCGCCGCCCTCGCCCACGTGCACGAGACCCGGCTTGGGCGGGGCCGTGCGCAGGGCGTGCAGGTGGTAGACGGGGGACGTCGTGGTCGTACGGTCCAGCACCGCGCCCAGGGAAAGCAACTGGGGGTTGAGGGGCTGGCCGGTCAGATGGGCGCCCGCCACCGCCACGTACACCTCGGGGCGCAGCAGGTCCGCGATCCGGGCCAGTCGGTCGTCCGTGAAGGCCGGGCCGACCAGCATCACGCCGAAGGGCAGCCCGTTCACCTCGCCGGCCGGGACGGCCGCCGCCGCCAGGTCGAAGAGGTTGGTGGAGTTGGTGAAGCGGCCCAGGCGGGCGTTGGCGCCCAGCGGGTCGGCGGCGACCTCGGCGAGGGTGGGGTGGCCGGGGGCGGTGGGCAGCAACAGGGCATCCGAGTCGGCCAGTTCGGCCAGGGCACGGGTGCGCAGGGCCGTCAGACGCTCGGTGTCCGTGTAGAGCCGGTGGGCCGGGATGTCCCGGGCCCGGGTGATGATGCCCGCGACCGTCGGGTCCAGACCCTCGCCGCCCTCCGCGGTCAACTTGTCGACGAACGCACCCACGGCGGTGTAGCGCTCGGCGACGAACGCGCCCTCGTAGAGCATCGCGGCGGCCTCGGTGAACGGGGTGAGGTCGATGCTGCGGATCTCGGCCCCGGCTGCCGTGAGTCGCCGTACCGCTGCCTCGTAGGCCGCCGCCCAGCCCTGGTCCAGCTCGCCCAGCTGGTCGAGGGGCGGGACCGCGATCCGCCAGGGCCCGGGGTCGCGGGCGGGGAGCGAGGGGAGGGCGCGGCCGGACGGCGACGCCATGTGGGCCAGGGCCCGTTCCGCCTCGGGGAGCGTGCGGGCGAAGACCGTCACACAGTCGATCGAGGCGCAGGCCGGGACGACGCCCTCGGTGGGGACCAGTCCGCGGGTGGGCTTGAGGCCGACGATGCCGTTGAAGGCGGCCGGGACCCGCCCCGAACCCGCCGTGTCCGTGCCCAGGGCGAGGTCGGCGATGCCGAGGGCCACCGCGACGGCCGAACCGGAGCTGGAGCCGCCGCTCACCCGCGACGGGTCGACGGCGCCCCGCACCGCGCCGTGCGGGGAGCGGGTTCCGACCAGGCCGGTCGCGAACTGGTCGAGGTTGGTGGTGCCCAGCACCAGCGCGCCGGCCGCGCGGAGCCGGGCGACGACCGGGGCGTCGTCGGCGGGCCGGTAGGCGTAGGCCGGGCAGCCCGCGGTGGTGGGCAGTCCCGCCACGTCGATGTTTCCCTTGACGGCGAGCAGCCGGCCGGCGAGCGGGAGACGCTCACCGCGCGCCAGCCGTTCGTCGAGCGTGCGGGCCTCCGCCTCGACGTCCGCCCGCGGCCGCAGGTCGATCCAGATCTCCGGGCGGTCCGTGGCCTCGATGCGGGCGTAGGCGGCGCGGACGCGGGACACAGTCGTGGACATGCGTGCTCCTTGCATGGTGTCGGGCCGATCGGCCGGTCAGCTCGCGAGCGGGGCCAGGACGAGCAGTGCCGTCCCCGCCTCGACCTGGTCGCCCGGGCGGGCCAGGACCTGTGCCACCACGCCGTCGACCGGCGCGTGCACCCTGGACTCCATCTTCATCGCCTCCAGGGCGAGCAGCGGCTGCCCCGCCGCCACCTCGTCGCCCGGCGACACGTTCAGCTGCCATACGGAGGCGGCGAACTCGGCCTCGACCAGGCGGCCGCCCGGCGGCACCGCCACCTCGGCCGGGGGAGCGGCCGGCGCCTCGGCGGCCGCAGCCCGCGCGAACTCGCCGGCCGCCTCCCAGGCGTCCCGCTCCGCCGCGAACGCGGTCTGCTGGCGGGACCTGAACTCCGCTATGGGGTCGGCGTTCTCGGCGAGGAAGGCCTGGTACTCGGCGAGCGAGAACGTGCCCTCCTCGACGCGCGGCACGAAGCGACCCGAGATGATGTCGGCCCGCAGTTCGAGGAGTTCGTCCGCGTCGACGGGATACCAGCGGATCCGGTCGAAGAAACGCAGCAGCCAGGGCGAGCCCGGTTCGAACGCGCCGCGCTGCTGCCAGGGCGACCACACCTGGGTCGTCCGGCCCACGAACTGGTAGCCGCCGGGCCCCTCCATGCCGTAGACGCAGAGGTACGCGCCGCCGATGCCCACCGAGTTCTCGGCCGTCCAGGTGCGCGCGGGGTTGTACTTCGTCGTCACCAGACGGTGGCGCGGGTCGAGCGGGGTGGCGACCGGGGCGCCCAGGTAGACGTCTCCGAGGCCCAGGACCAGGTACTCCGCGGCGAACACCGTGTCGTAGACGTCCGCCACCGCGTCCAGGCCGTTGACCCGGCGGATGAACTCGATGTTCCAGGGGCACCAGGGGGCGTCGTCGCGGACGCCCGCCATGTAGCGGGCGATGGCCTCGCGGGTCGCGGGGTCGTCCCAGGACAGGGGGAGGTGCACGGTCCGGGAGGGGACGACCAGTTCGTCCGACGGCGGGAGGGCGGCCGTCATCTTCCGCACCACCGCGAGGAGTTCACGCTGGGGGAGGCGGCCGGGGTCCGTCCGGATCTGCAGGGAACGGATGCCCGGGGTGAGATCGGTGACGCCGGCCAGGTCCGCCTCGGCCACCGCCTCCATCAGCGCGTGGACCCGCATGCGCAGCGCCAGGTCCAGTTGGAGCGGTCCGAACTCGACCAGCAGGTTGTCGTCGCCGCTGCGCCGGTAGGTCACGTCGCCGTCCCGGGCCAGCACGCCTCCGTCGACGATCACGGGGCGCGGCGCGCCGTCCCCGGCCACCGGCGTGAAGCGGACCGTGTCGCCCGGGCGCAGCTGGCCCAGCTTCCAGCGCTCGGAGCTGAGCACCGTCGCCGGGCACACGAACCCGCCGAGGGACGGGCCGTCCGGGCCGAGCAGCACCGGCATGTCGCCCGTGTAGTCGACGGCGCCGACGGAGTAGGGGGTGTCGTGGATGTTGGACGGGTGCAGCCCCGCCTCGCCGCCGTCGGTGCGTGCCCAGCGCGGCTTGGGCCCGACCAGGCGCACACCGGTGCGGGCCGAGTTGAAGTGGACCTTCCAGTCGGCGGCGTAGAAGTCGCGGATGTCGTCCTCGGTGAAGAACTCCGGTGCCGCGTGCGGGCCTTCGACCGCGCCGAGGTGCCAGACCGGGGTGAACTCCGGGCGGTCCGGGACGGGCACGGCGGTGCCTTCGACCACCGTCCCGCCGTGCAGGACGTCACCCGTGCGCAGCGCCCGCCCGCCGTGGCCGCCGAAGCGGCCCAGCGTGAACGTGCTCGCGCTGCCCAGGAAGGTGGGGACGTCCAGGCCGCCCGCGAACAGGACGTACGTCCGCAGTCCGTGCTCGCCGGGCGCGCCGATCTCCAGCAGGGCCCCGGCCGGTACGGTCACCGGCTCCCACCGCGCCACCGCCGTGCCGTCCACGGTGACCGGGGCCGGCGCGCCCGTCACACACACCGTGGTGGCGTGGGTGAAGCGCAGGGCCGGGCCCTGGAGGGTGCACTCCAGGCCCGGGGCGCCCTCGGGGTTGCCGAGCGCCCGGTTGCCGAGGCGGAACGAGCGGTCGTCCATCGGGCCGGACGGCGGGACCCCGACCTGCCAGTGGCCGGTTCGGCCGGGCCAGTCCTGCACGGTGGTGAGGGTGCCGCCGGAGACGACCTCGACGCGGGGGTTCGGGTCGGTGACGGTGGCGAGGGTCGCCGTCGAGTGGGCCGCCGTCACGAACCGGGAGTCCGCCAGCGCCGCCCGGACCAGCCCGAGGTTCGTCTCGATGCCGTCGACGCGGGTCCGGGCCAGCGCCTCGTCCAGGCGTCGCAGCGCGTGATCACGGTCCGAGCCGTACGCGATCACCTTCGCGAGCATCGGGTCGTACGACGTCGTCACCTCGGTGCCCGTCTCCACCCAGCCGTCGACACGCACGCCCTGCGGGAACTCGACCCGGGTCAACAGGCCGGCGCTGGGCCGGTGGTCGCGGCTGGGATCCTCCGCGTAGAGGCGTGCCTCGACGGCGTGGCCGCGGGGCGGGCCCGGGTCGCGTACGACGTCCTGCTCACCCCGTGCCAGGCGCAGCATCCAGGCGACCAGGTCGACGCCGTGTATCTCCTCGGTGACGGGGTGTTCCACCTGGAGGCGGGTGTTGACCTCCAGGAAGTAGGCCTCCTCGCGGGCCGCGTCATAGACGAACTCGACGGTGCCGGCGGACCGATAGCCGACCGAAGCACACAAGTCACGTGCGTTCGAGGCGAGTTGCTCGCGAACGCGCGGGGGAAGGCCGGGGGCCGGAGCCTCTTCCACGACCTTCTGGTTGCGGCGCTGGAGGGAGCAGTCCCGGTCGCCGAGTACGACGACCTCTCCCGCGCCGTCGCCGAAGACCTGCACCTCGACATGGCGGGCGTGCTCCACGAGCCGTTCCAGGAAGACGCCGGCCGAGGAGAAGGACGCGGCGGCGACACGCTGGACGCGCTCCCAGGCGTCGGTCAGTTCGGCGGCCGAGCGACAGGCCGACATGCCGATCCCGCCGCCGCCGCCGGTGGCCTTGAGCATGACCGGATAGCCGACGAGCCGGGCCTGCTCCAGCGCATCGGGCAGGTCCGCCAGCAGCCCGGTTCCGGGGGCGAGCGGAACTCCCGCCGCCTGGGCCGCCGCCCGCGCGGTGTGCTTGGCGCCGAACAGCTCCAGCTGCTCCGGCGTCGGGCCCACGAACACGATCCCGGCGTCGGCGCAGCGGCGTGCGAAGGCCGCGTCCTCGGAGAGGAAGCCGTAGCCCGGGTGGATCGCGCCCGCGCCGGTGTCCTTGGCCGCGGCCAGGACCAGGTCGGCGTCGAGGTACGACTCCTTCGCGGGTGCCGGGCCGAGCCGTACGGCCTGGTCGGCGAGCCGGACGTGGGCGGCCGAGCGGTCGGCGTCGGAGTACACCGCCACCGTCCGCAGGCCGAGTTCGCGGGCCGTACGGATGACGCGGACGGCGATCTCGCCCCGGTTGGCGACCAGCAGCGTGTCGAAGGTCATGCGGTGCCCGCCTCGTCGATGGTCATCTGCACCGCCGTCGGCTCGAAGCCGTTGCAGGGGTTGTTGATCTGGGGGCAGTTGGAGACCAGTACGAGGACGTCCCGTTCGGCGCGCAGCGTGAGCGAGAGGCCCGGCGCGGAGAGACCGTCGACGATGCCGAGGGTGCCGTCCTTCTCGACGGGCACGTTCATGTACCAGTTGATGTTGGAGACCAGGTCCCGCTTGCCGAGGCCGTGCCGGGCGCCCTCGGCGAGGAAGTTGTCCACACACGCGTGCTGGGCGTAGGTGTGGTGGCCGTAGCGCAGGGTGTTGGACTCCTTGGAGCAGGCGCCGCCGACCGTGTCGTGGCGGCCCACGCCGTCGGCGGTCACCGTCATCAGCGGAGTGTGCTCGTTGGACATCAGCACGCTGCCCGCGGTGAGGAAGATGCCGCCCTGGGCGTGGATCGTGTCGGGCGCGCTGTAGCGCACGGACGTGTCGTGGGCGTCGTACACGAGGAAGTCGACGGCCTGGTTGCCGTGCAGGTCGGTGATGGTCAGCGTCTCGCCCTCGCGGACGACCGACGACCAGGAGGCGCGGGCCGCCACCACTGTCTTCGTGCTCATGCGAGCCCCCTCGCGGTCAGGAATTCGGCGGTGTTGAGGAAGGCGCGGCGGCCTTCGGGAGTGGCGTCCCACAGCGGGTCGCCGGGGTGGGTGGCAGCCGCCCGCCAGGCGAGGACCTCCAGCGGGGTGCTGACGTACCCCGGCCGGGGGTCGGCCGGGTGCGGCACGTTGGCGATCAGGACCGTCACGTCCTGCTCGGCGCGCAGGGTGACGCTGCCGCCCGGGCCCGCCGAGCCGGTGAAGTCGAGCGTGCCGTCGTCGCGGACCTGCACCCCCTGGAAGAAGGAGAGCGAGGGCGGCAGGTCGCGGGGCTCCAGGCCGTTCTTCGCGGCGGCCAGCTTGAACAGCTCCCGGCCGGCCGGGGAGGCGGACTGCGGGCTGCCGTCGCCGTAGCGCTCGGTGTTGCGCACGAGGGTGGAGGTGCCGCACAGGGCGTCGTGCCGGCCGGCGGTGTCGGCGACGACCGAGGCGAGGACGCGGCCCTGGTCGGAGAGGAGCAGCACGCCCTCGCCGAGGTAGGCGTTCCACTGGACCTTGACCGTGTCGGCGACGTTCAGCCGCTCCCAGGGCCGGCCGTCCACGTGGAGGAGCAGATGGGCGCAGGCGTCGCCGTGCAGGTCGGTCAGGCGCAGCTCGGTGCCGCGCGCGAGGACCCGGTGGGTGTAGTTGCCGCCCGCGACCGTCTCGGCCCACACCAGATGGCCCGCCTCGCAGGGCGGGTCCTGCCAGTCCCGGGCCGGGACGACCGGCATGGCCTCGGCGCGGGCGCCCTCCTGCGCCCGGGCGTGGGCGCGTGCTCCGTATGTGGTCGCTGTCGCCGCCATTGCGGACCTCCGCAGCTCGGTTCCGTCGCTGTCGCGGTATTTCTGTCGCCCGACAGAAATTAGGTCCGGAGCGGGTCGCCGCCGTTGCCCTCCGGTTGCGGGGCGGTTACCGACTCCTCACCGGGTCGTCCGAAGATCGCCGGCCGGGGCCGTGTGCGAGGATCGAAGGCATGGGGACGAGCAGCGGACGTCGAGTGGGCCGCCCGCGCGCCGCGCAGCGCCCGGACAGCGGGCTCACACCGCGCGCCGAACTGCTCGTGGCCGCCGCGGAGTTGTTCACCACCCGCGGCTATGCCGCCACCACCACCCGGGCCGTCGCCGAACGCGCGGGAATGCGGCAGGCCTCCATGTACCACTACGTCTCCGGCAAGGAGGAGTTGCTCGCCGCGCTGCTGGAGTCGACGGTCACGCCCTCGCTGACCTGCGCCCGTGAGCTGCTCGCGGACGACGGCCGGACGGCCAAGGACCGGCTGTGGGAGCTGTGCCGGACCGACGTCGAGCTGCTGTGCGGCGGCTCGCACAACCTCGGCGGCCTCTACCTGCTGCCCGAGGTGCGCACCGAGCGGTTCGCCGGCTTCCATGCCGTGCGCGCCGAACTCAAGGACGCCTACCGCCAGTTGATCGCCGCCACGACGGCGGGCGGCGCGCTCGCGAAGAGCGCGCTGGATCTCCGCACCGACCTGGTCTTCGGTCTCATCGAGGGTGTCATCCTCGTGCACCGCTCGGATCCCGACCGCTCGGTCTCGGAGTTCGCCCGCGCCACCGCCGACGCGGCGCTGCGTATCGCGGGGAACTGAACACCGCCCGAGCCACTCGCGGGTGCTCGTCTCATCCGTCCCGGTGAACTGTTCCGCACGCCTGTCCCGCGTTACGCAAGGTGTTCGAACGAATACCGTGCGTGCAAATGGGCTGAGGTTACTCCACGTACGGAAGTGGTTTCAGGCGGTTGCGGAATATGACACGGCGATGATCCGGTCGGACTAAGCTCGCCCGCGGCGCACCGAGTTGAGGCGTATTCGTGCGCTTGTTCCCAAACTTCCCGAAGATGCCGACAGATCCCTACAGAGGGTGCCCACATGGTGAGTGTTCAGTCCCCACCCGGTCGCCGAGAACTTCCCTACGCGCGCGTGCTGTTGCTGCCGGCGATACTGATGGCCGCGGCGACCGGAGCCGCCGTCGCCCTGGTGGCGACGCAGGCCCGGCTCGCCGTCGGCGTCTGCGGAGCCCTCGCCACCGTCCTGGTGATCGCGGCGGGAGCCGAGTCGGTGCGCCGCGGGCGGCGCCTGCGGGAGCTGCGCGCGGAGCGGGACCAGCGCGTCGCGTACCTGGAACGGCGGGTGGCAGGCCACGCGGAGGAGAACCGCCGCCTCGCCGAGGAGTTCGTGCCCAACGCCGTGGAGTGGCTGCGGGCCGGAAATTCCCCCAGGGAGGTGATGCGCGACTTCAGCGAGGGTGATCCCGACTTCCGTGAACTCGACGACGCGCAGCGCGCCGTGATCAGGAAGATCCTCGACATCGTCGACCACGAGGAGTCCCTGCGCGACTCGGCCCAGCGCTCCTTCGTCAGCATCGCCCGCCGGGTGCAGGCCATCGTCCACCAGCAGTCCGCGGAACTGCGGGAGATGGAGGAGGACCACGGCCGTAACCCCGAGGTCTTCGACGACCTGCTGCGCATCGACCACGGCACTTCGCTGATCGGCCGCCTCGCCGACTCCATCGGCGTGCTCGGCGGCGGCCGGCCCGGCCGCAACTGGCCCCAGCCGGTCCCGCTGTACAGCGTGCTGCGCGGCGCCATGTCCCGGATCCTGGAGTACCGCCGCATCCAGCTGGACTCCATCGCCAAGGTGAACATCCGCGGCCTCTCCGTGGAGCCGCTCATCCACGCGCTCGCGGAACTCCTCGACAACGCCACCCGCTACTCGCCCCCGCAGAGCAAGGTGCACGTCAACGCCGTCGAGGTGCAGACCGGCATCGCCATCGAGATCGAGGACGCCGGCGTCAGCCTCAGCGAAGAGGCCCGCGCCAAGGCCGAACGCATGCTGGAGCAGGCCAAGGCGGGCGTCGACATCCAGGACGTCGGCGGCACCCCGCGCCTGGGCCTCGCGGTCGTCGGCCGTCTGTGCACGTCGTTCAACCTCCAGGTCTCGCTGCGCACCTCGGCCTACGGCGGCGTCCGGGCCGTGCTCATCGTGCCGAGCGAGATGCAGACCTCCGACCCCGCCCCCGGATTCGCGCACGGCATCGGGGCCACCGCCGTACCGCAGATCGACCTGAGCCAGATCGGCGAGGGCCCCAAGCGTCCGCCCAAGAAGCGCCGCCCCACCAACGCGCGTATCCCGGCCGGAGTCTCCCTGACCGACGACGAGGTGCCCGAGGTCACCGAGTGGACCGATCAGGGTCTGCCGCAGCGCCGCAGCAAGACCACGATCCCGATCACCCAGCGCTACGCCGAGGCGTACGCCGCCCAGGAGGCCGAGCGCCTCGGCAAGCCCGACCCGTTCGCACAGCGCCGGCCGGAGCCCGAGCCGGAGCCCCAGAAGAAGCGGGAGCCCGGCCTGGCGTTCGAGGCCTTCTGGGAGGGCCTGGTCAAGGCGGCCCCGCCCGGCGTGCACCCCACCGACTTCACCCGCAATCCCACCGCATATCTGCACCTGATCGAAGACAAGGCCAAGCCCGAGGCCGACGATGAAGGGGACCTCACGTGATCCAGCAGCGCCAAAACTTCGACTGGCTGCTCAAGGAGCTCTACGACGGGGTTCCGGGCATCGAGATGATCGTGGTCCTGTCGGCCGACGGACTGCGCATCGCCCGCTACGCCGGTGACCCCGACGCCGCCGACCGGGTCGCCGCCGCCTGCGCGGGCCTCCAGAGCCTGGCCGCCGCGGTCGGCCAGGAGATCCACTCGAGCACCGGCGAGATGGACATGGTCGTCATCGATCTGAGCGGCGGCTACTTCTACATGATGTCGGCGGGCGCCAACGCCTACCTCGCCGTCCTCGCCGACGTGCGCTGCGAGGCCAGTCGGATGAGTGGCATGATGCGCGACCTCGTGGTCCGTATCGGCGCCCATCTGACCAGTCCGCCCCGGCGCAACGGGCAGAGCGTATGACGCCTCCGCAACGCCGCCGGCGACAACCCCTGCCCCAACCGCTCCCGCCGCCCCCGTCGCTCCCGCCGCTCCCGAACGACTCGAAGGAGGGGGCGGAGGGGGAGGGCAAGAACCCCGAGCGGCTCTACATCATCACGGGCGCGGACGGCGAGCGCGCACCCGTCGACCTCGTCACGTTAGTCGTGGCGCGTGCCGAACCGCCCTCGTCGGCCACTCCGGAGCAGACGGCGGTGCTGCGGATGTGCGCCGCCCCGCTGTCGGTGGCCGAGATCTCGGCCTACCTCGGCCTGCCGTTCAGCGTGGTGACGGTGCTGCTCACCGAGATGCTGGCGGCCGAACTCGTACAGGCACGCGCCCCCATCGTCCGGCAGCAGCTCCCCGACCGTTCCCTTCTCGAAGCGGTGATGCATGGACTTCAACGGCTCTGACACGATCCCCGGCCCACGGGCCGAGGACCATCTGCCGCACACCACCACGGCCGCGGCGAAGATCGTCATCGTGGGCGGCTTCGGCGTCGGCAAGACCACCATGGTCGGCTCCGTCAGCGAGATCAGGCCGCTGACCACCGAGGAGACCATGACCCAGGCGGGCATCGGGGTCGACGACAACTACGGCTCCGAGACCAAGACCGCCACCACCGTGGCCATGGACTTCGGCCGGATCCGCATCACCGAGCAGGTCGTGCTCTACCTCTTCGGCACGCCCGGCCAGGAACGCTTCTGGTTCCTGTGGAACGGACTGTTCGAGGGCGCGCTCGGCGCGGTCGTCCTGGTCGACACCCGCCGCATCGAGGTCAGCTTCGAGGTCATGGGCCGGCTCGAGGAGGGCGGTGTGCCCTTCGTCGTCGCCGTCAACACCTTCCCCGACGGGCCCCGTTACCCCATCGACGACCTGCGCGCGGCCCTCGACCTGCCGCCCGAGATCCCGATCGTGGAGTGCGACGTCCGCCGCCGCGCCTCCAGCCGCGACGTCCTGATGACCCTCATGCGTTTTCTGCACTCCTTGGCCCTGACCCGCAGCCTCACCTGACCCGCACGGCATCACTTCCCCCACCACCGGATTCAGCACAGTTTCGGAGCGACCCCCTGTGACTCCCGAACATCCCACCCCGAACGGTCCGCACGACCTCGCCCTGGACCCGCCGCCCGGCTGCCCCGCGCACGTCCGGGGACCCGGCGGACTGGCCCGCCTCTACGGCCCGGGCGCGGAGGACCTGAACGAACTGTACGAGCGGCTGCGCGAGGAACACGGCCCGGTGGCGCCGGTCCTGCTCCACGACGACCTGCCGATGTGGATGGTCCTCGGGCACGCCGAGAACCTGCGCATGGTGCGCACCCCGTCGCAGTTCACCAAGGACAGCCGCATCTGGTCGCAGATGCTGGACGGCAAGGTCAGGCCCGACCACCCGCTCATGCCGCACATGGCCTGGCAGCCCATCTGCGCCCACGCCGAGGGCGACGAGCACAAGCGGCTGCGCGGCGCGGTCACCGCCGCCATGGCCACCATCGACGACCGCAGTGTGCGCCGCTACATCAACCGCTCCAGCCAGCGCCTGGTCAACCGCTTCTGCGAGGAGGGCCGGGCCGACCTGGTCGGCGACTTCGCCGAGCACCTGCCGATGGCCGTGATGTGCCACGTCCTGGGCATGCCCGACGAGTACAACGACAAGATGGTGCACTCCGCCCGTGACGCGCTCAAGGGCAGCGAGACCGCACTCGCCAGCCACGAGTACGTCGTGCAGGCGCTCGCCCGGCTCACCACCCGCCGCCGGGCCGAGCCCGAGGACGACTTCACCAGCCACCTCATCAGCCACCCGGCGGGTCTCACCGACGACGAGGTCAGGGAGCATCTGCGCCTGGTCCTCTTCGCGGCCTACGAGGCCACCGTCAACCTGCTCTCCAACGCGCTGCGCATGGTCCTCACCGACCCGCGGTTCCTCGCCCAGCTCAACGGCGGCCAGATGACGGTGGCGGAGGCGGTCGAGCAGTCCCTGTGGGACGAGCCCCCGTTCAGCACCATCTTCGGCTACTTCGCCAAGCAGGACACGGAGTTGGGCGGTCAGCGCATCCGCCGGGGCGACGGTCTCTTCTTCGCGCCAGCGCCCGGCAACGTGGACCCCCGGGTACGCCCCGACCTGTCCGCCCACATGCAGGGCAACCGCTCCCACCTCGCCTTCGGCAGCGGTCCGCACGAGTGCCCCGGCCAGGACATCGGCCGCGCCATCGCCGACGTCGGCGTCGACGCCCTGCTGATGCGGCTGCCGGACGTGCAACTCGACTGTGACGAGGACGAGTTGCGGTGGACGATGTCGATCGCCTCGCGACACCTGGTGGAGCTGCCGGTCCGGTTCGAGCCGAAGGACCAGCAGGACGTCAAGCACAAGCCGAGCCACGCCCCGATCCCGCCGCAGCGCCTCACGCCGCCGGTGAGCACGGAGCCGCGTCCCGCGCCGGCGCCCGCCCCCGCGCCCGCCGCCGAACCGCCGACCGCACCGGCGCCCACGCCGCGTGCGGTGTCGCAGTCCGCGCCGCAGTCCGCGCCGCCCGCCCCGCAGCCGACGGGGTTGCTCCGCAGGCCCAACGCCTGGCGGCGCTTCCTGTCCTGGTGGCGCGGCTACTGAGCGGCGCCCGCCGACGGAGCGGCGGCCCAGCCGTCGTACGACGTCCAGGCCTCGAGCACCCGGTCGCTGCGCAGCCGGTGCTCCGTCCCCGTGACCGGATCGGTGAACTCCAGCTCCCGCGCCAGCAGCTGAAGCGGGCGCCGGAAGTCACCGGCCGGCACGGGGGCGGCCACCTCGGGGTAGAGCGGATCGCCGAGGATGGGCACGCCGAGCGTGTTCATGTGGACGCGCAGCTGATGGGTCTGCCCGGTGGCGGGCAGCAGCCGGTACCGGCCGAGTCCCCGCGCACCGGCCTCGACGAGCTCGACGCGGGTCACGGCGTTCGGCTCTCCCGCCACCTCGTAGGCGGCCAGGATCCCGCGCTCCTTGACGATCCGGCTGCGCACGGTCCGGGGCAGGGCGAGCTCCGGGTCGTACGGCGCGACGGCCTCGTACACCTTGCGCACCAGGCGGTCGCGGAACAGTGACTGGTAGGCGCCGCGCTCCTCGGGGCGCACGGTGAACAGCACGAGTCCGGCGGTGAGCCGGTCGAGCCGGTGCGCGGCGCCGAGCGCGGGGATGTCCAGCTCCCGCCGCAGCCGGGCCAGCGCGCTCTCGGTGACATGGCTGCCGCGTGGGGTGGTGGCCAGGAAGTGCGGCTTGTCGACGACGACGATGTGCTCGTCGCGGTGCACGATCTCCAGCGGGAACGGCACGGGCACCTCGGGCGGCAGCTCGCGGTGGTACCAGACGAACATCCCCGGTACGTAGGCCGCGTCCGGCGCCACCGGCCGTCCGTCGGCGCCGACGACGAGCCCGGCCTCCAGCATCTCGTCCACGACCCCGGCGCGCGGCGCGCCCAGCCGCTCCACCAGGTGCTCCCGCACGGTGGCCCAGGCGCCCTCGCCGGGCAACCGCACCCGCACCGGGTCGATCCCGTCGCGCTGCGGCAACGGGGAGGGCGGGGGCGGCGTACGGCGTCTCATCGGGGTCAAGCCTACGGGCCGGAAAACCCGTTGGCCGGGCCGTGGTCCGTTGGCAGGATGCGGCTCATGCCCTTCACCGCCGACGCCGTCCTGCCCGCCGGAACCCTCTCGGGGGCCCCGCAGCCCGTGCTCCGCAGCGGCGACGGACTGCTCCTGCGCCCGTGGCGGGCCGAGGACGCCCCCGCCGTGTACGCCGCCTTCCAGGACCCGGCCATGCACCAGTGGCACATCAGGGCCGCCGATTCCGAGGAGGAGGTCGCCGGCTGGATCGAGGAGTGGCGCGAGAGCTGGGCGGAGGAGCGGAACGCCCAATGGGCCGTCGTCGACACGGACACCGGCGAACTGCTCGGGCGGGTGGCGCTGCGCGGCATCCTGCTCGCCGAGGGCGTGGCCGAGGTGGCGTACTGGACGACCAGGGCGGCCCGTGGCCGGGGAGTGGCACCCCGGGCCACGACCGCCCTCACCCGCTGGGCCCTCGACGAGATCGGATTCCACCGCCTGGAGCTGATGCACGCCACCGCCAACGAGGCCTCCTGCCGGGTCGCCGGCAAGGCCGGTTACCTCCTGGAGGGCACCATGCGCAGCGCCGCCCTCCACCAGGACGGCTGGCACGACATGCATCTCCACGCACGCGTGCAGGGCGACTGAGCGAGACGCGCCTACGCGCGCGGACCCCGCGGCTCCTCGGCCTCGGCCTGTCGGCATGGTGGGCGGGTCCGGCGGCCGGCCTGGCGCGCAGCCCGTCCGAGCCGTACGCAGCATCCGCGCGGCGCGCGTTGGATCGGCGGTCGGCTCCTCCTGTGGCGCGCCTGCCCGCCCGGCGCGTCTGTGCGGCGGTCGGGCCGACGCGCGCATGGCTGCCCACGCGCGCGTCGGCCTGGCGTGTTCGTCTGCTCTGCGCGTCTGCCGGACGTCAGGCGCGCCGGGCTCGACGGGGCTACGCGGCCGCCGTCTCCGGTACCGCGGTGGCCGGTGCCGGTGATCGCCTGCGGTAGGTCCGGAAGGCCACGCCGGCCGCGAGTGTCGCGCCGAGGAACAGCACGGTGAACCACTGGAAGTACCAGTGGCCGCCCGCCGGGTCGTACACCGCCGCGCGCGGCCAGGCCAGGTTGACCGTCATCAGCAGGCCGTAGAGGAGCGCGAGGGCGTTCACCGGGACGCCCCAGCGGCCCAGGGAGAACAGGCGGGCGCCCGTCTCGTCGGTGCCGGCCGAGGAGAACTGTCCGCGCAGGCGGCGCACCAGCAGCGGGCCGGTGACCATCGCGTACGCCAGGTACAGCATCACGATGCAGGTCGTGCCGATGGCCAGGAAGGCGTCCGGTGAGGCGAAGTTGAGCAGCAGCAGGGCCGCCGCGAGGATGCCGACCACCAGCGCCGGGGCGCTCGGCATGCCGGTACGGGGGTTCACGCGCGCGAGGCGGCCGGAGAACGGGAGCTGCCCGTCGCGGGCCATGGAGAACAGCATCCGGCAGGCCGCCGTCTGGATGGCGAGCGTCGCCACCGCGATCGCGACCACCACGTCCGCCAGCAGAGCCTTGCCGACCCCGTCGCCCAGGCTGCTGGTGAGGACGTAGCTGAGGCCGTCGACCCCGAGCCGTCCGTCGGTGAGGCTGGGGGCGGCGAGCAGCCCGCCCAGCACGATCAGCCCGCCGAGCAGGCCGGCCGCGCCGAGCGCGGTGAGGATCGTGCGGGGCGCGGTGCGCCGCGGGTGGTGTGTCTCCTCGCTCATCTCGCCCGCGCTGTCGAACCCGATCATCACGTACGCGGCCGTGAACGAGCCGACGAGCAGCGCCCCGAACAGGCCGTTCTGCGCGGCCCCTTCGGTGTGGAAGGTGATGCTCGGAGTGCGCTCGGAGTGGGTGAGCAGCAGCACGACGATGAGTACCGCGCCGATGATCTCGGCGGTCACGCCGACCCGGTTGATCAGGGACATCACGCGGTTGTCGATGACGTTCACGAAGGTGGTGAGCGCCAGCAGGAGCACGCCGAGCAGCGCCGCGTTGGCCGCGCCGTCGGGCGAGGTGGGCGCCGGGTCGGTGCCGATCAGCTGGAAGCCCGACCAGATCGCCGGCAGCACCATCTGGAGCGCCAGCGCGGCCGCGGCGACCACGACGATCTGCCCGATCACCATGATCCAGCCGGCGAACCAGCCGAACGACGGCGTCGACAGCCGCGAGGACCACTGGTAGATCGCGCCCGAGATCGGGTAGCGCGCCGCCAGCTCCGCGAAGCACGCGGCGACCAGCAACTGACCGACCAGGACGACCGGCCAGGCCCAGAAGAAGACCGGGCCGCCGAAGGCGTACCCGAAGGCGAAGAACTGGAAGACGGTCGTCAGCACGGAGATGAAGGAGAAGCCGGCGGCGAACGAGGCGTACCGGCCCAGGCTGCGGTGCAGCTCCTGGCGGTAGCCGAACTCGGCGAGGGAGCCGTCGCCCGCGTCGGGGGAGTGCGGCGGGTCGGGGCGTACGTCGGAAGGGGCTGTTGTCGTCACGGCGGAACCTGCCTTGGGCCCAGAGGGAACGTAATTCCTGTCGGGCGACAGAAATTAGGGACGCGCTGTTTCGTGCGCGTCACGCCGCCGTGTCCGGGGCGGGCCCAAGTCCTCACGTCCTCGCAACCTCACTCGATCGCGTTACATCGCGTCTCTTGTAAGCGGGCGGTGACTCGCGATATGTTCGGCTACGGATATTCGGAAGCGAACTGTTTGAAGCGAGCAGTCGTAGCGGGCTGCTCGAAGTGAACTGCTCGTCGTGAAGCGAGGTGGTCGTCGTGGCGAGGAAACGCCGCAAGCTCAGCAATCCGTTGGCGCTCGCCGTGATGACCACGCTCTGGCAGAAGCCGATGCATCCGTACGAGATCGCCCAGACCCTGCGCAGCCAGGGCAAGGACACCAGTACGAAGACGAACTACGGCTCGCTCTACACCGTCGTGCAGAACCTCGAGAAGTACGGCTTCGTCGAGGTGACCGGTGTGGAACGCCAGGGCAACCGCCCCGAGCGCACGGTCTACGGGCTCACCGAGGCCGGGCGCGAGGAGATGGCCGAGTGGCTGTCCGATCTGATCGCCATCCCCGCCAAGGAGTACCCGATCTTCGAGACGGCGCTCTCGCTGATGGCGGCGCTGCCTCCCGACGAGGTGGTGCGCCTGCTGGAGACCCGGCTGAGCTCGCTGGAGGTCCAGGTGGCCGGCGGCCGGGGCGCCCTCGAGAAGCTCTACGAGACGCTGCCGAGGCTCTTCCTCGTCGAGGTCGAGTACCAGCTGCACATGGTCGAGGCGCAGGCCGAGTGGGTCGGCGGATTCCTCGAGGAGATCAGGAAGGGCTCACTGCCCGGCGTCGAGGACTGGCGGCGTTTTCACGAGACGGGGGAGCTGCCGACGGAATTCACCTCTTGAGAACGACCCCGGCAGGGCTGTTGCAGCAGCTCCGCCGGGGTCCCCAACCCCGAACGGAATCCGCCGTGAGGCGGCTCCGGGCCATCGAGGTGCGGCACACCCAGGATAGCCCGGCGCTCTTCACGCGGATCAGTGGTCCAGTCCGCTCACGAAGGAGCACCGTCATGAGCAACACCCGCGCGCCCGCGGTCGAGGCGCGTCGACTCGTCAAGACCTACCCCGGTGGCGTCACCGCCCTGAACGGCCTCGAGATCACCGTCGAGCCCGGTACCGTCTTCGGGCTGCTCGGCCCCAACGGCGCAGGCAAGTCCACCGCCGTCAAGATCCTCACCACCCTCGCCCGCCCCGACTCCGGGTCGGCCACCGTCGCCGGTCACGACGTGCTGCGCCACCCGGACCGGGTGCGCCGCGCGATCGGCGTGGTCGCCCAGAACTCCGGCGCCGACCCGGTCGCCACCGGCCGCGACAACCTCCGCCTCCAGGGCAGGCTCTACGGCCTGCGGGGCGCCGCCCTCGACCGGCGCGTCGACGAGCTGCTCGAGCGTTTCGCGCTCACCGAGGCCGCCCGGCGCCCGGTCAAGGGCTACTCCGGCGGCATGCGGCGCCGGCTCGACGTCGCCCTCGGGCTGGTGCACCGGCCTGAGGTGCTCTTCCTCGACGAGCCCACCACCGGCCTGGACCCGGAGGCCCGCGCCGCGATGTGGGACGAGATCGGCCGGCTGGCCGGCGAGGAGGGGCTGACCATCCTGCTCACCACGCACTACCTGGAGGAGGCCGACCGGCTCGCCGAGCGCGTCGCCATCGTCGACCGCGGCCGGATCGTCGTCACCGGCACTCCCGACTCCCTCAAGGGCGAACTCCGGGGCGACGCCGTGCATGTGGAGCTGCGCACCGCGCTGGGCGAGAGCGGCCGTGTGCTGCTGGAGGGCTCCCTGGGCGGGCTGCCGGGCGTCCACGAGGTGGTGTTCGACGGGCCGCGGATCAGTGTCCGCGCCGAGGACGGGGCGGCGGCGGTGCCCGCGCTGCTCGGTGCCCTGGAGCGGGCCGGGGTGGCCGTCGCCACCGCGACCGTCGCCCGACCCTCCCTCGACGACGTCTACCTGCGCTACGCGGGCCGTCGTTACGCCGAGGCCGAGGCCGAGAGCGGGACCGCCGCCGACGCCCTCGTCCTCGCCGGGGGTGCGCGATGAGCACCGCGATCGTCCAGACCTGGTACATGACGCAACGCCAGCTGATGGTGTTCGCCCGCCAGCCCGCGTACGCGGTGATCATGCTGATCCAGCCGGTGATCTGGCTGTTCCTCTTCGGCAGCCTCTTCAAGAACGTCGTGGCGCTGGGCGGCTTCGGTACGGCCTCCTACCTCGACTACCTGGTGCCGGGCGTGGTCGTGATGAGCGCGCTCGCCTCCAACCTGTGGGCGGGCATGGGCACGTTGGAGGAGATCCAGCGCGGCACCCTCAACCGTTTTCTGACCACCCCGGCCAGCCGGGCCGCGCTGATGAACGGCAATGTCGTCCACAACGGCATCGTCACCGCCCTCCAGTCGGCCGTCATCGTGCTGCTGGGCCTGGCGGGCGGTGCGGAGTACCCGGGCGGGGTCGTGGGCGTCGTGGTCCTGGTCGCCGCCTCGGTGCTGCTGGGCACGGTCTTCGGGGCGCTGTCCAACGCGCTGGGGATGCTGGTGCGGGAGCGGGAGTCGATCATCGGTGTCAACACGTTCCTGCTGCTGCCGCTGACCTTCCTCTCCAGCGCGTTCATGGCGCCGGACCGGATGCCCGGCTGGATACGGCAGGTGGCCCGCTTCAACCCGTTGGACTGGGCGATGGTCGCCGGCCGTTCGGCCCTGTCCGCCGATCCCGACTGGGGCGCGGTGCTCCTGCGCGGCGGGGCGCTTCTCGCGCTCGCGACGGCGGCCGTGTGGCTCTCGATCGGGACGTTCCGGTCGTACCAGCGGTCGGTGTAGCCGCAGGCAGGTGCGGTCCCCAAGGGGGTCGCAGGGCGGCCCGCGCCCCGAGTGCGGGCCGCTTCCGTCAGGTCAGGCGGCCGGTGCGGTGCCCTCCTGCTCCGCCTCCACGCGCGCGTTCCAGTCCCGCTTCGAGGCCTGCCAGCCGTCCTCGTTGTGGCCGAGCCGCCAGTAGCCGGAGATCGACAGGTCCTCGCGCGGGATCTGGAGCTCGACGCGCAGGAGTTTGCGCAGCTCCTTCACGCAGGCGGCCTCGCCGTGCACGAACGCGTGCAGGCGGCCCTCGGGGAACTCCAGCGTCCGTACGGCCTCGACGAGCCGCTCGCCGACCGGCCGGTCGCCGCGGTGCAGCCAGACGACCTCCACGTCGGAGTCGACCTTCTGCTCCTCCTCGGGGCCCGACACCTCGATGAAGGCGTGGGCGACGCTGCCGGCGGGCAGCGACTCCAGGGCGGTCGCGATGGCCGGCAGGGCGCTCTCGTCGCCGGCCAGCAGATGCCAGTCGGCGGTGGTGTCGGGCGCGTAGGCGCCACCGGGGCCCATGAAGCGGACGGTCTCGCCCGGCTGGACGCGCGCCGCCCACGGACCGGCCAGGCCCTCGTCGCCGTGGACCACGAAGTCCAGGGTCAGCTCGCGGAGTTCGGCGTCCCAGTTGCGCACGGTGTACGTGCGGGTCACCGGCCACTGCTCACGGGGGAACTCGGCGCGGATGCGTTCCAGGTCGAAGGGCTCGGGGTAGGTCACGCCCTCGGGACCGAAGAGCAGTTTGACGTAGTGGTCGGTGCAGGTGCCCGCGGTGAAGTCGGCCAGGCCCTCGCCGCCGAGGACGACGCGCTGCATATGGGGGGTGAGCCGTTCGGTGCGGACGACCTGCGCGGAGTGGGGCTTCCGCGGCTTCCGTGCCGGACGTTCTGCCATGACGGCCTCCCATGTGGGTATGGTTAGGTATACCTAAGTTAGCATCTCTCCCCCCGGTGATGCCCTCCCCGTTCGAGAGGTCGGCTCACCTCTCATCCGGATCTCATGCAGAGGATGACTCCCGGCCTGCCCGGTTGTCAGTCCTCGACGCGAGAGCAATGGTTACGCGGGCGGTGTGCCCAGGGTCGTCAGCAGCCGCTGCAGCGACCCGCCGAGTCCCCAGCGCTGCGCCAGTGCCTCCAGTGTCGCTCCGTCCCGCGGTGCGTGCGGCAACGTGGTGTCCACGTCCGGCAGCGGCACGTCGTCGGCGACCTTGACCACCTTCGGCGCGACGGCGAGATACGGCCGGGCCTCGTCCAGCCGCAGCCGCTGCGACGGCGTCAGCTTCGCCTTGCGGTCGTCGACCGCGGCCACGATCCCGGCCAGGTCGCCGAACTCGGCCAGCAGCTTGGCCGCGGTCTTCTCCCCGATGCCCGGGACGCCCGGCAGGCCGTCGCTCGGGTCGCCGCGCAGCAGCGCCAGATCCGCGTAGCCGCTCCCGTCGACGCCGTACTTCCCGCGCAGCCACGCCTCGTCCGTGAGCTGGAGCGTGCCGACGCCCTTCAGCGGATACAGCACGCGTACCCCGCGGGCGTCGTCCACCAGCTGGTAGAGGTCGCGGTCGCCGGTGACGATGTCGACCGGGCCCTTCGCCCGCCCGGTGAACGTGCCGATCACGTCGTCCGCCTCGTAGCCGGCGACGCCCACCCGTGCGATGCCGAGCGCGTCCAGGACCGCCTCGATGATCGGCACCTGCGGCGAGAGGGTGTCCGGCACCTCCTCCTCGTCCGGCCCCGTCTCGCGCACTTCGGCGACGCGGTGCGCCTTGTAGGAGGGGATCAGGTCGACCCGCCACTGGGGGCGCCAGTCGGCGTCCATGCAGGCGACCAGCTCGTCCGGCCGGTGGTCCTTGACCAGCCGGTCGATGAAGTCCAGCAGTCCGCGCACGGCGTTCACCGGAGTGCCGTCCGGCGCCTTCACGGAGTCCGGGACGCCGAAGTAGGCGCGGAAGTAGAGCGAGGCGGTGTCGAGGAGCATCAGTCGTCCGGTCACGCCTCGCATCATGCCGCACACGTGCCCCGGTATCCGGGGCGTATTCACTCCCGTGGCAGGAGTGAACCTCTTGTGAAACCTGCTGTGAACTGAACCACTCGTACGTTTGCCCCCATCGGACCAGGGCAGGGGCGGCCTCGGAGCAGTGTCCGGTTGCGCTTTCAACTGTTTGCTGTTGGCGACTGCTCCGATTCCTGTCCCCGACGAGAGGTACGCGTGTCCTCCAGGCTTGAGGCCGAACATCTGCACAAGGTGTTCGGCAGACGACCGCAGCAGGCAGTCGAGCGGCTCCGGGAGGGAGCCGACCGGGAGGAGCTGCGCGCCGACGGCACCACGGCCGCCGTCATCGACGCCTCCTTCACGGTGGCCCCGGGCGAGATCTTCGTCGTGATGGGCCTGTCCGGCTCGGGCAAGTCCACCCTGCTGCGGATGCTCAACGGGCTGCTGGAGCCGACCGCCGGACGCGTCCTCTTCGACGGCCAGGACCTCACCGCCCTCGCCGACCGCGAACTGCGCGAGGTCCGGGCGAAGAAGATCAGCATGGTCTTCCAGCACTTCGCGCTCTTCCCGCACCGCAGCGTCCTCGACAACGCCGCCTACGGCCTCGCCGTCCAGGGCGTCCCCCGCCGCGAACGCGAGGAGCGCGCCGCCGAGGCGCTGCGGCTCTGCGGTCTGGCCGGCTGGGAGAAGTCCTGGCCGGACGAGCTGTCCGGCGGCATGCAGCAGCGCGTCGGCCTGGCCCGCGCCCTCGCCACCGACGCCGACCTGCTCCTGATGGACGAGTCGTTCAGCGCGCTGGACCCGCTGATCCGCCGCGACATGCAGGACCAGCTGCTCACGCTCCAGCAGACGCTGAAGAAGACCATCGTCTTCATCACCCACGACCTCAACGAGGCCATGCGTCTGGGCGACCGGATCGCCGTCATGCGCGACGGCCGGATCGTGCAGACGGGCACGGCGGAGGACATCCTGCTCCGCCCCGCGAACGACTACGTCGCCTCCTTCATCCAGGACGTCGACCGCTCCCGCGTGCTGACCGCCTCCGCCGTCATGGACACCGCCGTGCGCGGCGACGAGGCCGACTGCGGCTGCGAGACCGCCACCCCCGACACCCCGTTCACCGCGCTGTGCGCGCTCAGCGCCCGCCTGGCCCATCCGGTCGCCGTCCTCGACGGGAAGCGGAAACTCGTCGGCGTCGTGTCGGAACAGCGCCTCGTCCGCTTCCTCGGCGACGAACAGGGCCGGGCGACGGCCTGCGACAGTCCGCGCGACGGCGGGAAGAAGGTGATGGCCCGTGCCTAGGCTGCACCTCGGCGACTGGGTCGACTCCGGCGTCGACTGGCTCGTCACCCACATGTCCTGGCTCTTCGACGCGATCAAGACGGTCGTCGAGGGCATGTACGACGGTCTCGACACCGTCCTCACCGCCCCCGAACCGCTCCTCCTCGCAGGCATCCTCGCGGTGCTCGCCTGGTGGCTGCGCGGCCTCGTCGCGGGCGTCCTGGCCTTCGCCGGGTTCGCCCTCATCGACTCCCTCGCCCTGTGGGACGAGGCGATGTCGACGCTCTCCCTGGTGCTCGTGGCCACGGTGATCGCCCTGGTGATCTCCCTCCCGCTCGGCATCTGGGCCGCCCGCTCCAAGGCCGTCAGCGCCACCCTGCGCCCCGTCCTGGACCTGCTCCAGACGATGCCGTCGATGGTCCTGCTGATCCCGGCCATCCTGTTCTTCGGCATGGGCGTCCCCGCGGGCGTCATCGCCACCCTGATCTTCGCGCTCGCCCCGGGCGTCCGGATGACCGAGCTCGGCATCCGCCAGGTCGACGCCGAACTCGTCGAGGCCGCCGAGGCGTTCGGCACGACGCCCCGCGACACCCTGCTGCGTGTGCAGCTGCCGCTCGCCCTGCCGACGATCATGGCGGGCATCAACCAGGTCATCATGCTGGGCCTGTCGATGGTCGTCATCGCCGGCATGGTCGGCACCGGCGGCCTCGGTGGCGCCGTCAACGAGGCCATCGGCCAGCTCGACATCGGCCTCGGCTTCGAGGCGGGCCTCGGCATCGTGGTCCTCGCCATCTACCTGGACCGGATGACCGGCGCCCTCGGCACCCGGATCTCCCCGCTCGGCCGCCGCGCCGCCGCCAAGGCCCGGGGCACGGTGTGGACGTACCGTCCGCGCCCGGCCGTGGCCGTGGTCGGCGTGGTCGTGCTCGCCCTGGTCGCCGGCGGCATGAACGTCTTCGGCCCCTCCTCCGGCACCGCCGAGGCCGCCGCCTCGGACATCGGCAAGGGCAAGGAGGTCAAGATCGGCTACATCCCGTGGGACGAGGGCATCGCCTCCACCTACCTCTGGAAGGAACTCCTGGAGGAACGCGGCTTCGACGTCACCACCACCCAGTACGCCGCGGGCCCCCTCTACACCGGCGTCGCCACCGGGCAGATCGACTTCCAGACCGACGCCTGGCTGCCCACCACCCACGACGAGTACTGGAAGAAGTACGGCGAGCAGCTCGACGATCTGGGCTCCTGGTACGGCCCCACCTCCCTGGAGCTCGCCGTCCCCTCGTACGTGAAGGACGTCGGCTCCCTGGCGGACCTGAAGAGCCACGCCGCCGAGTTCGACGGCAAGATCACCGGCATCGAGCCCAGCGCCGGGATGATGGGCCTGCTCAAGGACAAGGTCCTGGGGCAGTACGGCCTCGACGACGCCTACACCGTCGTCGACGGCTCCACCCCCGCGATGCTCGCCGAACTCAAGCGCGCGTACGCCGCCAAGAAGCCGATCGTCGTCACCCTGTGGTCGCCGCACTGGGCGTACAGCGACTACGACCTGAAGAAGCTCGAGGACCCCCGGGGCGCCTGGGGCAAGGGAGACGGCGTGCACACCGTCGCTCGCAAGGGCTTCGCCGCCGACAACCCCGAGGTCGGCAAGTGGCTGAAGAACTTCCGTATGACCGAGGCCCAGCTCACCGGTCTGGAGGCGCGGATCCAGAAGGCCGGCAAGGGCAAGGAGCAGGACGCGGTCCGGACCTGGCTGAAGGAGAATCCAGGTCTGGTGGAGAAGTGGGTACCGGTCGCCGATTCGGGGCAGGAAAGCCGGGCGGCCCGGTGACCTGACAGCACCGCGACCGCCCGACGAGGGGCGGGCACCGACGTACGGCCTCCGGGCCCGCGTCGGGGCCCGCCCCTCGTGTCGTTCCCACGCGTTCCGGGCCCCTCCCGCCCCGGCACGGCGCCGGTCCGGCCCCGTCCGCCCGCTGCCCTGACACGGCAAGAATCCGGCCAAGTACGGAGAGCTACGCCCATGCCCGAGCCGAGGCCTCCGCGACTCCGGGGACGAGCGGGAACATGCGCGGCCGTTCGCGCATTGAACCGGACAACCGGTGGGCGGGTCCGTGCCCGGCGTGTCCGGGGTCCGATCGACTGGCGCGAACTGTGAGGTCCGGTGTTACGCCAGGTGTCCTCGATGTGACGGGCGCATGAAACGGTTTGCCGAACATGCGTAGGGTGCAGACAACTCCTCAGAGGGCGTAGAGGACGTCATGACAGCGACGAGCTAAGGAGGGAGCCGGAGCGATGGGCGACCACAAAGAACAGCCCCTGCGGGTGGGCGCGGCCGTGCGGCGCCGACGCCGGTCCCTGGAGCTCACCCTCGCCGTCGTGGCCGAGCGCAGCGGCCTGTCGGTCCCGTTCCTCAGCCAGATCGAGAACGAGCGCGCGCGGCCCAGCACCAGCTCCCTGGAGAAGGTCGCCGACGCCCTGCGCACCACGGCCGTCGAGCTCCTCGCCGCCGCCGATCCCGCGTGCAGCGTGGACGTCGTGCGCGCCGAGGTGACCGAGCCGGGTCCGGGGCCCGAGCCGGAGCCGCGCTCGCGTTCCCTGGTGCGCGGTCACCACCAGATGCACGCCTCGGAGTTCACCGGCGACCACGACGCGGGCCGTGAGTTCCAGTACCGCAACGACCAGTTGATGTACGTGGCCGACGGCGCCGTGGAGATCGAGGCGGAGGGCCGCGCCTACCGCCTCGGCCGCGGCGACACCCTGTACCTCACCGGCGGGGTCCGTCACCGCTGGCGGGCGACAGTGCCGGACACCCGGGTGGTCGTCGTCGCCGTGGCGGAGCACATCGAGGCGGTACGGGACCGGGACCGGGGCCGGAAGCGGTAGTGCGGATCGTCTCGCTGGTGCCGTCGCTCACGGAGGCGGTGGCTTCCTCCGCGCCCGGCGCCCTGATCGGCGCCACCGACTGGTGCACTCACCCGGCGGACCTCGACGTCGTCCGGATCGGCGGAACCAAGAACCCCCGGGTCGACCGGATCGCCGCCCTCGCCCCCGACCTGGTGATCGCCAACGAGGAGGAGAACCGGGAACCGGACCTGGCCGACCTGCGCGCGGCCGGCCTCGAGGTCCTGGTGACCGGGATCCGCGACCTCCCGCAGGCCTTCGGTGAGCTGGCGCGGGTGCTCCGGGCGTGCGGGGCGCCCTCGCGGCCGAGGTGGCTCGACGAGGCCGAGGAGGCGTGGGCGGCGCCGCTGCCGCCCACCCGCCGCCGGACGGCCGTCGTACCGATCTGGCGGCGCCCGTGGATGGTGCTGGGCCGCGACACCTTCGCCGGGGACGTGCTGGCCCGCCTGGGCGTCGACCAGCTCTACGCCGGGCACGCCGAACGCTATCCGCGGATCCCGGTCGAGGAGCTGCTCGCCGCCGCACCGGACCTGGTCGTGCTGCCGGACGAGCCCTATCGCTTCACCGCCGACGACGGCCCGGAGGCCTTTCCCGGTCTGCCCTGCGCGCTGCTCAGCGGACGGCACCTGACGTGGTACGGGCCGTCGCTCGCCGAGGCGCCGAAGGTGCTGGGCGAGGCGCTGCGAGCAGCTCACCGCTGAGCAGCCCGCGGGCGGTGTGCGTGGCGGCGACGGCCCACGCGGCCACGAGGACGACGTACAGCGCGCAGGCGAGCACGTCGTAGGCGAACAGCCCGGTGTGCCGGGCCAGCGCCGCCGCGCCGGTCACACAGGTGCCGACCGGGAAGGTGAACGCCCACCAGGTCATCGCGAAGCCCATCCCGTGCCGGCGGGCCCGCACCACATGCGCGGTGGCCAGACACAGCCAGAGCAGCGCGAACCCCATGACGGGCACCCCGTACAGCACGGCGAGCACGGCGAGACCGCGGCTGTCCGGGCCGGGCAGGACCCCCGGAGCGGCCTCCGCGAACTTTCCGACTGCGGTGGTGGACTGCCCGAGCGGTCCCAGGACGAGGAACAGGGTCGGGGTGAGGACGAGGGGCAGCGGCCCGCCGGTCAGCAGCCGCGCGAACACGACCGGCAGCATGGCGAGCGTGGCGAGCAGACTCAGTCCGAACAGCGCGAAGCACGCCAGGAGCAGCGTCTGCCGCGGCTGCCCGGCCGGCAGGTACGGCACCAGCAGCGGCCCGAGCGCGGCGGACACCATGGGCGCGACGAGCGGCAGCAGCCACACGGGCGTGGCCTGGGACGCCCGCACCCGGTGGCGTAGGGCCATCAGGTACGGGACGGCGACGGCGGCGGTGAGGGCGACGGCCGTCCCGACGGTGAACAGCACGGCGTCGAGGGCGACCGCGGCCCGGATGCCGATCCAGTCCCGGCCGACGGTGAGGGCGCCGCCCCCGACGGCCAGCAGCGCCATCGCCAGACAGCCGTAGAACGGCGCCGTCGCCGGATCCAGCAGATGGGCGCGGGCCTGGTCGCGGTGATGGCGCCAGTGCAGGGCGCGGGCACCGAGCAGGGCCAGCAGCAGCACGAGCGCGAGGACCCAGCAGGCGGCGAGGAGCGGCCGCAGCCCCGGCGGGCGGACGGGGAGCGCGGCTCCCGCCGTGGCGAGGATCGCGGTCCCCATGACCGTGGCGTACCAGTTCGGTCCGAGGTGGCGGACGGCGCCGGCGGGCACACGGGGGAGGGCGTACAGGGGCTGGGCGGCGGTGACCATGCCTCCACGGTCGCCCGGCCGCCCTCCCGCGACCAGGGAGTACGACTCTATGGGGACATAAGCTGGGCTTATGGGGAGTGTCGAGGAACAGCCCGCGGACGGCGGAACGGGTTCGATCGCGCACCGTGTCCCGGACCTGGGCGCGCTGGAGCTGCTGCTGGCGGTGGCACGGCTGGGCAGCCTGGGCGCGGCCGCGCGGGAGCTCGGCATCACGCAGCCGGCCGCGAGCAGCCGGATCCGTTCCATGGAACGCCAGCTGGGCGT
Source organism: Streptomyces sp. NBC_01334 (assembly GCF_035983595.1). NCBI lineage: Bacteria > Bacillati > Actinomycetota > Actinomycetes > Kitasatosporales > Streptomycetaceae > Streptomyces > Streptomyces sp. NBC_01334. The sequence continues at coordinate 2,167,480 of NZ_CP130718.1, read as the reverse complement.
GGCCCTGGTGGACCGCTCGCCGCGCGGCTCCCGGCTCACGGACACCGGTGCGCTGGTGACGGACTGGGCGGGGCGGGTCGTCGAGGCGGCGCGGGCGTTCGACGCGGGGGCGCAGGCGCTGCGGGTCCGCCGTGACTCGCGGCTGCGGGTGGCGGCGAGCATGACGATCGCCGAGTACCTGTTGCCCGGCTGGCTGCTCGCGCTGCGCGCCGGGCGGCCGGACACGGCGGTTTCGCTGCTCGCGGGCAACTCGGCGGCCGTCGCCGAGCGGCTGCTCTCCGGGGAGGCGGACCTCGGCTTCGTGGAGGGCCTCACGGTGCCGCCCGGCCTGGACTCGGCCGTGATAGCCCACGACCGTCTGATCGTCGTGGTCGCGCCCGCCCACCCGTGGGCCCGCCGGCGGCGGCCGCTGCCCGCGGCGGAGCTGGCCTCGACGCCGCTGATCCTGCGCGAGAAGGGCTCGGGGACCCGGCAGGTGCTCGACACGGCGCTGGGTGGTCTGGCCCGGCCGCTGATCGAGCTCTCCTCGACGACCGCGGTCAAGGCGGCGGCGGTCAGTGGGGCGGGGCCGGCCGTGCTGAGTGAACTGGCGGTCGGTGAGGAGCTGGGGCTGCGGCGGCTGGTGAAGGTGCCGGTGGAGGGGGTTGCGCTGGCGCGCGATCTGCGGGCGGTGTGGCCCACGGGGCATCGGCCTGCCGGGCCGGCGCGGGAGCTGTTGTCGTTGACGCGGGGGTAGGTTCTCCCGCCCCCGCCGCCCCTTCCCTTCCCCGGAGGCGGTGGCCCCGGACCCCCCTTCGGCCCCGAAGGGGCCTCGTCCTCAAACGCCGGACGGGCTGGGTGGGTGCACCGCCGTCACCAACGCGCACCCCGGGGTATGCGCCGCCGTCACCAAGGCGTGCATGACCCGTACGTCCTCGTCCATCTCCGGGTGCCACTGGACGCCCAGTACCCAGTTCGCGGACGGTAGTTCGACGGCCTCCACGGTGCCGTCCGTGGCGTACGCCGACGGGATCAGGCCCGTGCCGAGACGGTCCACGGCCTGGTGGTGGTAGGCCGGTACGGAGGTCTCCTCCTCGACGGCCGCCGCGTACCGCGTGCCGGGGACCGGCTTGACCGGGTGCCGGCCGAAGGCGCCGACCACCTCGGCGTGTCCTTCGATGTGCTGGGTCAGGGTGCCGCCGAGCGCGACGTTCAGCAGTTGCATGCCCCGGCAGATGCCCAGCAGCGGGAGGTCCGCCGCCAGCGCCGCCTCGATCAGGGCCAGCTCCCAGGCGTCCCGCTCCCGCGCCGGCGGCCCGGTGCGGGGGTCCGGCTCGGCGCCGTAGCGGACCGGCTCGACGTCGGGGCCGCCCGCGATCACCAGGCCGTCGAGCCGGGCCACGGTCGCCGCCGCGTGCTCGGGAGCGTCCGGCGGGAGCATCGCGGCCAGCCCGCCGGCCCGCTGTACCAGCCGCGGGTACCCGACGGGCAGCAGCGCGGCGTCCAGCGCCCACACGCCCCAGCGCGCCGCGGACTCCAGATACGTGCTGACGCCGATCAGCGGCCGTGAACCGTCCGTCATGTGCCCTCCCGCTCCCGCAATGATCGCCGCAATGGATCGTATTCATACCATTTCACGTCAGGAAGCCCCTGAGCAGGGCGGCCGTCCCCGCGCAGTGCTCCCGCATCATCTCCCGCGCCCCGTCCGCGTCCCCGTCCAGCACCGCCTCCACCAGCGCGAGGTGCTGCCGCTGCGAGTGCTCCAGGTTGCGCACCAGGAGCGGGATGCAGTCGAGCAGGTCGTTCACCGTGGCCCGGACCGCCGCGTACCGCGCGGTCAGCGAGGGCGAGCCGCACAGCTCGGCCAGGGTGAGGTGGAGCATCGTGTCCAGGCGGCGGTAGTCGGCCAGCGGCGCGTCCGCCGTGCGGGCCAGCGCCTCGCGCAGGCGCCGCGCCTGCTCGTCCGTCAGCCCGTGGGTCGCGCACAGGCCCGCCGCGCCCACCTCGAGCACCTCGCGGAAGCGCAGCACGTCCTCGATGTCGACCTCCGCGATCCGCCGCCGCAGTTCGTCCTCGCCGCCGGCGTCCGTACGCGGCAGCACGAACGTTCCGCCGTAGCGGCCGCGTCGGGACTCGACCAGGCCCTGGTCCTGGAGGACCTTCAGCACCTCGCGCAGCGTCACCCGGCTGATCCCGAGCCGATCCGCCAGGTCCCGCTCGGCCGGCAGCCGTTCGCCGCCCGGCACCAGGCCCAGCCGTACCACCTGGAGAATCTGCTCCAGCGCCTCCTCGAAGCCGTTCCCGGCCCGCACCGGCCGCAGTACCGGCGTCAACCGGTCGTCCGGTCCGCCGTCAGCGTCCACCGACATCTGGCCGCGCCCCCTTCCCAAGCAATGGTTCTCCGCAATACCTTATGGCTCCCGGCCCGCCCGAAGAAGACGGGGGAGCCGGGAAAGCCGAAGGAGGCCCTTCCCGTGGCAGACCGCACACCCCCGCTCGGCGTCGAGGAGCTGCACGCTCACGTCGCGAGCGGTGAGATCGACACTGTCGTCCTGGCCTTCCCCGACATGCAAGGGCGTCTCCAGGGCAAGCGGTTCGCCGCCCAGTTCTTCCTCGACGAGGTCCTCCAGCACGGCACCGAGGGCTGCAACTACCTCCTCGCCGTCGACACGGACATGCACACCGTCGACGGGTACGCCATGTCCTCCTGGGAGAGCGGCTACGGCGACTTCGCCATGCGCCCCGACCTGTCGACCCTGCGCCGCGTGCCGTGGAACGCCGGTACCGCCCTGCTCATCGCCGACCTGGCCTGGAACGACGGCTCGCCCGTGGTCGCCGCGCCGCGCCAGATCCTGCGCCGCCAGCTGGAGCGCCTCGCCGGGCACGGTTTCACCGCCCAGGTCGGCACCGAGCTGGAGTTCATCGTCTTCAAGGACAGCTACGAGGCCGCCTGGGACGCGAACTACCGCGGGCTCACCCCGGTCAACCAGTACAACGTCGACTACTCGGTGCTCGGCACCGGCCGGGTCGAGCCACTGCTGCGCCGCATCCGCAACGAGATGGCCGGCGCCGGACTCACCGTCGAGTCCGCCAAGGGCGAGTGCAACCCCGGCCAGCATGAGATCGCCTTCCGCTACGACGAGGCCCTGGTCACCTGCGACCAGCACGCGATCTACAAGACCGGCGCCAAGGAGATCGCCGCCCAGGAGGGCGTCTCGCTGACCTTCATGGCCAAGTTCAACGAGCGCGAGGGCAACTCCTGCCACATCCACCTCTCGCTCACCGACGCCGACGGCACCAACGTCATGGCCGGAGACGGGGAAGGGGGGATGTCCGACGTCATGCGGCACTTCCTCGCCGGACAGCTCGCCGCCCTGCGCGACTTCTCCCTCCTCTACGCCCCGAACATCAACTCCTACAAGCGGTTCCAGCCGGGCTCCTTCGCCCCGACCGCCGTCGCCTGGGGATACGACAACCGCACCTGCTCCCTCCGCGTCGTCGGCCACGGCCGCTCGATGCGCTTCGAGAACCGGCTGCCCGGCGGCGACGTCAACCCGCATCTCGCGGTCGCGGGTCTGGTCGCGGCGGGCCTGTACGGCATCGAACAGAAGCTGGAGCTGCCCGAGGCCTGTCCCGGCAACGCCTACACCGCCGAGTACGCCCACGTCCCGACCACCCTGCGCGAGGCCGCCGAGATCTGGGCGGACAGCCCGATCGCGCTGGCCGCGTTCGGCGAGGAGGTCGTCGCGCACTACCGCAACATGGCACGCGTCGAGCTGGAGGCCTTCGACGCGGCGGTCACCGACTGGGAGCTGCGCCGCTCCTTCGAACGTCTCTGACGGACCCGCCCGTGCACCCGCCCGCGAAAGGCCCTTCCTTGTCCGGTCCCTCCCTGCCCGGTCCCTCCGCGTCCAGCCCCTCCTTGTCCCGTCCCTCTTCGTCCGATGCGCGGTCGCTTCCGCACGAGCTGATCGTTCTCAACCCGGCCACCGAGGAGATCGTCGCCACCATCCCGGCCGCGGACGCGGCCGACGTGGACCGCGCGGTCGCCCGCGCCGGCACCGCCCAGAAGGCCTGGGCGGCCGCCGCCCCGGCCGACCGGGCCCGGCTGCTGCGCCGCTTCGCCGACGTCGTCGACGCGCACGTCGAGGAACTGGCGCTCCTCGAGGTCCGCGAGGCAGGCCACCTCCTCGGGAACGCCCGCTGGGAGGCCGGCAACGCCCGCGACCTGCTCCTGTACGCGGCCGGCGGCGTCGAGCGGCTCCTGGGCCGCCAGATCCCCGTACCCGGCGGCTGGAACATCACCTTCCAGGAGCCGCTCGGCGTGGTCGGGGTGATCGCCCCCTGGAACTTCCCGATGCCCATCGCCGCCTGGGGCTCCTTCCCGGCCCTCGCGGCAGGCAACGCCGTCGTCCTCAAGCCCGCCGAGACCACCCCGCTCACCGCCCTGCGCCTGGCCGAACTGGCCCTGGAGGCAGGCCTGCCGGAACACCTCTTCCAGGTACTGCCCGGCCACGGAGCCGTCGCCGGCCGCGCGCTCGTCGACCACCCGGGCGTGGCGAAGATCGTGTTCACGGGCTCCACCCGCACCGGCCGCGAGGTCATGGAACGCTGCGCCCGGCAGGTCAAGCCGGTGACCCTGGAGCTCGGCGGCAAGAGCCCCAACATCGTCTTCGCGGACGCCGACCTGAAGGCCGCGGTCGACCCGTTCTCCTTCCTCGACAACTCCGGCCAGGACTGCTGCGCCCGCACCCGCGTCCTCGTCCAGGAATCGGTCTACGACGAGGTGGCCGACCACCTGGCGCGGGAACTGGCGGCCGTGACGGTCGGCGACCCGGCCGACGAGAAGACCCGGATGGGCCCGCTGATCTCCCGGCAACAGGTGGACCGCGTACGGTCGTTCGTCCCCGAAGACGCCGAGGCGCTGCGCGGCACCGCGCCCGACGGCCCCGGCTTCTGGTTCCCGCCGACCGTCCTCACCGGCGCCGCACCCGACTCGCCCGCGGCCCGTGAGGAGATCTTCGGCCCCGTCGCCGTCCTGCTCCCCTTCACCGACGAGGCGGACGCGATCCGGCTCGCCGACGACACCCCCTACGGCCTCTCCGGCTCCATCTGGACCCGGGACGTCGGCCGGGCGCTGCGCGTCTCCCAGGCGGTCCGGGCCGGCAACCTGTCCGTCAACTCCCACTCCAGCGTCCGCTACTGGACCCCGTTCGGCGGCTACAAGCAGTCCGGCGTCGGCCGTGAACTGGGTCCGGACGCCCTGACCGCCTTCACCGAAACCAAGAACGTCTTCATCAGCACGGAGGGCCCCGCACAGTGACCGCATCGCCTGACGAGATCATCTGCCGCCGTCTGGTCGGCCGCACCGCAGTCATCACCGGAGCCGGCAGCGGCATCGGCCTCGCCACCGCGCGCCGGCTCGCCTCCGAGGGCGCGCACGTCGTCTGCGGCGATGTCGACGAGACCCGCGGCAAGGCCGCCGCCGAGGAGGTCGGCGGGACCTTCGTGAAGGTCGACGTCACCGACCCCGAGCAGGTCGAGGCGCTGTTCAAGACCGCCTACGACACCTACGGCAGCGTCGACATCGCCTTCAACAACGCCGGCATCTCCCCGCCCGACGACGACTCCATCCTGGAGACCGGCCTCGAGGCCTGGAAGCGCGTCCAGGAGGTCAACCTGACCTCCGTCTACCTGTGCTGCAAGGCCGCGATCCCCTACATGCGGCGCCAGGGCAGGGGCTCCATCATCAACACGGCGTCCTTCGTGGCCCGGATGGGCGCCGCCACCTCGCAGATCTCGTACACGGCGTCCAAGGGCGGTGTCCTCGCCATGTCCCGTGAGCTGGGCGTGCAGTTCGCCCGGGAGGGCATCCGCGTGAACGCCCTCTGCCCGGGGCCGGTCAACACCCCGCTGCTCCAGGAACTGTTCGCCACGGACCCGGAGCGCGCCGCCCGCCGGCTGGTCCACATCCCCGTCGGCCGGTTCGCCGAGGCCGAGGAGATCGCCGCCGCCGTCGCCTTCCTGGCCAGCGACGACTCCTCCTTCGTCAACGCCTCCGACTTCCTGGTGGACGGCGGGATCTCCGGGGCCTATGTGACCCCGCTCTAGGACGCCCCACGGCCGGCCGCCTACAGGAAGGTCTGCCCCTCACCCCGGTAGGTCGGCACGGTCGCCGTCACCGCGTCCCCCTCGACGAGGTGCAGCACGTCGAACCGCTCGCACAGCTCACCGGCCTTCGCGTGCCGGAACCACACCTTGTCGCCGATCAGCAGATCGTCGGCGGGGGAGCCGAGCAGCGGCGTCTGCACCTCGCCCGGCCCCTCCTGGGGGTCGTACCGCAGCCCTTCCGGCAGGTACGGCACGGGCAGCCGGTCGGGCCCCGCGGCACCGGACGCGGGATACCCGCCGCCGAGGACAGTGACGACCCCCACTCCCGGCCGCCGGACGACGGGCTGGGCGAACAGGGCCGCCGGACGGCCGCTGAAGGACGTGTAGTTGTCGAACAGACGCGGCACGTACAGCCCCGACCCGGCCGCGATCTCGGTGACCGCGTCCTCGGCGGCGGTGTGCTGCACACTGCCGGTGCCGCCGCCGTTGACGTACTCCAGATCCGGTACGACGGCCCGCACCGCGCGCACGACCGCGGCGCGGCGCTCGGCGAGCTCGCGCCGGGCGGTGGCCTGCATCAGCCGGATGGCCCGGGACCGGAAGGGCCGCCCGGCGACGGCGTCGCCGACCCCGGCGATGTGCCCCTCGTAGGCCATGATCCCCACGACCTTGAAACCGGGCCGCCGGGCGACCGCCCTCGCCACGTCGGCGACCTGGGCGGGGGAGTGCAGCGGCGAGCGCAGGGCGCCGACCCGGACCCGGCCGCCGAGGAACTTCAGCGCGGTGTCCAACTCCAGGCAGACCCGGATGACTTCGCGCCCTTCGCCGCGCGCGCCGTCGATGAGGTCGAGCTGGGAGACGTCGTCGACCATGACGGTGACGGCGGCGGCGAGCTTGGGGTCGGCGGCCAGTTCGGCGAAGGCGGTGCGGTCGGCCGACGGGTAGGCGAGGAGGATGTCGTCGAACCCGGACCGGGCCAGCCACAGGGACTCGGCGAGGGTGAACGACATGATGCCGGCGAAGCCGTCCTTGGCCAGGACGCGTTCCAGCAGCGTCCGGCAGCGTACGGACTTGCTGGCGACACGGATCGGCTTGCCGCCGGCCCGGCGGACCAGGTCCTCGGCGTTGGCGTCGAAGGCGTCCAGGTCCACGAGGGCGAGAGGTGCGTCGAGATGGGCGGTGGCCCGGTCGTAACGGGCCCGGTCGGCGGCGCGCGCAGTCATGAACGAAGCCTGCCAGACAGGATTACCGCAGGGTAGGGGGACGTTCCGGGCAGAAGCCCCGGGCGTCGCGGACTGGTTCCCGTTCGCCCGGCGACAAGCCGTAGAGTGACGCGCACGCACGGAGGACGGCTCCGGCCGGGCAACCGCGTCGGGATGCCGGTCCCCCCGTGCGGGTATGCGTGCCCAGGGCGGACTGCCGCGTCCGCGCCGGGCCGCGCGGGCACGAGACCGTCCGCCCGCGTACCGATACGACGGCCCGGGGACGAGGAAACGGGGGGTGCATGAGTACGGAAGCACGCCGCGCCTCGGTCCCCCCGCGCCCGGACGTGCCGCCCCACCCCGGCGTCCCGCCCCGGCCCGCCGCCCCGCCCCGCCCGGCCCAGCCCCCGACCGCCCCGACGGACCGGGAGAGCACCGGCCAGGCCCCCGCCGAGCCGCTGAAACGCGACCCCGGGCGCCGGGCGACCCCCGCTGCCGAGCCGCACGAGCCCGCCGCGCCGCCTCGGACGCCGACCGGCCGACCGCGGCAGCAGGCTGAACGGGACGCCACGCACGGGGCGAATCCCGGCCCGGCCGGAGCGAAGGCGACCGCCCAGGCAGGCGAGCCCACGGTCGGGGACGACTTGCCCTCTGCCGGGGACGGCTTTCCCTCCTCGGGTGACGGCTTCCGCCCTGCCGGGGACGGCTTCCCTTCGGCGGGCCCCGATCCCTCCCTTTCCCGCACCGCCCCCCGCTTCACCGACCTGCGGGCCCAGCACACGGACGCCATGACCCCGCCCCCGCCGCCCGCGTCGGCCCGTTTCCCGGACATCCCGCCGCAGCCGGCCCGCCCCGCCCCGGCCCCACGACGCGACGACGCCGGGACGCCCCCGCGAGCCGAAGAACGTCCGGCGGCTCCCCATGTCCCCCGTCCGGCCCCGCCCCACGACTTCCGCCGCGCCCCCCGGCCCACCAGGCCGGCCACCCGCCCCGGCGCCTCGGAGGACTCGCGTCCCGCGGCCCCGGGAAGCGCCGCCCCTCGCGCCGGTACGGCCGCTCCCCGTCCCACCGACGGGGAGGCCACCCGCCCGGCCGGCCCCGAGGGCTCCCCTCCCACCGGTGCCACCGGCGCCCGCCCCTCCGCCGACGGACCTCCGCGTCCCGCCGGCCCCGAGGGCTCCCTTCCCGGCGGTTCTGCCGCTCCCGCGGGCACTCGTCCCGCCGACCCGGGCAGCTCACGCCCCGCAGGCCGGAACGGCTCCCGTCCCGCCGGTCCCGCCGGTCCGGGCGGCTCGCGTCCCGCCGACTCGAACGGCTCGCGTCCCGCCGACTCGGGCGACCTCTTCTCCGCGGGCCCGGGCACGCACCCCAGCGGCTCGGGCAGCTCCCGGCCTGCCGCCGCGGGCGACTTCTTCTCCGCGGGTGCGGGCGCTCACCCCGCCGGCGCGGGCACCCGCCCCGTCGTCCCGCCGCGGCCTTCCCGTCCCGCGGGCTCGCCGCCGCCTTCCCGGCCCGCCGGCCCGCCGCCGTCCTCCCGTCCCCCGGGCGCGACGGGTGCCCCCTCGTCCGCGGCCGGGTCCGCGTCAGCGTCCGACAGTGCCTGGTCGCCGTTGCCCCGGAGTTGGGTGCCCGCGCCCGGGCGGAGTCGGCGGGAGACGGAGGCGGAGGGCGCCCAGGGCGGTCTGCGCGGTGACTCCCGGGCGGGTCCGGCGGTCACGGACGACGGGCCGGCCTGGAGCCCCGGGGCGGCCGTGCGGCAGCCCGGGTTCGCCGTGCCGCCCGTTCCCGCCGCGTCCCCCACGCCGGAGGCCGCGCAGCGGACCGACGGCGGCCCGGGTGCGGCGAGCGGCCCCGATCCGTCCCTGTCCTGGAGCGCTCCGATGGCCCCCGGCGGCACCCTCGGTGCCACCCGCCCCGTGGTGACCTTCGCGCGCCCCGAGGGGTACAGGGACATGTCCGGGATCTTCGGCCGACGGGGACGCGTCGTCGCGGTCGCCGTCTGTGCCGTCCTCGGCATGGGGCTCATCGGCGGTGCGGTCACCGGCAGTTGGCTGGTCGGGGACTCGGCGGACGCCGCCGAGCGCAGTACCTACACCACCGCCGGCGGTCTGTGGCACAACGTGCCGGTCGATCAGCTGTTCCCGCCCACCGTCGACGGTCAGGGCGCCGGCCCCGGCGGCGCCGACCGCACCTGGACGCGGATCGCCGTCGCCCCGGACGGCGACTGCGCCGACGCCTTCGACCCGCTGCTGCTCAAGACCCTCGCCCCGGTCGGCTGCCGACGGCTCCTGCGGGCCACCTACACCGACGCCACCCAGAGCCATGTGACCACCGTCGGTCTGCTGTTCACCACGGCCGACGCGGCCGCCATGCGTTCGCTCGACACCCGCTTCACCAAGGAGAAGCTGGCGGAGCGGGCCGATCTGATGCCCCGGCCGTACGCGGTGAAGGGCACCGTCGCGGCCGCGTTCGGCGACAAGCAGCGCGCGGCGTGGACGGTCTCCGTCCTCACCGACGTGCCCGTCGTCGTCTACGCCGTCTCCGGCTGGGCCGACGGACGCGTGGTCGACACCCCGCAGTCCGCCCCGGCGGCCACCGCGGCGGGCGCCACCACGGCCCCCGCGCAGGCGGGCCTCGGCAACGAGGCCCAGGGCCTCGCCGACCGCATCGAGCGCGGCCTGCGCAAGACCGCCGTCACGCCCTCGGAGCAGCCCTCATGAGCACCCGTACGAGCCGTACGACCCGCAGGGCCGGGCTCCTGTGCTGTCTCCTCGCCGCCGCCGTCGCCCTCGTGCCGCCCTCCACCGCCTACGCCGACGGCATCCGTGCCAAGCAGTGGGCCCTGGAGGCCCTGCACACGCAGGAGGCCTGGCAGACCACCAAGGGCGCGGGCATCACCGTCGCCGTCCTGGACACCGGCGTCGAGGCCGACCACCCCGACCTCACCGGCAACGTGCTCACCGGCAAGGACATGGTCGGCTTCGGAGCCGGTCCCGGTGACCGCGCGTGGGCCCGCCACGGCACCGCGATGGCCGGCATCATCGCCGGTCACGGCCATGGCAGCGGCAACGCCGACGGCGTGCTGGGTGTCGCCCCCGAGGCGAAGATCCTGCCCGTCCGCGTGATCCTGGAGGACGGCGACCCGCAGCGCACCAAGGCCCGCAACACCCGGGGCAACGCCCTGGCCGAGGGCATCCGCTGGGCCGCCGACCAGGGTGCCGACGTCATCAACCTCTCCCTCGGCGACGACTCCGCCTCCGCCCACCCCGAGCCCGCCGAGGACGAGGCCGTCCAGTACGCGCTGAAGAAGGGCTCGGTCGTCGTCGCCTCGGCCGGCAACGGCGGCGAGAAGGGCGACCACATCTCCTACCCGGCCGCCTACCCGGGCGTCATCGCCGCGACCGCCGTCGACCGCTACGGCACCCGCGCCTCCTTCTCCACCCGCCGCTGGTACGCCACGGTCAGCGCGCCCGGAGTCGACGTCGTCATCGCCGACCCGGACCACAAGTACTACGAGGGCTGGGGGACCAGCGCCGCGTCCGCCTTCGTCTCGGGGGCCGTGGCGCTCATCAAGGGCGCCCGTCCCGGGCTCACCCCGGCCCAGATCAAGAAGCTCCTGGAGGACACCGCCCGCAACGCCCCCACCGGCGGGCGCGACGACTCCCGCGGCTTCGGGTTCATCGACCCGGCCGCCGCGATCACGGCCGCCGCCGACCTCAAGCCGGAGGGTCTGCAATCGGCGGCCTACGGCGAGCAGTACTTCGGTTCCGGCCCGGACAAGCCGAAGGCGGACGACGACCCGGCCGACTGGGCGGGCCTGCTCGCGGGCGGCGCCGGTGGAGTGATGCTGGTGGCGGCGGTCTTCCTGTGGCGCGGCCGCCGCGAGCGCGACCGGCCCGGGGCCTACGAGACACTCCAGCCGTGACGGGACCCGCCGGCTAGTCGGCGGTGGAGGGCGAGGCCGACGCGGAGGCCGAGGTCGAAGCGCCACCGCCCCGCAGCGCCGACACCGCCGTCCGCGCCACCTGCTCGACCAGCGAGATCCCGGCCGTCTGCGTCGCGTTGCCGTTCGACAGCACGGCCACCAGACAGTCGTGGCCGTCGACGGTCACCCGGCCGATGCTGTTGATGTCCCACAGCCCGGTCGTGCTGCGCGCCAGCCAGCCGTTCTTCAGCGCCCACGAGGAGCCGTCGGCCGCCGCCGAGACTCCCCAGCGCTGGTCGACGGCTATCTGCCCCATCAGGCCCCGGAGGTACGTCCGCGACGCCTCGCTCAGCTCCGAGTCGTCCCCGAAGACCTGCTGGAGCAGGGTGAGCTGATCGGCGGCCGTGGTCTGCGTCAGCCCCCACAGCATGTCGTCGCCGCCCGCGGTGTCCGTCAGCCCGAACCGCTCGTTGGCGGCGTCGAGCCCCTGTGCCTTGCCGATGATCCGCCACAGCGCCGACGCCGAGTCGTTGTCACTGTTCTCGATCATCGCGGTGGCGTACGTCTTCTCGGCCGCGGTGAGACGGCGGTCCGCGTCCTGTGCCTGGAGCAGCAGCGTCGCCAGGATGTCCACCTTGACGATGCTCGCCGTGTCGAAGGCACTCTCGCCGTACGTGGCGTCGTCACCGGAGTCGAGGTCGAGCACGGCCACGGACACGGCCGCGTCGCCCGGCACGGTCACCGCCTTCATCGCGGACGCGAGCAGCGCGTCGTGGTCCACCTCGGGCGCCGCCACCGTCTCCACCGACACCTTTCCGCTCCCCGAACCGGACGCCGACGGCGTCGCGGAGGACGACGATACGACTCCGGTACCCGAGTGCGCCTGTGCCTTCACGTAGACGGTCCCGCCCGCCGTGGCCCCGAGGACGGCGACCGTGGCGAGCGCGGTGCAGAGGAGCGGACGGCGCCGGGAGGGTCGAGCGCGGCGGCTGCGACGTGCTCTGGAGGACTCCATGACCGTCGATGCTCGGGGCGGCGACTGTGCGCACCGTTAGACGGAGGTTAGAGGCACGTCAGGGATGTCTGAGAATCCGGTGAAAGGCGTCACGGCCGTGTTTCGGGCCCCGCACAAGCGCAGCATCATCCCCCCGATAGGGTCGACGACCGTGGCGAACAAGAACATTCCCGACTCCGGCTTCTCCGACGACGACGGCTCCGCCGACCCCCGGCTGAGCGCGGCGCTCGCCGCCTGGGCCGAGGACCGCACCGCCGTGGGCCCGGTCCTGGCGGCCCTCAAGGGCGCCCGGCTCCTGGTGCCCGTGGTGGCCGTGCTGGGTGAGGTGGAGGAGGACGAGAAGGGACTGCGCCGCGAGAAGACCAGCGACATGGCGGTGCCCACGCTGAAGGCGGGCGGTCGCACCGCGCTGCCCGCGTTCACGTCGACGGACTCCCTCGCCCGCTGGGACCCGGAGGCCCGCCCGGTCGCCGTACCGCTGCACCAGGCGCTCCAGGCGGCCGTCCACGAGAAGGCGGACACGGTCGTCCTCGACCTGGCAGGACCGGTGGCCTTCGAACTGACCGGGCCGGCGCTGCTGGCGCTCGCCGAGGGCCGTACGTCGACCGACCCGCTCGCCGATCCGGCGGTGCGGGCGGCGGTGCGGGCCGCGGTCGCCGCCGCACCGGAGGTCCTCAGCGCCCACCTCGGGCCGGGGCAGGCGGACGGCACCCTCGCCCTCGTCCTCGACCCGGCCGCCGTCCCCGCCGAGGCGGCCCGTGCGGTGGCCGGGCGGCTGGCCGCCGACGAAACACTGAGGGCCCGCCTGGTGCGCGGCCTCGACCTGGCACTGCTGCCGGCCGGGACGACGCCTCCGGGCGAGCCCCTGTACGTGAAGAGCTGAACCGGCGGCTGCGCCGGCCCAGCGGAGAAGCGGAGAAGCGGGATCAGCCGTAGATCGGGCCCGTGTACTTCTCGCCCGGGCCCTGGCCCGGCTCGTCCGGGACGATCGACGCCTCGCGGAACGCCAGCTGGAGCGACTTCAGACCGTCGCGCAGCGGCGCCGCGTGGAAGGAGCTGATCTCGGTCGCGCTTCCGTCCAGCAGGCCGGCGAGGGCGTGGATCAGCTTGCGGGCCTCGTCGAGGTCCTTGTACTTGTCGCCCTCCTCGGTGAGCCCCAGCTTCACGGCGGCGGCGCTCATCAGGTTGACGGCGACCGTCACGATCACCTCGACGGCGGGGACCTCGGCGATGTCGCGGGTCATCTCGTCGAAGTCGGGGGCGCCGGGGGTCTCGGCGGAGCCGGCGGGGGAGGAGTCACTCATGCCCCACACGATAGGCGCAGGCCCGCCCGGTCTCCGTACCGAGGCTCGATTGGCCGTTCCTGGCGCAGACTGCTAATCTCGTGTAACGACCGGTCGGACACGCGTGCCCCTCAGCAGGCGGGCCCGGCCCACAAGTGGAGGCTCCGAACTCCCACCCGACTGTCCTCACGGACGGCGGGTCACCCCGGTCAGGCGGCCACCATCGTTCCGTACGGACGATGGAGTCGCCCGGTAGCGCGCCCCGCGTTCACGCGGCGGTGCTCCGGTAGTGCTTGGAGCCCCGCATGTGATCGTTCGGGGCATTTTTTGTGCTTCGGCGTGGTTACAGGACTAACAACCAAGACGTTACGCGGCCGTTCGCCAGACTGCCGTGTGGTGCTATCTAGGAGGATCCATCAGCGCCGAGCCCCGCATCAACGACCGGATTCGCGTTCCAGAGGTGCGACTTGTCGGTCCCAGTGGCGAGCAGGTGGGCATCGTCCCCCTGGCCAAGGCACTGGAGCTTGCCCAGGAGTACGACCTGGACCTGGTCGAGGTCGCGGCGACAGCCCGCCCCCCGGTCTGCAAGCTCATGGACTACGGGAAGTTCAAGTACGAGTCGGCCATGAAGGCCCGTGAGGCGCGCAAGAACCAGGCGCACACGGTCATCAAGGAGATGAAGCTCCGGCCGAAGATCGACCCGCACGACTATGACACCAAGAAGGGTCACGTCGTTCGGTTCCTCAAGCAGGGCGACAAGGTCAAGATCACGATCATGTTCCGCGGTCGTGAGCAGTCCCGGCCCGAGCTGGGCTACCGACTGCTCCAGCGTCTCGCGGAGGACGTCCAGGACCTCGGGTTCATCGAGTCGAACCCGAAGCAGGACGGCCGAAACATGATCATGGTTCTCGGTCCGCACAAGAAGAAGACCGAGGCGATGGCCGAGGCCCGTCAGGCGCAGGAGGCCCGCAAGGCCGAGGCGAAGGCCAACCCGGGTCGTTCGCAGAACGCCGCGGATGCCGACGCCGTCAACGCCGAGGGTGACGTCGAATCCGACGTCGTGAGCGCCGAGGCTGACGCCGAGGCCCCTGCCGAGGCTTCCGCCGAGGCGTGATCCGCGGGACGCGAGTCCCAAGGACGTAACCGACACAAGCGACGTTCCACCGTGCCCGGTTTCACGACCGGGCACCGGAACGCCACCGACGAGGAGATAACGGCGCTATGCCGAAGAACAAGACGCACAGCGGTGCCAGCAAGCGCTTCAAGATCACCGGCTCCGGCAAGGTGCTCCGTGAGCGCGCCGGCAAGCGCCACCTGCTCGAGCACAAGTCGTCCCGCGTGACGCGTCGCCTCACCGGCAACGCCGAGATGGCCCCGGGCGACGCCGCGAAGATCAAGAAGCTTCTCGGCAAGTGACGTCGGGCGCGTGACCCGCGCCTGACCTCAGACCGGGACTAAATCGATTCCGGGCCGTGTGAGTCCAACCACGGCCCCGCTACAAGGAGTTAAACAAGTGGCACGCGTCAAGCGGGCAGTCAACGCCCACAAGAAGCGCCGGGCGATCCTCGAGGCGGCCTCCGGCTACCGCGGTCAGCGTTCGCGCCTGTACCGCAAGGCCAAGGAGCAGGTCACCCACTCGCTGGTCTACAACTACAACGACCGCAAGAAGCGCAAGGGCGACTTCCGTCGGCTGTGGATCCAGCGCATCAACGCGGCTGCCCGCGCCAACGGCATCACGTACAACCGCTTCATCCAGGGTCTGAACGCCGCGAACATCGAGGTCGACCGCAAGATCCTCGCCGAGCTGGCCGTGAACGACGCCACCGCGTTCGCCGCGCTGGTCGAGGTCGCGCAGAAGGCCCTCCCGGCGGACGTGAACGCGCCCAAGGCCGCGTGACGCCGCGCCGGCGTTGAGCCGACGTGACTTGAGGACCCGCAGGCTTCAGCAGCCTGCGGGTCCTGTTGTGTCCGTACCCGAGTGACTGGTGAAAGCGAACCGCCCATGCTCTCCGCCACCCCCGAGCCGATCTCCCCCCGCTCCCCCCGGGTCTCCGCCGCCCGGCGGCTCGCCAGGCGGAACTTCCGGGGCAAGGAACGGCTGTTTCTCGCGGAGGGGCCGCAGGCCGTGCGGGAGGCGGCCGCTCACCGGACCGGCGGCGACGCGACCCTCGTGGAGCTGTTCGCCACCGTCGAGGCCGCGGAGCGGTACGCCGACATCATCGGCGAGGTCCGCGCCGTCGGCGCCCGGGTGCACCTCGCCGACGAACAGGTCATCGAGGACATCTCCACCACCGTCACCCCGCAGGGGCTGGTCGGCATCTGCCGGTTCCTGGACACGCCCTTCGAGAAGATCCTCGCCGCCCGGCCGAAGCTGGTCGCCGTACTGGCCCATGTGCGCGACCCCGGCAACGCCGGCACCGTCCTGCGGTGCGCGGACGCCGCGGGCGCCGACGCCGTCGTCCTGACCGACGCCTCCGTGGACCTCTACAACCCCAAGGCCGTCCGCGCCTCCGTGGGCTCCCTCTTCCACCTCCCCGTGGCGGTCGGGGTCCCCGTCGAACAGGCCGTGGCCGGGCTGAAGGACGCCGGGGTGCGGATCCTCGCCGCCGACGGCGCCGGGGACGACGACCTCGACGACGAGCTGGACAAACGGACGATGGGCGGGCCCACGGCGTGGGTGTTCGGGAACGAGGCCTGGGGGCTCCCGGAGGAGACCCGGGATCTCGCGGACGCCGTCGTGCGGGTTCCGATCCACGGGAAGGCCGAGAGCCTGAACCTCGCGACCGCCGCCGCCGTATGTCTCTATGCATCGGCCCGTGCACAGCGCGCCTCCGGAGGGTGCCGCTCCGTCACCGAGAGCTAGTAGGGTGACCAGCTCGGGGGCCCCTCAGTCGTCTGAGAGGTGGGGTACGGGGAATGAGCGTCGGCATGAGCGGTACACGGGATGCGCAGGCCGTTCCCGACGCCTCCGCACCCCGGCCGGCCGGTGACCTCGCCGGTCTCGGCATCGACCCCGACGACCTGCCCGACGGGCTCGTGGTCGCCGACGAACGCGGGCACGTCGTCTGTTTCAACGCCGCAGCCCAGCGCATCACCGCCGTCCCCGCCGAGGACGCCCTCGGACAGCGGCTCGAGAAGGCGCTGCCGTTGGAGGACCTCGAAGGCCGCCGCTGGTGGCAGCTGACCGACCCCTACGGCGGCCTCGCCATCCGGGTCGGACAGCCCGAGCGCAACCTGCTGCTGCCGGGAGGCCGCGAGGTGCTCGTCACGGTGCGGTACGTCCGCGGCGAACCCACCGGACCGGTCCGCCGGGTCGTCGTCTCGATCCGCGACACCGAGGCCCGCCGCCGCACCGAACGCAGCCACGCCGAGCTGATCGCCACCGTCGCCCACGAGCTGCGCTCGCCCCTCACCTCGGTCAAGGGCTTCACGGCCACCCTGCTCGCCAAGTGGTCGAGGTTCACCGACGACCAGAAACGGCTGATGCTGGAGACCGTCGACGCCGACGCGGACCGGGTCACCCGCCTCATCGCCGAGCTGCTCGACATCTCGCGCATCGACTCGGGACGGCTGGAGGTGCGCCGTCAGCCCGTCGACATGGGCGCGGCCGTGGGGCGGCACATCCAGGCCTATGTCGCCGCCGGACAGCCCGCCGACCGGTTCCTGCTGCGTCTCGAGCAGCCGCTGCCCGCCCTGTGGGCCGACCCCGACAAGGTCGACCAGGTGCTCAGCAACCTCATCGAAAATGCGGTGCGCCACGGCGAGGGAACCGTCACGATCGATGTCACGCCCGCCGCGTCCCCCCGTGAGGGAGAGGACACCGGCACGTCGGTCACCGTGAGCGACGAGGGCGCAGGCATCCCGGAGGAGTCCATGAACCGCGTCTTCACCCGCTTCTGGCGGGGCAGCAAGCGCGGCGGAACGGGCCTCGGGCTGTACATCGTCAAGGGCATCGTCGAAGCCCACGGCGGCGTCATCACGGTCGGCCGCGCTCCCGGCGGCGGCGCCGAGTTCCGATTTACGTTGCCCGTGAGCACCCCGGCGTATCTCACCTGAGAACCGGCCGGGCAGCCCGCGGGCGCATCCGTACACCTCCACCCCGTTAGACTCGGCCTTTGGCACCTTTGTGTCCCATGGACGGCCCTCTGACCTCTGCGTGAGTCGGTGACGGGGACCTTCAGCCAGCCAACCGGAAGCACGGGAAGAGATGTCGGCACCGAATAAGTCGTACGACCCGGTAGAGGTCGAGGCCTTGAAACCGGAAGAGATCGAGCGCATGCGGGACGGGGCGCTCGCCGCCTTCGCCGCCGCGGACTCCCTCGACGCGCTCCAGGAGGCCAAGGTCGCGCACACCGGCGGCACCTCCCCGCTGGCCCTGGCCAACCGCGAGATCGGCGCCCTGCCGCCGCACGCCAAGGCGGCCGCCGGCAAGCTGGTCGGCCAGGCCCGGGGCGCCGTGAACAAGGCCCTCGCCGCCCGCCAGGAGGAGCTCGAGGCCGAGCGTGACCAGCGCGTGCTGGTCGAGGAGGCGGTGGACGTCACACTGCCGTACGACCGCGAGCCGGCCGGCGCCCGCCACCCGCTCACCACGCTGTCGGAGCGCATCGAGGACGTCTTCGTGGCCATGGGCTACGAGGTCGCCGAGGGCCCGCAGGTCGAGGCCGAGTGGTTCAACTTCGACGCGCTCAACATCGGCCCGGACCACCCGGCCCGCGGTGAGGCCGACACGTTCTTCGTGCAGGGCCCGCAGGGCGGCACCGAGTCCGGTGTCGTGCTGCGCACCCACACCTCGCCGGTCCAGATCCGCTCGCTGCTCAGCCGTGAGCTGCCGGTGTACGTGATCTGCCCCGGCCGCGTGTACCGCACCGACGAGCTGGACGCGACGCACACCCCGGTCTTCCACCAGGTCGAGCTGCTGGCCGTGGACGAGGGCCTGACCATGGCCGACCTCAAGGGCACCCTGGACCACATGGTCCAGTCGCTGTTCGGCGAGGGCATGAAGACCCGGCTGCGGCCGAACTTCTTCCCCTTCACCGAGCCGTCCGCCGAGATGGACATGGTGTGCTACGTCTGCCGCGGCGAGTCCGTCGGCAACCCCGACCGCCCCTGCCGCACCTGTTCCAGCGAGGGCTGGATCGAGCTCGGCGGCTGCGGCATGGTCAACCCCAAGGTGCTGGCCGCCTGCGGCGTCGACCCGGAGAAGTACAGCGGGTTCGCCTTCGGGTTCGGCATCGAGCGGATGCTGATGTTCCGCCACAACGTCGAAGACATGCGAGACATGGTCGAGGGTGACGTCCGGTTCACCCGGCCGTTCGGGATGGAGATCTGATGCGGGTCCCGCTTTCCTGGCTGCGGGAGTACGTCGACCTGCCGGCCACCGAGACCGGCCGTGACGTGCAGGCCAAGCTCGTGTCGGCGGGCCTCGAGGTGGAGACCGTCGAGGCTCTCGGAGCCGACCTCAAGGGCCCCCTCGTCGTGGGCCAGGTGCTCACCGTCGAGGAGCTCGAGGGCTTCAAGAAGCCGATCCGCTTCTGCACCGTCGACGTCGGCACCGCCAACGGCACCGGTGAGCCCCAGGAGATCGTCTGCGGCGCCCGCAACTTCGCCGTCGGCGACAAGGTCGTCGTGGTCCTTCCGGGCGCCGTCCTGCCCGGCAACTTCGCGATCGCCGCGCGCAAGACGTACGGCAAGACCTCCCACGGCATGATCTGCTCCGGCGACGAGCTGGGCATGGGCGACGACGGCAGCCACGGCATCATCGTGCTGCCGCCGGAGACCGAGGTCGGCAAGGACGCCATCGAGCTGCTCGAGCTGGTCGACGAGGTCCTGGACATCGCCGTCACCGCCAACCGCGGCGACTGCCTGTCCATCCGGGGTGTCGCCCGCGAGGTCGCCATCGCCTACGGTCTGCCGCTGCGCGACCCGGCGCTGATCGACGTACCGGCGCCGAACGCCTTCGGCTACCCGGTGCAGGTCTCCGAGCCGATGGGCTGCGACCGCTTCACCGCCCGCACCGTCACCGGTCTGAGCCCCGAGGCGCGCTCCCCGATCTGGCTGACGCGTCGGCTCCAGAAGGTCGGCATGCGCCCGATCTCGCTCGCCGTCGACATCACCAACTACGTGATGATGGAGATCGGCCAGCCGCTGCACGCCTACGACCGTTCGCTGGTCCAGGGCACCATCGGCGTGCGCCGGGCCGGGGAGGGCGAGCGGATCGTCACCCTCGACGGGGTGACGCGCGAGCTGCACGCCGAGGACCTCGTGATCACCGACGACCGCGGTCCCATCGGCCTCGCCGGTGTCATGGGCGGCGCCAACACCGAGATCGCCGATCACGAGGCCGCCGAGAACGGGGGCGCCTCGACGACCGACGTGGTCATCGAGGCCGCCCACTTCAACGCGGTGTCGATCGCGCGTACGGCCCGCCGGCACAAGCTGTCCTCCGAGGCGTCCAGGCGCTTCGAGCGCGGTGTCGACCCGCAGGCCGCGGCTGCCGCCGCGCAGCGCACGGTCGACCTGCTGGTCCTGCTCGCGGGCGGTACGGCCGACGCCGGCGTCACGGAGATCATCGCCCCCTCCGGCCCGCACACGATCAGCGTCCCGGCGAACCACCCGGACAAGGTCGCGGGCGTGGAGTACGGCCGGGAGACGGTCGTCCGCCGTCTCCAGGAGATCGGCTGCGACGTGTACGGGCAGGACGAGCTGATCGTCACCGTCCCGTCCTGGCGGCCCGACCTCGCCGAGGTCAACGACCTGGCGGAGGAGGTCATCCGGCTGGAGGGCTACGAGAACCTGCCCTCCACGCTGCCCAAGCCGCCCTCCGGCCGTGGTCTCACCCACCGCCAGCGCCTGCACCGCCGCGTGGGCCGCGCCCTGGCCGGCTCCGGCTATGTCGAGGCGCCGAACTACCCGTTCATCGGCGAGCAGGTCTTCGACCAGCTCGGCCTGGACGCCGACGACCCGGCCCGCCGTGTCGTCCGGCTGACGAACCCGCTCAACGACGAGGAGCCCGCGCTCCGCACGTCGCTGCTGCCGGGCCTGCTGGCCGCCCTGCGCCGCAACGACGGCCGGGGCTCGCACGACCTGGCGCTCTTCGAGACCGGGCTGGTGTTCCTCCCGAAGGAGGAGCAGCGCGTCGCCGGGCACCTGCCCGTCGACCGCCGCCCCACCGAAGAGGAGATCGCGTCCCTGGACGCCGTGCTGCCCGCGCAGCCGCGCCATGTCGCCGTCGTTCTCGCGGGCGCCCGCGAGCAGGCCGGCTGGTGGGGCAAGGGCCGCCCGGCTGACTGGGCCGACGCCGTCGAGGCGGCGCGTGCCGTCGCCCGTGAGGCGGGGGCCGAACTGGTCGTCCGCAGCGGCCAGTACGGGCCGTGGCACCCGGGCCGGTGCGCCGAGCTGCTGGTCGTCGTCGACGGTGCCGAGCGCGTCGTGGGCCATGCCGGTGAGCTGCACCCGCGGGTGCTGAAGGCCCTGGGGCTGCCCTCGCGCACCTCCGCGATGGAGCTGGACCTCGACGTGCTGGAGCAGGTCGGCGACGACACGCCCCAGGCGCCGCGCATCTCGACGTTCCCGGTGGCCACGCAGGACGTCGCCCTCGTCGTCGACAGGTTCGTCCCGCACGCCGAGGTCGAGGCCGCGCTGCGTGAGGGCGCGGGTGAACTGCTGGAGGGGATCCGGCTGTTCGACGTGTACGAGAACGCGGAGCAGCTCGGTGAGGGGCGGAAGTCGCTCGCGTACGCGTTGCGCTTCCGTGCGGACGACCGGACGCTGACCGTCGACGAGGCGTCGGCCGCGAGGGATGCGGCGGTTGCCCTGGCGGGCGAGCGTACGGGAGCGGTGCTGCGCGGTTAGGCGTCGGGGGAGCTGCGGTTCTCGGCCCGACCGCGACGCCGTCGTGGCTGGTCGCGCAGTTCCCCGCGCCTCTGGGGGTGCGGGGGCTTCGCTCCTGCGCCCCCGGCTTTCCCTCTCTTCGGTTACCTCACTCCTTCGGGTGAGATCTCCTGGTGATCTGGTCTTTCGGGCCATGACCTCGACAGAATCGGACCGGCCTTTCGGGGCCGGTCCGATCTGCGTTGTCGGGGCCTGGACGGGGGACCAACGACATGTTCGGCATCAGGCGGCCGTTACGCCGGGCCCTCTCGCTGGGGCTGCCCACGGCCTGGGGCGCCCTGGCGATCACCTACAAGCTGTCCTGTCCGCTGGCCCGACAGGACGGGCTGCTGGCCAGGATCGTCACCAGTGCCGTCTTCTTCGCCGTCGGCACCGGGCTGATACTCCACATGCGGCAGGCCCTGGTGCGCGAGCTGAAGCAGGCGCGGCGGGTCGCCGGGGCCGCGCAGAGCGTGGTGCTGCGTCCGCCGCCGCCGCGCGTCGACGGGCTGAACGCGGCGGCCGCCCAGCTCTCCGCGGACCGGGGCGCGAGCGTGGGCGGTGACCTGTACGAGGTGATCGCCACCGAGCACGGAGTGCGGGTCGTGATGGGCGACGTCCGCGGGCACGGGCTTCCCGCGCTCGGTACCGTCGCCGCGCTCCTCGGCAGCTTCCGCGAGGCGGCCCACGACGAGCACGATCTCGACCGCGTCCTGCGCCGCCTGGAGCGTGCCCTGGAGCGGCACTTGCGCGAACGGGCCCGTGACACTCCCGACGCCACGGTGGCGGAGGAGTTCGTCACCGTGCTGGTGCTCGAGATCCGGGAGGACGGCGAGCTGCACGTTCTGAACTGCGGGCATCCCTGGCCGTATCTGCTCAGCGGCACGAGCGTGCGGCCGTTGTCGCCGGCGGATCCGCTGCCGCCTCTGGGCCCGTTCCCGCTGCCGACCGAGTTGTCCGCCACGCCTTGCGGGCCGTTGCTCCGGGGCGAGTCGCTCGTCCTCTTCACCGACGGCGCGGAGGACGCGAGGGACGCCCGGGGCAGGTTCTTCTCCCTGCCGGAGTCTCTCACCAAGGCGGCGCACGACCATCCCGTTTCACCCCAGCAGATCCTGCGCACGATCCTGGCCGCACTCCGACGACACACGGCAGGCAGACCGACGGACGACATCGCCCTGCTGGTGCTGGAGAACGGCCGCGGGTCCAGCCCTCTGGAGGCGCGGGGAACCGCGCGACCAGCCACATCACACCCGCTGCCGACAACGCACCTGTAGTCCCCGGCCCGACCCGCGGAGCACACCGCACCGCCGGGCCGTCGCTTTATGAGGGGGAGCCGACGGCCCGGCGAACCTCTTGCGAGGCATTTCAGTCAACCGACCGGAAACGCTCCGCGACAGCGCGCGCACCCTGCGGATGCGCGTACTCCGTTCACACCCCGTGTGAGGACGGAGCCACTACTCTGACGGACACCGAGGCACCCGGGGGGCACCCATGCAGCCCAACACTCTGCTCGACGCGATCCTGGACGAGGCGGGCGTCTCGCACGCGGGCCTCGCCGCCCACGTCAACCAGGCCGGACGGGCCCGCGGACTCGCCCTGCGGTACGAGCACACGGCGGTGGCCCGCTGGCTGAAGGGTCAGCGGCCGCGGGGGCAGGTGCCCGACCTGATCTGCGAGGTGCTCGCGGGGCGGCTGCGCCGGCCGGTCACCCTCGACGACATCGGCCTCGGCGTGCCGGGAGAACCGGCCGGCCCGCACGGCACCTCGCTCTCCGGCTTCGTCGAGCGGGCCACCGCCCTGTGGCGCTCCGACGAGCAGCAACGCCCGCACCTCCTGGGGGCGCCCGCGGTCACCGGCACGCCGGCCGTGATGCCGGTGTGGGAGTGGGAGAACCCGCCGGAGGACGTCGACGTCTCCCGGGGCGGCCGGCATCGTGTCACCTCGGCCGACATCGAGATGCTGCGGGCCGCCCGCGCCCACTACGAGCAGATGTACCGCAAGGCGGGCGGCATCGCGACCCGCAGCCGTATCGTCGGCTTCCTCAACGCGGAGACGGCGCCCCTGCTGCGCGGCAGCTACACCGACGAGACGGGCCGTCAACTGCACCGGGCCACCGGCGGGTTGGTCGCGGTCGCCGGGATCTGCGCGTACGACTCGGACGCGCACGGCCTGGCCCAGCGCTACTTCCACCAGGCGCTGCGGCTGGCAAAGGCCAGTGGGGACCGGGGACTCGGGGCGTACGTCATCGCCCTCCTCGTCAACCAGTCGCTGTTCATGCGGGAGTACCGGCAGGCCGTCGCCTTCGCGGAGGCCGCGTTGCGGGCGGCGGGCCGGCACATCACGCCCGCCCTCGCCTCCGACCTGTACGCGATGCAGGCCAAGGCGTACGCGCACCTCGGCGACGGTACGAGCGCCCTGTCGTGCATCCGGCGTGCCGAAACCGCCGCCGATCACATCCGGCGCGGACACGAGCCCGACGAGACCGGCTATGTCCAACCGGGCCTGGTCAACGTCCAGGTGGCGGAGGCGCTGCTCAGCCTCGGCGACCTCGCCGCCGCCGCCGAGCACGCCGCGGCCGCCGTCGACACCCCGGCGCACGACCGGGGACGGGTGCACCGTCTCGCCATGCTCAGCACGATCGAACTGCGCCAGGGCAACGCCGACAAGGCGGTGGTCACCGCGGTGCAGATGGCCGAACAGGCCCGGGGCATGGAGTCCCAGCGCCTGCGCGACAGACTCCGGGCGGTGCGCGAACATCTGGCGCGCAGCGACTGCGCGGGCACGGCCGAGGCCGCCGAACTCATCGACGGGGCACTGCGCGTACCGCTGTAGACGGGGCGCAGTGGGGTATCCGACCACCGAGACCGACAGCGACACCGACACGACACCTACACAGTCACCCACACCGGCGGCTACGCCGCCGCTGCACAGTTCCTGCTGCGATATTGCCACTCACTCGACGGAAGGTGGCAGAACCGTGCAGTGGACGAAACAGAACGAACAAACTGTGTATGAAAACCGCTGGTTCAGCGTCAACCTGGCAGATGTGGAGCTGCCCGACGGCCGGCACCTCGACCACTTCCTCATACGGCTCAGGCCGGTCGCGGTCGCGACGGTCGTGAACCGGTCCAACGAGGTTCTCCTGTTGTGGCGCCACCGCTTCATCACCGACAGCTGGGGCTGGGAGCTCGCGGCGGGAGTCGTCGAGGACGGCGAGGACATCGTCCGCGCGGCCGCCAGGGAACTCGAGGAGGAGACCGGCTGGCGGCCGGGGCCGCTGCGCCACCTGATGAGCGTGGAGCCGTCCAACGGGCTCACCGACGCCGTTCATCACATCTACTGGTCGGAACACGGTGAGTACGTGGGACACCCGGTGGACGACTTCGAGTCGGACCGCCGGGAATGGGTCCCCCTCAAGGTCGTTCCCGACCTGGTCGCCCGGGGGGAGGTCCCGGCCGCCAACATGGTGGCCGCGCTGATGCTGCTGCACCACCTCAGGCTCGCCGAGGGCTAGCCGCGGGACGGGTCGTGCACCCGCCGCGGACCGGCCGTGCTCGGGCCGGGGACGGGCCGAGGTTCAGTGGGCCAGTGCCTGCCAGACCGTCGCGACCAGTGCCCCCAGGGCTGTGAGCGCCGCGAGCGAGGGCAGCGGCCAGCGTGCGTGTTCCAGCGAGGTCATGCGGGTGTTCAGCTCGTCCAGTTCCTTGGCGGTCTGCTCGGTGCGGTGGGACAGCAGGGCCAGCCCGCCCTCGACGCGGGCGTAGGCCACATCGAGCCGGCGACGTAACTCTGCGAGTTCTCCATGAACCACGGGATGTTCGGGGTCGGCGGTCACGTGGCCGCTCCTTTCCGTAGTCGTCTCACATCCCTTGCATGCGCATGATGAGTGAACCCGCCTGGTGGGCCGACGGGGAGAGTGTGCGCCGGGCATATGCGGACCCGTGGCGCACACGGCGTGTGAATGCCGCGGGCCCGGCACTCCGAGGAGCGCCGGGCCCGTGGGGAACACGGTGGGTGATCAGTAGGCGTAGAAGCCCGAGCCGGTCTTGCGGCCCAGCCGGCCCGCGTCCACCATGCGCTGGAGCAGCGGGGGAGCGGCGTACAGCGGCTCCTTGTACTCGTCGTACATGCTCTGCGCCACCGAGGCGACGGTGTCCAGGCCGATCAGGTCGGACAGCTTCAGCGGACCCATCGGGTGGGCGCAGCCCATCTCCATGCCGTTGTCGATGTCCTCGCGGCTGGCGATGCCCGTCTCGAACATCCGGATCGCGGAGAGCAGGTAGGGGATCAGCAGCGCGTTGACGACGAAGCCGGACCGGTCCTGGGCGCGGATCGCGTGCTTGCCCAGCAGCTTCTCGGCGAACAGCTGGGCCCGGCTGAGCGTGCCCTCGGAGGTGGTCAGCGCCGGGATCAGCTCGACGAGCTGCTGCACCGGGGCCGGGTTGAAGAAGTGGATGCCGACGACGTGGTCGGGCCGCGAGGTGGCGACCGCCAGCTTCACCAGCGGGATGGAGGAGGTGTTGGAGGCGAGGATCGCGTCCGGACGGGTCACCACCTGGTCGAGGACCTGGAAGATCTCGGTCTTGACCTGCTCGTTCTCGACCACGGCCTCGATGACCAGGTCACGGTCGGCGAACTCGCCGAGATCGGTGGTGAAGCTGAGGCGCGCGAGGGTGGCGTCCCGCTCCTCCTCGGAGATCTTGCCGCGCTCGGCGGCCTTGGCCAGGGAGTTCAACAGCCTGGTACGGCCGATCTCCAGGGCTTCGCCGGTGGTCTCGGCGACCTTGACGTCGAGACCGGCGCGGGCGCAGACCTCTGCGATGCCCGCTCCCATCTGGCCGCAGCCCACCACTCCGACCCGTGAGAGATCTCCCGCTGGGGTGCCCGTCACATCAGTCCCTTTCGCCGCGCTGACTCAGATGGCCGGGGCAGGTCTGCCGGGTCTCGGCAGCCCTGCTCCGATCGTGCACGTTACTAGCAAGTATCGATGATCGATCGCCGGGGTGGAGGCATGCTGGACCGCGAAACGATCCGTGACCGAGCGGATCCGCAGAGTGTGGGGATGTGTGCGATGGGTCGACTGACCCGGCGGGCGTTCGCGCTGGCAGCGCTGTCGGCGTTCACCACGACGGGCGCGGCGGCCGCTCCCGCGAGGGAACGGCGGGCGGCGACCGAGATGCGGGGGATGTGGCTGGCGACCGTCAGCAACCGGGACTGGCCGTCCCGCCCCGGCCTGACCGCCGCCGCCCAGCGCGCCGAGCTGATCGCCATGCTCGACCTGGCGGTGAGCCGACGGCTCAACACGGTGATCTTCCAGGTGCGGCCCACGGCGGACGCGCTGTGGCCCTCCCCGTACGAACCGTGGTCCCAGGTGCTCACCGGCACCCAGGGCAGGGCACCGGGCTGGGACCCGCTGGGCACGGCCGTCACGGAGGCGCATGCGCGGGGCCTGCAACTGCACGCCTGGTTCAACCCCTACCGGGTCGCGACCCATGACGACCTGTCGAGGCTCGTCGCCTCCCACCCCGCGCGCCGGCACCCGCAGTGGGTGGTCTCGTTCGGCGGGAAGCTCTACTACAACCCGGGCCTGCCCGAGGTCCGCGCCTTCGTCCAGGACGCGATCCTCGACGCCGTGAAGAAGTACCCCCTGGACGCCGTGCACTTCGACGACTACTTCTATCCGTACCCGGTGGCCGGCCAGACCTTCGACGACGGGGCCGCGTACGACACCTACGGCGGAGCCTTCCCCAGCCGGGCGGCCTGGCGGCGCGACAACGTCGACAAGCTCGTGCTGGAGACGGCCAACCGGATCAAGGCGGTGCGGCCCGGCACCCAGTTCGGGATCAGCCCCTTCGGGGTGTGGCGCAACGCCTCCACCGACTCGCGCGGCTCGGACACCCGGGCGCTCCAGTCGTACGACGACATCCACGCGGACACCCGGAAGTGGGTACGGGAGGGCTGGATCGACTACATCGTCCCGCAGCTCTACTGGAACATCGGGCTCTCGGTCGCCGACTACGCCAAGCTCGTGCCCTGGTGGGCGGAGGTGGCCGAGGGCAGCCGTACCCGGCTCTATCTCGGCGAGGCCCTGTACCGGGCGGGCGACCCGGCGCAGCCCGCGGCCTGGCAGGACCCGGCCGAGCTGTCGGACCACCTCGAACTGGCCGCAGCCCACCCACAGGTGCGCGGGCATGTCTTCTTCGCCGCCAAGGACGTGCGGACCGATCGGATCGGGGCGATGGCGCGGGTGGTCGCCGACCACTACGGGCAGCCGGCGGAGCCCCCGCGCTGATCTACCGCTGTTCCTCGGCCGTCCTGTGACGGATCTCGGTGTCGGGGCCGGGCGAGCACACGCCCACATGCCCGTCCGTGAAGCGGACGCGGTACGGGGGATTTCCTCCCTGGCCCATGACTTCGACGATCTCGCCGACCTTGTCGTGCTGGCCGACCACCCTGCCGTGCTGGACGAACTGGTCGCCCTTGGTTGCGCGCATCTGCGGGGCCTCCTCACCGGGTGCGACGGTACGGTCTGCCGTGGCTAACCGCGCGCCCGCTGCGTGACGGCGATGCACACGAGCACGGCGGCGGCCGTCAGCGGAGCGGCGGGCGTGAGGTGCTCGCCCAGCAGCAGCACCGACCACACCAGTGTGAGCAGGGGCTGCGCCAACTGCAACTGGCTGGCCTTCGGAATGCCGATGAGCGCCATGCCCCGGTACCAGACGACCAGGCCGAGGAACTGCGAGCCCGCCGCGACCCACAGCAGCCCGGCCACGCTGTGCGCGGTCAGGTGGACGGGCTCATGGGTCAGGGCGAGCGCGGCGCCGAACACCGTGAGCGGCAGGCAGAACACCAGCGCCCAGCCGATGACCTGCCAGCCCGGCATGACCCGGGCCAGTCGGCCGCCCTCGGTGTAGCCGGCCGCGCACACCAGCAGCGCCCCGAACAGATACAGATCGGCGGTGGTCAGGGCCCCGCCGCTCTGCTGCACGGTGAACGCCACCACCGCGGCGGCACCCGCCAGCGCGGCGGCCCAGAAGGTGCGGGAGGGGCGGGTCCCCATGCGCAGGGCGGACAGCAGCGCGGTCGTCAGCGGCAGCAGGCCGACCACGACGGCGGCGTGCGCGGTGGTGGACGTCCGCAGCGCGAGCGTGGTGAGCAGCGGGAAACCGACGACGACTCCGGCGGCCACGACGGCGAGTCCCGCCCAGTGCCGCCGGGCGGGCAGCGGCACGCGGAGGGCCAGGAGACACCCGCCCGCGATCAGCGCGGCCAGGACGCTGCGCACGGCGACCAGGGACCAGGGGCCGAACCCCTCCAGGCCCCAGGCGGTCGCGGGGAACGTCAGGGAGAAGGCGACGACACCGAGGGCGGCCAGGAGAGTACCGAGGCCGCTCGCCTGGGGGGCGCCCACGGGAGTGTCGGCCGGGGCGTCGGCCCGAGTGCCGGCCGGGGCGTCGGACCGGGTGCTGACCGCTATCGCGGGCCGGTCAGTAGCGCTACTCTGTGTCTTCATGCAAGAGCGTAGCAGCGTGGGTGAGCTGGCGGATCAGCTGCGGCGGGAGTTCGACCGCTACTCTCCCGGTGGAAAGCTCCCGTCGAGCCGGGCCCTGGTCGAACGGTTCAGGGTGAGCCCGGTGACCGTCTCGCGGGCACTGGCGCAGCTGGCCGCCGAGGGGCTGGTGGTCACCCGGCCCGGGGCGGGCGCCTTCCGGGCCCGGCCGGCGCGGGCGGGCGCCACCCCCGCGGGGGACACCTCCTGGCAGGAGGTCGCGCTGAGCGCGGACGGCGCCGCCGACCTCGTCCCGCGCTCGGTGGACGCCTCAGGCGTCACCGTCTCGCTCGCCGCGCCGCCGCCCGGCGTGATCGAGTTCAACGGCGGCTATCTGCATCCCTCGCTCCAGCCGGAGCGGGCGATGGCCGCGGCCCTGGCCCGGGCCGGGCGGCGGCCGGGCGCATGGGGCCGACCGCCCATGGAGGGCCTGCCCGAACTGCGCGAGTGGTTCGCACGGACCATCGGCGGCTCCATCACCGCTGCCGAGGTGCTGGTCAGCGCCGGTGGCCAGACATCGCTCACCACCGCCCTGCGGGCCCTCGCCCCGCCCGGGGCCCCGGTCCTCGTCGAGTCGCCCACCTACCCGGGCATGCTCGCGATCGCCAGGGCGGCGGGACTGCGCCCCGTACCGGTCCCGGTCGACCCGGACGGAGTCAGGCCCGGGCTGCTCGCCGACGCGTTCCGGGCGACCGGCGCCCGGGTGTTCGTCTGCCAGCCGCTGTTCCAGAACCCGACCGGTGCCGTCCTCGCCCCGGACCGGCGCGCGCAGGTGCTGCGCATCGCGCGGGAGGCCGGCGCGTTCGTCGTCGAGGACGACTTCGTGCGGCGGCTCGCGCACGAGGACGCCGGGCAGCTGCCGCGCCCGCTCGCCGCCGACGACCCCGACGGCGTCGTCGTGCACGTCGGCTCGCTGACCAAGGCGACCTCGCCGAGCTTCCGGGTCAGCGCGCTGGCCGCCCGCGGCCCGGTCCTGGAACGTCTGCGCGCCATTCAGGTCGTCGACACCTTCTTCGTGCCCCGCCCGCTCCAGGAAGCGGCCCTCGAACTCGTCGGTTCGCCCGCCTGGCCGCGTCATCTGCGGTCCATCGCGACCGAGTTGCGCGTCAGGCGGGACGCGATGACCGCTGCGCTGCGGCTGCGGCTGCCCGAACTGGCCCTCCCGCACATCCCGTCCGGCGGTTACCACCTGTGGCTGCGGCTGCCCGAGGGCACCCGGGGAGAGAGTGCGTTCACGGCCGCCGCCCTGCGCGCGGGGGTCGCCCTCACTCCAGGCCGCCCCTACTTCAGTGCCGAACCCCCGGCCGCCCATGTGCGGTTGAGCTTCGCGGCCGTCGCGGGGACGGAGGAGATCGCGGAGGGGGTGCGGCGGCTGCGGACGGCGTGCGACGAGGTGTTCCCCGGAAAGTGTTCGACATGATGAACGCCCTCCTGTGAGGATCCGGCCATGAATGCCATGAACGCCGTTCCGCCCCTCGCCGAGGGCTACGAGATCTCCGCCGACTCCGCCCGCATCGATGTGGCGCGTGTGCACCACTGGCTGTCCACGGACGCGTACTGGGCGCTCGGACGCGAGCGGGACAGGCAGGAGCGGGCGATCGCCGGTTCGCTGAACTTCGGCGTCTACGACACCGCGTCGGGGGACCAGGTCGCCTACGCGCGGGTCGTGACCGACCTCGCGGAGTTCGCGTGGCTGTGCGACGTGTACGTGGACCCGGCGGCGCGCGGCAAGGGTCTCGGGACGGCTCTCGTCGCCGCCGTCCGCGACCACCTGCGGGCGCACGGGCTGCGCCGCATCCTGCTCGCCACGCACGACGCGCACGGGGTCTACGAGCAGGTCGGCTTCGAGGCGCTGGAGAAGCCGGACCGGTGGATGGCACTGATCTTCGCCAAGCCCGGGTCCGCGTGAGCGGGAGGGCATGAGCGGCAGGGCGTGGGCGGGTGGCGTGTGCCGGGCGGAAGACCCGGGCCGGCGTGAGCGGGACGGTACGAGCGGGTGGCGTGAACGGGCCGGTTCGAGCGGGGCGGTTTTGAGCCGGGAGCTGTTTTCTGGGGACTTGTCCGGCAGGTCCTGACTCGTCGGTAAGTTTTCTTCCGGACGTCGGCCGATGCCTCTTGACCTGCGCAGTTACGCGGCTCACCATCACCGCATGCCACTTCGGGTCACGTTCGTCGCCGCCGCTCGCAGCTCCTCGCTGCTCGCGGAACGCTTCGAGGACGACCGGCCGCTGGACCAGGACGGCTGGGCTGAGGTGCTGCGTGTGGCCGACGCTCTGCTGCCGCTCGCGGCCGCCGAGCTGCGCTACTGCTCACCGACCCCGCGCAGCCGTGCCACCGGGGACGCGCTCGGCTACGCCCCGCTGGTCCAGCTCGCTCTACGGGACTGCGACATGGGCCGCTGGCGCGGTTTCACGCTGGGCGAGGCGATGGCCCGCGAGCCGGAGGCGGTGGACGCCTGGCTCGCCGACCCGCTCGCCACCCCGCACGGCGGCGAGTCGCTGCTGGCGTTCATCTCCCGCGTGGCCGGCTGGCTCGACACCCGGCCGGTGGGCGACGGCGGCCGTATCGTCGCCGTGGCCGAGCCGAGCGTGATCCGCGCGGCCCTGGTGTACGCGCTGAAGGCGCCGCCCGCGACGTACTGGAACATCGATGTGCGTCCGCTGTCGACGACCACCGTCACCGGCCGGGCCGGTCGCTGGAACCTCCGCCTCGAAGGGGCCTCGGCTCAGCCCACCCGCGCGTAGTCGGTGGTGAGCAACAGGTCCTTGGCGGGGCCCGCCACGCGCCAGACCGTCCGCCAGTGGTCCGCGTCCCGGACGGTGAACTCGCCCCGGTAGAGGTCGGCGGAGCAGGGATGGTCGGTGACGTGCCGTCCGGTCGTCAGGTCCAGGTCGTGGAAGGGGCGGCCGTCGGCGAACCGTACGTCCGCCGTGCCGGGCGTCGGCCCCGGCAGAAAGTGCAGGGTGCGTTCGGCGGGCCGCGGGACCCCGAGCCAGACGAACGTGCCGGACTCCCGGTGCAGCAGCCCGCCCTCGCCTCCGCCCTTGCCCGGTGCGCCGAACACCGTGACCCCGTCGAAGCGGCCCTCGGCGCCGCTCGCCAGGTCCCGTACCGACCGGGTGACCCGCCAGCTTCCCCGGAGGTAGGCCAGGGCGTCCGGCACTGGCCGGAACTCGTCCATGCGTTCCTCGCTTCCGACACTTTCGCTGCTGCACGCCCCATTGACGCGTCCGGGCCCCCTCCCTATCTTGCCGTTCGAAGTGCTGATCACCGTCTGATATTTCGAACAACTCGGCCTTACCGAGCCGCGGAGTATTCATGTCACGCAGCACCACCCGCACCCGCTGGAGACTGGGCCTCACCGCCACGGCCCTCCTGACGGTCACCGCCCTCGTACCTGTCCCGGCGCACGCCGAGGCCGTGACCGACTACGCCATCACCGTCGACCCCACCGCCAAGGGCGCGAAGATCGACGACACGATGTACGGCGTCTTCTTCGAGGACATCAACCGGGCGGCCGACGGCGGCCTGTACGCCGAACTCGTGCAGAACCGGTCCTTCGAGTACTCCACCGTCGACAACCGGTCGTACACCCCGCTGACCTCCTGGACGGTCGACGGCACCGCGCAGGTCCTGGACGACGCCGGCCGGCTCAACGACCGCAACCGCAACTACCTCTCCCTGGGCGCCGGTTCCTCCGTGACCAACGCCGGCTACAACACCGGTGTCCGGGTCGAGCAGGGCAAGAAGTACGACTTCTCGGTGTGGGCCCGCGCCGGGAGCGGCAGCACGCTCACCGTGAGCCTCCAGGACGCCGACGGCGCGCTGGCCACCGCCCGCAAGGTCGCCGTGCGCGGCGGCTGGGCCCAGTACCGGGTGGCCTTGACCGCCACCCGCACCAGCAGTGACGGCCGCCTCTCGGTGGCCTCCTCGGCCGCGGCCGCTCTCGACATGGTGTCCCTGTTCCCCCGTGACACGTACCGGAACGAGCCCAACGGCCTGCGCAAGGACCTCGCCGAGAAGGTCGCCGCCCTCGACCCGGGCTTCGTGCGCTTCCCCGGCGGCTGTCTGGTCAACACCGGCTCCATGCAGGACTACAGCGAGGCCTCCGGCTGGCAGCGTGCCCGCTCCTACCAGTGGAAGGACACCGTCGGACCCGTCGAGGAGCGCGCCACCAACTCCAACTTCTGGGGCTACAACCAGAGTTACGGCCTCGGCTACTACGAGTACTTCCGCTTCGCCGAGGACATCGGCGCGATGCCGCTGCCCGTCGTGCCGGCCCTGGTGACCGGCTGCGGCCAGAACCAGGCCGTCGTCGACGACGCGCTTTTGAAGCGCCACATCCAGGACACCCTGGACCTCATCGAGTTCGCCAACGGTCCGGTCACGTCCACCTGGGGCAGGAAGCGGGCCCGGATGGGCCACCCCGAGCCCTTCCACCTCACCCACCTCGAGGTCGGCAACGAGGAGAATCTGCCCGTCGAGTTCTTCGCCCGCTTCGAGCAGTTCCGCGCCGCGATCGCGGCGAAGTACCCCGACATCACCGTCATCTCCAACTCCGGTCCCGACGACGCGGGTTCGACCTTCGACACGGCCTGGCAGCTCAACCGGGACGCGGACGTCGCGATGGTCGACGAGCACTACTACAACAGCCCGCAGTGGTTCCTGCAGAACAACGACCGCTACGACACCTACGACCGCAGCGGCCCCAAGGTCTTCCTCGGCGAGTACGCCTCCTGGGGCAACGCCTTCAAGAACGGGCTGGCCGAGGCGGCCTTCATGACCGGCCTCGAACGCAACGCGGACGTCGTCAAGCTCGCCTCCTACGCGCCGCTGTTCGCGAACGAGGACTATGTGCAGTGGAGCCCGGACATGGTGTGGTTCAACAACCACGCCTCCTGGAACTCGGCCAACTACGAGGTCCAGAAGCTGTTCATGACGAACGTCGGCGACCGGGTGGTGCCGTCGACGGCCACCGGGACCCCGTCCCTCCAGGGTCCGATCACCGGCGCCGTCGGTCTGTCGACCTGGGCCACCGGAGCGGCGTACGACGACGTGCGGGTGACCGACGCGGACGGCAACGTGCTGCTGAGCGACGACTTCTCCGGCGACGCCTCGAAGTGGACGCACACGGGCGGCGGCAGCTGGTCGCTCCAGGACGGGCAGTACGTGCAGACCGACACCGCCGCCGAGAACACCATGGTCTCGGCCGGTGACGCCGGCTGGCACGACTACGACCTGCATGTGAAGGCCACCAAGAAGTCCGGCAAGGAGGGCTTCCTGGTCGCCTTCGGCGTCAAGGACACCGGCAACTACTACTGGTGGAACCTCGGCGGCTGGAACAACACCCAGTCCGCCGTCGAGCAGGCCGTGGACGGCGGCAAGTCGACGCTGGTCTCCAAGGCAGGGTCCGTCGAGACGGGCCGCGCCTACGACATCGACGTCAAGGTGCGGGGTCGCCAGGTCACCCTCTACCTCGACGGCCAGGAGTGGGGCAGCTTCACCGACGACAAGCCGGCCGAGCCGTTCCGTCAGGTCGCCACCTTGGACAAGAAGACCGGCGATCTGATCGTCAAGGTCGTCAACGCCCAGTCCACGGACGCCCGTACGGCGATCGACCTCGGTGGCGCCAAGGTCGCGTCCAAGGCGAAGGTGACCACGCTGGCCGCCGCGCCGGACGCGGTCAATACGGAGGCCGCGACCGCGGTCGCACCGGTGACCTCCACCTTCACCGGGGTGGCGGGCGAGTTCACCTACACCTTCCCGGCGAACTCGATCACCTTCCTGCGGATCAGGCAGCGGTAGCGGATCCCGGCGGGTGCGGGCGACGCAGGCCCGTACCCGCCGGGTCTCTCATGCCTGTCAGGCGTCCCTGCGGCGCCGGAACCAGCCGCGCCTGGGCGGCGGCAGATGGGGCAGCGACTGCGGGGCGGCCGGCCCGCCGAACGGCGGCAAGGCCTTGAAGCGGTCGTCGAAGGTGATCGTGGGTGTGATCCGCTGCAGGGCGGCGCGCACGAGGGTGAGGGGATGGTCGGGGAACCGGGCGTCCCACTGTTCGTGGTCGCCGACGTGGTACGGCAGACCGCCCGGCTGTCCGTCCGGCTGTCCGCCCGCGTAGGGGTGGGGCCGGAAGTACTCGGCCGGACCCACCTGCGCCATGATCACGGCCTCCCGCATCCCGGTCGTGGCGCCCTCGGCGGCCTGCACCTTCACGACCGTGCTGGACCCGGCCCTCGGTACGGTCCAGGAGCCGAGGAACGCCTGCCCCGGCCGGCTGCCCAGCGGCATCTTGACCAGCTGGCGCACCGCCGGGACGCCGTCCACGGAGCCGGGCGCCGCCTCGATCAGCCCGCCGCCGGCCCCGGCCACGAGCTGCGCCAGCCCTGCCCCGAGCCGTTGCGGCTCGTGCAGCGCGGCGGGCAGGTCCGGGATCAGCGGGAAGAAGTGGACCGACAGGACGAGCCCCGCCGCGTCGGTCCACACCCCCGGCTCACGCTCGGTGAAGCCGGTCAGGTCCAGGCTGGTTATCGGTGTCATGGCGATCACCGGGTCGAGGTTACGCAGCCCCGCGGCCTGGGCAAAGATCGCTCCGGGCCCTGCCCCTGCATGGATTGCATAAACGTGCATCGAAACGTATAGTCATGCCATCCAGGAGGAGGAGTCATGGTGGTACGTGCGGCGGTGGCCGGAGCGAGCGGGTACGCGGGCGGAGAGCTGCTGCGCCTGCTCCTCACGCACCCCGAGATCGAGATCGGCGCCCTGACCGGCAATTCCAACGCGGGCCAGCGACTGGGCGCGCTCCAGCCGCACCTGCTGCCGCTGGCCGACCGCGTCCTCCAGGAGACCACCCCCGAGGTCCTCGCCGGACACGATGTCGTCTTCCTCGCGCTGCCGCACGGCCAGTCCGCCGCCGTCGCCGAGCAGCTCGGCCCGGAGGTGCTCGTCGTCGACATGGGCGCCGACTTCCGGCTGACGGACGCGGGCGACTGGGAGCGGTTCTACGGCTCCGCGCACGCCGGAACCTGGCCCTACGGCCTCCCCGAACTGCCCGGCGGCCGCGCGGCGCTCACGGGGTCCAAGCGCATCGCGGTCCCGGGCTGCTACCCCACGGCCGTCTCGCTCGCCCTCTTCCCGGCCTACGCGGCGGGCCTGGCCGAGCAGGAGGCCGTGATCGTCGCCGCCTCCGGCACCTCGGGCGCCGGCAAGTCGCCCAAGACGCACCTGCTGGGCTCCGAGGTCATGGGCTCCGTCTCCCCGTACGGCGTCGGCGGCGTCCACCGGCACACACCCGAGATGATCCAGAACCTGAGCGCGGCGGCGGGGGAGCCGGTCTCCGTCTCCTTCACCCCCACCCTCGTGCCGATGTCCCGCGGCATCCTCGCCACGTGCAGCGCCAAGGCGAAGCCCGGCGTCACCGCCGACTCCGTCCGCGCCGCCTACGAGAAGGCCTTCGCCGACGAGCCGTTCGTGCACCTGCTCCCCGAGGGGCAGTGGCCCGCCACGGCGTCCGTCCACGGTTCCAACGCCGTTCAGGTGCAGGTCGCGTACGACCCCGCCGTGGGCCGGATCATCGCCATCAGCGCCATCGACAACCTGACCAAGGGCACCGCGGGCGGCGCCCTCCAGAGCATGAACATCGCCCTCGGGCTCGACGAGACCACCGGGCTTTCCACGATCGGAGTCGCACCGTGAGCGTCACGGCAGCCAAGGGATTCACGGCGGCGGGCATCGCCGCCGGGATCAAGCAGAACGGCAACCCGGACCTGGCCCTCGTGGTCAACGACGGGCCCCGCCGCGCGGCCGCCGGAGTCTTCACCTCCAACCGTGTGAAGGCCGCGCCGGTCCTCTGGTCCGAGCAGGTCCTCAAGAGCGGCCAGGTGTCCGCCGTGATCCTCAACTCCGGCGGCGCCAACGCCTGTACGGGGCCGAAGGGCTTCCAGGACACGCACGCGACCGCCGAGAAGGTCGCCGAGGTGCTGGGTCTGGGCGCGGGTGAGGTCGCCGTCGCCTCCACCGGACTCATCGGCGTCCTGCTCCCGATGGACAAGCTGCTGCCCGGGATCGAGACCGCCGTCGGTCAACTCTCCGAGCACGGCGGCGAGAAGGCCGCCATCGCCATCAAGACCACCGACACCGTCCACAAGACGTCCGTCGTCACGAAGGACGGCTGGACCGTCGGCGGCATGGCCAAGGGAGCGGGCATGCTCGCCCCGGGCCTCGCCACCATGCTGGTCGTCCTCACCACCGACGCCGACCTCGACAGCGAGACCCTGGACAGGGCGCTGCGCGCCGCGACCAAGGTCACCTTCGACCGCGTCGACTCCGACGGCTGTATGTCGACCAACGACACCGTGCTGCTGCTCGCCTCCGGCGCCTCCGAAGTCGCCCCGGGGTACGAGGACTTCGCCGCCGCCGTACGGACCGTCTGCGACGACCTCGGTCAGCAGCTGATCCGGGACGCCGAGGGCGCCAGCAAGGACATCAAGATCGAGGTCGTCAACGCGGCCAGCGAGGACGACGCCGTCGAGGTGGGCCGCTCCATCGCCCGCAACAACCTCCTCAAGTGCGCGATCCACGGCGAGGACCCCAACTGGGGCCGGGTGCTCTCCGCGATCGGCACGACCGGGGCCGTCTTCGAGGCCGACCGGCTCAACGTCGCCATCAACGGCGTCTGGGTCTGCAAGAACGGCGGCGTCGGAGAGGACCGCGAGAAGGTGGACATGCGCTACCGCGAGGTGCACATCGTCGCCGACCTCGCCGCCGGCTCCGAGACGGCCACCATCTGGACCAACGACCTCACCGCCGACTACGTCCACGAGAACAGCGCGTACTCGTCATGAGCACTACTCGTAAGCACACCGCCCTGCCCAAGGCCCAGATCCTCATCGAGGCGCTGCCCTGGCTGACCCGGCACAACGGCAGGACGGTCGTCATCAAGTTCGGCGGCAACGCCATGGTCGACGAGGACCTGAAGGCCGCCTTCGCCCAGGACGTCGTCTTCCTGCGGCACGCCGGCCTGCATGTCGTCGTCGTGCACGGCGGCGGCCCGCAGATCAGCGCCGCCCTCGACAAGCACGGCATCGTCAGCGAGTTCAAGGCCGGTCTGCGGGTCACCACCGAGGACGCCATGGACGTCGTACGGATGGTGCTCGCCGGACAGGTCCAGCGCGAGCTGGTCGGGCTGCTGAACCAACACGGGCCGCTCGCCGTAGGGTTGACCGGCGAGGACGCGCACACCATCACCGCCACCAAGCACCTGCCCGAGATCGACGGCGAGTTGGTCGACATCGGGCGGGTCGGCGAGATCACCGCGATCGACACGGGCGCCATCGAGGCGCTGCTCGCCGACGGCCGCATCCCGGTCGTCTCGTCGATCGCCCGCTCCCAGGACGACGGACATGTCTACAACGTCAATGCTGATACGGCGGCTGCGGCACTCGCTGCGGCACTTGGCGCCGAAACCCTCATGGTCCTCACGGACGTCGAGGGCCTCTACGAGGACTGGCCGAACAGCGACGAGGTGATCAGTCGCCTCACCGCTTCCCAACTGGAGAAGCTGCTGCCGGAGTTGAGCTCCGGGATGGTCCCGAAGATGGAGGGCTGTCTGCACGCCGTGCGCAACGGCGTGAACACCGCCCGCGTCATCGACGGGCGGGTCCAGCACTCGATCCTGCTGGAGATCTTCACCGACGAGGGCATCGGCACGATGGTCGTGCCCGACGAGAAGCCGCACGCAGAGCCGGCCGCGCAGCCGGACGCACAGGGGGAGCCGTCATGAGCAACGAGGAACTGACCGCGCGGTGGCAGAGCGCGCTCATGAACAACTACGGCACCCCCCTGCTGCCCCTCGAACGCGGTGCGGGCAGCCGGGTCTGGGACGCCGACGGCAAGGAGTACCTCGACTTCGTCGGCGGCATCGCGGTCAACGCGCTCGGCCACGCCCACCCGGCCGTCGTCGAGGCCGTGAGCCGGCAGATCGGCTCCCTCGGCCACATCTCCAACTTCTTCATGTCCGAGCCGACCGTCACGCTCGCCGAACGGCTGCTCCAGCACTTCGGCCGGGACGGCCGGGTCTTCTTCTGCAACTCGGGCGCCGAGGCCAACGAGGCCGCCTTCAAGATCGGCCGGCTGACCGGGCGGACCCACGTCGTCGCCACCGAGGGCGCCTTCCACGGCCGGACCATGGGCGCGCTCGCGCTCACCGGCCAGCCCGGCAAGCGGGACCCGTTCCTGCCGCTCCCCGGCGAGGTCACCCATGTGCCGTTCGGCGACGCGCAGGCGCTGGCCGCCGCGGTCACCGAGGAGACGGCGCTCGTCGTCCTCGAGCCGATCCAGGGCGAACTGGGTGTCGTGGTGCCGCCGGCCGGCTACCTCAAGGCCGCCCGCGCGATCACCGCCGCGACCGGCGCGCTGCTGGTCCTCGACGAGGTGCAGACCGGCGTCGGCCGGACCGGTCACTGGTTCGAGTACCAGGCCCACGAGGGCGTCCTGCCGGACGTCGTGACGCTGGCCAAGGGCCTCGGAGGCGGACTGCCGCTGGGCGCGACGATCGCCTTCGGGCGGGCCGCCGAGCTGCTGCAGCCCGGCCACCACGGCACCACCTTCGGCGGCAACCCCGTCGCCTGCGCCGCCGGACTCGCCGTTCTCGACACCATCGAGAACGAGGGGTTGCTGCAGAACGTCAAGCGGCAGAGCGAGAAGTTGCGGACCGGAATCGAGGGTGCGGGCCACTCGTTGATCGATTATGTCCGGGGAGCGGGCCTGCTCCTGGGTATCGTGCTCACCGAGCCCCGTGCGCCCCAGGTGCGGGCGGCGGCTCAGGAGGCCGGATTCCTGGTGAACGTGCCCGCCCCCGACGTCGTCCGGCTGATGCCGCCGCTGAACCTCGGCGACGACGAGGTGGAGGCGTTCCTCGGGGCGCTGCCCGGAATCCTCGACGCAGCCGCGGCGAGCGGAGAGTGACGATCCGGAGAACCGGAGAATGAGACGACGATGAGTCAGGCGCAGGAACATGAGCAGCCGGGCGCGGGCGGGCCCGCCGTGCCGCAGACCCGCACCGCGCGTCACCGCCGGATCGTGGACATCCTCAACCGGCAACCGGTGCGTTCGCAGAGCCAGTTGGCGAAGCTGCTGGCCGACGACGGGCTGAGCGTCACCCAGGCGACGCTGTCGCGGGACCTGGACGAGCTCAACGCGGTGAAGATCCGCAACAACGACGGCGACCTGATCTACGCGGTGCCCAGCGAGGGGGGTTTCCGGACCCCCCGGGCACCGCTGGGGGAGTCGGCGAAGGAAGAGCGGATGCGGCGGCTGTCGCAGGAGCTGCTGATCTCCGCGGAGGCGTCCGCCAACCTCGTGGTGCTGCGCACCCCGCCGGGCGCGGCCCAGTTCCTCGCCTCGGCGATCGACCAGGCCGAGCTGCAGGACATCCTCGGGACGATCGCGGGCGACGACACGTTGCTGCTGATCAGCAGGGAGCCGACGGGCGGACAGGCACTGGCGGACCATCTGCTGCGGCTTGCCCAGAACGGCCACTGAACGGCTTGAACGGCCGCCGAGCGGCCACGGGACGGCCGTTGAGCGGCCGTTGAGGGGCCATTGAGGGGTTCTTCGGGTTGTCCGCCGAGTGCG
This sequence comes from Streptomyces sp. NBC_01334, assembly GCF_035983595.1. NCBI lineage: Bacteria > Bacillati > Actinomycetota > Actinomycetes > Kitasatosporales > Streptomycetaceae > Streptomyces > Streptomyces sp. NBC_01334. Next base: position 2,126,916 of record NZ_CP130718.1, on the reverse strand, counting down.
GGTGAGCGGGGGCCGGTCGCGCCCACGCGGCGGAGCCGCACATCGACACGGCCCCGGGTCCCTGCGGAAGTGCCGGCGCCGTCGCGGCTCGGTCGCCTTCGGTGCCGCGCCGATCTGCGTTGCCTGCGGTCACTTGCGCCGCCTGCGGCCACCCGTGTGCCGTCCGGCGGCCACCCGTGTGCCGTCCGGCGGTCACCGGTGCTGCCCGCACCCACCCGTGCTGCCTGCGCTCACCGGTGCTGTCCGCAGCCACCCGTGTCGCCCAGGTCGCCCGCGCCCGTGCCGCCGGCGGCCTTACGGGGCGCGGCGGCTGTCCGTCAGCGCGGGGTTGCGCCGACCGCCCAGGCCGGCCATGGCTCGGCCGAGTCGACGGACCACGGCTCAGCCGAGTCGGCCGGCCAGGCCCCCCGTGCAGCGCACCTCGTCGCCCGCCGTGATGAGCAGTGCCTCCACGTCCGGCAGGGACTCCAACCAGCCCAGGGCCTCCCGCGAGCCCATCGCGAACGCGGCCGTCGCCCAGCAGTCCGCCCAGGTCAACTGCGGTGTCACCACCGTCACGGCGACCAGGTCGGTCACCGCGGAGCGGCCCGTCCGCGGATCCACGATATGGGCGCCCCGCTCCGCCGTGCCGGAGGTCGCGACGGCCAGTTCGTCCGCTCCCGCCGCCGAGACCACCGCGGCGAGACCACCCGGGCGCAGCGGGTCGGACACCCCGACCCGCCACGGCCGCTCGGGCCCGGGGACACCGAGCAACTGCACATCCCCGCCGCCGTTGACACTGACCCCGCTCACACCCGCCGCCGCGACCAGCCGGGCCGCCCGCTCGGCGGCCCAGCCCTTCACGATGCCGGTCGGGTCGAGCCGGCCCTGGTAGCGCATGCTGAACCAGCCGTCGCTCACCCGCTCCGCCTCGGCGCCCAGCTCCAGTACCTCGGCCACTTCCGGATCGCATTCCTCGACGGTCAGCTCACCGCGTACCAGCCGGGACACCTGGCTGTCCTCGCGGTAGGTGCTGAACACCTCGTTCACCCGGTGCAGCGAGGCGATCGCCTTCTCCAGCGCCGCCCGCACCGCCTCGGGCTCCCCGCCGCGGACGTCGAAGGAGAAGACGGTCCCCATGACCTCTTCCGCGTGACGCAGCACGGCGGGGGCCTGCGCCGACTCGGCCACGGTGTCAGCCACCGGCCTGGTCCAGCGCCGACTGCAAGGACTTCTTGTAGCCCTCGCTGGTGAAGGTCGCGCTGGAGACGGTGTCGATGTCGGCGCTGCCGGCCGCGACTGCGGCCGCGTTGAGCTTCGGGATGGCCAGCTCGGTCTTCTGTTCGCTGGTGCCGCCCTTGGGGGCCTGGACGGCCTCCGCCTTGGTGATCTTCCCGCCGGCGACCGTGATCCGGACCTGGACGGCGCCGTACTGCGTCTGCGCGACGCTGCCGGTGACGGTCTTGGCCTGCGCGGCCCCCGAAGAGGCCCCCGCGTCGCCGGACCCTGACGACGAACCCGCCTTCGCCTTCGCCTTGTCGAGCGCCGACTGGAGGGACTTCTTGTAGCCCTCGCTCGTGTAGGTCGCGCTGGAGACGGTGTCGATGTCGGCGCTGCCGGCCGCGACTGCGGCCGCGTTGAGCTTCGGGACGGCGAGCTCGGTCTTCTGTTCGCTGGTGCCGCCCTTGGGGGCCTGGACGGCCTCCGCCTTGGTGATCTTCCCGCCGGCGACGGTGATCCGGACCTGGACGGCGCCGTACTGTGTCTGGGCCGCGTCCCCGGTGAAGGTGCCGGAGGCCTGCGCGCTGCCGGAGCCCTGGGAGGCCCCGGAGCCGGCGCTCGCGTTCGCCTTGTCGATCGCCGACTGGAGGGACTTCTTGTAGCCCTCGCTGGTGTACGTGGCGCCCGACACCGTGTCGATGTCCGGGCTCTGCTTGGCGACCACGTCGGCGTTGAGCTTGGGAACGGCCAGCGCGGTCTTCTGGTCGCTGGTGCCGCCCTTGGGCGCCTGGACCGCCTCGGCCTTGGTGATCTTGTTGTTGACGACGGTGATCCGGACCTGCACAGCCCCGTACTGCGTCTGCGCCGCGTCACCGGTCATCGTCCCCGACACGACCGCCCCGGACCCGCCCTGCGCCGCTTCCTGCGCCGCCGCGCCCGCGCCCGCCGCCTGGGCGGCGCCCGGGTCGGACGACGGCTTCAGCGACAGCAGCAGCACGATCCCGGACACGGTGGCGGCGGTGGCGAGTACGACGCGCCGAAGAGGGTGGCTCTTCCTCATCGCTTCCTGAGCTCCTGATTCCCGTTGGTGGCGAGGTTCCCGTGCGTACGGGTCGCTCACATCTCGAACGACTCGTGGTGGATGCGGCGGGCGGGAACCCCGGCGCCGCGCAGTGCCTCGTACACCCCTTGGGCGAAGCCGTTGGGTCCGCACATGAAGACGTCGTGGCTGTCGATGTCGGGGATCTTCCGCTGGAGGGACTCCGCCGAGATGTCGGGGCGCTCCCCGTCGGGGCTGTTGACGGCGTACATCAGCCGCGCACCGCGCTCGTCGGCGATCTTCGCCAGCTCGTCCCACAGCGCCAGGTCCTGAGTGCTGTTGGCCCGGTAGAGAAGGGTGATGTCACCGGCCGCGCCCGGCAGCGTCTCGAACAGTGCCCGCATCGGCGTGATGCCGACCCCGCCGGCCACCAGCAGCACCTTGCCGCGGCTGCGCCGGGACGCCGTCATCGCACCGTACGGACCCTCGGCCCACACCTTCGTGCCCGGCTGCAGCTCACGCAGCGCCGCACTGTGGTCGCCGATCGCCTTGACGGTGATCCGCAGGAGGTCCGGGCGGGGGGCCGCCGACAGCGAGTACGGGTGGGAGCTGGCCCGCATCCCCGGCGCCATGAACCGCCACCGGAAGAACTGCCCGGCCTCCGCGCCCATCCGGTGCAGCTTGCGCCCGCCGATCAGCACCGACACGATGCCCGGCGTCTCCTCGATGACCGCCTCGACGCGCAGCCGGTGCCGCAGGTTCAGCCGGACCGGGACGATGACGCGATACCAGACGACGAGCGCGGTGACCGAGCCGTACAGCGCGTACCAGACGGTCTTCGCGGTCGGCTCGATCGCGAAGTCGTTCCCGGTGGTGATCTGGTGCCAGAACGTCAGGAACACGGCCGCGTACGTCAGCAGATGGATGTGGTACCAGGTGTCGTACGGCATCCGGCGGCGCACGGGTCCGATCGACACCAGCCCGATGAGCAGGAACAGACCGGTGCCGATCGCCGCCTTGCCCATGTCCGGCAGCTGGTTGATGGAGTCGATCGTCTGCTGGACGATGTCCCCCAGCGTCTTCCCGGCCTGGAGCGCGTACCCCCACATGATCAGGAACACATGCGCGAAGACCAGGCAGAGCGTGTACCGGCCGCTCATCGCGTGCCAGCGAGCGACCCGGTCCGAGCCCACCCGCCGCTCCAGTGCGGGCACCCGGGCCATCTGAAGCACCACGAGCGCCATCAGGTACCCGGCGAGCAGCCCGGTGATCCGTCCCGCGTTGAGGATCTTGCTGTTGTCGTCCGCGATGTTCGGCGTGTTGGCCCACCACAGCCACAGCACACCCGCCGCGCCCGCCCATACGGCGAGCAGCAACGGGACGGCCGGGGAGCGGCGCGGGCGGATGCGGCGCATCGTCTGGCGGCGGGCGGCACGGCCGCCGGCGATCGTCGTGGTCACTGTTCCTCCGTGGATACGGACCCTTGGCCCTCAGATACGGGCCACGGCGGCGGAGTGTTCAGCGATCCACGGAGACCGTCACCGGACGCGACCACCGGAGATCGTCGCGAGGCCGCTCAGTACCGGGTGATCGCCGTCCGCCCGGCCGTCGTGCCGATCGCGATGTGCGGTCGTCTCCCCGGCCGGGCCCACGTCAGCAGCCGCCGCATCGCTCCCGTCGGCACCGACACACAACCGGCTGTCGCTCCGCGCCCGTTGACGTGCAGGAAGATTCCCGCCCCGCGGCCCCGCACCGGTCTGTCGTAGTTGAAGCCGATGACCAGCGCGTACGCGTACTGCGTGCGGTAGGCGACCAGGTGCTCGGACTCGGCCGCGCGGCAGTCCGCGGGACGCGGTTCGGTCCACCGGTTGTAGGCGCGGGACTTGTTGTCCTGGCACCACCAGGAGTCCTGGCGCACCGGTCGGTAGGCGTACGACGTCCCCGGCGGCGCGGGCCGGATGCCGAAGGCGTGGGGGAGGCCGTACAGGCCCGTCGGTGTCGTGTTCGTGCCCTGTCGGCGCGAGACGCCCTCGACCAGGCCCTTCGCGCCGAACCGGGCCGGCGTGGAACCGGCCGGCACCCATCGGCCGTTCCGCAGGTCCCACCAGGTGAGCGTGCCCGAGGTGGCACCGGCCCGCGGGGCCACGGCGGTGATCAGCTGGGTGCCGCCGCCGGTGTCCGCCATCCGCGCGGGCAGCGGCGGGGCGGCCCCGGTGCCCGGAGCGGCACCGAGCAGGCCGAGGGACGCGCAGACGAGGGCGGTGGCGACGGCACGAGGGCGCATGATCAGACGCTAAGCGCGGGTGGCGGCACCGGCAGGCCGGGTGGGCCGACCGTGCGGTGCCGGCCCACCCGCACCGGCCGCTCAGGTCACCGGACCCAGCGGGTTGAGCTGGTCGGCCCGTCCATCGAAGGCGTACAGCAGCAGGTCGGTCATCTCGAAGACGTCCTGAGAGTTGCGTTCCTCGACCGGGCTGAGGAACGGACGCCAGAACGGGTCGCGCACGATGGAGTGCCGGCTGCCCTCGATGGCCCGGTGGAACACCTCGGCGACGATGCGGCCGCCTACGCCGGTCAGCTTGCCGTCGCCCCTCACCTCGGCCTCCCGCAGGATGTAGAACCACAGCGGGGTGTGCTCGGCGACCGTTTCCGCGAGCGTGCCGGAGAGCTGCGCGCCGCCGCCCTGCGTGAAGTCGGCCGCGGTCAGCGGCTCCACGTCGACCTTGCGGTCGATGAAGTGCTCGACCATCTGCTGTCCCGTGGCGAGCCGCAGCATCGAGGCCCGGGTGAGGTTGCGGAAGGCGAGGTTCAGCTCCTCCTGCGGGGGCCTGGCCTGACCGCGTCCGCCGAAGGAGCCGAGCGGCAGGTCGGCGAGCGGGTCGACCAGCAGGGTGTCGATCCGCTTGGCGAGGTTGAACTGCGCGTCGGGCACGAGGAGGTCGGTCCGCTCCGGCACCGCCTCCTGGAAGGCGAACAGCCGCCGGAAGTCGGCGATCCAGTTGGTGGGCAGGCGCTCGAAGTCTCCCGACTCCGGGTCCGCCGGGTCGGCGGGAGGCGGCGACAGGGTGCCACTGGTGCCGCTGAACCGGAACAGGAGCTCGAGCGTGCCCCGGCCGCGGTCGAAGATCCGGTTCCAGTTGTAGCGGCCCCGGACCATGCTGTGTCCCAGCCGGTAGGCGGCCACGGAGAACTCGATCGGCATGGTCGGCAGGTCCTGTTCGCCCGGCGAGGGCTCGAACACCCGGCGGCCGTGGCTGAACACGTCCTCGACGATCTCGGGGTCGACGATCCTGCGCAGGAAGTCGTGGCGCAGCATCCACTGGTAGTGCTTGACGACCGTCTCGCGTGCCGACTCGAAGAGGACCGCGCTCGACACGCCCTTGCCGACCAGGTCGGCCACCACCCGGTTGTGGAACCGGATGAAGGCGGCGTGGACCTGGGCGACGACCAGGTTCTCGTCGTTGCGCGGGTCCGGGATCAGCGCCCGGCGCCGCTCGGACTTCAGCGAGCCCGTGCCCTGCCGGGGCAGGTCGAACCCGGTGAGGGGCCGGCCCACGACGGAGGGGTCGTCCGGTACGCCCTGGGTCGTGCCGGACTTCAGCCGGATGCCGTCGTCCTCGTAGAACCGGCGGTCGAAGGGGTGGGCGGGCCCGAGGCCGTAGAGGGAGTCGAGGTCGAGCGCCGGGGAGCGGCCCTGGAGGAGCTGGCGCACCGTGATCTCGTCGTCCAGGCGCACCGCGGTGGCGTCCAGGGTGAGGTCGTGGTCCACGAACTGGCCGAGATAGGTGAACCCCGACGGGACCCCCGGCTGGTCGGGGTGGTCCCGCTCGGGGTCCGTCATCGCCCGGGCCAGCTCGGCGCGGGCGTTCCGGTCGAGCTGCTGGGCCGGCCTGGAGCGGGGGCCCAGCCGGGAGAAGCGGAACTTGCGCAGGTCCGCCACGGTGGAGGCGGCCAGCGGCTCCACGGGACCGCCGTCCCGGGACTCGGCGAGGATGCCCTCGCCCATGACGTAGAACGAGGAGCGGACATGGCGTTTGCTCTGTGGTTCGCGTGCGGGTCGGAACATGTTTCCCCCATGTGGTCGCGCCGGCGCGAGAACGCGCGGGCGTGAGCCACGCTAGGGGACGAGTGTGGCGGAAGGGGGAATTCCGTCAAATCCCCCAAGAAGCCCAAGTGTTGACTGTCTGTACAGACAGCATATGCACGTCAAATCGGACTCAGGGGCAACGGCAGTCCGGGCAGTCCGTCCATGCTCGTGGCGATGTACTCCTTCTTCGCGAAGTACGCGCTGAGCGACTCGTCGTCCTCCCGCGCGAACCGCTTGGCGTGCAGCTCGCGGTCCTCGTCGTACGTCATGAAGGGCACCGCGTACCCGCAGGTGTCCCGCACGAGTTCGGCGTGCACGACGATGATCGCGCGCAGCCCGTGCGGGGTCGGGTCCAGGTCCGGGAAGCGGGCGAGGAGCTCCGGGAACCGGGGGTCGTCGCGGAAGACGGGTTCGCCGCGGCCGTGCACCCGCACGATGTTCGGCGGCCCCTGGAAGGCGCACCACATCAGCGTGATCCGGCCGTTCTCGCGCAGGTGAGCGATGGTCTCCGCGTTGGAGCCGGCGAAGTCGAGATAGGCCACGGTGAGTTCGTCCAGAACGGCGAACGAGCCCTTGAGGCCCTTGGGGGAGAGGTTCACCGTGCCGTCGCCGGACAGGGGGGCGGTCGCGGTGAAGAAAAGGGGCTGCTCCTCGATGAACGTGCGGAGCCTGCCGTCGATGCGTTCGTAGGTCTTTCCCATGTCTAATGATTATCCGGGAAAGTCTTTCGCGTGTCTAAGGAAATAAGGAAATACGTGGGGTGTGAACGCGCCACAGCGGCCGCCCCGGCCGGCGCTTCTCGGGGCGGCCGCTGTGCCTGTCACGTCACTTGTTCAACGTGCAGGCGGCCAGGGCGTCGAGGCCCTGCGGCTTGGTGCCCTTGCGGCCGATCGAGATGGCGATGCGGTCGATCGTGGAGACCCGCTTGTCCGCCAGCGGGCCGAGGATCGCGTTCTGCACGAAGTTGGCGCCACCCTGGCCGACCGTGTTCTGGAGGCGGGTGTTGGCCTCGTCGATCTGCGTCTGGAGCAGCGCCAGGTTGCGGTCGACCTCGGCCTGCGCGGAGGCGGGGATCGCGGGGAGCTGCGAGGCGACGTCCGGGCAGCTGATGGTGCCCACGCCGGCCGCGTCGCCGGTGTCGTCGCCCGTCTCCGCCGCGCCGCCGTCCGCTCCTTCGGCGGCGGTCTCCTCCGCGCCGGGGGTGGCCTCGGCCTCGTCGCCCGCGGCGGCGTCGTCGCCGGCGTCCTCACCGGTGTCCGCGACGCCGCCCGCGTCGAGGGCGCACGGTGCGAGCGCGTCGAGGCCCTGCGGCTTGGTGCCCTGGCGGCCGATCGAGATGGCGATGCGGTCGATCGTGGAGACCCGCTTGCCCTCCAGCGGGCCGAGGATCGCGTTCTGCACGAAGTTCGCCCCGCCCTGGCCCACGGTGTCGACCAGCCGCTTGTTGGCCTCGTCGATCTGCGTCTGGAGCAGCGCCAGGTTGCGGTCGACCTCGGCCTGCGCGGAGGCGGGGATCGCGGGAAGCTGGGAGGCCACGTCCGGGCACGAGATGGTGCCGGGGCTGGCGAGTGTCTTGGCGTCGGTCGAGCCACTGCTCTTGGACGACTCCCCGGCGAGGGCGGAGTTGACGACGACCGCGCCGGACAGTGCCAGAGCGGCGGCCGCGCCGATGACCACCACGCGACGCTTGTTGTACTTCGGAAGAGCCCTGGACATGCGGATGCCTCACTTGGGTCAGGAGTGGGTGTACAAACGCGGCGCCGGCGTTCAGTCGTGAGTACGGGTAAGCGGTTGCTGTTGTTCAAACTCCTTTCAAAAACTTCTCCGGATCCGGAACCGGGCGGCCCCCGGGGTTGAATTGACGAATCATGCATAGTACTGCATACTCATGCATGACGTTGAGTGCAGTGGTGAGGAGCAACGCAAGTGAGCAGCAACAGCGGTGACGTAAGGCTCTGGGGCGGCCGTTTCGCCGACGGTCCCGCCGAGGCACTGGCGAAGCTGTCCGCCTCCGTCCACTTCGACTGGCGCCTCGCGCCCTACGACATCGCCGGTTCGCGTGCCCACGCGCGCGTGCTGCACAAGGCGGGCCTGCTCACCGAGGACGAGCTGACCCGGATGATCGAGGGCCTCGACCGGCTCGAGGCGGACGTCGCCGACGGTTCCTTCGTGGGCACCATCGCCGACGAGGACGTCCACACCGCTCTGGAGCGCGGCCTCCTGGAGCGCCTCGGCGCCGACCTGGGCGGCAAGCTGCGCGCGGGCCGCTCCCGCAACGACCAGGTCGCCACGCTCTTCCGGATGTACCTGCGCGACCACGCCCGGATCATCGGCGGCCTGATCGCCGAACTCCAGGACGCCCTGATCGGCCTGGCGGAGGCCCACCCGGACGTGGCGATGCCCGGCCGCACCCACCTCCAGCACGCCCAGCCGGTGCTCTTCGCCCACCATGTCCTCGCACACGTGCAGTCGCTGTCCCGGGACGCGGAACGCCTGCGTCAGTGGGACGACCGCACCGCCGTGTCGCCGTACGGCTCCGGTGCCCTGGCGGGTTCCTCCCTCGGCCTGGACCCGGAGGCGGTGGCCGAGGACCTCGGCTTCGAGCGCGGCAGCGTCGGCAACTCCATCGACGGCACGGCGTCCCGCGACTTCGTCGCCGAGTTCGCCTTCATCACCGCGATGATCGGCGTGAACCTCTCCCGGATCTCCGAGGAGATCATCATCTGGAACACGAAGGAGTTCTCCTTCGTGACGTTGCACGACGCGTTCTCCACGGGCTCGTCGATCATGCCGCAGAAGAAGAACCCCGACATCGCGGAGCTGGCGCGCGGCAAGTCGGGCCGCCTGATCGGCAACCTGACCGGTCTCATGGCGACCCTCAAGGCCCTCCCGCTCGCCTACAACCGTGACCTCCAGGAGGACAAGGAGCCGGTCTTCGACTCCTGCGACCAGCTCGAGGTCCTTCTTCCCGCCTTCACCGGCATGGTCGCCACCCTCACCGTCCACCGCGAGCGCATGGAGGAGCTGGCCCCGGCCGGGTTCTCGCTCGCCACCGACATCGCCGAGTGGCTGGTCAAGCAGGGCGTGCCGTTCCGGGTCGCGCACGAGGTCGCCGGCGAGTGCGTCAAGGTCGCCGAGGCCGACGGCAAGGAGCTCGACGGCCTCACCGACGAGCAGTTCGCGAAGATCTCCGCCCACCTCACCCCCGAGGTGCGCTCCGTCCTCAACGTCCCCGGTGCCCTCGCCTCCCGCGACGGCCGCGGCGGTACGGCGCCCAGCGCGGTGGCGATCCAGCTCGCAGAGGTGAAGGCCGACGTGGCAGCTCAGCACGAGTGGGCAACGGCCAAGGGCAAGCGCTGAGGGCGGCACCCTGAGGGGCGCGGGGAACTGCGCGACAAGCCACGCACCACCCGCACCCGCCGACGAGCCGTTACCTCCCGGGCTCCGAGGCGCCCCGCATTCACCGAAGGTCACGACGGACTACGTTGGTCGGAAGCCGTACCGCAGCCGACCAACGGAGCCCGCGATGCCCTTCGCCCGACTGGCCACAGCGACGACCCCCACCTGCCACCTCGGACTGGGCCTCGCCGCAGTCGGCCGCCCCGGTTACATCAACCTCGGCCGGGAAACCGACCTCGGAGCGGACCGCAGCGTCGAATCGCTGCGCGCCCGCACCCACGAACTCCTCGACGCCGCCTACGCCCAGGGCGTCCGCTACTTCGACGCGGCCCGCTCCTACGGCCGTTCCGAGGAGTTCCTCGCCGACTGGCTGAAGGCCAGGCCGGACGTGGACGACATCGTGGTGGGCAGCAAGTGGGGCTACACCTACACCGCCGACTGGACCACGGACGCCGAGCGGCACGAGGTCAAGGACCACGGGCTCCCGACGTACGAACGGCAGCGCGCCGAGACGGCGGAACTGCTCGGCGACCGGCTCGACCTCTACCAGATCCACTCGGTGACCCCGGACAGTCCGGCCCTCACCGACAAGGAACTCCACGCGAAGCTGGCCGAGTCCGCCGCGCAGGGCCTCACCGTCGGGTTCTCCACCAGCGGCCCCGCCCAGGCCGACGCCGTCCGCGCCGCCCTCGCCGTGACGGTCGACGGCGAGCCCCTCTTCCGTACCGTCCAGTCGACGTACAACGCGCTGGAGACCTCGGCCGGCCCCGCCCTCGCCGAGGCCCACGACGCCGGGCTCACGGTGATCGTGAAGGAGGGCTTGGCCAACGGGCGCCTCGCCCAGCCGCATGCGCCGGACGCCCTGAAGGCCGTGGCGGCACAGACGTCGCTCGGCTGCGACGCGGTCGCCCTCGCGCTGATCCTGCGGCAGCCCTGGGCCGGCGTCGTCCTCTCCGGCGCGGCGACCGCCACCCAGCTCGCCTCCAACCTGCACGCGGCGGTCGTGGACCTCGACGACGATCAGGTGGACCGGCTGGCCGGGCTGGCGGAGGAGCCGCGGGCGTACTGGGAGCGGCGCGGCAGCCTGCCCTGGCACTGAGGCATCCGCCGGACCGTCCGGCAACAGCGGTGAGCCCGCCCGAGTGACTCACGCACGCCCAGGATGAGACATCATTGTCTCATCTGGGTTAGTCTTGTCTCATGGCTGTCGATCGTGATCAAGTGCTGCGCGGTGCCGCGGCCCTGCTGACCCGCAAATCCACGGCGACGATGGACGAGGTGGCCAAGGCGGCCGGGATCAGCCGGGCCACACTGCACCGTCACTTCGCCGGCCGTGACGCGCTGGTGCGGGCCCTGGAGGCCCTCGGCATCGCGGAGTGCGAGACCGCTCTGGACGCGGCGCGGCTGGACGAGGGCCCCGCGCCCGACGCCGTACGCCGGCTCGTCCAGGAGATCGAACCGGCCGCCGGCCTGCTCGCCTTCCTCTACACCGAGAACCAGCTGTTCGAGGGCGAGGAACTGAACCACGGCTGGACCCGGATAGACGACCGGATCTCCGACTTCTTCCGGCGCGGACAACTGAGCGGCGAGTTCCGCATCGACCTCACGCCCGCCTGGCTCACCGAGGCGCTGTTCGGCCTGCTGGCCTCCGGCGCCTGGATGGTGCAGAGCGGCAAGGGCGCCCCCAAGGACTTCCAGCACATGATCGTCGAGCTGCTGCTCGGCGGCGCGCTGAGGCCGCCCTCGGCACAGAGCCCGGACACCCACGGCCCGGAGACCCGCAGCCCGGCACCCCACAGCCCCGCACCACAGAACCCCGCACCACAGAGTTCGGCATCACAGATAGAGGAATCATGACCAGCACCCTGCGGCCGGCGACCACGACCGGGGCGGTGAAGCGTCCGGACCGTTGGCTCGCGCTCTCCGTCCTCGTGCTCGCCGTGCTGCTGGTGGCCGTCGACGCGACCGTCCTCGGTCTCGCGACCCCGTACATCAGCGAGGACCTCGAGCCCTCCGGCACCCAGCTCCTCTGGATCGGCGACGTCTACTCCTTCGTCATCGCCGGTCTGCTCGTCTCGATGGGCAGCCTCGGCGACCGCATCGGCCGCAAGCGGATCCTGCTCATGGGAGCCACCGCGTTCGGTCTGATATCGGTCCTCAACGCCTACGCGACGACCCCGGAGACGATGATCGCGGCCCGGGCCCTGCTCGGCGTAGCCGGTGCGACCCTGATGCCCGCCACCCTCGCCCTGATCCGCAACCTCTTCCACGACCCGCGCGAGCGCAGCCTCGCGGTCGGCATCTGGGGCGCGACCGCCTCCGCGGGTACCGCGGTCGGCCCCATCGTGGGCGGCTTCCTCCTCGAACACTTCTGGTGGGGCTCGGTCTTCCTCATCAACCTGCCCGTGATGGTCGTCCTGGTCGTCGTCGGCATCAGGACGCTTCCCGAGTCCCGCACCCCGAACCCCGGCCCGTGGGACCTGCCCAGCGTGCTGCTGTCCCTGGTCGGCATGATCGGCATCGTCTACGCCGTCAAGGAGGCCGCCACGCACGGCTTCACCGGGATCTCGCTCGGCACGGGCCTGCTGGGCGCGGCCGCGCTGTACGGCTTCGTCCGCCGCCAGCTGACCCTGCCGGCCCCCCTGCTGGACATGCGCCTGTTCCGCAACCGAGGCTTCAGCGGCGCTGTCCTGGCCGACCTGCTGACCATCCTGGGCCTGTCCGGCCTGGTGTTCTTCCTCTCCCAGTACCTTCAGCTCGTCCAGGGCAGGCGCCCGTTGGAGGCGGGTCTGGCCGAACTGCCCGCCGCCGTCGGCGCGGTGGTGGCCGGCCTGATCGCGGGCCGGGCGGCCCGCCGCCTCTCGGTACGGGTCGTGGTCTCCGGCGGCCTCGCGGCGATCGGCCTCGCGCTGGCGGCCCTGACGACGATCGGCCGGTCCACCGGCTACCCCGTGCTGGGCGCGGCCCTGCTGCTGGTCGGCGTGGGAGCGGGTTTCTCGTTCACGGTGACCGCCGACGTCATCCTGGGCTCCGTGCCCAAGGACCAGGCGGGAGCGGCGTCCGCGGTGTCCGAGACGGCGTACGAACTCGGCGCGGCCCTCGGTATCGCCGTACTCGGCTCGATCGTGACGGGCGTGTACAGGGGCTTCACGGCCCCGGCGGGCACGCCGGAAGGGGCGCACGAATCACTGGGCGGCGCGGTGGAGGCGGCGGGGCACATGTCGCCGGCCGCGGCCGAGCAGATGCTGTCGTCGGCCCGAGAGGCGTTCGTCGACGGCCTGACCGTGGCGTCCGGAGCGGGGGCGGCGGTCCTGCTGGCGACGGCGGTGGCGGCGTGGTTCCTGCTCAGGGGACAGCGCCTGGAGAGCGCCGGGTAGAGGTCCAGAGCCACGGGCGCGGGGAACGGATCCCATGCGTCCCCGGGCAGGCCCCGCAACCTCAGGGGTACGGGGGAACGCCGCCCCACGCGTCCCCGGGCAGGCCCCGCAACCTCGGGGGCGCGGCGAGCGGATCCAGCGCGTCCCCGGCAAGTCCCTCAACCTCAGGGGCGCGGGGAACTGCGCGACGAGCCACAGCGCACCCGCACCGGAAAACGGCCCCCGGCCCCCGCTCCCGCCCCGCCGGAGGCGTTACGCGGCCTTCGCCTTGGTGGCGTACATGTCCACGTACTCCTGCCCCGACAGCCGCATGACCTCGGTCATCACCGAGTCCGTCACGGCCCGCAGAACGTACCGGTCCCGGTCCATCCCGTCGTACCGGGAGAACTCCATCGCCTCGCCGAACCGGACGGTGACCCGCCCCGGCCGGGGCATCCCCGCCCCGCCCGGCTGCAACTTGTCCGTGCCGATCATCGCGAAGGGAACGACCGGCGCCCCGGTCATCAGCGTCAGGCGCGCGATACCGGTCCGCCCCCGGTACAGCCGGCCGTCGGGCGACCGGGTGCCCTCGGGGTAGATGCCGAAGACCTTCCCCTCCTCCAGCACCCGCCGCCCGGTCATCAGCGCCGCAACGCCGCCGCGGCCGCCGTCGCGGTCCACCGGGATCATGCCGACCCCGGTGAAGAACCAGGCCATGAGCCGGCCCTTGAGGCTCTTGCCGGTGACGTACTCGTCCTTGCCGATGAAGAAGACCTGCCGGTCGCACACGAGCGGCAGGATCATCGAGTCGATGAACGTGAGGTGATTGCCTGCCAGGATGACGGGGCCGTCGCCAGGGATGTGCTCCGCGCCCTCGACCCGGGGGCGGAACATCAGGCGCATGACCGGTCCGAGTACTGCCTTGATGAGCACGAAGCGGGACAACGAGCCCTCCGATGTCAAGGGAAAACGGTATGAGTCTGTGCAGGTGAGGACGATACTCGCGGCGCCGGGGATGACGCACATCGGGTCACCCAGGTCTTACGCACTGTTGACGTACGTTTACCTGTACGGCGGCATCGCCGCCTTCCTGTCATCTGCCCGGAACGCGGTGAACTACCGCGCGGAACCGGCCGGACGGCCGTACGGCACATGCCATCCCCCGTCACCCGCGTGTTAGGACCGAGGTCTCCCGACGGTCATGTCCACGCCCCTACGATCGGGCCGCACGGACGAGCCGACGGCAGGAGGCCCCTCATGGGCACGCAGGGCAATCAGGAGTCGAACCAGCAGACGGGCGCGGGCGGAACCGGACGGCGGGCGCTGCTCGGCGCCGCCGTGCTCGGTGCCACCGGAACGGTCCTCGGCCTGTCGGGCACGGCGAGAGCCGCCGACTCGTCCCGCTCAGGCAAGGGCCTGAAGAGCCTGCCCGTGCCGACGATCATCGGTCATCGCGGGGCCAGCGGCTACCGGCCGGAGCACACCTTCGGTTCGTACCAGCTCGCCCTCGACCTGGGTGCCGACATCGTCGAGGCGGGGGACCTCGTCCCCACGAAGGACGGCCACCTGGTGTGCCGTCACGAGCCGGAGATCGGCGGGACCACGGACGTCGCCGACCATCCGGAGTTCGCCGGCCGCAGGACCACGAAGGTCCTGGACGGCGTCTCCACGACCGGCTGGTTCACGGAGGACTTCACCCTCGCCGAGCTGAAGACCCTGCGGGCCGTCGAGCGCATCCCGGCCAACCGCCCGCACAACACGCTCTACGACGGCCGTTGGGAGATCCCCACCTTCGAGGAAGTCCTGAAGTGGCAGGACGAGCAGACCCGCAAGCGCGGCAGGCAGGTCTGGATCTACCCCGAGACCAAGCACCCGACCTACTTCCGCAAGCTGGGCCTGGGTCTGGAGGAGCGGGTCGCCAAGCTGCTGCACAAGTACGGCAAGGACCGCAAGAACTCGCCGGTCATCGTGCAGTCCTTCGAGCCGAGCAGCATCCAGCGCCTGAACAAGCTGGTCGACAACCCCCTCGTGGTGCTGCTGTCCGGCGCGACCTCGCGGCCCTGGGACTTCGTCGAGGCGGGCGACCCGCGCACGGTCGCCGACCTGGTCACCCGGGCGGGCCTCCGGGAGATCGCGGGCTACGCCCAGGGCATCGGACCGACCCTCGACCTGGTGATCCCGAAGGACGCCGCCGGCAACCTCACCACCCCGACCACGCTGGTGAAGGACGCCCACGCGGTCGGCCTGGTGCTGCACCCGTACACCATGCGCAACGAGAACCCCTTCCTGCCCACCAGTTTCCGCAAGGGCACGGACGCGGACGCCTACGGTGACTCCTTCGGCGCGTTCCGCACCTACTTCGCGACCGGCATCGACGGTGTCTTCACGGACAACCCGGACACCGGACTGCTGGCCCGCGCGGACTTCGTCAAGGGCTGAGTCCCCGTTGGAGTGACAGTCGGCCGCCCGGGCAACCAGCCGCCCGGGCGGCCGCATCGTGTGGCATATGACGCACGACCTGCTCACCACCCTGCACCCGCTCCTCGCCGCGGAGGCCTCCGCCGAGGCCCACGCCACCGGGACCGAACCCGGTGACCTGGAACAGGCGGTCTGGCTCCGCCTGCTGGAGCACCTCGCCACCGACGGCCCGCCGCCCGACCCCCACGGCTGGCTGCGCAGGGCCGTCCGCGCCGAGGTCCGCCGCACCCGCCGAACGACCCGCCGCGAGCAGCCGTACGACAGCGACCCCGCCGACGACCTCGACCACGGCCCCGAGCAGCTCGCCCTCACCGCCGCCCGGCACCGCGCCCTGCGCGAGGCCGTGCACCGGCTGCCCGGCCGCTGCTCTCCTCTCCTCCAGGCGCTTCTCTCGCCCCGGGACCTCACCTACCGCGAGATCGCGGGGGAGTTGGGTATCTCACAGGGCAGTCTCGGACCGGAACGTTCCAGATGTCTGGGATGTCTGCGGCGTTTGCTGGCGCCGGAGGTTGCGGCCCGGGAACCGCGGGGATAGGAGTGAGGGACCACAGGCGATCAGGTGAGCGGGAGGCGTGCGCACATGGGCATGAGCGTGACCATCTCGGTGGCGACCGAGCAGGATGCCGAGCAGATCTTCAGATTGCAGTACCTGTGCTTCCAGAGTGAAGCCGCGCTGTATGCCAACTACCGCATCGCCCCGCTCGTCCAGAGCCTCGACTCGGTCCGGCAGGAACTCGCCGCCGACTGCGTCTTCGTGGCCCGCCTGGGCGACGAGGTGGTCGGCTCCGTGCGAGGCAGCCTCACCGAGGACGGCGCCGCCGCCATCGGCAAGCTCTGCGTCCACCCGCGCCTCCAGGGCCACGGCATCGGCGCGCGGCTGCTCCGCGCGGCCGAGGCGGCGCTGGCCGAGGAGCGAGGCGCCAAGAAGTTCCGCCTCTTCACCGGCCACCGCAGTGAGGGCAACCTCCGCCTCTACCGCCGGGTCGGCTACGAGACGGTCGGCACCTCGCAGGGCACGGACGGCGTCATGATGATCGTCCTGGAGAAGCAGGCCGGCGAGTACGCGGCTACGGCGTAGGCCGCGGAGCGGTACGGGACTTCCGCAGCCAGTACAGGGCGGACAGCGGCAGCAGCACGGGGATGAACACGTACCCCATCCCGTACTTCGACCAGACGGTCGAGTCGGGGAAGGCCGACGGCTCGACCAGGGTCCAGGTGCCGACGATGAGCACCCCCGCCAGCTCGGCGGCGCAGCACACCTGCGCCGCCCTGCGGGCGGTCTCGCCGCCCCGCACCAGCGAGTACGTGATGAATCCGTACACCACGCCCGCCACGGCCGAGAGTGTGTAGGCCAGCGGCGCCCGGTCGAACTCGGTCGCGATCTGGTACGCCGACCGCGACACCGCCCCGACCACCATCACGCCGTAGAACCACACCAGCAGGATCCCGGGCCCGCTGATGAGCCGCTCCGGCTTGTCGTCCACCGCCGCCATCTCAGCCTCCCCAGATGTCGAAGAGCCGCACTTCGAGCACGGCGAGCACCACTGCGCCCGCGGCGGCGGTCACCGAACCCCAGCGGGTGCGCTCGGACAGTGACATGAGCCCCGCCGCCGGGACGCACGCGAACGCCCCCAGCAGATACGCCACGAAGATCGTCGTACCCTGCTCCGGCTTCTCGCCCCGCGCCAGCTGGACGATGCCGACCACCAGCTGGATCACGGCCAGCAGGGAGACCACGGCCATCCCGATGAGATGCCAGTCCTTCGTCGGCTGGTCGCGGTAGGCGGCCCAGCCGCACCAGGCGGCGAGCAGCAACGCGGCGACGCCGGTCACCAGCGTCAGGGCATCAAGCATGCTGTGACCTTATTACGGCGTGTCAGGCGTCCCGCGATCGGCCCCGTGTCCCGGCGCCGAGTCCGGACGGCCGTGCCCGGCACCACCTGCCCCGCCGTCCGGACCGTGGCGTTGGCCACAGCCCACCGGGGCCACGGGCTCGACGCCGACCACCTGACGAGGGGCCGGTCCGCCGTGTCGGCGCTGGTCACGGAAGGGCGAGCGGGGATCTCCGGACAGGGCCGGGGCGGACCCGCACACCGTCCACGGCTGTCCGGCATGCGGACGGCGGGGTCTCGGTCAGGACCATCCGTCTGCTTTACTGATGCTCATGACCACTACGAGCAGCCGCACCCTTGCGACCGAGGCGACCATGACGCCCGGTGCTCGTTGTATGTGTCGAATGTGCGCCTTCTAGAGGGCCCCCGCACCACCCCCGAGCTCGCGCCCCGAAGCGAGACGCCGTGGCATGTCCGTGCGCCGCAAGTCCGCCGTACATGACGTAGCCGCGCCCCGCGCACATGTTTCTCCCCGGTTCCCCGCCACAGCGAGAGCCGTGTCGCGTCCCTGACAGCCTGCACCCGTGCGCCCGGGCACACCCACGCCCGCGCACTCGACAGTGACGGAAATCCACGTGATCACCACCACGGGCCTCACGAAGGTCTACCGCTCGCGCGGCCGTGAGGTCACCGCCCTCGACGGCGTCGACCTCCACGTCCGCGAAGGCGAGGTGTACGGCGTCATCGGCCAGTCCGGCGCCGGCAAGTCCTCGCTCATCCGCTGCATCAACCTCCTGGAGCGTCCCACCGCCGGCACGGTCACCGTCGCCGGACAGGACCTCACCGCGCTCGCCGGGCGCGGACCCCGGGCCGGCAAGGAGCTGCGGCAGGCGCGCAGCCGTATCGGCATGGTCTTCCAGCACTTCAACCTGCTGTCCTCGCGGACCGTGCAGGACAACGTCGAACTGCCTCTGGAGATCCTCGGCATCTCGGGACAGGAACGTTCCCGCAAGGCGCTGGAGCTGCTCGACCTGGTCGGTCTCGCCGACAAGGCGAAGTCCTTCCCGGCCCAGCTCTCCGGCGGCCAGAAGCAGCGCGTCGGCATCGCCCGCGCCCTCGCCGGCGACCCCAAGGTGCTGCTCTCCGACGAGGCCACCAGCGCGCTCGACCCGGAGACCACCCGCTCCATCCTCCAGCTGCTGCGCGACCTGAACCGGCAGCTGGGCCTGACCGTCCTGCTCATCACGCACGAGATGGACGTGGTGAAGTCGATCTGCGACTCCGCCGCGCTGATGGAGAACGGCCGCGTCGTCGAGTCCGGCACGGTCGGCGAGCTGCTCGCGACCCCCGGCTCCGAGCTGGCCGGCGCGCTCTTCCCGGTCGGCGGCGACGCCACCGGCGAGGACCGCACCGTCGTCGACGTCACCTTCCACGGCGAGGCCGCCACCCGGCCCGTCATCTCCCAGCTGTCGCGCACCTACAACATCGACATCTCGATCCTCGGCGCCGCCATCGACACCGTCGGCGGGCTCCAGGTCGGCCGCATGCGCATCGAACTGCCCGGCCGCTACGAGGACAACGTGGTGCCGATCGGCTTCCTGCGCGAACAGGGCCTCCAGATCGACATCGTCGACCACACGGCCGGCGCGGCCCAGGAGCCCGTGCTGCTGAAGGAAGGTGCCAAGTGACCTGGTCCGAGATGCAGCCCCTGCTGTCCCAGGCGTGTTGGGACACCCTCTACATGGTCGGTTGGTCCACGCTCATCGCCGTCGTCGGCGGTCTCCCGCTCGGCGTCCTGCTGGTCCTCACCGACCGAGGCGGCCTGTTGCAGAACCTGGCCGCCAACAAGGTGATCGGGCAGGTCGTGAACATCGCCCGCTCGCTGCCGTTCATCATCCTGATGGTCGCGCTGATGAACTTCACCCGCACGATCACCGGGACGACCATCGGCCGCGAGGCCGCGATCGTGCCGCTCGCCATCGGCGCCATCCCGTTCTTCGCGCGCCTGGTCGAGACGGCCGTCCGCGAAGTGGACGGCGGACTCGTCGAGGCCGTGCAGGCGATGGGCGGCAACACCTGGACGATCGTGCGCAAGGTCCTCGTGCCGGAGTCCCTGCCCTCGCTCATCGCGAGCACCACGACCACGATCGTCGCCCTGATCGGCTACTCCGCCATGGCCGGCACGGTCGGCGCGGGCGGCCTCGGCGACATCGCCATCCGCTACGGCTACCAGCGTTTCGAGACCGAGCTGATGTGGATCACGGTGGCGATCCTCGCCGTCGTCATCTCGCTCATCCAGTTCGCCGGTGACTACGCGGCCCGCTCCCTGCACCGCCGCGGCGGCAGCTCGGGCCCCGCGCCGAAGCTCCGGCTCCTGAAGGCCAAGGAGCCGGCCGCCGCGGACATCGGCAAGGTCGCCTGAGCCCGCCCAGGGCCGCCCCCACAGATCCCCCGCACACCCCACGCGGGTCGCTACACCCTCAGGAAAGGCACTTTTCGTGCGTAACACCGCCAAGTTCACCACCGCAGCCCTCGCCGTCGGCGCCCTCACCCTGGGGCTGACCGCCTGCGGCTCGGACAAGGACGCCGCCTCCGACACCAGCGGCCCGCTGACCGTCGCCGCGAGCCCGACCCCGCACGCCGAGATCCTCGACTTCGTCAAGGACAACCTGGCGAAGAAGGCGGGACTCGACCTGGAGGTCAAGGAGTTCACCGACTACGTCACGCCGAACACGGCGACGGAGGACGGCTCGGTCGACGCCAACTACTTCCAGAACCAGCCGTACCTCGACGACTTCAACAAGAAGAACGGCACCCACATCGTGCCCGTCGTCACGGTCCACCTGGAGCCGCTCGGCCTCTACTCCCACAAGGTCAAGAGCGCCGACGCCCTGAAGAGCGGCGCGACGGTCGCGGTCCCCAACGACAGCGTCAACGAGGCCCGCGCCCTGAAGCTGCTCGCCGCGAACAAGCTCATCACCCTCAAGGCCGGTGTGGGCAACGACGCGACCCCCGCGGACATCACCGAGAACCCCAAGAAGCTCAAGTTCAAGGAGCTGGAGGCGGCCCAGACCCCGCGCTCCCTGGACGACGTGGACGCCGCCGTCGTCAACGGCAACTACGCCATCGAGGCCGACCTGAAGCCCGCGTCGGACGCCCTCGTCCTGGAGTCCGCCACGGACAACCCGTACGGCAACTTCCTCGCCGTCAAGGACGGCAACGAGGACGACCCGCGGGTGAAGAAGCTCGCCAAGCTCCTCACCTCCGCCGAGGTCAAGAAGTTCATCGAGGACAAGTACGCCGGCTCCGTCATCGCCTCGTTCTGATCACCTCGACCGGTCGGGGGACCGGCCACCGCGCCCGGGGTCCACTCCTTCACCCGGTGTGGACCCCGTGGTGGGGTTCCGGGCTCACATGCTGCATGCTGGGCAGTTCAGCGGACCCTGACGGGTCGGCAGGTCACACCCCGAGGTCTCGAAGGTTACGGAGCGGCGCATGACGAGCACCTTCCCCACCATCTCCATCAGCACGGAGCGGTTGGTGCTGCGTCCCCTCGACGAGGACGACGTGCCCGCCCTGGCCGACATGATGAACGACGAGCAGGTCGCGGCCTGGACGGCCGTGCCCCAGCCCTACGACGAGGCGGCAGCCCGCCGCTGGATCACCGAGTACGCGCCCACCGAACGCACCGAGGGCCGCGGCCTCGACCTCGCCGTCACCGAGTTCCTCACCCAGCGCCTGGTCGGCGTCGTCCAGCTCGCCAAGACCAACTGGCACGTCCGCTCCACCGAACTGTCGTACATCATCGCGCCCTGGGCGCGCGGCGAGGGCTATGCCTCCGAGGCGGCGCTGGCCACCGCCCAATGGCTGGTCCGCGACCAGAAGTTCGAGCGCATCGAGCTGCGCACGGCCGCCGACAACACCGCCTCCCAGCAGGTCGCGCAGAAGATCGGCTGTATCAGCGAGGGCGTGCTGCGCGGCGCCTGCATAGCGAGGGCCCGGGCCGAGGACGGCAGGTGGAACGAGGTGCGCACCGACTACATCGTGTGGAGCCTCCTCCCGGAGGACCTGGAGGGCCCCGGGGAGCACTTCGCGGAGAGCGGCGGTTTCACGTCGTACACCGACTGGAACTGACCCCCGCGCCGGTGCCACCACCATTGCCGTGACCCACCGACCAGGTACCCTCACGGAGCCCGCTACCTGCGTGAACCCCGGGGGAGACTGACGACGATGGCCGACCGCGTCACGGTGATCGGATGGGACGGTTCGCCGCTGACCGCCGCGGCCCGCTCCGCCCTCGGTGCCGCCACGCTGGTGGCCGGCGCCCCCCACCACCTGACGCTTCCCGAGGTGCCGCCCGCGGCGGAGCGCGTCCGGCTCGGCAGTGTCTCCCTCGCCGCCCGCCGCATCGCGGGCCACCGCGGCACCGCGGTCGTCCTCGCCGACGGCGACCCGGGCTTCTTCGGCGTCGTACGGACCCTGCGCGCACCCGAGTTCGGCCTGGAGGTCGAGGTCGTCCCGGCCGTCTCCGCCGTCGCCGCCGCCTTCGCCCGGGCCGGCATGCCGTGGGACGACGCCCACGTGGTCGTCGCCCACCGGCGCACCCTGCGCCGCGCCGTGAACGTCTGCCGCGCCCACACCAAGGTCGCCGTCCTCACCTCCCCGGGCGCCGGCCCCGCCGAGCTCGGCCTGCTCATGGACGGCGTGCACCGCACGTTCGTCGTCTGCGAGGAACTCGGCACCACCCGCGAACAGGTCAGCGTCGTCACCTCCGACAAGGCCGCCGACCACACCTGGCGCGACCCCAACGTCGTCATCGTCATCGGCGGTCCCACCGGGCCGGTCGTCTCCGGGGACAGCGGCTGGATCGCCGGCCGCGACCCGGGCACCGGCCCGCGCGGCTGGGCCCTGCCCGCCGAGGCGTACGGCGGCGGACTCGGCGAGGGCGAGGCGGAGCTGCTGCGGGCCGCCCAACTCGCCCGGCTCGGCCCGCGCGTCGGCGATCTCGTCTGGGACATCGGCTGCGGCAGCGGCGCCTTCGCGACCGAGGCGGCGCGGGCGGGCGCCGCCGTCCTCGCCGTCGACCGGGACCTCGACGCGTGCGCCCGCACCGACAGCTCCGCGCGCCGCCACGGCGTCCAGCTCCAGATCGTCCACGGCGCCGCCCCGCACGTCCTGGAGAACCTGCCCGAACCCGACGTCGTACGGGTCGGCGGCGGGGGAGCGGCCGTGGTCTCCGCCGTCGCCGACCGCCGCCCGCAGCGCATCGTCACCCACGCCGGGACCCGCGACGCCGCCGAACTCGTGGGCCGCGACCTGACCGAGCACGGCTACCGCGTCGAGTGCTCGCTCGTCCAGTCCGTCGAACTCGACACGCGGGCCTGGACGGAACGGGAGCGGAGCGTCGCGTTCCTCCTCACCGGAGAAATCGTCCGGCGCGGGTCGCCCCGCTGAGGCCTGCGGACAGGCGGGGCACGCGTGAGGGACCAGTGAGGGACGCGTGAGGGACCCGTGTCGGACGAGCGCCGGGCAGGACCTCCCCGACCGCCGGTCGTGACCCGGCGCGCCCTCCCCGTGATCCTGTTGTCGTACCGCGCGCGGTAGGCTGGCCGATCGTCGTACCGCTTCCGGTCGCCCGGCACTTCGTCGGCCAATGTCCGGAAAACGCATCCCTTTTGGGGTGGGTGTGGTACGGCAGAACCGGAGGACGCGCAACGTGGCGCAGTCCACAGCGGGGCGTCGCGGATCACGCTGTCGCGACGCGACTACGGCCGGGACAATGCCACTGAATGGCTTTGTCGCTTTTTCCGGCGAGTCGTTCGTGCCGCTGGGCACGGACGCTCGTTCTTCACTACGGGGCGGTCGGTGCGCCGCTCCGGGTGAGCTGGTCGTAGAAGCACTAACCGATGGGCGAGGGGTACGCATGACCGACACCGGCCAGGTCCCGGGCGAGGGACTGCCGGAGAGCGCAGGCATGGTGGAACAGCCGGGCGCCCCCGCGCACGGTGCGTACACCTACCTCTCCGAGACCACCGCCGAGGACGAAGACCTGTTGCTGCTGCCGGGTGCCCAGAGCGCGTGGGGCAACGAGGTGGCACCGCCCGCGCCGGAGCCGGTCGTCGAGACGGTGCACGAGCCGGGCCCGCACGAGACGGCCGGCCGCGACAGCGGTTCGGTCGACCTCAGCGGCGTCCGCCTCCCCGGCCCGTCGACGCCCCAGGCGGCCCCGCGCCGTCCCCTGCACCTCGGCCCGCCGATCCCCGACGCCTCCGCGAGCCCGGTCCGCTCCCTCGCCGACCGCGGCCCCGCGGGCGCGCCGGTACGACAGACCGGTCCGTCCGCTTCCGGCCCCGAGTACCTCGACACCCCGCACCTGCGCGAGATGCCGCCGCAGGGCGCGGCTCCCTGGGGCGCCGCGCAGCCGCCGGTCGAGCACGGGGCCACGGCTGCGGAAACGGTTGTTCCGGCAGCCGTCGCGGCGGAGCAGCGCGAGCCGGTCGGCGTGGCCCAGGCCGTCGTCGCCCGGGTGGCGACCGAGGCGATCGCCGCGACCGCCCCGCAGGAGTCCCAGGAGGCCGAAGCCGTCGGCGGCGAGGCGCCCGGGTCGGCGCAGGCTGCCGGGGGCTACGGGGTCGTCGACCCCGGCGAGCTGCTCGGAGCCGCGATGATGGCGGAGGCGGAGCAGGCGCCCGCCGTCGCGGTCGCGGAGAGCGGGCAGGACGCGGCCGACGTCCCCCTCTCCGGAGACGACGGGACGGCGCACGGCACACCCGTTCCGGCCGTCGACGCGCCGGTGGACGCGGCGCAGACGCCGGAAGCCGTCCAGGAACCCCACCAGGTCATCGAGTCCGCGTACGCGGAGCAGCCGGTCGTCGCCGAAGGCACCCCGCCGGCCGAACCGGCAGTGGCCCAGGTGGCCGAGGTGCCGGACCCGGCCGAGGTGACGGAGCCCGCCGAGACGGCAGAGTCCGCCGAGGCGGCAGAGCACGCGGAGGCTTCCGACGTGAACTCCGTTGCGGAGACCGTCGGTCAGGCCGCCGACGCCGGGCAGGCGAGCCCGGTCGAGGCGCCGCAGCAGCCGGAGTCCCAGCTGCCCGTGGAGTCCGTGGAGTCCGTGGAGCCCGTGGAGCCTTCCGCGGGCCTCGGTGACACACCGGCCCAGGCCCACGAGGCGCCCGCGGCGGAGGCGGTCCCGGTCGCCGAGTTCGTTCCCGCACCCGGCGTCACTGCCGAAGCACCCGTGCCGGATGCCGTCATGGTCCTTGAGCCCACCCCCGCTGAGCCCACTCCCGCGCCCGCAGTCGCTCAGGCCCCCGAGCCCGTGGCGACCGTCATCCCTGACGTGCCCGAACCGGCGGCACCCGCCCAGGAGTTGCCCGGCCCCGTGGCCGAGGCCCCCGCGCCCGACGCAACCTCCGTGCCGGAGGTCCCCGCGCCCGCCGCCGCTCCCGAGTCCGTCCTGCTCGTCGACGCCTTCGTGGCGTCCGCCGAGGTCGCCGCCGCCGCAGCAGCCTTCGCCGAGCCGACCGCTCCGCAGGCCGAGCCCGCTCCGGAGCAGCCCGTCGAGCCGTCCCTGGACGTCCAGCCGGCGCCGCTGCCGGAACCCGAGCCGCAGCCGGAGGCGGAGACTCCGCACGAGACCTTCACCCCGGCCGCCCACATCGCGGCCCCCGTGTCTCACATTCCGGAAGCACCTGTTCCCGGGACGGCGCCCGAGCCCGAGCCCGAGGACACCCCCGAAGCCGAAGCCGAAGCCGAAGCCGCAGTCGTAGTCGTAGCCGAACCCGCGCTCGAGGCGGCGGCCCCGGTCGGTCAGTCGGAGCCCGCCCCCGCAGCAGCCCTCGCGGAAGCGAAGCCCGAACCGGAGCCGGAGCCGACGCTGGAACCGCAACCGGAACCGCAGCCGGAACCGCAGCCGGTGGAGTCGCCCGTCGAGGCGCCCCCCGCGCAGGTCGTCCCCGAGCCCGTGGCGGTCGCGGTCCCCGAGCCCGTGGACGCCACGGCCACCCCGCAGCCTGCCCAGGAGCACGCGCACGCGCAGCTCGTCCAGGAGCCGGTGGGCGCCCTCGCGTCACCCCCCGCCCCCCTGGCTGCCCAGCAGGAGCAGCCCGGCCGGCCGGACGGGTCAGCGTCGCCGGACCAGTCCCTGGGCCGGTTCGTGCCGGTCGAGGGACTGGTGCCCAGCACCCCGCACCTCGCCCCGACCCCGCCGCACCCCCTGGTGCTCCCCACGGATGAGCAGGCCGCCCACCCGGTGGCGGAACAGGGGCAGACCGCCGAAGCGGACGCCGTCCCGCCCACCGTCACGGTCCCCGCCCCCCGCGGCGCCGACCCCGCTCCCGCCCCGGCGACCCCGGACACGGAGCCCGAGACCGGCATCGACCCCGATGTCGCACAGAGCCCGGAGGACCTGGAAACCAGGGCCGCCGACCAGGAAGAGAGCCCGGCCCCAGTGGAAGAAGTTCGAGAGTCCACCGGCCCCGCCGCGCCCGCGTACGACGACGCCGAGCGCGAGGCAGTCCTGAAGGTCATGCGTGAGCGCCGGGACATCCGCAACGGATTCCGCGCCGACCCGATCCCGCACGAGGTGCTGCTGCGCGTCCTGGAAGCCGCCCACACCGCGCCCTCCGTCGGTCACTCGCAGCCCTGGGACTTCGTCGTCATCCGCTCCGCCGACACCCGGCAGGCGATGCACGAACTGGCGACCCGGCAGCGTGACGCGTACGCGAAGTCGCTGCCGAAGGGCCGGGCGAAGCAGTTCAAGGAACTGAAGATCGAGGCCATCCTCGACACCCCGGTGAACATCGTCGTCACCGCCGATCCGACCCGCGGCGGCCGCCACACCCTCGGCCGGCACACCCAGCCGCAGATGGCGCCGTACTCCTCGGCGCTCGCGGTCGAGAACCTCTGGCTCGCCGCCCGCGCCGAGGGCCTCGGTGTCGGCTGGGTCAGCTTCTTCGACGAGCGCGAGATGGTCCGCGCGCTGGGCCTGCCCGAGCACCTCGAAGTGGTCGCGTACCTGTGCGTCGGCTACGTCGACGAGTTCCCGGACGAGCCCGAGCTGATGCAGGCCGGCTGGGCCAAGCGCCGTCCGCTTTCGTGGGTCGTCCACGAGGAGACGTACGGCCGTCGCGCGCTGCCCGGCGAGGACCCGCACGACCTGCTCGCCGAGACCGTCGCGAGTGTCCGCCCGCTGGACGCCAAGGCGCTCGGCGAGGCCTGGGAGCGGCAGAAGCGCATGACGAAGCCGCCGGGCTCGCTCGGCATGCTGGAGATCATCTCCGCGCAGCTGTCCGGCCTGTCCCGGCAGTGCCCGCCGCCGATCCCGGAGCCCGCGGCCGTCGCGATCTTCGCCGGCGACCACGGGGTGCACGCGCAGGGGGTCACCCCCTGGCCGCAGGAGGTGACGGCGCAGATGGTCGCCAACTTCCTCGGCGGGGGAGCGGTCTGCAACGCGTTCGCGACCCAGGTGGGCGCCGAGGTCTGTGTGGTGGACGTGGGCGTCGCCGCCGAACTGCCCGCGACCCCCGGTCTCCTGCCCCGCAAGATCCGCGCGGGCACGTCCGACATGACCACCGGCCCCGCGATGACCCGCGAGGAGGCCAAGCAGGCCATCGAGGTCGGCATCGAGACCGCCCGCGACCTGGTCGCGGCCGGCAACAAGGCGCTGCTCACGGGCGAGATGGGGATCGCGAACACCACGGCGTCCGCGGCCCTCATCTCGGTCTTCACGGGCGCCGACCCGGCCGAGGTCACCGGCCGCGGCACCGGTATCAACGACGAGACCCTCGCCCGCAAGACCGAGGTCGTGCGCCGCGCACTGGAGGTCCACCAGCCGGATCCGGCGGACCCCATCGGCGTCCTGGCCGCGATCGGCGGCTTCGAACACGCGGCGATGGTCGGCCTCCTCCTCGGCGGCGCCTCCCTCCGTACGCCCGTGATCCTGGACGGCGTCAGCGCCGGCGCCGCCGCCCTGGTCGCCCGCGCCATCGCGCCGGAGGTCCTCGCTGCCTGCATCGCGGGCCACCGCAGCGCCGAACCCGGCCATGTGGCCGCCCTGAACAAGCTGGGTCTGCGCCCCCTGGTCGACCTCGACCTCCGCCTCGGCGAGGGAACGGGCGCCCTGCTCGCGCTGCCGCTGGTGCAGAGCACCGCCAGGGCGATGCACGAAGTGGCGACGTTCGATTCGGCGGGCGTCACCGAGAAGTAGGGCCCGCTCAGGGGCCGGCGGGCACGCGCTTGTGCTGCCCCCGGCCCCGCCGCATGCTGAAGTCACCTCTAAAATGCGCACGTCAGGGCCGCTCCAGAGCCGCAGCGCCCACCCTCTGCTCTCTGCCCGTACGAGGAGCCGCACCCTCATGGCCGAACACCCCGCCTACCCCGTAGGCCTCCGTCTCGCCGGCCGCAGGGTCGTCGTCCTCGGCGGCGGCCAGGTCGCCCAGCGCCGGCTCCCCGCGCTGATCGCGGCAGGCGCCGACATCCACCTCGTGTCCCCCGCAGCGACGCCCTCGGTGGAAGCGATGGCGGACACGGGCGAGATCACCTGGTCGAAGCGCCCGTACGCCGACGGCGACCTCGCCGATGCCTGGTACGCCCTCATCGCCACGAGCGACCCCGAGGCGAACGGACGGGCCTCCGCCGAAGCCGAGGCGCACCGCGTCTGGTGCGTCCGCTCCGACGACGCCGACGCCGCGACCGCCTGGACCCCGGCGACCGGCCACAGCGAGGGGGTCACGGTGGCCGTGCTCACCGCCGACGCCCGCGGCCGCGACCCGCGCCACACCGCCGCCATCCGTGACGCGGTCGTCGAGGGGCTGCGCGACGGCACCCTCGTCGCCCCCCACCATCGCACCCGGACCCCCGGTGTCGCGCTGGTCGGCGGCGGTCCCGGCGACCCGGACCTGATCACGGTCCGCGGGCGTCGCCTCCTCGCCGAGGCGGACGTCGTCATCGCGGACCGGCTCGGCCCGCGCGACCTGCTCGCCGAACTCCCGCCGCACGTCGAGGTGATCGACGCGGCGAAGATCCCCTACGGCCGGTTCATGGCCCAGGAGGCCATCAACAACGCGTTGATCGAGCACGCCAAGCAGGGCAAGTCGGTCGTCCGCCTCAAGGGCGGCGACCCGTACGTCTTCGGCCGTGGCATGGAGGAGCTCCAGGCCCTCGCGGAGGCCGGCATCGCCTGCACCGTCGTGCCGGGCATCTCCAGCTCGATCTCGGTCCCCGGCGCGGCCGGCATCCCGGTCACCCACCGGGGCGTCGCCCATGAGTTCACGGTGGTCAGCGGGCATGTCGCTCCCGACGACGAGCGGTCCCTGGTCGACTGGCCCTCCCTCGCGAAGCTCACCGGCACCCTGGTGATCCTCATGGGCGTCGACAAGATCGGAAAGATCGCCGAGACGCTCGTCGCGCACGGCAAGTCGCCCGACACCCCGGTCGCCCTCGTCCAGGAGGGCACGACGGCGGCCCAGCGCCGGGTGGACGCGACGCTCGCGACGGTCGCCGAGGAGGTCCGTACGCAGGAGGTCAGGCCTCCAGCGGTGATCGTCGTCGGCGCGGTCGTCGCCGTCGGCTCGCGGAGCTCCGAGTAACCGCGGGTAACACAACCGTTCCGAGCCGTTGGCACCGCACCCAGGACAAGGCAGTATCACCCCTGTGGCCGATCTCATCACCATTGAGGACCCCGACGACCCGCGCCTGCGCGACTACACCGGCCTGACCGACGTCGAGCTGCGCCGCAAGCGCGAGCCCGCCGAGGGCCTGTTCATCGCCGAGGGCGAAAAGGTCATCCGCCGGGCCAAGGACGCCGGGTACGAGATGCGCTCCATGCTGCTGTCCGCCAAGTGGGTCGACGTCATGCGCGATGTCATCGACGAGCTCCCGGCACCGGTCTACGCCGTCAGCCCGGAGCTCGCCGAACGGGTCACCGGCTATCACGTCCACCGCGGCGCGCTGGCCTCCATGCAGCGCAAGCCGCTGCCGGCCGCCGCCGAACTCCTCCAGGCCGCCCGCCGGACCGTCGTCCCGGGGCCGATCGGCGACCACCCCGTGGAACCACCGGACGACGCGGGTCAGCGCGTCGCCGTCTTCGAGGGATTCGTCGATCACGCGAACCTCGGGGCCGCCTTCCGCAGTGCCGCCGCGCTGGGCATCAAGGCGATCCTGCTCTCACCGGACTGCGCCGACCCCCTCTACCGGCGGGCGATCAAGGTGTCGATGGGGGCCGTCTTCTCGGTTCCCTACGCCCGGTTCGACGCCTGGCCGGCCGGGCTCGACGTCGTGCGTGACGCCGGGTACGACATCCTCGCCATGACCCCGGACGAGAAGGCGACCCCCCTCGACGAGCTGAACCCGGCACGCTTCGAGAAGAGCGCCATCATGCTGGGCTCGGAGGGGCACGGACTCTCCACGTACGCTCTGCGGGCGGCGGACGAATGGGTGCGCATCCCCATGTCCGCCGGGATCGACTCCCTCAACGTGGCGGCCGCCTCCGCCGTCGCGTTCTACGCGACCCGGCCGAGGCTTGCCTGAGGACCGGGCCCGACCGTGGAACGAGGGCCGGACGGCGTGATGCCTCCGGCCCTCGCCCGCGCACGGCCGCGGTCAGCGGTGGTGGCACTCCCAGTGCCCCTTGACCCACTGGTGGTCCCAGTGGCCGGGAACATAGACCCACTTGTAGGTGTAGTGGTTGTCCCAGTGGCCGTGGTGCCAGGTCTTGTGATTGACCCGCTTCTTCTCCCAGTGACCCTTCACCCACTTCTTCTCCCAGTGGCCCTTCACCCAGTGGCACTTACCGTCGTGGTCGGTGGTCACCACGGTCGGGGCGGAAGCGGGAGCGGGAGCCGCGGTCGCCGCACCGGACATGCCGAGCACGGCCCCTCCGGCCAGTAGGCCCGTCGCGGCGGCTCCGGCCACCAGGCGGCGGGCTCGCAGGAAAGCGGTCATCGGACACATCTCCCTTGAACGTCGAGCGAAGAGCACATGAGACGAGGTCACGCCACTCCCGTCCACCGGTCGCGCCGATGGCGTGGTGTGGATCCGGGAGGAACGACGTTCCCCGTCCCGCTGTGCCGGACGCGGGGGATTCGGACCCGAAAGCGGGACGGATGACGACAAAGGCGAAAAATGTCGGAACGGTATAAAGGTCGCTGCAGCGTCAAGGCCGCGGACCTCCCCGCGGAACGCACGGACCCCCGCTCGCCCGGCCGGGTGAGAACCTGAGGCTTTCGTGTACAACGCGGCGGCATCCGCGTGCTCCGCGGCTACGAATCCCCTGCGAACAAAAGCCGTCCCCGACGAGTCGTTCCAGGGGAGCCCTCATGTCCACCACCATGTCACTGCCGACGGCACCGCCGACGACGGCGCGTTGTGCCGTCGCCCTGCCGCACTCCCGGCGGGCCCCGTACCTCGCCCGTCAGGTCAGTGAGAGCTGGCTGAAGGCGACCGATCCGGTCGACCGCGTGCCGGACGCGGTCCTCGTCGTCTCCGAACTCGTGACCAACGCCGTCCGCCATACCTGCGGTCCCTGCATGCTGACGCTGACGATGCGCGACGGCCGACTGGACATCGCCGTCACCGATCACAGCGAGGACCTTCCCGAACTCCACCGCTGCTCGGACGGCGACGAACGCGGCGGGTTCGGCATGGGGGTCATCCGCGGGCTGGGCGGACAGATCAGGCTGGTCCCCGCCCTCGGCGGCAAGACCGTACACGTCCTGCTCGACCTTCGATCCGCGCGCGACCCGTCCCCGGAGCGGTGAGGAGCCTCCCGGTGCAGGTCTCTTCCCTCCGCACACGCCGCGGGCGGGCCGTCCGAACCCAGCACGAGGCACGAGGGGAGCATGGCTTTGCCGCACAGCTTCGATCCGGACGCCCGAGTGGAGGACCTGCTGGCCCGGGTGGCGGGTGGCGACCATGACGCGTTCACCGGCGTCTACGACGCGCTGTCCGGCAGTGTCATGGGACTGGCCTGCCGGATCCTGCGGGACGTCGCGCAGGCCGAGGAGGTGACCCAGGAGGTCATGATCGAGGTCTGGCGCACCGCGGACCGTTACAGCCCCGAGCGGGGAACGGCGAAGGCCTGGGTCCTCACCGTGGCCCACCGCCGGGCGGTGGACCGGGTACGGTCCGCGCAGGCGGGCTCGGCCCGCGAACACCGCACGGTCACCCTCGAGCCGCAGCGGCCTTTCGACGAAGTGGCCGAGATCGTCCAGGACCACGACGAGCAGCGGCGGCTCCACCGCTGTCTCACCGCGCTGGCCCGCCAGGAGCGCGTGCCGCTGATGCTCGCCTACTACCAGGGCCTGACCTACCTCGAGGTCGCCGACGCGCTCTCCACCCCCGAAGGAACGGTGAAGTCCCGAATGCGCGCGGGGCTCCGGCGACTGCGCGCCTGTCTGGAGGCCGACGCATGACACCTGAGGAGGATCGCCACCTGGCCGTCGGCGCGTACGTTCTGTACGCTTTGCCGCCCGCCGAGGAGTCCGCGTTCGAGAACCATCTCGCCGGTTGCGAACAGTGCCACCGGGAGGCCGCCGATCTCCTTCGGACCACCGCCCGCCTCGGCGCCTCGGTGCAGAACGTCCCGGTGACTCCGCAGGCACGTGCCCGCACCCTCCAGGCCGTCGCCCACACCCGTCAGGACCGCGTCCCGCACCGCTCGCGGGCCCCGGCCCACCGGGTGCTGCGCTTCGCGCTGGCCGCGAGCATTGCCGCGGCCGCCGTGCTCGGCGGCATCGCCGTCCGGCAGCACGTCGAGGCGGACGACGTGCGTGCCCGGGCGGCCCAGGCCGAGCAGCAGGCCCGCACCGCGGGCGCCGCGATCACGGAGGTCCTCACCGCACCCGACGCCACCGTCCACACCGGGAGCCTGACCGGCGGGACCACCGCCGCCGTCGTGGTCTCCCTCGACCAGGCACGCGCGGTCTTCGCCGCCCATGATCTTCCCGCCCTGACCGGGGGCAAGGTCTACGAACTCTGGTACGCGGCCGAGGCGGGCGATGTCTGGTCGGCGGGCCTGCTGACCGGCAGCGCGACGAACGACTCCCGCGTGATGAAGGGCTCGCCCGCCGACGCCGTCGCCGTGGGAATCACCGTCGAACCCGCCGGCGGCTCACCGCAGCCCACCACCGAGCCCCTGGGCATCATCCCCATCACCGCCTGACGCCGTCCCGGCCGCTCTCCCGGCAGCCCGAAGGCTCGGCTCCGGGTCAGTCCCCGAGAGGGTCGCCCGGCTGCGGACGAAGGTGCTGCTGTTCCTGCCGTACGACGCCGTCGTCGCCGCCGAGCCCGCGCGCCGGACCCTGGCAGCCCTGGACGACGGCGATGCCGAGCGCGACCAGCAGGGTCACCACGACGAACACGAACAGCCGCTGGCGCAGCAGCCGCGGATTGGCGGGCCGCCGCCCGGTTCCCGTGGTCCTCGGCCCCGGGCGCCGGGTCCCGCCACGGGATGCGGGCCGGTTGCCGCTGCCGGGGCGGGTGTTGCGCGAGGGAGCCGGCCGGGCCCCCGACCGCGACGACGAGGCACCGCCGCCCCGTGCGGCACTGCCCCCGCGAGCCGGCGCTCCGCCCCGCGAAGGAACCGGACCGCGCGCCGGCGGCGCCCCGTTCCGCGGCGGCGGAGTACCGGGCCCGGCCTGCTGGCGCAGCGTGCGCTCCGGGTGACCGGTGTCGGAGAGCCGCCCCGTCGGACGATCCGCCTCGGCCGACCGAGGCGCCGGAGGACGCGCGTCCGCCAGCCCCTGGGCCTCCCGGGTCGCGATCTCCTTCAGACGCAGGGAGAGATCGAGGGTGCTGGGACGCTCCTGCGGGTCCTTCGCCAGACAGGCGCGCACGAGCGGGGCCAGCGCGTCCGGCACCCCGTGCAGATGCGGCTCCTCGTGCACCACGCGGTACAGCATCACCTCGGAACTGCCGTGCCCGAAGGGCGAATCGGCCGTCGAGGCGTAGGCGAGCGTGGCGCCGAGCGAGAACACGTCGGTGGCCGGGGTGACCAGCGCCCCGCGCACCTGCTCGGGCGCGAGGAACCCGGGGGAGCCGACCGCCGTACCGACATGCGTCAGCGTGGAGGCGCCCGTCGCCCAGGCGATACCGAAGTCGATGATCCGCGGGCCCTTGGGGGAGAGCAGGATGTTGGAGGGCTTCAGGTCCCGGTGCACGACCCCGGCCTCGTGGACGGCGACGAGCCCCTCCGACAGCGCGGCTCCGATCGAGGCCAGCTCGGCGGCCCCGAGCGGCCCCTCGTCGTTGACCTTGTCGTGGAGGGAGGGCCCGGGCACGTACTGGGTGGCGAACCACGGCCGCTCGGCGTCGAGATCCGCCGCGACCAGCCGCGCCGTACAGCCGCCCCGGATCCGGCGAGCGGCCGAGACCTCGCGCGCGAACCGCGACCGGAACTCCTGGTCCTCCGCCAGATCGGGCCGGATCACCTTCAGCGCGACCCGCTGCCCCTTCTTGTCGGAACCCAGGTAGACGACGCCCATCCCACCCGCGCCGAGCCGTCGGTGAAGCCTGAACGAGCCGACGACGCGCGGGTCCTCGCGCCTCAGGCGCATCATCGCCATGTTCATCCCCGCTGCCCGGTCCGTGTGACGTGGCACAGCTTACGTTTCCACGGCCGTTCGCGCGCAGAGGCCGCGCCCTCTCGTACCGATGGATTGTCAGTGCCCGGCGGGGAATGTGAAGGGTGATCAGAGACCCTGCGAACAGGCACGCCTTGGCGGCGGAGCATCCCCAACCGCCGCTCTCGGACGGTGGATTGATCCCGTGACAGGTCACGGTGCGCGGACCGGCGCCGCCGGCGGCGCCGGGAGGCGGACCCGGGTGGTGAAGGCCTGCCGGACGGGCCGGGGAGGGGCGCCGGCGGTACGGCAGAGGGCGGCGGAGTGAGCGAAGTCACGGGCCCCGGGTCCTGCCCCACGCCCTGAGACGGTGCGGGTGTCCGGACCGGACCGGAGAGCCCCTCCGGGAAGACCCTGAGACCTGGGACCGTCTCTCCACCCAGGGGAGTACTCCGCAGGTCATGGCTCATCCTCCGGGAGGCCCGGCAATCGGTACGAGGGCATGACGCCCCGCGGTCGCCCCGCGCCTAGATTTGAGGTCAAGCGGCGGGTGCAGCACTCGTCCCCCGAGGTCAGACACCCGCCGCTGCCAACGACAACTGATCAGGTCAGGAGAGGGACCATGGCTCTTACGGCACCGCGGACGATGATCCGCGCACAGGGACGCGGTACGCGCCCTCGTCGCACGGGCCGCCGCCACCCCTTGGTGGCGACGCTGATGGCCCTTCCCCTGGCGGTCCTGCTCCTCGTCGTCTTCGACGGCTGGGAGACAGTGGCCACACAGGCGTCGTCCGTGGGAGTGATGCTGGGGCGCTGAGCGGCGACCCCAGGCCCGGAAGAGCGGTCCGGGCGGGGACATCCACCCATGAAACCCCGTGGGGACGGGGGTGCGGCGGACGGCAAAAAATGCAGGCGCAGCTGGGGAGCTGCGCCTGCATTGCTTTTCCCGGCGGCCCGCGACGCGTCTCCCGGCCGCCCGCGACCGAGATGCCCCCGCGACTCCGGTGACCCCGGCTGCGTACCCTCGCGGGAAGACCCGCACGCCGCCGCCCAGGGAGCCCCGTGACCGCGCACCCCCTGCTCACCGAGCTCTCCCGCCGAGCCGGAGCCAAGGCGCACGAGGCCACACCGGCCTGCCCCTGCGGCGCGGCCACCCTCGCCGACCGCCCCGACGCCACCGTCGTCCGGCATGCGGACACCGTCGCGAAGGCGCACGCCCCCGACACCGACCCGGCCGGACTGACCCCGCGCCTCGCCCTCGCCGCCCGGCTCCCCGACATCCTCCTCCCGCCGCTCACACCGGCTCCGGCCGCACTCCACGGCCGTCTGGTGACCTTCTGGCCCTACGGCACCCCGGTGGACCCGGACGATCCCGACCTGGCCCCCTGGGAGGCCGCGGGCACCCTGCTCGCCCTGCTGCACCGCACCCCCGCTCCGGCCGCGCTCCCCGAGATGCGCGGTCCCGCCAAGGCCGCCCACGCGGTGGCCCGCCTCCGCGCGGCCGGACCGCACCCCGCCGTCGCCCCCGTCCTGGGTGCCTGGCACGCGCTGCCCGCCTGGGCCCGCGCCGAGGCCCCCATGCCCGACGTCACCACCCTCTGCCACGGCGACCTCCACCTCGGCCAGCTCGTCCGCCATCCGGCACCCGACGGGCCC
This sequence comes from Streptomyces sp. NBC_01334, assembly GCF_035983595.1. NCBI lineage: Bacteria > Bacillati > Actinomycetota > Actinomycetes > Kitasatosporales > Streptomycetaceae > Streptomyces > Streptomyces sp. NBC_01334. The sequence continues at coordinate 2,091,307 of NZ_CP130718.1, read as the reverse complement.
TGGCGCCTCATCGACGTCGACGATCTCGGTGTCGGCGTTCCGGCCTGGGATCTCGCCCGCCCCGCCGCCTGGTACGCCTGCGGTCTCCTCCCGCCCGAGGAGTGGACCCGCTTCCTCGCCGCCTACCGCGCCCGGGGCGGGCCCGCCGTCCCCGAGGACGGCGACCCCTGGGACGCCCTCGACGTCCCGGCGCGCGCACTCACCGTGCAGACCGCGGCACGCTCGGTCACGAAGTCGCTCGCGGAGGGGCGGGCGCTGGACGAGGTCGAGCAGTGCCTGGTCGACGCCTGTGCCCGAATGGGTTCCGTCCCCCCGCAGTTGACGGCGACCGGGGCGAAGTAGGGTGCAACCGACCGCAGCCGGACAGTGTCTGTCCTGGCGGTACGCGAAACAGCACCGACCGGCGAGGAGTTGAGCCGAACCATGCAGTGCCCGAAGTGTCACGCTCAGATGCACACGTACAACCGCAACGGCGTCCAGATCGAACAGTGCAGCAACTGCCGCGGGATCTTCCTCGACTACGGCGAGCTGGAGGCGCTGACCCGCCTGGAGTCCCAGTGGTCCCAGCCGGGCCCGCCGCCGGCTGCCCCGCAGGCGTACCCCCAGGCCGCCCCGGCGGCGCCCGCCTGGGGTGCTCCGCAAGGCGGCGCTCACTACGGCGGCCACCACGGCGGGCACCACCGTCAGAAGGGCTTCGGCCGGATGCTGTTCTCCAGCTGAACCGGAACCGACAAGAAGCCCCCGACCACGAAGGCGGTCGGGGGCTTCTTGATGCGTGTGGACGATACTGGGATTGAACCAGTGACCTCTTCCGTGTCAGGGAAGCGCTCTCCCGCTGAGCTAATCGTCCTCGGGACCACGACCCGGAAGTCGTGTGCGGTGCGTGCGCGATACTGGGATTGAACCAGTGACCTCTTCCGTGTCAGGGAAGCGCTCTCCCGCTGAGCTAATCGCGCGGGTTCGGATCTTCGAACAGATCCAGTGGACGATACTGGGATTGAACCAGTGACCTCTTCCGTGTCAGGGAAGCGCTCTCCCGCTGAGCTAATCGTCCTTGGAGGTGGAGACGGGATTTGAACCCGTGTAGACGGCTTTGCAGGCCGTTGCCTCGCCTCTCGGCCACTCCACCAGGAGTGCGGGGGTTCGGGATGATCCCCCTCTTCCTGCTTCCTGCGAGCGGACGACCAGGTTCGAACTGGCGACCTCAACCTTGGCAAGGTTGCGCTCTACCAACTGAGCTACGTCCGCATGTCGTTTCGGTCGGCTCTCGCGTCCCGGCGACGTGTTGAACTCTAGCGGATTCCCGGGCCAGCACAAAAACGCGTTTGTGCAGCGTGCTGCGCTGTGCCTGGTCGCCGACCTGGTCAGGGCCCCCGGCCGGGACATGCGGGACATGCCAGGATCACCTCTCGAGCGACCCGCCATACACTCGACCACGTGCCCGACCTCCCTCCTCTCGCCCGTTTCGGCACCCGAGTCGCCACCGGCCTCCTCGATGTGACCAGCGATCCGGCCGCCCTCGAATCCGCCGGTTTCTGGGCCGTCTGCGCCGACTTCGAGGGCCGTCCGGTCTGTGCGCGCTTCGCCGACGTGCGCGAAGAACCGGTGCCCGCTCCCGTGCCCGGGCGGTGGCGAGGGCCCTCGGCCGGTGACTGGACGTCATCCCTCGACCGCGCCGCGTACACGGCGGGTGTGTGTCGCATCCGGGAGCACATCGCGGCCGGCCAGGTGTACCAGGCCAACCTCTGCCGGGTCCTGACCGCACCGGTCGCGTCCGACGCCGACGTGGACGCGCTGACCGCCCTGCTGGCCCGGGGCAACCCGGCGCCGTACGCAGGAACGATTCGTCTCCCGGCGCACGGCATAGAGACGGCCACCGCGTCGCCCGAGCTCTTCCTGCGCCGTGCCGGCCGGGTCGTCGAGTCCGGGCCCATCAAGGGCACCGGACGCACCGAGGCGGACCTCCTGGAGAAGGACTACGCCGAGAACGTGATGATCGTGGACCTCGTCCGCAACGACCTCGGTCAGGTCTGCGCCACCGGCAGCGTGACCGTCCCCGACCTGTGCGCCGTGGAGAAGCATCCGGGTCTGGTCCACCTGGTGTCCACGGTCCGCGGCGAGCTGCGCGACGGCGCCGGCTGGCCGGAGCTGCTCGACTCCGCCTTCCCGCCCGGCTCGGTCACCGGCGCGCCCAAGTCCAGCGCCCTGCGGATCATCGACGCGCTGGAGACGGCACCGCGCGGCCCGTACTGCGGCGGCATCGGCTGGGTCGACGCCGACCGTGGGACCGGCGAGCTGGCGGTCGGCATCCGCACCTTCTGGATCGACCGCGTCCCCGGAGGCGGGGCCGTGCTGCGCTTCGGCACCGGCGCGGGCATCACCTGGGGCTCGGACCCCGAGGCCGAGTGGGAGGAGACCGAACTGAAGGCCTCCCGACTGCTCGCGGTAGCGTCGGGAACGTACGAGGCCGAAGGAGAGGGACTGACGTGAAGATCTGGCTCGACGGCGGGCTGCAGGACACCGAGTCCGCCCGCGTCTCCGTCTTCGACCACGGACTGACCGTGGGCGACGGCATCTTCGAGACGGTGAAGGCGGTGGACGGCGTGACGTTCGCGCTGACCCGCCATCTCGACCGGCTGACCCGCTCCGCGCGCGGTCTCGGTCTGCCGGACCCCGACCACGACGAGGTCCGCCGCGCCTGCGCCGCCGTCCTCGATGCCAACCCGATGCCGCTCGGCCGGCTGCGCATCACCTACACCGGCGGCCACGGCCCGCTCGGCTCCGACCGCGGCGAACACGGCCCCACCCTCGTCGTCGCCCTGGGGGAGACCACCCGGCGCGCCGATTCCACGGCCGTCGTCACGGTCCCCTGGACCCGCAACGAACGCGGCGCGCTCACCGGTCTGAAGACGACCTCGTACGCCGAGAACGTCGTCGCCCTGGCCCGAGCCCACCAACACGGTGCCACCGAGGCGCTGTTCGCCAACACGGTCGGGCAGCTTTGCGAGGGCACCGGGTCCAACGTGTTCGTCGTCCTGGACGGAGAGATCCACACCCCGCCGCTCGCCTCCGGCTGCCTCGCGGGCATCACGCGCGAGCTGACCGCCGAGTGGACCGGCGCCAAGGAGACCGACCTGCCGCTGGACGTGCTGGAGCGGGCCGAGGAAATCTTCCTCACCTCCACGCTGCGGGACGTCCAGGCCGTTCACCGCGTCGACGACCGCGAACTGCCGGGTGCGCCGGGGCCGGTGACCGCCAAGGCGATGCGGATCTTCGCCGAGCGCGCCGCCGACGACCTCGACCCGTAAGGCCGGGTACCGAACCCGCGACGTCGCGGACCGGAACCGCAAGGACCGGGAAAACAAGCTGACGTTGCTCGCCGGGGTGGGTAGAAAGCCCCCGATGACCACGACCCTGCGGCCGACCGAGCCGCTTCAGCACGCCGCCGACGGGGCACTGTCACGCCACTACCAGGTGTGCGTGAACAGCCGTCCCGTCGGAGCGGTCCACCTCTCGACGTCCCCCGTCTTCGGCCCCCGCGTCGCCCGGATCGCCGACCTGCGCATCGAGGAACCGGACCGCGGGCGCGGGCGGGGCACGGTGGCCGCGCTGGCCGCCGAAGAGGTGGCCAGGGGCTGGGGCTGTCGGCGGATCGAGCTCAGGGTGCCCGCCGACGCGGGGACCGCGCTGCGGATGGCGGTGGCGCTCGGCTACGTCCACCGCAACCGCGGCATGGAGAAGGTTCTGGGTGCCACCGCTCCCCGGCTGCCCGAGGGCAGCCGGGGCAGGCCCATGACGGAGGCCGAGTACCTGCCCTGGTTCGAGCACGGCGTCGCGTCCTACGCCCAGGAGTGGGCTGATCGCGGGGTGCCCGAGGACGAGGCGTGGGACAGGTCGCGGCGGGACCGCGAACTGCTGCTGCCGCAGGGCCGGGCGACGGAGAACATGCTGTTCAGCGTCCTGGAGCAGGAGGGCACCCGGGTCGGCACGCTCTGGGTGGCGTTCGTCGGCGGCAAGGCGTTCGTGTACGACGTCGAGACCGACGAGGCCTTCCGCGGCCGGGGCCACGGACGTTCCCTGATGCTGCTGGCCGAGGCCCAGGCGATCGCGGCGGACCAGCGCGTTCTCGGCCTCAACGTCTTCGTCGGCAACACCCCGGCCGAGCGGCTCTACGAGTCGCTCGGCTACCTGCCCGTGGGTTACTCGATGTACAAGAACCTGCTCTGACCCGGGTAGAGGAACCTGCCCGGAACCGGCCCGCGCGGAGCCCGGCTCAGGCCTGTTCGGCCAGCAGCCGGTCGGCGATCTCCTCGATGCGCTCGCGCAGCCCGTCCTGGCTCTTGCCGCCGTCGAGACGTTCGCCGCCGATGACGTAGGTCGGGGTGCCGGTGATGCCGATCGCCTTGCCCTCGGCCTGGTCGGCGTCCACGATCAGGATGTGCCGTCCGTCGATCAGGGCGGTGTCGAACTCCTCGGCGTCGAGCCCGAGTTCACCGGCGACCTCGACCAGGAAGGGTTCTCCCCCACGGTCCAGCTCCTCGACCCGGGCCAGCACGGCCTCGACGTACGGCCATCCCTGCCCCTGCTCCAGGGCCTCCTCGGCGGCCTGCGCGGCGGCGAAGGCGTGCTTGTGCTTCTCCAGCGGGAAGTGCCGAAGCCGCAGCTCGAGCCGGTCGCCGTACCGCTCGCGCAGGGCGCGCAGGTCGTCGAGGGCGCCGCGGCAGTCCGGGCACTGGAGCTCGCACCAGACGTCGAGGACGACGGCGGGACGGGCGGCCGCCGGGCCGGGGGCGGCGGCGGAGGTCGGGGACGAGTCGTTCATGACGCCAGTCTTCCAGTCACTGCCCGGCCGCCCCAATCCGGACCTCCGGTCGCCCGGGCACGGCGCTCTCGGCCGGACCCGGGGGGGACGCGCCGGTCCGGCACCTGCGGAGGAGCCGACCCGGAGATGTCCCTGATGTCCGGCCGGAGCATGGCCCGCGAGCGGTGCGCAGGTGCAGGATGGAAGGGACGAGGCGCGGGGCCGCCGGCCGCGGTGCCGAGTCGATGTGAATCTCTGCCCGAGTGAGCCCACGCCTGGAGGACCGGATGATTGCCGAGACCGTCTGTTCCGCCGCCGCCGTGGCCGGCCTCGGCATCGCGGCGGTCACCGCCTATCGCAAGCGCTTCCTGGCGGCCGCCCGCATCGCCGCCTACGCCCTGGTGCCGCTGGGCCTCGTGATGACCGGCGTCGTCGAATGGGCCGCCGATACCGCCTTCAGCCCGACGGCCTGGGCGGGCTTCGCCGTGCTCGGCGGGGCCTGGGCTCTCTTTGCCACCACCCGCACCGTGGAGCGCCGTCGCGGCGGCACCCGCAAGGAGCGCAGAGCGGCGGCCCGCTCCGCGCAGGCCGAGGCGGTGGCCCCCGCCGCCTCCGCGCCCTCCCTGGGCCAGGCCTCCCGCCCGGCGTCCCGTCCCGCGGCCGCACCCCGCGCGACCGGCGGCGCCGACGACTTCAGCGACATCGAGGCCATCCTGAAGAAGCACGGCATATGAGCCGGGGCGATGAATCCCTGGCCACGGGGTGGCCCGGGCGTCTGAAACGACACAGTCGGCCTGCCCGTGCGCGGAAGTGATCACGGCACGACAGCGACGTCACGGAATCCGGGCCATCCCGCTCATTCCGGGCGCGTGATCGCGCGAGAGGCGTCACCTGCGTCATCATCGCCCGCGAGATGCTGGACACGACACAGAGCGACGCCGCGCCGCCGCAGGACGAGCCGCGCGGGTGCCTCTTCGCCCTTTCCCAGCCACCGCTGATGATCTTTCTAGCGGTGATCGGGTGTCTGCTGCTCATGGCTTCGCTGCATGATCTGCTGCTGCTCTGAGCCGTACCCGCGGTCCCCGGCGTCACCCGCCGGGGCCGCGTCGGCATCGAGGGACGGCTAGGGACGGCTAGGGACGGCTAGGGACGGCTAGGGACGTCGACGGGCGTCGAGGAACCGCGAGAGGGACCCCGCAGTGAGGCCGGCCTTCAGCCCGCCGCCTCCTTGCGGCGCGCCCGGTAGGCGGCCACGTGCAGGCGGTTGCCGCAGGTGCGGCTGTCGCAGTACCGGCGGGAGCGGTTGCGGGAGAGGTCGACGAAGGCGCGCCGGCAGTCCGGGGCCTCACAGCGCCGAAGCCGCTCCTGCTCCCCGGCCACCACGAAGAACGCCAGGGCCATCCCGCAGTCGGCCGCCAGATGGTCGGCGACCGAGGCACCGGGCGCGAAGTAGTGCACATGCCAGTCGTAGCCGTCGTGGTCCGTGAGGCGTGGCGTGGTGCCCGCGGCGGCGACCAGCTCGTTGATCAGTCCGGCGGCGGTCCGCGGGTCCGAGGCCGCGAAGATACCGGCGAACCGTCCACGGATCTTGCGCACCGCGGACAGGTCGAACTCGGACAGCACGCCGACGTCACTGATCTCGTGCTTTCGTACGAAATCCGCGAGGGCGGCGACATCCGGCAGCGCGTCCGGGGTCGTGTCCTCCTCCGGTGCGGTGTTCACCAGTTCCACCACGGCATCGAGCGCACACCGGGTGTCGTGGGTGATCAGCACATTTCGCTCCCTGGCCTGGGGGTCGGGCGAGCGCCCGCCGATGCTGGCCGATGGTAGCCGCACCGGGCCGTCGAGCAACGGTCACTCGGGTACCGGATCCCCGGCGTCCGGCCGGGGAGGCCGGGGGAGCCCCGCCCGGACGTGCCGCGCGCACGCCGACGCCGCCCCACGGGAGACCCGTGGCACGGCGTCGGCGCATGCCCTATTCGGTTGTCCTGGCCCGAGCCGTCTCCCCGAGTGGACGGCGCCGGGCAGCTCGGTGTGAGCCTCGCCCTAGCTCTCCGCCAGGATGTGCGAGAGCTCCTGATCGAGATCGAAGTGCCGGTGTTCCGTGCCAGGAGGCACGGCGGCGTCCGTCCGCTTCAGGAAGGACTCCAGGGCCCGCGCAGGGGCCTCGAGCAGGGCTTCGCCCTCGGGAGAGCTCAGGGCGATGCAGACGACGCCCTGACCGTGACTGCGCGACGGCCAGACACGGACGTCGCCGGTGCCCGTGGGCCGGTGCAGGCCTTCGGCGAGCAGGTCGCGGGCGAACACCCACTCGACGGTCTCCTCGGCACCGGTGTGGAAGGTGGCGTGCACGGCGTAGGGGTCGGCCGTGTCGTACCGCAGGCCTGCGGGGACAGGCAGGGAGGACTCGCTCGACACAACGAGGCGCAGGTGCAGCTCGCAGCTGACCGTGGTGTTCATAAGCGCCAGGGCCTTTCGCTCAGTGTGCGCTCGGGGATTCGCACGTCGGCGAAATCGACATGCCACCTACGGTGCCGTTGTAAACCCCTCTGAGTGTTTTGCGTGCCTTTACGTAACTCTTCCGGCCGACAGTGCGTTCGCCCGGTACCACCATTCCGGTGACCGGATTCTCTCGGGTAAGGTCGGGCTGTATGAACACGGGGAGTGACGAGTCGGGCGAGGCGGTCGTGGCGGTGGACAGGTCGAAGCCGGGCGATGCGGCGGAGGAGCAGCAGGGCCAGGCGCTCGGCTCCAGGGCGCCCGAATTCGTCAAGGCGCGCCGCATGCTGCACCTGAGCTGGCAGGTCGGGGTCTTCGTGATCGGCCTCGCCGTGGTGGGCGCCGGCATCGTCATGTTGCCGCTGCCCGGTCCCGGCTGGGTGGTGATCTTCGGCGGCATGGCGATCTGGGCGACCGAGTTCGTCTGGGCGCAGCTGGTGCTCCGCTGGACCAAGCGCAAGGTCACCGAGGCGGCCCAGCGCGCGCTCGACCCGAAGGTCCGCCGCCGCAACATCACGCTGACCGCGATCGGTCTCGTGATCATTTCCGTCCTGATGGGTGTCTACCTGTGGAAGTTCGGCTTCGAGATGCCCTGGAAGATCAAGGACCAGTGATCCGCCGCGGAGGCGCGGGGGAGGGTCGGCCCTGGTCACAGCCACCCGCTGACATGGGGTAATGTTCTTCCTGCGTCCGGGCGATTAGCTCAGTGGGAGAGCGCTTCGTTCACACCGAAGAGGTCACTGGTTCGAACCCAGTATCGCCCACCCGGAACGTCGGCCCGCCTGCGAGAACGCAGGCGGGCCGACGTCGTTCGCGGCGGCAACCGGCGTCCCGCACGTGCCCACGGGGCTCCCTCCGGCCGTCAGGCCCGGCACCGACGCCTCTCCGGCCCTTCGAGCCGGGTCGCCCCTTCTCCGCCTGTTCGAGCCGGGCCGCATCGCCTCCGGGCCCCTCGGGGCCCGGCCGCACCGCCTCTCCGACCCTGGGCCCGGTGGCTACCCCTCTCCGGTCCCCCGGGCCGGACAGTGCCGTCTCTCCGCTCCCGCGTGCCCTGCCGCGCCCCCTCCGCCCCGTCGAGCCCGGCCGCACCGCCGCCTCGGTCGCCCACCGGCGACGAGCCCCGGCCCCCGCCCTCGCTTCCTGCGCCACCCCTCGCCTCACCCGCCCCGCCCTGCCCCCCCGCTTCCTGCGCCACCCCTCTCGCCGGCGCCGACCCGCCCGCCGGCGAACACGGCATACGAACTCGGCGTACGGCTCGTCAGCGGCCGGGCCGAGCCCTTTCCGGTCGAGGTGGACGGCGCACGGAGATGGGCCGGGTGCTGGGCAATCTGCTCGTCGACGCCCCGCTCCCTCGTCCCGCCAGGCTCCCGCTCCTCGGGAGACTCCCTTTCCCGCAGGCGGATTTCAGCCCCTCGGCGTGATCTTCCGACGACCGGTCAGCGGTTCGGTGATTCGAACAGGCGTCTCTCACCTGCGAGTTCGCCCGGTCGGTGGGACTGCGTCACTCGTGCGGGCGCGGTTCGCCGAGGAAGCCCTGTGCAAGAAATTCCTGTCCGAATCATTGACGCTCTCTCAACCCCCTCGTACCTTGTGCCAGCAAGCGCTTTCTTGAAACGATTCATGCAAGCGGCAACGACGCTGCGGGGAGGGCCCGACTGTGGGAACCAGCAGGAATGTTGAGAGGCGAACGATCCTGAAGGCCGCGGGGGCGACGGCGGCCACACTGGGCCTGGCCGCGACCACCGGGTGCGGGGGAGGCGACGGTACGTCGGCGGACGGGACGGTCACGATCCGTTACGCCTGGTGGGGTGGCGAGCCGCGGACCATCGCCATCAAGAAGACGATCGCGCTCTTCGAGAAGAAGTACCCGAAGATCAAGATCAAGCCCGAATTCACCGACTACGAGGCGTTCTGGGAGAAGTTCCAGACCCAGGCCTCCGGCGGGAATCCGCCGGACGTTTTCCAGAATGCGGTCGGCTTTCTGCGCAAGTACGACAAGCGCGGTGTTCTGATGGATCTCAAGTCGCAGGCGGACGCGGGGAACCTGAGCCTGGAGAACTTCCGCAACGGCGTACTGGCGAACGGTCAGGTCGACGGCAAGCAGATCGGCATTCCGGTCGGCGCCAACACCATGTCGCTCGTCATCGACCTCAAGGCCTTCAAGAGCGCGGGCGTCGAGGCGAAGTTCGGGTGGACCTGGGACGAGTACTTCGCCGCGCTGCAGAAGATCCAGGACAAGCTGAAGATCGCCGGTGACACCGGCTACTTCAGCATCATGTACCTCTACGACCTGTACCTGCGTCAGAACGGCAAGGCCTTCTTCACCGACAGCGATCTCGGCTTCACCGAGGACGATGTGACGCAGTGGTGGGAGGACGGCTACAAGCGCGTGAAGTCCGGGCTGGTCGCCGACCCGAAGAAGATCGAGCAGGTCAAGCCGAAGTCCGGGCTCTCGGCGGGCCTCGCCGCGTCCGAGTTCACCTGGGACAACTTCTCCATCCGCTACCAGGGCGAGGGCGAGTCGGACTACGGGCTCGCGCCGATCCCCACCACGGACGGCAAGGACACCGGCCAGTACCTCGGTTCGCTGATGCTGAGCGCTTTCTCCGGGACGAAGCACCCGAAGGAGGTGGCCCAGTTCATCGACTTCATGGTCCACGACCCCGAGGTCGGCAAGATCATGGGCTACGACCGCGGCATCCTCTCCACCACCGAGCAGTACGACGCCTTCAAGCCGACCGACCCCAACAACAAGGGCGTCTCGGCCTACGAGGACGAGGTCGCCAAGGCCGGCGTCCTCGGGAAGATCACCCCGCACCCGTCCGGCGCGGACGTCATCGAGGCGGCCTTCCTGCGGATCGGCGGTGAGGTCGCCCAGGGCAAGACCAAGCCGGCCGACGCCGCGAAGGCGCTGTTCAGCGAGGCCAAGGCCGCGTTCGCGGGCTGAGGGGACGTACCACCATGACGCTCGTCAAGGAAGCGCCCGCGCGCCCGGCGAAGAAGCGGTCCGCCGCTCCTGCCGCCGGGCGGCGCGGGCGGCGCCGCGAGAACCTCGCCGGCTATCTCTTCATGTCGCCGTGGATCGCGGGTTTCCTGCTGCTCACGGCGGGGCCGATGATCGCGTCGCTCTACTACGCGTTCACCAGCTACAACCTGTTCACGCCGCCCCGGTGGGTGGGGCTCGACAACTTCACGACGATGTTCCAGGACCCGCGCTGGCAGAAGTCGGTCGAGGTCACGCTGAAGTACGTCGTCGTGGCCACACCGCTGAAGCTGCTCCTCGCGCTCGGAGTGGCGCTGCTGCTCGCGCAGAAGCGGCGCGGACAGGCCCTGTACCGGGCCGCGTTCTACATGCCGTCGCTGATCGGCGCCAGCGTCTCCGTGGGCTTCGTGTGGCGGGCGCTGTTCTCCGACGACGCCGTCGTGGACCGTACGCAGAAGATCTTCGGGCTCGACGTCGGCGGCTGGATCGGCAACCCGGACTATGTCCTGTACTCCCTGGTGGCTCTGAGCATCTGGCAGTTCGGCGCGCCTATGGTCATCTTCCTGGCGGGGCTCAAGCAGGTGCCGCAGGAGCTGTACGAGGCCGCCGAGATGGACGGGGCCGGCCCCCTGCGGCGGTTCTGGAACATCACGCTGCCGATGATCTCCCCGGTGCTCTTCTTCAACGTGCTGCTGGAGTCCATCCACGCGTTCCAGGTGTTCGGCTCGGCGTATGTCGTCTCCGACACCCGGTGCGGACCGGCCGACGCCACCCTCGTCTACACCTGTTACCTGTATCAGAAGGGCTTCAAGGAGGCCCAGATGGGCTTCGCCTCCGCGATGGCCTGGACGCTGGTGATCGCGGTGGCGCTCGTCACGGCGGTCCTGTTCTGGTCGCAGAAGAAGTGGGTGCACTACGAGGAGGCCGCCAAGTGACCAGTGCCACCAGCCCCGCCGTGCGCCCCGCGCACGAGCGGCGGCGCATCGGATCCCTCGCCTGGCACGTGGGCGCGATCCTCGTGCTCGCGGTCGTGCTCTACCCGGTCGTCTGGGTGCTCGGCGCCTCGTTCAAGCCGAGCAAGGACATCATCGCCAGCATCGACCTGCTGCCCACCGAACCGATCTGGGCGAACTTCTCCGGGCTCGCCGACGGCATCTCCGGCATCTCCATCTCCAGCTTCTTCACCAACTCGCTGATGTACGCGGGCCTGGCCGTGGTCGGTGTGGTGCTCTCCAGCTCGCTGACGGCGTACGCCTTCGCCAAGATCCGGTTCGCCGGGCGGAACCTGCTGTTCACTCTGATGATCGGCACCCTGCTGCTGCCGTACCACGTGCTGCTCATCCCGCAGTACGTGCTGTTCCGCAACCTCGGCTACATCGACACGCTCGTGCCGCTGGTCGCGGGCAAGTTCCTGGCCACGGAGGCGTTCTTCGTCTTCCTGATGGTGCAGTTCATGCGCGGGCTGCCGCGCGAGCTGGACGAGGCCGCCAAGCTCGACGGCTGCGGGCACCTGAGGACCTACTGGTCCATCGTGCTGCCGCTGAGCCGCCCGGCCATCATCACCAGCGCCATCTTCACGTTCATCAACGCGTGGAACGACTTCATGGGGCCGTTGATCTATCTCAACACCCCTTCCAAGTACACCGTTTCGCTCGGCCTGATGATGTTCCGCGACCAGGAGGGCATCTCCAACTACGGCAGCATGATCGCGATGTCGTTGGTGGCGCTAGTGCCGGTCATCGCCTTCTTCATGGCCTTCCAGCGCTATCTCATCGACGGCATGGCGACCTCCGGACTGAAGGGCTGAGGAGGACACCATGGCGCAAGCGCGTGTGAAGCCACGCAAGGAGTCCGTGTTCGGCGAGCGCTTCGCGGTGTTCGCCGAGTGCCTGCTCACGGGAGTGTGGATCGCCGTGGCCTGTCTCGGGGTCGTCACCTACCCCGCGGCCTTCGCCGCCGGCGCCCGGCATCTGCGGCGTCGCACGTCCCATGAGGTCGGTGGCGGACGGGAGTTCGTCGCCGACTTCCGGGCTGCCGTGCGCGGCGGGTGGGTCGTCGGGCTCGCCGGGTGGGCGGTGGCCGCCGCGGTCTGGGTGGACGTCCTGGCCGCGCGGGCCGGGATTCCCGGCGGGCCGCTCGTCGGGGCCGTCGGCATCCTCGCGCTGATCGGGCTCGCCGTGGCCCTGCTGCGGGCGGCGGCCGTCTGGGCTCCGGGCCGCGCCTGGCGGGCGCTGCTCGCGCAGGCCGGGCGGCGGACCGTGCTCGATCCCGCCGGTTCCTTCCTGGTCGTCTGCGGGCTGGCCGTCGTCGTCCTGTCCGCCTGGGTCGTCGCGCCGTTGGCGGTCCCGGTCCTCGGGGCCGTCGCGGCGGCGGCCGTCGCCGTCGAGGAGCGGTACCGGCACCGCTGACGGCCGCGCCCTCGCACCAGGCCGGCGCCCCGGGCGCCGTGCCTCTCTCTGTCATGCCCCTGACCACCCCTGCACCCGCACGGAAAGGAAAGGCTGCGTCTCATGTCTCCCATCCCCCGTAGGTCCCTCCTCAAGGCGGCCGCCGTCGCCGGAGCCGCCGCCCAGTTCAGCTGGGCCCTGGGCGCCAAGGACGCGCAGGCCGAGCCGAGAGCCGCCGCGGCCGACGCCGATCCCGTGACCCTGGACTGGCTGGAGGACGGCGGCCTCGGCGCCGCCCCCGGTTCCACGCTCGGCGTGCCCTGGCCCATGGGCACGTACCAGGAGGACCAGACCTTCGCGCTGACGGACGCCGACGGCAAGGACGTCCCCGTACAGTCCTGGCCGCTCGCCTACTGGCCGGACGGATCCCTGAAGTGGACGGCGCACGCGGTCGGTTCGGGCTCCGGCAAGCTCACCCTCGCCGCCGGAGCCCCGGCCGCGCCCGCCAAGAAGGTCACCGTCGACAAGAGCGGTGGCACCGTCGTCGTGTCGACGGGCGTCATCACCGCGAAGATCGGCAAGTCGGGCGCCACGCTCATCAAGTCCGTCACCCGTGGCTCCACCGAGATCGCCAAGAACGGCCGACTGGTCCTGATCCGGCAGCCCGAGATCGAGGACGAGGACCAGGGCACCGTCAAGACCGAGCGCTTCGAGGGCGCCATCGACGGCGTCACCGTCGAGCAGAGCGGCCCGGTCCGCGCGGTCGTCCGCATCGACGGCAAGCACCGCAAGGGCAGCCGCAGTTGGCTCCCGTTCTCCATCCGCCTGTACTTCTACGCGGGCGCCGACTCCTTCCGCATGGTGCACACCATCACCTACGACGGGAAGCAGGAGCCCGGCAAGGCGAGCGGCGACTTCATCCGGGGGCTGGGCGTCCGCTTCACCGTCCCGATGCGCGACGAGTCCTACGACCGTCACATCCGCATCGGCGGCGAGGGCACCGGTCTGCTGCGCGAGGCGGTCAAGGGCATCACGGGTCTGCGCCGTGACCCCGGCGCAGCGGTGCAAGCGGCCCAGTACGCGGGCCAGAAGCTCCCCGACCCCGCCACCTGGGACCAGCGGGTCACCACCCGCCTCCAGTACATCCCCGAGTGGGGCGACTACACCCTCTCGCAGCTGTCGGCGGACGGCTTCGCGCTGCGCAAGCGCACCAAGAAGGGCTACGGCTGGATCGGCGCCGGCGGCGGCAAGCGGGCCTCCGGCTTCGGCTACGTCGGCGGGGCGAGCGGCGGCTTCTCCTTCGGCCTCAGGGACTTCTGGGAGAAGCACCCCGCCCAGCTCGACATCCGCGACGCGCACACCGACGAGGCCGAGGTCACCCTCTGGCTCTGGTCGCCCGAGGCGCAGCCCATGGACCTGCGCTTCTACCACGACGGCATGGGCCAGGACACCTTCCCCGAACAGCTCGAGGGCCTCAACATCACCTACGAGGACTACGAGCCCGGCTTCGGCACCCCCTACGGTATCGCCCGTACCTCCGAACTCCTCTTCTGGGCCAATGAGTCGACGCCCGCCCCGGAGAAGCTCGCTGAACAGGTCGAGGCCGTACGGGTGCTGCCCCAGCTCGCCGCCCCGCCCAGGCAGCTCATCAAGGCCAAGGTGTTCGGCCCGGGCCTGTACGCCGAGCCGGACCGCTCCACTCCGGCCAAGGCGAAGATCGAGGACCACCTCGACTTCCTCTTCACCTACTACAAGGACCAGGTGGAGCAGCGCCGTTGGTACGGCTTCTGGGACTACGGCGACATCATGCACACCTACGACACCGTCAGGCACCAGTGGCGGTACGACATCGGCGGCTACGCCTGGGACAACTCCGAGCTGTCACCGGACCTCTGGCTCTGGTTCGCCTACCTGCGCTCCGGCCGCGCGGACATCTTCCGCTTCGCCGAGGCGATGACCCGGCACACCGGCGAGGTCGACGTCTACCACCTCGGCCAGTGGGCGGGCCTGGGCACCCGGCACGGCGTGCAGCACTACGCCGACAGCGCCAAGCAACAGCGCATCGCCAACACCACCTACCGGCGCTACTACTACTTCCTCACCGCGGACGAACGCGTCGGCGACCTCATGCACGCCAACGTCGACTCCGACGAGACGTTCCTCGCCCTGGACCCGCTCCGCAAGATCCGCACCGAGCCGTACACCCCCGACCGGCACGCCCTGTCGATCGGCTTCGGCACCGACTGGAGCGGCCTGGTGTCGGCGTGGCTGACCGAGTGGGAACGCAAGGGCCCGAAGTGGGAGAAGGCGAAGGCCCGCGTCCTGTCCACCATGGAGACCATCGGCGCCCAGCCCAACGGCTTCGTGCAGGGCAGCGGCCTGTACGACCTCGACACCGGCAGGTTCGCGGTGGCCACGGCCCCGGTCGTCGGCGTCTCGCACCTGTCCGCCGTCTTCGGCCTCAACGAACTGTGCGCCGAACTCATCCACCTGGTCGACATCCCGAAGTTCAAGGAGGCGTACCTCGACTACTGCCGCTACTTCAACGCCACCAAGGCGGAACAGGCGGCGCGCTACGGCAGCAACTTCGGCACCCTGCTGCTCTTCCAGGGCCACTCGCGTCTCGACGCGTACGCCGCCGTCCAGACCGGGGACGAGGCGCTGGCCAAGCGGGCGTGGACGAAGTTCTACAGCTCCGACGGCTACATGGAGTCCTCGCCGTGGAAGACGGAGCCGCTGAGCGGCCCCGCCACCCTGGTCGCGGGTGGCGAGGCCGCCTGGGTGTCCACCAACGACACCGCCCTCTACGGCCTCGCCGCCATCGAGAACCTGGCGCTGCTCGGCGACAGGATGCCGTGACGGACCGCTAGTTCATCCGCCCCAGGACCTCCCGCACCCGCCGGACATCGCGCAGCCGCTGCTCGTACGTCGCACCGAGTGCGAGCAGCAGCAGCCCGGCGAGGGCGGGAGGCACCCAGCGGGGGAGCGCGTCGGTCACCTGGACCAGGTACGGGGCGAGCTCGTGCAGCGTCACCAGGGCGAGCACCGAGCCGCCCAGCACGAGCGGAGCCCGCAGCCGGTGCCGGGCGCCCAGCAGGGTGAGCAGCAGCCCGGCCGCGCCCAGCAGCAGCGGGCGCGTCCACTCGACGTCGCTCCAGGCCGTGGCGAGGCTCGGCAGGAGCGTCACGGTGAGACCGGGACCGTACGCCGTCCAGGACGACGCGGCCGGGTCGCGGCGCCGGCGCAGGGCTCCGACGAGCAGCGCCGGGACCGTGACCGGCAGCGTGTACGCCTCCGGGAGCCCCACCCGCCAGGCCGCCAGCCGGACCCACGCGGCCAGCACGAAGAGGGCGACGGCCGCGTAGCCGACGTCACGGCGGTCCGGACGTACGGCCGTGCCGGCCGCGATCACCCCGCACAGGGACAGCACCAGGGCCAGCAGGGGCGGGTCGGCCACCGCGAGACCGATGGCGACGAACCCGGCGACGGCCCCCGTCGCCTCGACCGTCACCGTCGTCACGGAGTCGTCCAGCCGCGCCGCGAGCAGGGCCGCTGCCACCGGGACGACGAGCACCAGCAGCGCGACGACCTCCGGCCGCCAGCCGGCGGACGCGCCCACGGCGCAGCCCAGGGCCGTGGCCCAGCCCAGGGCGGCGGCCGCGGACACCGGCGTCTGCCGACCGCGCCACGCGGCCACCGCGAACACCACGGTCAGCGACGCGAGAACGCCGAGGGTCGCCGGCTCGGTGGCCAGCGACAGGAAGGCGAGACCGAGCGAGGTGAGCAGGGCGAGCCCGGTGGCCGTCCGCGCAGCCGCCCCGCGAAGCGCAGGCGCCAGGAGCGCCGGCACGGTGAGCCCCTGGATCGACAGGCCGACGAGGTAGGGAAGCTCCAGCGCCGTGGGTGTGACGAGCACCGCGGCCCAGGTGAGCGTCAGCGCGGCGGTCAGCGCCTGCGGGCGCCACTCCTCGGCGCGGACCGCCGTGGCCAGGACCGCGGCGACCGCGAGGAGGACCAGCGGCACCGTGACGGCGTACGGCGGCCAGAAGGCGTCGACCGTCACCGCGGCACGGGCGTCGGCCGGGGCCCCGGCCCAGACGTGCCGCAGCCACGCCACCGGTCCCAGCAGCGTGACGCCCACGGCGGGCACCGCCCACAGCACCGCACCCGCCTGGACGACACCGGACGCCAGGACGACACCCCGGCGCACCGCCGACGGGCCCCGCGCGGCGGCCAACAGCGCGATCCCGCAGGCCAGACAGGCCGGCACCACCCAGTCACCGGCCACCGACACCCGGAGCACACCGCCCGGGCCGGCCACCGCACACAGGGCGGCGGTCGTAGCCATCCCCGTCGCGAGTCCCGGCCGCGGCGCGAACCGGGCCACACCCAGGGCGATCGCCGCCGCCAGGAGGAGGAGCGCCGCCGCACGGGCGGCGGCGCCCGGACCGGACGCTCCCAGGGAGAGCAGACCGGCCGCCAGGACACCCCAGCCTCCCGTGCCGAACGCGCACACCAGGGCGACGAGACGCACCGGCCGCTCGGACACCCGGAGCGCGACCACCGCGTCGAACGCCGTCGTCAGCAGCACCGCGGCCGTGACCGTGAGCGGGCCGCCGCCGAGCGCGACCGTCCAGAGGAGCAGGGGGAGTTGGGCGACCGCCAGGGCGGCGGGGTGCGGCAGGCGCAGCGTGGCCGGGCCCGGCAGCGCGGCGAGCGCCGTGCCGTACGCCGACCACAGCGCCGCCAGCGCCGTCGAAGCCGCCGCCGCGTACGTCGTACCGTCCGCCGCCGTGAACACGACCTCGTGCAGGGCGTAGGCGTCCAGCACGGTCAGCGCGAGGCCGAGGCCGGCCACCGACTCGGCGGTCGAACGCAGCCCCCGCCGCAGCAGCGCCACGGGCGCGCCGAGCACCGCCAGCGTGACCGCGCCCAGTACCAGGGAGCGGCCGGCGATCCCCAGATGCCCCCAGCTGACCAGCGTGAACACCATCGCCGCGATGGTGAGCAGGATCCCGCCGAGCAGGAGGAGGACGTTCTGCACACCCGGGGCGGTGGCCTCGGGGCGGGCGGAAGGACCGGGCTGCGCCGGCCGGCTCGGCCACACCGGCGGGGCCGGCTGTACCGCCTGCTGAAGCATCGTGATCAGCCAGGCGCGGCGGGCCAGCAACTGGGCCCGGCGGGCGTCCAGTTGCCGGAGCTCGTTGTCGAGGAAGCGCAGCTCCTCGGCCGGGGGCGGAAAATACGTCATGTGCCGCAGTGTGGTCCGCGTCACGGCCGACGGCATGAGCGCACGTACTCAGAACGTACTCAATCGCGGTCGGCCCGGCCCCCGTACGGGCACACTCGGCCCATGGACTGGACCCGTTACCGCTTCCGCAGCCTGTGGGCCCTGCCCGCGCCGCCCGCCCGCGTGTACGACGCGCTGGAGCGGGCCGAGGACTACCCGCGCTGGTGGCGCCAGGTGCGCGAGGTGAACCAGGTCGACGCCACGACCGGCGTGATCCGCGTCCGCTCGATCCTCCCGTACGACCTGACCTTCACCGCGCGCGAAGTGCGGCGCGACGCGGCGGCCGGGGTCCTGGAGATCGCGATGACGGGCGACATCGAGGGCTGGGCGCGCTGGACGGTCACCGCCGACGGCTCCGGCACCCTCGCCCTCTACGAGCAGGTGGTCCAGGTCAACAAGCCGCTGCTGCGGCGGTTCGCCGTCCCGGGCCGGCCGGTGTTCCGTCTCAACCACCGGCTGATGATGCGGGCCGGACGGCGCGGCCTGGCCGAGTACCTCGAAGCGGTTTGAAGGAAGCCCGCGAAGACCTGTATTGTTCGGTGCGTTCCCGGGCGATTAGCTCAGTGGGAGAGCGCTTCGTTCACACCGAAGAGGTCACTGGTTCGAACCCAGTATCGCCCACCGGGAAAGGCCGGTCCGCATCACGCGGACCGGCTTTTTTGTGTCGGCGCCCCGGCTCAGGCCGCCGCCGCCGGCAGTTCCGGGCGCAGCGGCCAGGAGGGGTCCACCGTCTCCGGGGTGCCGCTGCGCGCGAACCACGCCTGGAGCCCGCGCGCCTGCGCCGCGTGCCAGGTCGTCTGGAGCGCGTGCAGCTCGGCGGGGGACAGGCGTTCCAGCCGGGCCGCGAACCGTCGGCCCAGCGCCCGGACGACCTCCAGCGCGGCCAGCGCGTCCGCCGCCGCGTCGTGCGCGTCGGCCAGCGTGACGCCGTAGTGCGCGCACAGGTCGGTGAGTGTGCGCCGACCCTTGCGGTAGCGGTCCAGATGTTTGTCGAGGACCCGCGGGTCCAGCACCCGCAGCGGCGTCGCGTCCACCCAGTGGCCCAGTGCGGAGGCGCGGTGCCTGCGCAGCTCACGGTCGAGCAGCGTCAGGTCGAACGGCGCGTTCATCACCACCAACGGACGTCCCGCGGCGGCCTGTTCGGCGAGCAGCCCGGCTATCTCGAACATCACCGGCGACGGCCAGCGGCCGTTGCGCTGGAGGTGGTCGTCCGTCAGTCCGTGCACTTCCGTCGCCCCGGCCGGCACCGGCACGCCCGGGTTCACCAGCCAGCGGCTCACCCTCGGCCGGACCCCCGGCGCATCCTGGACGACGAGGGCGGCCGACACGATCCGGTCGGTCTCCACGTCGACGCCCGTCGTCTCCGTGTCAAAGGCGGCCAGAGGCCCCTCGTACCAGTACGTCATACCCACACAACCCCTCGTTCACCCACGGCAGCTGACGCCCCGTCTTCTGCCTGTTTGGTGATACCCGGGCTGTTTGCGACGTACGCCGGAAGGACACAACACGAGTACGGGTCCTTGCAGTTCAGCGGCCCGTCACGGGGACTGGCTTTGCGTGGAAGGCTGTTGGTCATGGCGATAGCGCAGCCCGAGCGGGGCGGGCTGCTGCCCGAACGCGAAGGGCTTCATCGCGGCACGCTCGCCACCACCGCCTGCATGGAGACACTCCAGGTGGGCTATCTGCACGCGGTCGCGGCGGCAGCGGGGTGCTCGCTGTCCCAGCCGTTCCCGGACAACGGCATCGACTGGCACGTCAGCCACAGCGCACCCGGG
Source organism: Streptomyces sp. NBC_01334 (assembly GCF_035983595.1). Classification (NCBI taxonomy): domain Bacteria; kingdom Bacillati; phylum Actinomycetota; class Actinomycetes; order Kitasatosporales; family Streptomycetaceae; genus Streptomyces; species Streptomyces sp. NBC_01334. The sequence continues at coordinate 2,071,572 of NZ_CP130718.1, read as the reverse complement.
CACACCGTCGACGACGAGGTCACCATCAAGGTGCAGCTCAAGGCGACCTATCAGATCCGGCCCAACCCGCCCGGCCGCTTCTTCTCCTTCACGCTCGACAACGACCACCTGCGCAAACTCGCCCGCACCCCGGTGTCGGTGCACAAGATCCTCGTCGTGATGCTCGTCCCGCGGTCCCAGGACCAGTGGCTGCGCGCCGGCCACGACTGCCTCGAACTGCGGCACTGCTGCTACTGGGTCAATCTCGCCGGCCACCCGATCACCGGCCGGACCCGGACCACCGTGCGGATACCGACCGCACGCATCTTCGACGACCGGGCGCTGTGCGAGATCATGACGCGGGCCGGGACGGGAGGCAGACCATGACCCACCGCCCCCTCGACGAGCCACTGCGGGCCGTACGGCCGCACCCCGAGGCCCACTGGAACCAGGCACCCGAGCCCGGCGAGGTCGACCCGGCCGTCCTCGGCGCCCTGCTGCGCCGCCACGGCTGGCAGCGGCGCGGCGGCGCCGCGGGCCGCTACGGCCGCTGGACCCCGCCAGGACCGGGCGGCGGCGGGACCAGCCTGCTCGTGCCGGAGAGCCGGGCCTTCCCCGACAGCGACGACCTGCTCGGCGAGGCGCTGCTCGCGCTGGCCCGCAGCGGCATGCCCTCCGCGCGTGAGGTGCTCGTCGGTCTCGCCGTCCCGAGCGACGAGATCCGCTGGTGGCGGGACACCCCGGCCGGGCCCGCCGGGGCCGCGGCCTGGCCCGTCGAGGAACAGCTGCGCGCCGCCGCCCGCCAGATGCTGCTGGCCGGTGCGCTCGCCACGCGCGCGCGTGCCGGCTACCACGGTGCCCGGCACCGCCGCGCGGCCTTCGCGATGCTGGAGAGCGTCCTCGTCGGCTCCGCGGCCGGTGGACGCCTTCTGACGGCCTTCGTGCCCGTCGCGGGAGCCCGCCCCCTGGCCGTCCGCCTCCACCAGGCCCTGTACGCGGTCCGCGAGGCCATCGACTACCAGCGGGCCACCGGGGGCATGGACGCCTTCGACGGCGCCGTGGAGGCCGGCGCCAGCCGGGAGCTCACGGAGGCGCTGATCACCCTCGTCCGGGGCACCGAGGGCGCCCGGATCTCCGTCGAGTGGGCGCCGACCACCGGGGTCCCCGAGGCGTGCGCCGCGGGCGGCGAACCGGTCGAGTTCTCACCCGGCGACCTGTCCGTACTGCGCGAGGCGGGCGCCCGCTATCTCCGCGCGGAGCCCTCCGTGCCCGTGCGGATCACCGGCGCGGTCGTCCGGATGCGCAGGTCGGGGCCGCGCGGCGACGGCAGCGTACGGCTGCGCGTGCTGGCCGGCGCCGACATCCCGCACGTCCGGCTCACCCTCGACGAGGAGGACTACCGCATCGCCGGGCAGGCCCACCTGGTCGGGCTGCCGGTACGGGTGCAGGGCCGGCTGGAGAGCAGGGGCGGGTTCCGCCGGGTCACCGGCGCCTGCGGGGTGGTACCCGTACAGGTCGACGAGGCCGAGCGGGACCGGCTGATGAAGGCGATGCAGGGAAACGCGGGGGGCGCGGACTACTTCGAGGAAGCCTGCGAAGAGGAACAGCCGGGGGACTGATTTCGCGGTCGGCGGGTGCGGGTCGGTACGATCGCCTCTTGCGCGCGCCCAGGGTATGGCGCCGCACCCACCTTCAGTCAGGAGATACCGGTGTCAGACGTCCGTGTGATCATCCAACGCGATTCCGAGCGGGAAGAGCGCACGGTGACGACGGGCACCACGGCCGCCGACCTCTTCGCCGGCGAGCGCTCGATCATCGCCGCGCGCGTGGCCGGCGAGCTCAGGGACCTGTCGTACGTGCTCGTCGACGGCGAGGAGGTCGAGGCCGTCGAGATCTCCTCCACCGACGGTCTGAACATCCTGCGCCACTCCACCGCGCACGTCATGGCCCAGGCCGTGCAGGAGCTCTTCCCCGAGGCCAAGCTGGGCATCGGCCCGCCGGTCAAGGACGGCTTCTACTACGACTTCGACGTCGAGAAGCCGTTCACGCCCGAGGATCTCAAGGCCATCGAGAAGAAGATGCAGGAGATCCAGAAGCGGGGGCAGAGGTTCGCCCGCCGCGTGGTCACCGACGAGGCCGCCCGCGAGGAGCTCGCCGACGAGCCCTACAAGCTCGAGCTCATCGGCATCAAGGGCTCGGCCTCCACCGACGACGGCGCGGACGTCGAGGTCGGAGCCGGCGAGCTGACGATCTACGACAACCTGGACGCCAAGACCGGTGACCTGTGCTGGAAGGACCTCTGTCGCGGTCCCCACCTGCCCACCACCCGCAACATCCCGGCGTTCAAGCTGATGCGCAACGCGGCCGCCTACTGGCGCGGCAGCGAGAAGAACCCCATGCTCCAGCGCATCTACGGCACCGCCTGGCCCTCCAAGGAGGAGCTGAAGGCCCACCTCGACTTCCTCGCCGAGGCCGAGAAGCGCGACCACCGCAAGCTGGGCAGCGAGCTGGACCTCTTCTCCGTCCCGGAGCAGATCGGTTCCGGTCTCGCCGTCTTCCACCCCAAGGGCGGCGTCATCCGCCGGGTCATGGAGGACTACTCGCGCCGCCGCCACGAGGAGGAGGGCTACGAGTTCGTCTACACCCCGCACGCGACGAAGGGGAAGCTCTTCGAGACCTCGGGCCACCTGGACTGGTACGCCGACGGCATGTACCCGCCCATGCAGCTCGACGAGGGCGTGGACTACTACCTCAAGCCCATGAACTGCCCGATGCACAACCTGATCTTCGACGCGCGTGGCCGCTCCTACCGTGAGCTGCCGCTGCGCCTCTTCGAGTTCGGGACCGTGTACCGGTACGAGAAGTCGGGCGTGGTGCACGGTCTGACCCGCGCGCGCGGCTTCACCCAGGACGACGCGCACATCTACTGCACCCGCGAGCAGATGGCGGAGGAGCTCGACAAGACGCTCACCTTCGTCCTCGGTCTGCTGCGCGACTACGGCCTGACCGACTTCTACCTGGAGCTGTCCACCAAGGACCCGGAGAAGTTCGTCGGCTCCGACGAGGTCTGGGAGGAGGCGACCGAGACGCTGCGCCAGGTCGCCGAGAAGCAGGGCCTGCCGCTCGTGCCCGACCCGGGTGGCGCCGCCTTCTACGGCCCCAAGATCTCGGTCCAGACGAAGGACGCCATCGGCCGCACCTGGCAGATGTCGACCGTCCAGCTCGACTTCAACCTGCCGGAGCGCTTCGACCTCGAGTACACCGGCCCCGACGGCTCGAAGCAGCGCCCGGTGATGATCCACCGTGCCCTCTTCGGTTCGATCGAGCGGTTCTTCGCGGTGCTCCTGGAGCACTACGCGGGCGCCTTCCCGGCGTGGCTGGCCCCCGTCCAGGCGATCGGCATCCCGATCGGCGACGGACACGTGGAGTACCTGGAGAAGTTCGCCGCGGCCGCGAAGAAGCGGGGCCTGCGGGTGGAGGTGGACTCCTCCTCCGACCGGATGCAGAAGAAGATCCGCAACGCCCAGAAGCAGAAGGTGCCCTTCATGGTCATCGCGGGCGACGAGGACATGTCGGGCGGCTCGGTCTCCTTCCGCTACCGCGACGGCTCGCAGGAGAACGGCATCCCGTTCGACGAGGCCATCGCGAAGATCGCGAAGGTCGTCGAGGAGCGGACGCAGGTCTGACCCTGTCGTGCGCGGGCCCCCGGGGAGTTCACCTCTCCGGGGGCCCCACGTCGTCCCCGGCCCGTGCGAACCGCTGCATCAGATACGAGGAGAACGACCCGGTCACCGCGCCCAGCAGGGCGAGGCCGCAGCCCATCAGGACCACCGCGACCAGCCGCCCCATCGGAGTCACGGGGACGACATCGCCGTAGCCCACGGTCGCCAGCGTGGAGACCGCCCACCACAGCGCGTCGCCGAACGTACGGATCGACGCGTCCGGGGCGTTGTGCTCGTAGTGGTACACGGCAAGGGCGGCGGACAGGCCGAGCAGTGTGGACGCCATGCCCGCGTACAGCATCACCCGTGCCTGGAGCGCCAGCCGGGGTCCCTCCTGGCGGCGGTCCTGCATGGCGTCGTAGACCCGCACGATGCGCACCGGCCGCAGCAGGGGCAGCACGACGACCAGCGAGTCCAGCCAGTGCCGGTGGACGAAGCCCGGACCCTCGCCGCTCAGCCGCCAGCGCACCACGTAGTCCACGATGAACAGCGCCCAGGACCCGTACAGAACCGCCAGACTCAGGTCGAGCACCGGCCCGGGCAGCCCCTCTCCCAGGATCCGTACGCCGTACGAGACGAGAAAGAGCAGTGAGGCCACCGCGAGCGGGGTGCCCGCCCGCCGCTCCCAGCGTGCCGTCCGGTTGTCGTCGTCCACCGGCCAAGCTTGGCCGAGGCCCTCTCTCCCGCAGCCCCGGCGACACGCCGCGAACGGGCGAAGCAATATGCTGCCTTGCATGACGAGTGAGCCGGAACAGCAGATCGGAGTGGGCACGCAGGACGCGTTCCAGCGTCTGTGGACGCCCCACCGGATGGCCTACATCCAGGGTGAGAACAAGCCGACCGGTCCGGGTGCCGAAGACGGCTGTCCCTTCTGCTCGATCCCGGCCAAATCCGACGAGGACGGGCTGGTCGTCCGACGCGGTGAGCACGTGTACGCGGTGCTGAACCTGTACCCCTACAACGGCGGCCACCTGATGACCGTCCCCTACCGGCATGTCGCCGACTACACGGACCTGACGGTGCCGGAGACCGCCGAGCTCGCCGAGCTGACGAAGCAGGCGATGACGGCCCTGCGCCTCGCGTCCGGCGCGCACGGCTTCAACATCGGCATGAACCAGGGGACCGTCGCGGGCGCCGGCATCGCCGCCCACCTGCACCAGCACATCGTGCCCCGCTGGGGCGGGGACACGAACTTCATGCCGGTGGTGGGCCACACCCGCGTACTCCCACAACTGCTGGCAGACACCAGGAAAATGCTGGCAGAGGCCTGGCCGACACCGGCGTAGGTCCTCGGCGGAGGCTTCCGGGCCGACGGGGGACTGTCCAGCCGGTCGGGGACTTCCGGCCCCGCCCGGGAATTCCAGCCCGTCCGGCGTTCGAGGACGAGGCCGTCCAGGCCGAAAGCGGGGGTCTGGGGGCGCAGCCCCCAGAGACGGCACCTCAAGACACCCGCACGATTCCGGCCGACCGCCGGAGGCCTACGCGTCGTAGCTGTCGGCCTTGCGCGGCGACACGTCCTGGACCGCACCGCTGAGAGCCGACGAGCGCGAGCTGAACTTGTCGATGTCCACGTCGTGCTCCTTGAGCACCTTGATCGCGGCGGTGTGCACCACGCGCAGCACCGGCGTGGCCGCGCGCAGCGCGTCGTCGGCCATGAAGCGGTGCCGCCAGGGCTGGTCGGCCCAGGCGTGCCGCAGACCGAAGGGCTCGGGCAGGCCGATGGAACCGCCGAGCCACTTCAGCAGCGGCGGGTACCAGCTGATCGTCGCCCGCGCGGCCAGCCGGACCACCTCGTCGGGGGTGACCAGCGGGAGCTTGACCGTGCGCGTCTCCCAGAACCGGACGCTCTTGGCGACCTCCTTGGTGGGGGCCTCGGACTTCGTGGTGAACAGGCCGTTCACGGGGCCCAGGGCGTGGCCGGTGACCTCGATGCGCAGCGTCTCGTGCAGCACGGTCACCGTGATCAGCATGGTGATGATCAACTGGCCGTCCCAGAGGGGCCACTGGACGCCCAGGTAGTGCCGGTCGCCCCCGCCGAACTGCTGGTTGTTGCAGATGTCCTCTATGGCCCTCGGCTTGACCTGGTAGGCCTCGACGTCGGTGCCCTCCGGCCGGGCGACCGCCTTGGCGTTCTCACCGACCGGGGTGACGATCCAGTGCCGGACCGCGGGCGGCGGGAAACCGCCGGTCTTCAGACTCTGTCGGGGCAGCAGCTTCAGCTGGTCGTGGATGGCCCGCACGACCGTCCAGCTGCGGAACTCGTGGACGCCCTTCACGGGGTCGAGCGGTGTCAGCTCCTCGGCGAGGTGCCAGGCGCCCCAGCGCGTGCCCATACCGAGTATGCCCTTGGGGCCGGCGTAGAAGACCGAGTTGGACTGCTGTTCGGCGCTGAGCCGGGCCAGGGACTGGCGCAGCTGCTCGGCCGCCGTCTGGTTCGGGCTGGTCGGCACGGCCTCGGGGACCTTGGCGCCGACGCTGCTGCCGGCCAGCAGGCTGTCCCAGCGCTCGCGCAGGTCCGTCGCGGTGCTCTCGCAGATCCGCTTGGCCAGGAACCAGCCGGCCACGGGTGCCACGACGCAGCCGCGCGCGTACCAGCCGACGAGGCCGCCGAACGGCATCTTGACCAGGAAGAGCACGGCGAGGGCGCCCACGGCGACGAGCAGGCCGGTGCCGACGCCGGAGACCCGCTTGTTGTCCAGCTTCCCCATGGTCGCCCGCAGTTGGAAGACCAGCAGCCACACCAGCAGCCCGGGCAGGAAGAGCACACCGCACAGCAGCATCACGCCGGTCAGCTTCTGGTCGCGCTCGCGGCGGATGCGGTTGGCCGCGAGGCAGTGCTCGACGACGGCCTGCGGCTCACTGCCGAAGGACTGGATGAGCGGCTTGCGGCCGACCCCCAGCATGCGGTCGATCACCGCCTGGGAGAACGCCTCACCGAGGTTGGGCCGGAAGATCTTCGCCCAGCTGCGGCCGGGGTTGACCGCCGTCTGGTGCCACTCGTTGTCGGCCTTCTTGATGTCCTCCACCGGGTTGTCCCGGTAGGCCGCCGAGGCCAGGGCGAAGGTCGGTGTCTGCCCGCCGTCGCCCGTCTGCGGCACCTGTGGTCCGAAGATGTCCGCGTAACCGCTGTCAACGGTCATTCCCGCCCCCGATCGCCGCCGCTCCCGCTTCTGCGGCTTTCCCGACTTCCGTACTTCGCACACCTGTTGATCAGGTCATCAGCGTATCCGCAGGCGGCGACATCCGTCGGCGGACGGCCGAAGCCGCCCGCCGAATCGGAGGGAAACGTTCCACTATGGTGCCCCACCGGCCACTTGAGGACCGGCGGGCCTCAACCATCAGCCGCTCTGCACCTGTTGGCGGACCTTCTCGGCGACCTGCGCCGGCATCGGCTCGTGCCGGGCGTACGCGCGCTGGAAACGTGCCGTGCCGTGGGAGAGGGAGCGCAGGTCGACCGCGTACCGGCCGATCTCGATCTCGGGCACCTCGGCCCTGACGAGGGTGCGCCCGCCGCTGGTCTGCTCGGTGCCCAGCACCCGCCCGCGCCGCCCCGACAGATCGCTCATCACGGCGCCCACGTACGCGTCGCCGACCAGGACGGTCACCTCGGCCACCGGCTCCAGCAGATGGATCCGCGCCTCGGCCGCCGCCTCCCGCAGCGCCAGCGCGCCGGCCGTCTGGAACGCGGCGTCGGAGGAGTCCACCGAGTGCGCCTTGCCGTCGAGCAGGGTGATCCGGATGTCGACCAGCGGATGCCCGGCCTCCACCCCCTTGGCCGCCTGTGCCCGTACGCCCTTCTCGACGGACGGGATGAACTGCCGGGGCACCGCGCCGCCGACGACCTTGTCCACGAACTCGATGCCCGTGCCGCCCGGCAGCGGTTCCACCTCGATCTCGCAGATCGCGTACTGGCCGTGTCCGCCGGACTGCTTGACGTGCCGTCCGCGGCCGCCGGACTTCGCCGCGAACGTCTCCCGGAGGGGGACCTTGTGCGGGACGACGTCGACCTGGACCCCGTAGCGGGAGCGCAGCCGCTCCAGGGCCACGTCCGAGTGCGCCTCGCCCAGGCACCACAGGACCACCTGGTGGGTGTGCTGGTTCTGTTCCAGGCGCATCGTCGGGTCCTCGGCGACCAGCCGGCCCAGGCCCTGGGACAACTTGTCCTCGTCGGCCTTGCTGTGTGCCTGGATGGCGAGCGGCAACAGGGGGTCGGGCATCTGCCAGGGCTCCATGAGGAGCGGGTCGCCCTTGGCGGACAGGGTGTCGCCGGTCTCCGCGCGGCCGAGTTTCGCCACACACGCGAGGTCGCCCGCGATGCAGTGCGTCAGGTTCCGCTGCTGTTTGCCGAACGGCGCGGACAGGGCGCCGATGCGTTCGTCGACGTCGTGATCCTCGTGGCCGCGGTCGGCGAGGCCGTGCCCCGAGACATGGACGGTCTCGTCGGGGTGCAGGGTGCCGGAGAAGACCCGGACCAGCGAGACACGGCCCACGTACGGGTCGGACGAGGTCTTCACGACCTCCGCGACCAGGGGTCCGTCCGGATCGCACGCGGTCAGCTCGCGCGGCTCGCCGTCGATCGTCGTCACGCGCGGCGCCGGGCGCTCCAGGGGCGTCGGGAAGCCCCTGGTGACCAGTTCCAGCAGTTCCACCGTGCCGAGGCCCTGCCGGGCGCCCTCGGCGGCGGGTGCGGCCGCGAGGACGGGGAAGAACGTGCCGCGCGCGACGGCCCGCTCCAGGTCCTCGATCAGCGTCTTGACGTCGATCTGCTCGCCGCCGAGATAGCGGTCCATGAGGGTCTCGTCCTCGCTCTCGGCGATGATCCCCTCGATCAGCCGGTTGCGGGCCGTCTCGATGTCCGGCAGCTGGTCCTCGCCCGGCTCGGACTCCTTGCGTTCGCCGGTGGAGTAGTCGAACAGCTTCCGGGACAGCAGCCCGGTCAGTCCGGTCACGGGCGCGTGCCCGTCGGGCCCCTCGGGCCCGTGCAGCGGCAGGTAGAGCGGGAGCACCGCGTCCGGGTCGTCGTCGCCGAAGGCCTCCGCGCAGATCCGCGTCATCTCCTCGAAGTCCGCGCGGGCGGCCTCCAGGTGGGTGACGACGATCGCGCGGGGCATGCCGACGGCCGCGCACTCCTCCCACACCATCCGGGTCGAGCCGTCCACGCCGTCCGACGCCGAGACGACGAAGAGGGCCGCGTCCGCGGCGCGCAGACCGGCCCTGAGTTCCCCGACGAAGTCGGCGTATCCGGGGGTGTCGAGGACGTTGACCTTGATGCCGTCCCATTCCACGGGCACCAGGGAGAGCTGTACCGAGCGCTGCTGCCGGTGCTCGATCTCGTCGTAGTCGGAGACGGTGCCGCCGTCCTCCACGCGGCCCGCCCGGTTCACCGCTCCCGCCGTCAGGGCGAGAGCCTCCACCAATGTCGTCTTGCCCGATCCGCAGTGGCCGACCAGCACCACATTCCGTACGGACGCGGGGTGGTCGGCCGCTGTAGCCCTGCCGGCGGCTCCGGGACGTGCATTCGCCTTGTCGCCCATTTTCCTTGCCTCCCGAACACGGTGAGGTCACTGGGGGCGCGGGCACGGCGGCCCCGCGTGCGATGGCGGCTCCGGCGACGCCCGCGGTCCTTCGAGCTTTCCACTCCCGTCACGGCGCGTCCATACGGCGGACGCGACGCGGCCGTGACCCGGATGCCGTCAGGCCGGGACACGGTGGTCCGGGTGCCCGACCGTCGCACACACGCGCGCGTGGCTACGATGGGCCAGCCGGCGGCCAGCAGGGGCCGCGCGGCGACACCGACCCTCGGGAAGGCCATGCTGAACAAGTACGCGCGTGCATTCTTCACGCGTGTCCTCACACCGTTCGCCGCGTTTCTCATCCGCCGGGGTGTGAGCCCCGACACGGTCACGCTCCTCGGCACGGCCGGCGTGATCGCGGGCGCGCTGGTCTTCTACCCCAGGGGAGAGTTCTTCTGGGGCACGATCGTGATCACGCTCTTCGTCTTCTCCGACCTGGTCGACGGCAACATGGCCCGCCAGCTCGGCCGGACCAGCCGCTGGGGCGCCTTCCTGGACTCCACGCTCGACCGGGTCGCCGACGGCGCCATCTTCGGCGGCTTCGCGCTCTGGTACGCGGGCAACGGCGACGACAACGTCCTGTGCGCCGTCTCGATCTTCTGCCTGACCAGCGGCCAGGTGGTGTCGTACACGAAGGCCCGGGGCGAGTCGATCGGCCTGCCGGTCGCCGTCAACGGGCTCGTGGAGCGCGCCGAGCGCCTGGTGATCTCCCTGGTCGCGGCCGGCCTGGCGGGTCTGCACACGTTCGGCGTGCCCGGCATCCAGGTGCTGCTGCCGATCGCGCTGTGGATCGTCGCCGTCGGCAGCCTCGTCACCCTGATCCAGCGGGTCGTCACGGTCCGGCGCGAGTCGGCCGAGGCGGAGGCCGCCGCGGCCCAGGAGACCCCGGAGTCCCAGGGACACGAGGCGCAGGGGAGCGAGGCCGCGAAGTGAGCGCCCAGGAGCGCCTGGCCGACGCGCTGTACGGGCTCGGCTGGAGCACCGTCAAGAAGCTCCCCGAGCCCGTCGCCGTACGCCTCGGCCGCACCGTCGCCGACCTCGCCTGGAAGCGGCGCGGCAAGGGAGTGCGACGGCTGGAGAGCAACTACGCGCGCGTGGTGCCCGACGCGAGCCCCGAGCGCCTGTCCGAGCTCTCGCGCGCGGGGATGCGCTCCTATCTGCGGTACTGGATGGAGTCCTTCCGGCTGCCGGCCTGGAGCGCCGAGCGCATCAGCAACGGCTTCACCGCCAAGGACGTGCACCACCTGACCGACGGGATCGCCTCCGGCCAGGGCGTCATCCTGGCCCTGCCGCACATGGCCAACTGGGACCTGGCCGGCGCCTGGGTCACCACCGAGCTGCGGACGCCCTTCACCACGGTCGCCGAGCGTCTCAAGCCGGAGACGCTGTACGACCGGTTCGTCGCCTACCGGGAGGGTCTCGGCATGGAGGTGCTGCCGCACAGCGGCGGCACCGCCTTCGGCACCCTGGCCAGGCGCCTGCGCGACGGCGGGCTGGTCTGCCTGGTGGCCGAGCGCGATCTGTCCGCCTCCGGGGTCGAGGTGGACTTCTTCGGGGACACCGCCACGATGCCCGCCGGACCCGCCCTGCTCGCCCAGCAGACCGGCGCGCTGCTGCTCCCCGTCACCCTCTGGTACGACGACACGCCCGTCATGAAGGGCCGGGTGCATCCCCCGGTCGAGGTACCCGAGTCAGGTACGCGGGCCGAGAAGACGTCTGTCATGACACAGTCGCTGGCAGACGCCTTCGCCACCGGCATCGCCGACCACCCGGAGGACTGGCACATGTTGCAGCGGTTGTGGCTCGCGGATCTGGAACCCCGCCCGTCGGACGGGGACCCCGCGTGAGAATCGGCATCGTCTGCCCGTACTCCTGGGACGTGCCGGGTGGCGTCCAGTTCCACATCCGCGACCTCGCCGAGTACTTCATCCGGCTCGGCCACGAGGTCTCCGTCCTGGCCCCGGCCGACGACGACACCCCGCTGCCGCCGTACGTCGTCTCGGCCGGCCGCGCGGTCCCCGTGCCGTACAACGGCTCGGTGGCGCGCCTCAACTTCGGTTTCCTGTCCGCCGCGCGCGTGCGGCGCTGGCTGCACGACGGCGCGTTCGACGTCGTCCACATCCACGAGCCGACCTCGCCGTCGCTCGGCCTGCTGACCTGCTGGGCGGCCTCGGGCCCGATCGTGGCCACCTTCCACACGTCCAACCCGCGCTCGCGCGCCATGATCGCCGCGTACTCCATCCTCCAGGCCGCCCTGGAGAAGATCAGCGCGCGGATCGCGGTGAGCGAATACGCCCGGCGCACGCTGGTGGAGCACCTCGGCGGGGACGCGGTCGTCATCCCCAACGGCGTCGACGTCGACTTCTTCGCCCGGGCCGAGCCCAACCCCGAGTGGCAGGGCGGCACGATCGGCTTCGTCGGGCGCATCGACGAGCCCCGCAAGGGCCTGCCCGTGCTGATGCGCGCCCTGCCGAAGATCTTCGCCGAGCGCCCGGACGCCCGGCTGCTGGTCGCCGGCCGCGGCGACGAGAAGGAGGCGGTGGAGAGCCTGCCCAAGGAGCTGCACGCGCGTGTGGAGTTCCTCGGCATGATCAGCGACGAGGACAAGGCGCGCTTCCTGCGCAGCGTCGACCTGTACGTCGCCCCCAACACCGGCGGTGAGAGCTTCGGCATCATCCTCGTCGAGGCCATGTCGGCCGGGGCCCCGGTGCTCGCCTCCGACCTGGACGCCTTCGCCCAGGTCCTCGACCAGGGGGCGGCCGGCGAGCTGTTCGCCAACGAGGACGCGGACGCCCTGGCCGAGGCGGCGGTACGGCTCCTGGGAGACCCGGAGCGCAGAGAACAGCTGCGCGAGCGGGGAAGCGCGCACGTACGGCGCTTCGACTGGTCGACCGTCGGCGCGGACATCCTGTCGGTGTACGAGACGGTGACGGCCGGCGCGGCGGCGGTGGCGGCCGACGACGACCGGGGATCGCCGGGTCTGCGGGCCCGGCTCGGGCTGGCGCGGGACTGACCCCGCCCCGCCGGTGTGAAGGTCGCGGGTAGCCTTGCCGCCCGTGACCGCAACCCTGATCTGGACCCTGGTCGTCCTCGTCGCGATCGGCCTGTACCTGAGCTGGACGGCGGGACGGCTGGACCGGCTGCACGCCCGCATCGACGCCGCCCGCGCGGCGCTGGACGCACAGCTGCTGCGCCGGGCGTCCGTGGCCCAGGAGCTGGCCACCTCCAAGGTGCTCGACCCCGCCGCCTCGATCGTCCTCTACGAGGCCGCGCACGCGGCGCGGCAGGCCGAGGAGGAGCAGCGGGAGGTCGCCGAGAGCGACCTCAGCCAGGCCCTGCGGGCCGTCTTCGCGGACCCGCGGCAACTGGACGTCGTACGCGAGGCGCCCGGGGGAGACGCGGCGGCCCGTGAGCTCACCGAGGCCGTCCGCCGGGTCCCCATGGCCCGCCGCTTCCACAACGACGCCGTGGGCGCGGTCCGCAGGCTGCGCCAGCACCGCAAGGTCCGCTGGTTCCGGCTGGCCGGCCACGCCCCGTTCCCGATGGCGTTCGAGATGGACGACGAACCGCCGCCCGCCCTCGCGGACCGCGCGGCCTGAGCGGACGGCGGGCGCCGTGTCTTCCCCGACCTGGCGGAGTCGGGCACGGGCCGGGTCTTCGTCGTCGTGGCCGCGCCGACCGGCGTGGTCCACGTGGTGCAGGGCGGCTACGGCTGTGTCCCGTATGTGCAGGAGGGCAGTCTGCTGCCCGTGTTCGGGCGGGACCTCGACGCGGGGCTGAAGGGGATCTTCGCCGGGGAGCTGAAGGGGTCGGGCTCCCGAGGGCCGGACCGGCCCCGCAGCTGCTCGACCGCCTGCGGAGCGCCGTCGCGTTCCACCTCTACGGCTCCGCGAACCGCGACGACGTGTTCCCCGGCCCGCTGGTCCTCGACGAGTCCCGCCCGGCCGAGGTGGACGAGGTGTGGGTGCCGGTCCTGTCGCCGGACGGGCCGGGGCGCTGGTCCGGGAGAACTCCGACCAGGGAGAGCGGCGCGACGCGGGTGACCGGCCGACGAGGTCGGTCCGTGGGGCCGGTGCGGGCCGCATGATCCACCAAAAGGATCCACGGGCTTCCCATTGGCCCTTGCTGTGGACTGGTCCACTCGCGTTTCCTCATTGCTGCCGAAGCCCCCTTTTTTCCGACGAGTGAGGTCACCCCGTGTCCAGCACGATCTCCGAAAACCAGACCCCCGAGACCGGCACCGCGCGCGTGAAGCGCGGTATGGCCGAGCAGCTCAAGGGCGGCGTGATCATGGACGTGGTCAACGCCGAGCAGGCGAAGATCGCCGAGGACGCCGGCGCCGTGGCCGTCATGGCGCTGGAGCGGGTCCCGGCCGACATCCGCAAGGACGGCGGCGTGGCCCGGATGTCGGACCCCAACATGATCGAGGAGATCATCGAGGCGGTCTCCATCCCGGTGATGGCCAAGTCCCGTATCGGCCACTTCGTCGAGGCCCAGGTCCTCCAGTCGCTCGGCGTCGACTACATCGACGAGTCCGAGGTCCTCACTCCGGCCGACGAGGTCAACCACTCCGACAAGTGGGCGTTCACCACCCCCTTCGTCTGTGGCGCCACCAACCTGGGCGAGGCCCTGCGCCGCATCGCCGAGGGCGCGGCCATGATCCGCTCCAAGGGCGAGGCCGGCACCGGCAACGTCGTCGAGGCCGTCCGGCACCTGCGTCAGATCAAGAACGAGATCGCCCGGCTGCGCGGCTTCGACAACAACGAGCTGTACGCCGCCGCCAAGGACCTGCGCGCCCCCTACGAGCTGGTCAAGGAGGTCGCCGAGCTCGGCAAGCTCCCCGTCGTGCTGTTCTCCGCCGGTGGTGTCGCGACCCCGGCCGACGCCGCGCTGATGCGCCAGCTCGGCGCCGAGGGTGTCTTCGTCGGCTCCGGCATCTTCAAGTCCGGCGACCCGGCCAAGCGCGCCGCCGCCATCGTGAAGGCCACCACCTTCTACGACGACCCGAAGATCATCGCGGACGCCTCCCGCAACCTGGGCGAGGCCATGGTCGGCATCAACTGCGACACCCTGCCCGAGGCCGAGCGCTACGCCAACCGCGGCTGGTAAGCCCTCCCATGAGCCGCGAAGCCCCCGTCATAGGTGTCCTGGCACTCCAGGGCGACGTCCGGGAGCACCTCATCGCCCTGGCCGCGGCCGACGCCGTGGCCAGGCCGGTGCGGCGCCCCGAGGAACTCGCCGAGGTCGACGGTCTCGTCATCCCCGGCGGTGAGTCGACCACCATCTCCAAGCTGGCCGTCCTCTTCGGCGTGATGGAGCCCCTCCGCGCGCGCGTGCGGGCCGGAATGCCCGTCTACGGAACCTGCGCGGGCATGATCATGCTCGCCGACAAGATCCTCGACCCGCGCTCGGGCCAGGAGACCGTCGGCGGCATCGACATGATCGTGCGCCGTAACGCGTTCGGGCGGCAGAACGAATCCTTCGAGGCCGCCCTCGACGTGAACGGCATCGAGGGCGACCCGGTGCAGGGTGTCTTCATCCGCGCCCCCTGGGTCGAGTCCGTCGGCGCCAGGACCGAGGTGCTCGCCGAGCACAAGGGTCACATCGTCGCCGTCCGCCAGGGCAACGCGCTGGCCACCTCGTTCCACCCGGAACTGACCGGTGACCACCGTGTGCACGCCCTGTTCGTCGACATGGTGCGCGCGAACCGGGTGGCGGCGTCCTTGTAGGATCTGGTGGTCCCCTCAGGCTCCGCAGGCCCGGGGAGTTCGTCCAGGTTGGGTTACGCGAAGGAGACAGGCAGATGTCCGGCCACTCTAAATGGGCTACGACGAAGCACAAGAAGGCCGTGATCGACGCCAAGCGCGGCAAGCTCTTCGCGAAGATGATCAAGAACATCGAAGTCGCGGCCCGTACCGGTGGCGCGGACGTGTCCGGCAACCCGACGCTGTTCGACGCCATCCAGAAGGCCAAGAAGAGCTCGGTCCCGAACAAGAACATCGACTCCGCGGTGAAGCGCGGCGCCGGTCTCGAGGCCGGCGGCGCCGACTACGAGACGATCATGTACGAGGGCTACGGCCCGAACGGCGTCGCGGTGCTCATCGAGTGCCTCACGGACAACCGCAACCGCGCCGCCTCCGACGTCCGCGTCGCCATGACCCGCAACGGCGGCTCCATGGCCGACCCGGGCTCGGTGTCGTACCTCTTCAACCGCAAGGGCGTCGTCATCGTCCCCAAGGGTGAGCTGGCCGAGGACGACGTCCTCGGTGCCGTGCTCGACGCGGGCGCCGAAGAGGTCAACGACCTCGGCGAGACCTTCGAGGTCCTCTCCGAGGCCACGGACCTGGTCGCGGTGCGCACCGCGCTCCAGGAGGCCGGCATCGACTACGACTCCGCCGAGGCCAACTTCGTCCCGACCATGCAGGTCGAGCTCGACGAGGACGGCGCGCGGAAGATCTTCAAGCTGATCGACGCGCTCGAGGACAGCGACGACGTACAGAACGTCTTCGCCAACTTCGACGTCAGCGACGAGGTCATGGAGAAGGTCGACGCGTAGCCCCGCCGCGAGCTGAGCGGATCCGTCGGGCCGGTGGGACACGTCCTACCGGCCCGACGTCGTTGTCGGTGGCAGCGGATAGCCTGGCGGACGTCAGAGATCACCGGCCACGTTCGATGGACCGCAGCGGCGGTCCGGCCGCGAAGAGGGGAAGGCGCGTGCGGGTATTGGGGGTGGACCCCGGACTGACGCGATGTGGCGTCGGTGTCGTCGAGGGGGTCGCGGGCCGGCCGCTCACCATGCTCGGCGTGGGAGTCGTACGGACGCCCGCGGACGCCGAGTTGGGGCAACGCCTCGTCGGCATCGAACAGGGCATAGAGCGGTGGCTCGACGAGTACCGCCCCGAATTCGTCGCCGTGGAGCGGGTCTTCAGCCAGCACAACGTCCGCACGGTCATGGGCACCGCCCAGGCCAGCGCCGTCGCGATGCTGTGTTCCGCCCGCCGCGGCATCCCCGTCGCCCTGCACACCCCGAGCGAGGTCAAGGCAGCCGTCACCGGCAGCGGACGCGCGGACAAGGCCCAGATCGGCGCGATGGTCACGCGCCTGCTGCGGCTCGACGCGCCGCCCAAACCCGCCGACGCCGCCGACGCCCTCGCGCTCGCCATCTGTCACATCTGGCGCGGTCCCGCGCAGAACCGGCTCCAGCGGGCCGTCGCCCTGCACACGGCCACAGCACAGACGACACCGAAAGGCCGTACGGCATGATCGCCTTCGTCAGCGGCACCGTCGCCGCCCTCGCTCCCGACACCGCCGTGGTCGAGGTGGGTGGCGTGGGCATGGCCATCCAGTGCTCGCCGAACACGCTGTCCACGCTCCGGCTCGGCCGGCCGGCCAAGCTCGCCACCTCCCTCGTCGTACGGGAGGACTCACTGACCCTGTACGGGTTCGTGGACGACGACGAGCGCCAGGTCTTCGAGCTGCTCCAGACGGCGAGCGGGGTCGGCCCCCGGCTGGCCCAGGCCATGCTGGCGGTGCACGCGCCGGACGCCCTGCGCCGCGCGGTGGCCACGGGTGACGAGAAGGCCCTCATCGCGGTGCCGGGCATTGGCAAGAAGGGTGCCCAGAAGCTGCTGCTGGAACTGAAGGACCGCTTGGGCGAGCCGCTCGGCGCCCCCGTGGTCGGCGCGCCGGTCACCAGCGGCTGGCGCGACCAGCTGCACGCCGCCCTGATCGGCCTCGGCTACGCGACCCGCGAGGCCGACGAGGCGGTCGCCGCCGTGACCCCGCAGGCCGAGGCCGCGGACGGCGCGCCCCAGGTGGGCCACCTCCTGAAGGCCGCCCTTCAGACCCTGAACCGCGCCCGCTAGGAGACGTCAGTGAACTGGGACGACACGACCGAAGAGACCGCCCCGGAGCGGTTGGTCGGCTCTGTCGCCGACCGTGAGGACCAGGCCGTCGAGGCCGCGCTGCGCCCCAAGGACCTGGGCGAGTTCATCGGCCAGGAGAAGGTCCGAGAACAGCTCGACCTCGTCCTGCGCGCCGCACGCGCGCGGGGCGCCACCGCCGACCATGTGCTGCTCTCCGGCGCCCCGGGCCTCGGCAAGACGACTCTCTCGATGATCATCGCCGCCGAGATGGGCGCCCCGATCCGCATCACCAGCGGCCCCGCCATCCAGCACGCGGGCGACCTCGCGGCGATCCTCTCCTCCCTCCAGGAGGGCGAGGTCCTCTTCCTCGACGAGATCCACCGCATGTCCCGGCCCGCCGAGGAGATGCTCTACATGGCGATGGAGGACTTCCGCGTCGACGTCATCGTCGGCAAGGGCCCCGGCGCCACCGCGATCCCGCTCGAGCTGCCCCCCTTCACGCTGGTCGGCGCCACCACGCGCGCGGGCCTGCTGCCGCCCCCGCTGCGCGACCGCTTCGGTTTCACGGCGCACATGGAGTTCTACGAGCCCGCCGAACTGCAGCGCGTCATCCACCGCTCCGCGGACCTCCTCGACGTGGAGATCGACACCGACGGCGCCGCCGAGATCGCCGGCCGCTCCCGCGGAACCCCCCGGATCGCCAACCGCCTGCTGCGCCGCGTACGCGACTACGCGCAGGTCAAGGCCGACGGGCGGATCACCCGCGCGATCGCGGAGGCCGCGCTGAAGGTCTACGAGGTGGACGGTCGCGGCCTGGACCGGCTCGACCGCGGGGTCCTGGAGGCCCTGCTGAAGCTGTTCGGCGGCGGCCCGGTCGGTCTGTCCACGCTCGCCGTGGCGGTGGGGGAGGAGCGTGAGACCGTGGAGGAGGTGGCCGAGCCCTTCCTGGTGAGGGAGGGACTGCTCGCCCGTACCCCGCGAGGACGGGTGGCGACCCCGGCCGCGTGGGCGCACCTCGGCCTCAGCCCGGCTCAGGGAAGTGGACAACAGGACCTGTTCGGGGCGTGACGCGCAGGACTGCGGCGGAGGTGTTGGCCGGGTCAGGAACCCAGGTGCCATGCTGAGCGTTGTTCCATGCGCGCGGACTCGCTTAGACTCCGCCGATGCCGCCGTTGTCGGCAGCACACAACCCCCATCCAACAGGCCGCTCCACCATCGCGGTCGTCCGAAGGAAGTCCGTCCCGTGAGTCCTGTGACCCTCCTCCCGTTCATCGTGCTCATCGGGGCCATGTTCCTGATGACCCGGTCGGCCAAGAAGAAGCAGCAGCAGGCCGCCGCCATGCGTAACGACATGCAGCCCGGCAGTGGTGTCCGCACCATCGGGGGCATGTACGCGACGGTGAAGGAGGTCAACGAGGACACGGTCCTCCTCGACGCCGGTCCGGGCGTCGACCTGCTCTTCGCGAAGAACTCCATCGGTGCCGTCCTGACCGACGACGAGTACAACCGCATCGTCCACGGCATCGAGCACGACCTGAAGTCCGACTCCGACGTCGTCCCGGACGACGCCTCCTCCCTCACCGAGACCGACGACTCCGTCGACGACGCTGCCGCCGCCTCCGACGACAAGGCCGTCGACCTCGGTAAGAAGGACGCGACCGACGAGGTGCAGGAGAAGGCCGCCGACGCCGAGCCGGCCGAGGCCGCCGAAGAGCCGAAGAAGACCGACGGCGACTCCGACGCGAAGAAGTAGCCCCGTCCCCGGCGCGTACGGGTCCCACCCGTCCGCGCCGGGGCGCGCGCATCTCGCCAGGGGATCCCGACACCATGTCATGGCCGCCGCCGCGCTGACCCGGCGCGAGGTGGCCCGAGAGGGAGTACGAGAAGGTGGCAGCACCTAAGAAGGGCCGGAGCGCGAGTGCCCAGAGCAAGCCAGGGCGCTCGCTGGCCCTGATCCTGATCGCCATCGTGGGGCTCACCGCAGGCATGTTCGCCTCCGGTCACACCACTCCGCGTCTCGGCATCGACCTTGCCGGCGGTACCAGCATCACGCTGGAGGCGAAGTCGGACCAGGGATCAGCGATCAACAAGGCCAACATGGACACCGCGGTCGAGATCATGAACCGCCGTGTCAACGGGCTGGGCGTCTCCGAGGCGGAGGTGCAGACCCAGGGCAGTCGCAACATCATCGTGAACATCCCCAAGGGCACCAACTCGGAGAAGGCCCGGGAGCAGGTCGGCACCACCGCCAAGCTGTACTTCCGTCCGGTCCTGGCCCAGGAGGCCACCGGCTCCGCCGCCGCCTCGCCGAGCGCGTCCCCGAGCGGCTCCTCCAGTGCCTCTCCGAGCCCCTCGGCGAGCGCCTCCGGCACCGGTGAGAAGGCGACCTCCTCGTCCTCCCCGTCGGCCTCCGCCACCTCGCAGGGCCGCGCCGTCACCGACGCGCTGAAGGCCGACTCGACCCCGTCGGCCTCCGCCGACGCCAAGGCGAGCTCCTCCGCCAGCCCGTCGGCCTCCGCGAGCAGCGGCGCCGCCGTCACCGCGGACGACGCCGCGCTCCAGGCCAAGTACGCCGCCCTGGACTGCTCCAAGGAGTCGGTCCGGGCCAAGGCCGGCGAGGGCGTCAAGCCCGAGGACACGACCGTGGCCTGCGGTGAGATGGACAAGGTCTGGTACAAGTACCTGCTCGGCCCGGCCGCCGTCGACGGCACCGAGGTCGACAAGGCCCAGGCCGTCTACGACACGCAGACCGCCGCCGGCTGGCAGGTCACCATGGACTTCAACAAGTCCGGCGCCAAGAAGTTCGCCACGATCACCGGCCAGCTCGCGCAGAACACCCAGCCGCAGAACGAGTTCGGCATCGTGCTCGACGGCAACGTCGTCTCCAGCCCGTACGTGAGCTCCTCCATCACCGGCGGCCAGGCCCAGATCTCGGGCAGCTTCACGCAGGAGGAGGCCCAGGGCCTCGCCAACATGCTGTCCTACGGTGCGCTCCCGCTCTCCTTCCAGGAGCAGAGCGTGACCACGGTGACGGCGGCGCTCGGCGGTGACCAGCTGCACGCCGGTCTGCTGGCCGGCGCCATCGGCCTCCTGCTGGTCGTGATCTACCTGGTGGCGTACTACCGCGGCCTGGCGCTCATCGCGCTCGCCTCGCTGCTGGTCTCCGCGGCCCTCACCTACGTGCTCATGGCGCTGCTCGGCCCGGCCATCGGCTTCGCGCTGAACCTGCCCGCCGTCTGTGGCGCCATCGTCGCCATCGGCATCACGGCGGACTCGTTCATCGTGTACTTCGAACGCGTCCGGGACGAGATCCGCGAGGGCCGTACCCTGCGCCCCGCCGTCGAGCGGGCCTGGCCGCGTGCCCGGCGCACCATCCTGGTCTCCGACTTCGTGTCGTTCCTCGCCGCCGCGGTGCTCTTCATCGTCACGGTCGGCAAGGTCCAGGGCTTCGCGTTCACACTGGGCCTGACCACCGTCCTGGACGTGGTCGTGGTCTTCTTCTTCACCAAGCCGCTGATGACGCTCATCGCTCGGCGGAAGTTCTTCGCGAGCGGCCACAAGTGGTCCGGCCTCGACCCGAAGAGCCTGGGTGCCCAGCCTCCGCTGCGCCGTACCCGCCGTCCCGGCGGTCCTGCCGCCGGCCCCGTCGAGACGAAGGAGGCCTGAGCGATGTCGAAACTCGGCAACCTCGGCGCCCGGCTGCACCGTGGCGAGATCAGCTACGACTTCATCGGCCACCGCAAGCTCTGGTACAGCATCTCGATCCTGATCACCATCACGGCCATCGTCGGCCTGGCGGTGCGCGGCCTGAACATGGGCATCGACTTCCAGGGCGGCGCCGTCTTCACCACCGAGAAGACGAGCGTCTCCGTCTCCCAGGCCGAGGAGTACGCCAAGGACGCGTCCGGCCACGACGCGGTCGTGCAGAAGCTGGGCAACGGCACGCTGCGCATCCAGATCGCCGGCATGGACATCAAGCAGTCCAGCGCGATCAAGACCGAACTGGCCAAGGACTTCAAGGCCGACCCGGAGACGATCACCGCCGACCTGGTCGGTCCCAGCTGGGGCGACCAGATCGCCAGCAAGGCCTGGCAGGGCCTGGCGATCTTCATGGTCCTGGTCGTGATCTATCTGGCGATCGCCTTCGAGTGGCGCATGGCCATCGCGGCCCTCGTCGCCCTGATCCACGACATCACCATCACGGTCGGCATCTACGCCCTCGTCGGCTTCGAGGTGACGCCCGGCACGGTGATCGGTCTGCTGACGATCCTCGGCTACTCGCTGTACGACACGGTCGTCGTCTTCGACTCCCTCAAGGAACAGACGAAGGACCTCACCAAGCAGACCCGCTTCACCTACAGCGAGATCGCCAACCGCTCGATCAACGGCACCCTGGTCCGTTCCATCAACACCACGGTCGTCGCGCTGCTGCCGGTGGCGGGACTGCTGTTCATCGGCGGCGGCTTCCTCGGCGCGGGCACGCTCAACGACATCTCGCTGTCGCTGTTCGTCGGACTCGCGGCAGGCGCGTACTCCTCGATCTTCATCGCCACGCCGCTCGTCGCCGACCTCAAGGAGCGCGAGCCGCAGATCAAGGCGCTGAAGAAGCGTGTCCTGGCCAAGCGCGCCCAGGCGTCGGCAGAGGAGGCGCCCGCGCAGACCCGCGGCGACGACACCTACGGCGACGAGCCGGAGGACGCCGAAGCCGCGGTCGTCGGGCCGCGCAACCAGCCCGCGTCCCGGGGCCGGGGCCGTGGCCGTCCGTCGGGGAAGCGCCGATGACGGAGCTCACCGACATCACGGCGCTGCTGCACAGCCGCATCCGTGACGTGGCCGACTACCCGGAGCCGGGGGTGATGTTCAAGGACATCACCCCGCTCCTGGCGGACCCGGTGGCGTTCACCGCGCTCACCGACGCGTTCGCCGGGATCGCCGAGCGCACCGGCGCCACCAAGGTCGTCGGCCTGGAGGCCCGGGGCTTCATCCTGGGTGCCCCGGTCGCCGTCCGGGCCGGCCTCGGCTTCATCCCCGTACGCAAGGCCGGCAAGCTCCCCGGAGCCACCCTCGGCCAGGCCTACGACCTGGAGTACGGCTCGGCCGAGATCGAGGTGCACGCCGAGGACCTGGCCGCCGACGACCGCGTGCTGATCGTCGACGACGTCCTCGCCACCGGCGGCACCGCCGAGGCGTCGATCCAGCTCATCCACCGGGCGGGCGCCCAGGTCGCGGGCGTCGCCGTGCTGATGGAGCTGGGCTTCCTCGACGGCCGTCCCCGCCTGGAGGCGGCCCTCGGCGGAGCGCCTCTGGAGGCCCTGCTCACGATCTGAGCGCGGTCCCAGAAACCGTCGTAGCCCAAGTGGGCGGGCCCGGAGGAATCCGGAGCCCGCCCCTTGTGTTTCTCCGGTAGACGGCCCTCACATCGGCCTGAAGGCGATCCTGGAGCTCAGGATCGCTACGATGGGTGCTCCGGAGCCTGACCGGGGACCCGGATCGCGCACGAGGAGTCCTCTTGCCAGACGAGGCCCAGCACCTGACCGCCGCCAAGCCCGAGTCCGCCTCGGGTCCCGCGGCCACGCCCGCGTCGCAGGCGAAGGACGACGGCCGGGGGGCGGTCGAACACGACCGGTCCGCGCCGGTCGACAAGCCGGCCGAGCAGCCCCGGCCCAAGCCGGCCCAGCCCGACGGCTCCTCGGTCGTGCCCGCCGGCCGACCGGCCGCCGCACAGCCCCCGGCCCGTTCCGGCTCCTCCAACCGCGTCCGCGCCCGCCTCGCCCGGCTCGGCGTCCAGCGCCAGAACCCGTACAACCCGGTCCTGGAACCGCTGCTGCGGATAGTGCGCAGCAACGACCCCAAGATCGAGACGGCGACGCTGCGCCAGATCGAGAAGTCCTACCAGGTCGCCGAGCGCTGGCACCGCGGTCAGAAGCGCAAGAGCGGCGACCCGTACATCACGCACCCGCTCGCGGTGACCACGATCCTCGCCGAGCTGGGCATGGATCCGGCCACGCTCATGGCGGGCCTGCTGCACGACACCGTCGAGGACACCGAGTACGGCCTGGAGGACCTGCGCCGCGACTTCGGCGACCAGGTGGCCCTGCTCGTCGACGGCGTCACCAAGCTGGACAAGGTCAAGTTCGGCGAGGCCGCGCAGGCCGAGACCGTGCGCAAGATGGTCGTCGCCATGGCCAAGGACCCGCGCGTCCTGGTCATCAAGCTCGCCGACCGGCTGCACAACATGCGCACCATGCGTTACCTCAAGCGCGAGAAGCAGGAGAAGAAGGCGCGCGAGACCCTCGAGATCTACGCGCCGCTCGCCCACCGTCTCGGCATGAACACCATCAAGTGGGAACTGGAGGACCTCGCCTTCGCGATCCTCTACCCCAAGATGTACGACGAGATCGTACGGCTGGTGGCCGAGCGGGCACCGAAGCGTGACGAGTATCTGGCCATAGTGACCGACGAGGTCCAGGCCGACCTGCGCGCCGCCCGGATCAAGGCGACCGTCACCGGCCGCCCGAAGCACTACTACAGCGTCTACCAGAAGATGATCGTCCGCGGCCGTGACTTCGCGGAGATCTACGACCTGGTGGGCATCCGCGTCCTCGTGGACACCGTCCGCGACTGCTACGCGGCCCTCGGCACGGTGCACGCGCGATGGAACCCGGTCCCCGGCCGGTTCAAGGACTACATCGCGATGCCCAAGTTCAACATGTACCAGTCGCTGCACACGACGGTCATCGGCCCCAACGGCAAGCCGGTCGAACTCCAGATCCGCACGTTCGACATGCACCGCCGCGCCGAGTACGGCATCGCCGCGCACTGGAAGTACAAGCAGGAGGCCGTCGCCGGCGCCTCCAAGGTGCGCTCGGACCAGCCGAGGACCACCGGCAAGGACGACCACCTCAACGACATGGCGTGGCTGCGCCAACTGCTCGACTGGCAGAAGGAGACCGAGGACCCCGGCGAGTTCCTGGAGTCCCTGCGCTTCGACCTGTCGCGCAACGAGGTCTTCGTCTTCACGCCGAAGGGCGACGTGATAGCGCTGCCGGCCGGCGCCACGCCCGTGGACTTCTCGTACGCGGTGCACACCGAGGTGGGCCACCGCACCATAGGAGCCCGCGTCAACGGACGCCTCGTCCCGCTGGAATCGACCCTGGACAACGGCGACCTGGTGGAGGTCTTCACCTCCAAGGCGGCCGGGGCCGGGCCGTCCCGGGACTGGCTGAACTTCGTGAAGTCGCCGCGTGCCCGCAACAAGATCCGGGCCTGGTTCTCCAAGGAGCGCCGCGACGAGGCCATCGAGCAGGGCAAGGACGCCATCGCGCGCGCGATGCGCAAGCAGAACCTGCCGATCCAGCGGATCCTCACCGGCGACTCGCTGGTCACGCTGGCGCACGAGATGCGCTACCCGGACATCTCCTCGCTGTACGCGGCGATCGGCGAGGGCCATGTGGCCGCGCAGAACGTCGTGCAGAAGCTGGTGCAGGCCCTCGGCGGCGAGGAGGCGGCCACCGAGGAGATCGACGAGACGGTCCCGTCCCGCAGCCGTGGCCGCAAGCGGCGCAGCAACCAGGACCCCGGTGTGGTCGTCAAGGGCGTCGACGACGTCTGGGTCAAGCTGGCCCGCTGTTGTACGCCCGTACCCGGCGACCCGATCATCGGCTTCGTCACGCGCGGTAGTGGTGTATCGGTTCACCGCAGCGACTGCGTCAACGTGGAGTCACTCTCCCGCGAGCCGGAGCGCATCCTCGAGGTCGAGTGGGCGCCCACCCAGTCCTCGGTCTTCCTGGTCGCCATCCAGGTCGAAGCGCTCGACCGGTCCCGCCTCCTCTCGGACGTCACGCGGGTGCTGTCCGACCAGCACGTCAACATCCTGTCCGCGGCGGTCCAGACCTCCCGCGACCGGGTGGCCACCTCCCGCTTCACCTTCGAGATGGGCGACCCCAAGCACCTGGGGCACGTCCTGAAGGCCGTACGCGGCGTGGAGGGCGTCTACGACGTGTACCGGGTGACTTCGGCGCGCAGACCGTAGCCGAGCACACGAGAGGCCCCCGTACGCGATGTACGGGGGCCTCTTCGTCGAATGTCGACCGGACGGGTCGGGAGCCGGGATCAGCCGCCGAACTCCTGGAGGCCCTTCAGGGCCTGGTCCAGCAGCGCCTGACGGCCCTCCAGCTCACGCTCCAGCTTGTCGGCCCTCGCGGAGTTGCCCTGGGCACGAGCCTGGTCGATCTGCGTCCGCAGCTTGTCCACGGCGGCCTGGAGCTGACCGGTCAGACCCGCGGCACGCGCGCGTGCCTCCGGGTTCGTCCGGCGCCACTCGGCCTCCTCGGACTCCTGCATCGCCCGCTCCACGGCGTGCATCCGACCCTCGACCTTCGGCCGGGCGTCGCGCGGCACGTGGCCGATGGCCTCCCAGCGCTCGTTGATCGAGCGGAACGCGGCACGCGCCGCCTTCAGGTCACCGATCGGCAGGAGCTTCTCGGCCTCCTCGGCCAGCTCCTCCTTGAGCTTCAGGTTCTCCGTCTGCTCCGCGTCCCGCTCGGCGAACACCGAGCTGCGGGCGGCGAAGAAGACGTCCTGAGCGCCGCGGAAGCGGTTCCAGAGGTCGTCCTCGTGCTCGCGCTGGGCCCGGCCCGCCGCCTTCCACTCCGCCATCAGCTCGCGGTAGCGGGCCGCCGTCGGACCCCAGTCCGACGAACCGGACAGTGCCTCGGCCTCGGAGACCAGCCGCTCCTTGGTCCGGCGGGCCTCCTCGCGCTGCGCGTCCAGCTGTGCGAAGTGCGCCTTGCGACGCTTGGAGAACGCCGAGCGCGCGTGCGAGAACCGGTGCCACAGCTCGTCGTCCGACTTGCGGTCGAGACGCGGCAGACCCTTCCAGGTGTCCACCAGCGACCGCAGCCGCTCGCCGGCGGCCCGCCACTGGTCGGACTGCGCCAGCTGCTCCGCCTCGGTGACCAGGTCCTCCTTGGCCTTGCGGGCCTCGTCGGACTGCTTGGCCCGCTGCTGCTTGCGCTCCTCGCGCCGCGACTCGACGGTCGCCACCAGCTTGTCCAGCCGGTCCCGCAGTGCCTGGAGATCACCGACCGCGTGGTGCGCGTCGACCTGTTCGCGGATGTGGTCGATCGCGACCTGGGCGTCCTTCGTCGACAGATCGGTGGTCTTCACTCGCTTCTCGAGGAGGCCGATCTCGACAACCAGGCCCTCGTACTTGCGCTCGAAATAGGCCAGCGCCTCCTCGGGGGAGCCTGCCTGCCAGGAACCGACCACCTGCTCGCCGTCGGCCGTACGCACGTACACGGTCCCCGTCTCGTCGACGCGGCCCCACGGGTCGCTGCTCACAGCGCCTCCTCCACATGATGCCTCCGAGGGGCTTCAGCGCCCCTGGGCATCGTCCACAGTTTCGTCACGGCCAACATAGGCGACCGGCGGGCCGCCTGTCCGCATCCAGCGCGACCGAAATTGCGCAGTTGACCGCCCCTTAGTCGTCAGATCGCCGTCAGGATTTCGTGACCGTCGCCTTGTTGATCACGACCGTCGCGTTCGGGGCTCCGTCACCCGCGCCCGTGTTCTCGCCGGCGGCGGCGATCTTCGTCAGCACCTTCATGCCGTCGGCCGACACGGTACCGAACGGCGTGTAGCTCGGCGGGAGCTGACTGTCCTGGTAGACGAGGAAGAACTGGCTGCCGCCGGTGTGCGCCTGACCCGTGTTGGCCATCGCGATCGTGCCCGCCGGGTAGATGTTGTTCTTGAGGCTGGTGTCCTTCAGGTTCTCGTCCGGAATGGTGTAGCCGGGACCGCCGCTGCCGCTGCCCGTCGGGTCACCGCACTGCAGCACGTAGATGCCGTTGGTGGTGAGACGGTGGCACTTGGTGTGGTCGAAGTAGCCCTTGCCGGCGAGGAAGCTGAACGAGTTCACCGTGTGCGGCGCGGCCTTCGCCTTGAGCGCTATGCCGATGTCCCCGCACGTCGTCGCGAGGGTCATCGTGTACTTCGCCGACTTGTCGATCGTGACCGCCGGCTCCTTCTTCCAGGTCTGCGTCTTGACCGAGCCCGCGGCCGCCTTCTCGCACGGGTCCTTGACGGCGCTGGGCGTCGCGGACGGCGTCGTCTCCGAGCTCGCGTTCGCCTTGTCGTCGTCCTTCATGACGCCGGTCGTGTACAGCGCGACGCTGCCGATGATGATCACGCCGAGCACCGACGCGATCACCGAGTTGCGCGCACGTGCCTTGCGTCGCGCGGAGGTGCGCCGCTGCTGCTGCCGCAAGAACTTCTCCCGGGCGAGCTGACGCTTCCGCTGTTCCTGGGTGACCACCGAGTTCTCTCCTCGTGCGTCTCGTACGTCGACTGGGACGCGTGCGTCTTGTGAGCCGACCGCCTGCGTGTGCCCCGTACCGTATATGGGTTCGCTGAGGAATCGGCAGCGCCGGTAGGCTCTGACCACTGGCGCAGCCGCCCAGAAGCCCACGCGTATCGACACAAACGAAGGACGATCGTGCTCATTGCCGGGTTCCCCGCCGGGGCCTGGGGGACGAACTGTTATCTCGTCGCCCCCGCCGCCGGTGAGGAGTGCGTGATCATCGACCCGGGCCACCAGGCGGCCCCAGGAGTCGAGGAAGCGATCAGGAAGCATCGGCTCAAGCCCGTCGCCGTCGTCCTCACCCACGGCCACATCGACCACGTGGCCTCGGTCGTCCCGGTGTGCGGAGCGCACGACGTACCGGCCTGGATCCACCCCGAGGACCGCTACATGATGAGCGACCCCGAGAAGGCGCTCGGCCGGTCCATCGGGATGCCGCTGATGGGCGAACTGACCGTGGGAGAGCCGGACGACGTCCGTGAGCTGACCGACGGCGTGGGACTGGACCTGGCCGGTCTGGAGTTCTCCGTCGCCCATGCGCCGGGCCATACCAAGGGGTCGGTGACCTTCCGGATGCCCGAGGCGGCCGACGTCCCGTCGGTCTTCTTCTCCGGGGATCTGCTGTTCGCCGGCTCCATCGGACGCACCGACCTGCCCGGCGGCGACATGGCCGAGATGCTCGACTCGCTGGCCCGCGTGTGCCTGCCGCTCGAGGACTCGACCGTGGTGCTGTCCGGCCACGGCCCCCAGACGACCATCGGCCAGGAGCGCGCCACCAACCCGCATCTGCGGCAGGTGGCGGCCGGCGGCCAGGGAGCGGGTACGCACGCCCCTCCCCGACGAGGAATGTGACGAGAGACCTTCCGTGAGTACCTTTCAGGCCCCCAAGGGCACGTACGACCTGATTCCGCCGCGTTCCGCGAAGTTCCTCGCGGTGCGCGAGGCGATCGCCGCCCCGCTGCGCAACTCCGGCTACGGCTACGTCGAGACGCCCGGCTTCGAGGACGTCAACCTGTTCGCGCGCGGTGTGGGTGAGTCCACCGACATCGTCAGCAAGGAGATGTACGCCTTCGAGACCAAGGGAGGCGACCAGCTGGCCCTGCGCCCGGAAGGCACGGCGTCCGTGCTGCGCGCCGCCCTGGAGGCGAACCTGCACAAGCAGGGCAACCTGCCGGTCAAGCTCTGGTACTCGGGCTCGTACTACCGGTACGAGAAGCCGCAGGCGGGCCGGTACCGGCACTTCTCCCAGGTCGGTGCCGAGGCGATCGGCGCGGAGGACCCGGCGCTGGACGCCGAGCTGATCATCCTGGCCGACCAGGCGTACCGGTCGCTGGGGCTGCGCGACTTCCGCATCCTCCTGAACAGCCTCGGCGACAAGGAGTGCCGCCCGGTGTACCGGGAGGCACTCCAGGCCTTCCTGCGGGGCCTTGACCTCGACGAGGACACGCTGCGCCGCGCGGAGATCAACCCGCTGCGGGTCCTGGACGACAAGCGCGAGGCGGTCCAGAAGCAGCTGGGCGGCGCGCCGCTCCTGCGCGACTACCTCTGCGACGCGTGCAAGGCGTACCACGAGGAGGTCCGTGAGCTGATCACGGCGGCGGGCGTGGTCTTCGAGGACGACCCGAAGCTGGTCCGCGGCCTCGACTACTACACCCGCACGACCTTCGAGTTCGTCCACGACGGGCTGGGCTCCCAGTCCGCGGTGGGCGGTGGCGGCCGCTACGACGGTCTCTCCGAGATGATCGGCGGCCCCGCGCTGCCGTCGGTGGGCTGGGCGCTGGGCGTCGACCGTACGGTGCTGGCGCTGGAGGCGGAGGGCGTGGAGCTGGAGCTGCCCGCCGCGACCTCCGTGTTCGCCGTCCCGCTCGGCGAGGAGGCCCGCCGGGTCCTCTTCGCGAAGGTCACCGAACTGCGCAAGCTCGGTGTCGCGGCGGACTTCTCCTACGGCTCCAGGGGGCTCAAGGGCGCCATGAAGAGCGCCAACCGCAGCGGGGCCCGCTACACGATCGTCGCCGGCGAACGCGATCTCGCCGAGGGCGTCGTCCAGCTCAAGGACATGGAGTCCGGCGAGCAGACGGCGATCGGCGTCAACGAGATCGTGGCGGAACTGGAGTCGAAGCTGGGCTGACGGGCGCGAAAGCCCGACGAAGGCGCCGGGTCGGGTGACCCGGCGCCTTCGTCATGCGCCGGAACGTCAACCCGGCGGCCGCCCGTTCGTCCTTCGGAGGGCGTCGTCGTCCGAGCGCCACGCACGCGTGCCGGTGTGCGCCTGGCCTTGGCCGGAACCGAACGCCGCGCGGCGGCCGTACGTACTTCCTTATGCGCAGCGAACGGTGCGCACCCGGTCCGGTGCGGCACAATGGCCCCTGCCCGAAGATGGTCCAACTCTCAAGTGACGGATCGGCGTGATGAGCAAGACGACAGTCAAAGACGTCTCCACGGAGTCCGAGCCCGAGCGCGTCACCGCGACCGAGCCCCGGACCGTGGGCGGCAGCCGTGCGTTCGCGATCCTGCTGCTGATCACCGGTGCCGCCGGTCTGCTGGCCGCCTGGGTCATCACGCTCGACAAGTTCAAGATCCTCGAGGCCAAGGTCGCCGGCGAGACCTTCACGCCCAGTTGCAGCATCAGCCCGATCATCAGCTGCGGCAGCGTCATGGAGAGCAAGCAGGCCGCCGCCTTCGGCTTCCCCAACCCGATGCTCGGTCTCGTCGCCTACGGCATCGTGATCTGTGTCGGCATGAGCCTGCTGACCCGGGTCGCGTTCCCGCGCTGGTACTGGCTGACCTTCAACTTCGGCACCCTCTTCGGCGTGGCCTTCTGCACCTGGCTCCAGTACCAGTCCCTGTACGAGATCAACGCCCTGTGCCTGTGGTGCTCGCTGGCCTGGGTCGCGACGATCACCATGTTCTGGTACGTCACCTCGTTCAACGTGCGCAACGGCCTGCTGCCCGCCCCGGGCTGGCTGAAGCGCTTCCTCGGCGAGTTCACCTGGGTCCTGCCGGTCACCCACGTCGGCATCATCGCCATGCTGGTCCTGACCCGCTGGGGCGCGGACCTCTGGGCCTGAGCCCCGCACGGCACAGGCGTCGGAGCAGGCCGCGCACCGGGCGCCGGACATGACTGTCGGACCTCTGACGTAGGCTCCGACGTGTGGAGCCCGACCTGTTCACCGCCGCAGCGGAAGACCGCCAGGAGAAGGACCCCGCCGGGAGCCCCCTGGCGGTCCGGATGCGCCCGCGCACCCTCGACGAGGTGGTGGGCCAGCAGCACCTGCTGAAGCCGGGCTCACCCCTGCGCCGCCTGGTCGGCGAGGGCGCCACGGGCCCGGCCGGGCCCTCCTCGGTGATCCTCTGGGGGCCGCCCGGTACCGGGAAGACGACCCTGGCGTACGTCGTCTCCAAGGCCACCAACAAGCGGTTCGTCGAACTGTCGGCCATCACGGCGGGCGTCAAGGAGGTCCGCGCCGTCATCGACGGCGCCCGCCGCGCCATCGGCGGCTACGGCAAGGAGACCGTCCTCTTCCTGGACGAGATCCACCGCTTCAGCAAGGCCCAGCAGGACTCCCTCCTGCCGGCCGTCGAGAACCGCTGGGTGACGCTGATCGCGGCGACCACCGAGAACCCGTACTTCTCGGTGATCTCGCCCCTACTCTCCCGCTCCCTCCTGCTGACCCTCGAGCCCCTCACCGACGACGACCTCCGCGACCTCGTCCGGCGCGCCCTGACCGACGATCGCGGTCTCAAGGGCGCCCTCACCCTCCCCGAGGACACCGAGGCGCATCTGCTGCGCATCGCCGGCGGCGACGCCCGCCGCGCGCTCACCGCCCTGGAGGCCGCCGCCGGAGCCGCCCTGGACCAGGACGAGACCGCGATCAGCCTCCAGACCCTGGAGCAGACCGTCGACCGCGCGGCGGTGAAGTACGACCGCGACGGCGACCAGCACTACGACGTCGCCAGCGCCCTCATCAAGTCCATCCGGGGTTCGGACGTCGACGCGGCCCTGCACTACCTGGCCCGCATGATCGAGGCCGGTGAGGACCCCCGCTTCATCGCCCGCCGTCTGATGATCTCCGCCAGCGAGGACATCGGTCTCGCCGATCCGGGTGCGCTGCCCCTCGCGGTCGCCGCCGCCCAGGCCGTCGCCATGATCGGCTTCCCCGAGGCCGCCCTCACGCTCAGCCACACCACCATCGCCCTCGCCCTGGCGCCCAAGTCCAACGCCGCGACGACCGCGATCGGCGCCGCCCTGGAGGACGTACGCAAGGGACTGGCCGGCCCGGTGCCGCCGCATCTGCGCGACGGGCACTACAAGGGCGCCGCCAAACTGGGGCACGCACAGGGGTACGTGTATCCGCACGACCTGCCCGAGGGCATCGCCGCCCAGCAGTACGCCCCGGACGCCATCAAGGACCGTGAGTACTACGAGCCCACCCGGCACGGCGCCGAGGCCCGCTACGCCGACGCGGTCGAGTGGACCCGGCAGCACCTCGGTCGCAACGGGTCCTGAGCACCCTGTAGACTCGCCCGAAGTGCCGCGTCCCGTGCAGTCAGAACAGGACAGTCGGCCGGAGCACGGTCCTCGGACCTCGCTCCAGGAGCGTCGCGCACCGTCGAACGGTGTCGCGGGCAGCCCATCACCACCCGGAGTTCCGGGACCGGTCGGTGGGCAACTCGCGTGCTGCATGTATGTGCCCAGACCAGGGGAGCGGCTGCCCGACAGGTTCCACGCGGACCCGACGGGTTTCCCCGGCTGCGGATGCGACCTCCCTTAACCCTGACAAGCCGGAAATTCTGGAAAGAGAGAGATCGTGGCGAACCAGCCCCGTCCCAAGGTCAAGAAGTCGCGTGCCCTCGGCATCGCGCTGACCCCGAAGGCCGTCAAGTACTTCGAGGCCCGCCCCTACCCGCCGGGTGAGCACGGCCGTGGCCGCAAGCAGAACTCGGACTACAAGGTCCGTCTGCTCGAGAAGCAGCGTCTGCGCGCGCAGTACGACGTGTCCGAGCGCCAGCTCGTCCGCGCCTACGAGCGTGCCTCCAAGGTCCAGGGCAAGACCGGTGAGGCCCTGATCATCGAGCTCGAGCGCCGTCTCGACGCGCTGGTCCTGCGTTCGGGCATCGCCCGCACGATCTACCAGGCCCGCCAGATGGTCGTGCACGGCCACATCGAGGTCAACGGCCAGAAGGTCGACAAGCCGTCCTTCCGCGTCAAGCCGGACGACGTCGTCATGGTGCGCGAGCGCAGCCGTGAGAAGACGCTGTTCTCGATCTCCCGCGAGGGTGGCTTCGCCCCCGACGGCGAGACCCCGCGCTACCTCCAGGTGAACCTCCGCGCCCTGGCCTTCCGCCTGGACCGTGAGCCGAACCGCAAGGAGATCCCGGTGATCTGCGACGAGCAGCTCGTCGTCGAGTACTACGCCCGCTGATCCCCTTCGGGATCGGTCTGCGGCGGTCGTAGGACTTCTGCGCCAAGGCCCGTCGTCTCCCTGCTCTTCGGAGCAGGTGGGACGGCGGGCTTTCGCACGCCTAATCCGGTACGGAACGCCGGCGTCGGCGCGATAGGCTCGCCTCCAGAGATAGGTGTTCGTCAGACAGGGAGCGGGTGCGCAGTGTCCGGTGGAGAGGTGGCCGGCATCCTGGTGGCCGTGTTCTGGGCGATCCTGGTCTCCTTCCTCGCCGTCGCGCTGGCGAGGCTGGCCCAGACGCTCAGGGCGACCACCAGACTCGTCGCCGACGTGACCGAGCAGGCCGTGCCGCTGCTGGCCGACGCCTCCGCGGCGGTGCGTTCCGCGCAGACCCAGATCGACCGGGTCGACGCGATCGCCACCGATGTCCAGGAAGTCACGTCGAACGCCTCGGCGCTGTCCACCACGGTCGCCTCCACCTTCGGCGGCCCCCTGGTGAAGGTCGCCGCCTTCGGCTACGGCGTCCGCCGGGCCCTCGGCGGCCGCAAGGACGACGTGCCCGCCGGGGAGTCCCGGCGGACCGTGATCGTGGGCCGAACGGTCTCCCGGCGGGAGAAGCGCAAGCCCCGTGGAAAGAGGGACTGAGACCAGCGATGTTCCGCCGTACCTTCTGGTTCACCACGGGCGTCGCCGCCGGTGTCTGGGCCACCACCAAGGTCAATCGCAAGCTGAAGCAGCTGACCCCCGAGAGCCTCGCCGCGACCGCGGCCAACAAGGCGCTCGAGACGGGAGCGCGCCTCAAGGACCGCGCGGTGGGCTTCGCGCTCGACGTCCGCGACAACATGGCCCAGCGGGAGGCCGAGCTGGGGGAGGCGCTGGGGATCCACGACGACCCCGAACTCCCCGCGCCCCGGCGGTTCAACGCCATCGAGAGCAACCGCAGCACCCCCAAGTACCCCGAGCACATCGAGAACACGACGTACTCGCACAACCGGAATGAGGACCACTGATGGAGTCGGCCGAGATCCGCCGCCGCTGGCTGAGCTTCTACGAGGAGCGCGGGCACACCGTCGTCCCTTCGGCGTCGCTCATCGCGGACGACCCGACTCTGCTCCTCGTCCCCGCCGGCATGGTCCCCTTCAAGCCGTACTTCCTCGGCGACGTCAAGCCGCCGTGGTCGCGCGCCACCAGCGTGCAGAAGTGCGTGCGCACGCCCGACATCGAAGAGGTCGGCAAGACCACCCGCCACGGCACCTTCTTCCAGATGTGCGGCAACTTCTCCTTCGGCGACTACTTCAAGGAAGGCGCCATCAAGTACGCCTGGGAGCTGCTCACCACGCCCCAGGACAAGGGTGGTTACGGCCTGGAGCCGGAGAAGCTCTGGATCACGGTCTACAAGGACGACGACGAGGCCGAGCGCATCTGGCACGACGTCGTCGGTGTGCCCAAGGAGCGCATCCAGCGCCTCGGCATGAAGGACAACTACTGGTCCATGGGCGTCCCCGGACCCTGCGGCCCCTGTTCCGAGATCAACTACGACCGCGGCCCCGAGTTCGGTGTCGAGGGCGGCCCCGCCGTCAACGACGAGCGGTACGTGGAGATCTGGAACCTCGTCTTCATGCAGTACGAGCGTGGCGAGGGCATCGGCAAGGACAACTTCGAGATCCTGGGCGACCTGCCGAGCAAGAACATCGACACGGGCCTCGGCCTGGAGCGCCTCGCCATGATTCTGCAGGGCGTGCAGAACATGTACGAGATCGACACCTCGATGGCCGTCATCAAGAAGGCCACCGAACTCACCGGCGTCGAGTACGGCGAGGCCCACGGGTCGGACGTCTCGCTGCGCGTGGTCACCGACCACATGCGCACCTCCGTGATGCTCATCGGCGACGGCGTCACCCCCGGCAACGAGGGCCGCGGTTACGTCCTGCGCCGCATCATGCGCCGCGCCATCCGCAACATGCGCCTCCTCGGCGCCACCGGCCCGGTCGTCAAGGACCTCATCGACACCGTCATCGAGATGATGGGCCAGCAGTACCCGGAGCTCGTCACCGACCGCGAGCGCATCGAGAAGGTCGCCCTCGCCGAGGAGAACGCCTTCCTCAAGACGCTCAAGGCCGGCACCAACATCCTCGACACCGCCGTCACCGAGACCAAGCAGTCCGGTGGCGCGGTTCTGGCCGGCGACAAGGCCTTCCTGCTCCACGACACCTGGGGCTTCCCGATCGACCTCACCCTCGAGATGGCCGCCGAGCAGGGGCTGTCCGTGGACGAGGACGGCTTCCGCCGCCTGATGAAGGAGCAGCGGGAACGCGCCAAGGCCGACGCCCAGGCCAAGAAGACCGGGCACGCCGGCGTGGGCGCCTACCGCGAGATCGCCGACCGGGCCGGTGCGACCGACTTCATCGGCTACTCCGACACCGAGGGCGAGTCGACGATCGTCGGCATCCTCGTCGACGGCGCCTCCTCGCCGGCCGCCACCGAGGGCGACGAGGTCGAGATCGTCCTCGACCGCACCCCGTTCTACGCCGAGGGCGGCGGCCAGATCGGCGACACCGGCCGTATCAAGGTGGACACCGGCGCCGTCATCGAGATCCGCGACACCCAGAAGCCGGTTCCCGGCGTGTACGTCCACAAGGGCGTCGTCCAGGTCGGCGAGGTCACGCTCGGCGCCAAGGCCCACGCCTCGATCGACCAGCGCCGCCGCACGGCCATCGCCCGCGCCCACTCGGCCACCCACCTCACGCACCAGGCGCTGCGCGACGCCCTCGGCCCGACGGCCGCCCAGGCCGGTTCCGAGAACCAGCCCGGCCGCTTCCGCTTCGACTTCGGTTCCCCGTCCGCCGTCCCGACGGCCGTGATGACCGACGTCGAGCAGAAGATCAACGAGATCCTCGCCCGCGACCTGGACGTCCGCGCCGATGTCATGGGCATCGACGAGGCCAAGAAGCAGGGCGCCATCGCCGAGTTCGGCGAGAAGTACGGCGAGCGGGTCCGGGTCGTGACCATCGGCGACTTCTCCAAGGAGCTGTGCGGTGGCACCCATGTGCACAACACCTCGCAGCTGGGCCTGGTGAAGCTGCTCGGCGAGTCGTCGATCGGCTCGGGTGTGCGCCGCATCGAGGCCCTCGTCGGCGTCGACGCCTACAACTTCCTGGCCCGTGAGCACACGGTCGTCGCCCAGCTCCAGGAGCTGATCAAGGGCCGTCCTGAGGAGCTCCCGGAGAAGGTCTCCGCCATGCTCGGCAAGCTGAAGGACGCCGAGAAGGAGATCGAGAAGTTCCGCGCGGAGAAGGTGCTGCAGGCCGCCGCCGGTCTCGTGGAGTCCGCCAAGGACGTCCGCGGTGTCGCTCTCGTCACCGGTCAGGTCCCGGACGGCACGACCCCCGACGACCTGCGCAGGCTCGTCCTCGACGTGCGCGGCCGCATCCAGGGCGGCCGGGCCGCCGTGGTCGCCCTGTTCACGGTCAACAACGGCAAGCCGCTGACGGTCATCGCCACCAACGAGGCCGCCCGCGAGCGTGGTCTCAAGGCCGGCGACCTGGTCCGCACGGCCGCCAAGACCCTCGGTGGTGGCGGCGGCGGCAAGCCGGACGTCGCCCAGGGCGGCGGCCAGAACCCGGCCGCCGTCGGCGACGCCGTCGACGCCGTCGAGCGGCTCGTGGCGGAAACGGCCAAGTGAGCGAGCCGATGAGGAAGGGCCGTCGACTCGCGATCGACGTCGGGGACGCCCGGATCGGGGTCGCCTCGTGCGACCCCGACGGGATCCTCGCCACTCCGGTGGAGACGGTCCCCGGCCGGGATGTCCCCGCGGCTTACCGCCGACTCGGACAACTGGTCGAGGAGTACGAGCCGATCGAGGTCATCGTGGGTCTGCCTCGCTCCCTCAAGGGGGGCGAGGGCCCGGCCGCGGTGAAGGTCCGCGGCTTCGCACAGGAGCTGGCGAACAAAATCGCGCCCGTATCCGTACGTCTGGTGGACGAGAGGATGACGACCGTGACGGCCGGTCAGGGACTGCGTGCCTCGGGCGTGAAGGCGAAGAAGGGCCGCTCGGTGATCGACCAGGCAGCCGCTGTGATCATCCTTCAGCAGGCCCTGGAATCCGAACGGGTGTCAGGCAAAGCACCGGGCGAGGGCGTCGAAGTGGTCATCTGATCGCGATACGGTAACGTTCCGCGCGATGCGGCGGTGTTCGAACAGCTGCCGCACAGAGAGAGACGGAACGGTGACGGGCCGGAAAAAGCCGCGTGATCGCCGCCTCGCGGCTCTAGGGGATCGATGACTGAGTATGGCCGGGGCCCTGGCTCCGAACCGTGGCATCCGGAGGACCCGTTGTACGGGGACGGCGGATGGGAAGGGCAGCAGGCCCCCACGGGCCATCAGCCTGCCTACGGTGGCCAGCCACAGCACGACCACTACCCGCAGCAGCCGCAGCAGCAGGAGTACGGCGACTGGGGCCAGGGACAGGCGCAGCAGTACGACCAACAGCAGTACGGCCAGCAGCAGTACGACCAGCAGCAGTACGACCCGCAGTACCAGGGCTACGACCAGCAGCAGTACGGCGCTCAGGGCCAGCAGTACGACCATCAGAACCAGCAGGCCTACCACGAGGGGTACCAGGAGGGCGGCTGGGACGGCACGGGCACCCATGCCCACGTCCCCTTCGCCGCCGATCCCGGCGACCCCTACGGTCAGCAGGCCGCGGCCTACGGCGCCGAACAGCCCGACTTCTACGGCACTCCTGAGGCGTACCCGCCGCCGGAGCCGCCCGCCCGGCGCCGCGCCGAGCCCGAACCGGAGCCGGAAGCCGACGCCGAGGCCGAGCAGAAGCCCGACTGGGATCCCGGCCCCGATCAGGGCGAGCACGCCTTCTTCGCGGGCGGCGGTGCCGAGGACGACGAGGACGACGACGAGCCGGAGGGCCGCGGCGACCGGCGGGGCCGGGGCGGCAAGGGCACGAAGAGCAAGAAGAGCCGCAGCGGCTGCGCCTGTCTGGTCGTCGTGCTGGTGTTCGGCGGTGGCGTCGCAGGCGTCGGATATTTCGGCTACGACTACTACAAGAATCGTTACGCCGCGGCTCCGGACTACACGGGCGACGGCACGAAGGAGACCGTGAGCATCGAGGTGCCCAAGGGCTCCGGCGGCGCCGTCATCGGCAGACTGCTCAAGGAGGCAGGCGTCGTCAAGAGCGTGGACGCGTTCGTCTCCGCGGTCACGAGCAACCCCGAAGCGGGCGGCATCCAGGCGGGCGCGTACATCCTGAAGAAGGAGATGTCCGCGAAGAGCGCCGTGGAGATGATGCTCGACCCGGCCAGTCAGGCCAATGTGATGGTCACCCCGGGTCAGCGGAACGTGGCCGTCTACAAGAACATCGACACAAAACTCGGACTTGCCTCCGGCACCACCAGAAAACTGGCGGAGACCAAGTACAAGACGCTCGGTCTGCCCGACTGGGCGAACGACAACGAGGACATCAAGGACCCGCTGGAGGGCTTCCTCTTCCCGGGGACGTACGGCGCGGCCAAGGGCATGAAGCCCGAGGCGATCCTGAAGTCGATGGTCGCGCACGCCAACGAGGTGTACGGCGAGTACGACCTCGAGGCCCAGGCCAAGAAGCTCAAGCTGGAAAGCCCGTTGGAGGTCATCACGGTCGCCAGCCTCGTCCAGGCCGAGGGCAAGACGCACGACGACTACCGCAAGATGGCGGAGGTCGTCTACAACCGGCTCAAGCCGACGAACGACCAGACCAACCAGCTGCTCCAGTTCGACTCGACCTTCAACTACCTGAAGGGCGAGAGCAAGATCAACATCAGCGAGTCCGAGATCAACAGCAACAAGGACCCGTACAACACCTACACCAACAGGGGCCTGACGCCGGGACCGATCGGCAATCCCGGTGAGGACGCGCTGAAGGCCACGATGAAGCCGACCACCGACGGCTGGATCTACTTCGTGGCGACCGACGGTGAGAGCAACACCGAATTCGCCAAGACGTACGCAGATTTCCAGAAACTCAAGGACAAGTTCGATGCCAGCACGGGCAACTGACGCCCGCCGGGCCGCGGTACTCGGCAGCCCGATCGTCCACTCCCTCTCCCCGGTGCTGCACCGCGCCGCGTACGAGGCACTGGAACTCACCGGCTGGACGTACGACCGATTCGACGTCGACGAGGAGGCCCTACCGTCCTTCGTCGCCGGCCTCGGCGCCGAATGGGCCGGTCTCTCGCTGACCATGCCGCTGAAGCGCGCGGTCATCCCGCTGCTCGACGAGATCAGCGAGACGGCCGCCTCCGTCGAGGCGGTCAACACCCTCGTGTTCACCGAGGAGGGCCGTCGACTCGGCGACAACACGGACATCCCCGGCATGGTCGCCGCCCTGCGCGAGCGCGGTGTCGAACAGGTCGACTCGGCCGCGATCCTCGGCGCCGGCGCCACCGCGTCCTCCGCCCTGGCCGCCCTGACCAGGGTCTGCACCGGCGAGATCGTCGCCTACGTCCGCAGCGCGGCCCGCGCCGCCGAGATGCGGCAGTGGGGCGAGCGGCTCGACGTAGAGGTCCGGATCGCCGACTGGGCGGACGCCGCCGACGCGCTGCGCTTCCCGCTGGTCGTCGCGACCACCCCGGCCGGGGCCACGGACGACCTCGCCGCCTCGGTGCCCGAGCGTCCCGCCACCTTGTTCGACGTGCTCTACGACCCGTGGCCGACCGAGCTGGCCGCCCGCTGGTCCATGTTCGGCGGCGCCGTCGTCAGCGGCCTCGACCTGCTGGTGCACCAGGCGGTCCTCCAGGTGGAGCAGATGACCGGCCGCGTCCCGGCGCCGGTGGAGGCCATGCGCAAGGCGGGCGAGCACGCCCTCGCCTCCCGCCGGGACTCGCACCACCCGTGACCCCGCCCCCGGGTGTTCCACCGTCCGCAGGCTGGACCCTCGACCGGTTCCAGCGCCGGGACGTGGGAGGATCGGAGGTGGCGGGCCAGGGCCGCGCACCCGGTCACGCCACCGACGTACGCGAAGGACGCGCGTGCGCAGAGCGCTAACAGAGCGCGAGCACTGAGGAGCATCGTTGAGCAGGCTGCGTTGGCTGACCGCGGGGGAGTCCCACGGACCCGCACTTGTCGCGACGCTGGAGGGCCTTCCCGCCGGCGTGCCGATCACCACGGAGATGGTCGCCGACCACCTCGCGCGGCGACGGCTCGGCTATGGGCGCGGTGCGCGCATGAAGTTCGAGCGCGACGAGGTCACCTTCCTCGGCGGTGTCCGGCACGGCCTGACCATGGGCTCCCCGGTCGCCGTCATGGTGGGCAACACGGAGTGGCCGAAGTGGGAGCAGGTCATGTCGGCCGACCCGGTCGACCCGGAGATCCTCGCGGGCCTCGCCCGCAACGCTCCGCTCACCCGCCCGCGCCCCGGCCACGCCGACCTCGCCGGGATGCAGAAGTACGGCTTCGACGAGGCCCGGCCGATCCTGGAGCGCGCCTCCGCGCGTGAGACGGCCGCCCGGGTCGCGCTGGGCGCGGTGGCCCGGTCGTACCTGAAGGAGACGGCCGGCATCGAGATCGTTTCGCACGTCGTCGAGCTGGCCGCCGCGAAGGCGCCTTACGGCGTCCTGCCGACCCCCGCGGACGTCGAGAAGCTGGACGCGGACCCGGTCCGCTGCCTCGACGCGGACGCCTCGAAGGCGATGGTCGCGGAGATCGACCAGGCCCACAAGGACGGCGACACCCTCGGCGGCGTCGTCGAGGTGCTGGCGTACGACGTACCGGTCGGCCTGGGCTCGCACGTGCACTGGGACCGCCGGCTCGACGCCCGCCTCGCCGCGGCCCTGATGGGCATCCAGGCGATCAAGGGCGTCGAGGTCGGCGACGGCTTCGACCTCGCGCGCGTGCCGGGCTCGAAGGCGCACGACGAGATCGTCACCACGCCCGAGGGCATCAGGCGCGCGAGCGGCCGTTCCGGCGGCACCGAGGGCGGACTCACCACCGGCGAGCTGCTGCGCGTGCGCGCGGCGATGAAGCCGATCGCGACCGTGCCGCGGGCCCTGAAGACGGTGGACGTCGCCACGGGCGAGGCCACCCAGGCGCACCACCAGCGCTCCGACGTGTGCGCGGTCCCGGCCGCGGGGATCGTCGCCGAGGCGATGGTCGCCCTGGTGCTCGCGGACGCGGTGGCGGAGAAGTTCGGCGGCGACAGCGTCACCGAGACCCGCCGCAACGTGCGTTCGTACCTCGACAGCCTGCACATCCGATGAGCGGGCCACTGGTCGTCCTCGTCGGCCCGATGGGCGTGGGCAAGTCCACCGTCGGGCAGCTGCTGGCCGAGCGGCTCGGCGTCGGCTACCGGGACACCGACGACGACATCGTCGCCGAGGCGGGCCGCAGCATCGCGGAGATCTTCGTCGACGAGGGCGAGGAGACCTTCCGCGCGATCGAGAAGCGGGCCGTACGGCGCGCGCTCGCCGAGCACGCCGGCGTACTGGCGCTCGGTGGCGGCTCGATCCTGGACGCGGACACCCGCGCGCTGCTGGCCGGGCAGCGCGTGGTCTATCTGGCCATGGACGTCGAGGAAGCCGTCAAGCGCACCGGCCTGAACACGGCGCGCCCGCTGCTCGCCGTCAATCCGCGCAAGCAGTGGCGCGAGCTGATGGAGGCCCGTCGCCCTCTCTACGAGGGTGTCGCCACCGCGGTCGTGACCACGGACGGCCGTACGCCCGAAGAGGTCAGCCAAGTGGCCTTGGACGCTTTGGAGTTGAAAGAAGCATGAGCAGCGAGTCCGTAACGCGGATCCGGGTCGGCGGCAGCGCCGGCTCGGAGCCGTACGAGGTCCTGGTCGGCCGTCAGCTGCTGGGCGAGCTCGGCGGGCTGATCGGAGACCGGGTCAAGCGGGTCGCCGTGATCCACCCCGAGGCGCTCGCCGACACCGGCGACGCCCTCCGCGCCGACCTGGCCGGGCAGGGCTACGAGGCCGTCGCCATCCAGGTGCCCAACGCGGAGGAGGCCAAGACCGCCGAGGTCGCCGCCTACTGCTGGAAGGCGCTCGGCCAGTCCGGGTTCACCCGCACCGACGTCGTCGTGGGCGTCGGCGGTGGCTCCACCACCGACCTGGCCGGGTTCGTCGCCGCGACCTGGCTGCGCGGGGTGCGCTGGATCGCCGTGCCGACGACCGTGCTGGCCATGGTCGACGCGGCCGTCGGCGGCAAGACCGGCATCAACACCGCCGAGGGCAAGAACCTCGTCGGCGCCTTCCACCCGCCGGCCGGTGTGCTGTGCGACCTGGCCGCGCTGGACTCCCTGCCGGTCAACGACTACGTCTCCGGGCTCGCCGAGATCATCAAGGCCGGCTTCATCGCCGACCCGGCGATCCTCGACCTGGTCGAGTCCGACCCCGAGGCCGCCCGCACCCCGGCGGGCCCGCACACCGCCGAGCTCATCGAGCGCTCCATCAGGGTCAAGGCGGACGTCGTGTCGTCCGACCTGAAGGAGTCGGGCCTGCGGGAGATCCTCAACTACGGTCACACCCTGGCGCACGCCATCGAGAAGAACGAGCGCTACCAGTGGCGGCACGGCGCGGCCGTCTCCGTGGGCATGCACTTCGCCGCCGAACTGGGCCGCCTGGCGGGCCGGCTGGACGACGCGACGGCCGACCGCCACCGCACGGTACTGGCATCGGTGGGGCTGCCGCTGCACTACCGCTACGACCAGTGGCCCAAGCTGCTGGAGAACATGAAGGTCGACAAGAAGTCCCGCGGCGACCTGCTGCGGTTCATCGTCCTGGACGGCCTCGCCAAGCCGAACGTCCTCGAGGGCCCCGACCCGGCCGTACTGCTGGCCGCGTACGGGGAGGTGGGCGAGTAGGAGCGCGGGACGGCCGAGTAGGTCCGCCCGCTTCCCTTCCGCCCGATTCGCTTTCCACACCGGGCACTTCGGACCGCCCCCGGCCGTTCACCAAAGGACGGCCGGGGGCGGTACCGTTCAGTAGCGAACAGGGGGTCCGCACCCCTCACAACCAGCGCCCATTGCCTGTACGAGACGGAGTGGCACCGGATGCAGCACGCAGTGGGTTCTCCGCTGCCGCCGCCCCACCAGCCGGGCGGCGCCCCCCAGCAGCAGCCGGGGTACCTCGGCGCCCCCTCGGGACCGGTCCCGCCCGCGCCCCAGCCGCCGGTCCCGCCCGTGCCGCCTCCGCCCGCCCCGCAGCACGCCCCGGTCCCGCAGAGCACCGATACCACCGGGCATGTCCCGCTGCCGCCGGGCGGCCCCGTCGCCATGCCCAGCGCGCCGCCCGCCCTCATCGTCCCCGACCCGACGGCCACGACGCTGGCGGTGCTGCTGATCGGCCCGGCGGGTGCAGGGAAGACGAGCGTCGCCAAGTTCTGGGCCGACCACCGCCGGGTGCCCACGGCCCACGTC
Source organism: Streptomyces sp. NBC_01334 (assembly GCF_035983595.1). NCBI lineage: Bacteria > Bacillati > Actinomycetota > Actinomycetes > Kitasatosporales > Streptomycetaceae > Streptomyces > Streptomyces sp. NBC_01334. The sequence goes on along the minus strand of NZ_CP130718.1, from coordinate 2,028,267 downwards.
AGCCTCGACGACGTACGGGAATGGGTCCGCTCGGGCTTCGCCGACCCACAGTCGGGGTGGAACGACCATTCCGAGGCCCAGTACCGTCTGGCCCGCCGCACCTGCGGCTTCGCCGCGCGCAACTTCCTGGCCAACGGCATCTCGTGCATCCTGGACGACGCGATCTTCCCCGACCGCCCGGCCGTGGGCCTGGGTGGCTGGAAACGGCATGTCGGCCCGGGCCTGCTGCCCGTCGTCCTGTTGCCCGGCCTGGAGGTCGTCCTGGAGCGCAACGCCGAACGCGCCGGAAACCGCCGCCTCACCGACGAGGAGGTGGCCCGTATCCACGGTCGCATGGCCGGTTGGTACGGCTCCGGCCTCCCCATCATCGACAACTCCCAACTGGACGTCCCGACGACCGCGAGGGTCCTGGACGAGGTGCTGGCGAGGGCGATCGCGAGCCCCCCGAAGTGGTAGAGCGCTCCCGGGCGCTCCGGTCCGACCCGGACCGTTCCCCCGAACGCCCTCCCAACCGGCACAATCCGGCCAATCCTCCTACGCTCGTGTCATGTCAGAGGTCTACGCGTCCCGCCGCAACCGGCTGAGAGAACGCTGCAACGCGAGCGGCAGCGCCACCGCGCTGATCTCCCGCCCCGCCAACGTGAGATACCTCGCGGGTGCGGCCCCTCGCGGCGCCGTGCTGCTGCTGGGCAGACGTGAGGATCTTCTCGTCTGCGTGGACCCGCCCGACGACCGCCCGAGCGAGGGCCGGCCGGACGAGGCCCTGCGTGTCCACTGCCTCCGCCGCCCCGGCGGCGATGCGGCGGTCGCCGCCGCCGACCTCCTCGTGGCAGAGGGAGGCGACTGCCTCGCGGTGGAGGAGCATCACCTCACGGTGGCCCGCCACCGCGAACTGCGTTCCGTCGCGCCCGGGCTGCGCCTCGCCGACCTGGGCGCCGCGGTCGAACAGCTGCGGGTGGTGAAGGACGAGGAGGAGATCTCCTGTCTGCGGATCGGCGCCGAGATCGCCGACCAGGCCCTTGGCGAGCTGCTGGAGTCCATCCTGGTGGGCCGTACGGAACGGCATCTCGCCCTCGAACTGGAGCGGCGCCTCGTCGATCACGGTGCCGACGGCCCCGCCTTCGCCACCTCGGTCGCCACCGGCCCGAACTCCGGTCGGCGCGGCCACCGGCCCACCGACCGGCGGGTCGAGGAGGGCGACTTCCTTTCCGTCTGCCTGGGGGCGAGCTATCGCGGCTACCGCTGTGAGATCGGCCGTACCTTCGTGATCGGCACGTCCCCCGCCGAGTGGCAGATCGAGCTGTACGACCTCGTCTTCGCTGCCCAGCGGGCCGGACGAGAGGCTCTGGCACCCGGCGCCGCCTTCCGGGACGTGGACCGCGCGGCCCGCCAGATCCTGGACTCCGCAGGGCACTCCGAGGGCCTTCCGGCGCTCACCGGACACGGTGTCGGACTCGAAATCGAAGAGGACCCGCAGTTGTCTCCCGCGGCCATGGGTAAACTGGACGCTTGCGTGCCGGTCACCGTCGAACCGGGGGTCCACCTCCCGGGCCGGGGCGGTGTCCGGATCGATGACACGCTCGTCGTGCGCCCCGAGGCGGACGGCGGACCCGAGCTACTCACCATCACGACCAAGGAGCTGCTCGCCCTCTAGGCAGGTGCGTGCACCGGGGTCGTCCACGTCAGTCCAGGAGATTCCGCAACCGTGGCTTCCACGAACGACCTCAAGAACGGCCTGGTGCTCAAGCTCGAAGGCGGCCAGCTCTGGTCCGTCGTCGAGTTCCAGCACGTCAAGCCCGGCAAGGGCCCGGCCTTCGTGCGCACCAAGCTGAAGAACGTGCTTTCCGGCAAGGTCGTCGACAAGACGTTCAACGCCGGCGTCAAGGTCGAGACGGCCACTGTCGACAAGCGCGACATGCAGTTCTCGTACATGGACGGCGAGTACTTCGTCTTCATGGACATGGAGACCTACGACCAGCTGATGGTCGACCGCAAGGCCGTCGGCGACGCCGCCAACTTCCTGATCGAGGGCTTCACGGCCACCGTGGCGCAGCACGAGGGCGAGGTGCTCTTCGTAGAGCTGCCGGCCGCCGTCGAGCTCGTCGTCCAGGAGACCGAGCCGGGCCTTCAGGGCGACCGCTCCACCGGTGGCACCAAGCCCGCCACCCTGGAGACCGGTCACCAGATCAACGTCCCGCTCTTCATCACCACCGGTGAGAAGATCAAGGTCGACACCCGCACCAGCGACTACCTCGGCCGGGTGAACAGCTAACCGTGGCTGCCCGCAACACGGCCCGCAAGCGCGCCTTCCAGATCCTCTTCGAGGGCGACCAGCGCGGAGTCGACGTCCTGACAGTCCTCGCGGACTGGATCCGGCTCTCCCGGGCCGACACCCGGCAGCCGCCGGTGAGCGAGTACACGATGCAGCTGGTCGAGGGCTACGCCGGATACGCGCGTCGCATCGACGAGCTAATCTCGCAGTACTCGGTCGGCTGGACGCTGGACCGGATGCCGGTCGTCGACCGCAACATCCTGCGTCTCGGCGCCTACGAGCTGATCTGGGCCGACGAGACCCCGGACGCGGTCGTCCTCGACGAGATGGTGCAGCTGGCGAAGGAGTTCTCGACGGACGAGTCGCCGTCGTTCGTCAACGGCCTGCTCGGCCGGTTCAAGGAGCTCAAGCCGTCTCTGCGTCGCGAATAGCGAACAGTTCCGCAGGGAGAGCCGGGGAACGAGGGCCGTAGGAGGCCTGCGAGCCCCCTGTGGCTCGTCGCGCGGTTCCCCGCGCCCCTCGGGGCGCGAACACGCCGGAGGGCCCACAGCGCACGCTGTGGGCCCTCCGGCATGTACCGACAAAAAGCCGGGGTGGCCGGAACCATCAGGTTCCGGCCACCCCGGCGGCACGTTTCTGCTGAGCTCTGCCGGGCCGCTGGGGCCTCAGCCCTCCTCGTGGGAGACGGCGCGACGCGCGTCCGCGTCCAGGACGCCCCAGCTGATCAGCTGCTCGGTCAGGACCGAGGGGGACTGGTCGTAGATGACGGCGAGCGTGCGCAGGTCGTCCTGGCGGATCGACAGCACCTTGCCGTTGTAGTCACCGCGCTGCGACTGGATGGTGGCCGCGTACCGCTGAAGGGGGCCCGCCTTCTCGACCGGCACGTGGGCCAGTCGCTCCAGGTCCAGGACCAGCTTCGGCGGCGGCTCGGCGGCGCCGCCCGGAGTGGTGCCCGGCAGCAGTTCCTGCACGGGAACGCCGTAGAAGTCCGCCAGCTCGGCAAGGCGCTGCACGGTCACGGCGCGGTCGCCGCGCTCGTACGAACCGACCACGACCGCCTTCCACCGGCCCTGGGACTTCTCCTCGACACCGTGGAGGGAAAGGCCCTGCTGGGTGCGGATCGCCCGGAGCTTGGCCCCGAGCTGTTTGGCGTATTCGCTGGACATATAGCTCCCCGGCACTGGGTCGACGCGGCACGAGCCGCGTGCTGGTAACTCACTGTGAGGTTACGCAGCGTGATTCTTCTGAGTCAAGCCGAATGGTCCACACCGACGCTTCCGTGGTATCGGTGGCCGATTACTCCAAGGGGGTGATCGGGACGGTGTCCCGGCCTGCTACCGTGGATGGCGCAAATCCGACGTCCTTTAAGGTCCGTCCCGTGAGGCGGAGAAGGAGGTCCGTTTCTTATGGACAAGCAGGACATTCAGCAGGACTCCCGGCAAGCCGATGCGCGGCCCGTTCTCGAAGGGCCCGACATCGCGCGGGTACTGACCCGTATCGCCCACGAGATCGTCGAACGCGCCAAGGGCGCCGACGACGTGGTGCTGCTCGGCATCCCGACCCGCGGCGTCTTCCTCGCCCAGCGGCTCGCCGCCAAGCTCGAGCAGATCACCGACCGCAGGATTCCGGTCGGCTCCCTCGACATCACCATGTACCGCGACGACCTGCGCATGCATCCGCCGCGTGCGCTGGCCCGCACCGAGATCCCCGGTGACGGCCTGGACGGGAAGCTGGTCGTCCTCGTCGACGACGTGCTCTTCTCCGGCCGCACCATCCGTGCCGCCCTCGACGCCCTGAACGACCTCGGGCGCCCGCGCGCGGTCCAGCTCGCGGTCCTCGTCGACCGCGGCCACCGGGAACTGCCCATCCGCGCCGACTACGTCGGCAAGAACCTCCCCACGTCGTTGCGGGAGACGGTCAAGGTCCAGCTCGCCGAGGAGGACGGTCGCGACACCGTGCTGCTCGGTGTGAAGCCGGACGCCCAGCAGTAGCACGCGCGCGTGCGGCCCTCGGTGCCGTGCGTCTCACAGCCGTGCCCTGCACGTCCGTGATCCCCCTTGTCTGAACTGCCTTACGGAGCCTGACAGATGCAGCGTCATCTCATCTCGGCCGCCGACCTCACCCGCGACGACGCCGTCCTGATCCTCGACACCGCCGAGGAGATGGCCCGGGTCGCCGACCGGCCCATCAAGAAACTGCCGACCCTGCGAGGCCGCACGATCGTCAACCTGTTCTTCGAGGACTCCACGCGCACGCGTATCTCCTTCGAGGCCGCCGAGAAGCGCCTCTCCGCGGACGTCATCAACTTCTCCGCCAAGGGGTCGTCGGTGTCGAAGGGCGAGTCCCTCAAGGACACCGCGCAGACGCTGGAGGCCATGGGCGTCGACGCCGTCGTCATCCGGCACGGTGCCTCGGGGGCGCCCTACCGCCTGGCCACCTCCGGCTGGATCGACGCGGTCGTCGTCAACGCCGGCGACGGCACCCACCAGCACCCCACCCAGGCACTCCTGGACGCCTTCACCATGCGCCGCCGGCTGGTCGGCCGGGACGCCGGGATCGGCCAGGACCTCGCCGGAAAGCGCATCACGATCGTCGGCGACGTGCTGCACAGCCGGGTCGCCCGCTCCAACGTCGACCTGCTGCACACGCTCGGCGCCGAGGTGACCCTGGTCGCCCCGCCCACCCTGGTGCCGGTCGGCATCGAGACCTGGCCGTGCGAGGTGTCGTACGACCTCGACAGCACGCTGCCCAAGTCCGACGCGGTGATGATGCTGCGGGTGCAGCGCGAGCGGATGAACGCCGCGTTCTTCCCGACCGAGCGCGAGTACTCGCGGCGCTACGGCCTCGACGGCGACCGCATGGCGCGGATGCCCGAGCACGCCATCGTGATGCACCCCGGCCCGATGGTCCGCGGCATGGAGATCACCGCCGAGGTCGCCGACTCCGAGCGCTGCACCGTCGTCGAACAGGTCGCCAACGGCGTGTCCATCCGGATGGCCGTCCTCTACCTGCTCCTGGGCGGCAACGAGCCCGCCGTCAGCCACGCCCGCACCACCGAGGAGAAGTAAGAACCATGAGCAAGATCCTGATCCGTGGTGCGAAGGTGCTCGGCGGTGAGCCGCAGGACGTCCTGATCGACGGCGCGGTCATCGAGGCCGTCGGCGCGGGGCTCTCCGCCGAGGGCGCCGAGGTCGTCGAGGCCGCAGGCAAGGTGCTGCTGCCGGGCCTGGTCGACCTGCACACCCACCTGCGCGAGCCGGGCCGCGAGGACTCCGAGACGGTGCTGACCGGCACCCGCGCCGCCGCCTCCGGTGGCTACACCGCCGTGTTCGCCATGGCCAACACCTTCCCCGTGGCCGACACCGCCGGTGTGGTCGAGCAGGTCTACCGGCTCGGCCAGGAGCACGGCTACTGCGACGTGCAGCCGATCGGCGCGGTCACGGTCGGCCTGGAGGGCCGCAAGCTCGCCGAGCTGGGCGCCATGCACGAGTCGGCGGCCGGCGTCACCGTCTTCTCCGACGACGGCAAGTGCGTGGACGACGCGGTGATCATGCGCCGGGCCCTGGAGTACGTGAAGGCCTTCGGCGGGGTCGTCGCCCAGCACGCGCAGGAGCCGCGGCTGACCGAGGGCGCCCAGATGAACGAGGGCGTCGTCTCCGCCGAGCTGGGGCTCGGGGGCTGGCCGGCGGTGGCCGAGGAGTCGATCATCGCCCGGGACGTCCTGCTCGCCGAGCACGTCGGCTCCCGGGTCCACATCTGCCACCTCTCCACCGCCGGGTCGGTCGAGATCGTCCGCTGGGCCAAGTCCCGCGGCATCGACGTGACCGCCGAGGTCACCCCGCACCACCTGCTGCTCACCGACGAGCTGGTGCGCAGCTACAACCCCGTCTACAAGGTGAACCCGCCGCTGCGCACCGAGCGGGACGTGCTCGCCCTGCGCGAGGCGCTCGCCGACGGCACCATCGACATCGTCGCCACCGACCACGCCCCGCACCCGCACGAGGACAAGGACTGCGAGTGGGCCGCGGCCGCCATGGGCATGGTCGGCCTGGAGACCGCGCTGTCGGTGGTCCAGGAGACGATGGTGGAGACGGGCCTGCTGGACTGGGCCGGGGTCGCGAGCCGGATGTCGTTCAAGCCCGCCCTGATCGGGCAGGCCAAGGGCCACGGGCGTCCCGTCTCGGCAGGTGAGCCCGCCAACCTCACCCTCGTCGACACGGAATACCGTGGGTCGGTGGACCCCGCGGGCTTCGCCTCGCGCAGCCGGAACACCCCGTACGAGGGGCGTGAGCTGCCGGGCCGTGTCACGCACACGTGGCTCCGGGGCAAGGCCACGCTCGTCGACGGGAAGCTCACGTGACATCTGCTGCACTACTGCTCGCGGCCGAGAAGGAATCGGCCGAAGTGACCGACTGGGCCGCGCGGATCGGCTGGGTGGTCGGCCTCGGCCTCTTCGTCGCGCTCGTCTACTGGCTGATGCGCGAGGGCTGGAAGTGGCGCGGCACGCTCCAGGGCGACCTGCCCGAGCTTCCCGGCGCGCCGGACGACCTCGGTCCGGTGAGACTGGGCATGAGCGGCCGCTACCACGGCTCCACCACCGCCGGGCAGTGGCTCGACCGCATCGTGGCGCACGGCCTGGGCACCCGCAGCCGGGTCGAGCTCACGCTGACGGCCGCGGGACTGGACGTCGTACGCCCCGGAGCGACCGACTTCTTCGTCCCGGTCGCGGCACTGCGTGAGGCCCGGCTCGACAAGGGCATCGCCGGCAAGGTCCTCACCGAGGGCGGACTGCTGGTGGTGACCTGGGCACACGGCGACAAGCTGCTCGACTCAGGCTTCCGCTCGGACCACGCGGCCGAGCACGGCGAGTGGGTCGACGCCATCAACTCCATGATCGACAAGACGGAAAACCCGACGGAAACGGAAGGCGCACGATGACGACCTCCACCAGGGGAACCACCAAGGTTCCCGCCGTACTCGTCCTGGAGGACGGCCGGATCTTCCGCGGCCGTGCCTACGGGGCCGTGGGGGAGACCTTCGGCGAAGCGGTGTTCTCCACCGGCATGACCGGCTACCAGGAGACGCTGACCGACCCGTCGTACGACCGGCAGATCGTCGTCGCGACCGCCCCGCAGATCGGCAACACCGGCTGGAACGACGAGGACGACGAGTCGGACCGCATCTGGGTCTCCGGCTACGTCGTGCGCGACCCCGCGCGCGTGCCCTCCAACTGGCGCGCCAAGCGCTCCCTGGACGACGCGCTCGTCGCGCAGAACGTCGTCGGCATCTCCGGCATCGACACCCGCGCGCTCACCCGCCACCTCCGCGAGAGCGGCTCGATGCGCGCCGGCATCTTCTCCGGCGAGTCGGTCGGCACGGAGCCCGAGCTCCTCGCGCGCGTGCAGGCCCAGCCGCAGATGAAGGGCGCGAGCCTCTACGAGGAGGTCACCACCAAGGAGGCCTACGTCGTCCCGGCGGTCGGCGAGAAGCGGTTCACCGTCGCCGCCATCGACCTCGGCATCAAGGGCATGACCCCGCACCGCATGGCCGAGCGCGGCATCGAGGTGCACGTGCTCCCGGCGACGGCCTCGGCGGCGGACGTGTACGCCGTCGACCCCGACGGCGTGTTCTTCTCCAACGGCCCGGGCGACCCGGCCACCGCCGAAGGTCCGGTCGCGCTGATGACCGAGGTGCTGCAGCGCAGGACGCCGCTCTTCGGCATCTGCTTCGGCAACCAGATCCTCGGCCGCGCCCTCGGCTTCGGCACCTACAAGCTGAAGTACGGCCACCGCGGCATCAACCAGCCGGTCCAGGACCGTACGACCGGCAAGGTCGAGGTCACCGCGCACAACCACGGGTTCGCCGTGGACGCGCCGCTCGACCGGGTCAGCGAGACGAAGTTCGGCCGCGCCGAGGTCTCGCACGTCTGCCTCAACGACGACGTCGTGGAGGGGCTCCAGCTGCTCGACCAGCCGGCCTTCTCCGTCCAGTACCACCCCGAAGCGGCAGCGGGCCCCCACGACGCCGCCTACCTGTTCGACCGCTTCGTTTCCCTGATGGAGGGCCAGCGTGCCTAAGCGCACCGATATCCAGTCCGTCCTGGTCATCGGCTCCGGCCCGATCGTCATCGGCCAGGCCGCCGAGTTCGACTACTCCGGCACCCAGGCGTGCCGCATCCTGCGCGCCGAGGGCCTGCGGGTCATCCTGGTCAACTCCAACCCGGCGACGATCATGACCGACCCGGAGATCGCCGACGCCACCTACGTCGAGCCGATCACCCCGGAGTTCGTCGAGAAGATCATCGCCAAGGAGCGCCCCGACGTCCTGCTGCCCACCCTGGGCGGCCAGACGGCCCTCAACACCGCGATCTCCATGCACGAGCAGGGTGTGCTGGAGAAGTACGGCGTCGAGCTGATCGGCGCCAACGTCGAGGCGATCAACAAGGGCGAGGACCGCGACCTCTTCAAGGGTGTCGTCGAGGCCGTCCGCGAGAAGATCGGGCACGGCGAGTCCGCCCGGTCCGTGATCTGCCACTCCATGGACGACGTGATCGCGGGCGTCGAGACGCTCGGCGGGTACCCCGTCGTCGTCCGTCCCTCCTTCACCATGGGCGGCGCCGGCTCCGGCTTCGCCCACGACGAGGAGGAGCTGCGCCGCATCGCCGGTCAGGGCCTGACGCTCTCGCCGACCACCGAGGTGCTCCTGGAGGAGTCCATCCTCGGCTGGAAGGAGTACGAGCTGGAGCTGATGCGCGACAAGAACGACAACGTCGTGGTCGTCTGCTCCATCGAGAACTTCGACCCCATGGGCGTGCACACCGGTGACTCGATCACCGTCGCGCCGGCGATGACGCTGACCGACCGCGAGTACCAGCGGCTGCGCGACATCGGAATCGCGATCATCCGCGAGGTCGGCGTCGACACCGGCGGCTGCAACATCCAGTTCGCGGTGAACCCCGAGGACGGCCGGATCATCGTCATCGAGATGAACCCGCGCGTGTCGCGGTCCTCGGCCCTCGCCTCCAAGGCCACCGGCTTCCCGATCGCCAAGATCGCGGCCAAGCTCGCCGTCGGCTACACCCTCGACGAGATCCCGAACGACATCACGCAGGAGACCCCGGCCTCCTTCGAGCCGACACTCGACTACGTGGTCGTGAAGGCACCGCGCTTCGCCTTCGAGAAGTTCCCGAGCGCCGACTCCACGCTGACCACGACCATGAAGTCGGTCGGCGAGGCCATGGCCATCGGCCGCAACTTCACCGAGGCCTTCCAGAAGGCGCTGCGCTCGCTGGAGAAGAAGGGCAGCCAGTTCACGTTCGTCGGCGAGCCCGGCGACAAGGACGAGCTGCTGCGGGAGGCCGTACGGCCCACCGACGGCCGTATCAACACCGTCATGCAGGCCATCCGCGCGGGCGCCACACCCGAGGAGGTCTTCGAGTTCACGAAGATCGACCCCTGGTTCGTCGACCAGCTCTTCCTCATCAAGGAGACCGCCGACGAGCTGGCCGCCGCCGAGCGCCTGGACGTCGAGCTGCTCGCCGAGGCCAAGCGGCACGGCTTCTCGGACCAGCAGATCGCCGAGATCCGCGGGCTGCGCGAGGACGTCGTCCGTGAGGTCCGGCACGCCCTGGGCATCCGCCCGGTCTACAAGACGGTCGACACCTGCGCCGCCGAGTTCGCCGCGAAGACGCCGTACTTCTACTCCTCCTACGACGAGGAGAGCGAGGTCGCGCCCCGCGAGAAGCCCGCGGTGATCATCCTGGGCTCCGGCCCGAACCGCATCGGCCAGGGCATCGAGTTCGACTACTCCTGCGTCCACGCCTCCTTCGCGCTCAGCGACGCGGGCTACGAGACCGTGATGGTCAACTGCAACCCGGAGACCGTCTCCACGGACTACGACACCTCCGACCGCCTGTACTTCGAGCCGCTGACGCTGGAAGACGTGCTGGAGATCGTCCACGCGGAGTCGCTGGCAGGACCGATCGCCGGTGTGATCGTCCAGCTCGGCGGCCAGACCCCGCTGGGCCTGGCGCAGGCGCTGAAGGACAACGGCGTGCCGATCGTCGGCACGTCGCCCGAGGCCATCCACGCGGCCGAGGACCGGGGCGCCTTCGGGCGGGTGCTCGCCGAGGCCGGTCTGCCGGCCCCGAAGCACGGCACGGCCACCACCTTCTCCGAGGCCAAGGCCATCGCGGACGAGATCGGCTACCCGGTCCTGGTGCGGCCGTCGTACGTGCTCGGCGGCCGCGGCATGGAGATCGTCTACGACGAGACCCGGCTGTCCTCCTACATCGCCGAGTCGACCGAGATCAGCCCCACCCGGCCGGTGCTCGTCGACCGCTTCCTCGACGACGCCATCGAGATCGACGTCGACGCGCTCTACGACGGCGAGGAGCTGTACCTCGGCGGCGTCATGGAGCACATCGAGGAGGCCGGCATCCACTCCGGCGACTCGGCGTGCGCCCTGCCCCCGATCACCCTGGGCGGCTTCGACATCAAGCGCCTGCGGGCCTCCACCGAGGCGATCGCCAAGGGCGTCGGCGTGCGCGGTCTGATCAACATCCAGTTCGCGATGGCGGGCGACATCCTCTACGTCCTGGAGGCCAACCCGCGCGCGTCCCGCACGGTCCCCTTCACCTCGAAGGCGACCGCGGTGCCGCTGGCCAAGGCCGCCGCCCGGATCTCGCTGGGCGCGACCGTCGCCGAGCTGCGCGCCGAGGGGCTGCTCCCGGCGACCGGCGACGGCGGTGAGCTGCCGCTGGACGCGCCGATCTCCGTCAAGGAAGCCGTGATGCCGTGGACCCGCTTCCGGGACACCTCCGGCCGCGGCGTCGACACCGTCCTCGGCCCGGAGATGCGCTCCACCGGCGAGGTCATGGGCATCGACTCCGTCTTCGGCACGGCGTACGCCAAGTCGCAGGCGGGCGCCTACGGCCCGCTGCCCACCAAGGGCCGCGCGTTCATCTCGGTCGCCAACCGCGACAAGCGCTCGATGATCTTCCCGGCCCGTGAGCTGGTAGCCCACGGCTTCGAGCTGCTCGCCACCTCCGGCACGGCCGAGGTACTCAGGCGCAACGGCCTCACCGCGAAGGTCGTGCGCAAGCAGTCCGAGGGCACCGGCCCGAACGGCGAGAAGACCATCGTCCAGCTCATCCACGACGGCGAGGTCGACCTCATCGTCAACACCCCGTACGGCACCGGTGGCCGCCTCGACGGCTACGAGATCCGCACGGCGGCCGTGGCGCGGTCCGTGCCGTGCCTGACGACGGTCCAGGCGCTCGCCGCGGCCGTCCAGGGCATCGACGCCCTCAACCACGGGGACGTGGGCGTGCGCTCACTCCAGGAACACGCGGAACACCTGACCGCGGCCCGCGACTAGGGGGCTGCCCGGCGGATCAAGTCGCAGCAAAGCGGCAGATGTGCGTGCCAGCCCCGCGTCTGCGGCATGGTCCGCCGGTCAGCCCCTACAGCCCTCAGGGGGACACCGGAAACGGTGTCCCCCTCTTCATGACACCTCTTCGCGAGGCTCCTTGGAGGACATGATCATGTACAAGCAATTCTTCCGGCTGGTCTTCCAGCGGATGGACCCCGAGCGCGCCCACCACCTTGCCTTCCGCTGGATCCGGCTCGCCGTGCGGATCCCGGTGCTGCGCACGTTCGTCGCGGCCGCCCTGGCCCCCCGGTACGAGGAACTGCGCACCGAGGCCTTCGGCCTGCGCATGCACGGCCCCTTCGGACTCGCCGCCGGCTTCGACAAGAACGCCGTCGCGATCGACGGGATGTCGATGCTGGGCTTCGACCACGTCGAGATCGGCACGGTCACCGGTGAGCCGCAGCCCGGCAACCCCGCCCAGCGGCTGTTCCGGCTCGTGAAGGACCGGGGGCTCATCAACAGGATGGGCTTCAACAACGAGGGCTCGCTGGCCGTCGCCGCGCGCCTGGCCTCCCGTACGCCCGTCTTCAAGCCCGTGGTGGGCGTCAACATCGGCAAGACCAAGGTCGTACCGGAGGAGGAGGCCGTCGGCGACTACGTGAAGTCGACCGAGCGGCTCGCGCCGTACGCCGACTACCTGGTCGTCAACGTGTCCTCGCCGAACACCCCGGGGCTGCGCAACCTCCAGGCCACCGAGGCGCTGCGGCCGCTGCTGAGCGCCGTCCGCGAGGCCGCCGACCGGGTGGTGACCTCGCGGCGGGTCCCGCTGCTGGTCAAGATCGCCCCGGACCTGGCCGACGAGGACGTCGACGCGGTCGCCGACCTGGCCGTCGAACTCGGTCTGGACGGGATCATCGCCACCAACACCACCATCGCGCGCGAGGGCCTCGGGCTGACCTCCGACCCCTCGCTGGTGAAAGAGACCGGCGGACTGTCCGGGGCGCCCCTCAAGGCACGCTCCCTGGAGGTGCTGCGCCGCCTCTACGCGCGCGTGGGCGACCGCGTCACCCTGGTGGGCGTCGGCGGCGTGGAGGACGCCGAGGACGCCTGGCAGCGCATCCTGGCCGGTGCCACGCTGGTCCAGGGGTACAGCGCCTTCATCTACGAGGGGCCCTTCTGGGGCCGTGCGATCCACAAGGGCCTCGCCGCTCGCCTGCGGACGAGCCCCTACGCCACTCTCGCCGACGCGGTCGGCGCCGACGTGAGGAAGACGGCATGACCCTGGAGCCCTTCGGCGCGCGGCTGCGCCGGGCCATGGACGAGCGTGGCCCGCTCTGCGTCGGCATCGACCCGCACGCCTCCCTGCTCGCCGAGTGGGGCCTGAACGACGATGTCGCCGGCCTGGAGCGGTTCAGCCGCACGGTCGTCGAGGCGACGGCCGACCGGGTCGCCCTGTTGAAGCCCCAGAGCGCCTTCTTCGAGCGGTTCGGCTCGCGCGGCATCGCCGTCCTGGAGAAGACGGTGCAGGAGGCCCGGGCGGCCGGTGCCCTGGTCGTCATGGACGCCAAGCGCGGTGACATCGGCTCGACCATGGCCGCGTACGCCGAGTCCTTCCTGCACAAGGACGCCCCGCTGTTCTCCGACGCCCTCACCGTGTCGCCGTACCTCGGTTACGGATCCCTGTCCCCGGCGGTGGCGTCGGCGCGCGAGAGCGGCGCCGGGCTGTTCGTGCTGGCGCTGACCTCGAACCCGGAGGGCGGCGAGGTCCAGCACGCGGTGCGGGCCGACGGACGGGACGTGGGCGCGACGATGCTGGCGCACCTGGCCGCGGAGAACACGGGGGAGGAGCCGTTGGGCTCCTTCGGGGCGGTCGTCGGCGCCACCCTGGGCGACCTGTCGACGTACGACCTCGACATCAACGGTCCGCTCCTCGCGCCCGGCGTCGGCGCTCAGGGGGCGACCCCGGCCGACCTCCCGCGGGTCTTCGGGTCCGCGGTGCGCAATGTCGTACCGAACGTGAGTCGGGGTGTGTTGCGTCACGGTCCCGATCTCGTCGCTCTGCGTGACGCGGTGGATCGATTCGCGCGAGAGGTCAGGGCGGCCGTGGACGCCGCCTGACGGGCGTCGGCCGCCCGACCGGGGGCTCGGTCGGGCGGCTCGGGGGCGACTTGAGTCTGGATACATCCTCAAATCCGGGGCACTATGTCTCAAATGTCCGGCCTGACGGAGGCTGACCAGGACTTTTCCTTGGTTCTCGCTGACTCTGGCGGAGTTGGCCGCTAGTCTCCGACGGAGAGTGAACGGGCAGCGCGTGTTGCTCGTAACTCACCAGGTGTGGGGCGACTAGGTTCCTCACCGGTCCGTATCCGACAGTTCGACATCCGAGGTGACGTAGGCGTGGCTCTTCCGCCCCTTACCCCCGAACAGCGCGCAGCCGCGCTCGAAAAGGCCGCCGCGGCTCGCCGGGAGCGGGCCGAGGTCAAGAATCGACTCAAGCACTCCGGCGCCTCGCTTCACGAGGTCATCAAGCAGGGTCAGGAAAACGACGTCATCGGCAAGATGAAGGTCTCCGCCCTCCTGGAGTCGCTCCCGGGCGTGGGCAAGGTCCGCGCCAAGCAGATCATGGAGCGACTCGGCATCTCCGAGAGCCGCCGCGTGCGCGGCCTCGGTTCCAACCAGATCGCGTCCCTGGAGCGTGAGTTCGGCAGCACCGGCTCCTGATTCCCGGGTGCCGCGGGGAGGGAGTCCCGGGCACTCCGGGATTGCTGGAATAATCGCTGCATGGCAGTAAAACTCCGGGGGACGACCCCCGAATCCCCGGACGCACGTCCGCGGCTGACCGTGCTCTCCGGCCCCTCCGGGGTCGGCAAGAGCACGGTCGTCGCTCATATGCGCAAGGAACACCCCGAGGCCTGGCTCTCGGTGTCGGCGACGACCCGTAGGCCGCGGCCCGGCGAGAAGCACGGAGTCCACTACTTCTTCGTTACCGACGAGGAGATGGACAAGCTGATCGCCAACGGCGAACTGCTGGAGTGGGCCGAGTTCGCGGGCAACCGCTACGGCACTCCGCGCACCGCGGTGCTGGAGCGCCTGGAGTCGGGCGAGCCGGTCCTCCTGGAGATCGACCTCCAGGGTGCCCGGCAGGTCCGCGAGTCCATGCCCGAGGCCCAACTGGTGTTCCTGGCCCCTCCCTCCTGGGAGGAACTGGTGCGCAGGCTCACCGGGCGGGGCACCGAACCGCCCGAGGTGATCGAGCGTCGCCTGGCGGCGGCGAAGATCGAACTGGCGGCCGAGCCGGAGTTCGACGTGACCCTGGTCAACACCTCCGTCGAGGACGTCGCGCGTGAGCTGCTAGCCTTGGTCGATGTTGTGTGATTACGAGCCTGTGATCACGACCGGTCTTTTCCCATCCATCGGAAGGTAGAGCGTGTCCTCTTCCATCTCCGCGCCCGAGGGCATCATCAACCCGCCGATCGACGAGCTCCTCGAGGCCACCGACTCGAAGTACAGCCTCGTGATCTACGCGGCCAAGCGGGCCCGCCAGATCAACGCGTACTACTCGCAGCTCGGCGAGGGCCTCCTCGAGTACGTCGGTCCGCTCGTGGACACCCACGTCCACGAGAAGCCGCTCTCGATCGCCCTCCGTGAGATCAACGCCGGTCTGCTGACGTCCGAGGCCGTCGAGGGTCCCGCTCAGTAGTATTTTCGGCTCACAGTGGGTTTCTCCACAGGCCCGGCAGCACGGCTGCCGGGCCTGTGGTGTCTGATGGACTCGTACGCCGGGAGCCGCGGCGTACGTTTTCCGAGGTCCGGGGAGAGACGGTGGACAAGCCGAAGGTCGTTCTGGGTGTCAGTGGGGGCATCGCCGCCTACAAGGCCTGTGAGCTGCTGCGCAGACTGACCGAGTCGGGCCATGACGTCCGGGTGGTCCCCACCGCCTCCGCGCTGCACTTCGTCGGCGCCGCCACCTGGTCCGCCCTCTCCGGCCACCCCGTCTCCACGGAGGTCTGGGACGACGTCCACGAGGTCCCGCACGTCCGTATCGGCCAGCACGCCGACCTGGTGGTCGTCGCCCCGGCCACCGCGGACATGCTCGCCAAGGCCGCCCACGGCCTCGCCGACGACCTCCTCACCAACACCCTCCTGACGGCCCGCTGTCCGGTCGTCTTCGCCCCCGCCATGCACACCGAGATGTGGGAGCACCCGGCCACCCAGGAGAACGTGGCGACACTGCGCCGCCGGGGCGCCGTCGTCATCGAGCCGGCCGTCGGCCGGCTCACCGGCGTCGACACCGGCAAGGGGCGGCTGCCCGACCCGACGGAGATCTTCGAGGTCTGCCGCCGGGTCCTGGCCAGAGGGGTGCGCGAACCCGACCTCGCCGGCCGGCATGTCGTGGTCAGCGCCGGGGGCACCCGCGAGCCCCTCGACCCGGTCCGCTTCCTCGGCAACCGCTCCTCCGGCAAGCAGGGCTACGCCCTCGCCCGCACCGCCGCCGCCCGTGGCGCCCGCGTCACGCTGATCGCGGCGAACACCGGCCTGCCCGACCCGGCCGGGGTCGACGTCGTCCAGGTCGGCACGGCCGTGCAGCTGCGCGAGGCGGTCCTGAAGGCGGCCGCGGACGCCGACGTGGTCGTCATGGCGGCCGCCGTGGCCGATTTCCGGCCGGAGACGTACGCGGCCGGAAAGATCAAGAAGCAGGACGGCCGGGAACCGGACCCCATCGTTCTTGTGCGAAATCCGGACATCCTCGCGGAGGTCTCCGCCGACCGGGCGCGCTCCAACCAGGTGGTTGTCGGCTTCGCGGCCGAGACCGACGACGTCCTGGCCAACGGCCGGTCGAAGCTCCGGCGCAAGGGCTGCGATCTGCTGGTGGTGAACGAGGTGGGGGAGCGCAAGACCTTCGGCTCCGAGGAGAACGAAGCGGTCGTGCTGGGCGCCGACGGCAGCGAAACTCCCGTGCCGTACGGGCCCAAGGAGGCCCTGGCCGAAACCGTGTGGGACCTGGTGACGCGGCGGCTGGCCTGACTGTTTGATGCGCTTCCCCGTCGTCCTCCCGCTCGGTCGATTCGGGTGTGGCGCCCCTGGCCAACGGTGCTCGGCATTCGGCAGAATGCCCGTGCCGCAGGTCACAGCGCTCCCGAGAGGCGAGACGGGTGGCCCGGTGGAGGGGCACGACCGATAAACTGTTCTCGGACGACGCCGGGCGCAGCTCCTGTCGCGTCCGCCAATGATCAGCCAGCAGCCGCTGCAACCCCAGGGAGCGTTGTGTCCCGTCGCCTGTTCACCTCGGAGTCTGTGACCGAGGGTCACCCCGACAAGATCGCTGACCAGATCAGCGACACCATTCTCGATGCCCTGCTGCGCGAGGACCCGGCCTCCCGGGTCGCCGTCGAGACCCTGATCACGACCGGTCTGGTGCATGTGGCCGGCGAGGTCACCACCAAGGCCTACGCGCCGATCCCCCAGCTCGTGCGCGACAAGATCCTCGAGATCGGCTACGACTCCTCGAAGAAGGGCTTCGACGGCGCCTCCTGCGGTGTCTCGGTGTCCATCGGCGCGCAGTCCCCGGACATCGCCCAGGGTGTCGACACGGCGTACGAGAACCGCGTTGAGGGCGACGAGGACGAGCTGGACCGCCAGGGCGCCGGCGACCAGGGCCTGATGTTCGGCTACGCCTCGGACGAGACGCCGACCCTCATGCCGCTGCCGATCTTCCTCGCGCACCGGCTGTCTAAGCGCCTGTCGGACGTCCGCAAGAACGGGACCATCCCCTACCTGCGCCCCGACGGCAAGACCCAGGTCACCATCGAGTACGACGGCGACAAGGCCCTGCGTCTCGACACGGTGGTCGTCTCCTCGCAGCACGCGAGCGACATCGACCTGGACTCCCTGCTGGCCCCGGACATCCGCGAGTTCGTGGTGGAGCCGGAGCTCAAGGCGCTCCTGGACGAGGGCATCAAGCTCGACACCGAGAACTACCGCCTGCTGGTCAACCCGACCGGCCGCTTCGAGATCGGCGGCCCGATGGGCGACGCCGGCCTCACCGGCCGCAAGATCATCATCGACACCTACGGCGGTTTCGCCCGGCACGGTGGCGGCGCCTTCTCGGGCAAGGACCCGTCCAAGGTCGACCGCTCGGCGGCGTACGCGATGCGCTGGGTCGCGAAGAACGTGGTGGCCGCGGGGCTCGCCGCGCGCTGCGAGGTCCAGGTCGCCTACGCGATCGGCAAGGCCGAGCCGGTCGGTCTCTTCGTGGAGACCTTCGGCACCGCCAAGGTCGACGCCGAGAAGATCGAGAAGGCCATCGACGAGGTCTTCGACCTCCGCCCGGCCGCGATCATCCGCGACCTCGACCTGCTGCGTCCGATCTACGCCCAGACCGCCGCGTACGGTCACTTCGGCCGTGAGCTGCCCGACTTCACGTGGGAGCGCACGGACCGCGTGGACGCGCTGCGCAAGGCCGCGGGCCTGTAGGTCCTGCTTGGTACCACGCGTGGGCCCGGCCTCCTCTGGGAGGCCGGGCCTCGGCGTTTGCGCGGGTCACCGCCGCGGGTAGCCGGTCCGCTCGACGACGTTCGCCAGGTCGGCCAGGGCGAGCTCGGGGTTCAGTGCGGCGACCACCGCCGGGGTCAGCGGACGGGAGGCGAGGACGTGCCGGACGGCCTCCGGATCGACCGGGACCTCGTAGTGGTCCTCCGCCCACCGCCGGAAGGCCTGCGGCGAGCGATCGGTGAGCAGCCGGAACAGGTGCGCGGCGCCGTCCGGGTCGTCCGCCGGGTGTTCGGGGAAGTCGATCGTGCCCGTGGACCAGGCCTCGTCGGCCGTCCCGCGCCACAGACAGGCGGTGGCGACGGGCATCCCGTCCTCGTCGGTGAACGCCGGCTCCTCGACGCAGGACCGGAACACCTCGGGGACGTCGTCCAGCACGCCAGGCCAGGGGCCGTCCTGTACGTAGGGGCTCATGGGCGACTCGTGGGCGAAGCCGCGGATCCAGGCGCCGGCGGGGGAGAAGACGATGTCGTACTCGTCACCCGACCCGTCGCGCATCGAGGCCGTCTCCTCGGACTCCGACCGGTGGGCGTCGAAGGAATGACGGCGGTCTGCCCCTTCGGGGCTCAGGATCGCCTCCAGCACGGCGAGCGAACGGCAGTGGTCCCGCAGGAGATCGACGGCGGGCAGCTTTCGGGCAACGTCTCGAACGTTCACGTGCCCATCCAACCGCCTGCCGCGCCGGACGGGGAACAGAGCTTCGGCGGAAGGACCGTTGTCAGTGGCGTTTGGTAAAAATGCAAGCGTGAGCAGCGAGAACGGGCAGGGGGACGGCGGTGCGGCCGGGGAGGGCGCGCCGCCCGAGCAGCTCGCGCTGATCCGGGAGAGCGTGCGGCAGGCCAAGACGCCGCGGGCCAAGCCCCGGACCTGGCGGGGGGCCGCGCTGGCCGAGGAGCTGCCGGTCGCGCGGGTGCTCGTCGACAAGGGTGTGCTGCATCTGGACCGGTACTTCGACTACGCGGTGCCGGCCGAGCTGGACGCCGACGCCCAGCCGGGGGTGCGGGTGCGGGTGCGGTTCGGGGCAGGGCGCGGTCGGGTGCGGGAAGGGCGGCGCGAGGGCGGGGGGCTCATCGACGGGTTCCTCGTCGAGCGGCTCGCCGCGTCGGACTACTCCGGGCCGCTCGCGGCGCTCGCCCAGGTGGTGTCGCCCGAGCCGGTGCTGAGCGAGGAGCTGCTGGGACTGGCGAGGGCCGTCGCCGACCGGTACGCGGGAAGCCTGGCCGACGTCCTTCAGCTCGCCGTGCCGCCACGTAACGCGCGCGCCGAGCAGCGCCCCTCCCCGGCGCCGCTGCCGCCGCCGGGGGCGCCGGAGGCCGGGTCCTGGGGGCGGTACGAGCGAGGGGGCGCGTTCCTCGAGTCGCTGGCGTCCGGGGGCGCGCCCCGGGCGGTGTGGAACGCGCTGCCGGGCCCCCGGTGGAGCGAGGAGCTGGCGCGGGCCGTCGCCGCGACGCTCGCCTCGGGGCGCGGGGCCCTGGTCGTCGTGCCCGACGGGCGGGCCGCCGCACGGGTCGACGCCGCGTTGACGGCGTTGCTGGGGGAGGGACGGCATGCCCTGCTCACCGCGGACGCCGGGCCCGAGAAGCGGTATCGGGAGTGGCTCGCCGTGCGGCGGGGCTCCGTGCGGGCGGTCGTCGGGACGCGTGCCGCGATGTTCGCGCCGGTCCAGAACCTCGGTCTGGTCGCGCTCTGGGACGACGGGGACGACAGCCACAGCGAACAGCACGCGCCGCAGCCCCATGCGCGCGAGGTGCTGCTGCTGCGGGCCGCGCAGGACAAGTGCGGCTTCCTGATGGGGGGTTGGAGCTGCACCGTGGAGGGCGCGCAGCTCGTCGAGAGCGGGTGGGCGCGGCCGTTGATCGCCGCACGGGAGCAGGTGCGGCACAGCGCTCCGCTGGTGCGCACCGTGGGCGACCAGGACCTCGCGCGGGACGAGGCCGCCCGGGCCGCCCGGCTGCCCACCCTCGCCTGGCAGGCGGCCAGGGAGGGGCTGCGGCACGGGCCGGTGCTCGTCCAGGTGCCCCGGCGGGGCTATGTGCCGCGGATGGCGTGTGCGCAGTGCCGGGCCGCCGCCCGGTGCCGGCACTGCTCCGGGCCGTTGGAGGCGCGGGACGGGGGTGCGGTGTGGTGCGGCTGGTGCGGGCGTGAGGAGAGTGCCTGGCACTGTCCGGAGTGCGGCTCGTTCCGCTTGCGGGCCCAGGTCGTCGGGGCCCGGCGGACCGCCGAGGAGCTGGGGCGGGCGTTTCCCGCCGTGCCGGTGCGGACGTCGGGCCGGGAGCAGGTGCTGGACACCGTGCCGGGGGCGCCCGCGCTCGTCGTGTCCACGCCCGGGGCCGAGCCGGTCGCCGAGGGCGGGTACGCGGCCGCGCTGCTGCTGGACGGCTGGGCCATGCTCGGGCGGCCCGACCTGAGGGCCGGGGAGGACGCGTTGCGCCGCTGGATCGCGGCCGCCGCGCTCGTACGGCCGTCGGGGGAGGGGGGAACCGTGGTCGTCGTCGCCGAGCCGACCCTGCGGCCCGTCCAGGCGCTGGTGCGATGGGATCCGGTGGGGCACGCGGTGCGGGAGCTCTCCGAGCGGGCCGAGCTGGGCTTTCCGCCGGTGTCGCGGATGGCGGCGGTGTCGGGGACGGCGGAGGCCGTGACCGCCTTCCTGGAGGCCGTCGCACTGCCGCCGGAGGCGGAGCTGCTGGGGCCGGTTCCGGTGCCGACGGGCCCGGCGGGGCGGCCACGGCGGCCGGGGGCGCCGCCACCAGGGGAGGAGTGGGAGCGGGCGCTGCTCCGGGTGCCGCCCGGGAGGGGCGCCGCGCTGGCTGCCGCGCTGAAGAGCGCGCAGGCGGCTCGGATGGCGCGGGGCGGCGAGGAGGCCGTGCGGGTGCGGGTCGATCCGCCGGACATCGGCTGAGGGACGACGCGGAGTCGGCGCCGGTGCGGCGGGGGAGGGCCGGATGTGCGACTGCCCTCTCGGGCGTGGGCCGAGAGGGCAGGGTGGGGAGGGGACGGGGTGGGGAAGTGCTCGGTGCGGGATGCGGCGCGTCAGCCGTTGCGCGGGCCGGGGAAGGCGGTCGGCCTCGCCTCGTCACGCAGGGCCGGGGCGCCGACGTCGCGCAGTGCCGGAGCGCCGGCCTCGCGCAAGGCAGGGCTGCCGACGTCGCGCAGTGCCGGAGCGCCGGCCTCGCGCAAGGCAGGGCTGCAGGCCTCACGCAGGGCCGGGGCGCCGGCGTCGCGCAGGGCCGGGCTCCCGGCCGTCGGCTGGGTCGGCATCGAGCGGGCGGCCGGAACCGTGGGAACCGTCGGGATGCCCGTGTTGACGGTGACCGTGCGGGCGGCGGTGGGCTCGGCGGGTCGCTCGGCCTCGGCGGTGGCGGCCTGGGCCGCGGCCCGGCGGGCGCCGTAGCGGCGGTGTACGGCCTGCTTGGTGACCCCGAGGGCGGAGCCCACCGCGTCCCACGAGAAGCCGAGCGAACGGTCGAAGTCCACCGCCGCGGTGACCAGGGTCTCGACGCTGTCCCGCAGCTCCTGGGCGAGGCGGACCGTGGGGGCGGGGGCGCGTCCGTAGACGACGAAGCCCGTGGAGGGGCCGGAGCGGCGGGGGCGGTAGACGTTGCCCAGCTGGGCGGTGAGGGTGCGCAGTGCGTCCACCTGCCGTCGGACGCGCTCGATGTCCCGCACCAGCAAGTGCAGGCTGGCCCGGGCCTGGGCGTCGTGGGTTGCATGGTCGGCCATGAACAAGCCTCTCGAACCGGCGTTGAAGAAGGTGTGGTCAACTCTTTCTTGACCAACGCGGGTTCGCGCCGCTGGTCACGGTGTGGGGGCGTACGGGCGTATGCGTACGCCCCCGGAGGGCGCGGCTCGTGGGGCCTCCCGCCCGTCGGCGGCCTGCCCGGCCGGCGTCATAAACTTGTGCGTCGCCCGTCGTCCGTCCCGCCCGAGAGGCCCCGCCCACTCATGAAGCTCGTCTTCGCCGGTACCCCCGAGGTCGCCGTTCCCGCCCTGGACGCTCTGATCGCCTCCGGGCGGCACGAGGTGGCCGCCGTCGTCACGCGGCCCGACGCGCCGGCCGGACGGGGGCGCAGGCTGATCGCCTCTCCCGTCGCCCAGCGCGCCGAGGAGGCGGGCATCGAAGTGCTGAGGCCGGCCAAGCCGCGCGATCCCGAGTTCCTGGAGCGGCTGAGGGAGATCGCGCCCGACTGCTGTCCCGTCGTGGCCTACGGGGCGCTGCTGCCCAGGGTGGCGCTGGACATCCCGGCCCACGGCTGGGTCAACCTGCACTTCTCGCTGCTGCCGGCCTGGCGCGGGGCCGCTCCCGTGCAGCATGCCGTCATGGCGGGGGACGAGATCACCGGCGCCTCCACCTTCCTGATCGAGGAGGGACTCGACTCGGGGCCGGTCTACGGGACGGTCACGGAGGAGATCCGGCCCACGGACACCAGCGGTGACCTGCTCACCCGGCTGGCCTTCGCCGGCAGCGGGCTGCTCGCCGCGACCATGGACGGGATCGAGGACGGCACGCTGAAGGCCGTCCCGCAGCCGGGTGAGGGGATCACCCTCGCGCCGAAGATCACCGTCGAGGACGCTCAGGTCGACTGGGCCACCCCGGCTCTGCGGGTCGACCGGGTCGTGCGCGGCTGCACCCCCGCCCCCGGCGCCTGGACCGTCTTCCGCGGGGAGCGGCTCAAGCTCATCCAGGTCCAGCCGGTTCCCGAGCGGACCGATCTCGCCCCGGGCGCGCTTCTCGTCGGCAAGAACAGCGTGCACGTCGGCACCGGCTCGTACGCGGTCGAGCTGCTGTGG
This sequence comes from Streptomyces sp. NBC_01334, assembly GCF_035983595.1. Lineage (NCBI taxonomy): Bacteria > Bacillati > Actinomycetota > Actinomycetes > Kitasatosporales > Streptomycetaceae > Streptomyces > Streptomyces sp. NBC_01334. The sequence goes on along the minus strand of NZ_CP130718.1, from coordinate 2,005,286 downwards.
GTGCAGGCGCAGGGCAAGAAGCCGATGCGGGCCGCCGACTGGGCCCGGGGCGCCCGGATCGTGGACGGGGAGGCCGTCGGGGCGTAACGCTCCTGCACAAGCCCTGTCCGGTCCGTGAGCCCCGCCGAGTCCGTGAGCCCCGCCCCCGGACCGCGGGCCCCGGTCGGCAAGTCCGTCCGGCGCACCACCGACGTACGCTGGACGCACCTTTCCGCCTTTTCCTTCTTTTCTTCTGCAATCCGGAGCACCTTTTCGTGAGCGACCAGCCCCACCGTTCCCGCAAGCCGGGCAAGCCCTACCGCCGGCCTCAGAAGGACCCCGTCCGCATCCTCGCCTTCGAGGCGCTGCGGGCCGTGGACGAGCGGGACGCGTACGCCAACCTCGTGCTGCCGCCGCTGCTGCGCAAGGCGCGCGAGAAGGAGGGACCCGACAAGTTCGACGCGCGGGACGCGGCCCTCGCCACCGAGCTGGTCTACGGGACGTTGCGCCGGCAGGGCACGTACGACGCCGTCATCTCCGCGTGTGTCGACCGGCCGCTGCGCGAGGTCGACCCGCCGGTCCTCGACGTGCTGAGTCTCGGCGTGCACCAGCTGCTCGGCACGCGTATCCCGACCCATGCGGCCGTGTCCGCCTCCGTCGAGCTCGCCCGGGTCGTGCTCGGCGACGGACGCGCCAAGTTCGTCAACGCCGTGCTGCGCAAGGTCGCGGCGCACGATCTCGACGAGTGGCTCGACAAGGTCGCTCCGCCCTACGACGACGATCCCGAGGACCACCTCGCCGTGGTGCACTCGCACCCGCGCTGGGTGGTCTCCGCGCTGTGGGACTCCCTCGGCGGCGGGCGGGCCGGCATCGAGGAGCTGCTGGCGGCGGACAACGAGCGGCCCGAGGTCACGCTCGTCGCCCGGCCCGGGCGGGCCACCACCGAGGAGCTGCTCCGGGAGGAGGCCTCGGTCGCCGGGCGCTGGTCGCCGTACGCCGTGCGGCTCACCGAGGGCGGTGAGCCCGGGGCCATCGACGCCGTACGGGACGGGCGAGCGGGTGTGCAGGACGAGGGCAGCCAGCTCGTGGCGCTCGCGCTGGCGAACGTGCCGCTCGACGGGCCCGACAGGAAGTGGCTGGACGGATGCGCCGGCCCCGGTGGCAAGGCGGCGTTGCTCGCCGCCCTCGCCGCCGAGCGGGGGGCCGCGCTGCTCGCCTCCGAGAAGCAGCCGCACCGCGCGGGGCTCGTCGCCAAGGCACTGGCCGGCAACCCCGGGCCCTACCAGGTCATCGCCGCCGACGGGACCCGGCCGCCGTGGCGGCCCGGCACCTTCGACCGGGTGCTGATGGACGTGCCGTGCACGGGCCTCGGCGCCCTGCGGCGGCGGCCCGAGGCGCGCTGGCGGCGCAGGCCGGAGGACCTCGACGGGTTCGGGCCGCTCCAGCGCGGGCTGTTGCGGACCGCGCTCGAGTCCGTGCGGGTCGGGGGCGTCGTCGGGTACGCCACCTGCTCGCCGCACCTCGCCGAGACCCGGTCGGTCGTCTCCGACGTCCTCAAGCAGTATCCGGAGGCCGAGCTGATCGACGCGCGGCCGCTGCTGCCGGGCGTACCGGAGCTGGGTGACGGGCCCGACGTCCAGCTGTGGCCGCATCTGCACGGGACCGACGCCATGTACCTGGCGTTGATCAGGAAGACGGGCTGAGGCCCGCACGCACGGACACGCGAGAAGGCCGGCCCCACGTCCACGGCGTGGGGCCGGCCTTCTTCGCGGGCGGGTGCCCCAGCGGGGGTCAGTCCGTGCCGAACTCCATCGCGGCGCGGTCCAGCAGCTGGTCGTCGTCGGAGACCTCGCCGCGGGAGGCGATGGCCTCGGCGCCACCCTCCGGCAGCTCCGTCATGGTGCCGATGAGACCGGTCGCGGCCGCCTGGTCGGCGCCGATCGCGGGGCTGCCGGTGCCGATCAGACCGAGCGTGGCGTACTGCTCCAGCTTGGCGCGCGAGTCGGCGATGTCGAGGTTGCGCATGGTGAGCTGGCCGATCCGGTCCACCGGGCCGAACGCGGAGTCCTCGGTGCGCTCCATGGACAGCTTGTCCGGGTGGTAGCTGAAGGCCGGGCCGACGGTGTTGAGGATCGAGTAGTCCTCACCGCGCCGCAGTCGCAGCGTCACCTCGCCGGTGACGGCCGCGCCGACCCAGCGCTGCAGCGACTCGCGCACCATCAGGGCCTGCGGGTCCAGCCAGCGGCCCTCGTACATGAGCCGGCCGAGGCGCCGTCCCTCGTTGTAGTACTGGGCGAGGGTGTCCTCGTTGTGGATCGCGTTGACCAGACGCTCGTAGGCCGCGTGCAGCAGGGCCATGCCGGGCGCCTCGTAGATGCCGCGGCTCTTGGCCTCGATGATGCGGTTCTCGATCTGGTCCGACATGCCGAGGCCGTGGCGGCCGCCGATGGCGTTGGCCTCCATCACCAGATCGACGGGGGAGGCGAACTCCTTGCCGTTGATCGTCACGGGGCGGCCCTGGTCGAAGCCGATCGTCACGTCCTCGGTGGCGATCTCGACCGACGGGTCCCAGAACCGCACGCCCATGATGGGCTCGACGGTCTCGACGCCGGTGTCCAGGTGCTCCAGGGTCTTGGCCTCGTGGGTGGCGCCCCAGATGTTGGCGTCGGTGGAGTACGCCTTCTCCGTGCTGTCCCGGTAGGGCAGGTCGTGGGCGACGAGCCACTCCGACATTTCCTTGCGGCCGCCGAGCTCGGTCACGAAGTCCGCGTCCAGCCAGGGCTTGTAGATCCGCAGGTGCGGGTTGGCCAGCAGGCCGTAGCGGTAGAACCGCTCGATGTCGTTGCCCTTGAAGGTCGAGCCGTCGCCCCAGATCTGGACGTTGTCCTCGAGCATCGCCCGGACCAGGAGGGTGCCGGTGACGGCACGGCCGAGGGGCGTGGTGTTGAAGTAGGCGCGCCCGCCCGAGCGGATGTGGAACGCCCCGCAGGTGAGTGCGGCCAGGCCCTCCTCGACCAGTGCGGCGCGGCAGTCGACCAGGCGCGCGATCTCGGCGCCGTAGGTCTTCGCGCGGCCGGGCACCGAGGCGATGTCGGGCTCGTCGTACTGGCCGATGTCGGCGGTGTAGGTGCACGGGACGGCACCCTTGTCGCGCATCCACGCGACCGCGACCGAGGTGTCGAGCCCGCCGGAGAAGGCGATGCCGACGCGCTCGCCGGCGGGAAGGGAGGTGAGGACCTTGGACATAGGAAGATTATGCATGAACTCGCATGGTCATGCAAAGGGTGCTCAGGTCTCGGTGCTCTCGGCCGGCTGCGCGGGGTCCTTCGACAGGGTCGGGTGGCTTTCCCGGGCCAGCCGGTGCGGCCACCAGATCTTCGGTCCGATGTCCAGGAACAGTGAGGTGACGAGCACCGACCGCACGATGAAGGTGTCCAGGAGGACGCCCAGGGCCACCGCGAAGCCGATCTCCGCGAAGGCGACCATGGGCAGCGTGGCGAGGGCCGCGAAGGTGCCGGCCAGGACCAGGCCCGCCGAGGTGATCACCGAGCCGGTGGCCGCCAGACCGGTCACCACGCCCTGCCGGGTGCCCTGGCGGGCGGCCTCCTCGCGGATCCGGGTGGTCAGGAAGATGTTGTAGTCGATGCCCAGGGCCACCAGGAACACGAAGACGAACAGCGGGAAGTCCGTCGACTCGCCCGCGTAGTCGAAGAGATGGCGGAACGCCAGCGCGCTGAGGCCCAGGGCCGCCGCGAAGGACAGGATCACCGTCCCGACCAGCAGCAGCGGGGCGATCACGGCGCGCAGCAGGGCGCCGAGGATGAGCAGGACCACGGCCAGGACCAGCGGGATGATCACCAGGTTGTCGTGGGTGGTCGCCTTGTCCATGTCGAGCAGCGCCGCCGTGCCGCCGCCCACCTTGGCGTCGGCGTCGGGTATCTCGTGGACGGCGTCCCGGACCCGTTCCACGGTCTGCTTGGCGGCCTCGCTGTCGGCCGGGTCGGTCATCGTCGCCTCGAACAGCACCTGGCCGTCGTGGACGGGTTTCGTGCCCGGCGGCAGGCCGAGGGACGTCGGTACCACGCCCTCCGTCCCCGCGACCGCGCGTTTCACCTGCCCGGCACGGGCCTGGTCGGCGATGACGACCAGCGGGTCGCCGCTGCCCGCCGGGAAGTACTTCGCCGACACCTCCTGGCCCGTGATCGAGTCCGGTTTGCCGGTGAACGCGTCCGCGTTGCCGATGCCTTCGGCGCGCAGCTGGATCAGGCCGAGCGAGCAGACCGCCAGGACCAGCGCCGTCACGGCCCAGACCATGCGCGGGCGGCGGGCGATGCCACGGCCCGTGCGGGCCCAGACACCGCGCTCGGTCGGGTCCGAGGAGCCGAAGTGCGGGATCGCCGGCCAGAAGATCCAGCGACCGCAGATCACCAGCAGGGCGGGGAAGAGGGTCATCATCGCCAGCAGCGCGACCGCCACGCCGATGGCCGCGACCGGGCCCAGCCCGCGGGTGGAGTTCATCTCGGCGGCCAGCAGCATCAGCATGCTCAGGACGACCGTGGCGCCGGACGCCAGGACGGCGGGGCCCGCGCGGTGCAGCGCCAGGGCCATCGCCTCGTGCCGGTCCTCGTGCCGGCGCAGCTCCTCCCGGTATCGGGCCACCAGCAGCAGGGCGTAGTCGGTGCCCGCGCCGAACACGAGCACCGTGAGGATGCCGGCGCTCTGACCGTTCACGGTCAGGCCCGCGTACTCGGCCAGGAAGTAGATCAGCGCCTGCGCGGTGAACAGGGCGGCGACCACGGCGAGCACCGGGACGACGAGGAGGGTGGGGCTGCGGTAGGTGATCAGGAGCATGACGACGACCACCCCCATCGCCGCCAGCAGCAGGGTCGAGTCGATGCCCTCGAAGGCCTCGGAGAAGTCCGCGGAGGTGCCGCCGGGTCCGGTGATGTGCACCGCCAGACCGGCGCCGCCGTCGCCGACGACGTCACGGATGGAGTCGACGGCCGGGGCGATGCGCTCCCAGCCCTGCTCGTCCATGGTGATCGGCACGTAGATCTGGGCGGCGCGCGGGTCGGCCGGGCGGTCGTAGACCGGGCCGCGGGTCTCGGCGCCGCGGATGCCGTGGTCGGTGAGCTGCCTGAGCTGCGCCGCGTCCTCGGTGATCTGCGCCCGGTCCTCGGCCGTCAGGCCCCCGTCGCGGGCGTAGACGACGACCGCGGGGATCTGCTCGGGCCTGAAGTCCTGCGAGATCTCCAGCACCTGGGTGGACTCCGCCGATCCCGGCAGCCAGGAGGCCGCGTCGTTGTCCTGGGCGTCGGTGAGCTTCTGGGCGAAGGGTGCCGTCAGGAACAGCACCACCAGCCACAACGCCAGCACCAGCCACTTGGCGCGCCGCCCGCAGACCAGGTGCGCGACACCGCGATTCTCGGCCATGACTACCCTCCGAGCCGTTCCGTCGCCGCCGTGTTCGCCCGCCTCCCGCAAGGGGCGCGGGGAGCCGCGCGATCAGCCACAGCCGGTCCGCGGGCGACGAACCACGCTCCCCCCGTGGGACCGATGCCCGCAACCCCCGGAGGGCATGGCAGGCTTGGGTCATGGCCGTGCAGATCAACCCCAGCATCCTGTCCGCCGACTTCGCCCGCCTTGCGGACGACGCGGAGGCGGTCGCCGGAGCCGACTGGCTCCACGTCGACGTCATGGACAACCATTTCGTCCCGAACCTCACGCTCGGTGTGCCGGTCGTAGAGTCACTGGCCCGTGCGACGGACACCCCGCTGGACTGCCATCTGATGATCGAGGCCCCCGATCGCTGGGCCCCGCAGTACGTCGAGGCGGGTGCCTCGTCCGTCACCTTCCACGTCGAGGCCGCCGCCGCACCCGTGCGGCTCGCCCGCGAGATCCGGGCGAAGGGCGCCCGTGCCTCCATGGCACTCAGGCCGGCGACGCCCATCGAGCCGTACGAGGACCTGCTGCCCGAACTCGACATGCTGCTGATCATGACCGTCGAGCCGGGCTTCGGGGGCCAGGCCTTCCTCGACATCATGCTCCCCAAGATCCGCCGCACCCGCGAGTTGATCAGCAAGCACGGCCTCGACCTGTGGCTCCAGATCGACGGCGGGGTCTCGGCCTCGACGATCGAGCGGTGCGCCGAGGCGGGCGCGGACGTGTTCGTGGCAGGCTCGGCCGTATACGGGGCGGACGACCCGGCGGAGGCGGTCCGTGGCCTGCGGGCTCAGGCGGAGGCGGCGACCGCCGGCGCCTCCTGGGCATGTGGACACTGAACCAACCACTTACCGACAGGTATGTGAACGGCTCCCAACAGAGCTGATCAACTGCGCCGGATCTGCGAGGATGAACGGCGTATCCAGAGTGTGAACAGCAGTGAGGAGAACGCCGTGTCGGGTATGTCGGCGGGCCGGTCAGCCATGCGGATGGGACCCGCTGAGCTGGTGCAGGCGGCGGCCATGGCCCGCCGCTTCTACCTTGAGGGAAAGTCCAAGATCCAGATCGCGGAGGAGTTCGGCGTCAGCCGCTTCAAGGTGGCCCGGGTCCTGGAGACCGCCCTCGAACGGGATCTCGTACGGATCGAGATCCGCGTGCCGGCCGAGCTGGACGCGGAGCGCTCGGACGCGCTCCGCGCCCGCTACGGCCTCAGGCACGCCGTCGTGGTCGAGTCCCCGGCCGAGGCCGAGGAGACCACGGACCCCGAGAACCTGGGGGAAGTGGCAGCGGACCTGCTCGGCGAACTGGTCGACGAGGGGGACGTGCTGGGGCTGGCCTGGGGCCGGTCCACCATTCACATGGCGGCGGCGCTGGACCGGCTGCCGCCGTGCACCGTCGTGCAGCTGACGGGTGTCTACGACGCCGGGACCGCGGAGCGCGGTTCGGTCGAGGCCGTCCGCCGTGCCGCCCAGGTGTCCGGCGGCGACGCGCACCCCATCTACGCGCCGATGCTGCTGCCGGACGCGGCCACCGCGGCCGCGCTGCGCCACCAGACCGGGATCGCCCGCGCCTTCGAGTACTTCGACAAGGTCACGGTCGCCTGTGTCTCCATCGGCTCCTGGGAGCCGGGCATCTCGACGGTGCACGACATGCTCAGCGACGAGGAGCGGGCACACTACGCCTCGCTCGGGGTCGCCGCCGAGATGTCCGCGCACCTCTTCGACGCCGAGGGCCGCCGGGTCGGTCGGGACCTGGGCGAGCGGTGCATCACGGTCAAGACCGACCAGCTGCGCCGGGTGCCCGAGGTCGTCGCGATCGCGGGCGGGCAGCGCAAGGCGGCCGCGATCGACGCGGTGCTCCGCTCCGGGCTCGTCACCAGCCTGGTGACGGACACGTCGGCGGCCGACTACCTGATGACGGCGGGGCCGACCCCGAAGCCCGCCCTGGGCCGTGCGGACCCGGACGGGATCTGACCCGCCCGGAAGCAGGCCATGAGGGGACGGCCGTGACAGCATCGAACGCATGCTGCTGCGGTTCGTCCCCCGCGTGCTTGTGTGCCTGCTCCTCCCGCTCGCCCTGCTCACCGGCTGTACGACGGGGCGGCCGGGCCCGCAGGACTCCACCCCGGCCGTCGCCCGGGCCGCCGAGCCGTCCTGGGCCGGTGACCTGGCCACGGTCCGGGAGTCCGAGCTCCCCGCCGAGGCCCGCCGGACACTCAGGCTCATCGACGGCGGCGGCCCCTTCCCGTACGCCAAGGACGGCGCCGTCTTCGGGAACTTCGAGGGGCTGCTGCCCGCGCACCAGCGGGGGTACTACCACGAGTACACCGTCGAGACGCCGGGCTCGCGCGACCGCGGGGCCCGACGCGTTGTCACCGGGCAGGGCGACGAGATCTACTACACCGATGATCACTACGACACGTTCCGGGCGGTGCTGAGATGACGCAGTTCGTGGTCACGCTGGATCTGGACGGGGTGACCGACAAGGCCGCCCTGATGGACCGCTGCGCCGACGCTCTCGGCCTGCCCGACTGGTTCGGACGCAACTGGGACGCCCTCGCCGACAGCCTCACCGACCTCCAGGCCCCGCCCGGGGACGGCGGGCTCCAGATCGTCGTACGGAACTGGCGGCCGTACGCCGAGGCGCGGCCGCAGGAGTGGGTGATCGCGCAGGACGTGTTCGCCCAGGCGGTCGACCAGGTGCCGGCGCTGTCCGTGCTGCTGGCCCTCGGAGGATCCTCCTAAGACCCCCCTGAGCTGCTTGGACGTTCTGTCCGGGCATCGCATCGCGGCCGTCGTGGGAGAATGAAGTACGTGCTTCTCCCCCTGGCTGACCTGTCCGGGGGTCACCTCTGATCGACTGGGATGTGCAGCACGTGCGTTTCCTCAACGACATCCAGCCCGCGTACGACCTCACCTACGACGACGTCTTCATGGTGCCGAGCCGCAGCGCGGTCGGGTCGCGTCAGGCTGTCGACCTGGCCGCCCCGGACGGCACGGGCACCACGATCCCGCTGGTCGTCGCCAACATGACCGCCGTGGCCGGTCGCCGGATGGCCGAGACCATGGCCCGTCGCGGCGGGCTGGTGGTGATCCCGCAGGACATTCCGATCGACGTCGTCACCGACGTCATCACCTGGGTCAAGAGCCGCCACCTGGTGCTGGACACCCCCATCGTGCTCGCCCCGCACCAGACGGTCGCCGACGCCCTGGCCCTGCTGCCCAAGCGCGCGCACAACGCGGGTGTCGTCGTCGACGAGGAGTTCCGCCCGGTCGGTGTCGTCACCGACGCGGACCTGAGCGGGGTCGACCGCTTCACCCAGCTCGAGGTCGTCATGTCCCGGGACCTGCTGCTCCTGGACGCCGACATCGACCCGCGCGAGGCCTTCAACACCCTCGACGCGGCCAACCGGCGCTACGCCCCGGCCGTCGACCGGGAGGGCAAGCTCGCCGGCATCCTCACCCGCAAGGGCGCCCTGCGCGCCACCCTGTACACGCCGGCCGTCGACGCGGCGGGCAAGCTGTGCGTCGCCGCGGCCGTCGGTATCAACGGTGATGTCGCGGGCAAGGCCAAGCAGCTGCTCGACGCGGGCGTGGACACGCTCGTCATCGACACCGCGCACGGCCACCAGGAGTCGATGATCAGCGCGATCCGGACCGTGCGCTCGCTCGACCCGCGGGTGCCGATCGTCGCCGGCAACATCGTCTCCGCCGAGGGCGTCAAGGACCTGATCGACGCGGGCGCCGACATCATCAAGGTCGGCGTCGGACCGGGCGCCATGTGTACCACCCGCATGATGACCGGTGTGGGCCGACCGCAGTTCTCGGCCGTCCTGGAGTGCGCGGCCGAGGCGAAGAAGTACGGCAAGCACGTGTGGGCCGACGGCGGTGTCCGGCACCCGCGCGATGTCGCCATGGCGCTGGCCGCCGGTGCGTCCAACGTGATGATCGGGTCGTGGTTCGCGGGCACCTACGAGTCCCCGGGCGACCTCCAGCAGGACGCGGGCGGCCGGCTCTACAAGGAGTCGTTCGGCATGGCGTCCGCGCGCGCCGTCGCCAACCGCACCTCCGACGAGTCGGCGTACGACCGTGCCCGCAAGGCGCTGTTCGAGGAGGGCATCTCCACCTCGCGGATGTTCCTCGACCCGGCCCGCCCGGGTGTCGAGGACCTGATCGACTCGGTCATCGCGGGCGTCCGCTCCTCCTGCACGTACGCGGGCGCGGGCTCTCTCGAGGAGTTCGCCGAGAAGGCCGTCGTCGGGATCCAGAGCGCGGCCGGTTACGCGGAGGGCAAGCCGCTGCACGCCAGCTGGTAGCTCCGCTGGTCGGCGCGTGTGAACGGTGCTGATCGTCGTCTTTCGGGTGCGGGTTCGCTGTGGCTGGTCGCGCAGTTCCCCGCGCCCCCCATGGGGCGCGTTCGGTCGGCCTGCAATGAATAGGCATCCCTGTGCGATAGACGCAATGATCTTGCGTGTGTGCGCAAGGTTGCAGCATTACAAGCGCTACGGCCCTGCTCGTAGGGTCGTGCGCTGTACGTAGCGTGGCGGGGACCCCGCTCGGTGGGTTCCTGCTCGCGCAGGTGTGCCGCCGGTTCCCGTCACGCCGAGAGGCAGCGACGAAGGAGTCAGCGCGTGCTCGATCAAGGCGCACCCCCGCAACAACGCAGTCGGACCGCCCCCGCGTCCCCGGGGCCCGTCGCGCGTCTCATGCGGCGCAAGCCCGTGGAACACCTGGTCGCCGAGGGTGGCCAGGGCGAGGGAGGCTCCCTCAGGCGCTCCCTCGGGCTGTGGCAGCTCACGATGATCAGCATCGGCGCCACCCTCGGCACCGGCATCTTCGTCGTCCTCGGCGAGGCGGTGCCCAAGGCCGGTCCCGCCGTCACGCTCTCCTTCGTGATCGCCGGACTCACCGCGCTCTTCTCGGCCCTGTCCTATGCCGAGCTGGCGGGCACCATCCCGGTCGCCGGCTCCTCGTACTCGTATGCGTACGCGACGATGGGCGAACTGATCGCCTGGATCTGCGGCTGGTGTCTGGTCCTGGAGTACGGCGTGTCGGTCGCCGCCGTGGCCGTCGGCTGGGGCGAGTACCTCAACGAGCTGCTCGACGGGACGATCGGCGTGACCATCCCGGACGCGCTGTCGGCGCCGCCCGGGGACGGCGGCATCTTCAACCTGCCGGCGCTCATCGTCGTCCTGCTCGCCATGGCCTTCCTGCTCGGCGGCGCCCGCGAGTCGGCGCGCGCCAACACCGTCATGGTGGCCGTGAAGATCGCCGCGCTGGTGATGTTCTGTGCCATCGGCGTCCAGGGTTTCCGCTCCGGCAACTACGAGCACTTCATGCCGCTGGGCATGGCGGGCGTCAGCGCGGCCGGTGCGACGCTGTTCTTCTCGTACATCGGCTTCGACGCCGCCTCCACCGCCGGTGAGGAGGCGAAGAACGCGCAGCGCGACCTGCCCCGCGCGATCATGCTGTCGCTCGTCATCGTGACGGCGCTGTACGTCCTCGTCGCGGCCGTCGCCGTGGGCGCCAAGCCCTGGCAGCGGTTCGGCGACTCCGAGGCCGCGCTCGCGCAGATCATGCGCGAGGTGACCGGCCAGTCCTTCTGGGGCACCCTGCTCGCCTTCTGCGCGGTCATCGCCATCGCGAGCGTCGTCCTGACCGTGCTGTACGGCCAGACCCGCATCCTCTTCGCGATGTCCCGGGACGGCCTGGTGCCCAAGGTGTTCTCCCGCGTCCACCCGAAGACCGGCACGCCCCGCACGAACACGGTGATCGTGTCGCTGTTCTGCGGTGTGCTGGCCGCCGCGATCCCGTTGGGCCAGCTGGCGGACGCCACCAGCATCGGTACGCTGTTCGCGTTCGGGCTGGTCAACATCGCGGTCGTGGTGCTGCGCCGGACCCGTCCCGAGATGCCCCGGACCTTCCGGGTGCCGCTCTCGCCGGTCCTGCCGGCCCTGGGGCTCGCCTTCTGCGTCTGGATGATGGGCAGCCTCTCGGCCGTCACCTGGGTGGTCTTCGGAGTCTGGATGGCGGTCGGGCTCGTGTTCTACTTCCTTTACGGCCACCGCCGCTCCCGCCTCGCAGCGCCCGCACCATCTGAGAAGTGATCAACCCACTGTGCTGAACGATCTCGACGAACGCATCGTGCACGCCCTCGCCGAGGACGCCCGCCGCTCCTTCGCGGACATCGGGCAACTGGTCGGCCTGTCCGCGCCTGCCGTGAAGCGGCGCGTGGACCGGCTGCGGGCCACCGGGGCGATCACCGGCTTCACCGTACGGGTCGACCCGGCGGCCCTCGGCTGGGAGACCGAGGGGTTCGTCGAGATCTACTGCCGGCGCAACACCTCACCGGAGACCATCCAGCGGGGCCTGGAGCGCTACCAGGAGGTGGTGGCCGCGTCCACCGTCACCGGGGAGGCGGACGCCGTCGCCCAGGTCTTCGCCGCCGACATGCGCCACTTCGAGCGGGTGCTTGAGCGCATCGCGGGGGAGCCGTTCGTGGAACGGACGAAGTCCGTGCTGGTGCTGTCGCCGCTCCTGCGCCGCTTCTCCGCGGGCTCACCGACCTGAGCGGAACCGGACCGTCCTGAGTCGGTCCGGGCCCGCCTGAGCCGATCGGGGTCGGCCCGCGCCGCCCTGGCCGATCCGGCCCACCTGAGCCGATCCGGCGTGGCTCGCGCCGGTCCGAGCCGCTGAGCCGTTCCGTGCCGGCCCGAGGCCGAGCCGCGCAGGCCTCAGCCGTGCCGGCCTGCCCCCTGCCGTCCCGGCCGACGCCGAGCCGAGGCCCGCCCCCGCCGTGCCGGCCTGCCTCCTGCCGTCCCGGCCCGCGCCGAGCCCGCCCGCGCCGAGTCCGCCCCGCCGCCCCGCGCAGGGCTCAGCCGCGCCGTGCCGGGTCGCGTCGTGCCCGCCCTGGGTGGCGTCGGCCGATCCGGGGCGGGCAGGCCCTACCCGGCCGTCTTCCGGGCCAGTGCGTTGTTTCCGATCGAGTTGTGCACGCTGAAGCTGACCGCGTCCGAGCGGTAGCGGTCGTCCGACCACTCGACCGGGCGGCCCTCGCGGGTCGTGGTGACCCGGCGGACGCGCAGCAGGGGGCTCGTGCGGCGGATGGCGAGCAGTTCGGCGTCCTGGGCGCCCGCCGCCACCGCGTCGATGACATGCTCGCCGTAGGCGAAGACCAGGCCGGTGTCGTCGAGGAGGCGCTGGGTCACGGAGGGGCAGTCCGGCTCGATCGACTCGACGGCCGGGGAGATCCAGTCCGCGTACACGGTCCGCTCCAGGAGCACCGGATCGCCGTCCAGGCCGCGCAGCCGCAGGACGTGCAACACGGGTGTTCCGTCGCGGAGTTGGAGGCGTACCGCGTCCTCGGTGCCGGCCGGGCGGTACTCCTGGGCGACGACCCGGCCGGTCGCCTCGCGGCCCATCGCGCGCGCCCACTGGGCGAAGCTGCGCAACTCGGCGAAGCTCTGGCTGCGGCGGCTGGCCAGGACCACGCGGCGGGCGCCCTGGCGGGAGCCGATCAGTCCCTCGGAGGTCAGCGCCGCGACCGCCTGGCGGATGGTGCCGCGCGAGACGCCGTACCGGGCGGCGAGGTCGGTCTCGGCGGGCAGCCGCGCCCCGACCGCGTACTCCTCGCGGTCGATCGCCCGGCGCAGTGCGTCGGCGATCTCCTCGTGTCGCGCGGCCATGCTTCCCCTCTGCGTCGACGGCTGTACACAGTTTGACCAGCCTAGTCGACCTGCGGAGCTGCTCGGCTTCCACCGCAACTGTGCGTGAAATCGGGGCTCAGGGTTTCGCCAGTGTTTACGAAGGGGACACCAGCGGCGTGCGTACTGAGGCCAACTTGTTCAGACAAGTTGCCCTCATCTCCTGCATTCTCGCGCGTCCCCTGGAGAAGCCGTGACCGTGCCCCTGCCGAGAACAGCCGTTCGTGGCGGTGCCCTCGCCGCCGTCGCCGTACTCGCCCTGAGCGCCTGTGGCGCCGCCCCCGACACCAGCACCTCCACCACCGCCGACGGCAAGAACGCCGCCACCGCCACCTCCGCCGCCGACTTCGGCGGCCTCGACGCCCTGGTGAAGGCGGCGAAGAAGGAGGGCACGCTGAACGCCATCGCGCTGCCCCGCGACTGGGCCAACTACGGCGCCCTCATCGACGGCTTCCAGAAGAAGTACGGCATCAAGGTCGCGGTCGAGAACCCCGACGGCTCCAGCCAGGACGAGATCAACGCCGTCACCTCCAGGAAGGGCCAGGGCCGCGCGCCGGACGTCCTCGACCTCGGCAGCTCCTTCGCGCTGAGCGCCGCCCAGCAGGGGCTGCTCGCGCCGTACAAGGTGGCGTCGTACGCCGACCTCCCCGAGGGGCAGAAGGACGCGCAGGCCCGCTGGTACAACGACTACGGCGGCTACATCTCCATCGGCTGCGACGCCAAGCGCGTCAAGACCTGTCCGACCACCTTCGCGGATCTGCTCAAGCCGCAGTACAAGGGCCAGGTCGCCCTCAACGGCAACCCCACCAAGTCCGGCTCCGCCTTCGGTGGCGTCTACGCGGCCTCCCTCGCGAGCGGCGGCTCGTTCGACGACATCCAGCCCGGCCTCGACTTCTTCGCCGAGCTGAAGAAGAACGGCAACTACACGCCCGTCGAGTCGACCCCGGCCACCGTCGAGAAGGGCGAGACGCCCATCAGCATCGACTGGGACTACCTCAACGCCGGATACGCCGACGAGTTCAAGTCCAAGGGCGTCGACTGGAAGGTGTCGGTGCCCAGCGACGGCCAGTTCTCCCAGTACTACTCCCAGGCGATCAACAAGGACGCCCCGCACCCGGCGGCCGCCCGCCTGTGGCAGGAGTACCTCTACAGCGCCGAGGGCCAGAACCTGTGGCTCAAGGGGTACGCCCGGCCGGCCCTGATGACCGCCATGGAGAAGGCCGGAACCCTCGACAAGACGGCCGCGGCCAAGCTGCCCGAGGTCTCCGGGGCGCCCACCTTCCCGACCGAGGACCAGCAGAGCAAGGCCAAGACGGTCCTCGGGCAGGGCTGGGCCAAGGCCGTCTCCGGATGACCTCCACCGCCGTACGGGTCGACATGGCGCCCGCCGCTCCGGTGAAGCGGCGGCGCCGTGCCCTCGGCTGGCTCGCCGTCGTCCCGCTGCTCGCCTTCACCGCGCTCGCCTTCGGGCTGCCCGCCATGGCCATGCTCGACGGCGCGTTCACCGCCAAGGACCCGGCGACGGGCGCCACCTCGTACACGGCCGACAACCTGACGGCCTCCCTGCGGGGCGCGTATCTGACGGCCCTGCTCGGCAGCGTGAAGCTGTCCGCCGTGTCGGCGGGGCTGGGGGCGCTGCTCGGACTGCCGCTGGCCCAGGCCGTCGTGACCTCCCGCTTCCGCGCACTGCGCGAGGCGGTGCTCACCGCGTCCGGGGTGCTGGCCAACTTCGGCGGCGTCCCGCTGGCGTTCGCCTTCGTCGCCACGCTCGGCAACGCCGGTGTGCTGACCCGGCACTTCGGCCTCACCGACCACGGCTGGGACCTGTACAGCTTCTGGGGACTGGTGATCGTCTACCTGTACTTCCTGATCCCGCTGATGGTGCTCACCATCACCCCCGCCCTGGAGGGCCTGCGCTCCCAGTGGCGCGAGGCGGCGCAGAACAACGGCGCGACCCCCGCGCAGTACTGGCGGCATGTCGCCCTGCCCGTCCTGCTGCCCTCGCTGCTCGGCGGCCTGGTGCTGCTCTTCGGCAGCGCCTTCGCCGCGTACGCCACCGCCGCCGCCATGGTGGGCAGCTCCGTCCCGCTGGTCACCCTCCAGATCGCCGACGCCATCTCCGGCAACGTGCTCGTCGGCCAGGAGAACGTGGCGCTCGCCCTCAGCCTCGACATGGTCCTGGTCGCCGGCCTGGTCATGGCGGTGTATCTGCCCCTGCAACGACGGAGCGCGCGATGGCTCGCCTGAACCTGTGGCGGTGGGGAGTCCTCGGCCTCGCCGGACTGTACTTCCTGGTCCCGCTGGCCGCGTCGGTCGTCTTCACCGTCGACGTGCCCGGACAGGGCGTCACCTTCGACGCCTACACCCGGATCTTCTCCACCGACGGCTTCGGATCCAGTCTGCTGCTCTCGCTGGAGCTGGCCGTCGCCACCATCGCCGTTGTCCTGCTGCTGATGGTGCCGGCCATGGTGGCGCTGCGGCTGGGCGCGCCCCGGCTGCGGCCGGTCGTCGAGGTGGTGTGCTCGCTGCCGCTGGTCGTGCCGCCGATCGCGTTCGTCGCCGGCATCGGGACGGTGCTGAAATGGGGGCCGGAGCATCTCTCGCGCACGCCGCTGTTCCAGACCTTCGTGGCGATCCAGAACCCCGACTTCCCCGTGGTGCTCGTCCTGGCGTACGTCGTGATGGCGCTGCCGTTCGTGTACCGGGCCCTGGACGCGGGGCTGCGCTCCGTCGATGTGGGCACCCTCGTCGAGGCCGCCCGCAGCTGCGGGGCAGGCTGGCCGCAGGCGCTGGTCCGGGCCGTCCTGCCCAACCTGCGCGGCGCGCTGCTCAACGCCTCCTTCCTCACCTTGGCCCTGGTGCTCGGCGAGTTCACCGTGGCGCAGCTGCTCGGCTTCCAGCCCTTCGCCGTCTGGATCGTGAACGTCAGCGGCTCGCAGGCCCAGCTGTCCGTCGCCGTGTCCGTGCTCAGCCTGCTCGTGACCTGGGTGCTGCTCCTCGTCCTCGCCGGTTTCGGCGGGCGCACCCGTCCTACTTCCCGGGGATGAACCATGACCG
Source organism: Streptomyces sp. NBC_01334 (assembly GCF_035983595.1). Taxonomy (NCBI): domain Bacteria; kingdom Bacillati; phylum Actinomycetota; class Actinomycetes; order Kitasatosporales; family Streptomycetaceae; genus Streptomyces; species Streptomyces sp. NBC_01334. The sequence goes on along the minus strand of NZ_CP130718.1, from coordinate 1,989,106 downwards.
TGCTCGACAAGACAGCGACGACGACGGAGCCGACGACGAAGGCTGCGACCGTCGAATTCCGCGGCCTGCGACGGGAGTTCGGGCCGTCCGTCGCCCTCGACGGCCTCGACCTCACCGTCCGGCCGGGTGAACTCCTCGCCCTGCTGGGCCCCTCCGGCTGCGGCAAGACCACCGCGCTGCGGATGCTCGCCGGGTTCGAACACCCCGATGCCGGCGAGGTGCTGGTCGACGGCGAGGACGTCACCCGGGTGCCGGCCCACCGCCGGGACGCCGGCATGGTGTTCCAGTCGTACAGCCTCTTCCCGCACCTCGACGCCCTCGACAACGTGGCGTTCGGGCTGCGCATGCGCAAGGTGCGCACCGCCGAACGGCGGTCCCGGGCCGCCGAGTTGCTGGAGCTGGTGGGTCTCGCCGACAAGGGCGCACGGTTCCCGCACCAGCTCTCCGGCGGACAGCAGCAGCGCGTCGCCCTGGCCCGCGCCCTCGCCCTGCGCCCGCGCGTCCTGCTCCTGGACGAGCCGCTCTCCGCGCTCGACGCCAAGGTGCGGCTGACCCTGCGCGAGGAGATCCGGCGGCTCCAGCAGGAGCTCGGCATCACCACCCTGTTCGTCACCCACGACCAGGAGGAGGCCCTGTCCATGGCGGACCGGGTCGCCGTGATGCAGGCCGGACGGCTCGAACAGTGCGCCGCCCCGGCCGAGTTGTACGGCCGGCCCGCCACGGCCTTCGTCGCCGAGTTCGTGGGCACGACGAGCCGGATCCCGGGACACCTCGACGGCGAGACCGTCGAGGTGCTCGGGCGCCGGCTGCCCGTCGACGGCAGGATCCCGGCCGCGACCGAGGTGGACGTGCTGGTACGGCCGGAGGCGGTGGGGGTGCGGGCCGAGGACGCCGGGGACGCGCGCGTGGTCGCCACCTCCTTCCTGGGCGCGGCCGTCCGCGTCACCGTCCGGCTCGCCGACGGCACCGAGGTCAAGGCCGACCTGCCGGCCCACGAGGCCGCCGAGCTCACCGCGGGCGCCGCGGTGGGCCTGTCGCTGCCCGACCGCCCGGTGCTCGTCGCCGAACGTACGTCCTGATCCCTCCACCGAAAGAGGCAACCGTGACGCAACTCCCCCTCCAGGCCGTCCTGTTCGACATGGACGGCACGCTCGTCGACACCGAGCGGCTGTGGTGGGAGGCGGTGGAACAGGTGGCCGGCCGGCCCTTGACCGAGGCGGACCGGCCGGAGGTGCTCGGCCGTCCCGTCGAGCACACCGCCCACTGGCTGGCCGCGACCACGGGCCGGCCGGCGCCGGGACTCGCCGAGGCGCTCCACCGGGGGTTCGCGGACCGCGTCCGCGCCGGCATCGTGCCGCGCCCCGGGGCCCTCGCGCTGCTCGACGCCCTGGCCCGGGAGGGCGTACCGACGGCGCTGGTGACCGCGTCGCCGCGGGCGGTCGCCGACACGGTGCTCGACGCGCTCGGCGCGAGCCGCTTCGCCGTCACCGTCACCGCCGACGACACCGAGCACACCAAGCCCGCCCCCGACCCCTACCTCGCCGCCTGCCACGCTCTCGGCGTCGACCCGGCGGCCTGTGTGGCCGTCGAGGACACCGAGACCGGCGTGACCTCCGCCGAGGCCGCCGGGTGCACGGTGCTGGCGGTGCCGTCGCTCGCGCCGATCGGGACGGCGCCCGGCCGGACCGTCGTGCCCGGCCTGGAGGGCGTCACCCCCGGGCGGCTGCGCTCCCTGCTGCCGCACCGGCTCCGCGTCATGAGCTGGAACCTCTGGTACGGCGGCACGAAGGTCCGCGACCACCGGGCCAAGCAGCTCAAGGTCCTCACCGAGACCGACGTGGACGTGGTCGGCCTCCAGGAGACGTACGGCACCGCGGCCGAGGAGCTCGCCGAGGCTCTCGGCTGGTACCACCACCGCGCCGGGGAGAACCTCGGGATCATCAGCCGCCACCCGGTCACGGCCGCCCTCGGCGACCCCGACGTGGGCTTCTACGGCGCGGCGGGCGTCCGGATCGCAGTCGGCGGCGGCGAGGTCGACGTGTGGACGGCCCACCTGGACTGCGCGCCGTACGGGCCCTACGAGTCCGCCTTCGACGGGCTCGCCGCGGACACCCTGGTAGCCCACGAGGGGGCGCGGCTCGCGCGGCTGCGGGACGCCCTGCGCCGGATCGGACCGGGCCCCGGACTGCCCGTCGTCCTCGTCGGTGACTTCAACAGCCCCTCCCACCTGGACCGGCCGGACGTCGGGTGGCCGGTGACGAGGGCCGCCGAGGAGGCAGGCTTCGCCGACTCCTACCGCGAGGCGCACCCCGATCCGGTACGGGATCCCGGGCACACCTGGTCCCCGGTCCACGCCGAGCATGAGGACGGCAGCGGCCGCCCGGAACCGCAGGACCGGATCGACTTCGTGCTCCACCGGGGCCTCAGGGTGCTCGACTCCCGGACCCACGTCACCGGCAGCCCCCGGCCGTGGCCGCACGTCGAGGACAACGACTGGCCCTCCGACCACGCCGCGGTGATCACCACCTTCGCGGTCACCGCCTTCGCGATCACCGGAAATCCGGTGGGCGGCGGCGCGTGAACTGACTACCATCGGTGACATGACCTGGCGACATTGATCCACGACCGGCCCCGACGTCCGTCGACTGACCGCCACGCTGTACGCGTACGCGTTCCTCGACGAGTTCGTGCTGCTCTATCCGGTGTACGCGCTGCTGTTCTCGGACAGCGGCCTGTCCGTCGGGCAGATCTCCTCCCTGTTCGTCCTGTGGTCGCTGACCGGCGTCCTGCTGGAGGTGCCCTCGGGCGCCTGGGCGGACGCCGTCTCCCGACGGCTGCTGCTGTGGATCGGCCCGCTGCTGGGCGCGGCCGGCTTCGCCCTGTGGGTGCTGTTCCCGTCGTACTGGGCCTTCGCGGCCGGCTTCGTCCTGTGGGGTGCGCGCGGCGCGCTGGGATCCGGCGCGCTGGAGGCGCTGGTCTACGAGGAGCTGGACCGGGCCGACGCCGCGGACCGGTACGCCCGGCTCATGGGCCGCGCGCACGCGGTGGGCCAGGTGGCCGTGATGGCGGCGATGGGCCTGGCCGGGCCGGTCTTCGCGGTCGGCGGATACCCGGCCGTCGGTGCGGCCAGCGTGCTGGCGTGTCTGCTCTGCGCCGCGACGGCCACCCGCTTCGCCGAGCACCGGCGGCCGACGGACGACGGTGACAGCAGGGCCGCTACCCTTCGGGCCGGACTGGCCGACGCCCGCCGCGACCGCTCCGTACGCGGTGCCCTGCTGCTCGTCCCGGCCGTGACGGCGGTGTGGGGCGCCCTCGACGAGTACACGCCCCTGCTGGTCAGGGAGACGGGCGTACCGGAGGCGAACGTCCCCCACCTGCTGGTGCTGATCTGGGCCGGCGTCACCGTCGGGAGCCTGCTGGCCGGACCGGCCGAGCGCCTGGGCCGCGGGGGATTCGCCGCGCTGCTCGTCCTCTCCGCGCTCGCCCTCGCCGTCGGCGGGATCAGCGGCACGCCCGTCGGCATCACCCTCGTCGCCCTCGCCTTCGGCGGCTTCCAGCTGGCGACCGTGCTGGCCGACGTCCGGCTCCAGCAGCGCATCGAGGGCACCGGCCGGGCCACCCTCACCTCGGTCGCGAGCCTCGGCACGGAGGCGGTGACCATCGCGGTGTACGGCGCGTACGGCGCCCTCGGCTCGACGTTCCCGCACGGCGTCGTCTTCGCCCTGTGTGCGGTGCCGTACCTGCTGACCGCGCTGATGATGTCGAGGGCGGCCCGGGGGAGGGGCGAGCGAGGGGCGAGCGAGCCGGGGGGCGAGTGAGGGGGCGCAACGAATCGCCGCCCGGCGGTCCGCGCACGCAACGTTCCGCTCACCGGCGCGCAACGGCTCCTTCTTGTCCGGCCCGGGTGGGCGCCCGTACCGTCTAGATGGCCCCCGCAACCACCCTTTCGCCCGGTGAGGATCACGCATGCGCACCGCCCTGCTCCAGAGCTCCGGCCGCCCCGGCTCCGTCGTCGAGAACCTGAAGGTCCTCGACGAGGCCGCGGACCGCGCCGCCGCCGCGGGCGCCGGGCTGCTCGTCGCGCCGGAGATGTTCCTCACCGGGTACGCGATCGGCGACGACATCGCCCGCCTCGCCGAGCCCGCCGACGGGGACTCCGCGGACGCCGTCGCCGAGATCGCCGGCCGGCACGGTCTCGCGATCGCGTACGGCTACCCGGAGCGCGCCCCCGAGGCCGTGTACAACTCCGCGCAGCTGATCTCCGCCGACGGCACCCGGCTCGCGAACTACCGCAAGACCCACCTCTTCGGCTGCTTCGAGCGAGACCACTTCCAGCCGGGCGGGCAGCCGGTCGTCCAGGCCGAACTGAACGGCCTCACCGTCGGCCTCATGATCTGCTACGACGTCGAGTTCCCGGAGAACGTCCGCGCCCACGCCCTCGCCGGCACCGACCTCCTCGTCGTGCCGACCGCGCAGATGCACCCCTTCCAGTTCGTCGCCGAGTCGGTGATCCCGGTGCGTGCCTTCGAGAACCAGATGTACGTGGCGTACGTCAACCGGGTCGGCCAGGAGGGGGAGTTCGAGTTCGTCGGCCTCTCCACGCTGGCCGGTCCCGACGGAGTCGCCCGCACCCGCGCCGGGCGCGGCGAGGAGCTGGTGTTCGCCGACGCCGACCCGGTCGCCCTGGCCGCGTCCCGCGAGGCGAACCCGTACCTGAAGGACCGCCGCCCCGGCCTCTACGGGTCCCTGGTCTGATCCCCGGCCCGCGCCACCCCGCACCCGCCCCGCCCCGCCCCTGAGCCTCCCCCGAGTCACCACGCGCAAGGAGTCCGTACCCCATGACGTCCACCGTGCCCAACGCCGTCGAGCACGCAGACGAGCAGCAGCCGCCGATCACCATGTTCGGCCCGGACTTCCCTTACGCGTACGACGACTTCCTCGCCCACCCGGCGGGCCTCGGCCAGATCCCCGCGACCGAGCACGGCACCGAGGTCGCCGTCATCGGCGGCGGACTGTCCGGCATCGTGGCCGCGTACGAGCTGATGAAGATGGGCCTCAAGCCGGTCGTCTACGAGGCCGACCGGATCGGCGGCCGGCTGCGCACCGTCGGCTTCGACGGCTGCGACCCCTCCCTCACCGCCGAGATGGGCGCGATGCGCTTCCCGCCGTCCTCCACGGCGCTCCAGCACTACATCGACCTGGTGGGACTGCGGACCCAGCCGTTCCCCAACCCGCTCGCGGAGACGACCCCGTCGACGGTCGTGGACCTCAAGGGCGAGTCGCACTACGCCGAGACGGTCGAGGATCTGCCGCAGGTCTACCGCGATGTCGCGGCCGCCTGGAACAAGTGCCTCGAAGAGGGCGCCGACTTCTCCGACATGAACCAGGCCATGCGCGAGCGGGACGTGCCGCGCATCCGCGAGATCTGGGCGAAGCTCGTCGAGAAGCTCGACAACCAGACCTTCTACGGGTTCCTCTGCGACTCCGAGGCCTTCCGGTCCTTCCGGCACCGCGAGATCTTCGGCCAGGTCGGCTTCGGCACCGGCGGCTGGGACACGGACTTCCCGAACTCCATCCTGGAGATCCTGCGGGTCGTCTACACCGAGGCCGACGACCACCACCGCGGTATCGTCGGCGGCTCCCAGCAGCTGCCGCTGCGCCTCTGGGAGCGCGAGCCGGAGAAGATCGTCCACTGGGCGTACGGCACCTCGCTGGCGAGCCTGCACGAGGGCGGCGAGCCCCGCCCGGCCGTGACCCGGCTGCACCGCACCGCCGGCAACCAGATCACCGTGACGGACGCGAACGGCGACATCCGCACCTACCGGGCGGCGATCTTCACCGCGCAGTCCTGGATGCTGCTGTCGAAGATCGCCTGTGACGACTCGCTGTTCCCGATCGACCACTGGACGGCGATCGAGCGCACCCACTACATGGAGTCCAGCAAGCTGTTCGTGCCGGTGGACCGGCCGTTCTGGCTCGACAAGGCCGTCGACGACAGGGGGAATCCCACCGGCCGGGACGTCATGTCGATGACGCTCACCGACCGCATGACGCGCGGCACCTACCTCCTCGACGACGGCCCGGACCGGCCCGCCGTCATCTGCCTCTCGTACACCTGGTGCGACGACAGCCTGAAGTGGCTGCCGCTGTCGGCGAACGAGCGGATGGAGGTCATGCTGAAGTCGCTCGGCGAGATCTATCCGAACGTCGACATCAGGAAGCACATCATCGGCAACCCGGTGACGGTCTCCTGGGAGAACGAGCCCTACTTCATGGGCGCGTTCAAGGCCAACCTGCCCGGCCACTACCGCTACCAGCGGCGCCTGTTCACCCACTTCATGCAGGACCGGCTGCCCGAGGACAAGCGCGGCGTCTTCCTCGCCGGCGACGACATCTCCTGGACCGCGGGCTGGGCCGAGGGGGCGGTGCAGACCGCGCTGAACGCGGTCTGGGGCGTCATGCACCACTTCGGCGGGACGACCGACGCGACCAACCCGGGCCCGGGGGACGTGTACGACGAGATCGCGCCGGTGGAGCTCCCGGAGGACTGACACCGCACGGCGCGAGGCCCCACCGCGCGAGGTCTCAAAGCGCGAGGCCCGAGAGCGGGGTGAGCATCATGCGGCCCGCGAAGCCGACGGCCGTGTCGAGGCGTTCGGTGAACTCCCCGGCCACGTCGGGGAGCCGACGCAGCGCCCACAGGGCCCGGGCCGCGGTCCAGGTGGCGTCCCGGGCACGGTCCAGGCTCCAGGAGCCGAGCAGGTGGGTGAGGGGGTCGGCGATCTGCAACAGGTCGGGGCCCGGCATCAGCTCTTCGCGGATGCGTTCCTCCAGCGAGCCGAGTAGCTCGCCCACGCGGTCGAACTCGTCCTCCAGCTCGGCCGGTTCGCAGCCGAGGCTACGACAGGCGTCCACCACGGCGAGCGCGAGGTCGTGCCCGATGTGCGCGTTGACGCCCGCGAGCGCGAACTGCAGCGGGCGTACGCCGGGATGCCGGCGGAACTGGAGCAGCGGCCGCCAGCAGGCCGGTGGCCGCCGGTCGGCCGGCCCGGGGTCCACCGCGTCCAGGTAGCGCTGCGCGAAGCGGACGTCCAGCGTGGTGGCGGCCCGTGTGTCCGGGAACCGGCCGGTGTCGATGCGCCGGTCGACCTCCTGGGTCACCGCGAGGTAGACGCGGTTGAAGACCGCGATGCCGTCCCCGGGAGGCAGCGCCGCGTCGAGGGCGCGCATCCGGGCGAGCACGTCGTCGACACTCGTGCGGTCCGTGTCGAGGCCTGTCTCGACGGGAGCGGTGAACTGTTCCAATTGCGGCATGGGGGCAGGGTGACAGTCCTAGGCTGGCCCGCGTGTCGGCGGGCCCGACGCTTCCCCGGAACGGGGGAACGAGCCCGTCGCACGGGAGGGGAACAGCACGGTGCGAGGCGTACGTGAGCGAGGGTCCGGACGGCGGAGTGTCATGGTCGTCGCCGCCTCGGTGGTGGTGGCCCTGGGCACCGCGGCCGGGCTGCTGACCGCACTCGGCGAGGGGGACGACGACGACCCACGCGGCACGGACCGGGCCCGTCCGAAGGTGAGTGCGACGCTCCTGTCCCCCTCGACCGCGAACCCGCCGTCCCCGTCCGGTTCCCCCTCGGCCTCCGCCCCGACCGTGCGGCCGACTCCCTCGCCCGGCCGTACGGCGCGAAAGCCGCGGGCGGCCGCCGTGACCACGAGCCTCTACCGTCACCCCGAGTCCCAGGTCCTCGACTGGGTCCGCGCCAACCCGGCGGATCCGCGCACCGCCGTCATCGAGTCCCGGATCGCGAGCCGGCCGGCGGCCGTGTGGTTCACCGAGTACGCCCCCGACACCGTCACCTCGCGGGTCCGCGCGGTCACGGCGGGCGCCGCAGGCCAGGGCCGGGTGCCCGTCCTCGTGGCGTACGCGATCCCGGACCGCGACTGCGGCGGCGCCTCCGAGGGCGGGGCGCCCGACCTCGACGCCTACGCGGGCTGGATCGACGCTTTCGCCGCCGGGCTCGGCTCCGGCGAGGTCGTTGTCGTCCTGGAGCCCGACTCGATAGCCCAGACCGACTGCCTCGACGAGGCCGGGCGGGCCGGCCGTCTCGCCGCGCTGGCCCGCGCGGGACGCGTGCTGAAGGCGGCGGACCCGAAGGCACGCGTCTACTACGACGCCGGGCACTCGGGCTGGAACGCCCCGGCCGAGCAGGCCGCACTGCTGAAACAGGCCGGCGCCGCCTCGGCCGCCTCCTCCGACGGGATCTTCAGCAACGTCTCCAACTTCCACCGCACGGCGGACGAGGTGGCCTACGACCGCAGGGTCCTGGACGCCCTGGGCGGACCGCCCGGCCTGGGCGCCGTCATCGACACCAGCCGCAACGGCAACGGCCCGCCCGCCGGCGGCGAGTGGTGCGACCCGGACGGCCGGAGCATCGGCCGGGCCCCCACCTTCCGGACCGGCCAGGCCCGGATCGACGCCTACCTGTGGGTGAAGCTGCCGGGGGAGTCGGACGGCTGCAAGGGGGCGGCCGGCGAGTTCAGCCCGTCGTACGCCTACGAACTGGCCTCGTCGTAGCTGCTGGTGCCCTCGTCGAGCAGGGGCCCCGGCGACTTGAGGTGGGCGGGCGCGAACGCGCGCAGTGCGTGGTAACCCGTGATGACGACGACCGTGCCGAGCGCGATACCGCTCAGCGAGAAGGTGTCGGTGAACTCCAGCGTGACGTTGCCGACGCCGATGATGATGCCCGCCGCGGCCGGCACCAGGTTCAGCGGATTGCGCAGGTCGACCCCTGCGGTGATCCAGATCTGCGCGCCGAGCAGGCCGATCATGCCGTAGAGGATGACGGTGATGCCGCCGAGGACGCCGCCGGGGATCGCGGCGACGATCGCGCCGAACTTCGGGCACAGGCCGAAGAGGAGGGCGAACCCGGCGGCTGCCCAGTAGGCGGCCGTCGAGTAGACCCGGGTCGCGGCCATCACGCCGATGTTCTCGGAGTAGGTGGTGTTGGGCGGCCCGCCCACCGCCGTGGACAGCATCGAGCCGACGCCGTCGGCGGAGATCGCCGTACCGAGCCGGTCGTCCAGGTCGTCGCCGGTCATCTCGCCGACCGCCTTGACGTGCCCCGCGTTCTCCGCCACGAGTGCGATGACGACGGGGAGTGCCACGAGGATCGCCGACCATTCGAAGGACGGGCCGTGGAAGGACGGCAGCCCGATCCAGTCGGCGTGACCGACCCCGGACAGGTCGAGCCGCCAGTGGTCGGTGACCTTGCCGCTCGCGTCGGCGGAGTGGATCCGGCCGAAGATCCGGTCGAACGCCCACGAGATGCCGTACCCGAAGACGAGGCCGAGGAAGATCGCGATGCGGGACCAGAAACCGCGCAGGCAGACCACCGCCATCCCGGTGAACGCCATGACCAGCAGGGCGGTCCACTGGTCCTGCGGCCAGTAGGTGGTGGCGGTGACCGGGGCGAGGTTGAAGCCGATGAGCATCACGACCGCGCCCGTCACGATCGGCGGCATCGCGGCGTGGATGATCCGCGCCCCGAACCGCTGTACGGCCAGTCCGACGAGGAACAGCGCCACCCCGACGACGAACACCGCGCCGGTGACCGTGGCGCTCGTCCCGCCCTGCGCGCGGATGACCGCGGCCACGCCGACGAAGGACAGCGAGCAGCCGAGGTAGCTGGGCACCCGGCCACGGGTCGCGAGCAGGAAGATCACGGTCGCGACGCCGGACATCATGATGGCGAGGTTGGGGTCGAGACCCATGAGGACGGGTGCGACGAAAGAGGCCCCGAACATCGCCACCACGTGCTGGGCGCCCAGCCCCACCGTGCGGGGCCAGGAGAGCCGCTCGTCGGGACGGACCACCGCGCCGGGCGCCGGGGTGCGTCCGTCGCCGTGCAGTTTCCAGCGGACGCCAAGATCCATGGTGCGGGTTCGCTTTCCTGGGGGTGCGGGTGTCCGGACCATTCTCACGTGAAACCGGAGGGTGAGCGACCGCTTAGTGACCCCGTACGATGAGGGTAGTTTCCCCGTACACGCACCTCGTACCTGCACAGGAGCCCCCGCCGTGACCGCCGAAGCCCCGAGCGCCCCCGCCGTGTCGTACGGCCGGCTCATGCCCGTCACCGTCCACTTCGACGACCTGGACGCCCTGGGCATGCTGCACAACGCCCGCTACCCGCTGCTCGTCGAGCGGGCCTGGACCGAGTTCTGGCAGGACAACGGGGTCCGCTTCGAGGGTGACTGGGCGAGCGCCGGGGATGCCTGCAACGTGGTCAAGGAACTGCTGATCGGCTACGAGGCCCCGGTCACCCGTAGCGGCACGTACGCCGTCCACCTCTGGCTGGACCGGCTCGGTACCACGGGGCTGACCTACGGCTTCCGGTTCTGCTCGGCGGACGGAGCCACGACGTACGCGCGCGGCACCCGCGTCCTGGTGCGAATCGACGCGACCACGATGCGCCCCACGCCGTGGAGCGACGCCTTCAGGGCCGGGGGCCGGGCACTGCTGCGGCCTGCGGACTGACCTTCGCACCGGTCCGCTCGCCGCCCCGCAGCACACCCGCGAACAGCACGAGCCCGCACGCCAGGACCGTCACCACGACGAAGGACACCACCAGGCTGGTCGCCTGGGCCACGCCGCCGATCAGGCTCGGGGCGATCAGCCCGGAGGTGTAGGTGATCGTCGCGACGCCCGCGATGGCCTGGCTGGGGTTCGGTCCGCTGTGCCCGGCCGCCGCGAAGCACAGCGGTACGACGACCGCGATGCCCAGCCCCATCAGCCCGAACCCGCCCATCGCCACCGCCGGGTGTCCCGCGACGACGATCAGCAGCCCGCCCAGCGCGGCGAGGACACCGCCCGCCCGGACGGTGCGCACCGCGCCGAACCGGTTCACCACCGCGTCGCCCACGATCCGGGCCACCGCCATCGTGAACATGAAGCCGGTCGTACAGGCCGCCGCCGCCCCGGCCGACGAGCCGAGCTGGTCGCGCAGGTAGACGGCCGACCAGTCCAGGCTGGCGCCCTCCGCGAACACCGCGCAGAAGCCGACCGCGCCGATCAGCAGCGCCGAGCGGGGCGGCAGCGTGAACCGCGGGGGCGGCTCCTCGTCCTCGGCGGGCCGCAGATCCAGCACCCAGCGGCAGGCCAGCAGGCCGAGCAGGGTGAGGACGGCCGCCGCCAGCACATGGTGCACGCGCGCGTCCGCACCGAGGTGCGCGGCGAGCGTCCCGCCCGCCGAACCGATCAGGGCGCCCGCGCTCCACATGCCGTGCAGCCCAGACATGATCGACCGGTCGAGCAGCCGCTCCACCTCGACGCCCAGGGCGTTCATCGCGACGTCGGCCATGCCCGCGCTCGCGCCGTACGTGAACATCGCCAGGCAGAGCGTCAGCAGGTTGGGGGCGAGGGCGGGCAACGTCAGCGACAGCGTCCACAGCGCGAGCAGTCCGCGCAGGGCCGCGCGGCTGCCGAAGCGATGGGTGATCGAGCCGGCCAGCGGCATCGCGCAGGCCGCGCCGAACGCCGTGAAGGCGAGCGCGAACCCGAGCTGTCCGGTGGAGACGTCGGCGTGGTCCTGGATCCACGGCACGCGGGTGGCGAACGAACCGGTGACCGCGCCGTGCACGGCGAACACGGCCGCCACGGCGTACCGGGCGCGCCGGACCTCCGACGGTGCGTGGATCACTTCGTCCACTCCGCTCATTCTCCCGTCCCTTCCGGATCCGCGCCGCGCCGTCGCGATGCCGTCGTAAACTATCAGGAACCCTGCCTGATAAATAGAGGCCGACGGTCGGTGGCAGCCGATCGGGTCCCCTCGGCCATGGGAGGATTCCCGCCATGCCCGCATCTCCGAGCACCGCCCGGGCCATCAACGACCGGCTCGCCCTCCGGCTGCTCCAGCACGAAGGCCCGTTGACGGCAGGGCAGTTGAAGCAGCTCACCGGCCTGTCCCGCCCGTCGGTCGCCGACCTGGTCGAACGGCTCACCGCCTCCGGTCTGATCGAGGTGGTCGGGGAGGCGGGCGAGCAGCGCCGCGGGCCGAACGCCAAGCTCTACGGCATCGTCGCCGACCGCGCCCATCTGGCCGCGCTGGACGTGCGCACCGAGGGGGTCACGGTGCTCGTCTCGGACCTGGTCGGCCGGGTGCTGGCCGAGGCGTCCGTGCCGATCGGCGGCGACACGGGCACCGGGACGGCCGTGGAACAAGCGGTCTCGCTGGTCGAGCGGGCGGCGAAGGAGGCCGAGACCGTCGGGGCGCCCCCGCGCGAGGGTCTCCGGGCCTGGGGGCGGCTGCACACGCTCGGCATCGGGGCGCCCGGGCTGATCGACCCCGCCAGCGGCGAGCTGCGCGACTCCAGCGGCCTGCCCGAGTGGCACCGCCGACTGGTGGCCGCGCTGCAGGAACGCTTCCCGGCCGCTCACGCGCACGTCGAGAACGAGACGAACCTCGCCGCCCTGGCCGAACAGCGCGAGGGCGCCGCCCGGGACCGCGACACCTTCGTGCTGCTGTGGCTGGGCCACGGCACCGGCGCGGCCGTCGTCCTGGACGGCGCACTGCGCCGCGGTGCCTCCGGTGGCACCGGCGAGATCGGCTTCCTGCCGGTACCGGGCACCGACGGCCTGCCCTCGGCGACGGACTGCGAGGGCGGCTTCCACTCGCTGGCCGGTTCGGCGGCGATCGCCGCACTGGCGGGGGAGTACGGGCTGACGGCGCACGCGCGCGCCGACGAGCCGGTGGCGGCGGCGCTGGTGCGAGCGGCGGTGGACGCGCCGGACACCGGGGCCGCCGCCGGTTTTCTCGACGCCCTGGCCGACCGGCTCGCCCTCGGCGCGGCCTCCGTCGTCGCCGTCCTCGACCCCGGCTGTGTGGTCCTCGGCGGGGAGGTCGGACAGGCCGGCGGGGAGGTGCTCGCGAGCCGGGTGGCACGGCGGCTGCGGCGGATGGCGCCACTGCCCACGGAGGTGCGCGCCAGTGCCCTGGGCGGCGGCGCGGTGCTGCGCGGGGCCCTGCTGACGGCCCGTGACGCCGCCCAGGAGGAGCTCTTCACAACGGCTCACAGGACCGAGACGCACCAGGTGGTGTCCGCGACCTAGGGCGTGTCCGACCATGCGCGTCGGATCGGCGTGCGGCGTGCGGCGTCCGGTGCGGTGCGTCGCTAGGCGGAGGGTCGCCCCCGTACTGGGCGTACTCGGGTGGTCCGACGACGCGGCGAGGTGCCGTGCCGGGCGCCGCGCGCGGCGGGGATCTGCCAGGCGCGCCCTAGCGGCGGATGCGCGTCGCCAGGTAGTCCTCGAAGGTGCCCTTGCCCACCGCCCGCTCCGGCGTCAGGTGACCGCCCGCGCGAAAGCCCCGGTAGGCCGCGCCCCACAGCGGCACGTTCAGCACCGCGCACCGTCGGCCGCTCGCCTTCAGGAACGCGCGGGCCAGCGACTCGAAGGTGCGGACCTCGGGCCCGCCCATGTCCTCGACCCGGCCGGCCGGCGCGCCCGCGGCCAGCTCCGCGAGCCGGTCGGCGACCTCGGCGACCTCCACCGGCTGGTCGCTCACCCCGGCCGGCAGCATCATCACCGGTACCTTGGCCAGCCCCTGGAAGAGCTGGACCAGCAGGTCGTGGAACTGGGTCGCCCGCAGCACCGTCCAGCCGAGCCCCGACTCCGCCAGCAGTTCCTCCACGGCGAGCTTGGCCTTGTAGTAGCCGAACGGCACCTGGTCGATACCGACGATCGAGATGTAGAGCAGGTGTGGCACCCCGGCCTGCCGCGCCGCGGCGATCAGGTTCGCGGCCGCCTGCACATCGTCTCCGCGCGGCGTGGTCGCGCAGTGCACGATCGTGTCCACGCCCGCGACGGCCGCGTCCAGGCCCGGCCCGCCCTCGCGCAGGTCGACGGCGTACGGCTGGGTGTGCCGGCTCAGCACCCGCACCTCGTGCCCGTTCGAGCGCAGCCGTTCGGTGACGAGCCGGCCGAGGGTTCCCGTACCGCCGGTCACGAGGATCGTGGTCATACCGTTTCAGTCCCTTCGGACACCGGGCGCTCCAGGCCGGAACGTCCTCCGTCGGGTCAAGCTTGTCGGGGTCCGCCACGGCTCGCATGTCCCGCAGCTCACGGTGGGATCCCGCCCGCCGGAAATCGGCGATCGGCCGGGCGAAGGGACCCGGCGGCGGGCAAGGGCCGTCGTCACCGCCGCCGGGCCGTACTCCGCCGACCCTAGAAAGGACTAGACCAGTACGTCAATAGGTATGGACCAATCCCGGTTCGAGCCGGGACCGCCCTCGAATCGAGCCGGGCGCAACCCGAATTGACGACCTGTGAGCCACCCCACATCCTTCACCTGTATGGACGCCTACCCGGCGTGGCACACTGGCCCTGTAAACCAAAGCAGCGCACTCCGGGGTCGGTGAAAGTCCGAACCGGCGGTTACAGTCCGCGACCCGGCCGCTTCCAGCGGCCGGTTGACCAGGTGAAATTCCTGGACCGACGGTTAAAGTCCGGATGGGAGGCAGTGCGCGGCGGGCGGGCATTCGTGCGCGCCGCCGTATACGTACTCGTCCGCGGACGAGTCTGTCCGGCGTCGCCCCCGGTGTCGTTGCCCGTACCTGCTGTCGTCTTCGACAGGCCCCGGAGTCCGTGCCCGAAGAGGCAGGAGGACCCGGGAAGTGTTCACCGGAATCGTCGAAGAGCTGGGTGAGGTCACCGCCGTCGAGAATCTCGGCGACGCCTCCCGCTTCCGGCTGCGCGGCCCCGTCGTGACCGACGGCGCGAAGCACGGCGACTCCATCGCCGTGAACGGGGTCTGTCTCACCGTCGTCGAGCACGAGGGCGACGAGTTCACCGCCGACGTCATGGCGGAGACCCTGAACCGCTCCAGCCTCGGAGCACTCGGCGTCGGCTCCCGCGTCAACCTCGAACGCCCCACCGCCGTCGGCGACCGCCTCGGCGGGCACATCGTGCAGGGTCATGTCGACGGCACCGGCGCGGTGTTGGAGCGCAAGCCCTCCGAGAACTGGGAGATCATCAAGATCTCGCTCCCCGCCGACCTCGCCCGGTACGTCGTGGAGAAGGGCTCGATCACCGTCGACGGCATCAGCCTCACGGTCGTCGAGGCCGGCCCCGACTTCTTCACCGTCAGCCTCATCCCCACCACCCTCGCCCTGACCACGCTCGGCCTCAAGCAGGCCGGCGACCCGGTCAACCTCGAGGTGGACATCGTGGCCAAGTACGTCGAGCGCCTGCTGACCACCACCCGGGGAGCGGCGCAGTGAACTCGCTGAACTCCGAGGCCTTCACCCTCCTCGACCAGCACATCCTCTGGTCGGACATGATCGGCAACATCCTCGGCCTGATCACCCTCGCCCTCGGCTGGCGCCGCTCGCTGTGGACCTGGCCGGTGCAGTTCCTCTCCGGGCTCGTCCTCTTCGGCGCCTTCTTCGGCCATCTGACCGGCAGCGCCGGCAAGCAGGTCGTCGTCATGGTCGTCGCCCTGTACGGCTGGTGGCAGTGGAACCGCAGCAAGGGGCGGTCCGAGGACGGCCAGATCACCCCCCGCTTCGCGACCTGGATCGAGCGCGCGGCCATGGTCGGCGCCGCCGCCGTCGGCACGGTCGCGGTGGCCCTGCTCTTCAAGGCCCACCCGTCCCTGTCCTGGGACCCCTGGCCGGACGCCTACATCTTCGTCGGCACCATCGTCGCCATGTACGCCCAGGCGCGCGGCATGGTCGAGTTCTGGATCGCCTGGCTCCTCGTCGACCTCGTCGGCGTCCCCCTGAACTTCGCCAACGGCTACGCCTTCTCCGGCTTCGTCTACGTCATCTACGGCGCGCTCGTCCTGTGGGGCATGCGCGACTGGTGGCTGCGCTCCCGCAAGGCCTCGCAACCCGCTCTGGAAGGAGCGCCGGCATGAGTACCGCACCGATCCTCTACAGCACGGACGGCATCGAGGACTTCGCGCTGGACCCCGTCGAGCGGGCCATCGCCGACATCGCCGCCGGCCGTCCCGTGGTGGTCGTCGACGACGAGGACCGCGAGAACGAGGGAGACCTCGTCATCGCCGCGGAGAAGGCCACCCCGGAGATCGTCGCCTTCATGATGAGCGAGTGCCGCGGTCTGATCTGCGCCCCCATGGAGGGTGACGAACTGGAGCGCCTGAAGCTCCCGCAGATGGTCGAGGACAACACCGAGTCGATGAAGACCGCGTTCACGGTCTCCGTCGACGCCTCCGCCGCCCACGGCGTGACCACCGGCATCTCCGCCGCCGACCGCGCCACCACGCTGCGGCTCCTGGCGAGCGGCGCCACCGAGGCCACCGACTTCGTCCGCCCGGGACACATCTTCCCGCTGCGTGCCAAGCCCGGCGGTGTGCTGACCCGTGACGGCCACACCGAGGCGGCCGTCGACCTCGCCCGTCTCGCGGGGCTGCGTCCGGCCGGCGCGATCGTCGAGATCGCCGGCGAGGACGGCCGGATGCTCCGCCTGCCCGAACTGATCCCGTTCGCCCGCAAGCACGGTCTGACGATCATCTCCATCGAGGACCTGATCGCCTACCGCCGCAGCGCCGAGCCCACCGTCCGCCGCGAGGCGCAGACCCGGCTGCCCACCGTGCACGGCACCTTCACCGCGTACGGCTACCGCTCCACCGTCGACGGGGTCGAGCACGTCGCCCTGGTCCACGGCGAGCTCGGCGACGGCGAGGACGTCCTCGTCCGGGTGCACTCCGAGTGCCTCACCGGCGACATCTTCGCCTCCCAGCGCTGCGACTGCGGCCCCCAGCTCGACACCTCCCTGGAGCGCATCCAGAGCGAGGGCCGGGGCGTGGTGGTCTATCTGCGAGGGCACGAGGGCCGGGGCATCGGTCTGCTCTCCAAGCTGCGGGCCTACGAGCTCCAGGAGCAGGGACACGACACCCTCGACGCCAACCTGGAGCTGGGCCTGCCCGCCGACGCCCGTGACTACGCGGCCGGCGCGCAGATCCTCGAGGACCTCGGCGTGCGCAGTGTGCGCCTGATGACCAACAACCCCGAGAAGACCGACGCCCTCGTCCGGCACGGCATCGAGGTCACCCGGCGCGAGCCGATGCCCGTGCAGGCGGGCGAGCACAACATCCGCTACCTGCGCACCAAGCGGGACCGGATGGGACACGACCTGCCCTGGCTGGACACGGCCCCCGTGTCACCCTGCGGCAACCAGTAACGCAAGTCGGCAAGGCACGAAAGGCAAGAGGAGAGACGTGAGCGGCAAGGGCGCACCGGAACTGTCCGTACGCAATGTGGGTGACCTGCGGGTCGCCGTCATCGCGGCACAGTGGCACGAGAAGGTGATGGACGGACTGGTCGACGGCGCGCTGCGCGCCCTGCACGACCTCGGCATCGACGAGCCGACCCTGCTGAGGGTCCCCGGCAGCTGGGAGCTCCCGGTCGTCGCCAAGGTGCTGGCCGGGCGGGGCTACGACGCGATCGTCGCCCTCGGCGTCGTCATCCGCGGCGGCACCCCGCACTTCGAGTACGTGTGCCAGGGCGTCACCCAGGGACTCACCCAGGTCTCCGTCGAGACCGGCGTGCCCGTCGGCATGGGCGTCCTCACCTGTGACACCGAGGAGCAGGCCCTGGACCGGGCCGGCCTCGAGGGCTCCAACGAGGACAAGGGGCACGAGGCGGTGACGGCGGCGGTGGCGACCGCGGCCACCCTCCGCTCAGTATCCGAACCCTGGCGGTAGGCAGGCCGGCACAACGGCTAGGGTGGGATCACCATGTCCAAGAAGACGTTCGAGGAGCTCTTCACCGAGCTCCAGCAGAAGGCCGCCAGCGGCGACCCCGCCACTTCCCGCACCGCAGAACTGGTCGGGAAGGGCGTCCATGCCATCGGCAAGAAGGTCGTCGAAGAGGCCGCAGAGGTCTGGATGGCGGCCGAGTACGAAGGCAAGGAGGCAGCCGCCGAGGAGATCTCGCAGCTGCTCTACCACGTCCAGGTGATGATGGTCGCCCGCGGAATCTCGCTGGACGACGTGTACGCCCACCTGTAAACATCATTTTTCAGACACCACCGCACACATCCGCCCCGATCGTCACGTTCCACGCGAAGGAAGCCGACCTCATGCTGCGCATCGCCGTCCCCAACAAGGGTTCCCTGTCAGGCCCCGCGGGGGAGATGCTGCATGAGGCCGGCTACCAGCAGCGCCGCGAGTCCAAGGAGCTGCGGATCGTCGACCCGGTCAACGACGTCGAGTTCTTCTACCTCCGCCCCCGGGACATCGCGATCTACGTCTCCTCCGGGCGCCTCGACATCGGCATCACCGGACGCGACCTGCTGATCGACTCCGGCGCCAACGCCGAGGAGATCCTCCCGCTCGGCTTCGCCCGTTCCACCTTCCGCTTCGCCGGCAAGCCGGGCACGGCCGCGGGCATCGAGGACCTCCAGGGCCGGACGGTCGCCACCTCCTACGAGGGCATCGTCGCCAAGCACCTGGCCGAGCAGGGCGTCGACGCCTCCGTCGTCCACCTCGACGGCGCCGTCGAGACCGCGATCGAACTGGGTGTCGCCGAGGTCATCGCCGACGTCGTCGAGACCGGCACCTCACTGCGCAACGCGGGCCTCGAGGTCTTCGGCGAGCCCATCATGAAGTCCGAGGCCATCGTGATCCGGCGCACCGGCGCGGACGTCGAGGAGCCGAAGGTGCAGCAGTTCCTGCGCCGCCTCCAGGGCGTCCTGGTCGCCCGGACGTACGTGATGATGGACTACGACTGCCGGGTCGAGCAGCTCGAGAAGGCCGTCGCGCTGACCCCGGGTCTGGAGTCGCCGACCGTCTCCCCGCTGCACAACGAGGGCTGGGTCGCCGTCCGCGCCATGGTCCCGGCCAAGGAGGCCCAGCGGATCATGGACGACCTCTACGACATCGGCGCCCGCGCCATCCTGACCACGGCCATCCACGCCTGCCGACTCTGACCTCAGCCGGGAACATGTCCAACCTGCCGACCCTCCCCGTCACCTTCCGGCCAGGGCGCA
This sequence comes from Streptomyces sp. NBC_01334, assembly GCF_035983595.1. NCBI lineage: Bacteria > Bacillati > Actinomycetota > Actinomycetes > Kitasatosporales > Streptomycetaceae > Streptomyces > Streptomyces sp. NBC_01334. The sequence goes on along the minus strand of NZ_CP130718.1, from coordinate 1,970,103 downwards.
CCCGTGTGGTGCTGCTCACGGCCGGATTGGTGATCCTCCTCGTCATCTCCGCCGTGGCGATGCTGCTGGAGCAGCTCGGCCCGGGGGAGCGGCTCAGCTTCATCCTCACCGGCGCCCTCATCTTCTGGGTGCTGGCGCAGCTCGCCCGGGTGCGGGTCGTCGCCGACGAATCCGGCGTCACCGTCGTGAACATCGCCAGCAGGCGGCGCCTGGACTGGGCCGAGATCGTCCAGGTGAATCTCCGTCCGGGCGACCCCTGGGTGTTCCTCAACCTCAGCGACGGCACCAGCCTGCCCGCCCTCGGCATCCAGCCGGGCATCGACAAGCAGCAGGCCATCGCCGACGCGCGCACCCTGCGGATCCTCGCGGAAGCCCGGTCCGTCCGGGACCCCGAGGAGTCCACAGAGCAAGATCAGGGCTGACTCGGGGCCGTCCACCCTGCCGCTGAAGCCCGTGTCTTGATTAATCTGGTGACGGAGGCGTTCCCCCGACGCCTCCGCCCCTGTGGCTCCCAGCCGGGTGCACAGGGGTTCCTGCTACCCGAGGAGTGACTCCCTCCGGCGATGGACGGTTCGTCCTGTAGTACCTGCGCCGCCCCTGTCCGACCTCTTTCGGAGGCGGCGGCATCATGACCACCCCGTTGCTGCTCCTGGCAGCCGCGTTCCTGCTCATCCTCGCCAACGGCTTCTTCGTCGCCGCCGAGTTCGGCCTCATCACGGTCGAACGGCCGGACGCCGAGAAGGCCGCCGCCGAGGGCGACAGACGAGCCCGCACGGTCGTCGAGTCGCTGAAGGAACTGTCCTTCCAGCTCTCCGGCACCCAGCTCGGCATCACCATCACCTCCCTCGTCGTCGGCATGCTCGCCGAACCGGCGCTGGCCGAGCTGCTGCACGGCCCGTTCACCGCGATCGGCATCCCGGAGGGTGCCGTCCCCGGCGTCGCCGTGGTCGTCGGCATGCTGCTGGCCTCCGCCGTGCAGATGGTGATCGGCGAGCTCGTGCCCAAGAACTGGGCGGTGTCCAAGCCCCTCCAGGTCGCGCGCTTCGTCGCGGGCCCGCAGGCCGCCTTCTCCCGCCTCTTCCGGCCGGTGATCGCGGCGCTCAACACCGTCGCCAACCGGCTGGTGCGCGCCCTGGGCATCGAGCCCACCGCGGAGCTGGCCTCCGCGCGGACCCCCGGCGAACTCGTCTCGCTGGCCCGTCACTCGGCCCAGGCCGGGGCGCTCGAACAGGACACGGCCGACCTCTTCGTCCGGACCCTGTCGCTGGCCGAGCTGACCGCTCAGCACGTCATGACCCCACGGGTGAAGGTGAGCGCACTGCAGTCCTCGGCCACCGCCGAGGACGTGGTCAACCTGACCCGCGCCACCGGGCTGTCCCGGTTCCCTGTCTACCGCGAGAAGATCGACGAGATCGTCGGCATGGTCCACCTCAAGGACGCCCTGGCGATCCCCGTCCACGACCGGCTGCGCACCCCGCTCGGCCGTATCGCCCGCCCCGCGCTGCTGGTCCCGGAGACCCTGCCCGTCCAGCCCCTGCTGGCCCGGCTGCGCAGCGAGCAGCCCATCGCCGTCGTCGTCGACGAGTACGGCGGCACGGCCGGCGTGGTCACGCTCGAGGACATCGTCGAGGAGATCGTCGGCGAGGTCCGTGACGAGCACGACGGCCAGGACACGCCCGAACTCGCCGCGGCCCCGCCGGAGGAGGGCAGGCCCGCCTGGGACGTGGACGGCAGCTGTCGTGTCGACACCCTCCAGCGCATAGGCCTGGCGGTCCCCGAGGGGCCGTACGAGACGGTCGCCGGGCTGGTCGCCGACCTGCTCGGCCGGATCCCGGCCGTCGGCGACCGGGCCGAACTGCCCGGCTGGCGGGTCTCCGTGCGCCGCGTCGGCCACTACCGCGCCGAGCGGGTCCGCCTGGTGCGGACCGGCCAGGTCGTGGAGGTCTCCCGATGAGCGCCTTCCAGCTTCTCTTCGCCGCGCTGCTCGTGCTCGCCAACGGATTCTTCGTCGGCGCCGAGTTCGCGCTCGTCTCCGTCCGCCGCAGCCAGATCGAGCCACTGGGCACCGCACGGGCCCGTCAGGTCCTCTACGGTCTGGAACGCCTGCCGCAGATGATGGCGGCGGCCCAGTTCGGCATCACCGTCTGCTCCCTCACCCTGGGCGCGGTCGCCGAACCGACGGTCGCGCACCTGCTGGAGCCGGTCCTCGAGGCGGTCCACCTCCCGCACGGCATGATCCACCCGCTGGGCTATGTGGTGGCCCTCGCGGCCGTGGTCTTCTTCCATCTCGTCATCGGCGAGATGGTCCCGAAGAACCTCGCCATGGCGGCCCCCGAGAAGGCCGCGCTGTGGCTCAGCCCCGGCCTGGTCGCCTTCGCCCGGGTCTGCCGGCCGATCACGGTGGCCCTCGGTGCCTGCGCCCGCGGCATCCTGCGGCTCTTCCACGTCGAACCCAAGGACGAGGTCGAGGCCGTCGTCACCAGCGAGCAGCTGAACCGCCTGCTGGAGGACTCCGGCCAGGCCGGCCTCCTCGACCCCGAGGAGCAGGAGCGGCTGGAGGACGCGCTGGAGCTGGGCTCCCGCCCGGTGACGGACGTGCTGCTGAAGCGCGAGTTCCTGGTGACGGTCAGCCCGTCGGTCACCCCCGGGGAGATCGTCGGGCTGACCGCCCGTACCGGCTACTCCCGCTTCCCGGTGGCCGCGGAGAACGGCGCCTTCATGGGCTATCTGCACGTGAAGGACGTCCTCGACCTGGAGGAATCCGAGCGGGCGGTGCCGCAGCAGGTGTGGCGCCCGATGACGACGCTCCGCTCCGAACTGCCGCTGGACGACGCGCTGACGGTGATGCGCCGGGCGGCGACCCACCTGGCGCAGGTGGCCGACGCGTCCGGCAAGGTGCTCGGCCTGGTCGCCCTGGAGGACGTACTGGAGCTGCTGGTGGGCGAGGTCACCGACCCCGCGCACCGGGAGGTCTCCGGGATTCGGCTGACGGAGCCGAGGGGGAGTTCCCCCAAGGTGTCGGCTCCGCTGGAGCAGGGCGGACCCCCGTCCCCGGAGGAAGCGCTGGCGAGCTGAGCGGTGCCGCGGGATCCGGATCCGTCACACCGCCGGATCCTGCGGCCCCCTCCCCGACAGCACCTCCCCGTACGCCTGCATCAGATCGGGCAGGCGCAGGGTCGCGAGGTCGTCCCGGGTCAGCCCGCCCGGATAGGTCGACAGCCGAAGATCCCGGTAGGCGCAGCTCTTCTCGTACAGGGTGCGCAGGAACCGCCCGTTGCCGAGTTCGTCGATCCATCCCTGGTCCACGACGTGCCCGGCGATGGAGCGCAGTTCGTCCAGGGCCTCCTCGTCCCACGCGTCGCCGTTCTCCGCGGCCAGCACCTCGCCGATGGAGGTGAGTTCGAGGGGCCGGTAGGACGGGAAGTCGACACGGGTCGTGAAGCGGGAGGACAGCCCGGGGTTCGCGGCCAGCAGACGGTCCATGCCCTCCGGATAGCCGGCCAGGATCACCACCAGGTGGTCCCGGTTGTCCTCGGCCCGCTTCAGCAGCACCTGGAGCGCCTCGTCCCCGTACGCGTCGCCCTTGCCGTAACCGGAGTTCGAGAGCGAGTACGCCTCGTCGACGAAGAGCACGCCTCCGAGCGCGGAGTCGATCAGCTCGTTGGCCTTCACGGCCGTCTGGCCGAGGTACTCGCCGACCAGGTCGGCCCGCTGGGCCTCCACGAGATGGTCGCCGCCCAGCAGGCCGAGGGCGTAGAAGACCCGGCCGAGGATGCGGGCCACCGTGGTCTTGCCGGTGCCGGAAGGACCGGAGAAGACGAAGTGGCGCTTCGGCGGTTGGACCGGAAGGCCCTGGCCGGTCCGCAGCCGCGCCATGTTGAGCTGCGCGGACAGGGCCTTGACCTGGCGTTTCACCGGCTCCAGGCCGACCATGCCCTCCAGTTCGGCGAGCGCCTCCTCGAGTAACACGGGATCGGTGGGCCCGGCCGGCAGCGACGAGGCGACGACGCTCTTCTCCCGCACCGCCGGGTCGGTCACCGACGGCAGCGGGCCGACGGGCGGCAGGTCGGAGGGCTCGGTGAGCCGCAGATCCCGGCCCTCGGTGCCGAACAGCGGGTCGAAGCCGTCGGGGCCGTCCACCATGTCCTGCCCGACCCCGGTGAGCGTGATCGCCGCGAAGTCGGAGGGGTCGTCGTATCCGTCGCCCTCGGCGATCGCGGCGAGCCGGGCGGAGGTGTCCATGAAGGCGGCGTCGACGCGGTGCACCGCCCGGTACAGGGGGAGAGCCGCCGCCGAACGGCCCGTTCCCTCATGGGCCCGGGCCAGCCAGTACCGCAGCTCCTTGCGCTGAGGCTGCTCGCTGCGGCAGCGCATCAGGGCCGACGACAGCAGCGGCTCGGCCTGTCCGTACATCTCCAGGCGGACCCGGGCCATCCCGCCGAACAGACCGGCCTCGATGCCCAGCAGGGCGTCGTCGAGCAGCGGGTCGGTGTGCCGGACCAGCTGCTCCCAGTCCTTGACCAGATAGGCGCGGCAGGCGTGCAGGAAGCGGACCTGGTGATCGGTGTCGACGGGCGGCAGCCCGGCGAGCGCACGGTCCAGTTCGGGCACATGGCGGCCGTCCAGCCAGTGCGAGGCGTGCGCCAGCAGCAGGTCGCGCGGACTCTCCAGCACCGGTTGCACCCACCAGCCCAGCCAGTACCAGGAGTTGAGGGTGCGGCGGTGCCGGGTCCGCTGCTCGCCGAAGCGCTCGCGGTGCCGGAACATCCGCAGCAGCGCGGTCGTCGTGTCGACGCGCAGCGCGTGCAGTCCGAGCCAGCCGTCGGCCATTCCGGGATCGATCCGCACCGCGGTGCGGAACTCCTCCTCCGCCTGCGGATAGGCGCCCATCGTGTAGGCGTCCACGCCTCGCAGCCAGGCGAGGTCGGCCGGGGCGTCGGGGCCCTGCGTGCCGAAGTCCATCACGTCCCCCACAAACCGTGCCCCGTCGGTGTGCCGCCGGGCGTCGCCCTTCGGCTGCCTTGGTCGAACCGCTGTGCCGCGGACCGGAGTTGCAAGGTGCGCGAGGCGGTCGCCCAGGTCGCACCGAGGGCATCGTACCTGCGTGGGAGCCGCTCGCCGTAGGGTGCGCACAGGCCGTTCGGCGAGGTGGGAGCGGACGGGGCGCATCCCGCGCGGTGACCCTGGGTGAGCGAATCGTGCCGTGGCGCGTCCGGAAACGGGGCGTCGGGCGGGATGAGGACAGAACGAAGCCCCCGATCACGGGGGAACAACCGGGGGCTTCGCGTCCGAGGGCGGCTGTGATAGCCGCACATTCAGAACGTAAGTCCTGTACGGGCCGTCGGTCAAGCACAGTTGAGGCAGTTGGCGAAGTTCGAACGCAGGGCCCTTCACACGTTCACCACATCGCGGGTGGTCCGTCACGGTGGGTGACATCCTGGTGTGGTCCAAGGTCTCCCACCGGCCCCGGCAGCACCTCGTACCCCTGCCTCAACTGCCGTACCAGCAGCGCGGCATGGGGGCGCGAAGGATCGTCGGCGAAGTGACGGATCTCGGCCGCGACCCACCCGTCCCAGAACTCCCGTTGCTCCTCCCCGTCCCGGGACCGCCCGCGCGCCCAGGCCTCCTCGGGTGGCATGTCCATCCACAACAGACTCGCCAGGAACGGGCGCAGGGCGCGGCGGCCGGCGCCGACCCCCTCGACCAGGACGACGGGGGCCGCCGGCAGCGGCCGCGGCGGACCGAAGCGGCGGGCGCGCCAGTCGTAGGGGGCGTAGTGCGCGGTCTCGCCGCGGCCGAACGGCTCGATGACCTGGGTCAGCAGCCGCCCGGTCCAGGCGAACAGCTCGTCGTGGCTGGCGAGGTCGTCGAGACGCAGCACCGGCGCGCCGCCCAGCGCCTCGGCGAGTCTTCCGGCCAGGGTGGACTTCCCCGAGCCGGCGTGTCCGTCGACACCGATCAGCCGGACCGGCCCGCAGGACGGCGGCAGACGGCGCAGGCGGGAGGCGAGCTGATGGATGGCGGTTCCCGGGGCGGAGGGCGGAGCGTGGGGACGTCGTACGGGGTCGCAGTCTACGGTCGGCCGCCCGTGTCGCCAGTGGTTCAGACCAATATTGGTGGCGTGGCACGGGCGGAAGTGCTGGAAGGCGGGGCCCGCTCCGTCCATAGTTGGCGCACAGTCGCGCAGACACCCTGGGGGTCTTCCGCACATGAGCAGAGCCGAACAGCCGTCCCGCAGAACGGTCCTCGCCGCCGCGGTCGCCGCCGCGGTGGCAGGGGGCTCGGCCCCGGCCGCCACGGCCGCCACCGCCGCCGACGCGGCGGACACCGTGACCGCCGAGTCGGCCCCGGCCCGGACCGTCGACTACCGCTCCTGGACCACGTACGCCGACTGGCGCGCCGGCACGGCCAAGGGCACCCGTGCCGTGGCGGGCGTCCGCCCGGGCGTGGCCGTCGGCGCCCCGCTCGGCACCGTCGACTACACCGACCCGCACACCAAGACCACGGCCACCTGGGAGTACGCGACCTGGACGTCCCCGGTCCAGAAGCTCGCCGTCCCCTCGACGGAGGTGATCGCCTCCTGGAACGCGAGCACCCCGGCCGGCACCTGGCTCCAGGTCGAGCTGAAGGGCACGTACTCCGACGGCACGGACACCCCCTGGTACGTGATGGGCCGCTGGGCCTCCGGCGACCAGGACATCAAGCGCACCTCGGTCGACGACCAGACCGACGGCCGGAGCACCGTCTGGACCGACACCTTCGCGATCGACGACGCCTCGACCGGCCTGCGTCTGGCCTCCTGCCGTCTCCGTCTCACGCTGTACCGCCGCCCCGGCACGAAGCTGACCCCGACCGTGTGGCGGCTGGGCGCGATGGGCTCCGACGTCCCGGACCGGTTCACCGTCCCGGCCTCCGTGCCCGGTCTCGCGCAGGAGCTGGCCGTCCCGCGCTACTCGCAGGAGATCCACCTGGGCCAGTACCCCGAGTACGACAGCGGCGGCGAGGCCTGGTGCAGCCCCACCTCCTCGCAGATGATCGTCGAGTACTGGGGCGGCCGGCTCACCGCCGAGCAGCTGGCGTGGGTCGACCCGTCCTACGCCGACCCGCAGGTCTGCCACGCGGCCAGGCACACGTACGACCACCAGTACGCCGGCTGCGGCAACTGGCCGTTCAACGCCGCCTACGCGGCCACCTTCAAGGATCTCCAGGGTGTGGTCACCCGGCTGGGCTCGCTCACCGACCTGGAGACGCTGATCGCGGCGGGGATCCCGGCCATAACGTCCCAGTCCTTCCTCAAGGAGGAGCTCACGGGCGCGGGATACGGCACCTCGGGGCACCTGATGACCGTGATCGGCTTCACGGCCGAGGGCGATGTGATCGCCAACGACCCGTTCTCGGCGGACGACGCGGCGGTGCGGCGGGTGTACCGGCGGCGGGAGTTCGAGAACATCTGGCTCAGGACCAAGCGGTACAACGCGAGCGGCAAGGTCGCGTCCGGCACCGGAGGAGTCTGCTACCTGTACTTCCCGGCGCGCCCCACGGCCCGCCAGTGCAGGGCCCTCACGGCGGTGGGGGTCCCCATGTGAGCAAGGTCTCCGCCGCAAAAGCCCCGGCGGGTGGCAAGGTGGACGGATCGGTGGGGGAGCCGGTGGGGGGAACCACCCGTACGTCGACCTCAGCGAGACACCATGACCGCACAGACAGCCACCGCCACCCGCACCCGCACCGGCGGCCCCGAGACCGACGGCCCGAAGGTCCTCGAGCACCTCATGGGCTGGGTCCTCGTCGCGGTCGTCGCGATGCTGGTCACCCAACTCGGACTGCTGTGACGGGCGTGACCTGACGCACGGTTGACCTGACATACTGCGGATGTCCCGCCGACCGCCCGAGACCAGGGTCGACATTGAATATCAGTGAACAGCGCGAAGTCACCCGTCCCCGGGCACGCGGCACCGAGCGCTCCCTGGCGCGCCGCGCCGAACTCATCTCCATCGGGCGGAAGTTGTTCGCCGACACGTCCTACGACGCGCTCTCGATGGACGACATCGCCCGGCAGGCGCATGTCGCCAAGGGGCTGATCTACTACTACTTCCAGTCCAAGCGCGGCTACTACCTGGCGATCATCCAGGACTCCGTCGCCGATCTGGTCACCTTCGCGGCGAGCGGTCTCGAACTGCCCCAGGTGGACCGGGTGCACCGCACCATCGACAGCTATCTGCGCTACGCCGAGCACAACACGGCCGCCTACCGCACGATCGTCAGCGGCGGCGTCGGCTTCGACACCGAGGTGCACGCCATCCGGGACGGCGTGCGCGCGGCGATCGTGGCGACCATCGCCGAGGGCGCGTACGGCAGCAGCGACATCCCGGCACTGCCCCGCATGGGCCTGCTCGCCTGGGTGTGCAGCGTCGAGGGCGCCACCCTGGAGTGGCTCGCCCGCCCCGAACTCTCCCGCGAGATCATGGGGGATCTGCTGGTGAAGACCCTGGGTGGCTGCCTGCGCGCCATCGAGGAGCTCGACCCGGCCTTCGCCGCGCCGAAGCCGGCCCGCCGCGAGGACTGACGCACGAGGCGGAGGCGCGAGGCGGACGCACCGGGGGCGGAGGCTCGTGGTCCTCCGCCCCAAGTGCCCCGTCGACCGGGCTATTTGATCGCGTGGATCAGCTCACCGTCGGCCGTGTCCCCGCTCAGCTCCCAGAAGAACGTGCCGCCCAGCCCCTGCCGGGACTTGTACTTCATCTTCGTCGCGATGGTCGCGGGGGTGTCGTAACTCCACCAGTCGTTCCCGCACTTGGCGTAGGCGGTGCCGCCGACGGTGCCGGTCGCCGGGCACTTGGCCTTGAGGACCTTGTAGTCCTCGTTGCCGTCCTCGTACGTCCCCGCCGCGGGACCGGTGGCCGTGCAGCCCGGCTTCGCCTGGGTGACGCCGGTCCAGCCGCGCCCGTAGAAGCCGATACCGAGCAGCAGCTTCCGTGACGGGATGCCCAGGCGCTTGAGCTTGGCGATCGTGGCGGCGGTGTCATAGCCCTGCTGCGGGATGCCCGGGTACGAGGTCAGCGGCGAGTGCGGTGCCGTGGGGCCGGTGGCCGCCCATGCGCCGAAGTAGTCGTACGTCATCGGGTTGTACCAGTCGACGTACCGCGCCGCGCCCCCGTAGTCCGCCGCGTCGATCTTGCCGCCGCCGGTCGCGTCCGCCGTGATCGCCGCCGTGATCAGCTCGCGCTTGCCGAACTCGGCGCGCAGCGCCTTCATGACGTCCCGGAAGGCCTCGCGGCCGCTGGTGTCGCAGGTGAGGCCGCAGGCGTTCGGGTACTCCCAGTCGATGTCGATGCCGTCGAAGACGTCCGCCCACCGTGAGTTCTCGACCAGGTCGTGGCAGGACCTGGCGAAAGCCGCCGGGTCCTTGGCCGCCTCGCCGAACCCGCCCGACCAGCTCCAACCGCCGAACGACCAGATGACCTTGAGCTTCGGGTGCAGCTTCTTGAGCTTGCGCAGCTGGTTGAAGTTGCCGCCGAGCGGCTGGTCCGCCGTGTCGGCGACGCCGTCCACGGACTCCTCGGCGGTGAACGGCCGGTCGGTGTCCGCCCAGGAGTCGCCCAGGGCGCACTTGCCGTCGGTGACGTTGCCGAAGGCGTAGTTGATGTGGGTGAGCCGGTCCGCGGAGCCGGACGTCTCGATGTTCCTGACGTAGTACTGGCGGTCGTAGATGCCCCAGTCGGTGAAGTAGCCCACGACTTTGGAGCCGTTCGCGCGGGCCTCGGCGGGGCGGGGTTCGTCGGCGGTGGCGGTGCCCGCGCCGGCGAGCAGGGCGGCGCCGAGCGCGGCGCAACAGACGGCGGACAGCAGCGTCCGGAACCGGGCGCGGGGGCGGAGCGGGGTGTGCATCGGGTGTCTCCTCGCAGGGACAGGGAGGGGATCGCACGCCGATTGGCATGAACGCGGGGAAGCGTTGGAGCGAAACGGTAGGAGGACTAGACCACTTCGGTCAATGGTTCGGACCAATCGGCCGACCGCCCGTCCTGGCGTCCCTCCGGCGGTCCGCCCGTGCGGCGGCGGTGTCCCGCGGGCATACTCACAGCGCGAAGCCGCTGGTCAGTCCGGGAGGAGGAAGTCGCCATGCCCGACCGCGCGCCGTCCCCGGTGGACCGTTCCCTGCCCACGGCCGAAGCCCGGGAACTCATGACGCTGGTGCGTGACATCGCCCGGCGCGAGATCGCACCGGCCGCTGCCGAGGAGGAGGACGCCGGGCGCTTCCCGCGTGAACTGTTCACCCTGCTGTCCGCGTCGGGGCTGCTCGGTCTGCCGTACGACTCCGCGCACGGTGGCGGCGACCAGCCCTACGAGGTGTATCTCCAGGTCGTCGAGGAGCTCGCCGCGGCCCGCCTCACCGTGGGGCTGGGCGTCAGCGTCCACACGCTGGCCTCCTACGCGCTCGCCGCCCACGGCACGGACGCGCAGCGGGCCGAGCACCTGTCCGCCATGCTCGGCGGCGGGCAGCTCGGCGCGTACTGCCTCTCCGAGCCGTCCTCCGGGTCGGACGCGGCCTCGCTGCGGACCAGGGCCGTGCGGGAGAGCGGCGGGGGCTGGGTGATCACCGGCACCAAGGCCTGGATCACCCACGCCGGGGTCGCCGACTTCTACACCGTCCTGGCCAGGACCGGCGGCGCGGGCGCGTCGGGGATCACCGCGTTCCTGGTGCCCGGTGACGCCGCGGGACTGAGCGTCGCGGCCCCCGAGCGCAAGATGGGGCTGAAGGGGTCACCCACCGCACAGGTGCACCTGGACGGGGTACGGATCCCCGACACCCGGCGGATCGGCGACGAGGGCCAGGGTTTCGCGATCGCCCTGGCCGCGCTGGACTCGGGGCGGCTCGGTATCGCGGCCTGCGCGGTCGGCCTCGCCCAGGCGGCCCTCGACGAGGCCGTCGGCTGGGCGAGGCAGCGACGACAGTTCGGGCACCCGATCGCCGACTTCCAGGGCCTGCGCTTCCTGCTCGCCGACATGGCGACCCGGATCGAGGCGGGCCGGGCGCTGTACCTCGCGGCCGCGCGGCAAAGAGACGCCGGACGGCCGTTCGGCAGGCAGGCGGCGATGGCCAAACTCCACTGCACCGACGCGGCCATGCAGGTCACCATCGACGCCGTCCAGATCCTCGGTGGGTACGGCTACACCGCCGACTTCCCCGTCGAGCGCTACCTGCGCGAGGCCAAGGTCCTGCAGATCGTCGAGGGCACGAACCAGATCCAGCGGATGGTCATCGCCCGTCACCTGCTGGGTCCGGAAACCCGCTGAACTGCCCCGGCCGCACCTGCGGGGCCGCCAATCGTACCCACTCCGGGTCGTGGCGCCCCGGCAGGGTGCGGCCCCGGTCGGCCCAGGTGCGCAGGAGGTCACGGTAGATGGGCGGGTCCTGCGGGGGCGGCGGGGCCAGCGGAAGCGATTCTGCCCGGACGGGTTCCGGACGCGCGGGGACGAAGAGCTGGCGGTGACGCCCGGGCGCAACTGACTGGGTGGGGGTCATACCAGGGCAACGCGAAGCCACCGGACAGGTCACCGGCAGGCATGGTCGAGCGTGAGTTCGGGGGGTGCCCCCGGTATCGGCTCGACGCGTGCCCGGTCGGTCCGGCGAAACCGGCGACCCGTCAGATTCCTTACGGAGCAGCGAGTTTGCCGAGCGCCGCCGCGCGCCGCCCCACCGGCAGGTGCCCTTCGCCCGCGCCGGCCTCCCGGTCGCTCCGGACGCACTGATCCTGCACCACGACCTGCCGGCCATGGTGCAGGGCAGCTACGCGAGTCGAGCCGGTGAGACGGGCGCGGAAGCGGCGCTCAGGCGGCCAGGCGGCGCATCGTCGGAACGCGCATCGGGCGCGAGCCCGGGCCGCCGACGTGCGAGAAGGGCTGGGTACGCCAGTCCAGTCCCTGAGGGAGCGTCAACAGGAGTGCGGTGTCCTGCTCCTGGGGCTCCACGGACTCGTCCGCGGGCCGGGCCTCGGAGGCCCCCCGTCCCGTCCCGGCACAGACCGTCAGCCCGAAGGGGTTCCACGGCGAGGCGCACAGCGCGTGCTCCGGCAGGACCTCCTCGTCCGCCAGCAGCGCGATGGGCTGCGCACAGTCCGGGCAGATCACCCGGTACATCTCGAAGGTGTCGTACGCGTCGAAGTGATCGGCGTCGTCGACGTCGAAGCTGTCGGAGCAGTCCGCGTCGGGTTCGACACCCTCCGGCTCGGGCTCGACGACGGGCTGGAGCCGCTTGGGCGCGGTGCGACCAGGGCGCTTAAGACTCTGCATGGGATTCTCCCCCTCGGGCTGGGCCGTGAAGGCACTGCGGCCTCGACCACAGCAAGCACTTCCCGCCCCGTCTCGGCGGTAATCACGAGGACATCACGAAGAGTTGGGGAGTGCTGTGGCATTCGTCACATGCCGCTTGCAGATGCCTCGAGGGTCGGTCGAGCCCCCGAAGGCCCCGCACCCTGCCGCCGTCGACTCTCGGCCACATCACAAACCGGCTATGACCTGGGCTGCATAGGTATACGCGGAGATCGCGCGCACGGTAAGTTCTTGCGTCATGGAGGAGCTGGACCGACAAATCGTGCAGCTGCTCGTCAAGGACGGGCGGATGAGTTACACCGATCTGGGCAAGGCCACGGGCCTGTCCACCTCGGCGGTGCACCAACGGGTGCGCCGGCTGGAACAGCGCGGCGTCATCCGCGGATACGCGGCCGTCGTCGACTCCGAAGCCATCGGGCTGCCCCTGACCGCCTTCATCTCGGTGAAACCGTTCGACCCCAGCGCTCCCGACGACATCGCCGAGCGGCTGGCCGGCGTGCCGGAGATCGAGGCCTGCCACAGCGTGGCCGGTGACGAGAACTACATCCTCAAGGTGCGCGTGGCCACTCCGCACGAGCTGGAGGAGCTGCTCGGGCGGCTCCGGGCGCTCGCCGGCGTGTCGACGCGCACGACGGTCGTGCTGTCCACCCCGTACGAGGCCCGGCCACCCCGCATCTGAGCGGATCCGAGGGCATCCGAACGGATCCGAGGGGTCCCCGTGCCGAGCGGCCGAGGCGAGGCGCGAGACTGTTCCCCATGAGTGAGCGCACCGCCGAGCCCAAGACCGTCCTGCTCCGCCGAGGAGAGGTACACAGCCCCGCCGATCCGTTCGCGACCGCGATGGTCGTCGAACGCGGCCAGGTCGCCTGGGTCGGCTCCGAAGGCGCCGCCGACGCATTCGCCGACGGCGTCGACGAGGTGGTCGACCTGGACGGCGCCCTGGTCACCCCCGCCTTCACCGACGCCCATGTGCACACCACGTCCACCGGCCTCGCGCTCACCGGTCTCGACCTCTCCACCGCCCCCTCCCTGACGGCCGCCCTCGCCCTCGTACGGGCCTTCGCGGTGGCCCGTCCACAGGACAAGGTGCTGCTCGGGCACGGTTGGGACGCCTCCCGCTGGCCCGAGGGCCGCCCGCTCCGACGGGAGGAGCTGGACGAGGCGACCGGCGGCCGACCGCTCTACCTCAGCCGGATCGACGTCCACTCCGCCGTGGTCACCACCGCCCTGCTGGAACTGGCGCCCGGGGCCCGCACCGAGCCGGGCTTCGCGGACGGCGCGCCACTCACCCGCGACGCCCACCACGCCGTCCGCGCCGCCGCGTTCGCAGCCGTGACGCCCGCCCAGCGCGCCGAGGCCCAGCGGGCCGCCCTCGCGCACGCCGCCTCCCTCGGTATCGGCTCGGTCCACGAGTGCGCGGGACCCGAGATCTCGTCCGAGGACGACTTCACGGACCTGCTGCGGCTCGCCGCCGCGGAGCCCGGCCCCCGGGTCGTCGGCTACTGGGCCGAGCGGGACGTCGAGAAGGCCCGGCAGCTGGGCGCGCTCGGCGCCGCCGGAGACCTGTTCGTCGACGGCGCCCTCGGCTCCCACACCGCCTGTCTGCACGCCGCCTACACGGACGCCGACCACACCGGCACCGGCTACCTGAGCGCCGCCGAGGTCGCCGCGCACGTGACGGACTGCACCGAGGCCGGCCTCCAGGCGGGCTTCCACGCCATCGGCGACGCCGCCGTGACCGTCGTCGTCGAGGGTGTGCGCGCCGCCGCGGAGAAGGTCGGCCTCGCCCGGATCCGCGCCGCCCGCCACCGCGTCGAGCACGCCGAGATGCTCACGCCCGAGACGGTCGCCGCCTTCGCCGAACTGGGCCTCACCGCCTCCGTCCAGCCCGCCTTCGACGCCCTGTGGGGTGGCGAGGAGGGCATGTACGCCCAGCGTCTGGGCGTCGAGCGGGCGCGCACCCTGAACCCCTTCGCGGCCCTGCTGCGCGCGGGTGTGCCGCTCGCCTTCGGCTCGGACAGCCCGGTCACCCCCCTCGACCCCTGGGGCACGGTCCGCGCCGCCGCCTTCCACCGCACCCCCGAGCACCGGGTGTCCGCCCGCGCCGCGTTCACGGCCCACACGCGCGGCGGCTGGCGCGCGATCGGCCGGGACGACGCGGGCGTCCTGGTCCCGGGCGCACCCGCCGACTACGCGGTCTGGCGCACCGAGGAACTGGTCGTCCAGGCCCCCGACGACCGGGTCGCCCGCTGGTCCACCGACCCCCGCTCCGGAACCCCCGGACTGCCGGATCTGACCCCCGGCACCGAACTCCCGGTGTGCCTGCGTACGGTGGTGGGCGGCCGGACCGTGTTCCTGCGGCCGAGCGAGTGATCTCCCGGGTCGGCCCGGGGAAGATCACCCGTCCGCCCGCCGACATACGCCCGGTGTCTTCTCCGCGCTGACCTGGGCATTGACGGAAGATCCGCAGGTCAAGCCGCTGTTGACAGCCGATGGCGGGGGGCCGGTAGGTTCGGCGGAGTCCACCACCGGACGCCCCGCCCGGGGAACGCCCGCGCACTCGCCGCGGCGCCGCTGGGTCAGGGACGGTGAGCCGCACCGGCGCACCGCCACTGGCAGCCAGGCTCAGCGCCCGCGCCGCATCGAGGGAACGTTCCGACCGGTCGGGGAGGTGTGACCCGGATGGGGCCCGGGCGCTCAGTAGACAACGGCTTTCGGTCGACCCGCAGCCAGCGGGTCCCGGGCCGGCCCGAAGAGCGCCGGGCCCCCATCCGCAGCAGGCCCGTTTCCCCCGCTTGCGCCCACCCCCACGGGGGCAGGTGCGTACATACAAGCCCAAAGGTACGTTCCTACCCCGCTCTCGCGGGTTCGACACCACCGTTCGTACGTCCTGTCACGTCACCGCAGGCGGCGGCCACTATGGTGGTCCTCTGCGTACGGACTTGAAGGGGCAGTAGTGAACGACGGCGACGGGACCCTCGCGGCACAGGACCGGGGAAGGCAGTTCGGTCCGCTCGGCACGGCCTTGGTGATCATCCCGACCTACAACGAGGCGGAGAACATCAAGACCATCGTCGGCCGGGTGCGCGAGGCCGTCCCCGAGGCTCACGTCCTCGTGGCCGACGACAACAGCCCAGACGGCACCGGCAAGCTCGCCGACGAGCTGGCCGTCGGTGACGACCAGGTCCAGGTCCTGCACCGCAAGGGCAAGGAGGGCCTCGGCGCCGCCTATCTCGCGGGCTTCCGCTGGGGCCTGGCGAACGGCTACGGCGTGCTGATCGAGATGGACGCCGACGGCTCCCACCAGCCCGAGGAACTGCCCCGCCTGCTCACCGCGCTCAAGGGCGCCGATCTGGTCCTGGGCTCCCGCTGGGTGCCGGGCGGCCGGGTGGTCAACTGGCCCAAGTCCCGTGAGGTCATCTCCCGCGGCGGCAGCCTCTACTCCCGCCTCGCCCTCGACCTCCCGCTGCGTGACATCACCGGCGGCTACCGCGCCTTCCGCCGCGAGACGCTGGAGGGCCTCGGCCTGGAGGCGGTCGCCTCCCAGGGGTACTGCTTCCAGGTCGACCTCGCCCGCCGGGCCGTCAAGGCCGGCTTCCACGTCATCGAGGTCCCCATCACCTTCGTCGAGCGGGAGCACGGCGACTCCAAGATGAGCCGGGACATCCTCGTCGAGGCGCTGTGGCGGGTCACGGCCTGGGGTGTGGGGGAGCGGGTCGGCAAGATCACGGGCCGGAGCGCCGACCGTCCGGAGCGCCCGCAGGCGCCCGCCACGTCTCGCGGCGACGGCTGAGAGTCTCACAGCGACGGCTGATCCTCCCCTTATGCCGCTCTGAGCCTGTTCCGGGCACACTGGGTGCATGACGACTGGCTCTCCGACCCCCGCGTACCAGACACCCGCACGGCCCCCGGCCCAGCCCCGTCGCTCCCGCCTGCGGACGTTCCTGCCGCTGGCGCTGGCCGCGTGGCTGGTGCTGGAGATCTGGCTGCTGACCGTGGTCGCGGGCGCCACGAGCGGGCTGGTGGTCCTCCTGCTCCTGGCCGCCGGGTTCGTCCTGGGTGCCGTGGTCATCAAGCGGGCGGGCCGCCGGGCCTTCCGGAACCTGAACGAGGCCCTCCAGCGCGGTACGGCCTCCTCCGACCGGGCCGGCGGCAACGGCCTCATGATGCTCGGCGGTCTGTTCCTGATGATCCCGGGCCTGGCGTCCGACGCGATCGGCCTGCTCCTGCTGCTCCCGCCGGTCCAGAAGGCGGTCAGCGGCTACGGGGAGCGCAAGCTGAGGGCGTCCGCGGCCATGCCCGGCACCCTGGGGGACGCGTTCCAGCAGGCCCGCATCCACCGCCCGGACGGCAAGGTGGTGCAGGGCGAGGTCATCAGGGACGAGCAGTGAGCCACGGGGCCTGATCGGCCGGTGTGAGCCACAGGGCCTGATCGGCCCATCGATCGGGCCACCCCTGGGGGCCCGAGAGCCGATCGCCCTCACTCGTCACGCAGCGGGCAGCGCGATATCGCAGCGGGCAGCACGACGACCGCGGGCGCCGTACGTATGTCACGTACGGCGCCCGCGGTCGTTGTCGTGCGCTGTGAAGCTGGTCACAACCCCGTAGGGCTATGCGCTTTTACGGCTGTCGCGGGGATGTACCGCAAGGTTCATCGCCCCGGACCGCAGAACGGCGAGCCGCTCCTCGAGGACCTCTTCGAGTTCCTCGCGGGTCCGCCGCTCCATCAGCATGTCCCAATGCGTACGCGCGGGCTTGGCCTTCTTCTCCTCAGGGCCGTCGCCGTCCACGAGGAGTGCAGGGGCTCCACAGACCTTGCACTCCCACTCCGGCGGAATCTCCGCCTCGACCGAGAAGGGCATCTCAAACCGGTGCCCCTTCTCGCATGCGTACTCCACGGCCTGGCGCGGGGCCAGGTCGATGCCGCGGTCCGTCTCGTAGCTGGTCACCACGAGGCGCGTGCCGCGAAGAGCTCGCTCACTCATGAATCGTGCCTCCCGGGCTTGTCGCCCACAGGACAGGTGTCGCTGTCGTCGTCATCCGGTCAACGTCCGGTCGGCGGTAAAGATTCCCGTTCGGAGTCCCGTTCCGGGTCATGCGTCGCCGTCGTAGCCGCGGTCTTGTCAACCAGTGCAGTACCCACCGGCGCCCGGTTTGTCACATCTGAAAGGAGATGTCACCCAGCGTTTCGGCATCTTTGACGCGCAGTAACGGTACGCCTGGCAGGCCAAACGCGTACACTACCGCCCTTTCGCCTTGAGTGCTAAATCTTCTCGGGCACCGGGTTCCCCGCGTCGCCGATCGCCTGCCGTACCGGCACCCGAACGAGCAGCAGGAAGCCCACGAGGAAGAAGACCACCAGCGAGATGATCGCGTCCCGGTAGCTCCCGGTCAGCTGGTAGGTGACCCCGAAGAGGAGCGGGCCGAGCCAGCTCATGCCACGGTCGCTCATCTCGTACGCCGAGAAGTACTCGGCCTCCTTGCCGGGCGGGACCAGATGGGAGAAGAGGGAGCGGGACAGTGCCTGGCTGCCGCCGAGGACCAGGCCGATCGCGGCCGCCAGCAGGAAGAAACCGACCGGCGCCCCGGCCGGCAGGAAGTAGCCGGTTCCCAGGGTGAGCGTCCAGGCCGCGAGTGAGCCGAGGATCGTGCGCTTCGCGCCGTACGTCCGGGCCAGCCGCCCCATGCCCAGCGCGCCCGCGACGGCCAGCACCTGCACCAGCAGGACGGCGCCGATCAGCGTGGACTGGCCGAGCCCGAGCTCCTCGGAACCGTAGACCGAGGCCTGGGAGATCACGGTCTGGATGCCGTCGTTGTAGATCAGGTACGCGAGGAGGAAGGAGAGGGTCAGCGGGTGGCGGCGCATGTCGCGGACCGTCGCCGCGAGCTGACGCAGTCCAGGAGCCGTGCGGGCCGTCCGGCCCGTCGGATCCGTCCGAGCGGCGGCCTCCCGGGCCGCGGTCGGCCGGTCGCGCAGCCGCAGCAGCGGGATCAGCGTGAAGCCGCCCCACCACAGGCCGGCCGAGGCCAGGCAGATCCGCACCGCCATCGACTCGGAGACGCCGAAGGAGTCGTGGGCGAGGTAGAGCACCAGGTTGACGACCAGGACCAGCGAGCCCGCCGCATAGCCGAAGGCCCACCCCCGGGAGGAGACCGCGTCGCGTTCCTCGGGCGGGGCGATCTGCGGCAGGTAGGAGTTGTAGAGCATCATCGCCACGGACTGGGCCGCGTTCGCCACGATCAGCAGCGCGCCCCCCAGCAGATAGCGGTCGCCGCCCAGGAAGAACATGCCGGTCGTGGCCGCGGCGCCCACATACGCGGCGGCGCCCAGCAGGGGCTTCTTGCGGCCGCTGCGGTCGGCGGCCGCACCCACCAGGGGCATCACCAGCACGGCCACGATCACCGACAGGGACACCGAGTACGCGAAGAAGGAACCCGCCCGCACCGGGATGCCCAGCGGATGCACGTACCCGTCGGCGTCCGCCGCCCGCTTGGCGACCGATGTCAGGTACGGGCCCAGGAACACGGTGAGCACGCTCGTCGAGTAGACGGAGCACGCCCAGTCGTAGAAGTACCAGCCGCGCTGCTCGCGCCGCCGTTCGGCGGCCTCGTCGGACGCCGCCGTCCGCACGGTGTCGATGTCCACCCGTGCCCTCGCTTCCCGCTGCCGCAGTCGCGCGCGGGCGACGGGCCCGAGGTCAGACCCAGACGCCGCGGTCCTCCATGACCTCGCGCAACGTGTCGATGTGATCGGTCATGATGCCATCGACCCCGAGGTCCAGGAGCCGGTGCATCCGATCCGGATCGTTGATCGTCCACACGTGCACCTGGAGCCCGCGCGCGTGGGCGGCCCGGACGAAGCGACGGTCCACGACCTGGATGCCCGACTGGCTCTCGGGCACCTGTGCGGCGACCGCAGAGCGACGCAGCGCCGCGGGCACGCCCCAGGACCGCAGCCGCAGGTTGAGCACGCCCCGGGTGCCGTACGAGGTCGCCAGGCGCGGCCCGGCCAGCCGCTGGGCCCGCACCACCCGCGCCTCCGAGAACGAGCCGACACAGACCCGGTCCCACGCGCCCGTGCGGGCGATCAGGTTGAGCAGCGGGTGCAGTGCGGGCTCCGCCTTGAGATCGACGTTCCACCGCACCTCGGGGAACGTCTCCAGGAGCTCCTCGAAGAGGGGGACCGGCTCCTTGCCCGCCACGCGCGCGTGCCGTATGTCCGACCAGAGGAGGTCCGCTATGCGGCCGGCGCCGTCGGTCATCCGGTCCAGCGTCGCGTCGTGGAAGGCGACGAGCTTGCCGTCCCGCGTGGCGTGCACGTCGGTCTCGATATAGCGGTAACCCGCCTCGACCGCGCGCCGGAACTGCGCGGTGGTGTTCTCCAGGCCGTCCGCGGCCCCACCGCGGTGGGCGAACGGGATGGGCCCCGGATGGTCGAGATACGGGTGGGTCATGAGGCTGGTCACGGACGCAGTATGGCTCCCTGTGGTGTCCCGGTGGCAACGACCGTGCTGCCGCCCGGTGCAGCGGGAACGGCGAACATCCGCAGGAAGAGCTGGGCGAGCGGACCGATCGTCACCGCGTAGAGCAGGGTGCCGACGCCGATGGTGCCGCCGAGGGCGAACCCGGTCACCACGACCGCCACCTCCACGGCCGTCCGCATCAGCCGGATCGAACGCCCGGTACGCCGGTGCAGCCCCGTCATCAGCCCGTCGCGCGGGCCGGGCCCGAAGCTGGCGGCGATGTAGAGACCGGTGGCCGCCCCGTTGAGGACGATCCCCGCCAGCAGCAGCGGCACCTGCACGGCGAGCCCGTGCGCGTCGGGGACGTACGCGAGCGTGCCGTCCATCGCGAGGCCGACGACGAAGACGTTGGAGACCGTGCCGAGGCCCGGGCGCTGGCGCAGCGGGATCCACAGCAGCAGTACCGCCGCGCCCACGAAGATCGACACGACACCGATCGTCAGGCCGGTGAGCTCGCCGAGACCCTGGTGCAGCACGTTCCAGGGCTCAAGACCGAGCCCTGCCCGCACGAGGAGGGCGGAGCTGGCGCCGTAGAGGGCGAGGCCGACGTACAGCTGGAGCAGCCGGCGGGCGAGGTGGCCGTGCGGATCCCGCGAGGGTGCTTCCTGCGGTGGCGGCTCGGACAAGGGGTTCCCCTGGTGGTCGTAGTGGCCTGACCCGTGACACTCTGTGGCTTGGAAGCGCAGGGCATCCATGGCCAATTCGGGGAAGGTGGACTGGTAATCATGGCGCAGTGGACCTCGGCGGTGGGGGCCGCACAGCTCGCGCGGCTGCTCAAGTCCCAGCAGGACCGCCCGGCCGGCCCCGGGTCGCGACGGCCGCCGGCCTACCGGGCGCTCGCCGACGGTATCCGGCTGCTGGTGCTGGAAGGCCGCGTCCCCGTCGCCGCGCGCCTGCCCGCGGAACGTGAACTGGCCCTCTCCCTGTCCGTGAGCCGGACGACCGTCGCCGCCGCCTACGAGGCGCTGCGCGCCGAAGGGTTCCTGGAGTCGCGGCGCGGCGCGGGCAGCTGGACGGCCGTCCCGGCCGGCAACCCGGTTCCGGCGCGCGGCCTGGAGCCCCTGCCGCCCGAGGCGCTCGGCTCGATCATCGACCTGGGCTGCGCGGCGCTGCCGGCGCCCGAGCCCTGGCTCACCCGCGCGGTGCGGGGCGCGCTGGAGGAGTTGCCCCCGTACGCCCACACGCACGGCGACTATCCGGCGGGCCTGCCCGCGCTGCGGTCGATGATCGCCGAGCGGTACACCGCGCGCGGGATCCCGACGATGCCTGAACAGATCATGGTCACCACCGGCGCGATGGGCGCCATCGACGCCATCTGTCATCTGTTCGGCGGGCGCGGCGAGCGCATCGCCGTCGAGTCGCCCTCCTACGCCAACATCCTCCAGCTGATGCGTGAGGCGGGCGCGCGTCTGGTGCCCGTCGCGATGGCCGAGGGGCTCGCCGGGTGGGACATGGACCGCTGGCGCCAGGTCCTGCGCGAGGCCGCGCCGCGTATCGCGTATGTCGTCGCCGACTTCCACAACCCCACCGGCGCGCTCGCCGACGAGGACCAGCGGCGCCAACTGGTGGAGGCGGCCCGTTCCGCCGGGACCGTGCTGGTCGCCGACGAGACCATGAGCGAACTGTGGCTCGACGACGGTGTCGAGATGCCCCGGCCCGTGTGCGGCTTCGACCCCGCGGGCTCGACGGTGATCACGGTGGGGTCGGCGAGCAAGGCCTTCTGGGCCGGGATGCGCATCGGCTGGGTGCGCGCGGCCCCGGACGTCATCCGCAGCCTCGTCGCGGCGCGCGCCTACGCCGACCTGGGCACACCGGTGCTCGAGCAGCTGGCGGTGAACTGGCTGTTCAGCACCGGCGGCTGGGAGCAGGCCGTCGAGCTGCGCCGCCACCAGGCCCGGGTGAACCGCGACGACCTGGTCGCGGCGGTGCGCCGGGAGCTTCCGGAGTGGGAGTTCGCCGTGCCCGAGGGCGGGCTGACGCTGTGGGTGCGGGCCGGGGGCCTTTCCGGGTCACGACTAGCCGAGGCGGGGGAGCGGGTGGGCCTGCGGGTGCCGTCCGGACCGCGGTTCGGCGTCGACGGCGCCTTCGAGGGCTATGTGCGGCTGCCGTTCACCGTGGGAGGCGCGGTGGCGGAGGAGGCGGCCGCCCGGCTGGCGGCGGCGGCCAGGATCGTGGAGAGCGGGGGGACGATCGGCGCCGAGGGGCCGCGCACGTTCGTCGCGTAGAAGGGCGCGCGGCGGGGGCGGTCACCCGCCCGCGCTCGGCACCTGCTCCGCGCCCACGGCGTCGGCCGCCACGGCGTCGGCACCCGGGACCTTCGTGGCCTCGGCGTCCGTGTCCACGGGTTTGGTGAGCGCGACCTCGACCGGTGCCGGCGGCATCGTCTCCGGGTCGGCCGGGGTGGAGCGCGGCGGCAGCAGGTCCAGCACCGCCTGCCGATGCGCGTCGCTCGTAGCGTCGTCGTACGGGTCCGGCGTCGCCGGCACCTGGAGCCGGTGCACCGGCCCCGAACCGAGCCGGGCGTATCCGCGTCCCGGCGGCGTGTGGTCGACGGGCGTGGTGTGCGGGGGTGCGCCGAGGACCGCTTCCAGCTGCTGCTTCGACGCCGGCCCGAGCGCGACCCGCGCGCGGGTGTGCTGCCGTGCGGCGTCGTTCAACGAGTCCAGGGCGTCGAACTGCTCGGCCACCACCACCGTGACCCCGACCGCGCGGCCGTGCCGGAGGGGGACCTGGAGGAGGGACTGCGGGTCCTTGCGGCCGTCCGTGTCGGCCAGGTGGGTGAAGGCGGTGGGGCGGTCCACAAGGATCCACAGGGGGTGTCTGGTGTCGTCCGGCGGCGGGTCGCCCGCCTGCCGGGCGCGGTTGGCGGCGATGAGCCGGCGCTCCGTCTCGTGCACCGCCCACTCCAGGGCGGCCAGCGCCCCTGCCAGTCCGACCTCGACGCCCAGGACGCCGTCCCGGCCGGCGAGGCAGGCGTACTCGCCGGTGCTGCCGCCCTCGATCACCAGGACGTCGCCGTGCTGGAGGGCCTGGAGGGCGATGGAGCGCAGCAGGGTGGAGGTGCCGCTGCCGGGCTGACCGACCGCCAGCAGGTGCGGCTCGGTGGAGCGGATGCCGGTGCGCCAGACGACGGGCGGTACGTCGCGCCGGTCCTCTCCGTGGGCGAGAGGGAGCGTGCGCTGGACCCGGGAGGGATCGGTGAAGCCCAGGACCGTCTCGCCGGGGGCGGTGACGAAGCGTTGGGCCGCGAAGTCGGTCGGGAGAGGGCTGAGGACACTGAGGGTGAGTTCGTTGCCCTCCTCGTCCCAGGCGAAGAGGTATTCGCGGCCACGCCCGGACTTCGCGGCGAGCAGTTGCTCGATCCGTGCGCGTGGGGCGGCCTCTCCGTCCGGGAAGAACGCGGGGTAGCGGATCACGAGGAGGGCCACGCGGCCCGAGTCGTCGAACTCCTGCGTCGGGAAGACGGTCTCCCAGTCGCCGCCGTGGGCGTAGAGGGGAGCGGGGTCGTCAGCCGTCGAGAAGTGTGGGACCAGGGCCTCGTACAGCACCTGGAGTCGCTGGATCTGCGACTCGTCGGGGCCGTCGGGAGCCGGTGGGGTGCGGTCCCTGCCCTGCCAGGCCGCTGCCGCCATCAGGGTGATGCCGGCGAGCAGCGGACCGTACGGCACCAGCACCACGACCAGGATCAACGAGGCCACCAGGAACAGCAGCGGTCCGCGCTTGTCCCTGGGGGTCTCGGCCCACCTGCGCCGCCCGGCCGAGGCCAGCCGGCGCAGTCCGCGGGTGATCGTGATCAGCGGATGGAGGACATCGGTGGCGCTGTCGGCCGCCGTCCGGGCCAGCTCCCGGCTCCGGGCGATCTGCGCGCTGCCTGTGCTCAGGATGCTGGGAAGGGGGCGCCGGGCCACTGCTGTCTCCTGTGAGGTGCGTACGGACGGGACGGGCGGCGTCAGAACTTGATGCCGCCGAGGAGGCTCGCCAGGCTCTCGCCGCCTGCCTTGATGCTCGGGGCGATGGCCGTACTGGCCATGTAGAACCCGAACAGGGCCGAGACCACGGCGTGCGACGCCTTGAGCCCGTCCTTGCGGAAGAAGAGGAAGACGATGATGCCGAGCAGGACTACGCCTGACATGGACAGGATCATTTGGGTTCTCCTGGTTCGCGGGGGACAGTCACCATGAGTACTTCCAGGATCACAGGATGTATCCATACTATAAAAGGTGCAACTGGGTGAAATACGGCTGATTTCCCCCGGCTGGCGGAAGGCCTGGTGCGCTGCCTGAGCAGGAGAGTTGCGTCGAACGGGTCTGCCCGTGATCTTTGCCGCCGACGGGACCGGCCATGTTTCCGACGAGCCAGTACGCTGGCGATTCACCTGAACGGTTGAGTGGAGAGGCGGACCGGCCGATGAGCGAAGGCCCCGACCCCGAGGTCGTGGAGCTGGCGACCAAGATCTTCGATCTGGCCCGCGGGGGTCGGACCGAGGAGCTCGTGGCGTACGTCGACGCGGGCGTTCCGGCCAACCTCACCAACGACCGCGGCGACTCCCTGGTGATGCTCGCCGCGTACCACGGCCATGCCGACGCGGTCCGGGCCCTGCTGGCCCGCGGCGCCGAGGCCGACCGGATCAACGACCGAGGCCAGACCCCGCTCGCCGGGGCGGCCTTCAAGGGTGAGACGGACGTCATCAAGGTCCTGCTGGAGGCCGGCGCCGACCCCTCCCAGGGGACCCCGTCGGCCGTCGACACCGCTCGCATGTTCGGCAGGGCGGAGCTGCTCGAGCTGTTCGGCGTGCACTGAGCCGACGGTTCCGAACAGGTCAACGAGAGTTCCTGACCAGGTAAATCGACGACCACGGGGGAGGCGGTACAAGGCCGCCGGAAATTTCGGTCGCGGCAGGTAGAACAGCCGGGTCATCATGACGTCGTGATTCACGGACGCGATGGCTGGGCAGGTGTTGCCGCACCGCGCGGGCCGTGACGCGGTCCGCATGGGCCACCGACGAGAGGCAGAGGAAAATGGTCTACAGCAAGCAGGAAACGGCGGGCGCCCCGACGTGTTGTCACGCGGCCAGGTAATGCACGTCCCCGGTTGCGTCGACGCTTGATGTGAGGCTGTTTCCCATGTTCGATCCGGTCATAGCGCCCAGCGGTACGCTGCTCGGCCTGCTCCAGAGGGGGCGCGGCGACGGCACGTTGCACGCGCTCACCGCTCCGCGAGCCGAGGCGCTCGCGGCGCTGAACCACTGTGTGCTGCGGGACCCCCGCCACGACTGGCAGGTGGAGAACCGCTCCCTCTACTACGCCCGTCTCTACCTCGATCTGCACGGTGAGCTGGACGAGATCGAGGCCCACCTCTTCGACGTCGAGGACTCCTTCGACACCGAGGAGTCCCGCACGGGCCTGGCCCTGGCCGTCCTCGGCCACCTCGCCTCCTACGGCAGGCGCGAGGCCCTGGCCCTGCTGCGCCGGTACGCGGTCTCAGGAGCCAACTGGGCCTGGGCCCTCGACGAACTCGCCCTGCGGGACGACGACGCCGGTCTGCGAGCCCTCGCGGCACCCGTGCTCGCACGGTTCGCCACCGATACCGAGGGCGAGGCCGAACTCGCCGCCGCCGTACGGGACGCCTTCGAACCACGGCCCTGGCGGCTGTGGGCCGAGGATCCCCGCGAGTACGTCTCCACGCGCGTGCGTGCCGCTCAGGAGGCCGGCTGTTTCGACCGCTGGCAACGTCAGATGAGTCCGAGCGGACCCCGCCCCGGCTGGAGCGTCCAGGCCGTCTTCGAGTGGGCCCAGCAGGGCGTCGAACGCGGAGCCGCGCTCCATGTCCCCGCCGCCCGCTGTCTGTCCGCCGTGGCCGGGCCCGAGGACCGCGCCGAGATCGTGCAGGCGGCCAAGGACGGCACCGAGGGAGCCCGCTGCACCGCCCTGCGCTACCTCGCCGACTTCAACGACCCCGACGCCCTCCTCCTCATCGAACAGGCCGTGGCCACCGGCTCGACGCCCGTCGTCGAGGCCGCCGTCGACGCCTTCGAGCGCATGCGCAGCGTCGCCGCCGTGGACCGGGCCCGCGGCTGGGCCCACCGGCCCGACCCCCTGGGCACCGCGGCCGGCCGCATGCTCGCCTGCCGGGGCGGCACCCAGGACAGCGACCTCGTCCTCGGTGCGCTGCGCGAGGCCGTACGGGGCGAGGGCTGCGACGCACCGAGCCTGTGGACCCTCGTCGACGGCGCCGGACGGCTCGGCATCGTCTGCGCGGCACCCGTGCTGCGCCATATCTACCGCGAGACGGCCTCGTCCCATCTGCGCGGGCGCTGCGCCCGCGCACTGGCCGCCACCGACCCCTCCTACGCCACCGGCTTCGCCGTCGAGTGTCTCTGGGACTGTGAGGAGGGCACCCGCGAGATCGCCGCCCGGCACGCCGAGACCGGTGACGCCCGGGTCGTGGAGCGCCTGCGCCGGCTCGCCGCCGATCCGGCCGAGGAGGCGGAGGTCCAGACGGCCGTGCGCAGCCGGATCGGACCGGACGCCGCGTCCGCGATGTGAAGCTCGGGACAGGCCGCCGCCCGTGGGGAGCCTGGCGGCGGCCGGCCCGGCAGATGAACACCTGATGGCCCGCCGGGCGGACCGGCATGGACGCCGTCCGACCTGCGCGGTACGCAGCGAGTACGTACCGGGTGCGCAGCGCAACGCTCACGGGACGTTTGTCGTTCGGAAAGATCCACTTTGACGCGTCCACGTCCGGGGCGGCGACAACACGGGTATGCGTGTCGTCATCGTGACCGAATCCTTTCCCCCCGACGTGAACGGCGTGGCCCATTGCGCCTTCCAGACCGCCCGACACCTCGTCGATCGCGGTCACGCCCCCGTCGTCGTCGCCCCGGCCACCGCCGCCGGGACCGGGCCGGACGCCGAAGCGCCCTGCCCCGTCGTCCGAGTCCCCTCCCTTCCGCTCCCCGGCTACCCCCAGGTCCGCGTCGCTCTCCCCAGCCGCCGCGTCGCCGCCGCCATCGCCGAGCACCGGGCCGACATGGTCCACCTGGCCAGCCCCTTCATCCTCGGCGTACGGGGCATGTCGGCCGCCGCCCGGCTCGGTATCCCCGCCGTCGCCGTCTACCAGACCGACCTGGGCGGCTACGCCCGCACCTACATGGGCGCCGGCGAGGCAGCCGCCTGGCGCCGGATACGGTCCGTCCACGCCGCCGCCGACCTCACCCTCGCCCCCTCCAGCGCGGCTCTGCACGACCTGGACACGCACGGTGTGCCCCGGGTGAAGCTGTGGCCGCGGGGCGTGGACACCCTGCGCTTCCGCCCCGACCGCCGCGACGAGGCACTGCGCCGCGCGCTCGCCCCGAACGGCGAGCTGATCGTCGGCTACGTCGGACGGCTCGCCCCCGAGAAGCACGTCGAGCTCCTGTCCGGCGTCTGCGGGCTGCCGGGTGTGCGGGTCGTGGTGGTGGGCGACGGACCGAGCCGGCCCGGCCTGGAGGAGACCCTGCCGGGCGCGGTCTTCCTGGGCAACCGCACCGGCGACGAACTCGCCCGGATCTTCGCCTCGCTGGACGTGTTCGTGCACACCGGCCCCTTCGAGACCTTCTGCCAGACCGTGCAGGAGGCCATGGCCAGCGGTGTGCCGGTGGTCGCGCCCGCCGCGGGCGGCCCCCTGGACCTGGTCGCCCAAGGGCGTACCGGCCTGCTCGTCCCGCCCCGGGACGCCGCCGTCGTGCAGGACGCGGTGGCGGGGCTGGTGGCCGACCCCGCGCGGCGGGCCGCCTACGGCGCAGCCGGGCGGGTCACGGTCGAGGGACGCACCTGGGCCGCCGTCGGCGACCGGCTCATCGGTCACTACGAGGACGTGCTCGCCGCGCGTCGACTGGTGGTGGCGGCATGAGCGGCCCGAACGGCATGAGCGGCGCCGACGGCGGGAACGGCCCCGCCCGCCCCATACCGAGTGCCGGGCCGCTGCGGATCGTGCGGCTCGCCAACTTCGTCGCCCCCGCCTCGGGCGGACTGCGCACGGCCCTGCGCGAACTCGGCAGGGGCTATCGCGCGGCCGGCCACGACCCCGTCCTGATCGTGCCCGGCGAGCGGGAGAGCGACCGTCGCACCGAGCAGGGGCGGGTGATCACCCTGCCGGGGCCACTGCTGCCCGGCACCGGTGGCTACCGCGTCCTCACCGACAAACGGCGGGTCGCCCGCCTGCTGGAGGAACTCGCCCCCGACCGCCTGGAGGTCTCCGACCGCACGACGCTGCGCTGGACCGGCAGGTGGGCGCGGCGGGCCCGCGTGCCCGCCGTGATGGTCTCCCACGAGACCGCCGACGGCGTCCTGCGCACCTGGGGCGTGCCGGAAGGCGCGGCCCGGCGCGCCGCCGACGCGCTCAACCTCCGTACGGCGCACACGTACGCGCGCGTGGTGTGCACCACCGAGTTCGCCGAGCGGGAGTTCGTGCGGATCGGGGCGCGGAACGTCGTGCGGGCGCCGCTGGGCGTCGACCTCGTCGAACGGCACCCCGCCCTGTACGACGCCGGGCTGCGGGCCCGTCACGCGCGCGAGGACCAGACCTTGCTGGTGATGTGCACCCGTCTGTCGGTGGAGAAGCGGCCAGGCACGGCGCTGGACGCCCTGGAGGCGTTGCTGCGGGGCGGCGCGCGGGCGGTTCTGGTCGTCGCGGGCGACGGACCGCTGCGGCCGCGACTGGAGCAGCGGGCCCGCGAGCGCGGGCTGCCCGTGACGTTCCTGGGGCATGTGTCCGACCGCGGCGCGCTCGGGGCCTTGCAGGCCTCGGCCGACGTGTGTCTGGCCCCGGGACCCGCGGAGACGTTCGGGCTCGCCGCCCTGGAGGCCATGGCGTGCGGGACCCCCGTCGTCGCGAGCGCCTCCTCGGCGCTCCCCGAGGTGATCGGCGCCGCGGGAGCCACGGCGGCCGACCGGGGGGAGGCGTTCGCGGACGCCGTGGAGAGCCTCCTGGAGCGCCCCCTCGCGGCCCGCCGGGAGGCCGCACGCGCGCGTGCGGAGTGCTTCGGCTGGGGTACGGCGGTCGACGCCTTCCTCGCGGCACACGACGCGACGGCGACGGTCCCGGCACCGGTGACCGCACCTGTGCGTCCCTTCGTGCCCGGAGGTCTCGGATGAGACGCGTCCGCTTCGTCGCCCTCGGGGACTCGCTCACCGAGGGGGTGGGGGACCCCGTGGGCGAGGGGTGGCGCGGCTGGGCCGCACTGCTCGCCCAGGGTCTGGTCGGTGAGATCGAGGGTGCCGCGCGGGCGGCGGGGGCCGAGAGGCACCCGGGGACGGAGCTTGCGGGGACCGAGGCGGTGGCAGGGTCTGCGGGCATGGGGG
Organism: Streptomyces sp. NBC_01334; assembly: GCF_035983595.1. NCBI lineage: Bacteria > Bacillati > Actinomycetota > Actinomycetes > Kitasatosporales > Streptomycetaceae > Streptomyces > Streptomyces sp. NBC_01334. The sequence continues at coordinate 1,940,912 of NZ_CP130718.1, read as the reverse complement.
GATTTGCCGCGGTCGAGGCGCTCGCGGGCACCACGGAGGGCGAGGGGCTTGCGGGAACCGACGGGCTTGCGGGAGTCGGGGCGCTTGCGGGGAGCACGGAGGGCGAGAGGCCCGTGGGGACCGGCGCGTCCGTAGGGACCGGCGCGTCCGTGGCGCCTGGGGAGCCCGTCGAGTTCGTCAACCTCGCGGTCAGCGGCGCGCAGACGCGGGACGTGCTGGAACGGCAGCTCCCGGCCGGGCTGGAACTGCGGCCCGACGTCGTCTCCGTGGTCGTCGGCGTCAACGACACTCTGCGCTGCACCTTCGACATCCATGCCGTGGCGGCCCGGCTCGACACGGTCTACGGCGCCTTCGCCGAGCAGGGCGCGGTCCTGCTCACCGCGTGCCTGCCCGACCCGGGCGGCACCCTCGGGCTGCCCGGTGCTCTCGCCCGGCCACTGGCCCGGCGGCAACGCGCGGTCAACGCCGTCGTCCACGCGCTCTCCGAGCGCTACGGCGCCGTCCACCTGCACGCCGCGGAGGGCGCCTGGCTGACGGACCGGGCCATGTGGAGCGCGGACCGGCTCCACCCCGGCGAGCGGGGGCACCGGCAACTGGCCGTGCGCTTCCACGCGGTGCTCGCCGAGGCGGGCCTCGCGACCGGTTCCGCGCCCTCGCCCGAGCCCGAGTTCCCGGCGCCGACGACCTCGGCGAGTCTGTGGTGGCTGGCGACCGCGGGCACCGGCTGGGTGGCCCGGCGCTGCACCGACCTGCTCCCGCAACTGCTCACGCTGGCCGCCGACGAGCTGCGGCACGGCGCGCGGGGGACGAGCGCCCGCCTCGATCTGCGGGCCTCCGCGGCGGTGTCCGCGGCCCTCGCCGCGCTCTCCGTGGCGGAACGGCAGCCGGACGCCGCCTGAAGCCCGCAGCGGCCGACACCGCCCGCGTCACCTTCGGCGTACGGCCACGAAGCGGACCGGCGTTCCGGGCACGGCCTGCGCCGCCGCCGCGAGATCGCCCGCGCGGACGACCCCGATCACCGGGTAGCCCCCGGTGGTCGGGTGATCGGCCAGGAAGACCACCGGGCGGCCGGCGGGCGGAACCTGTACGGCGCCCAGGACCATGCCCTCGCTCGCCAGCTCACCGCTCCGCGCACGCTCCAGGGCGGGCCCCTCGGTGCGCAGCCCGATGCGGTTGCTCGCCGAGGACACGAGGAACGTCCTCGAGGTGAAGGCGCGGAGCGCGTCCGGGGTGAACCAGTCGTCCCGTGGGCCGAGCGTCACCCGGAGGACGAGTTCGGCCGGGGGCGCCGGCTGCGGGGCGACGTCCACGCGCGCGTGCGGGACGAGTTCGCGCCCCAGCGGCAGGACGGTGCCGTCCGTGAGCGGCGCGGGGCCGAGGCCCGAGAGCAGGTCCGTGGACCGGCTGCCGAGGATCGGCTCGACGATGATGCCGCCGGCCAGGGCCACGTAGGTGCGTACTCCGGAGACGGCCGGTCCGATGTCCAGGAGGGTCCCGGCGCGTACCCGTACGGGCGCGCCCCAGGCGACCGGCCGGCCGTCCACCGTGACCCGGCAGGGCGCGCCGCCGACCGCGACGGTCAGGTCGGAACGCGGCCTGAGGGCGCAGCCGTTGAGCGTCGTCTCCAGGACGGCCGCATCGGGCGGGTTGCCCACCAGCCGGTTGACGAGGGCCGCCGCGGGCGCGTCGAGAGCGCCGGAACGGGGCACGCCGAGATGTGCGTGCCCGGGGCGGCCCCGGTCCTGCACCGTGGTGAGCGCCCCGGCGCGGACGACGGAGACTGCACGGTCGCTCATGAGGTGTCCACCGGTCCGATCGGTTCTCCCCGTCCCACCGGTTCCCACGGTCCCACGGGGACGAAGCGCACGCGCGTGCCCGGCGACAGCAGCGCGGCCGGCACGCGCGCGTGGTCCCAGAGCACTGCGTCCGTGCTGCCGATCAGCTGCCAGCCGCCCGGCGACGCACGCGGGTACACACCCGTGTACGGCCCCGCCAGCGCCACCGAACCGGCCGGTACGGCGGTGCGCGGGGTGGCCCGGCGCGGCACGTCGTAGCGCGGAGGCAGGCCGGTGAGATAGCCGAAGCCGGGCGCGAACCCGCAGAAGGCGACCCGGAACTCGGTGGCCGCGTGGATGCGGGCGACCTCCTCCTCGGGGACGCCCCAGTGGGCGGCGACCTCGGCCAGGTCCGGGCCGTCGTACCGGACAGCGATCTCCACGGCCGCCTGCTCGCGCGGGGGAGCGGGCGGTACGTCGGACGCGGCCAGTTCGGACGCCAGCCGGCCGGGGTCGGTCAGACCGTCCAGGAGGACGGTGCGAGCCGCCGGGACGATCTCGCGGGCACTGAGCAGGCCCGCCGCGCGGCGACGCAGCAGTTCCGCGTGCAGGGCCTCGGCCTCCGCGCCCGACGCCAGCTCGACGAGCAGGGCGTCGTCGCCGACAGGCAGGACACGCACGCTCATGCGAAGGCCTCCACCCGTACGCCCGACTCCTCCAGCCCACGCCGGACCCGGCGCGCCAGCTCCACCGCGCCGGGCGTGTCGCCGTGCAGGCACAGCGAACGCGCGTGCACGTCGATGGACGACCCCGCGTGGGAGGTGACCTGCCCGAGGCGGGCCAGGCGCACCGACCGTTCCACGACGGCGTCCGGGTCGGTGACCACGGCCCCGTCCCGTCCACGGGGCACGAGCGTGCCCTCCTCGGTGTACGCGCGGTCCGCGAAGGCCTCCGGGACGGCGGGGAGCCCCGCCCCCCGGGCCCGCTCCAGCAGGCGTGAGCCGGGCAGCCCGAGCACGGACAGCGCGGCGCCGGCGAGGAGCACCCCGTCGACCACCGCGCCGGCCTGCTCCTCGTCGTGCACGACCCGGTTGTAGAGCGCGCCGTGCGGCTTCACGTACGCCACGCGCGCGCCCGCCGCCCGGGCGAACACCTCCAGGGCGCCGATCTGGTACGCCACCTCGGCGGCCAGTTCGGCGGGCGGCACGTCCATGGAGCGCCGCCCGAACCCCGCCAGGTCCCGGTAGGAGACCTGCGCGCCGATCGTCACGCCCCGCTCGGCCGCCAGGTCGCACACCCGGCGCATGGTGACCGCGTCCCCGGCGTGGAAGCCACAGGCCACGTTGGCGCTGCTGACGACGGACAGGAGTCGCTCGTCGTCGGTCAGTTCCCAGCGGCCGAAGCCCTCGCCGAGGTCGGCGTTCAGATCGATCGCGGTCGTCGCGGTCATGGTTCCTTCGTATCTCGTTCTCAAGCCACGCGGTACTGCTCGTCGCGGGCGTCGGTGAGGAACATCTGTCCCGGGGCGTGGGTGAGGGCGAACGGCGGGCGCGAGGCCATCACCGCGGCCTGCGGGGTCACACCGCAGGCCCAGAACACCGGGATGTCGTCCGGAGCGGCCTGCACCGGGTCGCCGAAGTCGGGCCGGCCGAGGTCGTCGATGCCCAGTCCCGACGGATCGCCGCAGTGTACGGGGCCGCCGTGCACCGCCGGGAGCAGGCTGCTCTCCCGGATGGCCGCCGCGAGGTGCTGCGGCGGCACCGGACGCATGGACACCACCATGGGGCCGTGCAGTCGCCCCGCGGGCCGGCACCGGCGGCTCGTCACGTACATCGGGACGTTGCGCCCCTGCTCGACGTGCCGGATGGGGACGCCCGCCCCCGACAGCGCCCACTCGAAGGTGAAGCTGCACCCGATCAGGAACGACACCAGGTCGTCACGCCAGTAGGCGCGCACGTCCGTCGGCTCGTCCACCAGTTCCCCGTCCGCCCAGACCCGGTAGCGCGGCAGATCGGTGCGCAGGTCGGCGCCCTCGGCGAGGACGGTCGTCCAGGAGCCGGCGTCCGTGACGTCGAGGACGGGACAGGGCTTCGGGTTGCGCTGGCAGAACAGGAGCATGTCGTACGCCCAGTCCGCGGGCACCGAGATCAGGTTGACCTGGGTGTGGCCGCCGGCGACCCCGGCCGTGGGGCCCGCCAGGCCCGCCCGGAAGCGGGCCCGGGCGGTGGCGGGACTCCACGCGTGCGCGTGCTCGTCGAGGAGGGTGACGGGACGGTCGTCGACGAGGGGCGGACGGCTGTCCTGCGTGAGGTTCGGACGGTTCACTCCAGTTCCTTCCCACGGGTCTCCGGCAGCCCGAGCAGCGCCAGGGCGGCGATCGCGTAGCCGATCGCGCCGAACACCAGCGCGCCGCCCACGCCCCAGCTGTCGGCGAGGAAACCGACCGTGGTGGGGAAGACGGCGCCCACTGCGCGGCCGGTGTTGTAGGTGAAGCCCTGTCCCGTGCCGCGCAGGGCCGTCGGGTACAGCTCGCTCAGGTAGGAGCCGAAGCCGCTGAAGATCGCCGACATGCAGAACCCGAGCGGGAAACCGAGCACGAGGAGCACGGTGTCCGCGCCGCTCGGGATGTTCGCGTACGCCAGGATGCACACCGCGGACAGCAGGGCGAACAGCCAGATGTTGCGGCGCCGGCCCAGCCGGTCGGTGAGGTGGCCGCCGGTGAGGTACCCGAGGAAGGCCCCCGAGATCAGGAAGGTCAGATAGCCGCCGGTGCCGACCACCGACAGGCCGCGCTCTGATTTCAGATACGTGGGCACCCAGGTCGCCAGGGTGTAGTAGCCGCCCTGCACACCGGTGGAGAGCAGGCCCGCGAAGAGCGTGGTCCGCAACAGCGGCCCCTTGAAGATCGCCGGGAACGAGCCCTTCTCCGCGCTCTGTTCGCGGGCGGCGGTGGCCTCCGGCGCGTCCTGTACCCGGCGCCGCATCCACACCACGAGCAGCGCGGGCAGCGCGCCCGTCCAGAACATCACGCGCCAGGCGACGTCGTCGCCGAAGAACGAGAAGACCAGCGTGTACGCCACAGCCGCGAGGCCCCAGCCGACGGCCCACGAGCTCTGGATCGCGCCGAGGGTGCGGCCCCGGTGCTTCGCGCTCGCGTACTCGGCGACCAGGATCGCGCCGACCGCCCACTCGCCGCCGAAGCCGAGGCCCTGGAGGGACCGGAAGACCAGCAGTGTCTCGTAGCTGGGCGCGAAGCCGCAGGCGACGGTGAAGACCGCGTACGTGATCACCGTGATCATCAGCGCCCTGACCCGGCCGATCCGGTCGGCCAGCACCCCGGCCGCGGCGCCGCCGATCGCCGAGGCGACCAGGGTGACGGTGGTGAACAGGCCGGTCTGGCCGCTGTCCAGGCCGAAGTGGGCCGCCAGCGCGACCATGCTCAGCGGCAGCGTGAAGTAGTCGTAGGAGTCGAGGGCGTAGCCGCCGAACGCGCCGGCGAAGGCGCGGCGGCCGCGCGGGCCGAGGGCCCGCAGCCAGGCCAGAGCGCCGTCGTCGGGTGCGGTCCCGGGGGCGGGAGCGGCGGCGGGGCGGGTGTCGGTGGCCGGGGTCCGGGACGGAGGGGGCGTGCTCATGGGGCACCTCGCTGAGGGAGGACGGAGGGTGCGGGGAGTGAGCTGTGCCGTGCGGAGGCGGTCGCCGCGGCGGGGACGGGCGGTGCCATGAAAGGAAGGTAGAGGATCGTTGAACGATCCTTCAATACCCATGTTGTTTCGTTCTCGTGTCTGCGGTTGAATTCCGGGCATGGCAGAGCAGCTGGCGGGACTGGCCGACGACCGCGCCCTCCTGGGCCGCACGAGCACGGCCGAACGGGTTTCGGACATCCTCAGAAGCCGCATCGCCGAGGGCTACTTCCCGCCCGGGACACGGCTGTCGGAGGACAGCATCGGCGGGGCGCTCGGCGTCTCCCGCAACACGTTGCGCGAGGCGTTCCGGCTGCTCACCCATGAGCGCCTGCTCGTCCACGAGCTGAACCGGGGCGTGTTCGTCCGGGTCCTGACCGTCGAGGACGTCGAGGACATCTACCGCACGCGCGCGCTCGTCGAGTGCGCCGTCGTACGCGGGCTGGGGGAGCCGCCGTACACGCTGGACGGCCTCCGGGCGAGTGTCACCGAAGGCCAGGTCGCGGCCGTCGAGAGTGACTGGAAAGGACTGGGTACCGCCAACTTCCACTTCCACCGCGAACTCGTGGCCCTGGCCGGAAGCGTGCGCACCGACGAGCTGATGCGCAGCGTCTTCGCCGAGCTGCGCCTCGCCTTCCACCTCGTCGACGAGCCGCGGCGGCTGCACGAGCCGTACCTCCAGCGCAACCGCCAGATCCTCCAGGCCCTGGAGGAGGGCGACAAGGCGGGGGCCGAGCGACTGCTCACGGTCTACCTCGACGATTCCTCGGCAAGGGTGGTCGAGGTGTACCGACGAAGGGTGGGGGAGGACCACGCCCTGTAGCGGCGCGGGGCGGTACCGATGTGCGGCTCCGCCGCGTGAGCGCGACAGGCCCCACCGGCCCGCGGACGAGACACGGCCGGTGGTCGCCCGCCCGACCGCCGGAGGCGATCCGCGTCGTTTGGGTCGATGTCAGACCGAGGACCTAGTCTGTGCACCGTGACTTCGCCTGCGTCGACGGACCGTGTTCCGCCCCAGCTCAGCGCGGCGCCGCGCCCGGCTCCGGGCCCGGCGGCCGACGAGGGGCTGGCGCGGCGGCTGCGCGCGCTCGCGTGCACCGCGCCGATCCACGACCTCGACGCCCGCAAGGCCAACCTCGCCGGTGAGTACTCGGTCTACGGCATGGCGGAGATCGCCCTCGCCGCCATCGACCTCGTCACACTCAACATGGACTTCGACACCGGCGCCGACCACGACCAGATAGTGGCCCGCCTCATGCCGCGCATCGCCGCGCAGGCCCCGCGGCGGCCCGTCGCCGAGCACGAGCGGGTGGCCCGCTGGGTGCTGGAGAACCTGATCAACGTCGGCAGCGTCGACCGCGGCTTCCGCGCCGCGTACGGCACGTTCGCGCCGGACGGCACCTATGTGCGCCGCGACTACGACTTCAAGCTGATCGAAGAGGTCCCCGGCTACGACGGCGCGGTCTACCTCCGCACGACCGACGAAGCGGTCAACGTCCTCGTCGGCGCCCTCGACACCGACGTCACCAGCGCGCAGATCGCCGCCGAGGTCAAGCTCGAGGTGCTCATCCGGCGCGGCCGCCTCGCCGACGCCCAGCTGGCCGCCGAACAGGCCCGCTACCGCACCGTGCAGTACTCGGAGACGCTGCGCCGCGCCCTGGAGGCGACCCGGCGCAACGTGCGCGCGGTGGACTGGCTCAACGCCGTCCCCGACATGATCGCCGAGGCCCTCGACCACGTCGCCGACCGCTACCGCCACGAGAACGCGATCCTCACCAACATCCGCAAGGCACGCGACGAGATCGAGGACGCGGAGAACAAGCGGCGGGCCGCCGAGCTCGTCGACATCGTGAAGGACTGCATCCGCCGGCACACCCAGTTGCAGTCCCGGCTGCTGGAGGCCGGCCCGCTGTTCCGTGCCGAGCAGGACCGACAGGCCTTCGCCACGCCCATGACCTCCTCGGGGATCGACCTCTACGGGCACCTCGTCACCCCCGTGCTGCGGCTGCCGCTGGAGCAGGCGGTCCGCGTCACCGACGCGTTCTTCGCCCGCGGGACCGGACTGCGCACGCCGGTCTCGGTACGAGTGGGCGACCTCGTCGACCTGCTGCTGACGCCGCCGGTGGAGCGGGAGCACCTGGGCGCGGAGATGCCCGAGCCGGACCTCATCGCGACGCCGGACGACAGCCGGTTCAGCGAGGAACAGCTGGCGATGGCCAAGGAGCTGCTCGATCTGCCGGCGGACGCGCCTCGACGGCTGTCGGGACTGCTCGAGGAGGCGCGGGCCGAGGGCGGCGAGGAACTGGCCTACCTGGTGGCACTGCTGGCCGTGCACGCCGCCAGCCCGGCCGTGGGCACCGCCTACCGGCAGGGCGAGGAGAAACTGCTGTTCGCCGTGGACGACGGCAGGGAACTGGACGACCCGGGGTTCGGCGGAGCCGATCTCATCGTCGGCACCGCCCTGCTGGACGCCGCGGGGATGGCGGCGGACCGCACGGAGGCGGCATGAGCCGGGTCGGGAACCGAGTGGACGAGCACGAGAACACCAAGGAGCCGAAGCTGTGACCGAGCAGGTCGAGTGGAGCGACACGGAGGCCCCCGCCCCGGCGGCGAACGCCGCCGTCACCCCCGCCGACGCCGCCGACGCGGCGCGGCTCGTCGCCTTCGGGCTGACGCCCAAGCTGCAGCCCGCGCGGGACCAGGAGTACGCCGAGCTGCTGCGGCGGTACCGGGAGGACCCGGCGTTCGCGCGGCTCGCCGACGCCGTGGCCACCGGACTCGGGCTGATCGTGCTGGAGGTCTCCCCGCGCGCGGGGATGGCGGTGACCGCCGCCGAGGACTCGGTGTTCGCCGTGCGGATGGGGGACTACGCGCGTCGTACGTCCGCCGACGGTGGCGACCGGTTCCTGCACGGGCTCGCGCATCTCTCCGTCGCCGCGATGGCGTTCCCCCGGCCCGAGGACCTGGCCGACGACGGCTACATCGGCCGGGTCAGCGTCAACGGGGTGGACGCCTTCGTACGCCAGGCCTGCCGCCGGCTGGAGGAGCGGGCGGACGAGCAGGGCGAGAACACCGACCCCGCCACCGACGCGCCCGGCCTGGAGGCGGCCTGGCGGATCTGGGCCAGACGCAGCTCCACCGGCGCCACCAAGGACGCCCGCAGACTCGCCGGTTCGACGACCGGCATCGTCGGCAAGGCCGTCGCGTTCCTCACCGACTCCGGCTTCCTCCAGCGGACCGGTGACGACAGCGGAGGTACCTACCGGACGACCGCCCGCTATCAGCTCCAGGTGCGTGACATGGCGGGCGGTGCCGCCATGGCCGAGCTGCTGGAGCTGGGCGTCGTCCCGGTCACCGACGGCTCTCCGACGCTGCTGCCCGCCGAGGAGTCCGACGACCTGGACCTGGTGGCCGACGCCGGACTGCCGTTCCACTCCTGAAGCTACCGAGCTACCGAGCTACCGAGCTACCGAGCTACCGAGCTTTCGGGCTCATGGGCCTTCGGGCCCCTGAGCTTCTGAAGCGCCTCCCCCCCGATCTGCCGAAGACTTACGAGAGTCCGCCATGTACGAGCTGTCCCGGGTCCGCCTCTACTCCATCGGGCCTGCCGGTGCGCGCTACGCCGACACCGTGCTTGACCTGCGGGGCGTGGGCGACATCGTGCCCGACCCCGCCCCCACCCAGGCGGAGTTCTTCGAGGAGGAGCCGGTCGGCCCGCCGCGCCGGCCGGCGCCCGCGGGCGTGCTCTTCCTGGAGAACGGCGGCGGCAAGTCCGTCCTGCTCAAGCTGATCTTCTCGGTGATGCTGCCGGGCCACCGCAACACGCTCGGCGGCGCCAGCTCCGGCGTGCTCCGGAAGTTCCTGCTCGCCGACGACTGCGGACACGTCGCGCTGGAGTGGCAGCACGTGCTCACCGGCGAGTGTGTCGTCGTCGGCAAGGCGAGCGAGTGGCGCGGGCGGCAGGTGTCCAACGATCCGCGGAAGTTCGCGGAGGCCTGGTACTCGTTCCGGCCCGGGCCCGGGCTGAGCCTGGACAACCTGCCCGTCGCCGAGTCCACCGCCGTACGCCCGCCCGTCGAGGGCGCCTCCGGCGCGCAGGGGCGGCGGCGCACCATGAAGGGGTTCCGGGACGCCATCACCGAGGCGGGGAAGGCGTATCCGCACCTGGAGGTGCACTGGGAGGAGATCCACGACCGGTGGATCGAGCACCTCGGCGAGCTGGGCCTGGACCCCGAACTCTTCCGCTACCAGCGGGAGATGAACGCCGACGAGGGCGAGGCCGCCGGCCTCTTCGCGGTCAAGAAGGACTCCGACTTCACCGACCTGCTGCTGCGCGCGGTGACGGACACACGGGACACCGACGGGCTCGCCGACCTGGTCAGCGGCTTCGGCAACAAGCTCGGCCGCCGCGCCGAGCTGATCGCCGAACGGGACTTCACCGCCGGTTCGGTGGACCTGCTCGGGCGGATCGTCGAGGCCGCCGAGGCGCGGGCACGCGCGCGTGACATCCACGCCGGCGCTGAGCGCCGCACCCGCGCGCTGGCCCGACGGCTGTCCTCGCGCGGCCTGCGGGAGAAGGCGCGGGCCGGTGATCTCGCCCAGCGGGTCACGGCCGCCGCCTACGCCGTCACGCACGCCGAGAGCGCGCGGGGGCGCAGCGCGCTGATCGCCGCCGAACTCGCCTACCGCCATGCCTCGTTGGCGCTCGCCGGCGCCGAGAAGTCCGCCGCCGCACAGAAGCGCGAACTCGCCGACGCCCGCACCCTGCACTCCGCCTGGCAGGCCGCCGAGGCCGTGCTGCGCCACCGCGCCGCCGCCGACCGGGTCGCGCGCGTCTCCGCCGCGATCCAGGAGGCCGAACGCGACGCCGCCCCCGCCCTCGCCGCCCGCGCCAGGGCCGCCGTCGACCTCGTACGGGCCCTGCACGCGGCCGCCGAGAACGCCGAGGCCCTCGCCAACGAGGAGGAGGAGCGCTCGGCGGCACTCCAAGAGGTCGGCGAGTCCGCGCACCGGGACTCGACGTCCGCCGCCACCGACGCCCAGCGGGCCCGCAGCGAGGTCGGCCACCTGCGCCAGCGCCTCTCCGAGGTCGAGCAGGAGACCGCCGAGGCCGTACGCGCGGGCTGGCTCGACGACAGCGCACCCGACGCCGACCCCGCCCGCGCGGCCCTCGCCGCCAGCGACGCGGAGAAGACCGCCGTCGCCGCCTGGGACACCGCGCGTGACGCCTCACGCAGAGCCGCCGAGCACGCGCGCGAGGCCGCCTCCACGGAATCCCGCGCCGAGCTCACCGCGGCCCGGGCCGCCGACGCGGCGACGGCCGCGCACCGCTCCCACGAGGCCGAGCTGCGGCTCGCCGAGTCCCTGGCCGGCGAGGAACGGCTGGCGGAGCTGCTCGGACTGACCGGCGGCGGCGCACGCCCGCGGATCCCGCAGCCACGGCAGAACGGCGAGCCGGACGACGGCTCCCTGCTGGCTCCCGAGGACCTGGACCGCTGCGCCGACGAGCTGCGCGAGCTCCTCGACGACGCCGTCTCCTCCGCCGAACGGCAGCTCTTCGAGCTGCGGACCGCGGCCGCCGACGACTCCCGCATCCTCGGCGCGCTCGGTGACGGGGGACTGCTGCCGCCCGGCCCGGACGTGCTGGCCACGGTCGAGTTCCTCGGCGAGCACGGCATCCCCGCCCTGCCCGGCTGGCGCTACCTCGCGCAGGCCGTCGACCCCGCCGACCACGCGCGCGTGCTCGCCGCGCGGCCCGAACTGGTCGATGGCGTGATCATCACCGACCCCGCGTCGCACGCACGCGCGCGTGAGGCGCTCGGTGAAGCCGCGCTGCTGCCCCGTTCGGCCGTGGCCGTCGGTACGGCCGCCGCCCTGCTGGCGCCGACCCCGGCGGCCGACGCGCGGAGCGCAGACGTCTTCCTCGTCCCGCCGAACCCGGCCATGCACGACGAGCACGCCGCCGACGAGGAACGGCAGGCGCTGCGCGCGCGGGCGACCGAGCGGGACGACGACATCCGCCGGCTCGCCGCGCGGCTCGGCAAGGACCGGGAGCTGGCCGCCCGGCTGGCCTCCTGGCGCACCGGCTGCCCTGCCGGGCGGCTCACCGAACTGGCCCGGTCCGCCGGGGAGGCACGCGCGTTCGCCGAGGAGTCCGAGGCCGAGCTGTCCGAGGCACGGACCGCGCGCGCGGAGGCCGACGAGATCGCCGCCGAGGCGGCCCAGGTGCGCGACGAGCGCCAGGAGGCCGCGCAGAAGGCCCGGCGAGCCGCCGACGCCCTGGCCGGCCTCGCCTTCCGGCTGCGCGAACGCGCAGGCTGGCAGGTCAAGGTGCGTGAACTCGCCGACGAGGCCGCCGAGTCGGAGAGCCGGGCCCAGACCTGCCTGGAGCGCGCCCGCGCCGCCGACGAGGACCGGCGCGGCGCCCAGCGAGCCGCCGACGACGCCCGCCGCACCGCGCGTGCGCTGCGCGCCGAACGCGCCGAGATCGCCGGTGCCCCCGACGACGTACCGGAAGGCGGGACGGACGCGTCCCAGGCGTCCCTGCCCGCCCTCCGCGAGGCCTACCGGGCGGCGTCCCAGCTGTACGAGAAGGTCGGCGTCGGCGCGGACCTGCGGGCCGAGCAGGCTCGCGCGGAGAGCGACGAGAGCGGGGCCCGCACCGAGCTGGACCGGCTCAGCAACAAGGTCCGCACGCGCGCGGAGCAGTTGCTCCAGTCGCCCGACGGCTCCGACGGGCCGTCCCGGCAGGCCGCCGCCGCACGCGCGGAGGAACTGGTGCAGCTCCTGGAGGCCCGTGTGTCCACCGCGAGCGAGCAGCTCGGGCGGCTGCGCGGCGAGACCGAGCGGCACGCCCCCGAGGACGGCGAGACCCACACCGAGCTGCCCGAGGAGCTCCAGCCGCGCGACGCCGAGCACGCCCAGGCGCTGCTGCGCACCGCGACGACCGAACTCGCCGCCCGCACCGAGGCGTTGAGTCAGTCCCGCGAGGCCCACGCCGAACTCCTGGCCGGCCACCGCGCCGCCGAGGACGCGGCCGGCGGCTTCGACGAGATCGCCGCGATGCTCCGCGACCTGCTGCGCGAACACACCTCCGAGGAGGAGCAGGAGGAGGCGGAGCCCTACCCGGGCACCCCGGAGGAGGCCCGCCAGTCGGCCGCCGACGCCCGCCGCTCGCTGCGCGGCTGCGCCGCCGACCTGTCCGCCGCCGAGTCCGCCGTCCGCGAGGCCAGTGACATCCTCGTCCGGCACGCCAACTCCACGCGCTACGAGCAGGTCCGCACCCCGGCCCGCCAGCAGATCCGGGAGCTGCCCGCCTCAGCGCTGCCCGAGCACGCGCAGAAGTGGGCGAACGCCTTCGCGCCCCGACTGCGGGTCCTGACCGACGAGTTGGAGCAGCTGGAGCGCAACAGGGACTCGATCGTGGACCGGCTGCGCGGGCTCGTCGAGTCCGCGCTCGCCACCCTGCGCTCGGCCCAGCGGCTCTCCCGGCTGCCCGAGGGGCTCGGCGAGTGGTCCGGCCAGGAGTTCCTGCGCATCCGCTTCGAGGAACCCGACCAGAGCACCCTCACCGAGCGGCTCGGCGAAGTCATCGACGAGGCGACCCGGGCCGCCGTGAAGAAGAACTCCGACCTGCGGCGCGACGGCATGTCACTGCTGCTGCGTGGGGTCGGCGCGGCCCTCCAGCCCAAGGGTGTCGCCGTCGAGATCCTCAAGCCGGACGCGGTACTGCGGGCCGAGCGGGTCCCCGTCGGTCAGATGGGCGATGTGTTCTCCGGTGGGCAACTGCTCACCGCGGCCATCGCCCTGTACTGCACGATGGCGGCGCTCAGGAGCAACGACCGGGGCCGGGACAAACACCGGTACGCCGGCACGCTGTTCCTCGACAACCCCATCGGGCGCGCCAACGCGACCTATCTGCTGGAGCTCCAGCGCGCCGTCTCGGACGCCCTCGGCGTGCAGCTCCTCTACACCACAGGGCTGTTCGACACGACGGCGCTGGCGGAGTTCCCGCTGGTCATCCGGCTGCGCAACGACGCCGACCTGCGGGCGGGCCTGAAGTACATCAGCGTCGAGGAACACCTCCGGCCGGGTCTGCCGCAGCAAGCCCCGGCCGGAGAAGACGAAGCGGTGCAGGTGCGCAGCGAGATCACGGCGACCCGGATGTACAAACGGCCCGCGCCGAACGCCGGTTGATCAGCTCTTCGTCAGGCGGTGGTCCTCGAGGACACCGGTCCGGTGCCGCTGCACGAACCAGTAGTAGGCGAAACCACCGCCGGCGATCACGGCGACGAACAGGACGGCGCCCCACTGGAGGTACCAGTGGAAGGGCGCCGCCGCGTTGTAGACCGAGGCACGCGGCCAGATCAGGTTGGTCGTCATCGCCGCGCCCCACACCACCGCGACGAGGTTGACGAGCAGCCCCCAGCGGCCGAGCGAGAACTTCCCGTCGCTCGCCGGCTGCCACTGGCCGCGCAGCCGCGCCACCAGCATCGGGCCGGTCACGCCCAGGTAGGCGAGGTAGATCATGATGATGCCGATGCTGGTGACGACCGTGAAGATCTGCGGCTGGCGGATGTTGACCACGAGGATCGCCAGCGCCAGCACGCCGATGATCACGGTCGGCAGCACCGGGGTCTGGAAGCGCGGGTGGCACTTGGCCAGCCGCGCGGACCCGGGCAGGTTGTTGTCGCGGGCCATCGCGAACGCCAGCCGGATCGCCGCCGTGTGCACGGCCAGGGCGCACACCGTGACGGCGATCAGCACACACCACAGCATGGCCTTGCCGGCCGTCGGACCGAGCACGTCGAGCACGACGTACTGAAGCCCGTCCGTGGACAGCTTCTCGCCCTTCAGGCTGGAGACGCTCATCAGCGCGAGCAGCAGGATCAGTCCGCCGAGGACGAAGGAGGCGACGATCGCCCGGATGATCGCCCGGGGCGCGTTGCGGGACGGGTCGATGGACTCCTCGCCGAGCGACGCGGCCGTGTCGAAGCCGTACATGACATACGCCGAGGCCAGCGAGGCCACCAGGAACGCGCCCAGATACCCGGTCCCGTAACCCGCTCCCGTGCCGTTGGTCTCCATGACCACCTGCGGGCCGCGGGTGACGTGGACGGCGAACAGGACGATCAGTACGACGGTGGCGATCAGCTCGATGAACACACCGGCCGTGTTGATCGTCGCCATCAGCTTGACGCCGAACGCGTTGACCAACGTGGTGAACAGGATCAACACGGTGGCCAGGACGACCGCGTTGGTCGCCACGTCGTACTTGCCGGTGCCGTCCCCCACGAACTGGAAGGTCGAGGAGATCTGCGGCAGCGTCAACTGGTAGGCCAGCGCCACGGCCGCGATCGACACGATCGAGGCGGTCAACATCATCCAGCCGGCCAGCCCAGATGCGGATTGCCGATCTTCTTCGACCAGTTGTAGACGGACCCCGCGACCGGATAGCGGGCAGCGAGCTCCGCGAAGCACAGGGCGACCGCGAACTGGCCGACGAACACCATCGGCCAGGACCACCAGTAGGCGGGGCCGCCGCTGCCGTAGCCGAAGTAGAAGAGCTGGAAAGTGCCGGTCAGGATCGAGATGTAGCTGATGCCCGCGGCGAAGGTGTGGAAGTTGCCCAAGGTCCGCTTGAGCTCGGGTCGGTAGCCGAACTCGGCGAGCTCGGCGTCGTCCTGCTGAGGGCCTGGTGGATGCTCGGCTGTCGTCATGGGCGAACTCCTGGTGCTCGTAGGAGTCCAGCACACCACCAGGGCGATCAGCCCGCGAGATCATCGTCGGCCGAGTCCGTTCACACGCCTCGAAGATCTGCGCTCGCTCTGTGAACGGACGCGGCCCGACCGGGGAAACCTGTCCCGGCTCCCCTGGTCGTGCCGCGCCGACCGCCTCAGGAGTGGGACAGCTGCCCGGCGCCGCCCTGCCTGCGTATCCGTTCCTGCGCGCGCTCGGTGGCCTGAGCCTGCCGACGCAGCCGGCGGCGCTCACGTCGCAGTGAACGCGCGGTGCTGCTCGGCGTCGACACCACGCCGTTGCGCTGGTTCCACACCTGCCGGGTCACCCAGACGTCCAGCGCGCCCCAGGTGGCCAGCACCGTGCTGACCACACTGCTGATCACCATCGGGAACGCCAGCCAGGATCCCGCCAGGGTGCACAGGAAGGCGACCATCGCCTGTATCAGCGTCACGGCGATGACCAGCACCGCGCGCACCGCCGCCGTACGCACCGGGTCGGGCATCCGACGCCGCCGTGCGGGCTCCTCCACCCACAACGGGCGGTAGACCGCCCGCGCCTGTGCCGTGGTGGACGTACCGCGGGTGTCGCCCCCGCCCGTGCGCCGGACCTTCTGCGCCGTGTCCCCGGCTCCCGCGGGGGTGCCACGGCCCGTCGACCCGCGCCGGTCCGTCGTGCTCTCGCTCCGCTCCGCTGTCACGTGCCCGTTCGCCGGAATGTCGCGATCCGACTCCTCGGGATCCCGCAACGCCGTACTGCCCGCCGCCGCGCTCTCCTCGGGCGCCTCACGCCGCTCCGCCGTGCCCATCACTGTGTCACTCCCCACCGCCAGCAGACCGCTCGCCTCCGAGTCGAAGACCCGGCTCCCCAGTGGCTGCCCGGCTTGCGCTGTTTTACGCCGCCCAGGTGCGGCAAACGGCTCGTGTGGCCGATTCCGCCCCCAATTCCCAATGAGTAGGACGAACGACGTGCCCTGAAGATTCCCGAGTTGCGAAAAATTCTGGCCAACTCGTGTGCACGGCCGACCGGATCCGGCCGGGTCCGCAGGAGCGGAATCGGGGAGACAATCTCCCGTAATTACCGGACAACACGCCATGTCTCGCCCTCGGGGCGGAAGTTCAGCTTCCGGACAGCTCTTCGAGTTCACTGTGCGTCGGTAGTAGGCTCGCGCCGTTTGTTGACGCACATGCGTACCCCCTGCCGGAGGGGGTTCGAGCTGGGGGAGGCCATGCGCTTTCGCGGGAAGTCGATCCGCCGGAAGATCGTGGCGCTGCTTCTCGTGCCGCTGGTGTCCCTGACCGCCGTCTGGGGCTTCGCCACGGTACTCACGGGACGCGAGGCGAGCCGCCTGTTCACGGTGTCGTCCCTCGTCGAGAAGGTCGGCTATCCGATCGAGGACACCGTCCGAGTCGTCCAGCAGGAACGCCGCCAGGCCCTCGTCTACCTCGCCGACCCCCGTGCCTCCGACGCGCTGTCCGCGCTGCGCCGCACCCGGACCGCCACCGACAAGGCACTCGCCGAGATCCGCGGGAACGCCCAGGACCCCGACGTGCGTGACGTCCTGGACCAGGACGACGGGGAGGGCCTGACCGCGGTGCTCGACGCCTTCGACGGCGTCGACTCGCTGCGCCGAAGCGTCGAGGAAGGCACCGTCACCCGACCGCAGGCCCTCGCCCTCTACACCCAGCTGATCGACCCCTGTTACGCCCTGCTGGCCAAGCTGGACGTCGTCGACAGCGTGGAGATGGACAAGCAGTACCGAGCGCTCGTCAGCGTCGCCCGAGCCCGTGAACTGCTCTCCCAGGAGGACGCCCTGCTCGGCTCCGCCCTGGTCGTGGGCCGGCTCAGCCGCGAGGAGATCCGCGACGTCTCCGACCTCGAGGCCCAGCGGGAGGTGGTCTACGAAGTCGGCCTCGCCCAGCTGCCCACCGCGGAGCGCGAGCGCTACGAGACCTTCTGGAAGAACGCCACCACGGCCCCGCTGCGCACCGTCGAACAGGCCGTCGTCGGCACCACACCCGGCGGCATGCCCCGGGGCGTCAGCGCCAAGAGCTGGGACACCGCGGCCGGAAACGTCCTCCTCGAACTCGGCACCCTGGACGAGCAGGCCAACGACCGCTACCAGGACCGGGTCCGCCCGGTCGCGATGGAGGTCATCGTCAAGGCGGTCGTCGCCGGTGTCTTCGGGCTGGTCGCCCTGCTGGTCTCCCTGGTCCTGTCCGTCCGTATCGGCCGTGGCCTCATACGCGATTTGCGCCAGCTCCGGCTGGAGGCCCACGAGGCGTCCGGCGTGCGGCTGCCCAGTGTGATGCGCCGCCTGTCCGCGGGCGAACAGGTCGACGTGGAGACCGAGGTACCGCGGCTGGAGTACGACAAGAACGAGATGGGCGAGGTCGGCCAGGCCCTCAACACCCTCCAGCGCGCCGCGGTCGAGGCCGCCGTCAAACAGGCCGAACTGCGGTCCGGGGTCTCCGAGGTCTTCGTCAACCTCGCCCGCCGCAGCCAGGTCCTGCTGCACAAGCAGCTGACCTTGCTCGACACCATGGAGCGCCGCACCGAGGACACCGAGGAACTCGCCGACCTCTTCCGCCTCGACCACCTCACCACCCGCATGCGCCGGCACGCCGAGGGCCTGGTGATCCTCTCGGGCGCCGCCCCTTCCCGGCAGTGGCGCAGGCCCGTGCAGCTCATGGACATCGTGCGCGCCGCGGTCGCCGAGGTCGAGGACTACGAACGCATCGAGGTCCGCAGGCTGCCGCGCCTCGCCGTCACCGGCCCGGCCGTCGCCGACCTCACCCACCTGGTGGCCGAACTCCTGGAGAACGCCACGGTGTTCTCCCCGCCGCACACCGCGGTCCAGGTGTTCGGCGACCGGGTCGCCAACGGCTTCACCCTCGAGATCCACGACCGCGGCCTGGGCATGGCGCCCGAGGCTCTCCTGGAGGCCAACCTCCGGCTCGCCGAGACACCGGAATTCGAGCTGTCCGACACCGACCGCCTCGGGCTGTTCGTGGTCAGCCGGCTCGCCCAGCGGCAGAACGTCCGCGTCTCCTTGCAGCCGTCGCCGTACGGGGGGACGACGGCCATCGTCTTCATCCCCGACGCCCTGCTGACCGACGACGTCCCCGACACCAACGGCATCGGCTTCCGTCTCGACCGGCCCCGGCCCCCGAAGGAGGCCGACTCCGCGGAGCCCCGCAGGACCGCCCTCTCCCCGGCCTCGGCGCAGCGTCCCGGAGTGCCGGCCTCGATGCTCGACGGCCCGGTCGAACTGGAGGCCCCCGTCGGCCTGGACGCCCTCGACGACTTCCCGGCCACCCTGGACGAGGACGACGACGGCGGTGGCCTGTTCCGCCCGCGGCGCTCCCTCACCCGCGCCGAGGACGAGCCGGCGGCGGACACCGCCGACCAGCACCACAGGCTGCCCGACAGCCCCGGCGAACCCCATGGGGCCCTCGCCGACGATCCGGCCGGTCGCCGCATGCCCAAGCTGGTCAGCTCGCACGGTCGCCCGGTCCCGGAACAGCGGTCCCGGCGTGCCGAGACGGACCCGGAGCCCCCGGCCAGGCCCGGCCCCCGCCGGGTGGAGGACGACGGCCCGGCACCGCTGCCCTCGCGCCGCCGCGGCATGACCGCACAGATTCCCCGCAGCGGTGGCACCACCGAGCGCCCCGCGCTGCAGGAACGTCCCGGCCGCGGCGCACAGGAGCCGACGCAGCCTCCCGCCCTTCCCCAGCGCACGCGACAGGCCGGCGCCCGACCCGGCGTCCCCGGCGGCACGCCCGACCGCGCGGACACCACGTCCGCCCGGACGGGCGACACCGCGTCCGGCGGGACGGACGGCGGCGGGTCCGGCGCGGGTGCGCTGCCCCGGCGCGTACGGCAGGCGAACCTGGCCCCGCAACTGCGGCAGGGTCCGGCCCCGCGCACCGAGGACCGAGCCGACCCCGCGGACCGGGACGCCGACGAGGTACGCAGCCGGATGGCCTCGCTCCAGCGCGGCTGGCAGCGCGGCCGCGTAGAGAACGCCGCGGGCGACGACGCCCACAGCGGCGCGGCACCACAACGAACGACAAAGGGGGACGGTCGATGACCGCACCGAAGGCGACCGGCCACAGCACCACCGACAACGGCGAGCTGAACTGGCTCCTCGACGAACTCGTCGACCGCGTCGCCAGCATCCGCAAGGCCGTCGTCCTCTCCGGCGACGGTCTGCCGACGGGGGTGTCCAAGGACCTGACCCGGGAGGACGGCGAGCATCTGGCCGCCGTGGCCTCCGGATTCCACAGCCTCGCCAAGGGCGTCGGCCGTCACTTCGAGGCCGGCAGCGTCCGCCAGACCGTCGTCGAACTCGACGACGCCTTCCTGTTCGTCACGGCCGCGGGCGACGGCAGCTGCCTCGCCGTCCTCTCGGACGCCGACTCGGACGTGGGGCTCGTGGCGTACGAGATGACGCTCCTCGTCAAGCGGGTCGGCGTACATCTGGCCACCACCCCACGCACCGATCTGCCCTCGGGCGGGTAGTGGGACGGCATGAGCACAGACGGTCAGGGAAGCAGTCACTGGTTCGACGACGAGGCCGGACCGGTCGTCCGTCCGTACGCCATGACGCGCGGCCGTACCTCCAGTGCGGTCCAGCACCGTCTCGACCTGATCGCGCTGGTCGTCGCCGAGCCGCACGCCGAGGAAGCGGACACGGATCCGTCGCTGTCCCCGGAACACGTGGACATCGTGGACCTGTGCCGCGAAGCACCGCAGTCGGTCGCCGAACTCGCCGCCGAACTCAATCTGCCCATCGGGGTGGTACGGGTCCTCGTCGGCGATCTCGTGGACGCGGAGTTCGTCCACGTGAACCGGCCGGTACCTCCTGCCGAACTGCCGGACGAGAGTATTCTGCGCGACGTGATCAACGGCCTCCGAGCGCTGTGAGCGGCGCGGAAGCGAGGTGAGGGCGTGACCGTTCGGCGGTTCCCGGTGGACCGGGACGGCGCCCTCACCGACAGGGTCGCGCGCCGTCCGGACGTCCGGCTGCCGACGCACGGACCGCTGTCGGAGAACCCCCAGTCAAGCATCCAGCAGGAGAAGTGATCGATGATCTTCGGGCGTTCTGAGCGCGGCAAGCCCCCGGTCGAACCCGTCACGCTCAAGATCCTGGTGGCCGGCGGCTTCGGCGTGGGC
Organism: Streptomyces sp. NBC_01334; assembly: GCF_035983595.1. Lineage (NCBI taxonomy): Bacteria > Bacillati > Actinomycetota > Actinomycetes > Kitasatosporales > Streptomycetaceae > Streptomyces > Streptomyces sp. NBC_01334. Next base: position 1,920,541 of record NZ_CP130718.1, on the reverse strand, counting down.
AAGACCACCCTCGTCGGGGCCGTCAGCGAGATCAAGCCGCTGCGTACCGAGGAGTACCTCACCGAGGCGGGCCGCCCGGTCGACGACACGACCGGCGTGGAGGCCAAACACACCACCACCGTCGCCATGGACTTCGGGCGCATCACCCTGCGCGAGGACCTGGTGCTCTACCTCTTCGGGACGCCCGGTCAGGAGCGGTTCTGGTTCATGTGGGACGAGCTCTCCGAGGGCGCGCTCGGCGCCGTCGTGCTCGCCGACACCCGCCGGCTCGAGGACTGCTTCGCCGCGGTCGACTACTTCGAACGGCGCTCCATACCCTTCCTCATCGCCGTCAACTGCTTCGAGGGCGCCGCCCGTTACCCGGAGGAGGACGTCCGCGGCGCTCTGGACCTCGACGACGGCATACCCGTGGTGCTGTGCGACGCCCGCGACCGGATATCGGTGAGGGACGTCCTGGTCGGCGTCGTGCAGCACGCGATGGACTTCGGGGCCGAACGCCGCCAGGCGATCACCACCTGAGACCCCCGCGCGCGGTGGCACGGCCCGTACCCCCGCCGACAGGGGTACGGGCCGTGGCTCACGGGGACGTACGCGCGCGTACTAGCCTTCGCCGTCCTCCAGCCAGCCGAAGCTCTTCTCCACGGCCTTGCGCCAGTTGTGGTACTCGCGGTCCCGTACCGACGCGTCCATCGCCGGAGTCCACTCGGCGTCCTTCTGCCAGTGCGCCTTGAGCTCGTCGAGGTCGTTCCACACACCGACGGCGAGCCCCGCGGCGTAGGCCGCGCCCAGACAGGTCGTCTCGGAGACCCGGGGCCGGATCACGGGCACGCCCAGTACGTCCGCCTGATGCTGCATGAGCAGGTTGTTCCTGGTCATGCCCCCGTCCACCTTCAGGGTCGTGATCTGTACCCCGGAGTCCTGGAACATGGCGTCCACGACCTCGCGCGTCTGCCAGCTCGTCGCCTCGAGCACCGCACGCGCGAGATGCCCCTTCGTGACGTAGCGGGTGAGGCCGGTGACGACACCACGCGCGTCGGAGCGCCAGTACGGCGCGAACAGCCCCGAGAAGGCGGGGACGATGTAGGCGCCGCCGTTGTCGTCGACGCTCGCCGCCAGGCTCTCGATCTCGTCCGCCGTACGGATGATGCCGAGCTGGTCCCGGAACCACTGCACGAGCGCACCCGTGATGGCGATCGAGCCCTCCAGGCAGTAGACCGGCGCCTCACTGCCGATCTTGTAGCCCATCGTCGTCAACAGCCCGTTCTTCGAAGGCACCGGCCGGTTGCCGGTGTTGAGCAGCAGGAAACTGCCCGTCCCGTACGTGTTCTTGGCCGTGCCCACCTCGTAGCAGGCCTGGCCGAACACCGCCGCCTGCTGGTCGCCCAGCGCCGAGGCGACCGGCACGCCGCCGAGTTGGCCCACGGCCGTGCCGTACACCTCGGCGGAGGACCGGATCTCCGGCAGCACGGCCTCGGGCACGTCCATCGCGGACAGGATGGAGGCGTCCCACTGGAGGGTCTCCAGGTTCATCAGCATGGTGCGCCCGGCGTTGGTGACGTCGGTGACGTGCCGACCGCCGTCGACGCCGCCGGTGAGGTTCCAGATCAGCCAGGAGTCGATCGTGCCGAAGGCGATCTCACCGCGCTCGGCGCGTGCCCTGAGGCCCGGCACGTTGTCGAGCAGCCAGGCCGCCTTGGGCCCCGAGAAGTAGCTGGCCAACGGCAGCCCGGTCTGCTCGCGGAAACGGTCCTGTCCGTCGGATCCCCCCAGCCGGCCGCAGAGTCCCGCGGTGCGGGTGTCCTGCCACACGATCGCGTTGTGCACCGGCTTGCCGGTGGCGCGGTCCCACAGCACGGTCGTCTCGCGCTGGTTGGTGATCCCGAGGGCGCTGATCTGGTCGGCGCGCAAGCCGGCCTTGGCGATCGCCCCGGCGACCACGGCCTGCACCTTGGACCAGATCTCGGTGGCGTCGTGCTCCACCCAGCCGGGCTTGGGGAAGATCTGACGGTGCTCGCGCTGGTCGACGGCGACGATCGCGCCGTTCCGGTCGAAGACGATGCAGCGGCTGGAGGTGGTGCCCTGGTCGATTGCGGCGACGTACTTCTCGGCGTTGTCCGTCATGGCTACCCCTTGGGCTGGTTCAGAAGGCTGCGTGGATGACTGCGGCGGCGATCGGACGGCGCTTCAGAAGGCCGCGTTGTACAGGAGACCCGCGAGCGCTCCGCCGACCAGCGGGCCGACGACCGGGATCCAGGCGTAACCCCAGTCCGAGGTGCCCTTGTTCGGGATGGGCAGGAAGGTGTGGGCGATGCGGGGCCCGAGGTCACGTGCCGGGTTGATGGCATAGCCGGTGGGCCCGCCGAGGGAGAGTCCGATGCCGACGACGAGCAGGGAGACGATCAGCACCGTGATTCCGGACTCGCCCAGACCCTCGGTCAGCCCGAAGGCGAGGACCGGCAGGACCAGGGCGATCGTCGCGATGATCTCGGTGATCAGGTTGGCGACCGGATTCCGGATCTCGGGGATGGTGGAGAAGATGCCCAGGGTCGGCGTCGGCTCCTCGGCCGCGCCCTCGTGGGGGCCCTCAGAGGCGCCTTCGCTCCGTACGTTGGCCTGGAACTGCGCGAGGTACACCAGGTACGCGAGGAGGGCGCCGAGCATCGCACCGGCCATCTGCCCGAGCAGATACACCCACACCTTGCCCCACTCGCCCGTGTCGACGGCGATGCCGAGGGTCACGGCCGGATTGAGATGCCCGCCCGACAGCGGCGCGGCGGTGTAGGCGCCCGCCAGCACGCCGAACCCCCAGCCGAAGGCGATCACGATCCACCCCGAGGCCCGAGCCTTGGAGTGCCTGAGCGTGACGGCGGCGCACACTCCCGCGCCGAACAGGATGAGGATCGCGGTACCGATGACCTCGCCGACGAATATGTCTGCGTTGCTCATGGCGGCTCCTGGGCCCGGCCCGGGGCGGATCGACCCCGGTGCTCCGTACAGGGTGCGGTTCCCGTGGCTGCCGAAGCCGAGGCAGGGAGAACCCGCGCCCCGCCCGGCGTCCGTGACGAGCGTGCCGTCGTAGCCGAATCGCCCCCGGGGGAGTGGGCCTTGCATCGGGAGCCCGCGTGGCGCGTGCCTGGATACGCCGAGAATGTACGGCGATGTCGGCTGACACCGGGAAGTGTTCACCGGCACCCAGGGAGCGTCAAGGAGGCCGACGGCAACGGTTGGAGACGCGGGAGACGGCCCACGCCCCCGACGTGCGGGGCGCCGATCATCGGCCCGGCGCCCCGGAGCGCCCCTCCCGTCCACCTGAGGCCGTCCCTCTGCGCCGATCCCGACCGATCCGGCCCGGACCCCGGCCCCGTACCCCGACCCCGGCCCAGACCCCGACACCCTGCCCCGTACCCCGATCCGGACTCCGGGAGGGCGCACGGACGGAAGTCGCAGAGCCCCCGGCGGGTCGTTGTCTCGTGACGGCCGCCCCCGGTTCGGCCGCCCGTGCGGTCGCCGACGTCAGGTCAGCCCGCCCGCCGGCTCCGCCCCGGCCGCCCCCGTCCCCGCAGGAGCCATCGGCCGCGACCCGCGCCGGATCTGGTATCCGGCCAGCCCCGCGTGCCCGACCACCCAGCTCGCCCCTCGCAACGACTTCGCAGCCTTCTTCAAGGGCGCCAGACACGCCGCCGCCTGGCGGTGATCGGTCACGCTGCCCGGCCGGCACAGAACCGTGGCCAGCGACAGCGTCACGGGGCTCCCACCCGCCGACCACGGCACGTCCAGCACGGTCGAGACCAGCGGCTCCAGGCCCTCCGGATCGGCCAGCACCAGGAAGTCGTCTCCGCCGATGTGGCCCACGCGCGCGTTCCCCGACGCCGTCAGCTGCAGGGCCCGCCCCACCGACCGGATGAGCTCGTCACCCGCCGCGAACCCGGCCCCGTCGTTGACCTGTTTGAAGTGGTCGATGTCCAGCCAGCTCAGCGCGAACACGCGCCCCTCGGCGATCCTCCGGTCCACCTCCCCGGTGATCGCGTCCGAACCGGGCAGCCGCGTCAGCGGATTCAGGCCGGCCGCCTCCTCGACCCGGCTCTCGGCCAACGCCCGTACGAGGTCCGCGAGTCGGACGACACCCACGCAGCGCCCGCTGCGGTCGACGACGGCGACGTCGTCGGAGGTGCGGTCCCGGTCGCCGACCGCGACCACGTCCAGCACCTCCCACGCCGTCGCGTCGACGCCCACCGTCCGCGGCGGGTCACCGAGCTTGGCCGCGGGACGGTCCGCGTACAGGGCATGGCCGTAGCGCCCGGACATCGACAGCAGGAAGCGCGACCGGTGCACCGAGCGGACGGGGACCCCCGTGCGGTCCACGAGCAGCACCCCGGACACGTCCGGCGATCCGGTCAGCAGCGCGCGTACCTGACCGGCGGAGGCGGTCGCGGGCAGCAGCGCGGCCGGCCGGACGAACTCCCGTACCGACGGCCCCGACCGGAGCGCCGGCAGGACGGCGGGACCGAGCGGCGGAACGTACACGTCGGCGGCCGGCAACCGGCTCGGCGGCGCGAAGAGCATGCCCTGGGCCAGCTGCGCCCCGGCCGACATCGCGGCCGCGCACTGGAGCTCGGTCTCCACGCCCTCGACGACCAGCAGTGCCCCCAACTCGTCGCACAGTGTCCGCATGGCCCTGACCGCCGCGGGCCGTGCCAGGAGCGAGGCGTCGAGCTTGACCAGGTCCGGCGCGATGTCGACGAGCAGCCGCAGCGGTGCGTCCCCGTCCCCGACCCCGTCCGCGCTGATGCGGAACCCCCGGTCCCGGAGTGCCGCCAGGGCCTCCAGAAGCGCGGGCTGCGGGACGTGTGTGTAGGGCGGGACGACATCGAGCGTGACCTCCCAGGGCAACCGCCCCGCCTCGCGCACGGCGTTGTGCAACGCGGTGAGCCCACCGAGATCGGCCAGAGTGCCGGCGAACACGTTCACATGAAGGGGCAGCAAGGTCTCCTTGCGGGCCGCCGCACGAAACGCCAACACGGCCAGCCGGCCGTCGAGTTCGGGATCCCGGCGAGCCTGCGCCAGGATGTCGCCGGCCTCCGGGCGGGCGAGTATCTCCAGCCCCGCGACCCCTCCCGTGGTCAGGTTGACCACGGGCTGGAAGGCGAAGCGGAGAGTGTCCGTCCAGGAGTGCACGGCAGCATGATTGCGCTGCGGGCGTGCGCCCAGGCGCAGTTCATGAGACGTTCACACAGGATTCCGAGGTGAACACGGAGGGTGAGAGGGGTCGGGCGGGGCAGGTGACACGGAGACGTCGTGTCCTTCTCACCGCACGGTCTTCCTCACCGCACCGCGACCACCGCCGAACCATGTCCGAACAGCCCCTGGTTCGCCGTGATGGCCACGCGCGCGTCCGGGATCTGGCGATCGCCGGCCTGTCCCCGCAACTGCCAGGTGACCTCACAGACCTGGGCGATCGCCTGCGCGGGCACCGCCTCGCCGAAGGAGGCGAGTCCACCGCTCGGGTTCACCGGTATACGGCCGCCCGGCGCCGTCACGCCCTCCCGCAGCAACTTGGCGGCCTCGCCCTCGCCGCACAGCCCCAGATCCTCGTACCACTGCAACTCCAGTGCGGTGGACAGGTCGTAGACCTCGGCGAGGGACAGGTCCTCGGGCCCGACAGCGGCCTCTTCGTAGGCGGCGCGGGCGATCGAGGCCCGGAAGGCCTCCCCGCCCGGCTCCGCCCCCACCGCGGAATCGGTCGCGATGTCCGGCAGATCCAGGACCGTGTTGGGGTACCGGGGCGTCACGGTGGACACCGCCCTGATGCGCACCGGCTCGGCCGCCCCGTGGCGGCGGGCGAACTCCATGCTGGACAGCACCAGCGCGGCCCCGCCGTCCGACGTCGCGCAGATGTCCAGCAGTCGCAGCGGATCGGCGACCACCGCGGATGCGGCGACCTCCTCCGCCGTCACCCGCTTGCGGTAGCGCGCGTTCGGGTTCAGCGCGCCCATGGCGGCGTTCTTCACCTTGACCTGCGCGAAGTCCTCCGGCGTGTCCCCGTGCACGGCCATGCGCCTGCGCGCGTACAGCCCGAAGTACGTCGGGTTGGTCGCGCCGAGCAGCCGGAACCGCAGCCAGTCGGGGTCGTCCAGCCGGTCCCCGCCCGCAGGCCGGAAGAAGCCCTTGGGGGCGGCGTCGGCCCCCACCACGAGCACCACGTCCGCCAGGCCCGCGAGGATCTGGGCCCGGGCCGTGTTGATCGCCTGAGCCCCCGACGCGCAGGCCGCATAGACGCTCGCGACGCGGGCGCCCTGCCACCCCAGGGCCTTGGCGAAGGTCGCCCCGGCCACATATCCCGGATAGCCGCCACGCACCGTGTCCGCGCCCACGATCGAACCGACGTCCCGCCAGTCCACACCGGCGTCCGCCAGGGCCGCGCGCGCCGCCTTCACGCCGTACTCGACGAAGCCGCGCCCCCACTTGCCCCACGGATGCATCCCGGCGCCGAGCACCGCCACCTCTGCCGTCATCACGCCACCCCCGTCGGCCGCCATCGCCAGGTCGTCCAGGTAGTCTCCGCGTCCTCGTCGAGCACGCCAGGGACGACCTCCATCTCCATGCCCACCGTCAGATCGGCGACGGTGACCCCGGGAACAGCCTGTCCCAGTACCACGATCCGCTCGGACTCCAGCTCCACAGCGATCAACGCGTACGGCTCCCAAGGAAGTTCCGGATCGGTCACATAGGGTGACGGAGGACGGTACCGGCTGTCCGTGTACGACCAGACGCGCCCCCGCCGCGACAGCGGGACCTCCGTCAGATCGCCGCCCCCGCAGCCCGGGTTGCGGCAGTGCGTGTCCTCGCGCGGGAAGAAGACCGACCGGCATGCCGGGCAGCGCGTGCCGAGCAGCCTGAAGTCGTCCCCGTCCCCGACGAACCAGCCCGTGACCACGGGTGTGCGTGTGCGTGACATGGCCCCTCCCGACAGCATGTCTGACGGAACGTCAGAAGTGTGTCACGGGCGTGGGGAAATGGGCAGGGCAGGAGACATGACACGACTCTCCGGCGCAGTACGCGGTGTCGTCGCCGTGCTCGTCGCCCTGCTGACCGTGACCGCCGCCTCCACCACCGCGCGGGCCGACGCCGACCCCGTGGCCCCCGCGGACTTCGTCGCCCTGAGAACCGTGGACCCGACGATCCTTCAGGAGATGCGCTACTTCACCCCGCACAACTTCGTCGGGGAACGCATCGACGGATACCGGCAGCCGATCTGCATCCTCACCCGGCCGGCCGCCGAGGCCCTGCACAAGGCCCAGAGGAAACTGCTGAGGCAGGGCTACACACTCAAGGTCTACGACTGCTACCGCCCCCAGCGCGCCGTGAACCACTTCGTCCGCTGGGCCGAGAACCTGAACGACGAGAGGCTGAAAGGCGAGTTCTACCCGAACGTCGACAAGTCCCGTCTGTTCGATGACGGCTACATCGCCGCGAAGTCCGGGCACAGCCGCGGTTCGACCATGGACCTGACCATCGTGAAACTCCCCGCCGCCCCGACCAGGCCCTACGTGCCCGGTGAACCCCTCGTGCCGTGCTACGCGCCACAGCAGCAGCGCTTCCCCGACAACTCGGTCGACATGGGCACCGGCTTCGACTGCTTCGACACCCTGGCCCACACGCTGGACCCGCGCATCCAGGGGCAGCAGCGCGCCAACCGGACGCTCCTGAAGAGCACTCTGGAAGGCCTCGGCTTCGTGAACCTCGCCGAGGAGTGGTGGCACTACACCTTCAAGCCCGAGCCCTACCCCGACACCTACTTCGACTTCCCCGTGACCGCCAGGTCGCTCGCCCAGAGGTATTGAGCCGCCTCCGTACGACGCCCTCCCCAAGATCGGATACGCTCCGCCGCGTGTCCGAAAATCTGCACTCCACTTCGAACTCCGCGCGCGACTCCCACTGTTCGAGTTGCGGAGCGCCCTACGGGGAGGGCGCCACCGGCTGGCCCCGCACCTGTCCGGTCTGCGCCACCGTGGCCTACCGCAACCCGCTGCCGGTCGCAGTCGCGCTCCAGCCCGTGTACGACACGAAGGGCACCGCCCTGGTCGTCATCACCCGAACCATCGCCCCCGCGCGCGGGGGCATCGCACTGCCCGGCGGCTACATCGACGACCGCGAGGACTGGCGCCAGGCCGTCGTACGCGAACTCATGGAAGAGACCGGCATCGACGCAGCGCCCCGTGACGTGCGGCTGGCCGACGCCATGAGCTCTCCCGACGGCCACCTCCTGCTCTTCGGGCTGCTGCCGGAGCGTCCCGCAGACCGTCTCCCGGCGACCGCCCCCACGGACGAGACCGAGGGCTGGCATCTTCTGCGCGGGCAGGAGGAACTCGCCTTCCCCCTGCACACACTCGCCGTGCGGGGGTTCTTCGAGGGCCGCTACATCTGAGCTCAGCGCTCGTCGAGCCCGCGTACCCGCACCGGGTGGGACGGCACACGCACGCCGTCCTCACCCTCCCGCTCGACGACGACCCGCGGCCCCTCCCAGCGGGCGACGAACCGTTCGACCTCCGGCTCCTCCCAGCCGTCGCCCGCGTCCCGCACGACGACACCGCCACCCGTCCGCCCCCGCACCGGCGCCCACACCTCCAACTCCAGCCGGCCGTCGTCTCCGCGCACCGGTATGACGGCACCCGCGCGCGCGAGCACCGGGACACGCGACAGCGGGGCATCCACGAGCACCTGCCCCGGCCCCTGGTACGCCCGCCCCGTCGCCGTGTCGTACCAGCGTCCCCGCGGCAACTGCACCGCTCGCCGGTCGCCGCCGGGGCCGAGCACCGGCGCCACCAGGAGGCAGTCACCCAGCAGGAAGGCGTCCTCGCAGTCCCGCAACGCCCGGTTGCCGGGCGCCCCCCACCACACCGGACGGACATAGGGGGCTCCGGTACGCCGGGCCAGATGCGCCAGCGTCACGAAGTACGGCAGCAGCCGCCGACGCTCGACGAGCGCCACACGCGCGTGCTCCAACACCTCGGGACCGAACCCCCACGGCTCCCGCTGCCCCGCCCGCACGCTCGTGTGCGTGCGGAACAGCGGCAGGTACGCGCCCAGCTGGAGCCGACGCAGATACAGCTCGGGCGACGGACCACCGTCGAAACCGCCCGTGTCCGGGCCCGCATACGGCACGCCGCACAGCCCGAGCCCCAGCACCAGCGACAGTGACGCCCGCAACCCCTGCCAGTCCGCGGCGGCGCCCCCGGACCAGGTGCCGCCGTAGCGTTGCACACCCGCCCAGCCGGACCGTGAGAAGACGAAGGGACGCTGGTCCGGAACCAGGTCCCGCACCCCCTCGTAGGCCGCCGAGGCCATGCACAGGCCGTACACGTTGTGGGCTTCGCGATGGTCACCCCCGCGTCCCTCCAGGGCGTGCCGGGCCGACCGGGGCAACGTCGACTCCCCGAAAGCGGCGAACACCGTCGGTTCGTTCATGTCGTGCCAGAAGCCGGCGAAGCCCTGCGCGATGCGCTCCGCGTAGAGACCTCCCCACCACTGCCGCACGCGCGCGTGCGTGAAGTCCGGGAAAACGGCCTCCCCGGGCGACGCCATCGCCTTGACGAGCCGGCCCGACGCGCCCCGCACGAACGCGTCCTCGGCCACCCCGCCGTCGTACACGGCGTTGCCCGGCGTGGCCTTGACCGCCGGGCCGACGGCCGACACCAGACGTATCCCGTCCCGACGCAGTTCCTCGGAGAGCACCGCCAGCTTCGGGAAGCGCTCCTGGTCGACGGTGAACACCCGGTGCTCGTCGTAGTGGTCGATGCCGAGGTGGACGGCATCGAGCGGCAGACCGTGCTCCTGAAGGCCCGCCACGGTCCGGCGCACCTCCTCCTCGCTCCCGAGGCCCCGGCCCGCGAGCTGATGACCCAGCGCCCACGCGGGCGGCAGCGCGGGCGCCCCGGTGAGCGCGACCCAGGCGAGCAGCACGCGCGCGGGGGTGCCCACCACCACCCAGCAGCGCAACGGACCCCCCTCCATCCGCACCTCGCACGCCCCGGACCGGTCGTGCCCCGAGCCCGCCCCCTCCTTGCCCTCCCGCAGCGTGACCGTGCCGTCCCAGGAGGTGTCGTGGAACACCAGATGAGTGCCCGCGTCGGCCACCACCAGCTGCACCGGCATCGTGAGAGGGAGCGGATCGTCCCCACGCCCGTACGCGCGCCCCGGATCCGTGTTCCACAGCCGGTACGTCCCGTCGCGCAGCCGCGGCCCGGACGTCCGCCCCCCGAGACCGAAGAAGCGCGCGTCCGCCGCCACCTCCGCACGCTGCATCCAGCGCGCCGGGCCACCCTCCTCCGGTTCCCACCACCGGGGCGGCAGCTCCCGCCGCAGCACCACGCCTCCGGGCGTGCACACGTCGATGGCACCGTGCCGCGAGACCACGACCGTCACCCGTTCGGCGATCACGCGCCACCCGCCGTCCTTGTCGGGCTCCAGAACCGCCCGGGGATCCGGCTCCGGACAGCGGCCGGCCAGCGCGTACGACGGCTCGGGCTCGGCACCGTCCCAACCCCAGAACACCGCGCCGCTCACGGCGACGCGGATCCTCAGCTCTGAGCGACTGAACCGGAGCGTCCCGCCACCGGGCCCCGGCTCCACCTCCTGCACCGCACCCGGCACCCGCGCCCGCTCGGGACCCCGCACCGGCAACCCGGCGGCGTCGGCACGGTTCCTGCGCCAGGCGGCCCGCACCGTGCGCAGACCCTGGGCAGCTCCCGCGGAACCGACCGCCTTCATCGAACGCACCAGGTCACGACCGTCCATGCTGTTCACCCTGTCACTGACCGCGTCACGCGCGCGGGTCGTTCAACTGCCGTTCACCCGTGGTGAGGCCACATCTTCACGAGACGGACTGTGGGGAGCCCACCCTGGTGCAGAAGTCGATCACATGGCATCGTCCGTGTCAGCCGCGTCACGCGCACTACCCCAGCTCGTGCGCGGGCGACGCACACGACGCGCACAGCCCGGGAGCCGCCCCATGTCGACCGTGAACCCCGAGCCGCTCTGGCGGCCCGACCCGCAGCGCATCGCGCAGGCCCAGGTCACGAAGTTCCAGGCCTGGGCGGCCGACCAGCACGGAGCCCCGTCCGAAGGCGGATATCCGGCACTGCACCGCTGGTCCGTGGACGAGCTGGAGACGTTCTGGAAAGCCGTCACGGAATGGTTCGACGTACGGTTCTCCACGCCCTACGCGCGCGTGCTGGGCGACCGCTCCATGCCCGGCGCCCAGTGGTTCCCCGGTGCGACGCTGAACTACGCCGAGCACGCGCTGCGCGCCGCCGCCACCCGCCCGGCCGAACCGGCCCTGCTGTACGTCGACGAGACCCATGAACCGATCCCGGTGACCTGGTCCGAGCTGCGCCGCCAGGTCGGTTCGCTGGCCGCTGAACTGCGTGCCCTCGGCGTCCGCCCCGGCGACCGGGTCAGCGGCTACCTCCCGAACATCCCGCAGGCCGTCGTGGCCTTCCTCGCGACGGCCGCCGTGGGCGGTGTCTGGACCTCCTGCGCCCCCGACTTCGGCGCCCGCAGCGTCCTCGACCGCTTCCAGCAGGTCGAACCCGTCGTCCTCTTCACGGTCGACGGCTACCGCTACGGCGGCAAGGAGCACGACCGCCGTGACGTCGTCGCCGAACTCCGCGCCGAACTGCCCACCCTGCGCGCTGTCGTCCACATCCCCCTGCTGGGCACGGAGCCGCCCCGGGGAGCCCTGGAATGGTCGGCCCTGACGGCCGCGGACGAGGCACCCGTCTTTGCACCGGTTCCCTTCGACCACCCCCTATGGGTGCTCTACTCCTCCGGTACGACCGGCCTGCCCAAGGCCATCGTCCAGTCGCAGGGCGGCATCCTGATCGAGCACCTCAAGCAGCTCGGCCTGCACTGCGACCTGGGTCCCGAGGACCGCTTCTTCTGGTACACCTCGACCGGCTGGATGATGTGGAACTTCCTCGTCTCCGGCCTCCTGACCGGCACGACGATCGTCCTCTACGACGGCAGTCCCGGCTATCCCGACACCGGCGCCCAGTGGCGGATCGCCGAACGCACCGGCGCCACCCTCTACGGCACCTCCGCCGCGTACGTCATGGCCTGCCGCAAGGCGGACGTGCACCCGGCCCGGGACTTCGACCTCTCCAAGATCCAGTGCGTCGCCACCACGGGATCCCCGCTCCCGCCCGACGGCTTCCGCTGGCTGCACGACGAGTTCGCAGCGAGCGGGGCCGACCTGTGGATCGCCTCCGTCAGCGGCGGCACGGACGTGTGCTCCTGTTTCGCCGGGGCCGTCCCGACGCTCCCGGTCCACACCGGCGAACTCCAGGCACCGGGACTCGGCACCGACCTGCAGTCCTGGGATCCGGACGGCCACCCCGTGGTCGACGAGGTGGGCGAACTCGTCGTCACCAACCCCATGCCGTCCATGCCGGTCCGGTTCTGGAACGACCCCGACGGCAGTCGCTACCACGACAGCTACTTCGACACCTACCCAGGCGTGTGGCGCCACGGCGACTGGATCACCGTCACCTCACGCGGTTCGGTCGTCATCCACGGCCGCTCCGACTCCACGCTCAACCGCCAGGGCGTACGGATGGGCTCCGCCGACATCTACGAGGTCGTCGAACGGCTCCCCGAGATCAAGGAATCCCTGGTCATCGGGATCGAGCAGCCCGACGGCGGCTACTGGATGCCCCTCTTCGTGCACCTGGCCCCGGGAGCCGCACTCGACGAGGCACTCCTCGGCCGCATCAAGCAGGCCATCCGCGAACAGCTCTCGCCGCGCCACGTCCCCGACGAGGTCATCGAGGTACCCGGAGTCCCGCACACCCTCACCGGCAAACGGATCGAGGTCCCGGTCAAACGCCTCCTCCAGGGCACTCCGCTGGAAAAGGCGGTCAACCCGGGCTCCATCGACAACCTCGACCTCCTGCACTTCTACGAGGAGCTCGCCCGCAAGCGGGCCTGAGCCGCCAAAGGCCTCGGACTCACCTTGCACCACCACGAGTCCGAGGCCGACCGACTCCGGGCGCCCCCGGCACACTCACCGTCACCATCGTGATCGCCATCGGGCCGCACAGCTGCCTCACCTGCGCTCCTGATATGCCCGCGACCTGCAGTTTTCTGTAGCTCCGGACCCCTGACCCGATCTGGAAGGGCCCGTTGTCAGTGCCGTCGATTACTTTGAGTGAGCATTGATCGACTGTGCACACAGGGGGAAACATGGCACACACCGACCACCGGACCATGCGACGCGTCCTGCGCCGTGAGATCGCCGGCACCATCGGCCTGCTCACCGACGAACACGACTTCCGTGCCATGCGTCGCTACCGCACCTTCACGTTCGACGATCACGTCGTCTACCTCCAACAGGTCGAAGACCTTCTGAAGACACGCGCCATGCAGGGCACCCACACCACAGTGGCCCTCTTCGACCCCCAGGAATACGCCGAGTACTGCACCGGAAGGGGACTCGACCCCGACATCCCCGCCAACCGCACCCGCTTCACGGCCGAACTCGCGACCACGGGCCCCACCATCCCCTACGAGGGTCAGCCCCTCGCCGATCTCCTGCCCGCCCTCGTCGACGAAGCCGTACGCCAGGCGACCTGGGAGTACGCGGCCACCCTGCTCGCCCGCCTCGGCGCCTGCGCCACCTGCGGCGAGGACATCGGCCGCGCCGCCTTCACCCGCGCATCGGACCTCGTCGCCCGCATCCTCGACACGGCGCCACCCGGCAACCGACACCTCGTGTGCAGCGTGACCGGCACACCCGAGACCCTGGTCGCCGTCCTGCACGCGGACGAGGCGGCCGAGGGCGCCACCCGACTCGACGAGGCCGAAGCGCTCGAGTTCACCACCGTCCTCGCCCTGGGCCTCGCCACCCAGAGTCCTGGCGGCCTGGTCATGCGCACCACCGCCCACGACACCTCGGACCGGATCTACGGCTGGCGGCTGCGGGGCGAAGGCCTCGAACCCCTGACCGCCGGCGAGGTCTTCGATGCCTACTGCACCGACGTGGAGTCCGGCGACCTCATCTCACCCGAGTCCAACGTGGACTACTGCTTCCCGCCGGAGCTCGGCCCGGAGGGGAAGACACCGGGCCACAGCCACTGACCGCAAGCGGAAGACCAGGACGCTCACACACAGCAGGGGCGCTCCACCCGAAGGCGGAGCGCCCCTGCTCACCGGCCGATCGCCGGCCGGAACCGACTACTCGCCGGAGAGCACGGCCTGCGCCGCGCTCCGCGCTTCCTCGGCGCTGTCCGCCGCACGCGCGGCAGCCGCGGCACGCTCACACTGCGCCAGCGTGTACTTCGCCAGCGCGGTCCGGACGTAGGGAATCGAGGCCGCCCCCATGGAAAGAGAGGTGACTCCCAGACCCGTCAGCACACACGCGAGCAGCGGATCGGCCGCGGCCTCGCCACACACACCGCAGCTCTTGCCCTCGGCCCGTGCCGCCTCGGCGGAAAGAGCCACCAGGTCCAGCAGTGCGGGCTGCCACGGGTCCTGCAGCCGGGACACCGCACCCACCTGCCGGTCGGCAGCGAAGGTGTACTGCGCGAGGTCGTTCGTACCCAGCGAAAGGAACTCCACCTCCTGCAGGATCGAACGAGCCCGCAGAGCGGCCGACGGGATCTCCACCATCGCGCCGAACTTCGCCCGCAGCCCCGCCTCACGACAGGCGTCCGCGAACGCCTTCGCGTCTGCACGGTCCGCCACCATCGGCGCCATGACCTCGAGGTAGACAGGCAGCCCCTCGGCGGCCTTCGCCAACGCCGTCAGCTGGGTCCGCAGGACATCGGGGTGGTCCAGCAGGGTCCGAAGCCCGCGCACGCCCAGAGCCGGATTGGGCTCGTCGGCCGGAGTGAGGAAGTCCAGCGGCTTGTCGGCGCCCGCATCCAGCACCCGCACGACGACTCGTCCCTCGGGGAACGCCTCGAGCACCTGTCGGTAGGCCTCGACCTGCTTCTCCTCGGACGGCGCGCTCTTGCTGTCGTCGAGGAAGAGGAACTCGGTACGGAAGAGCCCCACACCCTCCGCACCGGCCTCCACGGCAGCCGGCACGTCGGCAGGGCCTCCGACGTTCGCCAGCAGCGGCACCTTGTGGCCGTCGGCGGTGGCGCCCGGGCCGGTCGAGGACGCCAGCGCAGCCTTGCGCTCGGCGGCAGCGGCCTCGAGCCGGGCCTTCTTCTCGTCGCTGGGGTTCACGAAGACGTCGCCGGTGCTGCCGTCCACGGCGATCACCGTTCCCTCGGCGAGCTCACCGGCACCCGGCAGCGCCACCACGGCCGGCACACCGAGCGCCCGCGCCAGGATGGCGCTGTGACTCGTCGGCCCGCCCTCCTCGGTGACGAAGCCGAGCACGAGAGTCGGGTCCAGCAGCGCGGTGTCGGCCGGCGCCAGGTCCCGGGCCACCAGCACATAGGGCTCGTCACTGTCGGGGACACCGGGCATCGGGACGCCCAGCAGACGGGCGACGATACGATTCCGCACATCGTCGAGGTCGGCCACACGACCGGCGAGGTACTCGCCGGCTCCCGCCAGCAACTCACGGTAGGCGGCGAACGCGTCGTACACGGCACGCTCGGCCGTGCTGCCGACTGCGATACGCCGGTCGACATCGACCATCAGCTCGGGATCCTGGGCCATCATGGCCTGCGCCTCGAGCACCGCCTGGGCTTCGCCCCCCGCCAGATTGCCGCGCGCCATCAGATCGGCTGCCACAGCCTCCACGGCCTTGCGGGCGCGCCCCTGTTCGCGCTCCGCCTCTTCCGCCGGGATCTGCTTGGCAGGCGGTTCGAGCACCGCCGTTCCCATGTGCCGAACCTCGCCGATCGCCACACCGTGACTCACGCCGACGCCTCGCAGCGTTGTCTCCATCTCACCCGTCTCCGATAGTGCGGCGGGTCCCGCCGCCGCGGTGGTTGTCCTGTGCCGTCGGTATGACGGCGTCGGTACTACTGCCAGGAAAAGAGAGCGTCGCCGGCTTTGACATCGCCGTCTTCACGGAGTTCGCCGAGCGAGTCGGCCGTGGCCTCCAGCGCGACGACCGGGCACACCGGGGACTTGCCGGCCTCCTCGACCGCGGCCGGGTTCCACCGCACGATGCTCTGCCCGCGCGTCACGGTGTCGCCCTTGTTCACCAGGAGCTCGAAGCCCTCGCCGTTGAGCTGCACGGTGTCGATCCCGAGATGGGTGAGTACCCCATGTCCCTCGGAGTCGACCACGACGAAGGCGTGCGGGTGGAGGGAGACGATGACTCCGTCCACGGGTGCGACGGCCTCGGAAGGCTCACGCACCGGGTCGATCGCCGTGCCCGGGCCGACCATGGCCCCGGAGAAGACCGGGTCCGGCACGGCCGCCAGCCCGATGGCGCGTCCTGCTAGAGGGGACGTCACGGTGGTCATGGGAAGCCTCCCAGGGGTGGAGATGTATATGGGCCGTCACTGCTTGTCCAGGTCGGCGCACTGTGCAGCAGGGTATGTCATATGAAGTACCGGTTCCGCACGAGAGCACCCGATCCGTGGTCTAGACCACTAGCGTAGTCGATTTGCAGCGTCTCCGCGGCCCCGTGTACAGTCGTACTCCTGCTTGAGGGTGAGTGACGCGATCAAGCGCGCTTACCGAGCAGCACCCAACTTGTCAGATCCTATCTCTGGATCATCTTTCGCATGTCTGCGGAACGGTGGTCAAGAGGCCGGAAAAACCCTGATAGAGTCGGAAACGCAAGACCGAAGGGAAGCGCCCGGAGGAAAGCCTGAGAGAGTCTCTCGGGTGAGTACAAAGGAAGCGTCCGTTCCTTGAGAACTCAACAGCGTGCCAAAAATCAACGCCAGATATGTTGATACCCCGTCCCCGGCAGTGATAGCCGAGGATGAGGTTCCTTTGAAACAAAACACAGCGAGGACGCTGTGAACGGCCGGGCTTATTCCGCCTGGCTGTTCCGCTCTCGTGGTGTCGACCGGATTACCGGTAAACATTCACGGAGAGTTTGATCCTGGCTCAGGACGAACGCTGGCGGCGTGCTTAACACATGCAAGTCGAACGATGAACCACTTCGGTGGGGATTAGTGGCGAACGGGTGAGTAACACGTGGGCAATCTGCCCTTCACTCTGGGACAAGCCCTGGAAACGGGGTCTAATACCGGATAATACTTCCACTCGCATGGGTGGGGGTTAAAAGCTCCGGCGGTGAAGGATGAGCCCGCGGCCTATCAGCTTGTTGGTGAGGTAATGGCTCACCAAGGCGACGACGGGTAGCCGGCCTGAGAGGGCGACCGGCCACACTGGGACTGAGACACGGCCCAGACTCCTACGGGAGGCAGCAGTGGGGAATATTGCACAATGGGCGAAAGCCTGATGCAGCGACGCCGCGTGAGGGATGACGGCCTTCGGGTTGTAAACCTCTTTCAGCAGGGAAGAAGCGAAAGTGACGGTACCTGCAGAAGAAGCGCCGGCTAACTACGTGCCAGCAGCCGCGGTAATACGTAGGGCGCAAGCGTTGTCCGGAATTATTGGGCGTAAAGAGCTCGTAGGCGGTCTGTCGCGTCGGATGTGAAAGCCCGGGGCTTAACCCCGGGTCTGCATTCGATACGGGCAGACTAGAGTGTGGTAGGGGAGATCGGAATTCCTGGTGTAGCGGTGAAATGCGCAGATATCAGGAGGAACACCGGTGGCGAAGGCGGATCTCTGGGCCATTACTGACGCTGAGGAGCGAAAGCGTGGGGAGCGAACAGGATTAGATACCCTGGTAGTCCACGCCGTAAACGGTGGGAACTAGGTGTTGGCGACATTCCACGTCGTCGGTGCCGCAGCTAACGCATTAAGTTCCCCGCCTGGGGAGTACGGCCGCAAGGCTAAAACTCAAAGGAATTGACGGGGGCCCGCACAAGCAGCGGAGCATGTGGCTTAATTCGACGCAACGCGAAGAACCTTACCAAGGCTTGACATACACCGGAAACGTCTGGAGACAGGCGCCCCCTTGTGGTCGGTGTACAGGTGGTGCATGGCTGTCGTCAGCTCGTGTCGTGAGATGTTGGGTTAAGTCCCGCAACGAGCGCAACCCTTGTTCTGTGTTGCCAGCATGCCCTTCGGGGTGATGGGGACTCACAGGAGACTGCCGGGGTCAACTCGGAGGAAGGTGGGGACGACGTCAAGTCATCATGCCCCTTATGTCTTGGGCTGCACACGTGCTACAATGGCCGGTACAAAGAGCTGCGAAACCGTGAGGTGGAGCGAATCTCAAAAAGCCGGTCTCAGTTCGGATTGGGGTCTGCAACTCGACCCCATGAAGTCGGAGTTGCTAGTAATCGCAGATCAGCATTGCTGCGGTGAATACGTTCCCGGGCCTTGTACACACCGCCCGTCACGTCACGAAAGTCGGTAACACCCGAAGCCGGTGGCCCAACCCCTTGTGGGAGGGAGCTGTCGAAGGTGGGACTGGCGATTGGGACGAAGTCGTAACAAGGTAGCCGTACCGGAAGGTGCGGCTGGATCACCTCCTTTCTAAGGAGCACTTCTAAGCCTGTCCCTTCGGGGGCCGGTTCAGAGGCCAGTACATCGGCGTACGTCCGATGCTGGTTGCTCATGGGTGGAACGTTGATTATTCGGCATTCTCAGTCATCTCGGGCTGCAAGTACTGTTCTTCGGAGCGTGGAAAGCTGATCATGAGTGGCGAGGGTGCCGGGCACGCTGTTGGGTGTCTGAGGGTATGGCCGTATGGCTGCCTTCAGTGCCGGCCCCAGTGCACTCGGATCCGTTAAGGGTTCGGGGTGATGGGTGGCTGGTCGTTGTTTGAGAACTGCACAGTGGACGCGAGCATCTGTGGCCAAGTTTTTAAGGGCGCACGGTGGATGCCTTGGCACCAGGAACCGATGAAGGACGTGGGAGGCCACGATAGTCCCCGGGGAGTCGTCAACCAGGCTTTGATCCGGGGGTTTCCGAATGGGGAAACCCGGCAGTCGTCATGGGCTGTCACCCGCTGCTGAACACATAGGCAGTGTGGAGGGAACGCGGGGAAGTGAAACATCTCAGTACCCGCAGGAAGAGAAAACAACCGTGATTCCGGGAGTAGTGGCGAGCGAAACCGGATGAGGCCAAACCGTATACGTGTGAGACCCGGCAGGGGTTGCGTGTACGGGGTTGTGGGATCTCTCTTTCACAGTCTGCCGGCTGTGAGACGAGTCAGAAACCGTTGATGTAGGCGAAGGACATGCGAAAGGTCCGGCGTAGAGGGTAAGACCCCCGTAGTCGAAACGTCAACGGCTCGTTTGAGAGACACCCAAGTAGCACGGGGCCCGAGAAATCCCGTGTGAATCTGGCGGGACCACCCGCTAAGCCTAAATATTCCCTGGTGACCGATAGCGGATAGTACCGTGAGGGAATGGTGAAAAGTACCGCGGGAGCGGAGTGAAATAGTACCTGAAACCGTGTGCCTACAAGCCGTGGGAGCGTCGCGCATCGAGTTTACTCGGTGCGTCGTGACTGCGTGCCTTTTGAAGAATGAGCCTGCGAGTTTGCGGTGTGTTGCGAGGTTAACCCGAGTGGGGAAGCCGTAGCGAAAGCGAGTCCGAATAGGGCGTTTCAGTAGCACGCTCAAGACCCGAAGCGGAGTGATCTAGCCATGGGCAGGTTGAAGCGGAGGTAAGACTTCGTGGAGGACCGAACCCACCAGGGTTGAAAACCTGGGGGATGACCTGTGGTTAGGGGTGAAAGGCCAATCAAACTCCGTGATAGCTGGTTCTCCCCGAAATGCATTTAGGTGCAGCGTCGTGTGTTTCTTGCCGGAGGTAGAGCACTGGATAGGCGATGGGCCCTACCGGGTTACTGACCTTAGCCAAACTCCGAATGCCGGTAAGTGAGAGCGCGGCAGTGAGACTGTGGGGGATAAGCTCCATGGTCGAGAGGGAAACAGCCCAGAGCATCGACTAAGGCCCCTAAGCGTACGCTAAGTGGGAAAGGATGTGGAGTCGCACAGACAACCAGGAGGTTGGCTTAGAAGCAGCCACCCTTGAAAGAGTGCGTAATAGCTCACTGGTCTAGTGATTCCGCGCCGACAATGTAGCGGGGCTCAAGCGTACCGCCGAAGTCGTGTCATTCATACAACAGGGCCAACGCCTGTATGGATGGGTAGGGGAGCGTCGTGTGCCGGGTGAAGCAGCACCGGAAGGTAGTTGTGGACGGTTCACGAGTGAGAATGCAGGCATGAGTAGCGATACACACGTGAGAAACGTGTGCGCCGATTGACTAAGGGTTCCTGGGTCAAGCTGATCTGCCCAGGGTAAGTCGGGACCTAAGGCGAGGCCGACAGGCGTAGTCGATGGATAACCGGTTGATATTCCGGTACCCGCTGTGAAGCGTCAAACATCGAACCAGGCGATGCTAAGTCCGTGAAGCCGTTCCGGACCCTTCGGGGAAAGGAAAGTGGTGGAGCCGACGAACCAGACTTGCAGTAGGTGAGTGATGGGGTGACGCAGGAAGGTAGTCCATCCCGGGCGGTGGTTGTCCCGGGGTAAGGGTGTAGGACGAACGGTAGGCAAATCCGCCGTTCACATAGTCTGAGACCTGATGCCGAGCCGATTGTGGCGAAGTGGATGATCCTATGCTGTCGAGAAAAGCCTCTAGCGAGTTTCATGGCGGCCCGTACCCTAAACCGACTCAGGTGGTCAGGTAGAGAATACCGAGGCGTTCGGGTGAACTATGGTTAAGGAACTCGGCAAAATGCCCCCGTAACTTCGGGAGAAGGGGGGCCACGTCTGGTGAGAGCACTTGCTGCTCGAGCTGGGGGTGGCCGCAGAGACCAGCGAGAAGCGACTGTTTACTAAAAACACAGGTCCGTGCGAAGCCGTAAGGCGATGTATACGGACTGACGCCTGCCCGGTGCTGGAACGTTAAGGGGACCGGTTAGTCAAGATTCGTCTTGGCGAAGCTGAGAACTTAAGCGCCAGTAAACGGCGGTGGTAACTATAACCATCCTAAGGTAGCGAAATTCCTTGTCGGGTAAGTTCCGACCTGCACGAATGGCGTAACGACTTCTCGACTGTCTCAACCATAGGCCCGGTGAAATTGCACTACGAGTAAAGATGCTCGTTTCGCGCAGCAGGACGGAAAGACCCCGGGACCTTTACTACAGTTTGATATTGGTGTTCGGTTCGGCTTGTGTAGGATAGGTGGGAGACTTTGAAGCAGCCACGCCAGTGGTTGTGGAGTCGCCGTTGAAATACCACTCTGGTCGTGCTGGATGTCTAACCTGGGTCCGTGATCCGGATCAGGGACAGTGTCTGATGGGTAGTTTAACTGGGGCGGTTGCCTCCTAAAGAGTAACGGAGGCGCCCAAAGGTTCCCTCAGCCTGGTTGGCAATCAGGTGTTGAGTGTAAGTGCACAAGGGAGCTTGACTGTGAGACCGACGGGTCGAGCAGGGACGAAAGTCGGGACTAGTGATCCGGCGGTGGCTTGTGGAAGCGCCGTCGCTCAACGGATAAAAGGTACCCCGGGGATAACAGGCTGATCTTCCCCAAGAGTCCATATCGACGGGATGGTTTGGCACCTCGATGTCGGCTCGTCGCATCCTGGGGCTGGAGTCGGTCCCAAGGGTTGGGCTGTTCGCCCATTAAAGCGGTACGCGAGCTGGGTTTAGAACGTCGTGAGACAGTTCGGTCCCTATCCGCTGCGCGCGCAGGAATATTGAGAAGGGCTGTCCCTAGTACGAGAGGACCGGGACGGACGAACCTCTGGTGTGCCAGTTGTTCTGCCAAGGGCATGGCTGGTTGGCTACGTTCGGGAGGGATAACCGCTGAAAGCATCTAAGCGGGAAGCCTGCTTCGAGATGAGTATTCCCACCCCCTTGAGGGGTTAAGGCTCCCAGTAGACGACTGGGTTGATAGGCCGGATGTGGAAGCCCAGTAATGGGTGAAGCTGACTGGTACTAATAGGCCGAGGGCTTGTCCTCAGTTGCTCGCGTCCACTGTGTTGGTTCTGAAACCACGAACGGCCCCATGTCATGGTCACGGCATGGTGCGGCTGCATGTGTTTCATAGTGTTTCGGTGGTCATAGCGTGAGGGAAACGCCCGGTTACATTCCGAACCCGGAAGCTAAGCCTTACAGCGCCGATGGTACTGCAGGGGGGACCCTGTGGGAGAGTAGGACACCGCCGAACTCCTTTTAGAGCTCTGGCTCTTGGGCATACAGCCCGAGGGCCAGAGCTTTTTTGCGTTGGGGTAGGGTCAGGGGGCATCGTTGGCTCATTTCCTACTGGAGGCCCCCGGGTGGAGGTCCAGGAGACCCGCGTCCAGACAGACCGGGTCCTCACCATCCCGAACATCCTCAGCATGGCGCGTCTGGTCGGCGTACCTGTGTTCCTGTGGCTGATCCTCCGGCCCGAGTTCGGAGGCCCGCAGAGCGACGGCTGGGCTCTCCTCGTGCTGGCTTTCAGCGGGATCACCGACTATCTGGACGGCAAGCTCGCTCGGCGCTGGAACCAGATCAGCAGCCTCGGCCGGCTCCTCGACCCTGCTGCGGACCGGCTCTACATTCTCTCGACTCTGGTCGGTCTCACCTGGCGGGAGATTCTGCCTGTCTGGTTGACCGCTGTACTTCTGGCTCGCGAGCTGCTTCTGCTGGTGATGGTCGGCATCCTCAGGCGGCACGGCTATCCGCCGCCGCAGGTGAACTTCCTGGGGAAGGCGGCCACCTTCAACCTGATGTACGCCTTCCCGCTGCTTCTGCTCAGTGACGGAAGTGGCTGGCTGGCGTCACTCGCTGCCATTTTCGGATGGGCGTTCGCCGGATGGGGTACAACGCTCTATTGGTGGGCAGGAGTCCTCTACGTGGTACAGGTCCGCCGCCTGGTTCGTGCGGACGCCGTGGCCGACTGACCTCGCCGATTGGCAGCTGCGCAGTGGCTCGATGGCCCGCGGACGAAAAGTGCGGGACAATCTGGACGGGTGAAGTCGGCTAGACAGTCGTCTCTATAGGAGGACGCTTCCGACATGAAGGCCGTCGTGATGGCCGGAGGCGAAGGCACACGCCTTCGCCCTATGACCTCGAGCATGCCCAAGCCGCTCCTGCCGGTGGCCAACCGGCCGATCATGGAGCACGTTCTGAGGCTGCTCAAAAGGCATGGGCTCAACGAGACCGTCGTAACTGTTCAGTTCCTGGCGTCGCTGGTCAAGAACTACTTCGGTGACGGCGAAGAGCTCGGAATGGAGCTCAGCTATGCCAACGAGGAGAAGCCACTCGGTACCGCCGGAAGCGTCAAGAACGCAGAGGAGGCGCTGAAGGACGACGCCTTCGTCGTCATCTCCGGCGATGCCCTCACCGACTTCGACCTCACCGAGTTGATCGCCTTCCACAAGGAAAAGGGCGCACTGGTCACGGTCTGTCTGACGCGTGTGCCCAATCCGCTGGAATTCGGCATCACCATCGTCGACGAAGAGGGCAAGGTCGAGCGGTTCCTCGAGAAGCCGACCTGGGGCCAGGTTTTCTCGGACACGGTGAACACGGGCATCTACGTCATGGAGCCGGAGGTCTTCGACTACGTCGAGGCCGATGTGCCCGTCGACTGGTCCGGAGACGTCTTCCCGCAGCTGATGAAGGAGGGCAAGCCGGTCTACGGCTTCATCGCCGAGGGCTACTGGGAAGATGTGGGCACGCACGAGAGCTACGTGAAGGCCCAGGCCGACGTGCTCGAAGGCAAGGTCGACGTCGAGATCGACGGGTTCGAGATCTCGCCCGGCGTGTGGGTGGCCGAAGGTGCCGAGGTGCATCCCGATGCCGTCCTTCGCGGCCCCCTCTACATCGGGGACTACGCGAAGGTCGAGGCCGGCGCCGAAATCCGCGAACACTCCGTCATCGGATCCAACGTCGTCGTGAAGAGCGGTGCCTTCCTGCACAAGGCCGTGGTACACGACAACGTGTACGTCGGTGAGCACAGCAATCTCCGTGGCTGCGTCGTCGGGAAGAACACCGACATCATGCGGGCGGCCCGGATCGAGGACGGCGCTGTCATCGGTGACGAATGCCTGATCGGTGAAGAATCGATCGTGCAGGGCAACGTGCGGGTCTATCCCTTCAAGACCATCGAAGCCGGCGCGTTCGTCAACACGTCGGTGATCTGGGAGTCCCGTGGGCAGGCGCACCTGTTCGGTGCCCGTGGCGTGTCCGGAATCCTGAACGTCGAGATCACGCCCGAACTGGCCGTGCGTCTCGCCGGGGCCTACGCCACGACGCTCAAGAAGGGGTCCACGGTCACCACGGCCCGGGATCACTCGCGTGGTGCCCGTGCGCTGAAGCGGGCGGTCATCTCCGCGCTTCAGGCCAGCGCCATCGACGTACGGGACCTGGAGAACGTCCCGCTGCCCGTGGCGCGGCAGCAGACGGCGCGGGGGAGTGCCGGCGGGATCATGATCCGGACCTCACCCGGGGTGCCGGACTCCGTGGACATCATGTTCTTCGACGGACAGGGCGCGGACCTGTCGCAGGGCAGTCAGCGCAAGCTGGACCGGGTGTTCGCGCGGCAGGAGTACCGGCGCGCGTTCCCGGGAGAGATCGGCGACCTGCATTTCCCGGCCAGCGTCTTCGACTCGTACACCGGGTCGCTGCTGCGGAACGTGGACACGACAGGGATCGCCGAGTCCGGGCTCAAGGTCGTGGTGGACGCCTCGAACGGCAGCGCCGGGTTGGTGTTGCCGAGTCTCCTGGGGAAGCTCGGAGTGGACTCGCTGACCGTCAATCCCGGTCTGAACGAGGCCAGGCCCACGGAGACGGGCGACCAGCGGCGTTCCGGGCTTGTCCGGCTCGGAGAGATCGTGGCTTCGTCGCGGGCCGCGTTCGGCGTGCGGTTCGACCCTGTGGGTGAGCGGCTCTCCCTCGTCGACGAGAAGGGCCGGATCATCGAGGACGACCGGGCGCTGCTCGTGCTGCTCGACCTGGTGGCCGCAGAGCGGCGCAGCGGGCGCGTCGCCCTGCCGGTGACCACGACGAGGATCGCCGAGCAGGTGGCGGCCTATCACGGGACGCAGGTCGAGTGGACGACGACCTCGCCGGACGACCTCACCCGGGTCGGGCGGGACGAGACGGCCATCTTCGGCGGGGACGGCAAGGGCGGCTTCATCGTCCCGGAGTTCAGCAGCGTCTTCGACGGTACGGCGGCCTTCGTGCGCTTGATCGGGCTGGTGGCGCGGACGCAGCTCACCCTGAGCCAGATCGACGCGCGGATTCCGCGGGCGCACGTCCTGAAGCGGGATCTGGCGACCCCGTGGGCGGTCAAGGGCCTCGTGATGCGGCGGGTCGTGGAGGTGGCCGGAGACCGCTTCGTGGACACCACCGACGGTGTCCGGGTGGTGGAGACGGACGGGCGCTGGGTGATGGTGCTGCCGGACCCGGCCGAGGCCGTCACCCATCTGTGGGCGGAGGGCCCGGACGACGCGTCGGCGCAGGCCCTGCTCGACGAGTGGTCGGCCGTCGTGGACAGCGCCGGACGCTGATCCACGCGCACGCGCGCGTGCCGGACAAGTGTCCCCAAGGGGGCCTGTCCGGCACGCCGGTGGGGCCATTCGGAGGTACTGGGCGCGACGTGCGACGATGTGCGGCATGCCGCAGCAGCCCCCCGTTCGGAGCACACCCGCGCGTGTGTCGCGTCCGGACGCGTCCATGTCGCTGCTCACCAACGTCATGGACCACAGCCTCGACGACGGTTATGCCGAGGCCGCCGCCCGTAAGCAGGCCGAGGGCGCCGGTGGCCTGCCCAGGACGGTTCGGGCGAAGCTGGGTCTCGCCGTGGGCCTGGTGCTCGCGGCCCTCGTGGTCACCGTCGGTGCGGCGCAGGCGCGGGTCGCGGCGCCGGTCGTCGCGAAGGAGCGCGAGGAGCTCATCGACCGTATCGATCGTGAGACCGATGCGGCCGACGAGCTCGAAAGCACCGTCGACAAACTGCGCGACGACGTGAGCGGCCGACAGCAGGAGGCGCTCAAGCAGAGCGGCGGCAGTGACCAGGCGGATCTGGTGGGCATCCTGTCGGGCGCCGTCGAGGTGCACGGGCCAGGCGTCAAGCTGGTCGTGGACGACGCCAAGGAAGCCACCACGGGCGGTGACGGCAACCCGCGTGAGACCACCGGCTTCTCCGACACCGGGCGGGTCCGGGACCGCGACATGCAGCGCGTGGTCAACGGACTGTGGGCGTCGGGTGCCGAGGCCGTCTCCATCAACGGACAGCGGCTGACGGCGCTCTCGGCGATCAGGGCCGCGGGTGAAGCCATACTGGTCGACAACAAACCGCTGGTCCCGCCGTACACGGTGCTGGCGGTGGGGGACGGGAAGAACCTGAGCTCCAGGTTCCAGAACAGCGCCGACGGGCTGTATCTGAACGCGTTGCAGGAGAACTACGGCATCCGGACGGCCATCTCCGTGGCGGACGACGTCCGGCTGCCCGCCGCACCGAGTGTGATCGTACGTACAGCGCAGCCGAGAACTGAGAAGGGCACATCGTGATCGCCGTACTGGGCCTCGTCGTGGGAGTCGTGGCCGGCCTGTTGGTCCAGCCCGAGGTTCCGGCGGCCGTCGTGCCGTATCTGCCGATCGCCGTGGTGGCGGCGCTGGACGCCGTGTTCGGCGGGCTTCGGGCCATGCTCGACGGCATCTTCGACGACAAGGTGTTCGTGGTGTCCTTCCTGTCGAACGTGGTGGTGGCCGCGCTGATCGTCTTCCTGGGTGACGAGTTGGGCGTCGGATCGCAGCTGTCCACCGGGGTCGTGGTCGTCCTCGGTATCCGGATCTTCTCCAACGCCGCGGCGATCCGTCGGCACGTCTTCCGGGCGTGAGGTCGATGAGCAACCAGGACGAGACGCCCGAGTACAGGCTCCGCAAGGAGCTGCCCGACGAGGTCCCGGCGACGCCGCCCGCGGACGGCGTGGCGGAGCAGCCGGCCGAGCCCGCGCTGACCGGTCGCCAGCGGCTGGTGCAGGGACTCTGGCCGCCGCGGGTGTCCAGGGCCCAACTCATCGTCGCCCTGCTGCTGTTCGGCCTGGGCTTCGGCCTGGCCGTGCAGGTCGCCTCCAACAGCGACAGCGGAAACGCGCTGCGCGGTGCGCGTCAGGAAGATCTCGTACGCATCCTCGATGAACTCGATGACCGCAGTCAGCGTCTTGAGGACGAGAAGCAGGGTCTCGAGAAGCAGCAGCAGGAGCTGGAGAACAGCTCCGACCAGGCCGAGGAGGCCCGGAAGCAGACGGTCGAGAAGGAGAAGCAACTCGGCATTCTGGCGGGCACGGTCGCTGCGCAGGGGCCGGGCATCACGATGACCATCGAGGACACGAAGGGGACGGTCGAGGCGGACATGTTGCTCGACGCGATCCAGGAGCTGCGCGCGGCCGGGGCCGAGGCGATCCAGGTGAACGGAGTGCGGGTCGTCGCCGGCACCTTTCTGACGGATTCGGGCAAGAGCGTGAGCGTCGACGGGAACAAGATCAACACGCCCTTTCGTTTCAAGGTCATCGGCAACCCGCAGGACCTCGAGCCGGCGCTGAACATCCCTGGAGGCGTGGTGCAGACTCTCGAGAAGGAGCAGGCCACCGTGACTGTCGAGCGGTCGGACAAGATCGTCGTGGATGCCTTGCGAGCGGCGAAGCAGCCTGACTACGCTCGGTCGTCGAGCCAGTGAACCGGGGGTGCATGGGGGTCGTCCGGCAGGGGCATGAGGTTGCGGGGGGTCGACGCACCGATCGGGTGGTGCGTGGTGGAAACTGTCTGGTGGACACGGACGTTGTGAAGGTGTCCGGGTCGACCGGTGTATTCAGTCAGGGTTCGTCCTGCCCCACGGGCGGGTCTGTTTCGGTCAAGGGGAATCGCCCGTGAAGTTGTTTGCGAAGTTGTTCGGCAAGAGCGCGCGAGAGGGTAGCGACAACGCGACCGCTCGCCATCGCGCACAGCCTGACGCAGAGGGTCAGCGGCCGCTGTTCAGGGACCAGGTGGCTGGTCAGGGCGGCGACGTTCCCGGCGGCCAGGGCGCGGCGTCTGTTGACCCTGCGCAGTCCGGCGGCATAGGTTTCGGCCAACCGTCAACCTCAAGTACGGGTGGAGGGTTTTCCCCTATGTCGGCCCTGGTGTGTACGAGGTGCGGTAACCGCAACGCGGAGAACAGCCGCTTCTGCTCCAACTGCGGCGCGCCGCTGCGCCCCGGGCTGACGCCCGAGCGTGCGTCGGAGACGACCTCCACCATCTCCATCTCCGGTCTCGAGGCCTACGACGCCGAGGTCACCGGTCAGACGCAGCTGCCCGCGCTCTCGCCCGAGGCGCAGGCCGCGGTCGACGCGCTGCCGCTGGGCTCCGCCCTGCTGGTCGTGCGGCGAGGCCCGAACTCGGGCAGCCGTTTCCTTCTGGACGGCGACCTGACGACGGCCGGTCGACACCCGCAGAGCGACATCTTCCTGGACGACGTGACGGTCTCGCGTCGCCACGTGGAGTTCCGGCGCAACCCGGACGGCACGTTCAAGGTGGCGGACGTCGGCAGTCTGAACGGCACGTACGTCAACCGGGAGCGGATCGACGAGGTCCCTCTGTCGAACGGTGACGAGGTGCAGATCGGCAAGTACCGGCTGGTCTTCTACGCGAGCCAGCGGGGCTACTGACCGGCCCCCGGGCACCGTCCGGGGGGACTCCCCAGGGAAGGTCCATGCTTCAAACACCGAGGGGCGGTGCCGGACACGGCACCGCCGCCGCGGACGGTGGTCCGATGAGCATCGGCACCGTGTTGAACGCGCTGCGCGACGAGTTTCCCGAAGTCACCATCTCCAAGATCCGTTTTTTGGAGTCGGAAGGGCTGATCGAGCCGCAACGGACCCCGTCGGGGTACCGGAAGTTCAGTGTGCAGGACGTCGAGCGCCTCGGCCACGTCCTGAGGATGCAGCGGGACCACTATCTGCCGCTCAAGGTCATCCGCGAGCACCTGGACGCCGTGGAGCGCGGTGAGGCCGCGCCGCTGCCGACCGTGGGCCGGCAGCGGGACGGCGAGGTCGTTCTGGAGGCGTCGGAGGGGCCCACCGTCGCCAGGATCGGCCGGTCCGAGCTGCTGGCGACCGCGGGAATCGGTGAGCCGGAGCTCGCGGAGTGGGAGTCGTACGGTCTCGTCGCGCCGTTGGAGGACGGGGTCTACGACGCCGAGGCGGCCACGGTGGCAGCGCTCGTCGCCGAGCTGGGCAGATTCGGGATCGAGCCCCGGCACCTGCGGGTGATGAAGGCCGCGGCCGACCGTGAGGCCGGGCTCGTGGACCAGGTGGTGGCGCCGCTCAAGCGCCATCGCAATCCGCAGACCAGGGCCCACGCGCAGGCCCGTACGAAGGAAATCGCGGGGCTCACGGTGCGGCTGCACGCGGCGTTGGTGCAGACGGCACTCGGGGTGCGACTGCCCTGAGCGGGCGGTTTCGCCCTGGGCGGATCGGTCACCCGTTCCCGGCCCGACTACCCAAACGTCCCGGGCACGGCCTAGGGTTGCTGTGTGAACGAGCTCGATGTCGTAGGTGTCCGGGTCGAGATGCCCTCCAACCAACCGATCGTGCTGCTGCGTGAAGTGGGAGGCGACCGTTACCTTCCCATCTGGATCGGACCGGGCGAGGCGACGGCGATCGCCTTCGCCCAGCAGGGCATGGCTCCCGCGCGACCGCTGACCCACGACCTGTTCAAGGACGTGCTGGAGGCCGTCGGCCAGGAGCTCACCGAGGTGCGCATCACGGACCTGCGGGAGGGCGTCTTCTACGCGGAGCTGGTCTTCGCCAGCGGGGTCGAGGTGAGCGCGCGTCCCTCGGACGCCATAGCGCTGGCGTTGCGCACGGGGACACCGATCTACGGCAGTGACACGGTCCTCGACGACGCGGGGATCGCCATCCCGGACGAGCAGGAGGACGAGGTGGAGAAGTTCCGCGAGTTCCTCGACCAGATCTCGCCCGAGGACTTCGGCACCAGCAACCAGTAGCCGGCACATGCGCGGAACGCGGGCGTCCTGCACGGGGACGCCCGCCCTGTTTTCGGCAAATGCCAACGGCGAGTGAGAGCGTCCTACGGCTACTTCTCAGCGCATTCGGCTAGCCTTTCCCCGCGACGGGGTGCGGGAAACCACTCTCAGGGTGATTATCACTCGGCGTGCCGAGTGTGGCGATCGTTGACGCACCCCTGGTGACTGCCTACCGTCGACAAGGCAGGTCAAGGACGGAGGTCGGCGTGAGAAGCAGCGGCGACGGTACGGCTGGGGGTGCCCCCGGACTCGGTGTCGGGGGGAGCGGTCCGTACCCTTCCCCGGGCTCTCCAGCACGCTCGAGCAGGGGGTATCCCCAGCAGACCAGCGCGGCCGACCACGCTCCGCAGCGACCGGCGGCCGTGCCGAGCAGCGGAGGGGCGACGTCCATGGCGTCCGAGCAGATCGGCTATCGCGGTCCGACGGCCTGCGCGGCCGCCGGCATCACCTATCGGCAACTGGACTACTGGGCCCGCACCGGGCTGGTGGAGCCGAGCGTGCGGCCGGCTCACGGGTCCGGCACGCAGCGTCTGTACAGCTTCCGGGACGTCGTCGTCCTGAAGATCGTCAAGCGGTTCCTCGACACCGGGGTGTCGCTCCAGAACATCCGCACCGCAGTGCAGCATCTGCGGGAGCGCGGGTTCAGTGACCTGGAGCGCATGACGCTGATGAGTGACGGCGCCACCGTCTACGAGTGCACCTCGCCGGACGAGGTCCACGCGCTGCTCCAGGGCGGTCAGGGCATCTTCGGGATCGCTGTGGGCGTGGTGTGGCGGGACGTCGAGAGCGCGCTGTCGCAGTTGCACGGGGAGCGTGTCGACACCGGGGAGACGCTCGTCGGGCACAATCCGGCGGACGAGCTGGCCCGTCGGCGCAACCGGGCGGTCTGACACCCGCCCCGGGGCGCGAGGGACGGCTGTACGACGTCATTGTCAGTGGCGTGGTGCAGCATCGGACATGTGAGAAACGCGCCCACGATCCTGCATCTCGACATGGATGCCTTCTTCGCCCAGGCGGAGCAGGCATCCAAGCCGAGTCTGCGCGGGAAAGCCGTGGTCGTGGGTGGTCTGGGGCCCCGTGGAGTGGTCGCGACCGCCTCCTACGAGGCGCGGGTCTTCGGAGTGCACTCGGCGATGCCCATGGCCCAGGCGCGCCGGCGGGCTCCGAACGCCGCGTACCTGGTTCCGCGCTTCGCGTTCTACCGGTCGATCAGCGAGCAGGTCATGGGGCTGCTGCGGGCGCTGTCGCCGCTGGTGGAGCCGCTGAGTCTGGACGAGGCCTTCGTGGACCTGGATGCCGGGGGAGCGGCCTGGGACAGTGAGTCCGCGCGGCTGGCGGGGATCAGGCTGCGCGCGGACATACGGGCCGTCACCGGGCTCACGGGGTCGGTGGGCCTGGCCTCCTGCAAGATGCTGGCGAAGATCGCCTCGGAGCAGGCGAAGCCCGACGGGCTGGTGCTCATCGAGCCGGGGACGGAGCGGGCTCTGCTCGGCCCGCTGTCGGTGCGGACCCTGCCGGGGGTCGGCCCCGCGACGGGGGACCATCTGCGCCGGGCCGGGATCACCACGATCGACGAGATCGCCGAGGCGGGTGAGGACGAGCTGGTGCGGCTGCTGGGCAAGGCGCACGGGCACGCGCTGTACGCCATGGCGCTGGCCCGCGACGACCGGCCCGTGGTGGCGGAGCGGGAGGCCAAGTCGGTGTCGGTCGAGGACACGTACGACGTGGACATCCACGACCGGGTCCGGGTGGAGCTGGAGGTGCAGCGGCTCGCGGACCGGTGCGTGCGCCGGCTGCGGGGGGCCGGTCTGTCGGGGCGGACCATCGTGCTGAAGGTGCGGCGCTACGACTTCTCCACGCTCACCCGGTCCGAGACCCTGCGTGGGCCCACCGATGAGCCGGCGGTGGTTCGGGAGGCGGTGGCCCGGTTGCTCGACTCGGTGGACACGACGGGCGGGGTGCGGCTGCTGGGAGTGGGCGTCAGTGGACTGGCGGACTTCACGCAGGAGGATCTGTTCGCGCAGGCCGCCGAGGACCGGGCGGACGGGCCGGAGGAGGAGCTCGCGGACGAGCCCGTCGGCGAGGTGCCGGTGCCGGTCGAGCGCCAGTGGCGCCCAGGACACGATGTGCGGCATGCCGAGCTCGGACACGGATGGGTGCAGGGCAGCGGGCTGGGTCGGGTTACCGTGCGGTTCGAGACGCCCGATTCGGAGCCGGGACGGGTGCGCACCTTCAGGACCGACGATCCGGGGCTGGAGCCGGCGGATCCGTTGCCGCTGGTGCGACGAAGACCTGAGGACGACGACGGGACCGCGGCGGGAGCGCCGCATTCGGAGGCGAAGCCGTCGGAGGTGGAGTCCGGGAACTCCGCGTGAGGCGGATCAGTTACACAGAGTGAAGCGGTTTGAAGAGTGGGGTGCGCAGGAGCGGTGGCGGTGTCCCGAGAGGTGACACCGGTGACGGATGGGGGCTGCATGAAGCTGCACGGAGGCCAGTTCGCGGACCCGGCCGGGGTGTCGCCGGAGCGCGCAGCGGAGATGCGCCGGGTGGTGGACCGGGTCACCCGTTGGGCCGGGAACCGGAGCGACGTGGTGGGGCTGCTGCTCGTCGGTCCCTTCGCGCGTGGTGCTGCGCGTCCCGACTCGGACGTGGACCTGGTGGTGTTGTCGACGGCGCCCGCCCGGTACGCGGAGGACGACGGGTGGGCGCGTGAGCCGGCCCTGGGGGAGATGGTCCGGGCCCAGGAACGGGGGTCCGTCACCGAACGGCGGTATGTGACCGCCTCCGGTCTGGAGGTGAAGGTCGGCATCGGATCCGCCCGCTGGGCGCGGACCGATCCGGTCGACGCCGGCACCCGAAGAGTCGTCACGGACGGCGCCCGGCCGCTGTACGACCCTGCCGGGATTCTCGGCGCGCTGATACAGGCCTGCGGCTGAGGGGCCGAGGTGGTTCAGCTGTCGTCCGTACCCGCCAGCCGGCCGAAGTCGCGGTCGGGGAGCGGGGGAGCGGCGCCCACGTCGAGGCCGTAGTGGTGGTAGAGCTGGAGTTCCTGTTCGGGGGAGAGGTGGCGACCCACGCCGAAGTCGGGAGCGTCCTTGATCAGGGCCCGTTCGAAGGGGATGCGCAGAGTGCCCTCGACCAGTTGGCTGGGCTCCAGGGGGACGAAGGCGTCGCGGGAGAACAGACCGGTACGTATGGCCGCCCACTCCGGAACTCCGGTGGCGTCGTCGAGGTAGACCTCGTCGACCGTGCCGATCTTGGTGCCGTTGCGGTCGAACGCCTTGCGGCCGATCAGGTTGCGCGGATCGATGTCGGTCTGCACGGGCCCTCCACTTGGTCGCAACTCATCCGTAAGCACTACAAAAGAGCACATTGGGACGAGCGGCCACTCGAGCGAGTCTCGTGGACCCCGCTGGTAGTCTGACAACGGCTGCTGACACCGCGCGGGAGAGTCCTCCGGACATCACCGGAGGCGCCGAAGGAGCAAATCCTCCCCGGAATCTCTCAGGCTCACGTACCGCACGGACGAGGTCACTCTGGAAAGCAGGGCGGGTGCCGACGGCGTCGACGGTTTCCGCTCTCACCGACGGTGAAAGCCGGGTGCCCTCGGGCGACCCGGTGAAGCTCTCAGGTTGAGATGACAGAGGGGGAGGTCGTCCGGGTACCCACCGTGGTGACCCTCGAAGGTCGTGTCAGACCAGGAGGCCTCCGTAATGACCGCCCACCGCATTCCGCTCACAGAGCTCGAGCAGGGAATTCCCTTCGAACAGCGCCACATCGGGCCCGACCTCGAAGCGCGGGCCAAGATGCTCGCACAGGTCGGCTACGGCTCGCTCGACGAGCTCACCGCCGCAGCGGTCCCGGATGTGATCAAGAACGCCGACGCGCTGGACCTGCCGGGCGCGCGCACCGAGGCCGAGGTGCTGGCCGAACTGCGCTCGCTGGCCGACCGCAACCAGGTCCTCGACTCGATGATCGGCCTCGGCTACTACGGGACGTTCACGCCGCCGGTGATCCTGCGCAACGTCATGGAGAACCCGGCCTGGTACACGGCCTACACGCCGTACCAGCCGGAGATCTCCCAGGGCCGGCTCGAGGCGCTGCTGAACTTCCAGACCGTGGTCGCCGACCTCACCGGGCTGCCGACCTCCGGCGCGTCGCTGCTCGACGAGGGCACGGCAGCCGCCGAGGCGATGGCGCTGTCCCGGCGCATGGGGAAGAACAAGAAGGGTCTCTTCCTCATCGACGCGGACGCGCTGCCGCAGACGATCGCCGTGATCGAGACCCGCGCCGAGCCGACGGGCGTGGAGGTCGTCGTCGCCGACCTGAGCGACGGGATCCCGGCGGAGATCGCCGCGCGGGAGATCAACGGCGTGCTCGTCCAGTACCCCGGCGCCTCCGGTGCCGTACGTGACCTCGAGGCGCTCGTCGACCAGGCGCACGGGCTCGGCGCGCTGGTCACCGTCGCCGCGGATCTGCTCGCGCTGACGCTGCTGAAGTCGCCGGGCGAGCTGGGGGCGGACATCGCGGTCGGTACGACGCAGAGGTTCGGCGTGCCGATGGGCTTCGGCGGGCCGCACGCCGGTTACATGGCCGTCCGCGAGCAGTTCGCGCGCAGCCTGCCCGGGCGGCTGGTGGGCGTGTCGGTGGACGCCGACGGGCACAAGGCCTACCGGCTCGCGCTCCAGACACGTGAGCAGCACATCCGGCGCGAGAAGGCCACCAGCAACATCTGCACGGCGCAGGTGCTGCTGGCGGTGATGGCGGGGATGTACGCCGTCTACCACGGTCCCGACGGGCTGCGGGCGATCGCTCGGCGCACGCACCGCTACGCCTCGATCCTGGCCGCCGGTCTCGAGGCCGGCGGCGTCGAGGTCGTGCACGGGTCGTACTTCGACACGCTGACCGTGCGGGTGCCGGCGAAGGCCGCCGAGGTCGTCGCCGCCGCGCGGGAGCTCGGGGTCAACCTGCACCTCGTCGACGCCGACCAGGTGTCGATCGCCTGCGACGAGACGACCGCGCGGGCGCAGGTGTCCGCCGTCTGGGCCGCCTTCGGGGTGGACGGCGACATCGAGGCGCTCGACGCGGCCATTGCCGACTCCCTGCCCGCCGGGCTGCTGCGGTCCGACGCGGTCCTGACGCATCCCGTCTTCCACCAGCACCGTTCCGAGACCGCGATGCTGCGTTACCTGCGCAGGCTCGCGGACCGGGACTACGCGCTGGACCGGGGCATGATCCCGCTGGGCTCCTGCACCATGAAGCTCAACGCGACCACCGAGATGGAGCCGGTCACCTGGCCCGAGTTCGGGCAGCTGCACCCCTTCGCGCCGGCCGAGCAGGCGGAGGGCTACCTGACGCTCATCCGCGAGCTGGAGGAGCGGCTCGCCGAGGTCACCGGGTACGACAAGGTGTCGCTCCAGCCGAACGCCGGGTCGCAGGGCGAGCTGGCCGGGCTGCTCGCCGTCCGCGGGTACCACCGGGGCAACGGGGATGAGCAGCGGACCGTGTGCCTCATCCCGTCCTCCGCGCACGGCACGAACGCGGCCAGTGCCGTGATGGCGGGCATGAAGGTCGTCGTCGTGAAGACCGCCGAGGACGGCGAGATCGACGTCGAGGACCTGCGGGCGAAGATCGAGCGGCACCGGGACGAGCTGTCGGTGCTGATGATCACCTACCCGTCGACGCACGGGGTGTTCGAGGAGCATGTCGCCGACATCTGCGCCCAGGTGCACGAGGCGGGCGGGCAGGTGTACGTCGACGGCGCCAACCTCAACGCGCTCGTCGGTCTCGCCAAGCCGGGGCACTTCGGTGGTGACGTCTCGCACCTGAACCTGCACAAGACGTTCTGCATCCCCCACGGTGGCGGTGGTCCGGGCGTCGGACCCGTCGCCGTACGGTCGCACCTGGCGCCGTATCTGCCGAACCACCCGCTTCAGCCCGCCGCCGGGCCGGACACCGGGGTGGGGCCGATCTCCGCGGCTCCCTGGGGCTCTGCCGGGATACTTCCGATCTCGTGGGCGTACGTGCGGCTCATGGGCGGCGAGGGGCTCAAGCGGGCCACGCAGGTGGCCGTGCTGAGTGCCAACTACATCGCCAAGCGGCTGGAGCCGCACTACCCGGTGCTCTACAACGGGCCGGGCGGGCTGGTCGCGCACGAGTGCATCATCGACCTGCGGCCGCTGACCAAGGCGACCGGCGTGAGCGTCGACGATGTTGCCAAGCGGCTCATCGACTACGGGTTCCACGCGCCGACGATGTCGTTCCCGGTGGCCGGCACGCTGATGATCGAGCCGACCGAGTCCGAGGACCTGATCGAGATCGACCGTTTCTGCGAGGCGATGATCGCCATCCGTGCGGAGATCGAGAAGGTCGGTGCGGGCGAGTGGCCGGCCGAGGACAACCCGCTGCACGGTGCCCCGCACACCGCGGCCGCGCTGGGCGGGGAGTGGGAGCACGCGTACACGCGTGAGGAGGCCGTCTTCCCGGCCGGCGGGTCGGCCGCCGACAAGTACTGGCCGCCGGTGCGCCGGATCGACCAGGCCTTCGGCGACCGGAACCTGGTCTGCTCGTGCCCGCCGCTGGACGCGTACGAGGACTGAGCCGGTGGTGTGAGGGCCCCGTCCGTTTCCGGGCGGGGCCCTCACGCGTGCTACGCCGTCGCCAGGGACACCTCGGTCGCCTTGATCAGCGCGATGACGTCGGAGCCGACGAAGAGGCCCAGGTCGGTGGCTGCTTCCTTGGTGATCACCGCGGTGAGTTCGCCCCCGTCCATGGAGACCTTGACCGAGGCCATGACCCCGCCCGTCACGAGGCCGGTGATCGTGCCGGGGAGCTGGTTGCGGATCGAGAGGCCGTCGACCCGGCCGGTGGCCAGGGAGACCTCCGTCGACTTCACCAGGGCGCGGACGGCGGTGCCGGCGGCGAGGGCGAGTTGGGTCACGGCCTCCAGCGTGATGGCCGCCGTGAGGTCCTGGCCGCCGTCCAGACGGATCTTGACGGTGGCCATCACCTCGCCGGGACGGACGGCGGTGACGGTGCCGGGCAGTTGGTTGCGGATGCTCAGGCTCATGAGCGTCAACGGTAGGCCGCGGGTCGTCTCATGCGGGTTATGTACGGGTATGCGTCTTCGCGGCGGCGGCGTCGTCGTCGGGTCGGGTCGGGTCGCGTCGGGACGACGGCCGCGGGCGGTCAGCCGGTGTGGACGCGGGGGCGGCGGTCGCGGTCCGGTTCCGCCTCGCGCAGGACCTCCCGGGTGACCGGAGCGACCTCGCCCTGGCCGAACAGGAAGAAGCGCAGGAAGTTGGCGAAGGGGTTGCCCTCGGTCCACTCGAAGTAGATGTGCGGGATGCAGCCGGTGGAGTCACGGGTGTGCAGCATCAGCGCGGCCAGGGCGTTGGAGATGGAGGAGGACTCCAGGGTCAGGACGCGGTAGCGGCCGTGCAGCACCTCGCCGCGCACGGTCAGGCCCGACTCGAACTCGGAGGGATCGACGACGGTGACCTCGACGAAGACGAAATCCTCCCCGGGGATGTCGTTGTCCTGCCGGATCTGTTCGATCTTGTCGCGGTACTCGGCTTTGTCGCGCTGATCGGGCTCGTTGGCGATGAACCGTATCTTGCGGCTGGCCATGTCCCGGATGAAACGTTCCGCCATCGAGTCCAGCGTCACGCTGGTCACCCGGAGCTCGAAGGCGCGGGCCAGCCGGGACAGCAGCGAGACCAGGATGATGCCCGCGATGAAGCAGGCGCCGATCTTCACGCCGTCGGGGCGCTCGATGACGTTCACGACGGTCACATAGAGCAGGACCGCCGAGATCACGGTGAAGCCGACGGTCCAGCCCCGCTGTCGGGCGCGGTGGGCGGCGATGGTCACCGCGATCGCCGCCGAGGACATCAGGACCAGGACGCCGGTGGCGTAGGCGCCGCCCTGGGCGTCGACGTCGGCGTCGAAGATCCAGGTGACCAGGAAGGCGACGAGGGTGAAGACGATGACCATGGGGCGGACGGCGCGGGCCCAGTGCGGGGCCATGCCGTAGCGGGGGAGGTAGCGGGGCATCAGGTTGAGCAGCCCGGCCATCGCGGAGGCGCCGGCGAACCACAGGATGGCGATCGTCGACACGTCGTACACCGTGCCGAAGGCGTTGCCCAGGTACTCGTGGGCGAGGTACGCGAGGGCGCGCCCGTTGGCCTGGCCGCCGGACTCGAACTCCTTCTCCGGGATCAGCACCGTGGTGATGAAGCTGGTGGCGATCAGGAAGACGCTCATGATCAGGGCGGCCGTCGTCAGCAGCTTCTTGGTGTCCCGGATGCGGCCCCTGGGGTGCTCCGCGGTGTCGTCCGGGTCGCCCTGGACGTGCGGCATGACCGCGACGCCGGTCTCGAAGCCGGACAGGCCCAGCGCGAGCTTGGGGAAGACCAGCAGGGAGACACCGATCATCACGAACACGTTGCCGTGTTCGGCGGTCAGCGCGTCGGCCCAGTCGGTGACCACATGGCCCTCGGTGACGACATGCCACAGGCCGACGGCCACGACGACGACGTTCAGACCGAGATAGACGACGACCAGCGCGACCGCGACGCCGATGGCCTCCAGGAAGCCCTTGAGGAACACGGCGCCGAGCAGGGCGACGAGGACGAGCGTGATCACCATCTGCCGGTCGTGCAGGGTGCTGGTCAGGTGCGGGTTCTCGACCAGGTGCGTCGAGGCGTCCGCCGCGGACAGGGTGATCGTGATCAGGAAGTCGGTGGCGGCGAACCCGAGCAGGGTCAGGACGAACAGCTTGCCCTTCCAGAAGGACAGCAGTCGTTCCAGCATCGCGATCGAGCCCTCGCCGTGCGGACTCTCCTCGGCGACGCGCCGGTAGACCGGCAGGGCGCCCGCCAGGGTGACGATCACCAGCACGATCGTCGCCACCGGCGAGAGCAGGCCGGCCGCGAGGGCGGCGATACCCGGCTGGTAGCCGAGGGTCGAGAAGTAGTCGACGCCGGTCAGACACATCACCCGGTACCAGCGTTGGCCCTTGTGCTCGGGCGCGGCCTCGGTGTCCGGGGCCGCCTGGTGAGCGTGCCCCTTGCCCATGTCGGACAGGCCCTCCAGCATCCAGGCGCGCAGGCGACCGGGAGGAGGGTGCTCGGTGGTGGCCATCGGGCGCTCCTGAGGTGCGGATCGGCGTGTGGTTTCGGCCATCACGCGGACGGCGGAATCAGCGTAAGCGGAGAGTGACGCCCGGGCCCCTGGATCATGGGCGGCACGGCGTCAAGCTTCCGTTAAGACTGGTCGCGGGGTGGACACGCAGCGTGACCCACTGCCTGGTTTGTTTCCGGCCGCCGGATCATTGCTCCCGCCCGCTTCGTAATGTTCGCCGATTGATCCGAATGTTTCGGCGCCTCTTGATGCCTCGCTGAGCCTTCTCCCGTGAAAAGACCCCTGGATTCCCTGTGTTCAAGGGGTTGCCACCCGTCGGAGGGTGTCTCTAGGGTGCGGCAGCAGCGAAGCTTTCTGGATCTGGTTCGAAACTTTCGATCTATCAAGGAGCGCATGATGGGCGACCCGGCACTCTCCCGCCGCGGCTTTCTGGCGGCCTCCGCCGCGGCCGGTCTGAGCATGACGGCACTGAGCGCCTGCGGCGGCGACTCGGACGGAGGGTCGTCGGGGACGACCACCATCGAGTGGTGGAACATCTCCACCACCCAGCCGACCAAGGACGTCTGGGCCGGTCTCGCCAAGCAGTTCGAGGCCCAGAACCCCAAGGTGAAGATCAAGATCGTGCAGTTGGAGAACGACGCCTACAAGTCGAAGATGACGGCGCTGACCGCCTCCGGGAAGCTGCCCGACATCTTCCACACCTGGGGCGGCGGTGTCCTGAAGCAGCAGGTCGACGCCGGGCTCGTCGAGGACCTCACGGAGCGGACGAAGGAGTGGGGCGACGGCCTGCTCCCGGTCGCCCGCGAGCCCTACCTGCTGGACGAGAAGGCGTACGGCATCCCGTTCGACATCGGCATGATCGGGTTCTGGTACAACAAGGCGCTCTTCAAGCAGGCCGGGATCAGCGCTCCCCCGACCACCTGGAGCGGCTTCCTCGACGCGGTGCGCAAGCTGAAGGCCGCCGGGATCACCCCGCTCGCGCTGGCGGGCAAGGAGAAGTGGCCCGGAATGTACTACTGGGCGTATCTCGCGATGCGCACCGCCGGTGTCGACGCCCTGCGCACGGCCGGGGACGACAAGGACTTCACCGGGGACGGGTTCGTCCAGGCCGGGCAGCACCTCCAGGACCTGGTCGATCTCCAGCCGTTCCAGAAGGGCTTCCTCGGCGCCGCCTACTCCACCCCCACCGGCCAGGCCGCCGCCGTCGGCAACGGCAAGGCGGCGATGGAACTCATGGGCCAGTGGGCGCCGGTGGTGGAGGCCGACGCGGGCAAGGGGCTCGGCGCGAACCTCGGCTTCTTCCCGTTCCCGGCGGTCGACGGCGGCAAGGGCGTGATCACCGAGGTGTTCGGCGGAGGCGGCGGGCACGCCCTGCGCAAGGACGCCCCGCAGGCGGCGGTCGACTTCCTGAAGTTCTTCGCCACCGCCGCCACGGACACCGAGCTGGTCAAGAAGACCGGGGTGCTGCCCGTCGTACCGGCCGCCGAGAGCGCCATCACCGACCCCAACATCAAGGCCGTACAGGCCCAGCTGAAGGCCGCCACCGGCTTCCAGCTCTACCTCGACCAGGCCTACGCGCCGGCCCTCGGCCAGGAGGTCAACGACAGCGTCGCCGCCCTCATAGCCGGGTCCAAGTCGCCTCAGCAGGTCACCGAGTCGATCACCAAGGTCGCGAAGGAAGAGCAGTAGCAGGCGATGACCTCCACCTTCCTTCCGGACAAGCGCAGCGGCCCGGACGTCGGCCCGCCGCCCCCGTCCGCCGGCTCGGGCCGGAGCCGGGCGCGGCGGCGGGCGCGGCACTGGCTCACCGCCGTCGGCTTCCAGGTGCCCGCGCTGGTGCTGTTCGGCACGCTCGTGCTGCTGCCGATGCTGTTCGCGCTGTACGCCTCGTTCTTCCGCTGGGGCGGCTTCGGCATGCCCGACGACTACATCGGCGGCGACAACTTCACCAGGCTCTTCCAGGACCCGGTGTTCCTGGGCGACCTGTGGCGCTGTCTGCTCCTGGTCGGGCTCTCGCTCGTCCTGCAGCTGCCGTTCGCGCTCGCCCTCGCGGTCGCGCTCAACCAGAAGATCCGCGGCCGGGCCGTGTACCGGATGCTGTTCTTCGCGCCGTACATCCTCTCCGAGGCGATCACCGGCGTGCTGTTCAGCATGATCTTCGCCCCGGACGACGGTCTCGCCGACCACGTCCTGGGGGCGATCGGTCTGGACGGCGTGGGCGGCCAGTGGTTCGCCGACCCCTCCACCGTCATGGCCACCCTCTTCCTGGTCATGACGTGGAAGTACTTCGGCTTCCACATGATGCTCTACCTGGCCGGACTCCAGTCCATCCCGGCCGAGTTGACGGAGGCCGCCCTGATCGACGGGGCGGGGCCCTGGCAGCGCTTCCGCAACGTCACCCTGCCGCTGCTCGCGCCGACCCTGCGGATCAGCGTCTTCCTGTCGGTCATCGGCTCGATCCAGCTCTTCGACCTGGTGTGGGTGGTGACCGCGGGCGGCCCCGACCACCACTCCGAGACGATGGCCGTGACCATGTTCCAGTACGGCTTCAAGCGCTACCAGGTCGGCTACGCCAGCG
This sequence comes from Streptomyces sp. NBC_01334, assembly GCF_035983595.1. NCBI lineage: Bacteria > Bacillati > Actinomycetota > Actinomycetes > Kitasatosporales > Streptomycetaceae > Streptomyces > Streptomyces sp. NBC_01334. Next base: position 1,878,798 of record NZ_CP130718.1, on the reverse strand, counting down.
CGATCAGCGTGGCCATGTTCGGCATCAGTCTCGTCTTCGCCCTCGCCTACCAGCGGTTCGTGCTCCGCCGGGACCTTCAGGGCGCCACCACGACCATGCGAGGAGGCGGCGCGTGAAAACCCGTGAGACCGGCCGGAGCACCCGCCGTAGCGGCCGGACGCTTCCCCTGCACCTCGTCCTCGGGCTCGTCGGCGCGGTGATGGCCGTACCGCTCGGCTACGCCGTGCTGTCCGGCTTCAAGTCCACCGACCAGCTCTCCCGCAACCCCATCGGCCTGCCCGATCCCTGGGTCACCTCCAACTACACGGACATCCTCGGCTCCGGTTCCTTCTGGCAGCTCGTCGGCAGCAGCACGCTCATCGCGGCCGGTACGACCGTGGTGGTCGTCGCGGTCTCCGCGCTGGCCGCGTTCTCCTTCGCCCGGTTCGCCTTCCGCGGCCGGGAGATGCTGTTCACCCTGTTCACGATGGGGCTGATGTTCCCCTTCGCGGTGGCGGCGCTGCCCCTGTTCCTGCTGCTGCGCTCGATGGGCCTGCTCGACAACCCGCTCGGCGTGATCCTGCCGCAGGCCGCCTTCGGGCTGCCGATGACCATCGTCGTCCTGCGCGGGTTCTTCCGGGAGATCCCCGCCGAGCTGGAGGAGGCGGCCACCCTCGACGGCTGCGGGCCCCTCAAGTTCTTCTGGCGGATCCTGCTGCCCATGGCCAGGCCCGCCCTCGGCACGGTCTCGGTGCTCGCCGTCGTCGGCAGCTGGAACAACTTCCTGCTGCCGCTGCTGGTCTTCAACGAGCCCACCTGGTGGACCGTCCCGATCGGCGTCCAGCAGTTCCAGGGCCAGTACTCCGCGGAGTACGCGCGTGTCTTCGCCTATCTCGTGCTCGCCATGGTGCCCGCCCTGGCGTTCTACTCCGTCGCCGAGCGCCAGCTCGTCGGCGGCCTCACCGCCGGCGCCACCAAGGGATGACGCGCGCCCGCGGACCCGTACGGCTCACCCCTACCGTGAGGAGTCGCACCATGCCCAGCACCGCCGCCCGCACCCGGCTCAGACTCGCCGGCGCCCTCGCAGCCGTCCTGGTCGCCTCCGGTGTCGCCACCGGACCGGCCGCCCAGGCGCACGAGGGCCCGGCGCACGGAAAGCCGCGTACGACCCTCGCCGACCTCGCGCAGCGCCACGGCCGCTACTTCGGCAGCGCCACCGACAACCCCGAACTCACCGACAGCGCCTATACGAAGATCCTGGGCGAGGAGTTCGACATGATCACCCCGGGCAACGGCATGAAGTGGTACGCCACCGAGCCGCAGCAGGGCGTCTTCGACTGGACGGCCGGCGACGAGATCGTCGACCTCGCGCGCGACCACCACCAGAAGGTCCGCGCCCACACCCTCGTCTGGCACAGTCAGCTGCCCGGCTGGCTGACCGGCAAGGAGTGGACGGCGGACGAGCTGCGGGCCGTCCTGAAGAACCACATCCAGACCGAGGTACGCCACTACCGGGGCAAGGTCTACGCCTGGGACGTCGTCAACGAGGCGTTCAACGAGGACGGCACCTACCGCGAGACGGTCTTCTACAAGACGCTCGGCCCGGGTTACATCGCCGACGCCCTGCGGTGGGCCCACCAGGCCGACCCGAAGGCGAAGCTCTACCTCAACGACTACAACATCGAGGCCGTCGGCCCGAAGAGCGACGCCTACTACGCCCTCGCCAAGGAGTTGAAGGCCCAGCGCGTCCCGCTCGACGGCATCGGCCTCCAGGCGCATCTCGCCCTCCAGTACGGCTATCCGACGACCCTGGAGGACAACCTCCGCCGCTTCTCCCGGCTCGGCCTGGACACCGCGCTCACCGAGGTCGACGTCCGGATGCTGCTGCCCGCGACCGACGAGAAGCTCGCCCAACAGGCCGACTGGTACCGGGACATGACCGAGTCGTGCCTCGCGGTGCGGCGGTGCGTCGGCATCACCGTCTGGGACTACACCGACAAGTACTCGTGGATCCCGGCGTTCTTCCCCGGCGAGGGCGCGGCGCTGCCCTGGGACGAGCAGCTCGCGCCGAAGCCCGCCTACCAGGCCATCCGGGAGGCGCTCAGGTAGGGACAGTCCGGCCGGACAGGCCCCGGGCGCCCCGGGGCGGCGCGGTACTCGAGCGGACCACCAGCTCCGTGCCCAGTTCCACCCGCGGCGAGTCGGGGCGCTCGCCGCGGGCCAGGCTCAGGACGGTGCGGGCGGCCAGTTTGCCCATGTCGGCGAGGGGCTGGCGGACGGTGGTCAACGGCGGGGCGGACCAGCGGACTTCCGGTAGGTCGTCGAAACCGACCACGCTCATGTCCTCCGGGGCCCGCAGTCCGCGCCGGCGCAGGGCCTCGATCGCGCCGAGCGCCATCTGGTCGCTGGCCGCGAACACGGCGGTCGGCGGTTCGGGCAGACCGAGCAGGGCCGTGCAGCCGGTGAAGCCCGACTCGGGGCGGAAGTCGCCGGGAACGACGAGGGTCTCGTCCACGGCGAGACCGGCAGCCTCCAGGGCGGCCCGGTAGCCGTCGTAGCGGGCGCGGGAGCACAACAGCCGGGGCGGGCCGGCGATCAGGCCGATCCTCCGGTGGCCCAGCGACAGCAGATGCTCGGTGGCCGCCAGGCCGCCCGCCCAGTTGGCGGCGCCGATGGTCGGGGTGTCGACTGCGGGGGAGCCCATCGGATCGACGACGACCAGCGGGACGCCCAGGATGCGCAACTGCTCGTGCAGGGTGGGATCGAGGGCCGAGGTGACCAGGATGACGCCGTCGGAGGCGCGGGCGCGCAGGTTGCGCATCCACTCGCGGGCGTCGCCCGAGCGGCCGTGGATCGCCGACACCACGGTGCCCACCCCGGCCGCGTGGGCGACCTCCTCGACCCCCCGGATGATCTCCACCGCCCAGGGGCTGTCGAGGTCGTTGAAGACCAGGTCGAGCAGCGCGGCCCGGGTGCGGGAGGCGGCGGGGCGCTTGCGGTAGCCGTGCAGCCGGAGCAGGTCCTCGACCCGGGCCCTGGTTCCCGGCGAGACGTCCGAGCGGCCGTTGACGACCCGGGACACGGTCGGCACCGAGACGCCGGCCTGGCGGGCGATCTCCGTGATCGTGATTCTGCCCCGGGACACGGGCACGGTGTCGTCCGCTGTCACTTCCCCACCTCCGTCGCGTGGTTCCGGACGTTGCGCCGAAACTTCCAGAAGTCTTCCGGAACATGCGCAGTCGTGGGAAGACATACAAGGGGTACGCACCACGCCGAGACGGGGCGACTACGGAGAGTGAGCGGCCGTGAACGCGCGTCGGGGCCGGTTCGCGGTGGTCTCCGCGGGCCGGCCCCTCATGTCTGCGGACGGCGGTCCCGCGCCGTCCGGCTGATGCTCAGGCGGCGGTCACGACCCGGTGAGGGGCGATGACCCGGCCGTCCGGCAGGAGCTCACCGGTGTCCTCGAAGAGCAGGACGCCGTTGCACAGCAGGCTCCAGCCCTGCTCCGGGTGGTGCGCCGTGAGGCGCGCGGATTCCCGGTCGGCTGAGGTCGCTGTCGGGCACGGTGGCTGGTGCTGGCACATGGATGGGAACTTCCGCTCTGGCGTGAGGTCTGAGATGGCTGTGGTGTCTGTTCCGCGGCGTGAAACGTCGTTCATGGCCGCCCCCCGTTGTGATAAGTCCGTCGGAACCCAGTGTTGCCCCACGGAGGTCGTTCCGCAGGGATTTCGCGGCACCGCTTCTCACAGGTTCATGACGCATCACCCGCGCGGGCGGTTCATCTCAACCGCACTGTCACTTCGGGTGGTTCCTGGTGGCCGAATGGGGCTAGTCCGGACGGCGCCCGGGAGGTTCTCGGGTCACCGGACCGCGCCGTACCCCGCCACCGGGGCCGCGGTGACGGGGTACGGGGCGCGGGGTCGGCCGGTCGAGCGGCCGAACGGTCAGGCCGGTGAACCGAGCAGCGGTGGCGTCGCGGGGGTGACACGGAGGGTGAGCAGCGGAAGCAGCTCGGCGACCCGGTGTGCCCGGTGTGCGGCGATCCCCGGCGGTGCCGGGGCCAAGGGCACCAGGAGGTCGGTCGGGGCGGGATGCCCCGTGGTGCCGTCCGACGAACTGTCCCCGTGCAGCCAGAGGGTGAGCATGTAGAGCCCGGGCACCGACAGCAGCCGCGGCTGGAACGGCTGGGCGGTCGACTCGGCCTGGCGCAGGGCGCGTTCGGTGGAGGCGATGTAGGGGCCTTCGAAGAAGTGCGAGAACGCCCAGCCGTCCGGGGTGAGCCGGGTCTCGGCCGCGGCCACGGCGCGGTCGCCGCAGCGGATCAGGAAGCGCCAGCCGGCCAGCCGGGTCGCGGCCACGCCTTCGGGGGCGATCCGGTCCAGGACGTGCAGGGGCAGCGGGAGTTCGGGTGTGACATCACCCTGAGCGGTGCGCAGGGAGGGCGTACGAGCCTCGCGGACCGCGGTGGGGGAACCGAGTGCCATGAGGACGGAGCGAAGGGCGGGCGCGGGAGCCGGGGGGACATGCAAAGGCATGGTGGGTCGCCTCTCATTCGACAGGCACGGTGGCGCGAGGGCGTGGGCGGACGGCGCTGTCAGCTAGCTCTCGAACAGGTCGGAGAGGCGAGGGCCGGAGTCTGGGGTGCGGGGGTACGCGAGCGGCCTGCCGTCACCTCGACGACAGGCTCCTTCGACTGCGGGCGCCAACCTTCTCTGCCTTGTCCGCGGAGTTTATACGACATGTGTTCAGACTGTGTTTCGTCTAGTCGATCCCGGGACACTCGGCAAGGGTTCATTCGGTCGGCGATAGGGGTGAATCATCCCGATTCAGAGCGGGGTGCGCGGCGATGACCTCGGCTTATGTGCGTGACGCGGTCGGCGTATTTCAGTCGGCGTTTTTCACGAGTTCCATATTTCGCGAAAGGGCCTTCGGCCGCATGCCCCGTGAATGTGCCAGCGGTCACCGCCGGTGGCTTTCGGTCAGCGTAGCGGGTGCCGGGCCGCGTGGGGGACGTTATCGATCGGCCCGGCTGGGCATCATCCCACCTGACCCGGATCATCCGGCGGCCGGGATCGCCGGTCCGCCCACGCGAGGAGGGACGCTTCGATGGGGGAAAAGGTCGTGGCAGGCGCGTTCGACCTGTCCGATCGTCAGCACTACCGGGACAAGCTCCGGCGGTGTCTGACGGGGCTCGAGCGGCTCCTGGCCCAGAAGCGCTTCGACCGCCCCAAGAATCTCATGGGGCTCGAGATCGAACTGAATCTCGCGGGTGCAGACGGCCAGCCGAGAATGCTGAATGGGCAAGTGCTGGAGAGGATCGCCAGTCGAGATTTCCAAACAGAACTCGCCATGTTCAACCTGGAAGTGAACATAGCCCCACATCGATTGGGGGGCCGTGTATTCGACCGGCTCGCGGAAGAACTCCGTACGTCACTGGCATATGCCCACCGAAAGGCCGGCGAGGTCGACGCAGGTATCGTGATGATCGGTATTCTGCCCACGCTCGACCGGGACGACCTGGTCTCGTCGAACCTTTCCGAGGTCGACCGCTACACCCTCCTCAACGACCAGATCGTGGCCGCCAGGGGAGAGGACTTCGCCCTGGAGATCGACGGCGTCGAGCGGCTGTCGTGCACCTCGAAGTCGATCGTGCCCGAGGCGGCCTGCACCTCCGTGCAACTGCACCTCCAGGTCACGCCGGGCCGCTTCGCCGCGGTGTGGAACGCCGCGCAGGCGGTCACCGCCGCGCAGATCGCCGTGGGCGCCAACTCGCCCTTCCTGTTCGGTCACGAGCTGTGGCGGGAGTCGCGGCCCCCGCTGTTCCAGCAGGCCACCGACACCCGGCCGCCGGAGCTGCAGGCGCAGGGCGTACGGCCGCGGACGTGGTTCGGGGAGCGGTGGATCGGTTCGGCGTACGAGCTGTTCGAGGAGAACCTGCGGTTCTTCCCGCCGCTGCTGCCGATCTGCGACGACGAGGACCCGTTGGAGGCCCTGGACGCGGGCGAGGTGCCCTCGCTCGCCGAGCTCGTCCTGCACAACGGCACGGTCTACCGCTGGAACCGGCCCGTCTACGGCATCGCCGACGGCGTTCCGCACCTGCGGGTGGAGAACCGGGTGCTGCCCGCCGGGCCGACCGTGACCGACGTGGTCGCCAACGCGGCCTTCTATTACGGCGTGGTCCGGGCCCTGGCCGAGGAGTCCCGGCCGGTGTGGTCCCGGCTGCCGTTCGAGGCGGCCGAGGCCAACTTCGACGCGGCCTGCCGGTACGGGATCGAGGCGCGGCTCCAGTGGCCGCGGCGCGGGCGGCTGGGCGGCCTGGCCGAGGTGGACGCGGTGAGTCTCGTACGGGACGAGCTGCTGCCGCTGGCGGAGGCGGGGCTGGACGGGTGGGGGGTGGAGCCGGCCGACCGCGATTTCTATCTGGGGGTCATCGAGGAACGGTGCCGGCGGCGGACCAACGGGGCGACCTGGCAGGTGGCGACGTTCCACCGGGCGCTGGAGGCGGGGTTGTCACGGGACGCGGCGCTGGCGGCGACCACGCGGCGGTATGCGGAGCTGATGCATCTGGGGGAGCCGGTGCATACGTGGCCCGTGGGGTTGCCGGAACCTGCGTCCTTGGGGTGAGGCGGGGTGGGGTGCGGAGGCTCGGGGAGTCCGGGGAGCCGGGGAACGCGGGGACGCTCGGAGAACCTCGGTGGTTCGGCGGCTGCGGGGCGGTGGGGGCTGGTCGCGCAGTTCCCCGCGCCCCTGGGGGGGGGAGGAGCGGGTGGGGATCCCGGTTCGGGTCGGTTTCCGCGCCGACCTGTGGGGGTCCTGGCCCATGTCGCTTCCGCGCCGACCTGGGGGGCCTCTTGGAGATCAGTCCTCGTCGCCCTGGGTTCCTGCCGCCACGATCGCCTTCAGGATCACCGTGTGGATCTGGGAGGGGTCGGTCACCGACTGGCCCGAGCCGCCCGTCGCCCCGGCTATCTGGTCGGCCTCCTCGCGGTCCGCGTCGGGGCCGACCGCGATCATGATGAGGGGGACGGGGCGTTCGGGGCTGGCGAGTTTCCTGAGTTCGGTGAGGAGGGTGGTGCGGGAGATGCTGCCCGGGTCCTGGTTGACGCCGTCGGTCAGGATGACCAGCGCGTTGAACTTGCCCTTGACGTAGGAGGCGGTGGCCTGCCGGTACGCGGCGAGAGTCGTGTCGTACAGGCCGGTCGCGCCGTCGGGGACAGGCGACAGGTCGCCGAAAGCGGCCGACAGCCTGTCGCGCTGGGTTTCGCCGTCGGCGGCGGTGTCGCCGAGCCGTTCGGTGGGGACCAGGACGCGGTAGTCCTTGTCGCCGTCCAGCTTGGTGGAGAACTCCCACAGACCGATCTCGTCCTCCGGGGTGAAGGTGGCGAGGGCCTGGAGGAGCGAGGACCTGGTGACTTCCATACGGGAGCGGCCCGTCCCGGGGACCGGCTCGGACATGGAGGAGGAGGCGTCGACGACCGTGGTGAGCCGGGCGCTCTGCACCGTGATCGTCCAGGTCCCCAGCGCCTCCTCGACGGCCGTGTCCGACGTGGGCCGGGCGGCCGGCTCGGCGAACGGCTGCGGGCTGCTGCCGCCGGCCGCGGTCACCAGGGTCTGCGGGGCGTCGTAGTCGGACGTCCGGAAGCCGTGCTTCTGGAGGAGTTTCTGCTGCTCGGGGCGGCGCAGAAAGGTCATGAACCGGATCGCCGCCCGGCTCTCGTCGGTGCTCAGCCGGGTCTTGTCGACCAGCGTGTACGGGTAGTCGAGCCGCGGTGAGCCGTCCTTCGGATAGAACAGGTCGAGGCCGGTGCCCGCGTCCGCCGACGCGTTGTGCGTGAACGAGGCCTGCTCGGTGACGACGACCGCCCGGTTGCGCTGGGGATTGCCCTGCTCGGCGCCCGAGGCGTCGCGTGGCAGCGTGTCCAGGACCTGGGCGTCGGTGTCCGACGCCCGCTGGGACAGCGTCTTCATCAGGGCGGCGGCCTGGGTGTCCCCGTCCTTGACGCCGGCCGCGGCGGCGCCGATCTGCGTCAGCGCGAGCAGCCCGGTCGCGCTGCGCGCCGGATCGGCCGCGCCCAGCCGCAGTGAGCCGTCCCGAAGGGTGGCCCCGGCCAGCTCCAGCCAGGAGTACGTCTTCTTCGGCCAGCCCAGCGACTTCGCGGCCGCCGGGACCATCGCCACTGCGACGGGCGTGGAGGCCACGTTGCCCACCGGGGTCACCCGGGTCGCCTTGCGGTCGGCGGTGATCCGCTGCACCCACAGGTCCGAGTCGGCCACCCACACCTGCGCGTCCGGGTCCTTGCCCGCCGCCAGCGTCTCGGCGACCTTGGACGACTCGCGCGCCGTGACGCCGACCTCGAGGCACTGTCCGTCGGAGGTGAGGCCGCCGTCCTTGGCCCGCTTCGCCGCGACCGTGAGCGCCGGGGCCATGTCCGGGGAGGCGGCCACGGTCAGCCGCACGGGGTGGTCGCGGCAGGACGAGCCGAAGGAAAGCAATCCGCTGCGCACGGCGGCCGCGGCACCCCCGGCGACCGTGAGCACGAGGGCGGTCGCGAGGGCCACGGTGCGGCGGCGGATCCGCGGACGGGGGTCGCTGCCGCCCGCCCCGTACTGATCGGGCAAGCTGTGACGTCCCATGACGGTGGTGCCCCTCCCTGTCGGCCCCGTGGCGGATTTCCGCCGCACGGCCTGCGAAGGGGAGGTACGCCCCGTACGGCGCCCGTCCCCCGACGGCCTGTCACGCACGATCTTCGCAACTTCTTTCGAGACCCTAGCGAGGCAGGGGTGGGGATGCGGCGGGTTTACGCAACTGGAGGCACATGTGCAGGTGGAGGCAGGGTAGGTGGCTGATTCTTTTCCGCGGGAGCAGCTCTCGCGACGGATTTTCCGCAATGAGACTCTGCTCGTTCTGGGGGTTTCGCTCGGTGCGAGCGGTGTGTCGGCCCTGATCAGTTTTGTCGGATCGGTCACCGAGCCGGGCGGTCTGAAGGACCAGGCGGCGACCCTCAACGCCTCGGCCGCGCCCGGCCGTCCATGGCTCGATCTCGCCTGGCAGCTGTTCTGGATCGCCAAGGCGCTCGTCCCGGTGGCCCTGGTCGCGCACTTCCTGATGCGCGAGGGGCAGGGGCTGCGGACCCTGGGCTTCGACCGCACCCGGCCCTGGCCGGACCTCGGTCGCGGGGCGGCTGTCGCGGCGGTGATCGGCAGCACCGGCATCGCCTTCTATCTGGCGGCACGCGGCCTCGGCTTCAACCTCACGGTGGTCCCGGAGGCGCTGCCTGACGTGTGGTGGAAGTACCCCGTGCTCATCTTGTCCGCGATGCAGAACGCGATCCTCGAAGAGGTCATCGTCGTCGGCTATCTGCTGCGCCGGCTGGGGCAGTTGGGCTGGACACCGGGCACCGCGCTCGTGGCCAGCGCCGTGCTGCGCGGCTCCTACCACCTCTACCAGGGCATCGGCGGCTTCCTCGGCAACATGGCGATGGGTGTGGTGTTCGTCTACCTCTACCGGCGCTGGGGCCGGGTGGGCCCGCTGGTGGTGGCGCACTCCCTGCTCGACATCGGGGCCTTCGTGGGATACGCGCTGCTGGCGGGGAAGGTGGGGTGGCTGCCGACGGCGTGAGCCGGCCCCGGGTGTCCCCGCCGGACAGCACTCAGGCGAGCAGCTCGCCCTCGATGACCGTGACCGCTCGGCCGCTCAGCAGGGTGCGCTCGCCGCACAGTTCGGTGCGGACCCGGCCGGCCCGGGGCGAGGCCTGGAGGCCGGTCAGGGCGGTGCGGCCGAGCCGCTCGGCCCAGTAGGGCGCCAGGGCGGTGTGGGCGCTGCCCGTCACCGGGTCCTCGTCGATGCCGATGTTCGGGAAGAAGCAGCGGGAGACGAAGTCGTATCCCAGGTCCGCGTTCTCGGCGCGGGCGGTCGCGATGATGCCGCGGCGCGAGTGGGCGGCCAGGGCCTTGTGGTCGGGCCGCAGGGCGTGGACGGTCTTCTCGTCGGCCAGCTCGAGGAGCAGGTCGCCGACGTGCGGGCCGGTGTCGACACACGCGAGCGGCTCGGAGCCCAGGGCGTCGGCGATCCCGGCCGGGATCTCGACCCTGGTCAGCGGGGCGGTCGGGAAGTCCAGGGTGATCGAGCCGTCCTCGGCCGGGGTCGCGGCGAGGACACCGCTGCGGGTGGCGAAGCGCACCGGGCCCTCGTGGGCGCCCGTGGTGTGCAGGACATGGGCCGTGGCGAGCGTGGCGTGGCCGCACATGTCGACCTCGGCGACGGGCGTGAACCAGCGCAGGGCCCAGTCCGCGTCGCCGCCCTCGGGGAGCGGGTGGGCGAACGCCGTCTCGGCGTGGTTGACCTCCAGAGCCACGTTCTGGAGCCGGTTGTCGTCCGGGAAGGTGTCCAGGAGCAGGACCCCTGCCGGGTTGCCGCTGAAGGGGCGGTCGGTGAAGGCGTCGACGATTCGAATGCGCATGCCGGTGACGGTAGGCGGTGGGCGCAGCCGTCGGCCAAGGCCAATCCGCGAGTCCTGGCCCCGTTTTCCCCCTGGCTTCTCCGCGAAGGGACCGGGGCCGGGCCTGCGCCGGGCCCCGTCGCGCCCGGCGTCAAGTCGCCGAGTCCTTGCGGGCGCGGGTCGGCGAGAGGCGGCCGGCGCGCGAATGCGCCGTGGGCCGGGTTGCGCTGCCCCCGCCGCACGCACGCCGAGGCCGGTTTGCCGCCGATCCCGGCCGCGAGTGCTTCATGGCGGGGATCCGCCGGATCTCTTCCGTGCACGTCGGGCCCCGGTCTGCGCCAGGCCTCGCCGCGAGCACGCTGAGGCCGGTTTGCCACCGATGCCCGCCGGGAGCACGTCGTGGCGGGGTCGCGCAGCCCCCGGCCGACACGCCATGGCCGGTCCCGTGGTGCCCGTGTCGGCAACGCCCGCGGGCGGGTTCCGCTGCCCCGGCGTCGGCACGTCGACCCGTGTCGTGCGGGGCTCTCGCAGGGCACCGGGGGCGAAACCCTGGGATCCTGAGGGCGAGGAGCGCGACCCATGACCTGACGACCACGGGCGGTGAGCGCCATGGCTGGGCTCGAGGAGAGCGGCACCGATCCGGCGGCGTCGTCCGCGGATCCGCAGGGCGATCCGTTTCTGCGGACTCGGTTCGTCATACCGGCCCGGCCGGTGACGTTCCTGCGGCGCGAGCGGCTGGTCAGGCATCTCGATCAGGCGCTGCGCACCCCGTTGACGATGGTCAACGGCGCTGCGGGCGCGGGCAAGACGCTGCTGGTCGCCGACTGGGCCGCGGCCCGTGACCGGCCCGTCGCCTGGCTCACCACGGACGCGGCGGAGCAGGGCCCGGGCATGCTCTGGGCGTACCTGCTCCACGCCCTGCGCGCCTCCGGGACGTCGCTGCCCGCCGAGATCGGCTGCCCCGCGGACGCGAGCCGCGTGCCCCCCAACCTGCTGGCGCGGCTCGCCGCCGAGCTGAGCAGTCGGGACCGGCCCGTGATCGTGGTGCTCGACGAGTTCGACCGGGTGACAGACCCGGAGATCGCGGACCAGCTGGAGTTCGTTCTGCACCACGCCGGGGACGGCCTGCGCCTGATCCTCGTCACCCGTACCGAGCCGCTGCTGCCGCTGCACCGTTACCGGGCGGCAGGCGACCTGACCGAGATCCGGGGCGCGGAACTGGCGTTCACCACCGAGGAGGCGGCCGAGCTCCTCGGCCTGCACGGACTGCGGCTTCCGACGCACGCGACCCACGGTCTGGTGGAGCGCACCCGGGGCTGGGCCGCCGGACTGCGGCTGTGTGCCCTCGCCGCGCGGGAGGACCCGGATCCGGAGCTCTATCTGAAGGAGTTCGAGGCCGACCGCACCACGGTCGCCGACTTCCTGCTCGCGGAGGTGCTCAGACGGCAGCCGCCCGAGACGCAGGACCTCCTGCTGCGGGTCAGCGTCCTCGACCGGTTCCGCCCCGAGCTGGTGAACGCGCTGACGGAGCGCACCGACGCCGGGCCCATCCTCGCCGGGCTCTACCGCGAGAACGCCTTCGTCGAGCACCTCGGCCAGGACTGGTACCGCCTCCACCCGCTCTTCGGTGAGATCCTCCAGGCCCATCTGCGGGTGCGCTCGCCCGGCCTGGAGCCCGAACTGCACCGGCGGGCCGCGCACTGGCTGCGGGGCTCCGGAGCCCTCACGGAGACGCTGTGCCAGGGCGCCGCAGCGGGTGACTGGGAGTTCACCGCCGGAGCCCTGATCGACGACCTCGCCATCGGCTGGCTCTTCACCGGCCTGCGCTCCGACGAACTCGCCGAGCTGTTCTCCCGGATGGGACCGGAGGCCGGGGGCCCCGCGACGGACCTGGTCCGTGCCGCCGGGGACCTGTCCCGGCGCGATCTCGACCGGGGCCTGAGGCACCTGCTTCGCGCGGAGCAGGGCCTGACGGCCGAACTGGGCCTGACCGCCGGGCCCGGCGATGCGGCGGAACAGGCCCTGACCGCCGAGTGGAGTCCGGCGGGCGAGGAGCCCGGCCTGGTGGCGGCCCGCTTGAGCTGCGCCCTGCTCGAGGCGTTGGCCGCCCGGCTGACCGGCGCGCCGGGCCGGGCGGAGAGGGCCGCGACGGCTGCCGAGACGCTGTGCGACCAGGCCCCCGCCCACCTGCTGGAGAGGCATCCCGAGCTCACCGCGCTGCTGCTGGCCCATCTGGGCTCGGCTCGCCTGTGGGCGGGGCGGTTCGACGACGCGTCAGCCGCTCTGTCGCGGGTGGCCGGCGGCTCGGCAGGGGCTTCGACGGCGCTCGCCCGCGAGGACTCGCTCGGCCGGCTGGCTCTGATCGACTATCTGAACGGCTGGTTGGGCAGGGCGGAGCGGAAGGCCCGGGCGGCGGTGACCGAGACGGAGCGGTACGGGCTGCCCCAGCCGTCCGGTTCCGGTATGGGGCGGCTGGTGCTGGCCGCCGTCGCCGTGGACCGTGACGACCTGGGCCGGGCGCGGGCGCTTCTCGCCGAGGCGGCCGGGTCGGACCCGGCACTGCGGGACCCGGTGATGGAAGCGGGCCGGGCCATCGCGACCGCCCGTCTGCATCTGGCCCGCGGCGACACCAGAGCCGCTCTCGAAGCGGCGGAACGAGCGGTGCCGGCCGCCGTCATCTCCCCCTGGGCGGCGGGCCAGACGGCGCTCGTCGTCTCCGCCGCGCATCTGGCGGGAGGCCGGCCGGAGACCGCATTCGAGGTGTTGCAGCCGATGTCCGACGAGCAGCCTGCGTGCGCCGTGGGGGCCGCGCGGGCCCAACTCGCGGCGGGCCGACCCGGGGCGGCGATCGAGTTGCTCGACGGCGTACGGTCCGAAGGCGGCGCGGGCCCCGCGGTGACCGTCCGGGCCCTGCTGGTGAGAGCACAGGCGGCGGACGAGTCGGGGGACGCGGTCACCTCGCGCCGACTGGTCGCCCAGGCCCTGCGCGAGGCACGGCGGGACGGGCTGCGACGGCCCTTCGTCGAGGCCGGCCCGTGGATCCGCCCGTTCCTGGACGCCATGACACCGCGGGTACCGGCGACGGACCGGGCCACCTCCGGCGCGGCGGCGTCCGACGGCCCGCCGCTGCCGCTCGTGGAGGAGCTGAGCGGACGCGAACGCGACGTGCTGGGCAGGCTCGCCCTGACGATGTCGACGGAGGAGATAGCCGCCGACCTGTACGTCTCCGTGAACACCGTCAAGACCCACCTGAAGAGCGTCTACCGCAAGCTGGCGGTCAACCGCCGCAACGACGCGGTGCGCCGCGCCCGCGAGCTGAACCTGTTGTGACCGAGGCAAGGCCCTCAGACCCCTCCGGCTCGCCCGTGGCGGGTGAGGCGCCGACCGGATTTCTCCGCTGCGATGAGGGTGTGCACACCCGTCCGCGGCCCCGTCGTCCGACTCGTCCGATTCATGCGACCCATACGACGCATGCGACCTGTACGACGCATGCGACCCGTGTGGTCCATGCGACTCATCTGACTCATCTGACTCGTCCCGCTCGTCGAGGGAGGTCGTGATGCCGAGGGCGGAACACGTCACGGAGGCTCGGACGCCCGCCGAGCGCCAGGACGCCGTCGACTTCACCGGCGGCGTCTACGGATCCATGCTCGCCGCCTCGGTGATCGTCGGCGCGGGCACCCTGGGCTCTTTCCCCCGGCTGGAGCTCGTGCTGCTGCTGTTGTTCACCGGAGTGGCGTTCTGGGTCGCGCATGTGCACGCCCAGTTGTTCGGGGCGCGGCTGGTGCAGCGGAGCCTGGACCGCCGGGCCGTGCTGCACGTGTGCCGCGAGGAGTGGCCCATCGTCAAGGCGGCGGTCCCGCCGGCCGTCGCCGTGGCCGTCAGCCCGCTGCTCGGACTCGACCTGCAGGGATCGCTCTGGTTCGCGCTCGCGGTCGCCGTGGCGGGCCAGGTGGGGTGGTCGGCGGCAGCGGCACGCCGGGCCGGAGCCTCCTGGCGGATGGTGGGGGTCACGGCCGCGGTGAACCTCGTGCTCGGGTTGCTGATCATCTCCTTCAAGCTCTACCTGACGCACTAGCGGGGCCGGGACGCAGGACGGGCGGGAACGGACCGGGCACGGACCGGGAACGGACCAGGGCGGCCACGGACGGTGGGCGACCGGTACGGACGCCGCCGGGCGGAACCCGGGTCGCACGAGGTATCACCTGCACGGGGTGAGGACGTCCGACCCACCGCGGGCGGACGATCGCAGGGTGAGTGCGCAGTCAGCCAGTCCCAGGCCATCCCGGGAGAGCAGCTCATGCGCTACGAGATCCGCGTCGACGGACACCTGTCGGAGGTACTGACCAGGGTCTTTCCGGAACTGGACCATGTGGTCATGTCCGGTCAGACGGTCCTGTTCGGGTATGTCGTCGACGAAGCGCACCTGTACGGGCTGCTGGCCCGCTGCCAGTCCCTGGGGCTGCGGGTCCTGGAGATGCGTCAACTGCCGGAGTGACGGGCCGGGCGCCAGAGGCACCCGGCCGGGCAGGAGGAGGAGTCATGAGCGTTTCGCCTGGAAACGCACCGCACACCGGACCGGACGACCCGTTCGGTGGTCATGAGCGGCCGCCCGGTGGGCCGGTTGCCGGGCCGATGGGCGGCGATGCCGCCGAGGCACTGGCTGTGCTCGGGCGCTCCTGGACATGGATCCTCGGCTCGGCGGTCGCCACGCTCGTGCCGGGCATCCTGATCCTGGTCTGGCCGGACGGGACCCTGCACGTCCTTGCGGTCCTCATCGGCCTGTACCTGCTGGTCACCGGCGGCTTCCGGTTCGTCGAGGCCTTCGCGAGGGAGGACCACGGCGAACGCCTCACCGGGCTCCTGCTGGCGGTGCTGTACGTGGTCGCCGGGGTGCTGTGCCTGCGGAACCCGTTGCAGACCATCGCGACGCTCTCACTGATCGTCGGGGTCCTCTGGCTGGTGTCCGGCCTCCTCACCCTCTACACGGCGCTCGCCACCAAGGACCTGCCGCACCGGGGAGTCGTGCTCGGCGCCGCCGTGCTCGCCATCGTCGCGGGGATCGTGGTGCTCGCCCTGCCCACCGAGTCGGCCCGTGCGCTGACCAGGCTGCTCGGCCTGTGGCTCGTCCTGCTCGGCCTGGTCGAGGCGGCGGTCGCCTTCGCCTGGCGGGCCGCGCTGCGCCGGGCGAAGGCGGCGCAGCCGGGGACTTCCGCGGGGACGGTCTGAGACGGCCTGCGCACTCACCCGTCCCGGGTGAGGACGCCGGGACCTCTCGCACGCACGCTGAGATCGCCACACAACGGCATACGGGCCCCGGCCCGGAACGGAGGAAGAGATGAGTGGGGACACGTACCTCGCCTACGACTATCCGCTGCTGAGCGCCTTCTGGACCATGTTGGTGTTCTTCCTGTGGGTCATGTGGTTCGTCCTGCTGTTCCGGATCGTCGTGGACATCTTCCGGGACGACGAACTCAGCGGCTGGGCCAAGGCCGGCTGGCTGGTGTTCTGCATCGTGCTGCCCTTCCTGGGCGTCTTCGTCTACGTGATCGCGCGGGGCAAGAACATGGGACACAGGGAGATCAAGCAGGCGCGGGAGCAGCAGCAGGCCTTCGACAGCTATGTCCGCGAGACCGCCAAGGGCTCGGCGCCCACCAGCAGCGTCGACGAACTCGCCAAGCTCTCGGAGATCCGTGCCCGCGGTGACATCACGGACGAGGAGTTCAACAGGGCCAAGCAAATGGTGCTGAGCGGCTCCCACCACTGAGCACCCCGAACAACACCGAGACCAAGACACCGAGCCAAACGCAACCGAATCGAGGCTTCGGGATGGCAGCGACACACCCCACCCACGCGCCGTCGGCCAAGGGGCACACGGCCAAACAGAACTGGGCCGAAGGCCTGATGGTCTTCGCCGCCGTCACGCTCATGCTCGCCGGAGTGCTCGACATCTTCCGGGGCATCATGGGGATCGCCGAGGACGACGTCTTCCTCTCCACCCGCAACTACGTCTTCGCGTTCGACCTCACCGGCTGGGGCTGGATCCACCTCGCCCTGGGCGCGGTCGCGGTGATCGTCAGCATGGGACTGTTCCAGTCGGCGACGTGGGCGCGGGTCGCCGGCGTGGCCATCGCCGGGCTGATCGTCATCGCCAACTTCCTCTCCCTGCCGTACTACCCGGTCTGGTCCGTCGTGATGATCGCGTTCTCCGGGTTCATCATCTGGGCGCTGTGCGTGGTGAAGCCGGACAGGTCCGCGGACTGACCGGGCGGGAACTCCCCGTCCGCATCATCAGGAAGGCGTAGACGATGTGCCGTTGGCTCGCCTACTCGGGAACCCCTGTCCTGCTCGAAACGATTCTCTACCGGCCGGAGCACTCGCTGATCGACCAGAGCCTGCACTCCAAGATGGGTGTGGAGACGACCAATGGTGACGGCTTCGGCGTCGGCTGGTACGGGCCCGACTCGGGCGACGGGACCCCCGCGGTGGTCCGGGAGATCGGCCCGGCGTGGAGCAACCGCAACCTGCGGGAGATCGCCGGTCACGTCCGCTCACCGCTGTTCTTCGCGCACATCCGGGCCTCGACCGGCTCGGCGGTTCAGCAGACCAACTCCCACCCGTTCCGGCACGGGCGCTGGATGTGGATGCACAACGGCGCGATCGCGGACTTCCATCGGATACGCCGGGACCTCGCCCTCTCCGTCGACCCGCAGCTCTTCCTCGACATCGAGGGGTCGACCGACTCCGAGATGATGTTCTTCCTGGCCCTCACCCTCGGCCTGGAGGAGGATCCGCCGGGTGCCGTCGCCCGGATGGTCGGCCTGGTGGAACGCACCGGCCACGCACACGGGGTGGAGTACCCGGTCCAGATGACGGTCGCCGTGACCGACGGAGAACGGCTGTGGGCCTTCCGCTACTCCAGCCAGGGAGACTCGCGCTCGCTGTTCTACAGCACCCGGGTGGAGACGCTCCGGTCGCTCCACCCCGACCTGGGCTTCCTGCGCGAGGTGTCCGACGAGACCCGTCTCATCGTCTCCGAGCCCCTGGGCGACATGCCCGGCGCCTGGAACAAGGTCCCCGAGAGCACGTACGGCGTGGTGCAGCCCGGAGGGGACGACATCGTCCACTTCGCCCCGCAGGCGGCTTAGTGCGTACGGCTCCCTCTGCGGTGCCGGGCTCGGCTCCGCGGCCGTCCGTAGATGTCCGTGGGCAGCCATGGGCATCCGTGGGCGTCCACGGACATCAGTGCACGGAGAAGCCGCCGTCGACGAAGAGCGCCTGCCCGGTCACATAGCCGGAGGAGCGGCCGGCCAGGAACACGGCGGCTCCGGCGAAGTCCTCGGCCAGGCCGTTGCGCCCGACCATCGTGCGCGCGGCCAGCGCCGCAACCTTCTCCGGGTCGGACTGCAGCCGCATGTTGAGGGGGGTCAGGACGAAGCCGGGCACCAGCGTGTTGCAGGTGACGCCGTACGGCGACCATGCCTCGGCCTGGGAGCGGGCCAGTGACTCCAGGGCTCCCTTGGAGACGCCGTAGGCGCCGCTCTGGACGAACGCGCGGTGTGCCTGCTGGGACGTGATGTGGATGATCCGTCCGAAGCCGCGCTCGGCCATCCCGGGCCCGAACCGCAGGCCCAGCAGATAGGGCGCCTCCAGGTTCACCGCCATCGTGGCGTCCCACACCTCCTCGCCCAGCTCGCCCATAGGCGGCCGCAGGTTGATCCCGGCGCAGTTGACGAGGATGTCGGGCTCGCCGTACACCGCCGCCGCCTGCTCCGCGGCGGCGCGCACCCCGTCGCGGGTGCTCAGGTCGGCGCTCACCCAGGCCGCCCGGCAGCCGTCCGCCGTCAGCTCGTCGACGGTGGCGGCCAGCTCCGCCTCCTTGCGCGCCACGATCACCACGCCCGCCCCCGCCCGGGCGAGGGCGCCGGCGATGGCCCGGCCGATACCGGAACTGCCGCCGGTCACCAGGGCGACCCGGCCGTCCAGCGAGAACAGTTCGGAGAGATAGGCGTCCGGGGTGCCGTGCGAGGGGCTGCGGGAAGTCATATCCGCAGCCTAGACGGCCTCCGCACCCCGGCCGGCGGACGGTCTCCGCACCTCGGAGGGCCTGCGCACCTGACCTGTGCCAGTGATCGTTGATCGGATGAATGGATGTGGCGACGCGCGAGGCGTTCGATGCGACCGGACACGCCTGCCGGGCCGTGGGCTGGGACTTCGAGTGGGCAGGGCGGCCCGATCTCGTGTGCATGGCGAATATCCGCCTGCTGTCCCGGTATTGACGTGAATGAGCGGGGGCGCAAGACGGACATGGCGAAACTCCGCCACGAATGTGTCAGCCGTGCGGCACGCCTGCTACCGGTTTGCCGCCGAGGAAGTCCTCCAGGATCTCGGTGAACCGCGCCGGCTGCTCCTCGGCCACGTAATGGCCGCAATCGTCGAGGACCACCCCGGTGACATCGTCGGCCGCCAGCCGCATCGTCTCGGCGACCATCGCGCCGCTGTACCGCGCGCCGCCGATGGCGAGCACCGGCAGCGTCAGCCGGGTCTTCTTGCGCTGCTCGTTCTGCGCGATCGTCTCGTCCAGCGCCCGGTAGTACGCGAAGCTCGCCCGCAGCCCGCGAGGATCCGCGACGATCGCATCGACGTAGACGTCGACGGCGTACGTGGGGATCGCGTCCGGGGTGGCTGCCTTCTGGGCGAACTGGTAGCCGAAGAAGAGCCGCTCCCGCCCCCGGACCAGCTCCTCGTTGAGGTCGGTGAGCCGGTTGAAGCCGAAGTGCCAGAGCCGCTGGTTGACCGCGGCCGGGCTGAAGACCGACGGGGTCGGCGTGAGACCGGGGACAATGGCGTCGACGACGGCGAGCCGGCCCACCCGCTCGGGGTGATCGGCAGCGAGGGCGTATCCGGTCCACATGCCGATGTCGTGGCCGACCACGTCAAACCGGTCGTGCCCGAGCGCGGCCATCAGAGCGACCAGATCGGCGGCCAGCGTGCCGGCGTCGTAACCGTCGTCGGGCTTGTCGGAGAGCCCGGCCCCGCGCGAGTCGACGGCGACGACGGTGTGCTCGCGGGCGAGCGCGGGCATCACCTCCCGCCATGCGTACCAGGTCTGTGGCCACCCGCCGACCAGCAGCAGCGGCGGGCCGTCCCCGCCGGTGACCGCGTGCAGCCGGAGCCCGTTCAGCTCCACGAGCCGGCTGGTGAAGACGTCGGTGAACCCGTCGGGCAGCCGCAGCGAACTCAAGCTTGTCGTGCCGTCGGCCGTACTCATCATGGAACGATCGGTGCAACTTGTCATGCCGGAGACCATACGCATCTTGAAACGATCGGTGCAAGATGTGTAGGCTGACGAACCATGGCGGGCCGCAAGCAATTCGACGTGAACGAGGCGCTACGACGCGCGATGCACGTCTTCTGGCGCTGGGGCTATTCGGAGGCCTCGATCGACCGCCTGACCGAGGGCACGGGCCTGGGCCGGAGCTCGCTCTACGGCACCTTCGGCGACAAGAGCACCCTCTTCCGGAAAAGCCTCCAACGGTACGCGCAGACCTACCACCCGCTGTACGACCGGGCACTGTCCGGCCCTCACCCGAGCCCGAGCGCAGTTGTGGCCGCCTACCTGCAGGTCACCCTGAACCGCATCGCCGACCCGACAGTCCCGGATGGCTGCCTGCTCACGGTGTCGGCAGCGCAGTTCCCGGCCCTCGACGCGGAGGGCCAGGCGATGGTCCGCGCCATGATCGACGGTTTGCGAGCGATGCTGGAGCAGGCGTTGCTCGCGGCGGGGGCCGATGAGCACGAGGCGGCAGAGCTGGCGTTGTGCACGCTGGCAACGAACAAGTCCCTGGCGGTGCTGAGCCGCGCCGGCTTCTCGAGCGAAGACCTGGCAACCGTCGCCGCAGCCGCCGCCCGTCTCCCCGGGAGACCGCATCCACTACCTTGAACAGTGCGATGGACACCCGGAGCCCCAGCAAAGTCGTCAGGTGATGCCGAGCAGGGCCAGTGGTCGGGTGCTGTCGCGGGCGTAGTGCGGTTGACGGCGGCGATGTCGGTGACGCCGGTGATGCGGAGTGCGCCGGTGGCGGCGTTGCCGGCAAGTATTCGCAGGCCGGCCGGAGCAACAGCTTCGGGGAATCGTGCTCCATCGCCCGCGCGAACAGGAACTCATCGAGGTCCTTCCGCTCGCCCCGATCCCGTACCCGCCGGCCGCGCAGTACGCGACCACCTCCCGCAGATGATCGGTGCGCGTCTGCTCCCTCTCGCCGTACCCACCCAGCTCACCCGTCGGCCCGCCGAGCCGCTGCGACAGCCGGCCCACCGCAGCCGACGGCGCGCCGGTCACCTTGTCCGGCACGCACCCCAACCGGGACGGCGTGCATGACTGCACGGCCGCGCCGAGCACGTTGCGACCGGTCCGGAACTCACGCAGGAACGCCTCGTCCGGCCCGGCCGACGTGAAGTGACGGATCAACTCCGAGCACCCGACTTCCGGGAACGTACGCAGCCGAACCGGCTCATCCTCGGAAAAGACGTCCCGAGTCGCCACCCACCCACCCACCGCATCCGCATCGACGACCGCGAACGGGCGCGACGCCACGGCCGAACAACCACGACGCTCAATGCCCCGGGGCCAAGTGGTCAACCTTCGCTGACGCGAAGCAGCTCTGATCAACCTTCCCTGGCAATCGATCACCGATCACTGGCACGGGTCAGCACCCAGCGATGCCCAGGACCCTTGCCAAGCGAACTGTTCCGATATATCGTTGACGCATCGCGACAGATCAACGATGGAATGAAGGAGTGGTTTGCGATGCGTACCCACGGATTCGAGCGTGGACATGGACAGGACGGCCCCGGGCGTGGCCGCGGCGGCTTCGACGGACGGCGGGCGGCTTTCGGGCCCTTCGGTCCGGGTGGCCCCGGCGGTCCCGGTTTCGGGCCGGGCTTCGGTGGCCCCTGGGGCGGACGAGGGCGTGGCGGACCCAGGGGGAGGGCGCGGCGCGGTGACGTACGGGCCTCGATCCTGGCCCTGCTCAAGGTCCGGCCCATGCACGGCTACGAGATGATCCAGGAGATCGCCGAACGCAGCGGCGGGGCGTGGAAGCCCAGCCCGGGCTCGGTGTACCCCACCCTCCAGCTGCTGGAGGACGAGGGCCTGATCAGCAGTGAGAGCGAAGGCGGCAAGAAGCTGTTCTCGCTCACCGAAGAAGGCCGCACGGCCGCCGAGGAGGGCCCCGAGGCCCCCTGGGAGGAGGCGTCGCGCGGGGTCGACTGGGAGGCTCTCAGCGAGATCCGCCAGGCCGGCTTCGGTCTGATGGAGGCCTTCGGGCAGGTCTGGAAGACCGGCAGCAAGGAGCAGCGCGAAAAGGCGCTCACGGTCATCAACGACGCCCGGAAGAAGCTGTACCTGATCCTCGCCGACGAGGACTGATCGCCTTACGGCGATGCCGAGGCGCCCCGCGGAGTCATCCGCGGGGCGCCTTCCTGTGCGGTGCGGCTCGCCCGCCGTACGACTCGCCCGGTCAGACGACCAGTCCACCCAGCTTGCGCAGCGACTCGTTCAGCGCGGCCGTGCCCGAGTCCTTGAGCCTGCCCGCCATCAGCGACACGGCCGCGCCCGTGAACTCGCCGTCGATGCGGACCGTCGTGGCGTCCCCGTCGGGGGTCAGGGTGTAGCGCGTGGCGACGGACACCGCCATCGGGCCCTTCCCGCGGATGACCAGCACCCGGGCGGGCTCCAGTTCCGCCACGGTCCACTCGACCTCGGCCGGGAACCCCATGAGCTTCATGTTCTCCTGGAAGGTCGCGCCCACTGCGAGGGTCTCGGGGCCTCCCTTGGGGAAGTTGGTGTGGGTCGCGTTCCACTCCCCGTACGCCGGCCAGTCGGTGAGCTGGGCCCACACCTTCTCGGCCGGTGCCTGGATGCGTGCCTCCGCGCTGACTTCGGCCATGCGACCACCTCTTCGTGTCGGGCAACTGGGGCTGCGGTGTCGCGGAACGTAGCTCCAGGTGCTCGAACATTCAATACTGACGAACCGTCAGGAAATGCGGAGGGGGCGTACGGCAAGTCGGCGCGCGCTCCGGCGGGGGAAGCGCCTGATCTCATCCGTAGGGAGGAGATTCCGACGGCCGGTGTCCGCTCTGTGTGGGACGCGAAGATGCTCCCCGCCGGGGATGACCCGCCCCGGCCGGACTGATGGGGTGGGATTGTGCAATCCCGTACTTCCCGGCAGTCGCCCCACAACCCGGTGGCGCACGGCATGGACGACGACCCCAGGCTCGCCGCCGAGCCCGCGGCGGCGCTCGCCGCCGCCCGTCGCAGGGCGGTGCGGGACGGGGACCGGCAGATCGACACCGCCCACCTGCTGCACTCGCTCCTGGAGCAGGACCCACAGGTGCGCGCCGCCTTCGACGGCGGGCCTCAGCTCGCCCGGTTGCTCGGCTACCTCGTCCAGCGCAGCATCGGTTACGGCCTGCGCTGGCAGAGCGGAGTCGAGGACTCCGGGACCCTGCCCGTCGTGACGGTCGTCGAGGGTTTCTCCCCGCTGGCCGCGGCCGCGCTGGAGCACGCGTGCGTGCGTGCCGCCCGGCGCGACGGAGCGCGGGCCCAGGGTGGCGGAGCGCAGGCCCGGGGCGTCGACCTGCTCGCGGCGATCGTCGCGGACCCACAGGCGCGGGCCGTCGAGGTGCTGACCCGCGCCGCCGTCGACGTCCACGCACTGCGCGCACGGATCGAGGACGGTCCGCAGGGGCGCGAGGCCCGCGCGGGAGGCGGCGAAGGCGCCTGCTGAGCCCGCCCGGGCCGCCCTCGCCTCGCCGGCCGGGGCCGTCCAGTCGATGAGACAGGTGTCAACGGGGATGACGCTCATGTCATCGCCTGTCATCATGTGCCCGTGCATACGTCTGTGAGCAGTGAGGGCAACCGCGGGAAGGGCATCGGGCTCGGTCTGGCGATCGGGTCGGCCATCGCCTTCGGCGGATCCGGGGTCGCGGCCAAGCCGCTGATCGAGGCGGGCCTCGATCCGCTGCACGTGGTGTGGTTGCGGGTGACCGGCGCGGCCCTGGTGATGCTGCCGCTCGCCGTACGGCACCGCGCCCTGCTGCGCACCCGCCCGGCGCTGCTCGCCGGGTTCGGTCTGCTCGGCGTGGCGGGAGTGCAGGCGTTCTACTTCGCCGCGATCTCCCGCATCCCGGTCGGCGTCGCGCTGCTCGTCGAGTACCTGGCGCCCGCGCTGGTGCTCGGCTGGGTGCGGTTCGTGCAGCGGAGGCCGGTGACGCGCGCCGCCGCGCTCGGCGTGGTGCTCGCGGTGGGCGGGCTGGCCTGCGTCGTCGAGGTCTGGGCGGGGCTGAGTTTCGACGTCGTCGGACTGCTGCTCGCCCTCGCGGCCGCCTGCTGTCAGGTCGGCTACTTCGTCCTGTCCGACCAGGGCAGCGACTCCGGGGACGACGCCCCCGATCCGCTCGGCGTCATCGCGTACGGCCTCCTCGTGGGCGCCGTCGTCCTGACCGCCGTCTCCCGCCCCTGGGGCATGGACTGGTCCGCGCTCGCGCACACCGCAGGCATGAACGGCACCGAGGTCCCCGCCTGGCTGCTGCTCGCCTGGATCGTGCTCGTCGCGACGGTGGTCGCGTACGTCACCGGCGTGGTTTCCGTGCGCCGGCTCTCTCCCCAGGTCGCGGGTGTGGTGGCCTGCCTGGAGGCGGTCATCGCGACGGTCCTGGCGTGGGTGCTGCTCGGCGAGCACCTCTCGGCGCCGCAGATCGTGGGCGGGGCGGTGGTTCTCCTGGGTGCCTTCATCGCGCAGTCGTCCGCGCCGGCCAAGGGCGCCTCGGAGCCGGTGGCCGGCGGCAATCCCGAGCGGGAGCTGTCGGCCCGCGGAACGGCTGCCTAGGGTCCCGATTCACACCGGGCGCCCCCCTTCTCGCGCCCTCCCGCACGTCGGCGCCGGGCGGTCATGCCCGGCGCCGTCGCGACAGGTGCTCGCCGGCCGCCGCGTCGCGTGGGCCACCGCGGGCGGCCAGGCCGGCGGCGATGCGGTCCTGGGTCTCGCTCGGCCGATGGGCCGCGTACTTGAACTTCGCCCGTACGCCGGTCACCTCGAGCCGGACACCCCGGATGCCGGAGAGCAGACGGCCGTACGGCGCCTCGCCGACCGCGGGCCGGGCGGAGCCGCCGTCGGGCTGGAAGTGACCCAACTGGCGTGCGAGCAGCTCGGCCTTGGCGGTCGGGTCGTCCACGATGTGAGCCGTGCAGCGGAGCTGGACCGCCGCGTAGAAGCTCGTCGGAGTGCCGTGCTCGGCGGGGGCGCCCGGCGGTGCCTGCCACGGGCCGGGTACGAACACGTAGTCGTCGACCACGCTCAGGATCACGGTCGGGTCCGCCTCCAGGGCGGGCCACAGCGGGTTGGGGCGGGCCAGGTGGGTGACGGCCTCGCCCGCGTCGGGGTCGTAGGCGAAGTGCAGCGGCTGGACGAACGGCGGCTCTCCCGCCGGGCCGTTGACGGCGAGCTGGCCGAAGTCGTGAACGGACAGCCAGGTGCGCCACTCGCCGTCGTCGTGGGGCGCGTCCCAGGGGTGGATGAGCATCACGGCACCGCGAGGTAGTCGGGGAGCACGATGCCGGGGGCGAGGTCGGCCTCCGGGAGGGGCGCGTCGTAGCCCTTGCGCAGCGGGAGCACGCCGGCCCAGTGGGGGAGGGTGAGGTCCTCCGGTTCCTCGTTCACCCCGCCGGTGCGGGTCTTGGCCGAGACCTCGTTCAGGTCGAGGCGGATCACCGCGGTCGCCGCGAGCTCCTTCTTGTTGGCGGGGCGCGAGTCGGCGGCCCGGCCCGGGACGACATGGTCGACGAGGGCGTCGAGCGCGGTGAGCTTCTCCTGCGGGTCCGTCACGTCGTACGCGATGCCGTGCACCACGACCGAGCGGTAGTTGATCGAGTGGTGGAAGGCCGAGCGGGCCAGCACCAGACCGTCGACATGCGTCACCGTCAGACACACCGGCAGCCCCGGGTCCGCCTGTCCTGTCATCCGCAGCGGGCGCGAACCCGTGGAGCCGTGCACGTAGAGCGTCTCCCCGACCCTGCCGTACAGGGTCGGCAGCACGACCGGCGCGCCGTCGCGGACGAAACCGAGGTGGCAGACGTAGCCCTCGTCGAGTATCGCGTGCACGAGGTCCCTGTCGTACGAGGCCTTCTGCGCGGACCGCGTGGGGATCGTGCGGTCGGTCGGGGTGTAGGCGGCGGTCCCTGTCGTCGTCTCCGGGGTCCCCTGCATGGCGTTCTCCATTGTACTAGTGCATAATAGGCTTTGTGCTAGGAGAATATCCGATCAAAGGCCGGCGCGCAGCGGACATTTCCGCGAGCATCGAGACGGCGGTGGGTACGGGTGGGCTGAGTCCTGGGCAACTGCTGCCTCCCATGCGGGAGTTGGCAACCGCGCTGGGGGTGAACCCGAACACCGTCGCGGCCGCGTATCGCACCCTGCGGGAGCGCGGAGTGATCGAGACCGACGGTCGGCGGGGCAGCCGGGTGCGGTCGAAGCCCGCCACGACCGGGCGCGAGTTCCTCCGGGTCGAGGTGCCGGAGGGCGTACGGGACGCGGCCGCCGGCAACCCGGACATCGCGCTGCTGCCACCGCTGGCGCCGGCGTTCGCGTGGGCCGCCGCGCAGGGCGACCGGGAGCCGGTCCTGTACGGACACGCTTCGCTGGAGCCCGGACTGGCACGGCTGGCGCGGGCCGAACTGGACGCGGACGGCGTGCCGGCCGGACCCGTGGCCGTCGCCTCCGGTTCGCTGGACGCCATCGAACGCGTCCTCGCCGCGCATGTGAGGCCGGGCGACACCGTGGCGGTCGAGGATCCCGGCTGGGGCTCCCTGCTCGACCTCGTCCCGGCGCTCGGGCTGCGCCCGGTCCCGGTCGGCGTCGACGACGACGGCCCGCTCCCTGAGCAGGTGCGTCACGCTCTGGAGGCCGGGGCGCGCGCCCTGATCGTCACCGACCGGGCGCAGAACCCGACCGGCGCGGCGGTGAGTGCCGCACGCGCGCGTGCCCTGCGTGCCGTGCTGCGGGAACACCCGCAGACCGTGCTCGTCGAGGACGACCACGGTCATGGCATCGTCGACCTCCCTCTGCACCCTCTCGCGGGCGTCACCCGGCACTGGGCGTTCGTGCGCTCGGTGGCCAAGGCGTACGGCCCCGACCTGCGGTTCGCCGTGCTCACCGGGGACGAGGTCACCCTCGACCGGGTGCGCGGGCGGCAGCGGCTCGGACCCGGGTGGGTCAGCCGGATCACCCAGCGGGCGGTGCTGCGGCTGTGGGCCGACGGCGCGGTGGACGCGCGGGCGGTCGCCGAAGCGTACGGGGGCCGGCGGGACGCGCTGATCACGGCGCTGGCCGGGCGGGGGGTCGAGGCGCGCGGCCGCAGTGGGATGAACGTGTGGATTCCCGTGCCGGACGAGACGGGGGCCGTCGCCCGGTTGCTCCAGGCGGGTTGGGCCGTGGCGCCCGGGGCGCGGTTCCGGATCGAGGCTCCGCCGGGGATCCGGATCACCGTGTCGACGCTCGCCCGGGAGGAGGTCGGCCCACTGGCGGACGCCGTCGCCTCGGCGGTACGGGTGGGCGGCACCCGCGGGTACGTCTAGGGTCTGTCGTCAGATGATCCTGGGGTCCGCAACGGGATCGTGTGGCGGAGCGCCGGGCACTCGGCAGGTCACGCGGCGGCCCTCAGGCACGGCAGCCGCGGCGGCCGGCCACCCGTCTTCGGCCGGCAGAACTGCATGGCGGTGCGCGCTCACCCCTGACCCTCCGCCTCCGGCGCACCGCCCGGGGGCTGTTCGGGAAGGCTGAGTGGCGTCCAGTCCGCCCCGGTGAGCAGCCGGAACGCGGCGACGGCGGCCTCCACGGTGGGAAAGAAGTGCCGCGGGTCGATGGTGCGGGTGAGCCCGTACTCCTCGATCTTGCGCCGCACAGGGTCCTTGAGTTCGGCGAACACGAGGTGGACGTGCTCGGCGTTGAGGGCCACGTCGAGCTCCTCCAGAACGTCCGCGGCGGTGGTGTCCACATCGGTCATCGGCTCGGCCGCGATCACGATCCAGCGTGGCCGCGGCTCTGTGCGCGCCAGTCGCCTGATCTCGTCGCGGAAGGTCCTCGCGTTGGCGAAGAAGAGAGGGGCGTCGAAGCGGTGGATCACCAGGCCCGGCAGCTGTTCGGCGTGCGGGTAGGAGCGGACGTCGTGGTACCCCTCCAGGCCCTTCACCCGTCCCAGCACGGTGTTGTACGGCCACCAGGCGCGCCGGAAGACGTTGAGGACGGACAGGGCCACGGCGAGGGCGATCCCCGGCAGGACACCGAGCAGGGCCACGCCCAGGAAGGCGGCGACCGACAGCAGGAACTCCGTCCTGCGCTGCCGCCACAGCCGGACCGTCCCCGGCAGGTCGGCCAGGGACAGCGAGGCCGTGATGACGATGGCGGCCAGGGCCGGCTGGGGAAGATCGCTGAACATGCCCGGTGCCAGTACGAGCATGAGGACGATGAGCGTCGCCCCGACGACTCCGGTGAGCTGGCTCCTGGCTCCGGCCCGCTCCGCCACCGCCGTACGGGAGCCGCTCGTGCTGACCGGGAAGCCCTGGAAGAGACCGGCCGCCAGATTCGCCGCGCCGACCCCGGCCATCTCCTGGTTGCCCCGGACCTCCTGCC
Organism: Streptomyces sp. NBC_01334; assembly: GCF_035983595.1. Classification (NCBI taxonomy): domain Bacteria; kingdom Bacillati; phylum Actinomycetota; class Actinomycetes; order Kitasatosporales; family Streptomycetaceae; genus Streptomyces; species Streptomyces sp. NBC_01334. Next base: position 1,850,690 of record NZ_CP130718.1, on the reverse strand, counting down.
CGCTGCGGGCCGCGAAGGCCGACGCGTTGGAGATCGTGTCCGTCAGGGACACCAGGGCGATGCCCAGCGCGCCGCCGAACAGCGGTGCGAGGTCGGCGACCCGGACGTCGGGGATCGTGAACGGCGGGAACCCCTCGGGCAGTCTCCCGACCAGGTCGACACCGTGCTCGCCCAGGTCGAAGAGCGCGGCCGTGGCGATCGCCAGGACCACCATCACCAGCACCGCGGGGACCTTCGGCAGCCACCGCTGCAGCACCAGGATCAGGAGGATCCCGCAGACGCCGACCGTGGCGGCGGCGGGCACCAGCGCCCCGTCGGCGAGACTGCGCACGAGACCGACGCACTCGCCGACCAGGTTGTCCGCCTCGACCTTGAAACCGAGCAGTTTGGGCAACTGGCCGATCAGGATGGTGAGGGCCAGGCCGTTCATGTAGCCGATCATCGTCGGCTTGGAGATCAGGTCGGCGATGAAGCCGAGCCTCGCCACCGAGGCCAGGATCATGATCGCCGCCACCATGAGCGAGAGCACCGAGGCGAGCGCGATCGCCCGGTCGGGATCCCCGTCCGCCACCACCAAGGGCAGCACGGTGGCGGCGATCATCGGCCCCAGCGACGAGTCCGGGCCCAGCACCAGGATGCGTGACGGCCCGCACACGGCGTAGCCGAGCAGGCAGAGAATCGTCGTGTACAGGCCGGTGATGGCCGGCAGACCCGCCAGCTCCGCGTACGCCATGCCCTGCGGCACCAGCAGGGTGGTCAGGACGATCCCGGCGACCAGGTCCTTGCCCAGCCACTCACGTCGGTAGGACGACGCGGCGCGGACTCCCGGTACGGCCCGCAACCAGGACAGGGCCGAGGGCAGGTCTTGCCGGTCGGTCACGGGCCGTCCCCTCGTCGTGTGCCGCCCCTCGGGCTTCCCGCCCGGCGACCCGGCACCGTACCCCGGCTCACCCGGGCCGCCGCTCTCGACCGCCGGGCCAGAAGCCTGCCCGGCCCCCGTTCCCGTTCTTCTCCGGACTCGCCTTCTCACGAAGGTCGAAGTCCCGGCCCGGCCGGACCTTCGATACCGGTCGTATCCGGAGCGGCTCGATGAAATCGGCGATGCGCTCGGCTCTTTCGTCCGACATCACTGACCAGTTCCTCTCCCGGCGGTGGTTCTGCGGACCGAGCGATGCGGTCGCCGGCGACCTCGCCGAGCGTCCTGCGGACCCGGCGCTCGACGAGTATCGGAATGTAGGCCCTGACCCTGGCCTGCCGGAACGAGTCGTACGCCGATCTGACCACGGCCTCGACGGCGGCCTCGTCGACCGTGGGCCAGGTCGCGCTCAGCCGCGCCACCAGGTCGCGGACGGCAACGACCTCCTCCGGCGAGCCGGACGGCCGTGGGTCCGGCGGGCTCGGTGGGCTCGGTGTGCTCGGTGGGTCCGGGGGCCCGGCGGGGTCCGTGTGCTCCACGGGAGCGTCGGGATCGCGGCTCGCGATGTCGGCGGGGCCCGACGCGACGACCGCGGGAGCCCCCTTATCGACTGTCATGGCCGCACGGTCCCTGAGCCCCTGGCCGCCCCGCCCGTTCGGTGTGCCGGGCCCGGTCTCGTGGTCCGCTTCGCATCGTTACGCGTTCCATACCCGCCGACCTCCAGCCCGTCGCGACCGCATCCCGCACCGTCGCCCACGAGCGGGGGCCACACACATTCTCGGTTCGGCCAGACATGATCGCCCGCCGAGGCCGGCCGTCGAAGCGGGTACGGCGCGGGTGCGGGGGCGTCGTGGATCCTCGCGCCTTCGCGGTGGGGCCGCAGGGCGGCCGGCGTTCCGTGCTCCGGGGCCGGGCGTCGTGCCCCCGGGATCAGGTCCTGCCCCGCGCCTGGGTCAGTGCCGCTCCCGCCAGGACGATCGCCGCGCCCACCGGGGTCGACCAGCTCAGCGGCTCGCCGAGGATCGCGACGCCCGCCGCCGTCGCGATGACCGGGATGAAGTAGGTGACCATCTGGGCCGTCGTGGGGCCGACCTCCGTGACCAGGCCGTACTGGATCAGCAGGGCGAGGCCCGTGCCGAGCGCGCCCAGGGCGGCCGTCGCGAGCAGCGGGACCAGTGGGAAACGGCTCGGGAAGGAGGTGAACAGCGTGGTGACCACGGCCAGTTGGAGTGTGGCCAGCAGGAGCTGCCCGCCGGTCATCGACAGGGCCGAGGAGCCGGTGTTCGCCAGGGTGCGGCGGAGGTAGATCCAGCCGATCGGGTAGCTGAGCGAGGCCAGCAGGGCCAGGGCCGTGCCCCGGGCGTCCAGGCCGTGGAAGCCCTGCCAGGCGCCGAGGACCGTGAGGACACCCAGGAAACCGAGGCCCAGGCCCGCGACGCGCAGCCGGGTCGGCCGGTCCTCCGACAGCGCCACCAGGGAGAGGGCCATGCCCCACAGCGGCGAGGTCGCGTTGCAGATCCCGGCCAGGGTGGAGGGGATGGTCAGCTCGGCGTAGGCGAACAGGGAGAAGGGCAGGGCGTTGAGGAGGAACGCCGCCACCGTCAGGTGCGCCCAGGTGCGGGCTCCGCGCGGCAGCCGCTCGCGCTTCACCACCATCGCGACCGCCAGGACCGCCGTACCGAACAGTAGCCTGCCCAGGGTGACCTGGAAGGGTGCGTAGCCGTCGGTGCCCACCTTGATGAGCAGGAAGCTGAAGCCCCAGATCAGCGAGAGCACGCCGAAGCGCAGTCGCCAGTCGAGAGTGCGGCGCGGGCGGGCGGGGGCTTGCGGGGAGGTCCGGGCGGGGGCGGTGACAGCAGTCATGAGCGTAACGATGCTGGACAGGGTCTCGTCACACAATCGAGAATATTCGCGCGATACCTCGTAGCATCGCTTACATGTTGAACCTGGAGCGCCTGCGTACCCTCGACGCCCTGGCCCGGCACGGATCGGTCAGCGGCGCCGCCACGGGACTGCACATCACCACCTCGGCCGTGTCGCAGCAGATGGCCAAGCTGGAACGGGAGGTCGGGCAGCGACTCCTCGCCAAGCAGGGGCGAGGCGTGCGGCTCACGGACGCCGGGCGGCTGCTCGCCGACCACGCGTCCCGGATCCTGTCGCAGGTCGAGCTCGCCCAGTCGGATCTGGAGGCCCAGCGCGGGCAGGTGGTGGGGGAGCTGCGGCTCTCCGCGTTCCCGACCGCGGCCCGCGGGCTGTTTCCCGTCGCCCTCGCCGAGCTGCGCAAGGCGCACCCGGGGCTGCGCCTGCGCTCGTGCGAGCTGGAGCCGGAGCGGGGGGTCGCCGGGGTGGTCCGCGGCGACCTCGACCTCGCCGTCGTCCTGGACTGGTACAACAAGCCGATGCCGGTGCCGGACGGCCTGGTCAAGGCGCCCATCCTGGACGATCCCGCCGATGTCGCGATGCCGGCCGGGCACCCCCTCGCGGACCGGGACGAGGTGGACCTGGGGGAGTTCGCCGAGGACGAGTGGATCACCTGGGGCGAGGGCGAGTTCTGCCACGAGTGGCTGATGTTCACGCTGCGCTCCCGGGGCGTGGAGCCGATCGTCGGTCACCGGGCGGCCGAGACGCACACCCAACTCGGTCTGGTGGCCGCCGGACTGGGGGTCTGCATCGCGCCGCTGCTCGGTCGTCACCCGGTGCCCGAGGGCGTCGTGACGGTCCCCCTTCGGCAGCGGGTGCGCCGGCATGTGTACGTGCTCTGGCGGGCGGACGCCGACCGCCGCCCGTCGATCCGGGCGGCGGTCGCGGCGCTCAAGGCCGCGGGCAAGGCCGTGGGCTGAACAGCCCTACGCACCGCCCAGCTTGCGGAAGTCCCACGACACGATCTTCGCCGGCTTCAGCCGCACCCACGCGTGCCGGCCGTCGTGCGGCATCGCGTCCAGGCCGAAGTTCTTGCGTGCGAACAGCGTCTCCACGGCGTCGAGTTCGGCGCACAGCTCCCCGGTGCGCGGGCTCTCGCCCACGAACTCCACCACGCCGGACAGCTCCACGCCCCGCAGCGCGTCGTACTCCTCGCCCGTGTCGATCACGATCGCGACCCGCGGATCGCGGTTCAGGTCCGCCCAGCGCTTGCTGCGCACGACCGAGTACAGCCACAACGCGGTGCCGTCCCAGAGAAACCACAGGGCGCTGACGTGCGGGGCGCCGTCGGTGGACACGGTCGCGACCCGGCAGGTGCGCTGGAGGGTGAGGAACGCGTCCAGTTCACCCGGCGACATCATGATCTTCCGGCCCCGGCGCTGAGTGACGGTCATCCGGCCCCCTCATTCTTTTCTTGTGGGTACGTGCCGCTTTCCTGAAATCCCGTCAGGAAAGCATGGGTCTTCTTCCTTCTGCGCGCAATGGCGGTTACTGTCGCCCGCTCCACACCGACGCCAGGGGGAGTCATGCCGTCGTACGAACAGCTCAGCGCCCTCCTCGACCCGCCGACCACCGTCCTGATCACGGTGGAGTGCCAGCAGGGCGTCGTCGGGCCCGGTGCCGCGCTGCCCCAGCTCGCCCGTGCGGCACGGGAGTCGGGGGCCCTCGACAACGTCGCCCGGCTCGTCGCGGCCGCCCACGCGAGCCGTGTCCAGGTCGTGCACGCCGTCGCCGAACGCCGCCCCGACGGCCGGGGCGCCAACCGCAACGCCCGGCTGTTCCGCGCGGCCGAGCGCCTTCCCGTCCAACAGCTCACCGGCACCGACGCGACCAGCCTGGCGCCCCCGATCGAGGTGGCCGAGCAGGATCTCGTGGTACGGCGGCTGCACGGACTGTCGCCGGTCCAGGGCACCGACGTCGACGCCCTGCTGCGCAACCTGGGCTGCAGCACCCTGGTCGTGACCGGCGTCTCGGCCAACGTGGCGATCCCGAACACCGTCTTCGACGCCGTCAACCGCGGCTACACGGCCGTCGTGCCGTCGGACGCCATCGCCGGGGTGCCTGCCGACTACACCCCCGCGATGATCCGCCACACCCTCGCATTGGTCGCTACGGTCGCGACCACGGACGAGGTGCTGGCCTGCCTCCGGCGGCCGGCCGTCAGGCCAGCGTGATCGAGTCGCCGCTGACGGTGATCGCCACCTCGGGCAGCGGCTTCTGCGCGGGACCGCTCTTCACGCTGCCGTCCGTGATCGAGAAGTTGCTGTTGTGACAGGGGCAGTTGATCACGCCGTCGCTGATGCTCTTCACCGCGCAGCCCTGGTGGGTGCAGACGGCGGAGAACGCCTTGTACGTGCCCGCCGTCGGCTGGGTGACGACCACCTTCTCGGAGTCGAAGACCTTGCCGCCGCCCTCGGGTATGTCGGCGGTCGTGGCGAGCGCGGCGCCGGCCCCGGCGTTGTCCCCGCCGCTCGTGCCACCGCTGCTCGCGGCCTCGGTGGACCCGGTGGAACCCGACGTGCCGGCCGAGGCGGACGAGCTCGACGAGTCGTCGTCGGAGCCTCCGCACGCGGTCAGCGCGACGGAGAGCCCCGCGGCTCCGGCGGCTGCCACGACGGTACGGCGGGCAGGCCCCGACGCGGACTTGATCGATGCGCTGGTCATGCTGGAGGTTCCCTTCCAGGGGGGTGCGTGGATCTGCCGAGAGGTACGAGCCACGGGCGCCGGTCGTTCAGCGCCCCCGCCAAGTCCGGACAGTGTCGAGATATTGACCCGTTCGAGATGAGTGCGGCGTAAGCCAGAGCTGTCGCGGAGCTGTCGGCCCCGCATCGTTCCAGGCCCAGTAGCCTGGGGCGATGCTCAAGGAAGTCACCGCGACCCGCTTCGTCACCCCCCTGCGTGAGGGCGGCTCCTTGCCGGGACTCGTCGAGGCCGACGACTTCGGTCTGTACGTCATGAAGTTCACCGGCGCCGGACAGGGCCGCAAGACGCTCGTCGCCGAGGTCGTCTGCGGCGAACTCGCGCGCAGGCTCGGTCTCCGGGTGCCCCGGCTGGTGACCGTGGAGCTCGACATCGTGCTCGGACTCGGCGAACCCGACCAGCAGGTACAGGAGTTGCTGAAGTCCAGCGGCGGCACCAACCTCGGCATGCACTTCCTCTCCGGCGCCCTCGGCTTCGACCCGCTCGCCTTCCCGGTGACCCCCGAGGAGGCCGGCCGGATCGTCTGGTTCGACGCGCTCGTGAACAACGTCGACCGCTCCTGGCGCAACCCCAACCTGCTGATGCACCGCGGCGACCTGTGGGTGATCGACCACGGCGCCACCATGATCTGGCAGCACAACTGGCCCACCGCCGAGACCTCCGCGGCCCGCGCCTACGACGCCTCCGACCACGCGCTCACCCCGTTCGGGCCGGACGTCGCGGCCGCGGCGGCGGAGCTGGCGCCGCTGGTCACCGCCGACCTCCTCGCCGAGGTCACCGCCGAGATCCCCGACGTCTGGCTGGCGGACGAGCCCGGCTTCGACACCCCGGACGCGCTCCGGCGGGCCTACGCGGCCCCGCTGCTCGCCCGCGCCGCCGTCATCCACGACCGCATCAAGGGAATCAAGTGAACGAGCGCCACATCATCCGGCCGGGCCAGGGCGGCGACCGGGACGTCTTCGAGTACGCCCTGCTGCGCGTCGTACCGCGCGTCGAGCGCGGCGAGTGCATCAACGCGGGCGTGCTGGTGTACTGCCGCGGCCAGGACTACGTCGGTGCCCGCACCCACCTCGACGAGGCGAAGCTGCTGGCGCTGGACCCGGACGCGGACGTGACCGGGGTGCGTGCCGCCCTGCGGGCGGTCGAGGGCGTGTGCGCGGGCGGCGCGTCGGCCGGACAGGCGGCGCACGACGACGCCGGACGGCGCTTCCGCTGGCTGATCGCCCCCCGTTCGACGATCGTCCGGCCGGGCCCCGTCCACACGGGGCTCACCACCGATCCCGCGGCCGAGACGGATCGGCTGCTGGAACTGCTGGTGAGGTAATGGATCACACCCGCGCCGTGTGGCGTTGACACCGGGTGCCAGGGCTTCTAGCGTCACGTCTGTCGAAGGTACTAAGCGGTCGCTCACCACTCGGGCGCATCCAGATTTTCTCAAGGGCGAGGAGAACCAGCAATGTCCACCACTGAGCAGCGGGTCGCCGTGGTCACGGGCGCGGCGCGCGGCATCGGCGCCGCCACCGCCGTACGGCTGGCCGCGGAAGGCCGTGCGGTCGCGGTAGTCGACCTCGACGAGGCCGCCTGCAAGGACACCGTCGAGAAGATCACCGCGGCGGGCGGCAAGGCCGTCGCGGTCGGCGCCGACGTCTCCGACGAGGCCCAGGTCGAGGCGGCGATCGCACGCGTCGTCGAGGAGCTCGGCGCGCCGACGATCCTCGTCAACAACGCGGGCGTGCTCCGCGACAACCTGCTGTTCAAGATGAGCGTCGCCGACTGGGACACCGTCCTGGGCGTGCACCTGCGCGGCTCGTTCCTGATGACCAAGGCCGTCCAGAAGCACATGGTCGACGCCGGCTTCGGCCGGGTGGTCAACCTGTCGTCCTCCTCGGCGCTCGGCAACCGCGGCCAGGCCAACTACTCCGCCGCCAAGGCAGGCCTGCAGGGCTTCACCAAGACCCTCGCCATCGAGCTCGGCAAGTTCGGCATCACCGCCAACGCCGTCGCCCCCGGCTTCATCGCCACCGACATGACCGCCGCGACCGCCGCCCGGGTCGGCATGGGCTTCGAGGAGTTCAAGGCCGCGGCCGCCACCCAGATCCCCGTCGCGCGCGTCGGCGAGCCCGACGACATCGCCAACGCGATCGCCTTCTTCACGAACGAGGCCGCCGGCTTCGTCTCCGGCCAGGTGCTGTACGTCGCCGGCGGACCGCTCGACTAAAGGCCACTAGGGAGCACTGGGGATCACGAACATGACTGAACTGCCCGCACTCTCCGGCAAGGTCGCCCTCGTCACGGGCGCCAGCCGCGGTATCGGCTACGGCGTCGCCGAGGCACTCGTCGCCCGCGGCGACCGGGTCTGCATCACCGGTCGCAACGAGGACGCGCTCAAGGAGGCCGTCGAGCAGCTCGGCGCCGACCGGGTCATCGGCGTCGCCGGCAAGGCGCACGACCTGGCGCACCAGGCCGCCGCCGTCGAGCGCACCATGGAGGCCTTCGGCCGCGTCGACTTCCTGGTCAACAACGCCGGTACGAACCCGGTGTTCGGGCCGATCGCCGACCTCGACCTGGACGTGGCCCGCAAGGTCTTCGAGACCAACGTGGTCTCCGCGCTCGGCTTCGCGCAGCGGACCTGGCACGCCTGGCAGAAGGACAACGGCGGCGCGATCGTCAACATCGCCTCCGTCGCGGGACTCTCCGCCTCGCCCTTCATCGGCGCGTACGGCGTCAGCAAGGCCGCGATGATCAACCTGACCCAGCAGCTGGCGCACGAGTTCGCGCCGCGTGTGCGGGTCAACGCGATCGCCCCGGCCGTGGTGAAGACGAAGTTCGCCGAGGCCCTGTACGAGGGCCGCGAGGAGGAGGCGGCCGCCGCCTACCCGCTCGCCCGGCTCGGTGTGCCGTCCGACATCGGCGGCACCGCCGCGTTCCTGACCTCGCAGCAGTCGGACTGGATCACCGGCCAGACGCTCGTCGTCGACGGCGGAATCTTCCTCAACGCCGGCGTGGGCTGATCCCGGCTCGGCCTGGATACGACACCCGGCACGGGCGCTGTTTCTTGACGGAAACGGCGCCCGTGTCGTCGTTCGGACGTCGCGCGGGGCGATGACAACGTCGTCACCCCAAAGTGATCAAGAATGCATCAAGGGCGCGGGTTCACGGCGCGTGGGGCTGCGGTATGGTCTGCCAACCCTTGGCATGGCAGATCGAGGAGCGTGCGCGTGTTCAACCGGAACCGATCCTTGCAGCAGATGGCGGCGATCGTGTCCATATCCCTGGTGGCCGGATGCAGCCTCCTGGGAGAGGAGAGCTCCGACGATGCCGGACCGATCGTCGTGGGCACCACCAGTGCTCCCAGCACGCTCGATCCCGCCGCCGCCTGGGACGGCTCCTGGGAGCTGTTCCGCAACATCTACCAGACGTTGCTGAGCTACCCCAACGGAGCGACGAGCCCCCAGCCGGACGCCGCCAAGTCCTGTGATTTCACGGACGACACGAACCGCACGTACAAGTGCGAACTGCGCGACGGCCTCAAGTTCTCCAACGGCGACAAGCTGGACGCGAAGGCCGTGAAGCACTCGATCGACCGGATCAGGACGATCAACGCCGAGACCGGCCCCAACGGACTCCTGGGCAGCCTGGACAGCGTCGAGACGAAGGGCGACCAGGTGGTCCTCTTCCGGCTCAACAAGCCCGACGCCACCTTCCCGTTCGTTCTCGCCACCCCCGGCATGTCCCTCGTCGACCCCGAGGACTACTCCGCGAAGGCCCTGCGCAAGGACGACGGCATCGTCGGTTCCGGGCCGTACCGGCTCCAGTCCTACGAAGAGGGCAAGCAGGCCGTACTGGTACGGAACGACAACTACAAGGGCTTCGCCGACCGCAAGAACGACGCGGTGACCATCCGCTACTTCCAGGACTCCGGCGAGATGGTCAAGGCCCTGCGCGGCGATGACATCGACATCACCTACCAGGGTCTCGCCGCCGGCGACATCGTCGACCTGGACACCAAGACCGCCGCCAACGAGGGCCTCCAGCTCATCGAGGGCGCCGGCAGCAACATCAACTACCTGGTGTTCAACCCCAAGGACCCGTGGTCCGACAAGGTCGCCGTGCGCCGGGCCGTGGCCCAGATCGTGGACCGGGCCGCGATCGCCCACGAGGTCTACAAGGACACGGTCGAGCCGCTGTACTCCATGGTCCCGACCGGCCTGACCGGCCACACCACGGGCTTCTTCGACTCCTTCGGCGACCCCGACACCGCCAAGGCGCGCAAGATCCTCACCGAGGCGGGGATCACCGAGACCGTCCCGCTCACCCTCTGGTACACCACCGACCGCTACGGCTCCGACACCGCCCTGGAGTTCAAGGAGATCAAGAGGCAGCTCGACGCCTCGGGTCTGTTCTCGGTCAAGCTGAAGAGCCGCCCATGGAACACCTACGTGGTCGGCTACCAGAAGGGCGAGTACCCGGTGTTCGGGCGCGGCTGGGCCCCGGACTTCCCCGACGCGGACAACTTCATCGCCCCCTTCGTCGGCGATCAGAACGCGCTCGGCACTCCCTACCCGGCGAAGGAGATCACCCAGGTGCTGCTGCCCCGCTCCCGAGGGGAGAGCGACCGCGCCAACGTGGTGAAGGACTTCGAGGAGGCCCAGCAGATCCTCGTCGACGACGCCCGGCTGCTGCCGCTGTGGCAGGGCAAGCAGTACCTGGCCTCCTCCGAGGACGTCTCGGGCGGCGAGCGGTCCCTGGACCCGTCGACGATCATGATGATGTGGGAGCTGACGCGGAAGACCAGCTGGTAGCCGGTCGACAGACCGGTCCGCGGGGCCGGTTGTCAGTGGTCGCCTGTAGGTTCTGTGCTCTGCAAGTGACCGCACGACACAAGGACGTTGACGTGACCGACATCGCCATGCTGCCCGAGTCCTGGCGCGGGGTTCTGGGCGACGAGCTCCAGCAGCCCTACTTCAAGGAGCTGACGGAGTTCGTCGAGGAGGAGCGGGCGGCCGGTCCCGTCTATCCCCCGCGCGAGGAGGTCTTCGCCGCGCTCGACGCGACGCCGTACGAGCGGGTGAAGGTGCTCGTCCTCGGCCAGGACCCGTACCACGGCGAGGGCCAGGGACATGGCCTGTGCTTCTCGGTGCGGCCGGGAGTGAAGATCCCGCCGTCCCTGCGGAACATCTACAAGGAGCTGCACGCGGAGCTGGACACACCGATCCCGGACAACGGCTACCTGATGCCGTGGGCACAGCAGGGCGTCCTGCTGCTCAACGCGGTCCTCACGGTCCGCTCCGGCGAGGCGAACTCGCACAAGGGCAAGGGCTGGGAGAAGTTCACGGACGCCGTGATCCGCGCGGTGGCCGACCGGCCCGACCCGGCCGTCTTCGTCCTGTGGGGCAACTACGCGCAGAAGAAGCTGCCGCTCATCGACGAGACCCGGCACATCGTGGTCAAGGGCGCCCACCCCTCGCCGCTCTCGGCGAAGAAGTTCTTCGGTTCCCGCCCGTTCACGCAGATCAACGAGGCGGTGGCACAGCAGGGCCACGAGCCGATCGACTGGACCATCCCGAACCTGGCCGACCAGGTCTGACCTGACACCACCCGACCAGGCCCGACCTCGGGAGACCGCACCTGCCGTGTGCCGCCGCGCCGGTTCCTCCGCGGACCGGCACGGTGCCGCCTGACCGGGATTGCGGATGCCGGCGGCTAGCGTCGTCGCAACGACGCAAGGAGGCCGTGGTGGCGGAGCGACAGGGGCAGACGGTGCCGGACGCCCTGCTGACGCGGATCGGGCAGGTCGTGATGCTGCACCACGGGGGAGACCGCGAGGAGGCCCGGCGCCGCCTCCTCGACCTGTGGACGGAGCTCGGCGAGGGCGGCGCCCCGCTGCACCGCTGCACCCTCGCCCACTACCTGGCCGACACCCACGACGACCCCTCGGACGAGCTGGCGTGGGACCTGCGGGCGCTGACGGCGGCGGAGGAGCACGTCGGCTCGGTCGAGGTGCGGGCGCTCTATCCGTCGCTGCACCTCAACCTGGCGGCGGACTACGTCAAACTCGGCCGCGCCGAGGCCGCCCGCACCCATGTACGCAGGGCCCGTACGGCGGCCGTGGCGCTGAGGGACGACAGCTACGGAGACGGCGTACGGGCGGCGATCAGCCGGATGGAACTGAGACTGGGGCCGGGCGAAGACGAAGGCGAGTGGGAGGGACGGGGGGAGTGGGAGCGGGAGTGGTGAGAGCGGCGAGGCCGTCGTGGGAGTGGTGAGACCGGCGGGGCGGTCGTCTCCCACGGCCACGGCACCCGAACCCTCACCGCCCGTAGGCCTGCTCGCAGATCGCCGCCTCCGGGCTGTCGCCCTGCCATCCGCCGTACGTCCTGCCGAGCGCGCACACGTCGGTGTTCCTGCGTACCTCCTTCTCGATGTCCGGGATCGCCACGCGCGGCAGGGCGTGCCGCCGGACCTCCGGGTGAGGCGGCCGGGGGTGCGGGCGGGAGCGGGACGAGGGCGGCTGTCCGGCGCCGCCGGCCCCCGGCAGCGCCGCCGTCCGCCGCCGCTGTGCCGGAGCCGTCGGTGCATCCGGTTCCGGCTCACGGGACGGCCCGACCATCTCCAGCGCCTCCCGGGCGGGCGCCTGGACGACCTGTACCTCGGCCCGTCCCTCCGGCCGCGGCACGGACGGCTGGGACGGTGCCAGGACGGGACCGGGGACGGCCGGGCGCTGGACGGTCACGCATCCCGCGAGGGCCGAGACGGCCACGGTGACCAGGAGCGTTGCGGTAGTCGTCGTCGTTCGATGCACCCGCGCAACTCTGCTGGTTCCGCCCGCCCGAGCAACAGCGGAGCAGCGGAGGTTGCCCCGCACGGGTGATCTCGTACCCCGTACGAGGGAGCGGGCCCGCCCGCGCTGACGTCCCTCGCCGGTGAGACCGTCGATGCGCTCCCGGATCAGGTCGGCGTGACCGTTGTGACGGGCGTACTCCTCGATCATGTGGGTGTAGATCCAGCGCAGGCCGGACGGCTCGTCGGGGTTTTCACTCGACGCGGACGCCGACCCGGAGGCGGCGCCCGGGGATCCCCGCGCGCCGCCTCCGGGTCGGCGTCCGCGCACCTCGCGGACCGGCGGACGGCGGTCGGGGAGGTGCCCCGTATGCTGCCGTACAGGGCAGGCCGGGCAGTGGGCCGCCGGGCAGTGTGGGACAGGTAGCGAGGGAGCGCCCGTGAAGGTCGGCTGCATCGGACTCGGCGACATCGCGCAGAAGGCGTATCTGCCGGTGCTCGGCGCGCTGCCCGGGATCGAGCTCCACCTCCAGACCCGCACACCGGCCACCCTCGACCGGGTCGCCGACGGCCTCCGCCTGCCCCGCGAGCAGCGCCACCACGACCTCGACGCGCTCCTGGCCGCCGGCCTCGACGCGGCCTTCGTGCACGCCCCCACCGCCGCCCACCCCGAGATCGTCTCCCGACTGCTGGAGGCGGGCGTCCCCACGTACGTCGACAAGCCCCTCGCGTACGAACTGGCCGACTCCGAGCGGCTCGTCACGCTCGCGGAAGCGCGGAACGTGTCCCTCGCCGTGGGCTTCAACCGACGACTCGCGCCCGGCTACGCGCAATGCGCCGACCATCCGCGCGAGCTGATCCTCATGCAGAAGAACCGGGTCGGTCTGCCCGAGCAGCCGCGCACGATGATCCTCGACGACTTCATCCACGTCGTGGACACGCTGCGCTTCCTCGCGCCGGGCCCGGTCGACGACGTGACCGTGCGCGCCCGCGTCGAGGACGGCCTGCTGCACCACGTCGTCCTCCAGCTCGCCGGCCCCGGCTTCACCGCGCTCGGCGTGATGAACCGGCTCAGCGGTTCCAACGAGGAGATCCTCGAGGTGTCCGGGCAGGACACCAAGCGCCAGGTCGTCAACCTCGCCGAGGTGATCGATCACAAGGGGCAGCCCACCGTGCGGCGGCGCGGCGACTGGGTGCCGGTGGCCCGGCAGCGCGGCATCGAACAGGCGGTCCTCGCCTTCCTGGACGCCGTGCGCGCGGGCAAGGTGCTCAGCGCCCGGGACGCGCTGGCGACTCATGAGCTGTGCGAGCGGGTGGTACGAGCGGTGCGGGAGCAGTCCGCCGCAGCCTGACCGTCCGCGCGCCCTCCGTGAGCGCGAGCGCCAGCAGCACCAGCAGGGCCCCGTGGACCGGCCAGTCGCCGTAGCGGACGTACGGGGTGACGCCGTCGGCGAGCGGGACGTCGTAGACGGCCGTCGTGCTCGCGTCCGTGCCCAGCCACGAGCCCTCCCGCCGGCCACTCGCGTCGTACACGGCCGAGACGCCGGTGAGGGTGGAGTGGACGAACGGCCGCCCGGTCTCCGCGGCCCGCAGCGCGCCCAGCGAGGCATGCTGCGCGGGCGCCCAGCTGTGCTGGAAGGAGGAGGTCGACGACTGTGCGACCAGCACGTCCGCGCCGTCCCCGGCCAGGTGCCGGCTCATGTCGGGGAACGCCGTCTCGAAGCACACCATCGGCCCGATGCGCAGCCCGTGCCCGGCGTCCATCACGACCTGCCCGGTGCCGCGCCGCCGGTCCTCGCCGGCCGCCTTGCCGACGGAGGTGGCCCAGCCGAGCAGGGAGCGGGCCGGTATGTACTCCCCGAACGGCACCAGCCGCATCTTGTCGTACCGGTCGCCGGTCGGGCCTTCGGACCCGATGAGCATCGAGCTCTTGTAGATGCCGGGCCGGTCGGAGCGGCGGGCGTCGACGTTCACGAGGATGTCGGCGCCGGTGACGCGGGACAGCTCCGCCAGGCGCCGGGCCAGGTCGGGCCGGTCGTCGAGGTCGTAGCCGACGCTGCTCTCGCCCCACACGATCAGGTCCACGTCCTGCCCGACCAGCCGCCGGGTCAACTGCTCCTCGCGGTCGAAGCGCCGGTCGGGGCCGTCGATCACCCCCGGCTGCACGACGGCGATCCGCGCCTGCCCGTCGGCGTCGGGGCGCGGCGCCCACATCCACGCGGCCGAGGCCGTGGCGGCGGTGGCCACGAGACCGGCGACGGCCGGGGCCCGGGACGCCGGAACGGACACCAGGACGGCGGCCGACACGTTGACCGCCACCACCAGGAAGCTGAGCAGCCACACCCCGCCGACGGAGGCGAGCCGCAACGCGGGCTCCACCTGCCACTGACTGGCCCCGAGCATGCCCCACGGCCCGCCGAGCCCCTGCCAGGAGCGGACGAGCTCGATCGCCAGCCAGCCCGAGGGCAGGACCAGCAGCGCGGCGAACACCCGCCCGCGGCCGGGGACCACGTCCGCGGTGAGGAACCGGCGGACCAGCCACGCCCACGGGCCCCACAGGGCGCCCAGCAGCGCGGCGATGACCAGGGTGAACACATGCAGGCTCGGCAGCAGCCAGTGGTGCATGGCCAGCATGAAACCGAACCCGCCGCTCCACCCGTCGTACGCGGCCCGCCGCCCCGTCGGCGCGGAGCGGGCGAGCAGGATCCACGGGACGAGCGCGAGATAGGCCCACCACCACAGGGCCGGCACGGGGAACGCGAGCACGGGAAGCGCGCCCGCGAGAGCCGCGACGGTCGTACGCCGCCAGGGGGAGGTGAGCCACAGTCCGAACGTCTTCATACGGCACCTCCCTACCCGCTCAGGGGCGCCTCCAGTGTGCGCGCGTCGGACGATCTCCGACAGGGGAAGTTTTTCGGCCCGGCCCTCACGAGGCCCTACCGCTTCCGCTTCGCGTTCCCCCGTTGTACTTTCTGCCCTCCGCCTCCGCTTGCCGCCTCGTGCTTGGCGCCTCCCGCTTTGTGCCGCGTGCCTCTGATGCCGCTTCCGGTTCAGCCGGGCAGTCGCCGCCATTTCTCCCGGACGACGACCTCACGCACCCGCCACCCGTCGTCGGTCCGCAGCAGACCGAAGGAGTACCTGCCGCCACAGACGAAGTCCGGCGCACCGGCCGCCGAGTCGTCGGGGCCGGGGGCGGCCAGCCGCATCGGGTTGACGTAGTCGGCCTGGACCCGGGCCGTGTCGCCCGTGTCCTGCTCCAGAACCCCGAAGCGCACCTGGCGGTTGACGATGAGGTGCTGCCGCATCGCGAACACCCGCATGGTCTCCGCGAGCCATGAGGCGACGTTCCCGGCGTCCCCCTCGATGCCACCGGCCGAGCGGTAGTCCGCCCGCCCGTCCGACGTGAACAGTTCCCGATAGGCCGTCCAGTCACCGTCGTCGACCGCCACCGCATAGTCGGTGACCAACCCGTCCACGGCCAGCCGGTCCATCACTGCGGCGAGCTCCACACGCTGCGTCATGGCCCGAGTGTTGGGCATGGGGGCTGCTCAGCCAAGCTCCGTGCGGGAACGATCCGGTAATTCGGTGCACGCGTGAACACAGGTGCGGTCGGGCTGCTGCGCTGTGAACGACCCGAACACCACCGAGAGCTCGGTCTCCGTACGAGGTTCAGTCACCCATCGAACTCGGTGAGGTCGATGGCGTGAATGTGCAACGCAAAGCGGTGCACCGGGTGCACCGTCTCGCGCTCCGGTGTCATGCCGAGCTTGCGGCTGATGTTCTCGGAGGCATCGTCACCGATCCGGTTGATGCTGATGACGCGGTCGAGGCCGCGATCCTGGAGGGCGAACTCCAGCGTCGCGTGGGCGGCCTCGGAGGCGTACCCCTGACCCCAGAACTGGGATCCGAACCGCCAGCTGATCGCCACGTCGGGCCGGACCTCAGGCAGGAACTCGGGCACGGACAGGCCCGTGAAGCCGGCCAGTTCGCCCGAGCCGAGCAGCTCCACGGCGAAGAGTCCGAAGCCCTCCTCGTCCCACTCCTCCTCCCACCGCTCGATGTCCTCCGCCGTCCGCTCGAGGTCGAGAACCGACCCGTCGTCGACCCAGCGCATGACGTGCGGATCCGCGTTGATCTCGGACATCGGCACGAGGTCGTCGTCGGTCCAGCGGCGGAGGAGGAGGCGGGGGGTGTGGATCTCGGTCATGGTGACCATCCTGCCCGTGGCGGGAGCCGCACCGGTAATCGGCGGTGACCGGCGCCCGGGAGAGCCGGTGACGTCGGCAGGTCGGTCCGGGCCCGGACCGGGCCCCGTACAGGCCCTGCCCCGGCCTCGTCCCGGCCCGTCCGGCCCCGTTCAGATCGTTGCCGGGTGCTCAGCGGTCGGGGTTCTTGGTCTCTCGGGTCTGTTGGGTCTGACGGCGAGAGATCTGTCCCCGCGCCGTGCGCCACCGTGACCGGGTCTGCTCGACCACGGTGTCCCACTGCCGGCGGACCTCGTGGTCGGAGGGGCGGTGACCCTGACGGATCCGGTCGAGTTCGTCTCGCACCTCGCGCCCCAGCGCCGACGATCCGACCATGACCAGCATGGCGGCGAAGAGCGCGGAGATCATCGCGAAGACCGCTCCCACCACGCCGTAGCGTGCGGCGTAGGAGTTGAACAGACGCGGCAGATAGACGGCCGCGCCGACCGAATAGGCCGCCGTCAGGACGGCGGCGGTGACGCCGAAGGGGACGAGGTCCCGCCAGTCGACCCGCTTCGCCGACAGGAGCCGTCCGCTCCAG
Source organism: Streptomyces sp. NBC_01334 (assembly GCF_035983595.1). NCBI lineage: Bacteria > Bacillati > Actinomycetota > Actinomycetes > Kitasatosporales > Streptomycetaceae > Streptomyces > Streptomyces sp. NBC_01334. The sequence goes on along the minus strand of NZ_CP130718.1, from coordinate 1,833,589 downwards.
ACGAGGAACGCGGCGGTCACCGGCACCTCGCACACCGCGGCGACCAGTCCCAGTTCGCCTTTGCCGAGGAGCGCGGTGAGCGAGGCGGTGCACAGTGCGTAGCCGCCCAGGCCGAGGACCCACAACAGGCCGTTACGGGTGTTCCGCACGCTGAGCGGGCTGAGTTCCCATGTCTGTTCCACGAGGCGCTGTGCCGCCCGGGCGAAACTGAGGATCGAGATCGTCAGGAACACGGCTCCGAAGACGCCCACGCTCGCACTGCTGTCCTCCGCGGGGGAGAAGAGGGAACTGACAGCCGTCGCGCCCGCGCCGGTGAGGTGGTAGCGCTTGATGATCTGCTCCGCGGCGTCGTAGTGCACGAAGCTGTTCACCACGGTGCCGATGAGGATGGAGAGCGGGACCAGTGCGGTCAACGCGCTGGAAGCCAGGGCCATCGACCGGTCGAAGCCCACGATCTTCTGAAACCGGTTGATGACGCGCAACGCGAAGGCGGGACGCAGCCAGAACGTCAGCGTTCTGACGAGGCGCTCACGCTTGATCCTCGCCGTCCTGCCCTCCATGAAGATCGTGACCGGTGTGGCGACGCGAGCGTAACGGACAGTCGCGGGCCCGACACGGCCCGACACGGCCCGACACGGGACGGTACGGGGTGATACGGGAGAGCAGGGGAGGAAGGTCGGAAGGGGAGGGGAGTCCGGGGCTCAGGCCGCCTTGACGACCTCGCCTCGGATCGCGATGGCCCACTCCACGACCAGCAGCTCGTACTCCGCACGCTCCTGGGCGGAGAGCGAACCGCCCGCGCGCAGCCAAAGGGCCCTGATCCGCTCATTTAACTCGGCAGCGGACCGCACGGAACCAGAGGGCACAGAGTTGGGGGACATGAGCCAAGCCTAGGCGCAAGCACTGACACTGCGCTACCGGACGGCTACGCGCTCGGTTATGGGCTTGGTCACGGCTGATCGATCAACTCTGTTGGCTCTCCGGCTGGTTCGGGCGAGAAGGCCGATCCGTGCGGCGGCGCGCAGCCCCACGGGGGAGCGGAGCGGTACCGGTCAGCCCGCCGACTCCGCCGCGTGGGGGCTCAGCGAGCCCGTCGCGACCAGGGCGATGATCACGATGCCGAGTACGACGCGGTAGTAGACGAACGGCATGAAGGACTTGGTGCTGATGAACTTCATGAACCAGGCGATGACCGCGTATCCGGACGCGAAGGCGATCACCGTCGCGAACATGGTCGGCCCCCACGCCACGTGACCGCCCTCGACCGCGTCCTTCAACTCGAAGACGCCGGAGGCCAGTACGGCCGGGATGGCCAGCAGGAAGGAGTAGCGGGCCGCGGCTTCGCGCTTGTAGCCCATGAACAGGCCGCCGCTGATGGTGGCGCCGGAACGCGAGACGCCGGGGATCAGGGCGCAGGCCTGGCAGAGGCCGAAGATCAGGCCGTCCTTGACGCCCAGGTTCTCCAGGTTCTTGCGCTGCTTGGGCGCGCGGTGCTTCCCGCCCGTCTCGTCGCGGGCCGCCAGCCGGTCGGCGATGCCGATCACGATGCCGACGACGACGAGCATCGTGGCGGTGATCCGCAGGTCGCGGAACGGGCCCTCGATCTGGTCCTTGAGCGTGACGCCCAGCACACCGATCGGGATCGAGCCGACGATCACCAGCCAGCCCATCTGGGCGTCGTGGTCCTTGCGCAACGTCTTGTTGAACAGCGATCGGCTCCACGCCGAGATGATCCGGCCGATGTCCTTGCGGAAGTAGATCAGCACCGCGGCTTCCGTGCCGATCTGCGTGATCGCCGTGAAGGCGGCGCCGGGGTCCTTCCAGCCGGAGAACGCCGCGGTGAGCCGCAGGTGCGCGCTGGAGGAGACGGGGAGGAACTCGGTCAGCCCCTGGACGAGTCCGAGGATGAGGGATTCAAACCAAGACATGAGGTTACGGAGTCCAAGTGCCGATCGGAGAGGGCGACGGCGACGGTCGGCCCGTCGCGCGCGATGATCAGGTGATCAGGTGTGTGCCGGGGGAAGCGTAGCGTTCCCGGACGACAGGCCCGGCACAGGGGTTTCGCAGGCGCCACGCGGGCTCGCGCACCGACGGCACCCGTCCCCTCCCCGCGAGCAACAGAAAACCCTCACGCGACGCGCACGCGCCCGGCCCCGCAGTACCCGCCCACAGGCGGCTCACGTGCGGATCGGTACGCCGGACAGGTGTCCCCATGGTTGACCGGCCGCCCGGCCGCCGCATACGTTGCTGCCGATGGGAAAGCGCTTGCTGTGTGCAGGTACTGCACGCTTCCCCCTCGGTTGCTGGCCCGCCCGGCCGTTCGGCCGTACGTCGGAGGAGTGCTGATCCGCCCATGCCCCCATCCACTCCGCTGCCTGCCGCGCTCGCCGGCCGCCGTGTCCGGGCCGCCATCGTCGGTATCGGCGCGATCGGGCGCGGCTCCCATCTGCCCGCCCTCCAGCAGCTCGCCGCCGAGGGCGAGGCCGAGGTCGTGGCGGCCGTTGACATCGATGCCACCGCAGTCGAGGCCTTCTGCGCGGAGAGCGGGGTTCCGCACGCGTACACCGACCTGGAGCGGATGCTGGCGGAGCAGCGCCCCGACCTGGTGACCATCTGCACCCCGCCGACCCTGCACCGCGAGCAGAGCGTGGCGGCGCTGCGGGCCGGCGCCTGGGTGTGGTGCGAGAAGCCGCCGGTGCCGACCCTCGCCGACTACGACGCCGTGCAGGCGGAGGAGGGCGCGGCGGCGGGTCCGTACTCCTCGATCGTCTTCCAGCACCGTTTCGGATCCGGGGCCCGGCACGTGCGGCAGCTGCTCGCCGAGCAGGCCCTCGGGCGGCCGCTGGTCGCGCACTGCCAGACCACCTGGTACCGCGACACCGCCTACTACGCCGTGCCCTGGCGCGGGCGCTGGCGGACCGAGGGCGGCGGCCCGGCGATGGGCCACGGCATCCACCAGATGGACCTGCTGCTCGACCTCCTCGGCCCGTGGAGCGAGGTACGCGCGATGGCCGGCCGGCTCGTGCACGACGTGGAGACGGAGGACGTGTCCACCGCCCTGGTCCGCTTCGAGAACGGGGCCATGGCGACGGTCGTCAACAGCGTCCTGAGTCCCGACGAGGTCAGCCGTATCCGTATCGACTGCGAGCGCGCCACCGTCGAACTCACCCACCTCTACGGTCACTCCAACGCCAACTGGCACATCACGCCCGCCCCCGACGTCTCCGGCGACCTGACGGCGGCCTGGCAGGACTTCGGCGCCGACGTCCCGAGCTCGCACCTGGCGCAGCTGCGCGAACTGGTCGCGAGCATGCGCGCAGGCCGCCGGCCGCGCAGCAGCGGCGCGGACGGGCGCACCAGCCTGGAGCTGATCAGCGCGCTGTACAAGTCGGCCTTCACCGACACGACGGTGCGCCGGGGCGAGATCGGGCCGGGTGACCCGTACTACACGGCCCTGCACGGCGGCGCCCCCGGCTGGGCGCCGGCCACGGTCGCGACGGAGACGGAGACGGAGACGGGTACGGGGACGAACGCGAGCGCGGAGACGAACGCGGAGGTGCCCGCGTGAGCGGCGACCTGCGGCTCGTCCACGCGCACGGCGACCGGGTCACGGTGACCGATCCGGCCACCGGCGTCGAGTTGCTCGCCTACGTCTACCGGCCCGAGGCGGCGTGGGAGGCGCCGAGGCCGTACATCCACCCGCTGCGGACCCTCGCGGGTGACGTCGTCACCGACTACCGGCCCAACGACCACCGCTGGCACAAGGGGCTGTCGCTGACCGCCTCGCACCTCTCGGGTGCCAACCTCTGGGGCGGCAACTCGTACGTGCACGGCGAGGGGTATCTCGAGCTCCCCGAGCGGGTCGGTTCGATGGCGCACGTCGGATTCGACGAGGTGTCGGTGGTCGGCGGCCGGGTCGTCATCGCCGAGCGGCTGACCTGGCATCCGCACAGCGGCGAGCTGTGGGCGGACGAGGCGCGCCGGATCGAGGTGCACGACGTCGACCCGGACGCCGGTTCCTGGGCGCTGACCTGGACCAGCGCCGTCACCAACCGCAGGGACGAGCCGCTCCGCTTCGGCAGCCCGACCACCGCCGGGCGCGAACTGGCCGGATACACGGGCCTGTTCTGGCGGGGCCCGCGCGCCTTCCGTGACGGTCGGATCATCGGCCCGGACGGTGAGGGCCCCGGGCTGATGGCCTCGCAGAGCCCCTGGCTGGCCCTCTCCGGCGAGCACGACGGCGCCGACGGTCACGCCACCGTCGTCTTCGCGCACGCCCCCGAGAACGACCACTCCGGCGCCCGAGGGGCCCACCCCGCACACTGGTTCGTCCGCAACGAGCCCTTCGCGGGCATCGCACCGTCCTGGTCCTTCTTCGACGAGCTCGAGCTCGCCCCCGGCGACACGCTCACCCGCCGCTACCGCGTGGTGGTGGCCGACGGTGCCTGGGAGCGGGAGGAGATCGCCAAGTACCTGGAGGCACACCCGTGGTGAGCGGGTACGGGGGACTGCCCGGCGGGGTCGCCGTCTCGCACCTGCGCGTGTACGACTGGCCCGCCGCCGACGGTCTGCACGGCGGAACTCCGCATATGCACCTGACGTGTTCGGAGGGATACGTCGTCACCGGCGGGCGCGGCGCGGTGCAGACCCTGACGGCCTCCGGGTACGGGGTCACGCCGCTCGCACCCGGCACGGTCGCCTGGTTCACGCCGGGCACCGTCCACCGACTGGTCGACGAGGGCGACCTGCGCATCACCGTGCTGATGCAGAACAGCGGGCTGCCGGAGGCCGGCGACGCCGTGCTCACCCTGCCGCCGGAGTACCTCACCGACCCGGGGACGTACGCCGCCGCGACCGTGATCCCGGCCGACGCTCCCCGGGAGGAGCAGGCCCGCATCGCCCGCGCCCGGCGCGACCTCGCGCTGGAGGGCTACCGCGCGCTGCGCGAGGCGGCGGACGGTCCGGCCGCCCTGGCCGCCTTCCACCGGTCCGCCGCCGCGCTGGTGGAGCCCCGGCTCGCCGAGTGGCGTGAGCGCTGGCTCCGCGGTGCGCGGGCGGCCGCGCAGGCCACGGGCGAGCAGCTCGACCGGCTCTCGGACGGCGATGTGTCCTACCTGGCCGAGGCCGCCGTCCGGGCCGAACAGCCCTCTTCCCAGGGCAAGTTCGGGATGTGCGGGTGGCTGGACGTGTACGCGCTGCCATAGCCCCGGGTCATCAGCGCACAGGGGACCGGCTGGCGTAGTTTCCGTGGTCCTCCTGCGGCTTCCCCGCCGGAATGATCCAATCGAACGATGTCGAGAGCGGGGAGTGAGCGGGTGCGGATCAGAGTGACGGCAGCGGCCCTGTGCGCAGCGGTGCTGGTGGCCGGGTGCGGGGGCGGTGGCAGCGGCGATTCCGACGCGAAGGCCACGGATTCCGCGGCGGCACAAGGTTCTTCATCCGGATCCGGGTCCGGATCGGCGTCGGTCTCGGCTGCCGCGTCGCAGGCGCCCGCCGAACCGCTCGGCGAGGCTCAGCTGAAGTCCGCCGCGCTGGTCGGCGGGGACGTGGACGGTTACCAGATCACCGACTTCCCCGTGAAGCCCGACGGCGATTCCACCGCCCGGCCCGCGGACTGCCAGCCGCTGGAGAACATGCGCACCGCCTCGCCCGACCCGGGCCCCAAGGCGTTCGTCGGCCTCCTCGCCTTCGGAGGAGCCGGCCCCACCGCGGGTTCCGCCACCACCATCGGCCTCATGGCCTACGACCAGTCCGACGCGGAGGGCATCCTCGACGGCCTCCGTACCGCCCTGAAGAACTGCACCGCCTACGAGGGGGGCGTGCCCGCGCGTACCACCGCCAAGGCGGCCACCGCCCCCGACGCGGGCGACGAGGCCGTCGCCTTCGGCCTGGAGACCCGGGGGGACAGCGCGGACGCGTTCGTGGTCGTGCGCAGCGGCGCCACGGTGGTGCTGTTCTACACCGCCGCCGGCACCGGCTCCGCGGCGGAGGTGCCGGCCGAACTGGTCACCGCGCAGATCCGGAAGCTGGGTGCCTGAGGGCCCTCCCGTGACCGGTGTCCGCGGGTGCGTTCGCGCTCCGGATCGGTGATCCGTGCTCTCAGCGGGCAGGACGGGTCACCGCGCGCCACGGTGACCTCGACCCGCCGCGGGGCCCGGCTTCCCGCTTCCGGCGTCACCGGCACGGCCCGCGAGCACGGTGCCCTCAGCTCCCCTTCGTCGTCAGCGCGGTGCGGCTTCAGGCGGCCGACGGGCCCGCCACCGTCCAGCCCGGAGCCTGCGGGTGGGCGCTCACGTCCTCGTGGCGGACCTGGTCGCCGCAGGCCGCGCAGGTGACCACGGGGGCCAGCTCGTTGCCGCAGACGTGCGTGAGCACCATGGGGCGGTCGTCGTCCTCGCGGAGATGGCGGTCGCCCCATGCCATGAGGGTCATCAGCACCGGCTCCAGTTCGAGCCCCGCCTGCGTGGGCCGGTACTCGAAGCGCTGCGGCCGCTCGCTGTAGGCACGCCTGGTCAGGATCCCGGCGTCGACGAGGCGGCGCAGCCGGGTGGCCAGGATGTCGCGCGGGGCGCCGATGTTGCGCACCAGCTGGTCGAAGCGGGCGTTGCCCAGGCACACCTCCCGCAGGACGAGCAGGGAGTACTTCTCGCCGACGAGGGCGAGGGCGTCGGCGATCGAGCAGGGGCGCGGGTTCTTGGAGGCGGCCATGACGGCCAGTCTAGGGGAGGGTTGGAAAAACAAATCGATGTCGGTTGGATTTTCCAACCCTCAGGTTTATGGTGAGTTCAGATTTCCTACTCACCGGTAGTTTCCCTGCTCGTGTGCTCGTCATGGAGGCATCGCACATGCGTGACGCAGTCATCGTCGAAGCCGTACGCACCCCGATCGGCAAGGGCAAGCCGAACGGCTCCCTCGCCCACGTCCACCCCGTCGAACTCCTCGCCCACACCCTGCGCACCCTCGTCGACCGCTCCGGCGTCGATCCCGCGCTGATCGACGACGTGATCGGCGGCACCGTCGACCAGGTCGGCGAGCAGGCCATGAACACCACCCGCTACGCGCTGCTCTCGGCCGGCTTCCCGGAGACGGTCCCCGCGACCACCGTCGACCGGCAGTGCGGCTCCTCCCAGCAGGCCGTGCACTTCGCGGCCCAGGGCGTCATCTCCGGCGCCTACGACCTCGTCGTCGCCTGCGGTGTCGAGTCGATGAGCCGGGTGCCGATGTGGTCCAACGTGCCGCCGGGCAAGGACCCTTTCGGCCCCGGCGTCGCAGCGCGCTACCCGGAGGGCCTCGTCCCGCAGGGCATCAGCTCCGAGCTCATCGCCGCCAAGTGGTCGATCACGCGGGAGCAGATGGACGGCTTCGCCGTCTCCTCGCACCGCAAGGCCGCCGAGGCCTGGGCACAGGGGCTCTTCGACGCCGAGGTCGCGCCTCTGGACGGCGTCTCGCGCGACGAGTGCGTACGGCCCGGGAGCACCCCCGAGATCCTCGCCGGCCTCAAACCCGCCTACTACGACCCGGCCTTCGCCGAGCGCTTCCCGCAGATCGAGTGGAACGTCACCGCGGGCAACGCGAGCCCGGTCAACGACGGCGCCTCGGCCGTGCTGATCACCTCCGGCGAGACCGCCGCCCGCCTCGGCCTGCGCCCGCTCGCCCGGCTGCACAGCTTCGCGGTCACCGGCTCGGATCCGCTGCTGATGCTGACCGGCGTGATCCCGGCGACCGAGAAGGTGCTGCGCAGGGCCGGGCTACGGCTCGACGACATCGACCTCTTCGAGGTCAACGAGGCGTTCTCCAGCGTGGTCCTGGCCTGGCGGCAGGAGACCGGCGCGGACCTCGACAAGGTCAATGTGCACGGCGGCGCGATCGCGCTCGGACACCCGCTCGGCGCGAGCGGCACCCGGCTGACGACGACGCTCGTCCACGCGATGCGGGAACGCGGCGCCCGCTACGCCCTGCAGACGATGTGTGAGGCGGGCGGGCTCGCCAACGCGATGGTGCTGGAATCCGTGTAGCCGGCCGACGGGCAGGGGCCGCGAAGCCGGGGGCGGCGGGCGCCTACGGGCGGCGCAGGTGGTGGCGCTTGCGCCAGGCCACCACCGCGCCGACCAGCGCCGGCAGGGTGATGCAGGCCATGGCGATCAGGAAGGCCGGGGAGGTCGGGGAGGAGGCACGGGCCCCGGCGACGACGTAGGCGGCGGTGTTCGGGATCGAGCCCAGCGCGGTCGCCACCAGGAAGGACAGCCAGCCCATGCGGGAGACGGCGGCGCAGTAGTTCGCGGCCCAGAACGGCACCCCCGGGAACAGCCGGGCCGCCAGCATCGAGCGCATGCCGTGCCGGCTCAGCTGACCGTCCGCCGCCTTGAGCAGCCGTCCGCGCAGCAGCGGCCGTAGCGCGTCCTGCCCGAGCACCCGGCCGAGCCCGAAGGCGATCCCGGCTCCCAGTACCGTGCCCGCCAGCGCCGCGGCGACGCCCCACTGCGAACCGAAGAGGGCGCCCGCGGCCAGGTTCAGCAGCGGTCGGGGCACGAACGCCACCGTGCACAGTCCGTACGCCACCGCGAAGACCGCGGCCGCCGTGACACCGCCCAACTGGGGTGGCCAGCCGTCCGCGAGGAGCTTCTGCGGCTCGAAGAGCAGCACGCTCGACGCGGCCGCCGCCAGCAGCGTGACCAGCAGCGCGAAACGGGACCAGGGCGAGCGCAGCACTCTCGCGCAGCGCGCGGCGAGGCCGCCGGGTGCGTCGACCGTCGGAGCGACGGACGCGATGACGGGCACGGGAGCGAGCGTGGGGACGACGAGCTCCGTGACGGTGGCCCGGGGAGTGGCCGTGGCGGTGCCCCCAGAGCGGGTGGTGGCATCGAGCATCCCGCGACACTAACCGACGGACATGTGTGATCGCCGTATGGTTCGTCTCATGACGGTCACAGGTGCGGTCGCGATCGGCGTGCCGGACAGCGTTCTCGCCGACATCGTGCTGGAGCGGCTGACGACCGTGTACGGCGCCGCGGCCGACCCGGGCCGGGCGGCGGCCATGCGCGCGTACATGAAGGACGTGGCCCCCTTCCTCGGCCACCCCACCCCCGCCCGCCGGGCCCTGTCCCGCACCGTCCTGGCGGGCACGCCCCGCCCCGACGAGGCCGACTGCACGGCGATCGCGCTGCGCTGCTGGGCGCTGCCGCAGCGCGAGTACCACTACTTCGCCGTCGACTACCTGCGCCGGCACGCGCCACGCCTGTCGTCGGCTTTCCTGCCCGTGGCACGCCGGCTGGTGACCACGACGTCCTGGTGGGACACGGTCGACCTGCTCGCCGCCCACGTGGTCGGCACGCTCGTCGCGGCCGACCCCCGGCTCGGCGCCGACATGGACCTCTGGATCGCCGACGAGGACCTGTGGGTCGCCCGTACCGCCCTGCTCCACCAGCTCCGCTACAAGGAACGCACCGACACCGACCGTCTCTTCGCCCACTGTCTGCGCCGGTCCGCCCACCCGGACTTCTTCATCCGCAAGGCCATCGGCTGGGCCCTGCGCGAGTACGCCAAGACCGACCCGGCGGCCGTCCGCGCCTTCGTCACCCGCGAACGGGAACGCCTCGCGCCGCTGACGGTGCGTGAGGCGCTGAAGAACATCGGGGACACCGCCTAGCGGTTCACGCCGGCCGCAGGCGGGGCGCCTCGTCGTCCGGGGTGTCCGGGCTCGCGAAGTGGAAGGGCACCGACAGGCGCGCGGCCAGGGCCCTGCCCACCTTGTCGGCGACGGCCGCGCAGGGGTGGTGCAGCGCGGGATCCGTATCGTCGAGGTGCCGTTCCGCCGTGCGCCGGTAGACGGTGGCCAGCGCCTGCTCGCCCTCGGGGTCGGCGGTGACGGCGTACAGGATCACGAACCAGTCGTGGACCGTGTCCCCGTCCCAGACGACCTCGATCGCCACGACCCGCCCCGGCGCACCGGCCGCGCGGGCGCCGAGCGAATCCAGGTCCAGTGGATCGTCGGGGGTGCGGGCGATCCGGTCACCGTGGTGCAGATAGCGCTCGTGGACGACGAGTTGTGCCTCGTGGAGGCCGACGCCGCGAGCCCGTCCGGCCACCCAGACGGTGCGGATCGCCGACATCAGGGCGTCCTGGAGGACGTACCCGTCGACCTGCTCGCGGACCCCCTCCGGCAGCAGCTCCCACCACCGCTCCCACGACTCCGTCGTGCCGATGTCGTTCATCAGGACCGTAACCCTCCCCATCCGGCGAAAACCATTCGACGCCGAACGAACCGTCGGCGATGATCGGCACCATGTTCCGGTACGCCTTCCTCCTCGCAGCATCCGCGGTCGCGGATACGCCGAAGGCTGCCGTTCCACTCCTCATGGCCGCTGTCGACGGCGCCCGAAGCTGACCCTCTCCGGATTGTCCGGCGGACCCCGCAGGGGGAGGGTCGGTCAGTTCGCCGGGGTCCCCACTTCCTACGGACACGCTTCGAGGTACAGCCATGCCCAAGACCGCTTACGTGCGGACCAAACCACACCTCAACATCGGCACCATGGGACACGTGGACCACGGCAAGACCACCCTGACCGCCGCCATCACCAAGGTCCTCGCCGACCGCGGCACCGGCGCCTTCGTTCCGTTCGACCGTATCGACCGGGCCCCGGAGGAGGCCGCGCGCGGTATCACCATCAACATCGCGCACGTCGAGTACGAGACCGACACCCGTCACTACGCGCACGTGGACATGCCGGGCCACGCCGACTACGTCAAGAACATGGTCACCGGGGCCGCGCAGCTCGACGGGGCGATCCTCGTCGTCTCCGCGCTCGACGGGATCATGCCGCAGACCGCCGAACACGTCCTGCTCGCCCGCCAGGTGGGCGTCGACCACATCGTGGTCGCGCTCAACAAGGCCGACGCCGTCGTCGACGGGGACGACACCGAGTTGATCGACCTGGTCGAACTGGAGGTCCGCGACCTGCTCACCGAGCACGGCTACGGCGGTGACTCAGCGCCCGTCGTCAGGGTGTCGGGGCTGCGGGCCCTGGCCGGCGACCCCCGCTGGACGGCGTCGATCGACGCGCTGCTCGACGCGGTGGACACCTATGTGCCCATGCCCGAGCGGTATCTGGACGCGCCGTTCCTGCTGCCCGTGGAGAACGTGCTCACCATCACCGGCCGGGGGACGGTCGTCACCGGCGCCGTGGAGCGCGGGACGCTCCGCCTGGGGGACCAGGTGCAGGTGCTCGGCGCCGGTGTCGAGACCGTGGTGACGGGCATCGAGACCTTCGGGAAGCCGATGGAGGAGGCGCAGGCCGGGGACAACGTGGCGCTGCTGCTGCGCGGCGTGCCCCGGGACGCCGTCCGGCGGGGTCATGTGGCGGTGGCGCCGGGGAGCGTGGTGCCCAGCCGGCGGTTCACGGCGCAGGTGTACGTCCTGTCCGGGCGGGAGGGGGGCCGCACCACGCCCGTCTCGACCGGCTACCGGCCGCAGTTCTACATCCGTACGGCGGACGTCGTCGGGGACGTGGACCTGGGCGAGATCCCGGTCGCGCGGCCCGGGGACACGGTCGGCATGACCGTCGAACTGGGACGTGAGGTTCCGCTGGAGCCCGGTCTCGGCTTCGCCATCCGCGAGGGCGGGCGGACCGTGGGGGCGGGAACCGTGACAGCCGTGCTGTGAGGGCGGCCGGTGTCCGTGGCCGACGTGCGCGGGGGCCTGCGGGCCGTGCTCCTTCGGGGGCGTGGCCCGCAGGCACAATGGGACGGTGAACGACGAGCCCATACCCGTCTCCCGCGCCGTCGACCACGGCACCGCCAAGCTGATGCCCGACGTGGACCGGGAGCGGGCCTGGCTGCTGACCGTCGACGGGGCGCCGCAGTCGTACGTCGACCTGGACGAGCCGACGTACCTGGAGTTCGAGTACGCGCGCCGCCTCGGGCACGTCCTGGACACCGTCGCCGAGGCGGGACGGCCCCTGGACGTCCTGCATCTCGGCGGCGGCGCGCTCACCCTGCCCCGGTATCTGGCCGCGACCCGGCCGGGTTCCCGGCAGGACGTCGTCGAGTTCGACCGCGGGCTGCTGGAGCTGATCGCCGCGCACCTGCCGGTCCCGGCCGGAGCCGGCATCGCGCTGCACGCGGCCGACGCGCGGGAGTGGCTGGAAGCGGCCCCGGACGGCTCCGCCGACGCGCTCGTCGCCGATGTCTTCGGCGGCTCCCGCGTCCCCGCCCATCTGACGTCCCTGACCTACGCCCAGGAGGCCGGACGGGTCCTGCGCCGCGACGGCGTCTATCTGGCGAACCTCGCCGACGCGGCGCCGTTCGGCTTCCTGCGGTCCCAGCTCGCCAACTTCGCCGCGGTGTTCGAGGAACTCGCCCTCATCGCCGAGCCCGCCGTACTGCGCGGCCGCCGGTTCGGCAACGCGGTGCTCGTCGCCGCGCACCGTCCGCTCGACGTGACCACCCTGGCCCGCCGCACCGCCGCCGACGCCTTCCCGGCCCGGGTCGAGCACGGCCCCGGACTGCGCCGCTTCATAGGCGACGCCCGCCCGGTACGAGACGAGGACGCCGTACCGTCCCCGGAACCTCCCGAGGGCGCGTTCGGCATCGGCTGAGCGGCGTCGGCTGAGCGGCGGGTACCGCCGCAGCGCCGCGGGCGCCCCGCGGGGAACCGCCGGACCGGTCACCGGCCGGCCGTCCTCGCGGGGGTTCCGCGGTGTGTGACCGGTGACCCGGTGAGCGCCGGTGGCCGGTGGCGGCTAGTTCTGCGTCGGTGTCCCGTTCAGCCGTACGGTGCTGAGGATCTGCATGATCGTGGCCTTCGGGAGTTCGTCCTTCACGCCCTTGGCCCCGTACAGGTTCCACGACACGTAGTCGCCGTTGGAGTTCTTGAAGCCGAACGTGATCGCCTTGCCGTCGCTGTCGCACTTGCCCTTCTGGGGCGTGTTCGTCGACTGGGCCCAGGCGTAACTGCCCACGATGCCGGAGGCGGTCGTGAAGGCGGTGGCCTTCTTCTCGAAGGTCAGGCTCTTCTTGTCCGGCTCGGTGTAGCCGCCGAAGACCCACCAGGCGGGCGTGTTGATGGCGATCTCGTCGGTGCTCTTCGCGCCTTCGGCGCCTTTGCTGCCGACCACGGCCAGCGCGGTGTCCTCGGTCTTGCCGTCCTTGTCGGAGTCCGTGGAGCACCACTTCGACTTGAACTCGGCCGTACCCCCCTGGAGGATCTGGTCGTAGCCGTCGGACTGCTCCTTGTCCTCCCACTCGAAGCCCTGGCTGAGCCCCGGCGACTGGACCTCCCAGTCCGCCGGCACGTCGAAGGCGATGCCCCACTTGGGGTTCACCACGACCTTCCAGCCGGCGACGGTCGCCTTCGCGGTCTCGTTGCTGCGCGGGTTGTCGTCGGTGCCGGTCGAGGAGGAGCCGGAAGGCGAGGCGGAACCGGACGTGGAGACCGTGGGGCTCGCACTGCCCTTGCCCGCGTCGACCTTGTCGTCGTCGCCCAGCACCAGGAACCCGGTGACACCGGCGGCCACGACGACGGCCATGGCCGCGACGATCGCGATCAGCTTCGTCCGGTTGCCACCGCCTGAGCCGTTTGCGCCGGGCGGCGGCGTGGGCGCGCCCGCGGGCGACGGGGCGCCCCACTGCGGTTGCTGGGCGTAGGGGTTGGGCTGCTGGTCGGGCTGTTGCTGGTAGCCGGGCTGCTGATACGGATTCGGCTGCTGGTATCCGGGCTGCTGGTACGGGTTGTTCTGCGCCTGCGGGTTCTGCTCTCCCCCGGGCGGCTGCTGTCCTGGCCACATGGCCAGAAACCCTAGTGCCGTCCGGGACACGATTCGGTCACCGCCCCTTGTCAGGGACGTACCGAATCGGGACGCGGAGGGCCGGCACACGAGAACTCTGTCCCCGAACTTCCGGATTGCGGCTTCCGGGACCCCCTCGGCGACCGCCCTGGACACCGGAGGGCCGCGAGGGCGTACGGCGATCGGCACACCGGTCTGGCCAGCTGAAGCTACTCACAGGTAACATCGTGGTCATGAGCGCAGACCAGATGTCCATCGGCGAGATGCTCGCCGCCACGGTGCCCATGGCGCGGACCCTGAACCTCGAGTTCCTCGAGGCCGGTCCGGAGAAGGCCGTGGTCGCCCTGCCCGACCAGGGCGAGTTCCACAACCACGTGGGCGGGCCGCACGCCGGGGCGATGTTCACGCTCGGCGAGTCCGCCAGCGGCGCGATCGTCCTCGCCGCTTTCGGCGACCAGCTCTCCCGCGCGGTACCGCTCGCCGTCGGCGCCGAGATCGCCTACCGCAAGCTGGCCATGGGAGCGGTCACCGCCACCGCCACGCTGGGCCGCCCGGCCGCCGAGGTCGTCGCGCAGCTCGACGCGGGGGAGCGGCCCGAGTTCCCGGTCGCGATCGAGATCCGCCGCGCCGACGGGGCGGTGACCGGCGAGATGACGGTGACCTGGACCCTGCGTCCCAACAGCTGATCGGCCGAGCGCGCGAGCGGCGTCCTGCGAGGGTGACGGCCCCGGTCACGGCGACATCGGGGCCCGGTGGGGCACTTCCCGCCACCCTCCACCCGCCACGCGCCGGTCAGGCCGCCAGCCGTTCCCGGGCCGCGTCGCCGTCCTCCAGGCCCGCCACGAACTCCTTCAGCCAGGCGACGAACTCCGGCCCCAGGTCGGGCCGGTCGCAGGCCAGGCGGACGACCGTGCGCAGATAGTCCGCCTTGTCGCCCGTGTCGTATCGGCGGCCCGAGAAGATCACGCCGTGCACCGTGCCGCCCGCCGCGAGTTCCTGGAGGGCGTCGGTGAGCTGGATCTCGCCGCCGCGGCCGGGAGCGGTGCGCTCCAGGACGTCGAAGACGGCCGGGTCCAGGACGTACCGTCCGATGACCGCGTACCGGCTGGGCGCGTCCTCGCGCGCGGGCTTCTCCACCAGACCGGTGACGCGCACCACCCCGTCCTCGCCGGACGGCTCCACGGCCGCGCAGCCGTAGAGGTGGACCTGCTCCGGCGGGACCTCCATCAGGGCGACCACGCTGCCGGCGTACCGGTCGCGGACCTCGAGCATCTGGCTGAGCAGGGTCTCCCGCGGGTCGATGAGGTCGTCTCCCAGCAGCACCGCGAACGGCTGGTCGCCGACGTGGTTCCGGGCGCAGAGCACCGCGTGACCGAGCCCGAGCGGGTCACCCTGCCGGATGTGGTGGATGTCGGCGAGCCGGGCCGGATCGCGCACCGCGTCCAGCCGGACGGTGTCGCCCTTGGCGGCGAGCGCCTGCTCCAGTTCGAAGGCGTGGTCGAAGTGGTCCTCGATGGCCCGCTTGTGTCGGCCCGTGACCATCAGGACGTCGTCCAGACCCGCGGCGGCCGCCTCCTCGACGACGTACTGGATGGCCGGCTTGTCGACCACCGGCAGCATCTCCTTCGGCGTCGCCTTGGTGGCGGGCAGGAAGCGGGTGCCGAGGCCGGCGGCCGGGACGACTGCTTTGCGGACACTGGGTGCGGAGTGGGGGGCGCTCATGCGGATCATGCTGTCCCACGGGGATGGGAGTACCCCGAGAGTCACCTCGGAGATTCCTGTGGGCCGTCCCTGCGCCGGAGCGGCCGGCCGCTCCGGGCCGGAAGTTGGAGATTCGGTGTGCCATCCGGCTTTGCGTGTACACAAGTTGAGTCCGGGGATCCGGGCGCCATTTCGAATGCGGGTGCGGATACCGCCGGTAACTTATCTGAAATTGCCGCGCTTTGAACTTGGGTCACTCGAACTCCTTGTTTCCTGTGAGGCGCGTGTGCGAAGGTGAGCCTCCCCTTACGGACGGGCCGGATCAGGTCAACGTGCCTGGTCAGGCCAAAGGTACGCACCAATCAGGCACCTGCTTTCCGACACCGTGCTTTTCCGTGCCGTTCGTCGGCTTGGAAGGAAATGGTTCCGTGCAATCCCCCAACCCCCCACGCCCGCCCTACCCGCCCCGCCCCGGCTGGACCCCCGGGGATTCCGATCCCCAGCTCGCCGCCCTGCTGGCCGCCCGGCCCGCCGGCGACGACGGGCGTGCCCGTGCGGTCGCCCTGCTGTTCGCCCGCCACTGGCGGGCGGCCCACGACTACGCGACCGTCTGCCTGGCAGGCACCGAGGACACGGCGCGGCTCGTGGCCGCCGCCGCGTTCCACGAGGTACTGGGCCGGCTCGCGGACGGCCGCACCGGCGGCGCCCTGCGTCCCCAACTCCTCGTCGCCGTACGGGAGACGGTCCGGAAATGGGCCGGCGCCGACGGAGTGGTCGACGTTCTGCCGGAGCTGCGGAAAACCGTGGGCGGCCGCGGACTGCGCGCCGCACGGGCGGGGACCGCCGAAAGGCGGCAACTCGCCGAGCGGTCTTTCCAGTTGCTCCCGGCCGCCTCCCAATGCCTCTTGTGGCACACAGAGGTGGAGGCGGACCCGATATCCGTACCGGCCGGTCTGTCCGGCGTGGACGAGCTCTCCGCGGCAGCCGTCCTGGAACAGGCACGGGAACAATTCAGGGCGGGCTGTGTACGCGCCCACCGGGAACTCGCGCCGACGAGCGAATGCCGCTTCTACAACCGTCTCCTCGACATTCCGCTGCGCCGCGGCGGAACGCTGCTGCCCGATGTCCGGCAGCATCTCGCGCACTGCCGCTTCTGCCGGCACGCCGCCGAACAGCTCAGCCATTTCGACGACGGCCTCGACATGCTGCTCGTCGAGACCGTGCTGGGCTGGGGCGCCCGCCGCTACCTCGACTCGCGCCCCGGACGCACGGCCTCCGCCGGCGCGTCGGTCGGGCCCGCGGTGCCGGCGGGGCCCGCCGCGCGGCGCCCGCCCGTCGCAGGCGGCCGGCACCGCACGACCTCGGCGGGGCTGCTCGAACTGCCGGGCAGGCGGCCCAAGGCCGTGCTGGTGGGTGTGGGCCTGACCTCGCTCGCGCTGATCGCGACCGTCCTCGTGGCCAAGGGCTGGTCCGATGACAACGGTGTCCCCGCCCCCGGGGCCACCTGGGGCGCACCCGTCGGCGGGAACAGCACCCCGGCCACCGGCGGACGGGGTCTGCCCGGCGGCTCCGACGATCCCTCGCCCTCCGGATCCCCGTCGGCCGCCTCCGCGTCCCGCTCCGCCCAGGTCGCGCACGGCAGGCTGCGCAGCCCGGACACGGAGCTCTGCCTCGACGCCGCCCGCGGCCTGGCCCGGCCCGGTGCGGGAATCGTCCTCGCGGGATGCTCGTCGGCCGCGTCCCAGCAGTGGTCGTACCAGGACGACGGGCTGCTGCGCAGCGCGGCCGACCCGACGCTGTGCCTGGGCGCGGACCCGGGCCACCGGACGACCGCCCTGGTCAGCTGCCTGGTGCACGCCGGCGAGACGTTCTTCGACCTGACCGTCCGTGGGGAACTCCTGCTGCGGCGGGACGACGGACTGGTCGTCGCGCGCGCCGCCGGCAAGCCGGGAGCGGCCGTCGTCGTCACCGAGCGGGACGGTTCCGGCGGGCAGCGGTGGGTGTTCGACGCGGCCGCGGCGGCGCCGGGAGTGCCCGGCACGGAGCCGCGCAGTACGGCGGAGCAGCCCGGTCCGGGCACATCCGGCGCCCCGGACCTCCCGGCGCCGCACGGTGACCGGCCCCTCGCCCCGGACGCCGCACCTGCGCCCGCCGAAACGGCTCCGACGCCGGAGTTCGAGACGAGGGTCGCCCAGGTGCAGTGCTGCGACCCGCCGGCCGGCCCGGCCGCGCCTGCGGCCGCACCCGCCACGCTCCTCGACGCGCTCCCGGCGCCCGCCGCGGTGTCCGACGCGTTGGGGAAGGTCGTCGCGGGCGTGACCGGGTCTCTCGGTCACTGAACCGGGACCGGAAGGAGGGGCCGCACGAGGGGAGTGGCCCCTCCTTCCTTCTTTCTTCGCGCGCTTCCCTCGCGCGCTTCTTCTCGCGCGGACGGCCGCCGGCTACGAGGTGCAGACGTCCCTCAGCTCCGAGGCCGCCTTGTCGATCTCGGCGGAGTCGGGCCGCTCGCCGTCGAGGATGTCCTGGTTGTAGTCCTCGACGGCCTGCTGGAGCTTGTCGACCGCCTTGTCGACCTTGCTGTCGTCGGACGAGCTGTCGTCCGACTTGTCGTTGATCTTGTCCAGGTTCTTCTCGATGGTGTCGATGGAGTCCTCCGTCCTCGTCGGATCCTCGATGGCCTCGGCTCCGGCCTTGTTGATCGCCGTGATGCTGTCCGTGATGTCGTCGGCGTTCGAGAGGCAGTCGACGGAGTCGTCGAACTCGCAGCCGGTGAGCAGGCCGGCGGTCAGCGCGAAGGCTGCCGCGGCGGTGGCGATGACGGCAGTACGGCGTCCGCGTCGGCGGTTCACGGCCATGGCGGGGTCCTTTCCGGAACGGTGGGGGCACGGTGGGTTCTTCCTCCACCACGATCACGTGACGGCGCCGTCGTCACGAGGGACTCCGCCCCCGGATCCGTGGTGTAGCGGGCTACACCACGCGACGGGCCGGGTCCGGCCGACCCGGTAGGCTTCCGGGAAGGCAAGGCTGCCCAAGGACGTCAAACGGGAGGAACCCGCGGTGCACGTGCAGGAATGGCTCGACACGGTGCCCGCGGCCGCCGTCTACGCCCTCGTCGGGCTGGTGATCGGACTCGAGAGCCTCGGCATCCCGCTGCCGGGCGAGATCGTCCTGGTCTCGGCCGCGCTGCTGTCCTCCCAGCACGGCGGCATCAACCCCGTCGTCCTCGGCGCGTGCGCCACCGCGGGCGCCGTGATCGGCGACTCCATCGGCTACGCCATCGGCCGCAAGGGCGGACGTCCGCTGCTCGCCTGGCTCGGCGGGAAGTTCCCCCGGCACTTCGGCGAGGGCCATATCGCCACCGCCGAGCGGTCCTTCGAGAAGTGGGGCATGTGGGCCGTCTTCTTCGGCCGGTTCGTCGCCCTGCTGCGTATCTTCGCCGGCCCGCTCGCGGGCGTGCTGCACATGCCGTACTGGAAGTTCCTCGTCGCCAACGTCCTCGGCGGCATCGCCTGGGCGGGCGGCACCACGGCCGTCATCTACTACGTGGGCGTCGTGGCGGAGTCGTGGCTGAAGAAGTTCTCGTACCTGGGCCTGGTGGCGGCGGTGCTGATCGGCCTGACGTCGATGCTGATCCTCAAGCGCAAGGCGAAGAAGATGCAGAGCGCCTCGCAAGAGGCTGAAGCGGAGACCGTGCCCGCCGCCGCCGAGTAGGCGGTCCGCCCTACTCGTGCACCTTCCCGTGGGCCTTCGCGAGGTCCGCGTACAGCGTGCCGTTCAGGGTCACACCCTGCCGCTCCTCCTCGCTCAACTCCCGCCTGACCTTGGCCGGTACCCCCGCGACCAGCGATCCCGGGGGGATCTCCATCCCCTGGGGCACGAGCGCCTGCGCGGCGACCAGCGAACCCGCCCCGATCACCGCCCCGTTGAGCACGGTCGCTCCCATCCCGATGAGGCAGTCGTCCCCGATCGTCGCCCCGTGCACGACGGCGTTGTGGCCGACGGACACCCGCTCGCCGATCGTCACCGGAAAGCCGGGGTCGGCGTGCAGCGTCACGTTGTCCTGGATGTTGGCGTCGGCCCGCACGGTGATCCGCTCCACGTCGCCGCGCACGACGGCCCCGTACCAGACGCTCGCGCCCGCCTCCAGCGTCACGTCCCCGATCACCGAGGCCGTCGGCGCCACGAACGCCTCGGCGTCGATCTTCGGTTCCCTGCCGCCGATGCCCACGATCAGCGCCTTGTGCGTCATCACCGTCTCCTCGTGTCGGTCGTCCCACCGCACCGTACGCCACCCGGTGGGGCGAAGATCACAGGGCCGTGGGCGTATGGGCGCACCGCGCGCTGAGTACGGTGAGCGGGTGCCGAAGCCCTGGAACACGTTCTCGTCATGGCGGCGCCGACTGGTGCAGCGCGCCGTCCACTCGGGCTGGGCGTGGGTGCAGCGCACGGGCTCCGTCACGGCAGAGCACCCCGGACGTTTCCGCTTCGGCTCGATCGGCCCGGCCACCCGGCTCGCCTTCCCGCTCGGCACGGTCTTCGGGGAGCCCTGGATCCACCTCGGCGCGCACTGCATCGTCGGTGAACAGGTCACCCTGACCGCCGGTCTGATGCCCGACCTGGACCTCGGCCCTGACCCGATCCTGCGGCTCGGCGACGGCGTGGTGCTCGGCCGGGGCAGCCATGTCATCGCCGACACCACGGTCACCATCGGCAGCGACTGCTACTTCGGCCCGTATGTCTACGTCACGTCCACGAACCACTCCTACGACGATCCGCACGAGCCCATCGGCAAGCAGTGGCCCCGCATGGAGCCCGTGGAGATCGGCCCGGGGTGCTGGATCGGCACCGGGGCCGTGATCCTGCCGGGTGCGCGGATCGGACGGAACGTCGTCGTCGCGGCCGGGGCGGTGGTACGCGGCTCGGTGCCCGACCACAGCGTCGTCGCGGGGGCGCCCGCCAAGGTCGTACGGCGCTGGACGCCCGCCGAGGGCTGGCAGCCGCCGCTGCGCACCCCGGCACCGGTGCCGATCCCGGACGGGGTCACCTCGGACCAACTGGTCGCGCTGTCGGAACTGGACGAGGAGACGGCGGCGGCGCTCGCCCGGCTGGAACCCTAGGTCACCCGGCCGCCAGCAGCAGCGTGCCCACCAGGGCGAGGCCCGCGCCCGCCGCCTGGACCGCGCGCAGCCGCTCCCGCAGGAAGCCGCGCGCGGCGAGGGCGGTCACCACGGGGTAGAGCGAGGCGAGCACCGCGGCCACCGTGACGGGGCCGTGCTGGGCGGCGACGGCGTAGGTGCCGTTCGCTGCGACGTCGGCCAGCCCGACGAACCCGTACGCCGGCAGCGAGGACCGGGCCAGACCTCCCTCGGGAAGCGCGGGCGCCCCGCGCCGGACGGCCAGGTACAGCGCCGCACCGCCGGTGGCCACGTTGGTCACGCGCTGCACGAACAGGGCCAGGAACAGGCCGGTGACGGTCGTGGACGCCTCGGTGATCAGGACGAACACCGTGCCGAAGCCGAGCGCCGCGACCAGGGTGAGCAGGACGGCCCGGCGCTGCACCGGGGCGCCCCTCAGCTGCGGGCCGCCCGCCAGGACGACCCCGACCACCGCGACCGCGATGCCCGCCACCTGGACGAGTCCCGGCCGCTCGCCGAGGATCAGCCCGACGGAGACCGGTACCGCCACGCTGAGGGTGGCCAGGGGAGAGACGACTCCCATGGGGCCGAGAGCCAGCGCCTTGTAGAAGGAGAACAGGGCGACCGGGCCCACCAGCCCGGCCGCGACCGCGAACCAGAGGCGGGGGCCGGCCTCGCTCCAGCCCCCGGTGGCGACCACGATCGCGCCGAGGACCACGGCCGCGATCGACTGCGAGACCACGACGACGGTGAGCGCCGGGGCCCGGCGTGTCAGCAGTCCGCCACCGAAGTCGGCCAGGCCCCACAGGAGGCTGGTGGCCAGGGCGAAGAGTGCTGTCACGGGGTCCCTCGCAGTACAGTTCGGTGCACGATCAGGTGCACCCCACGGTAGTACAGGGAAGTGAATCCTGGCATCCAGAATATTGGACTCCCGAAGTGGACGGAATGTGTCGGACCTCGAACTCCTGACCCAGTCGCTGGCGCGCAACGTCAAGCACTGGCGCGCGGTGCGCGGCTTCACGCTGGACGTGCTCGCCGCCCGGGCGGGTGTCAGCCGCGGGATGCTCATCCAGATCGAGCAGGCCCGCACCAATCCGAGCATCGGCACGGTCGTCAAGATCGGTGACGCGCTCGGCGTCAGCGTCACCACCCTCCTCGACTACGAACGAGGCGCGAAGGTCCGGATCGTCCCGGCCGATCAGGCGGTACGGCTGTGGCACACCGACGCCGGCAGCTACAACCGGCTGCTCGCCGGCACGGAGGCGCCCGGGCCGCTGGAGATGTGGGACTGGCTGCTGATGCCGGGGGAGAGCAGCCTCTCGGAGCCCCACCCCGTCGGCACGGTCGAGCTCGTGCACGTCACCGCGGGTGAACTCACGCTCACCGTGGACGGCGAGGAGCACCGCGTCCCGACCGGCGCGAGCGCCTCGTTCGAGGCCAACGTCCCGCATGTCTACGGCAACCGGGGCGAGGTGCCGATGGAGATGGTGATGGCCGTCTCGGTGCCACCCGTGCACTGAGACGGCGCGGCCGCCGGCGGGCGGCTCTTGTTAGCGTGCGGTCATGCGCGCACCCATCGGACACTTCGACACCGCCACGCCCGCCCCCGACTGCCTCGACGAGCTGGTCGGCCCGGTCGCCGACGCCGTACGCCGCTGGAGCGGCAGCGTGCCCGCCGCCGAGTTCGTCCACGTCGACACCGACCCGCAGTGGGCGGACACCGCCGTCTTCGTGGAGCACTACGGCCGGGAGCTGCTGGAGCAGTCCGCCAACTGCGTGGTGGTCGCCGGCAAGCGGGGCGGCGAGACGACCCTCGCCGCGTGTGTCGTGCTGTCCACCACCCGGGTCGACGTCAACGGGGTCGTGCGCCGTCGACTCGGCGCCCGTAAGGCCTCGTTCGCGGCGATGGACACGGCGGTGGGGGAGACCGGCATGGAGTACGGCGGCATCACGCCGCTCGGACTCCCCGCCGACTGGCCGGTGTTGGTGGACTCCGCCGTCGTCGACCTGCCGTACGTCCTGGTGGGCAGCGGGCGTCGGCGCGGGAAGCTGCTGGTGCCGGGCAAGGCGTTCGCCGAACTGCCGGGCGCGGTGGTGCTGGAGGGGCTCGGAGTGGCCTGAGCTCAGGCCGCCGTGTGATGGGCGAGGGCCAGATGCGGGTCGTCCTCGCCGGGTACCGGCGCCGGATCCGCGTGGACCAGCGCGGCCGTCAGGCGCGGCACGGCGTGCAGCAGGGCGTGTTCGGCCGCCACGGCGATCCCGTGGGCCTCGCGTACCGTCGCCTCGCCGTCCACGACGACCGCCACCTCGGCCCGCAGCCGGTGCCCGATCCAGCGCAGCCGCAACTCGCCGACCGCGCGCACGCCTTCGACCTCCCCCAGCGCATGCTCGGCCCGGTCGACCAGCGCCGGGTCGACGGCGTCCATCACCCGGCGGAACACCTCGCGTGCCGCGTCACGCAGCACCAGCGCGATCGCCGCAGTGATCGCCAACCCCACCACCGGGTCCGCGAGTTGCCACCCCAGCGCCGAGCCGCCCGCGCCCAGCAGCACCGCCAGCGAGGTGAACCCGTCCGTGCGGGCGTGCAGCCCGTCCGCGACCAGCGCGGCCGAGCCGATCGAACGGCCGACCCGGATGCGGTAGCGCGCGACCCACTCGTTGCCCGCGAAGCCGGCCAGCGCGGCCACGGCGACCGCGCCGACCTGCTCGACGGGGCGCGGGTTCATCAGCCGCTCGACCGCGGTCCATCCCGCGAAGGCCGCCGACGCGGCGATCGTCAGCACGATCGCGATGCCCGCCAGGTCCTCCGCCCGCCCGTAGCCGTAGGTGAAACGGCGGGTGGCCGCCCGCCGGCCCAGCACGAAGGCGATGCCCAGCGGTACGGCCGTCAGCGCGTCCGCCGTGTTGTGCACCGTGTCGCCGAGCAGCGCCACCGACCCGGACAGCGCGACCACGACCGCCTGCGCGACGGCCGTCACGCCCAGTACGGCCAACGAGACCCACAGCGCGCGCATGCCCCGGGCCGAGGACTCCAGCGCCGGGTCGAGTTTGTCGGCGCTCTCGTGCGAGTGCGGGGTGAGGAGGTGGGCGACGCGGTGGCGCAGCCCCGGAGAGGGGGAGGGGGAGGGGGAAGAGGAGGAGGGGGCGGAGTGGTGGTGCGGGTGCTCGTGGGCGTGGTCGTGATGGTGCCCGCGGTCGTGCCGGTGTCCGTGTTCGTGGTCGTGCCGCTCGCTCACGTCGATCCCTTCCGCTGCGCCGAGGTGGACGCGTGCCCGTCCACACCGCCATTATGTGCTTATGAGCGCACGCATGCACCTGTCACCTGCACACCATGCGCATCCGCGCACACCCGGCGAGGAGCAGTTCGCCCTCGCGGCGGAGCTTCTCGCCCTGCTCGGCGACCGCACCCGGCTCGCCCTGCTGCACGCGCTGACCGCCGGCGAGGCCGATGTGACGACCCTGACGGACGGCGTCGGAGCGGCCCGGCCGGCGGTCAGCCAGCATCTGGCGCGGCTGCGGCTGGCCGGGCTGGTGAACACCCGCAAGGAGGGCCGCCGGGTGGTCTACTCGCTCTCCGGCGGCCATCTGCGCCGCCTGGTGGACGAGGCGCTGAACGTGGCGGACCACCGGCTCGGGGACGAGCCGCCGCACGACTGACTCAGTGGTGCTCGGCCGTTCCCAGGTACTGCTCCGCGAAGGCGGCAGCGGCGGCGGGGGATGTGAACAGGCGGCGCAGCCGGGCGAACGTCGTACCCGCGCGGAACGGGTCGCCGGCCGCGGTCCCGTGGTAGACCTCGGACAGCCACTGCGAGAACTCCTGGTAGTCCCAGACCCGGCGCAGACACGCCTGCGAGTAGTCGTCCAGGCCGTCCCCGGCGCCCCCGTCGAGATACGCCACCAGCGCGTCGCCCAGCAGGAACGCGTCGTGCAGGGCGAGGTTCATGCCCTTCGCGGCGATGGGTGCGACGAGGTGGGCCGAGTCCCCGGCCAGGAAGAGCCGCCCGTACGTCATCGGTTCGACCACGTAGTCGTGCATGTCCAGCACGCGCTTCTCGATCAGCCGCCCCTCGGTGAGCGGCGGGGCCCCGGCGCCCTCGAGGCGCTGGTGCAGCTCGGACCAGACGCGGTCGTGGGACCAGTTCTCCGGGTCGTCGCCGGGCGGGCACTGGAGGTAGTACCGGGTCACGTCGGGACTGCGGGCCATGTGCCCGGCGAACCCGTTCGGATGGACACCGAACAGGACGCAGTCGGAGGACGGCGGCGCCTCGGCGAGCAGCGCAAGCCAGCCTGTGCCGTAGTCGTGCCGCGCGATCCGGGCGTGCTCCGGCACCAGCGCGGCCCGGCTGACCCCGCGCGCCCCGTCGGCGCCGACCACGAAGTCGCAGGTCAGCACCTGCCGTTCAGTGGTGTCGGGGCAGATGTACGACACCGAGGGACGGCCCGTGTCGAGGTCGTGCAGCTCGACGTCGCGCACCGAGAAGCGGGCGTCGCCGCCGCGTACGTCGACGTACTCGTGGACGAGATCCTTCACCAGCAACGGCTGTGGATACACCCAGTGGTGATGGCCTGTCAGCTCCGTGTAGGAGAAGCGGTAGCGCTCGCCGCCGAAGCGGAACTCGCACGCGGAGTGCTGCTGGGCCCGCGCCAACAGGTTCTGGGCCAGGCCCCGTTGCCGCAGTCCGCGGACGACCCGCTCCTCGAGGACTCCGGCGCGCGGCCGCCGTTCGATGAACTCACGGCTCTCCGTCTCCAGTACGACGCAGTCGACGGACGCGGCCCGCAGGATGTTGCCGACAGTGAGACCTGCGGGGCCCGCGCCCACGACGACGACCGGAGTGTGGTGGGGGGAAGGGGAGTTGGTGGTCACCCCGCACATTATGGGCGGGCCCTCCGACACGGCCCGGAGAACACCGGCCGGTCAGCCCAGCCGGGGAATCTCGATCGCCGGGCAGCGGTCCATGACCATCTCCAGGCCCGCGGCCCGGGTCCGGGCGTAGGCCGCCTCGTCGACGACGCCGAGCTGGAACCACACCGCCTTCGCGCCCTTGGCGACCGCCTCGTCCGCGACGGCACCCGCGAGCTCGCCGTTGACGAAGACGTCGACGACGTCCACCTCGAAGGGGATGTCCGCGAGGGAGGCGTACCCCTGCTCCCCGTGCACCGTCTCCGCCTTCGGGTGGACGGGCACGACCCGCTTCCCGAAGCGCTGGAGCACCTCGGCGACCCCGTAGGCCGCCCGCCCGCGGTTCGTCGACAGGCCCACGACGGCCCAGGTGTCGCCGAGTCCGGTGAGGATCCTGCGGATCGTTGCCTCGTCGCCGTGCACCGGCGGCCTCCTTGAGATCGGAAAGGAACAGTCCTCGACTGCAACAGCTCGCGCCGCACCCTGATTCCGGCCCCTGCCTGCGAAGTCGCGCCCGCCCGCCTAGGCTCGCCACGTGCTGAGCCTCATCGATGCCCGAACCGGCGAGCCCGTCGTCGCCGCCCCCGTCCGCCGTGGCCTGACCCGGGTGGAGGCGCATGCCTCGGGGTACGGGGCCGGGTCGCTCCGGGTCCTTCTCGTCGCCGATCTGCTCGTGCGCGCGCTGGAACTCGGCGGCACGCCCGTGTGGGCGCTGCTGTCCGGCGAACGCGATCAGGCGGAACTCCGGGCGGGCGCCACCGCCCTCGGCATGCACCCCTTCGAGGACGGCCGCGACCTCGGCGCGGGCGCCGGAGTGGGGGAGGCGCAGATCCTGCACGTGGTGGAGGAGGGGGGCCCGGTCCCCGACGGGGTGTGTGTCGCCGTCGCGCCGACGGAGGGCGCGGTGCCAGGGGGATCGGGACCGGGCCGGGTCCCCGGGGGAACGGACCCCGACTTCGCCGTCCTGCGGCTGGCCCTCCTCTCCCGGCCCCGCAACCAGCCCCTGCGACTCGACGCGGACGCGCTGGGCGAGGCCCGAGACACCCTCGCAGGCTGGCGGCGAGCCGTCGCCGAGTGGGCGCGGCGGCCCTCGCGGCCGGTTCCCGACGCCGTGCGCGGGCGGCTGCGTACCGCCTGGGAGGACGACCTGGACCTGCCCGAGGTGCTGCGGGTACTGCGGTCGGTGGAGGCCGCCGGGCCCGAGCTGCCGGACGGCGCCCGCTTCGAGAGCTACGCCTACGCCGACCGTCTCCTCGGCCTCGAACTCACCCGCGACCTCGGAGCCCCGGCGTGAACGGGCCCGGCCGGGGGACACCCCCGCGCCGGCTGGTGGTGCTGCGGCACGCCAAGTCGGCCTGGCCGGACGGCGTCCCCGACCACGAGCGGCCGCTCGCCCCGCGCGGCCTTCGGGACGCGCCGGCCGCGGGCCGGGCGCTCGCCGAAGCCGGCTGCGTCCCGGACCTCGCCCTGTGCTCCACCGCCGTCCGCGCCCGCGGGACCTGGGAACTGGCCGCCGCCGAGTGGGACACCCCGCCCCCGGTGCGCTTCGACCCGCGGCTCTACGGGGCCGTCGCCCGTGAGCTCCTGGAGGTCGTCCACGAGACGCCCGCCGAGGTCGGGACACTGCTGCTGGTCGGGCACAACCCCGGCCTGGAGGAACTGGTCCTCGACCTGGCCGGGGACGGTCCGGGCGAGGCCCTGGCCGAGGTGCGGCTGAAGTTCCCGACGTCGGCGATCGCCGTCCTGGCCTGGTACGGGCCCGGCTGGCGGTCCCTGGCGCCGGGCACGGCCCTGCTGACGTCGATGACCGTGCCGAGAGGCCGGAAGCCGCGGGAGGGCTAGCCGACGTGCACGCGCGGCCGCCGCCCCGGATCGGGCTCCGCGCGCCGCAGCACCTCGCGGGTGACCGGGGCGACCTCGCCGTCGCCGAAGACGAGGAACCGGATCAGCTGGCCGACCGGGTTGCCCTCGGTCCAGCTGAAGTACGCGTGCGGCACCTGACCGGTGCGGTCGCGCAGGGCCAGCAGGACCGCGGCGATGGCATTGGGCACCGTGGGACCGGAGACGCGCAGCCGGCGGACCCCGTGCTTCTCGTCTCCGCGCACGGTGACGTCCGCCGTGAAGTCGGAGGAGTCCCGCACGAACACCTCCAGGAAGAGCACCGGGCCGCCGCCGGGGATCGGGGTGTGCTCGCGTTGCTCCCCCTCCTTGGAGCGGTACGCGCGCGTGCTGTGTTCCCGCGGCTCGTGGGCGATGAGCTGGAGGGGGCCGTGCCGCGCGGCCCCGTCGACGAACCGGGCCGCCACCTCGTCGAAGGTGATCCCGGCGACGCGCAGTTCGAAGGCGCGACGCAGCCGGGAGGCGAACGACGTGACGAGGATGGCGAAGATGAAGATCGCCGCGATTCTGATGCCGTCCGGTCGCTCGATGACGTTCGCGACGAGCGTGTAGGCGAAGACGGCCGTGATCGCGCCGAAGCCGAGCGCGGCCCGACGGCGGCTCCGCCGGTGCACGGCCACGGTCGACGCGAACGCAGCCGACAGCATCAGCACCAGCACGCCGGTCGCGTAGGCGCCGCTCTGGTCGTCGACGTTCGCGTTGAACCACAGGGTGATGCAGACGGCGGCCGCCATGAACACCAGCACCAGGGGGCGCACCGCGCGCGTCCATTCGGGCGCCATGCCGTAGCGGGGCAGATAGCGCGGGACGAGGTTCAGCAGACCGGCCAGCGCGGAGGCTCCCGCGAACCACAGGATCGCGATCGTGGAGACGTCGTAGACCGTGCCGAAGGCCTCGCCCAGATGCTCGTGCGCGAGGTAGGCCAGCGCCCGTCCGTTCGCCGGGCCGCCGCTCTCGAAGTCGTCCTGCGGGATGAGGATCGTCGTCGCCAGACTG
The DNA here is from genome assembly GCF_035983595.1 of Streptomyces sp. NBC_01334. Taxonomy (NCBI): domain Bacteria; kingdom Bacillati; phylum Actinomycetota; class Actinomycetes; order Kitasatosporales; family Streptomycetaceae; genus Streptomyces; species Streptomyces sp. NBC_01334. The sequence goes on along the minus strand of NZ_CP130718.1, from coordinate 1,805,174 downwards.
GACAGCAGCAGGAAGCAGCTCATGATCAGCGCGGCCGTGGTGAGCAGCTTGCGGGTGTCCCGCACCCGCCCCCTCGGCTCCTCCCAGGTGTCCGTCGGATCACCCTTGACCTGCGGCATCACCGCCACGCCGGTCTCGAAGCCGGACATGCCGAGCGCCAGCTTCGGGAAGACCAGCACCGCCACGCCGACCATGGCCCACGGCGAGGAGTGCTCGGCGGTCATGGCGTCGGTCCAGTCGCCGATCCGCGCGGGGTGCGTGAGGATCTCCCAGGCGGAGACGCCGAGCACCACGACGTTCAGCGCGAGATAGGACGCCACCATCGGCACCGCGATGCCGATGGCCTCCCGGAATCCCTTGAGGAACACCGCGCCCAGCGCGCCGACCAGCAGCAGCGTGATCCACTCGTTGCCGTCGGTCATCCAGTGCGGGGCGAACGGGTTCTCCACGACGTGCGCGGCGGCGTCCGCGGACGACAGCGTGATCGTGATCATGAAGTCGGTGGCCGCGAACCCCAGCAGCACCAGCACGAGGATCTTCCCCGACCACCACGGCAGCAGCCGCTCCAGCATGGCGATCGAGCCCTCGCCGTGCGGGCTCTCGTGCGCCACCCGGCGGTACACCGGCAGCGCGCCGAGCAGCGTCAGCGCGATCAGCACCAGCGTCGCGAGCGGGGACAGCAGACCGGCCGCGAGGGCGGCGATCCCCGGCTGGTAGCCGAGTGTGGAGAAGTAGTCGACACCGGTCAGGCACATCACCCGCCACCAGCGGTGGCCCTTCTCCGCCGCCTGCGGGGTGGCGTGCGGGCCCGGGTGACGGGCGGTCTGCTCGCTGAGCCCCTCCAGGAGCCACGTCCGCCACCGGGAGGACGCCTGACCCGCTCCGCTCCCCTTCACCCGGGTGCCGGTCATGCTGCGCGCTCCCTGCGATCGGTCGGGCCGTGTTCCACGGTCACCACCCTCGGTCGTCCCGCACATCGTCGCCCGACCCTCCGGCGACGGCGACTCAGCGATCACCGCTTAGGCTGGCCGGATGCAGGACGAGTACCGCACGATCGCCCACGCGGGCGTGCACGAGACCGAGGTCAACCGCTCCCGCTTCCTGTGCGCCCTCGCCCCCGCGGCCACCGAGCAGGAGGCGCAGGACTTCGTCGCGTCCGTCCGCAAGGAGCACGCCGACGCCACCCACAACTGCTGGGCGTACGTCATCGGCGCAGACGCCTCGGTCCAGAAGGCGAGCGACGACGGTGAACCCGGCGGCACGGCGGGCGTCCCGATGCTCCAGATGCTGCTGCGCCGCGACATGCGGTACGTCGTCGCCGTCGTCACCCGCTACTACGGCGGGGTCAAGCTCGGCGCGGGCGGTCTCATCCGGGCCTACGGCGGCGCGGTCGGCGAGGCCCTCGACACCCTCGGCACCCTCACCCGCCGCCGCTTCCGGCTGGCCACGGTGACCGTGGACCACCAGCGCGCGGGCAAGGTCCAGAACGACCTGCACTCGACGGGCCGCGCGGTGCGCGACGTCCGCTACGGCGAGGAGGTCACCATCGAGATCGGCCTGCCGGACGCCGACGTGGACGCCTTCCGCGCCTGGCTCGCGGACGCGACGGCGGGATCGGCGGGGTTCGAGCTGGGCGGGGAGGCCTACGGGGACGCGTGAGGCGTCGGCACCCGACGCCCGGTGCGCGGCGCCCGACGCGCGGCGCACGACCCGGCGATGCGTGACGCGTTGAGCGAACGCCTGGGTGAAATGTCCGTAACGGCCCCTTGTGTCGGTCGTCGTGACGGTGCGATACGGGAGTAACCGCCCGTGATGTCAGACCCGGCCGTTAGTCTCGGGGATCATGAGGCTCCTGCACACTTCCGACTGGCATCTCGGCCGGGCGTTCCACCGGGTGAACATGCTCGGCGCCCAGGCCGAGTTCATCGGTCACCTCGTCGCGACCGTGCGTGAGCGCGAGGTCGACGCGGTGGTCGTGTCGGGAGACGTGTACGACCGCGCGGTGCCCCCGCTCGCCGCGGTCGAACTGTTCGACGACGCGCTGCACCGGCTCGCCGGCCTCGGAGTGCCCACGGTGATGATCTCCGGGAACCACGACTCGGCCCGCCGGCTCGGGGTCGGAGCCGGGCTGATCGGGCGGGCCGGCATCCATCTGCGCACCGATCCGGCCGCCGCCGGGACGCCCGTGGTGCTCGCCGACGCCCACGGGGACGTGGCGTTCTACGGCTTGCCTTATCTCGAACCCGCCCTGGTGAAGGACGAGTTCGGCGTGGAGAAGGCCGGCCACGAGACCGTGCTGGCCGCCGCGATGGACCGGGTCCGCGCCGACCTCGCCGCACGCGCGCGCGGGACGCGTTCCGTCGTCCTCGCCCATGCCTTCGTCACCGGCGGCGAGCCCAGCGACAGCGAGCGGGACATCACCGTCGGCGGGGTCGCCTCGGTGCCCGCCGGGGTCTTCGAGGGCGTCGACTACACCGCACTGGGGCACCTGCACGGCTGCCAGACCATCACCGGGCGCGTGCGCTACTCCGGCTCCCCGCTGCCGTACTCCTTCTCGGAGAGCGAGCACCGCAAGACCATGTGGCTCGTCGACCTCGGCCCCGACGGGGAGGTCGACGCCGAGCGGATCGACTGCCCGGTGCCGCGCGCGCTGGCCCGGGTCCGCGGCCCCCTGGAGGAGCTGCTCGCCGACCCCGCCCTCACGCGTCACGAGGAGGCGTGGGTCGAGGCGACGCTCACCGACGCCGCCCGCCCGGCCGACCCCATGGCCCGGCTCACCCAGCGCTTCCCGCACACGCTCAGCCTCGTCTTCGCCCCCGAGCGCGCGCCCGACGACCCCGACGTGTCGTACGCCCGGCGCCTCGCCGACCGCAGCGACCAGGAGATCGCCGAGGACTTCGTGGCCCATGTGCGCGGGGCCGGCCCCGACACACGTGAGCAGGGCGTGCTGCGGGACGCCTTCGACGCGGTGCGCGCGGACGACGCGGTACGGGAGGTGGCGCGGTGAGGCTGCACCGGCTCGACCTGACGGCCTTCGGCCCCTTCGGCGACCCTCAGAGCGTCGACTTCGACGAGCTCTCCGCCGCCGGAATCTTCCTGCTGCACGGGCCGACGGGCGCCGGCAAGACCTCCGTCCTGGACGCCGTCTGCTACGCGCTGTACGGCTCCGTACCCGGCGCCCGGCAGAGCGGCCAGGGCCTGACCCTGCGCAGCGACCACGCGGCGCCCGGCACCCGCACCGAGGTCACCCTCGAACTCACCGTCGCGGGACGCCGCCTCGAGGTCACCCGGCAGCCGCCCTGGGAACGGCCCAAGAAGCGCGGCACGGGCACGACGGTCGAGAAGGCGCAGAGCTGGCTGCGCGAGTACGACGCGGTCGCCGGCGCCTGGAAGGACCTCAGCCGCTCCCACCAGGAGATCGGCGAGGAGATCACCCAGCTGCTCGGCATGAGCCGCGAGCAGTTCTGCCAGGTCGTGCTGCTGCCCCAGGGAGACTTCGCGCGTTTCCTGCGGGCCGACGCCGAGGCGCGCGGCCGGCTCCTCGGCCGCCTCTTCGACACCCGGCGGTTCGCCGAGGTCGAGAAGCGGCTCGTCGAGCGCCGCCGCACCACCGAGGCACGCGTGCGTGAGGGCGACTCCGCCCTGCTCGCCGACGCCCACCGGATGCAGCAGGTCGCCGGGGACGCCATGGAGCTGCCCGAGCTCGCCCCGGGAGATCCCGGGCTCGCCGAAGCGGTGCTGGCCGCGGCCGCCGTCGCTCGCAGCACCTCCCGTGAACTGCTGACGACCGCCCACTGCGGCCGCCTCGCCGCCGAGTCCGCGCAGGCGGCCGCCGAGCGCGCCCTGGAGGACGTACGCGAACGGGCCCGGCTCCAGCGGCGGTTCGCCGACGCGCGTGAGCGGGCCGCCGTGCTGGAGGAGCGGGCGGGCGACCATCGGGACGCGCAGGCGCGGATGGAGCGGGCACGCAAGGCCGAGTCGGTGGCGCCGGCGCTGGAGCTGCGCGAGGCCGCCGACGCCGAGCACACCGGGGCCTCCGCGCGCGCGGCTCGCGCGCGGGACCTGCTTCCGCGGCGGTTCGCGGACGCCGGCGCGGCCGGGCTCGCCGCCGCGGCCCGCCGCACCGCCGAGGAACTGGGCGGGCTGGAGTCGGCCCGCCGGGGCGAGCGACGGCTGGCCGGTCTCGTGGCCGAGCGGGCCGACCTGGACCGGCGGGAGCGCGACGACGAGGACGTCCTGACGGAGACCGAGGCCTGGCTCGCGGACTGGGAGGCCGTCCGTGCTGGTCTCCGGGCCCGCATCGAGGCCGCCCAGGAGGCCGCCGCCCGCGCCGAACAGCTCGACGGCCGGCGCGAGCCCATGCAGCGGCGCCTGAAGGCCGCCCGGCAGCGCGACGAGCTGGCCCGCGACCTGGAGTCCGCCCGACGCGAGGCGCTCGCCTCCGGCGAGCGGGCGCAGACGGCCCGCGCGCACTGGCTCGACCTCAAGGAACAGCGCCTGAACGGCATCGCCGCCGAACTGGCAGCCACCCTCGCCGACGGGACACCGTGCGCCGTCTGCGGCGCCACCGAGCACCCCGCGCCCGCCCGCAAGGTCGCGGGGCACGTCGACCGTGAGACCGAGGAACGGGCGCTCACCGCCTCCCGGCACGCGGAGGAACGGCACGCCCGGGACGAACGCGAGCTCGGCCGCGTACGAGAGGCGCTCGCCGCCGCGACCGCCGAGGCGGGCGACACCCCGACGGACCGGCTCGCCGCCGAGGCCCAGGAGGGGGAGGAGGGCTACGCGCAGGCGCGCCGGGAGGCCTCCGCGCTGCACCCCGCGCGGGAGGAACTGCGCCAGGCCGAGCAGGAGCATGAGCGTCGTACGGCGGCGCAGCGCGAGGCCGCGGTGCGGACCGCGTCCCGGGTGGGCCACCGGGAGCGCCTGGAGCGTGAACGGGCCGCCCTGGAGGAGGAGTTGACGCAGGCCCGGGGGGCCGCGGAGAGCGTCGCCGCGCGGGCCGCCGAACTGGAGGGGCTGGCGGCACGGCTCACCGAGGCGGCCGACTCCGCCCGTGTCGCCGAGGGGAGCGCCGAGCGTCTCAAGGCAGCCGACGGGCGTCTCGACGAAGCCGCGTTCCGGGCCGGCTTCGACACCCCGCGGGCCGCCGCCGACGCCCTTCTCGACGACACCGCCCACCGTGAGCTGCAACGGCGGCTGGACGCCCGGCAGGCCGAGGAGGCCGCCGTACGGGCCGTCCTCGCCGAACCCGACACCGTGGCGGCGGCCCAGCAGCGGCCCGCCGACCTCGCGGCCGCGGAACAGTCGGCGGCCGCCGCGGCCGAGCGGCTGCGCACGGCCGCCTCCGCCCAGGACGCAGCCGCCCGCCGCTGTGCCGAACTCGACCAGCTCTCCGCGCGCGCGAGCGACGGCGTACGTCGGCTCGGGCCGCTGCGCGAGGAGTACGACCGGGTGGCCCGGCTGGCCGGTCTCACCGCCGGCACCTCCGCCGACAACGAGCGCAAGATGCGCCTGGAGGCGTACGTCCTGGCCGCCCGCCTGGAGCAGGTGGCCGCCGCCGCGACCGTCCGTCTCCAGCGCATGTCCTCGGGGCGCTACACCCTCGTGCACTCCGACGACCGGGCCGGGCGCGGCCGCAGCGGACTCGGGCTGCACGTCGTCGACGCCTGGACCGGGCGCGAGCGGGACACGGCCACGCTGTCGGGCGGCGAGACCTTCTTCGCCTCGCTCGCCCTCGCCCTCGGACTCGCCGACGTCGTGACCGACGAGGCGGGCGGGGTCCGCCTCGACACCCTCTTCATCGACGAGGGGTTCGGCAGTCTCGACGACCAGACCCTCGACGAGGTCCTCGACGTCCTCGACTCGCTGCGCGAACGCGACCGCAGCGTCGGCATCGTCAGCCATGTGGCCGACCTGCGGCGGCGGATCCACGCCCAGCTGGAGGTCGTCAAGGGGAGATCGGGGTCACTGGTGCGACAGCGGGGCTACCGGCCCAGCGGGCGCCTGGGGAGCGGCGACGAGTAGACGACGCTGGTCGTCACCGACCCCAGCGCGCCGATCTTGCCCGACACCTCTTCGAGGTGCCGCATCGAACGGGCGGTGACCTTGATCACGAAGCAGTCGTCGCCCGTCACATGGTGTGCCTCGAGGATCTCGGGCGTGACGGCCACCAGGTCGTGGAAGGGCTTGTAGTTGCCGTTGGGGTAGCGCAGCCGCACGAAGGCCAGGATCGGCAGCCCCAGCCGCTCGGGGTCCACCACGGCCGCGTACCCCTGGATCACGCCCGCCTCCTCCAGCCGTCGCACCCGCTCGGTGACGGCGCTCGCCGACATCGCCACGGCACGTGCCAGGTCGGCGAAACTGGCCCGGCCCTCGCGCTGGAGGACCTCGAGAATGCGCCAGTCGGTGGCGTCCGGGGAATACGCGGTCATGAGCGAGAGATAGCAGGGGAATCCCCGGCAGGGCAAGGTCCAGGCCGGGGAATGCCTCTTCAGGCAGGGGGATCACCGGTCGTAGATTTCTGGTCATCGAAAGCAGTGACCAGCCGGAACCCCACGGGAGGGCCCCCGCGATGACCCCCATGACCCCGCTCACCGCCATGACCGGCACGGCCGCCGCGACCACGGTCGACCCCGTCCTGCGCGTCGCCCCCGCGGCCCCGGCCGAGGCCGCCGCCCACTTCCGGGCGAGCCTCGCCTTCCACGCAGACGTCTCCGACGTGGCGGCGGCCCTCGCCGCCGGTGGTGACCCCGGGTTCGTCGTCCTGGACTCCCGTTCCACCGCGTCCTGGGACCAGGGCCACATCCCGGGCGCCGTCCACCTGCCCACCGCGCTCATCGCCGAGCAGGCCGCCGGGCTCCTCGACCCGGACGTGCCGGTCGTCACGTACTGCTGGGGTCCCGGCTGCAACGGCGCCACCCGCGCCGCCCTCGCGCTCGCCGAACTCGGCTACCGGGTCAAGGAGATGCTCGGCGGCTTCGAGTACTGGGCGCGGGAGGGCTTCGCGTACGAGACCTGGGAGGGCGGCGAGCGGCGCGCCGCCGATCCGCTCACCGCGCCCGTCGACGCGGAGAACTGCGGCTGCTGACCGCCCGTTCGGGGCCGGCGCGGCGACATTCCGCCGGGCCGGCCCCGCACCGCGTCTCAGAGCTGTGCCAGCTCGTCCACCAGGTCGTCCAGGCCCAGCGAACCCTGCGAAAGGGCCGCCATGTGCCAGGACTTGAGGTCGAAGGCGTCGCCGTGGCGCTCGCGGGCCTTCTCCCGGCCCAGCAGCCAGGCCCGTTCGCCGAGCTTGTAGCCGATCGCCTGGCCGGGGATGGTCAGATAGCGGGTCAGCTCGCTCTCGACGTAGTCCGCCGGGCGGCTGCTGTGCCCGCCGAAGAACTCCTCGGCCAGCTCCGGGGTCCAGCGCTCACCCGGGTGGAAGGGGGAGCCCGCCGGGATCTCCAGTTCCAGGTGCATGCCGATGTCGACGATGACCCGCACCGCCCTCATCATCTGCGCGTCGAGGTAACCGAGCCGCTGCTCCGCGTCGGTGAGGAAGCCGAGTTCGTCCATCAGCCGTTCCGCGTACAGTGCCCAGCCCTCGCAGTTGGCGCTGACCATGCCGACCGAGGCCTGGTAACGGGAGAGGTTCCCGGCGATGTGCGCCCACTGCGCCAGCTGCAGGTGGTGACCGGGGACGCCCTCGTGGTACCAGGTCGAGACGAGGTCGTAGACCGGGAAGCGGGTCTGCCCCATCGTCGGCAGCCAGGTGCGGCCCGGCCGCGAGAAGTCCTCCGTCGGGGGCGTGTAGTACGGGGCGGCCGCGCCGCCGGGCGGGGCGATCCGCGACTCCACCTTCCGTACCCGGTCGGCGAGTTCGAAGTGCGTGCCGTCGAGCTTCTCGATCGCCTGGTCCATCAGGCCCTGGAGCCAGTCGCGGACCTCGTCGACGCCCTCGATGTGCGTGCCGTGCTCGTCGAGATGGGCCAGGGCCACCCAGGGGGTCTCGGCGCCCGGCAGGATCTTCTCGGCCTCCTTCTTCATCTCGGCGAGCAGCCGGTGGTACTCCGCCCAGCCGTACGCGTACGCCTCGTCGAGGTCGAGATCGGTGCCGTTGAAGTAGCGGGACGCGCGGGCGTACCGCTCCCGGCCGACGGTGTTCGGCGCGTTCTCGATCGTCGGCGCGTACACGTCGCGCATCCAGTCCCGCAGCTCCACGACGGCCGCGGTCGCCGTACGGGCGGCCTCGTCCAGCTCCGCGCGCAGCGCGTCGGGCCCGGTGGAAACGAAGTCCTCGAACCAGCCGCGGCCCTCGCCGTCCGTGTCCGACCACTCGGTCAGCTGCCCGACGAACGTGAGGGTCGGCCGCGGCGCCGCGTACAGCTTGCGTTCCAGACCCAGCGCCAGGGACTCCCGGTAGCCCGCGAGGGCCGACGGCACCCCGCGCAGCCGCTCGGCGACCGCCGCCCAGTCCGCGTCGGTCTGCGTGGGCGTCACGGTGAACACCTCGCGCACGTGATGCGGAGGGGTCGCCATGTTGCCGACGATGCGCAGTCCCTCGTGGGTCTCGAGCACACCGAGTTCCGCGGTCAGGCGCTCGCGCAGCAGGCGCGCGCACCGGCGCTCGATGTCACTTTCCGCGCCGGGCCTCCGCTCCGCCTCGTCGAGCCTGGCCAGGGTGTCCCGCGCGAGCTGCGCGAGCGCCTCCAGGCCGGCGGGCGAGTAGTCGGGCAGACGGCTCGAACTCTCCTGCACGCCGAGGTAGGTACCGGTCACCGGGTCGAGGGCGATGAGCTCGTCGACATACGCGTCGGCGACCTCGCGGGGAAGCGGGCTGCTGGTCTGTGACATGGGCTCCATCCTCGTACGAGGCGGTGGCGCACGTCACGCGGTTTGTCCCGAAGCCGTCGGCGGCAGCAGGGGGCCGCACTCCCACTGCTGGAAGATCAGCCGCGTCTCGACCCGGGCCACCTCCCGCTGCGAGGTGAACTCGTCCAGCACCAGTCGCTGCAGGTCCGCCATGTCCGCGACGGCGACATGGACGAGATAGTCGTCGGGCCCGGTGAGGTGGAAGACGGTGAGCGCTTCCGGGAGCCCCCGGATCCGCTCCACGAAGGGCCCCACCAACTCCCGCCGGTGCGGCCTGACCTGTACCGACAGCAGGGCCTGGAGGCCACGCCCCAGTTTGGCCGGATCGAGCCGCAGCTGATGACCGAGGATCACGCCCGAGCGGCGCAGCCGCGTCACCCGGTCCAGACAGGTCGACGGCGCGACCCCGACCTGCGCCGCGAGGTCACGGTAGGTGGTCCGGGCGTCGTTCTGGAGCAGCCGCAGCAGCTGGAGATCGACCGGGTCCAGTACGACGGATTCAGCCATTGGCCGAACGTAGCACGGTGTTCGATTACACGACCCCGTTCGATGTTCACCCTGCGGTCCATGGACTCAGCCTCAGCGAGCACGCACGCGTACGACGACGTACGCCGACCCGCGTCGAGAGCGCCCCGCGCACTGGCCACCGAGGCCGTGCACGCCGGGCGGGACGACCTGGCCCGCCAGGGCCTGCACGCCCCGCCGATCGACCTGTCCACCACCTACCCCTCGTTCGACAGCCGCGCCGAGGCCGCCCGCATCGACGCGTTCGCCACGACGGGTGCGGAGCCGGAGGGACCGCCCGTCTACGGCCGGCTGGGCAACCCGACGGTCGCCCGTTTCGAGACGGCCCTCGCCCGCCTCGAAGGCACCGAGAGCGCGGTCGCGTTCGCCAGCGGGATGGCGGCGCTCAGCGCGGTGCTGCTCGCGCGCGCCTCGACAGGGCTGCGGCACGTCGTCGCCGTGCGCCCTCTCTACGGCTGCAGCGACCACCTGCTGACCGCCGGGCTGCTCGGCTCGGAGGTCACCTGGACCGACCCGGCCGGGATCGCCGACGCGCTGCGCCCGGACACCGGTCTCGTCATGGTCGAGTCGCCGGCCAACCCGACGCTCGCCGAGGTCGACCTGCGGGCCGTCGCCCACGCCTGCGGCTCGGTCCCGCTGCTCGCGGACAACACCTTCGCGACGCCCGTGCTCCAGCGCCCCGCCGAGGGGGGCGCGCGGCTCGTCCTGCACAGCGCCACCAAGTACCTGGGCGGACACGGGGACGTGCTGGGGGGCGTGGTCGCCTGCGACGAGGAGTTCGCCGGGCGGCTTCGGCAGATACGGTTCGCCACCGGCGGCGTCCTGCATCCGCTGGCCGGCTATCTGCTGTTGCGGGGCCTGTCGACGCTCCCGGTGCGGGTGCGGGCCGCTTCCGCGACCGCCGCCGACCTCGCCCGGCGGCTGGCCGCCGACCCGCGGGTGGCCCGCGTCCACTATCCGCGGATCGGCGGCGCGATGATCGCCTTCGAGGTCCACGGCGACCCGCACGAGGTGATCGCGGGGGTCCGTCTGATCACCCCGGCCGTCAGCCTCGGCAGCGTCGACACCCTCATCCAGCACCCGGCGTCCATCAGCCATCGCATCGTGGACGCGCACGAGCGCCGGGGCGCGGGCGTGAGCGACCGGCTGCTGCGGCTCTCGGTCGGCCTGGAGGACGTCGAGGACCTGTGGGACGACCTGCGAGAGGCGCTCGGCGCGGCGGACGCCACGGCCGCGGACCCGGCAGGGCGCGGAGCCGCCGTCGTGTGACCCCAGGAGGCGAACCCGTGGGCGGCGACGCGGGTGGGGCGATCCGGGGTACGGCGATGCGCGTGCGGCTGACGGTCGATGCGTGTGCGGCGAACCGTACGCGGACGGCCCGGCGGTGTGGTCGCACCGCCGGGCCGCGTGGTGTCCCGTGACTCAGTCGCGTGCGACGCGCTCGTCGTACCGTCCGGAGCCGGCCCGCGCCCGGGTCGCCGCGCCGTCCAGGCGTGCGGTGATGACCAGGGTGCCTTCCTCGATCTGGTAGTCGAGGGGCAGGTCGAGGCCGCGCATGGCGGCGACCATGCCGGTGTTCGAGGCCTGCGTCACGGCGTAGACGCTCTCGCAGCCCGCCTCGACGGCCATCGCCACCAGCCGGCCGAGCAGCTCGGCGCCGATACCGCGCCGCTGCCACTGGTCCTCGATCAGCAGGGCGACCTCGGTCTCGTCGCCGTCCCACAGCAGGTGGCCGAGGCCGACGACGCGCCCCGACGGGGTCTGCACGGCGAGGGTGCGGCCGAAGCGGGGGCTGAGCAGGTGCCTGAGGTAGCGGTCGGCGTCGCCGACGGGCCCGTGGTAGCGCATCCCGAGCGTGCGCGAGGAGCACCGGTCGTGCATCGCCTTCGCCGCCGCCAGGTCACCGGGGTCGGCCCGGCGCACGGTGATGGCGTTGCCCTCGGGCAGCGTCAGCACGTCCTGGCCGCGCGGCACCCGCGGGCCGAGCCGGGCGTCCAGCTCCACCAGCGCCCGCGCGCGGGCGAACTCGGTCGGGGTGAACGGCAGATACGGCCGCTCCACGGTGATCACTCCGCCTTCCGGCGCCCGCAGGCGCATCACGGTGTCCTCCAGTACGCCCTCCACGGGCACGCCCTCCTGCCCGCGGCCGCTGCCACCCGGCGCGGCGGGCAGCGAACGGATCGTGCAGCGGCCCAGCAACTGACGTAGCGCCAAGGGTAGTTCAGCCGCGTCGAGGGCGGTGCGGGTGGCCAGGCCGAGGACCCGGGTCGGCGCGTCCACGAGGTCATGGGCGTCGGCCCGCTCGATCCAGGTGCCGCTGCCGCCCGCCAGGGCCACGGCCCGGGTGATCTCGGCCGCCGCCAGGGCGCCCGGGGCGCGCAGCAGGAACTCGTCCACGGTCTCCTCGCCCAGCGGGTGCGTCTGGAGGCTCAGGATGTCCACCCGGTGGCCGGCGAGCGCCGCGCAGAGTGCGGCCAGTGACCCCGGAGCGTCCTTCACCGTCGTCCGCATCCGCCACAGGGCGCTCTCCTCGGCGACCTGGGAGGGGAGTGCGGACGGCCCGGCCTGCGGCTCCTCGGAGCGCGGCCGGGCGTCGGTATCGCCCGTGGGCGGCGCGTGACCGTGGCGTCGTGCCCACCAGGTGTGGAAACCGGCCGTGGCGACGAGCAAGGCCGCGGAGACGGCCAGCAGCGCCGGACCGTCGGGTCCGTGGCCCACCAGGTTCGCCACCCCGTCGGCCACCGCCACCGCTGTGAACAGCGCCGCGAGTTCCACCACGTCCCGTCGCCAGTGGTGCACAGGGCGTCCGCGTTTCGCACGCGTCACATCAGACATGTCTCGAGTCATGCAGCCACTGTGGAGGAACGGTGTTGCGTGATCACGAACGGTTTGTGACTGATGGGTAAAGGTTACCAATGCCCGTTTTGTTAATTCTTCTACGATCACGCCGTGTACGGGGTGTCACGACTGTGCCGCGCACCGGGGGATGACGCCGGTGCGCGGCACGTGTCCGAGGGTACGGGACGCGGACTACTGGCCGACCCGCCCCGGCTGGAGCACCTGTGTGAACAGCACGGTCCCGTCCTGCTCGCGCAGACGCACCGTCAGCTCCCCGCTGCCGCCGTCGATGTCGACCTCGCCGAAGAACTGGTAGCCGCCGGCGGGCGACACGTTCGACGCGGTCGGCGCCTTCACGAACACCCGCTCCGGACCGAAGGTGTTGTCCAGTGCGCTGGCCGGGAAGGCGCCCGCGTTGAGGGGTCCGGAGACGAACTCCCAGAACGGTTCGAAGTCACCGAACGCGGCCCGCGAGGGCTGGTAGTGCTGCGCCGACGTGTGGTGGACGTCGGCCGTCAGCCACACCGTGCCGGTGATCCGGCGGTGCTTGACGTACCGCAGCAGCTCGGCGATCTGGAGCTCACGGCCCAGCGGCGCGCCCGGGTCGCCCTGCGCGACGGCCTCGATGTTCGCCCTGCCCTCGGTGGCGTCGGGCACCACCAGGCCGAGCGGCATGTCGGCGGCGATCACCTTCCACACCGCGCGCGACCGGGACAGCTCCCGCTTCAGCCACTCCAGCTGCTCGGCGCCGAGGATGCCCTGCGGGTCCACGGTCTGGTCGTCCGGCGAGTTGGCGTTGCGGTACGTCCGCATGTCCAGCACGAACACGTCCAGCAGCGGCCCGTGGCGCACGACCCGGTGGACCCGGCCCTCCTTCGCGCCAGGACGCAGGGTCGAGATCGGGAAGTACTCGCCGAACGCACGCCGGGCGCGCCCCGCGAGCACGTCGACGCTCTTCTCCGTGTACCGGGCGTCGGAGTCGGCGATCACCTCGCCGGGGTACCAGTTGTTGCGGACCTCGTGGTCGTCCCACTGGACGACGGACGGCACCTGAGCGTTGAAGCGGCGCAGGTTCTCGTCGAGCAGGTTGTAGCGGAAGTTGCCGCGGAACTCGGCGAGGGTCTCGGCGACCTTGGACTTCTCCTCGGTGATGACGTTCCGCCAGAGGGTGCCGTCGGGCAGCGCCTGGGTCGCCGTGATCGGGCCGTCGGCGTAGACGTTGTCGCCGCTGCAGAGGAAGAAGTCGGGATCGAGCTTCGCCATCGCGTCGTAGATGCGGTATCCCCCCAGCTCGGGGTTGATGCCCCAGCCCTGGCCCGCGAGGTCTCCGGACCACAGGAAGCGCACGCCGCGCCGACGTCCCGGGGACACGGTGCGGAAGGTGCCGGTCACCGGCTCCCCGGTGCGCCACGGGTCGTCCGGGTCGGCGAGGAGCACCCGGTAGTGGATCTGCTCGCCGACGGGGAGCCCGTGCAGCCGGGTGGTGCCGGTGAAGTCCGTACCGGCGCCGAGCAGCGGACCGTGCCAGCGGCGCGCCCCGCGGAACGACTCGGTGGCCGCGGTCTCGACGACCATCCGCGCCGGACGGTCGGAGCGCACCCACACCAGCCCGGAGTCGGAGGTCACGTCCCCGGCCTGCACACCCCAACCCGCCTTGGGTCGCCCGGACAGCGCGAAAGCGGGCGCCGCGCCGGCGGCGGCGGGCAGGGTCAGGGCCGCGGAAGCGGCGAGCGAGCCGCGCAGGACGCTGCGGCGCCCGGGAAACGGACTGGGTGACATGGAAGGGCCTCCAGGGGCGGGAACCGGCCGGTGTGCACAGCCACAACTACTGGTGCGCCGCAGCGCACACGGAAACCACAAGTGAACAACTGGCCGCGCGCACCCGGGATCCGACACGCACGGTCCGCACGGCCCGCGTCACCGCCCCCGTCACCCGCCCGCGACGGCCTCCGCCATCAGCCGTACGCCGTCCCGGATGCGCGCGGGCGACAACTGCGCGTAGCCGAGGACGAGACGGATGTGCGCGTCCCGCACGGCACGCGCGTGTGCGTACTCCGCCAGCGCACGCACCTCGACGCCCGCCGCGGCCGTCCGCTCGAGGAACCGCTCCCGCGGCCCGTACCGCGCCGGAAACTCGGCGATGACATGCAGCCCCGCCGCGATCCCGGACACCTGCGCCCCGGGGAAGTGCTCCCCGAGCGCGCCCACCAGGGCGTCCCGGCGCTCCCGGTAGGCCCGCTGGCAGCGGCGCAGCTGACGGTCGTAGTCGCCGCGCTCCACGAACCGCGCGAACAGCGCCTGGTCGAGCGTGGGATGGCCGAGGTCCATCGTCCGCTTGCGCTCGACGACCTCCTCGGCGAGCGCCTCGGGAACGAGCAGCCAGCCGAGCCGCAGCCCCGGTGCGAGCGACTTGCTGACCGACCCGGTGTAGGCCACGCGCTCGGGGTCCAGGCCCTGGAGCGCGCCCACGGGAGCGCGGTCGTAACGGAAGTCGCCGTCGTAGTCGTCCTCGACCACGAAACCGTCCACGGACCTCGCCCAGTCGAGCAGTTCGGCGCGCCGCCGCGCGGAGTACGCGATCCCGGTGGGGAACTGGTGCGCGGGCGTCGTCACCACCGCCCGCACCCCGGACGACCTGAGCGGGTCCACGGCCAGTCCCTCGGCGTCGAGTGCCAGCGGCACGGCGGTGACGCCCGCCGCCGCGTACAGGGCGCTGTGCTGGGGGCTCCCGGGGTCCTCGACGCCGACGGTGTCCGTCCCGCGCGTGTGCAGCGCGAGCCCGAGCAGTGCCGTCGCCTGGGCCACCCCGGAGACGATGACGAGCCGCTCCGGGTCGGCGACCACTCCCCGGCGGCGGGCGAGGAGCCCGGCGAGCGCGGTGCGCAGCCGGGGCAGCCCGCGCGGGTCGGGATAGCCGAGTTCGTGGTGGGGCAGCTCGGCGAGCACACCCCGCTGCGCGGCGGCCCAGGCGGCGCGCGGGAACAGCGACAGGTCCGGGGTGCCCGGCACGAAGTCGGCCCGTACGCCCGGGGGCCGCGGAGCGAGGTCACGCGCGCGTGGCCGGGCCGCCCGGACGGCACCGCTCACCCACGTTCCCGCGCCGCGGCCGCTGCGCAGGTAGCCCTCGGCCGTCAACTGCTCGTACGCCTCCGTCACCAGCCCGCGCGAGACGCCGAGATCGGCGGCGAGATCGCGGCTCGACGGCAGCCGGGTGCCCTGCGCGAGCCGCCCCGAGCGGACCGCGTCCCGCAGGGCGGCCTGGAGCGCACGGCCACGCGCGCGCGGCGGGGCCGAGGCGGCCGGCAGCAGCAGCTCCCAGGCCGCCGACCCGGGGCGCGGGCCGGGATTGGTCCCCGATGGCGTCATGGAAGTGGACCTTAACCGGGACCGCCGTCGTTCCTAGCGTCACCTTCATGAACGCGACTACCCTGCGCGGGTCCCTGCTCGCCGCGCTCGCCTGCCTCCTCGTCGGAGGGTCGTTCACCGCCAACAGCGTCCTCGGCGGCTATCCGTACGCGGGCGGCCAGGCCCTGCGCTACGGCCTCGCCTGTCTGCTGCTCGTGCCCCTGGTGGGGGCGGGGGCCGGCGTCCGGCTGCGTGCGCTCACGCTCCGGCTGTGGCTGCGCCTGGCGCTGCTCGCGGCCGTCGGGATGGTGGGCTTCAACGTGGCGGTGCTGGCCGCCGAGCGCTCGGCGGAACCCGCCGTCCCCGGCGTCCTCGTGGGCTGCGCGCCCGTCGTCGTGGCGGTCGTCGTCCCGCTGCTGGAGGGGCGGCGGCCCCGCCGTCCGGTGCTGGTCGGGGCGTCGCTGGTGGCCGTCGGCGCGTTCACGGTGCAGGGGTGGGGGCGTACGGACGGCGCGGGCATCGCCTACTCGGTCTGCGCGCTGGCCGGGGAGGTCGGTTTCGCGGTGCTGGCGGTGCCCGTCCTGCGGGTTCTGGGGCCGCGGCTGCTGTCCGCCACGGTGTGCGCGATCGCCGCGGCCGAGGCTGCCGCGACGGGTCTGCTGCTCGACGGCGGCGCGTGGCTGCGGCGGCCGGACGGCACGGAGGCCGCCGCCCTGCTGTGGCAGGCGGCCGTCGTCACCGTCGTCGGCTTCGTGTGCTGGTACATGGGGATGCAGCGGATCGGCGCGGAGCGCGCCACGCTCTTCTCCGGGCTCATCCCGGTGGCGGCCGCCTGCACCGCCCCGCTCGTCGGAACGGGCTCCTACGGCCCCGCCCAGGGCGTGGGGAGCGCCCTTGTCGGGGCCGGAGTCGCCCTGGGGGCCGGGGTGTTGCGGCGCGCTCCCAGGACGTCAGCGGCTGCCGTCGAGGATCACGCGCGCGACGAGCGCCGGGTCGTCGTTCATCGGGCAGTGACCGCAGCCGGGCAGTCGCACCAGACGCGCGGCGGGGATGATCCGCTTGGCCCGGACGCCCTGGCGGCGCACGAGCAGCCAGTCGCGGGTGCCCCAGCCGAGCGTGACCGGGACGCCGGGGAGGTCGTCGGTGAATTGGACGGTGGCGCCGGCCCGCAGGGTCTGGTCGAACCCGGTGGCCCGGGCCAGGGCCAGCGTCTCGGCGACCACCGCCTCGGGTGAACGCCGGCTCGGGCGGGCGTAGATGGTGCTGGTGAGGGCCGTACGGCCGGCCGCCGTGCTCGCCATCCGCTCGACGAGGGGCAGCGGCATCCGGCGCGAGATCTGCCGCATGGTGAGGAGGACGCCGAAGGCGTAGCGCCGCTCGGCCTGTGACCAGAACCCGGCGGGCGACAGCGCGGTGACGGACCGTACGAGCTTCTCCCGGCCGAGTTCCAGGGCGAGCAGTCCGCCGAGGGAGTTGCCCGCGACGTGGGGTCGGTCGAGCTCCAGCGCCTCGCAGAAGGCGGCGAACACGGCGGCCGTGGTGGGCAGGTCGTAGGCCAGTCCGTCCGGCAGGGGAGGGGACACGCCGAAGCCGGGCAGGTCCACGGCGATGACCTCGCGCTCGGCGGCCAGGATGTCCACCACCGGGTCCCAGGCCTGCCGGTGGTGTCCGATGCCGTGCAGCAGGAGCAGCGGCTCGCCCCGGCCCACGCGCGCGTAGGAGACGGTGACGGGCAGCGGGCCACTGGGGGAGGGGACCGTGAAGGAGACGGTGGCGGACATGAGGAGCTCCTCGACTGGACGGGCCGTGGACCGGCCGGCGGACGCCGTAGACAGCTTGTCAGCAATAGCTACCGACGGGTAGCCCCTGAGGGTGAACCGCGCGCCCCTCCGCGTCGGGGCGGCTTTTGCTGAGCGGACCTTGCCGGAGTGTCACGAAATCGCGCCCGTACGAACGCGGCGTGAACGCCTTCCTGTCGGACACCTGTCGTCCTCCAGGGGGACCGAGGATTGGTCTTGACCAAGGGTGGGGGCCGCCCTATGGTCGCAGAGAAGTACAACAACCTTTAATAAACAAGGGCGCGAAAACGCCGCCGGACCACGGCGATTGCGGAGGACAGGGTGGGGACCACGCAGCTGGAATCGGTACCGGAACCGAAGTACTGGCATCTCAAGACCGTGCTCAGCGAGGCACTCGACTCGGAATTCACCGTGGGGGAGATCCTGCCCAACGAGCGTGACCTGGCCGCCCGCTTCGGCGTCGCCCGCGCCACGCTCCGCCAGGCACTGGAGCAGCTCGAACTCGAGGGCCGGCTCCAGCGCCGCCGGGGCGTCGGCACCACCGTCGCCCCGCCGCGGATGGGCGTCGCCGTCGGCAACGACCAGCAGGTCTGGCCGGGCACGGGCGACGACGCCTGGCAGGCCGTCGACTGCACGCTCGCGGCTCCGCCCGCGGTCGTCGCCACCGCCCTGGAGACCGCGCGCGACCAGGCCGTGCACATCGTGCGCCGCTCGCGGGTCTCGCACGGCCAGCCCGTCGCCGCCGAACTGCTCTATGTCCCCGTGACGTCGGTGCCCGACCTCACCGCGATCGACGCCCCCTCCGAGGCGGCACGCGCGCGTGCGGTCCTGCGCGAGCTCCAGCGCCTGGAACTGGAAGGCCAGGACCGCGCCGTGGAGCTGGGCTCGGCCCGCGCGGACGACGCCCGGGAACTCGACCGCCTCCCCGGCGCCCCCGTCCTCGTCGTCACCACCCGCTTCTTCGCCGGGGGACGCACCGCGGCGCTCTCCGTCGCGACCTACCGCGCGGACACCTGCCGACTGACGTTCGGCGCGTCCGGCGGCGTGGAGATACACCACGGCCCCGAGCGCCAGGCCTCCTGAACACCCCGTCCCCCGCGGGCCGGACACGGCAGGCTCCCTGAACAGCCTGCACCCGGCCACCGGACGGACACCCCGCAGCGCTCCGGAACTCCACCGGGGCGCTGCGCCTTTCACCGGTGACGGCCCGTCACCGACGCGCGGTCACCGTCCCCTCGACCGCGAACAACTGCTCCTCGACATGGTCGAGGGCGAGCCGCAGCGCCCCTGTCGCCACGGCCGCCTCACCGAGCAGCGACAGAGCCACCTTCGGCGGGCGCAGACAGTAGCGCGCCAACTCGTTGCGCAGCGGCTCCAGCACACCGTCCAGACCGGCCGCCCAGCCGCCCACCACGACCAGCTCCGGATCGAGCGCCAGGACCAGCGCGGCCACGTCGTGGACGAGCCGCTGGATGAAGCGGTCCACCGCGGCCCGGGCCTGCTTGTCGCCCTCGCGGGCCTGCGCGAACACCTCCGCGACCGCCTGCTCGTCCAGCGGATGCAGCGGCTCGTCCGTCATGGACAGCAGCGTCTCCGGCGTCACCTCCCGGCCCAGCAGATGCAGCGCGCCGATCTCCCCGGCCGCCCCGCCGTACCCTCGGTGCAGCCGGCCCCCGATCAGCGAGCCGGCACCCGGACTCAGCCCGGCCAGCACGAAGACGACGTCGTCGGACTCGGTGGCCGACCCTTTCCAGTGCTCGGCCACGGCCGCCGCGTTGGCGTCGTTCTCCACCAGCACCGGACACTTGAAGGAACGGCTCAGCCGCTCACCGAGCCGCAGCCCCGTCCACTCCGGAAGCGCGGTGCCGAGCCGTACCGTCCCGTCCGCCTCCACGATCCCGGGCGTGCCGACCCCGACCGCCCGCAGCGAGCTGCGCGGGACGCCCGCCCGGCGGAGCAGCTCGGCGACGGCCGAACGCAGCCGCTCCAGCCGTTCGTCCGCCGGTGCTGCCTCGTCGACCTCCTTGGCCTGCGCGCCGAGTATCCGGCCGTCCAGGTCGGCCAGCAGCGCGGCCACCCGGTGCGAGCCGATCTCCAGCCCCAGCAGGTGCCCGGCCTCCGCCCGGAACCGGAACCGCCGCGCGGGCCGCCCCTGCCGCCGGGCGACACTCTCGTCGGCGGCCTTCTCGACGACGAGCCCCGCGCCGATGAGATCCTCGACGACCCCCTCGACGGTCGGCCGGGACAGGCCCGTCACGCGGGTGATCTCCGTGAGCGTCGCGCAGTCCGCGGCACGCAGCGCGTGCAGCACCACCGCGGAATTGATCCTTCGCAGCAGCGAGGGATCCCCGCCGGTCAGCTGCCCCAACGTCCGTCCTTCCAGCTCGTGCGCGTGTTGGGCGGATCGTACTCGGCGGGACGTACCCCGGCGAGTAAGGAATCCGTACCGATATCTACCGGCGCGCGCTCACCCCGGCGCGACGAACCCCGACTCGTACGCCGTGATCACCGCCTGCGTCCGATTGCGTGCCCCGAGCTTCGCCAGTACCGCACTGGCATGCGACTTGACCGTCTCCGTCCCGACGACGAGCCGGGCGGCGATCTCCGCGTTCGACATCCCGCGTGCCATCAGCCGCAGCACCTCGGCCTCCCGCTCGGTCAGCCCGGCCCGCTCCAGGGTGTCCCGGGCCGCCCGATTGCCGCCGCGGTCGCCGTACTCGGCGGCCAGCCGCCGCACCGACGCCGGGAACAGCAGCGACTCGCCCTCGGCGACCAGGCGCACCGCGTGCACGATCTCGGCGGCCCGGGCCCGCTTCAGCAGGAACCCGTTCGCGCCCGCGCGCAGCGCCTCGTAGACGTACTCGTCGCTCTCGAAGGTCGTCACGACGAGGATCTTCGGCGGCTCGTCGACCGACCGCAGCACCGCGCGCGTGGCCTCGATACCGTCCATCAGCGGCATACGGACGTCCATGGCGACCACGTCCGGCCGCAGTTGCCGCACCAGCGGGATCACCGCCGCCCCGTCGGCCGCCTCCCCGACGACCTCGATGTCGGACTGCGCCTCCAGCACGGCGCGCAGCCCCACCCGCACCAGGGGTTCGTCGTCGACAAGGAGCACGGTGACCGGCATCCGGCCAGCGTAGATCAGCGCAGGGGCAGCTCCGCCCGCACCCTCCAGTCCTCCTCGTCCGGCCCGGTCGACGCCCGCCCGCCGAGCAGGGCGGCCCGCTCCCGTATGCCCCGCAGCCCACTGCCCCGCCCTGGGCCGGGAATGCGGGCCGTCGAGGGGTTGCGCACCTCCAGTCGCAGCAGATCGTCGGCGACCCCGACGCGGACCCGCACCGGAACCGGCCCCGCGTGCCGCAGCACATTGGTCAGCGCTTCCTGGAGGATGCGATAGCCCTCCCGGGACACCGGCCCCGGGACCGTCTCCAACGGCCCGGTCACCTCGGCGTCGACCTTCGCCCCGGACGCCCGCGCCGACTCCAGCAGCCGGTCGGCCGCCGCCAGCGTCGGTCTGTCGCCGACCGGCCGTCCCGACTCCCGCAGCACGCCGAGCACCCGCTCCAGGTCCGCGAGCGCCGACCGGCCGCTCTCCTCGATGGCCGCCAGGGCCCGGTCGGTGAACTGCGCGTCGCCCGCCGCCCGCGCCGCGCCCGCCTGCACCACCGCGACCGTCAACGCGTGCCCGATGGAGTCGTGCAACTCCCGCGCGATGCGGTTGCGTTCGAGCAACTGCTCCGTCCGTTCCTCCAGGGCGGCGAGCCGCTCGGCGGCGGACGGACCCAGCAGCCCGCGCGCGACGACGGTCACCAGCTCGCCCAGGCCCACCACGGCGCCGTACAGGGCGAGGAGGGGGAGCGGGACGAGCAGGGCCGGCCACCGGTGCGGAGCCGCCCCGTGCAGGCCGGGCAGGTCGTCCGGAACCGCCCCGCCCGCGCTCGCGGCCAGGTCGTAGGCCAGGGTGGGCAACCAGACGCACGCGAACATCGCCGCCGCGCCCAGGGCCGTCCGCGCCTCCAGCCACAGCACCGTACGCAGCCGGTCCCGCCAGGTCGCCGACGGCGCCACGGAGAAGCCGGCGTCCGCGTCGCCCGGCAGGAGCAGCAGCCGGGCCTGGACCCCCTCGCCCGTGCGCACCGCCGGGATCAGCCCGACCGGCACGAGCAGCAGCGCGGGCACCCACGGCCTCGACGGGTCGATGAACATCCAGACGCTCACGACCAGCATCGGCACCCACAGATGCAGCAGTCGTGTGTATGTCGTCCCCCGCAGCAGCGGGCGCAGGAAGCGGCCCATGCCGACCATCGTGGCAGGCGGCACCGACACCGGTCCTCCCCCGAGCGGGGGAGACGTTCCCCACCGGCGGGGGAGGACCACGCCTCCGTCGGTGGCGAGAGTGATGGCCATGACCAGCATCGACGTACGAGACCTCACCAAGGAGCACGGCCCCCGACGGGCCGTGGACCGCCTCACGTTCAGCGTGCGGCCCGGCCGTGTCACCGGCTTCCTCGGCCCCAACGGCGCGGGCAAGTCCACCACCCTGCGCCTCGTCCTCGGCCTGGACAAGCCCACCGAGGGCACCGCCACCGTCGGCGGCCGGGCCTACACCGCCCTGCGGCAACCCCTGTGCCACGTCGGCGCGCTGCTCGACGCGCAGGCCGCGCACGGCTCCCGGACGGGGCGCGATCACCTGCGTGCCCTGGCGGCGAGCAACCGCATCGCCGTCCGCCGGGTCGAGGAGGTGCTGACGGAGACCGGCCTCGCCCCGGCCGCGCGGCGCCGGGTACGGACCTACTCCCTGGGCATGCGCCAACGCCTCGGCATCGCCGCCGCCCTGCTCGGCGACCCCGAAGTGGTGCTCCTCGACGAGCCGTCCAACGGCCTGGACCCCGAAGGCATCGTCTGGATCCGCGCGTTGCTGAGGCGGCTCGCCGCGGAAGGACGTACGGTGCTGGTCTCCAGCCACCTCATGAACGAGACCGCCTCCTTCGCCGACCACCTCGTCGTCCTCGGCCGGGGCCGCCTGCTGGCCGACACCCCCCTGCGGGACTTCATCGACGCGCGCGTGCGGCCGCGCGTACGCATCCGTACGACCGACCCCACCGCGCTGAAGAGTGCCCTCGCCCGCCACGGCCACGACGCCGAGGAACACCAGGACGGGCACTGGACGGTGCACCACGCGCGCGTGGACGACATCGGCCGTCTTCTGTCCGACGCCGGCGTCCCCCTGCTCGAACTGACCGCGGAGGAAGGCACGCTGGAACAGGCCTACCTCGACCTGACCGCCGCCGAAGCAGAGTTCGCGGCCCGGCCGCAGGAAGCCTGACCATGGGATTCGCACCCGCACTCCACGCCGAGTTGATCAAGATCCGAACCCTGCGCTCGCTGGTCGGCGGTCTGTGCGCGATGCTGTCGGCCACCCTCGCCTTCTCGGCGATCTCCGCGGTCGCGGCGTCTTCGACGGACGCCGCGACCGGCTCGGGCGGCGAGGACCTCGACCCGCTCTTCTCCGTCCTGTTCGGCGTGAGCTTCGGCCAGATCGCGGCGATCGCCTTCGCGACGACGGCCGTCTCGAGCGAGTTCCACGGCGGCGCACTGCGTCTGTCGCTGGCCGCGGTGCCGCACCGGGGCCGCTGGTTCGCCGCCAAGCTGACCGCGATCGCCCTGCCCGTGCTGACCGTCGGACTGACCACCGGCCTGGTCACCGTGGCGGTGGGCGGCGCCGTGCTGGGGGAGAGGGCGGACGGGCCGAGCACCGCCGACTGTCTGCGCGGCGCCCTGGGCTGCGGCGTCTACCTGACGCTGATGGCGCTGCTCGCGGCGGGCCTGACGGCCGTGCTGCGGAGCGGGACAGCCGCGTTGAGCATCCTCGTCCCGTTCCTGCTGATCGTGTCCTTCGTCGTCGGCGACATGAGCGGCAACGTCGCGGACCTGCTGCCCGACCGAGCCGGCCAACTCGTGCTCCACAGCAGGTGGGAGGGCCCGCTGGGCCCGTGGACGGGGCTCGCGGTGACGGCCCTGTGGACGGCGACGGCGGTCGGCGCAGGGGCGTGGCGGATACGGCGAAGGGACGCCTGAGCGGCAGGCCGGCTGACGGGCCGCCAATTGTCAGTGGTGGCGGGTTTACTGGAACTCATGGACATCGACAGGTACCTCGGGCCCGGTCACGGTACGACGGCCTTGGTGACCGGTCACGGCCTCGCGGCCGCGGACGCCGCGGTGCGTCGCGCGGAGGTGGAGCGGTTCCACGAGGAGAAGGAGCACCTGGCCGGGAAACTGACTCTGAGATGGGGAGATCCGCACCACGTCGGGCTGCAGACGGTCCGGCTGCGGACCGGGACCGAGGAGATACCCGAGCCCTGGGCCGAGCTCAGCCTCCGGGTGGGGGACGTGTACCTCTGGCGGGCGCAGGAGCACGGCCGCTGGGTGGCCCTGGGCGTCGCCGATCTCGACCCGTGCGACGAGATCCAGCTCCTTCTGGTCGTCACCGAGACCGACCCGCCCTGAGGCCCGGCAGGGAGCCGTCAGTCCAAGTCCTCCGCCGCCACCCGCAGCCGCGCGAACTCCTCCGCCATCGTCGCCGCCGTCCAGTGCGCGTTCAGCCCGCTGGGATTCGGCAGCACCCACACGCGGGTGTCCCCGATGACCCGCTCCTGCGGGCCCACCGCCGCCTTGCGGTCGTCGAAGGCCGCCCGGTACGCGGTCACGCCGACCACCGCCAGCCAGCGGGGCTTCAGCCGGGTCACCTTCTCCGCCAGCAGCCGCCCGCCGTCCTGGTACTCCCGCGCCGTGAGCTCGTCGGCCCGCGCGGTCGCCCTGGCCACCACGTTCGTGATGCCGAGACCGTAGGACAGCAACTCCTGCTGCTCGGCGGGCTTCAGCAGCCTCGGGGTGAAGCCGGACAGGTGCAGCACCGGCCAGAAGCGGTTGCCCGGGCGGGCGAAGTGGTGACCGGTCGCCGCCGTCATCAGGCCCGGGTTGATGCCGCAGAACAGCACACGCAGGCCGCCCGCGACGACGTCCGGTACGAGACGGTCGCGGGCGGCCTCCAGCTCCGCCTGGGTGAAGCGCGTCAGAGGATCGCTCCAGGGGTGTAACCGGCTGCCTCCGGACGCTGCTTCACGATCTCCTCGACCCGGCCGACGACCGTGGCCACCTGGGCCGCCGCGGCGCCCGTGAAGGACAGCTTGTCGGCCATCAGCGCGTCCAGCTGGGCACGGTCGAGCGGGAGCCGCTCGTCGGCGGCCAGCTTGTCCAGCAGCTCGTTGCGCTCCGCACCCTGCTCGCGCATCGCCAGCGCCGAGGCGACGGCGTTCTCCTTGATCGCCTCGTGCGCGACCTCGCGGCCGACGCCCGCGCGCACCGCGCCCATCAGCACCTTGGTGGTGGCGAGGAAGGGCAGGTAGCGGTCCAGCTCCCGGGCGACGACCGCCGGGAAGGCGCCGAACTCGTCGAGCACCGTCAGGAACGTCTCCAGCAGGCCGTCGAGCGCGAAGAACGCGTCCGGCAGCGCGACCCGGCGCACCACCGAGCAGGACACGTCGCCCTCGTTCCACTGGTCGCCCGCCAGCTCGCCGGTCATCGACGCGTAGCCGCGCAGGATGACCATCAGGCCGTTCACGCGCTCGCAGGAGCGGGTGTTCATCTTGTGGGGCATCGCCGAGGAGCCGACCTGGCCGGGCTTGAACCCCTCGGTCACCAGCTCGTGCCCGGCCATCAGCCGGATCGTCTTCGCCAGCGAGGAGGGCGCCGCCGCGAGCTGCACCAGCGCGGTGACGACCTCGTAGTCCAGCGACCGCGGGTAGACCTGGCCGACGGACGTGAACGCCTGCGAGAAGCCCAGGTGACCGGCGATCCGGTCCTCCAGCTCGCTGAGCTTGGCGGCGTCGCCCCCGAGCAGGTCGAGCATGTCCTGGGCGGTGCCGACCGGGCCCTTGATGCCGCGCAGCGGGTAACGACCGAGCAGCTCCTCGACGCGGCCGTACGCGACGAGCAGCTCGTCGGCGGCGGTCGCGAAGCGCTTGCCGAGAGTCGTGGCCTGCGCGGCCACGTTGTGGGAGCGCCCGGCCATGACGAGCTCGCCGTACTCGCCGGCCAGCTTGCCGAGACGTGCCAGCACGGCCACCGTGCGGTCGCGGACGAGCTCCAGCGAGAGCCGGATCTGGAGCTGCTCGACGTTCTCCGTCAGGTCGCGGGACGTCATGCCCTTGTGGACCTGCTCATGGCCGGCGAGGTCGTTGAACTCCTCGATCCGGGCCTTCACGTCGTGCCGGGTGACCTTCTCGCGCTCGGCGATGGAGGCCAGGTCGACGGAGTCGAGGACACGCTCGTAGTCGGAGATCGCCGCGTCCGGCACCTCGATCCCGAGGTCCTTCTGAGCCCGCAGCACGGCGAGCCAGAGCTGACGCTCCAGCTTCACCTTGTGCTCGGGCGACCAGAGCGTGGCGAGCTCGGCGGAGGCGTAGCGTCCGGCGAGCACGTTGGGGATACGGGGCTTGGCGGGAGCGGAAGTCACGTGTACGGATTCTACTGGCGATTCGTGCAGGCCAGCGCCACGGTCCCGTTCGGCGGAACCTACGAGACCGGCGTCACCCTGCCCGGCGGGTCGCCCCGGCTCCGGCCGCGTGGCCGGTTCACCCGCGCGCGCAGGGAACGCGAACGCGCACGGAAGACGCCTATGCCTGACCCTCGTACGGCAGCAGGTCGGGCCGCTTCGGCGGCAGGCCGTCCCCGGAGGACCGGCCGGTCAGCCGGCGGCCTATCCAGGGAAGGAGGTACTGCCGGGCGAACCGCGCGTCGGCGACCCTGCGGGCGGCCCAGCCCGGAGGCAGTGTGGCCGGCATCGGCGTGTGCCACTCGGTGTCCTCCGGGTCGTGCCCGAGCCCCTGCCAGACCGCCTCCGCGACCCGGCGGTGGCCCTCCGCCGTCAGGTGCAGCCGGTCGATGTCCCACATGCGCGGGTCGCCGAGGGACGGGGCGCCGTACAGGTCGACGACGAGTGCGCCGTGCCGCTGCGCCAGCTCCTCGACATGCACGAACAGCTCCTCCATGCGCGGTCTGAACCGCTCCAGGACCGGCCCCTGCCGGCCCGGGCTGCGCATCAGCACCAGCTCCTTGCACGCGGGGGTCAGGCGCTCCACGGCCTCCGTCAGCAGGCCCTTCACGCGGCCCATGTCGCACTTGGGGCGCAGGGTGTCGTTGAGGCCGCCGACCAGGGTGATCACGTCGGCGCCCATGGCGGTGGCCACCGGCACCTGCTCCTCGACGATCTGTCCGATCAGCTTGCCGCGCACCGCCAGGTTGGCGTACCGGAAGCCGGGGGTGCGGGCGGCCATCCGCGTGGCGAGGAGGTCCGCCCAGCCCCGGTAGGAGCCGTCGGGCAGCAGGTCCGACATGCCCTCGGTGAAGGAGTCGCCGAGGGCGACCAGGCTGGTGTGTGTGGGATTCGTCTGCATGGCGACATAGATGGTAGCCCGAGTCTCATACCCAGCGGTCGGTCACCTCCGGCCCCGCCCCCGCGCCCTCACGCCCGCTGCCCGAACAGCTCCCGCAACACGTCCTCCATGGTCACCAGACCGGACAGCCGTCCGTCGGAGCCGAGCACGGCAGCCAGATGCGTACGGGTGCCCCGCATCGCGGTGAGGACGTCGTCCAGCGGAG
The DNA here is from genome assembly GCF_035983595.1 of Streptomyces sp. NBC_01334. NCBI lineage: Bacteria > Bacillati > Actinomycetota > Actinomycetes > Kitasatosporales > Streptomycetaceae > Streptomyces > Streptomyces sp. NBC_01334. The sequence goes on along the minus strand of NZ_CP130718.1, from coordinate 1,778,148 downwards.
TCGCCTCCCGCACACGCGCGATGGGCCGCATGTCGTCCAGCCGGAACGCCGTGTCCCGCGGCGAGGCGTCCAACGCGTCCTTCACGTGCAGGTAACCGACGATCCGGCGTCCCTCGTCCACCACGGGGAACCGGGAGAACCCGGACTCCGCCGCCAGCCGCTCCAGCTCCTCCGGAGTGACGCCCACGCGCGCGTAGACGACCCCTTCCAGCGGCAGGACGACATCACGTACCGGGCGGCGGCCCAGCTCCAGGGCGTCGTGCAGCCGCTCCAGAGCGCGGTCGTCGATGAGACCCGCCTCCCCGGCGTCCTTGACGATCTGGGCGAGCTGGGCGTCCGAGAAGGCCGCGGCGACCTCGTCCTTGGTCTCGATCCGCAGGAGTTTCAGCAGGCCGTTCGCGAAGGCGTTGATCGCGAAGATCACCGGGCGCAGCGCCCGGGCCAGCGTGACCAGCGGCGGTCCCAGCAGCAGCGCGCTGCGCACCGGCTCCGCGAGCGCGATGTTCTTCGGCACCATCTCGCCGAGCAGCATGTGCAGATAGGTCGCCGCCGCCAGCGCGATCACGAAGGACACCGCGTGTCCCGCGCCTTCGGGCACGCCCACCGCGTGGAACGCCGGCTCCAGCAGGTGCGCGATGGCAGGTTCGGCGACCACACCGAGGATCAGCGTGCACAGGGTGATGCCGAGCTGCGCGGCCGCCATCAGGGCGGACACGTGCTGGAGGCCCCACAGCACGCTCTTGGCGCGCCGGTCGCCCTGCGCGCCCTTCGCGCCGCCTTCGAGGTACTGCTCGATCTGGGAGCGGCGTACGGAGATCAGCGCGAACTCGGCGCCGACGAAGAACGCGTTGACGACGAGGGTCGCCAGTGCGATCAGCAACTGGACGGCGATCACTTCCCGGCCTCCTGTTCAAAACCCTCGGACGGAGCGAGCGGCGCGTGCAGCAGCACGCGCGCGGCCCGCCGGCCCGAGGCGTCCACCACGTCCATGCGCCAGCCCGCGACCTCCACGGTGTCGCCGACCGCCGGTATCCGGCCCAGCTCGGTGGCGAGCAGACCGGCGAGCGTCTCGTACGGCCCCTCGGGGGTGTGCAGGCCCACGCGCGCGAGCTGGTCGGTGCGGGCGGCGCCGTCGGCCGAGTAGAGCGTGCGGCCCTCGTCGTCCTTGCCCGCGGCGGCCAGGTCGGACGTCTCGTGCGGGTCGTGTTCGTCGCGGACCTCGCCGACGACCTCCTCGACGATGTCCTCCAGCGTCGCCACGCCCGCCGTGCCGCCGTACTCGTCGATGACCACGGCCATCGTCCGCTTGCCGGACAGCCGGTCCAGCAGCCGGTCCACGGTCAGCGACTCGGGCACGAGGAGCGGCTCGCGCATGATCTCCGAGACGGGTACGCGCGGTCGGCGCTCCGCCGGGATCGCCAGCACGTCCTTGATGTGCGCGGTGCCCACCACCGAGTCGAGGTTGCCGCGGTACACCGGGAACCGGGACAGGCCCGTCGCCCTGGTCGCGTTCGCCACGTCCTCGCAGGTCGCCGCCGCGTCGAGGGCGATGACCTGGACGCGCGGGGTCATCACGTTCTCCGCGGTCAGATCGGCCAGGTTCAGCGTGCGCACGAACAGCTCCGCGGTGTCCGCCTCCAGGGCGCCCTCCTTCGCGGAGTGCCGGGCCAGGGCCGCGAGCTCCTGGGGGCCGCGCGCGGCGGCGAGTTCCTCGGTGGGCTCCACGCCGAAGCGGCGCACGATGCGGTTGGCGGTGTTGTTGAGATGGGTGATGAAGGGCCGGAAGGCGGCGCTGAACCAGCGCTGCGCGTTGCCCACGCGCTTGGCGACGGCCAGCGGGGAGGAGATCGCCCAGTTCTTGGGCACGAGTTCGCCGACGACCATCAGGAACACGGTCGACAGGGCCGTGCCCAGCACCAGCGCGACGGAGCTCGACGTGGTGCTCGACAGGCCGAGCGACTCCAGCGGCCCGGCGATCAGCTTGGCGATCGACGGCTCGGAGAGCATGCCGACCACCAGGTTGGTGACGGTGATGCCGAGCTGGGCGCCGGAGAGCTGGAAGGTGAGGTTCCGTACAGCCTTGAGCGCTCCGGGCGCGCCGCGCTCGCCGCGCTCCACCGCCCGTTCCAGTTCGCTGCGCTCGACCGTGGTCAGCGAGAACTCGGCGGCGACGAAGGCGCCGCACGCCAGCGACAGCAGGATCGCCACCAGGAGGAGCAGGACTTCGGTCATCGGGTCACCTCCGTCCCATGATCGGACAGGGCGGGGAGGGACGCGCGATGTCGCGTGGGGGTACTGGGAGGCTCGCCCATGGGCGGACGCTCACACCTTTCATGAAGTCATCAGGGGACCGCGCGGGTCGTCCGCACAGTCCCCCAATAGTAAAGGATCGGCAAAAGAGCCCTTCGAGGGCTCCGGTCAGTCGCTGAGCGGCTTCACCCAGCGCCGCCACTTCTCCTCGGGCGCGTACCCCGCAGCGCGCCAGGCATGATGCGCCGTTTCGTTGCGGGTGAGCACCATCGCGTCCCCGCGGCGCCCGCCCAGCCGCACGAACCGCTCCTCCGCGGCGGCCAGCAGCGCCGAGCCGATGCCCTGGCGGCGCTGGTCCGGGTGCACCGCCAACCGGTACAGATGGCACCGCCATCCGTCGAACCCGGCGATCACCGTCCCGGCCAGCTCACCGCCCCGCTCGGCGAGGATCAGTGCCCCGGGATCACGCGCGACCAGCCGCTCCACCCCGCTCCGGTCGTCGCTGATGCTCGTGCCCTCGGCGGAGGTCTTCCAGAAGGCCAGCACGGTGTCCAGGTCCTCGGGGCCGGCGGCCCGTATCCGCAGATCAGTCATGGACCGATCCCACCATGCGGGAAACCGGCCGGAACGCGAATTTCCAGCATGCGGACGCCTGTCGACCCTCCGCGGACGGCAAGCGGGTGCCCGGTCGGCAGGCGCCGGTACCAGGAGGGCAAGCGGCGGGCACGCGGCCGGTACCCGGACGGTGGTGAGCCGGGCCCCGGACCGCAGTCGGCCGGTCCCCGGACCGCCACTCGGCGCACAGCCCGGCGATCACGGGCGCGAACACCTTCCGTGCGCGCGCCCATGATCGCCTTCGCGTCACTCGTGCGCGATCGCGGCCAGTACGTTCATCCGCGAGGCGCGCAGCGCGGGCAGCAGGGCCGCCACGACACCGACGACCGCGGAGCCCACCACGACCGCGACGATCGTGCCCCACGGGACGGCGAAGGCCTTCATGCCCTGCAACTCCAGCACCTGCTGTATGCACACGCCCCACACCAGCCCGAGCCCCAGGCCCAGCACCGCGCCGAACACCGCGATCACGACCGACTCCAGCCGGATCATCCGGCGCAACTGCCGCCGGCCCAGCCCGATGGCACGCAGCAGCCCGATCTCCCGGGTCCGCTCCACCACCGACAGCGCCAGCGTGTTGACCACACCGAGCACCGCGATGACGATCGCGAGCCCGAGCAGCGCGTACACCAGGTAGAGCAGCACGGCGATCTGGTCGTGCACCAGCTTCTTGTAGTCGGCCTGGTCACGCGCCTGTACCTGCGGATACGCGTCGAGCGTCTTCTCCAGGCGGGGCCGCAGCTGGTCGCCGCTGGTGCCGGAGGCCGCGTTCACGTACAGCGCCGAGTCCTGCCCGCCGGGCACGTACTTCTCGACGGTGGCGATCCCGAGGAACAGCCCGCCCTGCATGCCGAACCCGTCACCGCCGTCCTGGTCGGTGAGCGCGCCGACCTTCAGCGACGTGGTCCGCTGCCCGGGGAACTCCACCGGCAGCACGCTGCCCAGCCGTACCCCGTGCTCCTTGGCGAAGTCGACGTCCATGCCGATGGCGCCGTCGGCCAGCGCGGCCGCCGTGTCGCCCTCGGTGTACGTGATGTGAGCGACGTCGTCGACCCGGTCGTCGTAACCGGAGGCGGTCGTCTCGACGCGCTTGCCGTCGGGCAGTCGTACGGCGAGCGGCGCGAACCGCTGCCGAACGACGAGGCCGACGCCCTCGGTGTCGCGCACCGCGTCCGTGACCTCTTGGGAGAACGGCGTGAAGTTGGCGTTCTGGACGACGAAGTCGGCGCCCAGCGTCTTGTCGATCTGCTCGTCGAAGGACTTGGACATCGACGCGCTCGCCACCGACATCCCGCCGACCAGGGCGAGACCCACCATCAACGCCGCCGCCGTGGCACCGGTACGGCGCGGGTTGCGCAGGGCGTTGCGCTGGCTCATCCGGCCGACCGAGCCGAACAGTGCGGGGAAGGCGCCGCCGAGCACGCGGATCACCGGGCGGACCAGCAGCGGCCCCGCGATGACGGTGGCGATGAGCGTGAGCACGACCCCCAGGCCCAGCAGGGATGCCGCGGACGCCGTCTTCGAGGAGGTCACACAGCCGGCGAGCGCCGCCGCGCCCAGCGCACCGACGACCGCGCCCACCACCGCGCGCACCTTCAGCGGCCGCCCCACGCCGGCGATGTCGGCGTCCGCGAGGGCCGCCATCGGCGACACGGTCGCGGCGCGCCGGGCCGGGAGGTAGGCCGCCACGAAGGTGACGCCGACGCCGACCACGTACGCCGACACCGGGGTCGCCCAGCCGACGACCATCTCCGTGGTCTTCAGGTTCATGCCGAACGCGCTCATGAGCTTGATCAGCCCGGCCGCCAGACCGATGCCGGCGGCGAGGCCGACCGTGGATCCCACGACACCGAGCAGCACCGCCTCGGTGAGCACCGAGCGGCGCACCTGACGGCGGTCGGCACCCAGGGCGCGCAGCAGGCCCAGCTCACGCGTGCGCTGGGCGATCAGCATCGAGAACGTGTTGACGATCAGGAACACACCGACCAGGACGGCGATCCCCGCGAAGCCGAGCATCACGTACTTGATCACGTCGAGGAACCCGCCCAGTGCCTCCGCCGACGACTTCGCCTGCTCGTCCGCGGTCTTCACGTCGTACGGCCCGGCACCGATCGCGGCGCTGACGCGCCGCTCGAGGACCGGGTCGCTCACCCCCTGCGCCGCGTCGACGGAGATGCTCGTGGCCTTGTCCGGCGACCCCAGGAGCTGCGTGGCGGCGGTCGCCGGGTCGAGGAAGACCAGGGCCGCGCCCGGGTTGGTGGTGGTGAAGGTGGCGATGCCGACGATCTTCACCTTGAAGGAGCCCGGCTGGGCCATCACGGTGAGTGTGTCGCCGATCGTCACGTGCTTCTTGTCTGCGGTGTCGGCGTCGAGCATGGCCTCACCCGCGCCCTGCGGGGCGTGGCCGGAGGTCAGCTTCACCGGGCTGCGGTCGGTGACGTACCAGTCGGTGGCGATGGTGGGCGCGCCCGTGGTCGGCCCGACGGACTTGTTCTCGCCGTCCACGACCGTGATGTTCTCCACGCTCACGTCCGCGTGGGTCGACGCGACCCCGTCGACGCGGGCCACCTCCTTGGCGAGCGAGGCGGGCACGGTCTGCACCGCGCCGGTCGGCACGGACGCGTTCAGGTCGTCGCTCGGCTCGACCGTCACATCCGCCGACGTGGACGCGAAGAGCCGGTCGAAGGTGCGCGTGACCGTGTCGGAGAAGATCAGGCTGCCCGCGACGAACGCCACCGACAGGACGACGGCGAGCGCGGACAGCAGCAGCCGCCCCTTGTGCGCGAGGAAGCTTCTGAGGGTGGCTTTCAGCACCGGATCACTTCTCCTTGGCGTCGGTGCCGTGGGTGTCGGTGGCCGGGATGCCGGTGCCGCCGCTCTCGCCGTCGGACTGGGCGCGGATCACGTCGAAGCGCTTCATGCGTTCCAGCACCGCGTCCGCCGTCGGCCGCTCCATTTCGTCCACGATCCGCCCGTCCGCGAGGAAGAGCACCAGGTCGGAGTGGGCGGCGGCACCCGGGTCATGGGTGACCATGACGACGGTCTGCCCCAGCTGGTCGACGGCCTCCCGCAGGAACGCGAGGACCTCCAGCCCGGCGCGCGAGTCCAGGTTGCCGGTCGGCTCGTCGGCGAAGATCAGCTCGGGGCGGGAGGCGAGCGCCCGGGCGCAGGCCACGCGCTGCTGCTGGCCGCCGGACAGCTGCGACGGCCGGTGCTTCAGCCGGTCGCGCAGGCCGAGCGTGTCGATCACCTGGTCCAGCCACTTCTGGTCGGGCTTCTGCCCCGCGATGTCCATGGGCAGGGTGATGTTCTCGGCCGCGTTGAGCGTCGGGATCAGGTTGAACGACTGGAACATGAACCCGATCCGGTCCCGTCGCAGCCGGGTCAGCTCCCGGTCCTTCAGCCCCGTGATCTCGGTGTCGCCGATCCACACCTGGCCGGCCGACACCGTGTCGAGGCCCGCCAGGCAGTGCATCAGGGTCGACTTGCCGGAACCGGACGGCCCCATGACCGCGGTGAAGCGGCCGCGCGCGATGTCCACGTCCACCGAGTCCAGGGCGAGCACCGTGGTCTCGCCCGAGCCGTACGCCTTGGTCAGACCGCGGGCGCGGGCCGCGATCCCGCCGGCCGAGGCCAGACCGGGGGCGTGCTCCGCAGCAGGTGTGGACAAGGCTGTCTCCTCGCTCGTGTGGACGTGCCGATCGCGTGGTGATGGTTCTGCCCGGCCGAGCGTAGTGTGACCCGGCGCACACCCGGTATCCCTTTTCACCTCCCGGCCGCCCTTGCCGTTGCTAGCATCGCGGCGCTAGCGTCGGAGGTATGGCGAAGACCCAGCTGAACGTACGCGTCGACGAGGGCACGGCCCGCGCCGCCCGCGAGCGCGCCACGGCCCGTGGCATGAGCGTCAACCGCTACATAGAAGAGCTGGTCAGACAGGACGCCGGCGAAGTCGGCCACACGTTCGTCGAGGCCGCCAGCGACTTCATGAAGCAGTACGAGGCCGTTTTCGCGGAGGAGTTCGGCGCCGACCGCGAGGGTGGCACGCGCGAAGGTCGCCGCTGATCCCTTGAGCGACCTCCGCATCGATCTCGCCTGGCTTCTCATGCTCGCCGAACAGAAGACCCCGGGGGACCCCCAGGTCACCGACTGGGGGGCACTGGTGGCGGCCGTGGCGCGCCACCAGGCCGAGATATTCGACGTCCCCGTCTACGACGACGCGCCGGCCCGCGCCGCAGCGCTGCTCCAGCTCCTCATCCACGTGCCCGCGCTGGAGCGCTCGAACGCCCTGTTCGCCTGCGCCGTCGCGTACGCCTATCTCGTCGCCAGCGGTCTGAAGGTCGCCACCTCGCCCGAACAGGTCCGCGACCTGGCCCGGCTGGTCAAGACCGGCGAGGCGTCGGTGTCCGACATCGCGCGGGAACTGCGTCAGTGGAGCCTATGAGGGGCGCCGGGCTCTCCCGAGAACGCAGTACGAGGAGGGGAATCTCGGGCCCCTCTCCGGCACGCACAGCCGGCGGTACGGGCCCGGTTCGAACCCTGCATCGCGCAGGGCGTCGAGCGTGTCCCGGGTGAGGTGACAGCCGCCGGCCAGGGTCGGCCACACCGTGCGGTCCAGCGCGCGCTGGGTGAACCGCATCGCCGGACCGCCGCCGGGACCGTGCTCGAAGAACCTGAGTTCGCCGCCGGGTCGCAGCACCCGCCGCAGCTCCCCGAGCGCGCGGGGCACGTCCCGCACACTGCACAGCACCAGCGAGACCACCGCCCCGTCGAAGGCCTCGCTCTTCACCGGCAGCGCCTCCGCCACGGCCGGCACGACATCGACCGGCACCTCCGCGCGCCGGGCCGCCTCCAGCGCCAGCGTGCGCAGGTGGCGTTCCGGCTCGATCGCGACGACCTCCGAGACGGCGGCCGGGTAGTGCGCGAAGTTCAGTCCGTTGCCCGCGCCGATCTCGATGATCCGGCCGGACAGCCCCGTGAGCAGCTGATCACGTAGAGGGGCCAGACCGCCGCGGGTCTCGGCGGCCGTGCCGAGCCGGGCACAGAACCGGGCGAACAGCGGGTGGTGGACGGTGTCACCTGGCACCTTGCCGGAGCCGGTGGAGCGGAGTGGCATGGCGACCTCCCGGGCAGGACGGGCCCACCGGGATTCTCCCCCGTGCAGGCCCGCCGCACCCACGCTGTCGCCGTAGCGCTTGTAGCGCTTACTGGATGAAGTCGCGCACCTGCTCGTACACGCCGTGGTCGTTGTTCATGTCGTTGTGCGAGATGCACCCGACGCCGACGTTGGTGGCCCCGCTCAGCAGCGCCGAGGAGTCCGGGTCGATGGCCGCGTCGCAGTTCGACCAGTAGGTCGCGTAGTTCACGCTGCCCGGCGTCTCGTCACCGGAGTTGAGCGAGGTGAGGAACGAACTGCCGGTGACCATCTCGGCGCAGGAGGTGTAGAGCCAGCTGCACCACGAGGCGACCGACGTCCCGTGGTTGGTGCCCGCGACGGAGACGAAGTCGTCCACGTACGCGGTGCCGCCGAGGTTCTTGAGGTAGTAGCGGGAGCTGAGCGCGCCCATGGAGTGGATGACGACGTCGACCTTGGACGCGCCGGTTCTCGCCAGCACGTTCTTGATCTCGGTGGCCAGTTGGGAGGCGGTCGTGGCGTTCGACTGGGACCAGCTGTACGTCCAGGCGTCCAGCTCGGCGGCCGTGTAGCCGTCGGCCTTGAAGTCCGCGACCCAGTCGTCCCAGCTGCTGGAGGAACTGCTGATGCCGTGCACGAAGACGATCGGGTTGTGGGTCGCGGCGTGGGCTGTGGGGGCGGAGAACGAGAGTGACAGAAGGAGCGAAGAGACCACGGCCGAGAGTGCCGCGGCGATGCGACGCTTGTGGCGCTGCATGATGCCTCCTGAAACGTGTGGGGTTGCCAGGAGTGTCCGGCGGGTCTACGCGCGCCGCATCGGTGAAATCGCCAGTCTTTACGGTTCAAGTAACCCGCCAGTAACGTCACTTGTGTGGTGACACGAGTGAACCCCCCGTCCGCGGACCGCACTTCGCCACCGGCGCCGCCGGACGCGGGCCCGCGCCCGGCCCCGGCGCTGTCCGAAGGCGTGCGCGTGCGCGTGCTGCGCCTCGTATACGGCGACCCGCGCGCGGCCGCCGAACTCGTCGCGAGGCTGACCGAACGACAGGCGGCCGGCTTCGACCCGCTGCCGGCCGAACCCGCCGACCTCGCCCCCGAGACGCTGCGCGCCCACCGCCGCGAGGTCCGCGCGCTGCCCGACGGCACCCGGCTGGTGCTCCTGCTGGCGGCCGCCGACCAGTACCCGGTGGCCACCCACGCCTTCCTGCGCGCCGTCGCCGCCGCCCGGCTCGACACCCGGCCCCTCGAAGCTGCGGAGGCGGCCGGGATCGCGTACGCCACGGCCGGCGGGGTCGGCTTCCGCGACGCCTGGACCCGGATCGCCGCCTACGAGACGGCCGCCCCGGCCGACCGGCGCGACGCACACCGGCTGCTCGCCCGGGTCCTGCACGGCGCGGCGGAGACGCCCCGGCGGTCCTGGCACCGGGGCGCGGGCGCACTCGGGCCCAGCGCGCGGCTCGCCGCGGAGCTCACGACGGCCGCCGCCCAGGCGCGCGCCGCCGGCGACCCGGCGCTCTCGGGCGCCCTCGCCGAACGCGCCGCCGCGCTCTGCACGGACCCGGGCGACAGGTCCCGGCTCCTCGCCCACGCGGCGACCGACGCCTGGCACCGCGGTGACGGCGACCGGTCCCGAGCCCTCGCCGCCCGCACCGACGCCGACGCCCTCACCGGCATCCTCGCCCTGCGGACCGGGCACGCGGGGGAGGCGTTCGACGCGCTGCTGGCCGGGGCGGCACGGGCGGCCGGGGCGCGGCCCGAGCCCGGTGACCCGGCACCGGGACGGGACGGCACCACAGCCTCCCCCGTCGCCTTCTCGCTCACCTCCCCGGTCACCTCGCGCGAGTCGGGCGAGGCGGCGGGGCCAGCCACCACGGCTCCCGTCACCCACTTCCTGGCCCGAGCCGCCGAAGCCGCCGTCTACACCGGCGATCTGCGTCGATGCCGTGAAGCGGCCCTCGTCGCGGGGCAGTCGGGCATCGACCCGCCCGGTGTGCTCGGCGGGATCGCGGCGGCCGTCGACGGACGGTACGAGGACGCGCGCAACCTGCTGGAGGCCACCGCCGGGCGGTGCGGTCCGGGCGGTGACCCCACCCTCCTCCTGCACGCGGGGATCGCCGCCCTGATGCTCGGCGACCACACCCGCGCCGCCACCGCCACGGTCCGGGCGGCCGCCGCGGCCCGCGCCCGGGGGGTCACCGCCGCCGTGTCCCAGGCCATGGAGTTCCGCGCCTACGCCGACTTCTGGACCGGCCGTCCGCGCGCCGCCGAGGCCGCCGCGCTGGACGCCCTGCGTCAGGCGTACGCCACCGGACAGGACAACGGCGCCTGCCATCTCCAGGCGGCCCTCGCGATGTTCGCCGCGCTCACCGGCGACGAGGACCTGTGCCGGGAGCGGGCCGCGGCCGCCCGCTCCTACGCCCTCGCCCACGCCCTGGGCCTGCCCGCCGCCCTGGCGCAGTGGGCGCTCGCCTTCCTCGACCTCGGCTCCGGCCGCTTCGACGCCGCCGCGGCCCGGCTGCGCGCGCTCGCCGCCTCGGGTCCGGGTCACGGCCACCGGGCCATCCGCCACCTGGCCACCCCGCACTATGTCGAGGCCGCCGTCCGCACCGGCGAGACCCGCGTGGCGCGCGCCGCGCACGCCGACTACGACCGCTGGGCCCGCGCCGTCGGCAGCGCCGACGACCTGGCCCTCAGCGCCCGCTGCCAAGCCCTGCTCACGCCGGGCGCCGACGCCGTCGAGCACTACCGCACGGCCCTCCGGCTGCACGCCGAAGGAACCCGAGCCTTCGAACGGGCCCGCACGGAACTGCTGTTCGGCAGCGCACTGCGCAGGCTGCGCCGCCGCACCGAGGCCCGCGACCGGCTGCACAGCGCCATGGAGGCGTTCGAGTCCTTCGACGCCCCGCACTGCGCCGAGAGCGCCCGCGCCGAACTGCGCGCGCTGGGCGCCCCCGCGGCCCCCACCCGCGGCGACCGGCGCCCGACGGCCCACCTGACCGCCCAGCAGCTCCTGGTCGCCCGGATGGCGGCCGACGGCGCCACGAACCGCGAGATCGCCGCCCGCCTCGCCCTCAGCCCCCGCACCATCGACCACCATCTGCGAGGCGTCTTCACCCGCCTCGGCATCCGCTCCCGCATCGAACTCGTCCGGCTGCTCGCGGACGCGGACGGCGGTTAGTCCCCGGAACCGGTCCGCTTCCGGAAGGCCTCCGCCTCCCACGTCCCGTCCAGCCGCGGCGCCAGCCAACCGGGCGCCACGGTACGGAAATCGCCGGGTGCGAGAGCGCCGGCACCCGACGGCAGCGCCCCCAGCAGCGGGGCCCCGGCCACCTCCGGCAGATCAGCGACATTGCAACGCGAGGCCAGATCGGGGGAGTCGGGCCAGCTGCCGATCACGACCCCCAGCAACTCCACTCCTCGGCCTCGCAGTTCACGAGCCGTCAGTTCCGTGGTGTTCAGTGTGCCGAGGCCCGCCGAGGCCACCACCAGCACCGGCGCCCGCAGCAGCTGTGCCACGTCGGCCAGCGTTCCGCCCGCTTCGTCGAACCGTACGAGCAGCCCGCCCGCCCCCTCGACGAGCACCAGGTCGTGCCCGGCGGCCAGTTTCTGCGCCGCCTCCGCCACGTCCTGGGGTCGCACCGCCGCCAGGCCCGCCCTGCGCGCCGCCGTCGCCGGAGCCAACGGCTCGGGATAGCGGGCCACTTCGGCCGTCGTCACCGTGCCCGCGAGCCGGGCCACCTCGTCGGCGTCCCCGCGCTCGTCCGCGCGTACGCCGGTCTGCGCGGCCTTGAGGACGGCCACCGTCCGCCCCGCCGCGAGCGCCGACGCGGCGACCGCGGCCGTCGTGACGGTCTTGCCGACCTCCGTGCCCGTCCCCGTGATCACCAGGATCGGCATGTTCATCCCTCCCGCGCCGCGGCACACACCGCGCGCGCGATCCGTGCCACGTCCGCGTCACCGGTGACGTACGGCGGCATCGTGTAGATCAGGTCGCGGAACGGCCGCAGCCAGACACCCTCGCGCACCGCGGCCCGGGTGGCGGCCGCCATGTCCACCGGGTGGTCGAGCTGGACGACGCCGATCGCGCCGAGGACCCGGACGTCCCGCACGCCCGGGATCTCCGCCGCCGCGGCGAGGCCGTCCCGCAGCCCCGCCTCGATCCGCTTGACCTCGGCGAGCCAGTCCTGCCCGAGCAGCAGCTCGATCGAGGCACAGGCGACGGCCGCGGCGAGCGGGTTGCCCATGAACGTCGGCCCATGGGCCAGCACCGGAACCTCGCCCCGCGAGATCCCGTCGGCCACCCGGGACGTGCACAGCGTCGCCGCCATCGTCAGATAGCCGCCGGTCAACGCCTTGCCGACGCACATCACATCGGGTGTCACCGCGGCGTGCTCCGCCGCGAACAGCGCGCCCGTGCGCCCGAACCCGGTCGCGATCTCGTCGAACACCAGCAGCACGTCGTGCGCGTCGCACGCCTCGCGCAGCACCCGCAGATAGCCGGGGGAGTGGAACCGCATCCCGCCCGCGCCCTGCACCACCGGCTCCACGATGACCGCGGCCAGTTCGTCGGCGTGCCGCTCGATCGTCTCGCGCAACAGGTCGGCGTACGCCTCCTCGAACTCCACCGGAGGCGGGTCCACGAAGACCTGCCGGGGCAGCACCCCGGTCCACAGGTCGTGCATCCCGCCCTCGGGATCGCACACGGACATCGGCTGCCAGGTGTCGCCGTGGTAACCGCCGCGCCAGGTCAGCAGGCGCCGCTTGGCCGGGCGGCCCAGCGAGCGCCAGTACTGGAGGCACATCTTCACCGAGACCTCGACCGACACCGAGCCGGAGTCGGCGAGGAACACATGCTCCAGACCGTCGGGCGACATGTCGACAAGGAGCTTCGCCAGTCGTACGGCGGGCTCGTGGGTGAGCCCGCCGAACATCACATGACTCATCCGGCCCAGCTGGTCGCGCACGGCCTCGTTGAGCACCGGGTGGTTGTAGCCGTGGATCGCCGACCACCAGGACGCCATGCCGTCGACCAGGTCACCCGAGCCGTCCGCCGGCCGCAGCCGCACCCCGCTCGCCGACTCCACGACGAGCGGTTCGGCCCGGCCGGGCATCGGACCGTACGGATGCCACACGTGCCGCCGGTCGAGCTCCAGCAGCTCGGGCACCCCGAGCCGGGGCAGCTCAGGCATTGGGCGCGAGATCGGTACCGGCGCCACGCCGGCGTACGGAGACCAGGTCCGTACGGGCCTCGCCGACCGCCGCGGCCGGGGCCGACGCCGGGGCGGAGCCGCACACACCGCCGCCCGCGTGGGAGCCGCAGCCGGCGTCCTCGTGCGAGCCGCACCCGGAGCTCTCGTGCGAGCCGCAGCCGGCGCCCTCGTGGGACCCGCAGCCCCCGGCCGCCGTCGCCCGGTGCTCGGGCAGGGTGACCTGTTCCGCGCCCTCCACCTCGAACCCGGCGTCCGCGATCATCTCCAGGTCGGCCTTGCCGGCCTGGCCCTCGGTCGTGAGGTAGTCGCCCAGGAAGATCGAGTTGGCCAGGTGCAGGGCGAGCGGCTGCATCGTGCGCAGATGGACCTCGCGGCCGCCCGCGATGCGCACCTCGACGTCCGGGCAGACGAACCGCACCATCGCCAGGATGCGCAGACAGCGCTGCGGGGTCAGGTTCCACTCCTTGGCGAGCGGGGTGCCCTCGACCGGGATGAGGAAGTTCACCGGAACGGAGTCCGGGTCCAGCTCGCGCAGCGAGAAGACGACGTCCACCAGGTCCTCGTCGGACTCGCCCATGCCGGCGATCAGGCCCGAGCACGCCGACAGACCCGCCGCGTGCGCCTTCTGCACCGTGTCCACCCGGTCGGCGTACGTGTGCGTGGTCGTGATCTCCCCGTACGTGCCCTCGGACGTGTTCAGGTTGTGGTTGTAGGCGTCGGCGCCCGCCTCGCGCAGCCGTTCGGCCTGGCCGTCGGAGAGCAGGCCGAGACAGGCGCAGACCTCGACGCCCTCGTTCTGGTCCTTGATCGCCTTGATGGTGCCGGCGACCCGGTCGACGTCACGGTCCGTCGGACCACGCCCGGACGCCACCAGGCAGACCCGCTTGGCCCCGCCCGCCAGACCGGCCGCAGCCGCCTGCGAGGCCTCTTCCGGCTTGAGCCAGGTGTACTTCAGGATCCCGGCCGTGGAGCCGAGCCGCTGCGAGCAGTAGGAGCAGTCCTCGGGGCACAGCCCCGACTTGAGGTTGACGAGGTAGTTGAGTTTCACCCGTCGCCCGAACCACTGCCGGCGCACCCGGCCGGCCGCGGCCACCACGTCCAGCACGTCGTCGTCGGAAGTGGCCAGCACGGCCAACGCTTCCTCGCGGGTCGGCAGCTCGCGCCGAAGCCCCTTGTCCACCAGCGTGTTCAGCAGGTCCATGAGAGCCGATCCTGTCCTACGCACCCGCTCCGGGCCAAGGTAGGGATCGCACAACACACCGGGTTCGACGTGTGGGTATTGCCACACCGTGGGTGGGCGGTCGGGCCGCTAGTGTCTGTCCGCTACCTACAAAAGCCCGGAGGACCCATGGCGTTCGGCTGGATCGACGAGCAGGCGGAGCTGCGGCGCCGGGCCGGACTCGTGCGGACACTGCGGCCCCGCCCGGCAGACTCGCCGCTCCTCGACCTGGCGAGCAACGACTACCTGGGCCTCGCCCGCCACCCCGAGGTCACGGAGGGGGCCGCGGCGGCCGCCAGGACCTGGGGCGGCGGCGCCACCGGCTCCCGGCTCGTCACGGGCACCACCGAGCTGCACGGCGAACTGGAGCGGGAGCTTGCCGAGCACTGCGGCTTCGAGGCGGCCCTCGTCTTCTCCTCCGGATACGCGGCCAACCTCGCGGCGGTCACCGCGCTGGCCCCGCACGGGTCGCTGATCGTCTCCGACGCGGGCAACCACGCCTCGCTGATCGACGGCTGCCGGCTGGCCCGCGGTACCACCCACGTCGTCGGGCACGCCGACCCGGACGCGGTGCGCAAGGCGCTCGGCACACACGACGGCCCGGCCGTGGCCGTCTCCGACACGGTCTTCTCGGTCGACGGCGACGCCGCCCCGCTGGCCGCCCTGGCGGCCGCCTGCCGGGAGTACGGCGCCGGACTGGTCGTCGACGACGCCCACGGGCTCGGTGTGCTGGGGGACGGCGGGCAGGGTGCTCCGTACGCGTCCGGTCTGGCGGGCGCCGACGACGTCGTCGTCACGGTCACGCTGTCCAAGTCGCTGGGCAGCCAGGGCGGCGCCGTGCTGGGTCCCGCGCGGGTGATCGAGCATCTCGTGAACGCGGCCCGGACCTTCATCTTCGACACGGGCCTGGCCCCGGCGGCGGCGGGGGCGGCGCTGGCCGCCCTCAGGCTGCTGCGCCGGGAGCCGCAGCGCGCGGCACGCGCGCGTGCGGTGGCGGGCGAGCTGCACGCACGCCTGACGGCCGCGGGCCTGGCAGCGGTGCGTCCGGACGCCGCGGTCGTCTCCGTGCGTGCGCCGTCCCCGGAGGGGGCCGTGCGCTGGGCGGCGGACTGCCGGTCGGCAGGCCTGGCCGTGGGCTGCTTCCGTCCTCCCTCCGTGCCCGACGGCATCTCACGCCTCAGGCTGACCGCGCGTGCGGACCTCTCCGGGGCCGAGCTGGAACGCGCTGTACGGGTGATCGGCGAAACACGACCATGAGTCGGCGTGACACGGCCGTGGACCGCCTCTGACTGCTGCGGTGCGGTCAGCGGACCCGTGAGACCCCCGAGAACCCGGCCGTGAAGCCCGACCAGCTCTCGGGGGAGAAGAGCAGGGCGGGTCCGGCCGGGTCCTTGGAGTCGCGTACGGCGAGCAGACCGGCCCAGGGGCCGGAGGCCGGCCGGGCCGTCTCCACACAGTTGTTCGCTCCCGTGCTGTAGCTGCTGCGCAGCCACCGCACCTCAGGGAGACGGTCGGGATCGGTACTGGAAGGTACGTTCCGCGGTGGTGCGGACATGGTGCCTCCTTACGCGCCGTCGGCTATCGCGGCGATGTAATCCGATGAGTCCCCGGGCGAAAGGGCGTGCGCCCGAAGGGCGTTGAAGGCCTCGGTGTAGGCCTGGAGGTCTTCTTTCCGTTCGAGATAGAGGCTACTCGTCAAGTGGTCGAGAACAACCACGTCCAGATCAGAAGTGCGCGAAAATGAGAAGATAACGAAAGGGCCAGTTACCCCGATATGCGCTCCGGCGGCGAACGGCAGCACCTGAAGCCGAACTTGGGGCAATCGGGCGGCTTCCACGAGCCGACCGAGCTGTCGTGCCATCACCTCGGGCCCGCCCACCTCCCGTCGCAGCACCGCCTCGTCCAATACCGCGTTCAGTTCCAGCGGTGGCTGCGCGCGCAGCACGTCCTGGCGGGCCAGCCGGACCTCCACCAGGGTGTCGAGCTGGTCCTCGTCGCCGCCCTCCACGGATGCCCTGGTCACCGCGCGCGCGTACTCGGGCGTCTGCAGCAGCCCCGGTACCACCGTCGTCTCCAGGGTGCGCATCGCGCTCGCCTGCGACTCCAGACTGATGAAGTCCCGGTAGGTGGGCGGCAGCACCCCGCGGTACGCGTGCCACCAGTGGTCCCGGCCGCCACTGCCGTCGTCGCCCGCCAACGCCAGCATCAGCTCCCGCAGTTGCGGATCCGCGACACCATAGGCGTCGAGAAGTAACCGCACATCGGCCGGTTTCGATCCACTGATACCGGTCTCGATGCGGCTCACCTTGGACTGGTGCCAGCCCACGAGCCGGGCCGCCTCACCACTGGTGAGGCCCGCCTGGGCGCGCAGATTGCGCAGTTCGACGCCCAGCTTCCGGCGGCGCACCGCGGGGCCGTGCTGCATGGGCTCCTCCTTACTCCTACCGGGCCGACCAAATACGCTCTGCCGTCGCAGAGTTCACCGCATCGGGCGACAGATATATGCATATCCTGGTGGATCCCACCCGTGACCGGCGCGGTAATGGCAGTCTGGCGAAGAAGCACCAGTCCGGGACCGTACTCGAACCATCCGCGCCGTGTCGGGCTCCCGGTCCCGTGGGAAAGGGTCGACGTCGCCATGGCAGATCACCTGGAAGCATCCGTCACTCTGCCGAGCGATCCCGCCTCGGTCTACGCGGCTCGCGTATTCGTGGCCGGCGCCCTCGGGGAATGGGGTCTGCCGGCGGACGCGGAGATGGCCGACGCCATCCGGCTGATCGTCTCGGAACTCGCCACCAACGCCGTACAGCACACCTTCGGCCAGTCACCCACTTTCACGGTGGACCTGGTCCTCGACCGTGACGAACACCTGCGCGTCGGGGTCACCGACAGCCACCCGCGCTTCCCCAAACGACTGCCGGCCGCCGTCCAGCAGGACAACGGCCGAGGGATGGTGATCATTCGATGGCTGACCGCGGAGTGCGGCGGCAGGCTGAGAGTGCGGCCCACCCGGGAGGGCGGCAAGACGGTCACCGTCGAGCTCCCGTGGGCCGTCCCGGCGGCGGAGCCGGTGGCCGGTGCCCTGGCGGCCCCGGCGGAGGGTGAGCTCCCGGGGCGATGAAGGCGCGTCAGGACGCCCCCACCGCCCCGGGAAACCAGCCCGTGACCCTGGCAGGCCCTAGCGGACCCGGCCGTACCAGACGCTCTTGGTCCAGATCTTCTGGAGCTTCACCACGTCGCCGGTCTTCGGCGAGTGCCAGATCTTGCCCTTACCCGCGTAGATCCCGACGTGGTAGACGTTCGAGCCCGAGTGGAAGAACACGAGGTCGCCTGCCTTGCGGCTCGACGCCTTGATGTGCTTCGTCTTGTTGTACTGCTGGGACGCCGTCCGGGGCAGGCTCTTGCCCGCCTTCTTGAACGAGTACAGCGTGAGCCCGGAGCAGTCGAACCTCTTCGGCCCGGTGGCCCCGTACTTGTACGGGGCACCCTTCTTGGAGGCCGCGATCTGGAGCGCCTTCGTCGCCGGTGTGGCGGCCGCGGCGTCGGGGGCGAGCCCCGGGACCACGACCGAGCCGCCCACGGCGGCGATGGCGAAAGCCGAGGCCGTACCGGCCCGGGCCATGAGCGACGGGACACGATTGAGCGCAGTCATGCGCAACCCTTCGTCAGCCGCCTGTGAAGGATGACCTGTCGGATTCGGGCTGGCGAAGTTGCCCGGCCGCTGCTGCGGCTTCACCCCAAGGGCTGCTCGGCCCGGTCATGGCGTGACCGTTCCGGCGACCCGTCGTGCTTGGGTCCTCCACTCCTGCCGATGCACTCCTGTCGACCGGTCATCCGGGCGGCGGCAGGACTC
The DNA here is from genome assembly GCF_035983595.1 of Streptomyces sp. NBC_01334. Classification (NCBI taxonomy): domain Bacteria; kingdom Bacillati; phylum Actinomycetota; class Actinomycetes; order Kitasatosporales; family Streptomycetaceae; genus Streptomyces; species Streptomyces sp. NBC_01334. The sequence goes on along the minus strand of NZ_CP130718.1, from coordinate 1,759,870 downwards.
GGCGTCCGCCCGGACCGCCCCGCCGCTTGTGGCGGGGGCTTGTCGTCAGTCAGGGATCTTGGCTCACCGATGTCCGAAAATCCCAACGGAACCGGGGATTTGTGGGGTTACTCACCACTCACCCGTTCGGGTGGACACCCTGATGGGCGATCAGGTGTCAAGGCGCCTCAGGGGCTCCCACCAGCGGTGGAGCCCGCTATTCCGCCCGAAGAGCGCCCTTTTGCGCAACCGCGGAGGGGTCGGGGGAGCAGTAGACGCTCCGCTGAACGGGGGTACCTCTTCTGGGCCGTTTCAACTCCGGTCCGGTCGTCACGTCCTGGGCGTGAGCGGTCCGGACCGGAGGTGGATCCGTCGGGTCAACTGTCGGAGAGCGGAGGCAGCGTGACGCGCGCAGTACGGCGCTCCCCGTCGAGGACGCGCAGCGCCCGCGCGAGCGTCGGCGCGTGCAGCTCGTTCTCGCCCCGCTGGTGCATGAGCGTCAGCGCGTCGCGCAGCGCGGTCGCCTTGGTCACCAGCGCCTGGGCGGCGCGCAGTCCGCGGTAGGTGTCGCCGTGGTGGGCGGGGTTGATCCGCCCGAGCAGGTCGACCACGTCAAGGTAGCCGTCGATCAGCTCGGCCTCCGCGCGGGTCAGCGCGGGCAGCGGCGGCAGCTCTGGCACCATCGGCGGCTCACCTCCCGCCGGGCGCGCCGGCCGAGGCCTTGCGGCTGGGGATGATGCCGTCCACCAGGCCGTACTCCACGGCCTCCTGGGCGGTGAGGAACCTGTCCCGCTCGATGTCCGCGGCCACCTGCTCCGGCGTCCGGCCGGTGTGCCGTGCGAGCATCTCCTCCAGGCTCGCGCGGATGCGGGCCAGCTCCTCGGCCTGGATCGCCAGGTCGCTCGCCTGCCCCTGGACGGGCTCGGGCAGGGACGGCTGGTGGATCGTCATCCGCGCCCCCGGCAGCGCGTACCGCTTGCCCGGCGTGCCCGCCGCGAGCAGCACCGCAGCGGACGAGCCCGCCTGACCCAGGCAGGTGGTCTCCACGTCGCAGGTGACGTACCGGATCGTGTCGTAGAGGGCCGTCATCGCGCTGAAGGAGCCGCCGGGGGAGTTGATGTACAGCGCGATGTCCCGGTCCGGGTCCTTGTGCTCGAGGTACATGAACTGGGCCATCACGTCGTTCGCCGAGACGTCGTCGATCCGCGTCCCCAGGAAGACGATCCGCTCCTCCAGCAGCTTCGAGTACGGATCCATGGTCCGGTGCCCGAAGCTCGTGCGCTCGGTGAACTCGGGCAGGACATGACGGGCGGACGGTCGGTTCATCGGAGCCCCTCCTTCTCCGTCCGACGTCTTCTACGCCCGACGGGATCTGTAAAAAATGTACAGGATGTACGTGACGTTAGAATGGGGGTATGGCCTACGAGATTCCGGTGACGCAAGCCAGGGCTGAACTCGCCGACCTGATCAACCGCGTGGTGTACGGCGGTGAACGTGTCGTCGTGACACGCCACGGCAAGCCTCTCGTCGCCCTCGTCTCCGCCGCTGACCTGGAGCGACTCGACGAACTCGACAAGGCCGCGGAGGAGCCGGTGATCAGCTCGGTCACCACCGTGCGCGAGGTCGCGTCCGCTCCCCGCGAACAGCACCGGTTCGGGGTCACGGCGGAGTACCGGGGCCCGAATCCGTCGTAGGGAGCGCCGGCGGGAAGCGTCGGCCGTAGGCACACGAAAGGCCGTGCACCCCCGGATCCGGGGGTGCACGGCCCTGTGGGCGGGTCGCCTGACGGGACGGTCAGGCGACGAGTGCGGGCCGCCGCGCCTCGGTGGCCGGCTCGGCCCGGGTCGGTCCCGGCTTCAGCCGGGCGCCCAGCAGCACCGCCCCGAGGCCCATCGCCGCCCACCAGACCAGCGTCAGCGCGGGGCCGGTCGCCGCCGCTCCGTCGAAGAACGACACCGAGCGCAGCAGCGTCGTACCGGCGCCCGGCGGCAGCCACTGGCCGATCACCCCGACCGGCTCCGGCAGCATCCTCGGTGCCGAGGCCGCCCCGGAGAACGGGTTCCCGAGGAACATCACCACGAAGGACACGGCTCCGATGCCCGGCGTGCCGAGCAGCGCGGCGCAGCCCGCCACCGCCGCGCTCACCGCCAGCGTGGAGAGCCCCAGCACCGCGGCCTCCGCCCACCAGTCGCCGGTGAGCACCCCGAGCCAGCTGTGCGCCAGCGCCGCCGCGGCCGACCCGACCAGGGCGGCCGCGCCGACCAGCCCGATCACGGCACGGACCCCGCGCAGGCCCAGCAGGGACACCAGCGCGCCCGCCGCGATCCCGGCGAGGGCCAGCGGGAGCACGCTCGCACCGAGGGCCGAGCCGCGCGGGTCGGCGGCCGGAGCCGCCACCACGTCCACCGTCTCCACCCGGGTGCCCGAGGCCGCCGCCTGCTGTGCGACCGCCTGCTGGAGCAGCTGGGCGACGAGCGGGCTCGCGGCCGAGGCGGTCAGCAGTTCGGATCCCTCGGCGGTGACGACCACCGCGCCGTATACGGTCCGGTCCTCGACGGCCTCCCGGGCGGCCGTTCCGTCGGCGTAGTGGTGGATCTCGAAGGCGCCCTCGTGTCGGGTCAGTTGCCTCTCCAGCTGCGCGGTCGCGGCGGGCGGACCGGCCACGCCGAGCGGCAGGTCGCGCGGCGCGGTGCGGGCGGCGGGCCAGGCGAATGCCCAGAGGGCGACGGCGGCGAGGGTCGGGACGAGCAGGACGACGGCGATCAGGCGCCGGGTGGCGGACATGGGGACTCCCCCTGGAGGCGTGCGGGACGGCGTGTCGGACGGGTGGGGCCGTGGACGGACGGTGCGCGGTGCGGGCAGGTGGTCGTGCGGGCGGGGTAGGCCTGCGGACGGAGACGGGTACGTGCGGGTCGGGCTGAGTGCGGGTCGGGCCGCGTACGGGTCGGCAGGGCTCGGAGGTCAAAAAGAAGGATCGTTCGTTTTGTCGCTCGTCCACACCGTCCCGCCGAACCGGCCCCTTGTCAAGAAGGAATGTTCGTTCTACGTTGGGGGTCATGGCCCGTGTATCCCAGGCGCACCTCGACGCCCGCCGCCGGCAGATCCTCGACGGCGCGTCGGTCTGCTTCGCCCGCAACGGCTTCCACGCCACGTCGATGCAGGACGTGCTGAAGGAGGTCGATCTGTCCGCCGGGGCGGTGTACCGCTACTTCAGCGGCAAGGAGGAGCTCATCGCCGCGATCGTCGGCGAGGTGCTCGACGAGGTCCGCGAGAGCTTCGAGGAGGAGGGCCGGCACATTCCGCCGCCACCCGACATCCTGGTCTCCTCGGTCCTCGGCCGGGTCCACGCCTCCCGGGAGTCCCTGACCGTCGACGGGCAGCCAGCATTCCCCCGCCTGGTGATCCAGGTGTGGACGGAGACGCTGCGCAACCCCGAGCTGGCGGCGGTCCTGAGCGAGGGCTACAGCGGGGTGCGCGAGGCGTGGGGACGGATCGTCGTCGCCTACCAGGAGGCCGGGATGATGCGGTCCGATGTGTCGCCGGACCATGTGGCGCGGACGATGATCGCCGTCGTGCAGGGCTTCCTCGTCCAGCAGTCGCTGTTCGGACCCGCTCCGGTCGAGGTGCTGCGGGACGGCCTACGCGCGTTGATGAGCGTGTCGGCCCCGTTGTCGGGGGCCTGAATCGATCACAGGTCGGTTAACTTGCTCGAAATGCGGTCCAACTAGCCTGCCGATCCATGCCACCAGGGTCTTTCCCCGGCGGCCGCGGCAACCGGGCCCCGCACGGTCCGGAGCGAGGATGTGAGGTGGGACGTGCAACTGACCCCGCACGAGCAGGAGAGGCTGCTGATCCACGTGGCGGCCGACGTCGCCGAGAAGCGCCGGGCCCGCGGGCTCAGGCTCAACCACCCGGAGGCCGTGGCCCTCATCACGGCGCACATCCTCGAAGGCGCGCGTGACGGCCGCACGGTGGCCGAGCTCATGTCGTCCGGCCGCAAGCTGCTCACCCGCGACGACGTCATGGAGGGCATCCCCGAGATGATCCACGACGTCCAGGTCGAGGCCACCTTCCCGGACGGCACCAAGCTGGTCACCGTCCACGATCCGATCGTCTGAGGGGGCCTCGATGATTCCCGGAGAAATCCTGTTCGCCGCGGACCCGGTCATCTACAACGAGGGCCGCGAGGTCACCCGGCTCACCGTCCTCAACGCCGCCGACCGGCCCGTCCAGGTCGGCTCCCACTACCACTTCGCCGAGGCCAACCCCGGCCTGGAGTTCGACCGCGCCGCCGCGCGCGGCCGGCGGCTGAACGTCGCCGCCGGCACCGCCGTGCGCTTCGAGCCCGGGATCCCCGTCGACGTCGAACTCGTCCCCCTCGCCGGCGCCCGTGTCGTGCCCGGTCTGCGCGGAGAGACCGGAGGTGCCCTCGATGCCTGAGATCACGCGTGCCGCGTACGCCGACCTGTTCGGCCCGACGACCGGCGACCGCATCCGGCTCGCCGACACCGACCTGCTGATCGAGATCGAGGAGGACCGCTGCGGCGGCCCCGGACTCGCCGGTGAGGAGGCGGTCTTCGGCGGCGGCAAGGTCATCCGTGAGTCCATGGGGCAGTCCCGCGCCACGCGCGCGGACGGGACGCCCGACACCGTCATCACGGGTGCGGTCGTCGTCGACCACTGGGGTGTGGTGAAGGCCGACGTCGGCATCCGCGACGGGCGCATCACCGGTATCGGCAAGGCCGGCAACCCCGACACGATGGACGGCGTCCACCCGGACCTGGTCATCGGCCCGGAGACCGAGATCATCGCCGGCAACGGGCGGATCCTGACCGCGGGCGCGGTCGACGCGCACGTCCACTTCATCTGTCCGCAGATCGCCGACGAGGCGCTGTCCGCCGGTGTCACCACGCTGGTCGGCGGCGGCACCGGACCGGCCGAGGGCTCGAAGGCGACCACCGTGACGCCCGGCCCGTGGCATCTCGCGCGGATGCTGGAGGCGATGGAGCAGTACCCGCTGAACATCGGCTTCCTCGGCAAGGGCAACACCGTCTCCCAGGACGCGATGCTGTCGCAGATCCGGGGTGGGGCACTCGGTCTGAAGCTGCACGAGGACTGGGGCTCGACGCCGGCCGTCATCGACGCCTCGCTGACCGTCGCCGACCGGACGGGCATCCAGGTCGCGATCCACACGGACACCCTCAACGAGGCCGGGTTCGTCGGCGACACGCTCGCCGCGATCGCCGGCCGCGGCATCCACGCGTACCACACCGAGGGTGCGGGCGGCGGGCACGCGCCGGACATCATGACCGTGGTCTCCGAGCCGCACGTGCTGCCGAGCTCCACGAACCCGACACGGCCGTACACGGTGAACACCGCCGAGGAACACCTCGACATGCTGATGGTGTGCCATCACCTCAACCCGGCGGTCCCGGAGGACCTGGCGTTCGCCGAGTCGCGGATCAGGCCGTCGACGATCGGCGCCGAGGACGTCCTGCACGACCTCGGGGCGATCTCGATCATCTCCTCCGACGCGCAGGCCATGGGCCGGGTCGGCGAGGTCATCCTGCGCACCTGGCAGACGGCGCACGTCATGAAGCGGCGCAGGGGCTCCCTGCCCGGCGACGGCCGGGCGGACAACCACCGGGTACGCCGCTACATCGCCAAGTACACGATCAACCCCGCGCTCGCACAGGGCCTGGCCCGCGAGATCGGCTCGGTCGAGGGCGGCAAGCTCGCCGACCTGGTGCTGTGGGAGCCGGCGTTCTTCGGCGTCAAGCCGCACCTCGTGATCAAGGGCGGGCAGATCGCGTACGCGCAGATGGGCGACGCCAACGCCTCGATCCCGACGCCCCAGCCGATCCTGCCGCGTCCGATGTACGGCGCGATCGGCCGGGCGCCCGCCTCGAACTCGTTCAACTTCGTGGCGCCGCTGGCGATCGAGGACGGACTGCCGGAGCGTCTGCAACTGGGCAAGAAGTTCGTCGCCATCGAGTCCACGCGCGGTGTCACCAAGGCGGACATGCGGGAGAACGACGCCCGGCCGCGCGTCCAGGTCGACCCCGACAGTTTCGCCGTGCACATCGACGGGGAGCTGGTCGAGGCGACTCCCGCCGCCGAACTGCCCATGGCGCAGCGCTACTTCCTGTTCTGATCCGGTTCTGAGGACATCGATGTGACAAGGGCAGCACTGCTCGTCCTGGCCGACGGCCGCTTCCCCGCCGGAGGACACGCGCACTCCGGCGGGGCGGAGGAGGCCGTCAGGGCGGGACGGATCACCGGCGCGACCAGCCTGGAGGCCTTCCTCCGGGGGAGGTTGCACACCACGGGGCTGGTGGCCGCGGCGCTGGCGGCCGCCGCCGCGTCCGGGGGCGACCCGGCGGAGCTGGACGCGGCGGCGGACGCCCGCACCCCGTCCCCGGCGCTTCGGCTGACCGCCAGGAAGCTGGGCCGGCAGCTGATGCGGGCCGCCCGGGCGGCCTGGCCGAGCATCGAACTCGACGCCCTGGCCCGGGAGTTCCCCAAGGGGGCACATCAGCCGGTGGTGTTGGGGTTGACCGCGCGGGCGGCCGGGCTCGGGGCGGCGGACGCCGCGTACTGCTCGGTCTACGAGAACGTGAGCGGACCGGCGACGGCCGTGGTGCGGCTGCTGAGCCTGGACCCGTTCGAGGCGACGGCGGTGCTGGCCCGGCTGGCGCCGGAGCTGGACCGGGTGGTCGACCGGGCGGTGGTGGCGGGGTCGGCCGTCCCGAAGGCCGGGGTCGACGCGCTGCCGGCGGCTTCGGCGCCGCTGCTGGAGATCGGGGCGGAGGTTCACGCCGCGTGGCCGGTACGGCTGTTCGCCTCCTAGCGCCCACGGCGGAGCCGCTGCCGGATGCAGCCGCCCCCGCCGCCCCTTCCCGACCCCGGGGGCTCCGCCCCCAGACCCCCGTTCGGCCCTGAAAGGGCCTCGCCCTCGAACGCCGGACGGGCTGATATGAGGAGCCGTGTCATGCATCTCGACCACACCCACGACCGTCCCGCCGCTGCGGCCGTCGGCGCCGACGCCCGTCGGGCCGACGGCTCGCGGCGCGCCCTCCGTATCGGGCTCGGCGGTCCCGTCGGGTCCGGCAAGACCGCCACCGTCGCCGCGCTCTGCCGCACCCTTCGCGACGAACTGTCCCTCGCCGTCGTCACCAACGACATCTACACCCGGGAGGACGCCGAGTTCCTGCTCCGAGAGGCCGTGCTGCCGCCCGAGCGGATCACGGCCGTCGAGACGGGCGCCTGTCCGCACACCGCGATCCGGGACGACATCTCCGCCAACCTCGAGGCCGTGGAGGACCTGGAGGACGAGGTCGGTCCGCTGGACCTGATCCTCGTCGAGTCGGGTGGCGACAACCTCACCGCGACCTTCTCCAAGGGCCTCGTGGACGCGCAGATCTTCGTCATCGATGTCGCGGGCGGGGACGACATCCCCCGCAAGGGCGGGCCCGGTGTCACCACCGCGGACCTGCTCGTCGTCAACAAGACCGACCTCGCGCCGTACGTCGGCTCCGACCTCGCCCGGATGGCCGCCGACGCCAAGGCCCAGCGGGCCGAACTGCCTGTCGTCTTCCAGTCGTTGCGGAGCGAGGGCGGTGTCCGGGACGTCGCCTCGTGGGTGCGGACGCAGTTCGCCGCCTGGACGGCGTGACATGAGCGGAGTGCACGCCACCGCGCGGATCGGGGCGAGGGACGACGGACGCGGGGGGACCTCCCTGCCCGTCCTCGAGAGCGACGGACCGCTCGCCCTGCGCCGCACCCGGGGTACCGCAGGCGAGGCGCGCGTCATGCTCGTCGGCGCGATGAGCGGACCTCTCGGCGGTGACCGCTTCGCCGTCGAGGCCGACGTCGGGAGCGGCGCCCGGCTGCACGTCGGTTCGGCCGCCGCCACCATCGCCCTGCCCGGGCAGGCGAAGGACGAGGCCCACTACGACGTACGCCTCACGGTCGCCGACGGTGGTGAACTTCGCTGGTCGCCCGAGCAGTTGATCTCGGCGAAGGGGAGCGATCTGTTCGTCACCACGCGGGCCGAGCTCGGGGCCCACGCCCGGCTCGTGCTGCGCGAGGAGCAGGTGCTCGGCCGGGTGGGGGAGGAGCCGGGGAGGCTGACCAGCCGGCTCACCGTGCGGATCGCGGGGCGGGTCGTCCTCGATCAGGAACTGGCCTGCGGGCCCGGCGCGCCCGGCGGCTGGGACGGGCCCGCCGTCCTGGCGGAGTATCGTGCCGTGGGCCAACTCGTCGTCGTACGGCCGGAGTTCCTCGAGACCCCGACGGAGGCCCGGAACATCGGCGAGCACGCCCGTGTCATGCCGCTGGCCGGGCCGGCGGCACTCGTCACCGCCGTCGCGCCCGACGCGCTGAGGCTGCGGCGGGCGTTGGACGAGGCGCTCGCCGATGTCGACATCCGGTGAGCGGTACATCACTTTCCGGTTATCGGATTGGCAAAGAAGGTCAACTACACCTTTTCTCAGGTGCCTCACAGCCGCGAGGATCCCTCTGCCGCCATCACCAGGTAGGGGAGTTCCCACTTGAAGGACATACGACCGAACAAGCGCACCACGGCGCTCGGCTCGGCCGGCGTACTCGTCGCCGCGACGATGCTCGCCGGCGCTTTCGCGGCGCCCACGGCCAGCGCGACCAGCGGCCGTCAGGGGCAGGACCGGGAGGCGCGCGGTGCCGCCATCGCAGCGGAGCGCGCCGGCAAGGCAGGCATCGACTGGCAGGACTGCCCCGCCGACTGGGGCCTGGAGAAGCCGATCCAGTGCGGCTGGGTCACCGTGCCGCTCGACTACGCCAAGCCGAACGGCAAGCAGATCAAGCTGGCCGTCGACCGCATCGGCAACACGGGTACCGCCGCGGAGCGCCAGGGCGCGCTCGTCTACAACCCCGGCGGCCCCGGCGGCTCGGGCCTGCGCTTCCCGCGCCGCGTCACCACCAAGGCCCCCGTCTGGACCAACGTGGCGAAGGCCTACGACTTCGTGGGCTTCGACCCGCGCGGGGTCGGCCACTCCGCGCCCATCTCCTGCATCGACCCGCAGGAGTTCGTCAAGGCGCCGAAGGCCGACCCGGTCCCGGACAGCGAGGCCGACAAGCTCGCCCAGATCAAGCTCGCCCGTGAGTACGCGGACGGGTGCGCCGAGCGCAGCGGCAAGGCCGTGCTGGCGCAGATGACCACCCCGAACACCGTCCGTGACCTGGACGTCATCCGCGCCGCCCTGGGCGAGAAGAAGCTCAACTTCCTGGGTGTCTCCTACGGCACCTACATCGGCGCCGTCTACGGCACCATGTTCCCGGGCCACCTGCGTCGCATGATCGTCGACAGCGTGGTCAACCCCTCCCGCGAGAAGATCTGGTACGAGGCCAACCTCGACCAGGACGTCGCCTTCGAGGGCCGCTGGAAGGACTGGCAGGACTGGGTCGCCGCCAACGACGCCACCTTCCACCTCGGCACCACCCGCGCCGCCGTCCAGGCCAAGTGGCTCGAACTGCGCGCCACCGCGAAGAAGAACCCCATCGGCGGGATCGTCGGCCCGGCCGAACTGATCTCCTTCTTCCAGAGCGCCCCGTACTACGACTCCTCGTGGGTCCCGGTCGCCACCGTCTTCAGCAAGTACTTCGCGGGAGACACCCAGGCGCTCGTCGACGCGGCAGCCCCGGACCTGACCGACACGGCCGGCAACATCTCCTCGGAGAACGGCAACGCCGTCTACACCGCCGTCGAGTGCACCGACGCCAAGTGGCCCACCAGCTGGCGGAAGTGGAACAGCGACAACACGCGGCTCAACAAGGACTACCCGTTCATGACCTGGGCCAACGCGTGGATGAACCTGCCGTGCGCCTTCTGGCCGGTCCAGCAGCAGACCCCGGTGGACGTCAAGACCCACAAGGGCCTGCCGCAGGTGCTCATCGTGCAGTCCACGGATGACGCGGCCACCCCGTACGAGGGTGCCGTCGAACTGCACAAGCGCTTCAAGGGCTCCCGCCTGATCACCGAGAAGGACGCCGGCTCCCACGGAGTGACCGGCCTGGTGAACACCTGCATCAACTCCCGGGTGGACGCCTACCTGCTCACCGGCAAGCTGGACACCGCGGACGTGACCTGCGCGCCGCACGCCACGCCCAAGCCGTAGCACCCCCGCACGACAGCGAAGGGCGGCCGGAGCGATCCGGCCGCCCTTTCAGTCGTCCTGACGGAGCATCAGTCGTCCTGGTGGAAGGAGCATCAGTCGACCTGACGGAACATCGACTCCTGGCAGGAAACCGGCCCCTGACGAACCATCGATTCGTGACGGTCCATCAATTGGTGACGGGACGTCAACGGGACGGCAGGCGGGGGAACTTTCGCTCCTTCTCGGCCTTGGCCGCCTTCGCCGCGGCCTCCTCCGCCTTGGCTACGGCCGCGTACTGGTCCACGTACTCCTGCTCGGACAGCGTCAGGATCGCGTACATGATCTCGTCGGTGATCGCCCGCAGCACCGCCTTCTCGTTCTCCATGCCGAGATAGCGGGAGAAGTCGAGGGGCTTGCCGAAGCGGATCACCACGGGGTGCAGGGTCGGGATCACCTTGCCGGGCGGCTGCGCCTCGAAGGTGCCGATCATCGCGCAGGGGATGACGGGGACCTGAGCCCTGAGCGCCATCACCGCGACCCCGACCTTGCCCTTGTACAGGCGGCCGTCGTGCGAGCGGGTGCCCTCCGGGTAGATGCCGAGCAGTTCGTCCTTGCCGAGCACGCCGAGGCCCTCGCGGATCGCGGCCTGGCCAGCCTCCTTGCCCGAGCGGTCGACCGGGATCTGGCCCGCGCTGCGGAAGAAGGCCGCGGTCAGCCGGCCCTTGATGCCGGGACCCGTGAAGTACTCGGCCTTCGCGAGGAAGGTGATGCGGCGCTTGAGGATCGCGGGCATCAGGAAGTGGTCCGAGAACGACAGATGGTTCCCCGCGACGATCGCCGGACCCGACTCCGGTACGTGCTCGAGGCCTTCGATCCGGGGTCGGAAGACCAGTCTCAGCAGGGGGCCCAGCAAGACGTACTTGAGCACGTAGTAGAACAAGGGGTCGCTCCTCACTCCGGCGGATCGGCGGGATGGCCGCCTGACCAGGGTGCTGCTCCCGGACGGTGCGCAGCAAGCCGCAGGGAGCCGCGGGAAGCGATTGCGCGGCCGTCGGGAGTCGCGCACGGCACTTTTTCGTCGAATCTCCATGGATCTTGCCGCAACCTGGTCGGTGGCACATCCACCGAGGGCGAGACGCCGGAGATGTCGCCTTGATCTCGACGCAACCCCCTCGGGGTGAGTGACTCTGACACCGGCCTGGAAGAGACATGAGCGAGATCCCCGCCGACGACATTCCGGCCCTGCTGCTGCGCACCCTCCCCGACTCCGCGGAGTTCATCGCCGAGAAGTACGAGATGCCGGCGGAAGCGGCCGTTCGGACCGAAGCCGTCGCCGCGGACCTGTACGGGCTGCCGGCCGAGTGCCTCACCACGCCGGTCCTGATACCGCAGCTGGAGAGCGATGCCCCCGGACCCGGAACTGCTCGCACGCTGCTGGGACTTCGTGGAGCGGCTCACGGCGCACTCCCTGGAGAGCGTCCGGGGCGCCGCCTACCTCGAGGTCCTCGAACGGCTCCTGGACGCCGACGGTCTCGTCGAGGCCGCCTGGCCGTACAGGGGGGAGCGGACGCGGCCACGGCACCCTCACGATGCTGGACTTCCACGGCGTTCAGCTGTCCGTCATCGACCGGCGGCAGCGCTCACAGCCGCACGATCACCAGCGCCGTGTCGTCGGTCGCGCCGCCGGGCGGCAGCAACTCCAGCAGGACGGCGTCCGCGAGGGACTCCGGGTCCGCCTTCCGGTGGCGCGCGAGGGCGTCGGCGAGGCGGGCGAGGCCCGTGTCGATGTCCTCGCGCCGCCGTTCCACGAGTCCGTCGGTGTACAGGGCGAGAGTGGCGCCGCTGTCGTAGGCGGTGCGTGCCTGGGGCCGGGGGACCGGCGTGGGCCGGGCGTCGAGCGGGGGGTCGGTGGCCCGGTCGAGGAACTCCACCCGGCCGTCGGTGTGGACGAGCACGGGCGGGGGATGCCCGGCGCTGCTGTAGGTGATGATGTGGTGGTCGAAGTCGATGAACGTGGTGACCGCGGTGGCCGATTCGGCACCGTCCACGACATGCGCGTACCGCCCGAGGACGTTCAGCGCCTCGGCCGGGCCCGCCGCGACGCGGGAGGCCGCGCTGAGCGCGCTGCGCAGCTGGCCCATCACCCCGGCGGCCTCCAGACCGTGCCCGACGACGTCGCCGACCGACACGCCGATGCGGTTGCCGCCGACGAGGTCCACCAGGTCGTACCAGTCCCCGCACACGTTGAGCGCGCCGACCGCCGGCCGGTAGCGCACGGCGGCCCGGTGGTGTCCGACCTGCCGGCCGGCGGGCAGCATCGCCTCCTGAAGGGCGAGGGCGACCTCGCGCTCACGAGCGTGGGCGAGCCGCAGCCGCTCGTTGAGTTCCTGGAGCTCGCGGGCGCGGGTGTACAGCTCGGCCTCCAGGACGCGGCCCCGGCTGCCCGCCCGCGCTCCGTCCCCGCCCGTCCCGCGGCCGCGGGCCCGGATCAGCTCGGTGACCTCCTCGACCCGGTGCACGATCAGCACCACCGAGCCGTCCGGCCCGTACACGGGCGCGTTGACGGGACTCCAGTAGCGCTCGTCCCACTCGCCGGGCCGCTCGCTCGACTCGACGTCGTAACGCTGGAGCGCCATGGCCTCCCGCTCGCCGGTGGCCAGTACGCGCCGCAGCGAGGCCTCCAGATTGCGTATGCCGCTCGCGGCCCCGTCGTTGGGGTTGTCGGGGAAGACCTCGAAGACGTGCCGGCCGATCAACTGCTCGCGCTGACGGCCGGACACGCGCAGGAACTCCCTGTTGGCGTCCGCGTACACCAGCTCGGGCGTCAGCAGTGCCACCGCGCCCGGCAACGCCTGGAACACCGCCGTGTAGTCGATCGCCCTGTCGTTCATGGCCGCGTCCCATCCGCCGGTATTGCGTCATTTTCTCATGCGATGTGATGAATGGGGTGGGTGGGCCGCTCCGCGGGGACGGTCAGGCGTCTGGATCCGTGAGTGACTGCTCGGCCCAGATGATCTTGCCCTCGGGGAGAAAGCGGGTGCCCCACCGCTGCGTGACCTGCGAGACCAGCAGCAGCCCGCGGCCGCCCTCGTCGGTGGCGCGCGGATGGCGCAGATGCGGTGCGGTGGTGCCGCCGTCGAAGACCTCGCAGACCAGGGTGCGCTCACGGATCAGCCGCAGCCGGATCGGTCCGGTGGCGTACCGGATGGCGTTGGTGACCAGCTCGCTCACGACCAGCTCGGTGGTGAACGACAGCTCGGCCAGACCCCACTCCGCCAGCCGGCGGCTCGCGGTCTTGCGGGCCTCGGCCACCGCCGCCGGGTCGCCGGGCAGCTCCCAGTCGGCGACCCGCTCGGCCGGCAGCCGACGGGTCCGGGCCATCAGCAGGGCCACGTCGTCGTACGGGCGGGCCGGGACCAAGGCGTCGATCACCGTCCCGCAGCGCAGCTCGAGCGTGTCCGCCGACTGCTCCAGGGCCTGCCGCAGCCGTTCCCGGTCGGTGTCCAGCGCCCACCGCTCGCCCCGGGCCAGCAGACCGTCCGTGTGCAGCGCCAACGTGCTGCCCTCCGGCAGGGTCACCTCGGCCGACTCGAACGGCGGCCCGCCCGCACCGAGCGGCGGGCCCTGGGGCAGCTCGATGAACGTGACGCTGCCGTCGGGCAGGACGACGGCCGGGGCGGGGTGCCCCGCCGCGGCCATCACGCACCGCCCGTCGACGGGGTCGTACACGACGTACACGCACGCGGCGCCCACCGTCTGGGAACCGTCCGACCGCGGTTCCTGCGGCTCCGTCTCGGCCGCCACGCCCTCCTCGTCGTCCATGCGGGTGACCAGGTCGTCGAGGTGCGCGAGGATCTCCGCGGGCGGCAGGTCGAGGGCGGCCAGGGTGCGCACGGCGGTCCGTACGCGCCCCATGGCCGCGGCGGCGTCGATGCCGTGCCCCGGTACCTCGCCGACGACCAGCGCCACCCGCGCCCCCGACAGCGGGATCAGGTCGTACCAGTCGCCGCCGAGACCGGTCAGCTCGTCGGCCGGCCGGTAGCAGGCGGCCACCTCGACCGCGTCCTGCTCGGGCAGCCGGCGGGGGAGCAGATTGCGCTGGAGCACCAGGGCCGCGGCACGCTCGCGCGTGTAGCGGCGCGCGTTGTCCACGCAGACGGCCGCCCGGGAGACGAGGTCCTCGGCTAGCGCCAGATCGTCCTCGCCGAAGGGCTCGTGCCGGTGGCGCCGCAGGAAGGTGGTCACGCCGAGGGTGACGCCCCGCGCCCGGACCGGCACGATCAGGGCACTGGGCGGCTCGGAACCCGTGGGCAGACCCGCGACCCACTCCTCGGTGAGCGGATCGAGCGGGTCGAGCGGATCGAGCCGCTCGACCCGCCAGGGCCGTCCGCCGACCAGACAGCGCACCGCGGGCGAGCCGGCCCGGTGCACGACCTCGCGGCTGCCGGTCGCGACCCCGGGATCGCCGGTCGCCCGCCGTCCCGCCCTGCGCAGGGTGACGGAGTCGTCCGCGTCGTGGTCCCACGCCTGGCCGAGCGAGGGCTCCGCGCCCCGCAACACCGGCTCCAGCAGATCCACGGTGACGAGGTCGGCGAACCCCGGCACCGCCACGTCCGCCAGTTCCTGAGCGGTCCGGGCGATGTCCAGGCTGCGGCCGATGCGCCGGCCGGCCCGGTCGAGCAGGGCGAGCCGCTGCCGGGCGCGGTGCCGCTCGGTCATGTCCACGACCGTGTAGTAGACGCCCATCGGGGCGCCGTGCTCGTCGTCCAGGCGGGTGAACGACAACATGTGCGCCGTCTCGCGGTGCGGCGCCGCCCGTACCCGCCCCACAAGCTCGTAGCCGAGCACCGGCTCGCCGGTCGCCAGCACCCGTCGCATCTGCGTCTCGATCGCCTCGGAGTTCAGCCCCGGCTGGACCTCGGCCAGCCGCAGCCCCAGCCGGCTCTCGGGCGGACCGCCGCCGAACCGGGTCAGGGCCGCGTTCGACCACACGAAACGCAGGTCGGCGTCGACCATCGCGATACCGATCGGGGAGCCGCCGATCATCTGCTCCAGCACCGCGCGGCTCATGTCCCAGCCGGGGGCGTCGGCCATCTCGTTCAGCAGGACCAGCCGGCGCGCGCTGCCGCCGGGCTCATCGGCCGAGGTGATCCGCGCCATCACGGACACCGGCCGCCCGTCCCGGCGGCGGGCGGACAGCAGCCCGGCCCAGCCGCCGTCCCGACGACACCGGTCCATGACGTACGGCAGCCGTTCGGCGTCCCCGGGGGCGAGCAGCCCGGCCAGGTCCTCGCCCACCGCCTCGGCGGCCGGATACCCCAGCAAGCGCTCGGCTTCCCTGGTCCAGCTCGTCACCACCCCCCGTGTGTCGAGCAGCAGGGGGGCGGTGTCCGCCACGTCGAACCACCGGCGGGCAACGTCCTCCTCGTCGTGTGTGCCCACGGCCGACCTCTCTGTCGCTGAGAGTGGTCTACCACCTCCTGACTCAATCTTCACCCTGCCTGCACGACAGCGGCCGAGCCACCCGGGAGGCGGTGGCCGCGCGCCGGCGCGGCCGGGAATCCGCGCCCCTCGCGGGGCGCGTTCCTCAGGCGTCGCGTGTCAGCACGCTCTCCAAGGTGGCCAGCGCCGAGGCCAGTTCCTCACCGGTGACGGTCAGCGGCGGCGCGAGCCGGATGGTCGAGCCGTGGGTGTCCTTGACCAGGACGCCCTTGCGCATGAGGCGCTCGCTCACCTCGCGGCCGGTGCCCAGTGCCGGGTCGATGTCGACGCCCGCCCACAGCCCGCGCGCCCGGAATCCGACGACGCCCTTGCCGACCAGCCCGGTCAGCCCGTCCCGCAGGACCACGCCCAGCTCGGTCGCCCGGCGCTGGAACTCACCCGTCTCCAGCAGCTCCACCACCGCCGTACCGACCGCGGCGGCGAGCGGATTGCCGCCGAACGTCGACCCGTGCTCGCCCGGCCGCAGTACCGACAGCACCTCCCGCCGGGCCACCACCGCCGACACCGGCACGATCCCGCCGCCCAGCGCCTTGCCGAGCAGCAGCACGTCGGGCACGACCCCCTCGTGCTCCACGGCGAGCGTCCGCCCGGTACGGCCGAGCCCGGACTGGATCTCGTCCGCGATGAACAGGCAGTTCCGGCGGCGGGTCAGCTCCCGGACCCCGGCCAGATAGCCGTCGTCGGGGATGACGACGCCCGCCTCGCCCTGGATCGGCTCGATCAGCACCGCCGCCGTCGTCTCGTCCACGGCCGCCTCCAGCGCGGCCAGGTCGTTGTACGGCACGATCCGGAAGCCCGGGGTGAACGGCCCGAAGCCCGCCCGCGCCGTCTCGTCCGTCGAGAAGCTCACGATCGTCGTCGTACGGCCGTGGAAGTTCTCGGCGGCCACCACGATGGTCGCCCGGTCGGCGGGTACGCCCTTCACCTCGTACGCCCACTTGCGGGCCACCTTGATGCCGCTCTCGACGGCCTCCGCGCCCGTGTTCATCGGCAGGACCATGTCCAGGCCGGTCAGCTCGGCGAGCCGCTCGGCGAACTCGGCGAGGCGGTCGTTGTGGAAGGCGCGGGAGGTGAGGGTGAGACGGTCCAGCTGGCGGTGGGCCGCCTCGATCAGCAGTGGGTGCCGGTGGCCGAAGTTGAGGGCCGAGTAGCCGGCCAGCATGTCGAGGTAGCGGCGTCCCTCGACGTCCGTCACCCAGGCGCCCTCGGCGCTCGCGACGACCACGGGCAGCGGGTGGTAGTTGTGCGCGAGGACGGGCTCCTCGGCGCGGATCAGATCGGCGGAGGTGCGCGTCGGGACGACGGGTGCGGTCATGAACGGATCTCCTGCGTGCAGCACTTGATGCCACCGCCGGCCTTCTGGAACTCCGAGAGGTCGACGGGGACGGGGACATAGCCGCGCTCGGTGAGACGGGAGGCGAGGGCCTCGGCCCGGGGCGCGATGAACACATGGCGCCCGTCGGAGACCGAGTTCAGGCCGAACACCATGGCGTCGTCGCGGGTGGCGAGCACCGCGTCCGGATACAGCCGGGCGAGCACCTCACGGCTGCCGGAGGAGAACGCCTCCGGGTAGTACGAGATGTTGTCGTCGTCGAGGACGAACAGCGCCGTGTCCAGGTGGTAGAAGTGCGGGTCCACCAGGGTCAGGCTGATCACCGGGTGGCCGAAGAACTCCTGCACCTCCCGGTGCGCCTCACGGGTCGTCCGGAAGCCGGTGCCGGCCAGCACGTACCGCCCCGTCCACACCAGGTCGCCCTCGCCCTCGCAGACGGACTCCGGCCGGTGGACGTCGTAGCCCGCCGCCTTGAACCAGGTGTCGTAGTGGACGGACTCGGGCCGCCGCTCGGGCGCGTGGAACAGGGAGCCGAAGACCCGGCCCGCCACCACGACCGCCGAGTTCGCGGCGAAGACCATGTCCGGGAGGCCGGGGGCCGGCTCCACGGTGTCCACGGTGTGGCCGTGGGCCCGGTAGGCGCGGACCAGTCCCTGCCACTGCTCCTGGGCGAGGTCGACGTCGACGGGGCTGTCGGGACGCATCCAGGGGTTGATCGCGTACTGCACGGCGAAGTGTCTGGGTTCGCAGACGAGGAAGCGCCGAGGGCGCCGCACACGGGTTTCGGTCACAGTGAGGTACCTCCACCTTTCCCTTTTCCTACGGAGTCGACTGAGGGATTGACACCACGGTAGGAACTGACGGGGACGCCCGACAAGGAACATGCATTGCGTGTCGACGCAGGAATGCTGCGTGATGTGCCTGGTCAACGCAGGTTCACTGCGCCGATGCAGGTTTATTCGGGAGCGGGCTGGCTCGCGCCCGCCTCGGGGCTGTCCGGCAGCAGATGGGACAGCACCATCACGCTGATCGTCTTCCGGATGAAGGGCTCGGACCGGATGCGCTCCAGCACGTTCTCGAAGTGCTCCACGTCCCGCGCCCGCACATGCAGCAGCGCGTCCGCCCCGCCCGTCACCGTCATCGCCGCGGTGATCTCGGGATGGTTGCGTGCCACCTCCGCGAGGCGCCTCGGGGGCGCGGCGCCCTCGCAGTACACCTCCACGTACGCCTCCGTGCGCCAGCCCAGCGCCGACGGCTGCACGGTGGCCGTGAATCCCGTGATCACTCCGGTGTCCCGCAGCCGGTCCACCCGGCGCTTGACCGCCGTCGAGGACAGGCCGACGGCCGTCCCGATCTCGGCGAAGCTCGTCCTGGCGTTCGCCATCAGAGCGGTGATGATCTTCCGGTCGAGTTCGTCGAAAGGGGCGGGCGTGCTGTTCATGCGGGCACTGTATCCAGCGCATACGTCCACACCCCGGTGCATGTCCAGTCGTGCGGATCGCCCCTACACTCCACCTTCATGCTGCGCGCCCTCGCCGTCGACGACGAACGCCCCTCGCTGGAGGAGCTGCTCTACCTGCTCACCGCGGACCCCCGGATCGGCACCGTGGAGGGAGCAGGCGACGCGACCGAGGCGCTGCGCCGCATCAACCGTGCCCTGGAGTCCGGGCCCGACGGCCCCGAAGCCATCGACGTGGTCTTCCTGGACATCCAGATGCCCGGCCTCGACGGCCTCGACCTCGCGCGTCTCCTCACCGGCTTCGCGCGGCCGCCCCTGGTCGTGTTCGTCACCGCCCACGAGGACTTCGCCGTCCAGGCCTTCGACCTCAAGGCCGTCGACTACGTCCTCAAACCCGTCCGCAAGGAACGGCTCGCCGAGGCGGTCCGCCGCGCCGTCGAACTCAGAGCCGCCGAGCGGCGCGGAGCCGCTCCGCGCATCCCCGTGCACGAGCCCGACCCGGACCACATACCCGTCGAACTCGGCGGTGTGACCCGCTTCGTCGCCGTCGACGACATCACCCATGTCGAGGCCCGCGGCGACTACGCCCGGCTGCACACCGACCGCGGCAGCCATCTGGTCCGGATCCCGCTGTCCACCCTGGAGGAGCGCTGGCGGGCCCGCGGCTTCGTCCGCATCCACCGCCGCCATCTCGTCGCCCTGCGCCACATAGGCGAACTCCGCCTGGACGCGGGCACGGTGAGCGTCCTGGTGGGCGGCGAGGAACTCCAGGTCAGCCGCCGCCACGCCCGAGAACTGCGGGACCTGCTGATGAGGAGGCCCTGACCGTGCCGAACCAGGACCCCGCCGAGCGGCGTGTAGTCGTCACCGGGCCCGCCCGTCGCACCCTCCGCGCCTCCGGCTACTACCGGCCGCGCACCGAGATCGACGAGCAGACCACCCTCGGTCACACCTACGTCCGCTCCTTGATGCGCTCCCAACTGCGGGCCGCGCTCGCGGTGTTCGCCGTCCTCACCCTGCTCGTGGGCCCGCTGCCGCTGCTCTTCGCGGCGATGCCCGATGCCCACCGCCTCGAATGGGCGGTCCTCGGCTTCTGCCTCTACGCCCCGCTCGTGCTGCTCGCCCGCTGGTACGTGCGCCGCGCCGAACGCAACGAGCGGGACTTCATACGCCTGGTCGAGGACCGATGAACTCGGCCTTCGCCGTCCCCGCCGTCGCGCTCGTCGTCGTCGCGACCGTCCTCGTCGGCGCCTTCGGCCTGCGCATCTCCCGCACCACCTCCGACTTCTACGTCGCCTCCCGCACCGTCGGCCCGCGCCTCAACGCGGCCGCCATCAGCGGCGAGTACCTCTCCGCCGCCTCCTTCCTCGGCATCGCGGGGCTGGTCCTGGTCCAGGGGCCGGACATGCTCTGGTACCCGGTCGGCTACACCGCCGGCTATCTGGTGCTGCTCCTCTTCGTCGCGGCCCCGCTGCGCCGCTCCGGCGCCTACACCCTCCCCGACTTCGCCGAGGCCCGTCTCGGCTCGCAGTCGTCCCGGCGGCTCGCGGGCGCCTTCGTGGTCGGCGTCGGCTGGCTCTACCTGTTGCCCCAACTCCAGGGCGCGGGACTGACGTTGACCGTCCTGACCGGCGCCCCCGACTCGCTCGGCGGTCTGATCGTCGCGGTCGTGGTCACCGCGATCGTCGCCGCGGGCGGCATGCGCAGCATCACCTTCGTGCAGGCCTTCCAGTACTGGCTCAAGCTCACCGCCCTCCTCGTCCCGGCCCTCTTCCTCGTCCTCGCCTGGCAGGGCGACGGCGCGCCCCGTGACGCCTTCGGGGAACCGGCCACCTTCCGCGACCAGCGCGTCGTCCGGGTCGACGACACCCTCGACCTCCGACTGGACCGCCCCCTGACCGTGACGGTGGACGGCCGCGTCGACGGCCGTCCGCACCAGGACGCCGTGCTCCGGCTCCCCGTCGGCACCCACCACATCGAGCGGGGCACCCGCCTCACCTTCGCCGAGGGCACCGCCGTCCCCGTCGCCGAGCGCGGCAGCAACGGCGGCATGTCCACCTCCCTCGCCGCCGGCCGCGAGGAACGCCCCCTGTACGCCACCTACGGCCTGATCCTCGCGACCTTCCTCGGCACCATGGGCCTGCCGCACGTCGTCGTCCGCTTCTACACCAGCCCGCACGGAGTCGCCGCCCGCCGCACCACGGTCGCCGTCCTCGCCCTGATCGGCGCCTTCTACCTGCTGCCGCCCGTCTACGGCGCCCTGGGCCGCCTCTACGCCCCCGAGCTGGCCCTCAGCGGCGACGCCGACGCGGCCGTGCTGCTGCTGCCCGACCGGGTGATCGGCGGCCTCGGCGGCGACCTGCTGGGCGCGCTGGTCGCCGGGGGAGCCTTCGCCGCGTTCCTGTCCACGGCGTCCGGGCTGACGATGGCCGTCGCGGGCGTGCTCACCCAGGACGTCCTGCCGGCCCGGGGCGTCCGGCACTTCCGGCTGGGCACCGGGCTCGCCATGGCCGTACCCCTCGCCGCGAGCCGGCTGGTGGGCGGGCTGCCGGTGGCCGACGCGGTCGGGCTGGCCTTCGCGGTGTCGGCGTCCTCCTTCTGCCCGCTCCTCGTCCTCGGCATCTGGTGGCGACGGCTGACCCCGCCCGGCGCGGCCGCCGGGATGCTGGTGGGCGGCGGTTCGGCGTTCCTCGCCGTCGCCGCGACCATGGCGGGCTTCCCCGGCACGGGCGGCCTGCACGCGCTGCTCGCCTGGCCCGCGCTGTGGTCCGTACCGCTCGGCTTCCTCACCATGATCCTGGTGTCCCTGGCCACCCCGGGGCGGGTCCCGGCCGGCACGGCGGCGATCCTGGCCCGGTTCCACCTGCCCGAGGAACTGCGCACGGAAGAGCTGCGGGCGGCGGAGGCGAAGGCATGAGCGGCTTCCTGGCGGGCGTCTGCATCGCGATCCTCCCCTTCCTCGCCGCGGGCTTCTGGCTGGGCCGCCGCACCGCCCGCCCCGAGAACCTCGGCGGCCTGGGCACCCCCGTCGAGCACGCCACCTTCGAGACCCTGCACACCGCCTCGCTCGCCGCGCCCCCGCTCAGGGCAGGCCTCACGGAGGAGACGGCCCGCAGGTCGGCCCGCAGGCTGCGCACCCTGCTCGGCACGGACGCGCTGTGCCTGACCGACGAGACGCAGGTGCTGGTCTGGGACGGCGTGGGGTCACATCACCGCACGGAGATCATGGAACGGCTGGCCGGCCCCCTGGAGAGCGGGCGCGGCGAGGCCTTCCGGCTCACCTGCGAGCACGCCGACTGCCCCGTCCGCTGGGCCGTTCTCACCCCGCTCACCGTCGACGACCGGGTGCACGGCGTCCTCGTGGCCTGCGCGCCCCGCGAGTCCGCCGTCCTGGTCCGGGCGGCCGGCGAGGTGGCCCGCTGGGTGAGCGTCCAACTGGAGCTGGCGGACCTCGACCAGTCCCGTACGAAACTGATCGAGGCGGAGATCAAGGCCCTGCGCGCCCAGATCTCCCCGCACTTCGTCTTCAACTCGCTCGCTGTGATCGCGTCGTTCGTCCGCACCGATCCCGAACGCGCCCGCGAGCTGCTCCTGGAGTTCGCCGACTTCACCCGCTACTCGTTCCGCAGGCACGGCGACTTCACCACCCTGGCCGACGAACTGCACGCCATCGACCACTACCTGGCGCTGGTGCGGGCCCGGTTCGGCGACCGCCTCGCCGTCACCCTCCAGATAGCCCCCGAGGTCCTCCCGGTGGCCCTTCCCTTCCTCTGCCTCCAGCCGCTCGTCGAGAACGCCGTCAAACACGGCCTGGAGGGCAAGGCCGACCGATGCCATATCCAGATCACCGCGCAGGACGCCGGCGCCGAGGCCCTGGTCGTCATCGAGGACGACGGCGCCGGCATGGACCCGGTCGCGCTGCGCCGCATCCTGGCCGGCGAGGTGAGCCCCTCGGGGGGTATCGGCCTGTCCAACGTGGACGACCGGCTCCGCCAGGTGTACGGCGACGACTACGGCCTGGTCATCGAGACGGCCCTGGGGGCAGGGATGAAGATCACCGCCCGGCTGCCGAAGTACCAGCCGGGCGTCCACTCGGCGGCCCGCCTCACCGGTGGCCAGGGCCGGGCCGTGTCATGATCATGGCGAGCGTGATCAGCCCCAGCACGACCCAGCCGAACCACAGCCAGCCGTTGCTGCCGAGCGCCACCGTGTAGGCGGTCACCGCGACGAGTCCGCCGACGGTGAGCACCCCCATGGTCTTCGTGGAACTGTCCGTGGTACCTGCCATCGCGACACCTTCCTCGGGGCCGCCCTCCGCAGGGCGCGTCCCTCCATGGTGCCCCGGGTTCAGCGCCCGTGTGCGTCGAGCGACGCAAGATAGGCGTTGTACGCCTCCAGCTCCTGGTCGCCGTCGCGGTCCGCGGCCCGGTCCTTGCGTTTGGCCTGCCGTTGCTCGGAGCCGTACCACTGGAAGAGCAGCGCGATCAGCACCAGCACGGACGGGATCTCGCTGAACGCCCAGGCGATGCCGCCGGCCGCGTTCTGGTCGGAGAGCGCGTCGATGCCGAGCGAGGCGGGCGGGTTCTCGAACGTCTCGACCATCGGCTGCGAGGCCATCATCAGCGCGATGCCGAAGAACGCGTGGAACGGCATGCCCGCGAACAGCTCCAGCATCCGCATCAGATAGCCCGGCCGGTTCGGCCCCGGGTCCACGCCGATGATCGGCCAGAAGAACACCACACCCACGGCGAGGAAGTGCACCATCATCGCGAGGTGCCCCGCCCTGGAGCCCATCAGGAAGTCGAAGATCGGCGTGAAGTACAGCGCGTACAGGCTCGCGATGAACAGCGGGATGGTGAACGCGGGATGGGTGACGATGCGCATGTAGCGGCTGTGCAGCAGCATCAGCAGCAGCTCGCGCGGCCCCTTGCGACCCCGTCCGGCGGCCGGCAGCGCACGCAGCGCCAGCGTCATCGGCGCGCCCAGCAGGATCAGGATCGGCGACAGCATGCTGATCACCATGTGCTGCACCATGTGCACGCTGAACATGACCATGCCGTAGTCGTTCAGCCGGGTGCACATGACGAGCCCGATGGTCAGCACCCCGACGACGAACGACACGGTCCGCCCCACCGGCCACGCGTCCCCGCGCCTGCGCAGCCGCAGGACGCCCCAGCCGTAGAGCGCCAGCCCCACCAGACAGCCGACGAGGAAGAACGGGTCCGCCGACCACTGAAGGCCCCGCCCCAGCGTGAACGGCGGCAGATCCATGGTCATGCCGTGCCCGCTGTGTTCCATGCCGCCGGCTCCTGATTCGTGGGGGGTTGTACGTTTCCTGCCGCCCACAAGAGTAGAGAAGCCCCCGGCGACCTCTGTCACCGGGGGCGAACGGCCCTGTCCCAGGGGCGCGGGGCCGTCACGGCGGACCCGCACCCGACCGGACGGGCTAGAGGACGGTCTCCGCCTCCGCGTACCGATCCTCGGGAACGGTCTTGAGCGTCGCGACCGCGTCGGCCAGCGGCGCCATCACGATGTCCGTCCCGCGCAGGGCCGTCATCTTCCCGAACTCGCCCCGGTGCACCGCCTCCACCGCGTGCCAGCCGAACCGCGTGGCGAGCACCCGGTCGTACGCCGTCGGCGTGCCGCCGCGCTGCACATGCCCCAGGATGACCGGCCGGGCCTCCTTGCCGAGCCGGGACTCCAGCTCGATGGAGAGCTGCCGGGCGATCCCGGCGAACCGCTCGTGCCCGTAGATGTCCTTCGCGCCCTCGTCGAAGGCCATGCTGCCGGCCTTCGGCTTCGCGCCCTCGGCCGCGACGACGATCGCGAACCGCTTGCCCGCCTCGAACCGCTCGCCGACCCGGCGGGCCAGTTCGTCGATGTCGAAGGGCCGTTCCGGTACGACGATGGCGTGGGCGCCGGCCGCCATGCCGGACTGGAGAGCTATCCAGCCGGTGTGGCGTCCCATGACCTCGACGACGAGCACCCGCTGGTGGGACTCGGCGGTGGTCTTCAGCCGGTCCAGCGCCTCGGTCGCGACCCCGACCGCCGTGTCGAAACCGAAGGTGACGTCGGTGACGGCGATGTCGTTGTCGATTGTCTTCGGCACGCCCACGATGGGCAGCCCGCTGTCGTACATCAGCTTCGCCGCCTTGAGCGTGCCCTCACCCCCGATGGGGATGATCGCGTCGAGGCCGAGCTCCGCGACATGGCCCCGGGCCCGCTCCACGCCGTCCCGCAGATGCGAGGGCTGGACCCGGGAGGAGCCGAGGATCGTGCCGCCGCGGGCGAGGATGCCGCCCACCGCGTCGAGGTCGAGCTTGAGGTAGTCGCACTCCAGGAGGCCCTTCCAGCCGTCCCGGAAGCCGATGACCTCGTCGCCGTGGTCGGCGACGGCACGGTGCACGACGGACCGGATGACGGCGTTCAGGCCGGGGCAGTCGCCGCCGGACGTGAGGACACCAATGCGCATAGCCCGAAACAACCTTCTCCACGTGGGCCGGTCCGGACCACATTGTCCGGCTCGAATCCCCGCCACCCTAGCGGCAGGAGGGGGCGGGGCCGAAGCACGCGTCCGCCTGCTGGACGCGCCTGCTCACCTGTGCGGATGCACTGTCAGACGGGCTGCTGACGACACCCTGAAAATCAGGTGAACACACGGTCACGCAGACTGCCGCGCAACAGCGTCTGCGCAGGCAGCCGCACGGCTGTTCCTGCGCGGGCTGTTGCGCGGCAGTTCCTACGCGGGCTGCTGCGCGGCCGTGATGCGCTCGTTGCGGAGCGCCTCGTACCAGCGGTCGTCGATCGGCGGCAGCGCGTTCACGTCGAGCGCCAGCTTCAGCAGCAGGTCCGCGATCAGCGGGTTGCGGGCGAGCACCGGGCCGTGCATGTACGTGCCGAACACGGTGTCGTTGTACGCGCCCTCGGTGCCGTCGCCGGTGCCGTTGCCCTTGCCGAGCGAGACGCGGGCGAGCGGGCGGGCGGTCGGGCCGAGGTGGGTGACGCCCTGGTGGTTCTCGAAGCCGGTCAGCGGGGGCAGACCGAGCCGCGGGTCGATGTCCCCGAGGACGTCGCCGACACACCGCTCGCCCTCGCCGCGCGTCGTCGTCACGTCCAGCAGGCCGAGACCGGGCTCACGCTGGCCGAGGTCGTTCACGAACTCGTGGCCCAGGATCTGGTACCCGGCACACACCGCGAAGACGATCGCGCCGTTCTGCACCGCCTGGTACAGGTGCCCGTCCCGGCGCAGCCGCTCCGCCGCGAGTCGCTGCGGCCGGTCCTCGCCGCCCCCGATGAGGTAGATGTCGCCGGAGGTCGGGATCGGCTGGTCGCTGCGCACGTCGAGACGCGCCACGTCCAGGCCGCGCTGCCGGGCGCGGCGCTCGACGACGAGGGCGTTGCCCTGGTCGCCGTAGGTGCTCAGCAGGTCCGGGTAGATCCACACCAGCCGCAGTTGGTTGTCGCTCATGGAAACGTCCTTAGTGGTCAGTTGCCGACGCGGCGGCGCAGGTCCTGGAACGCGGTGTAGTTCGCGATGACCTCGATCCGGCCCGGCGGTGCCTGCTGCACGGCCTGGTCGAGGTTCTCGCACACCTGGAAGTGCTGGTTGGCGACCTCCAGGCGCACCGCGAGGTCCAGCTTCCGGTCACCGACGACGAAGATCGGGTGGCCGGTCAGCCGCGTGTAGTCGACGTCCCACAGCCAGGAGGTGTCGGTGCCGTCGGCGCCGCGCGCGTTCACCGAGAGGATCACCGGGGTGGGCGGCGGATCGATCAGGCTGAACGTCTCGAGCCAGCCCGCCGGGTTCTTCGCGAGCAGCAGCCGCAGGTCACGCCCCTGGAACTGGACGACGTCATAGCGTCCGGCGACGGCCTGCACCTGGTACATCCGCTCCAGCGCCACCTGCGGCGGGACCCCGAAGACGGCGGCCACGGCGGCCGAGGAGGCGGCGTTGGCCTTGTTGGCGCGGCCCGGCAGCTGGAGGTGGATCGGCCAGGCGGACCCGTGCGGGTCGAGCACGTGGTCCCCGGACAGCGCCCAGCTCGGCGTCGGACGCCGGAACCCGCACTCGCCGCAGAACCAGTCGTCACCGGGCCGCTGCATGACACCGCCGCAGGACGGGCACGACCAGGCGTCGTCCTTCCACATCTGCCCGGCGGCGACCCAGATCACGTTGGGGGAGGAGGAGGCGGCCCACACCACCAGCGGGTCGTCGGCGTTGGCGACCACGACGGCCTTCGAACCGGCAAGCCCCTCACGCCAGTTCTCCGCGAGCATGCGGGTCTCGGCGGCGCGGTCCAGCTGGTCCCGGGAGAGGTTGAGCAGCGCGATGCACTTGGGGGCGGTGTCCCGGGCCACGCCCGCGAGGTACTTCTCGTCGACCTCGATCACGCCGTAGCGGGCGTCGGATCCGCCGGCCAGGGCCGAGGTGATGCCGGCCGGCATGTTGGCGCCGAGCGCGTTGGACACGACCGGTCCGGCGGCGCGCAGTGCCTCGGCGATCAGCCGCGTGGTGGTGGTCTTGCCGTTGGTCGCCGAGACGAGGATGACGTCCAGGTTCTGGGCGAGCCGGGCGAGAAGGTCGGGGTCGAGTTTGAGCGCCACCCGGCCGCCGATCACCGAACCGCTGCCGCGCCCCGCGGCGCGCGACGCCGCCGCGACCGCTTTGCCGGCGGTCACGGCGATCTTGGCCCGCGGCGTGAGCGGGTCCGAGTTGCCTGCCATCAGTTCTCGATCCTCCTTGCGTACGCGCCGCGCCTCTGCCGTACGGCAACGTGGTGGGTGGTCAGCCTATCGAGATCCATTCGCACTCCCGAATCCCGGCACCACCTCACGCCCGTGAGCGGCATGCGCGTGTCAGAAAGGACCGTACCCTTGCCGCCATGCGACACGGCTCCATCCCGGGCGCCCACGGGCGCGTCCGGCCCCTCTCCCTGCTCGGCGACCCCGTCCTGCACACCCGCTGCGAGGACGTCACCGACTTCGGCCCCGAACTCGCCCGCCTGGTCGAGGACATGTTCGCCACGATGTACGCGGCCCAGGGCGTGGGCCTCGCCGCGAACCAGGTGGGCGAGCCGCTGAGGGTCTTCGTCTACGACTGTCCCGACGACGAGGACGTCCGCCACCTGGGGCATGTGGTGAACCCCCGGCTGGTGGAGGCCGACGGCATCGTCCTGCGCGGCCCGGAGGGCTGTCTGTCCCTGCCGGGTCTGGAGGCGGGCACGGAGCGCCACGACCACGCGGTGGTCGAGGGGTTCACGATGACCGGCGAGCCGATCACCGTGCACGGCACCGGATTCTTTGCCAGATGCTTGCAGCACGAGGCGGACCACCTGGAGGGCACGGTGTACGCGGACCGCGTGACGGGGTGGCGCAGGAGGAGACTCACGCGCCAGGTCGCACGGGCCTCCTGGAGCCGGGGGGCCGGTCCCGCCTAGAGCGGGGTGTTGCCGTACGGCCGGGCCGTGTGGGCGCGAGCGCCCACACGTGTCCCGCGCCCGGCGGGCGAGCGTCAGAACCCGGGCCCGCCGAGTTTGTCGCCGGCCGCCGCGAGGCGACCCCACAACAGATCGGCCAGACTCCGCACCAGCTCCGCACGGGTGCAGGGCCGCTCGCCCAGCCACCAGTCCCCGGCCGCGTGCATCATCCCGACGATCCCGTGCCCCCACACCCGGGCCAGCTGCTGGCTGCCGGGTCCGAGGTCCACCCGGTCCTCGATGACCTGGGCC
This sequence comes from Streptomyces sp. NBC_01334, assembly GCF_035983595.1. Taxonomy (NCBI): domain Bacteria; kingdom Bacillati; phylum Actinomycetota; class Actinomycetes; order Kitasatosporales; family Streptomycetaceae; genus Streptomyces; species Streptomyces sp. NBC_01334. The sequence goes on along the minus strand of NZ_CP130718.1, from coordinate 1,731,736 downwards.
AGCTCCTCACCCATCCGCCGGAGCAGCGGCGCCGAGTGTTTGCCCACGTCGAAGCCCTGCTCGCCCGGCGACCCGTCCGACGGATGCATCAGGAAGCGGTAGACCTGGGGCCGGGCCTCGATCGCGGCGAGGTAGGTGTCCAGCGTGGCCTCCACCCGTTCGCGCCGCTCGGCGGGCGCGTCCAGCGCGGCCCGCAGCGAGTCCAGCAGCGCGTCCGTGTGCCTTTTGGCGAGCGCGGCGTAGAGTCCGCCCTTGTCGCCGAAGTGCCGGTAGAGGATCGGTTTGGTGATGCCCGCCTCCGCCGCGATCGCGTTCATCGAGGCCTGCGGGCCGTCGCGCAGCACCACCCGGTCGGCGGCCTCCAGCAGCTCGCGCCTTCGGCGGTCGGCGGACCGCTGCTGCTCGGTCCGCTGCGTGGTGTCCATGAGCTCTCCCCACCCGTGCTGATTCGGTGACGCCTGCGCAAACTAACACCTGGCAGCAGCCTGACATCGAACGGGCCGGGGGGCTCCCGGGCCGTCAGCAGGAGTTGACTTTTCCTACCGACCGGTAACAGACTCGCGTTACCGCTAGTAACACGCACGTTCCGCCCTGGAGGGGACATGGCCGAGTTCACCATGGAGCTCAACGACGAACAGAAGGAGGTCCGGGACTGGCTGCACGGCTTCGCGGCCGACGTCATCCGCCCCGCGGCCGCCGAATGGGACGAGCGTGAGGAGACTCCCTGGCCGGTCATCCAGGAGGCCGCCAAGGTCGGGATCTACTCCCTCGACTTCTACGCCCAGCAGTACTTCGACCCCACCGGCCTCGGTATCCCGATGGCCATGGAGGAGCTGTTCTGGGGCGACGCGGGCATCGCCCTGTCGATCGTGGGCACCGGCCTCGCCGCCGTGGGCGTTCTCGCCAACGGCACCGAGGAGCAGATCGGCACCTGGATCCCGCAGATGTACGGCGACGCCAGCGACGTCAAGGTGGCCGCCTTCTGCTCCTCCGAGCCCGACGCCGGCTCCGACGTGGCCTCCCTGCGCACGCGTGCCGTGTACGACGAGGCCAAGGACGAGTGGGTGCTCAACGGCACCAAGACCTGGGCGACCAACGGCGGCATCGCCAACGTCCATGTCGTGGTCGCGGCGGTGGACACCGAACTCGGCTCCAAGGGGCACGCCTCCTTCATCGTCCCGCCGGGCACCCCGGGTCTCGCCCAGGGCCAGAAGTTCAAGAAGCACGGCATCCGCGCCTCGCACACCGCCGAGGTGATCCTCGACAACGTGCGGATCCCCGGCTCCTGCCTCCTCGGCGGCAAGGAGAAGCTGGACGAGCGGCTGGCGCGGGCCCGCGAGCGGGCGAGGACCGGTGGCGAGCGCGTCAAGAACGCGGCGATGGCGACCTTCGAGGCCTCGCGGCCGGCGGTCGGCGCCATGGCCGTCGGCACGGCCCGCGCCGCGTACGAGGTGGCCCTCGACTACGCCAAGACCCGTGAGCAGTTCGGCCGCCCGATCATCGACAACCAGGGCGTCGCCTTCCAGCTCGCGGACATGCGCACCCAGATCGACGCCGCGCGGCTGCTCGTCTGGCGCGCGTCCTGGATGGCGATCAACGGAAAACCGTTCACCGCCGCCGAGGGCTCGATGTCGAAGCTGTACGCCAGCGAGACCGCGAAGCAGGTCACCGCGCAGGCGATCCAGATCCTCGGCGGCAACGGCTACACCAGGGAGTACCCGGTGGAGCGCATGCACCGCGACGCGGCCATCTACACGATCTTCGAGGGCACCAGCGAGATCCAGCGCCTGGTGATCGCCCGCACCCTGTCGGGGATGCCGATCCGCTAGGGCGGGTCCCAGGACACCGCCAGACGTCGTGGCACGGCCCCGGGGACGCCTCCCCGGGGCCTGCGCAAGCCGCTCGATCGGTGGCAACGGACTACGGCGCACCCCCGCTGCTGTGCGCGATGCACGCCACATCGATCCGGTCGGCCAGCTTCGCGAGCTCGATGGTCAACGCGGCGACGGTGTCCTCGTCGAGCCCGTCCGCCCCGGCCTCGACGAGATGCAGCCAACGACCGCCCAACGTGCGGAGCAGCTTGCTCACGTCGGCCGCGGCCACCTGCAAGGTCCCGCGGTCATCGACGATCAGAGGCAGAGTCACTTCGCGGTTCACATCCGGGATCGTAGCCGCGCGGCGCTCACGCACCGTGCCAAACCGTGGTGATGTTGCAGAACTCCCGGATTCCGTGCCCGGACAGCTCACGGCCGTACCCGGACCGCTTCACCCCGCCGAAGGGGAACCCCGGATGGGACGCGGTCATGCCGTTGACGTACACGCCACCGGCCTCCAGATCCCGTACAAAGCGGTCCACCTCGGCCTCGTCCCGTGTCCACACGTTGGAACTCAGGCCGAACGGCGAGTCGTTGGCGATGAGCACCGCCTCGTCCAGGTCGGCCGCCCGGTACAGCGTCGCGACCGGCCCGAACGCCTCCTCCCGGTGGATACGCATCTCGCGGGTGATCCCGGAGAGTACGGTCGGCGGGTAGTACCAGCCCGGTCCGTCGGGCCGTTCGCCCCCGCACAGGGCGGCGGCGCCGGAGCGCCGTGCGTCGTCCACGAGCTCCTCCAGGTCCGATCGCCCCTGCTCGCTCGCCAGCGGCCCGACGTCCGTCTCCTCCTCCAGCGGGTCGCCGACCTTCAGCGCCGCCATGCCCGCCACGAACCGCTCGGTGAACGCGTCGTACACGTCCGTGTGAACGATGAACCGCTTGGCGGCGATGCACGACTGCCCGTTGTTCTGCACGCGCGCGGTCACCGCCACCTGCGCGGCCCGGTCGACGTCCGCCGACGGCATGACCACGTACGGGTCGCTGCCGCCCAGCTCCAGCACCGTCTTCTTGATCATCTCCCCGGCGGTGGCGGCCACCGCCCGGCCGGCCGGCTCGCTGCCGGTCAGGGTCGCCGCCTTCACCCGGTCGTCGCGCAGGATCTCGTCGACCGCGCCCGAGCCGACGAGCAGCGTCTGGAAGCAGCCCTCGGTGAAGCCGGCCCGGTGGAACAGGTCCTCCAGGTACAGGGCGGTCTGCGGGACGTTGGAGGCGTGCTTGAGCAGGCCGACGTTGCCCGCCATCAGCGCCGGCGCGGCGAACCGGACCACCTGCCACAGCGGGAAGTTCCACGGCATCACCGCGAGCACCGGGCCCAGCGGCCGGTAGCGGACCAGGGCGCGCGCGGCGCCGGAGTCCTTCACGTCGGCGGCGGACGGCTCCTCGTCGGCGAGCAGTTCCGCCGCGTGCTCGGCGTACCAGCGCATCGCCCGGGCGCACTTCGCGGCCTCCGCGCGCGCCTGCTTCACCGGCTTGCCCATCTCGGTGGTCATCACCCGGCCGATGTCCCCCTGGTCCTCGTCGAGGAGGTCGGCGGCCCGCTCGAGCAGGCGGGCACGTTCGGGATACGTCGTCGTCCGGTACGTACGGAAGGTGGCCTCCGCGAGCTGGAGCCGGCGCTCCAGCTCCTCCTCGCCCATGGCCTCGTACGTCCGAAGCGTCTCGCCGTTCGCCGGGTTCACCGTCGCGATGGGCATGACCGACCTCCTGAAGAGCTGACTGTGCTTCGACCTTGCCGCGCCGGACCCGGGGTCGCAACGCGTGCGCATCCGCGGGGCGCGCCTTTCGGATCAGCCCGACTCGGAGCTCCGGCGCCGTCCGACGCCGGCAACCGACGACAACGCGGTAGATGTGCGTGCCAGACCCAGCGGCCCCGGGGTGGGCCGAAAGACGCGTCCCTAGCCCGAGTGCTCCGCCAGCCGGTCGAGAAACGCGGCCTGTGCCGTGACGATCACCTGCCGGGCCCGGTCGAGCCCGAACCAGGCCACCCGGTCCAGCTCCGGGAACTCCTGGGTCAGTCCGGACCTCGGCGGCCACTCCATGGTGAACGTGCCGGGTGCGATGGCCGCCGGGTCGAGGTCCGCCTCGATCGCCCACGCGGTGACGATCTTGCCGTTCTTCTGCCGGACCTCGCCCAGGTCGACCGCCTCGCCGTCGGGGGGCGGCAGGCCCAGCTCCTCCCGGAACTCGCGGCGGGCCGCCTCCCAGGCAGGTTCGTCGGGCTCGTACTCGCCCTTCGGGACGGTCCACGCCCCGGCGTCCTTCTTCGCGAAGTACGGACCGCCCATATGGCCCAGCAACACCTGGGGACCGTCGTCGGTGTGCCGGAACAACAGCAGGCCCGCGCTGCGCTTCGGCGTCGCGGGGGTCAAGGTCGCACCTCCGGGTGGGCGGCGAGCAGGGTCTCCACCGTGTCCGCCTCCTCCGGGCGCTTGTCCTCGCGGTAGCGCAGGACGCGGGCGAAGCGGAGCGTGACGCCGGCCGGGTAGCGGGTGGAGCGCTGAAGGCCGTCGTAGGCGATCTCCACGACGAGTTCGGGGCGTACGGTCACCACGTGTCCGCTCTCGTCGACGGCCAGTTCCCGCAGGCGCTCCGTCTGCCAGGTGAGCAACGCGTCGGTCAGGCCCTTGAAGGTCTTGCCGAGCATGGCGAAGCCGCCGTCCGCGGTGCGGGCGCCGAGGTGCAGGTTGGAGAGCTTGCCGGTGCGCCGCCCGTGGCCCCACTCGGCGGCCAGCACCACCAGGTCGAGCGTGTGCACGGGTTTGACCTTCAGCCAGGAGGCGCCGCGCCGGCCCGCGCTGTAGGGCGCGTCGAGGGCCTTCACCACGACTCCCTCGTGACCGCGCAGCAAGGTCTCCCTCGAGAACTCCTCCGCGGCTTCGACGTCCTCGGGGCCGGACACCACCGTGCGGCGCACCCGCATCGGCTCGGGCACCAGCCGGGCCAGCTCCGCGTGCCGTTCGGCGAAGGGCAGGTCGAGCAGGTCCCGGCCGTCCACGGACAGGGCGTCGAAGAAGACGGGCGCGACGGGGACCGCTTCGGCGGCCGCCGTCACATCCACCCGGGAGCCGACCCGGCCGGCCGTCTCCTGGAAGGAGCGGGGACGGCCCGTCTCGTCGAAGGCGATGACCTCGCCGTCGAGGATGAACCGCGAACCCGTCAACCGCCTTGCCGCGTCCGTCACTTCGGGCAGCCGGTCGGTGATGTCGTCGAGGGTGCGGGTGTAGAGGCGGACGTCTTCGCCGTCACGGTGCACCTGGACGCGGATCCCGTCCAGCTTCTCCTCGACCGCGCAGACGCCGAGCTTGCCGACCGCCTCGGCCACGGCGGACGCGGTGTGCGCGAGCATCGGCAGGACCGGCCGGCCGACGGTGAGCCGGAACGCCTCCAGCGCCGCCGGTCCGTCCGCGAGCAGCGCCTGCGCCACCGTCCGCAGCGACCCGGCCAGCATCACCGCCCGGCGTACGTCCGTGGCGGGCGCCCCGGTCGCCTGTGCCAGGCCCTCCACGGCGACGGCGTCCAGCGCGCCCTGCCGTACCTCGCCGGTGATGAGGCCGAGCAGGAAGCGTTGTTCGTCCGCGGTGGCCGCTCCCATCAACTCGCCGACCAGGCGCGTCCGTTCGGCCTGCGAGCCGGGGCCCGAAACCTTGCCGAGCGCGGTGAGACGGGCGTCCACCTCCCGCACGGTGAGGGCCGGGCCTTCGGCCGGGGCGACCGGCCGGCTCAGCACCTTCCAGCCGATGCCCAGCCGACCCTGGGGGAGCCGGCCGGCCAGATAGGGGATGACGATCGGCACGTCGTCCGCCTCCGCGTCCCGGAAGAGTTCGGCGAGCAGGGCGATCTTGCGGGAGCGCGCCGAGGTGGCGGCGACCTCCCGGGACACGTCGGCGAGCCGGGTCAGCAGCATGCAGCCATGGTGCAACGCCGACGGCCGCGTTACATCCGCACGGCCGGCACCTTCGCGTCGGCGGCCCCGGCGGCGACGGCCCGGTCGAGGTCCGCCATCAGCAGCTCCCCGTTGATCGCCGCCCCGGCCCGGTAGCCACGGCTGGCCGCGTTCACGACCTGCTCGGCGAAGCCCGACGCGTTGCCGGCCGCCCACAGGCCGGGCACGGTCGTCAGGCCCCGTCCGTCGACCACGGGGTAGGTGCCGAAGGGGGTCTCGCTCAGCTCGGCGCCCAGCCGGGCGAGCAGGTCGGTCCGCGGCACCGCCCGGGGCGCCACGAACACCACCTCGCGCTCGTGCACCCGCCCGTCCCGGAGCCGGACCCCGGTGAGCCGGTCGTCCTCGACGACCAGCCCGGCCACCTCGCCGGGGACGATCCGCACGCCGGCCGCGGCCAGCCTGCGCAGGTCCTCGTCGGCCAGGTCCGCCTCGGCGACCGTGTGCAGGAAGAGGGTCACGTCCTTCGACCACTGGGACACCATCAGTGCCTGGTGGACGCTCGTCGCGGTGGTGGCGAGCACGCCGAAGGCCTGGTCGCGGACCTCCCAGCCGTGGCAGTAGGGGCAGTGGACCACGTCCCGGCCGAAGCGCTCGGCGATGCCCGGGACCGGCGGCAGCTCGTCCTTCAGGCCGGTCGCGACGACGAGCTGCCGGGCCCGCACGGTCTGCCCGCTCGCGAGCCGTACGGCGAAGTCCTCACCCCGGGTGGCGTCCACCGCCCGGTCGTGGACCAGGTTCACGCCGTACCGCGCGATCTCCTCGCGGCCGACGGCGAGGAACTCGGCGGGTGACATGCCGTCCCGCGACAGGTATCCCTGCATATGAGCGGCGGGCGCGTTGCGCGGCTCACCCGCGTCGACGACCAGGGTGCGGCGCCGGGCCCGGCCCAGGACGAGCGCGGCGGACAGGCCGGCGGCGCCCCCGCCGACGACGATCACTTCGTACTGCTCGGTCTTCTCGGTCACGGTGACCACCTCCGCGACCACGGTCGCCGGGTGCGCGCGGGATTGACAAACATATTTGCCGCTTCGGCAAGATGGAGGCATGACGACCGATGAGGTACTCGCGGAGGTGGGGCCGAGGCTGCGGCGGCTCCGGAAGGATCGGGAGGTGACGCTCGCGGCGCTGTCCGAGTCGACCGGCATCTCCGTCAGCACCCTCTCGCGGCTGGAGTCCGGGCTGCGCAAGCCCAGCCTGGAGCTGCTGCTGCCGATCGCCCAGGCCCACCAGGTGCCGCTGGACGAGCTGGTCGGGGCGCCGCCGGTGGGGGATCCCCGGGTGCGGGCCGAGCCGATCGTGCGGCACGGGCGCACCTTCTGGCCGCTGTCCCGGCAGCCCGGCGGACTGCAGGCCTTCAAGGTGCTGGTGCCCCGGCGCGAGGAGGAGCCCGAGCTGCGCGTCCACGAGGGCTACGAATGGCTGTACGTGATGTCCGGGCGGCTGCGGGTGGTGCTGGGGGAGCACGACGTGGTGATGACGGCGGGCGAGGCCGCGGAGTTCGACACGCGCGTGCCGCACTGGTTCGGGTCGACGGGGGAGGGGCCGGCCGAGTTCCTGAGCCTGTTCGGACCGCAGGGCGAGCGGATGCATGTGCGAGCGAGGCCTCGGAAGGAGTGACGGGGGCGACTCTTCGTCCGTCGTCTGTTCCCTCTTGGCAAGCGACCGCTTAGTATGCGAAGCGAACCGGTCGGAACGCCGGTCGGACGACGCAGTCCCGTGGAGGCTCCGCATGCAGGCATGGCAGGTGCACGAGAACGGCGAGCCGAGCGAGGTGATGCGGCTCGAGGACGTGGAGCGGCCCACGCCCGGCGACGGCCAGGTCCTGCTCAGGGTGCGTGCCGCGAACATCAACTTCCCGGATGTGCTGATGGTCCGGGGGCACTACCAGGTGCGGCCCCCGCTGCCGTTCACGCCCGGCGTGGAGATCTGCGGCGAGACCGAGGACGGCCGCCGTGTGATCGCCAACCCGGCGCTGCCGTACGGCGGTTTCGCCGAGTACGCCGTCGCCGACGCGGCCGCCCTGCTGCCGGCGCCCGAGTCGCTGGACGACGCCGAGGCCGCCGCGCTGCACATCGGCTACCAGACGGGCTGGTTCGGTCTGCACCGCAGGGCGCACCTGGAGGCCGGCGAGACGCTGCTCGTCCACGCTGCCGCAGGAGGGGTCGGCAGCGCGGCCGTGCAGCTCGGGAAGGCGGCGGGCGCGAGGGTCATCGGCGTCGTGGGCGGCGCCGAGAAGGCCGCCGTGGCCCGGGAGCTGGGCTGCGACGTGGTGATCGATCGCCGGGCGCAGGACGTCGTCGGCGCCGTGAAGGAGGCCACCGGCGGCCGGGGCGCCGACGTGATCTACGACCCCGTCGGCGGCGAGGCCTACACCCAGTCCACGAAGGTCGTCGCCTTCGAGGGCCGGATCGTGGTCGTCGGCTTCGCGAGCGGGAGCATCCCGAGTCCCGCCCTGAACCACGCCCTCGTCAAGAACTACACGATCCTCGGCCTGCACTGGGGCCTGTACAACACCAAGAACCCGAAGCTGGTCCAGCACTGCCACGAGCAGCTCACCGACCTGGCCGCCCGGGGCGCGATCCGGCCGCTGGTGAGTGAGCGCGTACCGCTCGACGGGGCCGCGGCCGCCGTGCAGCGGGTCGGCGACGGCGTCACCACCGGCCGGGTCGCCGTCGTACCGCAGAACGGAGCCACCGCATGACCGACGCAGCCGAACTGAAGCGCCGCACAGCGGAGTTGCTGGCCGCGCACCCGCCCGCCGACACCGGTACGACGGACTTCCTCAAGGCACGCTTCGACGCGGGACTCGCCTGGGTGCACTTCCCCGAGGGCCTCGGCGGACTGGGCGCGCCCCGCTCCCTCCAGGCCGTCGTGGACGCCGAGCTGGCGGCCGCGGGCGCCCCCGACAACGACCCGCGGCGCATCGGCATCGGCCTCGGCATGGCCGCGCCGACGATCCTGCGCTACGGCACCGAGGAGCAGAAGCAGCGGTTCCTGCGTCCCCTGTGGGTGGGTGAGGAGGTCTGGTGCCAGCTGTTCAGCGAGCCCGGCGCCGGCTCCGACCTGGCCGCGCTCGGCACCCGCGCCGTCCGTGAGGACGGGGGAGGGTGGGTCGTGAACGGGCAGAAGGTGTGGACGTCCAGCGCCCATGTCGCCCGCTGGGCCATCCTCATCGCCCGCACCGACCCGGACGTGCCCAAGCACGCGGGCATCACCTACTTCCTCTGTGACATGACGGACCCGGGTGTCGAGGTCCGGCCGCTGCGCCAGATCACCGGCGAGGCCGAGTTCAACGAGGTGTTCCTGACCGACGTCCGCATCCCCGACTCCCGCCGCCTCGGCGAGGTCGGCGACGGCTGGCGGGTCGCGCAGACCACGCTGAACAACGAACGCGTCGCCATCGGCGGCATGCGGCTGCCCCGCGAGGGCGGCATGATCGGCCCGGTCTCGAAGACCTGGCGCGAGCGGCCCGAACTGCGCACCCACGACCTGCACCAGCGGCTGCTGAAGCTCTGGGTCGAGGCCGAGGCCGCCCGCCTCACCGGTGAACGCCTGCGCCAGCAGCTCGTCGCCGGCCAGCCCGGCTACGAGGGCTCCGGCATGAAGCTCGCGTTCGCCCGGCTCAACCAGGAGATCAGCGGTCTGGAGGTCGAACTCCTCGGCGCGGAGGGCCTGTTGTACGACGACTGGACCATGCGCCGCCCGGAGCTGGTGGACTTCACCGGCCGGGAGGCCGGATACCGCTACCTCCGCTCCAAGGGCAACAGCATCGAGGGCGGGACCAGCGAGGTCCTGCTGAACATCGTCGCCGAACGCGTCCTGGGCCTGCCGTCCGAGCCGCGCACCGACAAGGACGTCGCCTGGAAGGACCTGGCCCGATGAGCGCACAGCCCGATCTCCTCTACTCCGAGGAGGAAGAGGCGCTGCGCGCCGCCGTCCGCGACCTGCTCGCCGACCACTGCGACGCGCCCGGGGTCATCGCGCGTACGGAGTCGGACGCGCCGCACGACCTCGCGGCCTGGAAGGCGCTCTCCGACGGCATGGGTCTCGCCGGCCTACTGGTGCCCGAGGCGCTGGGCGGTCAGGGCGCCGGCCATCGTGAAGTCGCCGTGGTGCTGGAGGAGTTGGGGCGCTCCGTCGCCCCTGTGCCGTACCTGACCAGTGCCGTCGTCGCCACCGAGGCGCTGCTGGCCCTCGGGGACGAGGAGCTGCTCGGCCGGCTGGCGTCCGGGCGGACGGTCGGCGTGCTGGCGGTCGGCCTGCACACCGCACCGGGCGCCGCCGTCCAGGCCGTACACGTCGAAGGAGGCCTCCTCCGGGGCGAGTTGTCCAAGATCGCGGACGCGGCCGTCGCCGACGTGCTGCTCGTTCCGGCGGACGACGGCGGTCTGTACGCGGTGGACGCGGCCGCCGCGACCGTCACCCCGCAGGTGTCCCTCGACCTCACCCGCCCGCTCGCGACGGTCACCCTCAGCGGTGCCCCCGGCCGCCGTCTCGGCGACGCCGAACCAGCCGTCCGCCGTGGCCTGCGGGCCGGTGCTGGGCTGCTCGCCTCGGAGCAACTCGGTCTGGCGGACTGGGCGTTGACCGAGACCGTGCGCTATCTGAAGGAGCGCAAGCAGTTCAACCGGCCCGTCGGCGGCTTCCAGGCGATCAAGCACCGGCTGGCCCAGCTCTGGCTGGAGGTCGTCAACCTCCGGGCTGTCGCCCGGGGCGCGGCCGACGCGCTGGCGAGCGGTGAGGACGTCGACATCGCGGTGGCCGTCGCCCAGGCCTACGCGGCGGGGGTCGCCGTGCACGCCGCCGAGGAGGCGCTCCAGCTGCACGCGGGCATCGGCATGACGTGGGAGCACCCGATCCACCTGTACCTCAAGCGGGCCAAGGCCGACTCGATCGCCTACGGCAGCGCGGGCGCCCACCGGGCCGCCGTGGCCGAACTCGTCGATCTGCGGGCCCCCTGACCGTCACCCGATGAAGCCCGCCCCACCTGGGGCGGGCTTTTCCGTGCCGTCGGCCCGAAGGAGTGAACGGGCGACGGCGGTCCGGCCAACTCCTCGCACGTACGGGTTCGTTGTCACTCCCGCAGCCTCATACTCCCTGTGGCCCGACCGCCCCACAGGGAGGAACGACATGGCTCTCGTCACCCGCCGCAGAGTGCTCACCGGCCTCGGCGCCACCGTCGCCGCGGTGCTCGCCCCGCCCGCAGGCAGCGCGTTCGCCGACGGCCAGAAGCGCGGCCCCCGCCCGCTGTGGCGTGCCCACGCCCACAACGACTACGAGCATCCCCGCCCGCTGCTCGACGCCCTCGACCACCGTTTCGGCAGCGTCGAGGCCGACATCTTCCTCGTCGACGGCGAACTCCTCGTCGCCCACTCGGCGGACCAGCTCGACCCCACCCGCACCCTGGAGTCGCTCTACCTCGCCCCGCTCGCAGCCCGCGCGCGGGCCAACCGCGGATCGGTGTACCGGGGTTACCGGCAGCCCATCCAACTGCTCATCGACATCAAGACCGAGGGTTCCTCGACGTATCTCGAACTCGACCGGCAACTGGCGCGCCACAAGGGCCTGTTCACCACCTACGCGCACGGCCGCGTCCACCCCGGACCGGTGACCGCCGTCATCTCCGGTGACCGCGCGGCCCGTACGCCCATGGAGGCCCAGAGTGTCCGCCGGGCCTTCTACGACGGCCGACTCGTCGACCTCGGCGCCTCCGAGTCCTCGTTCGCCTCGCTGATCAGCGACAACTGGACGCTCAACTTCACCTGGCTCGGCGTCGGGGCGTTCCCCGAGGCGGAACGGCAGAAGCTGCGGGGCATCGTCGGCGCGGCCCACGCGCGCGGGCAGCGGGTGCGGTTCTGGGCCACGCCCGATCTCGCGGGCCCCGCCCGGGACGCGCTGTGGGCCGAACTCCTCGCCGCCGGCGTCGACTACCTCAACACGGACGACCTGCCGGGCCTGGAGGCGTTCCTCGACGCCCACCGGGCGGCGTAGCGGCCCTCGCCTGACACCACTCGTTCGGCGGACAGGTCAGCCGCACGGACGAACCCTCCGTTAGGCCACACTTGCCGCCGAACGCCGTGAAAGCGGACGTGTCCGAGGAGGTTGACGGTGGCCATTTCGATTTCCGCGGTGCTGTTGCTGCTGGTCCTGGCGGTGATCTTCATGCGCAACGGCGGACTGAAGGTCTCGCACGCGCTGGTCTGCCTGCTGCTCGGGTTCCTTCTGGCCGGCACCGACGTCGCCCCCACCATCCACAGCGGCCTCACGGCGACGGCCGACATCGTCGGCAGTCTTCGGCCGTGAGGCCGCTGCGGGTTCACCCATGACCTGGGCGACTACTTGGTGAAGACCCCGATGCCGTTCGCCACGGGGCGCTCGTACCCGTCGGACGGGTGGTTGCGGACCGTCACCTTGGTCGAGCCCGCGGGACGGGCCACCAGGGTCGACGAGCCGCCGCCGTCCAGGCTGAAGCCCTCGGTCGCGCCGAGGCTCTTCAGGGCGCCTGCGACCTCGGCGATCGTCAGCCCCTTGCGGTACGCGGTGGCACCGTCCAGCGCGAACAGGTACACCCGCTTCCCGCCGTTGCCGATGCCCACGGCCGTACGCACCGCCGAGACCGACGTGTCCAGCCCGGACAGCGGCTTGGCGGCCGACAGGACCGGGTAGCCGCCCACGGCGAAGCTGTACGCGGACCTCGACGCGGCCGTCAGCCCGTAGCGCACCGCCACCGCCTGGCCCTTGACGAGCTTCTTCAGGCGCGCCGCGCCCGCCTCCCGCCCGACGAGGACCGTGGTGCCGGCCGTGATGGTGCCGCTGCCGGGTGCGGTCGACGTCGACACCACCCGGCCCTTCTTCACGGTCACCTCGTAGGTGCTGGTGCTGCACGCCGCGGCCCGTTCGGTGTCCGTGCCGCAGGTGGCCCGCTTGCGCGAGACGCTGCCCCAGTCCGAGGTGTACGCGCCGATGGAGTTCTCGGCCAGCGCGTACTGGTTGACGCCGCCCAGCGGCAGCCGCCGCCCGAGGACGCTGACCGTCCCGTTGAGGGACAGACTGTCCACCCGGGCCTTGCCGTCGGTGCCCACACCGACCACGGCCCTGGTGTTCGTGCCCGGCGGCAGCGCCGGTCCGAACCGCTGCCCGTTCGGGACCGCGCCCTTGAGCGCCTTCCCGTTCGCGACCGCCGGACCCACGCTCGCCCCGGTCGCCGCGACGCCCGGGTGCTGCGTCTCGCTGATGTTGAAGAAGTCCCCGTTGATACCGGCGACGGCCTTCTGGCTGTTCGCCAGCGAGGAGATCGCCGAGCGGGACGCGACCGCCCCCGGGTACAACAGCCCGAGGCTCACGTGGGTGTTGTCGAGATCGACGCTGAGCACATGCACATGCGTCGTCCCGGCGGCCGCCGCCAGGTCGTACTGTCGGTACGCCACGCCCGCCGCCACGGTGGTCCAGGTCGCGGCGCCGGCCGGAGCCGCCCCCGCGAGCGCCGCCCCGGCCATGGTGCCGAGCGCGACGATCAGCGTCACCGACTTTCTGCGCACCCCGAACCGCTTCTGATGTCGTGTCACAGACCCCCCTGGGTAGTTTGGGCCGCAACTTTCTCATGACCTGCGGGAACTCCCGCCAGGGGGATGGGCGGCAAGACCACGAGAACGGGTGAGGAATCGCACGATTCCGGGTGCCTGCACCGCCGTTCGGCAGCGCCTCCCGAGGCCTTGTGCTACTCCGTCGCCCGAGCGGTCGTCCTCGGGGCGGCGCAACAGCGCACGGACACCGTGCGGGTCGGACCCCACCGCTGGTCGGCGGTGCCGAGGAGCCGCCAACCGAGCCGTTCGTGGAAGGACACCGGGCGAGGTCGGTGGCCACCACGTCCAGGACCGGGTGCGCACCCCGGGCACGTGCCGCCCCGACCGCCCGTGCCAGGAGGGCCGCGCCGACGCCGTGGCCGCGGACCTCGGGAGGGACGTACGGCCGGCTGATCACCGCGGGCGCCGCCCGGCCGTCCCACAGGCCCGCCGCCACGTCCTGCCTCCCGGCAGCGCACAGGCCGACGGGCCCCGTGTGTGCCGGATGAAAGTTGATCATCTTAAATATGAACGTCCGCCCTTGAAAAGATGTCTCACGGGTTAAATGGAAAAGCCGCCCCCTCTCTTTCGCCGAAACAACCGGCGCCACCGTTCCCGGTCTTTGCCGGAATGGGATTGAACTTCACCGGTGCGGCCTGTCCGGCACTCGAACGGAGGTGCCGGTTCCTCTCTCGATGTGACGTGACGAAATGCTTCGTCCGATTCGGTGCGTATGGCAGGAGAGGGGGATATTCGGATGTGTCTTGCACGCTTCCTTCCACCCAATGGTCAGTCAATTTTTCCGCAGAAATAGTCAGTTGACGACCCGTCCGGGTCACGCTTTCCTTTGCTGAGTTTTCTTCGGCGCCGCCGTCACGAGTCCCGACCGGGTCTTTCGTGCGCGCGGGCCGACGGGCCAGGGAATGGCGGGGTGGGGCATACCGATGGGCAGCACACGACACAGACCGAGAATGCGCACGACGGTGGCGGGGGCACTGTCGGGATTGCTGCTCGGCGGACTTCCCGTCCTGCCGCTGGCTCCCGCCGCCGCGGCGCCGAGCCAGGACGCCTCCGCAGCGTCTGCGGCAACGCAGGCGTCCGCGCAGGCGGTGGCCACCGGGAAGCCGGTCGAAGTGGTCTCCGAGCGCACCGAGTACTCGACCACGTACGCCAATCCGGACGGCGCCACCTTCAACCTCAAGCAGTCGGTCGTCCCCGTCCGGGTGGCACAGCCCGGTGGCGCCTGGGCGGCGCCCGACGCCACCCTGACCCGTCGTGAAGACCACCGGATCGCCCCGAAGGCGGCTGTCGCCGGTGTGTCGTTCTCCGGCGGCGGCGACGGCAAGGACCTGGTGAGCATCACCGAGGACGGCCACACCCTGGCGGTCGGCTGGCCCGGTTCGCTGCCCGCTCCCACGCTGGACGGCGACTCGGCCGTCTACGCGAACGTCCTGCCGGACGTGGACCTGCGGATGACGGCGACCACCGAGGGCTATCGCGAAGTTCTCGTCGCCAAGACGGCTCAGGCCGCCGCGAACCCGGCACTGACCGCGCTGCACCTGCCGGTGCGGGCCGACGGTCTGGTGCTGAGGGAGGGCGCGGGCCAGTCCTTGCAGGCGGTGGACGACAACGGCGCCACCGTCTTCCGGGCCCCGACGGCCCGCCAGTGGGACTCCGCGGGCCATGACGGCGCCACCGACCCCGCCACTCGGGCCGAGCCCTCGGGCTCCTCCTCGGCCAGGACCGCCTCGGCGAAGTCCACGAACGCCGCGTCCGCCGTGGCCGCGGCCGGCGACACCCGGGCGGCCGGATCCGCGGCCGAGGGCGACGAGTCGGGTGTCACCGACCCGGCCGAGGGCCCCGGTGACGGCGCCACCGCCGTTCCGCTGGACATCTCGGTCACCCAGAGCGCCATCACCGTCGTCCCCGACGCCGGTCAGCTCAAGGACGAGGACACCGTCTACCCGCTCTACATCGACCCGGACGTCTCCTGGTCGGAGTCCGAGCGCACGGTGCTCTCCTCCGACGGCGACGCCTTCTACAACTTCACCGGCGGCGACGAGGGCAAGGGGGTGGGCCTGTGCTCGATCTACTACACCGGCGGCTTCGGCTACCCCTGCACCACCGGAACCCCGTACAAGCAGCGCATGTACTTCGAGTTCTCGCCGTCCGCGCTGAAGGGCAAGAGGGTGCTCGACGCCACCTTCCGGGTGACCGAGCGCTGGTCGATGTCCTGCACGGCCACCGTGGTGCAGCTGGTGCGCACCGGTGACATCTCCTCCTCCACCCGCTGGCCCGGTCCCACCGCCAACTGGGACATCATGGGCGACCGCACGGTGTCCGCGGGCCGCGGCTCCAACTGCGACCCGAGCCAGCCGGCGAAGCCGATCGAGTTCAACGACGACCCCAGCCAGTCGTACGAGAACCTGACCAAGACCGTGCAGTCCTTCGCGGCCGGTGACATGTCCCGGCTGACACTGATGCTCAAGGCCGGCGACGAGGGCGACCCCAACGGCTGGAAGCGTTTCGACGACGACGCCGTCCTGGACGTCGACTACGTCGGTGTCCCGGCGCCGCCGACCAGCCCCGGCGTCCTGTCCGGCAGCGGCACCACCTGCGAGACCGGCGAGACGGACCCGGCGATCATCTCCGACCCGACGCCCGACTTCCTCGCCAACGTCCAGACGGAGTCCGGCGGGGAGAGCGGCGCCACCCTGCGTGCCCACTTCGTGGTGCAGAGGAAGAACACCGACGGCAGCTGGACCACGGTCACCGAACCCATCCGTCCGTCCAGCGGCTTCGTCACCGACAACGCCAAGGTCCAGGTGACCTCGCCGCTGACCTTCACGGACGGGGCCCTGGCCCGGATGTCGGCCTGGACCCGGTCCTACTGGAGCGGGGACGACCACGCGATCGAGTCGACCCACAGCTCGGTGACGACCAAGGGCTGGTGCTACTTCAAGGTCGACACCACCGCGCCGAAGGCACCCACCGTCACCACCGACGGGACGTACAGCCTGTGCACGGCCAACGCCTGTGCCGCCGGCGGCGGACCGGGCCAGGGCGGGAACTTCTACTTCAAGCCCGCCACGGGTGACACCAACATCGCCGGCTACGAGTACCGGCTGCCGACCTGGCCCACCTGGCACTCCGTCACGGGCTCCGCGCCGACGAGGCTGATCACGCCGGAGCTGCCCGGCACGCAGATCCTCCAGGTCCGTGCCAAGGACAACGTCGGCTCCGGGCGCCCCGGCGCGACCACCAGTTTCCTGTTCAAGGTCGCGGAGGGCGAAGGAGCCTCCGGACGCTGGCACTTCGACGACGCGGCGCCCGGCTCCGGAGTGGTCACGGCGGCCGACTCCGCCACCACGGCCGGCACCCGCCATCCCCTGACCTTCCACACCGCCGGCGCGGGCTTCTCGAGCCTGGCCCGCCGGGGCGACCAGGACCGGTCCTTCTGGCTGGACTCCTCCGTGGCCGCCAACCAGACCGCCTGGGCCGACACCGCGTCACCGGCGATCAACACGCAGGCCTCCTTCTCCGTCTCGACCTGGGCCTACCTGACGGAAGGCACCGACTACCACTGCGTCGCCTCCCAGCAGAACTCCGACAACACCGGCTGGTCGCTGTACTACTCCTCGGGCATCCAGCGCTGGGTGTTCCTGTGGTCCTGGTACGAGAACGGCGTGCGGAAGTACATCGGCGCCAACGCCTCGGCCCAGGGCGTGCCCCTGAAGGCCTGGACGCACGTCGGCGGGGTCTACAACGCCACCGACCGAACCATCACCCTCTACGTCAACGGCCGCCCGCAGGGCGCCCCGGTGGCGTTGGGGACCTCGGGCAAGCCGACCACCAGCGACGGTGCCCTCCAGGTCGGGCGAGCGGGCTACAGCGGCGGGTTCAACAACTACTGGCGCGGGCGCATCGACGAGGTCGCGGTGTTCCAGCGGGCCCTGTCCGACAGGGAGATGGCCCAGGAGGCCGGTCTGATCGACCCGGACACCGGCAGCACCGCCGTGGAACTGGTCGGCGCGTGGAACCCGGACGGCGCCACCGGCAGCACCCTGGCCGACTCGGTCAGCGGCTACAGCCGGACCATGACCCTCAGCGGCGGCGCCACGCTCGACGGTGAGGCCGTCTCACTGGACGGCGTCGACGACGCGGTCACCGTACCCGGCCCGGTCGTGGACGACACCGGCTCCTTCACCGTCACCACCGAGGTGGAACTCGACGGTGCCGCCCTGGCGGGCAAGAGCG
Organism: Streptomyces sp. NBC_01334; assembly: GCF_035983595.1. NCBI lineage: Bacteria > Bacillati > Actinomycetota > Actinomycetes > Kitasatosporales > Streptomycetaceae > Streptomyces > Streptomyces sp. NBC_01334. The sequence continues at coordinate 1,714,100 of NZ_CP130718.1, read as the reverse complement.
CCGGATACAGCGGACAGGTCGTCGGCCAGCGCACGGCCGACGGGTCCGCCTGGGGCCTGTGGTTCAACCAGACCGGTACCGAACAGGTCCCGCAGGACGACGGGACCCTCAAGGACGTACCCGTCGGGTACTGGCGCTTCGGACGTCTCGCGGCGGACGGCAAGACCTACACCGCCGTCAGCTCCGAAAGCACCGCCCTGACCGACGAACGCGTCCGGCTGACCGGCGCCTACAACGCCCAGGACGGGACGATCAGCCTGTATCTCGACGCCACACCCAACGACGTGCCGACCGCCTTCACCGCGGTCGCCGGAAACGGGGACTTCTCCGCCGGCCGGGCCTACGTCAACAAGGCGTGGGGCAACTACCTGCCCGAGAAGATCAGCGATCTGCGGATCTGGGTCGGGGCGCCTGCCAACGACATGCAGGTGGAGAACATGATCGGCGGTTGACCGCCGTCGGGGCCCGGCCGCGAGGGCCGGGCCCCCGCCAACCGCCGGGCCGGGCCGCGCCGCGCCGCGACCCGGCCCTCCGGTGTCCGGCGGACTCCACGTCCGGCGGATCCGGCGTCCTCATGCAACATCCGTGCACGAACGCCAAGGGGTGGGACCACACCATGCTCTTCCGTCCGCGAAGACGACGGAACGGCCGCCCGGCCACCGTCAGCCGCACACTTCGCCTGACCGTCGGCTCGCTCGTTCTCGCTCTGAGCGTGCCGATCGGCCTGGCCCCGGTCGCCCAGGCGGCCGACGCGCTCGGCAGGCCCGGCACACCGAAGACCCGCAACGCCGAGATGATCCCCGCCGATCCCGCCACGGCGAAGGCGGCTCGGGACCGTCTGGCCAAGGCCCAGGCGGAGAACCGCGCGCAGGGTGCCAAGGCCCTGGCCGCACAGCACGCCACCTGGCCCGCCGCCGGCCGAGCCGAACTCGTCCGCGGCAAGCGCGCCGAGGTGGGCGGTCTGCCCGTCACCCTCACCGCGCCCGCGGCGCGGTCGGTGACGTCCGCGACTGCGGCGACCGTGCGGGTACTGGGCCGCAAGGAGGCAACCGCCGCCGGAATCAAGGGCATTCTGCTGTCGGTGACCACAGGGCAAGCCGGTACCAACGGACTTGACGTGGACTACTCGTCGTTCGCCTCGGCCTACGGCGGCGACTGGGCGGGCCGACTGCGCCTGGTGCGCCTGCCCGAGTGCGCGCTGACCACGCCGGAGAAGGCGTCCTGCCGCGTCGAGACACCGCTGGCCGGAACGCACAACGACGTGAGCGCGCAGACCGTGTCCGCGCAGGTGCCGATGTCGGCCCGCGCGGCGGCGGCACCGGCCACCGCCGTGGTGGCGCTCGCCGCGGCCGCCGGCGAGTCGGCGTCCGGGGCGGGCGCCTACACCGCCACCCCGCTGAGCGCGTCGTCGTCCTGGCAGGCCGGCGGCTCCTCGGGCTCCTTCACCTGGTCGTACCCCATGACCCCGCCCGCGCCGGCGGCCGGCCCCACCCCGTCGGTCACGCTGTCCTACGATTCCGGTTCCATCGACGGCCGGACCGCCAACACCAACAACCAGGGCAGCGCCGTCGGTGAGGGATTCGACCTGTCGTCCTCCTCGTACGTGGAGCGCTCGTACGGCTCCTGCGACGACGACGGCCAGGACGACAAGTACGACATGTGCTGGAAGTACGACAACGCCTCCCTCGTGCTCAACGGCAAGTCCACCACCCTGGTGAAGGACGACACCACCGGCACCTGGCGGCTGAAGGACGACGACGCCTCCGTCGTCACCCGCGGCACCGGCGCGGACAACGGCGACGACGACGGCGAGTACTGGACGGTGACCACCGGCAACGGCACCAAGTACGTCTTCGGCCAGAACAAGCTGGACGGCGCGGGCACCGAGCGCACCAACTCCACCTGGACCGTGCCCGTCTTCGGCGACGACTCCGGTGAGCCGGGCTACAGCAAGGGCACCGCGTTCGCCGACCGCGCGCTGACGCAGGCGTGGCGGTGGAACCTCGACTACGTGGAGGACCTGCACGGCAACGCGATGTCGTACTGGTACACCGCCGAGACCAACTCCTATGCCAAGAACAAGGCGGACACCGCCACCGCCACCTACACCCGCGGCGGCTACCTGACCAAGATCCTCTACGGTCAGCGCAAGGACGCCCTGTTCTCCGGCACCGCCTCGCACAAGGTGACCTTCGACTACAGCGAGCGCTGCACCGCCTCGGACTGCTCGGACCTGAAGGAATCCACGGCCGACAACTGGCCCGACGTACCCTTCGACTCCCTCTGCAAGAGCGGCGACGACTGCGACGCCGAGAGCCCGTCCTTCTTCACCCGCAAGCGGCTGACGGGGGTCGACTCCTTCTCCTGGGACGCGGCCGGCAACACGTACGACGCCGTGGACTCCTGGGATCTCGCCCAGCACTTCTTCGACGGCGGCGACCTGGGGGACACCTCCGACCAGGTGCTGGTGCTCGACTCGATCAAGCACACCGGCAAGGCCGGCACCGCGATCGCTCTGCCGCCGGTGACGTTCACCTACGACAAGCGGCCCAACCGGGTCGACGGCACCGACGACATCGTGCCGCTCTACCGGCCCCGCGTCCGCACCCTCATCTCGGAGACCGGCGCGGTGACCACCGTGACCCTCTCGGACCCGGAGTGCGTGCGCGGCCACACCCCTGACGAGGACGACGACCACACCTCGTGCTACCCGGTGTACTGGCACATCAACGGCGCCGAGGAAGCCGGCCTCGACTGGTTCCACAAGTACCGCGTCCTCGCGGTGACCAGCACCGACCCCACCGGCAAGAACGCCACGACCGAGACCGACTACACCTACGCCGACCCCGCCTGGCACTACGACGAGAACCCGCTGACCCCGCAGGCCGAGCGGACCTGGTCGCAGTGGCGCGGCTACGGCAAGGTCACCACCGTCAAGGGCACGGACGCCACCAAGTCCAAGACGGTCACCGTCTACATGCAGGGCATGGACGGCGACCGGGTACAGGGCTCGGACGGCAAGCCGGACCCCACCGCCCGCAAGGACGTCAGCGTGAAGGCGCTCGCCGTCCCCGGGCTGACCGTCGCGGACCAGACCGACAGTGAGCAGTACACCGGCTTCACCCGGCAGCAGGTGACCTACGACGGCAGCCAGGCCGTCTCGGTGACCGTCAACGAACCCTGGTCCAAGAAGACCGCCACCCAGCACGCGTCCTACGCCGACACCGAGGCGTACTTCGTCCGCACGGGCGGGACCGCCACGTCGACGTACCTGACGGTCAAGGACGCCTGGCGCACGCACACGACCTCCACCACCTTCGACTCCTACGGCATGAAGGCCACCGAGGAGGACGCCGGCGACGCCGCCAGGAGCGGCGACGAGATCTGCACCCGCACCTGGTACGCCCGCAACACCGCCAAGGGCATCTCCGACCTCGTCTCCCGCAGCCGCACCGTCGGCCGCACCTGCGCCACCGGCGAGGACCAGCTCAACCTGCCCGCCAAGGTCGCCGACCGCGGAGACGTGCTCTCCGACCAGGCCACCGTCTTCGACAACACCGCCGCCACCGCCTGGACCGCGAGCCAGACGCCGACCCTGGGCGACGCCTCCTGGACCGGACGGGCAGCCGCCTATCCGGCCACCTCCAGCGGAGGGGAGCGCGGCCCCACCACCTGGCAGACCACGGCCAAGACCGTCCACGACACCCTGGGCCGCCCCACCACCGTCACCGACGCCGCCGGCAACTCCACCACCACGGCCTACACGCCGGCCGCCGGCGGTCCGCTGACCATGGCCATCACGACCAACACGGCCACGCAGAAGACGTTCACCTACTACGAGCCGGCGCGCGGCAACGTCGTCCGCTCGTTCGACATCAACAACAAGCAGACCCAGTACACCTACGACGCCCTCGGCCGGGTCACGGCCGTGTGGCTGCCCAACCGCACCAGCGACCTGCCCGCCAGCTACGTCTACGGGTACAGCGTCAGCAACACCGCCGCGTCCTGGACCTCGACCGGGGCCATCAAGGCGGACGGCGACACCTACGAGACGGTCTTCTCCCTCTACGACGCCCAACTGCGGCCGATCCAGACGCAGAAGCGCAGCGTCGAGGGCGGCCGGATCCTGACCGACACCCGCTACGACAGCCGCGGCCTGGCCTACGAGACCTACGCGGACGTCTACGACAGCAAGAACCCGCCCTCGGGCACCTACAGCCGCGCCGAGTACGGCGGCACCGCCAAGCAGACCTCGGTCACCTTCGACGGGGCCGAGCGCCCGAGGACCAGCACCTTCTACACCTACGGCGTGCAGCGCTGGTCCACGACCACCAGCTACACGGGCGACTCCACCGCCACCTCGGGCGTGGAGGGCGCTTCGGCGAAGCGCACGATCACCGACGCGCTCGGCCGCGCGGTCGAGACCCGCCAGTACGCCTCCCCGTCCCCCGACGACGCGGCCTACGGCGGTGGCACCGGCACCCTCTACACCTCGACGAAGTTCGCGTACACCCTGGACGACAAGCAGGCGAAGGTCACCGGACCGGACAACAGCTCCTGGACCTGGATCTACGACCTGTTCGGCCGTCAGGTGAAGAGCACCGACCCGGACAAGGGCACCGAGACCACCGGCTACGACAGCCGGGACCTGCCGGCGTGGACCAAGGACGGCGCCGGCCGGGTGGTCATCACCGCCTACGACAAGCTGCGCCGCCCCACCGCCACCTACAAGGCGGCGGCCGACGCCGACCTGACCTCCACCACCGAGGAGCAGATCCCGGCCAACCAGCTCACCGCCCTCGCCTACGACGCCACCGGCTACAAGGGCCAGCTGGCCTCGTCGACCCGGTACAGCAACGGCGCCACCGACACCGCCCACGCCTACACGCGCAAGGTCACCAGCTACGACAGCCTTTACCACGCGTTGGACTCCACGCTGACACTGCCCGCCGACGATCCGTTGGTGAGCTCCGGTGCCGTACCGTCCGCGACGCTGTCCTTCAGCGCCCACTACGACCTCACCGGCGCCCAGGACCAGGACGTCCAGCCCGCGGTCGCCGGACTGCCCAAGGAGATCATCGACACCGGCTACAACGACTACGGACTTCCCACCACCCTCAGCGGCACCCAGAGCTACGTCCTCGCGAGCGACTTCACCGCCACGGACAAGGTCCAGCAGCTGACCCTCGGGGTCTCCGACGCCGCGGGCGTCAAGAAGGCCTACCTGACCAACACCTGGGACGAGGGCACGGACCGTCTGACCCAGTCCGTGGTCACCGACGACACCCACGCCTGGCAGCTCCAGCAGCTCAACTACGCGTACGACCAGGCGGGCAACGTCACCTCGCTCACCGACCCCACCACCCTGGGCGGGGCGAGCACTGCCGACAACCAGTGCTTCACCTACGACGGTTACCAGCGTCTGACCGAGGCCTGGACGCCGAAGGCGGCGGACTGCGCCGCGTCCGGCCGCACCGCCGCGGGCCTCGGCGGTCCCGCCCCCTACTGGAACGGCTACACCTACAACAGCGCCGGGCAGCGCGCCACCGAGACCAACCACAGCACCTCCGGCAGCACCACCTCACGCACCTACTGCTACAACAACACCGCCCAGCCGCACACCCTGACCGTCACTCCCTCCGGGACCGCCACGGGTGCTTGTACCGGGGTCACCGCCGCCTACGGCTACGACGCCGCCGGTGACACCACCACGCGCCCCGACGGAACCGCGACCCAGTCCTTGACCTGGGACAGCGAGGGCCGGCTCGGCAGCCTGAAGGAGACGGCAGGCTCCGCCACCAGCACGACCGGATACGTCTACGACACCGACGGCAGCCTCCTCGTCCGCCGCAACACCGGCGGGGAGACCGTCCTCTACCTCGGTGCCACCGAGGTCCACTACAACGCCACGACCGGCAAGAAGTGGGCCCAGCGCACCTACTCCCTCGGCGGCACCGCGGTGGCGGTGCGCACCAACCAGAGCGGCACCTCCGCCCTCACCTGGCTCGCCGCCGACCGGCACAACACCGCGAGCCTCGCTCTCGCCGCCGGCGACCAGGCCATCACCAAGCGCTACACCACCCCCTTCGGCGCCGACCGGGGCACCGCGGTGACCACCTGGCCCGACGACAAGAAGTTCCTCGGCAAGCCCGCCGACCCCGCCACCGGCCTCACCCACGTCGGTGCCCGCGAATACGACCCGCTGCTCGGCCAGTTCCTCAGCGTCGACCCGCTGCTGGACACCTCCGACGCCCAGTCGTTGAACGGATACGCCTACGCCGACAACAGCCCGCTGTTGGGCTGGGACCCGACGGGCGAGGACAACTGGTGGGCCGACCCCACCATGAACAAGCCGGTGGAGAAGGGCGGGACGCCCATCAGCCAGGACCTCGCCAACGAGCAGGGGTTCGGCTCCCTGTGCAACCCGAACAACTGCTCCGGCTTCGACCCGAAGAAGATGCCGGCCGGCGGCCCGGCCTACGAGTACCCCCCGGTCCAGGCCGAGGACGCCAACCGTCCGGGGTGGGGCACCCTGAAGACGGACGCGCACGACAAGAGCGTGTTCTTCCTGGCCGGCTCCATGGCCCTGTCCTATGTCGCGATGAGAGGGTGGCAGCGCGGCTTCAACCTCATGGAGCACTGGATGGAGAACGGCGGCGAGACGGCCGAGGTGAACGTCGCGGACATGATGGCCAGCCTCTCCTACATGCGGAAGCAGGTCGGTCAGCAGATCAAGCTCGGCCATTTCGACAGCGGTTGGCATGGCAGCAGCGTCGCCAGGGGGCGTGAGCACGGAATGAACAAGGGTGCCGACGCCGACGACTACTACTTCGCACTCAACGGGTACCAGTACCGGGTGCGCGGGGACACGGTCATGAAGAGGGGCCAGGTCACGGGCACCGTCACCGTGGATGTCTACAAGCGGTACAACTGGGGGAACATCGGAGGCGGCAAGCCTCGGGGCGACCTCGGTGTGGGGCCCTTCAAGCCGCTGCGGCAGAACGACATGGCTCGTCTGAACTCGGTCGGGCTGGCTCGTGACTTCGATGTCGTCGGTCACCAGACGTTCAACATCGGCTAGGAGAAATCGTGTTCCACCGCCTGACCCGGATGCCGGCGTTGTTCGTGGGTGTGCTGCTGGTCGGGGGTCTTGCCGCCTGTGATCCGGACGGCCTGAACTCCGCCGAGCACGCCGGGCCGTTCCCGTACGAGTCTCCGTCGGACGCCGCCGACGTCAGTCTCGACCAGGCCCTGTCCGACTACGGTGTCCGCCTGCCCAAGGGGGCCGAGGACATCACTTACGGTGCCCTCAAGGCGTTGGACGGATACCCGTTCAATGTCCAGTTCTCCATGCCGTGCGACGGTGTTCCGGCGTTCGTCCAGGACAACCGGCTCACCTCCGCCGGGAAGAAGACCCCCGACGAAGTGCTGACGGACGTCATGGACGCGGGGTTCACGCCGGATGCCGGCCCCGCCTACCTCCGGGCGAAGGGAACGAAGCTGCCCAAGGTCGTTGGGGCAGTCTTCGAACGGTCGGGGACGTGCAGGATGTTCCTCGGTGCTTGAGCCCGTCGGAAGCCTGTCGCGTCACCGGCGCCCACCCCCGGCCGGGTGGGTGACGGCCTGACGAAGGGCACTCGCCGAAGCACGGCCGGAAGCCGGTACCTCCCCACGAGGGGGGTGCCGGCTTCCGGCCTGGGAGGAGCCGGAGGCTGGGAGCTGTCGGCGGACACGCCGCGGGCGGACGGGGTGACGGTGCTGACCGGTGTCGGGGCGCGCGGCCCCGCACCGAGGCGTGGGCCCTCCGGTGCCGACGGGGGCGGCGGGTCGCTAGTGGACCGGGTGCTTGCTCAGGATGGACACCCGGTTGAAGGCGTTCATGGTGACCGCCACCCAGATCACCGCCGAGATCTGGTCCTCGGTGAGAACCTCCAGGGCGTCGGCGTACGCGGCCTCCTGCGCGGCGGCGTCGGACGGCACGGTGGTCGCCTCGGCCAGCGCCAGGGCGGCGCGCTCCGGGGGGCTGAAGAGGTCGGTGTCCCGCCAGGCCGCGAGGACACCCAGCCGCCTGGTGTCCTCGCCCGCGCGCAGAGCGGCCCTGGTGTGCACGTCGAGGCAGAACGCGCAGCCGTTGAGCTGCGAGACGCGCAGATTGATCAGTTCCACGACGGTGCGCTCCAGGCCGGCGTCGGAGGCGGTCGCCCGCACGGCCTCGGACGTCTGGACCAGCGCGTGGTAGGCCTTGGGGCTCTGCTTGTCTATGAAGATCCGTCGAGTCATAGTTGAATATCAAACCATTCAGGCGTGGGAACCGCAGGACCGAGGGGTGCCCACGGTGAGCAGGGCCGAGGCGCCCACCCCGCGAGACGTCCCGCCGGGCGGCCCCCGGCGACGACCGTACGACGGACTCCGCGGCGGCATGCGCGCGGCCTCGTCGAAGCGGTGGCCGCAGCGTCCCCCGGCACGGCGGACTGGATGCGGGCCGTGCCGGCCCTCGCGCGCTATCGGACGGACACCAGCCGGTACGGCGACGCCCTCAAGCTGTGCCGGGATATCCGACGGCACATCTCCGACGGGACGGACCTACTCCACCGCTTTCGTGCATCTGCGTATCTCGGAACCACTCGTTTCCATGGCCTTGTTCGACGATGCCCAGGAACACCTCAACGAGGCTCGACGCGGATTCGACAACTGTAGGAACAGGGCCAGCGGGGACCAGCAGGCACAGTTGGGCAGCGCGACCCTCGCGGCCGCGCGCGGGGACATCGCCAAGGCGCGCGGGCTGATCGAGACGGTGCTCGAGGAAGCCCGGGCGAAGAACTGCTGGCGCGGCGAACTGCTCGCTCTCGGATTCCTGCTCGCGCTCGAGTCGCGGGCCCTGCGGGTCGGCCGGGTTCTTCAGCATTCCTGGCAGATTCTGCGCACCCTCCGACGAGGTGAACTCGCGCGCAACGGCACCATTCTCGTGCTCACCCGCATTCCGCTGCTGCTGCCGGTCGCCGTGCGTCGTATGTCCCGTCCCCGGGTGCGGCTGCGCCGCCTGCGTCGGTCACGGGATCCGCGGCCGCGGCTCGATCACTGCCCGTGTCCCCTGCACGACCGAAGCGCCGTCGCGCGGAGCGGGTGAACGCGGTCGAAGGCCGTTTCCCGCCCGGGTCCTACCCATCGGCAGGGGCGAGGCCGAAGACGCGGGTCACGCAGGTGTCGAGGAGGGCTCCGAACTGCCGGGTGGAGGTCAGGGCCGGGGTGGGGAACACGCCCGCGTCGTCGATGCTCGCGACGTAGTCGATGTCGGCCCACCCGCCGCGGTGGAGGACGACGAGCAGTTCGGCCTCGTGCGGGCCGCGGACATGGATGCCGATCGAGTCGGGATCCGTCACCTCGGCCCTGTCGGTCTCGAGCCGCTGTGGCCAGGGGGCTGCCGCGTCGCGCCAGGTCACAGGACCGACCGTCAGACCATGGGCCCGCCATGCGGTCCGGCGGTCCGTGACTGCGGCAACGGCTTCGTCGAGATCCATGATCCGCTCCATGCCGGCGATCATCGTCCATCCGGTTCCCGTGCGTCGGCTGTCGGCGGCAGGCGGACACCGTCGCGGGGTGTCAGCCTTCGGCGGGGATAGTGGGAGCGGGCGTCGCGGCCAGCGCGGCCAGCTCCTCCGCGGTGCGCGGGCCGGTCGAGGAGTCGGTCAACAGGCCCTGGACGCGCAGGAGCCGGGCGGCGGCGACGCCCCAGGGCAGCCGTAGGCCCGCCTGTTGGAGGAGGTCCGTGCGGGCGAGCGTCGTGGCGGCGGGTCCGGTGCGCGCGCCGGACGGGGTGAGCAGGGTCGCGTCGTCGGCCCAGCGCAGGGCCAGGTCGACGTCGTGGGTGGCCATGACCACGGTCGTGCCGGACTCGCGCAGTCGGCCGAGGATCGCGAGCAGCCGTTCCTGGCCGTCGGGGTCGAGCCCGGCGGTCGGTTCGTCGAGGATCAGCACCCGGGGCCGCATCGCGACGGCGCCGGCGATCGCGGTGCGCTTGCGCTGGCCGTAGGAGAGCAGATGGGTGGGCCGGTCGGCCAGGGCGGTGATGTCCAGGGCCGCGAGCGCCTCCTCGATCCGGGCCCTCACCTCGGTGTCGGGCAGGCCGAGGTTCAGCGGTCCGAACGACACGTCCTGGGCGACGGACGCGGCGAACAGCTGGTCGTCCGGGTCCTGGACCACCAGCTGCACGGTCGTACGCAGCCGGGTCAGGCCCTTGCGGTCGTACGTCACCGGGCGCCCCTCGACCCACAACTCGCCCTCGCCCGGCCGCAGTCCACCGCTCAGCAGTCGCATCAGCGTGGTCTTGCCGCTGCCGTTGCGGCCCAGCAGGGCGAGCGCGCGCCCCGCGTGGACCTCGAAGTCCAGGCCGCTGAGCACGGCCGGGCCGTCCTCGTAGGCGAAGGAGGCACCCCGCAGGGCGACCAGTGCGGGCTCGCTCATGACAGCGGCCTTTCCAGTACGGATTGCAGGACGAAGGTGAGGGCGACCAGGGCCGCGAGGAGCGCGACGCCGGCGGCCGTGAAGCGGACGGAGACCCGGGCCTCGGGCACCAGGACGCGCAGGGTGCCGTCGTAGCCGCGCCCGGCCAGCCCGTCCTGGAGGCGCGCAGCCCGGTCGAAGGCACGGACGAACGCGGTGGCGCCGAGCCCGGCCAGCGAACGCCACTCCGCGGCCCGGGTGGTGTGCCCGAGCCGGGCCGCCTGCGCTTCCCGGATCCGGCGCAGGGAGTCGAGCAGCAGGAAGCTCATGCGGTAGGTCACCAGGGCGACATCCACGACGGGCGCGGGCACCCCGGCCCTGACCAGGCGGGGCAGCAGGTCGGACATCGGGGTGGTGAACGCGAGGAGGAGGACACCGAGGGAGGCCGCCGAGGTACGCAGCAGCAGCTCCCCGGCGCGCACCGGACCGCCGTCGGCCAGGTCCACGAACCGGTCCGGGCCGCCGACCTGCACGAGCAGGGTGAGCGCCCCGGTCACGCAGAAGCCCAGCGGTACCCGGTAGGCGCGCCACAGCCTCCGGCCCGGCACCCCCGCGGGCCCCAGCAGGATGACGAGCGCCGTCACCAGGACCAGGGCCGCGCCGGGCCAGGGCGGCAGGGAGATGGCGAGCACGGTGAGACCCAGTCCCAGCACGGCCTTGTCCACGGGATGGCGGTGGCGCCAGCGACTGCTGTGCGCCGCCGCGTCGATCGGCAGCACGCGGGCTCAGGTCCGATCGGGGGCGGACGCTTCGGAGACGCTCCCGGAGGGGTGGGATCTCGCGGTGGTCTCGGCGACCTCCGTGGCCTCGGTGTTCTCGGTCTTCCTGGTGTTCTCGGCGCTCTGCGAGGTCGTCGCTGTCGTCGAGGCCTGCGCCGTCGTCGAGGTCGTCGAGGTCGTGGTGTCCCGGTCTGCCAGGGCCCGGAGTTCGCCCTGCCGCCGTCCCCGGTGCAGGCCGAAGTAGTAGGCGAGGACCCCCGCGCCGAGGGCCGCCTGGAGGGCGAACAGCGCCGACTCGATCTCGCCGGACGGCGGCTCGTACAGGGGCGAGAACCAGGGTTCGTAGTCCGGCTGGATCTCGGTGATCGCCGTCTCCGCCTCCGCGTCGGCGCCCGTGAACGGCTCCTCCTTGTGGTCGCCGAGCCCGAGGGCCAGCGGCAGGACGGCCAGCGCGGCCACCACGAACAGCAGCAGGGCGTTGATCTTCGCGTTACGGCTCACCGGGCCACCGCCTCGGTCCCGGCCTCGGCGCCCGCCTTGGTCCGGCCGCCGGTCACGAGCACGCCCAGCCTTGTCAGTTCACCCTTGCTGGACTGGGTCAGCAGCCGCATCACGAACACCGTGAGGAGCCCCTCGCTGACCGCGAGCGGGATCTGGGTGACGGCGAAGATGGAGCCGAACTTGCCGAGCGCGCCCGGGAATCCGCTGCTCGGGTCCGGGAAGGCGAGCGCCAGCTGCACGCTGGTGACGCAGTAGGTGGACAGGTCGGCCACGAACGCGCCGAAGAACACCGTGACCATCAGCGGCACGTCGAACCGCCGCAGCAGCCGGTAGACCGCGTAACCGGCCCAGGGCCCGACGACGGCCATCGAGAAGACGTTGGCGCCGAGCGTCGTCAGGCCGCCGTGGGCGAGCAACAGGGCCTGGAAGAGCAGGGTGATGGTGCCCAGCACCGCCATGATCGGCGGTCGGAACAGGATGGCGCCGAGCCCCGTGCCGGTGGGGTGTGAGCAACTCCCGGTCACCGAAGGCAGTTTCAGCGCGGACAGGACGAAGGTGAAGGCTCCGGAGGCGCCGAGGAGCAGGGTGCTCTCGGGGTGCTCCTTGACCTCACGGGTGAGTGACCGTACTCCGTGGACGACGAATGGCGCGGATGCGACGCCCCAGGCGATCGCGTGCGCCGGAGGCAGAAAACCCTCGGCTATGTGCATGGCTGAGCAGACCCTCTCCAGCACCTCGTGGATGGTTGACGTGCCTTGGCCGGTCTCCTGGCTCACGGGTACCACCGCCCGTGCTCCGCCTTCCCGGGTCCCGAGGACCCAGTGGCTGCCCGCAAGGGCCGGAGCCGGACTTCCCGATCACAGTGGCGAGGGCCGCACCGGCATCACACCGGATTTCCCGTTCACCAAGGCGTGGTGACAGTAGTGCCCACACAGAGGCGCTGACAAGCGGCGATGCGGGGCGCGAAGACGGCGGACGACGGCTCACCCCGGCGCACGGCCGCCGTCCGCGGACCCGACGAAATGCCGGGTCCGCACGGTCGGCGTAGGGTCCGCCCTAGGGGTGTCGGCCCTCGGCGCCCCGAGGCCTGCGCGTCGTTCAGCGAGCGCCCCCTGCGCTGCGGGGAAGGTGAGAGTGTGCCGGATGCTGCCGCTGCCGGGTCGGGTGGGGGCCGCGGTCCGGAGTCGCTGGACAAGGTCCTGGCCGAGGCCGCGCGGGAGACCGGCGCCTCCGTGACCGCCGTGTACCTGCCGGCGGCCGGCGAACCGGTGCTGCGGCTCGCCGTGCTGGGCGGGCTCCCCTGGGAGATCTCCATGCCCTGGGCGCGAGTGGCGCTGACGGCCGCGTCCCCGGTGTCCGACGCCGTGCGGGAACGACGCCTGGTGTGGATCGGCGGCGCGGAGGAGATGGCGCGCCGCTATCCGCGTCTGTCGCTCGTCGTGCCGTACCGCTTCTCGCTGGCCGCCGCCCCGATCACCACCGGCGACGAGGTCTGGGGCGGGTTGGTGCTCCAGTGGCCCGCCTCGCACCCGGCCCAGCTGAGCGTGCGCGAACGGGAGGCCATGACCGGCCTCTGCCTCCGGCTGGGCCGGTTCCTGCGACGGGCCGCCGCCGACGGACACCCCGTGCGGGTCGGCGGGGTGCCACGGGTGCTGCCGCCGCTCCGGGCCCGGCCGGTCGCAACGGCCCAGGCGCGGTCCGCCGTCGACTTCGCCGAGCGTTTCCCCGGCGGCTGCTGCTCGCTGGACGTGGACGGCCGCATCACCTTCGCCACCACCACGGCCGCCCGGCTGCTCGGCTCCGCCGTCCCCGACCTGCTCGGCACCAAGCCCTGGGAGGCGCTGCCCTGGCTCGACGACCCGATCGCCGAGGACAGCTACCGGGCGGCCCTGATCAGCCGCGAACCGACCTCCTTCACCGCCATGCGGCCGCCGGACCGGTGGCTGTCCTTCCGGCTGCACCCGGACGCCTCCGGCATCAGCGTGTACATCGCCCCCACCCACTCGGCGCACGCCCACGCCCCGCTCACCGACCCGCCGCGGCCGCATCCGGCGGCCGCCACCGCGCCCGGCCGGGCCGCCACCCTCTACCACCTGATGCACCTGGCCGCCACGCTCACCGAGGCCGTCGGGGTCCGGGACGTGGTCGACCAGGTCGCCGAACAGCTTCCGTCCGCCTTCGGCGCCGGGGCCCTCGCCCTGATGACGGCGGAGGACGGCCGGCTGCGGATCATCGGCTACCGCGGCTACTCCGCCGACCTCATGCAGCGTTTCGACGCCGTTCCGCTCACCTCCGACACCCCCGCCGTGCACACCCTGACCACGGGCGTCCCCGGCTTCTTCGCCACCTTCGCCGACCTCAGGCGCGCGTATCCCCCCGCGGTCGTCCAGGACGGCATGGCCGCCTGGGCCTTCCTGCCGCTGATCACCTCCGGACGTCCCGTCGGCTCCCTGGTGCTCGCCTACGACCGGCCCCACCCCTTCCTTCCGGAGGAGCGGGCCGTCCTCACCTCCACCGCCGGGCTGATCGCGCAGGCGCTGGACCGGGCTCGTCTCTACGACACCCAGCACCAGCTCGTCCACAACCTCCAGGCCGTTCTGCTGCCCCACACCCTGCCCCGGGTCCCCGGCCTGGACGTGGCGGCCCGCTACCTCCCCGCCACCCGCGGCATGGACATCGGCGGCGACTTCTACGACCTCATCCGCCTCGACACCACCACGGCCGCCGCCACCATCGGCGACGTCCAGGGGCACAACGTCAACGCGGCGGCGCTCATGGGACAGGTCCGCACCGCCGTCCACGCCAACGCCGGCGCGCCCCCCGACGAGGTCCTCGCCCGCACCAACCGTCTGCTCACCGACCTCGACCCCGGCCTGTTCACCAGCTGCCTCTACGTCCACCTCGACCTGACCGCGCACCGCGCGTGCCTGGCCAGCGCCGGCCACCCGCCCCCGCTGCTGCGCCACCCCGACGGCCGCATCGAGGTCCTCCAGGTGCCGCCCGGGCTCCTGCTGGGCATCGAGCCGGACGCCCCGTACGAGTCCGTCGAGATCCCGCTGCCTCCCGGTTCGGTGCTGGCCCTCTACACCGACGGCATGGTCGAAGCCCCGGGCATCGACATCGACGACGCCGTGAACGCCCTCGCCCGCGAACTCGGCCGCACCGGGCCCGGCACCATGAACGTCCTCGCCGACGCCCTCGTCCGGCACGCCCGCCGCTCGACCCCGCGCAGCGACGACATTGCTCTCCTCCTCATTAACCCCATCTGACCTGTATTTCTATGATTTTCACCTTTTGGTGTGCGCTAGGATCCTTTACCAAGTGCTTACACTCCGCTGAGCGCCGGTCCGCCCGGCCGTGGAGCAACGGGCCGGCGGTCGCCGCCGACGTGATGGGGGGCGTGACATGGGTCGAGTCGTCCACGTGCGCGTCGACAACGCCGCTCGCGACGGCGTTCCCGATACCGGCGCTGCCGCCCTGAGCCACCACCCCGTGCGCTGACGCCTTCTTCGCCCCGCGCGGTGGAGACAGGCGGACCCACGGTCGGTACCGCCTCACCCGCGACGCGGCCCGCCGCTCACGGCGGCAACCCACGCCCTTCTCCGGCTCCCTGACGAAGCGACGAGCCACTTCGGGACACCCGCACGCCCGTACGGCACAGACGCCACCACCGACTTCGACCGACGGAGGTCAGACGCCCGTGCACGACACCACCGCCCTGCTCATCGAACTCGGGGCGATCATCCTCGTCCTGGGCCTGCTGGGACGCCTCGCCGGACGCGTGGGCTTCTCACCCATACCCCTCTACCTGCTGGCCGGGCTCGCCTTCGGCCACGGCGGCGTCCTGCCCCTGGAGGCCAGCGAGGAGTTCGTCGCCACCGGCGCCGAGATCGGCGTCATCCTCCTGCTTCTCCTGCTCGGTCTGGAGTACAGCGCCTCCGAACTCGTCACCAGCCTGAAGACCCAATACCCCTCAGGCGCGCTCGACTTCGCGCTCAACGCCGCCCCCGGCGCCGCGACGGCCCTGCTGCTCGGCTGGGGCCCGGTCGCCGCCGTCGCCCTCGCCGGAGTCACCTGGATCTCCTCCTCCGGCGTCATCGCCAAGGTCCTCGGCGACCTGCGTCGGCTCGGCAACCGCGAGACCCCGGTCGTCCTCGGCATCCTGGTCCTGGAAGACCTCTCCATGGCGCTCTACCTGCCCATCCTCACCGCCCTGCTCGCCGGGGTGAGCCTCGCGGGCGGAGCCGTCACCCTCCTGATCGCCCTGGGGGCCGTCGGGGCCGTCCTGTACGTGGCGCTGCGCCACGGCCGTCTCATCAGCCGCGCGGTCTCCTCCGACAGCGCCGAGATGCTCCTGCTGGTCGTCCTCGGCCTCACCCTTCTCGTCGCGGGCCTCGCCCAGCAGCTCCAGGTCTCCGCGGCCGTGGGCGCCTTCCTCGTAGGCATCGCGCTGTCCGGCGAGGTCGCCGAGGGCGCCAGCAGTCTCCTCACCCCGCTGCGGGACCTGTTCGCCGCGGTGTTCTTCGTCTTCTTCGGCCTGCACACCGACCCCGCGGACATCCCGCCCGTCCTCCTCCCCGCCCTGGCGCTGGCCGCCGTCACCGCCCTGACGAAGATCGCCACCGGCTACTGGGCGGCCGGGCGGGCCGGGATCTCCGCCCAGGGACGGTGGCGGGCGGGCGGCACCCTGGTCGCGCGCGGCGAGTTCTCCATCGTCATCGCCGGACTCGCCGTCGGTGTCGAACCGCGCATCGGCCCGCTGGCCACCGCGTACGTGCTGATCCTGGTCGTTCTCGGGCCGCTCGCCGCCCGCTGGACCGAACCCCTCGCCCGCCGCCTCGCCCCGGGGCGCCCCCGGAGCGCGCCGCCCGGCCCGGTCACGCCGACGGAGTCCGCCGAAGCCGTCCACGCGAGCCGCTGAGTCCGGTGGGCGGACGCCACGCCGGACGCACCCCGGAGCGTCCCACCGCCGTACCGCTCGGTGGGAACATGTGTCCGATGTCCGACAGCGCTTGATCCGAACGGGGAGACCATGACCGGCCCGCACTCGTCCGAGCTGTTCCTCGACGGATTCGACCGGATCCTGGCGGACGCCGCGCTCACGGGCCGTCGGCTGACCCGGGACGAGATCGAGTCCCGCCGGGTGCTCGGCGCGCGGGCGGCCGAGGCCGGCCGCGGCTGGCGCGGTCTCGTCCGCGCGCACCTCACGGCCGGCCGGGAGGGCCGTCCAAGAGGCGCCGATCCCGACAGCGTCCTCGCCGTCGTCGAACAGGCCGTGGACGCCTTCGCCGACGGCTACGAGCGCGCGCAGCGGCTGGTGGTCCGCAAGGAGGAGGCGGCCCGCCGCGAGTTCATCGACGACCTGCTCCACGGGCGTGGGCCCTCGGGCGAACTCGCCGCGCGCTCCGAACGGTTCGGGCTACGGCTGTCCCGCGCCCACGCGGTCGCGGTGGCCGAGGGCCCGGAGAAGTACGACGAGACCGACCCCGTTCCCCGGCAGGTGGCGGACGAGCTGTTCGGCCGCTTCGAGAACCGCCGCATCCTGTTCACCACCAAGGACGGCCGGATGGTGTGCATCGCCCCAGCCGACCAGGACGAGGTCCTCACCCACTTCGCCCGGCACGCCCGCGCCACCACGGGCCGGGCCCAGGTGGCCATCGGACGGTCCAGGCCGGGCCCGGTCGGCATCGGGCACAGCTACGAAGAGGCCCTCAACGCCCTGGACGTGGCCCAGCGCATGGGCCTCGACGAGCCGTTGCTGCGCGCCTCCGACCTGCTGGTCTTCCCCGTCCTGGCCCGGGACCGGCAGGCACTGGTGGACCTGGTGCAGGGCGCTCTGGGGCCGCTGGAACGAGCGCGCGGCGGGGCGCAGCCCCTGCTCGACACCCTGATCGCGTACTTCGACACCGGCTGTGTGGCCGCCGCCACGGCCCGGCGGCTCTCGCTCAGCGTGCGCGCCCTCACCTACCGTCTGGCCCGCATCCACACCCTGACCGGCACCGACCCGACCGACCCCGCCCACCGCTACACCTTGCAGACCGCGGTCATCGGCGCCCGACTGCTCGACTGCTCGACTGGCCGACCAGGCCCCTGACGTCCTCCGAGGCCTCTTTCTAGAGATGCGGCACTCACCGGGGGAGCGGCGCCGGCGCCTCCCTCCCGGCCTCACTCCCGGGCGAGGATCGCCGCGGCAGCCTCCACGCCCTCCCTCGTGCCGATGAGGATCAGCGTGTCCCCGCCGGTCAGCCGGAAGTCCGGCTTCGGTGAGGGGATGGCCTCGGCGCGGCGCAGCACCGCCACGATCGACACCCCGGTCCCGGTGCGCATCCGGGTCTCGCCGAGCAGCCGCCCGTTCCAGTGCGACGTCCCCGGCAGCTCGACGCGCTCCGCCACCAGCCCCAGCTCGGTGGTGGACAGCAGGCTGGGGCTGTGGTGGTCCGGCAGCATCGCGTCGACGAGGGCCGCCGCCTCGCCCGAGGTCAGCCGCACCGACAGGGCGCAGGCGTCCGGATCGTCCTCGTGGTACGCGCTCAACGTGCGAGCCCCGTCGCGGTGCGCGACCACCGAGAGACGGCGTCGCTCGCGTGTGGTCAGGTCGTAGCGGACGCCGATTCCCGGCAACGGCGTACTGCTCAGGCGTGGAGCCCCCACGGCCGCCCCCTGTCTGGTCGGAGCGTTCCTTCGAACACCTGTCGATGCCACCCTAGCCAGCACAGGGAACGGGGCGACGGGAGTGTGCCCGGCGACCGGGTGGGAGAATGCGCGTCGAGGTCCACGCTGCCGTGGCGGCCGGCGTTCCGGGGGCATGGGGGCCGGAAGGAAGCGTGCAGCATGATCGAGTGGGTGTCCCTCAGGGCCGGCGCCCGGCCCGTGCCCCAGCCCGTCGCCACCCCGGTGGTGTGGGCCACGGCCTTCGGTGGCGCGCTGGTCCTGGTGGCCGTGCACAACACGCTGGTGGGCTCGGACCGCCCCGGATTCGCCCTGGCCGCGCTGTCCCTCCTGGCGGCCCTGCTGGGGCTCTGCGCCCGCTTCACCGCGGCCCCGGGTACGGCCGTCCTGTGCTGGCTGACCCTCAACGGTTTCGCCATCCCGCCCGTAGGCACGCTCACCTGGGCCGGCCACCGTGACACCTTCTGGCTCACCTGCCTGTGCGCCGCGACTCTCGTCGGCA
The DNA here is from genome assembly GCF_035983595.1 of Streptomyces sp. NBC_01334. NCBI lineage: Bacteria > Bacillati > Actinomycetota > Actinomycetes > Kitasatosporales > Streptomycetaceae > Streptomyces > Streptomyces sp. NBC_01334. The sequence goes on along the minus strand of NZ_CP130718.1, from coordinate 1,695,209 downwards.
CCGTGCTCGCCCGGATCATCCAGGCCCGAGCCGCCTACCGCCGGATCGCGGCAGAGGTGGCCACCCCGTCGACCGACCCGGACGGCGGATCCCTCGGCGCCTGACCGTCCCGGGGGCCGGGGGCGAAAGGCCTGGCGACCCGACGGCCTGACGACCGGACGGCCTGATCCGGACGGGCGATGCGATCCGGAACGGACGAAGTGATCCGGAACATACGTGTTCTGGGACATATGATCTCATCGCGCATTCTGGGTAGCTTGGGGTGCTTGCCCGTGCTTGCTTCCCCCCGTGGTCGCCGCTGTCCCGTGTGCGGTGTCGCGCAGCGGGGCGGGACCACCCGCCGATCGTCCGTCCAGGAGACCCATGCGCCCCCGAATAGCCTCCGTGCCGCCCCTCGCCCTGGCGGGCGGTGCGCTGACCGTCGGCGTCGGCGCGCTGTACCTGACCGGGCTGCTGCTCACGGGCGGTGAGATCGAGCCGGGCACGACGGTGCGGGGCGTGGACATCGGCGGCCTCAGCCGTGCGGAGGCCGTCCGCAAACTGGACGAGCACCTGACGGCGGCCGGCTCGCGGGAGCTGGCCGTACGGGTCGGGGACCGCGGCGGGACCGTCGACCCGCGGCAGGCCGGACTCGCCTTCGACGCCGAGCGCACGGTCGACCGGGTGGCCCGCGTCGGCTCCGATCCGGTCGGCCTCGTCGGCGGGCTCTTCGGCTCGGGGGGCGACGAGGAGCCGGTCGTACGCCTCGACGAGAACAAGGCCCGCACCGCTCTGGGGAAGCTGGCGAAGACCCTCGACCAGAAGGTCCGCGAGGGCGCTGTCGGTTTCGCCGACGGCCGGGTCGAGCAGGTCGCCCCGCACCCCGGCTACGCACTGGACGTGGACGCCGCCGTCGGCACCCTGCGGACCTCCTTCCTGCGCGGCGAGGCGGGCGCGGTCACGGCGCTGCCCGCCCGCGAGACACAGTCGAAGGTCACGGCGGACGAGGTGCGGCGCGCGGTGCGCGAGTTCGCGCGGCCGGCCATGTCGGCGCCCGTCACCCTCACCACGGGCGGCAAGCGGTTCACCATCGGGCAGAAGGTGCTGGGCGAGCATCTGACGATGCGGCCCGACGGCGCCGGACGGCTGGTACCGAAGCTGGACGACGAGGGACTGCGCGCGGCCCCTTCGGTGGCCCGCCCGCTGGCCGGGATCACCACCACCGCCGCGAACGCCGCCCTGCGGCTGGACGGCGACCGGGTCGTGGTGGCCGACGACGCCCGGACCGGCGTCCAGATCACCGACAAGGCGCTGGGCAAGGCCGTGCTGCCGCTGCTCACCCGGTCCGGCGGAGCGGCCCGCACCGGGGAAGTGGTCGCACGACGCACGCAGCCGCAGCTGACCCGGGACAGCGCCGCACGGCTGGGGCTGACGGAGAAGATCTCCTCCTTCACCGTCCACTTCGAACCGGCCGCGTACCGCACGAAGAACATCGGGCGGGCCGCACAGCGCATCAACGGTTCCCTCGTCATGCCGGGCAAGACCTGGAGTTTCAACCGGACCGTGGGGCAGCGCACCGAGGCCAACGGCTTCGGCGAGGGCATCATGATCCTCGACGGCGGGTTCACCAAGGCGCCCGGCGGCGGTGTCTCGACCATGGCCACGACCATGTTCAACGCGATGTTCTTCGCCGGGGTCAAGCCCGTGGAGTACGGCGCCCACTCCTTCTACATCGAGCGCTATCCGGAGGGCCGCGAGGCGACGGTCGCCTGGGGCAGCCTCGATCTGAAGTTCGCCAACGACTCCGGCCACGCCCTCTACGTCCGGGCCGAGGCCACCGACACCTCGGTGACCGTCACCTTCCTCGGCACCAGGAAGTACGACGAGATCAAGTCGGTCACCGGCCCTCGCACCCACGTGCAGCAGCCGGAGCGCAAGGTGAGCACGGACGAGAAGTGCGTGCCGCAGACCCCGCTCGAGGGCTTCGACGTCACCGTCGATCGGGTCTTCTACAACGACGGCCGGGAGGTGCGGCGGGAGCCGTTCCGCACCCACTACACCCCGCGGGACGAGATCACCTGCGAAGCCCCCGCCGAGGACCCGCAGTAGGCGGCTCCCACGATCGACACGTCGTCGAGAGTCGACCCGCCCGGCGGGGAGACCTCGACGCATGAGGTCCGGCGGCCGTGCGTCCGCTCACCGGGTGGCGCCGGAACTCCGCGTCCGGTCCGGGGGCAGCTGTGCGGAGTCCGGTCGGCGGCGCACCCAGTCGAACAGCAGTACCGACCACACCGCAGCGAACGCGCACCAGGTCGAGACGAACTCCAGCCGCCACAGCGCGAAGCAGGCCGCGGCGCCCACGCCGGCCAGCGCTCCCAGGACCAGCAGCCGCCGGTCGCCGGACAGCAGCAGAGAGCCGACGGTGGCCAGGAGATATCCCGCGACGAGCACGGCCGGGTGCGAGAGGTGGACCGAGTACCCGACCGTGTGGCCGCGGATCTCGGCCGTCACCGGCCCGGTGGCGACAGCGGCCGCGAGCCCCGCGGTGGTCGCGACGCCGAGCGCCAGGAGGAACGTCAGCCGGCGCCGGGCGGCCGGCGGGGCGGCGCACCGCACGGCCGCCGGCACCCACACCGCCAGCAGCGGCAGCGCGATCACGGCCCAGACGACGGCGGCGGGCCCGCTGCCCCCGCCCGAGTCCCAGACCACCGCCTCCACGATCTGATGAGCCCCGAGCAGCAGCGGCAGCGCGGCAAGGGGAAGATCCCGGCGGTCGCGCACTCGCGTCACGCAGGCCACCCCGACGGTCGCCACACCGGCGCCCGCCACCAGATCGGCCGTCGCACTCCAACACATCACGTCACCATGGGTTCGACCGTCGTCCGCAGCCGCCTCCTCGTGCGGTGCGGGCCAGGCTACGTCCCGCTCCGGAAGATCCCCGGTCGCCGGGCCGACGCCGCTGCTCGGGGAGCGCACCGACGGTGCAAGGGGCCGCGTTACGCTGGTGCCGGTGAGCGGCAGACAGCGAAGGAGGCCGCGGGTGGTGGACGTCTCGCAGGGAGACGGCGGACTCGGCCCGGTGCACGGCGCGGCCGTGCTGGAGGTGGGCCCGTTGTCCGGTCGGCCCGGTATCCGGGCCCGGGGCGAGATCAGCGAGATCACTCGCTCGCCCTGGGAAGAGGCGTTGGCGGGCCTGGCCCGGCAGCACGCCGATGTGTCCTACGTGGAGCTGTCCGAAGTGGCGTTCGTCGACGTGGCGGGGGTCGCGGCGCTCGCCGTCACGGCACTGGGCCTGTCCGGAGGCCGCGTGGTGGTCGAGCATCCGCCACCGCAGGTGCCGCGCGTACTGAGCCTGTTCTGGCCGGGCCTCGGCAGGATCGAGGTGGCGCCGCGATGAACACGGTGGCGACCCACGAGGCGTTCGAGCACCCCGCGCTGTTCTACCGCACCGAACAGGAGTACGTGGACCGGACGGTGTCCTTCGTGCAGGAGGGCCTGGACCTCGGCGAACCGGTGGCGGTGGCGGTGCCGGGACCCAACCTGGAGCTGATCAGGGCCGGACTGGGCGCGGACGCCCGGGCCGTTCGTCTGCTGGACATGACGGTGGCGGGCCGCAACCCGGGCCGGATCATTCCCGGAGTGCTACGCGCGTTCGCCGACTCCCATCAGCGGGGGCGGGTACGGATCATCGGCGAGCCGATCTGGGCGGGCCGCACCGCGGACGAGTACCCGGCCTGCGCGCAGCACGAGGCACTGATCAACGCGGCCTTCGAGGGCCGTCCGGTGACCATCCTCTGCCCGTACGACGAGGCACGCCTGGACGAGGAGGTCCTGGCCGACGCGAGGATCACCCACCCGACGATCGTGACCCGCGACCAGGAGGGCGTCAGCGACGCCTACGACTGGCGTTCCGTCGTGGCCCGCTACAACGAGGTGCTGGTGCCCGCGCCGGACGCCGCCGTGTTCTCGTTCGGCGCCGACGAGCTGTACGCGGCGCGCGCCTTCGCGGTCGAGGAGGCCGAACGGCTGGGACTCACCGGGCAGCGGCTGGACGACACCGAGTTGGCGGTGGCGGAACTGACCACCAACAGCGTGGTGCACGGCGCCGGACGGGGAACGCTCGCCGTCTGGGCCCGTGCGGGACAGGTCGTGTGCGAGGTCCGGGACGCGGGCCGGCTGTCCGATCCGCTCGCCGGCCGCAGACCGCCCGCGCGCGGTCAGATCGGCGGCCGCGGGCTGATGCTGGTCCACTACGTGGCCGACCTGGTCCGTGTGCACACCTCCGACGAGGGCACGACCGTCCGCTTCTACCTCGGCAGCTGAGAGCCCGTCCGGGACCCGGGCCGGGAGTCCGTCCGACACCCCGGCCGATCAGAACCCGTTCCCCGTACACCCGAAGGTGTGCGGGGTCCGACGGTTCACGAGGCGCCGGACGGGCCCGTCCGGCGCCGCGACGCAGGCGGGTGAAGCCTGAGCCACCGTCACCTCCACGGGGCATGCATGAGGATCTCCGCCGTATCCGGCCGGGTCGGCGGAATCGACGCGCTGGAGGCGAGAGTGACGAAAGAACGAGCCGAAGAGACCGGCCCCCACACCATCAGGGTCCCGGTCCTCATCGTCGGCGGCTCCCTGGTCGGCCTGGCGACCTCGTTGTTCCTGGGACGGCTGGGTGTACCGCACGTACTGGTGGAGCGCCACGCGGGCACCTCCATCCATCCCCGCGGCCGCGGCAACAACGTCCGCACGATGGAGCTGTTCCGTGTCGCGGGTGTCGAGCAGGCGATCCAGGAGGCCGCCGCCACCCTGGCCGACAACCACGGCATCCTGCAGACGCCCACCCTGGTCGGCGACGCGGGCGAGTGGCTGTTCCGGGACATCGACCCGGGCGGCGGCCTGGCCCGCTTCAGCCCCAGCGCCTGGTGCCTGTGCAGCCAGAACGACCTCGAGCCGGTCCTGCTCGACCACGCCAGACGGCACGGCGGCGACCTGCGCTTCCACACCGAGATGATGTCGTTCGACAGCGACGCCACCGGCGTCACCGCGGTGGTCAAGAGCCGTGAGACGGGCGAGCACACCACCATCCGCGCGGACTACCTCGTCGCCGCCGACGGCCCCCGCAGCCCGGTCCGCGAGCAGCTCGGCATCGGTCAGAGCGGGCCCGGCGACCTGTTCCACAACGTCAGCCTCACCTTCCGCTCCCGCCGCCTCGCCGACGTCGTGGGCGACCGCCACTTCATCGTCTGCTACCTGACGAGCCCGGAGGCCGACGGCGCCCTGCTGCCGGTGGACAACCGGGAGAACTGGGTCTTCCACGCCCCCTGGCACCCCGAACACGGCGAAACCCTCGAGGAGTTCACCGACGAGCGCTGTGCCGAGCACATCCGCCGGGCGGTCGGGGTCGCCGACCTCGACGTGGAGATCACCGGCAAGGCGCCCTGGCACGCCGCCCAGCGGGTCGCCCGCAGCTACCGGTCGGGACGGGTGTTCCTGGCCGGCGACTCGGCCCACGAGATGTCCCCCACCGGGGCCTTCGGCTCCAACACCGGTATCCAGGACGCGCACAACCTCGCCTGGAAGCTGGCCGCGGTCGTCGACGGGTGGGCGGGGGAGGCGCTGCTGGACACCTACGACGCCGAGCGCCGGCCCGTCGCCGAGGCCACCAGCGCCCGGGCCGCCGCCCGGTCGGCCGAGCACAGCCACCCCGGGTTCGCCGCGCCGCCCGCGGCCGGCGGCGGCGGTCCCCAGCGAGGCATCCTCAACGTGGCCCTCGGCTACCGCTACCCGCAGGGTGCCGTCGTCGGCGCCGACCCCGCGGTCCCGGTCGTGCCGGAGAGCCTCGACCTGACCGGCGCACCCGGCAGCAGGGCACCTCACCTGTGGGTCCGCCGCGGGAACGAGCGCATCTCGACCCTCGACCTCTACGAGCGGACGCCGGTCCTGCTCAGCGACGCCGCTGAGCCGAGCGGATGGCACGAGGCCGCCACCCGCCTCGCCGAGGAGCTGGTCCTCCCGCTCAGGTCGTACCGGGTGGGCACGGGAGCCGACGCGGACCTGGTGCCGGAGGGCGACGCCGACTGGGCGGAGCGCCACGGCACGGCACGCGGGGGCGCCGTACTCGTGCGGCCCGACGGGTTCGTCGTATGGCGGTCGCCGGGTCCGGACGCGGACGCCGAGGCGACGCTGCGCCAGGTCCTGAAGACCGGGCTGGGGCTCGCCTGACCCCGCGGGCTTCACCCGTGTGAACGCCCCGAGTGGTGCCGCGGCGACGGGCGGCTGACGGTGGATCACGTCCCGTTCGGGTCACCCGAGCTGACGAGATGTCGGCTGCCCGGTCGTGACGGAAGGACCATCAGATGCGTTCTGCTCGCATGATCCTGGCCACCGCGGCGGCTTCGGCCGCCCTCGCCATCGGCGCCCCCGGCGCCTACGCCGCCGGTGACACGGACCACGACGACTCGTCCTACAGCAAGGAGGACAGCTCCTCGTACAGCAAGGAGCACGACAAGGAGGACAGCTCCTCGTACAGCAAGGAGGAGGACTCCTCGTACAGCAAGGAGGAGCACGGCAAGGAGGAGCACGGCAAGGAGGAGCACGGCAAGGAGGAGCACGGCAAGGAGCACGGCAAGGAGGAGCACGACTCCCCGCACGGCGGCATCCACACCGGTGGCGGCGCGCTCGCCTCGGTGAGCGACAGCGGCGCGGCGAAGGACCCCAAGCACGACCCCGAGACGTACAAGGACAAGGGGAACGGCGGCAAGGAAGAGTCCGGCGGCTGGAGCAAGGAGCACGACAAGCCCAGCGGCGGCGTGCACACCGGCGGCGGCGCCCTCGCCACCCCCTCGGCGACCGCGGCCGGACTCGGCGTCCTCGCCGTCGCCGGCACCGGCCTCTACGCCCTGCGCCGCAAGAAGACGGCCGGAAGCGTGGCCTGACCCATGCCGGACGCGATAGCGAGGCCGCGGCCGCCACCGGTACCCCCGTGTGGCGGCCCGGCTCGCTCCCCGTGCCCCGTCCGCCCCGCTGCCGTGCCCGAATGAGGTGGTCCCCGATGGCAGTTCCCCCTTCCTCCTCCCCTTCTCCCTCCGACCCCGCCAAACCCTCCGGCACCGAGCCGGCGCTCACCGAAGAGGGAACTTCCCGCGCCGGCGTGATGATGGTCTGCGCCGCGGTCGCGGTGCTCCTGGCGCTGAACCTGTTCGGCGGCGGCAACGACACGTCCACCGGCGCCGCAAGCCCGCCGCACGCCCCGCCCGCCGCCGGTTCGGTCCCCGCCGCCCGCGCTCCGGACGCGCCGGCCCCGGCCCCGGGCAAAGCGGCCACCGAGGGCCCGCAGGGCAAGCATCTGCCGCGCTCCCGGCCCGTGCGGCTGCTCATCCCGAAGATCGCGGTCGACGCCCCCTTCGTCGACCTCGCCATCGGCCCCACCGGGCAGCTGGAGCCGCCTCCCGCGAACGACGTCAACCTCGTCGGCTGGCACGCCAAGGGAGCCTCGCCCGGCGAGACGGGCACCGCGATCATCGCCGGGCACGTCGACACCAAGACCTCCCCGGCCGTCTTCGCGGGGCTCAACGGGCTGGCGAAGGGCGACAGCTTCCAGGTCCTGCGGGCCGACGGCGCCAAGGCGTCCTTCCGGGTCGACAGCGTGGAGACCTTCGACAAGGCCGACTTCCCCAGCGAACGGGTGTACGGCGACACCCCCGAGGCGCAGGTGCGGCTCATCACCTGTGCGGGGGCCTACGACCGGCGGGTCAAGGACTACACCGACAACCTGGTCGTCTTCGCTCATCTCGTCTGACGGCCGGCCGCCCAGTCACCCACGTAGTTCATCCGAGTCGCGCGCTTGCGGGGACGGGCACAGGATCGAGGAACGCTGACGTCGCATCACCGCGGCCGACGTTCACTTATCCCCTCCGCGAAGGAGATGTGCGCAGGATGACCACCACCTCCGAACGTGTTGCAGGTTCGCGGGCGCGACAGGCGTCACAACGTGTCTCCCAGTCCGTGTTCGACGGTTCCCGGCTCCGCGTCGTCCTTCTGGTCGACGTCTACGACGGGGCCCAGCAGCAGTTCCTCGAGGCGTACGAGCAGCTCTGCAACCAGGTCGCGTCCGTCCCCGGGCACGTCAGCGACCAGCTGTGCCAGTCCATCGAGAACCCCTCGCAGTGGCTCATCACCAGCGAGTGGGAGAGCGCCCCGCCGTTCCTCGCCTGGGTCAACAGCGAGGAGCACGTGGCGATGGTGGAGCCGCTGCACAGCTGTGTGCGCGACACCCGCTCGCTGCGCTTCCACGTCGTCCGCGAGACGGGTGGCCCGGCGGCGGCCGCCGACCAGGCGAAGCGCCGGCTCCAGACGTCGCCCAGGATCGGTGACGGCGTGATCCGGCACGCGCTCACCTTCACCGTCAAGCCGGGCAGCGAGGAGATCGTCGCCAAGATCCTCGCCGACTACGCCTCACCCGAGCCGCAGGTCGACGACACCACCCGGCTGTGCCGCACCTCGCTGTTCATGCACGGCAACCGCGTGGTGCGGGCCATCGAGGTGCGGGGCGACCTGCTCTCCGCGCTGCGTCACGTCTCCCGGCAGCCCGAGGTGCGGGCCGTCGAGGAGGCCATCAACCCCCATCTGGAGCAGGACCGGGACCTCAACGACCCCGAGTCCGCCCGGGTCTTCTTCACCCGCGCCGCCCTGCCGGCCGTCCATCACGTGACGGCGGAGGAGCGGCAGAACCCGCAGGCCGAGCGGTACGCCCTGTACTACCCGGCCCGGCCCGACCGCGGCATGAAGCTCGCCGAGCTGCTCGCCCGGCAGGACGAGGCGGCGGCGGACGACCCGCGCAGCCCGGTCCTGCGCAGCACGATCTTCCAGCGCGACGACGTCGTCGTACGCCTGATCGACGTGCGCGGCGGACTCGAGGCCGCCGACCCGGTACAGGCCCTCGGTCTGTCCGACCCCGGACAGGTGGCCGAACTGACGACGCTCCAGGACGACGCCGCCGGCGCGTCCGCGTCGAACGCCGGCCGTCTCGCGCGCTTCCTCGAACTGGCGCGCATGGATCTCGTCACCGACCGCCGGTCGCCCGACGCCTGATTCGTCATCACGTGGCAGGGGCGGTGCCCCGCCCCTGCCGCGTCGGTGCACCACATCATCGGAGGAAGTCGTGATCACTTCTCGTCACAGAATCATGGATCTCAGCGAGGTCGAGCCCAACACCCGGCGAGGCGGCGACCTGCGCGCCATGCTCACCCCGGCCACGGTGGGCGCCACCAGCGGTTTCATGGGCCTGGCCCTCATCCAGCCCGGCGACCGCATCGGTGAGCACTACCACCCGTACTCCGAGGAGTTCGTGTACGTCGTGTGCGGACAGCTGGAAGTGGACCTGGACGGTGAGCCGCACCCGCTCCAGCCCGAGCAGGGGCTCCTGATCCCCCTCAACGTGCGCCACCGCTTCCGCAACGTCGGCAAGGTGGAGGCCCGTATGGTCTTCCACCTCGGCCCGCTGGCCCCGAGCCCGCCGCTCGGCCACGTCGACACCGAGGGAACCGAAGCCGAGCCCGCCGTGATCGGGGCGGAGTCGGCCGAGCGACGTCAGGTGCGCTCATGACGAGACGAGTGGCGGTCACCGGCATAGGCATCGTCGCCCCGGGCGGCATAGGCGTCCCGGCCTTCTGGAACCTCCTGGCGGACGGGCGCACGGCGACGCGGGCCATCACGTTCTTCGACCCGACCGGTCTGCGGTCGCGGATCGCCGCCGAGTGCGACTTCGACCCGGCGGCCCACGGCCTGGACGCGACGGACGTCGAGCGGTGCGACCGCTACATCCAGTTCGCCCTGGTCGCCGGGGACGAAGCGGTACGCGACGCGGGTCTCGACCTGGCCGCCGAGAACCCCTGGCGGGTCGGTGTCTCCCTGGGCACCGCGGTCGGCGGCACCACCCGGCTGGAGAACGACTACGTCGCGGTCAGCCACGGCGGGCAGCGCTGGGACGTGGACCACCGGGAGGCGGCCCCGCACCTGCACCGCGCGTTCACGCCCAGCACCCTCGCCTCGACGGTGGCGGAGCGGTTCGGGGCGCGCGGTCCGGTGCAGACCGTCTCCACGGGCTGCACCTCCGGGCTCGACGCGGTCGGGTACGCCTTCCACACCGTGGAGGAGGGCCGGGCCGACATATGCATAGCCGGCGCCTCGGACTCGCCGATCTCGCCGATCACCATGGCGTGCTTCGACGCGATCAAGGCCACCTCCTCGAACAACGACGACCCGGCCCACGCCTCGCGTCCCTTCGACGCCGACCGTGACGGGTTCGTCATGGGCGAGGGCGGCGCCGTACTCGTCCTGGAGGAGCTCGAGCACGCCCGAGCCCGCGGCGCGCACGTCTACTGCGAGCTCGGCGGGTACGCCACGTTCGGCAACGCCTACCACATGACCGGCCTGACCAGCGACGGCCTGGAGATGGCCCGGGCCATCGAGGAAGCCCTCGACCACGCCCGGCTCGACGCCTCCGCGATCGACTACGTCAACGCGCACGGCTCGGGCACCAAGCAGAACGACCGCCACGAGACCGCTGCGGTCAAGCGGGTCCTGGGCACGCACGCCTACGACACGCCCATGAGCTCCATCAAGTCGATGGTGGGCCACTCCCTCGGCGCGATCGGGGCGATCGAACTCGTCGCCTGTGTGCTGGCCCTGGCCAACCAGGTCGTACCGCCGACCGCCAACTACGAGACGCCCGACCCCGAGTGCGACCTGGACTACGTCCCGCGCGTGGCCCGTGAGCGCAAGCTCGCCAGCGTGCTCTCGGTGGGCAGCGGGTTCGGCGGCTTCCAGTCCGCGGTGGTCATGAACCGGCCGAGGGAGAAGACACGATGAGTGAACCCCTGCCGCGGCGCGCGGCCGTCACGGGAATCGGTGTGATCGCGCCCAACGGAGCCAGTACCGAGACCTTCTGGAAGTCCACCAGGGAGGGCATCAGCGTCCTGGACCGGGTCACCCGCGAGGGCTGCGAGGATCTGCCGCTGCGGGTGGCGGGTCAGGTCCGCGACTTCGACCCGTCGGCCGCGATCGAGGAACGCTTCCTGGTCCAGACCGACCGGTTCACGCACTTCGCGATGGCCGCGGCCGACTTCGCGCTGGACGACGCCCAGCTCGGCCGGCCGGAGACCGACGCCGCGCCCTTCTCCGTGGGCGTGGTCACCGCGGCCGGTTCCGGCGGCGGCGAGTTCGGACAGCGCGAGCTCCAGCAGCTGTGGGGCAAGGGCAGTCGCTTCGTCGGCCCGTACCAGTCCATCGCCTGGTTCTACGCCGCCAGCACCGGCCAGATCTCCATCCGCCGCGGCTTCAAGGGTCCCTGCTCGGTCGTCGCCGCGGACGAGGCCGGCGGCCTGGACGCCCTCGCCCACGCGGCGCGGGCGGTGCGCCGCGGCACCGATGTGATCGTGGCCGGGGCCACCGAGGCGCCGATCGCGCCCTACTCGGTGGTCTGCCAACTCGGCTACGAGGAACTCAGCACGGTCGACGACCCGACCCGCGCCTACCGCCCCTTCACCTCCGCGGCCTGCGGGTTCGTGCCGGCCGAGGGTGGCGCCATGCTCGTGGTGGAGGCGGAGGCCGCGGCCCGGGCACGGGGCGCGCGGGTGCAGGCCTACCTGGCCGGACACGCGGCGACCTTCACCGGTGCCTCCCGCTGGGAGGAGTCCCGGGAGGGGCTCGCCCAGGCCGTCCGGCAAGCCCTGGAGGAGGCCGACTGCGCTCCCGAGGAGATCGACGTGGTCTTCGCCGACGCCCTCGGTGTGCCGGAGGCGGACCGCGCCGAGGCCCTGGCGATCGCCGACGCCCTCGGGGCGCACGGCACCCGCGTGCCCGTCACGGCGCCGAAGACCGGGATCGGCCGGGGCTACTGCGCTGCGCCGCTGATGGACGTCGCGGCGGCGGTGCTCGCGATGGAGCACGGCCTGATCCCACCCACCCCCAACGTCTTCGACATCTGCCACGACCTCGACCTCGTGACCGGCCGGGCCCGTACCGCCGAGGTACGTACGGCGCTGGTCCTGAGCCGGGGACTCATGGGGTCGAACTCGGCGCTGGTGCTGCGGCACGGCGCCACCGACGCCTCGTAGCGAGGCGCCGCGGAGCAGCAGAGGAAGGGAATGGCATGACCGACCGCATCACTGTGGAAGAGCTGGCCGAACTCATGAAGAAGTCCGCCGGCGTCACCGTCGCCCCGGAGGAACTCCGCCGCGACGACGCCGGCTTCGACCGACTGGGCGTCGACTCGCTCGGCCTGCTGGGGATCGTGGGCGAACTGGAGAACCGGTACGGCACGCCGATGCCTCCCGACGCCGAACGCTCCAAGTCGCCCCGGCAGTTCCTCGACCTCGTCAACAGTGCCCTCATGACAGGAGCGTGAGATGACCGGACACACGCAGAACGAGATCACCATCGCGGCGCCTCTGGACCTGGTCTGGGAGGTGACCAACGACCTGGAGAACTGGCCGCGGCTGTTCAGCGAGTACGCCTCCGTCGAGATCCTCTCCCGGGAGGGACGCAGGACGACGTTCCGGCTGACCATGCACCCGGACGAGAACGGCACCGTGTGGAGCTGGGTCTCGGAGCGCGAGCCGGACCGCGACACGCTCACCGTCAAGGCCCGCCGGGTCGAGACGGGGCCCTTCGCCCACATGGACATCCACTGGCGGTACGAGGAGGTGCCGGCCGGTACGCGGATGGTCTGGACGCAGGACTTCGCGATGAAGCCCGAAGCGCCGGTCGACGACGAGTGGATGACCGACAACATCAACCGGAACTCCAAGGTCCAGCTGGGCCTGATCCGGGACCGCATCGAGAAGACCGCCGCCGAGCGCGGTGCCACCCCCGGTCTGACCGACTGATCCGGACGGAGAACAGCACCATGCACCAAGCTCTGATCGTCGCCCGGATGGCCCCGGGATCGGCACCCGACATCGCCAAGGTGTTCGAGGAGTCCGACCGGGGAGAGCTGCCGCGGCTCGTCGGCGTGAACCGGCGCAGCCTGTTCCAGTTCGGCGACGTGTACATGCACCTGATCGAGGCCGAGCGCGACCCCGGGCCCGCCATCGCCAAGATCACCGGACATCCCGAGTTCCGGGGCGTCAGCGAGCGGCTGGCCGCGTACGTCAGCGCGTACGACCCCGAGACCTGGCGTTCCCCGAAGGACGCCATGGCGCAGCGCTTCTACCTCTGGGAGCGCGAGCCGGCCGGCTGACCCCCGCCGACCATCACCGGTCGCCGGGCCCGCGACGCTGCGGGCCCGGCGACCGGTGGTCTGTGCGGCTCTCTTCCGGGGGGACCGGAACGGATTCGGAGAACCGGGGACGCGGTCGGATCAGCCGGGGACGTGGCAGTCGAACGCGTGCAGGTAGGGGTTGACCGGGCTGATGTCGTCGATGACGAGGCCCGCCTCGGTCAGCCGGTCCACCATGCTCTGGGTGGTGTGCTTCGCCCCGCCGACGTTCAGGAGCAGCAGCAGGTCCATCGCGGTGCTGAACCGCATCGAGGGCGAGTCGTCGACGAGGTTCTCGATGACCACGACCCGGGTCCCGGGGCCGCCCGCCGCACGGACGTTGCGCAGCGCGCGGGCCGTGCTCTCGTCGTCCCACTCCAGGATGTTCTTGATGACGTAGACGTCGGCCTTCACCGGAACGGCCGTACGGACGTCGCCTGGTACCACGCGGGCACGGCCGGCGAGGTCGCCGCCCGCGAGCAGACGCGGCACCGCGTTCTCCACCACCCGGGGGAGGTCGAGCAGCGCCCCGTGCATCGACGGGTACTTGTCGAGCAGACTCGCCACCACGTGCCCCTGACCGCCGCCGATGTCGGCGACCGACGAACACCCCGTCAGGTCGAGGAACTCCGCGACGTCCCGCGCCGACTGCACGCTGGAGGTCGTCATGGCGCGGTTGAAGACGTCGGCCGACTCCGGGGCGTCCTCGTTGAGGTAGGGGAAGAACTCCTTGCCGTACAGGTCCTCCACCACGTTGCGGCCGGTGCGCACCGCCTCGTCCAGCAACGGCCAGGCGTCCCAGGTCCACGGCTCGGTGCACCACAGCGTGATGGCGCGCAGGCTGTTGGGGTCGTCCTCGCGCAGCAGCCGGGAGACGTCGGTGTGCGCGAAGGTCCCGTCCGGCCTCTCCGTGAAGACGCCGTAGCAGGACAGGGCCCGCAGCAGCCGTCGCAGCGGGCGGGGTTCGGTCTTCACCGCGGCCGCGAGGTCCTCCACGGCCATGGGGCTGTCGCCGAGGGCGTCGGCGACGCCCAGCCGGGCGGCCGCGCGCACGGCGGCGGCACATGCCGCCCCGAACGCGAGTTCCCGCAGCCGCATCGACGGCGGAGGGGCAGACTGAGTGGTCGTCATGTGCCGCCTTCCTTCTTGGAGTTCGTGGGGTTCACGGGGTTCAGCACAGGCCGGCGGGCTTCGACGAGCGGCAGGAGTTGCCTTCGAAGGTGTTGCCCTTGCCGGTGTCCGTGTTGACGAGGTCCGGGGAGTTGCCCCGCAGCAGGTTGTCGCTGATCCGGTTCCGGTCGCTGGTCGTGCCCACGAAGCTCTTGAACAGGACGATGCCGCCGGACAGCGGGGACTTGCCGACGTTGTCCTTGATCACGTTCCGGGTGACCAGGCTGTCCTCTGCGCCGGTCAGGACGATGCCGGAGCCCTGGAGGGCGTCCAGCCGCGCGGTCTTCGGGCACGACTTGTTGTTGCGCTCGATGCGGTTCTCGCGCACCGTCACGAAGCCGGCCTTCGGCTTGTTCTCGTCGCCGACGACGAACACGCCCGCGCAGTTGCCCGTGAGGTGGTTGCCCGCGAGGGTCAGGTTGCGCAGTCGGCGGACGGTGACACCGATCCGGTTGCCCTCCAGCCGGTTGTGCTCGACCACGGTTCCCTCGGTGTCCGTGGCGCCCTGCTCCTCCTTGACCGTGTTGGCGAGGAACAGGCCCGCGTCGCCGTTGTCGCGGGCGGTGTTGTGGCGGAACACGCCATGGACCGAGTGCTCCGTGGCGATGCCCCACACGCCGTTCTTCACCGCGGTGACGCGCCGCACGGTCAGCCCGTCGGCCTCCGTGGCGTAGAGACCGGTCTTGGCGAAGCCGGTCACCGTCAGGGAGGCGACGGTGACGCCGTCGACGTTGTGGTCCTTCGTGCCCACGACGCAGATGCCGTTCCCGCTCGCGGCACAGCTGTTCGGGGCCTTCTTGGTCTTGGCGGCGCCCGATCCGGTGCTCGGGGCGGTGCCGGTGCTCGCACCCGCCTCCGGTTCGAGCACCGTGCCGCGGCCCACGCCGCGCAGGGTGAGCCCGGGCGTGCTCACGTCGACGCTCTCGTGATAGGTGCCGTAGGTCAGCAGAACGGTGTCGCCCGGCCGGGCGGCGTCCACCGCCTTCTGGATCGATTCGCCCGGGTGGACCACATGGACCGTGTGGGCGGCGACCGGGGGAGCGGCACCGAGCCCCGTCCCGATCAGCGCCGCCGTGCACGCCAGGTACGCGATATGGCATTTCTTCATATTGTCCACGCTATGACCCCATAGCCCGGAACAGGCGAGATGGGCCATCCGGCGGCGTGTCCCTTCCGTGGCACGCCGCACGCCGCACGCCGCACGCCGCACGCCGCCCGGCGCCGGGGGCGTCAGTCGGTGCGCGGGCGGCGGTTGCTCCGGGATGCGCGCCGGGAGAGTCGCCGCGGGCGGGCGCCGGACGTCGTCGTCGGCTCCTCGGCAGGCGGCTCGTCGGCGGGCCGCGTCCCGGCCGGCTCGTCCTGCCACGCCTCGTAGTCCGTGAAGGCGTCACCGGAGTCCTGGCCGCCGGGAGTGAGCGCGGTGCCCGCGTACTCGGGCTGCGGGACGTTCTTGAGCAGGGCCAGCGTCAGGGTGTCGGAGTCGGGCAGGGTGCCCGGCAGCGGCTGGGTGACCGTGTCGGGCAGCATGACGAGGGAGGTCGTGCCGGACTTCTCGCCGGAGGGCCGCAACTGGACGCGGATGCCGTGCCGTTCGGCGAGCCTGCCGACCACGAACAGCCCCATGTGCTGGGAGATGTCGACGTCGACGGTCGGCGGGTCGGCCAGCTTGCGGTTGATCACCGCGAAGTCGTCCGCCGCCAGCCCGATGCCCTCGTCGTGGATCTCGACCGTGATCCGGCCGTCGGGGAGCCGCACGGCGGTCACCCGCACCTCCGATTGCGGGGAGGAGAACACCGTGGCGTTCTCCAGCAGTTCGGCGAGCAGATGCACGAGGTCGGGCACGGTCCGGCCGTCGATCTGGGCCTCCGGCAGCCCGAAGAGCCGGATGCGCTCGTACTGCTCCACCTCCGAGCAGGCCGCGCGGACGACGTCGACCAGCGGCAGCGGCCGGTCCCACTGCTCGGCGGGCCGCTCGCCGCCGAGCACCAGGAGGTTCTCGCCGTTGCGGCGGACGCGGGTGGCGAGATGGTCCAGCCGGAAGAGGTTCTCCAGCTGCTCCGGGTCGGTCTCGTTGTCCTCCAGGCTGGTGATGAGGGCCAGTTGACGTTCGATGAGGGACTGGCCCCGGTGCGAGAGGTTGGTGAAGATCGCGTTGATGTTGCCCCGCAGCAGGGCCTGTTCGGCGGCGAGCCGGACGGCCTCGCGATGGACGAGGTCGAAGGCCCGGGCCACCTCGCCGATCTCGTCGGTGGTGTGGATCGGGATCGGGACGACCCGGGTGTCCACCTCGCCGGAGTCGGGCCGGGACATCTGGTCGACCAGAGCGGGCAGCCGCCGACCGGCGATCTCGATCGCGGAGGCGCTGAGACGGCGCATCCCGGTGCTCATCGTGCGGGCCACCCAGGACGCGAGCAGAAAGGCCACGAGCAGCGAGGCGAGCACGAGCGCCGCGTTGGTGACGGCGTCCCGGCGCGCGTCGTCGGCGATGTCGTGGGCGCTCGTGAGCGCGGCGTCGGTCAGGTTCACCTGGATGCCCCGGTAGGCGTCGAAGCCCAGCGTGGACGCGGCGAAGAACGACTCGGGTGTGATGCCCCGAGCGGCCAGCTCCGCGGCCGGCTTCCCGTCGGCGATCTCGGCGATCATCACGTCGATGGTGGGCGGGGCGACGAACGTCCGCCCCGCCGCCGCGGCCTGTGCGGCCGCGGCGGCGGTCTGCTGTCTGCCCCGTTCCTCGGCGGCGGCGAGCGCCTGCTGGAGCCTCGTCACGTCCTCGGTGGTGCCGGCGCCCACGTACTCCTGGAGCCCCACCTGCTCGAGATAGGCGTACGAGCGGAACGAGGCGAGCTGGGAGGCCAGTTCACCCGGGGCGAGCCGGTCACGGTCCTCCACCAGCAGATGTGTGCCGATGGACCGGATCAGGGACTCGGCCGCCTGCGTCAGGGACACGGCGTAGAGGGTCCGGCCGATGCTCGCCTGGCTGCTGCTGCCGAAGCCCAGCTCGTTCGAGATCTCCATCAAGGGGTGCTGGACGGTGTGGTAGCTCTCCTCCGTCTGCACTCCGGACATCCGGGAGGTGAACGCGTTGGCCCGCACGGCGGCGAGTTGCGCCTCACCGGCGCGGACCAGCTGGACGCGCCGGACGAGGCCGCCGGTCTTCGGCATCCGGTCGACCGCCGCGTCGAACACCCGCGCGTCCGCGTCGGTGATCTTCCGGGCCTGTACGACCGTGTCGGAGGTCCTGGCGCCCGTCAGCAGGGGGATGACCGACAGATCGCGCTCGTTGATCGCGTCGCTGGCGTACTTGTTCGCCGCCTGGATCAGTTCCGCCACGCGGACCGCGTCGTCCGCGTCCTGCCAGGTGTCGACCGAGCGTTTCACCCGTACGCCTCCGAGCACGAGGGCGACGAGCACGGGGATCAGCAGCACGGCCCGAAGCCGCCTGGCCACGGGCCAGTTGCGGGTGAGGGGCTTTCTTCGTCCCTCAGCCGCGGGTGAGTTCTTCGGCACGATCGACCTATCGCCTCTGGAGCGCCTCGCGCGTGACGCGCCGGGTACCCCTCACTACGACGCGTCGGCGGCACTGCGTTCAAAAGTGGTGCAAGTTTCACCTAAGACGTCACTCACGTTCGGCCGGCGCGCGGTCAGAACCAGTGCGGGCAGTGCAGTCCGTGCAGGCAGTGCGGGGGAACGCTCGGCGCGGCAGAGAGCGTCGGCGAGGCCGGCCGCGCCCGCCCGGACGACGCGTGGTGTCCCGCCGCAGTGCGGCGTCGACCCGTGACCGGGTCGAACGGCCTACGGCCGGGCCCGCGCCCGGCCGGCGGCAGGGCCCGGTCCCGGCCCGGGGGTGAGCGGCGGCGCGTCAGTGGTGGGGGCCGTGCCGGCCGAGGGTCTCCACGGGGGTCGCACCGGGGCGGGTCCACTGCGGCACGGGACGGCCGGTCGGGCCCCACGTGGGGTTCCCGTCCGCGGCGAACGAGACGCCGCGGGCGTTGAGGTAGACGGCGTCCTTCAGATGCCGGGCCGTGGTGGTGCAGCCCTCGCACTGCCCCTGGTGCGGCGCGTCGTCGTGCCACATGTGTTTGTAGACCATGAGCTCGTCGCGGCCCTGGAACAGGTCCAGGAACGGGACCGGGCCATCGGGTCCGACGACCTCGACCGTCCCGTCGAGCTCCACCATCGGCAGCCGGCGGCGGTCCGCGGCGAGGGCGTCGCCCGCACGGGTGTACGCCTTCTCGCGGACCAGGAGCTCGTCACGGGCGGTCTGCCAGGTGGCCAGGTCGACGACGGGCGGGCGGCCGGGCAGCGCGTCGGTCCGGTCGTGCGGCGTGGTCGTCATGGTGTCCTCCGTGGTGTCTCGTGCCGGGCAGCGCCCTGCGCCGTCCCGCGAGGGTCAGGAGAGGAGACCCGTGCCCCGCCCGGAACTCATCGCCACCGGCGGCGCCCGCGACCGACCCCGCACGGACCGGGCCGGGTGACCCGGGAGATCGCGCGGAGGGCCCGCCGTGTCGGTCGGATGTCGGGGCTGTCGGTCCGATGTCGGCGGCCTGTCGGCCCGGTCCGGAACCCTTCGAAGAGATCCTTCCGGGCGCCCGTCCGGCAGGCGTACGACACGCAGGGAATCACCATGACCACTGACGTCACGATCATCGGCGCCGGCCTCGGCGGACTCGTCCTGGCCCGCGTCCTGCACGTCCACGGAATGACGGCCACGGTCCACGAGGCGGAGGCCTCACCGGCGGCCCGCGCCCAGGGCGGGATGCTCGACATCCACGACCACAGCGGCCAGCCGGCTCTTCGGGCGGCCGGCCTGACGGACGAGTTCCGCGGCCTGGTCCTGGAGGGCCGCCAGGCGCTGCGGATCCTCGACCGGGACGGGACCGTCCTGTTCGACGAACCCGACGACGGCACCGGCGGACGTCCCGAGGTGCAGCGCGGCGAGCTGCGGCGGATGCTGCTCGACTCGCTCCCGGCCGGCACCGTCCGGTGGGGCCACAAGGTCAGCGCCACCCGTGCCCTCGGCGACGGCCGCCACGAGGTGACCTTCGCCGACGGCACCACCGTCACCACGAACCTGCTCGTCGGCGCGGACGGCGCGTGGTCACGGGTCCGGCCGCTGCTCTCCGCCGCCGTACCCGAGTACACCGGCATGTCGTACGTCGAGACCTACCTGTTCGACGGCGACACCCGGCACCCGGCCGCCGCGAAGGCGGTCGGCGGCGGATCGCTGCTCGCGCTCGCCCCGGGCAAGGCGATCCAGGCTCACCGGGAGAAGGGCGACACCCTGCACGCCTACGTGGCGCTCGCCCGCCCGCGGGACTGGTTCGCCGCCGTCGATTTCACCGATGCCGCCGGGGCCGGCGCGCGGATCGCGCGGGAGTTCGACGGCTGGGCGCCGGAACTCACCGCGCTGATCACCGATGCCGACACCGCCCCCGTCCTGCGCCCCCTCCACGCACTGCCGACCGGGCACCGGTGGGAGCGGGTGCCGGGGGTGACCCTGCTCGGCGACGCCGCCCACCTCTCGGTCCCGAACGGCGAAGGCGCCAACCTGGCCATGTACGACGGCGCCGAACTCGGCAAGGCCCTCGCCGCCCACCCCGACGACGTCGAGGCCGCGCTCACCGAGTACGAGCGGGCCATGTTCCCCCGCGGCGCCGCGGCCGCGGCCGAGGGCACCCGGCTCCACGAGCTCATGTTCGGCGACAGCGCACCCCACGGCCTGATCACCGCGTTCGTCGAGGACGAGCAGACCTCGTGACCCGCGTTCGTGGAACGGTCGCCGGGACCGTTCCACGAACGTCCTCTCACGCCCGTCTGCGGGTGGCCTGGGAATGCCGCGACAGCGAGTCGATGATCACCGCGGCGAAGAGCACCCCGCCCGTGATGACGAACTGCACGGCCGGGGGAGTGTCCGTGATCGCCATGCCGGAGGCGATCGACTGGATGACCAGCATGCCGAGCACCGCCGACCAGGTCGAACCGCGCCCGCCGAACAGGCTGGTGCCGCCGATGACGGCCGCCGCGATGGCGTTGACCAGCAGCACGCCCGAACCCGAGCTCTGGCTCACCGAGGTGATGCGCGAGGCCAGGAACAGGCCGCCGACGGCGGCCATCGTGCCCGAGGCCGCGAGCACCGCGGTCTGCACCCACGTCACGCTGAGGCTGGCGCGGCGGGCCGCCTCGACACTGCCGCCGAGCGCGTAGACCTGCCGTCCGTAGTGGGTGCGGCGGAGCACCACGTCGAGGCCGGCCACCACCACGAGGAAGATCAGCAGGGCGAGCGGCAGCCCCTGGAACCGGTTGAGCAGGTACGCGACGCCGAAGGCGACCACGGCGACCGCGCCGGTGCGCAGCGCGATGGCGTGCACCGACCGGTGCGGCATACCGATGGCCTTGCGGCGCCGCCGGTCGCGGTCGGAGACGAGGAAGACCGCGCCTGCGGCGACCGCCGCCAGACCGTAGGCCACGGCGTCGTCGGTGAAGTAGTAGCTGGTCAGCTTGGCGACCAGCCCGTTCTCGTCGAGGTTGACGGTGCCGCTGTCCCCGAGGACGGAGAGCATCAGGCCGTTCCAGGTGAGCAGCCCGGCGAGGGTGATCACGAAGGCCGGCACCCGGGTTCTGGCGATCGAGTAGCCCTGGACGGTTCCCGCCACGGTGCCCGCCAGCACCGCGACGATGAGCGCGAGCCACTCCGGCACCCCGTTGTTCACGTTCAGCACGGCGAAGACGGCCGCCGCGAGCCCGCTGATCGAGCCGACGGACAGATCGAGTTCACCGAGCAGCAGCACGAAGACGATGCCGACCGCGATCATCCCGGTGCCCACGATGTCCACGCTGAGATTGGACAGGTTGCGGGGCGAGAGGAAGTTCTGGTTGAGGGACTGGAAGGTGATCCAGACGACGGCGAGGACGAGGACGACGGGCAGCGAGCCCAGCTCACCGGCGCTCAGCTTGCGCCGGACGACCGCCGGCCCGCTCCGCACGGCACGGGCGACGGCCCGCACGCGGGTCACCACCTCGCCTCCCGCACGGCCCCCCGTGGGGGCATGCCCGGTCCGGCGCCGGTGACGGCCCCGGGCGCGTCGCCCCCGAGAACGGCGGCGGAACGCCCGGAGCGAATCTCCGGCACGGAAACCATCTCCTTCCCGAGGGCGTCGGCTCCGGCGGCGTCAGGTCGACGCGTGTCCTGCCGACACGGTGTCCGTTCGATGCGGGTCAGGTCAGTCCGGCCCGGTCGCAGGCGGCCCGGAGCTGGGGCGTGCAGATCTGCCGGACGGTGTGCAGGCCGTCCTTCACCACCGTGTCCTCGATGTTGTCGACGGTCACCGACACCGGGGTGAGCAGCACGGCGGCGACCGCGTCCCCGCCGCTCGTCGGCACCTCGGCCGTGGCCACCTGCCCGAGACTCTCCCCGCGGGCCGCGGCGACCGCCATGGCGCCGCCGGCGGCGGCCTCGGGCGCGAACGGCTTGAAGACGGTCATGTACTGTTCGCCGCCGACGATGCGCCGCAGGGCCGAGAGCTCGGCGTCCTGCCCGGTGACCGGGGGCAGCGGGTCGACCTTGTTCGCCTTGAGGGCGGAGATGCTCCCGGCGGCGAGGCCGTCGTTGGCCGCGTAGACCCCGTCGATCGACTCGACGCCGAGGGCCGCGATGGCCCCGGACATGTTCATGTGCGCGGCCTCCCTACGCCACTGGAGGGTGTCGTAGGCCTTGCCGATCTTCACCTTTCCGTCGAGCACGGACAGCGCGCCGTCCTGGAACGACTTCGTGTTCGGGTCGCTGGGGTCGCCGTTCATCATGACGATCTCGGCGCCGGGCACCTTGTCGCCCATCGCCTTCAGCAGCGCCCGGCCCTGGAGCCTGCCGACCTCCCTGCCGTCGAAGGAGACGTAACCCGAGATGGGGCCCTCGGCGAGCCGGTCGTAGGAGATGACGGGGATGTCCGCCTCGTGGGCCTTGGTGACCGCCGGTCCGAGCGAGCGGGCGTCCACGGCCACGAGCACGATGGCATCGACCCCCTTGGTGATCATCGAGTCCATCTGTTCCTGCTGGAGGGCCACATCGCCCTTGGCGTTGGCGTGTTCGACCGCGCAGTCGGGGCACAGCTCGTCGATCTTCTGCTCCAGCAGCGGCCTGTCCTGGGTCTCCCAGCGGGGCGTGGTGACGTCCGGCAGCAGCAGGCCGATGCGCGGCCGTCCGTCTCTGCCGGGTTCGTCCGGGGTGTCCGCCCCGCAGGCCGTCAGGACGACCGCGGTGGAGACCGCGGTCACCGCGGCGGCTGTGTCCCTGATGCAGGCCTTCATGGGTGGTACCTGCCGTAGACGACAATAGGGTGGTAGCGGTGGATATGTTCGGTTGATCCTTATATGCGATTCTGGTGGGTGGGTGCCCCGATCTCAACCTGTCGGCACCTGCGGCAGGATGGGAGGTACGTTGCGGACATGCCTCGACCGGGCCCTGGCCTTCGCCGGAGCGACACTGGCGGCGGTCTACGCGCCGGAGGTCGGCACGCGCGAGCTTCAGCTGGTGGACACGTCCGGAAGCGTCTCTTCCGGACCGGCACCGCCGGAGCGCCTGCCGCTGTCCGGTGACTCGCCCGCGGCGCGTGCCTTCCGCACCGACCACCCCCTGTGGCTGACCGCCGAGACCCCGCTCGGGGCGCTGCCCCTCGGCATCCAGGGCAGCAGGCTGGGCTGCCTCCTCGTCCTGGGGGCCTCCCCGGACGGCTTCGAGGTCGAGCAGCGCCGCTTCCTGGAGCGGTACGCCGACGCGGTCGCCGCCCTCCTCCCGCCGGGCGCGGACCCGCCGATCCCGACACCGCTGCTGGGCCCCGCCCTGCGCAGCCTGCGCGTCGGCTCCTTCGTCCTCTCCCCGGACACCGGCCTGATCGAGGCCGACGACACCCTGCTCGAACTGGTCGGCATCACACCGGACGACTTCGACGGCAAGGTCGACACCCTGCTCGCGCACGCCCTCCCGGAGGACATGCACGCCCTGATGTCGGTCCTGGAACCGACCACCGACGCCTTCGGCCGACGGGACCTGGAGTTCCGGGTGCGGGGCCCGACCGGCGAGATGCGCTGGCTGAGCCTGAGCTGCCGGGCGGAGCCGGGCGCGGGCGACGGGCCGCAACAGGTCCTGGGCGTGGTGACGGCGACCCCGGTGCTGCGCCGCGGCGGCGACGACGTCTCCAGGATCCAGTGGCTGACGGCCGCCCTCGACGACGCCGCGACGGTTCGCGACGTCGGCCGCGTGGTGGTCGCCGCGCTGCGCGAGCCGCTGGCCGCCGACCACGTGGCCCTCGCCGCGGTCCAGGACGACCGGGTCATGGTCACCGCCCTCGACCCGCCCCAGCCCAGCGCCTGGCCGGACGTGTGGCGCACCGAGTGGCGCACGGAATGGCCCGACGCACCGCTGCGCGCCCTGCCCACCCTCCAGGCGGCCCTGCGGGACGGCCGGATGGACCTCTGGCCCGCAGGCACCGCCCTCGAAGCCGGCCTGGCGGGCATCGGAGCCGGCGGCCTGGCCGTGCTGCCGCTGCCCGCCAAGGGCCAGGTCGCCGGGGTCTGCATGGTCGGCTGGGACCGGCCGCACGAGTTCGTCCCCGAGGAACGGTCCCTGCTCACCGCCACCGCAGCCCTGGTCGGCCAGGCCCTCAAGCGCGCCCACGCGCACGACGCCGAGCAGGAACTCGCGACGATGCTCCAGCGCAGCCTGCTGCCCCGGCGCCTGCCCGAACTGCCCGGCGGGACCGCCGTCGCCCGCTATCTGCCGGCCAGACGCGGGCTCCAGGTGG
The DNA here is from genome assembly GCF_035983595.1 of Streptomyces sp. NBC_01334. Taxonomy (NCBI): domain Bacteria; kingdom Bacillati; phylum Actinomycetota; class Actinomycetes; order Kitasatosporales; family Streptomycetaceae; genus Streptomyces; species Streptomyces sp. NBC_01334. Next base: position 1,671,008 of record NZ_CP130718.1, on the reverse strand, counting down.
GCGGCGACTGGTACGACGTCATCGCCCTCTCCGAGGACCGGGTGGCCCTGGTCATCGGAGACGTTCAGGGACACAGCGCCGGAGCCGCGACGATCATGGGCCAGATGCGTACGGCCGTCCGCGCCTACGCCATCGAGGGCCACCCGCCCGACGTGGTCGTCTCGCACGCCAACCGGCTCCTCGTCGGCATGGAGACCGACCTGTTCGCCACCTGCTGCTACGCCGAACTGGACCTGGAGGAGGGCAACGCCCTCTTCGTCCGGGCCGGGCACCTCGCGCCCATGCTGCGTCTCCCCGACGGCTCCACCGAGGAGGTCGAGGTGGCGGGCGGCCCCCCGCTCGGCATCCTGGCGGAGGCGGACTTCCCCATGACGGCCGTCGAACTGGCGCCCGGCACGGTCCTCGCCCTGGTCACCGACGGTCTGGTCGAGGCCGCCGACCTGCCCCTGGACGAGGGCATGCGCCGGACGCGCGTCGCGCTCGCCGCGGCCGACCCCGCCGACCCCGGGAAGATGGCCGACGAACTCCTCGGCGACGACGGCCGCCGGGAGGACGACGTGGCGCTGCTGCTGCTGCGCTACGACGGCATGAAGACCCGGCCGATCCGGGCCGGCTGGATGGTGTGGCGGCTGCCGGACGCCGTCATGCACGCCCGCCGCTTCACCGCGCGCACCCTGCGCCGCTGGAAGGTCCAGGAGGCGGCCGACGCGGTGCTGCTGGTCGTCTCCGAACTCGTCACCAACGCCCTGGTGCACACCCAGGGGCCGGTCCGACTCGACCTGGTGCTGCGCGGGGACCGGGTGCGCGTCTCCGTGAGCGACTCCTCGCCGCGCGCGCCCGCCAAACCGGTGATCGTCGACTGGGAGGCGACCGGCGGCCGGGGCCTGCTGCTGGTCGAGGCGATGTCGGACGCCTTCGGGTCGGTCCCGGTGGCCGGCGGCAAACAGGTGTGGAGCGAGATCGCCGTGCCGGAGGGAGTGCCGTGAAGACGCGCCGCAGGGCCGTCGTCGCGGTGCTCGCCGCGGCGCTCCTGACGATGCCGCTGGCCGCCTGCGGAGGAGACGAGAAGGCGGCCGGCGAAGGCTTCACCGTCGGCCTGCTGCTGCCGAGCCGCATGGTCCCGCGCTGGGAACACGCCGACCGGCCGTTGATCGAGGCACAGGTGCGGAAGCTCTGCCCCGGCTGCCGGACGGAATACGCCAACGCCGAGAGCGACGTCACCCGACAGCGGCAGCAGATGATCTCCATGATCACCAAGGGGGCCCGGGTCCTGATCCTCGACGCCGCCGACACCCGGGCGCTGCGCTCCTCCATCCAGGAGGCGGACCAGGCGGGTGTCCCGGTGATCGCCTACGACCGCCTCGCCGAGGGCCCGATCACCGGCTACGTCGGCTTCGACGGCCTCATGGTCGGCAGACTCCAGGGCGAGGCGCTCCTGAAGGCCCTGGGGCTGAAAGCGGGGCAGAGCGCCGGGAGCGACAACGTCGTCATGATGAACGGTGATCCGACCAGCCCGAACGCGGAGTCGTACCGGAAGGGCGCGCTGTCCGTCCTCAGCGGCGAGGTGCGGATCGCCCGGTCCTACAACACCCCCGACTGGAGCACCCAGAACGCCCACACCAACATGTCCGCCGCCATCGCGGCCCTCGGCCCCGACCGGATCGACGGAGTCCTCGCGGCCAACGACAACATCGCGGCGGGCGTCGTCGCCGCGCTCAAGAGCGCCGGCGTCACCAAGCTCCCGCCCGTCACCGGCCAGGACGCCGACCTCGACGCGGTGCGGCGCGTCGTCAAGGGCGAGCAGTACATGACCGTCTACAAGCCGTTCGCGAAGGAGGCCGCCGCGGTCGCCGCCATGGCCGTCGCCGTCGGCCGGGGCGAGGACCCCCGGGACAGCGCCACCACGACCGTCGACAGCCCCACCACGAAACGCATCCCGGCCGTCCTGCTCCAGCCGCGTCCGGTGACGGCCCGTGACATCGAGCGGACCCTGGTCAAGGGCGGCCTGTACACCACGGCCCAGATCTGCACCCGTGAGCTCCTCACGGCCTGCGCGAGGGCGGGACTCACCCGCTGAGCCGCCGGGAGGCCGTCAGTGCTGGTACGGCTGCTGGTGCGGCTGCCCGTACGCCTGGCCGCCGACGCCGCCCGCGGCCTGCGCCGTCAACTGCTCCGCCTGCTCCTTGGTCAGCTTCTGCTCGGCACCGCAGAACGTGCACTGCGTCGCGTGACTCGTCGAGACAGGGAACAGCGGCACGAAGAACAGCGTGAACTTCGTGACCCGCTTGCGCAGGGTGTGCGCGGCGGGATTGCCGCAACGGCCGCACACGAGCGTCAGTATCGCCAGCTGGTAGAGGTATCCCTTGGTGCCGAAGATGATCACGCTGTGCTTCCTTCTGGGTGAGTGTCCGTCCGGGCGGGACGGCTGTCGGGACCGCTGTCCGCACCACACAGTCTGCTGCATGGCCGCGTCACCCGGGTGAGCGGCAGGCGGGTCGATGCCCTGGGCCACGCGGGCGATCCCCCGGCCGCGACTGCGGCGGCCGTCGCCGACCCACCGCCATGGTCGTCTGGCCGCCGCACGGCGGCGTTTCCGGCTTCCCCGCAAGGTAGGTCCCATGCCCCGAGTCCCCCGTTCGGCGGGCGTCACCGCCGCCGCCCTAGCCCTCGGCCTGCTCGCCACGGCCCCCGCCGTCTCGGACGAGCCGGCGGTCTCCGCTCCGCGCGTCGTCGCCCACTTCGACCTCGCCAAGGGCCAGTCACCGGAGAACATCGCCCTCGAACCCGACGGATCCGCCGACCTGACGTTCTCCACCGCCCGGCAGGTCGTCAACGTCACCCGGCAGGGCGGGACGCGGCTCCTCGCGACCCTGCCCGCCGTGACGAACCCGCAGACACCCGTCGTCGGCAGGGCCGTCGTCCTCGGCATCGCCCGCGCGCAGGACGGCACCCTGTACGTCAACTACGCCACGGGCACCCGCGCGACCGGCATCTGGCGCATCCCCTCCGGCGGCGGCAAGCCCCGGCAGATCGCACAGCTGCCGCCGAGCGGGTTCCCCAACGGCCTCGCCCTCGACGAGCGCCGGGGCGTGTTCTACGTCGCGGACTCGGTGCTGGGCACCGTCTGGCGCGTCCCGCGCTCGGGCGGCAAGCCCACGGCGTGGGCCACGGGAGCCGTGCTCGAGCCGCGCAACGCACCGCCGGCGGCCCGCGTCGGAGTCAACGGCCTCCGGGTCCACCGAGACGCCGTGTGGGTGTCCAACACCAACGCCGGGACGCTGCTGCGCATCCCGGTACGCGAGAGCGGCTGCGCCGGCGCGATCGAGACCCGGGCGACGGGCCTCTTCGCGATCGACGACTTCGCGTTCGTGGACCGGCACCGCGACACGCTTCTCGCCGCCCTGATCGGCGGCAGCGAGATCGCCCAGGTCCGCCCGGACGGCACCCACCGGGTCGTCCTCACCCGACAGGACGGGCTGTCCAACCCCACCTCGGTGGCGGTACGCGGCCGGACCGCCTACGTCCCCAGCGCTGCGTACTTCAAGCAGCCCGACCCGAACCTGCTCCTGGCCCGCGTCCACCAGCGCGACCGCGGCTAGCCGCCCGGCGGCCCCGTACCCGCAAAGGGGGTACGGGGCCGTGGGGGGAGAGGCGGAGGGGGAGAGAAGGGGATGAGAAGGCGGTCGTCGTCAGGCCGCCGGGCGTACCAGGCCGTACTCGTAGGCGAAGGCGACCGCCTGGACCCGGGCGCGGGCGCCGATCTTGGCGAGGATGTGGCTGACGTGGGACTTCACGGTGGTCGGGGCGATGGACAGCCGTGCGGCGATCTCCGCGTTGGACCAGCCGGAGGCGACGGCGACGAGGACATCGCGTTCGCGCCCTGTGAAGGTGTCGAGTCCGACAGTCCGCTCGCCGGGGCGCGGAGCGCGCTCATGGCGGACGGTGTCGATGAGCGCGCGGGTCAGCTCGGGGGTGATGACGGCGTCTCCGGCTGCCACGACGCGGATGGCCGCGGTCAGTTCGCGGGAGGTGGCGTCCTCCAGGAGGAATCCGCCGGCGCCCGCGCGCAGGGCGGCGTAGGCGTACCCCTCGTCACCGGTGGAGGTCAGCACCAGGATCCGCGGTGGCTGCCCGACCGGCCCGGCGGGGCCGGGGACCGCGGTGAGGCGTGGCGGGTGGGCGATGCGACGGATGGTCTCGATGTCGTCGGTCTCGGAGCGGTGGCCGCCGAGCAGGACGACGTCGGGACGGAGCGCGGCGCTCATCCGGACCGCTTCGGCCCCGCTCGCCGTGTCGCCCACGACGGTCAGGTCGGGCTCGGCGGTCAGCAGCATGCGCAGGCCGACGCGTTGAAGGGACTGGTCGTTGGCGATGAGTACGGAGGCCATGGCTGTGTTCTCCATGCGAGTGGGGGCGTACGCCTCTCATGAACGAAACCGTTTCGTTCACTTGCTGGCCAGACTAGCTCTCGAAGTCATCGAAACGGCAGCGTTTCCTTGTGGTGTGGGTCACAATCGGCGGGAGCGTCGGGCCGTGACGAGAAAGGGCCGGCCCCGGAGGCGCCGGCCCTCTCGTCGTGCAGGGGTGTTCGCTACGCCCAGCAGCCGTTCACGGTGGCCGCGAGGCCGTCCATGGCGTCCTTGATGTCGTTCGGGTTGGCCGTGGAGTTGTTCTCGATGAAGGAGAAGACCTTCCACTTGCCGTCCTTGCCCTGGGTCAGACCGCTCAGGGCGATGGCTCCGGTGAGGGTGCCGGTCTTCGCGTGCACCTTGCCGACCGCGCATTTGGAGTTCACGTCGTCGAAGCGGCCCCATTCCGGACCGAGCGTGCTGCCGGCCTCACCGGAGACGGGCAGCCCGTCGAGGATGGAGCCCAGGGTGCGGGAGTAACGCGATTCCGTCAGCAGTTCGAGGATTTCCGCGAGTGTGGCGGCCGGAATGCGGTTGGCCCGCGAAAGGCCGCTTCCGTCGTAGATCTCGAAATTGTCGAGGGAAACGCCGTACCGAAGGCTCAGCACCTTGCGCACGACGTCCGTGCCGTCCTCGAAGGTGGCCGGGCGGCCCGCCCCGAGTGCGGTCATCCGCAGCAGGGTCTCGGCGATGTTGTTGTCGCTGACCTTGATCATCTTGTGGACGATCTCCGACAGCGCTGCCGACTGGTGCCGCGCCACCGGTACGTCGCCCGGGGCCGCCTCGGCGCGGGTGACGGCGCCGTCGACGGTGACCCCGGCCGCCGTGAGCTGCTGGGCGAAGACCTGCCCGGCGTCGATCGAGGTGTCCTGGACTCCGTGCCCGTCGACGACCAGGGCGCGCACCGGGGCGACGGAGTCGGGGTAGTAGCCGGTGTTCCAGCCGTTGGCCAGGGTCGGTGCGCCGAAGAGGCTGTCGTCCACGGCGACCTTCACCGACGTCAGCCCCGCCGCCTTGAGCCCGGCGACCGCGGTCTTCGCCAGTTCGGCGAGGTCGGCGCTGGTCAGCGTACGGTCGCCGCCCCCGACCACGGTCAGGGTGCCGTTGCCGTAGACGACCTTGGTGGTGAACCTGTGGTTCGGGCCGAGCACGGTCAGGGCGGCGGTCGCCGTGGCGAGCTTGGTGTTGGACGCCGGCATCAGCGCGGTCGCCCCGTTGTGGTCCCACAGGGTGGTGTCCGACTCGGAGTCCAGGACCACACCGCTGACCTCCGACCCCAGGCGCGGGTCGACGACGCGGGCCTCGAGATTGGCCACCAGCTGCTGGTCGTCCGCGTCGAGCGTCCGGCCCGCCGCGGTGTCCTTGGCCGTCGTGCCGATGCCCTTCTCGGCGGCGAAGGCCGAGGGGCCGGCCAGTGCCGCCGAGGTGACGGGCAGGGCCAGTGCGAGCACGATCGCCCGCCGGACGCCGGTGCTGCTCTGCTTGGCCTTGCGGTGCCGGCGTCGACCGCCCGGGGCAAAGGAATGCACGGGTGTTTCCGCCGTTATGTCGTTCATGGAGTATCTCAAGGCTTTCGTGTGGGGGCCCTGCGCGAGAGAATTCCGGCGCACCTTATCACCCGTCACATGCGACCCACAGGTAACGAAGTGCGCTGTTGACAGCCTTTCAGCGGGCGGAAATCCTCCGGGTTTTCACCCGGAATTCAGAGGCCTGACCCCAAGCTCTGCGTCGTGTAGGCGCACTCCGTGTAGATGTAGCCCGACTCGAGCTTGGCCGTGTCCGAGGCGGGTGTGGCGGAGCTGTCGCCGTTCGGCTTGTGCAGGAAGAACGTGGTGCCGACCGGCAGGCTGATGGTGCGCTGCGGATAGTTCTTGCCGCTGTCGTTGCACGGCTCGAACGACGGGTTGATGGTGCTGCCGAAGGAGTACGCCTTGCAGCTGCCGCAGGCCTTGAGGGTGAAGCTGCCGGTGACCGGGCCCGTGAAGAGGACCGTGACCGCGTCGGGGCTGTCGTTCTGCACGGTGACCGAGATGCTGCCGCCGGTACGGGTCGTCGGCAGCTTCTTGCCCGCGGCGGGCACGGTCTGGGCGATCTCCGCCGCTATGGCGATCTTCTTCGCCAGGCCGGCGTTCTTGGCGGTCTTGTGGGCGGAGGCGTACTCCGTCATGGTCGTCTGCGCCGACTCGAAGTCGCCGTCCCGGTACTGGTCCACGCCGCAGGTGTACGTGCCGGTGTCGGCGCTGGTCGTGGCCCGTCGGCTGTCCTTGTCGAGAGCGGCGCCGATGTCCGCCTGCCCGGCCTCCAGGCCGTCGATCTGGGAGCCGAGCGTACGCAGCCGCTGGACCGCGGAGCAGGGTTCGGCCCCGTGCAGGTCCTTCTCCGTACGGACGACGGCGGCGGCCACGGCGGGTTCGACCTTCGCGGCCTGCTCCGAATCGGGGAAGGTGGTCAGCAGCTCCCCGTACTGCGAACCCCAGTCGGCCTCGCCCGCCGTGAGCGCCGTCGACGCGCACTCGTACAGCGAGGTGGCCAGCCGGTCGTCGGGCCAGGTCTTCAGTGCCCCGAGATCCGTTCCGGGCAGGCTCTTGGGGACCGTCCGCAGATACTTCAGCGGCTCCACCGCCTCGCAGTAGTCGCCCTGCGCGTACGCGGCTCCGACCGTCGTGTAGTAGGTCTTCATCCGGGCGGGCACCCGCTCGGCCGCCCGGGAGCCGGAGTGGTCGGACCTGAGGTCCGCGTAGACGCGCAGCGCCTTGCGGTAGTCGGCCTGAGCCGAGTCGAACGGCCTGTCACCGGCGGCCTGCACCAGTTCGTCGGCCTCGTCGAGCCGGTCGAGCAGCATCTGCTGGGTCGCTTCGTCCCGCGCGCTGTCGTACAGCACGACACCCCCGGCCGGCACGACGAGCAGGAGCAGTCCGAGGCCGAGCGCGAGCGGCGCCCGACGGAGTCCCGTCAGCCGGGTGCGCAGGCCCACGCGCGCACCGTCCGCCGCCACCGCGACGAGGAACAGGACGTACAGGACGAGGGCGAAGCCGGGGACGCCGTCCGGGTCGGCCGGCAGCGCCACGAACAGCAGGACGGCGGTGGCGACCCAGCACAGCGCCATCAGGGCCCAGCGGCGCACCAGCGCGTAACCCAGGCCCAGACCACTGAGGTTGAGCACGGCCACCGCGACGGCCCGAGCGCCGTCCGCCGGCGCCGGCGGCGGGGCCGACGGCATGGGCGGAACGTAGTAGAAGGTGTTGTGGTCGGTGTCGTTGTATCTGCCGTACTGGTCCCCCGACATGGCGGCTCCCCCCGGTCAACTGCGTCCGCACGTCTACAATTTGTCAGTGTACGGGCGAAGCGGACGGGCCGACAGGGGCGTCGGGGTTCCTGCATACGATCCCGGCCGGGAGCGGCTCGGCCGAAGAGGACCGGTCGGCGGAATGCGGGCCGGGCCGCCACAGGGGGGCATGTGTGGCGGCCGCGGCTTCGCTATCGCGTCAGGCATGGGTCAGGCCACACCCCCCACCGTCTTCTTGCGGCGCAGGGCGTAGAGGCCGGTGCCGGCGACGGCGAGGACGCCGAGTCCGGCCGCGGTCGCCGAGGGGGTGGCGAGGGCGCCGCCGCCGGTGTGCACGCCGCCGCTGGGCTTGTCGTGCTCCTTGCTCCAGCCGCCGGACTCTTCCTTGCCGCCGTTCCAGGAGTCCTTGCCGTGCTCACCGCTGTTCTCGGTGTCCTTGTCCTTGTACGTCTCGGGGTCGTACTTGGGGTCCTTCGCCGCGCCGCTGTCGCTCACCGAGGCGAGCGCGCCGCCACCGGTGTGGATGCCGCCGTGCGGGGAGTCGTGCTCCTCCTTGCCGTGCTCCTTGCCGTGCTCCTCCTTGCCGTGCTCCTCCTTGCTGTACGAGGAGTCCTCCTCCTTGCTGTACGAGGAGCTGTCCTCCTTGTCGTGCTCCTTGCTGTACGAGGAGCTGTCCTCCTTGCTGTAGGACGAGTCGTCGTGGTCCGTGTCACCGGCGGCGTAGGCGCCGGGGGCGCCGATGGCGAGGGCGGCCGAAGCCGCCGCGGTGGCCAGGATCATGCGAGCAGAACGCATCTGATGGTCCTTCCGTCACGACCGGGCAGCCGACACCTCGTCAGCTGACACGACCCGGCCTGACGTGATCCACCGTCAGTCAGCGAGCCCCGCTCCACCACTCAAGGCGCTCACCCGGGTGAAGCTGCCCGCCATCCCGGGGACCCCGCCCCGCCCAGTCGCCCTTCGGGGGGCGACCACTCCAACGGAGTACCGGCGAAACGATTCGCGGGGTGAACGGAGCCCGTCGTCCGATCATCTCCGAGGGCACGCGGCGATCCTGGTCCAGGCCTTCGTTCCCTCGGCGGACCTGGGCTTTTCTCTCCAACGACCCTCATTTCCCGGCAAGGAGTTCCGCTGTGCGTGTTCGTCGTACGGTGCTCAGCACCCTCGGTTCCGTCGCTCTCGTCCTCACCTCTCTGGGTGCGCTGACGGCCGCCACCGCGGGTCCCGCGGCCGCGGACCCGTGCGGCTTCTACGAGACCGGTTCCGACGCCTTCTACAACCACTGCACGTCGGACGGCTCACGCGTGGTCATCAAGGTCGACGTGGCCTGGGCGGCCGACTACGAGCGGTGCGTCGGTCCCGGCACGTCGTGGCTGGGCTCCGCCGCCAAGATCCAGGGCGCCCACTACACCGGCCGCACCTGCTGACGAGCGGTCACTCACTCCACGGTTTCTCGGGGTCCGGGGCGAAGTCGTCCCGGACCCCGCGTGTCTGTCCGCCGGCCCGGTGCGGGCCGGTACGCCGTCACCGGGCCGGTCTGTCCGGTCGGTCCAGGACGGTCAGCAGACGGTCGGCGAACTCCTTCGGGGACTCGACGGCTCCGAGGTGGCCGCCCGGGAACTCGACGAGTCCGGATCCCAGCAGCTCCGCGAGACGCGCGGCCGGTCCGTACAACGGGAGTTGGCGGCGGGAGTCACGCCCGGCGGCCGGCACCAGCTTGTGCGCCACGGACCGGAGCGCGGCGAGGTCGGGTACGGCCGAGGAGAACGGGCAGAGGACGCGGCCCAGGAAGACCGGCAGATTGGTGTGCATCCGGACGGCCATCTCCCGTATCTCGGGCGGAAGTTCCGTGGGCTGCGCGGGCGCCTGCGGGCCCGGTCCGTCCGCCAGTCCCTCGCCGAGCCGGGTCATGGCGGCGTCGGCGCCCTCGGTGCGGAAGGTCTCGCGTACCTCGGCGAACAGCGCTCGATGCGGGGCGGGGTCCTCCAGCAGCTCCAGCAGCGGCGGTTCGTGCGCGACCACCCGGCGCAGCCGCTCGGGGTGCCGGACGAGCAGTTCCACCGCGACTACGGCTCCGGAGCTGCAGCCGAGGACGACCGCCTCCTCGCCGGGGGAGAGCAGTTCGAGCAGCCGGTGGGCGTCGTCGCTCCAGACCGACACCTCTTCGTCGGCGCGTGGGGCGTCCGCCGGGCCGTCGAGAGGGCTGCGGGACAGACCGCGCGGGTCGTACGAGACGACCGTGTAGCGGGTGGCCAGCTCCGGTGCCATGCCCGCGTACAGTCCGGCGTCCCCGGCGCCGCCGGGGATCAGCAGCAGGACCGGTCCGCTGCCGAGGGTCTCGTAATGGAGGGTGGCGCCGGGCACTGCCAGGGTGCCGGTCCGGGGCGGGGTCATGGCTTGCTCCAGTCGGTTGTCCGCGGGGGAGGGCCCTCACGCCCTCGCTTCCTAGTATCCCTAGGTTTTGACCTAGCTCAACAAGGTTTTCGCTCGGCCACCGTCTTCGAACAGCCGGAACGCGCCATACGTAACTCTGGGTAACCTCCCGCCTGTCGTACAGTCGAAGCCTTGGGGAGGAAGACCGGAGGGAGGGGATGGCGTGCCGCTGGAGCCGCTGCGGTTCGCGGTCCTGGGAGCCGTTCGAGTGTTCCGGGGGGATGCGGAACTGGAGCTCGGAGGACCGCAGGAACGTGCCTTCCTGGCCCTGCTGCTGGTCGCGGCGGGGCGGCCGGTCGCCGTGAGCGAGATCGTCGACGTCCTGTGGGGAGCGGCTCCACCGCGCAGCGCCGTCAATGTCGTCCGGCGCCATGTGGGTTCGCTGCGCCGGCTGCTGGAGCCCGGCCTCGCCGCCCGCGCGGAGGGGCGCCGGCTGGTGCGGGACGCCGGTGGATACCGACTGGTGACCGACGGTGACTCCTCCGACCTGCTGAGGTTTCGCGCGCTGCGCGAGGAGGGGCGCCGGATCGCGGACCGGTCGCCCGCGCAGGCGCTCGAACTCCTCGACGAGGCACTGTCGCTGTGGCGCGGACCCCTCGCCGCCGGCATTCCCGCACAGGCGCGTGCGCACCCGGCGTTCGACGCGGTGGACCGTGAGCTGCCGGCCGCCGTGCGGCAGGCGGCGGAGGTCGCGCTGCGCGCCGGAAGGCCGGACGCGGTCCTGGCCGAGCTGCGACAGGCCGCCGCGCGGCACCCGTTGGACGAACCCCTCCAGGCGGGACTGCTTCTCGCGCTGGCGGCGGCCGGCCATCGCTCGGAGGCGCTGGCCGCCTACGAGGCCGTACGGGCGCGGCTGGCCGAGGAACTGGGGATCGACCCCGGAGGGGAACTGCGCGACGCGCGCGACACGGTGCTGCACGGGGTGCGGGAGACGGCGGCCGGGGCGTCCGGTGAGTCGAGCGGCGGGGTGTCCGAGGGTGCGGGCGCGGACGGTTCCCTCGCGCACGCGCCATCGGGAGGTGCGGTGTCCGAGGGTGCGGGCGCGGACGGTTCCGTCGCGCCTGCGCCCGCGTCGTCGGCTCCGCCGTCACCGTCCGTTCTTCTCCCGCCTGCCCAACTCCCGCATGGCATAACGGCGTTCACCGGCCGGGACGCCGAGCTCGACGAGGTGTTCGCGCTGTCCGGTGCGGACGGGTCGGGGCCCGGGACCGTGGTGATCAGCGCCATCGGCGGTATGGCGGGCGTCGGCAAGACCACGCTCGCGGTGCACTGGGCCCACCGCGTCGCCGACCGGTTCCCCGACGGGCAGCTCTACGTCAACCTGCGCGGCTTCGACCCGTCCGGAGCCGTCCTGGACCCGGGTGAGGCGGTCCGGGGGTTCCTCGGCGCGCTCGGTGTACCGCCGGAACGCGTCCCGCACGGGGTGGACGCACAGGCCGCCCTCTACCGCAGCGTGCTCACCGGCCGGCGGGTCCTCGTGGTGCTGGACAACGCGCGGGACACCGAGCAGGTGCGGTCGCTGCTGCCCGGCTCGCCCGGCTGCCTCACCATCGTCACCAGCCGCGACGAACTGCCCGGGCTCGTCGCCGCCCACGGTGCCCACTCCCTGGTCCTGCGCCCGTTCGACGCCGTCCAGGCGCGGGCCTTCCTGGTCCGCCGACTGGGCGCGGAGCGGGTCGCGGCCGAGCCACGGGCGGCCGACGAGATCAGCGAGCTGTGCGCCGGACTTCCCCTCGCCCTCGCCTGCGTCGCCGCCCGCGCCGCCGGTCACCCCCACTTCCCGCTCGCCGCCGTCGCCGCAGAACTGCGCGATGCCCACGGCAGCCTCGACGCCTTCGTCCGCTCCGACGCCTCCGTGGACGTCGGCACGGTCTTCTCCTGGTCCTCGCGCGCGGTCTCGACCGAGGCCGCGCGGCTGTTCCGGCTGCTCGCGCTGCACCCCGGCCCCGACCTCTCCCTGCCGGCCGCGGCCGCCCTGGCGGGCCTGCCCGTACGCCGGGCCCGACCGCTGCTGGCCGAGCTGACCGGACTGCACCTCGTCACCGAACACAGCCCCGGCCGCTACGCCTTCCACGACCTGCTCCGCGCCCACGCCGGGGAACTCGTCCACGAGCGGCACACCGAGGCCGACCGGGCGGCGGCCCTGAACCGGCTGCACCACCACTACCTGCACACCGCCCACGCCGCGGACCGGCTGCTGGCCCCCAACGCCGACCCGCTGCCCCCGCCTCCCGCGCCCGAGGGCGTCCGTCCCGAGCCCCTCGCCGACGACGACCGCGCCCTGGCCTGGCTCTCCGCCGAACACGCGGTCCTGCTCGCCGTGGTCGAGGCGGCCGCCGCGTCGGGACAGCCCGTGCAGGAACGTCTCGCCTGCCAACTGGCCTGGTCCCTGGAGCCGTTCTTCGACCGGCGCGGTCACTGGCACGACGGCCTCGCCGTGCAGCGCACCGCGCTCGACGCCGCCCGACGGCTCGCCGACCCCGGGCTGGAGGCCCGCGGACTGCGTGGACTGGCCCGCGTGGAGGGCCGGCTCGGTCTGCACTCCCGGTCCGTTCCCCGACTGGAGCGGGCCCTGGAACTCTTCACCGAGCTGGGCGACGACACGGGCCGTGCCCACACCCACCGCAGTCTCGGCTGGGAGTGCGACCAGCGGGGCGACCTGCCCGGCGCCCTGCGCCACAACCGGTTCGCCCTCGGCCTGTTCCGTACGCTCGGCGACCGCGCCGCGCAGGCCAGCGTGCTGAACTCGGTCGGCTGGTACCACGCTCAGCTCGGCGAGTACCGGCGTGCCCTGACGCACTGCTTCGAGGCCCTCACCATGCTCCAGGAACTCGGCGACCGCTACGGGCAGGCCGCCACCTGGGACAGCATCGCCTACGCCCACCACCACCTCGGACGCCACCCGCACGCACTCCTCGGCTACCGCAACGCCCTCGCTCTGCTGCGCGACCTGGGCGTGCCCTACGTCGAGGCCGACATCCTCGTCCGGGTCGGCGACACCCACCTCGCCACCGGCGACCACGACGGCGCCCGCACCGCGTGGCGGCAGGCCCTGGTCCTCCTCAGGGGCCTGAACCATCCCGACGCCGAGCGGGTCGAGGCACTGCTGGACGCACGGGACGGTCACGCCGGTGCCGTCTGACACCCGGCTCGGGCTCGATCACGCCGCCGGACGACGCCTTGGGTGACGTGACGCGCTTCGAGGTGCTGGGGCCGGTACGGGTGTGGCGGGAGGAGCGGGAGCTCGATCCCGGCTTCCCCCAGCAACGCGCCCTGCTCGCCCTGCTCCTGGCGCACGCCGGCCGGTCCGTGCCGACCAGCGAGATCGTCGACGTGCTGTGGGCCGAGCGACCGCCCGCCAGCGCGCTGAACGTGGTGCGGCGCTACGTCGGCGCGTTGCGGCGGCTGCTCGAACCGGGGTTGCCGCCCCGCGCCCCGGGCCGGCGCCTGCTGCGCCGCACCGGCGGCTATCTCCTGGAGGCGGCGACCGACGAGGTCGACCTGCTGCGCTTCCGTGAGCTGACCCGGCAGGGCAAGCGGGCGGCGGCCACCGGACGGGCCGAGACGGCGGCCCGGCAGTTCGTCCTGGCGCTGGGGGAGTGGCGTGGGCCGGTGGCGATGGGGATCCCGGCGTCCGCACGTGAACACGTCCAGTTCACGGCCGTGCAACGGGAACTCCTCGAGACGGCCCGGCTGGCCGCCGACGCGGCACTGCTGTGCGGCCACGCCGAGCAGGCGTTGCCCGCCCTGCGCCGGGCCGCCGCGCACGACCCCCTCGACGAGTCGCTGCACGCCAGGCTGGTGCTGGTCCTGGCCGCCTGCGGACTCCAGGCGGAGGCGCTGGGGGCGTACGAGGACGTCCGCCGACGCCTCGCCCGCGACCTCGGCCTCATCCCGGGCACCGAACTGGCGGCGGCCCACACGCGGGTACTGCGCCAGGACGTCGGACACCGACTCAAGAGCGGGCCCGTCGTACACCTCGGCCGACCGATCCGAACCACGAAGACCACCACGACCCCAGCCCCCACGGCCCCGGTTCCACCCGAGCCCCTCACCCCGGGACCCGCCGCTCCTGCCCCCGCCACCGACGGAAACCGCGCCCTCGGAGCAACTGGCAGCGGGGGGCCCGGTGTCGGGGCGTCTGGCGCGGGGGCCCTCGGTGTCGGTGCGTCTGCCGCCGGGGCGCCCGACATCGGAGCTCCCGGTACCGGAACACCCCGCGTCGAGGCCCCCGGCAGCGGGATTGCCGGCCCTGAGGCTTCCGGCGTGGGCGCTGTTGCTTCGGGCGGTGCCGCTTTCGGGCCGCCCCGGACAGGGGTTGCCGTCCTGGGGTTCGCCGCTGCCCGGGCCGATGCTGCCGAGGCTGCCGCCCCCGGACTCTCCGGGTCCCACCTCACCGACTGCGGGGCTCCCGCTTCTGCGGACGTCGACTCCGGTTCCACCGTCCAGGGACTCAGCGCCCCGCGCCTTGTCGGTCCGGGGCCTGCGAGTCCAGGCTCCGCCGACGACAGGGCTGTTGCCCACGGGCTTGCCGACGCCGCCGAGGCGGGCGGCACCGGCCGTAAGACCGACGCCCCCGCCGGTCGGGGCGTCGGGGAGTTCGTGCGGCCCGCCCAGTTGCCGTCGGCTCTCCCCTCCTTTGCGGGGCGGGTCGCCGAGTCGGAGTGGCTGGAGAGGGCGGTCGGCTCGGCGGCGGGGGTCGTGCTGGTCGGAGGGATGGCCGGGATCGGCAAGAGCACCCTCGCGCTGCACTGGGCGCACCGGGCCACCGATCGTTTCCCGGACGGGCAGTTGTACGTGGCGCTGCGTGGCTCCGATCCCGCCCGGCCCGCCGTGGATCCGGCCGACGCGCTGCGCGGGATGCTCGCGGCGCTCGGCGTGCCCGAGCCCCGCATGCCGGACGGGCCGGACGCCCTGACCGGCATGTACCGCACCCTCCTGGCGCGTCGGCGCGTCCTCGTTGTCCTCGACGACGCCGTCGGCACCGGACAACTGAGCCCGCTGCTGCCCACCGGGCCGGGCTGTCTTGCGCTGGTCACCAGCCGCCACGCCCTGCCCGGACTGGTCGCCGCGGGAGCACGGCCGCTCCGCCTCGCGATCCCGCCCGCCGAGGAGGCGCACGCGTTGCTGGCCGGGCGGATCGGTGCCGAGCGGGTGGCCGCCGAACCACGGGCCGCCGACGAGATCGTCGCCCGGTGCGGCCGGTTGCCTCTCGCGCTGGCCACCGTCGCCGCGCGCGCCGTCAGCCGACCGGACTTCCCGCTCGCCGCGGTGGCCGCCGAACTGCGCGAGGCGCACGGCAGTCTCGACGCCCTCGCCGCCACCCGCGAGGCCTTCCAGGGTTCCTACCGGCTCCTGGCACCGGACAGTGCCCGCCTCTTCCGGCTCCTGCCCCGGCACGAAGGACCCGACATCACCCCGGCCGGGGCCGCCGCGCTCGCCGGGCTGCCGGTCCGCCGAGCCCGGCTGCTGCTCGGCGTGCTCGCCGACGCCCATCTCCTCACCGAGCCCGCGCCGGGCCGCTACACCCTCCACGACCTGCTGCGGGTCTTCGCCACGGAACGCGCCGCCGCGGAAGGCCGGCCACGCGGCTCGTGAAGGCGCTGTCACTTCGTTGTCACTCTTTTTGCACATCCGCCGAACTACCGTCCGGACGACGTGATGGACGGTCCCCGGAGGCTACGGCGGAAGATGCCCACTACCAGCACCACCAGTACCTGTGACAGCGCCCGCACCCTCGCCCGGCCCGTGGTCCGGACACCCCTGGGCGTCGAGATCACGGCCGGGGAGGACACGCCAGCCCGGCTGCCGGGCGAGGCGTCGCCGCACCCCGCGCACCGGCTGCTCGCCCATGACGCCGGCGAGTACCTCTTCGTCGGCCTGCGCGGCGGCGCCCGGCCCTGTACCGCTGCCCCCTACACCGCTGCCCCGGCTCCCGCTCCCGCCAATGAGCCGCCCGATGCCCTCGGCCTGCGTCTGGCGCCCGGCGACGTCTGCTTCTACGACGTCCACCGCGCGCCCGCGCTCGACTTCCGCGAGCCGTTCCGAGCGACGACGTTTCTCGTCCCGGCCGACCTGCTCGGGCTGGGGGACTCCGACGTGCGGCGGATCGCGCGGACACCGGTGGCCCGCGCCTCCCGGCTCGGCACCCTGCTGTCGCCGCTGCTGTCCGACCTGGCCCGCGCCACGGCCGAGGCCCGCCCTCAGGTCGGCGAGATGCTCGCCTGGAACGCGGTGAACCTGCTGGCCACCCTCGCCGCCGAGCAGTTGGGCACAGCGGTACCCGGAACACCCGGAGCACCTCGAGGAGCCGGTGGACCCGGAACGCCCGGAGAATCCGGAACACGCGGTGCGCCCGGCGCCCCGGGCGCGCCCGGCGCGCACCCCCCGGTGCTGGGGCGCGTCCTGGAGTACGTCGAACTGCACCTGACCGACCCGGACCTGTCCCCGGAGGTCATCGCGCGTGCCCACCACATCTCCGTGCGCTATCTGCACAAGCTGTTCAAGGACGAGGGCACCACCGTGGGCCGGTGGATTCTGCGCCGCCGTCTGGAGGAGTGCCGACGCGACCTGATGCGGTACGGCCGCGGCGGCCGGACCATCGCGGCCGTGGCCGCCCGGTGGGGTTTCCTGAGCGCCACGCACTTCAGCCGGGTCTTCCGGTCGGCCTACGGCATGTCCCCACGCGAATGGCGGGACACCGCGGGGAGAGGCGCGCGGAGCGGTCACCGCTGAATGCGGCCGTGATCCCCGGCTGTTCACCGTGCGGAGCGGAATCGTATTCTCGAATTTCCTTTCGTGGCCGGAAGAATTCCGTGCCCACCACGGAAAAGGCTTCTGTGCACTGTGAGCACAGCGTCGGTGCACGGGCGGACAAATTCCGCCCGCTCGGCGGATTTAGCGTGGCGGAGCAAGACAACGCACATCGAATACAGCTGGAGATGCCATGTCCGACGTCGTCGAGCCGGTCACGCCGGTGCTCGAACCCGAGGCCGCGGCGTTCGCCGAGGCGACCGCCAACCCGCCGTACCTCTTCGACCTGCCGCCGGCGGAGGGGCGCAAGGCCGTCGACGAGGTCCAGTCCGGTGAGATCCACAAGCCCGCGGTCGACGAGGAGTGGATCACCGTCTCCGGCGGTCCCACGGGCAGCGTCCGGGCCCGGATCGTCAAGCCGGCCGGCGCCGAGGGCACCCTGCCGGTGATCCTCTACATCCACGGCGCGGGCTGGGTGTTCGGCAACGCCCACACCCACGACCGGCTGGTGCGCGAGCTCGCCGTCGGCGCCGAGGCCGCGGTCGTCTTCCCCGAGTACGACCTCTCTCCCGAGGCCCGTTACCCGGTCGCCATCGAGCAGAACTTCGCGGTCGCCCGGTGGATCGTCGAGGAGGGCGCGTCCAAGGGCCTCGACGCCACGCGCATCGCCGTCGCCGGTGACTCCGTCGGCGGCAACATGACCGCCGCCCTCACCCTGATGGCCAAGGAGCGCGGTGGCGTCCCGCTCGTCCAGCAGGTGCTCTTCTACCCGGTCACCGACGCGAGCTTCGACACCGGCTCCTACCACCAGTTCGCGGAGGGCTACTTCCTGCGCCGCGACGGCATGCAGTGGTTCTGGGACCAGTACACGACCGACGAGGCCGAGCGCGCCCAGATCACGGCGTCCCCGCTGCGCGCCACCACCGAGCAGCTCAAGGACCTGCCCCCGGCCCTGGTCATCACCGGCGAGGCCGACGTGCTGCGCGACGAGGGCGAGGCGTACGCGAACAAGCTGCGCGCGGCCGGTGTCCCGGTCACCGCGGTGCGCTTCCAGGGCATCATCCACGACTTCGTGATGCTGAACGCGCTGCGCCCGACGTACGCCGCCGAAGCCGCCATCACGCTCGCCGTCGGCACCCTGCGCGACGCTCTGCACGTCTGACCTTCAGGAGACACACCGCTATGACTACTCCCACCGTCGTCCTGGTCCACGGAGCGTTCGCGGACGCCGCCAGCTGGTCCGGCGTCATCGCCGAGCTCCAGGGCCACGGCGTCCCCGTGGTCGCCCCGCCGAACCCGCTGCGCGGCCTCGCCTCCGACGCCGCGTACGTCGCCTCCTTCGCCGCTCAGATCGACGGCCCCGTGATCCTCGTCGGTCACTCCTACGGCGGCGCCCTCATCACGGTGGCCGGCACCACGGAGAACGTCGTCGGCCTCGTCTACGTCGCCGCCTACGCGCTGGCGGAGGGCGAGAGCCTCGGCGAGCTCCAGGGCCGCTTCCCGCTCTCCACCCTGGTCAGCAACCTCAAGCAGTGGACGTACCCGGTGCCGGGCGGCGAGCCCGCCGTCGAGGTCACCATCGCCGAGGACGCCTTCCCGTCGGTGTTCGCCGCCGACCTGCCCGCGGGCGTCACCAGGATCCTGGCCGCGTCCCAGCGCCCGCTGGCCGCCGCCGCGTTCGAGGAGACCGCCGCCGCGGCCGCCTGGCAGACCAAGCCGTCCTGGGCGCTGATCGCCGGTGCGGACGAGGCCATCAACCCCGAGGTCGAGCGCTTCGGCGCACAGCGGGCCGGGGCGACGATCGTCGAGATCGACGGCGCCTCGCACGCCGTCGCGGTGTCGCAGCCGAAGGCGGTCGCGGAGCTGATCCTCGACGCGGTCCGCGCGACGAGCTGACGCCCACCGAGAACAGCCGCGCGGACGTGACCCCTGTGCACGTCCGCGCGGCCCGTCAGCGGTCTCGCACCCGTCGTACGAGGTCGGCGGCGGCCTCCGGCCACTCGGGCCGGTCGAAGGCGAAGCCCGCGTCGAGCAGCCGGCCGGGGACGACACGCCGGCTCTTGAGCAGCAGTTCGGTGTCCGAGCGCAGGGCGAAGGCGCCGAGTTCCGCCATCCACTTCGTCGCGGGCAGGCCCACCGGGATCCCCCACGCGCCGCGCAGCGCGCGCATGAACGCGCGGTGGGGGAGGGGGGCCGGGGCGGCCAGGTTCACCGCTCCGGCGAGGTCGTCGCGTCCGACGAGGAACTCGACCGCGCGGACGAAGTCGTGGTCGTGGATCCAGGACACGTACTGACGGCCGCCCGCGACCGGGCCGCCGAGGCCGAGCCGGGCGAGCCGCGACAGGACGTCGAACACCCCGCCCCGGTCCGGGCTCATCACCATCGCGGCCCGCAGGGCGACCTTGCGGGTGTGCGGGGTGTCGGCCATCTCCTGTTCCCGCTCCCAGGCGGTCGCCATGTCCACGCTGTAGCCCCAGTAGTCCGGGACGCCGGGTTCGGCTCCGCCGATCACGCCGGTGGCCTCGTCGTGGGGGGCGTCGAACCGGTGCGCGTAGACGGTGGCGGTGCTCATCTGGAGCCAGACCCGCGGGGGCCGCGCGGCGCCGGCGATCGCCCGGCCCACGACCCGGGCCGAGTCCACCCGGGAGTCCATCATCGCCCGCAGGTTGTCCGGTGTGTAGCGGCAGCTGACGCTGCGTCCTGCCAGGTTGACCACGACGTCACTGCCGTCGATCGCCTCGGCCCAGGGGCCGAGGGTGCGGCCGTCCCACAGGATCTCGCCGTGACCCGGACGTCTGCTCAGCACCGCGACCTCGTGTCCGGCCGCGGTCAGCGCGCGGCGCAGCACGGTCCCCACCTGCCCGGTCCCGCCGGGCAGCACGATCTTCATGAGTAAGGCCCCCTCTTGTCAGAAGGGGACCCTACTACTTATTTGAACGCGTTCAAAACACTCTGGGTCGCCCCTACGCCTCGTGTGCCTCCAGCGCGGCCCGGACCCCCGACTCCAGGGCGCCCTCGATCCACGACGGCTTGACCGAGGTGTGGTCGCCCGCGAAGAGCAGCGGGCCCTCGGCGGAGCGGATGGCGCTCAGCAACTCCGTGTGCTGACCCGGGAGCAGGACGGACGCCTCCCCGTAGGCGTACGGATCGCGCAGCCAGCTCTGGGTGCGGCCCGCGCCCGTGTAGAAGACCTCGACGCGCCGGCCGTAGACCTGCTGGAGCCCGCGCAGGGCGTGCGGGTAGCGCGCCTCGTCGTCCAGGGAGTCCCAGCGGGAGGCGTCGTCGGCCCAGCTGTAGGAGGCGAGCACGACCCCGCCCGCGCTGCCGTCGACCGGGTGCGACGGGTTGATCATGAACCGGTTGGAGTTGTCGGAGACCGAGCCGCCGCCGACGATGTGCGCCGCCTCGGGCTGGTCGCGGCCGGCCCACCGGTTTGCGGCGTAGTGCACCCGCTGCCCCGCGGTGATGTGCCCCGGCGGCACGGACGGATGCCCGCCGAGCAGGCTCCCGTCGGCCGGCGCCCGGCCCGACCGGTAGTCCTCGTACAGCCCCGGCCGCACGGCGTCGAGTTCGCGCTTCCAGTCCGCCTCGCTGAACTCCCACCAGCGGCGGCTGAACTCCAGCAGCACCTTGGTCGCGCTGTCGTAGTGCAGCTCCGCGACGGAACGCCGCTTCCGGTACGACATCAGCGGGCTGATCTGCACCTGGCGCAGCCCCGAGAACGGCACCGTGACGATCGCGAGGTCGGCGGTGAACTGCTCGCGCACCACCTTGCCGCCGCGCCCCTCGGAGACGGTGTCGATCCACACGTGCGGTCCGTCGGCCCGCACGTACGAGGTGTTGTCGTCGCCCTGCCGGTCCGGCGCCCAGTACTCGATGTGCGTCGCGCGCCGGTCGAGCCGGATGACGTCGGAGACCTCTTTCAGCAGAGCGTCCGGGAGCGTCGCCGTGCCGCCGACCAGCTCCCAGAACTCGGTGTCCGGGCTGATCAGCGAGGCGCTGATGAAACTGTGGATGAAGGACAACGGCAGCCGGGAGGTGAGGTTCTCCAGCGTGCCGACCAGGTCGACGGTCCGCTCGTCGAGGCCGGCCTCCTCGGTCAGGAACCGGTACATCGACCAGTCCCCGAACCGCTGCACGACCCGTGCCCAGCCCTGCACCCGCTCCGGCAGCGGCTTGTCCACCCGTTTGCCGTCGGCGCCCCGGGTGCTGAACTCGTCGCGCACCGGGTCCAGGGCCTCCCGCAGGATGGTCGCGGACGGTGTGTCCCAGTACTTCCGGGGCACCCCGAAGGACCGGTTGATCCTGCGCGGCGACCTCGCGTACGCGGAGCGGCGCACCCGGACGCCGTTGACGTGCAGCCAGGCGTTGTTGACGGGCTTGCCGTCCGCGTCGACGTCCACGAGATGGAACCGGCGTTTCTCGACGCCCAGTTGACGGATCAGGCCCATCACCAGCGGATGGCTGCCGGGGATCCGCATGGCGCCCGCCTCCGCGTACTGCGCCGGGTCGGCGAAGGCCTGCGCCGCGTGCTCGTGTCCGCCGGTACGGAACGTCTTGACACGGCCGCCGACCCGGTTGCCGTTGGCCTCCACGAGCGTGACGCGGTGCCCGGCCCGCTTCAGCAGCCAGGCGGCCACCAGCCCGGCGGGCCCGGCGCCGATCACGAGGACCTTCTTGCCGGTCCCGGTCCTGGCGCGGGGCAGTCCGCCGGCGAGGACCTTCTCGTACCGGGGCACCAGCGGCCGGTCGTGCTCGTCCACCACCAGCAGCGCCCGGGCGACCGTGAGGCAGGTCGCCCAGTCCGCGGTGGACCTGGGCGGACACACGGACTGCCGGGGCAGGGCCGCGGCCGGGGCCGCGCCCGTGAGTGCGGCGGCGGTCGTCGCGGTGGCCGCGGTGGCCGCGGTGAACCGTCGGCGGGAGAACCGAACGGGGTCTACAGAAGGGGAAGTTTTGTCCATACGCCCTGGATAGGGGCAGAGCGGAGGTGGCGAGGCACGCTCCTGTGGATCACCACCTGAACGTGTGAGCGCGCTGGTGAGGGAGTGCTCCCGCGGTGCTTCCGGCGCAACTGAAAGGCGGGCGTGGGAAGTTTGCGCCGCGCGCGGGGCCGTCGGCCATCAGGTCAAGCGTCCCGGACCCTTGACTCGGTAGGAATCTGTCGCGATCCTCGTCGCACTATCTTGCGTCGGTCATGACAAGCTCATGGGCAGTCAAAAAGCCCTCGTCGACCGCGCCTTCCCGCCGACCGAGGGACGTGGGCTGTGACCATGACCGGACGCCCGTACCGCAGACGCCGAGATGTCACCGTCGTCTCGCTGCTCCTGCTCGTGCTCGCCACGGTCCTCGGCCCCACGCCGAGCTCGGCGGCCGGCGCGGACTGGTGGACACCCACGGCCAGGCCGACCCCCGACTCCCAGGTCAATGTGACCGGCGAGCCGTTCACCGGCACCGACTCGGCGGGCGATGTGCGCGGGTTCGTCGACGCGCACAACCACCTGTTCTCCAACGAGGCCTTCGGCGGTCGGCTCATCTGCGGCAAGGTGTTCTCCGAAGCCGGGGTCGCCGACGCGCTCAAGGACTGTCCCGAGCACTACCCCGACGGCACGCTCGCGCTCTTCGACTACATCACCCACGGCGGAGACGGCAAGCACGACCCGGCCGGGTGGCCGACCTTCAAGGACTGGCCGGCCTACGACTCGATGACCCATCAGGCGAACTACTACGCCTGGGTGGAGCGGGCCTGGCGCGGCGGACAGCGGGTGCTGGTCAACGACCTGGTCACCAACGGCATGATCTGCTCCGTCTACCCGTTCAAGGACCGCAGTTGTGACGAGATGACGTCGATCCGCCTCCAGGCGAAGCTGACGTACGACCTCCAGGCCTACATCGACAAGATGTACGGCGGCACCGGCAAGGGCTGGTTCCGGATCGTCCTGGACAGCGCGCAGGCGCGTGAGGTCATCAAGCAGGGCAAGCTGGCGGTCGTTCTGGGCGTCGAGACCTCCGAACCGTTCGGCTGCAAGCAGATCCTCGACATCGCGCAGTGCAGCCAGGCCGACGTCGACAAGGGGCTGGACGAGCTGTACGCGCTCGGCGTGCGCAGCATGTTCCTGTGCCACAAGTTCGACAACGCGCTGTGCGGCGTCCGCTTCGACGAGGGCGGCCTCGGCACGGCCATCAACGTCGGCCAGTTCCTGTCGACCGGCACCTTCTGGCAGACCGAGAAGTGCACCGGACCGCAAGCCGACAACCCCATCGGCACCGCGGCCTCCGAGGCGGAGGCGGACCTGCCGGCGGGCACGGAGGTCCCCTCGTACGCCGCGGACGCCCAGTGCAACACCCGCGGGCTCACCGCCCTCGGCGAGTACGCCGTACGCGGCATGATGAAGCGCAAGATGATGCTCGAGATCGACCACATGAGCGTCAAGGCCACCGGGCAGGCGCTCGACATCTTCGAGGCCGCGAACTACCCCGGCGTGCTGTCCTCGCACAGCTGGATGGATCTCAACTGGACCGAGCGGGTCTACTCCCTCGGCGGCTTCGTCGCCCAGTACATGCACGGCTCCGAGGCGTTCGGCGCCGAAGCCGAGCGCACCGACGCGCTGCGTGACAAGTACGGTGTCGGCTACGGCTACGGCACCGACTTCAACGGCATCGGCGACCACCCCGCCCCGCGCGGAGCCGACGCCGCGAACAAGGTCACCTACCCCTTCAAGAGCGTCGACGGCGGCTCCGTCATCGACAGGCAGACCGTCGGCACCCGCACCTTCGACTACAACACCGACGGCGGCGCCGACGTGGGCCTGATCCCCGACTGGATCGAGGACATCCGGCTCGTCGCGGGACAGGACGTGGTGGACGACCTCTTCCGGGGCGCCGAGTCCTACCTCGGCACCTGGGGCTCCACCGAGCAGCACCAGGCTTCGGTGAACCTCGCCAAGGGCCGTACCGCCACAGCGAGTTCGTCCGAGTCCAACCCGTTCACCAGTTACCAGCCCGGCCGTGCCGTGGACGGCGACGACGCCAGCCGCTGGGCCAGCGACTGGAGCGACGACCAGTGGTGGCAGGTCGACCTGGGCTCCACCAACCTGGTCTCCCGCGTCACCCTCGACTGGGAGCGCGCGTACGGCAAGTCGTACCGTGTCGAGCTCTCCACCGACGGCACCACCTGGACGACCGCATGGTCCACCACCTCCGGCGACGGCGGCCTGGACACGGCCAGGTTCACCGGCACCCCCGCCCGCTACGTCCGGGTGCACGGCCTGGACCGGGGCACGGATTGGGGATACTCGCTGTACGAGGTGGGCGTCCACAGCGCCTAGCAGTCAGCCACGGGGGGACGCACATGGCACGGATGCCGTCGGCGCAACGGCGCCGGCAGCTGACGGAAGCGGCGATCAGAGCGATGGCCCGGGACGGCGTCCCCAAGACGACCACCCGGTCCATCGCCGCCGAGGCCGGGGTGTCCCTGAGCGTCTTCCACTACTGCTTCGACTCCAAGCAGGCCCTCGTCGAGTCCGTCATCACGACGCTCACCGACCACTCGGTGAGCGTCGTCAAGGACGCGCTACGGCCCAGGGCCACCCTCGAGGAGACCGTCCGCGCGGGCTTCCAGGCGTACTGGGACCACGTCCGCGCCCACCCCGACGAGCACATGCTCACCTACGAACTCACCCAGTACGCGCTGCGCGAGCCGGGATTCGAGCAACTGGCCCGGCGGCAGTACGAGATGTACGGCGACGCCTACACCGAACTCATCGAGCAGCTACGCAGCGGCATGGACCTCCGGCTGCGCGTCCCCGTCCCCGTCCTGGCCCGCTATCTGGCCGCCATGACCGACGGTCTGACCCTCAACTACCTCGTGCTGGGCGACGCGACCGCCTGGACCGACATCCTCGACACGGTCACCGCCCACATCGCGGGTCTGGTCATGGCCGACGCGCCCGCTACGGGGTCCGGGCGATGAGCAGGGCGACGTCGTCGTGGTCGTCGGGGTGGCGCAGGCCGTACAGCAGCAGGTCGCAGAGCTCCTCCAGGGGCCTGGCGGGCTCGTCCAGGAAGCTGAGCAGGACGGCCAGGCGGTCGTCGATGGGGTGCAGGCGGGTCTCCACGAGGCCGTCCGTGTACAGGACCAGCAGGTCGCCGGGGGCGAGTTCGACCGTGGTGGTCTCGAAGGGGACGCCGCCGACGCCGAGCGGGGCTCCCGGCGGCAGCTCCAGCAGCGTCGGATCACGGCCGGGACCGGCCAGCGCGGGCGGCATATGGCCCGCGTTGGCGATGCGGCACTGCCGGGTACGGGGGTCGTACACCGCGTACAGGCACGTCACGATGTAGTGCTCCAGATCGCAGGTGATCTTGTCGAGGTGCCGCAGCACGTCGCCGGGCTCGAGGTCGAGGTCCGCGTAGGCACAGGTCGCGGTGCGCAGCCGGCCCATGGTGGCGGCGGCGTCGATGCCGTTGCCCATGACGTCCCCGACGACCAGCGCGGTCTTGTCGTCGGTCAGCGGGATGACGTCGTACCAGTCGCCGCCGACCTCGCTGGTCGCCTGGGCGGGCTGGTAGCGGGAGGCCAGTTCCAGACCGGTGTGATGCGGCGCGTGGTCGGGCAGCAGACTGCGCTGGAGGGTGAGGGCGGTGTTGCGCACGCTCTGGAACCAGCGCGCGTTGTCGATGGCCACGGCGGCACGGCCGGCCAGCTCACCGGCCAGGATGACGTCGTCCTCGTCGAACGGCAGCGGGTTGCGGGTGCGCTTGAGGTCGAGGGCGCCGAGCACCTCGCCGTGGGCGATCAACGGCACCGCGAGGTACGAGTGGACCCCGGCCCGGGCCAGCAGCGCACCGGCCTCGGCGTCCCGCGCGATCCGGGGGATGTCCTGCTCGCCGACGTGCCGCACCAGGACCGGCCGGCCGGTGTGCACGCACAGGGTGACCAGGCGGTCACCCTCGTAGGCCGCGACGTCGCCCGGCGGGTCGGCGGCGCGCAGCGCCACGGTGGGGTGGGCCGCCTTCAGCGCGAGGGCGCGGAACAGCTCCGGGCCGTTGTCCGGCCGGCGCGAGCGGCGGCAGGCGAGGGCGGAGTCCAGGATGTCCACGGCGACCACGTCGGCGAGCTGCGGGACGGCGATGTTGGCCAGTTCGTGGGCGGTCCGGTCCACCTCCAGTGAGGTGCCGACCCGGGTGGAGGCCTCGGCGATGAGGGCGAGGCGCCGCCGAGCCCGGTCGGCCTCCGCGGCGACGCGGTGCCGTTCGGTGACGTCGACGACCGAGGCGGCCGCGCCCAGCACCCGCCCGCCCGGGTCCTCAAGGCGGTAGAAGGAGAGGGACCAGGCGTGCTCGTGGTCGGGGTCGGTCGGCGGGCGGCCCACGTGGTACTGGTCGAGCAGCGGCGTGCCGGTGGTGAGCACCTGCCGCAGCGCGGACTCGATGGTTTCGATGTCGGGCAGGGGCATCGCCTCCCTGAGCCGACGGCCGACATGGTCCTCGGCGGGGATGCCGTCGATGCGTTCGAGCGCCGGGTTGACCAGGAGATAGCACAGGTCCGGATCCAGCAGGGCCAGACCGATCGGCGACTGGTTGATCAGCCGTTCGCACAGCGCCAGATCGGTCTCGACGCGCTGGAGCAGATTGTGGTCGGCGGCGATGCCCAAAGCGTAGACGTCCCCGAGATCGTCCTGCAGCCGCATGTTGCGGAACTCCATCAGGCGGCTGCTGCCGTCCTTGTGTCGGATGGGGAAGGCGCCTGCCCAGCTCCGGCCGGTCTCCAGCACCTCCGCGAACAGCCGCACCACGGACTGGAGGTGCTCGGGGTGGATCAACAGCCGTGCCGCGTACTTGCCGAGAGCCTCCTGTGCGGTGTAGCCGAACAGATCCTCCGCCTGGGGGGTCCAGAACACGATGCGTCCGTCGATGTCGATGACCATGGCGGACACGCTCAGCACGTCCAGCAGACCGGTGCGCGCGGGCGTCTCGGCGTCGTACGCGTTCCCGCCCGACCGGTTGGGTTCGGCTGTCATCGCGGAGCCTCCTCCTGTACCTCCATGCTGCCTCTGGTTCGGCGTGTCCGAAAACCGGGAGCCCCGGAGGCGGAGCCGACGGCGCCGTGCGCATCGGGCGGACAAGCAGGACCATGGTCGTGTAAAGGACGGAACCCATGGATTCTGCGCGAGATGCTTTCGACGCCCCGACGCCCGCGGCACCGCGCGATCTCCTCGACGCGTCCACCGACGCGGCGGCGATCGTGTCCGCGGACGGCGTCGTGGTCGGCTGGACACGCGGCGCGGAAGCACTGCTCGGCCGCCCGGCGTCGCAGGTCGTCGGCCGCTCGGCCGCGGAGCTGGTGGCGATGGACCGGGACCCGGCACGGGTGGCCGGTGTCGCGGCGCGGTGCCGGGCCGGGATGGGGTGGAGCGGTGTCATCTCCGTACGGCACCGCGACGGCCGCCCCGTCGACGTCGACCTGCGGGTCTCCGCCTCGTTCCGGGTCGGCGACGACGAGTGCTTCCTGCTCTCGGCGCGGGAGCAGAGCGAGCAGTGGACGCTGGGCCAGTCCGTCCTCGACGGGTTCCTGACCCGTTCCCCGGTCGGGATGGCGGTGATGGACCTGGAGCTGCGCTATGTGTGGCTCAACGACACGCTGGAACGGTTCGGCGGTGTGCCCCGCGAACAGCGCCTGGGGCGCCGACTGAGCGAGCTGCTGCCCGGACTCCAGGCGGTCGCCATCGAGGGACTGATGGGCAAGGTACTGGAGACCGGGGCCCCGGTCACCGACTACGAGTACCTCGGGTGGAGCTGGGCCGACCCGCACCGCCGGCACGCCTACTCCACGTCGTTCTTCCCCCTGGTGGGCGACGACGACTCCGTCACCGGGGTCTGCTACATGGTCCAGGACGTCACCGAGCGGTGGCACGCCCGTCGGCTGCTGTCGCTGGTCAACGAGGCCGGGACCCGCGTCGGCACGACCCTGGACGTGATGCGCACGGCCCAGGAGCTCGCCGACTTCGCCGTTCCCGGATTCGCGGACTTCGTCATCGTCGACCTCCTGGAGCCGGTGCTCAGCACCGAAGGGCACGGCGCATGGCTGACCGACGCGGGACCGGCGCCCGCACGGCCGGTGATGCGGCGCGCCGGGATGTGCTCGGTGCGCGAGGGCTGCCCGGAAGCCGTGGCAGGGATCGGGGACCGGGTGGACTTCCTGCCGCCGCCGCACGACGCCAACCTGCTCATCGACGGCGAGCCGATCCTCATCCCCGTGCTCGACCCCTCCGACGACCTGTGGACCACCGAACAGCCCGAACGGGCGGTGAGCATCCGCGAGTTCGGCCTGCACTCCCTCATCTCCGTGCCGATGCGGGCGCGGAACACCGCCCTGGGCCTCGCCACCTTCGTCCGGTCCCTCAACCCCGTCTCGTTCCGGTCCGACGACGTCCTGCTGGCCCGGGAGTTGGTGGCGCGGGCGGCGCTCTGCGTCGACAACGCCCGCCGGTACACCCGGGAACACACGGCGGCGGTCACCCTTCAGCGCAGTCTGCTGCCGCACGCCCTGGCGGGCGGAACGGCGCTGGAGCTGGCCTCCTCCTACCTGCCGGCGGACCCCACCGACGGGGTGGGCGGCGACTGGTTCGATGTGATCCCCCTGTCCGGGGCCCGGGTGGGACTCGTCGTCGGCGACGTGGTGGGGCACGGCATAGCCGCCGCGGCGACCATGGGACGGCTGCGCACCGCGGTACAGACCCTCGCCGACATGGAGATGCCTCCCGACGAACTGCTGGCCCATCTCGACGACCTCGTGCTCCGGCTGAGCGGGGAGCGGACCGACGACACGGGCGCGCAGCAGGGCGCCACCGCCTTCCTGGGGGCGACCTGCCTGTACGCCGTCTACGACCCGGTCACCCGACGGTGCACGATGGCGCGGGCCGGACACCCGCCGCCCGTCGTCGTCGCCCCCGACGGGCGGGTCTCGTTCCCGGAGCCCCCCGCCGGGCCTCCGCTGGGGCTCGGCGGGATGGCGTTCGAAGCCACCGAGATCGAGCTCGCCGAGAACAGCCTGATCGGTCTCTACACCGACGGCCTCGTGGAGGGGGCCGACCGGGACATCGAAGAGGGCATGTCCCGGCTCGGCGAGGTGCTGGCCCGGTCCGACGCCGACCTGGCGACCCTGTGCACCTCGGCGGTGCGACAGCTCGTGCCCGTGCCCCAGCCCGACGACATCGCCTTGCTCCTGGCGCGCACGCACGCCCTCGGCGCCGACCACGTCGTCTCCTGGGAGGTGCCGGTGGACCCGGCGGCCGTCGCCGACATCCGGGCCCGGGCCACCCGGCAGGTGGAGGCCTGGGGGCTGGGCGAGCTGGCCATGACGTCCGAGCTCATCGTGAGCGAGCTGGTCACCAACGCCGTGCGCTACGCCACACCCCCCATACGGCTGCGGCTGATCCTGGACGCGCGCCTGACCTGCGAGGTATCCGACGCCAGCAGCACTGCCCCACGGCTGAGGCATGCCCGGATCACCGACGAGGGGGGCCGCGGCCTGTTCCTGGTGGCGCAGCTCGCCCACCGGTGGGGCGCCAGGTACACGGCCGACGGAAAGATCATCTGGGCCGAGCAGGAGATCCCGTGACCCGGTCCGCGCCTCCCGCGGACCCCCGTCCTGACAGCCGGCCGTAAGGGCCGCGTCAAAGGCGTGGGCGCCCCCGTCAGGGATGTGTCAACGACGGTCCTTTCCGGCCACGGACGGTGTTCTCTCGACCTGTCCGTACCTCTTCCGAACCTCTCCAAGGAGTTCGCGATGGCCGATCTGGCCTTCGTCGTCACCACGGTCGCGGTCTTCGCGCTGGTGGCCCTCGTCGCCAAGGGGGTGACCAAGCTGTGACCGCCGAGAACATCGTCGGCCTCGTCGTGGCCGTCGCCCTGCTGGGCTATCTGGTCCTCGCCCTGATCTTCCCGGAGAGGTTCTGAGCGGCCATGGGTCCCGTACTCGCCGGCGTACTCCAGCTGCTGGCTCTCATGGCGGCGCTGGCGCTCGCCTACGTCCCCCTCGGCACCTACATGGCCCGGGTCTACTCCTCCGACCGGCACTGGCGCGTCGAGAAGTGGATCTACAGGGGCATCGGTGCCGACCCCGACACCGAGATGCGCTGGCCCGCCTACCTGCGCGGTGTCCTCGCCTTCTCGGCGGTCGGCGTCCTCCTTCTCTACCTGCTCCAACGGCTCCAGGGACATCTGCCCGGCTCGCTCGGCTTCGAGGCGATCGACCCGGACCAGGCGTTCAACACCGCCGCGTCCTTCGTCACGAACACCAACTGGCAGTCGTACTACGGCGAGCAGGCCATGGGCCACGTCGTGCAGACGGCCGGTCTGGCCGTGCAGAACTTCGTCTCGGCGGCCGTCGGTATCGCCGTCGCGGTGGCCCTGGTGCGCGGCTTCGCGCGCTCCCGAACCGGTGAGCTCGGCAACTTCTGGTCGGACCTGGTGCGCGGGACCGTCCGTATCCTGCTGCCGCTCGCCCTCGTCGCCGCGATCGTGCTGGTCGCCTGCGGCGCCGTCCAGAACTTCTCCGGCATCCACGAGGTCGGCCAGTTCATGGGCGGCTCGCAGCAGTGGAACGGCGGTGCGGTCGCCTCGCAGGAGGCCATCAAGGAGCTGGGCACCAACGGCGGCGGCTACTTCAACGCCAACTCCGCCCACCCGTTCGAGAACCCGACCCCGTTCACGAACATCTTCGAGATCTTCCTGCTGCTGGTGATCCCGCTCGCGCTGACCCGCACCTTCGGCGTCATGGTCGGTTCCGTCAGGCAGGGTTACGCGATCCTCGCGACCATGGCCACCATCTGGGTCGGCTTCACGGCGCTGATGATGTGGACCGAGTTCGCCCACCACGGCCCGGCGCTGGAACTCGCCGGCGGGGCGTACGAGGGCAAGGAGGTCCGCTTCGGCGTCGGCTCGTCCTCGATCTTCGCCGTGGCGACCACGCTCACCTCGACCGGTGCGGTGGACTCCTTCCACTCCTCCTTCACCGGCCTGGGCGGCGGCATCACCATGCTCGGCATGATGCTCGGCGAGATCGCGCCCGGCGGTACCGGATCCGGCCTGTACGGCATGCTGGTCATGGCGGTCGTCGCGGTGTTCATCGCCGGTCTGATGGTCGGCCGGACCCCTGAGTACCTGGGCAAGAAGATCGGCACCCGCGAGATCAAGTTCGCGGCCTGTTACATCCTCATCACCCCCGCCCTGGTGCTCGTCCTCACCGCCGCCGCGACGGCCCTGCCCACGCCGGGCAACTCCATGACCAACTCCGGCGCGCACGGCTTCTCCGAGATCCTCTACGCCTACACCTCGGCGTCCAACAACAACGGCTCGGCCTTCGCCGGTCTGAACGCGGACACGCAGTGGTTCAACAGCAGCCTGGGCGTGGCGATGCTCATCGGCCGCTTCCTGCCGATGGTGTTCGTGCTGGCCATGGCCGGCTCGCTCGCCGAACAGAGGCCGGTCCCGGCGACGGCGGGCACCCTGCGTACCGAAAAGCCTCTGTTCACCGGCCTGTTGGTGGGCGCGATCCTCATCATCACCGGCCTGACGTACTTCCCGGCGCTCGCCCTGGGACCGCTCGCCGAAGGGCTGGCGTCATGACAACCGACGTAACGAAGCAAGAGGACCCGATGTCCACAGCCGTCCCCGCGCGGGCGCCGCACCAGGATGTGCCGACCGGTCACCAGGACCGGGGTCGCGTCGGCGCGGGCCTGTTCGACCCCAGGCAACTCGGCAGGTCCCTGCCGGAGGCCTTCCGCAAGCTCGACCCGCGGGTGATGGTCAAGTCACCCGTGATGTTCGTGGTGTGGATCGGCTCCCTGCTCACCACCGTCTTCTCCGTCAAGGACCCGGGCGACTGGTTCGGCTGGACCATCAGCGCCTGGCTGTGGCTGACCGTGGTCTTCGCCAACCTCGCGGAAGCGGTCGCCGAGGGCCGGGGCAGGGCGCAGGCCGACACCCTGCGCAGGGCCAAGACCGACACGGTGGCCCGACGGCTCGCCGGGCACTCCGAAGAGCCGGTCCCGGGGACCGAGTTGAGGATCGGCGACCTCGTCGTGTGCGAGGCCGGTGACGTCATCCCGGGTGACGGTGACGTCGTCGAGGGTGTCGCGAGCGTCGACGAGTCGGCGATCACCGGTGAGTCGGCGCCCGTCATCCGTGAGTCGGGCGGTGACCGCAGTGCCGTCACCGGTGGCACGAAGGTCCTCTCCGACCGGATCGTCGTCAGGATCACGACGAAGCCGGGCGAGACGTTCATCGACCGGATGATCAGCCTGGTCGAGGGTGCGGCCCGGCAGAAGACGCCGAACGAGATCGCGCTGAACATCCTGCTCGCCTCGCTCACGATCGTCTTCCTGCTGGCGGTGGCGACGCTGCCGCCCTTCGCGGACTACGCGGGCACGCACCTGACGATGGTCGTGCTGGTGGCGCTGCTGGTCTGCCTCATCCCCACCACGATCGGCGCGCTCCTCTCCGCGATCGGCATCGCGGGTATGGACCGGCTGGTGCAGCGGAACGTCCTGGCCATGTCAGGCCGGGCCGTCGAGGCCGCAGGAGACGTCTCGACCCTGCTGCTCGACAAGACCGGCACCATCACCCTGGGCAACCGCCGGGCCGCCGAGTTCGTACCGGTGCGCGGCACCACCGAGGCCGAACTCGCCGACGCCGCCCAGCTGTCGTCCCTGGCCGACGAGACGCCGGAGGGCCGCTCCGTCGTCGTCCTGGCGAAGGAGGGGTACGGGCTGAGGGAGCGCCACCAGGGCGAGCTGTCCGGCGCCGGGTGGATCGCCTTCACCGCACAGACCCGGATGTCGGGCGTGGACGTCGACGGGCGCAGGATCCGCAAGGGCGCGGCCGGTTCGGTCGTCGCCTGGGTCCGGGAGCGGGGCGGCGAGGTGTCCGAGGACGCCGGCGCGCTCACCGACCGGATCTCCGAGGCGGGCGGTACGCCGCTGCTCGTGGCCGTCGAGGACACCGACGGCGCACGGGTGTTGGGCGTCATCCACCTCAAGGACGTCGTCAAGGACGGCATGCGCGAGCGGTTCGACGAGCTGCGCCGGATGGGCATCAAGACCGTCATGATCACGGGCGACAACCCGCTCACGGCGAAGGCGATCGCCGAGGAGGCCGGTGTCGACGACTTCCTCGCGGAGGCCACCCCCGAGGACAAGATGGCGCTCATCAAGCGGGAGCAGGCGGGCGGCAAGCTCGTCGCGATGACCGGCGACGGCACCAACGACGCCCCGGCTCTCGCCCAGGCCGATGTCGGAGTGGCGATGAACACGGGTACGTCGGCCGCGAAGGAGGCCGGCAACATGGTCGACCTCGACTCCAACCCGACCAAGCTCATCGAGATCGTCGAGATCGGCAAGCAACTCCTCATCACCCGGGGCGCGCTGACGACGTTCTCCATCGCCAACGACGTCGCCAAGTACTTCGCGATCATCCCGGCGCTGTTCGCGGCCGTCTACCCCGGCCTGGACAAGCTCAACATCATGGGCCTCACCTCCCCGGACTCCGCGATCCTGTCCGCCGTCATCTTCAACGCGCTGATCATCATCGCCCTGGTCCCGCTGTCCCTGAGGGGTGTGCGGTACCGGCCGGTGAGCGCCGACAAGATGCTCCGCCGCAACCTGACGGTCTACGGCCTCGGCGGCCTGGTCGCGCCCTTCGTCGGCATCAAGCTCATCGACCTGCTCATCTCCCTCTTCCCCGGGATCGGCTGAACGCCATGAACAACTCCCTGACCAACACCGCCCGGTTGCTCGGGGCGGGCCTGCGCGCCCTGCTCGTGCTGACCCTGGTGACCGGTGTCCTCTACCCGCTGGTCGTCACCGGCATCGCCCAGGGGATCTTCCCCGGGAAGGCGAACGGCTCGGAGATCGAGGCGGACGGCAAGGTCGTCGGCTCGACGCTGATCGGGCAGTCGTACAACCTGCCGCTCAAGGAGGGACAGGAGACCCCGGAGCCCGACCTGAAGTGGTTCCAGGGCCGGCCGGCCAACGGCCTCGGCACCAACAGCGTCAACACCCAGTACAAGCTGATCCTTTCCGGCGCGACGAACCGCTCCGCCGACAACAAGGACCTCATCGCCTGGGTGACCGCTGCCAGGGCCGCCGTCGTCAAGGACAACTCGACCGCCGACTACAAGGTCCGCCCCTCCGGCGTGCCCGCCGACGCCGTCACGTCCTCGGGATCCGGCCTCGACCCGGACATCTCCCCGCAGTACGCGGACATCCAGGTCCATCGGATCGCCGAGCGGAACGGTCTGTCCGTCGCCCGGGTCCGGCAGCTGGTCGACGAGCACACGGACGGCCGCACCCTCGGCTTCCTCGGTGAGCCCCGGGTGAACGTCCTGGAGCTCAACATCGCACTCAAGGACCTTGTGGACAAGGGCTGACGGCGGCACGCGACGCGGGGGGAGTCGGCGGATCCGGGAGCGAGCCGGGTCCGCCGACTCCGGCCGGCGTGAGGCCCGTGGTGCGCTGACCTGACGTGTGCCGTCGGCGCGTCGGCGGTCGGGATCGACAGGCCCGGCCCGGCCTTCGGCCGCGCGGAGATCCGCCGACGCGGCCCGATGGCGAGTCCGCCCGAGGCCCGCACGACGCCGTGTGCGATCTCCCGTGCCATGGCCTGCGCCGAATCGGCGTGGCGCGCGTCCGTGGGGTCCGTCACCATCGCCGACCTGGCAGGCGACATCGAGTCCGACTACGGGAGCGGCGCCCTCGCCGGCATCGGTGCCTGGCTGGGCCCGGCCGACTCCTGAGACCGCGGCGACCCGCGCCCCGCCGGTCGGCGCGCGGGAAGATCGTCAGCCGGCGGTGAGAGGCACCCGCCGGCGGCCGGCGAGGCCGAGAGCGACCGCCCCGACGGATCCGGCGAGGGCGAGTACGCCCAGCGCTCCTGTCAGGCTGCCGAGGGCCGAGGTCAGCGCGAGGACCACGAGTGGGCAGATGAACTGGCCGATGAAGAAGGAACCCGTCCACAGTCCGGTGCCGCGGCCGCGGTCGGCGTAGTCGAGCTTGGACAGGGCGAGGGTGAGCAGGCTCGGCAGCATGATGCCGCCGCCGAAGCAGTTGATCATGGCGCCGACGGTCAGGACGACGGGGCCGGGGGCGAGCCAGATCACGGCGAAGCCGAGCGCGCACAGGGCGAAGACGGCGGGCAGCCAGGCGTCCGGGGTGCGGCCGAGCCGGGTGAACACGACCGCGCCGATCACGGTCGCGAGGCTCGAGGCGGCGATGGCGAGCCCGATCATGCCGGGGTCGGTCACCCCCATGTCGTCGAGGAGGAAGGCCATCTCCACCTGGACGGTGTAGAAGAGGACGGCACCGAAGACGGTGAGCGCGCACGTCCCGGCCAGCGGCCGCCAGGGGAAGGAACGCCCGGCCGGCTCCGGGGGTGCGGCAGGGGAGGGGACGGCGGTCGTGTCGGCGGGCGCGACGGGGGAGGGGGCGGTGGTGTTGCCGGTCGGCCGGGGGCGGGGCAGGAAGGCGGCCATGGCGGGGGCGAGGAGCAGGCTCACCGCGTAGGCCCAGAACGGTGTGCGCCAGCCGGCCGAACCCGCCGCGCCGCCCAGGACGAAGAAGGCCGTCGCGGAGATCGAGGCGCACATCGTCTGCATGGCCAGGTAGCGGTCGCGCTGCCGGCCGGAGTAGTAGTCGCCGATCAGTGTGGTGCAGCAGGTCATGATGGCGGCTTCGACGACACCGACGAGGGCGCGGCTGGCGACGATGGCGCCGAGGGAGTCCAGCCACAGCGGAGCGGTGCCGACGACGGCGTAGAGCGCGGTGGCGATCACGAGGAGACGTTTGCGGCCGAGCCGGTCGACGACGATGCCGGCGAAGGGCGCCAGCAGTGCCAGGGAAAGGGCCGGGATCGTCAGGGCCATGGGGACCAGCGCCTCGACACCGGGAGTGCCGGCGAAGTGGTCCCGCATCCGGGGCAGGACGGGAGCGATGAGCACGGCGCCCAGGATGGGCAGACAGCTGCCGGCCATCAGCAGCGTGATGCGGAGCCGGTGTCCGGCTCCGGACACGGGCTGCTCGGACAGTGCGTCGTCGGCGGCGGCGAGCGGCGGGGACGACAGCGGGGGCACGGGTGCGGGCATGCGGGAACTCCACCTGGCGTATCGGGAGGGGGACGGGGGCGCGGCCGTCTCGGTGAGGCCGCCCGGAACACATGGCGGATCCGGAACTCGGGGCAGATCCGGAACAACACATGGCCGCTCCGGAACCCGGGGCGGATCCGGAGCGCACGGCGGGGCCGGAGTGTGGGGGCACCGATGATCGCCGTGGCGTCGCGAAGGTCCGGCTCACCGGGGTCTGCTCCGCCCCGGCGGCGGTGAGCGGTGCGGCTCCGGCGCCGGGTTGAGACGACTATGAGGTACCGCGCAGGACCTGCCTAGCCCCCGGCCGATCGAGATCGAGGATGTGGATCATTCACGCCCTGGATGCGGCCCGACGACCGGATGCGGGCGCGCTCAGCTCCGCTCCCACGCGGGCCGCGGTGTCGCGCAGCCACATGTGCGCCGCGTCGTGGGTGTGGACCGGGTGCCACCACAGGGCTTCCTGGAGGGGGACCACCTCGTACGGCGCCGCCATGACGCGTACGGCGGCCACCCCGCGCAGCTGCTCGGCCAGACGCTGCTGCACCAGGGCGATCCGGCGGGTGCCGGCCACCAGGAACGGCAGCACCTGGAAGCTGTCGACGGAGACCTCGACACGCGGTTCGATGCCCAGCATGCTCAGCTGGCGGGCGGCGGGGGCGTCGTAGGTGCGCTGATAGGTGACCCAGGGCAGCCGTGCCAGATCGTCCATGGTCAGCCGGTCGCCGACCTCGTCGTTGGTCTCGGCGACGAGAAAGGCCCAGCCGTCGGTGAACAGTTCGACGGTGGGGAAGCCGCTGATGACGCCGTGCGGCATCAGCAGTCCGTCGGCCGTGCTGAGCAGGGTCGCCGTCTCCTCCGTCACGTCGGTCGGAGGCCGCTGGAAGCGCAGCCGCACCCCGGGAGCCTCGGCGTGCACGGTCCGGGCGAGCTCGGCACCGAACACGGCGACGGCGTAGTCGGAGGAGAGCAGGGTGAACTCGTGCTCCTCGCTGCCGGGGACGAACTCGGCCCTGCTGCTGAACACCCTTTCCAGCAGGTCACAGGCGGTGGCGGTGCGGTCGAGCAGCGCGCGTCCGAGGGCCGTGAGCTCGTACTGGCCACCGACGCGGGAGAGCAGCTCGTCGTCGAAGTGGCGACGCAGGCGGGCCAGGGCCGCGCTCATCGCGGGCTGGCTGAGCCCGATGCGCTGCCCGGCCCGGGTGACGTTGCGTTCCTCCAGCAGCGCCCGCAGGGACAGGACGAGGTTGAGATCGAGGCCGGACAGGTACACAACGCCTCCACACCGAGGCCGCCCCAGGCGGCGTTATTCATGCGATGGATGATCGATATCCAAAGAATCGATTTCCCAGATTACGGGAGGTGGGGCCAGATTAGTCGCATCGCAATCAGGAGGACATGTCAGTGAAACCCGCAGCCCCTTCCGCGTCCTTCTCCGGACCCTTCGCCCTCGGCACCCTCTCCGCCCCTGACCAGGTGTCTTTCCCCGGCCTCGTGGTCCCCGAAGGGCGGGTGCTGGACCTTCGTACCGCCTTCCGCGACCCCGCCCTGACGACCCGGCGGCTCTTCGAGCGCTGGGACGAGGTGCTGCCGCGCCTGGGCGCCCTCGCGGCGAACGACACCGACGCCCCCACCGGCACCGCCGACGCCTGGCAGCCCCTCGAAGGACTGCGGGTGCACGCTCCGGTCGAGCCCCGCCAGGTCTTCCAGTCCGGGGCCAACTACCGGCAGCACGTGATCGACCTGGAGGTCGCCCACCGCGCGCCCGACGACCCGCGCACACCGGAAGCGGCCCGGGCGGAGATCGCCGAGGTCATGGACCGACGGGCGGCGGAGGACCTGCCGTACGTGTTCATCGGTCTGCCGAGCGCGATCACCGGCCCCTACGACGATGTCGTCCTGCCCTCCTGGGCCGAACAGCCGGACTGGGAGCTGGAGTTGGCGGTCGTCGTCGGCAGGCCGGCCTACCGGGTGTCGGTGTCGGAGGCCCTGGCGCACGTCGCCGGGTACACGATCGCCAACGACCTCACCGACCGTGCCACCGTCTTCCGCCGGGACATGAAGGCCATCGGCACGGACTGGCTGCGCAGCAAGAACGCGCCCGGCTTCACCCCGCTCGGCCCCTGGATCGTGCCGGCCGCGTCGATCGCCGACCCGGGCGATCTGCGGGTCACCCTGAAGCTGAACGGCGAGACCATGCAGGACGAGTCCACCAAGGACATGCTCTTCGGTATCGCCCGGCTGGTGTCGTACGCCTCTCAGACCTCCCGACTCCTGCCCGGTGACCTGGTGCTGACGGGCTCTCCGGCCGGCAACGGCATGCACTGGGGACGGCTGCTGCGCGACGGCGACGTCATGGACGGCTCGATCACCGGGCTCGGTGCCCAGCGCACCCGCTGTATCACGCAGGAGGCGTCGTGAGCCCGGACCGCCACGACCCCGAGGGCGCGATCGCCGAGGCGGCCAAGTCCTTCTCCAACTGGGGACGTTGGGGCGAACACGATGTGCTGGGCACCCTGAACTTCCTCGACGGGGCGAAGCGCCGCGAAGGCGCCGCCCTGGTCCGCCGGGGAGTCAGCTTCTCGCTCGCGCAGTCCTTCGACATGAACGGCCCGCAGAAGGGCTGGCGGCGGCGCACCAACCCGGTGCACACCATGCTCGACACCGGTACCGACGCCGCCCTCGGCAACCAGGGCTTCCCGCACGGCATCGGCGGCGCCGACGACGTGATCGCGATGCCGCTCCAGTGCTCCACCCAGTGGGACGGGCTCGGCCACATCTTCGACCACGGCAAGGCGTGGAACGGCCGGCCGGCCGAGCAGGTCGTCACCTCGGACGGCGACCTCGTCACCGGCATCGAGCACATGGCGCCGTACGTCGCCGGACGCGGGGTCCTCCTCGATGTCGGCCAAGTCATCGGAGCCGAGAGCGGGGGAGAGCTGCCCGACGGGTTCGCCATCACCGAGGAGCACCTCACCGCGACCGCCGACGCGCACGGCGTGGTGGTCGGCCGCGGGGACATCGTCGTCGTGCGGACCGGACGGCTGGCCCGGGCCCGGCGCGAGGGCTGGGGCGACTACGCGGGCGGCGACTCGCCCGGCCTGTCCTTCACCACGGCCGGCTGGCTGCACCGCACCGAGATCGCCGCGATCGCCACCGATACCTGGGGCTTCGAGGTACGGCCGAACGAGTTCGACGCCGCCTTCCAGCCCCTGCACCAGGTCGCCATCCCCAACATGGGCCTGCTCATCGGGGAGATGTGGGACCTCGACGCGCTCGCCGCCGACTGCGCGGCGGACGGCCGGTACGCGTTCTGGCTCACCGCCGCGCCCCTGCCCATCACCGGAGCCGTCGGCTCACCCGTCAACCCGGTCGCGGTCAAGTAGCCCGCGTGACAAGGGAGCTTCCCATGACCACACCCCGCACGGTCCTCGTCATCGGCGGCGGCGCCGCGGGCAACGCCGTGACCGTCCTGCTGCGTCGCGCCGGCGTCGCCGTGGACCTGATCGAGGCCAGGCCCGACTGGAACGCCACGACCGGCTCCGGCATCACCCTCCAGGGCAACGCCCTGCGCGTGCTGCGCGACCTGGGGGTCCTGGACCAGGTCGCATCCTCCGGCTGGGCCTTCGGCTCGCTGGGCGTCGTCGCTCCCGACGGCACCGTTCTCCACGAGGCCGAGGACATCCGGACCGGCGGCGACGACCTGCCCGCCACCCTGGGCATGCAGCGGCCCCGGTTGCAGCAGATCCTCATCGACGCGGTCCGCGCCAGTGGCGCCGGCGTCCGCCTGGGCACCACCGCCGAGACCCTGGAGCAGGACGCCGAAGGCGTCTCGGCGCGCTTCAGCGACGGCTCCACCTCCCGGTACGACCTGGTGATCGCCGCCGACGGACTCAACTCCGCTACCCGCGCCGCCATCGGCATCACGACGAAACCCGAGCCCACCGGCATGGCCATCTGGCGCACCACCGCGCCACGCCCCGCGGGCCTGGTGCGCACCGACCTGGCCTACGGCGGCCCGGCGTACATCGCCGGCTACTGCCCGACCAGCGAGCACACCCTCTACGCCTACGTCGTCGAGGCGTGCCGCGACCGCGCCTCCATCGACCCGGCCCGCTACGCCGACGAGATGCGCCGGCTCACGCGGGGATACGGCGGCCACTGGGCCGAGATCACCCCGCACATCACGGACCCGGCGAAGGTCAACTACACCTGGTTCGACCGTCTGCTGGTGGAGGGCTCCTGGCACCGCGGCCGGGTGGTGCTGGTCGGCGACGCAGCGCACTGCTGCCCGCCCACCCTCGCGCAGGGCGCGGCCATGTCCCTGGAGGACGCCTCGGTCCTCGTCGAACTCCTCACCGCCGGCCGGGACTGGGACGACGACCTGCTCCAGCGGTACCACGAGCGCCGCATCCCCCGGGTGCGGGCCGTGGTCGAGGCGTCCGTGCAGCTCGGGCAGTGGCAGCTGGACGGCGTTCGCGACGCCGACGTGCCGGGCCTGATCGGCCGGACGATGACGATGCTCAAGGAGCTGCCGTGACCGACCGGACGTCGCCGACCGTCGACGTGCACGCCCACGTCCTCCTCCCCGAGGTCGACGCCCTCGTCGCCGGGCTCCCCGGACTGACCGCGGCCAGGGAGCTGGACGCCCGGCGCAACGGCCCCGCCTCCCTGGCCGTCAGCGGCCCCATGGTGCGTGAGCGCGTCCCGCGGCTGACCGATGCCACCGTGCGGCTGGCCGCCATGGACGCGCAGGGCGTGGACGTGCAGCTGGTCAGTCCGTCGCCCTCGCACTACCACTACTGGGCGGACGAGGAGACCGCCGAGAAGCTGTACCGGCTCGCGGGCGAGGCGACCGCCGCGCACTGCGCCCGGGCGCCCGACCGGCTGAAGGGTCTCGGACTCGCTCCGCTCCAGCACCCGGACCTGGCCGTACACGCCCTCGAACACGCCCTGGAACAGGGTCTGTCGGGAGTGGAGATCTCCTCCCACGCCCCGGGCCGGGAACTGTCCGACCCGGCGTACGAGCCCTTCTGGGCGCGGGCCGAGGAGACCGGCGCGATCCTCTTCCTGCACCCCTTCGGTTGCACGCTCGACGAGCGCCTGGACCGCTGGTACCTGTCCAACACCGTGGGCCAGCCCACCGAGAACGCGGTCGCCCTCTCCCACCTGATCTTCTCCGGGGTGCTGGACCGGCACCCCGGCCTGAAGGTGATCGCCGCACACGGCGGCGGCTATCTGCCGACCCACATCGGCCGCTCCGACCACGCCTGGTCGACGCGCGCCGACGCGGGAGCGGGCTGCGCGCACCTGCCCAGCAGCTACCTCAGGCGGCTGTACTTCGACTCGCTGGTCCACGACCCGCACGTCCTGCGGGAGCTGATCCGCGCGGTCGGCGCCGACCGGGTACTCCTCGGCTCGGACTTCCCCTTCGACATGGGCACCGAGGACCCCGTCGGCGCGCTGCGCGCCGCCCGGCT
The DNA here is from genome assembly GCF_035983595.1 of Streptomyces sp. NBC_01334. Classification (NCBI taxonomy): domain Bacteria; kingdom Bacillati; phylum Actinomycetota; class Actinomycetes; order Kitasatosporales; family Streptomycetaceae; genus Streptomyces; species Streptomyces sp. NBC_01334. The sequence goes on along the minus strand of NZ_CP130718.1, from coordinate 1,629,512 downwards.
GCCCGACGCCGACTTCCACGCCGTACGAGGCGGCAACGCCGCCGCCCTCCTCCGGAAGGACTGACCCCCATGCGTCTGCTCACCCACCTGCGGCACGTCGACCTCGCCGTGCCCGACTACGACAGGCAACTCGACTTCTACGCCGGTGTCTGGGGCCTGACCAAGGTCGCCGAGGACTCCGGGATCTCCTTCCTGGCCGCCGAGGGCAGCCCCGAGAACTACGTCGTACGGCTGCGCAAGGCCGACGAGAAGCGCCTCGACCTGGTCTCCTACGGCGCGGCGAGCGCGACGGACGTGGACACCCTCGCCGAGCGCCTCCTCGCCGGGGGCGTCCGGCTGGTCACGCGGCCGGGCAAGATCGAGACCCCGGGCGGCGGCTACGGCTTCCGCTTCTTCGACGTCGACGGCCGCACCGTCGAGGTCTCGGCGGACGTCGGGACCCGCCAGCACCGCAAGATCGAGGAGAAGGAGGCCATCCCGGTCAAGCTCTCGCACGTCGTCCTCAACTCCCCCGACCTGAACGTCACTCGGGAGTGGTACGAGCGCCACCTGGGCTTCCGGCTCTCCGACACCCTCATGCATCCCCGGATGGGTGAGGCCATGCATTTCATGCGGATCAGCAACCAGCACCACTCCATGGCGATCGCGCAGGGCCCGCACACCTCGCTGCACCACGTCTCCTTCGAGATGCGTGGTATCGACGAGTACCTGCGCGGCTCCGGCCGGGTGATCCGCTCGGGCGCCCGCAAGCTCTGGGGCCCGGGGCGGCACACGGCCGGCGACAACACCTTCACCTACTTCCTCGACCCGCAGGGCAACACCGTCGAGTACACGACGGAGCTGGAGCTGCTGGACGAGGACACCTGGCACCCGCACGTCTACGACTTCTCCCAGCCCGAGATCGCCGACCAGTGGGGCACCGCCAACCCCATGAACGAGCTGGTCGCCAAGGAGTCCTTCAACGACGTCGACCGCGGCGTGTTCGTCGCCCCGCCCGTCTGACCCCTCGCCACCCAGAGGCACCCCGCCACCCCCGAGCCACCCCGGAGCCTGGAGCCGTCCATGCGTTTCGCCACCTACGAACACCAGTACCGGCGCCGGGTCGCCGTCGTCGACGAGGACGGCACCCTCCGCCCGGTGCCCGGCGCGCGCTCGCTCACGGAGCTGATCCGGTCCGGCGACGGCCTCGACGCGCTGCTCGGCGTCGGCGCCGCCGCTCTCGGGGCTCCGGCCGGACCCCATGTGTCCGAGGTGCGGCTGCTGCCGCCGCTGGAGCCGCCCACCGTGCGGGACTTCGTCACCTTCGAGGAACACGTCGAAGGGGTACGACGGTCCGTGGACGGGGCCGGCGGGGTGCCGGAAGCCTGGTACGACGCCCCGACCTTCTACTTCACCAACCCGTACGCGGTCGTCGGCGCCCACGACGACGTGCCGGTGCCGCCGGGCAGCCACCTGCTCGACTTCGAGCTGGAGGTCGCGGCGGTCGTCGGCCGCGAGGGACGGGACCTCACCCCCGAACGGGCACGGGACCACATCATCGGCTACACCGTCTTCAACGACTGGTCGGCCCGGGACCTCCAGTCCCGGGAGATGCAGGTCCGCCTCGGCCCGTGCAAGGGCAAGGACACGGCCGCCACCCTCGGGCCGTACCTGGTCACCGCGGACGAGCTGGAACCGTACCGGGACACCGAGGGCTTCCTGCGCCTGGCACTGACCGCCGCCGTGAACGGCGAGGTCATCGGCGAGGACCTGCTGTCCCACATGAGCTGGACCTTCGAGGAGATGGTCGCCTACGCCTCACGGGGCACCGTCGTCCGCCCCGGCGACGTGCTCGGCTCGGGCACCTGCGGCAACGGCGGCTGCCTGGCGGAGCTGTGGGGAGTGCGCGGGGAGCAGTCACCGCCGCCGCTGAAGCCCGGTGACACGGTCACCCTCACCGTCGAGGGCATCGGCACGGTCTCCAACACGGTGGTGGCGGGCGCCGATCCGGTGCCGCTCCCCGCCGCCCGCCGCCGCACCCGGGAGCGGCCGTGACCGGTCCGCACCGGGGGAGGCTCCTCGGCAAGGTCGTGGTCGTCACCGGCGCGGCCCGCGGCCAGGGCGCGGCGGAGGCGGCGGCGCTGGTCCGCGAGGGCGCCCGGGTCGTCGCCACCGACGCCCGGCCGGCGGGCGACTGCCGGCGTCTCGACGTCACCAGCGAGGACGACTGGGCCGAACTGGCCGCGGTTCTGCGGGAGTCGTACGGCGAGGTGCACGGCCTGGTCAACAACGCGGGCATCACCTGGCGCGCCCGCGTCGGCGACGTACGGCCCGAGGACTTCGCCCGCGTCCACGCCGTCAACGTCACCGGACCGCTGCTCGGCATCCAGCACCTGGCACCGCTGATGCCGCCGGGTTCCTCCATCGTCAACGTCGGCTCGTCCGCCGCCCTCACCGGCCACTACCCGGTCGCCTACACGGCGAGCAAGTGGGCCCTGCGCGGCCTGTCGAAGAGCGCGGCGACAGAGCTCGGCCCGCGCGGCATCCGCGTGAACACGATCCACCCCGGCTTCATCGAGACCGAGATGACCGCCTCCGCCGCGCCCGCCTTCCGCGACGCGAACGTCCGCGAGACACCGCTCGGCCGCACGGGCACCGCGCACGAGGTCGCCCCGCTCGTGGTGTTCCTGCTGTCCGACGAGGCCTCCTTCGTCACCGGCGCGGAGATCCCCGTCGACGGCGGCCTCACCGCGCACGGCGGCGTGAAGTCCGTCTCCGACGCCCTGCGCGAGGCGGCGTCGTGAGCCGTCCCGACCGAGAGGCAACTCCCCGATGGACAAGGTAAGTTCCGGCGCCGCGGCGGCGGTGGCCGACATCGCCCGCGGCGCGTCACTGGCCGTCGGCGGCTTCGGCCTCAGCGGTGTGCCCGAGGTGCTGATCCGGGCCCTGTACGCACAGGGCGCCACCGGTCTGTCCGTCGTCTCGAACAACTGCGGTGTCGACGGACGCGGCCTCGGCGTGCTGCTCGCCGCGGGCCGGATCGCCCGGGTGACAGGCTCCTACGTCGGCGAGAACAAGGAGTTCGCCCGCCAGTACCTCTCCGGCGAACTGGAGGTGGAGCTGGTCCCGCAGGGCACTCTCGCCGAACGGCTGCGCGCGGGCGGCGCGGGCATCCCCGCCTTCTTCACCCCGGCGGGCGTCGGCACCCAGGTCGCGCGGGGCGGACTGCCCTGGCGCCACGCGGCCGGGGGAGGATCGGTCGCCGTCGCCTCACCCCCCAAGGAGATCCGCGACTTCGCGGGCCGCCCGCACGTCCTGGAGCACGGCATCACCACCGACTTCGCCCTCGTACGGGCCTGGCGCGGCGACCGGCACGGCAACCTCCGCTTCCGCAGGGCCGCCGCCAACTTCAACCCCCTCGCCGCCATGGCCGGCCGGATCACCGTCGCCGAGGTCGAGGAACTCGTCGAACCGGGCGCCCTGGCCCCCGACGAGATCCACCTTCCCGGCATCCACGTCCAGCGGGTCGTGGAGCTGACAGCCGCCCAAGCGGCAGACAAGCACATCGAACGCCTTTCCGTTTCCGCGTCTTCGACACGAGGGGCCGTACGCGCATGAGCTGGACCCGAGACCAGATGGCCGCCCGCGCCGCCGCCGAACTCACCGACGGCTCCTACGTCAACCTCGGCATCGGCCTGCCCACCCTGATCCCCGGCCACCTCCCACGGGACGTGCATGTCGTCCTGCACTCCGAGAACGGCATCCTCGGCACCGGCCCGTACCCGTACGAACACGAGGTCGACCCCGACCTGATCAACGCGGGCAAGGAGACGGTCACCGTCCTGCCCGGGGCCTCCTTCTTCGACTCCGCTCTCTCCTTCGGCATGATCCGCGGCGGCCACATCGACACCGCGGTCCTCGGCGCCATGCAGGTCTCCGCCCGCGGCGACCTGGCCAACTGGATGATCCCCGGCAAGATGGTCAAGGGCATGGGCGGCGCGATGGACCTCGTCCACGGCGCCCGTCGCGTGATCGTCCTCATGGACCACACCGCCAAGGACGGCTCACCGAAGATCGTCCGGGAGTGCTCTCTCCCGCTCACAGGGGAGGCCTGCGTCCACCGGATCATCACCGACCTCGGTGTCCTCGACGTCACCCCCGACGGCCTGGCGCTGGTGGAGACCGCTCCGGGCGTCACCCTCGAGGAGGTCACGGCGAAGACCGCCGCCCCGCTGCGCGCCGACGCCGTCACCGCCGCCTGCTGAACACCTCCTGCGCCGGCTCCCCGTGGGCCGCCGGACCGGGGATCCCCGCCGACGGCGCGCGGGGGATCCCGTCCTGGTCCTGCGCCGGTTCCGCCTGTCGAGCACGTGGGCCGCACACAAAGATTCCGCGTCAGGCACTTCGTGCGGACGGAGTCGCTTTGCTAACGTGCGCTAGATCGATTTAGCGGAGTCGGAACCGCAGGGGTGAGCCGCTCGGTCGGGTCGGCGCCTTCGGTGTGAGGTCTCCCTGCCCTTCACTAAATCGATTTAGTGCCAGGTGGCGCGACGGGACGAACGCTCGGCAAAGGAGCCGCACATGACCACCCCCTCCCTCCAGAACGGCATCGACCGGGCCGGGTCCCCGATGAAACTGCTGTGGCAGCCGAACGCGGAGCCGTGGCTTCCCGAGGTCGTGGACCGTGAATACGCCGGCTGGCGTCAGGAGCAGACCGCCTGGCACCAAGGCGTGGCGCTCCTCAACCTCTCGCACCACATGTACGACATGTGGATCGAGGGCCCGGACGCCACCCGGGTGCTGGCCGACCACGGCGCCAACAACTTCGAGAAGTTCGCGATCGGGCAGGCCAAGCAGTACGTGCCGGTCACCCGGCACGGTCACATCGTGACCGACGGCATCCTGGCCCGCGAGGGCGAGAACAAGTACCTGCTCAGCGGGATCCCGGCCGCGCAGCACTGGGTGCAGTACCACGCGGAGAAGGGCGGCTACGACGTCGGATTCGCCACCGACCCGTCCTCCGCCTTCCGGCCCGGCGGCGGTGCCCCGAAGCTGTTCCGCTACCAGATCCAGGGGCCGCTGGCGACGGAGCTCGTCGAGCGGGCCTTCGGCGGACCGCTGCCGGAGACGAAGTTCTTCCACTCCAGCCCGGTCACCCTCGACGGTCACCCTCTGCGTGCCCTGCGCCACGGCATGGCCGGTCAGGCCGGTTTCGAGTTCATCGGCCCCTGGGAGCACGCCGCGTATGTCCACGAGGCCTTCCTCAAGGCCGGCGAGCCGCTCGGCCTGGTCCAGGTCGGTGCCCTCGCGTACGCCACACCGAGCGTGGAGAGCGGCTGGATCCCCTCACCGGTGCCCGGTATCTACACCGACCCGGACCTGCTGGAATACCGCCGGTACCTGCCTCTGTTCGGTATCGAGGGCAAGCGTCCGCTGAACGGCAGTCACTACTCGGAGGACATCGAGGACTACTACGTGTCCCCGTACGAGCTCGGCTACGGGAAGATGATCTCCTTCAACCACGACTTCCTGGGCCGGGACGCCCTGCTGAAGGCGAAGGACGAGCCGCTGCGTACCAAGGTCACCCTCGTCCTGGACCCGGACGACGTCCGCTCCGTCATCGGCGGGGGCGAGGACCCGGGGTTCGTCCTCACCTACGCCCGTCACCGGGTGGAGAGCGCGGCCGGTCCGGTCGGCACGACGATGCAGAGCGCGTCGATCGACCCGGTGGGCACGGTCCTGGCGCAGACCCTGATCGACCCGGAGTACACCGCGCCGGGCACCGAGGTGGCGGTCGTCTGGGGCGAGCACCCCGGTTCCGGCACCGACCCCGGGGCCGACCTCGGCTTCCCCCGGATCCGCGCCACCGTCCAGCCGTCCCCGTTCAACGCGCACGCACGCACCCTGTACCGCCACAACCGCTGACGCGGGCCGACCGAGAAGCGAAACGAGAGACGTCAAGACGATGCAACCCGCGAGCACGGTACGCACAGAGGTCGGCACCTCCCTGCTGGACGACTTCTCCCTGGAGATGACCGGGAAGGACGTTCCCAAGCTGGAGGAGGCCCGCGACACCATCCCCCCGGGCACCCGGATCAACGTCACCTTCCTCGGCAACGAGGACCTCCGGCTGCGGCTGGACGCGGCCCGGGCGGTCAAGCGGCTCGGCTTCGTGCCCGTACCGCACATATCCGCCCGGCGGCTCGGATCCCGCGACGACTTCGAGCGGTTCCTGGCCGGACTGCGCGCGGACGGCACCTCCGACAACGTGTTCCTCGTCGGCGGGGACCCGGCACACCCCGAGGGCCCGTACGCGGACGCGCTGTCCCTGATCGGCACGGGGCTGCTGCGGGAGTACGGCGTCCGTCACGTCGGCATCGCCGGCTACCCAGAGGGCCACCCCGCGATCGACGGCACCGCCCTGTGGTCCGCGCTGCGGGACAAGCACGCGGCACTCGCCGCCCAGCCGCTGGAGGCCGGTGTCATCACCCAGTTCGGGTTCGACGTCGACCCGGTGCTCGCCTGGGTGGAGGAGGTCCGTGGCCGTGGCGTCGGTCTGCCGATCAGGATCGGCGTGCCCGGCCCCGCCGGAGTGCGGCGGCTCATGGCGTACGCCGCCCGCTTCGGTGTCGGCACCAGCGCCTCCGTCGTCAAGAAGTACGGCTTCTCCCTGACCAACCTCATGGGTACGGCGGGTCCGGACCGATTCCTGCGCGCCCTCGCGGCGGCCCACGACCCCGCCCGCCACGGCGAGTTGAAAATCCACTTCTATACGTTCGGCGGGCTCAGGGCGACCTCCGACTGGGCCGCCCGCTTCCGGAAGGACGGCCTGGCATGATCCTCACCCAGGACGCCCCGGCCCGCGCCGCCAGGAGCGGGCCGCCCGCCCCGCAGGCCTCGCTCGTCGTGCAGGGTGCCGACGCCACCGGCATCGTGGCCGCCGTCACCTCCGCCCTCGGCGGCCACGGCGCGAACATCGTCTCCCTCGACCAGTACTCGGACAATCCGCAGGGCGGCGCCTTCTTCCAGCGGACCGTGTTCGGCCTCGACGGCCTCCAGGCCGCGCTGCCCGCCCTGCGGGCCGACCTGGACCGGTACCTGGTGGACGCGTTCGGGCTCCGCTACACGCTCCGCGACCTCTCCGTGCCCAAGCGGGTGGCGATCTTCGCCTCCAAGTCCGACCACTGCCTGCTCGATCTGCTCTGGCGCCACCGCCAGGGCCAACTCCCCGTCACCGTCGCCATGGTGATCTCCAACCATCCCGATGTGGCCGAGGAGGTACGGAGTTTCGGCGTCCCCTTCTTCCATGTCCCCTGCCAGGGCGCCGACAAGTCGGCTGCGGAGGCGGAGCACCTCCGGCTGCTCCAGGGCAACGTCGACTTCGTCGTCCTGGCCCGCTACATGCAGATCCTGTCGGCGGACTTCATCGATCGGGTCGGCGTCCCGATCATCAACATCCACCATTCCTTCCTGCCCGCCTTCATCGGCGCCGGACCGTACGCCAAGGCCAAGGAACGCGGCGTGAAACTGGTCGGCGCCACCGCCCACTACGTCACCGAGAACCTCGACGAGGGCCCGATCATCGAACAGGACGTCGTCCGCGTCACCCACGCCCACACCGCCGGCGACCTCACCCGCCGTGGCGCCGACGTGGAACGCGCGGTGCTCTCCCGCGCCGTCCTGTGGCACGCCGAGGACCGCGTGATCCGCGACGGCAACCACACCATCGTCTTCGCCTGACGGCACGCGGCGCAGGGCACGCGGCGCTCGGCACACTGCCGGTCCGGCCCGGCGCCGTACCGCCGCGGTCCCACCGGCCGAGCGCCGAGCGCCCGTCGCATGTCTCTCGCCGGGGGAGGTGTGCCCCACCTCAGGAAGGCCGTTCACCACCATGACCACCACGATCGACGGCAGCCGGATCGCCCGGCGGATCCGTGCCCGGGTCGCCGAGGAGGTCGCCGCGGGTGCGGGAACGGTTCCCGGACTGGCGACCGTTCTCGTCGGCGACGATCCGGCGAGCGCCGTGTACGTCGCCGCCAAGCGACGCGCCGTGCGGGAGGCCGGCATGCGCGACTTCCACCGGCATCTGCCCGGACAGGCCACTCAGGAGGACGTGGCCGCGGTGATCGACGAGCTCGCGGGCGACCCACGGGTCTCCGGCATCCTGCTGCAACTCCCGCTGCCCCGGCGGCTGGACGCAGCCGCCCTGATCGACCGCAACCCCGTCACCAAGGACGTCGACGGCCTGACCACCGCCAGCGCCGGCCTGCTCGCCCGCGGGGAACGCGGACTGCGTCCCTGCACACCCAGCGGTGTCATCGAACTCCTCGACGCCGAGGGCCTCGCGCTCAAGGGCGCCCGCGTCGCCGTGGTCGGCTGGGGCGCACTGGTCGGACGGCCGCTGGCCCAACAGCTGCTGCGGCGCGGCGCGACGGTCACGATCGCGCACGAACACACCACCGACCTCCCGGCCGTCACCCGGGCCGCCGACATCGTCGTGGTCGCGACCGGCGTCCGCGGGCTCGTCGGCTCCGCACACGTGGCGCCCGGTGCGGTCGTCATCGACGTGGGGATCCACCGCACGCCGGACGGCCTGGCCGGCGACGTCCGCTCCGCCGAACTCGACGGGATCGCCGACCGGATCACACCCGTCCCCGGCGGCGTGGGACCCATGACCATCGCCATGCTCATGGTCAACACGCTGCGGGCCGCCCGCTGGGGCGCCGAAGGCGAGACCTTGGCGGCCCGACCGACCGTCTCGTCGCGCTCGTCGCGTAGGCTGACGCCCGGGACTTAATCGTTCTACGCGTGGGACGCAGGTGGGACGCCGGCGTGGTGACACCCCTCGTCGGGGCGCGTGGTCCGGCTGAGAGGGAGTGGGTCGGCGTGGGCCGTTCCGGTCGGGTGACGCTGAGCGACGTCGCCAAGGCATCCGGTGTGTCCAGGGCGACGGTGAGCTTCGTGCTGAACGACGACCCGCGGCAGACGATCTCCGCGGCCACCCGGGAGCGGGTCACGGAGGCCGCCCACGAGTTGGGGTACGTCCCGCACGGCATCGCCCGCGCCCTGCGCGAGGGTTCCTCGCGCATCGTCGTGCTCAACGTCGACCGGGGCATCGAGGGCAACTTCTCCCGGAGCTATGTCCGAGGGCTCGACGAGGAACTGGCCGAGCACGACCACGTCCTCCTGGTCCGGCACGGACACGCGGCGCCCGAGGCCACGCAGAAGATCCTCGACGCCATCGTGCCGCGGGCGGTGCTCAGGCTCGGCGAGGTCTACATGCGCGGACACGAGCAGGGCGAGCCGGACGCGCAGGACTGGGAGAGCGGCTTCGCCGCCAACGCCGCGCTCCAGATCGACTTCCTCGCCGAACGCGGGCACACCCGGATCGCGATGGCCCTGCCCGACCACGAGTTCCCCCTGACGCAGGCCCGGCTCGGCTTCGCCCGGGAGGCCGCCCGGCGACGGGGACTGCCTCCCCTGGAACGCTTCGTCGTGCCGCGGCCGAGGGAGGCCGGCGCGGACGCCGTCGAGGCGTTCCTGGCTGCGCACGCGGAGGTGACCGCCCTCGCCGCCTTCGACGACGACATCGCGCTGCGCAGCCTCACGGCCCTGCGTGACCTCGGGCTGCGGGTGCCCGAGGACATGGCCGTGATCGGTTTCGACGACACCGAGTACGGCTCCCTGACCACGCCCGCGCTCACCACCGTGCACATCGACGCCGAGATCCTCGGGCGGATCGCCGCGCGGGACGCCCTCGGTATCGACACGGAGGGCCTGGCACCGGTGCGCGGTCGGATCGTGGACCGCGCGTCCGTGTGACCGCCGTCGAGCCGGTGACCGCCGTCGAGCCGTGACGAGTCGGCGCCCGTCGCCGGGAGCGGCGTCGCGTCCGTCCCACGCCGCGTCAGCAATGGATGCGGCGGGCGGAGCCTTCAGAGCGTCGCCGTCGGTGAAACCGACTGTTACGGTCCGGCTTAAACGATTTAGTCCTTGCCTCATGAGCCGGAGGATCCCGTGGACGCAGCCGAGGTTCGGCGCAGCACCTACGAAGCGGTGTTGCGACTCAGGGACGCCCCCTTCGTCACGCGGCGGCCGGCCTACTTCAGCCCCGCCGCCGCGGCCCAGGACGAGAGCAACCACCTGGCCTCCTTCGGGGCCTTCGCCCAGACGCTGCTGCCGCTCGAGTACACGGGCTGGGTCGAGGAGTGCGGTGCGCACGTCACTTCCTGCTACGTGGGCGACTGGTCGTCGCTGCACAAGGTCGTCGTCAGGGGACCGCAGGCGCGGGCCTTCCTCGCGTGGCTCGGCATGCGGGACCTGTCCCGCTTCGAGCTCGGCCAGATCAAGCACCATGTCCAGCTCGACGGGAACGGCTGGGTGGCGTCCGAGGGGATCGTGTGCCGCGTGGGGGAAGAGGAGTTCCTCTACACGGCCGGCAGCGCGGACTGGCTGCTGTGGCAGCTGGGCCAGGGCGGTTGGGACGCCGAGGCCGAGGACGTCAGCCCCGACCTGTTCATCTTCGGGGTCCAGGGTCCGGCGGCCCTGGACACGCTGGAGAAGCTGACGGGCGAGAGTCTGCGCGACATCGGCTTCAGCCGCAGCCGCCCGTCACGCGTCGACGGGGTCCCGGTGCGGGTCCTGCGGACCGGCATCTCGGGCGAACTCGGCTACGAACTGCACGGCTCCGCCGCTCACGCCGACGCGATCTGGTCGGCCGTCGTGGCGAGCGGCCGCCCGTTGGGGATCCGCGAACTGGGGCTGCGCTCCCAGCCGGTGCAGCACATCGAAGCGGGCATCGCCACGAACGGCCTCGACTACCTCCCCGCGTCCCTCCTCACCCCGGGCGCGCCCCGGCAGTTCAGGAGGGGAACACCCGGCGGCAGCTTCGTCCCGGAGAACGGCGTCACGGACTACTTCCGCAAGCCGGGCGAGCTCGGCTGGGGTTTCCGGGGCGGTGTTCCCGACCGCGAGTTCCTGGGGCGCGACGCGCTGGCCGCCGCGGCCGCGAAGGGGGACCCGCAGCGGACGCTCATGGGTCTGCGCTGGAACGCCGAGGACGTCTGCGGCATCCTGACCGCGCCCCTCGGCAAGGGCAGCCTCCCGGACCCGATGGAGCTGCCGCGCGGCCGCGGCCCCGCCTTCGACCAGGTGCTCGTCGGCGGCCGCCGGGTGGGGGTGTCCACGGGCCGGACCGTGAGTGTCAACCTGCGGTCGACGATCTCCCTCGTCGTGATCGACCCCGGCCAAGCGTCGCCGGGCACCGAGGTGGTGGTCCTGTGGGGCAGGCCGGGGACCGCGCAGCGGGAGGTCAGGGCGACGGTGACCGCGCTGCCCTTCAAACCGGACCGACGGCGGACCGACGTCACGGCGCTGTAGCCCGGACCGCGACCGGGGAGGGGGCGGGGCTGCACCGTGGCGGTCGTGCCTCCGTCCCCGCCCTCGTCGCTGCACGAACCCGGCGAGCGCCTCCACGGGGTCGACGGCGGGGACGACGGTGTGCGTGCGGTCGATGCCGTACCGGGTCAGGAGGTTGCCTGCTCGTGGAGCCGATCGCCGCCCCCAGAGCCAGGCCGAGTCCCCACCCCCCATCCCTGTCGCCCCCCGAGACCTCGTCCGGCGGCCCCTCGGCGTATCGGAGGGAGCCGTGTCCGGCGTCATCGACCTCGGTGAGCCGTCCGCCTCGGGGGACGGGGCGTCAGGGATGCTCGTAGGTGCGCAGGGCCAGTCCTGCGCGCAGCCGGCTCAGGCGGTCGATCTCGGCGTCGAGGGCCGCGATCCTGCGGTCGACCACCCCGGCGCCGGGCCCGCCGGAGCCGGGGGGCCCGCACCGCCGTCGGGGATTCTCGACCAGCAGGCCGATCCGGTCGGCGAAACTGCGCAGGTCCTCGACGGTGAGCCCGAGCGCCAGCAGCTCACGGATGACGCGGACCCTCGCCACCTCGTCCGGCCCGTACGCACGTTGCCCGGTGGCGGTGCGCCGCGGCGCCGGCAGCAGGCCCCGTTCCTCGTAGAGCCGCAGTGCCCGTGGGGTGGTCCCCGCGGCGGCCGCCGCGTCTCCGATCCGCATGTCCGTCCTCGCGTCCTCGGTCTCGGCCGCCGCGACCGCGCGCGACGACGCCTCACGTCGGCGGCAACTCCACGACCACGGTGCCGAAGTGCCGCCCCTGGAACAGTTCCTGCAACGCCCGCGGCGCGTCATCCATGCCCGGGATCCGTACGCAGGGGAAGGCGATCTCGCCGGAGCGCAGCCAGTCCCCGAAGCGCTCGGTCCACTCCTTCGCCACCTCGGGATGGTCCGTTCCGCTGTAACCGTGCAGCGAGATGCCCTGGTTGACGATCCGGAACGTGTCGATCTCGGCGGGTGCGCTGCCACCGTCCCGGCCCGGCGACAACTGTCCCGACAGCGCGCCGACCAGTGCGAAGCGGGCACCCCGGCGCCCGGCGCGCACAGCGGCGGCCAGCTGCTCACCGCCGACGTTGTCCAGCAGCACGTCGATGCCGTCGGGCGCCGCCGAGGCCAGCTGCTCGTCGATCGACCGAGATCCCGGGACCACGACCGCGTCGTAGCCGATCTCGGCCCGCAGCCGCTCGGCCTTGTCCGGCGACCGGGTGCTCCCGATGACCCGTCCCGCGCCCAGCAGCCGCGCCACGGGGCCCGCCAGCGTTCCCACGGCCCCCGCCGCGCCCGTGACGAACACGGTGTCGCCGGGGCGGACTTCGGCGAGCCGGGTCAGCGCTCCGTAGGCGGCCGAACCGGACGACAGATGGGCCACCGGGTCGGGCAGCACATCGCCCAGGGGAGCGCACTCGGCCGCCGCCACCAGCGCGTGCTCGCGCCACCCGAGCAGATGGGTGACCGTGTCCCCCGGGCGCAACGGACCGCCTGGCCCGGCCGCGACGACCTCACCGACCGCGGGACCGAACAGCGCGTCACCGACGTGGATACGGGGCAGCGGTACGCCGTCGGCCTCGCCGCCGATCAGAGTGCGCAGGCCGGGAAACACGAGGAAGTACCGGTTCCGGACGACGACTTGTCCCGGACCGGGTTTGGGAACCGGCTTCCGCGTGATCGTGAAGTGCTCGGGCCCCGGCAGCCCGCCGGGCAGCTCGGTCAGCAGGATCTCGCGGGTCGTCGCGGGCAGGGCAGCGGCCATGTCGGGGCTCCTGAACGGGTTCGAAAGGGCGTGCGGACGGGGACGGCCGGACAGGTCCGGCCGTCGGCGCGCAGACGCTAACCCCTGACGTACGCGTCAAGGGCAAGAGGGCTGATCCGCGACAGGGTCGGCCCCGAAGGAACCGAACGGCCGCCGCTAGCCGACGAGTTCGCGTACCAGCGCGGCGACCTGCTCCACTTCGATGAGAAAGCCGTCGTGGCCGTGGGGGGACTCGATCACTCGGAGGTGATCCGCCGCGGGAATCCCCGCAGCCAGCTCCGCCTGCTGGCCGAGGGGGTAGAGGCGGTCCGAGCCCACTCCGGCGACCAGCGTCCTGGCGGTCACGCGGCGCAGGGCGGCACGCGTACCGCCGCGACCGCGGCCGACGTCGTGCGTGTTCATGGCGCCCGCCAGCACGACATAGCTGCCCGCGTCGAAGCGGCGCACCAGCTTGGCGGCGTGGTGGTCGAGATACGACCCGACCTGGTACCGGCCGCCGCTCCAGGGGTCCTCCGTGCCCTGGGGCGCGCGGCCGAAGCGGATCTGCAACTCCGGCTCGCTGCGGTAGGTGACGTGGGCGATACGACGGGCCAGACCGAGTCCCGCGTGCGGCCCCAGGCCCGTGTCGTGGTAGTCGCCGCCGCGCCAGTGCGGGTCGTCGCGGATGGCATGGAGCTGGATGTCGGCCCAGGCGATCTGCTCCGCGCTCGCCGCCGCCGTCGTGGCGAGCAGGAGCAGCGCGCTCGTACGTTGCGGGTACGACATGGCCCACTCCAAGGCGCGCATCCCGCCCATGGAGCCGCCGACCACCAGGGCCCAGCGGTCGATGCCGAGCGCGTCGGCCAGCCCGGCCTCCGCGGCGACCTGGTCGCGCTGTGTCAGAGCGGGGAAGGCGCCACCCCAGTGCCGTCCGTCGGGACGGGGCGAGGACGGTCCGGTACTGCCCTGGCAGCCGCCCAGCACATTGGGAGCGACGACGAACCAGCGGTCGGTGTCCAAGGCCAGACCGGGCCCGATGAGTCCGTCCCACCAGCCGGGGGTGGGGTGACCGGGTTCGGCCGGCCCGGCGGCATGGCTGTCGCCGGTGAGCGCGTGGAGCACCAGCACGGCATTGGAGCGGTCCGGTGCGAGCCGCCCCCAGGTCTCGAACGCCAGCCGTGCGCCGGGCAGTTCACCTCCCGCCTCCAACGGCAGCGGTCCCTCCCGCAGGTGCCACCGGCGGCGCCCCGGAGGGTCCCCCTCCCGCCAGGCCCCGGAGGCCGGCGGGAGGGGGACCTGGGAGGTCGTCGGTACGGCGTTCAGGACGCGCCCTTCGCGGCACGGAAGCCGGCTTCCAGGTCCGCCTTGAGATCGGCGAGGTTCTCGATGCCGACCGACAGGCGCACCAGGCCGGGGGCGGTGCCGGTCGCCGCCAACTGCGCTTCGTCCAGCTGGCTGTGGGTGGTGGACGCCGGATGGATGACGAGACTGCGTACGTCGCCGATGTTGGCGAGATGGCTGAACAGCTCGACGCCGTCGACGAACCGCTTGCCGGCCTCGACCCCGTCCCGCAGTTCGAAGGCCAGGACCGCGCCGGCCCCGCGCGGCAGATAGCGCTGCCCCGCCTCGTACCACCGGTTGGACTCCAGGCCCGGGTAGTGGACGACGGCGACCTCGTCGCGCTGTTCCAGCCACTCGGCCAGAGCCTGAGCGTTGGCCGAGTGCCGTTCGATGCGCAGGCTGAGCGTCTCGACGCCCTGGAGGAGAAGGAAGGCCGAGTGCGGGGAGAGGGCCGGGCCGATGTCACGGAGCAGCTGGACGCGCAGCTTGACCGCGAAGGACACGTCGTTCCCCCGTCCGTACGGGACGAGGCGCTGCACGCGGCCCGCGCCTTCTTCGCGCTCCCGGAACACCGCCGACTGGAGATCGAGAACCTCAACTCGCCCCATTTCCGCGGCTATACGCGCGTTCGCCGACTTCGGCATCGAGGTCACCTTCGTCGACGACCCGGACGACCTGAGCGCCTGGTACTCCGCTGTGCGCCCGACCACCCGGGCCTTCTTCGGAGAGAGCATCGGCAACCCGCGCGGCAACGTCCTCGACACCGCTCCGGACCCGCAGCCGGGGCGGCGCGAGTACCTGGAAGTCAGTGCACGAGAAGCGGGGCCGACCGGAGGTTCTCCGGGCGGCCCCGCTTCAGGGTGACGTCGTGAGTCAGACGCTTCGGTGGTTCTGGTAGTAGCCGCCGACCTGCTCGTGATAGCCGGCGTCACCGACGTGCTTGTCCTTGTCGAACTCGGGGGAGCTCTTGATCTGCTCCTTCGTGAGGTCGACATAGATCTTGCGCTCGGCCTGGTCGACCGTCTTGACGGTTCCGGCCGGAAGCAGAACGTGCTTGCCGAAGATCCATACGCCGGTGTCGACGACCAGGTACGAAGAGGTGACGTCGTCCGAGTGCTTGTCGACCTTCCCGATGCTGCCGTCGGTAGCCTCGACCGTGTACCCGATCAGGTCGGTGCCCGTGGTGTGGCCGGTGGTCGGCTGGTAGCCCCAGATGCTGTCACTCATAAAACGACTCCCTCATCGAGATTCTTCGCCACTCCCGCAGTCGAATCTGCGGGAGTGTGCTGACGTCATCACATTCGGTGCCGCCTGCTCAGAAAATCGAGTGCCCTGCTTTTCGCCCCCCACGCATTCACCCCGCCGGAAAATTTAAATGGCCGGAGGAGTCGTGTTGGAGGCCATGGTTCCTGGCGGCACGAACACCCTCCGGCGACGGCATCCAAGTACCCTTAATCAACAGAGTCACCATTTTCGTCCTGCTGTGACAGGGGGACGTGACATGGGTGGGCACCGACGCCGTGGCGTCGGTGCCCACCCATGTCAGGTCGTGGTGAAGGTCCGCTTACCAGCGGTACCAGCGACCCCGCTTGCCGCCGCTTGCCGCAGGACGGATCACGAACCCGAGCACCCACACGATCAGCACGATGACTGCGATCCACCACAGAGCCTTGAGTGCGAAACCGGCACCGAAGAGGATCAGAGCAAGCAGAAGAACGAGAAGAACAGGAACCATAGTTATCAACCTCCGATCCATCGTGTGCCCTGCGGGGCGATCTTCACTCCTGTCGATCCCATGTGTTCCTTTTGGAGAGCGCAGGGTCCAGAGCCAGGAAAATTCCGTTGGGTGATTTCCGTTTGGAATTGGAATCCGAGGTCAAAGGGATGCATCGGTTTCGACTGCCTGGCCCCGGGGGTGCTGTCGGCAATCGGACGAGCACGGCCTCTCGGTACGTCCGCCGCCAAGGTGCTGTCTCGTACCTCCTCGCCGTTCGGAGACGGCCCCGTCGGAGGCCGCCCGAGCTGTCAGCGGGTGCGGTGGTCGGCGAGGGCGCGGTGGTCGGCGATCCACTCTGCCAGGGCGAGCAGGGTGGACTCCGCGCTGTCGGCCATGTGGTCCTGCAGCGAACAGACGTCCTGGAGGGTGTCGCCCAGGACCGGGTCGGCGCGCAGCAACCGCCAGGACTGCCGGACGACGCTGCCCCGGCCCTGCTCGTGGAAGTGCCAGTCCCAGCGCACGATGCCGTGGTCGGCTCCACCGACGACGAAGGCGAACGCGGCGCCCGGATCGGCCCGCACCACCTCGGAGTGGGTGACCCATTCGCGCCCGTCCCGGCGGTTGCGGCCGCTGAACCGGGCACCGACCCACGGACCGTCGCCCGGCGCGTAGTTCACCCCGTCGGCGCTCGGACTCCACGTCTCGATCAGTGACACATCGCTGATCAGGTCGTAGACGGAGTCCGGCGGCGCGGCGACCCAGCACCGCCGGGTGAAGGCGAAGGGAGCCAGGTCGAGCCCTGCCAGCGGGTTTCGGGGGTCTGAGGTGGTGGCGCTCATGGATTCTCCCGGAAGCGACGAAGAGGAACGCGGCCCATCCTGGAGACCGGGGCCGGGCCGAGCCAGACCCCGCCGATCCCTACCCCAGCGGGGTGAGGCGCGCGTCGTCGGCGGTACGCATACTCGGTGACATGAACAAGCACGGGCACCTCGCCGACTTCCTCCAGGCACGCCGTAGCCAACTGCGCCCCCAGGACGTCGGGTTGCAGACCTACGGTGAGCGGCGCCGGGTGCCCGGACTGCGGCGGGAGGAGCTCGCGATGCTCGCGGGCATCAGCGCGCCCTACTACACCCGCCTGGAACAGGGCCAGTCACGCAACGCCTCGCGCGAGGTGCTCGACGCGGTGGCAAGCGCCCTGCGACTGGACGAGTCCGAGCGTGCCCATCTGCACACCCTGGCCCGTGCGCCAAGACGGTCCAGGGCCGCCGGCCGACCGCCCGTCGAACGCGTCACCCCGGCAACGAGCGCGCTGCTGGCGGCCATCGAGGGCACACCGGCCGTCGTCATCGGCCGTCGCAGCGACGTCCTGGCCTGGAACCGGCCGGGGCACGGACTGTTCGCGGGGCATCTCGATCCGGACAGCCCCGACGACCCGGGCCGACGGCCGAACATGGCCAGGCTGGTGTTCCTCGACGCGCACACCCGCGATCTGTACAGCGACTGGCCCGCCAAGGCCCGGGCCGTGGTGGGCAATCTGCGTCTGACGGCCGGCCGCTTCCCGGACGATCCGCTGCTTGCCGGACTGATCGGCGAACTGGCCATGCGCAGCCCGGAGTTCGCCACGATGTGGGCCGATCACCGGATCCAGGCCTGCGATGTCGCCGACTACGAAATGCGCCACCCGCTGGTCGGGACACTGGCGGTCACCCAGCAGACCCTCCAGAGCCCGCAAGGAAGCGGACCGTCCCTGGTGGTGGCCACGGCAGCGCCCGGCTCCCCGTCCGCGACAGCCCTGACCCTGCTCGTCCACACCACGGCACCGCAGGAATCGACCCAGCCGCGCCACGGCGCCGAGACCCGCACCACCTGACCCGAGCCCCTCCGTCGCCCGAAGGCGCCCGGCGCTTGCGCATCCGCCGGAGCGTCCCACTGCCGGGCTGTCCACCTCGCCGGGCTGTCCGCCCGGTCGGACGGTCCCAGCCCGCCGGTCGGCCTGTCCGACTCCCGCCGGCAGGCGGCACGATCACGGCCGCCCCCGAAGCACCCCTCGTCCACGGCACCGCACCGCGGCTGCCGCATGCCCGAAAACAGAGAAGGAACCATGTCCGAGCGAAGCATCAAGCTGATCATGTCGGCAGTTGTGGTGGCCGCGGCCACCCTTGCAGCGGCAGTGCCCGCCGACGCGACGTCCACCGGAGGACCGCTGACACATGTGCGGGTCGCCACCCACTTCGACCTGTCCACGGGTCAGATGCCGGAGAACATCACCCTGCTGCCCGACGGCACGGCGGCCGTCACCTTCGCCGCCGGCCGCCAGGTGGCCCGGGTCACCCGCCAGGGCGCCACGCACGTCCTGGCGACGCTGCCCGCCCCGGCCGACGGCGGAGTCGACACCCCGGTCCTCGGCTTTCCCCTGGCCACCGGCATCGCCCATACCTCGGACGGCACCCTGTACGTGCTGTACGCGACCGGCACGGCCGACCTGACGGGGCTGTGGCGGCTGCGCCCCGGGCAGGCGCCGCAGCGCATCGCCGCCTTGCCCGCAGGAGGCCTGCCCAACGGGCTGGCACTGGACGAGCGCAGCCGACAGCTCTACATCACCGACTCGGTGCTCGGCACCGTGTGGACCGTTCCCGTCACGGGCGGCACGCCCCGCGCATGGTCCACCGCTCCCGAGCTCGCCTCGACCGGCTTCCTCGGCGCCAACGGCGCGAAAGTGCACGGCGGTGCGCTGTGGGTGACCAACCTGGACCAGGGCACCGTCCTGCGCATCCCGATCCGTTCGGGAAACCGTGCGGGAGCACCGCAGGTCAAGGCTTCGGGTCTGGCCGGTATCGACGATTTCGCCTTCACGGGCCGCGGAGACGAGATCCTCGCCGCCCGCAACGCCCCCAACACGGTCGTGCGCATCCGGCCGGACGGCACCAGCACCACCGTCCTGGATGCCACCGACGGACTTCAGAACCCCACCTCCGTGGCGCTGCGCGGCAATGACGTGTACGTGCTCAGCGCCGCCTACACCACGGCCACCGACCCCAATCTGCTGCGCGCCCGCCTGGGCGGCCACCGGTAGAAGGCATGGCGCGTGGGAGCCGTCGGCCCGGGAACGGTCCGGATCTTGTCCTCGGCGGGAGGGGCCCGGTCGTCTGTCGACGCCGGACCCCTCGGCTCGTGGACTGCTCCGAGCGGATGTGTCGGGCCTGCCCAGTGCTTACGGCGAGGTGGGCGGGTGCGGGGAGCGGAGCACCAGCAGGGTGATCTCGCTGGGGGCGAAGACGCGGAACGGCGGGCCCCAGAAGCCGGTGCCGCGGCTGGTGTAGAGGAGGGTGCGGGTGCCGTGGTGGCTGAGGCCGGCGACGGCGGGCTGGTCGAGGCGGACCAGGTGGTGGAAGGGCCAGATCTGGCCGCCGTGGGTGTGGCCGGAGAGCTGGAGGTCGATGCCTTCGGCTGCCGCCCGGTCGACGAACTTGGGCTGGTGTGCCAGGAGCAGGACGGGTAGGGCGGGGTCGGCGCCGTTCAAGGCTCCGGCGAGATGGGCGCGGTGGCCTGCCAGGCCGGAGGACTCGGCGGTGACGTCGTCCACGCCGGCGACCACGAGGGTGTCGCCTCCGCGTTCGAGCAGCAGATGGCGGTTGCGCAGCGGCTCCCAGCCCAGCTCGTCCATCAGGTCGACCCAGCCCTGGGCCTCGCTGTAGTACTCGTGGTTGCCGGTGACGTACACACGGGCCCGGGTGGCCTGCACGGTACCGAGTGGTACGGCCTGGGCGCGGCGGCGTTCGGCCGTGCCGTCCGCGATGTCGCCGGTGTGGCAGACCAGGTCGGCCTCCAGGGTGTTCACCGTCTCGCACACCCGCGCCGACCAGCGAGTGCGATCGAGCGGGCCGTAGTGGGTGTCGGTGATGAGGACGACGCGGATGCCGTCCAACCCGGCACCCAGCCGTGGGAGTTGCACGTCGAGCCGGCGCACGCGCGGCACGCGACGGGCTTCGACGTAGCCCCAGGTGAGCAGCACGGCAGCTGTGCCGAGGGCGGCCCAGGTGACGATTCGGGCCCGGTCCTGACTCTCGCCGACGCCGGCCACGGCCAGGGCGAGCCGCAGGAAGACGCCGAGCAGAACGGACCAGGTGAACAGAACCCAGCTGGTGCCCAGCAGGGTGTCACCCACGATCGCCGCCCGGTCCTGCTGGCGCCGGCCGTGGCCGCGCACCATCGAGAGCGGCATACCGACGAGGCCGAGGGCGAACAGGGCGGTGCCGACCGGCGTCACGGGCAGCGGCCAGTGCTGGCCGGTGTGCAGGAGCACCCAGCAGGGCACGGCCCACAGCAGGACGGGGGCGATCAGGGGGAGATAGCGCATCAGGCGGAGCAGTCGGCTCTGCCGCGGAGCTTGCGCTTCGCTGTCGGCGGGTCGGGTGTTGCTGGTGTCGGTCACGTTTCCCCTCCCTGACCAGGCTGCCGTCTCGCGCACTGTATCCGGTCGCCCTCGGGCCGGCCGGACCGGCGTTCATGGGCGCGGCCCCCTGGGGCGAAGGGTTCCCCGCGGGACGGCAAGACTCCGCCGCAGACACCTCCCTCGGCATGAGCCGCGATCAGGGAGGCCACTGTCCTCCCTGGACCTGTCCAGGATCACCACCTGGGCACTCGAAGATCAACCAACTGTGCGATCGGGTCGCGTGACCCGGGCGGGCTCGGCCTTCCGCCGAGCCCGCCACGCCGGCTCCCTGCCGGAGCCGGACTCGTGTCACGTCGTCAGCGCTGCAGTGTCAGCAGACCCGGACGGTAGGGCAGGAGGCCGTAGTCGCCGCCGGAGTCGGGGCTGCGCCCCTGGTAGAGCAACTGCAGATTGCAGGGATCGACGGTCATGCTCTGATCGGCGCTGGTACGGATCAGTTCGCCATGGCTGATGTCATTGGTCCAGGTGGCGCCACTGTTGGCCTTGCCGGCGAAGGGATTGCTCTCGGTCGCGGCCTGGGGTGTCCATGAGCCGTTCAGACCGGTGGCCGTGAACGAGCGGAAGTAGCGGCCCTGCGAGCCGATCGCTTCGACGATCATGAGGTAGCGGTTCTGGCCCTGCAGCTTGTAGACCTGCGGGGCTTCGAACAGGTTGTTCGTCGTATCGCTCATGATCACTGTCGAGGTCGTGCCGAAGCTGCCCGGGAAGTTCCCGATCGGCATACTGGCCCGGTAGATCTTGCCGTTGTCACCGGCGAAGAACAGGTACATGTTCGTCCCGTCACCGATGAGCGTCTGGTCGATGGGCCCTGTTCCGGAGCCGGTGATGCTTCCGGAGAAGAGCACCTGCTGGGATGACCAGCCGTTCGGGTTGGTGGGGTCGCTCGACGTCCGGTAGGAGAAGGCGGTCCCGCCCCACTGGTAGGCGAGCACCCAGATGTTCTTCGGCGCGAAGTAGAAGAGCGTGGGCGCGACGGTGGAAGCCGACATCGTGTTCTGGCCGGCCGAGGCCATCTCCGACCAATTGGTGAACAGGCCGAAGTTCATCGAACCCCAACTCGTCCCCGTGTCGTGCGTCGTCGCATAGACGAGTTGCCTGCCGTTGTAGGGGACTACGGTGAAGTCCTTCAACGAGGCCCACCCCGGCTTGGGCTGCGCCAGCGCGCCCGTTGATGTCCAGCGGTATGTCGACGGAAGATCGCACGGGCCGGGATCGGCGCCGCCGACCTTGACGAGCTGCCACTGCTGGTTGGTGCCGCCCCAGTCGTCGTACTGGACGGTGTTCGCGTTGTCGGCGGTGGATGCGCCTTGTACTTCGAGGGCCTTGTTGCTGTGGCGCGAGATGAACCTCACGTAGCCGTCCGAGCTGTCGGCCAGTCGCCACTGCTGGTTGTTGGCGTTCAGGTCGGACCACTGGACGATCGAGCCGCCGTTCGCGGTGGACCAGTTGTAGACGTCCAGCACCTTGCCGGAGTGGCGGGACTTGATGCGGTAGTAGCCGCCCCCGGAATCGACGAACTGCCACTGCTGCTGGTTCTGGTCGTTCCTGGTCCACTGAGTGATGCGGGCGCCGTCGTTGGTCGCCATGTTGTAGACATCCAGGGCCTTGCCGCTGTTGCGGTTGACCAGCACGTACGAGGCGTTGGGGTCTACGGTCGCCGCGTCGGCGGGCTGGGCACCGAGGAAGGTGGCCACGAGCAGCAAGGGCGCGAGGACGGCGAGTAAGCGTCCTGGACGGACCGGGGACGGGCGGCGAAACCACATCAGAGGGCCTCCTTGGGGGGCGGGGGTGAGGTGACCCCGATGAATCGCGGGGCGGACGCGCCGGGGGCAGGGGCAATCTCGAAACATTCGAAGAATTCCCGGATGCTGTGACGCCACAAGCTAGGAATGTGGAGCCCTCTGGTCAAGGCCTGTCGCCGATCTGTCCACAAACAGCGCCTCCCCTTCGAGCTTGACGAGCTGTCACGCCGACCGGAGACGCTCCGGCTTGTGCGCTACAGCTCGCCAGCCCAAGGCATCCGCGCGGTGGTGAGAAGTCGAGTCGGCGGCGTCCGCACCCTCGTCCGGGCCCCGGCCGCAGGGCATCCGCCGACGCGACGCCGGGGGTTCGCCGTCCGGCTCGCCGGGATTCCGGAAATTTTCGGGCGAGGTACGGAAACTTCTTCTGCGGGGAGTATTGACGATCCATCATCAATACCTCAATCATCCCTGTCTGAGAACCCGGCCATAGTTCGAGATATCGAATCGCGTCGGCCCTGAGCAATCTGTGCTGCACGGCAGATCCACGCGCAACTGCACGACAGATCCGCGCACCGAAGCACCTGCGCCACCCGTCTCGTTCCGGTGAGGTCCGCACCAGCGCGTCCTGGCTCTTCGCACAGTCGGAGAGGTGCGCGACGCCGCGTGGCGGTCCCCCGGCTGAGCCGCGATGGAGTACCCCCATGCCTGTGTCGAAGCACCGCCGCCGCCCCGCCGTACCTCACCCGACCGCCGAACGTCACCCGACCGCCGAACGTCACCCGACCGCCGAACGGCACCCGATCTCCGACCGGGTGCCGTCCGTGCCGGTTCAGATCGTCCCGGTCCCATGACCGCGGTGTCCGGTGATTCCGTACCGCCCGGGTTCCGGCCGGCCCCGTCCGTCTGCCGAGCGGGAGCGGACGACGCATTCCTCTGCGCTTCCGTCCTTCCGTCCTTCCGTGATGTCTACCTTGGAGGCACAGCCATGGGCTCGTACGCCCTTCCCGGACCCGTTGTCCGCCGGAAGATCCGCGGCCTGATGTTGGCGCTGGTCGTCGGCGTCCTCTGTACGGTCGCCACACTGGTCGCGCCGCCGACCGCACACGCCGCCGAGAGCACGCTCGGTGCCGCGGCGGCGCAGAGCGGCCGCTACTTCGGCACCGCCATCGCCTCGGGCAGGCTGGGCGACTCGGCGTACACGACGATCGCGGGCCGTGAGTTCAACTCGGTGACGGCCGAGAACGAGATGAAGATCGACGCCACCGAACCGCAGCGGGGCCAGTTCAACTTCACCGCCGGTGACCGCGTCCACAACTGGGCGGTGCAGAACGGCAAGCAGGTGCGCGGCCACACCCTGGCCTGGCACTCCCAGCAGCCCGGCTGGATGCAGAGCCTCAGCGGCAGCACGCTGCGCCAGGCGATGATCAATCACATCAACGGCGTGATGGCCCACTACAAGGGCAAGATCGCCCAGTGGGACGTCGTGAACGAGGCCTTCGCCGACGGCAGTTCGGGAGCCCGGCGCGACTCCAACCTGCAACGCACAGGCAACGACTGGATCGAGGTCGCCTTCCGCACCGCGCGCGCCGCCGACCCGGCCGCCAAGCTCTGCTACAACGACTACAACGTCGAGGACTGGACCTGGGCCAAAACCCAGGCCATGTACGCCATGGTCCGAGACTTCAAGCAGCGCGGCGTGCCGATCGACTGCGTCGGCTTCCAGTCGCACTTCAACAGTGGCAGCCCCTACAACAGCAACTTCCGCACCACCCTGCAGAACTTCGCCGCCCTCGGCGTCGACGTGGCCATCACCGAACTCGACATCCAGGGCGCCCCGGCCACGACCTACGCCGGCGTGACCAACGACTGCCTGGCCGTCCCGCGCTGCCTCGGCATCACCGTCTGGGGTGTGCGCGACACCGACTCCTGGCGGTCGGAGCAAACGCCGCTGCTGTTCAACGGCGACGGCAGCAAGAAGGCCGCCTACTCCGCCGTCCTCAACGCACTCAACGGCGGCACCTCCACGCCCCCTTCGGATTCCGGACCGATCAAGGGCGTCGGTTCAGGCCGCTGCCTGGACGTGCCCGGCACCAGTACCACCGACGGCACCCAGCTCCACCTGTGGGACTGCCACAACGGCACCAACCAGCAGTGGACGTACACCGCCGCCGGCGAGCTCAGGGTCTACGGCAGCAAGTGCCTGGACGCCGCCGGCACCGGCAACGGCACCAAAGTCCAGATCTACAGCTGCTGGGGCGGCGACAACCAGAAGTGGCGCCTCAACTCCGACGGATCCATCGTCGGCGTCCAGTCCGGCCTCTGCCTCGACGCCGTCTCGGGCGGCACCGCCAACGGCACCCTGATCCAGCTCTACTCCTGCTCGAACGGCAGCAACCAACGCTGGACCCGCACCTGATGGGACCTGCCATCAACGAAAGGGTGAATCGATGAAGTCCTCCGGTGCGGCTCCCCCCGCTCCTCCACGCAGGCCTCGCTGGTGGTCGCGGGTCGCCGCCGTGGTGGCTGCGACCCTCGCGATCGGCATGCTCGTCGCGGTGAATCCGGCGCCCGCCGAGGCGGCGACGGTGGACACCAATGCCTGGTATGTGCTGGTCAATCGAAACAGCGGCAAGGCGCTGGACGTCTCCGGCGCGGCCACCGCCGACGGCGCGCGGGTCAACCAGTGGACGCGCAACGACGGAGCCAACCAGCAGTGGCAGTTCGTGGACTCCGGCGGCGGCTTCTACCGCCTCAAGGCCCGGCATTCGGGCAAGGTCCTCGACGTGGCCGGCGCCTCGACCGCAGACGGTGCCGCGATCCAGCAGTGGACCGACGGCAACGGGGCGAACCAGCAGTTCCGCCTGGCCGACTCCGACGCGGGTCACGTCCGGCTGATCAACCGCACCAGCAGCAAGGCGGTGGAGGTGCAGGGCGCCTCCACCGCCGACGGCGGCAACGTCGTCCAGTACTCCGACTGGGGCGGTGCCAACCAGCAATGGCAGATGATCAAGCTGTCGTCCGGTGGCGGCGGCGGTGGATGCGGCAGCGCCCCGACTCTGGCGAGCGGTACACACACGATGCAGAGCGGCGGCAAGAGCCGCAGCTTCATCCTCAGGGTTCCGGCCAACTACGACAACAGCCGCCCCTATCGCCTGATCTTCGCGTTCCACTGGCGGGGCGGAACCGCCGCCGAGGTCGCCTCGGGCGGCACGAGCGGGAGCGCCTGGTCGTACTACGGCCAACAGGAACAGTCGAACAACGCCGCGATCCTCGTCGCGCCCCAGGGCCTCGGCAACGGCTGGGCCGACTCGGGCGGTGAGGACATCACCTTCGTCGACGACATGATCCGGCGGATCGAGGGCGGCCTCTGTGTCAACCCGGCACAGCGCTTCGCCACGGGATTCAGCTGGGGCGGCGGTATGAGCTACGCACTCGCATGCAGCCGGGCGAACGTCTTCAGGGCCGTCGCGGTCATGTCCGGCGCTCAGATCAGCGGGTGCAACGGCGGCACCCAGCCCATCGCCTACTTCGGAATCCACGGCATCAGCGACAACGTCCTCAACATCGGGCAAGGACGGTCCCTGCGCGACAAGTTCGTCGCCAACAACGGCTGCACCGGCCAAAGCCCGCGCGAGCCCGCGTCGGGCAGCCGAACGCACATCACCACCACCTACTCGGGCTGCCGTGCCGGATACCCGGTCCAATGGGCCGCGTTCGACGGAGGTCACATGCCCGGTCCGGTCGACGGCTCCTCCGGCGAAAGCGGCGTCACCACCTGGACCAAGGGAGAGATCTGGAGGTTCTTCGCACAGTTCCAGTGACACGCCCGCACCACGGAGTGGAGCCAGGGTGATCCTGGCTCCACTCCGTCGACGTCGTTCCACAAGGACGCCGCTCGGTCCGCGGCTCGTCCGGGGCGGGTGCACCTGGGAAGGCGCACAGTGGCGGAGGATGTCGCGCTGATCGCGGATGGTGACTTCTGCGTCGGGTTGCCTGAAGCGCGACGGGCCTCCAGGCGAACGGCGGTGAGCTCTAGAAGAACCCGAGCTTCTTGGGGCTGTAGGAACAAAGAATGTTCTTCGTCTGCTGGTAGTGCTCCAGCATCATCTTGTGCGTCTCGCGGCCGATGCCCGACTGCTTGTAGCCGCCGAAGGCGGCGTGTGCCGGGTACGCGTGGTAGCAGTTCGTCCAGACGCGACCCGCCTGGATCGCCCGGCCCGCGCGGTACGCCGTGTTGATGTCCCGCGTCCACACGCCGGCCCCGAGGCCGTACGACGTGTCGTTGGCGATCTTGATGGCGTCGTCGAAGTCGTCGAACGAGGCCACCGAGACGACCGGACCGAAGATCTCCTCCTGGAAGATCCGCATACGGTTGTCACCCTCGAAGATCGTCGGCTGGACGTAGTATCCGCCCTTCAACTCGCCGTCGTACTCCGCGCGTTCGCCGCCGGTGAGGATCCTCGCACCCTCCTTCCGGCCGATGTCGATGTAGGAGAGGATCTTCGCGAGCTGGTCGCCGGACGCCTGCGCGCCGATCATCGTGTCCGTGTCGAGGGGGTGGCCGGGCTTGATGAGCTCGGTGCGGGCGACGGCCGCCTGAAGGAAGTCGCCGTAGTTGCCGCGCTGGATCAGCCCGCGCGAGGGACAGGTGCAGACCTCGCCCTGGTTCAGCGCGAACATGGTGAAGCCTTCGAGGGCCTTGTCGCGGAGGTCGTCGTCCTTCTCCCACACGTCGTCGAAGAAGATGTTCGGTGACTTGCCGCCGAGCTCCAGGGTGACCGGCTTCAGGTGTTCGGCCGCGTACTGCATGATCAGCCGGCCCGTGGACGTCTCGCCCGTGAAGGCGACCTTCGCCACCCGCGGGCTGGACGCGAGCGGCTTGCCCGCCTCCGGCCCGAAGCCGTTGACGATGTTCACCACGCCCGGCGGGAGCAGGTCCCCGACCAGGCTCATCCAGTAGTGCAGCGAGGCCGGGGTCTGTTCGGCGGGCTTGATGACCACCGTGTTGCCCGCGGCGAGGGCCGGCGCGAGCTTCCAGGTGGCCATCAGGATCGGGAAGTTCCACGGGATGATCTGCGCGACGACGCCGAGCGGCTCGTGGAAGTGGTAGGCCACCGTGTCGTCGTCGACCTCGCTGAGCGAACCCTCCTGGGCCCGCACCGCGCCGGCGAAGTAGCGGAAGTGGTCGATGGCCAGCGGGATGTCCGCCGCCAGCGTCTCACGGACGGGTTTGCCGTTCTCCCAGCTCTCCGCGACCGCCAGGGGCTCCAGATGCGCCTCCATGCGGTCGGCGATCTTCAGCAGGATGTCGGAGCGCTCGGTCGCCGAGGTGCGGCCCCAGCCCGGCGCGGCCGCGTGCGCCGCGTCGAGCGCCCGCTCCACGTCCTCCTCCGTACCGCGCGCCACCTCGGTGAACGTCTCGCCGTTCACCGGGGACGGGTTGTCGAAGTACTGCCCCCGGGCCGGCGGCACGTATGCGCCGCCGATGTAGTGGTCGTAACGCGTCTGGTAGGAGACGATCGCGCCCTCGGTGCCTGGCGCCGCGTAACGGGTCATCCTGCTCTGCCTCCCTCAGCAGCGCTGCCCGCCGTTGGGCAGCTCTCCGCGGGAGGCTAGGCAGGCGGACGTTGCATCCACGTTGCGGTACCCGCCGGGACGCCTTGCCTGCCGACGCCTCGACTGCGGACGCCTCGACCGCGGACCGCTCGCCCGGCCTACGGGTGCGGCCATCCGGTCGGCGCCGCCAGCTCCGACTCGAGGGACGCGAGGCGAGCCCGTACCGCGGCCGTCGGGCGGGCCGCGGCGAGCGCCCGCCACACGTCGAGGTCGTCCTCGCCCCACGGCGCGTGCGCCCAGTCCGCCAGCAGATCGGGGTCGCCGCGGGCGATCAGCGCGGCGCGCAGACCCTCGGCGAGACGGCGTCTGAGCCGCGCCACCGCCGGTGCCTGCGAGGACGGCAGCGGCGGCCCGGTGTAGGCCGTCGCGGCCGCCGTCACCGCGCCTGCCGCCAGCCTTCGTTCGACGACGGCGACGTCCGACTCGCACGCGACGGTGAGCCGGTAGGGGCGCGAGGCCAGCAGCCCGGGGCCGAGTACCCCGCGCAGCCGGGCGAGTTCGGCCCGCAGCGTCACCGGGGGGACCGACTCGTCCTCGTACAGCGCGCACAGCAGCTCGTCGCCCGTCAGGCCCTCGGGACGGCGGGCCAGCAGCACCAGGATCTCGCTGTGCCGGCGGCTCAGCCTGAGGTCACGCCCGCCGGTGATCAGACGCGCCTCGTCCCGGCCCAGCACGGTCAGCCGCGGTGCGTCGACGGCAGGCCGCTCCGGGGCGAGCAGCGCCAAGTGGGCCTCCGCGGCCCGCGCGACCGCCTGCACGAAGCCCAGGCTGTGCGGATGCGCCAGGCCGTCCCCGCCGGTGATGTCCACGGCACCGAGCACCCGCCCGGTCCGCGGATCGTGCACCGGAGCGGCGGCGCACGTCCATGGCTGCACCCGCCGGATGAAGTGCTCGGCCGCGAACACCTGCACCGGCCGGTCCAGGGCGACCGCGGTACCCGGCGCGTTCGTCCCGACCGCGCTCTCCGCCCATCGCGCACCCGGCACGAAGTTCATCCGCCCCGCCTGCCGCCGGGTCGCCGCGTGCCCCTCGACCCACAACAGCCTGCCGTGCGCGTCGCACACCGCCAGCAGATGCTCGCCGTCGGCCGCGAAGGTGCCCATCAGCTCACGGAACAACGGCATCACCCGCGCCAGCGGATGCTCGGACCGGTAGGCGCCGAGATCGCCGTCGGTCAGCTCGACGCTCGCCGTGCCGTCGGGACCGACGCCGGCCCGCGCGGAACGCCGCCAGGAGTCGGCCACGACGGAGCGCACCGGTCGCGGCACGGTGCCCGCGTCGGTGAACGTCTCATGCGCCCGGCGCAGGACCCGCACCCGCTCGGCGGGGTCGGCACCCGGTTCGAGGGCCACCCAGGGATCGTTCAACTCGTCCTCCCGGCAGGCGATACGGCTGGGGACATCGTCACGCCGGGTACGCGGACCGACAACCGTTTGGACGACGTGACTGCGAAGGTGACGATCCGCCGGCGGCCCGGTGTGCGGTCAGGTCCGGGTCAGGCGCTGCCGACGAGTCTCAGGTAGCGGCTCCAGTCCCAGTTCGGACCGGGATCGGTGTGATCGGTGCCCGGCACCTCGTAGTGGCCGATGATGTGCGCGCGGTCCTTCGGGATGCCGTACCGGTCGCAGACCGACGCCGTGAGCCGGGCGGACCCCTCGTAGAGGGCGTCGGTGAAGTAGGCGGGTCTGTCGACCCACCCTTCGTGCTCGATACCGATGCTGCGGGTGTTGCAGCCCCAGTTCCCCGCGTGCCAGGCGATGTCCGACTCGCTCACGCACTGCGCCACATGACCGTCCACGGAGCGTACGACGTAGTGGGCGGACACCTTCTTGCGCGGGTTCTGAAAGACGGTCAGGGCTTTGGAGTAGAGGGTCTGCGTGACATGGATGACGACGCGGTCGACGGGATGACTGACGGGGCGGTCCGCCGCCGTGCGGTTGGTGTCGGTCGCGGGCTGCCACTCGGCGGGCGGGTAGTCGACAGTCCGAGGCCGGGCGCCCGCCTGTGCGTCGGGCAGCAGTACGTACGGAACGGCGGCGAGGGCTGCGCCCTTCAGGATCCGTCGTCGTCCGGGGAGGGATTTCGCTCGTTCCACAGGGGTGCTGCCTTTCGGGTCTCGGACGTCCGGCGGGCGGCACCGGAGCGCGTACGGGGCGGCGGTCGATCCGGTACGCGTCCGACTCGCCGAACCCGTGATCCCGTACCGGCCGGACACTGCCGTCACCACTCGGCGGCCGTGTCCCGCACGCATTACGCTACGGCGCCGGCGGGCAGGGCAGGAGGACACGCCGGGGTTCGGTGGACGAGCGCGCGACTGTGGACAACTCGCTCACCCGAACGGGGAGTTCCGGGCCCATCCGATCGGCACCCTGGGCGCTGTGAGCGCGGATGCCGGCCTGTGACGCGACCGGCGAGCCGGCGGAGGTGCCGGGCCGGGCGGCCAGGTGCACGGCCCGTCGGCTCAGGCCCGCTCCGCCACCACCGCGGGATCGTCCAGCACGGCCCGCACCACCGAGTGCGCGGCCCCCAGCAACGGGCCCTCGGGACCCAGCCGGGAGACGGACACCGCACGGGCGGGGCCCGCCGTACGCCGGGAGAGCTCGGCCTCGAGCGACGGCAGCAGCCACGGCGCGAGCCCGGCCAGGGCGCCACCGAGCACGACACCCTCCGGGTCCAGGAGATTGAGCGCCCCGGTGAGCGCGATGCCGAGGGCCGTTCCCGCCTCGCGCAGCGCCCGCCGTACGTCCGGGTCGCCGTCCGCGGCGCGTCCCGCGAGGAGTCCGACGCGGTCCTCGCCCGGTTCCAGTCCGGCCGCCCGCAGTACCGCCTCCTCACCGGCGTACTGCTCCAGACATCCGCGCCCGCCGCACCCGCACTCCGGTCCGTCCGGGTGCACCGGCACATGGCCCAGCTCACCGGCGAAGCCGCGGGTGCCGCGCAGCAGGCTGCCGTCCACGACCAGCGCGGCGCCGATGCCGATCTCCGCCGACACGTGCAGGAAGTTTCCCGGAGTGTCCGCGCCGAGCCAGAGTTCGGCCAGCCCGCCGAAGTTGGCCTCGTTGTCCACGGTCAGCGGGAACTCCCCGGGCAGCAACGCGCCGAGGTCGACGTCCTGCCAGTCGAGGTTGGGCGCGCGGACGACCGTACGGGCGTCGCGGGCGACCAGGCCGGGGACGGCCACGGCGAGTCCGGCCGGCCACAGCCCCTCGCGTTCCGCCTCGGCGACCACCCGGCGCACGAGGCCGGTCAGTTCCTCGACCACCGGCTCGGGGGAGCGGCCCCGGTTGGTGCCGTGCCGCACGGCGCGTGCCCGCACCTCGCCGCGCAGGTCGACGGCGCAGGCCGCCAGGTGGTCGACGCCGATCTCGGCACCTATGCCCGCCGGACCGCGCCCGCTGACCGCCAGCGCCGAACCGGGTCGGCCCACCCGGCCCGGCCGCTCGGGGCCCAGCTCCTCGAGCAGTCCGGTGCGTATGAGTTCGTCGACGAGGGTCGAGACCGCTGCCCGGGTCAGGCCGATGCGTGAGGCGACCGCAGCGCGCGAGAGCGGTCCCTCGGCGCTGACGGCGTGCATCACCCGGGCCAGGTTGCGGCGGCGCATGCCCTGCTGGGTGTCGGGCAGTGCGCGCCCCGGGCCGGTCGGCCGGGCCTCGTGCAGCGGTGCGGTCATGCCTCCGTCCATTCGTCGATGCTCAGTGGGCGTCCGTGCTCCGGTCCAGCAGCGGGGCCGCGTCGGAGAGTACCCCGGCGATCCTGGCGAGCGTCGCCTCGTCCCGCTCGACGGCGTCGAGCACCGGACCCCGGGTGGTGTTCCAGCGGCGAGCGACGGCGGCCGGGTCCTCGCCGGTCAGCAGGCCCGCCGCCTGGGCCGCGGCCCCCAGCGCGACGAGTTCCTTGGCCTCGGGCACCTGGACCGGCCGCCCGGACAGCCGGCGCACGGTCTCCTGCCAGGCTGTGCCCCGGGCGCCGCCGCCGATGAGCAGCAGGGGCGCCGAGCGGTCCGCGTCCTCGTCGAGGACCAGGTCGAGTGCGCCGAGCAGGGAGTGCACGGTGCCGTCGTAGGCGGCCTGGAGCAGCTGGCCGGCGGTCGTGTCGTGGCGCAGACCGTGCAGGAGGCCCGAGGCGTTCGGCAGGTTCGGGGTGCGTTCGCCGTCCAGGTAGGGCAGCAGCGTGAGGTCCGCGGCGGGTTCCACGGCCTCGCGGTCCAGACCCAGCAGGGCGGCGACGCGGTCGACGGCGAGGGTGCAGTTCAGGGTGCAGGCCAGGGGCAGCCAGTCGCCGTGCGCGTCGGCGAAACCCGCCACGGTGCCGGTGGGGTCGGTGGGGCGGCGCTTGGCGACCGCGTACACCGTGCCCGAGGTGCCGAGGCTCAGCACGGGCGTGCCGGGGAGCAGCCCGAGGCCCAGTGCCGCCGCGGCGTTGTCCCCGGTGCCCGGGGCGACCAGGGTGCCCTTGGCGAAGGGCAGGTCGTGACTGTCGCGTACGGTGCCCGCCACTTCCCCGGGCCGCACCACACGAGGCAGCAGCGCCGGGTCGAGTCCCACGTGGGCGAGGATCTCCGCGTCGTACGACTCGGTCGCGGACGCCCACCAGCCGGTGCCGGAGGCGTCACCGCGGTCGGTGGTGCCCTCACCCGTGAGCCGCTCGGTGAGGTAGTCGTGCGGGAGGCGTACGGCCTTCGTGGCGCGCAGGGCCTCCGGCTCGTGCTCCGCCAGCCAGGCCCACTTCGTGACCGTGAAGGACGCGGCCGGGACGGATCCGGTGCGTTCCGCCCAGAACTTCGCTCCGCCCAGTTCCTCGGTCAGCCGACGGGCCTGCGGGGCCGAGCGGACGTCGTTCCACAGCAGCGCCGGACGCACCGGCTCACCGCGCTCGTCCAGCGTGACGAGCCCGTGCTGCTGCCCGCCGACCGACACCGCGGCCGCCTCGCGGGCCGCGTCGCCGCACTGGTGCAGGGCCTCGCGCAGGGCGTCCCACCACTGACGGGGGTCGCTCTCGCGGCCGGCGCCCGAGGTCACCGTGTGCGGCGCCTGGCCGCTCGCGACGACCTGGCCGGTGGCCGCGTCGACGACCAGCGCCTTGGTGGACTGGGTGGACGTGTCCACGCCGACGACGAGCGGACCCTCGGCTGCTGACATCGGGTTCTCCCTCAAGTTTTTCCGCGGCTCTGCGGGATCTGTCTTCCCAGAGATGCGTCCGCATACTAATTTGTAAACTGCCATGACGAAATAGTCAGCGACACAGTCTTCAAGCAAGGAGCCGCGGCATGAGCTACCAGCCCACCCCCGATGACAGGTTCACCTTCGGCCTGTGGACCGTCGGCTGGCAGGGAAGGGACCCGTTCGGTGACGCCACGCGGCGTGCCCTGGACCCGGTCGAGTCGGTGCAGCGCCTGGCCGAGCTGGGCGCCTACGGCGTGACCTTCCACGACGACGACCTGATCCCCTTCGGGTCCTCCGAGAGCGAGCGCGAGGAGCACATCAAGCGCTTCCGCCAGGCCCTGGACACCACCGGCATGACCGTGCCGATGGCCACCACCAACCTCTTCACGCACCCCGTCTTCAAGGACGGCGCGTTCACGGCGAACGACCGTGACGTGCGTCGCTACGCCCTGCGCAAGACGATCCGCAACATCGACCTGGCCGTCGAGCTCGGCGCGAAGATCTACGTCGCCTGGGGCGGCCGTGAGGGCGCGGAGTCCGGTGCCGCCAAGGACGTACGGGTGGCCCTCGACCGTATGAAGGAGGCCTTCGACCTCCTCGGCGAGTACGTGACCTCCCAGGGCTACGACCTGAAGTTCGCCATCGAGCCCAAGCCGAACGAGCCGCGCGGCGACATCCTGCTCCCGACCGTCGGCCACGCCCTGGCCTTCATCGAGCGTCTGGAGCGCCCGGAGCTGTACGGCGTGAACCCCGAGGTCGGCCACGAGCAGATGGCCGGGCTGAACTTCCCGCACGGCATCGCCCAGGCGCTGTGGGCGGACAAGCTCTTCCACATCGACCTCAACGGTCAGTCCGGCATCAAGTACGACCAGGACCTGCGCTTCGGCGCCGGCGATCTGCGCTCCGCGTTCTGGCTGGTCGACCTGCTGGAGAGCGCCGGTTACGCGGGCCCGAAGCACTTCGACTTCAAGCCGCCGCGCACCGAGGACCTCGACGGTGTGTGGGCCTCGGCCGCGGGCTGCATGCGCAACTACCTGATCCTCAAGGAGCGTGCGGCCGCGTTCCGCGGCGACCCGGAGGTCCAGGAGGCCCTGCGCGCCTCCCGCCTGGACGAGCTCGCCCAGGCCACCGCCGCCGACGGCCTGGAGAGTCTGCTCGCCGACCGCACCGCCTTCGAGGACTTCGACGCCGAGACGGCCGCCGCCCGCGGCATGGCCTTCGAGCACCTCGACCAGCTCGCCATGGACCACCTCCTGGGCGCCCGGGGCTGAACCGGCACGCACGCGTGTGTGCACCGGGGAGCGTGCACACACGCGTGCCGTCGAACGCTCGGTTCTCGCTCGGTCCTCGCTCGGTCTCCGCTCGGTTCTCGCTCGCCTTCGAGCGACCTCCGCGCGGAATACGCCGGAATCATGCGGTCCATGGCATGAGTCGGTATCAACTTCCGTGCGGGGCTCGCGCCGCGAGCGGTTCCCCGCGACGCTGGACGGTATGGCCATGCCGCCCGTACCGCCTCGACCGCCCGGACCGCCGGGCGACATGCCGCCTCCGGGCGGCTTCGGACCGCCCCGCTCCGGCTACGGACCCGACGACGGGACGGGCGGGGGCGGCTGGTCGCCGCCTCCATCGGGTCCGCCGGGCGGGTCCGGAAGGCGGAGGAACCCCCTCTTCGTCGTCCTCGCGCTGCTCCTCACGGCCGGGGCCGTGGTCGCCGTCGTGCTGATGAGAGGCGACGATTCGCCGGACGGCGAGCCGAACGTCGGCAACAGCACCGGCAGCGGCGCCACCCCCGCCCCGTCCTTCAGTCTTCCGGTCGAGCTGCCCAGCGGCTTGCCGACCGAGCTGCCGTCGCAGCTCCCCACCCGACTGCCGAGCCGGCTGCCGACCGCGTTGCCGAGCGATCTGCCGAGCGATCTCGAGTCGCTGCTGCCGTCCCTGGAGGAGTTGTTGCCCTAGCGGTCACGCGCGCGTGGCCGCCGCACAGCGCCACGCGCGCGGGCCGAGGTGCCGTCGCTCACACGCCGCGCGGCAGCCGCACGTAGGTGACCGTCGTCTCGATGCCGCTGTCGACGAGCCGGCCCTGCGCGTCGAACGCGCCGGCGCCGTCCGTCATCCCGAAGTCGTTGTCGTTGATGAGGGCCAGCGTGGAGTGGTCCACGAGCGCGACGCCCTCGATCTTCCCGGGAACCCCGGTGACCGTGCCGAGATCGACGGCCAGCCGCTTCGCCAGCACCGGGACTCCCGAGGCCGCGGGGTCGTCCAGCTGCTCCAGCGAGGGGGACGTCGTGTCGTCGTCCCAGCGGCCGCCCAGGATGTTCGCCGCGCGGCTCAGTCGTACCAGGTGCAGCCGCGCGGCCTTGTCGGTGCGCTCCTCCACGAGCAGCCGGTCGCCGCCCACGGCGACCAGCGAGGAGATCTTGAGCTCGGAGGTGTCGTCCTCGCTCGGGTCGACGACCTCGACCGGGTCGAAGCGGTACGCGTACTCGGCGGTGACGGCCTTCTTCTTCGGTGAGAAACGCAGCAGACGCGTGGTCCGCGAGCCTTCTCCCGCGTCCGTGTCCGGAAGCGACAGCGGGCTCTGCACCGCCAGGACGAGGTCACCGCCGGGGAGTTGGGCCAGCCCCTCGAGGCCGCGGTTGATCTTCCGGTGCAGCAGGACGGCCGGCAGCGCCTCCACCACGGGGTAGTCCGTGCCCGTGAGCTTCAGCCCCTGCGGCACGTAACGCGTCAGCACCTTCCCGCGCGCGGAGACGTGCACCAGCGAGGGCCCGTACTCGTCGACGAGCCAGAAACTCCCGTCCGCCGCCCGCACGATGCCCTCGGTGTCCAGCCCGTCCGGGTTGTACGACACCGACGTCTGCGCGTCGTAGGAGTACGGCGCCTCGTCGCGCCCCGCCTGGTTCGACAGGCCCGTCACGGGCTTCCCCGACTTGGTGGTGACCGGGATCGCCTGGAGCACCTTCACCGCGTCCCCGGACACCCGGATCCGCACGATCGCGGGGTCGAACCCGGGCACCGGGAACGTACGGCGCTTGGTGCCGCCGACCTTGATCTGTCCGTTGGGCCCGCGGTCGGTGACCGTCCAGAACTCGCCCTTGCGGCCCGCAGGATAGATGTCACTGCCGATGCCGCCGAGGTCCACGCCCCGGTCGTCGGCCACCGTGCCGGGCAGCAGCGCGTTGCTGAACGTCCCGAGCGGGATGTCGGCGAGCGTCGCGGTGCGCGTGACGTGCGCCTCCTGGGCCCCGGTGCCCGCGGCGGCCGGTCCGGCGGTGGCGAGCGCGGCCAGCACGGCGAGCGGTACGCCCGCCGCGACGGAACGGTGGACGCGGCGCCGACCGGTGGCGTGCGGGGACATCAGGCCTCCTGAGGAGAAGATGCGACAAGTTCGCTGACAGCGGCCAGGTTTGGGGCACGCGCCGAACGCCGTACGACCTCCGGATGAACAGGGGGCGTCGGCCGTCCGTCGGACCGAAGCCCCGCGCGTCGTCGTAGGGAGCCCGGCCTAAGAAAGCGCTTCCTCGCTGTCGGGACGGGCCGCGGCCAGAGCCGTCGCCGGGTCGTGGGCGGCATCGCCGGCCGGCATCCAGCGACCGCCCTCCTCGCGGTACGGCCACCATCTGCCGTCCCGCCCCAGCCGCAGTTGGCAGGCCGTCCCGACGACCGTCCACCGGTTCGCCCGTGCCCGCAGCACCGGCCGCTCGTCCTCCTCCCAGGCCGAGTCCAGCGCGGCACGCGCGCGTGCGAACGCCTCGCCCTCCACGACCCACTCCTCCTCGAGCACGGACAGGGCGGCCGCCCCGCCGTGTCGCCAGGCCCGGACGGCAGCGGCCAGCTCCGCCCGGTCGCGCCCCGACCCGGCGGCGAGACGGCCCAGCACGGCCTCGCCGGGGCGATCCGCCGTCCCGGATACGTCGAGGACGCCCTCCGCCAGCCGTACGGCGTCCTGGCCCACGGTCAACCGGGCCGTCGGCGCACGCCGTTCCGCTCCTTCGCGAAGCGCCTCGGCGAGCAGCAGGTGTGCCGCGGCCGCCGTCCGGGCCGCCAGGATCTCCAGCGCCGCCGGTTCGACCCCGGCCGGGGTCGGGGCATCCGTGTCCCAGGAGGGCGGCACACCCGGTTCCGGCGGGAGTTCGGGCACGGAGGGCAGCGGGGGCAGGATGTTCCCGGCCGCGTACGCCTCCGCCGCGTCCACACCTTCGGTCCGCAGCGGCTCCGCGTCGGGCCGAGCGGCGGAGCCACGCGCCTGGAGGTCGTCCAGCAGGCTCCGTTCCGCACGTCCCCGAAGCAGCAGCAGGACGAAGGGATCCTGGTCGAGCAGCCGCGCCACCTGGTAGCAGACCGCCGCCGTGTGACCGCAGTGGTCCCAGGCGCCGCAGTCGCACTGCGCCTCCAGGTCGCCCGGCCCCGGAAGCAGGTCGATGCCGGCCGACTCGGCGTCCTCGACCAGATCGGGCGGCATCTCCCGGTCCAGCAGTGCGGCGACGTGCCCCGCGCGCTCCACCGCCAGGTCCAGCAGTCGGTCCCAGTGGTCGTCCGGGAGCCGGTCGAGCAGCACGTCGGCCCGGTGCCGCGTGTGATCGCGGTCCTGGACGACGGCCGTGATCCGCCCCGGTCGCACCGACACCGCGCCCACGGCGCCCGCGCGCGCGAGCCGACGGCCCGTCCTCACCTGCTCCCCGTCCAGCGCGCCGTCCTCGAGCGCGGTCAGCCACGCCCGTCCCCACCACGTCTGTGCGAAGCCCCTCCCGTGCGCGGGAGGCAATGCGGCGAAGGTCCGTTCCTCGACGCTGTCGTGCCGGTTCATCGCGCATCCCCTCGCAGCTCCACCAGATCGGCCAGCTCGGCGTCCGTCAGTTCCGTGAGCGCCGCCTCGCCGGTCCCGAGAACGGCGTCCGCGAGATCCTGCTTACGGCGCAGCATGGCGGCGATGCGGTCCTCGATAGTGCCCTCGGCGATCAGCCGGTGCACCTGCACGGGCCGGGTCTGGCCGATGCGGTACGCCCGGTCCGTGGCCTGCGCCTCGACGGCCGGGTTCCACCAGCGGTCGTAGTGCACGACGTGCTCCGCGCGCGTGAGGTTGAGGCCCGTGCCCGCGGCCCTGAGCGACAACAGGAACACGGGGACCTCACCGTCCTGGAAACGCCGGACCATGTTCTCGCGCTCGGCGACGGGAGTACCGCCGTGCAGGAACTGCGTGGGTACGCCCCGCGCCGCCAAGTGCTGTTCGAGGAGCCGCGCCAGCCGCACGTACTGCGTGAAGACCAGGACGCTCGCCCCCTCGGCGAGGAGGGTGTCGAGCAGCTCGTCCAGGAGCTCGAGTTTCCCGGAGCGTCCGGCTGTCCTCGGCCGTTCCTCCTTGAGGTACTGCGCCGGGTGGTTGCAGATCTGTTTGAGACCGGTCAGGAGCTTCACGATCAGCCCCCGGCGCGCCATGTCGTCCGCTTCGGCGATCGCGGCGAGCGTCTCGCGCACCACGGCCTCGTACAGGCCGGTCTGCTCCCGCGTGAGGGCCACGGGCCGATCGGTCTCGGTCTTGGGCGGCAGCTCGGGGGCGATCCCCGGGTCCGACTTGCGGCGGCGCAGCAGGAACGGTCCCACGAGCCGGCCGAGCCGCTCCGCCGCGGCCGGGTCCCCGCCGCTCTCCACGGCTCGCGCGTACCGCGTACGGAAGGCGCCGAGCCGGCCCAGCAGACCGGGTGTCGTCCAGTCCAGGATGGCCCACAGCTCCGACAGGTTGTTCTCCACCGGCGTGCCCGTGAGCGCCACGCGGGCGCGTGTGTCGATGGTGCGCAGCGCCCGCGCGGTCGCCGAGTACGGGTTCTTCACATGCTGGGCCTCGTCCGCCACGACCAGGCCCCACGGCACCTCGCCGAGCCGTCCCGCGTCCAGGCGCAGCGTGCCGTAGGTGGTCAGGACGAACTCCCCGTCGGCCAGGGACGCCAGATCACGCTGCGGACCGTGGAAGCGGCGCACCGGCGTGCCCGGCGCGAACTTCTCGATCTCCCGCTGCCAGTTGCCCATCAGGGACGTCGGACAGACCACGAGGGTGGGGCCCGCCGTCGAGGCGTCCGTCCCGCGGTGCAGGTGCAGGGCGATCAGCGTGACGGTCTTGCCGAGCCCCATGTCGTCCGCCAGACAGCACCCCAGTCCCAGCGCCGTGGTCCGGGCCAGCCAGTCCAGGCCGCGCCGCTGGTAGTCGCGCAGCGTGGCGTCCAGGGCCGCGGGCTGCGCCACGGGCTCCTGCGCCTCGGGCTGCGTCAGCCGCTCGCGCAGGGCCGCCAGCCACCCGGTGGGCCGCACGTCGACCCGGCGGCCGTCCACCTCCGTCGAGCCCGTCAGAGCCGCGCCCAGAGCGTCCACGGGCGTCATCTTGCGGTCCTGTTGCGCGCGTGCCCGGCGCAGTTCCCGTGGGTCGATCAGGACCCATTGGTCACGCAGCCGCACCAGAGGCCGGTTGGCCTCGGCCAGCCGGTCCAGCTCCTCCCGGGTCAGCTGCTGGTCGCCCAGCCCGAACCACCAGGTGCACGTCAGGAGCGAGTCGGCCGACAGGAAGGACGGTGTGTCCGCGCCGAGCCGATCGGGCCCTTCTTGCTGTTCGGGCGGCCCGACGACCGCGCGGGCGGTGAGGGTGCGGGCCAACTCCCTCGGCCAGTGCACCTCGATCCCCGCGCCCGCCAGTGCCCGAGAACCCTCGCCCAGCAGCTCGGACAGCTCCTCGTCGAGGAGCTCGACGGCGTCCGGCACGGTGGCCGACAGCAAGGGGGTCAGCGCCGGCCAGGCACGGGCCGCACGGCGTAGGGCGAGCAGGGCGTCCATCCGCGCGCGGGGGCCGAACGCCCCGCGGGTGACACCGGCGTCCTCCCAGACGTCGGTGGCGTCCGCGACGATCGCGGGGTCGCTCACGCTGTGCACCTGCGGCACG
Organism: Streptomyces sp. NBC_01334; assembly: GCF_035983595.1. NCBI lineage: Bacteria > Bacillati > Actinomycetota > Actinomycetes > Kitasatosporales > Streptomycetaceae > Streptomyces > Streptomyces sp. NBC_01334. The sequence continues at coordinate 1,589,441 of NZ_CP130718.1, read as the reverse complement.
GCCCTGAACCCGGGCGCGTCGATCCCGGGCATGTCGAGCCCGGAGACCTCGATCCGCAGCGAGATCCGTACGCCGGCGTCGTGGCCCGCGGCGACGTCGGCCGCCCAGGCGCGCAGTTCCGGCAGGTGCCGGGGCTGCGGGGCCGCGTAGGCCGGACCTCCCGTCAGGAGCGGCGCGGCGGGAGTACGGGGGAGCGCGTCCGCCACGGCGTCCAGGAACGCGCGCAGCAGTCGCTCGGGGTCGGGAAGGCGCAGGGGCGGGGCCTCGTCCACGGGAACGGCGTGTGCCTCGGGCGGCATGGAGGCGGCCAGTCGGCGTACCTGATCGATGTCCTCCGGGGCCAGCGGGCCGATCCGCCAGGCGTCGTGGTCCTCCGGTGACAGACCGGGCAGCAGGAGACCGCGCGCCACACACCGCAGTGCCAGCAGAGCGGCCGCACCCCAGAAGGCGGCGGCCCGGTGTCCGTCCGGCACGGCACGCGCGCGGGTGAGGAGAGGCAAGGCCTCTTCCAGCGGCAGGAGGAGGGCGGGCACGCGCGCGATGGCCACACCGGAGCCGGCCGGCAGAATGACGGAGAGTTCCTCCACCCGTCGGCCGACTGCGGCGGGAAGGGCGTCGTCGTCGGGTCGCCAGAAGGCGACGCCGCCGGTTCGGGCCGGAGTGCCGGGCAGGAACACGGCGGAGCAACGTGCCAGTTCGGAGATCTCGAACGGTGTCTCCAAGGGAACCCTCTGCACGGTGATGAACTACTCCTCAAACTTGACTACCAGGGGCGGGGTCGCCGAGGGTACAGCACTGCGGCGGCAAACGCGCACCATGTGAGGATCCGGTCTGGTCCGCCATCCTGGGACGGGAACTCTCAGGGGCGTCTCGGGGCTGTACCTCAGGGACGTCTCAGGGTCGAGTCCGGAACCGCGGGCCGCGCGGAGCCGTTTTCATGGCAGAGAGCGGCAGTTGCCGCGAAGGAGGCGACGCACATGTCGAAGAACGCGAAGATCGCCGCAGGGGGTGTGGCGGTCGGACTGCTGTTGTTGATCTGGCTGCCCTGGTGGGCCGCCCTGCTGATCGTGCTGGGGGTTCCGGCGGCGGCCTACCTCACCTTGGATCCCTCTCAGCGGCGCAGGCTGCGCCGTGCCACGCGCAAGGAGCTCGGCCGCTGAGTGACGGGGACCGCGTCGCGGTCCCCGTCCTCCGAACGTCCACGCCGTCGGGGCCCATGGAGTGGGCGCCGACGGCCGCAGAGGGATCGCCGCGACCTCAGAGCGGCCGTACGGCCATCTTGTCGAGCGCTTCGAGGAGCCCGGGCAGTTCGGGTCCACGGCCGACCGGCAGCACCTCGCCGGGCTCTTCGTCGAGCAGGACGAACGCGATGTCGTCGGTCCTGGCGACCAGCGACCAGCCGGGGCCGTCGGCGCGCAGCGTACGCGCGTCACCCGGAGCGAACGACGACCTGACACGGCCGAGCGGAGGCGGGGCGTCCACGTAGGCGCGTACCTCGGCGAGGACGCGTCGGATGCCGCTGTGGCCGCTCACCGTGCCCTTCTCAGCCCCGCTGACGCCGTCGGCGCGGTCGGCCGGGCCGGACCCGCCCCGCTCTTCGTCCCGAGCTCCCTGGTCGGCGCCGGCACCGGTGTTCGCGGTGGTGCCCTCCTGGGGGCGGGCGAAGTCCGCGTCGTCGATCTGCTCGCGCCACAGGGCCCACTGGAGCGCGATCTCGTCGGCCCCCAGGCGTCGCTGGGCCGGCCCCCAGGTGGTCGTGTCCGGAGGCGCCAGGGCGGGGCCCTCCGCGACCTCGGCGGCGGGATCGTGCGGCGCGGGTACGCCGGGAGCCGCGACGGCGACCGCCAGCGGCCAGCCGGGCAGGGCGGCGACGACCGTCCGCTCGCCGGGCGACAGGTCGTATTCCATGCCGCAGTCCCACGACGCGATGGCGACGGCCACCAGTGACACGTCGTCGATGACGACCGTCCACCGCGCGCCCTCGCCGTCCTGGCCCAGCACCAATCCGTACCCGTCGGCGAGCGGCGGGAGGCCGAGCGCCGCACAGGCCTCCGGGTAGTCGTCGCCCAGCGCGCTCGGGAACTTCGCCGGCGTCAGCAGCACCGCCGTGAGCACATAGAGCGCATCGTCCGCGGCGGCGACGGCGTCCTCGTCCGTCCCAGCCATCCCAGCCTCCCCATAGGTTTGTCCAACGGCGCGCACCCTAGTGCGGCGGGAAGGCGCTTGTCACGACTCCCCGACACACCCGAGCTGCGGCTTTCCGGTCGGACGGGGCGAATCGACCACCCCCGACCGTTGCATTTGTCACGCCGACGGCAGTCCGAGGAGCTCACGCGCCACGGTACGGGGCGACTCGTCGCGCTCCCGGGCGAGCGCGATGACCGCGCGACAGGCCAGCTCGTTCACCCCGAAGGACAGCGCCTCCGGCGACACCCAGCCCGCCGCCTCGTCGATCCTGTCCTGATCGTCCTCGGCGCACGCCGAGACGTACGCGGCGGCCGCCTCGAACAGATTGTGGGTGCGTTTCCCACCACCACGGGACTTCTTCTCGGGACTCGCCTCCCCGTCCGGACGCGACCGCGCGCGCATCGCGTCGCGGAATCTCCCGTAGGCCTTGCGGACCCTGTCGAACATGCCGACCGCCTTCCCCCTGCGTGGTTGCCCTGACTGATCCTTCATCTCCTGCTGTTCAACCTAGAGTTGGAGTTCCGGCGGCAGAAGGGGGACGGTGCGGTGAAGCGCTTCGAACGGCTCAGGCGGATCCGGCGGATGGACCCGTACGAGGACGCGTTCGAGATCTGTCGACTCACCGCGGCGTACGAGTTCCCCCGGGACGTCACCCGCACCCTGGAGCCGGCCCTGTAGCGCAGGGCGCGCGCCGGGTCTCGGACGCCACGCTCACCCTGATGGCCTCCTGGTATCCGAGGCCGCTGGCAACCGTCCTGCGCAACGCCACACTCGCCCTGCTCGACGAACACCTGTTGACGGCGTTTCGCTACACCCCTCCGAGCCCCGGGACCCGCGCGGTGGTGCGGGCTGCGGTACGCGCGCGTGGACGCCTGTTGCGGCTGCTGCCGCCGCGCCGCGCACCCGCCCGGTGCCCGGCGTCCGAGGCTGCCCCGTCCGGGAGCCGGGCGGGTCATCCGCCCAGTGAGGCGAGTGTGTCGCGCAGCCAGGTGAGCTCGGCCCGGGACGTGGCACGCGCGATGGTCAGCACACCGCGCCGGAACGGATCCTCCAGCTCTTCGGCTCGCAGCGGCCGGTCACCTTCGTAGAAGAAGCTCGCGGGCTCCTCCAGGAAGGCCAGACGGCGGCGCAGCACGGCTGCCTGGGCGGCGGCGTCGTCCAGGTGCCGGAGGAAGGCGAGCACCGTGAACCAGCGGTTCTCGTCGGTGATGTCGCGCTGGGCGGGTTCGGCGAGCTGCCGGCGCAGTTCGCTCCCGCCCTCGTCGGTGAGGCTGAGGACATGGCGAGGAGCGGCGACGGCCCCGGGCTCGGTGGTGCGCACCAGGAATCCCGACTTCTCCAGCCGCTTGATCGTCGGGTAGAGGGTGCTCTCGGCCACCGGACGGACGTGTCCCGTCAGCGCCGTGATGCGTTTGCGCAGCTCGTAGCCGTGCAGCGGGGCGTCGTACAGAAAACCGAGGATGGCGAGCTCCAGCATGCCCGCATTCTGCCGCATGCCAGTGGTACATCGATGCGGCCTTACCTCGATCATCGAGTACATCGGTAGTGTCATACTGCGTTGACTAGATACATCCGATCCGATGTATGTTGAGCGTCGCCGGAATCGACGGCGGTGACGAACCGAGGGGGAGACGATGCAGCAGGCGGAGTTCGACGGTGCGGGCAGCCATGTCCGCTGGACCGAGGCACAGGGCGCGGGACCCGCGCGGGTGTACGTGCACGGCCTGGGCGCGGCTTCGGCCGCCTACCACGCGCATGTGGCCGCCCGTCCCGAACTCGCCGGTCGGCGCAGCCTCTTCGTCGACCTGCCCGGACACGGCATCAGCGACCGCCCCGCGGACTTCGGCTACACACTCGACGAACACGCCGACGCCCTGGCGGCCGCGCTGGACGCGGCGGGGGTGACCGGCGCCGAGCTGGTCGCCCACAGCATGGGCGGCTCCGTGGCCGTCGTCCTCGCCCACCGCCGGCCCGATCTGGTCGCACGGCTCGTGCTCACGGAGGCCAATCTGGACCCCTTTCCGCCGCCCTCCGCGGGGAGCAGCGGGATCGCCTCGTACACGGAGGAGGAGTTCGTCGACAGCGGGTACGCGCGCGTGCTGGGCAACGTCGGGCCGATGTGGGCCGCGACCATGCGGCTGGCCGACCCGCGTGCTCTGTATCGCACCGCCGTCGGACTCAGGCGCGGCTCCGACCCGGTCATGCGCGAGATCCTGGTCGGCCTCGACGCGGTCGAGCGCGTCTACCTCCAGGGTGAGCTGACCGGTGTGCTCGACGGCGCGGACGCCCTGGAGGCGGCGGGCGTGCGCGTGGTGACGGTTCCGGGCGCCGGTCACAACGTCATGTTCGACAACCCCGACGCCTTCGTGCGGGCGGTCGCCGGGGAGGCGTGAGCCCTCATGCCTCGCGGACGGCCAGGGCCAGGAAGCGGGCGTCCTCGTCGGCGTACGACGTCATGCGCCAGCCCGAACCGGCCAGCAGCGGGCGGAGGTTGGGTTCCGCGCGCAGGTCCTCCGGTGTGAGTTGCCTTCCCTGACGGGCCGCGAGCGCCGCCCTGCCGATCGGGTGGAACAGTGCCAGCGTGCCGCCGGGGCGCACCACCCGGGCCAGTTCCCGCAGGTTCTCCTCCGGCCGCGGCAGGTGGGCGATGAGGCCGGCCGCGAACACGGCGTCCAGCGACGCGGAGCGAAAGGGGAGCGCGGTCACGTCGGCGAGCATCAGCCGCCCGGCACGGCCGCGTCCGGCCCGTACGGCGGCCGCCAGCATGGCCGGCGTCAGATCCGCCCCGACGACCACTCCGGACGGGCCCACGGCCGCACGCAGCGGCGTCAGGGCCCTCCCGGTGCCGCAGCCCGCGTCCAGCACACGCGCTCCCGCACGCAGGCCGAGCCGGCCGACCGCGGCGGCGTAGGCGGGGCCGTCGTCCGGGAAGCGGCTGTCCCAGTCCGCGGCCCGGGCGCCGAAGAACTCCTGAACGTGTGTGTGGTCGTCGCTCATGCTCCGCATGATCCCTCACCGACACGGACGACGCCTCGGTGCACACGTTCGAGCGTGACCCGATCGTTCCGGCGCACTACTGCGCCACATTTCAACACCTTTCGAAATGCGCCCCCTTTGTGCTCCCGTGCCCCCACTAGCGTCCCGTGGCCATGGGACACCTGGACCACGCCGCCTTCGGCTGGCTGACCCCCGTGCTGTCGTACGTGATGGCCTGCGTGGGCGCCGCCCTCGGGCTGCGCTGCACCGTGCGGGCACTCGGCGCCACCGGACGCTCGCGCCGCAACTGGCTGATCACCGCCGCCTCGGCGATCGGCACCGGAATCTGGACCATGCACTTCGTGGCCATGCTGGGCTTCGCCGTCAGCGGCACCGACATCCGCTACGACGTTCCGCTGACCGTGCTCAGCCTTCTCGTCGCCATGGTCGTCGTCTGCGCCGGTGTCTTCGCCGTCGGCTACAGCCGTGACCGCACGCGCGCGTTGCTGATCGGCGGCCTCACCACCGGCCTGGGGGTGGCCAGCATGCACTACCTGGGCATGGCCGCCGTCCGGCTGCACGCCGACGTGACGTACGACCCCGTCCGCGTCGGACTGTCCGTCCTGATCGCCGTCGTCGCGGCGACCGCGGCCCTCTGGGCGGCGCTCAACATCAGGTCGCCGATCGCGGTCACCCTCGCCTCCCTCGTCATGGGCGCGGCGGTGAGCAGCATGCACTACACCGCGATGCTCGCGGTGAGCGTCCATGTCACGCCCTCCGGCGAGCCGCTGCCGGGCGCCTCGGCGATGCAGTTCATCTTCCCTCTCGCCGTCGGCCTCGGCTCCTATCTCTTCCTGACCTCGGCCTTCGTCGCGCTGTCGCCCACCACGGGGGAGCGCGAGGCGTCCGCCTCGGCCCAGCAGCCCGTGGACAGCCTCACCGTCCGACAGCAGGCCCGGCCCGTCTGACGCGACCGGCCCGCCCCTGAACCCCTTCCGAGCGAGGAGGCCATGCGTACACCCCGTAGGACCCCCACGGCAGGCGCCGACGCGCCGCCCCCCACACGCGGGCGCCGCGCCCACGCCGGACCGCCCGCCGACGAGGGCGCGGACGAGCAGATCGACACGCCCGCGGACGCGATACCCCCGCGCGCGGAGCGCTGGCGGATCAGACCGCGCACCGTACGCGCCAAGATCGTCTGCCTGCTGATGGTGCCGGTCGTCTCCCTGCTCGCCCTGTGGGCGTACGCCACCGTCAGCACCGCCCAGGACGTGTCCGGGCTGCGTCAGTTGCAGCGGGTGGACTCCCAGGTTCGCGCCCCCGTGGCAGCCGCGGTGGCCGCCCTGCAGACCGAGCGGGCGGCCGCCGTACGCTACGCGACGGAGCCCGCCCCCGGTCAGGGTGGCGACCTGAAGGCACTCGCGGAACGCACGGACCGCGCGGTGGGCCGGCTGCGGCTGGGCGACGACGCCACCGTCGCCGACGGCCAGGACCTGCCCACGGGAGTGGCCCAGCGGCTCGAGACGTTCGTCTCCGGGGCCGAGGGCCTCCCTTCGCTGCGGACCGCGGTCCTGGACGGCAGCGCCGGCTGGGAGGAGACGTACGGCCGGTACACGAGCACGATCTCGGCGGCCTTCTCGGTCGGCGGTGCCCTCTCCGGCGTCCAGGACGCCGAACTCGGCTCGGACGCGCGCGTGCTGCTCGAGTTCTCCCGCGCGGGGGAGGCCCTGGCCCAGGAGGGCGCCGTGCTCGCCGGCGCGCGCCTCGCCGGACGCCTCGACGGAGAGCGCCTGCGGCTCTTCACCGGCGCCGTCGACACCCGCCGCACCCTGACGGAATCGGCCGTCGCGGACCTGCGCGGACCCGAACGCACCGCCTGGCAGCGGCTCGCCGCCGGCACCACCTACGCGGCCCTGTACGCCGCCGAGGACAGGGCCCTCGCCGACGGGCCCGGCGCGAAGGCGCTCGCCGCCGCCCCCGCGAGCATCTGGGACAAGGCCCACGCGCGCGTGCAGAACGGGATGCGGACGATCGAGGCGGACGCCGGACGCGGTGTCGCCGACCGCGCCGACCCGTTCACCCGCGGTCTGCTCACCCCGGCCGGCGCCGCTGTCCTGCTCGGCCTCGCCGCCGTCGTCGCCTCGCTCGTCATCTCCGTGCGCATCGGCCGCGGACTCGTCGTCGAACTGGTCAGCCTGCGCAACAGCGCCCTGGAGATCGCCCGGCGCAAACTCCCGGAAGCCATGCGGAAGCTGCGCGCCGGGGAGGAGATCGACGTCCGCGCCGAAGCGCCGCCGGGGCCTCCCTCCGAGGACGAGACCGGGCAGGTCGCCCAGGCCCTGGGCACCGTGCACCGCGCGGCACTGCGGGCCGCCGTGGAACGCGCCGAACTGGCCAGCGGCATCTCCGGGGTGTTCGTCAACCTCGCCCGCCGCAGCCAGGTCCTCGTCCATCGCCAGCTGAGCCTTCTGGACAGCATGGAGCGCCGCTCCGACGATCCGAACGAGCTGAGCGACCTCTTCCGGCTCGACCATCTCACCACCCGCATGCGGCGCCACGCGGAGAGCCTGATCATCCTCTCCGGGGCGGCGCCCGGCCGGGCCTGGCGCATGCCGGTGTCCCTCACCAACGTGGTCCGTGCCGCCGTCTCCGAGGTCGAGGACTACGCGCGTGTGGAGGTACGGCAGCTCCCGGAGGCAGCCGTCATCGGCACCGCCGTCGCCGACCTCACCCACCTGCTCGCCGAACTCGTCGAGAACGCCGCCCAGTTCTCGCCCCCGCACACGCGTGTGCGGGTCACCGGCGAACCCGTGGGCAACGGCTATGCCCTCGAGGTCGAGGACCGCGGCCTGGGCATGGGCAAGGAGACCTTCACCGAGGCCAACCGGCGCATCGCGCAGTCGGAGGCGCTCGACCTGTTCGACAGCGACCAGCTCGGCCTGTTCGTGGTCAGCAGGCTCGCCGCCCGCCACGGCATCAAGGTCCATCTGCGGACCTCGCCCTACGGCGGCACCACCGCGGTGGTCCTGCTGCCCACGGCGCTGCTGCACAGCGGCAAGCCGGAACGTTCCGCCCGCGAGGTCACGGAGACCGGGCCGCGGCCCGCGGAACGCGTGTACGCGCGCGTGTCCGCCGCGGACCGGCACACCGCCGACCGGCGTCAGGAAGCCGTCCCCGCCTCCGCCGACCGCCCCGCGCTGGTGGCCCCCGTCCGAGCCGCTTCCGTCAAAGCCGCTTCCGTACGAGACACCGCCGAACCGGAGGCTGCCGAACCGGCGGCCACCGACCCCCCGCCTCCCGGAGTCACCGCCTTGCGCCTGCACCGTCCCCCGGACGACGCCGAAGGATCGGACGACCTCCCGCGCCGGGTACGGCAGGCCAACCTCGCCCCCCAACTGCGCAGGACACTCCCCGAGGAACCGCCCCGCCCGCCCGGCCCGCGCGGCGACGAAGGGCGCACCCCCGAGCTCGTTCGGGACCGGATGTCCGCGTACCGGGAGGGCTGGGCACGCGGCGGCGGCAGAAAGCCCGGCCACGGAGCCGCCCCGGAACCCGAACCGGGCAGCGACAGCAGCGAAGGAGACCCCAGATGATCCAGGACCCGAGCACGAGGTCTGCCCAACGGTCCGGCGAACTCGACTGGCTGCTGGACGACTTGGTGATGCGCGTGAGCGAGGTGCGGCACGCCGTGGTGCTGTCCAACGACGGACTGGCCGTCGGTGCCTCGACCGACCTCAGGAGGGAGGACGCCGAGCACCTCGCCGCCGTCGCCTCCGGCTTCCACAGCCTCGCCAAGGGCGCGGGCCGCCACTTCGGCGCCGGTGGAGTGCGCCAGACCATGGTGGAGATGGACGACGGCTTCCTGTTCGTGGCCGCCGCGGGCGACGGCTCCTGCCTGGCCGTCCTCACCGCCGTGACCGCCGACATCGGCCTCGTCGCGTACGAGATGGCGCGGCTGGTCAAGCGGGTCGGAGAGCACCTCTACACGGCGCCACGGCTCGCCGGGCGCCCGACCGCCGCCGGATGAGGCCAGAGAGCGACCCACGCAGATGACCGAGGACATGACCGGCACCCCGCGCGAGCTGGGCAGCCAGTGGTACGACAACGAGGCCGGCCCGCTCGTCCGCCCGTACGCCATGACCGGCGGGCGCACGAAGCCGGGACCCACCGGAGTGCGCTTCGACCTGATCGCCCTGGTCACCCTGGATCCGGGTGCGCCGAGCACGGACGGCATGGCGCTCGGACCGGAACACCGTGCCCTCATCGGACTCTGCCGCACGGAGACCCAGTCCGTCGCCGAGCTCTCGGCGGGCGCGGACCTTCCCGTGGGCGTGGTCCGGGTGCTCCTCGGAGACCTGCTGGAACTCGGCTGCGTCACCGTCAGCCGCCCGGTCCCGCCCGCGCAGTTGCCCGACGAACGGATTCTGCGCGAGGTGATCGAGGGGTTGCGAGCGCTGTAGATGAACCCCCGGACGGACCCGGACGCGTACGGACCCACCGCACACCGACTCGTGCGCGCCTTCGGACACCGAACACGCAAGAGTCGGTCACATCGGGCAGATAGCGGTCGAACCCCTCGGAAAGGGGCCGCGGTTGTCATGATGCTGACTTCGCACTCCGGCGCCGAAGCCCCGCGCGACCGCCGCGCCGAGCCACGGCACTCCCGTACCGACCTCGACCGTTGCCGACACTCCCGAGAGAAGTGATCCATGGTCTCCGAAAACTCCGACACCACGGGCGGCGACACGGCTCCCCTGGCGTTGAAGATACTGGTCGCCGGCGGGTTCGGCGTCGGCAAGACCACCATGGTGGGCGCGGTCAGCGAGATCAAGCCGCTGCGCACCGAGGAACTGCTCAGCGAAGCCGGACAGTCGGTGGACGACACCGACGGCGTGGACCAGAAGGTCACGACGACCGTGGCCATGGACTTCGGCCGGATCACCATCCGTTCCGGCCTCTCCCTCTATCTGTTCGGCACGCCCGGTCAGGACCGCTTCTGGTTCCTGTGGGACGAGTTGTCGCAGGGGGCGCTGGGCGCGGTGGTCCTCGCCGACACCCGGCGTCTGGAGGACTGCTTCCCCGCGGTCGACTACTTCGAGCACCGGCACATCCCGTTCGTGGTGGCCGTCAACTGCTTCGTGGGCACGCGGACATACGGCGCCCAGGACGTCTCGCGCGCCCTCGACCTCGACGGCGGCACCCCGGTCGTCCTGTGCGACGCCCGGGACCGAGACTCGGGGAAGGAGGTGCTGATCCGGCTGGTCGAGTACGCCGGGCGGATGCACACCGCCCGGCTGCTCGACTCCGTGGGCTGACCTCGCCCACGTCGGCCCGGTCAGTCCGCGATGTCCTTCTGCGCCAGAACCTTGTCGATGGCGACACGGACGAGCAGTTCGCCCGGCACCCCGTTGCGGGCGCCGAACTCCTCGGCGCGCTCCTCACCCATGTACCGCGCCGCGATCCGCGTCGCCCAGTGCCGGACCTCGTCGAGGTCCTCCGAGATGCGGGCCCGGCCCCGCAGCACCACGTAGTCGAAGGGCGGCCGGTCGTCGTCCATGCACAGGGCGACCCGGCCGTCCCGCGCCAGATTGCGCCCCTTCACCGTTTCCTTGCCGGTGTTGAACACCACCTCGTCCCCGTCGAGCAGGAACCAGATCGGCGCCACGTGCGGACTTCCGTCGGCCCGTACGGTGGACAGCTTCGCGGTGCGGGTTCCGTAGGTGACGAAGGCCCGCCATTGCTCATCGGTCATCTTCTGTGCCATGCCGCCATCCTCCTTGCTCCCGCGGCCGCTCCTGGGGAAGGCTGGCGGGCAGATTCTCCGGCGAGGCGGAGGGTCACACGGGGAATGTCACACGGGGAGCGGGACATGGCGCAGAATCAGGGGCTGGGCTGGCTGTTGGACGACCTGACGGAGCGCGTCGACCACGTACGGCACGCACTCGTCCTGTCCAACGACGGGCTGGTGGCGGGCGCGAGTGCGGGACTGCTCCGGGAGGACGCGGAGCACCTCGCCGCCGTCTCGTCCGGACTGCACAGCCTGGCGAAGGGATCGGGGCGTCACTTCGGCGCGGGCCGAGTGCGCCAGACGATGATCGAGTTCGACGACGCGGTGCTGTTCGTCACCGCGGCGGGCACCGGCAGTTGTCTGTGCGTGCTCAGCGGGGCGGAAGCCGACATGGGCCAGATCGCCTACGAGATGACCCTGCTCGTCAACCGGGTCGGAGAGCACCTCACCGTGGACGCCCGGCAGCCCGACCGCGCACCACTCGAAGACCTCTGACCTGCATTTTCACCCTCCTCCGCAGAGTTATCCACAGGCTCGCCTCGGCGTCCGCGATTCCGGCTACGGTTTTTTCCGAGGCCACCGCCGACCGTGCAGGCCTGCTTCACTCCACTTCACTCCACGGGGGAGACGACCATGTCCGGCAACACCGTCACGCGACCACTTTCCGCTTCCTGCACGCCGAGCCGGGCGGCGCGGGAACTGGATCTGAAGCGGAGCGAGTTCGACCTCGCCGTGCACCTCGGGCGCATCAGGACCGTGCCCGACGAAGGTGGAGGGGGCCGTCGGGTGGCCCGGGCGGAGATCGAACGTCTGCGCTCGGAACCCAGCTTCCCCGAAGCACTGCGCGCGAGCGTGCTGGCCGTGGGGACCAGCGAAGGCGCTGCCATGATGGGCGTGCCCCCGGCCCGGTTCACCCGCCTCGCGCGGCTGGGACTGGTGGTACCGGTGAAATTTTATCTGAACCGCTATCGGGCCGTCGTCTGGCTCTATCTCGCCGACGAACTGAAGCAATTCGCCACTGACGGGACCAACGCCTTCCTGCTGACCGGTCGCACACCTGAGGTGCTGCGGAGCCAGCTGGATGCGGGTGCCGACCTACGGCCCCGCAACTGGCGGGGACGCCACCTGGGGTTCTTGCACCGACAGGCCGACGGCCCCTGGCAACGCGCCGGAGTCCTGGCCGGGTTCCTCGACCCCCTCCAGGTCGCGGCGGTCGTCGAGGACCCCTACGAACGCTCCCACCTGAACAGGTTCCGGCCCCGGCCGCCCGCCCAGGGGACCCCCGGCACACCGGCCGCGCACCTCGTGGAGAAGATCATGACGGCCGACGACCCCGACGAGATCGACTGGCTGCGGTACGACCTGGAACGAACCCTGGCCGAGGCGCGGGCCGAGCAGCCCGCGCCACGGCCTGCCTGGAAACCGGCCCCGACGCCCCCGGCCGGGCCACCGGACCGGCCCGAAGAAACCGACCCGCCCGACGGGCCGGCCCGCGGACTGCTGACCTGGCTACGCCGCCGAAGCGGATGACGCACCGGATCTACCGCACCGGATCTACAGCGCCCTGAACAACCCCTCCTGGACGACGGACACCAGCAGGCGTCCCTCCAGGTCGTAGATCCGCCCGCGGGCCAGCCCACGTCCGCCGGTGGCGATCGGCGACTCCTGGTCGTACAGGAACCACTCGTCCGCGCGGAACGGCCGATGGAACCACATCGCGTGGTCCAGCGACGCCATGTCGAAGTTCCGCGGACCCCACAAGGGCTCGATCGGGAGGCGGACGGCGTCCAGGAGGGTCATGTCACTGGCGTACGTGAGCGCGCAGGTGTGGACCAGCGGGTCGTCGCCCAGCGGCCCGACGGCGCGCATCCACACAGCGCTGCGCGGCTCGGCTTCCTTGACGTCCTCGGCGTTCCAGCGCAACCGGTCCGCGTACCGGATGTCGAAGGGCTGACGGCGCGCCATCCGCTCCAACTGCTCGGGCAACTCGCCCAGATGCTTCCGGATCTCCTCGACCACCGTCGGCAGGGACTCCGGGTCCGGGACCTCGCGGGCAGGCGGCAGCTGGTGCTCGAAAGGACCTTCCTCAGGCTTGTGAAAGGAGGCGGTGAGATTGAAGATCGTGCGCCCCTGCTGCACGGCGGTGACCCGGCGGGTCGTGAAGGACCGCCCGTCCCGCACCCGTTCGACCTGGTACACGATCGGCACACCCGGCCGGCCCGGACGCAGGAAGTACGCGTGCAGCGAGTGCACGGGCCGGTCTCCCTCGGTGGTCCGGCCGGCCGCGACCAGCGCCTGGCCCGCCACCTGGCCACCGAAGACCCGCTGCAGGGACTCCTGCGGGCTGCGGCCGCGGAAGATGTTGACCTCGATCTGCTCGAGGTCGAGCAGGTCGACGAGCCTCTCGGCCGGATTCGTCATCGGTGCGCTTCTCCTGTGCCCTCTTCGGTACTCACAACTGGCCTACGGCGGTGACCCGGACGACCGCGCGGCCCTCGGCGTCGGAGGCCGTGAGGTCGACCTCCGCGCTGATGCCCCAGTCGTGGTCGTCGTTCGGGTCGTCGAAGATCTGGCGGACCCGCCACAGGGCGTTCTGCGGCTCCTCCTGGATGACGAGCAGCTTGGGGCCCCGCGCGTCCGGGCCGGTGCTGAGGTCGTCGTACTCGTCCCAGTACTTGTCCATCGCCTCGCCCCAGGCGTCGGCGTCCCAACCGGACTCGCCGTCCATCTCACCGAGTTCGGCGACGCGGTCGAGAGCGGCGAGCTCCACGCGGCGGAACATCGCGTTGCGGACCAGGACCCGGAAGGCGCGCGCGTTGGCCGTGACCGGCTTGACCTCGTCGGCCTTCTCCTGGGCCTCCTCGGCGGTCATCTCCGCCGGGTTGGCGAGCTGCTCCCACTCGTCCAGCAGGCTCGAGTCCACCTGGCGCACCATCTCGCCCAGCCATTCCACCAGGTCCTGCAGATCCTCCGACTTGAGGTCGTCCGGGACGGTGTGGTCGAGGGCCTTGTAGGCGCCGGCCAGGTAACGCAGCACGATGCCCTCGGTGCGGGCCAGCTCGTAGTGCGACACCAGCTCGGTGAAGGACATCGCCCGCTCGTACATGTCACGGATGACGGACTTCGGCGACAACGGATGGTCGCCGACCCACGGGTGGCTCTTGCGGTAGGTGTCGTACGCGTGGAAGAGCAACTCCTCCAGGGGCTTCGGGTACGTGATGTCCTGGAGGCGCTCCATCCGCTCCTCGTACTCGACGCCGTCCGCCTTCATCGCGGCCACCGCCTCACCGCGCGCCTTGTTCTGCTGAGCGGCCAGGATCTGACGCGGGTCGTCCAACGTGGACTCCACGACGGAGACCATGTCGAGAGCGTAGGAAGGCGACTCCGGGTCGAGGAGTTCGAACGCGGCCAGCGCGAAGGTGGACAGCGGCTGGTTCAGCGCGAAGTCCTGCTGGAGGTCCACGGTGAGGCGGACGACGCGGCCGGAGGCGTCCGGCTCGTCGAGCTTCTCGACGACCCCGCCGTCCAGCAGCGAGCGGTAGATCGCGATCGCGCGCCGGATGTGCCGAAGCTGCTGCTTGCGCGGCTCGTGGTTGTCCTCGAGCAGATGCCGCATCGCCTCGAAGGCGTTGCCGGGCCGGGCGATCACCGACAGCAGCATCGTGTGCGTGACCCGGAAACGGGACGTCAGCGGCTCCGGCTCGGACTCGATGAGCTTGTCGAAGGTGTTCTCCGCCCAGCCCACGAATCCCTCGGGCGCCTTCTTGCGCACCACCTTGCGACGCTTCTTCGGGTCGTCACCGGCCTTGTTGAGGGCCTTCTCGTTCTCGATGACGTGCTCGGGAGCCTGCGCCACCACCAGACCCGCCGTGTCGAAGCCGGCCCGGCCGGCCCGGCCCGCGATCTGGTGGAACTCACGGGCCCGCAGGGTACGCACCCGGTTGCCGTCGTACTTGGTCAGCGCCGTGAACAGCACTGTCCGGATGGGCACGTTGACGCCCACACCGAGGGTGTCCGTACCGCAGATCACCTTCAGCAGGCCGGCCTGGGCGAGCTTCTCCACCAGACGCCGGTACTTGGGCAGCATGCCGGCGTGGTGGACGCCGATGCCGTGCCGCACGTAGCGCGAGAGGTTACGGCCGAACTTCGTGGTGAAGCGGAAGTTGCCGATCAGGTCGGCGATCCGTTCCTTCTCCTCGCGCGAGCACATGTTGATGCTCATCAGCGCCTGCGCCCGCTCCACCGCCTGCGCCTGCGTGAAGTGCACGATGTAGACGGGCGCCTGCCTCGTGACCAGCAGGTCGCTGAGCGTCTCCGTCATCGGGGTGTACCGGTACTCGTAGGACAGCGGCACCGGCCGGGTCGCCGAGCGGACCACCGACGTGGGGCGGCCGGTGCGCCGGGCGAGGTCCTGCTCGAAGAACGACACGTCGCCGAGCGTGGCCGACATCAGCACGAACTGCGCCTGGGGCAGCTCCAGGATGGGGATCTGCCACGCCCAGCCGCGGTCGCCCTCCGCGTAGAAGTGGAACTCGTCCATGACGACCTGACCGACATCGGCGTTCTTGCCGTCGCGCAACGCGATCGAGGCGAGCACCTCGGCCGTGCAGCAGATCACCGGGGCGTCGGAGTTCACCGACGCGTCGCCGGTCAGCATGCCGACGTTCTCCGTGCCGAAGATCTTGCACAGCTCGAAGAACTTCTCCGAGACCAGCGCCTTGATCGGAGCCGTGTAGAAGGTGACCTCGTCACGGGCGAGAGCCGCGAAGTGCGCGGCCGCCGCGATCATGCTCTTGCCGGAGCCGGTGGGCGTCGACACGATCACGTTCGCCCCGGAGACCACCTCGATCAGCGCCTCCTCCTGGTGGGGGTAGAGCGTCAGACCACGCTCCTGCGCCCAGGACTCGAAGGCTTCGTACAGGGCGTCGGGATCTGCGGTCGGCGGCAACTGATCGATGAGGGTCACGCCCCCATCTTGCCTGTCCTGGTCCTTGATGGGGGAATCGGATGCCGGGCCGAAGATCACGACCGCTACGCTGTGTCGCCGACGGAGCGTCAACGCACCCGGTCAACTGGACAGCGGCATTCGAGGAATAGGGCGGGCACCGGCCATGATGGGACCAGCACACTCACTGTCGGGCGCGGCCGCCTGGCTCGGCGTCGGTGCGGCCGCTGCCGCGGCCGGGCACACGATGCCCTGGCCGGTCCTGCTCGCGGGTGCGCTGATCTGCGCCGGAGCCGCGCTCGCCCCGGACCTCGACCACAAGGCGGCCACCATCTCGCGGGCCTTCGGACCCGTCTCGCGCTGGCTGTGCGAGATCGTCGACAAACTCTCCTACGCCGTCTACAAAAGCACCAGGAAGCAGGGCGACCCGCGCCGCTCCGGAGGCCACCGAACCCTGACGCACACCTGGCTGTGGGCCGTCATGATCGGCGGAGGCGCCTCGGCGCTGGCGATCACGGGTGGCCGGTGGGCGGTCCTGGCGCTTCTCTTCGTGCACATGGTGCTGGCGATCGAGGGGCTGCTGTGGCGGGCGGCCCGGGGGTCCAGCAGCGATGTGCTGGTGTGGCTGCTGGCCGCCACCAGCGCCTGGATCCTCGCAGGCGTCCTGGACAAGCCCGGCAACGGCTCGGACTGGCTGTTCACGGACCCGGGCCAGCAGTACCTGTGGCTGGGACTGCCGATCGTGCTGGGCGCCCTGGTGCACGACATCGGCGACGCCCTGACCGTCTCGGGCTGCCCGGTCCTGTGGCCCATCCCGATCGGGCGCAAGCGCTGGTACCCGATCGGTCCGCCGAAGGTGATGCGGTTCCGGGCCGGCAGCTGGGTCGAGCTGAAGGTGCTGATGCCCGTGTTCATGCTGCTCGGGGGAGTGGGCGGCGCGGCCGCCCTCAACTACATCTGACGAGCGACCCGACGGCTGCGGTCGGTGGTGGCGACGGCACCGGTTCAGGTCATCGCCCCGCCGTCGCCGTAGCGCCGCTCGAAGCGGGCGACCCGGCCCTCCGTGTCCACGGTGCGCGCCTTGCCGGTGTAGAAGGGGTGGCTCTCGGAGGAGATCTCCACGTCCACGACCGGGTACGTCTCCCCGTCGTCCCACTCGATGGTCTGATCGCTACTGGCGGTGGACCGGGTCAGGAAGGCGTAACCGGCGGTCCGGTCGCGGAAGACGACCGCGTGGTAGTCGGGCTGCTTGTCCTGCTGCATGGGGGCTCCTCGTGCGATGGCAAAGGCGATGACGCTGCCGACGGAGACGGCGGCGACGGGTCGGAAAAGGTCGGGGCCGCCGTGGACGGGTCAGCCGGACAGGGCGTCCTCGTCGACGATGTGCATCGCGGCCTCCTCGGCGGAGGCAGCCGCGCCGTCGATGCCCACGTCCGTGGCGATCAGTGCGCTCTCCTCGTCCTCGTGGGCTCCCTCGTCCGGCGCCACGAGCCTGCCGGAGCGAGCGGAGCCGACCTCGTTGTCGAGGAGTTCCCCGTCGGTGCCGTCGCAATCGCCGAGGCCGTCGCCGTCCGGCGCATCGGGCTCCGGGACCTCCTCCGCGAGCCGCTGATCAAGGCTCTCGCCCTGCCGGCGCTCCGCGGCGGTCACACCGTCGTGTTCCACCGCCCAGGGGCGGTCCGGCGGGGACCAACCGCGATCGAGGGGGTCCTCGACGCCGTCGTTCTCCAGCGTGTCCTCGGCATCGAGCAGTCCCGAGTCTTCCTGGATGTCGGACGCGTCGGGCTGGTAGACGTCGTCCCCCCATCCGTCGGCACTGTTCACGGGTACCTCCAGGGGGTGACGGCCCCGTACTCATCGCGGTCGGCGGCGGGGTGCCGCCGCACGGGGCACCGGTCGAGCGCGGTGTGTTCCGGAGGGATCCCGACTGCCTTCCGCGCGGGTGCCGCTTTCCAGCGTTCCACCCCGCTTCGGGACCGCGCAACGCCAGAGGACATACGAAGGCCGGTCCGGGCTGCCTGGGCCCGGGCGCGGGCGCCGCGGACCCGAGGCCGCCCCCGTCCCGCGGGCACGCAGCTCGCAGCCCCGGGAGGGGGCAGCGGAGGGCACGCGCGGCGGCATGGGACCAAGCATCGACCCAGACGCTGACACCGGCACCGGCACCGGTGCGGGCCCAGGTCCCGGCGCCGGCGCCGGTCCGGACATCGGCTCGGGCACCGGCGCAGACCCAGACACCAGCGCCGGCTCGGGCACCGGCACCGGCCCAGACGCTCGCACCGGCACCGGCCCAGAGACTCGCGCCGGAGCCGGTCCAGGCGTCGGCGCTCTCACGCCTCGTGCCGGCGTCTGCCGGCCGCCCCCGCCGCTTCGCTCCTCAGTCGTGCCACGACCGCCAGAGGGCCGCGTACGCGCCGTCCGCCGCGACCAGCTCGGTGTGGCTGCCCAGCTCGCTGATGCGGCCGTTCTCGACGACGGCGATGACGTCGGCGTCGTGGGCGGTGTGCAGACGGTGGGCGATGGCGACGACGGTGCGCCCGTCCAGGACGCGGGCGAGGGACCGCTCCAGGTGGCGGGCGGCACGCGGGTCGAGCAGCGAGGTCGCCTCGTCCAGGACCAGCGTGTGGGGGTCGGCCAGGACCAGCCGGGCCAGGGCGATCTGCTGGGCCTGCGCCGGGGTGAGCGCCACACCGCCGGAGCCGACCTCGGTGTCGAGGCCGTCGTCCAGGGCCCGGGCCCAGCCGTCCGCGTCGACCGCGCCCAGGGCCGCCCACAGTTCGGCGTCCTCGGAGCTCTCGGCGTTCTCGGCGCCCTCCGTGGCCTTCGAGGCCGCGGCGGCTTCCTCGCTCGGGTGGAGCCGCGCGTGGGGGAGGGCGAGCCGGAGGTTGTCGCGCAGGGAGCCCACGAAGACGTGGTGCTCCTGGTTGACGAGCGCCACATGGGAGCGGACCCGTTCCGCGGTCATCCGCGACAGCTCGGCGCCGCCGAGAGTGATCCGGCCGTCGCGCGGCGCGTAGATCCCGGCGAGCAGCCGCCCCAGTGTGGACTTCCCCGCACCCGAGGGTCCGACCAGGGCCAGCCGGGTGCCGGGGGAGACCTCCAGGGTCACCTTGCGCAGCACGTCGACGCCCTCCCGGTAGCCGAAGTGGACCCGGTCGGCGTGCACGTCGCGCCCGTCCGGCACGAGCCCGGAGTCTCCGCCGTCCGGCTCGATGTCACGCACTCCGACGAGGCGGGCGAGCGACACCTGGGCCACCTGGAGCTCGTCGTACCAGCGCAGGATGAGGTTCACCGGGTCGACGAGCATCTGCGCCAGCAGCGCGCCCGTCGTCAGCTGGCCGACCCCGATCCAGCCCTTCAGCACGAACGCGCCGCCGAGCATGAGGACCGAACCGAGCACGGTGACGTGCACCATGTTGATGACCGGGAAGAGCACCGAGCGCAGCCACAGCGTGTAGCGCTCCCACGCGGTCCACTGCTGGATGCGCTGCTCGGAGAGCGCGATGCGGCGGTCGCCCAGCCGGTGGGCCTCCACGGTGCGGCCGGCGTCCACGGTCTCGGCGAGGGCGGCGGCCACGGAGGCGTAGCCGGCGGCCTCCGAGCGGTAGCCGGCGGGCGCCCGCTTGAAGTACCAGCGGCACCCGGCCACCAGCAGAGGCACCGCGACCAGGACGGCCGGCGCCAGCGGCGGTGCCGTGACGACGAGCCCGCCGAGCAGCAGCAGAGCCCACATCACGCCGATCGTCAGCTGGGGCACGGCCTCGCGCATCGCGTTGGCCAGCCGGTCGATGTCCGTGGTGATGCGGGACAACAGGTCGCCGGTCCCGGCCCGCTCCAGCACGCCCGGCGGCAGCCGCACCGAGCGTACGAGGAAGTCCTCGCGCAGGTCGGCCAGCATCCGCTCGCCGAGCATCGCGCCGCGCAGTCGCACCTGCCGTACGAAGGCGGCCTGGACCACCAGGGCGAGCACGAACAGGGTGGCGATGAGCCCGAGATGGAGCTCGCGCGCACCGTCCGACAGCCGCTCCACGAGGTCGCCGACCAGCCAGGGACCCACCATCGAGGCGACCGTGGCGACCGTGTTCACGAGCAGGAGAAGCGCAAAGGCGCGGCGGTGCCGGCGCAGGAGTTCGGCCACGTAGGCGCGGACGGTAGCGGGGGCGCCGACGGGCAACGTGTTCGCCGTCGTCGGTGCCGCCGGGTCGTACGCGGGCGGCGCCACGCCGATCATGCGGTCTCCTCGATCTCTTCGCGGTCGATCTCTTCGAGTCGGTTGTCGCCCAGATCCTCGAACACACCGTTCAGGGAGGGCTCTTCGTTCTGGAGGGCCTCGCCCAGCGCGGCTTCCTCCTCGGTCTCCCTGGTCACCACGGCCCGGTACCGGGGCTCGGAGCGCAACAGTTCGCGGTGCACGCCCACCGCGACGGCCTCGCCCTCGTGCACGAGCACCACCCGGTCGGCGCGGTCCAGCAGCAGGGGGGACGAGGTGAACACCACCGTCGTGCGCCCCGCCCGCAGTTCGCGCAGCCCCTCGGCGATCCGTGCCTCGGTGTGCGAGTCGACGGCGGAGGTGGGCTCGTCCAGGACGAGGACCTCGGGGTCCGTGTACAGGGAGCGGGCCAGCGCGAGCCGTTGCCGCTGGCCGCCGGAGAGGGACCGGCCGCGCTCGGTGATGCGGGCGTCCATCGGGTCGTCGGCGTCCAGTGAACCCTGCACGAGTGCGTCGAGGACGTCCCCGCACTGGGCGGCGGCCAGCGCCGCACCCGCGTCGACCGCACCCGAGGCGGGCACGTCGAGCAGGTCGCGCAGGGAACCGGACAGCAGCACCGGGTCCTTGTCCTGGACGAGGACCGAGGCGCGCGCGGAGTCCAACGGCAGCTCGTTCAGCGGGACCCCGCCGAGCAGTACCGCAGGGCTGTCCTCCGGGGGATGCCCGCCCAGCCGCTCCGCCAGCTGTCCGGCCGCGTCCGGGTCGCCGCACACCACTGCGGTGAGCCGGGCGGTCGGGGCGAGCAGCCCGGTGGCGGGGTCGTACAGGTCGCCCGAGGGAGCGTCGGCCGCGCGCGAGCCGCCGATGTCGGTGACCCGCTCCAGCGACAGCACGCGGGCGGCGCGTTTGGCCGACGGGCGTGAGAAGGAGTAGGCCATCGCGATCTCCTCGAAGTGCCTGAGGGGATAGGCCAGGACCATGACGGAGCTGTAGACCGTGACCAGTTCGCCGACCGTGATGCGGCCCTCGAGGGCCAGGTGGACGCCGTAGCAGACGACCGTGATCAGCAGCAGGCCGGGCAGCAGCACCTGGATGGCGCTGATCAACGACCACATGCGCGCGCTGCGCACGGCCGCGTGCCGGACCTCCTGCGAGGCGCTGCGATAGCGGTCGAGGAACAGTTCCTCGCCACCGATCCCACGCAGCACCCGCAGGCCGGCCACCGTGTCCGAGGCGAGTTCGGTGGCGCGTCCGGCCTTCTCGCGCTGGACGTCGGCCCGTCGCGTCGCCGGGGGCAGCAGGGGCAGCACCGCGAGCGCGAGAACGGGCAGGCCCAGGGCGACCACCAGGCCGAGCGCCGGCTGGTAGACGACCAGGCCGACGCAGACCAGCAGGACCGTGAGGGCCGCGGCCGTGAAGCGGGACACGGCCTCCACGAGCCAGCCGATCTTCTCGACGTCGCCCGTGGAGACGGCCACGACCTCCCCGGCCGCGACCCGCCGGGTCAGCGCGGAGCCGAGCTGCGAGGCCTTGCGGGCGAGCAGCTGCTGCACCCGGGCGGCGGCGGTGATCCAGTTGGTGACGGCGGCGCGGTGCAGGAAGGTGTCCCCGATCGCGGTGGCGGCACCGCACAGGGCCATCACGCCGCCGGTGAGAGCGAGCCGGGTACCGGAACGGTCCACGACGGCCTCGATGGCGAACCCGACGCAGAACGGCTGCGCCGAGACGGCGACGAAGTGCAGCAGCCCCCAGGCCAGGGACTTGAGCTGGCCGCCCAGCTGGTTACGGCCGAGCCACCACAGGAAGCGGGGTCCCGAGCGTGCGTCCGGCACACCCGGGTCGGGGTACGGAAGGTCTTGGATCTGCATGACGTCCCAGTGGCTCGAGTCAGGGGTAGGGGGAGAAGGAGACGGGGAGGCGGAGAAGGAGACGGGGAGGGGGGAGGCGCGGACGGACGAGCGGGAAGGTCCGCGGGGAGCGGCAACAAACCGTGCAAGGTTCGCGTCGCAGCGTGGTCAAAATCAACCGGTTTTCCTTGGCGGCGGCCGGATCCGACAGCTGTCCGACACGGCCCGGATGTCCGGAACCTGCCGCTGGCGCCCGGAAAGTGGTGCGAGCATGGGCCGATGCGACATGGCTATGCGCGGCGCGCGGGGGCCGCGCCGGTGATCTGCGGCCTGCTGCTCGCGGCCTTGTCCGCGTGCGGTGGTGGGGCCGTGCAACAGGGGAGTGACGGTACGTCGGGGGCGGCCGGCAGGAGAGGCGGGACCTCGCCGGGCGCCGCCGGGACGACCGGCGTCCCGGGGGTCGGTGACCGGCTGCAACGGCGGATCCCCGCTGTTTCCCGCCAGGTTGTGGCGGTGTACGGCGACGGGAAGGACTCCGCGGACGCCACCGTCGTGCTCTACGCCAGAAGGGGACCGTCCTGGGAGCGCGTCCGGAGCTGGCGGGGGCACAACGGCAAGAAGGGCTGGACCGCCGAGCACCGCGCAGGCGACAACCGCAGTCCGGTCGGCGTGTTCACGCTCACCGACGCGGGCGGTGTCCTGGCCGATCCCGGCACCAGGCTGCCGTACACGCGGTCCGCCTCCTTCGCGGCGCCGCGCTGGTGGGCGCGGTCGCACTGGCACGACTTCGACTACGTCATCGCCATCGACTACAACCGGGTCAAGGGTGCCCCGCCCGACGACCCGACGCGGCCGGAGGGGGAGGAGAAGGGTGGGGGGATCTGGCTGCACATGGACCACGGCAGCGGTACGTCGGCCTGCGTCAGCCTGTCCCGGGCGGCGATGGAACACCTGCTGCGCACCCTCGACCCGGATCGGCATCCTGTGGTGGTCATGGGGGACAGGGGCGCTCTGCAGGCCTAGCTCTCGTGGCGGAGGCGTCATTGCGGGGAACGGTCGACTCCCCGTAGAACACCGGCCATGAGAAGCCGGATTATCATGTCCATGCTCACCGGAGTGATCCTCCTGGGGAGCACCGTCCTGGGGAGCGGCACGGCGCGAGCGGACGCCTCCCTGTCCTTGTCGTCCGCGTCCTCGTCGTCCGCGTCCGCGTCTGGGTCAGCGTCCGAGTCGGCGTCAGCGTCCGCGTCGGTCGAGGTCCCCGCCGAGTTCGGCACCGACTGGCACGACCCCCTCACCGCCGCCCCGCCCGTGACCAGGCCTCATGGCAAGAGCTGCCGAGTCACCCTCGCCGAGGCGCAGTTCCGCGACTTCACGCCGTACCGGGGCTCGTACACCCCGCCGGACGGCTGCGGCGACCGCTGGAGCAAGGTGGTGCTGCGCCTCGACGGCAAGGTCAAGGGGCGGCAGTTCGACCGGCTCGGCTATCTGCACGTCGGAGGCGTGGAGATCTTCCGTACCTCGACGCCCGAGCCGTCGCCCGACGGGATCGAGTGGTCCGTCGAGAAGGACGTCACCCGCTACGCCGACACGTTCCGCTCCGCCCGGGACGTGGAGATGCTCATCGGCAACGTCGTCGACGACACCTACACGGGCGTGATCGACGTCAAGGTGACGCTCACCTTCTACGAGGGGAGGCCGGCCGCCACCGCCCCCGATCGGGTCCTCACCCTGGCCGACGGTCCGGGCGGCACGACCCTCACCACGCCCCGCAACAGCGAGCGCGTCGTCGCCGAGGTGTACGCCACCGGCTCAGGCGGCGGGTGCGAGGAGTACTGGTATCTCACCGTGCCCGCGACCGCGCCGTACTCCTGCCGGTCGGACGAGGGGCCCTATCGGGAGGTGCAGGTCGAGGTCGACGGACAACCCGCCGGAATCGCCGCCCCCTTCCCGACCGTCTGGACCGGCGGTTGGTCCAACCCCTTCCTCTGGTACGTGGTTCCGGGCCCCCGGGCCTTCGACATCAAGCCGATCGAATACGACCTGACCCCCTTCGCCGGGATCCTCAACGACGGTCGTCCGCACCGCGTGGAGGTGTCCGTCGTCGGCGTGTCCGCGGGGCAGAGCGGTTGGAGCACACCCGTCAACGTGCTTGTCTGGCAGGACCCGGGGAAGAGCGTCGTGGGCGGCGGGCTCCTGAGTCACGAACCGGGTGAACTCACCGACTCCGCCACCTACACGCCCGGCACGGAGCACCGCGTCGACACCGAGGGCGGTCACCGGCTGACCGTCGCCGGGTACCTCGACACCTCGCACGGACGCGTGCGGACCACCGTGACCCGCGCCCTCGCGAACACCTCCGCGCATCGCTGGACCGACGGCGAGACCGTGGACGGTCTCGCCGCCACCTGGACGGACGAGGAGTCGGTCACCGTCGACGGCCGCGGACCGGCCCGTACGACGCGCACCCACCGGACCTACACGATGAACGGCACCACCACTCTCGGCGCGGACGACCGGCTCCGCACCGTGCTGACCCTCGGCGACCGGGCCGACTCCGTGACGACCCGGAACGGCCGACGCACGTCGTGGTCACGGCTCGACGACACATACACGGGTGATGCCACCTTCACCGTCAACGTGCCCCGGGACCAGCGCCAAGCCGTCGGCACGACGAGCGAGCGCTACCGGCTGTACGGCTCGGGCGGCTGCTACGACCGGCGACTGACCACGAGGCAGGGGGTGCTGACCGGGGATCACGGAGGCTGCTGAGCCGGAACGCGTGCGACGCGTCACCCGGGCCGGGATTTACACAGCGGAAACGCGCAGGTCTCGTGCGCGATCAACGGCACCTTCACAGTGATCGCTACGGAAGCCGCTTTCCGCATCGCAGAAGTCCTGTCCTTCCCCGTCAGGGCTTCCGGGTGCCGCCATCCCCCCAAGGAGTGCCCGTGCCGCCGTCCGTCCCGTCCCTGCCGCGACGCGTCGCACGCATACTGCGTACCTCACTCTTCGCGCAGGTCGCCTGCGCGCTCGTCCTCGGAATCGTCGTCGGAAAGCTGTGGCCCGACGTGGCCACGGATCTCCAACCGCTCGGCGACGGTTTCACCCGGCTCATCAAGACGATCATCTCGCCCCTGGTGTTCTGTGTGGTCGTCGTCGGCATCGCCAAGGCCGGTGACCTGAAGGCCTTCGGCCGGATCGGTCTCAAGGCCCTGATCTGGTTCGAGGTCGCGAGCACGCTCGCCCTGGTCATCGGGCTGCTCGCCGCCAACATCGTCCAGCCCGGCTCGGGAATGAACGTCGACCCCTCCACGCTGGACACCTCGGCGGTCGACGCGAAGACGGGCGGCGGTTCGCTGCCCTCGACGACCGAGTTCGTCGTGAACGCGCTGCCCACCAGTTTCATCGGCGCCTTCGCGGAGAACTCGCTGCTCCAAGTGCTCATCCTGGCCTGTCTGGTGGGCGCCGCGCTGCTGCACCTCGGCCACACCAAGGTGCCGAAGGTCCTGCCGGCCGTCGAGCAGGCTCAGGAGATCATCTTCGCGATCGTGGGCTTCGTCATGCGACTGGCGCCGATCGCGGTGTTCGGCGCGATGGCCGTCCTGATCGGCAACTACGGCCTGGGCGTCATCGAGACCTACGGCAAGCTGATCGTCCTGTGCTACGTGGCCGCCGCCCTGTTCATCACGCTGCTCGCCGTCGCCCTGCGGCTGGTCACCGGCCTGAGTCTGTGGAAGTTCCTGCGTTACATCCGTGAGGAGATGCTCCTCGCGCTCGGCACCGCCTCCACCGAGTCCGTCATGCCGCGCGTGATGCAGAAGCTGCGCAAGGCCGGCGCGCGCGACGACGCCGTGGGCCTGGTGCTGCCCACCGGCTACTCCTTCAACCTCGACGGTGCCTCGCTCTACCTGTCCATCGGCACCCTGTTCATCGCCCAGGCGGTGGGTGTGGACCTCAGCCTGGGTCAGCAGATCACCGTGATCCTGGTGCTCATGCTCACCAGCAAGGGCATGGCCGGCATCCCCGGCTCGGCCTTCCTCGCCCTGTCCGCGACCGCCTCCTCGCTGGGGGCCATCCCCGCCGGCGCCGTCGCCCTGCTGCTGGGCGTCGATCGCATCATGGACTCGATGCGCGTCGTCACCAACCTCCTCGGCAACTGTGTGGCGGTCTTCGCCGTCTCCCGCTGGGAGGGCGCGCTGGACCTGGAGCGGGCCAGGAGGGTCCTGGACGGCGAGACCGTCGTCATGCCGGACGAGGAGCCGGACGGCCCCGCGAAGCCGGTGGGGTCCGAGCGTCCGGAGGGCTCCGGTCGTCCGGAAGGTACCGGGCAGTCGGAGGGTTCGGCCGGTCCGGCTGCTTCGGCGAGTCCGGAGAGTTCGGAAGCGGCGGCCGGGGTTCCGGTGGTCGTCTCCGCCGGGTCCGGGTCCGGGTCCGGCTCCGGACCCGCCAAGGCGACCGCCCCCGAGACCGGTTGACCGGACGGCGTCGACGTGTCAACGGGCCGCGGCCGCCCCTCCAGCAGTACGGAGGGGCGGCCGCGGCCCGTTCTCACGAGGCTCAGCAAGTGCCTCCCTGCCCCCGTCCTTGCCCCTGGCCATGTCCGTGTCCGTGTCCGTGTTCCGGTCCCCGTTCAGGGTTCCCGTCCACCAGTGCGTCCAGCAACCCGCTCAGCACCTGGCGTTCGAGCTCCGTCAGCGGATCGAGGATCTCCTCCGCGGCGGACATCCGTGCCCCCCGCAGCTGCCGCAGGGCCTTGCGGCCGTCCTCCGTGAGCTCGATCCGGATCACCCGCCGGTTGGTGGGGTCCGGCACCCGCCGCACCTTGCCGCTCCCCTCCAGCCCGTCGACCAGGGTCGTGATGGCCCGGGGCACCACCTCGAGCCGCTCGGCGAGGTCGGCCATGCGCGGCGGCGAGTCGCAGTGCGCCAGTGTGCGCAACAACCGGGCCTGGGCCGGGGTGACGCCGAGCCCGCTCCGCTCCAGATGATGCTTCTGGATGCGGTGCACCCGGCGCGTGAGCCGCAGCAGCTGCTCCGCGAGCAGACTGTCGGAATCGGGGGTGGTCATACGGGAACAATATCAGGACGCCGTTCATTGTGAGTATAGGTAACAATGAGCTATGCTCCGTCAGTCCTCATCGTCTCACCCTCCGTAGGAGCCATGCCCCGCGACCACATCGACTGGACCCCCTCGCCCGGCACCTCGACCGAACAGCCCCGGCAGGTGCGCCGCATCCTCACCCTCTTCAAGCCCTACCGTGCCCGGCTCGCGGTCGTCGGCCTGCTGGTCGCAGCCGCCTCGCTGGTCGCCGTGGCCACCCCGTTCCTGCTGAAGGAGACGCTGGACGTCGCCATTCCCGAGGGGCGCACGGGCCTGCTGAGCCTGCTCGCCCTCGGCATGATCCTCAGTGCCGTCCTGGGCGGTGTCTTCGGCGTCCTTCAGACCCTGATCTCCACGACCGTCGGCCAGCGCGTCATGCACGACCTGCGGACGGCCGTCTACGACCGCCTCCAGCGGATGTCCCTCGCCTTCTTCACACGCACGCGTACCGGCGAGGTGCAGTCCCGCATCGCCAACGACATCGGCGGCATGCAGGCCACCGTCACCTCCACCGCCACCTCCCTGGTCTCCAACTTCACCAGCGTGGTCGCCACCATCATCGCGATGGTCGCCCTCGACTGGCGGCTGACCGTCGTCTCGCTGCTCCTGCTGCCGGTGTTCGTGTGGATCAGCCGTCGCGTCGGCAACGAACGCAAGAAGATCACCACCCAGCGGCAGAAGCAGATGGCCGCGATGGCCGCCACGGTCACCGAGTCGCTGTCGGTCAGCGGCATCCTGCTCGGCCGCACCATGGGCCGCTCCGACTCCCTCACGCGGTCCTTCGCCGACGAGTCCGAGCAGCTGGTCGACCTCGAGGTGCGGTCGAACATGGCCGGGCGCTGGCGCATGGCCGTGATCGGGATCGTCATGTCCGCCATGCCGGCGTTCATCTACTGGACCGCGGGCCTGGCCCTGCGGGTCGGCGGCCCCGGTGTCTCCCTCGGCACGATCGTCGCCTTCGTCTCGCTCCAGCAGGGCCTGTTCCGCCCGGCCGTCAGCCTCCTGTCGACCGGCGTGCAGATCCAGACCTCCCTCGCGCTCTTCCAGCGCATCTTCGAGTACCTCGACCTGCCCATCGACATCACCGAGCAGGACGATGCGGTCCGTCTCGACCAGATCAAGGGCGAGGTCCGCTTCGAGGACGTCTCCTTCCGGTACGACGACAAGGGCGGGCCCGTCCTCGACGGCATCGACATCGACGTTCCCGCCGGCGGCAGCCTCGCGGTGGTCGGCCCGACCGGCGCCGGCAAGTCCACGCTGGGCTATCTGGTGCCGCGCCTGTACGACGTGACGGGCGGCCGGGTCACCCTCGACGGCGTCGACGTCCGTGACCTCGACTTCGACACCCTCGCGCGCGCGGTCGGAGTCGTCTCGCAGGAGACGTACCTCTTCCACGCCACGGTCGCCGACAACCTGCGCTTCGCCAAGCCCGACGCCACCGACGAGGAGCTGCACGCGGCCGCCCGGGCGGCGCAGATCCACGACCACATCGCCGCCCTGCCCGACGGCTACGACACGGTCGTCGGTGAGCGCGGCCACCGGTTCTCCGGTGGGGAGAAGCAGCGGCTGGCCATCGCCCGCACCATCCTGCGCGACCCGCCGGTGCTGATCCTCGACGAGGCGACCAGCGCCCTCGACACCCGTACGGAGCAGGCCGTCCAGGAGGCCATCGACGCGCTGTCGGCCGATCGCACCACGCTCACCATCGCCCATCGGCTGTCCACCATTCGGGGTGCCGACCAGATCGTGGTCCTCGACTCCGGTCAGGTGGCCGAACGGGGCACGCACGAGGAGCTGTTGGAGCGGGACGGGCGGTACGCGGCCCTGGTGCGACGGGACGCCCGTCTGGAGCCGACAAGATGAAAGTATGGCAAGTTATGCCGGGTTTGTGACGATATGAGGGTTACCGTGCCCGCATGCAGATGAACACTCCGCCACGGAGCACGATTCGACTGACGCGCCGGGGCCGTCTCGTCCTCATCGCGACCGGAGCCGTCGTGGCCGGCACCGCCGTGGCGGTGCCGCTGCTGAGCCTGGAGAGTCCGAAGGAGAAGCCGAAGCCGGCGACCCTGGTCATCCCGGAGGGGTGGCGCGCGAGCCAGGTCTACGAGGCCGTCGACAAGGCGCTCGCCCTGCCGGCCGGCACCACCAGGAAGATGTTGCCGAAGGCCGGGCTGAAGCTGCCGAACGACGCCGAGGGCAACCCGGAGGGCTACCTCTTCCCGGCGACGTATCCGCTGGACAAGAAGGCGACGCCGCAGACGCTGCTCTCCTACATGGTCGACACCGCGAACAAGAGGTTCAACGCGGCGCCGACGGCGGCCGGCGCCCAGCGCAACGCCATGAACGTCTATCAGGCGGTCACCATCGCCAGCCTCGTGCAGGCCGAGGCCGCCACCAAGGCGGACATGGGCAAGGTGGCCCGGGTCGTGTTCAACCGCCTGGAGCGCGGGATGCCGCTGCAGATGGACTCCACCATCAACTACGCGCTGAACCGCTTCACGCTGAGGACGACGGAGACCGACACCCGTGTCGAGAGCCCCTACAACTCCTACCAGCGCATGGGCCTGCCGCCGACGCCGATCGACAACCCCGGCGAGGAGGCGATGCGCGCGGCCGTCAGCCCCACCCCGGGCGACTGGCTGTACTTCGTCACGGTCAAACCGGGCGACACACGCTTCACGGCGAGCTACGCGGAACACCAGCGCAACGTCGCCGAGTTCAACCGGAACCAGCAGAGCCCGGCGAGCCCGCGTCCGAGCGGCCGGAGCCCGAAGAGCCAGTCGGCGGCGGCCGGGTGACCTGGCGGGGCGTCAGGCGGCGACCGGGTCCTCCGTGAGGAGCCGCCGGATGTCCCGTACGGCCGCGCGGCCGGCGCGGTTGGCGCCGATGGTGCTGGCCGACGGCCCGTAGCCGACGAGGTGGACGCGGGGATCGGCGAGGGCGCGCGTGCCCTCGACCCGGATCCCACCGCCCGGCTCGCGCAGCCGCAGCGGCGCGAGATGGTCGATGGCGGCCCGGAAGCCGGTCGCCCACAGGATGACATCGGCGGCGACCCGCCGCCCGTCGTCCCACTCCACGCCGTCCGGAGTGATCCGGTCGAACATGGGCAGCCGGTCGAGCACCCCGTCGGCGAGCCCCTGCCGGATCGCGTCGTTGAGCGGCAGTCCCGTCACGGACACCACGCTCTTCGGCGGCAGCCCCTGTCGCACCCGCTCCTCCACGAGCGCGACGGCGGCGCGGCCCGCGCCCTCGTCGAAGGGCCCCTCGCGGAAGACCGGGGGCCGCCGCGTGACCCACGTGGTCCGCGCCGCGTACGGAGCGATCTCCAGCAGGTGCTGGGTGCCGGACGCGCCACCGCCCACCACGACCACCCGCAGCCCGGCGAACGCCTCGGGGCCCGGATACCGCGCGGTGTGCAGCTGCCGGCCGCGGAAGGTCTCCTGGCCGGGATAGCGCGGCCAGAAAGGCCGGTCCCAGGTGCCGGTGGCGTTGATCAGGGCCCGCGTGGACCACGTACCGTCCGAGGTCTCGACGACCAGCCGCCCGCCGGTGCCCTCACGCACCGCCCGCACGCCGACCGGGCGCCGTACGCGCAGGTCGAAGGCGCGCTCGTAGGCGTCGAAGTACTCGGCGACGACCTCGGACGAGGGTCGGGCGGGGTCCGCGCCCGTCAGTTCCATGCCGGGCAGCGCGTGCATGCCGTGCACCTTGCCGTACGTCAGCGAGGGCCACCTGAACTGCCAGGCACCGCCGGCGGCGGGGGCGTGGTCGAGCACCACGAAGTCGCGCTCCGGCTCGAAACCGGTGCGCCTCAGGTGGTACGCGGCGGCCAGACCCGCTTGGCCGGCGCCTATGACGACCACCTCGACCTCACGCAAGCTGTTCACGCCTGCACCAACAGAAGGGTCGGCGTGGATCTTCCCGGTTCGGTTGTGAGATCGGGCGGGGCACCCGGCGAATGGGTCAGGATGGGGGTATGTCAGATGCGTTCACCACCCGAGTTCTGCACATCGCCTCAGGGTCCCGGGAGAGGGTCGTCGACCTGACCGGGGACTGCGAGGCGTTCCTGCGCGAGGTGGCCGCCGGGCGCGGCGGCCTTCTGAACGTCTTCGTCCCGCACGCCACGGCCGGGATCGCGATCATCGAGACGGGCGCCGGAAGCGACGACGACCTCCTGGCCGCGCTGCACACCCTCCTCCCCGCCGACGACCGCTGGCAGCACCGGCACGGCAGCCCCGGCCACGGCCGCGACCACGTCCTCCCGGCCTTCGTCCCGCCCCACGCGACCCTGCCGGTCGTCGACGGACGGCTGGAGCTGGGCACATGGCAGTCGGTGTGCCTGGTGGACACCAACAAGGACAACCCCGACCGCCAGGTGCGGCTGAGCTTCCTGGGGTGATGTGTCCCGATCAGGGAGAGATGTTCTGCTCGGGCGGTCCGTGGCCGAGCCGGAGGCCGGACTCGGAGGTCTGACTCGAGGGCCGGACCCGGGGGCCGGGGGAGTGAAGGACCGTTGCCTCCGTGGGAGAAGTTCGATTCGCACCGGGCATCGAGGGTGGCGGCCTCCGCTGGGCTAGAGTCTCGCCTCATCCTCGGTCGGATGTTCTGCCCGGGACTGTGCGCTGGGGGTACGGCACGTGGGGCTCGAACGAATGGAACTGCCCGGGTACGAGATCCAGGAGGTTCTGGGTCAGGGTGGGTTCGCCACGGTGTACCGGGCCAGGCAGTTGGCCGTGGGCAGGGAGGTCGCGCTGAAGGTGGACAGCAGGACGCTGTCCACACCGCGCGATCGGCAGCGTTTCCTGCGTGAGGTCACCGCGGCCGGGCAGCTGTCCGGGCATCCGCATGTGGTGCCGGTGTACGACGCCGGGGTGCTTGCCGACAACCGCCCTTACATGGTCCTGGAGTTGTGCCCCGGCGGCTCGCTCGGCGACCGGCTGCACCGGCAGGGACCCCTGCCGCTCAAGGAAGCGCGAGAGATCGGCGTGGGTCTCGCGGACGCGGTGGCGGCCGCTCACGCGGCCGGGGTGCTGCACCGTGACATCAAGCCCGGCAACGTCATGGTCAACCGGTACGGCGGTGTGGCCCTCACCGACTTCGGGCTGGCCGCCATGCCCCGGCCGGGGCGGGAACTGTCCGTGACACGGGAGGCGCTGACCCCCGCGTACGCGCCGCCCGAGGCCTTTCACATGGCGGAACCCACCCCGGCCGGTGATGTGTACTCGCTGGCCGCCACCGTCTACGCCCTGCTGCGAGGCTGCCCGCCGCACCACCCGGACGACGGGACCCAGCTCAGCCTCGCCGAACTGATCGTGCGGCACACCTGGCCGTACCCCGCCCTGCCCGGGGTGCCGGCGGCCCTCAACTCGGTTCTTCGGCACGCCGTGGCCTCGGACCCCGCCCGGCGACTGTCCGACGCGGGCGCGTTCCGGGACGCTCTCGCCGCCGTCGATCTCGATGATGCGGACACCGTCGACGCGGGAGGTGCCGGCGGCTTCGGACCGGTGTTCGGCACCACCACCGCTCCGTCCTGCCGGGATGCGTCGCCCTCTTCGTACACCCGGCCGCGGGATGCGGCTCTTCCGTACGGGGGCGCCCCTCCGCCGCCGTCCGTCCGTGACGCGGGCCGGACGACCGCGGCCGTCGGCCCGGGCGGTGACGGCGACCGCGACGGCGGGCGGAAGGGGTCGCGGCGCCCCCGGCTGATCGCCGTACTGGCCGCCGTGGCCGTCTCGGTGAGCGTGTCGGTCACCGTGGTGACGTATCAGAACGGCCGACAGGACCGCGGGGGCGAGGGCTCTCCGTCGACAGCCTCCTCCTCCGCTGCCACGACCGAGGGCAAGGGCGTGTCCGGCTTCGGAGGGGTGGCGACCGCGACGGCGAACTGCCCCGCGACGGGCGTCGACGGCGTGGGCGGCCGATGTGTCGCGACCCCCGAGTGCTGGAGCGGCATCACGGACATCTCGGGCATCATCACCGTCAGCCGCGCGGACTGCCGGACCAGGCACGTGTGGGAGACCTTCGCCATCGCCCCGCTGCCGGAGGACGGCATGACGAACAACGCGCGGGATCTGATCAGGCATCCCGACGTGAAGGCGCTGTGTTCGCAGCAGGTCATGGCCGAGTCCATGGTCGATGGTGGCCGTGAGGTCGCCGACGAGTGGAACGTCGACATCCTCCCGCCGACAGCGGCGGAATGGGACAAGGGGCTGCGCGTCTTCCGCTGCGTGGCCGCCGCGGTCACGCAGGACGGCGAGAAGACCGGGAGCCAGTTCGCTGTGCAGGGGTGAACGGAGGCGGATGCGCGGGGGTCGCCGGGCCCGTCCGGCCGAGGCGCCCGGAACCGTGTGGCCGCGGATCCTGTGCGGGCGGGCGCGGCCCGCCCGGTCACCGCGCCCGTGCGGGATCTCGTGAACCGTGACTAGTGCTCCTGATGCCCGTATCCTCACCGATATCGGATTGTTTTGCTGAAATGAGACCAATCGGGCACAGGTGAGGCGAAGCGTGGTTCGGTCCGGCGGGGAACCGAGGTCGGCGGGACGTGCTGCAGACGGCACGGGGCCCGCCCGCTCCCGTGAGCGGTTTCTGCAGGGTGAGCCGGTGGAGCAGGGCGTGCGCACGTCGATCCTGGACTCGTGGCAGCGCTGCCGGACCCTGGGCCTCTCGCCGGACCAGTCCGATCTTCCCTTCCTGGATGATTTCGATCCGGACGGCCGGATCGTCCGCGCGGCCGTGCCGGTGCTCGACCGGCTGCAGGCCAGGTTCTCCGGCAGCGAGATCAACATCTCCGTCGCCGATGCGCACGGGACGGTCCTCCTGCGCCGGTTCGGCGAGGCGTCGCTGGCCAGAAGGCTCCCGGCGATCCAGAGAGTCCCTGGCTTCGTGTTCGCCGAGCAGGTCGCCGGCACCAACGGCATCGGTCTCGCCCTGGCCGAGCGGCAGCTCATCCGGGTCTACGGGGCCGAGCACTTCGCGGAGCGCTCCCAGGCGAGCGCCTGCGTCGCGCTTCCCGTCCGCGACCCCCTCAGCGGGCGCATCGAGGGCGTCCTGTGCTTCGGCTATCCGCGTGGCGCCGAGAACCCGGCGCTGCGCGCCGTGATACGCAAAGCCGCGCGGGCCATGGAGCGGCGGCTGCTGGGGCAGAGTTCCGGGCGGGAGCGCGCTCTGCTGCGGGCGTACCTGACCGCCGGAGCCGAAGCCGCCGTCGGCCTCCACCGCGGTGTAGCGGTGGACGAACTGGCCCCCGAGCTGAGCTCCCGTGACCGGGCGGCCCTCATGGAGAAGGCCGCCGAGCTGATCTCCCGCGCGCAGCGGGCCGCCGTCGACGTGCCGCTGCCCGACGGCCGGCGGATCACGCTCGTGAGCCGACCCATGACGAGTGCCTCCGGGGTGGAGGGCATCGCCGTCGAGGCCGTCCTCCCGTACCCCTCTCCGGAAGGGCTCCTGGTCATCCCGCGCCAGGTGGACGAGGTGCCGGGCTTCCCCGCCGAGCTCGCCGCCGTCTCTGCCGGTCCACCGGCCGCGCGGCTCTCCGCCACCCTGCCGTCCGGGCACCTTCCCGACGCGGCGCCCGGCCGGCTCACCGCGGGCGCCAAGGGCGTCATGGTCGCTGGAGCCGCTGGAGCCGCTGGAGCCGCTGGAGCCGCTGGAGCCGCTGGAGCCGCTGGAGCCGCTGGAGCCGCTGGCGTCGACGGTGCCACGGGCGATCACCCCGTACCGTCGTCCTCGGCCAGACGGCTCGTGCTGGTGGGGGAGCCGTTCGTGGGGGCGTACGCCCTTGCCGCGCGCCGCCGCCTGGAACTGCTCTCCGAGGCCAGCGGCCGCATAGGCGCCACCCTGGACGTGCGCCGAACCGCCGAAGAGCTCGCCGAGACGGCGGTCCCGCGACTGGCCGACTTCGTCACCGTCGACCTGTCCGAGGCCGTACTGCGTGGCGAGGAAGCCAGCGACCCCCTCGACGACCTGCGCCGTGCGGTGGTCCACGGCATCCGTGACGACCTTCCCTTCACTCCGGCCGGCAAGCGGACGGACTTCGGCCCGGCCACGTCCCGGCTGCGGTGCCTGGCCGGCGGAGAGGCGGTGCTGGAACCGGACCTGGAGGCCGCCGCGGGCTGGCTCGCCCAGGACCCCGAGCACACCGAACGGCTGCCGGCGGACGTCCACTCCCTCATCGTCGTACCGCTCGTCGCCCGCGGTGTCGTCCTGGGCATCGCCAGCTTCTACCGCGCCCAGGATCCCGCCCCCTTCGGGGACGACGACCGCTCGCTGGCCCAGGAACTCGCCACCCGCGCCGCCCTGTCCATCGACAACGCCCGGCGCTACACCCACGAGCGCACCATGGTCC
Organism: Streptomyces sp. NBC_01334; assembly: GCF_035983595.1. Lineage (NCBI taxonomy): Bacteria > Bacillati > Actinomycetota > Actinomycetes > Kitasatosporales > Streptomycetaceae > Streptomyces > Streptomyces sp. NBC_01334. The sequence continues at coordinate 1,554,041 of NZ_CP130718.1, read as the reverse complement.
TGGCCCTGCAGCGCCGTCTGCTCCCGCACGGTCTGCCCGATCAGGACGCCGTCGAGGTCGCCCATCGTTACCTGCCCGCCGAATCCGACGTGAGCGGGGACTGGTACGACGTCATCCCCCTCTCCGGCACCCGGGTCGGCCTCATCGTCGGCGACGTCGTCGGCCACGGCATGCTGTCCGCCGCCACGATGGGCCGGCTGCGCACCGCCGCACGCAGCTTCGCCGAACTCGACCTCCCCCCGGACGAGGTCCTCACCCACCTCGACAACCTCGTGGGACGCCTGGACCGGGAGGACCCCGACGGCGAGGGGGTCGGCATCATCGGCGCGACCTGCCTGTACGCCATCTACGACCCGACCTCGCAGCGGTGCGTGCTGGCCCGGGCCGGCCACCCGCCGCCCGCTCTGGTCCGCCCCGACGGCAAGGTGTCGTACCCCGACCTGCCGGCCGGGCCCCCGCTCGGCCTCGGGGGGCTGCCCTTCGACGCGGTCGAGATCGACCTGCCCGAGGGCAGTCAGCTGGTCCTCTACACCGACGGGCTCATCGAGGACCGGCACCGCGACGTCGACGTCGTCCTGGACGAGCTGCGCGGGACCCTCGCCCACACGGAGCGCACCCCCGAGGAGACCTGCCAGGCGATCCTGGACACCGTGGCGCCCGCCCACCCGTGCGACGACATCGCCCTGCTCGTCGCCCGCACCCACGCCCTGGACCCCGGTCGGATCGCCACCTGGGAACTGCCCGCCGACCCGGCCTTCGTCGGTGAAGTGCGTGCGTCCGCCCTCAGGCGACTGGCCGACTGGGGACTCGACGAGGCCGCCTTCGCCGCGGAACTGATACTGAGCGAGCTGGTCACCAACGCCATCCGCCACGGATCCGGGCCCATCCGGGTGCGGCTGCTGCACGACCGCACCCTGATCTGCGAGGTCTCCGACGCCAGCAACACCGCCCCGCACCTGCGCCGGGCGGCCAGCACCGACGAGGGCGGGCGTGGTCTGTTCCTCGTCGCACAGCTGTCCCAGGCCTGGGGTACGCGCTACCTCCCGGAGGGCAAGGTCATCTGGGCCGAATGCGGGCTCGACGCGGCGTGAGCACGAAGCCCGGCGCTCCGGGAGCGGCCCACTGACCCGTTGGAGTCATGGCGGGCCGAATTGTCTGAAATGATGCGATTTCCTCGGATAGTATGCCGATGAACGTCGGGAAGAAATCGCCAGGCCGACCCCCGGAGATGTCCGTGCACGACGCTCCCGACACGTCCGCCGAAGCGGCTGCGCCCTTCGACGAACCCCTGGTCCGGATCCGCGGGCTCGGCAAGCGGTTCGGCGGGACCCGCGCGCTTGCCGGGGTCGACCTCGACGTCCACGCAGGCAGCGTCCTCGCCCTCCTCGGGCCCAACGGTGCCGGAAAGTCCACACTCATCAAGGTGCTGGCCGGCGTCCACCGTGCCGACGCGGGGCAGATCACGGTGGACGGCCACCCGCTCGGGAGTCGGGCGGCCTCCCGCAGCATGTCGTTCATCCACCAGGACCTGGGCCTCGTGGAGTGGATGACGGTCGCCGAGAACATCGCCCTGAGCACCGGATATCCGCGCCGTGCCGGACTGATCTCCTGGCGGCGGACCCGTGAGCGCTGCGTGGACACCCTGCGTCTCGTCGCCGGACATCTCGACCCCGACGCACCGGCCGGCCGACTCTCCCCGGCCGAGCGTTCCCTGGTCGCGATCGCCAGGGCCCTGGCGGCACGCGCGAAGCTCATCGTCCTCGACGAGCCGACCGCCCGTCTCCCCGCCGCGGACTGTGCCCGGCTGTTCCGCGTCCTGCACACCCTGCGCGACCGGGGGCACGCCATCCTCTACGTGAGCCACCGCCTGGACGAGGTGTACGAAGTCGCCGACACGTTCGCCGTACTGCGTGACGGCCGCCTCGTCAGTCACGGCTCGCTGGCGGGCCACAGTCCCGCCCGTCTGGTGCACGACATCGTCGGCGAGGAACTGACGGAGCACCACCCCTCCGAGGCACCGGCCGACGGGGCGGCCGTCCTGACCCTTGACGGCGTGAGGACCGTCGGCACAGGACCGGTCAGCCTGGAACTGAGGGCCGGGGAAGCCCTGGGACTGGTCGGCCTGTCGGGCGCCGGCCACATGGACCTGGGCCGGGCCCTCGCGGGCTCACGGCCCCTGCTCGGCGGGCGGGCCCTTCTCGACGGTCGGCCGTACCGACCCCGCACGGTGGCCGACGCCGTCGGAACCGGGGTCGGCTTCGTGCCCGGCGACAGACTGCGGGAGAGCTGCCTCGCCGAGCTGACCGTACGGGAGAACCTCCTGGCCAATCCCCGCGCGGGAGGCCTGTCGGCGCTGCGTTGGATCAAGCCTCGGCGCGAACGCGCCGAGGCCGTCACCCTGATCGAACGGTTCGCGGTACGCCCCCGTGACAGCGAGGCCCCCATCGCCACCCTGTCCGGCGGAAACCAGCAGAAGGTCATGATCGGCCGGTGGCTCCGGGTGGGCCTGCGCCTGCTGATCCTCGAGGAGCCGACCGCGAGCGTGGACGTCGGCGCCAAGGCCGCGCTCCACCGCCTGCTCGACGAAGCGCTGGCCGACGGCCTCGCGGTCCTGCTCATCTCCACCGACTTCGAGGAGGTGGCGGGCGTGTGCCGGCGCACCCTGGTCTTCGTCCGCGGGTCCGTGACGGCGGAGCTGAGCGGTACGGCCCTCACGGTCGCCGGACTCACCCGGGCGGCTTCGGCCGTGCCCTCTCCAGGGGCCGGGACGCACCCATGAGCGCCCCGCCCTCCCCCTCCTCGCCCCGGCCACGACCGCGCCGACCGGGGCGACTGCACGGCCCCGGGCACCTCATCGGCGCGTACGGCCTCCTGGCCCTCACCGTCCTGCTCGTCCTGGTCTTCTCCCTCGCGCTGCCGCGCACCTTCCCCACGCTGGACACCGTCGACTCGATCCTGTCCAACCAGTCGATCCCGGCCGTCCTCGCGCTCGCCGCCATGGTCCCCATCGTGACCGGCGCGTTCGACCTCTCCATCGGCTACGGCCTCGGCCTGGCGCACGTCACCGTGCTGCAACTCGTCGTCCACGAGCGGTGGCCCTGGCCGCTCGCCTGCCTCGCGGTGATCGTCGGAGGGGCGGTCGTGGGTGTCCTCAACGGTGTCATCGTCGTGTTCGGCCGGATCGACTCCTTCATCGCCACCCTCGGGACCGGCAGCATGATGTACGCCGTGACCGGCTGGATCACCGACGGCGGCCGGATCGTCCCCGGCCCCCAAGGCCTCCCGGCCGCCTTCACGGACGTCTACGACTCCACGTTCCTCGGACTTCCGGTCCCCGCCTTCTACGTACTCGTCCTCGCGGTCGTCCTCTGGACGGTGCTGGAGCGACTGCCGCTCGGCCGGTACCTGTACGTCGTCGGCTCGAACCCGCGCGCGGCCGACCTCGTCGGCATCCCGACCCGCAGGTACACCGTCTACGCGTTCACCGCATCGGGGCTGATCGTCGGCTTCGCCGGTGTGCTGCTCGCCGCCCAGCAGCAGATCGGCAATCCGAGCGTCGGCCTCGACTACCTGCTGCCCGCCTTCGTCGGCGCCCTCCTCGGCTCCACCGCGATCAAACCCGGCCGCCCCAACGCCATCGGCACCGTGGTCGCCGTCGCCGTCCTCGCCGTCGGCCTCACCGGCATCGGCCAGCTCGGCGCCGACTTCTGGACGGTCCCGCTGTTCTACGGCGGCACCCTGCTCCTCGCCGTCGGCCTGGCCGGCTACGCGGCCCGCCGCCGCATGCGCACCGGCGCCTTCGCGGGCGGCGATACGCCCGCCGTGCCGCCTCGGCCGCCGCCGGCCTCGACGCCCGACGACGGCACAGCGGGCACCGCTTCCTGACCACGCCGCGGGCACCACCTCCGTGCCCCCCAGCCGCATCCTCCCGCTCGTTCCCACGTGAGGAGCTCCCGTGTACGGCAGCCGCACAGCGACCCCTGGCGCCTTCGAGGCCCGGCTCGCCGCCTGCGTCCTGGTGGCAACGGCGACCTTGCTGGCCGGCTGCGAACGCGGCTCGTCGGGCGGCCCGCAGGAATCCACCGACGGCCCGAGCGGCTGCCCTGCCGTCCAGGCCAGGGCGCAGGCCACCGTCGCACGGGCGGAGAAGACCGACATCCCCTGGAACGGGCCGACCAGCGGCCCCGCGGCGGTGCCCGGCAAGACCATCGTCTACGTCGCCCAGACCATGACCAATCCCGGAGTCGCCGGCGCCGCGAACGGGGTGAGGCAAGCCGCGCAGGTCATCGGGTGGGACGTCCGGGTGATCGACGGCGCAGGCACCCCCACCGGTATCCAGGCGGCCATGAGCGAGGCCGTGGCCCTCAAGCCCTCGGGCATCGTCATCGGCGGGTTCGACCCCGACGCGACGTCGCGACAGGTCGCGCGGGCCGACGCGGCGGGCATCCCGCTCATCGGCTGGCACGCGGTCGCCGCTCCCGGCCCCAGTCGGCGGCCCGAGCTCTTCACCAACGTCACCACCGACGTCGAGGACGTGGCCGGAATCAGCGCGCGCTGGATCATCTCGACCTCCAACGGCCACGCGGGGGTCGTGCTCATCACCGATGCCTCGATTCCCTTCGCCAGGAACAAGTCCGACCTGATCAGGAAGGAGCTCGCCACCTGTCCGGGTGTGCGGCTGCTCGCCTACGAGAACATCCCGATCCCGGACGCGAGCAGTCGCACCCCGCGCGAGATCGCCTCCCTGCTCTCCCGGTTCCGGAGCAGGTGGACCCACTCCGTCGCCATCAACGACCTGTACTTCGCGGACGCCGCCCCCGCCTTCCGGGCGGCCGGGGAGGAAGGCTCGGGCCCGCCCTTCAACATCGGCGCAGGCGACGGCGACCCCTCCGCCTTCCAGCGCATCAACAGCGGGCAGTACCAGGCCGCCACCGTGCCCGAGCCGCTGTCCCTGCAGGGCTGGCAGATCGTCGACGAGTTCAACCGCGCCTTCTCCGGCCGTCCCGCCAGCGGGTACACGGCCCCCGTGCACATCGCCACGGCCGACAACAGCGCCGGTGACACGACCTGGGACCCGTCGGGGTACCGGGAGGCGTACCGGAGGATCTGGGGCAGGTGACACCCGGTGCAGGGGCTCGGCCCGGCCCGGCGTGACGGTGGGTGCGGCGGCCTACTGCTCGGTCGGGACGCAGAGCACCGGGATGCTAGACAGGTGCAGGAGCTTGTGAGGGGTCGAGCCCAGCAGCGCCCCGCGCATCGGGCTCTCGCCCCAGCTGCCCACCACGATGAACCTCGCCCCGTGGCGTGACGCGGCGTCGATCAGCGCCTGCGCCGGCTTCTGGTCGATGATCTCGACAGTCGTGGGCACGCCCGCCGCCTCGGCCGCCGCGACGGCGTGATCGAGGGCGACGCGTCCGGCCTCGCGCACGGCTTCGTGGTGGGCCCGGTACTCCTCGCCCCCCGGCCCCGGGGCCGCGGCGCCGTAGACCAGCACGAGCGGCTCACGGAACGCGGCCGCCGTCTGGATCGCGATGCGCAGGGCGCGTACCGCTCCGGGGGATTCGTCGTATCCGAGGACAACCGCCATCTCAGGACTCCTTGCCGGGGACGCCGTGGACAAGATCGGGGTCGGCCACGCCCGCGCGTTCCGACCAGAAGGCGGGTGCCTTCAGCCGCCACAGCACCATGAGCACCACACCCGTGACGGCGATGCCGATGCCGATGACGAGCGGCGGGCCGACCCCGAGCCACGAGGCGCCGGTGTAGGAGTTCGCGGGGTCGGACATGTCGGAGACCGATTCCACCAGGAGCCACGCCAGCAGCCCGGCGCCGACGAGCGGGCCGAAGCCGATGAGCACGAAGTGGCGGACGCTCTCGGTCAGATGGCGGCGGTAGTAGACGGCGCAGGCCACACCGGTGAGGGCGTAGTAGAAGGCGATCAGCAACGACAGCGCGGTGAGCGAGTCGAAGAGCGCGTTGGTGCTGATCTGGTTGAGGACGAGGTACCAGGCGATGGCGATGCCGGCGACCCACCAGGTGCTCACGTCGGGCGTGCGGAACCGCGGGTGGATGTGGGCGAAGTGGGCGGGCAGCGCCTGACGGCGTGCCATGGACAGCGCCGTACGGGACGCCGGGATGATCGTCGTCTGCGTCGACGCCAGCGCGGAGGTGGAGACCGCCAGCAGCACGACCCAGTCCCAGCGGCCCATCACCTGGCCGGCCAGCAGGGCGAAGACGAACTCCTCCTCGTCGGCGTTCTCGGCCAGGAAGGCCGTTCCGGCGTAGGCCACGACGGCGAAACCGACCGACACGTAGGTCACCAGCAGGATGACCGTCGACCAGACGCCCGCCTTGCCGGGCGCGGTGGCGGAGTCCTCGACCTCCTCGGTGAGATTGACCGCGGACTCCCAGCCCCAGTAGATGAACACGCCCAGCAGCAGGGCTCCGGTCAGCGTCGCGCCGCCGGCGCCGAAGGGGTTGAGCCATCCGAACGACGGTTCGACGGAATCGAAGGTGCTGGTGCCCGCGTAGACGCGGTAGAGCGCTACGACGACGAAGGCGAGCAGACAGACGACCTGGGCGAGGATGAGCACGTTCTGCACCTTGGCGGACACCTCGGTGCCGATGACGCACACGGCGGTCATCACGAGGATCAGCAACACCGCGAGCAGTTGGCGTACGAAGTCGTTGTCGACCCAGCTGTCGAGGCCGAAGGCGAGCAGCGCGAAGCTCACGGCGACGTCCGCCAGTGACCCGACGACCAGCACCCCGGTCATGGTGATGGCCCAACCGCCCAGCCAGCCCGCCCACGGCCCCATGGCCCGGGTGACCCACGAGAAGGTGGTGCCGCAGTCCTGGTCGACCTTGTTGAGGTAGTAGAACGCCGACGCGATCAGAAGCATCGGCACGAACGAGGCGACCAGCACGCCGGGGGCGTAGATGCCCACGAGCGCCACGATCGGGCCGATGACCGCCGCCAGTGAATACGCCGGTGAGGTGGCGTTGAGCCCGATGACGAGCGCGTCGACGAATCCGATCGCATCGGCCTTCAACCCGTCGGGTGGACGTGCGTCGGTGGTGTCGTTGGCCATGTTCCCTCGCTCCGGTTGCACGTGAAGCCATACAACAGCCATACAACAGGGAGCTTTGCGACTTTCGGTGCCATTGAGGACTTGTCGGCCACGGGTGTCACCGAGGGATCACCGAAGGCATCCGGAGGCGGGCCGGTGCCGCTCCACGGCTTTCCGCGGAGCGGCACCCGTAGGCAGGACCGCGGGGTCAGCGGCGCGGACGCTCCAGCGTGAGGAGCAGGCCCTCGACCGCGCCGGGCCCGATCCGGCCCTTGACGTCGGCGGACGTGATCGCCTTGAGGGCCCAGCCGTCCTCGGCGTGCTTGTTGAGGACCTTCTCCAGCTTGTCGCTGTCCAGCGCGTCGCCGATCAGTGACTCGCGGAAGGTGACGACCTTGTACTCGAGTGCGTAGGAACTGCTCATGACGGGGTCCTCCTGGGGTGGACTGGCTGTCGGAAACGGGGACAGCCAATCACCGATCCACGTCGCCGTGCGCGTCGGGGGAGTTCGGCCTGGAAGGTGGCGTGTCAGGCCGGCTTGCGCCACACGGAGATGTGCTTCGTGGAGTCCTGGGTGAACGGTGCGCCGTCCCAGTCCGCGACGCGCCGTTCCAGTCCGAGTCCCGCGATCCGTGCCATCAGGTCGAGCTCCGCGGGCCACGCGTACCGGTGCCGGGAGTCTCCGCGGCGGTAGCTGCCGTCGTCGCCGTCGCGGGTGAAGTGGTGCGAGACGAGGATCTGTTCGACCAGGTCGAAGGTGTCGAAGCCGAGATGCCGCTCGGAGACGTCGAAAGGCACCGCGACCTGCCCGGGCGGCAGGAACCGCAGTGGCGGCACCCCCAGCTCGATGACGAAGCGGCCGCCGGGCGCCAGGTGCCGCGCGGCGTTGCGGAAACACTCGACCTGCTCGTCCTGCGTGAGCAGGTTCGTGATGGTGTTGTAGACGAGATACACCAGGGCGAACTCGCCGGGCACGACGGTCGTGGCCATGTCCCCGACGGTGACCGGGAGCGTGTCCTCGTCGATCTTGCGCCGCAGGACCGCCGCCATGTGCTCGGACAGTTCGACGCCCACCACGGGCACGCCGCGTTCCCGGAGCGGGACACCCACGCGCCCGGTTCCGATGGCGAATTCCAGCGCCCGGCCGTCACCGGCGAGTTCGGCGAGGAAGTCGAGGGTCGGTCCGAGGACGGCGGCCGAGGACATCTCGCCCTCCTCGGCGTCGTAGCGGTCGGCGGTCGCGCGGGTCCACAGTTCGCTGCTCGTCACAAGCGGCCACTGTGCCGGGTGGGGCGGCGCGCTGTCGACGAGATTTCCCGCCGCCGGCAGCTCAGATCAGCCCGGCCCGGATGGCGTGGGAGACGGCGTGGGCGCGGTTGCGCGTGCGCAGCCGCTTCATCGCGCCGTAGAGGATGTATCGCACCGTGCGTTCGGAGTAGGAGAGTTCGAGCGCGATCTCGTCGCACTGCTTTCCCTCGGCGATGAGGCGCAGCACGTCCACCTCGCGAGCGTCGAGTCGGGGCTCGGCCCGGCCCCGGGAGGCGACGACGTGGTGTTCCGCCCGCTCGGGGTTGCGTGCCGGACGCCCGGGAGTGAGCTGGGAAGGGAGCGGGGTCTCCTCGCTGCCGGCCACCGCGCGCACCGAGCGGGCGAAGACGTCCGGGCTGCAGAAGTCCCACCACACCACGGCGCGGACGCCCCGCTGCCGCGCAGCCGACAGGTCGGCCCGCCACTTCCTGCCCACCACCACGAGGAAACGTGCGCCGGGCTTGTCGCACAGGCGGTGGAGCAGGTCCAGGGCGGAGGCGTCCGCCACGTCCACGGCGACCACGATGGCGTCGGCCTCGCCGATCCTGGCCCGCGGCAGTTCGTGCAGACGCGGGTCCAGTGCGACGAAGCCGGCCAGTCCGGCACGGACCAAGGGGGCGGGTGCGTGGATCGCCACGCGCACGGTCTCGCCGACTGCTTGCCGAGGCATTCGCCCGCCCCCAAATCGCACAGGTTTTCCACGAGTTCAGGAGGGCGATGCTGCCACCCGGGAAGACCGGACCTCCGCGCCAGGAGCCCGACGTCCGCCGACCGAGGGAAACCTGGCGCGAGCGGCCGGGCCGTTCTCCCTGTACGGACCGGCAAGGTTCGCGGTCGCGCCTTCCACCGGAAGGGGAGAAAGCACCACGATGGCGTGGGAAACGCGTTTCGACGTCTCCCACTGCTGCCGGCCGATCGGCGGAGGCATTTCCCCCGGGTGCCACCGGGCCCCTGGCGATGCGACCGCGGAGCGCCGCGGGCGGCGTCGCCGCAGAGCCGGTGACCAGTTCTGGCAACTTCTAGTAACAAAGGTGGCCGCATGAGCGCGTCCATTGTCCCGTCCGTGGTGCTCGTCGTGGTGTTGCTCGGGGCCGCCGCCGCGTGGATCCTGCGCAGACGCAACTCCTTGCCCGGACAGGTCCGCACCGCGAGACCGAGCGCCCACCGCAAGGAACTCGAGACGGTCGCCCTGGGACTGCGGGCCGTGGCCGAGGGGCGGGCGCACAGCGCACGCGCGCTGCCCGAGGTGCACGCGGTCATCCACTCGGGTCGGCGGCTGACGCTGCTGCTCGCCGGTGCCGATGCCCCCGCGCCCGCGCCATGGACCGCGGACCTCTCGGGCAAGGAGTGGTGGGTGGAACCGAAGGACCTGACGAGTCCGGGAAACGGGGGCGTGGAGACAGCGCATCCCTACTCCCTGGCCGTCACCCTCGGCCGCCATCGAGGCGACAGGGTGCTCGTCGACCTCTCGCTGCTGTCGGGGGCGATAGCCCTGACGGGTGAGGACAACGATGTCCGGTCCCTGGCGCAGGCTCTCATCACCGAACTGATCGCGGGACCGGTCGGGTCGCTCGCCACAGTCGTCCTGGTGGGCTCGGCGGCCACTCCGTCGGTCACCGACGGACTGGGCGCGAGGTCGGCCCGGCTGCGTACCGCGGCCACCCGGGACGAGGCTCTGGCCTGCCGGGACGGCGTGCCGACGGGTACCGACCGACGATCGTCGGGCCTTCAGAGCCCGCAGCCGGACAGCACCGCCCTGGTGACCGCCTGGACACACGCCCGCCGCCTCTTCGTGGTGACCGCCGCCCAGTTCCGCGACGAGAACTGGCGGGACGCAGCGCTGCGCGGCACCGACGCGCTCCTGGTGCTCGGCTACATCGGCGACGACGCCGACTGGAACTTCCAGGTGAACGCCGACGGCTCGTTGGACACCGGCCGACTGGGCCTGCCCATCGACACCCACGCAGCCCAACTCGGCTGACCCGCCGGCCGGAGAACGGCCGTGCCCGGCGCGCGGCGTCCGCGACGTCAGGCGCCGGCTCGCAGACACCCGGCCGGTGTGCCGCGGCCGGCGCGCCGCACGTCAGCGTCGGCTCGACGGCGTCCCGGGGCCGGAGGCGGGGAACGAAGCTCCGGCCGCGCCACGCACGCCGTCCGGTACCAGGTCACGGCGGGCGAGGCTGCCGTCCAGCCACGCCGCAGCCAGCTCCACCCGGGAGCGGCAGCCGGTGCGCTGGAACAGTCGTGTCAGCCGCCGCTCCACGGTCTTCTCGCTCCACACGAGCCGTGCCGCGATCTGCCGGTTGGTCGCCCCACGGCTGACCATCGTGGTCAGCTCGATGTCCTCCTCGCTCAACTCGTGCCTGGCCGGACGCACCCGCGGCAGGACGAGGGTCCGGCGTCGCGTCATATGGCCGAGCGACGTACGGGTGGCGCGCCCGATGCCCAGCGCCTGCGCGCCGCGCGTGGCCTCGGCCAGCCATCGTTCGGAGTCGTCGCCGATCTCCGCCAGGCCCAGGTGACAGAGCAGTTCCAGGTACGCGTCGCCCCGTCGGCGCACCGCGCGGAGAGCGGCCAGCGCGCTGTCCACGTCGCGGCGCACCACGCCTCGGCCGAGGAGCACCGCCTCGCGCGTCATGGGGGATCCCACCTCCTCGTCCAGTGCCTCCAGTTCGTCCAGCGCCCGCCCCATGGCCTGCGGCACGGCCTCCAGCAGAGCGAACGACAGGTATCGCACCAGCACCTTCTCGATGCCCGAGAGCAGGCCGCTCCGCCGGGCCCGCCGCACCTCGTCGAGCGCCGCCTCCATCGCCTCCTCCACCTGGCCCGACCAGTACCGCACCCCCAGCCTCGCCCAGGCGACGAGCGGGTGGGTCACGGCGGCGGGGACCAGCTCCAGCCACGCCCGTGCGTGCCCCAACTCCCCGCGCGCGCAGTGGATGTCGGCCGCGAGCGCCCGGGCGGCCTGCGCGGGGCCGGCCGCGATGCCGCGGGTCCGGGCGCGCGCCTCGATCCGGCGGGCGGACGCCAGCGCCCGGTCCCAGTCTCCTTGCAGATACGCGCGCACCATGGCGTGGTACAGCGCGGCGGTGCTGTTCCCCGCCCCCGGGTAGCGGTCCCCGAGCAGGGAGGCCAGGGCGCCGGCCAGGTCCGCGTGTGCGGTCGCGTTCCGGAGCCGGTCCAGCGTCCGTACGCCGTCCGCGCCGGGCGGCAGGACGTCCGACAGCCCGGCGCGGCTGCCCGCGGCTCCGGCCAGCAGCCGGAGTTCCGCCGCCGAGGGCAGGGGCCCGGACCCGGGCCGGGGGCCGGCGGCGGCAGGTCCGCGGGGGGCCACCGCACCCGGACGGGGCGTCACCGGGCCGAGTCCGTACGGACCGACGAGCGCCGCGAAGCCGGCCACGGCGGGCGCGTGCTCCACCGCGGCACGGCCCTGGGGACCGGCGTCGAGGCCGCACGGCGGCAATCGGTGCTCGTGCAACGCCGCCAGCGCCCAGACCTCGGCGACGTGCTCCAGATCTTTCGGGTGCGGAGCCTCGGCGAGGTGCTCCACCCATTCTCCGTCCGGCACTTCGGCGAGGTGCTCCAGCCCTTCCCGGTCCTGTTCGGCGGAGGGCGCGGCCAGGCAGGCGAACAGCGGTTCGCCCAGGGCCAGCGCACCTGGGTGATCGGCGTGGCGCAGGCTCAGCTCGGCGGACTCGCGCAGCACGCCGGGGGTGCGGCGGTCGTGCGGCGGCAGGCGTCGGAGCGCGCAGGAGTAGGCGCGGACCGATCGCGACCAGTCGGACCTGGCGTCCGTACGGGCCGCCGCCAGCAGTACGTCCACCGCGAGGGCGTCGTCCAGCTCGGCCCCGGCGGCGGCCACGTGATCGGCCAGCCGGGGACAGCCGCCCCCCGCCGTCTCCGGGCCCAGCCGGTCGGTCAGCGATCTGGTGATCAGGGCGTGCAGCGACGACACGGCATGACGCGTGGGCAGCGCGCGCAGCGCCGCCGCGAGGGCCGGAACGGCGAAGGCGACGCGGCGGTCCTCGTCCACGCTGAGAATCCCGTCCGCGACCAGTGGGGTCAGCGTGCGGTCGACGAGACCGGACCGGCGTGGCCCGCCCGGCTTCAGCCGGTGCAGATCGTCGAGCCGTATCTCGGCGTGCTCGAGGTTGCGGGCCACCGCGGCCGCCGCGTCCAGGGCCGTGGCGTCCGGGGGACCGGCAGGCCAGCAGAGCCGGCTCAGTCGCGCCACATCCGTGGTGAGTCGCAGCGCCTCCTCCGGCTCGGTCAGGCACACATGACCGTCGAGCTCCAGGAAGTCGCCGCGTTCCGCCATCGAGTCGAGCACCGACAGCACGGCCTCGGGGGTGCCCGCCATCGGGCCCAACGCCCGCACCACCGCCGTCACCAGGGCCGGTTCGACCGGGCGGCCGAGGCGCCGTACCACGAGGGCCTCCACGTCGGCGGGGCGCAGCGGCGGCAGTTCGAGCAGCCGGTCGGCCGCCGCGGTGAGCTGCCGGACACCACCGTCTCCCGGCTGTGCCGGCCGGCCGGCCAGCACCATCGGCACGCCGGCCGGGCGGAAGACGCGCAGCAGCAGGCCGAGGGCGGACGCCGTCGGTGACGGCATCCGCTCTACGTCGTCGACCACCAGCGCGAAGGGGAGGTGACGGGCCGCGTCCGCGATCACCTCGCCGAGCGTGGACAGCAGGGTCAACTCGCCGCCGCGGCCGCTGTTGCGCAGCCGGGTCCGACGGACGGCACCGGTACGGGCCGGGCTCCAGCGGTCGTGGACCTTGGTCAGCACCTGGTGGACGCCCTCGGCGAGGGCGGCCGCGCCGGGCGCGTTCGCACCGTGGTGACAGCGCAGCCGCAACACCCTGGCGCCCTCACCGACCACCGTTCTGCGGGCCTGTTCCAGCACGGCGGTCTTGCCCGTTCCGGCTCTGCCGACGAGCAGCAGGGTGCGCGCCGAGGCACCGGTGGACAGCAGGGTGTCGGCGACTTCCCGGATCTCGCCGTCCCTGCCGATGACGGGCCCGCACTTCGGCACGCCCACTCCTCCCGGTCCGGTACTGCGCGTGTGAACGGCCGACCGGAGCAGGAACGTTCGCGGCGCGGTGCTTTCGGAGCCCGCCGCCCGACGGGACATGATCATACGGAAATCGCCATAATGGTTCGCAGTGTTGACGGCCCGGCCGCGGGGCCGCCGGAGACGCTCGACGCGGTCGGGTCCGGTGCCACCCGCCTCGCACATGTCGTCGAAGAGAACGCGGTGGACCATGACTGCTCCGTCCGAAAGCCCCTGGCTGGTCCACGGGGGCACGGCGGCGAGCCTCGACCGCACGACCGGCTGCCCGGTCGGCCGCGAGCGGGAGTCGGACGAGGTCCATGGCCGCCTCAAGGATCCGGACGGACCGCGCATGGTGCTCGTCCGGGGCGAACGAGGAGCCGGGCGCAGCGCGTTCCTGCACGCAGTCGGCGAACGGCTGCGCGCCGAAGGGACGCCCGTGCTCGCGGTGGGCTGTGTGCCGGGCGACGACGCACGGCCGCTGGTGCTCGCCCTGCGGCTGGTCATGGTGCTGGAGGAGCACCTCTCCGGCACGCCACAGCGGCGCGCGGCGAAGCCGGTCACCGAGGCGCTGCACGCGGCCGAGCGGCGCGACGGGACCGCGATGGCCGCACTGCTGCGCGCCGCTCTGGCGCGGTCCGCGCCCGTGGTCGTGGAGTTGGACGACCTCCACCTCGCCGACGCGGATTCGCTGGCCGTGCTCCGCGGGACCGATTTCGCGCGCGTGCCGTCCCCGGTCCGGCTGCTGGCCTCCGCGGTGGGGCGGGGCGAGCGGAGCGCCCCCTGGCGGAACGGGCACGAGGCGGCACCCGATGCCCGCAGCGCCGTGGACGGCAAGGGCCGGACGCCACCGCACCGCGGTGCTGCCGGCGGTGTGGAACAGCAGGGAGACGTGCCGTGGGCGCACACGATCGTGCTGTCCCGTCTCGGGCCGGACGAGACGACCGCGGTGGTGGCACGGCGGTTGCGGGCGACACCCGACAGCGGTCTGTCCCGGCGGGTACGGGAGTTGACGCACGGGGTCCCCGGCGCGATCGACGCCCTGCTCACCGGGTGGACCCGGGAAGGGGCGATCCGGGTGGCCGACGGTCACGCCTTCATCGGGGTGCGGACACCGACGCCGGTGCTGCCGGACGGCGACCGGTTCGTGGGAGCGCTCGACGCGTTGAGTGAGCCGTGCCGCGTGGTGGCCGGGGCACTGAGCGTCCTGTGGCCGCTCGGCGGGCGGGCCGCGGAGCTGATCCCCGCGGCGACCGGACTGTCCGCCGAGACGGTCGGCGACGCGATCCGCGTACTGATCGACGCGCAGATCGTCGACGTCAGGCCAGGCTTCGACGGCGCCGCGGCAGGCGGATGGACGTTCGCCGTCGCGCTGACGGCACACGCCGTCCGCGAACGGCTGGGGCCGCTGGAACGCAGTCGGCTGTCCGCCACGGCGGTGGAGGCGGTCTGGGCGGACCGGGACGCGGCGGGCATCGCATACGAGGCGGGCCCACCGGTGGTGGCGCTGTCCGACGAGGCGGACGCGGTGGCCTACCTGGCGGACCGGGTCGCGGAAGCCGGCCACCTGGTCGACCGCGACCGTGCGGTACGGGAGTTGACGGCCGCCGCGCAGCGGCTGCACCCCGACTCCGAGGGCAGGGGAGTGCTCCGGTGGTGCCGGGCGGTCGGCAACCTCGTCGAGCGGCCCGAGGAGCGCGTCCCGGCCCTTCAGCGGTACGCCAAGGCCGCCTACCAGGCGGGGGACTACCGGACCGCGCGGACCATCGCCGAGTCGATCCTGCGCAACCGGGCGGACGTGCTGGGCACTCATGCGCTGCAGGACACCGCGAACCTCTGCACGGCGGCGACCGCCAACGACTCGGACTGGCGGGCGCTGTCCCGGCTGGCCACGGCGGAGTGGTGGGACGAACTGCGGCTGCCGGGCCTGGTCCCGGTGACCGGCCGGGCGCTGGCCCTGTGCGGGCTGGCGAGATGGCAGGAGGCGCTGGACCTGCTGGCCCGGACGGAAGAGGTGTGGGCCACCGACGTCCGCGGCCGGGTGAAGCCCGACTACTTCCGAGCCGTGGCGGAGATGGTGCTGGGCCGGCCGGAGCGGTTCAGGCGCGCGCTGGCCCTCTCCGAGGCCCCGAACCTCGGTGCCGAGCACGTGTACGCGTTGGCCACCACGATGTTCGACGAGCTGCTCAGCGGCCGGGACCTGCACGCGGCGGAAGACCTGTTGGCCGCACAGGGCCTCACCGCCGACCGGCTGCACCCGCACAGCGTGTTCCTCCGGCGCCACCTCCAGGGCCGCTGGGACGAGGCGTTGGAGCCGGCCCGCTGGATGCTGGCGAACAACCGGATCCACACGCCCGCGGCGGACGGCTGTCTGATTCCCGCCCGCACCGCGGAGATTCTCCTGGCCCGGGGCCGCACCACCAGCGCCCGCCGCCTCCTCGACAGCGTGCGCGACCGGGGCGAGGACCGTCCGGAGTACTCGCTGGACGCTGTCGAGGCCGAGATACAGCGTGCCCTCGGCGATCCGAACGGGGCCGAGAAGACGCTGCGGCGCGGCCTGGACGCGGCGGACGCCCACGGACATGTCGCCGGCGTCGACGAGCTGTGGGCCGCCCTCGCCGAGGTGTACGCGGAAACGGGACACACCGGCGAGGCGCTGACCTGTCTGGAACGCCTGGAGCGGATCTCCGACAGGACGGGCAGCGGACGGACGCGACTGAGGTTTCTGCTCGCGTCGGCCCGTGTGCTGCGGCAGGACTCTCCCGGCGCCGCCCGGGACGGTCTGCGGGAGGCGGTGGACCTGGCACGCTCGCGCAGCCAGCCGTTCGAGACGGCCGTCACCCTCGTCGCCGCGGCCGAGGCCGGCGCGGGGCCGCCCACGCTGCTGCACGAGGCGTACGAACTGTTCGGGAGGACCGGCTCCGCGCTGGCGCGCTTCCGCACCAGGGCCGCCATGCGGGAGGCCGGAATCACCGTCCCGGGGCGCGCCCGAGCCACCGCCGAGAACGAGCGGCTGCTCGCGACCCTGATCGCCGAAGGGCTCACCAACCGTCGGATCGCCATGGTGCTGCGGCTCAGTGAGGACGCGGTGGCCAACCGGCTGTCCCGGCTGTTCGCACGCACCGGACTGCGGTCCCGCACCGCGGTGGTCACGGCCGTGCTCGCCGGCCGGCCCGACCGCCGGCTCGCGCCCGAGCCATGGTCGAGTTCGTCCGCGGCGCCCCTTGTGTAATCTGAAAATTAACCTTTCGCGTGTATTTGACTTCGTACAGGCTTGCGCGCCCGATCCGGTGCCGCGTGGGCGAAAGGTAGTGCGGTTGTATGTACCGTGCTAGGCTTCAAGCTAGTTGCAGTTGTGGTTCCCGAAACTTCAAGTGCCTCGGCGACTGTCTGTCGCCGGGCATTTTTGTATCTCCGGTGCTTATCCGGACGGGGTTCATTGTGGCAACGCATGGGTCCACACGGTGTGGGCCTCTGGGCACTGCCCCGAAGGAGATGTGACATGGCTACTGGCACCGTCAAGTGGTTCAACTCGGAAAAGGGATTCGGTTTCATCGAGCAGGACGGCGGCGGCCCCGACGTTTTCGCTCACTACTCGAACATCGCCACCCAGGGCTTCCGTGAGCTTCAGGAAGGCCAGAAGGTGAACTTCGACGTCACGCAGGGCCAGAAGGGCCCGCAGGCGGAGAACATCACGCCTGCCTGACGCGAAAGCGTATGAGGCAGCTGGGGCCCGCACCACGTGGTGCGGGCCCCAGCTTGCTGCTTTCCAGGGATTCCGAAGATTCTCATGGAATTCTTTCAGTCTCATTTTCGGCTCGTGCTTGCAATTCATCCGGCTCATTGCCACTCCTGCCGGGAATTCCTCGATGCGTGCCCCTCGAGGAAGGTTCTCCGTTGAACCGTTCAGCTCGCACGAATGACCGTTCCGAGTTCGCGCAACCGGTCACCGTCACCCCCGCACTCCCCGCCGCCGCGACCTTCGGCGAACTGGACATGCCCGCCGAGTTGCTGGAGCTGCTCGCCGGGCACGGTCTGACCGAGCCGTTCCCGATCCAGGCCGCCACGCTGCCGAACTCGCTCGCGGGCCGCGATGTCCTGGGCCGTGGCCGCACCGGCTCGGGCAAGACGCTCGCCTTCGGCCTGGCGCTCCTGGTGCGCACGGCCGGCCGACGCGCCGAGCCGCGGAAGCCGCTGGCCCTGGTCCTCGTCCCCACCCGCGAGCTGGCCCAGCAGGTCAGCGACGCGCTCACCCCGTACGCCCGGCTGCTGAAACTGCGGCTGGCCACCGTGGTCGGCGGCATGTCGATCGGCAGGCAGGCCGGCGCGCTGCGGGCCGGGGCCGAGGTGGTCGTCGCGACGCCGGGCCGCCTCACGGATCTCGTCGAGCGCAAGGACTGCCGCCTGGACCGGGTGGACATCACCGTCCTCGACGAGGCCGACCAGATGGCCGACATGGGCTTCATGCCGCAGGTCACCGAGCTGCTCGACCAGGTACGCCCCGACGGCCAGCGCATGCTGTTCTCGGCCACGCTCGACAGCAACATCGACCTCCTGGTCCGTCGCTATCTCCATGACCCCGTGGTCCACTCGGTCGACCCGTCCGCGGGCGCGGTCACCACGATGGAGCACCACGTCCTCCAGGTGCACGGCGCCGACAAGTACGCCACCGCCACCGAGATCGCCGCCCGCGACGGACGCGTGCTCATGTTCCTGGACACCAAGCACGCCGTCGACCAGTTCACCAGGCACCTGCTGGGCAGCGGCGTCAGGGCCGCCGCACTGCACGGCGGCAAGTCGCAGCCCCAGCGCAACCACACCCTGGCCCAGTTCAAGGACGGCCGCGTCACGGTGCTGGTGGCGACCAACGTCGCGGCCCGCGGCATCCACATCGACAACCTCGACCTCGTCGTCAACGTCGACCCGCCCGCCGACCACAAGGACTACCTGCACCGTGGCGGCCGTACGGCTCGCGCCGGCGAGTCCGGCAGTGTCGTGACGCTGGTCACGCACAGCCAGCGCCGGGACATGGCCCGACTGCTGTCCGACGCGGGCATCAGGGCGCAGATCACACCGATCCGCTCCGGCGAGGCCGAGCTGAGCCGCATCACCGGCGCCCAGGCTCCCTCCGGCGTCCCCATCGGCGGCAACGGGCCGGCCGCCGCGGAGCGTCCGACGCGCGGCGGCGCTCCCTTCCGCGGTATGGGCACCCGCCCCGGGCGGCCCGGCCGCGGTGGCGAGTCCCGCAAGGCAGCCGATGCCCGCCAGGCCGCCGAGGCCCGTGCGGCCGCCCGGGTGCGCCGGGGCGCCTAGCCGACGCCGGGCCGGGCCGTCGACGCCTCGGGCCAGCCTTGCCCCTGTGTCGCCCGGCGGGGCGAGCCCGTGCCGGGACGGGGTTCTGCCCGTGTGGCGTGCCGGTGGCGCGGCGCTAGTGTCGTCGGCATGAGCGAAGACTCCCAGCGCCTCGTCACCATCGAGCGGACCGGCGCCGGCCGGTTCACCGCGACGAACGTCCGCGGTGGCACGATCGGCTTCGGTACCCGCTCCGATTCCGACGGCGGCACCGACTTCACCCCGGTCGAACTCCTGCTCGCGGCGATCGGCGGCTGCACCGCCGCCGACGTCGACGCGGCCACCGGCCGGCACGTCGAGCCCGCCGAGTTCACCGTCACCGTGACCGGCGAAAAGGTCGGCGACGAGTTCGGCAACCGGATGACCGACCTCGCGGTCACCTTCTCCGTCAGCTTCCCCGAAGGCGCCTCCGGAGACCGGGCCCGCGCGATCCTGCCCCGGGCGGTCGCGGTCTCCCACGACCGGCAGTGCACCGTCAGCCGCACCGTCGAGATCGGCACCCCCGTCACCGTGACCGTCACGGACGCCTGACCCGCGCCGCGAGAACGCCGACTCCTTCTCTGCGGGCCGGTGACAAGCGTGCCGTCGCGTGCTGCGT
Source organism: Streptomyces sp. NBC_01334 (assembly GCF_035983595.1). NCBI lineage: Bacteria > Bacillati > Actinomycetota > Actinomycetes > Kitasatosporales > Streptomycetaceae > Streptomyces > Streptomyces sp. NBC_01334. Next base: position 1,534,660 of record NZ_CP130718.1, on the reverse strand, counting down.
TCTTGTGAGCACTTCCCGAGCACCCGCGCTCCACGGCCCTACCGTCCGGCTATGAAGACGAGTCGTAGCAGAGGAAGGACGTGGCGCGGCGCGGTACTCGCGGTGCTGCTGACCACGGGGGTGCTCACCGCCGTCTCCCCGGACGCCCGGGGAGACGGCGCACGGACCGAGACGCCCGTGCCGTCGACGCACCCGGCCGACGGCGTGACCGAGTCGGTGGTACGGGTGAAGGTGCCGCTGCCGAGGTCCTTCGGAGCCCGGCCGGCGGCCTGCGACCAGCTGTCGTATCTGCGCTACCGCTCCGCCGAAGGACCGGCGGCATCGGCCGACGCCGACCGGATCCTGGTGGCCCAGCCGGGCATCCTGGAGGGTGCCGGAGCCTTCGACAGCGTCGCCCGGGGCACCGTCGCGAAGGCCGCAGCGCAGGGTCGGCACATCGAGTTCTGGGCCCTGGACCGGCGCTCCAACTGCCTGGAGGACCGCACCGGCATCGCCTCCGGCGACCAGCACACCGCCGTCGACTACTACTACCGGGCCAAGCAGGTCGACGGCCGGGTCTTCGGCGGCTTCGTCGACGACGACCGGCTCGGGTGGATGGCGAAGCTCGGCATCGAACAGACCGTACGGGACGAATACGACCTGCTGGTCCACGAACTGCCCGACCAGGGCCTGCGCAGGAGCAAAGTGCTGTGCGGCGGACACTCGCTGGGCGGGGTCGTCACCGGGTACTTCGCGGCGGCCGACTTCGACGGCGACCCCACCACCCTGGCGGACGCGGGACAGAACCAGTGCGCCGGCTACTTCGCGCTCGACACGACGATCTCCACCTCGCTGGCCGACCTGAGCGGCAGCCTGCCCGACGACACCAACCTGCCGGACGTCGGGCTCGGTTACGCGGCGGTGCAGGCGGGGCTCGACACCGGGCTGCTGCCGCGCTCGCTGTCCGCGCCGGTGCTGCTCAACCCGGAGACCATGACCCTGCTCGGCATCGCCGGTCTGGGCGCCGTGCGCGACCCGGACGGCGAGGCGGACCTGCCGGCCTATCTGCCGTCCGGCATCAACATCGAGGCCACCAACCGCTTCCTGTTCTCGAAGGACGCCGCCACCTTCCTCACCGGCTCCCCTGGGGTGAAGGACTTCCGGCTCACCAACGCCACGGTGCTCGGCGCCCTGATGGACGACAACTCCGTACCGCTGGCGTTCCTCCAGAGCAGCGTGGGCTTCTTCGACGGCGGGCCGGTCACGGACAAGAGCTTCCCCGTGCCCAACGGCGGCACGCAGCCGACGCAGCTGTTCGGCGTCGGGTACAAGGCCGTTCCCGCGCAGCCCCACGGGCCGCTGTACACCTGGCGCGACCACGACCGGGTCGGCGACGCCGACGACCCTGGATACCGGTCGGCCGACGGTACGCCGTTCACCGACGCGGGCAAGGAGGTCACCGACCTCCAGGAGCTGGCCCGCAGCCTGGCGGAGCAGCCGCTCGACTTCACGGAGCAGTACTTCCCGACCAAACTGGTCACCGACATCCAGCTGGCCACATCACCGCAGGTGAAGAAACTCGTCGTCCACCCCACCGGACTGACGGCCCGTCCGACGCTCACGGTGCTCGCGGGCGACGGACTGCTCGCGGGCCGCATCCCGGCCGACCTGCACCCGGTCGTCGCCCCCGGCTACCAGCACCTCGACGTGCTGACCGCGGCGCCGGTGCAGAACAACGGGCTGCCCGAACCCGTGTCCGGCGCTCTCTCGGCGTTCGCCCGCACTCCCCGATAGCCGTCGCGTCACCCGTGCGAAGGGCCCGGGAGGATCTCCTCCCGGGCCCTGCCGTGAGCCGGCGTGCCGGTACGGTCAGACCTTGCCGGCGGCGAACGTGGCCGCCGCGGTGGCGTCGGCGGTGTAGCCGAGATGCGCCAGCACGTCGTCGCCGCCGTTCTCGCAGATGGGGTCACCGGCGGCGCAGAAGTCGATGGTGCGGCTCCGGTAGGTGCCGGTGACGCTCTTGCCGAGGGCCCGGATCGGGTTGCCGAACAGCAGGACCGCGGCGACCTTCGGCTCGACCGCCGCCGGGAGGGTCGCGACGATGGGGCTGCCGACCACCGCGCCCGCACTGCTGATGCCGATGGAATTGTCGACGACATTCGCGCCCTGCGAATATCCGACGAGAATATAGCGCTGATTCGGGCAGGCCGTCGCCTGCGCCTTGACGTGGTTCACCAGATCCGCGTTTCCCTGCGCGGCCGATGTCAGGGAAAGGTCCGCGGGATAGTTCACCGCATAGCTGGAAAGGGTTTTGCCCGTCAGTTTCCGCTGGAGCGCGGAGAACACCGGATCGCCGACGATCAGGCCGAGCGTGCCCGGCTCGAAGGTGCCGCGAGCGGCCACGACGTCGATGTCCGAGCAGGTGGCGGCGGATGCGGTGGGTGCCGGGAGAGTGGCGAGTCCAGCCCCGACGGCGAGTGAGAGCGCGGCGAGGCACAAGCGGATACGCATGGGAATCCTTTGCGGGTGGGGCGCGTGCAGCGCCTGATGAAAAGGACAGTCCCGAAGGTATTCGCGTTTCCTTGCCGGGTGTTATGGACGGGAATTCAGAAATTCCACATGTTTTTGTTCCGTGGTGAGTGGGCCGATGCGGTGCGATGCCGGTTTCCGTCAGGAGTGGTGCGCGGAGCGCAGGGCGAGGATCAGATCCAGGCGGGCGCCGGGGTCGTGCAGGGCGTCGCCGAAGAGCTTCTCCAGCTGGCGCAGGCGGTAGCGGACCGTCTGCGGGTGGATGTGGAGCCGGGCGGCGACATCGGGCACGTTGCTGCCGCTGAGCAGCCAGGCCAGCAGCGTCTCGGCCAGCCGGGCGCGCTGGCCCTCGGAAGCGGCGTCCAGGGGCGCGAGGGCCCGCGTCCGCAGGTGGGCTAGCAGCGGCTCGTCACTGTGCAGCAGCAGGGTCGACAGGTGGTCCGCGCACCGCACCACGCCCTGCCGGGGCAGGATCCCGCGGCCCATCAGCCCCAGGGCCCGCGTGGCCCAGCGCAGCGACTGCGCGGCCTCGGTGACGGGGACCGTCGGGCCGATCGCCGCCGGACGTCCCTGGAGACCCAGCAGGAAAGACCGGCCGCCGAACCGCCCGGAGCCCTCCGGGTCCGGCACCAGCACGCGCGGCGGCCGCGACCCCATGTCCGTCAGTGCCCCGGGCATCGCCGGTGGCCCGTCCGCCGTGTGCGGGTCCGAGGTGGCCGCCAGCGTGACGACGGCGACCTGCGCAGGCACCCGCCAGCGTGCGCCGTGCGCCAGGGCCTGCACCGCCTCCGGGGACACCGGCCCGTCGCCCAGCAGCAGGTCGAGCAGACGCCGGCGGCGCCGCTCCAGCTCGTCCGTGCTGTGCGACCGTGCCTCCGCGTAGCCCGCGGCGGCCGCTTCCGCGACCTCGTGCACGGTCCGGAACGCCAGCTCGCCGAGTGTGGCCACGACCGTGGAGTCCAGCCCGAGTTCCTCCGCCGTACGGCCCATCAGCCGCCAGGCGTGCAGCCCGCCCACCCGTAACGCGGACTGCAACGCGTCCAGACTGCGGCCCTCGAGGGCCTCGCCGCGTCCGAGTTCGTAGTACGTCGCGGCGATGGCGGCTCCCTGGCCGCGCGGGTCGGCGATGTGGTCGACGAACAACGTGAGCGCCTGCACCACTCCGGCCCGGAGATTGCGGCCGTAGATCCCGTCGGCAGGCCGCGCGTACTCGGGGACCTGCCGGCGGACCTCCTCCTCCACCTCGTCGGCGACGCTCTCCAGTCGGGCGCGCAGCAACTCGGCCAGGTCGGGCGGAACCGAAACGGTCCCGGGCTCGGTGGGCACGCCGCGCGGGGTGGGGACAGCCACGACGGACACTCCTTTCACCCGGAGGCGGCTCGCCCACGCACTGTTGGCCGTGGGACGAGGGGGACGTCCTGTGTTGGACGGACGTCCCCTGCGCTCCGTTCCGTGCCCCGGCTGCACCGACATCACTCCGGCACCCCCAGCGCACCGGCGAGCATCGGCCACGAGGCGGTGAACTCCCGCTTCCAGTACGTCCAGCTGTGTCCTCCTCCCGCGTAGTAGTGGGTGGTGGCCGGAATGCCGAGGAGCCTGAGGAAATCGGTGAAGGCGTGCGCGGAGGGCCACAGGGTGCTCTCCAGCGCCTCGGGCAGCCAGTCGCCGACGCCACCGACCACCCCGCTGCCGCTGGAGACGTACAGGGGAGTGCCGCGCAGCCCGGCCGCCCGGGCGCGCGGATTGAAGTCGCGCCAGGTCAGGGCGTTGAGGAGCGGACTGCCCCAGAGCGAGTGCGGGGCCAGGTTCTCGCGGGCCACGATGGCGTCCAGGAGCGCGGGCACGCCGGGGGCGGTGGTGTCGAGGATGCCGCTGTAGGAGGCCGCGGCGCTGAACGTGCCCGGGTGGCGGGCCGCGTGCGCCATCGCGCCGTAGCCTCCGGTGGACACCCCGGCGACTGCCCGCACACCGGACGCCCGGTAGTCGCGGGCCAGCAGCGCCGGGACCTCCTGGAGCTGGAAGGTCTCGTAGTCGGGTCCGCCGCGCCATGCGGTGGGGATGCCCGTGGGGCCCGCGTCCGGCATGACCACGATCAGGTCGCGGCCCTCGGTGAAGGCCTCGATGTCCGTCTCCCGGGTCCAGGACGTGTAGTCGTCGTGGGCGCCGTGCAGGAGATACAGGACGGGGTAGCTCCGGGTGGGCCGGGCGTCGAAGTCCGACGGCAGGATCAGCCGGACCCGCGCGCTGCGGCCCAGCGCGGGGGAGGACACGGACACGTCGAAGGTGCGCGGCCCCAGCCGGGTCGCGGCCCGGGCGCGTCCCGTGGCGGCGGTCGCGCCGAACAGGGCGGCCAGGCCGGTGGCCGCCGCGGCCCTGGTGACGGCGCGGCGGGACGGTCGGGCGGTGTGCTGCGGCATGGCGGCTCCTCAGTCCGGTTCAGCGGGTCCGCTCGGCGTGGCGAGCAGCTGCCGCAGATGGGCGGCGATCTCGTCGACGTGCGGAGGGTCGAGCAGCGAGAGGTGGTGCCCCGGGACCGGCACGACCGTCAGACGCGGGCACACCTCGTCCCAGCCGAGGGTCTCGTCGTCCCGTTCGTACGCCGGGTCGCGCACCGTGTGCGGGGCCGGCTCGGTGGCCCGGTACAGGACCACGCGGCCGTCGTGGCGGCCCGGCCGATGGGCCTCGCCGACCCTCAGGTCCAGGTAGGAGGCACGCTGGTGCTCCAGCGCGGCGGCCGGTACCTCGACGGCGCCGCGCAGGGCCCGCAGCACGAGGTCGATGCGCTCGCGGTCGTCGTCCATCGCCGCGAGTTCGTCGTACGGCAGCCGGAGCGAGACGCCGTAGGTGTCGGCGACATGGCGGGCGAAGCCCGTGAAGTGCGCGCGGACCCGGTCGGCCTGCGTACGGTCGGGTCGCAGGAGGGGCCGCACCGAGTCGATGAGCACGACCAGCGGCACGGCCCGTCCGGCGGCGGTGAGCTGCCGGGCCGTCTCCTGGGCGAGGAAGCCGCCGAAGGACCAACCGCCCAGCAGCAGGGGGCCGTCGGGATGGACCGCGGTGATCGCCTCGGCACAGCGTCGTGCCTTCTCCGGCACGGTACGGGCGTCCTCCAGCCGTTCCAGCCCGTGCACCGGACGGTCGTCCCCGAGCCGTTCGGCGAGTGCGCGGTAGACGTCGGCGCGGCCGCCGGCCGCATGGAACAGGAACAGCGGCGGCCGGGAGCCGGCGGTGCGCAGGGCCCGCAGCGGAGAGGGCCCCACCTTCTCGTCCCCGGCGGCTTCCGGCGCGGGAAGGGCCTGCCGGATGCGGTCGGCCACCTCGTCGACGGTGGCGGCGCCGAGCAGGTCGCGCAGCGGCAGGTCGACCCGGAACTCGCGTTCCAGGGCGGTGCGGATACGGACCGCCATCAGCGAGTCCAGGCCCAGCTCGGCCAGCGCCGTGGCAGGCGTGACGCGGGCCGTCGGGTGGCCGGTGACGGCGGCGATGTGGTGGCTGAGGCGGGCGGCGACCGAGACCGGGCCGTCGGCCTCCTCGCCCGCTGCGGCGGGCTCGGCCCATCGTCCCGCGGCCACTGACGCCGCCGCGACGGGGGCCCGCCCGTCCGTCCACCAGTACCGGGTGTGCCGCCAGCGTGGTGCGGGCACGTCGACGACCCGGCCGGGCGGCCGCGGCAGGAGCAGACCGGCCGCGTACAGGGCGCCCAGCTCCGAGAGGAACCCGGCGCAGCCGTCCGCGTCGCGGCGCAGGGTGCCCACGACGAGGGCGCCGGGCACCGTGTCGGTCACCGGCCGGGCCAGGACCGGATGCGGCGAGATCTCGACGAAGGCGGTGTGGCCGTCGGCGGCGGCCGCCGCGAGGGCCCGGTCCAGGCGCACGGGACGGCGCAGATTGGCGGCCCAGTGGGCGGCGTCGAACCGGCAGTCGCCGCGCGGGTCGTCGAGGACGGTGGAGTAGACCGGGATGCGCGCGGGCCTGCCCCGGACGTCGGCGAGGGAGTCGGTCAGTTCCGGCAGCAGCGGGTCCACCTGGGGCGAGTGTCCTGCGCCGACGACCCGCATGGCGCGGGCGGCGCGGCCCCGCTCCTCGAGCCGGCGCACGAGCCGGGTGACCACGCCCTCGTCCCCGGTGACGACCTTCTGCCGGGGCGAGGAGTGGACGGCGACCTGGACGCCCGGGAAGTCGCGCTCCAGGTCGGCCAGTTCACCGTCGTCCAGGTCGACGACGGCCATCGCGCCGCCGTGCAGCCCGCTCAGCAACCGGGCCCGCACGGCGACGACCCGGGCCGCGTCCGAGACGTCGAGCGCGCCCGCGCAGACGGCGGCGGCCACCTCGCCCATGGAGTGACCGATCACGGCCGCCGGTTCGGCACCGTACGAGCGCCACAACTCGACGAGTGCCAACTGGAGCCCGAACAGCACCGGTTGGGCGATCTCCACGCGGTCGAGCGCCGCTCCGGACGCCAGCCGGTCGTGGAGCGAGAAGCCGCATGCGACGGCGAGCCGCGCGTCGAGCTTCTCCACGGCGGCGGCGAAGGCGGGTTCCTCGGCCAGCAGTCGGCGCCCCATGCCGGGCCACTGGCTGCCGTACCCGGAGAACACCCACACCGGGCCGCGCCCGACCCGGTCGCGGTCGCCGGTGAGCACCCGCGCGTGCGGCCGGCCCTGCGCCAACGCGTCCAGGGCGTCGGCCAGTTCCCCCCGGTCAGCGGCGACGACGGCCGCGCGTACCGGCCCGCGCCCGGTGCGTCCGGCGAGGGTACGGGCGACGTCTGCCGGACGGGCTGCGTGGCCCTCTGGCGTGCGGAGCCACCCGGCGAGCCGGGCCGCGGTGTCCCGGACCCGCTCGGTGTCGACGTCGGACAGCAGGTGCAGCCGGGCGGCCGGCTCGTCGGCCGGGGGCGGCAGCGTGTGGGGCCGCCGTTCCTCCAGTACGGCATGGGCGTTGGTACCGCCGAACCCGAAGGCCGACACCCCGGCGGTGGCCGTGCCGCCGTAGCGGGGCCACGGCTCGGGCTCGGTCACCACCCGCAGTCGTCCATCGTCCAGGGCGCTGCCGTGCGCGCAGTGCAGCGACGGCGGAATGCGGTCGTGATGCAGTGCGAGGACCGTCTTCACCAGGCCCGCGACGCCCGCCGCGGACTCCAGGTGCCCGAGGTTGCCCTTGACGGAGCCGAGCAGCAGCGGCTGGTCGGGGTCGCGGCCCGGTCCCAGGACCGTGCCCACCGCGCCCGCCTCGATCGGGTCGCCGAGCGGGGTGCCGGTGCCGTGCGCCTCGACGTAGTCGATCTGCGCGGGGGCCAGCCCGGCCCGTGCGTAGGCGGTGCTCAACAGGGCTTGCTGGGCGGCCGGGTTGGGGGCGAGGAGACCGTTCGAGCGGCCGTCGGAGTTCACCGCGGTGGCCCGGACGACCGCGAGGACACGGTCACCGTCGCGCTCGGCGTCGGACAGCCGTTTCAGCAGCACGGCCGCGCACCCCTCACCGCGCCCGATCCCGTCGGCCGCCGGGGAGAACGGCTTGCAGCGGCCGTCCGGCGCGAGGGCGCCCGCCCGCGCGAAGGCGACGCCGACGACGGGCGACAGCAGCAGGTTGACCCCGGCGGCGATCGCCAGGTCGCTCTCGCCGGTGCGCAGACTGACACAGGCGTGGTGGACGGCCACCAGCGAGGACGAACAGGCGGTGTCGACGGCCATGCTCGGCCCGCGGGTGTCCAGGACGTACGCCAGCCGGCCCGCGGCCACACCGAGCGCCGCGCCCGCCGGGGCCCACGGATCGACGGCGGCCGCTCGCGCGCCGGTGAGCCGGCCGTACTCCGTGGCACAGACGCCGACGAAGACGCCGGTGGCCGTGCCGGCGAGGGCGGCGGCCGGGACGGCGGCATGGTCGAGCGTCTCGTGGACGACCTCCAGGAGCATCCGCTGCTGCGGGTCCATCACCGTGGCCTCGCGCGGTGTGATGCGGAAGAAGTCGGCGTCGAACCCGGCGATGTCGTCGAGGTAGCCGCCGCGCGTGGGCGCGTCGGCGGGCGGGAAGGCGGTGAAGTCCCGCCACCGGTCCGCCGGTACCGGCCCGATCGCGTCGCTCTCGTCGCCCAGCAGCCGCCAGTAGTCGGCCGGGCCGCGCACCCCGCCGGGCAGTCGGCACCCGACCCCGATGACGGCCACGGGCTCGTCGAGCGCGGCCGGGGGAGGGGCCGCGGGCGGCGCGGGGAGGCACCGCTCGGCCGGGCCGCGCAGCTGCGCCACCAGGGCTTCCAGCGTGGGCGCCGACCAGAGCAGCGTCGCCGGCAGCTCGCGGCCCGTCAGCCGGGACAGTTCCCCGGCCAGGCCGACGGCGTCCCGCGAGGACATCCCGAGGTCGGCCAGCGGCAGGTCCATCGGTACGTCGTCGCCGGTGCCGCTCCAGGCGGCGACCCGTTCCGCGATCAGGCGGCGCAGCGCGCCCTCGTCGACGGCGCTCATCGCGCGGTCCCCGCCACGAAGGCGCCCTCCAGATACCTGGCCCGCGTCAGGGACCGCGCGACCTTTCCGCTGGACGTCCGGGGTACGGCGCCGGGAGCGACGAGGACGACGTCGGCGAGCCGCAGGCCGTGCCGGGCGGACACGGCCGCACGCACGGCCCGGGCCAGGGCCGGTACGTCGATCCCGTCGAGACGGGTGGCCCGCGTGTGCTCGGCCACCACGACCACCCGCTCGCCCGCGTCGTGCGCGTCGCCCGGGACGCCGAAGGCGGCGAGCCGGTCGCGCCGCACGGCCGGATGCGCGTCCTGGACGGTGGCCTCCACGTCCTGCGGGTAGTGGTTGCGGCCGTCGACGACGATGAGGTCCTTCAGCCGGCCGGTGACGACCAGCTGTCCGTCCAGCACCGTCCCCAGGTCGCCGGTGCGCAGCCAGCCGCCCTGGGCGCCGGCCGGCCGGGCACCGAAGACACGCCGGCTCTGGGCCTCGTTTTTCCAGTAACCGCGCCCCACGTTGGGGCCCCGCACCCAGATCTCGCCGACCTCCCCCTCGGAGAGGGAGTCGCGGGAGACGGGATCGACGACGCGGACCTGCTGGCCCGCCGGGGTGCCGCAGCCCGCCAGCTGGACGGCGTCGGCGTCGTCGGGCCGCGCGGGCAGGGCCTTGCCCGCGGCGAGGGCGTCCCGGTCGAGGGCGAACCGGCGCAGCGGCTCACCGGGCCGGGCCGCGCTGACGAACACGGTGGCCTCGGCGAGCCCGTACGACGGACAGTGGACGTCCGCGGCGAGCCCCTGGGCGGCGAAGGCCGCGTGGAAGCGGTCGGCGGTGCCGGGCCGGACCGGTTCGCTGCCGTTGATCAACGCGGCGACCCCGTCGAGGCGCAGCTCCGCCTTCTGCGCGTCGGAGACGGCGGAGACGCAGTAGTCGTAGGCGAAGTTGGGTGCGGCGCTGAGCGCGCGCGGATGTGCGGCGAGGAGCCGCAGCCAGCGGGCAGGCTCGTGCAGGAACGCGGCCGGGTCCATGAGCACCGACGGACGCCCCTGGACGACAGGAGCGGCGACGCTCAGCACGAGTCCCATGTCGTGGTAGAGCGGCAGCCAACCCACGCAGGTCACCGGGGCCGCGTCGGCGCCGTAGGCGGCCAGCGCCTGGCGGGCGTTGGCCACCACGTTGGCGTGGGTGATCTCCACGCCCGCCGGAGCCCGGGTGGATCCGGAGGTGTACTGGAGGTAGGCGGTCGCCCCGGGGTCCGGCGCGGCCACCGGCCGGTCCCGGGGCGCGGTGTCGGGGATCCGGTCCACGGCGACGACCGGCACCTGCGTACCGGCGCAGAGGTCCGCCACCTCCGCCATGGCCCCGCTCGTGGTCACCACGAACGCGGGCCGCGCGTCGGCCAGCACCCCGGTGAGCCGGTCCCCGTGCCCGGGCAGGCCGGGCGGATACAGCGGTACGGCGACCAGCCCGGCGGCCAGCGCCGCCAGGAAACCGGTGACGTACTCCGTTCCCTGCGGGCACAGCAGTGCCACCCGCGCCCCGGGCTCGGCCTGTTCGGCGAGCCGGGCCGCGAGGGCCCGCACGCGGCTGTCCAGACTTCGCCAGGTCAGCGTGCGGTGTACGCCCCGCGAGTGCGGGGCGGGGTGATCGACGAAGGTGAACGCCCGGCGGTCGGGGGCGGTTTCGGCCCAGTGCCGCAGGTACTCGGGCAGAGTCCGGTACGCGGGCGCGAGCGGGGGGCGGCTGTCCATCGGGCGTGGCTCCTCACGGCGCGGTGTCGGCTGGCGGGTCGGGCGATCAGAGCGGGATGTTGCCGTGCCGGCGCTCCGGCATCGGGGCGCGCTTTCCGCGCAGCGCGCGCAGGGCCCGGCACAGGTGCGCGCGGGTGTCGCGCGGGGCGATGACGGCGTCGACGTACCCGCGTTCGGCGGCGGGGTAGGGCGTCCCGTGGGTGGCCTCGTACGCGGCGACGAGACGGGCGCGCAGCGCCTCGGGATCGTCGGCCGCGGCGAGTTCACGCCGGTGCAGGACGCCGACGGCGCCCTCCGCGCCCATGACGGCGATACGGGCGGTGGGCCAGGCGAGGTTGAGGTCGGCGCCCAGGTGTTTGGAGCCCATCACCGCGTAGCCGCCCCCGTACGCCTTGCGCACCACCACCGTGATCTTCGGGACCGTCGCCTCGGCGTACGCGTACAGCAGCTTGGCGCCGCGCCGGATGATGCCGGCCTGTTCCTGGCTGACACCGGAGAGGTAGCCGGGGACGTCGGCGAAGGTGAGCAGGGGGATGCCGAACGCGTCGCAGAACCGCACGAACCGCGCGGCCTTCTCGGAGGCGTCGATGTCCAGGACACCGGCCGCGTGCAGCGGCTGGTTGGCGACGACCCCGACGGTGGCGCCCTCGACGCGGGCCAGGGCGCAGATGATGTTCGGCGCGAACAGCTCCTGCACCTCGAGCAGTTCGCCGTCGTCCACGACCGTCCGCAGGAGGTCGCGCATGTCGTAGGCCTGGCCGGTCCGGTCGGGGACCAGCGTGTCGAGCCGGGCCCCGTCGGCGGCGGGCGCGGGAGCGTACTCCGGTGGCCGCCCGAGGTTGTTGGCGGGCAGGTACGACAGCAGGTCGCGCACGGTGTCGAGGGCGTCCTCCTCGTCGGCGGCCAGGAAGTGGGCGTTGCCGTTGACGGAGTTGCTGGCGCGGGCGCCGCCCAGTTCCTCGGCGGTGGTGCGCTCGCCGGTGACGGCCTCGATGACGTCGGGCCCGGTGACGAACATGTGCGAGACACCGTCCACCATCACGGTGAAGTCGGTGATGGCCGGCGAGTACGCGGCGCCGCCCGCGCAGGGGCCCAGGACGACCGAGATCTGCGGGATGACCCCGGACGCCCGCACGTTGCGGCGCACCAGCTCGGCGTAGAGGGCGAGCGAGGAGACGCCCTCCTGGATCCGGGCCCCGCCGGAGTCGTTGAGCCCGACGACCGGACAACCGGTCTTCAGCGCGAGGTCCATGAGGGCCACGGTCTTCTCACCGAAGGCCTCGCCCATGCTGCCGCCGAAGACCGTGGAGTCCTGGGCGAACACACAGACCGGCCGTCCGTCGACCGTGCCGTACCCGGTGACGACCCCGTCCCCGTAGGGCCGGCGGGCACCGTCCCCCGTGGACCGCGCCCGGACGAACCCGCCGGTCTCGGTGAAGGAGCCCTCGTCCAGCAGGCGTTCGATCCGCTCCCGCGCACCGAGGGCCCCTGCTCTCCTGGGCGTGCCCGGCACCACCGCCTTCGCCTGACGGCGTGCCAGGTCGTCGATGCGGTCGGCGGTGCGGTCCGCCGCGCTCGTCGCTCTCGTTGTCGCTGTGTCTCTCGCCGTCGCCGTCGTCGTAGCCAGGGATGTTGTCGCCTCTCGCGTCACAGCCACCTCCGAAGTGGTTCTCGAATATGGCAGCGATGGGGAGCGAACCGGAGGGATCACCGTTCTGTTTGCGTGAGTTGAGTCCTCGGGGACGCGGGTTCGTCCTGGCGTGACAAGGCCGCCGTCGCCGGACGCTCGCGCGGTGCGGCAGCGGCGGGGTCAACCACGCGGAGCACGCTCCGAGTTGAAGGGGCGCCGCACTCGGGGACGGCGGTCCCGGGATCGCGCGGGTCGCAGTGCCCCCGTCGTTCACCACGGGCGGGTCCTGGGATAGGGTCCGACCGGTTCCGGCTACCGAATGACGACGCGCCGGTACGGGGAGTGTCGGAGGGCGGCAGAGCGATGGAATCGCAGGTGGGTGACGGCGGATCCGTGGACCTGGAGGGCGCGCGGCTGGAGACGATGACTCCGCAGCCGCTGTTGACCCGGGACTACGAGACGCGCCCCTCGCTCGTGTACGAGCGGCTCAGGCAACAGCACGGTCCGGTGGCGCCGGTCGACCTGCTGGGAGTGCCCGCCTGGCTGGTCCTGGGCTACCGCGAGTCGCTCGAGGTGCTCCAGGACGACGCCGGGTGGCCCAAGGGGCTGGAGAAGTGGCGGGCCCGCTCGGAGGGCAGGGTGCCGGCCGACTGGCCGCTCGGACCGTCCCTCGAGGTCAACCATGTGCTGATCCAGGGCGGCCCCGGCTACCGGCCGCTGCGCACGGCGTGGGACGCGGCCCTCAAGCCGTTCCAGGACCCGCGCCACCCGCAGGCCAAGCGACTGAAGACGGCCGTCGGCGCCTACGCCGACGAACTGATCAGCCTGGTGGGGCAGGCAGGCGGCACCGGCTGGGCGGACCTGTCCGCCCAGTTCTCCCGGCCGCTGCCGCTGATGGTGGCCAGCCACCTGCTCGGCTTCCCCGGTTCGCAGGGCGACGACGCGCTGATGGACATGTGGCGGGTACTGGACGCGGGTCCGGACGCGGAGCCCGCCCTGGAACGGCTGCTGGCCGCGCTGGCCGAACTGGCGGCGGGCAAGCTGGAGAAGCCGGGGGAGGACTTCCCCTCGTACCTGCTGGCCGCGCATCCCGACCTCTCGCTCGACCAGCTAGCCCGCGAGTTGTTCATGCTGCTGGGCATGACCTCCGACCATGTCGGCATCCTCATCTCCAACACGGTGGTCGAGGTCATCTCGGGTGAGGGCGGCGTGCGGGCCAGCCTGTCCGCCGGGATGGTCAGGGAGAGCATGAACCGGGTGGTCATGCGCAAGCCGCCGCTGGTGAACTTCGTGCCGCGCTTCGCGGCCGAGGACACCCGGCTCGGGAACTACACGATCCGGGCCGGCGACCCGGTCTGGGTCTCGTCCGCGGCGGCGCACGCCGACCCGCTCTTCGCCGACCACGTGGAGTCGGGCACCACGGTCAGCACCCGGGCGCACCTGGCCTGGGGCGCGGGCCCTCGCCAGTGCCCGGCGCGTGAGCTCGCGTCGACGGTCGCGGCGGTCGGCGTGGGCCGGCTGTTCGAGCGGTTCACCCACCTGGACCTCGCCCTCCCCGCCGATCAACTCCCCTGGCGCTCTTCGCCCTTCATGCGCGGCCTGCGCTCGCTGCCCGTGCGGTACGAACTGGCCACGATGTCGGAGCCGCCGTCCTCGCAGGCCCCGGCCGAGGAACCGGCCGGGATCGGACCGGCCGATCCGGCGGTCCGGCAGCGCTCGTCGCTGTGGCGCTATCTGACGGGCCTGATAGGCGTGGGCCGCTGACGCCGGGACAGCGGCGCGCGTCTGGCTACGACCGGCGGAACACGCGGCCCAGTTCGATGCGGCCGATGCGCGGGGCCCGGCCCGTCGCGTTGCGGAAGGTCACGCTTTCGGTGCCCTTCCGCAGGTCGACGGGGACACCCAGGGTCCAGTAGTCCTCCCGGCTCCAGGTGTTCTTGAAGGTGAGCCTCCGTGGCGCTCCGGCGCCGACGGTGACATCCGCCGTACGGGACAGGATGTCGGTGTTGTAGGCGTGGCCGTTGTCGCGGCGGTCGTCGTGCGCGTAGTGGACGACCAGCATGTAGCGGCCGGATTCGGGTGCGTGCACCGTGAACTCGGCGGCGCCGGCCAGGCTGTTGCCGAGGTCGTCGACACAGGAGCCGCCGAAGGCGTGGGCGGAGTCGACGAGTTGCGCGCCTCCGGTGAGGGTGGCGGAGGCGGCGGCGTAGGAGAGGGTGCCGTCGGCGGAGCCCGCCCCCGAGACGTCGAGGGACCGGACGGCCGCGTGCCGCGCGGTGAGCGCGAGGCGGTTGTTGCCCGCCACCAGGTAGAGCCGAAGGGGCCGGTCCGGCGCCGCCGTCACCCGCTCGCCGTGCAGTGTGAGCCGCACCGCCGCCGAGGCCCGCGGCACGACGGTGCAGTAGCCGTCGCGAGGGGCGTAGACGTCGAAGACGGCCCGGTCGCCCTCCCGCAGGACCAGGGCGCCCGTGCCCACTCCGGCCGACGAGGAGTAGTCGTACGAGGGGCTGCCGTCGATGTCCGCGAGGGTCGCCTCGTACGACGCCGACGGTGCGCCGGTGCGCGCGGTGAGGTCGACGCGGTCGAGGGTGACCTCGGCGTCGCCCTTGGCGAGGGTCAGCACATGGGTGCCGGCCGACAGTTCGACATCGAGGTCCTTCCTGGCGCGGTAGGCCCAGTTCTGTGTGGAGGGGTACGACACGGTGACCGGGTCCGCGCCGTCGACGAGCAGCCGCTGGGTGGCGGGGGCGCCGGACTGGTTGCCGTAGAGGATCGCCAGGTCGTACCTCCCGTCCGCCGGGACCTTCACCGTGAAGTCGACCCTGCTGGAGGCGCTGTCGAGGGATCCGACGTCCTTCGTGCCGGAGGCCGCGTAGCCGTTGGCTTCGGCGACCGTCCCCAGGGTCCGCACCCGGCCGCCGGTGATCGCCGCGTCCTCGGCCTCGTACGACGCCGACCAGGGCACGGCCGGGGCGGACGGGGTGCCTGCCCCGCCCGGGGTGAGGGCGATCCGGTACGCGGACATCCTGTGCCCGCCGCGCAGCGGCACCGTCACCGAACCGTCGGCCGCCACCTCGACCCGGGTGCGGGCGAGGACCCGCGGAGCGGCGTGCTGTCCCTCGTAGCCCGACCAGGCGGCCTCGGCGAGGGTCGCGACGACCGTGCGGCCGAAGACGGCGCTGGGGACGCCGCGCACCACGACGTCCACGTCGCCGTCCGAGCCGCCGAGCAGCACCTGGGCCTGACGGCGCGAGGTGTCGAGGGAGGCGAGGCCCTGGAGGGTGTCGACGGTGTGCGGCCGCGGCGGGGTGACCTGCACGGTGTCGCCGGTCAGCCCGGCGTACCAACGGAAGAACCACCAGCCGCCGTTGGGGATGTTCGTGCGCACCACGTTCCCGTCCAGGTTGCCGGCGGCGTCCCAGTAGGCCTGGTTGGCGTACACCTTGTTCCGCTCGAACATCGACACCCACTGCACGAGCTGTCCCGGCACGGACAGGTCACGGCGGTTGGCGTACTCGTCGATGCTGATCCTCAGCGGTGCGATGCCCAACCGGCGCTCGATCGCACGGTAGTCGTCGTGGTGACTCTGGAAGTCCCGCAGCGAGTCCGGGCCCAACTCGTGCCAG
This sequence comes from Streptomyces sp. NBC_01334, assembly GCF_035983595.1. Taxonomy (NCBI): domain Bacteria; kingdom Bacillati; phylum Actinomycetota; class Actinomycetes; order Kitasatosporales; family Streptomycetaceae; genus Streptomyces; species Streptomyces sp. NBC_01334. Next base: position 1,518,696 of record NZ_CP130718.1, on the reverse strand, counting down.
GTCACCACCTGCGGCAGCACGTTCTCCCGCTGGGCGAAAGCGAGGAAATCGGTCATCAGCCGGGAGTGGTAGCCGGTCTCGTTGGGCCCGGCGATCCTCGCCTCGGGGGCGAGGGCGCGGATGCGCCGGTACACCGTTGTCCAGTCCTGGAAGAAGCGGTCGCGGTTGGCCTCGTACCGCACCCGGTCGGGGACGCCGAGGTCGTACCAGATGCAGTCGGGCTCGTTGAAGGGGATGTGGACGAAGCGGTCGCCGTGCGGGTGCGCCGACACCTCCTTGACGATCTTGTCGACCTTGGCGAGGTAGTCGTCGATGCCCAGGTTCTCGTAGGGCCACTCGGCGTAGACGTCCTGCATCATCACGTTGATCTCGCCGCCGCCGTTGCGGAAGAACGACCCGGAGACGGAGAGCGCGTCCCCGTTGGGGTGCTGGGCGCCGCCCTCCGGCTTCTGCGTGATGCTGGTGATCTTCAGCGGCGCGAGTACGGCGTCGCCGGGCACCCCGTCGTCGCCGAGGCCGTACAGCGCGCCATTGGCGCCGAGCAGCACCGGGCCTTCGGAGACGGCGAGGTCGACGGTGAGGCGCTGCGGGGCGACCTCCGACGAAAGCGGCTTGTGACCGGTCACATCCATTGAGGGATTGTGACCGGCCACACGGAGACCGTCAAGGGACCGTGATGGGGGCCCGGAGCGTGAAGTGGGGCGGGGGCGTGGAGCCTGGAGTGGGGCTCTGAGGTGTGAGGTGCGGGGCGGGGGCGGGGGCGAGGGCCGCGTGGGGCGGGTGGTCCTCGGCGGCCCGCGCCGCGCGTCAGTCGTTCGGCCCAAGTCGTGACCGCGCTCGCGCCTTGTCATTGCGGCCCGCCCCCGGACCCCCGAGGGTGGAGCCAGGTGGCGGGCGGTGGCGAGGAGGACGGGCGATGACGGAAGGCGACAGCGCCGCGGACGCCGAACGGCGGCGGCTTGCGGAGGCCGACGAGGGCGTGGCGCCCTGGCGGCGCTGGGGGCCGTACCTGAGCGAGCGTCAGTGGGGCACCGTCCGGGAGGACTACAGCACCGACGGCGACGCCTGGTCGTATTTCACCCACGACCAGGCACGCTCGCGCGCCTACCGCTGGGGCGAGGACGGCATCGCCGGCGTCAGCGACGACAAGCAGCGGCTGTGCTTCGCCCTGGCCCTGTGGAACGGCCGCGACCCGATCCTCAAGGAGCGGATGTTCGGTCTCACCAACACCGAGGGCAACCACGGCGAGGACGTCAAGGAGTACTACTTCCACCTCGACAACACGCCCACCCACTCCTACATGAAGTACCTCTACAAGTACCCGCAGGCTGAGTTCCCCTACGCCGACCTCGTCGACACCAACCGGGCCCGCGGGCGCGACGACCTCGAGTACGAACTGCTCGACACCGGTGTCTTCGACGAGGACCGTTACTTCGACGTGTTCGTCGAGTACGCGAAGGCGGGCCCCGAAGACCTGCTGGTCGAGATCACCGCACACAACCGTGGCCCCGACGAGGCCGTCCTCCATCTGCTGCCGACGCTGTGGTTCCGGCACACCTGGTCCTGGGCCGGCGGCACGGCCGTGCCCGCCCTGCGCGCGGCGGACGGCTGCGTCCGCGCAGACCACGACGAACTCGGCGCCCTCCGGCTCTACCACGACGGCGCGGCGGAGCTCCTGTTCGCCGGCAACGAGACCGACAACGAGCGGATCTTCGGGAGTCCGAACACCACGCCCTACGTCAAGGACGGCATCGGCCGATACGTCGTGAACGGCGAGACCGGCGCCGTCGACCCCGCGCGCACCGGCACCAAGGCGGCCGTCCACCAGGTGCGCACCGTCCCCGGTGGCGGCAGCACGACCCTCCGGCTGCGTCTGACCGGCACCGAACTCGCCGACCCCTGGGGGGACTTCGACGGGACCCTGGAGTCACGCCGGAACGAGGCCGATGCCTTCTACGAGGACATCACCCCGGACGGCATGGGCGAGGACGAGCGACACCTGGTCCGGCAGGCGCTGGCCGGCATGCTGTGGAGCAAGCAGTACTACTACCTGGACGTCGAGCGCTGGCTCACCGAACACGGCGTCGACCCGCTGGCCGCCGACCCCCGGATCCGCAACAGCGCCTGGTACCACATGGTCAACGACGAGGTCATGTCGATGCCGGACACCTGGGAGTACCCGTGGTTCGCGGCCTGGGACCTCGCCTTCCACACCCTCGCCCTGGCCATGGTCGACATCGGTTTCGCCAAGGGTCAGCTGGAACTGCTGCTGCACCGCCTCTACCTGCATCCCAACGGCCAGATCCCCGCGTACGAATGGAACTTCGGCGACGTCAACCCGCCCGTGCACGCCTGGGCCACCCTCTTCGTCCACGAACTGGAGAAGCACCGCACCGGACGCGCCGACCGCGCCTTCCTGGAGAACGCCTTCCAGAAGCTGATGAAGAACTTCACCTGGTGGCTCAACCGCGAGGACGTCGACGGCAACAACGTCTTCCAGGGCGGCTTCCTCGGCCTCGACAACATCGGTGTCTTCGACCGCAGCGCCCCGCTGCCCACCGGCGGCCACCTCGACCAGGCCGACGGCACCGCCTGGATGGCGCTGTACTGCCAGAACCTCCTGGACATCGCCATCGAACTGGCCGTGGACAACCCGGTGTACGTCGATCAGGCGCAGGCGCTGTTCGAGCACTTCGCGTGGATCGCCGTCGCCATGAACCGGGTCGGCAAGGACAACGCCAGCCTCTGGGACGAGGAGGACGGCTTCTTCTACGACGTCCTACGGCTGCCCGACGGCAGTGCGACCCCGCTCAGGGTGCGCTCCCTGGTCGGCCTGATCCCCCTGGCGGCGACCAGCGTGATCGGCGGCCGGGCCGACCAGCAGTTCCCCGAACTCGTCGAGGGAGCAAAGGAGTTCATCAAACGGCATCCGGTCGTCGAGGCCTTCGTGTCGCAGCACGTCACCGCGGATCCGAGCGCCGAGGGACGGTATCTGTTCGCCCTGTTCGGCGAGGACCGACTGCGCCGCATCCTGGCCCGGATGCTCGACGAGGACGAGTTCCTCGGCCCGCACGGCATCCGGTCCCTCTCCCGCCACCACGCCGACCACCCTTACACGTTCGAGGTGCACGGCCAGACGTACGGCGTCGGCTATCTGCCGGCCGAGTCCGACTCGGGGATGTTCGGCGGCAACTCCAACTGGCGCGGACCGGTGTGGTTCCCGATCAACCTGCTGCTGATCCGCGCGCTGCTGAACCTGCACGGCTACCACGGAGCGGCCTTCACGGTGGAGTGCCCGACCGGCTCCGGACGCCTGATGAACCTGTACGAGGTCGCCCGCGAGCTCTCCGACCGGCTCACCTCCACCTTCCTGCGGGGCGCCGACGGCCACCGCCCGGTGCACGGCGCGCAGCCCCGGTTCGCCAAGGACCCGCACTGGAAGGACCTGATCCTCTTCTACGAGTACTTCCACGGCGACAACGGCGCGGGCCTCGGCGCCTCCCACCAGACCGGCTGGACCGGCCTGGTGGCGGCCACCGCGACGCTGTTCCACACCCTCACCGCCGACGAGTGGCACCGGGGCGGCCGCGAGTCGCTGCGGCCGAAGAACGACGGCGACCGCGAGGAGCCCCTGTCATGACGGTGGTCTACGAGATCAACACGGCTGTCTGGCTGGGCGAGTTGGGTGGACGGTACGGGCGCCGGGTCACTCTCGGGGATGTGCCGAGCGAGGCCTGGGACGAGATCGCCCTGCCCGGTGTCGACACCGTCTGGCTGATGGGCGTCTGGGAGCGCAGCCCGGCCGGACTGCGGATCGCGCTGCGCGACGAAGCCCTGCGGACCTCGTTCCGCGCCGCCCTGCCCGACGTCACCGAGGCGGACATCGCCGGATCCCCCTACTGCGTACGGGACTACGTCGTCGACGCCTCGTTCGGCGGACCGGAAGGGCTGGCCGAGGCCCGGGCCCGACTGGCCGCCCGCGGACTGCGGTTGATCCTCGACTTCGTCCCCAACCACGTCGCCCCCGACCACCCCTGGGTGACCCGCCACCCCGACCGGTTGATCCAGGGCACCGCGGACGACCTGTCCCGAACGCCGGGCGACTTCATCGAGTCCGACGGCCGGATCCTCGCCCGGGGACGCGACCCGTTCTTCCCGCCCTGGCCCGACGTCGTCCAGCTGAACGCCTTCGGCGACGCCCTGCGCGCGGCGACCGTGGACACGCTGGTGTCCATCGGCGACCAGGCGGACGGCGTGCGCTGCGACATGGCGATGCTGCTGATGAACGACGTCTTCGCCAAGACGTGGGGCGACCGGGCCGGACCGGCGCCCGCCGAGGACTTCTGGCCGTACGTCCTCCCGCGCGTCCGCGAGCGCCACCCGGACCTCCTCTTCGTCGCGGAGGCGTACTGGGACCTCGAATGGGCCCTGCAGCAGCAGGGCTTCGACCACTGCTACGACAAGCGGCTGTACGACCGTCTCCTGCACGAGGACGCCGACTCCGTCCGCGCCCATCTGGGGGCAGCCCTCACCTACCAGCGAGGTCTCGTCCGCTTCCTCGAGAACCACGACGAACCACGGGCCGCCGCCGCCCTGCCCGGCGCGCGGGGACGGGCGGCAGCCGTGGCCGTCGCCACCCTGCCCGGCGCGACGCTGTGGCACGAGGGCCAGTTCGAGGGACGCCGGGTCCGTCCGCCGGTGTTCCTCGCGCGCAGACCGCAGGAGCCCGTCGACGAGCCGCTGCGCGCCTTCCACCACCGGCTGCTGACGGCCGCGGCCGTCGTCCGCCGGGGCGAATGGCGGCCGCTCGCCGCGACGGGCCGACCGGACAACGACGACACCCACCGCGGCCTGCTCGCCTGGACCTGGACGCACGCGGACGCGCGCCACCTGGTCGTCGTCAACCACTCCGACCACCCGGCCCGGGCGCGACTGCCCCTGCCCTGGGACGACCTGCCCGGGCGCGAGCACCGCCTGACCGACCTGCTGACCTCACAGACGTACGACCGTGACGGCGGCGAACTGACCGACCCCGGCCTGTTCGTGGCCCTGGAGGCCTGGCAGACGCATGTCCTCGAGGTCGGCTGACGGCCCGCCGCGAGGGGCCTCAGCCCATGCTCTTCGCGCCGTCCAGGGACTCGCGGATGATGTCCGCGTGACCCGCGTGCTGGGCGGTCTCCGCGACGATGTGCAGCAGGACGCGGCGGGCCGACCACCGTGCGTCCCCCTCGAACCAGGGGGCCGCCGGCAGCGCGTGGTCCGCGTCGAGATCGGGCAGGGACGCGATCAGTTCGTCGGTGCGGTGAGCCACCTCGTCGTAGTCCTTCAGCACCCCCGCCAGCGTCTCGCCGGGCAGCATCCGGAACTCGTCGGCCCGCCTGGCGAAGTCCTCCTCGGTCATCTTGGTGAAGTCGGGCATCGCCGACGCGCCCTGCACGATGAAGGCCGCCCAGCCCCGCTCGACCGAGGCGACGTGCTTGATCAGGCCGCCGAGACACAGCTCGCCCGCGGTGGTCCGCTGCCCGGCCTGCTCGTCGGTGAGGTCGCGGGTGGTGAAGCGCAGGAAGTGCCGCTGCTTGGCGAGCGCCTCCAGCAGGTCGGCGCGCTCGCGGCTGACGGCCGGTGCCGCGGCGGTCTCGTCGAGGGGGGTGGGCTGGTTCATGGGCGCCTTCTTCCGTGAGTCCTCTTCCGTGTGCGAGCACCACGTTAGGAGCGATAGAGGTCAGATCCTGTCCTAATGGCGGCGGATTCACCGCGATGTCGCCACGACCTCCGCACCAGACTCCGCGCCCACCTCCGCATCCGCTCCCCAGGCCGCCGCGCACAGCGCCCGCTCGACCTCGCCGGTGTAGACGGCCGCGGCCAGCCAGGCGCGGGCGAAACGGCCCGTGTCCGCCGGGAGCAGCCGGCCGAAGGCGTCGCGGGACCGGTCCGCCGCCGTGGACCGGAGTTCGCCGAGCAGCTCGCCCGCGGTGGCGAGACCGACGCGGCGCAGCCGTCCCCCGTCCCCCGCCCCGCTGTCCGGGAAGCCCAGCACCCTGCGGCCCCCCGACACGGCCTGGTCCACGCGGCGGCGCAGAAGGTGCAACGGCGCCTCGTCCACCGGGGGAGCGGCGGCGGGCGCGGCCGTCGCCGTGGGCAGGTCCGCGCGCTGGAGACGGTCCAGGCCCAGATCCACCCGCTCGCCGGCCCGGGCCGGGTGCTCGGCGGCGAGCAGCAGGGCGCGCGGGAGCGGCCCCGGGGCGAGACGCGCGACGACCCGCAGCCGACTGCCCCGGGCGGCGGCGAGCAGGCGGAGGTTTTCGCGGTAGGGGAGCGCGGGATCGTCGTGGGCGACGGCGAGCCGGACCGTGCGGCCTTCGCAGTCGGCCAGCAGGCGGTCCCCCGCCGCCTCCCGGACCGTGCCCGCCAGGGTGACGTCGAGGAAGAGCAGGCCGTGCCCGCCGGCCAGGGCGCGTGCGACCTGCTCGGCGACCGGCACCGCCCACAGCCGGTCGAGCGGTTCGGCGCTCCAGGCGGCACCCGACGCGCGCACCGCCCGTACCCCGGCCCCGGCGCCGAGCCGGCCCGTGGCGGAGACGGTCGCCCCGGACACCGCGAGGCCCGCGCGTGACAGCTCACGGTGGGTCAGGGCGGTGTCGCCGATCCGGACGGCCCGGTCGGCGGCGCCGGTCGCCCGGCCGGGGCCGCCCGGAGCCACGTCGGAGACCGTGTAGAGGCGCCCCTCGGCGTCGGCGGTCCAGGTCACGGCCCCCGCGTAGCCGGTCGTCGTCAGGACGGGCTCCGAGAAGAGCCCGTACAGCCGCAGCGAGCCGTCCGGGGTGTAGGGCTGACGTACGCCGCCGCGCAGTTCGGCCAGGTCCCGGCCGGTCGCGAACGGCAGGCGGTGCGCCATGCCGAGGACGGTGCGCAGCGCGTCGACAAGGTCGGGCAGCCGGTGGGCGGGGTCGGCGGAACGGGCCGCGCGCACCCCGTTGACCACGGAGACCGCGGCGGCGGCGACCCGGGGGAGACCCGCGAGCCGCGCGGTGTGCGCGGCGCGCAGCAGCTCCGCCTGGAGCACGGCGCCGGAGCCGTCCGCGCCGGCTTCGAGCACGGCGGCCGCCGCGTCGTACACGGCCCGCGCGGCGGCGAGTTGGGCCGGGGCGGCCGTCTCGTCGTCGGGCGGCCGAGATGCTCCTTCGGCTGCCGGCGCTGCGGGCGCGCTGTCGGGAACGGCCTCGGCCACCGGCGCGGCCGAGGCCGCCGCCGCCCGGTGCAGACAGTCGGGGGCGAGCAGGCAGCCGCAGCGGATCGCGTCCGCGCTGGTCACCGCGCCCTCGGGCGCGTGCAGTTCGAGGTCGGTGTCGTCGTCGACGGCGATCCGCACGGTGTCGCCGTCGCGGACGACCGGACGTGCGGCCAGCTTGGCGATGCCCGCGTCCAGCCGCTTGCGCAGCCGGGGAGAGAGCCCCTCGACGAGTTCGGCGGTGACGGACGGCGCGACCGGCGGCAACAGGTCCTGGCTCATGCGATCTTCTCCCCTACCCAGCGGGCGAGTTCGAGCGGACTGAGAGCGGCGACGGGCATGCCCGCGGCGACGAGCTGACCGGCGACGCCCGTGGAGTAGCGCGGCCGGCCCGTGTCGTCGAGGCTCGCGCAGCCCAGCACGTGGCAGCCCGCACCGACCAGCGCACGCACCTCGGCGAGCAGCCCGCCGAGCGGATAGCCCTCCTCGAAGTCGCTGACGACCACGACCAGTGTCCGCGACGGCACGGTGACCAGCTCGCGGGCGTGCCGGAGCCCCGCCGCGATGTGCGTGCCACCGCCCACGCTGACCTCCAGCAACAGCGACAGCGGGTCCTCGACATGGCCGGTGAGGTCCATGACCTCCGTGGAGAAGGCCAGGAAGTGCGTGGACAGCGTCGGCACCCCGGCCAGCACGGACGCCGTCAGCGCCGCCCACACCGTGGATGCCTCCATGGACCCCGACACGTCCGTGACCAGGATCAGCCGCCAGTCGGCGGCCCGCCGCGCCCGGGTACGGAACACCGGGTGCTCCGGGACGACCCGGACCGTGCCGTCCGGGCCGCGCCGCGCGGTCGCCAGATTGGCGCGCAGCGTGCGCGGGAGGTCGAGGCCGCCGCCCGGACGCCGGCTGGGGCGCGGCAGCGCCGTGCCGTGCAGCGCGGGGCGCAGCCGGGTGGCCAACTGCCGGGTCAGTGCCTCGACCAGCCGCCGCACCAGCGGACGCAGCGCCGCCAGCCGGGCCTCGGGCAGCCCGCCCGCGTGCCGCAGCACGGTGCGCAGCAGATCGACGGAGGGGCGCACGCTGTCCGCGTCCAGCTCCGTGAGCACGTCCCTGCGGCCCGACGCGGCGGCCGCCGCCAGCACCTCCTCCCGGATGCCCGGCCCGAACAGCGCGGCCAGCTCCTGCGACCACTCCCGCACCCCGGGATACGGCGCGTCCCGGCCACCGCCGGTCCCCGGGCCCGTCAGGTCCCCGCGGCTGCCCTCGCCGCGCCCGCTGCCGTACAGCTCGTCCAGAGCCGTCGCCAACGCGCGTGCGGACGAGGGTAGTTGATCACTGCGACGGCCCAGGAGGAGCCGCCACCGGTCGGCGGGGGCGAGTCGACGGTCGAGACGGTCATCCCCGGGGTGTCCGGCCTTGTCGGTCGCGGTCGCGGTCGCGGTCGCAGTCGCGGTCGTCGCGGTCACGGTCTCGTCGGTGGGCGTCCGTGCGTCGCCGCCCGGGGCGGGCAGCAGCCCCAGTGACCGCAGGGCGGCGCGGGCCGCGAGGTCCGCCCCGGCCCAGGCGGCGAGCGCGGCCGGGTCCAGCCCCTCGGTGTCGGCGACGCGCCCGGTGCCGAGGCGTTCCTCGACGGCCGCGAGGAGACGGTCGCGGGCCGCGGGGCTCAGGGTCTCGAAGCCGCCCCGCAGCGCGGGCAGCCGGTCGAGGAAGTCCCGGTCGGGCAACTCCGACACCCGGCCCAGCAGCGGCTCCAGCGCGGGCGCCGCCGCTTCCAGCAGGGGACCGGCGGCGGCCAGCAGCCCGCTCAGCCGGGCCGTCAGCGCCGACCGCGAGTCGGCGTCGACGGCGCCGTCCACCCAGGACGCGACCCGGTCGCCGAAGGCCCGGGCGCTCTCCTGCCCGAGCAGCACCCGGACCGCTCCGGCGGCACCGCGCATCAGCGGGGAACCGTCGGCGGCCAGCCGGGCGAGGGCATCGGTGAGCCGGATACCGCCCAACAGGTCGGCTCGGTGCGCGAGTTCGAGCAGGGCGTGGGCGTCGGCCGGGTCCTCTGAACCGGTCAGTCCGTCCACCTGCCGCACCGCCGCCGCGGTGAGCAGCTCGGCCACGGCGGCCACCCGCGCCGTACGCTCCCCGTCGGCGCCGAGCCCCGGCACATGACCGGACCGCAGCCGGTCCGACAGGGCAAGCCCGGCCAGGAGTTCAGGCAGCGTACCGGCCAGGGGCAGCACCTCGGCGACGTCTGCGAGCCGTTCGTCCGCCAGCGTCGGCAGGCCGCACTCCGCGGCTTCCGAGAGCCCCTGGAGCACCTGCGCGGCCGTCGACCCGCCCGCGTCCCGCTCCGCGCGCCGACGCTCCCGCAGCACGCCCTCGGCGGCCTGCGCCGCGGTGACCCCGCGCACGCCGGCCGCGGTCAGCATGGCCGCCGTCGCCGGCGTCCAGCGCACCTCCCAGCGCGAGGTGAGGGCATCGGCCCCGCCAGCGCCGACCACCTCCCTCGCCTCGCCGTACGGCACACCGCACACCGTCAGTCGGCGCAGCAGCAGCTCACGGCGCCGGTCGAGGTCCGACCGCAGCGGGTCGAGCCGCAGATCCCGCGCCGGGCCGGAGGCGTTCTCCGGTCCGGGCAGGCCCAGCCCCGCCACCTCGGCCTCGACCGCCGGGACGAGACCGCTGCGCGGCGCGTCCGGCGCCGGCCGGCCGGTGCGGGTACCGACCAGCACCCGCTCCATCGCCCGCGCCACGGCCCGTCCACGCCCGTACGGCTCACCCTGCGCGAGGACGGTCTGCACCGCCTCGACCAACTCGCCCCGGCCTGCCGCGGGCAGCCCGCGCAGTCGGGCCAGATCCGAGGCCAGCCGCGTGATCTCGCGCGCGTCGGCCGGCCCGGACGGATGCCCGAGGTCCCGCAACGCCGCACACACCCGCACGGCCGCCCCCGTCAGCGCCTCCTCCAACGCCTGCGGATCGCCCGCCGCCCGCAGCACCATGTCCTGCCACTCCGGGTCCCGGATACCGGCCGGATAACCGGACCGCTCGTCCAGAAGGGCATAGGCATACGGAATCAGCGAGGTTGTCCACCCCGCCCGACTCGCCACAGCCCCTTCCTTCGGCCCGCCGCCCCCCGGGACGGTGGCACCCGCTTGCCCGCCGGTGGAGCCGTCGCCTCGTCCGGCGAGGGCCGATCCGGTCAGAGCCGGTGCGTGGAAGGCGCCGACGAGCACGGCGGCCCGCTCGCCCCGCGCGGTGGCCTCGGTGATCCGGGACCGCATCCACCGCTCACGCCGCAGGTCCAGCTCGGGCACCCCGCCGGAGGCGGCCGCGTCCTCGCGCAGCGCCCACCCCGTCAGCAGGGCGGCCCGGCGCAGCGCCTCGGGCGGTGAACCCGGGGCGGTGGCCTCGACGAGCCGGTCCCACAGGTCGTCCCCGGGACGGCCGGTGAGCCGGGCCCGCAGCGCACCGGCGAGTCCGGGTGCCTCGGCCTGCGCCGTGCCGGCGCGCCCCTCGCCCCACGCCCGGTCCGCGAGGGGCAGGTCGCAGGCGACCACCGGGACGCCGTGCCGGGCGGCCCAGCGCACGGCGGCCAGTTCGGGCGAGAAGTCGGCGAACGGATAGAACGCCGGGCCCCCGCCGCTCCCGCCGTCACCGGGCGCGGCGGCGAGTGCCACCGGGGCACGGGTCTCCTCGTGCCCGAGCCAGGGCAGCCACTCCTGCATCTCGGCCGGCAGCTCGACCAGCAGCACGTCGGGCTTCGCCTCGTCCAGCAGTGCGGGCACGGCGGCGGCCAGTGAGGGCGCGTGGTGCCGTACCCCGATGAGGTAGGGCCCTGCCGGGTCGGTGAGGGCGGCGAGAGCCCCGTCCGGGGAGTCCGGTGTGCCGGGGGAGTCCGAGGCGCCCGGCGCGCTGGTGGGGTGCGGGGACACGGCCGTCAGCCCTCCAGGACCGTGCGCAGGTCCCACAGGGTGCGCCAGGTGGCGGAACCCTGCTCGGCACGGCGCCGGACGGGCCCGTCCCAGTAGCCGCGCAGCCGGGCCGCGTCGGCCGGGTCGTCCTTGCGGACCACACCCAGCAGATGGCCCGGCAGCAGCCCGAGCACATCACGGTCGCCCGGGAAGTAGGCCGCCGCGAGCGCCAGCGCGCCCGCGACGGACACGGCCTCCGCGGTGCTCATCACCGTGGACGGCCGCTCCACCTCCCAGCCCTCCGCCGAGCGGCCCTCACGCAGATCACGGAAGGCGGTGACCAGCGCCTCCAGCACGGCGTCGTCGACCTGGAAGGGTGCGCCGGCCCGTTCCACCGAGGCCCGTGCCTGGCTGCGCACCAGGGCGGTCTCCGCGTCGAGGTCCGGAATGGGCCCGACCGTCTCGAAGTTGAAGCGGCGCTTGAGGGCCGCGGACATCTCCGAGACGCCCTTGTCCCGCAGGTTGGCCGTGGCGATGAGGTTGAAGCCGGGTGCGGCATGCGCCAACGCGTCGTCCGAGCCCGCGAGTTCGGGCACGGCGATGCGCCGCTCCGACAGCAGGGAGACCAGCGCGTCCTGCACCTCGGGCAGACAGCGTGTGACCTCCTCGACCCGGGCGATGGCGCCCCGGGACATGGCGGTCAGTACCGGCGAGGGCACCAGAGCCTGCCGGCTCGGCCCCTGCGCCAGCAACAGGGCATAGTTCCAGCCGTACTTGAGCTGGTCCTCCGTCGTGCCCGCGGTGCCCTGCACGACCAGCCCGCTGGTGCCGCACACGGCGGTGGAGAGCAGCTCGGACAGCATCGACTTCGCGGTACCGGGCTCGCCGACGAGCAACAGCCCGCGCTCGCCGGCGAGCGTGACCACACACCGCTCCACCAGCGCCCGGTCGCCGACGAACTTGGCCTCCACCACCAGCCGGCGCGGCACCCCGTCCGGCGCCTCGGCGTCCTCGGGCAGCTTCAGGGCACGGCCGTCGCTGCCCATGACGAACGTGACGACGGCACGCGGGGTGAGCCGCCAGGCGGGCGGGCGCGGCCCGTCGTCGTACGCGGCCAGGAAGGCCAGCTCGCCGGCGAACCGGTCCTCGGGCGGGACGATCTGGCGAACCGGGCCGGGGGAGCCGGCTGAATCGGAGTCGGAGTCGGGGGACAGGGCGGTAGTGGTCATCGGCGCGCGTTCTTCCGGAGGGGGCGGGAGGGTGGTCATCGGCGGCGGCCCTTACGGGTGGCACGGGTGGTGAGCTGCTCGTAGGCCGGGGCGTCGCCGGAGCGGACGCGGTCCCACGCGCGCGTGAACAGTTCGGGCACGGGCATCAGCGGCAGCACGCGCCCGTAGGCGCGGACCGGATAGAGGCCCTCCTTCCAGATCTCCACCGGCAGCGCGGGCGACGTCAGGTCCAGCCAGCCGCACGGCAGGAACAGGGTGCGTCCGGCACGCGCCCGCTTGGCCTCGACGACCAGCCCGCTCGCCGCGAGCTCGACGCGGGCCTTCTTCATCCGGGCGGGCTTCCAGCCGGTCCAGCGGGCGCAGTTGCGGTCCGTGGGGTCCGGGAGCGCCAGCAACTGGAGGTAGAGCGCCGCCGCGTCCTCGCCCAGGCCGTGCCGCGCGGCGACCTCGGCGACCAGCCCGGGCACGCTGAAGGTCGGGTCCTGGGCGTGCCCGGAGGGTCCCTCGGGGTCGCCCCCGACCGCGACCGCGCGGGCCAGTTGGTCGTCGAGGAGGGTCCGCAGGGCCCGCATGCCCTCGCCCCGCCCCGGCCCGACCAGCCCCTCGACGAGCCCGAACACGGGGTCGTCGGGAGCGCCGAGCGCGCCCGGCCGGACCAGGACGGTCTCCTGGTCGCCGTACCAGGGGCGCAGCGCCAGCGCCTCGCCCACGGGTGTCAGACCGTGGGCGTCGGCGCCCCCGGTGGCGGGCAGCCCGTACGCCTTGCGCAGTTCGACGGCGGACGAGGAGCCCTTCTCCGTCCACGCGACGTCCAGGTCGAGCAGCAGGCCCCGGTCGGCGAAGCGGCGGCGCAGGGCGGCGAGGCTCTCCGGCAGGACGGCCCGCAGCGGGTGTCCGTACGGCAGGGAGTAGGCGAGTCCGGCCAGTGCGGTCACGGCACCCGTCAGGTGGTTCCGGCCGGGCAGCGCCGCCGGGTCCTCCGCGACCAGGTTGCCGTCCTTGTCCGGCCGTTGGACGGTGGTGCGGCTGATCCAGGAGGTCAGCCCCGGGTTGAGGACGTCCTCCGCGGAGCCGGTGGGCAGGCCGCCGAGGGAGAGCTCCCCGGCGAGGTCCTCGGGCAGCCGGACGACCTCGCCGAGCCGCTCGGCCCACACCCGGCCGGCCGCCTCCGTGTCCGGTCCGGCCGTCCACAGGTCACCCGGGTTCCCGGGCAGCAGGGCACCGACGAGGGCCGTCCGGTCGCCGCTCCCGACCGAGGACAGCAGGGCGTCGGCCAGCTCCTTCTGACGCGGCTTCAGCCCGGTCGCGGCGATCACCTCGTCGGTCAGCTGCTTCGGCTTGCCGGCCAGCAGCAGGGCCGCCTGCATGGGCCCCAGCCCGCCGTGGGTCGCGGCGGCGAGGGTGGCAGGCGCCTCCGGCTGCCAGGGCGCCGGGCCCTTTTCCCGGACGAGCCCGGTGACGGCGCTCAGCGCGTCGGCGGGGAACACCGCCGGGTGCGCGGTCTCCCGCTCCAGCGTGAAGTGGGCGATCGCGCCGAAGGAGCCGGCCGGATCGTGGTCCAGGGCGAGCCAGTGCACCCGCCCCGCCTGCCGGTCCAGGTTCTGGCAGCCGAGGACGACGACGGTACGGCCGTCCCGGCGCAGCACCTGACCGACGCGCTCCTGCTTCTCGTGCGGCTCGCTCAGCACGACCTCGCGCAGGGCGGCCCCGGGCGCGGCCAGCGGACCGTCCGTGATCGCCTCGAACAGCAGCAGCAGCGCCTCGCGGTGCGCCTCGGTCACCGTGGCGGAGGCGGCGCGGTAAGCGAGCGGGCGCAGCATGTCGAGCACCGGCGTCCACACCAGCCCGATGCCCGGCAGGGTGAACTCGTCGCTGCGCCATCCGTCGGCGGTTCCGGTGGACCGGGAGGCCTCGGGCAGGGGCTTGCCGTCGGCCGGCTTCCCGGACAGCACGTGGTTCACGGCGCGGACCTGCCGCAGCGTGCTCCAGCGGACCTCGCTGCCCCACCACCCGTGCACCTCGGTGAGCCCGGTGGTGGCCTCGCGCAGCGTCGCGTCGTCGCCGTGCTCGGGCTTGAGGTCGGCGAACATGCCGTCGATCCGACGGCGCTCCGCCTTCGGCCGCTCGACCGGCGGCGCCACGAACGCGGCGGTCGACTCCGCGAGCCGCAGCACCGCGCGCACCAGTGAGGCGACACCCGCGACGAGGCCCCCGTCGCCCAGCGAGGGCAGGGAACGGGACACGACCTCCTGGACGACCTCGTCCGCGGGCGGCACGACGGCCGCGCTGTCCGAGGTCCCGTCCACGACCTTGGCCGCGGCCAGCTTCGCCTGCCGCTGCGCGAGCGCCTCCTTCGCGGCCCGCAGCAGCTCGGCCGCCTGCTCGTCGGTCAGGGCACGCAGCACCGCCGACGCGCGCTCGTCGCGCGGTCGAAGGGCGTGCCAGAAGTCGACCGGCGGGACGAACCGGGTGCCGGCGGCGAACTCGCCGCCGCGCTCCATCGGCGTCACCCGGCCCAGCTCCCCGGCGGCGGACGGGTCGTCGCCCGCGTAGAAGGCGATCTGCCGGTGCAGAGCGACGGCCACGGGCTCGGCCCCGCCCGGCAGCCGCAGCGCGCCGAGCAGAACGCCCGGCGCCCGCCCGTCGGCCCACGGCAGCGTGACGGTGCGGCCGTCCGGGGTACCGGCGACGGTGCGCGTCTCGGCACCCTCGCCCTCGGTGCGCACCCAGCGGCCGAGCACGGTGCCGTCCGTGCCGAACGGGCTTCGCTCCAGGCCGGGTTGGAGCGGCAGCACCTCGCAGTGCTGCTGAAGCAGGGGGGCGTCCTCCCGGATGCCGGACGACAGGAACGCGGGCAGCGAGGCGCGCCCGTGGGTGCCGGTGGCCGGGTCGTACTCGAGCCACACCTGCTGCCGGCCCTGCCTGCCCTGGCGCCAGTACGAGGTGCCGTCGCCGAGGATGCGGCGGCTCGGCGGTACGACGGTGTCACCGGCGTGCAGCGTGCGCCCGCCGGTGGCGCGGCCGCCTCCGGGGACCGGGATCGACGGTTCGCCCGCATCGTTGCCGCCGTACCAGTGCGGGAGCTGCTCACCGCCGAGCGGGAAGACGTCGGCGGGGCGGGCCGACCAGTAGCCGAACTGCTTGCCGTCCTGCCGCCACATGACGAGCAGTTCGCCGTCCGTGTAGCGGTAGCTCGGGCGCTGCCAGCGGTCCAGTGTCACGGGCAGCCGAAGGTCGTGCTCGAGCAGGATCTCCTCGGGGCCGACGACGATCACCTTGTGGGCGCGGGCGAGGATCAGCGCGGGCCAGGCCTCGCTGACGCCGAGCGTGTCGTCGCGGTCGCGCCTGGTCTCGGCGTCGAGCCGGCGCAGCGCCTCGTCCAGCGCGGGCCAGCCCAGCTCGTCCAGCAGGCCGGCCCGCAGCGTGTGCCCGAGCAGCGGCGCGGCCGCGTGCGCGGAGACCACGGCGACGGCCGCCGGGCTGACCCGGGCGGCGATGGTACGGAAGGGGCGGAGCCGTTCCAGTGCCGCCCGCGCGGCGGGCAGGCCGACCGCCGAGGCCAGTTCCCCGGCCGCGTCGTCCAGCCACTCGCGCAGCACCTCGGCGAGCACGGGGTGGGCGGCCAGTTCCTCCAGCACCTTCGGCGCGGGGCGGAGGCCGCTGAGGGTGCTGATGTCGGCGTACAGCAGGCGGCGCAGCCGGGGGTCCGCCGCGGTCGCGGTGAGGTCGCGCCGACCGGGAACGGCCTCGCGCAACCAGCGGTCGACGGAGAGGTACACGACCTGGCCGGGGCCGGGCAGCGTCAGCGGGACGCCCTGGGCCGCGCACAGGTCGAGCAGGTCGAGATCGGCGCCGGCGTGCCAGCGGCCCGAGCACAGATCGACGGGACGGCCCAGGTCACGCAGCCGGGGCCCCATCCGCTCCACCAGGGCGAGGGTGGCCGGGGAACGGCCGCTGACATTGCCGCCGTGCTTGCGGTGCAGGGCCCACCGGCCGAGCCAGTCCGCCGGGTCCACGTCGGACGCAGTCTCACCGGTGAGGAGCAGATCCGCCCCGCACTCCGCGAGCAGTGCCAGCCAGAACTCGTCGTCCTCGACGGAACGGCCCAGGCCGGCCGGCATGATCTCCAGCAGTCGCTCACGCACCTCCGGTCGCCGCTCGGCGAGGACGGCGAGCGTCGCCCGGTAGGCGTTCCAGAAGGAGGCGGGGGCCCGGACCGCGGCCGGCGAGGAGAGCAGGTCGGCGACCAGGCCGCACTCCTCGGTGACCCGGTCGAGGCCGGCGGCCTTGATCAGCCCGCGCGCGTCCTGCGGCAGGGACGCGTACGGGGGCATCCCGGCCGCGCAGCGCTCCACGGTCAACTGCCGGAACTGCGCCCAGGCCTCGGCCGCGTGGAGCCGCGCCGCGAGGGCCTTGACGTGCTCCTTGAGCGCCTTGACGGTGAGCGCCCCGGCGAACGCGAACTCCAGGAACACGGCCCGCTGCCGCTCCTCGTCCACCTTCAGCGCGTGCACCCGCTCGGCCTCCCGGGCCTTGCCGAAGAAGGCGGAGGCGTACGTCGTGTTCTCGTGCTGGAGGAAGACGCGGGCGGCCTGCTCGTAGAAGGTGGGCAGGAAGTGCGGGACGGCCCGGCCGAGCCGGGTGCCGAGCGCCTCGAAGCCGTCCTTGGCGTTGCCGGGGCGGGACTTGGCCTGCCGCGCGAGCCGCTCGACGTCCTTGACCAGCGCCAGCGCGTGGTGGCCGTTCGCCGGGTCGTTGACCAGTGCCCAGGCGGGGAAGCCGAGAGTCTCCCGGCGCACCTGACCGACCTCGGGGGTCTCCGGGTCGCGGGCCAGCCCCAGGAAGTCCAGCGCCAGGTCCTCGGCCTCGCCCAGGGTGCCCGGCACGAGCCGCACGATCTGCCGGTCGTCCAGCGCGGGGTGGGTGTACCTGCGGACGGTGAGCGTGTCGGCGTCCTCGCGGGTGGTGCTCCCCGGGGGCAGCACCGCGCCCGCGTCGAGCAGCGCGCCGGCGGTGGTCTCGTCGTAGGTCGTCATGCCGCCCGCTCCTCGTCCTCGATGTCCCGCCCGGCGTACAGCGCGGCCGCCATGCGCATGCCCTCGGACCAGGCCACCGGCCCGATCAGACCGAGTTTCAGCACCCGCCCGGCGGAGTCGGTGAACACCAGAGGTCCCGTCTCCGCCTCCTCGTAGCCCTCGTAGTCGCCGACCCATACCCGGGCCTCGACGGTGCGGTTCTCCTCGAGGACGGAGGTGACGGCGTGGCCGCCGCGCACGCGGTAGCCGAGCTGGGTGACCCGGCCGTGCAGGAACCGCTGTTCCTTGAACGAGCCGCCCGCGTACTCCTCGACCGCGGTGCCCTCCGCGTCGAGCGTCGCGGGACGCCGCCACACCTCGCGGAACAACTGCTGGGCGCTCTGCTCGACGCCGAGTTCCACGGCGAACTCCCGAAGCTCCTCCAGTTCGTCGAGGAGCACGGGGTGCGGGAGGTGGACGAGTTCGGGCGTGATCCGGACGGTGTCGCCGTCGAGGTCGACCAGACCGAGTCCGCGCTCGGGGTCGGCGTCCCGCAGGAACCCGGCCACCTCGCCGTCGGCCCCGGTGACGACGAGGTCGCGCAGGGCGGCCTGCCAGGCGGGGTCGGGCCACACCTGGGCGACGACGGCGAACGGCACCGGCAGCGAGCGCACCATCCACCGCTCCACGTCGGCCACGCACCGGCGTTCGTGCCGTTCCAGCCACTCGGTGAGCTGACGCAGGCCCACCACCGCCGGCTCGTCGGCGATCTTGGGCGGCACGGACTTCAACCGCCGCCCGGCCGCGTTGCGGCACACCACCTTGCCGTCATCGAGGGCGACTTCGTAGTCGCCGGCCGACACCCACCCCATGTGTGCCTCCCGCACCCGCAGTGATCAAGTGACGGGAAGACTAGAACAGGCCACTGACAACGGGATTCGGGAGGCGACGGAACGGGCGGCGCCCCGGGTTCCGGCGTGACGAGACCCCAGGTCAGCGCTTTGCGGGGGGCCTCGCCCGGGACCTCGCAGGCCGCCGGCCGGGCGGAGGCGTCAGCCCTCGACCCAGCCGTGGTTCTTCGCGAACTGCGCCAGGCCGGCCCGCACCTGGACGATCTGCTCACCGGTGAGCGAGGGCGCCGCCGTCAGCAGCGCCTCGGTGACGTTCCGGGTGAACTCCTCGGTGCTCAGCACATCGCACAGGACGTCGTCGTCGGCGGCCAGGGGCTTGCCGTCCGCACCCCGCGCGAGCCGTACGTCGGACGCCTTCGGACCGCGTTCGCCGTCCTCGATCTCGAACTCCACCACGATGCCCCGGCGCACCTGCGACTCGGGCATCAGCATGTCGTTGACGTGCAGGAAGACATCCTCCCCGCCGTCGTCGGGCGCGATGAAGCCGTAGCCCCGCTGACTGTCGAAGCGCACCACACGACCAGCAACCATCCCAACCCCCAGCAACCTCGAAACACCCACATCGGTGAACCTGCCCAGATCGTAGTCATGGCGACGGGCACCGGGCGACTCAGGGGATTCACTGGGCGCGGTACAGCGTGATGAGCAGCTCGACCACGGCCTGCGTCGCGGGGTGCGGGTCGTCGCGCCACCACACCAGCCGGACCGCGACGGGCTCGGCGTCACGCACCGGCCGGTAGACGACGCCGGGCCGGGGGTACTGGTTGGCGGTCGCCTCGGCCGTCATCCCGATGCTGCGGCCGGTGGCGATCACCGTCAGCCAGTCGTCGACGTCGTGGGTCTCCTCCGTGGCGGGGCGCGCGTCGGGCGGCCACAGTTCGGGGGTGGTGGTGCCGGTGCGGCGGTCGACCAGAAGGGTCCGACCGCCGAGATCGGCCAGCCGCACCGAGCGGCGCCGGGCCAGGGGGTCGTCGGCGGCCAGCGCGCACAGGCGCCGTTCCAGGCCGACGATCGCCGCGTCGAACCGCCGGTCCTCCAGGGGTCTGCGCACCACCGCCATGTCGCAGGCGCCCTCCGCCAGACCGGCGCTCGCGGAGTTCACGCGCACCAGCTGGAGCTCCGTCTCCGGGCGCCGCGCCGTCCACTGACGCTGGAAGGCGAGGGTGTGGCGGCCGAGCGCCGACCAGGCGTAGCCGATGCGCAGCCGGGTGTGCCCGGAGGCCGCGTCCTGCACCAGGGCGTCCACCTCGCCGAGCACCCGTCGCGCGTGCGCCGCCACCCGCAGCCCGGTCGCGGTCGGCGTCACCACCCGGGAGGTACGCCTCAACAGCCTTACGCCCAGAGCCTGTTCGAGCGAGGCCAGGGTCCGGGACACCGCCGCCTGGGAGACCCCGAGCACGGCGGCGGCATCGGTGAAACCGCCCTCGTCGATGATCGCGACCAGGCATCGCAGCTGCCGGAGCTCCACACCCGGTCCTCGACCGCTCGTATCCATGACTCCATCGTATGGATGGAGCGCGTCATGCATTTTGCGCAAGGCCGGGCCGGGAGGACGATCCGGGTATGCCAGCCACGTCCGTACCCGCGCCCCCGTCGACCGTCCCGGCGGCGGATCCCGTTCCCGCACCTGTACCCGAGTCCCGTGGCGGGCGGCGACTCGCCGGGGTGGCCACCATGGTCGGCAGCGGTCTGTCCAACCAGACCGGCGCCGCGATGGGCTCCCTCGCGTTTCCCGTGCTCGGTCCCACGGGGGTCGTCGCGGTACGCCAGTACGTCGCCGCGCTCGTCCTGCTGGCCGTGGGCCGTCCCCGGCTGCGCTCCTTCACCCGGCGGCAGTGGGGGCCGGTCCTGTTGCTGGCGCTGGTGTTCGGGACGATGAACCTGTCGCTCTACACGGCCATCGACCGCATCGGTCTCGGTCTCGCGGTGACCCTGGAGTTCCTCGGGCCGCTGACCATCGCGCTGGCCGCCGCGCGTCGCCGGGTGGACGCCTGCTGCGCGGTGATCGCGGCGGCGGGCGCGGTCACCCTGATGCGTCCCCAGCCCTCCACGGACTATCCGGGGATGGCGCTCGGACTGCTGGCCGCCGCCTGCTGGGCGTCGTACATCCTGCTCAACCGCACGGTCGGACGACGGGTCCCCGGCGCCCAGGGCGCGGCGGCCGCCGCGACCGTCTCCGCCGTGCTGTTCCTGCCGGTCGGCGTGGTTCTGGTCCTGCGCCACCCGCCGACCGCGCAGTCCGTCGGCTTCGCCGTGGCAGCCGGGGTTCTCTCCTCCGCGGTGCCCTACGTCGCCGACCTGTTCACGCTGCGGCATGTGCCCGCCGCCGCGTTCGGCCTGTTCATGAGCGTCAACCCGGTGCTCGCCGCGCTGGTCGGCCGGTTCGGGCTGGGGCAGGACCTCGGCCTCGTCGACTGGTCGGCGATCGCCGCCGTCGTCTGTGCCAACGCCCTCAGCATCCTCGTGCCGCGCCGCTGACCGGGGTCAGGACTCGGCGCGCTCCGCGTTGCGCTTCTTGATGCGGACGGTCTCCTTGCGGACCTCGGCCTGCGTGGCGCGCTCCTTCTCCAGCCACTCGGGCTTGGCGTCCTTGACGGCCTCGATCTGCTCGGTGGTGAGCGCCTCGGTCACTCCGGCGCGGGCCAGGCCGGCGATGGAGACGCCCAGCTTGGCCGCGACCACCGGACGGGGGTGTGGGCCGGTCTCGCGCAGCTTGAGCAGCCACTCGGGCGGGTTCGCCTGGAGCTCGTTCAGCTCGGCGCGCGAGACGACGCCCTCCTGGAACTCGGCGGGCGTGGCGGGGAGGTGCACACCCAGCTTCTTCGCCGCCGTGGCGGGCTTCATCGTCTGGGTGTTCTGCTGCGACTTCATACAGTCCAGGGTATCGGCCGCGGCGAAGACCTCCGACCACAGCCGGTAGCCTGGCGGGATGACCGACTCGGCGGACTCCCCCTCGTTCCGGCTCGCGTACGTCCCCGGAGTGACGCCCGCCAAGTGGGTGCGGATCTGGGCGGAGCGCCTGCCCGACACACCCCTCAGCCTCCTCCAGGTGACCCCTGCGGAGGCCTCCGACGTCTTGCGTGAGGGGGCCGCGGACGCTGCCTTCGTGCGGCTTCCGGTCGACCGTACGGTGTTCAGCGCGATCCCTCTGTACACGGAGACCACCGTCGTCGTGGTCCCCCGGGACCACGTGATCACCGCGGCCGAGGAGGTCACGGTGGCCGACCTCGCCGACGAGGTGGTCCTTCATCCGCTGGACGACGTCCTCGGCTGGGAGCAGCTGCCCGGCGAGGCCGCCTTCGAGCGTCCGGCGACCACGGAGGACGCGATCGAGCTCGTCGCGGCGAACATCGGCGTGCTGGTCGTGCCCCAGTCCCTGGCCCGCCTGCACCACCGCAAGGACCTCACCTACCGGACGATCGTCGACGCCCCCCGGTCGGACATCGCCCTCGCCTGGCCCGAGGACGCGACCACCGAGCTGGTCGAGGACTTCATCGGCATCGTCCGCGGCCGCACCGTCAACAGCACGCGGGGTCGTGCCCAGCAGACTCCGGCGGCTGAACGCAAGGGTGAGCGCGAACGTCGAAAGCCGCAGGCGGGCGGCGGTGCGGGCAAGAGCACCGCCGGAGGTGCCCGCGGCCGCAGCGGTGGCGCCAAGGGCGGTGCCGCGAAGGGCGGCGGCGGTCGGCGCGGTACCGGCGGCGGCAAGCCCCGCCGCCGGTCTTAGCGCGCTCCCGCGCCGTCAGGGCGCGTAGGTCGCCCCGCGCGCGGTGCGCACCACCTTCGCTCCGTCGGCCGCACCGAGCAGCCCGGCGGCCACCCAGGCGTCCACCACCGTCCGCACCCGCGCCACCAGCGCCGGCTTCCCGCGGAAGGGTGCCTGTGCCCACACCTCGTCGAGCAGGGTGGTGCCGTCCGTCTTCGCCGGGTTGGCCACGCCCGAGTCGCTGTTGCCGAAGACGATCTTGGGCTCGGCCCGCCGCACATAGGCGTGGGTCGGATCCTCGGTGCCCTCGTGGAACGGGGCGAACTCGGTGCCGTCGAGCGTGAAGTGCAGTGGTTTCCCGCTCACCGGCGCGAGGGAGGGCAGCAGGTCGCCGGAGAGGGCCGCGTTGCGGTAGAGGCCGAACTCCAGGTACGTCGTCGCGGAGTTGCGGGCGACGAGGTTGACCGGACCGTGGAACAGGGTCTGGAGCGAAGGGTCGTCGAGCGCCTTCTCGACCCGCAGCCGGAACGGCATCGTCACCCGGACCACGTCCCCGTCGCGCCAGGTCCGCGACACCGTGAAGTAGCTGCCGGGCACCGGCGTCCCGCCGGCCTTCCGCCCGTTGACCGTCACCCCGAAGCCGGCCGTCGCCCAGGACGGCACGCGCAGCCGCAGCGCGAAGGCGGCCCGGCGTCCCCGGACGGTGAGCGTGCTGCCCTGCTCGCGCGGGAAGTCGGTGCTCTGCGTGACGGTGACGCCCTTCTCGGCCCAGGTGAGCGTGGACGGGCTGTAGAGGTTGACGTACAGCGCGCTGCCGTCGGACGCCCTGAAGTACACCGAGTCCTGGTACTTGGTGGCGCTCTCCATGCCGGTGCCCTCGCAGCAGGTCGTGCCCTGCTTGGGGGTGTAGTCGCGCACATGCCCCGGAGTGAGCCCGATGAAGTACGTGACCAGCGGCTTCTCCGCGTCCGGAGTGTCCTGCCGGGAGCCGAGGACCTGGTTGTACAGGGTCCGCTCGTAGTAGTCCATGTAGGCCGGGTCCTGCTCGTGGAAGAAGAGCATCCGGCTCAGCTTCAGCATGTTGTACGCGCAGCAGGTCTCGGCGGTGGTCGTGCCGATCGTTCCCGCGATGACGTCCCTCGCCTTCCAGAACTCCGCCGTGCTGGTGCCGCCGATGCCGTACATGCGGTGCGGTACGACCATGCGCCAGAAGTTCTTCGCGGCGGTGAGGTAGCGCGCCTCGCCCGTCGCGTCGTACAGCCGCACCAGTCCGGTGAAGATCGGGATGTGCTGGTTGGCGTGCAGCCCGTCGAGTGTGTCGGTGTCGGCCGCGCAGGCGTCGATGAGTCTGTCGAGGTCGAACAGCCGGGCCAGCGCGAGGTGTTCGGCCCTGCCGGAGAGGGCGTGCAGGTCACAGATCGCCTCGACGATGCCGCCGAACTCCCCGCTGGAGAAGATCCCCCACATGCGCTGGAGCGTCGCCTCGGGCAGCTTGGACAGCCGGGAGTACATCCAGTCGCACATGCCGGACGCCAGGTCGAGGGCGCGGTCGTCGTCGGTGGCCAGATACGCGTCCAGCAGGCCCCTGAGGATCTTGTGGGCGGTGTAGTAGGGCGCCCACACCTTCGTGTAGTCGGGGCCGGTCATCGACTCCAGCTGGATGAACTGGGTCTCCGGGTAGGCGGCGAGGAACCCGGGATGGCTCGGTCCGTCCCAGGTGCGGCGCAGGGTGGCGGTCAGGCCGCGTCCGGAGGCGTCCGCGAAGGTGCTCCCCGAGGTCTCGTCGAAGGCGTACGAGGCGAGATCGCCGGCCGCCCGGGCGCTCTGCAACCCGGCGACCTCGTCGGCGGTCAGCGCACGCGACCAGACGTCGAAGCCGCCGAAGGCGCCCGCGAAGACGGGGTCGGACGCGTAGTGGGACCGGCCGAGCCAGTGGCCGGTGAGGGCGCCGAGGGCGGCCGGGGTGAGCGACATGGCGGTGTTGCGGGCCACGGCCGTGCCGTCGACGTACAGGGTGCCGGTGCCCCCGGCGAGGGTCACCGCGAGGTGGCTCCACCGGTTCAGGGGCAGCGCGGCCGTGCCGTCGAGGCCCTGCTCGCCGCCCGGCCCGCCGGTGGTGACGGCGAACCGGGGCACCCCGCTCGCGTTGCGGGCGGCCAGGTACAGATACCGGGTCGTGTCGTTGCCGCAGTCGAGGATCCGGGCCCAGGCGGCGTCATGGGTGGGCTTCACCCAGGCGGCGAGGGTGATCTCGCCGGCGCCGCCGAGCACGCCGGAGGGCAGATCGACGTACTGGTAGGAGCCGCGGACGTTCTCCACGGCCGTACCGAACCTCCCGTCGGTGCTCAGGACGGCGGGATCGTGCCGCAGGGCCTCGCGCACTTCCGTCAGCGCGTCGATCGCCGTGCGGATCCGGTCCGCGAACACCTGCTCCGCGGTGCTCGCGTACGCCTGGGAGAGCATGGTCAGGAAGTGCCCGGTGTAGTGGCCGCGCAGATTGCCGTTGGCCTCCCCGTCCAGGCCCTCCCAGCCGCCGGGGGCGACCGCGCCGAGGGTGGAGAGGCCGGCGTTGGCACGGAAGACCTGGAGCAGCCGGTTCACGTCGTAGCCGCGGGCGTGGTCGAGCATCAGCTGCCGCTTGGCGGCGAAGACACCGGCGCCGAGCGCGACGTCCTCGAGGCCGAAGGGCCGGAGCGACCAGGCGGCCGAGGGCGGGAGCGCGGCCGCCGAGGCCCCGGCGGCGGCCGTGGCGGATATCGCGGGGACGGCCGCCGTGAGCATCGCGCTCTGGAGCAGGATCCGTCGGGTGAGGGGCGGTGCCATGTGCTGCTCCTCCGGTCCACAGGTGATCGACACATTCGTTCGATATCACGAACGATGTGCGGATGGTCGACCAGACGCTAGAGGGGTGACGGGTGAGCGTCAACGGTCCTGACGGGACGGAAAGTTGCGAGGGCGGACGCTACTTCGAGGCCGCTCGCCCGATCGACTCCACCAGCGGCAGCAGCCGGTGCGGCACGCGCTCGCGCAGCGCGACCTCGCTGCGGGTGCGGACCACCCCGGGCAGGCTGATCAGCTTCTGGATCACGTCCTCCAGGTGCGCGTTGTCGCGCGCCACGACCCGGGTGATGAGGTCGCCGCCGCCGGTGATGGAGAACGCCTCGACGATCTCCGGCACGGCGGCCAGCGCGTCGCCCACGTCGTCGAGGTGCCCCTGGGTGACCTCGATGTGGACGAACGCGAGCACCGGGTGACCCAGTGCGGCGGGGGAGAGCGACGGCGCCGCGCCGGTGATCACGCCGTCCCGCTCCAGCCGGTCGAGGCGGGCCTGAAGGGTGCCGCGCGCGACGCCGAGGAGCCGGGCGTACTCCCGCACGCTCGTCCGCGGCTGCTCGAGCAGCAGGCGCAGGATGCGGGTGTCCAGCTCGTCCACGGCCATCCGGCGGGCCTCCTCGCACGTTCGTGATCAGCGCCGACTGTACCAATGGCCCAGCACGACGGGCGGGGCCCGAGCCGCCGGCCGGGTGGGCGTCGCCGCCGAAGCCGTCGGCGGAAGTGTGCCGATGGCAGGCTGTTGGCGAGGGGATTCCGGCCTGGAATGAGCCATTGGCCCAGTCGACCCGACCTCGGTTGAACCACCAGCCCTCCGGATGCTCAAATGGGGGAGTCGATGGCGCTGCGGACCTCCGCGGCGCCTTTCTCATGTCGCGGCACATCAGGGTGGGGAAAGGGCGGGGCAGCTTGCTGAAGAGGGCGTTCGTGGCACCGGATCCCGGACGGGTGCGACTGCGGTTCGCCTCCCGGGCCGTGCTCGGCATCGGGCTGGCCGTCGCGCTCTGCGGGCCGGCCGGGCTTTCGCTGGTGGCGGCCATCACGGGTGGCCTGGCCGCGCTGCTCGCGCTGTTCACGGTGACGGACCCGACGGTGCGCGGGCAGGCCGTGACCACCGCCCTGCTCCCGGTCGTCGGGCTGCCGGTGCTGGCGCTCGCGGCCGTCCTGCACGACGTGCCCGTCGCCCGTGACGCGGCCTTCCTCGCCGTGGTCGGGGCCGGGGTGTACGCACGGCGCTGGGGGCCGCGCGGGCACTCGCTCGGGGTGTTCGCGTTCATGACCTTCTTCGCCGCCCAGTTCCTGCACACCGTCCCCGGTCAGCTGCCCGAGCTGTGCGCGGCCGTCCTGCTGTCGATCGCCGCGTCGTCCGCCGTGCGGTTCGGGGTGTGGCCCTACGAGCGACGGCTCCCGGCGGCTGCGGCCGTCGCCCCGCCGACCGGCGGGACCGGGCTGGCGCGGATCACCACGCGGCAGGCGACGCAGGCGACCGTGGGCGCCGGGATCGCCCTCGTCGCCGGGCAGGCACTGTCGGACCAGCGGTGGTACTGGGCCGTGGGCGCCACCTGGTGGGTGTTCGTGAACACCACCTCGCGCGGCGAGACCCTCGTACGGGGGTTCCGGCGGTTCCTCGGAACCGTCCTCGGGATCGTGCTGGGTCTGGTCGTCGCCCTGCCGCTGCACGGCGAGCCGGTGGCGACCGCCGTGGTCGTCGCGGTCGGCGTCTTCGGGATCTTCTACTCGGCCGCCGTGTCGTACACCTGGATGATGCTCGCCGTCACCGTCATGGCGAGCGCGCTGTACGGGCTGCTCGGCCTGCTCGACCCGGCGCTGCTCGCCCTGCGGGTGACCGAGACGGCCGTCGGGGCGCTGGGGGCCGCACTGGCGGTGCTGCTGGTGCTCCCGGTGACCACGCACTCCGTCACCGACGCCTGGGTGGAGCGCGCGCTGCGCTGTGTGCACCTGTGCACCGCCGAGGCCGCCGCCCGGCTCGCGGGTTCCGAGGCGGCGGACCCTGCCCGGCGGGTGGTCGAACTGGAGCAGATCCTCGCCCGGGTCCGGCTGTCGCTGGCGCCACTGGTACATCCGCTCAGCCCCCTGCGGGCGCGCAAGGGCCGGGCCCGGCACGTGCTGGAGCTGCTCGACGACTGTGCCCGCGAGGTGCGCGGGCTGGCCTCGGTCGCCGCGGACCCCGAGGCCTCGCACGACGCCCGCCTCGTCGCCGCCTGCTGGCGGGTGGAGTCCGCGGTCGAGGCCCTCACCGCCGCACCGGCCGACGGACGGCCGCACCCCGCCGCAACGGTCGCCGTACCGCTCGGCACGGGGTCCGAGCCGGTGCTGGCCCACCTCCACGCCCTGGAGCGGGCCCTTCTCGAACTCGCGGTGCCCCTGCGCGGCGCGTCACGCGTCCCGGCCGGCGCCTGAGCGGACGCGATCCTTTGGGCGCGGCGGCCCGCCGCCCGGGCGCGCTCGGACGCGCCGGCCGCACCCCGCCGCGACGGTCGCCTTACCGCTCGGCGCGGGGTCCGAGCCGGTGCTGGCCCACCTCCATGCCCTGGAGCGGGCCTCCTCTCCGGTGCGGAGGCCCGCGGCCCGGGCGCGCCCTCGGCCGCTCCGGCCGATGGACGGCCGCACCCGCCGGGACCGTCGCCGCACCGCTCAACCCGGCGGCCGGGCCGGTGCCGACCCACCCACCTCCATGCCCCTGGGGCGGGCCCTTCTCGAGCTTGGGGTCCGCCGCCCGGCCGACGGACGGCCGCACCCCGCCGCAACCGTCGCCGTACCGCTCGGCGCCCGAACGAACGCGGCCCCGGACGCCTCGGGCCCACCCGGCCGGGGGCCGTCGGTCGGCCGGGCGAGCGCGCCTGGTCTAGACCGCTGGTGATCGACTGCTACGGTCACCCCGAGCAGCAGCGTCAGCAGCGGCAGCGGCGACCCGGGAGGGGACAGCGGTGGCAGACCTCGGCGGAAGGCGACGGCGGGCGTTCATCGGCTCGTTCACGGCGGCTGGAGGGCCCGGGATCGTGGCCGCCGCCGTGGACCCGGTCAGCGGGGCGCTGACCGTTCTGAGCAGCGTGAACGGCGTCCCCGACCCCTCGTATCTGGCCCTGTCGGCCACCGGGGACACGCTGTACGCGGTCAGCGAGACGGCGGACGGCGCGGTGGCCGCCTACCGGGTGACGGGCGACGCGCCGGAGCAGACCGGGCCACCGGTGCCGATTGGCGGCAGCGGCCCCACGCACCTCAGCGTGTTCGACGGACACGTCCTCACGGCCAACTACGGCTCCGGCAGCGTCACCGCCGTCCCGATCCGCGCCGACGGCTCCCTGGCCCGCGTCGCCTCCGGCGTCCTCCGGCACACCGGCTCGGGCCCGCACACGCGACGCCAGCAGGGCCCGCACGCCCACCAGGTGCAGCCCGACCCGAGCGGCCGCTGGGCGGTCAGCGTGGACCTCGGGACGGATTCCGTACGGGTGTGCGCCCTGCGCGACGGCAGTCCCGTCCTGCACCGGGAGCACGCACTGCGCCCCGGCTCGGGACCTCGCCACCTGGCCTTCCACCCGGGAGGCGGCTACGCCTACGTGGTCAACGAGCTCACCCCGACCGTCACCGTCTGCCGTTGGGACGCCTCGGACGGCTCGCTGAAGCCGTTGGCCGAGGCCGCCGTCCTGCCCGGCGCCCCGGCCGGGGACGCCTATCCCTCGGGCCTCGTCGTCTCGCCCGACGGCCGGTTCGTCTGGACCGCCACCCGGGGTGAGGACGTGCTCTCCGTGTTCGCCGTGGAGGGCGCGGGGGAGATGCTGCGGCTGGTCGGGACCGTGCCCTGCGCCGGAAACTGGCCGCGGGCCGTCGCCGAGTCCGGCGGTTTCCTGTATGTGGCGAACGAGCGCTCGGGCGACGTCACCTGGTTCACCCTCGACCCGGCGACCGGCCTGCCCCGGCGGGCCGGCTCGATCGCGGTCCCCGCCGCCTCCTGCGTGGTTCTCGGCTGACCCGCACCGCTGACCCGCAGCGACCCGTACCGCTCGTACCGCTCGCTGTTCCGTGCCGGCGACCGGTCTGGTGCCGGCCCGAGGCGACGCGAAGGGCCCGCTCCGCACCCGGAGCGGGCCCTTCGTTCGTACGGCGTCCGTGCGTCCGGTTCAGCGGACCGGCGCGCCCTGGGGCTGCGGCGGGGCGATACCGAGGGCGGTCGTGTACTTGGCCAGCGCGAGCTTGCCGATGGCCGGGTAGGGGCCGAGCGCCTCGGCGGCGGCACAGCCCGCTTCCCTGGCCGCCTCCTCGATCAGCGTGGCGTCGATCTCCGGGCCGATCAGGTAGGGCGCCAGCGCCAGCTGCTGGGAGCCGGAGGAGCGCAGCTGCTCGGCGACGGAGGAGATCGAGCCCTCCTGGTCGAGAGCCGCGGCCATCACCGGCACGGCGAGCCGCGCGGCGAGCAGCATGCCGGTGATCCCGGCGGCCTGCACGGCCTCCTCGCCGCCCACGGAGGCGAGGATGATGCCGTCCGCGGCCGTCGCCACGGTGAACAGCCGGGCGCGGTCGGCGCGGGCCAGACCGGCCTCGGACAGCCGCACGTGCAGGGCCTCGGCCAGCAGCGGGTGCGGACCGAGCACATCGGTCAGCTCGGCCGCGATCCGGCTCTCCATGACGGCCTGGCGGACCTGGCGCAGCAGTGCGCCGTCGGGACCGGCCAGGAGCGGCACGACGACGCCCACCGGGCCGTCGGGCTCCTTGACGTCCAGTCCGGCGGCACGGGCCTGCTCGAAGCGGGCGGTGCGTTCGTCGGCGGCGTGCGCGAGAACGGACTGGAGGGTGGGGAAACCGTTGTCGTCCCCGTCCAGGTAGCCGATGCGTGCGTCGAGGCCGGGCAGCTCGGAGCGGGCGATGCTCACGATCTCCTCGGCGAGGCCGCGCGTGGCGGCACTCGGCGGACCGGGCACCGCGAGGACGAGCGCGGGCGCGCCCTCGGGAGCCGCCACCGGCTCGGGTCGGCGGTGCCGCCCAGGCTGGCGAGGCCGCGGCATTCGTACTGGCAGGCCGGACGCGGGCCCAGTGGGGGAGCTCATGGCGACGCATGTTACTGGCTTCCTGGGCTCCCCTGTTCGGGGAGGGTGCACGTGAGCGGTATCCGTCCGGTTTTGTCTGATGAGTTACGTACGGATCAGAAGTGATCAGCGTGTTTTCCAGGCGACTTGCCCTCGGAGGCAGTAATCCCCCTTTTGGGGCATGACGTACTTTCCCTACGCACGATGCATCAGAGGGGGTTCACCAGGCTCTCCACCGAGAACAGGCGCTCCTCGCGCGGCAGCGTGAGCGTGCCCGTCGCCAGTGCGGTGGCGATGCGCACGGAGCCGTCCAGCGGATCGCCCTCGGCGGGAACCCGCAGGGCATGCGGCAGCAGCCGCGCGAGTTCCCCCTCCAGGGGGACGAGGAGCGGGTCGCCCACCCTGAACAGACCGCCGGTGAGAGCGATCCGGGGCTCTCCGCCGGCCGGACAGACGGCGGCGGCGGACTCGGCCATGTGCCGGGCCGCGGTGCGCAGGATGCCGTCGGCGACCGGGTCGTCCTGGGCGCAGGCGGCCACCTGCGGTGCGAAGGAGGCGAGGACGGCCGGTCGGTCCGGACGCGGGTACAGCAGACCGGGCAGCCCGGTCATCGGCCCGAACCGCTCCTCGGCCCGGGCCAGCAGCGCGGCCGACCCGCCGGGCCGCCCGTCGTAGGCGCGCAGGGCGGCTTCCAGACCGGCCCGCCCGATCCACGCGCCGCCGCCGCAGTCGCCCAGCAGATGGCCCCAGCCGTCCGCCCGCTGCCATGCCGTCAGGTCCGTCCCGATCGCGATCAGGCCCGTACCCGCGGCCACCACGGCGCCCGGCCGCGGTCCGAGCGCGCCGACGTAGGCGGTGACGGCGTCGGCGACGAGCGCGGTGGTCCGCACGCCGAACTCCCGCGCCAGGGCGCCCGGGAGCTCCGCGCGCAGCGCGTCGCCCAGGGTGCTGAGCCCCGCCGCGCCCACGACCGCCGTAGCGGGCCGGTGGACACCGGTCTCCTTCGACAACGCCCTTACCAGCGGTGTCAGTTGTGACATCAGGTGGTCCGGGTCGATGCCCCGCGCGCCGGTGCGCACGGGCACCGGGGACGAGCGCCGGGCGAGGGCACCGCGCTCGGCGGTGCCCAGGACGACCCGGAGACCGGATCCGCCCGAGTCCACGGCCAGGATGCCGCTGCCGGAGCCGACCGCGGTGCCGGTCCCGGCCCCGTCGCCCGGACCGGCACCACCGGTCACGGCAGGCGCCAGTCCACCGGCTGACCTCCCTGCCGGACCAGCAGGTCGTTCGCCCTGCTGAACGGCCGTGAGCCGAAGAAGCCGCGGTCCGCCGACATGGGGGAGGGGTGCGCGGACTCCACCGAGGGCAGGTCCCCGAGCAGCGGACGCAGGTTGCGGGCGTCGCGGCCCCACAGGATGGACACCAGGGGCTTGCCGCGCGCCGCCAGCGCCCGGATCGCCTGTTCGGTGACCTCCTCCCAACCCTTCCCGCGATGTGCCGCCGGCTTGCGCGGAGCCGTGGTGAGCGCCCTGTTGAGCAGCAGCACCCCCTGCTGCGTCCACGGTGTCAGGTCGCCGTCGGACGGCTGGGGCAGGCCCAGGTCGGTGTTCAGCTCCCGGTATATGTTGATCAGGCTGCCGGGCAGCGGGCGGACCTCCGGAGCGACCGAGAACGACAGACCCACCGCGTGCCCGGGCGTCGGATACGGGTCCTGTCCGACGATCAGGACGCGGACGTCGTCGAAGGGCTGCTGGAAGGCCCGCAGGACGTTCTGTCCGGCAGGGAGGTAGGTGCGTCCCGCGGCGATCTCCGCGCGCAGGAAGTCGCCCATCTCGGCGATCTTCCCGGCGACGGGTCCAAGGGCCTCGGCCCAGCCCGGTTCGACGATTTCATGCAAGGGTCGTGGTGCCACGGCGTCACCCTACTGCCGTACACAGGTCGCTGATCAACCGGTGGTCAAGGCCGGACGGCCGCCCCTCGCGCGCGGGTCGGCTCATGCGACCACCGCGGCCCGCACACACAGGACGTCCGGCAGGTGCGAGGCCAACTGCCGCCAGCTGTCGCCGTCGTCGGCCGAGGCGAACACCTCGCCGTTGCGGTTGCCGAAGTACACGCCCGCCGGGTCCCCGTCGTCCGTACAGAGCGCGTCGCGCAGCACCGTGCCGTAGTGGTCCTCCTGCGGCAGACCCGCCGTCAGCGGTTCCCAGGTCCGGCCCGCGTCCGAGGTACGGAAGACCCGGCACCGGTGGTCGGCGGGCACCCGGTCCGCGTCGGCGTTGATCGGGAACACGTACGCCGTGTCCCCGCGCGTCGGGTGCGCGGCGACGGCGAAGCCGAAGGTGGAGGGCAGGCCCGCGCCGATGTCGGTCCACTGCCCGCCCCCGTCGTCGCTCCGGTAGACCCCCCAGTGGTTCTGGAGGTAGAGACGGTCCGGATTCACCGCGTCCCTCGCGACCTTGTGCACGCACTGGCCGAACTCAGGGTTCGGATCCGGCAGGAACACCGCGGCGACGCCGGAGTTGGCCGGCGCCCAGCTCGTGCCGCCGTCGCTCGTGCGGAACACCCCGGCGGTGGACACGGCCACGGTCACCGACCGCGGGTCGCGCGTGTCGGTGAGAACCGTGTGCAGGCCCTCCCCGCCGCCGCCAGGCACCCACTTCGAGCGCGTGGGGTGCTCCCACAGGGGGCGGACCAGCTCGAAGCTCTCGCCGCGGTCCTCCGAGCGGTACAGGGCGGCCGGTTCCGTGCCCGCGTACACCACGTCCGGCTCGGCGGCCGCCGGGTGCAGTTGCCACACCCGCTCCAGCGAGGCGTCCGTGTCCTGCGGGAACTTGACGGCGGGGGCGGCCGGTTCGGTCCAGGTCCGGCCGAGGTCGTCGGAGTGGAACACCGACGGGCCCCAGTGCGCGCTGTCGCCGCCGGCCAGCAGCCGCGGGCGGACGCCGCGGGTGTCGATGGCGACCGAGTAGATCGCCTGTGCGTTGAAGTAGGGGGATTCGTCGAACTCCCATGTGCCCCCGCGCCGACGCCCCATGAACAGGCCCTTGCGCGTGCCCACGGCAAGCAGTGTCTCGGTCATGCCCGATCACCTCCGCTGTGTCTTTGACGTCCTTGTCCCAGACACCGGCCAGTCTGCACCCCGCCACTGACAGTCACCTCTGGAAACGCCGTCGCCGCAGGTCACAGCGGTGACGGCGGTCCGGGAGCGCAAGGCATCGGCCACTTTCACCGGGACGCCTGCGCAGGCGCTCGCCCCGTGGCAGCGTCGGGACGAGGGATTCGCCCTGAGCATCAGGCCCGCCCGCCCCGTATGGGAGGGCGGCCGGGATGTTCATGTGCTCATGAGGAGGAAGCCTTCGATGGCGTTCCGTGGTCCGAAGGTGTGGCTGTGGCGCTGGCGGCGCAACCCGCTCAAGCGCCGCGCCGACACGGTGGAGGCCTGGGTCGTGCTCGGCGTGTGGGCGCTGACCGTCCTCGCCGGGGTGCTGGCGGGGTGGGCGACAGCGGGGTCCGTCGAACACGGTCTGGCGCGGGAACGCGTCGAGTGGCGGCCCCTCCTGGGGCGGCTGACCGAGCGGGCCCCGGGCAGGGCCGCCGTGAACGGTTCCGCCGCCGGTGATCAGGTGTGGGCGAAGGTCGGCTGGACCGGACCGGACGGCTCCGCGCACCAGGGCCAGGTCCGGGTCGGCCCCGGCAGCGCCGCGGGCACACCCGTCACGGTCTGGACGGACCGGCAGGGCCGCCTGGTGACGAAACCGGCCACCGCCGCCCAGGCCAGACTGCGCGCCTCCCTCGTCGGCGGCCTGGCGGGAGTCGGCGTGGCCGTCCTCCCCTTCGCGGGCGGCCGCGTCCTGCGGGGCCGGATGGAACGCCGGCGCGTGGAGCAGTGGGACACCGACTGGGCCCGCTTCGACGCGCTCTGGGGCCGCCCGACGGGCTGACCCGACGGCCCGCCTGCGCTCCTGCCCGGAAGACCCGACGACCGGGCGGGGAGCGCGGGCAGCCGAGGGGGCCCCGGCGACGGCTCGCACGTGAAAGACGTCAGTTCGTGCCGGGAAGGCTCCGTTCCAGGATCC
This sequence comes from Streptomyces sp. NBC_01334, assembly GCF_035983595.1. Lineage (NCBI taxonomy): Bacteria > Bacillati > Actinomycetota > Actinomycetes > Kitasatosporales > Streptomycetaceae > Streptomyces > Streptomyces sp. NBC_01334. The sequence goes on along the minus strand of NZ_CP130718.1, from coordinate 1,484,752 downwards.
CGTCGAGGTCGGCGCCGTCCGGGAGCGTGCCGAAGGCGTACCCCCAGTCGCCGCCCAGCCGGGTCGCGCAGAACGCGTCGGCGACGGCGGGCGGGGCGTGCCGGACCAGGAGCGAGGCCTGGAGGGTGAGGGCCATCTGTTCCACCAGACGGCGGGCGCCGGCCGGTGTCGCCTCGCCCAGCCGGGTCCGCAGCCGCGAGACGGCGGCGTCGAGGCGGGCGTCCGCGCCCCGCGCCAGGGCGAGTTCGCCGAACAGGGCGTCCGCCGTCGCCGGTTCGCGGGTCAACGCCCGCAGCACGTCGAGGGCGTTGACGTTGCCCGAGCCCTCCCAGATGGACAGCAGGGGTGCCTCGCGGTAGTGGCGGGGCATTCCGGAGTCCTCCACGTAGCCGTTGCCGCCGAGGCACTCCAGGGCCTCCGCGGTGAACGCCGGACCCCGCTTCGTCACCCAGTACTTGCCGACCGCGGTGGCGATCCGCCGGAAAGCCCGCTCGGCACCCTGACCGTTGTCTCCGCGCACCGCCCGGTCGGCCGCGCCGGCCAGCCGCAGGGTGAGCGTGGTGGCGGCCTCCGACTCCAGCGCCAGGTCGGCCAGCACGTTGCGCATCAGCGGCTGGTCCAGCAGCCGCGCCCCGAACGCGCTGCGGTGCCGGACGTGGTGCCCCGCCTCCACGAGCGTCTTGCGCATCAGCGTCGCCGACATCATCACGCAGTCCAGGCGCGTGCAGTTGACCATCTCGATGATGGTCTTCACGCCCTGTCCCTCGGGCCCGACCAGCCAGGCCACGGTCCCGTCGAACTCGGGCTCGGAGGACGCGTTGGAGCGGTTGCCCAGCTTGTCCTTCAGCCGCTGGACGCGGAACGTGTTGCGGGTTCCGTCGGGCAGCACACGCGGCACCAGGAAGCACGAGAGCCCGTCCGGCGCCTGCGCCAGCACCAGGAAGACGTCGCACATCGGCGCCGACGTGAACCACTTGTGCCCGCGCAGGGTGTACACACCGGGCTCCGCCGTGGGCAGGGCCGTCGTCGTGTTCGTCCGGACGTCGGAGCCGCCCTGCTTCTCGGTCATCCCCATGCCCGCGAGCAGCCCGCGCTTCTGCGTCGGCACGCGCAGCCCGGGGTCGTACACCCGGCCGGTCAGCAGCGGCTCGTAGACGGCGGCGAGTTCCGGCTGGCGACGCAGCGCGGGGACGGCCGCATAGGTCATCGACGTGGGGCAGCCGTGCCCGGCGTCCGTGTGCCCCCAGGCGAGACCGCCCGCCGTGCGTGCCACATGGGCGCCGGGCCGGTCGTCCGCCCAGGGCGCGCCGGCCAGCCCCTCCGCGACCGCGACCCGCATCAGCTCGTGCCAGCCGGGGTGGAAGTCGACCTCGTCGACGCGGTGCCCGTAGCGGTCGTGCGTGCGCAGGACGGGTTCGTGCCGGTTGGCCAGCTCGCCCCACTCCTGCGCCTCGACACCGCCCGCCAGCAGACCGATCCGGCGGACGTCCGGCTCCGCCCACCCGGCGCCCTCCCGGCGCAGCCCCTCCAGCAGGGCCGCGTCGTCGGAGGCGTCGTACGGGGCCAGGGGCGGAGGCTGGTTGGTGACGTCGTGCGTGGCGTACGACGAGACGGGCGGCGCCGGGTGTGCCTGCGGCTGCGGCTGGGTGCGTGTCTGGGCCATGCGACCATGTTGCACTTTCCCTACAGGTGTAGCAATAGTGCAACATCGGCGCGCACGTAAAGTACGGCCTCATGCGGATGAACGTGACGGCGCAGCCCGGCGAGGTCGACCTGCCCCCGCTGTCCGCGCGGTCGGTGGTCCTGAGCCTGCTGCTGGGCACGCATCCGCCCGAGATGGCGGCGAAGGACCTGGTGCGAGGGGTGGAGCCGTTCGGCGTCGGCGGATCGACGGTGCGGGCGGCGCTCAGCCGGATGGTGGCGGCGGGCGACCTGCGGCGGACGGACGGCGTCTACCGGCTCAGCGACCGGCTGCTGGAGCGCCAGCGCCGCCAGGACGACGCCGTGCACCCGGACACGCGCGCGTGGGACGGCGCGTGGGAGATGGCCGTCGTCACCGCGACCGGCCGCGGCCCCGCCGAGCGCGCCGAACTGCGCGGCCGGTTGAGCGCCCTCCGGCTCGCCGAGCTCCGCGAGGGCGTCTGGCTGCGGCCCGCCAATCTGGGCCGGCCCTGGCCTGCGGATCTCGGGGACGTGCTCCAGCACTTCACCGCCCGCCCCGACGCGCCCGCCCCCGGCCTGGCCGCCGGACTGTGGCCGCTCGACGCGTGGGCGCGGACGGCCCGGGTCCTGCTGGCCCACGTCGAGTCGACCCAGCGGCCCGCCGACCGCTTCACGGCCCTCGCGGCGGTGGTACGGCATCTCCTCGCCGACCCGGTGCTGCCGGCCGGACTCCTCCCCGCCGACTGGCCGGGACCGGCCCTGCGCACCGCCTACGGTCACTACCAACGGGAACTCGTCGCCACCGTGTCGGGGGCGGGCGCATAGGTACGGCGGCCGTGCGAAGCGCCGTGCGGGGACGCTTCGTACGGCCGCCTTCTTACCGTGGGGGGACCGGTGGGGAGGGGCTACTTGTAGGTGATGTCGGACGACGCGTACTTGCAGTAAGTACCGTCCGCGCTGGTGCCGTTGGTGGTCGGCTCGGCCCCCGTGTTGTTGCCGATGTACTTCTGGCACGGGATGATCTTCTTGCTGCTGTCCCCGACGATCGTGATCTTCTTCAGGGTCGCGCTGTCGCCGTAGTTGGTGTTGATGCCGACGAGCTTGCTGCCCGAGTAGGTCGCCTCGATGGTGTTGAGGTTGATCGTCCGCTTGTACTGCGTCGAGCAGTTGCCGCAGGAGCGGATGAAGGTGCCGAAGGTCTGCACCGCGAAGTTGGAGACGTTCAGCGTGCCGGCGCCGTTGAACTGGAACACCTTGTCGCTGGCCGACCGCGCGCCACCGCCCGAGACGGTGTACACGTTGGACGACGACGAGCCGCGGAAGGTCGCCGCGTCCTCGCCGACGTCCTCCCACCAGACGTTCTGAAGGGTGCAGGCGCCCTTGCAGTGGATGCCGTCGGCGGCGGGGGCGCCGATGATGACGTTCTTGAGCACCGCGCCGGCGGCCAGTTCCAGGATCGGGCCCTGGTCCTCGTCCTGACTGCCGCTGCCCAGGTCGCCGGTGCCGTAGAGGCGGATCATCCCGTAGTCCTTGGTGCCGGACAGCGCGATGGTGGAGGAGACCGCCTGGCTGCCGGTCGCGCTGGGCCAGGTGGCGGCGTTCGCCGGAGTCAGCGCCCCGGTGGTCATGATCATGCCAACCGAGAGGGTGAGGGCGGCGAGAGCGCCGGTGAGGGTGCGCCGTCGGCGCGGCAGTGCTGGTGAAGTCATGTCCCGATGCCTTCTTCCAGGTGGGGGATGGTGAGGGTGCTCCGGGCGGCCGGAGTGTTCCGGGCGGCCTCGGCAGTGCGGCCGCACACGACGGTGGCGGACCTTTGCGCCTGTGTACGTGGGGGCCGTGGGCGTATGCGGATGCGTCCCTTCGGGGGAGGGGGGTGGTCAGGTATGTGAATGTCGCGTGCCATGTTGAACGACCTGCGCGGGCAGTGCGGCCCTTTGCGGGTCGGTGCGAGCGGCTCGGTCACACTGCTGAACGGAACGTAGGGGGCAAGCGCTTTCTAGTCAACGCTTTGCGCAGAACACATTCGGCCACTCGGCCAGGCACCGGCCAACCAGTAAGGGCTTGCCGGGAGTTGCCGTGGGAGCGCTTCCATGGCACGCGTGTGCATGCCACCATGCGATGCGGACGTCCCCTTACGCGTGTCGGAGAGGGGTATGCGTCCGGGTCTGTCCACGCAGACCGGCGCCACCTGCCGCGCCGCCGTTTCCCTCTCGCGCACCCCACGTACGACGTCCCCCGAGCCGCTACCAGAAAGGGACAAGCGCGTGTCGAACTCCCCCGGGAGAGCATTGCGTTCGTTATGCGGGGCAATGCTGCTCCTGCTCACCGCCGCTCTCCTCACCGCTCCCGCCGCCTCCGCCCGCCCTCAGGCCGCCGCGCCGGTCCCGGCGGCCACGCTCACCGAGGTCACCGGCTTCGGTGCCAACCCCAGCAGTCTCCAGATGTACGTCTACGCCCCGGCCAACGTCACCGCTCACCCGCCGGTGCTCGTCGCGGTGCACTGGTGCGGCGGCTCCGGGCCCGCCATGTACTCCGGCACCGAGTACTCCCAACTCGCCGACCGGTACGGGTTCGTGGTGGTCTACCCGTCCGTCACCCGGAGCAGCAAGTGCTTCGACGTCTCCTCGCCCCAGGCGCTCCGGCGCGGCGGCGGCAGCGACCCGGTCGGCGTCAAGTCGATGATCGACTGGGTGACCGCCGCCTACGCGGCCGACACCGGCCGCGTCTACGCCACCGGTATCTCCTCCGGGGCGATGATGACCAACGTCCTGCTCGGTGACTACCCCGACGTGTTCGCCGCCGGTTCCGCCTTCTCCGGGGTGCCCTTCGGCTGCTTCGCCACCACCGACGGCTCCGAGTGGAACAGCGCCTGCTCCGGCGGCACCGTGATCCACACGGCGCGGGAGTGGGGCGACCTCGTTCGCGCGGCCTACCCCGGCTACACCGGGTCCCGGCCGCGGATGCAGGTGTGGCACGGCACCGAGGACGACGTGCTGCGCTACCCCAACTTCGGTGAGGAGATCAAGCAGTGGACCGATGTACGGGGCGTGAGCCAGACCCCGGCCGCCACCGACTCGCCCGCCTCGGGCTGGACCCGCACCCGGTACGGCGGCACGGGTGACCAGGCTCCCGTGGAGGCCGTCAGCCTCCAGGGCGTCGGCCACAACCTGTACGCCTGGGGCATGGCCGCCCGCGTGATCACCTTCTTCGGCCTGGACGCCTCCGGACCCACCCCCCAGCCCCAGCCCGGCGGCTGCCGGGTGACCGCGACGACCAACGCCTGGAACACCGGTCTGACCACCTCCGTGACCCTGACCAACACCGGTACCACCACGGTCGACGGCTGGCGGCTCGGCTTCACCCTGCCCTCCGGCCAGACCATCACCAACGGCTGGGGCGCCACCTATACACCGGCCTCGGGAGCGGTGACGGCGACCAACGCCACGTACAACGGCACGCTCGCCCCCAACGCGAGCGTCACCGTCGGCTACCAGGCGACCCACACCGGCAGCAGTGCGGCACCCGGCGCTTTCACGCTCAACGGAGCGACCTGCGGCGCGAGTTGATGTTCCGTGGGCGGCCGGTGAGCCCGGCCGCCCACGGTCGTCTAGACGATCTCCTCCGTGGGCTTCTTCCCCGGTACGTCCCCGACGGGCTCCTCGCCGCCGCCGGTCGGCAGGGCGACCGTCTCCGGCGCGGCCTTCGAGGGCAGGTGGTTGAAGAGCAGGTTCAGGACGATCGCCGTCAGGCAGCCCGCGCTGATGCCGCTGTTCATCACGGTCCGGAACCAGTCGGGGAACTGCTCGTAGATCGTCGGCACGCCGACCGGCAGCACGCCCATCGCGACCGACACGGCCACCACCGTCAGGTTGTGGTTCCCTTTGAAGTCGACCTCGGCCAGCGTCCGCAGACCGCTCGCGGCGACCGTCCCGAACATCACCAGGCCCGCCCCGCCGAGGACCGGCGCCGGAACGGCGGCCACCACCGCGCCCAGCTTGGGCAGCAGACCCAGCAGCACGAGGATGCCGCCCGCGGTGGCGACGACCCAGCGGCTGCGCACCCGGGTCATGCCCACCAGGCCGACGTTCTGCGCGTACGCGGTGTAGGGGAAGGTGTTGAAGACACCGCCGAGGACGGTCGACAGACCGTCGGCGCGCAGCCCGTCGGACAGGCTGCGCGGCTCGACCCTGCGGCCGGTCATCTCGCCGACCGCGATGAGGTCACCGGTGGTCTCGGTCATCGTGACCAGCGCCACGACCAGCATCGAGATGATCGCCGACGCCTCGAAGGCGGGGGCGCCGAAGTGGAACGGCGTACTGATCCCGACCCAGTCGGCGTCCCCGACGCCGTCGAAGTCGGTGAACCCGAACGGTATGGAGACCGCGAGCCCCACCACGATGCCGATCAGCACCGCGATCCGGCTCAGGAACGCCGGCGCGAACCGCTGCACGGCGAGCACCACGGCGAGGACGAACGCGGCGAGTCCGATGTTCTTCGGCTCCCCGAAGTCCGCCGAACCGGCGCCGCCCGCCACCCAGTTTCCCGCGACCGGCAGCAGTGAGATGCCGATGATCAGGATGACGGTGCCGGTGACCAGCGGCGGGAAGAAGCGCAGCAGCCTGCCGAACAGGGGCGCCAGCAGCATGATCGCGAGCCCCGCCACGATCACCGACCCGTAGATCGCGGGCAGTCCGCCGCCCGTCGTCCCGATCAGCACCATGGGGGAGACCGCCGCGAACGTACAGCCCTGCATGATCGGCAGCCGTACGCCGAACCGCCAGAAGCCGACGCACTGGATCAGGGTGGCGATGCCGCACACCAGGAGGTCGGCGGTGATCAGATACGCCAGGTCGGCGGGCGACAGCTTCATCGCACCGCCCACGATCAGGGGCACGGCCACCGCGCCCGCGTACATGGCGAGCACGTGTTGGAGGCCGAACGCGGCCAACTGCCGTGCGGGTGGCACCTCGTCGACGGGATGAACGGGGGCGGTCATGGTCATGGGCACTCCAGGGCGGCGGCGGGGGCATCCGAACACGGCCGGTAGGGCCGAACGGACGGGACGGGCCGGTCGGGCCGAGCGGGCCGGACAGGCCGAACAGCACGAGAACGTACGGGACTTAAACAGTTTGTTGATTTCACCGATGTTGCTGCTGTGTGTCCTGTACACCGATCCTGGCGGGACCCGCCGCCGTCCGCAGCGCCGCCCAGTCCGGCAGCTTCACCACTCCCCGCCCCAGCGAGGCGCCCAGCGCCGCCTCGGCCCGCTCGATCGCCAGCCATCCCGCCCACTCGACGGGTTCGGCCCCGGCGGCCCGCAGCAGTTCGAGCGGATCACCCGGCAGCTCCCGCCGTACGAGGAGGGGGCCGTCCTCCAGCAGGGAGGTCGCCGTCTCCTTCGCGCACGGCCGGTTGGTGCCGATGACCCCGGTGGGGCCCCGCTTGATCCAGCCCGCAACGTACTCGCCCGGTGCCACCACGCCCTCGCGCAGGACCCGCCCCGCGAGATGCGGCACCGTGCCCCGCTCCGGATCGAACGGCAGACCCTCCAGCGGCACCCCGCGATAGCCCACCGACCGCAGCACCAGCTGTGCCTCGATGTCCTCGTACCGCCCGGTGCCCGTCACCCCGCCGTGCGCGTCCGGAAGGGTCCGCTCGAAACGCACCGCGCCCAACCGGCCGTTGCCGGCGAGCAGTTCGACGGGCCGCAGGAAGAACCGGAGCCGGATCTGCCGCCGGGAACCGAGGGTCGGCGTGTTCGCCGCCCAGCCGCGCAGCACCTCCACGTTGCGCCGCTGCGTCGCCGGCAGGGCGGAGGGGTCGCCGTACGCCGGGTCCAGCGCCAGCTCGGCCTCGTCCACGACCACCTCGGTGTCCGGCAGGCCGGCCAGCTCGCGCAGCTCCTTGGTGGTGAAGCGGGCCTGCGACGGGCCGCGCCGCCCCACCATGTGGATCTCGCCGACCTCGCTCGCCGCCAGCGCGGTCAGCGCCGCCTGGGGCATGTCGGTCGGGGTGAGCTCGGCCGCCCGCCGGGCCAGGATCCGGGTGACGTCCACCGCCACGTTCCCGACGCCCACCACCACCGCCGAGCGGACGTCCCGCAGGAACCCGTCGGCGACGGTGTCCGGATGCGCGCTGTACCAGGACACGAACTCCGTCGCCGACCAGCTGCCCGGCAGCTCCTCGCCGGGCACGCCGAGGTGCCGGTCGGTCGCGGCGCCCACGCAGTACACGACCGCGTGGTACAGCTCGCGCAGCCGCGCCGCCGGCACCCCGTCCGTCCCGACCCCGATCCCGCCGAGGAAGCGCACCCGCTCGTGCTCGAACACCGCGCGCAGGTTGTTCTGGAGCGACTTGATCTTCTCGTGGTCCGGGGCGACGCCGTACCGCACCAGCCCGTACGGGCACGGCAGCCGGTCCAGGACGTCGACGAGCACCTCGGGGTCCTGCTGGACCAGGCTCTGGGCGGTGTAGACCCCACTCGGCCCTGAGCCGACGACGGCGACACGCAGCACGCGGAACTCCTTACCCAAGGGGACGGAGGAGATCGCTGGTGCCTCCAGCATCGCATCAGTGCGGCTCCGCTGACAGGGTGCTGTGCGCGCTCGATGCGTGCGTGTCCGTTCGTATGGAAAGTGATCATGCGGTTACGTTGCGTGTGTGCTAGAAGCATCGTTTCTTGATCTTTCTGATCGTTCCGCCGAGGACGGCACGGTGTCCGTGTGGCCCGCGTGGGAGGTCCGGGAAGCCGGGGGCGCCACGTCCTGGTTCCATGTGCGGCTGGGGTTCGTCGACGGTGCGCGCGTGGAGCTGCTGGCCGTCGTCTGCGGGGGGCGTGTCTCCGTCGAGGACGTCCGCGCCCAGCCGCCCCTGTCGCTCGTGGACCTGACGGTGCTCGCGGACTGGATCGAGGGACCGCTGTTCGAGAGGTGCGACCAAGGCGGCGTCCTCGAAGCGGTGGGCGTGGAGGGCGCCGGAGACGCGGTGGACGCGACGGACGGGACGGGCGCGGCGGACGGGACGGACGCGGCGGATGCGGCGGACGTGGACGACGGGTACGACGGGTACGGCGCGGAGGGTGCGCGGGAGCCGGCCGTCGCCGGGGATGCCGACGAGACGTTCGGTCCCCGGCGGGCCCGTCAGGCCTGGCCGCGCGGCATCGAGGGGCGGTGGCTGGTGGCGCAGGAGTACCGCGCGGCCCAGGAGGAGGGGGCGGACCCCGTGCTCGCGGTCATGTGCGCGACGGGACGCAGTCGCCGCAGATCGCTCCGGCTGATCGCGCAGGCGCGTGACGCGGGTTACCTGACCCCACGTCACGCCCGCCGCTGACTCTGCTCATTGGCGAACCACAGGCGAGACCCGTTGTGCGTATTCGTCGAACGGTCCCGTCGGCCCGACCCGTTGAACGGTCCCGCTGTCGAGGCCTGCCGACGAGGTTCGGTGGACCGTGGTGTCACTGCATCCCGCGCATCCGGGTGATCTCGCTCGTCTGCTGCGCGATCACATCGTCCGCCATCTCCTCGATCCGCACGTTGTTTCCCTGTGCCTTGACGTCCGCGGCCATGGTGAGGGCGCCCCCGTGGTGGGTGATCATCAGGGAGAGGAAGAGCGCGTCGAACGCCTTGCCGCGGGCCGCGCGCAGTTGGTTCAGCTGTGCCTCGGTGGCCATCCCGGGCATCGCCGTGTGGTCGTGCTCGCCGTCCGTCTCGTCCTCGCCGTATGTCGTGAGCCAGCCCTTCATGGCTTCGATCTCCGGCCCCTGCGCGGCGCCGATCCGCGACGCGAGGCCCTTGACGGCCTTCGACTCGGCCTGCTTCGGGGCGAGTTCGGTCATCTCCAGGGCCTGGGCGTGGTGCTGGATCATCATCCGCGCGTACGCCACGTCGGCGGAGTTGGGTGTGTCGTCGTCGGCGCGTTGCTCGGCAGCGTCCTGGGCGGACAGGGTCCGGTTCGTCTCGCCCGGCTTGCCCGGCGCGATCACCGAAGGGCCGCTCGCCGCACCCGACTTGGTGTCCGGCCCGGAGTCGCACCCCGCGAGGGCGAGGACGAGCAGCAGTGAGGCTGAGACGAGGGGCGCGCGGCGGACGAGCACAACGACCTCCTGAAGCAGGTGAGTTGAGGACGGGGGTGCCGTCCTCGTCTGGATCTTCGCACCACGGGTCGCACTACTGAACCGAAAGATTCATTACGAGTGCGTTGCCAGCCTTTGATATGTGCATGATGAAGACGATACTTCGGAGCACCGCGAACCGTTCCGCGTGAACGGCGACAAGGGAGGACACAGTGACCCTGTTGAACGACCTTCGAACGCGACGCAGACGGCTGGGGGTGGCCGCCGCGTGTACCGGACTGCTGGCCGCGCTCCTGACGGCCGTCCCGGCAGCCGCGACCCCCGATCCGGGGGACGGGCCCGCCGTGCAGCAGAAGGTGTCCGAGGGCGCCCGGGCCGAGGCGGCGGCTGCGATCGCCGACGGCGAGATACCGGGGCAGGACGAGATCGTCCACTCCGGCAACATCGAGCACCTGACGAACATCCCGAAGGACGCCCTGCCGGGCACCAACTCGGACCTCGCCTTCCAGGGCAAGTACGCCTTCTCCGGCAACTACGACGGCTTCCGGGTCTTCGACATCAGCAACCCGAAGTCCCCCAAGACCGTCGCCCAGGTGCTCTGCCCCGGCTCGCAGAACGACATCTCCGTCTCGGGCGACCTGCTGTTCCTGTCCACCGACTCCTCGCGCAGCGACAGCAGTTGCAACAGCACCACGCAGCCGGTGACCGAGAAGTCCTCCTGGGAGGGCATGAAGGTCTTCGACATCAGCGACAAGGCGAACCCCAAGTACGTCGCCGCCGTCGAGACCGCCTGCGGCTCGCACACCCACACCCTGGTGCCCGAGCGCAAGAACGTCTACATCTACGTCTCCTCGTACTCGCCGAACGCCGCCTACCCGGACTGCCAGCCCCCGCACGACGGCATCTCGGTCATCAAGGTGCCGCGCAAGACGCCGGAGAAGGCCGCGATCGTCAGCTTCCCCGTGCTGTTCCCCGGGGAGGGCCCGGACGGCGGCGGCAACCCGGGCTCGCCCACCAACCCCGGGGTCTCCAAGACGACCGGCTGCCACGACATCACGGTCCTGCCCTCCAAGGACCTGGCGGCGGGCGCCTGTATGGGCGACGGCATCCTGTTCTCCATCAAGGACCCGGAGCATCCGAAGGTCATCGACCAGGTCCAGGACAACGTGAACTTCGCGTTCTGGCACTCGGCGACCTTCAACCAGACGGCGAACAAGGTCGTGTTCACCGACGAGCTCGGCGGCGGCGGCGCGGCGACGTGCAACGCGGCGACCGGGCCGGACAAGGGCGCCGACGGCATCTACGACATCGTCGGCAAGGGCGACAAGCGCAAGCTGGTCTTCCGCAGCTACTACAAGATCCCCCGTCACCAGGCGGACACCGAGAACTGCGTGGCCCACAACGGCTCGCTGATCCCGGTCAAGGGCAAGGACATCATGGTGCAGGCCTGGTACCAGGGCGGTGTCTCGGTCTGGGACTTCACCGACTCGTCGAAACCGAAGGAGATCGCCTACTTCGAGCGCGGCCCGCTCGACACCCAGGTGCTGAGGGGCGGCGGCTCCTGGTCGGCGTACTACTACAACGGTTACATCTACTCGAACGACATCGCCAAGGGCTTCGACGTGCTGAAGCTCAGCGACCGGCGCACCGACCCGGCCAAGCGGGTCCGTGTCCACGAGCTCAACGTCCAGACCCAGCCGGACTACTTCGACTGACCCTCGCTCCGCGGAGTCGTCGGGTCGGTCGCGAAGAAGCGCGACAGATCGGTGTCACTCCTCCCGCCGGGCGCCTCGGCGTCCGGCGGGACCCCCTGCTCCCAGTCGAGCCGGTAGCGCGCGAACAGTTCGGCGCGCAGCGTCGTCAGCGACAGGGGCACGTTCGGCAGCACCATCGCGTAGACCGCTCCCATCAGCTGCGAGCGCAGCATCGGGTAGTCGTGGTCGAGGTCCTGCGACCCGTGCCGGGCGGCCGTCTCCCGCAGCAGCTCGGCCAGCCGTTGCTGCTCCGGACACTGCACGAACCCCTCGGCCTGCAGAAGGCCCGCCATGTGCTGGCGCATCAGCACCGTACGGTCCCGGGCCAGGCCCAGGATGCCGTCGATGGCGCGCGCCATCCGCTCCCGGCCGTCCTCGGTGTGCGGCTCCCGCTCCAGCGCCTCCTCCAGCGTGCGGTGCATCAGCCGGTGCACGGCCGACTGGACCAGCTGCCGCTTGCCGGGGAAGTAGTACGACACCAGACCGCGCGCCGAGCCGGCCCGGTCCGCGATGTCACCGAGCGTCGTCGCCTCGTACCCGCGCTCGCTCACCAGCTCCACCGCGGCCTGAAGGAGCCGTTCCCGGGAACGCCGCCGCAATTCTTCATTGACCGAGGCGCTGCGCGGGGACATCCTGGAACTCCTGCGTTGACTGGCTGGCAGCCAACTATACTCAGGGCCAACCCGGTGGGCTTCGGAGCGCACCGGGCTGCCGCCTGCTCTGGGCGACGCGGGGGATCGTCCAGAGTGGGCGTGCTTCTCCCGTAATGGTGGCCTCAGGCGACCGTCGGTGGAGCGGGCCGAGGCCGTCGGGTCACCCCACCAGGTCCAGCACCGTCCGCAGCGCGTCCGGACGTTCGGCCGCCGGCAGGTGGTCCACGAAGTGCACCGCGCATCCCAGCGCCGCCGCCCCGCCGTCCGCGCGTCGGTCGTCGCCCACCATCAGGGTCCCGCCGGGATCGGCGTCCAGCGCCTCGCACGCGACCGTGAACAGCCGGGGGTCCGGCTTCTGGAACCCGTGCTCGTACGACAGCGCGTACGCGTCGACGCAACCGTCGAGGCCGTGCTCCCGGAACACCGGCCGCAGGTCCCAGCCGATGTTGCTGACCACGCCGACCCGGAGCCCGCGCTCGCGCAACGCGCTCAGCACGTCGAGGGCGTCGGGGTACGGCGCCCAGGCCGCCGGGACCCTGTGCCGTTCGTACAGGGCGTCGTGCAGCGCCGGATCCGGCAGCGGCACCTGACGGGACAGGCCCGTGTACGCGGCCCGGTGCAGCTCCGCGCTCTCGTCCCGCACCCGCCACACCTCGGCGACCCCGGCGGGCAGCCGGACCGGACCCGCCCCGCCCGGCAGCGCGCCGGCCGTCTCCAGCGCCCGCGCCTTCGCGGCGAGCTCCGAGGCGGGCAGCGCGACGCCCGCCGCCTCCAGCACCGCTCGCAGCCAGGACTCGGCGGACTCGATGCGGAACAGGGTCCCGGAGAAGTCGAACAACACGGCTTTCATGGGCATGGCGCCGAGTCTACGAACCCGCTGGATCTCACGGGCCCGGACTCCCGGCCGGATTCACGGGTCCCGCGGGGTCACGTTCCACACGAGCGGAAGATCGCCGTCACAGAACACGCAGACGAAGACCCCCTCACGCACCACGCTGTTCTCCCCGCACCGCTCGCAGCGCCGGAAGACCAGGGCGTGGGTGAAGCCGTCGGGACGGCCGATGCCGGCCCCGTCCAGGGCGGCTGCCACGGCCGGCCAGGAGTCGGGGTCGGGACAGTAGCCGGTGGACTGGTTGCTGACCTCGTGCACGCGCGGCCCGTGCGGGGTGCGGCGGAACGAGATCTCGCCCGCGCCGAGCACGTCCGCGCCGCCCGCGCAGGCCACGTGCTCGCTGCGCCGGGGCGCGAGCCGCAGCAGGCCGTCGAGCCCGACGACGTACGTGAACGGCTCCCCCTCCTCCGCCACCCCGTACCCGTCCAGGTCCGCGGCACAGCGGATCACCCGGCCGCCGGCACCCGGCACGACCGCCCGCCGCACGTCCTCCGGACCCACGTAGCGGTACCGTCGCCACCGTCCTCCCGGCAGGGTCACGGGCGCCAGCGCAGGTGCGCCGCGATCGCCAGCGCCACCAGCACGGCGCCCAGCAGCCAGCCGCCCAGGACGTCCGACGGCCAGTGCACGCCCAGCCAGATCCGGGTCAGTCCCACGCCCGCCACGGAGACCACCGCCACCGCCAGCGCCGTACGCCACACGACAGGGGCGACGCCGTGCCGGTGCAGCAGCCACAGCAGGAGACCGAACACCACCGTGGCCGTCAGGGCGTGTCCGGAGGGGTACGCCGCGTAGTGGGCGGAGTCGACCGGGTCGGGCCAGACCGGTCGGGCGCGGCCCACCCCCGCCTTGAGGGACTGCTGGATCAGTGTGCCCACCGCCGACGTGACCACCAGCCACCCGGCCGTCCACCAGGCCCCGTGCCGCCACACCAGCCACACGGCGACGGCAGCGCCCAGCAGACGCATGGTCACGGGATCCCATACCCAGTCCGTGAGGATGCGGCAGACCTGGGTGACGTCGGGGTCGGCGACGGCCCAGCGGTGGGTGGTGCGGGCGATGTCGCCGTCGGTGGAGAACAGGGGATGCCAGTCGGCCGCGACTAGGGCGAGGAGCAGGGCCGAAAACAGCCCCAGGACCAGGGCGGTCCGCAGCGGCGTGCGCAGGGCCGGGCGGCGGGGCGGGGAGTCGACGGACGGATGGGGCATACGGAGATCCTCGCCGAACGGTGGGGCCAGAAGCGAACTCGGGGCGCTCGGTCCGGGTTCCGGGGCGGCCGGCCCCCGGGTCTGGGGTCGGTGGGGTGGCTTCCGGCGCGGTTGCCCTGACCGCCGCGCCAGTGGTCCTGGCTGTCGGGGTGGCCCGCCCTGGCTCGGGGGTTTCCGGGGCGGCCGGTCGGGTCCGGGGGTGTCGGGTCGACCGGGCGGGGGCGTGAGGTGGTGCTCGGGGCTGCTGGTGAGGGCCTTGGGGTGGCTGGCGGGCCTCGGTGCTGGTCGGTCCTGGCCCGGCGGGATGGCCTTGTCAAGAGGGCGGACGGGATCCGGAGGAGGTCGATCGGCCGGGTGGGGGCGTGAGGTGGTGGCCGGGGCTGCTGGTGGCGGTCCTGAGGTGGCTGGTGGGGCTTCAGGGGTGGTTGTTCCGGCCGCTGAGGTGGGCGCCCCGTGGGAGGCGGAGTGGCCGGCCGGGTCTCCGGGACAGCCTGGCCGGGCCTCCGGGGTGGTCGGCCGGACGGTGGGGTCGCCCGGTCGTCTCCGGAGCGGCTGGTTCCGGCTCTGCGGCTGGTTCCGGCTGTGGGGCGGGTTCTGCGGGCCGTGGGGCTCAGCCCAGTGCCCGGAGGGCGGGGACCAGGGTCACCAGTACCGGGATCACCGGCACGAGGGAGGCTCCCGCCGTCAGTCGTAGTCTGCGGGCCGCAGTGAGGCGGTCGGGCGGTGTGAGCAACCGGTGCACGCGCTGCGGGACATGGGCCTGGGGGGCGGGGGAGGGGCCGAACACGCCCCGGTCCTCGTTGAGTTCGACCAGCGCCAGCGCGGTCGTCCGCCGGCCGAAGCGCCGCGAGGCCATGTCGTCCGCCGACAACTCGACCAGCCGGTGCATCTCGTCGCGGAACGCGGCGAACACCGGTACCTGCGGAAAGCCGGTGGCCAGTGCGGTCGAGCAGTTCAGCAACCAGTCGTGACGTGCCTGGGCGTGCCCCTGCTCGTGCGCCAGCACGGCATCCAGCTGATGACCCTTCAGGCGCCGCAACGCGGCCGTGGTGACCACCAGTTGGGGTGCCGCGCCCGCCAGCCACCAGGCGTCGGGCCGCTCACCCTCCAGGACGAGCAGTCGGCCGGACGCGGACTCCTCGCCCGGCAACAGCGGCGCACGCAGACGGAGTTCGGCGTGCCGCGACCGGCGCCCGGCCCGGCTCCGCAGCACCTCCCGCACGAGCATCGCCCCGCTCCACAGCCCGCCGCACGCGAGCGCCACCGCTGTCGCGGCCGCCCAGGGGCCCGTCGCGCCCAGCGCGTACGCCTCCACCACCGAGCGCGGGGCCGGCGCGAAGACATGGCCGCGCACCGCCTGCCAGGCCGCCGCCGCGCTGAGCGTCATCGACAGCGCACAGCACAGCAGGACCGCGGCCACCACGCACTGCCACGCCCACAGCGCGACCACCGGTTCGCGGTCCGGCCAGTCGGCCCGGGCGATCAGCCGGGGGGCGATCACGGCGGTCAGGGCACCGAGCAGCAGCAGTACCGCGGGGACCATCATGGGCAGCAGCCTATGAGCGGCGTCCCGCTCAGGGGTACGGCTTGTCACAGCGAAGTGACGTAGGCCACGCCCGAGTTGGGTTCACATCGTCAGCAGCATGGCGAGCATCCCGATCCCCATCGACAGCCGGCACGCCCGCGCCACCTCGGGACGGTCGCTCCAGGCCACGGCGGCGCCACCCGCCCCGGCCACCGGCAGCAGCCGGACCCCGGCGAGCAGGACGTACCCGGTGAAGTACAGGAGCAGCACCCCCGTCAGCAGCGGGACGCCGGAGCCGCCGTGTCCGTGCTGGTGCGCGGGCGCGGCGGCCATCACGCCCGCCATGTAGACCATGGCCCCGGCCCCGACCAGGTGGTGCAGGTGGTGGGCGCTGACGCGGGCCGCCCACAGCGCCCGCAACGCGGCCGCCCCGAAGACCGCCGCGAAGGCCGGCCAGGCCCACGCGGGCGGGGTGAACGCGGCCGCGGGCACGGCCATCGCGGCCATCCCGAAGCCCATCAGCGCCTCGCCGCCCGCGGCCCTGCGCTGTTCCTCGACCGCGCTGCGCATCCGCAGCAGGCAGTAGGCCCCGGTCGCCGCACACAGCGCCACCAGCAGCCAGCCGGGCGAAGCCGGTCCGTGCACGCGCACCTCCCCGCTCGACGTTCGCAATCGAGGGTTGCGATGCCCAGGGCACACCGTGCGCACGCGGGCGCAAGGGTGTACATGGGGGGCATTCGACGGAGCACGAAATATTTCACGGGTAAAACACATGCTAAATTAGTAGGTATGAGCAGTGCGCCCCCTCAGTACCCCGACCCCGAAGCCCGCCCGGAACCGCGCGGCGGGCAGCACGGCCGTCGGCGCAGGCAGCGCCCGGGACGCCGCCTCCCGATCGCCGGAGTGCTGCGCCTCGGCCGGCCCTCCGACATCTGGTTCAAGCCCGCCCTGAGCGTGATCGCCGCCGTCGCCCCGCCGAACCTGATCCTGCTGGCCCTCGGGCGGCTGGACCTGGCGATGTACACGATGGCCGGGTCCCTGTGCGCGCTCTACGCCCACAACCGCCCCTATGCGGCCCGGGCCCGTGTCCTGGCCTGGGTGGTGCTGGGCATGACCGCCGGACTGGCGGTCGCCCTGCTCGCGGCCTCGCTGACCACCGACGCCGTCGCCCTGGTCACCGTCGGCGCCCTGCTCGCGGCCGCGCAGAAGGCCCTCTGCGACGCGACCCGCCTCGGCCCGCCCGCCAACGTCGTCCTCACCTTCATCAGCTCCGCCGCACTGTTCACCCCGCAGACCCTCGGGCAGGTCCCCGGCCACCTGGGGCTGGCACTCGCCGCGGGCGCCTGGGCCTGGCTGATCGGCATGGCGCCCGGACTGCTGCGGCCGCACGGCCCCGAGCGCCGCGCCACCGCCCACGCCCTGAACGCGGCCGCCGCCCACGCCGCCACGGACGGCCTCGGCGACGGCCACGCCCGGACCCGCGCCGCCGCGGCGGCCGCCGTGCACGCCGCCTGGCAGACCCTGCTGGCGGCGCGCGCCACGGAGAGCCGGCGGGCCCTGGAGCGTCTCGTCGTCCGCGCCGAGATCGCCCTCGCCGCCCCCGCCGACACCGACCCGAAGCGGCTGCGCGACTGGGCCCGCGACCTGCGCGGCACCGGCCCGATCCCGCACCCGGGCGACCTGGTGGACGACGACGAACTCCTCGGCGTCGACGCCGAACTCGCCACCGGACGACCGCCGCTGTGGCTCCGCCTCGGCCCCCTCGCGCCGATCGCCGCGCGCACCGCCCTCGGCTGCGCCCTCGCCGGGTACGCCTCTCTCGCCGTCGGAGTCGGCCGCCCCTACTGGGCCCTGGTCACCGCCGCATCCCTCTACCAGGCGAACATCACGCTCACCTGGAGCCGCGGAGTCCAGCGCGTCGTCGGCAACCTGGTCGGCGTGCTCGCCTTCGCCGCGCTCGTCCCGCTCGCCCATCTCACCCAGGCCGCCCTCGTCCTGATCTGCCTCGCCCTGAACTTCGGCGCCGAGGCGCTGATCAGCCGCAACTACTGGCTCGGCAGCGTCTGCGTGACCCCGATGGCGCTGCTCATCACCGAGTTCGCGCAGGTCCAGGACTCGGGCCGGCTGATCACCGAGCGGCTGGCGGACACCCTCGTCGGCGCCGTGGTCGGCTTCGTCGCCGCGGTCGCCGTCACCAACCGCCGGGCCGGCGACCGCCTCGGGCACGCCCTGACGGCCGCCGAACGGGCCCGCGAGCAGACCGCCCGCCTCCTGGCGGAGCCGCGCCCCGCCCCCGGCGCCCTGGAGTCCGCCCGCCGCGGCCTCGCCGGCGCGCTGGTCGACCTGCGCGCCACCGCCGACGCCGCGTCCGGCGAGTGGTGGCAGCGGGCACTGCCCGAGGAGCGGGTCGTCGCGGCCGAACAGTCCGGACACCGTACGCTCGCGGCGACGGTACGGCGCCAGGGGCTCCTCCTGGACCGGGACGCGAGCACGGGAGCGGAGGACGTACGGCGATGACGGCGACGCAGGGACGGGCGGCGGCCGGAAACGGGACGGGGGAAGGACCGGCGACCGGGGCGGAACCGGCGGCCGGCGGCCGCGCAGCCACCGGTGACCGCCCGAGGAGCGGCGACGGGCCGGACAGCGGCGACGGTCGGAGCACTGGCGGCAGGCGGGGGAGCGGTGGCCGGACGGGCAGCGGCGACCCGGTACGGCCGGCACAGCCGTCAGAGCCGGTAGGGCCGGTACGGAACGACACCGTCGCCGCTGTCGTACGGCAGTGGCAGACGGTCCGGCCCGACCTCGACACCGGCCCCATGGAGATCATCGGCCGAGTCAACCGCTGCGCCGCGCTGCTCCAGCAGGCCGAGGACGCGCCCCTGCGCCGGGCCGGCCTGAGCCGTGCGGAGTTCGACCTGCTCGGCGCGCTGCGCCGCACCGGCCATGAGCTGACGCCCGGCGAACTGGCCCGGGAGACCTTCTCCTCCGGGGCGGCCGTCACCAAGCGGCTCAAGCAGCTCACCGAGCGCGGACTGGTGGAGCGTCGCGTCGACTCCCGGGACCGCCGTGTCGCCCACCTCCGCCTCACGGACGCCGGGCGCGACCTCGTCGACGGCATCATGCCCGAGCAGCTCGTCTACGAGAGTGCCGTGCTGTCCGCCCTGGACGACGGCCGGCAGGGCGAACTGGCCGATCTGTTGGGCGAGTTGTTGAGCCGACTCGAGGGGCACATGCGGGCCCTGCGGGTCTGAACGCCGCGCCGACGCGGGATCGGACCGGGTGACCGCGACCCGTCGGCGTTCACCCCTCGTCTCCCGCCCGGTACACGCCGAACACCGCGCCCTGCGGGTCCCGCAGTACGGCGATGCGTGGACCGTCCGGCACCGAGGTCGGTTCCATCAGGGCGGTGCCGCCCGCCTCCACCGCAGTCCCGGTGGACTCGTCCACGTCCGTCACCGCGAAGTACGGCAGCCAGTGCGGGGGCACCTCGGGCGGGAACTTCTCGTCCATCGTGATCATGCCGCCGAAGTCCGCGCCGCCGACGCCCCACTGGAGGTAGTTCTCCGAGGAGCGGACGGTCCAGCCGAACACCGTGGTGTAGAAGGTCTCCGCCCGGTGGCGATCGCGGGTCAACAGCTCGACCCAGCCGAGCGAGCCGGGCGCGTTGAACAGCCCGGCGCCCGGGAAGGTCCGCGCCTGCCACAACTGGAACGCGGCACCGCCCGGATCGAGGGCGACCACGAAGCGACCCACGTCGAAGACGTCCATCGGGCCGACCAGCACCTTGCCCCCGGCCTCCGTGAGCAGCCGCGCGCTGACATCCGCGTCGGACACCGCGAACGACACGTTCCAGGCGCACGGCTGTGCCTCCTGGTACAGGGGGCTGAGCGCGGCGACGGCAGCTTCGCCGAGGTGCGCGACCGTGTAGCCGCCCGCCTCCTGGCGCGGATCCGTCTCCGCGCGCCAGCCGAAGAGCTCCGCGTAGAACCGCTTCGCCGCCTCCAGGTCACTGGTCCCCAGCTCGGCCCAGCAGGGCCCGCCGGGCACGGGCGCGTCGAGCTTCATGGCGTTCCTTCCGAAAGGGGCCCCCTTCAGCACGCTATGCCTCGGTCCGCGCTATGGCATCCGGTGGCCGCCGGGGCCCGAAACAGGGCCAGGCCTGGCCCGATGGCCTCCACGACACGCCGCTGAACCGCCCCGTCCGCCCGGCCGCGGCCGGGCGGACGGCCCGCCGGCCCACAGGCGACCGATGAGGAGGACCGGCCCGGCGTGCCGGGCCGGCCGGGCCCTTCAGGTCCGCGCCCCGCCCCGGATCCGAGCCCTCGGCCCTGCGCCACCGACCGCGCCCGGACTCACCCCGCCCGACGCCCGTCGGGTACCCCCGACCAGTTCGGCTTCCCGACCGGGTCTTGGGTCGCGGACCGGCTCAGGTTCCCCGGCCGGGGTATCGGATCGGCTCAGGTTCCCCGCCGGGGTGCCGGATGCACTCCGATTTCCGGCCGGTGCCGAGCGACGCGGGCTCCCCGCCGTGCCCGATCGGCTCAGATTCCCGGCCGGTACCGGATCGGATGGTCCGCCGGTACCTCCACCAGGACGATCGGCATGCCGTCCGGGTCGGCGATCCACATCTCGAGCAGCCCCCAGGGCTCCCGCGCCGGCGGCCGGACGATCTCCACTCCCCGGGCACGCAGCTCGTCGTGCGCCGCCGCCACGTCCGGCACCTGCAGCCACAGCCGTACGGCGGGATCCGGCGGTGTCTCCGAGCGGCCCGAGACCTCCAGGAAACCGCCGCCGAGGAAGTAGACGACCCCGCGCTCCGGCCCCGTCCCGAACTCGCGGTAGACCGCCAGGCCCAGCTGTTCCCCGTAGAAGGCACGCGAACGCTCGGGATCGGTCGGCCGGAGCAGGGTCCTACTGCTGAGTACGTGCACCATGCAGCCGGAGCCTACCGGCGCAGGGTCTACGCTCGGCGGTGCCCCAGCCGAGTCAGAGACCGGAGAACGCCCGCATGGACACCGCCGCCACCGAATTCACCTTCCGCGACGCCGTCGACGCCGACGTGGACGCGCTCGTCGCGCTCGTCGAGTCGGCCTACCGCGGAGACGCCAGCCGGGCCGGGTGGACGACCGAGGCCGACATCCTCCAGGGACAGCGGACCGACCCCGACGGCGTGCTCGCGGTCATCAGGGCTCCGGACGGCCGGCTGCTCACCGTCGAGCAGCAGGGCCGGATCGTCGCCTGCTGCCAGCTGGAACACCGCGGCGACCACGCCTACTTCGGCATGTTCGCCGTCAGTCCCGCGGTCCAGGGCGGCGGCCTCGGCAAGACGGTCATGGCGGAGGCCGAGCGGCAGGCCCGCGAGAAGTGGGGCGTCACCGAGATGCACATGACCGTGATCTCCGTACGCGAGGACCTCATAGCCTGGTACGAGCGTCGCGGCTACCGGCGGACCGGTCGCACGACCCCCTTCCCCTACGGCGACGAGCGCTTCGGTATTCCGCAGCGCGACGACCTCCGGTTCGAGCTGCTGGTCAAGGAGCTCGTCTGACCGTCAGGACCCGGCCTAGGCCGTGAAGCGGCCCGTGCGCCTGATCTCCGGGTAGTCGGTGGTCGCGCCGTCGAGTTCCAGGGCGCGGACGAGCCGCAGCTGGTCCTGGGTGTTGACCACCCAGCCGATGATCCGCAGGTCCCGCTTCCGCGCCTCCTCGACGATCTCCAGGGTGAGCCGGCGCAGGTTGAGACAGACCGTCGCCGCGCCGGCCTCCACGGCGCGGTCGACGATGTCGAGGCCGTAGCGGCTGCCGATGAGCGCGGTGCGCACCCCGGGGACGAGGCGGGCGATCTCGGCGACGGCCTCGTCGTGGAAGGAGGACACCTCCACGCGGTCCACCAGCTCCCGCGCGTGCATCACCTCGGCCAGTGCCCGCGCGGCCTGGACGTCCTTGATCTCGGCCTGGAGCGGGAGCCGCACGGCGTCCAGGACCTCCTCGAAGAACGGCACGCGCTCGCCGCGGCCCGCGTCGAGGGTCCGCAGCTCCGCGAGCGTCTGGTCGGCGATGGGCCCGGTCCCGTCGGTCGTCCGGTCCACCTCGGCGTCGTGCATGACCACCAGAGCACCGTCTTTGCTCAGATGAAGATCGAGTTCGATGACGTCCAGGCCGCCGTGCTCCGCGGCGACGAAGGAACGGAGGGTGTTCTCGGGCTCGACACCCATGACTCCACGGTGACCGATGGTGAGGAAGTTCAAGACACGACCCGCTTCCGTCGACGGTTTGGGCTGGAGGAGCACGCAGCCTAGTGGCCCGGGGGCCGTCAAGGACATGAGCGTGCACCGAGGGTTCCTCTACCCGCCCGGGCCGGAGATCCGACCCGCTGGACAGGCACTAGCGGAAGTAGCCGCATCTTCGGTGTCAGGCAGGAAAAAGTGCGGTGAAGATGAGGGAGCGCAGGATAATTTCCGGAGGTCCCACTTGCTGGAGGAATCCTCATATGCATACGGTGTCCTGACGCGAGCTTCTCCAGTGAAGGATGGGACATGACGGAAATTCTTGTGCAGGCGGCTACGGGGGAGCAGGTTCCTCCGGCGGACAGGGTGGTTGAGCACCCGGCCTGGCGCGTGCTCAAGGATGCCGTGGAGCAGATCCGGCCCTGGCAGTCGAAGGACGGGTCGATCGACTTCGCGGCCGAGGGCGCACCGCCGCGCACGGACGCCGAGCAGGCCGTCCTGCGGGTGATCGAGGCCGTCGAGGAGCTGTCCCCGCTGCTCCCGCACGACGCCGACTACCACCGGGCGCTCGCCAAGGACCTGCGGGTCTGGGCCGACGGCGGCTTCGAGGTGCCGGACTTCCTCGACTCGCTGCTGGCCTTCCAGCCCGCCGCGAACCGTCGCGACGGGCTCCAGCACCTGGTCGTCTTCGCGATGTACACGCAGAACGGCAACCCGGACCGCAACCTGGAAGCGGTCGTGCTGCGCATGGTCTGGCCCCAGTGGCTGGCCGAGCTGGAGCGCACCCGCTACGACAACCCGCTCTTCTGCGGCATCACCTTCGAGGACTTCACGGCCGGCTACGACACCAACTCCGCCGTCCTCTTCCCCGAGACCATCGCCGTCCGCGAGGCGCCGGAACGTTTCTCCTGGGGTGGCATCTTCTGCGACCGCGAGGCCGCCCGCTTCCGTCGGGTGACCGACGCGGCCGTCGAGGTCCTCGGCCTTTCGCTGCCCGAGGACATCGCCGCCATGGTCCACGACCAGAAGCGCTGCGAGGAGGCCTTCGTCCTGTGGGACATGGTCCACGACCGCACCCACAGCCACGGCGACCTGCCCTTCGACCCCTTCATGATCAAGCAGCGCCAGCCGTTCTGGATGTACGGCCTGGAGGAGCTGCGCTGCGACCTCACCGCCTTCAAGGAGGCCGTGAAGCTGGAGGCCGACGGCGTCCCGCAGGCCCGTGACGTGCAGTACGCGGTCCTCTTCGACCGCATGTTCCGCTTCCCTGTCACCGGAGACCGGGTGCGCAACTACGACGGCCTCGGCGGTCAGCTGCTCTTCGCCTACCTGCACAAGCACGACGTCGTCCGCTGGACCGACAACAAGCTGCACATCGACTGGCAGCGCGCCCCGCAGGTCACCAACCAGCTGTGCGCCGACATCGAGCAGCTGTACCGCGACGGCATCGACCGTCCCAAGCTCGTCCACTGGTTCGCCGCCCACGAGCTGGTCTCCGCCTACCTCGCCCCGCACCCGGGCTCCAAGTGGGCCAAGGGCCCCGACGCCCTGGACCTGACCCAGCCGCCCCGCAGACTCGTGGACGACGTGCTTCCGGACGAGTTTCCGCTGAGCATGTTCTATGAGGCACTGTCCAAGAAGCTCAAGAGCGTGATCGCCTCGACCCGGGGCATCACGGCGGACGGCGCCGAGCGGATCGCCGCGTGAGCGACCTGCGTACCGAGAACACTGCTCAGGAGGCGAAGACCATGGGGAACGGGGCTCTCAGCGGTGCGGTGATCGCGGTGGCCGGTGCGGGCGGACCGGCCGGCCGGGCGGCGCTGCTCCGACTCGCCGAGGCCGGCGCGATCGTCGCCGGCGCGGACAACGACCCCGAGCGCCTGGCGGAGGCCGTCGACGCGGCCCGCTACGGGGCCGGGGGCGCCACCGTCACCGGTGAGCCGGTCGACCTGCTCGACCTGGACTCGACCCGGGACTGGGCGCAGCGCGTCGAGAAGGACTTCGGCCGGATCGACGGCGTGGTCCACCTCGTCGGCGGCTGGCGCGGCAGCGAGACGTTCATCAAGACCAGCCTGGACGACTGGGACTTCCTGGAGCTGCTGCTCGTCAAGACCGTGCAGCACACCTCGCTCGCCTTCTTCGAGGGCCTCCAGCGCAGCGACCGCGGCCGGTACGTGCTGATCAGCGCCGCCGGCGCCTCGAACCCCTCCGCGGGCAACGCCGCGTACGCCGCCGCCAAGGCGGCCGCCGAGGCCTGGACCCTGGCGCTCGCCGACGCGTTCCGCAAGGCCGGGGGTGCCGAGGGTCCGACCTCCGCGGCTGCGATCCTGGTGGTGAAGGCGTTGGTGCACGAGGCGATGCGCGCCGACCGGCCCAACGCGAAGTTCGCGGGCTTC
Organism: Streptomyces sp. NBC_01334; assembly: GCF_035983595.1. Lineage (NCBI taxonomy): Bacteria > Bacillati > Actinomycetota > Actinomycetes > Kitasatosporales > Streptomycetaceae > Streptomyces > Streptomyces sp. NBC_01334. The sequence continues at coordinate 1,460,365 of NZ_CP130718.1, read as the reverse complement.
ACCGACGTCAAGGATCTGGCCGAGGCCATCACCGGAGTCTGGGAGAAGCCCGCCCCCGAAGTGAACGGACAGCGTCTGTGGCTCACCGAGAAGCCGTGAACCCTCCGAAGACCGACGCACGGCGCCATCACGACCCGGAGGTCCGCGGTTTCGCCAGCGACAACTACGCCGGGGCCCACCCGGAGGTGATGGCCGCCCTGGCCCTGGCCAACGGCGGCCACCAGGTGGCGTACGGCGAGGACGACTACACCGAGCACTTCCAGGGGATCATCCGCAGCCACTTCGGTGCCACGGCGGAGGCGTTCCCGGTCTTCAACGGCACCGGTGCCAACGTCGTCGCGCTTCAGGCGGTCACCGACCGCTGGGGCGCGGTGATCTGCGCCGAGAGCGCGCACATCAACGTCGACGAGGGCGGCGCGCCCGAGCGCATGGGCGGCCTGAAGCTGCTCACCGTGCCCACCCCGGACGGCAAGCTCACCCCCGAGCTGATCGACAAGCAGGCCTGGGGCTGGGATGACGAGCACCGAGCGATGCCGCAGGTCGTCTCGATCACCCAGAGCACGGAGCTGGGCACGCTCTACACGCCCGAGGAGATCCGCGCGATCTGCGACCACGCCCACGCGCACGGCATGAAGGTGCACCTGGACGGGTCCCGGATAGCCAACGCGGCGGCGTCGCTGAACGTCCCGATGCGGACGTTCACCAACGCCGTCGGCGTCGACCTCCTCTCGCTGGGCGGGACGAAGAACGGCGCGCTGTTCGGCGAGGCGGTCGTCGTCATCGACCAGGACGCCGTCCGCCACATGAAGCACCTGCGCAAGCTGTCCATGCAGCTCGCCTCCAAGATGCGCTTCGTTTCGGTGCAGTTGGAGGCCCTGCTGGCCAAGGACCTGTGGCTGCGCAACGCCCGCCACGCCAACGAGATGGCCCAGCGGCTCGCCGAGGGCGTGCGGGCCGTGCACGGCGTGGAGATCCTGTACCCCGTGCAGGCCAACGGCGTGTTCGCGCGGCTCCCGCACGAGGTGAGCGAGCGGCTCCAGAAGAAGTTCCGGTTCTACTTCTGGGACGAGGCGGCGGGTGTCGTGCGCTGGATGTGCGCGTTCGACACGACCGAGGAGGACGTGGACACGTTCGTCGCCGCGGTCAAGGAAGAGATGGCGCGGTAGCAAGGGCATTGACTGCATAGGTATGCGGTCACCTGAAAAGTCATTGACTCTCGGGTGATCGCTTTCCTATGCTCTCCCCTCATGGAGCTGATCCAGGAGAACCCTGACCTCTCGGCCTATCTGGCTGCTGACGACGTCATCGACCATCACCATCCGCTGGTGCGGGACACGGCCGCGCGCCTCGCGAAGGATGCGAAGGACTCGTATGGTTATGCGCGCCTCGCCTTCGAATTCGTCCGCAACGCCATTCCCCACTCGCAGGACGCCGGCGACCCGCGCGTGACCTGGCGCGCCTCGGACGTGCTGGAACAGGGCACCGGCATCTGCCACGCCAAGGCCCATGCCCTGGCCGCCCTGCTGCGGGCCGAGGACATCCCGACCGCGCTCTGCTATCAGCGGTTCGTGCACGACGCGGGCGGCGGACACGCCCTCCACGGGCTCGTCGCGGTGCGCTTCAACGGCGGCTGGCACCGCCAGGACCCACGCGGCAACAGACCGGGTGTGGACGCGCGGTTCTCCCTGGACGGCGAACGCCTGGCCTTCCTGCCCGACGCCGCGGCGGGCGAGCGGGACTACCCCGGCCTCTACGCCACCGCGCATCCGGGCGTCCTCGGCGCCCTGCGGGCCGCCCCCGACCGGCCGCACCTGTGGAAGACCCTCCCCACCGCACTGTGACCACCCCCGCCGCCGACCACGGCCGTCACGGTCGCTAACCTCCCCGGCATGGGTGATGGGGGACAGGCCCGAGAGGCCGGTGCGGACGGGAACGAGGATCTGGGACAGGACGCTCCGCCCGAACCGAGCGGGCCGAGTGAGCCGAGCGCCTCGGCCGGTGGACGGCGGCGCCTCGCCGCCCGGCTGCGGAAGCACCCGCTGCTCGGCTCCGCCGTCGCCCTGGCCCTGCTGGCCACCGTCACCACCGTCCCGATCGTCCTCGCCGCCTCCGAGGACGAGACCCCCTGCCGGGAGCTGCCCGCCGCCACCCGCGCCCTGGCCAAGGACCCGGCGGCCGCGACCCGCGCGCTCGACCCGGGCGACGACCTCGCCCGGTTCGACGCCGTACGCGACCTCCTCGTGTACGAGCACCCGTGCGGCGACGGCGGTGAGGTGCTGGGCCGGATCGTGGACGCGGCCACCCGCGCCACCGGTTTCCAGAACCCGCACACCCTGGCCCAGGCACGCGGCGCCTTCGCGGTGGCCGCCGCCCTGAACGGGGTCGAACTGCCCGACGGGATGGCCCCCGGGGTGGCCCGCATGCTCGCCCAGTACGTCGTCGACCAGCACCGCTGGACGCGCTCCGACGACGACGCCGTCCGGCCCGCGGTCCCCGCCGAGGAAGCCGGCCCCGACGACGAGGGCTGGACCACGTACGGCCGCTTCCTTGCCCCCGGCGAGGCACACGCCGACTTCGAACACACCCAGCCCTACTCGGACATCGAGGCCGACCCCGAGCAGCTGGTCGCCGAACTGGCCAAGGACCCCGAGGCCTTCGCGATCCTCTACTCCGCCGAGCGCGCCTGGCTGGCCTACTACCTGGAGCGGCTCGACGGGCAGGGGCGAGACCCCGACTACCGCCCGAAGCCGGGCAAGGACGGGTACGAGACGCCCGACACCTACTGGGTCGACAGCGACCTCGAGCACATGGCCGACCGGGTCGGCGCCCTGATGAAGTACCGGGCGCGCTACGCCCGCGACGGCACCATCGCCGACGTGACCGCCTTCGACGCGGCCGTCGGCCGGTACACGCCCGGCGTCTATCTCGCCCACACCGCGCAGGTCACCACCCGCCCGCCGATGGCCGGGATCGCCGCGCGGTACGCGGGCCGGGTACGCGGTGACCTGATGGACGCCCGGCACCAACTGCTCAGGGTGGTGTCCTTCTGGGCGTCGGCACGGAAGGTGCCGAAGGCGCGGGCCGACGTGATGCGGCAGGCCATCGACGACCGCTATGTTCGGGCGCTCTGGCTGACGATCTGACGACGACCCGCGTCAGGCGCCGTCCACCTCGAGGTCGGTACAGCCCCGCCGCTCCACCTGCGCGGCGGCGAAGGCCCGCAGCAACGCCTGCCTCTTCGCCCGGTCGACGCCCGGGAGGTCCTCGGAGGCGTCGAGTCCGAAGTGGGCGGCCTCGCCGGCGCAGCGGGCGCTCGCGGTCGGGGACGGGCGGTCCGAGTCGTTGCCGGAGACGAGCCGGTTGCTCCAGTCCCCGAACCAGGCGACGAAGTCCATTCCCTCGGAGCCGCCGTTCGTGGCCTCGTCGTCGATGGTCACCTCGCAACCGCCCGTCGGCGCCGCGTCGGTGAGCCGGACGTCGAGCTTCCAGTGCGTCGGGTCCGGCAGCCCCGCCCCGGCCAGCCAGCCGCAGGGGGTGTCCCGGGCGGAAGCCAGGGCGACCGTCTTCGGTTCGTCCTCGTCGGGGTCGGTCGGGCTGACGCCCTCCGGTGCCGTCAGCGGCTCGGCGCCGCACCCCAGGCGCTTCGAGGCGGAGTTGGCGAAGGAGACGGCGACCTCGTAGGAGGCGGGCCGACGCCAGGAGCCGTCGCGGCTGACCCCCGCGTGCACCAGCAGCTTGCGTTGCCGGCCGTCGGCGTCCTTGCCCAGGTCGGGACAGGGCAGCAGGAACTCGAGGGTGCCGAGGCGGGAGACGAACCCGGGCAGCCCGGCCGGCATCGCCGCCTGCGAGTCGAACCCGCTCTCCGGGAAGGCGGACATGAACTCGCGGTCCACGTCGTCGCGCCGGGTGTAGGCGTACAGGGACAGCAGCCGCCAGTCGGCACGGTGGTCGCCCGCGACGGTGACCTCGCAGCCGTAGTCGCCGAGCGCCTTCACCCCGCCCGCCCCGGTGCCCGTGACCCGGGCGTCCTCGGGAAGCAGATCGCGGACGGCCCCGTCGGGCAGGATCCCGTCGCAGGCGGTGCGGATCAGCCACCACTGGTGGACGTACGGCTGGGCGATCCAGCCCCCCAGACCGAGCACGGCCGCAGCCACGACCGACACCTTGACCCAACGCCGCATCTTCGCCCCCGTAGCGCGTCCGGCAGACAACAGCCGGCCCGACGACCGCTCGGCGCCCCGGCATCCGGCTTCCCGTTATGGCCGGGACCCTATCGGCCGCCGTGGCGCGCACGGGGCGCGGGGTCGCGGGAACGGGCCCCGGCCGGGCGCATGCCGGCCGGGGCCCGTAGGCGCGCGAACCGCGTCAGCGGGCCTCGGCCTCGCGTACCTGCTCCGGCGTCGGAGCCGTGCCGCCCAGGTGGGCCGGCATCCACCAGGTGTCGTTCGCGTCCTTGGGACGGACGGGGTAGGCGCGCTGAGCGGCCTCCAGGAGCTCCTGGACGCGCTCGCGCAGCTGCCGGGTGATCGCGCCCGCGTACTTGTCGCGGGAGGCCTCGATGGCCTCGCCGACGCGGATGGTGACCGGGGTGTGGCTGCGCTTGAAGTTGCGCGGGTGGCCCTTGGTCCACAGCCGCTGCGTACCCCACAGGGCCACCGGGATCAGCGGGACGCCGGCCTCCTGGGCCATCCGGGCCGCGCCCGACTTGAAGCTCTTGAGCGTGAACGACTGCGAGATGGTGGCCTCGGGGAAGACCCCGACGATCTCGCCGGAACGCAGCGACTCCAGGGCGTGCGCGTAGGCCGTCTCGCCCTGGTTGCGGTCCACCGGGATGTGCTTCATCCCGCGCATCAGCGGGCCGGAGATCTTGTGGCGGAAGACGGATTCCTTCGCCATGAAACGAACGAGACGTTTCTGCGGGAGCGCGGCCAGACCGTCGAAGATGAAGTCGAGGTAGCTGATGTGATTGCTCACCAGCACGGCTCCACCCGAGCGCGGGATGTTCTCCGAACCCTTGCAGTCGATCTTGAGGTCCCAGGCCTTGAACAACGTCTGGGCGAGGCCGACGACGGGGCGGTAGACAATCTCTGCCATGGGCGGGGCGGACCCTTCCTTCTCTTTGCCGGGGAGGGGCTCCCGGCGGCAAAGTTACGCAGCCGTAGGTTTACGGCATCTCGCAGATCGTGCCCGAAGAACGGCCGGGGAGCCAGCCCTGGTGCCCGGGAGCGGCGAGATTCTCGTCACTATCAACCCCCTTGATCGACCTCGGGCTTTTAAGCCGCCTTTACTCCGCGCGTACCGAGACCCGCCGTACGAGCAGGTACATCTCGCATCCGAGGCAGTACCCGAAAGCAGCATTGAGGAAGGCGGCCGCCAGCGCCGCCCCGGTCGCCGCGAGGCCCAGCCAGTCCGGACCCAGGGTGAGGCCGACGAGTCCGACCCCCGCGAACAGCAGACCCACCGCCTGCGCGAACCGCGGCGGCTCCGGCGCCTCGAACTCGGTCGGCGGCCCGATCCGCGGCCGAACGGCCCTGCGGAACACCCAGCCGTACGGTGAGCGACCCACCCCGCCCGTCGCGCCGAGCGCGAACGCCAGCGTCTGCCACGCCAGCAGCCAGGCGCTGCCGCTGATCAGCACGACCGCGAGTACTACGGTCGTCACGGCGGCCCCGAAGCGCGGGCCCCTCGCATCGATGTCCATGAATCAAGCATTCCGCAACGGAAACGATTCCTGGGGTCGGGAATCTTTGCAGTCTCGTGAACGCTGGAGGACCTGATGGCCGGACTGCTGGTGTGCGTGGCGGTGCTCGCGGTGGCGAGCGCCTACGGAGTGCTGCACAAGCGGCGGAGCGGGAGGGTGCGGGTGCGCGGGCGCGACGACGGCAAACGGCTCGGAGCCGACCGGCTGGGCGGCGAACTCGGCGAACGGGCCACGCTCGTGCAGTTCTCCAGCGCCTTCTGCGCGCCCTGCCGGGCCACCCGCCGGGTCCTCGGCGAGGTGGCCGGCGTGGTCCCCGGAGTCACCCACATAGAGATCGACGCCGAGGCGCACCTGGACCTCGTCCGCGAGCTCGACATCCTCAAGACCCCGACCGTCCTGGTGCTCGATGCCGACGGCCACATCGTCCGACGGGCAACAGGCCAGCCCCGCAAGGCGGACGTCATCGCGGCCCTGGGGGAGGCGGTGTGAGCCGCCCGCGGGGGACGGTGAGGCATCTCCCAGATACCGGAACGTACTTGACTGTGCGTGCCACCTATCGTCAGCCTGACCGTATGCCTGAGGAACTCCTTCTCCACGGACGGGTCCACGTGGACCTGGTCCGTACCGCGAGCGCGCGCTGTCCGGCCCGTTGAGCACCCACGGCCCGGCTCGCCACTTCCCGCAGAAGGACAACCCCATGACGGCCACACCCGGCCTCGGCTCCACCCGCCTGGCCTCTCCCGACCTCCTGCGCTCCGTCTTCCGCCGGCATGCCGCGGGGGTCGCCGTGATCACCGCCTCGGGCGAGAGCGGCCCGGTCGGCTTCACCGCCACCTCGCTCAGCTCCGTCTCCGCCGAGCCGCCGATGCTCTCCTTCGGCATCGGCACCGGTGCCTCCAGCTGGCCCGTGCTGTCCCGGGCCACGCACGTGGGCGTCCACATACTCGGGGAGCACCAGCAGGAGCTGGCCGCCACCTTCGCCAGGAGCGGCGCCGACCGCTTCGGCGCGCCGACCGCCTGGCGCGACGGTCCGCAGGGTGTTCCGGTGCTGGACGACGTGCTGGCGTGGCTGGTGTGCCGGGTCGTCGCGCGGGTCCCGGCGGGCGATCACCGCATCGTGCTGGCCGAGGTGGTCCTGGGTGACCCGGAGGGCGCGGGCCGCCCGTTGCTCTACCACCAGGGGCGGTTCACCGCCCTGCGGGATTGATCACTGCCCGCTCTCCTGCGAACTCGTCGAGTTCCGATTACGCTGCGTTGCAAAGGTCACAGTTCAAAGCGCTTGCTTAGCGGGCATGAACTGGGTGTACTGACGAGTAATATTTCGGTCGGAGCGCGGGCCGCCCCGACCGGGATCGGCCGCTTGTGGCGCCTATGCTGCCTGGAAGAAGGCAGCCGAGAACTGACGATGCAGTAGGAGAGCCGGCGTGAGCTTGAGGATCGTTGTCACTGTGAAGTACGTGCCCGACGCCACTGGCGACCGGCACTTCGCCGATGACCTGACCGTCGACCGGGACGACGTGGACGGTCTGCTCTCCGAGCTCGACGAGTACGCGGTCGAGCAGGCGCTGCAGATCTCCGAGAACTCCGACGACGACGTGGAGATCACCGTCCTGACGGTGGGCCCCGAGGATGCCAAGGACGCGCTCCGCAAGGCCCTCTCCATGGGCGCCGACAAGGCGATCCACGTCGAGGACGACGACCTGCACGGCACCGACGCCATCGGCACCTCCCTGGTGCTGGCCAAGGCGATCGAGAAGGCCGGCTACGACCTGGTCATCTCCGGCCTGGCCTCCACCGACGGCACCATGGGCGTCGTCCCGGCCCTGCTGGCCGAGCGCCTGGGCGTCCCGCAGGTCACCCTGCTCTCCGAGGTCTCCGTCGAGGACGGCACCGTCAAGGGCCGCCGGGACGGCGACGCCGCCTCCGAGCAGCTCGAGGCCTCCCTGCCGGCCGTCGTGTCGGTCACCGACCAGTCGGGCGAGGCGCGTTACCCGTCGTTCAAGGGCATCATGGCGGCCAAGAAGAAGCCGGTCGAGGCCTGGGACCTGTCGGACCTGGACCTGGAGGCCGAAGAGGTCGGCCTCGAGGGCGCCTGGACCGCGGTCGACAGCGCGACCGAGCGTCCGGCCCGCACCGCGGGCACGATCGTCAAGGACGAGGGCGAGGGCGGCAAGCAGCTCGCTGAGTTCCTCGCGGGCCAGAAGTTCATCTAAAGGCCCTTCGCCGACCGCCCCTCAACTTCGTTTCGCAGGAGAGCAATCCCATGGCTGAAGTCCTCGTCTTCGTCGACCACGTGGACGGTGCCGTCCGCAAGCCCACCCTGGAGCTGCTGACGCTGGCCCGCCGCATCGGCGAGCCGGTCGCCGTCGCCCTCGGCGCGGGTGCCGAGAACACCGCCGCCGCGCTCGCCGAGCACGGCGCCGTGAAGGTGCTGACCCACGACGCCTCCGAGTACGCCGACTACCTCGTCGTACCGAAGGTCGACGCGCTCCAGGCCGCGGTCGAGTCGGTCTCCCCGGCCGCCGTCCTCGTCCCGTCCTCCGCCGAGGGCAAGGAGATCGCCGCCCGTCTGGCGCTGCGCATCGGCTCCGGCATCATCACCGACGCCACCGACCTCGAGGCCGGCGACGAGGGCCCGGTGGCCACCCAGTCGGTGTTCGCCGCGTCCTTCACCACCAAGTCCCGTGTCTCCAAGGGCACCCCGGTCATCACCGTGAAGCCGAACTCGGCCGCCGTCGAGGCCGCCCCGGCCGCCGGTGCCGTCGAGGCCCTCGCGGTGACCTTCTCCGCCCAGGCCACCGGCACCAAGGTCACCGGCCGCACGCCGCGTGAGTCGACCGGGCGTCCGGAGCTGACCGAGGCCGCGATCGTGGTCTCCGGCGGCCGCGGCGTCAACGGCGCCGAGAACTTCGCCCTCATCGAGTCCCTCGCCGACTCCCTCGGCGCGGCCGTCGGCGCCTCCCGCGCCGCGGTGGACGCCGGCTGGTACCCGCACACCAACCAGGTCGGCCAGACCGGCAAGTCCGTCTCGCCGCAGCTCTACATCGCCAACGGCATCTCCGGTGCCATCCAGCACCGCGCCGGCATGCAGACCTCGAAGACCATCGTGGCCGTCAACAAGGACGCCGAGGCCCCGATCTTCGACCTGGTCGACTACGGCGTCGTCGGCGACCTGTTCGACGTCGTCCCGCAGCTCACCGAGGAGATCAACACCCGCAAGGGCTGATCACCCGGCAGTCGCAGCACTGTCCGAGGCCCCCGTGACCGCACAGGTCACGGGGGCCTCGGCTCATTCCAGGGTCATCGAGGCCTGCACCGGCAGGTGATCGCTCGGGTACTGGCCGTCCAGGTGGAAGGTGTCGGTCCACTCGCGGTGGACGGTGACGCCCGGCGTCGCCAGGATCCAGTCGATGCGGTCCCCGTTCGGCGTGAGCGGCTTGTAACCGTGGTAGGTCGCATAGGCCCCGCCACGCGCGCGTGCCGTGTCCCAGGTGTCGACCAGCCCGGCGGCCAGCAGCCTGTCATAGACCGGATTGACGTGGGCGACGGCGTTGAAGTCGCCGGTCAGCAGCAGCGGCAGGGAGCGGTCCAAGCGGGCGATCCGTACGGCGATCAGGTCGGCGGAGCGCACGCGCGCGTACTGGCTGGCGTTGTCGAGATGGGTGTTGAGGACGTAGAACTCCTTCCGCGCGCGCAGATCACGGAAGCGGACCCAGGTGACCATGCGGGGGTAGTCCGCCCCCCAGGTGTTGGAGCCGAGCACGTCGGGTGTGTCGGAGAGCCAGAAGTGCGCGTGCTCGACCGGGGCGAGCCGACGGGTGTCGAAGAAGACGGCCACCGCCTCCGGGTCCTCCACGCTGCGGCCCTTGCCGATCCAGTCGTAGTGCGGACCGAAGTCGGCCTCGATGTCGCGCAACTGGGCCGGCAGTCCCTCCTGGGTGCCGATGACGTGCGGAGCCGCCCGGCGCAGCAGCGCGCGCATCACCGGACGGCGGACCGCCCAGGTATGGGCGTCCTTGGCGCCCGGGTAGCGCAGATTGAAGGTCATGACCTTCAGTGGCGGCACGGGCGCGGGCTGAAGCGCCCCGCGCGCCGGGCTCTCGTGCCGGGTGGCGGACGACCCTGCCGTGCCCAGCACGGGCACGGTCGCCAGGACGGCCAGGGCCGTGCGCAGCCCAGCCCGTCGGGTCTGCCCCGTGGTGCCGGTCATATGTTCCCTCCCTTGTGAGACAGGATGAAGGTGATGACGGTTGTGCGGAAGAGACAGTCGGTGTGCCGACGAGCGTAGGGACCGCGCCGTGGACAGGGTGTTGACCTGCCGGAAGCTGCACGGATAACTTCGCTCTACGGATTGTTGATTCCGTACAGCGGAAAAACCGGAGGGTGTGGAATGGGTCAGGGCCAGCAGGAGACGGTCACGACAAGCCTCGCGGGCGCCGTCAGCGAGGAGATCAGCGCCTCCCTCGCCCCGGTCGACGCCGAACTCGACCGCTGCTACCCCGGCGACCCCGGCACCCGGCAGCCCGTCCACACCGTCTACGTCCCCGGCGACGCCTTCGACGCCGACACCATCCGCTCCTGGGGCGACCGGGCCCTCGCCGCCCTCGACGAGCACGCCCCCGACGCGGCTTCCTTCGCCGCCTGTCTCGGCCTCTCCCAGGACCTCGCCGAGCCCGTGTACGCGCGTGTGCGGGCCAAGCTGGAGCGCGAGCCCGTCGAGGACCTGCGCGTCGACTTCGAGGACGGCTACGGCCCCCGCCCGGACGCCGAGGAGGACGCGACGGCCGCCCGCGCGGCCCGGCTGATCGCGGAGGCGAGCGCGAAGGGCACCGCGGCCCCGTACATGGGCATCCGCATGAAGTGCATGGAGGCCGCGGTGCGCGACCGGGGCATCCGCACCCTCGACATCTTCCTCACCGGCCTGATGGAGAACGGCGGCCTTCCCGACGGCCTGGTCCTGACGCTGCCGAAGGTGACCTATCCGGAGCAGGTCACCGCGATGGTCCGGCTCCTGGAGGCCTTCGAGCGGACGCGGGGCCTCGACGACGGACGGCTCGGCTTCGAGATCCAGATCGAGACCAGCCAGTCCATCCTCGCCACCGACGGCACCGCGACGGTCGCCCGGATGATCCAGGCGGCCCGGGGCCGCGCCACCGGCCTCCACTACGGCACCTTCGACTACAGCGCCTGCCTCGGCGTGTCCGCCGCCTACCAGGCCAGCGACCACCCCGCTGCCGACCACGCCAAGGCGATCATGCAGGTCGCGGCGGCCGGCACCGGGGTACGCGTCTCGGACGGTTCCACGAACGTGCTGCCGGTCGGCCCGACCGAGCAGGTGCACGCCGCCTGGCGGCTGCACTACGGACTCACCCGCCGCGCCCTGTCCCGCGCCTACTACCAGGGCTGGGACATGCACCCCGGCCACATCCCCACCCGCTACGCGGCCGTCTTCGCCTTCTACCGGGAGGGCTTCGCCCAGGCCGCCGAGCGGCTTGCGCGGTACGCCAACCGGGCCGGCGGCGATGTGATGGACGAGCCCGCGACCGCCAAGGCCCTCAGCGGCTACCTGCTGCGCGGCCTGGACTGCGGCGCCCTCGACCTCGCCGAGGTGACCGGCGCGACCGGGCTCGACCGGGCGGCCCTGGAGAGTTTCGCGACGCCGCGCCGAGGTGATCTGACGGTCTCCGGGCAGTAGGGCGGCACGGCAGCAGGGCGACAGCGCGCAGGGGGTGTGGCCGGCCGGGGTGGGAGATCCCGACCGGCCACCGGCCCTCAGGGGCGACTACTGCTCAGGAAAGGTGTACGGGGTCGTGATGATCTCCATGCCGTGCCCGGCGGGATCCATGAAGTACACACCCCGGCCGCCGTGGTGATGGTTGATCTCACCCGGCTGCTTGCCGTGCGGATCGGCGAAGTACGTGATCCCCGTCCGCTCGATCCGCTCGAAGGCCGCGTCGAACTCCTCGTCCGAGACGAGGAACGCGTAGTGCTGCATGACGATCGACTCCACCGGGACGGCGGCGAAGTCCAGGGTGACGCCGTTGCTGGTGTTCACCGGGACGAACGGGCCCCACTCGGGCCCGACTTCGAGTCCCAGGATGTGGGCGAGGAACTCGGCGGACTCCCGGTTGTCACGGGAGTGGACGATGGTGTGGTTCAACTCGACTGACATGTGTGGAATGCCTCCGTAAGGCAAACTCACGGGCGCCTCCATGCCTCACCCGGCCGGTGACCGACACGCGACGCCGTTCGATCATTCTATCGGACGTGCAGATGTTCCAGGCCGGACGCGGTCACAAGGTTCTCTTCCGCGAACAATCGGGTGCCCCGCTCGCAGAGCCGTGCGTCGGCCCTGGCGCGGGCGCAGAACTCCTCCGGGGTCGCCCCGAACAGCTCCCGCAACGCCGTTGACCGTGCGAGGAGTTCGGTGATCAGGGCACGCTGCCCGGGGTGACTGCGCGGGATGCCGTCGCCGTTGTGCAGCACGCCATGATGGTTCACGTACGCGAACGAATCGAGGAGTGCCTCGCCGTTCTCCAGCTCGACCCGGAAACCCGGCGCGGGCAGCAGGACCCGGTCGTAGTTCGGCTCCGTCGCGTCGATCAGGGCGAGTTGCTCCGGGTCCAGCCAGATGACGAACAACTCCCGGGTGACGGCGGGGGCGTGGACGGGGGACGCGGACACATAGCCCACGCGGCTGACATGCGCCGAGACGCCGACGTCGATGCCCGTCACCCGGGCCTTCACCATGGGGATGGGCGAGGTGACTTCGAACTCGGCCATCTTGTGCCGCAGTTGGGCGGGACTGGCGTTGGAACCGACGGCCACGACCGGAGTGCGGCCGGGATGTGTCAGCCGGTCCAGCGGCAGCAGCTCGTCCCCGTGGAGCAGCCCGGACGTGGCCGGCCAGGCGCCGGGATAGCTCAGCGGGTGGTCGCGCGGCGCGTCGGCCAGGCCGAGCGCCCGAAGTGTGCGGTGGTCGTCGCGGGCGTCCATGGCGTCTCAGTCGGCCGGCGGCAGCTCTCCCGAGCCGCGCGTGACGAGCCGGGTCGGCAGTTCGATGCGCTCGGGGGTGATCAGAGTGCCGTCCAGCTGCCCGAACAGGCGCTCCGCGGCGGTACGGCCCAGAGTGGCCGCGTCCTGGGCGACCACCGTGACCCCCGGCTGGAGCAGGTCGGCGAGCTCCAGGTCGTCGAAGGCCACCAGGGCGACCCGCCGGGCCTGCTCGGCGAGCACCCGGATCACGGTGACCGTCACCCGGTTGTTGCCCGAGAAGATCGCCGTGACCGGCGCGGGCCCGGACAGCATCTCCTCGGCCGCGCGGCGCACCCGCAGGGGGTCGGTGGCGCCCAGCGACATCCAGGCGTCCTCGACCGGTATGCCGGCGTCCTCCATCGCCGTCCGGTAACCGCGCAGGCGCTCGGCGGCGGTGTGGATGCGGGGCATGTCGCCGATGAAGCCGATCCGGCGGTGCCCGTGCGCCACCAGATGGGTCACGCCTTCGTGGGCGCCGCCGAAGTTGTCCGACAGGACGCAGTCGGCGTCGATCTGGCCGGCCGGCCGGTCGACGAACACCGTGGCGACGCCCGCCTTGATCTCGGGCTCCAGGTACCGGTGGTCGTCCCCGGCCGGGATCACCACCAGGCCGTCCACCCGGCGCGCGCACAGCGCCAGCGCCAGCTCCTGCTCCCGGTCCGGGTCCTCGGCGCTGGAGCCGTTGATGAGCAGGGCGCCGTGGGCGCGGGCGACTTCCTCCACCGCGCGGCTGAGCGGCCCGTAGAACGGGTCGGCGAGGTCCTCCAGGACCAGGCCGATGCTGGCCGTGCTGCCCTTGCGCAGCACCCGGGCGCTGTCGTTGCGGCGGAAGCCGAGCGCGTCGATGGCCTCCTGGACACGGCGTTCCGTCTCGGGCGTGACGCCCGGCTCACCGTTCACCACGCGCGAGACCGTCTTGAGGCCGACTCCGGCGCGAGCGGCGACGTCCTTCATGGTGGGACGGTTGCCGTAGCGGCTCTCGGGCCGGCGCTGCGTCTCGGGCACGATGCTGTGTCCTGTCCTGTCGTCCACGGGAGGTCGGCCATGCACCCCGTCCACAAGATTTGCGCACGGGGATGCGTGGGTCCCAGGGTGTGTATGAGGATGTGGCGTCGAGCATAGAGCCTGGACAACGTTGTCAGATGCGGGAGACACTGTCCACCGCATCTCCGGCCCGCGTCCCCCAATCGCTGGACCGGCCAGCCCTTCCATGGTGGACCGGGAGAAACCAGACTGATGTACACCGACCTCGTGGCCGCGCTCGACATCGGCGGCACCAAGATCGCCGGAGCGCTGGTGGACGGCGACGGCACGATCCTGGCCCGCGCGCAGCGCCCCACGCCCGCCCAGGAGAACGGCGACACCGTGATGCGGGCCGTCGAGGAGACGCTGGCGGAGCTGACCGCGGCGCCGCCGTGGGCGCGCGTCCGAGCCGTCGGCATCGGCAGCGCGGGTCCGGTGGACGCCTCGGCGGGCACGGTCAGCCCGGTGAACGTGCCCGGCTGGCGCGACTTTCCGCTGGTCGACCGGGTCCGGGCGGTGACGGGGAACCTCCCGGTCGAACTCATCGGCGACGGCGTGGCGATCACGGCGGCCGAACACTGGCAGGGCGCCGCCCGCGGGCACGACAACGCGCTGTGCATGGTGGTCTCCACCGGCGTCGGCGGCGGCCTGGTGCTGGGCGGCCGACTGCACCCCGGCCCCACCGGCAATGCCGGACACATCGGCCACATCAGCGTCGAACTCGACGGGGACCTGTGCCCGTGCGGCGGGCGCGGCTGTGTGGAACGCATCGCCAGCGGTCCCCACATCGCCCGTCGGGCCCTGGAGAACGGCTGGCTGCCCGGCCCCGACGGCGACACCACCGCGGCCGCGGTGGCCGCCGCCGCCCGCGCGGGCGACCCGGTCGCCGTGGCGTCCTTCGAACGGGCCGCCCAGGCCCTGGCCGCCGGTATCGCGGCCACCGCGACCCTCGTCGAGATCGACATCGCGGTGATCGGCGGGGGCGTGGGCAAGGCGGGCGAGGTGCTGTTCGCCCCCCTGCGCCGGGCGCTCCGCGACTACGCCACCCTCTCCTTCGTCCAGCGCCTGACCGTGACGCCGGCGCAGATGGGCACGGACGCGGGCCTGGTGGGAGCGGCCGCGGCAGCGCTGTCGGCGAGCACGGGGGCCGGGGCGGGGGCGGGCGCCACGGCGGCGGGGGTCTGACTTCGACGGGCGGCACCTCGAAGGAACGTTTCGGGTGTCGGAGTGGAGTGTGGGGCGGCGGCGGGCAGGCGTGCTCGTGCGCGCGCCGGGTGGCCGGGGGTGGCGCGGGCACGGGCGGGGCCCGACCGTCACACGGCCTGCCGTGCGACGGTCACCCGACGCCGTGCCGGCCGGCCGTCCCGGCCGCCGTGACGACGTCCCAGCCGCTCCAGGCCGGGATGGCCTCGCAGGACTGCCGCCAGACGGCGGGGACGCCGTCCGTGCCGGTCCGGGACGCGACCACGCCTCCGACGACGGCGCAGGTCGTGTCGCGGTCGCCCCACCCGCCGACGGTCTGCCACAGCGCCTCGGGCAGGTCGTCCAGGTGCCCCGCGGCGGACCAGAGGGCGAACGGCACCGTGTCCGGAGCCGAGATCAGCGTCCCCGAGCCCAGCACGGACGCCGCGTGGCGCACCGAGGCGCGCCCGGGGAGGCCCGCGGCCACCAGCAGCCCGGAGCGGACGTCGCTGTCCGGCAGGTGCGAGGCGACCTCCCGCAGAAACGCGTCGCGCGCGGGGGCGTCCCGGCCCGCGCCGGCGGCCGCCAGCGCGGCGGCGACCGCCACGGCCACCGCGCCCGCGACAGCCTCGGGGTGGGCATGGGTGGCCAGGGCCGACAGCCGGGCCTGCTCGCGGGCCGCGGCGAGGTCGTCCCGGAACCAGGCCCCCAGCGGGGCGACCCGCATCGCGGCGCCGTTGCCGTACGAACCCTGTCCGCCGAACTGTCCCGTCGTCACCGCCCGCCAGTCCTCGCCCTCGCCGACGCGCCGCAGCACGCTGTGCATGGACGGGCCGTACTTGCGGGCCGGGTCGCGGCGGTACTCGGCGGCGAACTGCCGGGCCAGGTCGCCCGGACGGACCTCCCCGTGCTCCGTCAGATGGGCGAAGAGGACGAACGCCATCGCCGAGTCGTCCGTCCACGGCCAGGGCGCGGGACGCGGCTCCCGCGCCGCCCACAGCTCCTCGGCGGGCTCGTCGGAGCGGGTGAACCAGCTGTCGCCGAAGGCGTCACCCGTCACCAGACCGTCCAGGGCGGCATGGGCGTGTTGCGGGCCGATCATGGCGAAGCTCCTCCGAACCGTCGGTGACGACGGCATTCTCGCCGCAGACCGGTCGATCGTGCGCGGGGATTACCGGGTGACGCGTGACCCCGTGCCCGTTGACGCCGTTGATCCCCGCATGAAGAAGCGCAGCATGCTCGCCATCGCCTCCCTCGCCACCGGGCTCGTCGTCGCGGCGATCACCCCCTCGCACGGCCTGGGCGGTGCCGACCTCGAAGGGCTGAACGTGGGCGACACCCTCAGCACCCTCGACCACACCATCGCCAGCGACAGCCTGGCCGTCGACGACGACGCGCTGGGGCAGAACGGCTGACGGACCGGGCACCGACCACGAACGCCGTGGCGCCGGCACCCCACCGCGAGGGGGCCGGCGCCACGGCGTTCGTGCGCCCTCAACGCGGACTGGTTTCCGTGGCAGGGTGGAGCGGGCAAGCCACAGGGGGCCAACAGAAGAGGGGGAACCGTGACCGTCGTCTGGATCAACGGCGCGTTCGGTGCGGGGAAGACCACCACCGCACGGGAATTGATCGACCTGATCCCGAACAGCACGCTCTTCGACCCCGAGGTCATCGGCGGAGCTCTCCCGCACCTGCTGCCGCCCAAACGTCTCGCCGAGGTCGGCGACTTCCAGGACCTGCCGATCTGGCGGCGGCTCGTGATCGACACGGCGGCCGCGCTGCTCGCCGAGCTGGGCGGCACCCTCGTCGTCCCCATGACCCTGCTGCGCCAGGAGTACCGCGACGAGATCTTCGGCGGTCTCGCCGCCCGCCGGATCCCCGTCCGCCATGTGCTCCTCGCCCCGGGGGAAACGATCCTGCGCGAGCGAATAGCCGCCCGTGAGGTCCCGCCGGACCTCCCCGACGGCGAGATACGCGTCCGCCAGTGGTCGTACGACCACATCGAGCCGTACCACGCCGCCCTCGCCTCCTGGCTCACCGCCGACGCCCATCCCGTCGACAACGGAGTCCTCACTCCGCAGGAGACGGCCGCCCGGATAGCCGAGGCCGTGGGCAGCGGCGCCGTGGCCGCGTGCGACATCGTGCAGACCCCCGAGCCCACCGCCGAGACGGTGGCCGCCGGGGTCCTCCTCTTCGACGACCAGGACCGGGTGCTGCTCGTGGACCCGACGTACAAGCCCGGCTGGGAGTTCCCCGGCGGGGTGGTGGAGCCCGGCGAGGCGCCCGCGCGCGCGGGCGTGCGCGAGGTCGAGGAGGAGACCGGCATCCGGCTGGACGACGTACCCCGGCTGCTGGTCGTCGACTGGGAACGGCCGGCCCCGCCCGCCTACGGTGGGCTGCGCCTCCTCTTCGACGGCGGACGGCTCGACGCCGCCGCCGTGGCGGGGCTGCTGCTGCCCGGCCCCGAACTGCGGGCCTGGCGCTTCGTCACGGAGGAGGAGGCGGCCGATCTCCTGCCACCGGTCCGCTACGAGCGACTGCGCTGGGCGCTGCGCGCCCGCGAGCGCGGGGCGGCCCTGTATCTCGAGGCAGGCGTGCCGACCGAGTGAGAGCCGCTACGGGGACGAGATCCGCCGCAGCGCCTCAGCCGGGAAGGCAGCCGACCGGCACTCCTCCCGGAACCGCCGCTCGAACCCCTCCACCACCTCGGCGACCGGGGCGTGCCGGCTGACGAGCGCGGCGGCTCCGTCCGGGATGCCCTCGGCCGCAGCCCCCGGCGCACGCGCGCACGTACGCCCGTTCCTCGCCGCGGTACCCGTACAGGTCGGTGACGAGCCACGTCACCGGGTAGGAGCTGATGTACGCACGGTCGTAGCCACGGTGCAGGTCGACGAAGGAAGCGCAGCAGGTGCAGGCGGGGGAGGAGTTCGATGACCTCCACGGGGCGACCGTAGAGAGGGCCCGCCCGCCGGGCGAGGCCCTCTGCCGACGGCGGAGCGGGTCAGCCGGCCGCGTAGTTGCGCAGGAACAGGGCCTCCGCCACCGAGAGCCGCTCCAACTCCTCGGGGGAAACGCTCTCGTTGACCGCGTGGATCTGTGCCTCGGGCTCGCTCAGGCCGATGAGGAGGATCTCCGCCTGCGGGTAGAGCGCGGCCAGGGTGTTGCACAGCGGGATGGAGCCGCCCTGCCCCGCGTACTGCATGTCCTGGCCGGGGTAGGCGATCGCCATCGCGTCGGCCATCGCCGCGTACGCCGGGCTGGTGGTGTCCGCGCTGAACGCCTGGCCCTGGCCGATCTGTTCGGTGCTCACGCGCGCGCCCCACGGCGTGTGGGCCTCCAGATGGGCCTGGAGCAGCTTCGTCGCCTCGGCCGCGTCCACGCCCGGCGGCACCCGGAGGCTGATCAGCGCACGGGCACCCGCCTGCACGGACGGCGTGGCGCCGACGACCGGCGGGCAGTCGATGCCCAGGACGGTGACGGCGGGACGCGCCCAGATACGGTCGGCGACCGTGCCGGAGCCGATCAGGCCGACGCCGTCCAGCACCTTGGCGTCCTGGCGGAACTGCGCCTCGTCGTACTGGAGGCCCTCCCAGTGCGCGTCGTCGGTGAGGCCGTCGACGGTCGTGGAGCCGTCCTCGGCGCGCAGCGAGTCCAGGACGCGGATCAGCGCGCCCAGCGCGTCCGGCGCCGCCCCGCCGAACTGGCCGGAGTGCAGGTTGCCCTCGAGGGTGTCGACCCGCACCCGCATCATGGTCATACCGCGCAGCGTGGAGGTGACGGTCGGCAGACCCACCCGGAAGTTGCCCGCGTCGCCGATGACGATGGTGTCGGCCGCCAGCAGGTCGGGGTGCTGCTCGGCATACCGCTCCAGACCGCCGGTGCCCTGCTCCTCGGAGCCCTCCACGATCACCTTCACGGTGACCGGGACGCCCCCGTTCGCCTTCAGGGCGCGCAGCGCGAGCAGGTGCATGATGACGCCGCCCTTGCAGTCGGCGCTGCCGCGGCCGTACCAGCGGCCGTCGCGCTCCGTCAGCTCGAAGGGCGGGGTCGTCCAGCCGGCCTCGTCCAGCGGCGGCTGCACGTCGTAGTGGGCGTAGAGCAGGACCGTCCTGGCACCGGCGGGGCCCGGCAGACAGCCGTACACCGACTGCGTGCCGTCCGGGGTGTCGAGCAGGGCCACGTCCTGGAAGCCCTCGGCGCGCAGCGCGTCCGCGATCCAGTTCGCGGCGGCCTCGCTCTCGCTCCTGGGGAACTGGTCGAAGTCCGCCACCGACTTGAAGGCCACCAGCTCGGTGAGCTCCGCCCGTGCCCTGGGCAGCAGCGAGGCGACGGTCTCGGCGACCGGATTCGACGACATGGGCACGCTCCTTGTGGGTGCGACGTTGTACTGGTGTGTACTGGTCCGTACGGGTGACCGTGCGAGCGTACGCGCCTGCCGGGATGTGGGGCGCGCGCGCCGCCGATCCTCCCACAGCGGACCGTGGCGATCTCCGCCGTAGGATGCGGGGGACAGGTGCGGCAAGCGGCTTGATCAGGAGCAGTAGACCATCGTGAGCAGCGAGAACTCTCCGGCGGACGACGAGAACTCTTCGGCGGACGACGCACGGCAGGTGTGGGACGTCGTCGTGGTGGGCGCGGGCCCCGCAGGGGCTTCGGCCGCCTACGCGGCGGCGGTCACGGGACGGCGGGTGCTGTTGCTGGAGAAGGCGGAGCTGCCCCGCTACAAGACATGCGGCGGCGGCATCATCGGACCTTCCCGCGACTCGCTGCCACCCGGCTTCGAGCTGCCCTTCCGCGACCGGGTGCACGCGGTGACCTTCTCGAACAACGGGCGCTTCACCCGCACCCGCCGCTCCCGGCAGATGCTGTTCGGGCTGATCAACCGGCCCGAGTTCGACCATCAGCTCGTCGAGCACGCCCAGAAGGCGGGCGCCGAGCTGCGCACGGGAGTCACCGTGCAGCGGGTCGAGCAGCACGGCTCGGCGGTGCCGGACCGGCGCACGGTCGCGGTCGTCCTCCAGGGCGGCGAGACGCTGCTGGCGCGTGCGGTGGTCGGCGCGGACGGCAGCGCGAGCCGCATAGGGGCTCATGTCGGGGTGAAGCTCGACCAGGTGGATCTCGGCCTGGAAGCGGAGATCCCGGTGCCGGAGACGGTCGCCGAGGACTGGAAGGGCCGTGTCCTCATCGACTGGGGTCCGATGCCCGGCAGTTACGGCTGGGTGTTCCCCAAGGGGGACACGCTGACGGTCGGTGTCATCTCGGCGCGCGGCGAGGGCGCGGCGACCAAGCGCTATCTGGAGGACTTCATCGGGCGGCTCGGCCTCGCCGGGTTCGAGCCGAGCATCTCCTCCGGCCACCTGACCAGGTGCCGGGCCGACGACTCCCCGCTGTCGCGCGGGCGGGTGCTCGTGTGCGGTGACGCGGCGGGGCTGCTGGAGCCGTGGACCCGTGAGGGCATCTCCTTCGCGCTGCGCTCGGGCCGGCTCGCGGGCGAGTGGGCGGTCCGTGTCTCCGAGGCGCACGACGCGGTGGACGCCCGCCGGCAGGCACTGAACTACGCCTTCGCGATCAAGGCCGGGCTCGGTGTGGAGATGAGCGTCGGCAAGCGGCTGCTCGCCCTCTTCGAGCGTCGTCCCGGACTCTTCCACGCCGCCCTCACCGGCGTCCGCCCCGCCTGGCGGGCGTTCACCGACATCACCCGCGGCCGGACGACCCTGGGCGAGCTCATCCGCTCGCATCCGATGGCCCAGCGGGCACTGGCCGCGGTGGACCGGCGGCAGGCGGCGACGTCAGGCCCGGCGGCCGAGGAGAGCGGTTCCTGACCGGAAGGGCGCGGATCACCGTCGGTTCGTGACGGTGATCCGGAACACCGGGTGGTCAGGGGCGATCCGGCGCATCTCGGCGTCCGGGGAGTCGGGACCCACCCCGTTGAAGAAGACGCCGACCTCGGCCTTCCAGCGCTTGAGGTAGGCGCGCAGCAACGGCGTCTTGTCGTCGTCGGCGACCTCGACCGCGGTGAACTCCTCCACGTTCTTGCCGAGGCGCAGCTCACCGCTGCCCACCGCCCGCATGTTGTGCGTCCACTGGACGTGGCCGCGCGGTGCGATCAGGTACTGCTGCCCGTCCACGGTCAGCAGGTTGACGGGAGTGGTCCGCCACTGGCCGCTCTTGCGGCCGCGGACCGCCAGCACCCGGGACCCCCACACGCTCAGACCCCGGCGGGTCAGCCAGGCCACGGCGCGGTTGAAGACGTTGACGGTGAACCAGCCGGGCTTCTGCACGTGGGTGGACATGGTTGCTGCCTCCTGAACGACAACGGGACGGAAAGTGTGAGCACTGCTCTCGCTTGATTCGAGTCTGCCGTAGGTCGCCGCTCCATTGCAAGAGCAGTGCTCTCAGTTTTGTGCACCGATCCCCATTGGGTGCGCTGCTCTGTTCTCGTGGGACACTGGCACGCATGAGCAGCATCGTTCGAGGAGCCCGCGCCCGCGCCAGGATCGAAGTCACCGCCGCCATCAAGGAGGAGGCCCGCAGACAGCTCGCGTCCGACGGCGCGGCCAGGCTCTCGCTGCGCGCCGTGGCCCGTGAGCTCGGCATGGTCTCCTCCGCGCTGTACCGCTACTTCCCGAGCCGCGACGACCTGCTCACGGCGCTCATCATCGACGCCTACGACTCCCTCGGCGAGGCCGCGGAAACCGCCCACGCGGCCGTCACCGACGCCGCTCCCGTCGAGCGCTGGGTCACGGTCGGCGAGGCGGTGCGCGGCTGGGCGCTGGCGCATCCGCAGGAGTACGCGCTGATCTACGGCTCGCCGGTACCCGGCTACAGCGCGCCGCAGACGACCGTCCCGGCCGCCGCCCGCGTCGGCCTGCTCCTCATCGGCATCGTGCGCGACGCACACGGCAGCCACGCGCTGGAGGTGCCGCTCCTGACGGACGAGCTGGTCCCCGAGGCGGTCCGGCTGGCGGCCGACCTGGCCCCCGACCTCCCGCCGGGGGCGGTCGCGGCGCTGGTGGCGGCCTGGGCCCAGCTGTACGGGCTGGTCGGGTTCGAGCTGTTCGGGCAGTTCAACCGGGTCGTGGAGGAGCGCGAGCCGTTCTTCCGCTACGCGGTCACGCGCCTCGCCCAAGAGGTGGGACTCCGCTAGAACGCGCCGCTGGGCGTGGGTGCGTCCGGGTTGAAAGCGTCGCCGGCCGGACGTCGCGGTCGCTCAGCGGCGTGACGTCCGGTACGAACCGGCTCATCAGGCGGGCCAGGGTGTCGCGGTCCGCGGCCCGTCACTCGGCGGTTGCTTCCTCGCCGGCCGCGTGGCCACCGGGGCGACGGGCCGACGGGTCGGTTCCACACCGTCTCCAGGAGCGGCGCGTACTTCCAGGGGAGTACGGCTGATCACCTCGCCCGGCGGACGTCCGGCGCACCCGGCGGCGTCTAGCGTGGCGGACATGGAAGAAGAGCGGACGCAGGGGCGCGGCGGCCCGGGGCAGTGGTGGTCGCACAGGCCGCCGCGGCGGCTGCGCCGTTGGGGGGAGGGCCGGGAGGGCGGGGCGGACCCGGAGCCGCGTGCCGCGCGGTGGCCCTGGCGCTCCACCGTGCTGCTCATCGCCTTCGTCCTCGTCGGCTCGAACTTCGCGGCCCATGCGCAGGAGGGTGAGCGGGCACCGCTCGACGCCTTCGCGCGCGTGCTGCTGGTGCTCGCCTCCGGGCTGCTGCTGTGGCGGCAGCGCCACCCGGTGGCCGTCGTGTTCGGCACGGCCTCCGCCGCCGCGCTCTACCTGGGTGCCGGCTACCCGTACGGGCCCGTCTTCCTGACCGTGGCCGTGGCCTGCTTCACCGCCGTGGTCGCCGGGCACCGGCGGGCCGCCTGGACGGCGCTGGGCCTGCTGTGGACCGTCCATCTGCTGGTCGCGCACTGGCTGTACCGGTGGCTGCCGCCCGCCGGTGACGACGCGGCCTCCTTCGGACAGGAGATCGTCGTCGCGGGATGGGCCGTGGCGATCGTGGCGGTCGCGGAACTGGCCCGGATCCGGCGCGAACAGTGGGCCCGTGAGCGGGCCGAGCGCGCCCAGGCCGCCCGGCGGCGCGCCGACGAGGAACGGCTGCGGATCGCCCGCGAACTGCACGACGTCCTCGCGCACAGCCTCTCGGTGATCAACGTGCAGTCGGGTGTGGGCCTCGCGCTCCTCGACTCCGACCCGGAGCAGGCGCGCACCGCGCTCACCACCATCAAGTCCGCGAGCAAGGAAGCACTGGGTGAGGTGCGTCAGGTGCTCGACAGCCTCCGCACGCCGGGGGACGCGCCGCGTACCCCCGCACCCGGCCTTGACCGGCTGCCCGAACTGGTGGAACAAGCGGCGCGCGCGGGCCTCACGGTCGATGTCGCCGGCCGGCCGCCCCGGTTGTCGCCGCACACGGATCTCGCCGCCTTCCGCATCGTCCAGGAGGCCCTCACCAACGTCGTGCGCCACTCGGGCTCGCGCCACGCGCGCGTGCGGCTCGAACAGGGTGGCGGGACGCTTCGGCTGCGTATCGACGACGACGGTCCGGCGACCGGTGCCGACGCGGGCGGCAGCGGCAACGGTCTCGCCGGGATGCGGGAGCGGGCCGCGGCCCTGGGTGGCACGATCGAGGCGGGACCGCGCCCCGACGGCGGCTTCCAGGTGCTCGCCCTTCTGCCCACGAGGGCCGGGGAGAACCAGTGAACGGGGCGGGACCGGCGAACGGGGCGGGGCCGGTGGACGAGGGAGGCACGGTGATCCGCGTACTGCTCGCCGACGACCAGTCGCTGGTCCGGGCGGGGTTCCGGGCGCTGCTGGACGCGCAGCCGGACATCGAGGTGGCGGCCGAGGCCGCCGACGGGGAGGAAGCGGTGCGCGCGGTGCGGGAACTGCGGCCCGACGTCGTGCTGATGGACATCCGGATGCCCCTACTCGACGGCCTGGCCGCCACCCGTCGGCTCACCGGCGACGAGGCGCTCTCCCAGGTCAAGGTCATCATGCTGACCACCTTCGAACTCGACGAGTACGTCTTCGAGGCGATCCGCTCGGGCGCTTCCGGCTTCCTGGTCAAGGACACCGAACCGGAGGAACTCCTGCGTGCCGTACGGGCGGTGGTCGCCGGGGACGCGCTTCTCTCGCCGGGCGTCACCCGCCGGCTCATCGCCGAGTTCGCCGCCCGCTCCAAGGAGCCCGCGGCGGCCGACGCGCTGAGCCGGCTCACCGAGCGGGAACGGGAGGTGATGGCGCTGGTCGGGATCGGTCTGTCCAACGAGGAGATCGCCCGCAGGCTGGTGGTCAGCCCGCTCACCGCCAAGACCCATGTGAGTCGCACGATGGTGAAGCTGGGCGCCCGGGACCGGGCCCAACTGGTCGTCCTCGCCTACGAGTCGGGGTTGGTCCGGCCGGGCTGGCTGGGCTGAGAGCCCGTACGGAGGCGGACGAGGACGGAGACCACACGGACCACGAACACCACGGGAGCGAGTGCCAGGCCTGTCCGCAGCAGCGACTTCTCCGCCAGGTCCGGCAGTTCGAACAGCAACGCCGGACCGGCGACCGCCCCGAAGAGCACCGCCGCCGCGAACACCGCACTGCACAGCGCGTATCCGATCTCGACGGTGATCACGTCCCGCTCGGCCTGCGTGCGTCGGCCCCCGTACCCGCTCATCCGGCGAGTCTCACAGGTGTGCGCCCGGCGAGGCAATCGGCCCCGCCGGGCGCACTCCTGGAGGCGGCTTCCCCCTCAGGGCCCGTCCGTCGGGACAGGCCCTAGTCGCGGGCCCCCACGGGCTCCGCGTCCGCCTCCGGCACGGTGGACCTGGCGATCACGACCGAGTTGCGGGTGCGCCGGGTGCGCAGTCCGGGGAGGGTGATGAGCAGGCCCACGGCGGCGATGGCCGTCACCACCGCCAGTCCGGGCCGGTAGCTGTCGAGGACGGCCTGCGGGGTGGGGTCGGCCGGGGCGCCCGCGGTCACCACCGCCGTCACCACCGCGAGGAAGATCGCACCGCCCACCTGCACGGAGGTGTTGAGCAGCCCCGAGACCATGCCCTGCTCGTGGTCCGCCACGCCGTTGGTGGCCTGGATGTTGAGCGAAGGGAAGACCAGCGCGCAGGCCGCGCCGATCAGCAGCATGGTGGGCAGGATCACCGCCGCGTACACCGGGTCGAGATCGACGCGCAGGAACAGCGCGTACCCGGTGACCATGAAGGCGAAGCCCGCAGCGATCAGCCGCGGAGTGCCGAACCGGTCGACGATCGAGCCCATCTTGGTCGAGGACACCGCGACCAGCGCGCCGGCCGGCAGGAAGGCGAGTGCCGTGTGCAGCGCCGACCAGCCGAGCAGCGTCTGCATGTAGAGGGTGGCCAGGAACTGGAAGCCGACGTACGAGCCGAAGAAGGCCATCGCGCCGAGCTGGGCACGGATCTGACTGCCGGAACGCAGCACGCCGAGCCGGATCAGCGGGCCGGCCGAGCGGCGCTCGACGAGGACGAAGACGGTCAGCAGGGCGGCGACGGCGAGGAACGACAGCAGCGTGCGTGCGGAGGTCCAGCCGGACTCCGGTGCCTGGACCACGGTGAAGACCAGCAGCAGCATCGACGCGGTGCCGAGCACGGCACCGGGCACGTCGTAGCCGTTGTGGTCCTTCTCGCGTTCGCTGCGCGGCAGCAGCTTCAGACCGGCCGCCAGCGCGACCAGGGCGATCGGCGCGGGCAGCAGCATGGTGAGGCGCCAACTCGCCTCGGTGAGAAGGCCGGAGAGGACCAGGCCCATCGAGAAGCCGGTGGCGGCGCAGGTGGTGTAGATGGAGAGCGCCCGGTTGCGCAGCGGGCCCTCCGGGAACGTCGTGGTGATGATGGACAGACCGGCCGGGGCCGTGAAGGCGGCGCTGAGGCCCTTGATGAACCGGCTCGCGATCAGCAGCGGGCCCGAGTCGACCAGCCCGCCGAGCAGCGAGGCCAGCGCGAAGACACCGAGGGCGATCAGGAAGACCTGGCGGCGGCCGAGCAGGTCGGCCGCGCGACCGCCGAGCAGGAGCAGGCCGCCGTATCCCAGGATGTAGCCGCTGACGATCCATTGCAGGGTCGAGGTGGAGAGGCCGAGGTCGGAGCCGATGGACGGCAGGGCGACGCCGACCATCGACACGTCCAGCGCGTCCAGGAACATCGCGGCACACAGCACCAGCAGGGTGCCCCACAGCCGCGAGGTCCAGCGGCCCTCGGCGAGAGGGGACGCGGGGGAGGGGAGCGGAGAGGTCATGACGGAGAGACTACATGCGCATGCATCGAATGCAAGTGCATTTAATTCCGATGCAATGATCGACGTTCTCTGCTACGGTGCGCCCCATGGCGGCGAAGAAGGGTGAGGCCGAGGCCGGGCAGGCGCTCGTGGAACAGTGGCGGGACATGCTGGCACTGCATGCGCGGACCCAGTGCGAACTCGACCGGGCGCTGCATCAACACGGCCTGTGCGGAAGCGACTTCGAGGTGCTGGACGTCCTCGCGGAGTCGGCGGCGTCGGACGGCTCGTGCAGTTATCGCATCCAGGAGATCGCCGAGCGGGTCCATCTCAGTCAGAGCGCGCTGTCGCGGCTCGTCGCCCGTCTGGAGAAGGACGGTCTGGTCGAGCGCGGCATGTGCGCGGAGGACCGCAGAGGCGTCCGGGTCGCTCTCACCCGGAAAGGGCGCGCGCTGCACGGCGACGTACGGCCGGTGCAGCGCGCGGTGTTGACCCGGATGCTCACGGACTGACCGCGGCGGCCTGCCGGTTGACGGCGGCCTGTCATTCGACGGCGGACTTCTCCCGCCACAGCGTCGCCAGTGCGGCGTCCCCGGTCACGGCCGGGAGCGGCAGCCGGTTCCACAACGACAGGTAGAGCAGTGCAGCGGGACCGGACACCTCGCAGTCGGCGTCCCCCTCGTCGTTCCGCTCCGTCACGGGCGGCTCTGCCGACAGACGTACGGTCCACGTGGCGTCGGCCGTGTCCGTCGCGCGCACCCGCAGGGTCCGGGGCCCGTCGGTCCGCACCCGGCTCTTGGGACGCGCGTGGAATCCGCGCAGCAGCTCGTCGATGCCGTCCGCCGCGAAACCGGCGGCGATGTCCCGGGCGATCTCCTCGAGTGCCCGGCCACGGGCCGATTCCGCGTCCACGCGGTGCACGGCCGTCTCGTGCGCCTGGCGTCTGGCCCAGAACGCGAGCGGTGACGGCGCGGGCAGGAAGTGCCAGCACCGCAGGTCGGGCGGGGCGGCGGACAGGGTGCCCACGAGCCGCAGGTGGCCCTCGCGGAACCAGTCGAGCAGCGCGTCGCCGTCGAGCTCCGGCGGTTCGCCGAGGGGGCGGGGCGCAGGAGCGCCCTCGGCCACGAACGTCGTCGCCCAGCGGTGCACCGCGCCGGTGTGCCGCAGCAGGTCCCTGACCTGCCAGTCAGGGCAGGTCGGCACCTTCGCGTCGGGGCCCGCTTCCGCCGCCGCGGCGGTGAGCGACCGGCCTTCCTGGTCCAGGGCGTGGATGAACTCGGCAGTCTCCATGTGGGGGAGTGTGCCGGATGGAGTGCGGTCGAGGGGAGGGGCGGCGGTCGTCAGCCGGCGGTCGCGCGACGGGTGGCGAAGCCGATCGCCGCGGCCACCCCGGCCAGCACGGCCACGCTGGTGAGGGCGGTGGGCAGGGAGAACCAGTCGGTCATGAAGCCGATGGCGGGCGGGCCCAGAAGCATGCCGCCGTAACCGAGCGTCGAGGCGGTGGCGACACCGCTCGGGCCGGCCAGGGCGCCCGCGCGTTCCACGGCCACCGGGAAGAGGTTGGCCAGCCCGAGTCCCGCGACCGAGTAGCCGAGGAGCGCCGCCCACAGGGCCGGGGCGAGCGCGCCGAGCAGCATCCCCGCCGCCGCGACGCCGCCGCCGATCACCACCGTACGGGTGCGGCCCAGCCGTTCGAGGAGGGTGGTGCCGGTGAGCCTGCCGACCGTCATGGCGAGCGCGAAACACGAGTACCCGGCCGCGGCGGCCCCTGCGGACGACCCCAGGTCCTGCCGCAGATGCAGCGCGCCCCAGTCGGCCAGGGCGCCTTCGCCGTAGGCGGTGCAGAGGGCGATCAGGCCGAAGACGACGACGAGACGACGGGTGCGGGGCGTCAGCCGGTGCGGAGCCGCCTTCGCGGGCGCCGGCTCCTCGGGCCCCGCGGTGGTGGGCTCGGGCCCGGCGGTGGTGGGTCGGGGCCCGGCGGCGGAGTGCTCCGGCGGCCGCGGCGGCTCCAGCCGGAGCAGTGTGGGTGCCGTGAGCGCGGTGACGAGCAGGCCGATGATCCCCAGGCCCAGCAGATGGTGAGTGGGCGACAGGGATCCCGCGACCAGCCCGCCGAGACCGGCGCCGATCATGCCGCCCAGGCTGAAGGCCGCGTGGAAGGTGGGCATGACCGGCCTGCGCAGCGCCGCGACCAGATCGACGGCGGCGCTGTTGAAGGCGACGTTGATGCTGCCGTACGCCGCGCCGAACAGCAGCAGGACGGCGCCGAGCGCGGCGGCGGAGTGGGTGAGCGGGGGCAGCGTCACGCTGAGGGAGAGCAGGACCGCGCAGACCACGGTGACCGGGTGACTGCCGTAGCGGCTGCACAGGCGCCCGGTGAACATCATCGTGATCACCGCGCCCGCGGAGACGCCGAGAAGTGCGAGACCGAGGGTGCTGGGGGAGGCGCCGGTCTGTTCCTTGATGGCCGGGATGCGGACGACCCATCCGGCGAAGACGAAGCCGTCGAGGGCGAAGAACGTGGTCAGGGCGATGCGGAGCCGGGTGAGGTCATTGCCGTGACCCGGCACGGCGTCGCGTGTTCGGGTTTTGTTTATTTGCGGCACAAAATCAGGCTAGGCGGTGGTCAGGAGCTGAACAAGGGCGTCGTGGGGTCCTCCGTCGCTCCGCTCCGCCCGGACGTGGAGGCCGCCCCGCTCCGTCCCGTCCCGTCCCCCGCACGGGGTCCGCCGGGCGTCCGGCCTTTGTCACCGGCCCGGGAGGCGCGTGGTGATCTCCTGGAGCACCCAGTCGTTGCCGTCCGGGTCGCTGAACGAGGCGAACGACGCGTAGCTGCGGCGCTCCGGGTCCGGGCCGGGTACCCGACCCTCGGTCCCGGCGCGGTGGAACACGCCTCCCGCGTCGTGGAACACCGCGCTCACCGCCACGCCCCGCTCGACGAGTTCGGCCCGGGCCGCCTCGATGTCCTGGACGACGAGATGCAGGCCTTCGACGGACCCCGGCGCGGCCGCGCTCAGCCCGGTGCCGAAGATGACCGATGCCGAGGAGCCCGGCGGGGTCACCTGGACGACCCGG
Organism: Streptomyces sp. NBC_01334; assembly: GCF_035983595.1. NCBI lineage: Bacteria > Bacillati > Actinomycetota > Actinomycetes > Kitasatosporales > Streptomycetaceae > Streptomyces > Streptomyces sp. NBC_01334. The sequence continues at coordinate 1,431,115 of NZ_CP130718.1, read as the reverse complement.
AGACCCTCGTCGGTGGTGAAGTCGGCGTCCAGCCGCCATTGCAGTGTCCGGTAGAAGCGCTTGGCGCGGTCCACGTCGGAGACCGGTACGACGACGACCTCGAGTTTCATGTCCATCACTTGCAGTCCTGTCTGCCGAGAGGGAGGGGGAGAGGGGAGGAGAGGGCGGAGGGGGTGTGGGGATCCGGGCGTCAGGCGCCGGCGAGCCGGTTCGCTTCGAGGACGGCTTGCGCGAACGCCCCGGGGGCCTCCTGCGGCACGTTGTGGCCGATCCCGGTCAGGGTGTGGTGCGCGTAGGGGCCGGTGAACTTGTCGCGGTAGGCCGCGCCGTCGCCCGCAGGGGTGAAGGGGTCCTTCTCGCCGTCGAGGGTGACGGTCGGCACGGCGATGTCGGGTCCTGCGGCTAGCCGCTTCTCGAGCCCGTCGTACCGGGGATCCCCCTCGGCCAGGCCGAGCCGCCAGCGATAGTTGTGGATCACGATGTCTACGTGGTCCGGATGGTCGAAGGCGGTCGCGGTGCGCTCGAACGTGGCCTCGTCGAAGCGCCAGGTCGGCGAGTTGAACGTCCACACCAACCGGGCCAGGTCCCGTGTGTTGTCGTGGAGTCCCTGCCGGCCCCGCTCGGTGGCGAAGTAGTACTGGTACCACCACGCCCACTCGGCCTTGGCGGCCAACGGATGGCGCTGGCGCTCGCGGTCGGTGATCAGATAGCCGGTCACGGAGACGAGCGCCCGACAGCGCTCCGGCCACAGCGCGGCGATGATGTCGGCCGTCCGTGATCCCCAGTCGAAACCGGCAAGGACCGCCTGTTCGATCCGCAGCGCGTCCAGCAGCGCGACGATGTCGAGCGCGACCACCGACTGTTGCGCGTTGCGGAACGTCGTACTCGACAGGAAGGTCGTCGTGCCGTGACCGCGCAGGTACGGGACGATCACTCGGTGGCCTCGCGCCGCCAGCAGAGGGGCCACCTCGGCGAAGCTGTGGATGTCGTAGGGCCAGCCGTGCAGCAGGACGACGGCGGGCCCGTGGGCGGGGCCGGTCTCCATGTAGCCGATGTCCAACTCGCCGGCGCGGATCTGCTTCAGCCGCCCGAAACCGCCCGGCGCCCCGGGGCCGGAGGCCGCCCCGGCGGCGGGAGTCCCCCCGGGCGTGGGAAGCGCTCCGGGAGCGGGGACCGCCCCGGCGGCTGTGGGCAGCCCGGCCGCCGACGCACCGGCGGCACCCACGCCCACCCCCACGGCCTTGCCGAAACCTCGCCTCGTGAACATCTGGAGCCTTTCCGTCGGTCGGACGCGGCACGAACGTGGCACGACAGTGACACGGGGTTCGTCACCTGTCAAACCGGTGACGCATGACTCTGTGCATGCCGAAGGGCCCGCCGATGGCGGGCCCTTCGGGTTCGGGTGCGACGTGGATGTCGCTCGGCCGGCGCTCTCGCGGCGAGGCCCTGTGCGCTCGCGGCGGGGCTCGGCGAGGCCCGGTGTGCTCGGTGAGGCTCAGTGCGACCGGGCGAGACGGGCGGGGATCAGGCGAGACGGGCGGGGATCAATGGGGAGCGGGCGCCTGCGGCTGCTTCTTGCGGGCGCGATAGGCCGCGGCCTTGAGCTTGTTGCCGCAGGACTCCATGCCGCACCACTGCCGGCGCATGCCGCGCGAGCGGTCGATGTAGACGCGGGTGCACTCGGGGTTGCCGCACTCCTTGAGCAGCGGAACATCCGGCCCGCTCAGAAGCTCGACGGCATGCCGCGCCACGGTGGCCAGCGCTTGTTCCGGGGTGGCGTTCGTCCACCGCCCCGTCTCGGTGAGCTGCGGCGTCGCGGGAGTCCCGCGGGCCGCGCCGTTCACGGCGGCGAGCGCCTCGGGGCGGTAGGCCTCCCCGAGGCGCCGGGTCGTGACCAGGTCGTAGACGGCTTCCCGTAGTGCGATCGCCTGCGCCACGTCGGCCTCGCTGCTGGGTGTCACCGCGTCGACGACCGCGGACTCGACGTACCAGGCCTCCAGGCGGCTCGGTGTCGCGAACATCTCGAACCGGAGCGACCGCCGCGCGCGGAGCGTCGCGGCGAAGTCGAGGGCCGGGTTCCCGCAGACGAAGACATGGTCCGGATTCACGTCACCATCTTGACAGGTGACATGTGGCCTTGCAAGCCTTGTCACCGGCCAGACAGGTGACGGACACCTGGAGGCGGTGCGCAGAGATGGTGCGCGACCGGTGGCGCGTGGCCGGTGGTGCGGGCCGGGGTGACGGCACCCGGCCTCCCCGTGCCGCGTCGTCACGGCAGCAGTCGCCTCTCCTTGGCGACCGCCACCGCGCCCGACCGCGTCTCCACCCCCAACTTGCCGTAGATCCGCCCGAGATGCGTCTTGACCGTCGCCTCGCTGATGAACAGCGCCCGGGCGATCTCCCGGTTGCCCAGGCCGCGGGCCAGCTGAGCGAGGATCTCGTGCTCACGGGCGGACAGGGTGGGACGCGGACTGCGCAGCCTGGTCAGCAGACGGTCGGCGACGGGCGCCGACAGCGCGGTGCGGCCGGCCGCCGCGGCTCGGATCGCCGCGAAGAGTTCGTCCGGCCGTTCGGCCTTGAGCAGGTAGCCGGTGGCGCCCGCCTCGATGGCGCGGGTGATGTCGGCGTCGGTGTCGAACATCGTGAGCACCAGGACCCTGGGCCCCGCCTCCGGTCCGCCGGTCAGGCGCCGGGTGGCCGTCACGCCGTCCATGCCGCCGTCGAGCTGAAGATCCATCAGCACCACGTCGGGGCGCAGCCGGGCGGCCAGAGCGAGTGCCTCCTCGCCGGTTCCCGCCTCGCCGACCACGTCGATGCGGCAACCTGCGGGGCGGCTGGCGGTTCATCCGGCACCTGGAGCCCGGCCACTACCACGGCATCGACATCTCACCCGACATCCTCGTGGCCGCGCAGGACACGATCGTGGAGATGGGGCTGCAGCAGCGGCTGCCGACGCTGACGCCGGTGCGCGACCTGACGCTGCGGTTCCTGCCCGACGCCCACTTCGACGTCGTGCACGCGCACAGCGTCTTCTCGCACTCGCCGCTCCCGGTCATCGACGAGTGCCTGGCCAACGTGGGGCGGGTGCTCGCGCCCGGCGGCTGGTTCGACTTCACCTTCGACCGCACCGAGGGCGAGGAACACCACGTGCTGCGCGAGGACTTCTACTACCGCACCGACACCCTCGTGGCCCTGGCCGAGAAGCACGGCCTGCGAGCCGACTTCATGGACGACTGGGAGGAACTCCCGCACGGCCAGTCCAAGATCCGCGTCACTCATGTGACGTGACATGACGCGGCATGACCTGAGCCGAACCGACTCGGCCTGAACCGACCTGGCCTGCCTCGGCCCGGGGAGAGAGGACCATGGGGCCATGCGGATGCACGGAGAGCGGCTGCGGGCCCTGGCGGGGGCGGTGCTGATGGTGGGTGCCGCGGTGGCCTGCGGCGGACAGGGAGACGGCGGCGGGTCGACGACCGCCACGGCCACCGCGCCCGCCAAGGGCACGGCCACAGGCACGAGTACCGGTACCGGTGCCGCGCCGACCGCGCCGACCGCGTCGGCCCTTCGTTTCGACGAGGAGATCGGGCTGCCCGACGGACGACGCGTGGGCATGGCGTACGTCGAGGGACGCGGGCTCGTGGAACGGCACCGGGACGCGGACACGCGCGTGTGGAGCGCGCCGCGCGTGGTGTACGCGACCGCGACCGACCGGTGCCAGAGCCTCACGCTCAAGGTGTTCGACGGGACGGTCGCGGTCATCGCCGACTGGGGCGACTACTGCTACGACGGCGAACCGCCCATGGAGTCGATCGCGGCCGTCGCCACGGCGGACCTCAGCCGGTGGGACACGAAGCTCACCAGGAGCTTCGACGGCTGGTCGAAGGTCGCCCCCGTGGGCGGCTCGGGGGACCTCGTCTTCACCCGCAGTTCCACCGAGTGGCTGACCCGGCTCCGGTGGAGCGCCGCGAAAGGCTTCGCGGAGGTGGAGGAGATCCGGCGCTGATCTCCCGCTCCGTTCTCCCGCCGCCCGGTTCTCCCGTCCTGTTCTGCAGCCCTGATCCCGGGCCCGGACCGCCTGCCCCGATCGCCCGCATCCGGACGATCACGAACAGCGAGCACCGCAGGCTGACTTGGTGTTTTACAGTGGCTGTCGCCAGTCCAGGAGACTCCGGAACCTGTGAGGTACACGCCCATCATGTCGACAGAAACGTTTGAGTTCCAGGTAGAGGCCCGTCAGCTGTTGCAGCTGATGATCCATTCGGTCTACTCGAACAAGGACGTCTTCCTCCGCGAGCTCGTCTCCAACGCCTCCGACGCGCTGGACAAGCTGCGTCTCGCCGCGCTGCGGGACGACACGCTCGACGCCGACGTCTCGGACCCGCACATCCAGATCGAGATCGACGCCGACTCCCGCACCCTGACGGTGCGGGACAACGGCATCGGGATGTCTTACGACGAGGTCGGCCGACTCATCGGCACCATCGCCAACTCGGGCACGGCGAAGTTCGCGCAGGAGCTGCGCGAGGCCCAGGAGGAGGCCGGGGCCGAGGGGCTCATCGGGCAGTTCGGCGTCGGCTTCTACTCCGGCTTCATGGTGGCCGACGAGATGACGCTGCTGACCCGGCGGGCCGGCGAGAGCCAGGGCACCCGCTGGTCGTCGCGCGGTGAGGGCACCTACACGCTGGCGAGGGTGGACGACGCGCCGCAGGGCACCACCGTCACGCTGCACCTGAAGCCGGCCGACGCCGACGACCAGCTGCACGACTACACCGCGGACCGGACGATCAAGGAGATCGTCAAGCGCTACTCGGACTTCATCACCTGGCCCATCAGGCTGGTCCCGAAGGCGGTCGACGGCGACACGGCCGGCACCGCCGACGCCGAGGGGGCCGCCGACAGCGCGCCCGAACCCGAGACGCTGAACTCGATGAAGGCCCTGTGGGCGCGCTCGCGCGACGAGGTGTCCGACGACGAGTACCACGAGCTGTACAAGCACATCAGCCACGACTGGCGCGAACCGCTGGAGACCGTCCGGCTCCAGGCGGAGGGCACCTTCGAGTACCAGGCGTTGCTGTTCCTCCCCTCGCACGCCCCGCACGACCTGTACAACCAGAACTACCAGCGCGGTGTGCAGCTGTACGTGAAGCGCGTCTTCATCATGGACGACTGCGAGGCGCTGCTGCCGTCCTACCTGCGGTTCGTCAAGGGCGTGGTCGACGCGGCGGACCTCTCGCTGAACGTCTCGCGCGAGATCCTCCAGCAGGACCGGCACATCCGGATGATGCAGCGCCGGCTCACCAAGAAGGTCGTCTCCACGGTCAAGGACATGATGACCGCGGCCCCCGACCGCTACGCCACCTTCTGGCGGGAGTTCGGCGCCGTTCTGAAGGAAGGACTGCTGACCGACTCCGACAACCGCGAAACCCTCCTCGCCGTCTCGTCGTTCGCGTCCACGCACAGCGCGGACGAACCGACCACGCTGAAGAGTTACGTGGAGCGGATGAAGGACGGACAGGACGCCGTCTACTACCTGACCGGCGAGTCCCGGCAGAGCATCGAGAACTCCCCGCACATGGAGGCGTTCCGGGCGAAGGGCATCGAGGTCCTGCTCCTCACCGACCCGGTCGACGAGGTGTGGGTCGACGCGGTGGGCGAGTTCGACGGCAAGCCGCTGCGGTCCGTCGCCAAGGGCGAGGTCGACCTCGGCGGGGAGGACGACGACAAGGCCGACGGCGAGCGCGAGAAGCAGGGCGAGGAGTACGCCGGTCTGCTCGGCTGGATGAAGGAGCAACTGGGGGAGGACGTCAAGGAGGTGCGGCTGTCGTCCCGCCTCACCGTGTCCCCGGCCTGCATCGTCTCCGACGCGCACGATCTCACCCCGGCGCTGGAGAACATGTACCGCGCGATGGGGCAGGAGGTGCCGCGCGCCCTGCGGATCCTCGAGCTCAACCCCGATCACCTGCTCGTGCAGGGCCTGAACCAGGCCTACAAGGAGCGGGAGGACCGTGCCGGGCTCGCCGAGACCGCCGAGCTGCTGCACGGTCTGGCGGTCCTCGCCGAGGGCGGACGGCCGAAGGAGCCCGGACGGTTCGTGAAGCTGGTGGCGGACCAGCTGGAGCGCGCGCTGTAGCGACGCCGCGGGGGCCGGGCAGAGCGTTCTGCCCGGCCCGTCGGCCTGACCCGTTCGCCCGGAGTCCTCTGCCCGGTTTCTTCACACGCCGCACACCGAAAGTACTGGTTGCTTGAGTCAATCAAGCAGGCTTACGATGCTGCGCAGTCGTGCAGAACCGCATCCCCCCACGGAGGCTCGGCCATGTCCCATGCGCAACCCAGGTCCGCGGCGGCGGGGGAGGGGTCCGCCGCGCCGCGGGCCGGCCTCGTCGTGGCGGTGCTGGCCTTCGGCGGGATCGTGGTCTCGCTGATGCAGACCCTGGTGATCCCGATCGTCCCGGAGTTGCCGAAGCTGCTCGACGCCCCGGCCTCCGACACGGCCTGGGCGGTCACCGCCACGCTCCTCGCGGCCGCCGTCGCCACCCCCGTCATGGGTCGGCTCGGCGACATGTACGGCAAGCGCCGCATGCTGCTCGTCAGCCTTCTCATGCTGATCGCGGGATCGGTCACGGCCGCCCTCAGCGACGGGCTCGTCCCGATGATCGTCGGCCGGGCCCTGCAGGGACTCGCCTCCGGCGTCATCCCGCTCGGCATCAGCATCATGCGTGACGAACTGCCCGCCGAGCGGCTCGGCTCGGCCACCGCCCTCATGAGCGCCTCCCTCGGCATCGGCGGTGCCCTCGGGCTGCCCGCCGCCGCGCTCATCGCGGACCACTTCGACTGGCACACGCTGTTCTGGACGTCGGCCGTCCTCGGCGTCGTCGCGGCCGTGCTCGTCCCGGTCTTCGTGCCCGAGTCGAAGGTGCGCACCGGCGGACGCTTCGATCTGGTCGGCGCCCTCGGCATGGCGGCCGGGCTGGTGTGTCTGCTGCTCGCGATCTCCAAGGGCGCCGACTGGGGCTGGGGGAGCGGCACCACTCTCGGGCTCTTCGCCGCCGCGGTCGTCGTCCTGCTGCTGTGGGGCGTGTTCGAACTGCGCGTCAGGGAACCCCTGGTGGATCTGCGCACCACCGCCCGCCGCCAGGTGCTGGTGACCAACCTCGCCTCGATGGCCTTCGGCTTCTCCATGTTCGCGATGTCCCTGGTGCTCCCTCAGCTGCTCCAGTTGCCCGAGGCGACGGGCTACGGTCTGGGCAGGTCGCTGCTGGCGGCCGGCCTGGTGATGGCGCCCACGGGCCTGGTGATGATGGCCACCGCGCCGCTCTCCGCGCTGGTCTCCAAGGCGCGGGGCCCGAAGGTGACCCTGATGCTCGGCGCGGTCATCGTCGCCGCCGGGTACGGCCTCAACATCGTGCTGATGGACGCGGTGTGGGAACTCGTCCTGGTCTCCTGTGTCATCGGCGCCGGCATCGGCTTCGCCTACGGGGCCATGCCCGCGCTCATCATGGGCGCCGTGGACCCCTCCGAGACGGCCGCCGCGAACAGTCTCAACACGCTGATGCGGTCCATCGGCACGTCCACCGCGAGCGCTGTCGCCGGCGTGCTCCTGGCCCAGATGACCACCGGCTTCGGCGGCACCGCGCTGCCTTCGGAGAACGGCTTCAAGGTGGTCATGGCCGTCGGTTCCGGAGCGGCCCTCCTGGCCCTCGCCGTCGCCGCGTTCCTCCCGCGGCAGCGGACGGCGGGCACGGCGCCGTCGGCCGCCGAAGCCGTCTCCCCGGTGCCCGCCGAGGCGGGACCGACCGGAGCCGAACAGGCCGTCGCCGTACCGGCCGTCGTCACACCGGACGAGCAGGTCGTGGGTGCCGCGGTGGCCGTGCCGCTGGCCCGCGCGGTGGCGGAACTCGTCGCAGTCGTCCCCGGGCTGACCGACGACGGTCCGGCCGGCGGCGGGCATCCGATACGCGGGCACGTGCGGGGTGCGGAGAACGTGCCCGTGGAGGGCGCCGCGGTCACCCTGATCTCGCTGGGCGGGCGGCAGTCGAGCCGGGCGGTCGCCGGGCCGGACGGCTCCTACGCCGTCGAGGCGCCGGGGGAGGGCACCTACGTGCTCATCGCCTCCGCCGACGGGCACCGGCCGCAGGCGACGACCGTGGTGGTCGGGGCGACGCCGGTCACGTACGACGTGCTGCTCAGCGGCGCCAGCGGGCTCGTCGGCACGGTGCGGTCCGTGGAGAGCGGGGCACCGGTCGCCGGGGCGGTGGTCATCCTCACGGACGTGCGCGGCGATGTGCTGGCCACTGCGCAGACCGACGGCGCGGGAGAGTTCTCCGTCGCCGAGCTGGTGCCGGGCGCGGTGACTCTCGCGGTCAGCTCGCCCAAGCACCGGCCGCTGGCGCTGCCCGTGGAGATCGCCGGCACCGGTGTCACCCGGGTCGACGTCGAGTTGCGGCCCGGCGCGCTGGTGCGGGGCACGATTCGCGGCGCCGGCGCTCCGCTGGGCGACGCCCGGGTGACCCTGGTGGACGCCGCCGGGAACGTCGTGGCGACCGCCACGACGGGCGGCGACGGGGCGTACGCCTTCTCCGACCTGGACGGCGGCCAGTACACGGTCGTCGCGACCGGCTACCCGCCCCGCGCGAGCGGCATCATCCTCGGCGGCGGTGACGTGGACGACCACGACATCGAACTCGCGCACGCCGGGGACTAGTTCACCGTCGGCGGCCACGCGTGCGTGGCCGCCGACCGGCAACGGCACGACGCCAGGCGGCCGGCAACGCACAACGGCGGGCGGGCGGCAGCGGCGGGCCGGCGGCCGGCAGAGCGAAAGCGGCGGGCGATGGCGCACGGCCTGCGGGTTCAGACGAGGAGGGCCCTGATTCCCGTCTTCTCGAAAAACCGGCCCACCGCCGCCGCGTCGGCCGCCGTGTCCGTGACGTTGCTCGAATGATGGCCCTATCTTGCATGAACAAGCATGAGCAGTCACCGTCGGGGAGAGGTGGGGCATGACCCACGTCGAGGACGAACTGACCGACCAGCCCGCGTGCTGGACCCGAGCCGCAGCCGAAGTCTTCCGATACGCAGGCGAGTTGCCGATGCCCGGGGAGCGGGTGGCGATCGTCGGGTGCGGCACCTCGTACTTCATGGCCCAGGCCGCGGCCGCCCTGCGCGAGGGTGCGGGGCACGGCGAGACCGACGCCTTCGCCGCCTCGGAGTTCCCCCACGCCCGCTCCTACGACCGGATCGTCGCCCTGACCCGGTCCGGCACCACCACCGAGGTCCTCGGCCTGCTCGGCCGGATGCGCGGACGCACCCGCACGACCGCGATCACCGCCGACCCGCACACCCCGGTCATGGAGTCGGCCGACCACGTCGTGGTCCTGGACTACGCCGACGAACGCTCCGTCGTGCAGACCCGGTTCGCGACCACCGCGCTCACCCTGCTCCGCGCCCACTTCGGCCTGCACGGCGACAGGGTCGTCACCGACGCCCGCACCGCGCTCGCCGGGCCGCTTCCCCGGGGGCTCGTGGACTGCGGGCAGTTCACCTTCCTCGGACGCGGCTGGACCGTCGGACTGGCGAACGAGGCCGCGCTGAAGATGCGCGAGGCATCGCTGTCCTGGACCGAGGCCTATCCCGCGATGGAGTACCGGCACGGCCCCATCAGCATCGCCACCGCCTCCACCGCGACCTGGATGTTCGGCGAGGCACCCGACGGGCTGGCCCGACAGGTGGGCGCCACCGGCGCGTTGTGGGTGCCGGGTGAACTGGACCCCCTCGCCGAACTGGTCCGCGCCCAGCGCCTCGCCGTGGCCGTCGCCGCCGCCCGCGGCCTCGATCCGGACCGCCCGCGCCACCTCACCCGCTCGGTGATCCTCACCCCCTGAGCCCTCGACTCCCGAAGAGGAGCTGCCGTGCCGCTCACCACCACCGGCGAACTGGTCAACCGGGCGCACACGGCCCGTACGGCCGTCGCCGCCTTCAACATCATCACGCTGGAACACATCGAGGCCGTCATCGCCGGCGCCGAGTCCGCGGGCGCGCCCGTCGTCCTCCAGGTCAGCGAGAACGCCGTCGCCTACCGCCAGGGGCACCTGCTCCCGCTCGCCCGCGCCGCCGCCGTCGCGGCCGAACAGGCCGCCGTGCCGGTCGCGTTGCATCTCGACCACGTCCAGAGCGATCCGCTGCTCCGCCGGGCGGCCGACGCGGGCTTCAGTTCGGTCATGTACGACGCTTCCCGCCTGCCGTACGAGGAGAACCTCGCCGCGACCCGTGCCGCCGTGGAGCTGGCGCATGCCCGAGGGCTGTGGATCGAGGCCGAGTTGGGGGAGATGGGCGGCAAGGGCGCGCATGCGCCCGGTGCCCGCACCGACCCGGCCGAGGCCCGCGCGTTCGTGGCGGACTCCGGTGTGGACGCCCTGGCCGTCGCCATCGGCAGCGTCCACGCGATGACCACCCGCACCGCCGTCCTCGACCACGGCCTGCTCGAGCGGCTCCGCACGGCCCTCGACGTGCCCCTGGTCCTGCACGGCTCCTCCGGCGTCCCGGACCGGGAGCTGACGGCCGCCGTCACGGGCGGCATCGCCAAGGTCAACATCGGCACCGCCCTCAACCAGGCCTTGACCGGCGCGATCCGCGAACACCTGGGAGCGCATCCGGACGCGGTCGACGCCCGGCCCTACCTGAGCGCGGGGCGGGACGCCATGGCGCGCACCGTCGAGCGGATCGTCACCGGTGTCGGGCTCACCCTCGCCTGACAGACCTCAGCACCACGAACTTCCGGTCACCGGCGACCAGTTCACTGTTGCCGAACAGCCGCTTCAGCTTCAGGTGGTAGCCCAGGTGCCGGTTGCCCACCACCCACAGCTCGCCGCCCGGCCGCAGGGCGCGCCGGGCCCCCGTGAACATCCGCCATGCCGTGGCGTCCGTCGTCGCCTGGTGGGAGTGGAACGGCGGGTTGTTCAGCACGACGTCCACACTGCCGTCCGCCACTCCCGCGAGCCCGTCCCCGACCCGGAACTCGGCGTGCCCCGGCACCCCGTTCGCCTTGTACGTGGCCTCCGCCGACGCCACCGCCTGGAACGACTCGTCCGTGAACAGCACCTCGGCCTCCGGGTTGGCCAGCGCCACCGCCGTGCCGACGATGCCGTTGCCGCAGCCCAGGTCGACGACCCGGCGGGTGCCGCTGGTCGTCGGCAGGTGCTTCAGGAGGAACCGGGTGCCGATGTCGAGCCTGTCGGCGCAGAACACGCCCGCGTGGTTGACGACCGGACGGCCGGAGAGAGCGCCGCCGACATCGTCGGGAAGGTCGTAGGCGTACGGCCACGGGTTGGCGGGGCGGCGCAGCGACGGGTCCGGGGTGCAGAAGACGAGCCGGGCCTTCTGCTCGGCGAGCGAGGTCCGGGTAGGCCCGAGGATCCGCTCGAACAGCCTCAGCGTCGAGGTGTGGATCTCCTTCACCATGCCGGTGCCGACGACGACCGTGCCCGGGTGCACGGCGGGGGCCAGCCGCAGCAGCTGGTCCTCAAGCAGCGCCAGGCTCTTGGGCACCCGGACCAGAAGCACGTCGATCCGCTCCGGCGCCGGGTCCTGGGTGGTGAGCAGCCGGACCGCGCCGGTCTCGACGCCGGCCCGCGCCAGGTTCGCCCGGGTCGCCTCCTGGCCCAGCCAGGAGTCGGTGATCTGCGTGGGGCGGTGCGCCGCGAGGGCCGTGGCCAGCGCGCCCCAGCGGTCCCCGAGCACCACCACCGTGCCGGTCAGCGGGACGTCCCGCTCCGCGAGGTGTCTGAGCAGGTACGCGTCGGATGCGTCCCAGGCGCGCAGCGGCTCGCGCGGATCCTCGGGGTGGCGGGCCAGCGTGACCTCGCCCCACGGCGTCGTCATAGGGTCGTTCATCGTGCTTCAAGGCTAACCGAGCAGCAGATCAGGCCCGGTGTCGGACCCATGGCGGAGGATGGGTCCATGGACTCCGAGCTGTTTCCGCGGGAACGTGCGCAGGTCGCGCCGGGCGCGGTGCACGTGCCCGACTGGGCGGACCCGGCACATCAGCGTGAGCTGCTCCGGGCCTGCCGGGACTGGGCCCGTCCGCCGGCGGGCCTGCGCACGGTCCGTACACCCGGCGGCGGCACGATGACCGCCCGCCAGGTCTGCCTGGGCTGGCACTGGTACCCGTACGCCTACGCCCGTACCGTCAGCGACGGTGACGGCGCGCCCGTCAAGCCCTTCCCCGCCTGGCTGGGCGAGCTGGGCCGGCGCGCGGTGGCCGACGCGCTGGGACCGGAGCAGGCCCGGGGCGCCGCGTACGACATCGCGCTGATCAACTTCTACGACGGCGACGCCCGGATGGGCATGCACCGTGACGCCGACGAGAAGTCCGACGCGCCCGTGGTCTCCCTCAGCCTCGGCGACACCTGCGTCTTCCGCTTCGGCAACCCGCGGACCCGGACCCGGCCCTACACCGACGTCGAGCTGCGCAGCGGCGACCTGTTCGTGTTCGGGGGGCCGTCGCGGCTCGCGTACCACGGAGTGCCGCGGGTCCTCCCGGGCACGGCACCGGCCGGCCTCGGCCTGACCGGACGGCTGAACATCACACTGCGGGTCAGCGGCTTCCCCGACGTCACCTGAGGAACGGATCATGGGAGACTCGCCCTCATGAGCGGCAAGGCGGACCCCCGGCCGGCGGGGGATGGGACCACCTCGAGAGCGCGGCTGGACCGGGGGCGCGGTGCGCTCGGGCCCGCGTTGGAGCTCGTGCACACCGGACGGGCGCCCACCCGCGCGGTTCTCACCGCCGAACTGGGCGTCACCCGTGCGACGGCCGGCGCGGTCGCCGCGGAGCTGGAGGCGCTGGGCCTGATCAGGGTCGACGCGCGGCCGGGTGCCGCCGCCGGTTCGCAGGGCCGCCCCTCCCACCGGCTCGAGGTGGCCGAGGAAGGCCCGGTCGCCCTCGCCGCACAGGTCCACGCCGACGGGTTCCGGGCCGCGCTGGTCGGTCTCGGCGGGCGGATCGTCGCCACCACGCCCAGCTGCGAGACGGTCGACGCCGACCCCGCCAAGGTGCTCGGCGCCGCCGTCGACGCCGGCGCCGAACTGCTGCGGCAGACGGGCCGGCCCTGTGTGGGCGCCGGACTCGCCGTACCGTCCGCGGTCACCGAACCCGAGGGGCTGGCGCTGAACCCGCTGCACCTGGCGTGGCCGGTGGGCGCCCCCGTGCGGGAGATCTTCGCCGAACGCATCCGCGCCGCCGGTCTCACCGGCCCCGGATTCGTGGGCAACGACGTCAACCTCGCCGCCCTCGCGGAACACCGGCACGGCGCCGGACGCGGCGCCCGCGACCTGCTGTGCGTGGCCACCGGGCACCGGGGCGTCGGTGGCGCACTGGTGCTGGACGGGCGTCTGCACACGGGCAGTTCGGGCCTCGCCCTGGAGGTCGGCCATCTCACCGTCAACCCCGAGGGCCGTCCCTGCTACTGCGGCAGCCGGGGCTGTCTCGACGTCGAGGCGGATCCGCTCGCCCTCCTCACCACCGCGGGCCGCGAACCCGGCCCCGAGGGCTCCCTGCTCCAGCAGGCCAACGAGCTGATCCACGCGGAGTACGGGGATCCGGTGGTCCGCATGGCCGCCGAAGCCCTGATCGACCGGCTCGGCCTGGGTCTGGCCGGTCTGGTGAACATCCTCAACCCCGACCGGATCATCCTCGGCGGTCTGCACCGGACCCTCCTCGACGCCGACCCCGACCGGCTGCGTGCCGTCGTCGCCGACCGGAGCCTGTGGGGCCGCAGCGGCGGCGTCCCCATCCTCGCCTGCTCGCTCGATCACAACAGCCTGGTCGGCGCGGCCGAGTTGGCCTGGCAGCCGGTGCTGGACGATCCGCTGGGGGCGCTGGGCCCCGTGTGAGACAGGGCGCTGTCCACGGCCCTGCGCGGCCTACCGCAGGGCCCGCCTACCGCACGGCCGGTCCACTGCACCGCCGGGTCCACTGCACCGCCGGTCTACAGGGCGGCCCCGCCGTCGATCACCAGGTCGGTGCCCACGACGGACGCCGCGTCGTCCGAGGCGAGATACAGCACCGCCCGGGCCACCTCCTCGGTCGACGACACCCGGCCCAGCGGTGACTGCTCCTTCATCCGCAGGGCACGCTCGGCCTCGGACTCGCCCGGCCGCAGCGACATGGCCGTCGCGGACGGGCCGGGGCTGACGGCGTTGATCCGGACGCCGTCGCTGATGTGTTCCAGCGCGGCACCGCGGGTCAGTGCGGTCACGGCCGCCTTGCTCGTGGCGTACGCGGTCAGGCCCCGGATCTGCCGGTGCACGCCGATGTTGGACGACACGTTGACGATCGCGCCGCCGCCCGGCTGCGTCCGCATCTGCCGCACCTCGGCCCGCAGGGCGAGGAAGACACCGGTCAGGTTGGTGTCGACCATGGACCGCCAGTCCTCCTCGTCGACGTCGGCGAGCGGCCGTCCCGCCCGGAGGACACCCGCGTTGTTGACGGCGACGTCGAGCGAGCCGAACCGGTCGACGGCCGCCCGGACGAGTGCGTCCAGGTCGGTGGCGCGCGAGACGTCGGCGACCCGGGCGAGCGCGGTTCCGCCGGCCCGCTCGACGAGCCCGACCGTCTCGTCGAGCGAGGCGCCGGTGCGCCCGGCCACGACGACCCGGGCCCCCTCGGCCGCGAAGGCCAGGGCGAGGGTGCGTCCGATGCCGGAACCACCACCGGTGACGAGTGCGGTGCGGCCGGAGAAGCGGTTCCGGAGCATGGCAGTCCTTTCAAGACCGATCATTCCAGTATGTGGGCCGGTAAAAGCGACCCCGACGGTTCCCATGGGTCGGGGTCGGTCAGTCCAGCAGTGTGAGCGCCTGCTCCGCCGCGTCCCGCACCCGCGCGGGATCGGGCGAGGCCTTGCCGACCACCCGCAGTCCCTGGAGCAGGACCAGCAGCATGCGCGCCAGCCCGCGCGGATCACGCCCGGCCGGCAGTTCGCCCTGCGCCCGCGCGCGCACCAGTGTCGACTCCAGCAGCGTCTCCAGGTGCTCCCAGCTCCGCTCGACCCGGCGGGCCGCCGCGGCGTCGTGCGGGGCCAGTTCCGCCGCCGTGTTGGTGACGAGGCAGCCGTACGCCCGGCTCGCCTCGTCCGTCGCCTCCGCGGCGAACCGCCGCACCACGGCACGCACCGCGGGGAGCGCGGGCCCCGGCTGCGACAACTCGTCCAGGAGCAGCGGTTGGTGCTTCTCCCCGTACCGGTCCAGCGCCTTCAGGTACAGCTCGTGCTTGTTGCCGAAGGTCGCGTAGAGACTGGCGCGGCCGATGCCCAGATGCTCGACGAGGTCCGCCATCGAAGTGGCCTCGTAGCCGCGCCGCCAGAACAGCTCCAGTGCCGACTGGAGGGCCGCGTCCGGGTCGAACTCCTTGCTTCTGGCCATGAGGTGACGCTAGATCAAACGAGAATGATCGGTCAAGTACGGAGTGGGGTGTGGGGTGCGGGTCAGTCGTCCTCGCAGGCGTCGGCGCGGAACTCCTCGACCGACGCGGTGAGATAACCGTCGTCGTCGGCGCCCGGCACGTCACCCGCGAAGTAGCGCACCCGGCCCGGGACGAGCGCGGCCAGGTGGGCGAGCGTGAAGGAGACGGCGGTCGTCGACCAGGAGTTGTCCTCGGTCCCGCCGTGCAGGATGTAGGTGCGCTGCCGCTCGAGCGTGGCCGGCGGCTGCCGGTCGACGCTCCAGCCCCCGCCTCCCGTGCGCAGTGGCCAGGTGACGAAGCCGGTGGCGGGCTCCGCGCGGCTCCAGCTCCCCACGTCCTCGGACTCGTCGCCGTCGTCACCGTCGCCGGTGTACAGGACGGCCGCGTCGATGTGGTGATGACAGACCATCAGCACCCCGACGGGCAGTCCGTCCGCGGTCACCGTGATGCCCGTACTGCCCGCCTCCGGCACCGTGCAGGCGGTCGACGAGGCCAGCACCGCGAGACCGGCGCAGGCCGCGGCGGCGTACCGGATCCGCATGAGCACCCCCTGGAGCAGACTCACATCCTGACCTGGGCAGGCTCAACGGACAAGGCTTGTAGGCCAGTTGCTACCAGGCCCGCGCCGCCGCCCGCAGCCGGTCGCCGACCCGGAGCACATCGGGGTTGGCGTCGCTGCCGGGACGCTGGACGAGAAAGAGCGTGTTGAGCGGGGGTTCCTCGGGGGAGTGGAGGCGGGTCAGCCGGCCCGCCTCCAGGTACTCCTGGCACAGCGAGTGCGGCAGCACGCTGTAGCCGGCGCCCGCGTTGACCGCCGACAGGACCGCGTACAGATTGGGCACCGTGACCGCGGCGCGGGCGGTGAGCTGCTTGCCGAAGACGTTTCGCCAGTAGCGCCGGGCGATGGGCAGGTCCTCGGCGTACGTCACCAGGGGGACGTCCCGCAGCGCGGCGCACAGACCGCCGTCCGCCGCCGGGTACTCCCCGACCCGCCGGGCCCAGACCGGGGAGGCGACCAGGACGTACTCCTCGTCGGCCAGCGGCACCGACTCCAGCGCACGGCCGCGCGGCCGCCGGGTGGCGATCACCAGGTCGTGCCGCCCGGCCCGCATCTCCTCCAGCAGCGGTTCGGTCAGCCCCTGCGTCACCCGCAGCTGAAGCCCGTCGGCGACCAGCGGGGCAAGCGTCGGCAGCACCCGCACGCACAGCAGCTCCGACGGCCCCGCCAGATGCACCGGCGTGCCCTGTCCGGACTGCGGACCGCCGCCCTCGAGCGAGGCCAGCGCGTCGAGCGGCGCGGCGACCTGCCCGGCGAGCTCATGTGCCGGCGGCGTCGGTTCCACCCCCCTGGGGAGCCGGGTGAAGAGCTCACGCCCGGTCTGCTGCTCCAGGGTGCGGATCTGGGCGGTCACGGTGGGCTGCGAGAGCCCCAGCTGCGGGGCGGCCGCCGTGAACGAGCCGGCGCGGTACACGGCCAGAAAGGTACGCAGCAGGTTCAGGTCGGCGTGCGCCGGAAGCTGTCTGCCGACGGCGGCCGCGCCATCCCCGCCGATGAGCTCGCCGATGTCGGGCGTCCGGTTCGTCCGGTTCTCCATACCCACCAGCGTATCCGCCGTGTGCATCGGAGTCCCGATGGCAGATATCGGCCCCTCTATTGGTTTCCCGATGGCCCGCCGTCCTATCGTCCGAAGATGTCGCCGAGCGGCGGCACCCGTACTCCCCCGAAGGGACCTCGATGACCACGCAGAACGCGATCGACTGGCCCGAGAAGTACCTCCCCGGCACCGGCGACAACTTCGTCTCCAACGAGGTGATCGTGCAGGGCCTCACGGCCGCGGAGGTCTGGCGCTTCCTGATCGACACCTCCGAGTGGCAGGGCTACTACGACAACGTCGCCGACATCTCGTTCCCGCAGGGCGGCGGCCCCCAGCTGAAGGACGGCCTCGTCTTCGGCTTCGGCACCTTCGGCTTCCCGCCCCTGGATGCGCTGGTGGTCGAGTTCCAGGCCCCCGCCGACGGCGTTCCCGGCCGCCTGTCCTGGACGGCCGAGCTGAACGGCCCGCCCGAGGAGCACCTGGACGTCCTGCACGCCTGGCTGGTGGAGGACCTGCCCGGCGGCCGGGTCCGCATCCTGACCCAGGAGACCCAGCTCGGGCAGCCCGCGGCCGCCCTGGCGGGCGAGCGGCCGGACCCGATGCTCAACGGCCACCAGGCGTGGCTGGACGGCCTGGTGGGCGCCGCGTCGAAGTAGGTTGAGGCCATGACAGACGAACTGACCGTGAGCGTCCTCGGCACCGGCATCATGGGTGCCGCAATGGCGCGCAACCTCGCCCGGGCGGGACACACCGTGCGCGCCTGGAACCGCACCCGGGCCAAGGCCGAGCCGCTCGCCGCCGACGGCGTCCATGTCGTCGACACCCCCGCCCAGGCCGTCGGGGGTGCGGATGTCGTCCTCACCATGCTCTACGACGGGCCCGCCGCCCTGGAGGTCATGCGCGAGGCCGCGCCCGGCCTGCGTGCCGGAGCGGCCTGGGTGCAGTCGACGACCGCCGGGACCGGAGCCATCGGTGACCTGGCATCCTTTGCGCACGCACACGACCTCGTCTTCTTCGACGCGCCGGTCCTGGGCACCCGGCAACCCGCCGAGGCCGGTCAGCTGACCGTGCTGGCGGCCGGCCCGAGCGAGCACCGCGACGCGGTGGCGCCGGTGTTCGACGCGGTGGGCGCGCGGACGGTGTGGACGGGCGAGGACGGCGGCGAGGGGAGCGCGACGCGCCTGAAGCTGGTGGCCAACAGCTGGGTCATCGCGGCCACCGCCGCGGCCGGCGAGGTTCTCGCCCTGTCGCAGTCCCTCGATGTCGACCCGAACGCGTTCTTCGAGCTGATCGCGGGTGGGCCGCTCGACATGGGGTACCTAAAGGCGAAGACCGGCCTGATCCTCGACGACCGGCTCTCGCCCGCACAGTTCGCGGTCGCGACGGCGGCGAAGGACGCACGGCTGATCGTCGAGGCCGGCCGGGAGCACGGCGTCCGCCTGGACGTGGCGGCGGCGAGCGCCGAGCGTCTGGAGCGGGCCGCCGCTCAGGGCCACGGCGACGAGGACATGGCCGCCGCCTACTTCGCCAGCTTCGACAAGAACGTCTGAACCGCGAGACACCCGAACCGCGAGACACCCGAACCGAGAGGAGATCCCGTGTCAAAGCCCCCGCTGCCGCCCGAGGCCGTCGAACTGCTGAGCCGCCCCAACCCCTGTGTGATGGCGACCCTGCGTTCCGACGGAACCCCCGTCTCCACCCCCACCTGGTACGTCTGGGAGGACGGGCGCGTCCTGATCAGCCTGGACGAGAGCCGGGTCCGCCTCCAGCACCTGCGCCGCGACCCGCGCCTGACCCTCACCGTCCTCGACTCCGACGACTGGTACACGCACGTCACCCTCATCGGGCGGGTGGCCGAGCTGCACGAGGACGAAGGGCTGGCCGACATCGACCGCATCTCCACCCACTACACGGGCAAGCCGTACCCCGACCGGGTCCGCTCGCGTGTCAGCGCCTGGATCGAGATCGACCGCTGGCACGGCTGGGGCGCCATGAAGGACAGCGACCAGGCGTCCACCTGAGCGTCCCGCTCCCTGAGCCGGCGTTCAGCGCCACTCGACGCCGAAGGCCCGCCCCGGGTTCTCCGCCAGGATCCGCGCCACCAGCTCCTCGCCCACGGCGAGCGCCAGCCGTGGCCGGACCCGGCGCAGCAGATACGGCATCCCGGGGCCGCCGTCGACCGAGCGGGCCGCGGCCGTCGTGGTGTCGCCGCCGAGCAGCAGCCGGTCGCCGAATCCGGCATCGGCCAGGGCCCGTACGGCGTCCGGCATCCGCCAGTCGGTGGCGTGGTGGGCGCGTGACGGGCCGTCGAAGGCGAGCCAGCAGCCCGCCTCGGCGGCCTGCCGGTGCACCACTCCGTCGGGCGCCCGGTTGAGGTGCCCGAGGATCACCCGGTGCGGGGGCACGCCCAACTCCCCGCAGAGCAGGTCGACCACGTCGAGCGCGCCGGTACCCAGCTCCAGATGGACGGCGATCGGCGCGTCCGTCGCGTGATGCGCCTCGGCCGCGGCGGCCATGGTCCAGCGGGTGTGCGCGTCGAGGGCGTGGAACCCGCCCGCGACCTTGACCAGCCCGGCGCGGACCCCCGACGTCCCGATGCCCTCGGTCAGTTCGGCCACGAACACCTCGGCGAGCCGGTGCCGCAGGCCGTCGAGCGTCGCCTTGTCGTAGTGGACGTCCTGGTGCAGCCCCGTCGCGGCCACCACCCGCACCCCGGCCTCCCGGGACAGCAGGGGCAGATCCGCCGCGCGCCGGCCCAGACCGTACGGCGTCCACTGCACGACGGCGTCACCGCCCTGCGCGCGGAACGCGGCCAGCTCGGCACGCGCCGCGGAGCGGCTGTTCAGCTCCTGACCGGGCAGCCTGGGACTGCCGAAGAACAGGTGGTCGTGCGCGTCGCACACGCCGAGCCGCTCCGCCGGCAGGTCCCCGAGCACGGTCCGCACGGCGTTCACCACTGCCGGCCTCCGGGCAGGGTGGTCCGCCCCGGCGCCGACAGGTGCAGCACCCGGAACAGGTCGCCGTCGGCCTTCGGCGTGTCGTGCGCCCAGAGCGAGAAGTGCACGCTCTCCCAGCGGCTCGTGTCGACCGCCGCCGCCGCGAGCACCGCGCCCTCCTCTCGCGTCAGCCGCCCCACCTCGTCCGCCGCGTCCCTCGCCGTCTCGGACAGCGCCACGCCGTCCGGGACCGGCTCGCGCCGTCGTACGGCGAACAGGGCGGGGGAACCGGCGGCGACGCCCTCCTCGTAGGCCAGACCGGTCCACTGACGGACCGCCGGACGCCCGAAGTCGTCGCTCAGGCGCTGGAAGCCGCCTCCCCAGAGGAAGCTGTTCATGCCCTCCACGGCGTTCCAGAGGTAGAACGGCGCGTACTGGTTGACCGGCGAACCGCGCACCCCGCGTTCGCGCACCAGGTACGCCTTGAGACCGAGGCCCTCCCAGTCGTCGAGCAGATGCCCGACACGGGACACGCGCGCGTGGATGACGCCCATGTCGTAGTCGGCGGGCAGCGTGAGCTCGTACTGCATGGCGTGCATCGGGCCTCCTAGTCGGCCGGACGGGGCGCGAGCAGCGACAGCAGCCCGCGGACACCCGCGTCGAAGGCGGTCGGTGAACCGGACGCGCGGGCCAGGACGTAGCCGCCCTGGACGGTCGCGACGACGGTGGCGGCGATCGCCTCGCCGTCCAGCTCGGCCCCGAACTGCCCCTGTTCCTTGCCCTCTTCGACGAGGTGCGCGATCCGCTCACGGATCCGGTCGATCGTCTCGTCGACGGGCTCGCGCAGCTCGTCGCTCGCGATCACCTCCGGATCCATCGTCAGCCGCCCGATGGGGCAGCCGCGCAGCACGTCCCGCTCGCGTGTCAGGTACGCCTCGATGCGCTCGTACGGCGTGCCCGGTCCGTCGAGTACTCCCTCGGCGGTAGCCCGCATCTCGTCGGCCGTCCGCCGGATCGCCGCCAGGGCGAGGTCGGGCTTGCCCTTGAAGTGGTGGTACATGCTGCCCTGCCCGGCGCCCGCGCGCTCCAGGATCGCCTTGGGGCTGGTCCCCACGTAACCGCGCTCCCAGAGCAGGTCCCGGGTGGACTCGATCAGCCGCTCCGAAGTGCTCATGACCCGACTGTACATACTAGTAGTTACAGACGTCGAGCCCCGCGGAACAGCCCTCGGGGAGCAGCCGGGACACGCGCGCGTACTCCCGGCGAGGTACGCGCACTGCCGCTGGCCGTACGACGACCCGGACCCCCTCCCGGCGGGACTCTCGAGGCATCACGCAGAACCACTGAGGAGATGACCCGAGATGAACACCCTGGCGAACTGGGACGGTGGCGGACCCGGCCCGTGGATCCTGTTCTTCCCGCTGATCTGGGCGGCCGTCGTCGTGGGCGTCGTCACGCTCCTGCGCCGCACGGTGTGGCGAGGCCGCCGCGGTCCGTGGAGCGCGGCCGGCGACCCCCGGCCCACCGGCGACTCGCCGCTCGCCGTCCTCGGCCGTCGCTTCGCCTCCGGTGAGATCGACGAGGACGAGTACTGGCGTCGGCTGTCCGTCCTGGACGAGCAGTTCGGCCGCACGGGCAAGGGCGGTGCGGCATGAGCACCGCGACCGCCGCCACGGCCACGCGGAACGCCGCGCGGGTCGTCGACGCCGTGAAGGTCCACGGCGTCGGCGACACCGCCGTACGGGCCCTGGACGGGGTGAGCGTGGCCTTTCCGGCCGGACGGTTCACCGCGATCATGGGCCCGTCGGGCTCGGGCAAGTCCACCCTGATGCACTGCGCCGCCGGCCTGGACACCCTCACCTCGGGCACCGCGTACATCGGCGACACCGAACTGCGCACGCTCGACGACCGTCGCCTCACCCTCCTGCGCCGCGACCGGGTCGGGTTCGTCTTCCAGGCGTTCAACCTGGTGCCGACCCTGACCGTCGAGGAGAACATCCGGCTGCCGCTGGACCTGGCGGGCGAGCGGGGCGAGTCGGAGTGGATCGACGCCCTCGTGGACGTCGTCGGACTCCGCGACCGGCTCCACCACCGGCCCTCCGAACTCTCCGGCGGCCAGCAGCAACGTGTCGCCGTGGCACGGGCGTTCGCCGGCCGGCCGGACGTCGTCTTCGCCGACGAGCCTACCGGCAACCTCGACTCCCGCGCCGGGGGAGAGGTGCTCGGGCTCCTCGCCCGCACCGTAAGCCGGACCGGCCGCACGGTCGTCATGGTCACCCACGACCCGGTCGCCGCCACCCACGCCGACGAGGTCGTCTTCCTCGCCGACGGACGGCTCGTGGACCGGATGGAGTCCCCGACCGCCGACCGCGTCCTGGACCGCATGAAAGCCTTCGAGGTGCCGTCATGAACGCGTCCCTGCGACTCAGCCTCTCGTCGCTGCGCGCCCACCGGCGCCGCTTCGCCGGAACCTTCCTCGCCGTCTTCCTCGGGGTGGCCTTCCTGGCCGGAACGCTGGTCATGGGGGACACCCTGCGCGCCGGCTTCGACTCGATGTTCGGCAACGCGACCGCGGGCACCGACGCCGTCGTGCGCGGCGCCGACACCATCACCACCCCCGGCGAGAGCGAGGGCGTGCGACAGCCCGTCCTCACGGACCTGGTCGGCACCGTCGCGGCCGTCCCCGGCGTCGCGGCCGTCGCCCCCGACATCCAGGGCGCGGGGCAACTCGTCGGCAGCGACGGCCGACCGATCGGCGGCCAGGGCCCGCCCACCCTCGCCGGCAACTGGATCACCGACAGGAAGCTCAACCCCTACCGGCTCGCGGAGGGCCGCGCACCGGCCCGGTCCGGCGAGGTCGTCGTCAACCGGGGCACCGCCGAGAAGGGCGGCCTGAAGATCGGCGACACCACCACGCTGCGCACCCCCGACCCCGTGCGCGTGACGATCGTCGGACTCGCGACCTTCGGCGGCGAGGACGGCATGGCCCAGGTGACCTTCACCGGTATGACCCGCGCCGACGCCGAGAAGTACCTCACCGCCAGGCCCGGCCGGGCGACGAGCATCGTCGTGCGCGCCGACCCGGGAGTGAGCCAGGCGGAACTCGTCGACCGGCTGACTCCCGTACTGCCCGAGGGCGTCGAGGCCATCACCGGTCAGGAGTCCGCGCAGGAGAACACCGACATGATCGCCGGCCAGTTCCTGACGATCTTCACCACCTTCCTCCTGGTGTTCTCCGGTGTGGCCCTGCTGGTCGCGACCTTCTCCATCCACAACACGTTCGCGATCGTCGTGGCCCAGCGCGCACGGGAGAACGCCCTGTTGCGTGCCCTCGGCGCCTCCCGCCGCCAGGTCACCGAGGCCACGCTCGTCGAGGCCGCCGCGGTCGCCGTGACCGCTTCGGCCGCCGGACTCGCGGGCGGCATCGGTGTCGCCGCCGGTCTCCAGGCCCTCTTCCCGGCCATCGGATTCCCCTTCCCCGAGGGCGACCTGGTGATCGGCGCCCTGTCGCTGACCGTCCCCCTCGTGGTCGGCGTCCTGGTCTGCCTGGGGTCCGCGCTGCTGCCCGCCGTGCGCGCCGGCCGCACCGCCCCGCTGGCCGCGCTGCGCGAGACGGCCGTGGACTCCTCCGGCGCCTCCCGTCCACGCGCCGTCACAGGCGCGGTCCTGCTCGCCCTCGCCGTCGCGGCGACCCTCACCGGCGTCCTGGTCATCCCGTCCGTGTGGCTGGCGGGAGGCGGAGCCGTCCTGGCCCTGATCGCCTTCGTCGTCCTCGGTCCGGTCGCCGCCGGCACGGCCGTTCACGTCCTCGGCGGCCCTCTGGACCGGCTGCGGGGCGTCACCGGGGGCCTCGCCCGCCGCAACGCCCTGCGCAGCCCGAAGCGGACGGCGGCCACCGCCGGCGCCCTGATGATCGGCGTCGCCGTGGTCTCCCTCTTCACCGTGTTCGGGGCCTCCCTCAAGGCGACCATGGACCAGACCGTCTCCCGTTCCTTCGCGGGCGACGTAGCCGTCAGCACCCCTTCGTTCGGCGCGGGCGGCAGCGGACTCAGCCCCCGGCTCGCACCGGCCCTGGGCAAGCTGCCCGAGGTCGACACGGCCGTCGGACTCGGCCGGGGCGTCGCGGAAGTCGACGGGAGGGGGCGGGCGTTGACCGTCACCGACCCGGTCGCCCTGCGCCGCACCTTCGACCTCGGCACCGTCCGGGGCGACCTGGGCGCCCTCGGGACCGACGGCATCGCCATCACCCGGCAGGAGGCGGACCGCCGGCACCTGACCACCGGTGACACCACCCGGCTCGCCTTCACCGACGGCGACGAGAAGACGTTCACCGTGCGTGCGGTCTACGGCCGCTCCGAACTCGCCGGCGACTACGTCATCACCCGCGCGGCCTGGGCCCCGCACCGCACCCAGGACGCCGACACGCTGCTCGCGGTCTCCTTCGCGGACGGCGTGAGCACGGCCGAGGGCAAGGCCGCGGTGGAGAAGGTCGCGGCCCTCTACGGCAACCCCGAGGTGCAGACCCGCGCCGAGTACGCGCAGTCCTCGGCCGGCGGCATCGACATGATGCTCACCCTGGTCTACGCCCTGCTCGCCCTCGCGGTCCTCATCGCGCTGCTGGGTATCGCCAACACGCTGACCCTGGCGATCCACGAACGCACCCGTGAGCTCGGCCTGCTCCGGGCCGTAGGCCAGACCCGGTCCCAACTGCGGGCCATGGTCCGCTGGGAGTCGGTCCTGGTCGCCGCGTTCGGCACGGCGGGCGGCCTGGCCCTCGGCGCCTTCCTCGGCTGGGTGCTGGTCCGGGCCTCCGACGGATCGAGCGACAGCGCCTTCGCCTTCGCGCTGCCGCCCGCGCGACTCGCCGTGGTGGCCCTGGTGGGCATCGCCGCCGGAGCCCTCGCCGGGTCGCGTCCGGCCCGGCGCGCGGCACGCCTGGACGTGCTGCGGGCCATCGCCACGGAGTGACGTACACCCGGACGGCGTACGCCTCAGGGACCGGTCACCGTGGCCCAGGGTGACAGACGCCCCGAAGGTGACGTCACCGCCCGGTCAGCCGACGACGGCCGACCGGGCGGGGGCATGTGCGGGCCGCAGGTCGTCGACGGACACGACCTCCGTGAACCGCGGCGGGACCTGCTCCCTGGGCGTACGACGCGGCGGACGCGCCGACAGCTCCCGCGTGGCGACGGGGGCCGGCAGCGTGAACCACACGACCTTGCCGGACTCGCCGTCCGGCCGGGCGCCCCAGCTCTCGCTCACCGCCGCCACCATGGCCAGGCCGCGCCCGCAGGTGGCGAGCGCCTCGTCGTCGACGACCCCCACGACCGGCAGGCGCGGGTCGTGGTCACGCACCGAGACGGTGAGCCGGTCGAGCAGCAGCTCCATCTCCACGACGCACATCTTGTCGGGCTGCGCGTGCAGGTGGACGTTGGTCAAAAGCTCCGTCACACCGAGCGCGGCGCGGTCTATGAGTGGATCCATATGCCAGTAGCGCAACTGCGCCGATACGATTCTGCGGACCTGGCCGATCCGCGACGGCAGGGCCTGAAGCTCGACCGTGCAGTGCCTGTTCGGGTTGGTGATCACGGCTGCGACTCCCCGACTTAGGTCCGGAAGAACACGGGATTCGGATCGAGCAGAGCGTCTGCGCAAGGCGGCCGCCTGCTGTCGTGGCCGGCGGGCTGGTTCGCAGCGTTATCGCCGGTAAACCCAGAGTGACGTGAGACCAGAGTGACGCAGTGGCCGCAGTGCCGCAACTCGCGTGGGCCAGGCCACCCGTTCGGCCTCGGGCGCGGTACATCGGCGCCGGCTCAGCCGCCGCGCCCCGCCGCCCTGCGCACGGCTTCGATGAAGCGGCGCGCCGCGGGTGGCCCCGGTTCGCCGGGCGCCGGGTCGTGGTCGCCGAGGGTCAGCAGATACCGGTTGCCGTTGAGGTCGGCCAGCGCCCGGTCCTCCGGCGCGAACCAGGGCCTGGAGGCGCGGACCGCCTGCACGGGCGCGCTGTCGATCTCGCTGCCGTAGCTGGTCAGCAGCTCCAGCCTGCCGTCGCTGATCCGGACCTGGCCGGCTCGGGTGAGCGAACGCAGCCGCTTGCCGATGCGCACGCCCGTAGCCGTGAACTCCGGCTCCGCCATGCCTCCCCGCCCCCTTGTGTGCCTGGGTGAGCCGAACCGTGCACCCGCGTGGGTCGTGATCCAGCCCGCGTCGTGATCGAACCCGTCCTCGGTCCAGTGTGCGCCCCCGTCCGGGCCCCGCGTCCGGACCGGCGTCATCACCTCGCCCGGACCTTCGCCCGACCCGGTGCAGTCTGCCCGCGCCCGGCGTCGAGCACCAGTGCGCACGACGCCCCGGCGCTACCCGTCCGGAGCATTCGCGGGAATGCGCCCCCATGCCCCCAAAGCCGCCCCCCAGGGCCGCCTTTGAGGCTCTCAAAGGTGTGTTTATGCAGGTGAGAAGCGTGTGACTGGTGCTTATGATCGGTGTGTCGGCCGCGCGGACCACCGTCGGCGCGAAGCCTGAAGGAGCCCCGCCGTGACCACCCCTCAGCACAACAGGACCGGCGCCACCCTCGACGTCGACCGCACTGACATCGCCTACCGCGACTGGCTGAAAGAAGCCGTCCGCAAGGTCCAGGCCGACGCCAACCGCTCGGCCGACACCCATCTCCTGCGCTTCCCGCTCCCCGAGAAGTGGGGCATCGACCTGTATCTCAAGGACGAGTCGACCCACCCCACCGGCAGCCTCAAGCACCGACTCGCCCGCTCGCTCTTCCTGTACGGCCTGTGCAACGGCTGGATCCGGCCGGGCTGTCCGGTGATCGAGGCCTCCAGCGGTTCGACGGCCGTCTCCGAGGCGTACTTCGCCAAGCTGATCGGCGTGCCCTTCATCGCGGTGATGCCGCGCACGACGAGTGCCGAGAAGATCCGCCTGATCGAGTTCCACGGCGGCCGGTGCCACTTCGTCGACGACTCCCGCACGATGTACGAGGAGTCCGCCCGCCTCGCGGCGGACAGCGGCGGCCACTACATGGACCAGTTCACCTACGCCGAACGGGCCACGGACTGGCGCGGGAACAACAACATCGCCGAATCCATCTTCCGCCAACTGGAGTGGGAGCGGTTCCCGGAGCCCGCCTGGATCGTGGCCACGGCCGGCACCGGCGGCACCTCCGCGACCCTCGCCCGGTACGTCCACTACACACAGCGAAACACCCGCATCTGCGTCGCCGACCCGGAGAACTCGTGCTTCTTCGAGGGCTGGACCACCGGCGATCCGGACGTCACCTGCGACTGCGGCTCACGCATCGAGGGCATCGGCCGACCGCGCATGGAACCCAGCTTCGTGCCCGGCGCCGTCGACCGGATGATGAAGGTCCCGGACGCGGCCAGTGTCGCCGCCGTACGCGCCCTGGAACGGGCCATCGGCCGCAAGGCGGGCGGCTCGACCGGCACCGGACTGTGGAGCGCGCTGAAGATCGTCGCCGGGATGGTGGCCGACGGACACCGCGGCAGCGTCGTCACCCTGCTGTGCGACCCGGGCGACCGCTACCTCGACAAGTACTACTCCGACACCTGGCTCGCCGAACAGGGCCTCGACATCGCCCCCTACACCGCCGCGATCGAATCGCTGCTGGCCACGGGCGTGTGGCCGGCCTGACCTCCGACACGCGCCGCCCGAGCGGAAGGGCCGGAACCCTTACGGGGTGAGCCGGCGGTCCAGCTTCGTCACCGCGTCCCGGAACGACCGCCCCAGACCGGCCCGGGCCAGCCGCAGGACCGCCCGGAACGCCCCGTTGCCGTCGGCGGCGAACGTCCACTGCACGCGCGTCCCCGCCCCGGCCGGCGTCAGCCGCCACTCCTCGACCAGCGCCCGGACGCCCGGCGCGTTGGTCACGTCCACGCGGTAGGCGTACAGCTCCGGCTCCTTCGCCACGAGCACCGTCTCCCGGAAACGCGTGCCGCCCCTGAGCCGTACGTCGCGCCCCGCGCCGTCGTCCAGGGGCTGGACGGACGTCACGGCCGGGAACCACTCCGCCCAGCCGGACACGTCCTCGGCGAGGGCGCGGAAGACGAGCTCAGGGGGAGCGGACACCTCCCGGGCGAAAACCAGCCGTACAGGAGCGGTCTCGACGAACGGGAGTCCTTCGGGGCGCAGCCGGTGAGCCATGCGCACAACCTCCTCGGGGCGAGGAAACGGGTGCGTCACCCTAGCCGCAGGCCCTTCAGATGTCTGTACCCTCACCGGGCTCGCCCGCGACCACCAGCCGCCGCAGGTGCTCGGCGACCTCCACGCGCGCCGCCTCCGGCAGCCCCGCGTCCGTCACCAGCGTGTCGACCTGCTCCAGCGCCGCGAACGAACTCAGGCCCACCACACCCCACTTGGTGTGGTCCGCGACCACCACGACCCGGCGCGCCGACTGCACCAGACGCCGGTTGGTCTCGGCCTCCGCGAGGTTCGGTGTGGAGAGACCGGCCTCGGCCGATATCCCGTGCACACCGAGGAACAGCACGTCGAAGTGGAGCGCCGCGATGGCCTGGTCGGCGACCGGACCCACCAGCGAGTCGGACGGCGTGCGCACCCCGCCGGTCAGCACGACCGTGGCAGCGCCCTGCCGGGGGCCCGAGGTGCGCTGCGCCACGTGGAAGACGTCGGCCACGCGCACCGAGTTGGTCACCACGGTCAGATCCGGCACGTCCACCAGATGATGCGCCAGCGCGTACGTCGTCGTACCGCCCGACAGCGCGATCGCGCTGCCCGGGGCGACGAGCTCCGCCGCCGCCTTCGCGATGTCCTCCTTGGCGGTCAGCTCCAGACCCGACTTCGCCTCGAATCCCGGCTCGTGGGTGCTCGCCTCCACGACCGGCACCGCACCGCCGTGCACCTTCTCCAGGACACCCTGCCGCGCCAGCGCGTCGAGGTCGCGGCGCACCGTCATGTCCGACACGCCGAGCTTGCGGGTCAGCTCGTTGACCCGTACGCCGCCCCGGCGGCGTACCTCGTCCAGGATCAGGGCGCGGCGCTGCTCCGCGAGGAGGTTCTGATTCTCACTCACGTACGCTCCGGTCCTTTCCCTCAGCCCGTCCGACAGGCCCGCTCACCTGCTCCGACGAGGCCATTCTCGCCGATTCCGGTGCGGGGGCGTCCCATCCTCGCACGGCTTGCACACAGCTGGTCCACCACCCCGACGCGTGCATGCCACTCACGTGTGGCGTGGGCGTTCCCCACACGCTCCGAGGAGGTTCCGTGACGGAAGGTGTATCAAGCCTTTGAAGTGGCGATCCTTATGTCCGCGCGGACACATGTCGAATGCGTGTCACGGGGGAAGTGCGAACGGTGGAACGTGCCTCAGCGGACAGAACGGCCCTGGAACTCCTGGTCCACGGCGTGGGTGGCGCCACGCCCGAGAAGATGCTCAACGATCCGCGCACGGTGCGGATCACCGGCGACGACACGGCGGCCGTGTTCCGGCGCGCCGACGACGTCACCGCGGACACCGGCCCCGCCGACGACCGCGGCCGCGACGCCCCGGTTCCCGAGGCCTATGTGTGGTCCAACCTCACCTCCGGCAACGGCACCCGTGCCCTGTGGCTTCTGCTGCTGCCGTTCATGGTCGTCAACCTCGCCCACTGGATGCGCCCCGCGGCACGGGAGGGCGTCCGCGCGGTGCGGCTGTACGGGCTGCTCGTGCGGCTCGCGGCGCTGAGCCTGACGGTGCTGCTCGTCGCCGCGGCCTGCGAGGTCGCCCTCGACCTGACCGCCTGGCAGTGCGCGGGCACGACCGCGTGCGCCGAGCGTCACTCCTGGCTGGGCTTCCTCTCCCCGGCGGTCTCCGACGGCGGCTGGTGGAGCCTGCCGGGCCGTCGGCTCGCCCTCGCGGCCCTGGTCCCGACCGCCCTCGTCGGTCTCCTGTGGTACCTGTCCCACCGCACCTGGCGGGCGTACGAGTCCCAGGAGCCCCTCGACCGCGCCTCCGAACCCGAGAACGGCCCCGCTCACACCGCACTCGGCCGGCCCGGCTTCTGGTACGGGCGCCGGCTGGTGGCCCGCCTGCGCGCGGCACACACCGCGGCGGGACTGCTGACGGTGGCCGCGGCCGTGGGGACGGCGGCCGTGCGCCAGGACCGCCGACCCGGCGGCCCCGCCCTCCTCGACTGGCTCGGCCGGTTGCTGGAGGCGTCCCTGGTGGCGGGCGCGCTCGCCACGGTGTGGGTGGTGTGCCGCCGGGGCCGCAGCGAGCACCGCCTCGACCGGCGCATCGACGCCCACCTAGTCCACCGGCTGCCCCTGGCCGCCCTCGTCCTGCTCGCCCTCACCCTGGTGTACGCCGGGTGGCAGCGCCCGGGCTGGCACTCCGAGGGCCGGCTTCCCGGCGACGCGACCTTCGGCGGTCTCGCCCTCGCCCAGGGTGCCCTGGTGATCACCCTCGCGGTCGTCGCCCGCGCCCTGCACCACTGTCCACAGGAGCGCTCCGCACCGGCGGACCCGGAGGGAGCCACTGCCGTCGAGCGGGTTCAGCTCGTCCAGCAGGAGCGCTGCGCCCTGCGCGGGCTCGGCGGGCCCGCTGTCGCGATGCTGGCCTGTGCGCTCGGCGGAGTGATGTCCGGCGGGGTGTCGCAGCGAGTGTCGGACTGGCTGGACGGCACCGGGACCTTCCTCGACGGCCCGCCCGTGCTCCTGACCTGGCAGGCGTCCGTCATCCCCGTGCTGCTCGTCGTCCTGCTGGCGCTGTGCGCACTGCTCGGGCGCCAGACCTGGCGGCTCACCCGGGCCGAGCAGGACGCGGTGGGCCGCGAGTACGGGGTCGGACCCGGCGACCCGGCCCGTACCCGGCGCATCGCCCGCGCCCGCGCGATGGCCACGCTCACCGACCGTGGCCCGCTCCTCGTCGCCGTCGTCTCCACCGCGACGCTGCTCCTGGGCGCGGGCGCGCTCCTCGGCGCCTTCGGCACCGGGAAGACCCCGGTCCGCGCCACGGACGGCGCCCAGGCCTTCGTCCAGGGCGCCGCCCAGACCGCTCAGGCCATGGGCTCCTGGCTCATAGGGCTCGGCTTCGTCCTCTTCGTCACCTGGGGCCGACGCGCCTACAAGGACGCCTCCGCGCGGCGCACGATCGGCATCCTCTGGGACGTCGGCACCTTCTGGCCGCGCGCCGCGCACCCCTTCGCCCCGCCCTGCTACGCGGAGCGCGCGGTCCCCGACCTGACCTGGCGGATGGCCAGTTGGACGCGCGCCACGGGCGGACGCCTGGTGATCTCCGGTCACTCCCAGGGCAGCGTCCTCGCGGCCGCCGCGGCCTGGCAGCTGAGGCCCTCCGACCGTAAGCGGGTCGCCCTGCTCACCTACGGCTCCCCGATCGAGCGACTCTACGGCCGCTGGTTCCCGGCTCACTTCGGGCCGGCCGCGCTCGCCGCCCTGCACGAGGACATCGCCTGCTGGCGCAACCTGTACCGGCTCACCGACCCCATCGGCGGCCCCGTCCGGCTGTCCGGCGACGACTGCGGCCCCCAGGTGGACCGCGAGCCCCTCGCGGACCCGCTGGCGTACGGCCGCACCGAGGAACACCCGCTGCCCGCCCCCGTACTGGGCCACTCCGACTACCAGGCCGACCCGGCGTTCGTGGACGAACGCGAGATGCTGCTGGGACGGCTGCGACCGGAGCTGCCCCAGCAGCGCACCTGAGCGGATCAGGGCAGCTCGGGCAGGTCCTCCGCGTACAGCAAGGTCAGGTCGTCCGTGCTCGGCTCGGCCACCTGGGCGACCCGGCCGGCGTGCCGCTCCACCATCGCCTCGAACGTCTGGCGCGCGGTACGCCCGTTGCCGAAGGCGGGTCCCTTGGGGAGCTCCGTGAAGTATTTCAACAGGGCGTCCGCGGTGCCCGGAGCGAGCCGGTACTCGTGCTCCTCGGCCTGCTGTTCCACGATCCGGAGCAGCTCTTCGGGACCGTAGTCACCGAAGGTGATGGTCCGTGAGAAGCGGGACGCCACACCGGGGTTGACCGACAGGAAGCGCTCCATCTCCGCCGTGTAGCCCGCCACGATCACCACCACGGAGTCCCGTTGGTCCTCCATCAGCTTCACCAGGGTGTCGATGGCCTCCTTGCCGAAGTCGCGGCCCGCGTCCTCGGGCGACAGCGCGTACGCCTCGTCGATGAACAGCACGCCACCGTGCGCCCGTTGGAAGGCCTCCTGGGTGCGGATCGCCGTCGAGCCGATGTGCTCGCCGACCAGGTCCACGCGGGACACCTCGACGAGATGGCCCTTCTCCAGCACGTCCAGGGAGGCGAGGATCTCGCCGTAGAGGCGGGCGACGGTGGTCTTGCCGGTGCCGGGGGAGCCGGTGAAGACCAGATGGCGCTTGACGGACGCCGCCTTGAGCCCGGCCTGCTGACGGCGCCGCCCCACCTCGATCATGTCGATGAGGGCCCGCACCTCGCGTTTGACGCTCTCCAGGCCCACCAGCGTGTCCAACTCGCCGAGCACGTCCTTCGAGGTCCGCACCGACGTCTCCGGCTCGCCGGCGGCCCGCTGCGGCTCCGGCGCGGTGACCCGCTGCTCGGGGACCACACCCAGCAGACCCGGCGACTGGGCGGTCGTCTGTGCGACCGTCGCCGCCGCCGCCACGGCCCCGGGTGTCCGCACGCCCGCGCTCTCGTCGCTGGTGCAGTCCTCGACCAGGGGACCGGAGCCCGAGCCCGCGTCGCCCCCGGCGTCGGCGAACTCGTAACCACCGCGCGCGCAGCGCTCCGTACGGCACTTGCGCAGCGTCGTACGACTGCCGTCTATCACGTGGAAGCCGTAGCCGCCGCTGTTCGTCACCCGGCAGTTCAGGAAGGTGCCGCGGCCACCGGCCGACACATAGAACCCGGCCTCGGCGGGGGAGTCGACGGTGCAGCGCTCGACGGTGGGGTCGGCGCCCTTGGTGACGATCACGCCGGTCTGGGTGCTGTCCACGGTGCAGTTGTTGAGGGTGCCGCCGCTGCCGTGGTCGCGGAACCACGCGCCGGTCGCCGCGTCCCGGATCCGGCAGTCGTCGAGCTGGGCGGTCGCCCCGTCGCTCACCGACACGGCCGTGTTGCGCACCTGGGACAGGTCGCTGTCCACGACGTCCGCGCGGGAGCCCCGGTCGAGGACGAACAGCGCGTCGGGCACGTCGTGCACCCGGCAGGAGTCGAGGACCGCGGTGGCGCCGTCGCTGACCCAGACGGCCGGGTAGTCGCCGGTGCTGTCGAAGATCTCGCACTGGTTGGCGTCCACGCGCGTGCCCGGGTCCCACACCGACAGTCCGTTGCGGCCGAACTGACGCACCGTCGTGCGGGTCAGTGTCAGTACCGAACGGGAGCGCAGGTCGACCGCGTTCTCCGGGATGTCGTGGATACGGCAGTCGGCCAGGGTGAGCACGGCGTCCGTGTCGAGCGTGACGCCGTCGGAGGTGGTGCGGTGCACATCGCAGTCGGTGAGGTGCGCGGTGGCCCGTGCGGTGATCTGGACACCGCTGCCCCTGACCTCGTAGACCTCGCAGCCCACCGCCTCCAGAGAGGAGTTGTCGCCGGTCGCGCTCAGGCCCGCGCCCGACGTGTGGTGCACCCGGCAGCGCTCCAGCCGGGGGTGGGCCCCGCCGCGCACCGAGACGCCGGCCTGACCCGCCGCGACGACCTCGCACTCCTCGAAGACACCACCGCCGCCGTCGACCACGGCGATGCCGATGCCCGCCGGGTTGTCGACGGTGCACCGGCGCACCGTCGGGCGGGCACTGCCCCGCACCTCGATGCCCGCCGCCGACCGCGTGACGATCCGTACGTCCAGCAGCTCCGGCGTGCCGTCCTCGACGAGCACCGCGGGCGCGGCCGCGTCCTGGCCCTCCACATGCAGGTCCTGTACCACCGCCGAGGCGCGCACGGTCAACGGCACCCCGTCCAGGGGCGCGAGGCGCACGGAACCGGGGGAGCCCTCGGGGCCGCGCAGCGTGACGGACCGCTCCACGACAAGGTTCTCCCGATAGGTTCCGGGAGCGATGGTGAGCACGTCACCCTCGGCCGCGGCCTCCAGGGCGGCGGCGAGCGATGCGTACTCACCCGTGCGGCGCCGCCACCTCGATGTGCCGGTGTGCGTCACCTGGACCGTGCCCTGTGCCATGGCGTTGATGTGCCCCCACCTCGTGATACGCGGGTTGATGCCGAATGGTTCGGCCGGACCACCGTAGCGTGCGCGCGGGTGGTGGGTTGACCAGAGACGGAAGGCCGTCAGCTGCCGGTGCCGGTGCGGCCCCAGTCCGGGCCCGCGCGGTCCCAGGCCTGGTCCCAACGGGCGTACCGGCGACGGACCAGGCGCCAGACGATCAGCCGGCGAACGCCCTCGACGGCGCCCGCGGTGAGCAGGGCCGCGCCGAAGCCGGCCAGCACGGCGTGCGTCGTCGCCGTGGCGGAGTCCAGCGGGCGGGCCACCAGCGCGCCGTGCCCGTCCGTCCATATCTCGAAGTGGTCGCCGCCGTGCGGGGTCTTGAGGCCCGCCAGGACCGTGCCGTGCCGTGCCGTGCCGTCAGGCGCCGTCCAGTCCGCGACGACCCGGGTGCGGGCCTCCCGGCCGGTGGCCGTCTCCGGGTCCACCTCCAGCGGCGAACCGTCCACCTTGCGCACCACGGTGGCCGTGACCTCGTGGCGGGACTGCCGCTGCTCGTGGACCGACCGCTGGAGGACGTCCTGCGCCACGGCGCCGACGAGGGAACCCACCACGGGCGCGACGAGGAGGATCAGCAACAAGGCCGACAAGGCCACCCACGCCTCGACCAGATCCGTCGTACGACGCAGTGGGTTGTGTCGCCAGCGCCAGATTCCGCCGATCGCTCGCACCGCCCGCACCCCCTTCCCGCTCCGTGATAACCCCCGTTGGAGCCGTTCACGTGCGAGCCCGGGGAAAGAGAGAGCGAAATCACCAGAGCCCGGGACCTCTCATGAACTTCTCACGCAATCCCAACGCTCCGGAGGCGGGCGGGGGTTCCCACGGATCGCCCGGCCTCCGACCCCGGCCGGAACTATGCGATGACGCGCACCGGATCACCGACTCTGATCGTGCCGTGACCGAGAGGCACCAGGTTCTGTCCGAAGATCAGCTTGCCGCCGAGGCGCCGATGCCGGCCCAGGGTGTGGAGGGGCTCCTTGCCGCGTGTCGCGGTGCCCTGGTCGGTGGTGGTCACGACGCAGCGGCCGCACGGCTTGGCGACCCGGAACTCGACCTCGCCGACGACGAGGCGCGACCAGCCGTCCTCCGCCCACGGATCGGTGCCCGCCAGGACCAGGTTCGGCCGGAAACGGTTCATCGGCAACGGGCCCTCCTCGGCGTGCTCGCCCTGGGCGATCAGCGAGTTGAGGGCGTCCAGGGACGCGGTCGTGGCGGCCAGCAGCGGATATCCGTCGGCGAAGGTGACGGTCTCGCCGGGCCGCGCGTACCCGGGGTCCACCGGCCGACGGGTCGCGGGGTCGTCCATGTGCACCAGCCGCACGTCGGCGCCGAGGTGGGCGCTGCACCAGGCGTGCGCGGTGTCGTCGGCGAGGACCCCCTCCACCTTGTCACGGAAGATCTCCATCGACACCGTGCCCACCGGCTCGGGCACCGGCACGGTCAGCGGCTCCAGACCGGGCGCGGACAGACGCACGCCGCCGCCGGGCAGAAGCTCGGCGGCGGCCAGCGCGAGGCGCGGCTGCTGACGTTGTGTGACGACCTTTCCCCCGTCGTCGATCAGCGCCCAGCGTCGGTCCCCGGCCAGCCCCCAGGGCTCCACGACGGCCTCCCGGGGTGCCTGACCCCGGAACGCCTTGACCGGATGGACGTGAATCGACAGCAGCTGCACATGCCCCATGGGGCCATCCTGCCAGGTGGCACCGACGACCCCGTGGGCTCAGTAGCCCCGGTACTGCTGGTTGTACGGGTCCTGGTACTGGGGCGTGGCGGGCCGGGGAGCGGCCGGGCGCATGGCGTCGTAGCCCGTGCCGGGGCCGGCCGGACGCGGCTGCTGCTGCGCCTGGGGTCCGGGGTAGCCGCGCGGCGCGCCGGCCTGCGGCGGGATGTACGCCGCCGGAGCCTGCTGCAACGGCGCGGGCTGCTGCGCCTGCGGGTAGCCGTAGCCGTAGGACTGCGAGGGGCCCGCCGGGAGTGCGGGCAGCGCCGACGGCAACGCGGGCAGGTTGCTGCTGCCCATGTCGTACGCGGCGGGGACCCGGATCGGGGCGATCTGCGGGGTGCCCCGCTCGGCCACGAGCGAGTCGTAGATCGGGGTGTCCGGGAAGGAGGCGTAGTAGCCGCCGCCATAGGTGGAGCGGGGGGAGGTCATGGCACATAAGTTAAGCCCACGATGTGCTGGTTGGGGAGACCGATAAGAGGGTTGATTTCCGTGTCCGCAGTGACCTCGGGCCCCCAATGCGAGCGAACTTGGGAAAAAAGGACGGCACGCGTCCTTCCGATCGTGTAAAGGCCGAGTTCCGAGCGGGTTACCGGCGGTTGGTCAGGGCTGATCCTGCGCTCCCGATGGGAGTTCCCCGTCGCGCGCAATAGGTTGGCCGGAAAGACAACCCGAGGGGTGCCGAGGCGTGCGGCCCGGTGCACTGACACGCGATGGGGGCGTACATGTCAATGTCGAAGGGGTCCAATGCTCCGGTGCCGACCACGGCGCTGCGGGTCGAACTGGGCTGGCGCTCGGGAACGGGCGTTCCGGACGCGGACGCGTCGGCACTGCTGCTGGTCGGCGGAAAGGTCCGTTCCGACGCGGACTTCGTCTTCTACAACCAGCCGGCCCACTCCTCCGGAGCTGTCCGCCACGAGGGCAAGCGCGACGCCGGGGGCCGGGTGACCGACAGCCTGCTCGTCGACCTCGCGCGCGTGGAGCCCGCGATCGAGACCATCGTCCTGGCGGCCTCGACGGACGGCGGCTCGTTCGGCCGTGTGCCGGACCTCTACATCGAGGTACGGGACGCGGCGCAGGGCACCGTCGTGGCACGGTTCGACAGTGCAGGCGCGACGGTGGAGACGGCCTTCGTGCTGGGGGAGTTCTACCGCCGCCAGGGCGCCTGGAAGTTCCGGGCCGTCGGCCAGGGTTACGACAGCGGTCTCGAAGGCCTGGCCACCGACTTCGGGATCACCGTGGACGAGCCGCAGCAGGCGGCCGCCCCGGCCCCGCCGACCCGTCAGGTTCCTCCCCCGCCGCCTTCCCAGCAGCCGACCATGCCCGCCTTCCCGGCCACGATGCCCCCGCCCGTCCACCAGGCCCCGCCGCCTCCGCCGCCGGCACCGCCCGTCGCACCGGTCCGGCTGACCAAGGTGACGCTGACCAAGGCCGCCCCGTCGGTGTCCCTGAGCAAGCAGGGCGGCACCTCGGGCGCCCTGCGGGTGAACCTGAACTGGGAGGTGCGCAAGCAGTTCTCGGGGTGGGGGAGCAAGCGCGGCCGCGCGGTCGCCATGCACAACGACCTCGACCTCGACCTCTGCGCCCTGTTCGAGCTCGCCGACGGCCGCAAGGGCGTGGTCCAGGCCCTCGGCAACGCCTTCGGAGCCCTGCACCAACCGCCGTACATCCACCTCGACGGCGACGACCGCACCGGCGCCCTGGCGAGCGGTGAGAACCTCACCGTGAACCTCGACCACAAGAACGACTTCCGGCGCATCCTCGTCTTCGTGACCGTCTACGAGGGCGCCCGTTCCTTCGCCGACCTGCACGCCACCGTCACGCTGCAACCGCAGTTCGGCGCCGCGATCGACTTCTCCCTCGACGAGTGCACGGTCCCCTCGACCGTGTGCGCGCTC
Organism: Streptomyces sp. NBC_01334; assembly: GCF_035983595.1. Lineage (NCBI taxonomy): Bacteria > Bacillati > Actinomycetota > Actinomycetes > Kitasatosporales > Streptomycetaceae > Streptomyces > Streptomyces sp. NBC_01334. The sequence continues at coordinate 1,393,335 of NZ_CP130718.1, read as the reverse complement.
GCGCTGATCACCAACAACGGGGGCGACCTCGTCGTCCAGCGCGAGGCCCGCTACCTGGTGCCCGAGCGCGGGGTGAGCCCACAGCGGACCGTCGACTACGCCTACGGGTGGGGCATGAACTGGACGCCGGGCCGCAAATAGAGGCCGGCCCGTGGTCGGGCGCCCCTGTTCACAGGGGCCCCTGTACGACGGCTCAGCCCTCGTCCGCGACGGCGTCCGGACGGGCGTAGGTGCGGCCTTTCCAGGCCGCACCGCGTCCCCGGTAGTGCTGGACCGCGGAGTCGACCGTCATCAGCAGATAGAGGAACGCGGTGAACGGCAGCAGGGGAGCGAGCCACAGCGGCTGACGGTAGTAGCGCAGCATCGGGACGTACGTCCCCGCCATCACCAGCCACGCCAGACCACCGAACACAGCGGTGGCCGCACTGCCTGCGGCGAGCCCGCCGAGCAGGGCGAGCGGAGGCACCAGGTACACCAGCGCCAGGCCGAGCACCGTGCCGGTCAGCAGGAGCGGACTGTGCCGCAGCTGCGCGTAAGCGCTGCGCGAGACCATCCGCCACAGATCGTGCAGCCTCGGGTACGGCCGCACGCTGTCCACGCGGTCGGCCAGCCCCAGCCAGACGTGACCGCCCGCGCCCTTCACGGCCCGCGCGAGCGCCACGTCGTCGATGACGGCGTGCCGGATGGCGTCCGGGATCCGCGCCCGCTCGGCCGCGTCGGTGCGCAGCAGGACGCAGCCGCCCGCGGCGGCCGCCGTCCGTGCCCCGCGTCGGCCGATCCGCCGGAAGGGGTAGAGCTGCGCGAAGAAGTAGACGAAGGCGGGGACCACCAGCCGCTCCCACAGGCTCTCCACCCGCAGCCGTGCCATCTGGGAGACGACGTCGAACCCTCCGGTGCGGGCCGCCGCCACCAGCTCCCGCAGGCTGTCGGGCCCGTGCGCGATGTCGGCATCCGTGAGAAGGAGGTACTCGGGCTCACGCGCGCGTGCCAGGCCGATGCCGTGCCGCACCGCCCACAGCTTCCCGGTCCAGCCCGCGGGAGGCTCGCCCGGCGAGGCCACGGTCAGCGGGAGCCCGCCCCGCTGCCGGGCGAGCGTGCGCGCCAGCTCCCCCGTGCCGTCGGAGCTGCCGTCGTCGACGAGGAAGACCTCCGCCCGCCCCGGGTAGTCCTGCGCGAGCAGAGAGGGCAGGCTCGCGGGCAGCACCGCCGCCTCGTCGCGCGCGGGGACGACGACGCAGACGGACGGCCACTCCCGTGGCTCCTTCCGGGCCGGCAGCCTGACGTCCGTGCGCCAGAAGAAGCCCTGACAGAGCAACAGCCACAGCCAGGCGGCCAGAGTCACGGCGGCGATCCACACGATGGCGCTCACGCGCGCAGTCTGCCCCACGCCACCGGGCCGCAAGAGCACATCGTCTATGGTGGCCGGGTGAAGATCGCGCTCATGGACTCCGGAATCGGCCTGCTGGCGGCCACCGTCGCGGTACGGCGCCTGCGACCCGATGCCGATCTCGTGCTCTCCCTCGACCCCGACGGCATGCCCTGGGGGCCGCGCACCTCACAGGACCTCACCGAGCGTGCCGTGGCCGTCGCCGAGGCCGCCGCCGCGCACCGGCCCGAGGCCCTCATCGTCGGCTGCAACACGGCGACCGTGCACGCCCTGCCCGCGCTGCGGTCCCTCCTCGAACCCGGCATCCCGGTGATCGGCACCGTCCCGGCGATCAAGCCGGCCGCGGCCGGCGGCGGCCCCGTCGCGATCTGGGCCACGCCCGCCACCACCGGCAGCCCCTATCAGCGCAACCTCATCCGGGACTTCGCCGGGGGCGTCACGGTCGCCGAGGTGCCCTGCTGGGGACTGGCGGAGGCGGTCGAGCACGCGGACGAGGCGGCGATCGACGCCGCGGTCGCCGCGGCCGCCGCGCTCACCCCCGAGGAAGTAACGACCGTCGTCCTGGGCTGCACCCATTACGAACTGGTCGCCGACCGCATCCGTGCGGCCGTGCAGCACCCCGACCGGCCGCCGCTCGTGCTGCACGGCTCGGCCGGCGCCGTGGCCGCGCAGGCACTGCGCCGCATCGGCGCGCGCCCCGCACCCGAGGCGGCGGCGCTCGGCACCGTGACGGTTCTCCTCAGCGGCCGTCCCGGCGCTCTCCCGGCGCCCGCCCTGGCCTATGCGGAAGGCCGACTGCTGGAGGCCGTCAGCTCCGCCCGGTGACCGACGGGCCCGGACCGGCCCCTCGGGGCCGCCCGCCGCCCGGGCGGAGCAGCCACCCTGCGCTACGTGCTAGCGGCGCAGCGAAACCTGAGTAACCTCATGAATATGAGGGACCACCCCCACGACGAGAGCATCCCGCTTCCCGACGTCCCGCATGCAGACGCCCCGCATCCCGACGTCTGGACCGGACGCGCCACCAACCGGTTCCAGTGGGTGCTGGCGCTCGTCGGCGCCGCCTGCATGGCGCTCGGCGTCGAGCTCGCCGTCGAATCCGCGTGGACGTCCGGCATCGCCCCGCTCGCCATGTCCGTCGTCGGCTGTATCGCCGCCGGGTTGCTGGTTCTCTTCGGCACCCTCGCCTTCGTCCACGTCGACCTGAAGCTCGACCAGGAGTCGCTCGAAGTGCGCTGCGGCCACATAGGGCTGCCTCGTCGGCGGATCCCGCTGGCCCATGTCGCGGGGGCCGACTTCGTACCGCTCGTCACTCCGCGGCACTGGGGCGGCTGGGGCTATCGCTGGCGGCCGGAGAAGGGCACGGCCGTCGTGGTCCGCCGTGGCGAGGGCGTGCTGCTGCGGCTCTGGGACGGTCACACGTTCACCATCACCGTGGACGACGCGGAGTCGGCGGTGCGTGTCATCAGGGACCGGCTGCGGGCGGGCACCCCGGGCACCACGCCCTGACGCCCGCACCGGGAAGCCACTGAGGTCAGGCGGCCGGGCGGTCGTCGTGGCGCAGGTCCCGGTCGAACTCCGGCCGGATTTCGGGCACCGCGGGTTCCTCGGCGAGCGGCCGGGCCGTGGCCAGTCCGGCCAGCAGCCCGGCACCGACCGACACCGTGGTGAAGCTCAGCGCGTTGCCGATCGCGGCGACGGCGGCCAGAGCCGTGAGCGCGGCACCCGCGGTGAGGACGACCGGGGTGGGGCGCGGCGCCCGCCACAGGGCGAACATCACCCAGCAGAAGGCCGCGGCGAGCAGCAGCACACCGACGACACCCTGCTCCGCCGCCAGTTGCAGCGGCGCCGAGTGCGGCTTGCCGTCGGACAGCGTCGACTGCGCCGCCGTACCGCTCAGCTCCGCGAAGCGCCCGGGGCCCACGCCGAGGACGGCCTCCCGGTGGGCCATGCCCAGGGCGTCGCGCCACAGATCGACCCGGTGCGCAGTCAGCCGGTCCGTCAGAGACTCGGCGAGGCCGCCGGACAGCACGTTCCCGGCGACCGCCCAGATCAGGCCCGTCACCAGGGCGGCGGCCACGGCCAGGGCCGCGAGCCACCGCCCCCGGTGGCGCATCCGGCCGGCCGCAAGGGAGCACAGCAGCACCGCGCAACAGGTCACCACCGCCGTGGTCGAGCCCACGAGGGCCCCGGCGACCGTGATGCCCGCGGCGAGCAGCCACAGCCCGAGCCGCACCACCGGCACGGGGGTCGCCCAGGCGGCGCAGCACGCGGCACCGGCCGACAGGGTCAGCGCCGCGGCGGTGGCGCCTGCGTGACCCAGCGGCGCGACGATCTCGGGGCCCGGAGCGAGCCGAGGCCGGGCCACCGACAGGGTGAGCCCCGCCAGCGCCCCGGCACAGGGCCCGGCGACCGGCAGCAACACTCCGAGGATCCGTCCCGCCGCATAGCCGGCGGCGACCGCCAGTACGGCGAGCAGGACGCCCTCGGGGCGTCCGTCGTGCACGGCGGCGGTGACCAGGGACCAGATGGCGCAGGCCCCGAGCACGGCCACGCCCGCCGCGTCAGAAACGTTTCGTCTGTCCGCGTCCGCGTCGACCGCGGACGTCGTCCCCGTGGCACCCACCCGTCCCCCCGAACCCGGTCGCCCCCCGACCGTGACGGCCCTGAACCGTGACGGACCCCGGCCGCCCGCGCGCGACCTGGGGCACTGGCACACCGTAACGGCTGATGGGCGGTTTGTGGATGAGTTGCGCCGGGTTGTGCGGCAGGCGGAGACCGCCCCACGGACTGCGCTGTCGGCCAAAAGGTCACTCGCCGTACACTCCCGGAGTGACCGTCACCGCAACTTCCGTGGGCCAGCCGGACCAGCTGGAGCCCCAGGCCGCGCGGGCCCCGCGCGGCGCGCGGCTCCTGCGCCTCGTCCCGGCCGCCGCAGCCGCGCTCTCCGGAGTGCTGCTCTACGTCAGTTTCCCGCCGCGCACCCTGTGGTGGCTGGCGCTGCCGGCCTTCGCCGTCCTGGGCTGGGTGCTGCGCGGGCGCAGCTGGAAGGCGGCCTTCGGTCTCGGCTACCTCTTCGGGCTGGGTTTCCTGCTGCCGCTCCTGGTGTGGACCGGCGTCGAGGTCGGCCCCGGGCCCTGGCTCGCCCTGGTGGTCATCGAGGCGGTCTTCGTCGCGCTGGTGGGCGTGGGCGTGGCGGCCGTGTCGAAGCTGCCGGCCTGGCCGCTGTGGGCGGCGGCGCTCTGGATCGCCGGTGAGGCGGCACGCGCGCGCGTGCCCTTCCGCGGCTTCCCCTGGGGCAAGATCGCCTTCGGTCAGGCGGACGGCGTCTTCCTGCCCCTCGCCGCGCTCGGCGGCACCCCGGTACTGGGCTTCGCCGTCGTCCTGTGCGGTTTCGGCCTGTACGAGGTCGTGCGCCTCGTAATGGAGCGGCGGCGCTCGGGTGAGGTGCGGCGGTCGGCGGCCGCCCTGGCCCTGCTCAGCGTGGCCGTCCCGGTCGTCGGCGCCGTGGCCGCCCGCTCGCTGGTCAGCGACAAGGCGGAGGACGGCACCGCGACGGTCGCCGTCATCCAGGGCAACGTCCCCCGGCTCGGTCTGGAGTTCAACGCCCAGCGCCGGGCCGTCCTCGACTACCACGCGCGCGAGACGGAGCGCCTGGCCGCCGAGGTCAAGGCGGGCAAGATTGCCCAGCCCGACTTCGTCCTGTGGCCGGAGAACTCCTCCGACATCGACCCCTTCGCCTACGCCGACGCCGCCGCGGTCATCGACAAGGCGGCCAAGGCGATCAACGCGCCCATCTCGGTCGGCGGCGTGGTCGAGCGGGACGGCAAGCTCTACAACGAGCAGATCCTGTGGGACCCGGTGAAGGGGCCCACCCAGACGTACGACAAGCGGCAGGTCCAGCCGTTCGGCGAGTACCTCCCGCTGCGCTCGTTCATCGGGGCCATCAACGAGAACTGGACCTCCATGGTCGGCCAGGACTTCAGCCGGGGCAGCAAGCCGGGTGTGTTCGACATGGACGGGACCGAGGTCGGCCTCGCCACCTGCTACGAGGCGGCCTTCGACTGGGCCGTGCGCGACACGGTCACCCACGGCGCCCAGCTGATCTCCGTGCCCAGCAACAACGCCACCTTCGACCGCAGCGAGATGACCTACCAGCAGCTGGCCATGTCACGGGTCCGCGCCGTCGAGCACAGCCGTACCGTCACGGTGCCCGTGACCAGCGGTGTCAGCGCGATCATCATGCCGGACGGGAAGATCACCCAGAAGACCGGCATGTTCGTCGCGGACTCCCTGGTGCAGAAGGTGCCCCTGCGCTCCTCCGAGACGCCGGCGACGAAGCTCGGCATCCTGCCCGAGATCGCCCTGGTGCTCGTCGCCGTGGGCGGCCTGGGATGGGCGATCGGCGCCGGGGTGCGGGCCCGACGGAGCGCCACCGACTGAAACAGGCGCCCCGGATAGGGTCGCCGTATGCCGACTCCTGACTTCATCACCGAGATCCGGGCCTCCGCGGGCCACCAACTGCTCTGGCTCCCCGGCGTCAGCGCTGTCGTCTTCGACGACGAGGGGCGGGTGCTGCTCGGCCAGCGCGCGGACAACCATGAGTGGTGCGTGATCTCGGGCATCCCGGAACCGGGTGAGCAGCCCGCGGACTGCGCGGTGCGGGAGGTGTACGAGGAGGCGGGCGTGCACTGCGTCCCCGAACGCGTCGTCCTGGTTCGTGCCGGCCGACAGGTGAAGTTTCCGAACGGCGACGAATGCCAGTTCATGGACGTCACCTTCCGCTGCCGGGCCGTGGACGGCGAGGCGCGCGTCAACGACGACGAGTCCGTCGAGGTGGGCTGGTTCGCGCTGGACGCGCTGCCGCCGATGCAGGACCGGCAGCTGTTCCGCATCAAGCAGGCGCTCGCCGACGAACCCACGTGGTTCGAGACCACGCCTTCCACGTGAAGTATGGGCGGTGACCACATGGGGCGGTGACCCGGCTCTGCCTAGGCTCGTCGCATGACTTCGCCCCAGGTCGCCGCCCCCGGTCCCGCCACCCCCTCGCTCGACCTCGGTGGCCGCACCGCCCTCGTCACCGGCGCGGCCGGCGGCATCGGACGGGCCTGCGCGCTGCGGCTCGCGGCCGCCGGGGCCAAGGTCCGCGCCGTCGACCGGGACGCGGCAGGACTGGAGACACTCGCCGGGAGCACGGCCGGTCTGCCCGGCTCGGTCGAACCGTACGTCCTGGACCTCACCGACCTGGACGCCGCCGAACTCGCGGCCGCCGGGACCGACGTCCTTATCAACAACGCCGGGCTGCAACGGGTGGCCCCTCTGGAGGAGTTCCCGCCGGACGTCTTCCACACGGTGCTCACCGTGATGCTGGAGGCACCGTTCCGGCTCATCCGCGGCGCCCTGCCCCACATGTACGGGCAGGGCTGGGGCCGCATCGTCAACGTGTCCTCCGTGCACGGACTGCGCGCCTCCGCCTACAAGTCGGCGTACGTCGCCGCCAAACACGGACTCGAGGGCCTCTCCAAGACCGCCGCCCTCGAAGGTGCCCCCCACGGTGTGACCTCCAACTGTGTCAACCCCGCCTATGTGCGCACCCCGCTCGTGCAGCGGCAGCTCGCCGACCAGGCGCGGACGCACGGCGTCCCCGAAGAACGCGTGCTGGCCGACGTGCTGCTGCGGGACAGCGCCGTCAAACGGCTCATCGAACCGGAGGAGGTCGCCGAGGCCGTGGCGTACCTGTGCGGCCCACAGGCGTCCTTCGTGACGGGTACCTCGCTGGTCCTCGACGGCGGCTGGACCGCGCACTGAGCGCACCGAGCACCCTGCCCGCCCGCGCCGGCGGAGTTGTCCACAGGGCTGACGGGGCAGCCCGGCGATGAGGAATCCTGTGAGCATGTCCCGCGATCACCTGAAGGGCGCCACGGCAGCCCTCGGTCCCACCTACGACGCCGACGCGCCGTTCCTCGAGCTGCTCGCCCGGGGTGCGGCCGCCGAGGCGTACGACCGGCCCGTGCTGCTCGCCCGCGCCGAGGGCGGGTCCGGCGAGCGGATCGCGGCACTCGAACACGCCAAACTGCTCGCGCTGCGGGTCCGCTCCGAGCTGGAGGGCCGACGCCGACGGGAGGCCGAGCTGTCCGCCCTCTTCGAGACGGCCCACGACCTCGCGGGCCCACGCGACGTGGACGCCGTACTCCAGGCGATCGTGCAACGGGCCCGCTCGCTGCTCGGCACCGACATCGCCTACCTCAGCCTGCACGACCCCGCCAGGGGCGACACGTACATGCGGGTCACCGAGGGTTCGGTCGCCGCCCGCTTCCAGCAGCTGCGCCTCGGAATGGGAGAGGGGCTCGGCGGCCTGGTCGCCCAGACGGCCCGTCCCTACGTCACCGACGACTACTTCCGCGACGACCGCTTCCGGCACACGACGACCATCGACGCGGGCGTACGCGACGAGGGGCTGGTCGCGATCCTCGGAGTCCCGCTGATGCTCGGACCCCACGTCATCGGGGTGCTGTTCGCCGCCGACCGGCGCGCCCGGGTCTTCGAGCGGGAGCAGATCGCCCTGCTCGGATCCTTCGCCGCGCTCGCCGCGGCCGCCATCGACACCGCCAACCTGCTCACCGAGACGCGCTCGGCCCTGGCCGGCCTGGAGCACGCCAACGAGATCATCCGGGACCGCAGCGCGGTCATCGAGCGCGCCTCCGACGTCCACGACCGGCTGGCCGAACTCGTCCTGCGCGGCGGCGGGGTCCACGACGTGGCCGCCGCGGTCTCCCAAGTGCTCGACGGCACCGTGGAGTTCCTGGAGACGGCACCGGCCGCCGCCGTGGAGGCCTCCCGCGCGGAAGGCCACGCCGTACGCCACGAGCACGACTGGGTCGCGGCGGTCGCGGCCGGCGGGGAACTGCTCGGTGCCCTGGTGCTGCGCGGCCACCCGGGCCTCGACCCGGTCGACCAGCGCACCCTGGAGCGGGCCGCGATGGTCACCTCCCTGCTGCTCCTGGCCAGACGCTCGGCCGCCGAGGCCGAACAGCGCGTGCGCGGCGAGCTCCTCGACGACCTGCTCGAAGCCCGCGACCGTGACCCGCGTCTGCTGCGCGAGCGCGCCACCCGGCTGCACGCCGACCTCGACGCGACCCATGTCGTGCTCGCGGCCCGCCTCGACGCCGCCGCGCCCGACGCCGACCAGGAGGCGGCCGCGCGCCGCCGCCTGTGGTCCGCCGCCTCCCACCTCGCCGCCACCCGGCACGGCCTGGCCGCCGCCCGCGACGGCGGCACCGTCCTGTTGCTGCCGCTCGAACACGGCGACACCGCGACGGAGTTGGCCCGCCGTACCGCGCTGCACCTCGGCACGGCCGTGCACGAAGCGGTCACCGTCGGCGCGTCCGCCCCGGTGCGGGGCCTCGCCGCCGACCCGGACACGGTGGTCGCCGCGTACGCGGAGGGCCGCCGCTGTCTCGACGCCCTGCGGCTGCTGGGCCGCTCCGGCGACGGGGCGGCCGCGGAGGACTTCGGCTTCCTGGGGCTGCTCCTCGCCGGCGACCGGGATGTGGCGGGATTCGTGGAGCGCACCATAGGCCGCGTCGTCGCCTATGACGAACGACGGGGCACCGACCTGCTGCGCACCCTCGACGCGTACTTCGCGTCGGGCATGAGCCCGGCCCGCACCAAGGACGAACTCCACGTCCACGTCAACACGGTGGCCCAGCGACTCGAACGCGTCGGCCGCCTCCTGGGCGACGACTGGCAGAGCCCGGCGCGCGCACTGGAGATCCAACTGGCCCTTAGACTGCACCGGTTGGCGAACCCGGCACCGCGCTGAGCGGCCCCCGTACGCGCGCGGACGGCGTACGGAGGCGGCTGAGCGGCGGCCACGGGGACGGGATCAGACGGCGCGCGCGTCCGTCGCCGGGGTCTGCGGGTGCTCCGCGCCCACGCCGGGATCGCCGTCGGTCAGGTCGCCGTCGGTCAGGTCGCCGTCGGTCAGGTCACGGTGACGGGTCTCCTTGGCGACTCCCACGGCGACGACCGTCAACAGGGCCGCGGCGATGACGTAGAGGGCGATCGGGGTGGAGCTGTCGTAGTCGGCCAGCAGCGCGGTGGCGATCAGCGGCGCCGGCGCCCCCGCCGCGACCGAGGCGAACTGGGCGCCGATGGAAGCGCCGGAGTAGCGCATCCGGGTCGCGAACATCTCGGAGAAGAAGGCGGCCTGGGGCGCGTACATCGCCCCGTGCAGTACCAGACCCACCGTCACGGCGAGGACGAGACTGCCGAAGGTGCCGGTGTCGACGAGCGAGAAGAACGGGAACATCCAGAGCCCGATCCCGACTGCGCCCAGCAGATACACCGGCCGTCGCCCGACCCGGTCGGACAGCGCACCCCAGGCCGGGATCACCGCGAAGTGGACGGCGGAGGCGATGAGTACGGCGTTGAGCGCGGTCTGCTTGGAGACACCGGCCGAGGTGGTCGCGTACACGAGGATGAACGCGGTGATGACGTAGTAGGAGATGTTCTCCGCCATCCGCGCGCCCATCGCGACCAGCACGTCACGCCAGTGGTGTCGCAGCACCGACACCAGCGGCAGCTGTTCCGCCTCCGCCGACCGCACCGCCTTGCGGGCCTCGGCCTGCGCCAACGCCTGCCGGAAGACAGGGGATTCATCGACAGACAGACGTATCCACAAACCGACGACCACCAGCACCCCGGAGAGCAGGAAGGGGATCCGCCAGCCCCAGGAGGCGAAGGCGGCGTCCGAGAGCACGGCCGTGAGCAGGGACAGCACACCGGTCGCGAGCAATTGCCCTGCGGGGGCACCCGTCTGCGGCCACGAGGCCCAGAAACCGCGCCGCCGTGCGTCCCCGTGCTCGGACACCAGCAGAACGGCTCCGCCCCACTCACCGCCGAGCGCGAAACCCTGGACCAGCCGCAGCACGGTCAGCAGCACCGGGGCGGCGCTCCCGACGGTCGCATGCGTCGGCAGCAGCCCGATCGCGAAGGTCGCCCCGCCCATCAGCAGCAGGCTCAGCACCAGCAGCTTCTTGCGTCCGAGCCGGTCCCCGTAATGCCCGAAGACCAGAGCGCCGAGCGGCCGCGCGGCGAAACCGACGGCGTAGGTCAGGAACGACAGGAGCGTGCCGACGAGCGGGTCGGAGCCCGGAAAGAACAGCTTGTTGAAGACAAGAGCGGCGGCCGAGCCGTAGAGGAAGAAGTCGTACCACTCGATGGTGGTGCCGATGAGACTGGCGGCGACGATGCGCTTGAGGCTGGCCGGGGTTCCCGAGGATGGCGGAGCGGTCGCGGGGGAGGACATCGGTACCACTTCCAAGCGGTTGACGGGGACGTTCGGTGTCGCCATACCGTAGGAATCCGCAGGTCAGGGGCACATGTGGTGGGACACCATAGTTCGAGGGTTGGCTATGCGTGCGGCCACCATGCCGACTCACGGAGAGGTGGTCCAGGGGCTCGAAGGTGGTCGAAACGAGTGCCGTCCGGGGCGCGCAGTTAGGGGCGATTCGACGGTGTGGTGCTGACTCCCGTGCCGGTTTGGCGAGCGTGCGGTGCGGCGTGGCCGGCTGAGCCGGGGTGGGGGAGGTCGAGGGTGGTGGGGTCCGTGGTCGCGGCGGGCTGCGGCGACCACGGACCCCAGTCCCAGGCCGTCTCGCCGACGACGGTGCGGCGCGGGCGACGGGCCTCGGCGGTTCCACGGACCAGCAGTAGACCGGAGTGGAAGGCCGCCGTCCTCGTGATCCTGCCGGGTGCCGTCAGCTCGCGGGAATCACGCTGGAGGACCGTCCGACCCGCCGTCCGCGTCGACCGTCGCGATGCGCGGGTAGGCGGAATCGGATTCGTCTCCGTCGCGCAGGGGCCTGGTCTCCAGTTTGCGGTCGTCGCTGGTCAGACAGTGACCGCTCGCCAGATCGAACTCCCAGCCGTGAAGCTGACACGTGAGCACGCCGTCATGCACCGTTCCGAAACGCACCAGGTCGGCGTTCAGATGCGGGCAGTATCGCTGCACGACGAGGTCCCCGGCTCGGGCGTAGTCCTGGACTCCTCTGGACGCCGCGTAGTAGCCCTCGACGTAGGCCATCCTCTCGACGGAGAGGGACTTGAAGAACGTGTAGACGTACTCGTTGTACGGCCCCGTGCGGGAGGCGTCGAAGCGGCAGGAGAGGAAGAGCTGGTTCACCCAGTCCTGCTCGCGGCTGCGTACCAGTTCCTCGATGAGGGGCCGGGCGGCGCGGAACCGGTAGCGGCACTCCTGGCCGGATTCCGCTGTGACCCGGCGGCTCAGGAAGTCGAAGACGATCCGCTCCTCGGGGCCCTCGTCGACGGCGGCCACTTCGAGCAGTACGCGGCCATTGACTCCCGCGCACATGTGGTCGGCTGATCCGATGAGCGGCTGTACCCACTCCTTCAACTGACCGAGGAGGTCGGATCGGTCCTGCGGCAGGGCGGCAAGGATCCCGTCGATGACCGGCTTGACCTTTTGTCCGTAGGACATGAGGTAGGTGTGCCGGTCCAGGATGCTGCTGATCTCGTCGTGGGGTATCTGCTCCACGACGCACTCGGAGTCCGGGGTCAGTTCGACCGTGGTGCCGGTGAGGAAGAGGTGCGCGTTGTCCTGGTTCTGTTTGTGGAGAAATTCCAGGAAGGAGAACTGGTCGGGAAAGACGTTCGTCTCGTCCCGGTCCAGATCGTTCAGATGAAAGAGGTCCTCGTCGAGGAAGCACGGCGGTCCGGCGAATGGGAAGACGTGTGCGGCCTTGTATTGGCCGATGTACTTGAGTGCGCGCTCCATGCCGTTTTGCCGCTTGCGCCGCCCGATCGTGGCCTTCATCCGGTCCGGGAAGTCGTAGACCATGGGGTACCAGATCGCGCCGGAGAACTGCAGGAAGTGTCCCTGCAAGGGACCGAAGTCCTCGATGGGTCCGGACTCGATTGGCCGGGCGTCGTTCTGGTTGAAGATCCGTACCCTGCCGTCATCCACCAGCAGGCCCGAGTCGCCGATCGGCCCATCGGTCGGTGAGGTGAGGGCGTTGATCATGATACGAAGGCTGCCGTCGAGTTCGGTGACCTGATTGTCGCGAGTGTGGACGAAATTCCTGAAGCCCAGGTTCTTCATGGCTTCATACAGGTCCGGGACAGGATAGCCGGGCAGGAGGACTGTCGTCTTCTTGGACATGTGCCGCTTGAGCCAGTCCGGGTCGAAATGGTCACGGTGCAGGTGCGACACATAGAGGTAGTCGGCGTTCGCGAGCGGCTCCGGATCAATTCCTGTGTTATCGGGAAAGGGCACCCAGGAGCCGAAGTAGGCCGGGGTGAACCACGGATCGCAGACGATGCGGCCGGCTGCGGTCTCGAGCAGCAGACCGGCGTGGCCGATCGAGGTGATACGCATGCGAGGAACTCCTTGTGATGGATGTGTCGACTTCTTGGTCGTGTCGGATGGGATCGGTCGGTGGTCAGTGATTCACCGCAACCCGCCGACGGCCGTTCGGCGGACAGATGTGCCGATGCTCCGGCGGACCTCCGCACCGAATGCCGTGTCATGCTCCGACTCGTGCAGGACCGCCTCTGTCAGGGCAGGGAGCTGTGCCGTGTTCACCGTGAGGGCCAGGTCACTGCCCCGCCCTGAGTGATCGGGGCCCGCTGAGCCGGGGGACGGACTGCGCCTGGAGACAGCTCAGGGTGATGACCCCGAGTCCCAGGCCATGCCGCGACAACCCCCGGGTGAGCAGACGGCCGTGCAATAGAGGTCTAGGCGCGGGTAGGCCGCGAGTGGGACCAGGACGAAGGCTGTACGGGCTGCAATGCCGGAGCGGAAGGCCCTGACATCGTTGCCGTCTCGAGTTGGAGCCTTGTCCACGACCGTCGCTGTGGTGTCGGTTTTGCTTCTCACCCGCCCCGAGGCCCGGCACATGCTCGACCGCGGTCAGCGCCCGCTCTCTTGGAAGCGCCAGACGGATGGGTCTTCACCGCGGGACGGCGTGCCGGCCGGTGACGCCCTACGTCGTACCGGTCTGTGAGGGTCCCAGCTCAGCCATGGGCCCGAGATCCAGGTTGACGCTCGCGCGGCGCAACTCCGACTGCCCGCCGCGGTCTGTCTCTGGAGCATGAACCAGGTCCACTGACCCTGCACCGGTCCGCTTGGGATGCGGATGAAGCCCGGCCACGGAGGGCCCTGCACGGCGGCGTCCAGGATGTGGGTGGATCCGAAGCATTCGGTGACCTCGCACGCCTTCGTATGGATCCGCCGACAGGCGTGCGTCGCGGTTGTCGGTGGCCCAGGTGGCGGCTGTGCAGTGGACGGAGTCGAAGAGCCTGTGACGCACGGGGTCATCGTGCGATGGGCCGCTGTACATGTCCTGCCCGGCTAGCGCGAGGGCACGCGAGGCGACCTGGTAGGCAGCACCCCCGATCCGTGAGACGAGGGCAACCACCCAGGCGTCGATGGTGCGCGTGGCTGAGGAACGCCTTCCCCTGTGAAGGGCGGATCGCGCGGGGGGAAGGACCGACGGCCCCATCCGATGGGTGCGTTGCGTATGTGGCGTCCTGCGGGCCGGCGATACCGCAGCACTGGCTAAGCGGTGTAACGCCTGGCGAGCAGCCGTCACAGCACGTACCGCGGTGTGGAGAGCGGCGGGAGGGGCATCACCCCCGAGACGCGGGCTGGAGTGCGGGGGACGACTGCGGTTGGCCGGGGCCTGCTGTCCGCCGAGGACCCGGCTCCGCAAGCTGGACATGTGCATCTCCTGTTGCAGTGAACTTTCGACCGCTTGTCTGCAGGGACGGCGATGTGGCCACTGACCTGTACACGCGGCTCGGACGCAGCGCTCGATCCAGAGCGCCAGGGCGCGCACACTGCGGCGGATGCAGCGTGACTGCCCGTTAGTCAAGCCCATGGGACGCGAGGTGAGCCATGATGCTGTTGGCGGTCGACCATCAAAAATTACAAGGCATTTGAGCCGAACCGAGCGGCCGGTTCCTGCATCGGAGCGGCGTTGTGTCCGTGCGATCAAAGTGTCGTGGAAGTCAATCGCCTCCCATCCACTCGCCGATTTCGTCCCGAATCGTGATCGGATCCGAACCGTGCCGATGCCCCCGCGCACTGCCCAGCGAGGCGTGCAACGAACGTTCCGGTCGGCCGGAGCCGACTCGAGCATGGCCGGGGGTCCCGCCCGGCTTGACTGGATGTGGCTCCGGCGAAGGACTGCATGGGGAGCCGTCGTGGCAATGCCGGTCGGGGTTGAGAACGGTCGGTCCTGCTGCCTTGCACTCACAGAGAACGTTGATTCTCAGATAAGGGAGTCAGGCAGTGGTTTGCGACCATGATGTTCCGACCTGCTCGCAGGCTCCCGATGGTCGAGGCGTCACCGCACCGCCCGTCTAGGTCGACTCGCACGTCTGATGCGAGCCGGGCAGCTCCGCTTCTGTGGCTTCAGGCTGTCCGGCAGAGCAGCTCGAACGCGGCCCTGATCTGAGGCAGGTGCTCGCGTCCTCGGCGCGTGGCGAGGTATATCGAGTTGTTGACGGGTGTGACCGGCGTGTGCAGGAGACTCAGTCTGCCGGCGTCCAGGGCCTCCTGTGCGAGATAGCGGGGCACGACACTCAGACCGGCTCCTGCTGTGACGGCGGCCACCACGGCCCGGAGGTCGGCGACCGTCAGGGCGGGAGCCGGTGGCTGGATGCCCCAGCACATACGGAAATAGCGCCGCGCCATGGGCATGGCAGGGGAATATCCGATGAAGCGACGAGTGTCGTTCTGTGGCGCGTAAGCAGCTTCTCCGGCCTGGCCCACCAGTACGAACTCCTCCTCGCGCAGGTGTCTGAGGTGAAGCTGTCTGGTGGGAGCCTGCTCGATCTGCGTCATGACGACGAGGTCCAGCTCGTCGTGCAGGAGCGCCTGGGTGAGCTCGAGGGACAGGCCGATGCGGCAATGTACGTGGACGCCGCGTGCCAGCAGAGGGGTCAACTGGGGCAGGACATGGATCGCGAGCAGATCGCTCGGTGCCCCCAGCAGCACTGGGGCCGTGGCGCTGGGGGAAGCCAGGCCGTCGATCGCGCCTTCCAGGGCATCCAGGTGAGCGGCGACCGCAGAGGCGAGGAGGACTCCCGCCTGGGTCGGGGCAACCCCCCGCCCGAGGCGGTCGAACAGACTCCGGCCCATGGCACCTTCCAGCGCCTTGAGGTGACGCGAGACGGCGGGCTGGGACAGGCCGAGCTGACCTGCGGCTTTGGCGACGCCCGCACATCGGTAGACAGAGAGGAAGGTGCGGAGCATGGCGAGATCTGCTCCATGTTTCATGGCTCGGAACCCTTCGATGAGAACCAGCGTTCTCTTAACGTACCGCATTGCCGACGCGCTCATGGCCGGGCCCGGGGGGTGAGCGGTCGCTGATCCACGCGACGTGCCAACCGGAGCAGCCCGTACTCACCGCTATCCGGCCGGGGGAGGGGAGGCGAGTTCCTTCTCGTTCCGCGACCAGAAAGCCGGACGGGCGGCGGTCAATTCCACGTGTCGCTGAGTCGGTTGCTCGGTGGAAGAGGTGGTGAGGGGGACGCGCAACCCTGGCCACGGATGCCGGAAGGGGTGCAGGGGCCCTGGGGTGACTCAGGGCTTCCGCGCTGACGCGGGTCGACCGGACTCGACATCGTAGCCCGTGGCATCCACTCGGTCCGCAGGTGGCGGGAACTCGATACGGGACAGCCTGGACCGGGCTTCCGCTCACCCTGGCCGTTTCGTCGGCTGGGCCCGGAGTCCTGGCCTGAGGGCGCCGTCGGTGGTCCCGCAGCTCTTCGTGCACAGCCGGATCCGCCGGACGGCATCGGGTCCCGTGGAGGGAGAGGTTGTTCCACTTGCGGTGAGAACCATCGTTCTCCTAGTGTGTGAGGAGCGAGAGAACGTACGTTCTCGCAGAGTGAAGTCGCTCCGTCGGTCGACCGAGGTGTCGCCACGGAGCCGGCAGTTGTTCAGTGCGTGAACCTGAGCCTGGCCAAAGGAAATGACATGACACACGAACCACGCCATCCGTTCCCCCCGTTCACCCAAGAGTCCGCGGCGCAGAAGGTGCGGCTGGCGGAGGACGGCTGGAACTCCCGCAACCCCGAGAAGGTCGCCCTCGCCTACACGGTGGACTCCCGGTGGCGCAACCGTGCGGAGTTCGCCACCGGCTACGAGGAGATCGTCTCGTTCCTCACCCGCAAGTGGAATCGAGAGCTGGACTACCGGCTCATCAAGGAATTGTGGGCTTTCGACGGCAACCGAATCGCCGTGCGGTTCGCCTACGAGTACCACGACGACTCGGGCAACTGGTTTCGCGCCTTCGGCAACGAGAACTGGGAGTTCGGAGGTGACGGGCTGATGCACCATCGCTACGCCTGCATCAACGAACTCCCCATCAAGGAGTCGGAGCGCTTGTTCCACTGGCCCCTTGGACGCCGACCCGATGGACACCCAGGCCTGAGCGACCTGGGCCTGTAGAGTCCCGTCGCCGTGGCGCCGCCGACGTCGGCTGTCGCACCGAAGTCGCCGACGGGCGCAGCAGCTCCGCCCCCGTTCGCGCCGAATGCGTCGGTTCGCACGTCGAACCGGCCAGGGGCTGGACGTCGTGGGGTGACGTGCGCAGGCCCTCGCCGGATCCTGTCGCGCCTCGAACGGCCGCGATGCCGGGCAGGACGCAGCAAGAACGTGTCCTGCCCGGCTGCGTGCGAGGTACCGTAGGAGATACGAGAGAACGACAATTCCCCGGGGAGGGGGTGACTGAAGTGGATCGAGAAGAGGCCGAGAGGCGGGTTCTCGGCGCGGCTGAGGAACTGTTCTACGGCCAGGGGGTCCGGGCTGTGGGGATGGATGCGATTCGCTCCGCGTCTGCTGTCCCGCTGAAGCGTCTCTACCAACTCTTCCCTTCCAAGGAGTCCCTGGTCGAGGCGTACCTGCGCCAGCGGGACGCGCGGTGGCTGGACGATCTGGCCCGATATGTGGACGCTTCCTCCGAGTCGCCCGCACAGCGCATCCTGGCGGTGTTCGACTGGTTGTACCGCTGGTTCAGCGAGCCGGACTTCCGGGGCTGTGGGTTCATCAACTCCTTCGGCGAGCTGGGGGCGTCCTCCCCGGCCGTGGCCGACATCGCCAAGGCTCACAAGCAGGCTTTCCGACAGTACGTCGCCGACCTGGTTGCCGCTGCAGAAGCGCCCACCTGGCTTGCCGACCACCTCGTCCTCCTGGCCGAGGGCGCGATGACCACGGCCGCCATCTTCGGTTCCCCTGAGCCGGCCCGTCAGGCCAAGGACGCTGCGCGCACCTTGCTGCAGGCTTCTCGTGTGGGGACCGGTATCCCGGCCTGAAGCCCGTACGATGTGCCCCTTCTCCGTTGACCTGCGGTGCCGGCTGGTCGTCCCGTGTCCGTAATCCATTGCGCGGATCCTGGGAGGGCCGCGCGCTGGGGTTCGGCACCGGGCAGACCTGCCGGCGCAGGCTCGAGCGGTGGCAGCACGAGCCCCTGGCGGGTCGCCCGGACAGGTGTGCAGATGTTCAGGGCGGCAGGGTCCAGGGCAACCGCTCCAGCAGGGCGAGCACCGTCGGGTGCTGCAACCTCGGCCCCAGCACCCGCTCCAGCGACGGATGGATCCGGGGCAGCAGGCCGCGCAGCTGTCAGTGACCCTCGTCGCCTCACCGGCCGGGTCGTCGTCGAAGCCACGATCACTGCCAGCTCGGCGATGGTCTCGTCCTCACCGTCGATCGCCCGCAGCGTCTAAGGGGCACACGGGCCGCGTCGGCCATGATGAACGCGTCCTTCGCATCGGGCCGAGGTTCGGGATGGGGCAGCCGTTTGTCGAGCGTCTTCCTTCACGGTCCGTGTGACGGCGGTGGCGTGGTGTTCACACTTGCCCACGTCCAGACCGAGGAAGAGACTGATGTCGCCCCTCAACGACGCTTTCGTCGGGTCTGCCGGGGCACCGAGCTGCCGATGTCCATGCTGCGGACAGCTCCTCCGGTTCGGGTGAACGCGGTGCCCAAGCCCCTCATCAGCCGTCCGTCCATGCCTCCGGACTCGGGACATTCCCTGAACGGGGACAGCTTCTGATGCACTGACAGGCATTGCCCGGCCGTCCGCGGCCGGGCAATGCCTGTCAGTGCAGAGGCTCACGCGGCGGGCGGTCACCATGCTTCGACAAGGAGCGAGCGGCACAGGAAACGCAACACCGTCGAACGGGCGATCAACCGGCTCAAGCCCACCAGAGCCATGGCCCCTCGCAACGACGAGCCTGGCCCTACGTCTTCCTCGGCACCGTGACCGTCGCGGCCCTCATCATGAGGATCGCCGAGCCGGCACGCTATCGGGTTGCGAATCCGGCCGCCCTGTAGCCGATCATCATCGTGGCCAGGTTGGTCTGTGCCCTGGGAAGGGAGGGCATGACGGAGGCGTCAGCGACCATCAGCTGCTCAACCCCCCTCACCTGAAGATGCTCGTCTACAACGCTGGTGCCCTCGCGGCCCATGCGGCAGGTGCCCACAGGGTGGTGGTAGGAGACGGCCTTCTCGCGGCAGGCCTGCTGCAGATCCTCCCTCCGCCACCATGGTGCGTCGGGGAGCTTGAGCCGACCTTGCGCGGCCAGGCCGTCGACGATGTCTGCCACGGCGGTGACGACACAGGCCGCCCGGGAACGATCCACCGGCGCTGACAGGTGGTTGAGATGGACCCGGGCCGGTCCGCGGCCCAGCTCGAGATGGCCCCGGCTCTCGGGCGTCATCAGGGAACTCGTCACGGCAGCGGTGTGAGGACCGGCCGTAGGGTCGAAGAAGGCGGCGTGGTAAGCGAATACGTGAGCTTGCGGATGGCGGTCGCCGGGCAACTCGAAGGTGAGCAGGGTGCCTTGCCCGCCGGGCATGGCCAGCGCCGTGGGATCGGTGACCTCCACGTCCATCTGAAGGATGAAGTGGTCGGACAGGTTCGTTCCCAGCTCGGGTGCGTGGGCGACGACCGGAAGGTCCGCGGCCCGCAGGCTGTCGCCGGGACCTATGCCGGAGCGGAACAAGATCTCCGGTGTACCGAACGTGCCGGCGGACAGGATGACGCGGTCGGCCTCGACGGTGTGCTGCCCCTGAGCGTCCCGCAGGATCACCCCACGGGCGACACCGTCGCTGACCAGCACGCGCAGAACTTCGCTGCCCGGCCGAAGTTCCACGTTGGGGCGGGTGCGTATCTGGGGCAGCACGGTCAGGAGGGTGCTCATGCGCACGCCATCGACGCGGTTGGTGGGGAAGGGGCCGAATCCCAGCGCACCAGGGGCATTGTGGTCGGCCACCGGATGGTAGCCGTGGCTCCGGTAGGCGTCCTGGAACGCGAGGTCGAACGCGCCCTGCTCGTACCGGGTGATCGCAATGGGGCCGTTGGAACCGTGATGGTCGTCCTGGCCGAATTGCTGGTCCGCCTCGATGGCACGAAAAGCGGGCAGACATGCCTCCCAGGACCACACCTCAGAGCCCCAGGCGTCATAGCACCATGGGTGCCCGCGAACCGCTGCAGCTGCGTTGACCGCAGAGCTGCCGCCGAACACCTTGCCGCGAGGCAGAACGTTTCCGGTGTCCTCATCGATGTACGGCCAGTAGTACTCGGGCGGCAGGAGAATGTCGGTGCGCAGTTCCGGAGGAACCTCCGGGCCCGGGTCGATACCTGCGTCCACGACCACGACCTCATGATTTTCGTCTGCGCTGAGCTTCCAGGCGCACATGAGGCCGGCGGAACCGGCTCCCACTATCACTGTCCGCAAGGGGAATCCTTTCGATGACAATGCTGTCGATACGAGGGGCGAGCAGATCCGCCGAGCCATGCGTTCGACGGAACCCGCCCGGGAAGAAGCTGCACCACTGGTCGGTGCGCTGCCGCGGCGGATGCCTGGGTTCAGAGCGGGAAGACGGGGCGTCCCCCGGCCCCCAACGTGATCCACCGGGTGTCAGTGAAGGCCTCTATCCCTGCCTGGCCTCCGAAGCGGCCGTACCCCGAGTCTCTGATGCCTCCGAAAGGGGCCTTGGCTTGGCCGGCCACGTCCTGGTTGTTCACATGGACGGCGCCCGCCCGCAGCCGGTGGGCGATGTTGAGGCCTGCAGCCCAGTCGCTCGTGATGACGCCTGCTGTCAGCCCGCAGGGAGGTTCGTTGGCGAGGGCGACCGCCTCGTCCGCATTGTCTGCGACGTGGACCACCACCACCGGGCCGAAGATTTCGGCCGACCAGATGTCCATGTCCGGGGTGACATCGGTGAGCACCACAGGCGCCACCAGCGTGCCGGGGGCCTCAACCGTGCCCGTGCCCGCCAGCGCCGTGGCTCCCTTGGAGAGGGCATCGGAGACCAGCGCGGACACCCGCTCCGCAGCGCGGGAGTGGACCAGAGGGCCGGTCGTGCCGGCAGGCCAGCTGGGGTCACTGTCGGGCAGAGCCGTGACCCGTTCGCTGAGCCTTGCGACGAACTCGTCGGCCAGCGGGCGCTGGACGAAGATGCGGTCGGTGCTCAGGCAGCTCTGGCCCGCGTTCATGAACGCGCTGAAGACAGCGGCGCCCACTGCGTAGTCGACATCGGCGTCCTCCATGATGAGCAGAGAGTTCTTCCCGCCCAGCTCGAGAACGGAAGGTTTGAGATGCCGGGCAGCCTCTACCGCCACGGTGCGGCCCACGGCGGCTGAACCTGTGAAGTTCACGGCGCGTACTCGCGGATCGGCGGCAAGGGCAGAGACCACAGCGGCGGCATCACCGCGGGCGTGAGTGACGACGTTGAGTACACCGTCGGGAAGTCCTGCCTCCTTCAGGGCGCTCTGAAGGAGCCGCCCACCGGACAGGGGGGCCTCCTCGCTCGCCTTGAGCACCACGGTGTTGCCCAGAGCCAGCGGCAGGGCCACGGCGCGGGCCGCCAGGATGAGCGGAGCGTTCCATGGAGCGATCGCGGCGACCACACCCAGGGGCAAGCGCACATGGATGGAGTGCGCACCGGGAGTCTCTGTGGGCAGGACCTGGCCGGTCGGATGGGTGACAGCGCCAGCTGCTTCGATCAATATCTGTGCCGCCAGCTTGGCGTTGAACGAGGACCAGGTTGCCGTGGCACCCACTTCCGAAGCCATCGTGTCGACGATTTGAGAGGTGCGCAGCACCAGAATCTGAGCGGCCTGTAAAAAGAGCGCACTGCGTTCGGGAGGGGGCACGGCTGACCAGGCCGCAAAGGCCTCGTCGGCCGAGGTCACGGCACGGGCCACATCCTGCTCGCCCGCGGCGCTCCCGGCACGACCACCGTCGGCCGAACACCCGGAGGTATTCGGCGCCGGGCCACGGGCAGTGGGGGTCTGCCCGTGGCCGATCAGGCTACGCATATAGGTCATTGCATGTCTCCCAAGCAGTTTGAATCGCCGGCTGGTTGAGCAGCAGCACCCAGCCTGCCCCTCAACGCTCATGGCCTGGCTGCAGCGTTCTTCTCCGCGTCACGCGACACCGCGCTCTGACGGAGGCCACGGCCGTGCTCCAGCCAACCCCAGGACACCGTGGGCGAGCCATGACGCTGATGGACATCAGCTATCAGCAAAGGGATCATCGGATGGACTGGATGACCTGGCCGGTTGACAGCGCTGCACCCCCATGGAGCCGCTGCTGGTTTCTGCAGGTCTTCACGGTGTGTGCGGCCACTGACGGGCAGGAAGAGTGTGAGGGACAGCGGCAGCGGGCCTCGCTTCAACGTACTGCTGGACGCCGGGAGCGGCTCCAACAGATCACGCAACCGACGCTGTTGCCGGACAAGCTGAAACCCAGCACCTCGGCTTCACTCAACCCGGGGCAGCCCGGAGCCGTCATCGACCCCGGAGCGGTTCAGTCCGGTGCGAGAGGGAGGAGGGCGACGGGCCCGATGCCGGGCGCCCACGGGGGGAGGCGTACGCCACAAGGGCCCGTCGCAGACGCAGTCAATCTCATTGACGGAGGCCTGAGCCATAACGATCACGAATGACACTGATGAGAAGACGTACTGGAGAGGATCAGTCCATCATTTCGTGATCGACTCCAGGAACCTCCGCGTTGCCTGGCCGTAGGTGCCTGACGGGTCACCAGTTACGCCGTAGTACTGCTGAAAGGCGCGCACCGCACGTTCCAGCGGCCCGTTGTACACCCCGTCCCAGCTGCCGGACCAGAATCCCGTCATGGAGAGTCGGCGTTGCATCTCAGCAACCTCCGGACCCCGGTCGCCCCGGTAGAGGACCAGCGAGGTCGGAGCTGACGGCGGCGGCGCGGTGAGAGTACGTGTCACCGCCGGCGCGGATGGAGACTTGACCAATCTGGCTGCCGCGGAAGCGGATTGGGTGCCTGCGCGGCTTACCGACGCCGAGGGCGGCCCGCTGGACACCGGGGCGGAGGCGATGTCCGAGACCAACGGCGGCGGCGACGAGCGGTCACTGGGTTCGGTGGGTACGGGGTGGGGCGCGGAGGGTGTTTCCGACGGTTCGACAACCTCTCTTGTCGTCGACGCGATCGGCTGCCGGACGTCATCGCTGACGGAGACCTTCCACCATGCGGCAGTGACGGCGAGAACACCCATCGCGGCAGCTGTGGCGGCAATCGGTGAACGTCCGCGTGTAGTTGAGGGACGTGCCCGCCGGCGATGTGCCCCGTGAGGCTGTGCAACTGGCTTGGGCGGATGGACGACTGCGGCATGATGGATGGGCTGGAGCGACAGCGTGTCCCAGGTGCTGACGGGCCCGGACGTGGACGTTGACTCGGCTGTGGAGACGTAAGGTCTCACCCAGTGGGCTGTGAAGCTCTCGAGTTGGTCCTCCAGGTGGTCTTCTGCACCCGGGGTTGTGTACGGGTCCGCGGACGGGGCACCATCGGTTGGTCGATGTGGATTCACTGCTCTCCTGCCGAACTTTCGGTCGTACCTCGCGGCACACCGCGCCCGCCGATTGAGCATCCAGAGTCGCAAAGGGCCATGTATGGCGGGCGTTGAGCTGCTGTGACCTGGACACGCGGTGAAGGTATCGTGTGGCTATCGCGCATAAGTAGTCAAGGCTCTCTGTCCTCGCATAACGATCCGGCCCCTGGGTCAGGCCCCTGATCGCCACCCCCTCGCGAGATCCCGCCGCCGCCCCGGTCAACGGACCGCCGTAGACCGGGGCGCGGCACTCTTCGCGTGAATCCGGAGGTCAATCGGGTTCAACGGAGGCTGCGTTGAACTGTCAGCCGGTTTCCCAGTCAGTCAACAAGGCGTCCGCCCGCGCCAGGAAGGTGTCGAGGACGCCGTCACCCACCTTTGGCTGAACCTCGCCCCAGGTGTTGCGGGAGGGGACGATACGTACTGCCCTCGCCTGCGCTTGCAGGGAACGCGCTTCGGCGGCCAGCCTGTCGGACTTCGCCTTCAGGCCGCGGAGCCGGGCGTCGAGGGCGTCGGTCGCTTTGACGAGGGCCCGGCCCCACAGGGCTGTGGCGTCCAGCCAGGGCGCGGCGTCCACCAGGAATCCCCGCTGCACCGCGCCGTCGCGGATGGTGGCGGGTGCCCGCTCGATGTGCAGTGCGTATGCCCGCAGTTCACGGACAGCCTTCAGGCGGTCGCGGCCACTGCCGTTCCAAGCACGCCAGAAGTCGGAGAAGCGCTGAGCGAGCTCAGGCGCTTGGCTCTGCCAGGGCTTGGCGCCGAAGGTGGGGGCGAGGTGCTCCAGGTCACTGAAGACCTGGAGGGCTTTGGCTGCCGTGGTGTCGCCGCCGGCGAGGTAGGACATGGCATGCCGCCAGCTCGTGTCGGCCTGGTAGGCGCGGTCGTTCCAGGCGAAGTCTGCCGCGCCGAAGACGGCGACCTTGCTCGCGGAGGGTTGGTTCATAGGGTTGGCGACGATGCCGCTGATGTGATCAGAGAGGCCTGCCTCGCGCTTGTCATAGGGGGCGAGCAGCAGTCGGCCGGACGTGTTGCCGTAGTCGTTGACAGGATAGTTGTCCCAGACGAAGACCTTACGGCCGAACAGCTTGGAGGATGCGTCCGCCTGCGCATTCGTGATGGTGGGAGGCACCACGTCCGTGCCGGTCCACATCACCACCACCGCCGGATCGAGTGCGGCCCGCAGCTTCTGCTTGTAGGCGGTGTCGGTCAGATCGCCGTACTCGGTGGGGACCATCTGCAGCGGCTGTGTCGCCGGGTGGGTGCTTATGAAGTGTCGTTGCAGGTCGTTCAGCAGGTCGACCTGCGCGGCGGCCGCGGCAGCCCGTCCGGGAGCGCCGTACGTCCTGAGGTCGGCATCGCAGTTCCACTTGGTGTAGCTGATGTCGTCGAGGGGGACGGAGAAGGCCCGGGTGCCGAGGTCGTACAGGGCCTGGAGTTTGGCTTCAAGAGCGACGCGGTCGGCGGGTGAGGAGTAGCAGATCGACTCTCCCGGGGAGACTGCGAAGGTGAAGCGCACATGGTTGGCCGAAGCCCGGGCGACGAGCGCTCCGAGTTCGTTCAGCTTGTCGGTCGGGTAGGGGTCTCGCCACTTGCTGCGGTGGAAGGGATCATCCTTGGGGGCGTACACGTAGGTGTTGGCCTTGATGTCCCCGTAGAAGTCCATCTGGTCCAGGCGTTCGGCGTGGGTCCAGGGCTGTCCGTAGAAGCCTTCGATGGTGCCGCGCAGCCCCATGGAGGGGAAGTCGGTCACCTGCACGTTCGCGATCTTCCAGTGCTTGCCGCCGGAGTGGCGGAAGAGTTGACGTAGCGTCTGGACTGCATAGAACTGCCCCGTTTCGTCGTGGCCGCCGAGTGTCACGATGGTGGAAGCGGCCTTTCCTTGGCCGCTGATCTTGATCGCGTATCCGTCTGCGCGGTCGGGCACGGAAGTGCCGCCGAGCGCTTGGGCGATGTCGGGCCGTTCCGCGGGGCCGAGGAGCACCGTGAGCCGGCCCGGGGAGGCTTTCGGAATGTGGCGGGGATCAGCGATGTCAACGCGGTCCACGCCGTGGCCCTTGAGGTGCTTCACGAGTCGGGCACGGGCCGCAGCGTCCGTCCGCTCGTCTACGACGAGGAGGACTCTGCCGGTCACGGCGACGTCATGGCCTGCGCGGGTGAGGGATTGGGGCGTGGGCGAGACAGCAGGCAGGGCTAATGCGGTGGGCGAGAGGTCCGTGTCCGTCGGTGGCGCGAGGATGCTTGGGGAGGTCGCGACGGCGACAGCGGCGAGGGCGGCCGGGACACCTCGGGTCCAGAGTGTGCTCATGAGTTCCTCCTTGCTCGACGAGGCAGACAAGCACCACCACGACGAGGACAAGCCGGCCGTTGGGCCGGGACGCTGAGTCGACAACTCTGTACGAGAGTTTCGGGTCGCCTTGTCGCGGGGGCAGATGAGTGCGGCTGGTTGCGTCGGGCGCTGTCTCAGGAGAACGAGCAAGAACGAGCGTCCACAACGCACCGTGATGCTTGAACATGACTACTGAGATCCAGATTCTTGCACGATCCATCACCGTGTCAACAGCGGCTGAAGGGAGGAGGTTTGCACCCGGGTGCCCGCTCGGATCCGGGTGGGCAGGTGCATCAGCCAAGTCGAGGCGCCAGTTCTCCACGAGAGTTGGTCGAGTCCTGCCGGACGGGTCTGATGGAGCGGTCGGTGCCGAACGAGTTGTTCCGCGGACGAGGGACCCGGCCACGCACGCGCGTCCGGTCGAGCTTGCCGGCCGCGTGCAGCTCGGCGAAACGGCCGAATCAGCACACCGGTCACGCCCGACCAGGGCACCTCGGCAAGATCCTTTTACGAGCTCTGAGTGTCGGAGGAAGAAGCCGACTGAGTTGTTGCTCGCCCACAGAAGGGGGTAGAGGTCGGACGGTAGAGGACAGGAGAGTGGGCAACAGCGCGCTGTGGCAGCGGAAGCCGCAGGTTCACTGGTGCACCAGTGACCGAGCGGCCTCGTTCAGATCGCAGCACTCGGGCTGGGATCGGCCGATTTCCGGCGCGGGTTCGGTGCGCACCAGCGTGGCTGTCACCGTGGTGCCGTGCTCTCCAGCTCGAATCTCACAATGTGCGCAGAGCTCGCTGACCAGAGAAAGACCCCAGCCGTCCACCGGAAGCGAAGCAGAGGAGGTGTCCGAGGCAGAGACGAGCCACTGCCCTGAATCCTTGACCTGCACTTTCAGGGACGTCTCGGATTCATGTGCCAGCAGCATCACCACTTCTGACGCCCCGCTGTGCTTCACCGCGTTGGTGACGAGTTCGGTCACGACCAGTTCCAACGACTCAGCGATGTCGCCGAGTTGCCAGCGGCTGGCAACCTTCACAGCGAGATGCCGCATGGCGGGCACCGAGGCTGGAAGCGTCGGCATGGCGCAGATGGCGACAGGAGGCATCACAGAGGAAGAGCCTGCGGCAGTTTCATTCAGCGCGTACATGGCACATCACGGTCTCTCGCTAGAGGCTGTACAGAACCGCTGTACCCCTTGAACGTAGATGCGGCCTGGTCGGGGCAGCAATGATTCCTTGCCACTGAGTGGCACCGAGTTTTGTGATCAGATGCAGGCGCGGGAAATTCCCAGTGCCGCCGTGCGGACCGCAGGCTCCAGCCGGTCCAGCCGGGCAGCGGACCGGGACACGATGCTCACCGCGCCTCGCATAGCACCGTTGGATCCCTCGATCACCGAAGCGACGGACACAGCGCCCAGCGACATTTCCTCTTGCGAGAACGCGATCCGGCTCTGACGAACCTTGGCCAGTTCGGACACGAGCCGCCCAGGTTCGGTGATGGTGTGGCAGGTTATCGGAGGAAGCCCTTGCGCCAGCACGGCTGCCACCACTTCTCGGGGTGAGAATGCAAGAAGGATCTTCCCCACCCCCGTGGCGTGCAGCGGCAGTCGTCCACCGAGGTGTGTGAACGTCGGCACGGCTCTCACGCCGGATATCTTTTCCACACACAGTGCCTCGAGTCCGTCGAGGACCGCGAGCTGGATGTTCTCCTGGGTCGCCTCGTAGAGATCGTGCATGTACGGCAGGGCGGCTTCTCTGAGTACTCGCTGGTCAGAGGCGAGGGAGCCGATCTTCCACAGTCGCATGCCGATTCGGAACCTTCGGTCCTCGTGCTGCACCAGGCCGCCCCAGGCGACCAGATCAGAAACCAATCGACGGGCGGTCGACAGGGGGAGTCCAGAGCGGTTGGCGATGTCGGTCAAAGACAGGGCCGATGCCCCGACCTGAAAGCAGTCCAGGACGGCGAAGAGTCGACTCGACACACTCGCACCAGCCACAGCAACGTTTCCAGCCACGCGTCACCTCGCAGGCCTGCCCGGTCTTGTGAACTCATGGTCAGCCTACACTGGCGGCCTTTCCCGTCCTTGGGCCACAGAAGATGGCTGAAGGCTCGGAACGGACGTCACATGCCCGACGGTCGGTCGCCCGCAGCCCAGGGCAGCAGACGGCGTTCGAGCCAGAGCATGAGGTAGTACAAAATCAGGCCCATAGCGGATATTACTACGATCGCCGCATAGGCCAATGGAGTATTGAGAGCCCCAGCCGCGCTGGACACGAGGTATCCCAACCCTTCGGAGCCGGCAAAAATCTCACCCGCGACGGCACCCACAGTGGCAAATGACATGCCTAGTTTCAGGCCGGTGAAAACACTGGGCATGGCCGCTGGCAACCTGATTTTGCGGAATATCATGAATCGCCCTCCGGACATGGCGCGACCGAGATCGATAAGCCGTTGATCCACGGATTGCAGTCCGTACAGAGTGTTCACGATCACAGGGAATACGGAGATCAAAAGAGCTATCACCGCGTTGGACGCGCGACCGAATCCGAACCAGATCAGAATTACTGGGATGAGCGCTACCTTCGGAACCGCCTGCGCGACGATCACAACGGGATAGAGGATCCGGTTCAAGACTGTCGAGCTGGCGATGAGGAGTGCGATGAGGAATCCTGAAACTGCGCTCAGCGCGAATCCGAGAATGATCTCAGACAAGGTCGTCAAGCCGTTATCCCACAGAGGTGCGCGATACTCGACAAGGGCCTGCAGTACGTCCATCGGGCGAGGAAGCGCAGTTTCAGGAACAGTTCCGGATATGACTATCAATTCCCAGGAGAGCCCAAGCAGAATGAAACCGGTCAAGCCCCACAGCCACCCCAGATACCTGGAGGGCCGACGTGCGGGCCTGCCGGTCCTCGATCCGGCCGCTGGCATGAGAGTTACCGCCTCACGACAAGGGATCACGATGCCCGAGGGCAGCACGGGCTTTTTTGGCAAAGGGTGAAAAGTCCGACTCCCCGTGAGGCCATTCAAGGCGGGGCCTCGGAATCGGGATCTCTATATCTGCAACGAGACTGCCAGGTCGCCCTGAAAGAATCAGCACCCGGTCAGCCAGGAAGACTGCCTCCTCAATACTGTGCGTGACGAAGACAACGGTCTTGCCGGATTCTTCGACCACTTTGAGAAGATCTATGTTCATGCGTTCTCTGGTGATGGCGTCCAGTGCGCCGAACGGCTCATCCATGAGCAGTAGACTGGGGTCGTGGATCAATGCGCGGCAGATTCCGACGCGCTGTCTCATCCCTCCAGACAACTGTTTCGGCATGGCGTCCGTGAAGAGTTCAAGGCCCGTTTTCCGTAGTAGTTCCCGCGCGGGCTCAACGTAATCCGACTTTTTTAGCCCGCGGAACTCGATCTGGATCAGTACGTTGTCGAGCGCATTTCTCCAGTCCAGCAGAAGATCTGATTGGAATACCATACCGATGTCCTGGCTGGTGCCTCTTACCTGTTTTTCGTCGATGAAGATCCTGCCGCGGGACGCGATGTTGAGCCCGGAAATTAGATGGAGCAGGGTGCTCTTCCCGCATCCGGACGGCCCGAGGATGCTTACGAACTCGCCCTGCGGCACGGAGAATGAGACGTCCTCCAAAGCGTGCACGGATCTCGATCTGCCGGCGAACTCGTGGCTTACCTGCGATACCTTCACCTTCTGATTTCCGGGAAGTTCTGCTTCAGCATCTCTCGCGTGCATGTGGACCTCGCGGTGGATCAGAACTGACAGCGGTTCGAACGATTCCATTCGTGTACAGCGCTTCACTATTAAGCGCGCCGCTTTCAATCATGCCCGACTTTTCGAAGAGGGAGATTCCTGACTTCCACAGAGCGGCGGGTTGCAAGAAAGAGGATGAACCGTTGGGTGAGTCAGCCCAGCATCGAAATTCCTGAGCTGCCCGGAACTGGTCGGCCGTGACGTCCTTGGTCAGCTGCGGTGCCTCCTCGGAGACGGAACCTGCTGCTTCTCGAATATCAGCTTGAGCCAAGGAATCGGCTTCGATGAGAGCGCGCATGAAGCGTACGTACGTGTCCCGCTCGGACCGCAGATCCTCTGGTTGCGCCACCAAGCTGAGGCCGGGTTGGACGATACCGTTTTCAATGAAAGGAAGGGCCACGGAAGGACGTTTATCCCCCACTACAGGAACAGAGTTCGGAAGTACGGTGATCATTCCGTCTGCCTGGCCCGCAACATAGGCGGCGTACAGGGCTCCTGGCACGACATCCTTTACGGATACACGATCCTCCGGAACTCCAGCCTGCGACAGCAGGACCGGAAGAACCCTGCGGAGCGCTGATCCTGAGGAGGCAAGCAGTGTCTTGCCCCGTAGACCCGCCGTCGAAGTGACATGAGAGGACTTGCTCATGAGGATCCCTGCACTGTCCACTTGCTGAAGTGAACCGAACGAGACGAGATCACCTCCCTTCCCGGCGCTGAGTGCAATTGCTGAGAAGACCGTGACGCCCGCATCGGCGCGACCGCTGGCAACTGCGTCGTACGTCCTCTGTGAACCATTTCCGAACTGGATGGTCAAATCGATTCCGTACTTTGCAAACACCCCTCTCGATTTTCCGTAGAAGAGCGGCGCATCCAAGCCCGTAGGAGAGGAGATAAGCATAAGTCTGAATTTTCTTTCCTTGTCGCCACCTCCATGGTCGTTATTTTGAGTACATCCGGTCAGTATAAATGTCAGCAGTAGGCATATCACCTCTGTCGTGCGAATCGATTTCCGGCCGGACAAGTGCGTCACCTCTTCACGTGAAGACCAGTCCAGAATGCGCGCGGGGGTCGCTATTTTGTGATGCCTGAACGTGTCGCAGACGGACCGTGACTAAACATTCCATCACTGTCTGACGCCCGTTGCACTTCGTGACCGGAAGCTGTTGGCCCTGCCCTGCCCTGCCCTGCCCTGCCCTGCCCTGCCCTGCCCTGCCGTCTGTCAGGCTGTGCCGCACTGTCTGGAAGATCCGCCAACTCAACGTGATCATCGCGGAGGCAGCCAGGGAAGTCGGAACCGTGCGGCTGTATCAGCGGACGGATGGGCTGCCGCATCGCCGAGCTGCGGCAGCCCAAGACGGACTGGACGCGCGGTCTCCGCTGAGCTGTGAAGGGCGGGCGACGTTCTACGGGATCGCCCGGCGTGAGTGCAGCGACGCGTCGCGCCAAGCGGAGTTTGCCGCCCTGACCCCCTTGTGAACCCGCTGCAACTGTCGCTGGGACCGGAACTGACGCTGCGAGCCCACGTGATGCCGGCTTCTCGAGCGGGCATGCCCACTCATGCGGTCCGCTGCGCCGCTCATGCATGCTGTCTCAGCAGCCTCAGCGTGGGGGCGGGTGGAGAGGGCGACACTCAAGCCGCGACTTGCGCGGAGCCATGCGTCGATCGGCGCGATGACCATGCCGGTCAGCGACAGCTGTGTGGCCTGGACCCGGTGGATGCCGGCTTGCGTCAGAAGCTCCACAGCGGCCGCCACGCCGACGAGCACGGTGATCGCCGGCGTCCCTGAGACCAGCCGGTGTACCCCGAGAGCCGGAACGTGCGACGACCTCGGCTTGGCCAGGGCAGGTTCTCCTGCTGCCCGTACGGCGATCAGAGATCGCGCGGAGCGTCGACGATCTGGGAGAGTGCCACGGTGAGGGCGTTCTCGCGGGTGAAGACGTCCACTGCTCCGAGGCGGCCCAGCCACTTGCGGTAGATGACAGGCTCCACCTTGTCGGCGACAGCCTGCAGGTAGAGATCGAAGCCGGCCCAGTTGTTGCCCGGTTCGACCTTGCCGAAGTAGGGGGCCATGTCGGTGGCGGCGATGGCCTTGGCGGTGGCCCTCCACAGGTCTCGCGCGAACTCGCGGGAGACCTCGATGTCCTCCTTGGTGCCGAGCCGGTGGACGTGCCCGCCGACGTACGTGTCCAGGTCCATACGGGCGAGCTCGTCATGGGCACGCAGTACACCGGGGACGCTGTCGGCGGTGCCCCAGGCGCGGAAGGGGGCCCAGCCGGGCATCACGACATCCACCATCATGGCCGCGCGCTGGCGAGGTGCGTGGATGAGGATGTTGCCGGCCTCGTGGTTGGCGCCCGGGTAGCTGAGGAGCAGCCGCTGGTCGCCGAGGTCGAGGCGGTAGCGGTCGTGGAAGGTCACCGTGGGCATCGGACGGCCCGGGTCCTGGTCGGCTTTGATCCGTTCTGCGGTCGCCGTGTGCGCGATGCGGATCACGTCGCCGAACGCCGACGCGTTTGCGGTGTGGTCGGCGTGGTCGTGGCTGTACACGAGGTGGGTGACCTTGCGGCCGGTGACGCGGCGGATCGCGGCCGGAAGCGCTTCCGTGAGCGAGGGCGGGGCATCGATGACGACCACGCCGGCGCTGGTGACGAGGAAGGCCGCCTGCGTGCCACCGGCGGTCACGGCGTAGAAGGCGTCACCGATGCGATCGAGCCGGTAGCCCTCAGGGGGGACGGCCAGAGGCTTGGCGGTGTCAGGGAGCGGCGCGAAGTTCCGGGTCGTGGCGCCGTCCGGAGACTCGGGGAGTTCCAGGCGCTGGCCAGTGCGCGGCTCACCGCTCTTGTCCAGGACCTGCCGGTTCAGGCGGTAGAGCTCCGTCCAGCGCTGTTCGGAGCCGAGGAAGCGGTTGGCGATGCCGCGCAGGGTGTCTCCGCGACCCGCCTCGTAGTACGCACCACTGCGCACCGCGGCAGACGGTGTGCCGGTGGCCTGTGTCGGCCATGCCAAGGCCGTCACGCCTGCGGCCGCGGGCAGGGCTGCCGCGCCCCAACGCAGGATGCCGCGGCGAGACGGCGACTGATGGTTGTGCTGCTCTGCTTCGCACATCACGTACTCCCTGAATGGCGGGTACCGGTCGGTACCTCGGTCACGCTAGGGATGCGCGGAATCTCCTTGAAGATTGCACTTTCTTGATAGTGGCTATATCCGAGTGAAGTGTGCAGCTCAGGCGTCGGCGTCATAGGCGCGTTGTGCTGCGGAACACACCTCGATGTAGGCGTCGGTCCAGCCGAGCAGAGCTTCGACGGGCCCGCGGAGGGTGTGGCCAAGAGGGGTCAGTTCGTATTCGACATGCGGAGGAATCACGGGGTGCACTGTGCGCAGGACCAGGCCGTTGCGTTCGAGTTGCCGCAGCGTCTGCGTGAGCGCCTTCGGCGTGACTCCCTGGAGTTCGGCGGCCAGTTCGCTGAACCTCTGCGTACCTCGGGTCAGACAACCGATGACGAGGATCGTCCACTTGGCTCCGATCAGATCGATCAGCGGTCGGCTGGGGCATGCGGCCGAGTACGGGTTCGTCTTGCTCAGATGCATGCAGGCAGTGTCGTTCATCGGCCGGGAGCGCTGGGGGCAGTCCGCCGACGGACGCCAACTGTCCTCACCACGCCCCTTCAGGGACCGGGTCATGGACCAGCCGATGTGGAGCCGCTGTCACCCTGCACGACACCAGCAGCCAGTCACATACCGTGCCGGCCGATAGGGGCGTGTCTCCGCGCGCTTGTGGCGCGGGAGTGTCAATCCGTGATCACGGGAGCGTGCCGGGCCGGCGACCGCAAGGTCGGCCTCGACACGGCGGCGCACGCATGCAGGGCGGGCAGCATGGTGTCCCGGGTGTGCTCGGGCGGCTCGACACCGGCGTGCAGCGCGATGTCCAGGGGCTGCCATGGCGCGCCCGCTACGGTCTCTGACCGGTACGGCAGGTGAACGCGGCCCAGTCTCCAGATCCTGCTCCACCAGGGCGAATCCCTGCACCGGCGAGCAGCGCGAGCGAGGCGGACTCCCGCATCTGTCCGACCGGATCAGCGAGGTGCGGCCGAGCGATGTCGGCAAGGGTGAGGGTAGACAGCCGCGCGTATCCGAGCTCCAGGACGCGCGAGGCGGGGAGGAAGACGTTCGTGCCCGGCGGCCTTGCCGACCGGTTGGCTGTCAGAGCGTCGCGGTCGGCGCTTCAGTCATCCTCTTCACCGTTGACAAGTTCTCCGCGGCCGCCGTCGCGTGCCGGGTGGGCAGCGACGGGCCGCGCCCGGCACCGCCCGTCCGCTGTGGTCGACCGGTCGGCGAAGAGCACGGTCAGCGGCCCGCGAGGACGCCCAGCAGGCGTGCCACTTCGGTTGCCACCGTATCCCGTGCCGGACCCAGGTACTTGCGGGGGTCAGCGACGCTGGCTGATGCCGCCAGCCGGTCACGCACCGTGCGGGTGAAGATGTTGTTGAGGTGGGTGGAGATGTTGACCTTCTTCATTCCGGCCGCGACGGCCTTGGCCAGGTCCGTGTCGCCGACACCTGAGGAGCCGTGCAGCACGAGGGGGATGCCGAGCGAGTCCCGCAGCCGGCTGATAAGGGCGAAGTCGAGGACAGCGTCACGGGTGAGCATGGCGTGGGAGCTGCCCACGGCGACGGCGAGGGCGTCCACGGCCGTCGATGCGGCGAAAGCGCGGGCTTCGTCGGGGTCGGTGCGGACGCCGGGAGCATGCGCACCGTCCTTGCCGCCGACTTCACCCAGCTCTGCCTCGACCCATACATCGGCCCGGTGGCAGTGCTCGGTGATGACCCGTGTTGCCGCGACGTTTGCTTCGTAGGGGAGCTTGGAGGCGTCGAACATGACGGAGGTGAAACCGAGTTCGATGGCCTCGTGGACGAGTTCCTGGGTTTCGGCGTGGTCGAGGTGGACCGCC
The DNA here is from genome assembly GCF_035983595.1 of Streptomyces sp. NBC_01334. Lineage (NCBI taxonomy): Bacteria > Bacillati > Actinomycetota > Actinomycetes > Kitasatosporales > Streptomycetaceae > Streptomyces > Streptomyces sp. NBC_01334. The sequence continues at coordinate 1,359,011 of NZ_CP130718.1, read as the reverse complement.
ACCGGTACCGAGGCTGCACGGGCGAGGGCGAGCGACGCGAGTCCGATCGGGGCGAGCGAGCCGTGATAACGGGCTGTGTTCTCGCTGATCTGGAGGATGACCGGCAGCTCCGCCAGTTCGGCCCCGGCGACGATGGCCTCGGCGTGCTCGATCTGTACGACGTTGAACGCGCCGACGCCGTGGTCACCGGCGTGTGCGGGGCCGACGATGTCGTCGGTGGATGTCAGAGGCATGAAGAGTCTCTCCAGTGCGGTGGTAGAGCGCCGGCCGCGGGTGCCGGTCGACTTCGCGGGGCCGAGGGCGGGATCGGTCACTCGGCCGGAGCACCACTTCCTTCCCGCGAGTCGGGAAGGAAGTGGGCGCGCTTCACGCGGACGCGTTGCCGAGAATCACGGACCGGGTGAGGTTGCGGGGGCGGTCCGGGTCGTAGCCGGCGGCCTCGGCGAGGCGTACGGCGAGTCGCTGGGCGACGATCAGATCGGCGAGGGGGTCAAGCGCGCCGACCGCGTCGGTCGATGCGGAGACGAAATGGCCGCCGACCCGTGCGATGTCGTCGGCGAGGCCGTGCGGTACCGGGCCGAACACCCAGGCAACGCGGCAGGGGCCGGCGATGCTGATCGGACCGTGGCGGTACTCCATGGCCGGGTACGCCTCGGTCCACATCCTGGCAGCCTCCCGCAACTTCAGGCCGGCTTCGAGGGCAAGGCCATAGGTCCAGCCGGTGCCGAGGAAGGTGAACTGTTCGGCGCCGCACACCTCGTTGCTCAGAGGAAGGACAAGGGCGCGCTGAGCGTCCTGGACGGCCTGCGCGATCGGACGCACGCCGGCCGGCAGGGCCTGCTCCGCCTCCAGATGTGCACGCAGCAGAACCAGCGCAGTGGTCGCGAACCGTGTCTGTACGACCGAATCCTCGTCGGCGAAGTCGAGAACGGCGACGGCGTCGGCTGCGGTCATGACGGGTGTGGCGGGGTCTGCGGTGAGGGCGGAAGTCGTGACGGTGCCCCTGACCTTCGCCAGCAGGTCCAAGACCTCGCTGGTGGTGCCGGAGCGGGTGATGGCCACGATCCGGTCGTAGTTGCGGCCGACCGGGAACTCGGAGGCTGCGAACGCGTCGGTCTCGCCGTGTCCCCCGCTCTCGCGCAGCTCGGCGTAGGCATGGGCCATGAACCAGGACGTGCCGCAGCCGACCACGGCGACGCGCTCTCCACGCCGGGGGAGTACGTCAGTGAAGGAGCTGACGGATCGGGCCGCTCGCATCCATGTCTCGGGCTGGGAAGCGATCTCGACCGAGGTGCGGGAGGTTTCGAAGGTGGTCACGCGAATTCCTTGCGCTCGGAGTGGTCGGGGGAGGAGGTCCGGATACCCCAGCATGCTGCTCCATGAGCATCATCGATGTCAAAAGTTGCTCGAAATGCGGCGACAGTGCGCACTAATAAGCAAGGTGAGGGGTGTGAGGTGCTCGGGCCGGGGGGCGTTGAGGGCGAGCCGCATGACTTTCCTCTACGGAGACTTCTGGACGGAACCGGTGGTAGGTGGCTGCTTCGACCTCGCCGGCGACCGGGCACGGCACCGCGGCGGCTGACAGGGCCACCGCCTCGCGCAGAATGTCCGGCCACGCGGAGCCGGCCTCCTGACCGGCCGCGATCGCGGCTACGCAGGCATCGCCGGCGCCTGTCGGGTTGCCCGAAAGCCGCTCGGGAGGTCTCGCCCTCCACGTGCTGTCGGCGGTGATCGCGTGCATGCCGTCCGCGCCTGCCGACGCGACGACTGTCCGGGCGCCCCGCGCCTGCAGCTCGGCCGCGGCCTCCAGGACGTCCTCGCACCCCGTTGCCGCCGTGATTTCCGCGGCATTGGGTTTGACTACGTCCGGCCGGGCGTCCAGAGCCGCAAGGAGGGCGGGACCACTGGTGTCGAGCACCGTGATCACGCCGGCCGCCGCGGCCATGCGGATCAGCAGCGCGTACGCGTCCGTCGGCAGACCTGGCGGGGTGCTGCCGCACAGGACGGCTACGCGTACCCCCGCGAGCAACGAGGCGTAATGACGGCAGAAGAGTTCCCACTCGGCGGGATCCACGTGTGGTCCCCGGCCGTTGAAGACGGTGGCGTCGCCGTCGTCGCGGGACACGACGGCGAGGGTCCGTCGTGCGTCGCCGGACACGTCGACGAACGCGTCCCGGATGCCCGCGGTACGCAGTCCGGCGCGGATCAGGCGGCCAGTGGGGCCGCCCACGAGACCTGTCGCCACTGGGTCGTGCCCGAGGAAGGTGAGCACGCGGGCGACGTTGATTCCCTTGCCGCCCGCTCGTTCGTGCGCGGCGTCGACCCGGTGGGAGGTACGGGGCCGCAGGCTGTCGACATCCCAGGTGACGTCAAGGGCGGCGTTGAGGGTGACGGTGAGAATCATGGCCCGGACACTCCTGTTCCCTGGCGGTCGTGGGATGGCCGGCCGCTGCCTGCCTGCCAGGCGATGAGGCCGGCGCCGAGGCACCCCGCCTGGTCTCCCAGCTCGGCTCGGACGAGCAGAGGGCGGCGCTGGAAGCTGAGGCGTTCGTCGAGCCCGGCGCGCACGGGGTCGAGCAGGAGTCGGCCGGCCTCTGCGAGACCGCCTCCCAGCACGATCAGCTCCGGTGCGAGCAGCGCGGTCGCGGTCGCCAGTGCGTCCGCCAGTCCCCTTGCGGCCCGTTCCCAGACCGCTTGTGCCACGGCGTCGCCCTGCGCTGTGAGGGCCGCGACATCGGCGGCGCCTGTCACCGTCCGCCCGCTGCGCACGGTGTACGCGGCCGCGACGGCCGTGGCGGACGCGACGGTCTCCAGGCAGCCGGTGCTGCCGCATGCACACGGTCGCCCCTCGGACTCGACGACGACATGGCCGAGTTCGCCTGCGTATCCGCCGGACCGGATCGGCTTGCCGTCACAGACGAGGGCCGCGGCGATGCCGGTGCCGATGGCCACGAAGAGCGCGTTCTGCACTCCGCGGGCCGCGCCGAGGGCGCATTCGGCCACTCCGCCCGCGCGTACGTCGTGGCCCAGTGTGACGCGCAGTCCGGTGCGTTCCTCGAGGAGCGCCGCGAGAGGGAGGTCGCGCCACCCGATGTTCGCCGACCAGACGGCCGTTTGCCGATCGTCGTCCACGATGCCGGGGACAACTACGCCCGCACGATGCACCGGCAGGCCTCGCTCGGCTGCTTTTCGGGTCAGCGTGACCAGGGTGTCGGCGATCGCGTCGACCACCGCGGGCGCCCCGTCGGCGCGCGGTGTCGGTCGCCGTACGGTTTCCAGCGGCCGCACACCGCGGTCCAGGAGCGCTCCCTTCATCCCGGTACCACCGACATCGAGGCCGAGCACACATTCCCGTGTATGGGGGTTATCGGCCACGACCGCCCCCAGAGGCGTCAGAGCCGGAGGTGCCGCGGGGTGGGCGAGGATTGTGGCCGCACGCCTGGGCGATGAGCAGGGTGAGGCGCTGGGTCCGCACGAGGTCGGCGAGCGGACCTGCGGTGGCGTCGGGCGCCCGGTTCAGCAGGTCGAGGATCGCGGCCGAGATGCCGGGGTGACCGAGGGCGAGACCGCGGTCGTGGGGGTGGCCCTGGGAACGGGGGCGACTGTGGGGGAATTCGCCCGCTGCGAAGACGTCGGTCTCGCCGGAGGCATTGCTCCCGTACGGCTGCGCATCCGCGTGGGCCCCGAACCCGGCGGTGTTACGGCCGTCGGCCGGTCCGTCGTACGGAGGAAGAGCTGCGGCGGAACGGGTCACCGGAGCGGCAGGCCTGCGCCGAACAGGCGGAATGGTGTTCTCGGCGGCAGCAGGGACGTTGCGTCTGTTCATCGATGTCGAACCATCCAGATGATTGAAGATGCTTGATAAGAGGCAGAAACACGCGACATCTTGCAACAAGTGTGAGTGAAGTATCGGGTGCGGGGGCTGTCGCGTCCAGGGGCAGGCCGCTGGAGGTTCAGCGGCCTGCGCAAATTGCCCCTGCGATGCTGTGCGCGGTGCCGCGGCGTTACGATCAAGTTCGTGCACACCTCTCGGGGACCGGTTGGCCGGCCGCTCAGGTGGTCCTCGCCCCCTCGGTGCGCCATCTCGGAGTCCAGGGCACGGAGGGGCGGCGCATGTCCAAGCAGGAGCGGTGGAGCAAGCTGTTGGAGCTGCTCGCGGTCAACGGCAAGCTGGATGTCGAGGAGGCGGCCGCCTCTGTGGCGGTATCGCCGGCGACCATCAGGCGTGACCTCGACGAACTGGCTGAGCAGAAACTGCTCGTCCGCACACGCGGAGGGGCGATCGCGCACGGGGTGTCCTACGAGCTTCCGCTGCGCTACAAGTCCTCACGTCAGGTTGCTGAGAAGCAGCGCATCGCGAGCGCAGTGGCGGATCTCTTGGGCGTGGGGGACGTCGTCGGACTCAATGGCGGCACCACCACTACCGAAGTGGCACGGGCTCTGGTGCTCCGGACGGGCGCGATGGGGGAGCGGGGGGAGAACTCCTCCGGGCCGATGTGCACGGTCGTGACGAACGCGCTGAACATCGCGGGTGAATTGGCGGTGCGCCCGCAGTTCAAGATCGTGGTGACCGGTGGCGTGGCGCGTCCCCAGACCTACGAACTGGTGGGCCAGCTGACGGAGGGTGTGCTCAACCAGGTGGTGCTCGATGTCGCCGTGCTCGGCGTCGACGGCGTGGACCCGCAGCTCGGCGTGATGACGCACCACGAGGACGAGGCGGGTATCAGCAGGCTCTTCGCGGAGCGCGCACGGAAGGTGATTCTCGCGACGGACTCGTCCAAGATGGGCAAGCGCGCGTTCGCCAGGATCTGCGGTCTCGACCAGATCGACGTACTCGTCACCGACTCCGGTCTCGCTCCCGACATGGCGACGCGGCTCACCGACGCGGGTATCGAGGTCATCAGCGTCTGAAGACCGTGGTGACCCACGCAGCGAAGAGGCGTGATGTCTTCCGGCGGGCTGTGAGGGTTCTTTCGGGTGGCAGGCCGCCGAGAGGCCCCGGGTGGATCGACGTCCGAACGCCCTGAACCGAGCCCAGGAGGCGAGAGGCGGGCTGTCGTGGTCCCTCGATGTCGTCCTCGCGGCTCGGGACTGCCCCGCCGCGCCGTCCGCTGCCGGGTGCCTGGCATCCCGCGCGGAACGTGGCCTGTAGCTCTCCCCGTCGCAGCCGCCGGCGGCTGGCTCTTTCCTGCATGCGACGGCGGAACTCCGCGAGCGAACGCGGATGCACCCTCGCACGTTGATGTCTTCTTCGCGCGGGCGACCTTCGGCTGATCGTGTGATCCGGCCAGGTCGAGGATCGCGGCCGGCATGGATCTTGTGACCACTCCGGCGCCGGGGGATGGATGAGGCCGGCGGCAGCGGGAGTCTTCCTTGAGTCCCCATCGGTCTTCGGGATGACCTGCCGGTCGTGGCCCGTCGTGAACTCACGTGCAGTGTCAGGGGCATCGGGCGCCGCCAAGCATCTTTTGCGTAACGGGCCTGGTTCTGTGCCGCCTTCCTCGTGTTTACTTTGGCCACAGCAGATGCTCGTTTATGAGCGAAAGCCGGTTGTATCTTTCAGCTGCGTGCACGCTCCGGGTCTGCTGCAGTTCCCAGACCTCACTGGGCCGTGTCGTTTCGACCGGCCAGTAGACAAGGCGGTACTGACGATGAACAAGCAGCTGTTCGTGGCGATCTGTGCCTGCACCATCGGTGCGCTCACCCTCACGGCCTGCGGTGGCGCCGATGCGTCGAGCGACGACGGCGTGACACTGAAGCTGGTGGCTGCCGACTACGGCGACAAGGCATCGAACAGCTCGACGGCCTACTGGAAGGACGTCGCCCAGCGCTTCACCGCCGCCAACCCGAAGATCAAGGTCGACGTTCAGGTGATCAACTGGAACGACATTGACTCCCAGGTCAAGACGATGATCCAGAGCGGCAACGTTCCGGACATCCTCCAGACGGGCGGCTACGCCGACAAGGTCGCCGACAACCTGCTCTACAGAGCGGACGAGGTGCTGTCCGTGACGACCCAGGCCAATCTGATCGGCAGTTTCGCCAAGGCAGGCGAGGTCGACGGCACGCAGTACGGCATACCGTTCGTCTCCTCGGCGCGGGCCTTCTTCTACAACAAGTCGGTCTTCGCCGAGGCCGGCATCACCGAGGTGCCGAAGAGCTGGGACGACCTCGAGGCCGCCGCCGAGAAGATCAAGGCGAAGGTCCCGGGAGTGACCCCCTACGCGCTGCCGCTGGGCCCCGAGGAGGCCCAGGGTGAGTCGCTGATCTGGGAGCTCGGCAACAGCGGTGGCTACACGGACAGCGAAGGCAAGTACACGCTGAACAGCAAGGCCAACATTGAGGCGTTCAGCTGGCTGAAGTCGAACCTGGTCGAGCCCGGCCTGACGTATGCCAACCCCGCGACGACGGACCGCAAGACGGCGTTCGCGGACTTCGCCGCCGGCAAGACCGCGATGCTCAACGGTCACCCTTCTCTCATCCAGATGTCCAAGGACGGCAAGGTCGACTACGGTGTCGCGCCCATCCCGGGAAAGACAGGTGCGCTGCGGTCAACGCTGGGCGTCGCCGACTGGATGATGGCCTTCAGGGACAACGGACACAAGGATGAGGTACGCACGTTCCTCGACTTCGCGTACTCCAAGGAGAACACGCTGAAGTTCGACGAGATGTACAACCTGATGCCGGTCACCACGGACACGCTCCAGGAGATGACCGGCAACGGCAAGCACAAGGACCTCGAGCCCTTCTTCCGGCTGCTGCCGAACGCGGTCTTCTACCCGCTGGGCGACACGGCCTGGGACGCCGTCTCTGCCGAGATCAAGAAGAGCGGGGGCACGGCCGTGACCGACCCCGCCAAGGTGCTGGGCGAGCTTCAGAAGAAGGCCGAGGACACGGTCTCCGATCAGTAGGCCCCACGAACCGCACTGTCACGGAAGGCACCTCTCGTGTCCACCACTTCATCCACCGTAGGCTCCGGTCGCAAGGGCCGGGGCGGCCTGGCCCGACTGGGCCCGCTGCCCTGGATCGGGCCGGCCGTCGCGCTCATCGCCCTGGTCGTGCTCTGGCCGGTCTACGAGATGGTCCGTACCTCGTTCCTGAAGATCAGCAGCAGCGGATTCGTTCGGGGTTCGGCAGGGTTCGACAAGTACAAGCAGTTGTTCGAGGAGCCGTCGCTGTCGGCGGTCGTCCTCTCGACCGTGGTGTGGACCGTGGTCGTGGTCACCGCCACCATGGTGATCTCCTTGGCGCTGGCCCAGCTCTTCAACCAGAAGTTTCCCGGCCGCCGCATCACCCGCTGGGCGCTCATCGCACCGTGGGCCGCCTCGGTGGTGATGACCGCCATCGGCTTCAAATGGATGCTCAACCAGACCGCCGGCGTCCTGAACACGCTGATGACCGACCTGGGACTCATCGACGGGCCCAAGGACTGGCTGGGTGACCCCTCGACGGCCTGGCCCTGGATGATGTTCGTTGCGGTCTTCGTCTCCCTGCCCTTCACCACCTACACGCTGCTCGCGGGACTGCAGACCATTCCGGGGGAGGTCTACGAGGCAGCCAAGGTCGACGGCACCAACACCTGGCAGACGTATCTGCGCATCACCCTCCCCCTGCTGAGGCCGGCCTTCCTCGTCGGTGTCGTCATCAACCTGATCAACGTCTTCAACTCGTTCCCCATCATCTGGAGCATGACCCGAGGTGGCCCGGACAGTGACACCGCCACCACCACGGTGTTCATGTACCAGCTCAAGAACTCCGACATCGGCGAGTCCGCGGCGATGTCCGTGGTGAACTTCGCCCTCGTCGTACTCATGGTCGTCGTCTTCCTCAAGGCCAGCCGCTGGAACCAGGAGGAGAGCTGATGACACAGCGCACCCTCAACACCGAGGAGACCGCCCGACCCGCTCCGGCCGGGTCCGTTGCCGGCGGCGCACGACACGGCACCCCACGGGCCCATCGCACGCTGCGTCCGCACACCCTGCTGGTCGCTGCCGTAGCCTGGCTGCTCGCGGCCGTGTTCCTGTTCCCGTACGCGGAGATGGTGATCACCGCGCTTCGGCCGGTACACGAACTGCGCGACGCCACCTATGTCCCGGGCGAGTTCGAGTGGGCGAACTTCGTCGACGTGTGGCACGAGTCGAACCTCGGAGACAACCTCCGTGTCACACTGCTCGTCGCCGCCGGATCGACTGTGCTAGTTCTGCTGGTTGCCGTTCCGGCCGCCTACTACACCGCGCGCATGAAGTTCCGAGGCCGCAAGCTGTTCCTCCTGCTGGTGCTCATCACCCAGATGTTCCAGCCCACGTCCCTGCTGGTCGGCCTCTACCGAGAGTTCTACCAGCTCGACATGCTCAACTCCGTCTGGACCCTGATCTTGTGCAACGCGGCCTTCAACCTGGCCTTCGCGATCTGGATCCTCACCGCCTACTTCGCCTCCATCCCGGAAGCGCTCGAAGAGGCGGCCATGATCGACGGGCTGGGGAGGGGAGGAGCGCTGCTGCGCATCACCCTTCCGCTCGCGATGCCCGGGGTCGTCACGGCGATGATCTTCACCTTCATCGCCGCGTGGAACGAGTTCGTCATGGGCCTCACGCTCTCCACGATCCCGGAGAGCCAGCCGCTGACGGTCGGCATCAACAGCTTTATCGGCAACTACACCGTGCAGTGGAACTACTTGTTCGCCGGCTCGGTCATCGCCATCGTCCCCGTCGTTGTCCTCTTCGCACTCATCGAGCGGAAAGTCGTCTCCGGTCTCACTGCCGGATCCGTCAAGTAACCACCCTGGCCGCCCGCCCCCTGCCGAACCTCCCGGCGCGCAGGGGGCGGGCCCGTCGCTTCCCACCGGCGTTCCCACAGCAAGCAGGACGGATGACCGGACACCGCCATGCCCTCACGGGTGCTGCCCCACAGAGGCGACCCGTCCGGGAGGAGTGACCGCGCGACGCCGACGCACGGTCCGTGATCGTTCTGTAGGTGGGCGGCACATACATGAGAGGGTCATCGGCCCCGAAGGGGTCTCGCGGGGCACGGAACGCTGGTTCACCCGTCCCGAGTGGCGAGCTGACGCCGTGCTGGACAGCGTTTGTGCCTGCGTCGCCACGCTCGCCGAACACTGTCGCCCCGCTGCCGCGGGCATCGTTGCGCCCGGCGTCGTCGAGGGCTCGGCCGGGCGGTCCGCTCGACCGGACCGGGTTGGTGCGAGTCCCATCCACCACTGCGAGCGCACGGCCGCCCTGCCGATACGTGTGCGGGAGCCGGCAGGGGCCGCCGCAACTTCCTGTTCGTGTCGATGAACCGGGAATGAGAGTCGGCCATGTCGCGTCCGGCCCGCAGGGCGACCCGTGCCGCTGCGGTGGCCGAAGCGATGCCCTGGAGGCTCTGGTCGGCGTACTGACGGGGCATCGCATCTTGCGCCCCTCGGGGGCTCCCGCCGCCCGGCCCATGACCTGACCGCGCCTGCTTCCTGCCTCGCGTTGTCGGGCGCGGCAGGGGCGATACAGCGGATCTTTGTCGCGCCTGGCCCCGACGTACGCCCGAGCGTCGCATGAGGGACGTTCTCCGCTGTCTCGTGCGGTCGCCGGGAAGTGGTCTACCGAGAGAGGTGAAGCTACGGCCGAGTAGGTCTTGACGGTCACCCCACCCCCTGACACCTTTTGGTTGAAGTTGCTCACAAAGAGCGAAGTTCAAGCAGTTGCAAGCAAGATGTATGTCCTGTATCGCTCCTTGTCGTACACGCCTCTACAGAGAGTGCGAGCGGCTCGCTACGCGACAGAGAGCCGGCGGTGGGTGTGCGTCAGCCCGATACGTCCGATACGAAACCGCACCGCCCCTGCTCGACGTGAAACGACTGCGCCTCCCTCTGCCGCTTCGCCGGCGCGCATCGCGCCGTCCCGGCCGCTCACCTCGTGACCACAGCCCGAGCCCTTCCCGCCCGAAGGAGTCAACTATGCGCTGGTTGCACCGGCGAGGCCGACGCCTCGCCGCACTCGCCTCAGTCGTCCTCACTCTCCCGCTGCTGCCGGCCCCAGTTTCCCAGGCGGCCGCCGCTCCCCCCGCGCCCGCCCCCTACGCCCTCGTGCCGCGGCCCGTCTCCCAGCAGGCGGTGGCGGGCAAGGGATTCACCCTCACCCCCCACACTCCCATCGCTGTGCTCTCGAAGAAGCCGGCGGTGCTCGGCGTCGGTACCTACCTCTCCCGGCTGCTCTCCCCGGCCACGGGCTACACCCTCCCGGTCGTCCGGGACACGTGGGCGCAGAAGAACGCCGTCGTACTGGATCCCCACGGTCCCAAGTCGCTGGGAGCAGAGGGATACACCCTGTCGTCCGGCAGGAACGGTGTCGTGGTGAGGGCACACGGAGCCGAAGGCCTGTTCCGCGGAGTGCAGACGCTGCGTCAGCTGCTCCCGGCCGCGGTGGAGTCCCCTACCGGACAGTCCCGCCAGTGGACCGTCTCGCCCGTACTGATCTCCGACTCGCCCCGGTACCCGTACCGCGGTGTGATGCTGGACGTCGCCCGCCGCTTCTACCCCGTTTCCCAGATCAAGCGCTCTATCGACCAGGCCGCCGCGTACAAGATCAACACGCTTCACCTGCACCTGACTGACGACCAGGGCTGGCGCATTGCCATCGACGCGATACCGAACCTGACCAAGGTGGGCGCCAGTACGCAGAGCGGATTTACCGGCGGCACCGACTGGTACTACACGGCGAAGGAATACAAGGAAATCGTCGCCTACGCGAAGTCCCGCTTCGTGACCGTGGTGCCGGAGGTCGACGGCCCCGGCCACACCCGGGCCGCACTGGCGTCGGTGCCCGCACTCAACTGTGACGACAGAGCGAAGCCGCCCTACTCCGGATTCGACGTCGGGATCAGCCTCTACTGCATGAAGGACAAGCAGCACACGGCCGACATGACCCGCTTTCTGACCACCGTGATCGAGGCGGTGGCCAAGTTGACCCCCGGCCCGTACATCCACCTCGGCGGCGACGAGACTCCACAGGCCACTCCGGAGCAGTACGCCGCGTACGCCAAGGCGGCCACGTCGGCGACCACCGCACGGCACAAGACCGTGATGGGCTGGCACCAGCTCGGCCAGGCCACCGTCCCCTCCGGCAGCCTCATGCAGTTCTGGGGTGAGGAGGACGACCGGGAAAGCATCGGCACCGCGGACGAGACGGAGAGCATCGCCTTCGTCCGCAACGGAGTCGCCCAGGGCGCCAAGTTCGTCATGTCACCGTCCGACCATGCCTACCTGGACATGAAGTACGACGTGTCCACGCCCTATGGGCTGAGCTGGTCCGGATACGTGCCGGTTCAGAAGTCGTACGAGTGGGACCCGGCGACAAGCACCGCGAAGCTGGACGGTACCGGTTCCATCGTGCCGGCCGGACAGATCGCCGGCGTCGAGGCCGCGCTGTGGGCCGACCGCGCCTACGAGGGCAGCAACGAGCTGCCGACCCCGAACACTCACTGGCCCGAACCCTACGTCTACTCCGACTTCATGAGCTTCCCCCGCCTCCCCGCCATCGCCGAGGTCGGATGGACGCCCCAGTCCGCCCGTGACTGGAAGAGCTTCAGGCAGCGCCTGGCCCAGCAGGGACCGCGCTGGACCGCGGCCGGCATCGGCTATTACGCCGCCCCGGGTGTTCCCTGGCCCGGGACCGTGACGGTCGTGGAGGGCGCGCACAGCGTCGAGACCGGAGGCAAGGCACTGGACAACCCCGGCGGCTCGACGTCCGACGGCACGGGACTGGTCGTCTGGGGGCCGAACCGCGGTGGCAATCAGACATGGACGTTCACCCGGCAGTCCGACGGCACCTACATCCTGACCAACAAGACGTCCGGGAAGTGTGCTGAGGTGGCCGACGGCTCCACGTCGGCCGGTTCCACCGTCGTGCAGCGTGCGTGCGACGGCGGCACCGGCCAGCGCTGGAAGGTCACTCCGCTCGGTGCGGACGACGAGTACACCATCGCCTCCGCCCGCAGTGGCCTCCTGCTCACCGCCGCCTCGGCGACCGACGGAGCCCAGGTGATCCAACAGACGGAATCTGGCTCGGCGCTGCAGCGCTGGACGATCGGCTGACCGTCCCCGGCGAGGAGCCGGCCGGCCCTGGTTTCGGACCGATGGCCCCATTGCAGCCGCCCGCCCTGCCGCGGCCTGACTGACCGCCCCGCTCCGGACGGGCCCGTGCCCGTCCGGAGCGGGCTGCCAGGAGCTGTCGGTGGGCAGCGTCGGCGGCATTCGCGGTCGTGGGCAACGAGGTCGAGGACGCCGTGGGGGAGGATCGGCGTGCTGCGACACCTCGCGCCCACGAGCCCCGAAGGCAGGGTCTTCTCGCTGAGCTTGAGGACGACGGTGCTGCCCGGCCCACCGAGGACCGGTCGTCATGGCTCACGCGGGATCCCGCACCGGCGGCCCCCGCGAAGACCGGCACGGCTGCGAATCGTGCCGGTTCTCAGAGCACCGGTATCGTCACGAAGCGTGCCGCGGTCGCGAAGTCCGTCTCGATACGGGACGCAGCCGCGCGCAGATGCGGGAGCACCTCTTTGAGGCATTCTTCCTCGCTGCGGCGACCACTGTGCATCGCGACGTTGACAGCTGCCACGACGTGTCCGGAACGGTCTCGGACCGGTACGGCGATCGACCGGAGCCCGACCTCCAGTTCGCCGTCGACGAGCGCATAGCCTTGCCCGGCCACCAGGTTCAGCTGCTGTTCCAGTTGTTCGCGGACGGTGATCGTCCTGGCGGTCAGCGGTTGGAGCGGCTCACAGTCGTCCAGTACGGCTGAGCGTTCTTCGGGCGGCAGTCCGGCCAGGAGGACGCGCCCCATCGACGTGGCGTAGGCGGGGAAGCGGGTACCGATGGTGATGTTGACGCTCATGACTCGGTACACAGGGGCGCGCCCCGTATACCGGATGTCAGTCCCCTCCAGCACCGCTATCGAGGTGGATTCGCGCACCCGGGTGCCCAGGTCTTCGATGTAGGGCTGCGCGAGTTCGGCGAGTGCGATGCGGGACAGCGGGGGGAACCCGAGTTCAAGGACGCGCGGAGTGAGCCGGAAGACACGGCCTTCGGCGGCGACGTACCCCAGGTGCTCCAGGGTGAGCAGGGCCCGCCTGGCGGTAGCTCGCACCAGCCCGGTGGCCCGAGCAGCGGCGGCGACGGTCAGCGTGTCGTGACCAGCTCCGAAAGCTGTGATGACGGTGAGTCCGCGGGCCAGCGACTCGACGAACTCCCGCCCCATGACCTGCTTCGACGTGCCAGTCCAGTCAGCCTTTCCGAACAGCTCGTCCGCCGGTGGGGCGGAGGCGCGGCGCAGAGTCTCCTCCATCTCCCCTACTGTCCGCAGGAGTTTGAGCAGGGCTGCCTCGCGCAGTGACGCCATGTGGTGCCGACTGGTGTGACTGACCACGCTGACAGCACACACCTGGCGCCCGTGTGGGTCCCGCACGGCGGCGCCGAGTGCGACCAACCCCGATTCGATCCGCTGATCGTCCTCTGCCCAGCCGCGCTGAGCCGCCTCGGCACACAAGGCGCGTGAGAATGGGGCGCTCGGCGCGCTTCCGGGCGGTGCGGCGGAAGCCTCGTGGCCCGTCGACGCGACGGACTGAGCCGACCACTCGGCCCAGGTTCGCTCAGACCATTCGGCAGCGATGAGAGGTCCGGGGGCGGCGCGGTCCACCGGCAGCACGTCGCCGATCCCGAAGCAGAGGGTCATGGCCCGCCGGTGCTTGACCTGATGGATCATCCGCAGTCCCGTGCCGTCCGGCACGACCAGGGACACGGACTCGTCCAGATCGTCGGCGAGGGCGCGCACGTGCGGGCCGAGGAGAGCGGGTAGGCGGATGGCGGAGAGATAGGCGTTGCCCAGGTCCATCACGCCTGGCAGGAGCCCCACGTCCCGTCCGTCCAGCCGTACGTACCCCATGTGGGCCAGCGTCGACGCGATCCGGTCCACCGTCGATCGAGGGAGTGCGGTGGCGTCGGAGAGGTCGCGCAAGCTCATCGTGCCGCCGGCCTCGGTCAGTCGCCGGAGAACGCCGATTCCGCGTATCAGCGGGGTGACGGTCACCGACGGTGCCGTCGGGGCGGGCGGCGAGGCTGCGAGGCTGGTCATGGGACCTCCATGCGGTCCGGCGACGAGGACGGAATCGATGGGCTGGACTCTAGCGGTCCCTGGCCCGCCCGCCGCGTGGGCGGCGGGCGGGCCAGGGACCTGCCTGCCTCAGTCGGCTGCGCCGGCCAGCGCCGCCGTCGGACCGGGTGCCGCGTCGGCCCGGGCTCGGCGTACCACCGGCACCAGGGAGATCGCGGCCGCGGCCAGGACGGCGGCCACGGCGAACGTGGTGAAGCCGAGAGAGGCGTTGCCGTCCGCAATCACCATGCCACCGAGCCAGGGGCCGACCACGGCGCCGGTGCGGCCCACGCCGGTGACCCACCCGAGGCCGGTTGCGCGCTCGCCGGGCTCGTACACCCGAGCCGTGGTCGCGTAGACCATCACCTGGGCGCTGAAGAGCCACACCCCGGTGAGGAATACGACGACGTACGCGACGCCCAGCGGCAGTTGGGCACGGAGCAGGAAGGCGCCCGAGGCGGTGAGGAGGAACCAGATCGCCGACACCTTGACGGGACCGAAGCGGTCTGCGGTGCGGCCGGCGACCAGCATGCCGAGGATGCCTCCCGCGTTGATCACGATGAGGAAGGTGAGGGATGACGAGAGTGAGTAGCCGGAAGCACGCATCAACTCGGGCAGCCAGGTGGAGACACCGTAGACCAGCAGCAGTCCTGCGAAGGACGCGATCCACAGCAGCGGCGTCGCCCCACGGACCCCGGGCGCGAAGAGGCCCCTGATCGCGGTCATGCGTCCCTTGGCGCCGGCCGAGGGCGCTGCGGACGAGCCCGGGCGATCCAGCCCGAAGCGGTCGGCGACGGCGTATGCCTGCTCGATGCGGCCCTTGGCGAAGAGAACGCCGGGTGATTCGGGCAACCACTTCATGACCAGCGGGACGGCGACGACGGCCGGAAGGACCCCCGCCCAGAAGACCCAGCGCCATCCGTGGTCGGGGGCGACAGCGAGGCTGATGCCCGTCGCGGCCATACCGCCCGCGTGGTACGAAGTCATCATCAGGCCTGTTGCCAGCGCGGCGCGCCGGGGAGGGGCGAACTCGGCGACGAGCGCCAGGCCGATCGGCATGAGCCCGCCGAGTCCCAGACCCGACACGAAGCGCCCTGCCGCGAACACGGTGACGTCGGGAGCGGCGGCACACAGCGCGGAACCCAGGGAGAAGAGCAGAACACTGGCTGTGACCAGCGGCTTGCGCCCCAGCCAGTCGGTGAGCGTACCGGTCGCCAACGCGCCGATCAGCATGCCGAAGGTGGTCCAGCTGCCGACGGTGCCCGCCTTCCCCGGGGAGAAGCCGAGGCTGGGGTCGTCGAGCAGATGCGGTATGACCGCGCCGTAGATGTTGACGTCCATGCCGTCGAAGAAGACGGCGAGCCAACACAGGGCGATGACCGGAGCGACGGCCTTGAACGAGCGGGTCGGTGGGGACGCGACAGGTGTCACGGGGGGACTCACTTTCTTTCACGACGTCGTGATGAGCGAGACGAAGGATGCTGCCGAGCCGGGGTGTCGGCGGTTCGGCGCGCGATGCGGCCGAGTGGTGCCTCAGCAGAACGTCGCGGCTGTATGAAGTGTGCGCCTAGTGAAAAACGGCTCACAATTGATGCAGAGGAGTGTCCTGGCGCACCGGGGCTCTGTCAACGGGCTCGCGCAGACTCGGCGTGTATGCGTCGATCTGGTGGTGTGCCCGGCCGGCGGGGGAGCGCCATGTCCGCACCCGGTGAGGAGAACGGTAATTCTCGTATCGGCCATCGGTGCCTTGGTGACTCGGCCTCGTGGTGAGCGGGCCTGGACATGACGCGTGATCGACGCTGCATGCGTCTGGGGGAAGTTGGGTGATATCGGCTGAGGAAGATGACACCTCAAGGAGAATCGTGCACCAGCACACGGCCGCGAGGCCGCGGCGTGATCCCGCGGTTCAGTCAGCCGGACACAACAGCTCAAAAGCTGTCCGGATCTGAGGCAGATGTTGCCGTCCTCGACGGGCTGCCAAGTAGATCGAGTTGCTCACGGTGATGTCCGGTGTGTGCAGCACGCTGAGACAGCCTGCGTCCAGAGATCCCTGGGCCAGGTAGCGGGGGACGACACTCAACCCGGCTCCCGCTGCGACAGCGGCGACGACGGTCCGCAGATCGGCGACGGTCAGTGCTGGGGAGGGCGGTTCGATCCCCCAGCAGGTACGGAAGTAGCGTCGAGCCATCGGCATGGCCGGTGAGTAACCGATGAAGCGGCGCCCGTCGTTCTTGGGCGAATACGGTTTCTCCCCGGTGCGGCCGACCAGTATGAACTCCTCGTCACAGATGTGCCTGAGGTGGAGCTGTCGCGTGGGAGCCTGCTCGATCTTGGTCACCACCACCAGGTCCAGTTCGTCCTGCAGGAGCTCCTGTGCCAATTCGGGGCACAGGCCGATGCGGCAGTGCACATCGACTCCCTGAGACAGCAAAGGGGTCAGCCTGGGCAGGACGTAAACGGACAACAGATCGCTCGGCGCACCCAGCAGCACGGGAGAGGAGGTGTCGGCAGCAGGCATGAGAGCAGTGACGGCGTCCTCCAGGGCGTCCAGATGCTCGGCGATCTGTATCGCGAGGAGATGCCCTGCTTGCGTCGGGGCGACCCCCCGCCCCAGGCGCTGGAAGAGCGTACGGCTCATGATGCCTTCCAGCGTCTTCAGATGGCGGGAGACGGCAGGCTGGGACAGCCCGAGAAGGCCCGCAGCTCTGGCGACGCCTCCACAGCGGTACACGCACAGGAAGGTGCGGAGCATGCCAAGATCTGTTCCATGTCCCATGGCCGGAACCCTTCAGCGAGAACCAACGTTCTCCCAAGTTAGCGCACCGAAGGCCGTTTTTCGCCCAGCTCACGTGGGGACGGCTCTCAACTGTGTGTGCGCCACCTTGGGACCACTGCACCAGCGGCGGCGTAGGAGGAAGACCTTGGGGGATCTCTGCGAGGGGCGTGGATTACACCGGCTCGGCAAGCCCGGCTGTCAGAGCGCCTCGCCCACGCTCACGCAACCCTGTGGGACGGGAGTGTGATGTCTCCCGCCCTCCGCAGCCGGTGCTTTGTGCTGGTGGTACTCAACTTTCCACATCATGCCATCAGTTGCCAAGGCGTCAGGGTGGTACAGGTGTGTGACACTCGCCCTACCTGCGCCAGGTATATGAGTGGCGCGGCATGATCGACCAGACGGCGGTCTCGATTGGTGGATGCAGTGCTCTTATGAGGCGGTGAATGCGTCCGAGGGCGCACGCAGTGGCGAGCGCCGAGGGCCGTGAGTATCTGGGTGCCCCAGGTATGTCAGGAACCTGCCAGCGACTCGCGGAAGCGTCTTCCTGCGCTCTCTGATCGCCCGCGGCGTGTCCGGCGTCCGGTTGGTCGTCTCCGATACGCACGTCGGCCGGGCGGACGTGATCGGCGCGGCCCTGCCCGGGGCGTCGTGGCAACGGTGTTGAACTCACCGCGCCCGCGCGATGCCGAGCCAGGTTCCGAAGGCGGCCCATCCACGGGGTCACGGGTGGCCACGCGTCGGCGGGCTGTGTCTGAGCAGTCCGACACCGGCGCAGTTGAGCGCGCGGTTGCGGCACAGGCTGTACGCGCGGGAGAGCAGGTTGACGCTTGAACCGGGAGATCCGCCGCCGCACCGACGTGCTCGGTGTCTTCTCCGACCGTGGTGCCCTGATCCACCTGGTCGGGACCGTGCCGGCCTAGCAGAACGACGAGTGGACCGAGACCGCCCTGCCCACCGAACTCACCGCCGGGCCGTCGATACACCACTCACGCGGAGGTTAGCCGTCGGTTGAGCAGGCGTCCTGCTCGACGGTGCGGTCGGGGAAGGGCGCAGGAGGCTCCCCAACACTGCATGAATTTGACAGGCGTTGAAAGCTGGCGTCAGGATCACGACGCGCCGCAGTGAAGGAAAGTTCAGCAGACGGACAACCTTCCATGCGTTACCTGCCTCCGAGCGTTGCATCTCCCAGCGGGGCCGCTGGGAGACGCCGGACGGCGTACCACATGAGCGAGTGGAGTTGAAACCATGGAACCCCTTCGCGTCTCGATCCTCGCCCGCGACCCGTTAACAGGCGAGGGAATCGCCTCCTATTTGAGGAACAGCCCTGTGCTGAGAGTCCTTCCTCCCACAGCGCGCCAGGACTCCGACATCTGCGTGGTGATCGACGGTGATGTCAACTCAGGCACATGGCGGCGCCTGGAGCAGGCTGCCGAAGGTATGAAGAATCCAGGCATGCGAATGGTCCTCATCGCCAACACCGTTTCCCCTCACCACCTTCAGCGCGCCCGACGCTGGGGCGTGACCTGCCTCGTCCACCGTGACAGCGCGGTGCGTGAGCACGTCGTCCAGGCGGTCTTCGCCGCCGGCAGCTCGACCCAACGGGCCCCTGGTGTGGCTCAGAGCCCTGGGCTCATCGGGCCGACACAGACACCCCGCACCTCAGCGGGCCTCAAGGCACGGGAAGTCAAGGTCGTACGCCTTCTGGCGGATGGGCTCAGCACCGCTGAGGTAGCACAGCAACTGAACTTTTCCGAGCGCACCATCAGAAACATCATCTCTGGTCTGCTCACACGGTTGGACCTGCGTAATCGCACGCATGCGGTGGCCTACGCCCTTCAGCACGGCGTGCTGGGATGACAGCCCTTCGTTCACATGCCGGGCGGAGCTCGAGGGAGCCCCTCCAGCGGGCCGGGCAAGCGGACACAGCCGCGCCCGGCGACTGAATCCCCGCGATCCCGGCTGTGCGGTCGAGCCGACGTCAGCCCTCAGTCAAATCACCCCCGAATCCTCCACCATGGCGGCACGCGGATGGCGGGCCGGCTGGTAGATGCCGCGCCCCGACCTGGCGAGGATGGCTCGGCGACCGCAGACGCGCCGTGCAGTCGGACGGTCTCCGCCGGACTGTCGCCCCTACGCCCGAACACGCGTCGAGCGGAACCCTTCCCGCTGAACGGCCGTCCAACAGGGCAGGCGAACGCCTAGGAGCGCGGCGGCACATGCTCGCCTGCAGCTGTCATGCACAAGAAGATCACTGCGTGGAGTGCACGTGGACCCCATTAGCGTTGTCGTCATCACCGCCGACCCCGTCGCGAACGCGGGCATGGCTTCCTACCTGGAGGACAGTGCAGCAACCATCCTGATGCCCAGTGAGCGGCAGGCTGAAGCGGATGTCTGCCTCCTCGTCGAGGAGTGTGTCTGCTCTGCGGCGGTCCTGCGTATGGAACAGGTGGCCAGAGAATCCCGCCGCCCGGCTCCGCGCATGGTCGTCGTCGCAGACTCCGTGCAGAAGCAGCCCCTGCTCAAGGCCGTGCACTTCGGGCTGAGCGGCGTCCTCCCCCGAAAGGACGCCAACCGGGAACGGGTCATCCAGGCGGTCATCGGCGCCCACAACGGCCGGGCGGATTTCTCGCCGGTCATGGTCGCCTGGCTCATCGAACACCTGCGCGTCATACAGCGCGACATCTTAAGTCCTCGTGAGCTGACATCATCTGGCCTGCTCAGTCGTGAAGTCGAGGTGGTAAAGCTGCTCGCGGAGGGACTTGACACCGCAGAGATCGCGGAGCGACTGAGTTACTCTGAGCGCACTGTCAAGAACATCATCCACGGCATGCTGTCTCGGCTCGATCTGCGCAACCGCACCCATGCCGTGGCGCACGCGGTCCGGCATGGCGTCCTCTGACTGACGTCACGTTTGAAAGCGTGCGCGGCGGCGCACTGCGGCGCAAAAGCAGTTACATGGCTGACCCCAGCGGATGCTCAAGTGAACGCGCATGGCTCACAGCACCCAACTGGCCGCGAGAGCAGCTGCATTCCGTGGCCCTGTGGCGCAGAACACTCAATGTCGGTGACTCAATGTCGAACCTCACCGCGTGGTCCATCGTCGAACGAGACGTCTTCCGCCCGTGACGCACCTGTGTTGGCCCATCGACATCAGGAGAAGTGGCTTTACCCATGAGATTTCAACCCCTGCCCGACTCCCTCTCATCCTCGCGATGCCACCTGCCCCCCGTGGCCGTCACCGTCGGTGCCGCAGCGGTGTTGATGCTCATGGGCGGATGCGCGGCTTCCGCCGAAACTCAGCCGTTCCGGCCCACGGTGACGAGCCACGAGACCGACCCAAGCGTTGACGGCCCAACAGCCGCATCCACGGCCGGCGCCGAGCCTCGGCAGTCGTCGTCGCAGAGTCGGGCATCGGGCCAACCGGATGGAGACGCCGGCGCACCGCAGAGATGCCGGACGAGCGACCTCACGCTGTCCGTCGGCATCGGCGCTCCCGGCGCGGGCCGGCAGAGTTTCCCCCTCGTCCTGACCAACAAGTCCGGTGCCACCTGCACGGTCCAGGACGATCCGGGAGCCGAGTTCCAAGACTCGAAGAATGATCCGATCACAGCGGGGCCTGCGCGTACGCGAGAGGCGCGCACGGTCGTCCTTCTCCATTCCGGCACAAGCGCGGTGGCACTCCTGTCATTCAGCGCACCCTCGGGCTCGGTGCCGTGTCCATAGCTCCGGATCGCCTCCTGGTCACGCCGCCGGATGAGACGCAGCCCTTGACGACGGCATGGAAGAACGGCCCGGTGTCGACCGCCGGCAAATCCTCGGAGTTGACCATCTCGCCCTTCCGGTCCGCATCCGGGGGCTGACCCTCGAACGAAGAGGCGGAGGCCTCGGACGCCGAGGCAACAGCATGCACTCAATGGTGAGTGATGCGTCAGCGCGCTCAGCGGCGTTTTCGGGCCGAGTTCCGCACCGCTTGTGGCAGAGGCTGAGTAGAGCCCTGCAGCGGCAAAGCACTCAGACGGCCACGGCCGCCGCATTCCGCCGAACCATTGCTAATTGACTGAATTGACCCAAAGGAGATGTGTATGTCCACCACGACCCATCGATCACGAGCGGGAAGCGCGATGAACCTGAGCATCAGCGTGAGCCTGGCAGCATACCTTTCCCTCACTGCCCTGCCTTCTGCCACGGCCCAGGCGGTGACCAGTGCTCGCGTCGCCCCTGCCGCGGTGTCGCAGCCGACGGCGGAGGAGCAGCGTTCGACACTCCAGGTCCCGCAGGAAATCCTGAAGAGCTCACAGATGAAGAAGAGACTCGACTCCTTCAACAAAGCACTGAGCCGCGTATCCACGTACGAGCAGGCCCAAAAGCTCATGGCGGACACCGGCCGCAATGTGTGGCGACAGGCGGTGGCACAAGCCCAGGGCAAATCGCCGCAGGACGCTGCCCTGGGAGCGGACGACGACAGGGCTCTTTACTGGACGCGCCTCCAGATGACCTTGGGCGTGAGGCAGTGGAAGCCACCGTTCGCCATCTCGTCCCGCCAGCGAGGCGCTCTCGTGACGCGACTGGAGAGGGCCTCTCGCGGTGCGGAATCGGTCACCTTCCCTTCCGGCGGCAGCATCAAGCACATACTGATCACAGGATTTGACCCCTTCCAGCTGGATGACGACATCCGGCGCAGCAATCCCTCCGGAGCGGCGGCGCTGGCCCTGGATGGAACCACCATTCGCACCTCTTCCGGGGAAGCACGGATCGAGGCCGTCGTTTTCCCTGTGCGGTGGCAGGACTTCTCCGAAGGAACAGTGGAACGGACCCTGCTGCCCTATTTTCGCCCGGGACCCGAGCAGGTGGACATGTTCGCCACCATCAGCCAGGGCGGCATCGGACACTTCGACGTGGTCCGCTATAACGGGAACTGGCGCGGAGGTTTTCCCGACAACGACAACCTAGCCCGCACGGGGAGCATTCCGGTGCCGGCCGGACTTCCTACGGTGAACCCGCAGCCCCAGTGGACCACGACGAGTCTCCCCTACGGAGAGATCACCGCCCACGGCACGGGCCCCTTCCCGGTGAGGGACTTCACTGCCGTCACAGAGATTCCAGCGGGAGCCACAGACCAGGTCGACCAGCCGGACGGCCCCACCCCGGGGTCCACACCGCGGGCCGGGGGCGCCGGCGACTATCTGTCCAATGAGATCGCCTACCGGGCGACGTTGCTTCGCGATGCTCTGCACGCGTCGCTTCCCGGCGGCCATATCCACACACCGGTTCTCGAGTTCGGCGGCAGTAACAGTGATCCGAACGCGGGACAGATCAGCGACCCCGTGTTCCTCAGGAACCGCGCCGCGATCACGGCTCAGGTGCGAGCAATCATCAAGGCCGCAGCGAAGCAACTGCACTGAGTCGAGGGCGCCGGGCTCGCGCCGCGTGGTCGCGGACGGCCGCATCTGCGCGGTGACGCTACAGCCACGGCCCCGTGCGGGGGAGTGTGAGGCAGCTCCGTTCCTTTCCTGCTATCGCGACGGTTCCGTGATGGAAGCTGCGGGTGGAGAAGGCCTCCGCTCCCAGGAAGAACCCGAAGGGGCACTGCGAGTATCGCCACGCCCCAAGTCGTAGGAGTTGAGATGCACAGCGCCATTCCTGACATCGACCTGTCCCAGTGGCGGTCGGTCTCTGCCTCGAGACGAGCCGTGCTGGCTGCGGATCTCGACCGATCGCTGCGCGAGACGGGCGTATTCTTCCTCAGCGGCTTCGAGATGCCCATGGGGCTGGAGGAGGCTCTCAAAGCCTGCGGCCGAGCCTTCTTCGAACTGCCGAATGAAGTGAAGAAGTCATGTGTCGCCGAGACAGCGAGCGACCATGGATGGAACCTCTTGGTGGAGGATGTGCCCGCGCCCGAGAACGGCAGGTTGCCGACATCGCCACTGCATCACGGCCATCAGAAGGCTTTCCGCATCGGCAGGGAGAACCTTGCCGAAGAAATGGCGCTGGACCGATTCTATTACCCTCCCAACCGATGGCCGGAGAGCGCCGCCACCCTCAGGCTCATCGCGAGTCGCTATACGGCCTGCATGACGCGGGTGGCTCAGGAGGTCAATGCTCTCCTGGCCGAAGTCCTGGGCCTGGACGCCGACTTCTTCGCCGGCCATGCGACCGAGGCTTGCTGGACGCAGCATGTGATGTGGCACCCTCCGGCGGACTGCCCGGCGTTCGTGGAGCGGCTGCCGGCACGCCGCCGATTCGGCGCGGATGTCGGGCTCTTCACACTACGCAGCCAGGTCGTGGAACTGCAGGCGGTGAGTTCCTCCGGTGAATACTCCACGTGGCAATGCCCGGATGGCTCTCTCATCGTCAACCTGGGATCGCTCATGGAACGGTGGACCGACGGGCGCTGGCGAGCTCCGCAGTATCGCTTCGTCACTCCGAGTTCCCTCTTGAGGGAGGAGGAGACCATATCCCTGGCGTTCTCCTTCGAGGCGGACCCGGAAGCGTGGATCCAGCCCCTCGCGGAGCCGATCGGCGGGGGCGCCGGACATGAGCCGGCACTCTCTCGCTTCGCCGTTCTGCAGAAGCTGGGCGTCACTGTCCCAAGCGACGACAACACCTCCTGGTGACGGTCTTCTCCGCGCTTCGTCGAGCCTCCGGGGCGAGGGCCTGCTACGCCGGAAGGTGATGCTGCGGCCGGCGAGCAGGCCGCGTGACGTATCGCGCCCGAAGTCATGCGGAGGAGCGTGGAACGACCGCCTCCCATCTATTCGGGGGCCAGGTGTGCCGAGCAAGAAGTGCCTTCACAGGGCGATTCATATTCTGCAGACATTCAAAACGTATACCGCGGAGACGCCGGCGGGCGTGAGCGCAGTGCGACCCGCGACGCTGACGTTTGGTTCGCTCCGACAACAACGTTCACGTGAGGATGGCTTTAAGTCTCCTTCGGTTCGTCAGGGAGGATGTGAATCACGTCACTGCAGGTTTTATTAGGCACTGACTCGTGACGGAAAAGGCACGCTCGTCCTCCGATCGCCTTCGTTCCGTCTCGGGCATGGCACGCTGTGAGCGTGTGGCAGCAGTCGATCGCCCGCTGGTACACGCAATAGTCTAGTGAAATGGGGTGCTGCGGTGGCGAAAACGGCCGAAGGAATAAAAGTAAAAGCCCATCCTGAGCAGAACATCGCGCGGTACGAGCGGCTCTTCGACTCCTTCAAGAAGAGCACTCAGGGCGCGATTTCCGTCGCCGAGCTCGTGGCGCGACTTGAACGTACGGGCATCAGCTCTGCCGACCCCCGTTTGGTGGGCGCGTTGAGCAGCGGTGGTTCGGCGGGGGATGCCCAGCTTGACCAATCCCAGTTCGCCGCCCTGTGCGGCCGCTCGGGTGGCCTGGTCAACCGAGCACTCACCGGCGCTCTGGCGATACCCGACTTCGCATCCTTCACCTCGGACGTGACGGATATCTATGAGAATCTGCGCGCCGATGATAAAGGGAGCGTCGCTGATTACATACCACAGTTGAAGCGCGTTCCTCCTGATTTGTTTGCAATATCCGTATGTACGGTCGATGGGCAGCAATTCAGTATCGGAGACTCCAGTAGGCGCTTTTGTGTTCAGTCGGTGTGCAAGCCCATCAATTACGCTCTCACGCTTGAGGAGCACGGGCCGGAGGTAGTGCACCGGCATGTCGGACGAGAGCCCAGCGGAAGCGGCTTCAATGAACTTTCGGTTAATGGAGAAGGGCTCCCGCACAACCCGATGATCAACTCCGGGGCCATCATGAGTTGTGCACTGGTGAAACCATTGCAGGCCATGGCCGACCGATTCGACTATGTCGCCGAAACGTGGCGCAGACTGTCGGCAGGCCGTCCCGTCGGATTCAATAACGCGGTCTACCTCTCAGAAAGGCAGACAGCCGACCGAAATTTCGCGCTGGGATACTTTATGCGCGAGCACAACGCTTTCCCGGACGCGACCGATCTCCTGTCCACATTAGAATTCTATTTCCAATGCTGCTCCATCGAGTTGGACAGCGTGGCCCTCGCGTCCACGGCTGCCGCGCTCGCGAATGGTGGAGTCGTCCCGCTCACCAACGAACGCGTATTCTCCACCGGCACCGTGCAGAAGTGTTTGTCCCTGATGTCGTCGTGCGGTATGTACGACTATTCAGGGGAGTTCGCCTTCACCATCGGCCTGCCGGCCAAGAGCGGCGTATCGGGCGCCTTGATGCTTGTCATCCCTCAGGTGATGGGGATAGCGATCTGGTCTCCCCGCCTGGACCTGCTGGGCAACTCGGTGCGTGGCATCGGCTTCTGCCGCGAGTTGGTCGACAGGTACAACTTTCACGTCTATGACTCCCTGGTCGCGGGCAACAGCGAGGGCGGCAAGCGCGACCCACGCCTGAAGAAGGACCAGACAGCCATCGACGGCACGGTACGCCTGCTGTGGTCAGCCAGCATCGGTGACCTCGACGGCATCCAGGCAGCCCTCGCCGGCGGGGTCTCGGCGCGCTCCCAGGACTACGACGGCCGTACGGCCCTCCACCTCGCGGCGTCCGAGGGCCACATCGACGTCATCGAATATCTGCTGGACCACGGAGCGGACGCAGCCGCTGAGGACCGTTGGGGCGGTACCCCCCGCAGCGACGCCGAGAAGGCCGGCCACCCCGAGGCCGTCAGCGCACTGCGCGGGCCGGTCGGCCCGGGCCCGGGCCGACCCCGGAAGACGACCAGTTGAACTTGGGGGCGGCAGCGCGGATCGCGCCGATACCAACCTGTCAGCCCCCTGCCACCTACGTGCGCTCCGCACGAGAACAATCACTGAAAGGGAATCCATGAGTTACCGAGCCGAATACATCTGGATCGACGGCGGCGACCCCACTGCGCGGCTGCGCTCCAAGACGAAGATCCTCGACGACAACGCCCTCCCACCGGTGTGGGGGTTCGACGGCTCCAGTACGAACCAGGCGGTGGGCCACGCCTCCGATTGCGTCCTCGAGCCGGTATTCACCTGCCCGGATCCCATCCGGGGCGGTGGCGACCTGCTGGTGCTCTGCGAGGTCCTCGACACCGCCATGGTGCCTCACGAGTCCAACAGGCGGGCCCGGCTGACACCGGTTGCCGAACGCTTCGCCGGCCAGGAACCGCTGTTCGGTATCGAACAGGAGTACACCTTCTTTCGAGGGGGCAGGCCTCTGGGCTTTCCCGACAACGGATTCCCGGCTCCGCAGGGCGGCTACTACTGCGGAGTCGGAGCCGATGAGATCTTCGGCCGCGAGATCGTTGAACAGCACCTGTCCTACTGCCTTGCGGCGGGACTGAACATCTCCGGCATCAACGCTGAGGTGATGCCCGGTCAGTGGGAGTTCCAGGTGGGTCCGCTTCCCCCGCTGGAGGTCGCCGACCAGCTGTGGATGGCTCGTTGGCTGCTCTACCGCACCGCCGAAGAGCACGGAGTGTCCGTCACCCTGGACCCCAAGCCGGCGCTCGGTGACTGGAACGGCGCCGGTGCCCACACCAACTTCTCCACGCGCAGCATGCGTGAGAATTACGACGCGATCATCACCGCCTGCGAGTCCCTCGGTCACGGAGACAAGCCGTACGAGCACCTGCGCTTCTACGGCTCGGGTATCGAACGCCGTCTCACCGGCCAGCACGAGACCTCTACATGGGGTGAGTTCAGCTATGGCGTCTCCGACCGTGGTGCCTCGGTACGCATCCCCTGGCAGGTGGAAGCCGACAAGAAGGGCTACATCGAGGACCGACGACCCAACGCCAACATCGACCCCTACGACGTGACGCGAGTCATCGTCGACACCTGTTGCGCGGCCCTCGAACGCGCCGCCCAGGTCTGACCGCTTTCGTAACCGTTGTCCTTCCGCAGCGCCCCCACGTCGATCCGTGGGGGCGCTGGGCTCCACGAGGGGAAATATCAAATGAACGGTGCAGACACGGCCTTCGTGCTGATCAGCGCCGCCCTGGTCATGCTGATGACTCCCGGCCTCGCCTTCTTCTACGGCGGCATGGTCAGAGTCAAGAGTGCCCTGAGCATGCTGATGATGTCGTTCGTCTGCCTCGGCGTCGTCAGCGTCCTGTGGATGCTCTACGGCTACTCGCTCGCCTTCGGCGACGACATCGGCGCAGGCCTCGTAGGAGGCCTGCGCTACGCCGGACTGGCAGGCATTTCCGGCGACTCACTCACCGCGGAGGGAGGCATACCCGTTCTCGCCTTCGTCCTGTTCCAGTTGATGTTCGCCGTCATCGCCCCGGCCTTGATCAGCGGAGCCCTTGCCGACCGAGCCAAGTTCAGCGCCTGGATCCTGTTCGTCGCCCTGTGGACGACCGTTGTCTACTTTCCGGTGGCACACTGGGTATGGCACCCCGAGGGTTGGCTGTTCAAGCTCGAGGTGATCGATTTCGCCGGGGGCACCGCAGTCCACATCAACGCGGGCATGGGCGCCCTCGCCGCGGCGCTCGTCGTCGGTCGTCGTATCGGCCTGACACAAGAGCAGATGCGCCCCCACAGCCTGCCGTTGGTCATTCTCGGGGCGGGGCTGCTGTGGTTCGGCTGGTTCGGCTTCAACGCCGGATCGGCGCTCGCCGCCAACGGCACGGCGTCCACCATGGCCGTCAACACCCAGGTCGCGGCTGCCGCAGCCATGCTCGCATGGCTCGGATACGAGCGAGTCCAGCGCGGATCGTTCACCACCGTGGGCGCTGCTTCAGGCGCCGTCGCCGGTCTGGTTGCCATCACACCCTCAGGTGCTCATGTCACCGCCGGCGGCGCGCTGGTCATCGGCTTGGCTGCCGGAGTCATCTGCTGCGCTGCCAGCGGCTTGAAGGACCGGCTTGGCTACGACGACTCCCTCGATGTCGTGAGCGTCCACCTCGTCGGCGGGCTGGTCGGCACTCTCCTCGTCGGGGTCCTTGCCACCGGCGGCCGGGCAGGTCTTGCCCAGCTCGGCCGCCAGGCCGTCGGGGCGACGAGCGTAATGGTGTACTCCTTCGTCCTGAGTTGGCTGATCGCCAAGCTCGTCGACCGGACCATCGGCTTCCGTGCAACCGAGGACGAAGAGATCACCGGCATCGACCTTGCGTATCACTCCGAAGTCGCCTACGACTACAGCACCATCGGAACCTCCGCCTCCGCGGCCGGACTTACTGCGGCGGAACTCGGTGATCGCGATCTGTCGCGACTCGATGCCAGCCGGGACTGACCGGCGCCGACGGCTGCTGTTGCCCATGTGATTGCCGCCTTCTGTGTAGGGGACTCTGCCGGCGGCGGTCGTCTGTACCGGATGCCACCCTGGTCTTCGGCACGCCCCCTCCCAGGCAATCGCCGGTCCTCAAAGAGCGCCGGGTGGCGCAGGACTTGCGGCGGGGGCGGCCGGTGACCTCAGCGGCGGTGAGCCCCTTGTGGTCCGGTGCGTCGCCGGAAGAGAAGGAAGGCGCCACAGGCCAGCGCCGCCGCACTGGCGGCGGCGATGCCGATCACCCCAGTCGGGCCGGTGCTCGAAAGCGAGGACCCGTTCTCCGTCCGTGTCTCACGGGGTGCCCCGGGAGCGGCGTCGGCGGTGGCCGCGGGTGCGCCGCTGGTCGGTGCCGCACTGGCCTTCGTGGAGGGGGACGCGGAGGGCGAGGCGGCAGAGGTGGAACTGGAGAGAACCGGGGGACGTGAGGGAGAAGCGGCGCCACCGGTCGTTGTCGGGAGCGGGTTCGGTGCGGAGCCGGCGGCTGTGCTGGTGATGGCGATGTCGTCGATGAAGAGGACCGCCTCGGATGCTCCGCCCCGCTGCGTCGGCCCCTTTTCCGGGCGCCAACCAGGTCGGTAGGCGCCGATCCTGAAGTGCGGCGGCTGCCCGCGGTGGTAGTTGTTGGCACCCTGGTGCGAGCCCACGTTGACACCATCTCGTGCGACGGCGATCGAACCGGGTGTAGTCGGGGAGGACCACGTGATGTCGAAGGTCCACTGGTTCCAATGGCCCAGACGTGCCGCTCCGAGCGGGATGATCTTCTCCTGTATCTCCCCACCGCTCATCCAGTGGATTTTCAGCTGCCAGTCGGCGCTGTGGATCGAAAGAGCCACGACGGGCTTGATCCGCAGCGTGTCGTCCTGCGTGCTGAACCACTGGGCGACGATGGTGTCGAAGTCCTGCTCTTGCCAGTCACCGGGAAGGTAGTTGGCGAAGCTGAAGCGATGACTGCCCGCGTCGAGACCCTTGATGACCAGCTCGGATTTGAACGAATGTCCGTCGTTGGGGATGTTGACGCGCGCGGCCTGCCCCGACCTGCCTCCGGGCGCGGGCCCTACGAGAACGCGGCCTGCGCCGTTGATCGCCATGAACGGCAGCTTCTGGGAGGGCGATTCGAAGTCGTAGGAGACGGAGTCGGCAGCGGCGGCCGGGGAGGCGGCGGCCACACCGAGGACCAGCAGGGCGGTGGCACATGAGGTCAGGAGACGGGCGGGATGACCAGCGTGCGACGGCGGCTTTGCGAAGTGCATGGGCGTTTCCTCGTACGGGGGGCGGAACTTCGACCAGTGGCCGATGGGGGGGCGGAGGTCGCAGCCGGGGAGCTGACTGGCGGAGATCGCGGGGACGGGGAGGGGAATTCCGGGCGGACGAGGCCCGATACGACCGGGCAGTCCTGGACCCCTCAGATGTACCGTCGCGCCGCCGAACACCCCCGGCACGGTGCTTCAGTCACTCGCCCGGTGGTTCAAGCTGCGTTGACCCTACTGGGCGGCGATGAGGAGAACCAGTGAAGAATGCCGCCCTTCCGTAACGAACCGCTAACTACGCTCGCGGGGCGTTTGGTTGGTGACTGCCTACCTCGGGCGGAGTCCCTCCAAGGGCCGTGTCGCCGACGGTCTGGTGCCCAACCCACTCTCCGGCGCGGAGAAGCAGACGACGGACGCGTGCCGACCGCCTCCGCGAGTGCCACCTTGACCGACCGGGACGGGCATAGTCCGTCGTCGAAGGCAACTTCCCATCCATGGCCGGCCTGCCGTGGACCGTGCCGTTCGTCATCCGTACGTTGCTCGTAGCCACAACGTCGGGCGCGTCGGCGCCTTGTCAGTCGCACGCTGCGAACGCATCACCAGTACGCCGACAGAAATCGCGCGAAACGCGCGATGCGTCTGCCGCGGGATCATGCCGGAACGGATTGACTGCTCGAGCAGGGGGGGGTGAGCCAGACCTCGGCGACAGGAAAGTGCACTTCGGGCGCAGGATGCGCATGCGCACTTACCACGGCATGCAGCACTGCCGAGAGCGTTCCCGCGCTGGGGGCACTTGCCTCAGGCTGTCACTCGGGAGGCGAAAGAGCTTGCCATGGTGCGTGCGTCCCTCCGCGGGCGCGGGCTAGCGGTTCCGCAGTCATGGGTCACCAACTGTCAGGGCCGCGCGTCTGCTGTTGAACGCCGTCCGGCCGTGACGATCAAGAGCGGGCACGGACGGTGATGAAGCACTTCCCATGCCGTCCTGCCGATGTGGGCGGCGCGTCTGGACGCGCCGCCCACGCCTGTCGGGCGTTGAACACCCCCATGACTACCATCCGCCAAGTCGTGAGGGTCCCTTGCTGCCTGCTCGAACACGCCTCATTGCCTGCTCTGGCATTCATCGCCTGATGCCCGTTGAGCTGTGGTCGTCTTTGATCGTTTGATAGATGCTTTGCATGCCGAGTTCGTCATCCGCGGAGGGTCGCAGTGAATACAGATGGGTCCGACATCGGCGCCGTACGTCTGGAGGCCGTGCGGGCGATGTTGTCGCAAGCTATGCCGTTTACCCGGACGATCGGCTTGCAGTACGTCGACATAGCCCGGGACCGAGCAGTTCTGCGTCTCCCCGATCGAGCGGACCTGCACAACCATGTGGCCGGCCCACACGGTGGTGTCGCCTTCACTCTGGCCGATTCCGCGGCAGGCGCCCTGACCCTTGCGGGCTTCTCCGACTTACTCGATCGCTACACCCCGTTCCTGGCGCAGGCCACCATCCGCTATTGCGCCGTGGCCATGGGAGACCTCACTGCCGAGGCCCGCACCGTGCAGGACAACGGCGTTGTGCGCCGCAACCTCGAGGCACGCGGCAAGGCGCGGTTCGATGTCGAGGTGCAGATCCGCGATTCATCCGGTGCTCTCACCGTGGAAATGACGGCCAATGTTGCTTTGACGGGGAAGGAGACACGGCCCTAGCAGGCTACGTGGCCTCCGTACCGCCGAGAGTTCCGGCGCGGGGCTCGAGCGGCACGCGGGCCGGGGCGGAGTTCCGCTCGACGGCCGGGGAGGCTTCAGCAGGAATCGCCGGAGCCCTTGATGCGGCAGCGGCGGCGCGCCCTCACGCGTACGGTGAGGCACGTACTCGATGTAGGCACGAGTGAGTGCTTGTGTGAGCTCGTGTGCCCCGTCCCATCGGCTGTCGAGCGTGTGAGGCCCGTGCCATGAACACTTTTGGCGTGGCCACCGATCGGGTGGCCACGCCAAAAACGTTCATGGCACGGGAGTTCGTCCCGCTGGGAGGACTGCGAGAACCTACACACAAGATGGGGAAGGGCCTCGTCACGAGCGGGCGGGCTGGTCAGCCGCCTTCCGCGCTGTCAAGGAAGCGGTGACTTCGACTGACTCAGCGGAGGAGCTGAGCGATCGATATCCCCAGCCCAAGGATCACCCGTCGGCGGGCGTCGACGGGGACGGCGAGGCGATGAACTCGTAGACGGCGCTGTAGGGGACTTCCACCGTCGGGTTCGCTGCGGGATCGCAGGGCCCGGTCGGGGCGACACCGCCCTGGGTATTCACCCGGCGGATCTTCGTCACATTCGCCAGCTTTCCGGTGGGAAGGCCCGTCTGCGTGGCGGTCAACTCCAGCTCGGGGATGTTGCCGGCACCGTGCGGAGTCTTGCTGGTGACCGTCGCCGTCACGGCGCTGCCGTCCGGCGCGACCCACTGCGGCGGCCCGGAGGCAGGGTTGACGAACGAGTGCTTGATGCCGCCCTTGAGGGTGGCGCGGACATCGCGCTGGGTGAAGGCGAAGGTGCCGTCGGGCTGCTGCGTGCAGGCGTAGATCTGGACGCCGGAGCGCACAGGCGCCTGAAATGTTCCTGGCGTAGGCTTGCCCGGATGGCGGACGGCATCCGGGCGCGAGTCGCTTTCTGAAGCGAAGCCCAACCCGGTGGTCACCGCGATGGTGCATGACAGCGCACTGACG
Organism: Streptomyces sp. NBC_01334; assembly: GCF_035983595.1. Lineage (NCBI taxonomy): Bacteria > Bacillati > Actinomycetota > Actinomycetes > Kitasatosporales > Streptomycetaceae > Streptomyces > Streptomyces sp. NBC_01334. The sequence continues at coordinate 1,326,916 of NZ_CP130718.1, read as the reverse complement.
CCGAGTACAAGGCCGATGATCTTCTTCGATTTGCTCGGGGTCCGCTTTCGGGTCATGGAGTTCCTCTGTTGGGTAGTTGGTGGGCAGGGATGCGAGCATCGTGCGGCAGCTCGTGGCGCTGGCCTGATGGAGGCCGCCCTCTGGGCTGCGGGGTGCGTGGGCGCTCTGCAGCCTTCGTTCGGCAGGCTTGGGCCCGGTTTTCCGCAACTGCGTCCATGCGCATCGGGCTGGTGCCTAGCGGGGCGTTGTGGATACGGGGGAGCCGTCCAAATGCCCCGCTAGGCATGCCATCGAGTGTCAGCGGACTGAGCACCTGGGACCCGTGGGAGTCTGGGAACCCAGGCAAGAGGCCGGTGAGACCCGAGCTGGCCCCTACAGGATGGAGTGCGGACACCGGCGGTATGCACACGGTGCCGGAATGGGAAGACTGTGTTGCCCTTGGGCGGCACGGGGAGGGTGGGCCGCCCAAGGGCTTCACCCCTCAGGCCTCAGGGCGGGTGACCGGTCGCGATTCAGCCTGCGCGGCCGCTCGCTCGGCCGTGCCGCCGGCGGCCTACCCGAGGCCCGGACGTGAGCTGGGCTGACATCCTCCGGTCAGGCGTTGCGCAGGTCCCTGACGCGGAGGATCTTCCCCGTGGATCGCTCCAACTCGCCAGGGTCGACGACGGTCACGTCGATGGTGACGCCGATGCCGTCCTTGACGCCCTTGGCGATCATTCGAACTGCGGCCTCGCGCTGTCCGGCCAGGACGCCAGGACGTGCTTCGACGCGGACGGCCATGTGGTCCATCTGCTCGCTCCGGGACAGTTCGATCCGGAAGTGCGGTGCGACGCCAGGCGCACGCAGCACGATCTCCTCGATCTGACTCGGGAAGACGTTCACCCCCCGGAGAATGATCATGTCGTCACATCGATCGGAGATCCTTTCGATGCGGCGGAAGGCGGGTCGGGCCGTGCCGGGCAGGAGTCGGGTCAGATCGCGGGTGCGGTAGCGGATCACAGGCTGCGCTTCCTTGGTCACCGAGGTGAGGACGAGCTCGCCGCGGTCGCCCTCGGGCAGCACGTCACCTGTGACTGGGTCGACGACCTCGGGATAGAAATGGTCCTCCCACACGTGCAGACCGTCCTTGGCCTCCACACACTCCTGCGCGACGCCGGGGCCGATCACTTCGGACAGGCCGTAGATGTCGACGGCGTGGATGTCCAGGCGCTCCTCGATCTCGCGCCGCATCTCCTCCGTCCACGGTTCGGCGCCGAAGATGCCCACCTTCAGGGAGCTGGTGCGCGGTTCGACGCCCTGCCGTTCGAACTCGTCGAGGAGAGTGAGCATGTAGGACGGGGTGGCCATGATGATCTCCGGCTCGAAGTCCTGGATGATCCGCACCTGGCGCGCGGTCATGCCGCCCGAGGCGGGGATCACTGTGCACCCGGCCCGTTCCGCGCCGTAGTGGGCTCCGAGACCGCCGGTGAACAGGCCGTAACCGTAAGAGATGTGCACCTTGTGGCCGGGGCGGCCACCGGCGGCACGGATGCTGCGGGCGACGACATCCGCCCACATCGACAGGTCGTTCTCGGTGTATCCGACCACCGTAGGGCGCCCGGTCGTGCCACTCGAGGCGTGAATGCGCTGTACTCGTTCCAGGGGCACAGCGAACATGCCGAAGGGGTAGGTATCGCGTAAGTCAGCCTTGGTCGTGAAGGGAAACCAGCGTAGATCCTCCAGCGCGTGGCAGTCGTCCGGCTTCACTCCGGCTTCGTCGAATTTGGCGCGGTACAACTCCACGTTCTCGTACGCGTATCGGAGTGTCGTCCGTAGCCGGTGCAATTGAAGAGCCCGAAGCTCTTCGAGGGACACTCGCTCGGCTTCATCCAACAGGTGAGCGGCAGGTGGCTTGCCGCGGTGGGCGGTCGGCGTCTTCGGGCCGTTGGTCATCTTCGATTCCTCGTCTTCCTGATCGTGGAACTGTGTCGCCGCACGTGGGTGCTCAACTCGGTGCGCGCCGACTGCTCAGGCCACCGATACCGGATCCCGAGGCGGGATCAGTGAGACTGTGGCACCCGCCAGGGCGGCGGGGAGGGCCACGGACGACGGCCGATCGGGCACACGAGTCAGCGAGAGCGGTTGGTTCAGGGCAGCATGGGGGCGGGGAAGGGGAGAGGGCCGCCAACTGTCAGTGCGTCCATCGACTTGCAGTTGGCGGCCCGAACGCAACCCTCGCCCCGCTGAACAGGTGAATCGCGTGGCAGGCTCAGGTAACTCAGTCGTGCCCATACCTGTCAAGTGAGCTACGGGCAGTTCACCCATGAGGCGTCGAACCAGATGCGTCGCGGTGAAAGTACGGGTCGGCCTCTTGCCGCGCCCGGTCAACGCCCTGGCCCCTGACAGTCGCAGCGGGCTTGCCTGGTCAGGAGTCAATGCACCCAATGCCATCAACACCGGAGGACGTATGCCCCCTATGGGACCGCCAGGCCATGCACCACGCTTCACCGCCTACACCTCGCGCCTGCCTCAAGGTACCGAGGCATTCGTGTTCGCCCAGTACGCCTGCCAGGCAGCGACGGCACAGGCCGCCGCGGGTGGTGCCGCTGCGCTGGGAGAGTGGTTCGCCGGAGCACACGGGCCGGACGTACTGGACCGCGGATCGTTCGTGGACGTCGCCGGCGCCCACAACGTTGTTTGGATGGCCTACTGGGTCGATCCGGACGCGTACGACCGGTGGCAACGTTCTGAGCCGGCGCGCACTGCGTGGGAGCAGTTGCCCACGCATGGACCGCTCGCGCACTGGCGAGAGGTGTGCGTCATCCCGGCCGAGCGCACGGAGAGCCTGCACACCCATCGCCGCGAACTCTGCGCAACCAGTGGGCTGTCCCAACACGAGACCGTCGAACTCGCCGAGACCCGCGTGCACGACTATTGGGGCGCCGCCCGTGACCGCATCCCGGCGTCGGCGATCGACGGCCTGGAGCCGTCGATCGGCGCCTTCGCACCACAGCCCGCTCGCGACGCCCCCGGGCCGGGGGGCCGCGTCAGCGTGACGGTGCCCGGCGAGGTGGCCCTGATTCGTACCGCGCAGGACTGGTCGGAGAGCACTCTCTATCGTGAGACGTACTTGACCGAGGTCAAGCCGGTCAAGGACCGCGGCGTCGACTACCTTGCCGACACCCCACAGTCAGGTTGTATCGCGGCGCGCAATATCGCCGAGGAGACGGCCGACGGTTCACTGATGCAGCGTGCCTGCACTGTCGCTTGGTTCGCTTCGCTCAGTCATCTGATGGACTGGTGCCGTGAGGACCGAACTCATCTGGAGATCTACGAGAGCTTCTTCCGGATGATCGGCGGTGGTACAGGTCCCCTCGACATTGCGTTCTGGCACGAGGTGTCGGTCCTGCCCAGCGGCGCGGTCACCGCCGAGTACATCAATTGCCATGCGCGGACTGGCTTTTTGCCGCTCGCCGGCTGACAAGCCCCGGACACTGTACGAGAGATGAGGAGAAGACCATGGTCGACTACACGGGTACCTTCAGGGCCGCCGTGGTGCAGGCGGAGCCGGTGTGGCTCAACGCTGACGCCACGATCGACAAGAGCATCGCGCTGATCGAGGAAGCAGCTGGCGCCGGAGCGCAGCTCATCGCCTTTCCCGAGACCTTTATTCCCGGATATCCGTGGTGGTTATGGCTGGACTCGCCCGCGGCCGGCTTCGCCTTCCTCGGGCGGTACCACGAGAATTCGATCACGCTCGACGGGCCTCGCTTCGAGCGCCTGACCGCCGCAGCTTGCGCCAACGCCATCACCGTGGTGGCCGGGTACAGCGAACGCAGCGGTGGCAGCCTCTACATGGGGCAGGCTCTGATCTCCGCCCAAGGCGCGCTCGTACACGCCCGTCGCAAGCTCAAGCCCACGCACGTTGAACGCACGGTCTTCGGCGAGGGTGACGGATCCGACCTGGTCGTCCACCGGACGCCCCTGGGCCGTGTCGGGGCTCTGTGCTGCTGGGAGCACCTGCAACCGCTCACCAAGTACGCCTTGTTCAGCCAGCACGAGCAGGTGCATGTGGCTGCTTGGCCCAGCTTCTCGGTGTACAGGGGAGCAGCCCACGCACTGGGTCCTGAGGTCAATACCGCCGCCTCTCAGATGTACGCAGTCGAAGGGCAGGTCTTCGTCCTCGCGCCGTGCGCAACCGTGGGCGATGCCGCCATCGAGATGTTCTGCGACACCCCCGTCAAGGAGCAACTGCTTCAGCGCGGCGGCGGTTTCGCCCGGATCTTCGGCCCCGACGGCCGATCCTTGGCCGAGCCGCTGTCCGAGGACGCCGAAGGCATCCTGTACGCCGACATCGACCTGTCCGCCATCGCCCTGGCCAAAGCCGCCGCCGATCCCGTCGGACACTATGCGCGCCCCGATGTCACCCGCCTCCTTCTCGACACGACGCCTCGGCGCCCCGTCGAGGATTCCGCGGTTGATTTCGTTGAAAGCCCCGAGCCGCAGTCATCCGTCGAAGCCATGACGGCAGAGGATTGACCACGGCCGTCGCCGTTGAATGGTGCAACGGTCAGGGCTGCGGGGGATTGAGCATGCCAGCGCTGACGGTCGGACTTCCCATGCAATTCGGTCTGCCAGCACACAGCCTGCCGGACGTCCACAGTGGGGCCGGGACTGGTCGAGCGCCGCGTAGGCACTGGCTCCGTCGAAGCACGCACCGGCCGTATTTCTCGCGCACCCCGCAGTGAGAGGCGGAGACCGCACTGGCGTAGTTGCGTGGGTGACTTGGGCAATACTTTTCCGTCGCCAGCCATTCGGGCAGTGCCGGTTCGCGCGGTGGCGGGTGCCCGTCTGTCCCCTCTGTCGTCGGCCGCGTCTGATGGAGCGGACGTTGTTCCCAGAAGCGGTTACCGTCTGGCGCAAGCGTTCCCATCAACCGGGCCCTCTCGGGTTTATCCGCAGGGTCTGGTTCCACCTGGACATTCTCGCGTTCCAAAAAAGGAGTTACATTGAATTCCACCGTCTTGCGAGCCGTCTTGATCCTCAGCGTCACGGGTTTGCTGTCTGTGACGGCAGCGGTGTTCCCCCATGGCTCAAGTGCTGGGGGCACGGAGCGAGTTGTAGCCGGGTGCACGTTCATGAACTGTGGAGGCGCGCCTTCCTGGTAGACGATGTGGTGTCTCGAAGCTTGAGGCTCGGTTCTGTGCCGGCTGCGGACGGCTCTACGGGCTCTGCGGCCGAGTACCGGACGGGCTCGCGCCGGGAGGGCCTCTTGCAGTTCATCCCGAAACCCCTTCTTGCGGGATCCGGCGACGCACTGGTGGCCACGCTTGACAGCGGGGCCCACTGACACCGTCCATTCCATAGTGCCGATGGCGTTGCCAATCGCTTAACGCTGCGACTCGGCTCCGGTAGAGATCGCTGATCCCTGCCGGGGCCGAGTGTCTGACGTCGGTGGCGATCTGGTGGGCGACGGCCTTCGGGGCAGGGTGTGAGGGCTGTCGTCCGGGCGAGCGCCAGAGAACACGCGGACCTCGTCGTCCTGCGCGGGTGCCGGCATGCCGCTGAGGGAGGCGTTCCAGGCATGTCGGGGCAGGCCATACAGTTGGGCCGTGAGGCAGATGGCTGCCGCCAACGTGGAACGTGGCAGACGGAGGCCGGTCCGACGCGGTTCGGCCGGGCCGGGGGCGCACCACTCGGGGCGGTCGTGGGGCGGACGGAACCCGGTAGGTCGAAGTTGCCTCGGTCTCGAGCCTGGGCCAGACAGGCCTAGATGAATGAGTCCAAGAGGTGTTGTTGCGGTCAGTGATCGTAGGCAGTGAGTGATCGCTTGATGGGCTGTCCAGTTTGGTCGTTGTGCCAGATCGCCGCTGTGAGTGCGAGGATCCGGCACAAGACCCGGGCTGACACCCCTGCAGGGCTCTTGCCGCCGTGTCGTTCCAGGTTGAGCTGCCCCTTGAAGGTCTGATTGATCGACTCGATGACCTGCCGCAGCGGTTTGAACAGGTGTGAGCCGGCCGGCTCGGCTTCCCCCTTGCGGGCTGGCCGCAGCAACTTCAGGTGACGCTCGGCAAGGCCGTGCTCGAACTCGCGGCCGAAGTAGTTCTTGTCCCCGATGATCGTCTGCCCGGGGTGAGCGGCGAGGACGTGTGGCGCGGTATCGAGCATGTCGCGCAGTGTTTCGCGCTCGTCCGCCTTGGCCCCGGTGAGTGCGAACAGGACCGGCAGTCCGCCGAGTGTGCACACCAGGTGCAGACGCAGCCCCCAGAAGTATCGCGAGTGTGATGCGCAGTAGCCGTACTGGGCCCAGCCTGCCAGGTCCGAGCGTTTGACCGTCTCACGGGAGCAACCGCAGCCGACCGGTGTGGAGTCGACCAGCCACACATCGTCGCTCCACAGTGAGGTATCGCGGGCCACGATCCGGATCATGCTGGTGAGCAGTGAGAACGCGGCGCGCAGCCGCTTGTTGTAGCCGGACTGCTGGGGCACGTAGGGAAACAGGTGGCCGAAGTCCCGCCCGACGCGGCGAAGCCAGCGCCGCTCAGAGGTGCATCCGAGCAGCGCCGACATGACCGCGAGCGTGATCAGCTCGGCGTCACTGAGCGTGGGCGTGATTCCGACGGCAGGCCGCCACGGCGCCCAGCCACGGCGAAGCCTTCAACTCGTCGTCAATCCGGGCATAGAGTGCCGTTGCGAGAGTGTCCAGGTTGTTGGTCACACATCGACGTTGGACGCCCTCGTCTCATGTCCGCAGGTGATCCTCTGGACTCATTCAGGGATCCGGGGCGTGCCCACTGCGGTGACTATGCGGCACGGTCATTTCGCAGGGCCTGGATGAGCCAGGGATACACCGGGATCAGGTTCGGTACTACCTGCCAGCCGTTGACGATCCATACCAGCTGCCAGTATCGGTCTACCCGGGGATCGTGCGCCTCTTCGAACTGCTGGGCCATCCAGTTACGGAATTCCGTGTCAGGGGTGCGCGCGAGCACCTCGGCGAAGCGGTGCACGAGGTCGTCGATGACGGGTGCGACTCTGTTGCTGAGCGGGTCGATGCCCGACTTCCTGGCCTCGGCCACCTTCTGACGGGTGAATTCCATCAGTTCCTCGCCGGCATCGCATTCGATGTCGAGCGGGCGCCCGGCGGCCTGGCGTACGGCCGCTTGGCGCATCCGGGCACGGAAATCCTCGTCGCCGACCAGCTCGGCGAGCTCCACCCACGCAGCGACCTGCTCGCCGGTCGGATCATCGGGGAGGTCGGGAGTGGCAGCGCGAACCATGGCCACCGCGGTCGGGTCGGCATCCACTGTGCCGACGGTGCCATCCACGAAATCGTCGATCAGACGTCGGCGTTCCTCGCCGGACAACTGCGTGAGCCTGTGCATGAGCTTGGTCTCCTCGGGACTGGACCCGCGTCTGGCCACGACTCGCAGAACGCTCCGACGCAATTGCAGCACCCGGATCTGGACGTCCATGGCGTCGGCGTGCGCCGCGGCGACTTCCGCCACCGAGAGCTCGCGGTCCAGTACCCGTTGAATCGTGGCCAGGTCCATGCCCAGCTCGCGCAGTGTGCGCAGGAGTTCCAGACGAAGCAGCGCGTCGAGGTCGTAGAGCCGATAACCGGCGGGGCTACGGGTGGTCGGCGCTACCACCCCCGAATCGGAGTAGAACCGGATGGTCCTCACGGACAAGCCGGTCCGCCGGGAAAGCTCCCCGATCGAGTAGAGGGTCGTAACGTCCATGTCCCCCACTCTGCTGCCTCCAGTCACTGGAGACTCAAGGCCATTCCTCAGCTGGGCCCCGACCTAGACGTCCACCGAGTCGCTGAAGCATGCGTCGCGTGCTCTCCGCTGACCTCCAGAATGAAACGGGCACGCCTTGCACGTGCTGGGCGGGCGATGGCAGCGACATGCGACACCACTCTCTGGCGGCCTACGGCTACGAGCCCTTGGACTCAATCATCTAGGCGTACACGGTAATGGCCGACCCCCGGGTCGTCGCGCGCGGAGGACGCCGCATGGTCACCGGGGAACGGACCGACGAGGTCTCCTGCACGTTCGATCGCTGTGCCACATTTGACCTGGTCGGCAACGGCTGCCGAGTAGCCCGAGGCCTGCCCGCTCCGCTCTACCAGGGCCCGAGCCTGCGGCTTCTCGCCCCCTGGCGCACACGGCAGTGTCCGCCAGGGGGACGATGCAGACCGGCGGCGACGTCACGGATCTTGACGACCAGGAACGGGTCCGGGGGATCCTGAAGGTCAAGGTAGGCCAGATCCGCAGCACACCGGCCGGCGAGATCGCCTCGGCTTTGGAAGTTCCCGCTGCGACCAGTGCGTCCTGCCCCAAGGTGTCGCTTCGAGGGTGCGGACCACCATCTCCTCGGCCTGGGAGTCGGATATGGTCCGCGGGACTCGTCGCCCAGCCGGGACCCGCCGGTACCGGGTTTGCCGCTAGGTCCTGTCGTCCTCTCGAAGTCAGACGACGGCAGGCGCGGCACCTATCGTTCGCGCCTGCCGCATTGCGGCCTTTCAGTCCTGCGGTGCGACGCGGATACGGTTCCCGTCAGGATCGGCTGCGAGGAAGGTCAGCCCGAACCCCGCATCATAAGGCTCGCGCAGGATCGTGACCCCCTTGGAATTCCACTGCTTAGAACCCGTAACAGGATCATGGGTGGGCCTGCCGGTCATCTCCCGTCCACCCCGGCCGCGATTCGCCGGCAAGTGCGACTCCAGCCGAGCCCACTCTGCATCAGAGAGATCCCCTCCCGCCCCATGACCCACGGAACGAGATTCCAACCGAAGCGTCACACGACCCATCGGACACGGCCTGGGCGACGGTGCCACGGTTCACCCCCAGCCGCGCCGGCCGGTTCGGCCCGCACCCCAGCGCACGAGCAGCCGACGCACCCGACTTCCCTTTGCCCGGGGACGCCATAGCGGGTCTGACCGGCCGGAAAGTTGCCAAGGGTGTCAAGGCGTGACCGTGGCCGGGCCGGGAGGAACCCTTTCCCGCAGCACCCCGGGACCGCCTTGTCGCGGGGGCGTGCAGGTGGAAGGGCCGTCCGTGGTCGTCAAGGACGAGCTGAGCACCCGGCTCCGCGGGCAGGCCTCAATTCAGTGCCGCATGGACTTCGGAGACGATGCGTTCCCGCAACGCTGCGGCCCCGAAGCCCCGCTGTCATGCGGTAGCGGTGAACGTCACGGGCAGCGTCACAGGACCGCGGGTGAACACTCCCACTTCCACTCCAGTGAATCCTGCCGCACATGCCATGTCGGGCAGGGAGTCGAGCAGATGATGCAAGGCGGCCGAGAGCTCGGCTTCGGCGAGGAGAGCGCCGACGCAGAAGTGGCGGCCCAGAGCGAACGACATGTGTTTGGCAGCTGCGCTGAAGGCGTTCGCCGGGGAAAGGTCCTCACGAAAGATGTCAAACCTGTCCGGCGAGGAGAAGCGCCGTTCGTCCCGGTTGGCCGAGCCGATGAGACAGGTGACGGTCGCCCCCTGTGGAACGGTACCGCCACTGAGCTTCACCTCGTCGGAGGTCTGCCTGGTGATCATCTGAACGGGAGAGCCGAAGCGCAGGGTTTCAGCGATGGCATGGCCGATGAGGCTGCGGTCTTCCCGCACGGCTGCCAGTTGGTCGGGATGGGTGAGCAGATTGAGGAGCAGCTGAGAGAGGGCCTTCTGCGGCGGTTCCCCGCCGCCTGTGACCAGCAGACTGCAGAAGGCCCTGATGTCGTCGTCGGTCAGGTGCGTCCCGTCCACCTCAGCCTTGCAGAGAGCGGAGATGAGGTCGCTGCAGGGGTTCTGTCGGCGTTGGCTGATGAGCGGGAGCAGGTAAGCGCTGAACTCGGCGCGTGTGCGCAGCCCGTCGGCAGCCACCTGGGGATCTTGGGCAAAGTTGCCGAGGAAGGCGACGATTGAGGTGTACCAGCGGTGCAATGCCGGACGATCTGCAGGGGCCAGACCGAGCAGGTCGGCGATGACATTGAGGGGGAAGTGCACAGCGAACTGTGCGACCAGGTCGGCATGGCCCGTCCCGCGGAAGCCGTCGATCAGGGCGACGGCGTTCTTCTCGATGAGGGGGATGACGTGTTCCTTGAGGGCTGTGCCGCGGAACGCCGGCGCCACGAGCGCGCGCGTCACGGCATGCTCCCGCCCGTCCATCTGCAAAATGGTGCGGCCGTGCACCGGCTCGAGCTGCCAGCGATAGTTGTCGCTGGTGAAGCGCGGGTCGGTGAAGGCGGTGCGGACGTCCTCGTAGCGCGAGATGACGTAACTGGCCGTCGGTTCATGCCATAACAGCGGGTGGTCCTCCCTCAAGCGCCGGTAGGCGGGGTAGGGATCCGCGTCGAACGCGGGAGAGAAGACGTCAAACGGCTGAGCCAGGTGTTGCACGGTGGTTCCTCACGGCGCTGCGAAGGGACGGTGTGCTGCATTCCCGATCTCCTGTCGAGTGAGTGCCGACTTTTTGACGATTCGGCCGGCAGGGGCGGTTTGCGCAGCGTGGGCAAGTCAACCGGAGCGCTCGATGTCGCAGCCATGATGCCGACGTATGGGTGTCATCCGGGCAGATCTCCCTGCCCCCACCTGCGAGGCCACTCACCCCTCGCGAGCCCGTCCGCCCCCAGTGAATCGAGCACACGTGAGCTATCCACAATTGTAGTGAGTACTATCCAGTAACGCATTGCCCCACCGGGCCCGAGGAGAGTGCCACCGTGACTGAAAATCTGGACAAAGCGACTAGCCTTAGGCCGCTTTACGCCGCCCGACTGGCCGACGACCTGGAACGCAACACCGCGGAGCAAGCGCGCCTGTCCAGCGAGATGGCCGCCCTGCAGGAGCAGTTGGAGACGCTGCGGCACAACCGGGCGCTCTTGGTCCACATGCAGCAGGCTCTCGGGGATGTCGGGCAGTCGACGTCCGCGGAGGGCGTCGAGGCGTCGGTCCCGCGCCAGGCCGAGGTTGCCCCCGGGCAGGACGTCAGGAACGGAGAAGTCCGCCCCGAGGCTGCCACGAAGAGGTCATCCTCTTCCCGCACGGCGGCCGTTGCGAGGGACGGCTCGGCTCCGACGCTGCGGGACCTCGTGGTGAGTCACCTCAGCGTGAAGGGTCAGCCGTTGTCGGCCATCGAGGTCGCCGACGGGCTGGAGGGTGCGCATCCCACACGCAACATCAAGCTCACCGTGGTGCGCAGCACCCTGGAGGCGATGGTTGCCAAGGGGCTGGTGCGCCGAAGCAAGCAGGGCAAAAACGTCTTCTACACAGCCGTCGCGGCTGAGGCCGACAAGAACCAGCCTGCGACCGCCTGAGCGACGGCTGCAGGGATCCGGGAGCCTGTGGGCACAGCCCCGCAGCGATCTGCGATCGGGTCCCGTGGCCGGCGTTGCCCGAGAGGGAGCGCCGGACGTGTGGCCGCTGGGCATGCGCAGCAGTCTGGCCGCCCCGATGGGAGACGAGGGCGGGGGCTTTCACGTAGTCGGCTCTCCTGATGTCGTCCTGCTCAGGGAGCTCAGGGAGCTCAGGGACGCCGAGGGGTACGGCTGCGCTCGCTCCTGGCAACTGCTCTCATGGCAGGAACTTCTTTGCGAGTCGCCACATACGGTCCAGGGCACACCACACTTCGGTGAAGCTCGTGGACAGAGGCGAGAGTCCGAGCCGGATGCCGTCGGGCGCCCGGAAGTCCACGATGACGCCGTTGCTGATCAGCAGTTCGGCCAGTTCCTTGGCCTGCGGGTGCGACAAGGTGACGTGTCCCGCACGTAGTTTGTCCTCGCGCGGTGTGGCCAGGCCGAACCCCATCGGGGTGAGCCATGCGTCGGCCAACGCGATGGCCATGCGGGTCAGCGACAGGGATTTGGCCCGGACCCGGTGGATGCCGGCTTCCCCCAGAAGCTCCACACCGGCCGCCACGCCGGTGAGCCCGGTGATCGCCGGCGTGCCGGAGATCATCCGGCGTATCCCGGGGGCGGGGACGTGCGCGGGAGCCATGGCGTAGAGGTCCTCGGCGCTCATCCAGCCGGGAATCGGCTGGCACAGAGAGGTCTGGTGCTCTTCCGCGACGTACAGGAACCCGGGTGCGCCCGGGCCGGCGTTGAGGAATTTGTAGGTGCAGCCGACGGCGAAGTCGGTGTGCGTGGCGTCTAGTTCCACGGGAATCGATCCGACGCTGTGGCAGAGATCCCAGACCATGAGCGCGCCGTCGTCGTGGACGACGGTGGTGATGCGCTCCATGTCCGCGATGCGTGCGGACCGGTAGTCGACGTGCGAGAGGGTGACGACCGCTGTCTCCGGGCCCACGGCACGGGCGCCTGATCCGCCGTGACACCCATTGCAGACAAGTCGGGTTCGATCCAGCGGACGGTCATCCGCAGTTCGCGGGCACGAGGTAGCGGTCCGTCGGGAAGTTGCCCGTATCGGTCACCAGTTCCGTCCTGCCGGGACGGAGGGCCACGGCCGCTCGCAGCACCTTGTACAGACACACGGACGTGGAGTCGGAGAGGATCACCTGCCCATGTGCGGCGCCCAGCGCCCCATCTCCCAGAGCGTCTCCCAGTCTTTCCGGCAACGTGAGCCACCCGTCGTGCCACCCACGGATGAGCCGGGAGCCCCACTGCCGGACGACGAGGTCGTCCGCGAGCTCACGTGTCGTCCTCAGCGGCCTGCCGAGTGAGTTGCCGTCGAGGTAGGCGATCACGCGCGGGTCCTCGATGGGCAGGAATCGAGCACGGAATGGCGCCAGTTCGTCGCTCCGGTCGAGGCCTTGGGCCTCGCCCATGGACGGAGGTGTCATCGTGGTCACAACGGTGTCCTCTCGAGAGGGCGTCCCGCACGCAGGGCGACGACGGCACAGTTGATCACGACAGAGTCTGCTGGGGGGCGCCGCCGAGCAAGGTGAGTCCGCAGACGTGCCTCGGTGACAGCTCAGGTCTCGTACTGCGCCGACCTCCGCCGCGGGAGGGGCGTGGACGTCGAACTGGTCAGTGTGCAGGTGGGGATCGACAAGCCCCAGGGTGAGTGCCCCGCCACCCGCACTTGTGCAGCCGTACGAGGCACCGGGTCCAACTCCGTCAGCGGGCGCACCCCGTCGCGGTCATCGCCCGATCTCGGTGCGTACGGTGAGGAGCTCGGGGAAGAAGCTCAGTTCGAGTGCTGCCCGCAGAAACGCGACACCGCTTGAGCCGCCCGTCCCCTGCTTGAAGCCGATAACGCGCTCCACGGCTTTCATGTGTCGGAACCGCCACAGCTGGAAGTTCTCCTCGATGTCGACGAGTTCCTCACAGGTCTCCCACGGCCGCCAGTGCTCCGCTGGCTGCTCGTAGATCTGCTTCAGAACCGGCAGGAGCTTCGGGCTTTCCACATAGGGCTGCGAGAAGTCGCGTTCGATCAGTTCCAGGGGGATCTCGTATCCCTGCCGAGCGAGATGCCGCAGGAACTCGTCGTACAGGCCGGGGCGGTGAAGAGCCTCACGCAACGTGTTCTGCGTGACAGGATCCTCGGCGAACATCCCCAGCATGTCCGGGTTCTTGTTTCCGAGCAGGAACTCCACAAGGCGGTACTGGCCCGACTGGAACCCGGAAGACTTGGCGAGGTGGTCGCGGAAAGCCGCGAACTCTCCCGGCGTAATGGTTTCGAGAACGGCCCACTGTTCGAAGAGTTGCCGTTGGATGTGCTTCACTCGGGCCAGGCACTTCAGGGCGGTCGGCACGTCGTCCTCGGCGAAGCCGGCGATCGCCCGTCGCAGTTCGTGGATGAGCAGCTTCAGCCAGAGTTCCGAGGTGTGGTGCTGGATGATGAACAGCAGCTCGTCGTGGTGTTCCGGCCTACTGCGGGTGCGTTGCGCACTGAGGAGGACGTCCAGGCGGAGATACTGCGCATAGGTGAGGTCGTCCGGACCGGCGAAATGCATGTCCGTTTCGATGTCCCGCTTACTGAGGGACGGGCTCATGGCGACTCCAGATTCGCTCTGCTCAAGCATTTGCCACGGGGGAATCGGGGGCTACCGGCTGGTGTAGGCGGCCGAAATGAGGCGACCCGACGAGAGAATGCTAGAAAGCCCGCCAGGATTCGTCACTCGGATCAGTGCAACCTGTTGTCGTTGCAGTGCAGTCGACAGGTGCACTCGCCCCCGAGTTCCGGCCACCAGTGGGCGTGAGGCTGCGCAGACGGTTCCTGTGGGCGTGCCGGGAGTGGGCCGCCTTCTCGGCCCATGAGTCGTCGCCGAGCATCATGTCGGGGTCGAACATGATGATGACGGCGGCTATCAGGAGCACGATGAGCGGGCCGACGAGCATGGCCATGAGGAACGCCAGCAGGCTGGTGCTGGACTGCGTGCCCCCTGCCTGGCCCGTGAGCTGGACGGATACCGCAGCCATGCCGGTGTAGTGCATGCCGGTCACGGCCACCCCCATGACCAGGCTTGCGCCCAGACTGGACCACAGTCCGTGGATGGAGACCGCCGCCCACAGTGCCGCGCTGGCAGCCGCGACGGCCACCATGACTGACAGGGCGACCGTCAGTGCGTCGTAGCGAATCGTGCCGTTGGTGTGGATCGCGGCCATCCCCAGGTAGTGCATGCCCGCGACCCCGATCCCCGTGATCGCGCCGGCAGTTCCCAGGTTCGCCCGGGAGTTGGCCCTGTTTCCGACGAGGGATACGCCCATGCCGACGAATGCGATCGCCACCCCGAGGCTGAGGAGGGTCGTCACCGTGTCGTAGCGGACGAGTGCGCCTTGGACGCTGAACCCCGTCATGGCGATGAAGTGCATGGTCCATACGCCACAGCCGAGGGTCACGGCGCCGAGGGAAAGCCATCGGGCTCTGTGGTGAGGGCGCCGCAGGGAGCGTGTGGTGCATCGCAGCCCGAGCGCCGCCCCGAGGCAGGCCATCAGATAGGCGGCGATGGGGGTCACGGCGCCGTAGTGGAAGTTGGAGACGGTGGCGGTCATGGAGATTCCCTTCGTGAGCATGCGGGCGAGCCCCGGTGCGGGGGCTGTGTTGCGACGAGGAGACATACGCTGCCCACGGGTCGACCTCGGAGGCGACTTGCTCGTGGCAAGGGATCGGTGCTCGGGCCTCCGGTGGGAGGGTGACAAGGACACCGACGGCGCTCCGCTGGAGGCACGCGAGGGGCCGTCCGTCGGAGTTCTGCCGCAGGTTCGCACCGGTGCAGTGGACGGACCCGCCGGATCTGGCCAGGCGTTCGACGCGGGGACGGCCAGCGGCTGGATCAAGCCATCTGGCTTGGCTGTTAGGCGATTTAAGCACGATACGCGCACAACCTGCCACGCTCTCGCCGGGCGTGAACCCATACAGATTGAGAATTCTTCTCAATCTTGCCCAATGTGGTGGTCATCCTTCTGACACTTCCCTGGTGTGACCGACGGTGCCGGTCCGAAGGTGCTCAACGTGCCTGACCTGGGTGATTGTCTGTCAAGGTGGTGTCATCTGCCCGCAGTGGGAATGAGTTCGCGTC
Organism: Streptomyces sp. NBC_01334; assembly: GCF_035983595.1. Taxonomy (NCBI): domain Bacteria; kingdom Bacillati; phylum Actinomycetota; class Actinomycetes; order Kitasatosporales; family Streptomycetaceae; genus Streptomyces; species Streptomyces sp. NBC_01334. The sequence continues at coordinate 1,311,466 of NZ_CP130718.1, read as the reverse complement.
GGCTGGAGCCAGGCGGACCGGGCGGTTGGTCGGCGGAGGCGTCGGACGTTTTGTCAATGTCAGGAATGGGGGAGCGGTCGGGCGAGGTCGGTCACCCTGGTTCGACTGGTCAGTGTCACGACGTCACGGTGGGCGGCGTGTCATGGGCCGTGGTGACTGGGTCTCCGAGGGGCAGACGCGGAGGTGACACCCGAAGGCCCTGACAAGGCCTCGGACGTGGCGATGGATGGTGAGCAGACGGTGAGGCTGAGGAATGCTCGTGGATGTCGTCGCGTCGTTCCCAGCGGATGCGCAGGCTTCGGAAGCGGTGGACGTCGCTCTGCAATGGCTGACCGGGTCGCCCGGACACTCAGCTCTCGGCGAAGGCGCCGGAGAGGAGGTGGCCCGCATGTGGTGCGACGGCGGCGAGGTCCATGGCTCGCAGCATCTGGTGAGCCGTGCACACCGCGGAGGAGACCACCGGGCGGCCCAGGATCTGTTCTGCCTCCTCGATGGCGTCGAGTGAGGGCATTTGCACGCAGGCTGAGAGGACGACGGCGTCGGCGCCTGCGTAGTCCAGACGGCGAGCCAAGCCCGGCAACTTTCGCGGGTCGTGGGCGGCGACCTCGAGGTTGTCCGGGATGTCGAGGGCTCGGTAGTCGATGACGTCGAAGCCCTCGTGTTCCAGGTATTCGGCGACGGTCCGGGTCAGGGTAAGCGTGTAGGGGGCGATGAGGGCGACCCGTGGGGCGTTCAGCGCGTTCAGTCCGTGGACGAGCGCGCCGGCGCTGGTCACGACGGGGGTCGGTGCGCCGTTTCGGGCGGTCTGCCGGTGGAGGCGTTCCTCGGAGATGCGGTGGTATCCCAACCCCATGCTCATGATGGCCACGAGACAGGCATAGCCGAGGACGTCGACGTGGGCGTCGGAGAGTTCGAGCGCGCAGCGGTCGGAGTCGGCGTCCATGGCCTTGAGCTGTTCGGGGGTGACGTGTGTCAGCCTCATCCGGCTGGAGTGAAAGGTGAAGCGCTCGGGCTCAATGGCTTGACGGGCCCGCAGGATGGCGGGAATCTCCGTTTCCATGGTGACGTTGGAGCTGGGGACGATCTGGCCGACGCGGTAGGCGAACGAGTGGGTCATCGGGCGTCCGCCACGGGGTTGGCAAGCGTGCCCACGGAGGCGATGGTTGCTTCCACGAGGTCGCCGGGGCGGAGGAACTGAGGTGGCGTCAGCCCTGCTCCCACTCCGGAGGGCGAGCCCGTGGCGATGACGTCACCCGGTTCCAGGGTCATGCCGGAGGAGATGTCGGCGATCAGCTGGGGAATCTTGAAGAGCATGTGGCGTGTGTTGGATTTCTGCTTCACCTCTCCGTTGACCCGAAGCGACATGTCCAGTTCCGGCGGGCAGGGGACGGCCGCCCTGGTGACCACCACGGGACCGAAGGGCGCGTAGGAGTCCTGGCCCTTGGAGAAGAACCACTGTCCGGAGCGTCGCTGGTCACGGGCACTGATGTCGTTGAGGATGCTGTAGCCGAAGACGTGGTTCCAGGCGTCCTCCTCGCGGACGCGCCGGGCGGTGCTGCCGATCACCACGGCGAGTTCGCACTCCCAGTCGAGCTGAGCGGTGAGATTGCCGTTGTGCCAGATGGGCTGCCCCGGACCGGTGACCGCGGTCGCCGGCTTACTGAAGAGCACGGGGCGTGAGGGCAGGCTGTCCTTGGTGTCGAGCGAGCGGCTGGACTCGGCGACGTGCTCGACGTAGTTGAGCCCCACTCCGATGATCTTTCCTGGTCTGAAGGGCGCGTGGAGCGTCACTTCGTCGCGAGGACGGGCGAACCTTCGCAGTGTGTCGGGCGTACACCCCTCGAGGAGTGACCGGGCGGCGTCGAGCGCCTTCGGACCGGACCCGATGAAGGAGAGCAGGTCGCCGGGCAGTGCCGCACCCTCGTGGGCCGTGAGAGCGGCGAGGTCGACGATGAGCCTCTCCTGCTGCACTCCGAGGCGGGGCCGCTCATCGTCGTCGGAAAAGGTGGCCAGTCGCATGCATGCTCCAAATCGTGAGGATGGGAGGGGGAAAGGTGCGCTCGGCGCGCTGGCCGGTGATCAGTCGAGAGGTTGACGGCCGTCGCTCTCGGAGAATGCCTCCTCCCGCCAGAACGCGAGCGAGCGCATGACGGGGAAGTCGTTGAAGGAGAAGAGGACGGCGTTCTCGGAGGTGTCGGGATTCGCGTGCTCGTGCCATGCCCATGAGGGGACGCAGAAGATGTCGCCCTCCTGCCAGTCGAACCGCCTGCCGGCGATGACGGAGCAGCCGCGCCCCTGGGCGACGGTGTAGAGGACCGACCCGGTGTGGCGGTGTGCCTGTGTGGCCTGGCCGCCGCGCAGCAGTTGGATGTGCGCGCTCATGGTCGGCATGACGGATCCACCGGTCAGCGGGTTGGTGTATTCCATGATGACGCCGTCGTAAGGGGATCCCTCGGTCGATCGGGCGAGTCTGAGCAGCGCCTCGTACGTGGGCTCCCAGGGGAACGCGAACAGGGGTGAGTAGGGCTTGCTCCACCGCTCGGCGCCGTAGGGCAGGAGTGTGCCGCCGTAGGTCAATACGGAGGAGTTGACGACGTCGCCGGCGACCTGGTGAAGGTCGGGATGCACTTCGTAGAAGGGTGCGTCCAGGGCGTTGACGAGCGGAATGTCCAGGCCGTCCTGCCAGATGCAGGGGGCGACGGTGGATTCGTTGCCGTGTTCGTGCCAGGTGCCGTTCGGGGTGATGGCGAAGTCGCGGGGACCGACCTTCAGTTTCTGGCCGTCGACGACGGTCCAGGCGCCGCTTCCCTCCAGGACGAAGCGCAGTGCGGAGGCCTGGTGGCGGTGGGCGGTCATCGCCTCGCCGGGGCCCATGATCTGGAGGCCCGTGTAGAGCAGTCCGACCGCCGCGCTTACGTCGCGCCGCCCGGGGTTGGTCAGCATGACCACGCGCCGGCCCGCGTCGTCTGCCTTCACCAAGGGCAGCGCTTTCTGCACCAACGGGCGGAGCTGATCGTAGGCCCACAGAGTGGGGACCGACTTGGGGCGGGGGTACCAGGGCTCGATGTCGTTCGCCACGGTCCACAGGGCGCCGGCGTCCAGTCCGGCGAGCTCCCGGTAGTAGGCCTCGAGTTCTGGGGTGTCCCTGACACGGGCCCGGCCGATCTGGTTGTCGTCGTAGGCGGTGGTCATGCTTCCTCCTTCTCGCCGTCGGCGGGGAATTGCTCGGCAGGTCGGCTCACTGCTTCGTGGAAGGTGAGCGGGGTGTGGGGCCTGTTGTCGACGTGCAGCCGGAAGACGTCGAATCGGTTGTAGTGGCCGGTGATGTCGTGCATCTGCTTCGGCTGGATGCAGCGGGCGAGATCGATCTGGCCGTAGACGATGCCCTCGTCGTCCACGAGAGGGTCGGTGACCGGGCGGCCGTCGGGCCCGAAGATTCCCGAGAGCGCGCTGCAAGGGCGGTCGAAGAGCGCACGGATCCGCTGGTCATCCCCGGCGACGGTGCCGACGATCTCCGGAGTGAGCGAGGAGCAGGCGACGACGGAGAAGACTTTGCCCTCGAAACTGTGCGCTGCCGCGCGTACCGCGATGGCCTCGGACATGTCGTAGTCGGTCGGGGCGACCGGTAGGGCGACATACGTGGCGGCGTGGACGAGCTCGCCCTGGGCGAGCAGGGCGAAACGCGCGAGCGTGTTGGTGTTCTCGCCGCAGGCGAGCGCTCCGAGCGGGCCCACGGGAGTTTCGTGCACACGCAGGCCGCTGCCGTCGCCACCGCTCCATGTCAGCTTCTCGGCCCAGGTGGGGACCAGTTTGCGGTGCACGCCGAGCACATCACCGGTGGGGCCGATGGTGATGATCGAGTTGTAAAGGGTGCCGAAACTGTGCGGGCTGCGTTCATTGACGCCGATGACCAAGACGATGTGGTGTCGACGGGCGGCGTCGCGCAGGGTGTCGACATGAGGCCCGGGGATGTCCACGGCCGCGCGGTAGAGACGCTCGAACCAGGGGGACCCCTGGACGGGGTTCATCGTCCAGTTCCAGTACGGGTAGCCCGGAACGAACACCTCGGGGAAGACCACGAGTGAGGCACCGTTGTGCGCGGCCTCCGCGATCAGCGCGACCGCCTTGTCGACGGTGGCACCGGTGTCCAGGTAGACCGGGGCGGCCTGCACCGCCGCTGCGGTGAAGCGGGGGAGGGTCTTCGGAACTAGCACGGTCCACCGCCTCTTTCGCCTCGGCGGACGGCGCGGCGCGTACGGCACCGCATCCGGCCTGCGCGACGGGTGAGGGAAGGGCGTGGGCCCCTTCCCTCCAGGTCGTCGGTGGCGTCGGCGGCCGCGCGAGGCACGGCTTGCGGGATCGTGGGATGTGGCATGGCGTCAATGTAGGAAGCGCCACGGGGCGGTCTCTATCGGTGGAGTGCGGCGCGCAGTCGGCTGAGCGCGAGGGACCGCAGCCGTCAAGGCATGCGGGCGAGAGTGGTGGACGGTGTCTCGCCGAAACGGCGGCGATACGCGGCCGAGAATTCCCCGAGGTGTCCGAAACCCCAGCGGAGGGCGACCTCGGTGACGGTGACCGATCCGGATGGTGCGGTGAGCAGCTCTTGGTGCACGCGCTCCAAGCGCAGACGTCTGAGCAACGACATGGGCGAGACGCCGCGGTGTTCCTTGAATCCGGCGTAGAGGCTGCGGGTGCTGACGCCCGCGTGCGCGGCGATGGCCGCGACCGTGACCGGATCGGCGAGTCGGGTGCGGATGTACTCCTCTGCCCGGCGTACGTACAGGGGCGACGTCGCGTCGCGCATCGTCGATACGGCCCGGGGCGCGGTGCTGGGCTGGGCCTCCAGCAGCGCCGAGGCCAACAACCACTCCATGTGTACGCTGAGGCCCGGTGAGTGCTGGATCCGGTCGAGGAACGGGTCGCTGGCCAGGAACGCCTGGGCCACGGGTGCCCAGATCGCCCACCGCGGAGAGGCGGTGTCGAAGCCCAGCTTGAAGCGGATCGTCCGGCGGTCGCCGCGTGTTGCCCGCGCGTCACAGACTCGTTCGACCAGGTTGCGGTCCAGGCGCAGGATGAGCTGGTCGTAACCGGCGCTCATAGTGATGCGGAACGGTTCGTGCGGGCTGATGACGGTGGCGGTGCTGGGCGTGGCGTGGGCTTCTTGCGACCCATGCACATAGGAAGCAGACCCGGCCATGGGCACGCTGACGAGGTAGCAGGCCTTCAGGGGTTCGGACTCGACCACGACGCTCTGTCCGTAGCGCAGGCGGGTGGCCGAAACGCCCCCGATCGTGACGTGCTGGAGCACACAGGAGGGGGGTGTGCGGCCGGCGGGTCGCAGCCGATGGGGTCGCAGGACGGAGGTGACCGCGTCGACGATCTCGTCGTGGTCGCTGGAGCGCAGCACGGTGTGTCGGGTGAAGTCGATACCGATGTCGAACGGCCCGTTGTTCCGCATGAGTGTCTCCTCTCCCCGCCAGAGTAGAGACTTCGTTCTCCACAACAGAACACTTGAGGAATATGATTCTGTTATATGGAACGACTTGCTGGTGATGGCAATGCCCCGGAGCCCGCTGCGGCGGCGTACACCCTGAGCTCGGCGGACAACGTGCTGCGTGTTCTGCTGATGTTCAAGGACAGCCGGGTGATACGGGTCAGCGAGGTCGCCGCACGGCTGGGCGTCGCCCGCTCCACCGCGCACCGGCTGATCACGACCCTGTGCCGGCGAGGCCTGGCGGTGCAGGAACCCGGCACCCGTAGGTACGGACCCGGCCCCGCGCTGACGGATCTCACCTACGCTCTGATCCGGGATCCGGCGATGGACGCCGTACTGCACCGTCAGCTGGTGAGGCTGTCGGCCGTGTTGGAGGAGACGGTCAGCGCTCAGATCTTCCAGGGTCCTGATGTCCTGTTCACCGACGGAGTGGAAGCCGAGCGGGCCCTCAAGGCCGGGCTGCGCACGGGGGTGCGGCTGCCCGCTTACGCGGTGTCGGGCGGGAAGGCCTACCTTGCCGAGCTGCCCCGGAGGGAGCTGGTTGCCCTCTACCCCGAAGGATTCCGTCCTCTCACCGCCCATACAGTGACCCGTTTCGACGAGCTCGAGCGGGAGCTCGTGCAGGTGCGCGAGCGCGGTTTTGCCGTGAACCTGCAAGGCACAGAGACGGGACTGAACGCCGTGGGCGTGGCCGTGCACGACCGGTCCGGACAGGCTGTGGCCGCGTTGGCCGTCTCTGCCCCGGCGCATCGCCTGGAAGGTGCCCGGATCGACGAGGTGGCCGAAGCACTTCAGGACGCCGCCCGCTCGGTCGAGCAGGAGACGTCCTGAGGTGTCGCCGAGCGCCGGGATCACCGCGGTGCCGATCGGGCCATGGGCGTCGGCGAGCAGCTGCGCGACGCCCAACGGGGGTGCTGTATAGCCGGGTGAGGCTTCAGACGACATCCGCCCGCGGTGCGGCGTCGACGGAGGTGTCCGGTACGGGGGTTTCGTCGGACCCTGCGGTAGCGGACCGCCGTAGGAACAGACGGTAGGCGAGCAGGAGCCCCAGGAGTGCGGGAACGCCGACCATGCATGCCAGCCGCATGTCCGGGACGAAGAACCCGGTGCCGTAGACGGACAGCAGTGCGGCGATGCCCATGATCGGCGTGATACGGCCGCCCCGCAGGTGCATCGTGGACGGCGGGCGCTCGGCGTTTCGGCGGAAGGCGAGCAGCGTGAGGAGGATGATGATCCAGGTCGCGATGACGCCGAACGCGCCCAGGGACATCAGCACGGAGAACACCCGGGGCCCGAAGACGGCGGTAAGTCCTGCCGTGGCGAGGAACCCCAAGGAGGAGACTAGGACGGCTCGGCGCGGCACACCGCGTGCGGTCGTCACTCCGAGGGCAGACGGCGCGAGGCGGTCACAGCCGAGTGAGTGGAGCATGCGGGCGGCCGCGTAGAGGTTGGCGTTGGTTGCCGACAGGGCGGTGATGAGGATGACAAGGTTCGTGACCGTCGCGGCTGCGGGGATTCCGGCAGCGGAGAACATCATCACGAAGGGACTGGTCCGGGTGCCATGCCCGGAGGCGAGCTGCGGCCAGGGGATCACGGCGAGCATGATGGCGATGGCCCCCAGGTAGAACAGCGTCAGCCGCAGCACCAGTGACCGCAGAGCGCTGCGCAGGGAGGCACCAGGGTCCTTGGCCTCCGGGGCGGAGATCGCGACGAGCTCGATGCCCGCGAAGCTGAACACCACGATGGCCATGACCAGCCAGAGGGCGAGGGCGCCTTCGGGGACCAGTCCTCCGTGGGATATCCAGTTGGTCACGCCGGTCGCCGGCTTGTCGGGCAGACCGAACACGATGAGGATGCAGCCGATGCCGATGAAGGCCACCACGGCCGCCGCCTTGATCAGGCTGAGGCCCGATTCGGCCGAGCCGAAGGACTTCACACCGGCGAGGTTGACGAGGGTCACCGCTGCCGCGAGGATCAGGACGGTCACCGCCAGAGGCATGTCAGGCCACCAGAAGCGCAGGTACAGGGCTGCCGCGACGACCTCGCTGCCGATGCCGACGATGAGTGCGATCCAGTAGATGTAGCGAACGGCGAATCCGGCGAAGGGCCCGAGATAGCGGGCGGCGATGGCCCCGAACGACCCCTGGACGGGATGCGCGCTGACCATCTCGCCCAGGGCGAAGGCCACGGTCAGCGCGATCAGCGCGCCTGCCGCGTAGCTGATCAGCACCCCCGGACCGGCGACGGAGATGGCCGCGCCCGCTCCTAGGAACAGCCCCGTTCCAAGGGCCGATCCGAGTCCGAGCAGAGCCATCTGGCGGCGGCTCAGGCCTCTGTGCAGGCCACCGTCTTCGGGTTGAACACTCATGGCAGGATCTCCTTTGCGATTGCTGCGTACGGTCCAGGGCGGACCACACCGCGGTGAAGCTCGTGGACAGGGGCGAGAGTCCGAGCCGGATGCCGTCGGGTGCCCGGAAGTCCACGCAGACGCCGTTGTCGATCAGCGGTTCGCGACATGTGGGTAATCGAGGAGGAACCGGGCTTTGCCCACAGGGCAATTGAGTCAATCCGGTGAAGTGATGCTAGGAATTTGGCCGGAACCCAGCACTCGGAAGAGCGCACTGCTTTGTCGGTGCAGTGCAGTGGTGGCCGCGCCCGATGCCTCTGGGCGTCTGGTACTGCAGCGGTACTTGTTCTGAGTGCTGGGCAGTTGTCCGAGGTCGTGTCCGCGTCACCTTCGGCTGCACTCCACAGGGCCCCGGCTGAGCCCGCGACGATCTCCCGGGGCGGGCATACGGAGTCGTTGCGTTCAACCAACGACTATCGCGAACTCACCAAGATCGATACGGCGGACGCGGTGCCCGGCGCCAAGGCGACCCAGTGCGTACGTCCCCACTTCGTCGGCCTCGGTCCCGGGTCCGATCAGGTTGCCGGAACCGTCACCGAGGGTGCAGTGGCGGGGTCCCACGCATCGGCTGTACGTCGAACGTGGAGGACCACCGGGTGATGACGGACCTCCTAGAGCTGCATGAGTCAAGGCCGCCGACGCCAACGCCATCGCCCCGGCCAAGCTCATGGACGGCGTCGAGATCCTCGAGCCGGACTGGGCCGACATCGACACGAACCTCACCGCGTACGTCGAGGAGTGGAAGTCGGCCACAGGTAACTGAGCCCCACCCTGGTCCACCGCACTGACCTATGTTCCTGTACCACGCGCCGTAGCGGCCATGGAGCCACCAGGGGCGTCGGCATGCCCTGACGCACCACCGCTGCGCCAGGCTGCAGCGGTGGCCCCGGTCAACCGGCCCAGTGTGACCGCGGTCATCGCCCCAGTACACCCGCCACTCCGAACTGCGCGACAGACGTTCGTAGTCGCGCACCAGCCCGCAGTGCGGCACAGATCCCACTGGCAGCCGGTGCGGCCCCGATGGATGAGCGCGCATTGACTCACCGCCCTCTCAAGCAGGGCCGTTCATCTGGCAGGCCCCGGTTGGCACCGGGGCGCGGGCGCAGGGTTGCGACGGCGCCTGGCCCGCCTGGCGCCGTCGATGCACGGGCTCGGTCCAGGGCAGGGGCAAGACCCGGCTGCTCCGGCTGCCACTGAGTGGCAGTAGTTCATTGCCTTGCCCGGAAGGCCGCCCTACCTTCAAAACGCAACTGAAACACGGGGGAAATGATGTGAGCCGCGCAGCGTCATGGACCACGGTCGAACCGGTCTGATGGAGTATTTCGCAAGGCTCCCTGAGATGTCCTACCGAGCTCTCAATGGAGGGGAGATGGGTTACTTGAGTACGATGCGGAGAAATCGAAGAGCTACTTGGGCGCTACCGGCTGTCGTTGTTCTGTTGGCCTCGGGATGCGCTGTAACAGGAAGTCCGGGAGACCAATCTACGTCGAAGCAACGTGATGCCTTTAAGGTGATACTGCTCTCGTCACCCACGGGTCTTGACGCTCCGCTTTTTTACGGAGTGGACAAGGGGATTTTTAAGGAGCACGGAGTCGATCTCAGCATCCAGTTCGGCACGGGCTCTCAAGCCGCCTATGACGCGGTGGCGAGCGGTCGGGCGGACGCCGGAGTAACCGTGTACTCGGCAGTGGTCCTGAACTCGGCGAACAAGGGGGAACTGATCTCCTTCGGATCGCTGCACCAAGTGGACAGCGCCGGCATCCTGGTGAGTGAGTCCTCCAAGGTCACCTCTGTCGCGGGCCTGAAGGGAAAGACGCTGCTCGCCGCCCCCGGGTCCGCCACGCGAAAGATGCTTCCGGTACTGCTGTCCCGGGCGGGTCTCAACGAGAAAGACGTCACGGTCAAGGACGTTTCGCTCAGCGCCATGTATGCCACCTACGCTGCAGGACAGGGCGACGGCATGGTGACAGTGCTCCCGAACTCCGTGCCGCTGGTCAAGGACAAGCGGCCTTCCGTGCCGCTGTCGTTCATCGACAACGGCATCATCCAGCCGGGTCTCAACCTGGTCGCGAAGCCCGCCGATCTGCGTGAGAAGCGCGACGTCTATGTACGCTTCCTCGCCGCTCTCAGCGAGGCGGAGAGCGCGGCCGACGGTGACAGCGACGGCGCCGTCGAGGCGGTCACCAAGAAGGCGCCGCAGCTCGACAAAGACGTGGCCGCCGGCCAGTTCGCCGCAGGCAAGGAATTCCGCTGCTGGAGCAAGGCGGCAGTCGGATCGTCACCCCTTCTCCTGCCCGACCCACTGTGGCGGGACGGCGTCTCCGTCTTCGAGGAGGCCAAGATGATCGACAAGGGCTCCGTCCGGATCAGCGACTTTTTCACCAACGACATCGCCGCGGCAGCCGTGAAGGATTCCAAATCGAAGGCGGCCTCATGTCGGTGAAATCCCAGCAACCCGCCCTCCAGCAGGTGCGCGAGAAGATCTCGGTCTCCGGTGTGACCCACGATTTCGCCGGGCGCTCCAGGACGGTTCGGGCCCTGGAGGACGTTTCCTTCTCGGTCGACAAGGGACAGTTCGTAAGCATTCTCGGACCCTCGGGGTGCGGGAAGTCCACCCTGCTCAGCCTGGTGTCCGGCCTGGTCGAGGCCACACGTGGCGAAGTCCGGGTGGACGGCGGTCTGATACGCAGCACGGGCCACGACATGGGCATGGTGTTCCAGTCCGATCTGCTCCTGGACTGGCGTAATGCCATCGACAACATCTTGATCCAGGTCGAATTCCGCGGGCTCAAGCGCTCGGACTACGCCGACGCCGCCCGGGAGCTGCTTGCCAAGACCGGGATCGAACAGTTCGCCGAGGCCATGCCGAAGCAGCTCTCCGGTGGGATGCGGCAGCGTGTCGGCATCTGCCGCGCTCTCATTCACGATCCGAGTCTGCTCCTCATGGACGAGCCGTTCGGGGCTCTCGACGCGATCACCCGAGAGAAGATCAATGTCGACCTCCTGAACATCGTGGGAGCGTCCGGTAAGACCGTCCTGTTCGTGACGCACAGCATCGAGGAGGCTGTCTTCCTGGCGGACCGTGTGCTGGTCATGTCCGGCCGCCCGGGTCGTCTCATTGCGGACATCGAGGTACCGGTGCCCCGGCCCCGCCTCGAGTGGCCGCACGGGGAGTCCGTCTTCTCGCCGTATGTGAAGGAAGCCCGTGAGGCGCTGACCCGAGGAGGTTCCTTCTCATGAATGCGGTAAACGTCGCCTCTGTCGGTGAGACGGGCCTCGCCAAGCGTCGACAGCGCCGGTTCAAGGTGCCCCTCGGGTGGCTGTGGGGTGTGGCCGGCTTCGCCCTGCTGATCATCTGCTGGCAGCTCCTGGTGTCCTTGGCCGCCGTACAGGAGACGGCGCTGCCGCGGCCCCTGAGCGTGGTCGAGGCGCTGTCGGAGCACGGCGCGGTGCTATGGGAACACAGCCAGATCACGCTCATCGAGATCCTGCTCGGATTCGTACTCAGCGCCGTGTCCGGATTCCTCATTGCGCTGCTGATCGACAGTTCCAGGATTCTCTACCGGCTGCTGTATCCCCTGATGATCGTGGCCCAGGCGGTGCCGAAGCTGGCACTGGTGCCGGTCATCCTCATTTGGTTCGGCTTCGGTCGGACGTCCAACGCAGTGATCGCGCTGCTCATCTCGGTGTTCCCGGTGATCGTCAACACCCTCCATGGCTTCCAGTCCGTCGACCGTCGCTACGTCGAGCTCGGGCGCGTGATGGCGGGCAGCCACTTCATGCGCTTCCGCAAGATCCGTCTTCCCGCTGCGATGCCCAGCATCTTCACGGGACTGAAGCTGGGCATGTCCTTCGCGACCGTCGGTGCGGTGGCCGGCGAGATATTCGCCGGCTCGGAGGGACTGGGCTATGTCGTGTCCAGCGCGGCAGGCGCCCTGGACACGCCTTTGGCCTATGCCGCAATAGTGGTGATCTCGGCCCTCGGCCTGATCCTGTACTACCTCATGCTCTGGCTGGAGAAGCGTTTGCTGCCCTGGGCGTCGGGCGATCTCGTCACCGGTATGTGACAACAGCAGATCATTCACGCACCACCACCGGACCGCACCCTCACGGTTTTCGGGGCCCAGCCAGCCATGCCTCCACCCTGCACCCGTCCGAAAGGAATCCCCGGCAATGGATCTGCCCGACCTGATGATCATCGTCGCCACGACCCGCCCCGGCGGGGTAGGGCCGGCAATCGCCGAATGGTTCGACGAAAGGGTGCTCACGCACGGACGCTTCACCCCGCGCACCGTCAACCTCGCCGAGCTCGCCTTGCCGTTCATGGACGAACCCAACCATCCACGGCTGGGCAGATACACACAGCAGCACACTCGGGACTGGAGCGATCAGGTGGCCGCGAGCGACGCGTTCGTGTTCGTGATGCCGGAGTACAACCACGGCTTCAACGCCCCGCTGAAGAACGCCATCGACTTCCTGCATCAGGAGTGGGCCCGCAAGCCCGTCGGGTTCGTCAGCTACGGAGGCGTCGCCGGCGGCACCCGCGCCGTGCAGATGATCAAGCCGGTGGTCAGCTGTCTGCAAATGGTCCCGGTCACGGACGCGGTGGCCGTGCCCTTCGTGCAGAACTGCCTCGACGAGCACGGACGCATGAAGCCCAGCGAGATCCACGACGGGGCGGCCACCACTCTGCTCGACGGGCTCGCCCGGTGGACCGCTGCTCTGCGTCAGCCTTAGCCGACGAAAGATCCCAGCAGGCCGGGCGGCCAACAACTCGTTTCACACATCAGGAGAGAGCATGTCGACACTGAGCGACGCCAAGCGGGAGATCAGGGAAGTCGTGGAGAACTGGGCGGTGTGGAGAGACGCGGGCGACTGGAACCGCTTCGCGACCGTCTGGCACGACGACGGATACATGACCGCCACCTGGTTCCAGGGCCCGGCAAAGGAGTTCATCGAGGTCAGCCGCAAGGGCTTCGAGTCAGGAGTGAACATTCTGCACCTGCTCGGCGGGTTCTCCACCGACGTGCTTGGTGACCGGGCCATTGCCCAGACAAAGATGACCATCCTCCAACGCGGAATCGTGGAAGGTGTGGAGGTTGACGTCAGCTGCGTCGGCCGCTTCTACGACTTCTTCGAGCGGCGGGACGGGGAATGGCGGATCGTACGCCGGCAGCCGATCTACGAGAAGGACTTCATGATCCCCGTCGCACCCGCCGAGTACGTCCCGCTGGACGCAGAGCTGCTCCACCGCTTCCCGCAGGGCTACCGCCATCTGGCTTACCTTCAGACCAGGGCGGGCTTCGAGATAAAGCCGGGCCTTCCCGGGCTGACCGGCGAGGCCGTGGAGGAGCTGTACGCACAAGGCACTGCCTGGCTGGGCGGCTCCACCAGTGCCTGGGCGCACTGATCCACTTGACTCGCCGTGTCTGCAGAGCGACCTGAACCTCCGCAGACACGGCGTCCGGCCGACGATTTGACGGAGGTATCCGGTCGATGACCAGCGATCTGACAGAGACCACCATCACCGAAGCCGTGTTGAGCAGCTTCGACGGCACGCCTGATCCCAGACTGCGTGACATTCTGCGGACTTTGGTCAGGCACCTGCATGCGTTCGTTCGAGACGTCGAGCCGACCCATCAGGAATGGCAGAACGCGGTTGACTTCCTCACGAATGTCGGGCACATGTGCCACGGGAACCGGCAGGAGTTCGTTCTGCTCTCCGATACGCTCGGTGTGTCCATGCTCGTCGACGCGATCAACAACCGGAAGCCGTCCAAGGCCACTGAGTCCACCGTCCTCGGCCCGTTCCATGTCTCCGGAGCACCGCGTCGGCCGCTCGGCGCGGACATCGCGCTCGACGGCGCCGGCGAGCAGTGCGTGGTCTCCGGGATCGTACGAAGCGTGGACGGCACCCCGGTGCCAGGCGCCTTCATCGACGTCTGGCAGGCCAACGCCGACGGCACCTACGACGTACAAACACCGGACCTGCTGCCCGAGAGCAACCTCCGGGGGGTGTTCACCGCAGACAGCGACGGGCGCTACTGGTTCCGTACGATCGTCCCCCGCTATTACCCGATCCCCGACGACGGGCCGGTCGGTCAGATGCTGCGCAGCACCGGCCGGCACCCCAACCGGCCCGCGCACATCCACTTCATCGCCGGCGGGGAGGGGGTGGCGACGCTGACCACTCACCTGTTCATCAACCAGAGTCCCTACATCGATTCTGATGCCGTATTTGCCGTGAAACAGAGCCTCATCCGCGAAGTGGTCACGGTCGACGCCCAGGACCTGGCGAGCGCCTACGGCGTCCCCAATCCCTTCCGCCTCATCGACTTCGATATGACCCTCAGCCCCACCGGTTCCTGCCAGGGCTGAGGACATCCCTCATGTTCAGGAGATCCGCGTGACCAGCCACGACACCTTCACGTTCCAAGCCGCGCCGACGCGGGTTGTCTTCGGGGCCGGCCGGGTGCGGGAACTGGCCGACGAAACCCAGCGACTCGGTTTGCGCCGCATCCTCGTCATCGCCAGCCGCAGGAGGGCTGCGGAGGCTGAGACCGTGGCCGACCTGCTGGACGGGGCTGCGGTCGCCATCCACGCGGAGGGGGAGGTGCACGTACCGTCACGTGTTGCCCAGCGCGCCGTGTCACGGGCGCTCGAGGAGCGGGCGGACGGCTGCGTGGCTATCGGAGGAGGGTCGGCGATAGGCCTGGCCAAAGCGGTGGCCCTGTCGACCAGCCTTCCTTTCGTCGCCGTACCCACCACCTACTCGGGCTCCGAGATGACCCCGATCTGGGGTATGACCGGCAGTGACGGCAAAGTGACGGGCCGGGATCCCCGCGTCCTGCCACGGACCGTCGTGTACGACCCGGCCTTGACGACCAAGCTGCCCGCGCAGGTGTCGGTGACCAGCGGCCTGAACGCCGTCGCCCACGCGGCCGAGGCCCTATATGCCCACGACGCCTCCCCGGTGAGCTCGATGATGGCCGTAGAGGGAGTCCGGGCACTCTGGCAGGCGCTGCCCGAGGTGGTGGCCGACGGGGCCGACCTCTCCCACCGCACCCGCGCGCTGTACGGAGCGTGGCTCTCCGGCGCATGCCTCGGCGCCACGACCATGGGCCTGCACCACAAGCTGTGCCACATCCTGGGCGGCCTCTTCGACCTGCCACACTCGGAGACGCATACGGTGCTGCTCCCGCACGTCCTCGCCTACAACCTTCCAGCCGCGCCCCGTGCCGCTCTGGCTCTGGGTGACGCCTTGGGCACCAGCGACGTACCGCGCACGATCTTCGACATGGCCGAACGCCTCGGCGTGCCGACATCACTCAAGCAACTGGGCCTGCCGACCGGCGGTGTGGAGATGGTCGTGGAGCGGGCCATGGCTCTTTCGGTCACTCATCCGAGGCCGGTGAGTGCCGAGGCAGTCCGCACGATCATGCACAGCGCGCTTGTCGGAGCGACACCCGGGTGAGTCTCTCCCGCCACCACCTGAGGCTCTGCACCTGGGTGCGGCCATGGCGCCGCGGACTTCGGCACACGGCGCAGACACATCCGGGTGGCGTGACGGAACGGATCCCCCGTGGGGGCAGAAGCGAGGTGACGTGTGGCTGGAAACGCCAACCTGCCGGGAGCCAGTGTGTCGAGCCGCCTTTTCGCCGTCCTCGACTGCTTCGAGGTCAGTCAGTCCGCCCTGACACTCACCGACATCGCAACCCGTTCGGCACTGCCCCTTTCGACGGCACGGCGGTTGGTCAAAGACCTCACGGCATGGGGTGGCCTGGTCCAGCTCCCGGACCGCCGGTACTGCATCGGGATACACCTGTGGAAGATCGGCTCGTTGGCGTATGAGCAGCGCGACTTTCGCGAGGCTGCGATGCCTTACCTCCACGATCTCTACGAGGCGACACTGGAGAACGTGCAGCTCGCAGTGCTCGACGGGCTGAACGCCTTGTGCGTGGAGAAGATCTCCGGAACCAGGGCCGTTCCGACGCAGACGGAGGTGGGCGGACGCCTCCCGCTGCATGCCACCGGGGTGGGGAAGGTGTTGCTGGCGTTTTCACCCCCGGAGGTCGTCATGGCGTCGATCTCTCACGGTCTGCGCAGGTTGACGTGCCACACGATCGTCGAGCGGGGGCGGCTGATGTCGTCACTGGCGGAGGTACGCCGTACCGGGGTGGCCTACTCCAGGGAGGAGATGACTCTCGGGGCCGTCTCCGTCGCGGCTGCTGTCAAGGGCCCGGACGGGCTTCTCAAGGGTGCGGTGAGTATCGTGACCCGATCCAACACTCAACTAGACCGGCTGGAACCAGCCGTGCGCACCGCTGCCCTCGGCATCTCCCGGACAAGCACCTGACGGGCCGCACCTGCTCCCTGGTCCCGGCCGGCGCATTCTGGGGTCGTGGACCGGAGAGTGCGAGAACGTGCCGAAGTCCCTGAACACCTCTGCGAAGAGTGGTGGACGGTTTCAGCCGGGTCCGTCGCCGTCCGCGGTTGAGCAGTTCGACCTGGACCCGGGCCCAGAAGGACCAGGCTCAATGGGCGGCGTCGCGAACTTCGAGCCGGACTGGGCCGAGGACTACAGGAACCTCAGCGCGTACGTCGAGGAATGGAAGTCGGCCACAGGTGACTGAAGCCCCGCCCTGCTCCACCGCACTGACTTACGCTCCTGAACAACGCGCCGCAGCGGCCTTGGAGCCACCAACGGCGTCGGCCTGCCCCAACGCACCGCCGCTCTCATCCGTGCCTCACCCTCTCGACGGAGGACCACGTGTCGTCACGCATGTCCCGTCGCTCACTCCTCGTCTCGGCGTCGGCCCTCGCGGCCTCCGCCGGTCCGCTCTCCGCCCTCGCCCGCGCCGCCGCCAAGACCCCCAAGGTCCTGGCCATCGGTCTGGACGGCACGCTTCTGACCCGGATCAAGGACGCGGACGCCCCCCACCTCGGCGCGCTGATGGCCGCGGGCCTCACCGCACCCAGCAGCACCTGTGCCGCCCCGCTCGCGCCGACACTGTCAGGCCCCGGCTGGTCCACGATCATCACCGGCGTCTGGCCCGACAAGCACAACGTCAAGGACAACGCCTTGACCGGCCACCAGTTCGCGCAGTACCCGGACTTCCTCACCCGCATCGAGACCGCGAAGCCGTCTCTGACGACGTACGCCGTCTCGTCCTGGGCGCCGATCACGGACACCGTCTTCTCGTCGAAGGTGGACACCCGGGTGTCCACCCCCGCCGACGAGTACGACACCGGCACCACCGCGCGCGCGGTGGCCCAGCTGCTGGACGGCAACCCGGACGCGGTCTTCGTCCAGCTCGACAACGTCGACCACGCGGGCCACAGTTACGGCGCGGCCTCCCCGCAGTACCTGGACGCCGTCCACGGCGTCGACACCCAGGTCGGACAGATGGTCGCCGCCGTCAGATCCCGTGCCTCGTACGCGAACGAGGACTGGCTCATCATGATCACCGCCGATCACGGACACACCGACGCGGGCGGACACGGCGGCTCCAGCAGGCCTGAGCGCCAAACCTTCCTGATCGCAACCGGTGCCGGGACAGCGGCCGGCTCGGTGCGCTACGACGTCAAGATGCCCGATGTCGCCGCCTCTGCCCTCGCCCACCTGGGTGTAGCGATCGACCCGGCCTGGGGTTTGGACGGGCGGCCCCTCCAGCAACCGGCCCCCGACGACTTCGACACGCTGCGTCCGCTGCTGGCGACCCGCGTTGACGAGACCGGCATCGGCAACAACATCCTCGGCTTCACGCACACCCCGCCCCCTGGCTGGTCGGTCGACAACTCCGCGATGGGTACGGGCGGCGTCACCGAGTGGCGCGGCTGGTCCTTCACCACGGACGAGTTCTGGACTGCGGCACAGACCGACCAGCAGCGCGAGTCCAACGTCCGGGCCCGCAACGTATTCGCGGTGGCCGACGGCGACGAGTGGAGCGACAAACCCCATTCGGGCACCTTCGACTCGACCCTGGTCAGTCCGGCCTACGCGGTGACCGGAGGCGCCTCTGCCACCTTGACCTACTCGACGTACTACCGCCGGGAGTCTCCGCAGAAGGGCGAAGTACTCGTCGCCTACGACGACGGAACGCCGGTCCCGGTGAAGACGTACACCACGGACACGTCCTCCCGTACCGAGACGCTTGCCCTCCACGTTCCGGCGGGTGCAACGACAGCCGGCGTGCGGTTCAGGTACACGGGCGGAAACAACTGGTACTGGGTGATCGACGGGGTACAGATCGAACAGACATGACCAGCCGGCCAGGAAACACACAGACGCGCCATCCGCCGTCTTGTCGTAGGTGACCCTGACGCCCGCCATGGCCAGCACGCTCCTTGATGCGGTTGAGTTCGGCCTTGCCCACGCTTTGCCGTGCCGTCCCATCTCCATGCGGAAGTGACGAGCTGCAAGGCCAGGACGGCCTCGACGATGTCGGCGATCCGGTTGGTGCTGCAACGAACTGTGCGGAGGAGGTGCCAGGACTTGATGGCGGCCATGGCCTGGTCACCGAGGATCCGGATATTGGCGTGGGAGCGGTTGACAGCTTGCGGGCCGACCGGCAGTTCGGCCCGGCCGTCGCGATAGGGCATACGGCGCCGTCGGCTCCTTGGTCGGGACTTGTCGGCCGAGCACCGAACGCCGGTCGGTCAAGGCGTTGACGACGCCGCCAAGTCGGGCCTTGAGTCAAGCTCCAAGGAGGACATTGCAAGGGCGGCGGCCAGGCTCGTCGCCCCGGGCTCGGCGATCGCGCTCTCCGGCGGTACGACCACGTTCGCGCTGGCTCATCACCTACTCGACGTTCCCCACCTCACTGTGGTCACCAACTCGGTGCGTGTGGCCGACGTCTTCTACGCGGCGCAGCCGGCCTCCGACTCCCGGCAGGCTGAGGCCACGGTCGTGCTGACGGGCGGTGTGCGCACGCCGTCGGACGCGTCGGTGGGGCCTGTGGCCGCCGTCCCGGCGAGCGAGTCCTGGGGAGACGATCTCGTGGTGCCCGAGGCGACACCCTCGGCTTCCAGCCCGCCCGGACACTGAGACCCCGCTACGGACGGGCGCGGACACGTGTCCCCGCGAGCACCGGCCGGCCCCCGCCCACCCGCGGAGGTTCGCGACGGTCAGTTCGAGCGCGAAGGTGTCCCGGCTGCCGGCGAAGACGACCCCGGGAGGTGCAGCTCAGACACGTCGTGTACGCGGAGGCGCCGGGGCCGCGGGGAGGGGGGATGCGCGACCCCGGCAGTCAGACGTAGCCCGCCGACCACCCGCAGGGGTCGGTAGCCGGACCCACCGCCTCAGAGGAGCCCGGCCTGAGGGGTGGTCAGTTGGGCAGGCCGATGGCGCGTTCGCCGTTGCGGCGCTGCTGGATGATGACGGCGACGACGAGGAGCGCGCCTTGGGCGACGTTTTGCCAGAAGGTGTTGATGCCTTCGACGGTGAGGCCGTTCTCGAGGCAGCCGAGGAGGGCGACAGCGAGCAGTGTTCCGCCGATTCCGCCCTTGCCGCCCTTGAGGGCAGCGCCACCTAGGGCAGCGGCGGTGATCGCCTTGAGCTCGAGCCCCTCGCTGCCCGACACGGGCTGCCCGGAGCCGGTGCGGGCGGTCAGGAGTATGCCGGCGATGGCGGCGACGACGCCGATCAGCACGTAGACACAGATGAGGTACTTGTTGATCTTGATGCCGGCGAGGCGGGCGGCCGTGTCGTTGCCGCCGATCGCGTAGAGATTGCGGCCGATATCGGTGTACTTGAGGAGCAGGTGCACCCCGATGGCGACGACGACGAGCATCCAGACCATGACGGGAAGCCCGGCAATCCTGCCGCGGCCGAGGAAGATGAAGACGTCGTCGTTGAGGACGTAGCCCTGGGCCCGGCCGTCTGAGAGGAGCTGGGCGAGACCCTTGTAGGCGGCGAGCCCGGCGAGGGTGGCTATCGTGGGGTTGACACGGCCGTAGAGGATGATGAGGCCGTTGAGGACACCGATGACCAGGCCGACGCCGACAGCGGCGGCCATGCCCACGAGAGCGTTCGAACCGGTGCTGGTGAAGACCATGGCGCTGACCACTGAGGCCACACCCACCTGTGAGCCGACAGAGATGTCCAGCCCGCCGCAGATGATGACGACGGTCTGCACGATGGCGAGCAGGCCGGTGATGGTCGCCGCTTCGGCGATCACCTGCATGTTCGACCAGCTCAGGTAGTTGTCGTTGAGGATGCCGAACAAGGCCAGCACGAGCACGAGAGCGCCGACGAGGCTGATGTTCTGGCCACTGATGTTGGCCAGGAACGTGGGCCGGGAGGGCGCGCTGCCGCCCGACGGTTCCTTCACATTCGAGGAGGGGGCGCTGGTGAACGTCATGATGTTGCTCCAGAGGCGCCGGCGATGTCGTCGGCCATGGCGAGTGCGAGGATGGATTCTTCGGTGGCTTCGTCGTGGGTGAGTTCGCCGGTGATCCGGCCGCCTTGCATGACGACCACCCGGTCGGCGAGGCCCAGGAGTTCAGGGAGCTCCGACGAGATGACCAGCAGGGCGACGCCCTCGGCGGCGAGTTCGGCGATGATCTGGTAGATCTCGGCCTTGGCACCGACGTCGATGCCCCGCGTTGGCTCGTCGAGGATCAGTACCTTCGGCTTGCGGGCCAGCCAGCGGGCGAGTACGACCTTCTGCTGGTTGCCGCCGGAGAGCTTGCGGACCTCGTGGTTGATCGACGGCGTGCGCACGCGCAGTCGGTCGGTGTACTTCTGGGCGAGGGCGCGCTCTGCGGCACGCTTGACGAAACGGAACCGGCGCAGGCGGTCCATGACCACCAACGACGTGTTGTCTCGAACGGACTGCTGCAGGAACAGGGCCTGAGCCTTGCGCTCCTCGGGGGCGAGCCCGAGCCCGGCCCGGATCACGGCTCCGGGCTTCCCTGACGGCAGCGCTACGCCGTTCAGGGTCATGGTGCCGCTGTGCACGCGCTGGTCACCGGCCAGGGCAAGGGCCAGTTCGGAGCGGCCGGCGCCGATGAGTCCAGCCAGGCCGACCACTTCCCCGGCGTGAACCTGGAGGTTGATGTCAGCGACGTGGTCGGTGGTGAGGCTCTTGACGTCGAGCACGAGGCGGTCGGTGGCCACGCGCTGTCGCACGAACATGCTGGACAGATCGCGCCCGACCATCAGGCGCACCAGTTCCCCCTCGTCGGTGGTGCTCGCCTGGTGTACGCCGACCAGACCACCGTCCCGCAGCACCGCGATACGGTCCGCGAGTTGGAAGATCTCTTGCATGCGGTGCGAGACGTAGACGACGGCGATGCCCTGCGCACGCAGGCGGCGGATCAGGGCGAACAAGGCGTCCACCTCGTGCTCCGAGAGCGATGAGGTGGGCTCGTCGAACGCAATCAGCCGGGGTGAGGTGCTGCCGGTCAGCGCACGCATGATCTCGACCAGTTGCCGCTGCGCGGGTGTGAGGCGGGAGCCGATGAGATCCGGGTCGAGGACGCCAGCGAAACCGAGCCGCTCCAGGTCGTCCTCGATGCGCCGGCGCAGCGCGGCGCGGTCCAACAGCCGTCCGGCCTTCCGGGGCAGGGCACCGGCGTAGACGTTCTCTGCGACGGAGATGTGCGGGATGATCTCCGGTTCCTGGGGGATGATGCGGATGCCCGCAGCCCGGGCGTCCGCGGGTGAGGCGAGGGTGACCGGCTTCCCCTCAACCAGTACGTGTCCCTCGGTGGGCTGGTGGTCACCGGTGAGGATCTTGAGCAGCGTTGACTTCCCTGCGCCGTTCTCCCCCATCAGTGCGGTGACGCGCCCAGCCGGGAAGTCGAGACTGACACTTTCGAGAGCCTGCACGGCACCGAACCGCTTGGTGACGCCGGCCACGCCGACCGCTTCAGATGGTGGTGCCCCGTCGTACTCGCCGCTGTAACGGCCTGATCCTGAGTTCGAGTTGGGCGCTCTGGTCATATCTCGGCTACCTCGAAGACTTCGTGCTGTGGGGTCGGGGTGCCCGGTCGTCAGGAAGGGAACGGGCTGTCCGGTCGGCGGCCCTGCGGCCGCCGACCGTGGGGTTCAGCTGCAGGTGACGCCGGCGGTCTTCCAGGAGGCGGCGTCGACCATGGTGGTGGGGGCGAAGGCTTCCTTGGGGAAGTCCTTGCCGTTCTTGAGCTTGTCGTACATGGTCTGGACGGCCAGGGCGCCGACGTCCTTGCCGTTGATGAACAGCGCGGCCTTCATGCCGGACGGCTTGGCGGTCTGCCATTCCTTGCAGGCGAGGTAGGCGCCGAGACCGACGCCGACGACGTTGGCCGGCTTGATGCCGGCATTCTGCAGGGCGGTGACGCCGCCCATGACGTTCTCGTCGTTGCACCCCCACACCACCCAGTTCTTGACTTTGGCGTTGGCGGTGATCGTCGCGGCGATCTTGTCCTGCGCGCCGGTCGGTGTGTTGTCGGTGGGCACATCGATGGTCTTCACACCGGGGACGGCCGCACCGAAGGCCTTCTTTGCGGCGCTGACCCGGTCGCCGCAGACGGTGACGTCCTGCTTCCAGGCCGAGATGACACGAGTCTCGGCGGGCTTGAACCCGGCCTTCTTGTACTCCTCTGCCGCGCGCTTGCCGACCTCGGTGCCCA
The DNA here is from genome assembly GCF_035983595.1 of Streptomyces sp. NBC_01334. Classification (NCBI taxonomy): domain Bacteria; kingdom Bacillati; phylum Actinomycetota; class Actinomycetes; order Kitasatosporales; family Streptomycetaceae; genus Streptomyces; species Streptomyces sp. NBC_01334. The sequence continues at coordinate 1,288,949 of NZ_CP130718.1, read as the reverse complement.
TCTGCTCGCCACTGAACCCGATCCGGGGCACGAGGTCGCCCTTGTCGCAGACAGCCGGATCCGGGCCGGTGGTGCAGATCTGGTCGTCCGAGGTCAGCAAGGCGACCTTGCCGTCCCTGGCGGTCTGCACGACCTGCGGACCGACGGCCGGGTCCGGGACGACGATGATGATGCCGTTTGTCTTCTGTGCGATCGCCGACTGCACCTCGCTGACCGTCTTGTTGGCGTCGTTGCCCAGGTTCACGACCTTCAGGTCGATGCCCAGCTCCTTCGCCTTCGCTTGCGCGCCGGCCGCCTCACCGACGAAGTACTCCTGGTCCCCCTGCTTCTGCAGGTATGTGATGGAGATCTTGCCGTCGACCCTGACGGACGAGTCCTCCTTGGCCTCCTCCTTGCCCGACGAACACGCTGTGCTCAGACCCAAGGTGAGCAGGAGTCCGGTGGCGACAGCGACACGTCGGCGAGAGGGACGGGACATGGCGAGCTCCTTTGTGCTGACAACGACCCTGTACTCGGTGAGTGGAACGGGGCCGTGTGATGGAGAGATGGTCACGAGTCGCCGGCAGACGACTGACCAACGCAACGCGTTCGCAGAAACGATCAGGACCCAACATGTTCGAACGCGTGGCCATATGACATCTCTGTTGCGCGAAGGAGTCAAGTTCATGAGGTGCGCGAGATGAGTCTGTAATGTTCCGCTTCTCTGGGTCGTAAAAGGCTCAACTAGATGCCTCAAGTGCCCCCGCGGGTACGGCGGAAGGCGGCCGCTCGGTGCGGGGTCCGAGGAAGTGAACAATTCTCAACGCTTCCGCGGGGGTGTGCGATCAGGTTCGACGCGGGGGAGGTGTACCGCCTTGGCGCAGCTTCTGCCGGCAAGGCGATTGAGCAGCTCAAAGCCTTGCTCTGGCCGAGAGTTGGCGGATCGCCGCCTTCTCGGGTCGGGAGTTGTGGCCGTCCCGGATGGCGGCTCCATCGATATCGCCCCGGCCGCAATCCGATGCGCATCCAAATGCGGAAGCGCTTACCCGCGGAAATGGAAGCGCTTACCCATGAAGTGAAAGCGCTTCCATTCAGCCGCTCGGCAGACGGTCGGCAGTTGAGTAATGGGCGTGTCTTCATGCTCGTGCGGCCGCAGGATATGGATCGGATACCGTTGTGGCGTGTACATGACAGACATGGGGGATATAGGGAAAGAGTCGTTCGACTCTGTTGAAACTAGGGGCAAAGTTCCTGTTTGAGCCCTCTTGTTTTGTGGAAACGTGTGTGATTTCGTTAGATGTGTTGGTGCTCCTCTGATCGTTGCCCGTGTCCGACAGCAGGCAACGCAGCCAGCCGACCTACCTGTACCTCAGGTGGTCCCACCCCTGTCTCGACTCGTCTTCGAGGGGGAGCCATGATTGCGCTCACCACCACCACTGCCGTCTCGTCACCGGTCTTCGGCGGGGCACGTACCGGCCGCCAGATGCTGTGGTCGGGGCTCGCCGAAGTGCGCTGGGTCCCCGTGGTGCGGCGCGCGGTGGTGGCAGTCCTCACCGCCTGGGAACTCACCCCGGTGGCGCGGGACGAAGCGGAGCTCATCGTCGGTGAACTGGCGGCAAACGCCGCCCAGTACGGTGGCGGCGAACTGACGCTGTATATGTCATGGGAGTCCGGGGGCGAGTTGCTCGAGGTGGCCCTGGCCGACTCGGGCCCCGCCGCGGAGCCGCGCTCATCGCGGGAGTGCGATCCCTGCGAACGGGGCAGGGGTCTGGGAATCGTTGAGCACCTCGCCGAGTGGGTGCAGGTGGATCAGGGGCCGGCGTGCCACGTCGTCACGGCTGCGATCCGCGCCGCCGGGACGGCCCCGGCCCCAGCGGTGACCGCCCGGTCGCACGCCGGCGTCGCCGACAGGCCGGCGTCGCCGGCCCCGTACGGGGCGTTGACAGCGATCCCCGGCATTGATCCTGATGTCACGGACACTGCGTGAACAGCAGCGCTGTGCTGACTCTCCTGCCTTTGCCGATCTCTGCGGCTGCGTGCTGTGGGGGAGGCGTGTTCCAAGGTTCGCCCGAACCCGCTGCGCGGAATGACGCGCCGGGCTGCCTGACTACCGGTCAGTCTCGCTTGGCTGTCCGCCCGTTCACCGCTACTGAGCCGGTGCGCCGGGTGACCCGACGGTTCCGGCGGCCACCTGCGGATTCACGAGGTCGCCGAGCGGACCACTGCGGGACGTACCGCTCCACCGCAACTCCGGTCCGTCCAAGGCACCCGGGAAACAGCCGCACGGCGCTCCTCTGCGGAATCCGACCCCGGCAAGGGGCGGAGCACATGCGCAACGGCATGCCCGGCTCGCTGCCTGCCCACCCCCACCCCGCTCCACCGGTTCCCCGCCCGCACCGACACCCGCTACGCCGCCATCCTCTCAACGACGAGAAGAACGAGGAACGATCACCATGCGCAACCGAAGAGCCGCCCTCGCCGCCACCGCCGGAGCCGTCTCTCTCGCCCTCACGCTGTCCGCCTGCGGCAGCAACATCGGGGGCAGCTCCGAGGGCAGCGGCACGGGCGACACTGTCGGCATCGCCATGCCGACGCAGGCCTCCGAGCGCTGGCTCACCGACGGCAAGAGCGTCGTCGACGACCTGAAGGCCGACGGCTACCGGACCAAGCTGGTGTACGGCCAGGACGACCCGAAGACGCAGGTCTCACAGATCGAGGCCCTGATCAAGCAGGGCGTCGACGCGCTGATCATCGCGGCCATCGACAACAAGTCGCTGAACGGCGTGCTCCAGCAGGCCGCCGACGCGGACATCCCGGTGATCTCCTACGACCGGCTCATCCTCGGTACCGAGAACGTCGACTACTACGTGTCCTTCGACAACGAGCAGGTCGGCCGGTTCCAGGCCCGCTACATCATCGACAAGCTCGGCCTGGAGGACGGCGCGGGCCCGTTCAACATCGAGCTGTTCGCCGGCTCCCCCGACGACAACAACACCAAGTTCTTCTTCGACGGCGCGATGCACCTCCTCCAGCCGTACCTGGACACCAAGCAGTTGGTGGTCCGGTCCGGCCAGACCGCGCTCAAGGAGGTCACCACCCTGCGCTGGGACGGGCCCACCGCGCAGAAGCGCATGGACGGCATCCTTTCCGACGCGTACGGGAGCAGGAAGGTCGACGCGGTCCTGTCGCCGTACGACGGCATCTCCATCGGCGTCCTGAACGCGCTGAAGGCGGACGGCTACGGCTCCGGCAACAAGCCTCTGCCGATCGTCACCGGGCAGGACGCCGAACTTGCCTCGGTGAAGTCGATCATCGCGGGTGAGCAGTCGCAGACCGTCTACAAGGACCTCCGTCAACTCGCCGGTGTCGCCGCCGAGATGGCCGACGACATACTCAACGACAAGACGCCGAAGGTGAACAACAGAAGGGCCTACGACAACGGGGTCAAGGCCGTGCCCGCCTACCTGCTGCAGCCGACGACCGTCGACAAGACCAACTACGAGTACGTCCTGGTCGCGGGTGGCTACTACACCGACGCCGAACTCAAGTAGCCACAGCCCGGACGGAACGCTCTCCGCAGTTGACGAGCCGTCCGCCTCGCTCGCCCTGCGGTCGGACGGCCCGCACCGAAGCCCGACTGGGCGCTGGGAGCGCTCGGTACCGAGAGGTCCACCGGTGGTGGCATGGCAGACCGAGCCGGGGTCGCTCCAGGTGATGGTCCAGTCGGGGTCGGTGACCTCATCCCAGCGGGATGATGAGCAACTCGCGTTCGGCCTGTTGCCTTCGGTGATCAGCTTCGGTTCGGGCTGCTCGCGCTTGCCGCCGTGGTCCCCGGCCCTGAGGGGAGAACAGCAGGCGCCGCAGTGACTCGTGCGTGATGCGAGGACATGCCAGTCCTTACCTGGGGGGATGTTCCTGTCCGGACTGTCAGCGGAAGGCCGCGAGCCCCGTCAGCGCCTGACCGAGCGTGAGTGTGTGCATTTCGGTGGTGCCTTCGTAGGTGAGGACGGACTCCAGGTTGTTCATGTGCCGGATCACCGGGTACTCCAGCGAGATGCCGTTGGCGCCCAGAATCGTGCGGGCGGTGCGGCAGATCTCGATGGCCTCGCGTACGTTGTTGAGCTTGCCGAAGCTGATCTGCGCAGGCTGGATTCCCGGCCCGTCCTTGAGACGCGCCAGGTGCAGGGCCGTGAGCGTGGCCTTGTGCAGTTCCAGGGCCATGTCGACGAGTTTCTGCTGCGTGAGCTGGAAGGCGGCGAGCGGCTTTCCGAACTGTTCGCGCTGAGCGGCATATTGAGCGGCCGCCTGCCAGGCCGAGCGTGCCGCGCCCGTCACGCCCCACACGATCCCGTAGCGTGCCTCGTTCAGACAGGTCAGTGGCGCGGACACGCCACGCGCGCCGGGCAGCAGCGCGCTCGCGGGCAGCCGCACGCCGTCCAGGACCAGTTCGCTCGTGACGCTCGCCCGCAGCGACATCTTGTGCTTGATCTCAGGCGCGGAGAAGCCAGGCGTCGCGGTGGGGACGACAAAACCTCGGATGCCGTCGTCGGTGCGCGCCCATACGACCGCGACCTCGGCCACCGAACCGTTGGTGATCCACATCTTGCGGCCGTCGAGGATCCAGTCACCGCCGTTGCGGCGTGCCCGGGTCCGCAGGGACGACGGGTCCGAGCCATGGTCGGGCTCGGTCAGACCGAAGCAGCCGATGGCCTCGCCCGCCGCCATCCGCGGCAGCCACTCCCGCTTCTGTTCCTCGCTCCCGAATCGGTGGACGGCGAACATCGCGAGGGACCCCTGTACGGAGACGAACGACCGCAGCGCGGAGTCGCAGGCCTCCAGCTCGCGGCAGGCGATGCCGTACGCGAGGGCGGACGTGCCCGCGCAGCCGTACCCGTCCAGATGCATGCCGAGCAGGCCGAGTCTGCCGAAGCCGCGGGCTACTTCCGGCAGGTCAGGCAGCTCGCCGCGCTCGAACCAGTCGGCGATGTGCGGCTCGATCCGATCGGCGCAGTACTGACGGACCGTGTCGCGCACGTCCCGCTCATCGTCGGCCAGGAGGGGTTCCAGACCGAGCGGATCGGCGGGATCAAACGATGGGAAGGGCATGTTCAGTCCCCCTGGGCCTGGTGCGGATTGCGGTCGAGCAGACGGGCGATCTCCGCCTCGTCGTAGCCGAGTTCGGCCAGCACGTCCTGGCTGTGCTGCCCCAGCGTGGGCGGCGCGGACCGCACGGGCGGGCGCTCGCCGCGGAAGGTCACCGGGAAGCCGACCTGCTGGAGCGGGCCGACGACAGGGTGATCTGCCTTCTGGACGATGCCGAGCGCCTCGGTCTGCGGGCAGTCGTAGACCTCGTCGAGGGTGCGGATGGGGGTGACGGGCACACCCGCGTCCTTCAGCAAACCGCACCAGTGGGCCACGGAAGCACCGGTCAGGACAGCGTTCAGCTCGGTGTTCAAGACGCGTCGGTTGTCGACGCGGGCGCGGTTGGTAGCGAACCGCGGGTCGTCGAACCACTCGGGATGCCCGAGGACCGCGGACAGCCTGCGGAACTGGGCATCATTGCCGACCGCGATCACGAAGTGTCCGTCGGAGGCCGGATACGCCTGGTACGGCACAAGGCTCGGATGCCCTGAGCCGAGGCGGGCAGGCCGCTCACCGGTGGCGAAGTATCCGGTGGCCCAGTTGACGTGCAGGGCGAGCAGCGACTCGTACAGCGAGGTCGTGACGTACTGCCCGCGTCCGGTCCGCTCGCGCTCCACGAGCGCCGCGGTGACGCCGATGATCCCGAAGAGCGCGGCGCCGAGGTCGCCCATCGCGTATCCGGCGCGCACGGGCGGCCCGTCGGGCTCGCCGGTCAGGGACATCAGGCCGGCGGAGGCCTGCGCCACCATGTCGTAGCCGGGTTCGTCGCGTAGCGGACCGCTCTCTCCGAAGGCGGAGATGTGCAGCACCACCAGGCGCGGGTAACGCTCGCTGAGCTCGCGGTAGTCGAAGCTGCGGGCCAGCAAGCTGCCGGGGCGGAAGTTCTCGACGACGACGTCCGCGGTGGCGATCAGCCGGTGTACGGCTTCCTGGCCTTCGGGGGACTTGAGGTTGAGGGTGACGGAGCGCTTGTTGCGGTTGGCGGCCAGGAAGTATGTGGCGTCGGGGCCGTGGAACGGTGGGCCCCAGTTACGCGTCGGGTCACCGCCGTCGGGGTGTTCGACTTTGATGACGTCGGCGCCGAGGTCGGCCAGGGACATCGTCACATACGGGCCGGCGAGGATTTTCGACAGATCGACGACACGTGTTCCGGACAGGGGTTCAGGCATCTGCGGCCTCCTTGGCGTCGGCGAGCGTCACCTCTCCGCCGTCGGCCACCTCGGCGAGGCGGTCGAGGGCGGGACGGGGCAGCGCGCCCGGGTCGATGAGGAGCGCGTGGTAGGTGTGGGCGACGAGCAGCTTGCGGGCATTGCCGGTGGCCCACCACTCGTACTCGCCCTGTTCCAGCAGCAGCGTCGCCATGACGGCGCGGGCAAGATCGTCCGCGTACCGTCCGATGCGCATCTCCTGTTCCTCCTCAGGGAGTTCGAGGATCCCGTCGCCCTTGGCGCGCAGGGAATGCCACAGGTCGCCGAGCCGGGTGCCGTAGGTGTCGGCGAGGGCGTGGTGGGCGTCCGCTCGTCGCATGCAGCGCAGAACGTCGAGCGCGATGACGTTCGAGGAGCCCTCCCAGATCGAGCCGAGGTGGGCGTCGCGCAGCAGCCTGGGGTCGACCCAGTCCTCGATGTAGCCGTTGCCGCCACGGACCTCCATCGTCTCGCCGGTCACGGAGCGGGCACGCCTGCACAGGGTGTACTTGGCGAGCGGAGTGAGGATCCGCACCAGTTCGCGGGCCACGCAGTCGCCTGCGTCTGCGGCGTCGAGGCGGGCGGCGGCTTCGAGTACGAGGCCAAGGGCGGCCTCGGCGTCGAGCAGCAGGGGCAGCAGGACGGCCCGCATCAGCGGCTGTTCGAACAGTGGCCTGCCGAAGACCTCGCGCCGCCGGGTGTGGTCCACGGCTTCGCGTACCGCGCGGCGCATGAGCGCGGTGGCCCGCATCGCGTTGGACAGCCGGGAGACATTGAGCATTTCGGCCATCTGCGCGAAGCCGTGGGTGAGTTCACCGACGGGAGTCGCGTACGCGTCCTCCAGTGTGACTTCGCCGCTCGGAATGGACCTCGAGCCGAGTTTGTCCTTGAGCCGGTCGATGCGGATGGCGTTGCGGGAACCGTCCGGGCGCAGCCGCGGCACCAGGAACATCCCGAGCCCACGGGTGCCCTCGCCCTGTCCCGGCACGCACGCCAGGGTGAGGATGACGTCCGCCCCCGGGTTGGACGCGAACCACTTGCGGCCGTTCAGCGTCCAGTGCGTGCCACAGTCGGTGGCGACGGTCGACGTCAGGCCGACATCCGTGCCGCCCTGCCGCTCGGTCATGAACATAGCCCCGGTGGAGCGCCGTTCGGGATCGGTGGACGTGAGCGCCGTGATCTCGGCGGCGTACCGCTCGGGGTCGAAGAGACGCAGCACGCGGGCGGCCGAGTCGGTCATCGACAGCGGGCAGGCCATGCCGAACTCGGCCTGGACATAGAGGTACGACAGTGCGTACTTCACGGTGTGCGGGGTCTTGGTGGGCCAGCCGTGGACACCGGGGCGGTGGGACATGGCGGCGAGTCCGAAGCGTTCGTAGGCGATCTCGGCCAGCCGGTCGTGCGCCGGGTGGAAGTCGATCACGTCGATGCGCTGGCCGTCAGGGGTGTACGGGCGCAGGCGCGGCGGGTTGGCGTCGGCGAGCCTGGCCTGCCGGTCGATCTCGCCGGCCGCGAGCGCACCGAGCTCGACGAGGAGCGGTTCGATGCGTGCCCGGTCGTCGGGGGCGAGAAACCGGTCCAGAAGCGGGCGCAGGGCCGGGTCTTGTTCAGCGTAGTTCATAGGGGCGGTTCTCCTGGAAGGAAGGGCCTGCTCAGGCGGGGGATGCGGCGGGCTCCGGGGAGGGGTCCAGGGCCGTCTGACCGGTGCGGGCGAGCAGCGGCAGCACCCCCACGAGCGTGATCACGACGTATCCGAGGCCGAGAGCGACGACGGACCAGATGGAACCGGTGGTGGTGAGCAGGTACTGGGAGACGATCGGGGCCGTCCCGGCGAACAGTGCAGTGCACACCTGGTACGAGAGGGACATGCCCGTGTAGCGGATCTCGACGGGGTAGACGCGGGCGAGGATGCCGGCAAGGGCCGCGTAGTACATGGCGTGCGGGAAGGTGGCGAGGCCCATGCCGAGGACGGCGAGCCAGAAATTCCCGGTGCTGACGAGCACGAACATCAGCGGCAGCAGCACGAATTCGGGCAGCAGCATCCACAGCACGGCCTTGTGTACCGGCCACCTCTCGGCAATGACCGCGCCGAAGGGCTGCACCAGCACCTGGACGACGAGGGCGAGCGAGATGACGGTGAGGAACGTGGACTTGTCGAAGCCCAGATCGGTGGTCGCCCAGGACAGCGCGAACGTCGTCTTGACGTAGGTGATCGCGACTCCGGCCGTGCCCGCGAGCACACCGAGCACGACGAGCAGCGGGCAGGTGGTGAGCACGTCCTTGACGGGGAGCTTGGAGGTCTGCTTCCGCTCCAGGGCGGCGGCCATCTCGGGGGTCTCGGTGAGCCGCAGCCGGAGGAACAGTCCGACAGCGACGAGAACGGCGGAGGCGAGGAAGGGGACGCGCCAGCCCCAGGACTCGAAGGCGGCATCGGGGAGCTGGACGATGCCGAGGAAGGCGAGCGTGGCGAGGAGGTTGCCGACGGGGGATCCCTGCTGAGCGAAGGCGCCGTAGAGCAACTTCCGCTTGGGCGGGGCGAATTCGGTGGCGATGAGCACGGCGCCGCCCCACTCGCCGCCCATGGCAATGCCCTGGATCAGCCGCAGCAGCACCAGCAGGATCGGGGCGGCGACGCCGATCTGCGCGTATCCGGGGAGCAGCCCGACGCAGAAGGTGGCGCCCCCCATCATGATCAGGGTGACGACGAGGGCCGCCTTGCGGCCGCGGCGGTCCCCGAAGTGCCCGAAGATCAGGCCGCCGAGGGGGCGGGCGAGGAAGCCGATCCAGAAGGTGGCGAAGGCGGCGAGGGTGCCCACGGCGGGCGAGGCATCGGTGAAGAAGACTTTGCCGAGGACCAGCGCGGCGGCCGACCCGTAGATGTAGAAGTCGAACCATTCGATGGTGGTGCCGATGAAGGCGCTGATCCCGGCCCGACGCGCTTCGCGCGTGGAGGGCTGGGCGGCGGGGGTTCTGGGGGCGGGGGTGTCTTGCTGCATGACGAGCGTCCTCTCGTAGCGGCAGATCCCGCGAACACGACGGGGACGAGCGGCGGACCGGGTCCTGTGCGGGATTCAGACAACTGTGCACCCCTCGATTAGGACATGTCCAAGACCAAAAGAACTCTCCGGCGAGATGTCATCCGTCATAATCGCGCGGAGTGGGCATCACTCGCTCGGCGACGCGCAGCACCGCCTTGAGCGCCGCCGAGGGATTGCCTGTCCGCCAGCCGAGGGCGATCGGCAGCACCGGCACGTCGTCCCCGGCCAGCGGTCGGAACACGACATGCTCCAGGCGGATGGCGCGCGCCGACTCGACCACGACGGCGAGGCCCACCCCGGCACCCACGAGGGCCAGCAGGTTGTACGAGTCGGGGGCCTCCTGGACGATGCGCGGTGCGAACCCGGCCTCGTGACAGGCCTGCACCATGGCTTCGCGCACCGCGGACCCGCGCGAGACGGGGAAGCTCACAAACGGCTCGTGCGCCAGATCGGCGAACGCGAGCTCCGCGCGCTGCGCGAGCGGATGGCTGTCCGGCAGGGCGAGCGCCAGCCGCTCCATCTGTACCACTCGGGTGCTGATCCCGCGCCGCACCGGCAGGGCCACGAAGCCTACGTCCAGCGAGCCGTCCGCGATCCGGCCGAGGGCCTCACCCGTGTACGTCTGCCCCTCCAGGATCAGCTCGATGCCGGGCAGTTCGGACGTGACGGCCCGGGTGAGCAGGGGCAGCGCCGAGTAGCTGCTGGCGCCCGCGAAGCCGATGGTGACCCGGCCGACGTCGCCGAGATGGGCGGCCTGCACGGTGCGGCGCACCGCGGACGCCTCGGCCAGCAGGTGCCTGGCGGGCTCAAGCAGCGCCTGCCCGGCGGCGGTGAGTCGCACGGAGCGGGTGGTGCGGTCGAAGAGCTTGACCCCGAGGTCCCGTTCGAGCAGCCGGATCTGCTGGCTGAGCGGCGACTGGGCGATGTGCAGCCGCTCGGCGGCACGCCCGAAGTGCAGTTCCTCGGCGACGGCGACGAATCCGGAAAGGTGACGTAGTTCCATCCCACAGACAATGTCAGGGGTGAGGCGGCTCAGTCCCTCGGCAACCCGAACATCGACGAATCGGCTCCGCCACGACAGGGAACTGGACGGGGACGGTGCCGTCCCCGATGGTCAGGCAGCGGGACACGAAGCAGGGTGGCCTGCCCGCGTGGTTGCCCTGGCGGGCCGGGTGGCTTCCGCCCGGGCGGGCCGGACCACTACGGCTTGCTGCGTGTCCTGCCGCAGCCGGCGGTCAGGGTGTGGAGTCCGTGCCTTCGTCAGGGAAGAAGAGACCTTCAATCGGTTCGCCGAACACGGCGGCGATTTTGAACGCGAGCGGCAGGCTCGGGTCGTAGCGGCCCGTTTCGATGGCGTAGACCGTCTGCCGGGACACGTCGAGGCGGTCAGCGAGGTCGGTCTGGCTCCAACGGCGCACGGCCCGCAGTTCCCTGAGCCGGTTCTTCATCGGGTTCGCGGGGTCTTGAACAGCAGGGCCGCGATCCAGATCAGGATGCTTGTGATGAAGCTGATCTGGACCAGCTGCCGCAGGTCGCCCACCCCGGCAGCCTGAAGAAGTCCGACGGTGTAGATCGCCATGGTCAGCACGCCGAACCCGATTGCCAGGGCCTCGAGCTGGCAACGGCGCTGGTACTCGTCGGCGCGTCGCAGGCTCCTGACCACGGTACGGACGATCCACAGCCCCGGGGCGAGGTTCAGCAGCGACCAGAACAGTTTCCATGAGCCCGCGGAACCGAAGAGGCCTAGCTCTGAGATCAGGCTGAGCAACATGAGGACGATTACCGCCGGCAACCAGTCGAGGAACCACGCGCGGGCGCGGACTGTGTCGCTTTGGCTCTGCCGGTTCTCCGACGATTTCTCCATACGGTAAATGTCAAGGGAACTTGTCTCGATGTCAATGGTGCTTGTCAAATAGACAAGGAAGGTTGACGGTAGGTCGCCGGTCAGGCGAAGGCATCGCAGGGCAGCGGCGACCCTGGAAGACGCTGTACCGGGCTCCCTGGCCCCCGATCGGCAAGTGCTGTGGGGACAACGCCGCATAGCCTCCGAGCTCGAGCGGAGCCTGGTTGCGAGTCGGCTCGGCCCGGTCGACCGGCAAGGGGCCCGTGCTGCCCTCCTGCTCTGTTTTGAGGGCTCGGACGCGGGAGGAATCGACCACGCACAGGGATCGGTCCAGCCGTGAGGCCGCGTTCAGCTCGGGGAGCAGAACCTCGTGCAGCCGTTGCCGGACGCCCGCCTCTTTCCAGTCCCGCAGCCGGCGCCGGCACGTGACGCCCGCGCCGAAGTCCAGGTCCTGCGGCAAGTACTTCCACTGGATCCCGGTGGGCAGCACGTAACGGATCCCGCGCAGCACCTACCGGTCCTGTCGCTGCCCGACCGACGGTCGCGTCCACATCGAGTCCGGGGTCCCGGTCGGCGATCTCGATGCGGACACGAGGTTCATCGTCTGCGGCATCGGCCACCTGCAAGCTGGCCTGTGTGTCCCACACCCGTAAGGCAAGCGTTGGTGGCCAGTTCACCGGTGATCAGGACCAGGTCCTCTGTCGGACACTGAAGGGGCGAGCCCGTCGGCAGCTGAGTGGCCCACACGTGCATCCGCCCGGCTTCCCAGGCGTGCCTGAGCAGGGGAGGCCGGCGGCCGTACCGGCGTGCGTGGAGTGGATGCCTTCGCAGTTACGGTAGTTCGGAGAAGTGATCACCGCCGCTTCTCGGTTGCGAGTGAATCGATGGGGGCGGACCTGTCGGGGCGGTGACGGCAGGTGACAGGTGTCCTGCCCCCGTCAGGGCGCCTGGTGCCGCTGCGGGTTGCGGGGCGTGTTTGTCGCCGTCCCGCTGCCCCGCCGCCCGGCCTTGTTCTGTGGGTGACTGGAGGAGCGCATCCGCGCTGTCACGTGGCTGCCGACCATTCGAATGTCGATCAAAAACAAACAGCTTCTAACGCAGTGCAACGCATCTCACCGAACTCGCGCGCTCGTGTCAAGCCTTCGGGGCCTGACTTGACCGCCTATCAGCTTCATTGCCCGAAACTGCCGTCGGTAGATGCTCCGATTTCCAACAGCTTCCGATATTCCACGGCGCAACCACTTGACGGCCGTCACCGAGGTCCCCAGACTCACTCCCCGAACCGGCCGTGTTAACGCAAACATGGAAGGACGTCATCTCCCCGTAACCCGGCCGTCATCCCGCCACCTCTGGCGCGGGATCCGGCGGCAGCACCTGAAGTGCCCGCGCGAAGACCACCCCCTTCAGGTTCGCGGACCGCGCTGTGCGGGTCCGCTGCCGTCCTGTTACCGATGCGCCGCTCGTCAGGCCGACCGATCCTGCCCCGGCACGGTCTTGTCTCCGGCTCGATGGCTGGCCTTGCTGTGCCCGCGTCGCAGTTCCGCAGCACTTCGACACCGAGAGGTCTTTGACCATGCAATGTCGTTCCAGAGCCATGGCGGCCGTGTTCACCGCCGTGGCGGCTCTGCTTCTGTCATGGACAGCAGCGGTGGGCCCCGCGTCCGCAGCTCCAGCGTCCATCACCAATGCCACCCAGTTCACCGATTCGAACGGCAACCCCGTGCATGCCCATGGGGGCGGGGTCCTCAAAGTCGGCGCGTACTACTACTGGTTCGGTGAGAACCGCAACGCAGACAACTCATTCCGCTACGTGTCGGTCTACCGTTCCACGGACCTGGCGCACTGGGAGTTCCGCAACCATGTGCTCACCCGTGACAGCGATCCGGAGCTGCAGTCCGCGAACATCGAGCGCCCGAAGGTCATGTACAACCGGGCGACCGGTCAGTTCGTCATGTGGATGCACAAGGAGAACGCGACCGACTACGGCGAGGCCAGGGCCGCCGTCGCCGTGTCATCGACGGTCGACGGCGACTACACCTGGCGCGGCAGCTTCCGTCCGCTCGGTCACATGTCACGTGACATCACCACGTTCGTGGACACCGACGGCACCGGCTACATGATCTCGGCGGCCAATGAGAACGCCGATCTGCATGTGTACCGACTCAACTCCGATTACACCGCCGTCGATGCCCAGGTGCAAAAGCTGTGGTCCGGCCAGTGGCGCGAGGCGCCGGCGATGTTCAAGCGCGACGGCGTCTACTTCCTTCTCACGTCTCACGCGACCGGCTGGGCCCCCAATCAGCAGAGGTACGCCACCGCCAGCAGCATCAGCGGCACCTGGAGTGGTCTGAGCGACGTCGGCGACTCCACCGCCTACGGATCCCAGACTGCGTTCGTCCTGCCTGTCCAGGGCACCTCCGGGACTTCATATCTCTATATGGGCGACCGCTGGGGCAATTCCTTCGGCGGCGTCGTCAACGACTCCCAGTACGTTTGGCTGCCGCTCAAGTTCCCTACGAGGACCACCATGGCCCTCTCCTACTTCCCCCAGATCACCGTTGACGTCACGGCCGGCGGGGTGAGCGGCGTCGGAAACTGGGAAACCCTCACCGCACGGCACAGCGGCAAGTGCGCCGACGTCGCCGACCGCTCCAGCGCTGACGGCGCCGCAGTGGTCCAGTGGGGTTGCAACGCAGGAATCAACCAGCAGTTCTGGCTCAAGGGAGCCGGGGACGGAACCGTTCAGATCATGGCCCGGCACTCCGGGAAGTGCCTTGCCGCGCGCGGCGCTTCCACCGTCGACGGTGCCACCGTCGTGCAGACCACCTGCGACGGCGGCTTGAGCCAGCGTTGGTCCGTGCGAGAGACCGCGGGGTACGTGCAGATTGCTGCCCAGCACTCCGGCAAGTGCCTCGATGTCACCAACCAGTCCACCGCCGACGGCACCGCTCTCATCCAGTGGACATGCAGCGAGGGCCAGAACCAGCAGTGGAAGCGCACCGACACCTGACTGCCTCCGAGTGCTGCTCGCGGACGGGCCTGTGGACTCCAGCTGCACGACATGAGCAGGAGTCGCCGTTGTGCGCCGGTGCCCAGGCTGCCGGCGTACGACGCGTGTCGAGGATCGACCGACGGAGACTCCGACTCTGCCGGGTGGTGTGCGGGCGTCGAGGCAACACGCGTCCTGCGAGCGAGAGGCACCCTGCGCTGGAAGGCGCCGCTCGGCACGAGACTGCAGGCGCCTTCACCGCTGCGGGAGACGGTGAACGTGAAGTCGTGAACGATCCGTGGATGCCTATCATCGGGGGTGGTGATGCGGACGGCGGAGTTCTCGGCCTGTGCCGTCAGCGTGAGCAGTTGGCGCCAGAGGCGGGGGTGTTTGGCACTCGCTACCTTGCCGGTGTCCCGGTCGGTCAGAGCGAAGCGCCGGTCGTGGGTGAGGCCTCGCTCGGTGACGTCGACGGTGGAGAGCTCCTCGCCGAGCATCGACTTCACGGGGTAACGCAGGAGCCGTTCCACCGTTCCGAGTGTGTCTGACTCCTCCGACGTCACCGTGCAAAGTATCGGGGTCTGCGCAGCGGGCGGCAATTGCTTTCCGGCGCCGGCTGGTGCACACCCCTGCCTCCCTCCGCATGCACGACCCTGATCAACGATATGGGTGCCTGCGTCATGCCGCCTCGTTGCGGGCGATGTGCGCCCGGTCCGTCCGCTGGAGCATGTCGGGGCCGTCGCCGATGTGTTGTGCGAAGGCGGCGACCCCGGGCCGCGGCCCGCGTGCATGTGTCCCACGAGGTGTTCCAGGCGTTCGGCCGCGGTGCCGGGGAGGGCCTGGACGCGGGCTGCCGGAGCGGAACTCGCGTGGACGAGCCTCCGGGTGTGTGACCCGCTCGATCGCGCCGTGCGGTCGATGCGCCTTCCCGGCCGGTCGAGCGGACGGGCGGACGGGCGGATCAGCGCAGTCCGGCGAAGAGATCGTTCTCGGGTACGGCCGCGCCGGTGGCGTCCTGGACACGTACGAAGGTTTCCGTGCCCATCAGCTCGCCGAACCTCTCCTTGCCCATCTTGAGGAAGAAGATGTTCTCGCCCTGGCTGGCGTGCGCGGCCAGCGCGTCGAACTTCTGACCGCTGAACGCGGTGGTGTCCACCCACGTGGTGATCTCATCGTCGGGGAGGCCGATCTCGGCCAGCGCGGCGGTCTCGGCCGGGTCCGGCTCCGGCATGTCCTCATGAAACTCGCGCATGATCTCGCCGAACCGCTGCATCATCGAGCGGGGCATCGTGGTCCAGTACACCTTCGGTGTCAGCGCGGTCATCTCCAGCGCCGCCATCGTGATGCGGTGGGCCTGGATGTGGTCGGGGTGGCCGTAGAAGCCGTTCTCGTCGTAGGTGACGACCACATCAGGTCGGTAGTGCCGCATGAGTTCCGCGAGTCGGGCCGCGCCTTCCTGCACGGGGGTCTGCCAGAAGGATCCGGGGGCGTCGTTGCTCGGCCAGCCCGCCATCCCGGAGTCGGCATAGTCCAGCATCTCCAGATCGGCGACCTTCAGGACGTCACAGCTCGCCTCGAGTTCCTGACGGCGCATCAAGGCGACCGCCGCCGGATCGTGCCCGGGATCACCCGGCTTGACACCCCCCGGTCCGTCGCCGCAACCGCCGTCGGTACACGTCACGAGAACCGTGCGGATGCCTTCCGCCGCGTACCGCGCGAGGACTCCTCCGGTTCCGGTGGCCTCGTCGTCGGGGTGGGCGTGTACCGCCATGAGCGTCAAGGGCCGGTCAGTCATGAAACAGTCCTCCTGCAGAAAAATACGTCTTGGTCCAAGGAACGCGGTGGGCGTACCGCGATCCCGAGGCCCGGATCCTGGTGGGGCGGACGACCCTGTGGTCTCCGTGTTCCCCTCGCGCGGCGCCGGTCCCTCGGTCGATGCAACCGTGCCGACCGGACCAGCTGTTCCCGGCACGGCCGCTTGGCTTTCCAGGGCGCCGGCGTGCCCACGCGAACGAGGCATGGGCGCGACCTGCATGTCTCAGTGCCACGCCGGATCCGACTTCCATCCGGCACCGGCCGGGAGATTCGGACACGAACTTCGAGAACACATCGTCGGAGGTGTGGAGCAACCACTTCTCCATCAACGTGAACGGGTACTTCCTGGTCACGAGGGCCTTCCTGGAGGACGTCGAGAACTCGGCGGCCGGTCGCGCGATCGACATGTCGTCGAGTCGACCCTACGGAACCCCACTCGCCGTCACGCTTACCGGCGGGAACCGACATGACGTCACCGCTCGTGCCGTTGCCGGACGCGGTCCCGACGATCCGGGGCCTGCTGGGACGGCCTCGCCGCAAGCCCCGGCGCCTGTACGCCGACCGGGGCGCTACGAACAACGCGCCGACCTCCGTCAGGGCACGTGTGGCCAGGCCGGTGGAGGCACAGGTCGAGGCAGAGGTGAACAGATCAGCGGACCCGAGCTACCACGGCGCGGCTGTAGCCGTTGGCCAGAGGCATGCCCTCGGGGCGGGGGAGGTGGCGCATCGTCACGTCCTACTCCTCCGGCTCCCACGCGCGAAGGAGATCGAACAGACCTACGTCTCCATCGATCTGCAGGGAGTCCGCCGGGATACGGTCGTACACGAAGAGGACCAGCTCACTGGCCGTGCCGCGGACGGAGACACCAGCCGCGTCCGGGCCTTGGCCGACAGCGGTGCCGGGCGCGGGGATACGGGTGTAGCGTGCGCCGTCACCGTCGACCGTGAGGCGCCAGGAGTGGCCCTCGGTGGCGTGGAAGTCGAAGGCAGTGGGCTTGTGCGGCCAGGCACTCGTCGTTGCGACGCAGGTGGACAGGAACTCCTCGACACCGTCGAGTGCCACCTCATCCGGCAGCGGCTCCGGGGCACCCACAGTGACCTGGGCGTCGTAGGTGTGCACCGCGATCTGCTGGAGCTGGTGCCGGGCGACGGCACCACAGGTCTGCGGCGACTGGGACGCACCCCACCACGTCCAGCAACCGCGATCCGGGCCGGCCTCCCGCAGTGCGTCCACCAACTCCAGCGTCGACGCGGCCAACCAGGCCGGCACGGCCTCGCGCTCCCGAGGCGCAGCCGGGGCGCCCTCTGGTACGGACTTGGCCGGAGCAGGCCCCGCGGCAACGGTGGCGGCCCAGGCGCGGCGCCCCTCGCCGATGTGCTGCGCCAGATCGAACAGCGTCCACTCGGGGCAGGTCGGCACCTGTACGTCGAGGCTGGGCGCGGAGGCGACCGCGGCGCGGAAGGCGCGCGACCGTTCGTCGATCAGGCGCAACAGAACGGGGAACGTAAGTGTCGTTGTCACATGGACTCTTTATCACCGTGTTCCGACAATCGGACAGTGATTTTCGCAGCCGAGGCGGCGAGCGCGCGGCATGGGCCGGGCGCCCTCGGATGGCGCCATGTTCGCGTTCTGAAACGATCAGTTGGCTGAGTCATGCCGCACTGCCTGACTTGTGGCGTCTGGAACCGCTCATCCGCCACCGACCAGACCGCGCGGAACTGTTCGAGCCGACGGGCGCGCCGGCCGATCGTCCGCCCGTTGCCGTTCGCTGCTGTTTCCGCTCGCATCCCTCCGTAAGCGGGCGAGGTTGTGACGGGCGCTGAGGGTGTTGGGGTGGTTCGGTCCCGGTACCCGGATCAGGGCGGGCAGCGATTCGGGCTGCTGGGCCCCTGGCCGGGGCAGGAGACCCGACATGCAGACGGGCTTACCTGGTGGAACAGTGATAAATCGGGTGGGGCGTCGGGGCACGTTCTCCGCCGGGCCGCAGGCAGTGCCGCGGCTTCGGATCTCCAGTCTCTTCGTCTTCGGAAGCAGGGAGAAACCCATGCGTAAGCAGATCCTCGTGTCCGTACTGACGTCAGCGATGGCCTTCAGCGGATGGACCGCGGTCACCTTCTCGAATGCCGACGCGGCGGTGAAGGCCGCGCCCAAAGCCACCTGCAGGGTGTCCGAAGGCCCTGGTGGTCGCTTCGGGGTGTCGGGCAAAGGATTCAAGACGGGCGACAGAATCACCGTGCGGAATTCCAAGGGCACCGTGGTGCGCGTGACCAAGGCGATCACAGGAGGGTTCTTCGAGGTCACCGGGCTGCCGAACGACAACTACCGCGCCACCGGGAAGACCGCCACCGCATCCTGCCGGAAGTTCGTGTCGGACGAGGAAGCCGCCATCAAGTGCACGGTCACCAAGGGCCCGGGAAAGACCTACGGCGTGTCCGGCAGGGGGTTCCCGGAGGCCGAGACGGTCACGTTGAAGAATTCCAAGGGCGCCGTCGTGGACACGACCGTCACGATCAAGGACGGCTTCTTCGAGTTCACCGGCGTCCCCAACGACACGTACACCGTCACGTCGAAGTTCGCCCATGTGACCTGCCCCAAGGCCGCTTAGGGCAACGGGGCGACGCCCCGGCCGGTACATCCAGGGTCCGTCTTCCGGACCAGCCCATCCGGGAGACGGGCCAAGACGCCGCACCCGCTCGCCGTAGTCGATGTGATCGACGCGTTCAATGGGAAGGGCCGGGCCTGCCTGGGCTCTCGGTGGGCGGGAGGCCGTCCCCGCCAACTCGGTGATGACGAAGAGGACTTCGTCATCCAGACGGCCACCGCCCGCCCGGTCGAGCTCGGTCAGCGAGGGGCATCGGCCGGGGCGGATCACTTGATCGCGACGGTGTGTGCACCGGAGAAACGCCCCTGCGCAGCCTGATCTGGTGGAACTCTCCTGTGGCCGTCGATCCGGGCGGAGAGGTAGGCGGTCCAGTCGGTGGCGGCTCGCCCGCGCCACTGGGTGAAGTCGGTGGCGGCTCGGCTGCGCCACTGGGTGGCGGTCATCGGGTGCAGGCCGAGCACGCGCCCCAGGACCGAGGGAGCCAGGTCTTGGGTGAGGCGAGGAGGAGGCTGGGTCGGCTGGGGAGCGGTGGGCGGCAGGGCGGTGGCTGTATCGGGGGTCCAGCCGGTGGGTGCGGGGCGGGGCAGCACCGAGGCCAGGGTGTCGGGCAGCGTAGAAGCGCCTGGCGTCGGTGGTCCATTGCCCCAGTGGGGACGCGGCGAAAGAGGCCGGCAACCGCTCGGTTTCCGTCTCCTGGTCGTTCCTGCCGGGCAGGCGGAGCGTGAACGGTATGCGTGGGTCGTTGTGCTCGCGGATGTCCTTGAGTGAGTGTCAGGTCCATCATGGCTGTTCGGAGCCGGTTTCGGTAGGACTCAGCGCACGTCCGTTCGACCTTGTGGCAGCTCGTGTCGCGCGCCAGACTCGTCGTCATCCACTCTCCGGCCAACGTGTCGGCAGCCTCTATCGGCTGTCGGCGCGTTCGCCGTGCTGTCTCGCCGTGTGACGTGCACCGGTCGGGGGGTGGCGGGACGAAGGGGGATCGATGGATCAGGACATGGTTGTGCTGGCGAGGGTCAGGCTGCTCAGTGCCAACCGGCGGGTGGTGCGTGGTGCAGAGGGGCTGTGGATCTACCGCGTTCTGACACGGGTCGAGCCGGAGGCGTACGGGTCGAAGCTGGCGTACGTCTTGGTGGAGGCGAGCGCGTCGCCCCTGGTGCGGGAGTTGCCCGAGCGACGGTTGGCCCTGTTGGACGAGGCTGTGGAGGTGGCGAAGGCCCTCGGTACGTCGAACCCCTACCGGGCGAAGATGCTGGCGAGGGCCCTGGCCGCCAGGCAGTGGGAGTTGGAGAGTCGCCCGGCGGAGCCGCTCGCATCTGATGAGCGGGAGGATCGGGCGGCCCGTCAGGAAGGGCGGCAAGGACAGGCATGACCCTGCGGGTGCCGGGGGTCTACTCCCTGGACGGCGACGCCGGTGAATGCCCAGTCCCGCCGGAGAAGGCCTGAGACAGCGGGCGCCGACGACCGCGCAGGGTTCGTCGGCGCCGCTGACCTGGCTACCGAGGCCCAGGTCAACCTGGCCACCGACCGCCTGGCGGGCCGCCGTGCGATGCCGGTGGGCGCCCACCGGCTGGCCACGGCCGCCCGCGCCGGCGGTCAGACCGTGTGTCGCGGCGATGAAGGCGAGGGCGGGTCATATCCGTGTGGCCGTGCGGATCAGCCCGGCGAGGGCGAGGGAGCGACTGTGCGCGGGCCAGGCGATGTGGGTGACCACGGGGGGTGCGTCGGTCAGGGGGACGGCGGTGTGCTCGGCCCACAGCCAGGCGCGGGCTGAGTCGGGGAAGACGGCCACGGTGCGTCCGAGGGCGATCAGCTGGGCCAGCTGGGTCTGGTCGTGGATCTCGGGGCCCGGGCCGGGTGGGTACGTGCCGTGGCGGGACCAGCGGGCGAGCGGAATATCGGGGATGTCGGTGACGTCGGCCAAGGACAAGGTCCTCTGCGCGGCGAGGGGGTGCCCGGCGGGCAGGACGGCGATCTGCCCCTCGGTCATCAGTTCCTCGCTGTCGAACCCGGCGAGGGAGTTGAACGGCGCGTGCAGGAGTGCCACATCGGCGCGGCCGTCGCGCAGCATCCCTTCCTGCTCACACGTGCCGCTCGGTAGCACCTCGATCTCGGCGGCGTCGGGCTGGGCCGCGTAGGCATCGAGGAGCTTGTGCAGCAGTCACCAACCAGCTGATCCGTGAAGCGCTGTACCCCCACTCCGAATCTCTGCACATCGTGACCAAGGTCGGCTCGGTCCGCGATCAGCAGGGCGGCTGGCCCCCGGCCCGAGGCCCTGCGCCGCGCCGCCACGAGAACCTCGAGGTCCTAGGCCTCGATTCGCTCGACGTGGTCAATCTCCGGCTCGGCAACGCTCAGGGGCCCCAGCCCGGCTCACTCGCCGAGCCCTTCGAGACCCTCGTCGAACTTCGGCAGCAGGGTCTGATCCGGCACCTCGGCGTGAGTAACGCCACGGCGGAACAGGTCGCCGAGGCACAGGCGATAGCGCCGATCGTGTGCGTGCGGAACATGCACAACATCGCCTACCGTCAGCTGAAGTCACCGCCCTCTACAGGCCTTGCCGGGCAGGTACGCGCGGCCTGGTACGACCGGGGCGCGAGACGGTGACGGCTGCAGCTGACGCAGGAGCAGATGGGGTCGGTGGCCTGCGGGTTCTGCCCAGGGTGAGTGTGAGTTCGGCGGCCCAGAAGCGCCGGCCGCAGGCAGTGAGCGACTGGCCGGCCTGGCTCTCACGTACCTTCGGACATGAAACGGCCAGGTGGGAGTTGCTCTGCTCGGAAGATGCGTCAGAACATCCACCGACCGGCCTGGATCCTGTTGAACGCTTCGGTGTACCGCGCGCCGGCTCCGGCCTGGGCGGTCGCCTGCCCGGTAGGGCGTCCCGGACCAGCGACCGCGACCGGCCCGGGGTGCCCACGGAAGGCGGAGGGGACCCCCGGCGCCGGAGGCGACCACGGAGGCATACTGGGCACTGCGTTCGTGTGCGTGCACGGCCCTTGAGGGTGCGCCTTTGAGGGGCAGCGCCTTGGGTGAACTCGGCCGCCGCCAGGACAGGCCCCGGCCGAGACGGGTGCCGAAGGTGGGTGTCGATGCCGTCGGCGTTGATGCCGACGTAGGCGCTCGAGGTGAGGGCGCCCACGTCCTCACGAGGGGGGACTCGAGACTCTCCGCGTGCGAGCACGGAAACGGGAATGCCGCACGCTGGTGGCGGAGTATGCGGGACCGGTCAGAGGGCGGACGTAGGAGTGCCGTCGGGGTCAAGGCCGTTGGGCCAGCGCTTGTAGAACTGGCGTTGTTGAGAGCCGCAGTTGGCTGCCAGTATGTATAGATGTTCGGTGCGGTCGGGGTCACCGAGCTTTTCCTGGATCTTGCCGAGCAGGCTGAGGGCTGTCGCATCGCCAGTAGCGAGCGCCTTGCGGTACAGGCTGCGTGACGTGGTCTCGTCGTGAGGATGCGTGGTCACGACGAGCGCGCCGAGGACACCGGCTCGGGCAGCACGTTCGATGACCTCGTCGGCGTAGTCGGGGTGCCCGAGTCGGTGGAACATCTCCGCAAGGTGGAGCAGGTCGTCGCCGATCCCGGCGTCGATCGCTTCCTGATAGCAGGCCTCGGCAGCCTCATGATGCCCGGTCTGCTTGTGGAGCCTCGCCAGGAAGATCAGGTTGCTGGTGGCGCCGGCGTCGATCGCTTTCCGGTACAGCCGTGCGGCGGCCTCATGGCGGCCGCGATTCTCGTGAAGCCGTGCGAGTGATCCCAGACCGCCGATCGCACCATGCCGGACAGCCTGCCGGTACAGGCTCTCGGCTTCCTTGAGATCGCCGGCGCGCTCGTGCAGGGCCGCCAGGAACGTATGTCCGGCCGCGTCACCGGAGGCGATGGCCTGCCGGTAGAGGTCCTCGGCTCCAGCCAGGTCATGGGCGTCTTCGCGCAGGATACCGAGCCTCAACAGGGCGTTGGGGTCACCGGCTTCGATGGCCTGGCGAAGCAACTGTTCGGCCGTGCGCGAGTTTTCGGCCCAGTCTGCGAGATGACTCAAGGCCGGTACGGAGCCTGCGTCGGCGGCTCGTTGGTACAGGCGCTGTGCCCACTCGAGGCGGTGGCGCAGGCGGGCCGCGATGCCGAGCTGGAAGAGTTCGTCGCCTTGTTCCAAGTACGTCAGGGCCGCCTGCCAGAACGAGGCGGGCGGGCACATCGCGCGACGGGTGAGCCGACCGTGATGCTGAAGAAAGTCTGCCAGGCCCACCACGCCGGGCAGGGCCCCCATGCCAGTGGGCTGGGGCACGTCTGGCAGAGGCACGGCGATCTGCTTGATCAACATGCGGCTGTAGGTGAGTGCGTCGGTGAACCAGCCTGTGCCGGCACGGGCCCGTTCGGGATCCGGAAGATAGCCGGGGGCTGCCTCCCTGAGGAAAGCCAGCGGCAGCGGGCCGCCGACGCCGAGACGACGGGCGTCCATGGCTGCCTCGATGAGGGCTCGGCCCAGGCGCCCGGCGCTGCCCGAGGGGAGCTCGTAATGCCGTACTAGATCCGGACCCGCTGCCAGGGTCTGCGTCACCGCGCTGCCGAGCCGGACGGCTGTGGCCAGCGAGCGGTCCTGTTCGCCCATACGGCGGGCTGCGGGGAGGTCGTCAGCGAACGTGTCAGGGACGCTGATCAGCCTGGCTTGGGCGAGTAGTTGCCTGGCCAGGTGATGGGGATCCGTGGAGTTCGTCTGCGGGGCAGCAGTCAGGCTCTGGTGGTGGTTGGGCCACAGCGTGGCGATGACGATGAGAGGGCCACCCGAATCCAGTCGGCGAAGCAGCGCAGCCGACACGCGCTCGCCGAGGGGGCCGGCGAGATAGACCTGGGCCTCATTCAGCCACAGCACCGTGCCCGGAGCGGGAGCGTCGGCGTCAAGGAGTGCGGCGAGCCCGGCAGCGTCGGTGGGAAAGAGCAGCTCGAAGCTGTCGGGGACAACGGCGCGCATGGCCTCGAACGCGGTGCGGGTCTTGCCGGTGCACGATTCACCGACCACTGCCACCAGCAGGGGAGCCGCTGACGGAAGGGCCGCGGCACGCAGATGCGCCTGTATCAGCGCATCATGGGCGCGTGCCACGTACTGGGGCAGCACAAAATCCTGATCACGAGCCTCGCCGGGTGTTGCGGAGATGGCGGGGTGCACGCCCAGCCTTTGCGCGCTCCATGCCGGCAGCCGACGCGGTCGGTCCACTGGCCCTGGCCTTTGAGCTGTGTCCGCGTCATGCAGGGACCCCTGCTTGCGTGCCGCCTCGCGCCAGGCCAGCCAGTGATGAGGCTGCAGCAGTCCGCTGTGGAAGGGGCCCAGCTCCTGCAGGGACAGCCCGTGCCGTTGCTGGCGACGGCGAACGGCTGCGATGAGACTGTTCACCAAGTGCGTCAGCTCTGGTTCTGCGGGCACGTGCTTGCCGTTCACCCAGTCGCTGATCCGTTTGTCGGTGATATCGACACCAGGCGGACGTCGGCGCTCGTTTGCCGCTTGGGCCGCCTGTTTCTGCGTCACTCCCGCGAGTCTGATCAGTTCTCGCAAACGCGCTCCGAGAAGTTCCCTCGCGCCCGGTTCTGTCTCCGCCACACCACCGTCCGACATCCGTGCCCGCTCGTTGGTGCCCAGATCCCCCACCGGATCCGGACCGGAATCCGAAGCTAGCTCTTTCAACTGCAGCGATGTGCCTGTTTGGGGAAAGCCCGCTCGCTTGATCCTGCCGCGTTTGGCGCACTGGTGTTCCGCACAGGCCGTGCGCATCACACTTCTCCGCTTGGGAGCACCCGTGAATCTCGACGTCCTTCTCAGCGCATCGGGGGCCATCGTCGTCCTGTGCGCGGCAGCCTCCCGGGTGCCGGCAGCCCTCGCAGACCTGCTGCGTGCCTGCATCCCGACCCTGCAGGCAGCGCGGGAACTGAAACAGGCCTGGCGCAGCGACTCCGCCTCGGGTACGAGCCATCCTCTGCATCCGTTCCAGCGACCGCTGCCGCATCCCACGCGACGCCACCGGGACGCTGATCCCAGCCAAGGCGACACGGGCAGCGAACTGGCCGATCGCCGGCAGCGATCTGGTGGGCCTACCTGACACGTGAGATTCCGTCCGGCCTCACAACCCGCCCTCAGACGGTTGAGTACTGGATGGTTCAGGCAGTTCGGATCGGATCGTCCGGGGCGAGCCTTCCGGACAAGGGGGGTGGCACCGTCTGCGACGGCGGGTCTGCTGCGGTGCATGCAGAGCGGATGCGTGCGTGTGGGCGGGAGCCGGGCTGTACCGGACTCCCGCCCGCGGTCTGCCGTTCAGCCTCTTGCCCGGAGAACACGGCAGGCCATCTCCTCTTCTTCCCTGGATGCGGTTTGCGTGCCGTACCCATAGCGAGGAGTGGCGCGGAAGCGATTGTGCCTAGTTCTTGGTGCAAGATTTCTGGATCCGCCGATGCCGAGCAGGGGCCAGGGGCGCTGTTGCCAACGCCGAGCCGTCCGTCGGCGGGTGGGTCTCTTACGGAACGGGCGGGCGGCGAAGCTGACAGCGAGGCAACGCTCCGTGGCCATAAGCCGTCTCGTCAACCGAGATGGCGCTGAGTCGGTGCCCATCAGGAACGGAGCGAATCGTGTTGATGGGCTTGCTGACCGCCGTTGCGGCATCCGTCTGTTACGGCACAGGCTCAGTCCTGCAAGCCATCGGGTCCCGCAGGTCCGCGCGGAGCGGTGCGGCCACCACTGCCAGCACGCAGTACGGGGGGCCCAGCCTCTCCTCCACTGCGAAGGCCGCGATGACCTGGGAATTCGTCGTCGGTACCGTCCTGGACTTCGTCGGCTTCGCACTGGGTGCACTGGCTGCTCGGCTCCTGCCCCTGTTCCTCTCGCAAACCGTGATCAGCGCCAACCTGATCATCACCGCCGTGCTGAGCGTCAGGTTCCTCCGTATCCGGCTGACGCGCGCCGAGTGGACGTCCATCGGCGTGGTCTGCGTGGCGCTCGTTCTGCTCGCGACGGCGGCGGGGGAGGAGGGCAGTGGACACGGCATCCCGATCGCCACGCACTGGTGGCTCCTGGCGATCTCGCTTGCCCTGATGGTGGGCGGCACGCACGCGGTACGCCTCCTTGGTCCCCGCGCGGCGATCCTTGCCGGACTGCTGTCCGGACTCGGTTTCGGCGCGCTGGGCGTGGGCGTCCGTGTCCTGAACGGCGTCACCCCCTTCGATCCGGCCGCCCTGCTGACGGATCCCGCCCTGTACGCGATCGTGACGGCCGGCGTGGGTGGGATGTACCTGCACACCGTCGCCTTGCAGATCGGTTCGGTCAACGGTGCCACGGCGGCCCTGGTCGTCGGCGAGACCGTGTTGCCCGGCGCGATCGGCGTGCTTTGGCTCGGCGACGCCTCACGGGCTGGTCTCGCCTGGATGGCGCTGCTCGGCTTCGTCCTGGCGGTGGCAGGCGCGGTCGCGGTGGCATGGTTCGGCGGGCCTGCGGCGCACGTGGAGGAGCAGCCGCAGCAGGCGGCAGAACTGACTCCCACGCGCTGAGCACCCGACTCAGGCCGGCGGTACGGCCCGTGAGGATCTGACCCAAGCGGAGTGGGATCGACTGAAGTCGTTCCTCCCTCGCGGCGGTATGCGCGGACGCAAGCCTCGTGGTCACCCGTGGGGAGCCGGGAGGCGCGGCGGGCCCCGCCGCCCACGGGACGGCAGGGCCCGGCAAGGGGGTCCTCCGCCTGAGGGTGGGAGGATCATTCGTCTGCACACCATGGGGCATGGACGAGCCACAGCGATAGATATCGGACGTAACTGATCCATGCGACAGCGTGACGCTGTGGCCATGTACGTGAGTTGCGACTCCGGTCCCATCCCTGTGGTCGCGTACGCAGGGGACTTTGGGCCTACGCGAGGCCACCGTTGCTCATCAGCAGCTGACCGTTGATCCACTCGCCCTCCCTGGAGCACAGGAAGTCCACGAGGTGCGCGGTGTCCTGCGGAGTGCCCAGCCGACCGAGCGGGGTGCTGCGGACGCATTGCTCCCGGACCTTCTCGGGCATCCAGCCGGTGTCGACCGGCCCGGGATTGATCGCGTTGGCGGTCACGCCGAGGTGGGCGAGTTCGTGGGCGGCGGCGAGCGTGATGCGGTCCAGGGCTCCCTTGCTCGCCCCGTAGGGCAGGTTGCCGACGGTGTGATCACTGGTGAGGCTGACGATCCGGCCGGTTCCCCGTTCTGCGGCGAAGCGGCGTCCGAACTCGCGAATGAGCAGCCAGGTGGCGCGCGCATTGACGGCGAAGTGCCGGTCGAAACTCTCGACGGTGGTGTCAAGCAGCCCAGAGTCGACGGACTCGCAGTGACTCATCACCAGCGCGGTGACACTGCCCATACGCTGTTCGACCTCGTCGAAGACGCGTGCCGGGGTATCCGGGTCGGCGAGATCCGCCTCGATCGCGGTGGTGGACGCACCGTGTTCGGCCAGAGATTGGCTGATCGCTTCGGTCGCGCCGGGCTCGCTGCCCCAGCTCATACGGTCGTCGTAGGGGGTCCAGTAGGTGAAGGCGATGTCCCAGCCCGATGCGGCCAGCCGACGGGCGATGCCCGCGCCGATACCCACGGTGCGGCCCACCCCGGTAATCAGGGCGAGCGGGCGGTCGGCCGGAGAGCCTGGTCCGTGGGCAGGCTGGTCATGATCGGTGTCCGTCGTCACGGGCCGGAATCGTTCACGAACGACATCGCAGCGTCAATCGTTTTCCTGCGACGTCGCGCCAAATGCGCAGGGGCAGGCGGCGCTCGTGGCCCGCCCTGAAGAGAGCGTTTCGTCGTGGCGGGGGCGTTTGGGATCGCCGGGTTGCTTGAGGAGTTCCGTCAGCGCGGAGTGTGCGTGGTCTGACGACAGTCGATGTCGGCGCCAGGTGAGAGCATCGCAAGATGCCTCTGCCTCAGCCCGATGATCTGACCTCGCTGGTCCTGCGTACCGACTTCGGTGACGAGGGAGCCTGGGACGCGGTGCGAGCCGCACTCGACGCGGCCGGCGAGTATCCCCATGCCACGTATGTCAGTGAGCTTGCCTTTGCCGGCGTGGGGGTCCAGGCATTGCTGGACGAGGAGGCTGCCGCGGACGAGGACGATCAGATCGTCTACATGTTTCTGGCGGATGCAACCACGATGAAGGTTCCGGGTCACCCGCTCCTGGCCGTGGACCTCTCGGACGAGCCTGGGCGGACGTTCAGGGTCCCCGCTCGGTGGTTCCCTGACATCTCAGCCAACCTCAGCATCGCCAACATGGACTTTGCGGAGTTCGCCGACGCCGCTGATGGATCGGGAACCTACCGCGGCTTTGACGAGGGCTGACACCTCATCGTTCAGGCCCGTCCGGGCGAGCTGTGTACCGCGCCGGTTCAGCGTGGCTTCGCGGGTGAGGCGACGGCTCATCAGGTCGATCATCGCGAGGCGGATCATGGCTTCAGAGCCGTGAGGGTGGGATTCGTGGGCGCGGGCGAGTCGTCGGTGGTGCATGAGCCTGCCGAAGGTCCGCTCGACGACCCAGCACTGCGGGATCGCCTTGAGGCTATGCCCGTCAACGTCCCAAGCGGCGACGGGAGTTCGCTCGCCTTCCCGCCAGTACCCGTCCGGTCGGCGGTTGCCGGGTGGCTGCGCAACCAGCCCGTCTTGCGCAGTCGGAAAGGCGGTTGCGCAAGACGGCTGAGCAACCGGCCCTGCCGACGGGTTGCGCAAGATGGGGCAGTGAGCGGCGGCCGTGCCCTGCGCCGGGCGGGGCGGCTGGGCACGGTCGCCTGCGCAATGTCCTGCGCAACGCTGTGACCTGCAATGGTCGGGGTCCCGTACTCGGCGTGGGGGATCCGGTGATCAGCGTGGACACCAAGAAGAAGGAGTTGGTCGGCCACCAGAGGAACGCCGGACGTGAGTGTCAGCCGGCAGGCCGACCTGCGCTGGTCAAGACGCATGACTTGGTGTGGTGGGCGGCGCCCGTCGGGCGAGCTGCCGGCATCCAGGAGAATGAACGTATGGCCTCTTCCGGAACCCGTGCAGGCGTCGACACCGAGACGAACCGGATGCGTCTTCGGGCGGCCGGGGCCGCGCTGGTGATCGCGGGTGCGGGGTTGGGTCTCAGGGCCGTGGTGGAGGGAGATGCGGCCAAGTACGGCGGGGACGCCCTGTACACCTTGTTGATCGTCGCTCTCGTCATCCTGGTGGCGCCGTGGGTGACGGCTTGGAAGGCCGGCGCGCTTGCGCTGGCGGTCAGTTGGGGGGTCGAGTTCTTGCAGCTCACTGAGGTGCCGACGGAGCTCTCCCGGCACAGCACCGCTGCTCGGTTGATCCTCGGTTCCACCTTCAATGCACCGGACCTGTTCTGGTACGCGGTCGGCGCGCTGGTCGGATCGCTTGCCGGAGCTTGTCGAAGGGCGGGTCAGCGCCCGGCTGATCGAGTTCATCGGTGACTCCATCACCGCCGGCGCCCTCACCGACCGGTTGGCACTGGACTCGTACGCCTGGAAGGCCGGCGGGCAACCGGGGGCGCGCAACGCCTGTGCGACATCGTCTTCGTGGGAGACGCGGCGTGCGAAGTACGTACGGAAAGGGGAGCAGTTCGACCCGGGGGAGGCGGCGCGCGGGCTGTTCGTGGAGTGAGCGGCGGTGACCTCGGCGCGTTCTGGGAGAGCGATGCGCCTTCCGGGGATCAGACGCCTTCGCGCATAGGCACCCGGACGCCCCGCTCGTCGGCGACCGTCTCCGCGATGTCGTAGCCGGCGTCGACGTGGCGGATGACGCCCATGCCGGGGTCGTTGGTCAGCACGCGGCGCAGCTTCTCGCCGGCGAGTGCGGTGCCGTCGGCGACGGAGACCTGGCCGGCGTGGATGGAGCGCCCCATGCCGACGCCGCCGCCGTGGTGGATGGAGACCCAGGACGCGCCGGAGGCCACGTTGACCATGGCGTTGAGCAGCGGCCAGTCGGCGATCGCGTCGGAGCCGTCGAGCATGGCTTCGGTCTCGCGGTACGGGGAGGCGACGGAGCCCGAGTCGAGGTGGTCGCGGCCGATGGCGAGCGGGGCGGCCAGCTCACCACTGGCGACCATGTCGTTGAACCGCTCGCCGGCCTTGTCCCGCTCGCCGTAGCCGAGCCAGCAGATACGGGCGGGCAGCCCCTGGAAGTGGACGCGCTCACCGGCCAGCTTGATCCAGCGGGCCAGGGACTCGTTCTCCGGGAAGAGCTCCAGGATCGCCTTGTCGGTCTTGTGGATGTCGGAGGCCTCACCGGACAGGGCGGCCCAGCGGAAGGGCCCCTTGCCCGCGCTGAACAGCGGCCGGATATAGGCGGGCACGAAGCCAGGGAAGGCGAACGCCCGCTCGTATCCGGCGAGTTGGGCCTCGCCGCGGATCGAGTTGCCGTAGTCGAAGACCTCGGCGCCGGCGTCCATGAAGCCGACCATCGCCTCGACGTGCTTGGCCATGGACTCGCGGGCGCGGGTGGTGAAGCCCGCCGGGTCCTTGGCCGCGGCGTCGGCCATGTCGTCGAAGTCGACGCCGATGGGGAGGTAGGCGAGGGGGTCGTGGGCCGAGGTCTGGTCGGTGACGATGTCGATGGGGGCGCTCTCGGTGAGCATCTGCGGGAGCAGTTCGGCCGCGTTGCCCAGCAGGCCGATGGAGAGCGGGCGGCGGGCGTCACGCGCCTCCACCGCGAGTTGGAGGGCGTGCTCCAGGGAGTCGGCCTTCACGTCGAGGTACCGGTGCTCGATGCGGCGCTCGATGGCGCGCGGGTCGACGTCGATACAGATCGCGACGCCGTCGTTCATCGTCACGGCGAGCGGCTGGGCGCCGCCCATGCCGCCGAGGCCGGCGGTGAGGGTGATCGTGCCGGCGAGGGTGCCGCCGAACTTCTTGGCGGCGACGGCGGCGAAGGTCTCGTAGGTGCCCTGGAGGATGCCTTGCGTACCGATGTAGATCCAGGAACCGGCGGTCATCTGCCCGTACATGGTCAGGCCCAGGGCCTCCAGGCGGCGGAACTCCTCCCAGTTGGCCCAGTCGCCGACGAGGTTGGAGTTGGCGATGAGGACACGCGGGGCCCACTCGTGGGTCTGCATCACCCCCACCGGACGGCCGGACTGCACCAGCATCGTCTCGTCCTGCTTCAGGGTCCGCAGGGTGCGGACCATCGCGTCGAACGACCGCCAGTCCCGCGCCGCCTTTCCCGTGCCGCCGTAGACGACGAGCTTGTCGGGGTGCTCGGCGACTTCCGGATCCAGGTTGTTCTGCAGCATCCGCAGCGCCGCCTCCTGCTGCCAGCCCTGCGCGCTGAGCGAGTTCCCGCGGGGAGCGCGCACGGTCCTCGGTCCAGAAATTCCAGTCATCGTTCGTTGCTCCGGCGCTTGTCGAGGAAGGCCCGCAGGCCCTGGGTGTGGTCGTCGGTGGAGGAGTTGAGGGCGGCCAGGCGGCGTTCGGTGCGGATGCCGACGGAGAGGGGCGTCTCGAAGGCCGTCAGCACCGCCTCCTTCGCCAGTCGGACCGCGGTCGCGGGGTGGGCGGCGATGGTGCGGGCCGTGTCGTGGGCGGTGCGGTCGAGCTGGTCGGGGGGTACGACGCGGCTGACGAGGCCGGCGGCGAGGGCTTCGGGGGCGGTGATGGTGCGGCCGGTGAGGATCATGTCCATCGCGAGGGCCTTGCCGACCGCGCGGAC
Source organism: Streptomyces sp. NBC_01334 (assembly GCF_035983595.1). Taxonomy (NCBI): domain Bacteria; kingdom Bacillati; phylum Actinomycetota; class Actinomycetes; order Kitasatosporales; family Streptomycetaceae; genus Streptomyces; species Streptomyces sp. NBC_01334. The sequence goes on along the minus strand of NZ_CP130718.1, from coordinate 1,257,689 downwards.
GAGGCGTTGGGTGCCGCCCGCACCGGGGATCGCACCGAGACGCAGCTCGGGCTGGCCGAAGCGGGCGGTGTCCGAGGCGATGACGAGGTCGCAGATCATGGCGAGTTCGCAGCCGCCACCCAGGACATGACCGTTGACCGCCGCGACGAGAGGGATGCGGGTGGCGTACAGGGCCTCCCACAGGTCGCTGAAGTCGTCGAGGTACGTGCCGACCGGGCCGGACTCCGAGAGTTCCGCCAGGTCGGCGATGTCGGCGCCGGCCGCGAAGAGGCGTTCCGTGCCGCTGATGACGACGCAGCGGACGTCGGGGTCGGCGTCCCAGGCGCGTACGGCGTCCAGCAGAGCCGTCATCATGGCGCGGCTCAGCGCGTTGGCCGCTTCGGGGCGGTGGAGGCGGACGTGGCCGACCGCATCCTCGGTACGGGTCAGAATGGTGCCGGCGCCGTCAGCCATCGTGGGTCAACTGCCTGACGACGGCGTCCCGGTGGGCCTTGACCCGGTCGGCCCGTTCGCCGGGCCACTCGTAGAAGCCGCGTCCCGACTTGGCGCCCAGAGCGCCTTCGGCCACCAGTTTCCTCACGGACTCCGGCACCTCGACCGAGCGGCTCAGCTCGGGCATCAGGATCGCCGACACCTGCTCGACCACGTCCAGCCCGGCCAGGTCCATCAGCTCCAGTGGGCCGCAGGCAGCCCAGCGTGGGGCGAGCGTCGTACGGACCGCCAGGTCGGCGTCCGCCGCGGAGGTCACGCCCGACTCCACCAGGTGCAGCACCTCCCGCAGCACCGCGTACTGGATACGGTTGACGACGAAGCCGGGGACATCCGCCCGTACGACGACGGGCAGCTTGCCGAGCCGCCGGGTCAGCGACTCGGCGCGCTCCATCGCCGTCGCGGAGGTGGCCTCGCCGGCGACGAGTTCGACGAGCGGCATGACCGGCGCGGGATTGAACCAGTGCATGCCGAGGAACCGGCCGGGATCGTCAAGTGCCGTGCCCAGCAGGGTGATCGGCACGCTGGAGGTGTTGGTGGTGAGCAGGCAGTCCGGTGTCACCGCGGCCTCGATCGAGGCGAGGACGTCCTGCTTGAGAGCCACCACTTCGGCGACGTTCTCGCTCACCACGTCCGCGCCGTCCAGCGCCTCCGACAGCGAACGCGTGCGGAGGACCTCGTCCGGGACCAGGGCGCGCGCGGCATCCAGGGTGGCTTCGCTGCGGGACCACAGGGTGACCCGGCAGCCCGCTCGGGCGAAGACCTGGGCGATGCCCGCGCCCATGGTCCCGGCGCCGATCACCGCCACGGTGGGCAGTTTCTTCTCCGGCATCTCTCTCTCCATTCAGGGGCTCAGATCGCGCCACGGGCGCGCAGGCCCGCGATCTCGTCGGGGCTCAGCCCGAGCGCGGCGGCCAGCACCTCGTCCGTGTGCTGCCCGAGGACCGGCGCGGGTGCGGGGGCGGCGGGCTGCGCTCCGGAGAAGCGGACGGGCTGACGCATCACGGCGACCTCGCCGGCCACCGGGTGCCGTGTGGTGCCCAGCAGCTGTCGCTGCCGCGCGTGGTCGCTGTCCAGGGCCTCCTTGAGGCTCCAGATGGGACCGGCCGGTACGCCCGCCGCCTCCAGCCGGTTCACGGCCTCGTCGACCGTCAGGCCACGCGTCCAGTTCTCGATCAGTACCCGGAGTTCGGCGTGGTGGCGGGCGCGCTGGGCGTCCGTGGCGAAGCGGGGGTCGTCGAGGAGTTCGGGCATGCCGGTCTCCTTGCACAGACGGGCGAAGAGGGCGTCGTTGGCGACCGCGAGGACGACCTGTCCGTCGCGGGCGGGGAAGCTGTCCATGGGGGCGGAGACCGGATGACGGTTGCCGATCCGCTCGGGTTCGGTGCCGTCGGCGGTGAACTGGGACAGCGACACGACCAGCAGGGACAGCACGGAGTCGAGCATGGCGACATCCACGTGCTGCCCGTGCCCGGTGACGTCGCGTTGCCGGAGCGCGGCCAGGGCACCGTACGAGCCGTACATCCCGGCGACGACGTCGCCGATGGACTCGCCGACGCGGGTCGGGCCGGTGCCGGGCCAGCCGGTGAGGCTCATGATGCCGCCCATGGCCTGGATGATGTGGTCGTAGGCGGGGCGGTGGGCGAGTGGTCCGGTCTGGCCGAAGCCGGAGATGCTGACGTACACCAGGCGCGGGTTGACGGCGGCCAGGGTGTCGTAGTCGATGCCGAGGCGGGCGGTGACGCCGGGCCGGTAGTTCTCGATCAGGATGTCCGTGTCGCGCACCAGGCGGTGCAGCAGATCGCGGCCCTCGTCGGACTTCAGGTTGAGGGTGATGCCGCGTTTGCCCCGGTTGAGCATCATGAAGTACGAGCTCTCGCTGTTGATGTGCGGGGCGAAGTGCCGGGAGTCGTCGCCGGCGCCGGGCATCTCGACCTTGGTGACCTCGGCTCCGAGGTCACCGAGCAGCGCCCCGCAGAGCGGACCGGCCAGGACCCGGGAGAGGTCGAGGACCTTGACGCCGGACAGCGGGCCTTTCTGATCTGCGTTGTTCTCGCTCGTCACCGTGCTCTTCATCGGGCCAGTCCTCCCACTACTGCTTCCACGGCCGCCACGAGGCTGCCGTCCGCGACCAGCTCCCGGGCCGCCGCGAGGTCGGGGTACATCTCGCGGTCCTCCTCCAGGGCGGCCACCCGCTCCCGGACCGCTCGGTACGCGGCCCCCGTCCCGGCTCCCGGGCGCAGGGTGCCGTGGTGCTCCAGCCCCTGCGCCGCCGCCAGGATCTCGATGCCGAGGCCCTGCTGTGCGTACTCGACCGCCTGCCGGGCCTGCCAGCCGGCGGGGACGCCCATGCTGACGTGGTCCTCCTGCATCGCCGAGGTCGGGATGTTGTGCACGGAGGCGGGCTGGGCGAGTGCGCGGGCCTCGGCGGCCAGCGAGGCGGCGACGTACTGCGGGATCATGAAGCCTGAGTCCTCGCCGCCGGGGGCCGCGAGGAAGGCCGGCAGTTCGCTGAAGTGGGCGGTGGTGAGGCGGTCGGTGCGGCGCTCGGAGATGTTGAGCAGGTGGGTGACAGCGATGGCGAGGACGTCCAGCGCCATGGCGACCGGGGCGCCGTGGCCGTTGCCGCCGGTGTGGGCGGTGAGCTCGTCGCCGGCGACGGAGAACAGCGGGTTGTCGGTGACCGAGTTGGCCTCGATGGTGACCGTGCGCTCGGCGTAGTCCAGCGCGTCGCGCACGCTGCCGTGGACCTGGGGCGCGCAGCGCAGGCTCAGAGGGTCCTGGAGGCGGTGGTGACGGTGCGCCGCCACGATCGCGCTGCCGTCGAGCAGGGCGCGCAGGTTCGCGGCGGTGGCCGCCTGGCCGGGGTGCGGGCGGACCTGCTGGACGCGGGGGTCGAAGGCGCGGTCGTTGCCGCGCAGGGCCTCCAGGCTCATCGCCGCCGCTATGTCGGCGGCGGCGGTCAGCAGCCGGGCGTCGTGGACGGCGAGCGCCGCCATCGCGGTCACCTCGTACGTGCCGCTGACCAGGGCGTGACCCTCGCGGGGGCCCAGTTCGAGAACGGGCAGACCGGCGCGGCGCATCGCCTCGGCGCCGGGCAGCAGCTCGCCCTCGAAGTACGCCCGGCCGAGACCGGCCGTGACCAGGCCGATGTGTGCGGTGCCGATCAGATAGCCGACCGAGCCGCGGCCGGGGGACCAGGGGGTGACGCCTCGGTTGAGCATCGCGGCGAGGGTCTCGACCAGACCGAGGCCCACTCCGCTGCGGCCCTGGGCCATCGCCCGCACGATCAGGAGGATCATGGCGCGCACAACTTCGGGCGGGTAGGGCTCGCCCACCCCGCAGGCATGGCTCTTGAGCATCTTCAGCTGGGCCGACGACACGTGCTCCGGGGCGACCGACACGTCGTAGAGGTCGCCGACGCCCGTGGTGAGCCCGTAGACGGGCGCTCCGTCCGCGTCGAGGCCCGCGAGCATCCGGACGCGCATGCCCTTGACCGCCAGGGCGGCTTCCTCGGTGAGCAGCACCGGGGCGCCGTGCCGCGCCACCGCCACGATGTCGTCAATGGACAGCGGCGTGGATCCGATGGCCACCGGCTCCCGAGAATCACTCACGGTATTCCTTCCCAGCGGTGCGTGTGTATGGAATCGGACGCTATGGACGCCCGGTTTCGCGTCTCACTCGCGGAGGTTTCTGCCCGATGAAACCCGATTGCCACCAGGTGGCAGAGCGGCCTGCTCAGGATGTTCTTTCGAGCTCCGCGCATATCTGTGGCAGTGCAATCCCGCCCTTCGGGGAGCATTTCCCCTGCCGGGTAGTGACTCTTCGTGCGCAAATCGCCACCATGCGTTTCGCGTATTCCGTCTGGTGGCAATCGGGATTCACTCAACAGAAACCGTACTGAATACATCCGAAAAGAACCGTCCCTAGTGTTGCCACCTATTCAGGAGGTGGGGCATGGGCGAAACGTCGACACGGACTGCGGAGCGGGCGATGGCTCTGCTCGGCGTGGTCTGCGAGCACGGGGCCATCACCCTGGCGGAGAGCGCCCGGGAGACCGGGCTGGCGGCCAGCACCGCGCTGCGCCTCTTGCGCGCGCTGGAGAACGGCGGTTTCGTACGACGCGAGGCCGACGGATCGTTCCGCCCCGGCACCCGGATCGTGCAGTTCGGGGCACGGGCCCTGAGTCACGAGTCCCTGGTGCCGTACTGCCGCGAGGCGATGGAACGGATCGTCGCGGTGACCCGGGAGTCGGTGTACCTGAGCATCCCCTCGCACGAGGACACCGCCCTGTACATCGCGATCACCGAGGGCACTCACTCGGTCCGGCACACCAGTTGGGTGGGCCGGACGATCCCCCGGCGCGCCAGCGCGGTCGGGGCGGTGTTCGCGGGGGAGACGCCGGCCCGGGGTTACGTCGTCGTGGAGGACGGCGTCGAGAACGACGTCACCGCGATCGCGGCACCACTGCTCACCGGGTCCAGGGTGATCGCCGCCCTGAGCGTGGTGGTCCCCGACTACCGGCTGCGCGGCGACAAGGTCGTACGGATCGGGGTCCGGCTCGCCGGTGAGGCCCACGACCTGTCGCGTTCGCTCGGCGGGCAGCTACCGCCGCCGGCACAGCTGGCACAGCCGACATACGGCACCGTAACGGAGAGAATGTCATGATCCGATTCGACAACGTCACCAAGGCATATCCGGACGGTACGGTCGCCGTCGACCGGCTCAGCCTGGAGGCACCGACCGGGAAGATCACCGTTCTGGTGGGGCCGTCCGGCTGCGGCAAGACCACCTCCATGCGCATGGTCAACCGCCTGATCGAGCCCACCTCCGGCACCATCACGCTGGGCGGACAGCCGGTCTCCGGGACCGACGCCACCGAGCTGCGACGGAAGATCGGTTACGTCATCCAGCACGCCGGCCTCTTCCCGCACAAGAACGTCGCCGACAACGTCATGGCGCTGCCCCGGCTCCTCGGGCTCGGCCGCCGCGAGGCCCGGACCCGGGCCCTGGAACTGCTGGAACGGGTCGGCCTCGGCCCGCAGTTCGCCGACCGCTACCCCTGGCAGTTGTCCGGCGGCCAGCAGCAGCGCGTCGGTGTCGCCCGCGCGCTGGCCGCCGACCCGCCCTACCTGCTGATGGACGAGCCGTTCAGCGCCGTCGACCCGGTCGTACGCGCCCAGTTGCAGGAGGAGTTCCTCCGCCTCCAGCGCGAGATCGGCAAGACGATCGTGCTGGTCACCCATGACATCGACGAGGCGCTCAAGCTCGGCGACCAGGTCGCGGTGCTCCGCGAGGGCGGGCGGCTCGCACAGGCCGCGGCCCCGGCCGAGCTGCTGGCCCGGCCCGCCGACGCCTTCGTCGCGGGCTTCGTCGGCCGTGACCGGGGCTACCGGGCGCTGGGCTTCGCCGGTACGGGAGACGGCGTGATTCCCGCCGCCGAGCCTGCCGTCGTGCTCGGCGCGACGCGCGCCGAGGCCGAGGCGGCGGCGCTGGACGGCTGGATCCTGGTCACCGCCCCCGGCGGTGAGCCGGTCGGCTGGGCCGCGCTCGACCGGCTCGACGGCGACCGGGTCACCGAGCAGGACCTCAACCTCAGCGCCACCACGGCCCGTACGGACGGCACCCTCCGCGAACTGCTGGACGCGGCACTGTCCTCTCCCAGCGGTCGCGGTGTCCTGGTCGACGCCGAAGGACACCTGGCCGGGACCGTGTCGCCGACAGCCGTGGCCCGCGCGATCGAAGAGGCCGCGTCGGTGACCGCCCCTGCGGGGGCCATCGCTGGGTCCGCCGTCGAGTCCGCCGCGGGGGCCACCGCTGGGTCCGTCGAGCCCGCCGCCGGGTCCGCCGTCGAGGCCCCCGCCGGGAGCCACCTGTGACCGCCGCGGAATGGCTCCGCCACAACGCCGGAGAGATCGCCGACCTCACCGCATGGCACCTCTGGCTGTCCATACTGCCGCTGCTCATCGGCCTGCTGGTCGCGCTGCCGCTGGGCCGGCTGGCCCACCGCAGCCGCCGGCTCTACCCGATACTGGTGGCGCTGGCCGGGCTGGTCTACACGGTGCCCTCCCTCGCTCTGTTCATCCTGCTGCCGAAGTTGCTCGGCACCCGGATCCTCGACCCGGTCAACGTGGTCATCGCGCTGAGCGTCTACACAACGGCGCTCCTGGTGCGGGTCGTGGCCGACGGGCTGGCGGCCGTACCCGCCGACGTCATCCAGTCCGCCCACGCCATGGGCTACCGGTCGCACCAGCGGCTGATACGGATCGAACTGCCCATCGCCGTACCGGTCATCGCCGCCGGGCTGCGGGTCGCGGCGGTCTCCAACGTCAGCATCGTGTCGATGGCTGCGCTGCTCGGTGTGCCGCAGCTCGGCTCGCTGTTCACGCAGGGATTCCAGCTGCACTTCTTCACCCCGATCGTCACCGGCGTCGTACTGAGCCTGGTCATCGCGCTGGTGCTGGACGGGCTGATCCTGCTCGCCGGCCACTCGCTCACCCCTTGGCAGCCCAGGAGGTCCGCCCGATGAGCACGAGCATCACCGGCTGGCTCACCAGTCCCGTCAACTGGAGCGGTCCCGACGGCATCCCCGCCCAGACCCTGGCCCACCTCGAACTGTCCGGCATGGCGCTGGCCATCGCCCTCGTCATCGGCGTGCCCGTCGGCCTCCTGATCGGTCACACCGGGCGCGGCGCCTTCCTGGTCGGCGGCCTCGCCAACGCGCTGCGTGCCCTGCCGACGCTGGGTGTGCTGATGATCGCGGTGCTGCTGATCACCCCGCACATCGCCTCCGACCTGGCGTTCACCATTCCGAGCCTGATCGTGCTCGTCCTGCTTGCGGTGCCGCCGATCCTGACCAACACCTACGCGGGTGTCTTCGCGGTGGACGCCGCCGCCGTCGACGCCGCGCGCGGCATGGGCTGGCGTGGCCGGGACATCCTGCTGCGCGTTCAACTGCCGTGCGCGCTGCCGCTGATCCTGTCCGGGATCCGGGCCGCGGCGCTGCAGATCATCGCGACCGCGACCGTGGCTGCTTACGTCTCGCTCGGCGGTCTCGGCCGGTTCCTCATCGACGGCCTCGCCCAGAGCGACTACGCGCAGATGGCGGGCGGAGCGATCCTCGTCGCCGCGCTCGCCCTGGCCGTCGAACTCCTCCTGCTCGGGCTGGCCAGGCTCCTCGTCTCGCCCGGCCTCACCCGCAGGGTCTCCCGCCGCACTTCCCCTCCCGCAGTACCGGCATCCGCCACCGCCACCGCCACCGCACAGTGAAGAGAGTCCCATGAACAGCGCGTCCACAAGAAGCAAGAAGCTCCTCGGCCTCGCGGCCTTGACCGCCACCGGCGCCCTCGTCCTCACCGCGTGCGGCAGCGGCGGTGACCCGATGAGCACCAGCGCCACGGCCGGCGCCTCGTCCGCCGCCGACACCATCACCGTCGGGTCGGCGAACTTCACGGAGAGCCAACTCCTCGCCACCATCTACGCGGAGGCGCTGAAGGCCAAGGGTGTCAAGGTCAAGACCCGGCTGAACATCGGCAGCCGGGAGACGTACATCCCCGCGCTCAAGGACGGCTCGATCGATCTCCTCCCGGAGTACACGGGCGCGCTGCTCCAGTACTTCGACCCGAAGACGAAGGCCAGCAGCCCGGCCGAGGTCTCCGCCGCGCTGACCAAGGCGCTGCCCTCTGGCATCTCCGCGCTCAAGCAGTCCACGGCGGAGGACAAGGACGTGCTGGCCGTCACCCAGAAGACGGCGACCGCCCACGACCTCACCACCATCTCCGACCTCGCCCCGGTGGCCGGCACGATGGCACTGGGCGCACCGCCGGAGTGGAAGACCCGGGTCAACGGCGTGGTCGGGCTGAAGAGCGTCTACGGGTTGTCCTTCAAGAAGTTCGTCTCGTTGGACGCCGGAGGCCCGCTGACCCTCGCCGCCATCACCAACAACCAGGTGCAGGTCGGTGACCTGACCAGCACGGACCCCGCCATCGCCAAGAACAAGCTCGTCACCCTCAAGGACGACAAGAACCTCTTCCTGGCCGAGAACATCCTGCCCGTCATCAACAAGGACAAGGTCACCCCCACCGTCACCAGCACCCTCAACGCCGTGTCCGCGGCGCTGACCACCGAGGGACTCATGGAGCTGAACAGCAAGGTCGCCAAGCTCGACGACATGAGCGACGTCGCCAAGGCCTGGCTCACGTCCGCCGGTCTGAGCTGATCTCCATCGCCTTCTCAGCCTCGTCTCACGTTCTCTCGCTGATCTGGGTCTTCGAACTTGAGCGGTGTGCCCTTCGTGTGCGCTGACTGACAGTCACTGCATGGTGGTGGGTGGGCTGTGGGACTGTAAGACGTTCGGTGTAACTCCCGATCATGGAAGATGCATCGATGACCAGTGAGAACGTGACCGGTCGAGTCGGCAGAGGCGGTGTCGGCGAAGGCCGTGGACGACCAGTTGATCGACGAGCTGGTGCACCGGGCCCAGGCCGAGGGCCTGCAGTTGGCAGGCGAGGGCGGGCTGCTGCAGCAACTGACCAAGCGGCTGCTGGAGTCCGCCCTGGAGGGCGAGATCACCGACCACCTCGGCTATGACAAGCACGATGCGGCCGGCAAGATCGCCAGGCTTCTCAAGCCCATCTACACCGCTCCCACCGAAGAGGCCGCCCTGGACCGGTTCGCCGAGTTCGCAGATGCCTGGGGCCGAAAGTATCCGGCGATCGTGAAACTGTGGGAGAACGCCTGGGAGGAGTTCACCCCGTTCCTGCGGTTCGACACCGAGATCCGCCGCATCGTCTGCACGACGAACGCGATCGAGTCGGTGAACGCCCTTATCCGCCGGGCGGTCAAGGCCCGCGGACACTTCCCCACGAGCAGGCCGCCCTGAAATGCGTCTGCATGGCGATCATGTCCCTCGACCCCACCGGCAAGGGACAGGCCCGCTGGACCATGCGCTGGAAGACCGCACTGAACGCCTTCGACATCACCTTCGACGGACGCCTCTACGCAGCCCGTCAGTAGCTCCAACAACCCGAGTTAGACCGCTCGTTTGACAGACCCGCACGCAGGCAATGAACGCTGGCGGCTCCACGTGGTCACCTCCGTCCTCGATCCTGAGCGAGTAGACATCCACATGCTCCCGAACCCCTTCGGCAAACAAGGACGCGGCCGCTACCGCGAGGAGGGCGGCGCGCTGCGCTTCTCCTATCGGCTATGACACGCGACACCAGAGGGCCGCTGACGTATCCCGAGTCTTGTGCGACCGCACTATGCCCGCAGATGTCCTGGCCTGCGACTACGGCCACAGAGGCTCCGTCCCGAGGCGGAGCCTCTGCGCGTTGGAAAGGAAATCCGCTGTACGAGGGTTTCCATCCCTTTGGCTGAACTGGGCGGACGCGGCTGCTGCTGTGGTAAGCGTCCAACTCATCGACCTCCAGGGGCTACTGAGGGGCCACAAGGACAGGAACAGACCGACAAGCACTGCACAGGGCTGACACAGATCGACACGTCTGACCTGCAAGAACGGCGTGTATCGGCAATGATCGGCAAGGGCCGCCAAGATCCTCAAAGGACTCATGGTCCGTCGGCCGTGGGTTCGAGTCCCACCCGCCCCACCTGTGCAGGCTTCTCACCCGCGGAGAGGTTCCTCGTTGGGTGTCGGAGCGTCAACTATCGCTCACTGGGACGCAGGATTTTGGTGAGGTCCGCGAGCTGCTTGCCTACAGGGCCGCAGTCGCTCAGCGCCGTGCTGCGGTCAACGCAAAATCTGGATGGCGTAGAGCGTGCCGATGCCTGTGGCGAGGATGCCCAGCAGGAGCCGAAGTGCGGTCTCGGGCAGGAGTGGTTGGAGGTGGGCGCCGAGGTAGCCGCCGACCAGGCCTCCGGCACCGCAGGACAGGCCCAGCGGCCAGTCGGGAGCGACGTCACCCGCGGCGGCCAGAGAGAGCAGCGCGTAGGTGGCCGCGCCGACGACGGACGTCGCGAACGTGGAAGCCAGGGCCGCGGGCGCGACCGTGGCGACCGGTGTTCCGCGGCCGACGAGGATCGGGCCGAGCAAAGAGCCGCCCCCGATTCCATAGATGCCTCCGGCGACGCCGACGGACAAGGCGAGCGCCCTCGTTGCGCGAGGCGATGGCGGGCGGGTGGCGCGGGCTGGTGCCGGGCGCACGGTCCGCAGCCACAGCCACAGGCCGAGCGGCAGCAGCAGCGCGGCGATGAGGAGGCGGAAGACCCGTGGTCCCGGAACGGCGAAGACACGGATCACCGCGCCGATGACGACGCCGGGCACGGTACCCACGATGAGCAGGCGGGTCAGCGGTCCTCCCAGACGTCCGGCTCGCCAGTGGCGCAGGAGGGCGCCCGGACCGGCCACGACGTTGTACAGCAGGTTCGTCGGTGTCACCGCCGGACTCGGCACACCCAGGACGCTGACCTGAACGGGCAGCAGAAAGACCGCTCCGGAGACTCCGGCGGGCGAGGTGGCCACCGAGATCAGGAGCCCGGCGACGAACCCGAACAACCCCGTTGACCACGCCATCACAGCCCCCTTGAGAGGCCACCGTCCCGATGCGCCGTCGAGCAGGCTCCGGACCGGGATGCCTCGTTCTCGTGAACATCGACCCGGCCTGATCCAACCGCCTCGCGAGGCAATGAACAACTGCTGCCTGAGCGGCTCAAGCCGTAGCCGGGTCGCATCGCATGGGTGTGATCTGCTTGACGCTGCACATCGGCAGTCCACACTTCGGTGAGGGTGGTGGCTATGCGGCGACAGGGGCGATCAGGTCCCCGGGTGCAACGCCGACCGCGGCGCGTTGCGGCTCCTTCGGGCGGGCCCCTTCCGGTGGGTCGACCGCCAAGTCCGTGTCGTCGAGGGCCGGACGGACCGCGAGTTCGTCGAGCGCGCAGTCTTGCTATTGCAAGTAATGTGCAACAAGCTTGGTGGACCCTTACCGCCTGCCTGTGACGTGGAGTCCTGTCATGCCTCGCTTGATGCCGGATGCCGGACCGCAGCGCGTCCTCGCGGCTTCGAACTTCGTCTACACCGTCGGCAGCGGCCTCTATCTGACCGCCGGGGTGCTGTATTTCACCGAGGCGGTTCACCTGCCGGCAGGCCAGGTGGGGGTCGGGCTCGGCATCGCCGGTCTTGTCGCACTGGCGCTCGGCGTCGCGGTCGGTCATCTGGCGGACCGGCATGGAGCACGTGGTGTCTACGCGGCCACACTTGTGGTCCAGGCGCTGGCCACGGCGGGCTTCGTGCTGGTGGACAGCTTCTGGCCGTTCGTGCTGGCCGTCGGCGCGGCTGCCGGGGCGAAGGCGGCCGGAACGGCCGCCCGCTCCCCGCTCATCAGGTACTACGGAGGGGACCGGCCACAGGAGTTCCGGGCCTACCTCCGCGCGGTGACCAACGTCGGTATCTCGCTCGGCGCGCTGGGAGCGGGGTGGGTCGTACAAGTGGGCACCCTCACGGCCTATCAGCTCATGGCCGTCGGCAACGCGATCGCCTTCGTGGTGTCCGCGGCGCTGCTGATCATGCTCCCGCCGGTCACGCCGCTCCCGGCCGCCGGCGGCCCTCGCTGGATCGCCCTCCGCGACCGCCCCTACCTGCTGCTCACCGTCCTCGACGGCATCATGGCCGTCCAGTTCAAGGTGCTCACCGTGGCCATCCCGCTCTGGCTGGTCGGTGCCACCACGGCTCCGCACTGGCTCATCTCGGGCACCATGCTCACCGGCACCGTCATCGTCGTCGCATTCCAGGTGCGAGCCAGCCGCAACATCGATTCCCCCGAGGCCGGCGGCAACGCCTACCGCCGGGCAGGAGTGGCCTTTCTCATCGCCTGCTCACTGATCTCCCTGTCCGCGGGCGTACCGGCATGGGCTGCCGCAACCCTGCTCATCCTCGCCGTGGTGATCCACACGGTCGGCGAACTCTGGCACGCCGCTGCCGGCTTCGAGGTGTCCTTCGCCCTCGCACCGAAGCATGCCACCGGCCAGTACCTGGGAGTGTTCGGCCTGGGCGCCGGACTGGCCGAGGCACTCGGGCCAGGTCTGCTCATCGCGCTCTGCATCACCTGGGGCCGACCCGGCTGGTACGTCGTCGGAGCCATGTTCGCCCTGACCGGCCTGTCGGCACCGCTCGCTGTCCGCTGGGCAGAACGACACCGCCGGCACGTTCGGCAGGCGCAGCCTGATGCCCCGGAGAAGGCGCAAGCCGCCTGATCGCCCGACGAAGCGACCGCACTCGGCCTCGCCCTCGCCTCCGCCCCGGTCACCGAAAAGAACCGAGCAGCTCCTTCAGCAACTGGAGACACTGGTCGCCGTCCCGGCCGAGGGCTGCGAGCAGGCGGGCCAGCAGCACAGCTCAGGCAGCGCGTCGTGCCGCACCGCGCAAGCCCGGGCGGCGGACACGGACACCGACTGCCCGCGCTGCGCGACAGCGGACCTGCTGCGCCGCCACCGGCACCCGGCCCCCTGAACCACCGGGGCGACAGCCGGCAGCCACGCCCGCAATCATCAACCGGCGACGGCCACGGCGCCCGCAACGTGAACGCGTCGGAATCGCGTCATCGGTCAGATACCGGGCGCCGTGAACGTGCCGTGGGGCTCCGGATGTTCGCGACCGAATCGTGAGGCGATATCCCGGCGAGCCGGGGTAACCGCCAGACACACGGCGGTTGGACGCCAACCCTTCAAGGAGAACCATGTTCGCACTCACGTCCCGTCGCCTGCGCGGCATCGCCCGTCGGGTCTTCGGCTGGCAGCAGTTGCGTCCGGCCCAACTCACCGCGATGAAGGCCGTGATGAAGGGGCGTGACGTCCTCGCCGTCATGCCGACCGGTGCGGGCAAGTCCGCCGTGTACCAGGTGCCTGCGGTCTTGCTCGCCGGTCCGGTCGTCGTCGTCTCGCCGCTGATCGCGCTCCAGCGGGACCAGATGCAGAGCCTGCTCGGATCCGGCGCGCTGCGCGCCGCCGCCATCAACTCTGCGCAGCGCAGAAGCGACAACGAGACGGCGTGGGCCCGGATCAGCGCCTCCTCGGTCGACGTGGTCTTTCTCGCTCCCGAGCAGCTCGCCAAGCCGGACGTCGCGGACCGGCTCGGCGCTGTCCGGCCGCGGCTGCTGGTGGTGGACGAGGCACATTGCGTGTCGTCCTGGGGGCACGACTTCCGGCCTGACTACCTGCGGCTGCGTCACGCGCGCGAGCGGCTCGGCAACCCGCCGGTGCTCGCCCTGACCGCGAACGCGGCGGCCCCGGTACGCCGGGACATCGCCGAACGTCTCGGCATGAACGACCCGGTGGAGATAGTGGCCGGCTTCGACCGTCCCAACATCCACCTGGAGGTGTCGACCTTTCAGGACGGAGCCGCCAAGGAGCGGTTCGTCGTGGAGCGGGCGGCCGTCGAGGAGAAGCCGGGAATCGTGTACGCGGGAACGCGGCGGGCCGCGGACAGCTACGCCGAGCAGTTGAGCGACCTCGGACTGTCCGCCGCGAGCTACCACGCGGGGCGTCCTGCCGCCGAGCGCGGCCAGACCCAGGACCGCTTCAGCTCCGGTGAACTCGATGTGGTCGTGGCGACCTCGGCGTTCGGGATGGGCATCGACAAGGCGAACGTACGGTTCGTGCTGCACGCCTCCGTCCCCGGCTCGCTCGACGCCTACTACCAGGAGATCGGCCGGGCCGGCCGCGACGGGGCACCGGCCAGGGCGATCCTCGCCTACCGCCCGCAGGATCTGGGCCTGCAACGCTTCTTCGCCGCCGGCGCTCCCGACGCCGACGCGTTGCGCCGCGTCGCCGAGCGGCTGCGCGGCGAGGAGGGCGCCGTGGGCGCGACCCGGCTCCGGGCCGACTGCGACCTCGGCTCGACGGCGCTGTCCGCCGTGCTGAACCTGCTGGAGGAGGCCGGGGCCGTCCGTACCGGACGGGACGGCAGCCGCTTCACCGGCGCGACCGGCACCGACGGCGCCTCCGCGGATGACGACGTCGACGCCGCCGTGCAGAGCGCCCTCGCCGTCCACGCCACACACCGCAAGCTCGAACAGTCCCGGGTCGACATGATGCGCGGGTACGCCGAGACGACCGACTGCCGGCGGCGGTTCCTCCTCGGCTACTTCGGCGAGTCCGTCCCCGTCCCGTGCGGGGCGTGCGGCAACTGCACGGGCCCGGTGGCCAAGCCTGCGACCGGGCTGAGGCGCGAGCGGTCCGAGGACGCCGGACGGCCCTGCAAGGCGGCCACGCGGCAGCGCCGGTGGACCCGGGCCGGTGCGCGTGCGGGCGGCTCCGCGGGTGCCGTCCGGGCGGTGGAGACCGTCGCGCCGCCCGCGGCGGACGACCACCCCTACCTGCCGGGCGTCAGCGTGCGCCATGACCGGTGGGGCCAGGGAGAGGTCATGAGCGAGGGCGACGGCAAGATCACCATCCTGTTCGAGTCGGTCGGCTATCGCACCCTGTCGCTGGCTGTGGTGACGGACAAGCAGCTGCTGGCCACGTTGCCCGACTCATCGCGCTGACGCCGGGCCCGCGAGTGCGGGGCGTCGAGAGGCGGCCCCGCCCGTAGCGGGCCGCGCCCCTCACCTCACCCCGTCATACCGCCGCCATCCCATGGCGTTTGCCGGACGTCCGCCGGGCGAAGACCTGAGCATCAGACTTGTCCGTCCGGGCCAACTGTCGGTTCGGGACCGCTCCTTCGTGACGACTGCGTCGTCTCAAGCAGCCGCGCCGGGCCGATCCGAGCAGATGGACCGGCACATCGGACCTCGCCGTCCGCGGCCGGGTCCGGCAGGACGGACACGAGGGCGAGGTCTACGGGCGGGGAGCCCCGGGTACCGTGACCGCCGGCAAACAGAGGCCCGTTGCCCGGCCATCGAGCCGCTCCCGCGGGGATTCGACCGAACGCGGGAACCGGCCGCGCAGCCGCGGGGGATGTCGTAGGGAATGGCCAGGTAGCCCTTGAGGTGACGGTGGCTGCCGTCCTTGGCGGTGCTGGTGATGTCGACCGGGTCGAGTTCGGACAGGCCGCGTTCCCGCATGTCGTCCTGGTTCATGAAGACGAGTGTGCGCAGGTTCTCGCAGGTGTAGGCGGTGTCGGGTGCGGCGAGGGCGAAGTTGCCGCCCATGCCGACGAACACCTTCACATCGCCGCGGTGCATCGCCTGGATGGCGGCGACCGTGTCCATGCCGTGCTCGCGAGGCGGGTCGATCTTGCAGACTTCGGCCAGGCGGTCCAAGAACTCCGCAGTGGGCCGATGGTCGATGCCGCACGTCCGGTTGCCCTGGACATTGCTGTGTCCTCGCACCGGTGACGGTCCGGCTCCCTCCCGGCCCAGATTCCCGTGCAGGAGAAGGAGGTTGACGATCTCCCCGACGGTGTCGACCCCGTGTTCGTGCTGGCTGACGCCCAGGCACCATCGACGGCGACACGGGCCACTGAGGAGGAGAGCACGAAGTCGAGCCAGACGGCACGGAGACCGGGAAGGGCAGACGTGAAGGAAGTGTCCTGACAAAGACACGTCCCGGTCTCACACGGTGCGGCCCGGTCGGGCTTGACCCCAGGATCACCGAGCCCGCTGACCGCGGCGGCGAGGGATGCCTCACGACGGTGGCCTGCTCGGTACCGTCAACCACTCACGATTCCCACCACGAGGTTGATGGCCGTGGCGAGAATGCTCGTGCCGAAGACGTAGGACATCAGCGAGTGCCGCAGCACGATCGCGCGGATCGTGGAACTCGAGACATCCGTGTCGGACACCTGATAGGTCATGCCGAGGTTGTAGCTGAAGTAGAAGAAGTCCCGGTACGCCGGAGGATCGTCCGAATTGAAGTCGATGCCGCCCGCGGACTCGTAGTACACGTAGGCGTAGCGGGTGGCGTACATCAGGTGCAGCGCGGCCCAGGCCGTGAAGACCCCACACAGCGCGGTCGCGGCGTGGCCCGTGTCGGACTCGCCGCCGTGCAGGAGAAGCAGCACGATGGCGACCAGTCCGCACAGAGCCACCGAGGCCACCACGAGTTCCTCGGTGACGGGCCGGAAGTCCTCACGTCGCGCATTGTGGTGAGTGGTCGCGGCATCCATCGGCCACAGCACCGCCCATCCCGCCAGCACGAAGAACAGTTCCATCGCGGCGATCCCGGCCAGCACACCCAGTGCCGCGTCGGTCGGCAGCCCGACGGCCGCGCCGGCCACGGCTCCGAGGAGCACCGCGCCGGCAAGGCGGGGCACGGCGCCCACGGGCAACCAGGTCCTCATACTCCACCACCGTCCCGCTGTCGCCGATCAGCCCGGAGCCGTCCGACGCCGCCGAGACGGCGCCGGCCCCGCAGGCGAGCGTCAACCCGACAGGACCACGGGGTATGTACCCGACACGCCGATCCGGCATCGCCTCGTTCCTTCAAAGACCGGAACGGCCGACGACGTTCACTCGCCGACAAGACGAGCGGGAAGGGACCGTGCACGTTCGGTTCACGCCCTAGAAGGGCTCGGCCGCCTGGAGCAGCCGCTCGGGCAGGTAGGGGGAGTCGACCCGGATGTTCCAGCCTCTGCGGCGGGCGTGGCAGGCCAGGGCCAGGGCGTCGAGGTCGAACCGGGCGTCCGGGTCGTCGGCGCGGTCGGCGACCCGGTAGTGGTCGCGGTGGGCTTCGAGAGCGTCGGCCAGCGCCAGGTTGAAGCTCTCCTCGTCACCCTCCACGAGCTGCGACAGGAGGGCCCCCGGCGGCGGGAAGAAGCCCCAGTCCCTGGCCTTGGCGACGTCCCGCAGCGCCCGTTCCGTCGCCGGCTCCGGGTCCGCGCCCTTCAGGTAGTCGTGGAGGGCCACGCGGTACGACGCGAACGCGGAGCGGTCCTCGGCGGTGAAGGTGGGGCCGGTCAGGACCAGGGGAGCGAGGTCTTCGCGTACGCCGGTGATCAGGGCGAAGGCGGTGGCGGTCTGCCAGTTGCCCGCGCTCGCGTCCTCGCCACGGGTGGCCGGGTAAACGAGGGTACGGCCGTCGACCGTCACCCGGGTCTCGGTGCCCGGCTCGGCGAGGGCGATGCGGAACAGGGCCGCACCCAGCTGGGAGGCCAGGCGCAGGTTCGCGAGCTGGGCGTCCGTGACGTCGCCGGAGTCCGAGGCACGCCACTTGAACAGGAGCTCCTGGTAGCGCAGGGCGCTCCCGAGCTGCCATACGGCCAGGGGCTTCCCGTCCACCGGAGTGAGGGCCTCTTGGGTGTACTGGTCGAACAGGGCCTCGCTCTCCGGGGCCGGGGTCCTTTCGAGGGCCGGCCGGCCTACCAGCAGCGGCCCGGCGGCCAGCGCGGCGACCGCCTCCGGGCGCCGACGACGGCCGAAGCCTTCGACACGCGGGCCTCGGGTCTCGAAGCCGGTGACCAGGGCGCGTGGAAGGTAGTCGGTCTCGAGCGCCGGTGCCCAGCCCAGGGTCCGGTACGCGAGCGCGGCCAGGGCGACCGGCAGCAGCGGGAGGAGACTGCCGGGCGAGGCGCCGGGGCCGGGCAGGGCGCTGTGGGGCAGGAGGAGGGCGGTCAGTCCGGAGTCGAAGCCCGCCCGGTCCTCGGCGGCCAGGGCGCGCAGGGTCGTGAGCGCCACACTGTGCGGCCGGTCGAGGAGGCTTTCGCCCGTCTGCTCCTCCCGGCTGCGGATGCGGGCCAGCGCGGCGTCGAGGGCGGCGAGCTTCTGCCGGGGGCTCGGGGGGTAGTCCGCGTCGTCGTCTCCCGTGTCGTCGAGTACCTGTGCCATGAAGCCCTTGACGAGCTCGACGGCGGGCGTTCCGTCCGTGCCTGCGCCGAACTTCTGGCGGGCGAAGTGGAAGGCCTCCCCGTGCCACTTGGCCTTGTCCGAGAGGACGGCGAGACAGAACGCGTCGATCCATTCGCCCGGGGTGACGCTCTCCTCGGCCGCCTCCTCGTCTTCGGCGTCGTACCCCATGCCGAAGTTCACGTAGTCGAGCATGATGTGGAAGGAGCAGTGCGGGAAGTACGCGGCGAATGCCACCGCGCCGGCCGCGGCCTCGGTCGCGTCCTTGAGCGCCGCCTTCGCCTCCGGGGTGTCGAGGTCAGGTGTTTCGACAGAGAGGGCACCCAGGTAGTCGAGAAACTCCTCGGCGATCGACGTCCACTCGTACGTGGCCATCCGGCCGGCCTTCGACATCGACCGGACCTGTCCTCCGATCCGGTTCGCGAAGTCCTCGCGCGCCGCCGAAACCACTGCCCCGCCCACCTGGTGACGCTCTATCCGCACTTCGCCGCTCCTTGATCACTTGTCTGGAGGTCAGCCTAGGCGCATGGTCCGACACCCCTGCGGCAGGTGCGGTGGACCGCAGGCGCGTCCTGTCGACCGCCGGCTGTGTCCGCGTGCCCGGAACGCTCGTGCGGGTGGTCGGGAGCCCCCGGACACGGCCGACGCGCGTTTGTCGGTGGCCGGTGTCAGGCTGAAATGACACAGGACCTGCGAAGGGAACAGCCGTGATCACGACCGACCTCACTCCCGGCTCCCCCTGCTGGCTCGACCTCGGGGCGCCCGACGTCCGCGCCGCCGCGGCCTTCTACGGCTCGGTGCTGGGCTGGGACTACGAGTCCATGGGCGGCGGCGGGGGAGAGGGCGAGGGCGGGGACATGGAAGGCGGGATGTTCCAGAAGGACGGCAAGACCGTCGCCGGTCTGGGCAAGCTGTCCGAGGAGGGCGCTCGCTCGGCCTGGATGATCTACTACTGCGTCACCGACGCGGATGCCACCACCCAGGCGGTGGAGGGCGCGGGCGGTACGGTCCGGGTGCCCCCGAGAGATCTCGGTGAGTGGGGGCGGATGGCGCAGTACACCGATCCGTCGGGCGGCCAGTTCGCGGTCTGGCAGCCAGGGAAGAACGCGGGCTTCGAGCTGGCGGACGTGCCGGGATCGCTCTCCTGGACGGAGCTGTACACGAGCGACTCCGCGGCCGCCAAGGAGTTCTACGGCGCGGTCTTCGGCTGGCAGTTCAGCGACACGGAAATGCCGGGCGGCGGAGGCACGTACACCCTCATCACGCCGGCCGGGCTTCCCGAGGAACGTATGCAGGGCGGCCTGATGCAGGTCCGCGAGGAGGACCTCGCCCTGGCGGGTGGGCAGGCGTACTGGCACCCGGTGTTCGCCGTCGCCGACTGTGACGCCGCCGTTGCCGCGGTCACCGGGGGCGGCGGCAAGGTGCAGATGGGACCGGTGGACGCGGAGGGCGTCGGCCGGCTCGCCGTCTGCCTCGACCGCTCCGACGCCGACTTCGTGGTGCTCACCCCGTCCTCCCCGAGCTGAACGCTCCCGCTCTCCCGCGCCCCGCTCGGGTCGCGGGTCGCGGCGGGACGCGCAGCTGTGCCGCCGCGACCCGTTGTGCTGCTGTCCGGGGCGGTGGTGAGGGCGACACCGGTTCCGTACGGAGCGCTGTGACGGCTCTCCACCGAACATATTCCTTGACACGAATATTCGCCGTCAGGAATACTCGTGGTCATGGACGCCATGGACGCACTCCTCGCCGCACTGGCCGACCCGGTCCGTCGGCGGCTCGTGAGCCTGCTGGCCGAGCGGCCCCGCCCGGTGGGCGTTCTCGCGCAGCTCGCCGACGCACGCCAACCGCAGACGACCAAGCACCTCCAGACCCTTGAGCGGGCCGGCGTCGTCACCTCCCAGCGCACCGGGCAGCGGCGGATCTACGCGCTCCGGCCCGGGCCCCTCCGCGAGCTGGCGGCCGCGCTGAGCCGACTCGCCGATGCCGCGGACCAGGTCAGCGGCCCGCACACGACGTACGACCGCTACGGGCTCAGCGTCCACGCGGAGCGGCTCGCCGCGCAGGAGCCGGGGTGGGCCGACGACCGCTCCTTCACGTTCCACCGGTCACTCACCGAATGCCCCGAGCTCGTCTGGCGCCACCTGACCGAGGCCGCCCTGCTCGCGCGCTGGTGGACCCCCGAAGACCTCCGGGTCTCGGAACTCCTCTTCGAGGCACGGCCCGGTGGGCGGATCGTCCAGGAGTACCGCGATGCCGAGGACACCGGCGACTCCGACCCGGTCGCCGGGCGCGCGCAGGGCGTCGTCGTCGACGTAAGGCCTGGTGAGCGCCTCGCCTACCGGCTCTCCCCGCTGCTTCCCGACGGCCGCCTCGCTTTCACCGCTCACGTCGAGTTGGACCTGCGGCCCACGGGCGCGGGCACGGACCTCGACGTCCACTGGCGAATGACCGACAGCACCGTGGAGTCCGCGGACTTCGTCGCGGGCATCGAGATCGGCTTCGGCCAGAGCCTCGACAAGCTCGCGGCGACCCTCGCTGCGGACCCGCACGACAGCGACACCGACACCAACGGCACAGACACCAGCGGCACAGACACCAGCGGCACAGACACCAGCGGCACAGACACCGACAGTGCAGACGGCACAGGCCGCACCGACCCAAGGAGCGCGAAATGACAGAGCAGATCGCCGGCCGTCGAGTTGTCACCAACATGGCCCTCTCCCTCGACGGTCGCTACGCCGCACCGGACAACCCCGTGGACATGGGCTGGGTGATGCCGTACGCCGTGACCGACGTCGCCCGCGACCACCTGACCAGCCTCTGGGAGCCGGCCACGACGGCCCTGCTCGGGCGGGTCAACGCCGAGGGATTCCTCGGTTTCTGGCCCACCGTCATCGGTATGGAGGGTGCCGACCCGCGCGACGAGGGCTTCGCGAAGTGGCTCGTCGACGCCGACAAGGTGGTCCTCTCCTCCACCCTCCACAAGGCGCCGTGGGAGCGCACGACGCTCGTCGACAAGCCGGCCGCCGAGGTCGTGGCGGACCTCAGGGCCACCGAGGGCGGCGACATTCTCGTGCTCTCCAGCGCGAGCGTGGTCAAGGCGCTGCTGGCGGCCGACGAGGTCGACCGCCTGGCGCTCACGGTCTTTCCGGTCTTCCTCGGCGGCGGGCCACGTCTCTTCGACGACGGCCTGCCCGCGAACCGGTGGACGCTCGTCAGCCAGACCGCGGGCGAGCACGGCACCTTGGCCCTCGTCTACGACCGGGTCCGCTGAGTTCCCTCGGCGCCGCCGCTCAGGAAGGTCTCAGGAGCGGGCGGGGCGGACGCCCCAGTCGAGGCGGAGCACGGCGAGGTCGTCGGAGTGGCGTCCGGCGTTCAGCTCGTGGGTCTCCTTGATGAGGAGGTCGACATGAGCGGCCGGGTCTGCCGACGGCAGGGTTCCGATCAGCGTGAGCAGTCCCTCGACGCCGAGCCGTTCGTTCGTCGCCCCGTTGTGCCCCTCGGTGAGGCCGTCGGTGTAGAGGGTCAGGGCCCCCGTGGCCGGGAGCGGGATGACGGTGGAGGGCCAGCTGCGCAGCCCGGGAACGATGCCCAGGGCGATGCCGTGCGCGGCGGTCAGCTCCCGGGTTCCCTCGGTCGTGGTGAGGAGGGGCTCGTGATGGCCGGCCAGGTGGAGCGTGGCGGTCTCGGTGTCCTGGTCGAGGGTGAGGAGGGTGCAGGTGGCGAACAGCTGCTGGTTGCCGCGTTCGGCGATCAGGATGCGTTCCATCAGATGCAGCAGGTCCTCGCCGTGGTGTCCGCCGAGCACGAGGGAACGCCAGGCGATGCGCAGGCAGACACCGAGCGCGGCGGCGTCGGGGCCGTGTCCGCTGACGTCACCGACGACGGCGTGCAGCAGTCCGTCGTCTCCCTCCACCACGTCGAGGAAGTCCCCGCCGAGCAGGGCCATCGCGGCGCCGGGCAGGTAGCGGGAGGTCACCCGCACGGTGGAGGTGTCGAGCATCGGCTGGGGCAGCAGGCCGCGTTCGAGGCGGGCGTTCTCCTCCGCCCGCAGCCGGGTGGCCTGGGCTTCGGCGCTCGCGCGCTCGGTCTGGCTGCGGTAGACGGCGTAGCGCACCGTCCGGTGCAGCAGGTCCGCTTCGACCTTGCCCTTGACGAGGTAGTCCTGGGCTCCGGCGGCCATGGCGTCGGTGCCCGCCTGGGCCTCGGACAGCCCGGTCAGGACGATGACGGCGGTGTGCGGGGCCAGGGCTCGCACGGCGGCGACCGCGTCGATGCCCGACACGTCGGGGAGGTGCAGGTCGAGGAGGACGCAGTCGATCGGGGCGCCGGCCAGTTCGGTGCGGGCCTCCGCCAGGGTGGTGCGGGTCGCCAGCTCGAACCGCAGCCCCGTGTCGTACAGGAGCTCCTCGACGAGCAGGGCGTCGCCCTTGTCGTCCTCGATCAGAAGGATGCGGTACATCGGCTCGTCGGGTGCCGCTTCGGGACCGGTTGTCATCGCTGTCGTCATCGTGTCTGCTCGGTGCCGGCGCGGTCGGCCTCCGGCAGGGTGGACGGGCCGGGGTTCGCCGGCGGCTCGGGTGCCAGGGTGAAGGCGATGCGGGTGCCGTCCTGGTAGGCGGTGTCGACGCTGATGGTGCCGCCGTGGAATTCGACGATCTTCTTGCACATCGCGAGGCCGATGCCGCTGCCGGAGTAGGCGTCCTTGGTGTGCAGCCGTTGGAAGATCACGAAGACCTTGTCGGCGTATTCCGGAGCGATGCCGATGCCGTTGTCGGTGACGGTGAACCGCCACAGTTCGTCGTCCCGGGCCGCCGTGACATGGATATGCGGCGCTTCGCCGGGGCGGCGGAACTTGACGGCGTTGCCGATCAGGTTCTGCCAGAGCATGCCCATCTGGGTGGGGTCGGCGACCAGGGTCGGCAGCGGATCGTGGGTGACCGTCGCTCCGGCCTCCTCGATGCCGACGCTCAGCGCGGACAGGGTGCGCTCCAGCACCGTGTCCAGGTCGACGCTCTGGTGGGTGTTGTGCATCCGCCCGACCCGGGAGAAGTCGAGCAGGTCGTTGATGAGGACCTGCATGCGGTTCGCGCCGTCGACCGCGAAGTCGATGTACTGGTCGGCCCGGGTGTCGAGTTGCCCTCCGTAGCGCCGCTGGAGGAGCTGCGTGAAGCTGGAGACCTTGCGCAGCGGCTCCTGGAGGTCGTGGGAGGCGACATACGCGAACTGCTCCAACTCCGCGTTGGAGCGCTGAAGGTCCGCGGCCTGCGCGTCGAGACGCTGACGCGCCTCTTCGCTGAAGGCGAGTTCCCGTACGAGACGGCGGCGCATGAACTCGATCTCACCGCTGAGGCGCCGCAGGTCGGCGGGGCCGGTCGGGGTGATGGGGTGGGCGAAGTCGCCGTCGGCGATGGTGCGGGCGTCCGCGCCGAGCTGGTCCAGCGGCCGGGTGATGCCGCGGCGCAGTCCTTCGAAGACGAAAGCGGTGAGGACGACGACGAGCACGGCGGCGGCGCCGAACACGACGTTGCGCAGGGCCAGCGTGGACATCAGGTCGTCCCTCGCCCGGACGCGCTCCGCGCGGAGCCGTTCCTGCTGTGCGCTCAGGGCGGCACGTACCTCGTCGAAGGCCTTCTTGCCCTCCGCGGCCCGTTCGGCGGCCAGCGGTGAGGGCGATCCGGCCGGTGCGGCGGCGATCGGCCGCGCGATCCTCTCCTGCCACGTGGCCAACGTGTCCTGCACGGTCTTCAGGTCGGCCAGGCCGGCCCGGTCGCCGGCGAGCAGCTCGGTGAGTTGCGCGATGCTCGTCTTCTGCTCGGTGAGGCCCTCCTGGTAAGGAGCGATGAACTCCGCCGTGCCGGTGATCCCGTAGCCGCGGATCCCGGTCTCCTGGTCGAGAAGAGCCGACTCCAGCCGGATCGCCGTGGTCAGCGCGGGAGACCGCACGTCCACGAGGTCCCTGCTGATCGACTCGGTCCGCGCCAGGACCCATGCTCCCGTGATCCCGAGAAGAGCCAGAACCGCCAGGGACGCGGCCGCCCCCACGCGAAGCCACCGCCGGGTCGTCCACGTGGAAAGCCACCGCGTACGCGGTGGTCTCTCGCTGCCGGTCATTCTGTGGACTCCTCGCTGCGAACACTTGCCCGAAGGCAACGGTCGGCACACTCTAGACGGCGACAACGCTTGTTGTCGCGAGCTCCTCCCGGACCATAGAGTGCCAGGTATGCCAGGCAAGAACTTCGATCTGCGGACCAGTCCGCAGGAGACGGCCGTCATCGCGGACGCCGTGGTCGGCAACCTTGCCCAGCGCCTCGCCCACCGGCTGCTGGAAAGCCCCCCGGACCCGGCACCGGACGACCCGGCACAGGCCCTGGCCCTGCTCCACCTGCTGGACCAGCTCCAACAGGCCGCCGAACGGCTCCAGCGGGAAGCAGCCGTGGCTGCCGCCCGCGCGGGAGCGGGCTACCCGCAGCTCGGCGCCGCCTGCGGCCTGACCCGCCAAGGCGCCCGGCGCCGCTGGCCGGGGCTCTATCACCACTCTGACGAGACACCCACGGAGCATCCGATGATGACCACCCCCGCCCGCCCGTTCGACGTCCTGCTCGTCGAGGACGACGTCGCCGACGCGATGCTCATCGAGGAAGCCCTCTCCGAGCGTGGAGCGCGCAACCTGGTCCAGGTCACCGACGGAGTCGCCGCTCTGGAACACCTGCGTACCCCGGGCAACCCGCGCCCCGACCTCATCGTCCTCGACCTGAACATGCCGCGCATGAACGGCCGCGAGCTGCTGAAGGTACTCAAGAGCGACGAAGACCTTCAGACCATCCCCGTCGTCGTCCTCACCACGTCCACCGCCCCCGGTGACGTGACCGACGCATACAGCAGCCACGCCAACGCCTACGTGACCAAGCCCGTCAACCTGGACGAGTTCGAGCAGGCCGTCCAGAGCATCGACGCCTTCTACCTCGACACCGCCACCCGGCCCCGCCCCTGAAGCCCCCGAACCCCCGAATCCTCGAACCCCTGAATCTCTGAACCCCCGCCCGCGCCGCACCCCCGCCCACCGGAATTCGGGTGCGGGCGGTCGGCGCGGTGGTGTGTCATCGGGGTATGGCGATGGTGCTGGGCAAGCCGGAAGTCGACGGGCTGAGCGAGGCCGTGGGCGTGCTGCGGGAGTGGCAGTACGACGGGGCGCCGACGCAACTGCATCCGGGGGACCTGGGCTGGTTCGGGCGGTTCGGTGCGGAGGCGACGGCCGCGGCGGTCCGGACCTGGAGCCGGGACGGACGGATTCTCGCCGTCGGGCTGCTGGACGAGCCCCGGCTGTTGCGGCTGACGATCGCCCCG
This sequence comes from Streptomyces sp. NBC_01334, assembly GCF_035983595.1. Taxonomy (NCBI): domain Bacteria; kingdom Bacillati; phylum Actinomycetota; class Actinomycetes; order Kitasatosporales; family Streptomycetaceae; genus Streptomyces; species Streptomyces sp. NBC_01334. The sequence goes on along the minus strand of NZ_CP130718.1, from coordinate 1,232,121 downwards.
GACGCTCGGCGGGACGAGGAGCTGGCGCAGCAGCTGCTCGAGGACCTGACCGGGCCCGAGCGCGGCGTCCTGCCGGCGGGCAAGGTGTCCGTCGAGGCGCCGCTGGACGCTCTGCTCCAGGATCTGCTGCCCGAGCGCGGCTGGAACGCCGGCGAACCGTGGACGCCGCTGCGCCGCGACCTCGCGCGGCCCGTGAAGGATCCAGGCATACGGATCGAGGTGACCGGGCCGGAGCAGGCACATGCGCGGGCCGCCGTACAGCGGGCGGCGTTCGACAGGTCGACGTTCACGGAAGCGCACTGGCACGCGATGGCGGCCGGATCGCCGTACGCCGACGCCCGGTGTCTGGTCGGGTACGACGCCCGGGGCAACGCGGTGGCGGCAGTGACGGTGTGGTCGGCCGGGCCGGGCAAGCCCGGCCTGCTCGAGCCGATGGGCGTGCACCGGGAACATCGCGGTCACGGCCACGGCAAGGCGATCACCGTCGCCGCGGCGGCCGCACTCCGAGAACTCGGCTCGTCGAGCGCGATCGTCTGCACCCCGAGCGCGAACGTGGGCGCCGTCGCCACCTACAGGTCGGCCGGCTTCCGGCAACTGCCCGAGACCCGGGACCTGTACCGGGACGCCTGAGCCGCGTCTCGCGACCGTCCGGCGCGGCATCGGGAGAGTCCCGGCGGTGAGATCGGCGATTCTCTCGGCGACGGAAACTTTCGGTACGCGGCGGAGAAATTGACAGGACGCAGCGCGCCACGCCTACTCGATCGTGATCGTCCAGCTCCGCCGCTGAACCGACCGGACCGGCACCGCCGGTGTTCCCGGCGGGTCACACCAGTGAAAGGACTCGATGAGCGTGTCGAGCAAGCCCGAGAAGGCCGAGACCATCGACAACCCGGTGATTCCGGGCTTCCATTCCGATCCGTCCGTCTGCCGGGTCGGGGAGGACTACTACCTGGCCTGCTCCAGCTTCGAGTACTTCCCGGGAGTACCGATCTTCCACAGTCGGGACCTGGTGCACTGGACGCAGATCGGGAACGCCCTCGACCGGCCGAGTCAGCTGCGCCTGCCGCTCGACACCCCGTCCTCGGGCGGCATCTACGCCCCCACGCTCCGCCACCACGACGGCCGCTTCTGGCTGATCGTCACGAACGTGAGCGCCGACGGCAATCTGCTGTTCACGGCCACCGACCCGGCCGGCCCCTGGTCCGATCCCGTCCGGCTGCCCGGAGTGCACGGCATCGACCCGGACCTCGCTTGGGACGAGGACGGAAACTGCTGGTGCACCACCGCCGGAGTCGGGCAGATCCGCATCGATCCCCACACCGGGGAGACGTTCGGGCCGCAGCGCCGGCTCTGGTCCGGCAGCCCCGGCGCCAAGGCCCCGGAAGCACCGCACCTCTACCGGATCGGCGACTACTGGTACCTGCTCATCGCCGAAGGCGGCACCGAGCGCTGCCACAGCGTCTCGATCGCCCGCGGCCGCACACCCACGGGCCCGTTCGAGCCGTGCCCGGCCAACCCGATCCTGACCCACCGGGGCACCGACCACCCCATCCAGAACACCGGTCATGCGGACCTGGTGCAGGCGCCCGACGGCTCGTGGTGGATGGTGCTGCTCGGCGTGCGGCCGGGTGGTGGCACCCCGGGGTGGCATGTACTGGGCCGGGAGACGTATCTGGTGCCGGTCGACTGGGTGGACGGCTGGCCGGTCGTCGGCGAACTGTCGACCTCGATGCCCGCACCCCCCTGGCCGTTGGTGCCGCAGCCTGCGGTGCCGGACCGGGACGACTTCGAGCTGAGTGAACTCGCCCCGTTCTGGGTCTCGTTGCGACACCGGCCGGTGGAGGCGTGCACGACGAAGGAGAAGCCCGGCTGGCTCACCCTGCGTGCCCGCGGCGGATCGCTCGACGACACCGACGTGACGTTCGTCGGCCGGCGCCAGCAACACATGTCGTGCCGGGTGCGCGTCCTGGCCGACGTCGCGGACGGCTGCGGGGGGCTTGCCGTCCGCCTCGACGAGCAGCATCACTACGACATCGAGGCCTCGTCCGGTGAGGTGCGAGTGCGGGCCCGCATCGGTCCGTCGGACACCGTGGTGGCATCCCGGTCGACACCCCCCGGTCCCGTGGTCCTCCGCGTCGAGGTGGCCGCGGTGCACGCCGTGCACGATGCCCGCACCGGCCCGGACACCGTCACGTTCGGCATCGAGGAGCCGGACGGCACCTTCGTCGAACTGGCCTCACTGGACGGGAAGTACCTCTCCACGGAGGTCGCCGGCGGCTTCACCGGCCGGGTGATCGGCATGTTCGCCGGCGGCGGCACCGTCCACTTCGACTGGTTCGAGTACGAGCCGGTCGATCGCTGACCCGCCTCGTGCGAGGGGGCCGGCGCCGGCGTCGGCGGTATGGAGCAGGAGGCCGGCGCGGGCTTCACGCATCGACGGCGGCAACGCCTTCATGGCCGCCGCCGCCCCGGACATCCGGACCGGACCGGCTGACCGCGAGGACCGGAACCGCCCCGGGGCCGAGACGCCTCAGACGAGGAGTTCGTGCAGGAGCCGGTCCGCGCCCAGAGGGACGGACAGTGCTCGTCCGGCGAGGTCGGCGGGGACCTCGGAGTGTTCGGGGTTGACCCGGACGAGTCGGGCCCGAGGCGTTCGGCGCACCAGGCTCTCCATGGGGCGGCGGATCACGCCGGGGGTGTTGAATCCGGCACCGATCTCCACGACGAGCAGGTTGCCGTCGTCGGCGTACCGCTCGAGCCAGCGGGCCAGGTGCCGGCCGGCGGGCAGATGGGCGTCGTCGACGAACTCGGGGCCGACCCGGACGTTGGGGAAGACCTCCGCGCCGCAGCGCGGGCAGCGCGGCAGGGCCCCCTCGTCGCGCACGCGACCGCTCTCCCGGTCGTACGCCGCGAGGACCGCGTCGAGGAACGGCTTGCTGGACCAGGTCTCCCGCGTGCAGGGCACGGTGCACTGGAGACGGCCGTAGTCGCCCTGGGGGGTGAAGACGCGGTCCGCCGCGAAGCCGTTGCGGACGAACAGCGCGTCGACGTTCGACGTCGTCACCCAGTGGTCGCGGTCGCCGACCAGCTCCCGCAGCCGCTGGTAGAGCGGGTTCGGACCGGTGCTGTAGCGGATGTCGTCGATGTGGACGGCCCAGTAGCCCCACATCATGTCCCTCGGCAGGGGCACCCCGAGCAGGTAGCGCGAGCGCAGGCCGAGGCGGTGCAGTGCGGGAAGCAGTTGTCCGAAGCGTTCGGCATCGCCGTAGTCGTAGCCGGCGGCCGCGCTCAGGCCGGCACCGGCCGCGACCAGGATCCGGTCCGCCTCTCCCAGCCAGGCGCGGAACGTCTCGGCCGCCCGCACTGCGGAGAGAGGGAGCTTGCTCGTGGTACTCACGACTGCGGCGTTCCTTCCTGCTTCGTGGCCTTCTTGGTGGCCTGCTTCGCGGCCTTCCTCGTGACCTTGTCTTTTTCCGTCACTCGAAGGCATCTCTGCCTGCGGGCCACCTCCAACGTACGAGGAAGTGAGGGTGTCATCGGGATACACTTCTGACTCATGATGGCCAAAAACCGACAGCGTTCCTCGCGAGAGATTCCCGAGGTCCCCTTCGCCGCGCCGGCCGGGACGCCCGCCGGTGTCGAGGTCATGTCGCTGGCCGACCTGCGGGGGCGGGTACCGGACCGCGTCCTCACCCAGCCGCAGCGCCCCGACTTCCATCATCTGCTCGCCCTGACGTCGGGAGACCTCCGGCACACGGTGGACTTCGCCGGTCATGTCCTGCGGCCGGGCTCCTGGTTGTGGGTGCGCCCCGGGCAGGTGCAGCAGTGGGGCGACCTGACCAGGGCGGAGGGCACCCTGATCCTCTTCCGGCAGGAGTTCCTCGACGCGGCCACCGCGACGGCGGCCCGCATCGACGACCCGCACGCACCCGTCGTCAGCACCCCCGTCGCCGAGGACTCCGAGGCGCTCGACCTCGCGGTCGAGCACCTGAGCCGCGAGTTCCGCGCACTCGGCCACCTGCCCCTGGACGTCCATCTGGCCGCCCTCCGCCATCTCCTGGCGGTCCTCGTGCTGCGTCTGGCCCACCTCACGGTCCCGGTCGGCAGCCCCGCGCCGGAGCCGGACGAGACCTACCTGCGGTTCCGGGACGCTGTCGAGCGGCACTTCACGCGGACCCGCCGCGTGGAGGACTACGCCCGCATGCTCGGCTACTCCCCGCGCACGCTGGCCCGGGCCACCCTGACCGCTGCCGGGCTCAGCGCCAAGGAGTTCGTGGACCGCCGGGTCGTCCTGGAGGCCAAACGGCTGCTCGCGCACAGCGACCGGACCGCGGCCCAGGTGTCGGATCAGCTGGGCTTCGCCCATCCGTCCCAGTTCAGCAAGTACTTCCTGCACCGGGTCGGTCGGTCCCCGATCGACTTCCGTGACGTGGTCCGCGGCCGTGCCGAGGAGCACGGGCCGCGATGAGCGGAGAAGCGTCCCGTCGGGCTCGGCGCCCTACCGGGGTGCGTCCGAGGGCGGGGTCCGTCGGGCGAGGGCGCGGCGGTAGGCGGTCTCGTCGGCGTCCTCGTAGACGGTGAACACGACGCGGTCGAACCTGCCGGGGCGCTCGTCGAGCCAGTCGGCGACCGTTCGCAGGGCTACGAGGGCGGCCTCGTCCTTGGGGTAACCGAAGACGCCGGTGCTCACCGCGCACAGGGCCAGGGTGCGGATCGTCCCGACCTCGGCCGCCAGGTCCAGACAGGCGCGGTAGGACGAGGCCAGTGCCCGCGCGTCACCGGCACGGGGCCGGCCGTCGACGATCGGGCCGACGGTGTGCAGGACGTGGCGGGCGGGGAGATGGTAGCCGCGAGTGATCTTGGCGCCGCCGGTCGGCTCGGTGTCGCCCTGCAGGGTGACGACGGTGTGGCAGTCGTCGCGCAGCCGGGGCCCGGCGGCGTGGTGGATGGCGTTGTCGATGCAGGCGTGCAGCGGGTGGAAGCAGCCGAGCAGGGCATGGTTGGCGGCGTTGACGACGGCGTCCGCCGCGAGGGCGGTGATGTCGCCCCGCCACAGCGCGGTGTGCCGGGCCGCGGGAAAGGCCGTGCCGGGGAACTCCTCCGCGATCGTGGGCAGATGACCGGCCGGGACACCGGGCCGCAGGCGGCGTTCCGTACCGAGGACCCGGTCCACGGCCTCCTCGGCGCCCGCGGGCAGGGGTCCGGGAGGGCGGACGGTCAGCACGGCACGCAGGAGCCGGCGCGCAGTGGCCGCGTCGGCGTGCCGGAGATCCCGCAGGGCGCCGGCTCGCAGGACCGGTTGTGACATGGCCGGGTCGGTGCCGAGCAGGCGCAGCGCCGTGCGCACGTGCTCGTCCAGCTGATCGGCCGGGACGGGGGCCGCGGACGGTCGGAAGGGTTCGTCCAAGGCGACGGCCTTGCGGTAGGCGGCCAGCGGCAACGCCGAGGGGCGGCCCTCGCTGGGATCGCTGAACCGCGGCCGGGAAGTGGTCATGGAACGGCTCCGGGTGGGGCGGCGGATCGGTGGGCGGGACAGCGGCGGGGGAGTGCCCGGCCCCGGCATGAGCGCGACGGTGCGCCCAGGCCGGCGGTCGGTGCGGACCCCCGTCAGAACAGGCCGTTGGCGTGGGGGAGTTCGGCGGGGACGGGGGCGATGACGTCCCAGTGCTCGACGATCTTTCCGTCGGCGACGCGGAAGAGGTCGTAGTAGGCGACCGGCACCCCGAACTCGCCCTCGGACTGCACCAGGACGAGGTCCCCCTCGGCGATGACCCGGTGGACCTCGGTGTAGACGAGGTTCCTGCCCTGCTCGGCCCATCGCGCGGCGGCCGCGCCGAAGCCGTCCAGCCCGTCGGCGGCCTCCGGGTTGTGCTGGTGGTACGTCTCGGTGGAGATGTAGTCGGTCAGGACCGAGTAGTCGGCGCCGACGAGCACCTTCGCCGCGAACTCCGTCACCAGAGCGCGGTTGGCCTCGGTCCGGTCTGCGTCGGTGGACTCGGCGGGACCGTCGGTCTGGGAGCGGCCAGAGACGGTGTCCCTGACGTACGGGGTCAGTGCGTCCCAGTGCTCGGCGAGCCTGCCGTCGGCGACCCGGAAGATGTCGAAGCCGACGAGCGGGTCGGGGCCGAAGCCGTGGTAGGTGCCGTGCAGGGCGACCAGGTCGCCGTCGGCGATGACCCGGGCGCTCTCGTAGCGGAAGTCGGCGCCGAGACCGGCGACCAGCCCGCGCAGCGCCTCCGGACCGTCGGCCGCGAGGGAACTGTGCTGCGTGTAGCCGGCGGCGACCCAGCGGTCCACGGCGGAGGGGTCCTTGTCGCCGAACAGCTCGGTGGCGGCCTGGAGGACCGTGTTCTTGTTGTTGCTCATGACTGTCTTTCTTGTCGGCGGTTGCGCGGGGTGATGTGTTCAAACTAGGCCGACATGGAAAGGTCGCCGTCACCTTTTGGCGACCTGGGATGGTCAAAAAGTGACATCACTTCGGTCCGCGGCGCGGGCGACGTCGACGGAAGGGCCGCGCGTCGGTCAGCCCCGGCTCGCGCGGACGACGTCGGCGAGCGGGGTGGCGGGGTGGCCGGTGAGGCGGGGCACGGCCTCGCTGACCCCGTCGAGCTCACCGGCGGCGACGGCCGTGTAGGTCGACACCCAGGCGTCGAGCTGCCAGCGCGGGGCGCCGTAGGAGGCGCGGGAGGCGTACGCCTCCTCGACCGTCTCGGGCAGATAGGTGACGGTGCGGCCCTGCGTCTCGGACAGGATCGCCGCGACCTCGGCGAAGCTCAAAGAGTCGGGCCCGGTCAGGTCGTACACGCTGTCGGCGTGCTCGGCCGGGTGGGTCAGCACGGCGGTGGCGGCGTCGGCGACGTCGTCCTGCGAGACGAACGCCGCACGTCCGTGCCCGGCCGGACCACGGATGACACCGTCCTCACCGGCCAGGTCGGGGACGAACTCCGCGTAGAGGTTGTCGCGCAGGAACGTGTACGACAGGCCGCGCGCACGGATGTGTTCCTCGGTGTGGAAGTGGTCGCGGGCGAGGGTGAAGCCGGCGTCCGGCGCGGCGCCGAAGAAGGAGAGATACACGAGGTGCTCGATGCCCGCCTCCGCCGCGGCGTCCACGAAGGTCCGGTGCTGGACGAGCCGGTCGGGGCTCTCCGAGGCGGACACCATGAACACGGTCTTCGCGCCGTCCAGACCGCGAAGGACTGCGTCGTGGTCGCCGTAACCGCCCTGGACCGGTGTGGCGCCGGGCAGTTCGGGTGCCCGCTCGGGGCTGCGGACCAGCATCCGCTGGGCCACTCCCCGCGCGGCCAGGCGACGGGCGACGCGACCGCCGAGTCGGCCGGTGGCTCCGGTGACCACCAGGGTCGGTCGGGGTGATCCGGTCATGCTGACATCACTTCCCTCAGGTCGGTGCGGGTGGTTGACGCCGGTGTATTGAAACCGGAGTCGAGCCCGTCGACGAGCAGGCGCGCGCCCTGGGCGCGTTGCGGCGGAAGGGGGCGAAGCCGATGATCAGGCCCGGAACCGGTCCGCGGTCGGTTCCGGGTGGTTCGGGGTCGGCCTGCGGAGGTTTCCGACGAGGCCGCCGGCCGCGCCCAGTGACACCAGGCCCATACCGGCGGCGGTCGCCACGCCCTTCACGCCGTCGATGGTCAGGTAGCAGAACGCGGCCACGCCGCCGTTGAACAGGAACAGGAACCAGAGCGTGGACGATTTCGACAGGAACGCCTTGATCTTCGGCTTCTTCGCGATGCGTGAGCCCGCCAGCAGCGAGACGGCGATACCGGTGTAGGTGGCCACGTTCTTCTCTGTGCCGTCGAGGACGGCACCGGAGGCGGTGCTCGCGACGAGGCCGCCCACGAAGAACGACCAGAGCAGCAGGTTGGCGACGAACGACTTCACGGTGGCGAGCAGCGTCTTCACGGGGTGTTCCTTCAGGCCGGGGGACGTGGTTGTCTGGCGATTGCGATCTCTGACGACCACGATCCCGTCGTCCGCCCGCCGCCACGAGGTACCGGCCTCCCGAACCCATGGTGTAGCCCGCTACACCACCTGCCGCCCCGGGGGGCGGGGAATTCGGTGGCGTCCTGTGAGGCGAGAGATTAACTTCCGCCTGAGCGCGGTGAGTTACGAGGCGCGACCGTGAGGGGAGCCACGCATGGAGACCGAGGGCGCGCGACCCAACCGACTGGGTCCACTGCTCGACCAGTTCGACCAGGCCAGGGAGACGGCCCAGGTACGGCTGACGGGGCTCGGTGACGAGGAGTATCTGTGGGAGCCGGTGCCCGGTTGCTGGTCGCTCCGGCGCCGGGGCGAAGCGGCGACGCCCAGGGCGTTCGGTCCCGGGGAGTGGGTGCTCGACCTGGGTGCCGCGGACGTCCCGGCGAACGAGTACGCCGAGGTCGCCCGGCAGGCCGCCGACGGCATGTCCGTCGCCAAGATCGCCGAGGACTGGAGCGTGAGTGTCGAGCGGGTCGAGCAGATCCTCGCCCACACCGGCGCCCCGGAGCCCGACGCGACGCCGATCACGACCATCGCGTGGCGGCTGGGGCACCTGCACTTCGAGTTCGCGGGCATGTGGGAGTGGACCTTCGGTGAACGGCGGCAGGACCCGAAGCTGATGGTCGACTTCTCGCCCTCGGCCGCCCCGACCCTGGAGCGGTTCTGGGCGGTGATCGACCGCTGGCGGGAGAGCGTCGCCGGCGTCACCGACGAGCAGCTCGACACGGTCGGGTTCTCGCGGTACCCGTACAGCAACGACCGCGACTACCCGTACATCGGTGTGCTCGCGTCGGCCAACCTCGAATTCATCCACCACATGGCCGAGATCGCGTTGCTCCGCGACCTGTGGCGGTCCCGCTTCACCACCGCCGGCTAGGCCGGGCGCCCGGCGCCCCGTGCGGGCGCCGCGGCGTCCTGGCCGCAGGTTCAGGTCATGGCCGCAGGTTCAGAACGAGCCGCAGTGTGTCCGTGAGGACCGTGGTGGGAACCGACGGGTCGGCCACCCGCTGGATGCCCAGGCCGATACCCAGGCTGAGCAGGGTCATCGCGGCCTGGTCGGCGGGCATGGCCAGGCCGGTTCCCAGTTCCTCGGCCAGCGCCTCCAGGAGCTGGGCCAGTACTTCGCGGACGGCCGTGGCGCGCGCCGTGATCTCACGCCGGAGCTCGTCGTCGTGACGGGCGCGCGTGAGGAACTCGACCTCGAGCGTGGTCCATGCCTCGTCGCCGATGTGCGCTTCGCCCCAGGCCGAGAAGGCCGCGAGGCGGACTTCGAACCGGTCGTCGCCGCTGACGGAGTCCGTCAGCAGCCTCAGCTGCTCGGCGCGGATGTCGTCGATGGCGGCGAGGCACAGGTGGTCCTTGTTGCGGAAGTTCGAGTAGACGGCTCCTTTGGAGAACCCGGCTGCTTCCGCGACGTCGGTGAGGGAAGTGGCGGCGTAGCCGTTGCGCAGGAACAGGTCCCGGGCGGTGGTGACGAGCCGTTCACGAGTGCGTTCCTGGCTCTCGACGCGGCTGAGGCGGGCCATGTTTTCCGTTCCCCTTGTCCGTCCTGTGCGGCGTCCGTCCCGTGCGGCTGTCCCGCGAGGTTCAGAGGCTCTCGGATCCTATCCCCGCGGGGCCTGTTCCTCGATTTCAGATACCGCTAGTATCCGGATCTCGGCGGTATCGCAGAGGGGCGGAGACTGCATTGACCACGACCGGCAGGCGAGCGACACCTTCCCGAGGGCTGGTGCTGGGCTGTGGCGGAACGCTCGGCGCGGCCTGGACGATCGGCGCCCTGCACTCGCTCCAGGAGGCCCTGCACTGGGATCCGCGCGAGGCGGACGTCCTGGTGGGCACCTCGGCGGGGGCCGAGCTGGCCGCCATGCTGGGGAGCGGCATCGGTGTGCGGGATCTGCTGGCCGCACTGCTCGGGAGCGAGGACTCCCGTCCCGAACTGGCGCGCCACTTCGCGACGCCGCCCCGAGGAGTACCGCCACGACCGGCGGCCCTCCTCGGATCACCACGACTCGCCCGCCGGGCACTGGGCGGCGCCCTGCCCGCGCTGACCGGTCTGTCCGGCCTGTTGCCGCGGGGCCGGGGCGACGCCACCTGGCTGGCGGCCGCCGCCGACGTCCTGGCACCGGACGGAAAGTGGGTGCCACATCCCGCGACCTGGCTGATGGCGACCGATTTCGATTCGGGCAGGCGCACGCCCTTCGGGCATCCCGACACCCCGCCGGTCGCCCTGCGGGACGCGCTCCGCGCGTCCTGGGCGGTCCCGGGTTGGTTTCCGCCGGTGCGTATCGGCGGCCGACGCTACGCGGACGGCGGCATCAGCTCCCCGACCTCGGCCGACCTGCTGGTGCCGTGCGCGCTGGACGAGGTGTACGTCGTGGCGCCGATGAGTTCGTCGGCTCCCGGGCGGCGCAGCGGACTCGGCCGGGCCGAAGCGGTACTGCGCCGTGTCATGACCCGCATCCTGAGCGCCGAGTGCGCCGCGCTGAGGGCCGCGGGTACCCGCGTGGTCCGCATCGAGCCCACGGCCGCCGACCTGGCCGCGATGGGCGGCAACCTCATGGATCCGCGCCGTCGTCCGGCCGTGCTGGAGACCTCTCTTCGTACGACGCGGGCGACGGTCCGTGACCGTCTGGCAGAGCCCGTGCCGAGTCCCCGCCCGCGTACAGGAGGCTGACATGTCCCGACCCGAAGGCGCCACCGCGACCGTCACGCGCGAGACCCGCGAGGTGGAGGCGCTCATCATCGGCAGCGGCCTGTCCGGCATCGGAGCGGCGATCAAGCTGCGTGAAGCCGGTCTGCGCGACCTCGTCCTCCTCGAGAAGGCGGACGAACCGGGCGGCACCTGGCGGGACAACTCCTACCCGGGCTGCGCCTGCGACGTCCCCTCCGCCCTGTACTCCTACTCCTTCGCGCCCAACCCCGGGTGGACGCGGGCCTTCGCCGCCCAGCCCGAGATCCGCGCCTATCTGCACCGCACGGCGGCCACGTACGGGATCACCCCGCTCATCCGCTTCGGCACCGAGGTCCTCCGCGCACAGTGGCACGCGGACGAATCGCGCTGGCACGTCGAGACCAGCCGTGACCGTTACACGGCGCGCTTCCTCATTTCGGCCGCGGGGCCCTGGCACGAGCCGTTGATTCCCGAGATACCCGGGCTGGCGGACTTCCCCGGTGAGGTCTTCCATTCCTCGCGCTGGCGCCACGACCACGAACTGGCGGGCGCGCGGGTGGCCGTCGTCGGCAGTGGGGCGTCGGCTGTGCAGTTCGTGCCCGCCATCCAGCCGCGGGTGGCCCGGCTGGACCTGTTCCAGCGGACCGCGCAGTGGGTGCTTCCCAAGCCCGACCACCATGTGCCGGGGGCCGAACGCCGGCTCCTGCGACGCTTTCCGGCCGCGCAACGGGCCCTGCGGAGCGCGGAGTACGCGGCGATGGAGACCCTGGGCCTCGGCTTCCGGCATCCTGCTCTCCTGCGAGCGGTGCAGAAGGTGGGCAACCTCCACCTCGCAGCCACGGTGAGGGACCCGCGGCTGCGCCGGGCGCTGACCCCCGACTACACGCTCGGCTGCAAACGGCTGTTGCTGTCGAACACGTACTACCCGGCACTGACCCGGCCCAATGTCACCGTCCACGCCACGGCGGTCGAGGCAGTCCGCGGCAACCGGGTCGTCGGCGCGGACGGCACCGGCGCCGACGTCGACACGATCATCCTGGGCACGGGCTTCCACATCCTGGACATGCCCATCGCCCAGCGGGTGTTCGACGCCGACGGCGTCTGCCTGGACGAGCACTGGAAGGGCAGCCCGGACGCGTATCTGGGCACCACCGTGAGCGGATTCCCGAACGCGTTCATCCTTCTCGGGCCGCATCTCGGAACCGGGCACTCCTCGGCCTTCATGGTCCTCGAAGCCCAACTGGAGTATCTGGCGGGCGCGGTGCGGCACTTCCGTTCGGCCGGCTGGGCGGCCATGGACGTCCGTCCCGAAGTCCAGGCAGCCTTCAGCGCCGAGGTGCAGCAGGCCCTTCCGCCCACCGTCTACAACGCGGGTGGATGCTCGAGCTACTACCTCGACGACAACGGCCGCAACAGCTTCAGCTGGCCCTGGTCGACGGGCCGGATGCGCCGACGGCTGGCCGGGTTCGACCCGGAGGCCTACGACGTCACGCTCACGACCGGGGTCGGGCGCCAGGCCCCAGCCGGGCGGTGACCTCCCCGGGGCCGAGGGCGGAGTGTTCCGCGGAGCACTCGACGACGACGCGGAGCGGAGCGCCGCAGTCGGTGTGGCGGACGTCCAGCACGGGACCCTCGGCGTCGAGGGTGTACGCCTCGCCCCACTGGCTCAGTGCCATCAGGACGGGCCACAGGTCCCAGCCCTTGCGGGTCAGTCGGTACTCGTTGCGGGGGCGGCTGCCCGGCTCCTGGTAGGGGACGGTCCTCAGGACGCCGGCCGCGGTCAGCTTGCGGAGGCGGTCGCTGAGGACGGCCTCCGACAGGCCGATATGGCGGTGGAAGTCGTCGAAGCGGCGGACTCCGTTGACGGCGTCGCGCAGGATCAGCAAGGTCCACTTCTCCCCGATCACGTCGAGCGTGCGCTGGACGGGACAGTTCTCCGTGCTCGCCTCAAGCCACTTCATCCCGCCATCCTAGGGCCCTGGCTTCGTCATTGACAGTCAGCTGGCGGGGAGGCTAGCTTCACTTCAAAAAGTCAGATGGAGGCACTGGACTGTGGGACGAACACGTACGTATCAGTGGGAAGATCCGGAGATCCTGGCGGACGCCGCCGGACGCATGGCCGGTCTCGACTTCCTGCGCGAGCTGCAGGCGGGACGACTGCCGGGACCGCCCGTCAGTCACACCCTCGACTTCACGCTGGACGAGGTGGAGCCCGGCAGGGCCGTCTTCTCCCTGACGCCCGGTGAGGAGCACTACAACCCGATCGGCAGCGTCCACGGCGGCATCTTCGCCACCCTGCTCGACTCGGCGGCGGGATGCGCCGTCCAGTCCACCCTCCCGCTGGGCACGGCCTACACCTCGCTCGACCTGACGGTGAAGTTCCTGCGACGGATCACCGCCGACACGGGCACCGTCCGTGCCATCGGTACGGTGGTCAGCGCCGGCCGCCAAACGGCCCTGGCCCAGGCGCAGTTGTTCGACGCGACGGACCGTCTGCTCGCCCACGCCACCAGCAGCTGTCTGCTCTTCCCGGTGCCTCGCCCTCAGGGATGACCCGGCTCCGTGCGGGACCGGGCCATCCGGCGGGGCGGCCTCATGCTGCGCTCGGCGCCGCGGCCAGTCCCTGCTTGACGTACCGCGTGGTCTCGTCGGCGAGGATCTCGGGCAGGCCCTGCTCGAGGCCGATGAGCGCCTGGGCGGCGACGTCGGCGGGGTCGGCCTTCTGGTCGGCGGGTACGGCGGCGGCCATGTCGGTGTCCATGTACCCGACGTGCAGCGCGGACACGGTGATGCCGCGGGGTGCCAGCTCCTCCCGGGTCGCGTTCGTCAGCGCCCAGGCGGCGGCCTTGGTCGCCGCGTAGGAGCCGAGACCGGCCGGGTGCATCCAGGAGAGCACGGACAGGACGTTGAGTACGGCGCCGCCGCCGTTGCGCTCGATGACCGGGGCGAAGGCGCGGGTCACGGCGAGCGGTCCGAAGAAGTTCGTCGCCATCTCCAGTCGCACCGCGTCAAGACCGCCGGCGATGAGCGGGGTGCCGGTGGAGATGCCGGCGTTGTTCACCAGCAGCGTCGCGTCGGACGCCACGCGGGCCGCGGACAGGATGGACTCCTCGTCCGTGACGTCCAGGCGGAGCGGGGTCGCGCCGGCCAGGTCGACGGTCTCCGGGCGGCGCGCTGCCGCGTACACCTTCGCGCCGCGCTCCAGGAGCTGGGTGGCCAGCTCGCGGCCCAGTCCGCGGTTGGCGCCGGTGACCACTACGACGGCGTCCTTGAGTTCCATGTCTGCTCCCAGTGCTGTGCGGACCCCGGGGAGGGGCTCCGTATTTAGATTACGCTTGTAATCTAAACCGAGCATAGAATAGATGGCAACCGACATTCAACCGAGGAGGGCCGATGGGTCGTGTGTCACAGGCGCAGGCGCGGGAGAACCGCGAGCGGGTCGTGCGAACCGCCTCCCGGCTGTTCCGCGAGCAGGGCACGCACATCAGCGTCGCCGACCTGATGAAGGCGTCCGGGCTGACGCACGGCGGCTTCTACAAGCAGTTCGCGTCCAAGGACGCGCTCATCGACGAAGCCACCGCCCATGCCTTCGGGGAACTCGCCCAGCGCCGCGCCGCCGCCCTCGAGCAGGGCACCGGACAGCGCGCCGCCGCCCAGCGGTCGCTGATCGACGCCTATCTGTCCGTCGAGCACCGCGACAACCCGGCGGAGGGCTGTCCCACCGCCGCGCTCGCCCACGACATGGCCCGTGAACCCGGCGCCGACGGCGCTCATCGCGTCTACACCGAGGGCGTGGGCGACTTCGCCGAGTGGCTCGCCACCGAGGACGAGGACGGCATCGCCCGACTGTGCACGATGCTCGGCGCACTCGTCCTGGCCCGGGCCACCAAGGACTCGCCCCTCTCCGAGGAGATCCTCGCCGCCGCGCGGGCGGCCCTGACCGAAGCGGACTGATACCGCCCGGCTCGCGGCGGATCTCGTGACGAACGGAGTGCGCATGCGGGCCGGGGTGCCTGCCCGACGCGTGCAGACACGGCTGTGGGAGCCGCCCGCACCGGACTCCCCGCGGGCGGCCCGCACGCCTGCCCGGACGGCGTCGAGGCGCAGGGCGACCGACTCGACGTGCCACGTATGGAGCCTGTCCCGCCGCTTGCAGGGCCGGGGCGCCGGGCTGCGAGCGGCGATCCTGAAGCTGATGCGCCCACTCTCGGCTTCAGGACCGCTGCCGGGCCACCGGTAACCTGTCGCCTTGTGCCGAAGGCGGCCAGGCGCCGACGGCCCTCTCGGAATCCCGGAAACCGACGCTGCAAGGAGCAGCGTGGTTTCCGCACGGATACCGGCTCGACCCTCACTCACACACCGAGGGGCAGCTCGTGTACGCGGCCGCGGGCGCGCTGGCCACGGCGACGGAGCGCGGGACCTGGGTCGCCCCGGCCAACCGCGTCACGTCGACGCCGCGGCGGGCCGTGTCCGCAGCTCCTCGACTACGGCGTCCGGACAGCGGGTCGTCCAGAGCGCAGCCGTGTCGAGGACCGGGCCGAGCGTGCCGGGCCGGCCCCCAGCCCCGTCCTGATGACCGCGCGCCGCCCGGCCGACCTTCGGGTGGCGCGGTCACCCAGCAGTGCCCGGTGACCAGCAGGACGCGGAAGGCCCCGTCGGTGGGCCAGCGGGACCCGGAAGCCCCCGTCGCCCGGGACCGTCAGGCTCGTACCTCGACCACCTCGACTCCCGCCTCGCGCAGCCGAGTGCAGCTCTTCTCGTCCCCGGGCGCGTTGGTCACCACCACGTCGAGATCCTCCGGACCGCACACCCGGGCCATTCCGGTGCCGGGGAACTTGCCCGCGTCGGCCACCAGGATCACCTGGGCGCTGGCGGCGATCATGGCTCTCTTGACGGGCACCTCGACGGCGGTGGTGTCCAGCACCTGCCCGTCGGGGCGGACCCCGCTGGTACCGAGGAAGAGCCGGTCGGCGTGGACCTGGCGCAGGTTGTCCTCGGTGAGGAAGCCGACCAGGGACCGGTAGTCGCGCCGGACCACGCCGCCCAGCAGGATCAGCTGAACGGCCTTGTCGTCCTGGAGTTCCTCGTAGACGGCCAGGTTGCTGGTGATCACGGTCAGGGGCCGGCCGTGCAGACGGCGGGCCACCCGGTGGGCCGTGGTGCCGATGTCGAGCAGCACGGTCTCGCCGTCCCTGACGAGGTCCGCGCACCAGGCGGCCAGGGCGTCCTTCGCCTCGACCCGGACGCCGGCCACGTCGGCGAACGGATCGTCCTCACCCATGACAGGGGCGGCACCGCCGTAGACCCGCTTGAGCAGTCCCTCGTCCTCCAGTTGCGCGAGATCGCGCCGGATCGTGGCCTGGCTCGCCCCGACCCTCTCGGCCAGGTCGGTCACCGTGGTGGGCCCGTCCGCGCGCAGGGCGCGCAGGATCAGCTGATGTCTTCGGTCCGCGAGCATGCGGCAGACCCTACGCGCCAACGCGCCAAACTCAAGCAAAGTCGAGCATGGATGTCTCGATCCGCGCTTGACTCTTGTCAAAGCTGCGCACCGGGTGCACTCTCTTGCGTAATTCGGAGCCAGGCCCGGACCCCACTCCGGTCGGCCGAAGCGGATG
Source organism: Streptomyces sp. NBC_01334 (assembly GCF_035983595.1). Taxonomy (NCBI): domain Bacteria; kingdom Bacillati; phylum Actinomycetota; class Actinomycetes; order Kitasatosporales; family Streptomycetaceae; genus Streptomyces; species Streptomyces sp. NBC_01334. The sequence continues at coordinate 1,215,840 of NZ_CP130718.1, read as the reverse complement.
AACGGCATATTCCGCCGTCACGGACGCGTCGGCACCGTCTGAGAGGACCAGGTCACACACCCCGGGTGGCTGAAGGGTTCCCCCTCACGCCGATGCTCTTCAGCCGCCCGGCCTCCCGCCGCGTCCCCTGCGCGGCCCTGACTCGCACAGGTCCTGTCGGACATGACGGACACATCGCACCAGCCGAACCCGCCGAAACCCAGGAGAAGATCGTGGACCTTTCCCGCAGACGGTTCCTTCAGGCCGCCGTGCTGACGGCCGCCGCGGCCGGCGCCACCGCGGCGTGCGGCGGCGGCTCCGCATCGAGCGGCGCCAAGGACAGCAAGAACCTGACCCTCTGGTACTGGTCCGGAGGCCTCAGTGACAAGGTCGTCGCGGACGCCAAGAAGCACTTCTCCGACATCAGCCTCAAGACCTCCGTGGTCGGCGGTGACTTCAAGACCAAGCTGCTCACCGGCCTGCGGGCCGCGCAGTCCGCCCCGGACATCACCGGTATCAAGGGCGAGGACATCGCCTCCTTCCTGCCCAACGCGGACCGTTTCGTCGACCTGAAGACCGTCGGCGCGGACAAGCTGGTCCCGCAGTACCTGTCGTGGAAGCTGAAGCAGGCCACGACTCAGGACGGCAAGCTCATCGGCTTCCCGATCGACATCGGCCCGTGCGCCACGTTCTACCGCGAGGACCTCTTCGCGCAGGCGGGCCTGCCCACCGATCCCACCGAGGTCTCCGCGCAACTCGCCACCTGGGACGACTACTTCAAGGCCGGCGTCGAGCTGCGCAAGGCCGTGCCCAAGACCTTCCTCGTCAACAACATCGGCTCGGTCTTCACCATGGTCGTCTGCCAGGGCACCCAGCGGTTCATCGACGAGGACGGCAGGTTCATCGGCGACCAGGACCACATCCGGACCGCCTGGACCACCGCCGTGAAGCCCTACACCCTCGGCATCGACGCCAAGATCAACGACAACACCTGGAACGCGGCCGTCAGCGGCGGCACCCTGGGCACCGAGATCGGCGCCGCCTGGCACGCGCTGGACATCAGCAACGCGGCCCCCGGCACCAAGGGCAAGTGGCGGGTGGCGAGCCTGCCCGGCGGGCCGTCCAACCTCGGCGGGTCCTTCCTGGCCGTTCCCGCGACCAGCGGCAATCCGGAAGAGGCCTTCAAGATCATCAGCTGGATCCTCGGTCCGGAGAACCAGGCCCGCGGTTTCACCGACGCCGCCCTGTTCCCGACCGCGCCGGCCGCGTACAAGCTGCCGGCGCTGACCGGCGGCGACGCCTTCTTCGGCGGCCAGCGGACCATCGAGATATTCGGCCCGGCGGCCGAGAAGATCCCCGCGGCCTACGAGGCACCCGCCGACGCGGCGGTCTCCGCGCCCTTCTACAGCGAGCTGACCAGCATCGAGGCCAAGGGCAAGGACCCCGACGAGGCCTGGAAGGACGCGGTCGCCCAGGCCGAGCAGATCGCCCAGCGGCAGGGAGTGAAGTGACATGTCGTCAAGCCCGGTAGCCGGCCCGGCACCCACCGGACCGACCTCCGGAACCGGCACCGGCGCCACCGGACGGCACGCTCCGGACCGTCCCAACGGTCCGGGACGGCGCGCCCCCCGGATCAAGCCGGTGTCCGCCGGGGCCCGGCGCGGGCCGCGCCGACGGGTCGCCAGGTACTGGCCGCAGTACCTGGCCATCTCGCCGTACTACGTGATCTTCACGGTCTTCATGCTCTTCCCGGTGCTCTACACCGTGTTCCTGGCCTTCCAGAAGTGGGACGGCATCGGGGACATGCACTTCGTCGGGTTCCAGCAGTTCCGCTTCCTCTGGGACGACCCGGTGTTCTGGCTGTCCGTCCGCAACACCCTGGTCATCTGGGTGCTGTCGACCGTGCCGATGCTCTTCATGGCCCTGGTGCTCGCGGTGCTGGTGAACTCCACCAAACGTCTCACGGCCTTCTACCGGGTCGCCCTGTTCATCCCCAGCATCACCTCGCTGGTGGCCATCGCGATCTTCTTCGGAGCGGTCTTCAGCAACAACTTCGGCCTGATCAACGCGATTCTGCGGGCGCTGCATCTGTCGGCCGTGCCCTGGATGAGCAACGAGTGGACGATCAAGCTGGTGATCTCGGCGCTGATGACCTGGCAGTGGACCGGCTACAACGCCATCATCTACCTGGCCGGCCTTCAGGCGATCCCCTCGGAGCTCTACGAGGCCGCCAGGATGGACGGGGCGGGACCGGTGCGGATCTTCCGCTCCATCACGATCCCGCTGCTGCGGCCGATCATCCTGTTCACCGTGGTGATCTCCACGGTCACCGGACTGCAGAGCTTCACCGAACCGCAGGTGCTGTTCGGCAGCGAGGCGGCCACCAACCCCAATTCCGGTGGACCGGGCCAGGCGGGCCTGACCACCTTGCTGTACTTCTACCACCAGGCCTTCGACAACAACGACTTCGGTTACGGGGCCGCGATCGTCTGGGCCTTCTTCCTGCTGATCCTGCTCATCGTCGTCGTCAACTGGCGACTGGTGCAGCGTAAGGAGCGACGGTCGTGAACAGCCGGAACCGTAAACGCCTGCGCGGGCTCAGCGTCCATCTCGTCCTGATGACGGGCGTCGTGATCTCGGTGTTCCCGTTCTACTGGATCGTCGTCATGGCGACGAACACCTCGCAGGACATCTACCGCTATCCGCCGAAGCTGTGGTTCGGCGACCATCTGCTCACCAACATCCAGCACCTGTTCGACCGGATGGCCTTCTTCAGTTCGCTGTCCAACACGGTGATCGTCGCGGTCTCCACGACGGTGCTGGTGCTGTTCTTCGACTCGCTGGCCGCCTTCGCCTTCGCCAAGTACGACTTCCCCGGAAAGAAGTTCCTGTTCGGCGTGCTGCTGTCGATGTACATCCTGCCGACCCAGCTGGCGATCATCCCGCAGTACGAGATCATGGTCCAGCTGGGCTGGCTCGGCACGCTCAAGGCACTCGTCGTGCCCGCCGCAGCCAACGCCTTCGGCATCTTCTGGATGCGCCAGTACACCACCACCAGCGTTCCCGACGAACTGCTCGACGCGGCCCGTATCGAGGGCGCCGGGTTCTTCCGGCTGTACTGGCACGTGGTGCTGCCGTGCGTCCGCCCGGCGCTGGCGTTCCTCGGCATCTACACCTTCATCGCCGCCTGGAACGACTACATCCTGCCGTTGGTGATGCTGGTCGACCCGAGCCGTCTCACCCTCCAGGTGGCGCTGGCCCAGCTGTACGCCGGACACTCCACCGACTACAGCATGGTGATGGCCGGGGTGCTGCTGTCGGTCATCCCGCTGGTGCTGGTGTTCACCTTCTTCGCCCGCGGGTTCATCGCCGACGCGACCAAGGGGGCCCTGCGCTGACTTACCCCCGAGCCGGTCAGCCCGCGGGGGTGGTGCGAATGGCGGCGATGTCGAACTGGAGGCGCACCTTCTCACTCACCATGGCGCCGCCCTCGGCCAGTCGCGCGTTGTACGTCAGGCCCCATTCGGAACGGTCGATGGTGGTGGTCCCGTCGAAACCGGCCCGTTCATAGCCGAACGGGTCGGTGACATGTCCTATGTAGGTGAGTTCGAGGGCTACGGGACGAGTGGTGTCCTTGATGGTGAGGTCGCCGGTCATGCGGTAGACGTCGGGGCCCGCGAGTTGTACGGCGGTACTGGTGAAACGCATACGCGGATAGGTCGCGGCGTCCAGGAAGTCACGGCCGGCCAAATGCGCGTCGCGTTGCTCCACGCCGGTGTCGACGCTGGCGGTGGACAACACGATCTCGGCCCGTGAACGGGCCGGGTTGCGCCCGTCGAAGTAGAGCCGGCTCTGGTATTCCGTGAAAGCACCGCGCACGGTGGTCACCAGGGCGTGCCGGACGGAGAAGCCGATACGGCTGTGCGCCGGGTCGATCATCCAGTCGCCGGTCAGCGCCGCGAGGGCGGGATTCGGCAGGCCGGCGGAGGGACGGGACGGCGAGTCGGCGGGGCGTTGCGGAGCTGTGGGGGGAGCCGGGCGTCGAGAGGATGCGCCGCGGGTGAACAGGTTCATGGTTCACGTAGTTACTGCACCGCAGATATCGCCGCAAGCCTTCCTCGGGAGCGGCGGCGGATGAATCCGTACCGAAAGGCTGATACACCGTCACGGAATGACCGGCGGATACAGAACCCACACATGCCCGCCACTCGATGGTCAAGTGAATCCACGGACGGCCTGGACCTGACGCCACCGCGCGACGGACTGCCCGCGTGCGGCGTCCATCACACCGCCGAACTCCCCTAGACCCTCGACACCTTGGACTGCCGGCCCTGGCCGTGGCCCGGAACCGACCGTGAGCCGGCGCGCACCATGGCGGACGCCTGGGCGCGCTTCGTCGAGGCGGGCGACCCGAACGGGGGAGCGCTGCCGCGGTGGCCGGCCTTCACCGGCACCGAGGCGATGCTCTTCGGAACGTCTGGTGAGGGCCGGTGGATTCGTGCGGACTCGCCTCATGTCTCCCCGTTTCTCCGGTGACTGCTTCTCCGGTGATTCGGGTCTGCGCCGACGTTCGGTCGACGTTTTCGTCGACCTTTCCGGCGCCTTTTCTGCCGTCCTTTTTGCCGACGTTTCCGTTCACTTCCGGGTCGAACTGCGGTATGGGGCCTGTCTGTCGACAGCAAGCGGGGGATCTCCGGTGGGGGCCACCCTGGAGTTGAGATAGTGTCGACACCGTTGTGTCGGCTGTGAGCCCGGACAGGCAGGGAGAAGTGCCGCATGACCGATCAGGACACGCGCCTCGTGCTGGAGCGCCTCCTGCGGCTGCGGGACCGGCGTGAACCGCTGGTCGCGCAGATCGCCGAATGGGTCGGCGCGGGCATCATCGAGGGCCGGCTGGAGCCCGGACAGGACCTCAACAGCGTCGATCTGTCACGCCGGTTCGAGACCAGCCGCACGCCCGTCCGCGAGGCGCTGATGCTCCTCGAGCAGGAGGGCCTGGTCGAGATGAAGGCGCGCCGCCGCCCCAGGGTGGCCGCGCCGACCCCGCAGGACATCCGGGACATCTACCAGGTGCGCAAGAACCTCCTGTCGATGTTGGCGGGGCTGCTGGTGGAGCGGGCCGACGACGAGCAACTGGCCGAGCTGCGCACCCGGGTCGAACGGATGCGCAAGCTCGCCGACGGCGGTGACGTGGACGGGTACTTCTGGAACCACGTCCTGCTCCAGGAGCGGATGACCGAGATCGTCGGCAACCCCACGCTGAAGCAGATCCTGGACTCGCTGGCCCTGCGCACGCTGATGCTGCGGCACCTGAGCCTGACCCGGGCCGGCCGGCTCGCGCACAGCGTCGACGACCAGGAACGGCTGCTCCAGGCCTGTGAGGAGCGGGACGGGGAGCTGGCCTCCGCCCTGATCGCGGGGGCGACCGTACGGGCGCAGCGGGTCGTGGAGGAGCAGTTGGAGCAGGACGTCGGGGCACGCGGACGCAAACCCGCACGCGGCCGTCGCGCCGCTTCGTAACCCCCGCTGCAACACCCCCTGAGCGCACCGCACTTGGCCGGCACTCCGCCGTCCACGGGGAAGTCGCCACCCGTCACCCAGGCCGACTCCTCCGACGCCGGGTAGACGCGCACCGGGCGATGTCCGCGGGCGTCCCGACCCGGGCCGGCGGGATCCGGGCCGGCTGGATCCGGGCCGGCAGTGCCTTCCGGGCCGCGCCGTCGTGGGCCCGGCGGACTCGGTCGCGGGCGTCCGCACCATGCCGGGCGAGATGGTGTTGGCGCGGATGCCCGACGGGCCTCCCTCGACGGCGAGTTGACGGGTCAGGCCGAGCACGGCCGACTTGACCGCGCAGTGCGCGACCATCCCGAAGGTTGCGCTGCCCCGGAAGGCGTTCACCGAGGCGAAGTTGATGATCCAGCCGCCACCCGAGGCCGCCATGTGCGACCACGCGGCCTGTACGGGCAGGAAGACCACGTCCACCTCGCCGCGCAGGGTCGGCGACCACTGCGTGCCGAAGTCCGTCTCGGCGGCCGTGGCCATGTGCGGGGCGATGGCCCCCGCCGTCACCAGGACGTCGATCCGGCCGTGGCATTCGCCGGCGGGCCCGTCCTGCGCAGGCTCGTACGGTACGGCCACGGCTTCCATCCGCTGGGACGGCCGACACCGCAGGACCTGCGGACGCTCGGGGAGGCCATGGCCGCGGCCGGCCGGGACATCGCCGACCTGGAGATGATCGGCGGCACCCGGGCGGTCTTCCCCGACGACCGTTCCACCGCGGACCTCGGCGCGGCGCTCGCGTGCATCCCGGAACAGCTGGAACAGGGCTTCACCACCTTCTGCGTCAAGCCCAACCAGTTCATCGACGACGCGTCCGCCGTCGGCGCGTTCTGCCGTGAGGTGATGCGCCGCGTCGAGGCACTCACCGCCTGAGGAGGCGCACTCCCGGTGGGCCTGTCGTTTCGTACAATTTGAGCCCGAACAACACGACGACCCACGCATCACGTGGCCGAAGGAGTGTGCCGATGCCCGGCCAGCGATCCATCGCCGAAGCCGAGAAGCTCGCCGAGGCCAAGCTCGGCGGCATCCCGTTGCGGCGGGAGCAGATGACCGTCGTCGCCAACATCTACCGCGCCGCCTCGGCGGTACGGCAGCACCTGGAGAACTCCGTGCTGCGCGGCTCGGACCTGACGTGGACGGCGTTCGTCGTGCTCTGGGTGGTGTGGGTGTGGGGAGAGTCGGAGACCCGGCACGTCGCCGAGGAGGCCGGGATCTCCAAGGGCACGCTCACCGGCGTCGCGCGGACGCTCGAAGGCCGAGGGCTGCTGCGGCGGGCCGGACATCCCGCCGACGGCAGGCTGGTCCTGCTCAGCCTCACCGACGAGGGGGAGGCGCTGATGAAGCGCCTGTTCCCGGCCTTCAACGAGGAGGAGGCGTTCGTCGCGAGCCGGCTCAGCGACGACGAGTGCCGAAGCGTCGCCGACGGGCTGCGCCGCGTCGTGCGTCAGGTCGAGGAGAAGGGCGAGGAGCGCCGCACGGCCCTGCTCGACGGAGCCGCCCCGGCCCCCCGCCGCAGCGGCCGCCGCCCGAAAGCCTGACCTCGCCGAGGTCCTGACCCCGCCCGCTGGAGCCGCCGGCACGGTTCGCGCGCGCCCGGACCATCCGCCCGCACGGCCTGCCAGGGCACCCGCCCGCGCTGCCCGACCGCCACGGGCGGTCCAGGAGACGCGGGCGTGTCAGCGGCTGTCGCGGGCGGCCCGGACCAGTGCGTCGCAGAGTCCCTGTTGCGCGGGATCCTTGTGCGCGGTGTCCTCCGGGTGCCACTGGACGGCCGTGAACCAGCCTCGCGCGCCGGGGAGTTCGAGTCCTTCCACGGTGCCGTCGGCGGCTCGCGCGGTGACCGTGAGCCCCGCCGCGATGCCGCTCACCCGCTGGTGGTGGTAGCAGGAGACCTCCACCTTCTGCGCGCCGGTGGCCCGCTCCAGCAACGTGCCGCGACGCACCCCCACCGGGTGCACGACATGCCGGTGCTCGCGCCCGGGCCCGCCCATGTCCTGTTCCAGGGTGCCGCCGAGGGCGACGTCGACGACCTGGAGGCCTCGGCAGATCGCGAGCAGGGGCAGGCCCGAGTCGAGGGTCCGCCGGGCGAGTTCGAGTCGAAGGTGTCCTGGAGGTCGTCGACGTCGTAGACGCTGCCGTGGGTGTCCGCGACGCCGTAGCGGTGCGGGGCGAGGTCGCCGCCGCCGGGCAGCAGGACGCCGTCGAAGCGGTCGAGGCGGGAGGCGACGTCGCCCTCCGCGGGGTGGATGGTCGCCGGTTCGCCGCCCGCTCGCCACACGGCCTCGATCAGGGCCCGGGCGCTGACCTCGGCGGCGTACCGGAGCGCGGAGGTGGTGGCGGAGAAGCGGGCGGGGATCGCGACGAGCGGGCGTACGGACGTCGTCACAGCTGGATCCAGGTGGTCTTCACTTCGGTGTACTTCTCCAGGGCGTGGGCGGACTTGTCGCGGCCGTTGCCGGACTGCTTCATGCCGCCGAAGGGGACGGTCAGGTCGCCCTCCTCGTAGCAGTTGACCCAGACCGTGCCCGCCCTGAGCGCGCGCGAGACCTGGTGGGCGGTGGACAGGTCGGAGGTCCACAGACCGGCGGCGAGGCCGTACTCGGTGGCGTTGGCCAGGCGGACCGCCTCGTCGACGTCGTCGAAGGCGAGCACGGTCAGGACGGGTCCGAAGATCTCCTCACGGGCCAGCCGCATCTCCGGGTCCACCCGGTCGAAGACCGTCGGCTCCACGTAGCTGCCGCGGGTGTCGGCGAGGACCCGCTCGCCACCGGCCCGGAGCCGGGCGCCCTCGGCCAGTCCGGTGCCCACATGCTCGCGCACCCGGTCGAGATGAGCCTCGCCGACCAGCGCGCCCATCTCGGTGGCGGGGTCGAGGGGGTCGCCGACCCGCAGCTCCCGGGCGCGGGCCACGACCGCCTCGGTGACGCGTTCGGCGATCGAGGAGTGCACCAGCAGGCGAGAGGGCGCGGTGCACATCTCGCCCCGGTTGAAAAAGATGCCCCAGGCCGCGGTGGCGGCGGCCTTCGCCAGGTCGGGGGCGTCGGGCAGGATGATGTTGGGGGACTTGCCGCCCAGTTCGAGCCAGACGCGCTTGAGGTTGGAGTCGGCGGCGTAGTGCAGGAATTGGCGGCCCACGGCGGTGGAGCCCGTGAAGGCCAGGACATCGACGTCCGGATGCAGCCCGAGGGCACGGCCCGCCACCGGCCCCTGGCCGTTGACCACGTTGAGCACGCCCGCCGGCAGCCCGGCCTCGGTCGCGATCCGGCCCGGCAGCAGGGCGGACAGCGGTGAGTTCTCCGACGGCTTGAGCACGACCGTGCAGCCGGCCGCCAGCGCCGGGGCGACCTTCCAGCCCGCCAGCGTGAGCGGGAAGTTCCAGGGCACGACCGCGCCGACGACCCCGGCCGGCTCCCGCGTGACCAGGGCGAGCGCGTCGGGAGCGGTGTGCGGGGCCTCGTCGGTGAGCTTGTCCGCCAACTGCCCGTACCAGCGGAAGGTGTTGATGAGGGCCCGCAGCTCGATCCCGTACGCGTCGGTGACGGGCTTGCCCATCTCCAGGGTGACGGTGAGCGCGAGTTCCGCACGCTGTTCCTCGAGCAGGTCGGCGATCCGCAGCAGCGTCCGGCCGCGGTCGGCGGGTGCGAGGCGCGGCCAGGGGCCGGTGTCGAAGGCCCGGCGAGCCGCGGCCACGGCGGCGTCCACCTCGGCGGCGCCCCCGTCGGCGACGCGCGCCAGTACCTGGCCGTCCCGGGGCGAGACGGCGGCGAAGGTGGCTCCGCCACTGCTCTCGTCTGCGCCGTCGAGGTGATGGGCGCCGGACACCTCAAGGGTCTTGGCGCGGCACAGCCACTCGTCGTGGGTGAGGTCCGGCACGCCAGGTCTTCCCTTTCCGCGAGGCATCATTTGATGTCAAACGATATGCCCTCGCGGGTCTCCCCACAAGGCTCGGGAGCCTCCCCGCATCCGGCGGGACCCTGCACGAGGGCTTGACGTGTACTTGACGCAGTGGCTTCATGGGAGCGCTCCCACATGCCATCCCCCGCACCCCCCACCCCCTCTGCCGCCTGAGTTTCTTGGCCTCACTCCTGGAGTCGCAGTGAGAACAACAAGGAGCACGACACCGAGCACGACAAGGAGCACGAAGACAAGCACGAGAAGAATCACGGCAATGCGCGCAGCTGTGCGCACGGCAACGGGCACGGCTGTGCGTGCGGTTGCGCGCACGGCAAGGAGCACGACCCGGAGCGCGTCGCGAGCGCACCCCGTGGGCACGCTGTCGACCGGACTCGCGGCCCTCCTCGGCCTGGTCCTCGTCGGTGCCCTCTGCCCGGCCGCCGCCCAGGCCCAGACCCGATCGCCCGACGCTCTCGCCACGGGCCTGCACATCAGCGACGGCCGGCTGGTCGAGAGCAACGGGAACGACTTCGTCATGCGCGGCGTGAACCACGCCCACACCTGGTACCCGGGCCGGACGCAGCAGTCCCTCGCCGACATCAAGGCGATGGGCGCCAACGCGGTGCGTGTCGTCCTCGCCGACGGCCACCGCTGGAGCGCGAACAGCGCGTCGGACGTGGCGACCGTCGTCGCGCAGTGCAAGGCCAACCGGCTCATCTGCGTACTGGAGGTGCACGACACCACCGGGTACGGCGAGGACACCGCCGCCGGCACGCTGGACCAGGCGGCCGACTACTGGATCGGCCTGAAGGACGTCCTGGCCGGCCAGGAGAACTACATCATCGTGAACATCGGCAACGAGCCCTGGGGCAACACGGATCCGGCGGGCTGGACCGATCCGACCATCGCCGCGATCAAGAAGCTGCGCAACGCCGGTTTCCAGCACACGATCATGGTGGACGCGCCCAACTGGGGTCAGGACTGGCAGGGCGTGATGCGCGCCAACGCCCAGTCCGTGTACGCCGCCGACACCACCGGCAACCTGATCTTCTCGATCCACATGTACAGCGTCTTCGACACCGCGGCGGAGATCACCGACTATCTGAACGCCTTCGTCTCCGCCCGACTCCCGATTCTCATCGGCGAGTTCGGCGGCCCCGCCGACCAGTGGGGCGACCCCGACGAGGACACCATGATGGCCACCGCCCAGCAGCTCGACCTGGGCTACCTCGCCTGGTCCTGGAGCGGGAACACCGACCCGATCCTCGACTTGACGATCAACTTCGATCCCGCGCAGCTCAGTTCATGGGGGCAGCGCATCTTCAGCGGCGTCAACGGCATCGCCCAGACCGCCGAGGAGGCCACGATCTTCGGCGGCGGCTCCCCGGGCGACACCCAGGCCCCGACCGCTCCGGGTACCCCGACCGCCGCCTCGGTGACGGCCACCTCCGCGACGCTCTCCTGGACGGCCGCCACGGACAACGTCGGCGTCGCCGGCTATGACGTCGTACGGATCAGCGGTACCACCGAGACCGGTGTCGCCGCCTCGACCACCAACTCGGCTACCGTGACCGGCCTCACCGCGAACACCGCGTACACCTTCGCCGTCTACGCCCGTGACGCCGCCGGGAACCGTTCCGCCCGCTCCGCCTCGGTGAACGTCACCACCGGCAGCGCGCCCGCCGTGGCCTGCTCCGTCGGCTACCGCGTCGTGGGGGAGTGGCCCGGCGGCTTCCAGGGCGACATCACCCTGCGCAACACCGGCACCACCGCCATCAGCGGCTGGAAGCTGGCCTTCGCCTTCGCCGACGGCCAGACCGTCACCAACATGTGGGGCGGGACCGCCACCCAGAGCGGCGGCTCGGTGAGCGTCGCCCCCGCCTCGTACACGTCCACCGTCCCCGCCGGCGGCTCGGTCACCGTCGGCTTCATCGGCAGCAAGGGCGCCACCAACACCGCACCGACCGCGTTCACGCTCAACGGCAGTGCCTGCGCCACCACCTGACCGGCCCGCTCCCGCCGACCGGCGGAGGGCTTCGGCGCCTCCGCCGGCCGGTGTTCCTTGCCGGTGTTCCGTACCGGTGTTCCGTACAGGGAAAGGGTCTGCCGAAGATCGGCCTCCCCGTTTGCCTGCGGCGCGCTCCGACGAAGGGGTCCGGCCGTTCGGCTCGTCCGGCCGTTCCGCCCTCCGGCTGGTCCGGCCGTTCCGGCTCTCCGGGCGGTCAGGTGCCCACCCCGTAGGGTGTGCCCATGTCCACGACGCCCCGCTGGCTCAACGCCGACGAACGACGAGCCTGGCTGGCCTACATCGAGTTCTCGACCCTGCTGGCCGACCACCTCAACCGGCAGCTGCGACGCGACGCGGGTATGACACATGCCGACTACAGCGTGCTCGCCCACCTCTCCGCGGCCCCGGACGGCACCCTCGGCATGTCCGAGCTCGCGCAGCGTCTGAAGATCACCCGCAGTCGGCTCACCCACGCGGTGAACCGGCTGCGCGAGGTCGGTCTCGTGGATCGCCGGGAGGATCCCGCCGACGGCCGGGGCCAGCTCGCCTTCCTCACCGACCAGGGCAGGTCCCTGCTGGAGGAGGTCGCCCCGGGCCATGTGGAGGCCGTCCGCCGGGCGGTGTTCGACGCCCTCACCCCCGAACAGGTGCGCCAGTTCGCGGACATCGGCGAGGCCATCAGCGAGGCCCTGGTGCGGGCCGAGAACACCGAGGCCGACCCCGCGGGGCTGCCCTGGCGACGCCGGTAGGGAGTCGGGCGACCCGGTCGGTCCCGCCGGTCGGGACGGCTCGACGGGGCCTGACCGGCTCACGGAATCGCTGATCGTCGCAAGGAATCGGTGACGGATCGAGAAGAACCGGCCGACGGTCCGTACCTGGGGGTACCGGGGGCCGCCCGCCCCTCCGACCACGCCACCGATCCTAGGGACGTACCTCGTGAACGCAACCGCCGCCATCGGCGTCACCGGCCTCGGCGTGATGGGCCGCAACCTCGCGCGCAACTTCGCCCGCAACGGCTACACCGTCGCCGTCCACAACCGTTCCGCCGGTCGCACCCGCGCGCTCGTCGAGGAGTTCGGCCACGAGGGCGCCTTCGTCCCCGCCGAGTCGGCCGCGGACTTCGTGGCCGCGCTCGAACGCCCCCGCCGGCTGATGATCATGGTGCAGGCGGGTGCGGTCACCGACGCGGTCATCGACGAGTTCGCCCCGCTCCTGGAGCCCGGCGACATGATCATCGATGGTGGCAACGCCCACTACGCCGACACCCGCCGTCGCGAGGAGGCCCTGCGCGAGCGCGGTCTCCACTTCGTCGGCGCCGGCGTCTCCGGCGGCGAGGAGGGCGCGCTGAACGGGCCGGCCGTCATGGTCGGCGGATCGACCGAGTCGTACGACGTCCTCGGCCCGATGTTCGAGTCCATCAGCGCGAAGGTCGGCGGCGAGCCCTGCGCCACGCACATCGGCACCGACGGCGCCGGGCACTTCGTCAAGATGGTGCACAACGGCATCGAGTACGCCGACATGCAGCTCATCGCCGAGGCGTACGACCTGCTGCGCCAGGTCGCCGGCTACACCCCGGCGGAGATCGCCGACATCTTCCGCACCTGGAACGAGGGCCGGCTCGGCTCCTACCTGATCGAGATCACCGCCGACGTCCTCGGCCACACCGACGCCACCACCGGCCTGGCCTTCGTCGACATCGTCGCCGACGCCGCCGGTCAGAAGGGCACCGGCCGCTGGACCGTGCAGACCGCCCTGGACCTGGGCTCCCCGGTCACCGCCATCGCCCAGGCCACCTTCGCGCGCGCCGCCTCCGGGCAGAGCGCACTGCGCGCCGCCTACGCCGGCCTCCCCGGCGGCACCACACCCCCGCTCAGCCGTACCGAGGCCACCCGCTTCACCTCGCAGGTCGAGCACGCCCTGTACGCCTCGAAGGTCATCGCCTACGACCAGGGCTGGAAGATGATCCAGGACGCGGCCGGCGAGTTCGGCTGGAAGATCGACCTCGGTGCGGTCGCCCGGATCTGGCGCGGTGGCTGCATCATCCGCGCCTCGTTCCTGGACCGCATCCGCGCCGCGTACGCAGCCGACCCGGACCTGGTCAGCCTGCTCGGCGAGATGGAGTTCGCCATGGAGATCACGGACGCGCAGGTGCCCTGGCGGGAGACCGTGGCCTCCGCCGCACGCCGTGGGATCCCGGTGCCCGCCTTCTCGGCCGCGCTCGCCCACTACGACACCCTGCGCGCGGAGCGCCTGCCCGCCGCCCTTCTCCAGGGCCAGCGCGACTACTTCGGCGCCCACACCTACCAGCGCACCGACCGTCCCGGCGCCTTCCACACCCACTGGGCCGAGGCCGACCGCCCGGAGACGTCGGCCTGACACACGGGAGTGGGGCGCCCTCGGCCCAGGGCGCCCCACTCCTTCTTCGCGCGGTCGGTCTCAGACGCCCGTCGCCGGGTACGTCGGGTACTCCACCCCGGAGACGTGCTGGACGACACGGACGACCTGGCAGGAGTAGCCGAACTCGTTGTCGTACCAGAGGTAGAGGATCGCGTTGTCGCCGTCGACCTTGGTGGCGCCGGCGTCGATGATCGAGGAGTGGCGCGAGCCGATGAAGTCCATCGAGACCGCGTCCGGCGCCGTGGTGAAGTCGATCTGGCGCTTGAGCGGCGAGGTCAGTGACACCTCACGGAGGTGATCGAGGACCTCCTCGCGGGTCGTCTCCCGGCCGAGCCGCAGGCTGAGGATCGCGATCGAGACGTCCGGCACCGGCACACGGATCGAGCTGCCGGTGATCGGCGCCTTGAGGTCGGGCAGCGCCTTGGCGACGGCGGAGGCGGCGCCGGTCTCGGTGATGACCATGTTCAGCGGCGCCGAACGGCCGCGACGGTCGGCCTTGTGGTAGTTGTCCAGCAGGTTCTGGTCGTTGGTGAACGAGTGGACGGTCTCCACGTGGCCGCGCAGCACGCCGTACTCGTCGGCCATCGCCTTCAGCGGCGGGACGATCGCGTTGGTGGTGCAGGAGGCGCAGGACAGGATCTGCTCGTCCGGCTTGATGGTGTCGTGGTTGACGCCGTGCACGATGTTCGGCACATCGCCCTTGCCGGGCGCGGTCAGCACGACCTTGTCGATGCCCGGCCGCAGGTGCTTCGCGAGGCCCTCGCGGTCGCGCCACTTGCCGGTGTTGTCGATGAGGATGGCGTTGCGCACGCCGTACGCCGTGTAGTCGACCTGGCTCGGGTCGTCGGCGTAGATCACCGTGATCTCGTTGCCGTTGGCGATGATCCTGCTGTTGGCCTCGTCGACCGTGATCGTGCCCTGGAACTGGCCGTGCACCGAGTCGCGGCGCAGCAGGGACGCGCGCTTGACGAGATCCTGTTCGCCGCCGCCGCGCACCACGATGGCGCGCAGTCGCAGGCCGTTGCCGGAGCCGGACTTCTCGATGAGCAGACGGGCGACGAGCCGGCCGATGCGGCCGAAGCCGTACAGGACGACATCGCGCGGCTCGCGCCGGTCGATCTTGTTCGCGCCGGTGGCGCCGGCCACGGCCTCCGCGGTGAACTCCGCCACCGACAGACCGCGGTCGTCGGTCCGGTAGGTCGCGGCGAGCATGCCGAGGTCGATCTGCGACGGGCCGAGGTCGAGCGCGGTGAGGGCCTCGAGGAACGGCAGCGTCTCGGTGACCGAGAGTTCCTCGCCCGCGATCTGGCGGGCGAACCGGTGGGTCTTGAGGATGCTGACCACCGACTTGTTCACCAGGGAGCGGCTGTGCAGCAGGACGGTCACGTCCCGCTCGCGGTGCAGCTTCCCGATCATCGGGATCATCGACTCCGCGATCTCCTCGCGGTTCTTCCAGTTGGTGAACGAATCGTCGTTGAGCGTCACGGGCCTATCTTTCGAGCTAGGTGGCGCTCATATGCTAACCCTCCGGTTCTTCGATCATTCAAGCGGGCCCGCGCTCAGCTGTGCACCCCCGTGGCGGGAGGCCTCGTGGGGAGGGTTTTCAGGTGTCGGCCCGCTCCTGGTCGGCGAGGCGCCGCCGGGCCTCCGTCCAGTCGATGGGCAGGTCGGCCGTCGGTGCCTCCCAGAACGTGAAGACCGAGCCCTTCATCGTGGGCCGCAGCCCCTGCATGATCGACTTGTGCGGTTCGGTCCGCGCGTATGTGTACAGCGCGGCCTTGTCCTCCCAGGCCGACAGGGTCCAGAAGGTGCGCTTCAGCGGCTGGGCGATCAGTGAGGCCCCATAGGCGCCGGGCGCGCCGGAGACCTGCTTCCAGGCCCTGAGGGACTGGGCGAAGAAGCGCGGCACGTCCTTGAGCGAGCGCACCTCGAACCGGGACGCCATGACGAACGCCTCGGTGTCCGGAGCGGGGGTGTCGACGGTGGTCCAGCGCAGGGTGGGCATGGCTGTTGCCTTCTCTCCGATGACGCGAAGGAATATTGGATACCTCTACTATCTATGTTAGACAGTGAAGGTATCCAGTTTTCAAGGCCCATGCCGAACCGAAACCGAACCGCAGGAACCGGAGCCGAACCGCATGCGCATCTCCGAACTGAGCCGCCGCAGTGGCGTCTCCGTGACGACGATCAAGTACTACCTCCGCGAGGGCCTGCTCCAGCCCGGCCGGCAGACGGCGGCGACCCAGGCCGAGTACGACGACCAACACCTGCGCCGACTGCGCCTGATCCGCGCCCTGACCGGCGTCCGGGGGTTGTCCGTCAGCACCACCCGCGAGGTGCTGGACGCCCTCGCGGAGCACACCGGCGACACCCACCGCCTGCTCGGCCTCGCCCTGGGTTCGCTCCGGGTGGACGACGAACCCGCCGAGGAGACCCCGGAGGCCGCCGAAGTGGCCGCGCTGGTCGAGGAGTTGGGCTGGGACGTGCACGAGTCGGCGCCCGCCCGGGCCGCCCTCGCCGAGACCCTGTCCTCGCTGCGCTCCCTCGGCGTCCCGCTGGACCGGCGCACCCTGCTGCCGTACGCGCGGCTCGCCGAGCGCACCGCCGTCCTCGATCTCGACCAACTCGACGGCCTCGCCGATCCGTTGGAGGCCGCCGAACGCGCGCTGCTGCTGACCGTCCTGCTGGAGCCCGCACTCATGGCGCTCAGGCGCATGGCGCAGGAGAACGAGTCGGCCCGCCGACACCCCTCCCGGGACCTGCTGTGACCGGGGACCCTCGCCGACCTGGTGGCGGGGCTGCCGCGTGGTCCGCGTCACCGCGCCGAGCGCCCGGCGACGAGCGCGTGACGTCGCCGCGGGGGCGCCACCGGGTGCTCGAAGCGCCGGGACCGTGAGTCGCGGGGAGGTGCGCGGCGAGGGTGGCGGCGGGCAGCGAGGGCTGTCGCGCGGCCGGCGTCGGCGTTCGGGCGTCTCCGGGCCGGTCGAGGGAACCCGTTCCGGGCCGGCCGGGGGAACCCCTCAGGAAACGGCGGGGGATCCCCTCACGGGAACGGCCTGGGTAACCGATTCCCGGCGGGCTCAGGGCCGTCTCTCCATGGATCACACGGATCGCACGGATCGTCCGGATCTGTGCTGGGCATGTGGTGGTCGGCCCCCCGGTGACCGGCGGGGGATTGAGCGTCTGACGGTCGGGTACGCGTGGCCGGACCGCCGCTACCAGGGGAGACCGTCATGGAGACACCCGCGCACGACCGCATCAACAACCCCGCCGCGCTGGCGCTGGACGCGCTGGCCCGGGACACCGAGAACACCGCCGCACTGGACACGCTCGCGCACTGCGACGTCCTGGTGCCCGTGCCCGACGACGCCATCGACGAGGACGTCACCAACCCGGCCACGGTCGCGCTGCCCGTCCTCGAACAGCCAGGTGGCGCGCCCGTGGTGCCGGTGTTCACCTCCGAGCCGGAGATGGCGGACCTGCTGCCCGAGGTCGCCCGCTACCGACTCGTGCCGCTCGGCGCGCTCGCCGCGCAGTGGCCGACAGGCGAGCTGTCCCTGTCGATCGACGCGGCCGGCGACCACCCGCTGACGCTCACCTCGGAGGGGGTCCGCACGCTGCTGGCCCGCTGACCCACGGACGCTTCCGAATCGGGCTCCCCCGCGGACCGGGGGAGCCGGGAGGCCTAGGCCTCGGCCAGCATCCGCCCCAGCACCGCCCGCTGGAGCGGCAGTACCTCGGTGTGCAGGTCGCGGCCCTTGCGGGTGAGGGCGACCCATACCCCGCGCCGGTCCTCCACGCAGACGGAACGCTCCACCAGGCCTTCCTTCTCCAGGCGGCCGATGAGCCGGGACAGCGCGCTCTGGCTGAGGTGCACCCGTCCGACCAGGTTCTGCACCCGGCACTGGTCGCCCTCCCGGGGCGCCTCGGAGGCGAGGATGTCGAGCACTTCGAAGTCGCTCGCCCCGAGACCGTGCGGGTGCAGCGCGCGATCGATCTCGCACATCGTGCGCGCGTGCACCGACAGGATGTCCCGCCACCGCTCTTCGAGGCCCGCCCCGGCCGTCTTCGCTGCCATATGTGCACGGTAACACCGATACGGCGATTCATTGAGTGTGCAACTAGTGCGGGTGCAAGCGGTTGCTCAGGTGCCTCGGGCGCCTCGGGCGCCTCAGGCGGCCGGGTCCTGGAGCAGCCCCACCAGGTTGCCGTCCGCGTCCTTCACGAAGGCGATCAGCCTGCCGCCGCCGACGTCCTGCGCGTCCTGGAGCAGCTCCGCCCCCGCCGCGACCAGCGCCGCGAGCCGCTCGCGCAGGTCCGTGACGTGCCAGTACGGAACCGGTCCGGTCATGCCCTTGGCGTGTCCGTTCGGGTCCAGCCCGACGTCCTGCCCCGCGGCCTTGAAGCCGACGTAGTAGGCCTCGTCGGCGTACGGCTCGACCTCCAGCAGCGCGCTGAACAGGGCCTTCGCCCGGGCGAGGTCCTTGACGGGGTAGATGATCGTCTGCATGCCGGCGCTCATGGCGTTCTCCTCGGTGCTGTGCGGCGGTGCGGGAACGGGTCCGTGTTCCCGCACCGCCCACGCTAGGCCGGGGAGCGGCTGACGGCTTCTCCGATCCTGACCGGTTCGGTGCGCACCGCCCGGTCCGCTACGTCGACTCCCGCTTCACCAGCTCCGTCGGCAGGATCACCGCCGCCGGGTCCTCGCCCCCTATCTGGGCGAGCAGCACCCGGACCATCTCGTTGCTGATCCGGTCCCAGGGCTGACGGATGGTGGTGAGGGAAGGGCTGGCCGCGGTCGCCGCCGGGGAGTCGTCGAACCCGCCGACCGCGACGTCCTCGGGCACCCGCCGGCCCGCCCGGTGCAGCGCGGTCAGCACGCCCTGTGCCATCAGGTCGGACGCGACGAAGACCGCGTCGAGGTCCGGTGCCTGCGCCAGCAGCCGCTCGGCGCCCGCCTCACCGCTGGCCCGGCTGTAGTCACCTGAGACGACGATCCGCTCGTCGTAGTCGACGCCCGCCTCGGCCAGCACCTCCCGGTAGCCCGCGAGCCGCTCCACACCACCGGGGGTGTCCAGCGGGCCGGTGACCACGCCGACCCGCCGACGGCCCTGCGCCAGCAGATGGCGCACCATGTCCCGGGCGCCGTCCCGGTCGTCGGCGGCCACGTAACTCACCTTGGACCCGATCCCGATCGGCTTGCCGCACGCGACCAGCGGGACGCCCGCCTCGCGCAGCTCCGTGGCGATCGGGTCCCCGGAGTGGCTGGAGACCAGCAGCACCCCGTCGACATGCCCGGCGGTGATGTACCGCGTGATGCGCCGCCGCTCGTCCTCGGTCCCGGCCAGCATCAGCAGGAGGGGGATGTCGTGCGCGGCCAGCGCCTGTGTGCAGCCGCGCAGCAGGACGTTGAAGTTGGGGTCCTCGAAGAACCGCTCCTGGGGCTCGGTCAGCAGGAAGCCCACCGAGTCGGAACGGCCGGTGATCAGGGAACGGGCGTGCCGGTTCACGACGTAACCCGTCCTGCGGATCGCGGCGTTGACCGCCTCGGCCGCGGAAGGGCTGACGTAGTGACCACCGTTGAGCACCCGCGAGACCGTGCCCCGCGAGACCCCGGCCTCACGCGCCACGTCGTGGATGGTCGGCGGTCTGCGCCGGCCCCCCGCACCATTGTTCATGGTCATGACTTTACGGCTCCGGACAGCAGGTCCAGGCTCCAGAACCGCTGAATGACCAGGAACAGCGCGACCAGCGGGATCACCGCGAGGAACGCGCCGGTGATCACCAGCGTGTAGAGCGCCGGGGTGTTGGCGCCCTGTTCGAGGAGCGTGAACAGACCGAGGGTGAGGGGGAACTTCTCGTCGTCACTGAGCATGATGTACGGCAGCAGGAAGTTGTTCCAGATCGCCACGAACTGGAACAGGAACACCGTCACCATGCCGGGCACCATCATGGGCAGCGCGACCCTGGTGAAGATCCGCCACTCGCTCGCCCCGTCCATCCGGCCGGCCTCCACCACGTCGCTCGGCACGGCCGCGGCCGCGTAGATGCGCGCGAGGTAGACGCCGTACGGGGAGAGGACCTGCGGCAGCAGCACGGACCAGTAGGAGTCCGTCAGGTCCGCCTTCGCCATCAGCAGGTACTGGGGGATGGCGAGGATGATCGGCGGCATCAGCACGCCCGCGAGCAGCACGTTGAACAGCGTCTCGCGGCCCCGGAAGCGGTACGTCGCCAGCGCGTAGCCGCTGAACGCCGACACACACGTGGACAGCAGCGCGCCGAGCACGGCGTACAGGGCGGAGTTGGCCATCCACTGCCAGTAGATGCCGTCGCGGTAGGCGTTGAGGTCGTGCAGATTGTCGGTGAAACCGCTGCCAGGCAGGAAGGTGAACGTGGAGAACAGCTCGCTGCCGGACTTGGTGGACGCGATCACCACCCAGGCCACCGGCAGCAGGCAGTACAGGGCGCCCAGCAGCAGCCCGATCGTCGGGACCAGCGCGATCCGGCCGCGCAGCGGCGGACGGTTCCGGGACACGCCGGTGGCACCGGCCGCGGAGGGGGCCTTCCGAACGGCAAGAGAACTCATCGTGCCCCTCCATGACTGGCGTCCCGCCTGGTACGGCGGTTCGCGGCCCGCAGGAAGCCGAAGGACAGCACCAGCGTGGCGAAAGCGATGATCACGGCCTCGGCGGCCGCCAGGTAGATGTCACCCGTGCCGAACGCGTCCCGGTACACCTTCATCAAGGGACTCCAGGTCGTGGACACGGAGTTGGTGAGCGGCTTGAGGGTGGTCGGCTCGTTGAACACCTGGAGGGTGGCGATGATCGAGAAGAAGAAGGTCAGCACCAGCGAGGGCGCCACCATCGGGATCTTGATCCGCAGCGCGATCTGCGTCGGGGTGGCGCCGTCCAGCTTCGCCGCCTCGTACACCTCGGCCGGGATGGCCTGCAACGAGGTGTAGATGACGATCATGTTGAAGCCGGTGCCGCCCCAGACCGCGATGTTCGACAGGGCGAGGTACAGCGGACCGCCGTCCAGCAGGTCCGGCTGCGGCATGCCCAGCTTCTCCAGCACGAAGTAGAACGGGCTGACGTCGGGCAGGTAGAGGAAGCCCCACAGCAGCGCCGCCACCACGCCGGGGATGGCGTACGGCAGGAAGATCGCGAGCCGGGTGAACGGGGCGAGCCGCACCTTGTCGGAGTCGAGCATCAGCGCGAACAGCAGCGCCAGGCCCAGCATCACCGGGACGACGATGCAGCCGTAGCCGAGGACGCGCAGCGCGCCGTCGAGCAGTTCGCTGTCGGTGAAGGCGTCGGTGTAGTTCTCGACGCCGGCCCAGACCTCCTTGCGCGCACCCGAGCCGAGACCGAGGCCGGAGACGCGCACCTTGCGGAAGCTGAGCCACACCGCGTACCCGATGGGCAGCGCGAAGAACAGGGCGAAGAGGATCGTCGCCGGGACAAGGAAGGCGTACGGGGCCCCCTTGACCCCGTACGACCTCCGGCGTGCGATGGTCACTCGGAGACCTCGAAGCCCTGCTTCTTGAGGTCGGCGACCGTGTCCGCCTGCATCTTGGCCAGGGCGGCGGAGAAGTCCGACTTGTCCTTCGCGGCGGCGCCGAACGCGTCCTTGAAGGTCGTGTAGGCGACGTTCACGTTCGGGCCCCAGGCCGACGGCGCCGTGGTCTTCGCGATCTTGGCGGCCGTGGTGTAGAAGTCCGCCTGGTTCGAGAAGTAGTCCGGCGGGGTGGTGAAGGCGCCGCTGAGCTGGGCGGAGGTCGAGGCCGGGTAGATGCCGCTCTCCTTGGCCAGCGCGTTGAGGGCGTCGCCGTCGGTGTTCAGCCAGGCGGCGAACTCGGCGGCGGCCTCCTTGTGCTTGGAGTCCGTCGTCACGGCCGTGGAGGATCCGCCCCAGCTGCCAGTGACGTTCTCGCTGTTCGACCACTGGGGGAGCGGGGCCATGGCCCACTTGCCCTTGGTGTCGGGCGCGGCGGTGGTCAGGGTGCCCGGGGCCCACACGGCGGAGACCCAGGCGATCTGCTTGCCGGTGTTGAGCGCCTTGTTCCAGGCCGGCGTGTACATCGGCTGGTTGTCGATGGCGCCCTCCTTGACGAGGCCGCCCCAGAAGTCGGCGACCTTCTTGGTGGCCGCGTCGTCGATGCCGACCTTCCACTTGTCTCCGGAGGTGGTCCACCACTTGGCGCCGGCCTGCTGGGCGAGGCCCGCGAAGAGGCCGGAGTCGTTGGCGGAGAAGGTGGTGAGGTCCGTGTCCGGAGCCTTCTCCTTCAGCGTCCGGGCGGTCGCCGCGAACTGCTCCCAGGTCGTCGGGACCGTCAGGCCGTACTTCTTGAACAGGTCCGCGCGGTAGTAGAACATCATCGGGCCGATGTCCTGCGGCACCGCGTAGACGGCGTCCGTGCCCAGCGTCGTCTGCTGCCAGACACCGTCGGCGAACTTGGCTTTCGCGTCACCGACGTTCTTGGCTATGTCCGCCAGCGCGTCATTGCTGACCAACGTCGGCAGTGCCTGGTACTCGGCCTGGACCAGGTCGGGGGCCTTGCCGGCCTTGTGCGCGGTGAGGATCTTGGTGACCAGCGTGTCGCCGGACGCCTGCTTCTTCACCGTGACGGTGATCTGGTCCTTCTTGCCCTGGCCCTTGTTCCACAGGTCCACGACCTTGTCCATGCCGGGCGTCCACGTCCAGTACGTGAGCGAGACCGGACCGGACTCGGCGCTGTCCTCGTCGGACGAGCCGCAGGCGGTGAGTGCGGTGGCGCCGAGGGCGACGGCGATGGTGGCAGCCGCACCTCTGACAAAGAGCCGCCGGCGCTTCGTGTTGGGCATGGATCTCTCCCCTGACCTGGGTTCTCGCCCGGTGCGAAAACCTGCCATGCGATCGCAGGAGCTGGCTCCCCGCCCGTCGCGAGAAGCTGCTCTGCTGTCTGTGAGCGTTCACAGTAGAGAAACATCCCGGACACTTGTCAATGGTTGTTGCTGTGCGGTTATGTTGGGATCCGAACGCCGCCGCAGTGTGTGCACGTTCCCAAATGATCGATTAAACGGGAGAGATCCATGCCGGAGACCAGCCCCAAGGGCCTCACCAGGCTCGCCTTCGGTGGGGACTACAACCCCGAGCAGTGGCCGGAAAGCGTCTGGCAGGACGACGTCCGGCTGATGCGCGAGGCCGGCGTCACCATGGTGAGTGTCGGGATCTTCTCCTGGGCCCTGCTGGAGCCGTCACCCGGGGAGTACGACTTCGGCTGGCTGGACCGAGTCATCGGCCTGCTGCACGACAACGGCATCCGCGTCGACCTGGGCACCCCCACCGTGGCGCCGCCGGTCTGGTTCTACCGCGACCATCTCGACGCCCTGCCCGTGACCCCCGAGGGCATGCGCTTCGAGTTCGGCTCCCGCGCCGCGATATGTCACAGCAACGCGGACTACCGCGCCGCCGCGGCGAACATCACCACCCGCCTCGCCGAGCGCTACGCGGACCACCCGGCGCTGGCGATGTGGCACGTGCACAACGAGTACGGCGTGCCCGTCTCCGCCTGCTACTGCGACTCCTGCGCCGCCCACTTCCGCCGCTGGCTGGAGACGACGTACGGCACGATCGACGCGGTCAACAAGGCCTGGGGCACCGCCTTCTGGGGCCAGCGTTACGCGAGCTTCGAGGACGTCAACCCGCCGCGCGCCACCCCGACCGTCGGCAACCCGGGGCAGGCACTGGACTACAAGCGGTTCGCCGACGCCACCATGCGCGAGAACTTCGTCATGGAGCGGGACATCCTGCACCGCCTCGCGCCCGGCCTCCCGGTGACGACCAACTTCATGACCGCCCTCAGCCAGTGCGACTCGGTCGACTACTGGGCCTGGGGCCGGGAGGTCGACATCGTCACCAACGACCACTACCTGATCACCGACGGCCGCCGCACCCACGTCAACCTCGCGATGGCCGCCGACCTCACCCGCTCCGTCGCCGCCGGCGCCCCCTGGATCCTCCTGGAGCACTCCACCTCGGGCGTCAACTGGCAGCCGCGCAACCCCGCCAAGGCCCCCGGCCAGATGGCCCGCAACTCCCTCGGCCACGTGGCCCGCGGTTCCGAGGGCGCGATGTTCTTCCAGTGGCGGCAGTCCCGGCGCGGCGCCGAGAAGTTCCACTCGGCGATGGTCCCGCACGGCGGCACCGACACCCGTGTGTGGCGCGAGGTCGTCGCACTCGGCGCCTCACTCGACTCGCTCGGCGCGATCCGCGGCACCCGCACCGAGGCCGACGTGGCGGTCCTGTGGGACTGGCACTCCTGGTGGGCGCAGAACCTCGACTGGCGGCCCAGCGAGGACGCCGACCCGCGCGAACGCGCCGACGCCTTCTACGAGGCCCTCTACGACCGCCACCTCACGGTCGACTTCGCCCACCCCGAGGCCGACCTCTCCCGGTACCCGCTGGTCGTGGTGCCCGCCCTGTACCTGATGACGGAGGCGGCCGGGCACAACCTCAGGGAGTACGTCGCGAACGGCGGCACCCTGGTCGTGTCGTACTTCTCCGGCATCGTCGACGAGCACGACGCCGTCCACGAGGGCGCCTACCCCGGCGCGCTCCGCGACGTACTGGGCCTGACGGTCGAGGAGTTCGCACCGCTGCTCCAGGGCGGGAGCGTGCGCCTGACCGGCCCCGACGGCAGCGAGCTCGCCGGCGACGTGTGGACGGAGTTCGTGGTGCCGCGCGGCGCCGAGACCGTTTGGACCTACGCCGACGGCCTCACCGCCGGCCACCCCGCCGTCACCCGGCACCGGCTCGGCGAGGGCACCGCCTGGTACGTCTCCACGCGCCTCGGCCACGAGGGCCTGGACACGCTGCTGGGCCGGGCCGCCGAGGACGCGGCGATCGCCCCGCGCGCCGACCTGCCGCACGACGTGGAGGTCGTGCGCCGCTCCGGCGAGACGGGCAGCTACCTCTTCGCGATCAACCACACCACGACCGACGCCAAGGTGCCGCTGGAGACCTCCGGCACCGAACTGCTGACGGGCGAACGAGCCGCCGGCCGCCTCGCGGTCCCGGCGGGAGCCGTACGGGTCGTGCGACTCGACGGCTGAGCCGACTCCCCCTTCGCCCGTGGAGCCGCGAGCCGCGGGCGGAGGGGGTCCCTCACCGCACGAGGGAATCCCCATCCATCACGTCGAAGGGACGACGGACGACGATGTTCCATCCCAGACGCACACTCAGAACCCTGCTGCTGCCGCTCGCCGCGGGGCTCGCCCTCACCGTCCTGCCCGCGCAGACCGCGCAGGCGGCCACCACCCTCACCAACGGAGGCTTCGAGACCGACGGCGCCGGCACCGCGACCCCGTCCGGCTGGTCGACGTACTCGGCGGCCGGGCAGAACTCCGCCTCCTTCACCGAGTCCGGTGGTCACGCGGGCAGTTACCGCCTCTCGCACTACTCTGCCTCCGCCTACAAGGTCGAGACGTACCAGTACCTGTCCGGGCTCACCAACGGGAACTACAAGCTCACCGCCTGGGTGCGCTCCGGCGGCGGCCAGAACTCCGCGTACATCGCGTTGAAGAACTGCGGCAGCGCCGAGCAGCGCACCGCCGTCCCGGTCTCCTCGAGCGGCTGGATCCGCATCGTCACCTCCATCGCGGTGACGAACAACCAGTGCACGATCAGCATCAACTCCGACGCCAACGCCGGGAACTGGATCAACGTCGACGACCTGACCTTCTCGTCGGGTTCCACCGGCCTGTCCATCAAGGGTTCGGACGTGTCGTCGCTCATCAAGAGCGAGGCTCTCGGCGGCGTCTACAAGAACAGCTCCGGCACCACGCAGGACGCGCTCGCCGTCCTGAAGAACGCCGGGCAGAACTACGCGCGCGTCAAGGTCTGGGTGAACCCCGCCGACGGCTACAACAACAAGGCGCGGGTCCTGGCGGCGGCCAAGCGCATCAAGGCGCAGGGCACGAAGCTCCTGGTGGACTTCCACTACTCGGACATCTGGGCCGACCCGGGGGCCCAGACCGTGCCCGCCGCGTGGGCCGGGCACTCCTACAGCCAGCTGAAGACGGACGTCTACAACCACACCTACGACGTCCTCAACGCCCTCAAGGCGCAGGGCACCACCGCGGACATGGTGCAGGTCGGCAACGAGATCAACGGCGGCATGCTGTGGTCCACGGGCTCCACCGACAACTGGTCGCAGCTCGCCGGACTGCTCAACTCCGGCTACGACGCCGTCAAGGCGGTCAACTCCGGCACGACCGTGGCGCTGCACCTCGCCAAGGGCGGGGACCTGGCCGGCACCCGCTGGTGGTTCGACAACGCCGTCTCCAACGGGGTGAAGTTCGACGTCATAGGCCTGTCGTACTACGGGTACTGGCACGGCACGCTCGCCGACTTCCAGACCACCCTGGACGACGCCGCCTCCCGTTACGCCAAGCCGGTGTTCGTCGCCGAGACGGCGTACCCCTTCCGGCTGGACAGCGAGGACTCGCACGAGAACATCATCGACCTCTCCAGTGAGCTGGTGTCCGGCTATCCGGCCTCCGTCGCCGGCCAGACCCGGTGGATGAACGACGTGGCGAGCATCGTGGAGGCCGTCCCGAACGGCCGCGGACTCGGCGTCTTCTACTGGGAGTCCACCTGGACCGCCGTCACCGGCAACGGCTGGGACCCGACCGACGCCGGCTCCGGCAACGGCTGGGAGAACCAGGCCCTGTTCGGCTACGACGACAAGGCCCTGTCCTCCATGTCGTGGTTCAGCCACCGCTGATCCGCCCTTCCCTCCCGGAGCGGGGGCCCGGCCGCACCGCGCGGCCGGGCCCCCGTCCGTCTTCCGGCAGTCCATCCGAACGCCCTTGTGGGGCAAGGGTGTTCGATCCCGGCCAAGGCTCGCGGAGTGCGGGACACGGCGGCCTCGGCTGCGGAACAGTGGGGAGACGCGGTATCGGGGGAGCCCGACCGCAGGGACGGAGGGGATGACGATGCTGAGGACTCCCGTGAGTGAGAGGCGACTGGAGATCCTGGAGTGGCTGAAGGAGCCGGCCCGGCACTTCCCGCCGCAGCGCCACGGCGACCTCGTCGAGGACGGCGTCACGGCGGACGTCGTCGCGGCCAAGCTGGGCGTACGCCGGCAGGTGGCCGGCACCCACCTCAGCCTGCTGGCCGGCATCGGTCTGCTGCGCGCCAAGCGGATCAGGCGCCGCACCTACTACCGGCGCGACGAGATGCGCATCGCCGAAGTGGCGCGGATGTTCGAGAAGGGGTGGTGAAGGGCTTCGGGAAGGGGCGGTAGGGGACGGAGGGTCCACCCTCCGGAAAGGCCCGGCAAAGACCACGGCCACGGCCTGTCGACACGGTGCCCGCCTGCGAGGATGGCCGCCTCCTCAAGGAAGGGCGGCCCATATGGACCGTCGGACGCCTCTCGTCCCCCTCAGGTACATCACCCTCCCCGGGCACGGCCCCGAAGACGTCGTCGCCGACCCCAGAGGGCGGGTACTGACCGGGGTGGCGGACGGGCGGATCCTGCGTATCGACGGTCTGGACGACCCGCCCGCGGCCCGTGTCGAGCACATCGCCGAGATCGGCGGCCGGCCGCTCGGCCTCGAACTCCTCCCGGACGGCGACCTGTTGGTCTGCTGTGCCGAGGGCGCGCTGCTGCGCGTCGACCCCGACGGCGGCACCGGAAACGTCCATGTCCTGGCCGAGTCGGTGGCGGGGGAGCGGCTGCGCTTCTGCAGCAACGTGGTCGCGCTGCCCGACGGCACCGTCTACTTCACCGTGTCCAGCCAGGTCCACCCCCTACGGGACTGGATGGGCGACCTCGTCGAACACACCGGCACCGGACGCCTGCTGCGCCTGGAACCCGGCGCCCGGGAGGCCGAAGTCGTCCTGGAGGGGCTCCAGTTCGCCAACGGCCTGGCGCGCGGCGCCGACGACTCCTTCCTGATCGTCGCCGAGACCGGCGCCCGCCGCCTCACCCGCTACCAGCTCACCGGCCCCCGGGCCGGCCGGGCCGAGCCGCTCGTCGAGCAGCTGCCGGGGTTCCCGGACAACCTGTGGCGCGGCGCGCCCGACGGCCCGGTCTGGGTGGCCCTGGCCGGCCCGCGCGTCCCCCCGCTCGACCTCCTGCACCGCGCAGGCCCCGCCGTACGCCGTCGCGCGGCTCGCCTCGCCGTGAACGCGCCGTACCGTCCGTCGGGCACGACGGGGGTGCTGGCGGTCGACGACGACGGCCGGATCGTCCACCACCTCACCCACCGCCGCTCCGGGTTCCGCATGGTCACCAGCGTCTGCGAGACCGGCGGCCGCCTGGTCCTGGGCAGCCTCTGGGAGCGCGGCATCGCGGTCTGCGAGGCGCCCGTGACCAAGTGAGACGGCGTTACCCTGGTGCCCGGTCGTGATCACTCCGATGAGGCGGGACGGTCCCGGACCGGGCAGGAGACGTACGACATGACAGCTCCGGAGGCCGAGAGCCTCCGCACCGGCGCAGGACGGAGGGCCACCGGGACGGGTCAGCTCCCGGTGGTCGCCGTCGTGGCCGTCGGTGGCGGGATCGGTGCCGCCGCCCGCTACGCGGCCTCCCTGTGGTGGCCCACGCAGACCGGCGGGTTCCCGTGGACGACCTTCTGGGTGAATGTCGTCGGCTGCGCGGTGATCGGTGTCTTCCTGGTGGTGATCACCGAGGCGGTCACCGCCCACCGGCTCGTGCGGCCGTTCTTCGGCACCGGTGTGCTGGGCGGATTCACCACCTTCTCGACATACGCCGTCGACGTCCGGAAGCTGTTCGACGAGGACCGTCCCGGCACGGCCCTGGCCTACCTCGCCGCGACCCTGTTCGCGGCGCTCCTCGCGGTCCGGCTGGCGGCCACGGCCACCCGCCGCGTTCTCCTGTGGCGGCAGCGATCGTGGAGGCGGCGATGACGAGACCGACCGGCGCAGCCCTGCGGCTGACCGTCTTCATCGGCGAGAGCGACACCTGGCACCGCAAGCCCCTCTACACGGAGATCGTGCACCGCGCCCGCGCTGCCGGTCTCGCGGGAGCCAGCGTCTTCCGCGGCATCGAGGGCTTCGGCGCCTCCTCGCTGATCCACACCTCCCGGCTGCTGTCGCTCAGCGAGGACCTGCCGGTCGCGGTCGTCGTCGTGGACACCGAGGAGCGGGTGCGGGCCTTCCTGCCCGAGCTCGACGAGCTGGTCACGGAGGGCATGGTGACCCTCGATCGCTGCGAGGTCATCCGGTACGTCGGCCGGGGCGGGGACCGGACCGAGAACCAGGGCGATCCGGACATGAAGGGTAAGAAGTCGTTGTGAACTGGCTGGTGGTCGTCGTCGGCGGCATGATCGGCGCCCCGCTCCGCTACCTGACCGACCGCGCGGTACAGGCCCGGCGCGACTCGCTCTTCCCCTGGGGAACCTTCGTCGTCAACATCGGCGGCTGTCTGATCCTCGGCGTGCTGACCGGCGCCACCACCGTCGGTCCCGACCTGCGGTTGTTCCTGGGGACGGGTTTCTGCGGAGCGCTGACGACGTATTCGACGTTCTCGTACGAGACACTGCGGCTGACCGAGACCGGCGCGGGCCTCTACGCCACCGTCAACGCCGTCGCGAGTGTGGCGGTGGGTCTCGGGGCCGCGTTCGCCGGGGTCGCGATAGGCCGGTGGGCGTGGTCGTAGGCGGTCCGGCCGGCTCCACGCCTGGTAGGACTGTGTACGACACCGGAGCGTCTACAACGCTGTCGACCGATTCGTCTCCTCAGAACTGGATTCCATGAGCGCCATCTCCGTCGGCCAAGCCGTCGTCCTCGGAGCCGTCGAGGGAGTGACCGAGTTCCTCCCCGTCTCCTCCACCGGCCATCTGAAGATCACCGAGGGCCTGATGGGCATCAAGGTCGACGACGACGCCGTCGTCGGGTTCTCGGCCGTCATCCAGGTCGGGGCGATCGCCGCCGTGCTCGTGTACTTCCGCAAGGACATCGTGCGGATCGTCACGGCCTGGTTCCGCGGGCTGCGCAGCCGTGAGGAGCGTCACCACCACGACTACAAGTTCGCCTGGTGGGTGATCTACGCGACGATCCCGATCGTCGTCGTGGGCCTCGCCGCCAAGCCGCTCATCGAGGGCCCGCTGGCCTCGCTGTGGGTGGTCGCGGGCTCGTTGATCGTCGGCAGCGGTGTGATGTGGGCGGCCGACCAGATGGGCCGGCACAAGCGCGGTGAGGACGACACCTCGTTCAAGGACGCGATGCTGGTCGGCAGCTCCCAGATCCTCGCGCTGCTCTTCCCCGGCTTCTCCCGCTCCGGCGCCACCATGTCCACCGCGCTCATGCTCGACCTGGACCGGGTGGCCGCCACCCGGCTGTCGTTCTTCCTCGGCATCCCCGCCCTGACCGGCGCCGGCATCTACGAGCTGAAGGACGCCCTGGGCACGGGCGCCGGCGCGGCGCCCCTGGCCGTCGGCACGGTGGTGTCCTTCGCGGTCGCCTACGCCTCCATCGCCTGGCTGCTGAAGTTCGTCGCCAAGCACTCCTTCAACGCGTTCGTGATCTACCGGCTCGTCGTCGGCGTGGCCCTGTTCGGGCTGCTGGCCGCCGGGGTCCTCGACAGCTGACCGGTCCCCGGGAGCCGGTCGGCGGCCGGTCGGGGAATCCCTCGTCATCCCCCTCAGGGGGCGGGAAGGTGCCTTTCAGGCTCCCCGCCCCCTGAACTTTCTGTTTCAGGGCATGTCTTGACAGCGACGGCCGCGCACCCGGAGTATCACTCCCGTGAACCTGTCAGACAGCCAGACAGGTGGAGAGGGGCCGCGGCGCATCAGCGCGATGGAAGCGGTCCTCACCCACCTCCGCGGCGCCATCGAGCGCGGCCGCTACGCCATCGGTGACAAGCTCCCTTCCGAGGCTGAGCTCTGCCGCACCCTCGAGGTGTCCCGGCCCGTCCTGCGGGAGGCCCTGCGCGCCCTGCAGACGATGGGCCTGACCGTCGCCAAGACGGGCAAAGGCACCTTTGTGATCGCGAACACCGTGGAGGACCCCACCTTCGGCGACTACGCGGCCAGCGACCTGCTCGAGGTGCGCCGGCACGTCGAGGTCCCGGTCGCCGGGTACGCGGCGCTGCGCCGCACCCCGGAGAACCTGGACCACCTGGCGCATCTGCTGGACCGCATGGAGCGGGAGACGGACACCACCGCGTGGGTCGCGATGGACACCCTCTTCCACCTGGCCGTCGCCGAGGCCGCCCAGAACCCGGTGTTCCGCCGGGTCATCGAGGAGATCCGGGACGCACTGGCGCGTCAGTCGGCCTTCCTCAACGAGCTGGGCGGACGGCGCGAGCAGTCCAACCGCGAGCACCGGGCGATCGTCGAGGCGCTGATCGACGGTTCCGAGCCCGACGCGGTGGAGGCCATGAGCCACCACCTCGACCGCGTCGAGACGACCCTCACCGACATCGTGCGCGCCCCGCGCACGGACACTCCCCTGGAAGGCGGACCCGCGGCGTGAGCGACCAGCACCTCAAAGACGAGACGCGCCCCTCGACCCGTCACGTCGACGCCGGAGACGAGGGCTACAGCAAGTCGCTGAAGTCCCGCCACGTCAACATGATCGCCATCGGCGGCGCCATCGGCACCGGACTCTTCCTCGGCGCCGGCGGACGGCTCGCCGACGCCGGCCCGTCCCTCTTCATCGCCTACGCGGTCTGCGGAGTCTTCGCCTTCCTCGTGGTGCGCGCCCTCGGTGAACTCGTCCTGTACCGGCCCTCCTCCGGCGCCTTCGTGTCCTACGCCCGCGAGTTCATGGGCGAGAAGGGCGCGTACACGGCCGGCTGGATGTACTTCCTGAACTGGGCCACCACCGGCATCGCCGACATCACCGCGGTGGCCACCTACACCCACTACTGGGGGATGTTCTCCGACATACCCCAGTGGGTGATCGCGCTCATCGCCCTGGCCGTGGTCCTCACCGTGAACCTGATCTCGGTGAAGATCTTCGGCGAACTGGAGTTCTGGTTCGCCATCGTCAAGGTCAGCGCGCTGGTGATCTTCATGTGTATCGGCATCTTCCTGCTGGTCACGCAGCACCCGGTGGACGGCGCCACCCCCGGCCCGTCCCTCATCACCGACAACGGCGGCGTGTTCCCCAGCGGTCTGCTGCCCATGCTGCTGATCATCCAGGGCGTCGTCTTCGCCTACGCCTCCGTCGAGCTGGTCGGCGTCGCCGCCGGTGAGACCGAGAACCCCGAGAAGATCATGCCGAAGGCGATCAACTCGATCATGTGGCGCGTGGGTCTGTTCTACGTCGGCTCGGTGGTCCTGCTGTCGATGCTGCTGCCGTGGAACAAGTACACGTCCGGCGAGAGCCCCTTCGTGACGGTCCTCTCCAACATCGGCATCCCCGCCGCGGGCGGCGTGATGAACCTCGTCGTCCTGACCGCGGCCATGTCCTCGCTCAACTCCGGCCTGTATTCCACCGGCCGCATCCTGCGCTCCATGGCGATGTCCGGCTCCGCGCCGAAGTTCACCGGCGTGATGAGCCGCAGTCAGGTCCCGTACGGCGGCATCCTGCTCACCAGCGGTATCTGTGTGCTGGGTGTCGGCCTCAACTTCGTGGTCCCGGCGGACGCCTTCGAGATCGTGCTGAACTTCGCGGCGATCGGCATCCTCTCCACCTGGGGCATGATCATGATCTGTCACCTGCTCTTCTGGCAGAAGACCCAGAAGGGCGAACTGACCCGGCCCGACTACCGGCTGCCGGGCTCCCCCTGGACCGAACTCGTGACCCTGTTCTTCCTCGCTTCGGTCCTGGTCCTCATGTACGCCGACGGCGGCGCCGGACGCACCACCGTGCTGTGCCTGCCGCTGATCGTCGCCGCGCTGGTCGCCGGGTGGTACGCCATCCGCCGCAGCCTCGCGCGCACCTCAGCCAAGGCCGACGCGTGACCCCGGCGCCGGCCGCCGACCACCCACCAGTGATGCAGGCAGTGATGTACAGCAGTTCCCTCGCCGACGCCCCCGCGATCCGCGAACCCCTCCACACCCCCGTCGCCCACCTCGTCCGCGGCGGGGTGACCGAGGGCATCCACTACGGCTCCGTCGTCGTCCTCGGCGCGGGCGGCGAGATCGAGCTCCAGCTCGGCGACGTCGAGGCCGCCTTCTACCCGCGCTCGGCGCTCAAGCCCGTCCAGGCCGTCGCCATGGTCCGGGCCGGGCTGCCGCTCGACGGCGAGCTGCTCTCGCTCGCCGCCGCCAGCCACTCCGGCGAGGAACGTCACCTCGCCGGGACCCGGCGGATCCTCGAGCTGGCGGGCGTCTCGGAGGACGACCTGCGCAACGTCACGGACCTGCCGTACGACCCGGTGGTCCGCGACGGGTGGATACGGGAGGGCCGCGCGCCCTCCCGCCTGGCCCAGAACTGCTCCGGCAAGCACGCGGCCATGCTGTACACCTGCAGGCTCAACGGCTGGTCCCTGGACGACTACCTCGACCCGGGGCACCCGCTCCAGCAGGCGATCGCCGAGATCGTCGAGGACCTCACCGGACAGCGGATCGCCCGGGTCACCGTCGACGGCTGCGGCGCCCCCCTGTTCTCGGTCTCCCTGCACGGCCTCGCCCGGGCCGCCGCCCGCGTCACCGCCTCCGCGCCCGGCACCCCCGAGGCGCGGGTGGCCGACGCGATGCGCGAGCACGCCGAGATGGCGTCCGGCTCCGGCCGGGACGTGGCCGCGCTGATGCGGGCCGTCCCCGGCCTGCTGGCGAAGGACGGCTTCGAGGGCGTCGAGGTCGCCGCGCTCCCGGACGGCCGAGCCGTCGCCGTCAAGATCTCCGACGGCGCGAACCGCGCCCGCGTCCCGGTCACCGCGGCCGCCCTCGTCCGCGCCGGTGTGGACCCCGCCCTGCTCACCGAGTTCGCGGGCGAACCCCTCCTCGGCGGCGGCGAACCGGTCGGCCGCGTCCGCCCGGTCCGCGCGCTGGACCCGGTCACCGTGCGCGCCTGCGCCTGACAGTCTCCGGTGACCACCGGGTGTGCGCGGTGGTCACCGGCGTTCCGCCGGACCCCACGCGCGGTCCTCGCACCGCGATCAGACCTCGCGCGGCCGACCCTGAACCACCGGTCCGGTCACCGCCGGGCGGGTGCGTCGGCCGGCTCGGGCGGGCGTCACCCCGTACCGCCCGAGCCGGCCGCCTTCCCGCACCGGCACCGGACGACACCCGCTCCACTCGACCCTCACCCTCGGAAAGAGGCCGCACCCTCATGACCGCCGCCGTCACCCGCAGCGAACACGACCTGCTCGGAGACCGGGACGTCCCGGCCGACGCGTACTGGGGCGTCCACACCCTGCGCGCCACGGAGAACTTCCCCATCACCGGGACGCCGATCTCCGCCTACCCGCACCTCATCGACGCCCTCGCCGCCGTCAAGGAGGCCGCCGCCCTTGCCAACGAGGAGCTCGGCCTGCTCGCGCCGGACAAGGCGGCCGCCATCGTCGCCGCCTGCCGTGAGATCCGCGCGGGGAAACTGCACGAGCAGTTCGTCGTCGACGTCGTCCAGGGCGGCGCGGGCACCTCGACCAACATGAACGCCAACGAGGTCGTCGCCAACCGCGCGCTGGAACTGCTCGGCCGTGCGAAGGGCGAGTACCGGCACCTGCACCCCAACGAGGACGTCAACCTCGGCCAGTCGACGAACGACGTCTACCCCACCGCGGTCAAGGTCGCGACCGTGTTCGCCGTGCGTGGCCTGCTCAAGGCCATGGCCGTTCTCCAGGACTCCTTCGCCCGCAAGGCCGTCGAGTTCCGCGACGTGCTCAAGATGGGCCGTACACAGTTGCAGGACGCGGTCCCCATGACGCTCGGTCAGGAGTTCTCGGCCTATGCCGTCATGATCGACGAGGACCGCAACCGTCTTGACGAGGCAGTCCAGTTGATCCATGAGATCAACCTGGGGGCCACGGCCATCGGCACCGGCCTCAACGCCCCCGCCGGATACGCCGAGGCCGCCCGCCGTCACCTCGCCGAGATCACCGGGCTCCCGCTCGTGACCGCCGCCAACCTCGTCGAAGCCACCCAGGACTGCGGCGCGTTCGTCCAGATGTCCGGCGTGCTCAAGCGTGTCGCGGTCAAGCTCTCCAAGAGCTGCAACGATCTGCGGCTGCTGTCCTCCGGGCCGCGGGCCGGCCTCGGCGAGATCAACCTGCCGCCCGTGCAGGCCGGTTCGTCCATCATGCCGGGCAAGGTCAACCCGGTGATCCCCGAGGTCGTCAACCAGGTCGCCTTCGAGGTGATCGGCAACGACGTCACCATCACCATGGCCGCCGAGGCCGGACAGCTCCAGCTCAACGCCTTCGAGCCGATCATCCTGCATTCCCTGTCGGAGTCCATCACCCACCTGCGCGCCGCCTGCCTCACCCTCGCCGAGCGCTGCGTGGACGGCATCACCGCCAACACCGAGGTGCTGCGCGCGAGCGTCGAGAACTCCATCGGCCTGGTCACCGCCCTCAACCCGCACATCGGGTACACGGCGGCCACCGACATCGCCAAGGAAGCCCTCGCCACCGGCCGTGGGGTCGCCGAACTCGTCCTGGAGAAGGGCCTGCTGCCCGCCGAGCGACTCGCCGACCTGCTGCGCCCCGAGGTCCTGGCGGGCAGCGGAGCCCCCCTCGTCTGACCCCCTGGTCTGAGCCCCCTCGTCCGACCGGGCTCGTCCGACACCCCTCGTTCGACACCCGTCATCCGCGACGACGCGCCGGGACCGGCACGGAGGCACAATGGTGATCATGACAACGACGCCGTCCCGTGCCTTCCAGCCGGTCCTGGACCGCATCGCCGAGGAGATGGAACGCACCCCCGGCCGGGGCCGTCCCGCCGACTACATCCCGGCGCTGGCGGCCTGCGACCCGCGCCGCTTCGGCATGGCCGTCGCGGAGCCGGACGGCACGGTGTACGGCGTGGGGGACTGGCGGGAGCCGTTCTCCACGCAGTCCCTCACCAAGGTCTTCACCCTCGCCCTGGACCTGGCCCGCGAGGGCGACGAACTCTGGGAGCACGTGGGTCGCGAACCCTCGGGCAACCCCTTCAACTCCCTGATCCAGCTGGAATACGAGAACGGCATCCCGCGCAATCCCTTCATCAACGCGGGCGCGCTGGTCGTCACCGATCGGCTCCAGACCCGTACGGGGGACGCGGCGGGCGAACTCCTCGGCTTCCTGCGTGCGGAGAGCGGCAACCCCACGCTCGGGTTCGACGAGGAGGTGGCCGCCTCCGAGGCCGCGCACGGTGACCGCAACGCCGCCCTCGCCCACTTCATGGCGTCCTACGGCAACATCGACAACCCGGTACCGGTCCTCCTCGACCAGTACTTCCGGCAGTGCTCCCTCACGGCCTCCTGCGCCGACCTCGCCCTGGCCACCGGCTTCCTCGCCCGGCACGGTGTCCGCGCCGACGGCACCCGGCTGCTCACCGGCAGCCAGGCCAAGCAGGT
Organism: Streptomyces sp. NBC_01334; assembly: GCF_035983595.1. Classification (NCBI taxonomy): domain Bacteria; kingdom Bacillati; phylum Actinomycetota; class Actinomycetes; order Kitasatosporales; family Streptomycetaceae; genus Streptomyces; species Streptomyces sp. NBC_01334. Next base: position 1,179,545 of record NZ_CP130718.1, on the reverse strand, counting down.
CAACGCGGTGATGCTGACCTGCGGCACGTACGACGCGGCCGGTGAATTCGCCTACCGGGTCGGCCTGCCCGGCAAGAGCGGCGTGGGCGGCGGCATCATCGCCGTCGTACCGGGCCGCTGCACGCTGTGCGTGTGGAGCCCGGGTCTGGACGAACGGGGCAACTCGGTGGCGGGAGTCGCCGCCCTGGACCGGTTCACGACCCTGACCGGCGTGTCGGTGTTCTGAGCCCGCGGTCCGCACCGCGGGACGGTCCGGGCCCGCGGCGCTCGTCGCCGCGGCGCCCGACGCACACGTCGGTCACGCGCAGGCCGCCGCCAGGCAGGCGCGATGTCGCTCTGCGGTCACCCGGGGCGGACACCATGACAGCGTGCTGGCCAAGGCTTCTCCCATCGATCTCCGTCGCTGCCAGGCTCTGGGCCTGGCCGGTACGGCCTGTCTCGCGCTCGGCGGCGAGACGGCCGGCGCGCTGCCCGCCCGGGAGCTCCTGGCCCCGTCCTCGGTGCACGCCGTGCTCGGCCTGGTCGGCGTGTACTTCGGGCTGGTGCTGCTGACCGCGGCCTGGATCCTGCTGGGCATGCTGGTGCGTGGCGCGGACCCGCCGACCCCCCGCGCCCTCGTCCTGGTCCTCGCCGTCTGGGCGGCGCCGCTGCTGATCGCGCCGCCGCTGTTCAGCCGGGACGTGTACAGCTATCTGGCGCAGGGCGCCATGGTGGAAGCGCACCTCGACGTGTACGCGCACGGTCCGGCCCGGCTCGGCGGTCCGCTCGCCGACGAGGTCGCCCCGCTGTGGCGGAACACCGGAGCCCCGTACGGCCCGGTCTTCCTCGCCGTCGCCGCCGCGCTGTCCGGACTGACCCGGGGCGCACTGTCCGCCGGGCTCCTCGGCATGCGGTGCGTCGCGCTGGCGGGGGTGGCGCTGATGACGGCCGCCCTGCCCCGCCTCGCCCGGCACAGCGGAGCCGACCCGGCCGCCGCGCTCTGGCTCGGCGCGCTGAATCCGCTGGTGCTGCTGCATCTGGTGGCCGGTGCCCACAACGACGCGATCATGCTGGGCCTGCTCGGTGTCGGGCTGGTGGCCGCGCTCGGCCGCCGCCCGGTGCTCGGGGCCGTTCTGGTCACCCTGGCCGCCCTGGTCAAGGCGCCCGCCGCGCTGGGTCTCGTCGCGACAGTGGTCCTGTCGCTGCGGGCGGGCCGGCCCCCGGTCCGGACCCTGCTGGGCACGGGGGCCGCGGCCGCCGTCACCACGGTCGTGGCGACCGCCGTCGCGGGCACCGGCTACGGCTGGATAGCCGCCCTGGACACGCCCGTCTCCTCGCGCAACTGGGCGCTCACCAGCCTGCTGGGCCGGGCCACCCGCGCTCTCCTGGAGGGCCTGGGCAGCGACCTGGCGCCCTGGGCGGTGCCCGTCTGGCACGGTCTGGGCCTCGCGGTCACCGCCGTCGCCCTCGTCGTCATCTGGTGGCGGCTGCGTCCGCGCCCGGTGTACGCGCTCGGCCTGAGTCTCGCCGCGGTGGCCGCGTTCGGCCCGGCGATCCGCCCCTGGTACGCGCTGTGGGGTCTGTTCCTCATCGCCGCGGCGGCCCCGGACACCCTGATACGCCACCGGACGGCGGCCGTGGCGGGCGTCCTCGCCCTCGCGGTCCTGCCCGACGGGGGCCCCGCCGACACGGGCCGCCTGGTCCTGGCGGTCTGCGGCGGTGCGCTCGCCGTGGTCGTCCTGTGGCAGGCCCACCTCGCGGCACAGGCGCCGACCGCCCTGGGACGTACGGCGTGAGACCTCGTCAGGTCCACGGGGTGAGACCGCCCCGCAGCGACCGCGGCCGCCTCCTGCTGCTCCTCGCGTTCGCCGCCGTCGTCACCGTCTTCACCGCGACGGTGCCGCTGCTGCGCGACTGGTTCGACCTGCGCGTCTACCACGGCACCGTCAACAGCTGGATCCACGAGGGCGGCCGGGTCTACGACTACCGGGTACCGGGCACGCCGTACGGCTTCACCTACCCCCCGTTCGCGGCCGTCGTCATGCTGCCGATGGCGCTGGTCGGGCTGCGCACCGCGATCGTGACCGCCCTGCTGCTCAACCTGGCGGCGCTGGCGTTCACGGTGCGGGTGTGCGCCGGACCCCGGTGGCGGCGGTACGGCTGGTACGGAGCCGGCCTCGCCGCCTGCGCGCTCGCGCTCTTCGAACCGCTGCGCGACACCCTCAGCTTCGGCCAGGTCAACCTGCTGCTGCTGGCCCTGGTGCTCGCCGACGCCGGGCTGCTCGCATCCGGGCGGACGCGCTGGGCCGGCGTCGGCATCGGCCTGGCGGCGGCCGTCAAGCTCACGCCCGCGCTCTTCATCGGCCTGCTGCTGGTCGCCCGCCGGTGGCGGGCGGCCGCCGTGGCCACGACCGTGGCGGCGGCCGCCACCGTGCTCGCGGCCCTGGTCGCCCCGGACGCCTCGCGCTTCTACTGGACGCGGGCCCTGTGGGACACGACCCGGGTGGGCCGGCTCGACTACGTCTCCAACCAGTCGCTCCAGGGCGTCCTGGCACGGCTGGGTGTGGAGAGCCGGGCGGTCTGGGCGGTGCTGGTGCTGGCTGCGCTGGGCTGGTGGGCGTGGCGGGCCCGGCGGGCGGTCGTCGCGCGGGACTGGCAGGCGGCCTTCGCCCTGACCGGCCTCACCGCCTGTCTGGTCAGCCCCGTGACGTGGGTGCACCACCTGGTGTGGCTGCTGCCGTCCTTCGCGGTGCTGATCCGCGCGGGGCGCCCACGCGTCGCGGGCGCCCTGTACGCGGTGCTGTGCACCAGCGTGGTGTGGCTGTGGGTCGACGACGCGTCCGGCGTGGGCGGCTTCCTCGGCAGCAACATCTACACCTGGATCACGCTCGGCCTGCTGCTGTGGCTGCCCGTCGGTCATCCTCCCGAAGGGCGGCGGCCGGCGAGCCGCAGCACGAGCGCCACGGCTGCCCCGCCCAGCGCGGCGGCGCCCGCGATCAGCGCCGCCTCCGGCCAGCCGGGAGGGTCGGCGGCAGCGACGGCCACGGCGACCGTGGCTCCGGCCGGGGGAGCGGCGGAGGCAGAGGCCGAGGTGGGCACCGGCTCGGTCTCCAGGCTCGGCCCGGGTCCCGGCTGCGGCCGGGGGCGGGCGCGCAGCGCGTCAAGCGAGCCCACCGGATCCACCCGCCCGGCGGCCGCGAACCCCCAGTCCAGCAACGCGCGCGCCTCTTCATAGACCTCGAACCCGCCGCCCGTCTGAGGGTTCATCACCGTCACGACGAGGGTGCGTCCGCCCTGACGGGCGGCGGCGACCAGGGTGTTGCCCGCGTTGCTGGTGTAGCCGTTCTTGATCCCGATCAGCCCCGGGTACGGCTCGACACCGTCCGCCCCGGTCAGCAGCCGGTTGGTGTTGGCGATCCCGTAGGACCAGCCCCCGTCCCCGGGGAAGCTCGCCTCCGCGGTGCCGCAGTACCGCGCGAAGTCCGCGTTGCGCAGCCCCGCCCGCCCGAACACCGCCAGGTCGTACGCGGAGGACACCTGGCCCGGGGTGTCGTAGCCGTCGGGCGACAGCACATGGGTGTCCAGGGCGCCCAGGGAGCGTGCCTTGGCCTGCATCCGGGTGGCCGTGGCGTGCCAGCCGCCGCTGAGGGCCGCCAGTACGTGCACGGCGTCGTTGCCGGAGTTGAGGAACACTCCGCGCCACAGGTCGGCGACCCGGTACGTGTGTCCCTCGGCGACTCCGACGAGGCTGCTGCCGGGCCCGACGCCGCTGAGCTCCTCCTCGCTCACCCGGTGCCGGATCTCGCCGGGCAGGACCGGCAGCACCGTGAGGGCGAAGAGGGTCTTGAGGGTGCTGGCCGGGGGCAGTCTGCGGTGCGCGTTCGACGCGGCGAGCACCTCACCCGTCTGCGCGTCGGAGACCAGCCAGGACAGCGCCGAGACAGCGGGGACCTCGGGGGCGCCACGGTGGGGTCTGACCTGCGTCCCGGAGTGGTAGAGCACGGACGGCCGGGGCGCCGTCGCCCGAGGGCCGCCCGGCCCACCGGGTCCCCCCGGCGTTCCGGGGTCCGCGCCGGCCTGGTCGGCGGACGCGGCGGGGCCGAGGGCGAGGACGCCCGCCACACAGAACGCGCACGCCGTCGCAACGGCCCGGGAAGAGAATCCGATCGTCATACGATCAACGTAGGAATGAACCCGGCATTCTCCGTGCTGCCCGTGCCGGACACGGGGCGCGTGCACCCGGATGCCGCACGTTCCGCCCTATGCGGCGGGCAGGGTCGGCTGGATGCGGCGCAGAAAGGCCGTGTTGTCCGGCGTCTCGCGCATCCGCTCCAGGAGCGTCTCCAGGTTCGCCTGGCCGTCCCGGGTCTGCAGGGCCCGGCGCAGACCGCGTACGGCGGTCAACTCGCCGGGGGAGTAGAGGAGTTCCTCGCGCCGGGTGCCGGAGCCGTTGATGTCGACGGCCGGGAAGACCCGGCGGGAGGCCGGTTCGCGGTCGAGGCGGAGCTCCATGTTGCCGGTGCTCTTCAGTTCCTCGAAGTAGAAGTCGTCGGCGCGGGAGCCCGTTTCGACCAGGGCGGTGGCGAGGACGGTGAGCGAGCCGCCCTCCTCGGCCGCCCGTGCGGCGCCGAAGAACCGCTTGGGGCCGATCAGCGCGGTCGCGTCCACACCGCCGCTGAGGGTGCGGCCCCCGGCGGCGGCCGCGTTGTTGTGGGCCCGGCACAGCCGGGTGAGCGAGTCGAGGAGGATCACGACGTCCTCGCCCGCCTCGACGAGCCGCTTGGCCCGCTCGATGACGAGCTCGGCCAGCGCGATGTGCTGCTTGGGCGCCCGGTCGAACGTCGAGGCGTACACCTCGCCACGCACGGAGCGCCGCATGTCGGTGACCTCCTCGGGCCGCTCGTCGAGCAGGACGACCATCAGCCGCGCACCGGGGTGGTTGCCGGCGACGGCGGCGGCGATCTGCTGGAGCAGTACGGTCTTGCCCGTCTTCGGCGGGGCGACGATCAGTCCGCGCTGGCCCTTGCCGACCGGCGCGACGAGGTCCGTGACGCGTCCGGCGAGGCCGGCCGCCGGATGTTCCAGGCGGAGCCGCTCGCGCGGGTGGACGGGTGTGAGTTCGCGGAAGTGCCGACGGGTGCGCAGCTCCTCGGGCGTACGGCCGTTGACGCGGGCGACCTCGGTGAGGGCGCGCTGGGTACCGCGCACCCCTTCGACGAGGTCGCCCCTGCGCAGGCCGTGACGGCGGATCAGCGCGGCCGGGACCTGGAGGTCGGCGGGGGTGGCCAGGCAGTCCGCGGGGCGCAGGTGCCCCTTCCCGCCGGCGTCGATGTCGAGGACACCGGCGGCGACCCGGGCCGGGGGCTGCTGCTGTACAGGGGGGTGTTCGAGAGTGGTGGTCATGGTGGTCGGTCCTTTCGAGGACGGAAGGCATGAGACATGCGAAGAGGGGGAGCAGCCGCGAAGGGAGGGCGCACGGCGCGTCTCGGGCGGCGGGAACAGCACCTCGGCCACGGCGGAACCGAACCGTCGGTGAGGTGGTGCGGGAAAGCCGCTGTACCGGTCGGAAACGACGGGTGATGCGGCGAACTGAAGGGAACTGGCACCGGCGCCCGCAAAGGGGGCGTACACAAGTGCTGTCGGCACTGTAGCACGCCGGTCGGTCCCGATGGCGTCAACGCGCCCATGGCGACGGTTGTTCCCCACGGTGCGGCCACCCAGCCGAAGGGTGACGCGGAGACGCTGTGCGGCCCTGCGACGACCCCGCCGTCCGTCGCCCCCGCATATACGAACCCCCGATGGCCCCGGGCCGACGCTGCCACCACCGCACTTCGGCGGCATGAACAAGGGACTTGGACAATCATGGGTCGACTGGCGGGGAAAATCGCCTTCATCAGCGGTACGGGAGCCGGAATAGGACGTGCGGCGGCGCTGCTGTTCGCGACGGAAGGGGCGAGTGCATTCGGCTGCGACATCGACGCCGACGGCGCCGCGGAAACCGTGGAACTCCCGCCGTGAACGCCGTACCGCTCCACATGACCGGCATGGCCAGCGGCGCGACCAGCCTGGTGCGCGAGTTCGGCCAGGGCCTCGGCCCCGCCGTCATCAGCACCGTCGCCATGAGCGCGGCGTCCGCCGCGCTGGTGGGCAAGCTGAGCGGAGCCGACGCCGGGATGGAGGCGGCCGCGGGACCCTTGCGGTCGTCAACGCCGGCAGCGACGGCGCCCGCGCGGCGGCCCAGGCCGCCCTCGGCCACGGGATGGCCGTCGGCGTGGTGATCTGCGGCTGCGCGTCGCTGCTGGGCGCGCTGGTCACGCTGTTCCTGGTGCGGAGGAGCACCGCGCAGGCGACGGTCGGCGCCCGGGTGCGGACGGCGACCGTCCAGGCGCCGGCCCCCGGCCGGACCAGCGGTCCGGAGGGAGAGCCGGACCGACGGCGCACACAGGAGAGGCCGGGCGAAAGTCCCGGCCTCTTCCGGGTTCTCCCACAGATGTCCCCAGAGGGTAACGATCCGTAACAGTAGGGGACTTGACCTCTATTTCTGCATTATCTTCACGTCATGTCCACGCCGCCTCAGCCCCCGCAGCAGCCGGAGCAGCCGTCCGATGCGCCGGCCCAGCCGAGCGCGTACCCCTATCCGCATCCGCAGTCGCCGGCCCCCGGCGGGCCGTTGGGCTTCCCGCCGGCGGCGCCCGCGACCCAGGCCGGCCAGCCGAGCGTCTATGCCCAGCCGACCCTGGTCGGGCAGCCCGCGCCGCCCCAGCCGGTCAACCCCTACCTCCAGCAGGGTCCGTACCCCGTGGTCGGCCCGTCGCCCGGAAGCGGCGGCGGTGGCGGCGGCGCGGGGAAAGCCGTCCTGTGGGGCGCCGTCGGAGCGGTGCTGGCGTCCGCGGCCTGGGCGGCCGGCGTCTTCCTGATCGGCGCCGAGGACGACCCCGACCTGCTCGGTTACTCGGCGCCGTCGAACCTGTGCAACTCCACGGACTACTCGTCCTTCAAGGAGGAGTACCCGGACAACGACACCTCCCCGACGCACAACACCCTCAAGGACGACGCCCTCGACGAGGGCCTGTGCAGCATCAGCCTGAAGAAGTCCACGTCCAGCTACGCGGACGCCTACCTGTACTCCCAGCTGGACCTGCACAAGAAGACCGACCCCGGACCGGAGTTCACCGCGGCCTGGAAGAACTACGCCGACAGCCACACGGGTTACGACGTGGAAGCCATCACGGGCATAGGCGACGAGGCCTATCTCGTCAGCAACGACACCACGTCCGGGTCGTCGAGCGGATCCCTCTACGCCACACTCGCCGTGCGGGACGGATGGGTGACGTACACGATGAGTTACAGCGCCTACTACTCCTCGTACGACGACGACAAGGACCCGCCGACGCTCGAAGAGGTCACCGGCTACCTGAAGACGGACACGAGGACGACCCTGGAGGACCTCGGGGGTTGAGGTCCGGCCACGGCAGGGGCCACCCGGCACGGCGGCCGGCACGCGGGCACACGCCTCAGCGGCCGGCCTCCGGCGCGTCCAGCGCGTTCGTGATCGCCATCACCCCGCCGTGTGCCGCGTACCCGCCGTCGACGGTTATCTCCGCGCCGTTGACGTACGACGCCTCGTCCGACGGCAGATAGTCGACGAGCGGCGCCACCTCCTCGACGCAGCCGGGGCGCCCCTGGGGCGTCATCGCCAGGTGCGCCCCCACGAACACCGGGTTCGCGGAGGCCATCAGCGGGGTCTCGATGTACCCGGGGTGCACCAGGTTGGTGCGGATCCCCCGGGGCGCCAACTCCAGCGCCGCCACCTTCGACAGTCCGCGCAACGCCCACTTGCCGGCCGTGTAGGCGACGGCGTGATGAGCCGTCAGGGCGGCCACCGAGCCGACGTTGACGATGGACGAGCCGGCCGGCATCAGCGGGCCGAGCGCCTGGATGCCGAGCAGCGCACCGGTCGTGTTCACCGCGAACGCCCGCTCCCAGTTCGGTACGACGGCGCAGCGGGCGAAGCCCTCGTAGCGCCGCGCCAGCCGCAACGGCCGTTGCGACTTCGCCGGCTACGGCGCCGCGGTCGTCGGCGACGGATCCGCGACCACGCTCGTCGTGGACGGCGCCCGGATCAGCACCAAGGGTGTCGAGCGCACCGGGGTCATCTCCGACGACGGCGCCAACGTGGTGGTGAAGAACTCCACTGTCCACACCCGCAACGGCGTGCTGCCCGCCGACTACCAGGCCACGGTCGAGACCCCGTACATGGAGTCGGCGCCGGCACGCTCACCCTCGACGGCGGCACGGTGATCAACTCCGAGCGGGCCACCTTCCTCGACAAGGGCCAGCAGAGCGCGATCACCGTCGACGGTTCGGGCGGCGCCCGCCTGAACCCGCGGGACGGCGTCCTCCTCCAGATGATCGAGCTGGACGACCCGGGCCCGGTGAACGTCGGCGGCAGGATGATGAACGTCGGCGTCTACACCGAGCCGACGACCGACCCCGTCAGGAACGTCTCCTTCGACGTCACCGCCGTCCACTCCGCCGACGGCGCGGCCACCTTCACCGCCATCGACCTCGAGGGCGACTTCTACAACGGCATGCGCAGCGGCAAGAACATGGTCCTCGCCTTCGAGGGGGCGACGCTCAAGGGCGTGATCTCGGCGACGAAGGCCCGGCACCGGGTGCCGTCGATCGACGCGTCCACCTTCTACGAGCTCGGCATCGTCACCAACACCGTGCGGCCCGCCGTGAACAACGGGGCGATCGTCCGGCTCGGCAGCGGCTCCGTCTGGACGGTCACCGGGACGTCGTGCCTGACCTCGCTGACCCTGGCCGCCGACGCGGTCGTGAAGGCGCCGCGCGGCAGGAGGGTGACCCTGGCCGTCGACGGGACGCCGACGGCCCTCACGCCGGGTGCGACCTACGCGGGAGCCCTCACCCTCACGGTGGCCTGACGTCAGGAGGCGGAGGCCGACCGGGCCTCCGCCTCCTTCAGGATCTCGTCGAACCGGGCCGCCATCGCCGCCGCGAGAGCCTGGGCGCCCGACAACGGGCGGACCATGACCGTGAGTTCGTCGATGAGCCCCTCCTCGTTCAGGTGGATGAAGTCGCAGCCGGTCAGCTCCCGCTCGCCCACCCGGGCCCGGAACACCAGCGCGTGGTCACGCCCGTCGCCCCCGTCGAGCTCGCGCTCGTAGCGGAAGTCCTCGAAGACCCGCGTCACCCCCCGCAGGATCGACGCGGTGATCGCCTTGCCCGGATACGGCTTGAACACGACCGGGCTGGTGAACACCACGTCCTCGGCCAGCAGCGCTTCGACGGCATCGAGATCGCCGGCCTCGACCGCCTCGCGGAACGCGCGCATCGGATCACCTCATAGCGTGAGTACTAAATTTGTTGAATAGGTGCCGACGACAATAATCGCCTCCTGCTACCGTGTCCATATGTCCCTCAAGTACGCCGTCCTGGCCGCCCTCCTGGAAGGCGAGGCCTCGGGCTACGAACTGTCGAAGGTCTTCGACGTCTCCCTCGCGAACTTCTGGCCTTCGACCCCGCAGCAGCTCTACCGCGAACTGGAGCGCCTCGCGCAGGACGGCCTGATCGAGGCCCGGGTGGTGCAGCAGGAACGCCGGCCGAACAAGAGGATGTTCACCCTCACCGAGGCCGGCCGCGCGGACCTGGACGCCTTCGCCGCCACCCCGCCGCGGCGACCCACCGCCATCCGCGACGAACTCCTCATCAGGATCCAGGCCATGGACGGCGTGGACCCCGAGGTGACCCGCGCGCTGGTCGAGGAGCGCAGGACCTGGTCCCGCGCCAAGCTCGACCGCTACCTGCGGGTGCGCGACCGCCTCCTCGACGGACACACCGAGGACGCGTACCTGACCGAGGCCGACCGGATCGGCCCCTATCTGACGCTGATGGCCGGTATCGGCTTCGAGGAGACGAACCTGGCCTGGTGCGAACGCGCCCTGCTGCTCCTGAAGCGGCGGACGGCCGTACGCTGACACGGATGTTCAGTCCCGAAGGCCCCACCCTGCGCGAACTCGCCGTCCAGGCCCTGTCGTCCGTCGAGCACGGCTACGACCTGCTCGCGCCCAAGTTCGACCACACGCCCTTCCGCACCCCGGACGCCGTCCTGGACGCGGTCGCCTCGGCCCTGAAGGAGACCGGCCCGTACGAGGACGGCCTCGACCTGTGCTGTGGCACGGGCGCGGGGGTCGAGGTCCTGGCGACGGTGTGCCGGGGGAGTGTGACGGGTGCCGACTTCAGCGCCGGCATGCTGGCGCAGGCGCGCCGGCGGACCCGTCCGGCGGGCCCCCGGGTGTCGTGGGTGCGCGCGGACGCCCGCGCCCTGCCGTTCACCACCGCCTTCGACCTCGTCGTCAGCTTCGGCGCGTTCGGGCACTTCCTGCCCCGCGAGCTGCCGGGCCTGTTCGCCGGGGTGCGGACCGCGCTGCGGCCGGGCGGATGCTTCGCGTTCCCCGTCCTGGCCCCGCCGAGGCGCTCCTCACCGGCGTTCTGGATGCTCCTCGGCTTCGACGCCGTGATGCGGGTGCGCAACGCCCTGTGGCGGCCGCCGTTCGTGATGTACTACCGCGCCTTCCGGCTCGGGGACGTGCGGCGCGAGCTGGAGCGCGCCGGGTTCCGGGTGGACCTCCGTGCCCTGCCCGAGTTCGGGACGAGGAGCGACGGAAGCCCACGGGTCCGTATGGTCGAGGCGCGCCGGACGGACCGCTGAGACGGTACGCGGAGCCCGTCCGGACGCGATCACCCGGCCGCGGGCAGCGTGAACGCGTAGACCAGCGCCTCCCGCCGGGTGTCCACCACCAGGTCGGTGATCTCCAGGGGGCGCGCGTACTGGTCGTGCACGCGCCGGGTGACCCGCATCGACGGGTCGTCGTCGAGATGCGTGATGCAGTCCCGGTGGTGCAGGGTCAGGCCCGCCCGGCGCATCCAGTCGTAGGCCCGCCGGAGCTCCGGCGAGGCGCTCGAGTCGGCGCGGTCGCGGTAGCGGGCCAGTTCCTCCACCTCGGCCAGGGCGACCGCGGAGAAGGACGTGACGGCCGTACGCAGACCGCGTCCGTCGGCGCGGGCGGACTCGTAGCGGTGCACCAGCGTCGGCCGGTGCGGGGCGAGCCCGAGCGCCTCGGCGTGTGCGGGCGGGGGCGCCTCCCAGCTGACGGCGGCGCGGGCCACCGCCGACGCGTCGTCCGCGGGCCGCGCGCCCACGGGAAAGGCGAGGAACGAGGGGGCGCCGGGCGACCCGGCCGGCAGGGCGGCGTGACTGCCCCGCCGGTCGGTCTCGACCAGCCCGTCGCTCCGCAGGACCTCCAGGGCCTGCCGTACGGTCTGCCTGCTGACGCCGAAGTGTCCGGCCAACTGCCGCTCGGCCGGCAGCCGTTCGCCGGGAGCGATGGTGCCCTCGCGCAGCTCGCCGAGCAGCTCCGTGGCGATCCGCCGGTACAGCGGCCCTTCGTCGGGGTGCGGGTGGACATGAGGGGTGGTGGGGGTGGTGCTGCGGGCCATGCCGCGCGCCTCCTGTGGGTGACGTGCCGTGGTCGTGCGGACTCGGTGCGCCACCAGATCTAGCATTGGTCTAAACCAGCAGGGAAGGGCCGACCGCCCGATCGGCCGAAACCGGACCGCCCCGCACCGTCCGAACGCCCGCGCCGTGCCAGCGCTCAGAGCGCGCTGTACAGGGCGTCCACCAACGCCGTCTTCCGCGGGTCGTCGGCGATGTGCGGTCCCATACGGTTCATCACGTACCCCAGCGACACCCCCGCCTCCGGGTCGGCGAGCCCGCACGAGCCGCCGAAGCCGTCGTGTCCGAAAGCGCGGGGGTTGGGTCCGTACGATCCGTTCGGACCGCTGAGCCACAGCCCGAGCCCGATCTCCGTCTCGTGCGCGAACCCCGCCCCCAGTACCAGGTCCCGGCAGGCACCCTGTCCCTCGCGCACCCGCTCGGCCGCATCGGGGGACAGGACACGACGCCCGCCGTACGCGCCCCGGCCGGCGAAGATCCCGTAGAGCGCGGCCACCGCCCGCGCGGTGCCGTGGCCGTTGGCCGCCGGGATCTCCGCGGCCCGCCAGCGCGGCGAGTTGGCCTCGCTCGCGCCCGCCGCCGGATTGGTCAGGGCGGCGACGGCCGCCGGTGCCAACTGGCTGAGGATCGCGGCCTGTTCGCTGGACGAGGCGACCGGCGGATGCACCAGCTCGGCCGCCCGCCCGGCCTCCTTCTCCGGCAGCCCGATCGTGAAGTCGACGCCCAGCGGACCGGTCACCTCCCGCTCCAGGAAGGCCCCCGGCAGCAGCCCCGACACCCGCCGCACCACCTCCCCGACGAGGAAGCCGTAGGTGAGCGCGTGATAGCCGGACCGGGTGCCCGGCTCCCACCAGGGCTCCGTGGCCGCGAGGCGGGCGGTGGTGAGCTCCCAGTCGTAGAGCTGCTCGAGGGAGTGCGGCTCGCGCAGACCGGCCAGACCCGCCCGGTGGGACAGCAGATGCCGGACCAGGACACGCTCCTTGCCCGCCGCGCCGAACTCCGGCCAGTACGCGGCCACCGGCGCGTCGAGGTCGAGCAGCCCCCGGTCGGCGAGGATGTGCGCGCACAGCGCGGTCGGGCCCTTCGACGTGGACCACACGTTGACCACGGTGTCCCGCTCCCACGCGCGCGTGCCCGCCGCGTCGGCCCGGCCGCCCCACAGATCGGCCACCACTGCGCCGTCGACCGTGACGCTCACGGCGGCGCCCAGCTCGCCCCGGTCCCGGAAGTTCTCCTCGAAGGCCGCGCGCACCGCCGCGAACCGTGGGTCGCAGTGGCCGTGGATCTGTGGCACGTGCTCGGACATGGAGCCTCCGTCGTCCGCCGGAACCCCGGACCGCTACGGTGCGGCCCGGGCACCCCGAACGTACCGACTGGTCGGACTGGAGGGAAGTGTGCCGAACAGATCCTGGATCACAGGAGGAAGGTCCGCCCCGTCGGCTCCTGGTGGCCCTGCGCCGTATGCTAGTAGTCGCGTGACTCGACCGCGAGCCCGGCCTCGTCGAACCGGACGAAGACACAGCCGGCCAGCGTGCCGGCCGCCCCGTCCTCCTCGGCCAGCACCCGGAACTCCGCCACCGCGACCCGGTCCGCGCCCACGAGCGGGGGCGAGAACCGCACGTCGGTCACCCGCTCCGCCGCGAACGACCAGCGCAGATAGGCCCCCAGCTCGGCCCGCCCCCGATGCGGCTCGCGGAACGGCATCGACCGGTGGACGCAGGTCTCGGCGTACAGCTCCAGCAGCGCCGCAACGTCGTGCGTCGCCCAGGCCCGCTCCCACACCCCGGTGAACCGCTCTGCGGCGGCACGTGTGTCCATCGCCGGCCGTCAGACGTACGACCGCAGCCAGCGCAGCTTGGCCGCCTCCTGGTAAGGGCCGCCGCCCTCGTGGTCGTTGAAGTCGTACACCTCGATCTCCTTGTCCTCGTGCGCCCACGCGTTGAAGGCGGCGAACACCGTCGACGGCGGGCAGGTCTGGTCCTCCAGGGCCGCGGAGAACAGCGCGGGAGCCGAACCCCGGGACGCGAAGTGCACCCCGTCGAAGTACGCCAGGGTGCCCAGGACGTCCTGGGAGCGGCCGCGGTGCGTCTTGAGGAACAGCCCGATCTCGCGGTACGGGTGACGGTCCGTCAGGACCGCCGCGCGCGGGAAGTCGCACAAGAACGGCACGTCCGGGGCGATGCCCGCGAGATCCGGAACCAGGCCACCCACGGCGATCGTGATGCCGCCGCCCTGGCTCCCGCCGATCGCCACGGTCCGTGCCGCGTCGGTGAGCGGGTGGGAGCGGGCCGCCTCGACCGCGCGCACCGCGTCCGTGAACACCCGGCGGTAGTAGTAGTTCTCCGGGGCGTCGATGCCCCGCGTCATGAAACCGGGGTACGAGGGAGCGCCGCCCACCGGGTCCGCGGTGCCGCCGCCACCGCCCCAGGCGCTGCCCTGGCCACGGGTGTCCATGATGAAGTGCGCGCGGCCCGTCGACGCCCACAGCAGATGCTCGTGCGGCAGCCCGCGTCCGCCGCCGTAGCCGACGAACTCCACGACCAGCGGCAGCGGTTGCTCCGTCCCGGCGGGCAGCGTCAGCCAGCCCTTGACGGGATGTCCGCCGAACCCGGCGAAGGTCACGTCGTACACCTGCACCGTGGTCAGACCCGTGTCGACCGGCTCGAAGCGGGCGTCCAGGTCGTGCTCACGGGCCTCCTGGAGGGTCTTGGACCAGAACGCGTCGAAGTCCTCGGGCTCGGTGGACGCGCTGCGGTAGGTGCGGAGCTCCTCGTCGGTCAGGTCGAACAGGGGCATGAAGGACCGCCTTTTGTTAAGTGCCCATACGAATGATCACACCGTACGTGGGCACCGGGAGACCTCGCCAGACCCTGGTCAGGAGCTTCAGGCGGGCCTGCGGCGGGTCCACTGGGGTTCCGTGCGGGCCCACTCCCGCTCCCATTCGCCCAGCCGGTGCCGCATCGCCACCCGGCGGATCACGGTGTGCCCGAGCAGCACCACGACGGCCGTACCCCCGGCCGCGCACGCGCCCATGGTGAGGGTGTGCTGCCAGACCATGGTGTCGTTCGGCGGCGGTTCGACGTTGCGGCCCCGCGTGTCGAACCAGACGTCCACCATCTCGCCCGCGCGCGTGCCCGCCGGAACCCGGGCGGTGGCCGTCCGCGCGGGCTCACCCGGCGGGGTCCACCGCACGGCCACGGTGGACATCTGCTGTCGGACGCCCTCCACCGAGGGCAGCGCTTCGGGAGGGTGACCGACGACCTCGGCCCGGACCCGGTGGCGTTCGGCCCGCAGCCGGTCCGCGACCGCCTGGGCGTCGGTATGGCCCCACTGGCCGGCGAGCGCCCCGGCCAGCGGCACGGCGACCAGCAGCAGCACGGCGACGAAAAGCGCCGTCCACGCCTCCACCACGTCGGACCGGCGTCGCAGCGGGTTGTCCCGCCGGCGCCAGCCGCGCACCCGGTCTCGCATGTCGACCTCCTCGCCGTCACGCGTACGAGTGCCCACATGAGCGTCATACCCCGTTCGGAGTACATCGTTTCACGCATCGTTCACGTCGGCCCCTCGGCAGCCGGGGACGCCGGGGACGGGTGGGGAGGGAGCGGCCCGGTGGGGCGGCCGGGCGGGTCAGCCGAAACGTTCGATCCGGATGCGGTCGACCGGCTGCCCCGCCCGGACCAGCAGCCGCGAGGCGTGCTCGGCGAACGCGTTGGAGCCGCACACGTACGCCTCCCAGCCGCCCGCCGGTTCCTCGGCGAGCAGCGGGGCGAGGTGACGTGCCGCGAGCCGCCCCACGGGCACGCCCTCCGGCGCGCTCCGCGTGAACACGGGCGTCGTCTCGGCGCCGTACTCCCGCGCGTAGATCAGCTCCTCGGGACCGCGCGCGGACACCAGCAGCCGCAGCGGTACGTCGAGGCCGCGAGCCCGGTGGTGGCGGACCATCGACATCAGCGGGACGACCCCGGAGCCGGCGCCGATCAGCAGGGCGGGCCGGTCGCCGGGCCAGGCGAAGAAGCCGCTGAGCGGACCTCGCACCTGGACCTCGTCACCCGGCTCCGCCCTGGTGTGGAACCAGCCCGAGACCTCGCCGCCGTCCACGTGGTCCAGGGTCAGCTCGACGTGCCCGTCGTCGTCGGGCGCCGAGGCGATCGAGTAGTGGCGTTGGGCGGTGTAGCCGTCGTCGGCGGTCAGCCGCAGCATCAGGTGCTGGCCGGGCAGGTGTCCCGCCCACGCGGGGACCGCGAACCGGAAGGTGGCCGCGTGCGGGGTCTCGCGGCGGATCTCGGTGAGCGTCGCCGTCTGCCACAGTGCGGCGGCCCGGTTGCTCACGGCGATCCGGCCCGGCACCGCGAACCGGGTCGGGGGAGTGAAGGTCTCAGTCACCGGCGTACCTCTGCTCCTCCCACGGGTTGCCCCGCGCGTGGTAGCCGTTCTGCTCCCAGAAGCCCGGCTCGTCGTGGTCGAGCAGCCGCAGGCCCGCGATCCACTTGGCGCTCTTCCAGAAGTACAGGTGCGGCACCAGCAGTCGTGCCGGACCGCCGTGCTCGGCCGCGAGGGGCTTCCCGTCGTACTCCCAGGCGATCCACGCCCGGCCGCCGGTCAGGTCGGACAGGGGCAGGTTGGTGGTGTAGCCGGTGTGCGAGTACGCGACGGCATGGGTCGCGGACGCGTCGGGCCGGACGGCCGCGAGGAACGCGTCCAGGGACACGCCCCCGAACCGCACCCCGAACTTGGACCAGCTGGTCACACAGTGGATGTCGCCCTCGTACGCGGACTCCGGCAGCGCGTGCGCCTCGTCCCAGTCCCAGGTGCGGGGCGCCGCCACCAGCCCGTCGACGCGGAAGGTCCACTCCGCGGGCGCGAGGTCGGGTGTGACCTCGGCGGACAGCACGGGCCAGTCGTCGCCCGCGTCGTACTGGCCGGGGGGCAGTCCCGGACGGTGGGCACGGGGGCGGCCGGTGAAGCCTCGGGTGACGTTCATGCGGTTCCAGCGGGACGACGGCGGATGTTCACGCAGTCAACCGTACGTGCATGTCAGCCGTGCTCCGCACCCGGTCCGCCCGCCGATCATTAAGCCCGTATGAACAGTCCCGCGAGGGGGGAATAGCCACCGGGCCCGGGCTCTTGCACGTGTCGTTCCGGATCCAGCGGTCCGGTGCCAGCGAAGGAGAGTGGGAGCAATGCCGAAGGCGTACGTCTTCACCCGGTACGGCGGCCCGGAGACCGAGGCCCTCGTCGACCTGGACCGCCCCCGGCCCGGGCCCGGCGAGGTGCTCGTCGCGGTGCGTGCGGCGGGTGTGAACCCGGTCGACTGGAAACAGCGCACGGGGTACCGGCGCCCCGGCGAGAGCGGCGAGCGCGTGTTCCCCTCGGTCCTGGGCAACGAGGTGGCCGGCGTCGTCGAGGAGAGCGGCGAGGGAGTCACCGGTTTCACGCCCGGCGACGAGGTGTTCGGCACCGCGGTCGCGGGCGGCTACGCCGAGTACGCGCTGCTGGCCGCCGGCATCACCGCCCACAAGCCCGCCGGGCTGTCCTTCACCGACGCCGCGACCCTTCCCGTGGCCGCGGCGACCGCCTACGACGGTGTGCACCAGCTCGACCTGCCGGCCGGGGCGACACTGCTGGTCACCGGCGCGGGCGGCGGAGTCGGGGTCGCCGTCGCGCAGATCGCCCGCGCCCGCGGACTGCGTGTCGTGGGCGTCGCGAGCGAGGGCAAGAAGGACCTCCTCGAGTCGCTGGGCGCCGTGCACGTGCCGTCCGGCCCGGACTGGGCGGCGGCGGTGCGCCTGACCGCGCCGGACGGTGTCGACGGCGTCTACGACCTCGTCGGCGGCGAGGTGCTGCACGAGGCGGCCGGCCTGGTGCGCGACCGCGCCCGGCTGATCACGGCCGGAGCCCCGGCCGAGGAGGTCGAGCGGCTGGGCGGCGCCCGGGTGGCCCGCGCCCGTGACACGGCCGTTCTGCGGGCGGTGGCGGACCTGGTCGTACGCGGCGAACTGAACCCGCATGTCACCCTCACGTTCCCGCTGGAGCGGGCGGGCGAGGCGCTGCGCGAGGTCGAGAGCGGCCACGCCCGGGGCAAGGTCGTCCTGGAGATCGGAGCGGACGCATGAGCGCCATCGAGCCCCCGCACGTCCTCGACAACCCCGCCCTCGCCTCCCTCACCGGCCCGCACGCCCACTTCGCCGAGCGCCGGGGCCGGGTGCTGCGCTACCCCGTCGACGTGTCGCCGTGGCTGGCGCTGCCGGACGAGCCGGACGCGGCCGACTGGGCGGATCTCGCGGCGCTCGCCGGTCCCGGCGCGGAGGTCCCGCTGCCGGGCTTCCGCGGTGAGCTCCCGGCCGGGTGGGAGCTCACCCTCCAGATCGAGGGCGTGCAGTTCGTCGACGACGGGCTGGCCGCCGCACCCGAACCCGAGGCCGTCCGGCTCGGTCCCGCCGACGTACCCGAGATCCTCGACCTGATCGCCCGTACCCAGCCGGGGCCGTTCGAGGCCCGGACCATCGAACTCGGCACCTACCTGGGCATACGGCGGGGCGGCGCCCTGATCGCGCTGGCCGGCGAGCGCCTGCATCCGCCGGGCTGGACCGAGATCAGCGCGGTCTGCACCGACCCCGCCTTCCGGGGCGAGGGCCTGGCGACCCGGCTGATCCTGGCCGTCGCCCACGGCATCCGCGAACGCGGCGAGACGCCCTTCCTGCACACCAGCGCCGGCAACACGAACGCCATCCGCCTCTACGAGTCCCTGGGCTTCCGGCTGCGCCGCAGAACGGCGTTCCTGGCGGCACGGGTGCCGGAGCGGCTGGGGGAGGGGCGGGAGTCGGTCCCCGTGGCGTAGCGAACCGGCCGGGGGGTCACGGGGCCGCCGGGGGAGGCGGATCGCTCCCGGCGGCGGGCCCGCGCCACGCGTTGTAGCGCACCAGGTACTCCGCGAACCGCTCCAGGTCCGCCTCCGGCCACTGCGCCAGCCGTTCCCGGAAGGCCGTACGGCGGCTCTCGGTGACCTGGGCGAGGATGCGGCGGCCCGTGTCGGTGAGATGCAGGACCTGCACCCGGTGGTCCTCGGGGTCCTGGCGCCGCTCGATCAGGGCGGCGCGCTCCAGGGCGCCGACCTGGCGGCTGACCGTGGACTTGTCCAGGGCGTAGTGCGCGGCGAGGTCGGTGGCCCGGCAGCCGCCGCTCTCCTCCAGGTGGCCGAGGAGCGTGTAGGACACCAGCGACAGTTCGGGGTGCAGCCGGCCCGCCGAGGCACGGGCCCGCCGGGCGAAGCTCGTCATCTCCCGCTGGATGGTCTCCACGGCCTCGGGTGCTTCCACCGGTCCTCCCTCACTAGCCTGGTTGCATAGTACAACTCAGGTGGCGAGGGATTCCGTGCCCGGAACGTCGTCCGCTCTCTGGGGTAGGGTGGCCGTCCGGCTGCGGAGGTTCCCAGTCGCGCGTGACCGAGGAGGTGAGACCCATTACCGCAGTGTCAGGTCGGGTGCTCTCCTCCCGTGACAGCGTGGATCGCCGCCGGTAGGCGACCGTGAGAGCGCCCTTCGGCTTCCGAAAGGCTTCTCGGCTTCATGCCCCCTCGTTCTCCCGCCTCTTCGCCTTCTCCCGCTTCTCCCTCTCCGCGTTCTTCTGCTTCCTCTCGTTCTTCTCGTACTTCTCCCGTCGGTTCCTCGTTTTCCCCGACCTCCCCCTCGGCGTCCCGTGACGTCCTGGTCGCCGTTCTGCGGGGTGCCGGGTGCGTGTTCGCCGAGGACGAGGCGGAGTTGATCCTCACCGCGGCCCGCACGCCCGACGAGGCCGCGGCCATGGCGGCCCGCCGCGCGGCGGGCCTGCCCCTCGAACACGTCGTCGGCTGGGCCGAGTTCCACGGCCTGCGGATCACCGTCGAGCCGGGCGTCTTCGTGCCCCGCCGCCGCACCGAGTTCCTCGTCGACCAAGCCCTCGCCGCGGCGCCGCACGCCTCCGTCGTCGTCGACCTGTGCTGCGGCTCGGGCGCCGTCGGCGCCGCCCTCGCCGCCTCCCTCGGACCGGTCGAGCTGCACGCCGCGGACATCGACGCGGCGGCGGTGGGCTGCGCCCGGCGCAACATCGCCGAGCACGGCGGACACGCCTACGCCGGCGACCTGTTCGCGGCGCTTCCCGGCCAACTGCGGGGCCGAACAGACATCCTGGCGGCGAACGTGCCCTACGTCCCCACCGGCGAGGTTCCCCTGCTGCCCGCGGAGGCCCGGGAGCACGAGCCGCTAGCCGCCCTCGACGGCGGCGGTGACGGGCTGGACGTGCTGCGCCGGGTCGCGGCCGAGGCGCCGCGCTGGCTCGCCCCCGGCGGCTGTGTCCTCGTCGAGACCAGCGAGCGCCAGGCCCCGGCCGCCGTCGAGGCGTTCACCCGCGGTGGTCTGACGGTGCGTCTGGCCAAGGACGAGGAGCTGTACGCCCACGTGGTCGTCGGCACCAGGGTCAGGTAGCGGCTCCGCTGCCCGTGGGCCCGGGGGAGCGGTCGCCCCCGTGGTTCCACGGGCCGTGCCCCGGGGAGTCGCCGCGCCGGTCGCCGGGGCCGCGTTCGCCCGGGCCGCGTTCGTCGAAGGTGCCGGACAGGACGCGGTCGGCGGTGTCGGTGTCACCGGAACGGGAGCCGACGACGAGGACGGTGTCGCCCTTCTTCAACGCGTCGGCCCCGGAGCCGGAGGCGCCCTCGGCGGACACGGTCGTGTCCGCACCCACCGTCCACGTCCACGAGACGCCGTCCTCGCTCCTGACGGTGACCCGGTCGTCGGCCACCTTCGCCACGGTGCCCCACTGCCAGACGCGGACGACCCAGTCGCCGGTGTCGGGGTCCTTGACGGTCGCCTCACCGTGCGCGGCGTCCCCGCCCAGGCCGAACCACGGGCCGCCGTGGGCGTGCCGTCCGCCGGGCCCCTCGGAGGAGGACGCGGACGGGGCCGCCGGGGGCGAACCGCCACCGGAGTCCCCCGAGGTCGCCGCGTAGGCGACGGTGCCGCCGAACGCCAGGACGGCGACGGCGGTGGCAGCGATCACCGCCCGGCCGCGGGCCGACCGGCGCCGCCACAGCGCGCCCAGGTCCGCACGGTCCCGTTCCCCGTCGACCGGCCCCGAGAGCAGTTCGACCTCTTGTGGCCCTTCGGGCCTGTCCGGCTCCTGCATCACGGCTCACTCTCCTCGGCCACGACGGCGGCACCACTGCCACGCCTCACTGTGATTGTCCGAGGTGTCCGGTAAGGAAGCGATAACAAAAGCCTGTGAATCGGACGGGCGGCGCCGCTCACTCCCCGGCCCGCGCACGCGCCACCAGCAGGGCCACGTCGTCGTGGTTGTCGGGGTGGTGCAACGCGCTCAGCAGCAGGTCGCACACCTCCTCCAGCGGCCGCGCGGGATCGTCGAGCAGCGCCAGCAGTGCCTCCAGGCGTTCGTCGAGCGAGTGGGTGCGGGTCTCGACCAGGCCGTCGGTGTACAGCACGAGCTGGTCGCCGGGGGCGAAGTCGACGTCGGTCGTGGAGAACGGCACCCCGCCCACGCCCAGCGGCGCGCCGGTGGGCAGGTCGAGCAGCTCCGGCGGACGGCTCGGGCGGATGTGCACCGGCGGCAGATGGCCGGCGTTGGCGATCCGGCATCTCCCCAGCCGGGGATCGTGGACGGCGTACACGCAGGTGGCGATGGAGTGGTCCAGGCCCTGGGTGATCCGGTCCAGGTGCTCCAGGAGGACCGCCGGGTCGAGGTCGAGGGAGGCCAGGGTCGTCGTCGCGGTGCGCAGTCGGCCCATCGTGGCGGCGGCGTCGATACCGCTGCCCATCACGTCACCGACGACGAGCGCCGTCTTGCCGTCCGGGAGCGGGATGACGTCGAACCAGTCGCCGCCGACCTCGGTGGTGGCGCCCGCGGGCTGGTAGCGGGAGGCGACCTCGAGGCCGCCCGTGACGGGCGGATGGCTCGGCAGCAGGCTGCGCTGGAGGGTGAGCGCGGTGGTGCGGGCGCTCTGGTACCAGCGGGCGTTGTCGATCTGGACGGCCGCCCGGGCCGCCAGCTCGCGCGCGAGCAGCAGGTCGTCGTTGTCGAACGGCAGGGGGTTGCGGGTCCGTTTGAGGTCGAGGGCGCCCAGTACCTCGCCCCGCGCGATGAGCGGCACGGCCAGATAGGAGTGCACACCGGCCCGCGCGAGCAGGGCGGCCGCCTCGGGGGAGTGGGCGATGCGCCCGAGGTCCTCGTCCTTGACCTGGGCCACCATGACCGGCCGGCCCGAGCGTACGCACTCGGTGACGAGCCGGTCGGGCGCGTAGCGGGCCACCTGACCTGGCTGGTCGGCGGCCCGCAGGGCGTCGGGCTCGTCGGCGCCGCACACCGCGAGTGCGCGGATCACGGCCGACTCGGCGGGCCCGAGGCTGGTGCGGCGGCCCGCCATCACCGCGTCGAGCAGATCCACCGCGGCCACGTCCGCCAGTTCCGGCACGGCCACGTCGGCCAGCTCGAAGGCGGTGCGCTCCAGGTCCAGGGTGGTGCCGATCCGGGCGGAGGCGTCCGCGATCAGTGCCAGCCGGCGGCGCGCCGCCTCGGCCTCGACGGCGGCCCGGTGCCGGCCGGTGACATCGACGACCGACACGGCCACGCCCAGCACGGTGCCGCGGGCGTCCTCCAGGCGGTACAGGGAGAGTGACCAGACGTGGTCCTCGTCCGGATCGGCGGGGGTGCGGCCGACCGTGGACCGGTCGACGAGCGGCTCCCCGGTCCGCAGCACCTGGCGCGCCGCCGCCTCCAGCGCCGCCGCGTCCAGCCGGGGCAGCACCTCGTGTACGGTCCGGCCGAGGTGATCCGCGGCGGGAACGCCGTTGATCCGCTCCAGCGCCGGGTTGACCGAGACGTACCGCAGTTCGGTGTCCAGGACGGCGAGGCCGTTGGGGGACTGCGCGACCATCCGCGTCGACAGCGCCAGGTCCCGTTCCAGCCGGCGCACCGTCGTCCGGTCGGTGGCGAGACCCAGGGCGTAGACGTCGCCCCGGTCGTCCATGAGGCGCATGTTGCGGAACTCCACCAACCGGGTGGTGCCGTCCTTGCGCCGTATCGGGAACGCCCCCGCCCAGCTCTCGCCGGTGGCCATGACATCGGCGAACAGCTGCACGACCAGGTCGACGTGGCGTTCGTGGACCATCACATGGGCCGCGTACCGCCCCAGCGCCTCATTGGCCGAGTACCCGAACAACTCCTCGGCCTGGGGGCTCCACAGGGCGATGCGCCCCTGGGTGTCGAGCACCACGGAAGCCACGTTGAGCACGTCCAGCAGGCCGCTGGGCGCGGTCGGGCCACCGCTCTCAGCCGCGGACGATCCGGCTCCGTTCATGCCACGCACCGCCTCCGCATATCGACGCGGCACGCCGTCCCCCGTGCCGACTCCCCTGTTCTACCGTGCTCAACCCTTTTCTCCCACGCCTTGGGCGCCCTTCTTCATGCTCCTCCAGTACGGCGTCGCGCGCCGTTCTCCTCAAGGCCCGCACCTGTCCATGGAATTGGTCTGTACATGACCATCCTGCCGGGCCAGACTGTCCGCCGAGCGCGCCCCACCCCCCACTCGACGAGGAGTCCCATGCCCCTGCGTCCTGCCCGCCGCCGTCGCACCACGGCCGGCACCGCCCGTACCGCCGCCCGCACCGCCTCCCTGGCGCTGGCCGTGGCCACGGTCGCCGTCCTCTCCGCGGCCCCGCCCGCCGCGGCCGCCGACACCTGGACCGAGGTCGGCTCCGACCGCGCCGACCCGCTGACCGAGAGCCAGGGCCTGGCGTCGGTCGAGGTCCCGGCGGGCAGCGCCAACCGCTACACCGGCATCGGCACCATCCCCTTCTCCGTCTCCACCCGGGGCTGGAACCACGTCGGCGACCCCGACGCCTCCTACGACGGCTACTACGTCGAGCCGTACCAGAGCGACTCGAACAACGCGAAGATGTACCGCGTGCAGGCACCGGGCGGCGCCTGGTCGGAGTACGTCCACGCGCTCGGCTCCGGTGAGGCCCTGAACAACTCCTGGGCGGCGATCACCCCGAACAGCCGGTGGATGCTGTCCGGCGAGTGGGGCACCATGACCCGATTCCTCGTCTTCCCGACCCCGGGCGCCAACCCCGCCACCTCGCCCTCCGCGAACCTGCCGCAGGTGTCGACCGTCCGCCTCGACCATGCGGTGCGCGATGTCCAGGGCTGCGACTTCACCGGCCCGACCACCCTGCTGTGCGCCTCGGACGACCCGGCGGGCACCCTCTTCGGCATCACCA
The DNA here is from genome assembly GCF_035983595.1 of Streptomyces sp. NBC_01334. Classification (NCBI taxonomy): domain Bacteria; kingdom Bacillati; phylum Actinomycetota; class Actinomycetes; order Kitasatosporales; family Streptomycetaceae; genus Streptomyces; species Streptomyces sp. NBC_01334. The sequence continues at coordinate 1,155,764 of NZ_CP130718.1, read as the reverse complement.
AGCCCCTCCTCCAGATCGACCTGTCCGCCGAACCGAACGGCACCTCCGACGTCACCGGCCATGTCACCGCCCTGCGCCAGCTTCCGCTGCGCAGCTCCTGCTCGGGCACGTTCGAGGCCGAGGGCATCGACTACGACCGCCGTTCCGGCACCCTGCGGGTGATCGTCGTGTCGCCCGGGTTCTGTGTGCTGACCGACAGCAAGACCTACCGCTTCACCCGGAGCTGACCGGGGTCGGACGGGCCTCCGGCGCCCCTCCTGTCGCTGGTCCCACTCGGAAAGTGGTGCTTTTCTGGGGATGTGGCGCGGTTCGCGGGGAACCCGCACCTCCGCGTCACATCCCACGAGAGGAGCGATCACGATGGATCGCGAACGACCGCACGAGGAGTCCGTCTCCGTCGAGATCAGCGGATGCAGCAAGGAGGACGCCCGGATCGTGTTCGACATGCTCAGCGAGTGCTTCGAATCGGACCGCGGCAGTGACGAGGTGCCGCAGCAGCTGCACGAGAGCCGTCCGATGGTGTGGCTCGGCACCTTCGAGGTGACCGAGACGCACGACTGCGCCCGCCCGGCCCGGCTTTCGTCCTCCGTGGAGGCCGACGCGCAGGGCAGCTACTGGGCGATCGAGCGGCTCCGCTCGACGCTGGACTCGGTCTTCGCGGTGCGCGACCTCTCCTCGGCGTCCGGGGACCAGGAGCGGGAGCTGCACGTCCTGCTGGAGAGTCGGTGAGGCGGCGACGCCGGTGACCTGCGGCACATGACGCCGATCCCATTGTGCAACTAGTTGCACAACCCGTGCGCGGTCCTCTAGAACTGGAGGGAAGACACCGCGCACGGAGGGCTGTCATGAGCCGTTACCCGCACCTGCTGAGCCCGCTCGACCTGGGCTTCACCACGCTGCCCAACCGCGTCCTGATGGGCTCGATGCACGTCGGCCTCGAGGAGGCCGAGCGCGGCTTCGAGCGCATGGCCGCGTTCTACGCCGCCCGGGCACGCGGGGGAGTGGGCCTCATCGTCACCGGCGGCATCGCCCCCAACGACGAGGGCCGGCCCTACGAGGGGGGCGCGAAGCTCACCACGGAGGCGGAGGCCGAGCAGCACCGGGCGATCACCGAGGCCGTGCACCGCGAGGGCGGCCGCATCGCGATGCAGATCCTGCACTTCGGCCGGTACGCCTATCACCAGGACCTGGTCGCTCCCAGCCCGCTCCAGGCGCCGATCAGCCCCTTCCCGCCCCGCGAGCTGACCGACGCCGACGTCGAGCGCACGATCGACGACTACGTCCGCGCCGCCCGCCTCGCCCGGCAGGCCGGTTACGACGGCGTCGAGATCATGGGCTCCGAGGGCTACCTCATCAACGAGTTCATCGCCGCCCCGACCAACCACCGCACCGACCGCTGGGGCGGCTCGTACGAGAACCGGATGCGCTTCCCCGTCGAGATCGTCCGCCGAGTGCGCGAGGCGGTCGGCGAGGAGTTCATCGTCGTCTACCGGCTGTCCATGCTGGACCTGGTGCCCGGCGGCTCGACCCTGGACGAGGTCGTCACCCTCGCGAAGGCCGTCGAGGCGGCGGGCGCCACCATCATCAACACCGGCATCGGCTGGCACGAGGCGCGCATCCCCACCATCGCCACCTCCGTGCCGCGCGGCGCCTACACCTGGGTGACGAAGAAGCTCATGGGCGCGGTCTCCGTCCCGCTCGTCACCACCAACCGCATCAACACCCCCGAACTCGCCGAGGAACTGCTCGCCGACGGCTGCGCGGACATGGTGTCGATGGCCCGCCCGATGCTCGCCGACCCCGAGTTCGTGGCCAAGGCCGCGGCAGGCCGCCCCGAGGCCATCAACACCTGCATCGGCTGCAACCAGGCCTGCCTCGACCACACCTTCAGCGGAAAGATCACCTCCTGCCTGGTCAATCCGCGCGCCTGCCACGAGACCGAGCTGATCCTCGCCCCGACCCGGCTGCGCAAGCGGGTCGCGGTGGTGGGCGCCGGCCCGGCGGGCCTGGCCTGCGCCGTGAGCGCCGCCGAACGCGGCCACGACGTCACCCTCTTCGACGCGGCGAGCGAGATCGGCGGCCAGCTCAACGTGGCCCGCAAGGTCCCCGGCAAGCAGGAGTTCGACGAGACGCTGCGCTACTTCCGCCACCAGCTCGACGCGCACGGCGTGGACGTACGGCTCGACACGCACGTCGCCGCGGAGGACCTCGCCGACTACGACGAGGTCGTCGTCGCCACCGGCGTCAGCCCCCGCACCCCCGACATCCCCGGCGTCGACCACCCGAGCGTCGTCGGCTATCTCGACGTCCTGCGCGACGGCGCCCCCGTCGGCGACCGCGTCGCGATCCTCGGCGCGGGCGGCATCGGCTTCGACGTCGCCGAGTTCCTCACCGACGGCGGCGACAAGGCGAGCGAGGACCCTGCGGCCTACTTCCGCCAGTGGGGCGTCGACATGGACTACCAGGGCCCCGGCGGTCTCACCGCCCCCGAGCGCCCGGCCCCGCCGCGCACGGTCCACCTCCTCCAGCGCAAGACCGGCAAGGTCGGCGCGGGCCTCGGCAAGACCACCGGCTGGATCCACCGCACCGAGCTCAAGCACCGGGGCGTCACGATGGTTCCCGGGGTGCGCTACGACCGGATCGACGACGCCGGGCTGCACCTCACCGTCGGTGAGCAGAGCACGCTCCTGGAGGTCGACACCATCGTGCTGTGCACGGGGCAGGACCCGCGCCGGGACCTGTACGAGGCGCTGGTCGCCGGCGGCGGAAAGGTGCATCTCATCGGGGGTGCCGACGTCGCCGCCGAACTGGACGCCAAGCGCGCCGTCCAGCAGGGCACGGAACTGGCGGCGCAACTGTAGGACCGGGCCGGCGCATCCCTAGGATGACCGCATGTCACTCCCGCACGCGATCCTCACCGCCCTGCTCGAGAGGCCCTCGTCGGGGCTGGATCTGACCCGCCGGTTCGACCGGTCGATCGGCTACTTCTGGTCGGCCACGCACCAGCAGATCTATCGCGAGCTGGGAAAACTGGAGTCCGAGGGACACATCCGGGCCCTGCCGGCACAGGCGCCGGCCCGCGGGCAGAAGAAGGCCTACGAGGTACTGCCCGCGGGACGCGCCGAACTCGCCCGGTGGACGGCGGCCGCCCAGGACCCGAAGCCGCACCGCGACGCCATGCTGCTGCGGCTGCGCGCCGCGGCGGTCGTCGGCACCGCGGGCATCGAGGCCGACCTGCGCCGCCATCTCGAACTGCACCGCCGGCAGTTGGCCGAGTACGAGGAGATCGAGAAGCGCGACTTCCCGCCCGGCGACGACAGCGCGCAGGCCAGGCTCCAGCACCTGGTCCTGCGCGCGGGCATCGAGCTGGAGACCTTCTGGACGCAGTGGCTCACCGAGGCCGTCGAGGAGCTGCCCGTGGTGGGGGACGGGACCTAGAGCCGGTAGGGCTTCGAGCGGCGGCGCAGGAACCAGGCCGCCGCGATGATGCCCGTCCCCACCAGTGCCCCGCCCACCCCCATGGCGACGGGGCCGAAGTCGCGGGCCGCGCCCCCGAGGCCCCCCATGACGCCCCGCGAGGGCGTGGGCGTCACCGTGACCCTCGGGGAGGCCGAGGCCGGGGTCGAGACGATCACCGACTGGGTGCCCGCGGTGCTGCCGTTGGAGCACATGACGACCACCGTGTACGTGCCCGGGGAGACGCCGGACCAGGCGGCGGACTGGCCGGCGGCCGTCCCGGACAGGGCGACCTGGCGCCCCTGGGCGAAACTCGCCTGGGCGCTGCCGAGCAGTGCCGCCGTGCCCCAACTGCCGTTGATCTGGGTGCAGGCGCTGGTCACGACCGACACCGTGGAGCCGGTCGTGCTCACGGAGATGCCCGAAACGCGGGCCACGGCCGGCTGGGCGGTGAGGGCGAGCGGCAGAGCGGCGGCGGCTGCGACGGTCAGCCCTGAGCGGACGAGGAAACGGGAAGTGCGCATCGGATGTCCTCCGGCGGCGGCACGGTTGGCGGTACATCCCTTGCGCCGCCGAAGGTCGGGTACGCCCGTGCTGCCTCACCGGAAGCCAACGCGCCCCGGTCCCGCCCCGCATGCGGACGGCCACCGCCCAGGTGACGGATTCCTTCGGACGGCCCATGCGGACCGCCCGCCGTGCGTGGTGACCGACCCGAGGCCCGAGGGACAATCCGACGGTGGCGCGGCCGGTGCCCCCGGCCGCGGCGCGAGCGGCGGTGCGAGTGTCGGCTCGACGGGCGGCCCGGCCACGGCTCGGATTGAGGGCGGGCCGACGGCCGGCCGCTCACCGCCGCGCGCCCGTCGTCACCGCCCGCTCCACCGAGAACGCGCCCCATGTGCCGTCCGGCAGCCGGGCCCGCAGCCGCACCCGGTGTCCGGCCCCTGCCTCCCGCCCCACGTAGAAGCTGTACGTCGCCCTTCCCTGCGGCGGGGTCCCGCCCCACACCAGCGAGGTGGCCGGCCGCCCGTCGAGCTGGATCTGGTACTCCGTGACCACCCCGTCCACCCGGGGCGGCGCCCACGACAGGTCGAGGTAGTACGACCCGTCGGCAAGGCGGGCGCTCGCCCGGAAGTCGGCCGGCGCGGTCTCCGCCCCCTCGTCGTCACCCGACGCGGTGGTCAGGCGCACGGGCGCACCGGCGGGCGAGACGTTGTCGGCCGCGTCCCGGGCCCGGACGGTGAACGAGTAGCCCGCGCCGGGACGCAGTCCCGTGACGACCGTCGCCGTCTGGCCCCCGCCGACGCTGTGGATCCGCACGCCGCCCTGGTAGACGTCGTAGGACACCACCTTCCGGTCGTCGGTGGCCGGCGTCCAGGACAGCTGGACGGCCCGGCTTCCGGCCGCCCGGCCGGTCACCGCGCCCGGCGGGGTCGGGGGCGAGCGGTCCGCCGAGGCGGCCGCCGGTGTCGTGGCCCGCACCTCCCGGCTGCGCGGACCGAGCCGCCCGTCGCCGTCGCGGGCCCGCACGGTGAAGACGTACGTGGTCGACGGCGCGAGGCGGACGACGTCCAGCATGTGCGCGGAGCCGGGCACCTCCCGGACCTTCTCGGAACCGCGGTACACCTCGTAGGCGCTGACCTCGGGGTTCGCGGCGACCGCGTTCCACATGACGTGCACGCTCGTCGCGCTCCCGGCCTCCGCGGTGACCCCGGTCGGGGCGCCCGGCGCCCGTCCGTCGTCCCGGCCCTCGCCCGCGCACCCGCAGCACAGGGCCGTCACCAGGCCGCACTCCACGACCCACAGCACAACGCGTCGCACGGCTTCGCCTCCCGGCCCGGCACGGCGGCAATGGTCCGGACCAATATGGCGTGGTGGTGCGCACACATCAAGAGGGCGGACGGACGGGCCCGTCGTCGGCGACCGCTTCCGGAGGTTCCGTATGCTGAAGTTCCTCCCGGCGTGAACTCACCCTGAGCGCTCATGAGTTCAAGCCGGTGGCGCGGACCGCTGTCGTCGCTGTTCCCGCGCCGGCAAAGGGGCTCGGGGCCCGGAGCCGAAACGGCGTCCGGGCCCCCGGCCCGCTGTCGCCCCGTCGGACTCCCCGAGGATCCTCCGCGTGCTCCGTACGGCCCCTTCGGGCTGGCCCCGGGCCGTGATCGACACCAGATTGTTCCGGGTGTCCGTCAATGCCCCCACGAGAGGGTCCGTATCGTGCGCGTCCAGTCGCTGACGCTGGCCGCGGCCGGCCTTGCCCTGCTGGCCCCGACCACCTCACCCGCCGCCCCGCCCCCGTCCTCGGGCGCCCTCGGGGCTTCGGCGCCCCGGCAAGAAGGCTCGATCCGCGCCGCCGACCTGCTGGCCCGGGTCCGCGACTGCGCCCCCGTCTCGCGCGGCCGCTACCGCCCGGACGAGGGCGCGCCGGCCACCATCCCGGTCTGCGGCACCGACGAGGCGGTGTTCTGGACGGCCGACATGGACATCGACTGCGACGGTCGCGCGGGTCCGGAGTGCAACAGCCGCACCGACCCGCTGTTCTCCGACGCGACGGCCTATCAGCAGTCCGACGGCCGCTATCTGAGCGCCGAGACCCTGCCCTACATCGTGGTGCCCGGGGTGAGCGCCCTCTGGGACCACCGTGACCACGGGGTGCGCGGGGGGTCGGTCGCGGCCGTCGTCTACCAGGACCGGGTGCAGTACGCGGTCGTCGGCGACACGGGACCGAGCGGGATCATCGGCGAGGCGTCGTACGCCACCGCCAAGGCGCTCGGCATCCGTCCCGACCCGCGTGGCGGCGGCACCCCCTCCGGCGTCACGTACATCGTCTTCAAGGACTCCCGGGCGACCCCGATCGAGAACCACGCCTCGGCGGTGGAGGTGGGGGAGCGGCTGGCGCGGCTCTTCGTGCGCGGTACGAAGGAACAGCCCCGTCCGCCGGAGGAGGAGACGGACGAATGGGCGCCGGGCGGGGTTGCGGAGCCGCCGCTGGGCGAGGGTGGCGTGGCGTGGCGGAGGGGTGCCGGAAGCGAAGGCCACGCAGCCGGCAAGGGCGACGGCAGGGCCACCACCGAAGAGCCGGAAGGCCACGAGGGCCTGGCGGCGGCGGAGGAGGGCGAGGCTCCGGAGGCATCGGCGGACGACACCGACGACACGGAGGCTCAGGAGGCCCTGGACGCCGAGACGGACGAGGCGGGCGGGACGGACGAGGGGGACGAGGGCGAAGGCGACGAGGAGGCCGCGTAAGCAAAGCCCGGCCCGGCCACGCGAGCCGGGCCACCCTCCCGTCGCGTCCCGCGTCCCGCGTCCCGCGTCCCGCGTCCCGCGTCCCGCGCTCCGGGGTCGTCAGACCGCCGATTTCCGCCGGCCGTCCAGGCGGCGATGTTCAACGCGGCTCTGCGCGCCGCCGTGGAGCACCACGCGTGGCATGCCGACGACACCGGCACGGACCCCGCGACGGTACGGGCCGAACGGGCGGAGGCTCTGCGCTCGGCCCTCGTGGTGGCGTCGGAGGGACTGACCTGACCCCGTGGCACACGCCGGCCGAGCCGCGTCACACCTTCCGGTAGCCGTACGCCTCCACGGCCGCGGCCTCCACCGCGTCCAGGTCGGCACCGGTGGCCGCCGTCACCACCGCGGCCACCGCGCCCTCGACGAAGGGGGCGTCCACCAGCCGTGCGGTGTCGGGCAGTTCGTCGCCCTCCGCGAGCAGTGCCTTGACCGTGAGGACGGCGCTGCCCAGATCGACGAGGACCGCGACCCCGGCGCCCCGGTCCACCGAGGCGGCAGCGGCACTGACCAGCTCGGCGCTCGTGCCCAGCCCGCCGCCCTCCGTACCGCCCGCCGCGGCGACCGGCACCACCGGACCGCCGCCCACCAGGCCCAGCGCCAGCTCGGCCACCGCCGACGCGACCTTCGCGCTGTGCGACACCAGCACCACGCCCACCAGCTTCTCGTCGCTCACCGGTGCCTCACTCCCCGCCCGCGTCGGCGCCGGTGTCGGCGAGGGCGGCGACGAGCAGCGCCGCCGAGGTGGCGCCCGGATCCTGGTGCCCGATGCTGCGCTCGCCGAGATAGCTGGCCCGGCCCTTGCGGGCCTGGAGCGGCGTCGTCGCCTCGGCACCCTGCTCGGCGGCGGCCCGGGCGGCGCCGAAACCCTCGGGGAGGGCGTCGACGGCCGGCACCAGCGCGTCGATCATGGTCTTGTCGCCGGGCGCCGCACCGCCGAGCTGCATCACCGCGTCCACCCCCGCACGCAGCGCCTCGGCGAACCGCTCCTCGTCCACCTCGGCCGCGTCCCCGAGCGCCTTCCCGGTCCGGCGCAGCAGCGTGCCGTACAGGGGCCCCGAGGCGCCGCCGACCGTCGAGATCAGCTGGCGTCCCGCGAGCACCAGGACAGCGCCCGGCGTCTCGGGCGCCTCCTTCTCCAGCGCCGCGCTCACCGCGGTGAAGCCACGCCGGAGGTTGCTGCCGTGATCCGCGTCCCCGATGGGTGAGTCGAGGGCCGTGAGCCGGTCCGCCTCGCGGTCGACGGACACGGCGGTCACGGTCATCCAACGGCGGAAGAAATCGGCGTCGAGCACGGGATCTCCTTGCATGGTCGGTACGGTCGGAGCGCGTGTCCCTGTCCCTGCCTCACACCCCCCAGCGCAGCCCGGCAGTCTTCACCGGCGCGTCCCACAGCCGCAGCAGCTCCTCGTCCACCTGGCACAGGGTCACCGAGGCGCCGGCCATGTCGAGGGACGTCACGTAGTTGCCCACGAGCGTACGGGCGACCACCACCCCGCGCTGGGCCAGCAGGCGGTGCACCTCGGCGTTGAAGCCGTACAGCTCCAGCAGGGGTGTCGCGCCCATGCCGTTGACCAGGAGGAGCACGGGGTTGCTGGGCGTCATGTCGTCCAGGATCGCGTGGATCGCGAAGTCGGCGATCTCGCCGGACGTCATCATCGCCCGCCGCTCCCGCCCGGGCTCCCCGTGGATGCCGACGCCCAGCTCCAGCTCGCCGGCCGGCAGATCGAAGGTCGGGCTGCCCTTGGCCGGTGTGGTGCACGCGCTGAGCGCCACGCCGAAGCTGCGGGAGTTCTCGTTGACCTGCCGGGCGAGCGCCTCGACCCGCTCCAGCGGCTGCCCCTCCTCGGCGGCCGCCCCCGCGATCTTCTCCACGAACAGGGTCGCGCCCGTGCCCCGCCGCCCGGCCGTGTAGAGGCTGTCGGTCACGGCGACGTCGTCGTCGACCAGGACCTTCGCGATCTGGATGCCCTCGTCCTCGGCCAATTCGGCGGCCATGTCGAAGTTGAGCACATCGCCCGTGTAGTTCTTGACGATGAACAGCACACCCGCCCCGCTGTCGACGGCCGCCGCGGCACGCAGCATCTGATCCGGCACCGGCGAGGTGAACACCTCACCCGGGCAGGCCGCCGAGAGCATTCCGGGCCCGACGAACCCACCGTGCAGCGGCTCGTGCCCCGAGCCGCCGCCGGACACCAGCGCCACCCTGCCCGCCACCGGAGCGTCCCGCCGCACGACCACCCGGTTCTCGACGTCGACGGTCAGCTCGGGATGGGCGGCCGCCATTCCACGCAGCGCGTCCGCGACCACGGTCTCCGCAACGTTGATCAGCATCTTCATGGGTACCTCCTGATGAGACTGACAAAGGAGCCTCTGACCCCCGTTTCCTCAGGTCGGGTGTCTCGATCCCAGGATCGGGCGTGTTCCGCTTTCCCTTCGAGCATCCCCGATATCCCGGGCGGCTACCAGATGCCGGCGGAGGGGGCCGGTCCGCACCGGGCTCGTCCACGGGAACCGGAAGACTTTCTGCCGACGATGTCGAGAACCCGTGGCCGGCTCCGTCCCCGTGGTGAAGGCGACCACAATGGGTCGCACCCGTACCGAGGAGAACGACGATGGCAAAGTACTTGCTGCTCAAGCACTACCGCGGCGCCCCGGCTTCGGTCAACGACGTGCCGATGGACCAGTGGACGCCGGAGGAGATCTCGGCCCACGTGCGGTACATGAACGACTTCGCGGCCCGGCTCGAGGAGACCGGCGAGTTCGTCGACAGCCAGGCGCTCGCCTCCGAGGGGTCGTTCGTCCGGTACGACGGCGAGGGCCGCCCGCCGGTCACCGACGGCCCGTTCGCCGAGACCAAGGACCTCATCGCCGGCTGGATGGTGATCGACGTCGACAGCTACGAGCGCGCCGTCGAGCTGGCCGGGGAACTGTCGGCCGCGCCCGGCAAGGGCGGGGAGCCGATCCACGAGTGGCTCGAACTGCGTCCCTTCCTGGGCGCTCACCCCACGGTCACGGATTGCACCCTGAAGTGAACGAGGTCCTGATCCGGAGCCTCACGCCCAGTGTGCTCGGGATCCTCGTCCGCCGCGGAGCCGACTTCGCGGCGGCCGAGGACGCCGTGCAGGACGCGCTGGTCGAGGCGGTCCGCGTGTGGCCGGCCGACCCACCGCGGGATGCGAAGGGCTGGCTGGTCACCGTGGCCTGGCGTCGCTTCCTCGACGCGACCCGGGCGGACACCGCCCGCCGCCGGCGCGAGGACCTCGTCGACGAGGAGCCGGCGCCCGGGCCCGCGCCCGCGGCGGACGACACGCTCCAGCTCTACTTCCTCTGCGCCCACCCGTCGCTGACGCCGTCGTCCGCGGTCGCGCTCACGCTGCGTGCCGTAGGCGGGCTGACCACCCGGCAGATCGCGCAGGCCTACCTGGTGCCCGAGGCGACCATGGCGCAGCGCATCAGCCGGGCCAAGCGCACCGTCTCCGGCGTGCGGTTCGACCAGCCCGGCGACGTCGCCACCGTGCTGCGCGTCCTCTACCTGGTCTTCAACGAGGGCTACTCCGGCGACGTCGACCTCGCCGCCGAGGCCATCCGGCTCACCCGGCAGCTCGCGGCGGCGATCGACCACCCCGAGGTGGCGGGGCTGCTCGCCCTCATGCTGCTCCACCACGCCCGGCGCGCCGCCCGGACCGCGCCCGACGGCAGCCTGGTGCCGCTCGCCGAGCAGGATCGCGGCCGGTGGGACACCCGGGCCGTCGCCGAGGGCGTCGTGATCCTCCAGGCGGCGCTCGCCCGCGACCGGCTGGGCGAGTTCCAGGCCCAGGCCGCGATCGCGGCGCTGCACGCCGACGCGCCCACCGCCGGGGAGACCGACTGGGTGCAGATCGTCGAGTGGTACGACGAGCTGGCGGCCCTGACCGGCAACCCGGTCGTCCGGCTCAACCGCGCCGTCGCCGTAGGTGAGGCCGACGGGCCGCGCGCCGGGCTGGCGGCGCTCGCGGCGCTGGACGACTCGCTGCCCCGCCACACCGCGGTGGCGGCGTACCTCCACGAACGCGACGGCGACCTGACGACGGCGACGCGGCTGTACGTCGAGGCGGCCCGGAAGGCACCCAACCTCGCCGAGCGCGACCACCTGACCCGCCAGGCCGCCCGGCTGAACGCCCGCCTGTCCGGCTGACGGGGCGCCCCGGCCCCGGTACGGGACGGTTCGCCGCTCACACGCCGGGCGGCCCGGCCGGGCATACAGCGTCCCGTGTCGGTCTGTCGCATCGATCCGTCGATGTCGGGCACTCGGGGCGGTGGCGGCTCCGGTCCGGAGCCGTCGTGCCAGGCTGGAGGTGCGGGACATGGGTCATGGTGGGAACGTGATCGACGAGCTGGTGACCGATCACCACGAGGTCGAGGACTTCTTCGGCCGGATCGAGGCACTGCCGTCCGGTGCCAAGGACCGCAAGCTGTACGCGGACCGGGCCACGATGGAGCTGGTCCGGCATTCGGTGGCGGAGGAGGCGTACCTCTACCCGGCGGTCCGTGAGCACGTACCCGGCGGCGAGGCCCTGGCCGACAAGGAACTCGAGGACCACGCGCGGGCCGAACAGCTCATGAAGGACCTGGAGGGCTGTCAGGCGGACGATCCCGAGTTCGACCGGCTCATCGGCATGCTCATGCGCGAGATCCGCGAACATGTGGCCGACGAGGAGCAGAACCTGTTCCCGAGGCTGCGCGCGGTGTGTCCGGCGGACACCCTCGAAGACCTCGGTGACAAGGTCCGCAAGGCGAAGAAGACGGCCCCGACCCGTCCTCACCCGGCCGCCCCGGACAAACCCCCGGCGAACAAGATGCTGGCCCCGGGCGTCGGGATGATCGACCGCATGCGCGACGCGCTGACCGGCCGCGGCAAGGCCGACTGAGCCGGCCCTCGGGTGGGCCGTCAGGCGATGAGCGCCGGGCCCCGGCCGAGGCGGCCGAGCAGCTGTGTGTGGTGGAGGCCGGCCACGGAGGCGAGGAGGTCGGGGTGGCGCAGCAGCGCCGCCGCCTGCCGGTCGTGCCGGTCGGGTGCGACCAGCCGCCGGAAGTCCGGTGCCGTCCCACGGGTGTGGTCGCCCCCGGCGAGCCCGGCCACCGCGCCCGCGGCCAGTACCGGATCGGCCAGCAGACAGGCCGCCCAGCTCGCCACGACCTCGTCCACCCAGCTCCGCCAGGCCGAGTCGTCCGCGTCCCGGCCGGTGTCCGCGTCCGCGCCGCTGATCCGGTCCAGCCGGGCCGAGCCGCCCGGGCCCGCGATGCCGAGCAGCGCGGCGTCCGTGGCGGTCGGATAGCGCAGCCAGGCCGCGACGGTCACCGCCTGCCGGGCCTGGGCCTCGCACAGGGCGGAGGCGAGCGCGCCGCCGCTCGCCGGGTAGGCGCGGGTCAGCCATTCGGTGGTGGCGGCGATGACGGGGGAGAGATCTGCGAGCACGGAGCCGTCCGGGGTGTGCGGCGAGAAGAACGGGGAGCTCCGCAAACCGTAGCCCGCGACCCCCACCGGACGACATGCCCGAGCCCCGACCCGGACCGTGGCCTCGACCACAGCACCACCCGGCGCCCCACCCACGACCCCACCACGCTCACCCACCCGGACCCGGCCACCGCCGAGACCCATCGCCTCCCACCCACGCCCGGCCGGCACCCTGCCCCGCCATGGCGCGACCTGGGGAACCCATGATCGGCCCGCGCCCGGACGCGCCCTCGGGGATGCCCGCTCGTGTCCTTGCTCCGGCCCTTCGGTCCCACCCGCACCCCGCCCCGCCAATGGCCCGGCAGGCTCGTGAAGGCCCGGGCAGGGCCTCTGTGATACTGGCGCCGTGCCGTCGACACCGCAGCCGCAGGCCCTGGTTCCCCCGCATCCGATAACGCCCGACGCGCCGGACGCGATAGCGCGGCCCCTTCTCACCCAGTCCTGGCTCGACCTCACCTTTGTGCACTGGGCCGTGGACCCGGCCGACGTGGCCGGGCTGCTGCCGCCGGGGACCGTCCCGGACTCGCTGGACGGTGTGACCTACGTCGGGCTGGTCGCGTTCCGGATGCATCGCGTCGGCTGGCTGCGTCTCCCGGGCGTTCCCTACCTGGGGTCCTTTCCCGAGACGAACGTCCGCCTCTACTCGCTGGACGCGCACGGCCGCCGGGGCGTGGTCTTCCGGTCGCTCGACGCCTCCCGGCTGCTGCCGGTCGCGGTGGGCCGGATCGGGTTCCGGATGCCCTACGTGTGGTCCCGTATGGCGATCGACGCCGACGCCGACGCCGACACCGTCACGTACACCAGCCGCCGCCGCTGGCCCGGGCCGCGCGGGGCGAGCAGCCGGCTCACCGTGCGGGTGGGTGAACGCATCGGGGAACCCACCGCGTCGGAGCACTTCCTGACCGCGCGCTGGGGCATGCACAGCGCCTTCTTCGGCCGGTCGATGTACCTGCCGAACGCCCATCCGCGCTGGCCGCTGCACCGGGCCGAGCTCGTGGAGTGCGAGGAGGACCTGGTGACGGCGGCGGGCCTGCCGGAGCCGGTGGGGGAACCGGTGAGCGTCCTGTACTCACCGGGCGTCCCGGCCCGCTTCGACCGGCCGGCCCGTCCCCACCGTCCGGCGGGCATCCCGACCCCCTGACCGCAGCGGGCTCGCCGCCGAGCCCGTAGGCCGCGGATCAGACGAACGTCACCGACACCGCGCCGAGTCCGCCGAAGGGCGCCTCGACATGCCGGCCGGCATCGACGAAGGGCGCCCCGGTCAACCTGCCGGGCAGGACCAGGTGGCCCGGCTCCAGGCTGGGGCTGTCCCGCATCCTGCGCGGCGGGACTTGAACGAGGACCATCGGCGCGGCGACCTCGGTCCTGCCCGGCCGCCGCGCCCCTGCGAGTCGGAACACCGGCTCGATCACCGGTTCGGCTACCGGCTCGGCGCGTCCAGGCCCGGCCCGGCGTCCGGTTCGGGGTTGAACACCGGGTGGTAGCTCTCCGGGGGTGCGAGATAGGCGCCGGCCGGCAGTCCGCCGGTGTCTACGACGATCTGGTCCACGGCGATCCCCGGGTCGACCATGAACACCCGCAGGACATGCTCGCCGGGCGCGGTGACCGTGACGGTCGCGGTCAGCTTCTCGACGCCCTCCTCCACGTTGCGTGCCCAGGCGTCGCCGCGGTTGCCGGTGGCGACGGCCTGCCCCGACAGGACGGTCGGCGGCCGGTCGTCGAGGGCGACGGCCAGCCGCCGCGCGCCGCGCTCGTCGAGCGAGGGCAGCCGGAAGACCGTCACGGGGAAGGTACCGGTGCTGTCGAACCGCACCCGGTATCTCAACTCCGGTGCGCGGGCGGCGAAGTCGGCGGTGATCGGGTCCGCCGTGGACGGCACCGCCTCCACGGCGGCGGTACGGCGTCCGAGGCCGCGCACGGTCCGCCAGCGGGCCCGGCCGCGCGCCACCCGGCGCTCGGTGTGCACGGCGTCGATCGAGACACAGCCGTTGGCCTCGACGAACCCGCGGGCACGGCGGCGCGCTCGCCCCCCGTCGTTGACGACCTTCAGGGGCACCTCGAAACGCAGCGCGCCACTCGTGAAGGCGACCGTGACGTCGTGCGTGCCCTCGGGCGCCCGCGCCCAGTCGATCTCGACCCACACCCGGGTCTGTTCGGTGAGTGTGCCGCCCGCCGCACTCAGGCGGACCCAGGGGTGTTCGGCCTCCGCGGCCCAGTCGACCGCGAGAAAGCCGGTGTTGAAGACATCGACGAAGCGCCGGTCCCGGGTGACGGCGGAGAAGGCCAGTGGCCGCTGAGTGCCGATCTCGTTCCCCTCGGAGGCCACCCCCAGACCCGAGGTCTCCTGCCGGGGGATCCTGGTGACGGCCGGGCGGCCCGGCGCCTTCGGGATCTGCGAGGGGTAGGGGTTGATGCAGCCGTCCCACTTCCCGCCCGCGACCTCCGTGTTGTACCGCTTGGTGAGCGCCGCCTCCTGGGTGTGCGCCGCTTCGGCGAGGTCCGCGAGGACGTTGGCTCCGGCGCCGCGGCCCTGACGTACCGCGAGGGCGTTGCGGTCCGCCCAGTAGTACTTGAGGTTCATCAAGTAGGCCCCGTGCACGGGATATTGGACCAGCTCGTAGTAGGCGTCCCGGTAGGCCTCGGGAAGTTCGGCCCCCAGCGTCACGGCCCGTTCGAGCAGACGGTCGTACGCGGCCATGCGGCGTCCCGCCTCGTCCCCGTGGTGAACGACGGAGAACATGTTCCGGTCGATGAACTCCGGGCGCCGCTCCGCCGCCAGCCGGTAGTACTCGGTGCGGATCGAGGCGATCTCCCGGGCGTGCAGGAGCCCGAACTGCCGTCCGTACCACTGCGCGAGGAATCCTCCGACGTCGTCGGCGTGCCACCGGTCCACGTCCCAGGCCATGTCCAGGGAGAAGGACAGTCCGGTCTCGATCGACTTGAGGTCACCGACGTTGAAGATCCACATCCGGTCCGCACCGTGCTCGTACACCCGGCGCAGCTCCTGCCACACCTTGGTGAGCTGCGTGGTGTCGAGCCACAAGTAGCTGCGCGGACGGCCCCAGTAGGAGAGGTGGTAGTAGATCCCGTTGCCGCCGGACCGGGCGCGTTCCGCGTCGTCCGGCAGCTGGCGCATGTTGCCGTGGTTGTCGTCCGGCCAGATCAGCGTGACGTCGTCCGGGACCTGGACGCCCGCGTTGTACAGGTCCAGGACCTCCTTGTACGGGATGAAGATCTGCGGCTGAGCCGCCGCGCCGACCTCCTCGGCCAGGATCCGGCGCTGGTCGGCGATGATGTCGTTCATGACCACGACCTTCTCCGCGATCGTGGTGGCGTACTTGGTCTCCAGCGCGGTGTCGTGCAGGCCGCGCATGCCGATGGTCCAACTGCTCTCGTACGCCGCGTTCTCCCGGGCCCGGGCTCTCCAGTAGTCCGAGATGACGGCCGGGTTCACCGTGTAGTCGTACACCGGCAGTCCGCCGTCGCCGCCGCGGTGCTCCTCGGCCCACGGCGCCCACTCGTGGACGCCGTTGCGCAGCAGGGCCTCCGGGTGGCTGGAGCCGACGACGATGCCGTACCGGTCGGCGAGTTCGGGGTTCTCCCGGTATTTGTTGAAGAAGTCGGAGTACGGGTGCATGGCCGGCCACAGATAGTTGGCCTTCAGCCGCAGCAGCAGCTCGAACAGGCGCCGGTACGTCCTCGGGCCGATGTTCTTGTCCGGCTCCTGGGTGCGCTGCGACCAAGTGGTCAGGTTCTGCTCGTCGTTGATGAAGACCCCCCGGTAACGGACCGACGGTTCGCGCCGCTCGAAGGGGCCCGCGGGCACGGAGACGACGTCACGCTGCTCCACCGGTACGTCGGCCCACCAGTACCAGGGCGAGACGCCGACGCGCTCCGAGGTGTCGTAGATCCCGTAGACCGTCCCGCGCCGGTCGCTGCCCGCGATCACCAGCGCGCGGTCCACGCCGGGTGCCGGGTGCTCCACCACCTGGGTCACCGAGGCCTCCCAGCGCCCCTTCACCCGCCGGACGTCCAGCCGTCCCTGCGCCGCGAGCCGGTCGATGACCGGACTCGCGCCGAGGGTGCCCACCAGGACCAGCGCCGTGGACCGTTCCGGCAGGGTGTGCCGTAACCCGGGCCGAACCCCGCAGACCCGTTCCACGTCGGCCTGGAGGTCGCCGGCCGCGCGGATCACGGCGGGGTCGTCGGCCGCGTCCACGAACACGTCGACCGCGACGCCGTCCCGTACCAGGTCGAATCCCGGACGGGCGGCCGTCGACGCGGCCTGCGCGGCCGCCGGGACCACCGCGGGCAGCAGCGGAACCAGCCCGACGGCCGTCATGCCCCGCAGGAACGCCTTTCGGGTCCACGGCTGCGAGGGGTCCTGCGGTGCGGTGGTCGGCATCGACGCTCCTGGTCCGGGCAGTGACGGCTACGGCAGTGGCATGACCATGCTAGAAAGCGCTTTCCCGGGCACCCTAGGCCAGCGCCGAGGGTGGCGTCCATATCCGTGCGGCGCCGCTGCCGGTCCGATCGGCACCGGCTCTGCACGGCGTGGCGACGCACTTCCCGAGCGGAGGGAGGACGCCCCGGCCGTTGGTGATCAGGAGCCCGGGCGGGATGGCGCGGCGGAAGGCGGGAGGCGCACGGCGGGCGCGGATGGAGGCGCGGTGAGGGGCGGCGTGGCGGGCGGCTGCGCGGCGGCGGAGCGGCGGGTGTGCCGCGTGTCCGGCGGAGCGGCGCCCGCCGCCGCGCGGCCGCCCCTCGTGCTCGCCGGGTGCGCGCTCGCCGTGCGGGCGGGCGGACGCAGGCCGTGCCTGCGCGCCGGTTCCTCAGTAGGCTCTGCGGCATGCGGATCTCCGTCTCCTCGGACATGGACGAACCAGTGGCCCGCGCCCTCGTCGCGGAGTTGCGCGGCCGGGGGCACGACGTGGTGCCGCACGGCGCGCTGCGGCCCGGCGACGACCCGCAGTGGGCGGTGTGCTCGGCGGCGGCGGCCCGGGACGTGGCCGACGGGACCTCGGAGCAGGCGGTGGTGTGCTGCTGGACCGGCACCGGCGCGTCGATCGCCGCGAACAAGGTGCCCGGCGTCCGGGCCGCCCTGTGCGCCGACGCCTACACCGCCGACGGCGCCCGCCGCTGGAACGACGCCAACGTCCTCGCCCTCAGCCTCCGCCTGACCTCCGAGCCGCTGCTCAAGGAGATCCTCGACGCCTGGTTCGCCGCCGAGTCCGGCGGGGACGCCGAGGACCGGCGGAACGTGGCCCATGTCGACGGCCTCGACGCCGCGCGGGCGCGCTAGGGGGCCCCAGGCCGTCTCCGCACAGGGGGCCGTCTGCCCGGCGGACAGGGCTCGCCGCGTCCGGCGCGTGTGATCGCGAAGCGGAGGGCCGCCCGCGTACCGGGTGTACGTGGGCGACCCCGCCGACGCGGCCGGGCGCCCTCCCGGGGGAGTGCGTGGCCGGGCCGGACTCCGCGGACACGGCCAGGGCCGCGCCCCTCGTAAGGACGGCTTCGCTCCTCCGTACGGCTCGTTCGGCTCTGCCGGGTACCCGGCGGCCGGAGAGGGTGGGGAGGTGCGGACCGGCACGCACCTTCGAGCGACCCGATCCGGAAGGGAACCCGAGATGCCCGTCGAACCGCAAGCGACGTCCGCCCGGCTCACCGACGACGAACTCAGGACGCTGCACGCCCACTGGCGCGCCGCGAACTACCTCTCCGTCGGGCAGATCTACCTGATGGCCAACCCGCTGCTCACCGAACCGCTGCGGCCCGAGCACGTGAAGCCGAGGCTGCTGGGCCACTGGGGGACCTCACCGGGGCTGAACCTCGTGCACACCCACCTCAACCGCGTCATCCGCGCCCGTGACCTGCACGCCCTGTGCGTCTGGGGCCCCGGCCACGGCGGTCCCGCGGTCGTCGCCAACTCCTGGCTGGAGGGCACCTACACCGAGACGTATCCGGACGTCACCCGCGACGCGGCAGGCATGGCCCGGCTGTTCCGGCAGTTCTCCTTCCCGGGCGGTGTGCCCAGCCATGTCGCCCCGGAGACGCCCGGCTCGATCCACGAGGGCGGTGAGCTCGGCTACTCGCTCTCGCACGCCTACGGCGCAGCCTTCGACAATCCGGACCTCCTCGTCGCCTGTGTGATCGGCGACGGCGAGGCGGAGACCGGGCCGCTGGCCGCCGCCTGGCACTCCAACAAGTTCCTCGACCCCGTCCACGACGGCGCGGTCCTGCCGATCCTGCACCTCAACGGCTACAAGATCGCCAACCCGACGGTGCTCTCGCGCATCCCGGAGGCCGAACTCGACGAGCTCCTGCGCGGCTACGGCCACGATCCGATCCATGTCACCGGCGACGAGCCGAACGCCGTCCACCGCGCGATGGCCCAGGCCATGGACACCGCCCTGGACCGCATCGCCGCCCTGCAGCGCGCCGCCCGCGAGGACGGCTCCGGGGAGCGGCCCCGCTGGCCGGTGATCGTGCTGCGCACCCCGAAGGGCTGGACGGGCCCCGCCCACGTCGACGGGCTGCCCGTCGAGGGCACCTGGCGCGCCCACCAGGTGCCGCTGTCCGCCGTCCGGGACAACCCAGAACACCTGCGCCAGCTGGAGGCCTGGCTGCGCTCCTACCGGCCCGAGGAACTCTTCGACGCCCACGGCGGCCCCCGCCTGGACGTCCTCGCCTGCATCCCCGACGGCACCCGCCGCCTCGGCGCCACCCCGCACGCCAACGGCGGGCTGCTGCTGCGTGAACTCCCCCTGCCCGAACTGGAGTCGCACGCCGTCCCGGTCGACAGGCCGGGCGGCGCCCGGCACGAACCCACCGCGGTGCTGGGCGGGTTGCTCGAGGACGTCATGCGGGCCACCGCCGACCGGCGCGACTTCCGTCTCGTCGGCCCGGACGAGACCGCGTCCAACCGGCTCCAGGCCGTGTACGCGGCCAGCGGCAAGGCATGGCAGGCGCAGACCCTCCAGGTCGACGAGAACCTCGACCGGCACGGCCGGGTGATGGAGATCCTGTCCGAACACACCTGCCAGGGCTGGCTGGAGGGCTATCTGCTGACCGGCCGGCACGGTCTGTTCTCCTGCTACGAGGCGTTCGCGCACATCGTCGACTCGATGGTCAACCAGCACATCAAATGGCTGCGCGTCACCCGGAAGCTGTCCTGGCGCGCGCCCGTCGCCTCCCTCAACTACCTACTCACCTCGCACGTCTGGCGCCAGGACCACAACGGCTTCTCCCACCAGGACCCCGGCTTCGTCGACCACGTCCTCAACAAGAGCCCCGAGGTCGTACGGGTCTATCTGCCGCCGGACACCAACACCCTGCTGTCGGTGGCCGACCACGTCCTGCGCAGCCGCGACTACGTCAATGTGATCGTGGCCGGGAAGCAGCCCTGCTTCGACTGGCTGAGCATGGACCAGGCCCGTGCCCACTGCGCGCGCGGCGCCGGCATCTGGGACTGGGCCGGAACCGAGAACGGCACCCGTGAACCCGACGTGGTCCTCGCCTGCGCGGGTGACGTCCCCACCCAGGAGGTGCTGGCCGCCGCCCAGTTGCTGCGCCGCGACCTGCCGGAGCTCGCCGTGAGGGTAGTCAACGTCGTCGACATCGCCCGGCTGCTGCCGAGCGGCGAACACCCGCACGGCATGGGCGACTTCGAGTACGACGGACTGTTCACCACCGACAGACCGGTCGTCTTCGCCTACCACGGCTACCCGTGGCTGATCCACCGCCTCGCCTACCGCCGTACCGGCCACAGGAACCTTCACGTGCGCGGCTACAAGGAGTTCGGCACCACGACCACGCCGTTCGACATGGTCGTCCGCAACGACCTGGACCGCTACCGCCTCGTCATGGACGTCATCGACCGCGTCCCCGGCCTCGCCGTTCGCGCCGCCGCCGTACGGCAGCGCATGGAGGACGCGCGACTGCGCCACCATGACTGGATCCGGGTCCACGGCACCGACCTTCCGGAGGTCGCCGACTGGACCTGGGACGGGTGAGACGGCGGGCCGCCGCAGACCGGCCAGGGCGCACGGACCGGGGCGGACGGCGCAGGGGGAGGGGCAGCGGGCCGGCCGTCGTGCGCCCTGGTACGGCGTCCCGCCCGGTGCTTACAGTGGTCGGCCAGCCCTGCCCGCGGATCCGGCAGGGCGAGTCCCACCCCCCCCCGTGGTCGACCGTCGTCCTCGTCCCCGCCCGGCACGTGTCCGGGCCCCGGGCACGGCTCCGCGCACCGGAGCGGCTCCGAAGGGCGACGGGTGCGACGACGACCCGCGCGACAGACACCATCCGTGACACCGCTCGTGCCGTGTGAGGGCCCGTCCGCGGTACGAGCGCGCGTCGAAAGCCGCTGGAGGCCGCTGTGTCCCGACCGTGCATCGCCCTGATCGCCGACCCCACCTCGCCCGAGGGCTGCCGTGAGTATCTCGCCGACGCCGTGGGACTGCTCACCGGCGCCCCGCCCGTCCGGGTCGACTCCCGGCACTTCGCGACCGGCGGAACCGGCCGCGGCGTCCGTGACGGCGGCCGGTTACGGCTCCAGGTCCCCGAGGAGCGGCTGGACTTCGTACCCGATGTCGTCCTGCTCTACGAGATCCCGCCGCACCACCGGCAGGCCCTCGCCGGCTTCCAGGAGCTGCTGGAGAGCCACGACGTGGTGACCCTGGCCGCCGGACCCGACGCCTGGCGGACCGCGACCGAGAAGAACCTCACCGTCGAACGCTTCGTCCGGGACGGTGTCGCCCAGATGGAGACCGCCGTGCTGTCCCGGCCCTCCCCGCGGGAGGCGGCCGACACGTTCGACCGGCTCGGCCGCGACACCTGGGCCCGGCCCGTCGTCGGCACCGGCGGCAACGACACCTTCCATGTCACCACTGCCGCCCAACTGGAGCTCGCCACCGCCTACTACGCCGAGCGCGGCACCGACTGGCTGCTCTCCCGGGACGCGGGCAACTTCACCGCCGACGGCCGGCGTCACCAGTTCCGCGTCTTCGTCCTCGGCGACCGTGTCGTGCACGCCCGCGAGCACCTCCAGCCGGAGACCGACACCCCGTGCAACACCTGCCAGGGCGCCACCGCCGTGCACATCGCCCCGCAGGATCTCCCGCCCCGGCTCGCCGAACTCGCCGTCGCGGCCACCGCCTCGATCGGGCTCCCCTTCGCCGGTGTCGACCTGGCCGTGGAGAACGGCGGGGTCGTCTTCGAGGTCAACGTCCAGCCCGCCTTCGTCGACGGCGAGCTGGAACTGCGGGCGGTGGCCGTGCCGTACGTCCAGGCGCATCTGGACGCCTTCGCGCTCGCCTGCGGCGGCCCGTCCCGGGGGCTCACAGCTTCAGCGTGAACCAGGTCGTCTTGCCCTCGTCCGTCGGCCGCACCCCCCAGCCGGCGGCGAGGGCACGGACCAGGATCAGGCCGCGGCCCGACTCCGCCTCCTCGACCGCCACCCGCGGCTGGGGGAGCTGCGGGCTGGGGTCGCTGACCTCGACCGTGAGGTCGGTGGCGGTGCGGTGCAGATGCAGGCCGATCGGCCCCTCGGAGTGCTGCACGGCGTTCGTCAGCGTTTCCGACAGCAGCAGGAGCGCGTCGTCGGCCCGTTGCGTGCAGTTCCACGAGGTCAGCGCCTTGTGCAGAAAGGCCCGTCCTTCCGGCACGGAGGCCGGGGCGGCCGGGAAGTGGGTGGTGACGGCGGCCAGGGGCGCGGCCGGCAGCTGCGCGATCAGCAGGGTCACGTCGTCGTTGTGGCCGTCGGCGTCCGGCAGCAGACCCGCGAGGACATGGTCCGCCGCGGCCTCCAGACAGGGTGTTCCGACGAACAACTTGTTGAGCAACAGGGTCAGTTCGCCGATCCGTACCTCGATGTCGCTGCCCGGCGTCTCGATCAGGCCGTCCGTGTAGAGCACCAGTGTGGCTCCGGGCGCTATCTCCGAACTGGACTGCTCGTACAGGATGTCGCCCACGCCGAGCGGAGCGTTGACCGGACAGGGCAGGGCGTTGACGCCCTCGTCCACCCCGGCGACCAGCACCGGCAGATGTCCCGCCGAGCACACCGTCACCGTGCCCGCGTCCGGGGCGATCACCAGATAGCAGCAGGTGACGAGCTGGTCGGGCACGTCGAGGTCTCCGACGCAGGTGTCCAGCGCCTGCATCAGCTGCCGGGGCTGCATACCGGTCTTGGCCAGCGCGTGCGCGGCCGACCGCAACTGGCCCATCACGGCGGCCGCTTCCAGCCCGCGGCCCATCACATCGCCTATCAGCACCCCCACCCGGTCGGCGCCCAGCGGGATCAGGTCGAACCAGTCACCACCCACGCCGGCGCCCTGGGTGGCGGGCCGGTAGCGGCTCGCGGTGGCCAGACCGGGCAGGGCGGGCGGCGTGCCCATCAGACTGCGCTGGAGCGTCAGGGCGATGTGCCGCTGCTGTTCGTACAGGGCCTTGAGCTCGGCCTCCGCGCGCTTGCGGTCGCTGATGTCCCGCACGATCGCGCACGCCCCGACCACGGCGCCATGGGTGTCCCGGGTCGGCCACAGCGTGACGTCCACGTCGCGCAGCGCTCCGGTGCTGGTCATCCGAAGCGTCTCGTAGTGCTCGACCTTCTCGGCGTGCCGCAGCCGCTGGAGCAGCTCGCGGATCTCGCTCCGCAGCTCCGGCGGGGCCAGCAGCGAGACGTGCCGGCCGATGACCTCCTCGGCCGCGTAGCCGTACAGGCGCTGCGCGGCCGCGTTCCAGTAGGTGATGTACCCGTCGAGGGTGTGGGCGAGGATCGCGTCCTGCGACGACTCCACGAGCGCCGCGAGTTCGTTGATGCGCGCCTCGGCCGCCTTGCGGTCGCTGACGTCGCGCACGGCCGCCGACACCAGGAGCCCGTCCGCCGTCTCCAGCGGGCTGAGGCTGATCTCGACGGGGAACTCCGTGCCGTCCTTGCGCAGCCCGTGCAGTTCGAGCCCGGCGCCCATCGGACGCACCTGGCGGTTGGCCGTGTACCCGCTTCGGTGCGCGGTGTGCTGGCCGTGGAACCGGTGCGGGATGAGCAGCTCGACCGGCTGGCCGAGCAGTTCCTCGCGGCCGTGCCCGAACAGGGCCTCGGTCTGGGCGTTGACGAGCCTGATGATGCCGGAGTCGTCGACGATGACCATGGCGTCCGGCGCCGCCTCCAGCAGCCCCCGGAACCTCTCCTCGGCCCCGCCGACCGCGCCCTCCGACGGGGGCGCCCCGCAGCCGCACCGTTTCTGCCGAGTCTTCTGCTTCACGTCCTGCCGAGCCTTCTGCTTCACGCTCCGTTTCGCGGTGCCCGCTCCTGCGCCTGCCCCCGTGTCCGCGCGCCGCGCTGGTTCAGCCCGCATCACGTCGGCCATCTTCCACCTCATCCCGCACGACGAATCAGGCCATCCCACCGCCTCCGGCCCGCCCGCGCTGCGCGTTGTCGCTTACTGTCCGCCCCCTGTCCGAACCTGAACGCGACCGAACCGATCAGGATTCGAGAAGCGCCGGTCATCGGGTCACGGATAGCGTTGCGTCGGTCAGATCGAGCCACGCGACACCCGAGCCCGCGAAGGCGGTCGCGAGCAGCAGATGGAGAGACGATGAGCATGGCCAAGAAGACGGACGCGCCGCCTGCGCAGCACATCGCCGACAGTCACGGTCTGATCCGCGTGCACGGCGCCAGCGAGAACAATCTCAAGGACGTCAGCATCGAGATCCCGAAGCGCCGGCTGACGGTGTTCACCGGCGTCTCCGGCTCGGGCAAGAGCTCACTGGTGTTCGACACGATCGCCGCGGAGTCGCAGCGGCTGATCAACGAGACCTACAGCGCGTTCGTCCAGGGCTTCATGCCGACGCTGGCCCGGCCCGAGGTCGACGTGCTCGAAGGGCTGACGACGGCGATCATCGTCGACCAGCAGCGGATGGGTTCCGACCCCCGCTCCACCGTCGGCACCGCAACGGACGCCAACGCGATGCTGCGCATCCTCTTCAGCAGGCTCGGCCGGCCGCACATCGGCCCGCCCACCGCGTACTCCTTCAACACCGCCTCGGTCCGGGCGAGCGGCGGGATCACCGTCGAGCGCGGCACCAAGAAGACGGTGAAGGCGACCTACTCGCGTACCGGCGGCATGTGTGTCCGCTGCGAGGGCCGCGGCACGGTCTCCGACATCGACCTCACCCAGCTCTACGACGACAGCAAGTCGCTCAACGAGGGCGCGCTCACCATCCCGGGCTACAGCATGGACGGCTGGTACGGCCGTATCTTCGGCGGCTGCGGATTCTTCGACCCGGACAAGCCGATCCGCAGGTTCACCAAGAAGGAGCTGCACGACCTCCTGCACAAGGAGCCGACGAAGATCAAGGTCGACGGCATCAACCTGACGTACGAGGGGCTGATCCCGAAGATCCAGAAGTCGATGCTCGCCAAGGACATCGACGCGCTCCAGCCGCACATCCGGGCGTTCGTGGAGCGGGCGATGACGTTCACCGTCTGTCCCGAGTGCGACGGAACCCGGCTCAGCGAGGGCGCCCGGTCGTCGAAGATCGGGAAGGTCAGCATCGCCGACGCCTGTGCGATGCAGATCAGCGACCTGGCCGCATGGGTCCGCGGTCTCGACGAGCCGTCGGTGGCGCCGCTGCTCACCGCACTCCGGCACACCCTCGAGTCGTTCGTGGAGATCGGCCTCGGCTACCTCTCGCTCGACCGGCCGTCGGGCACGCTGTCCGGCGGCGAGGCGCAGCGCGTCAAGATGATCCGCCACCTCGGCTCCTCGCTCACCGATGTCACCTACGTCTTCGACGAGCCCACCACGGGTCTGCACCCGCACGACATCAGCCGGATGAACGACCTGCTGCTGCGGCTGCGGGACAAGGGCAACACGGTGCTCGTCGTGGAGCACAAGCCGCAGACCATCGCGATCGCCGACCATGTCGTCGATCTCGGCCCCGGGGCCGGCACGGCGGGCGGCACCGTCTGTTTCGAGGGCACCGTCGAGGGGCTGCGGTCCGGCGACACCATCACCGGCCGCCATCTCGACGACCGGGCCGCCGTCAAGGAGACCGTGCGCAAGCCCACCGGCACGCTGGAGGTCCGCGGCGCGACGGCGCACAACCTGCGCAATGTCGACGTCGGCATCCCGCTCGGGGTGCTCTGTGTGGTCACCGGTGTGGCGGGCTCCGGCAAGAGCTCGCTCGTGCACGGGTCGATCCCGGCCGGCGAGGGCGTGGTCTCCGTCGACCAGGGCGCCATCCGCGGCTCCCGACGCAGCAACCCGGCGACGTACACCGGCCTGCTCGACCCGATCCGCAAGGCGTTCGCGAAGGTCAACGGCGTGAAGCCGGCGCTGTTCAGCGCCAACTCCGAGGGCGCCTGCCCGACGTGCAACGGCGCCGGCGTCGTCTACACCGACCTGGCGATGATGGCGAGCGTGGCCACCACCTGCGAGGAGTGCGAGGGGAAGCGGTACCAGGCCGCGGTCCTCGAGTACCACCTCGGCGGCCGCGACATCAGCGAGGTGCTCGCGATGCCGGTGAGCGAGGCCGAGGAGTTCTTCGGCGCCGGTGAGGCGAGCACACCGGCCGCGCACCGCATCCTGGGCCGGCTCGCCGACGTCGGGCTCGGCTACCTCAGCCTCGGCCAGCCGCTCACCACGCTGTCCGGCGGCGAGCGGCAGCGGCTGAAGCTGGCCACCCACATGGGCGAGAAGGGCGGTGTCTACGTGCTCGACGAGCCGACCACCGGCCTGCACCTCGCCGATGTCGAGCAGTTGCTCGGCCTGCTCGACCGGCTCGTCGACGCCGGCAAGTCCGTCATCGTCGTGGAGCACCACCCGGCGGTGATGGCGCACGCCGACTGGATCATCGACCTCGGTCCCGGCGCGGGTCACGACGGCGGCCGGATCGTCTTCGAGGGCACCCCCGCCGATCTCGTCGCCGCCCGGTCCACCCTCACCGGCGAACACCTCGCGGACTACGTCGGCGCCTGACCACGGCACCCGGCGCAGCGGGGCGGGCCGTCAGGGGTGCAGCGGGGTGGGCCGTCACGACCGTGACGGCCCACCCCGCTCGACTCCTCCCGTGCGGCCTGCTGCCGGCCGGCGCCGGTCGGCCTTCGGCTCGGCCCGCCGGTCCGGGTCAGTGGGATCCGAGACCGCCCCCGCCGAACGAGCCACTGCTGCCGCGGCTCCAGCGCGGCCGTGTCTTGTCCCCGCTCGACCGGGTCTGCATGTTGGTCAGCTCGTAGGGCGTGAGGGGACGGCCGCCCTTCGGCGTCCGAGGCACCTCGTCGGGTTCCCGGTTCTCGCGTATCTCGTGCACCGCGCCGTCCGGCGGGAGGTGCGGCTGTTCCTCGGGGCGAGGCCGGGCCGGCTCGCGCGACTTCACACGCGTGCCCAGCCAGAAGCTGCCGCCCAGCACGGCGAGGACGGCCATGGCGACCACGAACAGCACGAGGCTGAGCAGGCCGCTCGCGGCGGCCAGCTGAACGCTTGCGGTAGTCATATCAGGCGAATACCCACCAAATAGGGCATGAATCCGTCATCGGGGTAGGAACCCGGCGTTCCGGGCTCGCGACTCGCCGTCGACGACATCGCGCGCACGGTGGACCGGTGCCGCCTCCGGGCCGGTCCACGGGTTTCGGGCCGCCGCGCCCGGCTACCCGTCAGGGGTGACTCCGACGACATCTCAGACGTACCAGACATCGCAACAGGAGCTCTTCCGGTTCCTGGAGGACCGCTTCGCCTGTGCCCAGGCGTGCACCGAGTGTGCGCGGGAAAGTGCGCTGCGCGCGAGCCTCGTGGATCCGGACGGGACCGACGATCAGGCGCTGCTGCGCCGCAAGGGCATCATGTGCGCGGAGGTGTGCGACGCGACCTGCCGCGTGCTGTCCGAGGACAACCGCCTGGACGAGGCCGGTATCCGCGCCCAGCTGGAGTGGTGCCGGACCGTGTGCCTGGAGACCGCCCACGTCTTCGACAAGCACCCGGGAGCCGAGGAGGGCGCTGCCGCCTGCCGTGCCTGTGCCGAGGCGTGCACGGAATTCATGGGGACGCTGGCCTGAGGCCCCGGCGCCCGGGGAGCTGAAGGAAGCGAGCCCCTGCCATTCCCAATTTCTGAAACACGTTCTACCGTGTGCGCCGTCAGGACCGGCCTTGGGGAGCCAGGAGGCGCCGTGCACCTCGACCACACGCCCGAGCAACTGCGGCTGCGCACCGAACTGCGCGCCTACTTCGCCGAATTGGTGCCGCACAACGCCTACGCCCGGCACATCGACCCGGTCGCCGCGAAGCGCTTCTACCGCAAGACGATCCGCCGGCTCGGCGCGGACGGCTGGCTCGGCGTCGGCTGGCCCGAGGAGTACGGCGGCCGCGGCCTCACCCCGATCGAGCAGTTCGTCTTCTTCGACGAGGCCGCACAGGCCGGCGTGCCGCTGCCGCTGATGGCGCTGAACACCGTCGGACCGACGATCATGCGGTACGGCACCGACGAGCAGAAGGCGTACTTCCTGCCGAAGATCCTCGCCGGTGAGATCGACTTCGCGATCGGCTACAGCGAACCCGACGCGGGCACCGACCTCGCCGCGCTCAAGACGCGCGCGGTGCGCGACGGCGACGCGTACGTCGTCAACGGGCAGAAGATCTGGACGACCAACGGCGACACCGCCGACTGGGTGTGGCTCGCGGTGCGCACCGACCCCGAGGCCCCGCCGCACAAGGGCATCACCATGCTCCTCGTGCCGACCGGCGACCCCGGATACTCCTGCACGGTGATCCGCACCCTCGCCTCGCACGACACCACCGCCAGCTACTACGAGAACGTGCGCGTCCCCGTCTCGCGGCGCGTCGGCGCCGAGAACCAGGGCTGGCGGCTGATCACCAACCAGCTCAACCACGAGCGGGTGACCCTCGCGGCGCACGGCACGATGGCGATCCGCGCCCTGCATGACGTACAGCGCTGGGCGACCGAGACCAAGCTCGCCGACGGCCGCCGGGTGGTCGACCTGCCCTGGGTGCGCCGCCTGCTCGCCCGGACCCATGTGAAGCTCGACGCGCTCAAGCTCCTCAACTGGCAGATGGTCGGCGCCCTCCAGAACGGCACCCTCACCCCGCAGGACGCCTCCGCCGTCAAGGTCTACGGCTCGGAGGCCCGCCGGGACGCCTACGCCTGGCTGATGGAGGTCGTCGCCGCCCCCGGCGCGCTCCAGGAGGGATCGGCGGGCGCCGTGCTGCACGGCGAACTCGAACGCGGCTACCGGTCCGCCGTGATCTTCACCTTCGGCGGCGGCAACAACGAGATCCAGCGGGAGATCATCTCGTGGATCGGCCTGGGGATGCCGCGGGTACGGCGTTAGCCCTGCCTGTGACGAGGCCTTTTAGTCTGTGGGATCAGGATGACGGCCGAGCCGTGATGCGGCAGTTGGCACTTCTCCGCGAGCACTGGAAACGCCGTCGACTGCGACTTGGCGGCGATGGCGGCTCCAACTCAAGATCGAGAACTTACCGCCTGCCAGGCTGAGAGTTCTCCGCTGGCGCCGGGTCCGAGGTTGCCCGTGGGGTACACCATCGGCAGCCGCCGTTCTGGCGGGGATCTTGGAGATGCCGTTCGCGGACTCGAGGGCGGTGGATGACTGATCCCAGATCGCTGTCGTTCTCGTGCAGGCCGGCGGATGCGAGCAGGAATTGGGTCACGGCTTCGCCGGCGGCGAGTGTGTTCAAAGGCATCACGCTGGGCGCGGGTACACCGGGGACGTACCGGGCTTGCTCGCCCTCGGTCTCGGGGTGCATCTCGATGGCGATTTCGGTCGGGTCGATGAGGCCGTTGCACCACATGCAGCCGATGCCCGGGCGATCAAGCGTGTGGGGGTGTGGATCTGCCCGACGTCACCGTCTGGGGAGACGGGGATCTTCACGCCGACTTGAGTGGCGGGGATGAGGAACTCGTGGACGACGGCGTTGACCCAGTGCCGGGCTGAGTGGCTGTCGGCGGCCAGGTGGACCTGGTCGAGGCCGAAGTGGCAGTGGACGGCGAGGTAGGACAGGCGGATCAGCGGACAAGCCATCGGTGGCCTCGTCTTCACCCCTCACGCCAGCGCAGGCGAGTTCTCCCGCGTCGACCTCGCCAGCCATGAACGCGGCTACACCACCCTGTAGCCTGCTGAGCGCCGGAGGCGATGAGCGGATGCTGTGAGGGGGCGACCGGTCGTGGACCCGGCATGAGCAAATGGCCGTGTCTGCAGCACGACCCCGACCTGGCTCACGGCGGACCTCAGCCCCACCGAAGCCCTGCGGATACTGTGCGCCAACCCAGCGCGACTGTTTGCCTGGACGCCCTTTCGTCGCGCGGGCCGACCGACGACGTACAGGGCCGCACTCAGGCACGGCTGAGCAGGGTGGGGCCGCCTTCCACGGCCAGGGCACCGGCGAACGGTGACCGCCGAGCTGACGTTTCCAAGGGCGTTGTGCGAGCGTGAAGGTGCGGGGAGCGCGGCTTGGCCCGGGTTCAGGACCCAAGGAACTCGAGTGCCCTTGCCACGAATTCATCGTGGTACTGGAAGATCCCCCCGTGTCCGGCATCCGGGTAGAGGGGCACGAGTTCGCTCCGGGGCAGGCGGGCGGCCAGGTCGAGTGTGTTGTGGCTGGGCACCATGCGGTCGTTCTCGCCGTTTGCCACGAGCACCGGTTGGCGAATCTCCGACAGGTCCGACGGCGCCTGGCGGCCCCATTGTTTGATGGCCTTCAGCTGGGCTCGGAACGCCGGCAACGAGATGTCCTTGTCGCGGTGGTGGGTGCGCTCCTTCAGCCGTTCCAGGAAGGCCCGTCCCGCCCGCCGACCGCCCTCGGTTTCGGTGAAGAAGAGGGAGAGCTTGGGATCCTGGCGGGTCAGGGCGCCCTTGAGCGTGGCCTGGATGGTGAGCGCCGGGACCTTGTCGATGCCGGTGCCCCCGGCGGGGCCTGTGCCCGCCAGGACGACCTTGCGGATGAGGTGAGGTTCTTGTTCCGCGATGACCTGTGCGATGAAGCCGCCCATCGACAGGCCGAGCAGATCGACCTGGTCGAACCCGAGGGCTCGGATGAACAGCACCGCGTCGCGGGCCATCGCCTCGATCGTGTCCGGCGTGGAGCCGCTCGATCCGCCCACCCCGCGGTTGTCGAAGGCGATGACCCGGCGTCGTGCGGCGAGTCCGTCGACGACGCGCGGGTCCCAGTTGTCCAGGACCCCGGCCAGGTGGATCAGGAGGATCAGCGGTACGCCGTCCTCGGGGCCGAGTTCCCGGTAGGCGAAGTCCTCGCCGCGGACGGACACGGAGCGGGTCGGCGCGTTCCGGTACGACGACGACGGCGAGGAGGACGGTGAATTCCGCGGTGTGTTCATGTCCAGGTCCTTCTGTAGCGAGTTTCAGAGCACTTCTCGTTGCCGCGGGTGGTGCTGTGCCGGCGCCCGCGGAGCGCCTTGACCGGTCGGTGCTCCCTCACGTCATCTTGAGGACGACCTTGCCTGCCTTCGCGCGCCCTGTCTCGAGGTACTCCAGCGCTTCTGGGGCCGACTCGAACGAGAACACGGTGTCGACGACGGGCCGGATCCTGCCGGCCTCGATGAGCGGGGTGAGCTCGCGCAGCTGGTCCCCGCTGGCCTTCTTGAACAGGAACGAGTACGTCACGTTCCGCCGCCGGGCGCGTCGCCGGATCCGGGAACTCAGCGCGGACATCACCAGCCGGATCACCGGATTCGCTCCCAGTTCCCTGCCGAAAGCGGCATCAGGAGGGCCCGAGACAGTGATGGCCTGTCCGCCAGGCTCGAGCACGTCCAGGAACTTCAGAAGCGTCTCGCCGCCGAGCGAGTCCAGGACGACGTCATAGTCGTGCAGCACGGTCTCGAACGCCTGCTTCTTGTAGACGACGACAACGTCCGCGCCGAGCCGCTTCACCAGGCCGACGTTGGCCGTGCTCGTGGTCGTCGCCACGTGGGCACCCAAGTGCTTCGCCAGCTGGATGGCGATGGTGCCCAGGCCGCCGGAGCCCGCGTGGACGAGGACTCTCTGGCCCGGCTGGATGTTCGCCCGTTCGACCAGCACCTGCCACGAGGTCAGGGCGACCAGGGGAAGGAACGCCGCCTCCTCCGTGGTCAGCGTGGCCGGCTTGATCGCCACGTCGTCCTGGTGCACCGCGATGAGTTCGGCGAACGTGCCGATCCGGTCCTTGTCGGGCCGCGCGAAGACCTCGTCGCCCACCGCGAAGCGCGTGACGGCCGCGCCTACTTCGACCACGATTCCGGCGAGGTCGTTGCCCAGGACGACCGGGAGCCGGTACGGCAGGATCACCTTCAGCTCCCCGTTGCGGATCATGCGGTCGAGCGGGTTGACGGTCGCGGAATGAATCCGGACCAGCGCGTCGTCCGCGCCGCGCCCACCTCCGGGTCCGGCACCTCACCGGCCCGCACGCCGGCCTTGTCGCCGTAGCGCTCTACCGTGAGGGCCCTCATCGGCGTCTCCGTATCTCGTCCGCAGTGGACGGGGGTGATGTGCATCGCGGGA
The DNA here is from genome assembly GCF_035983595.1 of Streptomyces sp. NBC_01334. NCBI lineage: Bacteria > Bacillati > Actinomycetota > Actinomycetes > Kitasatosporales > Streptomycetaceae > Streptomyces > Streptomyces sp. NBC_01334. Next base: position 1,124,010 of record NZ_CP130718.1, on the reverse strand, counting down.
TTCCTGGGCATCCCAGGTTTCCCTGCGGGACGGACGCCGCAGCCCTTGACATTATGATCGTAATGCTAAATGGCGGGCCGGTGGACCGCAAGGGACAAAGTTCTCTTCGCCGGCGCCCGATGCGCTGCACCGACACTGTCGGCCAGGTCGCATAGCGGCGGGTGCCGACCCATGCCGGCCGGCTCGTTCTGATCACCCCGGCATCCGCCTTGCCGAGCACTGAGGCGGCGCTGACCGAGGGTCATTGAATTGCACTCATAATGCTGTGCACGGAGACGATGGATCGCAAGCGAGCCCTCGCAGTCGACCGCACTCCACGACGCGCAATGAACACCCCCGAGCGAGGGGCACCGCGCCACCCGGCACGGCACCTCGCCGCCGAACGGGCAGTCACCGGAGCCTCGAATCTATTGAAGTACGATCGGAATACAATATGACGAGGGCGCCCGTCAGGAGCAAGCAGCCCCTCCGACGAGCAAAGGAGCGCGCCGTGCGCTACGGGAAAGAGCACAAGCAGGCGACCCGGCAGCGGATCATCGAGGCGGCCGGACGCCGGTTCAAACGGGACGGCATCGACGGCTCGGGCATCTCAACCCTCATGACGGACGCGGGGCTGACCAACGGCGCCTTCTACACCCATTTCACGTCGAAAGACGACCTCGTGGCCACCGCGGTCGCCGACCAATTGCAGGCGCAGAACGCGAGCATCGTCGCGCAGGCGGCACCCGGGCGCGCAGGACTTGAGCAGATCGTGCGCTGGTACCTGTCCGCCCAGCATCGCGACAGCTCCGACGACGGCTGCCCCTCCGCCGCCCTGCTCGACGAAATCCGGCGCTGCACAGACCCGACCAAGCAGGCCTACACCGACGGCGTACTGATGGTCATCGACGGCATCGCCGCCCGCCTGGCACCCGACGATCCCCTCTCGGTCCGCACCAAGGCGCTCGGCGTCTACGCCATGATGGCCGGGACACTCCAGCTCTCCCGAGCCCTCACCGACCGGCAGCTTGCCGACGAACTGCTCGAACAGGGCATCCACAACGCCTTCGCCCTGCTGGGCGTGGAGCATGGGCACTCCAGCCCCGCGATGTGACACACCCGCACCCCCTTGGACAATTCCGACCCAGAACTCGGTCGACCTGGCGCGGCGAGTGCCGAACCGTGAGTTGGTCCTCTGCCCCGACGCCGGCCATGGCGGCATCTTCCAGTTCCACGGGCAGTTCGCGGAGACGGCTCTCGAGTTCCTCGAGCGGTAAAAGGCGTGCGTGCGGTCGTAGTCCGGGCCGAGGGTGGTGCCTCAGGGGCGTGGCGCCCTTTGGGTGAGCGGCTCGAGGCGCCCGTTCACTGACGCGACCTCGCCTTCCGCCTCACCCCATGAACGCGAGAGCGTTCTCGATCCCCAGCTCAAGGATCTCATCGGCGCGCTTCTGGTCGGACAGGGCGCGGGACAGCTGCATCGTCCCCACCAGCATGGTGAACAGCCCGATGGCCTTGGCCTGAGCGGACCGAGGGTCCTCGGGTGTCAGGCGGGCGGAGATCTCCTCCAGGATGGCCCGCGCGCCGTCGCTGTAGGCCTGCCTGGTCCCGTCCTCGCAGCGGCCGATCTCGTCGAGAAGGGCGGCGGAGGGGCATCCGAGGCCGGGGTTGTCCCGGTGCTCGGGGGACAGGTACTCGCGAATGAGGTCCTCGAGTCCCGGGCGGCCGGGTCGCAGGGTGCCGTACCTCGCGATCTGCGTGTGCAGTTCCTCGGCCACGACATGGGCGACGAGGTCGTCCTTGGATGCGAAGTGGGCGTAGAAGGCTCCGTTGGTGAGCCCCGCGTCCGCCATCAGCGTGGAGATGCCCGAGCCGTCGATGCCGTCCTGCTTGAACCGGTGGCCGGCCTTCTCGATGATGCGTCGCCGCGTCACCTGCTTGTGCTCCTTGGCGTAGCGCACCACGAGCTTCCTCCGTTCGCTCCTAAGGCCCATGCTTCGCACTCAAGGGTAATCCATGGCCTGACGCGCGTAATATCATGTCCGGCGTGCCCATGTCTGGCGTGCCCATGTCCGGCGTGCCCATGTCCGGCGTGCCCATGACCGGCGTGCTCACGACCGGATGCGGGCACCGGGTCCGAGTCGGGCGGTGACTTCCGCGGAGGTAAGGGTGGAGTGCTCCGCGGAACACTCGACGATGACGCGGACCGGGGCGTCGCAGTCGGTGTGACGGATGTCCAGTGCGGGCCCCTCGGGGCCGAGGGCGTACGCCTCGCCCCACTGGCTCAGTGCCATCAGGGCGGGCCACAGGTCCCAGCCCTTGCGGGTCAGTCGGTACGCGTTGCGGGGGCGGCTGCCCGGCTCCTGGTAGGGACGGTCCTCAGGACGCCGGCTGCGATCAGCTTCCGGAGGCGGTCGCTGAGGACGGCTTCCGACAGGCCGATGTGGCGGTGGAAGTCGTCGAAGCGGCGGACTCCGTTGACGGCGTCGCGCAGGATCAGCAACGTCCATTTCTCTCCGACCACGTCGAGCGTGCGCTGGACGGGGCAGTTCTCCGTGCTCGCCAGTGAGCCTCGGCGGCGACCGGTATCGGTCTGGGCCGTGATGCCGGACTCCCTCGATCTCGGCGCAGAACGCCGGAGTGCGAGGTGAAACGACTGCGGAGCACGTCGGTGGCAGCCCGGTGACTCCTCGGGTCGCCGGCCGCCGTGCGCCGCAGTCGTGCCCAGGCGCCCGAAGGATGATGATTCCTTCGGGCGCCGTGCTCTTCGTCAGGCGGCGTGGGTGGGGTAGTCGGTGTAGCCGGCCGCGCCGCCGCCGTAGAAGGTGTTGGGGTCGGGGGTGTTCAGGGGGGCGCCGGAGCGTACGCGCTCGACGAGGTCGGGGTTGGCGAGGGCCATGGTGCCAACGGTGACGACGTCGGCCAGGCCGTCTTCGACGTCCTTGGCGCGGGTGGCGATGTCGGCACCGGCCCGGTTGAGGACCAGCGCGGTCGGCCACAGCTTGCGGAGGGTGGAGAGGAGTTCCTCGTCGCCGCCGTGGCCGATGTGGAGGTAGGCGAGGTTGAGGGGGGCGAGGGCGCGCAGGAGGTGCGGGTAGAGCTCGTGGGGGTCGCTCTCCGTCAGGTCGTTGATCTGGAAGGGGTTGCCGGGAGAGATCCGGATGCCGGTGCGGCCGGCGCCGATCTCGTCGGCCACGGCCGTGGCGACCTCCACCGCGAAGCGGATGCGGTTGTCGAGGGATCCCCCGTACTGGTCGGTGCGCTGGTTGGTGCTGGGGAAGAGGAACTGGTTGACCAGGTAGCCGTTGGCCCCGTGGATCTCGACGCCGTCGGCGCCGGCCGCGATGGCGGCCGCGGCGGCGCGCCGGAAGTCGTCCACCGTCGCGGCGACCTCCTCGGTGGACAGCTCGCGCGGCACGGGCATCTCCTGGAGCCCGGACGGGGTGAACGTCTGGCCCGTCGGCTTGATCGCGGAGGGGGCCACCGGCTGGCGGTGGTGCGGCGTGTTGTCCGGGTGGGAGATCCGCCCGACATGCATCAGCTGGATGACGATGCGTCCGTCGGCCTTGTGTACGGCGTCGGTGACCTTGCGCCAGCCGGCGATGTGATCCTCGGTGTAGATACCCGGGGTCACCGGGTAGCCCTGGCCGTCGGCGGAGGGCTGGGTGCCCTCGGTGATGATGAGCGCGTGCGAGGCGCGCTGGGCGTAGTACTCGGCGTTCAGCTCGGTCGGCACGCCGTCCGGGGTGGCCCTGCTGCGGGTCAGGGGGGCCATGGCCAGGCGGTGCGGCAGGGTGATCTCTCCGACGACGGTCGGGTTCCACAGGGCGTTGAGCATGGGTGATTCCTCAGGTGATGGGTGGTGGTTCCAAAAGGGCCGGGGGACACCGCGTGGACGTGGACACCGGGCTCTTCTGCTTCCGGGTCCGAAGACGCACCCGCCCTGCGCCCGCCGACCGAGTCGGCATCGGCCTATCAAATTACGATCGTAATGTTATGCGGTCGGGTGGGCTGTGGCAAGTGGGTCCCGGGATGGGGCACGAAGCCGCGCGGCGCAGCTCGCGCAAGAACCTCACGCCAGAGCGGATGGGAGTTCTGCAACGGAAGCTGGAATCGCCTGCTCCGCCCAGATGGCCTCGCCCTCGCGGTTGTGCCGTGTGCCCCAGTGCTCGGTGGGGTGGGCGACGAGGAGCAGGCCGCGGCCGCCCTCGTCGAAGACCCGGGCACGGCGCAGGTGCGGGGCGGTGCTGCTGGTGTCGGAGACTGCGCACGTCAGGGCGGACTGAAGGATCATCCGCAGTTTGATGGGGCTCTTGCCGTTGCGGATGGCGGTCGTCACCAGTGCGCTGACCACGAGTTCGCTGACCACGAGTTCGGTGGTGAAGGCCAGTTCCTCCAGCCCTCAGGCGGTCAGTTGATCGGATGCCTGGACGCGGGCCGTGGAGACGACTGCCGGGTCGCTGGGGAGACCCCAGGTCGCGACATGGTCGGCGTCAAAGGCTCCGGTGGGGCAGTCCGCCGGGCGCGCCCGCCCACCGTAAGCCAGGGAAGGCGACAGTCGATCACGGGGTGTGACCGGCGCGGCGGAGAACAGGGCGCAGGGCCTCGATGACACCGGGGTCGTCCACTGTGGAGGGGATGGGTTCGTCGTGCCCGTCGGCGATGCCGCGCATCGTCTTGCGGAGGATCTTTCCCGAGCGGGTCTTGGGCAGGGCGGCTACTACCGCGACGTCCTTGAGGGAGGCGACGGCGCCGATGCGCTCGCGCACGAGCTGGACGAGTTCGGCCTCGACCTCGCCCGGTTCGCGGTCGACGTCGGCTTTCAGGACGACGAAGCCGCGCGGTACCTGCCCCTTCAGGGCGTCGGCGACGCCGATGACGGCGCATTCGGCGACGTCGGGATGGGCGGCCAAGGCCTCTTCCATGCTGCCGGTGGACAGGCGGTGTCCGGCGACGTTGATGACGTCATCGGTGCGGCCCATGACGAAGACGTAGCCGTCTTCGTCGATGTGACCGCTGTCGCCGGTCAGGTAGTAGCCGGTGTAGGCGGAGAGGTAGGAGGCGACGTACCGGTCGTCGTCCTGCCAGAGCGTGGGCAGTGCGCCGGGCGGCAGCGGGAGCCGCACGACGATCGCGCCGTCGACGCCTGCGGGCACCGGCTCCCCCGAAGCGTCGAGGACCCGGACGTCCCATCCCGGCAGCGGGCGGGTGGGAGACCCGGGCTTGAGGGGAGCCGCCTCGATGCCCACCGGGTTGGCGACGATGGGCCAGCCGGTCTCGGTCTGCCACCAGTGGTCGATCACCGGGATGCCCAGCAGATCGCTCGCCCAGTGGTAGGTCTCGGGATCGAGGCGCTCGCCGGCGAGGAAGAGGTGGCGCAGGCCGGTCAGGTCGTAGCCCGCGGTGAGCGTTCCCTTCGGGTCCTGCTTGCGGATGGCCCGGAACGCGGTGGGTGCCGTGAACATGGTCCTGACCCCGTACTCGGCGGCAACGCGCCAGAACTGGCCCGCGTCCGGGGTGCCCACCGGCTTGCCCTCGTACAGCACCGTCGTCGCGCCGACCAGCAATGGCGCGTAGACGATGTACGAGTGCCCGACGACCCAGCCGACGTCGGAGCCGGTGAACATCGTCTCGCCCGGGCCCACGTCGTAGACGGCCCCCATCGACCAGTGGAGGGCGACCGCATAGCCGCCGCAGTCACGCACGACTCCCTTGGGCTTTCCGGTGGTTCCGGAGGTGTAGAGGATGTAGAGGGGGTCGGTTGCGGGGACGGGAACACAGTCGGCCGGCGGCGCGGTAGCCACCAGGTCGGCCCAGTCGAGATCGTGAGGCCCCAACTCAGCTGTCTCCTGGGGGCGTTGCAGGATCACGCTCTTCTCCGGCTTGTGGGCCGCGAGCTCGATCGCCTCGTCGAGCAGGGGCTTGTACGCGATGACACGCTGGCCCTCGATGCCGCAGGAGGCGGAGACGACCACCTTGGGGGCCGCGTCATCGATGCGCAGCGCGAGTTCGCGCGGGGCGAACCCGCCGAAGACGACCGAGTGCACCGCGCCGATACGTGCGCAGGCCAGCATCGCGACAACGGCCTCGGGGACCATCGGCATGTAGATCACCACACGGTCGCCGTGCCCCACACCGAGCCGCCCGAGTGCTCCCGCGAAGGCCGCCACCTCGTTCCTCAGCTGCGCGTAGGTGTAGGTGCGCCGGGTGTCGGTCACGGGTGAGTCATAGATGAGCGCAGCCTGTTCACCGCGGCCGGCCTCGACGTGCCGGTCGACCGCGTTGAAACAGACGTTGAGCCGACCGTCGGGAAACCAGCGGTGGAAGGGGGCGCCCGAGGAGTCCAGGGCGCGTCGTGGGGTGACATCCCAGTCGATGCCCTCCGCCGCCTTCAGCCAGAAACTCTCCGGGTCCTCGGTACTGGCGCGGAAGACATCCTCGTATGTTCCCATCGCGCACTCCTTTGTGGCATCAAGGGACGGTGGTGTTGCTCCGTGCGGAACCGTGTCGGACACAGGCACCGCATGCCGGCCGACGGGGTCGAGCAGGATGCCGACGACCGGTGGACCGGTCACCGGCCTCGCGGTGGTGCGGCGGTCGGGCCGAAAGGCCGCTCCGCCCGGTGTGGCTTCAGCTCACGCGCCGAGGTGCTTGCGGAGCCACTGACCCATCTGCTGGATCGCCTCGTCCACCTCGGGTACGCGCCCCGCGCCCAGGACGAACGAGTGCTGTCCCTCGGGCAGCGGGTGGACCTCGGAGGTGACCTTGAAGTCCTTGAGGCGACGGCCCAGTTGGGCGCCGTCGTCGGCGAGGGTCTCGTACTCGCCGTAGAGGACGATCGTGGGAGGCAGGCCGGTCAGATCGGCGTTCACGAGGCTGATCTTCGGATCGGCGAAGTCCACTCCGGGCTCCTGGAGCCAGGCTCCGCGGAAGAGCTCAAGAGTGTTCCTGCTGAGCATCTTGTCGTTGTCTTCGTTCTCGTCCACCGACGCGTTCTGGATGGTGAGGTCGGTCCACGGCGAGACGCTGACGATCGCGCCCGGGGTCGCCTCCCCCTGCGCGAGCAGGCGCAGCGGGAGCATCACCGCGAGGGTGCCGCCGATCGAATGGCCCGTGCTGCCGATGTTCCGCGGCTCATAGCCCTGCGAGAGCAGCCACCGGTACGCCGTCTCGGCGTCATCGAGCTGCGCCGGGTAAGGGTGTTCGGGCGCCAGGCGGAAGTCCACGACGAGAGAGCGGGCGCCGGCCGCCTTCGCGATATGGCCCGCAGCCTTGCGGTCCGAGTGCATCGAGGCGGTGACCGACCCGCCGAAGTGGAAGTGGAGCAGAGCCCGGTCGGGATCGGCTCCCTCGGGGATGGCCCAGAGGGCGGGGACGCCGCCCGCGTCCACCTCGGCGTACGTGACGCCTTCCGGCTCGGTGGACGCCTTGTGGTTCGAGTCGACGATGTCGCGGACGATGGCCAGGTCGAGGCCCGGCGTCGAGGACTTCGCGCTCACGCTCTCGAGGAACTGGGCGAACTGCCGTGCCTCTGGGCTTGCTCCCATGGTGGTGCTCCTTCGCAGGTTGCTGCCACGCCCACGTCCCGCGTGCAGCCAGGTTGATGTGCTGGTCGTGACGCTACTGGCTGAGTATAGAAAAGTAAACCTAGGAGGGATCGGGGCACCTCTGGCTGCGGGGGCGCGGCGGCGCGTGCGGGCGACCGAGAGTGATCAGCGCTCCAGAAGCTCTACCGTTGCGGATCAGCGGTCTGAGGTCCGACTGTCCTTCCCGTCGGGATCCTGTATTGCATGTGGTCGAAATCGACCCTGGAACCTTCGGGCGAGCTGACGGTACCGAGCCACCCGAGAGCGAACACCGCAGGCAACGAAACCAACACCGGCGTCGACGCGCTCACTCATGCCGTCGAGGTGTACGTGAGCCGCAAGGCCACTCCGTTCTCCGACGGTCTTGCGCTGAATGCGGTCCGGACCCTCGGCCGCCACCTCCGCCGCGTCTACGCCGACGGGGGAGAATCCGAGGCTCGCGAGGCGATGATGCTCGCCGCGCCCCAGGCCGGCATCGCCTTATCCAACGCCGGCGTAGCGCTCAGGCATCGCATGAGCCGCCCGATCGGCGCGCACTTCCACGTCGCTCATGGTCTGTCGAACGCGATGCTCTTCCCCGCGGTGACGGCGTTCTCCGTACCGGCCGCCGAGAGCCGGTACGCCGACTGCGCCCGCGCGCTCGGAGTTGCCGACGACGGCGACGGCGATGCCCTGGCGGCCGGGAGGTTCGTGGAGGCGCGTGGTTCGATCAGCTGTAACGCACTTGACCGGGTGTGCGGGGTTAGGGACAGGGTTTGCGGCTGTCCGTTGTCCGCACTGCCGCACTGCCGGACAGGATGTTCTTGCCGAGTTGCGCGGCGTGGATCGCGGTGACGTGCCCGCGGTTCCGGTGCCGATGGTGACGACGCCGTAGTGCGTGCTCACGAAGTGCCCCCGTTCCGGGGAGACGGTCGGCTCGGAGAGCGAGCGGTCATGCGGCGCGGATGTGCGGCGCCAGGGTGGCGTGGATCTGGTCGCGGATGTCGGCGAGCACGGCTTCGTCGCTGCGGTGCAGGCACACGGTGGCGGTGGTGCTGATGTGGATGATCGCGGTGATCACCCGCGCCAGCGTTGCCGCGTCGGCGGCACCGATGTCCTCGTCGCGGGTGAGCAGGCCGGTGATGCCGTCCTCGAGGCGGCCGGCAAGGGTCAGACCCGCTTGCCGGTAGGGCTCGGCCGGGTCGCCGAAGACGAGTTCGCGCAGGTATGCGCGGCCGTTCTCGATGTGCTCCCTCACGCATTCCACCACGGGGCGGATGAGAGCGATGACCGGCTCCAGCGCGCCCTGTCCGACGGCGGCGTTCGCGGCGGCGAGGCCGGAATCGACGGCGGCGGCGAACTTCTCGTTCTGCACCATGATCAGCAACTCGGCCTTCGTGGACGCGTACAGGTAGAGCGTCCCGATTGCGACATCGGCCCGGCGGGCGACCTGCTGCGTCGTGACCCTGCGGACGCCGTGTTCGACGAACAGCTCGCGGGCGGCGGTCATGATGCGCTCGCGCTTGTCCTCTTTGGCCCTCTCGCGGCGCCCGATCGGCATGTGACCGCTTCCCATGGGGACCTCCCTTGACAATAATTCTGAGTAGACTCATAGTTGAGTGTACTCGGATTAGCCGAGTGGGGCGAGGCTGTGAGGTCCCCGGATGTCGCGCCGGGTTTGCCGATCCAGTCTCAGACCTGGATAAATGGGACAAATATTAGGAGTGGCGCCCCATGCGAGCGTTCGTCGTCACCAAGTACAAGGAGCCGCTGCAGGAGGCGGACGTCCCCGAACCCACCGTGGGGGAGCACGACGTGCTCGTCCGGGTGGAGGCCGCCGGACTGAACCCGCTGGATGAGAAGATCCGCGCCGGTGAGTTCAAGCAGATCCTGCCCTACAAGCTGCCGCTGATCCTGGGCAACGACGTCGCGGGCACCGTCATCAGCGTCGGGACGGCGGTTCGCGGCTTCAAGCCCGGAGACGAGGTCTACGCCCGGCCCCACCAGGACCGCATCGGCACGTTCGCCGAGCGCATCGCCGTCGCGGAGGGCGACCTGGCGCTCAAGCCCGCTTCCATCAGCATGGAAGAGGCCGGCTCGCTGCCGCTGGCGGCGCTCACGGCGTGGCAGGCGCTGGTGGAGCGCGGGAAGGTGCGGCCCGGGCAGAAGGTTCTCATCCACGCAGGCGCCGGCGGGGTCGGTTCGATCGCGATCCAGCTCGCCGCGCACCTCGGTGCGAGCGTCGCCACGACCGCCGGCGGTTCCAACGCGGACTTCGTGCGCGCGCTCGGCGCGGACACGGTGATCGATTACCGCACCCAGGACTTCGAGCAGCTCCTGACCGGCTACGACCTGGTGCTGGACAGCCTCGGTGGGGAGACTCTCGAGAAGTCCCTGCGGGTGCTCAAGCCCGGCGGCAAAGCCATCGGGATCGCCGGTCCCCCGGAGCCCACTTTCGCGCGCGAGGCCGGCCTGAACCCGCTGATGCGTCTGGCGGTCGCAGGCCTGAGCGGCAAGATCCGCAGGCAGGCGAAGAAGCTCGGCGTGACGTACGAGTTCCTGTTCATGCGCGCCAGCGGCGACCAGCTCCGCCAGATCACCACTCTCATCGACCAGGGCGCGGTGCGCCCGGTCGTGGGAAAGGTGGTCGGCTTCGACCAGACCCCGCAGGCGCTGCAGTCCCTGTCCCAGGGCGGCATCCGCGGCAAGGCCGTCATCGGCAACAGCTGACCCGCCGCAACCGCGACGGGCGACACGAAACACACAGCGACACAGAACACGCAAGGAGAATCCGTCATGAGCAGCACCGACACCCCGAACGAAGCCGTCATCACCTCCTACGCGAAGGCCCCGGCCCGCACCGTCAGCGCCGGTGGTGTCACCTACGCCTACCGCGAGCTGGGCCCGAAGGGCGGCATCCCCGTCGTCTTCTTCGTCCACCTCGCCGCGACCCTGGACAACTGGGACCCCCGCATCATCGATCCCATCGCGAAGGGCCGTCACGTCATCGCCTTCGACAACCGCGGTGTCGGGGCGTCCACCGGCCAGGTGCCGGACAGTGTCGAGGCGATGGCCGACGACGCCTACACCTTCATCAAGGCGCTGGGGTACGACAAGATCGACGTCTTCTCCTTCTCCCTCGGCGGCATGGTCGCTCAGGCCCTGGTGGTGAAGCACCCCGAGCTCGTCCGCAAGCTGGTCCTCACCGGCACCGGGCCCAAGGGCGGCAAGGACATGGACAAGGTCGCCAGAATCACCTACTGGGACATCCTGCGCGCCACGTTGACCCGTTCGGACCCCAAGGAGTTCCTGTTCTTCAACCGCAACGCCACCGGAAAGGCCGCCGGGCGCGCGTTCGTCAACCGGCTCAAGGAGCGCACCGTCGACCGCGACGCGGACATCAAGACCAAGGCGTTCCAGACGCAGCTGAAGGCGATCAAGAAGTGGGGGCGCTCCGCCCCCGACGACCTGTCGTCGATCACGCAACCCACCCTGATCGCCAACGGCGACAACGACCGCATGGTGCCGTCGGTCCTGTCGGAGGACCTGCACCGGCGCATCAAGGGCAGCCAGGTGATCATCTACCCCGACTCCGGGCACGGCGGCATCTTCCAGTACCACCAGGAGTTCGCCCCCGTGGCGGTCGAGTTCCTGGCCCGTTGACAACCGCCTGACCAGGAAAAAGGGGCAACGTCATGAGCACGTCACGGGCCGTCGCGCCTCTGGAAGTGAAGAAGCCTCTCACCTCCTCGATCCTGCTGTGGGTGCGCACCGACCAGCCTCGCCAGACCGGCATGGACCACTGGAAGGGCCCGCACTCAGGGATCATCTCCGCCACCCCGGGCCTGGAGGAGTACCGGCAGATCCACCTCGCCGAGCACAACCCGGGCCTGTGGCCGGCCATCGACGGGGTCCAGACCGCGATCCCCGCAGACCGGAAGATCGACGGCGTCGCGGAAGTCACCTTCCGATCGGCGCTTGCACCCCTGAAAGGGCGTAAGCAGACGAAGCTGGCCTACGCCGACGAGATCAACGTGTTCCGCCGTACCCTGCTCTACGCCGGCCCGCCGAACTCCTCTCGGTGGTACGACGTCGCAGGCCCCGGACAGACGGTCGGCGCCCGCGCGCTGATCTACCTTCGCCGCAGAGACGGGGTCGGCGCCGGCGCCTTCCGGAAGTTCGTCAACGAGCAGCTCGCACCCGCGCTCGCCGGCACCGGAGTGCTGGAGGAGCTGCGCACGCAGACGTTCCTGCCCTGGATCGAAAAGCTCTGGGACACCCCGGACGTCGCCCACGACAATCCCCACGACCAGCACTTCCACGCCTCGGTCAGCCTCGGGTTCACCGACACCGCGGCGCGGGACGCCTTCTTCACCGGCCACGTGATCGAGGACCTGTCCAACCGGCTGGCACCGCAAGTCTCCGCGATCCACGCCTACGACGTCACCGCCACCCTCACCTACGTCAAGAACGGCGAGATCCTCCCGCGTTACCAGGAGTGAGCGGCGCGTAGACCGGAAGCGGGACCGCCGGATCTGCTCGGCAAATCCATCCGCCCCGGCTCCCTGGCCCTCCTCGCGCCCCCGTCGCCGTCTGTTACCCCTCACGCATCTGGAGCCAACCATGAGCGAGCAGCAGAGCACCATCCACTACGAGCGCACCTCACCGCAGATCGCGAAGATCACCTTCGCCAACCCGCCCGTCAACCTCATCGCCGGCGAGACAGTCCTGCGCCTCATCGAGATCGTCACCGAACTGGCCACCGACCCGGACATCCAGGTCGTGCTGTTCGACAGCGCCACCCCCGACTTCTTCTACAACCACTTCGACCTGGCCGCCGCCGCCGACTTCCCCGCCCCCGAGAACCCGGACGCGGTGCCGGCATGGACGAATCTGGTCCTGGAACTCTCCAAAGCGCCGTACATCACGATCGCGGCCATCCGTGGACGCACCCGCGGCGGCGGGAACGAGTTCGCCCTCGCCCTCGATCTGCGCTACGCCAGTCGTGAGAAGGCGATCTTCGGACAGCCCGAGGTCGGCAGCGGACTGCTGCCCGGCGGTGGTGGCAGCGAACGCCTGCCCCGGGCCATCGGACGCGACCGCGCCCTGGAAGCCATCCTCACCAGCGACGACTACGACGCCGAGACCGCCGAACGCTGGGGTTGGGTCACCCGCGCCCTCCCCGACAGCGAACTCGACGCCTTCGTCGGCACCGTCGCCGCCCGACTCGCCTCCTTCGACCGCACCTCACTCGCCTCGGCCAAAGCCCAGATCAACCGGGCATCCCTGCCCCCGGACGCGGACCTGGTCGCCGCGTACGGCGAGTTCGCCCACTCCCTCACCCTCCCCGGTTTCCTCACCCGGGCCGCAGGCACGCAGGCCGTCGCCGAACAGGCCGGCATCGACTTCGAGTACCGGCTCGGGCACCACATCGGCGTCGCCAACCAGCAACGCTGACACCCGGCAGCAAGCGAGCACGTACGCAGCAGATGCCGCGGCCGTGCTCGTTCTGTCGCGAGTCCCACCTGGTTCGCCGGCGAATTCGAGTCCGTCGGCGCCCGCGTCGGGGGACAGCCCGACTGATCAGGGCTCACCACCCAGTGGCGCGGCCTGTACGCCGACAGGGCTGCGGATGGTGTCGGGGAGTGCGCCGGCGGTCGCTGGGCGAACCGCACCGGACGATGCTCGACGAAGCGCTCGCCGGGCATGGTCTGTCCGAGTTTCACCGACGCCGACAGCGATAGCGACCAGGGTGAACTCGCGGCACCTGGCACTGCCTGCGCCCGTGGTCCGACAGCCGCGATGCTCTGTCCTCACGATGGTGCCGCGCTGCTGAGGGAGATCACATCGGGACCGAAGTAGAGCTCAGGCGTTCGTGCTGCGCAGGTCCGGGTAGAGCGCCTCGACCGGGCCGCTCAGAGCCGCCTTGACCCCCTGGGTCAACTCGTCGGCCAAGACCTCGTACTCGTCGGCCTCGACCGCGTCGTAGACCGCCGTCACCAGTTGCGTCGGCAGCATCTTGGGTCCGTCGCTGTGTGCGGCCATAGGGGTGTCGACGTAGCCCATGTGCACGCCCGTCACGTGGACGCCCAGGGGTGCGAGCTCGATGCGCAGCGAGTTGGTGGCCGACCACAGTGCGGCCTTGGACGCGCTGTAGGCGCCGCCGAAGGCATACCAGCTGGCAACGGAGTGCACGTCGACGAGGATTGACCCCTTCTTGGCGGCGAGGACCGGTGCGAAGGCGCGGGCGAGGAGGACCGGCCCGAAGAAGTTCGTCTCCATGTTCGCCCGGATGTCCGTCTCGGTGACGTCCAGCAGGCTCGCGCTCGGCGGGATGGCGCCCGCGTTGTTGACGAGCACGGTGACGTCCGCCGCGGCGGCGACGGCCGCGTCGATCGACGCGGGGTCGGTGACGTCCAGGGGCAGGGGGACGATGCGTTCGTCGTCCCAGGCGCGGGGGGAACGGGCGGTGGCGTAGACCTTGGCGGCGCCGCGTGCCAGGGCGTCGTGGACGAAGTGGGTGCCGATACCGCCATTGGCGCCGGTGACGAGGACGACAGATCCGTCGAGAGAGGGCATTGGTGTTCCTTCTTTACCAGGGGATGTGAAGTGCGTGGCTGCGCACGGATGGAGCGATGACTCCTCGCCCCGCGATGGGAGAATGAGCGGAGCCACATTCGATCTCACACGGTATTGAGTACAATCACAACTGATTACAGTCAGAATCTATTCCTGGAGGACACCGCCATGCCTGTCGGACGGCGCGAGCGGAACAAGCAGGAGAAGTTCGACCGCATTGTCGCCGCCGCCACTGAGCTGTTCGCCGAACACGGCATCGATGAGGTCACGACCCAGCAGATCGCCGACAAGGCCGACATCGGCACCGGGACCCTGTTCCTCTACGCCAAGACCAAGGGCGAACTCCTCCTGCTCGTGCAGAACGCCAAGTACGTCGAAGCACTTGAGCAGGGCCGGGCGGACGCCGAGACCGTCCCCGGCGTGCTGGACGCGGTGCTGGCGATCGTCCGGCCGATCGTCGAGTGCAACCGCATCCAGATCGACAACGGACGCACCTACCTGCGAGAGATGGTCTTCGGCGACCCCGAGGAGCCCCGGCACGGCGCGGCACTGGCCATCGTCGCGCAGACCGAGGAGGCCGTCGCCGCCGTGCTGCGCCGAGACGAGCGGGTCGCAGAGGGCGACGCCGCGACGCTGGCACACATCGTGTCCGCCGTGATGTTCCTCAGCATGGCGGCGAGCGTGAACATCGCCTTGAGCGTCGAGGAGATCGTGCAGGACATCCGCAGGCAGGTCGACGTCCTGCTGCCTCGCTGAAGCGCGGCCCAGCCTCAGGCCCAGGTGACCATCCGGGCAGTCCTCGGCTGCGGCATGGCCCGAATCCCCAAATGACAGGTCATCCGGCCGTTGCTGCCCATGCCGGCATCACTGGACGGGTGGGGCGGCCGGCCGGAGGGCTACCGCCACCGCGTGCTGCTGGGATTCCGGAGATTGCCTGCCTACGTGGCGTCGAGTCCCACTCCCACAGTCCCTGTTCCCAGGAGTCCGGGTCGGAGCCCGTGTGGTGCGGTCAGGGCTTTGTGGGTCGATTCCAGGATCTTCTCCGACAGCTCTGTGCCCGCCGTGGCGCGGGCCAGCAGGATCGCGCCGACCAGGGTGGCCACCATGGGAAGGCCGTCGTCGGCGTCTGTGGACATCCACGCGGCGAATTCCTGGACTCCGGCCGCGTACGTCTTGCGTACCTTCCCGGCTGTGGCCTCGCGAGCCATGTCCCCTGCGAATCCGGCGGAGGGGCAACCGGTGCCCGGCTGGTCACGGTGCTCGGCCGACAGGTAGAAGTCGACGAGGGCGCCGCGTGCGGTGGCGTGATCACTGTGGGCCGTGTCGAACGACGCCAGGAGTAGGTCAAGGTCCCCGAAACGGCGCCACCGACTCCGCGTGGCTCCACCCGTCACTGCATCGGCTGATGTGCCCGCGCCACCAACTAGCCACTCCCGACCTGCGACTCACCTCCACCGTCCACACCCAAGGCGTGTCCGTACTCGCCGCCGCGCACCACACCCACCAGCGCCTGCTACAACACCCCCGAGCCGCCACCGCCTGGACCACACCACGCGCCATCACCCGCCCGACTGGCTCCGAGCCCTGTGGAACGCGCTGCCACGGCCCTGGGAGTAGCCAGCGCGGCCGGGCAGGACCACCCTGCCCGGCCGCTGCCGCCGCCCGGACGTCATGCGGCGTGGAACTCGTGGGCGTGGCCGCCGCGCCACTCCACCACTGAGTGGTGTGCATCGTGAAGTCGCAGGTCGCGGCTCTGTGTGAGTGACGAGTGGGGTGATCGCGCCGGTCGGCGGCCGATGACCATGGCGTAGATCATCGGGCCGGTCCGGTTCCGGCGGGATGCCGGGTTCGGCTGCGCCTGCCTCCGACCCCTGCCTGCGATCCGTCAGCAGGTCGGCACGCCATGAGAACGCGGGAGGGCGCGGAGATGCAGGAGCGGCGGTGGATCACCACGCGCCGGAGCGAACTGAACGCCCTCGTCGAGCAGTTGACCCAGCAGCTTCAGGAGGTCGAGGTCGAGCGGGACGAACTGGCGATCGCCGAGCGGGTGTTGAACCGCCTGGCCGAGCAGGCCCACGCCGACGCCGAGGCGGCCGATTCTGGCGCTCCGGTACCGGTGAAGGTGGCCGGGCGAGCGGTCCTGCTCATCCCGCACCGCAGCGACGCGGCCGACGAGGGCGCGCTGCCCGGTGACTACCGCAAGCTCCTGGCGATCGTGCGGGAGGCCGACGGGCCAGTGCAGGTCAGGGCGGTCGGTGAGCGGCTGGGCCTGGATGCCTCGGTGCGCGGCAAGCTGGAGCCTTTGCGGGCGAAGATGACCAAGCTCGCCGACCGCGGCTGGCTGCACAAGCGGCCCGACGGCCGGTTCACCGCACGCTCGTAACTGCGCGGGCAGGCCGTACGGGCGGGCCCCCGGCGGCAGTCATGGTGCTGGCGGTGCTGCGCTGTGACCAGCGGCCCGGCGATCTGGCCGGCGGGAACGGGGTGCACCGCGCCACGTGAGCCGGTGGGTGCGCGAGGTCGTGGGTCTGCTGGCCGCCCGTGCCCCGCGCCTGGACCGCGCGTTGAAGAAGATCGCCCGAAAGGGCGGCGGGGTGGTCCTGCCGGTGTTCGTACCGAGGCGACTGGGAGCCGGCCTCGTGCTGCGCATGGTACTGAGCTGGGTTTGCGTCGGTCGGCTGCGGTCAGGATTCTGGACTCCTTGCCGCCGGCTGGTCGCTGTTGCCCTGTGCCAGTGACGCGAGAATCTCCTTGCGGCAGACATCGAGGATTTCGTCCGCCAGCGGAGAACCGTCCGGGCATGCCCGCGACAACATGATCGCGCCGACCGAGTGGGCGAGCATGTCGATCACCATGGTGCGGGTCGCGCGCTGGTCCGCGTCCCTCGGCGTGTCACTCTGGGCCTGAAGGGCCGTCAGCAGATTCTCGATCCCGGCTGCGAACTCTGTTTTGATGTCCGCCGGCTGGCGTGCAGCGTCCCCGCTGAGGGCCGCGATGGTGCAGCCGTCACCGCGCCCGTCGCGATGTTCCCGGGAGACGTAGCGCTCGACGAACTCGGCGGCGTCCAGGCCTTCTGTCCGTGCCGCGGTCTGTGAGAGCCCGCTCGCGGACGCTTCGGCCATCAGGTCGGCCTTGGAGCGGAAGTTCTTGTAGAACCCTCCATGAGTGAACCCGGCGGCTGCCATCAGTTCCGCCACGCCGACACCGTCATAGCCGCGCTCCCGGAACAGCCTGGAGGCTGTCGCGACGATGTGGGCACGGTTCTGCTCTGCCTGTGCCTTGGTGACCCGCATGTCCAGCCGTCCCTTCGTCGGTCGACGCTCGACGGTCCAGCATACATAGATGTCGATCGACATCAAAGAGCTTGACTTTTTAGATGACGATCGTCATCGTATTGCTCACCCCCTCCAGAAAGGCTCAGGCCATGAGTGACACGCATGTGACCGCACCGACTCAGTACATCGAGGTCGACGGCGACCGGTTCGCCTACCGGCGCTGGGGCAAGCCCTCGGACGTCCCGATCTTCCTGGTCCAGCACTTCCGCGGGGGGATGGACAACTGGGACCCGCTGCTCACCGACGGCCTGGCCGAAGGCCGTGAGGTCATCCTGTTCAACGGCCGCGGCATCGCCTCGTCATCGGGCACGCCGCGTAACCGGATGGAGGACATGGCCGACGACATCGCCGCGGTCATCCGGGCGCTGGGGCTGGAGCAGGTCGACCTGCTCGGCTTCTCGCTCGGCGGTTACCAGGTGCAGGAGGTCACACTGCGCCACCCCCAGCTGGTGCGCAAGCTCCTCCTGCTCGGCACCGGCCTCCGAGGCGGGGACCCGACAAGTGACCCCCAGGTGCCTCAGTACGCCCTGAACCCGGTCCCCACCCTGGAGGACTTCCTCTTCCTGTTCTTCGGCCGCTCGGAAGCCGCGAAGCAAGCGGGCAAGGCCTTCTGGGAGCGCCGCCACCAGCGGGCCGACCAGGACCCGCCGAGCTCGCCCGCGGTCGCACAGGCGCAGTTCGAAGCGACCATCGCCTACGCGGAACCGCTGCCGGGCGAGAACCCCTACGCCCACCTGAACGCGATCACCCAGCCGACGCTGGTCCTCAACGGCGAGAACGACGTGATGATCGCCTCGATCAACTCCTGGCACCTCGCCCAGAACATCCCCAACGCTCAGCTGCTGATCTACCCCGATGCCGGGCATGGAGCGCAGTTCCAGTATCCCGAGCGGTTCCTGAAGCACGCCATTCAGTTCCTCGACGAGTAACGCCTGCGGGGCTTCGGTGCAGTCGCTGACGCCTGGTCCGTGATGACGGGCCGCAGGCTCACCGGATCCCCGGAATGCGACACGCACACCTTCCCAGGCCATGGAGTCCCCTACGCCCCCGTGGTCGAAACGGAAGACAGTCCGGCCAACGGATCGTCGCCGATTTCGCCGGCCTGACCAGCTGCGCGAGAATCCGGCAGGCCGGACCCCGGCCGCCGGAGCGGCTGGCTGAGGTAGGCGCATCCTGCGTGATCGAGGCGGGGTGCGCCATCGCCCGGCTGCCGTGCCCGCTCCCACGGTGTCCACCACCGCGACCTTCCGGCCGGGACGGCTGATTCGTGCCGCACGGGCGTGGAAGACGTGGGCGCCGGCCGCGCCGTCGGTGACCACGACGAGGAGCGCCTGAGTTCCAGCCACTGGGCGGGGATCCGCTCGATCGTGGTGTCCGGGTAGAGCCACTCGACGTCCTCGCTGCCGGCCTGGACGACGTGGGCGACGCCGCTCCTTCCAGCGTGCCCCGGGCCGGTCTGCTGGGCGAGTCGGCCCGGGGGCGGCAGGGAGAGTCGCCGGACCAGTCCCAGAGGCTCCGCTCGTCGAGACGAGGGTCGTACCGGGCCCGACCGCCGGCGCCGAACAGCCCGAGCTCGGTCATCAGCGCAACGCCGGTCTGGATCTCGTCCGCTGTCCGGTGATTCCTTGATCATCGGGACCTGCTTCCACCCGGACAGCGTCATCGGCAGGCCCCACTAATTCAGCCACACCATCGCCGGCTCCCACCTGCCATCGGCCGTCGTCACCAGCAGCCGGCGCCGCTGCTCCGCATCCAGGCGGGCCACCGGCACCCGCCGGCCACCCCCCGCGCCCGGGGCGCGGCCGGGTCCTCCACCAGCAGCGACCGGCGCGTCGGGAGGGAGAAGCCGCGCGAGCGCCCATAGTCGAGCATCTCGGCCCGGTCCCACTCGATGTAGTCGCGCACATCTCGCAGCACCGGCACCGGCCAGTACACCGCCCGGCCCGACCTCCCCTTGGAGATCGCGTGCGGCAGCACCGCTCGCGCGTTGACGATCCCTGACGCCGCAGGCGGCAGCTCCGGTAGGTCGAACACCGTCAGCGCCGAGTGCTCGCACAACCGCAGCCCCGTACGGACCGTCGAATCCGCGTACGCCGCGTTCCGCGCCGCGCACTCCCACGGAACCCGCGCCTTGGCATCTCCTTCGAGTCGAAGCCGCACAGCCCGACATTGCGCCAAAGCCGATACGACTTCGGTGGCGGCCACTTCACCTCGCGTCGTGGCCCCATGTGCGACGTCTCGGCTGGCACTTGCCGCACCATCGTGCCGCCAGCCCCGTCCCGCCACGGCGACCACACCGAAGCCGCGCGCTGACGGATGGGACTGGCCCTGACGAGGTTCTGCTCGATCGCTCACAGGTAGAACCGGTTGACCGTGGACACCTCCCGGTCCCCACCCGTGTCTTCCGAACGAGATCCACGCTCGTCACGACGCCGCCGCCACTCGAACGCCGCCCGGTCGTCCATGGACGCATCGCGCCAGTCCCGCCTGCCTCGCGCGAACCACAGGAAGTCGAAGTACGTGCGCAGGTCCCGGGCATGGGCGGCCTGGGTGTTCCACGGCGAAGACGCCGGCCACACCGAGAAATACCGGTTCAGCGCCGCGTCGTACCCGCCCGCCGGGCTGATCAGGAACGGCTGCCCCTCGGGCACCCCCAGATCGTCCAACCCCTCACCGAGATCGGCGAACAGGGAGCTGAACTCCCGCATGAACGCGGTCTTTTCGCGCGGCCACGCCAGGTCTCGACGGGAGAAATGCGCTCGCCAACCGGTGATCGACATGACGCTGGACGATAGTCCGTGGACAGCTCAACAGCGCATAACCAAAGGCGCGCGACAACAAGGCACGCGGGGCACGGGGCTCCGCAGACTGTCGCGGCCGCCGGCAGCCCTCGGATTCGGGGTCGGAGCAGAGGGCGCCGTTCCCCGGACAACTCCCGTGTCCGTCATGAGCGTCGAGACACGCGAGCCGTCGTTGTTGTTCCGCCCGGTGCGGCGAGCATCTCTCGCCCCTGCCGTCGCGTCGTCGGCCCCGCGTGATCATGCCAGGAGGATGCCGTGTGGCCGGCCTGATCTCAGTTGCTGTCGGGCGTCATCGAGACCACGACCTTGCCGGCCTTGGTGCGACCTTGCTCGACGTACGCCATCGCCTCGAGCGTCTGATCGAACGGGAAGGTGCTGTCGATGACCGGGCGGAGCTTCCCGCTGTCGTAGAGGGCGCCGAGCTCGCGCAACTGGGAGCCATTGGCCTGCATGAAGAAGAACTGGTAGCGAACGCCCAGGGCCTTCGCCTGCTTGCGGATCTTGCGACTGAGCACGTTCATGACCAGCCCCAGGAAGGAGGGAGCGCCGAGCTGCCTGGCGAACCCGGCGTCCGGCGGGCCCACGACGCTGACAGCCAGGCCGCCGGGCTTCAGCACGGTCAGCGACTTCTCCAGGTTCGCCCCGCCCACGGCGTCCAGCACCAGGTCGTAGCCGGACAGCACCTTGGAGAAGTCCTCCTTGGTGTAGTCGACGACGACGTCGGCACCGAGGCTTCGGACCAGCTTCTCGGAATCAGTGCTCGCGGTCGTCGCCACGGTGGCACCGAGGTGTTTGGCGAGCTGGATGACCGTCGATCCGAGACCGCCGGCACCGGCGTGGACGAGCACCTTCTGACCCGGCTTCACATGGGCCTGGTCTACGAGGATCTGCCACGCGGCCAGGGCCACCAGCGGCACCGCGGCCGCCTCCTGCGGGGTGAGCGAGGCCGGCTTGGGCGCGACGTCGTCCATGTCGATCGCGATGTACTCCGCGAAGCCTCCGATCCGCAGGTCGCGCGGACGGGCGTAGACCTCGTCGCCGACTTCGAGGCCGCGCACGGCGGAACCGACCCGCGTCACGACGCCGGCCACGTCATGACCGAGCACGAACGGAGGCTTGTACTTCAACAGCTGTTTGAACTCCCCGTTACGGACCATCTTGTCCAGCGGGTTGATGCTCGCGGCGCTCACCCTGACCAGAACATCGCGGTCACCGACGCTGGGCTCGGGTACCTCGGCGGCGCGCACGCCGTCCTTGCCGTACTTCTCGACGACGAATGCCTTCATGCCGGCCGCCTTTCCACGTGATCTTCTCGGTCGCCTGCGGGTGGTCATGACGCTACTTGCTGAGTATAGAAAAGTAAACTCATGTCGGGTTAGAATCACCCCCATGGATGCGAGGACCGAAGCTCTTCAGGACGCCGGCAGGGACACCCGACTCGACCGGGACATGTCGAACTGCTCGATCGCCCGGACCCTTGAGGTCGTGGGTGAGAAGTGGACGATCCTGATCCTGCGCGAGGTCTGGTACGGCTCGTCCCGCTTCAGTGACTTCGAACGGGTCCTCGGCTGTCCCCGGAACCTTCTCGCTGCCCGGCTCCGGATGCTTGTCGAGGAAGGGATCCTGGCCACCGAGACCTACAAGGAGCCGGGTTCGCGGAGTCGGCCGAAGTACGTGATCACACCCAAGGGCGTGGATCTGGTCCCGGCCGTGATGGGGCTCCTGCAGTGGGGCGACCGCTACCGCGCCGACCCGGAGGGCCCGGCCGTACTGACGCGACACCGCGGATGCGGTGCGCACGTCGATGCCCAGATCCGCTGCGAACGCGGCCACGCCGTGCAAGCGGAGGACATCGAGAGTGTCCCCGGCCCCGCATTTCGTCTGAGGCCCGCGGAGTGAGCTGAGCGCGGTGGCGGCAGGAGTCCGGGGGGCTCAGTCCGCCGGGGTGCGCTCACCCCGTCTGGCTCGGGCCTGGTGGAGGCGGACTTTGGTGCGGTTGCCGCAGCGGGACATCGAGCACCAGCGGCGGTTGTGGGCGGGGGAGCGGTCCAGGAAGCGTAGGGCGCACGTGTCCGCGCCGCACACGCGTACGCGCCGGATCTCGCTCGACAGGAGCAGGTCTACGGCGTCTTGCGCGATCAGTGCCAGCGCGGTCGCGGGATCAGGTGCCATGGTCGTGGTGTCGGCGGGCTCCAAGTGGCCGCCTTTGATGACGATTTGCGGCGCCGGCCGGGGCGCCTGTGCTGCCGATCCGTTGAGCAGCACGACGTCGCTGGAGGAGGGCAGCCGGCCGTCGGATACCGCGAGTACGGCCCGGTCGACCGCCTCGCGCAGCCGTCGGCCCGATGCCAGCACGGCGGCATCCACGGGATCCGGGATGCCCGGCGTGAGCAGTCCGGCCCGCTGAAGCCAGAGGGTGAGATCGCCCGGATTCCGGAGCGTCTCCCCCGGCGTGGGTCGCCACCGGTGGCGGAGGGTGTTGGTGAAGTCCAGACAGACTCGCCCGCCGTCCCAGATCCACGTGTCGTTCGTTGCCACGCCTTCATTCTGCACGCTAGGTTTAACCCCCTAAGAGGGTTAGTTCATGCCGAGGAGGCGCAGCCATGGGACAGCCCACTGTGACCACGGGCGTGACGCAGGTGGACGGGGTCCGCCTGCACTACCTCCGGGCGGGATCCGGTCCTCTGCTCGTCCTGCTCCACGGCTGGCCGCAGACCTCCGACTGCTGGCAACCGGTGCTGGCGGATCTTGCCGCCGACCACACCGTTGTGGCACCCGACCTGCGTGGCTACGGCCTGAGCGACAAGCCCTCGACCGGATACGACAAACGGCGGATGGCCGCCGACATGGCGGGCCTCGTCGAAGCACTCGGCTTCGAGACGACCGCCGTCGTGGGTCACGACCGGGGCGCCCGCGTGGGGCACCGCTGGGCGCTGGACCGCCCCGAGCAGGTGGAACGGCTGGCTGTGCTCGACATCGTGCCGACCCGGGAGATGTTCCGCCGGCTGGACGCCTCGCTCGCCTCCGGGTACTGGCACTGGCTGTTCCAGATGCAGCCCGACCTTCCCGAGCGGCTCGTGGGGCACGACATACGCGGGTATCTCGAGTACTTCTTCGAGCGGT
Source organism: Streptomyces sp. NBC_01334 (assembly GCF_035983595.1). Classification (NCBI taxonomy): domain Bacteria; kingdom Bacillati; phylum Actinomycetota; class Actinomycetes; order Kitasatosporales; family Streptomycetaceae; genus Streptomyces; species Streptomyces sp. NBC_01334. The sequence continues at coordinate 1,100,631 of NZ_CP130718.1, read as the reverse complement.
GGACCTACAACCGGCACGGGCTGACACCCGAAGCGGTCGAGGGATATGTCCGAGCCTTCTCCCGCCCGGGTGCCATGCGCGCGAGTTTCGACGACTACCGCGCCATGGAGCAGGACGTCGCCCTCGACGACATCGACGCCGCCGAGGGCCGCCGCCTCACCATGCCGGTACTGGCGCTCTGGGGTTCCGCAGGGCTGCCCTCCCGCCTGCCGACGCTGGAGATCTGGCGCGCCTACGCGGACGACGTCACCGGAGCGGAAATCCCGGAGTGCGGCCACTTCATCCCGGAAGAGCAACCGGAGGCGCTGCTGGGCCATTTGCGGTCGTTCCTGGACGACGAGGCGAGTCGGTGACCCTGCCACCGTGACGAGAGCGGCGCCCCTGCGGGTCCACAGTCTCACTGGCCGGCCGGGGCGAGTCGTCCGAGCAGCCTCCCGAACCGAGGGGCGGCCCAGTTGCTTCCGGTTGGGCCGCCACTCAGTCAGATCCTCGCCGAGACCCGGACACCCGCCGAAGCGTCCCCCGCGGCCGCGCTGTCGGATATGCGCTGCCTGGGCATCCAGGCTCGGCGCGCGGTGAATCTCAGGAAGCCGCGACGTGGGCAGCGCGCAAGGAGGCTTTGTCGATCTTCCCGACCGCGTTCTTCGCTATGGCCTCTACCACGAAGAACCCGGTCGGACACTTGAAGCCGGTGAGGCTGCGCGCACAGAGCTCCCGCAGCACCGTCAGATCGACGGTCACGCCTGGTCGCGGCTGTATGTAGGCCACGACCACCTCTCCCCACTTCTCGTCGGGTACGCCGATCACGGCGGCTTCGAGCACCGACGGGTCGCCTGTGAGGACGTCCTCGATTTCCTTGGGGTAGATGTTCTCCCCACCACGGATGATCATGTCCTTCGAGCGCCCGACCAGGGTCAGATAGCCGTCGGCGTCGAGGTGACCCACATCGCCCGTGTGCAACCAGCCGTCGACGATGACTCTGGCCGTTTCCTCAGGGCGGCCGAGATAGCCACGCATGACGTTGGGGCCCTTCACGAGGACCTCACCGTCCGTGCCTGGCCCCACCTCGGTACCTTCGGCGTCGACGATCCGAATCTCCTGGCCGGGGAAGGGAAGTCCCACGGTGCCGGCCCGTCGCGGGCCCGCGACGGGGTTGACGGTGGACCCGCAGGTTCCTTCGGACAGGCCGTACCCCTCGACAAGAGGGAACCCGTACCGGGCTTCGAACCGGTTCAGCAGCTCGGCGGAGGCAGGTGCGGCGCCACAGACTCCGAACCTCAGCGACGATGTGTCGGGCCGCACGTCGTCCGGGAGCGCAGCGAGCATGCCGTAGATCGTCGGCACGGCGCTGAAGAAGGTGGGGCGCTCCTGCTCGACGAGGTCGAAGAAGCTGTGTGGGTCGAACCGGCGGCCCGCGATGACGACGCTCGCCCCCGCGAGAAGAGGCGTGAGAATGCTGACCACGATGCCGTTGACGTGGAAGAGCGGCAGGATCAGCAGGCACCGGTCGGCGGGCCCGATGTCCAGGGACAGGCGGCCCATCTCCGTCATGGCGTCGATGTTGGCGTGGTCCAGCATCACGCCCTTGGGCATCCCGGTGGTGCCGCTGGTGTATATGAGAAGAGCCAGCGCGGACGGGTCCACATGCGGTGCGTGATCCGAACTCACCCCTTCCTTGTGCAGTGCGCCGACGGCGAGTACGGCAGTACCGTCCGTGACGGGCGCCGCGTGGTCTTCGACCACCAGCAGACGCGCACCGGAGTCCTTGACCTGTCGGTCCACCTCGACGTCGGTCATGCTCGGGTTGACCGGCGTGATGGTGGCGCCGATCCGCCAGGCGGCGAACAACAGCAGTACGAACTCGATGCGGTTCGTCAGCTTGAGGGCCACGACATCGCCGGGACCGATGCCGAGGTCCTGGAGCTGATGCGCTGCCGCGCGGACGCGGTCCAGCAACTGAGTGTTGGTGAGTGACTGGCGCCCGTCCGAGACCGCTGCCCCATCGGGGTCGTGAGCGGCGCGACGGTCGGGCAGTGAAGCGAAGTTCATGGCGGGCGTACCTGTCTCGGTGTTGTGCGATCCGGTCAAGGAGTCGATGCCGGCGCGGGGTGCAACTGCCGGGTGAGGAACTCGATCTGGTCGCGGACCAGGGCCTCGAAGGTCTCGCCGGTGTAGAAGTCGAAGTGGCCGGCGTCGTACCTCTTGATCTCTCCCCGGGGTGCGGTGCGCGCGTACCGGAGGGTCTGGGCGGGAGGCGTGACGGAGTCGGTGTTGCTGACGCAGAAGAGGATCGGCATGGCGACCCTCTTCGCCGCACGCCCGGGCCGGTAGGTGGCGATGGTCGGAATGACCCGTGCCGCCACCTCGTTGCGGAACGTCGTCCCCGCCGGTTGCAGCGCCTGATATCCGGGCAGGGCGTCCGGAGCGTTCATGAGGGCCGGCGAACCGGGGGCGGAGGCGATGGGAACCATCGCGGGTGCCTTGCCGCGCACTCTGGCCGCCATGTCCCGAGCGAGCACGGGGGTCATCCTGAGCGAGGCGACCGGGCCGAGCGCGAGCGCGGAGGCGAGACCATCGGTGAACGGGCACTGGGACACGGCCGCGCGCAGTTCGGGATGCCGAGAGGCGACGGTGATGGCGTGGCCTCCGCCGAAGGAGCTGCCCCACACCGCGATGCGGGAGCGGTCGACGTCGGGGCGGGCCTTGACGTAGTCGAGGGCGGAGTCCCAGTCGGCGAGTTGACGCTTGATCGACAGGAGCTGGCGAGGGTGGCCGCCGCTGTCGCCGAAGTGCCGGTAGGTGAAGGCCACGGCGGCGATGCCGGCCTGAGCGAAACGCTCGGCGAAGGCGTCCAGGCGCATCTCGCGGGTGGCGCCGAGGCCGTGCCCGAGGATGACGACGGGCGGGGAGGTGACGCCGGTCGGGAGGTAGAGCCATCCGGCACAGGTGCTGTCGCCGGAGGGGAAGGTGATGTCGTGGCGGGTGAAGGAGTGCGCAGTGGTCATCGTCGGCTCACCGCCGCGTCGTCTTCGTGGAGCGGTGCCCGGGCACGCTGCCCGAGGCGAGCGCCTGGGCGTAGGTGTCCGGGTCGTAGAGCGGGAGCTCGCCGGTGGCGTCCGTCGTCTTCATGTAGTCGAGCATCAGTTCCTGACCGTCCTTCGACATGACTCTGGTGAAGAACTCGGCGCGTTCGACGTGGAGTCCGTCCTCCAGTGACATCGAGCCGCCGAAGTAGACCGACCTCTTGGCGGCCGCGACCGACCCCTTCGACCGTCGGCCGAAGTGCTCCGCGAGCTCGACCGCCTGCGCGACGACCTTGTCCTGGGGTACGACCTTGTCGACCGCCCCGTTGGCGAGCGCCTCCGCGGGCGTGAACGGCTTGCCTTCGAGGATCGCGGCCAGGGACCGGTGGGTGCCGATCAGGCGGGTCAGCCGCTGGGTGCCGCCTCCGCCCGGGATGATGCCGAGGAGGATTTCGGGCTGGCCGATGAAGAAGTCCCCGTCGGCCATGACCCGAAGATCGCAGGCCCAGGCGAACTCGGCGCCGAGGCCGAGAGCCGAACCGTTGAGGGCGGCGACGAAGAGGACACCGCTGGCGTTCATCCGGAGGAAGGTCGTGTGCAGACGCTCCAGTTGGAGGGCCCCGCGCATCGGGGTCCTGCGCATCACGGGCCCGAGGAGACGGGACCGGTCCACGTGCTTGGCCATGCGTACGACGGCGGCGGCACCGCGGCGGCCGACCGTCGGGCTCGCGGCGCCCTCTTCCTGCAGCCACCGGACCGCGGCATGGCTGACGAACCGCTCGGGATGTGCCCCGGTGAAGACGACGGCACGGATGCTCGGATCGCGGTCGACCCGGTTCACCAGCTTGTCCAGCTGATGGGCGATGTCGAGGCCGAACAACTGGTGCGGGCCGCCGTCGACCCGGACGACAAGGACGGCTCCGCGGTCCTCGATCTCCAGATGGCCCTTGTCTTTGTATGGCATGGATTCTGCTCCCGTGCTGGGTTCATGGGGGAGTGCAAAGCGGGTGAGGGAGGGGCTGCCGGCGCCAGGAATCTGGGACAGTGCGTGAAAGCCCGTCCGGGGAGGCGCGCCCGTGTCCGAAACGGCACGTCACTCGAGATGTGTACTATTGCCGTGACGAGTTACATAACCAAGTTATTTCAAGAGTGTCAATGGTGGAGGCGCGAGAGACATGGCAGGGCGGCCGAGGCTCGATGACGCACCGGAGCGGCTTGTGCGAGCCGCTGTCGGCCTGCTGGCCGAACAGGGGCCGTCGGCCATCAAGGCGCGTTCGGTGGCGTCCGCGAGCGGGCTGTCGACGATGGTCGTCTACGGCCACTTCGGTGGGATCCCCGAACTGATGCGGGCCGTCGCCGACCACGGCTTCAGGGAGCTCGCCGCGGCCTTCGCTCAGGTGCCGGTGACGGATGATCCGATCGCGGATCTCTTCGCCATGGCTTTGACCTGCCGCCGAGTGGCCCACGATAACCCTCACCTGTACGACCTGATGTTCGGCCTGTCCACGCGTGCGACGTACCGGCCGCTGTCGGACGCGGACCTTCGCTTGAGCGGACATTCGCCGGCCTTCCGGGATGCCCACGTCCATATCACCGCGGCATGCCGACGGCTCGTGGACTCGGGCAGGGCCGAGCGGCAGGAACCTGAAGTCATAGCCGCCCAGTTGTGGAGTCTGGTCCACGGGTACGTCACCCTTGAGCTGGCCGAGCACTTCGGCGAGTTCGAGGACCCCGTGATGCAGGTGCTGCTGCCGATGGGCGTGAACTTCTCTGTCGGTCTGGGCGACGAGCGGGAACGGGCCGAAGCCTCGCACGAGGCGGGCGCGCGCCTGTACGACTCGATCGTTCAAGGTCGGTGAACGTCGGTAGGGCAGGTCGCTGTCCCGCGCGGGACTACTCCTGTGCGACTAGGGCGACCCGGTCTCCGCGGCAGAGGTACCGGTGCCCGGCGTGAGCTGGTCATGCCTCCCCAGCGCCGCGACCTCCCGTTCGAGGGACGGAACGGCACGGGCCGCGAAGCGCCTCGCCCATGGCCAGGCCAGTGGCGAATTCAGCGCTGCCTTGGCCCAGTTGGCCACGGCGACCGCGCGCGGGACGTATACGCGGCTGCGGCGGCGCACGAGCCCGTCGACGATCGCGGCAGCCGCCCGGTCGGCACTCGTGGTGACATTGCCCGGGTAGGGAAGCCGGTTGCGCAGGCCCTGGAACGAGGGGAGGTCCGCCTCGGCGCCCCGGACGAGATCCGTGTCGATCCAGGAGGGGTGCACCAGGCCGACCGTGACGCCGAGGTGCGCCACCTCCTGGCGATAGGTCAGGGCGAGCAGCTCGGCCGCGGCCTTGCTGGCGCCGTAGGAGGCCATCGCCGCCAGCGGCATGAAGGACAGCGCGGACGCCACGACCAGCACGTGTCCCCGGCTGCGCTCCAGATGGGGCGTCACGTACTTGAGGGTCCGGAAGACGCCGTTCAGATTGATGTCCAGGACCCGCTCGAACGACGCCTCGTCCGTCTGTCGCACGGTCCCGTACGCCACGACGCCGGCATTGGCGACGACGAGATCGATGCCGCCCATGACCCCCGCGGCCTCGTCGATCGCTGACCGCAGGACGGTGCCGTCGCGCACATCGGCCTCACGCCAGGAGGCGGCGGGGCCCAGCTCGCGGGCGAGGTCACGGAGCCGATCGGGCTCCAGTCCGATCAAGGTCACCTGAGCGCCTCGGGCGATGGCCAGACGGGCCACCCTCTCGCCGATGCCGCGCGCCGCTCCGGTGACAACCAGCTTTCTGCCCAGCAAGTCACGTTTCATGGCGGCAACATAACTTCGTTATTTATTGAGCGCAAGATGTCGCGCGTATGAACTGTCGTCGCTCCACCTGCTGGGTCTCACGACTGGACGAACCTACGCTGGCTGTCATGAGGCGGACCTCCTTTGCGCAGTGGCCCTGTTCGATCGCGCGCACCATGGACTTGCTCGGGGACCGGTGGACGCCGTTGGTGCTGCGTGAGGCGTTCTACGGGATCCGACGGTTCGACGCGTTCCAGGTGTCGCTGGGGATCGCGCGCAACACATTGACGGATCGGTTGCGCCGGCTGGTGGACGAGGAGCTGCTGGAGAAACGGCCGTACCAGACGGAGCCGGTGCGGTACGACTACGTGCTCAAGGAGAAGGGGCGCGACTTCTACGGTGTGCTGCTGGTGATGAACCGGTGGGGGGACCGCTGGCTGTCCGGTGAAGTGGGCCCGCCGGTGGTCATGCATCACGCCCAGTTCCCGTTCACCGCGAACGCCAAGGCTCATGGCCCGGGTGATGCGACCGGCTTCGTGAAGCTCATCAGTGACGCCAAGTACGGCGAGCTCATAGGCGCTCACCTCATCGGCCCGGACGTCACCGAGCTGCTCCCCGAACTGACGCCGGCCCAGCAGTGGGACCTCACCGTCCATGAGGTCGCCCGCAACGTCCACGCCCACCCCACCCTCGGCGAGGCGGTCAAGGAAGCCGTCCACGGCCTCGCGGGCCACATGATCAACATGTAGCAGGGCGCTGCCCCCTCGAAATGAACAGGTCGACGCCGGCGGACGCGTTGTCATACACGCTGCGGTGACGCAGCTCCGCGCCCTTGGGGTGGCCGGTGGTGCTGGACGTGCAGAGGGCCACCGCTGTGTCGTCTTCGTCGCGTTCGACCGTCCGGAACGTCACGGGCTGCTCGGCTACGACCGAGGTGTAGGACTCCGGCGTCTCGTCCCCGGACCACGGCGCGCCGCCGCTCTCGATCAGGAAGAACTCGGCGCAGCCCGCTCTTCCGGAATCCCTCCCAGGCGGCCTTCCCGATCGGCAGCTCCGGGGTTCCCTCGAAGGCGAAGCACGCCCTTCGCGTCGGAGTCGGTGAGGTGGTGGGCGACCTCGCGGCCCTGCAACAGCACGTTCAGCGGCACGACCGCGGCCCCGGCCTTGAGGATGCCGAAGTAGATGCTGGCGAATTGGGGCAGGACAGCGCGACCTTGTCCCCGGGCTGGATCCCGCGCGAGACGAGCAGGTTCGCGACCCGGTTGGCCGCGACGTCGAGGGCCTCGTACGTGATGCGGTCGTCGCCGAAGACGATCGCGGTGCGTTCCGGGTAGCGGGACGCGGAATCCGTCAGCAGTCGTGACGCGTTGCGGCTCAAGCTGTGCATCGTCGTTCTCCGGGGCGTTCGGGCCGATGGTCAGGGTCCAGTGGTGGGGGTCTAGGCGAAGGCCGGAGGCGGCACGAAGCCGTCCACTTCCCGGCCCAGCAGGGCGGCGAACTCGATGGTGGTGAGATCGCCCCCGCTCGGGCCCATGGCCTGCAGACCGATGGGCAGTCCGCTCCTGCCCTTGCGCACCGGGATGGTCGTCGCCGGCCCCCCGGAGACGTTGGCGACGGCGCTCCACTTGACCTGGTCCCAGTAAGGGCGTCGCACACCTTCGACTTCGAATGGCCGCCCGAACCAGTCGATCAGCTTGTTGTGGTGGGCGGGGGCGGCCGTCGGGGTGACCGGCATGAGCACGATGTCGAAGTCCTGGAAGAACTCGAACCATCGCTGCCGGATCTCATTGCGCACCATGTCGGCCTGGAGCCAGTGATAGTGGGACTGAAAGGTTCCGAGCAGGGCGGGACCGGCGTCACCCCGCGGGTGCTGGAGGAACCGGGCCAGCACTGCGGCGCTGGAGGCAGGAGCGAGGCCGGTGCGGTCGCCCGCGCCGAAGAGCAGGGGCTGGAAGGCCTTCCCGTGATTCGTCGCGATGTCGACAGGGAGGCTGGCGGGCTGGACCGTGATCTTCGCGCCGGCCGCCCGCAGCACAGTGACTGCATCGTCCACGGCTGCCGCGACGTCGCTGTCGACCGGACACGCGGGATCCTCACCCCAGACGGCGACCCGGAAGTCGGCGAGCTTGGTCGCGCGCGGCGGTGCGAGTGTGTAGCTGAAACCGCCGTCGTAGTCGGCGGGCCCGACCGTTGCCCGCAGGATCGGGACGAGGTCACGGGCGTCGCGGACCTGCGCGCCGCCGCAGCCCATGTCGGCCTCGGTCCATCGTCCCGGGCCCGGCCCGTAGGGCACATGCCCGATGAGAGGTATCGACCGCCAGGTCGACTTGTGCCCGTACAGGCCGTTGAAGTGGGACGGGATCCTGGTCGATCCGCCGATTTCCGAGCCGAAGTCGAACGTCGTGAGGCCCGCGGCGGTGGCGACGGCGCCGCCCCCGGCGGATCCGCCCGAGGTACGGGTCGTGTCCCACGGGTTCGATGAAGGACCGAACACCGGGTTGTCGGCCTGGACGTCCTGGTTGCCCGGAGGCATGTTGCTCTTCCCCATGATCACGGCACCGGCCGAACGCAGCCGCTTGACCGCCTCGGCGTCCTGGTCGGGCACGTAGTCCTTGAGGTCTGTTCGCCCGCAGACGGTGCGCATCCCGGCTGTCTCGAAGCTGTCCTTGACCGTGATCGGCACACCGTGCAGAGGACCGAGGTCTCGCCCGGCCGCCCGCGCGGCGTCCGCTTCCCCGGCCTCGCGACGGGCCCGCTCGGGGTCAAGGGTCACCACCGCGTTCAACGCGGTGTTATGGGTGGCAATCCGCTCAAGATAGAGCTCGACGAGTTCCCGGCTCGAGATCTCACCCGCGGCCAGCGCGCGTGACTGCTCCACTGCGGGCTGGAAGGGGACGTCACTCACGGCATGCCTCATCTCTGACTTTGACGGCGCCATCAAATGTGAGTCATAATATTACATTCGACAGAACATAGGCTCGGGATGACGAGCAAGGCAAGGGCTCTGCGGAACGAACGGAGAATCCTGTGGCGTCAGAGGATCCTGTGGCATCAAGGGACGACCTCGTCGCCAACGTCGTCGCGGAGGAGCTACGCACGCAGGCGGCGCGGTAGGGCACTCTGCTGCCCGGGACTCGAGGATCTCGTTCGCGGCTGTCTGTCGCCCGAGCACCGGGACCAGTGCGGCGTCGGATGTCCCTCCGCCGCCTGCCCGACCAGTGCCGTGACCACGAATGTTCACGGTGTCGGCGGACCTGCCGTCGACGTGCCGGTGTGGCGGTGGAGTTCAGCCGACCTCATTGCGGACGGCGGTGTCGAGGTCGGTAGCGGTCAGGCCGAAGGTCTCGGCGGTCTCCGTCGCGTCCATGTGGAACGGCGCGTACCACTGGTAGTCCATCTCGGCCATCTCGCGGGCGATCGGCACGATCAGCCCGGCCGTACGCGTCACGGAGCGCGGTATCTGGATCAGTTTGACCGGTGGCCGGCCTGCCGCGACGGCGTAGCGCCGCGCCAGCTCGCGAATGGTGACGGCCGGCGCGGACGGCACGTGCCAGGGTCGGCCCCACGCGCGTTCTTCCGAGGCCAGCGTGATGAGGGCCTGTGCCATGTCGCCGTTGAAGGTGAAGGTGTGTGGCATGTCCAGGTGGCCGGTGATCCAGGCCGCTTTTCCCTTCTGCAGGGCCGACTTGATGAGCAGGGAGTAGATGCCGTTGGCGTCCTTGCCGATGTAGTCGGAGCCGCGGACCTCGACGGTGCGGATCCCCCCGGCGAGGGCCTGTTCCCACATGCGTCTGCGCAGGCGGCCCTTGTGCCCGGTGGCGGCCATGGGGGTGTGTTCGTTCATCCGGCCGCCGGGCTGTGGACCGTAGGCGTAGAGGCTGCCGGTCAGCGCGAGGACGGCGTCGTTCGCCTTGGCGGCGGTGATGGCCGCCGTCTGCAGGGGCGGCAACAGGCGCTCCCACGCCGTGTATGAGGGTGGATTGGCGCAGTGGTAGATCACTTCCGCGCCGCGGGACAGCTCGGTCAGGCGGGACGGGTCGGACGCGTCCGCGGCGACCCGGTCGACCAGCGGGTGCTCGGGGCCGGAGCCGCTGCGGGTGACGATCCGGACGCTCTCGCCGCGCTCGGCGAGCAGACGGGCGACGTTGGTACCGATGGAACCGGCACCGATGATGACGTGCTTGGCCATGACGGATTCTCCTTCTCCGGGGTATCGGTCAGTCGTCCACGCCGGAGCCGGTGTACGTGGGCACGTCTGCGAGCATGCCGGCGATCTGCGGGTTGAGCTCGTTGCGGCGCCGGTGCAGTCCCTGGATCTTGGCGTTCAGGTCGGGGTCGTCGTCGTCACTGACGTCGAAGATCTCCAGCCGTTCGACCAGGTGCAGCCCGAGGTGGTCGGTCTGGTAGGTGGTCGGGTGCGTCAGGTAGGCGAAGAGCCCGTCGAGATGTTCGACGACGAACACCGCGCCGTACGTGTAGTCGCCGCCGTGGTCGCGGCCGACGACGAAGGACTTGATGGCGGGGTTCGACCGGCCCTGATTGCGCCAGCTCTCCAGCACCCCTTCGATCTGCTCGGGCGTCGCAGTGGCCTTCATCGTGACTCTGTTGATGTGGTAAATCATGACTTACTACTCGTTCCTAACGCCGTTAGATTTCCTAACGGCGTTAACTATGACGCGCGTCGCCGGCGCGGTCAAGGCGGTGACTAGTGTTCGAGGACACCATCGAAGCGAAGTGACGGACCATGCCGACCAGCACGAGACGGGCCCGCGAACGGGCGAACACCCGGGAGCGGATCATCGAGGCCGCGCTGCACGTCCTCGAGACCGAGGGCATCGCGGCCCTGACGATCCGGCGCATCGCCACCGACGTCGAATATTCCGCGCCCGTCGTCTACCAGCACTTCGCCAACAAGGACGCGCTCGTACTGGAGCTGGTCGCGCACGGTCACCGCCTGATGCTGAGCGAGTTCAGCCAAGCCGCGCAGGAGCCCGATACGGACCGGCGCATGACGCGCATTGCGTCGCAGTACGTCCGGTTCGCCGGCGAGCACCCCCACCTCTTCCAGGTCATGAACGACCCGATGGTCGACGCGGACGAACGCCGGCGCGTCGCGGAACCGGCCATCGACGTCCTCAAGGAGCTGCTCACCTCCTGGTCGGCTGCGCACGACGTGGTCCTGGCCGATTTCGACCAGGCTTGTGAGATCCTCTGGGGCACGCTGTACGGCATCGCGTCGCTCAGTCACCTCGGCAGCGTCGGCAACGATCGCGCCCGCTGCCTCGCCGAACAGGCGCTTCGCGCGATCCTCCTCGGCTGGCGAACCGAGAAGCCGGCGAACGGTCGACCGGCGAGCAGCCAGGTGCTCTGACCGCTGTGGTTCGCCGGGTTCAGGGGAGGACCGGAGTGTTCGTCGAGATCGTCTTCGTGGGGCTGCCGATCGATCGTGACGACGTCGAGGAGGCTCTGGAGACGGCGTTCGAGCTCGACGGCGAGGTCACCGGCGCGGGCAGCGGCATGGGTCGTTGCCATCTTGACCTTGAAATCGCGGAGAGCCGGACACGACCGCGGCCCTGGAGCGGCTCCGGACGGTGCTGTCCGAACTGGAGTCGCGGACTGCGAGACGTTGAACGTCAGCGAATGATCAAGCCGCCGTCCTCGCTCGTCCGCCCCATCGGATGCCCTTCTCACTGCGGCTGCGGGCGCGCTCTCGACGTTGGGCGGCAAGGACGTCGGGGTGGCGGGCGTTGGCGTTGCGCCAGCGGAGATAGGCGTGGAGGGCCCGGGTCTGTGTGGTGTGGTTGCGGTGGTTGGAGTTGGCGATGGTGAACTGTCGCAACGGCCCGAAGTGGGCCTCGATCGGATTGGCCCAGGACGCGTAGGTCGGCGTGAAGCACAGCTCGACCCTGTTCTTCTTCGCCCAGCGGCGAATGGTGTCGCCCTTGTGGGCGGACAGGTTGTCCATGATGACGTAGATCGGGGCGCCGTCCGGGCGAGCGGCCCGGATCGACCTGAGCGCGGCCAGGGTGTTCGCGGCGCCCTTCTTGCGACGGTTGACGCCCCACAGGGTGTCGTCGCCGATCGAGTAGCAGTCGTGGAAGTACCTCACTCCGTGAGTGCGGTGGTACGTCGCGGGACGGCGCTCGGGGTGACCAGCAGCAGCCCAGCACGCGCCAGCGGCGGGCCGGATACCAAGCGGGCCGAACTCGTCGAACGCGAACACCCGGTCAGGGAAGCGTTCCAGCAGGTGCTCGATGCAGTCGAGCTTGGCGTCGCGCTCGGGGTCCGGTGACTCCTTCCAGGTCTTGGTGCGCTGGAAGGTGATGCCGCGACGGGCGAGCAGGCACCGTAATGCCTCGCGGCCGATCCGGATCACGCGCCCGTGCACTTTTCGCAGGTAGGTGGCGGGTTTGCGGATGGACCAGCGGGTGAAGGGCTGGCCGAGCTTGGTGGGGCGGGTGGTGGCCGTCTGGATGACGAAGTCCTCGTCGTCAGGACTGAGCAGGCGGGGACGGCCTCCCGCCCACTGAGGGTCCAGGCAGGCCAGGCCGATCTCGTTGAACCGGTGGATCACGTCCCGGACGGTGTCCTCGTCGGCCTGCACCAGCTTCGCGATCACCGGCACCCGGTTCCCGCCCGCCGGCCGAGGCCAGCAGCATCATCGCCCGCCGGAACCGCACCGAACTGGTGCTGCCCCGGCGCACGATCTGCTGTGGTTTCTGCCCCTCCTGATCGGTCAACCTGCGCACACGGACAGGCTCTGCCACCACACCCCCAGCGGTCGGGACGGACGTCAGTGCACATCCAACCGCCACGACCACCAACCCGGCGAACCTACGGGTCAGAGCACTAGATCGGCCGCTGCGAAGGCCTGGGTCGCTGCAGCTGTCCCGCGCCGCCTTCGACTCGAAGCTCGCCGATGAGGTCCTCGAGAAGGGCATCGAGAACGCCCTCGCGTTCATCTACTGAGCAGTGGGATCAGGCCGGATCGACGAATATGTCGAGCGCGAGATCACCTTCGAAGTCGGCAGGGCTGTAGACGGACAGGTCGGTGACGCCCTCGTCCGACAGGACCTCGTCGTCGATGAACAGGTTGGCGGTGCACTTTCGCGCGTCACGCGTGAGGATGGCGTACGCGGCTTCAGCCATGATCCGCGGACTACGGGCTTGTCCGGCGCCGCCGACCACGTTGCGCACGGCGGCTGTGTCGATCAGGGTCCGCGGCCACAACGAGTTGGCGGCGATGCCATCGGCGGCGAGCTCCTCGGCGAGCCCGATGGTGCACAGACTCATGCCGTACTTCGACAGCGTGTAACCGAGATGCTTCCCCACCCAGTGCGGCGCGAGGTTCAACGGCGGGGAGAGCGTGAGGATGTGCGGGTTGCCCGCCTTGCGCAGGTGCGGGATAGCGGCCTTGCTCAGCAGGAACGTGCCACGCGTGTTGATGTCCTGCATCAGGTCGTACCGCTTCATCTCCAGCTGCTCCGACGACGACAGGTCGATCGCGCTGGCGTTGTTCACCACGATGTCGATGCCACCGAAGGCGCTGACCGCCGCGTCGACAGCGGTGCGCACATCGTCCTCGTTGCGGACGTCACCGACGACGGCCAGCCCCTTGCCGCCCGCGCGCTCAATCTCGTCAACGGCGGTGTGGACCGTGCCTTCGAGCTTCGGATGCGGCACGGCGGTCTTGGCGAGCATCACCACGTTCGCACCGTCGCGGGCCGCGCGCAGAGCGATGGCGAGTCCGATGCCGCGGCTGCCTCCCGACATCAGGATGGTCTTGTCGGCCAGCGTCTGTGGCATGGTCGAACCTCCAAAATAGATTGCCAAGCTAATGGTACGTGGTGCTAATGATATCTTCCCCGTATGACTTCCACTCCCACACGCCAGATCGACCGGCTCTACCACGAGCTCCTCGCCCCCAAAGAGACACAGTCCGTTCGCGCTGCCGTGCGCCGGATCGCAGAGCACGAAGTGGCTCCGCACGCCGTGGCGATCGCGGGGGGCGACGAGCGCACGGACGGCTTCCCCCGACATGTGTTTGACGGGCTTGCGTCGGCGGGGGTCTTCCGGATCCCCTTCCCCAGCGAGGTCGGCGGCGACGGTCTGACCCACCCGGCGACCGCCACCGCCGCGGCCGTCGAGGAACTGGCCTACTACTCCAGCAGCGTCGCGGCCGTCTTCGATGTGCACTGCATCCTGGCGGGCAACGCCCTGCGGCAGGGCACCGAGGAGCAGCAGCAGCGATGGCTGCGAAAGGTCGCGGAAGGCTCAGTGGTCGGCGCCTTCGCCACCACCGAGCCGGATGCCTCCAGCGACCTGTCTCCGCAAGCGGTACAGACCGAGGCGATACGCACCGAGGCCGGCTGGGTGCTGAACGGCCACAAGCGGTGGATCTCCAACTCGCCCGTCGCCGGGTTCGTGGTGGTTCTCGCCCGCACCGGCACCCGGCTGAGCATGTTCATCGTCGACACGGCACTTCCCGGAGTGGAAGTCGGCCTTCCCGACCGCAAGATGGGCAACCGTGGCCAGCTCACCGCGGACATCCGCTTCACGGATGTGCACCTGACCGACGACGACCTCCTCGGTGGCGCCGAGGGACACGGACTGCGCCACGCGCTGTCCACTCTGACCTACGGCCGGATCGGCATCGCGGCTGCCGGGGTCGGCATGGCGCAGGCCGCCTTCGACCACACCGTGGCCCACCTGTCGACGCGACACGCCTTCGGCAAGCCGGTGGCCGCCAACCAGCACTGGCAGTTCCTGCTCGCCGAACGGGCCACCGAGATCGAGAACGCCCGCACCCTCTACACCAAGGCCGCCCTGCGCCTGGACGCGGGCAACCCGTCCCCGGAGCCCGAGGCCGCGATGGCGAAGTACTACGCCACCAAGCTGTCGGTGGACATGGCGCGCGACGCCGTCCAGGCCTTCGGAGGCCTCGGCTTCGCGCGCGAACTGGGTGCCGACGGCAGCCCCGGCCCCGTCGAGGCGATCTACCGGGACAGCAAGATCGGCGAGATCTATGAGGGCACCAACGAGATCCAGAAGTGGGTCATAGCCCGGCAGATCTTCGGTCGGGCCATCGTCGGCTGACCACCCAGGCCGCACCGGCCGTAAGCCGGCGGACGGGGGAATCCCGCCGGCCTGCAGCGGTCCTGGCGCCTCGGGCTTTCTCGTACGATGGACAGGACCATACGTACGACTAACCATGGGCGGGATAAACGATGTCCGAGGCTCCGCTGGTACCGGGGACAGTGGCCGAGCACACCATCTGCCTGCTGGTCAAACTCGGACAGGTGGCGTTCAGGATCGCCGAGGACGGCATCGGCGGGACCGGCCTGCGAGTGCGGCATTACAGCGTCCTGCAGGCTTTGGCGGACAACGGTGCCATGCCGCAACTGGCACTTGGCTCGTTCCTGCGCATCGACCCCGCGACGATGGTGACGAGTCTCGACGACCTGGAGCGCGCCGGATACGCGGAGCGGACACGAGATCCGCAGGACCGTCGCCGCTACGCCGTGGACATCACCGCCGAAGGGCGCAAGGTCCTGGCCCGCCTCAACCGCACACTCGTCGATCTCGACGGCGAAATCCTCGCAGACCTGGGCACCACGGAACGACAGTCGCTTCACGTCCTGCTGGACAGTCTCGCGGGAAGTCCCGCTCTGACCTCCCTGTTCGACACCGTCCGGGAGCAGAACGGTGGGAAACGGGCTTAACGGCTCTAGGGGATCGCCCCGGGGTATAGCGCTATGTCCCGGTTCTGGCGAAGTCGGCTTGCCGGGCCGTACGCCCTCCGGCGGTCTTCGGCGGCCTCAGCGGTGGGCAGGGGGCGCCCTGTTCGTAGGCCATGCGTCAATTGGGTCGAGCATGGGGCAACACCCGAGTCGCTGACCGTGATCGACGCGATCCGCGTCCGGGTGGGCCGGTGCTCGGGGCGGGGTCACCCCGCGACGAGGGCCATCCGGTCGCTGATCTCTCCTGCTGTGGCGAGGGCCTTCTGGGCGATCTCCGTCCCGGCCTCCGGGCAGACCCGGGAGGCGAGAGCGGCCACGCTCACCGCCGCGACCACGTGCTGAAGCGGTCCCTCGGCCGGCCCGGCGACCGCCCCGTCGGCGCGAGGCGATCGTGCAGGGGGCGCATGGGGGAGATGAGGCGGTCTCCGGGCCCGCAACGCCGTGAGGCGGACGAGCTCACGGTGGATCGAGAGAGCGCTTTCGGCCATTGATCTGACTCCCCGTCAGTTCTCGCGATTCTCCCGTTGCCCCCACAGGCGGGGCGGCAACAGTGAGCTCACAGGCCCTGGACCAGGGCCTGTGAGCCGCAGTCTGCCGTCCCCTCATGCCTGAGGAAACCATGACCCCCACCCCCCACCTCACCGAACTCGCCGCCCGCGTGGAGCGCCCCGCCCCCTTCCAGCCCGTGGAACATTCGCTTCTCCCGCACGCCGGTACCGCGACGGTGGACATCGTCGTTCCGGTATACAACGAGGAACGAGCACTGCCCGGTTGCCTGCGCACGCTCCATGCCCGGCTGTCCCAGGGCTTCCCCTTCCCCTGGCGGATCACCGTCGCCGACAACGCCAGTACCGACGAGACCCTCGCCACCGCCCGCCGCCTCGCGGACGAGCTGCCCGGCGTCGGCGTCGTCCACCTGGACCGCAAGGGGCGTGGACTTGCGCTGCGCACCGTCTGGGGCGCCAGCGACGCGGACATCGTGGCGTACATGGACGTGGACCTCTCCACCGGCCTCGACGGACTGCTCCCGCTGGTCGCGCCCCTGGCCAGCGGCCACTCGGACGTCGCGATCGGCTCCCGGCTGGCTTCCGGCGCACGCACGGTCCGCGGCCCGCGCCGCGAGTTCGTCTCCCGCTGCTACAACGGCATCATCCGGCTCACCCACGGAGTCCGCTTCACCGACGCCCAGTGCGGGTTCAAGGCGGCCCGCACGGACGTGCTCCGGCCGCTGCTGGAAGTGACCCGCGACGACGCGTGGTTCTTCGACACCGAGCTGCTCCTGCTCGCCGAGCACAACGGGCTGCGTATCCACGAGGTCCCGGTCGACTGGGTCGAGGACATCGACACCCGGGTGGATGTGGTGAGCACCGCCAGGGAAGACCTGCGGGGCCTGTGGCGCATGGCGCGGCTCAAGGCGTCCGGTGACGCCCGGGTCGAGGTGCGGGCGCGCCCCGAGCCGGCCGCCGAACACCCCGACGCCGTCCTCGCCCCCTCCGCACGGCGCGGTGTGCTGTCGTGGGAGGTCGGCTGTTTCCTCGCGATCGGTGTCGTCTCCACGGTCGGACAGGCCTTGCTGTATTGGCTGTTGCGCGGTTGGTGGTCTCCGGCCGTCGCCAACCTGATCTCGCTGTTCGGCCTCACCGTCCTCAACACCGAGGCGAACCGCCGCCTCACCTTCCGGTACGCCGCCACCCCGCCCGCGCGGGCGCACCTCGGTGCCGGGGGCCTGTTCCTCCTCGGCTATCTGGTCACCTCCGCCGCGGTGCTGTGGTTCAAGCGGCTCGATCCCGGTGCCTCGCCGGCCGCGGAGACCGCGGTCCTCGCCACGGCGTCGGTCGCGGTCACCTGCGTGCGCTTCGCCGTACTGCGGCTGGCCGTCTTCGCCGACCCCCGTAGCCGTACCCGTTGACGAGAGCGAATTCCGACATGAGCAACTCCGCGCACATCAGGCCCGCACCGGCGGCATCGGCACACGAGGGGAGGCACACGAGTACGTCCGTCCGCTCGCTCCCCACCTGGGCGGCACCCGCGGCGCTCGGAGCCGTCCTCGTGCTCGCGGCCGTCCTGTACGGCTGGGCACTGGGCTCCCTGGGGTGGGGCAACAGCTACTACTCGGCGGCCGTGAAGTCGATGGGGAAGAGCTGGACCGACTTCCTCTTCGGCTCCTTCGACCCGGCGGGCGTGATCACGGTCGACAAGCCCCCGGCCGCGCTGTGGCCGCAGGTGATCAGCAGCAGGATATTCGGGATGCACGGCTGGGCGCTGATCCTGCCGCAGGTGCTCGAAGGTGTGGCCGGGGTGCTCGTGCTGCACCGCACCGTGCGCCGCTGGGCGGGGGAGGGAGCGGCGCTGATCGCGGCTCTGGTGCTCACCCTGACGCCCATCACCGTGGCCATCAACCGGGACAACAACCCGGACACGCTGCTGGTCCTGCTGCTGGTGTCGGCGGCGTACGCGCTCACCCGTGCGCTGCAGGCCGAGGGCCGGGCCGCGACCTGGTGGCTGTGCGCGAGCGGCTTCCTGATCGGGTGCGGATTCCTCACCAAAATGCTCGCCGCCTGGATGGTCGTTCCCGCGTTCGCCGTCGCCTGGCTCGTGGGAGGAAGCTGCCCCTGGATACCGCGAGTGCGGCGTCTGCTGGGCGCGGGAGCCATCCTGGCGGCGTCCTCTCTGTGGTGGGTCGCCATGGTGGCCCTGTGGCCTGGCGACCGCCCTTACATCGGCGGCAGCGAGGACGGCTCGGCCTGGGACCTCGTGATCGGCTACAACGGACTGGGCAGGGTCTTCGGTTCCAGCGACGGAACGCCCCAGGGCATGGGGGGCGGGGGCGGTTTCGCCGGCGGGTTCGGCGGCCAGTCCGGCCCGGGCCGGATGTTCGCCACGCAGGTGGGCGGTCAGATCAGCTGGCTGCTGCCGCTTTGCGCGCTGGCTCTGGCCGTCGCCGTCGCCGCGGCGGTGCTGCGCCGACGTGGGAGGCTGCCCGCCTCCGCCCTGCTGCCGGCCTCCGGCTGGCTGCTGTGGGGAACCTGGCTGGTGGTCTGCGCCGCCGTGTACTCGACTCAGAAGGGCATCTTCCACCCCTACTACACCACCCAGCTCGCGCCGGCCATCGCCGCTCTGTGCGGCGGACTGACGGCCGGCCTGGCCCGCGTGCACCGTGCGGGCCTGCGCTGGGCGCCACTGGCCGGCGTGGCCGGGGTCGCGGTGAGCGTGGTCTGGGCGGTGGTGCTGATCCGCCGCGAACCCGACTGGAACGGCTGGCTGGTGTGGCCGGTGCTGCTCGTGGGCTGCGCCGCCGTCGTCCTGCTGGTGCTCTCACGACGGCACGGCCGGTTGCTGACGGCTGCGGTGGGCGCAGCGCTGGCGTCGGTACTGGTGGCCCCGGGAGCCTGGGCGTTGAGCGTGCCCGGCTCCCCCAGCATGGGCGGCTCCAACCCGATGGCCGGTCCGCAGACGCTCGGCCTCGGCGGCGGCATGCCCCGGCAGAGTGGGAACGGCGGCGACCTTCCGTCGGGCATGCCGTCCGGGATGCCGTCGAACATGCCGGGCCTCCCCGGCGGTGACGAGTCCTCGGGCCGGTCAGGTGGACCCCTGTCCGGCGGAATGCCCTCCGGCATGCCCACGGGGGGACCGAACGGCATGCCCGGTACGTCCCAAGGCTCCGGGAGCGCCCCAGGCGGGCGCGGCGGTTTCGGCGATGGGGAACTCACCGCTGATCAGCGGAAGATCCTTCAGTACGCTGTCGAGCACGCACCCGACGCACGCATCAAGCTCGCCGTCGAGGGCGGCGCCCTGTCCGCCGGCGCCTTCATCCTGGGCACCGACGAGACGGTCATCGGCATGGGTGGCTTCACGAACAGCGACAATGCGCCCTCGGTGGCCCAGTTGAAGGAGTGGACCAGGAACGGCGAACTACGCTACATCCTGGGCTCCGACACGAACGGCGGCGGCGTGCCGGGCCTGTCCGGCGGATACACCGAGCAGCGCTCCGACTGGATCGCCGGCCACTGCACCGAGGTTCCGGCGTCGGCATACGGCGGCGACTCCGGTACGTCGTCACAGAACAACGGCGGCGGTGCGAGGGGATTCGGAGGAAGTAACGTGCTCTACGACTGCGCCGCCGAGTAGCCGACGCCCGAGCGACGTTCGCGACACGGCAGAACGGACCAGCAGATCCATGACCGAGCAGCCCGCAACCGCGCGGCCGCGACATCGGCTCCTCGTGGTCGAGGACGAGCCCAGCATTCGCACCTTGCTGGAGGCAACGCTTCGCCTGACCGGATACGAGGTGAGCAGCACCGACACCGGACAGACGGCCCTCCTGGAGGTCGAACGCCTGAAACCGCATCTGGTGCTGCTGGACGTGATGCTGCCCGACCTGGACGGCTTCGAGGTGACCCGCAGGCTGCGGGCGGCAGGCGACGACTGTCCGATCCTGTTCCTTACCGCCCGCACAGGCACCGACGATCGCATCACCGGCCTCGGTGCCGGCGGGGACGACTACGTCACCAAACCCTTCAGCATCGAGGAGGTGCTGCTGCGCATCGAGGCCATTCTGCGTCGCACGGCGCCGGCCGCCGCATGGCAGGCGGTGCAGAGTGTTCTGCGCTACGCCGACCTCGAACTCGACGAGGGCGCCCACGAGGTGCACCGCGCAGGGCAGTACATCGCCCTGTCTCCGACCGAGTTCAAGCTCCTGGCATACCTCCTGTCGAACGCGGGCCAGGTGGTGAGCAAGGTCCAGATCCTCGACCACGTCTGGAGCTACGACTTCGCGGGCGACTCGCGGATCATCGAAACGTACGTCAGGTACCTGCGCAGGAAGATCGATTGCTTCGAGCCGCCACTGATCCACACCGTGCGTGGCGTCGGCTACTGCCTGAGGCTTCCCCGCGACCACTCAGGGACGTCGGACCAGTGACCCGGTTCCTGCCCCGGCCGCCCAGGTCGGTGCGACGGCGCCTCGTCCTCGGCGCCGCTCTGCTCGCCACCGTGGCAGTCCTGACCTCCCAGGCGATCGGCTTTGTGGTGCTTCGCTCCTGGCTGCTGGACCGCGTCGACGAGCAGCTCGTCGGGTTCCATCCGCCGGCTCCCGCCTATTACGACGCGCTCCGAGGCAGGCTCCCGCACTCGGGAGCACGTCCGGACGTGCTTCCCTCGGACTTCCACATCTACTTCTACGACTCCTCCGGGCGCCGTCTGAACAGCTCCCTGGGCTCCGAGACCAGGCCAGGGCCTCGGTTGGCCGATCAGGCGGAGGACCTCGGGCTGCAGGACGGGCACCCCGAGACCGTGCCCGCCATCAGTGGTGACGGCCGCTGGCGGGTGCTGCTGAACCCCGGTCCGGACGGCATGGGAGCGGTGGTCGCCCTTCCGCTCGAGACCGTCGACGGCGCCACATCGAAGCTTCTGTGGCTGAACGCCGTGCTGCTCGCCGTCACGATCGTCGCCCTGATCGCCCTGGGCCGGTGGGTGGTCCGTCTGGGACTGCTGCCCCTGACCAGAATGGAACGGACGGCTCAGGACATCACCGCAGGCCGACTCGATCTGCGGTTGACCGACACCGATGCGCGTACCGAGATCGGACGACTCGGCCAGGTCCTGAACTCCATGCTCGACCGCCTGCAGAAGGCGCTGCTGGCCCGAGAGGCCTCGGAGGCCCGCCTGCGCCGGTTCGTCGCCGACGCCGGGCACGAACTGCGCACTCCGCTCACCGCCATCCAGGGCTACGCCCAGCTCGCCCTCCGTCCCGAACCGCGCTCGGCCCTCGACCGAAACGAGGCCGACCGGTTCATCGCGCAGAACGCGGAACGCATGAGTCTGCTCGTGGACGACCTCCAGTTGCTCGCGACCCTGGACAAAGAACCCTCCTACCGCACGGACCGGGTCGACCTGCTGACCCTCGCGGCGGACGCCGTCAGCGCCGCCGCCGTCCACAGCGAGGCCCACCCCGTCGACCTCGGCCCGCTGCACACCCCGGCCGATCCCACCGGAGCCGAGGAACTCGACGTCGCGGAGACCGTCGGCGACCCGCACCGTCTGCGTCAGATCGTGGAGAACCTGCTCTCCAACGCCCGCACCCACACCCCACCGGGCACCCGCGTCCACGTTCGCGTCGGCACGACCGAGGCGGGTGCCGGAACCGGAGGGACGGAGCGACCCGGACGCACCACCGCTTCACCGCCTCTGCCGGAGGGCCTGCCGATCACCGTGATCGAGGTGGCCGACGAAGGACCGGGCCTCGAACCCGCCGACGCCGAACTCGTCTTCGAGCGCTTCTACCGCGCCGACCCCGCCCGCTCCCGCATCCACGGCGGCAGCGGCCTCGGCCTGGCCATCGCCGCGACCATCGCCGAGGGCCACGGCGGGCGCCTCGAACTCGACACGGTCTCCGGCCGCGGCTGCACCTTCCGGCTGGTTCTGCCCGCAGCCGACTTCGGCCGGGAAGCCCGCTGATCCCGCGCGTACGGGTGTGCGGCCCTCAGGGACCGAGAGCGACAGCGGCTCCCCGGACATATGGACGGGACCGGGAGGACGACCCACCTTCCCGAACACGTCCGGCGGGCGATGGCGAGGCTCGGCCCCGAAGCTCGCCCGGCCCCGTTCAAAGTCGGGCGATAGGCCGCCATACTGGACCGGCCAGGGGAGGGCCGGAAAGCAACGGGGGCGGCGGCGCACTATGGCGGAGAGCAGGATGATCCAGGGCCGGTACCGGCTGCTGGACCGGATCGGGCGCGGTGGCATGGGCGAGGTGTGGCGGGCCCGTGACGAGTCCCTCGGTCGGCAGGTGGCCGTGAAGTGCCTCAAACCGATCGCCCCGCACCACGACCCGGCCTCCGGGCGCGTCCTGCGGGAACGCTTCCGGCGTGAGGGCCGCGTCGCCGCCGCGCTCCAGCACCGCGGGGTGACGGTCGTCCACGACTTCGGTGACAGCGAGGGTGTCCTCTTCCTGGTCATGGAGCTGCTCGACGGCAGCAACCTGTGCCAGTTGCTGGACGACAACGAGCGCCGGCCGCTGCCCGTCGCCGACGTCGTGGAGGTCGCCGACCAGGTCGCCGCGGCCCTCGCCTACACGCACCGGCAGGGCGTGGTGCACCGCGACCTGAAGCCCGCGAACATCGTGCGGCTCGCCGACGGCACGGTGAAGATCTGCGACTTCGGCATCGCCCGCCTCGGTCACGACATCGGCTTCACCTCCCGTCTCACCGGCACCGGCATAGCCATGGGCACCCCGCACTACATGTCGCCGGAGCAGATCGGCGGGGAGGAGGTCGACCAGCGCAGCGACCTCTACTCGCTGGGCTGTGTGCTGTACGAGATCGCCACCGGGGCCCCGCCGTTCGACCTGGACGACCCCTGGGCGATCCTCGTCGGCCACCGGGACACCCCGCCCCGGCCGCCGCGTGAACTCCGCCCCGTCCTGCCCGACCACCTCGACCGGATCATCCTGGACCTGCTGGCGAAACGGCCCGACGAGCGCCCCCAGGACGCCCGTGAGATCGTCCGGCGCATCGCCGCGGGCCGCACCGCACCGGCGTACGTGCCGACCCTGGTGACGCCCCGGCCCGAGCTGCGGCCGCCCGGACCCGCCGGCCGCGAGCCGCGGCTGCCGTCCTGGACGCAGGGCATGACGACCGGCCACAAGGCCACCGGCGCCGCACTTCGGGTCACGCCGCCGGACGCGGCGGCGGCCCTGACCGGCGAGTGGATCCCCCGGCCGGCGCTCGGGGCGGTCCCCGCCCCGTCGGCTCCGGACACGCCGTCCCCGCAGGCGCTCACCGCGCTGGCCGGACGGCACAGCGCCGGCCTCAGCCTGGGGCGGCTCGGCCGCTGGGCGGAGGCCGGGGAGGTGCACCGCGCCGTCGCCGCCGAACGCGCGCACCTGCTCGGCGCGGACCACCCCGAGACGCTCGCCAGCCGCTACGAGGTCGCCTTCACCCTGAGCCGCACCGGCCGTGCCGCCGACGCGCTGCGCGAGTACCAGCACGTGGCCGCCGCCCGTACCCGGGTGCTCGGCGCCGACCACGCCGACACGCTCGCCACCCGGCAGGAGATGGCCTACGTGCTCGGCCGGCTGGGCCGCCACTTCGACGCCCACCAGGTGTACGCCTCGGTCCTCGCCGCCCGGGTGCGCACGGCGGGCCCCGACCACCCCGACACCCTGCGCTGCCGCCACAACCTCGCCTTCAACCTCAGCAGACTCGGCCGGCTGGAGGAGTCCTACCGGATGGCGAGCGAGGTGGCCGTCGCGCGCGGCCGCGTTCTGGGCCCCGTCCATCCGGACACCCTGGTCACCCGCTACGAGGTCGCCTACGCCCTGGGGCAGTTGGGCCGCTGGACGGAGGCCCTCCAGACCTACCGCGAGGTCGCCGCGGCCCGCGCACAGGCTCTCGGTCCCGACCACCCCGACACCCTCGCCGCCCGCTACGAGACCGGCATCAGCCTGGGCCGCCTCGGCCGCAGCGCGGAGGCGCTCCGGCTCTACCGCGACCTCGTGGACGACCGCGCCCGCATCCACGGCCCGGCGCACCCCGAGACCCTGCGGGCCCGCCACGGTCTCGGTGTCAACCTCGGCCGGCTGGGCCGCTGGGAGGAGGCTCTCGCCGAGTCCCGGGACGTGTGCGCCATCCGGGAGCGCGTGCTCGGCGCCGACCACCCCGACACGCTGGTCAGCCGCCGCGAGGTCGCGGTCGGCCTGGGCTGGCTGGGCCGCTGGACCGACGCCCTGACCGAGTACCGGCGGGTGGCCGTGGCCCGCGAGCACCTGCTGGGCGCCGACCACCCCGACACCCTCGCCGCCCGCAACGACGAGGCCCACTGCCTGGAACGGCTCGGCCGGGGCCAGGAGGCTGTCGAGCTGTACCGGAGGGTGGCGGTGCTGCAGCAGCAGCGCGCGGCGGGCGGAGCGTAGGTCTCCTCAGGCCCAGCCCAGCTCCGTGTACAGCCGCCCGGCACGGATCCCGGCGACCGTCGCCCGCGCGTACCCCACCATCGGCTCCGGCAGCGCGTCCTGGGGCCACCAGTCCCAGCCGAGACACTTGTCCGGCTCCAACAGCCGCGGCTCGCCCCGCCACCGCCGCGCGCGGAACACGAGCTGGATCCGTGGCCGGGTCCCGGGCGAGTCGACGACGTGGACGACATGCGCCAGTTCGACGTCCGCCGCCGCGATCTCCAGGCCGGCCTCCTCCCGGGCCTCGCGGATCAGACAGGCGACGGCGGACTCCTGCTCGCAGTGCCCGGCCAGGAAGTGGTGGTGCAGGGGCGCGAAGGGCGAGTCGGGGTGGCGCAGACCGAGCAGGATCCTGCCGTCGCGCTCCAGATAGAGGTGCACGCCGACGACGTTGAGGACGCTCGGCCGTGCGGGCGGCCCCGCGGCGGGCGCGGTGGGCGCGGTGGTCGCGCGGGGCTCGGGTCCGGGCTCGGGCTCGGTGGTCATGCGTCCCCCTCGGGTCCAACACGGGTGCGGTGCCGCGTACTTGAGGCCATCATGATCGTATGGGAGCCGCGACCGCTTATCACGGAGAGATGGGCGAGGAGTTCGCCGCCCGGGTCAAGGAGCCGCGGGCCACGGAGGAGGCGTGGGCGGTCGATCCGCGCAGGTACGAGAGGACCCACCGCACGCCGACCTTCCTGGCGGTGCGGCTGCGCCGGCCGTGACCACCTCTGGCCGACCTTGATCGGCTCGTGTTACGAAGAACCATGCCTGAACACGAGGGACACGCGGGACACGAGGACCACCGGGGACACGCGGATCACCCGGGACACCGCGCCTACGACGCCGTGATCGTCGGCGGCGGCCACAACGGCCTGGTCGCCGCCGCCTATCTGGCCCGGGCCGGCCGGTCCGTGCTGGTGCTGGAACGGCTCGACCACACCGGCGGCGCCGCCGTCTCCACCCGCCCGTTCACCGGTGTGGACGCCCGGCTGTCCCGCTACTCGTACCTGGTCAGCCTGCTGCCGCAGAAGATCGTGCGGGACCTGGGGCTGGACTTCCGCGTCCAGGGCCGCACCATCTCCTCGTACACCCCCGTGGAGCGCGGCGGGCGGCCCACCGGACTGCTCGTCGGCGGCGGCGCGGAACGCACCCGGGAGGCGTTCGCACGGCTGACCGGCGGCGAGCGCGAGTACGCGGCCTGGGAGCGCTTCTACGGCATGACCGGGCGCCTTGCCCGGCGGGTCTTCCCCACCCTCACCGAACCGCTGCCCACCCGGGACGAACTGCGCCGCCGCGTCGACGACGAGGAGGCCTGGCGGACCCTGTTCGAGGAGCCCGTCGGCGTCGCCGTCGAGGAGCGCTTCACGGACGACCTGGTGCGGGGTGTGGTCCTGACCGACGCCCTCATCGGGACCTTCGCCGACGCCCACGACCCCTCCCTGAAGCAGAACCGCTGCTTCCTCTACCACGTGATCGGCGGCGGCACCGGCGCCTGGGACGTACCCGTGGGCGGGATGGGCGCACTGACCGACGCCCTCGCCACCGCCGCCCGGGAGGCGGGCGCCGTCCTGGCCACCGGGCACGAGGCCGTACGCATCGACACGGACGGCCGTACGGCGGAGGTCGCCTACCGTACGGCCGACGGCGAGGGCGTCGCCACCGCCCGGCACGTCCTGGTGAACGCCTCCCCGCAGGCGCTCGCGGAGCTCACCGGCGACGCGCCGCCCACTCCCGCCGAGGGCGCCCAGCTCAAGGTGAACATGCTGCTCGAGCGCCTGCCCAGGCTGCGGGACAGCTCCGTCGACCCGCGTGAGGCGTTCGCCGGCACCTTCCACATCGCCGAGGGCTACGAGCAGCTCGCCACCGCCCACGCCCAGGCGGCCGCCGGTGAACTGCCCGCCGCCCCGCCCTCGGAGATCTACTGCCACTCCCTGACCGACCCCACCATCCTCGGGCCGGACCTCGCGGCGCGGGGCTACCAGACCTTGACCCTGTTCGGTCTGCACACACCCGCCCGGCTCTTCGAGCGGGACAACGACGCCGTGCGCGAGGAGCTCCTGAGGGCGACCCTCGCCCAGCTCGAGGCCCACCTCGCGGAGCCCCTCGCCGACTGCCTGGCCACCGACGCCGACGGCCGCCCCTGCATCGAGGCACGGACCCCGCTGGACCTGGAACGCGACCTCGGGCTGCCCGGCGGCAACATCTTCCACCGCGACCTGGCCTGGCCGTACGCCCAGGAGGGCGTCGGCCGCTGGGGCGTGGAGACCCGGCACGCCAACGTGCTGCTGTGCGGCGCGGGCGCGGTGCGCGGGGGAGGGGTCAGCGGGGTGCCGGGACACAACGCGGCGATGGCGGTGCTGGAGGAGCCGGCCACCGGCTGAGCGGCCCCGGGGTCAGGCCCGCATGCCGCCGTCGACCCGCAGGACCGTGCCCGTGACGTAGGACGCCCGGTCGCTCAGCAGCCAGGCCGCGGCCTGGGCGACCTCGTCCGGTTCGGCGGCGCGGCCCAGCGGGGTCAGGGCGTTGAGGTGGCCGACGATTCCCGGAGTGCTCGCCTCCCAGGCGTCGATCATCTCCGTCAGCGTCGTACCGGGCGCGATGGCGTTGACGCGGATGCCCTCGGGGCCGTAGGTGGCGGCGGCCGACGCGGTGAGGCTGTTCAGCGCCCGCTTCGCCGCGCCGTACACGGGCAGCGCCGGGTTGGCCATCAGGCTGCCGACGCTGGAGGTGTTCACGATGGCGCCGGTCCCCGAGGTGGCGCGGATCGCGGCGATCTGCGCCTTCATCGCCAGCCAGGGCCCCTTGAGGTTCACCGCGAGGACATGGTCGAATTCGGTCTCCGGCAGCTCCTCCATGGGGCCCGGCTGTTGGATGGTCGCCGCGTTGTTGAAGGCCACGTCGAGCCTGCCGTACAGCTCGACGGTCCGGTCGACGGCGGCACGGACGCTCGCCGGTTCGGCCAGGTCGCAGCGCACGTACTCCGCGGTGCCGCCGGCTGCCCGGATCTCCTCGGTCACGGCCTTGAGCTGGGTCTCCGTGCGGGCCGCGAGGAGCACCCGGGCGCCTTCCCGGGCGAACAGCCGTGCAGCGGCGGCGCCGATGCCGCGACCGGCGCCGCTGACGAAGGCGACCTTGTCGGCGAGCAGGCCCGAAGCCGGGTGGGAAGTGGTGCTGGTCGTTGTGTTGTGGGTCATGCCGACGAGCCTGCGCCCGGCCGCGCCGCTCATCCAGGCACAGCCGGTACCTGGTTGAGCGCACGGCGGTCCGCGCACACTGGAGGCGTGGACCGACGAGAACTGGCTGCTTTCCTGCGCGGCCGACGCGAACGCATCACCCCTGCCGACGTGGGGCTGCCCGCCGGGTCGCGTCGGCGCACCCCCGGGCTGCGCCGCGAGGAGGTGGCCCAGCTGGCGTTCATCTCGACCGAGTACTACACCCGCCTGGAGCAGGCGCGCGCCCCGCACCCGTCCCGCGAGGTGCTGGCCCAGATCGCCCGGGCCCTGCGGCTGTCGGACGCCGAGCGCGACCACCTCCACCACCTCGCGGGCACACCGCCCGGACCCCCGCCCGGCCCCTCGCGCGAGGTGCGGCAGAGCATCGTCGACCTGCTGAACCGGCTGCCGCAGGCCGCGGCGATCGTCTTGTCGGCGACCTACGAGGTCATCGCGTGGAACGCGCTGGCCGCCGCCCTCATGGAGGACTTCTCCGCCCTGCCGCGGCGGGACCGCAACCTGGTCCGGCGGGCCTTCCTGGAGCCCTGGCCCGGCGGTACGAGGCTGTACAGCGTGTCCGACGCCGACGAGTTCGCCCGGACCGCGGCCCAGCACCTGCGCGGCGCCGCCGGCCGCTACCCGGGCGACCCCGAACTGACCGCGTTGATCGACGAACTGCTCGCCGGCAGCGCGGAGTTCGCCGAACTGTGGGCGGCCCACGAGGTGGCCGCGCGGCCCACCCTGTGCAAGACCTTCGACCACCCCCTCGTCGGTCTCGTCACCGTGAACTGCGACGTCCTGGACATCACCGACCGCGACCAGCGGGTGGTCGTCTACACGGCCGCCCCGGGCTCGCCGTCCGAGGAGGCGCTGCGGCTGCTCTCGGTCGTGGGCACCCAGCGGATGAACGTGCCCGGCTGAGGACAGCAAATCTGACGGAGTATCAGAAAGAGGCTTCCGTCGTCGCACCGGCTGCGGCATCCTGCGCCCATGCAGACGGAGCTGAGCAAGCAACTGGGAGTCGAGCACGCCGTCTTCGGCTTCACGCCGTTCCCCGCCGTCGCCGCGGCCATCAGCCGCGCCGGCGGCTTCGGCGTGCTCGGCGCGGTCCGCTACACCGCGCCCGACGACCTCAAACGCGACCTCGACTGGATCGAGGCGCATGTCGACGGCAAGCCGTACGGCCTCGACGTCGTCATGCCCGCGAAGAAGGTCGAAGGCGTCACGGAGGCGGACGTCGAAGCGATGATCCCCGCGGCGCACCGGCAGTTCGTGCAGGAGACCCTCGCCAAGTACGGGGTGCCCGAGCTGGCCGAGGGCGAGGCGTCCGGATGGCGGATCACCGGCTGGATGGAACAGGTCGCCCGCAGCCAGCTCGACGTCGCCTTCGACTACCCGATCCGGTTGCTGGCCAACGCCCTCGGCTCCCCGCCCGCCGACATCGTCGCCCGCGCCCACGAACAGGGCGTGCTCGTCGCCGCCCTCGCCGGCAGCGCCCGGCACGCCCGCAAACACCAGGAGGGCGGCATCGACATCGTCGTCGCCCAGGGCTACGAGGCGGGCGGTCACACCGGCGAGATCGCCTCCATGGTGCTCACCCCCGAGGTCGTCGAGGCCGTCGACCCGCTCCCGGTCCTCGCCGCCGGAGGCATCGGCAGCGGACAGCAGGTCGCCGCCGCCCTCGCCCTGGGCGCCCAGGGCGTCTGGCTCGGATCGGTCTGGCTGACCACCGCCGAGGCCGATCTGCACTCGTCCGCCCTCACCCGCAAGCTCCTCGCGGCCGGCTCCGGCGACACGGTCCGCTCCCGCGCCCTCACCGGGAAACCCGCCCGCCAGCTGCGCACCGAATGGACCGACGCCTGGGACGCCGACGACGGGCCCGGCACCCTTCCCATGCCGCTCCAGGGCCTGCTGGTCGCCGAGGCCGTCTCGCGCATCCAGAAGTACGAGGTCGACCCCCTGCTCGGCACGCCCGTCGGCCAGATCGTCGGCCGGATGAACGACGTCCGCAGCGTCCAGGCCGTCTTCGACGACCTCACCCGCGGCTTCGAGCGGGCCGTGGACCGCGTCAACCGCATCGCCGGAAGGAGCGGCACATGACCAGCACACCCCCCGCGGGCTTCTGGGCCCAGGCGGCCCAGGACCCCGACCGCACGGTCCTGATCGCGCCGGACGCGGAGAAGTGGAGCGCCGGACGTCTGCACGCCGCCGCCAACCGGCTCGTGCACGGACTGCGCGCCGCCGGTCTGGAGCGCGGCGACGCCTTCGCCGTCGTCCTGCCCAACTCGGCCGAGTTCTTCACCGCCCATCTCGCCGCCACCCAGGCCGGCTTCTACCTCGTCCCCGTCAACCACCACCTGGTGGGCCCCGAGATCGCCTGGATCGTCTCCGACTCCGGCGCCAAGGTCCTCCTCGCCCACGAGCGGTTCGCCGACCAGGCGCGCCGGGCCGCCGACGAGGCCGGTCTCCCCACCACCCACCGGTACGCCGTCGGCGAGGTCGAGGGCTTCCGGCAGTACGCCGAACTCCTCGACGGACAACCGGAGTCGCCGCCCGCCGACCGCACCCTCGGCTGGGTCATGAACTACACCTCGGGCACGACGGGCCGCCCGCGCGGCATCCGGCGTCCGCTGCCCGGCAAGCTGCCCGAGGAGGCCTACCTCGGCGGATTCCTCGGCATCTTCGGCGTCCGGCCCTTCGACGACAACGTGCATCTCGTCTGCTCGCCGCTCTACCACACGGCGGTGCTCCAGTTCGCGGGCGCGTCCCTGCACATCGGCCACCCACTCGTCCTGATGGACAAATGGACGCCCGAGGAGATGCTCCGTCTCATCGACACGCACCGGTGCACCCACACTCATATGGTCCCGACCCAGTTCCACCGTCTGCTGGCCCTCCCGGCGGACGTCCGGGCGCGCTACGACGTGTCGTCCATGCGGCACGCCATCCACGGTGCCGCGCCCTGCCCCGACCATGTGAAGCGGGCGATGATCGACTGGTGGGGCACCTGCGTGGAGGAGTACTACGCGGCCAGCGAGGGCGGCGGTGCCTTCGCCACGGCCGAGGACTGGCTGAAGAAGCCCGGCACGGTCGGCAAGGCCTGGCCCATCAGCGAACTGGCGGTCTTCGACGACGACGGCAACCGTCTGCCGCCCGGCGAACTCGGCACGGTGTACATGAAGATGACCACCGGCGGCTTCGCCTACCACAAGGACGCCGACAAGACGCGGAAGAACCGCATCGGCGACTTCTTCACCGTCGGTGACCTCGGCGTGCTCGACGAGGAGGGCTACCTCTTCCTCCGCGACCGCAAGATCGACCTGATCATCTCGGGCGGCGTCAACATCTACCCCGCCGAGATCGAGTCCGCGCTGCTCGCCCACCCCGCCGTCGCCGACGCCGCCGCCTTCGGCATCCCGCACGACGACTGGGGCGAGCAGGTGAAGGCGGTGGTCGAACCGGCCCCCGGCCACGCCCCCGGACCCGACCTCGCCGCGGCCCTCCTCGACCACTGCGCCGAACGGCTGGCCGGCTACAAGCGCCCCAGGAGCATCGACTTCATCACCGAGATGCCCCGCGACCCCAACGGCAAGCTCTACAAGCGGCGGCTGCGGGAGCCGTACTGGGAGGGACGGACCCGGCCCGTCTGAGCGGGGCCCAGGCGGCGTGTGACGCGTGTGCCGTCCCTTCTCCGGAGGGGACGCCACCACGACGGCCCGGCGGGCATCCCGGACCGCCGACGACTTGACCCGTCCCGGCCGCCGCCCGAGGATCATGAGTCATGACGCCCGGACATGGCAGCACGGTCGACGGGGTGCTGCGGCGCAGCGCCCGCCGCACCCCGGCACGCGTCGCGGTGGAGTACCGCGACCGCACCTGGACCTACGAGGAACTCGACGAGGCCGTCTCGCGTGCGGCGAGCGTCCTGCGCGGCGAGGGTCTCGCCCCCGGCGACCGGGTCGGCGCCTACGGCCACAACTCCGACGCCTACCTCATCGCCTTCCTCGCCTGCGCCCGCGCGGGCCTGGTGCACGTCCCCGTCAACCAGAACCTGACCGGCGAGGACCTGGCGTACATCGTCCGCCAGTCGGGCAGCGCGCTGGTCCTCACCGACCCGGACCTGGCCGGCCGGCTCCCGGCCGGCACCCGGACGCTGGCGCTGCGCGACGCGGACGACTCGCTCCTCGCCCGACTGCCCGCGACTCCCGTGTACGACGGTCCCGAGCCGCGCTCCGAGGACCTGGTGCAGCTGCTCTACACCTCGGGCACCACGGCGCTGCCCAAGGGCGCGATGATGACCCACCGCGCCCTGGTGCACGAGTACCTGAGCGCGATCACCGCCCTCGACCTGAGCGCCGGCGACCGCCCCGCGCACTCCCTCCCGCTGTACCACTCGGCGCAGCTGCACGTGTTCCTGCTGCCCTATCTCGCGGTGGGCGCGACGAACCTCGTGCTGGACGCGCCCGACGGCGACCGTCTCTTCGACCTGATCGAGGCGGACCGCGTCGACAGCCTCTTCGCGCCGCCGACCGTGTGGATCGGCCTGGCCAACCGCCCCGACTTCGCGACCCGTGACCTGAGCGGGCTGCGCAAGGCGTACTACGGGGCGTCGATCATGCCGGTGCCCGTGCTGGAGCGGCTGCGCGAACGCCTCCCGAAGCTGGGTTTCTACAACTGCTTCGGGCAGAGCGAGATCGGTCCGCTCGCCACCGTCCTCGCCCCCGACGAGCACAAGGGCCGGCTGGACTCCTGCGGGCGCCAGGTCCTGTTCGTGGACGCCCGTGTCGTCGACGAGAACGGCAAGGACGTGCCCGACGGCACGGCCGGCGAGATCGTCTACCGGTCCCCGCAGTTGTGCGAGGGCTACTGGGACAAGCCCGAGGAGACCGCGGCCGCCTTCCGCGACGGCTGGTTCCACTCCGGCGACCTCGCCGTGCGCGATGCCCACGGCTATTTCACGATCGTCGACCGGGTGAAGGACGTCATCAACTCCGGTGGGGTGCTGGTCGCTTCGCGCCAGGTCGAGGACGCGCTGTACACCCACGACGCCGTCGCCGAGGCCGCCGTGATCGGACTGCCCGACGAGAAGTGGATCGAGGTGATCACGGCCGTGGTCGTCCCGCGCGGCGAGGTCACCGAGGAGGAACTCGTCGCCCACGCCCGCGAGAACCTTCCTCACTTCAAGGCGCCCAAGCGGGTGCTGTTCGTGGCGGAGCTGCCACGCAACGCCAGCGGCAAGATCCTCA
Source organism: Streptomyces sp. NBC_01334 (assembly GCF_035983595.1). Lineage (NCBI taxonomy): Bacteria > Bacillati > Actinomycetota > Actinomycetes > Kitasatosporales > Streptomycetaceae > Streptomyces > Streptomyces sp. NBC_01334. The sequence goes on along the minus strand of NZ_CP130718.1, from coordinate 1,067,692 downwards.
AGCGGGAGCTGCGGGAACGGTTCGGGTCATGACTGCCGCAGGTCCGCGATCCGCCTGATCTTGCCCACCGACCGCTCCAGCGACTCCGGATCGACGATCTCGACGGCGACCGACACACCGATACCGTCCTTCACGGCCGCCGCGATGGTGTGCGCGGCCGTGTCGCGGACCTCGGGGCTCGCGTCGGGGCGGGCCTCCGCGCGGACCGTGAGGGCGTCGAGGCGGCCCTCGCGGGTCAGGCGGAGCTGGAAGTGGGGCGCCACGCCCGGCGTGCGCAGCACGATCTCCTCGATCTGGGTGGGGAAGAGGTTCACCCCGCGCAGGATGACCATGTCGTCGCTGCGGCCGGTCACCTTCCGCATCCGCCGGAAGACCCGGGCCGTGCCCGGCAGCAGCCGGGTCAGGTCCCGGGTGCGGTAACGGACGACCGGCATCGCCTCCTTGGTGAGCGAGGTGAAGACCAGCTCGCCCTCCTCGCCTTCCGGGAGCACCTCACCGGTGATCGGGTCGACGACCTCGGGATAGAAGTGGTCCTCCCAGATGTGCAGGCCGTCCTTCGTCTCCACGCACTCCTGCGCGACCCCGGGGCCGATCACCTCCGACAATCCATATATGTCGACGGCGTCGATCGCGAACCGGTCCTCGATCTCCTGGCGCATCCGTTCCGTCCACGGCTCGGCGCCGAAGACGCCCACCCGCAGCGAGGTGGAGCGCGGGTCGACGCCCTGGCGCTCGAACTCGTCGAGCAACGTGAGCATGTAGGAGGGGGTCACCATGATGATCCGGGGCTCGAGGTCCAGGATCAGCTGCACCTGACGGGACGTCATGCCGCCGGACGCGGGGATCACCGTACAACCGAGGCGTTCGGCGCCGTAGTGGGCGCCGAGACCCCCGGTGAACAGGCCGTAGCCGTAGGCCACATGGACCGTGTCGCCGGGCCGGCCGCCCGCGGCGCGGATCGAACGGGCCACCATGTCGGCCCACATGGCCAGGTCGGCGTCCGTGTAGCCGACGATCGTGGGGCGGCCGGTGGTGCCGCTGGAGGCGTGGATGCGGCGGATGCGGTCCCGGGGCACGGCGAACATCCCGTACGGGTAGTGCTCGCGCAGATCGGCCTTGGTGGTGAAGGGGAAGCGGGACAGGTCGCCGAGTTCGCCGCAGTCGTCGGGGTGGACCCCGGCCTTGTCGAAGGACTCGCGGTAGAAGGGCACGTGGGCGTACGCGTGGCGCAACGAGGCCCGCAACCGCTCCAACTGCAGGGCGCGCAGGGCGCCTTCGTCGAGGCGCTCGCCCTCGTCCAGCAGGTTCCTCGCGTCCGTCATGGGACCTTCTCCCTCGTCACCCCGGTCACCCTCGTCGGACCACGCCGACACGGCCATCGAACCATGCCAATACGGGCGACCGATCATTCGGTCGATCTTCCTCGGGATCAGTAATCCAGGCCGGCCGGCCGCAGGCAAGAGGGCGGCCGTGACTTTCGCCCTGGGGAACTCCGTTGCGGACCGGTCCTGCCCGCGTCGAGGATCGGGGCATGCCGACCTTCACCGCCCCGGACGGGACCGAGCTCGCCTACCACGTACGGGGCGAGGGCGAGCCGCTCGTCGTCCTGCCCGGTGGCCCCATGCGCGCCTCCGCCTACCTCGGCGACCTCGGCGGTCTCGCCGCCCGCCGCCGCCTCGTCCTCCTCGACCTGCGCGGCACCGGCGACTCCGCCGTCCCGGCCGACCCGGCGACATACCGCTGCGACCGGCAGGTCGACGACGTCGAGGCGCTGCGCCTCCATCTGGGACAGGAGCGGATCGACGTGCTCGCCCACTCGGCGGGCGGCAGTCTCGCGCTGCTGTACGCCGCCCGGTACCCGCACCGGGTGTCGCGGCTCGCGCTGATCACCGCCACGCCGTGGGCCCTGGGCCGGCCGGCCACGGCCGAGGACCGGCTGACGGCGGCTCGGCTGCGCACGGACGAACCCTGGTTCGGCACGGCGTACCCGGCGTTCGAGGCGTGGCTCGCGGGCGGCGGCGATCCCGACTGGGAGGTCGTCGGCGCCTTCTTCCACGGCCGGTGGGACGCCGCCGCCCGCGCCCACGACGCCGCCGCGGACGAGCAGACCAACTCCGAGGCGGAGACGGCGTTCCTGGACCCGGAGGCCTTCGACCCGCCCGCCCTGCGGGCCGCCCTCGCGGACCTGAGCGCCCCGGTGCTGGTGCTCGCCGGCGAGGTGGACGGCGGTCCCCGGCCCGAACTCGCCCGGCTCCTCGCCGACGCCTTCCCGAACGCCGAGTTCGCCGTGCAGCCCGGTGCCGGCCACTATCCGTGGCTGGACGACCCGGAGTGGTTCGCCGGACGCGCCGGCGCCTTCCTCGCCGGCACACCGGTCGCCGGTTCGGTGCCGCCCGCCTAAACTGAGGGTGCCTCCACCAGCGAACTCGAGCCGCGGAGTGGGCCATGCCCGACCAGCCGAAGCTCCCCATCGTGTACGTGAGGGGATTCGCGGGCGACACCTCGGGAATCAACAACGTCGTCCAGGACCCCTTCTACGGCTTCAACGAGGGATCGACGCATGTGCGCGTCGGACCGGACGACAAACCCGCGTTCCACCAGTTCGAGAGCCCGTTGCTGCGACTGCATCTCGACGAGGGGTACCGGATCCTGGTGCAGGGCGGCCAGGAGACCTACCTGGACACGCACGACGCGATCCCGTCCGACAGCATCTGGATCCACCGCTTCTACGACGCCTCGGCGAGCACCTGGAGCACGAGCCCCAGGAAGTTCCGCCTCGAGGACGCGGCCGAGGACCTGCTCCGCCTCGTCAGGAAGCTCAAGGAGAAGAGCGGCGCGCCGCGGGTCCACCTCGTGGCCCACTCCATGGGCGGCCTCGTCTGCCGCTGTCTGATCCAGAAGATCCTCCCCGAGCTGGGCGAGGACCCGGCGGACCACGTGGACAGGTTCTTCACCTACGGCACACCGCACGGAGGCATCGCCTTCGACGTCGGGTTCGGTCTCGTCGAGCGGCTGATGGCCGCCACCGGCATCAGCGGCGCCGACGTCTTCGCCCCCCGGCGCATGTACGAGTACCTCACGCCCGACTCGCTGCGGGAGGACGGCGGTCCGCCGAAGGACTGGGACCCGCGGGAGATGCCCGAGGGCGGATTCCCGCCGCACCGGGTCTTCTGCCTGGTGGGCACGGATCCCACCGACTACGACGTCGCCCACGGCCTGTCCGCGCGTGCCGTCGGCGCTCGCAGCGACGGGCTGGTGCAGATCGACAACGCCCAGGTGCCCCACGCGCACCGGGCGTTCGTCCACCGCAGTCACAGCGGACGCTACGGACTCGTCAACTCCGAGGAGGGCTACCAGAACCTCCAGCGCTTCCTCTTCGGCGACCTGCGGGTCCAGGCCGAACTGGTCGGCCTCCGGCTGCCCCGGGAGAGCCGCGGCACCAGCTGGCAGGCCGAGGTACGGCTGGCCGTGCGCGGGCTGCCCAGCGTGATGCACGAACAGCTGGCCGCCCACTGGTGTCCGATCCAGCTGCCGGAGCCGCACGGCGACGGCGCGGCCGCCGAGCCCGTCCCACTGGCGACGACGTTCCTCAACAGCAAGGCGCCCCGGCCCCCGGAGAGCCCCACGCTGCGTTACGCGCTGCACCTGCGGATCCTGTCGCTGCGGGAGCGGGACGGGATCCTGCGCTTCACCGACCACCTCGAACAGACCGCGGACTTCGCCGACATCCTCGTCGTCGACGTCGGCTCCGCCGAGCCGGGCCCCGGTGTCTGGGCCGTCTGGAACTCGGACCTCCCCGGCGCCATCTGGGAACACCGGCCCACCGGTACGCCGTGCGGCGACGAAGACCCCCGCAGCGGCGTCTGGCTGGCCCACATCCCCCTCCCCGGGACGGCGGCGCCGATCCTGGGGGAGGGGGCGAGCATCCGGCTGACGGTCACGCCCTGGGGCTGACACCCCGCGGCCGACGCCCGGCCGGGTCAGCGGTCCTCGGCGACCGCCACCTCGCGCGCCCACCGGTAGTCCGCCTTCCCGCTCGGCGAGCGGCGGATGGCCTCCGCGACCACCAGCTGACGCGGGATCTTGTAACCGGCGAGCCGGGAGCGGCAATGACGCTGGATGTCCTCCAGCGAGGGCCGCGCGGCGCCGCTGCGCACCTGAACGACTGCCGCCACATGGTTGCCCCACGTCGGGTCCGGCACCCCGGCCACCAACGCGTCGTACACGTCCGGATGGGACTTCAGCGCCTGCTCGACCTCCTCGGGGTACACCTTCTCGCCCCCGGTGTTGATGCACTGCGAGCCGCGCCCGAGGACCACGACCACGCCCTCCTCGTCGACGGTCGCCATGTCACCGAGCAGCACCCAGCGTTCGCCGTCCTTGCGGAAGAAGGTCTCGGCCGTCTTCGCCGGGTCGTTGTAGTAGCCGAGCGGCACGTGGCCGCACTGGGCGACCCGCCCGACCTCGCCCGCTGCGACCGGCTCGTGGGTGGCCGGATCGACCACTCGCGTACGGGAGTTGACGCGGACGCGGAAGCCGCGCTCGGGTCCCGAGTCGTCCGTCGCCGTGCCGTTGAACCCGGACTCCGAGGAGCCGAAGTTGTTCAGCAGCATCGCGTTCGGCATCAGTGCCCGGAACTGGCGGCGGACCGTGTCCGACATGATCGCGCCGGACGAGGACACACTGAACACCGACGAGCAGTCCGTGCCCCTCAGCGGGCCTTCGAGCGCGTCGATCAACGGCCGCAGCATCGCGTCGCCCACCAGGGAGATGCTGGTGACCTTCTCCCGCTCGATCGTCCGCAGTACTTCCTCGGGCACGAACTTGCGGTGGATCACCACACGTTGACCGAAGTTGAAGCCGATGAAGGCGGTGAGGGTGGAGGTGCCGTGCATCAGCGGCGGGGTGGGGAAGAAGGTGATCCCCGTACCGCCGGCCGCGACCCGCTCGGCGATCTCCTCCGGCTTCTTCACCGGTTCACCGGTGGGTGAGCCGCCGCCCAGCCCCGAGAAGAACAGGTCCTCCTGACGCCACATCACCCCCTTGGGCAGGCCGGTCGTGCCGCCGGTGTAGATGATGAACTGGTCGTCGCCCGAACGGGCCGGGAAGCCGCGCTCGGGCGAACCGCCCGCCTCGGCGTCCGCGAAGGAGGTGATGCCCTCGCCCGACGGCCCCACCCGTATCAGGTGCCGCAGCGCCGGCGTCTGCGGCAGCGCCGCCGCCACCCGGTCCGTGAACTCCGCGTCGAAGACGAGCGCCACCAGATCCGCGTCCCGGTAGAGGTAGACCAACTCCTCTTCCACATAGCGGTAGTTGACGTTGACCGGCACGATCCGCGCCTTGAGGCAGCCGAGCACCGTCTGGAGGTACTCGACGCCGTTGTACAGATGCAGGCCGAGGTGCTCGCCGGGGCGGATCCCGCTGCCGAGGAGGTGGTGCGCGACGCGGTTGGCCGCGGCGTCCAGCTCCGCGTACGTCAGACGGCGTTCCGCGCCCGTGCCGGGGTGGTCGACGTACACGAGGGCCTCGCGGTCCGCCGCCACGTCGACGACCGACTCGAACAGGTCGGCAAGGTTGTACTCCACCGCTCCTCCTGACCGGGGGGCCTGGTTCTCCGACGGTTCGTCGGTCATCTGAGCAAAGGGGGCGGCAAGTGGGAAGGGCTCGCGCCAATAAATCTGACTGACTGTCAGAAAACCCTTGAACTGCCATCACGCCTCCTGCAACCTGTTCTCGTTCCTTCCGAGGGGAGACCTGCGATGGGCGGCACCGAACACCTCACCGTGCGCCGCGAAGGCGCCACACTCGTGCTCACGCTCAACAGACCGGAGGCCAGGAACGCGCTCTCGATCGCCATGCTCGTCGGCCTGTACGACGGCTGGCTCGAGGCCGACGCGGACGACTCGGTCCGCTCGATCGTCTTCACCGGCGCGGGCGGCTCCTTCTGTGCCGGCATGGACCTCAAGGCCCTGGCCGGCCGCGGCATGGAGGGCGAACAGCACCGCGACCGGCTCAAGGCCGACCCCGACCTGCACTGGAAGGCGATGCTCCGCCACCACCGCCCCCGCAAGCCGGTGATCGCCGCCGTCGAGGGGTACTGCGTGGCGGGCGGCACCGAGATGCTCCAGGGCACCGACATCCGCGTCGCGGGCGAGTCCGCCACCTTCGGACTCTTCGAGGTGAAACGCGGCCTCTTCCCGATCGGCGGCTCGACGGTCCGGCTGCCACGCCAGATCCCGCGCACCCACGCCCTGGAGATGCTGCTCACCGGCCGGCCCTACACCGCCCGCGAGGCCGCCGGGATCGGGCTGATCGGGCATGTCGTCCCCGACGGCACCGCCCTGGACAAGGCCCTGGAGATCGCCGAACGCGTCAACGCATGCGCGCCGTTGGCCGTCGAAGCGGTCAAGGCGTCCGTGTACGAGGCCGCCGATCTGACCGAGACCGACGGCCTCGCCGCCGAACTCGTCCGGGGCTGGCCGGTGTTCGACACGGACGACGCGAAGGAAGGTGCGCGTGCCTTCGCGGAGAAGCGGGCGCCGGTCTACAGGCGTGCGTGACGCTCCGCCGGGTGAGGGGACGGCAAGCGCTGTTCGCCGTACTGCGGGTCCGTTGTGGCTGGTCGCGCCCGCGCGGCGGAGCCGCACATGTAATCGCCCCGCGCCCCTTCGGGGGCGCTGTTGCTGACGTCGGCTTCCCAGGGAGGCAGCCCCGATGCCCGAAGTTCTCAAAGCCCCGCTCGTCGTCGAGTTCCCCTTCACCCGGTCCCTCGGGCCCGTCCAGAGCGCCTTTCTCACCGGTCTGCGCGAGCGGGTCGTCCTCGGGGTGACGACCACCGACGGGCGCACCCTCGTGCCGCCCGTCGAGTACGACCCGGTCACCGCCGACGACCTGCGTGACCTGGTCGAGGTCGCCCCCACCGGCACGGTCACCACCTGGGCCTGGAACCACGCCCCCCGCCGCGGACAGCCCCTCACCACCCCCTTCGCCTGGGCCCTGGTCCGGCTCGACGGCGCCGACACCGCCCTCCTGCACGCCCTCGACGCCCCCGGCCCCGACGCCGTGCACACCGGAATGCGCGTCCGGATCCGCTGGGCCGAGGAACGCACCGGCGCCATCACCGACATCGCCTGCTTCGAGCCGCACGACGGCGAGCCGGCCGAACTCACGGGCACCACAGGCGAGTTCGCGGACCCGGTCGGCGGCATCGTCGCCGCTGCCCGGCTCGACTACACCTACTCGCCCGGCCGCGCCCAGACCGCCTACATCAACTCCCTCGCCGACCGCAGGAGCGTCGGCGAGCGGTGCCCGTCCTGCCGCAAGGTGTACGTGCCGCCGCGCGGGGCCTGTCCCACCTGCGCCGTCCCGACCGCCGAGCAGGTCGAGGTCGGGCCGCGCGGGACCGTCACCACCTTCTGCATCGTCAACATCAAGGCGAAGAACCTCGACATCGAGGTGCCCTACGTCTACGCCCACATCGCCCTCGACGGCGCCGACCTCGCGCTGCACGCCCGCATCGGCGGCATCCCCTACGACCAGGTGCGCATGGGCCTGCGCGTCGAACCCGTGTGGACGGACGGCGCCCGCTACCCCGACCACTACCGGCCGACCGGCGAACCCGACGCGGACTACGACGCCTACAAGGAGCTGCTATGACCCGGGACATCGCGGTGGTGGCCTTCGCGCAGACCGACGTCCTGCGCACCACCGACGAGCTCTCCGAGGTCGAGATGCTCATGCCGGTCCTGCACAGTGTCCTGGACCGCACCGGCCTGAAGACCGCCGACATCGGCTTCACCTGCTCCGGCTCCAGCGACTACCTCGCCGGCCGGGCCTTCTCCTTCACCCTCGCCCTCGACGGCGTCGGCGCCTGGCCGCCCATCTCGGAGTCCCATGTCGAGATGGACGGCGCCTGGGCCCTCTACGAGGCGTGGACCAAGCTGCTCACCGGCGACGCCGACACCGCGCTCGTCTACTCCTACGGCAAGTCCTCACCCGGCTCCCTGCGCGACGTGCTCACCCGCCAGCTCGACCCGTACTACGTCGCCCCGCTGTGGCCCGACTCCGTCGCCCTCGCCGCCCTCCAGGCGCAGGCCCTGATCGACGCGGGCGACACCGACGAGAGCGAACTCGCCGCGATCGGTACCCGCAGCCGCCGGGTCGCGACCCTCAACTCCCGTGCACAGCTCCGTGGTGCGGTCCCCCAGGGGGACTACGTCGTACGGCCGCTGCGCACCGGCGACTGTCCGCCCGTCGGCGACGGCGCCGCCGCCGTGATCCTCGCGGCCGGGGAGCGGGCCCGTGAACTGTGCTCCCGGCCCGCCTGGATCAGGGGCATCGACCACCGGATCGAGGCCCACTCGATCGGCGTGCGCGACCTGACCGACTCGCCCTCCACCCGCCTGGCCGCGGAACAGGCCGGCGTCTTCGAACGGCCCGTCGACACCGCCGAACTGCACGCTCCGTTCAGCTCCCAGGAGGTCGTCCTGCGCAAGGCGCTGCGGCTCGACGACAGCGTGCGGGTGAACCTGTCCGGCGGCGCCCTCGCCGCCAACCCGATGATGGCCGCCGGCCTCATCCGCGTCGGCGAGGCCGCCGCCCGTATCCACCGGGGCGAGTCCGACCGCGCCCTCGCCCACGCCACCTCCGGCCCGTGTCTCCAGCAGAACCTGGTCGCCGTACTCGAAGGGGAACCGCGATGAGCAAGGAGCCCGTGGCCGTCGTCGGGATCGGCCAGACCAAGCACGTCGCGGCCCGCCGGGACGTGTCGATCGCGGGGCTGGTCCGCGAGGCCGCCCGACGCGCCCTCGACGACGCCGAGCTGACGTGGGCCGACATCGACGCCGTCGTCATCGGCAAGGCCCCCGACTTCTTCGAGGGCGTCATGATGCCCGAGCTCTACCTCGCCGACGCGCTCGGCGCGGTCGGCAAGCCGATGCTGCGGGTGCACACGGCCGGCTCGGTCGGCGGGTCCACCGCGCTCGTCGCCGCGGGCCTCGTCGCGGCCCGCGTCCACGGCACCGTGCTGACCCTCGCCTTCGAGAAGCAGTCCGAGTCCAACGCCATGTGGGGACTGTCCCTGCCGATCCCCTTCCAGCAGCCCCTGCTCGCCGGGGCGGGCGGATTCTTCGCGCCGCATGTGCGGGCGTACATGCGGCGCAGCGGCGCCCCGGACACCGTCGGCTCGCTGGTGGCGTACAAGGACCGGCGCAACGCCCTGAAGAACCCCTACGCCCACCTGCACGAGCACGACATCACGCTGGAGAAGGTCCAGGCCTCGCCCATGCTCTGGGACCCGATCCGCTACTCGGAGACCTGCCCCTCCTCCGACGGCGCCTGCGCGATGATCCTCACCGACCGGGCCGGGGCCGCCCGGGCGCCCCGGCCGCCCGCCTGGATGCTCGGCGGCGCGATGCGCAGCGAACCGACCCTGTTCGCGGGCAAGGACGCCGTGTCCCCGCGGGCGGGCCGGGACTGCGCCGCCGACGTCTACCGGCAGGCCGGCGTCACCGACCCGCGCCGCGACATCGACGCCGTCGAGATGTACGTGCCGTTCTCCTGGTACGAGCCCATGTGGCTGGAGAACCTCGGCTTCGCCGACGAGGGCGAGGGCTGGAAACTGACCGAGGCCGGAGTGACGGAGCTCGACGGCGACCTGCCCGTCAACATGTCGGGCGGCGTCCTGTCCACCAACCCCATCGGAGCCTCCGGCATGATCCGCTTCGCGGAGGCGGCGCTCCAGGTGCGCGGCCAGGCCGGGGAGCACCAGGTGGAGCGGGCCGGGAAGGTCCTCGGGCACGCCTACGGCGGTGGCTCGCAGTTCTTCTCCATGTGGCTCGTGGGAGCGCGGCCACCTCAGTCCTGAAAGGTCCCCCTCACGTGCTCTGTCGGCGTCCGTGACCGATCGCTAGGCTGACCCGCGGACGACGAACCGGGAGGAGCACGGACGTGGCCGAGAGCACCATCCAGCAGCAGCCGCTCACGGGCTGGGACAAGCCGGAGCTGGACCTCAGCAACGCCGAGTGGCAGTCCAGCAGCCAGGGGCGGGGGGATGTCCAGATCGCCTTCGTCGAGGGATTCATCGCGATGCGCAACAGCGGCAGCCCCCAGAGCCCTTCCCTGATCTTCACGCCCGCCGAGTGGGGCGCGTTCGTGTCGGGGGCGCGGGAGGGGGAGTTCGACCTGACCTGAGACCGGTGTCGGCCGCACGGCCGGCACCGGGAGCCTGCCCGGACGAGGGGACCCGACGCGGGGACCGGGCGAACAGGCGCCGGCCGCCACCACCCGGGGAAGTGACGGCACCCCGGGACGACGAAACCGCGTCCCTCCCGGCGGTCGCCGGACGGCGCTGTCCACGTACCATGGCGGCATGTCGTTCCTCCGCCGCCGCAGCGCCACTCCCGCCGGGCCCGACTTCGACGTCCTGGCCATGGATCCGGGCGACTGGCCCGGCAATCTGGGTGCCGGGCTGCTGCCCGCCCCCGACGGCAGCTGCCAGGGCGTCTTCCTGCGCTACGACCTCTTCGGCGGCCGCGGCCCCGCGATGATCATCGGCAACCTGCCCGAGGGCTCCCCGGCCCGCGAGGTGGAGGAGGGCGAGGTCCCCTTCGAGGTCGCCCAGCTGCTGCTCGCGCTGGAGAACGACGAGGAGGTGACCGTCGTCGGCACCGAGGACATGCCGGTGATGCAGGGCGACAACCTCCTGATCGTGCGCCGCCTCAAGCTCTCCGAGGGCCGGATCTCCTGTGTGCAGTTCGACCGCAGCGACAACGTCCTGGTGACCATCGCCGCCTGGGACCGCCCCATCACCGACGACCTGTACGCCCTGCTGAAACCGCTCCCGGCGGAGCTGTTCCAGCAGGGCTGAGGCGCCGCTACGACGTGGCCGACATCAGCTTCACGTCCGCGGCCCGCACGAACGCCACCCGGTGGCCGTACTGGATCTCGTAGTACTGGTCCTCACCGATCACCACCCGGTGCGATCCGGTGGCGAAGGTGACCGCGTAGTAGTACTCGCCCGGCACCTTGTCACCGACCACGTACTTCTGGCCCTTCGGCAGGGTGTACGGAAGCGGTGACACCGCCTGGGCCGGGACGCCCGCCGGGTAGGCCGACGCCTCGGGGTAGGCGCGGCCGTAGACCGGAACGCTGTCGCGGCCGTCCTTCGGGGTGATCACCTGGCCCGCCGCGGGTACCGCCGCCGGCCGGTCCTTCGGGTTGTGGAACCACGCCTTCTGCCCCAGGTACCAGATCGCCGTCCAGTCACCCCACCGGTCGGCGACCGCGTACTGCTGGCCGGTGGACACCCGCGAGGAGATGTCGTTCACGCCCGTGGTCGGGGCCGAGCCCTGGCCGATGTCCTTGATCAGGGCCGACTTCTCGTCGTGGTCGGAGTACAGCCGCACCGCGCCGGAGCCGTGCGCCGCGCACGGCGCGCCCTTGGTGACACAGTCCGTGTACACCGGCTGGTTGGCGAGGTAGTCGGGCCGGATCGTGACCAGGCCGCCGCTCCTGCGGGCCGTCGCCGCGAAGGGCCGGTCCAGCAGTTCGAAGTAGTGCCGCCAGTCCCAGTAGGGGCCCGGGTCGGTGTGCATCCCGGAGACGGTCGCGGTGGTCGGCCCCGGCACGTTGTCGTGGCCCAGGATGTGCTGCCGGTCCAGCGGGATGCCGTACCGCGCGGCCAGGTACTTCACCAGACGCGCCGACGACCGGTACATCGCCTCCGTGTACCAGGAGTCCGGCTGGGCGAGGAAGCCCTCGTGCTCCAGGCCGATCGACTTGGCGTTGACGTACCAGTTGCCCGCGTGCCAGGCCACGTCCTTGGCCTTCACATGCTGGGCGACATGCCCGTCGGTGGAGCGCAGGGTGTAGCTCCAGGATACATAGGTGGGGTCCTGGACCATGTTCAGCACCCCCTCCCAGCCGCCCTCGGTGTCGTGCACGACGATGTACTTGATGCTCGGCGCGGCGGGCCGGTCGCCGAGGTCGTGGTTGCCGTAGTCGTTGTCGCCGAACTGCTCGTACGGCGCCGGGATCCACTCGCAGGACACCGTCGTCGGGCACTCGGTGCCGGCCGTGGAGGCCGTGCGCAGGCCGGTCTCCCGCAGCTGGGCGGTCCGCGGGGCCAGGTCCGGCACGCCGGCCAGGGCGACCGGCCCACCCGCGTCCGTGATGCGCTCCGCGCCGGTGCGGAGCACGTCGAAGACATCGTCGGCGTAGTCGGCGGCCGTCGCGCGGTCGTCCGCGCCCGAGAAGCGCGCCACCGCGCCGTACCAGTCCGCCGGGTCACCGCTCAGCGGCTCGCCCAGGCTGCGCTGCGCGGCGGCCAGGAGCGCGGCGCCGCCCGCGATGTTGGCCGCGGGGTCCGTGCGCAGCTCCTCCGCGCTCAGGCCGGTCAGCTCCGCCGCCCTCGGCAGGGTGCGCAGCCGGGCCGGGAGCTCCTCGTCGGCCGGGAGCCGCGTCTGCGGGACACGGGGAGTGCGGGCGGAGTCGCCGCGGGCGTCCTCCGCGCCCTGGCTGTGGTGCGGTGCCGCGGCGAGCGCCGTACGCGCGTCGGTGAGGTGCATCGGTCCGTAGCCGCCGGTCACGCTCGGCGCTCCGCCGTGCGTGTCCCAGCGGGACTGGAGATAGGAGACGCCCAGCAGCAGGCTCCGTGGCACGTGGTACTCGGCCGCCGCGACGGTGAAGGCCCGCCGGAGGCTGGTCGCCCCGGCAGCCCGGGAGGTCGAGGGATCGATGGCCTCGGCCGGGGAGGCCGCGCCGAGCAGCGGGAGCAGCAGAGCCGCCGACGCCATGGCGCCTGCGGCTCTACGGGTGTGTCTGCCAGGTCCGGGGTGAGTGACGGGTTTTCGCAATGCGGCCTCCTGGGACGAGCGGGCGGGGCGTGCGGGGCCGGACATGAGCCATCTGTCACCGGCTTGCCGACAACCCGTCAATCATGCCCACAGACAGGAGATTTCCCTCGTCAAGACACCGCTGACGCACCCCGGGGGCCCACGGCGCGCCGCCGTTCAGGCGCAACCGCGGACCCCCGACCCCTCAGCGGGTGCCGACCGCGGCGCGTACGGCCCGGCGGGCCAGCTGGCAGTCGTCGTGCAGCCGTCGCAGCAGCAGGCGCTGTTCCTCGCCGGACGGAGCGCCACCCGGATGGCCCCCCGGAGCCGCCGGGTTGACGTCGTGCATCGAACGCTGCACGGCCGTCTCGTAGGTACGGATCTCGCGGGTCAGAACCAGCATCAGGTTCACCAGGAAGGCGTCCCGGGACGCCGGGCCCGCCGTCTGGGCGATCTGGCTGATCTGACGGCGTGCCACCGGTGCGTCGCCCAGCGCCGACCACAGCGTCGCCAGGTCGTAGCCCGGCAGATACCAACCCGCGTGCTCCCAGTCCACCAGCACTGGACCGGCCGGTGAGAGAAGGATGTTCGACAGGAGGGCGTCGCCGTGACAGAACTGGCCCATGCCCTGCCGGCCCGCGGTGGCCGCGATGCCGTGCAGCAGCTTCTGGAGGTCGCCCAGGTCCCGGTCGGTGAGCAGACCCAGCTCGTGATAGCGGGAGATACGGGCGGCGTAGTCCAGCGGGGCGTCGAACGTCCCCGCCGGCGGCCGCCAGGCGTTGAGCCGGCAGACCGCGCCGAGTGCCGCCCGGACGTCGGCCCGCGGCGGGGCCTCGGTGGGGTGCCGCTGGAGTGCCGCCACCCGGCCCGGCATCCGCTCGATCACCAGTGTGCAGTTGTCCGGGTCCGCCGCGATCAGTCTCGGCGCCCGCACCGGAGGGCGGTGCCGGACGAACGTGCGGTACGCGGCTATTTCGTGCCGGATCTGCTCGGCCCACACGGGGGAGTGGTCGAGTAAACACTTGGCGACCGCCGTGCTGCGGCCGGTCGTACCGACCAGCAGCACCGAGCGTCCGCTGCGGCGCAGCACCTGGACCGGCGCGAACTCCGGGCAGATCCGGTGCACGGACGCGATCGCCGTGCGCAGCTGGGCGCCCTGGGGGCCGGACAGGTCGAGTCTCCCGCTGAGCGGTTGGGTGCCGAGCCCCGCGGGGCGCCGGGCGGGACCGGCGCCGAGTACGGGACCCGAGGACCGCGCGGCGGGGTCGAGGTAGGGGCCGCCGCCGCCCGGGCGGGTGTGCAGCGACCGGGGCGGGGCGGACACGGAGGACGATGCTGCGTACATGGGAGAAACAGATCCCTTCGTGTGCCGGACGTCAGAACGCTGCCCCGACCGGTCCTTTCGGGTACACCCTGGGGAATGTCCCTCGGCGACCGGGTCGGGGTGGCGCTTTCCTACCTGACACCCATCGCCCAGTGGCACACCATCTGGCGAACCCTGGCGAACCCTGGCGAATAGTCGCCCGGCAACTTTCACCGGGCTACTGTCAACTCAGCCGAGAACCTGGGGGCTTGACGTGAGCGGACAACCCAACACCCGCCTCTCGGACCTGTTCGGCCTGGCCGGCTGGTCCAAGGGGGAACTCGCGAGGCTGGTCAACCGGCAGGCGGCGGCCATGGGCCACCCCCAGCTGTCGACCGACACCTCCCGGGTGCGGCGGTGGATCGACATGGGAGAGATCCCGCGCGATCCGGTACCGCGGGTGCTGGCGGCTCTGTTCACCGAGCGTCTCGGCCGTGTCGTGACCATCGAGGACCTCGGTCTGGTCCGGCACGGGCGTACAGGGAATCGGCCCGGCGGCGGGAGTGTGGAACATCCCGACGATGTGCCGTGGGCGCCCGAACGGACTGCTGCGGTCCTCACCGAATTCACGGGAATGGACCTCATGCTCAACCGACGCGGCTTGGTGGGCGCGGGTGCCGCGCTCGCCGCGGGATCAGCTCTCAGCAGTGCCATGTACGAGTGGCTGCACACCGACCCCACCCTCTCCTCCGACGCTCCTGTCATCGACCATCCCCTCCTGCACCATGCCGACCCCGCCGGGTTCGACCGCTACGAGGCCGCCCCCATCGGAACGGAGGAGGTGGACGAACTCGAGCGCTCGGTGGAGGTGTTCCGGGCCTGGGACGCGGCCCGCGGAGGCGGGCTGCAACGCAAGGCCGTGGTGGGACAGCTCAACGAGGTGGGCGGCATCCTCGCCTACCACCACCCCTCCCATCTCCAGCGGCGCCTGTGGGGCGTCGCGGCCAACCTCGCCGTCCTCGCGGGCTGGATGTCGCACGACGTCGGTCTGGAGCCCACGGCCCAGAAGTACTTCGTCATCGCCGCCCATGCCGCGCGAGAGGGCGGTGACCGCCCACGGGCCGGCGAGGCGCTCTCCCGGGCGGCCCGTCAGATGGTCCACCTCGGGCGGCCCGACGAGGCCCTCGACCTGATGAAACTCGCCCAGTCCGGATCCGGCGACAGCGTGACCGCGCGCACCCGGGCGATGTTCCACACCATCGAGGCCTGGGCGCAGGCTTCGATGGGCAAGAGCCAGGCCATGCGCCGTACCCTCGGCCAGGCGGAGGACCTCTTCGTCTCCGACAAGGGCGACATCACACCGCCGTCCTGGATGCAGACCTTCAAGGACGAGGATCTGTACGGGATGCAGGCGCTGGCCTACCGGACGCTCGCCGAGTTCGAGCCACAGGCGGCCGCGCATGCCCAGTACTACGCGGAGAAGGCGCTGGCGCTGCGCGTCGACGGACGGGAACGGTCGAAGATCTTCGACCATCTGTCCATGGCGTCCGCCTGCTTCATCGCCGACGACCCCGAGCAGGCGGACCGGTTCGCGCGGCTGGCCCTGATGTCGATGGGCTCGAACTCCTCCCGGCGTACCTGGGACCGGCTGAGCCAGATGTACCGGCTCACCGCGCAGTACGCGGGCTACCCGAGGATCAGCGAACTGCGGGAGGAGATCAGGCTGGCGCTGCCGAAGCAGAAGGGCAGCAGGGGGAGCAAGGGGGGCAACGGCACTCAGGTGTGAGCGGGTTGTCGTCGGTCGGTCCACTCACCGGGTGACCCGGGCGACCAGCACGCAGGCGTCGTCGGCGCGTTCGCTCTCGCCGCACTCCTCCACGACCATCCGCACACACTCCTGTGCGGTGCGCGCCCTGTCCAGACGAGGGGCCAGGCCGAGGAGGCGGTCGGCGGGTGCCAGCCCGTCGGTGTGCAGCAGAAGGAGGTCGCCTTCTTCGAGGGTTTCTTCGGCCTGCCCGTAGGCGGCGCGTGCGGTGGCTCCGAGGAGCACGCCCTCCGGTGCGTCCAGCCGGCGTCCCGTCCCGTCGCGGAACAGCAACGGGACGGGGTGTCCGGCCTGCGCCCACAGCAGGGTGCGGGTGTCCGGCCGGTAGCGGCAGCAGACCGCGCTGCCCAGGGCCGGTTGGACCGTGGCGTCCAGTAACTGGTTGAGCCAGACCATCAGTTGGGCAGGTCGGGTGCCCGCCATGGCCATTCCGCGCAGGGCGCCCAGCAGCATCGCCGTGGTCGAGGTGACGGTAGGGCCGTGGCCGGTGAGGTCACCGACGCTCAGCAGCGTCTGCCCGTCGGAGAGTTCGAGCGCGTCGTACCAGTCGCCGCCGATCTGCGAGGTCGTCGCGGCCGGCAGATAGTGGGCGGCGAGGTCGAGGGAGCGGGGGCCCTGGTGCGGCAGGCGCGGGGAGCCCCGCCACGGCGGCAGCACGGCCTCCTGGAACTCCACCGCGAGCCGGTGTTCGGTCTGGGCCCGGTGCCGCTGCCGCTGGAGCGAGTCGCGGCTCTCGCGCACCGCCCGCTGGCTGCGGCGCAGTTCGCTGACGTCCCGCAGCACGGCCCACATCGAGGTGGTGCCGCCCTCGGCGTCGAGCACGGGCTCGCCCATCATGTGCACCGTGCGGTGCTCGCCGTCCGGGCGCACGACGCGGAACTCGCCGTCGATGGGCCGGGCGTCGATCAGACAGTCCGTGACCATCGCCGTCAGCTTCGGCCGGTCCTCGTCGAGGACGAGCGCGGGCAGTTCGTCGAGGGTGAGCGGGGGAGCGGCGGGATCGCGGCCGAGGATCCCGTAGAGCTCCTCGGACCAGACGGCCTCGTCCGTCAGCAGGTTCCACTCCGCGCTGCCGACGCGGCTCAGCAGTGACTCGCGCCGGGAGGCGACCGGTGCGGCGGGCGCGGGCTCGGCGGCCGGCACGGGCGGCGGGCCGTCCCGCAGCTGGGCCAAGTGGGTGTCGAGGTCGTCGAGTTGGTGCAGCGCCAGATCGCAGAGCGCGCGCTGCCAGCGTCCCTGCGGGTCCGCCGCGTCGTTCCGGGTGTCCTGCCGAACGGCGTCCATGTCGCCCTTGAGCCGTCGTGTCTGCGTGATCAGCGCGTCGACCGAGCCGCGCCCCGGCGGCTGGGCGGCTGAGCGGTCCGCAGAGACATGGGGCGGCATGACGCACTCCGATGCGGGACGGTACGGCGAAGGCTGACACAAGGGCCGTTACGACTGTTGCACAGCCTGCGACGGCGTGTAAGGGATTTGGCAACACACGATTCGGTGGTGCTTCTGGCATATGCCAGTGTCTTCGAGGAGGGGTGGCGGGAGGTGGTCGGCGTGCGTCGCGAGGGGGTCAAGTCGTAGGTGACGTACGTGACTTGGGGGACTCCTGAGGGGGCCGAGGTGACCATCGTTCACATGTTCGCCGGGCTGATGTTCCAGGCAACGGCCACTGTGACGCAGGTCACAAGAATTGGAGACCGCTTTCGCGTAATGCAAGAGGCCCTCTCGAGGTCGTACATGCATGGACATCACTCTTGAACAACCCGTCCGCGCCCGCTTGATCACCGCGGAGGACCAGGAGCTGCCCGTGCCCGCCACGCTCCGCTACGACTCCACCGACCCGTTCGCCGTGCACGTCGACTTCCCGCCGGAGGTCTCCCTCGCGGGTGAGGCCGTCACCTGGACCTTCGGCCGGGCCCTGCTGGAGCAGGGCGTGAGCGGTCCGGCCGGGAGCGGAGACGTGCACATCTGGCCCTGTGGGCCGCTCCGTACGGTGGTGGAGTTCCACTCCCCGCTCGGCCTGGCCCTGCTCCAGTTCGAGACGGGCGCCCTGCGCCGGTTCCTGCTGCGCAGTTACGCCGTGGTCGCGGCGGGCCGCGAGGATGTCGGCGCCGCCGTCGACCAGGGGCTGGAGGCCCTGCTCGGCAGTGCCTGAGACCCGCCGGGTGTCAGTGACCGCCCGCGGTGTACAGGCCGGGGCGCGGGGCGAGTTCGACCGCGACACGCGTGTCGTTCTCCAGGGCCCGGATCCCGGCCTCGGCGACGACGGAGGCCGCGTAGCCGTCCCAGACGGTCGGGCCGGTGACCAGACCGCGCCGGGTGGCGTCGACCCAGGCCTGCACCTCGCGGTCGTAGGCGTCGACGAACCGCACGAGGTAGTCCTGGGGCACGTCCGCGGCGGCGGCGCCCCCCGTGGTGACGAGCATTCCCTGGTCGTCGCCGATGCGCGCGCTGCCCGCCTCGCACACGGCCTCGCAGCGCACCTGGTACCCGAAGCCGCAGTTGACGAAGACCTCCACGTCGACCAGGGCGCCCCCGTCGGTCTCGAAGAGCACGAACTGCGGGTCGAGCAGGCCCTGCGGAGCGCCGGCGGAGGGACGCGGGCGCCGCACGGTGACCGAGGTCAGCTCCTGGCCGAGCAGCCAGCGGGCCGCGTCGATCTCGTGCGACACCGAGCTGTCGATCAGCATCGCGCTGGTGAAGCCCGGCGGTGAGGAGACGTTGCGGTGCACGCAGTGCAGCATCAGCGGCCGCCCGAGCCGCCCTTCGTCCAGCAGCGCCTTGAGCCTGCGGTACCCGGCGTCGTAGCGCCGCATGAACCCGATCTGCGTCAGCCGCCGCCCCAGCCGGGCCTCCGCCTCCAGCACGCGCAGCGCCCCGGCCGGGTCCGGCACCATGGGCTTCTCGCACAGCACCGGGAGCCCGCGGGCGAAGGCCGCGAGCAGCGCCTCCCGGTGTGCGGGGCCGGGCGAGGCGATCAGCACGGCCTCGACGCCGGGCGCGTCGAGCGCGGCCTCGACCTCCGCGTGGACCGTCACCCCCTCGATCCCGGCCACGGCCTCCTCGGCGCGCGCGGCATCGGGATCGGCCACGGCGGCGACCCTGGCCCCGCTGACCACGCGATCGAGGCGGCGTATGTGGTCGGCCCCCATGTGTCCGGCACCCAGCACGGCCACGCCCAGCAGGTCACTCACGCGTACTCACCCTCCCGGTGGACGATCACGCCGTAGCGTACGCCGCCGGTGAAAGCCGCTGCGGGGGGCCCCGGCCGGCGCGACGCCGCGCGACCGGCCGGGCCGCCGCCCGGCGGGGTCAGTAGCGCAGCACGCCTGCCATCCCGTCCGCGTCGCCCAGCGCGCCGTCGGGTACGAAGCGCACCTCGGCGCCCGTTTCCAGGCACTGCTCGACGATCTCGTCCACGATGTCCTCGCGGGCGTCGAGATCGCCGCTCACGGCGGGGACGAGATGGTCGCCGCCGTCGCGGACCGTGATCCGGTAGTTCTCCTCGACGGCCAGCAGCCGGATCCGGCCCTCCCGCGCGCTCTGCCAGAGCTCGTCGACGCCGGCCGCGAACGTCTTGTGTCCACGGGCCGAGTCGAGCTCCCGGGCGACGGCCGCGGTGTTCCGGCGGGCCTCCGCGTCGTGCAGCGGCCGCACGGCCTGCCACACGGCGTCGGGTGTGCCGTGGGAGAGTCCGCCGTGCGGGAGGTGCACCGCGTCCCGGGTGGCTCCGCCCAGTTCGTCGAGGAGCGACAGGGCCGCCTGCTCGCCGGTGACGTACAGCGGTCGCGGGTCGTCGCGCAGCAGCCTGCCCAGGGCGGTGTCGGCCTCGCGCAGGAAGTGGCGGGTGTCCTCGTCGCGGAAGGTGCTGGGCAGGTCCCCGATCCGCTCCATGCGTTCGGCGTCGAAGTTCGGCTGGCTCCTGACCAGCGGGAAGCCGCCGGCGTGTTCCTCGGTGACCCGGTCGGCGCCGCCGTTCCACAACGTGACGCGGTCCGGGGAGACGGACAGGACCCAGAACGGGCGTTCGGCGGCCTGGGCCGAGACCAGGTTGCGGGTCAGGAAGGTGTCGGAGAGCACGACGCGTTCGGGGACGGCACGGGCCAGGGACCACACCTGGTGCTCGCCCGGGGCGGCGTAGATGACCAGGCCGTCCTCGGTGTGCGCAAGGTCGACCTCGGCCAGGGCCAGGTCGAGCTGGTCGGCGACGTCGGCGCGCCGCTCGCGGCTGACCGCCGGATCGGTCTCCAGCTGTTTCTTCGCCTCGGCCACGACATTGCGCAGCCGGACCCGGTCCTGGGTGTTCTCGGGTTCCCGCCGGTGCGTCGGCGTCAGCACGGACACCGCGGGATAGGGGCGCGGGCGGCGCAGTTCGGAGAGGGTCGCTGGGCTGAGTGCGTGCTCCATATCAGCACGATAGGTCCCAATTGCCGTTCAGGCATTTGGGGCAATGGCAACACATCTCCGGTCGCCTGCGTCGTTGCGGTCGCGGTCCCGGCCGCAGCGCCGGTCGGCGGACGTTCCCGGCCGCAGGGGCGAACGTGGTGCTGATGGGCACGAGCGATCGCACCTTCCGGCCGGCCCTCACTCATCTCACCGTCGTGGGCGCCGGGCTCGGCCGCCGACGCGGCGGCGGACACTGCATGAACTGCCCCCTGGTGTGCGATTCCGTGGAGTTCTGAGCGCGATCCCGTGGGCGCCCGACGGTGACGGCGACCCCCGCGGCCGGTTACCGTACGCGTCAGTAACCGGGACCGCACCGCAGGAGGCACGCATGCCGCAGCTCGAAGTCGACGGCGCAGCACTGACGTACGACGACGAGGGCCCGCGCGACGGCGACGGGGTGCCCCTGGTGTTCGTGCACGGCTGGACGGCCAACCGGCACCGCTGGGACCACCAGGTGGCGCACTTCGCCGAGCGGCGCCGCGTGATCCGGCTCGACCTGCGCGGGCACGGCGAGAGCGGCGGTGCGGGCGTGAAGACGGTCGCGGAGCTGGCGACGGACCTCCTGGCCCTCCTCGACCACCTGGAGATCGAGCGGTTCGTGCTGGTCGGCCATTCGATGGGCGGGATGATCTCGCAGACCGTCGCCCTCTCCCACCCCGAACGGGTGGAGCGCATGGTGCTGGTGAACTCCATCGGCCGGATGACCTACAGCCGGGGCAGGGGCCTGCTGATGGGCGTCTCCACCCTCGTCCCCTTCAAGCTGTTCGTCGCCGCCAACATCCAGCGGGCCTTCGCTCCCGGTTACCCCCGCGAGGAGATCCGCGCGTACATCAAGTCCTCCGCGGACACCCCGCGCGAGGTGGTCATGACGGTGTACGGCGCCATGCGTGCCTTCGACGTGCTGGACCGGGTCGGGGAGATCCAGGCCCCGACCCTGATGATCCACGGCTACCACGACATCCAGCTCCCGGTGCAGCAGATGCTGCGCATGGCCAAGGCCTATCCGGACGCCACCGTCCGCATCCTCGACGCGGGCCACGAACTCCCGGTCGAGAAGCCGGCCGAGCTGACGGCGGCGATCGACGCCTTCGTCGCCGTCAAGCCCGCATAGCCGTCGCGGCCGTTGCAGGCCTCGTGGCCGGCGGCCGCGGGGGCGTCAGCCGAAGCTGTCCGGGTCCGCGGCCTTCCAGTCCGCCTCCCAGGACGGCGGTGGTCCGGCGAGCAGTTCGCCCGGCGCCAGCCACTCGTACAGCTCCGCGTACGAACGGACCGTGCCCGGCCGCGTCCGCCGGACCAGATGGCCGGGAGTGAGCTCGGCCGGCTCGCGGATGCCCATCGCCGCCATGATCCGGACGGCGTCACGCACCGTCTCCCGCTGGTAGCGCCGGACCCGTCGGGCCTTGTCGGCCACGTGCAACGAGCGCGCCCGCAGCGGATCCTGGGTCGCGACGCCGGCCGGGCAGGTCCCGGTGTGGCACCGCAGCGCGCCGACACAGCCGACGGCGCGCATCATCGCCCGGGCCGCGTTGGTGTAGTCGGCGCCCTGCGCGAGCCGGGTGACGATGTCCGCGCCGGTGGCCACCCTGCCGCTCGCCCCGATCCGGACCCGGTCCCGGAGCCCGACGCCGACCAGGGCGTTGTGCACGGTGATCAACCCCTGGGTGAGCGGCATACCGAGGTGCCCGGCGAACCCCGTCGGCCCGGCGCCGGAGCCGCCCTCCGACCCGTCCACCACCACGAAGTCGGGCGTCAGACCCTCCGCCACCATCGCCCGGCACACCGCGAGGAACTCCCGCCGCGCGCCCACGCACAGTTTGAACCCGGTCGGTTTGCCGCCCGCCAGCTCACGCAGCCGGGCCAGGAACAGCACCAGTTCACGTGGCGTCGAGAAGACCCGGTGCAAGGGCGGCGACACCACAGTCTCGCCCACCGGGACCTTCCGCTCCCGCGCGATCTCGGCGCTCACCTTCACCCCGGGCAGCACCCCGCCACTGCCCGGCGCCGACCCCTGGGACAGCTTCAACGACACGCACTTCACCTCGGGCAGCGCCGCCTTGTCCGCGAACTCCCGTGCGTCGAAGCCGCCGTCGGCGTCGCGGCAGCCGAAGTACCCCGTCCCGATCTCCCAGACCAGGTCGCCGCCGCCGCGCAGATGGTGCTCCGACAGCCCGCCCTCTCCCGTGTCCTGCGCGAAACGCCCCAGCGCCGCGCCCCTGTTGAGGGCGAGCACCGCGCGCGACGACAGCGCCCCGAAGCTCATCGCGGACACGTTCAGCAGCGCCATGTCGTAGGGCTGGGAGCAGTCCGGCCCGCCCACCCGCACCACCGGCGGCTCCTCGGCCGGCTCGACCGGCCGCAGCGACGGCACCAGATACTCGTACGTCTCCCGGTCACCGCCGAACGGCTCCCGCGCGTCGCCGCTCCAGGCACGCGCGCGTACCTGCTCCGTCGGATACCGCAGCCGCCCGACCAGCGGGTGGTTGCGCAGTTCGGCGCGGCGGCGCTGGAGCAGGTCCCAGCCCCCCAGACAGGCCGACGCCAGCAGCGGTCCGGCCGCGAGCCACCACCAGGCGGACCGGACGGACGAGGCGACCGTCGTCCCGGCCGCGAGGAGGCAGACGATCAGCAGCGGCAGGAGCCGGCGCACTCAGCCGTCGTCCTCGTCGGGCCCGCAGGAGCTGCCGCTGGGCGGGAGGGAGCCGTAGAGAAGGAAGTCGTCGACCTTGCGGTGCACGCACTTGGACGACCCGTATCCGGTGTGGCCGTCGCCCTTGTTGTCGAGCACCACGGCCGGAGCACCGAGACGCTTCGCCGTCTCCACGGTCCAGCGGTACGGCGTCGCCGGGTCCCCGCGCGTGCCGACCAGCAGCATCTTCGGGGTGCTCAGGTCCTTCACCTCGTCCCGGATGAAGTCGGTTCCCCTGGGGCGGCCGTAGCACATCAGGACCTCGGTGAGGCGGTACTGCCCGAAGACCGGAGAGGCCTTGTCGTACGCGGCGCGCAGCCGCTTGAGGTCCGCGGAGATCTGCGCGGCCGTGGGGCGGTCGGGATCGTCGGCGCAGTTGATCGCCATCAGCGCCGCCGGCAGGTTGTCGAGGGGGATGTCCTCCTCGTCGACGAGCGCCCCGGGGGTGGGCTCGCCGCGGCCCGCGTCCCGGAGCGGGAACGGCAGCGGCAGGGCGAAGCCGCCGGTCGCGAAGCTCAGGACCCCGCTGGCGTCACCGCTCTCGATGAGCTGCGCCAGCGCCCGTTCCAGCAGGGGCCACAGCTCCTTGCTGTACAGCCCCTGTCCGAGCGCGCCGACGAGATCCTGGCCGGAGAAGTCGTCGCCGAAGTCGGTCGGCACCGGGTCCTCGTCCAGCGAGCGCACGAGCCGCACGACCTCCTCGCGGGCCACGCGCGGATCCTGCCCGAACGGGCAGGCGATGTCCTTGGTGCACCAGCCGACGAAGTCGTCCAGCGCCACCTGCTGCCCCCGGGCGCCCGCGAGGCCCTGCTCGGTGAGCGGCTCGGTCAGGGTGTCGACACCGTCGAGGACCAGCCGGCCCACCTTGTCGGGGAACCGGGCGGCGTACACCGCGCCGAGCCGGGTGCCGTACGAGAACCCCAGGTAGTTGAGCTTCTTGTCGCCGACTGCCGCGCGCAGCACGTCCAGGTCCTGTGCCGCGTCGACGGTTCCTATGTGCGGCAGCACCGGCCCTGAGTGCTCGGCGCAGTCGGCGGCCACCCGCTTCAACCGGGTGAGGAGCGCCTGGGGATCGGCGACGGCCGAGTCGTCGTCCAGGGAGGCCAGTCCGCTGTCCGCACCGTCCCCGCAGCTGACGGGGGAGGAGCGGCCGACCCCCCGGGGATCGAGGGTGACCACGTCGTAGCCGTCGGTGAGGTCCATGAACTCCTTGCCGGCATAGGCGAGTTCAGGAACCCCGGGGCCGCCGGGACCGCCGAAGTTGAGCACCACCGAGCCGCGCTTGTCGCCGGTGGCCCGGTAGCGGGCGAGCGCGAGGTCGAGCGTGCCGGACTTGGGGTGGCCGTAGTCGAGGGGGACGGTCAGGTCGGCGCACTGGAGGTCCTCGGGCATGCCGTCGCCGTCGCACGCCGACCACGTGACCTTCTGGCCGTAGAAGCGGGAGAGGCCGGGACGGTCGTCCCCGGCGGCGTTCCGGTTCGCGGTCGCCGTCGGCAGGCCCGCGCCCACCAGGGTCAGTGCGGCGGTGGCGGCGAGCGCGCAGCGTCGCAGCCCGGGCCGCGTCGGCAGCTTGGCCAGCATCAGTGCCTCCAGGGACGCCCGCAGCGGTCCGGGAACGGCGCCCTCGCTCACGATAGGCGGCCTGCCGACGACCCGCCTCCGGACGGACGTGGGCCACCCCGCGCCCCTTCGCGCGTCGCGCCCGGGGCGCCCCGCGAGGCCCGTGCGCCGGGGCTGACACCAGTTCGACGAGGGGGCCGAAGGGGGATCGCAAAGGTGACCCGATGGGGTGAAAGGGTTTTCAGGCATAACTCGGACGGCGCGACGACGTTCTACCGGGTGCGGGCGAGTGCCCGCGATTCAAGTCTGGAAGGCAGGGACCCATGAGACGGGTTACCCGATCCGGTGTGATGGCCGTCGCCGCAGTTTCCGGCGCGATGGCTGTGACACTGCCCGCACACGCCGACTCCGCGGCGGACGGCTCAGCGGCCGGCTCACCCGGACTGATCTCCGGCAACGGTGTCCAGTTGCCGGTGCACCTCCCGGTGAACCTGTGCGGGAACACGGTGAACGTGGTGGGCGTGCTGAACCCCGCCGCGGGCAACACCTGCGCCAACAAGGGCGCGACGGCCGCTCCCGGGAAGCACGGCGCTTCGTCCGGCGGTGGGGGCGTCGCACATGGCGCGTCGTCCGGCGGTGGGGCCACCGCACACGGCACCACGCAGGACTCCCCGGGCGTCGTCTCCGGCAACGGTGTCCAGCTGCCGGTCCACCTCCCGGTGAACGTCAGCGGCAACAGCGTGAACGTCGTCGGCATCGCGAACCCGGCGGTCGGCAACGAGTCCGTCAACGTGTCCGACGAGGAGCCCCCGCCGCCCGTCGAGCACGAGCCGCAGCCGCCGACCCGGCACGACCCGCCCGTGGAGCCGCAGCATCCCGGTCCGCGGACCGTTCCGCAGACGCCGGCCGTCGCGCCCCAGAGGGGGGTTCCCGAGGCCGCGTCCTCGCTCGCCCACACGGGGGCCGACGCCACCCTGCCCGCCGTCGCCGGCAGCGCGGTTCTGCTGCTCGGCGGTCTGGCACTCCAGCGGCGGTTCCGCCCGCACACGGAGCGCTGAGCCACCCTCCTCGGAGCGGGAACGTGCAGGCCCCCTCGGTCATGTCGGGCGGGGCAGGGGGCCTGCAGCGGTCCGGCGCGCCGCCCGGGTGGGGCCGTCGAAGCGCGGGGTGCGGGCGGCTGGGTCCGCCTCAGCCGCCGTGGAACCGCCGGTGCAGGGCGTCTACCTCCTCGACCAGCTCGGGAGCCGGTCCCTCCACCGTCACACCGGGGGCGACCTCGTGCACCGGCAGGGTCCGCACCGGTGGGGCGGGCACACCCCACGCGCCCAGCCAGGTCGTGAGGTGCTCGGACGAGGCGATGTACACGATCCGGCCCAGGCCCACCCACGCGTGGGCGGCCGCGCACATCGGGCAGTGTGCGCCCGACGTGTGGACCGTCGCCGCGGCCCGATCCGCTGACGACAGACGGGCCGCCGACCAGCGGGCGAGCTCGAACTCGGGGTGCCGGGTGCGGTCGCCGGAGGCCACCCGGCCGTGGTCCTCGGCGAGCACCGTGCCGTCCGCGCCCACCAGTACCGAACCGAACGGCTCGTCGCCGACCCGCAGCGCCTCGGCGGCGAGTCCCACGCAGCGGCGCAGATACGGCAGTTCGGCGGCCTCGACCATGGCGTACGGCCCTCCTCGACGGTCGACCCGGGCTTCACCGCCCGGCCTGGGCTCGGCTCCGCGCGTCCGGAAAGGCGTGCCGGCGGCCCAGCGCGACCGCGGTGAGGGCCAGCGCGACCAGCGGCAGTGCGGTCCACGGCAGGGCCCCCGCGCCCAGCGCCCCCAGGACCACCCCTCCGGTCAGCGAGCCGCCCGCGATGCCCGCGTTGTACACCGTCGTCTGGAGCGAGGTCGCCACGTCGGAGGCGGCGGGCCCCGAGGCGTTCACCAGTGCCGTCTGGATGAGGGTCGGCGCCCCGCCGAAGGCCACTCCCCACAGGGCGACGGAGACCAGCAGCACGGCGGGCGCGTCGGCGTACCGGCCGAGGGCGAGCATGACCGCCGCGCACAGGGCCAGCGCGCCGAGCAGCGTGGCCCGTGGGCGCCGGTCCACCAGCAGGCCCGTCCCCCAGATCCCGGAGACCGTGGACGCCCCGAAGACGAGCAGCACCACGTCCGTACGTCCGAACCCCGCGTGCTCGGTGAAGGGCGCGATGTACGTGTAGAGCATCTGGTGGCCCAGCAGCAGGAACAGGGTCACGGAGAGGATCACCGGGAGCCCCGGCAGCAGGGCGACCCGGGCCGACGGCACCCGCTCGCCCCGTGCCTCGCCCGGGAAGTCGGGGACCCGCCACCGCACCCAGCCCACCAGCAGCACCGCCAGTCCGGACAGCAGCCCGAACGCCGCGCGCCAGCCCACCACCTCGGCCAGCGCCGTCCCGGCGGGCACCCCCAGCGACAGCGCGAGCGTGATGCCGGCGAGCACGACCGCGATCGCCCGGCCGCGTCGCTCGGCCGGCGCCATCCGGGCCGCGTAGCCGGCGAGCATCGCCCACAGCGTGCCGCCCATGACACCGGCGACCAGGCGCGCGGTGAAGGTCAGGCCGTACGACGACGACAGCGCGACCACCGCGTTGCTCAGCGCGAAGCCCAGCAGGGTGCCGACGAGGACCGGCCGGCGCGGCAGGCCGCGCAGCAGCGCGGTCACCGGGATCGCCGCCACGAACGACGCCACCGCGTACCCGGTGACCAGGAACCCCACCCGGGCCTCGGGGACGCCGAGGGCCGGCGCCATGCGCGGCAGCAGCCCGGCGGGCAGCAGCTCGGTCACCACGGCGGTGAAGGCGGCCGTGGACAGGGCGAGCAGCCCCGGCCAGGGCAGGGACGCGGGCACGGCGGTGCCCTTGACCATGGAGGTGGTGGACATGCCACCATGGTCGAACATTCACATCAGTGTGAAGGCAAGCGTGGCCCTGTGCGCCGCTCGCGGAGCGACGGCAGGGAGCGGCGACGCCGAGCGGCGACGGTGAGCGAAGATCGGAGCGCGGCATGAAGATCGGCGACCTCTCCGGCCGCACCGGTGTCCCCACCCGGCTGCTGCGCTACTACGAGGAACAGGACCTGCTGCACCCCGACCGCGGGGAGAACGGCTACCGCTCCTACGGGGAGGCGGCCGTCCGGGACGTCCAGCAGATCCGCGGGCTGCTCGACTCCGGCCTCACCACCGAGATGATCCGCGCGATCCTGCCGTATCTGTCCGGCCCCTACGAGATCGTCCTGCCCGCCGAGCACCTCACCCCGGAGACCGCCGCCCTCCTCGAGGGGCACATCGACCGCATCCAGGCCCGGATCGACTGTCTGGCCCGCAACCGCGACCGGCTGAGCGCGTACCTTGCGGCGGTGCGGCCGGACGGCGTGGCGGCGCCCCGCTCGTCCCCGCACCCATAAATCCGTTGTCGCGGCCGGGCGGGGGTGCTGGAGTGGGCGCATGGATCATGCCGCGGTACTCGCCCTGTACGACCGGGACATGCGCGAAGGCGCGCGCCCCGAGAGCTCCGACGCGCGCGTCGAGCGGACCGGGGCGGTGGTCCGCCATGTCGGCGGCGAGGGCGGCTGGAGCGGGGTGCTCTGGTCGGACCTGGACTCCGCCGACGCCGACGCGGTGATCGCGGAACAGGTCGCCTACTTCACCGGACTCGGCCACGAGTTCGAGTGGAAGCTGCACGGGCACGACCGCCCGGCCGACCTCGGGCAGCGGCTCACGGCGGCCGGTTTCACCGCCGACCCGGAGGAGACCCTGATGATCGGCGAGACCGGTGACCAGCTGGTCGACGCCGGACCGCCCGAGGGTGTCCGCATCGTCCCCGTCACGGACGGGGCGGGGATCGAGCTCATGGTCGAGGCTAACGAGCGGGCGTTCGGTCACGACGGCTCGTGGCTGCGGGATCTTCTGCGCGCCCGTCTCGCCGCCGACCCGGACGCGATCGTGGCCCTGGTCGCGATGGCCGGGGACGTGCCGGTCAGCTCGGCACGGATGGAGCTCATCCCCGGGACGAGGTTCGCGGGCCTGTGGGGCGGCGGCACCGTCGAGGGCTGGCGCGGCCGAGGTGTCTACCGCGCTCTGATCGCCCACCGTGCCCGCATCGCCGCCGACCGCGGCTACCGCTACCTCCAGGTCGACGCCTCCGCCCAGAGCCGCCCCATCCTCGAACGCCTGGGCTTCGCGCCACTGAGCACGACGACGCCGTACGTGTACACGCGGTAGGGCGGCACGCGGCAGGGCGGCAGGGCGGCAGGGCCCGCGCCCACGGCGGCCCGGCCGATCTCGATCCGGACGGGCGGCCGCTCGACACGGTCGCCCTCGGCGTCGTCCTCGCCGAACGCCGCGGCGAGTGACGGTCCGAAGGGCGCGGCCAGGAGACCGACGGCGACCGTCGACGACGTACGGCGATGCGTCGGCGGACCGGGACGACGAGCCGCCCCGCTACGGCCGTGGCGCCCGGGTGTCGACGTTTTCGCCCGCGTTATTGCCCGCGTTTGATGTTCACCGCTCAGTCATGCCATGTACCTTTCAATCGTTCCACGCGGGTAGAACCCTCGAATGCGGTATCTACGCGCGCAGATTTGGCGCCCGCACCCGCCTCGTGTCCCCCCATCTCACGGAGGTTCGCCGGATGCTCGGATCACAGAGATCCCGCCGCAAGGTCACCACCGTCCTGGCCGGTCTCGGGCTGCTCGTCACCGGAGCGGCCCTTCAGGTCAGCACCAGCGCCACGCCCGCCCACGCGGCCACCCCCCACCGCATCCTGTTCGACGACGGCCACGCGGAGGAGGCCGGCAACGCCGACTGGATCATCTCGACCAGCAAGCCCGACCCGCTCTCCCAGGACTCCTACCCGTCCTCGGAGACGGACTGGACCGGCGCCCTGTCGTCGTGGGGCGTCGCCCTGCAGAAGACCGGCGACTACAGCCTCAAGACCGCCACGAGCGCCCTCACCTACGGCGGCTCGGCCGCCACCGACCTGTCGAACTTCGACACGCTGGTCCTGCCGGAGCCCAACACGCTGTTCACCACCGCCGAGAAGACGGCGATCATGAACTTCGTGAAGAACGGCGGCGGCCTGTTCATGGTCTCCGACCACACGGGCGCCGACCGCAACAACGACGGCGAGGACGCGGTCGAGATCTTCAACGATCTGATGACCGACAACAGCGTCGACTCCACCGACCCGTTCGGCTTCTCCGTCGACTCCCTCTCCATCAGTTCCGGCTACCCGGCCGCGATCAGCGACAGCGCCGACCCCGTCCTGCACGGCTCCTTCGGCACCGTCACCAAGAGCCTGATCGCCTCCGGCACCACCGCCACGCTCAAGCCGGCCGACAACTCCTCCGTCAAGGGCCTGCTGTACCGCAGCGGTTACTCCGGGAACACCGGCGCCTTCTTCGCCACCAGCACCTTCGGCAGCGGCCGCGTCGCCTTCTGGGGCGACAGCTCACCCATCGACGACGGCACCGGCCAGTCCGGCAACACCCTCTACGACGGCTGGAACGACACCGGCGCCACCAACGCCGCCCTCGCCCTGAACGCCACCGAGTGGCTCTCCGGCGCGAGCGGCGGCGGAGGCGACGACGACGGCGGCACCGACTGCACCGACACCCAGCTGCTCGGCAACGCCGGCTTCGAGTCCGGCGCCACGACCTGGAGCGCGACGAGCGGCGTCATCACCAACTCCAGCAGCGAGGCCGCCCGTACGGGCTCCTACTACGCCTGGCTCGGCGGCAACGGCACGGCCGGGACCGAGACCCTCTCCCAGTCGGTGACCATCCCGTCCGGCTGCTCCGCCGCACTCGGTCTCCACCTGCACATCGACACCGCGGAGACGACCACCAGCACCGCCTACGACACCCTTCAGGTCCAGGTCCTCAACAGCTCCGGCACGGTCCTGGGCACCCTGGCCTCGTACTCCAACCTCAACGCGGCCTCCGGATACACCCAGCGCAGCTTCAGCCTGAGCGGGTACGCCGGACAGACGGTCACGATCAAGTTCACCGGCACCGAGGGCTCCAAGCTCCAGACCTCGTTCGTCATCGACGACACCGCGCTCGACGTCACCTGACGGCAGGTCGCAACGTCAGCTGATGTCAGGCCGGTCGGGCCGCTCCTCCCGGGCGACCCGACCGGTCGGTGCCCTCCGGACGGAGGGCCCAGGTGCGCAGCAGGACTTCGCGGCCCTTGGCCTGACGGGATACGGGCGGCCGGTCGGCGAGTGCGAAGCCGCACGCGTGGGCGACCGCCTCGCTCGCCGTGTTCCCCTGTTCGATGCACAACACCAGCCGCCGTGGCCGTAGTTCGCGCAGCGCGTGGTCCGCGACCAGGCGCACCGCCCGGCCGGCGAGACCCTGCCCGCGGTGCTCGGCTCCGACCCCGTAGGCGAGTTCGGCGTCCCGCTCGTCCGACGCGCTGCGGAACAGCAGCACCTCGCCCTTGGGGCGCCCGCCGTCCGTGGTGATCGCGAGCTGCGCGGTGCGCCCTTCGGCCCGGCTAGTCCGCGCCTTGTCGAGGTAGGCGCGGGCCGCCCGGGCGTCGAAGGGGGAGACGACCGGAGTCCACCGGGCGATCTCGGGGTCGTCGTACACCTCCACCAGGGCGTCGAGGTCGTCATCGGTCCATTCGCGCAGGGTGATCCCCACCCCTTCGAGCCGCAGCGGTGCGGGCGGCACGACGAAACTCCCCTTGGTCTGCATGGGTCGATCCTGGGCGGCGGCGGTCCGATTGACATGCAGGTAATTGCCTGCCTAACGTGAAGTGTGCGATCGGGAGAGGGCCCGGGGGCGGGCCCGGGCACGGACAAGGTCTTCAAGGCGCTGGCCGACGACACGCGCCGACGGCTTCTCGACCGGCTGCACGAACGCAACGGCCAGACGCTGGGCGAGTTGTGCGCGCACATCGACATGGCGCGCCAGTCGGTGACCCAGCACCTGGCCGTCCTGGAGGCGGCCCACCTGGTCACGGCGGTGCGGCGGGGGCGGGAGAAGCTGCACTACCTCGATCCGGTCCCGCTCCACGAGATCCGGGAACGGTGGATCGACAAGTTCGGGCGCCCGCGGCCGCGTGTGCTCTCCGACGTCGAGCGACGAGCCGATGAAGCCATGACCGACAAGCCCGCCTTCGTGTACGTCACCTACATCGCCAGTACGCCGGACAAGGTCTGGGACGCGCTCGCCGACGCCGATCTGACCGCGGCCTACTGGGGGCACGCCAACGTGTCGGACTGGCGGCCCGGATTCCGCTGGGAGCACGTGCGCACGGACGGCTCCGGGATCGCGGACGTCGTGGGCGCCGTCGTCGGGAGCGAGCGCCCCACCCGGCTGGTCACCGGCTGGGCCGCGCCTGACGACGAGGGGCGGCCGGACCGGCACTCCCGGGTCACCTTCGACATCCTGCCGCACGCCGACATCGTCCGGCTCACCGTGACCCACGAAGACCT
Source organism: Streptomyces sp. NBC_01334 (assembly GCF_035983595.1). Taxonomy (NCBI): domain Bacteria; kingdom Bacillati; phylum Actinomycetota; class Actinomycetes; order Kitasatosporales; family Streptomycetaceae; genus Streptomyces; species Streptomyces sp. NBC_01334. The sequence continues at coordinate 1,035,576 of NZ_CP130718.1, read as the reverse complement.
CGACGGCGAGGGCGAACTCTCCGACGCGTCGGGCGGCTGGCCGGCGGTTCTGTCCAACCTCAAGTCGCTCCTGGAGACGGGCCGGACGCTGTCCCGGGAACCGTGGCTGGTGCCTGGTCCCTGAAGGACCCGCGAGAGGACACCGGCGACGCACGGTACGAACGGCCGGGTCGGCCCGCACGCGCGGGCCGACCCGGCCGTCGTCCGGGGTGCGACAGGCTCTCTACGGCTGCGGGGTGCTCTTCGCCGCGGTGGCGGTGCACATCAGCCCCAGGATCAGGGCCAGGGCGCCGATGATGATGTTGTTGACCACGACGCCGGCGTCCGGGCTGTCGCCGACGACCCATGGCGCGATGATCATCCAGATGCCCAGCGCGCACATGGCCCAGCTCAGGCCGTACATCCGCGCGGGAGCCGCGGTGAAGCCGAGGGCCAGCAGACCGATCGCGATCCCGACGATCAGGTTGTGGGTCATGAGCGCCGGCTGGCTGGCGGTGTAGTGGAGGATCCACGGGGACACGGCGCAGTACAGACCGAGCAGGAACACCGGTCCGTCCACGAGCGCCACATCACGACCGCCGAGCATGCGGGCGTACCGCGCCTGCATCTCGGGAACATCGGGGTGCGTCGACATGTCACCTCTGGTGGGCGAGACGTTGGCCATGACGCGTCTCCTTCGACTTTCGGGCCCGACCGCTGCGGAGCGGTGTGCGGTAAGTGCCGCGCGTGTCCATTCTGCTCTTATTTATTCTTTATGTGTAGAGCTCCTATGTACTGTTCGGTTATCCGATCATTCGTCCCTCCGGCAAAGAATTCCGGCCTCGTGCCAATCCGCTCCGGCCGCGGCCTCGGATTACACGCGACGGCCCCGCCCCGGGGCCGGGCGGGAGGAGCGGACGATGGTGCGGACGACAGCGGCGGCCGGCGGCGAGCCGCGCGGGGGACCCGGAGCCGGGTCCGACGGGCGACGGCGGACGGCGGTCGTGGGCAGCGGGGTGGCCGGGCTGACCGCCGCGCATGTGCTGCGTCGCGGAAACCGCCGGGTCACCCTCTACGAGGCCGACGACCGGCTCGGCGGACACGCCCACACCCACGACCTCACCGCACCGGACGGCCGGATCCACCGTGTCGACTCCGGCTTCATCGTGCACAACCGCCGTACCTACCCCCACCTGCTGCGGCTCTTCGACGATCTCGGCGTCTCCACCCAGGAGTCGGAGATGAGCATGTCCGTACGCTGCGACGGCTGCGGGCTCGAGTACACCGGCGCCCGCGGCCCCGCCGGCCTCCTGGCCCGGCCGCGCAACGCCGTGCGCCTCCCCTACCTGCGCATGCTCGCCGAGGTCCCCGCCTTCCACCGCGCGGCCCGCCGACTGCTGGCCCACGGAGCCGAGGACACCTTCACGCTGGGGGATTTCCTCGACCGCGAGGGATTCTCCGCCTATTTCCGCGCGCATTTCATGACGCCGGTCGTCGCGGCCGTCTGGTCCTGCGACGCCGCCACCGCCCAGCGCTACCCGGCGGCCTATCTGTTCCGGTTCCTGGAGCACCACGGGATGCTCGCGATCGGCGGCTCCCCGGTGTGGCGCACGGTGACCGGCGGCTCGCGCGAGTACGTCGACCGGGTCGCCGAGCGCCTGGACACCGTCCGCACCGGGGCCCCCGTACGGGCCGTGCGGCGCACCGCGGACGGCGCCGAGATCACCACCGACGACGGCCTGAGCGAGGCCTACGACTCCGTGGTGATCGCCGTCCACCCCGACCAGGCGCTGCGCATGCTCGCCGACGCCACCCCGCGGGAGAAGGAGGTGCTCGGCGCGTTCCGCTACGCGCGCAACGTCACCCTCCTGCACACCGACACCGCGGTCCTCCCGCGCGCCCGTCGCGCCCGGGCCTCCTGGAACTACCTGATGCCGTCCTGCGCCGCGGGCGCCGACCACGTCCGGGTCAGCTACGACATGAACCGGCTCCAGCGGCTCGACGCGGCCGAGCCGTACGTGGTCACCCTCGGCGGCGAGGACCGGGTCGCCCCCGGCCGGATCCTCGCCCGCATGACCTACGAACACCCCGTCTACACCCCGGAGTCGGTCGCCGCCCAGCGGGACCTGCCCGGTCTGAACACCACCGTCACCGCGTTCGCGGGCGCGTACCACGGCTGGGGGTTCCACGAGGACGGCTGCCGGTCCGGCGTGACGGCGGCGGCCGCACTGGGGGTGCGATGGTGACCCCCCGGAGCGCGCCGGCCGACCGGGTGGTCACCCCGACGCCCGCCCTGTACCCCTGCACGATCACCCATGTGCGCACCGCACCCCTGCGGTACGTGCTGCGCCACCGCACCCACCTGTGGCTGGTCGACGTCGACCACCCGCCCGAACTCCCGCGTCCGCTGAGGGCGTTGACCCGCTTCGACGCGCGCGACCACTTCACCGGCGACGAGCCCGGCATCCGGGCGGGCCTGGACGCCTTCCTGGCGGCGCACGGCGTCGACCTGGCGGGCGGCCCGGTGCTCATGCTCACCCAGGCCCGCGTGTTCGGACACGTCTTCAACCCGCTCACCGTCTACTGGTGCCACGGCCCCGACGGCGAGCCGCGCTGCGTGGTCGCCGAGGTCCACAACACCTACGGCGAACGCCACTGCTATCTGCTCGACACGGACGCCGACGGCAGGGCGGGGACCGACAAGGAGTTCTACGTCTCGCCGTTCTTCCCCGTCGACGGCCACTACCGCATGCGGCTGCCCAGGCCGGACGAGCGGCTCGACCTCACCGTGCACCTCGAACGTGCCGGCGGGCGCCCCTTCACCGCAACCGTGCGGGGCACGCGAAGGGAAGCAACGAACGGGCGGCTGCTGCGCCAGGCGCTGCGCCGCCCGTGGTCCACCGTCGCCGTCTCCGCGGCCATCCGACTGCACGGCATCCGCCTCTACCTGCGCGGCCTGCCAGTCCGACCCCGTCCCGACCACCGCACCGGAGAGAACAACCCATGACGTACGTCGAGCCCCGCCCCACCACCGTGCGGCGGGGTGACTGCCACGCCGTCCCGCACACGGACGCCGCACACCGGCCCGGCGTGGCCGCCCCGCCGTCCGCCGCCCGCGTCCGGACCGCCGTGACCGGCGCCGTCGTCCGCCGGGCACTGGACCGGCTGCCGCTGCGGGCACGCTACGCGGACGGCACCTCCGTGGGCCGGGGCGGCCCGCTGCTGGAGATCCGGGACCCGCGCGCCTTCCACGCCCGGATCGGCGCGCACGGCCTGATCGGCTTCGGCGAGTCCTACATGGCCGGCGAGTGGGACGCGCCCGACCTGGTCGCCCCGCTCACCGTGCTCGCCGCCCACGCGGCCGACCTGATCCCGGCCCCGCTGCAGCGCCTGCGCGGCCGGTGGGCCCCGCGGCAGCCGCACCACCGGCGCAACACCCCGGACAACGCCCGCGCCAACATCAGCCGCCACTACGACCTGTCCAACGACCTCTTCACCCTGTTCCTGGACGAGACACTCACCTACTCCTCGGCGCTCTTCCGCGGCTTCCCCGCCCGCTGGGACCTGCTCGCCGCCGCCCAGCACCGCAAGATCGACCGGCTGCTCGACCTCGCGCGCGTCCGGCGCGGCACCCGGCTGCTGGAGATCGGCACCGGCTGGGGCGAACTGGCGCTCCGGGCCGCGGCGCGCGGCGCCCACGTCACCTCGCTCACCCTCTCCGGTGAACAGCGCGACCTGGCCCTCGCCCGGATCCGGGACGCGGGCCTCGCCGACCGGGTCTCGGTCGAGCTGTGCGACTACCGCGAGGCACGCGGGAGCTACGACGCCGTCGTCAGCGTCGAGATGATCGAAGCCGTCGGCGAGGAGTTCTGGCCGGTCTACTTCCGCACCCTCGACGACCGACTCGCCCCCGGCGGCCGGGCCGCCCTGCAGGCCATCACCATGCCCCACGAGCGGATGCTGGCCAGCCGGGACACCCACACCTGGATCCAGAAGTACATCTTCCCCGGCGGCCTGCTGCCCTCCGTCGAGGCCGTCGAGCGCACGGTCCGCGACCACACCCGGCTGACCGTCGCCCGCCGCGACGGCTTCGGCGCGCACTACGCCGAGACGCTGCGGCTGTGGCGCGAACGGTTCACCGAGCGCGCCGACGAGGTCGCCGCCCTCGGTTTCGACGCCACCTTCCGTCGGATGTGGACTCTCTACCTCGCCTACTCGGAGGCCGGCTTCCGCTCCGGTTACCTCGACGTCCAGCAGTACCTGTTCGCCAAGGAGGACCCGACCCGATGACCGACGTGCGCACCGCCCGCGCCGCGCGGCCCGGCGCCGCCCACCGGCTCGCCGCTCTCGTCGAGGAGACGCTCGGCACGGCCCTGCCCCTCCGGCTGCGCGCCTGGGACGGCAGCGAGGCGGGGCCGGCGGACGGCCCCGTCGTGGTCGTACGCTCCCGCCGCGCCCTGCGCCGGCTGCTCTGGGAACCCGGCGAACTCGGCCTCGCCCAGGCCTATGTGACCGGCGAGCTCGACATCGAGGGCGACCTCGGGCACGCGCTGCGCACCCTCGGGGCGGCCGCCCGGGAACGGGGCCCGCACGCCCCGCGGCCCGGCCTCGCCGACCGCACCCGCGCCGCGGCCGAGGCGCTGCGGCTCGGCGCCGTCGGACCGCGCCCGGCGCCGCCCGCCGCCCGGGCCCGGCTGCGCGGCGGCCTGCACAGCAGGGCCCGGGACCGGGCCGCGATCAGCCACCACTACGACCTGTCCGACGACTTCTACCGCCTGCTTCTCGGCGAGCCGATGGCCCACTCGTGCGGCTACTGGGCGGACGAGGACCCGGACCGCACACCCGCCGAGGCCCAGTACGCCAAGCTGGAACTGGTCTGCCGCAAGCTCGCCGTCGTCCCCGGCGCGCGGCTGCTCGACATCGGGTGCGGCTGGGGCTCGCTCACCCTGTACGCCGCCGAGCGGCACAAGGCCCAGGTCACCGCCGTCACCCTGGCGCACGAACAGGCCGCGTACGTGCGGCGCAAGGTGCGCGAACGGGGTCTGGAGCACCGGGTCGAGGTGGTGTGCCAGGAGTACCGGGACATCGACGGCGGGGCCTACGACGCCGTCGCCACCGTCGAGACGGGCGAACACGTCGGGGACGCCGAATACCCCGCCTTCGCCGCCGCGCTGCGCAGGTTGGTCCGCCCGCGTGGCCGGGTGCTCGTGCAGCAGATGTCGCGAGGGCGCAGCGCGCCCGGCGGCGGTCCGTTCATCGGGGCCTGCATCGCCCCCGACCTGCACATGCGGCCGCTCGGCGAGACCGTCACCTTCCTGGAGGGCGCCGGTCTCGAGGTGCGGTCCGCCGAGTCGCTGCGCGAGCACTACGCGCGCACCGTCGCCGCCTGGCACCGCACGCTGGAGGACCGCTGGGCCGACGCGGTGCGGCTCGTCGGTGCGGAGACGGCCCGGGTGTGGCGGCTCCGTCTGGTCGGCGGGGCGCTCGCCTTCGAGGAGGGCCGCATGGGCGTCGACCAGATCCTCTGCGTACGGCCGACCTCGCTGGGGGACAGCGGGATGCCCGGCAGTCCTGAGGGCTGGTACGCGGGGCTGGAGCGGTCATGAGCGGGTTCCCCTGGGGCGCGTTCGCGCTCAACCTCGCCTGGTCCGCCGTGGCCGTGCTCGCCGTCCTGCTCGCCACCTTCGCCCTGGCCGTACGCAAGGGCGTACACCGTCTCGTGGACGTCGCCTGGGGACTCGCCTTCGCCGCCGTCGCCCTCGTGACCTGCGTGGTCTCCGCCGGGCACGGCGACACCGGGCGCCGTGTCCTCGTGACCGTCCTGACGGCCGTCTGGGGGCTGCGGCTGGCCGCGCACATCGCGCGCCGCGGCCGCGGCCACGGAGAGGACCCCCGCTACGATGCGATGCTCGCGAAGGCGCCCGGCAGCCGGAACCTGTACGCGCTGCGCATGGTGTACCTGCTTCAGGGCGCCCTGGTGTGGCTGGTGTCGCTGCCGGTCCAGACCGCGCAGTACGTGCCGGCGCAGATGACCGCGTTCGCCTGGGCCGGCACCGCGCTGTGGGCGGTGGGCATGTTCTTCGAGGCGGTGGGCGACGCCCAGCTCGCCCGGTTCAAGGCGGATCCGGCCACCCGGGGCCGGGTCATGGACCGCGGTCTGTGGCGCTACACCCGGCACCCCAACTACTTCGGGGACTTCTGTGTCTGGTGGGGCCTGTTCCTCATCGCGTGCGACTCCGGCGCCTCTGCCCTGGTCGCTCTCGTCTCGCCGCTCGTGATGAGCTTCCTGCTGATCAGGGGCAGCGGAAAGCCGCTCCTGGAACGGCACATGGCCGAGCGGCCCGGTTACGCCGAGTACGTCTCGCGGACGAGCGGCTTCTTCCCGCTTCCGCCCAGGCGCTGACCAGGCGCTGACCGGGCGTCGACCGGGCGCCGACCCGGGCGGCCGCCCGGGTCAGGTGGGGAACGGCAGCAGCGCGACGGGCTGCGAGGTGGGCTCCTTCGAGCCGCCCGCCGGCTCGACCGTGATGCCCATCGCGGACGCGCCGTCCACCGTCCCCCGCAGCACCACCGCCTGGCTCGTGCGACGCGGGTCCATCAGCCCCGCGTCGCGCATGACGCCGTGCTCGTCGAACCACAACTGGTAGACCTTGCCGCCGGGCGGTTCGGCCATCCCGGCGGCGAGGAACACGGCACGGTCGCGGCCGGCGGACACCACCACGGTCCCCTCGGCCCCGTCCGCCAGCCGGACCGTGCGCGAGCGGGCGTCGGGCGCGGCGAGCACCGCGGACAGTTCCGCGGACGCGCGCTGGGAGCGGCCTGCCTCGGCCCGGGCGTCCTCGGCGCGCTGGTACTGCCACACCGTCGTGCCGCCCAGCGCGGCCGTCGCCGCCAGGCAGGCGGCCAGGATCCAGCGGGACGCCCACCACGCCCTTCGTGCCCTGCGTCCGGAGCGGCCCCAGGGTGTCCGGGCCGGGGTGTCCTGCCGGACCTCGGCGATCCGCCGCAGCACCCGGTCCCGCCCGCCGGGCGCCGGCCGCACCGACACCGCCAGCCCCAGCCGGGCGGCCGTCGCGGTGAACTCCCCGACCTCATCGGCACAGGCCTCGCAGTCCGTGAGATGGCGTTCGAAGGCGGCGCGCTCGTCGTCCTCCAGGGCGTGCAGGGCGTACGCGCCCGACAGCGTGTGCAGATCCGACGTGATCACGAGCTCACCCCCAGGCAGTCGCGCAACCGGATCAGCCCGTCGCGGAGGCGGGTCTTCACGGTGCCGAGCGGCACCGCCAGCGCCTCGGCGACCTGCCGGTAGGTCAGCCCCCGGTAGTAGGCGAGTTCCACGGCCTGCCGCTGGAGCTCGGTCAGCGTGCGCAGACAGCGCCGGACCTGCTCCCGTTCGAGCCGGGCCTCCACCTGCTCGATGACCTCGTCGTACTCGGGCGCGTGGTCGAGCAGGGCGGCCCGGTGCTCGCGCGCCGCCGCGGCCTGCACCGACCGGACCCGGTCGACGGCCCGCTGATGCGCCATGGTCAGCACCCAGTTGACGGCCGAGCCGCGCTCGGGGCGGTACCGGGGAGCCGAGCGCCACACCTCCACCAGCACCTCCTGGGCCACCTCCTCGGACTGCGCCCGGTCGCGCAGCACCGCGCGCACCACCCCCAGCACCGGCCCCGCGACGATGTCGTACAGACCGGCGAAGGCCTCCTGGTCGCCCAGGGCCACCGCGCCCAGCAGTTCCTGGGGATCCGGCTGGGAGGCCGGGTTCCGGACGATGTGGACGGCTTCTTTCACGGGGGGATCCTTCGGGAGTGCGGCTGGCCCGGACGTAATCCGGTGCACGAGGGGCGGGGGATTGGTCCGCGCCCGCTGTTCCTCGACCGACTCGAATGCAGCGTTTGTGCGTCGAATTTCGGTTCGCCCGGGGAACGCGCGTGCGGAAGGGGGCCGGGGGGCCTCAGCCGTACGGCCCGGGCTCCAGGCGGCCGCGCAGCCGCAGCATGCCGCGCCGGGCGTGGCTCTTGACCGTGCCCAGCGGCCAGCCCGTGCGCTCGGCGATCTGCGTCTGTGTCAGGTCCTCGTAGAAGGTCAGCCGCAGCACCTGCCGCTGGGGTGCCGGGAGCCGGGCCAGCTCGCCGCGCACCAGGACGCGGTCCAGGACCTCCTCGGGGCGACCGCGTCCCGGGTCGCGCAGGGTCAGCCAGGAGCCGGCCGAGGCGACGAGTTCCTGGCGGCGGGTCCGGGCGGCCAGCGCGTCGGCGATCTTGCGCCGGGTGATGCCCACGATCCAGCCGCCGAGCGCGCCCCGCTCGGGCCGGTAGCCCGCACGCCCGTTCCACACGCCGAGGAACACCTGTTGGGTGACGTCCTCGGCCTCCTTGGCGTCGCCCAGGGAACGCCAGGCGAGCGAGTGCACCAGGGCGCGCCAGCGGTGGTACACGGCGGCCAGGGACGCCTCGTCCCCCGACGCCAGGCCCCGGGCGAGTTCCTCGTCGGCGAGCGACTCCTGCGTCGGGGCGGGACGGGGTTCGGCGGTCGGCTGCGGGCTCATGACGACGGCTCCTCGCGTCGGGCGGCCTGCGCTCAGGCCGGTCCGGGACGTGCTCCGGGGCGGGCCCCGGTCACCTCATCCTGCGAGCCGCACACCAGGCGCCTCAACATGCATCGTTTCTGCGTCGTATCGTCGCCCCATGAGCGCATTCGCGAGCCCCGACGAGGCCGGCCTGACGACCGGGGCGCTGGCCCGCCGACTGGGCGTGGCGCCCACCACCCTGCGTTCCTGGGACCGCCGGTACGGCATCGGGCCCGCCGTCCGCGCCGACGGGCGGCACCGGCGCTGGCGGGCGACGGACGTGGCGGTACTGGAGACGATGTGCCGGCTCACCGCGTCCGGTGTGCCCCCCGCGGACGCGGCCCGGGCGGCGAAGGAGGGGGTGCTCCGGCCTGCTGCCGAACCGGCGCGCGCGGTGGCCGAGCGGCCGGCCGCGGCGGGCGCGCTGCCGCTCGGCGGCGACGTCCGCCAGGAGTGCCGGGGGCTGGCCCGCGCCGCCGTGCGGCTCGACGCGCCGGCCGTCGCGGAGCAGCTGGCCACGGCCGTCGAACGGCACGGACTCACCGTCGCCTGGCAGGAGGTGATGGTCCCCACGCTGCACGCCGTTGGACGCAAGTGGGCCTCGTCCGGCGACCGGTACGTCGAGGTGGAGCACCTGCTGTCCTGGCACGTCTCCACCGCCCTGCGCCGGGCCACCCGCCCTGTCGTGGCGGGGGACGCGGCGGGCGGGCCGGGGCCGGTGGTGCTGGCCTGTGTGCCGGGCGAACAGCACAGCCTGCCGCTGGAGGCACTGAACGCGGGGCTCGGTCAACTCGACGTCCCCACCCGGATGTTCGGGGCGGCCGTGCCCGTCGAGGCGCTGACCGCGGCCGTGCAGCGGCTGGGCCCGGTCGCCGTGGTCCTGTGGGCCCAGGCCCGCTCCACCGCGAGCCTGCCCCTCGCCCGGCACATCGCCGAGACCCGCTGGGGCGTCACCGGAGCCCGCCGCGCCCCGACCGTGATGCTCGCCGGCCCCGGCTGGGCCGGCCGCCCCGTCCCGGGCCTGCCCCGTCCGACCGGCCTGAGCGACGCCCTGACCGTCCTGGCCGGCACCCACGCCCCCTGACGAGCGGCGCCCACCCGCCGCGCGGATCCGCGGGCCCGGTGCCGCACCCGCCCCGCCTGCCCCGCGTGGGCCCGGTGGGGTGGTCGGGCTCGGCGGGGCGGCGGGCGAGTCAGCCCAGGTGCTTCAGGAGTTCCGCGGCGAGAGGGGCCGAGGAGGCCGGGTTCTGGCCGGTGATCAGGTTGCGGTCCACCACCACGTGCGGTGCCCACGGCTCGCCGACCCGGACTTCGACGCCCGCCTCGGTCAGCCGGTCCTGGAGCAGCCACTTGGCCTTGTCGCCCAGGCCGGCCTGGAGCTCCTCCGCGTTGGTGAACGCGGCGACCCGGTAGCCCGCGAAGGCGTTGGAGCCGTCCTCGGTCACCGCGGCGAGCAGCGCGGCGGGGCCGTGGCAGACGACACCCAGGGGCTTGCCCGAGCGGAGGGCGTCTACCAGGAGCCGACCGGAGACGGCGTCGACCGCCAGGTCCTCCATGGGGCCGTGCCCGCCCGGGTAGAAGACGGCCGCGTGGTCGCCCAGGTCCACGTCCTCCAGCCGCACCGGCCGTCGCAGCTCCGGCATGGCGTCGAGCGCGGCGGCGATCCGGTCGGCGGCCTCCTGACCGCCGTTGACCTCCGCGGCCAGGCTGCCCCGGTCCACGGTGGGGACGACACCGCCCGGCGTGGCGACGACGACCTCGTGGCCGGCCGCCCGGAACGCCTCGTACGGGGCGACGGCCTCCTCCGCCCAGAAGCCGGTGGGGTGCAGGGTGCCGTCGGCGAGCGTCCAGTGGTCGGCGCCGGTCAGCACGAAGAGGATCTTGGCCATGGGTGAACTCCGGAAGTGTCGGTGCCGGGGTTCGCGAATCGCGGACCGCCGGCGCGTGTGGTGCCTTGTCGAACCTAGGCGGTCGAGGCATAGGGATCCAATGAGGATTCCAATGCCCGACATAGGGCTTCCTATGGGTGCGGGAGGAATACTGGGCCAGGTGGAACATACCGACGGCCGCCCCGCCGAGCATCTGGACCTGAACCTGCTGCGCACCTTCCTCGCGGTGTACCGCTCGGGCTCGTTCACCGGAGCGGCGCAGTTGCTGGGCCTGTCCCAGCCGACGGTGACGACGCAGATGCGCGCGCTGGAGCGGCAGGCCGGGCGCGAGCTCTTCGAGCGGCTCCCGCGGGGCGTCTCGCCGACCGCCGTGGCCGACGAGCTCGCGGCCCGGGTCTCCGCGCCGCTCGACGAGCTGGCCACCGTGGCCGGTCCGGACCCGGCGGCCGGCCGGGCCGACCCGGTGCACCTCGCCGGCCCCGCCGAACTGCTGTGCACCCGCGTGATCCCGGCGCTGGCGCCGCTGGTGGCAGGGGGAGTCCGGCTGCGCGTCGCCACCGGCCTGACCGACCCGCTGCTCGAGGAACTGCGGGCGGGACGGCACGACCTGGTCATCGCCACCACCAGGCCGCGCGGCCGCACCCTGACCGCGGTCCCGCTGATGGACGAGGAGTTCGTGCTGGTCGCCGCCCCGGTGTGGGCCGACCGGCTGCGCGGACCGCTGGCCGCCGACGGGCCGACGGCACTGCACTGCGTCCCGCTGGTCACCTACGCCGAGGACCTGCCCATCGCGCGCCGCTACTGGCGGCACGTCTTCGGCCGCCGCCTGTCGGGCTCCGCCGCGGTGACCGTGCCCGACCTGCGCGGTGTGCTGGCCGCGGTCGTCGCGGGGGCGGGGATCACCGTGCTGCCCCGCTACCTCTGTCTCGGCGAGCTGGACTCCGGCGCCCTCGTCCCGCTGCACGAGCCACCGGACCCGCCGATCAACACGGCGTTCCTCGTCCAACGCCCCGGCGCGGTGGAGAACGGGGACGTGATCCGGGTCCGCGATCTCCTGCTGGCCGCGGCACCGGCCTGGTGAGGAAGGGCGGCGAGCGCTCAGGAGCGCTCCCTGGCCCGCCGGAAGCGGGCGAGTCCCTCGGAGAGCTCGACGATCGGATCCGGGTAGTCGAGCGCCGCCCGGTCCGGGCCCGGCAGCCTCCACGGCTCGTGCACCGCGGGCGCCGCCACGCCCTCGAGCTCCGGCAACCAGCGCCGTACGTACCGCCCGTCGGGGTCGTACCGCTTCGCCTGGGTGACGGGGTTGAGGACCCGGTTGGGCCGCGAGTCGGTGCCGGTCCCCGCCATCCACTGCCAGTTGAGCTGGTTGTTGGCCACGTCCCCGTCGACCAGCAGATCCAGGAAGTGCCGGGCGCCGATCCGCCAGTCGACGTACAGCGTCTTGGTGAGGAAGCTCGCGGTGAGCAGCCGGCCCCGGTTGTGCATCCACCCCTCGTGGCTCAGCTGCCGCATCGCCGCGTCCACCACCGGATAGCCGGTACGGCCCGCCCGCCAGGCCTCGACGTCCTCGCCCGCCGTCCGCTCCGAACGCCAGCGGTCGTGTTTGGTGCGGTAGTCGGCACTCGCCGCGGCGGGCCGGGCCGCCAGCACCTGGCGGTGGAAGTCGCGCCAGGCCAGCTGCCGCACGAACGCCTCGGCTCCCGGCCCGCCCGCGCGGCGCGCCCGGTGCACGAGCTCCACCGGGGACAGGGTGCCGAAGTGCAGATGCGGCGAGAGCCGGGAGGTCGCGTCGCCCGCCAGGTCGTCGTGCCGGTCCTCGTAGGCGTCGATGCCCGACCGCAGCCAGGCGGTGACCCGCTCGCGGCCCTCCTCCTCGCCCCCGGGGGCCAGCCCCGGCGACAGTCCGGCCAGCCCCTTCCGGGTGGGCAGCTCCTCGGAACCGACCCCGTCCGGCACCCGCACGGTCCGCGGCGCGCCGAGCGGCTCGCGCAGCCGCCACTGCGACCAGTGCCGGAAGTACGGCGTGAAGACGGCGAAGTGGTCCGAGGAGACCGGGGTCACCGCACCGGGACCGACGGCGGTCGTCACCGCGTCGTGCACATGCAGCCGTACGCCCTCCGACTCCAGCGCGCGCCGCAGCCGTTCCTCCCGGCGCCGGGCGTGCGCGCTCCCGTCGGCGGCCAGGTGGACCTCGTCCGCTTCGGCCTCGGCGGCCACCCGGCACACCTGCTCGACCAGATCGCCCGAGCGCACGACGAGCCGGCCGCCCCGCTCGCGCAGCCCCGCGTCGAGATCGCGCAGACAGTCGGCGAGGAACGCCAGCCGGTTCGGCGCGGCGAACCCGGCACCGTCCACGGCCCGGTCGCGCACGAACAGCGGGACGACCTGCCGCGCCCCGTCGAGGGCCGCGCGCAGCGGCGGGTGGTCGTGCAGACGCAGGTCCGCGGTGAACAGGACGACCGAGACGTTCATGGCAGGGCTCCGGGGCAGGGGTTCGGACGGTCACCTGATTCCGGCAAGCGGCGCCCGGCGGATGCAGGGGGTGGGCGGCGGGCGGGCCGCCGCCCACGGTCGGTCAGCCGACCGGCTCCCCCTCGCGCGCCACCGCGTCGGCCACCGCCGCCTGGGCGATGTTGCGGGCCATGCCGCCGAAGACGAGGGCGTGGAAGGGGGAGATGCTCCACCAGTAGGCGTGGCCGAGCAGCCCGTGCGGATGGAACAGAGCGCGCTGTCGGAACCGGGTACGGCCACCGGCGTCGGTCTGCGCGTACATCTCCAGCCAGGCCAGGCCCGGCAGCCGCATCTCGGCCCGCAGCCGGAGCAGATGTCCGCGTTCGATCTCCTCGACCCGCCAGAAGTCCAGCGAGTCGCCCACCCGCAGCCGGGCTGCGTCCCGGCGGCCGCGGCGCAGCCCCACCCCGCCGACCAGCCGGTCGAGCCGGCCGCGGACGGCCCAGGCGAGCGGGAAGGAGTACCAGCCGTTGTCGCCGCCGATGCCCTCGATCACCCGCCACAGGGACTCCCGAGGAGCGTCGACGACCAGTTCGCGGACGTCGGTGTAGAGGCTTCCGCCCGCCCAGCCGGGGTCGGTGGGCAGCGGGTCGCTGGGGGCGCCCGGGAAGGACGCGGAGGACCACCGGGTGGCGACCCGTGCTTCCCGCACACTGCGCAGGGCGAGCCGGACCGCCTCGTCGAAGCCGAGCGGATGGCCGGGCGGGTCCGGCACGTACCGGGCGATGTCGTGCTCGTGGCAGACCACCTCGTGCCGCAGCGACTCGGTGAGCGGCCGCGCGATCGAGGCCGGCACCGGGGTCACCAGCCCGACCCAGTGGCTGGACAGCCGCGGGGTGAGCACCGGCACGGACAGGATGAGCCGGCGGGGCAGTCCGGCGATGACGGCGTAGCGGATCATCATCTCGCGGTACGTCAGGACGTCCGGCCCGCCGATGTCGAAGGCCCGGCTGACGTCGTCCGGCATCCCGGCGGAGCCGACGAGGGCGCGCAGCACGTCGCGGACGGCCACGGGCTGGATCCGGGTGTGCACCCAGCTCGGGGTGACCATCACCGGCAGCCGCTCGGTCAGATAGCGCAGCATCTCGAAGGAGACCGAGCCCGAGCCGATCACGACCGCGGCCCGCAGCACGGTGGTGGGCACCCCCGAGTGCAGCAGGATCCTCCCCACCTCGGCCCGTGAGCGCAGATGCGGCGAGAGCTCCCGCTCGGGCACCCCGGCCGGGGTGAGGCCGCCGAGGTAGACGATGCGGCGCACGCCCGCCGCCCGCGCCTGCTCCCCGAAGATCCGTGCCGCCCGTCGGTCGGTCTCCTCGAAGTCCTCACCGGTGCCCAGCGCGTGCACCAGGTAGTACGCGACGTCGACGCCCCGCAGGGCCGCCGCGACCGACGTGGCGTCCGTGACGTCGCCGCGCACCCGGTCGACGTCGCCGGCCCACTCGTGGTCGCGCAGCCGGTCGGGGGAGCGGGCCAGACAGCGCACCCGGTGGCCCGCCGCCAGCAGCTCCGGGACGAGCCGGCCGCCGATGTATCCCGTGGCGCCGGTCACCAGGCACAGTGTGCCCCGGCCGTCTGCGGTCATGAGTCCTCGCTCCTTCGCGTCGGTGGCCCTCTCGCAGATCGCTTCCACGCGCGGGAGGGCCGCGGATGCGGCAGGGACTTGTGCGCACGAACGAGTGATCGCGGACGGCGACTACGCTGGCCCCGTGGCCACAGCGAACGACCGTGAGGGGCGGGTGCCGGGACAGCCGTCCGAGGCGTCCGGGACGCCGACCGACCTGCATGCCTTCGCGGTTCGGCTGCGGCGGATGAACGGCGAGATCAACCGGCTGGTGCACGGCTTCGCGGGCGACCAGGGGCTGCACGCGACGGACGTCCAGGCACTCGCCGCGATCCTGGACGCCGACGGGCCGATGACCCCGAAGCGACTGCGCGAGCATCTCGGGCTCACCTCCGGCGCCGTCACCGCGTGCGTGGACCGGCTGGAGCGCGCGGGGCACATCCGCCGGGTCCGGGAGAGCGCCGACCGCAGGGTGGTCCACCTGTACTACGCGGCCGACGCCAAGTCGGTGGCCCGCACCTACTTCCGGCCGCTGGCCGAGGCGACCCGGGCCGCGCGCTCGCGGTTCACCGAGGACGAGCTGTCGGTGGTGCTGCGCTTCCTCACGGCGATGGGCGAGGAACTGTCCGGGATCACTCCTCCCGGCCGCTGAAAAAGCCGCGGTCCGTCGCATCCGGCGACCGGCCGAGGGCAGAAGGACAGGCAACGTCTAAGATCACTCGGCGGAAACCTACTCAATCATTGAGATTGTTTGTTGTTGAGATATCTTTCCCGTCGAGCTGGCCCTGCCACTGCCCGAGCCCTTTCCTTCCGGAG
The DNA here is from genome assembly GCF_035983595.1 of Streptomyces sp. NBC_01334. Lineage (NCBI taxonomy): Bacteria > Bacillati > Actinomycetota > Actinomycetes > Kitasatosporales > Streptomycetaceae > Streptomyces > Streptomyces sp. NBC_01334. The sequence continues at coordinate 1,020,254 of NZ_CP130718.1, read as the reverse complement.
CTGGAGAACGATGTCCACCACCCCCCGACGCGCCCGCTGGCTCGTCCCGGTCCTCCTCGTCGCCGTGTGGCTCGGCGTCGGCGGCGTCCTCGGTCCCTACGCCGGACGGCTGGGCGAGGTCGCCACCAACGACCAGGCCGCCTTCCTGCCCCGCAGCGCCGAGTCCACGGAGGTCATCACCGCGCAACGCGCCTTCCGGCAGAACGAGACCCTCCCGGCGATCGTCGTCTGGACCGCGGGCACCGGAGCCGGCGGCACCGGGATCGAGGACCGGCTGGACGCCGCCGGCCAGGCGCTCGCCTCCCTCGCCGACGACCGGGGCGTGTCCGGCGACGTGTCGCCCGCACTGCTCTCCGAGGACGGGGAGGCCGTCGAGGGCGTGGTGCCCCTGCGCCCCGACCTCGGGGACGACCTCGCCGCCACCCTCGACCGGATCCGCGCCGCCGCCGAACGCGTCCCCGGCACGACGGTCCGACTGGCCGGACCGGCCGCGACCCAGGCCGACCTGTCCGACGCCTTCGCCGGCATCGACGGACTGCTGCTCGCCGTCGCGCTGGCCACCGTCCTCGTCATCCTGCTGCTCGTGTACCGCAGCGTGCTGCTCCCGCTGGTGATCATCCTCGGCGCGGTCTTCGCGCTCGGCCTCGCGTGCGCGGTCGTCTACGCACTCGCCGACCACGACGTGGTGCGCGTCGACGGGCAGGTCCAGGGCATCCTCTCGATCCTCGTGATCGGCGCCGCCACCGACTACGCCCTGCTGCTCACCGCCCGCTACCGGGAGGAACTCGCCGCGCGCACCGACCGGTTCGCCGCCATCACGGCCGCGTTGCGCAAGTCCTGGGGCGCCGTGGTGGCCAGTGCCGCGACCGTCGCCCTGGGACTGCTCGCCCTGCTGCTCAGCGACCTCACCAACAACCGAGCCCTCGGACCGGTCGGCGCCATCGGCATCGGCTGCGCCGTGCTCAGCACGCTGACCTTCCTGCCCGCCGTCCTGGTCCTCCTCGGCAAGGCCGCGTACTGGCCCGCCCGGATGACGACGGGCGGCGCGGGCCACGGCGTCTGGCGGCGCGTCGCCGGCCTCGTCGACCGGGCGCCGCGCCGGGTCTGGGCGGTGACACTCGCCGTCCTGCTGACCGGGGCCGCCTTCGCCCCGACGCTCGCCTCGAAGGGCGTCCCCCTCGACGAGACCTTCGTCAACGACGCACCCTCCGTCGCGGCGCAGGAGACCCTCGGCCGGCACTTCCCCGGCGGCTCCGGCAACCCCACCGTGGTCGTCGCGAACGCCGACCGGCTGGCGCAGGTCCTCGGCGCGGCCCGGGACACCGAGGGCGTCGCCTCGGCGGCAGGCGCCACCGCCTCTGGCCGGCCCGGCGGCGAACCCCTGGTGGTCGACGGGCGGGTCCGGGTCGATGTCACCCTCGACTCCGCCGCCGACGGCGACGCGGCCCTGCGGACCGTGGCGCGCCTGCGCACCTCCCTGCACGCCGTCCCCGGCGCGGACGCCCTCGTCGGCGGCTACACGGCCCAGCGGTACGACACCCTGCGCACCGCCGAACGCGACCGCACCCTCATCGTCCCCGTCGTCCTCGCCATCATCTTCCTCATCCTGACGGCCCTGCTGCGCTCGCTGCTGATGCCCGCGCTGCTGGTGGCCACGGTGGCGCTGAACTTCCTCGCCACGCTGGGCGTCTCCGGTCTCGTGTTCCGGCACGTGTTCGGCTTCAGCGGCACCGACCCGTCCGTGCCGCTGTACGGCTTCGTCTTCCTGGTGGCGCTGGGCGTCGACTACAACATCTTCCTCATGTCCCGGGTGCGTGAGGAGTCCCTGCGGCACGGCGTCCGCGAGGGCGTCCTGCGGGGCCTGGTCACCACCGGCGGCGTCATCACCTCGGCCGGGGTGGTGCTCGCCGCCACGTTCGCCGCGCTCGGGGTGATCCCGCTGGCCTTCCTCGCCCAGATCGCCTTCATCGTCGCCTTCGGCGTGCTGCTCGACACGCTCGTGGTGCGCTCGCTGCTGGTGCCCGCGCTGGTGCGGGACATCGGCGCCCCCGCCTGGTGGCCCGGCCGGCTCGGTCGCGGCGGCGACAAGGCAGGTGACGAGCCGTCGGTCGAGCCGTCGGTGAGGACCGGAACATGACGGCGCGGATCCAGGGCAAGCGCATCCCAGAGAGATTGACCGTTTCGCATCGGGAGGTGTCCGCCGCTATGGGCGCGAAGGTGTTGGAGCGTTTCCCCGCAGGATCCCCGCGAGGGTCGTGGCCGGCGGAGGAGTATGCGGCGCGGCGACGGGCCGAGGGGGAGCCCGCGACCGTGGTCATGGACCTGAAGTCGGACGCCTTCCTCGTCGTGGTCCCGCTCGGCGACGAGGACTGAGCCCCCGGCGGGCACGCGCTGCCCGGGCGCGACGGGACGGCCACCCCCAGGCCGTCCCTACGGCGCCTCGGGCGCCGCGCTCAGCGTCCGTGCCGTGCGCACGAAGACCTCGTGCAGGTCCCGAGCGGCCTGGGGTACGGATTCCGCCCGCCGCCGTTGCAGCATCAGCAGCACCTGTGTCGTGTCGCCGCTGATCGGCCGGTGGGTGAGCGCCCCGCGCCGCTCCAGCGGATCCCGCGCCCAGCCCCTCGGCCACCATCAGCTTGCCCATCTCCGCCCCGTCGGTGGAGTACGCGAAGGACAGACCGCGCCCGTCGAGCAGCCGATGGACGTAGCGATGCATGACATAGCCCGACCGCATCCCGATCAGCGGTACGTCGAGCAGGTCCTCCACCGACACCGACGGCGCGGAGGCCAACGGGCTGTCGGGGCGCATGCACACCACCGGCCGGCCGCGCAGCAGCTCGGTGGACTCGAACTCGGCGGGCACGTCGTCGCCCTCCAGATGGTTGACCAGGCCCAGGTCGAACCCGCCCTCCAGCAGGGTCCGGTGGATGTCGGTCTGCTGGGCGCCCACCACCTCCACCTGGGTGACGGGATGCGCGGCGCGGAACTCCCGGACCACCGGGATGAGCAGCGGCACGGTCGCCGCGTTCACCGTGCCGACCCGCACCATCCGGCTGATCCGGTGCCGCTCGCCCGCCGCCGAGCGCAGCCGGTCCACCGCGTCCAGCACCCCGATGATGTGCGGCAGGAGTTCCCGGCCCGACGCGCTCATGGTCGCACCGGACCGTTTGCGCTCCAGGAGATCCACCCCGAGCTCACGCTCCAGGTTCCGCACCGTCTCGCTCAACGCGGGCTGGGAAAGCCGTAGTTCCTCGGCGGCCCGACGCAGCGAACCGAGCCGGGTGACGGCCGCGATGTATTCCAGCTGTTCCGTACGCACGACGGAAGAATGCGGGCCCGTCCGGCGCCCGTTCAAGGGTTTCCCTGTCACACCTTCGTGAAATTCAATGGTCCGCGATACGAGACCGGTCGGGTTTGCCTTGACTGCCGTCGCAGACGGCTGCCACGATCGAGGACATGAAGATGCGACTGGACCTCACGCGGCGACGCCATGTCGACCTCGCGCGCGTCTCCAGCGCCTCCTGTTGCGCCGCGGCCTGATCCTTCCTCGCGATCCGCCGCGCTTTTCCTTTTCCCCGCCTGAATTCACCGCGCCCGCCCACCTCTTGGCGTCCGCAGCCCGTCGGTGCCGCCGTGCCCCGTGAATTCGGCGTGCCCGAAAGTATTCCGCACCAGGAGTTCCGCATGCCCGCCGCGCCCGTGAAATTCGCCTACTGGGTCCCCAATGTCAGCGGGGGACTCGTCACCAGCAAGATCGAGCAGCGCACCGACTGGGGGTACGACTACAACCGGGAACTCGCCGTCCTCGCCGAGAACAACGGCTTCGACTACGCCCTCAGCCAGGTCCGTTACATGGCCAGCTACGGCGCCGAGTACCAGCACGAGTCGACCAGCTTCAGTCTCGCCCTGCTCCTGGCCACCCAGCGCCTGAAGGTGATCGCCGCCGTCCATCCCGGCCTGTGGCACCCCGGAGTGCTCGCCAAACTGGGCGCCACCGCCGACCACCTCTCGAACGGCCGGTTCGCCGTGAACGTCGTGTCCGGCTGGTTCAAGGGCGAGTTCACCGCACTGGGTGAGCCCTGGCTGGAGCACGACGAACGCTACCGGCGCTCCGAGGAGTTCATCCGCGCCCTGCGCCAGATCTGGACCGAGGACCACACCGAACTCGCCGGTGACTTCTACCGGTTGCGCGACTTCTCCCTCAAGCCCAAGCCCCTCAACACCCCCGAGCGCCCGCACCCCGAGATCTTCCAGGGCGGCAACTCCACCGCCGCCCGGCAGATGGCCGGCCGGGTCTCCGACTGGTACTTCTCCAACGGCAAGGACTTCGACGGGGTCGTAGAGCAGATCGCCGACGTGCGCGCCTCGGCCGAACAGGCAGGCCGCAGGGCACCGAAGTTCGGGCTCAACGCCTTCCTCATCGCCCGGGACACCGAGGCCGAGGCCCGCGACACGCTCCGGGAGATCGTCGCCCAGGCCGACAGCGAGGCCGTCGAGGGCTTCGGCACCGCCGTCAAGCAGGCCGGCGCGTCCACCGCCGACGGCAAGGGCATGTGGCAGGACTCCGGCTTCGAGGACCTCGTCCAGTACAACGACGGATTCCGGACCGGCCTCATCGGCACCCCGGAGCAGATCGCCGAGCGCATCGTCGCCTACAAGAAGCTCGGCGTCGACCTGCTCCTCCTCGGCTTCCTGCACTACCACGAGGAGGTCGAGTACTTCGGCAAGCGCGTCCTGCCCCTGGTCCGCGAGCTGGAGGCGCAGCTCCCGGACACCCGGGAGGAGTCCGTCCCCGCGCAGGGCTGACCGTCCCCGCACGCTCCACGACCCCGGCGCCCACCAGCGCCGCGAGGTCGGCCGCCGGGTCCTCGCGGGCGAACTGCCCGAACCCGCCCGGTACTCCTGACCGCTCCCACCGGAGCGCCCCGCCCTGCCGGGGTGCCCCGGGCTCCTTCGAAAGAGGACCCATGGCCACCGTCCTGTCCGTCTCCGGCAGCCCTTCCGCCTCCTCCCGCACCGGCCGTCTGCTGCGCCACCTCGACCAGCGGCTCGCCCTCCAGGGGCACGAGGTGATCCCGCTCGACGTCCGTACGATCCCGGCCGAGGCCCTGCTCGGCGCGGACTTCCGCCACCCCGCGATCGTCGAGGCCACCGAGCTCTTCGCGCGCGCCGACGGTGTCATCGTGGGCACCCCGGTCTACAAGGCGTCCTATTCCGGTGTCCTCAAGGCGCTCCTCGACCTGCTCCCGCAGTACGCGCTCACCGGCAAGACGGTCCTGCCGCTGGCCACCGGCGGATCCACCGCCCATGTCCTCGCCATCGACTACGCCCTGCGCCCCGTGCTCAACTCCATGGGCGCGGCCCACATCGTGCAGGGCTGGTTCACCCTGGACAAGGACATCACCGCCCACGAGGACGGCTCCGTCACGGTCGCCCCGACCGCCACCGAGGCGCTGACCCACGTCGTCGACCAGTTCTCGGCCGCGCTCGGGCGGACGCCGTACCTGGCCGCTGCGAGCTGAGCGCACGATGTCCGCCCATGTCATCGCCGACGACGCCGAGGCCCTCGCCGTCGCCGCCTCGCTGGCCGAGGAGTTCCGTGCCGGAGCATCCGCACGCGACACCGAACGGCACCTGCCGCGAAACGAGTTGGACAAGCTGTCGGCCTCCGGTCTGCTCGCCGTCACCGTCCCCGCCGACCACGGCGGGGCGGACGTGAGCGCCCTGACCCTCGCGGAGATCTTCCGTCTGCTCGGCACCGCCGACGGCAGCCTCGCCCAGATCCCGCAGAGCCATTTCGCCTACGTCAATGTGATCCGCCGTCAGGGAACCGAGGAGCAGCGGAAGTTCTTCTTCGCCGAGCTGCTCGTCGGCCGGCGCTTCGGCAACGCCCAGTCGGAGGCCGGCGGCAAGCACGTCCAGGACATCCGCACCCGTCTGGAGTCCCGGCCGGACGGCTCGTACGTCCTGACCGGTGTCAAGCACTACTCCACCGGCGCCCTCTTCGCCGACTGGATCCCGGTGCTGGCCCGGGCCGAGGACGACAGGCTGCACGTCGCGTACGTGCCGTCCGACGCGCCCGGCCTCACCGTGATCGACGACTGGGACGGGCTCGGCCAGCGGACGACGGCCAGCGGCACCGTCCGCCTGGACGGCGTGCCGGTGCCGGGTGACCGGGTCCTGCCGCACCACCTCACCTTCGAGGGGCCGCAACTCCACGGAGCGGTAGCCCAGTTGCTGCACTCCGCGATCGACGCGGGGATCGCTGCGGGCGCGCTCGCCGAGGCGGCTGAGTTCGTGCGGACGAAGAGCCGGCCGTGGTTCGAGAGCGGCGTCGAGACGGCCGCCGAGGATCCGCTGCTGATCCAGCGGTTCGGTGAACTCGACCTGGAGGTGCGGGCGTCGGAGGCGTTGCTGCGCGAAGCCGCCCGGTCGGTCGACGCGGCACGCGCCGATCTCACCGACGACACGGCCGCCGAGGCCTCCCTCGCGGTCGCCGCCGCGAAGGTACAGGCGGCACGGGCGGCGGTGGAGGTCTCCAGCGCCCTGTTCGAGGTGTCCGGGACCCGGTCGGCCCTCGACTCCCTGAATCTGCACCGGCATTGGCGCGACGCCCGCACCCACACCCTGCACGATCCGACCCGCTGGAAGATCCAGCACCTCGGGCGGTTCGTGCTGAACGGCACCCGGCCGCCGCGCCACGGCCTGCTCTAGCCCGCAACGACCGCCTCAGCCCGCCCGCCCACCAGCAGCTCGGCAACGCAGCAGACCGGCAGCCCGGCAGACCGGCCGACGGACATTCCTGATCGGAGACCCCACGTGCCCCTCACCTTCCACTGGTTCCTTCCCACCAACGGCGACAGCCGCCATGTCGTCGGCGGCGGCCACGGCACCCCCGCCACCGCCTCCGGAAGGGACCGGCCGCCGACGGTCGCCTACCTGAGCCAGATCGCCCGCGCCGCGGAGGACCTCGGCTTCGTGGGCGTGCTCACCCCCACCGGGGCCTGGTGCGAGGACGCCTGGCTGACCACGGCCATGGTCAGCCAGCACACCGAGCGGCTCAAGTTCCTGGTCGCGTTCCGGCCCGGCTTCGTCTCGCCGACGCTCGCCGCGCAGATGGCCTCCACCTTCCAGCGGCAGACCGGCGGACGGCTCCTGCTGAACGTCGTCACCGGCGGCGAGAGCCACGAACAGCGGGCCTACGGCGACTTCCTGGACAAGGACGACCGCTACCGCCGGACCGGTGAATTCCTCCAGATCGTCAGGGAGTTGTGGGAGGGCAAGACCGTCGACCTGGAGGGCGAGCACCTCCGGGTCGAGGACGCGAAGCTGGCCCGGGTGCCGGACCCGGTGCCTGAGGTGTACTTCGGCGGGTCCTCGCCGATCGCCGGTGAGATCGCCGCGAAGTACGTCGACGTCTACCTCACCTGGGGCGAGCCGCCGGCCCAGGTCGCGGAGAAGATCGCCTGGATCCGGGGGCTCGCGGCGAAGGAGGGGCGGACGCTCCGGTTCGGCATCCGGCTCCATGTCATCACCCGGGACACCTCGGAGGAGGCCTGGGCGGAGGCGGACCGGCTGCTCGCCGGGTTCGACGCGGAGACCGTGCGGTCCGTCCAGGCCGGGCTCGCGCGCAGTGAGTCCGAGGGGCAGCAGCGGATGCTCGCGCTGCACGGCGGCGGCAGCCGGGACGGGCTGGAGATCCATCCCAACCTCTGGGCCGGGATCGGCCTGGTCCGTGGCGGCGCGGGGACCGCGCTGGTGGGCAGCCATGAGGAGGTCGCCGGGCTCATCAAGGAGTACGCGGCGCTGGGGATCGAGGAGTTCGTGCTCTCGGGGTATCCGCATCTGGAGGAGGCGTACTGGTTCGGGGAGGGTGTGCTGCCCCGGCTGGCCGGGGAGGGGCTGTGGCGGCATCCGTTCCGTACGGACGTCGCTCACTCGGCGCAGGTTCCCTTCGCGAGTTGAGGGGGCCTTCCGCTCGCGCCGCGACCGCACGGGAATTCGGTGAGCAATTCAATCGAACATTCAACTGGCGAACATTCAACTGGCGAACATTCAACGGGCTTTGCCCGAGGGGCTGTCCGTGTCGAATTCTTCTCGATTCGTCATTAACATAGTCCGTATGAATGCGACACCGGAGTTCTACGTGGTAAGGGCGGGCGACTCGCTCGCCAAAATCGCGGCCAAGTTCCATGTGTCCCTGGCCCAGATCAAGGAGTGGAACCCACAGATCAAGAATTTCAACCTCATCCACCCGGGAGACCGCGTCCGCGTGGTCGCACCGAGTGAGGAGCCGGACGGCGAGTTCGAGCCCTTCCCGGGCAAGGACTTCTTCCAGCCGTCCGTGAGCAGCCCGATCATCGAGGTCATGGGCTGGCGTCTCATCGAGGAGGGCTGCTCGGCGTACCCCGACGAGCCAGACCTCCAGTGGAGCGAGGCCGATCGCAGGTCCTACGCCAAGTGGCAGCAGAAACTCGGCTTCACCGGAAGTGACGCCGACGGCATTCCGGGGCGGGGCTCGTGGGAGAAGCTCCATGTACCCGCTCTCCACATGAGTGAATAGCCCGCCCACGGCGCTGACGAAGGAAGGTCGGCAATGGGCATTTCCCTGGCGGCCGGGGACAGTACCCGGGGCAGTGCCCGACGCCTCGCTCTCGGACCGCGTACCCGGCCACCGCGGTCGCGATGGCGGGCCCTGGCGAAAGCGCGACTCGCCTGTCTCGAGGTACAGCTGAGACGAGAAGAGACCAGGCGACCGTGCGACGACTGCCGCAGGGCTTACCTCGACGGCGTGAAAGGTCATCTCGACAAGGCCCGTTCCGCGGCCGACGAGGTGTTCGGGTGGCGGCGGCCCTGGTCCGGCTCGATCGCCCGTGAAGGCGTCTGGTCGAATCTGCGCGGCGCCGACGTGCTGCTGCTCCGACTGGTGCCCGACGCGGAGGTCGTGGGCCGCGCGAGCGAGGTCATGGCGCTGGTCGAGCGGCATCTGGACGAGGGCGACCCACGGCGCGTCAGGCTCGCCCAACGGATCCGGCACATCGTCGCGGGTGAGCTGACGCCGGGCGACCGCGAACTGCTGGCCCGGGCGCTCGACAGCGCGTACAGCAACCTGGACGCCGAACTGGCCCGGGTCCGGAGCCTGCGCAACATGCTCTGGACCGCGACGGTCCTCGTCCTCGTCGGTGTGGCGGGCCTTGCGCTCTACGGTTGGTTGGACCCCCGCTCGCTCAGCCTGTGTTTCGCGCCCAAGGCCAGTGCCGGTGACCCCAACCAGATGCATGTCGTCTGCCCCAGCGCGGAGTACCACGACAGAACGGCGAACACCGTTCCCAGTGACCTCGCCCGGCCGCAGGACATCCTCACGGTCGAGATCGCCGGGCTGGTCGGCGCGGCACTCACCGTCATCGCCTCGCTGCGACGCATCCGGGGCACCAGCGCCCCCTACATGCTCCCGCTGGCGTCGGCGGCGCTGAAGTTCCCGACCGGCGCCCTGTCGGCCTTCCTCGGGGTGTTGCTGATCAGGGGCGCCTTCGTGCCCGGGCTCAGCGACCTGGACAGCAGGGCGCAGGTTCTCGCCTGGGCCGCGGTCTTCGGCGCCGCCCAACACCTGGTGACCCGCCTGGTCGACGATCGGGCGCAGCTGACGCTGTCGGAGGTGGGCGGACCGACCGGAGTGGTGGGCGACCGGGAGAAGGCCGCCTTCCTGGAGGACGACGGGCCCGGGCGGGCCGGGACGACGGGACCACCTGCTGCCGTGGAGCGAGCCGGCGCCGGATCCCCCGGTGACCCGGGCGAGCACACGGACGGCGGCCCGGCGGCGGAGACGACGGTGACGCGACCCGGACGGGAAGCCGACCGGTGAACCGGATCGCGTGCGTGCCCCGTCAGGCGGTCAGAGCGTCGAGGTGAGCCGCGCGTGACTCCCGCGTCTGGGCCTGGACCATGAGGAACAGGGCTTCCCGCGCCAGGCGTTGGGCCTTGTTCGTCAGCAGCATGGAGCGGCCGCCGCCGGTCACCACCGCCGCCGTGGTGGCCGTCCGCATCACCTCGGACGCCTGTGTCCGCAGGGCGAGGCGGTCCGCCAGGTGCTCATGGGGAGCCGAACCGTCGGTGAGGGCGTAGGCCTGGGTGCGGACCTCCGTGAGACGGGCGCGCAGCGGGGCCGCCGTGTCCTCGTCCAGCAGGGTCAGCGCCGCCTCGGTGATTCCGAAGACCGCCGGGTTGGCGTTCACCGTGTTGAGGCGGTCCGCCGCCGACCAGCGCTCGCGCAGGGTGCGCAGCGCGACCGCCTCCTCCGGAAGCCACAGGCCGTCCAGTTCCAGGGAGACCGTGCGGGCCGCGGTGAGGGCGGCGAGGCGCAGCGGGGCCGAGGCCCGCAGACCCGGCTGCTCCCGCGCCTCGGTGAAGGCGAACAGGACCTCGTCGGTGTCGGTGAGTCCGGCGAGCAGCAGCACGTCGTTGAGGCCCCACCCCGTGTACCAGGGGACCGTCCCGTCGAAGCGCCAGCCGGCCCGCTCCCGGGTGACCCGGACGGGGATGCGCGGGTAGGCCCGCAGGTGCGCGTACGCCACTCCCGAGAGCAGCTCACCGGTCGCCAGCGGACCCAGCAGGCGCTCGCGAGCCGGGCCCTCGTTCCTGGCCAGGGTCAGTACCGGCGTGTGGTGCTGCGCCTGCACGAACCAGGTCGAGCAGCACGCCCCGGCCAGGATCTCCGTCGTCTCGCGCAGCACCGCACCGGGTGCCGCGGCCCCGCCGTACTCCTTCGGCGCGTTCAGCCCGAGCAGGCCCGAGCGCCTGATCTCCGCGAGGTGGCTCGTGGGGACCTCTTCCTGGTCGACCTGTTCGGCGTGCGGGGCGAGGAGTCCGTCCGCGAGGCTGCGGGCGCGCGTGACGAGGGGGTGCGGTGCGGTCATGGGCGGGATTCTTCCGGTTCCGTGGCGCGGGGTGTCGATCCGGCGGGCCGCCGTTCGTGTAGGAGGTGACACAACGGCATGCGACACGGAGGACGTCATGAAGTACTACCTGCTCAGCGTGATCACGCCCACCGAGGGCGAACCCCCGTCGGCCGAGGGGATGGCGGAGATCAACCGCAACCTCGAGACGTTCCACCGGGAGCTGCGCGAGGCCGACGCCTGGGTGTTCGCCGGAGGGCTGCACGGGCCGGAGACGGCCACCGTGCTGCGGCCGGGCGGCGGCGACGTCCTCGTCACCGACGGGCCGTACGCCGAGGGCAAGGAGTACCTCGGCGGGATCTGTCTGATCAAGGCGCCGGATCTGGACGCCGCCCTGCACTGGGGGCGCCGGGCGACCTGGGCGACGACCCTTCCCATCGAGGTGCGCCCCTTCATGGGCGAGGCCTGATGTCCGTCGACGTCGAGGCCGTGTTCCGTGCGGAGTACGGCCGGGCCGTCGCCGTCCTGGTCCGTTTCCTCGGTGACATCGACCTCGCCGAGGAGGCGGTGCAGGACGCCTTCACCACGGCCGTCGGGAGCTGGCCGCGGACCGGTGCGCCGCCGAGCCCGGCGGGCTGGATCATCACCACCGCCCGCAACCGGGCCGTCGACCGGCTGCGCCGGGAGGCCACCCGGGACGCCCGGCACGCCGAGGCCTCCCTGCTGTACGCCACCGAGCCACCCGTGGAGGAGGGCCCCGTGCGCGACGACCGGCTCCGTCTGATCTTCACCTGCTGCCACCCCGCGCTGGCGCCGCAGGCGCAGGTCGCCCTGACCCTGCGCCTCCTCGGCGGCCTCACCACCGCCCGGCTCGCCCGCGCCTTCCTCGTCCCGGAGCCGACCATGGCCCAGCGGCTGGTCCGCGCCAAGGCGAAGATCCGGGACGCGCGCATCCCGTACCGCGTGCCGCACGACGCCGACCTGCCCGACCGGCTGAACGGCGTGCTCGCCGTCGTCTACCTGATCTTCAACGAGGGGTACGGGGGCGACCCGGGCCTGTGCGCCGAGGCCCTGCGCCTGGGCCGGCTCCTCACCGAGCTGATGCCGGACGAGCCCGAGGTCACCGGACTGCTGGCGCTGATGCTGCTCGTCCACTCTCGCCGGACCGCGCGGGAGGACGCAGACGGCACGCTCGTACCGCTGCCCGCGCAGGACCGCGGCCGATGGGACCGGGACCTGGTCAGCGAGGGGCAGTCGCTCGTCCGTCGCTGTCTGCGCCGCGACCGGCCGGGGCCGTACCAGATCCAGGCCGCGATCCAGGCTGTCCACAGCGATGCGCCGACCGCCGCCGACACCGACTGGCGGCAGATCCTGCGCCTGTACGACCAGCTCATGGAGCTCGTCGCGAGCCCGGTCGTGGCGCTGAACCGGGCGGTCGCCCTGGCGGAGACGGAAGGCCCGGGCCGGGCCCTCGACCTCGTCGACGCGCTGGACCTCGACGGTTACCACGTCTGGCACGCGGTCCGCGCCGACCTGCTGCGCCGCCTGGGCCGGGTCACCGAGGCCGCGCGGGCCTACGAGGCGGCCCGCGCGCTGAGCGAGAGCCCGGCGGAACGGGCCTTCCTCGACGAGCGCAGACACGCGCTCACCGAAGAGGCCGGGGAGTAGTCGGCGCCACCGGGAATGTATTTTGGTGCATGAAAGGTTGGCATATACATCGAGCTGACGCTCGCACCGAGAACGAGCCGACCGCTCGCACCGAGACCCCAGGGCCGCAAGGCCCGCGCACCCCAGCGAGGCACCGTGACCACCCCCGCCACCCCCGAGCAGCCCGCCGACGTCGTAGCCAGGCTGCGCGCCACCTTCCGCACCGGCCGCACCAAGCCCGTCGCCTGGCGCAAGGATCAGCTGCGCCGCCTGCGCGAGCTGCTCACCGAGCGGGGCGCCGACCTGGCCGACGCCCTCCACACCGACCTGGGCAAGAGCTCCGCCGAGGCGTACCGCACCGAGATCGACTTCACGGTCCGGGAGATCGACCACACCCTCGACCACCTGGACGCGTGGCTGCGCCCCGAGTCCGCTCCGGTCCCGGCCCACCTCGGCGCCGACGCCACCGCGTGGACGCAGGTCGACCCGCTCGGCGTGGTCCTCGTCATCGCGCCCTGGAACTACCCCGCGCAGCTCCTGCTCGCCCCGCTGGTCGGCGCCCTCGCCGCCGGAAACGCGGTGGTCGTCAAGCCCAGCGAGCTCGCGCCCGCCACCTCCGCCGCGCTGGCCCGGCTGCTGCCGGCGTATCTCGACACCGACTCCGTCGCCGTCGTCGAGGGCGGGATCCCGGAGACCACCGCCCTGCTGGCCGAGCGCTTCGACCACATCTTCTACACGGGCAACGGCGCCGTCGGCCGCGTCGTCCTGCGCGCCGCCGCCGAGCACCTCACCCCCGTCACTCTCGAACTCGGCGGCAAGTCCCCGGCGTTCGTCGACCGCGACGCCGATCTCTCCGTCGTCGCCGACCGGCTGGCCCGCGGCAAGTTCCTCAACGCCGGCCAGACCTGCGTCGCCCCCGACTACGTCCTCACCGACCCGGAGACGGCCGCCGCCCTCGAACCCCTGCTGACCCGCGCGGTCGAGACGCTCTACGGGACCGACCCGCAGGCCTCCGACGCCTACGGCCGCATCATCAACGAACGCCACTTCGACCGGCTCGCAGCTCTGCTCGACTCCGGCCGGATCGTGGTCGGCGGCGGCAACGACCGTGCGGACAAGTACCTCGCGCCCACCGTCCTCGCCGACGTTGATCCCGGGTCCCCCGTGATGCGGGAGGAGATCTTCGGCCCGATCCTGCCGATCGTCACCGTCGAAGGCCTGGACGAGGCGATCGGCTTCATCAACGACCGCGACAAGCCCCTCGCCCTGTACGTCTTCACCGAGTCCGGCGAGACCCGGAGCCGCATCGCCGCCGAGACCTCTTCCGGCGGCCTCGGCTACGGCCTGCCCCTCGCCCATCTCACCGTCTCCGACCTGCCGTTCGGCGGAGTGGGCGAGAGCGGCATGGGCAACTACCACGGCCGCTGGTCCATCGAGACGTTCAGCCACCGCAAGGCGGTGCTGGCGAAGCCGCTGCACTGAACCGCGCGAGGCGCGGGCAGCGGGTGCGGACGGCGGGCCCGGGCAGTGGGATCGGGCGGGCGAAAACGGACGGGAGTGAGCGGAAGTAGCCCGCCAAGCGGCAGCCGGGGAAGCGGTATTAGCCCGGAACGGCACGGTCCGTAGTCCGAAACGGCCAATTCCATCGGACTTTCGAATCCGGAGTGCACGAAACGGCACCGCCGGACGCCGTGGAGGCAGAAGGTGTGACCGATGCCTTCCGGGGTCCCTGAGCCCCGCACAGCCAGCGGAAGGACCGAAGGGTCCGTGAACGACCAGTTCGAACAGCTCGCCCGCGACGTGGCGTTGTCCGTACTCGCCCTCCGGGTCTTCGGACCCGGGGTCCTCACCCTCGCGCGTCGGTTCGTCGCCGCACTCGTGCGGGTGGGCGTCCGGGAAATGGACCATCGCCTCCCGGGAGGCGATCGGTGACCCAGGAGGAGTTGCGGCCCGCGGGCAACCCGCGGGCGCCGGAGAAGCTGCCCCTGGACTTCAGCGCCTTCCACCAGATGCACCGCCCGCGCTACGTCCGCGAGGCCGAGCGCTGTCTGCGCTGCCGCGCGGACGCCGAGGAGGCCGTGGACGAGGCGTTCGTCCAACTCGCCCGGCAGTGGCCGCGGATACTGAGCGCCGAGAACCCCGCCGCCTACGCCTGGCGCGTGATGAAGAACCGCGTCATCGACCACGCCCGGGCCCGCGGCCGGCGCGCCACGCTGATGGACACGGCCGTCTTCGAGACGGTCACGCTCCAGGGCGCCGAGGACGCCTTCGAGGTGATCGAGCAGAACCTGCGGCTGTTCCGGGCGATCTCCGCCCTCCCCGAGCGCCAGCGGGACGTCATCCGGCTGCGCTACTGCGAGGGCTACAGCACCGCCGACGTGGCGTTCCAGCTGGGAATCACCGAGGCCGGGGTGCGTTCCACCGAGCGCTACGCCAAACGCCGACTGCGGGAGATCTACACATCGTGCGCCGAGGAGGAGGCGGAGCGGTCATGACCTTCGACACCGTGAGCGACATCGACACCCTGCTGGCCGGGGCGCGGCTGATACCCACGGCCCCCTACAGCCGCTCGGACATCGAGGCCGCCGAGGCCCGTATCGCCGCCCGGGTCGCGGCGGGCGGCCCCGACGGGCCCGCGGCGCGGGTGTGCCCGCAGCGCGCCGCGGCGGCCCACAGGCCCCCGCGGGTGCACCCCGCGGCGCGGGACCTCCGAGCGCTCTGCGAGGCGCTGCTGACCCGCCCCGGCGCCCTGACGGGCCTCGGCAACTTCCTGGGCAGCTCGCTGCCCGAGCCCTCCGGCGCACGGATCCTCGGCAGCCTCCTGTACCTCGCGGACTGCGAGGACAGCGCCCGCTTCTGGTGGCAGTACGGCGCCGGGGCATCGGACACCGTCTCCGGGTACTGCCTCTACCTCCACCACCGCTCGATGGGGGAGGACGACGAGGCCGACTGGTGGCTGCGCCACACGGAGATCACCCCCGCCACGCTGAGCCGGGAGGCCACCGAACTGGAGATCGCCACGGCGCTGCATGTGCTCAGCGGTCTGCGCCGCGGCGGGAGAGGACTGCCCAGGGCGTTGCGGGCGCTCGTCGAGTACGTGCCGGCCGTGGTCGGCTTCGTCGACGACGACCTCGAACTCCCCCTCCCCGACGGCGATCTGGCCGAGATCGTGGAGGAGGTCGTCGCCCATGGCACACCCCCCGCCAAAGAGCGCCGGCGCGCCAGGTCCGGCGCGCTGCCCGAACGCCGGGAGCCGGCCGTGCACACCGTGTCCTCGGCCACCCCGCGCACGGCCCGGCCCTGGAGCCGCGACGTCCAGGAAGCGCTGCGCAAGTGTGAGGAGACCGTGGCCTGTTGAGGGCCCGTGACACCGGCTCGTGCCGCTGCGCGGCGCGTGCGAGACTGCCCGGATGACCTCCGCAACGATCACCGCGGACGCCGCGGGCACCTGGGACATCGGCGGCCTGACGGTCGGCCGCATCGGCTTCGGCGCGATGCGGCTGACCGGCAGCGCGGCCTTCCACCTCGGCACGCCGAGCGACCGCGGCCGCTCGATCGCCGTTCTGCGCAAGGCGATCGAACTCGGCGTGAACCACATCGACACCGCCGCCTTCTACTTCTCCGCCCTCCGCTCCGCCAACGAGCTGATCAACAGCGCGCTCGCCCCGTACCCGGACGACCTGCTGATCGCCACCAAGGTCGGCCCCTTCCGCGACTGGTCGGGGGAGTGGGGCACCTCGGCCCGCCCCGAGGACCTGCGCGGCCACGTGGAGGAGAACCTGCGCCAACTCGGCCGCGACCACCTCGACCTGGTGTACCTGCGCCGGATGCGCCAGGACTCGGTCGCTGAGCACTTCGGCGCCCTCGCCGAACTGCGCGCCGCTGGACTGATCCGCCACCTCGGCGTCTCCGACGTCGAACCCCGCCATCTCGCCGAGGCGCAGGCCATCGCCCCCGTCGTCAGCGTGCAGAACCGCTACGGCCTCGGCCACCACAACCCCGCGACCGATGAACTCCTGCGCGTCTGCGGCGAACAGGACGTCGCCTTCGTGCCATTCTTCGCCATCGCGGGCGACGGCGGAGCGAAGGGCGCCACCACCGCCCACGACGAGGCGGTGCTCGCCGTCGCCCGCGCCCACGACACGTCCCCCGCCGCTGTCCGCCTCGCTTGGACCCTCGCCCAGGGGCCGCATGTGCTGGCCATCCCGGGCACCGGAGACCTCCGCCACCTCACGGAGAACGTCGCGGCGGGCGCGCTGCGCCTTACGGCCGAAGAACTCCACCGCCTGAACACCACGCACCGCGGCGCCGACGGCCCACCGGCCAACTGATCCACCGACGAACTGATCCGCGACGAGCGGCATGCCGCCCTGCTGTCCCTGCTGCCCGCCGGAGGGGGTCGAACAGTCGTATACAGCCTGCACGCACACTTGGTGTTCGTCACCAAGTACCGGCGCGGAGTCATGAACGACGAGGTGCTGACGCGCTGCGAAGAAGTCATGCGCAAGGTGTGCGAGGACTTCGAAGCAGAGCTGAAGGAGTGCAACGGCGAAACCGACCACGTCCACCTGCTCGTGCACTACCCGCCGAAGGTCGCACTTGCCAGCCTGGTCAATACTCCAGCTGTAGATCGTGATCTTGATGTCCGATCGGCGGCCTGTCGGTGGTAGTGGCTGGTCCTGGATCGGGCCTGGTGGCGGCGCCGCCAGAGGGACCAGCGCAGCCGGTGGACCGCCTCGGGCGTGGGTCCGACGAGCGCCGTGAACAGTCGCTGGATCTCGTTGCAGGTGAGCGGTATCAACCCGTCCGGGGCGGGATGGCGCGCATGTTCTGCGGCACGGATGACCGCCAGGAAGGCTCGCCACCTCAACCCGGCGACGCGGACCAGCGTGGCAAGGGGTTCCGGAACGGGCGAGAAGCAACGGTAGTAGGCCCGTTCGCCGGTGGTGCGGTTGCGGCGGATCAGCAGTTGGTGGTGGTGGATCGGTCCGGAGTCGGCCAAGTCGATGACCGCCCAGTCGTAGAAGCGGTGCCCCTTGGCGCCGACCCCGGCCGACAGCTTCTGCCAGGCCCGCTTGGGCACCTTCGCGGCCAGCGCGTCGGCCCGGAACCTGCCCGCACCAGTGATGACGTCCGCCGAGGAGGCGACGGCCAACACGAAGCCGACCCCACGCTCTTCAAGTGCGGTCCGCAGACGCGGGTTGCCGCCGTAGACCTCGTCGCCCGTGACCCAGTCCACGCGGTGTCCGGCGTCGAGGAACCGGCCGATCATTCGCCTCCTTCGCTCCTGTCTAATCCCAACATGCCCCCAGTCACCCCTGTTTGCGCCCTATGGAGAGACGACGCGCATCAGTACTACTGAGACATGTCTAGCCGGCAGCGGCCTTGTCCGAGTGACTTGTCCGACGCCCGTTGGGAACTTCTTGAGCCCACTCTGACAGCCTGGCGTGCCGAACGCAGAGGGAAAGGCTTAGACATAGGCCGGCCGCCCGAGCACGACCTGCGCCGGATCATGGACGCGATCCTCTACGTCGACCGGACCGGAATTCCCTGGCGTTATCTGCCCCACGACTTCGCTCCGTGGGAGACCGTCTACGGGTACTTCGCCGCCTGGCAGAAGCACGCGGTCTTCGACCATCTCAACGGCCTGCTCCGACGCCTCGTCGTCGACAACGGCTAGCGGATCAAAGTCATCGACCATGGTGCCCGCCTCGGCATTGATGTGGAAGTCACTCGCCGCGATCCCGCCCAGAAGGGCTTCAAGGTGATTCCGCGGCGTTGGGTTGTCGAGCGGACCCTCGGCTGGCTCATGCATCACCGCCGCCTGGCCCGCGACTACGAGGCCCTCCCTCACCGGTCCGAAGCCATGGTCCACCTCGCCATGATCGGCCTCATGAGCCGTAGGCTCACTCGCGAATCGACCCCGAACTGGCGCCACGCGTGACCACGGTGTAAAGCACTGTCACGAGCTCGCCGGCCTATGCCGCAATACGCTGAATCGCTGGCCCACTGCATCGACGCAATCATGCAGATGCGGCGTTGGTAGGCCGGCATGCTCACGCATCAGGGCAATGGCCTGCACGTTTCGACCGGCCGAAACGAGGCTGTCCACCTCCAGGCGGACCTCCGCGGACAGCCGGTCCCACAAGGCGTTCTCCATACCTGCATTGATTCCCACGTGCCACCCTCTCGAGCGACCGTGACCTACTCAACTTCGCCGCCTTATCAAACGCCCCTGGCGGAACAAGACGCTCTTTGACTCTCACTACCATCGACACCAAACCGAGAGATCGCACCTCGATTCCTCACGCCTCGTCAAAGGCCTCGAGCAGGCGCTCGTACGCCAGCTTCGGCCGCAGGGCCGCGTCCCACGGCAGGGAATCGGCCGTGCGCGGAGGATAGATCTTGGTGTCGGCGGTGGAACCGTACCGGTCGGTGAATCCCCATGTGGAGAACGATGTGCAGTTCGGCTCCTCCAGGCAGACCCGCAGCTTGCCCGCCATCTCATCAGCCTGGGTCTGCCGCCCGTCCTCCTCGTCCTCACCTATGGGGACGTCCATCTCCGACACCCGCGCCTGAACCCCGAGCTCCGCCAGATCCCGCACATGGCTGCGGAAGGTCTCCGGGTCGATGCGGTCGCCGGGTGCGTACTCATGGTTCTGGAAACCCACGCCGTCGATCGGTACGCCGCGTTCCTTGAGCCGCTTGACCAGACCGTAAAGGGCGTCCCACCGCTCGCCTTCCTCCTCGACCCCGTACTCGTTGAGGAACAGCCGTGCCTTCGGATCGGCCCGGTGGGCCGCCCTGAACGCCTCGTCGATGTACTCCTCGCCCATGGCCTCGAACCACGGGCTCTGCTCGGAGCGCAGACCGAGATCCCCGTTGGTGTAGCTCTTCTCGTCGTCGGACATGGGCTCGTTGACCACATCCCATTCCGCGACTTCTCCCTTGAAGTGCCCGGCGACCATGGCGATGTGCCGGAGCATGGTCCGGCGCACCTCCTCGGGGTCGTCGTTCTCCCGCATCCAGTTGGGCAGAGCCTCGTGCCAGACGAGGGTGTGCGCGTGCACCTTCATGTCGTTTGCGCGGGCGAAGCGTACGAGTAGGTCCGCGTCGCGGAAGTCGTAGACGCCCCGGCGTGGGTGGAGGAACTGTGGCTTGAACGCGTTCTCCGGAGTGAGCATGGAGAACTGGCTCCCCGCGAGCGCCCGGTAGCGTGAGTCGGTGAGCAGCGGGTTCTCGGCCAGGGCGGTGCCGACGTCGAACGGCCGCCCCACGTCTGCGGCCCGCGCACGCAGCGAGTCGTCGGACTGCTCCTGGCGTAGCTGCGGCGCCTTGATCACGCGGAGCGAGTCACCGCTCTCTGCCCGGGCGATCAGCTGCGTCAGACGCCATCCCTCGCGGCGCTCGTCTTCGCCCGCGTCCGCCTCCAGACCGAACCAGACTGTGCCCTCGGCGAACACCCCCGGGTCCTGCACGGTTCCCAGCCGCCGCCCGTCGGCTTTTACGCGGAATGTGTCACCGATGCTCGACACGGCGAGCGTCACCGTCCCGGAGCAGCCGCAGTCGAAATCCTTGGAGGTGGCCGGCTCATCGCCCTCGCCGTCCCATATCTGTACCTTCACTCGTCCGTCGGCGGTCACGCCGACACGGAGTGAGGGCCGCTCCTGCCGCCACTCGTCGTAGATGACCGGTACCCGTCCGTACAGCCGCAGCCATGAGTCGCCGTCATCGTCACCCACACCGGACATGCGCGCGGTGACGGTGAAGTCGCCATCGGACCTAAGATGCGGGCCGGCCAGGTTCAGCGGGGGGTTGGGCTGGCCGCCGGAGGAGTCCTGCTCCACGATGTACCGATCCGATGCGCTGACCCGCAGGATGTCGTTCCGCGCGGTGGTGCCCGGCATCTGCGTCCAGTCGTGGTTCCGCAGCAGGTCTTCGTCGTTTCCGCCGCCCGCGCCTTCGCCCTGCCCCGTACACCCGGCCGCCACCGCCATGACGAGCACCACGGCGGTCAGTCGCTGCCACGTCCCCCCACCAAGGTCCACGGTCCCTCCCACTCTCTTGTTCGAGACGAGATCAACGTCTCGAAGCCGGGCCACAGTTCATCACGTATGAGGTACGGCGGCCTTGTGTGGCACGTCCCAGCTCGTGTGGCGAAGCGGGCCCGGATCGTTGCGGCCTGCGCGGAAGGCGCATCAAACACGCGTGTGCCAGCGAACTTCAGGGTATCCACGGAGACGGTACGCAAGTACGCTCACTGTTCGCTGACCGGCGGATGGTGGGACTGGCGGACGAGCCGCGGCCGGGCCGCCACAAGTCAGAACTGGTACTCAGCGAGGCTGAGCGTACGGAGTTGACGCGCTGGTCGTGACAGGCGATGACGACCGGGCCGGGATCGGCGCCGGGGCTGTTGGTGTCGACATAGGTGATGCACTGCCTGCACGCCGACACCACGCCTGACGAGAACGCCAAGCAGGCTCGGTGCATCGCAGGCTCCTGCCCGCTCCGGCCGCGGACAGCCGATCCCACAAGGCGTTCTCCATACCTGCATTGAATCCCACATGCCACCCTCTCGAGCGACCGTGACCTACTCAACTTCGCCGCCTTATCAAACGCCCCTGGCGGAACAAAACGCCCCGAGAACCTGCACGGCACGTTCGGCGTGTCGGACCAGGAGTACGACGGTTTCCTGGACGACACCTTCGGTCCCTCTCCCGAGGAGCGAGCCGAGGCTGCCGAGCAGCAGGGCGCTGAGGGCTGATGGGACTTGGAGACCTCACCAACTCGCTCCTGGGCGGCGCGGAGGACCTCTACGACGCGGGCAAGGAAAAGCTCGGCGCGGGCGTCGACTGGGCCACGGACAA
Organism: Streptomyces sp. NBC_01334; assembly: GCF_035983595.1. NCBI lineage: Bacteria > Bacillati > Actinomycetota > Actinomycetes > Kitasatosporales > Streptomycetaceae > Streptomyces > Streptomyces sp. NBC_01334. The sequence goes on along the minus strand of NZ_CP130718.1, from coordinate 998,848 downwards.
ACTGGGCGAAGGCCTGGACAAGGTCGGTGCGCACGACTGGGCCGACAGTGTGGCGGACTGGGGCGACGAGGTCGCCTCGGACCTTGGCGCCACCCCCGGCGAGCGGCAGCTCGGCCAGACCGAGGAGGCCAACGAGCTAGTCCACGGCGATCCGGACAAGATCCGCGAGAGTGCCAAGCACCTGAAGGATTTCCACGGCGCCTTCGACAGGGTGAATGCGGGACTGAAGAAGGTCGACTCCTCTGGCTGGCTGGCTGGCTGGCTGGCTGGCTGGCTGGCTGGGTGAGGGCGGCGACGCGTTCCGGGAGAAATTCGGCGTCCATCCCGCCAAGTGGGTACAGGCGTCCGAGGCGTGCGAGGCGGCGGCGGGAGCGCTGGAGTCGTACGCGGGTACCGTCAAGTGGGCGCAGGGCCAGGCCAAGGAGGCCGTGGAGCTCTACAAGAAGGGCGTGAAGGCGTCCAAGGACGCGGCCGACGCCTATATCGAGAAGGTCGACGCGTACAACGCCAGGATCAAGGCGAACGAGGACCCGGGGCCCAGGCCTGAACCGTTCAAGGACCCCGGCAAGGCCGACGTCAAGGCCGCCGCCGAGAAGCTCGCCGAAGCTCGCAAGCAGCGCAACACGGCCGCCTCCGAGGCGCAGGGCAGGGTGAAGGCGGCCCTCACGCACGCCCCCGCCGAACCACCGCCGCTGGAGCGCCTCGGCAACGACTTCGCGGACGGCTACCAGGCCGTCAACACCGAACTCACGCATGTCGTCGGCGGCGCTCTCAAGGGCACGGCCGGACTGCTCAATTTCGTCCGGGGCCTCAATCCCACCGACCCGTACAACCTCACCCACCCGGCCGCCTACCTGCAGAACGTGAACATGACGCTGGCCGGCCTGGTCTCCACCGCCTCACATCCCGAACGGGTCGTCCAGGCTGCCGTCGACGGCTTCAAGAAGGACCCCTCCGAGTTCGTCGGCCGCCTCATCCCTGAACTCATCGGCACCAAAGGCGCTGGGCCTCGCCCGCGGCGGACTGCGTTTGGCGGCGAAAGAGGGTTTGGAGTCGGCGGCGCAACGCGGAGTGCGTGAGGGCTTGGAGCGGCAGGCCGCCAGAGGTGCCGGGGACCCCATGCCCGAGCGTGCCGACGTCATGCAGGCGCTGCGTGACTCCAAACCGGAGGTCGTCAAGAAGGACTGGCCGGACACTGACGGCCGCTACTACGCGGACCGGGGTCTCGCCGGTGGCCGCGCGGACGGAGAGAAAGTCTTCGCCGTTCATGGCTACCTCACCCGCAACGCCGGCGACGTCGTGGTACCAGAGGGAACCAATATATCTTTCTACGTGCAACACGGAGACCCACTTCCGGGACTTAACGGGCTTACCGTTGAGCGAGGTGTCTACCCGGGAGGTTACGTGGAGACGTTCGGACCGGGAGACGTAATTCCGAACTACACGCTAGGGCCTCCTGCTCCAATGGGTGGCGGAGGTTTCAGTGTGTTTGAGAATTCGACGACCGTCGGCCAACGAGCCACGCTGCAAGATCTATTGGAGCCAGGCATGGGAAATGTTCACTGGGCGGCATGCCGCGAGATCAAGTAGGACGTCTCGACCTGTGAGGAGCCATACATGGATGCAGTAAAGAAGCGCGACTGGGTATTGACGGATGTGACACTCGTGATCAGTGGAGGAAGTCTTCAGCCCGGGATGACGTCCCTTCTCGGGCTGGAGCCCACTGGCGTGCGCAACCCGGGTCCCAGCAAATGGGCTCGGCCGGGCGACGTCGACGGACTGTGGAGTATCAGCTGCGACGAGCACGTCAGCCGGGACTTTCACGAGCAGATGAACAACATCCTTTCCATCATGGAAAGCAAGCGGACCGAGCTCGCGCAACTGGCCGGACGGGGGTATGAGGTGACCGTCGAAGTGTACGGATTCGCCGGGAACGACTGTACTCTCGCCCTCCAGCCGGAAGAACTCAAGCGAATCGCACTCCTGGGATTCCCTCTCCGGGTCGCGGCCAATATGAACGAACGCTGAAAGAACGGTCATGGAAACTGGAGCGAATTTGAAGCCGTGGGCTAACTTGAGCACGTCCCTGGTTGTCTCAGGTCGGGAAGTGGATTCCGCCCTTCTCTTTGCCGAGCTGCAACTCGCCGCCAGTCAGGAGTTCTCTTCGTCCGACGGTGTGGACATCTATTCCGGCCCCGGCTGGGCCACACTCACCGTTGACGAGCGGCACTCAGAAAGCGCCGACGAACAGGCCGTGGAACTCATCGGACTCCTCAGCCCCCGCAAACCGGCGCTCGACGCGCTGAAGGAAGCGGGCAAAACGGTGAAGGTCGATGTTTCAGGCATCGCCGAATCAGGTACAGGGCTCCACATCTCGCCAGCCGTTCTCGCAGGTCTTGCAGAGTTGGGAGTGCCTGTCACCTTTACGACGGTCCGGGAATCCGGGGAGGACGAGGAAGACCCACTCGCCTGGCTCGGCTGACTCCCCGGGTGGCTGAGCCCGGCTACGGCCTCATAATCTGCGGTCTTTGCCGAGTAGGGTGCTCTCCATGCCGACTCCGCACATAGGACGTGGTCTCGCGTGCTGCTGGCCAGCGTGGGAATGAGTTCCGGCTACGTCGCTACGCTCGTGAGGAAAGTGAGTATCTCGGCGGCAAGGTTTCCCATCTCCTCGCCGGCCGCGTGCACCGTGGTGGTCTTGATGTGCCACTCCTCGAACAGGGGCCGGTCGTGAATGCCCCAGGTCAGGTGGACATGGCCGCCCCAGTGGTGGATAACGTGCCTTAATACACAGGCTGGGAGTGGATGATGGTTTGGGTTGATCGGCTTGCGGCAGGGGTTTCGTGGCAGTCGAGGGAGCTGGAGATCTCGTGGAGCGAGATCGAGCAGCGTCTCGGCGTCGAACTTCCTGAGGACTTTAAGTCTTTCTGCCGGTGCTTCGGGGTCGGCCAGTTCAGTGGGTACCTTGAAGTTCATTCATCCTCCGGTGGAGATAATCTGGGAATCCTTGAAAGGTTGGACCGCTTCCGGCAAATTATGGAGCAGCATCCTGTAGTTCGAGGAGTTTACGAGCCGTATGGTCTCTTTCGCCCGGGTGAAGGAGGGCTGCTTCCTTGGGGAATCTCGGAGACGGCCGCCGAATTTTACTGGCTCGTTCGTTACGATATCCAGCCATGCGATTGGCCGGTCCTGGCGCGGCAGGAGGGTGGTGAATGGAAGGTGTATGAGATGACCATGTCTGAATTCACATACGAGATGCTTTTTGATGCAACGTTGAAGGGATTCGCCATTGCCGACCTGGTTCCAGATCCCTTCTATGATGCCGCTCCGTGAAGTAGGTGACGGCTTGTGGCGGGCAGAGGTCTCGACAGCCGACCTGTTGTTGCGGGCATCTGGGCGGCTCGGGAAACGGATCTTCCCGGATTGGCAAGACTGCTGTTCATGCCGGATGAACTCTGGGCACTGAGGCTTTTCAGTGTGGCGTCTGATCGGGCGACGACGTAGACGTACGCAAAGACAAGGCTCCCGTGTCGTTGAGGGAGGTGTTCGACGTCTCAACTCACTGGCACAGGAGACCTGTTGGTCTTCCATCCTGCCGCACTCGACCTGCCCCATGCCCTGGTCGAGTGGGTCACCATGCTCATCGTCACCCGCGAGGGTGACCGCTGCTGCAAGCTCCCGCCGCTCCAGCGTGCCGTGGTCGGTCTGGTGTACCTGCGCCGACACGACACTCTCGCCCAGATCGGCGCCGGCTTCGGCATCTCTGACGGCACGGCCCATGCCTACACCGCTGCGGTGATCCGCCTGCTCGTCGACCGTGCGCCCGGCCCGAGATGCGTGCTCGGTGTAGCCGACCCCGACTACGTCCTGCTCGACGGCACGCTCGCAGAGTGTGACCGAGTCGGCGACAGCCGGGCCGACTACTCCACAAGGGCCGCCACCCCGTAGGTAACGTGATCGTTAATACTCCAGCTGTAGATCGTGATCTTCAGACGTCCGGCAGCGTGGTCGAGCGGAGTTGATGCTACGCGTCGGCGATACCTTGACCGGAGTGAGCACTCACTCCGATACTTGCCTCCATGACGACCGCACCCAGTCGACGAAGAGCACCGGCGATGGACCCCGACAGCCGCCGGGAGATGATCATTCGTGCCGCGCTTCCGCTCGTGATCGAGCACGGCAGCGCGGTGACGACACGCCAGGTCGCCCGGGCCGCAGGCATCGGGGAGGGCACAATCTTCCGCGTCTTCGCGGACAAGGAGGAACTCCTGGACGCGTGCGTGACCGAGGCGCTCAGTCCGGCCCACGCCCTCGACGAACTCGCTCTGGTGTCTATGGATCAGCCGCTTGCCGACCGGCTGACCGAGGCTGCCTCGGCGCTGCACGCCCACCTGGACCGCGTCGGCGCGGTGGTCGGGGCGCTTCATGCGACGGGCGGGCGGGGACGAAGCGGTCGTCCCGGCAGCGCAGGGACCCCGCCTGATCGTGCGGCCGGTTCCCTGCCCGTTCGGGAGGCGCTGGCCGAACTCTTCGAGCCTGAGCGGGAGTCGCTGCGGTTGCCTCCCGAGCAGGCAGCATTGATCTTCCTGGGTTTCCTGTTCGTCGGGGCCGGCAGGCCGCAAACCGGAGGCGAGCCGACGGATCCGGCGCCGCAATTGGGAGTGCGCGACCTCGTCGACGTCTTCCTGCACGGCGTCCTGTCCCTGCCAGTCGAGATCTGAGAGACAGCGCATGTCCATCACGCTGAACCACACCATCGTCCCAGCCGTCGACAACGAGGCAGCAGCGCGCTTCTTCGCCTCCGTCATGGGACTGGACTATCGAGGCGCAGACCGGCATTTCGCGCCGGTGCAGGTCAACAATTCCCTGACGCTGGACTTCATGTCCGTCGAGAATCCGGTCGGCCACCACCTGGCCTTCGATGTGGATCCGTCGTCCTTCGATGGGATCCTTGCCCGGCTCAACTCCGCCGGGGTGCCCTATGGCAACGATCCCAGCGAGCCTGACAACGGCCGGATCGACCACCCGTTGTGCCCTCGCGGCCTGTACTTCACCGATGACGCCGGAAACCTCTTCGAGGTCATGTCCCCCAGGTAGGAGCCATCCGGCTTTGTCGGCGGCAATGGCCGGCGCGGGCTCGGGCTTGATGGCGGCGCCGCCAGGCGGACCAGCTGAGCCGGGCCGTGATCGGGTCGGACAGCGACAGTGATGAACAGGTGCTGGATCTCGTTGCAGGTCAGCGGGATCAGGTCGTCCGGTGTGGGGCGGTGTGCGTGTTCGTCGGCGCGGACGACGGCGAGAAATGCGTGGGCGAGCATGGCGAGGGTGACCCAGCGGGCCCAGGACGGGTAGCGGCGGACCTGGTGCTCGTCCAGCCCGGCCAGCCCTTTCTCACTTTGGAAGGTCTCCTCCACCCGCCATCTGGAACCTGCGTCCTTGACCAGAGTGGCCAAGGACGCCGGCGCGGTGGAGTGGCAGCGGTAGTAGGCGAGTTCACCTATGGTGCGGTTGCGGCGGATCAGCAGCCGGTGGCGGCCCGGTGCCGCATAGGTGAGGTCGATGACGGCTTCGCCCCGCCGGAAGGCAGCTTCTCCACGGCGAGGCGGATGACGGTGCCCTCGATGAGGGGCAACGGTCCGTCGTACTCGATCCAGGCCGCCCGCCGGGTCAGCCTCGGGTGCAACCGGTCCCATGCCCGCGCGGTTACCTTGCCGTAGAGGCGGGTGTCGGTGACCGTCACGGACTGCTCGATACCCCAGGTGGAGGGGGCGCCGAAAACGAACTCGCCGCCATGCTTGGGCGGCCGACCGCCTTTCGGATTGGCCAGGGCGAACCCTTTACGGGAGGGGGCCGGACGCCGCATCACCCGATCGAGCGGAGTCGGCCGAGGATCTCGACGGGCATGTCGGCCAGCAGGTGGGCGATGCGGGGCGCGTCGTATCCGGCGTCCAGCACGACCAGGACGTGCGGGTCGCCCGGCTTCCACTGGCCAGCCTCGACGAGTTGCTCGACGACCTCGCGGAGCCGGACGGTGGTCACCGCGGCGACGTCGGCTCCGGGCTCCAGGCGGACCGCGTCCAGCACCGCCGTCCACGATGTGCGGCCCGTCTCCAGCGCGGCCACGATCGAATACGGCCAGCCAGGCACCATCTGGTGTTTGCCCTCGCCCCGGCCGAAGGTGTGGCAAAAGGCCCGGTCAGGGCAGGTGCTGGCGTCTGGCCGCAGCCACGGCGAGACGTCCGCGGCCAGCACGATCCGGCCGTCCGCAGCCCTCGGTAGCGGCGTCGACACCAGGGCTCGACGCAGCGGGGCGAAGTCGATCTGCCCCCGGTTAAGGCATCGTTTCTTTTGGCGTGATCGTTCGTTGAACCGTGCATGACGGATCTGGTTGAGCGTTTGGTGCCGGACGAGTTGTGGGTGCTGTTTCGGCGGGTGGTGCCGCCAACGGAGGTGATACGTCCGCAGGGTGGTGGCCGGCGGCGGGCCGGTGACCGCGAGGCGCTGGCCGCGATCATCTTCGTGGCCACTTCGGGCTGCACCTGGCGGCAGCTCCCACCGGTGTTCGGTCCGAGTTGGCAGACGGTCTACCGACGGTTTGCTCAGTGGAGCCGGGCCCGCGTCTGGGCAAGGCTCCACCGTGTCGTCCTGGACGAACTCGGCGCCCGCGGCGAGCTCGGCTGGTCGCGGTGCGCGATCGACTCCGTCAGCCTCCGGGCAGCAAAAGGGGGCCACTGACCGGACCGAATCCGACCGACCGCGGCAAGCTGGGATCGAAAATTCACCTGATCACGGACCGGAACGGACTCCCACTGTCGCTGGGTATCTCGGCTGCCAACATGCACGACAGCCAGGGTCATCTTCAGCCGCTCGTGCGTGGCATCCCGCCTATTCGTTCTCCCCGCGGACCCCGTCGCCGCCGCCCGGCGAAGCTGCACGCCGACAAGGGCTACGACTATGACCACCTGCGCCGATGGCTCCGCAAGCGCGGCATCCGCCACCGCATAGCCCGCAAAGGGATTGAGTCCTCGCAGCGGCTCGGCCGCCACCGATGGGTTGTTGAGAGGACCGTTTCCTGGCTCGCCGGCTGCCGTCGGCTCCACCGCCGCTACGAACGCAAGGCAGAACATTTCCTCGCCTTCGCCGGCATAGCCGCAGCCCTCATCTGTCACCGCCGACTCGTCCGTGTGGACGGGCATCACCAGTCAGTGTGAGGCTCCGACACTGCTGACCCAGACACCGAAGGGCCTGATCTCCGGCTCGGTCTCGGTCTCGGTCTGCTCCGAGAGGCTCTGCACGTCGTCCAGGTCCGACCGGGCGATGAAGCCTGGCTCGCTGTCGGCCAGAAATTCCTCGACGACCGAGCCGAGGTCGTCGGAAGCCACATAGCTACCGCTGAACGGCAACGCATCCGGGGGCACAGAACCGGTCGAGCACCGAAGCTGTCCTGCCTGCTTGTCGTGCCACACATAGAACGTCGCCGGCCCGGAGAAGCGCAGATCGCGAATGCGTTCCCGGATGGCAGCAGCAGTCCGCTCGAAGGCCGCCACCACCTCGGCGACGGACAACGAACTCCTGTCCTCGTCAGCCGCCCCCAGCGACCAGGTGTTGGTCTCCCACTCCACCCGCCGGTCAGCCGGCTCCAGCACCAGAGGCTCGTCCGCCACCTCAGCAATCCACGTCAACAGCACCACAGCAGTATCCCTGCACAGCTCGACCCGAGAACCGCCAAAAGAAACGACCTCTAAGGCCGCCGTAGAGAGCCCCGTGCCCGCGGCGATGTTCCAGGGCGAGCGCCAGGTCGACGAGCGTCCGCACCGGCCCGTCTGTGCACAACGGGGCGTCGCATAACTCGAACAGTGCGTCGCCCCGGGCGATCAGACACGCGTACAACTCCGCCCGGAAGCCTGACACTTCCGCGAACGCGTCCCGCAGGACACCCGGGTACTCCAGACTCACGACCACGGCCTTCGTACTGTTCCTCTGCCTCTGTGACGGAGCAAGGGATCAGACGGAGGCCGCCCTCACGTCCGCTGTGCGAAAACACCGACCAAGTTCGAGCCGCGTTCGACACCGGACCTTAGATGACAAGCTCAGACGCTGTGTCTGAGCCCTGCATGACAAGGTGAGAGGGGCGTCCTCGAAGGTCAGCGCTGTGAGCGTGCGTGGGCCGCGAGACGATCATGCAGTTCGGAGTGCCGAAACTGGTAGACGGGGCCGACTGCACGCAGCAGGCCTAGCTGGTGTGCCTCGTTGAGAAACGGCATCAGCCGCCGGGGCAGGGTTCGCCGGTATGCGAGCCAAGCAGTCACCATCAGATATTTCAGCCAGGCACGGTGCTTGCTGACCACCAGGCTGGTGAACAACCCGGCCGTGACCCCGAGCACGAGCCAGAACCCTGTCCAACCAACGAGACCGATCAGGCCGCCGAGGAACGCTCCAAAGCTTCCAAGAACAGCTGGCCGCAGGAGGTTGAGCGTTCTGTCACTGCGCCAGGTGACCATCGGGGTGCTGGCCCTGTCGTTCCTAACCTCCCAGGTCGGCAACCATGCCGCTGGGGCGAGGAATAACAGTGCTACAGAACCACCCAGGAGCAGGATGCTCCCATAGAGGAAGGCCACCAGTGCGATACCGACGATGCAACCCACGACCAAGACGATCAGGAACTTAAAGACATAGTCGAGTAAGTCTGCTACAAGGCCTACCAGAACGGCGATCAAGGCCAATGCCCCCAACAGACTGGCCCAACGCTTCACGCGCCGAAGGAAGCGTGACAGCTCGACCGACAAGTCAGCCCTCATGCCGGCCCAGAGGCTGGTCGGCGTGTCTCCGTCGAGTGCTTCGGTCAGGAGTTCACCCAGGCGGCCTGCTCTGATCCGTGGGAACCAGCCGCGACGCGTCAACTCAGCGTGGCCGGGATCGTCGCACTGCCAGGCGATAGCGGGGACTGTGTCGGTATCGGCTTCGCTCACGCGGACGTGAGCAGGAAGAGCAAAGGCTGCGCTAAGGGTTATGAATCCGGCGATGGAGCCCCCAATGGCCCCGGTCATAAGGCCGGTGATGGTTCCGGCGACGCTCCCCAGCCCGACTCCAACGAGGAGGTGGTAGGCAAGCCACAAGGCGTCCGGATCGGCGAAGTGGCAGGCCAGGTGCCACCATGCGAAGTTGCGGGTGCCGCTCTGCTCGCCGCAGGCCGGAATGCGATGGAGGCGATCGGCGATACGGCCGAGCCACAGCGCGGTCTCCTCTGCGTCACGGCAGTGGCGCAGTTGACGGGAGCGGTGCTCCTTGCAGGCGCGGATGATCTGCGGAATCAGCTGGTCGAACAGATGGCCGCGCAGCGCGGCGGCAGTGGGAAAGCGGGTTGAGTCGAGGAGTTCGACCGGGTCGGCGGCGGTGTCGACGTATGTTTTGAGCACGAGCCACAGCCCGAGAGGCGTGGCGGTCGCCTCGGCCAGGCGTGGCGCTCGTCCATCGCTCAGCCGGAGCAGGACGTCCTGCCATGCAGAGGGAACTGGGGACAGGCAGGCGCGCAGATGGGCGGCTGCGTCGGCGGGGGACAGCGGCTCGGGTTCGATCACGGTGGCAGAGGCCAGGACATGCGCGTCGGCGACTGCCAGGGCGTACTCGTCCTTGCGACACGTCAAGATCAACTGGTCCTTGGGCCCCAAGGACCTTTTCAGCGCGGCGAGGATCGCAACGCGTGCGGCCGGAGGCACCTCGTCCAGTCCGTCAAGCACAGGCAGCACGTCTCCCCGGTCGACCAGCGCCCGGCACGTCTCCAGCCCTCCGCCTCTTCTGCGGAGCGACGGATACCCTTCAGTCAGCCGGACGGCCAGCCAGTCCTGGAATCGAGGGTGTACGGCAGGGTCCCACCTGTCCACCGGCAGGAGCACAGGAACCGGTTCGTCCCCGCGCCGCTCACGCAACAGCTCGCAGAGCAACTGAGTGGCCAAGGTGGTCTTGCCTGCTCCTGGGCCGCCGAGCACAACCAGGCGACGGCGTCGCAGCTCGCGGAACCCCTCGGCCAGTTCCGCTAGCCGGTCACTCGACCCTCTCCAGGCGACCGTCCCGTCAGCGGCGACGGCGGGGTCCGTCAGCGCCGGATCGGAGATCAGTCTCCAGCGAACCGGCATGGGGCGGTCCAGCTCCCGGATGCGTTCCTCCTCCCACCACTCATCGGACACCATCCCCGCCAACCGCTCCTTGACCGTGGCTACTGGGCCCGGCGCGGTTGATTCTGAGGGCAGACCACTACGCCACCACGCCCACAGGGACACGGCCAGCGCCGGGAATGTCAATGCCGTGGCGACCACCCCGGCCACGACCCCCCCGATCTCAGGCCCTTTCAACAGCGCCACGACCACAGAGATCGCGAGCCCGACGAGCATCGCCAGGCCGGCCAGCAGGACGGTGGTACGCCCCCACGCGGCACGCCGCGACCGAAAATCCCCCGACATACGGGTATTGTGCCCGCGCACCATGCGGCTTCGGGCGAGAAGCCGATACTGGTTCACGAATCAAACGCTTGTCACTTATGACCGATCGGGAAGAAGGGATGAAGGGGTGCGAGTTTCGGCCTGCCGTACGGTGCATGGGCAGGGACGTCTCCCGGTTGCGGTTGGTTGGAGCCACGGCTGACGATTCAGGACCGCAGTTGTACAGGGGGTGCGGTGATCCTCCTATGCCCGCGGCGCAGGGGGCGGCGGTGTTCTGCTCGTCAGCGTGCCGTTCGCGACACTGGCACCGGATGTGGCGCACGAGACTTCGTGCAGGTTGCCCGACCAGCTCGCCCCCGTGCCGCTCAGCGCGTCGAACAGGTGCCGTCGGGTGACGTCGGTGATGGTCGCCGATGGTCCTGCGTGGATGCCGCCCCTGAAGCGGCCGATGACGGTGTCGGGGGTAACGGTGCGGAGCAGGGACGTGCCCGTCACACTCTCGGTGCGGGCGCGGGAGAAGAGGTCCAGATCGAAGGAGATGTCGTTGAGAGCCCGCAGGACGGTGCGCTGCAGCTCGGGACCCAGCTCGCGCAGCTGTTCGTAGTAGGTGTCCCTCAGTCCGAGCGAGAAGAAGTCTCCGTCCAGGGTCTCGAAGTCGTCCGGTAGCGGCGTCCTGGCCGGTGCTGTCATGCCGAACTGGCCGATCTTGACCGCACCGATCTCCCTGACTTCGCCGCCTGGATCGACACAGAGCAGCTAACAACACCCCGTGGTGGGGTCTGCCCACCAGACCGTGTGGTTGCATCCGATGGGGGGATGGTGGAGGAACCAGAGTTCGATGTGCTGTTGGCCTCGAGCGGAGGCCGGGGGCTCGTCCTTGTCCGGGCGATTCGGTCAGTGACTGGGCTGAGCGAGTAGCGAAGCAAGCAGCTGCTTGAAGCCGCTCCGACGACGCTTGTGGATCGGACTGGAGGCTGGCCAGCAGCCGGTGAAGGACCCAGTACCCAGTTGATCAGCGAGGCCGCGCCAGGCGTTCCTGGAGGCGGGCGTGCCGGAACTGGTACACCGGGCCGGTCGCCCGGAGCAGGTTGCGGCGGCGGGCGTCCTCCAGGAACGCCATCAGGCGCACCGGGGTGCCCTCGCGGGCGGAGAGCTGAAGGGCGGTGGCGGCGGTGGCGACGGCCGTGTTGCAGACTGGGCCGGCCATGACGGCCGTCAGCAGCGCACTCGAGAACGCGGCCAGCGCGCCCAGGGGCGAGCCCAAGAACCAGGCCACCAGGGGTCCGGCCAGCAGTCCCACCGCGACCCCGGTCAACAGGCCGAGGACGAGGCGCAGTCCGAGGTGGTGCCGCCACACATCCCTGGGCCCGACCGAACGGGTGTCCTGCAACGGTGGGCGGTTGTAGTGCTCCCGTACGTCGTCGTACCAGGAGCCCGCACCGGCGGACAGGAGCGGCACGCCCGCCACGATCTGGTGGCCGCGGCCCGTCACCAGCATCCCGGTGTATCCGAGCGGCAGGGTGGTGAGGAAGCAGAGCCACGCGGGTCCCGGCAGCAAGGGGGCGCTCAGTGTCGCCGCGGTGCCGAGGACCAGCCACTCCACCACGCCTGAGACGATCGCTCCCGGAGTGAAGATGTCCCGCCAGCCGGCACTCTGCAACGGCTGCGGATCACTGAGTTCCGCGAAGCGGTCGCCGGCCACCCAGCCGCCCAGGACCGCGCCCGGGACCGCGAGCAGCACGGTGGACAGAGTGGGGGAGGCCAGCCACATCACGACGAACGTAGGCACCCCGCACACCACGCTGACTAGCGCCCACATGGCGAGCCGTCTGGGCCGGACCTCAGCCCACCCCGTGATGTGCCACCATCGCAGGTTCCGGCTCCCCTCGTCGGCGAGGCGCCGCGCGACGAACCGCAGGGCCCGCTCCGCCGTCTCTGCGGACCAGCTTGGGGCGGGGGTGCCGAGCCGCGGGGTGTAGGCGGCGGTGACGGCGTGGTCCAGCAGATGGTTCTCGACCTCGGTGGACGTGTTGAAGCGGGCGCTGTCGAGGAGTTCATCCACCGGACCGTCGTCGGCGTAGATGTCCCGCACCAGGGTGATCGCCAGCGGCTTGGCGAGGGCGCGGGCTACCGCGCTGTCAGGAGCGTGCAGCAGCCGGTCGGTGAGCGCCCGCCACGCGGCGGGCGCCGGATCGGGCAGCTGGTCGAGCAGGTATGTGGTGGCCTCGACCGACTCGACGGGTTGGATCTCCAGCGCCACGGCGCTGCCCAGCCGGGCCGACCTCTTCGCGGTCAGTACGGCCTCCAGCGCCCGAGAGACCAGCACCAGCCGGCACGGAGCCTGCGACAGCGCGGTCACCATCGCGCCTCGCAGCTTGTTGCCGTCGACCTCGTCGAGCCCGTCCAGGAACAGTGCCACCCGTCCTGACTCCAGGAGCTGCCGGGCCCGCCCACGCCCGCCCCGCCCAGCGAACAGCGTGTACTCCCGGGACAGCCGTTGCGCCGCCCACTCCGTCGGCTTCTCCCGGGCCGGGTCCCAGCCGTCGAGCGTCAGCAGCACCGGAACCGGGACTCGCGCCCGCTCCTTCGCACTGAGGTCCGGCCGGGCGCGGTGGCGCAGCGCGGCCAGCAGCAGCAGCACCGCGGTGGCCGTCTTGCCCACCGCTGGCGTACCCAGCAGAAGCAGCCGGCCCGAGGCCAACCCGCCGTAAACGGCGTGTAGTTCGTCCAGTCCGCCGCCGGCCCGCAGCCGCTCCCGGGTCACCGCCGCCAGGCCGGGCAGCGGTTCGAACCGGGCCCACCGACCTTTGGCGGTCGCCGCGCCCAAGGAGCCTGACAGGTCCCGGCCGGTCACCCGCCAGCGCGGCGGCAGCGGGGGCGGCTCCATCAGCTGCCGCAGCCCGGCCTCTTCCTGCCACTGCGTCCACACAGCGCGAGCCAGCTCGTCGGCTGAGGCATCCAGCGGGGACGGGGGCTCGGAGCCGTGGTGGTGATGTACGTGCTGCGTGCTGCCGGCGCCGGTCTGCAGTGCGACCGGCCCGTGGAAGGCGTTGCCGCTCACCCCGTCCGGCCCGGGAGCGGACCCGCTCATCCCGCCGCCCCGAAGCGAATGTCCTGGGTGCAGCGCGCGCCCGTCTGGAAGGCGACCGGCCCGCGAAAGGTGTTCCCGGACACCGCCCCGCCGGTCTCATCGGCCGCGGCCCGCGCCCGCAGCGCGACAAGCCCGGCCAGCAGCTCGTCCCGCTCCGCCGCTGCCACACTCTCCAGCAGCGCGGCGAACTCCACGCGCCACACGCGTGCCTGCACCTCGCGCTGCCACTCCCGTTCCCCCTTGTCCTCGCCCGACGCCAGCCTGGCGGCGGTACGGTCCAGCTGCTCCAGCGCCTCACCCTCCCGGTCCGGGTCACCGCGGCCGACCAGCCGGGCGCACCGTGTCCGGAACGACGCCCACAGGTCCGAACCGGCGGCCTCCACCACCGCGATACCCCCGGCCGCGGCGGCCGCCGTCATTACCTCGTCAAGCATCGTCAAACCCCCCAGTCCAGCCTTACCGTCCTGAACATCCTGAATCAGGACAGGGACCCTAGCGCGGCGCGCACTCGAGCCAGATGGTTTTCGCGATTCCCGGACCGGGCACCACGCCCCACTTGACGACCACGGCGGGTACCGAGCCCCGTCAACTGGCAGCCGCTGGCACGAGCCACGACGACAAGCTTGCTTCGTGTCGTTGCTGCGTATGTGCGCGTGCTCTGGCTGAGGCGGCGAGTGCCAGCTCGCTTGTGGACGGTTTGGGGACTCATTTTCGCTTCGCCTACAGCTATGAGGCCGGGGCGAGTGAGAAGCGGTGCGGTCGTGGGGCAACAGTCTTCCCACTCTCGCCCACACCCTGCTCGGAGCGCTCGCAGTCAACCTGCTCAATGAGCAGCAGGTGGCCTACTCGCTGGTGATGCGCGGGGTGAGGGAGGCCAAGCAGTCCGATTCCAGGGAAGTCATCGTCGTGACCGGCGGGCCCGGCCGGCCGGTCGCCGATGTCCGGAGTTCTCGGCGGCGTCGCGGTGTTACTCACTTTCGAGTGATGGCCGGGTCGGCCCGCAGCGTGGCTGCAGGGTGAGGCAGGGCGTCCCGGCCAGCGCCCGCAAGGATGCCTGCCCTGACAGGGCGTCAACGTCATGCATGCGCGGCATAAATGGACGATGCATTCAAAAATTACAGGAATACGGTCAATAAGTAATATAGCCTATTTTTCCGTGCCAATTCCTGCGCTGGGCGGACAGAGTGTGGGTGTGCTGCCGGTCCGGTCGCCACCCGTACACCGCACCGACTTCCACGCCGGCCGCGTGTGCCGCCGGCGGGAGGGTGCCCGCGCCATCAGGGGGATTCCTTGACCGCTTCTGCAACTGCCCGTCGCCTGGCCGCTGCCGCGCTCGCCGCCGGTGCTCTGGTCTCGGTGGCGGCGCTGCCCGCGACGGCGGCCGACCACGCCCGCCCGCACCACCCGAAGGAGGAGATCTCGGACGTCCAGTACGACTCTCCGGGGCGCGACGACCGCTCGAACCGCTCGCTGAACAAGGATTAACTACTTGCCCGCGGTGTTCACGTGCTGCCCTGCGCTCGGTTCTACTGGGCCGAGCCGGCGCTCGGTTCACACCTCATCCGGCTCTCGTTGGCGCGACCGTTCGATCTCGTCGCAACCGGAGCGCGGGAGTTAGCGCAGGCGTACCGCGCGCTTGTCTGACTCAGCCTCAAAGGCACTGGTCGCTCTCCAACGCACGATCTGGTACCTGTCTGCAGTTGATGAAACCTGTGTCGTCGAGGATGAGTACCCCGCCGCCTTCGCCGAGGTTCTCGGCGATTCCAGCGATCCTCCGCATCTTGCCGGTCCGAGACGGCGGCGACGTGCTCGCTGTCGGCAGGTCGCTCCGAAGTAGCGGGCCGGGCGGCCAGTGGGCCGGGCGTCGAGCCGGGCCCCGCACTGCTCGCACCGTGGCGCCGCGTGAAGCGTGCCGGGCACGTCACGAACACCCGTCCTTCCGTGACGGATCCGGGACTTCGCAGGCTCTCCAGCGCCAGGCGCACCATGCGAGTGCCGCTGTTCCGGTCGCGGTGGGCGCCCCGTATCGTCGCGCACCCGACGGTGAGCGCGGCGACATCGTCCGCGCTGACGTCAGTGTGCGGACCCCGCCGGCCTGTTGGGCTGGGCGGAGCAGTTCGTCGAGTGCCTGGCGGAACCGTCGCGCCGACGCGGCCAGGCTCAGGCGCGGCAGGCCGCCGCACGGGCTGCTCTTGCCTGTGAGGTACGTGTATGGGCTGTTCGGCCTCATCGGCCATGCCCTCCACATCGACCTCCATGACCACGCAGGCCTCGCCGACGACGTCCGGGACCTGTACGCGGAAGCAGGAGGGGCCTCGCCGCATCTGAAGGAGTGAGTCCGCGGCTGGTGCCGCTGATGATCAGCTCGCGACCACCATGTGTACGGCGGCAACTCCGCGGTGGTCGGGCGCAGGTCGACCTCCGGAGCCGAACGATCTGCGGTTGCGCCGGATCGGGTGGATCTCGGTGAAACGGCTCAGTTTCGTGCCGTCCCGCAGGGAGTGTCGAGTTGGTGATGGCACCGCAGGTCTCTGGCCAGCGCATTTTGCGTGCAATGTGGCGTGACCATGCTCACTTGACCTTGTGAAGCCTTGTGGATGTCTTGTGATTTGTTTGGAGATCCTTTAGGAATTGCCCACTCGTGATCTTTTGGGTGGGGGGATTCCGTGCGTCCGGCACGTCCGCTGGTTCTTGCTGTTGTCTTCGTCCTGGCGGTGTTGGCCGGGACGGAGCAAGTAGCTTTTGCTGTAGGTCAGTCCGCGGGTGTCGGTTCCGGGGAAGCTCCGGACCAGCGCTGGGGTTCCGCTGCGGGACGGGGCCACACCGCCTCCGCGCAGGCGACGGACGCCTCCGCGAAAGGCGGGCGCGACGGGGCACTCCACGGGCGGGGTGAACTCCCGGCCGAGCAGGCCGACGGCGTCACGCGTCTGCCCAGCACCGCCCGGATACCCCAGCCCGGACCGGCCGTCGAGGTCGAGTCGCCCGCAACTGTCACTTCGCAGGGCTTCGACGCCAAGCGCAGCAAAGAGGTGGTGGGGGAGCGGGCAGAGCGAGAGCGCACCTATTTCAACCCGGACGGCACGTACACCACCCGCTTCTACACGGAGCCCGTCAACTTCCAGGCCGCAGACGGCAGCTGGAAGCCCATCGACACCACTCTCGTGCCCCAGGAGTCATCAGGACCCAGCACGATGAGCGCGGGCGAGGAGGGCTGGGAGACCGGTTCGACCGAGGCGCAGATCGAGTTCG
The DNA here is from genome assembly GCF_035983595.1 of Streptomyces sp. NBC_01334. NCBI lineage: Bacteria > Bacillati > Actinomycetota > Actinomycetes > Kitasatosporales > Streptomycetaceae > Streptomyces > Streptomyces sp. NBC_01334. The sequence continues at coordinate 982,072 of NZ_CP130718.1, read as the reverse complement.
CCGGAACGGCCGACGCCGACCCGGTGGTGCGGATGCAGGTCGACGAGGGGGTCTCCGTCGGCTACGGCGTGGACGACGCCCACCCTGTGGCCGGGCAGGCCGAGGACAGCACCCTCACCTACGAGAACGCGCGTCCCAACGCGGACGTGGAGTTCATCGCGGGCAGCGACTCGGTCAAGGAGACCCTGGTCCTCAAGGACGCCGACGCGCCCGCCGAGTGGCGCTTCCCGCTGGAACTGCACGGTCTCACCGCGCAACTCGATGCGCAGGGCAATGTGGTGTTCGTCGACGCAGAGGGCGCCGTCCGCGCCTGGACCCCCGCCGGCTGGATGCAGGACTCGAACCTCGCCCCCGACTCCAACGAGGGCGTGATCTCCTCCGGCGTCACCTACAGCCTGGCCGTTCAGGACGGTCGGCAGGTTCTGGTCGTCAAGCTCGACAAGAACTGGCTGGCCGCGCCTGAGCGGGTCTTTCCCGTACGTGTCGACCCGTCGGTGCAGAGTGTGGCCGCCACCTCGGGCACGTACGTGGAGTATCCGTACACCACCAACTTCGCCTCGGACACGGTCCTGAAGGTGGGCACCTACGACGCAGGCAGCCACAAGGCGTCGGCGTTCCTGCGCTTTGCGGGGCTCGAGACCACCCTGAAGAACGCGTGGGTGGTCAGCGCCAACCTCGCGCTGTACAACACCTGGTCGCAGTCGTGCACCGCCCGGCCGGTGACCGTGCACCCGATCACCTCGAACTGGGCCGAGTCCACGACGTCGAAGTGGCCGGGCCCCTCGACGGGTGCCTCGCTGGCGTCGAAGAGCTTCGCGCACGGCTGGCGGCCCTCGGGCGCGGAGACGTGGTCCTGCGGTGCCGCGTGGGAGACGATCAAGCTCGGCGCCGCGGGGCGCAAGCTGGTCGACGACTGGACGCACGCCCGCAAGAAGAACTACGGCCTGGCCGTGAAGGCGTCGGCCACCGACTCCAAGAGCTGGAAGCAGTTCGGCTCCGACGACTACCCGGGCGGCAAGCCGAGCCTGGACGTCACCTGGACCAAGTACGGCGCCGCCTACTCGCTCGGCGACTTCACCGCCCCGGTCACCGCCACCACCGAGGGCGTCGAGAAGGTCACCGTCACCAACCAGGGACAGGCGACCTGGCCCGCGAACGGCAACTACAAGCTGCGCTACAACCTGTTCGACGCGGCGGGCAAGGAGATCACCGACAGCGCCAAGATCCGCTGGACGGCGATGCCGCAGGCCATCTCGCCCGGTGAGTCCATCACCCTGGACGCGAAGGTCGCCCTGCTGACCCCCGCCACCTACACCGTCCAGTGGACCATGGAGGAAGTCGGCGTCAGCCGCTTCACCGCCGCCGGCGTACCGGGAGCGGCGGTCAGGCTCTCCGCAGTGAACATCCCACCACAGCTCACGGCGGAATCGCCCGGCAGCGGCATCACCGTCAACACCCTCACCCCGACCCTGTGGGCCAAGGCCACCGACGCGGACCGCTACCCGAAGGCCGCCCTCCAGTACTCCTTCGAGGTCTGCGAGGTCGAGGGCAGCAACCTGCGCAAGAACTGCAAGACCGGCACACGCGGCGACGGCCAGCAGTGGGCGGTGCCGTCCGGCTGGCTGTCCTGGGACAAGACCTACGCCTGGTACGGGTACGCCTACGACGGCTCCGCCACCTCCACCCGCCCCGGCGCCGCGCTGCTGACCACACAGGTCCCGCAGCCCGCCGTGACAAGCCATCTCGGCGGCGCCGACGAAGGCAAGGAGATCGGCACCCGTGACGGCAACTACGTCACGGCCGCGACCGACGCCGCACTGACCACCGTGGGACCCGAGCTGTCGCTGACCCGCACCTACAACTCCCTCGACCCGCGCACCGGCGGAGCCTTCGGCACCGGCTGGTCCACCCGCTGGGACATGCAGCTGCGCGAGGAACCGGCCACCGCGTCGGTCCTCATCACCCTGTCCGACGGCTCGCAGGCCAGGTTCGGCAAGAACGCCGACGGCACCTACACCGGCCCGTCCGGTGGTTCGCTCACCCTGGCCCGCCAGTCCACGGACTGGATCCTGCGGGAACGCTCCGGCGCCACCTACCGCTTCCTGGCCGGCGGCGTCCTCACCAAGATCAGCGACGTCGCGGGCCGCAGCCAGAGCATCACGCACGAGACCGCGACCGCCGGTCCGGTGAAGAAGGTGAGGGACGACCTGTCGGGCCGCTCCCTGTCGTTCGGCTGGACCGGCCAGCACGTCACCACCGTCACCACCAGCGCCATCGACGCCAACACGCCGGGCTTGACCTGGTCTTACACCTACACCGGTGATCAGCTCACCAAGGTGTGCCCGCCGACGTCGACGACCAAGTGCACGATGTACGAGTACGCCACCGGCTCGGTCTACCGCAGCGGCGTGCTGGACTCCGCTCCCACGTCCTACTGGCGGCTCGGCGAGGCCGAGGGCTCCGTGGCCGCCAGCGAGGCCGTCTCACGCACCGGCCTGAACGACGCGGTGCACCGCGACACCCTGCTCGGCGCGGGCTCGGCGATCGCGGGCACGGCGGACACCTCCGCGGGCTTCGACGGCGCCGACTCGGTCGTCGAACTGCCGGCGGACACGCTGAAGACGTCCGCCTTCCCGACCATCGAGGTGTGGTTCAAGACCACCACGGCGGCCGGTGTGCTCGTCAGCTTCCAGAACGCCGACGTGGGGGAGAAGCCCACCACGGCGCTGCCCGTTCTGAACGTCGACGGTGCGGGCAAGCTGCGCGGACGCTTCTACCTCTCCGGTGGCGCGTCCGCGGTCCCCATCACCTCCCCGCAGGCGGTCACCGACGGCGCATGGCACCACGCGGTGCTGACGGCCGCGGCCAACACCCAGAGCCTCTACCTGGACGGCGTGAAGCTCGGCTCGATCAGCGGCGTCATCGCCGAGCAGTCCCGCGAGTACGCCTTCGTCGGCGCCGGCTACGCCAACGGCGGCTGGATGGACATGGCCGCCGCCTGGTACCCGTTCACGGGACAGATGGACGAAGTGGCCTTCTACGACCACACCCTGGACCCCGCGACCGTCGCCGAGCACTACGCCGCACGCACCTCCGTGGGGCAGCTGACGAAGGTCACGCTCCCGTCCGGCCGACAGCACGCCACCGCGACCTACGACACCGTCAGCGGCCGCCTCACCGAGCACACCGACGACAACGGCGGCACCTGGAAGGTCTCCGCGCCCACCTACTCGACCTCCTCCTCCACCTACGCGGACACCATCCAGCGCAGCACCCCGATCGGCTACTGGCGCCTGGGCGAGCGCGGCGGCGCCGAAGCCGCCAGCCCCCTGGGCGAGGACCTGGCCGGCAGCTACCTGGACGGAACACACCTCGGCAGCGCGGGCATCTTCGCCGACGGCGACGACACCGCGGCGAGCTTCACCGGCGACGGCGCGGTCGAGATGCCGGCGGAATCGCTGGGCACCAGCACCGCCATGTCGCTCGAGCTGTGGTTCAAGACAGCCGGCCCCGGCGTCCTGGTCAGCAACCAGGACGCCGACCTCGGCGACACCCCGACCGGCTGGCGGCCCATGCTGCTGATCGACTCCGCAGGCAAGCTCCGCGGCCGTCTCTCGGGCACCGGAACCAGCCTGCTGTCGAAGGAGACCCTCACCGACGACACCTGGCACCACGTCCTGCTCACCGGCAACGCCGGCATGCAAGCCCTGTTCGTGGACGGCGCCCTCCAGACCACCACAGCCACCGGCGTACCAGCCGACCGCTACTCCCACGTCTTCGTCGGCGGCGGCTACTCCTCGAGCGGCTGGGACGGCCAGGTCTCGGGCTACCGCAACTTCACCGGCCAGATCGACGAAGTCGCCTTCTACGACAAACCGCTGGTGACCTTCACGCAGACCTCGGGCGTGTGGAAGTACGTCCCCGTGGCAGCGGGCCAGACGGACGCCCCCAACCAGCACATCCAGGCCCGCCGCAGCCTCGTCGCCGGGCGCGGCGACCAGTACGACGGCGTCGCACTCGCCGACGCCCCGGCCGCCTACTGGCGCCTCGGCGAAGACGAAGGCACCGCCCTGGGCAGCGAGGTCGGCGGCCCCGGCATGAACGCCACCTTCCGCCCGGACACCGGCGCCACCTCGCAGCTCGACCAGAGCGGCGTGTTCGGCGCGGGCGACGACCGGGCCGTGAAACTCAGCGGCGGCGGCACCGTGCAGCTGCCTGCCTCGACCCTGGCGGGCACCGCCGACATGTCCGCAGAGCTGTGGTTCCGCACCACCACCGCTTCGGGCGTCCTGCTCGCCTTCCAGAACGCCACCATCGGTCAGACACCCACCTCCGCTCTCCCGGTGCTGAACATCGATGGAGCGGGCAAACTGCGCGGCAGGTTCTATCTGACCGGTGGAGTGTTCCCCGCGCCCGTCACCTCGCCCAGCGCGGTCACCGACGGCGCGTGGCACCACGTCGTCCTGACGGCGGCGAGCACCACCCAGAGCCTCTACCTGGACGGCGTGAAGCTGGGATCGATCGACGGCGCGGTCGCCGACCAGAGCCGCACCTACGCCTACCTCGGCGGCGGCTACGCCAACGGCGGCTGGATGGATCAGCCCGCCGCCACCTACTACTTCAACGGCCAACTCGACGAAGCCGCCCTCTACCGCGGCACACTGACCGCCGACCAGGTCTCCGCCCACTACCGCGCTCAAGCCGAGGCCGCCGACTCCGGCCTGACCTCCACGGTCAAGGTCACCGACCCGCAGCAGCACACCAGCACCACCAGCTACGACGCCCTGCGCGGCCACCGTGTCCTCGCGGCGAAGGACGCCACCGGCGCGCTCACCTCGTACGCCTACGACACGGCCGGCAACCTCCACACCGTCACCGACCCCAACGGGCACGCCACGGTCACCGGCCACGACGCACGCGGCAACGCCGTCTCCAGCACGACCTGCCGGGACGCCGACTCTTGCTGGACGAGCTTCTCCTCCTACTACCTCAACGCCAGCGACCCGCTCGACCCGCGCAACGACAAACCGCTGACCCTCAGCGACCAGCGCTCGACCGACTACAAGGACACCCGCTACCGCACCCAGTACGCCTACAGCACGCTCGGCCTGCCCACCACGGTGACCCGCCCCGACTCCTCGGCCGCGACGACGACCTACACCGTCGGCACCGAGACGGCAGTCGGCGGCGGCACGGTCCCGGCCGGCCTGGTGCTCACGCAGACGACGCCGGGCGGCGCCAAGACGTCGTACCGCTACTACGCGGGCGGCGACCTGGCCGAGGTCACCTCGCCCTCAGGGCTGGTGACGTCGTCCACCTACGACGGACTCGGCAGACAGATCACCGAGAAGCAGATCTCCGACACCTTCCCGACCGGCGTGAGCACCACCTACGCCTACGACGCGGCCTCGCACGTCATCACCGAGACCGGCGCCGGCATACAGAATGAGATCACCCAGGTCACCCACACGGCCGTGACCAGCCGCGCCTACGACGAGGACGGCAACCTGCTGTCGGAGTCGACGAAGGACACCACCGGCGGCGACCCGGAGCGTACCGTCACCTACCACTACGACGCCCACGGTCTCAACGACAGCGCCACGGACGCCGAGCAGAACGCCACCCAGTACGAGCACGACGAACTGGGCCGGACCGTCGGCACGACCGACCCGGCGGGCACCCACGTCACGTACACCTACACGGCCGGTGACCAGCACGCCACCACGGTCCTGGACGACTGGACAGGCGATCCGTCCGGTACCACCAGAGACTTGACGCTGGTCTCGAACGCCTACGATCCGGCCGGCCGCCTGGCGTCCACCACGGACGCGATGGGCGCCACGACCGCCTACACCTACTACGACGACGGCCTCGCGGCCACGACCACCGCCAAGCAGGTCACCCAGACTGACGGCACCCGCCACGACATCGTGCTGGAGTCCGACACCTACGACCCGGCGGGCAACCTCACCAAGCAGGTCACCGGCGCCGGCACGACCACCCAGACCTTCACGGTCGACGCTCTGGGCCGCACCCAGACGAGTGTGCTCGACCCGTCCGGCCTGAACCGCACCGCCACCTACACCTACGACAGCGACGACCGCGTCAAGGAACAGACCCAGACGATCGCCGGGACCAAGAAGCTCACCACGACCTCCGAGTACGACCCGGCGGGCAACGTCACCAAGCAGACCGTCACCGACGGCACCACCACCCACATCACCACCGGCACCTACGACGACCGCAGCCTGCCGCTGACATCGGTCAGCCCGCGCGGCAACGCCACTGGCGCCGATCCGGCCGCATACACCACCACCTACCGCTACGACGCGCTGGGCCGCCCGGTGCAGCAGACCGCCCCCACCGTCCAAACCGAAGAGAACGGCGCGGCAGCCACCACGGCAAAGCCGACCACGATCACCGGATACAACACCTTCGGCGAAGCCACCGCTGTACGAGACGCCCGCGGCAAGGTGACCCGTACCGAGGTCGACCGCCTCGGCCGCGCCACCGCCGTCACCCTGCCCGACTACACCCCGCCGGGCACCTCGACCGCCCTGACAGCGACTGCACGTACCACCTACACGGCGCTCGGTCAGCCGCAGACGGCGACGGACCCCCTGGGCCGCGTCACGCGCTACGCCTACGACCAGTTCGGGCAGCTGACCGCCCAGACGGACCCGGCCGCCGACGCCGCCACAGCGGTCGCGGCGGAAACCGACTCGGACCTGCTCAACCCCGAGAGCGCGGACGGCGGCGGAGTCACCCGCACCACCTGGACCCCCACCGGCCTCCAGCTCTCGGTCACCGACCCGATGGGCGCACGCACCGAAGCCACCTACGACGAACTGGGCCGCCAACTGACGGCAACCACCGTCGAGCGCTACCCGACCAGCGCCAACCTGGTCAGCCGCTACACCTGGAACGACGCAGGCAACCAGACCGCGTCGACCACGCCGGCGGGCATCACCACGACGAGCACCTACAACGCGGCCGGCGAGCCGAAAACGCTGACCGACCCGGCCGGCACCACCAAGTTCGACTACGACGGCCTGGGCCGCCAGACGGAGACCACGGACGCGACCAACCGCCGCATGACCACGGCCTACGACGCCCTCGGCGACATCACGGCCAGCACCGACTACGGCACCGGCACGACCGCCCTGCGCACGGCGACCGCCGAATACGACGTCGAAGGCAACCGCACGGCGGCGATCCCCGCCGGGAGCAAAGCCCGATCGACGTACGCGTACGACGCACTGGGCCGCACGACGACCCAGACCGAACCGGTCACCGCCACGACATCGATCACGACGACACTCGGCTACGACGCCGCAGGCAACCTCACCCGGCTGACGGACGGCCGCGGCAACAAGACCGTCTACACCTTCAACAGCCTGGGCCTGCCCGAATCGACCATCGAGCCGTCCACGACCGCACACCCGAACACCGCCGACCGCACCTGGACGACCGTCTACGACAAGGCCGGCCAGCCGGTGACCGAGCTCCTGCCGGGCGGAGTGAAGCGTGAGCGCACCTATGACGGCCTCGGCCGCCTGACGAGAGAGACAGGCACGGGCGCGGAGGCAACGACAGCGACCCGCACTCTCGGCTACGACCTGACCGGCCGCCTGACCTCGATCGGCACCGCAGACGGCCTGACCCGCAACACCTACACCTACAACGACCAAGGCGCGCTGCTCACAGCCGCAGGCCCGGGCGGCACCTCCGCGTACGCCTACAACGCCGACGGCAGCATGACGCAGCGCACCACTACGGCAGGCACCACCGACTACACCTACGACGCCGCCGGCCGCATCGACACCGTCCGGGACTCGATCACCGGCAACAACGTCCTGTACGACTTCGACGCGGCAGGCCGCCCCAGCCTGGAGCAGTACGCCACCAGCCCGACAGGCACCGCGCCGTACACGGTCACCGCCAGGCGCACCTACGGCTACGACGAACTGGGCCGCCTGAACACCGACGCCGTCACGTCGGCGGACGGCACGACCAGCGTGGCCTCGACGACGTACGGCTACGACCTGGACGACAACCTGACGTCGAAGAGGACGACGGGCACGGCAGGCGCGGGCACCAACACCTACACCTACGACTACGCGAACCGCATGACGTCCTGGACGAAGGACGCCACGGCAACCACGTCGTACGAGTGGGACGCGGCGGGCAACCGCACCAAAGCAGGCACGATGACGGCGACCTTCGACACCCGCAACCGCCAGCTGACGGACGGCACGACGACCTACACGTACACCGCACGCGGCACCCTGTCCTCGACCAGTACCGGTAGCGGGTCGGCCCGTGCACTGACCTTCGACGCCTTCGAACGCAAGATCACCGACGGCGGCGCAACGTACACGTACGACTCCCTGGACCGCGTCCAGACCCGAGGCTCGACGACCTTCACCTACGACGGAGGCTCCAACAACCTCGCAAGCGACGGCACGACCGACTACAACCGGGCCCCGGACGGCACCCTTCTCTCCCTCTCCACCGGCACAACGAAGCAGTGGGCCCTGACCGACCAGCACACCGACCTGGTCGCCGGCCTGACCACGGACGGCAAATCGGTCAGCGGCTCGACCTCCTACGACCCCTTCGGCAAGGAGACGGCAACCACCGGCTCCACCCCGGCAGTCGGCTACCAGTCCGGCTGGACCGACCCGGCGAGCGGGGACGTCAACATGGCCGCCCGCTGGTATCAGCCGGGGACGGGGTCCTTCGGATCGCGGGACACATGGCAACTGGACCCGGAACCCTCCGGAGAAGCCAACCGGTACGGCTACGTCAACGGCGGACCGCTGAACGGGACCGACCCCACGGGACACATACGGCAACGCGATATCGGAAGCGGAGTGGGCTCCACGGGAACCATGGGCTTCCGCGGCAGCAGCCGCTTCACCACCCGCCGCTCCTCATCCTCACGTAGCCGTGCCGGCAGCAGTAGCACGGGAAGAGGAACCGCGAGCCGCGCACAAGCCCGCAAAATGCAGAGAGAGATGAACCTCGGCTCCAACCGCGGCCCCACCCGTTCGACCAACGGTCGGCCGCCGAAGGGCCCCGTCAAGGGGAAAGCCAGCGGGCGTCCGGTGAACGGAAAGCCCACCGCTCCCAAGCGTTCAACTCCCACGACGAAGCAGGGCAAGGGCTCCACGACCCCCAGGACGCCACGCCCACCGCAAAACCCCAACAAGGGTCCGCGTCCCAAGACGGCACCCAAACGGTCTGTACCGAGGGCGAAGACGGACGCTACATACACAATTGATCAAGGCGTAAGTAGAACGGTGACTTCTCAAGCGATAGCGGACATGGCTGGACTCACCGTATTTATCCCGCTTGGGAATGTGGCTGCAAATGCACTTCTGCCTGATGGGGCGGGAACCGTGACGCGTCGTCGAACAGGTGGGGATTGTCGGACTGACGGCGCGGGGTGGGTGGAATATGGCGATGTAGACAGCGCGCACGGCGGTCGGGCTACAGGCATGGAATCTTGTCTCGACAGCGCCTATCTTGACGACCCGAAAAATGAGGGGACGAAAACCAAACCGTCGGAGGTCTCGCCGCCGGGATATCTCTGGGGCAAGAGCTATGTGGGGCACCTTGGAGGCCTTGACTCGCGGACGTCCATCAACATCTGCCATCTGCTCGGAAAGGATCTGAGCGGCTCCGGAACGGATCTGCGGAACCTGGCCACTTGCTCGCGTCAGGCGAACGCCAGCGTAAGGGGTACAGGGAGGATCGATGACCACATGTACTCGTATGAGGAACAGGTGAGGGTCGCCGTCGACGCCGGGCAGGTCGTCTATTATGCGGTGACACCCCGCTATCTCGGATCCCGGACGGTGCCTGTCTCCTTCGAGCTGACTGCAAGAGGTACGTGGCCGGACGGTTCGGCCGGACTTTCCTTCAGCCAGCCGGTTCCCAATTCGATCTACAGCCCTGAGAAAGGCTGGAAGAACCTTGGTACTGTCACGGACAGCCGCAACGGCAATCCCGTTCCCACCGGTTCGATGCCCTGAACCCTCCGGAGTCACGAGATGACACAAAATATCGAACTTCTCGCCCGCTTGATGCCGCCTCACCCAGGTGCCGGGGACGTAGTCGACTGGGGCCTGTTGGAGCAGAGTTGGGGAACTCGGTTCCCCGGTGACTACAAAGAGTTCATCGCCCGCTATGGAGCGGGAGCCATCAGTGACTATGTGGTCATTTTCTCGCCGGAGTGCCGGGCCGAGGACGGGGCGGAGCCTGCCTTCCAGGGGATGGAGGAGGAGACGCTCAATGCGCAGCAGCTCTGGAGTGCCAAAGGTCCCGGAGGGGCCGGTAGTGATCGGGTGATCGCCTGGGGTTTGGACTCCAGCGCGGACATCCTGTGCTGGCGTATCACGGGCGACGATCCTGATGGCTGGCCTGTCGTGGTCTGGAATCAGGATGACGTGGTCTGGCAGGAGTATCCGTGCGGTGTGGTCGAGTTTCTCCATCGTGTTTTGGATGCGGAGTTCGACGAGTGTCCCCTCGGGGGACTCACACTTTGGGGCAACGCGGCGCCGCGTTTTTTGCATCGAGACGAGGAACAGCGACTGCGTGCTTCCGGTCTCGACCCCTGGACAGGGGAACCGGATCCGTACGCAGGGATGTTCGGCGACTGACACAGGCATGCCGGGCGCCGGTTCCCGGAGGCGGCAGTCATGTCAACGCCCCTTGTGCAGCATCGTGAACGACGAGTCAGCACACCTGAGGGCGGCGCCTAGACCACGCCGCACAGGTTAAAGATCAAGTTAAGGGATGTCCCGCATATCAGGCCGAGGCTGTCGTCTTGGCCAGCGCGTTCAAGAGGCAGCTGTGGTTGACGAAGTGCAGACGTTCGAACTCTTCCGGTTCGCAGATCGGGCCCAGAGTGTCGCCGTTGAGGTGAGCTGCGGTGCGCCTCTGACGTTGGGTGACGAGCGGTACTACCCAGCCGAGATCGTTCTGCAGAGCGGCTTCGTCAACGGGCGGGTCCGTCTGCAGGTATCGCGTGAGGATCTGGACGAGTGGGAGCGTTGCCTCGATGCCCTTCAGGCTGAGGAGGGGGCCGAGTGGCCGGCGGGTGGCCGGAGTGCCTGGGTGGACGTGGTTCCGGATGACCCGGTGGAGGTGACGGTGCACGACTCGCCGTCGACGCAGATTGCGGTGCGTATACCGATCGACGTCGCCTCGGGCTGGCTGGAGGAAAACCAGCTGCGGTTGGATCGTGTCCGGGCGGCTGTCTCAGCTTCTTCCTAGGGCTCGCAGGGGGTGATGATCTTCGTGTGGCTGGAGTGATCACGGCGTCTGAGGCATCTTGGATAGCACCATTCACCGGGTCGAGCCCGCACTGTTTCCGCATGCTGGTGGCGGCTCTTCTGCTGGCTTCTGCCGTCGCGGTTTGACCGGGCGCGTCAGCACCGCATGCAACGTAGTTCTCCCTGCTCAGGTGGTCGGTCGAGACGCTACCGGGCGGCGCCCGGCGGTCAGGCTGATGCCAGTAGCGGGGGTCGGCGAGGTCTGACCATTGCGCCAGTCGAGTGTCGTGTCGGCAGGATCTGCCGGGTGTCCGCTGATCTTGTGTCCGGTGACCTGTGGGAACGTGTGGCCCCGCTGTTGCCTGCTCGTCCGCCCAGGCGGCATCGGTATCCCGGGCGGTTGCCGGCGGATGACCGGGCTGCGCTGCGGGGCATCGTGTACGTGCTGTGCAAGAGCGTGAGCTGGCGGGATGTTCCGGTTGACCGGCTGTCCTGCTGTCGGCATGTGGGCAGCCGCGTGGCCTCCGGTGGGGAGCCGGGAGGTGCGGCAGGCCCCGCCGATCCATGTGGCAGGCCCGTGGTTGGGTTGCGGTATCTGCTGCGCCAAGGGCTATGTCAGGTGTTGCGACATCTTTTGCGCGAGCCCTCGGGGCGAGCTGTATCCCCAGCTGGCGCTGGGGCTCCCGGTGCTGCTCTCAGGCGGTGAGGATGTTCCGCAGGCCCCGCTCTGCGGACGCTTCACCTCTATCGGCAGCACTACCCGCCGGAACAGCGTTCACAACTCGTCCGGCACCAGACGCTCAACCAGATCCGCCCTTCCCCTTGCCTGACGGTGCCCTGTCTCAAAGTTGTCAGGGACGGATCGTTGGGATTTAGGCTCGGTGGTGCTTTGTGATCTCGGAGAAGGGCGCTGAACAGCATTGATGGACAAACGAGTTGTCATCGTGACCGGCGGAGGTTCGGGTATAGGGGAGGCGACGGCTCGGCTGCTGAGCGAGGGCGGCCACCACGTGGTCGTGTCCGGCCGGCGCAGCGAGCCTCTGCGACGCCTCGAAGCCGAGACCGGGGTACTGGCCCATCCGTCCGACGTAGGGGACCGCGGAGCGGCCGACGGTCTCGTCCAGGCGGCCCTGGCCGCCCACGGACGACTCGACGGACTGGTGCTCAACGCAGGCATCGGGCGCGGCGGAGCCGTGGGTGACCTGTCGTTGGAGGACTGGGACGAGGTGATGCGCACCAACCTCACCGGCCCGCTGATGCTCCTGCGCGCGGCGCTCCCGCACCTGCTGGAGGCGGGCGGGGCCGTGGTCGCCGTCGCTTCGGTGTCCGCGCTGCGCAACGGCACGAGCAACGCGCCGTACGCCACCTCCAAGGCGGCCATGCTCCAACTCTGCCGCTCCGTCGCTGTCGACTACGGGCGTCAAGGCGTGCGGGCCAACATCGTGTGCCCCGGCTGGGTGCGCACCGAGATGGCCGACCGGCGCATGACGCGTTTTGCGGAGGAAGCGGGCCTGGAGGGCGGTGTCAATGCCGCCTACGACGAGGCGACCGCGCTCCTGCCCATGGGCCGGCCGGGTGAACCGTGTGAAGTCGCCGAGGTGATCGACTGGTTGCTGTCCCCGGCGGCGTCGTACGTCAACGGCTCGGTCCTCACCGTCGACGGCGGCGCGACGGCCCTTGACCCCGGGACCCTCGGGTTCGACTTCCGGATCACCCGACGCGCTTAGACGGTGTCCTACATGGTCAGTTTGAGGAGCCGCTTGTAGCAGCAGAGAGCGGATGCCAGTCCAAGAAAGGCCAGGTAGTTGCCTGGTTGCCGCTCATAGCGGTGGTTGAGCCGTCGGTAGCCCGTCAGCCAGGACATGGTGCGCTCGATGACCCACCTGCGGCGGCCGAGCCGCTCGCTGGAGTCGATGCCCTTGCGGGCGATACGGACACCGATGCGCTTGCCCCATAACCATCGCCGCAGGTGAAGGACGTCGTACGCCTTGTCTGCATGCAGGCGTTGCGGCTTTGAATCGGTCGCGTGGGATTCGTGTCCTATGTGGAAATGGGACAGCATCGGCTTCAGGGCGAGGCTGTCGTGGGTGTTGGCCGCGGAGAGTCCGACGCGTAGGGGCAGTCCGTTCGCGTCGGACAGGACATGCATCTTGGAACCTGGCTTGCCCCGGTCCACGGGGCTCGGACCTGTGTGTTCGCCCCCTTTTTAGCCCGCACGTGCGCGGAGTCGAGGACCGCACGGGACAGATCGACCAGGCCCTCCTCGTCCAGGAGCTGGAGAACCTTCTGGTGCAGCCGTCCCCAGACTCCGGCGCGGGACCAGATGGCGAAGCGGCGGTGCACGGTCGACTTCGACGCTCCGAAGCACGGCGGCAACGCCCGCCAGGCACATCCGCTGACCAGCACGTAGATGATCGCGGCAAACACGGCCTCATCATCGATGTTCGCGACCCCGCCACCCTGCGGACGCACCCGCGCCGGCGGCAGCAACGGCCTTGCCAGCTCCCACAAGCCGTCCGGAACGATCCATCCCCACCGTCCACTCCCCATACCCAGCACAACAGCCAACTGACCATGTAGGACACGGTCTTAGAGGGTGTCCTACGTGGTGAGGCGGACAAGTCGTTTGTAGCAGCAGGGAGCGGCGGCGAGTCCGAGAAAGGCCAGGTAGTTGCGGGGATGGCGCTCGTAGCGGGGGCTGAGTCTGCGGTATCCGGACAGCCACGACATCGTGCGCTCGATCACCCACCTCCGGCGGCCCAATCGTTCGCTGGAGTCGATACCTTTGCGGGCGATCCGGACGCCAATGCGCTTGCCGCGTAACCATTTCCGCAGGTCCGAGCGGTCATAGGCTTTGTCGGCATGAAGGCGCTGGGGCTTGAAGTAGCGGCCGCGGTGCGGGTCGTGTCTCGTTTGGTGACCCTCGATCATGGGCTTGAGCCCTTCGCTGTCGTGGGTGTTGCCGGCCGAGATGCCGACGAGGAGGGGCAGTCCGTTCGCGTCCGACAGAATGTGCATCTTGGAACCCGGCTTGCCCCGGTCCACGGGGCTCGGGCCTGTGTGTTCGCCCCTTTTTCAGCGCGGACGTGGGCGGTGTCGAGGACGACGCGGGTGACGTCGATGAGGCCGGCGTCGTCGAGGCGGTGTAGGACCGCTTCGTACAGGCGGCCCCAGACGCCGGCTCTAGACCAGATCAGGAATCGGCGGTGGGCGGTCGACTTCGATATGCCGAAGCAGGGCGGCAGTTGGCGCCAGGCGCAGCCGCTGACCAGGACATAGATGATGGCCGCGAACAGCGTCTCATCTGGTGTGTCCTGTGTTCCGCCACCCTGCGGCCGCACTCTCGACGGCGGGATCAGCGGTTTCGCGATCTCCCACAGCCCGTCCGGAACAATCCAACTCCACGTACCCCGCCCCATGAACAGACCAACGACCGCCTCACCACGTAGGACCCCCTCTTAGAGCTCGTAACACGATCATGCGCCCCAGTTCCAGTAGTCGTGTCGTGGTGGAGCGTGGGAGCGTGGCCCTGGATCGTGGGCGATGGCCTGTGTGGGGAAGGGGGGCTGGATGAGCGTGGTGTGGGCGGCGACGTCGCCGGAATCGGGACTGTTCCATCCGGTTGAGAGGCGTTCAGAGGTGAAGGATCTGTCAGACCGCTTCAACGAGTTGCGTTCACGTGGTCAGGGATACGTCGAGGTTCGGTCGCCGGACAGGGAGTTCCCGGTGCTGATCCTGGCCTTCCGAGATGATCACGCGGTTGTCCATCTGGTGAGTGACGCCGAGCGGATGTCTCTGCTCGTAGGAGACGGCACCGTACCCTCGGGTGCCGAGGTCGAAGTCCCGATCATGGACGACCTCGCCGCGTTCACGGGCGACTTTGTCCTGGACATCGATCGGGCGTGGGACCTGGTGCACGACTTCACCCAGACGCGGGCGGCCGGCCCTCAGGGTGAGTGGTGTGAGTTGTAGCCAAAAGCTCGTGACACGATCATGATCGGCGCCTCTTCAGCCGCCTCCAGCAGATGAGGCTACAGGCCAATGAGACGAAGCCGCCTGGCGGACTGGTGATCTTGGTCGTGAACCCGTCTACCAGGAGCTTTCTTCATGCCCGCCGCCGGGGCTGGCAGCCCAACCACCCGTGAGGTTGGAAGAGGTTCAGTGTCAGATCTATCTCATCGATGGCTCGAGCAGCGGCGCTGCCGGCAAGGTTGATGACTTGGCATAGGTGACCAACTGGCATGGCGTGACATCTGCGCTGGACATCTTGGTGAGACTCCCAATAGAGCGCCGGTACACGCAGAGCGTGCTGTCTCGGCCGGGTTGCCGCTGTGCTGTCTCAGTCGGTTCGCTCCCGTACTGAGTCCCTTCTGACCGTCGTCAGCGGGCGCGATCGAGGGCCTCGGTGATCGATATCAGTGGCTGGTTGCCTGGCAGGGGTGCGTGACTGCGGTGCGGGACGCGGAGCTGCGCGACCCGAAGCCGGTGGTGGCGGTCGGAGTCGAGGCCGATGGCGTGGGAAACATGGATGACGTGGTGCTGTACCGGCAGGCGCTGCATACCTACATGCAGGTCAAGTACGCCGCAGACAGTTCCACGCCGGCCAACAAGGGCTATCTGCTCAAGCCCAGCGACCCGGGCGGACCGTCGACACTGCGGAAGCTGGCGCACGACTGCTGTCCCCGTCCGGGACCCTTACGCGACAACTGCGCAGGACCGTCGGTGAAGACTTCCGAGGCCTCATCGCCACGTTCCTCGAAAGTCCCGGCCCAAATCACCGACGACAGTGTGGTCCTCCCGGACGAGGCCCACCGCGCCCGTACCTACCCCGATCACCAGCAGGGCGCGTTCCCGGTGATCCTGGGCAAGCTTCTCGAGCGGGCCGCCGTGACGGTGCTGTTCCTCGACGAGCGACAGATCGTGCGGCCGACAGAAGGCCTGACTCTCCAACAGCTTCAGCAGCACGCGCAGTACAACGGATTATCATTCGCCCACATCGACCTGGTCAGCCGGTTCCGCTGCAACGGCTCACGCGCCTACCAGCAGTGGGTCGATCACCTCTTCCAATCCGAGGGCGTCGCCTCGGCCTGGGAGGGCAGCGATTACGACCTGGCAGTCGCAGCAGACCCCGAACGGCTCGAGCACTGGATTGCTGAACACACCCGTGGCGGCCGGACCCCACGGGTCACTGCCGGCTTCTGCTGGTCATGGGACTCTTCACCGCCTCCACCACTCCTGCCGGAAGTGGCGATCACCTGGGACGGACCTGATTGGCCACGTACCTGGGCACGCCCATGGAACTCCGGCAGCTGCGCAACCTTGCACCACACCGCTACCTGCGGTACGCACTGAACACCTATCGCGTGCTCGCCACTAGGGGCACCCGAGGGACGCGCTTGTACTCAACGGATACCAGGACACAGGACTTTCTCCAGACGCTGACCTCCCCCGCACACGAGGGGCAGAGCCGGGCCCGTGGGCCCCAGCGGGCAGCCGGACTCCACCGCCTGAGTGCCGCGGCCGTCGCAAGCGCTGCACGGCGACACCTGCGACGACCGAGAGGTGACTGCCAACTCTGCGACGTGTTACCGCTCGACGATCCGGGGCCCCTTCCCTTTGGTCAAGGTGGATGGGGCTGTTCCAGGGCGTCTGGAACGATGTGCTCGTGCATGTTGATGACGCGACGGTGGCAGCGGGCGGGAACGATCCGGAGTGGACGGGTCCGGTGAGTGAGCGTCTCCGTTGCTGTGTCTGTGGTGGGTCGACTGATGGCGCCGTGGACTATGTGCTCGTCGAACTGACGGCGAAGTTCTCTGACGCGCGCCAATGGCTGGGTGCCCATGCGGAGCACCTGAACTCCGTCCTTGCGGAGGGGTTCTCCGTGGAGGTTCACGACATGTAGGGCTGCCGTCATGGCCTGCGGGATCTCGGTTGCAGGCAGGCTGGACGCGCTCACGAGAGCCGCTGCGCGCGCCGCTTCCGCGCTGCCGTCCTGCTCTCGGGCAGTGCTCCAAGCCCGCCGGCCGGCTGCCCACGCATCGAACGGCTCCGCCCAGCTGTGGCGTGCCACCGCGCCGGCCGGCTGGAGGCCCTGCCGGCCGACGTGCGCGTCGGCGGCCAGAGCGTCGTGCGCCCCGCTGACCGACGCTCTCACAGCCTCCGCGAGCGCGAACTTTCCCGCCCGTGACCCGACCTCACCCCGGGCCTGCGACCAGACCCACAGCCGCTGTGGAGGCGACCGGCGGGCGGCAGGGCGTTCGGGAGGCCGGAGCAGGGTGTCGACGCGAAGGGTCCCTCCCGTGCGAGCGAGGCTTCCCGCCCGCGACCCGATCCGCCCAACGGGCCCGGTCACCGTCGTCGCGGAGGCGACTGGCGCAAGGGAGGGTTTTACGTATAACCTCTCCCGTCAATCGCACCTCCTGACAGCCTCCCGCACGCTTTTCGAAAGGCCACGATGAGTCGCATCGCCCTGGTCACGCTTGTCGTCGACGACTACGACGAGGCGATCCGCTTCTACACCGAGGCGCTCGGATTCCGGCTCGTCGAGGACGAACCCCGCCCCGACGGCGCCCGCTGGGTCGTCGTGCGGCCGGGGGACCGTCAGGACGGCGTCGGGCTGCTGCTCGCCCGGGCCAAGGGCGAGGCCCAGCGGGCCCGGATCGGCGACCAGACCGGCGGCCGCGTCGGGTTCTTCCTGCACACCGAGGACTTCGCCGGCGACCACGCCCGCATGCTCGCCGCCGGTGTGACCTTCCTGGAGGAGCCCCGCCACGAGGCCTACGGCTCCGTCGCCGTCTTCCGGGACCTGTACGGAAACCGCTGGGACCTGCTCCAGCCCGCCACCACCTGAGAACCACCTGCCGAGGAACACTCATGACCGCGTCCCACATCGACACCGACACCCTCCGCCGCCTCCCCAAGGCCGTCCTGCACGACCACCTCGACGGCGGCCTGCGCCCCGCCACCGTCGTCGAGCTCGCGGACGCGGTCGGCCACACCCTGCCCACCACCGACCCCGACGAACTCGCCGCCTGGTACTTCGAGGCCGCCAACTCGGGTGACCTGGTGCGCTACATAGCCACCTTCGAGCACACTCTCGCCGTCATGCAGACCCGCGAGGGCCTGCTGCGCACCGCGGAGGAGTACGTCCTCGACCTGGCGGCCGACGGAGTCGTCTACGGCGAGGTCCGCTACGCCCCCGAGCTGAACGTCAACGGCGGGCTGAGCCTCGCCGAGGTCGTGGAGACCGTCCAGGAGGGCCTGGCGGCCGGTATGGCGAAGGCGGCGGCGGCCGGCACGCCGGTCCGGGTCGGCACGCTGCTCTGCGGCATGCGGATGTTCGACCGCGTGCGCGAGGCCGCCGACCTCGCGGTCGCCTTCCGGGACGCCGGTGTCGTCGGCTTCGACATCGCAGGCGCCGAGGACGGCTTCCCGCCCGCCGACCACCTCGCCGCCTTCGAGCACCTGCGCCGCGAGAACGTCCCCTTCACCATCCACGCCGGTGAGGCGCACGGTCTGCCCAGCATCCACCAGGCCCTCCAGGTCTGCGGTGCCCAGCGCATCGGCCACGGCGTGCGCATCACCGACGACATCGTGGACGGCAAGCTCGGCCGGCTCGCGGGCTGGGTGCGCGACCGCCGGGTGGCCCTGGAGATGTGCCCGACCTCCAACCTCCAGACCGGCGCGGCGACCTCGATCGCCGAGCACCCGATCACCGCGCTGAAGGACCTCGGCTTCCGCGTCACACTCAACACCGACAACCGGCTGGTCTCCGGCACGACGATGACCCGCGAGATGTCGCTGCTCGTCCAGGAGGCGGGCTGGACCCCCGAGGACCTGCGCACCGTCACGGTGAACGCCCTCAAGAGCGCGTTCCTGCCGTTCGACGAGCGCAAGGCCCTCATCGAGGACGTCGTCCTCCCGGGTTACGCCGCCGCGCTCTGAAGCAGTCCGCGGACATAGGCGGCCTGTCCGACGTGCTGGAGATCGTCGGACAGGACGCTGACCAGCCGTACGCCCAGGGTGACGGGCGGGTCCCAGCGCTCGTCCACGACGCGCTCCAGGTCCGCCGCCGTCAGCGCGCGCAGCGCCTCCAGGCTCTGCGCGTGCACCGCGTCGTAGTACCCGGTCAGCAGACCGCCGTCGGCTACCCGCACCTTCGCGACCTTCGCGTCACTGTGCCCGTACCCGGTGTCCTGGCGCGGCAGGTCGAGGCCGAACCGTTTCTCCCAGTCCTGGGCCAGCCACACCTGGTCGAGTCCGAAGGCGCCGGCGAGATGGTCGTCCTGGACGCGGGTGAGATGCCAGACGAGCCAGGCGATCGGGTTGGTCCCGGCCGTGGGCCGGGCGTTCAGGTCGTCGGGGTCCAGGCCCTCGACGGCGGCATGGACCTCTTCCCGGATGCGTTGGTAACCGTCGATGAGGATGTCCTTGGCATGCATACGTCCACCATCGCGCACCCCGCGCTCACCCGCTCCCCGTTTCCAGCAGCGCCATCAGCGCCCGGGCCGCCGGGCTGGTCGACCGCGCGGGCGGCAGCAGCGCGACCGTCTCGTACACCGCCTCGTCCATGCCCTTGAGGGGCAGCGCGGTGAGGGCCTCCCGCTTGTGCCGGAAGTGGCGCGGTACGACGGCGACCCCGAGGTTCTCGTCCACCAGGTCCAGAAGACTGTGCACGTCGTTGACCTCCAGGGCGACCGTGCGCCGCACACCCGCCTCGGCGAACGCGACGTCGGTGGCGCGGCGCGGTCCCCAGTCCGGATGGAAGTCGACGAACACCTCGCCCGCGACGTCCTCCGGCGTCAGCGCCGCCGACACCCCGGCGAGACGGTGGTCGGGATGGCACAGCACGTACATCGGCTCGGTGGCCAGCGGCGCGCAGCGGAGCTGGTCGGTGTCCGTCTGGGTCCGGTAGGCGAAGGCCAGGTCGAGCCGGCCGGCCGCCACCTCCTCGCCGAGCGCACCCGAACCGGTCTGCCGCAGCCGGATCTCGACATCCGGATGGCGCCGCCGGAACGCCGCGAGCAGCCCCGCCACGTGCACCCCGGCGATGCACTGCTCGGTGCCCACGGAGAGGGTGCCGCGCACGACGCCCTGCACGGCCGCCACCGCCTCGTGGGCCGCCCGCACCTGCGCCAGGATCCGCTCGGCCTCGGCCAGCAGCGCCCGGCCCGCCTCCGTCAGCGTCACCCGTCGGGTGGTCCGGACGAACAGCGGGGCGCGCAGCTCCCGCTCCAGGGCCCGGATCGACGCCGACAGGCCCGACTGGGAGACCATGAGGCGTTCGGCGGCCCGGGTGAAGTGCTGGTCCTCGGCGACCGCGACGAAGTGCTGGAGGTGGCGCAGTTCCATGATTGAGAAGCGTAGCCGCACAATTCCATCGGATTCTTCTGTTGGACCACTACCCGCAGGTCGGGCCAGAGTGGGTAGCGGTTCCTGAAACCGACCGATCTTCTTGGAGTCGCGTTGTACACCGCACACCCCGACCGCTACGCCGACATGCCCTACCGGCGCACCGGACGCAGCGGCCTGAAGCTCCCCGCGCTGTCGCTCGGACTGTGGCACAACTTCGGCCCGGACCGCCCGGTCGAGACGCAGCGGGCCATCCTGCGCCGCGCCTTCGACCTCGGCATCACCCACTTCGACCTGGCGAACAACTACGGTCCGCCGCCCGGCGCCGCCGAGTCCGCGCTGGGCGAGGCGCTGAAGGCGGACTTCGCGCCCTACCGCGACGAGCTGGTCATCTCCACCAAGGCCGGCTACCTGATGTGGCCGGGTCCGTACGGCGAGTGGGGTTCGCGCAAGTACGTGCTGTCCTCGCTCGACCAGAGCCTGACCCGGATGGGCCTGGACTACGTCGACATCTTCTACTCGCACCGCCCCGACCCGGAGACTCCCCTGGAGGAGACGATGGGCGCCCTGCACACCGCGGTCCAGCAGGGCAAGGCGCTCTACGTCGGCGTCTCCAACTACTCGGCGGAGCAGACCCGCGAGGCCGCCCGCATCCTCGGTGAGCTGGGCACCCCGCTGCTCATCCACCAGCCGCGCTACTCGATGCTCGACCGCCGCCCCGAGAGCGAGGGTCTGCTCGACGCCCTGGACGAGCTCCAGGTCGGGTCGATCGTGTTCTCGCCGCTGGAGCAGGGCCTGCTGACCGGCCGCTACCTGAACGGCATCCCGGAGGACTCCCGGGCGGCGAGCGACAGCCCGTTCCTGAACTCCGAGGCGCTCACCGAGGAGCTCACCGGCAAGCTGCGCGCCCTCGACGACATCGCCAAGTCCCGCGGTCAGTCCCTCGCCCAGCTCGCGCTGGCCTGGGTGCTGCGCGGTGGCCGGGTGACCTCCGCGCTGGTGGGCGCGAGCAGCGCCCGGCAGATCGAGGACAGCGTCGGCGCCCTCGCCAACCTGGACTTCGACGCCGAGGAGCTGACCCGGATCGACGCGGTGATCAACGGCTGAGCCGTTCCGTCAGGCGTACGGTCACCGAGTCGCCCTCCTGCTTTCCGATCGCCTTGCGCACGTCGGCATTGACGGGAAGTTTGTGGGTGCCGTCCCCGAGGGCCATGAACGAACTCCGGAACGGATGTCCGTCGACCGTTCCGCGGATCTTGACCAGCCCGCGAGTTCCGAAGAATTCGACGGACTCCGGCCAGACGACATAGGTCCAGCCGCCTTTTGCCGGGCTCCTGCGCAGCACGGCCGTGAATTCGGCGTTCATGATTCCGTTTCCGCTCATGACGTCCTCCGCTCGCGGTGATCTCCCATCGGGTAGACCGCCGCGGGCGGAGGAATTCATCGCCGCCGTCATCAGGCCCCGTCGGGCACCCGGTCGAGGAATCCGAGGACGGCGGTGATCCGGTCCTGGGCGTCCAGCGTGATGACGTCGGATCCGGCCACAGGCGCCGAACCCTCACCGATGGAAGTGCCCCCAGCCTCGCTCACCAGCTCCCAGGAGAAGCGGGCCGTGTCGTGGTGCCCGTCCACACCGCCGGTGAGCCGGAAGGCGAAGCCCGGGAACTGCGCGTGTGCCGCCGCGATCACCGCCGCGATCTGCTCATGGCCCCGGACGTCGGCCAGCGGGTCGGTATAACCTCCGTCCACGGCCCACGCGGCTGTAACAGCCTTGGCCAAAGCCTCGGGGTCACGCGCGTTCCAGGCCTCGAAGTAGCGAGCGACGGAGTTCTCGTAACGGTCGGTGTTCGCGGACATCGTAAATCGGCCCCCAATGAGGTCATCGATACTGGTCAGGACCCGGATCCCGGTATTCGCCGATCCGGTGTGACCACCTTGCCCGCGCCCGCCGCCCGGGTCGATTACCTGTCGGGTAATGACGACGTGATCGGGTGCGCGCCGCATTTCGGCCATGAACGGCATGGAATATGCCAAGAGACTGGCCGGAAAGTCATGGTGACAGTGTTTCAAGAGTGAACATACTCGAAGGTCAGGGGCAGTTCACCCCACAGGAGCCGCACGGAAAGCGAGGCACGACCGGCCGGCGAGCACCGGGGGAGAGAGACGTGCACGACGAATTCCTGTGCCATGTCACCGCATACGGCGTCTGCGACGGCCGGCGGATCGGCGTACCGCTCGGCACCTATCGTGCCCCGACGCTGGCGCTCGCCCTGTGGTGGCTGCGGGACCGGGCCTCCTGGATGGCCGAACGGCTGGATCCGCGGCCCGAGAGCGAGCACATCCCGCCGGGCGCCCTGGTCCCGGTCGCCGACAACGTGCCGGACGTGCCCGAGCTGCTGCGGGCCTGGTGTGCCGACATGGGCCGGCAGGAGCTGGTGGCCGACGAGTTGGCCGGCGGGCGGCTGGTGCGGATCGCGATCAGCGACGAGACCACCGAGTACGAGCTGCTCGCCGAATCCGTCGACGCCCTGCGGATGCAGCGGACCGTCCCGGCGCTCGTCCTCCCCGTCGGCTGAGACCCCGCCGCCCGTCGGGCACGCAAGGGTGCGAATCGATAGAATTCGGGCATGGTGGAGCGACCGGTCTCCTCGACCGCGCCCGAACTCGTGCTGGAGACCGAGACGGGTTCCAGCGTGCTGATCCCGGGCCACGACTACCGCATCGGACGGGACCCGCTGAGCGACATCGTCATCGACGACACCCGCGTCTCGTGGCACCACGCGGTGCTGCGGCCCGACGGCGACCACTGGACCCTCGCCGACGAACACAGCACCAACGGGACCTACACCGACGGCCGGCGCGTCCAGGAGTGGGGCGTCGGCCCCGGCAGCGTGATCCGTATCGGCAGCCCGGACGACGGTCCGTACCTGGTCCTTTCGGGTCGGCCCCCGCCCGCGGCGGAACGCCCGTCGGCGGTCTCCATGCCCGGCGTGACGGGCACCTTCCGCGAGCCCACCAGCGTCCGGCCGCTGCCGGCGCGCACCGTCCGCATCGGCCGCGCCGCCGACAACGACCTCGTCGTCGACGACCTGGTCGTCTCGCGCCGGCACGCGGAACTGCGCGCGCTGCCCGACGGCGGTCACGAGATCGTCGACCTCGGCAGCCACAACGGGACCTACCTCAACGGGCTGCCCGTCACCCGGGCCCCGCTCGACCCCGGCGACATCGTCGGCATCGGACACTCGGACTTCTGTCTCGTCGGCGACCAGCTCCAGGAGTACGTCGACACCGGTGAGGTCTCCCTCGACGTACAGGACCTGACGGTCGCCGTCGACCGCGGCCGCAAGGTCCTGCTCGACCACGTGTCGTTCCCGGTGGGGGAGAAGTGCCTGCTCGCGGTCGTCGGCCCCAGCGGCGCCGGAAAGTCCACGCTGCTCGGCGCGCTCACCGGCCAGCGCCCAGCGGATCACGGCACGGTCGTCTACGACGGCCGCGACCTCTACCGCGACTACGCCGAGCTGCGTCAGCGCATCGGACTGGTCCCGCAGGACGACATCCTGCACGCCCAGCTGACCGTGCGCAGCGCCCTCGTCTACGCCGCCGAACTGCGCTTCCCGCAGGACACCGCCAGGGCCGAGCGCCGCGAGCGGGTCGAGGAGGTCATCCGTGAGCTGGGGCTGGAGCAGCGCGCGGGCCAGCCCGTGCACACCCTCTCCGGCGGCCAGCGCAAGCGCGTCAGTGTGGCCCTGGAACTGCTGACCAAGCCCTCGCTGCTATTCCTGGACGAGCCGACCTCGGGCCTCGACCCCGGCATGGACCGCTCGGTGATGCACATGCTGCGCGGCCTCGCCGACGACGGCCGTACCGTCATCGTCGTCACGCACAGCGTCCTCAGCCTCGACGTGTGCGACCGGCTGCTGGTGCTCGCGCCGGGCGGCAGGGTCGCCTACTACGGACCGCCCGAGGACGCCCTCGCCTTCTTCGGCTTCGAACAGTGGCCGGAGGCCTTCGAGGCCTTCGAACGCGACCAGGAGCGGGACTGGGCGGGGGAGTACCGCGACTCGCCGTTCCGGCGGCAGTACGTCGTCAACGACAGCGAGCAGCCCCGGCTGCCCCGCTCCGGCCCGGTGGTCATGCTGCCACCGGCCCGGCCCCGCAGCAGGGGCGCCCAGCTCGGCACCCTGGTCCGCCGCTACGCGACCGCGCTCGCCGCCGACCGCACCTTCCTCGCGATCATGATCGCCCTGCCGTTCGTCATGGGCGCCATGGCCCGCGCCCTGTCCGGCGGCGAGCTCGACCGGGAGCACGCGATGAACGTGCTGCTCATCCTGTGTGTCGGCGGCGTCCTCACCGGCGCGGCCAACGCCGTGCGCGAACTCGTCAAGGAACGCGTGATCTACCAGCGGGAACGCGCCGTCGGCCTGTCCAGATCGGCGTACCTGATGTCCAAGATCGTCGTCCTCGGCGCGGTGACCGTCGTCCAGGCGGTGGTGCTGACCCTCGTCGCCCTGCTCGGCGTCGACCTCAACGCTCCCGGCGGCGAAGGCGTGTTGATGCCGCCCCTGGTCGAGATCACCGTCGCCGTGGCCCTGCTGGCCTTCACCGCCATGATGCTCGGCCTGCTGATCTCCGCGCTGGTCCACAAGGAGGAGGTGACGATGCCGCTGCTGGTGCTGCTCGCCATCGTCCAGGTGGTGTTCTGCGGGGCGCTGCTGCCACTGGACGGCGTGCCCGGTCTGGAGCAGCTGTCCTGGCTGGTGCCCGCACGGTGGGCGCTCGGCGCGATGGCCGGCACCATCGGGCTGGCCAGGATCGTGCCCGGGGACATCACCGCGGATCCGCTCTTCGGGCACTCGGTGGGGGTGTGGCTGCTCGACGTGGGCATGCTCGTCGTGCTCTCGGCGGTCTGTGGATTCCTCGTCTCCCGGCTGCTGCGCCGGCACGAGCCCGCCGTGATGCGGAAGTAGGGGCGGCCCATGACGACTCCCGGATTCCGGCCCACCCACGTGGTCCCCCCGCACGGCATGCCCGCCTGGGAGGCCCCCGACCCGGCCCGCCCCACCGTGCCCCTCGACGCGCTGCTGCCGGTCCGGCTCATGGAGCGGCGCGGCGACTGGGGGCGCGTGCTGTGCTCCAACGGCTGGTCGGCCTGGGTCGACGGCCGCTATCTCGTCGCCGTCCCCCAGGACCCGCCCCGCTCCGACGCCCCCCTCGCGACCGCCGCCGACCCGCGCCCGCTGCTCGGCCGCGCCGAACAGGCCCTTGCCCGGTACCGGGCGGCGGTGGAGGAACTGGCCGACGCGGGCCTCGACGGCGAGTCCTTCCGGCGCCGCACCCACGGACTGCGGATCGGCGTGGTCGTCGACGGGGAGGACGTGTGGCTGTACGACCCGGCGCGCGAGCGCTGGCTGTACGGCGACGGCACCCGCCTCAGCACCTACGCGACCGACCGGGAGCCGGAAGCGGCCGAGGCCCAGGACCACACCGCCACCCGGATCGTGCATCCCGACCGGGGATCCCGATGACCCGCGGGACGACCCCCTTCTCGGGCCGGCCCTCCGAGCTGGTGGGCCGGAGAATCGCCGGCTACCGCATCGAGAGCGAGATCGGACGCGGCGGCATGGCCGTGGTGTACCGCGCCCATGACCTGCGGCTGGACCGGACCGTCGCACTCAAACTGCTCGCCCCGGAGCTGGCCCGCAACGACGTGTTCCGCAAACGCTTCACCCATGAGTCGCGGGTGGCCGCGGCCATCGACCATCCGCACATCGTGCCCGTCTTCGAGGCGGACGAGACCGACGGGGTCCTTTACATCGCCATGCGCTACGTCGACGGGAGCGATCTGCGCCACCTCCTCGACCGCGAGGGCCCGTTGCCCCCGGCGACCGCCGTCCGCATCGCCGCGCAGGTCGCCTCCGCGCTCGACGCCGCCCATGAGCACGGGCTGGTCCACCGGGACGTCAAGCCCGGCAACGTCCTCGTCGCCCGCGGCACCGACAGCGACCACCCCGAGCACGTCTACCTCACCGACTTCGGCCTGACGAAGAAGTCGCTCTCCCTGACCGGCTTCACCTCGGTCGGCCAGTTCGTCGGCACGCTCGACTACGTCGCCCCCGAGCAGATCTCCGGGCAACCGGTCGACGGCCGCTGCGACGTCTACGGCCTCGCCTGCGTGGTCTACGAGTGCCTCGCGGGCCGCCCGCCCTTCCTCCGCGACGACGACGTGGCCCTGCTCTGGGCACACCAGAACGCCGATCCGCCGCCGCTGACCGAGGCCCGCCCCGACCTCCCCCCGTACCTGGACGCCGTGTTCGCCCGGGCCCTCGCCAAGACCCCCGAGGCCCGCCATCCCACCTGCGGCGACTTCGTGGCCGAGCTGAGGCCCACGCCGGGCGGCGGCGGGCTCAGGCCCGCTCACCCGCCGACAGAACTGGTCGGCGCCCCGGCTTCGGCGCCGCAACCCCCGCCCTGGGCACGGCCGGTCTGCCACCCGCTCGGTCCCTGGTGACCGGCGGGTCCGACCCCGGGTGAGCGGAGGGGCCCGAGCGAGCCGTCGGGCCTGTCACCGCTCTCGCCGCTCGCACCGCTCTCACGGGGGGTTCGCCCCTCCCCGGCGGCGCGCCGCTCCCGCCAGCAGGCCGCCCAGGAAACCGGCGACCAGCCCCCACAGCGCGGCGAGACCGAGCGCCGACCACACCTCGGGGCGCAGGAACAGCTCCCCGGACAGATCGCCGCCCAGGTCGCCGATGCCGAGCACGGACAGGCCGTAGTGCGCCGAGATCCGGCCGACCAGACAGATCATCAGCACCGTGAGCACCAGCGCCACCGCCATGCGCACGGCGTGCCACCAGGCGCGCGTCCCGGCGGGGGAGTGGGCCGCCATCACGAACGCGGCGAGCAGCAGCAAGGCCGCGTCCACGGCGAGGAGCCACCACACGCGGCTGTCGTGCTCGGCGAGGGTGCCGAGGTTCAGCCGGGCGTCGTCCGGGCTGCGCAGCACCTCGTCCAGCACCCGCGGCATCGGCAGCTCGAACGGACCTTCGACCCGACCGTTCCAGGTGGCGCCCAGCCCGATCGTGAACGCGAGCCACACCAGATTGGGCAGGCCGAGCAGGACCACGGCGAAGGTCTGGGCGGGGTGCCCGCGGGTCGCCGCGACGACGAGCGCGACGACGAGACCCAGGACGACGCAGCAGAGCAGCAGCAGGACCATGGCGTACGCGGCCGGCCGCACCGATCGGTGCAGACGCAGCAGCCTTGGCGGGAGCGGGGCGCCGGGCGAGACCAGCAGCGCCAGCACCAGCACACCGGCCAGCCACACCAGCCCGACGACAAGGGTGAGGGGGACGTCTGTCGTGAAGCCGGCCTCGGGACTGATGTCGAACAGTTCACCGAGGTCGCTCAGCGTGTCGTCGCCGAGGGAGATCGTGAAGGTCTGCCGTGCGGCCAGGGCCAGTCCGAGGAGGCCGAGCAGCCACAGCACGGCGATCCGGGCCGCCCACCCGGCCAGTTCCGCGGCGCCCGCCACCGCCCGGTGCCGCAGCGGCCGCAGGAATCCGGCGCCCACCACGAGCGCCCCGACGAGGGTGACGGACAGCGGGATCACCGTCAGACCGGCCTGGGTGTCGGCGAGCCCACCGGCGTTCCCGGAGAGCTCGACCGTGCCGCCGACGCTCGTCACCACGGTCGCCGCGATCACCCTCGGAAAGGCACCCTGCGGCAGATCAGCGGCCCCGGCCGCCCACAGTCCCAGCGCGGCCACCACCCCCATGGCGAGCAGTCCGGCCAGGGCCACGACGATCGCCGGCACCCAGCCGTGGCGGGAGACTGCCTGGTCGTGCGGGGTGTGCGCGCTCACCCTGCCACGCTAAGCAGCGCCGGGAGAGCGCGCCTGTCGGGAGGGCCGTCCGCGCCCCGCTTGCGAGCCACGCCCGACCGGCGCACACAATAGTGCGTTGTGGAAGAAAGTGGCGCATATCTGACAATTCGCCCCAGGCGAGAGCCGCCTGGAGTCCCGCCGAGCCCCGCCGAAACCTGTCGGGTCTTCTCGGGTCTTCTCGGGGTCAGCTGTCGAAGCGCTGCGGGAAACCCACGTGGGGAGTGCTCGTGAGCGCAGAACCGCCCTCTTCAGGCCGCCCCACGGGACCGCCCTCCGGCCCGTTGTCGGGCCCGCCCTCCCAGCCGCCGTCGGGCCCGCCTTCGGGGCCGCCCTCCCAGCCTCCCCCGGGTCCGCCCTCCCGGCCGTCCGACGCGGGCCCCCCGGGGGACGGCGACGGGGAACCGCGCCGGAGCCGGTGGAAGTCCGCGCCCCGGATCGCGTTGATCACCACGGCGGTGGTGGCCGTGACGGCACTCGCCCTGGTGCTCGCCCTGGTGAACGGCGGCGGCTCCGGATCCGGCGGAGGCGGCTCCGGCCAGGTCGGCGAGGTCTTCATGCAACCGGCCGGCAAGACGGGCCCGGAGCCCTACACCGAGCCCCCCGTCACCGACAGTTCCTTCCCGCCGGCCTCCGTCGCCCCGTCGGGATCCTCGCCGCCCACGGACACGGTCTCCGGTGTCGACGGCGGAGACGAAGGCCTGTACGGCGGCACCCGCAACGTCTCCAGCTGTGACGTGGAGCGGCAGATCAAGGCCCTCCGGGCGGATCCCGCCAAGAACCGGGCCTTCGCCTCCGTGGCCGGCGTCGCCCCCTCCCGGGTCCCGGCCCACCTGCGCTCTCTCACCCCCGTGCAGCTCCGCCTGGACACCCGCGTCACCAACCACGGATACCGCGACGGCGCCGCCACCACCTACCAGGCCGTCCTGCAGGCCGGTACGGCCGTCCTGGTCGACCGGCACGGCGTGCCGCGGGTGCGCTGCGCCTGCGGCAACCCGCTGACCCCGCCGCTCGCCCAGCGGGCCGGGTTCAAGCGGACCGGCGACCCGTGGCCCTCGTACAGTCCCGCGACCACGGTCGTGGTCAAGCCCTCCGTGACCGTGGTCGACGTGTTCGTGCTCTACGACCCCCGACACGACCACCACTGGTTCGCCCGCCGGCCGGGCGACAAGCCGCACCAGGACCGGCCGACCCGGCCGCCGGCGAGGCTCACGCCGTCCATCACGGTCAGTACGCCGAGCGCGCCGACGAGCGACGGCCCGCGGACTTCCCCGCCGTGCGTCTCGCCGCCCGCCGACCGCCCGCCGGGCTGTCCGCTGCCCCCGTCCTCCGGGTCGTCCACGTCGTCCCCGTCCTCGGAGTCGCCGTCGTCGGAACCCCCGTCGGAGGAACCGCCGTCGTCGGAACCGCCGTCCTCGCCGTCATCGAGCTCGGAGTCGAGGAGGTTCGCACCCCCTTCCTCGGACTCCCCCTCCTCGGAGTCCCCGTCCTCCGAGCCCCCGTCCTCCGAGCCCCCGTCCTCCGAACCCCCGTCATCCGGGTCCCGGTCCTCCCAGCACCTGGTGCCCGACTCGCCGGGTTCCGAGTCGCAGTCGAGCTCACCGTCCGAACCCAAGAGCGAGTCCGGCAGCTCCTCCTCGGCTCCGCGGCTTCCGCTGACGGGCGACAGCACGAGTCAGTCGCCGCCGACCTCGGCGGTTTCCCCCGGCGCGAGCTCTGCGGCCCCCGGTGCACCGGCCGGCTCATCAGCCGTGTGAGGTATCCGTGGCCGTCCCGCGTACAGGAGGAAAACTGACCTGGACTGCGCGGCGCAACACGGGGTACGAGCACAGATGCACACCCAGCGGCGTCCGGCCATTCCGGCCTTCGAGAGAGAAACGCATGATCGAGTACCTGGACGGGGCAGTGATACCTACCGGTTTCGACGTACCCGTGGAACCGCTGCGGCGGGCGGCGCACTACACCGGTGAGCCCGGCTGCATAGCCGAGGCCCGCGCCTTCGCCGCGCACTTCGTCGACCAGCTCAGGACGGAGTGGTGCGCCACGATCGGCGACCGGGCGAGCGGTGAGGTGTTGCTGGTGGTCAGCGAACTGATCACCAACGCCGACCGGCACAGCAACGGGCCGTACATCCTGGAGCTGGAAGGTACGGAGTCCTCGGTCACGGTCTGCGTCTACGACAGCAGCGACGCACTGCCCCTGCGGTTCCCCAAGGACCCCGAGCGCATCGGCCGGCACGGTCTGGAGATCGTCCACGCGGTGGCGGCGGAGGTCACCGCCGAGCGCGTGCCGGTCGGCAAGCGGGTCCGGGCCGTGCTCACCTTCGGGCCCTAGGCCCGCGGGGCGCGCGCCCCGCGGGCCGGGCCGATCAGGCGTAGTCCAGCTCGCCCAGCATCCCGTGCCGCAGTCGCATGATGATCCGCTTGATCAGGCGAGACACGTGCATCTGCGAGCAGCCGAGCCGTTCGCCGATCTCCGCCTGGGTGGCCTCCTCCACGAACCGCATGTGGATGATCTGCCGGTCGCGCTCGCTCAGCTCGGCCATCAGCGGGGCGAGCGAGTGGAAGTCCTCGACGAGCCGGAGCCCCTCCTCCTCCACGCCGATGAAGTCGGCGAGGACCGCCTCGCCGTGCTCCGGGCCGTCCCCGGTGAGCGCCGCGTCGAGGGAGGAGGAGTTGTAGCCGTTGGCGGCGATCTGCGCCTCGACGACCTGGCTCTCCGCCAGGTTCATGAGGGTGGCCAGCTCGGGCACGGTCGGGTCCCGGTCCAGACGGCTGGAGAGCTCGTCGCGTGCCTTGGCGAGTTCGACGCGCAGTTCCTGGAGCCGCCGCGGCACGTGCACCGCCCACGTCGTGTCCCGGAAGAAGCGCTTGATCTCACCGACGATGTACGGCAGCGCGAACGAGGTGAACTCCACCTCGCGCGAGATCTCGAACCGGTCGATGGCCTTGATCAGGCCGATCATCCCGGTCTGGACGATGTCCTCCATGTCGTCCCCGCGGCCGCGGAACCGGCCGGCCGCGAACCGCACCAGGGACATGTTCATCTCGATGAGGGTGTTGCGCGCGTACTGGTACTCGTGGGTCCCCTCCTCGAGGAAGGCCAGCCGCTGGAAGAACTGACGGGACAGCTCCCGTGCGTCCCGCGGAGCCACGCTCCGGGGTGCCTCGATGCCCGGGAGCGGCGCGCCGGCCGTGCTGATGGCTACGGCGGTGTCCTCGACGGCTTTGGCCTCTGACCGGATCACGGCGGTCTCCATTGCCTCTCCCAGGAAGGTCACGGTTCGACGTCTGCTGTACTCGGTCCGTGAGCGAGCATCGACGGGCAGACCCACTCTGGTGGCGACTACCCCGTCAGGGGAGACCCATGCACGCGGGATTCGCGCCATCGCGACGCGGGGGCGTTTCGTCCGATTCCACCGAGGGCGCAACGCCCGGCCCTTCCGCAGGCGGCCTGCTTTCCTAGGCTGGGGAGGTGAGCAACCAAGCGCCCAACCGAGCCCGCGTGATCCCGCTGCGCCCGCCTGCCGAGCGCCCGGGCATCGCCGCCACCGTCCCTCGCACCGCTCCCGCACCCGTTCCCCGGCCCGCGCCGCGCGAGCCCTTGTGGCGCGACCTGGTCGGGGACGTCCTGCGCCGTGAACGCCAGGCCCAGGAACGCACGCTCAAGGACGTCGCCGACGCGGCCCGTATCTCCATGCCCTATCTCTCGGAGGTGGAGCGAGGCCGCAAGGAAGCCTCCTCGGAGGTCCTCGCGGCCGCCGCCCACGCCCTCGGGCTGAGCCTGGGCGACCTGCTGGCGCGGGCCCAGGGCGAGCTCATCCGGCTCAGCAGCCGGCCCTCCGTCCGGCATTCCGCCCGGAGCCGTACGGCCACGTCGTCGTACGACGGCCTCTGCCTGGCCGCCTGACGAGCCGCGCGGGCCGGCGTCTCACACCCTCACGGGACGTCGGCTCAGCACCTCGTCGGCCAGTCCGTACGCCACCGCCTCCTGCGCCGTGAACACCTTGTCGCGGTCCATGTCCGTGCGCAGGGTCGCGATGTCGTGGCGGGTGTGCCGCGCCAGCACCTCCTCCACCTGGGCGCGGATGCGGACCATCTCCTTGGCCTGGAGCGTCAGGTCCGAGACCGTGCCCTGGCGGCCGCCGCTGGCCGGCTGCCCGAGCAGCACGCGCGCGTGCTCCAGGACGAGCCGCCGGCCGGGATCCCCGCCCGCCAGCAGCACGGCCGCCGTGGACGCCGCCTGCCCGACGCAGAGTGTCGAGATCGGCGCCCGGACGAACGTCATCGTGTCGTAGATCGCCATCAGCGAGGTGAACGAGCCACCGGGGGAGTTGAGGTAGATCGAGATCTCGCTGTCCGGCGACGCCGCCTCCAGATGGAGGAGCTGCGCGATGACGACGTTGGCGACGCCGTCGTCGATCTCGGTGCCGATGAAGATGATCCGCTCGGACAGCAGCCGGCTGAACACGTCGTACGACCGCTCGCCCTGCGGGGTCCGCTCGACCACGTTCGGAATCGTGTAGGTCCCCATGTTCACATCCCCACCCGTCGCTTCTGCGCGGCCGGGCGGACGTCCGCGAGGGACTCCACGACCCGGTCCACGATGCCGTACTCCCTGGCCTCCTCGGCCGTGAACCAGCGGTCGCGGTCACCGTCGCGCGAGATGGTCTCCGGCGACTGGCCGGTGTGCTCGGCGGTGATCCGCTCGATGGTGCGCTTGGTGTGCTCCAGGTTCTCCGCCTGGATCTCGATGTCCGCCGTGGTCCCGCCGATCCCGGCCGACGGCTGGTGCATCATGATCCGCGCGTTCGGCAGCGCGTACCGCTTGCCGGACGCGCCTACACCGAGCAGGAACTGGCCCATGCTGGCCGCGAAGCCCATGGCGAGCGTCGAGACGTCGTTGGGGATCAGCCGCATGGTGTCGTAGATGGCGAGCCCCGCGTGCACCGACCCGCCGGGGCTGTTGATGTAGAGGGCGATGTCGGTGCGCGGGTCCTCCGCCGACAGGATCAGCAGCTGCGCGCAGACCCGGTTCGCGGAGACCTCGTCGACCTGGGTGCCGAGCAACACGATGCGCTGGTTGAGCAGTTGGGCGGCGAGCTGGTCGTCGAAGCGGGAGGGTGCGGTGTCGCCCTCCTCGGCACGGGGAGCGAGCGTGGTGAGTGGAGTCATCGGTTCTCCTCGTCGTGGCGTGACTGCCGTCGACTCCACTGTTGACCCCGGGAGGTGCCCGCACGCGGTTTCTCTGCCCGCGGCAGATTCGCCACGGGCAGAGCGCCCCTCGCCCGCTCGCGGGCTCAGCCCTTCTCGCGCAACTGCCGGAAGAACGCCCGTACGTCGCCCACCAGCAGGTCCGGCTCCTCCAGTGCCGCGAAGTGGCCGCCCCGGTCGAACTCCGTCCAGCGCACCAGGTTCTCGGTGCGCTCGGCCTTCCGCCGCAGGGGGATCTGCGGCTCGGCCGGGAACAGGGCGAGCGCCGTCGGAACGGTCGACGGCTCCCGGGGCGCGGCCGCCCCGCCGGTGGCGTGCTGACGCTCGTAGTAGATCCGGGCGGACGAACCGGCGGTCCCGGTCAGCCAGTAGAGCATGACGTTCGTGAGGAGCCGGTCGCGGTCGACCGCCTCCTCCGGCAGCTCCTCGCAGTCCGTCCACTCCCGGAACTTCTCGATGATCCAGGCGAGTTGACCGACCGGCGAGTCGGTGAGCCCGTACGCCAGGGTCTGCGGGCGGGTGGCCTGCTGGAGGTAGTAGCCGGTCTCCTCCGCCGCGAAAGCGACCCATCGCCGCCACGACCGCAGGGTGTGCTCCCGCTCCTCGGCGCTCATGGCCCGAAGCTCCTCGGGCGTGGGCTCCCGGGTGGCCTGCGCGCCCGGCAGCAGGTTCAGATGGACGCCGATCAGCCGGTCGGGGTGGGCGCGGCCCAGCTCGCGGGAGATCACCGAGCCCCAGTCGCCGCCCTGTGCCCCGAACCGTTCGTAGCCGAGCCGGCCCATCAGCTCGGCCCATGCGTCGGCGACCCGCCCCGCCTCCCAGCCGCTCTCCGTGACGGGCCCGGACAGGCCGAAACCGGGGACGCTCGGCACGACGACGTGGAAGGCGTCGGCCGGGTCCCCGCCGTGGGCCGCCGGGTCCGTCAACGGGCCGACCACGTCCAGGAACTCGACGATCGAGCCCGGCCAGCCATGGGTGAGGATCAGCGGGGTGGCGTCCGGCTCGGGGGAGCGGACATGCGCGAAGTGCACGTTCGTCCCGTCGATGACGGTCGTGAACTGCGGCCACTCGTTGAGCAGCGCCTCGGCCGCCCGCCAGTCGTACTCCTGCCGCCAGTACCGGGCCAGCTCCCGCAGATAGCCGGTCGGTACGCCGTACGACCAGCCCGTCGCGGGCAGACCCTGCGGCCAGCGGGTCCGGTCCAGCCGGTCGTGCAGGTCGTCGAGGTCGCCCTGCGGGATGTCGAGACGGAACGGCCGCAGGCCGCTGTCGGCGCTGGATGAGGTCATGAGCCGGATGCTAGTGGCGCGGGCCGCACCGGCCATCCGGATTACCCCACGGCCCGAGCGATGACTTCCGGGGCGAGCGGCAGTCGACACTGATGACCGCGTTCCACGCCCAGGAGGTACTCATGACCACCGACGGATTCACCACGTGTCTCTGGTTCGACGGCCAGGCCGAGGAAGCCGCCCACCACTACGTCTCCGTCTTCAAGAACTCCAGCATCGGCGACATCGGCCGCTACAACGAGGCCGGTCCCGGCCCGGCGGGGTCCGTGCTGGCCGTGGAGTTCACGGCCAACGGGCAGAAGTTCGTGGGCATCAACGGCGGCCCGCAGTTCACGTTCAGCGAGGCGATCTCCTTCCAGATCCACTGCGCGGACCAGGAGGAGGTCGACCACTACTGGACCAGGCTCACCGAGAACGGCGGCGAGCCCGGCCCGTGCGGCTGGCTCAAGGACAAGTACGGCCTGTCCTGGCAGGTCATCCCCGACGGGCTGATCGAGATGATCAGCGACCCCGACCCCGAGAAGGCCACCCGCACCACCAAGGCCATGTACGCCATGGGCAAGCTCGACATCGCCGCCCTGAGGAAGGCCTACGACGGCGAGTAGGGACCGGTCCGCGAGGGTGCGTCGGCGGTCCGGGCCTCGGCCAGGATCTCCCTGATCACATGCCGGGAGTTCTCCGCCAGCGGCGGATTGGTCTCCCAGTAGTACGGCAGCTGGATCAGCGAGATCGACAGAGCCCAGCCCCGGCCGCGGGCCCACTCGGCGTCGTCCGCGCCCACCGCCTCCCGGAAGGCTCCGCGGGCCGAGGCGGGCAGCAGGTTCCAGGCGACGATCAGGTCCACGGCCGGGTCACCCACCCCGACGCAGCCGAAGTCGATCACCGCCGTCAGCCGTCCGCCCCGGACCAGCACGTTCCCGGGCATCAGGTCCCCGTGGGCCCAGGCGGGCTGTCGCGTGTGTCCCGGCGCCCGCAGCGCCTCCTCCCACAGGGCGGTGACCGCGGTGGTGTCGATCCGCCCCGCCAGCCGGGCGAGGGCGTCGCGGGTGGGGGTGTCCCGTTCGGCGAGCGGGACACCCCGGGGGTTCGGCGGCCCGCCCCGCGTCTCGATCCCGCGCAGGGCGGTGACGAACGTCGCCAGGTCCGCCGCCAGCGCCCGGGGCTTCTCGACGGCGCCGGCGACCGGATTGGCGCCGTCCAGCCAGTGATAGACCGACCAGGGCCAGGCGAACCCCTCACCGGGCCCGCCCAGTTCCAGCGGCACGGGCGCGGCCACGGGCAGCCTCGGCCCCAGCCGGGCCAGCCAGCGCTGTTCGTGCGCCACGCTCTCGACGGCGCCGGGATGCCGGGGCAGCCGCACCACCTTGTCGGAGCCCAGCCGGAACATCGCGTTCTCGGTCCCGGAGGAGTCCAGCCGACGCACGGGCAGCCCGGCCCACCGCGGGAACTGGCCGGCGACGAGCCGGCTCACCAGTGGGGCGTCGAGGTCGACCTCGTCCGCATGCATCTTCACCGCGCACATGCGCCTCATTGCACGGGACCGACCTCGCCGCTGTCCAACGATTTCAGACCCGGTCGGCCGCGATCAGCAGGTACTGGAAGCTGCCGTTGCGGTAGGCGTTCAGGAACGTCTCCTCGATGCCGGTCACCAGGTGGTCGGCCTGACTGCGCAGCTCCCAGTAGGGGACGGCCGCCTCGGTGAGGTCCTCCACATGGACCGGCACCAGCCGGTTGCGGGCCAGCGCCCGGAAGTACGC
Source organism: Streptomyces sp. NBC_01334 (assembly GCF_035983595.1). Classification (NCBI taxonomy): domain Bacteria; kingdom Bacillati; phylum Actinomycetota; class Actinomycetes; order Kitasatosporales; family Streptomycetaceae; genus Streptomyces; species Streptomyces sp. NBC_01334. Next base: position 945,304 of record NZ_CP130718.1, on the reverse strand, counting down.
CGAGCGCGGATGGATGTCGCAGATGTAGTGGGCGTTGATGAGCGACACCTCGCGCGAGGCCTGGCCGTAGGCGTCGTTGTAGCAGCCCGTGATGACGACGTAGCGTCCGCCGCGGCGCAGCAGCCGGGCGTGCTCGGCGAACAGCAGGTCCAGCTCGACGTACATCGTCGACTCGTTGTTCCACGAGGCCGCGTAGGCGCCGGTCTCCAGCCGGGTGTCGAGCATGTTGCGGTGGTGGTAGCGCACCTGGTCGTCGATGCCCCGCTTGCGGGCCTGCTCGTTGGCGAACTCGGCCTGCTTGGCGGAGATGGTGACGCCGTCCGCGTGGCAGCCGTAGCGCAGATTGGCGGTGACACTGCCGCCGCCGCGTCCGCAGCCGGCGTCGAAGACGCGGTCGGCGGGAGTGAGTCGGCCGAGGCGTGCGGCCAGCAGTTCGGCCTGGGCGTGCTCCAGCCGGTGCAGCTCGGCGGTGATGCGTTCCCGGCGCAGTTCCGCGTCGGGTTCGTCGAGCACGGCCCAGTCCGCCTCGCCGACGCCGTAGTGATGGTGGTAGAGATCGTCGATTCTGCCGAGTTCGAGATTGACCGGGTTCTCCTCGGCGTTCCAGTAGTCCGCGACGCGGTTCTGGTACGTGGACTGGATGGGCACCGGGACGGTCTTGGTGCCGGCGTCGTGGGCTGTGGTCAACGGTGGCTCCTCATGGTGCTGTGCGTGACGACGTGTCAGAAAGGCTGCGGTCACCAGTAGTCGGGCAGGTGGTAGCGGTGGGTGTTGGTGGCGTGCCACTCGTGGTTGCCGGCCACCCAGTCCGACAGCCCCTGGAGATAGCGCTCGACGAGCGGCGAGGTGGCGGCGAGCACCGCCGACTCCTCCTCGAACGCCTCCATGAGCTGGTTGTGGATCTCGACCGACCGCAGATAGGCGGCCTTCAGCCCGCGCCGGTCGTTGGCGGCCACCACCTGCGGCAGATTGAGATGGGTGGGGTCGGACGCCAGCTCCTTGGTGAAGGAGTACAGGTCGTTGACGATCGTGGTGGCGTTGCAGGCGAGCGCGGTGACCCGCTGGATCTCCGGGCGGGCGTACAGCTGCTCGGGCAGCTCGTAGCCGTCGACCGCGTCCACGATCGACAGACACGGCCGGAAGTTGTTGAACTGCCGCATCGCCAGGTACTCCCAGATCCGCGGCACGTACCGGGTCTCCCCCCAGGCCGCCTCGCCGAGGTAGCCCAGGTGCAGCCGGGCGATGTCGTGCACGAACCGGTCGGTCTGGCTGGGGGTGGCCAGGGCCGCGTAGTCCTTCAGCGCCCAGTGGTACGAGCGCAGCGGACCGTCGGCCTGCACCCCGAGCGCCCACTCCTCCTGGAGGTCGGGAGGGCCCTGGTAGGGGTCGAGCGCCGACTGGGCGATGATCAGCCGGCCGCCCAGTCCGCTGCGCGAGCCGCCCTTGTCCTCGTCCTCCTCGCAGTAACAGTTGTCGACGATGTTCTCGGCCAGCAGCAGCTTGCCGGCCACGGTCAGGCGCTCCAGGTCGAGCGCGCGCGGATGCTGGAGCACCACGGCGCGGCCGAACTGGAAGCCCGCGAAGTCCCCGTTCCAGGCCACCGGGAAGAGGTCCAGGCCCCGGGCCCACTCCTCCAGCCTGCGGTCGACCTCCGCGGCCCTCTCCGGGTCGGCGGGCTCCACCTCCCGGTAGCGCAGACCGGGGACCGCCCCGCCGCGCCGGGCCCGGATGCTGCGGGCGAGGTTCGGCGGGCCGGGCAGCGCACTCCCGGTGCTCGTGGGCGTGCTCATCGCGAACTCCCCGCCGTCACTCGGCCGTCCGGCCGACCTGGACGTTCTCCAGGACCCCGGCGGCGTCCGGCACCAGGACGGCCATCGAGTAGTAGGCGGTCACGAGGTAGCGGATGATCGAGTTGGCGTCGATCCCCATGAACCGTACGTTCAGGCCGGGTTGGAACTCCTCCGGGATGCCCGTCTGGTACAGGCCGACGACTCCCTGGTCGGCCTCGCCGGTGCGCAGCGCGATGATGCTGCTGGTGTGCTGCGGGCTGATCGGGATCTTGTTGCAGGGGAAGATCGGCACCCCGCGCCAGGCCGGGATCTCGTGCCCCTCGACGGTGGCCGTGCCGGGCACCAGACCGCGCCGGTTGCACTGCCGGAAGAAGGCCGCGATCGCCTTGGGATGGGCGAGGAAGAGCTTGGTCTTGCGCCGCATCGACAGCAGGTCGTCCATGTCGTCCGGGGTCGGCGGTCCGGCGAACGTGCTGACGCGCTGGGAGTGGTCGGCGTTGTGCAGCAGACCGAAGTCCCGGTTGTTGACCATCTCCCACTCCTGCCGCTCGCGGATCTCCTCCACGGTCAGGCGCAGTTGCTGCTCGGTCTGGTTCATCGGGTTGTTGTAGAGGTCGGCGACCCGGGTGTGGACCTTCAGCACGGTCTGGGTCAGCGACAACTCGTACTCGCGGGGCGAGAGTTCGTAGTCGACGAAGCCCGCCGACAGCGTCGGCTCCCCGGTGTGTCCGGCCTGCACCGGCACTTCGGCCTCGCCCTTGCGGTTCATCGGCAGCCGCTGCCGGGCGGCGTAGGCCTCCAGATGGGCGGCGAGGGACGGCACCCGTCCGACGAACTCCCGCAGTGCGTCCCAGGGCAGTGCCAGCAGCACGCCCGAGGTCTCGGCGCGCACCGAGCTCAGCCACAGCGGGTCGTCCTGCCCGAGGGCCTCGTCGCCGAGCTGGTCGCCGCCGGAGACGACCCCGACGATCTCCTCCTCGCCGTACTTGCCGGCGGTGAACCGGGTGAACCTGCCGTGCACCACGAGGTAGGTCTCGGTGACCGGCTGGCCGGCCTCGAAGACGACCTGACCGGCCCGGACCTCCCGCGTCTGGAAGCGGGAGGAGAGTTCCGCGAGGGTTCCGTTGTCGGAGTAGCCGCGCAGCACGGGCAGCTCGGTGAGGGTCTGCGGGATGACCCGTACGTCGTTCCCGCCGTTCTGCTCGAACTGCACCCTGCCCCGGCCGACACGCAGCTGGAGACGCCGGTTGACTCGGTAGGTGCCGCCCTTGACGTCCACCCAGGGCAGCATCCGCAGCAGCCAGCGCGAGCTGATGGCCTGCATCTGTGGTTCGGACTTGTGGGTCGTGGCGAGCTGGCGGGCCGCCTGGGTGCTGAGACTGGTGAGCTGCGCGTCGGTGGTGGGTTCGGGGGCGGGTTCGTCCAGGGCTGGACCGGTGGCGCTGTCCGGTGTGGACACATTCCCTCCAGGAAGGTGCGCGGAGACGGGCGGACCGTCCGAGAAGCTCGGTTCCGAAGATCCGCTTGCACCAGCCAAACACCCTGAGTGACGGACGGGTACGGCGTGAAGGGGGCGGTTTCATGACCCGAAGGGTGCAAACCTGCCTGATGGGGCGGAAGACGTCTGGTGTGTGCCACCGCATCCTCCGTGTGCTCCCGCGCGCCGGAGCGCTCAGGGGTCACTTTGGGTTACCCGTGTGTTCGGCGCGCGAGCGGACGGCCGGATGGCTAGCGTGAGGAACCGGACAACCCGTCTCACCGGAAGGCTGCGGTCATGGTCGTACGTCCAGAGGGAACCCCTTGTTGGGCCGACGCGATGTTCAGTGACGTGGAGGGCGCCAAGACCTTCTACGGCGAGGTCCTCGGCTGGACCTTCGGCGATGCGTCGTCGGAGTACGGCAACTACACGCAGGCCTATGCGAACGGCAAGGCGGTCGCCGCCGTCGTCCCGCCGATGCCCGGCCAGGAGGGCCAGTCGCAGTGGTGCCTGTACCTCGCCTCCCCGGACGCCGCGGTGACCGCCGGCAAGATCCGTGAGAACGGCGGTGAGGTGCTGATGGAGCCGATGCGGGTCGGTGACTTCGGCACGATGTGCCTGGGCCGCGAGCCCGGCGGCGCCGTGTTCGGCGTCTGGCAGGCGGGCGTCCACGAGGGCTTCGAGGCGCCGCCCGAGCAGCCCGGCGCCTTCTGCTGGGCCGAGATCTTCACCCGCGAACCCGAGAAGACGGACGCGTTCCTCCCGGCCGTGTTCCCGTACACGGCGAAGCAGATGCAGGACGACGCGGTCGACTTCCGGCTGTTCGAGATCGACGGCGACACGGTCCTCGGCCGCATGAAGATGACGGACGAGTTCCCGCCCGAGGTGCCGTCGTATGTCAACGTGTACTTCACGGTCGACAACTGCGACGACGCCGTGGCCAGGGCCACCAAGCTCGGTGGCGTCCTGCGCTTCGGCCCGATGGACACTCCGTTCGGACGGTTCGCGGCGATCAGCGACCCGCAGGGCGCGAGTTTCTCCGTGATCGACGTCACCACCACCGCGGGCGACATGCCGCAGACCACGGAGGTGTCCTAGTCACCCGGCGAGGCGCCGGCGCGGCCGTGGCATGATCGGGCGCATGCGTGAACGAGTGGTGGCCGCGTGCGACGGGGCTTCGAAGGGAAATCCGGGACCGGCGGCCTGGGCGTGGGTGGTCGCGGACGACGCGGAGACACCGGCCCGCTGGGAGGCGGGACCGCTCGGCAGGGCGACCAACAACATCGCCGAACTCACCGCGCTGGAACGCCTGCTGGCCTCGACCGACCCGGCGGTGCCGCTCGAGGTCCGGATGGACTCGCAGTACGCCATGAAGGCCGTCACCACCTGGCTGCCGGGCTGGAAGCGCAACGGCTGGAAGACGTCCGCCGGGAAGCCGGTGGCCAACCAGGAACTCGTCGTCCGCATCGACGAACTGCTCGACGGCCGCTCGGTCGAGTTCCGCTATGTGCCCGCCCACCAGGTCGACGGCGACCCGCTCAACGACTTCGCCGACCGCGCCGCCAGCCAGGCGGCCGTCGTCCAGCAGCCGGCCGGCAGCGAGCAGGGCTCCCCGGAGCCGCCGGCCTCGCCGGACACCCCGAAGGGGAAGTCCGCGAAAACCGGCCGCTCCGCCGGGGGCAAGTCCCCCCGGCGGAGCGGTGGTTCGGCGTCCCGCACGCTCAAGGCCAAGTTCCCCGGCCGCTGTGTGTGCGGCCGCCCGTACGCGGCCGGCGAGCAGATCGCCAAGAACGCGCAGGGCTGGGGGCACCCGGAGTGCCGTACGGCGGACGCCGACGCGGGCTGAGCGGCGCGCGGGTCACAGCACGACGCCGCGCCAGCCTCCGGTCTCCAGACCGCGCTCCTCGATGAACTCCTTGAAGCGCTCCAGGTCACCCTTGGTCTGCCGCTTCACGAAGCCCAGCTTGTCGCCGACGGTCTCGGTGACGCCCTCCGGCTGGAACTCCATCTGGAGCATCACCTTGGTGTGGCTGTCGTCGAGCCGGTGGAAGGTCACCACACCGGCCTGCCGGGCCTCGCCGGAGACCGTGGTCCAGGCGACCCGTTCGTCCGGGATCTGTTCGGTGATCTCCGCGTCGAACTCCCGGCGCACGCCGTTCACACTGGTCACCCAGTGGGTGAGCGTGTCCGTGCGCTGCTCGATGCGGTCCACCCCGCTCATGAACGCCGGGAACGTCTCGAACTGCGTCCACTGGTCGTACGCCGTGTGCACGGGCACGCCGACCTCGATGGATTCCTCGACCTGCGACACGATCGTCTCCTCCTTGGTGGTTCGTCTCGTCGCTGCGTGTCCGTCGCGGGTACCCGTGGCCGGCCGGGCAAACCGGTGGGTGACGATCAGTCGGTGTCGAAGGTGTAGTGGGCGGTGTGATCGAGAAGGTCCGCCGGGGTGGTGTCGTTCCAGGGCTTCATCGTCTCGTGGAGGTCGACGACGTCCGGCGTGCCGCCGGCGGGGAGGTACGCGGACCCGGGGTGCCTGCGCTGCCACTGGGCCCACAGCTTGTCGATGTAGGCGTGGTGCAGCCAGAACACCGGGTCGTTGGGGGAGACCCCGGTCGCCATCTGCCCGCCGACCCACACATGGACCCGGTTGTGCAGATTGACCCCGCGCCAGCCTTCCAGATGGTTGCGGAAGCCGTCGGAGCCGCTGTTCCAGGGGGCCATGTCGTAGGTCGCCATCGACAGCACCGACTCGACCTCGGCCCGGGTCGGCAGCTCACGCACGCCCGTCCCCAGCGCGCGCCGGAGGTAGCTGCGGCCGTCCACCCGCACGTTGACGGCCCAGTTGCCGGCCGAGGCGGCGAACGGACCGTCCATCACCTGGCCGTCCCGGCTGCGCCCGCTGCCGCCGAGGAAGTCCGGCGCCCACAGCGAGGAACGCGGTGAACGGTCGGTGGACCAGTCCCAGTACGGCAGGGCCACCGAGGCGTCCACCGACTGGAGCGCCCGCTCGAACTCCAGCAGGAATCTGCGGTGCCACGGCAGGAAGGAGGGGGAACGGTGGCCGGTGCGCTCGCCGTTGTCGGTGTCACCGAGGATGAACCCGTTGTGGGTGGTGACGAAGGCGTCGTAGCGGCCGCTGCGCTTGAGCTGGAGGACGGCGGCGACGAACCGCCGCTTCTCGTCGGAGGTCAGGGACGCCTGGTTCTTGCGGACGGTCATGTGCGGTGCTCCAAGTGTGCGCGGAAGGGGGGCGGTCGGCCGGTCAGCCGGCGGGGAACGGGACGAGTCGCGCGCCCTGGAGCTCGTCGACCGCGGCGCGGGCGGCGGCCCGCGGGGTGGGCACCGGGTCGTAGTGGCTGACCACGCTGATCCAGGTCCCGTCGGCGTTGCGCATCACGTGCAGCTCGACCCCGTCGACGTACACGCCGTAGCCGCCGCCGTGGTGATGGCCGCCGCCGTCGGTGGGCCGGCCCTGTATTCGGCGGCCCTTGTAGACCTCGTCGAAGGAATCGGGGGAGCCGTGTGAGTCGTGGTGATGGTCGTCCGCCCGGGCGGCGGGGACGGCGACCAGCGCGGCACCGGTGACGGCGGCCGCCGCGGTGAGTGCGCGACGACGGCTGAGTTCCGGCATGCGGGACCTCCTGGGATGGGTTCGGTTGACGACCCCGTATGCCTATCGACCTGGGGGAGAAAGGGAGAAATCGCCCGAGAGGGGTTGGCTGTGATCAGGACAATCAATTACATGTCGTGCAATCTTGAACGAAGATGATCTTGTTGCGCGCAGGGGATCCGGTCGGGCGGAAGGGGCAATTCCTTTCCGCGAACGCACCGGTTCCGGTGATCTTTCGCGCGCCGACGCCTCCGTGGTGGTGTGGCCCACGTGGGGAAAGTGGCGTGATCGGGCGGGTGGGGCGTCCCGGCGTGAGCGTCGAGCTCTGCTACCCTGCGTCGTCCATCGATCACGTCTGGTAACTCCTGGGAGTGTGCGTGAAGGTCGCCTGTGTCGGCGGCGGGCCCGCCGGCCTGTATCTCTCGATCCTGCTCAAGCGGCAGGATCAGTCCCACGACGTCACCGTCCACGAGCGCAACCCGGAGGGCTCGACCTACGGCTGGGGTGTCACGTACTGGCAGGGACTCCTCGACCGACTCCGTGTCTGCGACCCCGAGTCGGCGAGCGCGATCGAGGCGGAGTCCGTCCGCTGGAACGCGGGCATCGCCCACGTCCGGGACCTGGCGACCCGTCAGCCGGGCGACGAGGGGCACGGTATCGGCCGGCACAAGCTGCTGGAGATCCTCGCCGCCCGCGCCCGCGCGCTCGGCGTGCGGCTGGAGTACGAGAGCGGGATCACCGCCGAGAACCTGCCGGACGCCGATCTCGTCGTGGCCGGCGACGGCGTCCACAGCGCCCTGCGCACGCACCACGCCGGCGACTTCGGCGCCGAACTCACCCCGGGGCGCAACTCCTACATCTGGCTCGGTACCACCAAGGTGTTCGACTCCTTCACCTTCGCGTTCGTGGAGACCGAGCACGGCTGGATCTGGTGCTACGGCTACCCCTTCAGTTCCGAGCAGAGCACCTGCGTCATCGAGTGCGCCCCCGAGACCCTGGCCGGACTCGGCCTCGACCGGGCGAGCGAGGGCGACGGACTGGCCCGGCTCGAGAAGCTCTTCGCGCACATCCTCGACGGCCGGCCCCTGATCGGGCGCGCCGCCGCCGACGGCAGCACGCAGTGGCTGACCTTCCGCACCCTCACCAACCGCAGCTGGTACCGCGGCAACCTCGTCCTCCTCGGCGACGCCGCCCACACCACCCACTACTCGATCGGCGCCGGCACCACCCTCGCCCTTGAGGACGCCATCGCCCTCGCCGACGCCCTGCGGGAGAGCGCCGACCTGCCGGCGGCCCTCGCCCGCTACGAGGGGGAACGCAAGTCCGCCCTGCTGTCGCTGCAGAGCGCCGCCCGCTACAGCGCCCAGTGGTACGAGAACCTCACCCGCTACATCCACCTCCCCCCGGAGCAGATGTTCGCCCTGCTCGGCCAGCGCCACTCACCCCTGCTGCCCTACGTCCCGCCCCAGCTGTACTACCGGCTCGACCGGGCCGCCGGGCAGCTGGGGGCACTGCGCCGGTTCAAGCGCTGGCTGGGGCCGAAGCTGGCGCGCGGCGCGCACGCCAGGGCGCTGACCTCGCGAAAGTAGCCGGGAGGCGGTCGCGGCGGCATGGAAGGACATGGGGTGAATGGCAATTCACTGATACGGTGAATTGCCATTCACCCTTGTTCGATTCCTTCAGGCCGCTGGAGTGTCCATGGCGTCGCCCGCTCCGATACCCGCCCGGGCCGAGGGAGCAGCCGGTCTGCGGGCCCGGCTCACCATCCCGGTCCTGGCGTACTGCGGCATCCTCATGGCGGTCATGCAGACCGTCGTCGTGCCGCTGCTGCCCGACCTGCCCCGGCTGACCGGCGCCTCGGCGGGCGCGGTCTCCTGGATGGTGACCGCCTCGCTGCTGTCCGGCGCGGTCCTCACCCCCGTCCTCGGCCGCGCCGGGGACATGTACGGCAAGCGACGGGTGCTGCTCGTCTCGTTCGGCCTGATGGCCGCCGGCTCGGTGATCTGCGCCCTGACCTCCGACATCGGCGTGCTGATCGCGGCGCGGACCCTCCAGGGCGCCGCGTCCTCCGTCGTCCCGCTGTCCATCAGCATCCTGCGCGACGAACTGCCGCCGGAACGCCGGGGATCCGCCGTGGCGCTGATGAGCTCCACCGTGGGTATCGGCGCCGCGCTCGGGCTGCCGGCGGCGGCCGTGGTCGTGCAGTACGCCAACTGGCACGTGATGTTCTGGGTGACCGCCGCGCTGGGCGCGACCGGGGTCGCGCTGATCCGGTGGGCGGTGCCGGAGTCGCCCGTGCGCGAGCCCGGCCGGTTCGACGTGACGGGGGCGCTCGGGCTGGCCGCCGGGCTGATCAGCCTGCTCCTCGCCGTGTCCCAGGGCGGCCAGTGGGGCTGGGGGAGTGCCCGGGTCGTGGGTCTGTTCCTCACCGCCGTGATCGTCCTCGGGCTGTGGTGGTGGCACCAGCTGCGCGCCGAACAGCCACTGGTGGACCTGCGGTTGGTGTCCCGGCCGAGGGTGGGCCTGTCTCATGTGGCGGCCCTCCTGACCGGCTTCGCCTTCTACGCCAACTCCCTGGTGACCGCCCAGTTGGTGCAGGCGCCCGAGGCCAGCGGGTACGGGCTCGGGCTGTCCATCGTCCAGACGGGCCTGTGCCTGCTGCCCGGCGGCATCACCATGCTGCTGTTCTCGCCACTGTCCGCCCGTATCTCCGAAAGGCGCGGGCCGCGGATCACCCTCGCCCTCGGTGCCGCCGTCATCGCCTCCGGGTACGCCGTGCGCATCGCCGACAGCCGCGACCTGTGGATGATCATGGTGGGGGCGACGGTCGTGGCGACCGGCACCACCCTCGCGTACTCGGCGCTGCCCTCGCTGATCCTGCGCGCCGTCCCGCCCGGACAGACCGCCTCGGCGAACGGTTTCAACGTGCTGATGCGCACCATCGGCCAGGCCACCTCCAGCGCCGCCGTCGCCGCCGTCCTCGTGCACCACACCGGCCTCGTCGGCGGAGTACCGGTGCCGACCCTGCACGGCTATCTGCTGGCGTTCGGCGTCGCGGGCGCGGTGGCCCTGGCCGCGTGCGCGGTGGCGCTCACCATCCCCGGCGACGCGGGACCGGAGGACACCCGGCGGGTCCGTGGCCGTACCCGCTCCGTCGGCGACGAGGCGTTGGAGGGAGCATGAGTGCCGTGAGCACTCCATCCGACGCCTCCGCCGCGACCCGGCCGCCGGCCCCCGCCCGGCGCGACGCCGAGGCGACCAAGGCGACGATCCTGCGCGCCGCCCGGTACCTCCTCGCCCGTCAGGCGCACGCCGACATCACTCTCAAGGCCGTCGCGGAACGCGCCGGGGTGAGCGCGCCGCTGGTCCTGAAGTACTTCGGCAACAAGGACGCCCTGTTCGCCCGGGTGATGTCCTTCGAGGAGGACGCCGACGCCCTGCTCGACGCCCCGCTGGGGGAGCTGGGTCCGCACATGGTCCGGCACGTGGTGGCGAGCCAGCGCGAGCGCGGCGCCGACCCCCTGCTGCGCATCGCGTTCGCACCCCTGCACGGCGACCACGGCGACATCCTGCGCGCCAACTTCCGCACCCAGGTCACCGAACGCCTGGCCGCCCGCCTCACCGGACCCGACCCGGGGATCCGCGCCGAACTCGCCGTCGCCACCGTGCTCGGCCTGGGCGTGATGTTCGGCATCGCCCGCGGGAGCGAGCTCAGGGCGACCCCGGTCGAGGACATCGTCGAGCGGTACGGGCCGACGGTGCAGGCCCATCTGGACGGTCCCTGACCGTTGCGCACCACGGTGTCGTGGTGGGGTGATCGGCCGGGCGCCGGGGCGACAGACACTGGCCGGAGCCGGTGGACCGGGAGCCGGACGAGGCCGTCGGTGCCGCTCGCCGCGGGACGGCACCCCGGACCGGCCGCAGGAGGGAGGTCAGGGCTCGAGGGCCTTCTCGAGGGTGGGGTGGCAGGTGATGAAGGCGTCGATGCCGACCAGTCGCAGGACGTGCAGAACGGGTTGCTGCGCGGCGACGATACGCAGCCACCCATCGGTGCCGCTGACGGCCTGGTGGGCGGCGACGAAGACGTTGATGCCGCTGGAGTCCATGAAGGTCACGCCGCCGAGGTCCACCACGATCCGTGACGGCTCGGCCGCGCCGTCCCCGGGCAGCAGGGCGTTGCCGAGGACGCTCTTGACGTCGTGGTCGATCTCGCCCCGCACGACGACCACGCGCACGTCGCCGACCATGCGGTGTACGACGGAGAACCGGTCGGGCCGGGCCGCCTGCTCGATGTCGCTCACCGTATGCCCGACCGAGCTCGGGTCCGCCCGGGGGCAGGGCGTGCGTGGATGACTCCGCTCCGCCGCTCGGACCGCAGGCACCCGGGCAGCCGGGCCGAACAGGATGCCGTCGGCCCCGCCGCGTCTCCCCGCCGACCGGCCGAAGACACCACGGGCGCCAAAGCGCGGGCGACCGTGGCTCCTTGGGGCCGGCGCGGGTTCGACAAGGCACCGGCATCCGCGTCACGCGTGCGCCAACCGGTCTCCATCGGCCCCTCAGCTTTCCTCGTTCTCCCGAGGGCGCTCTCCAGTGCTGCCCTCACTCTGTCGTCCGAGACCATACCTCACGATCTGGAGCATGAAAATCTATCTCGGCGAAAGTAGACATTGGTCGATGGCGTGGTTACGGTTTCTCTCGTGGCCCAGAGAGACCGCAGGGCCCGGCAGGCACGAACTGCCGGGCGGCAGTACGGCAGTTGCGGTGTGCAGGACGGTGCGGCGGTGGAGTTCCGAAGCCAGGGTGGTTGCAGGACGGCGACGGGGCTGACGGCCGGATCGGGTGGCCCGCGGACCAGGGGCCGCCGAGAGCGGTACGCAGGACCGGCAGATGGTGTGGCAGTTCCTTCGGGCCCTGGCGCCGTACGGCGCCAGGGCCCTCCACGCGTTCCACGGCAGGTGCACGTGACATCAGACGACGCCTACGACCGTCTCGACGACGACGACCACCCGGCCTCATCACCCCGACGCGCTCCGGGGGCGGACACCGCCGTGCCGCCTCCGGGCAGCCGGCCGGCGCCCCGCGGCGACGCGCCAAGCCGCACTCGTCCGCCGTTCCCGGCACAAGAGCGCATGATCGTTGAAGACAGGGTGTCATCGAACCGTGAAGGAGCCGCTGTGACCGCACGAGGGCCGGACGCCGGGCAGGCCGCGCGCCTTCCCGGGGGCGCGAGTCGCCGGGGCAGCGCGATGACCCTGGCGGGGACACTGGCGGCGGCGGAGGCCGCGGCGCCCGTGGAGTCGCTCGACGTGGTCGCGCGCATGCTCAAGGATCACCTCGGGGCCGCGGCGGTGTCGTTCCTGATCACCGACTTCACCGGCGGATCGGTCGTACGGCTGGGGACGGCGGGCAGCGTCGACACCGATGAACCCGCCCGGCGCATCCCGCTGCGGGGCACGCTGTACGACGATGTGATCCGCACCCAGCGGCCGAGCGTGGAGGACAAGGGTGAGGGCGCGCTGGTGCGGATCGTCGCCCCGGTGACCAACCGCGGGGACGCCATCGGGCTCCTCGAACTGTTCCTGCCCGCGGCGCCGGACGCGGAGGTGATGCGGGAGATCGGCGAGACCGCGCACGCCCTGGCGTACATCGTCATCGCGAACCGGTCCTACACCGACGTGTACCAGTGGGGCCGCCGTACCGTCCCGCTGAGCCTGGCCGCGGAGATCCAGCACCGGTTGCTCCCGGCCTCGCTGGCGTGCGAGGCCGCGCAGTTCGCGGTGGCCGGGGCGCTGGAACCGGCCGACCACGTCGGGGGCGACACCTTCGACTACGTGATCGACCGGGACACCGTCCAGCTCTCCGTCACCGACGCCATGGGGCACGATGTCGACGCCGCGCTGCTGGCCACCCTCCTGGTGGGCGCCCTGCGCCGCGCCCGGCGGGCCGGTGGCGACCTCGCCGAACAGGCCCGCCAGGCAGATCAGGCCATGCGCGAGCACGGCCGCCAGGGCTACGTCACCGGCCAGCTCCTGCGCATCAGCCTGATCGACGGCAAGACCGAGTTCATCAACGCCGGGCACCCCTGGCCCCTGCGGATGCGGAACGGACAGGTGAGCGAGATCACCCCGAAGATCGACATGCCGTTCGGTTTCCACGCCCCGCACACCTACCGGGTCCAGTCGCTGGACCTGCGGTCGGGCGACCGGCTGGTGATGCTGACCGACGGCATGCTGGAGCGCAACGCGGGCAGCCTCGATCTGTCCGACCTGATCGTGCGCACCCGCGACCTGCATCCCCGCGAGGCCGCCCGCACCCTCATCGCGGCGATCGTCGACGCCAACCACGGCCGCCTGCAGGACGACGCGACCGTCATGTGCCTGGACTGGCGAGGCACCGGCCACTCCCGGCGCGACGCCGACACCGGCGCCGACCTCACCGACGCCTCACGACCGTCGAGGACGGAAGGGGCCACTCCCGGGCGATGACTCCGGGCGTACGGGGTGGGCTCGGCGAGGCCCTCCGCCCTGGCCGTCGGCGGCGTCGGTACGGGCTGCTGCGCATTCGGCCCCGCGCTCACGGGAGGGGGCCCGTCGATACGTACGGCGGTCCGGAGCGGCCCCTTCCGCACCAGGTCACGGCGGATGACAGACTGACGTCATGGACGAGCGCGAATTCGGTAGGTCTGGTCAGCACGCATCCGTCGTCGGTCTCGGCACCTGGCAACTGGGCGCCGACTGGGGGGACGTCGACGACAAGGAGGCGCTGACCGTTCTGGAGGCGGCGGCCGAGTCGGGGGTGACCTTCTTCGACACCGCCGACGTCTACGGCGACGGACGCAGCGAGCAGACCATCGCCACGTTCCTGAGCGGCCGGCCCGACCTGCACGTGCTGGTCGCCACGAAGATGGGCCGCCGCGTCGACCAGATCCGCGAGAACTACGTCCTGGACAACTTCCGCGCCTGGAACGACCGCTCCCGCCGCAACCTCGGCGTGGACCGTATCGACCTGGTGCAGCTGCACTGCCCGCCCACCCCCGTCTACTCCAGCGACGAGGTGTTCGACGCCCTCGACACCCTCGTCGAGGAGGAGCGCATCGCGCACTACGGCGTCAGTGTGGAGACCTGTGCCGAGGCCCTCACCGCGATCGCCCGGCCGGGAGTGGCGAGCGTGCAGATCATCCTCAACCCGTTCCGTCTGAAGCCCCTGTACGAGGTGCTCCCGGCGGCCCGTGAGGCCGGGGTCGGCGTCATCGCCCGCGTCCCGCTCGCCTCCGGCCTGCTCTCCGGCAAGTACACCAAGGACACCGTCTTCCCGGAGAACGACCACCGCGCCTACAACCGGCACGGCGAGTCCTTCGACCAGGGCGAGACGTTCTCCGGCGTCGACTACGCCACCGGCGTCGAGGCCGCCGTCGAGTTCGCCGCCCTCGCGCCCGAGGGATACACGCCGGCCCAGCTGGCGTTGCGCTGGATCATCCAGCAGCCCGGCGTGACCACCGTCATCCCGGGAGCCCGCTCGCCCGAGCAGGCCCGCGCCAACGCGGCCGCCGCCAAGCTCCCGGAGCTGACCGGGGAGACCCTCGCGGCGGTCCGCGACCTCTACGAGCGGCGCGTCAAGGAGCAGGTCGAGGGACGCTGGTAGCCGGAAGCGCGGCGACGGAACGAGAGAACCGCCGTTCACGGGGTACTCGCCGGGAGAGAGGGGACCGACCACTCGAACGGGAGGACTGCACAGGTGACGGACACGGCGGCGAAGGCCGAGCAGCGCAGGGGGCGGGACGAGAGCGAGGAGGAGAGAGCCGACCGTATGTGGGGGGAGCTGATCCAGGAGATCAGGGTCGCCCAGACGGGCGTGCAGATCCTCTTCGGCTTCCTGCTGACCGTCGTGTTCACGCCGCGCTACGCGGACCTGCAACACGTCGACCAGGTCATCTACATCGTGACCGTGGTCCTGGGCGCCTGCGCGACGGGCGCCCTCATAGGTCCCGTCTCCCTGCATCGCCTGGTCTCCGGGCGGCGGGTGAAACCGCAGGCGGTGCGGTGGGCGTCCCGGCTGACCTTCGTCGGCCTGCTCCTGCTGCTCGCCACCATGACCGCCTCGCTGCTGCTGATCCTGCGCGTGGCCACCCACGACGAGTTCGTGCCCTATCTCGTCGCGGGTGTGTTCACGTGGTACGCGCTGTGCTGGTTCGTGCTGCCGCTGTGGACCCGCCGCCGCTACACGACGGACTGAGCCGCACCACCGGCTTCGGGCGCGGTGCGGGCACCGCGCAGCGCGGTGATACAGCTGCCGATCGCCTGCTGAAGCTCCTCCAACTGCTGGACCATGTCGTCCTCGTAGAACTCCTGCGCGTCGACGTCGTCGAAGGTCAGCTCCTCGAACACCTTCGTCGCCCGCTGGAGGCTGCTGTAGAACTTCGTGCGCCGCTCCTGGACGCGCAGCTCGGGGTCGGCCTCGACGGTCTCCACGACCAGGCTCTTCATCGTGTCGTAGGCATCGCTCGCCCACTCACCCGCGTCCTCGTCGTCGTTCAGCTCGTCGAGCAGCGAGAGGTGCCGTTCGGCTTCCTGGCGCAGCTCGACGGGCGCGTCGAGGGTCTGTCCGGCGGGCGTCTTGATCTGGCCGGACTCGGCGATCTGACGCACGTACCCGATGCGGTCGGCCGAGCGGCTCTCGGTGGCCACGGCCTTCTTGAGGTCGTCGGTGCGTACGACGTCCCGGGCCAGCTCGATCTGGAGATCGGGGTCCTCCTTGAGGCGGTCCAGGAGGGCGGCGCGGGCCGCGCGGGCGGTCGACGGGTCGGCGAGGATCGCGGCGCGCAGCGCGGTGGGGTTCTCCGCGACCTCCAGCGCCTTCGTGGGGCGGATGCCCTCGGCCTCGGCTGCCTCCGCGATGGCGGTACCGCGCTCCGAGCCGGCGCTGGACCGGGAGACGTAGTAGGTCAGCCACACCTCGGCGTCCGGCAGCTCGACCTCCTGGCCCGGCGCCAGCTCCTCGAAGTGCGGGACTAGACCGTCGTCCGCCGCCCGGTCCCAGGCCTTGTAGTACCGCATGACACGCTCGGGCGAGCAGCCGGCCAGTTCGGCGAACTCCTTCGCCGACACCTTCGGCGTCTCGTCCGCGCTCTGCCCGCCCGGCCGGACGCTGCGCGCCACCATCAGGCCGAAGGCCCACCCGCCGGTCCGCGCGTAGACGCCGAACTCACGGGCGTCCCGCGCCACGAGGTCGGACAGGGGCGCGGGGGACGTCTCGGGGGGCGTCTCGGGCAGGTCGATCGCCAGGGTCACGGATGACTCTCCTCTGCGGGCTGCTGGACGTAGGATCGGCACTGCGAAAGTGCAGACCGGCAGCCTATATGCACCTCTTGACGATGCTTTGCCGGACCCGCGTGCGGGCCGGGCGGCCCGTCAGCCGAAGGCCTTCCGCAGCGCGGGCAGCAGGGTCTCCTCCGACCAGTCCAGGTACGCGGGCTGGCTGTCCCCGCCGATCTGCACCAGGGCGATCTCCGTGAACCCGGCCTCGGCGTACGGGCGTACGGCCTCGACGAAGTCGTCCGGGTCGTCGCCGCAGGGGATCGAGGCGGCGACGTCGTCGGGCGTCACGAACTGGGTCGCCGCGTCGAAGGAGTCCGGGTGCGGCAGTTCGGAGTTCACCTTCCAGCCGCTGCCGAACCAGCGGAACTGGTCGTGCGCCCGCTGCACGGCCGCGTCCCGGTCAGGGCCGTGGCAGACCGGAAGCTGGCCCACCCGCGGCTTGCCCGCGCCGCCGTGGCGGTCGAACGAGGACAGCAGGTCCGCCTTGGGCTCGGTGGCGATCACGAGGTCGGCCAGCCGCCCCGCGAGGGCGCACGAACGCTCGCCGGAGACGGCGATGCCGATCGGCGGCGGCTCGTCGGGCAGGTCCCACAGCCGGGCCGAGTCCACGTCGTAGTGGGTGCCGTGCCGGGTCACATGCCCACCCTCGAACAGCGCGCGGATGATCTCCACGGCCTCCTCGAGCATCTCGTGCCGCACGTCCACGGAGGGCCAGCCGCCGCCCACCACGTGTTCGTTGAGGTTCTCCCCGGAGCCCAGGCCCAGCCGGAAGCGCCCCTCGGACAGCAGCTGCATCGTGGCGGCCTTCTGCGCCACCACCGCCGGGTGGTAGCGGAAGGTCGGACACGTCACGTACGTCATCAGCGGAATGCGTGAGGTGGCCTGGGCGGCGGCGCCGAGCACGCTCCACGCGTACGGCGCGTGGCCCTGCGAGCGCAGCCACGGAAAGTAGTGGTCCGAGGTCACCGAGAAGTCGAAGCCCGCCTCCTCGGCACGCACCACGTGGTCGACGAGGTCACGGGGGCCGGCCTGTTCGGTCATCATCGTGTATCCGATTTGCACCATGGGGCCCGAGTCCCCGGTCGCCGGGGGAGGAAACAGGCGCCCGTGACCGGAAACAGACCGTCGATCATCGTCGTCGTCCGGGAGAGGATGCGGGTATGAGCGCCCGCCCGCTTCCTTCGAGTCCCCCGTCCGCCCAGGGCGTCGACGCCACCGGCGTTCTCGCCTTCCTCGACGCCGTCGAGTCGACCGGGGCCATCGAGCCGCACAGCCTGATGATCCTGCGCCACGGCCGCCTCGTCGCCGCCGGCTGGTGGGAGCCGTACACCCCCGACCGGCTGCATCTGCTGTACTCGCTCAGCAAGAGCTTCACGTCCACGGCCGTCGGGTTCGCCGTCGCCGAGGGGCGGATCGGACTCGACGACCCCGTGCTCTCGTACTTCCCGGAGCTCGACACGGAGATCACCGACCCGCGCAGCCGCGCGATGCTGGTGCGGCACGTGGCGGCGATGGCGAGCGGGCACGAGGAGGAGACGTTCGAACGGGCGCACGCGCTCGACCCCGACGACCTCGTCCGGGGCTTCCTGCTGCTGCCGCCGGACCACGACCCGGGAACCGTGTTCGCGTACAACCAGCCCGCCACCTACGCGCTCGCCGCCATCGTGCAGCGCGTCACAGGAGAGTCGCTCACCGCGTATCTGCGACCGCGGCTGCTGGATCCGCTCGGTATCGGCGAGGTCGCCTGGCTGACCGACCGCTCCGGCCGTGAGATCGGCTTCAGCGGGCTGCACGGCACCACGGACGCGATCGCCCGGCTCGGACAGCTGTACCTGGACGGGGGCGTGTGGGACGGCGAGCGGCTGCTGTCCGAGGAGTGGGTGGCCGAGGCGACCGGCGAGCACTCGGCGACGGCGCCCGGCGCGACGGCCGACGCGGACCGGACGGACTGGGAGCGCGGCTACGGCTTCCAGTTCTGGCGCTCACGACACGGCTACCGCGGCGACGGGGCCTACGGACAGTTCTGTGTGGTCCTGCCCGAGCACGACGCCGTGATCGCCACGACGGCGGCGACCGACGACATGCAGGCCGTGCTGACCCTGGTCTGGCAGCATCTGCTGCCCGCGTTCCGGCCGGAACCGCTGACCGGCCGGGAGGACGCCGACGCGGCCCTCGCGCGGCGCCTGGCGCAGCTCGCGCTGCCCCCGGTCCCCGGCGCGCCCGCGCCGCCCGAGCGGGGCGCGCAGTGGTCGGGCGCCGAGTTCACCCCAAGCGGCGGAGTCTGCGCCGACCAGCCGAAATTGATCGGAGCCGTCGTCACCGGGGGCACCGAGGGCTGGACGCTGAGTCTCGTCGAGGAGCCCGGTGACCGGCGGCTGGAACTGCCCCTGGGGCCCGGCGGCCGGCAGCCGGGCGGGGAGTCGCCGCCCACCGCGGTGAGCGGTGGCTGGACCGACGGCGACACCCTCGCGGTGCACGTCGTGTTCCTCGAGACCCCGCACCGCCTGCGGGTGACCTGCTCCCTCACCGACCGCACGTTCACGGCCCGCTGGGACACGAGACCGCTGCACGGCGCCCCGCTGCGCAGGCTGGGCGCACCGCGCCGGTCGTCGCCCCGGTCAGGCGGCTGAACCCGGCCGGAAGGTCCGCAGGAACGTGTCCAGCGCCTCGCGGTTGGCGCTCTTGCCCCAGTCCGCCGCGGGAGTCGTCCAGCGCAGCGAGAAACTCCGCTGGCCGCCGAGGAGGAAACCGCGGCCGAACGTGCGCACCTGGGCGCCGTCGACGTCCACGAGCCACTCCATGTCGGCGGCCTTGTACCCCTGGTACGTCGTCGCCTCGATGTCGCCGAGCCGACGGAAACCGTCGTCCTTCTTGAGATTGGGCTCGACGTCCTCGCGCCAGACGGCCACCGGGTCCGGTCCGGCGCTCTCGCTGTAGGTCACCGCGAGGGTGCGTGGATCACCGGTCGCCCCGAAGGTGACGCGGTACGCCTCATCGGTGCCGCGCGTGGTCTCCAGCGGCTTCCAGCCCTTGGGGAGCGCGACCGAGAAACCGTCGGGCGCGCGGTACACGCGGTAGCCCTCGGGGAGGGCGTCGGCGGTGGCGGGCGCCGACGGGGAGGACTCCGTGGACTCGCCGGGCGACGGGGTGCCCGACGCGGTCGGCGTCGGCGTCGGCGTCGCGGAGTCTCTTTCGCCGGCGTCCTCGCCGGGTGTTGCGGCGGACGCGGACGGCCGGGCCTGCGGGCTGCCTCCCGCGGTGTCGTCGGTGTCGGGCAGCTGGTGGGTCACGGCGAGGGCGGCGACCGCCACGGTGACGACGGCCAGCGCCGTCCCGGCCGCCATGGCCCGGCCGCTCCACCGCGGACCGACGTACCGGGCGGCGGCGCAGGCCCGCTTCAGCCGGGGGGCCTGCATGACGGCATGCGGGTCCTCCTCCAGTACCCGGGTGAGGGACTGGCGTACGACCGTCCTGGTCAGCCGCTCCCGGGAGTCCTTGCGCAGCAGCCCCTGCACGGTGGGGGTGAGCGAACCGGCCCGCA
Source organism: Streptomyces sp. NBC_01334 (assembly GCF_035983595.1). Classification (NCBI taxonomy): domain Bacteria; kingdom Bacillati; phylum Actinomycetota; class Actinomycetes; order Kitasatosporales; family Streptomycetaceae; genus Streptomyces; species Streptomyces sp. NBC_01334. The sequence continues at coordinate 925,569 of NZ_CP130718.1, read as the reverse complement.
ACGGAGTGCGCAGCGGCAGCCGGTCCACCCCCTTCAGCGTGCTCTCGGGCCGGTCGCGGTCCCGGTACGGCGGCCGCCCCTCGACCATCGTGTACAGGATCGCGCCCAGCGCCCACAGGTCGGCCGCCGGGCCGATCCGGTCGTCCCGGGCCTGCTCGGGGGAGGCGAACGCCGGGGCCGCCACCCGGGGGGCGAGGGTCGCGCCCGCCAGTCCGAACCCGGTGAGCACGAGGGGGCCCCGGGCCCGCACGAAGATCTGACCGGGGCTCAGCTCGCCGTGGGTGATGCCCTCGCCGTGCGCGACCTCGAGCACGTCCAGCAGCTGCAGCCCGATCGCGGCCGCCTTGGCCGGGCTGAACGCCCCCTTTTGCTCGATGAGTTGACCCAGCGGCAGCCCGTCGATCCACTCGGTGACGGTCCACAGGGAACCCGCCTCCTCCACGGCGTCGACGACCGTGGCGATCCGGCCGGGACACAGCCGCGCCATCGTCTCCGACATGCGCAGGACCCGGTCGGCTGCCTGGCGGGCCTTCTCCTCGCCCTGGCCGGCCGGCAGCCCGATCCCGGTGACCAGGCAGGGCCGGGCCGTCCCGGTGTCCTCGACGTACTCGCCGTACCAGCCGACGCGGTTCGTCTCCCGGTGGACGACGTCGAGCAGCCGGTACCTCCCGGCGACCCACTCGTGCGTGGAGACGTGCGTCTTGACCATGGCCATCCCTCGCTGAACCGCCGGCACTCACCTTTCCCAGTGGTACGACCGGCGCGAGGGGGTCCGTTCAATTCGACCGCAACTCCGGTGTGATTCCTGTCTTTTATTCAAAAAGGGCGCCGCTTTTGGTCGAGTGCGTGTACGAGAAAAGGGAATTGCCGGGGGTCGTCCTGCGTCCGTCCTGCGGTGTAACCAGCGGTAAACAGGCCGGGCGGGACTCGTCGAGGTTCCCGGGAACGACCTTCTCGACCGCGGTGCATTCCTGCTCGGCGGCCCTCCCGGCGATTTCCTAAACCAGGCGGAGTCGCCTCGGTGCAGCGGCCGGGTGGGGACCGGCAGAAGCGCGCTCCGTGAGCTCGGCCGGGCCGGGTCAGAGGTCCCGGTGCACCGCGAAGCCGATCAGGGAACGCAGGTCGCCCACGGCGCCGGCCGCCAGCGGGGCGTCCGTCAGCGCCGACTCGGCGGCGTCGACCTGCCGGCCCGCCTCGGCCAGCGCCGCGGCACGACCACCCGCCGCCTCGGCCAGCACTGCCGCCTCACCCGGGTCGCCGCCCCGCTCCAGAAGCGCGGCCAGCCGACGCGCGGCGGGAGCGGGTGAGTCCAGCGCGGCCAGCACCGGGAACGTCTTCTTCCGCTCGCGCAGATCGCCGTGGACCGGCTTGCCGGTGACCGACGGGTCGCCCCAGATGCCCAGCACGTCGTCGACCACCTGGAACGCGACCCCGAGATGCCGCCCCGCCCGGTCCAGCGCGGCCACGGCGGCCGGGGACGCGCCGGCGAGCACGGCCCCCAGTGCGGCCGCACAGCCGAGCAGCGCACCGGTCTTGCCCTCGGCCATCGCCCGGTAGGCGTCCGGCCGCACCCGCTCAGGACCCGACCAGGGCCGCGCGGCGAACAGCAGGTCGTCGGCCTGCCCGCGGACGAGGTCCCCGAGGGCGCCGGACAGCAGGCGTACGGCGTCGGCGCCGACCGGGGGCGGCTGGAGCGCGAGGGTCTCCACCGCCAGGGCGAACAGGGCGTCGCCCGCCAGGACCGCCGGTCCCGTGCCGTACGCCTTCCACACCGTGGCGCGCCCACGCCGGGTCTGATCGCCGTCCATGATGTCGTCGTGGAGCAGGGAGAAGGCGTGCACCAGCTCCACCGCCACCGCCGCGGGCACACCGGCCCGGGCGGGCCCGCCGGCCGCCTCGGCGCCGAGCACCGCGAGGGCCTGCCGTACACCCTTGCCTCCGGAGCCGGCCGCGGGCACCCCGCCGACCCCGCACCAGCCGAAGGAGTAGCCGGCCATCTCACCCACCCACGGGTGCGACCGCCCGACGGCCTCCGTGAGCGCGGGTCGCACCAACGCCCGGCAGCGGGCGAGGATCTGCGGAGCGCGGGACCGGGTCGCGGTGGCTTCCCGCAGGGTCGTGCCGAGCGCGGTCACCGGCCGACCACCGCGTGCTCGTCGGAAACCCTGAGTGCGGGTGCGGGTGCGGGTGCGGGTGCGGGTGCGGGAGTCGGTGTCGGCTCCGGCTCCGGTGTCGGTGTCGGCTCCGGTGTCTGTGTCTGTGCCGCTGTCGCCGGGGCCGACGTCTCGACCCCCAGCTCGGTCTGTGCCCGGGCGACCATCTCCCGTGCGTGTCGCAGCCCGATGCGCTCCAGCTCCCGTGCCAGTTCGGCCAGTTCCACCGCCGTCTCCCCGCGGTCGCGGCCCAGCCGGGCCAGCGCCTTCGTCAGGCCGAGCCGGGAGAGTGCCTCGCCGCGCGGCTCGCCCATGGCGCGGAACTCGTCGAGCGCCTGCATGTACAGCCGCCGCGCCTCGGGGTAACGCCCCGCCCGGTACAGGACGTTGCCGCGCATCTTGTGGTTGTAGGCCAGCGCGCCGGTCAGGTTCATCGCGCGGCAGGACTCCTCGGCCTCCGTCAGCAGGTCGAGCGCGCGTTCGGTGTCCCCGTCCCGCGCGGAGACGATGTCGGCCAGCCCGCGCAGCGCCCAGGCGTGACCGCGGCGGTCCTCGGCGCCCTCGGCGATCCGGGCCGCCTCCTCGAAGAGGGCGTACGCCGTGTCGTGGTCGCCGGAGTTGCGGTGCATCTGCGCGATGCCCTCCAGGGCCCACACCGTGTGCCGCGCCTCGCCGCGCCTGCGCGCCTCGGCCAGCAACTGCTCGTGCAGCCGGCCCACGGCGTCGTAGTCGCCCTGGATCCGACCGGTCTCCGCCAGCCCGGCCAGCGAGTAGCCGCGGACCACGATGTCGCCGCCCTGCTCTCCCAGGTCGGCCGCGAGCCCCAGCAGCCGCCGGGCCAGCGGGAACGCGCCCCGCTGCCGGGCCAGGGTGCCGCCGCTCCACAGGGCCCACGCCATCGCGGCGATGTCACCGGCGTCCCGGGCCGCCCGGTAACTCGCCTTCCAGGCCCGGTCGGCCTCCCGCACCTGTCCCAGACGCCGGTGCGCCTCGGCGACCGCGAGCCCCGAGCGGGCCGCCTCGCCGTGTTCCCCGGCCTGTTCCGCCGCCCGCAACCGCTCGGTGCCGACGGCCAGTACGTCGTCCAGCGAGGAGTTCACGGACAGGGTGGTGAGAGCGCCCTGGTACTCCGGGGCGAATGCCTTGCCGTACATCGGTTCCCTTCGGCAGACCACCGGGTGTTCACATATGCACTCTGTGTATACACGGTGGGTATAGTGCGGTGTGCTGCCGGTCAAGACGCGGGCTCGGTGAGGGGGGTTGCCTGTGAGGCGTAGATCACCCCCCGGCGCCGGTGGGGTGTCAGGCGCCGAAGAGCTGGGTCCAGTACGTGCCCGAGGGGCCGCCGCCCGCGAAGCCGACACCGATGTGGGTGAAGGCGGGTTTGAGGATGTTGGCCCGGTGACCAGGGCTGTTCATCCAGCCGTCCATCACCTCGGCGGGGGAGCGCTGGCCGCAGGCGATGTTCTCGCCGATGGTCCGCCGGGTCGAGCCCGCGGCGGCGGCCCGGTCCCAGGGTTGGCTCCCCTCGGGCGAGGTGTGCGAGTAGAAGGCGCGCGCCACCATGTCCGCGCTGTGCGCCTGCGCCGCCGCCGTGAGCAGGGGATCGACGGCCAGGGCGCGGAGCCCGGCCCTCGCCCGCTCACGGTTGGTGAGGTCGACGACCTCGGCCGCGGTCCGGACCAGGCCGTCCGGGGTGAGCGGGCTCGCCCACAGGGCGGTCCAGTAGGTGTCGCCGGTGCGTGCGTCGGTGGCCCGTGCCAGCGCGGCGTGCGGGAACGCCGGGTCGTGCAGGGTCTGCCGGGCCCGGTCGGTACGCAGGCAGTACGCGACGAACTCGGCGGTGGTGCGGGGCCCGGAGACCAGGTGCTCACCGACGGTGAGATACCGGTATCCGGCGGCCGTGACCCGCTGGTGCACCGAGACGCCGTCCGCACCCTCGGTACCGAGCCGCCCGGTGGCGGCCAGGGCGGCCGCGTGCGCGCGGGCCGCGGAGGCGAGGCGGGCGTCGAGGGACACGGGGGGCGAACCGGCCGTGGCGCGCGAGGAGTTGACGAGGGTGAGGAAGCCGTCGGGATCGGAGACTGACACCGGGGAGCTGCGCGGGGTGGACGAGCCGTGCGGTGCGAAGGCGGGGCCCGGACTCGCGGGGCGTGGGCCGGTCGCCGGCTGTGGGCTCGAAGGGCGCGGTGCGGTCGTCGGCTGTCGGCTCGCGGGGGCGGTGCCGCTCTGTCCGGCGTACCCGCGTGGGGGTCCGGAAGCGGGCCGTCCCCTCGTGGGCGGGCTGTCCTCCGCCACGACCTCCACCCCGAAGTCCCGGGCCAGGCCCGCCAGTCCGTCCGCGTACCCCTGGCCGAGCGCCCGCAGCTTCCAGCCGCCGCCACGCCGGTAGAACTCCGCGAGCAACAGCACCGTCTCGCCCTGTGTGGGCGGCGGCGTGAACCGGGCCAGTACGCGGCCCGGCGCGTCGGTGACATGCAGCGTGGGCAGCGGCAGCCGGGCCAGGGGTGTGCCCGGCTCGGCCGCGCCGACGACCAGCGTGACGCGGGTGGCGCCGGGCCGCAGCCTGCCGGGTTCCAGCGTCAGGGTGTCGCCCCGGAGCAGGGCCCCCGGCGCCTTCGGCTGGTTGTAGAACACGAAGTCGGCGTCACCCCGGACCTGGCCGCTGTCGTCCGTGACGAGGGCGCAGACGTCGAAGGGGCCGGGCACCCGGGCGGCCAGGGCGCCGCCCGGGAGGGGCAGGTTGCCCCCGGGAACCAACACGTTCATCCTGCCGCCCCGATGTCGTCGTACCGGCCCCGCCGCGGGCCTGTCCGGACAACGGGCGGCAGGCCCCCGGGGTTCCTCGCCCGCATCCGCCCGCCCGCCGGTCGTGGCCGGGCCGAGACCGCCGGGATCAGCCCGACGCGCCGATCTCCGGTTCGAGCAGCCGCTCGCGGTAGGCGATCGCCACGGCCTCCGTACGGCTCGCCGCGCTCAGCTTGGCGAGGATGTTGGAGACATGGACGCTCGCCGTCTTGCCGCTGATGAACAGCTCCTCGCCGATCTGCCGGTTGCTCCGGCCGAGCGCGAGCAGCCGCAGGACATCCCGCTCCCGGGCCGTCAGGGCGACCGGACCGCCCCGGGCGGCGGGACCGGCGTCCGTGAGGCGTCCACGCCGGAGCAGGTCGTCCGCCCGCTCCAACAGGGGTGTGGCACCCAGCCGTACGGCCGTCTCCCGGGCGGCGCGGGCCTCGGTCGCCGCCTCCTCTCGCCGGCCGGCGGCCAGCAGGGCCTGCGCGTACCGCAGTCGGCAGCGGGCGAGCTCGTAGGCGTCGCCGTAGCCGAACGCCGCCACCGTCCTCTCCCAGGCCGCCGGGTCGGGCCCGGTGGTGGCCCATGCCCACTCGGCCTCCGCGCGGGCCAGCCAGGCGCGCCCCTCCGGACCCTGCGGCACGCCGGCCGCGCCCCGCAGGGCCACCGACCGCGCCGGTTCCAGGAGTTCCGTCGCGATCGCCGACCAGCGGTCGGCCGCCGCCTCGTCCCCGCCGCGCCGTGCCCCGGCCGCCGCATCGGCGACCGCCGCGAGGGCGAGCGCGGTGAGCCGGACGGTGACGTCGGGGAGCACGTCCGCCTCGTCCGTGAGAGCTTCGACCGAGGACCGCAGCCGGGCCACCGCCGCCTCGGCGTCACCGCTCAGTACCGCCGCGTCGGTCAGCACGATGCCCGCGACGAGCGCCGCCATCCAGTCGAAGCGCCCCTCGATCAGGGTCCGGGCCCGGTCGGCGACGCCCTTGTCGCCGCGTGCCAGGCCCACGTACAGGGCGGGACCCACCGCGAATCCACCCGACGCCGGCAGCACCGCCAGGTCGGTCGTCGCCGTCCGCAGACACTCGTCCCAGCGGCCCAGCGTGTAGAGCACCAGCAGCTGGAGGTACCGCATCTCCAGCGGATACGGCGAGGACAGCAGCCCCGCCCGGCGGGCACGGTCCAGGCCCTCGGCCAGCCAGGGCAGGCACTCCGCCAGCTCCCCGGCCTCGAACGCGCCGATGGCCAGGGTGAACAGGGCCCGCATCTCCACCGGCGCGTTGCCGCCGCGCCGGGCCAGTTCACGCGCCTCCGTGAGCCGAGCGCGGCCCTCGGCGGAGCGGCGGCCGTCGCCCTCGAGGTTGGCCAGCGAGACCAATAGGTCGGCACGGGCGTCCGTCAGATCGAGTTGCTCGGCGGCGCCCAGCGCCTGGCGCGCGACCCGCAGGGCGGTCTCGGAGTCACCTACCTGACGGGCCGCCAGGACATGCGTGGCGGCGGCCCACACCCAGGTCGGCGTCGGCGGTTCGGCGGGGATCATCGCCAACGCCTCGCTGCTGTAGGCGAACGCGGCCGTCAGACTGTCGACGTTCATGAGCGTGCCGGCCAGCGTGTACCGCACCCGTGCGGCGAGTTCGGAGTCGGTGTCCTGGCCGACGCCCGCGAGCGCGGCCCGGGTCAGGGAGACCGCGCGGTGTGCCTCACCGGCGTGCGCGGCCGCCGCCGAGGCGCGCAGCATCAGCGTGACGCGGTCGGCCCCCTCGTCCGACGGAAGGGCCGTCGCGGGCACCGACTCCCAGAGGTCGAGCAGGGCCTCCAGATGGCGCAGTTCCTCGGCGGGCGCGCCGACCCGCCGGGCATGGTCGGCTGCCTCCAGCGAGGCGGCGAGGGCCTCGCCCAGGTCATGGCTCTCGCGATAGTGGTGGGCGCGCTCCGCCGCGGTCTCGGCCCGGTGGCCCCGGCCGGCCAGCAGGGCGGCGAACGCGCCGTGCAGCCGCGACCGTTCACCCGGCAGCAGGTCGGCGTACACCGCCTCGCGGGCGAGGGCGTGCCGGAAGGCGTACGCGCCGTCGTCGCCCGAGACCAGGAGCTGGTGGCCGATGGCCTCCCGCAATGCCGACTCCAGCTCGTCCTCGGGCAGTCCGACCGCTTCCCGCAGCAGGTCGTGCTCCACCCGCCGGCCGGCTACGGCGGCGGTCCGCAGCACCTGCTGGGCGGTGTCGGGGAGTTGCTCGACGCGGATGAGGAGGAGGTCGGCCAGCCCGCTGGGCATTCCGCCGGCCTCCGTGTCCGTGGCCGCGAGCAACTCCTCCGCGTAGAAGGCGTTGCCCTCCGCGCGCTCCACGATCCTGCGCACCGTGGCGTCCGGCAGTGGCCGGCCCTCCAGGGCGCGCAGCAGCCGGGTCACCTCGGCGTCCGCCAGCGGCCGCAGCTCCAGCCGGTCCACGGCCGGCAGCCGCACCAGCTCCGCCAGCAGCGGGCGCAGCGGGTGCCGGCGGTGCAGGTCGTCCGCCCGGTAGGAGGCCAGGACCGTCAGCCGGTGGCCGGAGCCGTTGCCGGTGGACCGCTGGAGGAAGCCCCGGCTGAGCAGGAAGCGCAGCAGGTCCCGGGAGGACTGGTCGGCCCAGTGCAGATCCTCCAGGACGAGGAGCAGCGGGGTGACGTCCGACAGGTCGGCGAGCAGCGCCGCCATCCCCTCGAACAGCCTCAGCCGCCCTTCTCCGCTGCCGGACCGCGGGGCGGGACCCGCTTCGTCGGCGTCCGTGCCCGCGCCGAGCAGCCGGTCGACCAGGGGGTGCGCGGCGAGGACGGCGGCGAACCGCTCGTCGGCGGCGAGCAGGCCGAGGATCTCGGTGAACGGCAGATACGGCAGCCCCACGTCACCGAGGTCGACACAGTGCCCGGTGAGCACGGTCGTGCCGGAGCGGGCCGCCCGCGCGGCGACCTCGTCCAGGACCCGGGTCTTGCCCACGCCGGCGTCCCCGGCGATCAGCACCGCGCGCGACTCACCGCCCCGGGCGCGTTCGAGCACGCCGGAGAGCCGGGCGAGCTCCTCTTCCCGGCCGATGAACGGAGTGGCGAACACGGTCTGCGACACGACCCCATCCTGGCACGCGCCACCGACAACGCGGCCCGCGACCAGGAACGGAGCCCCACCGGGACGATCCCAGGAGCCCTGGCGGGACGCTCTCGACGGCCTCCCCGACGGCCGGTTCCCGGCGGCGCGCTCTCAACGGTGCAGCGACCGCGCCCAGTCCTCCGGCACCCGCCCGGCCGGGCCCGGCACGGGCTGGTCCGCGGGGTGACCGGCCGGAGGGGCGAGCTCGGGCCCGGACTCGTACAGCTCGTCGGTGGAGTAGTCCCAGAACCACTCCTCGCCCGGCTCGAAACTGCGGACCAGGGGATGCCCGGTCGCCTTGTAGTGCGCGGTGGCGTGCTGCGCGGGGGAGGAGTCGCAGCAGCCGACATGGCCGCAGCTCGCGCAGCGCCGCAGGTGGAACCACCAGCCGCCCGCCGCGTCGCAGTCCACGCAGCCGGCGCTGCTGGGCGGGACGCTCGGGTCGATCGCGTCTACGTCGGTCATACGGGCTCCTCGGCGGTCTCGGGGTCCGGTGCGCTCTCGGGGTCGGGGGCGGTCAGCGGCAGCAGCACCTGGAAGCGGGTGTCGCCCGGCACGGACTCCACATGGAGGTTGCCGTGGTGCTTGTTGACGACGATCCGCCAGGAGATGTCCAGGCCGAGCCCGGTGCCCTCGCCCACCGGCTTGGTGGTGAAGAAGGGGTCGAAGATGCGGCCCCGGACGTCCGGCGGGATGCCGGGACCCGTGTCGCGGAACTCCACCAGCAGCCGGTCGCCCTCGCGTGCCGTCCGCACGGTCAACGTGCCTTCGCCGCCCGCGCTGTTGACGGCGAAGACGGCGTTGTCGACGAGGTTCGTCCACACCTGGTTGAGCTCCGCCGGGTAGGCCGGGATCGCCGGGAGCGCACGGTCGTAGTCCTTGACGACCTCGATGCGCTGCCCGATCTTGCCCGACAGCATCAGCAGGGTGCTGTCGAGGAGTTCGTGCACGTCGACGACCCGGTACGGGGCGCGGTCGAGCTGCGAGTACTGCTTGGCGGCGTCGACGAGGTGCGAGATGCGGTTGGTGGAGTCGTCGATCTCGTCCATCAACAGCTCGGTCTCGACCGTGTAGTTGAGCCACCCCATCGCGCCCGGCAGGGTGTCCTCGTCTACGGCGGCCGCGACCTGCTCCAGCCAGTCCACGTCCAGCCCGGCCTGTACGAAGGTCGGCGCGATCCGCCAGCCCTCCTGGATGCCGTGGTCGTCGAGCCAGTCGGTGAGGTCGTCCTCCCGGTCGGAAGCCTCCAGCGGGCTCAGCACCGGTGCCTTGGCGACCAGTTCGGCCGTCCGCTCCTGGATCTCGATCAGCCGGGTCAGCGCCTCCGCGTCGTAGGCTCCGGAGGCGATGACGGCCAGCTTGTGCCGCATCTTCGCCACCCGCTCCCGCAGCGTCGCGGTGGCGCGCACGGCCGCCGCGGCCGGGTTGTTGAGCTCATGGGTGAGGCCCGCCGACAACGAGCCCAGAGCCAGCAGCCGTTCCCGCTGTCCGATGGCACGCTGGGTGTTCTTCGAGCCGAAGAACAGCCCCTCCAGCAGGTGCGCCGCCATCGGGAACCACTCCTGCATGATGGCCGAGAACGACTCGGCGGGCAGCACGAAGAACCGCGTCGGCTCGGTCACCCGCATCGAGTTGTTGTAGACCTGCGGCACCTGGTCCCCCAGGTAGGCCTGCATGGCCCCGGCATACACCCCGCGCTGGGAGGTGCGGCTCACCTCGATGTCATCGCCGCCGACCCGGCGGTACAGCACGACCGAGCCCTCGACCATGACGTAGAAGCAGGTCGCCGGATCACCCTCGGTGTACACCGGACCGGGCTCGAACCTCTCCACCCGGCCCTCGCTGCACAGCCGTCCGAGCTGTTCGGGGGAGAGCTTCTCGAACAGGAACAGCGAGCTGATCTCGGTCGGGCTGCACGGCATCAACTGCCCGCTCATGACTGCTCCAGGTACCGGTGGACGAGCATCACGGCCATGGCTCCCTCTCCTACGGCGGACGCGACGCGCTTCGCGGACTCGGCGCGCGCGTCGCCCGCCACGAACACGCCGGGAATACTGGTCTCCAGGTGGTACGGCGGCCGGTCCAGCGCCCAGTCCGCCGGCGGCCGCCCGTCCGGCGTGAGGTCGGGCCCGGCGAGGATGAACCCGCGCTCGTCGCGCAGCACCGTGCCGTCCAGCCAGCCGGTCAGCGGGGCCGCGCCGATGAACACGAACATCCACTGCGCGTCGACGAGTTCGGTCTCGCCGGTCGTCACGTCCCGCAGCGTCAGCTGCTCCAGGTGGCCGTCCCCGTGCGCGGCCTCGACGACCGTGCCGGGGCGCACGGAGATGTTGGGCGACTCGTCGATCTGCTGGATCAGGTAGTACGACATCGACGCCGCCAGGGACTCCCCGCGCACCAGCAGCGTGACGGACTTGGCGCCTCTGGCCAGGTACATGGCCGCCTGGCCGGCCGAGTTGGCGCCGCCCACGATGTAGACGTCCTGCCCCTGGCAGGAGGCCGCCTCGGTGAGCGCCGACCCGTAGAACACCCCGCAGCCGGTCAGGTCGTCGCAGCCCGGTGCCGCCAGCTGCCGGTACGACACGCCCGTCGCGAGGATCACGCTGTGCGCGGCCACCGCCGAGCCGTCCGAGAACCGCACGACGCGTGCGGAGCCGTTGACCTCGAGCCCGGTCACCTCGCGCGCGGTGAGGATCTCGGCGCCGAACTTGGTGGCCTGCCGCCGCGCCCGGTCGGTGAGCTGGGCTCCGGACACGCCGTCCGGGAAGCCCAGGTAGTTCTCGATACGGGAGCTCTGCCCGGCCTGTCCACCGGTCGCGGACCGCTCCACCAGCACCGTGCGCAGGCCCTCGGAGGCCCCGTACACCGCTGCGCCGAGCCCGGCCGGGCCGCCGCCGATCACCACCAGGTCGTAGAAGTCGGCCGTCGGCGTGGTCGCCAGCCCCACGTGGGAGGCCAGTTCGGGCGCGTCCGGCTCGACCAGGGGCGTGCCGTCCGCGGTGACCACCAGCGGCAGCCGCTGCCCGTCGACCCCGGCCGCGGCCAGCAGCCGCTGCCCCTCCGGCTCGTCGGCGGAGTACCAGCGGTACGGCACCTGGTTGCGGGCCAGGAACTCGCGTACCTGCGACGACCGCGCCGACCAGCGGTGCCCGACCACCTTCGTGGCGGGCACGGGCCGGTAGTCGCTGGACCGCCAGGCGTCCAGCAGATCGTCCAGGACGGGGTAGAGCTTCTCCTCCGGCGGGTCCCACGGCTTGAGCAGATAGTGGTCGAGGTCGACGACGTTGATCGCGTCGATCGCCGCGCTCGTGTCGGCGTACGCGGTCAGCAGCACGCGACGGGCGCCCGGATACACGTCCAGGGCCTGCTCGAGGAACTCGATGCCGTTCATCTGGGGCATCCGGTAGTCGGCGAGGATGACGGCCACCAGGTCGCCGCGGAGTTTGAGCTCGCGCAGCGCCTCCAGCGCGGACTCCCCGGACTCGGCGCGCACGATCCGGTACGTGCCGCCGTAACGGCGCCGCAGGTCACGGGCGACGGCACGGGAGACCCCCGGGTCGTCGTCCACGGTCAGGATGACGGTCCGCGCCGAATCGGCGGCCTGTGCCATACGTCTCCCACCCCGAGAGGGTCGTCACTCACGGCGGCACGGCGAAGCCCGCGCGCCGGCTCCGCCCATCGTATGTTCGATCGCCCCGCTCCGCTCCGGGATACCGGCGGACCGTGCGCTCTGAGGACAGGGCCGGGCGCACGCGGTCAAGACGGCTGCCGCGCCCCCAGCACGCAGAACTCGTTGCCCTCGGGGTCGACCAGCGTCACCCAGGGCTGCTCACCCTGTCCGATGTCCGTGTGGCGGGCGCCCAGGGACAGCAGGCGGGACACCTCGGCGTGCTGGTCCTCGGGGCGGAAGTCCAGGTGGAGCCGGTTCTTGACCGTCTTCCTCTCCGGTACGGGCACGAAGATCAGGCCCGGCAGCCGGTCCCGCTCCGGTCGGATCTCGTACTCGTCGGACGCGTCGTTGATCACGACCCAGCCGAGGGCCGCGGCCCACCAGCGGCCCAGCGCCACGGGGTCGGCCGAGTCGACGACCACTTGCTCCCACTCGAGTGCCATGGCCGAAGCGTAGTGAAGACTGGGCCCGACGGATGTGATCACGACACGAGGAGGCGGCGGGATGACGGTCCCGATCACGGCAGGGGTCGACGGGACGGACGAGAGCCTCGCGGCGCTCGCCTGGGCGGCCCGCGAGGCCGTCCGGCGCGACCTGGAACTGCGGGTGGTGCACGCCTGGCGGTTCCAGCCGAACGCGGCGGCCGACGTGGCGGACCGCGACGCCCAGGAGCGGTGGGTGCGGGACTCCGTGCGGGAGGCCGTCGCGACGGTCGCCGAGCGGCACCCGGCGCTCGCCGTGACGACCGACGTCCAGGAGGGCAGCCCGGTCGAGACGCTCGCCGCCGCCGCGGCGGACGCGGAACTGCTGGTGCTCGGCTCGCGCGGGCACGGGCCCGTGGTCGGGTTCCTGCTGGGCTCGGTCGGCCAGCAGGTGATCGCCGAGGCCGCGCGCCCGGTCGTGCTGGTCCGGGCCGGTGACAAGCCGTCCGCCGAGGTGGCCGGCCACGAGATCGTCGTCGGCCAGCAGGGCGAGCCCGAGGACAGCGCCCCCGCGCTGCGCTTCGCGTTCGAGACTGCGGCCGCCCGGGGCGCGGGCGTCCGTGCGGTACGGGCCTGGACGCTCCCGCCGGTGTTCGCCTACAGCCCCGGTTCGCTCAAGCTCGCCGACGACGCGGGTGGTCTGGAGCCGTACGAGAAGAAGGCGCTGGCCTCGGCCCTGGACCCGTGGCGGGAGCGGTTCCCCGACGTGCCGGTGGTGGAGCACGTGGAGATGGGCAGCGCCGGGCAGGTGCTGCTGTCGGTGTCCGGGCGGGCGCAGCTGATGGTGGTCGGCCGCCGCGCCCACCGCACGGCCGTGGGCGCCCGGATCGGCTCTGTGGCGCACGGCGTCCTGCACCACGCGGACTGCCCGGTCGCCGTCGTGCCCCACGACTGACTCACTCCGGGATCGTCGGCTCCAGGGTCTCCCGTGCCTTGGGCAGGATCTTCTGGATGTAGTCCTCGACGGCCGTGTCGAGACCGATGTCGTGCTGCGCGTGCTCCGAGAGGTACCAGCGGTGTTCGAGGAGCTCGTGGTAGATCTCCGCCGCGTCCATGGAGCCGCGCAGCTCGAGCGGGACCGCGCGCACGGTGGGCCGGAAGACGTCTCGCACCCAGCGGTGCGCCAGCACCTCCGGGCGGGCGGCGAGGGGGTCGCCCGGGGCGTAGTCGTCCTGGGTGGCCATCCAGCTCTCGAGGTCGTTCAGCAGCCGCCGGGCCTGGTTCTCCTCGGTGTCCAGACCGGTGAGGCGCAGCAGCTGGCGCTGGTGGTGGCCCGCGTCGACGACCTTGGGCACGAAGGTGACCGTGTCGCCGTTGGGGGAGTGCTCGATCTGCATCTCGGCGACGTCGAAACCGAGCTCGTTGAGCCGGCGGATCCGGCGCTCGATGTAGTGGTACTTGCCCGCCGGGTAGACCGAGGTGCGGGTCAGCTCCTGCCACAGCGCGCCGTAGCGGGCGCAGATCTCGGTGCCGAACTCGATCGGGTCCACCGAGGGGTGCAGCGCCCCGGACGCCTCCAGGTCGAGCAGCTCGCCGCTGATGTTGACGCGGGCGAGGTCGAGGTCGTAGTCGCGCTGGCCGGGGCTCAGCTGGGGGTGCAGGTCGCCGGTCTCGGCGTCGACGAGGTAGGCGGCGTAGGCGCCCGCGTCCCGTCGGAACAGGGTGTTGGACAGCGAGCAGTCGCCCCACGCGAACCCGGCCAGATGCAGCCGCACCAGCAGCACGGCGAGGGCGTCCATGAGCCGGTGCATGGTCGCCGGGCGCATGGTCGTCTCGAACATCGAGCGGTACGGCATCGAGCCGCCCAGATGCCGGGTGACCAGCACCGACTCCAGCGGGACCCCGCCCTCGTCGGCGCGGCCGGTGACCACGGCCAGCGGGTCGACGGCGGGGATGCCGAGCCGGTCCAGGTCGCGCAGCAGCTCGTACTCGCGCAGCGCGGGGCGCTCGGCGAGCTCCTTGACGGCGATCACCTCGTCGCCGGCCTGGGCGTAGCGCACCACGTGGCGGGAGATGCCGCGCGGCAGCGGGACGAGGACCTCCTCGGGCCACTCCTCCAGGGGCAGGTGCCAGGGCAGCTCCAGCAGGAGTGCCGGATGCTCCGGGTTGGTGGCGCTGATCTGCAAAGCCATGGCCTGACCTTAGACGGCGCGTTCGCGGGCCTGCTGGGCCGCCGCCTTCACGGACCCCTGGTGCAGTGGGCCGTGCCCGGGCAGCAGCAGGTCGGCCGGGAGCGCTTCGATCACGCTCAGGGACTCCACGGCGCGGGCGCGCTCGTGGTGGAACATGTCCGGCAGCAGCTGCGGCCCCGCCAGCCGGGAGGTCGGATGGCCGCTGACCAGGGCGTCGCCGGAGATGACCACACCCGCTTCCGGGAGGTGGAAGACGGTGTGGCCGCCGGTGTGGCCGGGGGTGTGCACCGGGACGGGCCGACCGGGCAGGTCGAGCGGGCCGTCGGCGCCGGGGAACGCCTCGGGCGCGGTGACCGGGTGCTGCTCGGTGCCGCCGGAGCGCAGCGCGTGCACCATCCACGGCAGGACGCCGGGCCGCCAGGCGTTCCTCAGCACCTCGCCCACGCTCACCTGCTGGAGGAACTCCCGTCGGGCGTGCGGCACTTCGGCCTCGTGCAGATACACCGGGGTGCCGTACACGGAGCGCAGGTGCTCGGCGGAGCCCAGGTGGTCGTTGTGAGCGTGGGTGATCAGCACGGCCGTGACCGCCTCCGGTGAAGCGCCCACGGAGGCGAGGGAGTCCAGCACCAGCTGCCGGTCTCCCGGGTAGCCGGTGTCGATCAGGGTGACGGCGTCCCCTTCGGTGAGGATCACCCAGTTGGTGTTGCTGCCGTGCACCAGGTAGGTGCCGTCCGCCACTTGCCGTACGTCTGCCCGCATGGCCGTCCCGTGTCCTGGAGATCCGTCGTCGACGGGGACAGCAAAGCAGATCACCGGACGGATGCGGATGATGGGGTTCCCCGCATGCCGAACAGGAATCTCGTCACCCGCGTCCGGCGCACCCCGTACTCGTACACCAGCAGGATCACCGTCAGCGAAGCGGCCACGATCGCCGCGTACTTGACGACGATCGGCGCCGGCCGGCCGACCATGCCGTAGGCGAAGGCGACGACCACCGGCTGGTGCAGCACGTACAAGGGCAGCGCGGCGACCGCGAGATACCCCAGGACCGGGCCGGGCGGCCGGCGACGCGCTGCGGGCCGGTCCAGCAGTCCCAGGATCGCCACCACCCAGGCCCAGCCCGCCGCGCCGAACAGCGCCCGGGTGACCAGCGCGAGTGGGGTGCGGTCGGTGAACGGGTCGTCCGCGCTCATGAACCCGGGCGCGGACGCCGCGAACAGCGCCAGGCCGAGCAGGCCGACCGGCACGGCCACCCGTCGTGTCGCGGCCCGGATCCGGTCGTCGCCGGACAGCGCGTAGCCGTGGACGAAGAACACCAGGTACGCCCAGCGGTTCCAGCCGGCGTAGCTCTCCTCCATGCCGAGGAGGGAATCGATCGCGGCGAGCGGGAGGGCGGGCAGGAGCAGCAGGCCCGGTCGGCGCGCCACCGCGTCGCCGATCCGCGGCGCACCGGAGGCCAGTGGGCCCGCGACCGGGGCGAGGAGCAGGCAGAAGGCGAGCAGGAGGACCACGAACCACAGGTGGCCGGTCTCGAAGTGCTCACCGCGCAGGACGAAGGGGAAGTCGCCGAGGTCGGGGCGGACGTCGAAGAAGTGCAGCCAGAACCGTCCGTACGGCTCGTCGTAGCCGGGGTCGGCGGCGCGCAGCCGCAGCCACTGCGGGACGGGGACGATGGTGAGCGTCGCGAGGACCAGCGGGACACCCAGGCGCAGCAGGCGTTCGCGGGCGAACCCGCCGGGGCCGCGCCGGCCGATCGAGTGGTGGGCACCGAGACCGGCCACGAGGAAGAGCATCGGCATGGCCCACACCACCCCGAGCCCCGCGACGACGGTGACGACCTCGGTCGTGTCGCGGTTCTTGACGTAGAAGTCGTCGTCCGGGGAGAAGACCAGGGCGGCGTGGAAGAACACCAGCCCGACGACCACGAGGGCACGCAGGACGTCCAGTTCCGTCCGCCGGGGTCGCGCGCTCGTCCGGGCCCCGGCGGTGGTCGCGGGCTCCGGTGGGTCGGTCATGCGGTCAAACTACGTACCCCTGAGGGGTAGGGACACAGGTACCGTCGGCTCCGTTTCAGCGCACCCCGCGCGGGCGGAACTGGACGCTGATGCGCGGCCCGGCGGCGCGGGTGGACTTGGGCACGCAGTGCTCCCAGGTCCGCTGGCAGGAGCCGCCCATCACGATCAGGTCGCCGTGTCCCAGCGGGCGCCGTACCGTCTCGCCTCCGCGTGCCGGGCGCAGCAGCAGGTCGCGCGGGGACCCTACGGAGAGGATCGCGACCATGGTGTCCTCCCGGGCGCCGCGGCCGATCCGGTCGCCGTGCCAGGCGACGCTGTCCCGGCCGTCGCGGTAGTGGCACAGGCCGGCGGTGACGAAGGGCTCGCCCAGTTCCTCGGCGTAGTGCGCGGACAACGCCCGGCGCGCCTGGGTCAGCACCGGGTGGGGCAGCTCCTCACCGGCTCCGTAGAAGGCCAGCAGGCGGGGCACGTCGATGACGTTGTCGTACATCTTCCGGCGCTCGGCACGCCACGGAACCCCGGTCGCCAGCTCCTCGAACAGGGCGTCCGATCCGGTGAGCCAGCCCGGCAGCACGTCGATCCAGGCGCCCGCGCCGAGCGTGGTCCGGCGGATCCCGTCGAGGGAGCCGAGACGCAGTTCGTCGGTCTGGTCGAAGAGGGAGCCCTGGAGGTGGTGCGCGGTCATGGTCCCAGCGTACGCCCTAATCGAAAGCATGTTCCCTTTGGTTGTCCCGCAGGGGTGCCGAGGCATGCTCCGGGAGGTCTTTCGATACATCGGTGTATCGGATACATTCCCGTATCGAACGGAGGTCCGAGATGGCGACGGAGCAGACCGAGCAGACCGAGCGGACGACCGGGCGCGTCACCAGGCGCAGGGTCCGCACGCGGGCCAAGCTGCTCGACGCCGCCTTCGAGGTGTTCGCGGCCAAGGGCTTCGGGCGGGTCTCCATCGAGGAGGTCTGCGAGGCCGCCGGCTACAGCCGGGGCGCCTTCTACTCCAACTTCGACAGCCTGGACGAGCTGTTCTTCGCCCTCTACCGGCAACGGGCCGACCTGATCGCCGAGCAGGTGTCCGGGGCCCTCGCCCTCGACGGACCCGACCTCGACGTGCCCGCCGCCGTCGACCGGGTCACCGAGGTGCTCCTGCTCGACCTGGACTGGCTCCTGGTGAAGACGGACTTCCTGGTGCACGCCGCGCGCGCACCGGACGTCGCGCAGACCCTGCTGGAACACCGGGCGCGGTTGCGGCGGGCGATCGCCGACCGGCTCGCGCGGGCCCGGGGCCTGGCCGAACCGCCGGCCGTGCTCGGGGACGTCGACAGCGCGGCGCACGCCGTGGTCGCGGCCTACGACGGAGTCACCGCTCAACTGCTGCTGGACAAGGACGTCGAGGGTGCTCGTGTCTGGCTGAAGCAACTGCTCACCGCGCTGCTGACCGACGGCAGCGGCACCCCGGAATGACATCCTCAGGAGAAAGGCAGCGGACGCCATGGACGCGGACGTCATCGTCGTCGGAGCGGGCCTCGCGGGCCTGGTCGCGGCGCACGAACTCACCAGCAGGGGCCGGCGGGTCGCCCTGGTCGACCAGGAGAACGCCGCCAACCTCGGCGGCCAGGCGTTCTGGTCCTTCGGCGGGCTCTTCCTCGTCGACTCCCCGGAGCAGCGCCGCCTCGGCATCAAGGACTCCTTCGACCTCGCGTGGAACGACTGGCAGGGCAGCGCGCAGTTCGACCGCGCCGACGACGAGGACTCCTGGGCGGTGCGCTGGGCGCGCGCCTACGTCGAGTTCGCGGCGGGGGAGAAGCGGCCCTGGCTCGCCGGGCACGGGATCTCCTTCGTGCCGACCGTCGGCTGGGCGGAGCGCGGCGATCTGCGCGCCGACGGACACGGCAACTCGGTGCCCCGCTTCCACGTCGCCTGGGGCACCGGCACGGGCGTCGTCGAGCCGTTCGCGCGGTACGCCAAGCAGGCGGCGAAGGACGGGCTGCTGACCTTCTACCACCGGCACCAGGTGGACGAGCTGGTCCTCGAGGACGGCGCCGCCCGCGGGGTGCGCGGCACGGTCCTGGCTCCCGACGACAGCGCGCGAGGCGTCGCCTCCAACCGCGACCGCATCGGCGACTTCGAGCTGACCGCCCAGGCCGTGGTCGTCACCAGCGGCGGCATCGGCGCCAACCACGAGATCGTGCGGCGCTACTGGCCCGAGCGGCTGGGCACGCCGCCCGCCGAGATGGTCACCGGTGTCCCCGCCTACGTCGACGGCCGGATGCTCGACATCAGCGCCGAGGCCGGCGTGCGGCTGGTCAACCGCGACCGCATGTGGCACTACACCGAGGGCATCCAGAACTGGGACCCGATCTGGCCCGGCCACGGCATCCGCATCCTGCCCGGCCCGTCCTCCCTGTGGTTCGACGCCCTCGGCCGCCGCCTGCCCGACCCGTGCCTGCCGGGCTACGACACCCTCAACACGCTCAAGCACCTGCGGACGACCGAGGACATCGCCGGGCACGACCACTCCTGGTTCATCCTCACCCGCAAGATCGTCGAGAAGGAGTTCGCGCTCTCGGGCTCCGAGCAGAACCCCGACATCACCGCCAAGGACCGCAAGGCCGTCCTGCGCGACCGGCTCCTCGGCAAGGGCGCCCCGGCGCCCGTGCAGGCGTTCCTCGACCGCGGCGCGGACTTCGTCATCGCCGACACCCTCGACAAGCTCGTCGAGAAGATGAACGGGCTGACCGGGAAGGCGCTGCTCGACGTGGACACCCTGCGCCGCCAGATCCAGGCCCGCGACCTCCAGATGGCCAACCCGTACGCCAAGGACTCCCAGGTCCAGGGCATCCGCAACGCGCGCCGCTACATCGGCGACCGGCTCGGCCGGGTCGCCACCCCGCACCGTGTCCTGGACCCGGAGGCCGGCCCGCTCATCGCCGTCAAGCTGCACGTCCTCACCCGCAAGACCCTCGGCGGCATCCAGACCGACCTCGACTCGCGCGCCCTGGGCGCCGACGGACAGCCGGTCGAGGGCCTGTACGCGGCGGGCGAGGTGGCGGGCTTCGGCGGTGGCGGCGTGCACGGCTACAACGCCCTCGAAGGCACCTTCCTCGGCGGCTGCCTCTTCTCCGGACGGGCCGCAGGCCGGGCCGCGGCCCGGTAGACGGGCTGAGGGAGGGCAGACGGGCTGAGGGAGGGCCTGACGGGAACGACCAGGAAGCCTCGCCGACGGACGGGCCGACGGCGGGTTGACGGCGGGCCGGCGGACGGGCCGACCGCCCCGGGCCGTCAGCGTTGGTCCGCCTCCAGCAGGCGGACCAACACCGCCGTATGGCTCTGCTCCGGGGACTTCGCGGACGTCAGCAGCGTCACCGGTCCCGCGCGGACCGACGCACGCAACCGGTCGAGGAGTCCGGCCGCCTCGGGTTCGGTCAGCTCCGCCTCGTAGCGGCGCGCGAACTCCTCGTAAGACCCCTCGCCCGCGTGGTACCAGCGGCGCAGCTCGGTGGACGGGGTGAGGCCCTTGGGCCACTCGTCCACGCGGGCCGCGTCCTTGGACACCCCGCGCGGCCACAGCCGGTCGACCAGGACGCGCACCCCGTCGTCGATCTCGGGCGGGTCGTAGACACGACGTACACGGACACTCATGGGCGGGCCGTCCGTCCGTCATCGGGTGGGCAGGTCCTGCCGAGCGTAGGCCCCGGACGCCCGCCGACACCGCTCGGCTTGACCTGAATGAGGGGGAAGCCCGGGGCATCCGGTCCCTAGTCTGAGGACGTTTGATCACACGCCACCCCCCAGGAGCGCACGTGACACACCCTCGCAGACGCGCCACCACCCTCCTGCGCCGCGAAACCGTCGCCGTCACCGTCCCCGTCGCCCTGGCGGCGCTGCTCGCGG
This sequence comes from Streptomyces sp. NBC_01334, assembly GCF_035983595.1. Lineage (NCBI taxonomy): Bacteria > Bacillati > Actinomycetota > Actinomycetes > Kitasatosporales > Streptomycetaceae > Streptomyces > Streptomyces sp. NBC_01334. The sequence continues at coordinate 905,321 of NZ_CP130718.1, read as the reverse complement.
CGGCCGGACCCGCCACCGCGGCCGGACCGGCGGGCACCGCAGGCGTCGGCGACCCCTACTTCCCGCTCGCCGGCAACGGCGGCTACCACGTGACCCACTACGACCTGAACCTCCGCTACGACCCGGGCAGCCGGCACCTCGACGGCACAGCGGTGCTGACCGCCCGCGCGACCCAGCGGCTGACCCGCTTCGACCTCGACTTCCAGGGGCTGAAGGTCACCGGCCTCACCGTCGACCACGTCAAGGCCGCCCACCGGCGCGACGGCCAGGAACTCGTCGTCACCCCGCGGCGCGCCCTGCGCAAGGGCGAGCGGTTCCAGGTCACCGTCACCTACAACGGCACCCCCGGCCCGGTCACCGACCCCGACGGCTCCCTCGACGGCTGGATCCCCACCGACGACGGGGCCTTCGTCGCCGGCGAACCGCAGGGCGCCATGACCTGGTTCCCGGCCAACAACCATCCCCTCGACAAGTCCTCCTACGACTTCACGATCACGGTCCCCGAGGACCGCGCCGCCGTCGCCAACGGCGTCCTCCTCGGCCGGCGCACCACCCACGGCAGGACCACCTTCCGCTGGCGCCAGACCGAACCCATGGCCGCCTACCGCGCCACCGCCACCGTGGGAAAGTTCCAGGTCAAGCAGTACACGACCCGCGACGGCCTCAAGGTCTACGACGCCGTCGACCCGCGCGAGGCCGCGGCCGCCGCGCCCGTCGTCGAGCAGCTGCCCTCCGTGCTGGAGTGGGAGAGCGGACTGTTCGGCCCCTACCCGTTCCGTGCCGCCGGCTCCATCGTCGACCACGCCCCGGACGTCGGCTACGCCCTGGAGACCCAGTCGCGGCCCGTGTACGACCGGGCCCCCGACCTGAGCACCCTCGTCCACGAGAGCGCCCACCAGTGGTTCGGCGACTCCGTCTCCCTCACCTCCTGGAAGGACATCTGGCTCAACGAGGGCTTCGCCACCTACACCGAGTGGCTCTACGCCGAGCAGCACGGCGGCAGCACCGCCCAGGAGACCTTCGACGCCCTGTACGCCCGCCCCGCCACCGACGGCCTGTGGGCGTTCCCGCCCGGCGACCCCGGCAGCGGCGCGAACATCTTCGACACCCCCGTCTACGCCCGTGGCGCCATGACCCTGCACGCGCTGCGCACCGCCGTCGGAGACCGCGCCTTCTTCCGCGTCCTGCGCGCATGGGCCGCCGCGCACCGCTACGGCCACGGCACCACCGCCCAGTTCGAACGGCTCGCGGAACGGGAGTCCGGGCAGGACCTCGGCGCGCTGTTCCGGACCTGGCTGTACGGCCGGGGCAAGCCCGCCAAGCCGTAGCGCCCGAACAGGCCCCGGAACCTGACGAGTTCCAAACACCCGTCGGAGAAGGTCGAACGATGATCACCCTTCGCCGCCGGGCCGCGCTGCTCGCCGCATCCCTCCTGCTCACCGGATGCGGCGGCGGCGCCGCGGCCACACCGGAGCACCGGCCCGCCGCCACCGCCACCGACACACCGGCGGCGTCCCGCACACCCGCCCCCGCGATCTCCGTCGAGGCGGCACCGCAGCGGATACCCGGCCTGGGGACGAAGACATGGGCCGCCGTGCCGGAGGCCGCGGCTCAGGTGGTCGTGGTGACCGGCCGGGGCCGCGACTCCCCGCTCTCCACGGTGGTCCTCTACCGGCGGACCGCGGCGGGCTGGCAGGCGGGGAAGAACTGGCCCGCGCACAACGCGCTGCGCGGCTGGAGCGACCATCACATGGGTGGCGACCTGCGCTCGCCCGTCGGCGTCTACGGCCTCACCGACGCCGGCGGCCTGCTGCGCGACCCCGGCACGCGCCTCTCCTACGACCACGGCGTCGGCTTCACCTCGCCCGGCACCGGATTCGAGGGCGAACCGCTGCGGGGTTCCTTCGACTACGTGATCGCGATCGACTACAACCGCGAGCCCGGCACCTCGCCCCTCGACTGGACCCGCCCCCTCGGCGCGGAACGCGGCGGCGGCATCTGGCTGCACGTCGACCACGGCGGCCCCACCCACGGCTGCGTGAGCATCGCCGAGGAGCACATGAAGGAGCTGCTCCTCGTCCTGGACCCCGCCCTGCACCCTGTGGTCGTCATGGGCGACCATGCCTCTCTGGCCCGCTGAACAAACGGAGTTGTCGCGTGTGCGCTCATGTACTGGTCGCCGAGGACGACGCGATGCAGGCCGAACTCATCCGCCGTTCGCTGCTCGCCGAGGGGCACACCGCCACCGTCGTGCACGACGGCGCGGCCGCGCTGGACGCGGTGCGGCGCGACCGGCCCGACCTCGTCGTCCTCGACCTCATGCTGCCGGTCATCGACGGTTTCGGGGTGTGCCGGGTGCTGCGCCGCGACGACGACATCCCGGTGCTGATGCTGACCGCCCGGGCCGGCGAGGACGACGTGCTGCTCGGCCTGGAGCTGGGCGCCGACGACTACATGACCAAGCCCTACAGCCCGCGCGAGCTGATGGCCCGCATCCGTACCGTCCTGCGGCGCAGCGGGCGGGCCGGCGCCGACCGGCGGGACGACCCCGTCGTCCGTGCCGCGGGGCTCGCCGTCGATCCCCAGCGGCACGAGGTGCGCTGCGCCGGAGAGCCGGTGGAGTGCACACCGGCCGAGTTCCAGATCCTGCTCGCCATGGCCGCCGAGCCCGAACGGGTCTTCTCCCGAAGGCAGTTGCTCCAGTGCACCCGCGGCTTCGACCGGGCCTCGACCGAGCGGGCGATCGACGTGCACATCATGAACCTGCGCCGGAAGATCGAGGCCGACCCGCGCAGACCCGTGCGGCTGCTGACGGTGTTCGGCGTCGGCTACAAGCTCAGCGGCGGCCACGCGTGAACCGCAACCGCACCCGCATACCGCTGCGCAAGCGCCTGCTGGTCCGGCTGCTGATCGCGTCCGTCCTGATCGCCGTGTGCTCGGTGGCCGCCACCGCCTGGCTCGCCGTCACCACCACCACCCGCGCGCTGCAGGAGGAGCAGGGCCAGGCCCTCGCCGACGACATGGACATCCTCGCGCGGCTCAGCGGCTACGCCGCCACCCACCCCGACTGGACGGGCGTCGAGGCGACGGTCCGTGAGCTGTCCGCGCGCACCGGCCGGCGCATCGCCCTGACCACCGCCGACCGCAGACCCCTGGCCGATTCCGCGCCGCGCGGCACCTCCCTGCCGCCGAGTGCCGCCGCCACCGTCGACCCGCTGCGCACCGACACCTACAGCGAGCCGGGCGCGCAGCTGAGCGGTACCGACCCGCGCGTGGTGGGCCCCTACCGGCTCACCCCGCTCGAACGCACGAAGCTCGACGCCGTAGCCCGCGCGCGGCAACGCTGCCTCTCCCGCTACGGCGTCGACACGACCGTCACGCACACCCCGAGCGGGCGCCCGGTGGTCACGGCCTCGGACTCCACCGCCGTCTCCGGGTACGCGTTCGACGAGTGCGGGGACGGGCAGCTCGACACGCCCGCGCACACGGAGGAGAAGGCGCTGACCGCGCTTCAGGGCCGGGCCGGCGGCTGCCTGACCCGGGCGGGCCTGGACCCCGACATCCCCCTGGTGTTCGGCACCGGAGTGCCCGGCGCGTCCGGCCGTGCCCCGACCCTGGCGCCCGTGTTCGCCAAGGCGGTGGACGGCATCGACAGGGCGGGGGACGGCAAGGCGGCCCTGCGCGCGGCCCAGACCTGCTTCGAGACCGCCCGGCGCGCCCAGCTCGACCCGTACGTCGCCCCGGTCGCCGAGCTGTTCCTCGGCGTCGGGGACGACGGGGCGGCTCCGCGCTGGGTCATGTCCCCGGCCAACAAGGCGAAGGTGGTCGGCGCGGCCGGGCTGGTGCTGGCCGTCACCGTCGCCGTCACCGCCGTCGTCGCCACCCGGCTGGTCCGGCCCCTGCGCGCCCTGACCGAGGCCGCGGGGCAGCCCCCGGACCGGCATGCCCGCGTGCCCGTCACGACGCAGGACGAGACCGGGATCCTCGCGGAGGCCTTCAACGACCTGGCGGAACGCCGGGAGCGGCTGGAGGCCCAGCGCAAGGCCCTCGTCAGCGACGTGGCCCACGAACTGCGCAGCCCGCTCACCAACATCCGGGGGTGGCTGGAGGTCACCCGCGACGGCCTCGTGGAACCCGACACCGAACTGCTCGGCGCCCTGCACGAGGAGGCGCTGATCCTCCAGCGCGTCATCGACGACCTGCGTGACCTCGCGGCCGCCGACGCGGGCACCCTGCGTCTGCACCGCGAACCGGTGCCCGCCGACGACCTGCTCGCCCAGGTCGCCGCCGCCCACCGGGTCGCCGCCGACACGGCCGGCGTGCGCCTGCGCACCGAGACCGAGGGTGCTCCGTGGCTGGACGCCGACCCGGTGCGGCTGCGGCAGGCGCTCGGCAACCTCGTCACCAACGCGGTGCGTCACACCCCGCCCGACGGCACGGTCACCCTGACCGCCCGGGGCGACGGCGAGCGTGTCGTCCTGGAGGTCGCCGACACCGGCACGGGCATCGCCACCGAGGATCTGGCGCATGTCTTCGAGCGGTTCTGGCGGGCGGAGAAGTCACGCAGTCGCCGCACCGGCGGCAGCGGTCTGGGCCTGCCGATCGTCCGCCAACTGACGGTCGCCCACGGCGGCACGGCGCAGGCGACGAGCACCCCGGGCGCGGGCAGCGTCTTCACCCTGAGACTGCCCGCGGCGACGGCCCCCGGAGACGGCTGAGGCGGCACCACCGAGGTCGTCGTGGACCTGGACCGAAGCGCGAAGCGCGGAACCGAGGCGGTGCGGCCGAGACGCTCCGGCAGGCGACCGCCGGTTGAGCCGGTTGAGGGGGGACGAGCGTCGCCCCTCCCGGGTGAGGGCCGTCGCGTCGGACCGGCCGGTGAGCGGCCGGTCCCGGCACGGATCCATGGTCCTGCGACCGGGTCCGGCCGCCCGGCCCCCGGCCCTGGCCGTCCCGGCTCATGGGCCCACCCGGCCCCGGCACAGCTCACGAACTGCGTCGGGCGGCCCTTGTCCGCCGCTTGAGGGCGCGTCGTTCGTTCTCACTGGTGCCGCCCCAGACCCCGAGGGTCTGATCGGTCTCCATGGCCCACTCCAGACACTGCTCCCGCACGGGGCAGCGTCGGCAGACCGCCTTCGCCTGCTCCGTCTGGAGCAGTGCCGGACCGGAGGTACCGATCGGGAAGAAGAGGTCGGGGTCCTCGTTGCGGCACTCGGCATGCTCTCGCCAGTTGTCCATCGAAGTCACCTGCGATCTCGTCGTATGCGCTTTTCCGGATGAGTTGCTCCCGATCGGGTCACCGGAGGGGCGGCGGTGAAACAGGATGGGCCCGGAAAAGCGTTCAATGCTCCCGCTGCCCCCACGGGGAGCCGTACGCCGTGAGCAGGTCGAGGAACGGACGGGGCGCAAACGCCTCGGGGCCCAGGACGCCCGCGCCGGACCACGCGCCCGTGGCGAGCAGTTCGAGGGCGACCACCGGGTTGACGGCGGTCTGCCACACCACGGCCTGGCTGCCGTACTCGGCCATGGACCACTGGTTGTCGACCACGTGGTACAGGTACACCTCGCGCGGCACGCCGTCCTTCACGCCCCGCACCCAGGTGCCCGCGCAGGTCTTGCCGTGCATCAACTCGCCCAGGGTCGCCGGGTCGGGCAGACAGGCGGCCACCACGTCCCGGGGCGAGACGGAGACCGGCCCCGACGCGCTCGGCACGGTCACCGGCGCGGTGCGGTCCAGCCCCAGCAGGTGCAGTGTCTTCAGGGTCTCGATGAACTCGTTGCCCAGGCCGTACTTGAAGGTGACCCGGCGCGCCTTCACCCAGCGCGGCACGAGCAGCACCTCCTCGTGCTCGACGTTCACGCACTCCACCGGCCCGATGCCCTCGGGGAAGTCGAACACCTCGGGCTCGCTGAACGGCGCGGTGGTGAACCAGCCCCGGTCGGCCTCGTAGACCACCGGGGGGTTGAGGCACTCCTCGATGGTGGTCCAGATGTTGAAGGAGGGTGCGAAGTCGTGGCCCTCGACGGTGAGGTTCGCGCCGTCGCGGATGCCGATCTCCTCGATCTCGTCGAAGAGTTCGTCGGCGGCGTACCGGGCGAAGACGTCCGACAGACCCGGCTCGACCCCCATGCCGACCAGGGCCAGGGCGCCCGCCTCGGCCCACTCGTCGGCCTCGGCGAACTGAGCGTCGCCGAGCCGGACGCCGCACTCCTCGTACGGCCGGTCGGGGTGCGGCCGCGAGAGCGACATCGCCATGTCGACATAGGTGGCCCCGGCGGTGCGCGCCGCGTGGAACAGCGGCATCACGAACCGCGGGTCGGTGGCGTTGAGCAGGACGTCGCAGCGGTGGCGGGCGAGCAGGTCGGCCACGGCCGCCTCGTCGCCGGCGTCGACGCGCTCGGCGTGGAAGCGGTCGTCGCCGTCGAGCGCGGCGACGGCGGCAGCGGCGCGGGCGGGGTCGTAGTCGGCCACGACCAGCGCCTCGAAGAACGGACGGCGGGCTGCGATCCGGGTGATGGCGGTACCCACACCGCCGGCGCCCACGAGAAGGACACGCATGGACAGAACTCCCTCGGCTGAGAATACGAACGAAGGTGGACAAGCTGAACGAAGGTATGCGAAAGCGTGCTGAGGGGCCCTGCGGCAGATACAACTCCGTGCGTCGGCGTAAGGTCAATGGTGTTGGCATAAGAGCGCAGGCCCGTGGAAGGGGCGAGGGACCGTGGCCAAGCAGGTCGTACCCGAGGAGAGGCGGCGTCGGCGCCGGCCCACCCGGAGCGGCACCGTGCTGTCCGAGCGGCTGATCGTCGAGGCGGCGCTGCGCCTGCTGCGCGAGCACGGCAGCGCCGGCCTGTCCGCCCGCCGTCTCGGCATCGCCCTCGACTGCGACCCCAGCACCCTCTACCGGTACTTCCGGGGCATGGACGAGCTGACCCTGGCCATCGGCGACGCGCTCGTCGGCGAGGCGCTGCGCGGCTGGCGGCCGACGGGGGAGTGGCGCACGGATCTGCACACCGTCGGGCTGCGCATCCACGCCGCCTACGTCGCCCACCCGCAGGCCGCCCAGCTCACCGCGAGCCGGGTGACCGGCCGGGCCAACGAACTCGCCGCCGACGAGGCCGTCCTGGACGTGCTGCGCACCGCGGGGTTCCCGCTGCCGGACACCGTGCGGATCTACCACGCCTTCATCGACCAGACGCTGGCCTTCGCCGCCCTGGACGCCGCGTCCCTGGCCCTGCCCCGGGCCGCGCAGCGCGCGGACGACGCGGTCTGGCGGTCGACGTACGCCCGGCTGCCCGCCGAGACCCACCCCCGGATCGCCGAGGCGGCCCCGCTGCTGTCGACCCGCATGGTGACCAGCGCCTACCCGACGGCGCTGGAGATGCTGCTGGACAGTGCGCAGGCGACGCTTGCCGGACTCAGCTCCTGAGGGCCTCGGCCGCCGTCGCCGTCACCGCGTCCGCCACCACCGCCAGCGCCGGGGAGTCCAGCTTCCACTGCTGCCAGTACAGGGGGACGTCCAGCGGGTGTTCGGGGGCGAGGGAGACCAGGCGGCCGGAGCGCAGCAGCGGGTCGGCCTGCACCTCGGGCACCATGCCCCAGCCCAGGCCGGCGACCACGGCGGTCACGAATCCCTCCGAGGTCGGCACCGCCTGTCGTACCGGACTCGCGCCGCCGACGCCCCGGCGCAGCCCGCGCACGAACGCGTCCTGGAGATCGTCGCTCCGGTCGAAGGTCATCACGGGTGCCCGGCCGAGGGTTTCGTGCAGCGGGCCGTCGCCCAGGTGGCGGGAGACGAAGTCCGGGGTCGCGGCGGCCAGGTAGCGCATCGTGCCCAGGGTCCGCACGGTGCAGCCGGTCACGGCTTCGGGCGACGAGGTCACCGCGGCCATCACCAGCCCCTCCCGCAGGAGTTCCGCCGTGCGGGTCTCGTCCTCGCGGTGCAGTTCGAAGCAGAGCTGCGGCTCCCGCGGCACCCGGGTCAGGGCCGGCAGGAACCAGGTGGCGAGCGAGTCCGCGTTCACCGCGACCGTCACCCGGGCCGGCTCGCCCTCGCCGCTCATGCCCAGTTCGGACCGCGTGTCGCGCTCGAGCCGGGCGAGCTGGCGGGCGAACCGGACCACGATCTCGCCGGACTCCGTGGGCCGCACCGGCTTGGTGCGCAGCAGCAGCACCCGGCCCGTGCGCTGCTCCAGTGCCTTGACGCGCTGGCTGACCGCCGACGGCGTCACATGCAGGGCGGCGGCCGCCGCGTCGAAGGTGCCCTCGTCCACCACCGCGAGCAGGGTGCGCACCTGGTCGAGCGGAAGGTCCGTCATCATCCGATCATCACGAGAGCTAATGATACGTAAGAATCTTTAGCTGTACGTACAGTGATCGCTTCCCTAGCGTGGACGTCATGTCCCACACCCTCACCGCCGTGGTCGCCGGATTCGGCACCGGGCTGTCGCTCATCGTCGCCATCGGCGCCCAGAACGCGTTCGTCCTGCGTCAGGGCATCCGCCGTGACGCCGTCCTCGCCGTCGTCGGGATCTGCGCCCTGTCCGACGCACTGCTCATCGCCCTGGGCGTGGGCGGGGTGGGCGCGTTGGTGGTGGCCTGGCCCGGGGCACTGACCGCGGTCGGCTGGATCGGCGGTCTGTTCCTGCTCTGCTACGGGGCGCTGGCCGCCCGGCGGGCGTTCCGGCCCGCGGGTGCCCTGGCGGCCGAGGGGGAGAGCGCGGGCTCCCTGCGCCGCGCCGTGCTGACCTGTCTGGCACTGACCTGGCTCAACCCGCACGTCTACCTCGACACGGTTTTCCTGCTCGGCTCCGTCGCCGCCGACCGCGGCCCGCTGCGCTGGACCTTCGGCCTCGGCGCCGCCTTCGCCAGCCTGTGCTGGTTCGCCGCGCTGGGCTTCGGCGCCCGGCTGCTCGGCCGGTTCCTGACCCGGCCGGCCGCCTGGCGCGTCCTGGACGGCCTGGTCGCCGCCACGATGATCGTCCTCGGTGTGACGCTCGTCGCCGGGGCCTGACCGCTGAAGGCTCGTCATACGCCGTCCGGAATCTGAGATCGCGCGTCCACAGAGCGGTGAAAGCACAGCAGGTGCTGGGATAGTGACCTCCGGACCGAAAGATGTAGCGAGCAACCAGGGATCCCGTGGACACGAGCGAGAGCAGCACCGCACCCGAGGCCGAGGAGGCCGACCCGAGTCCGCAGGACCGGCCCCGGCGCGGCTGGCGCCGCTGGGCGATGGACACCCGACCGCTGCGCCGGCCGGCCTACCGGCGACTGTGGTCCTCGACCATCGTCACGGCCGTGGGCAGCCAGCTCACCGCCGTCGCGGTACCCAAGCAGATCTACGACATCACCGGCTCCTCCGCCTGGGTCGGCTACGCGAGCCTCGCCGGGCTGGTGCCGATGGTGCTGTTCGCGCTGTGGGGCGGCGCGGTCGCCGACACCGTCGACCGGCGCAAGCTGCTGCTGGTCACCAACAGCGGTATCGCCGTCACCTCGGTGCTGTTCTGGCTCCAGGCGGCCTCGGGACTCGACTCGGTCGCCGTGCTGATGGTGCTGCTCGCCACCCAGCAGGCGTTCTTCGGCCTCAACGCGCCCGCCCGCAACGCCTCCATCGCCCGGCTGGTGCCGGCGGGCGAACTCGCCGCAGCCAACGCCCTCGGCTCGACCGTCATGCAGACCGGTCTGGTCGCCGGACCGCTGCTCGCGGGCTCCCTGATCCCCGTCATCGGCCTGCCCGAGCTGTACCTCCTCGACGCCTTGGCGCTGTGCGTGACGCTGTGGGCCGTGGCCCGTCTGCCCGCGCTGCCGCCCCTGGCGAGCGCCACCGCCCGGCGCGCCGGAGTGCGGGAGATCGTGGCGGGCTTCCGCTACATCTCCCGGCACAAGGTCCTGCTGCTGTCCTTCCTCGCCGACGTCATCGCCATGGTCTTCGGCATGCCCCGGGCCCTGTTCCCGCAGCTCGCCGCCGAGACGTACGCCTCCTACGGCGAAGGGCTCGCCCTGGGCCTGCTGTTCGCGGCGATCCCCATCGGCGCGGTGCTGGGCGGACTGTTCTCCGGCACGTTCTCCCGGGCGCGGCGGCACGGCTGGATGGTCATCGGCGCGGTCGTCGCCTGGGGTGCGGCGATCGCCGGGTTCGGACTGAGCGGCAGTCTGTGGCTCGCCGTGGTGTTCCTGGTCTGTGCCGGGGTCGCCGACATGGTCTCCATGATCTTCCGCGGGGCGATCCTGCTGTCCGCCGCCACCGACGAGATGCGCGGCCGTATGCAGGGCGTCTTCACGGTCGTCGTCGCGGGCGGACCCCGGCTGGCCGACGCCCTGCACGGCACGGCGGGCGCCGCCTTCGGGCCCCGTGTCGCGGTCGCGGGCGGCGGTCTGCTGGTCGTGGCCTCGATGCTGGGCCTGGCGGTCGCCGTGCCCGCGCTGCGCCGGTACCGCGTCTGAGCCGGGGGCGGGGTCTAGAGCTCCCCGCGCCGGTGGGTCCCGTACTGCTCCATCAGCTTGCCCCGGGTCGTCTCCAGCCGGTGCGCGAGGATCTCGGCCACGATCCGTATCAGTGACATCCCGAGCGCCGGATCCTCGTCGCACAGAGCGAGGACCGGCGACGCCTCGAACTCGTAGGCCCGTACGGGGCTGAAGGCCTCCGCGCCGAAGTCCCACCGGTACGGCGGGAACAGCCACGACCAGCCCAGCAGGTCGCCGGCGCCGAGGCTCGCGACGGTGACCCGCCGCAGGGAGGTCACCTGCTGGACGAGCGAGACCGCGCCGGAGCGGATGACCCAGAAGCGGTCGGCGGTGCCGCCCGCGTCGAAGATCCGGGCGTCCTCCGGGAAGGACACCTCACGGGCCAGTGTCATCAGATGCTGACGCTGGGGCGGGGGAAGCGCGGTCAGCAGTTTCGTCGCTTTGGTCATGGCCCGGAGCTCCTCGCCGACGATCGGTAGGGGTGCTTCCCCTTCCCATTTGAGCCGCTGCCGACGCCCCGGGCACCTCGGCGGGCCGCACTTTCGCCGTGAGGGCCACGAGGGCATGGAAAAGCCCTGGCTGGACGGGGGAGACCAGCCAGGGCGGCAAGAGGTGGTGCACGGAGGAGGAGTGGCTACGACCCCGCTCACCAGGTATGAATGAACCGTAAACCATTCGCGGAGATTTTGTGTACTCGAAACCCGGTCCCGTGACCTGTTTCACTCGAAGTGCGGTGTCCTGGGCGACGACCCTGATCGTCCGCAGTTCCGGATCGGTCGGATCGGGGAGGTTCATGCCGGCCGCCAGACCGGTGCTGAGACAGCGCGGCGCGGGCTCCGTGAGTCGCTCACCGGGCAGGACGGCCGGGATCCCCGGCGGGTACGGCGTGGTCATCTCGGCGGCGATCCGCCCGGCTGCCTCGCTCGGTGCCACGTTCTCGGCGGCTCCGAAGAGCGCGTCCCGGGGCGGCATCGCCTGCGCCATGCGCAGTTCGGCGGGGCCCGGCACCTCGACCCGCGGGGCCGGGCCCAGGTCGGGCGCTGCATGAGAAGATCGGCTCCCGCGGCCCCGGTCAGCGGGGCTCGGCGCTCCGGCCGGGCGTCACGATCTCGTCCAGCACCTTGAGCACGGCCTCGTAGGCGAGACCCCGGGTCCGGGCGTCCTTCGCGTCGTCCGCGCGTTCCGTGTCGGCCCGGGCGAGGTCCGCGCTCCGGGCCCGCCAGGCCAGCAGCTCCTCGTGGGCGCAGGCCCTCGCCCGCTGGATGCGCCGCAGCAGTTCGTCCGAGTCCACCACATCGGTCATCTCTTCCGCCTACCCGGATCGTCGGGACGAATGCTCCCCGTCCGGGAGGTTTGGCCGCCGCGGGGGCGGCCAGCCGCAAAGGAGACGACCGCACCGTCCGGTGGAACAGAGCGCCGGGTGCGGAAGAGACGCCGAACCCGCCGTGGAGGTGCGGCCGTCCGACCAGCCGGGACCAGCCAGGGGAGCGAAGGGATGCGTACGAACGACTCGACCGACCGTGAGGACGCGCAGGACGGCGCCTTCGGTCGCGGAGGGCACGAGCAGTGCAGGCCGGCCGACGTCCGCAGTGCCGTGCGACAGGCGGTGACCGGGCGCTGCGGGACCATCGGCTGCCCGTACGACGAGGACGGGCTCTCGGACGCCCTGCTCGTCGCCTCGGAACTGACGAGCAACGCCATCCTGCACGGCGGCGGCATCACCGGATTCGACGTCGACATGGACGGGCCGGCCGTGCGCGTCTCCGTCAGCGACCGCAGCGACCGGCTGCCGGTCACCACCGACCCGCTCGACGAACAGGGCCGACAGCGCACCGGCGGTCGCGGCTGGCCGATCGTCTGCCGGCTGGCCCGCAACGTCAGGGTGGCCTGTCTGCCCTCCGGCGGTAAGCGCATCACCGCCGTCGTCCCCGTGTTCTGACCCCCGGCGCCGACCGGCCCGGGCCATGGGCCCGCGAACCTGTGAACGCCTTTCGGACGGGCGGAGTTTGTTCCTCCAGGGGTAGGGCAGACGGAGGTTCGTGCTTCGGACCGGAGGCGCGCCGACGGGAGCGAGTTGTCGCTCCGGAGCGTCGCACGCGTTCCGGACGGCAGGAGTTCTCGTCGCCAGTCCCTGAAACCACCGTTCAGGAGAGCGATACCGCATGCCTATCGACATGTCGACAAGCCGTCCTTCTGCTTCCGCCCCCACCACCGCGCAGCTGCGGCGCACCCATGCCGACGCGCCCGACACCATGAGCCGGTTCGCCCGGCTGGTCACCCTGGAGGAGGGCCCCGAGCGGGACGCCGTACGCGACGAGCTCGTCACCGCCTGGCTCCCCATGGCCCACCGCATCGCCGGCCGATTCCGCGACCGCGGTGAGGCGATCGAGGACCTGCGACAGGTCGCGGCGCTGGGACTGGTCAAGGCCGTCGACCGTTTCGACCCCGAGCGCGGGGCCTTCGAGAGCTATGCCGTGCCCACCATCACCGGGGAGATCAAGCGGCACTTCCGGGACCGGATGTGGGCGCTGCGCGTGCCCCGCCGGGTACAGGAACTGCGCAACAAGGTCCGCGTCGCCCGCCGGGAACTCACCCAGAATCCCGGGGCGGCCGAGCCCTCCGTGGCCGACATCGCCACCCACACCGGGCTCACCGAGGACGAGGTGAACGCCGGCCTGGAGGCCCTGGAGAGCTTCAGCACCCTTTCGCTGGACGCCGAGACCTCGGCCGGTGACGACGGCTACAGCCTCGCCGACACCCTGGGCGACTCCGACGACTCCTTCGACGTCGTGGTCGACCGCGAGTCCGCCAAGGAAGGCCTGCGCCGGCTGCCGGAACGCGAGCGCGCCATTCTCTACATGCGGTTCTTCGAAGACATGACGCAGAGCAGGATCGCCGACCAGCTGGGCATCTCCCAGATGCACGTGTCCCGGCTCATCAGCCGCAGCTGCGAGCGGGTGCGCCAGGAAGCTCTGCGCTGACGGCACGACATTCACCCATTCCGAACGGAGGAGAAGCAGACCGATGCTCATGCCGCATCCCGCTGTCCTGCGCAGACTCGTCGACGAGTACGAGGCGCTGACACGATCCGGATCCACCGAGGAACAGCCCCAGGCACAGGCGCAGGCGCGTGATCTCGCCTACACGCTGTGCGTGTCCACGGGCACGCGCGACGTGAGGCACGCCCTGGAGACGGCACGTCAATGGCTCGAGGCGGCGTCGGCCGCCGACGCCTCGATACGCCCGCCGACCGACAGAGATCCCCACGTGTACGCCTGACGGGCGGGGTGGACGCGCCGGATCCCGCGTCCACCCCGCCGCTCTTTCGGCCGGGACACGGTCCAGGAGCGCCGGACGTGTGTACCGCGAGAGCCGGGGCATGCGGATCCCGCAGGAAATCGGGGAGATTCTGGGGAGGGCGAAATGAACACGAGTGCTCTGGCGCGCAACGGCAGGGTCGGGGTGGAGCGAGCCGCACGCGGCTCGGTGACGAAGGGCGCCGCCAAGGCGGGGCTCGCCGCACGAGGCGTCATCTATCTGCTGGTCGGCCTGCTGGCCCTGCAGATCGCCTCCGGCGACGGCAGCCAGCAGGCCGACCGCCAGGGAGCTCTGGAGGAGATCTCGAAGAAGCCCTTCGGCGCCGTACTGCTGTGGGCACTGGGCATCGGACTCGTCGGCATGGCGCTCTGGCGGCTGTCGGAGGTCGTCTTCGGCGGAGCCGGCGCCGACGGGCGCAGCGCCAAGAAGCGCCTGCTCGCTCTCGTCCGGTGCGGCTTCTACTCCTTCGTCGCCTACTCCGTGCTGGCCTTCGCCGCCGGATCGGGCAGCGGCGGCGGTTCCGGAGACGAGCAGTCCCGGGACGTGACCGCCCGGGCCCTCGAGCTGCCCGCGGGCCAGTGGATCGTGGGCGCGGGAGGCACGGGCATCATCGTCGCGGGCGTGTGGATCGGCGCCCGCGCCGTCATGCGGTCCTACCGGAAGAAGATGCGGCTGGGGGATATGTCCCCGCGCATGCGGCGGCTGGTGGACATCACCGGGGTGGGCGGCGGCGCGGCCCGTGGCGTGGTGTTCGCCGCCGCGGGAGTCTTCGCCGTACGGGCCGCCGTCGAGTACCAGCCGGACGAGGCCAAGGGGATCGACGACACACTGCGTTCCTTCGCCGCCACGCCCGCGGGTCCCGGCCTCCTGGCCTGCGTCGCGGCCGGACTCGTGCTCTTCGGACTGTTCTCGTTCGCCATGGCCCGCTGGCGCAAGGTCTGACGTCCGGTTGTGTGGGAACACGGACCAGATGAACGATTCAGAGTTCCCGCGCGACGGACGGCCCGTGGACATGTACCTCGACCTTCTGCGCGTCCGCATGGACAGCGAGGACTATCAGCTGCTGCTGAAGGTCGTCGCACCCGCGCTGCGCGCACTCGAGGAACAACGACCCGAGAGTCTCGACTTCGCCCTCGATCCGGAGGACACCCAGCAACTGCCCCAGGAGATCCGTGACGAAGCTGCCCTGGTCATCGCCACCGCGGTGACCGGCCGGCTGGACAACCAGCTGGTGGAGATAGACGTCGACGGCACCGGCCCGGTCCGAGTGGTCACCGACGCGGGCACCGCGTCCGACCCCACCCGCCTCGCCGAGATCGCCGGCTGTATCCGACAGCGCCACCAGGACACCGAGGAGCTGCGCGGCATCGCGGCGGCGAGCGACATGTCCACGGACTTCTGACCGTGGAAGGACCCGCCGTCACTTCGGCGGAGCCACCGGCACGCCGAGCGGCCGGGCCAGGCCGACCACCGCTTCGTCCAGGCGCTGCAGGTGCCGCAGGACGCGGTCGGTCACCCGGCCGTAGCGCGGCGTTCCCGGGCCTCCCGGCATCAGCAGCGAGGCGATGCTCGGCCCGGTCAGCACCTCGGCGGTGCTCCGCTCGCCCGCCACGCGCGCGGAGATCGCCCCGATGTTGTGGTGGATGCGCTGCCCGGCGCGGCGCAGCCCCGGGTCCGCCACGATCGATCGCTGCGTCGGCAGCAGCTCGGCCATGGCCGCCAGGGTCCGCGCGTGGTACGCACAGGTCTCCAGCAGCGCGACGACGTACCGGGCCGTGTCCCGCCGGGTCCGCAACGGCGTGACCGGGTGGGTCAGGGGCTGCGTGGCCGCCCGCAGATCGGCCAGTGCCTGGTCCAGATCACGGGCCCGGTCCAGCAGCTCGGCCGGGGGACCGCCGCTCAGCTGCTCCACGGCCGCCTCGGTGACATCGGTCAGCCGGTCCAGCACGGTCGTCAGCAGCTCGTTCGTCCGCCGGTCGGTGTGCACCGGCAGCACCAGCGCCGCCGCGACGATTCCGCAGGCCGCCCCCAGCGCGGTCTCCTCCACCCGCAGCACCAGCACCGACATGCTGTAGGTGTGCAGCAGCGTGTACAGCACACCCAGCGCCGCTGTCACGAAGAACGACATCAGCGTGTACGACAGCGGCGCCGTGTAGAACATCGCGAACACGCACAGCAGCACCACGGCGAACGCCGTCCACGTGTGGTGACCGACCACCCCCGCCAGCAGGATGCCGGCGACCACCCCGAGCACGGTGCCCAGCAGCCGCCGGTAGCCCTTGACCAGGATCTCCCCGGTGGAGGCGGTGTTGATGAACACGATCCAGCAGGTCAGCACCGCCCAGTACCAGCGGTGCGAGGAGAGCAGCTCGCCGCCGACGATGGCCAGCGACGACCCGACGGCGACCTGCACGGCGGCCCGGGTGGTCGGCCGCCGCAGCCCCGTCTCCTTCCCGGCCGAGTCGGAGTCCTCGTCCTCCTCGCCCGCGCCGATCGCTGCGTCCTCCGCGTCCAGTTCCTCGCGGGAGCGCGCCGTCTCGGGACTGTCCTCGGACTCGTCCTGAGGCCCGTCGAGCGCGATCCGCAGCCCCAGCACCGCGCGCGCCGCCTCACCGACGCCCCGGAAGACGTCCTGGACGGCGGGCGACGCCTTCGGCAGGTTCTCCTCGTCCCGGTAGCCGAGCAGCCGGTTGCGGACGTGAGCCGTGGCCGCGCCCTCCGCGACGGAGATCCGCACCAGCAGCCGCAGGGCCCCCAGATCACGGCGCAGCGCGGCGAGGGCCTCGTCCCGGACAGGGAGATGGCCGCCCTCCGGCAGTGGCGCGCCCGGCAGGTGCAGGGTCAGGGTGTCGGCCCGCTCGGCGCTGCGTGCGGTCAGCAGCAGCAGGCCGAGCCGCTCGGCGGCGATCTCGGCGTCGGCGATCCGGCGCTGCACCAGCCGGGCCGTCGCCTGGTCCGGAGTGCCCTCGTCCAGCCGGCCCTGGATCAGCATCGCCGTCTCGTGCAGCCGGGCAGTGCCCTCGCGCACATGGGCCAGTGCCTTCTCCACGTCGTCCGGGCCGGCGTCCAGAAGATCGAGCTGGGCGGCCAGCAACTGCGCGAGCCGCGCCCGGAAGGCCCCGCGCAGCCGCAGGAGGATCCCGGTCGGCGTCTGCGGCACCAGCACGAAGCGCGCCACCGCACTGCATCCGAAGGCGACGGCCAGCACCGCGTAGAACCCCGGCAGGCTCGATGTGGTGACCCCGACGAACAGGGACAGGAAGTAGACCTGGAAGCCGACCAGGCCGAGCGCCGTGCCCCGGTCACCGAACCGGCGGCCGTAGACGGCGCAGAAGATCAGGGCCACGAAGAAGAGGTCACCGGCCACCGTCCGCGAGCTGAGCAGCGCCGCCAGCGACATCGAGGCGAACGCCACCGGCAGACCCAGCGCCAGGGTGACGGCCTGCCGGTCGCGCTGCTTCTCCCGGATCGCGAACGTGGCGACCATCGCGGCGATGGCGCCCGCCACCAGATGCGAGACGTCCGCGCCCAGCAGCGAGAGCACGGCCAGCGTGAGGGAGATCGCACCGACCGTGCGCAACCCGGCCGCCAGACGCAGCAGCCCGGGGTCGGATGCCGCGATCCGATCCCGCCACCGCGCACCCCACGACCGTGCCGCCGCCCTCACGCCGCCGTACTCTCTCGCACCGTCCGACCTCAGGCGGTCTCCGACCCGGATCCCTCGATCTGCGCCCGCACCTGCTCGGGTGTCAGATAGCTGTCCGTGTACTCGAAGTCCTTCAGCTTCGCCGCCCGGCGCGCCTGGAAGCCGGTGCGCACGAAGTCGTCACCCGCGACCGCGTTGAGCGTCCAGTTCGTCAGCACCCGCGCCTTGGCCACCCCCGTGCGCAGCGCCCCCCAGTGGTAGCCGCGGGCCACCGCCTGCGCGGGCAGCCCCCGCAGCTCGATGCCGAGCGGCTTGGAGACGGCGTCGGTACCGCCGAGGTCGACGACCAGGCCGAGGTCCTTGTGCACGTAAGGCCGCATCGCCCGGCCCCGCAACGTCGCGATGACGTTGTCGGCGACGACCTTGCCCTGCCGCATCGCGTGCTGCGCCGTGGGCGGGCAGATCGCGCCCTGCTCGCCCTTGGCCTCGTCGGGTACGGCGGCGGCGTCCCCGAGCGCGAACACCCCGTCGTTCCCGGGCAGGTTCATCTCCGCGGTGACGGCGAGCCGCCCGCGGACCGTCTCCGCGCCGAGGGTCGCGATGAGCGGGCTCGCGACGACGCCCGCCGTCCAGATCAGGGTCCGGGTCGGGATCACCCGCCCGTCGGTGAAGGTGACCTCCTCCGGGCCCGCCTTGGCGATCGACACGCCCAGCGAGATGTCGATGCCCCGCTTGCGCAGCACCTCCTGCGCGCTGCGCCCGAGCTTGTCGCCGAGCTCCGGCATCAGCTTCGGCGCGATGTCGATCAGATGCCACTTGATCAGGCTCGGGTCCAGGTTCGGATAGCGCTTGACCGCGTTGTGGGTGAGGAGCTGGAGGCAGGCGGCGGTCTCGGTGCCGGCATAGCCACCGCCGACGACCACGAACTGGAGCCGCGAGGTGCGCTCGGCGGGGTCGTTGCTGGCGTCGGCGAGGTCGAGCTGGCTGATGACGTGGTCGCGGATGTACGCGGCCTCCGCGAGGGTCTTCATCCCGAAGGCGTGCTCGGTCAGCCCCGGGATGTCGAAGGTGCGGGTCACGCTGCCGGGAGCGAGCACGATGTAGTCGTAGGGCTCGTTGACGATCTCGTCGGTGATCGTCCGGATGACGCAGACCTTCGACTTGAGGTCCACGCCGATGGCACCGCCCGGGATGATGCGGGTGCGGTACTTCTTGCTGCGGCGCAGCGAAACGGCGATCGACTGGGGCGTCAGCACCCCTGAGGCGACCTGTGGCAGCAGCGGCAGATAGAGCTGGTAGGCGAACGGCGTCACCAGAGTGACGTCGGCCTCCGTGGCGGAGAGCGCGCGTTCCAGACGTCGAACGCACCCCACTCCCGCGAAGCCCGCGCCCACCACCAGGATCCTGGGTCGTGTCACGATGTCCATCCCTTTCTGCGGCTCCAGGCGGTCTGCCCCGACGTCATGCGCATGCCCCGCCCGCGGGCGTCTCGCACCTCATCGATCCCACCGCGCCCGGACTGGTTCCGCCAGCCGGGCGAGGCATGCAGACGAACGTTTCTCCTGAGGTCACCGACGTACCCCCCTCAGGGCCTGTGTACGCCCGTTGCCTTCGGGTAGGCCGTCGTACATGACAATTGCGGAGGCCGGAGGATAGTGGCGGTGTGGTGCGCGGACGGCTCCGACGACGGCCGCTGGGACAGTCGTCGGACACAGGCCGGGCAACTCGCCGAAGCGGTGGAGAGCCTGGTGGCCTGCTGGCTCATGGCCGCGGAGGAGACCAGACCCCGGCTGCCCGCTCGGCAGTTGCTGGCGCTGCGGACGGTGAAGAGCCGTCCGGAACTCAACATGACGGCCCTGGCCGAGCACCTGGGCGTCGGTCTGCCCACCGCGAGCCGCCTCTGCGACCGACTCGAGGCCGCCGGACTGCTGGAGCGGACCGTGCAGCCCAGCGACCGGCGCGAGGTGCAGCTCGTGGTGACCGTCTACGGACAACGCCTGCTCACCGACGTCGCCGAGCGCCGCGTACGGCGCCTCGCCTCCGTGTTCGAGGCGATGACCCCGGCCCAGCGCACCGCACTGGAACACGGGCTCTCCGGTTTCCACCAGGCACACACGTCGGGCAGGGGACCCGAGGACCCGGCGGACGGCTGACCGCTCCTCAGGACCCGGGCCGCGGGCGGCTGCCGAGGTGGCTGCCCGTGTGACTGCCCACGTGACACAGCAGCAGACAGACGTCGTCGTCCCGCTCGGAGTCGCTCAGCATCGGGTCCAGGATGCGCTCCGCCGAACCGTCCAGGTCCGCGTCCAGCTCCTCGGCACGGAACGAGCCGAGCGCCGCCGCCAGCCGCTCGATGCCCGGGTCTATGCCCTGCGCCCGCCGCTCGACCAGCCCGTCGGTGTAGAGCGCCAGCGTGGACCCCGGCTCCAACGGCACCGTGTGGTCGGCGATCTCCTGGTGCAGCGGGATGCCGAGCATCGCCCCCGGCTTGGCGTCCAGGGTGCGCACCCGCCCGTCCGGGCCGCGCAGCACGGGCGGCGGATGACCCGCTGCCGCCCACGTCAGCACCGGCTCGCCGGGCTGGAAGCGGGCGATCACGGCCGTCGCGTACAGGTCGGGCTGGAGGTGGTGCAGGAAGATGTGCAGCCGGGTCAGCAGCTCGCCCGGGCTGCCGCCGTCCACGGCGTAGGCGCGCAGCGCGGTCCGCAGCTGGCTCATCATCACCGCCGCGTGCAGCCCGTGCCCCGTCACGTCGCCGATGACGGTGATCAGGCTGCCGTCGGGCTGCCGGAACGCGTCGTACCAGTCGCCGCCGACGTTCAGCCCGTAGGTCGCCGGCAGATAGCGGGCCGCGAGCCGCAGGCCGGGGATGGTCGGCAGGTCGGTCAGCAGGGCCCGCTGGAGCGTCTCGGCGATGTCCCGGTTGTGCTCGAAACGGCGGGCGTTGTCGAGCGCGCCGCCGGCCCGCCGGGTGAGTTCCACGAGCATGACGGCGTCGTCCGGGTTCCAGCGCTCGCCGGGCGCGGTCAGCGTCACGACGCCCAGGGGCGTGCTGCGGGTCGGCAGCGGCACGCACAGCAGGGACCGGCCGGGATGCAGCGCCGACGGCGGCTGGTCGTCCACCCCGGGCAGACCGCCGGGGTGCGCGGCCGCGTACTGCGGCCGTCCGGTGCGGGCCGCGATCACGGCGGCCGCCGCACGCGGAACGGACGACACCCGCTCGTCCTCGGCGTCGAAGAGCCAGACGTCGGCCGTGCGGGCGTACTCCGGCACCAGCAGCTCGGGCAGCAGGCGGGCGATCTCCTCGTGGTTGAGGGAGGCCGTCAGCGTCGCGCTGGCGTCGGCGAGGAAGGTCAGCCTGCGCCGGGCGTCCTCCGCCTCCCGGCGCGCCGTGCGCTCCGCCGCGAAGGCCTCGCGCTGCGCCCGTCCGGCGGCGTCCAGCTCGGCGTGCAGCGCCAGCACACCCTGGTTGGTCTGGTGCAGCTCCTCCCGGTGGAAGGCGACGAGCTCCTCCTGCTCGGCCAGCCGCTCCAGCACCAGGGCGGTGTCCTCGTCGGCGCCGAGCAGGGCCTCCGCGAGGGCGGTCGCGTCACCCGCCGCGGCGTCGCAGACCGGGCCCGCGCCCGGCTCCGGGCAGGAGGCCGTGACGCACCACGGCCGCTCGCCGTCGGCGGGGGAGGGGGAGACCTCGACCCGCAGCGAGCCCCTCGCCACCGTCAGGACGAACCGCCAGCCGCCGCCCTTGGACAGACACCGGCGCAGCCGCGCGCTGAGGGCGGCGGCCATCCGGGTGCGTTCGAGCGGCGGTACGCCGCACGCGGCGGCCACCCGTGCGGTGGTGATCCGCGCGCGAGCCGCGTCGCTGACGGTGCTGATCGGCCAGGTGTGATTCATGGACCATCCGGCGGCGTCGGGGACAGGACGGCCACGGCGGTGTCGTCACGCACCGGGCGGGCGGAACTACCGGCGTCGCGGACCGTCACGGCGGCCGTGACGGCGGGGTCGCAGGACAGCAGGCGGGGGTCGACCGGCGGCGCCCAGCGGCTGGGCAGCCCGTCGCTGTGCAGGACGAGCAGACGGTCCGGCGCCCAGGCCGCCTCGGTCTCGGGCAGGCTCGTGGGGCGGTGCGCGCCGACTATCCCGGGCCGGGACAGCAGATGGCGCCAGGAGCCGCCCTCGCGCAGCCGCGCCCCCACATTGCCGACACCGGCGAACAGCAGCCGTCCGGACCGCAGGTCGAGCTGGGCCACCGCGACCGCGGCGCCCCGCGTACCGCGCAGCGCGGTGTCGAGCCGGCGCAGCAGTTCGGCCGGTGGCAGGTGGGGCGAGCGCTGTACCTCGTGGACCGCCGTGGTCGAGGCGCGGGCCGCCTCGGGGCCGTGGCCCAGCCCGTCGGCCAGCATCAGGGTCAGCCGGTCGCCTTCACGGACGCAGGTCCAGGCGTCCCCGGAACACGCGGCGCCCCGGAAGGGGATGTTGACGCCGCCGACCCGCGCGGAGAACACGGCGGACGCGGCGGAGGTGTCGTCGGGCGCGGCGGCCCCGGCCTGGCCGGGGGCCGGCTCACGGCGGCCGCGGGCGCGGGCCGGGCCGCCGATCCGGGCCAGCGCGACCGTCCCGCGGCCCGGGACGCTGTGCAGGTCGAAGTCGTCGGCGAGCCGCCGGCAGGTGCCCAGACCGGCGCCGAGCGAGCCCGCGGTGGAGAACCCGTCGCCCAGGGCGGTGGAGACGTCGGCCATGCCCGGCCCGTGGTCGACGGCGGCGACCTGCACGAGGAGGCCCCCCGGCCGCCCGCTCGGCGGGGGGACCGCCTCCACGAGGAGCTGTCCGCCGCGCGCGTGCTTGAGCAGGTTCGTCGCCAGCTCGGTCGCCACGAGGGCGGCGTCGGCGGTGCGCGACCGGTCCAGGCCCGCCAGCGCCGCCGCGCCCTCCGCGGCCACCCGGGCGTCGCGCACCCGCGTCGAGTCGTGCACCGGGACGTCCCACACGTGCGTCATCGTGGCTCCTCACGCTGCCGCGGCGGGCGGGCCGCCCAGGAGGTCACCGTGACCGTGGTGCCGACGCCGGGCGTGCTGTCGAGGGAGAACTCGTGCACCAGACGACGCGCCCCGCCCAGGCCGAGACCCAGCCCGCCGCCGGAGGTGTAGCCGTCGCTCAGCGCCCGCTCCGGGTCGGCGATGCCCGGCCCCTGGTCGCTGAACGTCAGGCGCAGCCCCTGGCTCCGCCCGTCGCACACGTGCTCCGCGGCCATCTCACCGCCACCGCCGTACACCAGGGTGTTGCGGGCCAGTTCGCTGGCCGCGGTGACCAGCTTGGTCTGGTCCACCAGGCCGAAGCCGAGCGCCGCGGCGGCCTGGCGCACGTGCTGCCGCACCCACACCAGGTCCAGGTCCGAGCGGATCGGCAGGCGGGCCTCGACGCCCGCGACCGTCCCGCTCACCGAGGCTCCAGGCGCGGGCCGCCCGGGGCCGTCATGGCGAGCAGATCGAGGGCCGCCTCGGTGTTGAGCGCGGTCCGCAGGCCGGGGAGCGAGAGCCCCAGCTCCACCAGCGTGATCGCCACCGCGGGGCGCATGCCGGCCACCACGGTCCGCGCGGCCAGCAGCCGGGAGCTCGCCGCGATCTCCGCCAGGACACGCCCCAGGAAGGAGTCGACGATCTCCACCCCGGAGATGTCGATGACCACGCCGGTCACCCGGTTGCGGACGATCTGCTCGGCGATGTCCTGCTGGAGCTGCTCCGCCGTACCGTCGTGCAGGTCGCCCTGGAGGGTGATCAGCAGGACGTCGCCGAGCCGGAGCACCGGTACGTGGGCCGTGGCCGAGAGGGAGAGGTCGTGGTTCACCGGGGACCCGCACCGCCGGGCGTCGCGAGCACGATGTCGGCACCCAGCCGGTGCAGGGCGTATCCCAGGGCGTCGGCGAGGCTGGACCTGGTCACCACCGTGCCCAGGTCCAGGCCGAGGTGCACGATGGTCTGGGCGATGGCGGGCCGGATGCCGGAGACGACGCACTCCGCGCCCATCAGCCGGACGGCCGCGACGGTCTTCATCAGGTGCTGCGCCACCAGCGAATCGACCATCGGCACACCGGTGATGTCCAGGATCGCGAAGCGGGCCTGCTGGTCGACGACCGACTCCAGCAGTGTCTCCATGACGACCTGGCTGCGAGCGCTGTCGAGCGTCCCGATGAGCGGCACGGCGACGATGCCGTCCCACAGTCGGATGACGGGGGTGGCGGCCTCGAGCAGCTCCAGGTGCTGTCGGTCGATCAGGGCCTGGCCCTCGCTCAGCGAGGTCTCCAGGACCACCAGCCGCAGGGTGCCCATGAGCACGGTCAGCAGGGTCGTGCACTCCCTGAGGTGCTCGGGCGTCGCCTCGGGCAGATCGGCCACCAGCAGGTTCACGGCGGGTGGCCGAAGGCCGTCCACCTCGGTGGACACCTGGCCGGAGGTGAGCCCGAAGCGGGCGCGGGAGGCCACCATCCTGGCCAGCTGCTCGCGGACCGCGGTGAATCCGGCCGCGTCCGTGTCGGCCACGCGGCCGGTCTCGGCGACCTGGGCGAGCGCGTCGACGACGACCCGGCCCGCCTCCACCGCCTCGTCCCGCGAGACGGTGAACACCGTGCGGAACAGCGGTTCGTCGGCCCAGCGCTGGGCGATCTGCTCCCGGCGGCGGTGCAGGAACTTCCCGACGTCGCTCGCGGGCGTGGTGTGCTCTGCGGCCGTTTCGTGCTCCGGCACGTGGTTCTCTCCTCAGTCCTGGTCGGCTTTTCTGTCGCCACCGCGGACCCGCCGGAGGCGGGCGGTGGGCGGTGGGCGGTGGGCTACGACGCGGGCCGTCTCCCGAACCAGTCGAGACACACGACCAGTGCGTCGTCGTCCGGCTCGGGCCTTCCCCGGTGCCCGGTCAGCCCGCGCAGCACCGCGGCCGGGACGTCCGCCGCCGGCAGCAGGGCGGCGTTGCCGAGCGCCCGCGCGAGGGCGTGCTCGCCGTACGACTCGCCGCCCGGCGCCGCGACCCCGTGGACGCCGTCGCTGACGAAGAGCAGCCGGTCGCCGGGGAGCAGGGTCAGTTCCTGGGCGACGTAGTCTGTCTCCTCGAACATGCCCAGCGGCAGCTGCGCGTCGAGGTCCACGAGGGACAGCACCCGGTCGCGCTGGAGCAGCAGTTGCGGTGAGCCCGCGTCGACGACCCGCATCCGCCCCGTGGACAGCTCGATGTCCACCAGCAGGACCGACAGGTGCGCCTCGCCCCGGTAGTGGGCGTAGAGCGCCTGGTCGGCCAGGGCCGCCTGGTCCTCGATCGGGATGCCGGCGCGGCGCGCGTTGCGCAGCGCGTTGATGCCGAGGCTGGTCAGCAGGGAGGCCTCGATGCCCTCGCCCATCCCGTTGGTGACGTAGACCAGCAGATGGTCGGCGGACGCCTCCCAGTCGAAGTTGTCGCCGAAGATGGCGTAGGCGGGCTCGAGTTGGGCACCCAGGGCGTACTCCTCCCGGGCGCACGAGCGGGCCGGGAGCAGCTGCCACTGCATCTCCGCCGCCAGCGTGAGCCGTTCCCTGCGGCGGGCCCGCGCGTACAGGTCGGTGTCGCGTTCGGCGACCACCAGCTCGTGCCCCAGGAGCTCGGCCAGCTCGGTGAGCTCGGCGAGCGACTCCCGGCTCCGCGCGGGCAGCGTCAGGGACAGCACGCCCAGCCGGCCGCCGCGAACGGTCACCGGCAGATGCGCCCGCACCCGGCCGTCGGCCGGTTCCTCGACGTACGGTTGCTGCGACCCGAAGGCCCGCCCCGGCGCACTTCCCTGCACGGGCGCCGACTTCGTGCCGCTCGGCGCGGGCGGCACGGGCAGCAGTACCGTCAGCCCGTAGTCGGCCAGCCGCAGCTCCACGTCCTGCGCCGCGTACCGGGTGCGCAGCACCTGGCTCAGGGCGTCGGGCAGCTGGTGCGGAGCCGCGGAGCGCAGGGCACGGCCGGCGGCGACGAGTCTGTTCTCCTGGTCGGTCACAGCGTTCCCCGGGAGGTCGTGGCGTCGAGCCCTTGGCGCCCCCGGCGGCGGGGGCGGGCTGACAGCCGTCGAGAAGCCTGCGAGAGTGTGACCGTGATGTCCCCCTCCTCGCGTCCGCAGCCGCTCCAGGTGGCGCGTGTGACCTCAGAGGCGGCGGAGCTGCTGGAAGTCCTCTGGGGCCGTGCCTCGACGGCACCGGTCTCCGCCTCCCAGTTGCGCGTGCTGTTCATCCTGGAGCACCACGAGGGCATCAACCTGCGCACGCTCGCCGAGTTCCTCGGGTCCACACCGCCGTCCACCAGCCGCCTGTGCGACCGCCTCCAGGCCGTCGGCTTCGTGGAGCGCAGGGTCGCCGCCGAGAGCCGCCGGGAGCTGGAGCTCTTCCTGAGCCGCCGGGGGAGTGCCTTCCTCGCCGACCTCAGATCACGCCGTGAGGCCGCGTTGGAAAGTGTGCTGGAGCAGATGCCCGCCGCGCAGCGCGCCGCGTTGCTGAGAGGGCTGGAGGCGTTCTGTGCGGCCGCGGCCGAGCAGATCCACGACTCCGACGCCACCGACGCCCGTACCGCCTGACGGTTTCCCCGGGTGATCGGGTCGGCCCACAGGCACATCCGTCTTCCCTCCAGCATCACTGTCCCGCTCACTCTGTTGCCTTACGTACACAGTTGTCAAATGACAAGTATTGGACGGCAGTCGGCCGTCCCTGCGCGCTTTTTGTGTCCGCCGGACGGCCGCCGCCGGGTCCCGGTCAGCCCTGCGGACCGTCCGAGAGCTGCTGCCGGTCGACGAGCTCCAGAGCCTCGTCGACCTTCTCCGATATGGGCACCGTGAGGCTGACTCCGGTGAGGTCCAGGACCCGGCGCACGGCCGGGGTGGGAGCGATCACGTGCACGCTCCCCGGCAGCCCCCGGGCCTCCTGGTACACACGCAGGATGATGTTCATGCCGGAGGAGTCCATGAACGGGACCGCCGAGAGGTCGAGGAGGAAATGTCGTCGGCCGTGGTGCAGCTGATTGGCCAGATGGGCCTGCAGATCGGTCGCCGTGTCGAGGTCGAGATGGCCTTCGACCGTGACCAGGGCGACGTCCTCGCGGGGCAGGGTGACCTCGACGGACAGGGGGTTCTGGGCAATGGACACACGTACCTCCGAAAGCTGACGGTCGGGAGCGTCTACCCCGGTGGGCGACTTCGATGCGCGGCGACGGCCGGCGAGGACGCGCGGGAGGCCGCACGGGACGGTCGTCATGTGCCGTGTGTCCTGCCCTTCCGTCTGCGGATCCCCGACCTGGTGTCGCGCACAGGCGGATACCCCCGAACCTCCCCACCATGCACACACGACGCGAAGACCGTCACGGGGACGGCCGCCTAGCGCAGCCGGATGCCCACGATGCAGGTGTCGTCGTCCGTGTCGGACCTGCTGTAGGTGAGCAGCCGGTCCAGCTGCTGGTCCAGCGTCGGCGGCACCGTGCGGGCCTGCACCAGCAACTGGGTCAGCGACTCCTCCACGGACCGGTCGCGCCGCTCGATCAGGCCGTCGGTGTACATCAGCAGGGTGTCGTCGGCCGCCAGCTGGACCTCCTCCTCCTCGTACACCGTCTCCGGTACGGCGCCCAGCAGCATCCCCTGCAGCAGGGGCAGCGGCGCCGCCTGGGCGTCCCGCACCAGCACCGGCGGCAGATGGCCCGCCCTCGCCCAGCGCAGGGTGTGCCGGGAGGGGTCGTACAGGCCGCACACGGCCGTGGCCGTGATCGAACCGGTCAGATGATGGGCGACGATGTTGAGCCAGGACAGCAGCTGGCCCGGCCCCGCCCCGGTCACCGCCAGTCCGCGCAGCGCGTTGCGCAGCACCACCATGCTGGTCGCCGCCTCGATGCCGTGCCCGGCCACGTCGCCCACGCACAGCATCACCAGCCCGGAGGGCAGCACGACGGCGTCGTACCAGTCGCCGCCCACCAGGTGCTCCTCCTCGGCAGGCCGGTAGCGGACCGCCACCTGGAGCCCGGGGGCCTCCAGGGGCGCCCGGGTGGGCGGCATGATGGCGTGCTGGAGCTGGAGGGCCAGCCGGCTGCGCTCGCTGGCGTGCTGCTCGCTCTGCGCGAGCTGGTCGCGGGTGGCGGCGAGCGCCACCTCCGTCCAGTGCTGCGCGGAGATGTCCTGGTACGCGCCGCGTACGGCGACCAGCCGTTCGTCGGTGTCGAGCACCGGCTCGGCGACGATCCGCATGTGCCGGGTCACCCCGTCCGGCCGCTGGAGCCGGAAGGCGGCGGAAGCCGGGCGACGGCCGTGCAGCAGCGTGCGCAGCAGCCGGCCGACGACGACCGCGTCATCGGGATGGGTGTGCGCGGCCAGGTCCTCCAGCGGCACCGGCGGACTCGACTCGGGCCGCCCGTACAGGGTGAACAGCTGCCCGTTCCAGGTGGTCTCGCCGGTGAGCAGGTCCTCCTCGAAACCGCCGATGCGGCCGAGTCGCTGGGCGTTCTGCAGGAGGCTGGCCAGGCGCGCCGTCTCGTCCTCGATCCGCCAGATCAGCAGCACGCAGCTGCCGTGCCGGCTGATGCTGAGGTCCGCGACCGCGGCCAGCGGCACCTCGCCGACCAGCGCGGTCAGACTCATCCGGCGCGCCCGGAACGGCTCGCCGGTGGCGTGCACGCGCTCGATCCGCTGGAACAGGTCACCGCCGCCGCCGGCGGCCATCGGGTAGGCCTCGAGCAACAGGGCCCCGTTGACCACGGCGCGGGGCCGGCCCGCGGGGTCGAGGAAGCGGTCGTTGACATGCTGGATGCGGAAGTCCACCAGCTTTCCCGCCGCGTCGACGTGCGGCACCAGGACCAGGGCCGGGTCGTGCAGCCCGTCCGTCAGGTCCATCAGCTCCGCCGTGTCCGGCAGGACGAGCGGCTCCTGGTCGGGGCCCCGGACGTGCGCGTACGCCTGGAGCGTGTGGGCGCACAGGTCCGCCAGGGCCTCCACCTGGCGCACCACCTGGGGCGGCTGCCGGTCCAGCGGGGCCGGCCAGGCGATCTCCAGGATCCCGTCCACGCGTCCGGCGCTGCCGGCGGGCACCGCCGCCCGGCCGCCGTCCGGGTGCAGATGGCGGCCGATGGTGGGCAGCCCGGTCCGGGCCAGCGACTCGATCCACTGGGTCGCCCCCTCGGCGAGGCTGCTGCGTGCCACCGTGGCCACGTCCGGCGGCACGTACCGCCAGCGCTCGGCCTCGCCCGGGGAGAATCCCGCGCTGCCGGCGAGGGTCAGCGAACCGTCGGAGCCCGCCGCCCAGATCGCCACGGCGACCGCGCCCAGCGGGCCCAGCGCGTGCTGGAGCAGGGAGTCGGCGACGGCCTGGGTGTCGTGCGCCGCCGCCAGCGCCCCGCTCTCGGCGGCCCGCAACCGCACGGCCGCCGACTGCTCCGCGGGATCCTCCGGCTTTCCGACAGCCGCCAGGAAGGCCTGTGTCACCTCCGACACGCGGTCCTTGGCGGCCTGGTTGATGACGTCCACCGCGAACTCCAGCGGACTCAGTCCGGACTGCCCGGCCAGCACCGACAGCTGCTGTGCCGCCTCGCTCGGGCCACAGCCGAGGCGCTCCACCAGGATGCCCTTGGCGAGTTCGACCAGGGCGCGCCCGTCAGCCTCCGCCTGGGCTTCCAGGACCTCCCGGCGCAGCCGGTCCACGGTGGCGGCGAGCCGGCCCACGGGTGAGGGCGTGGCGGTGCCCTCCGGCTCCGGCGGGCTCACACCCTCCACAGGTCCGGACTGCTCTCCGGTCGGTACCGGCAGGGCCCGGCCCTCGCCGGGTTTGGTGGGCTGTGCGGGAATGCTCACGGTGTGCGGACTCCTCGGCTGGGACGCCTGGTGGCTCGGGCGGGGCGAACGTCCTCAGACGGTCAGCCAGCGTCGGACGCAGGACATGAGGTCATGGGTGTCGACGGGCTTGGTGACGTAGTCGCTGGCCCCCGAGGCGAGGCTCTTCTCCCGGTCCCCGGGCATGGCCTTCGCGGTCACCGCGACGATGGGCAGGTCGGCGTACTCGGACATGCGGCGGATCTCGGCCGTGGCGGTGTACCCGTCCATCTCGGGCATCATCACGTCCATCAGCACCAGCGCGATGTCCGGGTTGTTGCGCAGCGTGTCGATCCCCTCGCGCCCGTTCTCCGCGTGCAGGACGCGGACGCCGTGCAGCTCCAGGATCCCGCTGAGCGCGAACAGGTTGCGCGCGTCGTCGTCGACGACCAGCACCGTCCGGCCCACGACGGCGTCGTCCGGGAGGTGCGGCGCCACGTGCTGGGGCTCGTCCGGACGGACCAGGGCGAGCACGTCCCCCGGCTGTTCGGCGGAGAGATGCAGAGTGATGCGCTCGCGCAGCTCGTCCAGGCTGGACAGGAACTCCATCGGCTTGCCGGCCGCCCGGGACTGGAGGCTCTCCTCCTGGGCGAGGTCCGCGCGGTGCCCGCTGTGCACGAGCACCGGAACACCGGTCAGCACCGAGTCGTCGTGGAGGGCCTCGAGGAACCGGGAGGCCTCCGCGTCGGGCATGCCCAGTTCCAGGACGACGCAGTGGCAGGGCTCGGCGGCCAGCGCGCCCGCGGCCTCGTGCGCCCCGACGGCGGTGACGATGTCGACCGGCGCCGCCGACGTGCCGTCCTCCCGGCCGCGTGCCATGTCCGCCACGACGCTCTCGGCGACCAGGGTCAGCAGACCGCGGGGCCGCTCCTCCACCACCAGCAGCCGACGCGGCCGCCGGGCCGTTCCGGTGGCCGCGGGCGTACCGGGGGTGCCGAGGGGGATCGCCGCGGGCGGCCCGGCGAGGGCGCGCTCCACCGGCCGGACGCCTTCGACGACCTCCTGGAAGTCCCGCCGCGCGACCGGCAGGTAGAGCGTGAAGGTGCTGCCCCGGCCCGGTGTGCTGTCCACGGTCACCGCGCCGCCGAGCAGATGCGCGATCTCCCGGGTGATGGACAGCCCCAGGCCCGTGCCGCCGTACTTGCGGCTGGTGGTGCCGTCAGCCTGCTGGAAGGCCCCGAAAATGGTCTCCAGCTGCTGCTCGGGGATGCCGATGC
Organism: Streptomyces sp. NBC_01334; assembly: GCF_035983595.1. Classification (NCBI taxonomy): domain Bacteria; kingdom Bacillati; phylum Actinomycetota; class Actinomycetes; order Kitasatosporales; family Streptomycetaceae; genus Streptomyces; species Streptomyces sp. NBC_01334. The sequence goes on along the minus strand of NZ_CP130718.1, from coordinate 874,839 downwards.
CGGTGTCCTTCACCCGGAACGCCACCACGGTGCTGCCGCGGACCACGCTGCTCGGCACCTCCCCGTCGGAGGCCGGCTCGATGCGCAGCTCGACACTGCCCTGCTCGGTGAACTTCACCGCGTTGGACAGCAGGTTGCGCAGCACCTGGCGCAGCCGGGAGTCGTCGGTGAGCAGGTCGGCGGGGGCGCCGGTGGCCGTGCTCACCGTGAACTCGAGACTCTTCTGCGTGGTCATGGGACGGAAGGTCGCCTCGACGTACTCGATGAGCTGCCGCAGCGACACCTGCTCCGGCGAGACGTCCATTTTGCCGGCCTCGACCTTCGACAGGTCCAGGATGTCGTTGATCAGCTGGAGCAGGTCCGAGCCGGCCGAGTGGATGATGCCCGCGTACTCGACCTGCTTCGGAGTGAGGTTGCGCGAGGGGTTCTGGGCCAGCAGCTGGGCCAGGATGAGCAGGCTGTTGAGCGGGGTGCGCAGCTCGTGGCTCATGTTCGCCAGGAACTCCGACTTGTACTTCGACGCCAGGGAGAGCTGCTGGGCCCGCGCCTCCAGCTCCTGCCGGGCCTGCTCGATCTGGAGGTTCTTCGCCTCGATGTCGCGGTTCTGCGCCACCAGCAGCGAGGCCTTCTCCTCCAGTTCGGCGTTGGAGTGCTGGAGCTCCTCCTGCTGGGACTGCAACTCGGCGGACCGCGCCTGGAGTTCGGCGGTCAGCCGCTGGGACTCGTCGAGCAGCTCGTCCGTGCGGGCGTTCGCCACGATGGTGTTGACGTTGACGCCGATGGTCACCCGCAGCTGTTCCAGGAAGTCCCGGTGGATCTGCGTGAACGCGCCGACCGACGCCAGTTCGATGACGCCGAGCACCGACCCCTCGAAGACGATGGGCAGCAGCACCAGGGCGCTGGGCTCCACCTGGCCGAGACCCGAGGAGATGGTGACGTAACCGGCCGGCAGCTCGTCGACGATGATCGTCCGGCGGCTGCGCGCGGCCTGGCCGACCAGCGAGCGGCCGAACGGGATACGGGTGGGACGGTCGTCGTCGGCGGGGTAGCCGTAGGCGCCCACGAGCCGCAGCTCCGGGCCGTGCTCGCCGTCCTCGGCGAGGTGGAAGGCACCGAACTGGGCCGACACCAGCGGCACCAGCTCGTCCATGATCAGCTCGGCGACCACGGGCAGGTCGCGGTGGCCCTGCATGAGACCGGAGATGCGCGCCAGGTTGGTCTTGAGCCAGTCCTGCTCCTGGTTGGCCCGGGTGGTCTCGCGCAGGGACTCCACCATCGAGTTGATGTTGTCCTTGAGCTCGGCGACCTCGCCGGAGGCGACCACGGTGATCGACCGGGTCAGATCACCTTCCGCGACGGCGCTCGTGACCCCCGCGATCGCGCGCACCTGCCGGGTCAGGTTCCCGGCCAGCTCGTTGACGTTCTCCGTGAGGCGCTTCCAGGTGCCCGAGACACCCTCCACCTCGGCCTGGCCGCCGAGGCGTCCCTCCGTGCCGACCTCGCGGGCGACGCGGGTGACCTCGTCGGCGAAGGCGGAGAGCTGGTCGACCATCGTGTTGATGGTCGTCTTCAGCTCGAGGATCTCGCCCCGGGCGTCCACGTCGATCTTCTTCGACAGGTCGCCGCGGGCCACCGCCGTGGTCACCAGCGCGATGTTGCGGACCTGGCCGGTGAGGTTGTTGGCCATCGAGTTGACGTTGTCGGTGAGGTCCTTCCAGGTGCCGGCCACGTTCGGCACCTGCGCCTGACCGCCGAGCCGGCCCTCGGTGCCGACCTCGCGGGCCACCCGGGTCACCTCGTCGGCGAACGCGGACAGGGTGTCCACCATCGTGTTGATGACGTCCGCCAGCGCGGCGACCTCGCCCTTGGCCTCGACGGTGATCTTCTGCGAGAGGTCGCCCCGGGCCACGGCGGTGGCGACCTGGGCGATGGAGCGCACCTGGCCCGTCAGGTTCGACGCCATGACGTTGACGTTGTCGGTGAGGTCCTTCCAGGTGCCGGACACCCCGCGGACCGTGGCCTGGCCGCCCAGGTTGCCCGCCGTGCCGACCTCGCGGGCGACGCGGGTGACCTCGTCGGCGAAGGCGGAGAGCTGGTCGACCATCGTGTTGATGGTGTTCTTGAGTTCGAGGATCTCGCCGCGGGCGTCGACGGTGATCTTCTGGGAGAGGTCGCCCTTGGCCACCGCGGTCGCCACCTGGGCGACGTTGCGGACCTGGTTGGTGAGGTTGCCGGCCATGAAGTTGACCGAATCGGTGAGGTCCCGCCAGGTGCCCTTGACCCCCTTGACGTCGGCCTGGCCGCCGAGACGCCCCTCGGTGCCGACCTCGCGGGCGACGCGGGTGACCTCGTCGGCGAAGGCGGAGAGCTGGTCGACCATCGTGTTGATGGTGTTCTTGAGTTCGAGGATCTCGCCGCGGGCGTCGACGGTGATCTTCTGGGAGAGGTCGCCCTTGGCCACCGCCGTGGTCACCTGGGCGACGTTGCGGACCTGGTTGGTGAGGTTGCCGGCCATGAAGTTGACCGAATCGGTGAGGTCCCGCCACACCCCGGCGACCCCGGGCACCTGTGCCTGGCCGCCGAGGCGTCCTTCGGTGCCGACCTCGCGGGCGACGCGGGTGACCTCGTCGGCGAAGGCGGAGAGCTGGTCGACCATCGTGTTGACGGTCTCCTTCAGCTGAAGGATCTCGCCCCGGGCCGGCACGTCGATCTTCTGCGACAGGTCACCCTTGGCGACCGCGGTCGCCACCTGGGCGATGTCCCGCACCTGGGTCGTCAGGTTGCCCGCCATGGCGTTCACGGAGTCCGTCAGGTCGGCCCAGGTCCCGGAGACCCCGGGCACCTCCGCCTGGCCGCCCAGGGTTCCCTCGGTGCCCACCTCCCGGGCCACCCGGGTGACCTCGGAGGTGAAGACGGACAGCTGGTCGACCATGCCGTTGAAAACGGTGGCGATGTCACCCAGCAGACCGTCCCCGTCGGTGGGCAGCCGGGTACCGAAGTCCCCGTCCCGTACGGCCGTCAGGCCTGCCAGGAGCTGCCTGAGCTCGTGGTCGCCGGGAACCGCGTCCAAGGACTCGGTCGCGTTGCTGGTCATGCCTACCCTCGTTCCGCTCCCCAGGAGCCCCCGGGCGGGGACTCGCAACCGGGCCGCCCGGGTGGACGGCCCCGCATGTCGTACGTGGATTTCCGCAGTTCACGGATGTGCGCGATGAGAGAAATCCGCCGCAGGCTAACCCACGGGAGCGCGGCGCAACAAAGCATCGCTCACTTTGCGCACACAGGAATTCCAAACGACGGGCACCATGCATACACGAACGGAAGCGGGGTACTCGCACAGCTTTGCCCGGGACGGCGGAAGCCGTCCCGGGCGATGTCACGACCGGAGTTCCGGGTCAGGCGATCTCGGCCCCCAGCAGGCCGGTCCGCAGCCGCTGCACCATGCGGCTGATCAGTCGCGACACATGCATCTGGGAGATACCGAGCTCCCTGCCGATCTCCGCCTGCGTCCGCTCCTCGACGAACCGCATATGGATGATCAGCCGCTCCCGCTCGCCGAGTTCGGCGATCAGCGGCGCCAGCGAGTGGAAGTCCTCCACCAGCTCCAGCGCCGGCTCCTCGGCGCCGAGGAAGTCGGCCAGCACGGACTCGCCGTCCGCGCCGCCGTCGGAGGTCAGGGCCGCGTCGAGGGAGGCGGAGGTGTAGCCGTTGGACGCCTTGCGCGCCTCGATGACCTCCTCCTCCGACAGCGACATCAGCTGCGAGAGCTCACGGGTGGTGGGCATCCGGCCGAGCCGCGTCTGCAACTCCTCGGTGGCCTTGGCCAGTTCGACCCGTGCCTCCTGGAGCCTGCGCGGCACGTGCACGGCCCAGCTCGTGTCCCGGAAGAAGCGCTTGATCTCGCCGACGATGTACGGAATGGCGAACGAGGTGAACTCGACCTCGCGGGTCAGCTCGAACCGGTCGATGGCCTTGATCAGCCCGATCGTGCCGACCTGGACGATGTCCTCCATGGAGTCGCCCCGGCCGCGGAAGCGGGAGGCCGCGTACCGCACCAGGGAGAGGTTCATCTCGATCAGGGTGTTGCGTACGTACTGGTACTCGTGGGTGCCCTCCTCCACGACGGCCAGCCGGTCGAAGAAGCGGCGCGAGAGCTCCCGCGCGTCCTTCGGGCTCACCTGGGTGGGCATCTCGATGAGCGGAACCCCTTCGTGCGGGCTCTCCGTGCCCGCCCGCGCTGCCGTGGCCGTCGTTGCGTGTGCCGTCACGGCATTCATGCCGCTCACTCCGTTCGTCGAGCTGGTCGATGACGGAGTCCGTCTGCCCCGTGTTCCGCATCTCATGCTCGTTGTTCCGCACAGACTTTTCCGACAGGTGCTGATACCCCCTCTCTTCGGTCAGGAACGGACAGACATGCCCCCGAATGCGGGCGCCACGGGCGGGTAATGGCAGCTGTGGAGCGCGAGAAGGGAGCAGTGTGACCATCGACGGAATCTGGTCGTACACGCCGGACAGTGGACACGCCGAAGGACAGGACCTGACCGACTACGCCGTCATGACGGCCGACGGCACCCTCGGCCATGTGGAACGCGAGGCGGACCCGCTCGGAATGCGGCACCTGGTCGTCGACACGGGAGTGTGGCTGTTCGGCAGGAGCGCCGTCGTCCCGGTGGGCGTCGTGACGGGCGTCGACCACACGGAACGCAAGGTGACCCTGGGCTGCACCGGGGACGAGGTCAAGGACGCGCCTCGCTTCCGCACCGACAGCGAGACGACGGACCCGGCGTACCTCACCGCCGTCGGTGACCACTATCGACGGCTGACACCACGGGGAACGCCATCGGTATGAGGGAGGAGGGACTCGCGCCCGCCCGCTCGGTGGCCGCCCGGGGAACGGCCGGGACCTCGGTGAGGACCGCCGCGGCGGCCCGGGCCCACGCCCGCGCGGTGGTGGACGCCCGGTGGAACCCGGGCACCCGGCCGGCGCGCGAGGAGGACGTCATCGACTTGCTGCTGGTCGTGTCGGAGCTGGTGGCCAACGCCCTCCGGCACGGCGGCGGACTGGCCGGGTTCGAGCTGACGCCGGTGCGGGACGGGGTCCGGCTGGCCGTGCGCGATCACAGCGACACGGTGCCCGCCGCGGTGGGCGGACCGGGCTCCGGCCCGGCCGGCCACCGGGTGGGCGGCTACGGCTGGCCGCTGGTCGTCCGGCTGGCCCGGGACATCGCCATCGAGAAACAGAACGGCGGCGGTAAGACGATCAGCGTGTTCGTGCCGGTCCGGACCGCCGACCGGCCTGCCTGACACGACGGGCGCGAGCGCTGGCGCTCCCGCCTCTCCGTTCCCGCCTTGCCGCCGGATTCACCACGGCAGGAAGACGTGCACGTCCTTCCCCTCGTCCTGGCCGGCCTGGTTCGGCACCACGCTGACCTGACTGCACAGGGTGTGCACCAGGTACCAGCCGATACCACCGCCCCCGCTGTCGGGATGGAACGGCCGGGGGGACGGCGGAGTGCTGTTGGTGTCGTGCAGCGTCACGTGCACGCCGTCGAAGGTGGGGCGCAGGCACAGCTCGAAGGGGCCCGGCGCGTACTGGACGGCGTTCGCCGCCAGCTCCGTCACGATCAGCACGATGTCGTGCCAGCACTCCGGTGCCGTGGGGGGCACGGTGCCGGCCAGCTCATGGAGGAACTCCTCCGTGGCCAGCCGTGCACCCGTCACGTCCTGGGGTTCGCCCTCGAAGCGGGCTGTACGGCTGGGAATCGCCCAGGAGGACAGTGCGTCGTTTCCACGCGGCTCGGTTGCCATGTCGTCAGTGCGGCCCCTGAGTCTCCGGGACCGTCATCCTTTCTCGTACGGCTCTCTGGCGTCGCCCCTACAGGGTTCCCGAGGGCTGCCAGGCTACGCGTCCGTCATCCGACGGCATATGGTCACGACGGAAACGATCGCCTGCTCTCCGACCACGCAGCCTGTCCGGCCCCGGGTCCACCGGCCGTCCGGATCACCGGAACACGTCGTCGGTGTCGTCCCAGCCCAGCACCTCCTCCGGGGCGATCTGCCGGGGCAGCCGCGCCCGGGCCTGGTACATCGCCTCGATCTCCGCCGCGTAGTGCGCCACGATCGAGTCGCGGCGCAGCTTCATCGAGGGCGTCAGCAGGCCGTTGGTCTGGTCGAACGCCTGCGGCAGGATGCGGAAGGCGCGGATCGACTCCGAGCGGGACACCGTGCTGTTGGCGGCGGCCACCGCCCGCCCGACCTCCTCCCGCAGGGCGTTCTCCTCGCGCGCCTCCCGGCTCTGGGTGTCGCCGTGCAGCATCAGGTTCCCGCGCCAGTGCGCCAGGAAGTCGGGGTCCAGGGTGATCAGCGCGCCCACGCACGGTCGGTTGTCACCCACGACCACGGCCTGGTGGACGAGCGGATGCATCCGCAGCCGCTGCTCCAGCGAGGCCGGAGCCACACTCTTGCCGCTGCTGGTGATGATGACGTCCTTCTTGCGGCCGGTGATCGTCAGGTAGCCGTCGGAGTCCAGGAACCCGAGGTCACCCGTGGCCAGCCAGCCACCCCACAGCGCGGCCCTCGTCGCGGCGTCGTCGTTGACGTAGCCCTGGAACACCGACGGGCCGCGCACCAGGATCTCCCCGTCGTCCGCCACTCGGATGTCCACGCCCGGCAGGGCCTGTCCGACGGTGCCCGACTTCTCCCGGCCGAGCGGCTGCATCGTGATCCCGCCGCTGGTCTCGGTCAGGCCGTACCCGTCGTGCACGTAGATGCCGATGCCCTCGAAGAAGAGGGACAGATCGCGGTGGAGCGGGGAGCCGCCCGAGGTGGCGCGGTGGACACGGCCGCCGAGCGCCGCCCGTAGTCTGCGGTACACCGTCCGTTCGAACAGGGCGTGCTGGAGCCGCAGGTCGAAACCGGGCCCCGAGCCGCGGCCCAGCCGCTGCCGTTCGACGGCGGCCGCGAAGTCCCGTGCCGTCTCCGCCGCCCGCTCGAACAGGGCGCCGCGGCCGGCCTCCTGGGCCGCCCGCAGGAAGTTCTTGTAGATCTTCTCGAACACCGACGGCACCGCGTACAGATACGTCGGGCGGAAGGTGCGCAGCGACTCGGCGAGCGCCTCCGCGCCGATATCGGGTTCGTGGCCCATCAGGATGCCGCCGCGCAGACACAGGCCCTGGATCATCAGCCCGTACACGTGGGAGAACGGCAGGAAGGCGAGGACGCTCGGCTGCCGGCCGGCGGGAGCGGCCGTGTGCCCCCAGCCGGCCAGCAGCGTGTCGCAGGGGCTGGCCAGGCTGCGGTGGCTCAGCGCGCAGCCCAGGGGCCGGCCCGAGGTCCCGGAGGTGTAGGCGATCACGGCGGTGGAGTCGGGCAGCACGATCCGGCGCAGCGAGTCCACGGTGGTGATCGGCACCAACTCGCCGCGCTGCGTGAGTTGTTCGAACGCCCCCGCGTCCAACTGCCAGACGTTCCGCAGCGAGGGCAGGGCCGCGCACACCGACCCCACGGTCATGACGCTCTGTTCGTCCTCGACGACGACGCCCACACAGTTCGCGTCCCGCAGGATCCACTCGACCTGCTCGCGCGCGGACGTCGGATAGACCGGGACGACCTCGGCGCCCACTGCCCACAGCGCGTGGCACAGGACCGTCCACTCGTACCGGGTACGCGCCATGATCGCGACACGGTGGCCGGGCGAGATCCCGGAGGCCACGAACCCCTTCGCCAGGTCGACCACCTCGTCCCGCAACTCGACGGCCGTCACCTCCTCCCAGTCGGCGGAGGCGCCGTCCGGACGGCGGGAGAGCACGGGGAGTGTGGGAGTGCGGGCGGCTGTCTCGAAGACGGTGTCGGCGAGGCCTCCGGTCAGGGGCGTGGTGGCCGGGGGAGCGAGGGCGAAGTCGCGCATGCGCTGCTCCTGAGGTGTACGGGCTGTGACTCCGCCGACGGGAACTGTTATCGACGGTGCCCGAATCTAGCCCAGGTCGGACCGGTTGTGGCCTGGAACGAATAAGTAATCCGCGTTGATGATCTCGACCTGCCGGGCCCCCGTCACTTCCGACGGCCCACCGCCGGTGAAGTCGGCGGTCCGGGGGACCCGGAGAGCACGAGCCGCGTCGATCCCGGCCCCCAACCCGAACGCGCCACCGGCCCGGAACGGCGTACGCGATCATGCGGATGCTCTGATGCTCCGACCGGTGACCGCAGCGGTACGGGGGTGACCTCAGGCCTGGGTGAGCCGCACGCAGGTGGTGACCACCTCGCGCAGACTGCCGGTGCGCTCCCACACCTCGCGCTGGATCCGGGAACCGTTGCCCTGCCGCAGCAGTTCGGCACAGGAAGCGCGGGCCCGCTCCAGGTCACCGCTGTCCGCCAGCGCGTCCTCGACATGCTCCAGCAGAGCCCGGACGACCGTCTCGGCGGGCGTGCGCCGCATGGTCCGGGGGTGCAGCAGGTCCTCGGTGAGCCCCGAGCGGGCGGCCCGCCAGCCGGCCAGCCGGAGCAGGCTCACGCTGTGGTCCAGCGGCTCCCGGCCGGCCTCCCGGTCCCGGGCGGCGGTCTCGACGAGCCCCCGCACCAGCGTGGCGATCAACACGGCGGTGTCCGCGTGCAGACAGACGTCCGCCACCCGCACCTCCACCGTCGGATAGCGCGCCGACAGCCGGGCGTCGAAGTAGACCATGCCCTCGTCGAGGATCGTGCCGGTGGCCACCATGTCCGCCACCCGCTGGTGGTACCGGTCCGCCGACCCGAACAGCTCGGTCGGCCCGGCCGACGGCCAGCGCTGCCACACCCGGCTGCGATAGCTGCTGTAGTCCGTCTCCCCGCCCTGCCAGAACGGCGAGTTGGCACTCAGTGCCGTCAGCACCGACAGCCAGGGCCGGATCCGGTCGACGACCCCGACGCCCTCCTCGTCCGAGTCGACGGACACATGGACATGGCAGCCGCACACCAGCTGCTCACGCGTCGCAATGCCGTACTGCTCCGCCATCCACTGGTAGCGCCGGTTCATGCTGACGGACGGGCGCACCGGCAACGGCGAGGTGGCGAGCGCGGCGACCGCGCACCCGGTCTCCCGCGCGTGCCGGGCCGCCTCCCCGCGTATGCGGACGATCTCCGCGCCGAGTTCGCCCATGCCCGACTGCGGGTGGGTGTTGAACTCGAGCATCTGGTTGTGCAGTTCCTTCTCGAAGACGTCCTCCTCGGTCCCGCGCCGGGAGGCGCGGGCGAGGACGGCTGCGGACAGGGCCCGGGGCTCCCCGGTTTCCGGGTCGACCAGGAGGAGTTCCTCCTCCACTCCGACGGTGCGCACGGGATGTGGCCTCTCTCTGGCGGGTGGTACGCACCCGAATGCCCCGCCCGGGGCGGTTCACACGGACGACGGAACCAGCCACACCGTGGCCAGAGGCGGCAGGGTGAGGGCGATCCCCCCGTCCCGCGCCGCGACGGGGGCGGGGTGGACGAGGCCGCTGCCGCCGTAGCACTCGGCGTCGGTGTTGAGCAGCTCGCGCCAGGCCGGCACCCCGTCGGGCACGGCGAGCCGGTAGTCGTGGCGCACGACCGGGGAGAAGTTGCTGACGGCGAGGAGCGGAGCGCCGTGGGCGTCGAGGCGGAGGAACGCGAAGACGTTGTCCTCGGCGGCGTCGCCGACCACCCACCGGAAACCGGCGGGATCGGTGTCCCGCTCCCACAGGGCCGGGGTGGCCCGGTAGACCGTGTTGAGATCACGCACCAGGTCCCGCACCCCCCGGTGATCGCCCGCCGAGGCGTACCCCGGGTCCAGCAGCCACCACTCGGGGCCGTGGGCCTCGGACCACTCCGCGCCCTGGGCGAACTCCTGGCCCATGAAGAGCAGCTGCTTGCCCGGGTGGGCCCACATGAACCCCAGGTACGCGCGGTGGTTGGCGCGCCGCTGCCACCAGTCGCCGGGCATCTTGGAGACCAGCGCCTGCTTGCCGTGGACGACCTCGTCGTGGGAGATGGGCAGCACGTAGTTCTCGCTGTAGGCGTACACCATCGAGAAGGTCATCTCGTTGTGGTGGTACTTGCGGTGCACCGGTTCCTTGGCGATGTACTCCAGAGAGTCGTGCATCCAGCCCATGTTCCACTTCAGCCCGAACCCCAGACCGCCGCTGTCGGTCGGCCGGGTCACCCCTTCCCACGCGGTGGACTCCTCCGCGATCGTGACCACCCCCGGGTTGCGGCGGTACACCGTCGCGTTCATCTCCTGGAGGAACGCCATGGCGTCCAGGTCCTCCCGGCCGCCGAAGACGTTGGGCGACCACTGTCCGGAGTCCCTCGAGTAGTCGAGGTAGAGCATGGAGGCGACGGCGTCCACCCGCAGCCCGTCGACGTGGAACTCCTCGCACCAGTAAGTGGCGTTCGCCACGAGGAAGTTGCGCACCTCGACACGCCCGAAGTCGAACTCGTACGTCCCCCAGTCCGGATGCTCGGCCCGCCGGGAGTCGCCGGGCTCGTACAGCGGTTCCCCGTCGAACCGGCCCAGAGCCCAGTCGTCCTTGGGGAAGTGCGCCGGCACCCAGTCCACGATCACGCCGATCCCGGCCCGGTGCAGGGCGTCCACCAGGAACTTGAAGTCGTCGGGCGTGCCCAGGCGCGAGGCCGGCGCGTAGAACCCGGTCACCTGGTAGCCCCAGGAACCCGAGAACGGGTGCTGGGCGACCGGCATGAACTCCACATGCGTGAAGCCGAGATCCTTGACGTACGGCGGGAGCTCGTCGGCGAGTTGGCGGAACGTCAGTCCCGGTCGCCAGGAGGGCAGATGGACCTCGTACACGGAGAACGGCGCCACATGCACGGGGACGTCCCCCCGGTGTGCCATCCACTCCTCGTCCGCCCACTCGTAGTGCGAGGCATGGACGATCGACGCGGTGTCCGGCGGCACCTCCGCGCGCCGGGCCATCGGGTCGGCCTTGAGGAAGCGGTGGCCGTGACGCGAGGTGATCTCGAACTTGTACCGGGCGCCCTCGCCGATCCCGGGCAGGAACAGCTCCCACACCCCGGACGAACCGAGGGACCGCATCGGGAAGGCGGTCCCGTCCCAGAAACAGAAGTCCCCGGCGACGCGCACCCCCTGGGCGTTCGGCGCCCACACCGTGAACCGGGTGCCGGTCACACCCTGGTGGGCCATCGGCTCGGCGCCGAGCGCCTTCCACAGCTCCTCGTGCCGCCCCTCCCGGATGAGATGCAGATCCAGGTCGCCGAGCGCGGGGAGGAAACGGTACGGGTCGTCCACCTTGTGCTCGGCGCCCTCGTACGACACCAGCAGCGTGTACGCGGGCACCGCGTCGAGCGGCAGGACGACGGAGAAGAGACCGTCGCCCTCCGAGACCAGCGGGGTGGGATCGCCGTCGATCACGACACTCACGGCGTCCGCGAAGGGCCGCAAGGCCCGGAAGACGATCCCGCCCGGCACCGGGTGCGCGCCCAGCAGGGCGTGCGGATTGTGGTGCGCGCCCGAGAGCAGGCGCCCACGGTCGGCCGGATCGAGCGCGGGCGCCGTGCGCGGGCGGGGACCGGCCGACTCGGGCGGAGAGGTGTCACGCAGGGCCACAGGGGTCAGCCTCCTCGGACGGCGAGTCGTTCGATCGCCGCCATGGGTACGGGCAGCCAGTCGGGACGGTTGCGGGCCTCGTACAGCACTTCGTACACGGCTCGGTCCGTCTCGTAGGCACACAGCAGGGCATGCTTCTTGCGGGGGTCCCAGCCCGCGCGGGCCGCGTAGCCGGCGCAGTAGGCCTCCCGGCAGCGGCGCGCCCACTCCGGCCGCCACGGACGGCGCTGGCGGGCGGCGTAGTCGAACGAGCGCAGCATCCCGGCGATGTCCCGGACCGGGGAGTGGGCACTGCGGCGCTCGGCCAGCGGACGGGACGGTTCGCCCTCGAAGTCGATGACGAACCAGTCGCGTCCGGCGCGCAGGACCTGCCCGAGGTGCAGGTCCCCGTGGATGCGCTGGGCGGCCGGGCCGGCGTCGCACACGGAGAGCGCGCCGAAGGCGGTGGTGAGGCCCGGCACGAACGGGCGCAGCGCCGGCACATGGTGCGCGGCCGCCTCCAGCCGCTCGGTCATCGCCGCCGCCGTCCGCCCGTCCTCGGCGTCCGGACCGGCCGGCAGCGCCGCGGCCAGCGCGACGTGCACGTCCGCCGTGGCCCGCCCCAGTTCCTCGGCCTCCGCCGTGAAGTCCTCCCCGCGGGCGAGGGCCCGCAGCGCCAGCGTCCAGCCGTCCGACGCGTCGGGCAGGAACGGCTGGAGCACGCCGAGTGTCGCCTCCTGCGGATGGGTCGTGCGGAACCAGGCCACGGGCGCGGGCACCCGCCCGCACCCCTGCCCGGCCAGCGCGACCGGTACCTCCAGATCGGGGTTCACCCCGGGCTGGATACGCCGGAAGATCTTCAGGATGAACGCGTCCCCGTACACCAGCGAGGTGTTGGACTGCTCGGCCTCCAGCAGGCGCGGCGCGAGCCCGGGGGGCAGCGACACGGACGGGTCGGACTCGAAGCACAGCGGACCCAGCGTGCCGGGGTGCCGCATCCGCTCCAGGAGCAGATGCGCCGACCGGGGGTCCTGCAGTGCGTCATGGACCGTCAGACCGGCCATCGGCCCGTCCTCGACCCTGCCGATCAGCGCCCGTCCCAGACGCGGCGACAGGTGTTCCTGGACGCCGAGCAGCAACTGGTAGCAGTCGCCGGCCGGGGGAGTGCCCCCGGGAGTCGGAACGCCCGACTGATCGGCGTGCACGAGCAGATGCAGACAGCCCGGGTACAGCTCGGTCATCGACAGCATGCGCAGGTCGGTGAGGGGCCGGTCCTTGCCGGCGAACCAGCGCTGCCGCGGCAGCCATTCGCACAGCAGCGCGGCGAGCGGCCCGACGGAGCGGACGCCGCTCGCGCTGCTCGGTCGCAGGGGTGCGGTCTTCGTCACGGTGACCCATCCTTTCCCCGGCGCTCGCTCACAGGCGGCGGCCGATCCGGGACGCGGCTCTGGTGAGCCGGAACCAATAGAAGCCGTGTCCCGCGAGAGTGAGCAGGTAGGGCAGTTCCCCGATGGCGGGAAAGCGGACCCCGCCGAACAGCTCGACGGGATGGCGGCCGTCGAACCGGCGCAGGTCGAGTTCGGTGGGCTGCGCGGAGCGCGAGAAGTTGTGCACGCACAGCACCACGTCGTCCCCTCCGTCGGCCGTCAGGGGGGCCTCGCGCAGGAAGGCGAGGACGGCCGGGTTGGAGGACTGGAGTTCGGTGTAGGTCCCGAGGCCGAAGGCGGGGTTCTGCTTGCGGATCTCGATCATGCGCCGGGTCCAGTGCAGCAGCGAGGAGGGCGACGACATCGACGCCTCGACGTTGGTGACCTGATAGCCGTAGACGGGATCCATGATCACGGGAAGGGACAGTCGGCCCGGGTCGCAGGAGGAGAAGCCCGCGTTGCGGTCCGGTGTCCACTGCATGGGGGTGCGGACGGCGTCGCGGTCGCCGAGCCAGATGTTGTCGCCCATGCCGATCTCGTCGCCGTAGTAGAGGATCGGCGAGCCGGGCAGGGAGAGCAGCAGGGCGGTGAAGAGTTCGATCTGGTTGCGGTCGTTGTCGAGGAGGGGTGCGAGCCGGCGGCGGATGCCGATGTTGGCGCGCATACGCGGGTCTTTCGCGTATTCCGCGTACATGTAGTCGCGTTCCTCGTCGGTGACCATTTCGAGGGTGAGCTCGTCGTGGTTGCGCAGGAAGATGCCCCACTGGCAGCGGGAGGGGATCGCGGGGGTCTTGGCGAGGATTTCCGAGACCGGGTAGCGGGATTCCCTGCGGACGGCCATGAAGATGCGGGGCATGACGGGGAAGTGGAACGCCATGTGGCATTCGTCGCCGCCGGAGGCGTAGTCGCCGAAGTAGTCGACGACGTCCTCGGGCCACTGGTTGGCCTCGGCGAGGATCACCGTGTCCGGGTAGTGGATGTCGATGTCGCGGCGGACCCGTTTGAGGAACTCGTGGGTCGCCGGGAGGTTCTCGCAGTTCGTGCCCTCGGCCGCGTAGAGATAGGGCACCGCGTCCAGCCGGAAGCCGTCGATCCCGAGGTCGAGCCAGAAGCGGAGGGCGGCCAGGATCTCCTCCTGCACGGCCGGGTTCTCGTAGTTGAGGTCCGGCTGGTGGGAGAAGAAGCGGTGGAAGAAGTACTGCTTGCGTACGGGGTCGAAGGTCCAGTTCGAGACTTCGGTGTCGACGAAGATGATGCGGGCGTCGCCGTACTGTTTGTCGTCGTCGGCCCACATGTAGTAGTCGCCGTAGGGGCCGTCGGGGTCTTTCCTCGATTCCTGGAACCACGGGTGCTGGTCGCTGGTGTGGTTCATCACGAAGTCGATGATGACGCGCATGCCGCGTTGGTGGGCGGCGTCGACGAATTCGACGAAGTCGGCGAGGTCGCCGAATTCGGGGAGGACGGCGGTGTAGTCGGACACGTCGTATCCGCCGTCGCGCAGGGGTGATTTGAAGAAGGGCGGCAGCCAGAGGCAGTCGACTCCCAGCCATTGCAGGTAGTCGAGTTTGGCGGTGATGCCTTTGAGGTCGCCGACGCCGTCGCCGTTGCTGTCCTGGAAGGAGCGGACGAGGACCTCGTAGAACACGGCGCGTTTGAACCACTCGGGGTCGCGGTCCTTGGCGGGCGTGTCCTCGAAGGTGTCCGGGACAGGGGAGTTGACGGTCATGGCGGGCTGGAGCCTCCGATCGGCGGTGCGGGTCACCGGACGTGGAACACGTGGGCAGGTGTCCGGCCGGGCTCCAGGCGCACGTAGTTCGTCCTGCCCCAGGCGTATGTCTCGCCGGTCAGTTCGTCGTGCACGGTCAGGGACGCGCCGTCGTCCAGGCCGAGTTGCGGCATGTCCAACGAGACCGTCGCCTCCTGGGTGTGGTGGGGGTCGAGGTTGACGACCACCAGAACCGTGTTCGAACCCGCGCTCTTGCTGTACGCGATGACGGACGGGTTGTCCGTGCCGTGGAAACGGAGGTTCCGCAGCCAGTGCAGGGCCGGGTTCGCCCGCCGGATCTCGTTGAGTCGGGTGAGCAGCGGGGCGAGGCTGTGGCCCGCCTGTTCGGCGGCCGCCCAGTCACGGGGTTTGAGCTGGTACTTCTCCGAGTCGAGGTACTCCTCGCCGCCTTCTTTGAGCGCCGTGTTCTCGCAGAGTTCGTAGCCGCTGTAGACGCCCCAGGTCGGCGAGAGGGTGGCGGCGAGGACGGCGCGGATCTCGAAGGCGGGGCGGCCGCCGTGCTGGAGATAGGCGTGCAGGATGTCGGGGGTGTTGGCGAACAGGTTGGGCCGCATGTAGGAGGCGGCGGTCCCCGAGAGTTCGGTGAGGTACTCCGTCAGTTCCTGCTTGGTGTTGCGCCAGGTGAAGTAGGTGTACGACTGCTGGAAGCCGATCTGCGCGAGGGTGTGCATCATCGCGGGACGGGTGAAGGCCTCGGCGAGGAAGATCACGTCGGGGTCGGTGCGGTTGATGTCCGCGATGACCCGCTCCCAGAACACGACCGGCTTGGTGTGCGGGTTGTCGACCCGGAAGATCCGCACCCCGTACGACATCCAGTGCCGCAGCACCCGCACGGTCTCGGAGATCAGGCCCTTCATGTCGGCGTCGAAGGCCAGGGGGTAGATGTCCTGGTACTTCTTCGGCGGGTTCTCGGCGTAGGCGATGGTGCCGTCCGGGCGGTGATGGAACCACTCGCTGTGCTTGTGCACCCAGGGGTGGTCGGGGGAGCACTGGAGGGCGAAGTCGAGGGCGATCTCCAGGCCCAGCTCACCGGCCCGCTCCACGAACCACGCGAAGTCCTCGATGGTCCCCAGGTCCGGGTGGACGGCGTCGTGACCGCCCTCCGGCGAGCCGATCGCCCAGGGCACCCCGACGTCGTCCGGGCCGGGGTCGAGGGTGTTGTTGCGGCCCTTGCGGAAGGTCGTGCCGATGGGGTGGATCGGCGGGAGGTAGACGACGTCGAAGCCCATCGCGGCGATGGCGGGCAGCCTGCGCGCGGCGGTGCGGAAGGTGCCGTGCGGGCGCTCGGCGGTCCCTTCCGAACGCGGGAAGAACTCGTACCAGGCGCCGTACAGGGCGCGTTCCCGCTCGACCAGCAGCGGCAGCGGCTCGGACGCGGTGACGAGCTCCCGCAGCGGATGCCGGCCGAGCACGGCGTCGACCTGCGGCGTCAGCGCCGCCGCGTAGCGTTCGGCCACCGGAGCCGAGTCGTCGAGCAGCTTCTTCGCCGCGTCCCGCAACAGGGTGCGCTCCGGTCCGCGCGGGGCCCGGGCGGCCGCCCGCTCGTAGAGCTGACCGCCCTCCTCCAGAACCAGACCCGGGTCGATCCCGGCCGGGATCTTGATCTCCGCGTGGTGGCGCCAGGTGGTGATCGGGTCGCTCCAGGCCTCCACGGTGTACGTCCAGCGGCCCATGGCCTCCAGGGTCACATCGGCTCCCCAGCGGTCGCTGCCGGGGGTGAGCTCGTGCATCGGGGTCCAGGGCCCGCGGCCGCCGTCCGGGTTCTTGAGGACCACGTTGGCGCCGATGGCGTCGTGGCCCTCGCGAAACACCGTCGCGGAGATCCGCACCGTCTCCCCGGTCACGGCTTTCGCCGGCCGCCTACCGCACTCCACGCGCGGTTCGACGTCCCGCACCGGGATACGGCCGATCGCCCTGGTGGACTTCACCCTTGCACCTCCGCTAGCTCGAAAACGGCTTCGTCCGCCCGGTGTTGGGCGAACGGACTGCACCTGCGCGGAGCGCTACGTCTCCGCGGGCAGGCAGGGGTGCGGCCGCGTCGCGGAGAGCCGCGCGACGCCGCTTCGCCGGCTCAGGCTCCAGCGCTCGCGGTGGAGGGCATCCACGCCGGCGCGCAGATACTGCTCGGCGGCGTCCGCGGCCTCCCGTGCGCAGCGCTTGCCCATCAGCACGCAGAGGGTGTAGCCGCAATCCTCGAACGCGGCCCGCGCCGTGCGGTCGTCGGGTCGCGCCAGCATGTCCCGCTCCCAGGCCCGGTAACTGCGCAAGGTCCTGGCGACTTCTGTCTTCGCTGGTTGCAGCATCGCGCTGTGCACCTTCCGGGAGTTCAAGCAAGGGGGAGGTCGCTCGAGGCGGCCGGGTCGGCCCGTTGCGCGGAGGCGCGAAGTGTCCGACCTTGTGAGGCCTTCACTTATGGTGCACGGCGCATCACCCAACGTCCTGTTGGATCTTGGTTGTGGTGTGCTCGTGTTGCACGAATGGCGTAGCAGCCCCACTGTGGTTGTGACTCTGGAGCGATTACCGCTCACGCTTCGTATTGGGGAACTCTGGCCCGTCGGGCCGAGCAGGAGTGGGAGCCTCGCCGGTGAGGAGCGAACGACGATGAAGACAGCAGTCCCCTGCTACTACCACCTCGATGTGGACGTCTGCCCGGAACGGGTCGGACAGGTCAGGCGCATCCTGGCCGCTCACCTGTCCTACTGGGAGCTCGAGACCCACGTCGAGACCGTGTGTCGCGGCGCCGAGATGCTGCTGACCGCGATCGACGAGCACGCCACGGACAAGCACACCTCGATCGAGATGTGGTGGAACGGACAACACCTGATCACGGCCATCGGGGGTCGCGACCGCCGGCTGCGTCCGGACCAGGACCTGCGAGCCTGTCTGCAGCGCATCGCCGTGATGAGCGACGGCTGGGGGTGCTGCGCCACCGGCACCGGAAGCCAGGTCATCTGGTTCTCCCAGCGGGCCCGCTCCGGCGAACGTGTCCCGCTGGTGCGGACCGGGCCCGCGCCGAGTCTGCGCGAGGTGCGTCAAGTGCCCCGCGAACTGCCGGTGGCGGCCCTGGCCGCCCCGGCCCCTACGGACGAGGTGTACGGCGCGCTGGAGGCCGCCCGGTGACCTCACGGGCGAACCGGAAGGACCGCAAGGACAGCAGGAACCGGACGGACCGGACGGACCGGACGGACCGGACGGGCCGGAGTACCGGGGTGCCCGCCTGGAGCGGGCACCCCTTCCCGCTGGGCGCCGACTTCGACGGACAGGGCACCAACTTCGCCCTGTTCAGCGAGGTCGCCGAACGCGTCGACCTCGTCCTCGTCGACGACGACGGCGCCACCCGCGGTGTCCCGCTGACCGAGGTCGACGGCTTCGTCTGGCACGGCTACCTGCCCGGGATCGGCCCCGGGCAGCGCTACGGCTTCCGGGTGCACGGGCCGTGGAACCCCGGCTCCGGCCACCGGTGCAACCCGGCGAAGCTGCTCCTCGACCCCTACGCGCGCGCCGTCGACGGCCAGATCGACAACCACGCCTCCCTCTTCGAGCGGGCCGGTGACCGCCCCGACCCGGCGGACAGCGCCGGGCACACCCTGCTCGGCGTGGTCACCGACGCCGCCTTCGACTGGGGCGACGACGAGCCGCTGCGGCGCCCTTACGCCGACACGGTGATCTACGAGGCCCATGTACGCGGCCTGACCCGCACCCATCCCGAGGTTCCGCCCGCCCTGCGGGGCACCTACGCCGGTCTCGCGCACCCGGCGGTGACCGAGCACCTCACCTCGCTGGGCGTGACGGCGATCGAGCTGATGCCCGTGCATCAGTACGTGCAGGACGGTGTGCTGACGGACCGGGGCCTGTCCAACTACTGGGGCTACAACACCATCGGCTTCTTCGCCCCGCACAACGCCTACGCCGCCCACGGCAGCCGCGGCGAGCAGGTCACCGAGTTCAAGTCCATGGTGAAGGCGCTGCACGCGGCCGGCCTGGAAGTGATCCTCGACGTCGTCTACAACCACACCGCCGAGGGCAACGAGAAGGGCCCCACCCTCTCCTTCCGCGGCATCGACAACGCCTCCTACTACCGGCTGGTGGACGGCGACTGGGCGCACTACTACGACACCACCGGCACCGGCAACAGCCTGCTCATGCGGCACCCGTACGTCCTGCAGCTGATCATGGACTCGCTGCGGTACTGGGTGACGGAGATGCATGTGGACGGCTTCCGCTTCGACCTCGCGGCCACCCTCGCCCGCCAGTTCCACGAGGTGGACCGGCTGTCCGCGTTCTTCGACCTCATCCAGCAGGACCCCGTGATCAGCCGCGTCAAGCTCATCGCCGAACCCTGGGACGTCGGCGAGGGCGGCTACCAGGTGGGCAACTTCCCGCCGCTGTGGTCGGAGTGGAACGGCCCCTACCGCGACGCCGTACGCGACTTCTGGCGCGCGGAACCCGGCTCCCTGGGTGAGTTCGCCTCCCGGCTGACGGGCTCCTCGGACCTCTACGCCCACAGCAGGCGCCGTCCGCGCGCCGGCGTCAACTTCGTCACCGCGCACGACGGTTTCACGCTGCGCGACCTCGTCTCGTACAACGACAAGCACAACGAGGCCAACGGCGAGGGCAACCGGGACGGCGAGAGCACCAACCGCTCCTGGAACTGCGGGACCGAGGGGACCACCGACCGCCCGGCGGTCCTGGAACTGCGGGCCAGGCAACAGCGCAACCTGCTCGCCACGCTGCTGCTGTCGCAGGGCATCCCGATGATCGGCCACGGCGACGAACTCGGCCGCACCCAGGGCGGCAACAACAACGCCTACTGCCAGGACAGCGAAGTCTCCTGGGTCGACTGGCGGTTGACCGACGAGCAGCGGGGCCTGGCGGACTTCTGCGGGCGCATGGTCGCCCTGCGCGCCGCCCACCCCGTGCTGCGCCGGCGCCGGTTCTTCCGGGGCGAGACCGTCAGACACGCCCGGCAGCCGCTGCCCGATCTCGTCTGGCTGCTGCCGGACGCGCGCGAGATGACGGACCGCGACTGGCAGCGCGCGGACGCGCACAGCGTCGGTGTCTTCCTCAACGGCGACGCCATCGCCGAACCCGACCCCCGTGGCCGGCCCGTCGTGGACGACTCGTTCCTGCTGCTGTTCAACAGTTACTGGGAACCGGTCGTCTTCCGGCTGCCCGACGCCGCCTACGGCGAGCGCTGGACGGTGTGCGCCGACACCACCGAGCCTGACGGCGGCCCGGACGAGACGGAGTACAAGGCGGGCGCGGAGGTGCCGCTGGAGGCCCGCAGCCTGATCGTGCTGGCCCGGCCCCCGCGCCGTTCGGACTGAGACCGGGGCGCTCAGCGTCCCCGGCTCGAGGTCACCGTGAACTGGGCGCCGTCCGGGTCGCGCAGCACGGCCTCGTGGGCGGTCTCGATCAGCACGCTGCCGCCGTGCTTCTCGGCCGCCCGGGCACAGGCCGTCACGTCGGCGACGGCGAAGTGGACCTGCCAGTGCGGACGGATCGTGGGGTCGGGCGCCGCCTCCAGCGCGCCCGACTCGATCCGGGCGACCACATCTCCGCGGCTGCGCAGCACGACCTCGCCGCGCTCGTAGTGGACCTCGACGCAGCCGGGGCGGTCAGTGGCCCAGTCGAGGATCTCGCCGTAGAAGATGGCGGAGTCGAAGGCGTCGCGGGTGTGCAGCCTGATGAAAGCGGGCGCGTCCTGCCGCCAGGCCTCCCAGTTGCCGATCAGCTCGCCCTCCCAGACACCGAAGGTCGCGCCGTCCCGGTCGGCCAGCAGCGCCGCCCGGCCCGGCGGCAGCGAGATCGGGCCCACGGCCACGGTTCCGCCGCGTTCCCGGGTCCGGGACGCGGCGTCGTCCGCGCTGGGTACGGCGAAGTACGGCGTCCAGGCGACCGCCATCTGCCACATCGAGGCGACGGCGGCCACCCCGGCGACCGGCACGGTGCCGACCAGCGCCGTGCGGAAGTGGTCGCCGAGCACGCCCCGGCGCCACTCCCAGCCCAGGACGGCCCCGTAGAACCCCTGGGTGGCGTCCAGATCGCGGCTGGTCAGACTCACCCAGCAGGGCGCGCCGAACACGGAGTGCGTGGAGACTGATCCCCGCGTACCGGGGGCGGATGTCGGGCGACGGTTCATGGCACTCGCGTTCCTGGTCTCTCGGCCGGCGGGCTGGGCTACCGGGCTGGGCTACCACCAGTGTCCGGCCGGAACCGTCCCGGGCGCCTGCCGAGCGGCCCGGTGGCACGATGCAGCGTCGGCACGAGTACCGCACGGAACGGCTGACGAAACGGCCCGGATCTTCGCGCTCCAGGAGGAGGTCGAGCAGCCGAAGGCGGCGGTCGCCTCCCACGCCGTGGTCGACCGGGCCGTCGAAGTGATGGTCACCCTCGGCCGGATGCAGCCCGACCAGGGCTGGATCGTGCTGAAGGAGGTCTCCCAGCACACCGACGCCAAGCTGCGCCACCTCGCCGAACTCATCCTCGTCCGGGGGCGCACCGGTGAGACGCGGGGGTCAGTCCTCCTCGGCGGCGATCTCCTCGCGCAGCCGAGCGAAGCAGCCGCTGAGCAGGCGTGAGACATGCATCTGCGAGATGCCCAGCTGATCGGCGATCCGGCTCTGCGTCATGCCCGCGAAGAACCGCATGTACAGGATCGTCCGTTCGCGCTCCGGCAGGGCCCGCAGACAGGGCGCCACGGCCACCCGGTCGACGACGGCGTCGTAACCGGGATCGGGGTCGCCCAGGGCGTCCTCGAGCGCGTAGCCGTCGGTGCCGGGCAGCTCGGCCTCCAGCGACAGTGCGGAGAAGCACTCCAGCGCCTCCGCGCCGGTGCGCACCTCTTCCTCGGTGAGCTGCGCGTACGCGGCGATCTCGGCGACGGTGGGCGGGCGCCCCGGAGTCGTCTGGGACAGTTCCTTCGCGGCGCTCCGCACCCGGTTGCGCAGATCCTGGACCCGGCGAGGTACGTGCAGCGTCCACATGTGGTCGCGGAAGTGCCGCTTGATCTCACCGGTGATCGTCGGCACCGCGTACGCCTCGAAGGCGCGACCGCGGTCCGGGTCGTAGTGGTCCACGGCCTTGACGAGCCCCAGGGCGGCGACCTGGTACAGGTCCTCGAGGTTCTCGCCGCGCCCCCGGAACCGGACGGCGATCCGTTCGGCCATGGGCAGCCAGAGACGGACCAGCTCGTCCTTGAGCGCCTGGCGCTCCGGCCCGTCGGGCAGACCGGTGAGCCGTACGAAGGACTCGCCGGTGTCGGGAGCGTCGTCGTGGGGGTGCTGCTTCGTTCTGACGGTGCTACGCATCACGCGCGCCTTCCCCAGAAGGATGCCGATGGAGATCGGGCACCGTGGGAACCGCGCAGTCGGGCGGAACGGGAGAACACTCGGGACCGGCCGCGCGGCGGGATCCCACGGACGTGCCTCCTGTCCGAAGCACTCTTGTCCGGATTCCCGTCATGGAGCTTCTTGAACCATTTTCTCCCTATTTGTCCCATGTCGCTCCTTGGCTCGCACCCCTGACGCACACCTTTGACTCTCCCTTGGGCCGATCACCTCTGTCGATTAGCTCTGACACAGAGGTAATCTCGGACGCGTGGATCAGGAGCGGTGGGACCAGGAGACGTTCCCGGAGGAGCTCGCCGACGCGCTCGTGGGCGTCCAGCGGCTGCTCAGACGGCGGCTGCGGGCCGGTCTGACCGTGCCGCGGCTGCGCGGTGCCGAGGTCGAGCTGCTGCGCCTGGTCGAGGCGCAGCCCGGCATCGGCGTCTCGGACGCGGCGAAGGAGCTGTACCTGGCGGGCAACTCCGTCTCGACCCTCGTCAACCAGCTGGTCAAGGACGGTTACCTGGTCCGCGAGACCGACCCCGCCGACCGGCGGGCCGCCCGGCTGCTGCTCACCGAGGCGGCCGAGGCCCGGCTGCGGGCGTGGCGGGAGCGGCGCGCCGCGCTCGTCGGCCGGCAGGTCGCCCGCCTCGACGCCGCCGACCGGGAAGCCCTGCGCGCGGCGCTCCCCGCCCTGCGCGCGCTCGCCGTCAACCTGCACGAGGAGGCCGAGGAGTCATGACGACCGACAGTGCCACGGACGCCGTCGCCTGCACGGGGCTCGCCTACGCCTTCGGTGACACCAAGGCGGTCGACGGGCTCGACCTGACCGTCCGGGAGGGCGAGGTCTTCGGCCTGCTCGGGCCCAACGGAGCCGGCAAGACCACCGCCATCCGCTGCATCACGACCCTGCTGCCGGTCCCGTCCGGCAGGGTGCGCGTCTTCGGTCACGACACCGCCGGCGACCGCATGGCCGTACGCAGGCTGCTCGGCTACGTCCCGCAGCAGCTGTCCGCCGACTCGGGGCTCACCGGCCGCGAGAACGTCTCCCTGTTCGCCCGCGTCTTCGACGTGTCCCGGCGCGAGCGTGCCGAACGCGTCGACCAGGCGCTGGGCGCCGTCGGTCTCACGGACGCCGCCGACCGGCTGGCCGGCACCTACTCCGGCGGCATGGTCCGTCGTCTCGAACTCGCCCAGGCCCTGGTCAGCGCGCCCCGGCTGCTGATTCTCGACGAACCGACGATCGGCCTCGACCCGATCGCCCGAACGGGTGTCTGGGAGCACATCACGGCCGTACGCGAGGCCACCGGCATGACCGTCCTGGTGACCACGCACTACATGGACGAGGCCGACCAGTACTGCGACCGGGTCGGCCTGATGCACCGCGGCCGGATCCGCGCCCTCGGCACCCCCGCCGACCTCCGGCAGGGACTCGGGGAACGCCGACGCGCCGAGGGTGCGCCGGCCACCGCCCCGCTGCCGACCCTGGAGGACGTCTTCCGGGAGGTCGCCGGCAGCGGCCTCGACGAGCAGGCAGGAGATTTCCGCGATGTCCGAAGCACCCGCCGTACCGCTCAGCGCGTCGGCTGACCACGCCCGTCCGCGGAACATCGACCTGCTGCTGCGGCCGCCCCGGCCCCGCGTCGGCTGGCGGCTGCTGCCGGCCCGGGTCGCCGCCCTGTGCGCCGTCGAACTGCAGAAGCTGCGCCACGACCGCACCGAGCTGTACACCCGGGCGGTCCAGCCCGCCCTGTGGCTGCTGATCTTCGGTCAGACCTTCACCCGCATCAAGGCGATCCCGACCGACGGCATCCCCTACATCGACTATCTGGCGCCCGGCATCATCGCCCAGTCCGCGATGTTCATCGCCATCTTCTACGGCATCCAGATCATCTGGGAGCGGGACGCCGGCGTCCTCAACAAGCTGCTCGTCACGCCGACTCCGCGCTCCGCGCTGATCACCGGCAAGGCGTTCGCGGCCGGGGTGAAGTCGGTGATCCAGGCGGTCGTCGTGGTCGTCATCGCCGCCCTGCTCGGTGTCGCCCTGACCTGGAACCCGCTGAAGCTGCTCGGGGTCGCCGCGATCGTCGTCCTCGGCTCGGCCTTCTTCTCCTGCCTGTCGATGACCATCGCGGGCATCGTCCTCAGCCGCGACCGCCTCATGGGCTTCGGGCAGGCGATCACGATGCCGCTGTTCTTCGGCTCCAACGCGCTCTACCCGGTCGACATCATGCCGGGCTGGCTCCAGGCCGTCAGCAAGGTCAACCCCCTCAGCTACGAGGTGGACGCGCTGCGGGGGCTGCTCCTCGGCACGCCCGCGCACCTCGCCCTCGACTTCGGGGTGCTGATCGTGGCCGCCGCGCTCGGCATCGCAGCGGCCTCCTCACTCCTGGGCCGGCTGGCCCGCTGATCTCCGTTCGGAACGTGATGTGCGGCACGCCCGCGGCAGGCCCTTTCGCGGCCCGTCGGCGGATTCTTCCTGCGCACGGCTTGATCAGCGATCAAAAGGGATGAATTCCCTGGCCACAGCGCATTCTGCTCATTTGACAGTGCGATCGGCGCACGGATAGGAAGCAGCCGGTAGAAGTCGAGAGGTGGACTGTGTACGAGCCGAACGTGGTCGGGGACTGGCAGGAGTACGACGAGCATGCCGGTCTGCGGGTCCGCGTCCACCGCCTGGAGCAGAGTGAGCCGCCCAGGGGACGCGACGACGCCGCAGAGGGGCTGACGTACTTCTGCCTGCGGGTGACCGTCGAGAACCGGGGCGGGAAGAACTCCACGATCCACCTCGAGGACGGGCAGATCGACGTACGGCTCGGGCCCGACGGGGAGAGCGCGTTCATCGACTGGCGCAACTCGCAGTTCATCGAGGGCTTCGACGTCTATCCGCTGCGCCGGGCCACCGCGGTGCTGTACGCGGCGGGACCCGAGGCGTCGCTCGCCCAGGTGGACGTCCAGGTCCAGCTGCGGGTCGACGACGACTGGGCCGACCGCCGACTGTGGACGGGCGGCATCGGCCTGGCCGAGGGATCCGGCGGGGCCCCGGCCGGCGCGGGACGCGACAGCCTGGCCCGCCAGGTCAGCAACTTCCTGCGCGACCAGGCCGAAGAGGGCAGCGCCTGAGGGGCGCCGCGCCCTCGCCGGGCCCGCGGACGGTCAGTGCGGGATGCCGTCGATGATCTCGCGCGCGCCCTGCCGCAGCAGCGACACCGCCACCGACGTGCCGAGCGTCGCCGGGTCCAGCCGGCCGGCCCACTCGTGGGCGTTCAGCCGGGTCTTCCCGTCCGGGGTGAACACGCAGGCCCGCAGGGACAGTTCGCCGCTGCGGTCCACGCGCGCGAAGCCGGCGATCGGGCTGTTGCAGTGCCCCTGGAGCACATGCAGGAACATGCGTTCCGCCGTGGCCTCCCGATGCGTGGCCGGATCGCCCAGCCCGCTGACGACGTCGATGACGTCGGTGTCGCCCTCGCGGCACTGCAGGGCGAGGATGCCCGCGCCGATCGGCGGCATCATCGTCTCCGGCGACAACACCTCGCTGATCACGTCCTGCCGCCCGATGCGCTCCAGGCCGGACACCGCGAGCAGCAGGGCGTCCGCCTCGCCCGCCGCCAGCTTCTCCAGCCGCCGGTTGGCGTTGCCCCGGAACGGCACGCACTCCAGGTGCGGATGGGTGGCGGCGAGCTGAGCGACCCGGCGCACCGACGAGGTGCCGATACGTGTCCCGGCCGGAAGCTCGTCCAGGGTGCGGCCACCCGGGTCCACGAGGGCGTCACGGATGTCGTCGCGCTGCAGGAACGCGGCGAACACCGTGCCGGCGGGCAGCGGCCGGTCCGCCGGCACGTCCTTGACGCAGTGCACCGCGAGATCCGCCGCGCCGGCCAGCAGTGCCGCGTCGACCTCCTTGGTGAAGGCGCCCTTGCCGTCGACCTTCGAGAGGTCGCCCATCCACTTGTCGCCGGTCGTCTTCACGGGGACGACCTCGGTGCGCAAGCCGGGATACAGAGCGGCCAACTCCGAGCGCACGCGCTCCACTTGGGCCAGCGCCATGGGCGAGTCACGGGAGACGATACGGATCATTTCCGGAACGGACATGCGGGACACGATAGACCCTCGGGGACCGTGCCCCGTGCCGGTGGCCGGTTTCGGTCGCGGGTGGACGGCCCGTCGCCGACGGTTCCACGGGCACGCGGACGAGCGGCGGGCGACCGCTGTTCCGCCGTCAGGAGGTCACGTCGAGGACGAAGCGCCGCTTGTCGGTACCGAGGGCGCCGAGCCGGGCGTAGAAGCGGATCGCCCCGTCGTTCCAGGCCGGGGTCTGCCACTGCACCTCGCTCATGCCCAGACTCCGGGCCTGGGCCGCCACGGCCGCCACCAGCAGGGCGCCCAGACCCAGGCCGCGATGGCCGGGGGTGAGGAACAGGCAGTCCATGTGGAGGTACTCGCGGCCCTCCCAGGTGGAGAGCTCGGGCGCGCAGGTCGCGTAGCCGACGACCTCGCCGTCGGCCAGTTCGGCGACCAGGCAGTACAGCCGGGGCGTCGGGGCGTCGAAGAGGAGCCCGGCCAGCCGCTTCGCGAGGTCGGGCACGGGCGGCGCGGCGCGCTCGTACTCCGCGTGCTGGGCGGCGAGTTCGGCGACGCGCGGCAGATCGGACCGGTCGGCGTGCCGGACCCGTGCTGCGGCGCTCACCTGACGTCCCCCTCGACCGTGTCCGTGCCCCAGGCGGCCAGTCGCTCCCCCAGAGGGCCGGCGCCGTCCAGGACGTGCCGTGCGAAGGCGTCGCGCTCATGGGCCAGGACGGCCGCCTCCCACACGCACGGAGCCAACCCCGTCCGCCCCGGCCTCAGCTCCTCCGGCCGGCCGGCCGGACCCGTGAACACCGCGAGGTCCGACATATGGCCCTCGATCCAGGTGTGGACCAGGAGATAGTCCCCGTCGCCGCCCGCGTGCACCAGCACGACGGAGAGGCCGAGCGATCCCTGCAGCGCCCCGAGTGCCAGGTGGCCGGCGGCGACCCGCAGCGCCTCCCGGGCGGCGGGCTCCGTCACCGTCCGCCCCGGCGCCTCGAGCGCGTACGCCTTGACCAGGTGCCCGGCGACTTCTCGGGTGCCCAACGGCCGGGCGGTGCGGGCGTGATGATCCTCGGCGAGGGCGAGCAGCTCCTTCGCCGGCACGGCCGGCGGCAGTTCGTCGTGAAGATCCATCCGGACATCATGGGGGCGTGCGTGCGCCGCCGTCCACGGTCGGGGAGCGCGCACCCCGGCCCGCGGACGGCGGCCGCGGCTCACGCGGCGGGATCGAAGGCGATCCCGGACGGCTTCGCCGAGGAGAGATGGTTGGTGAAGTTGGCGTCCTTCAGGCCGAAGTTGGCGCTGCCGAAGTTGTACGCGCTCAGCTTGTCCCGCAGGCCGGCCGGGTAGCCGTTCCAGCCGACCAGCGGCGGGTACTGCCAGGTGCCCTTGTGGTTCTCCGGCGGCTCGTCATTGGAGTTCGCGAGCCGGAAGCAGTGCGTGCTGATGCCGTCCTTGTGGTAGACGATCTTCGCGTGCGAGCCGTCGAAGCGGACGCCGGAGGCCGCGGTCACGGTGAACGAGCCGTGGTTGGACGTCGAGACGTACTGGACCTGGCCGTTCTGCACCCAGATCACGACGTGCTCCCAGTCGTGCCGGTGCCCGCCGATGCTGCTGCCCGCTATGGCCTGGTCCTTCTCGAAGTAGAGGCCGTACAGGTACGCGCACCAGCCGTTGTTGCACTTGTAGCGGGAGTAGCTGTTCGTGTTGTCCAGGTCGGAGGCGTCCCGGCAGCTGCCGTTGAGGGCGCCGGTCGGGTTCAGCCCGCCGTTGATCGTGCCGTCGGGGCCGATGGCAGGGGTCGAGTAGCAGCCGTCCGTGTCGTAGTCGAACGCGGGCTGATACGCCAGTTCGGCGGCTTCGGCGTTCGACGGCAGGGCCGTCGGCGGGGCGGCGAAGGCAACCGACGGGAGGGCGACGACGAGTGCGGCGGCACCGGCGAACCCGGTGAGCCACCTCCTGCCGTGGACCTTGAACTTCGATGACGACACCGCGTCCTCCTCGGGGTTTCGGGCGCAGCCGAACGGCTGTGTGGGGAGAGGGAGTTGAAAAGCAGCTCAGCTTCCCCGGTTTTCCCTTCCACGCCAAGAGGTCGCAGGGGTATCCGTGGTGAAGCACAGCCCAATACTTGACTGCTGAGGTGAGGTCAGGCGGAAATGTCCGGCAGGTCCGCCGCCGACTCCTCGGGGGTCAGGTCCGGCCGCAGCCGCAGCCAGGACGGCTGGCGCAGCAGCCCCGCCCGGGTCCGTGTGCTGTACCGGACCTCGCCGACCAGCCGGGGCACGACCCAGCGCGCGCCCGGCGCCTGCGGTACGGCGTCGAAGGGGCACTCGTCGGTCGCGGCGGCCCGCAGGAGGGCCGCGAGTTCGACCCGCTCCGCCTCGCTCCAGCCGGTGCCCACCCCGCCGACGTACCGCAGTCCCGTGGCGGCCCGCTGCCCCACGAGGACGGCGCCGGGCAGCCCGGTCAGCCGTCCCTTGCCCGGCAGCCAGCCGCCGACCAGGACGTCCGCGACACGCATGTTCCGGATCTTGATCCAGGCGCGGGAGCGCACTCCCGGCTCGTACGCCGAGTCCAGGCGCTTGCAGACCAGCCCCTCCAGGCCGTGGGCGCGGGTCGCCTCCAGGGCCTCCCGTCCGTGTCCGACCAGGGCGCTCGGCGTCGACCAGAACGGCCCGTCCAGGGC
Organism: Streptomyces sp. NBC_01334; assembly: GCF_035983595.1. Taxonomy (NCBI): domain Bacteria; kingdom Bacillati; phylum Actinomycetota; class Actinomycetes; order Kitasatosporales; family Streptomycetaceae; genus Streptomyces; species Streptomyces sp. NBC_01334. The sequence goes on along the minus strand of NZ_CP130718.1, from coordinate 845,996 downwards.
CAGCGCCTCCAGCCGGGCCCTGCGCCGCGTGTACGACAGCGGGAGGAGCGACTGCCCGCCGAGATGCAGCAGGTCGAACAGCACGAGGTGCACCGGTGCCGTCGCCGCCAGCCGTGCGGCCCTGCCCGGCGCCTGGACCAGGCCCATCCGGGACTGGAGCAACTGGAAGTCGGCCCGGCCCTGTCCGTCGAGGGCGAGGACCTCGCCGTCCAGCACGGCGGGAGTGGCGCCGAGCGCTGCGGCCAGCGCCCGCAGTTCGGGATAGGCGCCGGTGATGTCCTCCCCCGAACGGGCGCGCAGGGTGACGCTCCCGTCCCCGGCGAGGTACACCACGGCCCGCTGCCCGTCCTGTTTGGTCTCGTAGGCCCAGCGTGCGTCCTGGGCGACGGGCGGCAGCCGGCCCGGGGTGGCGAGCATGGGGGCGATGAGAGGGAGGGTCACGGGTGAGTTGTGGACGCGGCCGGGCCGAAGCACGCGGAACAGGCCGCGGTTTCGCCTGAACGGCGGCGCTGGGCCGGGGGAGCGCTCAGTGTTCGCCGGGCAGTGGCTCGGGCGCCCGGACCAGCCCCGACTGATAGGCGATGACGACCAGCTGGGCGCGGTCGCGGGCGCCGACTTTCGTCATGGCGCGGTGTACATGGGTGCGGACCGTCAGCGGGCTGACGAAGAGCTCCTCGGCGATCTCCTCGTTGGAGCGGCCCTCGGCGACCCGGGCCGTCACCTCGCGCTCGCGGGCGGTGAGCCCGGCGAGGTCGCCGGGGAAGCCGAGCCGGGCGCTCTCCGCGGGGGAGGCGAGGAAGCGGGCGATCAGGGAGCGGGTGGCGAGCGGCGACAGGAGCGATTCGCCGGAGGCGACGGTGCGGATCCCCTCGAGGAGGGCGTCGGCGGTGACGTCCTTGCCGAGGAAGCCGCTCGCACCGGCCCGCAGCGCCCGGGCGACGTACTCGTCGATCTCGAACGTCGTCAGGATCAGCACCCGGGTGTCGGACAGACCCGGGTCGGCGCAGACGTCGGCGGTGGCGGCGAGGCCGTCGGTGCCGGGCATGCGGATGTCCATCAGGACCACGTCGGGGCGGTGCAGCCGCGCGAGGTCGACCGCCTGGGCGCCGTCGCTCGCCTCGCCCACCACCTCCATGTCGTCGCAGGTGTCGATGAGGATCCGGAAGGTCGCCCGGAGCAGGGCCTGGTCGTCGGCGAGCAGCACACGGATGGTCATGGCGTCCGTTCTGTGGGGGCGGGAGTGTCGGGGTACAGGGGCAGCCGGGCGGTGACCCGGAAGCCGCCCTCGGGGCGGTGCCCGGCCCGGAGGGCACCGCCCACGGACTCGGCGCGCTCGCGCATACCGATCAGGCCGAACCCGCGGCCGTCCTTCACCGGGACGGGCCCGGCGGGCCCACCGGTTCCGGCGGTTCCGTCGTCGGTCACGGTGATCGTCAACCGGTCGCGGTCGAAGGACAGCCGCACCCGGGCCGTCCGCGCGCCCGCGTGCCGGGCGACGTTGGCCAGCGCCTCCTGCACGATCCGGTACGCCGTCAGGTCCACGCCCGGGGTGAGCGGCCGCGCCGTGCCCTCGGTGGCGACCCGCACGTCCAGGCCCGTGCCCGCGCACGTCCGGGTCAGCTCGGCCAGCTGCGCCAGACCGGGACTCGGGGCGAGCGGCGCGTCGCCCTCGTCCGCCCTGCGCAGCAGCTTCACCGTGGCCTTGAGCTCGCGCAGCGCCGAGGAGGTCGTGCCGGCCAGGTCGGTGAGGATGCCGTGGGCGCGGTCGGGATGGGTGCGCGCGAGGTGCGCCGCGGTACCCGCCTGGGCGTTCGCGAGAGCCAGGTGGTGGGCGACGACGTCGTGCAGCTCACGGGCGATGCGCACGCGCTCCTCGACGACCCGGCGGTGCGCCTCCTCCTCGCGGCCCTGCTCGGCGTACTCGGCGCGGGCCTGGACGGCGTCGACGTAGGCGCGTTGGAGGCGGACCAGGTTGCCGGTGACGACCGGGAACAGCAGCCAGACCGCGGGACTGATCGTCTTCATCGGCCAGGGGTGGTGCGCGACGGGGTCCGCCAGCAGGGCGGTCGGCACGATCACCGCGAGGGCGGCGCAGTAGTGGCGGCGCGACGAACGCCGCCCGGCGCGCACGGTCAGCCGGTACAGGGCGAGCATGAGCGGGCCCAGCAGCAGCGGGGTGACGAGGAGGCCGAGCGCGACCGTGGCGGCCGCGCCGCCGGTCGTCACGGCCACGACCGCGCCGGGTCGGGTGCGCTGCCACCGCAGCAGCGAGCCGCAGGAGAGCAGTCCGAGGACGATCGTCGGGGCCGCCGTGTCCGGCCGGTCGGCGCCGGGCACGGTGACCTCGCCGCCGAAGAGGAAGGCCGCGAACAGCAGGACGGCCGTCATGGTGTCGACGGTGCGGGTGTGGTCGTCCGCGTAGCGCTGCCAGGGGATGCACATCGGCTGTCTCCGGTGGGGGCTTGGACCCGGTGTGGACGGCGTGCGCCGCGCACGAGGGACGCGGGCCGTCCCGGCGCGCCGTTCCGGGCGGTCCCCCTCCGGGCAGGCGGGAGGGCGGTCTCCCGCCGGCGTGGGCCTCCGCGTGGCGCGGCACGGGCCGCCGCGACGGCCGTACGGCGGGTCGGCCCTCTTGGCCTTCACCACACGCACGGCAGCTCCACCTCGATCACCGTCGGCCCGCCCACCGGGCTGCTCACCCGCACGGTCCCGTCGAGCGCGGCGACCCGGCGCCGCATGCCCAGCAGCCCCGAGCCGGCGCTCTCGTCGACGCCGCCGCACCCCTCGTCGCGCACCCGCACGCTCAGCCCGGTCCGGGAGCGGGCCAGCACGACCTCGGCCCGGTCCGACCCGCTGTACTTCGCGGCGTTGGTCAGCGCCTCGGCGATCACGAAGTAGGCGGCCGCCTCCACCGCGGCCGGCGCCCGGGGCCCGTCCGGGAGCAGGCCGGTCCGCACGGTCACCCCGAGTCCGCTGCTGCCCGCCAGTGCCCTTACGGCCCCCTCGAGTCCCCGGTCGGTGAGGATCGGCGGGTGGATGCCGCGTACCACGTGCCGCAGCTCGGTCAGGGCCTCCTCGGCCTGGTCCTGCGCGTCGGTGAGCAGCTTCCGCGCGGTGTCGGGATCGGCCCCGTACGCCCGCTGGGCGAGTCCGATCCGCATCGACAGGGCGACCAGCCGCGCCTGGGCGCCGTCGTGCAGGTCCCGTTCGATCCGGCGGAGTTCGGCGCCGTGCGCGGCGACCGCGTCCGCCCGGGTCGCGGTGAGCTGCTCGACCCGACTGGCCAGCAGCGCCTTGGGGGAGGGGCTGAGCAGGGCGGCCGACCAGCCCGCCTCCAGGTCGGCGAGCCGGACGAGCAACGGCAGGACCAGCGCCTCGCGGCCCAGCAGTGCGCGCCGCACACCGTCGACGAGGAGGCCCGCCGGCCACAGCGGCAGCATGAGCAGCGTCAGCCAGCCGTAGGCGTAGTAGGCCCCCATCCAGCGCAGATCGGTGAGGGTGCCGGGATCCCCGACGGCCGTCCGCAGCCGCTCGCGCAGCGGACCGGTGACCGTGCGGTACGCCTCCGGTATCTCCCGGCCGGTCCAGGACGCCGTCAAGCGCCGCTTGGCCCCGGCGATCCGGCGGATCAGCAGCACGGTCTCGGGCAGCAGCCAGATCCCGACCCCCGTGACCGCGCCGGTGGCGGCGATCAGCAGGACGGTGATGAAGATGTACGACCCGAAGGCCATGGCCGCGGCCAGGAAGAGGTGGACCGTGGCCCGCGCAGCCTGTCGCAGGGTCGCGCGCATGGAGTGCCGTTCCTCTCGTGAAGAGAAGAGGGGAGGGGGACGTGGGGGGAGGGGGACATGGGGGAGAGAGCCGCGCGGGCCGCCGGCCGGTGGGCACGTGCGGACCGGCGGACCCGTGTGCGGAGGTCCTAGTCGTCCAGCGTGACGACGACCTTCTCCGCCGCGCCCGGCGTCAGGGCCAGTTCGAAGGCGCGGGCGGCCTCGGAGAACGGGACGCGGTGGCTGATCAGCTTGGCGAACCGCTCCTGGTGCTCGACCAGTTCCGGGGTCACCTCGAAGATCTCGGTCGGGTAGCCCTGGGAGGCGATGAGGGTGAGCTCGCTGCGGAGCATGCCGCCGAGGTCGATCTCGCCCTTCTTCTGCACGGCCACCATGACCAGCTTCGCGTGCCACTTCGCCGACTGCACCACGGTGTTGAAGACGACCGGGGCGCCGGCCGCGTCGATGAAGATGTCGGTGCCCGGCCGGGGCTGGCCGAGGGCGTTGGCGCTCTGTCCGTGCAGCTCGGTCAGCCGCGCGGCCACGTCCTCCTCGGCCGAATCGATGACGGCGTCCGCCCCGACGGCCAGTGCCTTCTCCAGCCGGGAGGGGATGACGTCGGCGACCACCACGTGCTCCACACCGCGCAGTTTCAGCCAGATCGCCGCGCCCAGACCGATCGGCCCGGCGCCGAACACGACGACCTTGTCGCCCGGCCCCGCCCCGGAGCGGTTGACGGCGTGCCGGGACACGGCCATCGGCTCGTTGAGCGAGGCCACGTCGAACGGCACGGTGTCGGGGAAGACCGCGACGCTCTTTCCGACCTGGGCGTTCTCGATCAGCAGGTATTCGCTCATCCCGCCGAACTTCCCGCCGCAGCCGATGATGCCGGTGGGCGCGTCCTGCGGGTTGACGACCACGCGGTCGCCCGCCTTCAGGCCGTCGACCTCGGCGCCCACCTCCACGACCTCACCGGCCGGCTCGTGGCCGAGCGCCACGGGGATCAGTTCGCCGCCCAGATGGGCCCGGGCGGGGATGCCGCCCATGTGCAGGAAGGTGACGTCGGTGCCGCAGATGCCGCAGGCGCGGATCCGTACGAGCGCGTCCTTGGGGCCGGGCACCGGGCGCTCGACGTCCACGACGTCGATCTTGCCGGTCCCGCCGGTCCTGACGGACTTCATCGTGCTCATGAGGGAGCCTTTCTCGCTGGAGTAACTCGGTTGCTGGAGAAGGGTGTCGCCGGGCTCGGGGGAGCCCTGACGGAGATCCGGGGGACCGCGGCCGGCTCGGAGGGCCGAGGCCGGGAGGCCGTGCACGTCAGACGCCGAGGGTCTTGAGCACGGCGTCCGCCATGCCCCGCTCGCCGCGTTCGTTGGGGTGGACGGAGGCGGCCGGGGCCCGAGGCACGAGCGGTTCGACCCAGCGCACCTGACGGTCGGCGCAGGCGTCGCGCCCCACCGAGGGCGTGTACGTGTCGACATAGCCGGCCCCCGCCTCGCCGGCCCGCTCGCGCAGCATGCTGTTCAGCTGCTGCTCCTTGTCGTGCAGGTAGGTGATGTCGCCGGCGGCGAGGCCCATCTCGCCGCCGCAGCCGGTGGTGTGCGGCGGCAGGATCGCGGGGTAGCCCACGACGTAGACGCGGGCCTTCGGCGCGCGTCGCCCCACCTCGGCGAGGGCCGCGGCCAGCCGTCGGTCGGCCGCCTCTATGCGCCGCTGCACCTCGTCGGTGCCGTCGGAGACGTACCGGGCCCGGCAGGGCGCGTCCCCGGTGGCGTCCTTCCCGTCCGTCAGGCCGCTCAGCGCGAAGTGCAGCACTCCGGACTTCACGCAGCTCTTCACCAGCGAGGCGAAGCCGATGTCGTTGCCGCCGATGCCGAGGGTGACCAGCCGGGTCCGGTCCGAAAGGGCGGCCAGTTGCGCCGGGTTGGTGCCCCGGTCCGTGGCCTGGGCCGAGGTCAGGTCCGCGACGGTCGCGCCGGTGCAGCTGACGTCACGGAAGTCGGTGGCGGGCAGGGCCAGCCGCCGGGCGACGAGCGCCGGGTAGTTGCGGTCGGAGCGGTCGCAGCCGACGGGGTTGCCGCCCTGGTCCGGGATCTCGGGACCTGCGGTGTAGGAGTCGCCCAGCGCCACGTACGGGCCGCCGGGCGGCGCGGACTCGGGAGAGCCGTCGTGCCTGCTGATCACGATCGCGGTGGTGAGCACGCCGCAGGCGAGCGCGCCGGCCAGCGCGGCTCGTACGGAGGTCTTCATGGCAGGGGTCCTGTCTGTCGTCCCGGGTGATCCACGCCGTGCAGCTGTGGTCGTGGAGCTGTGCTCGGCCGGGGGAGAAGCGGCCGGGGCGGCCGAGCGTGCGTGGAGGGTCGAGGCGTCCCGGGGCCCGGCGCCGGGCGGGGTGTGCCGGCTGCCGGGCCCGGGGACCGCGCCGATCCCCGTCCCCACGGGTTCGGCGGCCGGGGCCGCCTCCGCTCAAGGCGACTCCCGGATTGCTTGAGTTAGGCAAACACATCTGGATTACTTGAGTCAAGCAAACGAGATGATTTACTTGAGTTAGGCAACCAGAAGGGTAGGGTTGAGATCATGTCCCACGCGCGGCCGGTGATGCCGCCCGCCGCGCCCGCGGCGGTCGAGAGGGAGCAGGCCCTCACCCGGGTCGCCCACCTGGGCGCGCGTGCCCGGCCGCACGACCGGCCACCGCCGTGGCGGGCGTGTCGCTCGACCGGGCCGCCGACGCGATGCTGCGCCGGCTCGCCGACCTGGTCCGCCGGCTGGTGGACGCCTTCCTGGCCCGTCCCGCCGACGAAGGGCAGACCTTTGACGCCGTTACGACGACACCCGGGCGGTGACGACGGTCGGGGAGCTCTCGAAGCCCCCCGGGACGCCACCGTCCCCGCCGAGCCGTCGCCCCGGCCTGTCTCCGCCCCGAGGGGCGAACCGTCACCGGCCCCCGGCGCCGGCCGGTCGGTCCTGGTCATCGCCGGTGAACCGGACCTCGCCGAACTCCTCGTCACCAGCCTGGAGTCGGCCGGCTACCGGGTGGGCCTCACGGGCACGGCCGCCGAAGCGCTGGCCCGGCTCGGTGCCCACCGGTTCGACCTGCTGGTCGTCGACACCACCCGGCCGGACCTGACCGGGGTCGACGCGGTGGGCCGCCCGGTGATCGCTCACCGGCCTCCGGTCCTCTACCTCGCCTCGTACGACTTTCTCGACCGGCTGCTGCCCGAGATCGACCTGGGGCAGAAGGACTACGTGACCAAGCCCCTGCGGGTGCCCGAGGTGATGGCCCGCATGCGGATGCTGCTGCGAGGCGCCGCCCCGGGCTATGGCGACCTGGTCCTCGACGACACCCTCCGCCGGGCCCGGCGCGGCACCCGCGACCTCGGCCTCACGCCCGCCGAGTACCGCCTGCTGCGTCACCTCCTGGACAACGCGGACCGGGTGGTGTCGAAGGAACAGATGGGCCGGTACGTCTGGGGCGACCGCCGGGGCGACAACGCGATCGAGCAACTCGTCTCCCGGCTCAGACGCAAGGTGGACCGCGAGGCCGCCGCGCTGATCCATACCCGGCGGGGCTTCGGCTACTGGCTGGGATCGGAGCACGGCGAGGGCTGAACTCCCCTGTGATCAGGCCCGCATCGGCGGACCGGTGCGGGCTCATGCGGCCGGGGGCGGCCTGGAGCGGCCAGGTGCTGCCGGGTGCGCGTCCCGGGCCGACGCGGGGGACCCGGCGAAGGGTGAAGGGCCCCGGCAGGCGGTGCGAACCTGCCGGGGCCCGGCCGTGCCTAGTGCCCGAGGCGGATCACGGTCACCTGGTCCTCGCCGTTCGCGCCGGCGCCCGACTTGTCGACCACGTAGGCGACGCCGTCGGCGACCTCCACGTGGTTGGGGTTGGCGCCGGTGGCCACGGTCTCCTCGACGACGCCCTTGCGCGGGTCGACCACGGTCGCGGTGGCGGCGGTGCGGTTGACCACGACGAGATCGCCCGAGCGGTCGTCGGTGGCGACCGACAGGGTGCCCGCTCCGGTGGCGACCGACCTGGTCACCGTGCCGGTCCGGAGGTCGACGACCGAGACGCCGCCCGCCGTCTGGTCGGCCGTGTACGCCGTGCGGCCGTTCTTCGACAGCGAGATGGAGATCGGCCCGTCACCGGTCGGGATGAGACGCGGGGTGTCGGAGGCGCGGTTCACCTCGATGATCCGGTCGTTGGAGAGGTCCGTGGCGTACACCGTGCCCGTCTTCTCGTCGACGGCGAGACCGGCCGGGCCGGAGCCCTCGACCGTGACGCGCTTCTTCTCGGTGAGCGTCCTGGAGTCGTACGCGACGAGCGTGCCGGCGCTGAACGCGGAGGCCCACACCGTGTTGTGCCTCTCGTCCACGACGATCTCACGGGCGTGCCCGACGTTCGGCAGCGTGGCCAGGTGCGCGCCGGTCCTCTGGCTGTAGACGGCGACGGTGTTGCTGCGGGTGTTGGTCACCCAGACGGTGTTGTGCTCGTCGTCCACGGCCACGCCGTACACGGCCTCACGGGCGCCGGTGGTGGCGTCGAGGACCGGCGGGAGGACGGTCTGCTCGACCGTGAGGGTCTCGGGGTCGACCTTCAGCAGGCTGGTGCTGGTGGCCGCGCGGCCCACGGCGGTGGTCACCCAGAGCGCGTCGTTGCGCTCGGAGTACGCCGACTGGTACTGCCCGGTCGCCAGCGGCAGGGTCGTCGCGGAGAACGCCGTCGAGTGGGCCGACGCGGTCCCCGCCAGCGCCAGGGTGCTGCCGGCGGTGAGAGCCACGGCGGTCGCCGCCGAGGCCAGGGTGCGACGACGGCTGATACGGGTGGTCATGATGGATGTGCTCCCTTGTGTGCAGCGTTGATGATGAGAGATCCGGGGTTCCACCCCGACCGGCACGCAAGGTGCCGGAGCTTGTGGGGGCCTTGACGACCCGTCAGTCGCCGGAACCGGCCGCGGCGGGGCGGCGGCGCACGACGAACAGCGTGGTGGCCGCGGCCCCGGCGGCGCCGCCGGCCGCCGCGGCGGCCGCGGACCAGGCGATGGTGGCGTAGGAGACAGGGGCCTGCACCGAGGCCGCCGCCGCGAGGGTCCTCTCCTCCGTGGGGCCGGGCGCGGTGGTCGACGAGGACGAGGCGGAACCGGTGCCGGCCGCGCCCGTCACGGTGAAGGCGACCTTCAGCGAGGTCGGCGGGTTCGGGGCGAGGAAGCGCAGCCAGTGCGCGCCGTCGGCGGTGTCCGCGGGGACGGTGACGTCACCTTCGTACGAGCCCTGCGCGTCGGCCTTCCACTGGCCGAGGATGTCCTGGTCGTCGAGCTTGACGGTGACGGTCTCGCCGGCCGGGAACTTCGTCACCTCGAAGTGCAGCGTCCCGCCCGCCTGTACCCGACCGGCGGTGATCCCGGCCTTCGCACCGGCCGAGTTGGTGGCGGAGACCGGTTCGCCGGACGCGGCCGGCACGGGCGTCGCGGACGCGCCCGTCGTGCCGTCGTCGTCGCCGGCGGAGGCCGTCGCGGAGGCCGACGAGGACGTGACGGTGAAGGACGCCTTGAGGCTGGTCGCCGGGTTCGGGGCGAGGAAGCGGAGCCAGTGCGCGCCGGCCGGGGCGTCCGAGGGGACGGTGACCGTGCCCGAGAACGCTCCGTCCGAGCCGATGCCGCCCTGCCACTGGCCGATGATCTCGGCGTCGTCCAGCTTGACGGTCAGCTGCTGCCCGGCAGGGAAGCCGGTCACCCGGAAGGAGACCTTGCCGCCGGCGGCGACGCGTGTTCCCGCGGTGAGCGAGACCGACGGGGAGGAAGAGCCGGACGAGCCGGATCCGCCACCGGAAGCCGAGCCGCCGGTGGGGCCCGTGCCGCCCGTGGAGCCCGTGCCACCGGTGGCAGCGCTGCCACCGCTCCCAGAGTCGGTGCCGCCGCTGCCGCCCGTGCCGCTGCCGCCCGTGGCGCCGCCGCTGCCGGCCGCCGCCGTCACCTTGAGGTCGGCCTTGAGGCTGGTCGCCGGGTCCGGGGCCAGGAAGCGCAGCCAGTGGGCGCCGGCCGACGTGGACGCGGGGATCGTCACCGAGCCCGAGAAGGTGCCGTCCGCGGCCACCGCCTGGCCGAACCGGGTGAGGATCGACGTGTCGTCCAGCTTCACCGTGACCGTCTGGCCCTCGACGAACCCGGACAGGCCGAACGCCACCTTGTCGCCCGCCGTGACCGAAGCGCCGCCGGTGAGGCGCACCGCGGGTTCGGCGGTCGGGTCGGGCGAAGGAGAGGGGGAGGAGGACGCCGTGGTCACGGTGAGGTCGGCGCTCCTGACGCTCGTCTGCGGGGCGAGGAACCGCAGCCAGTGCCCGGCGCCGGCGCTGGTGCCCGCCGGAACGGTCACCGCCCCCGTCACGGTCCCGTCGTCGACGATCGTGAACTGCTCGAGCAGGGTCGCGTCGTCGAGCTTCACGCTGAGCGTCCCCCCGGCCGGGAACCCGGCGACGGTGAACGACACCTCGCCGCCCGCCCGGACGGTGTCCGCGCCGAGGGTGACGGCGGGCGAGACCGCGTCGGCGGCGAGCGCCACGAGGGGGGCGGGCCGGCTTCCGGCCACGGGCAGGGCCACGGCCAGCGTGCCGAGCCCGAGGGCGGTTCCGGCGGTGAGCGCGAGCACCCGGCCGCCGATTCTGTGAGAGGTCATGAGAACTGCTCCTGGCAGATGAGAGAGATGTGCCGCACGGCAAGCGGAAAGAGGGGGAAGTTAGGCTTGCCTTATCGAATGAGGGAGTCTGTTGGTATGTCCTGGTCCGCGCCGCCCGAGGGCACCCCGCACCGTCCGCCCCGGCTGCCGCGACCGCACCCGGTTCCGCGTCTCGCACGACCGGCCTGCGCGCTGCCCGGCCCGGACGGCGTCGAGGAGTTCTGGTCCGAGGTCCGCAGGCGCGGCACACCGCTCGTCGGCCCCGACCCGCAGGGCGGCGAGGACCACCGCGCCGTCACCTGGCTGTGGCGCGGCACACCGGCCACCCGGGCCGTGCAGGTCCTGCCGAACAAGCTCGGCGATCCGCGCGCGCCCGAGGACAACCTGATGGAGCGCGTCCCCGGCACCGACGTGTGGCACTGGACGCTCCGCCTGCGCCACGACTGGCGCGGCACCTACGACCTCTACGTCGACGAGGGCGACGGGCCGGACCAGGGCACGCCGGGGAGCCCGGCCCACTGGCAGTGGCTGCGCACCCGCCGCCGCCCGGACCCGTTCAATCCCCGCGCGCTGCCCCATCGTTGGGACGGAACCCCCGTCCCGTACGCGGAACTCCCCGCCGCTCCCCGGGCGGTGGACTGGGAGCCGCGGCCGGACGTGCCCCGGGGCACCGTCACCGAGCACACGGTGCCGAGCACCCTGCTGGGCGGCACCCGTCGGTACCTGCTGTACCGGCCCGCGGGCACCGAGGGCCGGCCGGAGCGGCTTCCGGTGCTGGTGCTGCTCGACGGTGAGCACTGGCAGCCGCGACTCGGTGTGTCCCGGCTCCTCGACACCCTCATCGCCGACGGACGGATCCCGCCCACGGCCGCCGTCCTGCCGGAGGCAGTCGACGAGCCCACCCGCTGGCGTGAACTCGCCTGCCGCCCCGAGTACCTCGGCTTCCTCACGGACGAACTCCTGCCGTGGGCCGCGAAATCGGTCCCCCTGACCGACGACCCGGCGCGCACGGTCATCGCCGGCCAGAGCCTCGGCGGGCTCACCGCCGCCTACGCGGCCCTGGCCGCCCCGCACCGCTTCGGCAACGCCCTGGTGCAGTCCGGATCGTTCTGGTGGCCCGTGGGCCCGGAGCCGGAGTGGCTCACCCGGACCCTGACCGAGGGCCCCCGCCCGTCGGCGCGCCTGTGGCTCTCCTTCGGTGAGCAGGAGTGGGTGGCGCTGCCCGCGGCCCGCCGACTGAGGGACGTCCTCCAGGCCCTCGGCTGTCACGATTCCTCCTACCGGGAGTTCAACGGTGGTCACGACTACCTCTGCTGGCGCACGGAACTGGCCGACGGACTGGTGGAGCTCATGAGTCCAGCTCCTTGAGGCGGGCGGTGAGATGGACGGCGACCTCGTCCAGGTGGCGGTCGGCCATCAACCGAGGGTGGGTGCAGTCCAGGTCGTGGTTGACGATCACGCCGCGCACATGCGGCCGCCACGCCTCCCGGGTCAGCCAGTCCTCGGCGCGCGGCGCGGCGGCCGTGAAGAACAGCAGGTCGCCGTCGAAGACCCGGTGCCGGTGCTCGCGCATCATGCGGGCGTGGTTCGGCACGATGTCGACGATCCGCGAGAGCGTGTGGTCGGTCAGCCCCGCCAGCGGGCTGCCGGCCCGGCGCAGGGTGGCCAGGACGTCCTCGCGGGTCCGCTCGCCTGTGCGGTCGAAGCCCGCCATCCGCAGGACGGCGGTGAGGGCGTCGCCCTCTTCGGGCGCGGGCCGTTCCCGCCACTGCTCGGCCGGGAACGCGTCGAGCAGGGCCAGGAGCTCGACCTCCGCGCCGGCCTCCTGGAGCAGAACGGCCACGGCGTGCGCGAGGATCCCGCCCACCGACCAGCCCAGCAGCCGGTACGGTCCCTGCGGCCGGACCTCCCGGATCAGCCCGGCGTAGTCGGCCGCCTCCTCCAGCAGGGTGGCGGGCAGCGGCTCGTCCCCGGACAGACCGCGCGCCTGGATGCCGTACACCGGCTGGTCGGGTCCGAGGCGCGCGGCGAGCCCCGCGTAGCACCAGGACAGCCCGCCCGCCGGATGGATCGCGAACAGCGGCGCCCGCCCGCCCCGCGCCCGCAGCGGCAGGACGACGTCCAGGGCGTCCCGCGAGGCCGGTCCCGCCGCCTCGATCCGGCCGGCGAGCGCGGCCGGGGTCGGCGCCTCGAAGAGCGAACCGATGGTCAGTTCGGCCGCACACTCCTCCCGGACCCGCGCCACCAGGCGTACCGCGAGGAGCGAGGTGCCGCCCAGATCGAAGAACGCGTCGTCGGGACCGACCTGCCCTACGCCCAGCACCTCCGCGAACAGCCGGGTGAGAACCTCCTCGGACCCGCTCGCCGGGCGCCGTCCCTCGCCTCCCGCCCCGCCCGAGAAGACCGGGGCGGGCAGCTCACGCCGGTCCAGCTTGCCGTTGGGGCTCAGCGGGAACGACTCCAGGACCACCACGGCTGCCGGCACCAGGTGCTCCGGCAGCTCCCGCGCCAGCGCCGCCCGCAGGGCCACGCCGTCGGCGTCCCCGGTGACATAGCCGACCAGCCGGTCCTCCACGACCACCGCGCAGGAACCGTCGACCCCCGGCCGGGCCGCCAACGCGGTCTCCACCTCACCGAGTTCGATGCGCTGCCCGCGCAGCTTGACCTGGTGGTCGGTGCGCCCGAGGTACTCCACCTCGCCGTCGGCACCCCAGCGGGCGAGATCGCCCGTGCGGTACATCCGGCTGCCGGGCGGCCCGAACGGGTCGTCGACGAACCGGGACGCGGTCAGTTCGGGTCGGCCGAGATAGCCGTCCGCCAACTGCCGCCCGGCCAGGAACAGTTCACCCAGGACCCCGGGCGGGCAGGGCTGCCGGGCCGCGTCCAGGACGTACAGCCGGGTGTTCCACACCGGCCGCCCGATCGGCACCGGGCCCGCACCCCGTGGCGCGACGGCGTGGAAACTCACGTCGACGGCGGCCTCGGTCGGTCCGTACAGGTTGTGCAGCCCGACTCCCGGCAGCGCCCGCCCGAAGGCGTTCGCCGTCTCGCGGGGGAGCGCCTCGCCACTGGCGAACACCCGGCGCAGTGTCGCACGGCAGCCGGCCGCGCCCGGCTCGGCCAGGAAGAGCTGGAGCATCGACGGCACGAAGTGGCAGGTGGTGACGGCCTGTTCGCGGATCAGCCGGGCCAGGTACGCCGGGTCCCGGTGTCCGCCGGGCTCGGCCACGACCAGCGTCGCGCCCGTCCGGAGCGGCCAGAAGAACTCCCACACGGACACGTCGAACGAGGAGGGCGTCTTCTGCAGGACCCGGTCACCGGCGTCCAGGGCGTACTCGTGCTGCATCCAGCGCAGCCGGTTGTCGATCGCCCGGTGCGACACGACCACGCCCTTGGGCCGGCCCGTGGAGCCGGAGGTGTAGATGATGTACGCGGGGTGGGCGGGGGTGAGCGCCCGCGCGGGGGTCACGGCCGACTCCGCGGAGAGGTCCAGTACGTCGAGGGACACGACCGGCGTCCTCCCGTCGGGCAGCCGGTCGGCGCGGTCGGCGACGGCGCACACCGGGGAGGCGTCGTCGAGCATGTACGCCAGCCGGGGCGCCGGGTAGTCCGGATCCAGGGGCAGATAGGCGGCACCCGCCTTCAGCACGGCGAGCAGGGAGACGATCAGTTCCGTCGAACGGGGCACCGACACCGCGACCGACGCGCCCGGCCCGGCGCCGAGAGCCTGGAGGCGGTGCGCCAACCGGTTCGCCCTGGCGTCGAGTTCGGCGTAGGTGAGTGACGTGGTGCCGTGGACGAGCGCGGTCGCGTCCGGCGTGCGGGCGACCTGTGCCTCGATGGGCCCGATGAGGGTGGTGGCGGGGACCGGCTGCTCCGTGCGGTTGAACTCCTCCAGGACCAGGGCCCGTTCGGCGGGGGTGGCGATGGTGTGGGCGGCGAGCGGCAGGTGCGGGTCGCTCGTGGCCAGTCGCTCCAGCAGCCGCAGGAACCGCTCCTGGTGGGCGGCGAGATCGGCGTCGTCGTACAGGGCCGGGTTGCCGTCGTGGTCGATGCGCAGGCCGCGGCCGTCGGCGCGGTCGTAGACGTTGACGGTCAGGTCGTCGACCGGGCCGGTGGACAGGTTGCGGGCCCGGGCCGGGGTGCCCGCGAAGTCCACGCCGTAGTCGAAGGGCATGACGTTGACGAGCGGGCCCACCAGGCCCCGGCTCTCGCCGAGCAGCCCCAGATCGCGGCGGATGTCCTCGTACCGGTAGCGCTGGTGGCGGCGCACCTCTCGGATGCCCAGCACGACCTGGCGCACCAGGTCGGCGAGGGCCGCCTCGGGAGTGACGGTCAGCCGCAGCGGCACGACGTTCATCACCATGCCGGGCACCCGCAGCGCCACCGAGCCCATCCTGCCCATCAGCGGCAGCCCCAGCACCACGTCCGACTGCGCGGTCGCCCGCGAGGTGTACAGCGCCTGCGCGGCGATGAGCACGTCCGGCCAGGTCGCCCGCAGCCGGGACGCCACACCACGGAGCGTTTCGGTGACCTCCGGGGAGAGGTGCGCCGTCCGGCGGCGGAACGTCCGTGACGGCAGCGCCCCGCGCCCCGCGAGCCGGGGCGCCTGCGGGCGGTCCCCGAACGCCTGGGTCCAGTACGCGCGGTCCGCCGCGAAGGCCGCCGAGGAACGGTAGGCGGCGTCGTCCGCGACCAGGTCGGCGAGCCGGCCGAAGGAGCGGGCGGGCGGCTCCCCGCCGCGCGCCAGCGCCGAGTACACCTCGGCGGTACGGCGCACCAGCAGGGAGTAGCCGAAGCCGTCCATGACCAGGTGATGGATGCGCTGGTACCACAGCCAGCGCTCCTCGCCGCCGGTCACGCGGAACAGGGCGTGCCGGAACAGCGGCCCGGTCGCGAGGTCGCACCGCCCGGCCAGGTCGGCGCGCATCCACGCCCCGGCCTCTTCCTCGTCGCGGACGTCGAGCACCGTGAGGGTCGGCTCGACGGCGTCCACGACGCGTTGGCGCGGCCCGTCGGGCGTGTCCTCGATCCGCACCCGCAGCGACTCCGCCTCCTCGGCGACCCGCCGCAGCGCATCGGCGAACAGCGCCGGATCGACGGGGCCGTCCAGGTGCAGACACTCGGCGGTGTTCTGGGCGGGGCTGAGCGGGTCCAGGGCCTGCGCGAACCACATGCCCGACTGCGCCGCGGTGAGCGGCAGCACCTCTCCGGTTACGTCCGCGGTGCGGGCAGGGCCGGCGCTCATGCGGTGGCTCCCAGCAGCGCGGCCCACGCCTCGACGGCCGGCCGCTCGGCCAGATCCGCGAAGTCCGCGGTGACGGCGTGCTCGCGGCGCCAGCGCTCCAGGAGGGCCATGATCCGGACCGAGTCCAGGCCGAGGTCGAGGAGGTTGTCGTCGACGGGGATGTCCGCGGGGTCCTCGCCGAGCACGTCGGCGACGTCGGCACGGATCCGTTCCAGGGTCAGGGGCAGCGTGCGGACCTCGTCGAACAGTGCGTCGGTGGTGGTGACGAACGCGCAGCGGCCCGCCGCCCAGCGCAGGGCCATGTCATGGTCCGCGCGGGAGAAGTCGGCCACGGCGTCGGCGACCACGAACGCCTGAATGTCCCGCATCCACGCGTCGCAGGCGCTCGTCAGCACACCGATGTGCGCGTACACGCCGACGATCACGAGCTGGTCGCGGCCGGTGGAGCGCAGCAGCTCCGCCAGCTCGGTCCGCACGAACGCGCTGTACTTCCATTTCGTGAGCACGGTGTCGCCCGGCTCGGGCGCCACCACGCCGGGCACGGCGAGGGCCACCGGGTCGTCCGCCACGCCCGGGCCCCAGAAGTCGAGCTGAAGCCCGCGCTCCTCGGGGCTCTGGCCGCCGCGCTGCACCGAGTAGACGACCGGCACGCCGAGCCCGCGGGCCTCCTTCGTCAGACGGGCGGTGTTGGCGAGCAGACCGGTCAGCGGCTGTTCGTCGGCCGGGAACGCGGAGAGGAAGTGCTGCTGGAGATCGTGCACGAGCAGGACGGCGCGGTCGGGATCGGCTTTCCAGGTCACCCGGTTCGTGGGCAACTCGTGGGCGGACGGCAGCGGATAGGGGGAGACGGCGGGAAGTGCCATGGGAACACGGGCCTTTCAGTGCTGCTCGGCGGAAGACCGCAGCTGCTTCTTGTTGACCTTGCCGACGCCCGTGGTGGGAAAGGCGTCGACGAACTCGACCAGATCGGGGACCTTGTAGGCGGCGACACCGCGCTCACGCACGAACCGCTTCACGGCGGCCGGTTTCAGCGGTTCGGCGTCGGCGCGCAGGATCACGTAGGCGAGGGAACGCTCACCCAGGTACGGGTCGGGGACGGAGACCACCGACACGTCGTGCACCGACGGATGGGCGAGCACGATGTTCTCGATCTCCTCCGGCGCGATCTTCTCGCCGCCCCGGTTGATCTGGTCCTTCGCCCGTCCTTCCACGACGAGATGACCGCTCGGCGTGCGCCGCACGATGTCTCCCGTGCGGTAGAACCCGTCCTCGGTGAACGCCTTCGCGTTGTGCTCGGGCGCCTTCCAGTAACCGCGGATCGTGTAGGGGCCCCGGGTCAACAGCTGCCCGAACTCGCCCTCGGGGACGTCGTGTCCGGCGTCGTCGACGATCCGGACCTCGTCGTCCGGCGAGATCGGCCGGCCCTGTGTGGTGACGACGGTCTCCGGATCGTCGTCCAGGCGTGTGTAGTTGACGAGCCCCTCGGCCATCCCGAAGACCTGCATCAGCCGGCACCCCAGGGCGGGTTCGAGTCGACGGGCCGCCTCGGCGCTGTACTTCGCGCCGCCCACCAGCGTCAGCTCCAGGCTGGACAGGTCGTGCAGGCCCGCGGCGGCGGCCTCCGTCCACACCAGCGCCAGCGGCGGCACCAGCCCCGTCATGGTGATCCGCTCCTGCTCGACCAGCGGGAACGCGGTCGCCGGATCGGGCTTCGGGCACAGCACCGTCGTGCCCCCGGCGTACAGCACCCCCAGCCAACCGGGTGAGCTCATCGGGAAGTTGTGGGCCGCCGGCAGCACGACGAGGAAGCGGGTGTCCGCGTCCACACCGCAGATCTCGTTCGATCCCCGGAGCGAGTACAGGTAGTCGTCGTGGGTGCGGGGGATGAGCTTGGGCACCCCCGTCGTACCGCCGGAGAGCTGAAGGAACGCCAGCTCGTGCGGCCGGGGTCCGTCCGGCTGCCCGTCCGGCGCGCACGGCACCTCGGACAGCGGGGTGTGCTCGCCCGGCTCCCCGGCCACGAACACGTGCCGCAGCGCCGGGGCCGCCCTCCGTACCCGGGAGGCGAGTTCCCGGTGGTCGAAGCCGGCGTGGGTGTCGGGGACGACGTACGCCACGGCCTCGGTGAAGGAGCAGAACCAGAAGATCTCCGTGTACCGGTGTGCGGGCAGCGCGTACACCGGCAGCGCGCCGATCCGGAAGAGCGCGAACACCACCTCGACGAACTCGCCGACGTTCGGCAGCTGGACGACCACCCGGTCACCCCGGCCGATCCCGCGCGCCGCGAACCCGGCGGCCAGCCGGTCGGCGCGCTCGTCGAGCTCCCGGTAGCTCCAGGTGCGGCGCTGCGGGGCGGGGTCGACGAGGGCGACGCGGTCGGGGTGCGCGGCGGCCCGGGCCCGCAGTACGCCGCCGAAGGTCTGCCCTCGCCAGTGGCCCGCGGCCCGGTAGCGTGCCGCGAACGCGGCGGGCCAGGTGGGGGCGTCCACGCCCGGGGTGAGGGTCACAGCCCGGCCCCCACGGCGTGCAGGAAGGTGCGGAACTTGGCGGCGGTCTCCGCCGTCTCGGCCTCCGGCGTCGACTCGGCGACGACGCCGGCGCCCGCGAACAACCGCAGCGTGCGGCCCTCGGCCTCGGCGCAGCGGATCGTCACGACCCACTCGCCGTCGCCGTCCGCGTCCTGCCACCCCACCATGCCCGTGTACGGGCCCCGGTCGAACGGCTCGGAGGCGGCGATCACCGCGCGGGCCACGTCCGTCGGCGTACCGCACACGGCGGGCGTGGGGTGCAGCGCCGACGCCAGGTCCAGCGCGGTCACGGCCGGGTCGCGGAGCTCTCCGGTGACCGTCGTCGACAGGTGCCACAACGCGGCGGTGCGCACCAGCGTGGGCCGGGTCGGCACCTCCAGACGGGTGCAGAACGGCGCGAGCGCCTCCTGCACGGCGGTCACGACGACGGCGTGCTCGTGCAGGTCCTTCGGGGAGTCCAGGAGCGCCGCCGCCCGGCGCACGTCCTCGGCGAGGTCGGTGCTGCGGGGTGTGCTGCCCGCGAGGGGGTTGGCGGTGAGCAGGTTGCCGCGGCGGGAGACGAGGAGCTCGGGGCTGGCGCCGACGAGGGTGCGGCCGGGGCCGCTCGGCACGGCGAAGGAGTAGCCGTCCGGGTCGCGTCGGGCGAGCCGGCGCAGCATGGCCGGCAGGTCCGGCTCGCGCGAGGAGGCCAGTTCCAGGGTGCGGGCGAGGACGACCTTGTCGAACTCGCCGGCCCGCATCCGCGCCACGGCCGTGGCGACCGCCTCGCCGTACCGCTCGGGCGAGGGCACCTCCCGCACCTGCCAGTCCGGCCGGTGCTCGTCGCGGGGCACCGGCAGCGCGACCAGCGGGTCCTCGCGCAGCGGCGGCGCCCAGTGCACCATGTCCGGCACCGCGAGCGCGGGCGGGGCGTCGGGGGCGAAGGGCAGCGAGCCCATGACGACCGGCGGCGGGGCGTCCGGCCGGCGCAGCGCGTCGAGGACGTCCTGGACGCGCTGCGCGAGCGGGCTCGTGCCGTGGGGTATCCCGGCGGCGCTGCCGCGGCCCAGCAGGGTGTGCCGGGGTGAGGCGAGGAAACGGTCCGTGGCGGGCCGGTAGGCCTCCAGGAGGGCCGTGGCCGCGCCGGGGGACAGGAGAGAGGGGGCGGGGTGGTCACGCAGTGAGGCAGACATGGTGTGTCTCCAGTGGGGGACGTGCGGGCGGGATCAGGCCCGGAGGGTGGCGCCGCCGTCCACGTACAGGTCGTGCATGGTGATGTGCCGGGCGCGGTCGGAGACCAGGAACACGACGGCGTCGGCGACGTCGGCCGGTTCGGCGATGCGGCCCAGCGGGATGCCGGTGCGGTGGGTGGCGAGGTCGCCCTCGACGACGCGCCGGGCCGCGGCCTCGGTGTCGCCGTTCCACAGGGCGCGCTGCATGTCGGTGAGGGTCGAGCCGGGGGAGACCGTGTTGCAGCGCACGCCCCGCGCGGCCACCTCCAGGCCCAGGCATTTGGTGAACATGACGGCGGCGGCCTTCGAGGCGGCGTAGGCGGCCATGCCCGCGCGGGGGACACCGGCCGCGTTGGAGGCGACGGTGACGATGCTGCCCGCGCCGCGTCCGGTCATCCGGCGGGCGGCCGCGCGCGAGACGTGGAAGACACCGTTCGTGTTGACCGCGAAGGTCGCCGTCCAGTCCTCCTCGGTGAGGTCCACGACCTGCGAACTCCGCAGGATCCCGGCCACGTTGACGACGATGTCCAGTGGCCCGGCCTCCTGTTCCGCCGTGTCGACCAGGGCCTCCACCGCCGCCGCGTCGGTGACGTCCAGCGCGCGGGCGGTCACCCGGCCCGGGTACCTCGCGGTGAGCGAACGCACCCCGTCCGGGTCCAGGTCGGTGGCCAGGACCCGGGCGCCCTCCTCGACGAGGGCGGCGGCCACGGCGGCCCCGATGCCCCGGCCGGCGCCCGTCACCAGGGCGAACCGGCCGTTCAGCCCGGCGCTCACGAGGTGAGCGCCTCGGTGAGGTCGGCCAGGACGATCCCGGCCGCCAGCGGGCCGCCCGCGCTGTTCCACGCCGAGCCCTGGACGACCACGACCTGGCCGGCCTGCTCGGCCTTCAGCCGGCCGAAGTTGGGCACCTTCTTCGCCTCGGCGTACGCCTTGTCGCCGTCCGCCCGGTCCCCGAGGGTGCCGAAGAACAGCCAGTCCCCGTCGACGGTGGACAGTTTCTCCAGGCTCACCGGCTCGCTGTGTCCGGCGCTAGCGCCCTGCTGGTCCGCCGGGCGCGTCAGCCCCAGGGAGGTCAGCGTGGAGCCCACGTGGCCGACGCCCTTGCCCACCACGGAGGGTGCCCCGTTCTGCCAGCGCACCACGCTGACGACGGCGCCCGCGTTCGTGCCGAGTTTCGCCTTGGCGGCGGCCACGTCGGCGTCGAAGCCGGTGAGGATCCGCTCGGCGTCGGCCTTCTTGTTGAGGGCGTCGGCGGTCGCGGTGAACGCCTTCTTCCAGTCCTCGTTCAGTGCGGCGGTGACCACGGTCGGGGCGATGGCCTGGAGCTTGGAGACCTCGCTCTTCACGGCCGTCGTCTCGTCGAGGAGGATCAGGTCGGGTCGCAGCGCGGCCACCTTCTCCAGGTCGGCCTCGGCGACGGTGGCGACCACCTGCGCCTCGGCTGCCTTGTCGGCGAGATAGGTGGAGACGCCCTGCTGTCCGCGTCCGGCGGTGGCGCCGACGGGCTCGATCCCCAGGGCCAGCGCCGCGTCCAGGGTGGGCTCGCTGAGCGCGACGACCTTCGTCGGCGCGGCCGGCACCTCGACCTTGCGGCCGGTCGCGTCGGTGATCGCGCGGGTGCCCGCCGCCGCGTCGCCGGTGCCTGCGTCCTTCCCGTCGTCACCGCAGCCGGACAGGAGGAGGGCTCCCGTCACGACGGCGGCGGCGGACGCCAGGACCGTCCGGCGGGAGGTACGTGCAGAGGACATCGGATGAGCTCCTTGAAGACGAAGACGAAGACGAAGACGAGACGAAGACGACGAGACGAAGGAGAAGCGGAAGGGGAGTCAGGCGCCGAGCAGCCGCACCAGGCCGTCGGCCAGCGCGCCGTGCCAACAGGCGTAGTCGTGGCCGCCGTTGTACTCGGCGTAGGTGATCCGGTGGCCTGCCCGGCGCAGCGCCCGGTACAGGGCGCGGCTGTGGTCGACCATCGGGCCCTCGTGCAGGCCGACGTCCAGGTGGACGGCGACCGACCGTGGGCCCGAGGCGGCGTACCGTGAGACCAGCCAGGGCACGCCGAACACCGGGGGTTTGGGACCCCGGGGCGGCGGCAGACCGGGCCGCCACCACAGGGAGGCGGACTGGGCGAGGACGTTGCCGAAGCGCTCCGGCCGCCGGTACGCGGCGTGCAGCGCCGTGATCGCGCCCAGGCTCTGGCCCGCGACGACGGTCTGAGCCGGGTCGGTGGTGAGCGGCCAGCGGCCCGCCGCCCAGGGCAGCAGTTCGTCCGCGAGGAAGGTCACGAACGGTTCCCGCGCTCCCAGTTCGCGCCAGCGGGCGTCCCGGTCCACCGCGTCCGGGGCGAGCACGGCGAGCGGGGGCAGCGTCCCGTCGGCGACGAGCGCGTCGAGCGTGTGGCCGAGGCCGAGCCGGCCGAACCACATGTCGCCGTCGCACAGCACCAGCACGGGCAGCGGGGACCGGTCCCCGCCGCCGTGTCCCGGCGGCAGGTACACCCAGGTGTCGCGGTCGCCGCCGAGCGCCGGGGCGCTCACCCGGTGCCGTTCCACCCGTCCCTCCGGTCCACCGCCCGGCTGTTCGGCCCAGGGCAGGGGCGGTGCGTCGGGCAGGGCGAAGACGGAGCCGTCCGGCCCGTTCCAACGGGTCGGCACCCGCCGCCGGTTGAGCGGGTCCGCGGCCGCGTGCACGGACAGCGACCGCAGCCGCTGCTGCAACCGGCCCGGATCCGTGGGCGGTTCCTTGGCCGAGACGTCGGCCGCCATCCGGTAGGAGCCCCGGTGGTCGGCCCGCAGCCGCAGCCCGAGGTGCCAGACGTCGGTGCCGGGCACGTGCTCCAGCAGCGCGTCGGCGAGCCGGTCGCGGTCGACGATGCGGTTGGCGTGGAGCAGCACCTGACGGGTGGTCCGGTGTCCGCGCCACAGAAAGGTCACCGTCCGGTGTCCGGGCCACCCGTCGAGCTCCTCCACGAGCGGGGTGCCGAGCTGTTCGGCCTCGCTCCAGAAGGCGGTCGTCAGCGCCGTCCGCCGTACCGCGTCGGCGGGTTCCAGGCGCTCGAGGTCCTCCAGGAGCCGCGCTACGCGCGGGCCGGTGACGCGCACCGGCTGTACGGAGTCGTGGGTGCTCCCCGGTGCGGCGGCGAGGTGCAGGACTGGTGGTGGGCCCGCGTTCATCTCGGTCCTCCGGACATTTCTCCCCCTCGTTCTTCGCCCCGAATCAGGCCAACAGGCTTGTGTCCAGGGGCAGTCGGGCATACGACAGCACTCGGTCGACAAAATCGTCAACAACCATGGTTAGGTTAGCCTAAGCTAAGCACATGTTCGTTGGATCGCACCCCCGCGCCGGAAGAAAACGGCCCCCCCTGCGCACCGCGGGACTACTGCTGGGCCTGGCGCTGCTGCTCGCGGCGGCCGTCCTCTCGCTGGCCGTGGGCACCCGGCAGATACCGCTTCATCAGGTCTGGTCCGGCCTGTTCGCCCCCACCGGCACCGAGAACGACGCGATCGTGCGGGACCTGCGTCTCCCGCGCACGCTGGCCGGCGTGGCCGTCGGGGCGGCCCTGGGGCTCGGCGGCGGTCTCATGCAGACCCTGACCCGCAACCCCCTCGCCGACCCCGGCCTCCTCGGTGTCAACGCGGGCGCCGCGGCCGCCGTGGTCACCGCGATCAGCGTCCTCGGCATCACCTCGTTCACCGGCTACCTGTGGTTCGCGCTGGCCGGCGCCGCCCTCGCCGCCACCGCCGTCCAGGCCCTCGGCGGCGGCCGGTACGCGACCCCCGTACGCCTCGCCCTCGCCGGAACCGCCGTCAACGCGGCCCTGTTCGGCTACGTCAACGGACTCCAGCAGTGGGATCTGGGCGCCCTGGACGAGATGCGGTACTGGGCCGTCGGCACCCTCGCCAAACGGGATGCCGACCTGCTGCTCTCGGTGCTGCCGCTGCTCGTGGCCGGAGCCGCACTCGCGCTCGCCCTGGCCCGCCCGCTCGGCGCCCTCGCCCTGGGTGACGACCACGCCCGCGCCCTCGGCACCCGGGTGCGCCGCACCCGCGTGCTGTCCGTCGTCGCCATCACGCTGCTGTGCGGCGGCGCGACCGCCCTGTGCGGCCCGATCGGCTTCGTCGGGCTGATGATCCCGCACGCGGCCCGCGCCTTCTGCGGCCCCGACCCGCGGTGGCTCCTGCCGTACTGCGCGCTCTACGCGCCCGTCCTGCTCCTCGTCTCCGACGTGCTCGGCCGGATCGTCGCGGCGCCCTCGGAGATCGAGGTCGGCACGGTCACCGCGTTCCTCGGCGGCCTGCTCTTCATCCACCTGGTCCGGCGGCGGAAGGCGACCCAGCTGTGAGCCTGCTCGAAGACCGCGCCGCCGCGGGCGTGCTGCGCACCGGCCGCTGGTCCCTGCGCTGGGCCCGCCGCACGTTGCTGACCTGCTCCGTGACCGCTCTGCTCGCCGCGTGCACGCTGGTGCTCGCCCTCGGTACGGGCAGCTACCGGCTCACCCCGGCGGAGGTGCTCGACACCCTCGCGGGCGGCGGCCCGCCCGGCGCCGGGTTCATCGTGACGGACCTGCGGCTGCCCCGGGCCCTGGTGGCCCTGCTGGTCGGTTTCGGGATGGGCCTGGCGGGAGCGGTGTTCCAGTCGCTCACCCGTAACCCGCTCGGCAGTCCGGACGTCATCGGCTTCGGCAACGGCGCCTCGGCCGGCGCGCTCGTCGCGATCATCCTCTTCGACGCCGGCGGACCGCAGACGGCGCTCGGCGCCGTGTGCGGCGGCCTCGCCACCGCCGCGGCCGTCTACCTCCTCGCCTGGCGGCGGGGTGTGCACGGCTACCGGCTCGTCCTCGTCGGCATCGGCGCCTCCGCCGTGCTGGGCTCGGCGACCAGCTTCCTGTACGTGCGCGCCGACATCGGCAAGGCCGCGCAGGCGGCGAGCTGGATGATCGGCTCGCTCAACGCCCGCGACTGGACCGACGTCCGCATCGCCGCCCTCGGCCTGGTCCCGCTCGTCCCGCTCGTCCTGGTGTACGCCCGGCGGCTGACCCTTCTGGAGATGGGTGACGACACCGCGGCCGCGCTCGGCGTGCCCCCGGAAAGCAGTCGGCTGGTCCTGCTGTGCGCCGGTACGGGCCTCACGGCGATGGCGGTCGCCGCGGCCGGTCCGATCCCGTTCGTGGCGATGGCCGCCCCGCAGCTCGCGCGCCGGGTCACGCGCGCCGCGGGGCCCAACCTCCTGCCCGCCGCGTGGACCGGCGCCCTGCTGGTCTCCGCGGCCGATCTCGCCATCCAGCGCGTCACCGGCTCGGCGCTGCTGCCGGTCGGCGTGGTGACGGGCGTGGCGGGCGGCGCGTACCTGGCGTGGCTGCTCAGAGGGGAGCGTCGCGCGGGCCGGACATGAGCCGGGGCATACCGCCGGGTATGGGTGACCGCGTACCATCCGGATACGGCAGGGGTGGCGTACGCGGGTCGTCCCTCCGCAGTAGGCGCGGTACACGTACGCAGTAACTTACTTGAGTTACGCAACAAGATGGTAAAGTGGGTCGCATGTCCACCGAACCGTTGCCGTTGCCTTCCACCGCGACCCCGGAAGTGATCGAGATCGAGCGCGCGCTCACTCGCATCACCTACCTGAGCACCCGCGCCCGCCAGCACGACCGGCTGATGACACTGGCCGGCGTCCCCCTGGACCGCGCCGCCGTGGCGCTGCTGCGGCAGGTCGCCGACTCCGAGCCGCTGCGGCCGGGGGAACTGGCGCAGCGGCTGGGCGTGGAGGCCTCCCATGTGACCCGCACGGTGCAGCAGCTCCAGAAGTCCGGGTACGTCACCCGGGTCCCCGACCCCGACGACGGCCGGGCCCAGCGGATCCAGCTCACCGAGGCCGGCCGCGCGGCCGTCGGCCGGGTCCGGGACGCGGGCGCCCGGGGCATGCAGCTGGCGCTGGCCGACTGGTCCCCGGACGAGCTCGGGCAGCTCGCCACGCTCTTCCACCGCATGGTCGACGACTTCCTCTCCCACTCCATCGAGGACGAGACCGAGCAGCCGGCCGCGGCCCCGCGCGCCTGACCCTCAGGACGCGCCTGACCAGCGGGCGCGGGAGCCGGCCACGGGCGACGGAGCGGTGGCGGGGACCGGCTCGCGCAGCCCGCGCAGCAGGAACCAGGCCACCACCGGCGGTATCAGCAGGGGGAGCAGAGCCGTCCGCAGGGACGTGGCGTCCGCGAGCGCGCCCAGGGCCGGCGCGGTCGCACCCCCGACGCTGACCGCCAGCCCCAGGGTGACGCCGCTCGCGGTGCCCATGCGGCGGGGCAGACAGTCCTGGCCCAGCGTCACATGCAGCGAGAA
Source organism: Streptomyces sp. NBC_01334 (assembly GCF_035983595.1). Lineage (NCBI taxonomy): Bacteria > Bacillati > Actinomycetota > Actinomycetes > Kitasatosporales > Streptomycetaceae > Streptomyces > Streptomyces sp. NBC_01334. The sequence continues at coordinate 820,238 of NZ_CP130718.1, read as the reverse complement.
CGGCACGTACAGGCCGGCCGAGGCGAGCGCGACGAACAGGTACAGGGGCGGGCCCGGGACCAGGACCACGCCGGTCACCGCGAGCACCGTCACGGCGTACGAGTGCCGCACGACCCGGAGCCGTCCCCAGCGCCCGGCGAGCCGGCTACCTGCCAGTGTCCCCACGGCGCCGCCCGCGTAGAGCACGCACAGCGCGGCCGTTCCCGCCGCCGCCCCGCCTCCCGTGCGGGCACGGACGTACAGCGAGACGAACGTGCTCAGGCCGACGAAGACGACCGAGCGGCACACCACGGCACACGAAAGACGCAGGAACGCCGGCCAGTCGTCCCGGCCCGCCCCCTCCGCCTCCTCCGGCCCGTCGGCCGTCACCGGGGCGGACCCGGCCCGGCCGGCCGCCGAGCGCACCGCGGCCGCACACAGTGCCACGCCCGCCAGGGCCGGCAGCCCCAGCAGCGGCGAGGCGCGCAGACCCCAGGTCGCGACGACGGCCGCGACCAGCGGCGGGGCGAGCGCGAAGCCGACGTTGCCGCCGAGCACGAACCAGCCCATCGCCGTGTGGCGGCCGTCCGAGGCGGCCCGCGCCGCCCGCGCGGCCTCGGGGTGGTAGGCGGCGACCCCGATCCCGGACACGGCCACCGCCGCCAGCGTGAGCGGGTACGAGCCGCCGATCCCGCTGACGGCGATCCCCGCACCGGAGGCCGCCGCCGCGAGCGGCAGCAGCCACGGCATCGCGAACCGGTCGGTCAGCACGCCGAACAGCGGCTGCGTCACCGACGACAGCAAGGAGGCCGCCAGGACGATCCCCGAGGCAGCGGCGTAGGAGTAGGCACGCTCGGCGACGAAGAAGGGGACCAGCGCGGCCACGGCCCCCTGGTACACGTCCACGCAGGCGTGGGCCAGCGACATCAGGGTGATGGATCGGCTTTTCGGCACGCTGCGATCGTCACGGCCCCGGTGTCTGTCGCGCTTCCGATAATCTGCCGCCTTGTGCCGCACATCCGCCACACACCGACCGCGCCCACCCGGGTCCAGGCGCTGGCCGCGGGCCGGCGCATCGACGCGCACCGGCACGACGACCACCAGATCGTCTACGCGGGCTCGGGTGTCCTGGCCGTCACGACCGACGCCGGCACCTGGTTCGCACCCGGCACCCGCGCGCTGTGGGTGCCCGCAGGAACCACGCACGCGCACCGGGCGTACGGCCGGCTCGACCTGCACCTGGTGGGCCTGCCGGCCGACGACAACCCGCTCGGTCTGGACGCGCCGACCGTCCTCGCCGTCAGCCCGCTGCTGCGGGAGCTGATCCTCGCCTACACCCGGGCCCCGGACGCCCCGAGCCCCGAACGCGACCGCCTGCTCGCCGTGCTGCGCGACCAGCTGCGTGCCTCCCCGCAGCAGCCGGCCCGACTGCCCACCGCCGCCGACCCCCGGCTGGCCGAGGTCTGCGCCCTCGTCCACGCCGACCCCTCCGACCAGCGCACCCTCGCCGCCCTCGGCGCCGCCACCGGTACCGGCGAACGCACCCTGAGCCGCCTCTTCCGCCGCGAGTTCGGCATGACCTTCCCCCAGTGGCGCACCCAGTCCCGGCTCTACCACGCCCTGCGTCTGCTGGCCGACGGCACGCCCGTCACGACGGTCGCCCACCGCTGCGGCTGGTCCTCCGCCAGCGCCTTCATCGACGTGTTCCGCAGGGCGTACGGGTACACCCCCGGCCGGCATCACGGGCAGGCCCGGGACCGGGCCTAGACGCGCACGAAACCGCCGGTCCGCGCGTCCTCGTCGAGGGTGTGCTCGTCGATGACGAAACAGTCCGGCTCGTCCGGCGAAGCCCGGCAGCAGCCGGGCGCGGCGCCTGCGCTCCGCCGCCGTCTCGGAGGTGGAGTACACGCCTAGCAGCTTGGCGTCGTCGCCGTCCTCCTCGTCGACGTGCACCGTCTCCCCGTCGAGGTGCAGGGTCGATCCGCCTTCACCGGCTTCGTTCCGGTGCCCGACGTGCCACAGCAGACAGACGCCGTACCGGCAGGCTTTCGCCGACCGCCGCCAACCACGATGCGCCCCGGCCGAGTTGGGGGAGCCCCGCTCCGGGGTCCCGCCTCGCGACCCCGCCGCCGGAGTTCCGCTTACCCTCCAGTAATGTCGGGCGCCAGGTCATCAGAGGAGGAACCGTGTCCCGGTCCGAACGCTCACCCCTGCTCCTGGCGGGCCTGCTGGCCGGCATGGGCGTGGCCCACTTCGCCGTGCCGCGCCCGTTCGACGCGATCATCCCGCGCACGCTCCCGGGCTCGCCCAGGGCCTGGACGTACGCCAGCGGTGTGGCCGAGCTGGCGCTGGCGGCGGGCGTGGCCCTGCCGCGGACCCGCAGGACGGCCGCGCTGGCCGCGGCCGGGCTCTTCGTCGGCGTCTTCCCCGCCAACGTCAAGATGGCGTGGGACTGGCGGCACCGCCCCACCCCGCTCAAGGCCGCAGCGGTGGCCCGGCTTCCCTTCCAGGTGCCCCTCGTGCTGTGGGCCCGCAACGTCGCCGACGGCGCCGCGAAGATCACGGAGGGACGGTCATGACCAAGGCCCTGGAGACCGGCGACGTCGTCGAGGACTTCGCGCTGCCGGACGAGACCGGCACGGTGCGCAGCCTGACCGACCTGCTCGCCGAGGGGCCGGTGGTCCTCTTCTTCTACCCCGCCGCCCTCACCGCGGGCTGCACCGCCGAGGCCTGCCACTTCCGTGATCTGGCGGCCGAGTTCGCCGCCGTGGGCGCCCGGCCCGTCGGGATCAGCGGGGACTCCGTCGACCGCCAGCAGGAGTTCGCGGGCCGGCACTCGCTCGGCATGCCGCTGCTCTCCGACGCCGACGGGGCGGTGCGGGAACGGTTCGGGGTGAAGCGCGGCTTCTCCCTCGCCCCCACCAAGCGGGTCACCTTCGTCATTGCGAAGGACCGCACCGTTCTGGAGGTCGTCCGCAGCGAGCTGCGGATGAACACGCACGCCGACCGCGCCCTCGACGCACTGCGCGCCCACCGCGCCTGAGCCGCAGAAGGAAGTGGGCCCGGGCGGCCGGGAGCGCCGTGCGCCCCGGCCGCCCGTCGAGGTCGGCCCGTCGCGGTTGATGCGTCGGGACAAAGGGACCATTCTTGACGACATGGAGCATGTCGTCGCTGCGGCGGTCATCGATGCTCACGGCATCGTGACGGGTTGGAGCGAGGGTGCGCGTCTGCTGACGGGCCATGCGGCCGAGGAGGCCGTCGGCCGGGCCGCGGTCGACCTGCTCGTCGAGGAGCTCCCGCCGCTTCCGGCGCGGGCGTGGACCCGGCCCGCTCTCGTACGCCACCGCGACGGCCAGCACGTCACCCTGACCGTCACCGCCTGCCCGGTGCTCGGCCCCGATGGGGAGCCCGCCGGCTGGGCCCTCACCGCCGAACGGCCCTCGGGCCCGGAACCGACCCTCGCGGAGCGGGCCTTCCAGCAGGCGTCCATGGCCATGTCCGTCTTCGACCCGCACCAGCGCTATCTGCGGCTGAACGAGGTCGCCTGCAAGGTGATGGGCGTCTCCGAGGACGTCCTGCTCGGCCGCTCCTTCCAGGACACCGTCCAGGAGGCCGAGCACAGCCGCGGCTTCAACTGGCACCTCCGCCATGTCGCCGAGACCGGCCGTCCGATCCGCTACGAGAGCTGGACCGGCGCCCCCTCCCTCAACCGGGAGCACGCGTGGACCACCGAGATGTGGCCCGTGCGGGAGCCGTCGGGCGAGGTCGTCGGTGTCGCCCTGGCCGCCTTCGACAGCACCGAGCAGTACTTGGCCCGCCAGCGGCTGGCCCTGCTGAACGAGGCCGCGGCCTCGATCGGTACGACCCTGGACATCGTGCGCACCACCGAGGAGGTGGTCGATCTCCTGGTTCCCCGTTTCGCCGACTTCGTCAGCGTCGACCTGCTGGACTGGGTCCTCGGCGCCGACGAGCCGCCGCCTGTCCCGGACGGTGAGGTCGTGCTGCGCCGGGTCGCCCACGGCTCCGCCCACGAGGGCACCCCTGAGGCGGCGGTCCGCCTCGGCGAGACCGACGTCCATCCGCCCTTCAGTCCGCCCGCGCGCGCCCTGCGGGACGGGCATGCCGTCCGTATCCAGGCGGGCGAGCCCGATTTCATGAGCTGGCTCGCCGAACGCAACGCGCTCGCTCCCGAGGGCCGTCGCTTCCGCAGCGGGGTCCACTCGGTGATCGCGGTGCCCCTGCGGGCCCGGGGCACCACCCTGGGAGTCCTGGTCGGCGTCCGTATCGCCCATCCGGACGACTACGAGGCCGACGACGCCGTCTTCGCCGAGGAACTCGCCAGCCGGGCCGCCGTCTGCATCGACAACGCCCGCCGTTTCGCCCGCGAACGCACCACCGCCCTCACCCTCCAGCACAGCCTGCTGCCCCGCGGCCTGCCCGGACAGGTCGCCGTCGAGGTCGCCCACCGCTATCTGCCCAGTGGCTCCACGGCCGGCATCGGCGGCGACTGGTTCGACGTCATCCCCCTCTCCGGCAGCCGGGTCGCCCTCGTCGTCGGCGACGTCGTCGGACACGGCATCCCGTCGACGGCGACCATGGGCCGGCTCTGCATGGCCGTGCGCACCCTCGCCGACGTGGATCTGCCGCCCGACGAACTCCTCACCCACCTCGACGACCTCGTCACCCACCTCGCGGCGTACGACGACGCAGGCGAGGACGTCGCGGAGCTCGGCGCCACCTGCCTCTACGCCGTCTACGACCCGGTCAGCCGCCACCTCACCCTCGCCGCCGCAGGGCACCCGGCCCCCGCCGTCGTCCTGCCCGACGGCACCGCACAGCTGGTCCGGATGACCCCCGGGCCCCCGCTCGGAGTCGGCGGACTGCCCTTCGAGGCGGTCGAACTGGAGCTGCCCGAAGGCGCGGTCGTCGCCCTCTACACCGACGGCCTGATCGAGGACCGCGACCGCGACGTGGACCGCGCCACCGGCGAGCTGTGCAGCGCCCTGACCGCGCCCGCCGCCTCGCTCGACGCCCTCTGCGACACCGTGCTCAAGGCGGTCCTGCCGGAAGAGCCAGGCGACGACGTCGCGCTGCTGCTCGCGCGTACCCGGGCGCTCGGCGCGGACCAGGTCGCCGCCTGGGACGTCGAGCCGGACCCCGCCCAGGTCGCCGCCACCCGCCAGGCGGCGACCGAGCAACTGACGGCGTGGGGCCTGGAGGAGGCCGCGTTCGTCACCGAACTCGTCGTCAGCGAACTCGTCACCAACGCCATCCGCTACGGCGCACCCCCCATCCGGCTCCGGCTGATCCGCGACCGCAGCCTCATCTGCGAGGTGTCCGACGGCAGTTCCACCTCCCCGCACCTGCGCCGCGCCCACGCCTTCGACGAGGGCGGGCGCGGCCTGCTGCTGGTCGCGCAGCTCACCCAGCGCTGGGGCAGCCGGCAGACGGACCGGGGCAAGACGATCTGGGCGGAGCAGTCGCTGGAGCCCGGGTGATCACTCCTGGACGGTGCCGCCCCGGGGAGCGGCACCGACGGAGCCGGACGCTGCCGTCACCGCTCAGAACTCCTCGTGCACCTCGGGGTCGCCGCCCAGGCGCCGGTGCGGCCGCGCCGCGATCGCCGCCAGCTGCGCCGGCCCGAGTTCGAAGCCGAAGACGTCGAGGTTGGCGCGCTGCCGCTCGGGACTGGACGACTTCGGGATGGGGACCGCGCCGAGCTGGAGGTGCCAGCGCAGGACGACCTGGCCGGGCGTCACGCCCAGCGACTCGGCGACGGAGACGACGGCCGGGTCCTCCAGGAGCGCCGAACCGCGGCCCAGCGGGCTCCAGCTCTCCGTGCGGACGCCCTTCGCCTCGTGGAAGGCGCGCAGCTCGTCCTGGGGGAAGAGCGGGTGCAGCTCGATCTGGTTGACGGACGGCAGCACGCCGGTCTCCTTCTCCAGCCGCTCGATGTGCTCGGCGGTGAAGTTGGAGACACCGATGGACCGGACCAGGCCGTCCTCGCGGAGCTTGATCATGGCCCGCCAGGAGTCGACGAACCTGTCGACCCGGGGAAGCGGCCAGTGGATCAGGTACAGGTCCACGTGGTCGAGGCCGAGCCGCTGCCGGGACTCCTCGAAGGAGGCGAGGGTCTCCTCGTAGCCGTGGTGGCGGCCGGGCAGTTTCGTGGCCACCACGATCTCCTCGCGCGGCACCCCGCCCCGGGCCACGCCCCGCCCGACTCCGCTCTCGTTGCGATAGTTCGTCGCCGTGTCGACGAGCCGGTAGCCCAGGCCGAGCGCCTCGGCCACCGCCCGCTCAGCCTCCGCGTCGTCCATCGGCCAGGTGCCCAGACCCAGGGCCGGGAGCTTCGTACCGTCGTTGAGCGTGTGCTCCGGGATGTTGCTCACCAGGGGACCTTTCCTCGGCTGTGTCGTCCGTGTCGTCCCACCAGCCTCACCGATGGGACGGGGATCGATCAACCGGAGGCCGCGGGGCGGGCCCTCCGACTCCGCCAGGGGTGTCCGAGGCGCTGTCGCCAGGCCGTCGATTCGCTGTCACGATCTTCCCGGAGCCGTGACGGACGACGAGTGAAGACGAGCGGAGCACGCATGACGACGGACAGCCGGGCCACCCCCTTCGACGACCCGACCGCCGAGAAGGCCGCGCGGGCGGCCGGAGTGGAGGTGAAGCCGGTCGCCGGACACATCGGCGCCGAGATCGAGGGCGTCGACCTGGCCGCGGGACTCGACGACGCCCAGGTCGCCGTGGTCAGGGCGGCGGTGCTGCGCTGGAAGGTGGTGTTCTTCCGCGGACAGCGCCTCGACCACGCCGGACATGTGGCGTTCGCGCGACGGTTCGGCGAACCCGTCGTCCTGCGCAGGCGCGGTGGTGCGTCACCGGCGGACTTCCCGGAGATCGAGACGACCGCCGACCGCCTCGAACTGGGCGGGAAGTTCGGCATGGAGCACGAGGAGTGGCTCCGGCGCCGCCGGCACACCCTTCTGCGCGGCTGGCACTGCGACCACGGCGCCCGCGTCGACCCGCCGGCCGCGACGATCCTGCGCGCCGAGACCGTACCGCCCTACGGCGGTGACACGACCTGGTCCAACCTGGCGGCCGCCCACGCCGGACTCTCCGTGCCCCTGCGGGAGTTCCTGGCCGGACTGCGCGCCGAGCACCGGCTCGGCGTCGGCTACCAGCCCCGCCCCGGCGACGACGCGTACGTCCGCCACCTGCTCGATCACCAGGTCGCCTCGGTACACCCCCTGGTACGCGTCCACCCCGAGACGGGGGAACGTGTGCTGTACGTCAACGGCTACTACGTCGAGCAGATCACCGACCTCTCCCGCGCGGAGAGCCGGGCGATCCTGGACATGCTGCTGGAGGAGGCGACCCGCCCCGAGTACACGGTCCGCTTCCGCTGGGAACCGGGCAGCGTGGCGTTCTGGGACAACCGCGCCACCATCCACCTCGCGCCGAGCGACAACGCGCATCTGCGCTTCCCGCGCACGATGCACCGGGTGATGCTCACCGGCGAGATCCCCGTCGGCGTGGACGGCAGGCCGTCCGAGCCGGTGACGGGAACCGAGCCGGGCCGCTGGTGAGGGTCCTCACGCTCCGGCGCCGGGACGCCATCCCAGCGCCGGACCCAGCTTCGTCGCCATGTCGGTGAGGATCTGTACGTAGTCCTCGTGCCCGAAGGTGAACGGCAGGGCGAAGGCGACCTCGTCGATCTCGCGGAACGCGGCGTGGGCGTGCAGGCGTTCGGCGATCTCGTCCGAGGTGCCGACCAGGTCCGGGGCGAACAGCAGCCGGGCCGGGCCCTGCGGCGAGGCCGTACGGGGGAGCCGCTTCGCCGCGAACTCCTCGTACCTCGCGCGCTGTTCGGGTGAGGCGGAGTCGGTGGGGATGACCACGAGACCCTGCGAGACACGGGCCGCCTCGCCGTCGGGGTGGGCGGCGCGGAAGGCGTGGACGTGGGAGAGCTGGATCTCGGCGAAGTCCCTGGTGTCGTCCGGGCCTTCGGCCTTGACCACGCTGCTGGTGAGGAAGTTCATGCCGTGTTCCCCGGCCCACCGCGCCGAACCCAGGCTGCCCCCGCCGTACCACAGGCGGCGGCCGAGACCGGGGGAGTGCGGCTGCACCACGTCGGAGAACACCTCGAAGCCCTCGACCCCGCTGAAGTCGGTGGCGGACTTGCCGCGCACCAGGTCCAGCAGCCGCCGCACCCGCTCGTAGCCGAAGTCCTCCGCGTCGGCGGTGTCCGGGTACAGGGCTTCCTTGACCTGCTCGTAGTGCATCGGCGGGCCGACGCTCACCCCCGGGTTGAGCCGGCCCCCGGCGAGGATGTCGACGGTGGCCAGGTCCTCCGCGAGGCGCAGCGGGTTCTCCCAGCCCAGCGGGATGACCGCGGTGCCGAGCTCGATGCGCCGGGTGCGCTGCGAGGCGGCCGCGAGGACGGCGACGGGGGAGGATATGCCGTACTGGAGGTGCCGGTGGCGCACCCAGGCGCTGTCGAAGCCGAGCCGTTCACCCAGCTCGATGATCTCCAGCGTGGTCTCGTGCCCCCGGCCCGGATCGTCCGCGTCGAACAGCCCGATGGTGAGGAAGCCCAGCCTGCGCAGGGGGCGTGAGGTCGAAGGCACGGGGGTTCCTCCATCGTTCTGCGGCCGTACGGCGGTTGTCGGCGGTTGTTTCGTGGAGAGTCGCGAGCGGTCGTGTCAGACCAGCGGGATCGTGACCTCGTCCTCGACCGGCGGGTTCAGCTCCTGGGCGCGGTTCCCGGTGGCCGCGAAGCAGCGCAGCCGGACCGACTCCGGTGTGACGTCCAGCCGCAGGAAGCACTTGAAGAACGGCGGGCTGTACGTCACCGAGCTCGGCGAGAAGAGCTGGGTGTAGATCTTGCGCACCGGCAGCCGGAACCGCTTGCGGCGCTCCGGGCGGCTCCCGGTGCCCAGCAGACCGGCCAGCAGGCGGATCCGCCGCGTCACCCTGACCTCCGGGCCCGGTGTGCGGGTCGGCGGGATGCCCAGCCGTTCGGCGACCACCGCCTGGGCCTCGGTCTCGGTGAGGGCGAAGAACCGGCGCAGCCGCAGCCGGCTCCCGTAGAGCCGGCTGTAGAAGGCGAGGGAGTCGCCGCGCAGTGGATAGCAGCGGAAGTCCCGCTCGGTGACGCCGGCGACGGACACCCGGGGGATGGTGTGCGTGGCGTGCATGAAGGCGCCCCCACCGCCCGCGACCACGTACTGGAGCGTGCGCCCGTCGGCCAGCCGCACCGGGTAGCGCTGGTAGTTGTGGATGTCGCCGCCTATGGCCGCCACGTAGTGGTGCTCGGGCGCGCTGACGATGTCGTCGACCGTGCCGCCGCCCTCGACGGGGCACGGGTGGTGCTCGCCGTCGACGTAGAGGGGCGAGCCGGTGACGAGGATCTTGGGGCGCGGGCCCTGCGACACCGCGCGCAGCCACGCGCCCTGTTCGGCGTCCAGCGTGCCCAGCAGCCCGGTGTCGATGCCGATGATCCGCACCGGGCCGGCGTCGATCGCCCAGTACGGCCCGGGCTGCACCGCCTGCTGGCCGGTCGCGGACCTCAACGCGCGGGCCTCGGCGAGGCGTTGACCGTCGTGCGGGCGCGGACGGTGCCACAGCAGGGCACGCAGCCTGGCGCGGCTGAGCAGGCGAGGCGCGGGCTCGGCGGGCAGGGGCGGGGCGTCGCCGCAGAAGACCCGCATGAACGCGCCCAGGTCCTCGTACCAGTCGTGGTTGCCCGGTATCGCGTAGATGGGAGCCGGGTAATCCCGGTACGGGCGGAAGAACTTGGTGCCGTAGTCGTCGGCGCTGCCCACCGGATAGATCACGTCACTGGCGAGCACGGCGAAGGACGTGCCCTGACTCGCCCTCAGAAAGCCGGGTACGACGGCGTACTGAGGATCGTCGCCCTCACCCGTGTCGCCGATGACCATGAAGGAGAAACCGTCCGGGTCCGTGCGCCGGATCACCTTGTCCTCGGGTGCGCCGGCCGCCGTCCGCTGCGCCACCAGGCGGCCGCGGGTACGGCCCGTCGGGTCGCCGAACCACGAAGCCAGCACGCCGTTGCGGGCGGCCCACAGCATCCTGGGGTCCAGCCACGAGATCTTCTCGGTCCGGTCCGGCATGAGCTGCCGGTACGCGCCTCGGTCGGCGCCGACCCAGCCGGCGCCTTCGGCGGTATCGCGTGAGGAGTCAGACACCGGTGCACCGTAGCAATGATCCACAGCGCGACAGGAGTCCACCCTGCCGGGTTCATGCACCGGCATCTAATGCCCTTGACACTTTCCGGGGCCGACCACGTAGGTTGAAGCGATCTGTCACGAAGGGCGGAGGCCCCCGATGCGCGCACCTGGCACGACACCGCACGGTGTCGGCACAGGCACGCGGCTGATCACCCGACGGCATGTCGACTACTGCCGTACCGCCTCCGCCGTCTGTCCTTCCGCACGCCGCTGACCCCCGCCGGCCCGTCGGGCCGGTCGACTCGTCGTGCCTCCGGAAGGAACTCCCGTTGTCCGGTCCCGCCCTGCGGCTCGCCGTCGAACTCGACGGTGACGGCGCCCACCCCGCGGCCTGGCGCCGCGCCGCCCACTCGCCCGACCATCTGCTCACCCCACGCCGGGTGGCCCGCGTCGCCGCCGCCGCGGAGAACTCCGGGTTCACCCTGATCACCCTCGCGGACGGCGCGCTGCCGCCCGGCGGCACCCCCGACGTCGTCGGCCGCATCGGGGCGGTCGAGCGGGCCGCGTTCCTCGCCGCGTCGACCAGCGTCATCGGTATCGCGCCCGTCGTGCCGGTCACCTACGCCGAACCCTTCCACGTCTCCAGCCAGTTGGCGTCCCTCGACCACATCTCGACCGGGCGCGGCGGCTGGGTGGTGGGCGAGGAGGAGCGTCCCGAGGCAGCCCGGGTCTGGGGCCGTCCGCACGTCGACGGCGAGGCCGCCCGTGCCCGGGAGTCCCGCGACGGAGTGGAGGTCGTCCGCGCCCTGTGGGACTCCTGGGAGGACGACGCGGTCGTCCGGTCCGTCGCCACCAGCAGATACCTCGACCGCGACCGGCTGCACTACGTCGACTTCACCGGCGACGCCTACGCGGTGAAGGGCCCGGCCATCGTGCCGCGGCCGCCCCAAGGACAACTCGTCGTCCTCGGCCGGCCCGACCGCGTCCCCGCCGGGCAGCTCGACGTCGCCCTCGTCGAGGGCCGCGACCTCACCGCGGTCGCCGCGGCCGCCGACGGCGCGGGAACGCCCCGCACCTTCGCCGAGATCGAGGTCGCCCTCGACACGGCCCACGCCACCGCCGAGGAGCGCGTCGCCGACCTCGAGCAGCACGCGCCCTGGACCGACCGGGGACGGCTGCGCCACATCGGCTCCGCGTCCGGACTCGCCGTCCTGCTCGGGCGGTTGCGGGGCGTCGTGGACGGCGTACGCCTGCACCCGCTCGTGCTCGACGAGGATCTGCCGGAGCTGTCCCGGCTCGTCCTGCCGCACCTCTTCGAGCGGCGCCTCGCCCTGCGCCCGCTGCCCGGCGCGTCCCTGCGCACCCACCTGGGCCTGGAGCGCCCCGCCAACCGCTACGCCGCCGGCCCGGACCTCGAGGCCCTTCAGGAGACCCGATGACCCGCACCGACCCCCTCGACGTCCCCCGGCCGGACGCCCGACTGCACTTCGGTGTCTTCTTCCAGGGTGTCAACCACTGGACCGTCTGGTCCGACCCGGCCAGCGGCTCCCAGATCGACCCCGCGAACTTCCGCTGGGTCGCGCAGACCGCCGAACGGGGCCTGTTCGACGCGTTCTTCCTGGGGGAGGGGCTGCGGCTTCGCGAGGTCGACGGACTGATCCACGAACTCGACGTCGCCGGACGGCCCGACGCCATCACCCAGCTCGCCGCGCTGGCCGCCGTCACCGACCGGATCGGCCTGGTGAGCACCTCCAACACCACCTTCAACGAACCCGCCGACCTGGCCCGCCGGCTCTCCGGCCTCGACCTGCTCTCCGAGGGCCGCGCCGGCTGGAACGTGGTGACCACCGACAACGCCTGGACGGGCGCCAACTTCCGGCGCGGCGGCTACCTCGACCACGCCGACCGCTACCGGCGCGCCGAGGAGTTCCTCACCGTGGCCCGCGCCCTGTGGGACGGCTGGGCCGACGGGGCCGTCTCCGGCGCCGCGGGTGCCCCCGCCTGGGCGACGCCGGGAGCCGTGGGCCGGGTCCGGCACCGGGGAGCGCAGTTCGACGTCGACCTCGCCCCCACCCTGCCCCGCAGCGGCCAGGGTCACCCGGTGATCTTCCAGGCCGGGGACTCCGGAGAGGGACGCGACTTCGCCGCCCGCAACGCCGACGTCGTCTTCTCCGCGCACGGCAACGACTTCGACGACGCGCTCGCGTTCGCCGAGGACCTGCGGCGGCGACTGCTCGCCGTCGGCCGGCCCGAGGACGACCTGCGCATCCTGCCGGGCACGGAGATCATCATCGGGGCGACGGAGGCGGAGGCGCTGGAGAAGAAGCGCTGGATCCGTCTCCAGCAGGTCACACCCGCAACGGCGTTGGGTGTCGCCGGCCTGCTGTGGGGCCTCGACCTCTCGGACCGGGACGCCGACGGACCGCTGCCCAAGGAGGACCCGGTCGTCGCCGAGAACGACGGCTCCTTCGGTGCCCGGCGCGTCGCCGACCCGCGCACGGTGGTCGCCGAGTGGCGAGAGAAGGCGGAGGCCCACGGCTGGACGCTGCGCGAGACCGTCATCGCCCTCGGACCGCAGCGCGGGCACGTCGGCACCCCCGCCGGACTCGCCGACCGGTTCGCCCACTGGGTGCGGCACGGCGCCGTCGACGGCTTCAACGTGACGCCGTACCTCATTCCGGACGGCCTCGACGACATCGTCGACCTGCTCGTCCCGGAACTCCAGGAACGCGGTGTCTACCCCACGCGGTACACCGGCAGGACGCTCCGTGACCACCTGGGCCTGCGCGAGCCCCTCACCCACCGCTCCACGACCGACGGACGGCAGGCGGGCTGACCGCCTCCTCCGCCGTACCGGCCCGCCCCGTCCGGGCGGGCCGGTTCCACTCGCCGTCGCCGAGCACGAGCAGCGGATCGAACATCACCACCACCCCGGCCAGCAGCAGGAAGATCACCGGCCCGATCAGCATCGGCAGCAGCAGCGAGGTGGGGCTGTCGCCGGCCCACGACGAGGTCGCTCCGTGCACATGGACGCTGACCGCGGCCATCGCCGTGTAGTGCATCCCGGACACGGCGACGCCCATCACCAGGCTGGCGCCCAGGCTCGTGAGGAACCCCCGGATCGTGACGGCCGCCCACAGGGCGGCGGTCGCGGCCACCACGGCGATCAGCACCGACAGCGCCACCGTGCTCGGCGTGTACTCGATGGCGCCGTTGAGCTGCAGGGCCGCCATGCCCAGATAGTGCATGGCGGCGACCCCGAGGCCCGTGACGACCCCCGCGAGCGACAGCGACGCCCGGCCGGCGCCCCGGTAGCCCACGATGAACACACCGACACCGACCACCACGATCGCGACCGCGAGGCTCAGCACGGTCAGACCGACGTGGTAGCCGATCCGGGTCTCCTCCACCTGGAAGCCGATCATGGCGATGAAGTGCATCGTCCAGATGCCACAGCCGATCGACGCGGCCCCCAGCGCCAGCCAACCCGGCTTCCATGAACCGTCGTTGAGCAGCGTCCGCACGATGCAGCGCAGCCCCAGCGCCCCTCCCATGCAGGCCATCACAAAAGCCGCCACCGGGGTCACCGCCCCGTACCGGAATCCGTCTATCGTGCCTTCCATCATCAACTCCCCCCGAAGTGACGACTCTTCGTGAAGAACGTGTCTACGGGTAAGGGAGTGGTGAAAGCAAGCGTTTCCTGAGAGTCGACGGTCACGTCCGTGTGAACGCCGGCTCGGGAGAGCCTGCCGCCGTCCCGGCCGGGTCGGTTCGCCTTCCGGAGGGCCGGTCCGAGGACGTGCTCGCGCCCCTTGCGGCCGGACGCGTTCTCCCGGGTGACGACGTCCTTGATCCCGAGCATCGCGAGCCTGTTCGCGCCGGTGACAGTGGCGGTGACGGTGACAGTGGCGGTACCGGTACCGGTACCGGTGCACAACAGCGTGTCCGCCGAACTCGCCGAGGCCCGGGGGAGGGGGGGCCGCCCGGGCGCCCGTCCCGCCTACCGCGCCGGCGCCCACCCACCGGGTCCGAGCCCGGTCACCGGGGCGAGGTGTCCTTTCCCCAGACGAAGACTTCGGTGCTCGGTCGGCGTTCGGAGAACCGGCCCGACGCGGACGTCTCCCGCAGCAGTCGACGCAGGTCCGCCTCGAACGCGTCACGGCGCGCGCCGAACAGGTGCGGAGCCGAGAACGACATCGAGAACACCCCCGACACGACGTCGTCGGCTGTGCGCGCGAGCGGCTGTCCGCCGGGCACCACATGGCGCTGCGGACCGGAGAATCCGGTGCGGGCGAGCACCGCGGCCTCACCGCCGGGCGTGCCCTGCGGCAGCACGCCCCGGCCGGCCCGTCGGACCGGCCCGAGGTAGCGCCTGATCAGTTCCTCGATCGCCGCGCCGGGCACCGCCGGATGGGGAAGACCGTCGACGGTGGGCGTCTCGGTCTTCAGGTCGGAGATGTGCACCAGCGCCCCGCCGGGCAGGAGCATGTCCCTGGTGGTCGCGGCCACCAGCTCGCGATCCATCCAGTGGAAGGACTGGCCGAAGGTGGCGACGGTGAACCGCCCCAGACCCGCGGGCAGTTCCTCGGCTCGGGCCCGCACCCACCGAGCCTTCCCGGCCACTCCTCCCGCGGCCGCCTCACGCCTGGCCTCGGCGATCATCTCCGCGTCCGGATCCACGCCGACGACCTCACCGAACAGGTGGGCCAGCGTCAGGGCGAGGATCCCCGGTCCGCATCCCACGTCGAGGAGCCGCCCTCGTCCGTCCAGACACAGCGCCTCGGCTAGCACGTCCGCCAGCCCGGGGGCGTAGGGGAGCCGTCCGCGCCGGTAGTGCGCGGCGGTGCCCGCGAACAACGTCTCGTCCCACTCCCACCCGGCCACCACGTCCGCCCACCGCCTTCGCGCAGATCCCCTTTGTCCGGTGGTCGATGATCTCACGGCCGGGGCGGCGCACACCGGCCCGAGCGGCCCGACCCTCGGCCGCCGGGACAGTGGACGCACAGGGTTCTCACAGCGGGGTCGGGGGGTGGGGGCTCCGTCCCCGCCCGGCACCGAGGGATAACCCTCGAAGCGTCCGGCTTTGGCTGACATGCCACTGTCAAGCCTGCCATTCTCCCACCCAACTACCGCGCACCAGCGGCAAGTTGTCTTCCCGTGCTCACGGTCCCGCACAACTCAGCTCGTCCCGGACAGCACACCCGTCTGCCCGGTCTGTCACCGGCCGTTCCCCACGGCCGCCGCAGTAGGAGAACGAGTGAGACCCAACCCCCGCAAGCGGACCACGGTCGGAGCGGCCCTGCTCTCCACCGCCGCACTCGTGGCCCTCGGTGTCCAGACGGTTCCGGCGACCGCGCTGCCCGCAGCCCCCCACCCCAGCCCCGTGCGCGCCGGTGGCCTGCCCGCCGACCTCACTCCCGCCCAGCGCACGACGCTGATCAGGAGCGCCGAGGCGAAGACGACGGACACGGCCGAGTCCCTCGGCCTGGGCGCCCAGGAGAAGCTGGTCGTCAAGGACGTCGTGAAGGACAACGACGGCACCCTGCACACGCGATACGAGCGGACCTACGCCGGTCTGCCCGTCCTCGGCGGCGACCTCGTCGTGCACACGCCCCCGGCCTCGCTGGCCGCCGGCACGGTGAGCACGACCTTCAACAACAACCGCCGTACCGTCTCGGTCAAGTCCACGACCGCCACGTACAGCAAGGCGGCCGCCGAGACCAAGGCCCTGACCGCGGCCAAGGCGCTCGACGCGCAGAACCCCGCCGCCCAGAGCGCGCGCAAGGTGATCTGGGCCGGCGAGGGCACGCCCAAGCTCGCCTGGGAGACCGTGGTCAGCGGCCTCCAGGACGACGGCACGCCGAGCAAGCTGCACGTCATCACCGACGCCGCCACCGGCGCGAAGCTCTCCCAGTTCGAGGGCATCGAGACCGGCACCGGCAACAGCCAGTACAGCGGAACCGTCACCATCGGCACCACGCTGTCCGGCTCGACGTACCAGCTGAACGACACCACGCGCGGCACGCACAAGACGTACAGCCTCAACAACGGCACGTCGGGCACCGGCACCCTGATGACGGACGCCGACGACACCTGGGGCACCGGCTCCGGATCCAACACGCAGACCGCCGGCGTCGACGCGCACTTCGGCGCCCAGACGACGTGGGACTTCTACAAGAACACCTTCGGCCGCAGCGGCATCAAGAACGACGGCGTCGCCGCCTACTCCCGCGTCCACTACAGCACGGCGTACGTCAACGCCTTCTGGGACGACGACTGCTTCTGCATGACCTACGGCGACGGCACCAGCAGCACCCACGCGCTGACCTCGCTGGACGTCGCCGGCCACGAGATGAGCCACGGTGTCACCTCCAACACCGCGAACCTCAACTACACGGGTGAGTCGGGCGGTCTGAACGAGGCGACCTCCGACATCTTCGGCACGGGCGTGGAGTTCTACGCGAACAACTCCTCCGACGTCGGTGACTACCTCATCGGCGAGAAGATCGACATCAACGGGGACGGCACCCCGCTGCGGTACATGGACGAGCCCGACAAGGACGGCGGCTCCGCCGACAGCTGGTACTCCGGCGTCGGCAACCTCGACGTCCACTACTCCTCGGGCCCGGCGAACCACATGTTCTACCTGCTCTCCGAGGGCAGCGGCAGCAAGACCATCAACGGCGTCACCTACAACAGCCCGACCTCCGACGGCGTCGCCGTCGCGGGCATCGGCCGGGCCGCGGCCCTTCAGATCTGGTACAAGGCGCTGACGACGTACATGACGTCCAGCACCAACTACGCGGGCGCCCGCACCGCCGCCCTCAGCGCGGCCTCGGCGCTGTACGGCTCCAGCTCCACCCAGTACGCCGGGGTCGGCAACGCCTTCGCCGGCATCAACGTCGGCAGCCACATCACGGTCCCGTCGACGGGCGTCTCGGTGACCAACCCGGGCAGCCAGTCCGCCACGGTCGGCACCGCGGTGAGCCTGCAGATCTCCGCCAGCAGCACCAACAGCGGCTCGCTGACGTACGCCGCGACCGGTCTGCCCGCCGGCCTGTCGATCAGCAGCTCGACCGGTCTGATCTCCGGCACGCCGACCACGGCCGGCTCCTCCAGCACCACCGTCACGGTGACCGACAGCACCGGCGCGACCGCCACCGCGTCGTTCACCTGGACGGTCAGCTCCACCGGCGGCGGCTCCTGCACCGCCACACAACTGCTGGGCAACGCGGGCTTCGAGTCGGGCAGCACCACCTGGACGGCGACGAGCGGTGTGATCACCAACTCCAGCAGCCAGGCGGCCCGGACCGGCTCCTACAAGGCCTGGCTCGACGGCTACGGGTCGACCCACACCGACACGCTGTCGCAGTCGGTGACGATCCCGAGCGGCTGCACCAACACCACGTTCACCTTCTACCTGCACATCGACTCGGCCGAGACCAGCACCAGCACCGCGTACGACAAGCTGACGGTCACCGCCGGGTCCACCACCCTGGCCACCTACTCCAACCTCAACAAGGCCACCGGGTACGTCCAGAAGTCCTTCAGCCTCGGCTCCTTCGCGGGCTCCACCGTGGCGCTGAAGTTCTCGGGCGTCGAGGACTCCTCGCTCCAGACCAGCTTCGTCGTGGACGACACCGCCGTCACGACCGGCTGATCCGCTCCCCGTCGACGACGTCCCGCACGCGGGCTCCCTCCGCGTGCGGGACGTCGTCGTGCGCGCTCGCTTCAGTTCCCCTCAGTTCAGCGGGTCGAGCGTCAGGTACGCCTGGCTCGGCGAGCCGTCGTGGACGAGGGACTCCTGCTGCCCGACGTCGTCGAAGGCGAACGCGTACGCCTTGCCGTCCGCCATCTGCGCGTGGATCTTGCGGGCGTAGTGGTTGGTCACCGTGTCCTGGTAGAAGTTCGCCGTCGTGGTGTCCGGCTGGTTGGGGTTGACCAGGAGCGTGGAGCGGTTGAAGCCCGCGCACAGGGTGCGGGAGATCGGTCCGCGCACGGCGTCGTTCGGCGCGTCCAGCAGTCGGTGACAGCCGAAGATGCTGGCCGCGTCCGGCTTCTGGAAGCTGGTCACGACCGCGCCGGAGGAGTTGGTGAAGTTCATGACCCCGCCCGAGACCCGGCCGTAGTACTTGGTGCCCGGCTGGTCGGCGAACGGCGTGACGGTCAGCGTGTTCGTCGCGTACTTCTGCCAGACGCGGTTGACGTAGTCGTCCATGACGTTCGCCGGGAGGGCGCCCGTCTCCACCCCGTACAGCGGGGCGAGAGCCCGCAGTACGGTGCCGTCGGACCGGGTCTGGACGAGGTTCGCCCAGCCGCCCGGCTGTCCGCGCAGGGCGTTGAAGAAGCCGTTGTAACCGCCCGCCTTGAGGTGCCCGGTGCTGACGGTGGTCCCGTCGGCGCGCTGCACGCCGACCGCGTACGGCGCGGAGAACATGTCGACCTGAGTGCTGTTCAGCCACAGCCCCGAGTCGTTCAGCGTGTACTCCGACCAGTTGAAAAGGATGTTCCGGTTCGGGTCGGTCGGGTTCTGCACGGCCGGCTGCACCAGTCCGCCGGTGGTCAGTCTGAAGTCGAGCTTCTGTCCGTAGGAGAAGTAGACCCGGCCGGAGAACTTGGGGATCCGGATGGTGGCGGACTGCCCGGCGGCCGGGCCCGCGATCGAGGCGTCGGGCGCGGGTGTGGGCGGGTTGCCGCCGGCGGGCCAGGCGTGGAAGGTGCCGTTCGCGTCCGCCCAGCCCTGCCGGCCCGTCGTCAGCTGGGTGCCGAGGTTGTAGACGTAGAGGCGTTCGCCGCGCCCCGAGTTGTTGGTGATCTTCAGCGGGATGGTGTCGGGGACGGCTGCCTGGGCCGGGGGACCGAGAGAGAGCAGTGCGCCGACGAGAGCGGCTGCTCCGGCGATTCTGAGTGCGTGCGTGATCCTTGAGAGCACTCTCCACCTCCGTGCGGGTAGGCCTGTGGGGTTGGTCCGTACCATGTTGAGAGCGCTCTCAAAGTCGCATCGGGGTTGTGCCCATGTCAACAATGTGGACAGAGGCGGAGACAGAAAAGGAAAGGACGCCCTCGGCACGGCTCATGCCAGGGGCGTCCCGGTGCTGGGTCCCGTTGCCCGGTCGCGAGGGTCAGAAGGTCCGCTTCAGCAGGTCCAGCAGCGCGGCCCAGTGCCGCTCGGCGCCCTTCTCGTCGTACGCGGCGGTGTCGGCCTGCGTGTAGCCGTGCTCGGCGCCGGCGTAGACCTCGCACGTGTGACGGACGCCCGCCGCCGTGAGGGCCTCCTCGAAGCGCTCGATCTGCTCGGGCGGCAGGGAGTGGTCGTTGTCGGCGTGGCCGAAGTACAACTCGGCCTTGATGTGCTCGGCCGCCAGGTGGGGGCTGTCCGGCGCGTCGGTCGCGAGCCGCCCGCCGTGGAAACCGGCCGCCGCCGCGACCCGGTCCGGATGGCCGCCGGCCGTCCACAGGGCGAGCCGGGCGCCCATGCAGTACCCGGTCAGCGCCACCGGGCCGTCCGCGACGAGCGGGCTCTCCTCCAGCCACCGCAGATAGGCGCCGGCGTCCCGCACGGCGGTCTCGGCCGTGAGGGACTGGATGAGCGGGCCCAGGGCCGCGAAGATCTCCGGACGCGCGCCCGGGTCGATGAACTCGGGCAGTTCCACGACGGGTGCGCGCCCGTGCCGGTAGAACACGTTCGGGACCAGCACCGTGTAGCCGGCCTCGGCGAGCCGGTCGGCCATCGCCCGCAGGTGCGGACGCAGACCGAAGGCGTCCTGGTAGAGCAGCACGCCGGGCCGGGGCGCCCCGTCACCGGGATGCGCGAGATAGGCGTCGGCGACGCCGTCCTCGGTGCGGATGTCCACGGCTGTTCCCTGTACGGAGGTCATGGGGGTGCCTCTCTGCGCGTGCACTGCGGCGAGCGATCGACCGGCCCGGTGGGGCCGGGCAGCGACCATCGTTGCATGCACCATCCACCTGCCCTCCGGGACCCCCGGTCCGGGGTGCCGGGATGCGGAGAGCCCTATTCGAACCGCGAGGTGTCACCCGCCCCGTGCCGCACGATCTCCGCCTCGCCCTCGGAGAAGTCGATGACCGTGGTCGGCTCGGTGCCGCAGTCCCCAGAGTCCAGCACGGCGTCCACCACGTGGTCGAGCTGGTCCTTGATCTCCCAGCCCTGGGTCATCGGCTCGTCCTCGCCGGGCAGCAACAGGGTGCTGGACAGCAGCGGTTCACCGAGTTCGGCGAGCAGGGCCTGGGTGACCACATGGTCCGGGATGCGCACGCCCACCGTCTTCTTCTTCGGGTGCTGGAGCATGCGCGGCACCTCCTTGGTCGCCGGGAGGATGAAGGTGTAGCTGCCCGGCGTCGACGCCTTGATCGCGCGGAACACGTCCTTGTCCACTCGGACGAACTGGCCGAGTTGCGCGAAGTCCTGGCACACGAGGGTGAAGTGGTGCCGGTCGTCCAGGTCGCGGATGGCCCGGATCCGGTCGATGCCGTTCTTGCTGCCCAGCCGGCAGCCCAGCGCGTAGCAGGAATCCGTCGGGTACGCGATTAGTGCGTCCGCCCGGATGGCGGCCGCGACCTGGGTGATGGTGCGGGGCTGAGGGTTGTCGGGGTGCACGTCGTAGTACTTCGCCATTGGCCGAGCTTATGCCGTGCCACGGGGCGGTGGCCCCGCAGGACCGCCGTGCGGCTCGCCCAGGAGGAACTGCCAGCTGTCGGCGAGCAGCCCGAGTGCCGTGGCGGGGTCGGTCTCCCAGCCGTGGCGCATCCAGCGCCGGGCGAGCTGGTCGAGCTGGGTCAGCGCCAGGAAACCACGCAGCCGCCGGGAGCCCGGGTCGAACCGACCCGCCTGCTCGAGCCCCGCCTCGACGGCGGAGACGACCTCGTCGAACCACTGGTCGACCAGCTCGCGCAGCTCCGGCTCGACCGCCGCGGCCTCGTGGGCGGCCAGCACGTAGGGACGGATCCGCGGCCACCGGCGGGAGTTCTCGCGCAGCCACGCCTCGAATCCCGCCCGCTCGCCTGCCCGTACGACGGCGGCGAGGGCCGGTGCGGCCGGACCCGGCTCCGCCGGACTCCCGCGCTCCAGCAGTTCGTCGAGCTCCGCGACGAGGGCTTTCATCAGCGCCACCCGCGAGGGGAAATAGGCGTAGAACGTCACCCGGGTGGTGCCCGCGGCCTTCGCGATGTCGTCCACCGTCGTGCCGGGGTAGCCCCGCGCCTCGAACAGCTCCAACGCCGTCGACAGCAGCAGCCGACGGGTCATCTCCTTCTGGGCGGCGCGCAGACCGGCCACGTCAGACTGCCTCCCGGTCGACTGCGAAGGGGCCGCCGACCTGCGAGGTCGTGCCCTCCGGCGGACGCTCACATGGTACGGCACCGGGCCTTTTCGGCCAGGGGTGGAAGGTGGCGGCACGCGGCGGCAGTCGGACACCTCGTTTGACTTAGGTATGAGTGGATACCTATTCTCCCTGTCATGTCCGACACCAGCGCGCCCTCCGGGGGCATCGACCGCGTGGCCTCCGAGCTCGCGGCCCGCCTCCCCGCGCTGCACCGGGCCCTGGACCGCCGGGTCGCTTCCACCTACCCGCACCCCAAGCCCCCCGAGGGGCAACTCCTGCTGCTGAAGTTCGTCGCGCAGCAGGAGGGCGCCACCGTGCGCGAGGCCGCCGAGGCCCTGCTGATGAAGCCCAACAACGTCAGCGCCCTGGTCTCCCAGCTCACCGAGCTCGGCCTGCTGGAGCGCCGGCGGGACAGCGCCGACAAACGCGTCGCCCACCTGCACCTGACGGCGACGTCACGCCGCCGCCTCGCCGAGGTCGGCGACCTGGAGACGGCCTTCCTCGCCGAGGCGCTGCGGTCCCTCACCGAGGGTGAGATGGGCGCGCTCGGCGCGGCGCTGGACGCGCTCGGCTCACTGACGCGCCACCTGCACACCGCGGCCCACTGACCGACCCCGGTTCCCTCCCCGGCCCGTCGCCCACGGGCTCCGCACTCCCCGTCGGTTCTCCGCCCGGGGAGCTTCGTGTGCGCCCGGGGCGCCGCTGTCTCCTCCGTCTCCTCCGTCACAGAACCCCGTACACAGACAAGGCTCCTCCATGCCGTCCACCTCCGTGGATCACTCCGGCGTGCCCGCGCGCACCGCCGCCCCGGCCCCCGGCCACCTGCGCTCCAACCCCTGGCTCACGCTCTGCGCGGTCGCCTTCGGGCTGTTCATGGTGCAGCTCGACGGGTCCGTCGTCGCCATCGCCAACCCCGCGATCGGCCGCGATCTGAACGCCTCCACCGCCCAGCTCCAGTGGGTGACCAACTCCTACCTGCTCGCTCTCGCCGCCAGCCTCATCCTCGGCGGCAAGCTCGGCGACCGCTTCGGCCGCCGCACCTTCTACGTGGTCGGCGTCGCCGGCTTCGCGCTCTCCTCGGTCGCCATCGGCCTGTCCGGCTCCATCGGCGGTGTCATCCTGTTCCGCGCCGTCCAGGGAGTCTTCGGCGGCCTGCTGATGCCGAACACCCTGGGCCTGCTGCGCGCGGTGTTCCCGCCGAAGAAGTTCGGCATGGCCGTCGGCATCTGGGCCATGGTGTCCGCCGTGTCCACGGCCCTCGGGCCGATCGTCGGCGGCCTGCTGGTGGAGAACGTCAGCTGGGAGTCGGTGTTCTACATCAACCTGCCCATCGGCGTCGTCGCGTTCGTGTTCAGCGCCGTCGTCCTCCCGCAGTCCAGGAACCCCGCCGGCCACCAGCGTTTCGACGTCCCCGGCGTGCTCCTGCTCGCCCTCGGTCTGCTCAGCGTCGTCTTCGGTGTCGTCAAGGGCGAGACCTGGGGCTGGACCTCCGTCGGAACCTGGGGCGCGATCCTGGCCGGCGTCGTCCTGCTCGTCCTCTTCGGCTGGTACGAGACGCGGATCGCGCACCCGCTGCTGCCGATGCGTCTCTTCCGCAGCTCCGCGCTCACGGTCGGCACGATCATCACCGCGCTCAACTTCTTCGTGCTGCTCGGCGCGGTCTTCTTCGTCATGCTGTACCTCCAGAACGTCCGCGGCTGCACACCCGTCGAGGCGGGTGTCCGCACCCTCCCGCTGAGCCTCGCCTCGCTGGTCGCCTCCCCGCTCGGCGCCGCGCTCACCGGCCGGTTCGGCGCCCGCTTCTGCATGCCGCTCGGCATGGCCCTCCAGGCCGCCGCCTGCTTCGGCCTGCTCACCTGGTCCACGGACTCCTCCTACGCCACGATGTGGCCGCCGTTCGTCGCGCTCGGCCTCGGAGTCGGCATGGTGATGGCGGCCTCCTCCGACGCCATCGTCGGCAACGCCCCCGTGCAGGACGGCGGTGTGGCCGGCGGACTCCAGGCCACCACCCTCCAGATCGGCGGCGCCCTCGGCACCTCCGTCCTGGTCTCCGTGATCAGCGCCAGGGTCGGCTCCACCCTCGGCGGAGAACTCACCGACGCCGGTGTCCCCGCCGCCGCGGCCGACAGCCTGAAGGAGGCCACGGACGCCGTCGCGATGGGCGTGGCGCCCGTCTCGGACGCCATGCCCGCGCAGTTGCGGGCGGCCGTCGTCGAGGGCAGCGGCCAGGCCTTCATGAACGGCCTGCACGCCGCCTCCGTGGTCACCGGCCTGCTGTGTGTCGCGGGCGCCGTCCTGGCCGCCGTCGGCATCAGGAAGTCCGCCGCCGCCGGCTGACCGCCACGGCTCCGCCCGCGGTACCCCGGTCCCGCGGGCGGACGTTCCGCCCCACGTGAGGTAACGTCCCCGACCGATATGACTGGTTCGGCCCCTACGGGCCGTGAGGGACGAGGAGAACGCCGAGATGGCCGGCCGGGACGACGGGAACCCCCACACCGACGCGGCGGACGACGCCGGCTCGGCATGGGCGCAGGAACTCCTCGGACATCTGCGTCCCACCGGCGGCGACCTCCGCAGAGTCCTCGACTGGCTGGCGGACACGCTCGACGCGACCGTCTCCCTGCGCGACGACACGGGCGCCGCGCTCGCCGGACCGCTCACCCCGCTGGACGAGAGCCTGGTCGCCGCCGTCACCGGAGGCCGGCTCGCCTCCGCCGCCTGGGAGGGCGAGGGCAGGTCCGTGCGCCTGATCAGGGTCGAACTCCCGCGCCCCGCCTCGTCGGGCGTGCTCGCCGTGACCCGGACGAGCCCCTTCGACCGGCGCGCCTCCGCCATCGTCACGCACACCGTGGGCGTCCTCGAACTCCTGTTGCGCGCACAGGAGACCGCCGCGACCGGACACCGGCTGGCCCGTGCCACCGCCGACCTGCGCCTCGCCATCCTCCAGCTGCTCATGGTCGAGGACACCGTCGCCGCCCGCCGCGTCGCCGCCGGCCTGTGGCCCGGCCTGCTCGACACCGACACAGCCTGCGTCTACGTGGTCGAGACCAGCCCCGAGGAACGCGACCGTCTCGCGGCGGCCTGCGTGGCGGCGACCCACGACGAGGCCCTCGTGGTGCGCTGTCCCGCCATGGACGGCCACGTCATCGTCGTAGTCCCGGACGACACCGCGGGCCGTGCACTGCGCGCCCTGTGCGACCGGCACGCCGGCGCGTTCCTCGGCGGCAGCGCCCTCCAGAGCCTCGCCCGCACCGCCACCGCCTACGGACAGGCCGTCAGCGCCCTCGCCGTGGCCCGCTTCCGCCCCGACAAGACGGCCGTCTACGCCGAACGGACCCACCCCGAACGCCTGATGGACCCCGAGGTCCTGCGCACCTGGACGACCCGGCTGCTGCGTCCCCTCGACACCCTCCCGCACCACACCCGCGCCGAACTCCTCGCCACCACCCGCCTCGGCCTGGAGTTCACCGCCGTCAACGCCGCGAAGGTGCTCGGCGTCAGCCGCAACACCGTCCGCGCCCGCATGGAACGCGTCGAGAACCTGCTGCGGGCCGACTTCTCCGACCTCACCGTCCGCGCCGCCGTCCACCTCGCGCTGCACACCCAGGTCGCCATCGCCGGGCACCTGACGGGTACCCCGGCGGCGCCCGCCAGGCTCGGCGAGCTGCTCGGCGGCCCCGCCCTGCGCGTCTGGGCGCAGGACCTGCTGGCGCGCCTCGACTCCGACGGCCGGGACCTGCGCGGCACGCTGCGCGCCTGGATCGCCGCCGGCGGCAACGCCGAACGCGCCGCCCAGCTGCTCGGCGTGCACGCGCAGACCGTCCGCGAACACGTCCGCAGCGCGGAACCCGTCCTCGAACGTCAGCTCCTCGCGGCCGGCAGCGACCTGTACGAGGTCGTCCTGGCCCATGTGGCGGCAGGCGACCTGGACCAGCCCGACCTGCACGAATCCGCCCCATGGACGGAATCGGGCCATCCGGACTCACCTGTGCACAGGTGAGTCCTGCGGCGGCCGGAGCGGGCATCGACACGATTCCCAGCCGCTCGCCGGGCCCGTAGTTTCGAGGAGCGGCGGGGGTACGACCGGAACGGGGGACCGGTCGCACCCCCGTGCCTCAGCTCCGCAGGCGGACCGGGATCTCCTGCCAGCCGCTCGCGATGAACGAGGGCACCTGCCGCAGCTCGGCGGTCCCGGTGTCCAGGCGCAGCCCGGGGAACCGGTCGAACAGCGCGGGCAGCGCCGTCAGCGCCTCCATCCGGGCCAGCGGAGCCCCGATGCACCGGTGCACACCGATCCCGAAGGCGAGATGGTCGTCCGCCGCGCGTGCCGCGTCGAACACATCCGCGTCCGCCCCGAAGTGCGCCGGATCCACGTTCGCCGCCGCGTACGTCGTGATGATCGCGTCCCCGGCCGGGATCGTCACGACGCCCACCGTGATGTCGTCGACGGCGAACCGCAGCGGCAGTGTGGCGATCGGCGGGTGCAGCCGCAGCGTCTCGTCCACGACCGCGTCCCAGCCGATCTCACCCGCGCGGACGGCCGCCAGCTGCTCGGGTCGCCGCAGCAGCGCCACCGCCGCGTTCCCGATGAGGTTCACGGTCGTCTCGAAACCGGCGCCGATGACCAGCAGCAGCGTGTAGAGCAGTTCCTCGTCGTCGAGCCGGTCGCCCTCCTCGTCGCGCACGCGGATCAGTTCGGTCGTCATGTCGTCGCCGGGGTGCTCGCGCTTGTACGCGATCAGCCCGCCCAGCACCGTGCCGATCTGCTCCTGGACGTACGCGGCGTGCTCCGGTGTCGGATCGGTGGTGTCCATGATGGCCGCGACCAGCCGGACGGTGGCCTCCCGCAGATCGTCCGGCACCCCGAACAGTTCACAGACGATCTGCATCGGCAGCGGATGCGCGAAGCCGGCCTTGAGGTCGACGGTGTCGTCGCCCTTGTCCAGCGCGTCCAGCAGCTCCGTGGTGATCGCCTCCACCCGGGTGCGCAGCGCCTCGGTGCGCCGGTGGGTGAAGCTCGGCGCCACCAGTTTGCGCAGCCGTGCGTGGTCGGTGCCGTACGTGGAGAGCATGTTGATCACACCGACCCAGCCCAGGATCCAGCCCCAGGACGGGTGCTCGCCGAGGTCCGCCCACTGCCGCCAGTGCCGCCGAGGGTCCTTGCTGACCCGCGGGTCCAGGATCAGGGCCTTGAGGGTGTCGTACCCGGTGGGCGCCCAGGCCGGAATGCCACCGGGCAGCTCCACGGGCACGATCGGGCCGAGGGCGCGCAGCCGGGCGCTCTCGGCGTGCACATCGGTGCCGAACGGGTCGAGGACGATGCGGTCGGTCACGGTCACGAACGGACTCCTGAGGGTTCGGAAGCGGGGGAGCGGGGGCTGAAGCGGACGGGCAGCGCCGTCAGCGAACGGTGGAACGGGCCGGGCCGCCAGGTCAGCCGATCGCGGGGCACCACGGGATCGAGGTCGGGGAGCCACTGGGTGAGCCGTTCGATCGCCTCGGTGACCAGCAGCAGCGTGTGCTGCTTCACCGGACAGGCATGCGCTCCCGCTCCCCACGACAGATGCGAGGCGTCGTTGGGATGCCGGCCCTCGGTGACCTCCCGCTCGGCGAGGATCCCGAGTGCCCCGTACGACACCACCACCGGCACCGCCTCGCGCAGCCACACCCCGTGGAAGGCCACGGGCCTGCGGACGTAGTAGATGCCGTAGTTCGCGAGCGGCGTCTCGTGGTGCAGCACCTCGACCACCGCGTCCATGACGGGGCGGGCGCCGTCGGTGAGCGTGGAGTAGTAGAGCGGGTTGCCGAGGATCCTCGACAGCGTGTTGGACAGCAGGTTGGCGGTCGGCCCGTATCCGGCGCCGAGCGTCAGGAACACCTGCCAGGTGACCTCCTCCCGGGTCAGCCCCGCCGGGTGGTCCAGCAGCCGGCTCGGCAGATCGTCGCCGCGTCGTTCGGTCTTGGCGGCGATGAGGTCCAGTACGTACTGGGCGTACTCCGCCTCGCCCACGGTCGCCCGGTCGCCGCCCTCCATCATCTTGCCCACGCCCGAGTGCAGCCGGTCGCCCTGGCTCTCCGGCAGGCCGAACAGGTCGTTGAAGACCAGCGCCATCAGCGGCTCGGCGAAGTCGCCGACCAGGTCGGCCTCACCCCTCGGCCCGATCCGGCCCACCAGCAGCCGCACCGCCCGGTGCACCCGCCCCCGCAGGTCGTGCGGTTCCACCAGGTCGAAGACGTCGATGAGGGTGGTGCGGTAGCGGACGTGCGCGGCCCCGTCGGCGAACAGGGCGTTGGGCCGCCACCGCATCATGCCGAGCACCGGCGAGTCGTCGGGGACGGTCGACTCCCACGCGCGCGGGTCGTGCGAGAACGTCTCCTCGTCGTGCAGCACGTCCAGCGCGGCGCGCCGGTCGGTGACCACGTACGCCGGTACTCCGGGCGCCAACTCGCCCCAGCCGACCGGCCCTTGATTGCGCAGTGCCTGGTAGTGGCGGAGCGGGTCGGCCGCGAAGCTCTCGTCCCACAGCCGCACCGGCGCGGAACGCGCGAAGTCGCCCCGGTCCGGGGGATGGATGGTCACCGGGCCTCCACGGGGTCACGTCCGATCAGATGGTCGACGAGCGCGATCAGCGCGTCGATCGAGGAGTCGCGGTCCCGCGCGTCGCAGGTCACCATCGGTGTCCCGGGCTCCAGGTCGAGCGCCTGGCGCAGCCGCTCCGCTCCGTAGTGGCGGGGCGCGTCGGGGAAGTCGTTGAAGGCCACCGCGTACGGCAGCCCGCTCTCCTCCACCAGGCCCAGCACGTCGAAGGACGCGTCGAGGCGGCGGCTGTCGACGAGGACGAGCGCGCCCAGTGCCCCGTAGGCGATGTCGTCCCACAGCGCGCGGAAGCGCTCCTGCCCGGGCGTGCCGAACAGGTACAGCACGACATCGCCGGGGAGGCTGATCCGTCCGAAGTCGATGGCGACGGTCGTCGTCGACTTCTCCCGCACCCCGGCCAGGTCGTCCACCTCGGCGGACGCCTCGGAGAGGTGCTCCTCGGTGTGCAGCGGCCGGATCTCGGACACCGAGTCGATCAGGGTCGTCTTGCCCACCCCGAACGGCCCCGCGACCAGGATCTTCACCAGGTCGCGGGCGGTGTCGGGGCGGTGGACGGCGCCGGGCGCACCGGCGCTAGGTGTGGTGTTTGAGGGCGCGGAGGCCATCGGCCACTCTCTTCAGCAGGTCGGGGTCGAACCGTTCGGCGGGCGGGATCGGCGCGCGGGCGAGAACGAGGTCCCGGTCGACGAGGTCGGCCGCCAGCACCCGTACAGCGGAGACCGGCAGTCTGAGCAGCGCCGCCGCCTCGACCACCGCCAGCGAGCCGCCCGCCAGCGTGTCCAGCAGGGCAAGTTCGGCGGCCGGCAGGCCGACCGGCAGCGGCTCCTCGCTGCGGGCGAGCACCGACAGCCGCTCCAGGTGGGGCCGGCTGGGCCGGGCCACACCGCCGGTCGACAGGTACGCGGGGACGAGGGGACGGCCGGCCGGGCGGCGGGTCATGCCGGCGCGTTGTCGTCGGCTCCTCGGGGCGCGGCCGCCATGGCCTTCTCGCCCAGTCGCGCCACCTGGGAGTGGACCCGGTGCGCCAGCAGGTCCAGCCGCATCTCGCCGTCGCCGTACGCGGCCACGCAGGTGCCGTGGTCGGTCGGCACGATCAGCACATAGCCGTGGTCGGACTCGATGACGATCTGGCGTACCTCGGCCCGCTCCCGGTCGGCGAACGCGGCCGCCGCCGTCCGGCAGGCCCCTTGCACGGTGCTGGTGATGGCGGCCACCCGCTCGGCCGAGGGTTGCGACAGGGCGTCGGTGTAGCCCGTCACCAGTCCGTCCCGGGTCAGCATGACGGCGGCCAGCACGTGCGGCACCTGCAGGATCGGTTCCAGCACCCATGCCGTGTCGCCCGTATTACGGCTGGTCATCTCGCCGCTTCCCCCTCGATGTCGGTGTGGTCGGTGTGGTCCGTGTGGTCGGTCTCGTCGGTCCGGTCGGCCGGGGTGTCCCCGTGGCCGTCGGGTCCGGCGTTCTCGGCGGCCGCGCGGGCCGCCGCGGTGCCGGACTGGAGCGCGCCGAGCGCGGCCGCGGCGTCCTCCGGTCTCCGCGCGGGTCTGTGCGCGGCGGGTCGTGGGGCCGGGCTCTCCTCGGGTGCGGCGGCCCGGGCGCGGCGACGGCGCTGCGGCAGGCCGTCGGTGTCCGAGGGCTCGTGATGCCCCGGTGCTGCCTCGGGGGCGCCTGACTCCGTGCCGTAGGCGTGGGAGGGCGCGGGCCGGTCGGCCGCGGCTTTCCGGGTCGTGCGCGGCGCGCTCGCGGCCGGCGGCCGGTCGACCGGGTCGAGGCGGCTGAGGAGATGACTGTCGACCCTCAGCACCGCGCGCACGCCGCCGTACGGGGAGGCCGAGGAGACATCGACGCCCAGGTCGAACTGCCGGGTGAGACGGCCGATGGCGGCCAGCCCCATGCGCGGCGGATCGCCCAGGTCGGTCAGCAGGATGAGGTCGTCGCCGGCCACCAGCCGCTGGGCACGGTCGCGTTCGTCCCGCGTCATGCCGAGACCCGCGTCGTCGATGGTGACGCACACGCCGTGGTGGACGTGCTCCAGGCTCACCACGACGTCGGTGTCCGGGGCGGAGTGCCTGAGCGCGTTGTCCAGCAGCTCGGCGACGATGATGGCCACCGGTTCGACGGCGTGCGAGACCAGGGCCGTACCGGGCTCGAGGTGGTTGTGGACCTGGACCCGGTGGTAGCCCGCGAGCCGGGCCTGACCGCCGGTCACCGCGTCCACCAGGTGCGACTCCTCGCGCGCCAGCCCGACCCACGCCCCGCACACCACGGCGGTGACCTGCGCGCGGCGCAGCGACTGCTCGTTCTCGTGGTCCAGCCGGAACAGGGTCTGCGCCAACTCCGGGTCGTCGTAACGCTGCTGGAGTCCGCGCAGCGCGTCCTGGAGCCGGTACAGGGCCGCCTGGATCTCCCGGGTGGCGCCGCGCATCCCGGCCTGCGCGGCCGCGTCGACCCGGGTGCGCTGGGCGGCCACCTCGGACTGGAGCGCCAACACCACGTTCTCCAGGGCGATGCCCAGCGGGGTGCCGGTGGTCAGTGGCTGGAGGGGGCCCGGTTCGGACACGTGCGGATGGGCCACCTGGCGGGCGGCGGCGGGCACCCGCCGGCCTGCCAGATGCTCCACCTCCGCCGTGAACGCCCGTGCAGAACCGTCCAGTTGGGTGCGCAGTGCGGCGATCTCGGCTCGCTGCCGGGTCTGTTGCCGCCGTAGTCGCAGCAATCCGCCGCCGAGGGCGAGTGCGGACAGTGTGCCGGCGGCCAGACCGCCGGCCACCAGGTCCGGTAGTTCCATCATCGATTCGGTTCCAGGGAGGTCGGGCGTCGTCTCGGTGCTCAGGGCAGGGGCGGATCCGAGAGGCTCGGACCGGGCACTCGCAGCACAGTACACACCGTCATCGATCGATCCCGCACGGTTGAGCGAGACTTGGCTCCCAAAGTGCCCGGTATCTGTTCACTTCTGCGTCGACTGTCTGGATTGCCTTACGTGGCACGTGAGTTGGACGGCCGTGTAGCCGCCGTCGACCAGGTGATGGCTGCCGACCACGAACGAGGCCCGGTCCGACAGCAGGAAGACGATCAGCTCGGCCGGCTCGGCGGGTCCGCCGAGCCGGCCGGGTGCGGGGCGACGAGACCGTCGTAGGAGTCCCGGTCCATGCCCTTCGGCAGCGGTGTCTCGATGAAGCCGGGGCCGACCGCGTTGATCCGGACGTTCTTCGCCGCGTACTCGGCGGCCGCCTTGGTGAGACCCACCACGCCGTGCTTGCCGGCGACGTACGCGGACGAGCCGGCGAAGCCCACCGAGCCGAGGATGGACGCCACGTTGACGGCGGCGCCCCTGCCGCCCGCCTCGAAGGCGGGGAGCTCGTGCCGCAGGGAGTGGAAGACGCCGTCCGGGTCGGTGCGCACGACCCGGTCGTAGGCGTCGATGTCGTACGCGCCGGTCGGGGCGCTCGGGCCGCCGATCCCGGCGTTGTTCACGGCCAGGTCCAGGCCGCCGAAGGTGTCGACGGCGAACCGCACGGCCGCATCGACGGACGCGGGCCGCGTGACGTCGAGTTCGACGGCCGCCGCCTTGATCCCCTCCGACCGGAGGTCGGCGGCGGCCTCCCCGTTTGCCCGGGCATGGACCGACCTCCGCCCGCACCGCCCCGAGTCGACTGCCCGTCCGGCCTCCTCGGCGCCGCTCTGTGGGCGGACCGGCCCCGATGCCGGGTGCCGATCCACGCCCGGCTCGTCGCGGAGTGGCGGGCCGAGTGGCGGGCCGGGCCCACCCGCTCGGACATGCAGTGGGTGCCCTCGTCCTCGGCCCGGCGACTCCGTCGCGACGAGGACGGCACGTTCCGCCCGTGACGCGCTACCGGCCGCACATCGGGGTCAGCACGGCCAGCGTGCCGTTGGCCTGTCGCAGAGCCAGTTCCAGCGTGGCCGGCGCGTGCAGCATGCCGGTCCCGTCCGGCGGGACCAGCCACTCCAGGAACCGCGCGGCCCGGTAGGGCGGGGGAACCGCCACCCAGGAGCCGCGGCCCGCGCGTCTCAGCCCCGCGCCGATCCACCGGGTGCCGGGATCCGGCGGGAGGAAGAACCCGACCCGGTGCGACGCGGTGTCCACGAGTGTGGGTCCCGGGACGGGGCGGGACGCCTGCCACAACAGATCCAGGGTGAGCAGGCCCAGCCGGTCGGGCACGCTGAGGAGGTCCCAGTAACGTCCCGCCTCCAGCAGGGCGATCCCGTCGCCCTGGTCCCATTCCCGCTTGCACAGCCGCGGGTCCGTCGCGGCGGCGGCGAGCCATTCCACGCCGCGCGTCCACATCGCATCGCTCATGTCGGCTCCGTGTGACATCCGCCCCGGCCGCATGCCGAGCGGGCATATGCATGCTGGTAGATATTTCTACGTGGCGGAAGGGGTGGCGAACCGTGGCGTTTTGGTGTGTTTCGTTCGAGACCCGAGCTGCTGTTCGGGCCCGCGCCGCCCGGCCGGACGCTAGTGGTCGTTCTCCAGGTGCAGCTTGAGCAGGTCCACGCCGTAGTCGCCGCCGTTGGGAGTGCGGATGATGGTGTGGATGTGCTGCTGGGTCGGGGTTCCGCCCGGTCCGCCCATGCCGCCGCCACCGCTGCTGTCCTTGTTGCCGTAGGCGAGCGGCGACTGGGCGTCGTACTCGATGAGGACGACGGGGCTGTGCACGCGGTAGTAGAAGGCCGAGGAGTCCTTGGTCTCGCCGATCCAGTAGAAGTACGTGTCGTCGAGGTGCTCCTCCACCTCCTTCATCTTGACCTCTGCGTGCCCGTCGTCCATGTTGCCGACGTAGACGCGCACCAGATCCAGCAGAGCGCTCTTCTGGGCGGCGGTGAACCCGGAGGCCACGAGGCCCTGGTGGGCGAGCTCGAGGTTGTCCTGGCCGGCGCCGGCCTTCAGGTTGTCCCCGGCCTTGGTCTCCGAGGAGATCACCTTCTTGCGCTGGGCGTCCGTGAGCGACCGCAGCAGGGTGAGGCCGGCCGTCGTCTCCTTCCTGAAGAGGGTGATCTTCTCGCCGTCGTAGGTGGCCGAGGTCGGCTCTGAGCCCATGAAGGTGGGCGTCATGACGACCTGGTCGCCGAGCACGAAGTAGTTGATGGCCACGTGGTGGCCCTCGTACTGGAAGCCCCACGGTGCGGTGGTCGACGGGGTGCCCATGAAGGTGAAGAAGTAGGCGCCCTCGGTGAGCGTGTCCCGGTTGCCGCCGCTGTAGTCGCCCAGGAACGCGTTGAGCTTCATGATGTTGCGGGTCTGGGTGAGCCCGTCGGCGGACAGGGCGACCCCGAGCAGCGCGTAACCGAGGTCGCGCTGCTTGTCGGTCAGGTCGCCCATCCGGGCGCCCTCACGCTGATAGCCGTCGACGTTGCTCCAGGCCAGCCACTCGTCGTCGTCCACCTCGAAGACGGAGGCCTTGCGCTCCTTGGTGGTCAGCCCGTCCAGGAACGCCTGGGCGGCCTTGACGACCTTGTCCGTGGAGACGTCCGTCGCGTGGATCGAGTACAGGTCGTCCGCGACCTTGCCGTCGGCGGTGACACCGACGAAGTCCGCGTACTTGACCTCGCTCGCTCCGGGGCCCATTCCGCCGGCGCCGCCGCCGGGCCCCCCGGAGGGCATCCCGCCCGGGCCGCCGTAGGACGAGGCGGCGCTCGCGGTGTCGGAGGAGCCGGAGGAACAGCCGGTCATGGTCGCCATCGCGGCGACACCGCCGGCGAGCAGCGCCTTGTTCATGAACCAGCGACGGCTGCGTTCGGATGCGGGGGTACGTGGTCGGTGTCCGTGCATGGGCCCCAAACTTCAGGAGGTACCTGAAGGAAACCTGAAACCGTCCCCGCCGTTCCCGTCCCTGCCTCGGCCCCGCCGTTCCCGTCCCTGCGTAGGCCCCGCCCGTCTCTCTCCTGACCCCGTTGGTCCCGTCTTCGTCTCCGCCCCGCCCGGTCCAGGTCACGGCCGTCCGGTGCCGCCCTGCGGAACCGGCAGCGGCAGATCGGCCTGGCGCAGCTCCGCCAGCAACTCGTTCTGCCCCGCGAGGAGTTCGGTGAGGATGCGGCGGGCGGCCCGCAGCAGCTCCGCCACGTCGCCGCCCGCGAGCGCGTAGCTGACCGTCGAGCCCTCCCGGATCGACACCACGATCCCCGCGCGGCGCAGCACCGCCAACTGCTGGGACAGGCTGGACGGTTCGATCTCGATCTCGGTGAGCAGGTCCCGTACGGCGACGGGGCCGCCCTGGAGCAGTTCGAGAACCCTGATGCGGACCGGGTGCCCGAGCATGCGGAAGAACTCGGCCTTGGCCTGGTAGAGGGGAACCTGCATGATCGATCGCTCGCTCCCTGCCGCGTACGGTGCGTGGTGCGCGATGGCGCGGCGGCCCGCCCGGCCGGCCGTACGCCGCCGCGCGCCACGTGCTGCGTCACGATCCTGGTGGCTGCGGGCTCCGCACACCCGTGTGATGCGCTGATCTGGATGTGTCGAGATGAAGAAATCTTCAATTCGAGGGTGTGCGAAGCCGCGGCCGTCCGGTCGCCTACACCTCGAGCTCGGCCTCGATCCGCTTGAGCTGGTGACGCGCCATGGCCAGGTTGGACCGGCCGCGGTCCAGGACGAGATAGATGAACAGCCCACTCCCGCCGCGGCCCTTGAGCAGCCGGATGAGGTGGTACTGGCTGGCGAGCGTGATCAGGATGTCCTCGATCTCGCCCTTCAGCCCCAGGTGTTCCATGGTGCGGACCTTGGCGCGGATCACATCGGTGTTGCCGGCCGCGGCGACGTTCAGATCGAGGTCCTTGCCTCCGCCGAGCGTGCCGAGTGCCATGCCGCTCGTGTAGTCCACGACGGCGACCCCCACCGCCCCCTCGATCGCGGTCATCGTCTCCTTCATAGAGATCTCCAGATTCGCCACGGCTTCTCCTGCCGCTCGCGCGGGCCCGGGCTCCTCCGGCCCCGCTGGTTCCCCGAACGTACGGAGCGTGTCCCCCGACAGAGTGACGCGCTTCGGGATTGGCCCGAGGAACTTCGTATCGGCAAGATCCCTGCACCCTTTTGAACGTGCGTGTACGGGAGTTGAGCGGACCGGCGACGCTCACGGGAACGCGTGATCCCGTCTCGCCGACCACACCGGCCCGGTGCCGGCCGGGAAGGAGGCCATCGCGCCGATGGCGGCCACCCTGTGCACGGCGTTCGACGTCTGACCAGGAGGCGTCCTCAGTTCGTGGGCAGCCACTTCTCCAGGGCGCCGATGAGACGGTCCAGCGCGGGTGCGTCGGTGGAGCGGTCCGTCATGACCGTACGGCCGTCGAACTGAAGCGTGTACTGGAACTTGTCCGCCGACCCCATGTCGATCGCGAACGCGGGGACATCGTCGAGCGCCGGATCTCCGAGCAGTGTCCGCAGTGTCGTGAACTGTGCCGCGGTGGTCCGGCGCACCGCGGACTCGCCACTGTCGGTGGTCCGGACCGTGCCGTCGCCCCGGAGCACCACCTGCCGGTTCACCCCGGCGAAGCCGCCGCTGACGGTCATCGTCACCAGCTTCTGGTCCGGGCCGGTGACGGGCACCGGCGACGGGCTCGCCGACGCCGGAACCGACGCGGAGGGCGAGGCGGAGGCGTCGGAGGAAGCGGAGACGGGGGGCGAGGCGGAGGGTGGGGCGGGTGACGGTGGGGCGTCGGAGACGGTCGCCGTGACGACGGTCTCGTCCGTCGGCTCCGCCGCCTTCCCGTCGTCCCCGGACGAGCAGCCGGCCAGCGCCAGCGCCGCGGCCGCGCACACCATCACCGAACTCCGAGTGAGCACCGTTCCCTCCCCTGCGTGTCATGTCCGTGCGTGTCATGTCCCCGAGCACTCCTGTCCCTGAGTACCCGTCATGTCAGGGTGCCATGCCGCACGTTCGCACCCGCCGAGGTGCGCCCGGCCTGTGTCAGAAGTGTTGACCCGAGTTCTGAAAACGTTTTAACTTCACCTCACTCGACCCGTGAGGGGAGGAGACTCCGTGGCGACGTTGCTGCGTGAGAACCCCAGTAAGTCGGAAGAGAACAGCGCGTCCCGTCGCCCGTTTCGGCGCCGGAAAGAGCGGAAACGTTTTCAGAGAACGCACAGCCGGACGCTGTTCCTGCTCATGCTGCCGGGGCTCGCCTACTTCCTCGTGTTCCACTACGGCGCGCTCGCCGGCAATGTCATCGCCTTCAAGGAGTACGTGCCGTTCGACGGGATCTGGGGCAGCCCGTGGGTCGGCCTCGGCAACTTCCGGCGGATGTTCGAGGACGCCGAGTTCTGGGACGCGGTCCTCAACACCCTCTGGATCGCGGTCCTCCAACTCGTCTTCTACTTCCCCGTCCCGCTCGGCCTCGCGCTGCTCCTGCACACCCTCACCTGGAGCACGGTCCGCCGCTTCGTGCAGTCCGTGGCCTATCTGCCGCACTTCGTCTCATGGGTGATCGTCGTCGCCCTCTTCCAGCAGGTCCTGGGAGACACGGGCATGGTGAACGGCTATCTCGGCGACGCGGGCCTGCACACCGTCGACATCGTCGGAAATCCCGACGCCTTCCGCCCGCTCGTCGTCGCGCAGGTGATCTGGAAGGACGCCGGCTGGGGCACGATCATCTTCCTGGCCGCGCTCTCCCAGGTCGACGAGCAGAGTTACGAGGCCGCCGCGATCGACGGCGCCGGGCCCTGGCGGCGCTTCTGGCACATCACGCTGCCGGCGATCCGGCCGGTGATCGTGCTGCTGCTCATCATGCGGCTGGGCGACATCCTCTCCGTCGGCTTCGAGCAGATGCTGCTCCAGCGCGACGCCGTCGGCCCGCAGACGGCCGAGGTCATCGACACCTTCGTCTATTACCGGGGCATCGTCGGCGGCGACTACGGATTCGCCGCCGCCGCGGGCCTGTTCAAGGGCCTGGTCGGCGCCCTGCTCGTGTACGCGGCCAACCGGGTCGCCCACCGTCTCGGCGAACAGGGGGTATACCGGTGAGCGCCCACGTCCGCCCCGGCTGGATGGAGAAGCCGCGGCCCGTCACCCAGGCCGCGAAGGCCGTCGCCCTCGCCGCGGTCGTCCTCCTGGTCTGTGTGCCCTTCCTCGTCATCGTGTCGACCTCGCTCGCCGCCCCTCGCGAGGTCGTGGCGAACGGCGGCTGGGTGCTGTGGCCCGAGCACCCCACCCTGGAGGCCTACCGGGACATCCTCGACGGCGGCATCGTCACCCACGCCCTCGCCGTCAGCGCCTGCGTCACGCTCGTCGGCACCGCCCTCAGCCTTCTCTGCACGGTTACCCTCGCCTACGCCCTCTCCCGCCCCGGTGTGTTCGGCGGCCGCCCGGTCCTGCTGCTGATCCTCTTCACCTTCCTCTTCCCGCCGGGCATGATCCCGGGCTTCCTGCTCGTCAAGGAGCTCGACCTGCTGGGCAGTTACGGCTCCCTGGTCCTCCCGGTGCTGGTCAACGTCTTCAACCTGGTCGTGCTGCGCGGCTTCTTCCAGGGCATCCCCGAGGAGCTGTACGAGGCGGCCCGCCTCGACGGCGCCGGGGACTGGCGAGCCCTGTGGTCCATCGTGCTGCCGCTGTCGAAGGCGGCACTCGCCGTGGTCGGACTGTTCTACGCGGTGGCGTACTGGAATTCCTGGTTCTACGCCTCGCTCTACCTCGAGAGCGACCACTGGCCGGTGCAGCAGGTGCTGCGCACCTATGTCGTGGCCGGCTCCGGCCTCACCGACACCACCACCGGCGAGGCCACGGTCAACGCGCCGCAGACGATCCAGATGGCCGTGCTGGTGATCGCCACCGTGCCGATCCTGCTCGTCTATCCCTTCCTCCAGAAGTACTTCACCAAGGGCGTGCTCACCGGCGCCATCAAGAGCTGACCCCCCACTTCAAGAGCTGACCCCGCACCTCGCCACGCAGAAAGGTCATTCGTCATGTCCGGCATGTCCCGACGCACGCTGCTGCGATCCGTGGCCGCGGGTGGCGCCGCCGTCGCCGTCCCCGGTCTGCTCACCGCCTGCTCCACCACGGGTTCGGACGACAAGGGCGTCTCCAACGCGGGCAAGGAACTCGCCCCCTGGCCCGCCTACGCGGCTCCCGCCGGCCCCCGGCCCGACCTCGCGCCCACCGAGGCGGGCGTCCAGGCGGGCTTCACGTCCTACCCCTCCTCCCTCGTCACCTCGGTCGCCCGTACCCCCGGCGACGGCTCCACCGTGAAGGTCCTGACCGTCACCTTCGGCACCCCGCCCAAGGCGGCGGACCAGAACCAGTACTGGCGGGCCGTCGAGAAGGCCCTCGGCGTCAAGATCGAGTTCACGGTGGTCCCGCAGGCCGACTACCAGAAGAAGATGGCCACCGTCATGGCCGGCGACCCCGACTCGCTGCCCGACATCATCAACGTCTTCACCAATGTCACCCTGCCGCGCGAGGCCCAGTTCGTACAGCGCAGGGCCGAGGACCTGACGCCGTACCTCTCCGGCGCGGCGGTCCGGGACTACCCCAACCTGGCCGGCATCCCCACCCACGCCTGGCGCGACATGGGCCGCATCGGCGGGCGGCTCTACGGCATCCCCCTCGAACGCCCGCTGCCCGGCTCGACCCTCTGGCTCAATCAGGGCCTGTTCACCGAGGCCGGCATGAGAGGCGGCTGGGCCTCCACGGACTTCGCCGCCGTCGCCCGCAGGGCCACCCACGGCAAGCAGTACGCGCTCGGCGCCTCCGTGGGCTCCCTCTTCGGCAACGCCGTGCACGCCGCCGCCCACCACGCCCCGAACGGCTGGGCCGTCGACAAGAACGGCACCTTCCGTCCCCACTACGGCGATGACCGCCACAAGGCCGCCGTCGCCTTCCAGGCCCAGCTGCGCAAGAACGGGTCGTACCACCCCGACGCCACCTCGATGTCCCAGGTGGACCTCGGCACCCTCTTCCTCAACGGCACCGTCGCCGCCCTCCAGGACGGCTTCGGCGCCTACCAGACCCGCTACCCCGACGCCCAGGGACTGCTGACCCCGGCGCCGGCCCTGCCGTACAGCGTCGACGGCACCCCGGGCGGCATCGTCGCCGCCCGCCGCTCCTTCGGCTACACGATCCTCAAGAAGGCCGGGAAGGAACGCGTCCGGATGCTGCTGCGCCTGCTCGACCACCTGGCCGCGCCGTTCGGCACGAAGGAATGGGAACTCGTCCACTACGGCCTGGAGGGCGTCCACTTCACCCGGGGCAAGGACGGCTCCCCGCGGGCGACGAAGCTCGGCGAGGTGGAGAACGTCTCCAACCTGCCGTTCCGCTACCTGGCCGAGGGCCCTCAGGTGCTGTTCCTGCCGGGCCTGCCCGACGCCGTACGCGCCCTGCACACCTGGCAGCGGACGGTCGTGCCGGTCGCGATCCGCAACGCCTCCTTCGGCCTGAAGTCCCCGACCGACACCTCCCAGGGCGCCACGCTCAAGGCCCTGATGGACGACACGGTCACCGCCGTCGTCGCCGGCCGTGCCCCGATGTCGGAGTACGACGAGGCGGTGCGCAAATGGCGCTCCCGGGGCGGCGACAGAATGGCCGCGGAGTACGCCGAGGAGTACGACGCCAACACCTGAGTCGGCGACAGCGGCGCAACGGACACGGGCGAGGGGAACGGGGTACGACATGACGGCACAGGGACGGGTGACCATCCGCGAGGTGGCCGAACGCGCGGGCGTGTCCGTGGCCACGGTCTCACGCGTGCTGAGCGGCAACTACCCGGTTCCGCAGGCCACCCGAACCCGGGTGCTGCGCGCCGCCCGCGCCCTGGACTACGTCGCCAACGCCCACGCCCGTGCCCTCGTCGGCGGCGGCCGCAAGACGGTCGCCGTCGTCCTGCGCCAGGTCACCAGCCCGTTCTACGCCCAGGTCGCCGAGGGCGTCGAGGCGGAGGCCGCCACCCACGGCTGGCTCTGCCTGGTCGGGACCACCGGCGGGGACCCGCAGCGGGAGCTGGAGTTCGTGCAGCTCATGCGGGAGGAGGGCGCCCGGCTGGTCATCCTGGTCGGCGGGGTCGTCGAGGACGACGCCTACCGTGAGCGCGTCGCGCACTACGCGCAGGCCCTCGCCTCCGCCGGGGCCCGCCTGGTGCTGTGCGGTCGGCCCGCCCCGGACCCCGACATCCCCGCGCTCGTCGTCGAGTTCGACAACGAGGCCGGGGCACGCGCCGTCACCGGGCACCTGCTCTCGGCCGGGCACCGCAGGATCGTCTTCCTCGGCGGACTGCCCGGCAACACCGCCCTGGACGCCCGGGTGCGCGGCTACCGGGCCGCCCTCGCCGGGCACGGGCTCCCGCCGGAGGCCGCCCAGGTCGTCGACTGCGGGCTGGGCCGGGCCGCCGGGCTCCGCGCGATGACCGAACTCCTCAAGGAACGAACGGAGTTCACGGCCGTCTTCGCCGGCGACGACATGGTCGCGGCCGGCGCCCTGCGCGCCATCGCCGAGGCCGGACTGCGGGTCCCCGACGACATCTCCGTCGTCGGCTACAACGACATCCCGCTCGCCGAGGACTTCCACCCGCCTCTCACCACCGTGCGCACGCCCGCCGAGGAACTCGGCCGCGCCGCGGTGCGCATCGCCCTGCGCGACCCCGAACAGGCCGCCGCCACCCACCATCTGCTCGGCACCCACATCGTCGTACGCGACAGCGTCGCCGCGCCCCCACCCGGGCGCGCCCACCGACCGACCTAAGGAACCGTCCCCGTATGACCGCGCCGCACCTGTCGGCCGACGCCGGCCGTCTGCCGCCCCCCGACCTCATTCTGTCCCCGTACACCGGCTACACCCGGGCCCACTGGGAGGCCACCGCCGACCGGCTGCTCGCCGCGCTCCGCCCGTACGCCGGTCCCGGCCTCGCCCAGTACCGGCTGCCCGGCCGCACCGGTCACTCCGGCGCCTGGTCGGACGGCCTGGAGGGGTACGCCCGCTCGTTCCTCCTGGCCGCCTTCCGGATCGCGGGCTCGGGCGGAGACGTCGGCCCCACCCTGATCGAGCGCTACGCGACCGGTCTCGCCGCCGGCGTCGATCCCCGCCATCCGGAGCACTGGCCGCCCATCACCGACCGGAGCCAGCCCATGGTCGAGGCCGCCTCCGTCGCCCTCGCCCTGCACGAGACCCGCCCCTGGATCTGGGACCGACTGCCCGACAGGACGAGGGAGATGGCGGTCGCCTGGCTGGGCGGCTTCGTCGGCGCCACCGCCAACGACTCCAACTGGCGGCTGTTCCAGGTCATCACCGAGGAGTTCCTCGCCTCCGTCGGCGGGCCGTACGACCGTGCCGAGATCGACGGGGGACTGGACCGCCTGGACGACTGGTACCGGGGCGACGGCTGGTACACCGACGGCGACGGCCGCAAGTTCGACTACTACAACGCCTGGGCCCTGCACCTCTACCCCGTTCTCTGGGCCCGCGTCGCCGGCCACCGCGCGGATCCCGCCCGCGTCGCCACGCACCGCGCCCGCCTGCGCGAGTTCCTCGACAGCCACCAGTACTTCTTCGGCTCCGACGGGGCCCCCGTCCATCAGGGCCGCTCCCTCATCTACCGCTACGCCACCGCCGCGCCGCTCTGGGCGGGCGCCCTCGCCGACGCCACCCCGCTGCCACCCGGCCGCACCCGCCGCCTCGCCTCGGCTGCCCTGAAGCACTTCACCGACCACCAAGTGCCCGACGAGAAAGGCCTGTTGAGCCTCGGCTGGTACCGGCCCTACCTGCCCGTC
Source organism: Streptomyces sp. NBC_01334 (assembly GCF_035983595.1). Classification (NCBI taxonomy): domain Bacteria; kingdom Bacillati; phylum Actinomycetota; class Actinomycetes; order Kitasatosporales; family Streptomycetaceae; genus Streptomyces; species Streptomyces sp. NBC_01334. Next base: position 778,427 of record NZ_CP130718.1, on the reverse strand, counting down.
ACCCAGCCGTACTCGGGCCCGGCCTCCCCGTACTGGGCGAGCAAGGCCTTCCTCGGTCTGCTGCTGCCCGCCGACCACCCGGTGTGGACGGCGCCCGAGGAAGCGGGCCCCGTCGACACCGCCGACCGGCAGCTGGCCCTGCCCGCGCCGGGGTGGCTGCTGCACTCCACGGCCGCCGACGGGATCGTCCGCCTGGTCAATCACGGCACCGACCGGCTCCCGCCGCCGCCCGCCGCGTCCGAGGACAGCCCGCACTACACGGGCTTCGCGTACTCCACCGCGACGGCCCCCGAGACCCCGCCCCCCGGCGAACCACCCGGCCCCGACAACCGCATCGCCCTGCTGGCCGCCACGGGCCCGTCCCGTCGTGGCCGCATCCACCCGCTGTACGCGGAGGGCCGGCGGGCGGCGTCCTGGCACACCCCGCTCGGCCCGGACGGCGACGAGCGCCTGCGGATCACCACCGCGAGCGTGGTGCGCGGGCCGTGGGAGATCCGCGTGCACCGCGTCGAGGCCCCCGCCGGCAGGCCCGTCAGGGCCGGCGGCTGGGCGGTGGCCTGCGACGACGCCCCGCCCCTCGCGCGGACGGGTGAGGCCTGGGCGGTGGCCCACCGCGCCGACGGTCTCACCTCGGCCCTCGTCGGCCTGTTCGGCTGGGACGAGGGCACCGCCGAGGTGGCCCGGGCCCGGGGCCACAACGCCTACGGCGACCACTCGGCCGTCCCTGTCCTCACCGCACCGCACCCGGGCGGCGCGAAGCTGCTGGCGACGCTGGTGGTCCTCACCGCCGACCCACTCGTCGCGGCGGACGTACGGACCGGAGCGGGCGCGGTCCTCGTCTCCGACGGAACCCTCGAGGTCCGTTTCCCGGACGGCACGACCGAGACCGTCACGCCGGTGCCCGATCCAGGGTGAGGACCGACGTGAGCGCCGACGCGTGACAGGTACGGGCCCGGGAGCCGGACCCGGTCCCGGTCCCGGTCCCGCGGCGGCGTCGCTTGCGGCCGGGCCGGGGGAGCGGGCAGGGTTCCGTGCCGTGGCCACTTTGCTGATCGTCCATCACACCCCCTCGCCCAACTGCCAGGCGCTGTTCGAAGCGGTCGTCTCGGGCGCGACGGCGCCGGAGATCGAGGGTGTCCGCGTCGAACGCCGGGCGGCTCTCGCCGCGACCGCCTCCGACGTCCTGGCCGCCGACGCCTACCTGCTGGGCACGCCGGCCAACCTCGGCTATATGTCCGGTGCGCTCAAGCACTTCTTCGACCAGGTGTACTACCCCTGCCTCGACACCACCCGTGGCCGGCCCTTCGGCTACTACGTGCACGGCGGCAACGACGTCACCGGCGCGGTGCGCGGCATCGAGACCATCACCACGGGCCTGGGCTGGCGGCGCGCGGCCGAGCCGGTCGCCGTCACCGGGGAACCCGACAAGGCGGACGTGGCGGCCTGCTGGGAACTGGGCGCGACGGTCGCGGCCGGCCTGATGGGCTGACGGGCGCCGCCGCCGTGCGTCAGTGCCCGCCCCGCCCGGGCAGACACGTCCCCTCGACCGTGCGCCCGACGACCTCCGCCGTCGCGTGACCGCTGCTGTCGACGGTTCCGTTGACGCACACCCGGCCCTCGCCGCCTCCTACGAGCATGTCGTGCAGGGGGGCCAGGAAGTTGCCCTGCACCTCGATCTGCCGTGCCTGAAGGCCGAGCGCCTCGGCGGCGGCCGTCCGCAGCCCGTCGAGGGTGGTCCCCTCGGCCGCGAGTTCCTGGAGCGCGGCGGCCAGTGCCGTCGCCCGCGGCTGCGCTTCCTGCCGTTGCCCGGCGGTGATGGGCTGTTCCTGACGGTAGGCGTGGTTCTCGGCGACCCGCTGGTCCCAGCCGTAGCTGATGCACGGAGACGGCGACGCCAGGGTGTCCTCGGGCGGCGGGCAGAAGCCCTTCGCCGAGGCGGCGGGCGAGGAAGCGGCCGAGCCGGCCGTCCGAGGGTCGCTCGACGGATCAGCACATCCGGCGGTGAGGACGAGCAGGGCGAGCGGGGCGAGCAGAACCGGGGCGCCGAGCCGCCGCCGTGGCCGTATCCGTGTCATGCCTCGATCATGGCAGGCGGGTAGGACACACGGGAGTCGGCGCAAGACGGCAGGGACGCGGGGACCTGCATCAGGTTCAGTTCCAGAGCGGGTACGTCACCACTCGCCCGAACTGCTCCGGCCTGTCACCGAGGTAGGTGAGGGTGATTCGGCTGTAGTGCTGCACCTGCGAGTTCTTCTTCCACGGCTGCGGCCGGTCCAGCTTCACCACGACCGCGTACGGGTGGAAGGCGCCGGCCGCGCAGTACGGATCGCAGTCGTTGACGACGTTGACCCCGGTGGCCCGCGCCGAGTTCGAGCCCCAGCTGTCCCAGTGCAGCGAGACCAGACGGCTGTTGCCGTCGCCGCACGCGAGGATGAAGTCGCCGGGCCGCACCTTGGCGTGCCAGAGGCAGTCGACCAACACGGGCGGCGTGGCCTGCCGCACCGCGGCCGCCGCGCGCGCCGTGGCCGGCGACGCGGCCGGCACGGCCGAGGCCGAGCCGACGGCCGCCGTGAGGCCCAGCGCCGCACAGAGCATGACCGCTGTTCTCGTCGTGTGTCGCATGTCCGCTCCCGCCCGACCGAACCGGGAGCCGTCTGTGTCCGCGCCCGGATGAAGTTCTCTACCGACGCTACGACGGCGAGCGGAAGGGGACCACTCGAACGGCCCAGAGCCCGCGCGGCGCGGGACGACCGGGGCGGAGGCGCTAGGAGGCGTCCACCCGCGCCACCTGGCTCCCGTCCGCCCCACCGGCCCCACCGGCGCCGCCCTCGGCCGCGCCGTCCCGCACGACCACGACGATCTCGTCCGCGCGGCTCCAGACCCGTCTGCCGGCCTTGGCGGGATTGAGCCGGATTTGGTGGCCGGCGGGCGCGGCGGCGGTGTCGTGCCAGCGGTAGCCGATCGCGCACTCGCTCCGGTCGCGCGCCGCCGCCACGATCGTGGCGAAGGAGGCGGGACGGTCCGCGAGCACATAGTGATGTGCCGGACGCAGCCGCAGCGCGCTGCCGCCGGCGGCGAACAGTTCCTCGAACACTCCGGCCAGGTGCCCGTTCTGCGAGACCTGAGCCATCAGCAGCCCCGTCAGCTGTCCGCCGACGACCGCCTCGGAGCTCGGTCCGAGCGGGGCCAGGGCCCGGTTGCGTTCGTCGGCGATTTCCGCGATCACCGGCACGGAGTGCCCCGTCTCCTGCGCCAGCGACCGCAGGATCAGCAGGACGACCAGCGTGCGGTGGTCCGGCCGGTCGGCGTCGTCGCCGGTGTCCGGCCCGAGCACGATGATCCGGTCGTAGGAGCCCGGGTCGAGACCGCGCAGGGACGAGGGGTCGGTCGGATCGGCGGTTCCGCAGGTCACGGTGAGCCCGTCGACGAGCGAGGCTGTCCTGCGCGGTTCCGGCAGCGGCAACGGCAGAGTCGGTGGCGCCTGCTCCGTCGGGTCGGTGACGACGTGCAGGACCGAGCCCGGCCGTGCGCAGCGGCGCAGCTGGTCGACCAGGTGCGGCGCCCGACGGTTCCAGCCCAGCAGCAGGAAACGCGACGGTTCGACCGGGCCGGCACCGTGCTCGGCCAGGGCCGACGGCTCCACGAGGGCCCGGCAGTCCTCCCACCGCGCGCTGTCCTCGTCCGCCGCCACGACCACGAGGCGGTCTCCCGGCGCGACGACGGTCTCCGGCGGCGGGCTGAGCACGGGAGTGCCGTCGGCCCGCACCAGCCCGGCCACCGCGGCCGTCGCGCAGTCGAGCAGGACGTCGCCGAAACGACGTCCCACGAGCTCGGGAGCGGCGGCGAGGTAGAACTCGTCGCCCGCGAAGTCGAGAAGCTCCCGCAGCACGGGCGTCAGGCCCGGGTGGAGCGCGGAGTGCGCGATCAGCCCGGCGGCCGTCCGGTCGGACTCCAGCACGATGCCCCGCGGGCCTGCGGCCAGCCGGGCCGCGGTCCGGTACCGCTCGTCCCGTACGCAGGCGACGACGGGCGGGCCCGCGTGCTCGCCGAGGACGGCGCGCAGGGCCAGCAGGGTCCGTACCGTCTCGGTGTCCCCGGCGGCCTCCGTGCCGGGCAGGACCAGTACCGCGTGCGCCGCCCCCGGACTGACCAGCCCGAGCGCGTCGGGATCGGCCGTGGAGCCGCTGCGGCAGATCAGCCGCGTGGTGCCGGTGGGTCCGAGCACGGCCGCCAGCGCCTCCTCCATCTCCGTCTTGTCCCGGTCGGCGAGCACCACGACCGCGCTCCAGCGCTGATCGGCCCGTGCCGCGACCAGCTCGCCGACCACCGTGAACACCTGTTCCGACCAGCCGAGCACCACCGAGTGGCCCGTCTCCACCACGGTGGAGCGGCCTCGGCGCAGTTCGGTGAGGCGGTCGGTGAGGCCGGTGGTGATCACGCCGATCAGGGTCGACACGTACAGCAGGGCCATCAGGCCCAGCAGCACGGACAGCAGCATCCGCAGCGGGGCGCCGGTCACCGCGCCCAGCCGCAGGGTCTCCGCGCTCACCCGCCACACCGCGGTCAGCCGGCCCGACAGCGACCGGGGCGAGGACGGGTCCGTCCACACCAGCAGCGCACTCGCCGGGACGACGATGCCCAGGCAGGTCACGGCCAGCCATCCGACCAGCCTGCCGGTGCTGCGGGCCAGTGTGTTGTCGAACCGGTAGCGCATCCGCTCCCGTAACGAAACCGGCCCTCGCCGCTGCCCTTCCACCGCGCCCCCCGTCTCCCGCCGACTCCCGTCGCCACCTGAACTCGCAGGGTGCTGCCCGGAGTGCCGCGACACGCCGTGGGGGTCCCCGTATTCACCCTTTCGGGAACGAGGGTCGCCCCCGCGGCTGAAAACGTGCGCCGAGCAGGGCGGATCCCCAGCAGGACATGGTCATTTCCAGCCGTTGTTTTGGCATTCCCATGACAAACCTGTGCACGCAGTGCCACGCTGCTGCCGAAGTTCACCATTCCTTCACACCCGCATCATGCGGGGCATCCCCCACTCACCCCCCACCTCCTTTCACCCGCCTGCCGTGCAGCGCTCCGGACCGGCCCCATCCCGTCGGTCCGCCCCCACGTCGGCCCTCACCACGGGCCGACCGTCGCACAGAAGGAGAACCCGTTGCCCCGGCGACACCGCCCCACCCTCCGGCGCAGACGCGCCGCCGCCCTCGCGCTGACGACCATCGGGACCCTGCTCGCCCTGGGAGCCCCCGCCGGTACCGCCGGCGCGGCGCCCGCCGACCCTGGCCCCGGCCCCGCCAAGATCACCGCCACGCCTCGCGCCGGTGCGGCGGCCACCAGCCTGTCTCCGGCCCGCCGCGCCTCGCTGATCAAGAGCGCGCAGACCACGGCCGGCACCACGGCCCAGCGGCTCGCCCTCGGCGCGCAGGAGAAGCTCGTCGTCAGGGACGTCGTCCAGGACGCCGACGGCGCCACGCACACCCGCTACGAGCGCACCTACGCCGGACTGCCCGTCCTCGGCGGTGACCTGGTCGTCCACCTCAAGAGCGGCCGGACCACCGTGTCCAAGGCGAGCGGAGCCACGCTCACGCTGCCGTCCCTCAGCCCGAAGCTCTCCGCGGCCAACGCCACCGGCAAGGCTCTCGCGGCCGCGAAGAGCGCCGACGTCACCGGCGCCACGACCGAGCGCGCGCCCCGCCTCGTCGTCTGGGCCGGCGCCGCCAAGCCCGTCCTGGCCTGGGAGACGGTCGTCGAAGGCGTCCAGCAGGACGGCACGCCCAGCGAACTCCAGGTGGTCACCGACGCGTCCACGGGCAAGCAGATCCTCGCCGCCGAGAAGGTGCACACCGGCACCGGCACCGGCCAGTACGTCGGCACGGTTCCCGTCGGCAGCACGCTGTCGGGATCGACGTACCAGCTCACCGACGGCGACCGTGCCGGGCACAAGACGTACGACCTGAACCAGGGCACCTCCGGCACCGGCACCCTCTTCACGGACGACAACGATGTCTGGGGCACCGGCCTGCCGTCCAACCGCCAGACCGCCGGTGTCGACGTGGCCTTCGGCGCCGCCGCCACCTGGGACTACTACAAGGACGTGTACGGCCGCAACGGCATCCGCAACGACGGCGTCGCCGCCTACAGCCGGGCCCACTACGGCAGCAACTACGTCAACGCCTTCTGGCAGGACAGCTGCTTCTGCATGACCTACGGCGACGGCTCGGGCAACACGCACCCGCTGACCTCCCTCGACGTGGCCGCGCACGAGATGAGCCACGGCGTCACCGCCGCCACCGCCAACCTGACCTACTCCGGCGAGTCCGGCGGTCTCAACGAGGCGACCTCCGACATCTTCGCCGCGGCCGTCGAGTTCCACTCGAACCTCGCTGCCGACCCCGGCGACTACCTCGTCGGCGAGAAGATCGACATCAACGGCAACGGCACCCCGCTGCGTTACATGGACAAGCCCTCCAAGGACGGCTCCTCCCGCGACAGCTGGAGCTCCACCCTGGGCAGCATCGACGTCCACTACTCGTCGGGCCCCGCGAACCACTTCTTCTACCTGCTCTCCGAGGGCAGCGGCGCCAAGACCGTCAACGGCGTCGCCTACGACAGCCCGACCTATGACGGTCAGGCCGTCACGGGCATCGGCATCGAGAACGCCGCCGCCGTCTGGTACCGGGCGCTGACGACGTACATGACCTCGTCCACCAACTACGCGGGCGCCCGCACCGCCACCCTCCAGGCGTCGGCCGACCTGTTCGGCGCGTACAGCCCCACCTACCTCGCCGTCGCCGACGCCTGGGCCGCCATCAACGTCGGCAGCCGCATAGCCCTCGGCGTCAACGTCGCCCCGATCGCCGACCAGACCAGCGGCGTCGGCCAGGCGGTCGGCCTTCAGGTGGACGCCTACACCACCAACTCCGGTGCGGGCCTGACCTATGAGGCCACCGGCCTGCCCGACGGGCTGACCCTCAGCGCGAGCGGTCTGATCTCCGGGACGCCGACCACCCTCGGCACCAGCGACGTCGCCGTCACGGTCACCGACAGCACGGGCGCGTCCGTCACGGACACCTTCACCTGGCGGATCGCGTACATCTACGCGACCGCCACCCGCGTCGACATCCCCGACAACGGCGCCGCAGTGGAGTCCCCGATCACCATCGCGGGCCGCGACGGCAACGCCTCCGCCACCACCTCGGTCTACGTCAACATCGTCCACACCTACCGCGGTGACCTGACCGTCGACCTGGTCGGCCCGGACGGCACCGTCTACTCGCTCCTCAACCGGAGCGGCGGCTCCGCCGACAACGTCGACCAGACCTTCACGGTCGACGCCTCGGCCCAGCCCCTCACCGGCACCTGGAAGCTGCGGGTCCAGGACCGCGCGTCGATCGACGTGGGCTACATCCAGCGCTGGCAGCTCACGCCTTGAGCGGTCGGTCCACCCCCTGATCGGTCGGTCCACTCCCTGAGTAGTTCACTCTCCGACCGGTTCGCTTTCTGACCGCAGACCGCTCGACACCGCCGCTCGGGTCTTCCCGGACTCGGGCGGCGGCATCGTCTGTGCGGGTCCGGGGACCATGCGGGCCCGGCACCGGCGCTGGTGCCGTGGTCATTGCCGGAGAGGAGTGTCGGAACGGTCAGGCGGTGCGGCAGAGCGCCGCAGGGCTGATGGGTGCGGCGGCGCGGACCTCGGGCGTGTGCAGAGGGCGGGCGGTGCGGGCGGTGGCCACGGCCTGCGAGCGGTTGCGTGCGAAGACGACGAGGCGCAGCACCGCGAACCGTGCGGCACCGGCGAGGGCGGAGGCGGACAAGTAGACGACCTGCTCGAGCACCGCGCCGGGTGCCGCCACCAGCTGCTGCAGGATGAGCATCGCCACGCAGGTCACCGCATACGCGGCTGCAGCGGACCCGGCCGACTGCGCATGCTGGCGCCAGGTCGCGCGCCCGCCTGTGCCGAAGGTGAAGCGGGCGTGCAGCTCCGTGGCGAGGAGTGTGGAACCCGCGGTGATGAGGGCATTGGCCAGGACCCAGGGAATCCAGGAGGCCAGCGCCGCCACGGCGAAGCTGGAAGCGAGCCCTACCCCGCCGCCACAGAGTACGAAGCGGGCGAAAGCGCTGAAGGCGCCGGGTGGCGCCGACCGCGGGCCCTGTGCTGTCACCATGATCCGCCCCCCCGGGATCGCTCCTTCGTGAAACGTGCGCCTCTCAGCCTGTGAGGCTTGCGCTCGCTGTTTCCTGTTATGGAAACGCTACGTTGCATTCATGGGACGGGCAACGAGTTAATTGCATAGTTCGAGCATAGTCCCAGGTAGAAGCGATGGAATCGTTGCAATGACTTGAGTAGTGAATGCAACAAGCCCCACTCGTCGTTGCAATGAATCGGAAGTGAACGCTATGCCGGGCACGTCCACCCGGTCCTCGATGTCCTCAGTGATGGCGGGTGGTGAGGTCGGCGGCGACCTGGCGGTGTGCCGCGCGCATGATCGAGGCGAGCAAGGTGGCGTCGGCCCGGGGCACCGCCGGCTGCCTCGGTGCCGGGCTGCCGGAGGCTGACCGCCGGAGACCGCTGTGCACCGAGCGGCTGAAGCAGGAGGTGGTACCGGCCGGTGCGGGGCATGAACGGCAACGGGAGGTCCTGGCTTGAGGGAACGTTCTGCCCCGCTGCTGAAGGGTGTCTCCCATGCGTTCCCTGCTCACCGCGCTCGCCGCGGGCGCCATTGTGTTCGGCACTGCCGGAATCGCGAGCGCTGACGTGAACGTGGACGTCGGTCCGCAGCCGTCGTACACCATCGTCATCGGTGACCGGCTTCAGTTCGCGGGCGACGACGTGTTCAACGGGGAGCCCGGCCAGGTCTCCGGCGCTCGAAGCACGTCGGAGCCGTGACGAAATCCGGTGGATCCTCCGCAGCGGGCGAGGCACAATCCCCGGGGAACCGGGGCAAGGGGGAGCTTGTTTGGACGTGTTCGCGTGTGCGGGATGCGGCACGGAGCTGACGGCGGCGGTGTCCCGGGTCGCCCTCCCCGTCCACACCCACCACGGGGGGTGGGAGGAACTCCATCCCCCGCTGATGGAGCCCGCGACGTACGCCGTCGATCCCCGGCCCACCGGACCGCCCTGGCGGTTGTGGGAAGAGGTCGGAGAGGACGCGGCTGCCCTGCAGGGCGTGTACGCGCCCGTGTACTCCGTCTCCTTCGGCGCGCGGAACAGGATCGTCATCGCCCCCGGCGACTCGCGGTCCATGGCCCTGATCCCCGAGAAGTGCGAGGGCTACTGCCGGGGTGTGGACGGCCGGGCCGGCCCCAACCTGGCGTGCGAGGGGTGCGGGCGGGCCGTGGCGACCCGCATGGACGACTGCGGGTTGTGGCAGACGGTGTGGCTGGAACCCGAAGCGGTCGTACGGCGCCCCTCGGGGCTCCCGGCCGCATCGCCTCCGGACTGGGACGACCTGGAGCGCGCCGGGCACCGCGTCCCACCCGTCGAACCCGACGGGTCGTGGAGCCGCCGCTGGGAGGCGGCGGCCGGAGTCACGCTGGCCCACCTCGTAGCGGCCACCGAGAACCGCCCTGTGACCCTCCCCGCCGGCCCCGTCGCCGAGCTGCTCGGCCACGCCGTCGGCCGGTACCTCCCCGCCGGGCCCGATGCCCGTTCCGTGGAGCTGGCCGGCCCGGGGATCCCCACGCCCCGACCCCGTCCCGACGTCCTGCTCGTCCCTCGCCACCCCCTCACCGGCGCGCCCTGGCGCCCGCCCGGCGACGACGGGGCTGTGGTGCCGGTGGACAGCGGGGTCTGGGCGTACCTGGCTCACCCGGGCGAGACCTCGCCGATGCCCGCGACCGGGGTGCTCCCGGAGGGCGTGCTGCGCGACGACTACCCCCTGCCGCCGGGCCCCTGGCACCCGCTGACTCCCCACCACAACGCCTTCGAGTACACCCTGGTCGGGCTGCCCGCTGTACGTGCTCCCCGGTTGCGCACGTATCGCGACGCGTACCGCTAGAGCGTTTCCACCGGATCATGCGGCCGACCAGACGGAGAGGCTGTCGCTGCTTCCGGACTTCATCCGAGCCCCGACACGCGTTGGCCCGGCGGGCCCGCGTCGTCCGCTACGGCGTGTTCGTGAAGGAGCGGCGGTAGGAGCGGGGCGGCACTCCCCGGCGGCGCACGAACTGTTCGCGCAGGACGGCCGCGCTTCCGTATCCGACGCGGCGGGCGATCTCCTCGACCGGCAGGTCCGTGGTCTCCAGCAACTCCTCGGCGCTGCTCAGCCGCAGGCTCCGCAGCCAGGCGTGGGGGGTGGTCCCGGTCGCGGCGGTGAAACGGCGGGCGAAGGAGCGTTTGCTCATCACGGCACGCCGGGCCAGTTCCGCGACGGGAAGCGGCTGGTGGAGGTTCTCGCGGGCCCACGCGAGCACCTCGGCGAGACGCTCGTCGCGGCAGCCTTCGGGGACGGGGGCGGCCAGGTACTGCGCCTGCCCGCCGTCGCGATGGGAGGGCAACACCACGTCCCGGGCAACGGCGTTGGCCATTGCGGCTCCGTACTCCCGCCTCAGCAGGTGCAGGCAGAGATCGAAGCCCGCGGCGGCTCCCGCGCCGGTGATGATGCGTCCTTCGTCGATGTAGAGGGCGTCGGGTTCGACCGTGACGTTCGGGTGGCGGCGGGCGAGCAGTTCGGCGAACCGCCAGTGGGTGGTGGCCCGCAGGCCGTCGAGCAGTCCGGCGGCGGCGAGCGCGAAAGCGCCGACGCAGTGGGCCGCGACCAGTGAGCCGCGCTCGTGCGCGGACGACAGCGCATCGAGCACGGCGGGTGCGGGCGGTGTGCGGAAGTCGGCCCAGGGCAGGGCGATCACCAGATCGGCGGCGGCGAGCTTGTCCAGGCCGTGCGTGATGGTGAGCGGCACGCCGACGTCGCTGGGGACGGGACCGGGCCGGTCCGTGCACAGGGCGAAGTCGAAGCCCGGCAGTGTCGCCCCGTGCGGACCGAAGACCTCGGTGACGATGCCGACGGCGAGCATGCCGACTCCGGGTGGGGCGTACGCGGCGACGGTCATGAATCGAGGCACACGTTCAGTGTGGCACTAATCCTGCGATCATCGGCAACCGTGCCACTCGTGAACAACCGTCCAGCCCGGAAGGATTGAGGCCATGACAGACGCACCGCTCGGCCGCAGCGCCGTGTACACGATCCTGACCACCGGATACGTCGGCTCCACCGGCCCCGGAGTCGCCGCCACCGTCTCCTACATCTCCGACGCCGACCGGCATGTGATCTTCGACCCGGGCATGGTGGCGAGTCGCGACCGAATCCTTGCTCCGCTCGAGGAGTTGGGGCTCGGCCCCGATGACATCACCGACGTGGTGCTCAGCCATCACCACCCGGACAACACGATGAACGTGGGCCTGTTCGGACGGGCGCGGGTGCACGACCACAAGGTGGAGTACCTCGGCGATCAGTGGACAAACCGGGACGCGGAGGGCTACGAACTCACTCCGTCGCTACGGCTGATCCGCACCCCGGGCCACAGCGCCGAGGACATCACCCTGCTGGCGGGCACGGAGTCGGGCGTGGTCGCCTTCGCCGGTGACCTGTGGTGGCACGCGGAGGGCCCGGCGGACGACCCGGTAGCCCCCGACCGTGACGTGTTGCGCGCCTCCCGGCTCCGGGTGCTGACCGCCGCGGACCTGATCGTGCCTGGCCACGGCGGCCCGTTCAAGGCCGACGACAACCCGCCCCGCTAGCCGCAGTTTCCGGGGCGGGCTGCGGAATCTCCTGGGGGCTGTGGCTCAGAGTGGTCGATATCCCGGAACCTGCGCGGAACCTGCGTGGTCGCCCTGGCGGAGCCGGGTGGGTTCCGCCAGGGCGGGCCGGGCAGTTACGGCCTTCCGCCTGTCCTGCACCACGCCGCCACACTGCCCTCAGGCCGGCCCCGGTGTTGTCGGGCCTGACGGTCGGCGGTCGTTCCGGCCGGCAGTCGCAACGCGGGGATCTTCGGCTTGCCTGGTGCGGCGGGCGGGCGGGCGGGCGGAGCGGGTCACCGGGTGTAGGTGGTCCGGTGTTCCTTGAGGGAGGCGCAGTTGGAGCCGATCACCTGGACGTAGGTGTTGGCGATGCCGCCACCCCAGTCGACGCAGTGGCCCTTGCCGATGACGTAGGAGGGTCCTGCGTACGAGGTGTAGGACCCGTAGTCGTCGTCACCCTCGTTGGTGTCGGGGACGTAGATCCAGGCGGACATGTCCACGCGGGTGCCGGGGTTGTTGCGGATGGTGACGACGCAGTTGTTGCCGTTGGTGGCGTTGTAGGCGAGGTAGACGGTGCCCAGAGAGCCGACGGCAGCGGAGTTCACCGTCTTGTAGCCGCTTCCGCAGACTTTCTGCGGGGTGGTGTTGGGGGCGGCGGAGGCGGGTGCCGCCAGGGCGGTGGTGGCCCCCACCGACAGAGCGGCCAGTGCGGCGGCGCCCAGTATGGAGTGAGTGAAACGCATATTTCCCCCTTGAGTGCTTAGGAGTTGGTTGCTCCTGTCTTATGTGACGGGCAGCGCCTTCGGATGGTTGTGCCGGAGTTACCGGTGTTTTCAGACATAACTGGCGGCGTGGTTGGCCGAGTTGGGACGCAACCGAAGGTGTGTGAGCGGAACGTGCCAGGTCTGGGCTGCATGGCTCACGGTGGCCCTGGCGACGCGGTGCGCTGTGCCGCCTCCCGCGGCCGCTCCGGTCCGCGCCCAGCCCGCCGGCTACCCCGGGCCCGCCGCGAGCGGAGGGGCGCTCAGCGCAGCCGACGCGCCCGCAGCACCAGGTCGTCGGTGTGGTGCGCTCCGGCCCCGCCGTCAGGCGCCACTCGTGGCCGCTGCTCGTCCACCTCCACCTCCCAGTCGTCGTTGAGCAGAGAGGTGACCATCGAAGGCCAGACGTAGTCAGCCGGGTCGAAGCCGCTGTCGTGCGCCTGCTGGGTGTCCATCCCCGCGTGGTGTACGAGCAGCAGCACGCCGCCGGGCGCGACGGCCGCGAGCAGTGCCTTCTCGGCCGCAGCGTCGGGGGTGCGCAGCAGGGCCGGGTACTGCGCGGAGACGAGGTCGAAGGAGGCCGGCGGGAGCGGCGCTTCCGTCAGTGCGGCGTGTACCCAGCGAACGGTGAGGCCGGCGTCCCGCGCGTGCCCAGCGGCCCGCTCCAGCGCCACGCCCGAGACCTCGAGCGCGGTCACGTCCCAGCCGGCGCGCGCGAGCCAGACGGCGTCCGCACCCTCCCCGCAGCCGACGTCGAGCACCCGCCCCGGTGTGAGCCCGGCGACCTCGGCCACGAGCGCACCGTTGGGCCGGCCGCTCCACAGCTGTTGCCGGTCGGCGTATCGGTCGTCCCACTCCGCCCGCACCGCGGGGTCTCCGACGTATCCGTCGGCAGGCAAGGGGGCGTCGGGCGCAGGCGGTCCTGCTGAGATGTCGTCGGTCACCGGCCCACCGTCGCCCATCGTCCCCCGGTCACGCCACTGCTGTTGCCGGTCCGGCAAAACGGCGTCGAGTCTTTCAGCGCCGGTCGGGTTGCAGGCGCTCGATGCGGTCGAGGTCGCCGGCGAGCAGATCGCGGTGGCTGATGGTGAAGTCTGCGTTGAGCAGGGTCTGCCCGCGGCCGTAGTGCCGGCCCACGACAGCGGCGGGGAGGAAGCCGCGCAGGCTGTGTCGCATGTCCCCGGGGTACACGACGGGCGCGCCCCAGTCGGAGGGGGCTTGGTCGGTGGAGAGCAGAACCCAGTGGTCGACCGGCACGGTGGCGTCGAGGTCCGGCGCGGCTCCGGTGTGGCTGTCCAGGGCCGGCACGGTCAGTCGGTCGGGGTCGAGGGGCGAGTACCACAGCAGCAAGGGCTTGGCGCGTCGTGCGTCCGCGTTGTCGAAGCAGCACACGGCGATGGTGTGGTCGGGGAAGTGGTCGGCGTAGAAGCGCAGGAGATCCGGGTCGAGGTCGGGGCGCCGGTGCGGCGGCACCTGCCGCAGCGCGGCAGGGACCGCGGTGGGGTCGGCGGCCAGGAGCACCGTGTAGATGTCGTGGTCGAAGACCTGGACGGGCTGGGGCTCCGCGCTCATCCACGCGATGTCGTCGACTGTCACAGCTGCTGATTCGGCGGCAGCGACCATGCGGTGCAGGACGTCGCCGGCTCGTCCGGCCGAGAGGAAGTGCCGGGGGGTGAGCTGTCTGGTGGGCAGGTGCAGCAGCATCGCGTTCGGGCCGTCCGCCAGGTTGACGGCGGTGTTCTGATAGCCCAGAACGTGGATGAGGCCGTGCACGGGGTGGTGCTGCCGCCCGCAGTACACGATCGTGCCGGAGAACGCGGCCTCACCTGTCGAAATGCACATGACGGCAAGGTACTGCCCCTACCCGGCACGTGCGCGCTGCGCAATTCGCGTACCTCGCCGCGTCCAGGCGGTCATGGCGTTCACGTTCACCGCGTCGGCCGGACACATTCCCCTCGCCACTGGCACCGACGACCTCGCTGCCCGTATCTGAGGCCCCGAGGCGGCGACGGGAACGAGCGCAGCCAGTAGTCAGTAGGCCGCCGCGTTGCGCAGGTCGGCGATGATCAGGACGCGGACCGGTTCCGCTTAGACGGCACAGCTCTCCTCGTCACTCGCGCCTTGTCGACTTCAGGGACGGGGTGGTCCGGGCATGAAGGCAGGGCCTCTCGGTAGTGGACTCCGCGGCCCTGCTCCTGCTCGTGACGGTCACCTCGGCGTGGGTGCAGGGCCGCGACGCTGCCGCGCATCTGAACGCATCCCAGGTATGGCAGCCCGGACTGGAGTCGGAGTATGCCCGCGATGACCTCGGCCGGTTGCTTGCTCGCATCAACGATGAGTTCGAGGCCGCACTCTGCCGAACCCTGGGCCGGTGAACAAAACTGACGGTGGGCGGTTGGTGGTCGTCGAAGATCCGTGAGCGCCAACGCCGCCCATGAGACGGCATGCGTCCTGGCCGGCTCGCGGCCAGCTGTTGTTCAGCGCGGGCTCGAGGTGGTGGCGAGGCGGTGGACACCTCACGGAGCCAAGCCGTCGAGCCGCCCCGTGGCGAGTTGCTGGACCTGTCCGCCAGGCCGACTCCCATGGCCGTCCGGTCGACACCCGTTTCGGGGAGGGGGACGATGGGTGGAGCGGCGCCTTTCCGATCAGTCCGGCGCCATGCCACAGCGGCGCCACAGCCGTACATCCGTTGTCGCGCTGTGGCTGGAGGGACCACTCCCGGAGCGCTGGCGCGGCGACTTGCCCCCGTGTTTCCGCGGCGCCCTCCAATCATCGAGAGGGAGGACACCCCATCATGGCCCGGCGCATCCGACGCAATGCCGTCATCTCGCTCGTCGCCTCGTCGTTCGTTCTGGGGGCCACGGTCGCCCTCGCACCTGTCGCCACCGCGACACCCGCTCTGGGGACGTACACAGTCGTCAACGACGGTGAATCCACCCAGCCGCTGAGTCTCAGGGCCAGCGTAAGGCCGCGGACGGGCGACGGCCCGCTCGAGGTCACGGATGAGGGGCGGGGCGTCGTGATGCGCGTACCGCTCGAAGGCGGTGGTCGGCTTGTGGTCGAACTGACCCCGGACGAGGCAGGAGCTCTCGCCGACGCACTCAAGAACGTCGTCAACGACGGTGAATCCACCCAGCCGCTGAGTCTCAGGGCCAGCGTAAGGCCGCGGACGGGCGACGGCCCGCTCGAGGTCACGGATGAGGGGCGGGGCGTCGTGATGCGCGTACCGCTCGAAGGCGGTGGTCGGCTTGTGGTCGAACTGACCCCGGACGAGGCAGGTGCCCTCGCCGACGCACTGAAGAACGTCGTCGGATGATGTCGTCGGTCAGTGAGACTCAGAAGTAGTTGTCGTACCGCGGAGGCTTACGGTCGAACGTGACTTCCCGGTCGAGTGATCTTCTGGCGGGCGGGGCAGAAGGCAGGGCCTCCCGAACAGCTCGTGGTGTCGAATCCATGGAGTGTCAGGAGGCCCTGTGCCGCAGTCATGCGTGCTGTTGCCCGCGGAGTCCAACTCGGCCGTCCCATCGTGTGGTTGCCTCGCCTGTACGGGAAAGCGGCCGACCATGCCAAGCGGGTCCGCCGGTATCCGTGGGACTTGACCAACGCGGAGGGGGCCGTGGTCCTGGCCGTGCCGCCGGTGCCGCCGTGGACGGAAGGGCGAGCGGGCAGACGGGGGACTACTGCTACCGGCAGGTGATCGCCGCGATCCTCTACCTCGTTCGCGTCTGATCAGCGGAAACACGGACGTGACGTCCGGAAGGACAACGGCTTCTTAAGTACTCCAGTGAGAATTCGCGTCCTGAACTGGTTGTTGTTTGCCAGTGCCAGTGCCAGTGGCGTGCGGTGGCTTGGTGGCCTCCTGGGCCTGGGCTGGTGGGACATCGCGTGGTGATCGTGATGCCGGAGTCCGGCTGGAGCTGAGAGCGCCTGCGGAGCGTCCGAGCGCAACGAGATCCGACACACCGCAGGTGTTGCTGACAGCCCCGTCCCATAACCTCGTACGTGGGACGTCCGATGCCATGGATTTCCACTGTGAGGAGGCGATGGTGCCCGGTAGGGGAATGCGTCTGCTGACAGGCGCCTTGATCGTGGCCTGCGTGGCGCTCGTGGGCCACAGCGCACGGAGTGGTGCCCCGTCCGCCAGGTCACTGCCCGTCGAAGCCGTCAGGGATGTCGTACCGAACCGGGTCATGACGTGGAACATCTGCAACCCCTGCGAGGAGAGCAACGTCGACCGGGCGGCGGAGATTGCCACGTATGCACCCCAGGTCATCGGCCTGCAAGAGGCGTGCGTGCGTGACGTCGAGGGGATACGGGACGAACTGGAGAGACGTCACGGACTGGTCTACCACGTCGAGTACGGGACGGTTCTTCAGAATTGGGGACGTTGTGGGGGAGTGCCGTGGAGTCCGGGGGGCTACGGCCAGGCGGTGCTCTCGGCGGCACCGATGACAGACCTCGTCAACGTGGAATATCCCGACGGCGGATCCGAAGACCGCGGATACATGGCAGTCACCACCACTGTGGGCGGCCAGCGATTGCGGGTCTTCAACACGCACCTTGCCGAACGACGTCAAGAGGCGGTCCGAGCAGACCAGACCGGCGTACTCGCCGCTGAAGTCGCCCGGCACAAGCGCGCGATCGTTCTCGGCGACTTCAACGCCGTACCGGACGCCCCCGAACTCACCGGGATCTGGGAACTGGCCGCGGATGCCGACCCCCGGTGCCGTCCCTCGCTCACCGGCGACTGCAAGACGACCACCGACTGGCAGAGCAAGTTCGACTACATTTTCCTGCGAGGCGTCGTCTCGCTCAAGCACGGTGTGCATCCGACCTCGTACTCGGACCACGATCTGGTGCACGCCGACCTGGGCACAACGTAATCGGGCATTGCGGCCGGCTCGACCGGTGTTCTCGAGAGCCAGCCGGCAGCGGAGTCTTCTACGGTCTCTACGGCGCCCGGGACCCGTGGAACGGCGACAGGGACCCGTGGGACCGGCATGACGCGGCCGACCCGTCCGACCCGGCCTTCCCGCCCCGCACGGAACCGGTGCTCAGCCGGTTGTACCCGACGCACGAGGACTACGTGAGCAAGGCGCGGGCGGCCGCGCAGGCTTCCACGGACGCCGGACACCTCCTGCCGGAGGACGCGACGACGGTCGTCACCGCCGCCCAGGAGTCGGAGATCGGCGGCTGACACTCGATCAACTGCCTTGTGCCGCCAACACTCTCGTCGTCAACCGCCGCGCACGGTGGGCCACTGCACAGCGCCGAGCCGATCGGACCGCCGTCGCCTCGTTCCAGATGCGGCTGTGCGGGCGGTGGCTCGGCGCTGCCGATGAGAGCGGGACGACATTCCGGGTGGCCTCGCCGGACGTCCGGCCGTACGGGTAACTTGATCATGATCTGGGCGTGCCTGCCGAGGGGCAGGGGTAGGAGAATATGCAAGGGCGGAGGAACATTGATGAGTGAACGTCAGGGCTGCGAGTGGTCGGCGATGACGCCGGCGGACTTCGACCGGGACGTCCCGCTGCGTCTGAACGTGGGGACGGGACCCACCCCTGTGCCGGCCGAACCCGACGAGTACGGCACGGTCCCCCTCTTCGGCAAGGAGCCGTCCGCCCGGCAACCCGTCCGGCGCAGCGGGGGCCGGTCCGGCCCCGTGGAGCAGGACGAGCTGTTCTGACCAGGCCGGGACGACGGCCATGAAGTGAACAATCACGCGCGCTGGGTGGCCGTGAACGGGCCGCGTGCGGACGCGGGGAGGGCCCGTCGAGGCGATCCTGTGCCCTCGCACAGCCCCGCCGCGGCCCCGCTGTGCCACCGCCTCCTACGTGCCCCGTCCGCTGTACGCGGCCTCGACCTGCTGATGGCATGACCGCCATGTCTTCCGCATCCCCTGCACCGCCAGGCCCGTACGAACCGTATGACCCGGACGTACCGAACGGGCCGTACGTACTGAACAGCCCGTACGCGCCGAAAGCCCCCTCCGCTGCGACGACTTCGTACGCGGCACCGGCACCGGCACCGGAGCGCCGAGCATGAGCACCGGCGACGGACACTCGTTCGCCATCGTGGTCTTCCTCGTCTTCGTCGCGGTGTCCCTGCTCATGTGCGGGCTGGCGGCGGCCGACCTGGACGACCCCGAGCACTTCTACGCGGGAGGCAGCGCCGCCTTCGGCCCGGTCGGCAGCGGACTCGCCATCGCCGGCGACTACATCTCCGCGGCCACCCTGCTCAGCACCACGGGCTCGGTCGCCCTCGACGGCGCCGACGGCATGCTCTTCGCCTGCGCCACCGTCGTCTCGCTCTACCTGGTCATGCGGATCCTGGCCGAACCCCTGCGCCGCGGCGGCGTGTTCACCCTGGGGGACTTCTTCGCCGACCGGCTCGGCGACCTCTCCGTACGCCGCGCTCTCGGTGTCGCCACCCTCGTCGTCCTCACCCCGCTGCTTCTGGTGCAGCTCTCCACCGCGGGTCACATCATGGTGGCCATGTTCGGCCTCCCCGACGGCGCGCTCACCGGCTGCACCGTCGCCGCCGGGACGCTGATGGTCTGTTACGCCGCGTTCGGCGGGATGCGCGGCATCGGCTACGTACAGGTCCTCAAGGTCGGTGTCGTGCTGACCGCGGTGCTGCTTGTGGCCGGGCTCGTCCTGGCCCGGTTCGGATGGTCACCGGCGGGCCTCTTCCACGCCGCCCAGGACCGATCCGAGGCGGGCGCCGACTACGCGCACCCCGGACTGCACTTCGGTCACTCCTTCGCCGGACGCCTCGACCTGATCAGCTTCGAGACCACCCTCCTGCTCGGCGCCGCCTGCCTGCCGCACCTCACCATGCGGCTGCACCCGCTGCGCGACGCCCGTACCGCTCGCCGGGCCGTCGGCTGGGCCGTGGGCCCCGTCACGGTGGTGTGCGCCGCAGTGGTGGTGGCCGGACTCGGCGCCTGCGCGCTGATCGGCCGGGACCTGCTGCGGGCCGCCGACCCCGGGGGAGCGACCGCGCTGCTGATGCTCACGGGCGCGCTCGACCCGGTCGCCGGGGGAGTCCGGCACAGCATGGTGTTCGCCACCGTCGCCTGCGCCGTCTTCGTGACCACGCTCGCGGCCGTCGCCGGTATCACGCTGGCGGCCGCCTCCAGCCTCGTCCGCGACTTCGGCGGCCGGCCCGTCCACGGAACCGCGCGCCGCTCGCCCGGCGGCGAGATCCGCCGGGCGCGGATCGGCATCGTCCTGGTCGGAGCGGCCGCCGTCGTGCTGGCCGTGATCGTCCAGGACCGCGGCCGACTGACACTGATATCGCTGTCGTTCACCGTCGCGGCCTCGGTACTCGCTCCGGTCCTGCTGTACGCGCTGTTCCTGCCCGGCCACACCGCCACCGGGGCGCGCTGGACCGTCTACGGGACCCTGCCGCTGATCGCGCTGCTCCTGGCGGGGTCACCCGCCGTCTCGGGCATGCCCACCGCGCTCTTCCCCGACCGCGACTTTCACTGGTTCCCGCTCCAGACCCCGGGGCTGATCACCATTCCCGCGGGCTTCCTGCTCGGGCTCATCGGCCGTACCCGCCCCGAGTCCCCGCGAGAATCCTGGCACCACGGAACGGGAACCATGCGCCGTGACGCACGCAGCCCCGACGCCGCGGGACGCTCCTGAGCCTGGTCCGCCGTCGCTCGGCAACGACTCGTGGGAGGCGATGCCACCCCCCCCGTGATCGGCAGTCCTGTCCATGGGGCGCCGGGCCGTGGCGGGTGACGTCGCCTCCGTCGTGCCCGGGCCCGGCAGTGGATCCCTTGCCCGGCCGGGGTGAGGGGGGTGCGGAGCGCGCGGCGTTCGCAGTGGGTTCTGCCAGATGGCGCAGTGGTGTGACGAGATGGGTTTGGGGACGTTCGGGTGGTTCGTAGCCGGTCGTGCAACCGTCGACCGGGCAGGCCGCCTCCTGGACACCAAGCGAACGCCGAATGCTGGAGGTTGTATGCAGGAGTGGCAGTACTCACCGACCGCCGTGACGGTGCCTGAACTCATCCTGGACCCCTACCGCTGCGGTTTCGACGCGCATACGACTCTGAGCGGGGCGGACTCCGGCGAGCAGTGGGGGGACGAGGACTGGCGCGTGCCGCCCCAGGCGCGGGCGGCCGAGGAGGAGGCACCGTGGCCTGCTCCCGACCCGAGCCGGCGGCTGCCCCGGGTGATGGCTCCGGCCGACCGGCGCCGCCTGGAGCTGCACGCGGCACTCATCCGGGCGGGAGTCGCGCCCGTGCAGGGGGACCTGCATGCCGTGGAAGCGTTGAGCGCCCTCGACGACACCGTCAACGAGGCCGTCCGGCGCTGGATCGCGGCCCACTGACCTTGGGGGCCTCGCTGTGGTCTCGGACTGAGAGATGTCGCCCTGGCCTGATGCGCCGCGGGCGACGCCGACCAGGACGCCCGACAGCTGCGAGGGAACCACCCCGGTAGAGGTGATCCGGGGCCGTTGAGGGTGTGCGGTGGTGCGAAAGAGCGCCTGCTGAGGGCCGGTTGACGGAAGTCGTCACTGGCGCCGAGCCCTCAGAGGCCCTCGTAGACCCCGGGGGCCGCTCACGGCTTGTCCCGGTGTCGTCGACCTGTGCGGGTTGCCTCCTCTAGCGCAGTGCTCGGTCGATCTCGAGGACGAGCAGGGTGACAGTGACGAAGGTCCCGCCTGCCCATTGGACGATGTCACGAGGTTCGGCATGCATCGCTTGGGCGACCAGTGCTGCGGCGAAGGCGAAAGTCAGGCCGGACAGCAGGGCGATGAGAACCAGAAGCGCGCGGTGCGGCGGCGGTATCGGGGGCGGAGGCGGGGTCATGAGTGCCTCCCCCTTCCCCGGGCCAAGATCGACACGGCGTACCGCTGGATCGCCGGCGACCGAAAGAGCAGGCCGGTGAGGGTCTGGCTGTTGATGTGGATCGGGCTAGTATCTGCCATGAGGCTTCCTTCGTGCGTTCACTGCGGGAAGGTGCTTCACATGGAGGAGTTCTCGACTTCAAGCTGTGCCGGCTGGGTCGGGAACTTCTCCCCTCACAACGCGCGCGTAGCAAATCGCGCGTATGCATGCCTTTTTATGGCTGGTATCGGTCTTGCTTATTGCGCCTGAGGCGCATCACGTTTTTGCTGCGCGTGGGCTCCTCCTATGTCGTGGTGGAACGGTGGCGATTGAGCGGCCTTGGCAGTCGCGTCGCCTGGCGTCATACTGCGGGAGCAAGCCTGAACGCGCGGGGCACGCAGGGGGAGGGTGGCCTTGTCGGATCCGGTCCGAGCCTGGCGTAAGAGTTCCGTCAGCGAGAACACCAATTGTGTGGAAGTGTGCTTGCACAGTGATCGAGTTCTCGTTCGGGACTCCAAGTGTCCCGATGTTTTCTTGCTGGCCATGGGTGCCCCTGGTTGGCGACATTTCGTCTCGGCTATCCAGCGCGGTCAGGCAGCGTTCCGTGTGAAGTGATCTGCTATGTCAGATCGTCCGACACCTGCGACTCGCTGACGGGCCTTGCGAACTCGTTCTCCACCTCCCAGAAGGCTTCGAGGTAGTCCTCGACACTGCGGTGCACGCCTACGGTTGCTTTGTCGCGAAGAATGACACTGCCATCCGGGTTCTCCAGATACACCACCCTGTCCTGTTCCGTGCTGGGAAACTCGAAGATCACATATGGTGACCGCAGCAGTGGATACAGGCCGGCTTCAAATGGGATGATGCCGACCCGTACGTGAGGGAGTTGACTGACTTCCTTGAGGTGGTCGAGTTGCGCGCGCATCACCGCGGGGTTGCCGACGACGCGCCTCAGAGCCGCCTCGTCGATCAAAAAGCGCAGCTCTGTTCCGGTGGAACCCTGCAGCAACCGCTCCTGGCGCCGCATGCGGAGATCCAGGAGGTCTTCCTTCTCGGGGACGACGGAGCGGGCGAGGATGGCGCGGGCGTACTCCTCGGTCTGCAGCAGTCCCGGGATGAACAGGACTTCGAAGTTCCGCACCACTGATGCGGACGCCTCGTAGCCGAGATAGGACTTGAAGCCCTCGGACAGGATATTGCGATATTCCTGCCACCATGGCTGACGCCTTGCTTCCTGAGCATGGACGAGAAGTTCGGCGGCCATCTCCTCGGGGACCCCGTAGAAGGTGATCAGAGCTCTCAGGTCGGTGATGGAAATTTTGGTCCGACCGGACTCCAGTCGCATGATCTTCGACAAAGACCACACCATCTCTTCAGCCACTTCGGGCTGTGAGTACCCCGCCTTTTTGCGTGCCGCCTGCAATTGGGCACTCAGACGCTTGCGGAGGTACATGGGGTCGGCGTCAGGCATGAAGATCTCCTCGAGGTGCCTCAAGTCGGTTCGCAGCCAAGCTTCCTGACTCTGTGTAAGGCGACCAGGGTCGCAAGGCTACGCGGATTTTTGCCACGTGTCACTATGCCGCTTTCAGTGTGCATCCCGAGTCAGATCGGGATGAGGGACGGCGGTGGCGTGAGAGGAAAAACGAAACCCACGTGGGGTTTTGTGATGAGCGAGCAATAGCGGAATCACCCGTTCGAGGGATGGCGGGGCGGTCCCCCTGTTCGCTCCGTACACAGCTCAATGCTGAACGGGTGGTGCAGTTCTGACCATGTGTGGCGTTGCCGACGCTTTGCGGCAACGGCTTCGGTTTCTGCTGCACGGTCCTGTCGTAGTGACCGTGCGGAAAGCGTCTCAATGTCTCTCGGCTGCACGGCTGGGTTTCATCGGTCCAGTCGATGATGTGCCAACTGCGCACGCGCAGACTGGTGTTCGCCTCCCGATCGGGGAACGGCGTAGATCTTCAGTCGACCGGGGCGCCGCCTGATGGGGCAGGGCCCGGTTGTCCCGGTTTCAGGTGCAGGGCCGGACCGTCGACAGCCGTCGGCCATGGCTCACGCCGCTGCCGCGGACCGGTCCGCTCCGCAATGAATGGACCTCGCCGCTCAGCTCGCAGGTGGGGGTAAGCGGCCGGCGGGCGAGCTGATCGGCGAGGAGCCTTTGCCCTTGGTGTCCCGGAGGGGGCACGGCCAGGGTTTCGCCCGGAAGGCCGGCCCACTCGTGCCGAGGAGGCGCGGGTGCGTCGGGCGGGGGATCCCGGGGACAAATGGGTGCCGGGCGCTTCCTGACCTTGAGTCCGCAGCTGCCTGAGAGTGCGCCCGGCCTGACCGTCACCTGGACCACGGCCGAGCGGATCCACAAGGGTGCCGTAGCGCGGCGGAGAGCGAGAGACGGTGTCCTGTGCGGCGAAGGTCAGCCGCTCACTGCCCGCAGTGCGCCCGGCCTGCGGCCGTTGAGGCGGTCGAGCGCAGCGGTTGTGGCCTCGTCGGCAGGCATGTGCACTACCAGGCGTTGGCCCTCGTCGGGCAGCACGAGTGTTTCGAACGACAGACGCAGACGGCCCGCCTCGGGGTGCTCGACGACCTCGGTCCCGAACCGGGAGGGCAGGGCCGGGGCAGCGGCCAGCCGGTCTCTGAACGGCGCCCCCACCGCTGCTGTCAGTTCCTCGGCCAGGGCGGCGACATGTGAGTCGTGCAGCGAGGCCTCGTTGCGCAGGTGGGCGACCTGCTCGTCGGCCAGCCGGTCCCACCCGGGGAACACGGTGCGGGCCCGGTCGTCGGTGAACAGGTATCGCACCATGTTGGGCGGGTCGCCGTCGAGCAGGCCGAGCGGGCGGGCGTAGCGCTCGTAGCCCTGCGTGCAGGCCACGAGGTCACCGAGCCAGTTGAACAGGGCGGCCGGCGCGGGCTCCAGACGGTCCAGCAGCGCCCGGAAAGTGGGGCGCACCGTGCGTACCGGCGGTGCGGTGACCGACCGGCACAGCTCCTTGCCCTCGCCGTTCTCCTTGGCCAGCCGGTGCAGCAGGAGACGGTCCGCCGGAGACAGCAGGAGGATGTCGCCGAGGGCGCTGAGGATCTTGGGCGAGGGGTTGCGGTCACGTCCCTGTTCGAGCCGGGTGAGGTATTCGACGCTGATGCCGGCGAGGGTGGCCAGCTCGGCGCGGCGCAGCCCCGGCGTGCGACGGCGAAAGCCCGCGGGCAGGCCCACCTGAGCAGGAGTTACGGCTTCGCGGCGGGTGCGCAGGAAGGTGCCCAACTCGTTGTCGTTCACCTCTCGAACGTACAACGTGTCCTGACGCGGAGGGTGGCCCTGTCACTACCACTCTTCGCCCGGTCTCCCTCCTTCGCCGTGGAGCTCGCACGATGAGGTCATGAGCAATGACATCTCCCCCAACACGCCCACCACGTCCGTCGTCGCGCTGCCCCTTGTTCCCGGTGAGTGGGAACTCGACCCCCATCACGCGGCGGTCAGTTTCACCGTCCGCCACCTCGGGATCAGCAAGGTGCGGGGCCGGTTCACCGAGTTCACGGCCGGGCTGTATGTCGGTGAGGCTTTCGACGACGTGCGTGTGACCGCCGAGATCGCCCTTGCCTCGATCGACACCGGGAACGCGGACCGGGACGCGCACACCCGCTCTGCCGAGCTGCTCGACGTGGAGAAGCGGCCGACGATGACGTTCCGCTCGACGCGGATCTCCGAGCAGGGCGAGGACTGGTCGATGGCGGGAGACCTGACCATCGGGGACGTGACCTGCCCGGTCACGCTCGCCGTCGAGTTCGGCGGGCTGGTGGACTCCCCTGTGGACCAGAAGCAGCACGCCGGGTTCGAGGCGACGGGTGAGATCCGGCGTAGCGACTTCGGGCTGGACTTCGCGCCCGGGCTGCTCGGTGACGTCATCAAGATTCACCTGGACATGCCGTTCGTTGCACCGCAGGGTCAGGGCGCCTGACCGGGGACGTGCGGCGCCGTTGGCGGAGCTGGGGCCGCAGGGCGCACGTGTTCGGCGAGGTCGGCGTACCGGGTGCGCGGGGCCTCGCCGCGCGCCCGGTGGATGCCGAGGACGCGGACGGCCACGGTGGCGGAGACCGCGGCGAGGACGGCCTGACGTACTGCGGCGTTGCGCGGCACTCTCGCCGCAGCGGCGCAGGCCTCAGCGCGCCGCTGCTCGGACCTGATGGCCCCGGCCGGATGACCGGCGCGCACGGATATGGACCGTGACCGGGAAGAGCCTCGCTCGGAGAAGGTCAGGCTGCGCCCGGGGGAGTGGCCGAAGCGTCCGCGCGTTCAGGCCATGAGGTGCCGAGATCGCGGCGCATGGCCACCTGTGCTTCCTCGGCCGCCGCGAGATAGGCATGAAGATGCCCGCCGAACTCCGGGCTCCCTCTGGCCGAGCCCCGTGCCACCAGGTCGCGCAGGTCACGAACCCTCCAAAATGCCTGATTGACCGGTTCCATGACCTCCCATGGAGCGATCAGGGCGAGCTCGTAGCGCAGGGGATACAAGTTGCGGGACACGAACACCTCGTGAGCCGCGGCTTGCTTCTCCTCTGCCGGACGTCCGTCGTGGGCGAGCTCATCCAGCCGCTGGTAAGCGTCCGACAGCGCTCCCATGAATGCCGCATACGCCTGCCGACGCGTGTCCTGGCCGAGGGCCGCACGGTCACGACGCCAGCGAAGCCGATCGGCAAGAAGCGTCGATCCGACGCCGATCCCAGCGCCGATCAAGGTGTTCACAGGGGCCAACCAGTCCATGAGCCGGACCCTATGGTGAGATCCGCTCGGCGGTGAAGGCCGCCGACCGAAGCACTCGCAGAGCGTTCGGTCACATGTGACTGAACGTCGCAGTCGGCCCTTCGTGCTCGGCAAACCCCTGAGGCCGGGGCCCGGGCGCGGGACATCGTCGTGTCCCGAGCTGACGTGCCCGGCCTCATCCGTCGGTGTCAGCCTGCGACATGGATGCCGGGCCGGCGGGCGGGGTCGGGTTGGTGCCGGCGGATGATCTCGCGGGTGACGGGGGCGGTGTCGCCGCGGCCGAGGAGGAAGTAGCGGAACATGTGGGTCAGAGGGCTGCCTTCGGCCCAGGCGAAGTAGCAGTGCGGCTGTACGCCGGTGGTCTCGTGCAGGGTGAGAAGGATCGCGGCGATGGCGTTCGGCGCGGCGGGGGCTTCGGCTCGCAGGATGCGGTATCCGTCGATCTCGACGCCGTGAACGGTGAGGGTTTCGCTGAAGTCGGAGGGGTCGACCACGTCGATCTCGAGGAACAGGATGTCGGCGAGGCCTGGCACGGGGTTGGTGGCACGCTGTTCGCGTTCCTTGTCGGCGTACTCGGCGCCGTCTCCGGCCTGGCGGCGGTTGGTGATGATGTTGATGGCGTTGTCGTGGGCGAGGGTGTCGGTGATGAATCGGCGGGCGGCCTCGTCGAACACGATTTTGTCCGCGCGCAGTTCGGTGGTGCGTGAGATGCGGGAGATCAGCGAGACGGTGATGATGCCGACGATGAACATCGCGGAGATGGTGATGCCGTCCGGCTTGTCGATGATGTTGGCCACCAGCGCGTAGAGCAGAACCGTGGTGAGCGCGGCGAACCCCACGGACAGGGTGCGTTGGCGGCGGCGCAGTGCGGAGACGGTGACGGCGAAGGCACCGGAGACCATCATGGCGAGGATGCCGGTGGCGTAGGCGCCGGCCTGGGCGTCGATGTCGGCGTCGAAGGCGATGGTGATGACGACGCACAGGGCTGTGTAGACGAGCACGACGGGGCGTACCGCGCGACCCCATTCGGGGGCCATGCCATAGGCGGGAAGATAGCGCGGGACGATGTTGACCAGTCCGGCCATCGCGGAGGCGCCCGCGAACCAGAGGATCAGGATGGTGCTGACGTCGTAGGCGGTGCCGAAGGCTTCCCCGACGTGTTCGTGGGCCAGCCAGGCCAGGGCCCGGCCGTTGGCCGCACCGCCCGCCTCGAACTCCTTGTGCGGGATGAGGACGGTGGTCACGAAACTGGCGGCGAGCAGGTAGACGCTCATCACGAGTGCGGCGGTCGTGAGCAGTCTGCGGGCGTTGCGGATACGCGACTTGAGCCGCTGCTCGGTGCTCTCGCCCTTGGCGGAGATGAGCGGCATCATGCTCACTCCGGTCTCGAATCCGGACAGGCCCAGCACCAGCAGCGGGAAGGCCAGCAGCGCGGGCTCGGCCAGGTCACCGAGTCCGCGGCCTTCGGTGAGAGCGCCGGTCCAGGCCGAGAAGGCGTCCGGGCCGGTGAACACATCCACCAGGCCGACGCCGATGGTCACCGCGTTGAGGGCGAGGAAGACGGCGACCAGAGGGATGGCCACGCTCACGGCTTCGCTGAACCCGAGCAGGAAGACCCCGCCGAGGAGCACGAGGAGCGCCACGGTGATGACGACCTCATGTCCCTGCAGAGCATGCGGGGCGTAGGAGCTCTCCACCAGGTGTACGGAGGCGTCGGCCGCGGACAGGGTGATCGTGATGATCCACGAGGTCACCACGAACCCGAGCAGGACCAGGACGAACAGTTTGCCCCGCCAGAACGGCAGCAGGTCCTCGAGCATCGCCACCGATCCGGCCCCGTGCGGACTCTCGCCGGCCACCCGCCGGTACATCGGCAGCATCCCCACCAGGGTCAGCAACACGAGCAGCAGAGTGGCCAGCGGCGAGACCGCACCGGCTGCGAGGGCGGCGATGGCCGGCACGTAGGCCAGGCTGGAGAAGTAGTCGACGCCGGTCAGGCACATCACCTTCCACCAGGCATGAGACTCGCCCGCGCCCGCCTCCGCCGCTGGATCGACCGGCTGCACCCGGTGTCGCAGCAACCACCGCGCCAGAGTGCCGCCTCGGCGCTCCGGTGCGGCAGGATCGTCCACCACGTCCACCGCGGCCAGATCGCTCACGTCGGTCATATCCCCCACACCCTTCGACCCGCTCAGCGGGCAGGGCTCCGCAGCCCTGCAAACGATCACCGAGTATGCGGCCCACCGGCGCCTTCCCCCTACCGGGACGACAGCCCGCAGAAATACACGCATCCCCGCCCTTCTGCCCCGCCACTCACGTCGTGTGCGTGCCGAGCACAGAGGAAAAGGCCTCGCAGTCCCGACACATCACGGTCGCCGGGAACCGTGCTGCCGTCAGAGTCGACATCTTTGATGTCGCGTTGGTGTCGCGTGCTCGACCTCCTGTCGTTCACGCGCTCTCCGAGGGAGGCCGTCCGTGCTTTCGGCGCTGCTCAGTATCGTGGCAGGACTGCTCCTGCCCGTCGCTGTCCTCATGCTGATCGTCGGCAGACCGTTGC
The DNA here is from genome assembly GCF_035983595.1 of Streptomyces sp. NBC_01334. NCBI lineage: Bacteria > Bacillati > Actinomycetota > Actinomycetes > Kitasatosporales > Streptomycetaceae > Streptomyces > Streptomyces sp. NBC_01334. The sequence continues at coordinate 749,781 of NZ_CP130718.1, read as the reverse complement.
TGTGGGGCCCCGAGGCGCTGGAACTGCCCTGGCGTCTCCTCTACGTGGCGGTCCTTGCCGCGCTCTTCCTGCTGATCGGCCTGGCGTTGTGGACCGATTCAAGTTGCGGCGCCGACTGCGAACCAGTGGTGACGCCCGTATTCCCCTGAGACGTGCAGCGGACCTCGCAGACGATCGAGCCGGGAGTCCGCTCCCGTGACGGGCGGGCCGTCTGCGGACGTACCGGCAGGAGTCTGTTCCGCTCGGACCGCCACGCCGGTTTCCCACGGACTCCCGGCGGACTTCCCCACGGATTCCCGCACCCTCCGGCGCGGGCCCGCCGGCCGGTTCGCACCCGAAATGCCCCGCGAAATCCCTGGTGAAGAGGGTCGCCGTGGCTGCTAGTCTTCGCGTCTCGTCGCACACTCGTGCGCACACCACACCACTCGTCGCATCTGTCCCGTGGGGGGATCCTGTCATGACCCAGTCAACGCCGCCGCCGTCCGAGGGCAACCCGTTCGCCCAGCAGCCCGCGGCGCCGGGCGCCCCGCAGCCCACCGACGGCAACCCCTATGCCCAGCAGCCCGGTGCCGCCCTGCCTTCCCCGGCCCCGTTCGCGCCCGCGGCCGCTCCGGCCCGCAACAACCTCGCCCTGGGCCTGGTCGTCGCCGTCGTCGTGGCCCTGGTCACCGCCGGCGTCTACGGCGGGATCGTCGGCGCGACCGAGTACGAGATCGGCTACGCAGCCGTCGGCGTCGGCTTCCTCATCGGTTTCGCGGCGGGCAGGATCGGTGGCAGCAACCCGGTCTTGCCCGTGGTCAGCGCCCTGCTGTCGCTGGGCGCGGTGTATCTCGGTCAGCTCATCGGCATCGCGATGATCGGCGCCGACGAGCTCGACGTCTCCGCGACCTCGCTGTTCACCGAGCACTTCGACCTGCTGACCGAGGGCTGGAGCGAGACGGCCGACGCGATGACCTTCCTGTTTCTCGGCATCGGTGCGTTCGCCGCGTTCTCCGGCGCGAAGAAGGCCGCCCTGTAGAAACGCGGGTGCCGCGTGCACCCGCAACCCGCGCATGAGCACGCGCAGCGCGCGAGTCTCGAGGTGCGCGGGCAGTCCACCGACAGCACCGACCAGGGCGGCCCCCTGGCACCGGACCGGCACCCGCGACTTCGGCTTCGCCGCGTACCGGGGTGCCGGTCCGGTGTCCGCCTCCTGCGTCTGACAGGAGCGACCGCCCGGCGCGGCTGAGCGGCGAACGGGGATCACGCACGCCTGGGGGAGGGGACGAGCCCGCCCGCCAGCTGGGCCAACGGCGTTCCACACGCCCACAGTTGAAGACGAGGGCCGTCGATCAGATACGTGTGGGGCTCGCGCGAGGCCCACACCTCGTCGCGGTGGGTGAACGTGCCCCGGTGCACGACGAGCCGCAGGGGAGGTCCGGCTCGCCCCCGTACCCGCAGCCGCGCCCGGCAGGAACAGGCCGACTCCTCGTCGGGCAGCGGCTCGGCCACGGGACGGAACGCCACGTCGAGCAGCCGTCCGACGCCGTCGCGGGCGGCGAGATGGTGGGTGTCGTGCCGAGAGGGCGGCAGCACCCGCCAGCCGTCCCGCCGGAGCATCCGGGCCACGGCGAGCACCAGCTCCGGCATGTCCAGCTCCGCCAGCTCCGGGGCGGTGTAGTACCCGCCCCGCCGCCGGGCGGGCCGCCTCGACAGACGGCTCAGGACGGCGGCGACCACCGCCGGCGGCGCGAGCAACAGCGCGCAGGCCGGACCGCCGAACTCGCGGTAGACCAGCGCGAGCCCCCCGAGTGCGGCGCCCACGAGGACGACCGTCGCGGTGAGGGCGGGCAGCACCTCGCGCAGCCTTGGTCCGTAGCGGCCCGACGCGCGCAGTTCGCGCACGGTCCGTCGGCGTCGGGCCCGCGCCGAATCGCCGGTCCGCGCCCGCTCCCGCCTGCGTGCCATCAGGGCCGGCCCCCCACCCCATACACAACGATGCGTAGGGGGTGGATACCCGGCCGGATCGGGGATCGCGCCCGGATGCCACTTTTCCGCCATGGCCTTGGCCGAAGAGTGCTCAACGGGCCGTTGTCAGTGGTGGGTGACAAGCTGCTGGTCATGGACGAGGTTGAGTTCTTGCGGGGCCGGGTCTACGGCGCCGACCACGACGACGCGGCACCCCGCCCGGACCGCACGTACGCGCAACTCGTGGGCGGCCCGCTGGACGGCCTGCTGCTGGACGTCACGGACCGGACCCGGCACGAGCTGCGCGAGGTGGCGCTGATCACGGAGATAGGCCGCTACGGGCCCGGCGGCCGCGCCCTGTACGGGCGACGCACCGGCGACGACCGCCGTTTCGACTGGCTGGGTGACGCGCCGGGCGCCCCCTGAACCAGCCCTGGTCCCGCAGCGCTGTTACTTCAGGTACGGCCCGTCGGCGCCGATCTTCCCGGGCCCGTTCAGTACGTACACCCGTAGGTTGCCCTTGCCCGGGGCGGCCACCGACAGGGTGCCGTTCGAGACGCTCTTCATGTCACCCGTGACGGCGTCCGTGTACGTGCCGTTCGGGATGCCGGTGAAGCTCGCCCCGCCGGTGACCGTCACCAGCGCGAAACTGTCCGTGCCGCCGCTGGTCCAGCGGCGTTTGAAGGCCATCCCACCGCTGATCCCGTCGGTCGAGTACTGGCCCGTCTGCAGGGCCGGTACCGCCCGACGGATCTGGTTCAGCCGCTGGAGGTGCTTGACCAGTGGCTGGGCCAGTGTCGTGGCGACCGTGCCGCTCGCACTCGCGACCGTGCCGAAGTCCGAGGCGGTGACGGAACCGGCCAGGTGTTCGCCGAAGTAGGCGCGCCCGGTGGACGCCAGCGGGCAGCTCGGCCCGCAGTCGATCTGCTTGCCCTTCTGGAACTCGATCTCCGAGCCGTAGTACAGCGTCGGGATGCCGCGGAAGGTCCACATGAGCGCCATGTTCTCGGCCCAGGCGTCGGTGCCGCCGCTGTAGCGCGTGCTCGACTTGTTCGGCCCGTAGTCGTGGCTGTCCACGTAGACCACGTTGTAGGTGGCGTCGTTGACGCTGTCGTCGGAGTCCTTGCCGTTGCTGAAGGCGTTCTGCGCGTCGCCGAAGTTCATGTGCATCCGCATGTCGATGATGTTCATGCCGGAGAACCGGCTGCGGTCGGGCGTGTGATAGCTGTTGCCGCTCAGGAAGGCGTTGGTCGACGTCGGCTGGTTTCCGGTGCCGAGGTCGTTCTCGTAGGTGAACTGCTCGATGGCCGCCGTCTCGTCGTCCGCGCTGTACTCCTTGCGCTCCTTCCAGGTGAAGAACTGCGCGGAGTGGTTCACGGAGCCGCGGTTCCACTTGTCGTTGACGAAGGCGCCGACCTCACCGAAGACGAAGAAGTTCCTGGCCGCCTCCGTACCGAACTTCTGGGTCACCCGATCGTAGATGGCGGGCAGGAAGCGGCGGTTCCAGGTGACGCGCGGGATGTGGACGGCCGTGTCGATCCGGAAGCCGTCGACGCCCATGTCGATGTACTTGTCGTAGGCGCCGATGAGGTAGTTCTGCACGGGCGTCGACTCGGTGTCGAAATCGGCCAGGTCCTCGTGCAGCCAGCAGGAGCGGGAGTCCTCGCCCTCCCAGTTGCCGATCCAGCACCGGTGGTAGTAGGCCTTGGGGAACATGCCCGAAGTGGGGCTCGGCCACTGGCAGTTGTAGAGGGTGTAACCCTCGGCGCTCTTGCCTCCGGTGGGCTTTCCCCAGTTCAGACAGGTGTTGCCGGTCGGCTCGGCCGTCGACCACAGGTCGCCGTTGTAGTACGACTTCCCCGACTTGGACTCCACGGTCAGGCCGTCGTACGCGAAGCCCTCGGCCTTCTCGTCGTAGTACCAGCTCCACTGGGAGTCGCGGACCCCGTACACGGTCGGCGTGAACAGGCCCTTGGCACCCCAGCGAGAGCTGTGGTTGTAGACGACGTCCTGGTAGATCTTCATGCCCTTGGCGTGCGCCGCGTTGATCAGGTCCTGGTAGGAGGCGCCGGCGGACTCCAGGCGCGGGTCGACCTTGTAGAAGTCGTAGCCGTGATAGCCGTGGTAGTCGTAGTCCGAACGGTTGAGCACGACGGGCGTGATCCAGACCGCCGAGAAACCGAGCGCCTTGATGTAGTCGAGCTTCTCGACCAGGCCCTTGAAGTCCCCGCGGAACATCGGGTCGTTGTTCGCCGCGTTGCCGGATTTGACGTGCTGGCTGCCGCCGCGGTCGTTCGCGGTGTCCCCGTCGTGGAAGCGGGCGGTGAGCACGAAGTAGATGGGGTCCTTGCGCGGATCGGTGCCCAGTGGGGTGCCGGCCGCCGGGGCCGGTGCGCGCTCACCGGTCGTCGCGGTCGCCGCGGTGGAGGCGGGCGAGGTGTTGCCGGCCGCGTCGACCGCCTTCACCGTGTACGTGTAGGTGGTCTTCTCCTCGAGCCCCGCGTCGGAGAGGACCGTCGAGCCGACATCGGTGACCACCGTTCCCGAGGTGCCCCCGGTGCGCGTGACCTGATACTTCGTCACGCCCTTGTTGTCGGTGGCCGCGTCCCAGCTCACCACCACGGACGTGTCGGTGGCGCTCGCCGTGACCCTGGCCGGGGCGGTCGGTGGCTCGGTGTCGGGCACCTCGGCCGCGCAGGGGTTCGCCGCGCCGGAGGTGACCGTCCGGTCCTGCACGGTCGTGGTGCCGAGCGGGATCGTGTAGTCGGCGCTGTTGTTGTTGTCCCACACTCCGTTGCCGTTGTTGAACGCGGCCTTGAGCGACGTCGCCGTACCGATGTCCAGGGTCTTCTTCCACCAGCCCGTGCAGGCGGCCTGCATGCCGACGCCGGGGGTCGCCGTCCAGGATCCGGCGGCGGGCGCGTAGTGGATGTTGGCGGTGGTCCATCCGGAGGTGGCGGTCGAGTAGTAGACGGTGGCCTCGTTGCCGCTGCCCGTGTCCGTGCCGGCGCACGGATCGCTGTGGGCGATCACTCCGTCCTTGACGGTCACGGCGCCGGTACCCAGGGCGTAGTTGCCGCCGCCGTTGTTGTCCCAGGTGCCGCTGCCGTTGTTGAAGGTGGCCTGGAGCCCCGCGGCCGAGCCCAGGTCGACGGTCTGCTTCACCCAGTCGGCGCAGGCGGCCTCCATGAGTACGCCGGGGACCGTGGTCCAGGTGCCGCCGTCGGGGGCGTAGTGCAGATAGGTCGCGGACCAGTTCTTCGTCTTCGTGTAGTAGAAGACGGTCGCCGTGTTGGAGGCGGCGGCCGTTGTCCGCAAGGGGAGTGGGTCGGGTTCGGACGGGCCCGCGAGCAGTCCGAACAGCCCGGCCGCCGCCATGGCGGCGGCGAGCGGACGTGGTGACCTGCGTCTGCGGGGCGTTGTCGGTGCGCGCCTCATGGCCTCTCCCGGTACGGGCAGCGGATGGAGGGAGTCGCCATGAAAGGGCAACCGGCAACTTCCTGAAAGGACTTGCGCACGGAAGTTACAGGGGCATGACACCTCCGTAAAGGGATCGCGCGGTACCGGAGAAGAGGCGGGCCACCTGTGCCGGAGCGAACGGAACGATGGCTTCCAATCCGGGAGGGTGATCAAATGTGCGAATGTCCACAGGATTCACACCCGCCTCCCGGGTGACGACCGCCGCGCCGACGGTCCGCCACGGCTGGCACAAGCTGCTGATCGGCCTTGTTCTGCTGGGGCGGGTCGCGCGTGTCCCGGCCGCCATGGACGCCACGACGGGGGCGACCCCTTCGGGCTGGTGGCACGTGGTGTGGGAGGTGCTCGCCCTGGTGCTGGCCGCCTTCGCGGTGAGTGAGTGGGAGATCCTCCGGGCGGCATCCTGGCGCATGTCCGTCATGCAGTGGATCTGCATGGTCGTCTTCCATGTCGGCCTGCTCGGTTTCCTGACCTCTCAGGTGCTCCAACTGTTCTAGTTCCCGGCCCGCGTGACGGTGGGTCAGTGACGGTGGGGCCGTTTGTTCGATCGCACGAACATGGCTTCGATGGGTTACTTCTGTCGCCGAGCCTTGATAGGAAACTTTCCTGTCAGTCGCAGTGCAGTCTCACCCCACCCCCCACTCCTCACCTGGAGCCACTGTGGTGCACATATCCCGGCCGGTCGACGGCCCCACCCCCACCCCCACCTCCCGCCGCTTCTTCCTCGCCCTCACCGGCGCCCTCGCCGCCGCGCCGCTCCTCGACGCCCGCCGGGCGACCGCGGCGACCGCGGCGAAGAGCCTCGACGACCCGGCGAAGAAGGAGATCGCCATGAAGCTGGTGTCGAGCGCGGAGAACTCCTCGCTCGACTGGAAGGCCCAGTACCAGTACATCGAGGACATCGGCGACGGCCGGGGCTACACCGCCGGCATCATCGGGTTCTGCTCCGGAACCCACGACATGCTCGACCTCGTACAGCTCTACAGCGACCGCAAGCCCGGCAACGTCCTCGCCAAGTACCTGCCCGCCCTGCGCGAGGTCGACGGCACCGACTCGCATTCCGGTCTCGACCCGAACTACCCGAAGGACTGGCGCAAGGCCGCCCAGGACACGGCCTTCCAACAGGCCCAGAACGACGAACGCGACCGCGTCTACTTCAACCCCGCCGTCCGGCAGGGCAAGACGGACGGCCTGCGGGTCCTCGGCCAGTTCGCCTACTACGACGCCATCGTCATGCACGGCGACGGAACCGACCCCACGAGCTTCCGCAACATCCGCAAGCGGGCGCTGTCGAAGGCGAAGCCGCCGGCCCAGGGCGGCAACGAGACGACGTATCTCAACGCCTTCCTCGATGCCCGGGTCTGGGCCATGAAGCAGGAGGAGGCGCACAGCGACACCAGTCGGGTCGACACCGCCCAGCGAGTCTTCCTGCGCAACGGCAACCTCGACCTCGACCCGCCCCTGGACTGGAAGGTGTACGGCGACAGCTACCGCATCGGCTGACCGCCTCCGCGTGATCCCGGCTGGAGGCGGCGCGCCAGTCTGCGGCCCCACGCCTGGCCCGGTACCTCGACGTACCGGTAGGTCAGTGCGCACAGCGGCAGCAGCACGGCGAAGAACGCCGCCTCCAGCGCGGGCACATCCCGCCGCCACCGGCCGACCGTGCCGTCGGTCACCGCCAGCAGCACCGGATGCACCAGGTAGACCGAATAGCTGATCGTTCCCAGCGCGGCCAGCGATCGCGGTACGCGAAGACGGCGTGCCGCCAGTCCGGCGCCGAAGGTGAACGCGGCCGCCAGGAACGCCAGGATCCAGCCGCGCCGGGTGAAGTGGGCGCCGTCGCCCTGCCCGTACGCACTCCCCACGGCGCAGGCGAGCACCACGGCCGCCGTGCCGGCCACGCACCACCGTCCGCCCCCGCCGTTCTCGGCCCGGTGCACCCCGGTGCCCAGGAACATCACGGCGAGAATCACCAGCCCCTCCCACATCGCGACCGTGCCGTTGAAAGCGACCAGGACGAGCGCCGACACCCCGCCCAGCACACCTGCGGCCACACGGAGCACGGGTGCCCCGGAGCTCGCGCAGCAGATGGCGAACACCAGGGCGACCGTGGCGAGCGCGACCAGCGGGCCGGTACCGACCGCGCCGGAGAGCGCGGAGACCGGCAGTCGGCCCCCCACTGCCGCGCTCGCGGCGGCGAGTGCGGCCAGGGCGCAGGCGATCGCCGCAGATCGACGGTGCAGACGGACCGTGAAGAGCGCGACGGTCAGCAGATAGAAGGCCATCTCGTAGGAGAGGGTCCACAGGACGAGAAGGACGCTCGGCGTCCCCAGCAGCTCCTGGAACAGGGTGACATGGGCGACGGCGACCGTGGTGAGGCTCTGCCGGCCCAGACCGGCGCGCAGCTCGGCGACGCCCAGCAGGTCGAGCGCGAGCACCGCGGTGACGGCGGCCGCCCACAGCGGGTACATGCGGAACACCCGTCCGATCCAGAACGACCGGACGCACCCCCGGCGCTCCAGTGACGCGGGGACGATGTACCCGCTCACCAGGAAGAACAGCATGACGCCGTACCGTCCGATGGTGAACTGCGGCATCAGTTCCTGCCGGAACTCCGGCAGGAACGCGTACGACGAGTGGTCGAAGACCACGGCGAGAGCCGCGACGGCGCGCAACGCGTCGAGCCAGCCCAACCGCGCCGACGGGAGCGGAGTGAGTGACCGTTCAATTACTGAGGGTGACTTCTCCGGGCGTGGAGGAACCAGGGGCGGGGGTTGCATACGGGGACCGGATTCTGTGCGGGTGAGAGGTTCGTCAGGCCGGGACGGGCCCTAGTCGTCGGGCAGGGCTACCTTCATCGGAACGCAGGGCTCGGCCTGGCTCCTGGTGGAGTACAACTCGACCGCACGCGGCCGGGACATGCCCTCCATGTTCTCGAAGGTCAGTACGTTGCCCCGGCGCAGGGTGAAGTCCCAACCGGCCTTGATCGGGATGACGGGGACACGGTTGCCGAGCCTGTCGACGGCCCAGACCGGAAACGGGGTGAACCTGCTGCGCTCGCAGACATAGCCCGGAGCCAGCACGTCGATGGTCACCTCGATGCCCCACGCGCTCACCCTCGTCGCGAGTTCGCGCTGGGCCGCGACGTCGATCGTCTGCTCCTTCACGGTGAGCGTGACCGTGCCGTCTCCGTGGCGCTCCACCGCGTACGCCGTCGAGTAGGGCGACGAGCCGGGCAGCACCGCCGCGCCGAACCAGGCCGCCGCACAGGCGGCCGCGACGACGGCGATCCGGAGCGGGGTGAACAACCGGCGCACGGACGCCCTCGCTCCGCCGCCACCGGGTTCGACCGTGGCCGGCCCGGTCCGGCGGACTCCTGCCTCACGCAGCTCGATCTCCCTCTGGAGCTCGCCCAGGAGCCGGTCCTCGAACGTCCGCCTCGTGCTCATGCTTCCCCCCTCGCGATGTACAGCAGCGGTACGTCCGGTGTCGTGGCTTCCGTGGAGCTGGTGCGGGCGGCCGGGGGAGTCGCCTCCGCGGCCTGGGCCTCCGCCTCCCGCCGCAGCGCCTTGCGTGCCCGGTGCAGTCGTACGCGGGCCGTGACCTGGCGTATCCCCAGTGCGGCCGCCGCCTCCGTGACCGTGAGCTGGTCCACCGCGATCAACTCCATGACGGCCCGCTCGCCCTCGGGAAGCCTCGCCAGCGCGGCCAGGGCGCGCCGCCCCGGGCTCTCCGCGTCGAGTCTGTCCTCGATGCGGACGATGTCGTCGGCCTCCAGCAGCCGCCGCCCGGAGAAGCGCAGGTCGCGTTCCGTCTCCCGGGCGACCCGGCGTCGTTCCGACGACACCACGTTGCGGGCGATGCCGAACAGCCAGGCCGTCTCGCTGCCGAGGTCCGGCCGGTAGGAGTGCGCCGAACGCAGGACGGCGAGGAAGATCTCGGCCGTCAGGTCGGCCGCGGTGTGCGGGTCGTCGACGCGCCGGGCCACGAACCGCATCACCGCCTCCAGGTGGCGGCGGTAGAACTCCTCGAAGAGCCGCGGGTCACGTACCGCCGCGGCGGGCCCACCCGGTAACCGTTCCGCGTCGTCCACAGGCGTCTCCTTCTCGGGTCCTTCAAAGGCGCTACACCCGTTCTTGGAACGAGGTGCGAAAAGCGTTACAGAAAGAACCCGGGCCCGGTTCGAGACGGAGGTTCCGAGCGAAAGCGTGGCACTGTCGAGCACGCAACCGATCACTCGGTGCATGACAGAAGCGATCCGTGCGACACCTGCCGGGCGCGGTACACGCCGGAAGGAGAGTTCTCGGACGTGTTGGCCCTGTTGGGACTGGCGGCTCTCTTCGCGAGCCCGCTCTGGTGCATCGCCGTCCTCGTCAAGCTCGTCTCCGCAGCACTGCCGGGACGGCGGCCGGACCGGGCCGCGCACCTGTTGCGCTGGTCGGCCGGGATGGCGGTCGCGGCGGCCGTCGGCTGCTACCTGCTCTCGAGCGGAGCGGTGGCGTTCGCCGAGCACGAGTCCCGGTCCGGCGCCGACTCGTCCCCCGCGCCCGCCTGCCGGGGGGAGGAGGTCCCGCGGGAGACCCGTCTGCGCCTCGTGACCCACCGGGCCTCCTACTTCCCGCCCGCCTTCGACTGCGTACTCGACGACGGGACCGCCTACGAGAGCAGCGGCGTCTACGACACGCTGAACACGTGCGTCGTCGTCTTCGCGGTCGGCGCCGGTGCCCTCGTGGCGTCGGCCGGGTACGCGGCGGCCCGCCGGGACCGGGCGAGGCCCGTGCCGGGCGCGGACGGTGACCCGGGTGCCTCTCCGGGTGACACCTCGGACGACGAGGGGCCCGATGAAGGGGTGAGTGGTGCGGCTGGTGCGTAAGGGGTGGGTTCGCGGGTAGTCGCGCCGGTATGAACGGGGTACTGAAGGCGGTCCGGATGGAACCTGTCCCGCCCGACCAGGGTTCTTCCGCTCCCGGCGGGGACCCTGTCGAGACGACGGTGGCGCTGGACGGCAAGGACGGTTGCATCGCCCGGGCGCGCCGCCTCACGGGCGACTTCCTGCGTCGCGTGCAGAGCCGGGACGGCCTCGCCGTGTCGGACCGGGCCATGGATCTGTCCCAGCTCGTGGTGAGCGAGCTGGTCACGAACGCGCTCAGATACGCGCCCGGTCCGGTCCTGCTCCAGCTGCGCATCGCCGGGGCCGCGGTGGAGATCGTCGTCTGGGACAGCGATCCGGTGCTGCCGGTGCCCCAGGCGCCTGATCCGACGAGGGTGGGCCGGCACGGCCTGGAGATCGTGCTGGCCGTGGTGGAGAACTTCGTCGTCGCGCAGGAGCCGGTCGGCAAGCGGATCGTCGCCCGCCTGGGTCTGTCGGACTGACGCGGGCCGAGGCCGGCCGACGCGACGCGGAGCGACTCGGCGGACTCCGGCGGACGGTCATGCGCCTGTGCCCGGCCCGTATCCGTGACCCGGCGGCGGCCGGTACGTCGCGACTGCGCGTACCGGCCGCCGCTGACTCGTGTCAGGGCTGGAGAGGAAGGGTGGCGCAGTTGGACGTGACCGGCCTGCCGTTGAGCCGGTCGGTCAGCCAGGAGATCGCGTCGCCCTGGTCGACGAGCAACGGCGTGAAGTGGTTGATCAGGGACCGGCCGAGACCGGGCAGGATCACGGGCTTGTAGGTGACGTCGGCGCCCTTGGCGCACCATGCGACGGCCAGGGCGCGCGCCTGCGCGTGCGGTACCAGGTCGTCGGCGGTGCCGGTCGCCACCCGTACGGGGGACGCCGGCTCGAGGGCGCCGATGCGCTGGTCGGCCAGGAACGCCTTGAGGGCCGGCTCGGACTGGACGATGTCGCTGAGTGAGCGACCGTCCGTGGTCCAGTCGGTGCTGCTGGCCGAGTTGTAGGAGAGGAGGGCGTCGCCCACGCACATCGTCGACAGGTCCTTGAGCGCGGCGCGGCCGGCCGCGTTCAGGTGCGCTTCGGCGATCGGTACGAGAGCCGGATCGGACTCCAGGAAGCCGTTCACCGACCAGCCCAGCGCGCCGGCCAGGTCGCTGCCGTCGATGGCCTTGGTGACGGCGACCAGGTCGGCGGGCGGAGCCCCGGTGTAGGTCCCGGCGAGGCTGACGTCGGGGGCGTACGAGGGCTGGAGTTCGGCGGCGGCGGCCGTGGCCCCGCCGCCCTGGCTGTAACCGAACAGCGCCACCCGGGAGCCGGACGTCAGTGACGTGGCGTCGAGGGAGCGGACGGCGCGGACGGCGTCCAGGACGGCGTGGGCCTCGTCGACCCGGTTGACGTAGGTGTGCAGCCGGTCGGTCGTGCCCAGCCCGGTGTAGTCCGTGACCACGACGGCGATGCCCCGCGCGAGCAGACGGTAGATCGCCAGGTCCTCGTAACCGACCGACAGCGTCTGGCCGTTGACGACGAGCGGATGTTCGAGACCGAGCGAGGCGGCGCACTGGTCGCCCTGGCCCATCGTGCCGGGTGCCACGACGACCAGGGGCCGTGGTCCGCTGCCCGTCCAGCGGGCCGTCGGTTCGATGTACGCGCCGGTGACGGCCATGGGCCGGCCGGCCGAGTCCGTGGACTTGTACATCAGGCGGGTCGCCGTGCCGGGCAGCGGTCCGTCGATGCCCGGCAGGCTCAACGCCAGCGGCAGCGGTTCGGAGCGGATCAGGGTGCCGTCGGCCGCCGGAAGGGCGGCGGGCGGGTTGTAGAACGTGGGGATGGTGACGCCGCGCGAGACCACGGCGTCCGACTGCGTGGTCGCGTCGGCGGGTACGGCGGTGACGCCCAGGCAGGCGGCAGCGGTGACGGCTGCGGCGAGCAGGCGGGTGGGGGCGGGCATGGCGGACCTCCGGTGAGGGGGAGGCCGAGCCTTCGTCTGCGGCTCGGGTGGCGGACGGCCCGGTGGGTGCGGACCGTGACGACCGAGCGGCACGGGGCCCCGGTCGTCCACCGTTGCCCCGTACCGCTCTTAGACGAACTGTCAGGACCGTAGCGAGAGCTGGGTTACCTCGGGTAGCGGTCGGTAGGTTACGTTTCAGTAATATGACTGCCGAGTAGCAAGTTCGAAGCTGTCCTTCCGTCGATCACTCGCATCACAAAGGGCGGCCAAAAGCGGCCCCTTGGCGGCAATCTCCGACAAAACAAGACCGCGGGGTCGCCTGTCGCTAGCGTCCCGAGCCATGAACACCGACCGCACACGCGGCGCGCAGCTCGGCGACCACGACTCCCGTGACGACGCCTTCGTGCCACCCCAGCCCGGCACCCACCACTCCTCGACGCAGACGGCGACCGCGAGCGGCAGCGCCAGGATCACGCAGAAGAACACCCACATGAAGTTCTCGATCCCGGTGATCGGGCCCCTGCTCAGCATGGCGTACGCCCATCCGCTGATCGCCGGACTCACCGCCGTGGCGGTCGTCGGGGGAGGAGGCGCCGCGGTCACGGCAGCCCTGCCCGACGCGACGTCCTCGCCCTCGACCGCGCTGGTGCGCGGCTTCGTCATGGAACTGTCGGACGGCCAGAAAGCCCCCACGGGCTACGACTTCACCCCCACACCTCCCGTGGTCGCCGACGCAGGCACGGACGCTCTCTACGTCCAGGGCGGCCTTCTGATGTCCACCAACGGCAGGCTCGCCTCATGGGGCTCGTCCGAGGTGCCGACGGCGGAGGGCTGCCGGAAGGCCGTCACCGACGACCCGGTGCGCAAGACGTCCGTCTCCATCGGATACGCGGTGTGCTACCTCGACCGCAACGGCGACCCCGGCTACCTCACCTTCACCGCCTCCGACACCGACTCCGTCACCGTCGACACCGCTCATCTGGGCTGATCCGACCGCCGCCAACAGGCCCGTGTCGCCGGTGTGGTTGACTACGCTCGTGCTGCACGAGTCGGTCTTCCGCACCACGGACCTGCCGGTGAGCGACCGGTTCGAGGCGTGGGCGGAGCGCATGGGCCGGACCCACGCGCCCATGCGGCTCAGCAGCGACCGCCACGCGGACTACCGCGGCTCCCAACGCGTGATAGCGCTGGGCGACGTCGTCGTGTGGCCGGCCACCTTCGACCAACTGGTCTTCCGTCGTACGCCGAAACTCATCCGCGAGTCCGACCCCGAGACCTACCACCTGTCCCTCCTGCTGAAGGGCGAGGGAGCGGCCGACTGGGGCAGACAGCAGGCGGCCTACCGGATGAACGACTTCCACATCAACTCCTCCTCGCGGTCGTGGGAGGTGCTCACCGGCTCCGAGCCCGTCACCGTCCTCGGCGTCGAGGTCCCGCGTGCTCTGGTGGCCGTGCCCGGAGACCGGGCGGATCAGGTGCTGGGGAGCCTCCTGTCGGGCCGCGAGGGGATCGGCGCGCTGCTCTCGCAGTTCCTCCGCCAACTGGTCGCGGACACCTCCTCGTACCAGCCCTCGGACGCACCACGGCTGGGCACGGTCGTCGCCGACCTGGTCACGGCCCTCTTCGCGCACACCGTGGACGCCGACCTCCGGCTCCCGCCGGAGACCCGTGACCGCACCCTCGTCCTCCACGTCAAGACGTTCATCCACCGGCACCTGGACGACCCGGACCTGACTCCCGCCGGGATCGCCGCCGCGCACCACGTCTCCCGCAGCTATCTGTACCGCGTCTTCCAGGCCGAAGGCCTCACCGTGGCGTCCTACATCCGCGACCAGCGGCTGGAGCACGCACGCCGCGACCTCGCCGACCCCCGGCTGCGCGCCCTGCCCATCCGCGCCGTTGCCGCCCGCTGGGGCTACCCCCGGGCCGCCGAGTTCACCCGGGCCTTCCGCACCGCCTACGGGATCCCGCCCAGCGAACTGCGCGAACAGGCGCTGACCGAGGCGTAGGACGGCTTGCTTTTCGGGGTTCCCCGCGGCTCACTCCCGGCTGCCTCTCGACCTTCCCCGGCGCCACCGGTGGACGCTCCGCCAAGCAGATGTGGACCGTCCGCCAACGACACACCACCCGCCTCTCCCGCATCCTGGTGATCACCGCGGCGCACCGCCGCGACAACGGGGGCCGTGCCAGGACGACGGGGGAGTCCTGGCACGGCACGGACCCGCCCGCCCGCGCGCACCGCTCACGGACGGCCCACGTAGGGCCCGCGGATGGGCCGCGGATGATCGAGTGGTGACGGTCCGGCCACGGGCGTACCGTCGAACGGTGGACCCGACAGCGGACGCCTCTGTCCACTGACCTCTCCCCAGGGCCCGCTCCCGAGCGGGCGACACGTCATGAGCAGCCTCCCGCAGCCGACCTCAGCGCCCCGGACCACCGCCCGACAGGGTGGCGGGGGCAACGCGATGGCGCTGTTGGTGATCGCCTCGTGCCAGCTGATGGTGGTTCTGGACATCACCATCGTGAACATCGCGCTGCCGGACATCCAGCGCTCCCTGGACTTCTCCACCACCAGCCTGGCCTGGGTGGTCAACGCCTACACCCTCACCTTCGGCGGCCTGCTGCTGCTCGGCGGCCGGGTCGGCGACATCCTCGGCAGACGGCGGGTGTTCATCTTCGGAGTGCTGCTCTTCGTCCTCGCCTCCCTGCTCGGCGGACTCGCCCAGAACGAGGCCCAACTCCTCGCCGCGCGCGCCCTTCAGGGCGTCGGCGGCGCCATCGCGTCCCCGACCGCCCTGTCCCTGGTCAGCACGACGTTCCAGGAAGGACCCGAGCGCAACCGGGCGTTCGGGGTCTTCGCCGCGGTCTCGGCGGGCGGTGGCGCGATCGGCCTGCTCGCGGGCGGGATCCTCGTCGAGTGGCTGAACTGGCGGTGGGTGCTGTTCGTCAACGTTCCCATCGGACTGCTCATCGCCCTCGCCACGCCCCGCTTCATCAAAGAATCCGAGCGCCACCCCGGCCACTTCGACATCGCGGGCGCGCTGACCTCCACCGTGGGCATGGTGCTGCTGGTGTACGGGTTCATCAGAGCCGCGCAGGAAGGGTGGCGGGACGCGCTCACGATCGCCTCGTTCGTCGCGGCCGTCGTCGTCCTCGCGGTGTTCATCCTGGTCGAGCGGCGCTCCCGGCAGCCGATCACACCGCTGCACATGTTCGCCGACCGCAACAGAGCGGGCACCTACGGCATCATGCTGTGCCTCGCCGCGGCGATCTTCGGCATGTTCTTCTTCCTCACGCTCTTCGTGCAGAACGTGCTCGGCTTCAGCCCGCTCGCGGCCGGGTTCGCCTTCCTGCCGGTCAGCGCGGTCATCGCGGTCGGCGCCGGCCTCGCCTCGCGGTTCCTGCCCACGTACGGCCCCAAGCCGTTCATGGTGGTGGGCGCGATCCTCGCGGCGGGCGGCCTGTCCTGGCTGACCCTGACCGACGTCCACTCCACGTACGCGGGCAGCGTTCTCGGCCCGATGCTCGTCTTCAGCCTGGGCATGGGCATGGAGTTCGTCTCGCTCACGCTGATGGCGCTCTCCAACGTGTCCCCACTGGAGACCGGCGCGGCCTCCGGACTCCTCAACGCCACTCAGCAGGTGGGCGGTTCGCTCGGCCTGTCCATCCTGGTCACGATGTACGGCACCGCCAGCCGCAACGAGGCGGAGAAGCAGATCCCCGACTTCCTGGCCCAGGCGACCCCGGCCGAACGCCTGAACTTCCGGCGCACCGGCCAACTCCCGGCCCCCTGGTCCGACGAGGTCCTCACGGCCGGTGTCTCGGCCGCCTTCGTCATGGCGGCGATCTTCACGGTCCTCGCCGCTCTGATCGCGATCATCGTGATCCAGGTCCGGCCCTCGGACCTGGAACGCCTCAAGGGCGGCACGGTTCCGGGCGGCGGCTGAGGCGTGACTCGCCGTCAGGCGCGAACGGGTGACGGGCCATGGGTGGTCGGCTTGTCCGCGATGCTCGGGGCGGGCGCCCGGCGCCCGGCCGTGCCGCTCGCGGTCTTCTCCACAAGGGTGCGCCCGCCGAGGTCGAGCGCGCGTACCCGCCCCGAACTTGGTGCTTCGAGGGGGCGGCCTGCCGGTTAGGGTCCGCACATGGGGCATCGAGACGTGGGAATTCTGCATCCGGGAGCCATGGGCGCGCGCGTGGCGGCGCAGGCGGTGACGGCGGGAGCCGCGGTCTGGTGGCTGCCGCAAGGGCGGTCGGCGGCGAGTCGGGACCGGGCCGTCGAGTACGGACTGCGGTCCGCCGCGAGCATCCGGGAACTGGCCGAGACCTGTGAGGTCGTGCTGAGCGTCTGCCCTCCAGCCGCCGCGCTCGATGTAGCCGGACAGGTGGCGGCGGCCGGTTTCCGGGGCGTCTACGTGGATGCCAACGCGGTGAGTCCCGAGCGGATGGCCGAGATCACCGGCGTGTTCGCGGACAGTGCCGTGACCGTGGTGGACGGAGGGATCACCGGACCGCCCCCGCACGAGTCGGGCCGGACCCGGCTCTATCTCTCGGGCGACGACACGGCCGTGGCACGGGTCTCGGCCCTGTTCGACGGCACCGCGCTCACTCCGGTCACCCTGGCGGGGCCGATCGGGCGGGCGTCGGCGCTCAAGTTGGCCTTCGCCGCGTACAACAAGATCTCGTACGCCCTAGCCGCCCAGGCCTGCGCGCTGGCCGACGGTCACGGTGTGCTGGACGACCTGCTCGACCTGGCGCAACGGATGCTGCCGGACACCCCGCTGGCCGGCACGGAACACCTCGCCGCCGCCGGGCCGCGGGCGTGGCGCTGGGAGCCGGAGATGCGCGAGATCGCCCAGGCCTGCCGGGAAGTGGGCGTACCGTCCGTCTTCGCCGAGGCGGCCGCGCAGACGTTCGCCCGGTGGGAAGCGCACAAGGACGACCCGGCCGTGACCGGTGAGCGGTTGATCGCCGATCTCGTCCAGGGGACTTCGCCGTCCATGTCGCGCGACCGGACGGGTTTGCCGTCGCGGTGAGCGGCAACGCGATGTCCATGAGTGAACCGAACAGGAAGACGAATGAACAGTCCGCAGCCGAGCGGGTGACCGCGTCCAAGGCCCGGCGCACCGCGGACAAGGCGACCGCTCCGGCGGCCCGGGCCGCGAAGAGCGCCGCGACGAAGACGGACGACGCCGCGTCGGCCACCAGGTCGGGAGTCCAGCGCTCGGCCGAGGCGACCACCGGTGCCGTGCAGAGCGCGGCGCACAGTGCCTCACGCGGTGTCGAGGCGGGCCGTCAGGCGATCGTCGCGACGTCGGGCCAGGTCGCCGCGACCGCCAAGACGGCCTGGACGGTCATCGCGCACCGGAAGCTGATCGCCGCCGGTGTCGGCGCCGGCCTCTCCGCGCTGACCGCGGCCTCGTACGCCGTGGGCCGTCGCTCCGGCCGCCACCCGCAGGGCCCTCTCACCCGGCTCACCGGCGGTCGGATCTGACCCTTTCAGGTCGAGGTCAGGAGATCGGCCCCCGGCGGGTTCCCGCCGGGGGCCGGGTCGTGCCCGGCCCGATCGCGCACAGGTCGTCAGATCTGCAGCGGGGGACGCATCGCAGCGGGAGGCGTCGCGTTCCAGTGAGACCGTCGATGTGAAGCGTGCCACCCTCCTGGTGCTTCGGGTGGGGGTACGCGATCATGAGCCGAATGGACGCTCGTTTCCTCGGCATCGCCGATCTGGTCGAAGTCCCTTCCGTGGCGGTCGTGGTCGACGTCATGCGTGCTTTCACCGTGGCTGCCTGGGCCTTTGCCCAGGGGGCGGAAAAGATCGTTCTTGCCGGGTCGCTGGACGAAGCCCTGGCGCTCAAGGCTCGCCACCCGGATTGGGTGACACTCAAGGACGGTCCGCCCGCGCCCGGGTTCGACGCCGTCAACTCCCCGGGCCTGCTGCGGTCGGTCGACCTCGACGGACGGACCGTTGTGCAGAAGACCACGGCAGGGACGGTCGGCGCCCTGGCGGTCAAGGAGGCGTCGCTGGTGCTGTGCGCCGGCTTCGTGGTGGCGGAGGCGACGGCTCAGCTCCTGCGGACGCGCAGGAGCGACCGTGTCACGTTCGTGGTCACCGGCGAAGACGGCCGGGCCGAGGAAGATCTGGCGTGTGCTCAGTACATCGCCCGGAGGGTCACCGAGGCCGGGACGGACGCTGCTGAGTTCCTCCGCCGCGCTGCCGAGTCGCGCGCCGCCACCGAACTGTCGGAGGGGGTGCGTCAAGGAGTCCATTCCGACGACGTCGCGCTCTGCCTCGAGGTCGACCGGTTCCCCTTCGCCATGGTGGCGACCTTGGAAGGCTCACTCATGGTCCTGCGCCCACACGCCGTGCCTTCGCCGACCGGCGATGCCCCGAACTGACATCCCGATCGCCGTCCCGGCGGCGCGTCCTCGAAACGACTCGGGCGGCACCGAGGAAAGATCGAGCGGCCCCTCACCGCGTGGTGATCGGTCGCGGACGGGGGTAGACGCCGCACGACGTCACCGGCTTGCCGTTCGCGTCGTCGAGGCAGACCCCGACGTACGAGCCCCCGCCGACGACATCGGCGGGCAGGGTGGCGGGCACCGAAGTCACCGTGTTGCAGTGCGTGCTGCTGCTCCTGGGGCCGAGCGGGTTGGCATAACCGTCGAAGACGCTGTACCAAGCTCTGCGGCAGCCGACGGACTTGAGCGTCCCCTTGAAGTCCACCGACCGGTTGTACCAGGTCAGGGTGCCCGAGATGTAACTGCCTGCGCCGTCGGCCACGTAGACCGGGGTGGTGGGGTAGGCGGCGGCCGTGGCCGGTGCCGCCGCGACGGCCGGCGCAGTCAGCGCCGCGGACATGACCAGGCCCGCTGCGGTGAAGAGGGTGAGGGCAGATCGGCGCAACACGATGCAGGTCTCCTTCGGTGCGAGTTCGCGAGATGACGCCACAAGGCTGCCCGCAGCCCTTGCCGTGAACCCTGACGAGGTGGGGCGCGGCCACGCACGGTCCGCCGCTGCCTCCCCCGCGTCACCGGCCGACTGCTCAACTGTTCCTTGCACACGGTGAAGCAGTTCCGCAGATCCGGCCCCGGTGTCGGCGTGTTGTCCGATGCGTGCGCATGCCGCACGCGCCCCCCGGCCCCGCCGCACGCGCTCCCGCCGCGCTCGTCACCGTCTCGGTCCCGCGACGGCGTAGGCCGCGGTGCCGGTGACCGCGAGGACCAGGGCCGTCCAGGTGCCCGCTGCCGTGCCGGGCGGCAGCAGCATCCAGCTCATCACCCGCATCGGCGCATTCGTCGGGGGCGGGGCGAAGAACGAGAACGAGAGCCAGGCGAACGGCAGCGTCCAGGCGTACCGGCCGCCCGAGAACGCCGCGCCCAGGGCGACCAGCCCCGTCAGGCCCGCGCTGTCCCGGACGACGAACGCGGTGGTGGCCATGTCCTCGCCCATCGACTGCACTGCCGGCAGCACCGTGCCGACGACCGCCCCGCAGAGCAGCACGTGTGCCGCCCTGCGGGGCACCCAGCGGATCGCGGCCGTCCGGTCCAGCGCGAGGTCCTGCCCGCTGAGCCCGATCGAGGCCGCCATCGCTCCCGTGGCGAGGACGAGCGCGGGCAGCCGCGGATCGCCGGGCTCCCCGCTGCCGTCCCGGGCGAGTGACCACACCGCCACCGCGCTGATCACCACCGCGGCGAGCGACGCGGGTACCTGACGCGAGCGCGCGTACAGAGTCAGCCATCTCACCGGGACGCACCGCCGTTCAGCGCGTCGAACGCGTCCCCCTTGCAGGAGAACGCGGCGGTGCGCATCGCGTTGATCCGCGAGAGCTGTTCGGCCCGCGGCAGCGCCTCGAGTTCCTTCCACACCGGGCGGGTCTCGGTGTCGACCTCGCGGCGCAGCCCCGCCGACAGGGTGCCGGGAAGCGGCCTGAGATCCCCGAGGACCCAGCCCGCCGCGACGGTCTGCGCGAATTCGTCGTTCCCGAAGCTGCTCCAGCCGACGGGGGAGCATCCCGGCACCATGCCTTTGGCGATCAGGGCCAGGGTCAGCTCCTCGCCCTTCGCGGCGGCGATGATGTCGTCGTCGAAGTCGAAGAGCACGGTCCTGCGGGACCACTGCGGCGTGGAGCCTTCCGGCAGCACGGTGGCGTTCTCCCGCACCGCGACCGGCGCCTGGCTGCCCAGGGCGGCATGCAGCAGGCGCAGCGCCTCCTTGCCAGGGCCCGCGAGGTCGGCGAGTCGCCCCTGCTGTGTCTTCGTCACGCACACCGGGCCGTCGCACACCAGCTCCGCGGCGGCCTCGTCGACGACGTAGGTCCGGTGCGGGTCGGAGGGGAGGACGAGCAGGGCGAGCGCCGCGCCCGCCAGGACGGGTGTCAGGGCGATCAGCCGGGCACGTGGGGTCGCGGCGACCAGCAGCGCGAAGCCGGTCGCGGCCATGGCGAGCAGCCAGATCGTCTGCCCGACGTGCACGGAGGCGGAGAGCGTGACGAGTGCGTTGCGGGCGTCCTGCACCGCCGGTGACAGCAGGGAGACCTGGTTCGGCTCCGTGCTCGGGATCCCCGTCGCCGTGGTCGTCTCCGTGCGGCCCAACGACATCTGCATGAGGGCCGTGAACACGAAGGCGCTCATGGCCAGCGCGGGCGGGGTGAGCACGGACGGCAGGGCCCGCCCGGCCCCCATGCCCAGCACGGCCCCCGCGACGAGAGAGAGTGCCCCTACCAGCGAGATCGGCAGCCACCCGAAGTGCGTGTACCGGGTGTTGGCGACCACCTGGACCGCGCCCACGAGGACGAGAAGCGCAAACGCCGTGGTCAGTGTGACCGCCGTCGGGCCCGCCAGCGCGGCCGCGCGGTGCCGGGCGGGCCGCGGCGTGCTCGTCAGCAGCTCGGACATCTTCGAGCGGTGGTCGCGCAGACCCTGCAGCGCCCCGAGCCCCACGGCGAGCGGCCACAGGTAGAACAGCAGGGAGCGGGTCCACAGGGCCATGGACGTCCACTGGGCCGTCCACGCCGTGGTCCCCGTCCACCACGATCCGGGAATCAGGTACAGGAACGCCAGCGCCGGCACCAGGACCACGACACCGGCCCACGGGGCGACGGAGCGCCTCAGCTCGATACGCAGGACACGGACGTTCACCAATTTCCCCTTCCCTGACCGGGGTTGAGCAGCAGCGCCGAGTAGCCGCGCTCCAGTGGGCTGTCACCCACGTGCTCCGGGCCGCCCACCGAGGCCAGTTCGTCCGGAGGGCCCTGGAAGACCAGCCGGCCCTCGGCGAAGAGCACCACACCGGTGCAGGCGGCGGCGACGTCCTCCACCAGATGGGTCGAGACGACCACACAGGTGTCCGTGCCCAACTCCTGCAGCAGCTCACGGAAGCGCAGCCGCTGCGCCGGGTCCAGGCCCACCGTCGGCTCGTCCAGCAGCAGGATCGTCGGGTCGTTGACGATCGCCTGGGCGATGCCGACCCTGCGCACCATGCCGCCCGACAGGGTCTTCATCTTCTCGTCGGCGCGGTCGGCCAGACCCACCCGCTCCACGGCGCGCTGCACGGCGGCCGGGATGTCCGCCTTGGGCACCTCCTTGAGCCACGCCATGTACTCGACGAACTCGCGCACCGTGAAGCGCTTGTAGTAGCCGAACTCCTGCGGCAGGTAACCGATCCGGCGGCGCAGCGCACGGTGCTCGCCCGTGCCGCCCGCGGACTCGCCGAGCATCTCCAGGGTGCCCTCGGTGGGACGCAGTACGGTGGCCAGCGTCCGGATGAGCGTGGTCTTGCCTGCCCCGTTGGGGCCGAGGAGGCCGTGCACGCCGGTGCCCAGCGAGAGGTCGAGGCCGTTGACGGCCATCCGTTTCCTGCCGACCCTGACCTTCAGCCCGGTCGCCTGGATCTCCCAGGCGTAGGTCGTCGGTGCGATCTCCGCCGCACTCACCGCGGACGTCATGTGGTGTTCCTTCCGGATCGTCATCGATGGGCTCCCAGCAGGGAGTACGCGCCTCTGCGGGCGATCACGACACCGGTGCCGAGTGCGAGGATCAGCCCCCACGCGGGCAGGCCGCCCGTCTGCAGGGCGAAGCTCGTACGACTGGTGGCCAGGGTCGGCGCCACGACCACGGCGGCCCACACGGCAGCCAGTACGACGGCGGCGCGGGTCACACCGACGACACCGCCGAGCGCCAGCGTCGTCGTCGTGAAGGCCAGACAGGGCAGCAGCCACTGAGCCACCATCACCCCCGTCACCCATCCGCCCACCAGCAGCGCGGGGACGACCACGGCGAGCACGGACGCGGTGCGTCGCAGCACCAGATAGAGCCCGGCCCTGGGCACCGAGGCCGTCAGCTCGTAGGCCGGGTCCAGACCGCGCGACCAGGACGCCGCGACGCCGAGCACCGGCAGAACCGGCGCGAGCAGCAGCACCAGCGACACCTCGCCGTAGCCGGTGTCGGCCAGGTCGAGCAGCAGGGCCAGCAGTGTCACGCCCACGACCATGGCCAGCCACGGCACCATCGTCGGCGTCATCCATCGCGACAGCGGCGCCGACCAGCGCCGGCCGCGAGGCATCGTGGGGGTGACCGCCAACCGGGGTTCGAGGCCGGACCATACGGTGTCGACCAGCGCCGCCACGGCGGGCACCTCGGCCTCGACGGTGGCGGCCAGCCGGTCACGGCACATACGGCAGGTCTCCAGATGGGCCTCCACGGCCCACACCTCGTCGGCGGTGAGGTCCGGGCCGCCGCCCGCGTAGCCGTCGATGATCCGCTTCGACGCGTGTTCCCTGTTCATGCCAGCGCCCTCCGCATCGCGATCCGGGCCCGGCGGGCACGGGTCTTGACCGTTCCCTCGGGCAACTTGAGCAGGATCGCGGTCTCCCGGACGGACAGTCCGTCGAGCACCATCGCCTGCAGTACCTGTCTCAGCTCCGGCGCGAGGCATCGCAGCGCGTCCCCGACATCGCCGCCGACGGCCGCCGCGAGGGCTTCCTCCTCGGCGGCGGGCGCCGCCTCGGGCACGGCGGCGGCCGGCGGCGGCTCCGCGTGGTGAGCCCTGCGCCGGAACGCGTCGACGAGACGGCGCGCCGCGATCGTCCACAGCCAACCGGTGGCCGATCCTCCGACCGCGGCCCCGGCGAACGCGCCCGCCGCGCGCCACACCGCCAGATACGTCTCCTGCATGACCTCCGCGACGATCTGCTCGTCCGCGCACCGGCGGCGCAGCCGCACCGCCAACCACGGCGAAGTACGGCGGTACAGCTCCTCGAACGCGGCACGGTCACCTCTGGCCACCAGCCGGACGAGACGCTCCTCGTCCGGCGCGCGCGGTGCCTTGCTGATTGATCTCACACCGGCTAGACGCCCGAGCCGGACCGCAGGTTTTCCTCCCGACGTGATCCCCGCCACATGCGGAGAGACCCGTGGGCTCCGCTCCACTCAAGCTCCGCCCGTCGACGCGGCGGTCGTTTTGCCGGTCCGGAGGGTCCAGCCGGCGCCGCACGCTGCCTGCCTGACGGGGAAGCGCCGCTTCGACGTCGACCTGCCGTGCCCGAACTCCTTCGGTGTCGCCTCCCACCCTGTGCAACTTCCCATCGGCAAACCGCACATCGCCGTCACCCGTCGCGAAGGGGTCACCGAGAACCGCGCCGCTGTTCGTGCCGCGATCGAGTTTCGAAGTCCATCGTGCTCGCCGCCCACCCCGGTGACGTGCTCGCCACCTGGCCGCCACCCTCCGCGTCCTCTTCTCGACTTGATCCGTCCGACATCTTGACCTTGCTCCGAGCCGAGGCTTAGCGTTCCCGCGTTCGAGTCGAATTGAAACGATTCAAAACCGAGAACGATCATCTGGGAGCGCTCATGCGGGAACCGGTCGAGCAGGTCGAGCAGGGCGGCGGAATGTCACGGCGGGCGGTTCTCGCCGCCGGGACGACGGTGGGCATCGCGGCCGGGATCGTCGCCGCCCTGGGATCCGGGACGGCGGCCGCGGCGGCGCCGTCAGTCACCGGGACGCCGGGACCCGCCGCCGACTGGTTCGCCGCTCCCGCCCGTTCGGTGCGGCCCAAGTTCCGCTGGTGGTGGCCGGACGGTCTGGTGAACACCGACGAGATCGCCCGCGAGGTCGACCAGATCGCGGACGCGGGATTCGGCGGCGCGGAGATCGCCGCCGTCCATCACAGCATCAAGGACAAGTCGGTCCTGGACACCGCGCACCACGGGTGGGGCAGTCGGCCGTGGCGCGACGGCGTCGAGGCCGCCCTGCGCCGGGCCGCGAGACGGGGCCTCACCATCGACCTCACGCTCGGCCCGAGCTGGCCCGTCGCGGTCCCCGGCGTCACTCCGGACGACGCCGCCGCCGCCAAGGAACTCGTCCACGGCCGGGCCTCGTTGAGCGGCGGAGCCACCTTCCAGGGACCGGTGCCGCCACCCGTGCACGCCCCCGCCGCCGGTGTGACCCGGCAGCGACTCCTCGCCGTACAGGCCGCCCGCGTCGAGCCCGCGTACTCCACGCGCAAGGAGACCGGACTCGACCTCTCCAGCGTCCGCGACCTCACCTCCAACGTCGCCGAGGACGGCACCCTGACCTGGACGGCTCCCGACACGGGGGAGTGGACGCTGATCTCCTACTGGACGCGCGGCAGCGGTCAGCAGCCCGAGTCCGGCCCGCACTCCGCGCCCGCCGCCTACGTCGTCGACCACCTCGACCCGGCGGGGACCGCGGCCGTCACCGGCTTCTGGGAGCAGCACGTGCTGACCCCCACCGTGCGGAGCCTGCTGAAAGCGGCCGGCGGCGCCTTCTTCGAGGACTCCGTGGAGCTGGAGACGGACGGCCTGACCTGGACCCCGTCCCTGCCGGACGCCTTCGCCGAGCACACCGGCCGGCCCCTGCTGCCCTACCTGCCCGCCCTCGTCCTGAGCGACAGCAACCAGGTGTTCGCCTTCGAGGCGCAGCTGACCCGGCAGATCAGACACGACTTCTGGGAGACCTTCTCGGAACTCTTCAACCGGCACCACGTGCGCGCGCTGCGGGACTGGGCCCACTCCCTCGGCATGACCCTGCGCGCCCAGCCCTACGGACTCCAGACCGACGCGATCGAGTCCGCGGCGATCCTCGACATCCCCGAGGGCGAATCCCTCGGCTTCAAGAACCTCGACGACTTCCGCTGCCTGGCGGGCGGCAGGGACATGGCGGGCCACACGGTGCTGTCCTGCGAGTCGGGCGCCTACAACGGCTCCGCGTACGGCACCACCTGGGACCGCTTCCTGCGCACCATGGGCGGCGCCTACGCGGCGGGCGTCAACCAGACCGTCGTCCACGGGTTCTCCTACGCCACCGCGCCCGGCGTGAGCTGGCCCGGCTTCGCCGCCTTCAGCCCGTACAACGGCGCCTCGGGGTACGGCGAGTCGTGGGGACCCCGGCAGCCCAGCTGGCACCACGTGGCGGACATCGCCGCCTACCTCGGCCGGGTGCACGGCGTGCTCCAGTCCGGCACCGCCCGCGCCGACGTCGCCGTCTTCCGGCAGACCGGCTACGCCGCCACCGGCATCGGCGCGTCCTGGTTCACCGCGACCGGCATCCCGCTCGGCTGGACCCACCAGTTCCTCAGCGGTCCGCTGCTCGACCTGCCGAACGCCACCGTCTCGGGAGGCCGGCTCGCCCCGAACGGGCCTGCCTACAAGGCCCTGTTCGTCGAGGGCGACTTCTTCTACTCCTCCACGCCCACCCTCGCCACGGCCGACGCCCGCCGCCTGCTGTCGCTGGCCGAGGCCGGCCTGCCGATCGTCCTGCTGGGCGCCTTCGACCAGCCGCTCACCCCGGGGGTCCCCGACGACGGCGAGACCGACCGGCTGCGGGAGCTCCTGACCCGGCTGCTCGCTCTGCCCCACGTCACCCGGATCACCGACAAGGCCGCCGTGGGCGACGCCCTCGCCGGGCTCGGAGTCACCCCGGACGTACACCACGCCACCGCCTCGACGCTCTTGAACGCACACCGCGTCACCCGGGACGCCGACTTCTACTACCTCTGCAACGGCAAGCACGCGGAGACGGTCAAACCGCCCGTGGCCGCGATCGACCACCAGGTGACACTGCGCCACACCCGCCGCACACGGGGCGGGACGACGATTCCCTACCTGCTCGATCCCTGGACGGGAGAGGCCACACGGATCGCCCGGTACACCGAGGACGACGGCGACGTCACCGTGCGGGTCGCCCTCCAGCCCGGCCAGGTGATGATCGTCGCACTGGGACGTCCGGGACTCTTCGGCGACCGCAACGGGGCCAAGCCGCACGTCGTCGAAACGGACGCCTCCGAAGTCCTCTTCGACGGGCGCTCGCTGACGGTCCGTTCGACCGAGGCGGGCACCCGTACGACCCGGCTCTCGTCGGGCCGTACGGTCGCCACGACCATCGCGTCCGTACCCGCCCCCGTCACCCCGGGCCGCTGGCAGCTGGACGTCGACGACTGGTACCCCGGATCCTCCCCGACCCGGACCGACCACGTGCACCGCACGCTGACCCTCGAAACGCTGCTGCCCTGGTCGCAGATCCCGGAACTGGCCGACTCCGCGGGCATCGGACGCTACCGGACGACGATCGACCTGCCGGCCGGGTGGACCTCCGCGCACGGCGCCCGTCTGGAACTCGGCCAGGTCTCCGACACCGCCCGCGTCACCGTCAACGGCACCGGCGCCCCGCCCCTCGACCGTCTCCACCCGGTCGTCGACGTGGGCCCCCTGCTCCGACGCGGCCGCAACGTGATCGAGGTCGAGGTGGCGATCCCGCTCGTCAACCGGCTCCGAGTCGCCCAGCCCGCGGTCTTCGGCGCCGTCGCCCGACAGGACTTCGGTCTCGTGGGACCCGTACGGCTCGTCCCGTACGGGCAGGGCACGATCGGCTGAGGGAACGGGGGCCGGGGCGCCGCACCTTCCGGGCGACGCCTTTCGGACGTGTCCCGGCCGCCGGAACGACCGCAGGACCGGCCCCCTCACCGACCTTCGGCGCGCCGATCCAGACCATCGGCCGACTGCGTCCTCCGCGCGCCACCGGCACCGTGGGGGCATGGAGCGAACCAATCGGATCAGTCGGGCCAGGTTCCTGGCCGGGACGGCGGCGGTCGGCGCGGCGACCGTGCTCGGACCGGCGGGACGGGCGCACGCCACGGGACGAGGGAGCGGGCTGCGGCACCGGGGTGTCGTCTACACGGTGGGGGAGGGCGAGACCCCGGCCACGGGGTGGACCGCCGAGCGGATGCGGGCGGACCTGCGCGCCATCCGCCACGACCTGCACGCCGACACGGTCGACGTCACGGGCGACGGCGTCGAACGCCTCGCCGCGACCGCGACCGAGGCCGCCGAACACGGCCTGCACGTATGGCTTCAGCCCACGCTCGGGGACGTCCCGGTGCGGGACATCCTCGAACACCTCGCGGAGACCGGCCGGGTGGCGCAGCGGCTGCGCAGGCAGGGCGCGAGCGTGGACTTCAGCGTGGGCTGCGAGTTCTGGCTCTTCGTGCCCGGCATCGTGCCGGGGGAGACGGTGCTGGAGCGCGTACGCAACCTCATGAACGGGACCTACGACCCCGTGGTCATGCAGCGCCGTCTGGACGCCTTCACCGCGCGTGCCGCGAGGACCGGACGCTCGGTCTTCGACGGCCGGCTGTCCTACGCCGCCGCACAGGACGACCAGGTCGACTGGTCGCTGTTCGACGTCGTCGGCATCGACTACTACTCCTCCTACCCGCGACCCGCGGACCATGTGAAGGAGCTGCGCCGCCACACGCGCTGGGGGAAGCCGCTGGCCGTCACCGAGTTCGGCACCTGCGCCTATGTGGGTGCCCCGGACACGGGGGGCATGGGGTGGGACGTGGTCGACCACGACAAGGACCCCGAGGAGATCAAGGGCCACCTCGTCCGCAGCGAACGCACCCAGGCCGACTACGTCAGCACCCTCCTCGACGTCTTCGAGTCGATGGGACTGTACGCGGCGATGGCCTTCGAGTTCGTCACCCCGGACGCCCCGCACCGTGCCGACGACCCGCGATACGACCTCGACATGGCGTCCTACGCCGTCACCAGAACCGTGCAGAGGCGCCCCGGCCGTCCGGAAGCCGGCTGGCACTGGGAACCGAAGCAGGCCTTCCACGCCCTGGCCCGCCACTACGGCCGGTGCGCCGCCCCGCGTTGAGCGGACCCGACCGGCTCCGCGCGCCGTCCCGCGCCCGGGGAGCCGATGCGTTCCGGCCGCTGCCCTGGTCGACGCATGGAACGGCCGGTCGCGGTTACTCCGTCGTCATGGCACGCACATCGAGATCCGACCATGACGACACCACGCCGTCGGCGACCGGTCGGGCGGTCACGTCGGGGCCGGACGAGCAGGTGGAACGGCGGACGCCGGACGGTCCCGGACAGTTGCCGAAGCGCTCCTGGCCGGCCGTCCTCAAGGGCACCCTGCGGGAGTTCAAGGACGACGAACTCACGGACCGGGCCGCGGCGCTGACGTACTACGGGGTGCTGTCGATGTTCCCGGCCCTGCTGGTGCTGGTGTCGCTCCTGGGGCTGGCGGGGAAGTCGGCGACCGACGAGGTCCTGGACAACCTCCGCAAGGTGGCGCCCGGCTCGGCCCGCGACATCATCAGCGACGCGGTGCAGCAGTTGCAGGGGCGGGGCGGTGTCGGCTCGCTCATGGCGATCGTCGGTCTGGTGCTGGCGGTGTGGTCGGCCTCCGGCTACACGGCGGCCTTCATCCGCAGCGCCAACGCGGTCTACGACATGCCCGAGGGGCGGCCGGTGTGGAAGGTGCTGCCGCTGCGGGTGGGGGTGACGGTGGTGCTTCTGGTGCTCGCGGTCGCCAGCGCGCTGATCGTGGTGTTCACCGGCGGTCTGGCCCGGCAGGCCGGCGCCGCGCTGGGCATCGGGGACACGGCGCTGACCGTGTGGTCCGTCGCGAAGTGGCCGGTGCTGGTGCTCCTGGTCACGATCATGATCGCCCTGCTGTACTGGGCGACGCCGAACGTCCGGGGGCGCGGACTGCGGTGGATCACGCCCGGGAGCGTGCTGGCGCTGGTGATCTGGCTGGTCGCCTCCGCCGGCTTCGCCTTCTACGTGGCCAATTTCGGCTCGTACAACAAGACTTACGGCACGCTCGCAGGCGTGATCGTCTTCCTGGTGTGGCTGTGGATCAGCAACATCGCGATCCTGCTCGGCCTGGAGTTCGACGCCGAGCTGGCCCGGCAGCGGGCCGTGGCCGGAGGGTTGCCCGAGGGCGAGGAACCGTACGTCCGGCCCCGGGACACCCGTGCCTGGAGCGAGGACGACAGGCGTGGCGCGCAGTGACCGCGCGTTCAGCGCACCGGGAAGCCGAAGGAGTATCCCTGCTGCTTCAGCCACGGCAGGATCTCGCGCAGGGCCGCCACGGTCTGTGAGCGGTCCCCGCCCGCGTCGTGGAAGAGGATCGTCGGGCCGTTGGACACCTCGCTCTTGACGGTGGCGACGATGGCGGCGGCGCCCGGCCGCTCGAAGTCCTTGGTGTCCACGTTCCAGCCCAGCGGCCGCATCCCGCGGGAGGCGGCGAGATCGCGGCTGTAGGGGGTGAAGGCACCGCCCGGCGCCCGGTAGTACACCGGGCGGACGCCCCCGGAGGCTTCGGTGATCATCCGTTCGGCGTCCAGGATCTGCTGCGACTGGTAGGAGTCGGGCTTGGTGTCCATGGTGGTGTCGTGCGAGACCGTGTGGTTGCACAGCCGGTGTCCGTCCGCCACCACGGCCTTGACCAGGTCCGGGTGGGCCTCGGCCTGCGTGCCCACCATGCAGAAGGTCGCCTTCACACTGTTGTCCCGCAGCACCTGAAGGACCTGCGGCGTCCAGTCGGGGTCCGGACCGTCGTCGATCGTGATGTTGACGCCGCGGGCACCGTGGTCCGAGGCATGGGCGATGTCCACCGACACCCGGGCCGGAGCGGAACCCGCGGAGGGGCTCGCCGAGGCGCCCGCTCCCGCCTGCCCTCCGCCCACCGGTCCGGCCTGCGCGGTCCATACCGAGGTGACGGCGGCCATCGCCGTCACACCGACCGCCGCCGCGATAACCCGGCCGTACCATCCCCGCCCGCCATGCCGCGCCATGTCTGCCCTGTTCGTGTCGTGTCGGTGGATCCCGTGCCCCCGGTGATCCCGTGCAGCTGTCAGGACGGGGAAAAGACCCGGCGGGATCCGCCTGTTACCGATCACGGACAATTTCGCAGGGGTTCCGGGACGCATGGACGTCCGCCCCCCAACGGGCAGCTGTGCGACGCCCGTCGGGGGCGCGTTGTTCAGGGGCCCAGCGGGACGCACAGCAGGGCGGCGGGGCCCGGTGTGCTGCCGAAGCGGGTGGTGAAGGCGATGCCCGCGGCGTACTCGTCGGCGGCGCACTGGCCCTTGTAGCGGCCCTGGGCGAAGTCGCCGCCGGTGTCGGCGGGCCGGTTGTCGGACCGGTCGAACCAGACGGTCCGTCCGGCCCGGCCCAGCGCGGTGCGGGCGGGCACGCAGAGGGCGGCCGAGACGCGCTCCCCGCGGCGGCTGTAGCCGATGAGGAACTGACCAGCGGGACACTGGAGCTTGGTGTGGCCGCCGGCCCAGTCGCCGCCGGCGGGGACGTGGCGTTCGTCGGCGACGACCGTCTGCGTGCCGCCCGGGGCCCGCAGGTCGCCGCCGGTGGTGTCGGTGCACAGACCCCGGCCGCCGGTGTGGCTGAGACCGATCAGCCGAAGGCCGTCCGGGCAGGCGGCCTTGAAGGCTCCGGGATCCCAGTCCCCGCCGGCTCGTACCCGCAGGGACCGCACCGCGTCGCCGTGGTCGGTGGCGAGCATGCGCCGGACCGGCACCGGCGGAACGGTCCCGGTGCGGGTCGCGGACGTCATCAGGCGATCCCAGGCGGCGGCGCGCCAGTCGGCCTGGTCGAGGATGCCGTACCGGCGCCCCGTCGTGTCGTAGCGCAGCAGCGCCCAGTCGTCGTGGCCCTCCCAGCCGACCAGGGGCCAGTACGCGAAGTCGGCGTCGTGGTCGGCGAAGTGGTCGGTGAGGTTGCCGAACCAGGTGCGGGCGGCGGCGCCGGTCTCCTGTGCGCCGATGCCGAACTCGCTGATCCACACGGGGGCGGAGTAGTGCTGTCCCTCCGCGGTGACGAAGAAGGCCTGGTCGGTGAGGACCTGGGACAACTGGTCGCGGGTCAGGTCCTGGTAGCGCGGATCGTGGGTCTCGCCGATCCCGGTGGCACCACTGTGCCGGGGGCCGGTGTAGCCGTAGAAGTGGGCGGAGTAGACCAGCTTGTGCGCGTCCAGGAGCGTGTGCGAGAGCGTGCGGACGGGCGTGAGGGTGGGGCGCTCGTGCGGCAGCCCGTCCACGGGCAGCCCGGTCCAGTTGATGCCTTCGACGACGATGAGGAGGTCGGGGTCGGCCTCGGTGAGGATGCGGTCCGCCGCGAGCTGGGCCGCCGCGTACCAGTCGTGGTCGTCGCCGAGGCCCCAGTTGGGGTCGTCCAGGATGTCACGGCGTACCTCGTTGTAGAGATCCGCGCCCACGACACGGGAGTCGGCCGAGTAGCGGCGGGTCATGAAGACCCAGTCGTCCGTCCACTGCCGGGTGGTCTGACCGCTGTTCCAGCGTTCGTTGCCGTCCACGCCGCAGCACCAGCGGGTGGTGTTGGTGTGGTTGTTGAGGATGACCGCGAACCCGTCGCCGGTGAGGGCGGCCACGACGGCGTCGAAGACCTGCAGGGGTGTGCTGCCGCGCAGTCGCGGGTTGGCCGCGACCGCGGTGTCCGGCACCGGGGTCGTCGTGCGGATCATCTCGTTGGAGAACGGCAGCCGGATGCTGTTGATGCCGAGCCGGTGGAAGTCGGCGAGCAGCTCGGACAGCGGGGCGCGGTCCAGGCCGAGGGGTATGCCGGAGGAGTTCTGGCCGGCGTGGTGGTCGGCGGGATCGGCGGCGCTGCCGCTTCCCGACCACGAGCCCTGGGCACCGTCCCAGTTGGCGGACTTCAGGCGGAAGCGGCGCCCTTGCGCGTCGACGATGTAGCGGCCCCGGGTGGACAGGGGCGGCTGCCAGTCCTCCGCCGCCGGGGGAGCGGCCTCGGTGCCGGACGCGGCGGCGACGGCGTCGTGGGCGGCGGCGACCGGGGGCGCGGCGGCAGCGGCTGGTGCCGGGGTCAGCAGCGTGAGAACCACGGCTGCCGATGTCAGGTACTTGACAAGTCTGAAGGTCTGCATCCGGTCCTCTGCGGGGCGCGGTGGGGGTGGCGAACGGCGACCGACAGCCTACGAAATCCCGGCCGGGATGTCCCGGGTGCCGCGGGAACACGCGCTCACGGCCTGCGTACGCGCGCCGCGCCCGGCGCTCGGCTCCAGGGGGCCGGGCGCCGGGGACGGTCCGGACGGCCGGTGTCACCAGGTGTGCGCGACATCCACCACGAGGTGGTCGGCCAGGCGCAGCACCCGGAACGGCAGGCGTGCGCGAACGCCGAGCCCGAACTGCGTCACCCCTTCGAAGCTCCCGGCGTACCGGGTGTCCCGGAAGGTGCTGTACCCCGTGAGGTTCACGCCCGGCAGCGGCTGCGCCACCCGTCCCGGATAGGTGGGTGTGCCGGTCTCGGGGTTGTAGGAGGGCGCGTTGACCCGCACCTCCAGGATGGCACCGCCGCCGACGGCGATGGGGCGGCCCGAGCCGTCCTGGTAGAGCCGGTCGACATACGCGACCGAGAAGCCGAGTTCGGCGGCGCCCGCGCCCGGCACGTCGACGACGAACCGGTCGTAACAGTCGTGACGCCCGGTCCTGACGTTCGTCAGCGGCGTCGCCGTGCCGGCGAAGTACGTCTTGTCCAGGCTGCCCCAGCCGGTGGGGCAGGCCGTGGCGGCCCGGGTGGCCGTGGCCGGGGCGGCGGTGGCCGGGACCGCGGCCACACCCAGGGCGGCGGCCAGCAGAGCGGCGGTGGCCCAGAGTGTTCTGTTTCGCACCATGATCTCCCCCGAGGGACGTGTGTGGTGATGTGTCGGTTAAAAACAGAGACAACCTGATTGCCCCATAGGTTGCACTGTTTTCCGTCTCGATGTGGCGTCAGTGTGCCCGGCCTCCTCGGGCGGTCGCGAACGGGCGCGCGGACTCCGTCGGGCCGGCCGACGGACGCGCGTCACGGGCTCGTTCACACGACTGACAAAGAGCCGTCACACAGGACCGGAATGCCCGGCCGGCCGCCCCTGGTTCTCGCTGACATGACCTTGGGAGTAGCACTCGACGCGACCGACGCCGACAACCAGATCGACGCCACCGTGCGGCTCGCACAGGAGGCCCGGGCGGCCGGGCTGCGCTCCGCCTGGTTCGGGCAGACCTTCGGCGCGGACTCACCCCAGCTCGCGGCGATCGTCGGGCGCGAAGTGCCCGGCCTGCACGTGGGGACCTCCGCGATTCCCGTCTTCGGCCGCCACCCGCTGCTGGTGTCCAGCCAGGCCCAGACCGCCCAGGCGGCCACGCACGGTCGCTACCACCTCGGACTGGCGCTCGGCACCAAGCTCCTGACCGAGGCGGGCTTCGGCATCCCCTTCGAACGGCCCATCGCCCGCCTGCGTGAATTCCTCACCGCCCTGAGGCAGTTGACGGAGACCGGCGCCGCCGACTTCCACGGTGAACTGCTCACCGCGACCACCCCGCTCCCGGCGCGGGTGCCGGGAGCCGAGGCCGGCGTGCCGTTGCTCGTCGCCGCGATGGGTCCCCAGGCCCTCCGGGCCAGCGGCGAGCTGGCGGACGGGATCCTGCCGTATCTGGCGGGACCGCGCGCCCTGGAGGAGCACATCGTCCCGGCCGTCAACGCCGCGGCGGAGGCCGCGGGGCGTCCCGCGCCGAGGATCGTCGCCCTGGTGTACGGAGTGGTCACCGACGACGCCGACGCCGTACGGGAGAAGGCCACCGAGAAGCTCGCGTTCTACGAGCAGTTCCCGTCCTACGCGCGGGTCGTCGCACTCTCCGGCGGCCGGCGGGCCGGCGACGTGGCGGTGATCGGCGACGAGCGGACGGTCGCCGCCGAGGTGCGCCGCTACCGCGACGCCGGGGCGACGGAGGTGGTGTTCTCGGGCACGGGCATCGCCGGGGAAGCCGCACGCCGCCGCACCTGGGCACTCCTCGGAGAACTCGCCGGATGAGCCCCGTCGTGCCCCGGTTCACCAGCCGGTCAGCAACAGGTGGTTGACCAGCAGGGCCAGGGCGGCCTGGGCGGCCAGCCAGGCACGCGGGCGGGTGAGGAAAGCGCAGCACGGGAGGAGCCACAGGGCGAAGGGGAGCCAGATGCGTTCCGTCTCGGCCTTGCTCATGCCGGACAGGTCGGCGACGAGCAGGGCGAGCAGGGCGGCGGCCACGAGCAGGGCGAGACGGGCGTCCGCGCCGGAGCGATGCGGGCCGTCGGGCCGCGCGGGGCTCTCGCCGCGGTGGTGGCGGAGCGTCGCGCCGGTCCGCCGTAGCCCGGCCGCCGTCGCCAGGCCCGTGATCAGTACCGTGCAGGCGAGATTGGCCCACACCCAGTAGCCGTACGGGCGGATCCCGCCCGCGCCCTGCCGGTAGCGCGTGACCAGCAGCCGGTACGCCTCCCACCAGTCGAATCCGGCGAGGGTGAACGCCGTCGGCACGACGGCCGCCCCGGCGAGCAGAAGGACGAGCAGCTCCGGACGCTCCCGGACGCGCCCCCGGCCGAGCAGCAGTACCGCCGCGCCGATGAGCGCGAAGAGCGTGAGGCCGTAGGAGAGATAGCAGGTCAGACCGAAGAGCAGGCCTGAACCCAGCGCCCGGCTCCTGACCCGCCGTCCCGTGACCGCCAGGGCCAGCAGCGCCACGGACCACGCGGCTACCGCGGCGAAGTACGCGTCCGCCGACGTCCCCATCCACACCGCGGCCGGAGCCAGCACCAGGAAGGGTGCCGCCCGCCGCGCGAGCCCCTCGTCGGCCAGCGCCCGCACCGCCACCAGGACGGCCACACAGGCCGTCGCGCCGACGGCGACGCACCAGGTTCCGGCCCAGCCTCCGCCCCGCAGCCCGATCCGGTCGAGCAGGACGAACGTCAGCGTGGCCGCCGGGGGATGACCGGCGACATGCGCGGGCCAGTTGTCGGGGGACTCCAGCAGGATGTGGTGGGTGAAGTCGCGCAGTGCCGCCGGGACGTCGTGGAAACGGCCGACGACCTGGAGGTACTCGTGGCGGGAGGTGAGCCGGCCGGCGACGCCCCGCTGCCAGCCGTCGATCAGGGCGAGGGAAAGGATCCAGGCCGTGGCGGTGCCCCAGGCCGCCGCGAGCAGGGCCCGCCAGGGCAGGCGGGCGGCCAGGGCGGGACCGTACCCCACGGTCACGACCGCCACCACGACGGCCACCGGCGTGCCCGGTCCCAGATGAGGGCCCCAACTTCCCAACAAAGGAGGCCAGTTGACGCGCAAGGTGTGATGGGTGTGCTGGATGTGGTGGCCGATCAGCACGGCCGCCGTCACGAGCAGGGCGGCGGCGCCCACCGCGTACAGGTCGCGGCGGAGGTCGCGGGTGATGCCGCCGGAGCGTCGGACACGCGGCTCGGCTGAGCGCAGGGTGCTGTTCACACCGGCACGCTAGGCCGGGCGGCGGGTCGCGGGCCGCCGTCCGGGCCGGACGTCAGCGTTTCGTCATGGGTCGCGCACCCGTTTCCGGGGGTGCCGCGGCCTACGGTCGGATCATGCGAGACGACTCACGGCTCCCCACCTCCCCCGGCTTCTGGCGCAGCCCGCTGCGCGGCCCCTGGTTCACCTCGGTGCTCGGCCTGGTGCTGCTCGTCGGCATCACGGTGCTGTTCGTGACGGGGCTGGTCTCGTACGCCGCCTACAACCCGGACCTCTCCCCGGTGAACGACAAGACCCCGGACAAGGGGATCCTCGGCTTCTACCTCTTCTCCTGGCCGACCGACCCGCACTGGCTGTACCGGGTCGTCCAGGGCGTGCACGTCACTCTCGGCATCACCCTGATCCCCGTCCTGCTGGCCAAGCTGTGGTCGGTCGTGCCGAGGCTGTTCACGCTGCCGCCGGCCCGCTCGCTCGCCCACGCGCTCGAACGGCTCTCCCTGCTGTTGCTGGTCGGCGGCGCCCTGTTCGAGTTCACGACCGGCGTCCTCAACGTCCAGCTCGACTACGTCTTCCCCGGCTCCTTCTACCCCCTGCACTTCTACGGCGCATGGGTCTTCTTCGCCGCGTTCGTCGCCCACGCCGTCCTGAAGGTTCCGGCGGCCGTACGCAATCTGCGCCGCCTGCGGGCGGAGGAGCCGGCCTCGTCGCAGGAGCCCGCGCCCGAGCAGGAGCTCGTCTCCCCGCGCCCGGACCCCGCGACCGTCTCCCGACGCGGAGCGCTGTGGTTCGTCGGAGGCGGCTCCCTGCTGCTGTTCGCCACGACGGCCGGCCAGAGCTTCGACGGACCGCTGCGGCGCACCGCCCTGCTCGCTCCGCACGGTGGACCCGATCCGGGCAGCGGCCCGAACGGCTTCCAGATCAACAAGACAGCCGCCTACGCCGGGATCACCGCGCCGGAGACGGACGAGGACGCCTGGCGCCTCGTCGTCACGGGGCGCACCGGCACCCTCCGTCTCGGTCGCGCCGCTCTCCGTGAACTCCCGCTGCACAGTGCGGCGTTGCCCATCGCCTGCGTCGAGGGCTGGTCGACCTCGGACCAGTGGTGGCGGGGCGTACGGCTACGGGACCTCGCCGCGCTCGTCGGCTACGACGACCCGCCGGACGTGTTCGTCGAGTCCCTCCAGCGGCGCGGCGCCTTCCGCCACGCCGCCCTGCGCGCCAACCAGGTCGCCGACCCGCGCTCCCTGCTCGCCCTGTACGTCAACGGCGAGGCCCTGACCCCCGACCACGGCTACCCGGCGCGCGTCATCGTGCCCGCCGCGCCCGGCGTGCTCAACACCAAATGGGTGGCCCGGATGACCTTCGGAGAGACGCGATGACGCCCGTGCGACGCCGGCCGGTGATCGGCAGTCCCTTCCAGATCCTCCTGCTCGCCTGCTCGTTCGCGCTCGCCGCCTACGCGGGCGTACGTCTTCTCGCCGACGACTGGTTCGGCGTGGCGCTGTGGTGGGTGGGGGCGGCGCTGCTGCACGACCTCGTGCTGCTGCCCCTGTACGCCGCGGCCGACCGGGCCGTCGTACAGGGGCTCGGCGCGACCGGTCAGCGACGCCGGACGATGTACGTCCGGGTGCCGGCCGCGCTCTCCGGGCTGCTGCTGCTCGTGTGGTTCCCGCTGATCAGCGGGAGGGTGGAAGTCCGCTACCGGTCGGCGACAGGCCGCTCGGCGGACGGGTTCCTCGCCCACTGGCTGCTGATCACCGCGGTGCTCTTCGGCGGATCGGCGCTGCTCCTCGCGCTGCGACTGCGCAGGGCGAGGAAGCAGCGGCCGCCGGCCGTCCACTGACCGGCCGTCCGCCAGTCCTCGCGGCCCGCGTACCGCAGCAGGGCCGGCGTGCCGAGCCGCGCCCAGGGGAACGCCCGGCCGGTGCCGCCCGCCTCGGGAAGGCCGACGACCTCGACCTCGGCCCGCTCGTCCACGTCCACCGGCGCGGTCTCGGCGATCAGCAGGCCACCCGGGACGAGCAGAGCGGCAGCCCGGCGCAGAAGGGCGAGCGGGTCGCCGCCGATGCCGACATTGCCGTCGATGAGCAACACGGTCGCCCAGCGCCCCTCGCCCGGCAACGGGTCGAAGACCGACCGCCGCAGCGCCTGGCCGCCCAGCTCCAGCGTGTGGGCGACGGCGGCCTCGCTGACGTCGATGCCCAGCACGGGCCGTCCCCGGGCGGCGAGTTCGGCCACCAGCCGGCCTGGCCCGCAGCCCACGTCGAGCACGGCTCCCTCGCACCGGTCCAGGATCGCCAGATCGGCCGGGTCGGCGCGGGCGCACCACCGTTCCACCTCCAGCGGCAGCAGCCAGCCGTCGGCGCGGCGCAGGAACAGCGGGCCCCGGCCGGTGCGCAGGGCGGCGCTGTACGGGTCGGCGGCGGCCCAGTCGGCGGCGACCCCCGCGGCTTCCACGGCACCCGCTACCCTTGCCGCGTCGCCGTCGGATGCGGGGCCGGCCCCGGTGAGGTCGTAGGCGGTGCTCATCGGCCCACCGCCGCCGTGCACCCGGCGAGACGGTCGGCGAAGCGGCTGTGCGGGGCCAGCGCGGCGACGGCCGTCGCGTCCGCGGCCGTGTCCACGTCCCGCAGACACGGCAGGTCGCGCACCCGCAGCCCCGCGCCGACGAGCCGCGCCCGCTGCGCGGCCCCCGTCGAAGGCGTCGACATGGGCACGCCCCGCAGCAGAGCGGGATCGGGCGCGGCGAGCCCCAGCGCCCAGAAGCCGCCGTCCCGCGCCGGGCCGAAGTACGC
The DNA here is from genome assembly GCF_035983595.1 of Streptomyces sp. NBC_01334. Classification (NCBI taxonomy): domain Bacteria; kingdom Bacillati; phylum Actinomycetota; class Actinomycetes; order Kitasatosporales; family Streptomycetaceae; genus Streptomyces; species Streptomyces sp. NBC_01334. The sequence continues at coordinate 711,134 of NZ_CP130718.1, read as the reverse complement.
GTCACAGCCGTCGAAGTCGGCGGTCAGCAGCTCCGGCGTCACCTGCGGGGTGTCCATCCCGATGAGAAGGGCCGGGCCGTCGCACCGGGCGAAGGCGTCCGCGAGCCGTTCGTCGAGTCCGCCCGCGCACTGCGGTACGACGTCGAAGCCGGACGGCAGCCAGGGTCCGGGGGCGCCGTCCAGCACCAGGACGCGGCGGGAGGCGGGCGTGGCCGCCACCACCCGCAGGGTGTCGGACAGCGCCGCCTCCGCCAGCGCGGCCGCCTCCCGTGGGGTGAACGGCGGGGTGAGCCGGGTCTTCACCCGGCCCGGCAGCGGCTCCTTGGCGATGACGAGCAGCGTGGTCACCGTGCGACTCCTTCGCGCGCCGGAACGCCGTTGAGGACGCGGCTCATGTCCCGGACCGCCTGCCAGGTGCCACGCCAGGTGCCCGTCACCTTCGAAACGCCCGTACGGGGCAGGTAGGGGACGTCGTGCTCGGTGATCCGCCAGCCCGCGTCGGCCGCGCGCACCACCATCTCCAGCGGGTAGCCGCTGCGCCGGTCGGTGAGCCCGAGGGCGAGCAGCGGCTCACGGCGGGCGGCCCGCAGCGGGCCGAGGTCGTGCAGGCGCAGCCCGGTGCGGCGGCGCAGCAGCCGGGCGAGCGCGAGGTTGCCGGCCCGGGCGTGCGCGGGCCACGCGCCCCGGCCGCTGGGCCGCCTGCGGCCGAGCACCAGATCGGCGGTGCCGGCGCGGACCTCCTGGACGAACGGGGCGAGCTGCCCCGGGTCGAGGGAGGCGTCGCAGTCGCAGAAGCAGACGACGTCGGCGGTGGCCGCGGTCAGTCCGGCGTGGCAGGCGGCACCGAAGCCCCTGCGCGGTTCGTGGACGACTCTCGCGCCGAGTGCGCGGGCGATCTCCGGCGAGCCGTCGGTCGATCCGTTGTCGACGACGATGGCCCGCCAGCCGCTCGGCACGCGGGCGAGAACCCAGGGGAGTGCCTCGGCCTCGTCGAGACAGGGGAGCACGACATCTACTTCTACGTCCGTTACTTCTACGTCCGTGGTCACGGTCCTCACCCTACGAACGCGAACCGGACAAACCGGTCTTCGGTTCCTTACGAAACGCGGACGTCCGGGCGCCGGGGCGGCCGAGGCGCGGCACGGACCGGGTCGCGGTGCGAGGCTGGGCGCATGCAGCAGCCGCACGAGTCCCCGCCCCCTCCACCGGCATCGGCCCGGGTCCTGGTCGTGGACGACGACCCCACGGTCTCGGAGGTCGTCGCCGGATACCTGGACCGGGCCGGCTATGTCGTCGACCGGGCCGACGACGGCCCGACCGCGCTGACCCGGGCCGCCGCGCACTGGCCCGACCTGGTGGTGCTGGACCTGATGCTGCCCGGCATGGACGGTCTCGAGGTGTGCCGCCGGATGCGCGGGCACGGGCCCGTGCCGGTCATCATGCTGACCGCGCGCGGCGACGAGGACGACCGGATCCTGGGCCTGGAGGTGGGCGCCGACGACTACGTCACCAAGCCCTTCAGCCCCCGTGAACTCGTGCTGCGGGTGGAGTCGGTGCTGCGCCGCAGCCGGCCCGCCACCGGTGCGCGGGTGCTGGGAGCGGCCGGCCTGTTCCTCGATCCCGGCGCCCGCCGCGCCACCAAGGACGGCAACGAACTCGCCCTCACCCTGCGTGAGTTCGACCTGCTCGCGTTCTTCCTGCGGCATCCCGGGCGGGCGTTCGGCCGGGAGGACCTGATGCACGAGGTGTGGGGCTGGGAGTTCGGTGACCTGTCCACCGTGACCGTCCATGTGCGCCGGCTGCGCGGCAAGGTCGAGGACGACCCGGCGAGGCCGCGGCTGATCCGGACGGTGTGGGGCGTGGGCTACCGCTTCGAACCCGGACCCGACCGAGAACCCGGACCCGACCGAGAGGGGGAGTGACCGTGCGCGACACCCTGCTCATCGCCCTGTTCGCCTTTCTCGGCGCCCTGCTCGCCGGGTTGCTCGGCGCGGGGGCGCTGTGGCTGCTGCGCCGCCGTTCGCTCACCGCGTCGCTCACCGTGGTGGCCGCCGTCGCCGTGACCGCGATGCTGGCGGGCACACTGGCCGTGGCGCAGGCGATGTTCCTCTCCGGGCACGACCTGAGCGTCGTGACGACGGTCGTGGCCATGGCCGCGGTGGTGTCACTGGCCACCGCCCTTCTGCTCGGCCGCTGGGTGGTCGCCCGCAGCCGTGAACTCACCCGTGCCGCCCGTTCGTTCGGCGACGGCGGCGCCTTCACCGCCCCCGACGGCCCGACCACCGCCGAACTGGACGCGCTGAGCCGTGAGCTGGCGGCGACCAGCGGGAAGCTCGCCGAGTCCCGGGACCGCGAACGCGCGCTGGAGGCGTCCAGACGCGAACTCGTCGCCTGGATCTCGCACGACCTGCGCACTCCGCTGGCCGGACTGCGGGCGATGTCGGAGGCGCTGGAGGACGGCGTCGCGGCCGACCCCGACCGCTATCTGCGCCAGATCCGCACCGAGGTGGAGCGGCTCAACGACATGGTGGGCGACCTGTTCGAGCTCTCCCGCATACACGCCGGCGCGCTCGCCCTGTCCACCTCGCGCATGTCCGTGTACGACCTGGTCGGCGACGCCCTCGCCGGTGCCTATCCGCTCGCCCGAGAACACGGCGTACGGCTCGTCGGCGGCCGGGTCGAGCCCCTTCCGGTCGAGGTGGACGGCAAGGAGATGAGCCGGGTGCTGGGCAATCTGCTCGTCAACGCCATCCGGCGCACGCCCACCGACGGCACGGTCGCCGTCGCCGCCGAACGCTCTCCTGCCGGGGTCGTCGTCTCCGTCACCGACGGCTGCGGCGGCATCCCCGAGGAGGATCTGCCGCGTGTCTTCGACACCGGGTGGCGCGGCACGCACGCCCGGACGCCGCCGGCCGGCGCGGGGCTGGGCCTCGCCATCGTGCGGGGGATCGTGGAGGCCCACCAGGGTTGGGCCACGGTACGCAACATCCCGGGCGGCTGCCGCTTCGAGGTGACCCTGCCGACGGCCCCCTGAGACTCCGCGGACGCCGGACGCCGGACGCCGGACGCCGGACGCCGGACGCCGGACGCCGGACGCCGGACGCCCGGCTCTCGTCCCCGTGCAGCGTGGGACGGGAGCAACCAGGCCGGGAACGACCGGGGGTGGAGGTGGCCCGGGACGGAGACGACCGGCATCAGAGCGGCCGGGAAGAGACCAGCCGGTCCCCTTCGTTCCCTTTCCGGCCGCTTCCGCGCCGGCTGCCTTCCGCGTCGGCCGCTTCCGTCTCCACGGCTTCCGCGTCGGCCGCTTCCGCCCCCACCGCGCCCGCTCCGGTCGTTCACTCCCCGCGCAGGCCGGCCCGTGCGAACTCCCGCATTCCCTCCTGGAACCCGACCTGGGGCTTCCAGCCCAGCTCGGTCCGCAGCCGGGCGGAGTCCGCCGTGATGTGGCGGACGTCGCCCAGCCGGTACTCGCCGGTGACGACCGGCTGGGGCCCGCCGTACGCGGCGGCCAGGGTCCGGGCCATCTCGCCCACCGTGTGCGGCTCCCCGCTTCCGGTGTTGTACGCCGTCAGCGCGCCCTTCGGCGTGTCGGCGTCCAGCGCGGCCAGGTTGGCGGCGGCCACGTCCCGTACGTGCACGAAGTCCCGCCGCTGCCGCCCGTCCTCGAAGACGCGCGGGGCCTCGCCCCGGGCCAGCGCGGAGCGGAAGAAGGAGGCGACTCCGGCGTACGGGGTGTCACGGGGCATCCGGGGCCCGTACACGTTGTGGTAGCGCAGCGACACGGCCGTCCGGCCCGTCGACCTGGCCCAGGCGGCGGCCAGATGCTCCTGGGCGAGCTTGGTCGTGGCGTACACGTTGCGCGGATCGGCGGGGGCGTCCTCGGCGACGAGCCCGGGGGCGAGAGCCCTGCCGCACGCCGGGCACGGCGGCTCGAACCGTCCCTCGTCGAGATCGGCGACGGCCCGTGGCCGCGGCCGCACCACCCCGTGCTCCCGGCACTCGTAGCGCCCCTCTCCGTAGACGACCATCGATCCGGCGAGCACGAGCCGTCCGATGCCGGCCGCGGCCATGGCGGCGAGCAGGACGGCCGTCCCCAGGTCGTTGCGTGAGACGTATTCCGCCGCGTCGGTGACCCCGTCGCCGAGACCGACCATCGCGGCCTGGTGACAGACGGCGTCGACGCCGTCGAGGGCGCGGGCGACGGCGACGGGGTCGCGCACGTCGGCGGCGGGGTCCTGCCGGACGTCGTACACGAGTGCCTCGTGCCCGCGCGCACGCAGGGCGTCGACGACATGGGACCCGATGAAGCCGGCACCGCCGGTGACCAGTACACGCATACGGCCACGCTAGGGCCGCGGCCGGGCCGGGACCCGCGACCCGACCGGCACGTCATCACTCCGTAAGACGCAGCGCGCGCGTCGGACCGGGACGGAACGGACTCTCCGCGAGACGCTTCCCAGGCCTTCAGCAAGGGAGACCGTCATGGCAGCCTCGCCCTCCTCCGGCGACACGTACCGCTTCGCCGACCTCAGCGCCCTGTTCGTCAACTGCACCCTCAAACCGTCTCCGCAGCTCAGCCACACCCAGGGCCTGGTCGACAAGAGCCGGGCCCTCATGGACGCGCACGGGGTGACCACCGACGAGATCCGGGCCGTCGACCACGACATCGCCCCCGGCGTCTACCCGGACATGACCGCACACGGCTTCGCCACCGACGCCTGGCCGGCCCTGTACGAGCGGGTGATGGCGGCCGACATCCTGGTGCTGGCCGGACCCATCTGGCTCGGCGACAACAGCTCCGTGACGAAGAAGGTCGTCGAGCGTCTCTACAGCTGCTCCGGGCTGCTCAACCCGCAGGGGCAGTACGCCTTCTACGGTCGGGTCGGTGGCTGTCTGATCACCGGCAACGAGGACGGCGTGAAGCACTGCGCGATGAACCTCCTCTACAGCCTCCAGCACCTCGGCTACACGATCCCGCCGCAGGCGGACGCCGGCTGGATCGGTCCGGCGGGTCCCGGACCTTCGTACCTGGATCCCGGTTCGGGCGGTCCGGAGAACGACTTCACCAACCGCAACACGACCTTCATGACGTGGAACCTGATGCACCTCGCGGCCCTGCTCAAGCGCAACGGCGGCGTCCCCGCCCACGGCAACCAGCGTTCGGAGTGGGACGCGGGCTGCCGCTTCGACGCGCCCAACCCCGACTACCGCTGAGGTGCGACCCCGACTACCGCTGAGGTGCGACCCCGACTGGCGTCGAGGTCCGACGCCGGCGACCGCTGACGTCCGACGCCGGCGGCCCACCGGCATCGAGACCCTGCGGAACACTGCCGGAACCCGGCAGTGCGCGGGCCCGCGCGGGTCGCGCATCATGACTGGCGGGGAGCACTACGGAGGGTTCCGGTGCCCGGCGTCCACCAGGTGCCGGGCACCGGAACCCCGGAGGTCAGTCCGTTGAGGTCGGACTCCGCCGGGTCAGCCTCGCCACGACGAGGCCCAGGACCAGAACCACCGGGACGGTCAGCTGGAGCCAGACGGACGTGGTCGCGTCGCCGCCGATGGACCGAGCCGCATCATGTTCGAGGAGCTGATCCCGCGCCTGGCCGGCATCCGGCCGGCCGGCGAGGTCCCGCGCGTGCGGTCCAACTTCGTCAACGGCATCAAGAAGCTGCCGGTCGAGGTGAGCCTGGCCTGACCACGTCGAGCCCACCCGCACACCTGCGCCCCGTACGACACGACGGCGCTCGCGCCGCCGGCCGGGGGTGACCCCGGCCGGCGGGCGCTCGAGACCGGGGTCAGAGCTGGCCGGACTCCGCGATGGTGATCTTCGCCGAGGTCGAACCGCTGCGCGAGCCGTAGGACTCGATCTTCTTGACGAGGGCCATGCTGGCCTCGTCGGCGACCTCGCCGAACACCACGTGCTTGCCGTCGAGCCAGTCGGTGACGATCGTGGTGATGAAGAACTGCGAGCCGTTGCTGTTGGGGCCGGCGTTGGCCATGGAGAGCAGGCCGGGCCGGTCGTGCTTGAGCTGGAAGTTCTCGTCGGCGAACTTCTCGCCGTAGATGCTCTTGCCGCCCGTTCCGTTGCCGCGGGTGAAGTCGCCACCCTGGAGCATGAAGTCGGGGATGACCCGGTGGAAGGAAGAGCCGGCGAAACCGAAGCCCTTCTCGCCGGTGGCCAGCGCGCGGAAGTTCTCGGCCGTCTTGGGGACGACGTCTTCGAACAGGTTGAAGTTGATCCGCCCGGCGGGCTCGTCGTTGATGGTGATGTCGAAGTAGATCTTGAACGTCATGGTTCTATCCTGCACGGTCGAGCGGGCCCTGCCGAATCGAGGGGTCGTGTCGGCCCTCACAGTCGCCGATCGGGGCGGTCGGCGAGGGCCGCCGCTCAGTCGACCGGCCAGGTGTGGGCGGGGGCGTTGAGGTGCATGTAGTCGATGTAGAGCTGCGTCATCCGCCGCAGCGCCTCGTGGCGGCCGGCCTGGGCGGAGGCGGTGATGCGATGGAACATCTCCTTCTGCCAGACGGCGCCGTTACGGCCGGTGACGCACCGCTGTTCGATGATTCCGAGGAGTGGCTCCCGCCAGGCCGCGTCCATCCCGGAGAGTTCCAGCCCCCGGTGGGCGAGCGGCAGCAGGCGCCGCAGAACGAGCTCGGCCACCGGCGCCTCGCCCATACCGGGCCAGTACAGCCGGGCGTCGATGCCGTCCCGCGCCGCCGTGTGCAGATTGTCCTCGGCGGCCCGGAAGGACATCCGCGACCACACCGGCCGCTCGTCCTCCACCAGGGCCCGGGTGAGGCCGTAGTAGAAGGCGCCGTTGGCGAGGGTGTCGGCGACGGTCGGACCGGCCGGCAGACAGCGGTTCTCCACCCGTACGTGCGGCTGGTCGTGGGCGACGGCGTAGACCGGACGGTTCCAGCGGTAGATGGTGCCGTTGTGCAGGGTCAGCTCGCCCAGCTCCGGAACGTCCCCTCCGGCCAGTGTCTCGCGCGGATCCTGCTCGTCGCACAGGGGCAGGAGTGCGGGGAAGTAGCGCAGGTTCTCCTCGAAGAGGTCGAAGACGCTCGTGATCCACCGCTCCCCGAACCACACCCGGGGCCGTACGCCCTGCACCTTGATCTCCTGCGGGCGGGTGTCGGTGGCCTGCTCGAACAGCGGGATACGGGTCTCGTGCCACAACTCCTTCCCGAACAGGAACGGCGAGTTGGCCGCCAGCGCCACCTGGACGCCGGCGACCGCCTGCGCCGCGTTCCAGTAGGCGGCGAACTCGTCGGGGGAGACCTGGAGATGGAACTGCGTACTGGTGCACGCGGCCTCCGGGGTGATCGTGTCCGCGTAGGTCCGCAGCCGGTCGACACCGTCCATCTCGATGTGCAGATCCTCGCCCCGCGCGGCGAACACCTGGTCGTTGAGCAGCCGGTAGCGGGCGTTCTCCGACAGCGCCGACTCGCCGACGTCCTCCTGCCGCAGCGTCGGGAGGATACCGATCATGATCAGATGCGTGCCGACCGTGCGGGCACGCTCCTCGGCGTGGTTGAGCGCGGCGCGGATCTCCGCCTCCCAGGCGTCGGGACCGCCCTGCGTCAGACGGCGAGGCGGCACGTTGATCTCGAGGTTGAAGCGGCCGAGCTCGGTGGACCAGGCGGGATCCGCGATCGCGTCGAGCACGTCGCTGTTGCGCATCGTCGGCTCGGCCTCGTCGTCGACCAGGTTCAGCTCGATCTCGAGACCCACCTGGGGCCGCTCGGACTCGAACCGCGACTCGCGCAGCATCTGCGCGAACACATCGAGGCACTCCTGCATCTTGATCCGGTACCGGCGGCGGTCCTCGCGGGTGAAGACCAGCGCCGGGACGTCACGTCCCATCGGCCCTCCCGGCTTGCCCTGTGTCGGACGCCCTTGCCTCCAGCGTCGCACCACCGGACGCCCCTCACCATGCGGGAAGCGACGCCGCCGACCATGAGCGCCGGCACGGAGTCGACGCGTGATCCGTGGCGGGGGCGGCGCCGTCCGCGGGGCCGTCAGGCGGCGGGCCGACCGCCCGTCCCCGCGCACGCGCGTCCCGGTGTTCGGCGGTCGCCGGGCGACCGGACACCAGGAGGGCTACTTGATCGGTTCCTCCAGCCGGGCCACCTCCTGCGCGGCGTCCCGGGCCGCCCGCTCCGCCCGGTCCACCGCCTGAGCGGCGGTCCGCAGCCGTTCCTCGGCCTCCTTCTGCTCCTGTTCGGCCTCACGGAGCTCCTGGCGCGCCCGGCGCAGCCGCTCCTCCGCCGCGGACTCGTGCTCACGGGCCCGTTCGCGCCGCTCGCGGGCCTGCTGGAGCGACGCGTCGGCATCGGCCCGTCCGTCGCTCAGCGCACGGAGCCGCCGGTCGGCGGCCTCCGCCGATCGCCGGGCCCGGCCGAGTTGCCCCTGCCGTAGGCGGCGCCGCTCGGCGAGTTCGTCCTTCGCCCGGGATCGCTCTTCCGGCGCCGCGGGAGCCGGTCGGGGCGGCCGGTGCGAGGGGCCGGCGGCCCCCGCGTCACGGGAGGGGAAGTCGGCCGGCGGGGTGAGGGCGCTCTCCAGACGCCCGGTGGCCCACCGCTCCGCCGCGTCCTCGTCGGTGAGCACCGCGCGCAGGGTGGACTCGACGTCCTGCCGAGCCGCGCCCGACAACGGGTGCCCGGCCTCACGGGCCAGCTCGGCGGCCTGCCGGGACAGCGCGGAGACGATGCTCCGGCGCTGCTCGGACAGCTCCCTGATCCCGTCGGAGTCCAGGGACCGGTACGCCTCGCGCAGCGCCCGTCCCAGCTCCAGGAACCGCCCGCTCTCCTGCGGCCGCGAGCGCAGCAGCAGGTTCGCCGCCCAGGCCGCGAGCGTGGGGCGCCGGGCGGCGTGGATCCGACGGGCATCGTCTCCGCGCCCGTCGCGCTTGGCTTCGGCGGCCAGCTGCTCCCGTCGGGAGACGAAGTCGGACGGCGGTGCGGCGTAGAGCTCGTCGAGCATCGGCTCCACGTCCTGCCCCGCAGTGGGTGGAGCGGGTCGTGCACCCTTTCGCGCCATGATCATCAGCGTCCACCCGGCCGGGCTCCCGCGCATCCCGACGGCGGGGAGCCGGGGCAGGGCCGGGTTCCGGCCAACCTGATCTCCCCTGAGTACGCGTACTCAGGTCCGGGGACGATCACCCCGGCAGAGTGTGGGGTTCATGACACATCACGGAGGAGCGAACATGAGCCGAGCGAGAAAATCCCTGGTCGTGACGGTGCTGGCCGTCTGTGCGCTGACCGCTGCCGGTACGGCGCCCGCCGCCGCGGCCGGGGATCCGCTGCTGCCGCACCCCGGTCCGGACGGTCTGGTGTGGGTGGAGGAGTGGACGGGGGACGGCGGCGTCGCGTCGGGAGGCGCCTGGGAGGGCCTGCCGACCGTCCTCACGGTGGCCTGCGAGGGCGGTGGCAGCGTGCGGGTGACGATGCGGTCGCAGGAGGCCGAGGTCGCCGCCTTCTCGGTCGACTGCCCGGCGGGGAGCGCCGGGGTGGGCTCGGCGACCATGGCCGCCGGCGTGGTGCGGGCGGGCTCCTTCACCGTGGGAGTGGACGCTTCGGCCGACGCCGTCCGGTGGTCGCTGACGGTGACTCAACCGGAGTAGCGGGCCCCGGGAGCGGCGAGCGCGCCCGCGCGGCCGTACGGGCCCCGCGTCCACCGCTCGCGGTCGGTCCCTGCCGGCACCCCCCGCCTCCCCGCCCTGTTCGTGGCCGCCGCCACGACCGGTCAGGTGTCCACGCCGGGCGCGCCTGCCCCTGCGCTGACGGGCCCTGCTGACGGAGATGTGCACCGGATGCGTCGTCAGCCGAGCGGGTTCAGACTGAGGGCGTGACTGGCATGTACACCAAACAGCAGGCGGGGAGTGCGCCGGAGGGCCCGCGCAGGCCTTCGCAGTCGGTGGCGCTCGCGGCCATGATGTTCGCGGTGGCGATGACGTTCATCGACCAGACCATCGTGGCGATCGCCGCACCGGACATCGTCAACGAACTCGGCCTGTCCGCCTCCGGTATGCAGTGGGTCGTCAACGCCTATCTGCTGGCGTTGGCCGCGTTCTTCGCCCTCGGCGGACGGCTGGCGGACCTGTTCGGTCCTCGACGCGTCGTCGTGGCGGGCACCCTGGTGTTCGTCGTCTCGTCGGTCCTGTGCGGCTGTGTACCGAGCGGCGACTTCGCGCTCACGTGGCTCATCGTCTTCCGGTCGACCCAGGGGCTCGGCGCGGCCCTGCTCTTCCCGGCGGCGCTCGCGGTGGTCGTGGCCGTCTTCCCGGTGGAGCGACGCGGCCGTGCCCTGGCCCTGTTCTTCGGTGTCACCGGGGCCCTGACCGCCATCGGGCCGCTTCTCGGCGGCTGGCTCACCGACTGGACCTGGCGGGCGATCTTCTGGGTCAACGTGCCCGTGGCCATCGTCGCGTTGATCCTGACCGCGCTCGCCCATGTGTCCGATCGACGCCGTGACGAGTCCCTGGACGTGCGGGGCGCGGTGCTGATCGCGGTCGGTATGGGTGCGAGCGTGCTCGGCTTCCAGCAGGCGTCGGCGTGGGGCTGGGACAGCGTGCTCACCTGGGTCTGCATCGTGGGCGGTCTGGCTGTGCTGTGGCTGTTCTGCCGCTACGAACTGCGCACGGCCCACCCGTTGGTCCAGCTCGCGGTCTTCCGGGACCGCGCCTTCGTGGCGGACGGACTCGTGCTGTTCTTCGCCATGTTCGCGTTCGTCCCGCTGTTCTTCTTCGCCTCCGTCTACGCGCAGGTGTCCCTCAGCGCCTCGCCCAACCAGGCGGCCCTGTACCTGCTGTACTTCTTCGTGGGCTTCGCGCTCGCCTCGCAGTGGGGCGGGCGCATCCTGGACAAGCGAGGCGCGCGGCCGGCCATGAAGATCGGTTGCGTGGTCGGAGCGGTGGGCTTCGCGCTCTGGGCCGGGAAGCTGACCGACCTGTCCATGCACGACCAGTGGCCCTACGCGGCCCTCGCGGGGGCCGGTATCGGCTTCATCCTCGCGCCTGCCTCCACCGACGCCGTGAACCGGGCGATCGACGCCTCCTACGGTGAGGTCACCGGCATCACCCAGACGATCCGCAACTACGCCGCGAGCGTGGGCCTGGCACTCTTCGGCACCGTGCTGACCCATCGCATGACCGACAACGTCACCGACACGCTCCAGTCGCGCGGAGTGCCGTCCGGGGCCGCGGAGAGCGCGGCGAGGAACGTCGCCGAGGCGATCACCGGGAATGCCGACGACCGGCAGCTCAGCGGAGACGGCCCGGTCGCGCGGACGGTGCAGGACTCGATGTCGGCGATCCGGATGGACTTCGCCGAGGCCAACCAGTGGGTGTTCTACGGGATGGCGATCGCCCTGGGCGTCGGATACCTGTGCGCGCTCCGGCACCCCGGCGGCACGAGCACGGAACGGACGGACGTGCCGTCGGACGACCGCTCGCCCACCCGTGACCGGGCTTCCCATTCCTGACGACGGGTGACGGGCGCCGGGCGTCGGACGAGAGCCGGTAGCCGGGAGCCGGGAAAGCCGGAAGGCTTCCCCGGCTCCCGGTTCTCAGCGGCTGCGAACGGCGCTGGTGGTGAAGAATCCCGTGGCCGCGGCGCTGAGCAGGGCGCAGACGGCGAGGAAGGCGGTACGTCGCATCGAGGGGCCTTTCCGGTGATGACGGATGGGTTCTGCACAACGCCGGTCGGGCCCCTGTCGCTTCGCCCCGGGGCCGACCCCACCCGTACGGATGCGGCCAAGCGTGTATGCGTGCCACCCTGTCCCGCGACCCCGGTGCCGTGCCCCGGCGCGATACGCCGCGTCCGGGGACTCAGGCGTTCACGTCCTCCACCCGTACCGGCCGCCGGAGCAGATAGGCCCCCGCCGTCGAGACGAGTACGGCCATGCACCCGATGAACACCAGCCCGGCACCCTCCAGGCCGAGGGGACCCACCAGCACACCCACGCCGATCACCGGCACCGAGATGCCCGCGTAGGCGACCACGAAGAGCGTCGAGATCACCGCCGCGCGCCGGTCCCCGGGAGACGCCCCGGCCACCGCGGACAGAGCCCCGCGAAACGCCAGCCCCTGTCCGACCCCGCCGACGATCGCGCTCAGCACCACCAGCGCCAGCACCTCCCACCGCAACGCGCCCGCGAGCAGCGCGAGCCCGGCCAGGAGCGCGGCGCAGCCCAGCGGCAGCGAGCGCCCGACCCCGACCCGGCCGACGACCAGCTGCCCGGCGGTCGAGGCGAAGAAGGCCAGCGCGACGATGAGACCGCTCACGGCGTGGTTGTCCACGTCGAGGGAGTCGGCGAGGAACGCCGGGCTGACCGAGGTGAACACGCCGAACAGCGCGAACCCCACGAACGAGGCGATCGCCGCCGGCCCGAACACCGCCCGCACCTCAGGGGGCAGGCCGGGCCGCTGCGGCCGTACGGTGCTCAGCGCTTTCCGGTGCCGCACGGTCTCCGGGAGCCACGCCACGACGGCGACCGAACAGGCCACCAGGGCGAGATGCACGGCGAACGGCAGGTACAGCGGCCAGTCGGCGTACTGCGCGAGCACTCCGGCGAGCAGTGGACCGCAGCCCAGCCCGCCCATGTTGGCGGCCGTCGCGACGAACGTGGCCCGGGAGGCGCCGCCGGGCGGAGCCAGGTCCATCACGTACGCCGTGGCGGCCCCGGTGAACAGCCCGGCGGACAGCCCCGACAGCAGCCGTCCCGCGTACAGCCAGCCCAGCCCCGTGGCGGCCAGGAAGGACACGGCGCTCGCCGCCGCGCAGCCCAGGCCCGCCATCAGCACCGGACGTCTGCCCACGGTGTCCGAGGCGTTGCCGGCCAGCAGCAGCACACCGATGACCCCGAAGGCGTACACCGCGTACACGACGGTGACCGTCAGCTCGGAGAAGCCGAACTTCTCCTGGTAGAGGCCGTAGAGGGGGGTCGGCAGCGTGGTGCCGGCCATGCACACGGCGAAGACGGCTCCGCCGAGCAGACAGGGGAGCCATCCTCGGTGATCACGGTCCATGGCGGCGACAGTAACCCCGCGCGGGGCGCCGCCGAGGCCCGACGTGCCCGACATCCGGCGAGTCGCCGTGCGGTCCCGGCTTTCCTGCCGGAGCCCGTCCAGGCGCGCCGGATAGCCCCGGGATCCGACGGCGACGGCGGCCGCGGACGGCAGAGTGAATCGTTAATCCACCGCAATATTGACTTTCGGCTTGACGAGCCAGAGGATTCCGGGGGTGACGCACTCCGCCCCCGGGCCCACCGGCCCGGCACTCTCCGCCGACCTCGACGAGGCGGCCCACCGTTGTCTCGTCGCGGGCTTCGACGGCACGACCACCGTCCCCGACACCCTGAAACGGCTCGTCGACCGCGGACTGGGCGGGGTCATCCTGTTCACGCGCAATGTCCGCGACGCCGACCAGGTCCGCGAACTCACCGGCACACTCCGGACGTTGCGCCAGGACCTGCTGATCGCCATCGACAACGAGGGCGGCGGCATCGGGCACCTGGTGGCCGCGGGCGCCCCCGAGGTGCCCGGTTCCTGGGCGCTCGGTGTCACGGACGACCCGCAGCTCACCGCCGCCTGCGCCGACGCCCTGGCGGGACACCTGCTCTCGCTCGGCATCACCGCCTCCTACGCCCCCGTCGCCGACGTCCAGCGCCGGCCCGAGAACCCCATCGTGCGCACCCGTGCCTTCGGGTCCGACCCCGAGCTGGTCTCCCGGCATCTGCGCGCCTGGATCGGGGCCACCGAGGCACGCGGCGTGGCCTCCTGCGCCAAGCACTTCCCCGGGCACGGCGGGACCGTAACCGACAGCCATCACGAGCTCGCGGTCGACCCGCGGCCCTACGAGCGGCTCGACCTCGCGCCCTTCCGGGCGGCCGTCGAGGCCGGTGTGCCCATGCTGATGAGCGCCCATGTCGTGTTTCCGGCGCTGGACCCGGACCGGCCCGCCACCCTCAGTCCGCGCATCCTCTCCGACCTGCTCCGCGGTGAACTCGGCTTCGACGGCGTGCTGGTGAGCGACGCGCTGGAGATGAAGGCCATCGCCGACCGCTACGGCGAGGCGGCCGGCGCGCGTCTCGCGCTCGCCGCGGGAGCGGACCAGGTCATCGTCGCCGTACCGGACCTGGAGGTCACCCTCGCCTGCCGGGACGCCGTGCTCGACGCGCTGCGGTCGGGGGAGCTGCCCGAGGCGCGGGTGACCGAGGCCGCGGAGCGGGTGCGACGGCTCGCGCTGCGCTACGCGCTGCCGTACCGGCCGGGCGCGGTGGCCGCGTGGGACACGGAGGCCGGGCCGACCGCGGCGCGGCGGGCCGTGCGCAGTGCGGGGCCGTCGCCGAGACCCGGTCCGGGCGCCCATGTCGTCGACCTCTTCCCGGCCCCGCACCCCGCGCTCAACTGGGGCGGCGAGGACCTCCTGACCGCCTGGCACGCCCTCGACCCGACGGTCACCGGGACGGCGTTCGCCGGGGAGCCGGAGGACGCCGGGGGCGTCGTGGAGGTCGTCGTCGAGGAGGTGTTGCGGGCGGCCGAGGGGCGGCCGCTGGTCGTCGCCGTGTGCGACGCCGAGCTGTACGTCTGGCAGGGGCGCCTGCGGGACGCGCTGCTGGCGGCGCGACCGGACGCCCTGCTGGTCTCCACCGGGTTGCCGGAGCCGGGCAGCGCGGTGTGCGCGCACGGCAGGGGGCGGGTCAACCTGCGGGCGCTGGCGGAGGTGCTGACGGGCCGCACCTCCTGACCGGGGCGGAGACTCCGGGGTCGGAGTTCCGGCCGGCCCCGGCCCCCGCCCTCCGCCCTCGCCGCTCGCCCCTCGCCTCCACCCCCGCCCCCGCCCCCCGGGCGTCTCACTTCCCGTCGATCAGCTCCGTGATTCCCCTCGCGGCCAGGTGTGCCGTGTCCGCCGCGCGCTCCGCCAGGACCACCGCCGGGCGGGTCCCCTCCTGGCGCAACCGCATCCAGGCGTCGAAGAACGCGCCGCCGGGGCCGGACACCGAACGCGTGGACGGGGTGCAGTGCAGGACCAGGGCCGTGGTCCGGGCCGGCGGAGGGCCGGGGGCGGCGCGGAGGTCGGCCACCGTGGCGGACAGCGCCTCCGCGATCGGTTTGGGCCGGCCCGCGGAGTCGAACAGGCCCAGCGTGTACTCCAGCTCCGGGAAGTCGGCCAGTGAGCGGTCGACGTCGTGCGAGCACCACCAGGTGACGCCCCACAGCCGCGCGCAGCCGGCCGCGTTGAGCAGTGTCGCGCGGGCGAAGTCGGGGGCGTCGGCCGCCGGGATGTGCGGCTCGGGCGCCCCGGTCTCCTGGACCCAGACCGGGCGGGCCGGATCGGTGGCGTAGGCCGCCGCCAGTTCCGTCCCGTACTCCGCGAGATGGTGCACCTGCGGTGAGCGCGGACCGTAGCGCCGCGCGCAGTCGGCGGAGAACACCCAGGGGTGGACGGTGGTCAGGTCGCCCTTGCGGGCCGAGGCCTGCGGGGTGAAGGGGTGGTCGTCGCCGTACCAGGCGGCGTCGTACGCCGAGTGCGTGACCAGGCCCGCGCCGTCGCCCAGTCCCTCCCGCGCGGCGGCCAGCAGCGTGTCGAGGTAGTGGTCCACCTCGGTCACCGACACCGGATTGTGCTCGACCAGGTTGTTGAGCTCGTTGCCGAGCTGGAGCCCGAGGAGACGGGGGTGACCCGACAGCGCGCGGCCCAGCGTGCGCAGCAGCAGCGCCTGGGCCTCGATCGCCTCCGGGTCGGTGAACACGTTGCGGTGGTGCCAGCTGCGCGTCCACTCCGGGTAGAAGTCGAAGCTCGACAGATGCCCCTGGACGCCGTCCACCAGGACGTCCAGGCCGCACTCGGCGGCCAGGTCCACCAGGCGGACGAGCTGGTCCACGGCCGACGCGCGGACCAGCGTGCGGTTGGGCTGGAGCAGCGGCCACAGATGGAAGACGCGGACGTGGTCCAGACCCAGCCCGGCGATCTGTGCCAGGTCCTCGCGCGCGAGCCCGGGATCGAAGTCGTGCCAGGCGTGGAACCAGCCCCGGCGTGGGGTGTAGTTGACACCGAAGCGGAGCTCGGGCGCGGACCGGTGCGTGTCGATGGTGTCCTCCTCGCGAGACGGACCTTGTCTCGGGCGAATGTATCAACCACCATGGGATGCAATGAATAGTGATTTGAACCAAGACCGCGATCTCGTGGTCGGCCTCGACGCCGGCGGCACGCGCACGCGTGCCGTCCTGGCGGACCTCGGCGACGGTCGGATCCGGGGCGAGGGCACGGCGGGTCCGGGCAACGCGCTCACCGTGCCCGGTCCCGAGCTCGCCGACCACCTCGCCGAGGCTCTCGCTCAGGCGGTGCCCGAACCGCTGCGCGGGCGGGTGGCCGCGGTGGCGGGCGGCTTCGCCGGCACCGGCCACCAGCGCCAGGGCGCCGACGAGCCCGGCCGGGTGCGGGCCCGCACGGCCCTGTCCGGCGCGCTCGCCCGGCTGGGCATCGCCGCCCCGACGGTCGACGTGCACAGCGACATCGAGACCACGTTCGCCACCGCCCCCGGTCATCCCGCCGACGGCCTGGTCCTGGTGGCCGGCACCGGCGCGGTCGCGGCCCGGATCGCCGCCCGGGCGCCGACCGCGACCTCCGGCGGCGACGGCTGGCTCCTCGGGGACGACGGCAGCGGCTTCTGGATCGGCCGCGCGGCCGTCCGCTCGGCCCTGCGGGCGGCGGACGGCCGGGGCGCGCCCACCGTCCTCGCCCGCGCGGTCGGCCGTGAGCTGGGGCTGCCGCCGGGCGTCCTGCCCCCCGAGGCCTACGGCGTCACGGACAACGCCGCCTGGAGCGCGGTCCTGCGCACCGCCTACCGCGCGCATCTGCTGCCCGCCGTCATGGACCGGCCGCCGGTCCGGCTGGCCGACCACGCGCCGCTGGTCGTCCGGGCCGCCGAGGAGAAGGACCCCGTCGCCGGGGAGATCCTGCGGGAGGCCGCGCGCCGGCTGACGGAGACCGTGACGGCCCTGGCCCCGCGCCCGGGCGAACCCCTGGTGGTCACCGGCGGCCTGCTCGCCCCGCACGGTCCCCTGCTCACCCCTCTCACCGAACGCCTGGCGCACCTCGCGCTCACGGTCACCCCCGTGTCGGACGGCTCCCCGGGCGCCGTGGCCCTGGCCCGCCTCGCCCATCGCACCGCCCGCTGAAGCGCTCCGCGCAGGAACGCCGCATGTCTTTCCAGGACCGCCCGGTCGCTCGGCCCCCGGATCCTCGCCCTGCCCACCGAACTGCCCGCTGACGTGCCCCGCGCAGGAACGCCGCATGTCTTTCCAGGACCGCCCGGTCGCTCCGCCCCGGATCCCCGTCCTGCCCACCGAACTGCGCGCTGACGCGCCCCGCGCAAGAGCACCCCCTGCCCTTCCAGGGCCACCGCCCCCTGACGCGCCCCGTGCAAGGACGTCCCATGCCCTCTCAGGACCACCCGGCCGCCCCGTACCTCGACCCGGCCGCCCCGCTGGACACCCGTGTCGCCGATCTTCTCGCCCGGATGACCCCGCGGGAGAAGGTCGGCCAGCTCAATCAGCGGATGTACGGCTGGGACGCCTACCGCCGCACAGCCGCCGGGGACTTCGAACTCACCGAGGCCCTGCACGCCGAGACCGAGCGCTTCGCGGGTCTCGGCGCCCTCTACGGTCTGATGCGCGCCGACGCCTGGTCCGGCGTCGACCACGGCGACGGACCCGGCCTCGAGGACAGCGCCGACCTCGCGGACCTGGTCCAGCGTCAGGTGCTGGAGCGCAGCCGGCTGCGGATCCCCGCCCTGTTCATCGAGGAGGTGCCGCACGGGCACATGGCCCTCGACGGCACCGTCCTCCCCGTCAACCTGGCGATCGGCGCCACCTGGGATCCCGCCCTGTACGAGCGGGCGGCGGCCCACGCCGCCGCCGAACTGCGGGCCCGGGGCGGCCATCTGGCGCTCGTCTCCGCGCTGGACATCGCCCGGGACCCGCGCTGGGGACGCACCGAGGAGTGCTTCGGCGAGGACCCGTATCTCGCGGCCCGGCTGACGGAGGCACTGGTCAGGGGGATGCAGGGCACGGGGGAGCGGTTCGCGGCGGACAAGGCGCCCGTCGTCCTCAAGCACTTCGCCGGCCAGGGCGCCACGGTCGGCGGCCGCAACTCCGCCGAGTCCGAACTCGGTCCGCGCGAACTGCACGAGATCCATCTCCCGGCCGCCCGGGCCGGAGTCCGGGCCGGGGCCGCCGCCGTCATGGCCGCCTACAACGAGGTGGACGGTCTGCCCTGCTGCGGCAACCGTGCCCTGCTCACAGGACTGCTCCGCGACCGCTGGGGTTTCGAGGGCCTGGTCATGGCCGACGGGCTGGCCGTGGACCGGCTGGCCCGCATCACCGGTGACAAGGTCTCCGCGGGTGCTCTCGCCCTCGACGCCGGGGTCGACCTCAGCCTCTGGGACGAGGGCTTCACCCACCTGGCGGAGGCCGTCGAACGGGGCCTGGTGAGCGAGGCCGCCCTGGACGCCGCCGTCGTCCGCGTCCTGCGGCTGAAGTTCCGGCTGGGCCTGTTCGAGCAGCCGTACACCCACCGCACGGCGGTCCCCGCCGACGCCGGACGGGAACTGAGCACCGAGCTCGCGCGGGCCTGTGTCACCCTCCTGCACAACACCGGGGGTGTCCTCCCGTTCGGGCCGGCCGTGCGGCGCGTCGCCGTGCTCGGCCCGCACGCCGCCACCACCGCCCACCAGCTCGGTGACTACACCGCCCCACAGCGCCCCGGCACGGGCGTGAGCGTCCTCGACGCGCTGCGCCGCCTCGTCCCGCCCGGCACGGACGTCCGCCACGCCCGGGGCGCGGCCCTCACCGGCGCCGACCTCACCGACATCCCCGAGGCGGTCGCGACGGCCGCCGCCAGTGACCTGGCCGTACTGGTGCTGGGCGGCAGCAGCGCCCGGACCCCCGACACGGAGTTCGACGCCAACGGGGCCGCGCGGACGGTCGTTTCCGAGATGACCTGCGGCGAAGGCGTCGACCTCGCCGGGCTGCGGCTGGGCCGGGCCCAGCACACGCTCCTGGACGCGGTCACGGCCACCGGCACGCCCACCGTCGTGGTCCTCGTCCAGGGCCGCCCGCACGCTGTTCCGGAGGCGGCGGACCGGGCCGCCGCGCTGCTCACCGCCTGGTATCCGGGCCCGTGGGGCGGCGAGGCGATCGCCGAGGTGCTCCTCGGGCTCACCGAACCCGTCGGCCGGCTGTCCGTCTCCGTGCCGCGCTCGGCCGACCGGCTCCCCGTCCACTACAACCACAAGGACACCGAATACGGCTCCTACGTCGACGGCGACGCCGGACCGCTCTACTCCTTCGGGCACGGGCTGTCGTACACGACGTTCCACCACGGGCCGCCCCGGTCGGCGGGGCACACGGTCGAGGTCGACGTCACCAACACCGGCGCCCGGCCCGGTCGCACCGTGGTCCAGCTCTACGTCCGCCGGCTGCGCGCCCCCGTCTGGCCGCGCACGCTCGAACTGCGGGCGTTCCGGAGCGTGGAGCTCGCGCCGGGGGAGCGCCGTACGGTCGCGATACACCTCGGCGCCGACCGACTGGAGCTGGTCGGCGCCGATCTGGAGACGGTCGTACCGTCACAGGCGGTGGAGATCCGGGTGGCGGTGTCGGCAGCGGAGGCGCTCACCGCCGTCCCCCTCGTGCTCGAGGTCGGGCGCGATCAGAGTTTGACGGCCCCCGACGACACGCCCTTGTAGAACCACCGCTGCGTGATCACGAACAGCACCAGCACCGGGACCACCGAGATCACCGAGCCGGCCATCACCACCCGCTGGTCGTAGCCGAACGACGAACTCTGCAGCCGGGAGAGCCCCAGCGTCAGCGTCATGTGGTCCTCGGAGCGCAGCACGATCAGCGGCCAGAGGAAGTCGTCCCAGGCACTGATGAAGGTGTTGACCGTGACCACCAGGATCGCGCCCCAGGCGGACGGCAGATACAGGTGCCGGAAGCGCTGCCACTCGTTCGCGCCGTCGAGCATCGCCGAGTCCTCGATCTCGCGCGGCACCGCCAGGAACGCGCCACGCATCAGCAGGACGTTGATGGCGCCGACGAACCCGGGCAGCCACACGCCCGCCAGGCTGTCGACCAGACCCAGGTCGCGGATGCTCAGGAACAGCGACACCATGATCGACTCGAAGGGGAACATCATGGAGGCGACCAGCACGACCCAGACCGCCGTGCGGCCCTTCCAGCCCGGCTTGGAGAGGATGTAGCCGGCCGTGGTGGAGAACAGCAGCTGGCTGGTGACCGACAGGGCGACCACGATCACGCTGTTCCTGATGTACGTGGCCACCGGCACCTGCTCGAAGACCTGCCGGTAGGCCCGCAGCGTCGGGTGGTGCGGCAGCAGCGAGGCGTCGGCCCCGAAGACGTCCTCGCTCGTGCTCTTCAGCGAGGCCAGGAGCTGCCAGACCAGCGGGCCGACGGTGATGCCCAGCACGAAGAGCAACAGCAGGTAGCGGACGACCAGTTCACGGGGGCGGCCGTAGTCCCGCCAGCGCGGCACCGGCCGCCGGGGCCTGTCCACCGCCGTCGTCATGACTCGTCCTCCTTCGTCAGGCGCTGCGCCAGCAGGGTCAGCCCCAGCGTCAGCGCGAACAGGGCCACACTGACCGCCGAGCCGTAGCCGGCGTTGCCGGTGAGCGGGTCCAGGCCGACGTCCCGGATGTAGAAGGGCAGGGTGCGGTCGGCGCCGCCGGGCCCGCCGGTGGAGCTGCCCAGCATGTAGATCTCCGTGAACACCCGCAGCGAGCCGATGCCGGTCAGGGTGCCGACCAGCATCATGGCCTGCCGTACACCCGGCACCGTGATGTGCCAGAAGCGGCGGACCGTACCGGCGCCGTCCATGGACGCCGCCTCGTGCAGCTCCTTCGGCACGTTCCCCAGCGCGGCCAGATAGAAGATCATGTACCAGCCGAGCCCCTTCCACAGCGTCAGGCCCATGGCCGAGAACAGGATCAGCCAGGAGTCGGACAGGAAGGGGATGGCGTCCCTGATCAGATGGGCCTTCTCCAACCAGGTGTTGATCAGCCCGTCGTCGGCCAGCAGCCACTGCCAGCTCAGTCCCACGACCACGCTGGAGGCGAGCACCGGCGTGTAGAAGGCGGAGCGGAAGAAGCCGATGCCGGGCAGGTTCTTCTCCACCAGGACGGCCAGCATCAGCGGCAGAAGCACCATCAGCGGTACGACGATCACCGCGTACAGGACGCTGTTGCGGGTCGCGAGCCAGAAGTCGGAGTCGTCGAGCATCCGGGTGTAGTTGGACAGTCCGACGAAGTCCGCGGCGCCGCCGAGCGGCTTGGCGTCGGTGAACGACAGCAGGACGGTGTTGAGGAACGGGAACACGCCGAACACCACTGCGCAGACGACGGCGGGCGCGGTCCACAGCCAGGGCAGCCACCAACGGCGGTACAGCGCCGCTCCGTTGGCGCCGGCCGAGGGTCCTGGCAACAGGGCCCGGCCGAGGCGTCGGACCCGGGACGGGGCCGGGCCCGGCACGGAGGCGCGCCCCCCACCGGGCACGGTGACGGTGCGCTCCGCACCGGGCACGGACACCGGGTTCGTGGTCTGGGCCGCCACGATCAGCCCGCCTGCTTCAGCAGCTCGTCGGCCTTCGACTGGGCGTCCTTCACGGCCTGTTCGGGGCTCTTCTTGCCCTGCATCGCCAGCTGCACCTGCGCCACGATCGCGTTCTGCACGGCCGGGGAGAGGTTGGTCTGGTACGCGGTGGTGGTCTTGAGCTGTTCGGCGACGAGCTTGCGGGCCTCCGAGAAGGGGTCGTCCCCGGTCACCTTCTGGAAGAACGGGTCGTCCAGCGAGACGGTGGTCGTGGGGAAGATCACCACGTCCGGGTCCTTGCACCAGGCCGTCTGGTTCTCGGCGTCGGTGAGGAACTTCGCGAAGGCGAGCGCCGCGGGCGCGTGCTTGCTGGTGGCGGCGACCCCGATGTACTGCGGTGCCCCCGTGGTGTGGCCGAGCTTGTCGTAGGGCTGCTGGCCGACGCCGGTCTTGGCGTACACCGACGGACTGTTCTGCTTCACGAACCGCACGAAGCTCGGGTTCGTCGAGCCGTAGGCGACCTTGCCCTGGCTGTACAGCGTGGAGGGGTCGTTGCTGGAGGACAGCGAGTCCTTCGGCATGGCCCCTTCCTTGTACAGCTTCGCCATCCAGGCGACCCACTCGGTGGTCCGCGGATCATCGGCGAAGACGGCGGACTTGCCGTCGTCGGCCAGCATCTTGATGTTCATCTGGTCGAAGTCGGCCGGGATCCGCCAGACCGGGTTCGCCATCGTCGCGTAGTACTTGCCCCGGCCCGCCTTGGCGATCTTCTCGTAGTCGGCGAACAGCCCGAACAGGGTCGTCGGAGGTTTCGCCGGGTCGATCCCGGCCTGCTCCAGCAGATCGGTGTTGTACGTCAGGACGATGCCGCCGGTGTACCAGGGGAGCACCGTGTGCTGCGGCATGCCCGAGGAGTCCTTCATGGTGCTGGAGTTCCAGAACGCCGGGACGAACGGCTGCTTGGCGTCGGGGTCCTTGACGCCGAGGTCGAGCAGGTAGCCGGCCTTGGTGAGGGCCGTCCCCGTCTCGGAGTTGAGGTTGAGGACGTCCGGCAACGTACAGGCCTGGGCGTCGGCGACGGTGCGCTGGGTGAAGGTGTTGTCGCCGGGGTCGTCGATCCACTTGACCGACGCGTCGGGGTGGGCCTTCTCGAACGCCTTGATCACGCCGTTGAAGAAGTCGCCGAAGTCCTTCTTCAGGTTGGTCGTCTGGAAGGTGATCTTCCCCTCGACGTCCCCCGTGAGCTTCCCGGAACCGACGTTGCCCTGGTCGACCTCGCAGCCGCCGGCCGTGGCGTCCCCGCTGTCGGAGCCGCCCGACAGGCCGCAGCCGGCCGCGGTCAGGGCCAGGGCTATGACGCCTGCCAAGGTTCCGGTCAGTCTTCCCGCACGCATGTTGCCTCCTGCGATCCGTCAGCCGCTGATGCGGGCTGCTGGCCCGAAGCACTGGTTCGAACTGCTGGTTCAAACCACCAACTTCGCCTCCGACTGATGAAAAGGTGGACCAGAATTCATCGGAGGTCAATGGCTTGCCGTGTTGCTTTTCGGTTCCGTGTGGTTACCGGCGTGTTCAGTGCCGGTGCTCGTGGTCCGGGTGCGACGGGTCGCCCGGGTGCTCGTGCCCGGGCGCGTACTCCACCTCGGCGCGGGCCCGGTCCAGCCAGTCGAGGAAGGCCTGCCGGCCCACCGCCCGCCGCAGCTCCCGCACCACTTCGTCCCGGACCGCCGCGTACGGCAGGAAGTCCCCGGCACCGGCCACTCCGTACGGGTCGACACCGCGCCGCAGCGCCTCGGGGGTGAGGAACCGGTCCGGATTGCGGTCGTAGTAGGCCCGTGCGGCCCGCTCCGGCACCTGCTGCTCGGCCTCCAGCGCCGCCAGCAGCGCGCGCACGGCGGGGGAGTGGGCGAGTGCCACGGCGACGATGCTGCCCAGGTCGGCGACCTCGGTCCCGGACACCGCGAGCACCCGGGCCGGGGACACCTCGGGCGGCGGTGCGAGGCCGCGCTCGGCGCAGGCGCGGCGGGCCAGTTCGTCGACGACCACGACCTGCGTGGCCCACCGTCTGCGCTGCCGCTGCGCGCGCGCCAGTGCCTCCGGGCGTGCCTCCCGCTCCCGGGCGGGCACCGCGTCCAGCACCGCCTCCACCCGCTCCTCGAGCACGGCCTCCCCACGCACCAGCGCCGCGTGCCGTCCCGGGGCGGGGCGTGCCGTCGGTGCCGGCTGTCCGTGTGCGGGCTCGTCGCCCACCAGGGTGGGGCCGCTCATGACGTCACCTCCAGGACGACCGCCTCCGTGTAGGCCACGCAGCCGTGCCAACCCGCCTTGGCCATCAGCCAGTAAGAGCCCGGAGGCACCGCCGAACCGTCCACCTCCACCTCGCACACCGTGCTCTCACCGGCGGACACGGCGAACCCCTGGCAGCCCGGCCCCACACCGGCCCAGGTGCCCCAGGACGACAGTGCCCACAACGTTCCGCTCACCGGACCGCGCGTGGTGTTGCGCACGCGCACCGGCACCCGCACCCGCTCGCCGCGGCGCACCTCGATCCGGTCGGCACCCAGCTCCATCACCAGGCCCGGCCCGGTCCGCCCGTCGGGTCCGCCCGGCACGGCCTCCCCGGGCACGTCCAGGGCGACCACGTCCTCGTACGTCTGTCCGCCGTACGCCAGCCGCGCGGCGAGCAGGTACCGGCCCGGCACGGGGTCCGCCGGCGGAGTGACGGTGACCTCGGTGAGCGTGAAGCCGCCCGGGCCGAGCGCGTACGGCAGTGCGGCGGGCTCGGCCCTCCAGCCGGGTGGCACATCGAGGGCCACGGTGCCCGACACCGGCGCGTCGGTGAGTTCGGAGGAGACGCGGACCGTCGCGGTGACCGGGCCGTCGGCGGTGAGCGCGGCCGGCGCGAGGTGGACGGCCACGGGCAGGTTGCCCCGGGGCGCCGGACCGGAGTTGTGCAGCCAGTACCGGGTGAACACCGGCTGGGCGGGTTCCCGCGCGGCGATCCCGGGCCCCTCCGCCCGCGGGCCGGCCGACGGCGAGGCCAGCACGGTGGCCACCTCGAAACCCGTCAGATCCAGCTCCAACGCGCCGTCCGCGCCGGGGTCCAGAGGCCGGCCGGGCCGCTCCAGCACGTCCGCCCGGCTGCCCGCAGTCCAGGGCGAGGGACCCGCCAGCCGCGCCCGCACCGGCCGTCCGTCCACCTCGTGCGCCCGCACGACGATCCCGCGCACGGGGTCCGGCGGTGCGGTGCCGCCCCGGGCCAGCGGAGAGCCGGCCGGCTTCAGCGCGTCCAGCACCACCCGGCCCTCCGGACGCAGCGTCAGCAGGGTCGCGTTCCTCGGCAGGTCGGCCGGCGTCTCGCAGGGCTCGCGCAGTCGCGCGGTGAGCGGATGGTTGAAGGCATGCCCGGCGCGCGGCCAGCCGAGCTCGCGCCAGTCGCCCTCGCCCGCGACGACCGCGTACTCGAAGGTGTGCGACCAGCGCTGGAGCTGGAAGGCGGAGCCGTCAGGCGCGGTACGCCGGGGCGGGTCGACCCAGATTCCGGAGGGCCAGCCCGTGCACGAGCGCATGAGGGACATGCAGAGGTCGCCGGAGGAGGTGACCACACAGCCCGGCGTGCCCCGGTTGAGGACCGCGAAGCCCCGGCCGTCCCACGCGTCGCCCGGCGGCAGCGCCTCCCCGCCACCGGCGGCGGTGGCCCGTACGGTCGCGTCGTCCAGGTCGGCGACCAGCGCGTCGACGGCCTTCACGTCGTCCTCGGGGCCGACGCCCGCCACCACCAGCAGCGGCAGCCGTTCCAGATCACGCAGGTCGGCGCCGGGCACCCACTCCTCGCGCAGCGAGGCGCGGGGCGCCACCCACACGACGGCCAGGCCCTCCTCGGCCAGTTGGCGGCGCACCTCGCGGGCCGCCGCCGGGTCCCAGCCCAGAGCCTCGGCGACCACGGGGTTGCGCTCCGGTCCGCCCACGGCGATCCGGATGTCGGGCAGGTTGGAGTCGACCTCCAGGTCGCCGTAGCGCGGGCCGCCCCCGATCGTCGAGGTGGCCGTGACGCCCACCCGCACCAGGGCCGCGGCGAGCGGGGTGCCCAGCGCGCCGGCGGTGTCCCAGTCGGCGAACACCAGCTCTGCGACGCCGATCGACCGGTGGTCGAGCAGTCGGCCCGCGCCGTCGTGGACGGCGACGCGGGCCGTGGAGCCCAGGCCGAACCAGGAGTTCGCGGGGTTGTCCAGCGTCCAGGGGAACCGCTCGCTGTCCACCTCGACGAACCCGAAGCCGCGCCCGACGACCGCGTCCGCGACCTCGTGCACCGGCAGCCCGCCGCGCACGTCCGAGGGCCAGCGCACCCGGATCAGCCGGTCCGCGCCGTCGTAGCCGTCGACGGTCGTCGTCACGTCCAGCCGGTCCACGCCCGCCCAGAGGGTGAGCCGCTGGGTGTACCGGAACAGCCCGAGGTCGGCCCGGACGGTGATGCGGGAGCCGGCCGCCGAGTGCTCGACATCGATGTCGGCGGTCACGTCACGGCTGCGGGCCGCGGTGGTGCCGGTCGGCGTGAGGTGCCAGGGGCCCTCCCCGAAGCGCGGATGCCGCGGATACTCCTCCTGAACCACCAGTTCGTTGCCGATGTCCCCGGGCCGCAGCAGCTCCCGGCCGCCCTCGGTGAGCGCGCGCAGACTGCTGACGCCTCCGCCGCGCGCGGGGTCGACCGTCACCTCGTAGAACGTGTTGCGGATCGTGGCCCCCTCGCCGACCGTCCAGCCGGGCGTCCGGCCCTCGGCGAGGGAGAGCGCCTTGAGACCCATGCCCGGCACCTCGGGTACGACGACCCGCAGCGCGCCGTCCTCGACCACCGCGGGCAGTGGCAGGCCGTCGACGTCCAGCGGGACCAGACCGGGGTCGGCGACGGTCAGCACGTCGCTGCGTCGCCAGGTCGCGGAGTTGAAGACGACGAGGTCGGGCGCGCCGCCGGGCAGCGCGACCACCCCGCGGGCCAGCGCGTCGGTCGCTTCGGTGTGCACGGCCCCGGCGAGGTCGTACAGCTCCCGCCAGCCGGTGAGCAGGTCGATGTAGACCTGGTCCGACTCCGAGCCGGTGATCGCGTCGTGGTGGGCGCCGTAGATCAGCTGTCGCCAGGCCTTGTCCAGGGCCGCGTCCGGGTAGGGGTGCCCGACGACGAGGGAGGCGAGGGTCGCCCAGGCCTCGGCGTCGGCGAGCAGTGTCTCGCCGTAGCGCTGGGCCTGTTTGGTGTCGATGTAGGA
This sequence comes from Streptomyces sp. NBC_01334, assembly GCF_035983595.1. Taxonomy (NCBI): domain Bacteria; kingdom Bacillati; phylum Actinomycetota; class Actinomycetes; order Kitasatosporales; family Streptomycetaceae; genus Streptomyces; species Streptomyces sp. NBC_01334. The sequence continues at coordinate 684,262 of NZ_CP130718.1, read as the reverse complement.
GACGTCCTTGCCGGTGTAGACCGGGTTCATGTCCCGGGTCTGCGGGGACGCCGTCCGCCCCTCCCGCTCCAACTCCGCCCGGACGGCGGCGAAGAAGTCCCGGGGCACGCCGCTGACGAACCGGGGCCATGCGTACCGGGCGTTCCAGTCGCGGTGGATGCCCATCACCCAGCGGCACGGCGGGGCGTAGTCGCCGCCGACGGGCAGCAGGACGTTGCGCGTGAGCGCGACCTTCTTCAGGCCCCGGAAGAGCTTGAGCGCGGCGGCCTCCGCCTCGGGCAGCGTGGGCGCGTTGTCGATGGCCCAGCCGGCGCCGTAGTGGTTGACCATGTAGGCGGTCAGCAGCCCGCGTCCGGAGGGGGCGATCCAGCTGAACTCGGCCGGGAACTGCATGCGTTGCGGGTCGCGGGGCTCCTCGCCGAACACCGACAGGGCCGGCCCCCACTGGTGGAAGGGGCCGCGCGCCCAGGAACTGGAGGTGACCCCCGCGTCCGCCATCAGCCCCGGGAACTGCGGGTCGTGCCCGAAGGCGTCCAGCTGCCAGGCGGTCTCCGGAGCCGCCCCGATGATCCCGCGCTGGAAACCGTCGCCGTACAGCGCGTTGCGTACGGTCGCCTCCGCGCCGGTGAGGTTGGTGTTGGGCTCGTTGTAGGTGCCGCCCATGATCTCGACCCGGCCGGTGCGGATGAGCTGGCGCAGGAAGGCCCGCTCCTCGGGGAAGGCGTCCCAGTAGGGCTTGAGGTAGTCGACCTCCGCGAGCACGAAGGTGTAGGCCGGGTCGCGCCGGGCCAGGTCGCAGTGGGCCCGCACCAGGCTCATGCCGGACTGACCGCGCGAGTCGAAGGTCCGGGCGGGCAGTCCTGTGACGGCCGGGTCGTCGGCGACGTCCCAGGTCTCGGTGTAGGCGGCCTGGGTGTTCCACCAGACGGGGTCGTAGTGGAAGTGGCTGACCATGAACATCGTCCAGCCGGGCTCGGCGGCGGTGAACCGGGCGGTGTGCCGGGCCGTTCGGGATCCGTCGGCGGCGGTGACCGTGATCTCGCGGTGGTCACCGGGGGCGAGGCCGTCGACGGCCACGGGTATCTCGGCGCGTACGGTGCCGTCCTCGCCGACGGTGACAGCGGTCTCGCCGACACTGCGGACGCCCGGGCCCGCCACGCTCAGCCGGACCGACCGGCCGGGGTCGTGCCCGATGTCGACGGCGACCACCTGGTGCGGCTCGTCCTCCGTGCCGGTGAAGAGCTCGGTCGACTCGACGGAGATGACACGCATGGGGCTCCTAGGAGTGCGCGGGGGAGCCCCATCCTGGCACCGCTGGGTGGTTCAATCAACCATCTCTTGTCACTTTGGTTGGCTCATCCATGCATGACCGGTCGGCTCAGCGAGTTCGCCGGGCCTTCACCGCATGTGCCCCGGCGATGTGGTCGGTCAGCGCGAGGGAGGCGCTCGCCCGCTGATAGGAGAGCTGGCCGACCCGTACATAGAGACAGTCGATGAGCATGAGCACCGAGTGACGCGCCCCGATGCTGCCGGTGCGGAAGCTGGTCTCCGAGGAGGAGGAGATCAGCCGCACGTCGGCGGTGCGGGCCAGTGGCGAACGCGAGTCGGCGGTGAGGGCGACGGTCGTGGCGCCACGCTCCTTGGCCAGCTCGAACGGTTCGATCGTCTCCCGGGTCGCCCCGGAGTGGGAGATGCCGATCGCCACGTCCGCCGGGGTCAGCAGGGCGGCCGAGGTGGTGGCCGCGTGCACCTCCGTCCAGCCGCGCACCGCGCAGCCGATCCGGAACAGCCGGGTCTCGGTCTCCTGGGCGACCGCGCCGCTGCCGCCGACGCCGTAGACGTCGATGCGCCGGGCACGGGCGACGGCCTGGGCCGCGCGCTCGATCGCGTCCAGGTCGATCCGGTCGATGGTCTGCTGGACGGCCCGCAGGTCGGCGGTGCCGACGACCTGGACGACCCGCTCCAGGCTGTCGTCGGGGGAGATGTCCGGACCGATCTCGGCGCTGCCCCAGTCGGAGGACTCGCCGCGGCCGCGCTCCTGGGCCAGTTCGATCAGCAGGTGCTGGTAGGAGTCGAGGCCGATGGCCCGGCAGAACCGGGTGACGGTGGCCTGGGAGGTGCCGGTGCGACGGCCCAGCTCCGCGGCCGAGCAGTGGGTGACGGCGGCCGGATCCTCCAGGATCAGCTCACCGACCTTCCGCAGGGAGCCGGCCAGCCGGGGCAACTCGGTGCGGATCAGGGTGGTGACATCGGTCGAGGGCATGCAGAGAAGGTACCAGCCACCCGTTCGTGCGACCTTTGAATACCAGGACCGAGGGTGCTTCGCGCAACCGGGCCGAGGGGTGCCGCCGCTGGGCCGCCCCGGTCGGGCCCGTTGCCCGCGGCACTCGTCCTATGATTTATTGATTCACCGATAGCTGTCTGTGGGGTGGTTCAATCCACCAGTGGGGAGTGTGACGTGACCGTCGAGTCCGTGAGTGCCGAGACCTTCGCGCGCGAGAGCCTGGCCGTCCTGCAGGGCCTCACCGAGTCGGCGCGCGTCGACGTGAGCGCGGCCGCCGGACTGATCGCCGACTGCGTCCGCGAGGACGGCGTGGTCCAGGCCTTCGGCACCGGCCACTCCCAGGCCCTCGTCCTCGAACTCGCAGGACGGGCGGGCGGACTGGTACCCACCAACCGGCTCCAGATGGCCGACCTCGTCCTGCACGGCGGCGACCGCCCCGGCGTCCTCGACGACCCGCTTCTCGAACGGCGGCCCGGCATCGCGCTGCGCCTCTACGAACTCGCCGCGCCCCGCCCCCAGGACCTCTTCGTCGTCATCTCCAACTCCGGGGTCAACAGCGTCGTGGTCGAGATGGCCCTGCACGCCAAGGAGCGGGGGCATCGGCTCCTCGCCATCACCTCCCTCGCCCACACCGCGGCCGTGCCGGCCGTCCACCCCAGCGGCAGGAAGCTCGCCGACCTCGCCGACGTCGCCCTCGACAACGCGGCCCCGCCCGGCGACGCCCTTCTCCCGCTGCCCGGCGGTGGCGCGGTCTGCGCCCTGTCCACGCTCACCGGCGCCCTGTTGGTGCAGATGACGGTCGCCGAGGCCGCCGCCCAGCTCCTCGCCTCCGGCGACCGTCCCCCGGTCTACGTCTCCGCCAACGTGCCCGGCGGCTTCGAGGGCAACCTGGAGCTGGAGCGGCGGTACGCCGGACGGATCCGGCGCACCGCCAGTTAGTGCCGGGGCGGCACCGGTGCGCCGGGTCGGCATGCGCCTACGCCTCGGCCGGTTCGGCCGACCGTTCCGCCGGTCAGGGGAGACCGGCAGGCCGGGGGCGGGCGCAAGTGAAGCGGACGTGATGCCGCATCAGGCGTTCGAGAGCCGCGCCCGGCCGAACCACTCCCTGGTCGCCGTACCGCTGGAGAGGGTCACCAGCAGCGCACCCGCGGCGGCGCCGGCGCTCCAGGCGAAGTGCTGGGTCAGGGCGGCGGCCAGACTGCCCAGGGCGATCAGCCAGCCGACGACGACCGCGCCCCTGCGCACCGCGCCGCCACCCTCGGCGAATCTCGCCGAGATGACCAGCGACGTCACGGCGAGCGCCGCGCACCCCGTCGCCGCGAGCAGCAGCATCCCGACGACCAGCCCGCCCAGCGCGCCGGACTCGAAGACGGCCGCGGCCGCAGCGAGTCGTACCGAGCCGGCGATGCCCGACAGGCCCAGGGCCACGAGCAGCGCGCGGGCATATCTGGCCGTAACAGGCATTCGAGTCATAGGGATTCCTTGTGCCGTGCGGACGTCGGTCGCCGGGTGCGTGGGACACGGCGGGCCGGCCGGGTCACCGTAATCGCCCTGGCCATCAGGGCGACACCCCTGTGACGACCGGGGGCGACGACCCGTCGCGCATCCCTGGAATCGCGACACCACGGCCGACGTCCCGCGCGCGATGTGACGGGTCCCATTGCACTCACGGCCCCGAACCGGTGAACCTCTCCTCGCACGAATTTCCGAGGAACTGTTATCCGTTGCTTCCGCAGAGATCCCCCATATGACGGACTGCATCGTTCGGCGTCGAGGACAGGGAAGTTTCAATGAGTACACGGCACACGGTGGAGGCGGTGGCGCTGGTCACCGCCGCCCGCTCGGGCGATCAGGCGGCCCAGGACGCGCTCGTCGGCGCGTACCTGCCGCTCGTCTACAACATCGTGGGCCGGGCGTTGAACGGTTCGGTGGACGTCGACGACGTCGTGCAGGACACCATGTTGCGCGCCCTCGACTCGCTGGGCTCGCTGCGGGATCCCGCGAGCTTCCGCTCCTGGCTGGTGGCCATCGCGATGAACCAGGTCCGTGCGCACTGGAACCGGCAGCAGCCCGTCCAGGGCGCCATGGAGGAGGCCGACGACCTCGCCGATCCGGGGGCCGACTTCGTCGACCTCACCATCGTGCAACTCCAGCTGTCCGGCCAGCGGCAGGAGACCGCGCGGGCTACGCGCTGGCTGGAGCCCGACGACCGGGGCCTGCTGTCCCTGTGGTGGCTGGAGTGCGCCGGTGAACTGACCCGGGCCGAGATCGCCGCGGCCCTGGACCTGACGCCGGAGCACACAGCGGTCCGCGTACAGCGGATGAAGGCGCAGCTGGAGGCGGCCCGGGTCGTCGTGCGGGCGCTGGACTCGCGGCCGCAGTGCCCGGAACTGCGCGGCGCGCTCGCGGGCTGGGACGGCCGGCCCTCGGCGCTGTGGCGCAAGCGCACCGCCCGGCACGCACGCGGCTGCGCACGCTGCTCGGGCCTGTGGAGCGGGCTGATGCCCGCCGAGGGTCTACTGGCCGGGCTGGCGCTGGTCGCGGCCTCGTCCGCGCTGCTGGCGAGGACGAACTCCGCCACCGACACCATCGCCGTGGTCGGCTCGGCCTCCCCGCTCGCCGGGGACGGGGAACCGGGCGGATCGCTCCCGCCGGTGAACCGCCGTGCCCCGAAGGACCGGACCACCTCCCGCACCGACGCCCGTCGCCGGCGGCGTAACCGACGACGGGCGGTCGGCGGCGCGGTCGTGGCCGCCTGCGTGGCGGGCGGCGGCATCTACTACTTCGGCACCCAGCCGGACGGCGGGACGGGGGAGAGCATCGCCGTACAGCCCGCCGACGACGCACTCGCCTCGGACCGCCCCACGCCGGACAGCGCCCGCAGCAGCTCGCCGTCGCCGTCCCCGTCCCCGACGGCGTCCGCGTCGAAGTCGCCGAGTGCGAGCGCCTCTCCGTCTCCCCGCCCCAGCAGGACCGTGGTCGCGGCGGCCCCGGCGAAGTCGGCCGAGCCGAAGAGGACCGCTTCCAAGACCCCGACCGCGCAGACGGGTTCGTCCGATCTCGCGACCCAGGTGATCGCCCTGGTCAACAAGGAGCGGGCGACGGCCGGCTGCGGCCCCCTCACGGACGACAGCCTGCTGCGTGACGCCGCACAGGGCCACTCCGACGACATGGCCGCCCGCGACTTCTTCGACCACACCAACCCCGACGGCGCCGACCCCGGCCGGCGCATCACGGCCGCCGGGTACCGCTGGTCCACCTACGGCGAGAACATAGCCAAGGGGCAGCAGACGGCCTCGTCGGTGATGACGTCCTGGATGAACAGCGAAGGTCACCGGGCCAACATCCTGAACTGCTCCTTCAAGAACATCGGCATCGGAATCCACGACGGCTCCGGCGGCCCGTGGTGGACACAGAACTTCGGCGCCAAACTCTGACCGGCGCACCGGCGCACCGGCGCACCGGCGCACCGGCGCACCGGCGCACCGGCGCACCGGCGCACCGGCGCACCGGCGCACCGGCCGCCGGGGGACCTGGTCCCGCGGAAGGCGGCAGGACCGTCGTCCACCCCCGCAGCGCCCCGGCAGGACGGTGCCGCCGCGACCGACGCGTCAGGCCAGGTGGCCCCCCGGATCCCGCAGACGCCCGGCGTTCGCCGCGTCGGCCAGCATGCGCCGCACCGCGGGCGCGGGCATCCGGACGACCACCGGCTCCGGCAGCGTGACCTCCTGTACGGCCGTCCCGCGCCGACCCGAACGCACCCGGTCGCTCACCTCCGCCACCGCCCGCACGTCCAGCGTGAACTGCACCAGTACCGACTCGGCCTTGGGCTTGTGCAGCGGTATCGAACCGGCGGCGTCGGCGGCGGTCGCGGTGGCACTGCCGGAGCCGTCCACGGTGCCGAGGAGCTGGTTCATCCGGAACTCGTCCGCGTTGAGCACCCCCGCGCCGATCAGGCCGCGCGCCGACCGGCCGTGCTCGTTGGCCTGCTGGCTGTCCGTACCCGCCGGGCGCGGCGCGTCCAGCCCGCTCTGCGCGACCGTCTCGAACGTCATCTTGTCGCCCACGCCCAGCACCCGGCCGCCGCGCAGCCGGGCGTGCAGCGAGGCGCGCAGATCCTGGCCCGACGCGCCGGTCGCGTGCACCGGCGGAAGGTCGACGCCCGCGGCGGTCAGCAGCGGCAGCGCCGCGATCAGCCACTCCGTGGAGACGGCCTCGCGGAGCAGGTGAGAGGCGGCCTCGCCGCCGGTGCGGAACCGCGCGCCGCCGCCCGCCCGCCGGACCGCGTCGTCGACCGCCTGCTGCACCCGGGGCGTGCCCCGGAACCCGTTGACCTGGGCCTCCATCGGCAGCCGGACCCCGGAGTCACGCCAGGGACCGAGCCGCTCGGCACCGGCGTCCGCCGCGTCCACCGCGTGCACACCGACCTGCTGGGGCGGCACCGGGGCCAGTTGCGACAGCGCACGCAGATCCGCGGCGAGCACCCGGTGGGTCAGGCTCAGGCCCTTCAGCGGCGCGAGGGCCACCCGGCGGTTGCCGGAGAACACCTCCAGAGTCGCCTCGATCGGCACGTTCATCCGGGCCGACGGGGCGGACGCCGCCTCCGCGACGGTCTTCACACCCAGCTGGGCACGCCCGACCCCCACGGAGCGGCGCGAGTCGCTCGCGCCGAGACCGAGTCCCGCGGCGGCGCCGACGCTCTTCAACTGGCCCGCGCCCCCGTCGGGCTTCCCCGAACCGGCCAGGACCGCCTCGACGCCCCGGCTGTCGCTCTCGTCGTGTGCGCCGGCCCGCTGGGCGGCGGCGGAGGTGATGTACTCCATGTCCCGGCCGTCGGACGCGGTCTCCGCATAGCTGCCGCGCCCGGTCCTGCGGATGCGGAACAGCGCCCGGTAGGGCCGTTTGCGCCCGTCGAGCAGCTCGACGCCCACCCCGCCGTCCATCGCGCTCGACAACAGGCCCGCCGAGCCGTCCCGGTCGAGCACCCGCAGCAGCCGCTGCACGTTGTCGTTGCGGTCCGTCAGGCGGGTACGCGGCAGGAGTTCGTCCGCGAGGGAGGCGCCGAGGCGGCCCCGGATCCCCTCCAGCAGCGGCACGAAGTCGGGCAGGTCCTCGATCATGCCGAAGCCGAGCGGGAGCGACTCGGCCAGGGCGGGAACCGGGGCCGGGGGAACCAGGGGCGCGCTCTTCGGGGCACCGCCGGAGACCGACGTGGCCGCTTCCGAGGTCTCCGCCTCCTGGCCGGCCCGTACCGTCCCGGCGGGTCGCGCGGACTGCCCGGACTTCCCGTTCTTCCCGGACCCACCGGACGTCCCGGCCGACGTCGTGCCCGCACCGGAAGCCGTGTCCTCGCGCCCCTGTTCGCCCGGTACCTTCAGTCCCGCCGCCCGCAGCTGACGCTCGGTCAGCCACACCGAGACCGCCCCCGGCACCGTACGGCCACCGCGCGCCACGTACGGACCTCCGCCCGTCACCGCCACCTCGGCGACCATGCGCACCACCAGATCGCACTGCACCAGATAGAGCGGGCTCTTGCGGGAGGTGTGCGCGTTGCGTTCCACGGTGCCGACCAGCGTGGACGCCGTCGTGTCGCCGCTGCCCAGGCTGCGGCCGGCCGCCACCCCCTCGGCGAGCCGCCACTCGGCGCCGTTCTCCGCGCCCGTCAGGCCGCCCTGCACCGAGACGTGGTGACTCGTGCCCTCCTGCCCGGTGACCTGATGCCCGCCCAGCACGAAGGTCTCGGTGCCCGCCCCCGTGCCCTGGTGGACGACCCGCCCACCGGTCAGCGCGAACCGGGTGCCGACCGCGCCGGTCAGTCCGGTCAGCCGCCGCGCGTGCCGCAGGTTCTGCACCACCCAGCCCGCCGAGACGGCCTGCCGCAGCGCCGCCGTCACCGCCTGCGGGCTGAACCGGTCCTCGATCGCGAGCCGTGGCGCGAGCCCCTCCGTCTCCAGCGCCCGGTCCTCCCGCGCCTCCTTGTTGCGGGCGGCGGCCCGCGCCAGCAGCTCGAAGGCCAGGTCCCGCACCGGCTGCCCGTCGCCCACGGTCTCCACCAGCGTCCAGTCCCGCACGCCCCGCCTGCCGCCCAGCTGGCGCGACGCCAGACCGGCCAGGTCACCGATGCCCGCCGCCGCGAACTCCGTGCGCGTGTCACGGTGGCCCGCCCTGCGGGCGGCGGTCGCCTCGTCCAGCTGCCGCTTGGCATCGCCGTCCAGGGTGAACGCGGTCGGGGTGAGCAGCCGCACGTCCTGCGCGTCGAGGGGCAGCGTCCCGACCCGCTCGGCGGCGGGCGCGTCCCGGCCCGGCGCGCCGGGGGTGAGCGCGCGGGCCGCCTTGCGCTGCCGGGACGTCATGGTGACGTCGACGTTCAGACTCAACGCCCCGCCGAACACGGCGGCGTCCTCGGAACCGTTGGTGAGGACGTCGGTGCGCAGGGTCGGCCCGGCCAGGCCGCGCCGGGTCGTCGTACGGCCCTTCTCGGCACGCGCCGACAGGGTCAGGGCGCCGGGGATCAGCCGGAACTGGCCGAGTGCCATCCCGCCGACCGTGCGTGAACTCGCCCGCCCGCTCTGGAGGTTGCTCGTCACGCCTGCGTGGCTGCGGACGAGCCAGTCCTTGGTCTCACCGAGGTGACCGGTCTCCCGCAGCGAACCGGTGACCTTCAGCTGCACGTCGTGCGCGTGGAAGCGGGACTTGCGGCGCAACCGCACCCGGACGCCGGTGGACAGCAACTGGTCCTTGTTGACGCGCAGGTTCGTCTCCGACAGTACGGTCACCAGCTCGCGGTAGTTGCGCCGCTGGACCTCGGCCTCCTCAGGGCTGAGATCACGCGGCTGCTCCTCCTCGCCGAAGGCGGGAAGATACCCGGCGAGCCGCGCATCGGTGGCGAACAGCCGCGTCACGGCCCGCATCATCGGCGCGGTGTCCAGCCTGCTGATCGCCACGCTGGAGCCCATCGCGCCGAACGGCAGGTGCCGCACGTCGTGCTCGGCGGCGCCGTCCTCGCCCTCCCTCTCGCCGCTCTCCGCCAGGTCCAGCTCGGTCGCGGTGGCCTTCCCCTTGCCCTTGGCGTCCTTCCCGGCACGCTCCGGACGCTTGACGAACTCGCCCGCTGTCACCCCCTCGGGCAGCGGCAGTCCCAGCTCCTGGGCCTCGTCGGCCCGCAGCGAGACCCACACCCGCATCGTGTGGTGCGCGGTACGGCCGCCGCCGCGTGCCCTGGTCAGCGGCGAGGTCGGACCGGTGCCCTCGACGGTGAACAGCACGGTGCCCAGATAGAGCACCTTCTCGCCCCGTACCTCCGCGCCCTGCCGGCTGGACACGGTCTGCTCGGCCACGCTGAACCGCGCCTTGCGCGCCCCGGCGACCGGCATGACGGTGCCGCGGACGGCGGCCGCGTTGCCGAGGACTCCGAACCCCGCCGCCGGACCGACGCCGAAGGCACCGCCCCGGCCCTTGCCCGCGGTGTCCGTCACCGCGTGCTGAGACTGCTGATGGGTGCGCAACTGCGTCTTGCCGGTGCTCCACCCGGGGGCCAGCTCGGTGAACGCGGCCCGCATCCGGTAGGTGCCGGTGGTGCTGCCGTCCCTGCTGGTCAGATCCTCGCCGACGACCCCGTCACGCAGCAGCCGAGGCAGGTCCTCCAGCACGGTCGCGGTGGCGGTGGCCTCGTACAGCCGGGCCCGGCCGGGAGCACCGGGCCAGGTCAGGGACGGATGCAGCGCGGAGGCGACGGCGTCGAAGAGCCCCCCGCCGCCCTGGTGCGGCGCGGCTCGGTCCGAGACGGCGAGCGGGGCCATGGAATCGGCAAGCGACACCGCCCGGGCGGTCTCGGGCGCCACCGGACGCGGTCGGGGCACAGGCCCGGCGGTCGTCGGGACCAGATGCTCCACCGGCACCCGCATGGTCAGGGCGCCGGACCCGGCGGCGTCGCGGGCCGAGCGTTCGCCGTCCTTCATGATCCGCACGTGGTAGCGGACCCGGCGCGGTACCTCGACCGACCCCTTGTCGCTGCGCAGCACCCGCGGCTCCGCCATGTTCCGCTGGGTGCGGGAGTCCCGGGACGACTGGAAGGGCTGGGCGTTGACGGTGGCCGCCCCGCCGACCCAGACGCCGGGTGCGACGGGGGCCAGACCGAACCCGGTGAACGCCACGCCCTTCGACGCGGACCCGCTCGTACTCTGTGCCACGGTGGCGGCCGTGTTGTGCTGCACGTCGACCTTGGTGGCCGCGCCCTCGCTGTCCGGACCCGCGGCGGAGAAGACACCGGGGCGGTCGTCGTCGGCGGGCGAGACGCGCACCGTGACGTCGTATCGGTCCGTACCCCGCACCCCGGTGACGGCGAAGGCCCGGCCGCGCCCGAAGAAGGACTCGGGCCTCCCGGCGAGCTCCGCGGCGATCTCGGCGACCACCCCGTCGCGCCGCCCGACGGCATCGGCCAGCGTGGTGGTGACGAACTCGTGGCCGGTGAGCCCGTACGCAGTGGACAGCCCCGCCGCCTCCATGTCCCGCAGATACGAGGGGAGTTCGAGGGCGTCGTTCTCGACCTCCTCGATGGCGGGCGGCACCTGCGGGGGCCTGCGACGGGCGGTGGACGGGCCGGCCCCGTGCAGCGCGGCGACGGTCGCCGCGTTGCCCGCGGTCTGCTGAAGCCCCAGGAGAGGGTTCGGGCCACTGCTCCGACCGGCCACGTGGGGCGCCCGCGTCGCCCGCGGGGACCGTTCGAGGGCACTGCCGTGACGGTCGTCGCCCGCCTGTCTCTGTTGTCGCACGCGCGTCAGCGTATGGACGCTCCGGCGGCTGGTCAGGCCGCACGTCAAGTGTTCAACTGCCGTACGCCAGAAGGTCGTCGGGCCCCTGCGCGGTACGGCGACGACTGCCCCCGGGCAGGGCGTCCCCGAGGTCCGAGCGACCCGGCAGGGGCTCCGCACGCCGGACGCACGCCGGACGCACACCGGCGTACGCCGGAAGCACGGAACCCCCGGGCCGTCCTTCGCGGTCAGTAGGTGTGGAGGGTGAGCCCGTAGCGGTTGAGGATCTCGTTCACCGGCTGGAACCACGTCTCGCCGCCGCCCGAGCAGTTGCCCCAGCCGCCGGAGGTGACGCCCTGTGCCTGGTCACCGCTGATGAACGAGCCGCCGGAGTCGCCGCCTTCGGCACAGACGCTCGTCTTCGTCATCTGGTGCACCGCGCCCTGGCTGTAGTTGACGGTCTCGTTCTTCGCCAGCACCGCGCCGCAGTGCCAGTGCGTGGTCGACCCGGACCGGCAGACGGAGGCGCCCACCGGCGCCTCGGCCGAGCCGCGCACCAACTGGTCGGAGACCGTGCCCCAGCCGAGCACGACCGGCACCGTCCACCAGCCGCTGCCCACGTTGACCCAGGCGTAGTCGTTGTCGGGGAACGAGGAGCCCTGGAAGTTGCCGATGTACGAGCCGTCCCAGCCCCGGACACCCGCACCGGCCTGGCCGCAGTGACCGGCGGTGACGAACCCGCCGTGGACCGAGAAGCCGATCGAGCAGCGGACGTTGCCCGTGTAGTAGGGGTCGCCGCCGACGGTGCCCGCCGCGAAGGTGCGCGGGGCCGCGGCGACCGTCTCGACGGTGACGGGACCGGCGGCACGGGCCTGCGCCAGGAACCGCTGGACATCGTTGTCGGAGGTCTTGCCGCGGACGACCGTGACCACCACGGTGTTCGCCGCCGGGTCGACGTGCCAACCACCCACCGCCGAGGGGGCGGAGAGCCGGTCGATGCGTGACTTCGCCGCGTCCAGCATCCGTGCGCTGTGCTCGACGACCCGGACGCCGGCTCCCTGGGCGCGGATCGCCGCGCGCGTGGCCTGCGAACTCCTTGAGGTGACGGCCACCGTGAGGCGGCCGTCGGCGGCGTCGAACCAGGACCCCGCGTACGCCGTCCCCGCCGTGCGGCGCGCCCTCGGCTCGAGCGCGGTGGCGTCGCGCTCGGCCTCGAGCCGGGCCACCGCCTGCTCCCGTGTGAGTCCGAACTCCTGCCGCATGCCGTCGAGCAGTGCGGCGGAGGCGGGGGCGGCGTCGGCGGCCGACGGGGAGGAGGCCGTGGCACCGCCCCCGCTCGCCGCCGCGGGCAGCGTGCCCGCGCCACCTAGCCCGGCCAGCGTGAGGAGCGCGGCCAGGCAGACGTGCTTGAACCTTGTGCGTCTCATGGGAGTTGCCCTTCGTCGTTCCAGGAAGTGGGGTGGAACAGCGGACGGGTGAGAGCGCTCTCAGATGTGGCGCGGCAGAGCCTAGCCGCGTCTGCTTGTCAGGTCTAGGCCAATGTGAGCCCTGTTTTCGTCCCGCCTCCGGCCGACGAGCAGTCCGCTCAGGGCCTGGGCGGGGCCTGGGTGGTGGGACCGCGGTGGGGTCTCTGTGGGGCCGATGGGGTGGTGGGATCCGTGTCCGGCCGGGATGGGCGGGTGCGGGACGTGCGGACGCGGTTGAATCCCACCGGTCTGAGCGTCAAGAGGAGGACAACCGCTATGACCGGCGAGGACATCCTCCTGGGTATCGCCCTGACCGTCGCCCTCGCCACGGGCTCGCAGATCCTGGCGAACAAGCTGCGTGTCCCCGCGCTGATCGTCCTGCTGCCGGTCGGCTTCGCGGCGGGGGCCGTGACCGACGTCATCCACCCCGGGCAGCTCGTCGGCCCGGACTTCCCCGCGCTGGTCTCGCTGTCCGTCGCCGTGATCCTCTACGACGCCGGCCTCGGGCTGAACCTGCGCAACCTCACCGGCCGTACCCGCGGCACCGTCGTGCGCCTGCTGATCATCGGCATCCTGGTCACCTTCTTCGCCGTCGCGGGCATCGGACCGGCCCTGTTCGGCATCCCACTGCGGGTGGCGGCGATGATCGGCGTGATCCTCGTGGTGTCCGGCCCCACCGTCGTCGGCCCCCTGCTCGAATACGTCAGACCGACGGACAGGCTGCGGCGCATCCTGATCTGGGAAGGAACGCTGACCGACCCGATCGGCGGCATTCTCGGCGCCATCGTGTTCCACGCGGTAGCGACCAGTCATCAGATCGACATCGGCCGGGGCTACCAGATCGGGCAGTTCCTCCTCAGCATGGGCGTGGGCCTCGCGGGCGGTGCGGTGGCCACCGTCGTCCTGTGGCTGGCGCTGCACAAGCTGAGGCTCGGCGAGACGCTCGGCACCCTCGCCCAGCTGGCGACGGTCATCCTCGTCTCCGCGCTCTGCGACATCGTCCGCGACGACACCGGCCTCATCGCCGCCATCGTCACCGGACTCGCCATCACCAACCTGCCGGGGATGGACATGCCGGCCCGCAGACCGTTCCTCGAAACACTCGTCCAGATGATCATCGGTCTGCTGTTCATCTCCATCTCCTCCGCCGTCACCCCCGCGTCCGTGGTGCCCGTGCTCGTCCCCTCCCTGATCCTGATCGCCGTGCTCGTCCTCCTGATCCGGCCGCTCGTCGCGTACGCGGCGGCCCGGGGGTCCGATCTCACCGTGGGCGAATGGGGCTTCATCGGGTGGATGGCACCGCGCGGCATCGTCGCCGCCTCGACCGCGTCCGCCTTCTCCGCCACCCTGGTGGAGAAGGGGCTGCCCGGCGCGTCCAAGATCCTTCCGATCACCTTCCTCGTGATCGTGGGGACGGTTCTGCTCTACGCCCTGACCGCCTCGCCCGTGGCCCGGAAACTGGGGGTCGTCCGGTCGGCGCGGACGCGCCCTCTTCTGGTCGGCGGGGCCCCGTGGGTGATCGGCCTGGGACAGGCCCTGAAGACCGCGGGACTCGACGTGCTGATGTGGGCCGGACTCGACGAGGAACGCGAGCGGATCACCTCGGCCGGGATCGAACTCGCCCATGGCGAGATGCTGGCGACCGCGACCAACCCCCGAGCCCGCCTCGAGGGCGTGACGGCGGTGTTCCTGCTCACCGACGACGACGATTTCAACGCCCTCGCCTCGGTCGTCATCAAGGACAACGTGCAGGGGCCCGTCTACCGGGTGGGGCCGCCGCGGGACAGCCACGGGGTGGTCGCCCCCTACACCGGCGGCGACATCCTCTTCGGCCGCGCACTCGTCCGGCAGCGCCTCGCGGCCCGCTACGAGCGGGGTGCCCGCTTCCATGTGCAGCCCGGATCCACGCCGGTCCCCCCGGACCACGACATCCTGTTCGTCGTCCGCGCCGACGGCCGGCTGGCCCCGGTCACCGGGACCCAGACCGTCACCCCGCTGCCGGGCGACACCGCCGTTCTGATGGGTTCCGTATGACCTCCTGGGCCGCCCGCTTCCGACTTCGGCAGTACGTCAAGGCCAGTCTCTGGATCGTCCCGCTGTTCGGGCTCGTGCTCGGCGTCGCCCTGGCCGAGGCGGCAGCCTCCGTGGACGGGGCGTCCTGGCTGCCGACGACCTGGGACTACTCCGCGTCGACCGCGACCAGTGTCCTCAGCTCCGTGGTCGGATCGATGATCGCGCTGCTCGGGTTCGTCGTCACCATCGGCGTCCTCGTCATCCAGCAGGCCACCGGCACCCTCTCACCGAGGTACATGCGGCTCTGGTACCGCGACCGGTTGCAGAAGGCAGTGCTGGGCACGTTCACCGGCACTTTCGCGTTCGCGTACACGCTGCTGCGGAGCATCGAGACGGACTCCGTGCCCAACCTCGGCGTGTCCATGGCCGGTATCGCCGTCTCCGCAAGCCTCCTGCTCCTGCTGATCTACCTCAACCGCTTCACCCACAACCTGCGGCCGGTGGCGATCGCGGACATCGTGGGACGCTCGGGCGAACAGGTCATCCATCACGCGGCGGCACACCTGCGGAGCACCGCCGCACCCGGCAAGGCGCCGCCGACGACCGGCTCGGTGACCCGTATCCGGTCGGAACGCGGCGGTGTCGTCCAGGCGTTGAACGCACCCGGCATGGTCTCGCTCGCGGCCCGGCACGACTGCGTGTTCGTGCTGGCGGCCTCCGTCGGCGACTTCGTGCCGCCCGGCGGCACCGTCGTCGAGGTCCACGGCGCCGCGTCCCCGCCCGACCCGCAACGGGTGACAGACCTGCTCGCCCTCGGGGCGGAGCGGACGATCGAGCAGGACCCGGCCTTCGCCCTGCGCATCCTGGTCGACATCGCCATCCGCGCCCTCTCACCCGCCGTCAACGACCCCACCACCGCCGTCCAGGTGCTGAACCACATCGAGGCGTTCCTGCACACCGTCGGCCGCGCCGGACCCCGCGGCCACTACGAGCTCGCCGACGACCGTGGCCGGCTGCGCCTCGTGCTGTCCGGCCGGCCCTGGGAGGACTATCTGGAGCTCGCGATCACCGAGATCCGCGACTACGGCGCGACCTCCGTCCAGGTCTGCCGACGGCTCCGGGCCCTGCTCGAAGGTCTCCTCGCGAACATGCCGGACGAGTGCGGGCCCGCGCTGCACGCCGAACTCCGCCTCCTCGACGACGCCGTCGAAAGGGAGTTCGGAGACGACCTCCGCCGCGCCGAGGCACGGACGGCCGACTCCCAGGGCATCGGGGGACGGCGCACCCGGGACGCTGCCCCCGGTGCTGCACCGCCCGACGAGCCCGGCCCGTAGGACCTCACCCCGGCCGGGCGTCGTCCCCTCCCGGCGGGCGGGCGCGGTCACCACGGCCCGTGGGGCTCGAAGTCCGCGGGAGCGAACTCGCCGACTCCGGCTCAGCCGAGCTGGCGCTGCCGGTCGATGGCCTCGTCCAGGGTCGATGCCGCCATGATGAGGGACAGGTGGGTGAACGCCTGCGGGAAGTTGCCGAGTTGCTCGCCACTCGGGCCGATCTCCTCGGCGAACAGGCCGACATGGTTGGCGTAGGTGTGCATCTTCTCGAAGGTGTAGCGCGCCGGCCGTACGCGCCCGGCCCGGGCCATGGCGTCGACGTAGAGGTAGGTGCAGAGGCTGAAGGTGCCCTCCGAGCCGCGCAGGCCGTCCGGGGACGCGGCCGGGTCGTACCGGTACACGAGGCTGTCCGAGACCAGCTTGCGCTCCATCGCGTCCAGGGTGGAGAGCCAGCCGGGGCTCTTCGCGGCGAGGAATCCCACGCGCGGGATCAGCAGGAGGGAGGCGTCGAGGACGTCCCCGCCGTAGTGCTGCACCAGGGCCTGCTCGGCATGGCTCCAGCCCCTGTCCATCACCTGGTCGAGGATGCTGTCGCGGGCGTTGCGCCAGCGCGGGATGTCGGCGGGGCGGCTCAGCTCGGTCGCCATGCGCATGCCTCGGTCGAAGGCGACCCAGCACATCACCCGGCTGAACGTGAAGTCGTTACGGCCTCCGCGGGTCTCCCAGACGCCCTCGTCGGGACGGTCCCAGTTGTCGCACAGCCAGTCCAGCGTCCGGGCCAGCCCCTTCCAGCCGTGGTAGCCCAGCTCCACGCCGATGTCCATGCCCTCGGCCATGGCGTAGAGGGACTCGCCGTAGATGTCGAGCTGCAACTGGTCGGCGGCCGCGTTGCCGGCCCGGACCGGCCTCGATCCCCGGTAGCCCTCCCAGTGATCGAGGGTCTCCTCGGTCAGGTGCGGGTCCCCGTCGACCCGGTACATGATCTGGAGGCGTTCGCCGGGCAGTTCCGCCCGGTCGTGCATCCGGTCGCCCAGCCACTTGGTGAACGCCGAGGCCTCCTCGGTGAACCCGAGGTCGAGCAGGGCCCGTACCGAGAGCGATCCGTCCCTCACCCACGAGTACCGGTAGTCCCAGTTGCGCTCACCGCCGACCTGTTCCGGCAGGCCCATGGTGGCGGCGGCGACCGGCGCACCGGTCGGGTGGTAGGTGAGGAGTTTGATCGTGATGGCGGAGCGGTTCACCATCTCGCCCCAACGGCCCCGGTAGTGGGAGGTGCGCAGCCACTTCTGCCAGAAGTCCACCTCGCGCCACAAAGCGGACGTCACGCCCTCGACCGTGGGCGGCGGCGGTGCCTCACCGTCGACCGCGCACGTGGTGAACGCGGCGACGGCCGACTCGCCGCTGCCGAGCGTGACCGCACCCCGCACGTCCTGCCCGTCCCGCGTGAGCGGGAAGCTGGCCTGCAGATGACCGGCGATCCCGGGGCCCCGGAACACCGCCTCCTGGGGCCGCAGATCGAGCTCGTGCCCGGCCCGGCCGTAGTCGAAGCGCGGCCTGCACTCCAGCACGAACCGCACGGTGCCGCGCACCACGCGAATCACCCGCATGAGGCAGTGGCGGTCGGTGGGGACACGGCTCGTGATCGCCGGCATCCAGTCGATGACCTCGCCGACGCCCTCCGGTGACATGAACCTCGTGACCAGCACGCCGGTGTCCGGGTAGTAGAGCTGCTTGCACGTCATGTCGGCATGCTCGGGCGCCAGCCGGAAGTACCCGCCACGGTCGTGGTCGAGCAGTGAGGCGAAGACACTGGGCGAGTCGAACCTCGGCGAGCAGAACCAGTTCACCACGCCCTGGGAGGACACCAGTGCGGCGGTCTGCAGGTCGCCGACCAGACCGTGGTCGGCGATGGGGGGATAGCGGTCCATGAGCGTCCAATCCCAAGGGTGCCGTCGCCGTCCACTATCCGGCAGGCCATGCGGGGGCGCCTGTCGGAGCCCCCGCCGGGGCCCACGAGCCGGGCGCCCGAGGGCACCGTCGGCCGCGCGACCCCAACGGGCCACCACCGATTGCGACCTGCCGTGGTGCTGCGTCTCATGGATCCCATGCAGCGACAAGCCTCTCTCTCAGACGACGCCATACCCCCGATGGAGCGCTCGCACTGGGTGGCCTTCGCCGGGATCCTGCTGCTGGTCAGCGCTCTCTTCAACCTGCTCAACGGATTCGTGGCGATCTTCAATCACGGCTACTACTCGAAGGTCTACTCCGAGGGCAACCGGCTGCTCATCTTCAACTACACGGCCTGGGGCTGGATCTGGGTCGTCATCGGCATCGTGATGGCCCTGGCGGGTATCGGCGTGCTCGTGGGCTCCAGGGCGGCACGGCTGACGGGCCTCTGTCTGGCGGTGTTCTGCCTGGTCGGGCAGATGATCTTCCTGCCGGTCTACCCGTTCTGGTCGCTGGCCACCATGGTCGTGTCCGCGCTGGTCATCTACGGGCTGGTCGCCGAGCCGCGGCACGTGCCCGGGGCGCACGTATAGCGCGGCGCACCGCGGGACGCCGCCGCATCGGGGATCCGCCCGACCACCCGGCGCCGGTGGGCGCGGGCGGTGCCGCCGGTTCCGCGGCCCGTACCCCCGTACCCTGTTCCGGGTGTCGTCCTCCTCCCGCCTGCAACGTGTCGCCGTCCTTGTGCTCGAGGGGGCCAAGCCGCTCGACGTCGGCATTCCCGCACAGGTGTTCGCGACCCGCGCGAGCATGCCGTACGAGGTGCGGGTGTGCGGCGCGGCCCCCGGGCTGGTGACCGGCGGGGACGGGCTGTCGTATCACGTGGCCCACGGCCTGGACGCGCTCGAATGGGCCGACGTCGTCTTTCTTCCCGGCTACCGGTTTCCGGACCTCGACGACCCGCCTCGGGCCGTCCTGCGCGCGCTGCTGGCCGCCCACGCCCGGGGCGCCCGGCTGGCCGCCATCTCGACGGGGGCCTTCGCGCTCGCCGCCACGGGCCTGCTCGACGGCAGGCGCGCCACGACCCACTGGCACTACACCCGGGCGCTGGCGGCGAAGCATCCGCTCGTCCAGGTCGACGAGAACGTCCTGTTCGTCGACGAGGGCAGCGTGCTGACGTCGGCCGGCGCCGCCTCCGGGATCGACCTGTGCCTGCACATCCTGCGCCGCGACCTCGGGGTGGCCGCCTCGAACCACGCGGCGCGGCGCCTGGTCGCCGCGCCCTACCGCAGCGGAGGTCAGGCACAGTACGTGCCGCGCAGCGTGCCGGAGCCGCTGGGGGAGCGGTTCGCCGCCACCCGCGAGTGGGCGCTGCACCGACTGGACGAGCCCCTCACCCTCGAGACGATGGCCCGGCACGCCGCCGTCTCGGAACGCACCTTCTCGCGGCGCTTCGTCGAGGACACCGGTTACACGCCCATGCAGTGGGTCATGCGCGCCCGTATCGACATGGCCCGTGAGCTGCTCGAACGCTCCGAACGCGGCGTCGAGCAGATCGCCGGCGACGTCGGACTCGGTACGGGGGCGAACCTCCGGACGCACTTCCAGCAGATCCTCGGCACCACACCGAGCGAGTACCGACGCACCTTCGCGAAGGGCGAGTAGCCGGGCCGCCGGACATGCGGGGCACGACCGGACAGGCGGGGCACGACCGGACAGGCGGGGCACGACCGGAAAGGCCGGGGACGCCGGTGGCGAGATCCTTTCGAACCATGGCGCTCACGCCCAGGTCACCGATGGGCGCCACACGCGAGGCTGGAGGCGAACCGAAGGGACACCACTCATGACTCGCATCGCCGTCAACGGATTCGGCCGCATCGGACGCAACGTGCTGCGCGCGCTTCTCCAGCGCGACAGCGACCTCGAGATCGTCGCCGTCAACGACCTCACGGAACCCGCCACGCTCGCGCGACTGCTCGCCTTCGACTCGACGGCCGGCCGCCTCGGTCGCCCGGTCGACGTCGACGGCGACGTCCTTGTCGTCGACGGCCGTCGCATCAAGGTGCTCGCCGAGCGTGAGCCGGCGCGTCTGCCCTGGGCCGAGCTCGGCGTCGACATCGTGCTGGAGGCGACCGGCCGGTTCACCTCGGCCAAGGACGCCCGCGCCCACCTCGACGCGGGTGCGAAGAAGGTCCTGGTCAGCGCACCCTCGGACGGCGCCGACGTCACGCTCGCGTACGGCGTCAACACCGACGCCTACGACCCCGAGCTGCACACGATCGTCTCGAACGCCTCGTGCACGACCAATGCGCTCGCCCCGCTGGCCGCCGTACTCGACGACCTCGCCGGCATCGAGCACGGCTTCATGACGACGGTGCACGCCTACACGCAGGAGCAGAACCTCCAGGACGGTCCGCACCGCGACCCGCGCCGCGCCCGTGCCGCCGGCGTCAACATCGTGCCCACCACGACGGGCGCCGCCAAGGCGATCGGCCTCGTGCTGCCGAACCTCGACGGCAAGCTGTCGGGGGACTCGATCCGGGTGCCGATCCCGGTGGGTTCGATCGTCGAGCTCAACACGACCGTCGCCCGCGACGTGACGCGTGAGGACGTGCTGGCGGCGTACCGCACCGCGGCCGAGGGCCCGCTCGCCGGTGTCCTCGAGTACTCGGAGGACGCGCTCGTGTCGTCCGACATCGTCGGCAACCCGGCCTCGTCGATCTTCGACTCGGCCCTCACCCGTGTCGAAGGCCGCCACGTCAAGGTGGTCGCCTGGTACGACAACGAGTGGGGCTTCTCCCACCGTGTGATCGACACCCTCGAACTCCTCGCCGCGCGCTGACGGCAGGCTCTCCTGATCCCTCCGGCCGTTCGCGGATCGCTCCGCGGACGGCCGGAGGCATGTCACCGGACGGCTTCCCGGCGCGACCGGCGGCAGCCGGACCCGCCCGACCTGCCCCATTTCACCTGAGCACGTCCGAGGGTGGTCAGCGGCTGCGCGTGGGTGCGCTGTCGAGGTCGGCAGCCAACGCGAGCCGCAGCCTTATCGCGTGCGCACTGCCGGGCAGCGCGCTCAAGATCACGATCTTGAGGTCCGACTCGCCGTCGGTCAGGACGTCGCAGTCCACTTCGACGGGACCCACCTCGGGATGCTCGATCGTCTTGCGGTCCTCGCGGTGCGCCCCCACCGCGCCGCTCGCCCACAGCCGGGCGAACGTCGGATTGCCGACGGTGAGGGCACGGATCAACTCGGCCAGGCCCGCGTCGTCGGGGAAGCGACCGGTGGCGCGGCGCAGGTCGGACACGATGGCGAGGTCCGAGTCGGCGCTGTTCCGCACGACCACCGGCCAGGAGGCGATGCGCACGGCGTCGGAACCGACCGGGAACCGCTCACGGGCGAAGTTGCGCAGTTCCGGCGGCGTGGTCGACGGATCGCCGAGCAGCGCCGCCCACCCGCGGTTCCACCAGATCATCCGCCAGTCCGCCGCGAACACGGCGACCGCGACGTCTCCGAGCCGGTTCAGCACGCGGTGCACGCCCGGCGGGAGGTCATCGGGGATCACGTCGTCGCGCGGGGGGACCAGCCCGGCCATGCGGTACAGGTGGTCCCGCTCGGGGACGGTCAGTCGCAGGGCGCGTGCGAGCGAGGCGACGACCTGGGCCGAAGGGGCCGTGGCCCGCCCCTGCTCCAGGCGCACCACGTAGTCGACCGACACACCGGCGCGTTCCGCGAGTTCCTCGCGACGCAGCCCGACCGCGCGGCGGGTCCGGGCCGACGGCAGCCCCACGGTCGACGGGGACAGCCGCTCCCGCCAGGCGCGGATCGTCGCGCCCAGTCCAGCTCCCGCTCTCGTCGCCATGGCGTCCATCCTGCCCCACTCCCTCCCCGACCGTGGTCGCGGTGATCGTGGTACTGCCGTTCCTACGGTCGAAGCGTCCCTGGCCGGCGCCCGCCGAGGTGGGCACGATCGACGCATGACCACCACGTTCATCACCGGAGCAAACAAGGGCCTCGGCCACGAGACCGCCCGCCGCCTCATCGAACTCGGTCACACCGTGATCCTCGGAGCCCGGGACCCGGAGCGGGGCGCCGCGGCCGCGGCCGCACTGGGCGCGCGATGCGTCCGTATCGACGTCACCGACGACGCCTCCGTCGCCGCCGCGGCGGCCGATGTCGCCGCCCACGAAGGCGTACTCGACGTCCTGATCAACAACGCCGGTGTGCACGGTCCGCACGGCGATCCCGGCGAACTGACCGGCGCGGACGCGCTGGGCGTCTTCGATGTCAACGTCTTCGGCGTGGTCCGGACGACCACCGCCTTCCTCCCGCTGCTGCGCCGGTCGTCCGACCCGGTCGTCGTCAACGTCAGCAGCGGCATGGGGTCGCTGGCCCTCACACACGACCCGTCGCGGGCCGAGTCCTCCGCCGTCGCCCCTCTCTACGCCGCTTCGAAGGCGGCCCTCACCATGTTGACCACCCAGTACGCCAAGGGGCTGAAGGACATCCGCGTCAACGCCGCCGATCCCGGCTACACCGCCACCGATCTCAACGGCCACAGCGGCCCGCAGTCCGTCACCGAGGGCACCGACGCGATCGTCCGCCTCGCGACCGAGGGGCCCGGCGCCGGCTCGGGACGCTTCATCGACCGCACCGGCCCGATCGACCATTCCTGAGGCAGCGGGGCTGTCAGGGCTACGGCGCGCTGAGCCACCCGCGGTGTGCAGCCCGCCAGGCTGCACAGGCCGGCCGTCGCGGTGGAGGCCGCCCTGAAGAGCTGCGGAACCGGGCGTGTGGCCTCGAAGAAGCGGTACGGCCCGGTGAAACCGGCACCGGGTGGACGGCTCCGCCTCGGATGCACCATCTCCGACCCGGTCGCCCGACCGCGCGGTGCCTGCGGGTCCGTGGTCGGCGCGGACCTGGTGGGGGATCGTGGTGGCATGTGGGAGCGGCGTGACATGTGGGCGGTCGGGGATGCCTACGAGCGGTACATGGGCCGGTGGAGCCGTCCGGTCGCCGAGGGGTTCGTGGCGTGGCTCGGCTGCGGGGACGGTCTGCGCTGGCTGGACGTGGGGTGCGGGACGGGAGCTCTGACGGCGGTTGTGGCCGCGCGGTGCCGGCCCTCGGCCGTGGTCGCGATGGACAGGTCGGCGGGGTTCGTGGCCTCGGCCCGTGACACCCTTCCGGCACCGGCTTGCTGCGTGCGCGGTGACGCGCTGTCGCTGCCGGTGCGGGACCGGACGTGCGACGTAGTCGTCAGCGGACTGGCGCTCAACTTCCTTCCCACGCAGGGCGCGGCGGTGGCCGAGGCCGTCCGGGTGGTTCGGCCGGGCGGCCTGGTCGCCGCGTATGTGTGGGACTACGCCGAGGGAATGACGTTTCTGCGGCGCTTCTGGGATGCCGCGATCTCGGTGGACCCCTCCGCCGCCGCGCTGGACGAGGGACGCAGGTTCCCGCTGTGCCGGCCGGGACGACTGAGAACGCTGTGGAGGGAGGCGGGACTTGACGAGGTGAAGGTCGCCCCGGTCGAGGTGCTCACCGTCTTCGCCGACTTCACGGATCTGTGGGAGCCGTTCCTCGGTGGTCAGGGCCCCGCCCCCGACTACGTCGCTGCCCTCGCTCCAACGGCTCGGGACCGGTTGCGTGATGTGCTGCGCGCGACCGTGCCCGTGCGGCCGGACGCATCGATCGCGCTCACCGCCCGCGCCTGGGCGGTCCAGGGCCGACGTCCGTAGGGCGTCACATCGGGAGGGAGAACAGGCGTACCGGCCCCGAAGGCCAGCGCGCGTTGTCCCGCAGGGGCGTCACCATCGTGCGCAATGGCATGGTCACCAGGCGGGCTTCGGGTTGCTCGACGAGTACGTCCTCGTCGAGCGGATGCCACCCGAGGCGCTGGTACAGCGGCACGAGCGGAGGCCGGCAGAACAGGAGCGCGTGCGAAGGACCCATCGTGCGAGCGTGCTCGAGTGCCGCCGCGATCACCAGCCGAGCCAGCCCCTGGCCCCGCACGTCGGGTGCGACGGCCACTCCACCCACCCCAACGACCCCCGTCTCGGTGCCGCCGACCGCGACGGACAGCCGTAGCAGGCCGGTGTGTGCCACCAGTCGGTCGCCGTGTCTGACACCGAAGTGATCTTCTTTGGGCAGCCAGCTCAGACCGGTCGCGGCGACACCGAAGGGGTCGTCGCCACCGCCGAGGATCTCGTCCTGCTCCGCCCTGGTGTACCGAAGGAGCCGTACTGCGGTCGGAGCCGCGGAGGATGGTTGATTCTGAGGCATCCTCACATGATGATCTCTCCGTCCACGGGCCTGCCAGGTGGGTGCTCGGCCGAGCCGGCCTGCGACCTCGACCCGCAACTCGGGCGACGGGGGCAGCGGGGGCCGGTGTGTCATCCGGCCCCCGCCCTCCGTTCGTCAGCTCTTGCCGAGGAGCTTGTTCATCTCGGCGATCTCGGCCGTCTGCGCGGTGATGACGGCGTCGGCCAGGGACGTGGCGGGGCCGTACGCGCCCTTGCTCTTCTCGGTGGTGGCCATGGCCACGGCGCCCTCGTGGTGGTCGATCATCATGGTGAGGAACATGGTGTCGAAGTCCGTGCCGGACGCCTTGTCCAGTTCGTCCATGTCCGAGCCGTCCATCATGCCGGGCAGCCCGGACCCGGCCGAGTGGTTCATGCCGGGCATGGATTCCGTCGTGCTGCCGGACGACGCCGGGACGTCCTCGCCCCAGGACGTCAGCCAACCGCCGATGGTCCTGATCTCCGGGCCCTGCGCCTTCTCGATGCGCGAGGCGAGGCTCTTGACCCCGGCGGACGAGGCCCGGTCGGCGGCGAGCTCCGCCATCTCGAGGGCCTGCCGGTGGTGGAGAGTCATGCCCTGCGCGAAGGACACGTCCTGGGCGTTGTGCGTTCCGGCCGCGGCGGTGGCGCTCTTCGACGACGACGCGGAGCCGTGACCGCCCGTGTGTCCGCTGCCGCTGTCCTCGCCGCATGCGGCGAGGACGAGCGCGGCGGTGACAGTGGCGGCCGTGAGAGCGGCGCGGCGGGTCAGGGTACGGGTGTTGCGCATGCTGAAACTCCTGCTGTGCGAAAGGGGATCTGGACCTGTCGAGGCGCACCGCGTCGCCGTGGTGGTGACGCGGAGCCGCGCGGTGTCTAGATCCGCAGGAGTTGGAGTTCCGCCAGGGAGGGTGGCGCGCGTGCGCTGTCCGGGGCCCCGGCCGCGTACGAGCAGACCGCGTCGGCGCGTACGGGGACGGTCACCGGGCCGGGAACGAGCGCGGGCAGAGCCGGCGCACCGCTCACCGCGGCAGCCAGGCAGGTCGGGTCGGCGTGATGGAGGTGTCCGCCACCGCAGTCCCCGCCGTCCCCCGCGCAGTCGTCATGAGCGCTGACCGAGACAGCGCTGACCGAGACAGCGCTGACCGAGACGGCCGTCATGTGCCGGGACACGGCGTGTTCGTGGGCGGTGCCGCCGGGGGACAGGGCGTGCATGGCCAGCAGCCCGGCGAGCAGTCCGAGCACGAGCAGCGGCCGCCACCGCCGCACGGGCGGTCGCGCCGGGTACTGCTGCTCGCGACTCCTCATCGGGATCATCCTAGGCGAGCCTGTCCAACACCTCGGCGCCGTCCTGGCATTGCGGTGCGCCGGGCACAGCGCGGAGCCACGCGCCGCAGTCGCGGGGCGGGTCCGGCGCGCTGTCACCGATGGTGTCCGATCCCGTACAGTCCGTTCAGCACAAGTGCTCCGTCGCAGCCCGGTACGGCGGTTGACCAGGAGAAGAATCATGGAATCCGAAGCCGGTCACGGCTCACTCCCGCTCGTTTCCGGAACGGGGCGGCCGGTGCCCGAAGTCGAGCCCGGACTCGTGCAGCGGTGGCGCTCGGAGCGAGGCGAGCTGGTCGAGTTGCTGGCCCAGGTGCGTGAGCGGGGCGGCGGCGTCGCCGCGTTCCGGCTCGGGCCGTCCCCCACCGTGCTCGTCACCGACCCGTCGGCGGTCCAGCACGTTCTGGCCCGGTACCCGGAGCGGTACGTCAAGCGCTCCCACCGCGCCCGTCTGCTGATCGGCGACGGGGTCCTCGCCGCCACCGGTACGGCGTGGAAGCGCCAACGCCGCCTGTTGCAGGCCCAGTTCACCGGCACCGGCATGCGCCGCTACGAACAGCGGATCACCGAGGCGGCCCGGACCACCGCCGAGCGCTGGGCCGGGTACGCCCGTACCGGGCAGAGCCTCGATGTGGGGCGGGAGATGCG
Organism: Streptomyces sp. NBC_01334; assembly: GCF_035983595.1. Lineage (NCBI taxonomy): Bacteria > Bacillati > Actinomycetota > Actinomycetes > Kitasatosporales > Streptomycetaceae > Streptomyces > Streptomyces sp. NBC_01334. The sequence continues at coordinate 658,224 of NZ_CP130718.1, read as the reverse complement.
CCGCTTCGCCCTGGACGCCATCTGGCGCTCTCTCACCGGGCACCCCCTCGATGACGGGACCGAGCGCGAACTGGACGCCGTGGCAGCCGTGGCGACCGTCCTTCCGACGCTGCCCGCGGACGCCTCCGCGGCCCGGGACGCCGTCGCCGCCGATCTCGCCCGGATCGACGCGGTCGCCGGGCACGCCATCGAGGCCGCCCGAAACGGGGCGCCCGGCCCGGAGGGTCCGGGCCTGCTGCATGTCCTGACCGACGCCGGAGCCGAACACCCCGAATACACCGACCAGTTGATCCGTGACGAGTTGGTCACGCTGCTCGCGGCCGGACACGAGACCACCGCGACCACTCTGACCTGGCTGTATCTGCTCCTCGACCGGTACCCCGCGGCCCGCGAACAGGCGCTCGGTGCCGGCGGCGAAGGATCGCCGGAGCGCCGTCAGGCCATCCAGGCCCTGATCCACGAGACACTCCGGCTGTACCCGTCCGCGTGGATCATGCCCCGCCACGCAGCCGAGGACGACATGCTCGCCGGCTACACCGTCGAGGCGGGCACCGACCTCCTCGTCTGCCCGTACCTCACGCACCGCGATCCCGAACTGTGGCCGGACCCGGAGCACTTCGCCCCGGGGCGGTTCGTCACCCCGGGCGGGCGGCCCGCGCACCTGGGGGCCTACTTCCCCTTCGGTATCGGTCCCCGTGCCTGCCTCGGTGTGCAGTTCGCGCTCCGCGAGGCGACCGTCCTGCTCGAACACCTGCTGCCGGCCCATACCTTGGCCTTCTCCTCCACCCCCACCAAGGCGGCGTACGGCATCACCGTCCGTCCCGACGGGCCCACCGTCGCGACCTTGGTGGGTTAGGACGCCCGGGTCACGACCGGTGGGCCGGCGCCGGTGGTGGTGCTCGTTCGGAGGTCCGCCGCGAGCGCGTCGAGCCATACCTCGATGTCGACCAGGAGGGACTGGACCCGTGGCGGGACCTCGGAGGGCAGGAAGGGCGGCGGGGTCAGCCGGACGTGGATGCCGCCCGGGGGGAATTCGGCCGCCCGGACGATGGCTGTCTCCGCCTCCTCGCCGACGTGCCGGACCCAGTGCAGGGCCGCGGGCGGCAGCTCGAGCGAAGGGTCCGTCCGGGGCAGCCAGTAGGCGCCGACCAGGACACGGGAGCCGAAGTTGAGGGCGGCCAGGTAGTCGGTTTCGGGCTCGTGGGCAGGGGAGGCGGGCTCGGTGCGGTACTGCGCGTAAGAGCCCTCCGCGATGCGAAGCCGGTGCAACGTCAGCCGGACGGCCGGGTGGGCGGCGTCGTCGCGACCCGCCGGGCCGTCGCCGGCCACGGCGGCGGTGGTGGTCCGCACCACGGGTGCTGCGGACCGGAGCAGCGCCGCCATGCTGCGCCGCGTCTCGGCGCGGGCCCCGAACGGCCAGGCGAGCACACAGCACAGCAGACCGACCGCGCTCCCGGTCAGCACGTCCACGACACGCATCTCCGCGAGCCGCCACGTCACGGGTGCGATCTGTGCGAACGCCGTGGAGACGACCAGGGTGAACAGTCCCTGCGCCCAGGCCGGACCCTCCAGGGGCCCCACTGCGAAGGCGATCAGCATCATCGGTACGAGCAGGTACGCGTACACGTCGGTGGCCCGGCCCGCCCCGATGAGGAGCAGACCGGCGGCGAGCGCGCCGGCCAGCGTGCCCACGACGGCCGCGCGGACGGCGGACCAGGTGGCGCCCGCCGTGGTCCGGCCCAGGGTCAGCACGGTCAGCAGCACCCAGAAGCCGTGCGACAGGTCGAGCGAGCCCGCCACCAGGCGGGCGAGTGCGAGACCGAACGCGCTGCGCAGCGCGTTCTGGAAGACGACGGAACGCCGCGTCAGATTGCCGGTGAGGCGGATGGTGAACAGGCGGACCGTCGGCATCCGCGCGTACCAGAACTGCTCCCGGGGCAGGCCGTACACCGGCTGACGGCCGTCGAGCGCCAGGGCTACGGCCGTGCGCACGGTCACGGCGGAGACCGCGATCGTCAGCACCGTCGACTGCCGCAACAGCACCTGGTGCGGGCGGGGGACGCGCCCGCCGGGGTCGCCGTCGCGTGCGGCCAGGAACTGGGCGATCATCTCCTCGATCAGCTCGGGCCCCACCGCGGGACGGGACCGGCGCAGCGCGCCGGCCGTCTCGGCGCAGGCCGCCGCGGTGCCGTGCAGGAGGTTCTGCGAGGCCGTGTCCGAGGGAGTGGAGTGCATCTCGGTGAGGGCTGCCAGCTGGTCGACAAGGCGCCGAGCCGCGGATCCCGCCTGGGCGAGCGCACGGTCCGTCCGTCCCGCTCCGGTCGGGCGGGAACCGGCAGGCTGCTGAGAGAAGCGCAGGCCCCGGCCGGCGGCCCGCAGCCGTCCGGCCAGACCGGGCTCCGGGCCTTCGGTATGGATCAGGGAGCGGGTGGCGCGGGCCGCGAGGTCCAGGGTGTCGGCGATCCGGTCGCCGTACGACGGATCCGGCGGATCGGGGAGCACCGCCACCTCGCACAGGACGAGGGACACCCCGCCGATGGCGACCCCGGTCAACCGCTGGGGCAGCGTCTCCGGGGCGAAGGGCGGGAAACAGGCGAGGATGTAGAACAGCTGAAGCCCGGGGACGGTGCCGGCCAGGCGCGGGCCGCACATCGAGCCGAACATCAGCACGAACCCGACGAGCAGCATGCCCGCCACGGCCGACCAGGTCTGCACGGCGAGGGCCGTGCCGGCGGCGGTGAGGACAGCGGCGGGCGGCAAGGCGCGCAGCACGGTCACGGCACGTCGGCGACCGGATCCCGGCACCGGCGAGAGGACGCCGAACGCGATCGGCGTGAACAGGGCGTAGACCGCGGTCACCGGCTCGTCGAGGAGATACGCGGCCGGATAGAACCCGGCCGCCGCGGCGACCGTGACACGCGTCGCTCGCCGGCCGGCCCGGACGGATTCGGCGAGCGACGGCCGCTTGGGCATCAGCGCTCCTCTCCGCGCGCCACCCGAGGATCATCCGCGGCTTTCAGTGTCGCGCGGGTCGGGTGGTCACGCAGTCGGGCGCGGGGGCCGGGCCGTGCTGGGCCCGTCCCGAGGGGACAGGGGCGGGCCGGCGGGACCTACCCGAGGAGAGCGGAGATCGATCGCCCCGCTCCGGGGTATGCGGGAGGGAACCCGAGGACCTGAGGACTCGAGGACCCGAGGAAAGGAACAGAAACACCATGACGACGTACGTGATCACTGTGCCCGGCACCTTCACCGCCGGGGTCGAGGACGAGACGCGAGCGCGGCTGAGTCGGGCCCTGCGCCCGGCCGATCCGCACCACACGCGGATGGGAAACGCGCAGGACCTCGACCCGCTCACCGTGAACGAGGACGACACGTTCACGATCCGGCTGGCCGTCGAAGCGGACAGCGGTCCGCACGCGGAGGAGGACGCCCGCAGGCTCGCGGATTCCGCCCTGCACGCCGCGGGGCTCGACGGCACCAGCGCGCCGCTCGGACCGGCGGTGGTCACCGGCATCGACTCCGACGTGTGAGCCGACCGCGCGGACAGGGGCCGCGGTGGGGCCCCGGCCGAGCGGACCGACGCGAAGCCGGACGGCGCCGGACATCCGCCGTCCGCCGTCGACCGTCCGTCGGTCAGTGACCGCCCCGGCCGTGCGTCAGGCGCTGCCACACGGCCCCCGCCATGGCTGCCTCACCCTTGGCGTTGGGGTGCGCGGGGGCCGCGGGGGACGTGGGCTGCAACGGCTCGATCCACCGCTCCGCCGGGGGCTTGCACATGTCGTGGCCGATGGTCGGGCCGTAGGTGTCGACGTACTCGGCGTGGTTCCAGCGCGCCACCAGACGGAGCATCAGGTTGAGCCGCTTTCCGGTGTCCCGCAGGTAGGGGAAGTCCTGGGTGGCGAACGGCACCGAGGGCGCACAGCCGCTGCCGTCGTCGGGCAGCAGGTCCGGGTACCCGACGACGAGGATCCGGGCGTGGGGGGCCCGGTCGCGCACGGCCTGGAGCACCCGGGCGACCTTGGGACCGGTCTTGGCTATCGCCACGGTGAGCTGGTCGACGCCCGAGGCGCCGTAGTGGCGCTGGCACGGGTTGCCGGTCGGGTCCTGCGCGGACAGCTGGGCGCAGGTGCCGATGATGGAGCCGAAGCCCATGTCGTTGCCGCCGATCTGGACGGTCACGAGGTCGCTGTTCCGGCCCACCGCGTCGAGTTGGGGGCCGTTGGTGCCCTGCGCCTTCCACATCTGCTCGGTGGTCGCCCCGCCGCAACTGACGTCCTTGAACGTGGCGTTTCGAAGCCGCGCGGCCACGATCGACGGGTAGTTGTGGTCGGAGCGGGCGCAGTTGGCGTCCACCTGCCGGGGGATGAGGGGGCCGGAGGTGTAGGAGTCGCCGAGCGCCACGTACCGGTTGCCGCCGCCCCCGCCTCCGCCGTGCGCCGCGGCCGGTGCCGCGGAAGCGGCGACCAGCGCACAACTGCCCAGTGCGGCCAGGAAGGTGACGCCCTTTCGGCGGTGACCGGCCGGTCCTCCCGTGCGAACGTCGCGCTGCATCGAGTTCCTCCCCCTTGAAGCCCACGCCCCGTCGACGACGCCGTCCCGTACGGTCGGCGTACCGTTCGACTGGGCTTGTATACCGTCCGGTAGGTCGCCGGGGCCAGAGCCAGGAGTGAACGCGTTGCCGGAAAGAAGCGGGGGGACCGCGTCCGGGGCGGAGAGTCGCGTCCGTGTCTTTCGTCCCTCGTCAGGCGCGGACGCCGCGCAGCAGGTTGGCGATCAGGCTCGTCGTGAACTCCTCGGTGACGGGCAGGCTGGGCATCAGCAGGCGGTGGTAGCAGGCACCCCAGAGCTGGTCGACGAGAACCTCGGGATCGATGTCGGGGCGCAGCTGACCCTCTGCCTGCGCCCGCCGCATCCGCCGGACCGCCAGTTCCCGCCGCGGGCCCGAGTAACGTTCCAGCAGGGCGGCGGACAGCTCGGGATCGGTCTGTGCCTGGCCGATGAGCTCGGCGATCACCCGCCCGGCGGGCGTCTCGGTGAGTATCCGCACGAACGCGCGGAGCTGCGCCGTGAGGTCGGCCTCGACGTCGTCGCTCTCCGGGAAGGCCAGCACGGACTCCACGGCGTGGAAGTAGCCGTCAAGGGCGAGCGCGCCCTTGGACGGCCACCATTTGTAGATCGTCGTCTTGCTGACCCCGGCGCGCTCGGCGACCGCCTCGATGGTGAACGTGCCCATGCCCCTGTCGAGGAGCAGGGCGCCGGCCGCGTCGAGGACGTCCGCCCGCACCTCGGCGGCAGGCCGCCGGCCCCGACCGCGCCGTGGTCTGGGGGCGGCTTCGGGTTCCGACCGTTCCTGCATTGCGCCGACCTCCAGGCATCGTCCGACAGGCCCACAGCCTGGCATATGGACGCAGCGTTCACAACGTGGTTATATGGACTCAACGTTCATAAATGGCTGGAGGCAGCATCATGTCCGAGACCGCACGCGTCGCACTCGTCACCGGCGCATCCGGAGGGATCGGTCGGGCCGTGGCCCGGCGGCTCGCGGCCGAGGGCATGGCCGTCGGTGTGCACTACGCGGGCAACAAGGTGGCGGCGGAGGAGGCCGTCGCCGCTGTCGAGGCGGCCGGCGGTCGGGCGATCGCGGTCACCGGGGACGTGGCCGACGAGGGAGCCGTGGCCGACGCCTTCTCGGCGGTGGAGGGGGCGTTCGGTGGGATCGACGTCGTCGTCCACACCGCCGGTGTGATGACCCTGGCGCCGATCGCCGAATTCGATCTCGACGCCTTCGACCGGCTGATGAGGACCAACGTCCGGGGCACCTTCGTCGTGGCCCGCGAGGCGGCGCGCCGTGTCCGCGACGGCGGGGCGGTGGTCACCTTCTCCACCTCGGTGACGCGGCTGGCCTTCCCCGGGTACGCGCCCTACGCGGCGAGCAAGGGGGCCGTCGAGGCCATGACGCTGGTGCTGGCCCGAGAGATGCGCGGTCGGGACGTCACCGTCAACGCCGTCGCGCCCGGGCCGACCGCGACCCCGCTCTTCCTGGAGGGCAAGGACCAGGAAGCGATCGACCGCCTCGCCGCGCAGCCCCCGCTGGAGCGTCTCGGGACGCCCGACGACATCGCCGAGACCGTGGCCTTCCTGGCGGGCCCGGGGCGTTGGGTCAACGGGCAGGTCCTGTTCGTGAACGGCGGCATCGCCTGATACCTCGACCCACCCTGCCCGTCTCGCGCTTTGCCCCCAGTGGCGATCGGGAACGCATCGTCCTATACAAAAATACCAAACGCGCGGTTTACTTGAGGTCGCCGGGTGGGATGCTCTCCACGTTCCGGGGCGGCGGGCCCGGTCCCGCGTCGTCCTGTACGGGCTGGGGAGGGAGATCTGATGGGCTCACAGGCGCGAGCGGCGCACACACGTCAGTCTCTTGTCCGAGCGGCTGCCGAGTTGTTCGCCGCCGAGGGGTACGCGCGGGCTTCCCTTCCCGTCATCAGCGAGCGGGCCGGTGTCAGTACCGGCGCCCTGCACTTCCACTTCGCGAGCAAGAGCGATCTCGCCGGAGAGGTGGAGAGGGCGGCGACGGAATCCGTGGAGGAGCTGGCGGAGCGATGCAGCAGCACGGCGGACACGCTGTTGCAGTCCCTGGTCCACACCGCGTGCAGCCTGCTCCTGGCCGTGGTCACCGATCCCGTGATCAGGGCGGGGTTCCGGCTCAGCGGTGATCCGTCCCGTAAGAACGGGGCGCAGATGCTGCAATGGTGGCGGGCGTGGGTGCACGATCTCATCGTCCAGGCGCAGCAGGAGGGGGAGCTCGCCCAGGACCTCTCGGTCGACGCCACGACGACCGTGATCGTGGCGGCGACGGCGGGGTTCGAGGCGCTGGGCGCGACCGACCGCGACTGGCTCTCGGCAGACCGCGTGACGCAGTTGTGGACCTTCCTCCTGCCATGGCCGGCGGGCTCACCGGACCACGCCCCGTTCCTGTCGGGGATCGGGGAGGCACTGGAGGAACTGTCCGGTTCCTGAGTGTCTTACGCTTCGAAGCCGTCACGCTGATGGTTGCGAACCACGTGCGCGGAAGCTGCGTCGGTGTTCAGCGCGAGGAAATCGTCAGCGGGGGGAACGAGAATGGCCCGTATGCGACTCGTCTGGGTGCTGTCCGGACGGGGTTGGGCCGACTGCATCGTCAGCGACCACCTGGCAGAGGCCGAAGTCACGGCCTCCTACATCACCACTGCCCCCGAGGATCTCCTGACGGCGGTGACACGTCTGATCGCCGGCGAGACCGAATGCCGAGCACAGTTCGAGGCCGAGCCCACCGCCTTCCGATGGATTTTCTACCGCGAAGGCACCGACGTGTGGATCCGCCTCCTTCAGCTGGCCGGCGGCAGCGACCACGACAACAACGGGACCGAGATCTGGTCCACCCGACAGAGCATCGACGCCGTTGCCCGAGCAGTGATCCGTTGCTTCGACGAGGTGGCGAGGCATTACGGCGAGAGCGCCTACCGCGGCAAGTGGGGTGAGCACTTCCCCCGTATCGAGCTCGAAGGCCTCAGGACTGCGTGGCGCGAACATCGCGGCGATCGGGCAGTACCTGGGACGCCGTCCAACCCGTGACGCCCCGGTGCGCCCGGCCGAGTGCGAGTGCGGTCGCGTAGAACCCGGACGACCAGGTGGTTCGTTCATGTGCGGAGCGTCGTCCCGCCGTGCTTCGCAGCGCCGTCGTGCCCCTCGTCGAGCAGCGTCCGTAGGAGTTCCCTGTCCCGCGGGCCGAGGTCGGCGACGAAGCGGGCGAGGGCGGTGTCCCGGTCGGCGTCCTTGTTCAGTTCGGCGTGCATACGGCGGGCGGTGAGGCCGGGCGGGTCCTGGGCGGGGGCGTAGACGTAGCCCCGGCCGGCGTGGGTGCGGGTGACCGCCCCCTTGGTGTGCAGGCGCGTCAGGATCGTCGTCACCGTGGTGCGTGCCAGGTCCGTTCCGAGTGCCAGCCGGACCGCGTTCGGGGTGAGCGGGCCGTCGGCGGCCCGGAGTGCGGCCAGGACACTCGCCTCCAGCTCACCCGCAGGACGACGGTCCGGTCGTCCGCCGACCGGACGGTCTTCGTGCCCCTCTGGCATGGGAACGCCCTCGACTCTCGATCGTCCACGGTGCGGTGGACCGTCTACGCGGCTGTAGTCATGCGGACTGTAGTCGGCCGGGGCGGGGTCGGTGGCGGTCGTCGTTCTGGGCGCGGCTCTCGGGAGGGCGGCGAAGGGTCGTCCGGTCGTCGGCCGGCCGGCCCGTCGTGGCCGACCGGCCACCGCCGGTGCGCGGGGCTGAAGTCAGCCCAGGTGGACGGCGGGTGCCCCCTCGACGTGCTGTTGCCTCTTTGCGTTGACGGCGGCCGCGGTGACGGCCAGCGCGGCGAGGAACATGACCGCGGTGATGGCGAAGGCCGCGGTGTAGCCGTGTGTCAGTGCCTCGCTCGCCTTCCCGATCAGGGCCGCGTCGCCGGTGGCCAGGCCCCGGTAGAGGGCGGAGGCCGCGCCGGGGAGCCGGTCGTCGGCGGCGTTGGTGGAGACGGTCGACAGGACGGCGAGGCCGAGCGCGCCGCCGATCTGCTGGGCGGTGTTGAGCAGCGCGGAGGCGATGCCCGTCTCGTGACGCTCCACGGCGTGCACCGCGCCGAGGGTCATCGGCACGAAACTCATGCCGAGACCGAGCGCGGTCACGAACATCGCGGGCATGAGGTGGGTCGTGAAGGACGAGTCCGGGGTGAGGGTGGTGAACCAGAACATGCCGCCGGCGGCGACCAGCAGACCGGGTGCGGCCACGAGACGCGGGGCGACGTGGGTGACGAGCCGGGAGCTCGCGCCGGCGGCGATGCCCATGCCGAGACTGAAGGGCAGATAGGCGAACCCCGTCTTGACGGCGCTGTAGCCGAGGATCAGCTGCATGTAGAGGGTGAGGAAGTAGAAGAGGGCGATCATGCCGGCGCCGATGAACAGCATCGTCGCGTAACTTCCGGTTCGCGTACGGTCCTTGAACAGGTGCAACGGCATCAGCGGGTGCTCGGCACGCCGCTGGGCGAGGAGGAAGACGCCCAGCAGTGCGACGGCCGAGAAGAAGGACGTGAGCGTGAGGCTGTCGGTCCAGCCGTGCTCGCCGCCCCGGGTGATGCCGTAGACCAGGGCGATCAGCCCGCCGGTGCCGGTGACCGCGCCGGGCACGTCCAGACGTCCGGGGTGGCGCTCGGCCTCGACGAGCAGCCGGGTGCCGGCCAGGACCGCCGCACCGATGGGGATGTTGACGAAGAAGACCCAGCGCCAGTCCAGGACGTCGGTCAGCACCCCGCCGAGCAGCAGACCGATGGTGGCGCCGATGCCGGCCATGGCCGCGTAGACACCCATCGCCTTGTTCCGTTCCCTGCCCGCCGGGAACGTGGTGGTGATCAGGGCCAGCGCGCTGGGCGCCGCGAGCGCCGCGCCGACGCCCTGGAGCACGCGGGCCAGGATGAGCAGCCCCTCGTCGGGGGCGAGGCCGCCGAGCAGGGAGGCCAGGGTGAACACGGCGATGCCGGCGCGGAAGAGGCGCCGCCGTCCGTAGAGGTCACCGGCCCGGCCGCCGAGCAGCAGCAGCCCGCCGAAGGCGAGGGCGTACGAGTTGACGATCCAGGCGAGGTTCGCGTCGGACACGTCGAGTTCGGTCTGGATGCTCGGCAGGGCGATGTTGGTGATGGTGGCGTCGAGGATCAGCATCAACTGGGCGGCGGCGATCACGATCAGGGCGAGGCCCAGATGGCGTCCGCCGGGGGAGCCGGAACGCGTGTCCGCGTCGGCCTCAGCGATGGCGGTCGCGCTGTCGGAAGGCATGACAGAACTCCAGAGAGTGGTGGGTGAATACATTCCCGAGAGCGTCGGATGGGGAGAACGCCCCGCTGATCCGTGGGAATGTGCGAGCCAGACCATAACACCCCTTTCGATTCCGATGGGGGCCCAAAAAGCGGTCCGGTGGATGTGGTCATTCTCGCCCTTGACGTTTACGTCGGCTTCCGTTCAACAGGCCTGTCAGCATGCGCTGTTGGGATTTGCTTTTTCCGGCTGGATGTGGGCAACGAGAATTGCAGGGGAAGGGCATTGCCCACACTTTCCCGGGTTTTGCAAATCAAGCAGAGCTCTGCTTTTCCTGTTCCGGATCGCCCCGGTGCGGCCTTTTCGTGAACCAGGGGTGAACCGGCCCGGATCTCTGCTCGTCGTGCGAGTGGCGTCCGGCCGCAGGGGCCTTGACCTCCGGTGGGCGCTCAACCATGCTCGTTGCGACACGCGAGATGAGTGTCGTAATGAGCAACATCAGTCGAGGTCTCGTACCAGCCGAGGAGTGGCCATGACGCACCAGGTCCGTGCTGTCGTCGCGCGGGGCAAGGGTGCCCCCGTCAGCCTGGAGACGATCATCGTTCCGGATCCCGGGCCGGGCGAGGCGCTGGTGAAGATCGAAGCCTGCGGGGTCTGTCACACCGATCTGCACTATCGCGAGGGCGGCATCAACGACGACTTCCCCTTCCTGCTGGGGCACGAGGCCGCAGGGGTGGTGGAGTCGGTGGGGGAGGGTGTCACCGACGTGGCGCCCGGCGACTTCGTCATCCTCAACTGGCGTGCGGTGTGCGGCCGGTGCCGCGCCTGCCGGCGCGGACGGCCCTGGTACTGCTTCGCCACCCACAACGCCGAGCAGAAGATGACCCTCGCCTCGACCGGGCAGGAGCTGTCCCCGGCGCTCGGTATCGGCGCGTTCGCGGAGAAGACCCTGGTGGCGGCCGGACAGTGCACCAAGGTCGACCGGGCCGCGTCGGCGGCCGCCGCGGGGCTGCTCGGCTGCGGGGTGATGGCGGGCATCGGCGCCGCCATCAACACCGGGAACGTCGGACGCGGTGACAGCGTGGCCGTCATCGGGTGTGGCGGCGTCGGGGACGCGGCGGTCGTCGGGTCGCGGCTGGCGGGCGCCGCGACGATCATCGCGGTGGACATCGACGACCGGAAGCTGGCCACGGCCCGGAGGCTGGGCGCGACCCACACCGTCAACTCCAGGGAGTCCGACCCGGTCGAGGCGATCCGCGAGCTGACCGGCGGTTTCGGCGCCGACGTGGTCATCGAGGCGGTGGGCCGCCCGGAGACGTACCGGCAGGCCTTCTACGCCCGCGACCTCGCCGGCACGGTCGTCCTGGTCGGCGTGCCGACCCCGGAGATGAAGCTCGAGCTGCCGCTGTCGGACGTCTTCGGGCGCGGCGGCACGCTGAAGTCGTCCTGGTACGGAGACTGCCTGCCCTCCCGCGACTTCCCCGTGCTCATCGACCTCCATCTGCAGGGGCGGCTGGATCTGGACGCCTTCGTCACGGAGACCATCGGGCTGGACGAGGTGGAGAAGGCCTTCGACCGGATGCACGGTGGCGAGGTCCTGCGTTCGGTGGTGGTCCTCTGATGGCCGGCGCGCGCATCGAACACCTGGTCACCTCGGGGACGTTCTCGCTGGACGGCGGCACCTGGGACGTCGAGAACAACGTGTGGATCATCGGGGACGACGAAGAGGTGATCGTCGTCGACGCCGCGCACGACGCCGGGGCCATCGCCGAGGCACTCGGCGGACGCACCCTGCGGGCCATCGTGTGCACCCATGCCCACAACGACCACATCGACGCCGCGCCCGCCCTCGCCGCGCGCACGGGAGCTCCGGTCCTGCTCCATCCCGACGACCTGCCGCTGTGGAAGCAGACCCACCCCGACCGCGCGCCCGACGGCGAACTGGCCGAAGGGCAGGTCCTCGAGGTGGCCGGCGTCTCCCTGACCGTGCTGCACACCCCCGGCCACGCCCCCGGCGCGGTCTGCCTTCATGCGCCGGCGCTGACGGCGCTCTTCGGCGGCGACACGCTCTTCGCGGGCGGGCCGGGGGCGACGGGAAGGTCGTACAGCGACTTCCCCACCATCGTCGACTCGATCCGGGACCGGCTGCTCACGCTGCCCCGGGACACCGTCGTGTACACCGGGCACGGGGAGACGACCACCGTCGCCGCCGAGGCTCCGCACCTTCAGGAATGGCTCGACCGGGGCTTCTGAACCCCCGGTAGGCAGAGGGCGACGCGCCCGTTTCCTCGCCCGTCACGGGGCGAGGAGGCGGGCCGCCTTCATGTCCCCGGCACGGGTGGGGCAGTCCCTCGTGGCGTTGCCTATGGCGCACTGTATTGCGTCAGAGGCAACGTCAAGTGCCGAGTTGTACGGCTCGTGAATGCCTTGACAAGGATTCGGGCCGACTTCAGACTGATGTTGCGCTTACCGCAATCCGTTTCGTCATACGCACCGAGGTGTCATGAAGATTCCCGCGTGCCGTCTCGCGGATCTCCCGCGAGGTGAGGCCTTCCGGCTCGACATCGATCCGCCGGTCTCGGTGTTCCATACCGACGACGGCGAGCTCTTCGCCATCGACGACACCTGCACCCATCAGGACGCATCGCTCGCCGACGGCTGGCTGGAGGGCTGCGAGGTGGAATGCCCGTTGCATGCCTCGAAGTTCGACCTGCGCACCGGCGCCGTCGACGCCCCTCCGGCCAAGCTCCCGGTGCGCACGCACGAGGTCGTCGTCGAGGACGGCGTGATCCATGTCCGGGTGTCGACGGACGCCCCCAACCTGCCGCCCTGTGTCGCGTCCCGGCTCGCCGGGGGTGCCGCGTGAGGACCGTGGCCGTGGTGGGCGCCTCGCTCGCCGGACTGTCGGCGGCGCGCTCGCTGCGGAAGCAGGGCTACGACGGACGGCTCGTCGTCATCGGTGACGAGCTCCATCGCCCGTACGACCGGCCGCCGCTGTCCAAGGAGTTCCTGGCCGGCACCCTCGGCGAGGCCGACCTCGCGCTGGAGGCACAGGACGAGGACCTGGGCGCGGAGTGGCTGCTCGGCGCCCGCGCCACCGGCCTGGACCGCACCGACCGTGCCGTGCGGCTGGCCGACGGGCGGGAGGTCCGCGTCGACGGCCTCGTCATCGCGACCGGCGCCGCCGCACGCAGGCTCCCCGGCTCCGACGGCCTGGCCGGCGTGCACGTCCTGCGGACCCTGGACGACGCCCGCGTCCTGCGCGACGAACTGGCCCGGGGTGGACGGCTGGTGGTGATCGGCGGCGGATTCATCGGCGCCGAGGTGGCCTCCACCGCCTACGCCCTGGGGCTCGACGTGACGGTTGTCGAGGTGGCTCCGACGCCTTTGGCCGGGCCGCTCGGCGCGACCATGGGCGGCATCGTCTCCGGCCTGCACGCGGATCACGGCGTACGGCTGCTGTGCGGTGTGGGTGTCAAGGGTCTGAGCGGGGAGCGCTGCGTGGACGCCGTTCTGCTCGAGGACGGCCGCAGTATCCCGGCCGACATCGTCGTCGTCGGTGTGGGCGCCCGCCCGTGCGTGGAGTGGCTCGAGGGATCCGGTGTCGAGCTCGACAACGGCGTCAAATGCGGCGCCGACGGTCGCACCGGCCTGGCCGGGGTGGTCGCGGTCGGCGACTGTGCCAACTGGTATGACCCCCGCGCCGGCGCCCACCGCCGCGTCGAGCACTGGACCGGCGCGCGGGAGCGCCCCGACGCCGCCGTCGCCACGCTGCTGGCGGGGGGCGCGGTGGTGCCGGGTGTGCCCCGGCCGCCGTACTTCTGGTCCGACCAGTACGGCGTCAGGATCCAGTTCACCGGACACGCGGCCGGCGCCGACAGCGTGACCGTCGAGGAAGGCGCCGTGGACGAACGCAACGTCCTGGCCGTCTACCGGCGTGCCGGAGATCCGGTCGCGGTGCTCGGTATGAACCAGCCGCGGCTGTTCACGCGCTGGCGCAAGCAGCTCGCCGCCGCCACGTCTTGACACCGCCCCTGTGGCATCCCATGCTGCGGTTGCATATGGCACGCAGCGTTGCCTCATACACAACGCCGTCCGGAGTCGCTCTTCCCGGCGCGTGAATGTCCCCTCCACGACGTTTCCCGAGGAGTGCCCTGTGACCTCGACCAGTCTGCCGGACAGCCTGATCGCCACCCTCCCCGGCTCCTCCTACACGGATCCGGCGGTCTTCGCCCAGGAGCAGGAGCGCATATTCGAGACCATGTGGTTCTGCGTCGCGCGCGCCTCGGAGCTGGCGAAGCCCGGTGCCTTCCGCACCGTGGACGTGGGCCGGGAGAGCATCCTCGTCACCCGCGCGCGTGACAACGCCGTTCGTGCCTACTTCAACGTGTGCCGGCATCGCGGAGCCAAGCTCTGCACCGAGGAGGCCGGCGAGGTCAAGCGGGCCTTCCAGTGCCCGTACCACGCCTGGACGTACGACCTGAACGGCAAGCTCGTCGCGGCGCCCAACCTCACCAAGATGCCCGACGTCGGGCGCACCGAGTACGGTCTGGTCGCCGTGGCGGTGCGCGAATGGCTCGGCTATGTCTGGGTGTGCCTCGCGGAGGACCCGCCGTCCTTCGAGGAGGCCGTCATCGGCGATGTCGTCGCCCGCCTCGGTGACGTGGAGTCGATCGAGCGCTACGACATCGACAACCTCTCGGTCGGCCGGCGCATCGTCTACGACGTGAAGGCGAACTGGAAGCTCATCATCGAGAACTTCATGGAGTGCTACCACTGCGCCACGATCCACCCCGAACTCACCGAGGTGCTCCCCGAGTTCGCCGACGGATACGCCGCGCAGTACTACGTCGGGCACGGCGCCGAGTTCGGTGAGGAGGTCCAGGGGTTCACCGTCGACGGTTCCGAGGGGCTGGACCGCATCCCCGGGGTCGCGGAGGACCAGGACCGCCGCTACTACGCGATCACCGTCAGGCCGCAGGTCTTCGTCAACCTCGTCCCCGACCATGTCATCTTCCACCGGATGTACCCGGTGGCCGTCGACCGCACGATCGTCGAGTGCGACTGGCTCTACCTCCCGCATGTCGTCGAGAGCGGCAAGGACGTCAGCCGGTCCGTGGAACTCTTCGACCGGGTCAACCGGCAGGACTTCGACGCATGCGAGCGCACCCAGCCCGGGATGAGCTCCCGAATGTACGCCAAGGGCGGGGTGCTGGTACCCAGCGAGCACCACATCGGCGCCTTCCACGACTGGGTGAACGAGCGCCTGGGCGGCCGCCCGCGGTAGTCGGGACGGTCAGCCCAGGTAGCCCATCCGGTGGCTGATCTCCTGGGCGCCCTTGAGGAGCACCGGTGAGAGCTCGTGCAGGCGCTCCTCGGTGAAGCGGTACGCGGGCCCCGAGGCGCTGAGCGCCGCGATGACCTCTCCGTCACGGTTGCGGACCGGTGCGGCCATGGCGTGCAGGCCGACCTCCAGCTCCTCCAGGGTCCAGGCGTAGCCGCGCTCCCGGGCCTCGGCGAGGTTCTTCTCGATCTTGGTCTTGGCGGTGATGGTGTGCGGGGTGACCTTCTTCATCCCGGCCTCGGCCAGCAGCGCGGCGCGTTCCTTGGCGGGGAGGTGGGCCAGCAGGATCTTGCCGCTGGAGGTGGCGTGCAACGGGGTCAGCTCGCCGACCCAGTTGTGCGCGGTGACCGCGCCGGGGCCGCGCACCTCGTAGAGGTTGATCGCGTAGTGCTCCTGCATGACCGCGATGTTGACCGTCTCGCCGATCTCCTCGGCCAGACGCTCACACACGGGGCGGCCCTGCTGGGTGATGTCGATGCGGCCGGTCACCGCACCGGCCAGGCGTACGATCCCGAAGCCGAGACGGTATTTGCCGCGCTCGCCCGCCTGCTCCACCAGACCGCGCGTCTCCAGGGCGCCGAGCAGACGAAACGCGGTGGACTTGTGCACGTCGATCTCGGCGGCCACCTCACTGACGCCCGCCTCGCCGCGTTGCGCGAGAATCTCGAGGACGCTGATGGCGCGGTCCACCGACTGCACTCCGCCGGCCTGCGAACTTGTCGTTTCGGTGTCTTGGCTGTGGTTGCTCACGACACAACTATACGCGCAGTAAACAACACGACGGCAAGCAACGAAGCCGAAACAAAGACCTTGCAAGTTGCGTCGTTCGCAACCTGGTGCGCATGACGCTACCTCTATTAGCATGCCTCGCGTATCTACGGCGCGAGCGAGACGAGGCACCATGGCTCCCCTGCAATACGACTTCGTCATCGTCGGCGGCGGATCGGCCGGCAGCGCACTGGCGAACAGACTCTCCGCCGACCCGGCGAACCGCGTGCTGGTGCTGGAGGCCGGGCGTTCCGACTACCCGTGGGATGTCTTCATCCACATGCCCGCGGCGTTGACCTACCCGATCGGCAGCCGGTTCTACGACTGGAAGTACGAGTCCGAGCCCGAGCCCCACATGGGGGGCCGGCGCGTCTACCACGCGCGCGGCAAGGTGCTCGGCGGTTCCAGCAGCATCAACGGCATGATCTTCCAGCGCGGCAACCCGATGGACTACGAGCGCTGGGCGGCCGACCCCGGCATGGAGACCTGGGACTACGCGCACTGTCTGCCGTATTTCCGGCGCATGGAGAACTGTCTCGCCGCCGACCCGGACGACGAGTTCCGCGGCCACGACGGCCCCCTCGTCCTCGAACGCGGGCCCGCGACCAACCCGCTCTTCGGCGCCTTCCTCGAGGCCACCCAGGAAGCAGGCTACGCACCCACCGACGACGTCAACGGCTTCCGGCAGGAGGGGTTCGCCAAGTTCGACCGCAACGTCCACCGCGGACGCCGCCTGTCGGCCTCGAAGGCGTACCTCAAGCCCGCCAGGAAGCGGCCCAACCTCACGGTCAGGACCCGCGCCCTCGTCACGCGGGTGCTCTTCGAGGGCAAGCGGGCCGTCGGCGTCGAGTACCGGCGCGGCAAGGGCGCACCCCAGCGGGTCCGCGCCGCCGAAGTCATCCTCTGCGGCGGCGCGATCAACTCCCCGCAGCTGCTCCAGCTCTCCGGCGTCGGCAACGCGGAGGAGCTGAGCGCCCTCGGCATCGACGTCGTCCACGACCTTCCGGGCGTCGGCGAGAACATGCAGGACCACCTGGAGGTCTACGTCCAGTACGCCTGTAAGCAACCGGTCTCCATGCAGCCGTACATGGCCAAGTGGCGTGCCCCCTTCATCGGGCTCCAGTGGCTCTTCCGCAAGGGGCCCGCCGCGACCAACCACTTCGAGGCCGGAGGCTTCGCGCGCAGCAACGAGGACGTGGACTACCCCAACCTGATGTTCCACTTCCTGCCGATCGCGGTCCGCTACGACGGCTCCTCACCGGCCGGCGGCCACGGCTACCAGGTGCACGTGGGCCCGATGTACTCCGACGCCATCGGCTCGGTGAAGATCAAGAGCAAGGATCCGCGCGAGCACCCGGCCCTGCGCTTCAACTACCTCTCCACCGAGCAGGACCGACGCGAGTGGGTCGAGGCGATCCGGGTGGCCCGCAAGCTCCTCGACCAGCCCGCGCTCGCCCCCTACAACGACGGGGAGATCTCGCCCGGGCGGAAGGTGGCGACGGACGAGGAGATCCTCGCCTGGGTCGCGAAGGAGGGCGAGACCGCCCTGCACCCGTCCTGTACGTGCAAGATGGGCACCGACGAGATGTCCGTCGTCGACCCGACCAGCATGCGGGTGCACGGCATGGAGGGGCTGCGCGTGGTGGACGCCTCGGTGATGCCGTACGTCACCAACGGCAACATCTACGCGCCGGTGATGATGATCGCCGAGAAGGCCGCCGACCTGATCCTCGGCAAGGAGCCGCAGCCGCCGTCGAAGGCCGCGTACTACCGTCACCGCGATGCCCAGCAGGCCGGGTAGACGTTGGCCGGTTCAGGGCTGAGGACGCTGCTGGAGAGCGTCCGCTACGAGGTGCTGCCCGCGAAGGCGACCGAGGACAAGGTCCTCGCCCACGTCCCGCGCGAGGTCGTCGTCACCGTGACGGCGTCGCCGGTCAAGGGCCTGGAACCGACCCTCGACCTCGCCACCCGGCTCGCGGCGCACGGTTTCCGCGTCGTCCCGCACGTGCCCGCGCGGCTGCTGCGCGACGAAGTGCACCTGAAGGAGGTCGCCGATCGGCTGCGCGAGGTGGGCGTGGACGACGTGTTCGTCCCGGCGGGTGACGCCGACCCGCCGGCCGGGGCCTACGACGGGGCGCTGCCGGTGCTGCGCCGGCTGAGCGAGCTGGGCAGGCCCTTCGCCCGCGTCGGGATCGCCGGCTATCCCGAGAGCCATCCGCTCATCCACGACGACATCACCGTGCAGGCCATGTGGGACAAGCGCCGGCACGCCACCTACCTCGTGAGCAACCTCTGCTTCGACCCACGGGTGCTGGGGGAGTGGCTCGTCCGGATCCGGCGCCGGGACATCACCCTGCCCGTCCACCTGGGCGTCGCGGGGCCGGTGCAACGGGCCAAGCTGCTGTCCATGGCGGCGAAGATCGGCGTGGGGGAGTCGACCCGGTTCCTGACCGGGCACGCCTCGTGGTTCCTGCGGTTCGCGGCACCCGGCGGGTACTCGCCCGACAGGCTGCTGGCGCGTACCGAGAAGGCGCTCACCGCGCCGTCGGCGGGCGTCGCGGGGCTGCACCTGTTCACGTTCAACCAGATCGCGGAGACGGAACGGTGGCGCCGCGCTGTGCTCGAGCGGCTGGAAAGCTGAAACGCCCTTCGTATACGGACCCTTCGTATACGGACCCTCGTGTACGGAGCCTTCGCGTACGGAAAGGGGGCGGGGCCGGAAGTCCGGCCCCGCCCCCTCGTGTCGTATCGCTCAGCGGAAGACCACCGTGCGGTTGCCGTACACCATGACGCGGCTCTCGCTGTGCCACTTCACCGCGTGCGCGAGTACCTGGGCCTCCACGTCCCGACCGACCGTGACCAGGTCCCCGGGGCCGAGCGAGTGGTCCACCCTGACCACGTCCTGCTCGATGATCTGCCCCTCGTCCAGGTCCGGGGTCACATAGTGCGCCGTCGCGCCGACGAGCTTCACGCCACGGTCGTAGGCCTGGTCGTAGGGTCGCGCGCCCTTGAAGCTGGGGAGGAAGGAGTGGTGGATGTTGATGGCGTGACCCTCGAGCTGCTTGCACAGGTCGTCGGAGAGGATCTGCATGTAGCGGGCCAGCACCACCAGGTCGACGTCCAGGTCCCTCACCAGCTCCAGCAGGCGCGCCTCGGCCTCGGCCTTGGTGTCCCTGGTGACGGGGATGTGGTGGAAGGGGATGCCGTACGTCTGCGCCAGGCCTTCGAAGTCCCGGTGGTTGGAGACGATCGCCGGGATCTCGATGTTGAGTGCGCCGGTGCGCTGACGGAACAGCAGATCGTTGAGGCAGTGACCGAACCGGGACACCATGATCAGCGTGCGGGTCGGCGTCGACGCCTCGCTCAGCGTCCAGGTGATGCCGTACGCCTCGGCGACGGGACCGAATCGGTAACGCAGTGTTTTCACCTGCGCGTCCGGGTCGGAAACGTCGAAGTGAACCCTCATGAAGAAGCGGCCCTGCAGCCGATCGTCGAACTGCTGACTTTCCAGGATGTTGCCCGAGTTCCTGACGAGGAAGCCGCTCACCGCGTGGACCAGTCCGGCGCTGTCGGGACAGGAGAGGGTGAGGACGTACTCACGACCGGG
The DNA here is from genome assembly GCF_035983595.1 of Streptomyces sp. NBC_01334. Lineage (NCBI taxonomy): Bacteria > Bacillati > Actinomycetota > Actinomycetes > Kitasatosporales > Streptomycetaceae > Streptomyces > Streptomyces sp. NBC_01334. The sequence goes on along the minus strand of NZ_CP130718.1, from coordinate 638,681 downwards.
CTGCGGACCAGGGTACTCAGCGGACACAGCGACCTCCGTCGGTGCGTATTGCACAACATGGTGAGCGATACGCAACATGGTCGGCTCGACTCCGCTTGCGGTCAAGGGCGGCCGCATAAGTACCCGCATGGCGAAATCGTCATCCGCCAACCCCTTGACGCAGGTCTGTGGCGTTCGTCAAGGTGTTCCACCACAAGCAATTGAATGCATGATGCGCAACGCATTTCGGGCTGAAGGGCATTGGCGCGTGGCAGACCTGTATGTGGCTGGGGAATGGCGGGACCCGTCGGCCGGTGGGCGCCGGGAGATCCGCTGCCCCGCCGACGGCTCCCTCACCGCGACCGTCTCGGAAGGGACGCGTCCCGACACCGAGGCGGCGATCGCCGCCGCCCGCCGCGCCTTCGACGAGGGACCGTGGCCGCGCACCTCCGAGCGGGAGCGCGGCGCGCTGCTGCTGCGCACCGCCGACCTCATCGAGCGCGATGCCAAGGAGTTCGCCCGCGCGGAGTCGCTGGACACCGGCAAACGGCTGGTGGAGAGCGAGTACGACATCGCCGACGTCATCTCCTGCTTCCGGTACTACGGCGGGATCGGCGGCACCGACGCCGGCCGGGTGATCGACACCGGCCGCGACGACGCCGTCAGCCGCGTCGTCTACGAGCCGATCGGCGTGTGCGGGCTGATCACCCCTTGGAACTACCCTCTGCTGCAAGCGAGTTGGAAGGTCGCACCGGCTCTCCTGGCCGGCAACACGATCGTCCTCAAACCCAGTGAGCTGACCCCCTCCACCTCGATCCTGCTGATGAGGGCGCTGGCGGAGGCCGGACTCCCGGCCGGTGCCGCCAACCTCGTCCTGGGCACCGGGCCCGAGGTCGGCGCCCCGCTCTCCGAGGACCCGGCCGTCGACATGGTCTCCTTCACCGGCGGCCTGGAGACCGGCAAACGGATCATGGCCACCGCCGCGGCGACCGTGAAGAAGGTGGCGCTGGAACTCGGCGGCAAGAACCCCAACGTCATCTTCGCCGACGCCGACTTCGAGACGGCCGTGGACTTCGCTCTCACGGCCGTCTTTCTGCATTCCGGGCAGGTCTGCTCGGCCGGCGCCCGGCTGATCGTGGAGGACTCGCTGCACGACCGGCTCGTCGACGAGGTCGTCCGCCGCGCCCGGCGGATCCGCCTCGGCGGGCCCTTCGACCCCGAGGCCGAGACCGGGGCGCTGATCTCCGCACAGCACCGGGAGAAGGTCGAGGCGTATGTCGCGGCGGGCCTCGCAGAGGGGGCCGTGCTGCGCTGCGGCGGTGAACGGCCCGACGACCCGGCCCTCGCCGACGGCTTCTACTACCCGCCGACCGTCCTCGACGAGTGCCGGCAGGACATGCGCGTCGTGCACGAGGAGTCCTTCGGGCCCGTGCTCACCGTCGAGCGCTTCACCGACGAGGACGACGCCGTGCGGATCGCCAACGACACCGAGTACGGACTGGCCGGGGCCGTGTGGACGCAGGACGCGGGCAAGGCCCAGCGGGTGGCCCGGCGGCTGCGTCACGGCACGGTGTGGATCAACGACTACCACCCCTACGTGCCGCAAGCGGAATGGGGTGGCTTCGGGCATTCGGGCGTGGGCCGGGAGCTGGGACCGACCGGCCTGGACGAGTACCGAGAGCCCAAACACATCTGGCAGAACATCCAACCCCGGCCGCAACACTGGTTCCGCGGCTGAATGCCGAAGAGAGGTCGATCATGACCCCAACACAGACCGAGGTGCCGCAGCGGCGCGGCGCGCCCGAGGATTCGGACGGTACTCCGGTCATATCCGTGCGCCGGCTGTGGAAGGTGTTCGGGCCGAAGGCCGACCAGGTGCCGGACTCGGAGGAGCTGTGCGGCCTCACCCGCCGCGAGCTCATGGACCGTACCGGCTGCACCGCCGCCGTACGCGACGTGAACTTCGACGTCCGCCAGGGCGAGGTTTTCGTCGTCATGGGCCTGTCCGGCTCGGGCAAGTCCACGCTGGTGCGATGTCTGACCCGGCTGATCGAACCCACCGCCGGAGAGCTCGTCTTCGAGGGCGAGGACATCCGCGAGGCGGACCCCAGACGCCTGCGCGACCTGCGGCGCCGCAAGTTCTCCATGGTCTTCCAGCACTTCGGACTGCTGCCGCACCGCCGGGTCGTCGACAACGTGGCCTTCGGCCTGGAGATCCGCGGCATGAGCCGGGCCGAACGCAACAAGCGGGCCCTGGAGGTCGTCGAACTGGTCGGCCTCTCCGGCTACGAGAACTCCTACCCCGACCAGCTCTCGGGCGGTATGCAGCAGCGCGTCGGCCTGGCCCGGGCGCTGGCCGGCAACCCGGACGTGCTCTTCTTCGACGAGCCCTTCTCGGCGCTCGACCCGCTGATCCGCCGCGACATGCAGAACGAGGTCATCCGGCTGCACCACGAGGTCGGCAAGACCATGGTGTTCATCACCCACGACCTCTCCGAGGCGCTCAAGCTGGGCGACCGCATCCTGATCATGCGCGACGGCAAGATGGTCCAGTGCGGCACCGGCGACGAGCTGGTGGGCGCCCCGGCCGACGACTACGTACGCGAGTTCGTCAAGGACGTGCCGCGCGGCGATGTGCTCACCCTGCGGTGGATCATGCGCCCGGCGGAGCCCGACGACGCCCTGGACGGTCCCGAGTTGGGCCCGGACGTCGTGGTGAAGGAGGCCACCCGGGCGGTGCTGGCGGCGGACAGGCCGGTCAAGGTCGTGGAGGACGGCAAGCTGCTCGGCATCGTCGGTGACGAGGAGATCCTCGCAGTGGTCGCCGGGCACGAAGGCGGGGCGTGATGGCCGTCGCCCTGGAGAAGTCCGCTCCCCTGGCCGCCGTGCGCAAGGTCCGCCGGCGCACGGTGGTGGCCGCGATCCTGGTGGCCTGGCTGCTCCTCTTCGTCGTCCTGCGCGGAAAGCAGACGCTGACCCTGGCGGCGGCGGACCTCACCGACCTGCACCGGTGGTTCAACGACGTCAACGACTCGATCGGCGCGGACCGCAACTCCAACCCGCTGTTCCTCTACTTCTTCAACGAGATCCGCCTGGTCATCGACAACCTGGTGACCTTCATCCAGCACCTGATCTCACAACCCTCCGCAGGCCGCCCCCTTCCGCAGATCGGATGGCTCGGCGTCGTCGGCATCGTGGGCTACGTCTCCTGGGCCGTGGGCAACTGGCGGGTCGCCCTGCTGGCCGTCGCGGGCTTCACCTTCCTGGGCCTGCAGGGTCTGTGGCAGGAGAGCATGGACACCCTGTCGCTCACGCTCTCCGCGGTCTTCGTGGCGCTGCTGTTCGCGATCCCGCTGGGTGTGTGGGCGGGGCTCTCGGACCGGGTCAACCGGATCGTGACGCCGTTTCTGGACTTCATGCAGACGATGCCGACCTTCGTCTACCTCGCCCCACTGACCCTGTTCTTCCTGATCGGCGGGGCCTCCGCGACGATCGCCACCGTGATCTACGCGGCACCGCCCGCGATCCGCATCACGGCGCACGCCATCCGTTCCGTGCCGGAGACCACCGTCGAGGCCGCCGAATCGCTGGGTGCGACCCGACGGCAGGCACTGCTCAAGGTCCTGCTGCCCATGTCCAAGCGGACCGTGGTGATGGGTGTCAATCAGTCGATCATGGCCGCCCTGGCCATGGTGACCATCGCGGCGCTGATCGACGCGCCCGGCCTCGGCAAGACCGTCGTGCAGGCTCTTCAGTCGCTCGACGTGGGAACGGCCTTCAACGCGGGGCTCGCCATCGTCGTCATGGCGATCGTCCTCGACCGGGTCACCACCGCGGCCAGCGCCCGTGCGGAGACGGCCCGGCGTTCGAAGAACCGCTTCCTCAAGTGGCGCAGGCCGCTGCTGGGTGCGGGCGCGGCGGTCACGGCCGTCCTCGTCTATCTGTCGCACACCTATCTCTGGGCGGCGGAGTTCCCCGGCGACGGCGGCACCGGCAGCTCCATCGCGAGCGCGGCCGACACCGCGACCGGTTGGGCGCAGGACAACCTGTCGGGCCTCACCAACGCCTTCCGCGACGGCATCTCCAACGGCCTGCTCAACCCGTTCCAGTCGCTGCTCACCGACTCACCGTGGTGGCTCGTCGCCACAGTGCTGATCGCGCTGGGCACCGTGCTCGGCGGCGGGCGGGCCGGCATCACCACGGCCGTCTGCCTGGGCCTGCTGCTCGGCACCGGCCTGTGGTCGGACGCGATGACGACGCTGGCGTCGACCCTCGTGGCAACGGTGCTGGTCATGCTGCTCGGCATGGTCCTGGGGGTGTGGATGGGGCGCAGTCCGCTCGTCGACCGGCTGCTGAGGCCCACGCTGGACGCGGCGCAGGTGATGCCGCCGTTCGTCTACCTCGTGCCGTTCCTGGCGCTGTTCGGCGCGACCCGCTTCACGGCCATCGTCGCCGCGATCGTCTACGCGGCGCCGGTCGCCATCAAGATCATCGCCGATGGGGTGCGGGCCGTGCCCGAGACCACCGTCGAGGCGGCCACGTCCGCCGGGTGCAACACCTGGCAGATCATCACCAAGGTTCAACTGCCGATGTCACGCAGTGCCCTGACGCTCGCGACCAACCAGGGCCTGATCTACGTGCTGTCGATGGTTGTTGTGGGCGGCCTGGTAGGAGCGGGCGCCCTCGGCTACGACGTCGTGGCCGGCTTCTCGCAGGGGCAGCTGTACGGGAAGGGGCTCGCGGCGGGACTCGCCATCGTCCTTCTCGGAGTCATGTTCGACCGGATCACCCAGGCAGCGGCGCGACGCGCGAGCGCTTAAGGAGCACCAGCATGGCAACACAAGTACGACCGTGGAGAACCGGCGTGGCCGGCATAGCCGTCGTGACTGTCATCGGGCTGACCCTCACCGCCTGCGGCGGCGCGAAGGTCGGTGACGACTCCGCGGATGCGGGCAGCTCGGGCAAGTGCGGAACCTTCAACCTCGCCGTCAATCCGTGGGTGGGCTACGAGGCGGACGCGGCCGTCGTCGCCTACGTCGCGCAGCACGACCTCGGCTGTACGGTCAACAAGAAGGACCTGAAGGAGGAGATCGCCTGGCAGGGCTTCGGGACGGGCGAGGTCGACGCCGTCCTGGAGAACTGGGGCCACGACGATCTGAAGAAGAAGTACATCACCGACCAGAAGACCGCCGTGGCGGCCGGCTCGACCGGCAACAAGGGCATCATCGGCTGGTACGTGCCGCCGTGGCTGGCCAAGGCGCACCCGGACATCACCGACTGGAAGAACCTCAACAAGTACGCGGCCGAGTTCAAGACCTCCGAGTCCGGCGGCAAGGGCCAGCTGCTGGACGGGGACCCGTCGTACGTCACCAACGACGAGGCGCTGGTGAAGAACCTGAAGCTGGACTTCAAGGTGGTGTACGCGGGCAGCGAGACCGCGCTCATCCAGTCCTTCCGCAAGGCCGAGAAGAACAAGGAATGGGTGATCGGCTACTTCTACGAGCCGCAGTGGTTCCTGTCCGAGGTGCCGTTGGTCAAGGTTGATCTGCCCGCCTACACGACGGGGTGCGACGCCGATGCGGCGAAGATCGCCTGCGACTATCCCGTCTACGACCTCGACAAGATCGTCAGCGCCGAGTTCGCCAAGTCCGGCAGCCCGGCCTATGACCTGGTGAAGAAGTTCAACTGGACGAACGACGACCAGAACACCGTGGCCAAGTACATCGCGGTGGACAAGCTGTCGCCGGACGCTGCGGCCAAGAAGTGGGTGGAGGCCAACCGCGCCAAGGTCGACGCCTGGATCAAGTAACCCACGTCGGCAGGACGGTCGGAGATGCCCGGCGGGCGGTGTGCACCTGTGTGCGCCGCCCGCCGGGCATTGCCGCGTTTCGGGCTGTTTCCCGACGTCACCGGACCTCTTGACACCCCCTGTCCGCGACAGGCACATTGAGTTGCGCAACCTGAACTATGTTGCGCAGAAAGCAACTCGACTGGTTTTCGATCCGGAGGTGCGGCGATGGCGGGACCCCGAGTGGTGATCATCGGAGCGGGCGTCGTGGGAGCGGCACTCGCGGACGAGATCTCCGCGCGCGGCTGGACCGATGTGACCGTGGTCGACCAGGGCCCGCTCCCCGCGACCGGGGGCTCCACGTCGCACGCCCCGGGCCTGGTCTTCCAGACGAACTCCTCCAAGACCATGACCGAGCTGGCCCGCTACACCGTCGAGAAGTTCTGCTCCCTCGACGTCGACGGCAAGCCCTGCTTCCTCCAGGTCGGCGGCCTCGAAGTGGCCACCACCCCCGAACGCCTCGCGGAGCTGCACCGCCGCCTCGGCTGGATCACCGCCTGGGGCATCGAGGCGCGCCTGCTCAGCGCCGCCGAGTGCGTCGAGCAGCACCCGCTGGTCGACCCGGACCGGATCCTCGGCGGCCTCCTCATCCCGACCGACGGGATCGCCAAGGCCGTCCTCGCCGTCGAGGCGCAGATCCGCCGGGCCACCGAGCGCGGCGTCACCTTCCTGGCCCGCCACGAAGTGCTGGACATACAGCAGAGCGAGGGCCGGGTGACCGGTGTCCTCACCGACCGCGGCGAGATCGCGGCCGACATCGTGGTGTGCTGCGCCGGCATCTGGGGCCCGAGGATCGCCCGCATGGTCGGCATGAACCTCCCGCTGACCCCGCTCGCCCACCAGCTCGCCTGGACCGGCCCGATCCCGGCGCTCGCGGGCCGGACGCAGGAGGCGGTGCGGCCGATCCTGCGCCACCAGGACGCCGACCTCTACTACCGCGAGCGCTTCGACGGCATCGGCATCGGCTACTACGGGCACCGGCCGATGCCCGTCTCGGCCGACGACATCCTCTCCGTCGACGAGGCCGACGACATGCCGTCGGTCCTGAAGTTCACCGAGGACGACTTCGCCGACGCCTGGACCGAGACCCGGTCCCTGCTCCCCGCGACGCAGGAGGCCAAGGTCGAGGAGGGCATCAACGGCCTGTTCTCCTTCACCACCGACAACTTCCCGCTGCTGGGCGAGTCCCCGGACGTCAAGGGCTTCTGGGTGGCCGAGGCGGTCTGGGTCACGCACTCGGCGGGCGTCGGCCGGGCCATGGCCGAATGGCTGGTCGACGGCTTCTGCTCGTCCTTCGACCTGCACGAGTGCGACGTCAACCGCTTCGAGCCGCACCAGCTGTCCCCGGAGTACGTCCTGGCCCGCGACTGCCGCAACTTCGTCGAGGTCTACGACATCCTCCACCCCCTCCAGCCCTCGGGCGACCCGCGTCCGATCCGCACGAGCCCCTTCCACGCCCGCCAGCAGGAGCACGGCGCGTTCTTCCTGGAGGCCAACGGCTGGGAGCGCCCGCAGTGGTACGAGGCCAACGCGGGACTGGCCGAGGGCCGCAACATCCCCACGCCCGACGACTGGGCCGCGCGGTACTGGTCGCCCGTCGTCGGCGCAGAGGCACAGGCCACCCGCGAGACCGTCGCGATGTACGACATGACCGCCCTCAAGCGGCTCGAGGTCAGTGGCCGGGGCGCCGCGGACTTCCTGGAGGGGCTGACCACCGGCAAGGTCGCCAAGTCGGTCGGCTCGGTGACGTACACCCTGCTCCTGGACCGGGACGGCGGCATCCGCAGCGATGTCACCGTCGCCCGCCTGGCCCCCGACCTCTTCCAGGTCGGCGCCAACGGCAACCTGGACCTCGACTGGTTCGCGCGCCGGCTCCCCGCCGACGGCACCGTCCAGGTGCGCGACATCACCCCCGGCACCTGCTGCATCGGCCTGTGGGGCCCCCTGGCCCGCAAGGTCCTCCAGCCGCTGACGGACGAGGACTTCTCCAATGACGGCCTGAAGTACTTCCGCGCCAAGCGCGCCTACATCGGCTCGGTGCCCGTCACCGCGATGCGGCTGTCGTACGTGGGCGAGCTCGGCTGGGAGCTCTACACCACCGCCGACCAGGGCCTGAAACTGTGGGACACCCTGTGGCGGGCGGCGAAGCCGCTCGGTGGCGTCATCGCCGGCCGCGGCGCCTTCAACAGCCTCCGCCTGGAGAAGGGCTACCGCTCCTTCGGCACCGACATGACCTTCGAGCACGACCCCTACGAGGCCGGCGTCGGCTTCGCCGTCAAGCTCGACAAGGGCGACTTCCTCGGCAAGGCCGCCCTGGAGCGCCGCAAGGAAGGCGTCCGGCGCAGGCTGACCTGTCTCACCATCGACGACCCGCGGTCGGTCGTCCTGGGCAAGGAGCCGGTCTACGACGGCGACCGCGCGGTCGGCTACGTCACCAGTGCCGCCTACGGCTACACGATCGGCAAGGGCATCGCCTACGCCTGGCTCCCCGCGGAACTCGCCGTCCCCGGGACGGCGGTCCACATCGGCTACTTCGACCGGCGGGTGGAGGCGGTCGTGGCCGAGGAGCCGCTGTTCGACCCGACGATGTCCCGCCTCCGTGGCTGAGCGATGCATCGGGGATGCCCGCGACGGGTCGTCGTTGCGCTGCGGGTCCGTCGTGGCCGGTCGCGCAGTTCCCCGCGTCCCTTGGGGCGTTGCAGCACAGGCTCGCAGGAAGGAGCACGGTCAGTGACCGCACTGTTGCCTGACGGCAGGGCGACCGCCCGCATCGAGGCCCTCGTGGCCCAGCACCCGCTCTATCCGCCCTCGCACGACGGAGCTGTCCGATGAGCCCCAGCACCCCCGGCGCCGATCTCCCCGACCACCCCGACCGGCTCTGGCGCAACCCCGAGCCCAGGCGGTCGTACGACGTGATCGTCGTGGGTGGCGGCGGTCACGGTCTGGCCACCGCCCACTACCTGGCGAGGAACCACGGCATCACCAATGTCGCGGTCCTGGAGAAGGGCTGGCTGGGCGGCGGCAACATGGCCCGCAACACCACGATCATCCGCTCCAACTACCTGTGGGACGAGAGCGCCGGCATCTACGAGCACGCCCTCAAACTCTGGGAGGGGCTGGCGGAAGAGCTCGACTACCCGATCCTCTTCTCCCAGCGCGGCGTGCTGAACCTCGCCCACAGCCTCCAGGACGTCCGCGACAGTGTGCGGCGGGTCGAGGCCAACCGGCTCAACGGCGTCGACGCCGAGTGGCTCGACGCCGAGCAGGTCAAAGAGGTCTGCCCGATCGTCAACATCTCGCCCGACGTGCGCTATCCGGTCCTCGGCGGCACCTACCAGCCGCGCGCCGGCATCGCCAAACACGACTACGTCGCCTGGGGATTCGCCCGCTCCGCGGACGCCGCCGGCATCGACATCATCCAGAACTGCGAGGTCACCGGCTTGGACGTGGTCGGCGGCCGGGTGGTCGGCGTACAGACCACGCGCGGACCCATCGCCGCGGGCAAGGTGGCCCTGTGCTCGGCCGGCCACACCTCGGTCCTCGCCGCCATGGCCGGCATCGAACTCCCCCTCCAGAGTCACCCGTTGCAGGCACTGGTCTCCGAGCTCCTGGAGCCGGTCCACCCCACGGTGGTCATGTCCAACGCCGTCCACGTGTACGTCAGCCAGGCGCACAAGGGCGAACTGGTGATGGGCGCCGGCATCGACGCCTACAACTCCTACACCCAGCGCGGCGCCTTCCACATCATCGAAGAGCAGATGTCCGCCGCCCTGGAACTCTTCCCGGTCTTCGCCCGCGCCCATGTGCTGCGCACCTGGGGCGGCATCGTCGACGTCAGCCCGGACGCCTCGCCGATCGTCGGCCTCAGCCCGGTCGGCAACCTCTACCTCAACTGCGGGTGGGGCACGGGCGGTTTCAAGGCCACTCCGGGCGTCGGCTGGGTCTACGCCCACACCATCGCCCACGACACCCCCCACTCCCTCAACGCCCCCTTCTCGCTCGACCGTTTCACCACCGGCGCGCTCGTCGACGAGCACGGCGCGGCCGCGGTGGCCCACTAGGGAGCCGAACGATGCTGCTCATTTCCTGCCCGTGGTGCGGGCCCCGCGACGAGGCCGAGTTCCACTACGGCGGCCAGGCGCACGTGCCCTACCCCGAGGACCCCGCCGCCCTCACCGACGAGGAGTGGGCGCGCTACCTCTTCTTCCGCGACAACCCCAAGGGCCCGTTCGCCGAACGGTGGAGCCACGCGGCGGGCTGCCGCAAGTGGTTCAACGCGGTGCGCGACACCTCGACGAACGAGGTCCTGGCGGTGTACCGGGCCGGCGAGGAGCGCCCGACCGCCCTGCAGCCCGGGCTCGCTGACGCAGCCTGTCCGGCCCCTTCGCAGCCCGGCCCGGCCGTCCCACCGCGCCCGGCCGCCGGCTCAGCCGGTCCGGCGATCGAGGACGAGGTCCCGTCAGGGCCGAACGGGGGTCCGGGGGCGGCGCCCCCGCCACGGCTCGAGAGCCAACCGCACCGCCTGGCCACCGGTGGCCGAATCCACCGCGACCGACCCCTCACCTTCACCTTCGACGGCACCGAGTACCAGGGCTACCGAGGCGACACCCTCGCCTCCGCCCTCCTCGCCAACGGCGTCATCGCGACAGCGACCAGCATCAAACTCGGCCGCCCCCGCGGCATCTTCTCCGCCGGCGTGGAGGAACCCAACGCCGTCATCCAGATCGAGGAACCCTTCCCCGAGCCGATGCTCCCCGCGACGACGGTCGAGCTGCACGACGGCCTCGTCGCGACCAGCCTCCCCGGTCAGGGCCGCCTGGCCACCGAACCGGACCCCGCCCGCTACGACGCCGTACACGCCCACTGCGACCTGCTGGTCGTCGGCGCGGGCCCGGCCGGCCTCGCGGCCGCGGCGGCGGCAGCACGGAGCGGCGCCCGCGTCATCCTCGCCGACGACCAGCCGGAACCCGGCGGCAGCCTGCTCGGCACCGGCGGCCACCTCGACTGGGTGGAGGCGACGCGCGCACGGCTCGAAGCCGCCCCCGAGGTACGCGTCCTGCCGCGCACCACCGTCTTCGGCCACTACGACGACAACCACCTTCTCGCTGTCGAGCGCCGCACCAACCACCTCGGCGCCGAGGCCCCGGAGCAGGTCTCCCGCGAGCGTGTCTGGCGGATCCGCGCCCGGCGCGTGGTCCTCGCGACCGGCGCCCACGAGCGCTCGCTGGCGTTCGGCGACAACGACCGCCCCGGTGTGATGCTGGCCGCCTCGGCCCGGACGTACCTCCACCGGTACTCGGTCCTGCCCGGCCGGCAAGCGGTGGTGTTCACCACCAACGACAGCGCCTACGCTGCCGCGCTCGACCTGGCGGCGGCGGGAGTGGACGTCGCGGCGATCGTCGACACCCGGTCCGAGCCGGGGGAGTGGGCCGAGCGCGCCCGGTCCGCCGGGCTCGTGGTACTGGCCGGACACGCGGTCACGGACACCCGGGGCGGGACCCGCCTCACCGCCGTCACGGTCGCCCCGTACGGCGAGTCCGCGGAAGAGCAGGTGGCGCCCGAACAGCAAGCGGCGTCGGGACAGCAAGTCGAGCCGGGACGGCGGGAGTTCACCGTCGACCTGCTCCTGGTCTCCGGTGGCTGGAACCCCGTCGCGCATCTGTTCAGCCAGGCGGGCGGCAAGCTCCGCCACGACGACGTGCTCGGCACGTTCGTTCCCGACAGCTGCCGTCAGGCCGTGGAGGTCGTGGGCAGTGCGAACGGGGTCTTCGATCTCGCCGCAACCCTCGCGCAGGGCGCGGCGGCCGGCGCCCGCGCGGTAGAGGCGGAGGGCCACCCCGCCGACGCGCCCGCCCTCCCGGCCGTCGCAGCCGCACCGCACACCCCGCCCATGCAGGTGTTCGCCGTTCCCACCTCCACCGGAGCGCCCCGGTTCGTCGACCTCCAACGCGATGTCACGCTCGACGACCTGGCGCGGGCGACCGGGGCGGGCCTGCGCTCGGTGGAGCACACCAAGCGCTACACCACGGCCGGCACCGCCAACGACCAGGGCAAGACGGGCGGGGCGCTGGCGAGCGGGATCGTCGCCGAACTCCTCGGCGTGGACATCTCGGCGCTGGGCCTGCCCACGTTCCGGCCGCCTTACGTCCCCGTCTCCTTCGCCGCCCTCGCCGGCCGCGACCGCGGCGCGCTGTCCGACCCGATCCGCACGACCGCCGTCCACGCCTGGCACGTCGCGCACGGCGCCCTCTTCGAGAACGTCGGCCAGTGGAAGCGGCCCTGGTACTACCCGCGCGACGGCGAGGACATGCAGTCGGCCGTGCTGCGCGAGTGCGCGGCCGCCCGGGAGAGCGTCGCCTTCATGGACGCCTCCACGCTCGGCAAGATCGACGTACAGGGCCCGGACGCCGCCGTCTTCCTCGACCGGCTCTACACCAACATGATGAGCACCCTGAAGGTCGGCATGATCCGCTACGGCGTCATGTGCCGCCTGGACGGCATGATCTTCGACGACGGAACGGTCATCCGCCTCGACCAGGACCGCTTCCTGGTCACCACCACCACGGGCAATGCGGCCGCCGTACTGGACTGGATGGAGGAGTGGCTCCAGACCGAGTGGCCCGAACTCCGCGTCCACTGCACCTCGGTCACCGAACAGTGGGCCACCGTCGCCCTGGTCGGCCCGCGTTCCCGCGAGGTGCTCGGCTCGCTCGCACCCCGGCTGGCCGTCGCCAACGACGACTTCCCGTTCATGGCATGGCGGGACACGACGGTCGCGGGCATCGACGCCAGGGTGTGCCGGATCAGCTTCTCCGGTGAACTCGCCTACGAGATCAACGTGTCGCCGTGGGAGGCCCTCGCCCTGTGGGAGGCGCTGTACGAGGCGGGCGCCCCGTACGGGATCACGCCCTACGGCACGGAGACCATGCACGTCCTGCGGGCCGAGAAGGGCTACCCGATCATCGGCCAGGACAGCGACGGCACCGTCACCCCCCAGGACCTCGGGATGGGCTGGGCGGTGTCGAAGAAGAAGCCCGACTTCATCGGCAAGCGCTCGTACGCCCGCGCCGACACCGTCCGTACCGACCGCAAGCACCTGGTGGGCCTGCTCCCCGAGGACCCGGGGACCTTCCTGCCCGAGGGCACCCACCTGGTCGCCGACAGTGTGCTGCCCGCGCCGCCCGTCCCGATGCTCGGCCACGTCACCTCCAGCTACCGCAGCGCCGCCCTCGGCCGTACCTTCGCGCTCGCCCTGGTCAAGGGCGGCCGGGACCGTATCGGTGAACGTCTCTACGCGCCCGTGGGCGACCGGCTGGTTCCGGTGACGGTCGCAAGCCCCGTCCTCTACGACCCCGAGGGAGCCCGCCGCGATGGCTGACACCGCTTCGACCGCACGTCAGCGCAGCCCTCTGGCGCATGCCGCCGACCGCCTCGCCGCCGCGACGCGCGCGTCCGGGGGCGCGATCCGCCTGGCCGAAGTCCCCTTCCTGGCCCAGCTGAACGTCCGCCTCGACGCCAAGAGCCCGGCGGCGGACGCCGTCGGACTGGCCCTGGGGCTGCAGCTGCCCCTGGAACCCGACACCGTCGTGCGGGGAGGGGACCTGCGCGCGGTGTGGCTCGGCCCCGACGAGTGGCTGGTGGTGGGCCTGCCCGGTACCCAGCGGGATCTGGAGAGCCGGATCCGCTCGGCGGCGGGGGACACGCCCGTCTCCGTCACCGACGTCTCCGCCCAGCGCACCACCGTCCTGGTCGGCGGACCGCGCGCCCGCGACCTGCTGTCCCACGGCTGCCGGTTGGATCTGCACCCGCGCGCCTTCGGCCCCGGCCGGTGTGCCCAGACGACGCTGGCCCGCACCCAGGTCGTCCTGGTCGCCCGCGACGAGCCCAGAGCGGGCTTCTGGGTGCTGGTGCGCTCCTCCTTCGCCGATCACCTGACGAACTGGCTGCTGGACGCGGCCGTGGAATACAGCTGAACGCGTACGGGTGAACGCGTACGGGTGCCTGGCCGGGCGTCAGGCGTCAGGCGTCGGGCGCCGCGTGGACGCGTTCTCCCTCCACGAAGGTCTGGAGGACCCGGGTGGCCGCGATCTCCTCGGGCGGGCCGGTGAACGGGTCCCGGTCGAGGACGACCAGGTCGGCGGCCTTGCCGACGGTGATGCTGCCGGTGAGGTCGTCGAGGTGGTTCACATATGCGCTGCCCGCCGTGTACGCGGCGAGGGCGGCGCCGAGGTCGAGGCGTTGTCCGGGAAGGAACCTCGGGGTGCCCTCGGGGGCGTCCGGCGAGACGCGGTTGACGGCGACGTGGATGGCCTGGAGCGGGTCGGGGCTGCTCACCGGCCAGTCGCTGCCCGCGGCGAGCGTCGCGCCCGCACGCAGCAGGTCACCGAAGGGGTACTGCCGGGCGCCGCGTTCGGCGCCCAGGAACGGCAGCGTGAGGTCGTCCATCTGCGGTTCGTGGGCGGCCCACAGCATCTGGAGGTTGGCGGTGGCGCCGAGTGCCCGGAACCGTCGTACGTCGTGGGGGTGGACGACCTGGAGGTGCGCCAGGTGATGGCGGGTGTCCCGGGTGCCGTTGGCGGTCCGGGCGGCCTCGACGGCGTCGAGCGCCTCCCGCACGGCGCGGTCGCCGAGGGCGTGGAAGTGGACCTGGAAGCCGAGTCCGTCGAGTTCGGTGACGTACTTCCTCAGGTCGCCGGGTTCCACGAAGCTGATGCCGCTGGTGTCCGAGGCGCAGCCGCAACCGGTGAGGTACGGGTCGAGCATGGCCGCGGTGTGGTTCTCGGCGATGCCGTCCTGCATGATCTTCACCGCGCCGGCGCGGAACCGGCCTTCGCTCAACTCCTGCCTGCGCGCGACGAGTTCGGGGATCTGCTCGGCCCCGCGTTCGCGGTCCCACCAGAGCGCGCCGACGACGCGGGCGGTGAGCAGCCCCCGGTCCAGGGCCGTGCGGTAGGAGGGGGCCGGGTCCGTCATGTTGGCGTAGGCGCCGACGATGGCGTCCTGCCAGGCGGTGACACCGTGCGAGTGCAGCACGGCCTGGGCGCGCAGCAGGGCGGCCAGCTGTTCCTCGGGGGTGGGGTCGGGCACCAGCCGGCCCACCAGGTGGACGGCTCCCTCCTGGAGCATGCCGGTCGGGTTTCCGTCCGCGTCGCGTTCGATGCGGCCGTCGGCGGGGTCGGGGGTGCGGGCGTCGATACCGGCCCGCTCCAGAGCCCGGGTGTTGACCCAGGCGCCGTGGTGGTCGCGGTTGGGCAGGAAGACCGGCCGGTCGGGGACGACGGCGTCGAGGGCCGCGGCGGTGGGGGAGCCGCCGGGGAAGGCCTCCAGGGACCAGCCGCCGCCGGTGATCCATTCGGCGTCCGGGTGCCGGTCGGCGTACGTCCGGATCCGCCGCAGGTACCCGGCGGGGTCGACCGTGTCGGCGAGGTGACACAGGCCGAGTTCCAGACCCGCGCCCTGCGGGTGCACGTGGGCGTCCTGGAAGCCGGGCAGCAGCAGCCTGCCGGTGAGGTCGACGACCTCGGTACCCGGGCCGATCAGCGCGTGTACCTCGTCGTGGCCGACGGCGGTGATCCGCCCGCCGCGCACGGCCACGGCGGTGGCGCGGCTGCGGGCGGGATCGACGGTGTGGACGGGCCCGCCGGTGAACACGAGTTCGGCGGGACCCGTGACCTGGGACTGCGACATGGGTGTGGACTCCGTGGAGGGGATGGGGGCGGAAGGACAGCGGAGCGTGCGGCCGGGAGCGGGTGAGGACTCAGACGGCCGTGCGGTCCATGGGCAGGACGATGGTCTCGGCGTCGGTGCCGCGTCCGGTGGTGAAGTACGGCGAACGGCGGACGTACTTGGCGACCGCGGCCATGCCGAGGCCGGCGAGGACGATGACGGCGGGCAGGGAGAACATGAACCAGCCGTTGTCGGGGCTGAGTTCGAAGTGGTCGCTCATGGTCAGGTACGAGTAGCCGAGATAGCCGCCGAGGCCCAGCAGCACCAGACCGGACACGGCGGGCACCCCCACGGCGGACACCGCCGTGCGCGGCCCTTCGCGTCCGGCGGAGCGGAAGCGGACGGCGCACGCGAGCGCGGTGAGTCCGTAGTAGAGGGCGACGAGCAGACCGATGGCGTTGACGGCGGCCAGCAGCATGTCGCTCAGCCGCGGCATGGCGACGGCCAGCAGGGCGATCGCGGAGGCGATGGCCAGCACCACGACCGTTCCGGCGGCGGGCGTGCCGTACCGCGGGTGCACCCGGGTCCACACCGGGCCCATGGTGCGGTCCCGGCCCATCGCGAGCAGTCCGCGCGCCGTGGGAATGAGCGTCGACTGCACGGAGGCCGCCGCGGAGAACATCAGGGCGACCACGGGCAGGGTGGCCCAGGGCTCGGCGGCCAGCTTCCGCGCGAGGTACGGCAGGGCCTGCGGACCGTTCTCGATGAGTTCGGTCAGACTCATCTCCCGCTGGAAGGCGACCGAGGCGAAGAGGAACAGGCCGAGCATCGCGAACAGGGCGATCAGACCGCCGCGGGCCGCGTCGCCCGGCTTCCTGGTCTCCTCGGTGACGCTGAAGGCCGCGTCCCAGCCCCAGAAGAAGAACACCGCGAGGACCATGCCCTGGGCGAAGGCGGTGCCGTCGGCGATCTCGAAGGGGTTGAACCAGGAGAGGGAGAAGGACTGCCCGCCGGTGATCAGGGCCCAGCCGCAGAACCCCAGCAGTACGGCGTACTCGAAGACCAGCAGCACGAACTGGAAGCGGGTGGTGGCGCGGGTGCCCGTGACGGCGAGGGCGGTCAGGCCGAGCAGCAGCACCAGCCCGACGGCCGTACTGACACCGGTGGACGCCGGATCGAGGGTGATGCCCGCCAGGGTGTGCAGTCCTGCCTTGTCGGCGAAGATCAGGACGACCGAGCCCATGACCGCGCTGGTGTAGGCGCAGAAGATCACCGAGCCGACGACGGTGACCCAGCCGGTCAGGAATCCCGGCCAGGGGCCGAGGGTCCGGCCGACCCAGGTGTAGCCGTTGCCGCAGTTGGGTTCGGAGCGGTTGAGACGGGCGTAGGCGGTGGCGATACCGAGCACGGGCAGGAAGGCGAGGAGCAGCAGCGCCGGGGCCTGGAGGCCCACGATGGTGGCGATCGTGCCCATGCCGATGGCGATGCTGGTGGTGGCGGCGGTGCTGGAGGCCGCGATGGCGACCCCGTCGACGACGCCGAGGGAGCGGCGCAGTCCGGTGCCGGGTCCACCGGACGGGACGGGTGACGGCGGAGCGGGCGGGGTCGACGGCCGGGGGGACAGGGGCATGAAGGGCTCCTCGCGGGGAGGGAGGACGAGGGAAGAGCCGCGCGGGACTGTGATGGAACACCTCGCGCGAGTCTTGCGTCAATCCTGTTGACATAAGGGTGCGGGCCCCCTTCACTGCTGCTACGCGGCCCCGACCGGCAGGAGCACCCGTTATGACCACCCGTGTCCCGCAGGAGCGCAGCCGCCGTCGCCCCACGCGCTCGGGGGTGCTGCTGTCGGAGGAGCTGATCGTGGAGACCGCGCTGCGGCTGATCGGCGAGCACGGTCCCGAGGCGCTCAGTGTGCGCCGGCTCGGCACCGCCCTCGGCTGTGACCCCAGCGCCCTCTACCGCTACTTCCACGGCACCGACGACCTGGTGCTCGCCATCGCCGACCGGATCATCGGCGACGCCATGGCGGGCTTCGTCCCCGGCGACGACTGGGTGGCCGCACTGCGTGAGATGGCCCTGCGGGTCCGCGCCGGTTACCTCGCGCACCCCCGTGCGGCCGCCTTCGCCTCGTACCGGGTGACCCGGCGGCCCAACGAGATCCGGGCCGTGGAGACCGGGATCGGTCTCCTGCTCTCCGCGGGTTTCGGACCGGCCGACGCGACGCGCCTGTATCTGACGTTCATCGACACCGTGCTCGGCCACGCGGCCATGGACGCCGCGTGCCAGGCGCTCCCGCGGCAGCAGCGTGAGAGCGACGACCGGGCGTGGAGCGAGGTGTACCAAGGTCTGGACCCCGCCTCGTACCCCGCGCTGACCACGGTGCGCCGAGAGCTGCACGCCATGGGGGAGAGCTCCTTCGAGGAGGCGATCGACCTTCTGCTGGAGGCGCTGAGGGTCCGCGCCCCGGGGAGCCGGCCGCGTTGACGTGTGCGAGGGGCGACACCTTCCGGGAGGTGCCGCCCCTCTCGTCTCAGAACGCGTAGCGCACGCGCAGCCAGGGGGCTCGCGAGGCGATCAGCGCACGAAGTCGGTCCACCGCCCGCCCCTTGACGGGACTCGCGTAGCGGACGTTCAGTGCGCCGTTCTCGGAGCGTTTGGTCTCTTGCAGGTCCGGTCGCCACAGGGCGTCCTCGGCCCGGGGGTGCCAGCCCAGGTTGACCTCGTGCAGCTCCCGGTTGTGCGTCAGCATGATCACCTCGGCGGCGGCCTGCCGCTTCACCCGGTCGGGCAGGACGTCGTCGAGATGATCGAGGAGTTCCGTCCAGGCCTCCTCCCAACCGGGGCGGACGACGACGGGCGAGAGGTTGAAGTGCACCTCGTACCCGGCGTCCAGGAAGTCCGCGGCGGCGGCGATCCGCTCGGCGACCGGTGAGGTGCGCACGTCCAGCAGCCGGGAGTCCTCCGGGGGCATCACCGAGAAACGGATGCGGGTCCGGCCGCGCGGGTCCAACGCCAGCAGGTCCGGGTTGACGAACTTGGTCGCGAAGGACGCCTTGGCCGTCGGCCACAGCCGGAACGCGTGCACGAGGTCCGCGGTGTTGTCGCAGATCAGCGCGTCCACCGAGCAGTCGCCGTTCTCTCCGATGTCGTACACCCAGGCCTCGGGGTCGCACTGGTTGGGCTCGGGCTTCCGGCCCTGCCGGGCGATGTGCCGGCCGATGTGGGCGATGATCCGGTCGATGTTGGTGAAGACGGTGACCGGGTTGGCGTACCCCTTGCGGCGCGGCACGTAGCAGTAGGCGCAGGCCATCGCGCAGCCGTTGGAGGCGCCCGGTGCGATCCAGTCCGCGGACCGGCCGTTGGGACGCGTCGTCGGCGACTTCCGCTCCCCGAGGACGAGCGTCTCGCCCTTGACCCGCACCCAGCGCCCGACGTTGCCCTCGTTGCCGTGCAGCCCCGGGATGCCCCAGTGGGACTCGACCTCGACCAGCCGCGCCCGGGGAAACCGGGCGATGATCTGTCGGCCGCGCGGGGAGGCGGCTGCCGCGGGTTCGGCGTGGATCTCCCGTACGGGCAGCAGTCGCCGCGCGGCGTCGGAGTCACGGAAGGACTGCCGGCCGGTGCTCGGAGGGGGCTCGGGGCCGATGGCGTCGAGCCCGAACAGGGCGTCGGAGCCGTCGTCCGGGTCGGCGGACGGGGAGTGCATGCACGTTCCGGTTCGGCTGGAGCGGGACTGAGCGGATCACACGGACGAATCCGCACCGCCCAGCTTACGGCGCACGTCAGCGCGACGCCGCCCCTCGGGCGTGGGTCGCGAGGCGGTCCGCGAGCGCGATCACGAGGTCGCGCAGTTCGTCGGGGCGCTCGATGGTGAACGGCCGGTCGAGGGAGGCGAGTACCGGAGGCAGCCAGTCGAGTCGCTCGGCCCGCAGTTCGACGAGCAGCCAGCGCTCGGCCGCCGGATCCGTGTCCGCCGCGGAGGCCGGATCCGTCACGCGCGCGACGCTCGCGGGAAGCCGGGCGCGGATCTGCTCGACCGTCCCGTGGATCCGCAGGGTCACCTCGTGCCGGTACGCCGCAGTGGCGAACCCGGACAGGACACGCTGCGCCGGGTCCGGTCCGGCGGGTGCCTCGAACGACCCGGGCAGGGTCCGCGCGTCGGTGAGGCGGTCGAGTCGGAGGGTCCGTTCCTCCCCGATCCCGGGGTCCGTGCCGGTGACGTACCACCGGCCTTCATGGGCCACCACCCCGTACGGGTGCAGCGTGCGATCGCTGCGCCGGCCGCCGCGGTCGGTGTACCTGACCGAGACCGGTCGGCCGTGACGTACCGCGTCCGCGAGGGTGAGCAGCACCCCGGCGTCGGGGGTGGCGAACTCGCCGGGAGGTTCCGTGAAGGCGAGGGACGCCAGGACGGTGTCGAGCCGGTGGGCCAGGCGGTCCGGCAGCACACGCCGGATCTTGGCCGCCGCCGTCTCGCTCGCGGTGGCTGTCGCCGTCGTCAGCCCCGCTCGGCGGCCGGCGACCAGGCCGAGCAGTACGGCGATCGCCTCGTCGTCGCTGAGCATGAGCGGAGGCAGGCGGTAGCCGGGGGCGAGGCGGTAGCCGCCGTAGCGGCCGCGCACCGACTCGACGGGGACGTCGAGGTCGATCAGCTGGTCCACGTACCGCCGCACGGTGCGTCCGTCCACGCCGAGCCGGTCGGCGAGTTCGCGCATGGTCCGGGTACCGCCCGACTGGAGCAGTTCCAGAAGGGTGAGGACGCGGCCGGTGGGTCGGGACATGTTTCGACCCTAGCGCGAATAGTGGACCGATTCTGTCCACTATTCGTTCTAGCGTGCGAGGCGCAACGGCTTCAGAACCAAGGAGAGCACCATGGACTTCGTCTCGATCCGGATCATCACCGGGGACGTCGCACGCCTCGTCGAGTTCTACGAGAGGGCCACCGGGGCGCCGGCGACGTGGTTCACCGAGGACTTCGCCGAACTCAGGACGCCCAGCGCCACCCTCGCCATCGCCGGTGCCCCTACGGTCCCGCTGTTCGCGCCGGGCTCGTCCCGCCCCGCCGACAACCACAGCGTGATCCTCGAGTTCCTCGTCGACGACGTGGACCGCGTGCACGGCAACCTGACCGGCTTCGTGACCGACTTCGTCAACGAGCCCACCACCATGCCCTGGGGCAACCGATCGCTGCTGTTCCGCGACCCGGACGGCAACCTCGTCAACTTCTTCACCCCGGTCACCCCGGCGGCGATCGCGAAGTTCGCCCTGGGCGACCGGGTGACACCGACCCCGTGAGACGGCGCCTCGGCAGCGAGAGGCCGCTGCGCGGGACGCGGTTCCCCGAGCCCCGCACGCGGCCGCGGCCCGCTAGTCGGCCGTGACGAACCGCAGACGGCGGCGGACAGGAGGCGGGGCGTTCCTGCGGGCCCGGATCTCCTGGACGACGCCGATGATGACGATCACGCCCCAGCCCACCGAGAACACCCCGGCCTGCTCGTCCGAACCGAGGGCCAGCCAGCCGACTCCCAGACCGCCCAGGGTCAGGCCGGCGGCCGCGGCGAGGGGCGAGGGACGTCGCCGGCTCAACGCGCGGACGAGACACAGCGTGGCGAGGGCGAGCGCCGGAACGGCGAGGATCTCGATGTTGTCGTGCGCGGTGTAGTCGTGGCTGACGTCGGCCTGCGCGGGATCGTACCCGCCGCTGTAGTCGTCCTCGAAGAGCCGGTAGCCGGAGGAGTCGGCCGGCAGCTCGTAGTACGCGCCGTAGGAGGAGTCGTAGTAGTAGAGGGTGCCGAAGTCGCTCTCGGTGACCGAGGTGTAGTCGTAGTCGTCGACCCCGCCGCCGACCGCGACGCTCGCCATGACCAGGGCCCCGGCTCCCCACCACAACAGGGTCGAGGTGACGGGAAACCAGCGGAACAGGGCGAGCCCGAGCACGACGGCGGCCACCCACACACCGACGAGCTCGTCGGACGCGTCCGCGTAGGCGTCCTGGCAGCCGATGGTGACGACGCCGGAGACGACGATGCCCAGCAGGGCGACGATCCTGCCGGTGGTGACGGTGAACCGCCGCCCGCCGGGCGAGGACGACGGGCTGCCGCCGTTCGTCGGCGCGGTGTACGGCGTCGGGGCGTCACCGTCCGCGGCGCCGGGCACGACCGGGTCGACCGGACCACCGGGAGGCGGGACGGCGGGCCGGGGCGGCGTCAGCGCGGTACGGGTCTCCTGTCGGGCCAGCGCCGTGTGCCCGGGACCCGCCTCGGTGTCCGCCTTCGTGCGGGCGGGCGGCACGGCGGGCGCGGGCGGCGCGCCCGGGGCCGGGGCGGCGGTCCGCGGCCCGGGCGTGGCCGCCGGGGCGCTGAGCGCGGTCAGGGTCGCCGTCAACGTGTCCCGCAGCTCCGCCGCGCTGCCGAGCCGCTGCTCACGGTCCTTCGCCAGGGTCCGGAGCACGAGGTCGTCCACCAGGGCCGGGATCTGCGGGCGCAGCCGGGAGGGCGCGACCGGCTCCTGGCTGATGTGCTGGTGCATCACCGCGAAGGGGGAGTCGCCGCGGAACGGGGGGCGCCCGGTGAGCAGTTCGTAGAGCAGGCAGCCCGTGGAGTACTGGTCGGAGCGGCCGTCCACCGGCCGGCCCGTGAGTTGCTCGGGGGAGAGGTAGGCGGGGGTGCCCACCGTCATGCCCGTCGCGGTGAGGCGGGTGGTGGTCTCCGCGACGACCTTCGCGATCCCGAAGTCCAGGACCTTGATGCCGCCTTCGGACGTCAGCATGACGTTGGACGGTTTGATGTCGCGGTGGATCAAGCCCTGGGCGTGGCTGTGGGCGAGGGCGTCGGCGATGTCCCTGGCGACCGCCAGCGCCCTGACGACCGTGAACGCGCCGTCGGTCAGGGCGGCGGTCAGCGTGCGCCCCTCGATGAACTCCATGACCAGGAACGGAGTCGTCCCGTCATCGGTGGTGTCCTCGCCGACGTCGTGCAGCACGGCGATGTTCCGGTGGTTGAGCGAGGCCACGGTGCGCGCCTCGCGGCGGAACCGGACGCGGAACTCCTCGTGCCGGGTGAGTTCCGGCGGCAACACCTTCACCGCGACGGTGCGGCCGAGCTCCCGGTCGGTTGCGCGCCATACCTCCCCCATTCCGCCGCGTCCGACGGCCTCGACCAGTTCGTATCTGTCCGCGAGCACCCGCATGGCCTGCCCCCCTGGTGACACAGGGCGGCGCGACAACAGGCCGGCCGCCCGAAGTTCCGGAACAGCGGCAGACGAAAGGGCGGCACATCCGGAACTCCCCGGTGGCGGTGTGTCTTTCGCCCGACCGCCCGCTCACCCTACTGGCGAAAAACCGGCCAGGGGATATTCGGAACTTATCAGTACAGATGTGCGACTCCTGCGCGTCTTCCTTCGCGCCTCACGCCCGCGCGTGGCGTCGTTCCTCACGGGCGTGGGCATCCTGGTCGGCGGGGGAGTGGTGCACGTCGTGACCGGTGGCCGTCGGGCGGGTGAGCGCCGCGACCGCCCTCAGTCGGCCGTCCGCAGCAGCAGCTTCCCCGTCGATGTGCGCCCGCCCATCAGCCGGTGCGCCTCGGCCGCGTCCGCCAGCGGGAACTCCGCGGTGACCGGGAGGCTCACGGTGCCGTCGGAGACCGTACGGAAGGCGCGCTCGGCGAGGGCGCGCAGCGCCTCGGGTGCGGACTGGGCGAGCCCCAGGATGGAGAACCCGCCGACCGAACGGCCCTGCGCGTACAGGTCGGGCTGCCCGACGTGCCACGGTTCGGCGCCACTCGCGTTGCCGAAGGACACCAGACGTCCGAAGACGGCGAGCGCGTCGAGTCCGCGGCGCAGGGTCTCACCGCCCACCGGGTCGAGCACCAGGTCGACCCCCTTGCCACCGGTGGCGCGGCGGACGTCGGCGGCGAAGGCGTCACCGACGAACACCTCGTCGTAGCCGTGCTTGAGCGCGTGCTCGGCCTTCGCCGCGGACGACACCACGCCGTACACGGCGCCGGCGCCCGCCGCCCGGGCCAGCTGACCGGCCACCGTGCCGATGCCGCCGGCCGCGCCCTGCACCAGCACGGTCTCCCCTGCCCGCAGCCGCCCGACCTCGTGGAGCAGGGCGTACGCGGTGGGCACCACGGTGGGCAGAGTGGCGGCGGTACGCAGGTCCAGGCCCTCGGGGAGCGGGAGGACGGTGACGGCGTCGGCGACGACCACCTCCGCGTAGCCGCCACCGCCGACCAGTGCGGCGACCTCCTGCCCCGGCCGCAGCCCCTGCACGCCGTCGCCGACGGCCCGGACCCGTCCGGACACTTCCAGGCCGGGCCGGAACGGCAGTGACTGCACCCGGTATCCCTCGGCGCGCGCCTTGAGATCGGCGAAGTTCACGCCGACGTAGGCGGCGTCGATGCTGACCTGGCCCGGCCCGGGTGCGGGGGTCTCGGCCCGGACGACCTGCAGCACCTCGGGGGCGCCGTACTCCTGGAACTCGACTGCGCGCATGACGGGATCACCGCACCCTTCGATGAGTGTTCAACGGAAAGCGAACACTCGGACTGTAAGATATGCGTCGAACACTCGGCAACCCGCCGGGACGCTCCGCGAGGTGTCCCGTCGGGGCAGGCGTTGAGGCGGGAGAGGCATGTCGAACGAGGCTGCGGGCGGTGGTCACCGCGCGGCGCCGGTGCACACGGATCCCAGGGAGGTGTCCGTGCTCACGGCGCTGTCGGCGGTCTCCGACCCGGTGCGCATCAAGCTGATCCGCGACCTGGCGGGCTCCGCCGACTGGACGCGTAGCTGCGGCAGCTTCGACGTGCCCGTCGGCAAGGCCGCGCTCAGTCACCACTTCTCGGTCCTGCGCGGCGCGGGCCTGGTCGAACAGCGCGACGAGGGCCCGAAGCGGGTCAATCGACTGCGCCGCGAGGAGTTCGAGGAGCGTTTTCCCGGGCTGCTCGCCCTGCTGCTGCGTGACGACGGGGCCGTCGCCGCCGAGTGATCGGCGGGCCCCGTGCGCCGGTGCCTGCCGTCGGGTCGCCTCCCGTTGGCGAGGCGGTGCACCGCCTTGGCCGGGCCCGCTCGATACGCCGTACCGTACGATGACTCGTATGCCCCGTCACTCTCCTGCGCTGGACCGCGCGACGCCGGACCGTATCGCCGAGACCGCCCTGCTCCTGATCGACGAGGGCGGCCCGGAGGCACTGACCTTCCGGGCGCTGGCCACCCGCCTGGAGATCTCCCTCGCCTCCCTTCAGCGTCGCTGCACCGACCTGGCCGGACTGCTGGACCTGTGCACCGACCACCTGGCCGCCCGACTGCCGGAGGTCGGCCCGGACGCCGACTGGGCGGCTGCCACCCGGGCCCGCTTCACCGCGCTGTACCGACTGCTGGCGACCCATCCGGGACTGCTCGCCCTGCGCGGGGCGCGGCCCTGGCTCGGCCCGAACCTGCTGGCCCGCCTGGTGGAGCCGCAGCTCGCCCACAGTCTTGCCGCCGGGATGACCGCCGAGGAGGCGATCGTCGCGTACCGGCGCATGTACCTGCTCACCCTCGGCAGCGCGAGCTTCGTCGACCACCGGGACCCGAGGTCCGCCCAGGCGGCGACCCGCACCGCGCTGGCCGCACTCGACCCCGGTGAGTACCCGGCGCTGACCGGCAACCTGGCCGCGATCGTCACCGCCGTGACCGACCACGAGGTCTACCACGGCGCCCTGGACCAGCTCATCCGTGCGGCGGACCCGCGCCGGTCCGCCCCGTGACACCCCGTTCCCCCGCACGGGGCGCCGCCCCTGCCGCTTCGAGCCGTCAACGCACAGCGAGGACTTCCACCATGAGCACCACCGCCCCCGCCCCCGTCGCGCGCGTGTTCAGCAGCGACAACGCCGCCGGCGCCTCCCCGGAGATCATCGAGGCCGTGGCCCGGGCGGCCGCGGGCCCGGCCATGCCCTACGGGGCCGACGACACCACGGCCGCGGTCCGGCGTCGTCTGAGCGACCTCTTCGAGCGTGAGGTCGACGTGCTGCCGGTCTCCACGGGGTCCGCCGCGAACGCGCTGAGTCTGGCCGCGTTGACGCCGCCCTGGGGGAGCGTCCTGTGCCACCGCGACAGCCACATCAACAACGACGAGTGCGGGGCGCCCGAGTTCTACACGGCGGGCGCCAAGCTGGTGCCGCTCGGCGGCGACGACGCCAAGATCGACCCCGGTGAACTGCGCGCGGCCGCACGGCACAAGGCGGGGGACGTGCACAGCGTCGAGCCCTCGGTGGTGAGCGTCACCCAGGCCACGGAGACCGGAGCGGTCTACACCCTCGACGAGATCCGCACCCTCGGTTCGATCGCCGGGGAGGCGGGGCTGCGGCTGCACATGGACGGCGCCCGGTTCGCCGGAGCCGTCGCCTCGCTCGGCTGTACCCCCGCGGAGCTGACCTGGCGGGCGGGCGTCGACCTGCTGTCCTTCGGCGCCACCAAGAACGGCACGATGACCGCCGACGCGATCGTCGTCTTCGACCGCTCCCTCACCGCCGAACTGGCGTTCCGGGCCAAGCGCGCCGGTCAGCTCGCCTCCAAGATGCGCTTCCACGCCGCCCAGCTCGACGCCTACCTCACCGACGACCTGTGGCTGCGCAACGCGACCCACGCGGGCGCCATGGCCGTCCGACTCCAGGAGGGACTGAAAGCGATACCCGAGGTCGGCCTGCTCGGCACCGCCGACGCCAACATCGTCTTCTGCCGTCTGCCCCGACAGGTCACCGAGGGGCTCCTGGCCGACGGCTACGCCTTCTACCACGACCGCTGGGAGCCGGGTGTCGTACGCTTCGTCACCTCCTTCGCCACCACGCCGCAGGACGTCGACCACCTTCTCCGGGATGTCGGTCGCCACGCCGTCTGACCGGCCGAAGCTTCGGGAAGGCGGCACCGAGACCGGGATCACGGACCCCCGAGCCGGCCGGATTCGATAAGGTGTTCCATTTATGAGGGATGGCAGGTTAGGGTCATTCCGAACGATCTTGCACGGAGGTGCCCCGGATGGAGAACACCGCGTCCGCCCGCCGGGGGCGTCCCCCGGGGCCCCGGACCGCCGAAGGAGAGCTGACGAACCGCCAGTCGGCCATCGTCCGCTACATCACGGAGTCGGTCCAACGGCAGGGCTACCCGCCGTCGATGCGGGAGATCGGCCAGGCCGTGGACCTCGCCAGCACGTCCTCGGTCGCCCATCAGTTGATGGCCCTCGAGCGCAAGGGCGTGCTCTACCGGGATCCGCAACGTCCCCGCGCCTACCGGGTCCGGCCCTCGTGGGCGCCCGACCTGGGCGGCAGGAGCGAGACGCGGGTGGACGTACCGCTCGTCGGCCGGATCGCGGCGGGCGCGCCGCTGCTCGCCGAGGAGATGGTCGAGGACGTCTACGCCCTGCCCCGCCAAGTCGTGGGCGACGGCGACCTGTTCGCCCTGACGGTCGCCGGCGACTCCATGATCGACGCGGCGATCTGCGACGGCGACATCGTGACCGTACGGCGCCAGGACAGCGCCGATCACGGGGACGTCGTCGCCGCGCTCCTGGGCGACGAGGCCACCGTCAAGGTGCTGCGTCGCCAGGACGGGCAGGTGTGGCTCATGCCCCGCAACCCGGCCTACGCGCCGATCCGCGGCGACGAGGCGCAGATCCTCGGCAAGGTCGTCGGCGTCCTGCGCCTGCTCTAGGGCGGGCGTTCCGTCCGCGCGCGGACCGGACGGGTGGCTGCGCGCCGTCGGGCGGCCTTGTCAGCAACTCTTGAGATACTCCGTCCCGTTCGCGTAGCGCTTCCAGTCCGACGGTGACAGTCCCGCGTCGGCCAGTCGGGCGCAGGCCCGGCGGACCACCCGTTCCGGACCGGTCGTGTCCCAGAGGATGACCTTGCCGTTGAAGTCGCCTGTGGCCAGCAGGGATCCGTCGGGGGACCGGCCGTCCTCCGGAGCACGACGTCCGTCAGCCGCCCGCCAGCAGATCTCCGCCGGGGGAGGGCCCGGGTCCGAGGTGCCCGTCTCCACTCCTCCGACAGGCCGGTCCCGGGGATGACGACCGGTTCCAGAGACCGGGCGCGGTCGGGCCGCCCGACGTCCCACAACAGGCACCGGATGAGCACCGACGCTACTGGGTGCGGACCTCGCGGACCTCGCGGATCCTGCGGTTCGACGCGAGCGGGTCCGCTGTTCATACGGAACGGTGAGCGTGCATACGCATGTTCATACCGATCGGTGGGCGCGAGGCGTTCGAGTCCCCGGAGACGGCGTCCAGCGCGTCGTGTCCACGCGGGGCGGCGCCCTACAGCCCGGCGACCTTCGCGCTCGCCGAGAGCTCGTAGACCAGGGTGACGGTGCGTCGGCCGCCGGGTGGCAGGGCCAGGCTCCAGCAGGCGATGCCATCGGCGTCGACCGTGTCGGGGGCGGGAGAGCAGGCCTCTTTGCGCAGCCGTACCTCCACCGCCGAGACCTCGGAGACCGGGATCCGTTCACGCAGGACGATGACCCGTTCGCCGTGTTCGCCGGGGGAGGAGAACCGGGACACGTGGAGGCGGACGGTGCGGGTGACCACGGTTCGCTGGGTGAGCGTGGCGGTGTCGCGGGTCTCCTCGGTGTGCCGGACGACCCGATGGTCGTCGCGGCTGCCGTAGGCGAGTTCGACGGGGGCGTGCGGAGCGGTGAAGTCCAGGGTGCCGCGGCCGGTGAATCCGCTGCCGCGGATCAGGTCGACGGGTCCGGCGAGCAGTGCGTGGCCGGACCGGTTGTCGAACCGCGCCACCTGCGTGACCAGCGGGGACAGCTCTGGCGTGCAGGCGTACTCGATGCTCGCGGTCGTGGCGAAGGAGGAGAGCGGCACACGGTGGGCGCGGCCGTCCGCGGGCACGGAGACCGGCGCGGGGGAGTTCAGCACCCGTACCTCGTCGCCGTCGTCCACTCCCGGCAGGCCGAGCACCGGAGCCGGACCGAGGTCCGCGATCTCCTCCTCGCGCAGCTCGACGTCGACGGTGCGGCGCTCCGCGGAGGTGCGGTCCTGGAGCGTCAGCCGGTCCTCGTCCAGCCGGGGTGGCTCGGTGGACTGTGCGGAGCGTGCCGTCGACAGCGTCAGCCGTACGTCGGACCAGTCCTCGCCGGTGCGCTGCCAGACCATCGCGTCGGTCTCCAGCGTGAGGGAGTCGCCGTCGAGTACCGCCCGGTAGGCGGGCCGCCACAGCGCACACGGGGTGAGGTGGCCGACGCGCAGGTCGGCCGGTCCGGCGGCCGTGGCCTCGAGGGTCAGTTCGATGTGGCCGACCAGTTCGGTGGGTTGCTCCTCGGCGAGGTCCATGACCTGCCGGGCCTCGGCGAGTTCGGAACCGAGTACCGCCAACCGGGCTTCCGCCGTGCGCAGTTGCTCGCCGTAGGAGTCGCGTTCCTCGTCCACCCGGTCCAGTTCGCGGGTCCAGCGGAGCCCTTCGGACTCTCCGGAGCCGGCGCCTTCGCCGATCTCCCGCAGCAGATCGGCGGCGAGACGGCCCAGCGCGTCGACGCGGGCGTGCAGCCGGTCGCGCCGACGCCCGAGGGCGAGCAGCTCCTCTTCGAGCGTGTGCGCGCGGTGGCGCAGGGGGGAGTCGTCGTCGGCGGGCCGCGGCCCGCGCGGCCTCCAGTCGCGGACGATCCGCACGTCGAGCACGGTCGCCGGGTGTTCGGCGGTCAGCTCGGCGTGGAGCGTACGGTCGACGGCCAGTGCGCTGACCGGCCCGAGACGCAGCCTTTGGACTCCCGCCTCCAGGTCGAGCACGGTGGTGCGCTCGACGTGGGCGCGGTCCTCCAGACAGGTGACGGCGGTGACGGGGAGGGGAATCGGCTCCGGTGCCATGGACATGGGGTGTGTCAGCTCCTGCGGTTGCCGCCGGCCAGCGTCTTGGCGGACGCGATACGGATCTCGTAGCCGCCGTCGAGGGCGGTGGTGGCGCCGGCGGGCAGGTCCACCCGCCAGACGCGGGTGCCGGGTGCGTGCTGCTCCGGGCCCGCGCCGTCCCGGGGCGCCGTCCAGTCGGCTCGTTCCTCGATCCGGATGTCCGCGTCGGAGGTGACCGGGACCCGCTCGCGGACCTCGACCGTGACGGGCTCGCCGAGCTGGTTGGCCAGCTCCACGTGGACGCGGTGGTCGAGCACGGTGGTGCTGCCGCGCAGCCCCGAGGTCGACTCGTGCAGGTTCGTACGGCGGGTGACCCGGACGCCCTGGGCCGGACCGAGCCCCACCCGGCATTCACCGCCCGGGGCGAGCGTGGGCAGGGCGGTGGTGAGCAGGAAGTCGTCACCGGCGGTGACCTCCACCGGGCCGGCCAGCAGCGCCTGGTCGGTGGAGTTGGAGAGCACCAGCGTCGCGTAGACGGTCTGTTCCACGGACGGCACACAGAGGTATTCGGTGCGCAGACCGACCGGGATCTCGCCGACGGTGACGGTGTGCCAGGTGCCGTCCGAGGGGATGTCGGCGCGGGCCACGGCGTCGAAGCGGTGGTCGAAGGAGCCGGCCGACTCGCGAGGCCGCACGGCGTGTCCGGGCAGCGGCAGTGCGGTCACCGCCTCGGCGCGGCGGCGGTGCTCGGCCGCCACCGGGTCGAAGGGGGAGTCCGGAAACAGCCGGCCCCGGCGGCCGCCCTGTTCGTCGGGGCCGGACAACACGAGGGCGGTGTAGTCGAGTTCGGCGCCGCTCGGCCGGGGCGGACCGGCCACCGGCGCGGCGGGCTGCGGCGCCGCGCCGCCGCCAGGGGCCGCGGGTGCGGGGGGTGGCGCTGCCGCCCGGGCGGGGGCAGCCGGGGGAGCCATGGCGGCGGGCGCCGCGAGGGGCATGCTGCGGGCCCGCGGCCTGCCGCCCGGTCGCGACGGGACCGCCTGCGCGGCCTCGTTCGACCCGCCGCCGAAGGACTGGGGGTATGCGCTGCCTGCGCTGCCCGGCGGAGGCACAGGGGGCGGTGCGCCGTAGGCGGGCGGGGCCGCGGCGAGTGACTCGCCGTACCCCTGCGGTGCCGGCGGCATGGGCGGAACCGGACCGGGTGCGGAGCCGGCCGCCGCGGCCACCGCGAACGGGCCGCCCCCGGGAGTGAGGGGAGTGACGGTCCTGGCCGGCCGATGGGGTGCCACGTCGTACCCGGCGAACAGGTCGGCCAGGCCCGTCGGAGGCTCACGCCAGCCGGAAGGCAGAGGTGCGGCCTGACGGCGTCCGATCCGGAGGGAGCGGAGCCTGGGCAGGTCGGTACGGCGCCGTAGGTCGGCGGTGGCCAGCGCGATGCGCACACCGGTCCAGTCCTCGCCGGTGCGCTGGGCGACCGAGGCGCGCAGCACCAGACGGCCGCTGCTGTCGTCCTGACGGTAGGTGAGGCGGTAGGTCGGCACCCAGACCGCGCCGGGCACGCCGTACTCCAGCTCCACCTCCGCGTCACCGGTGCCGTCGAGGGTCAGAACCGCAGAGACGGTGGTCTCCACGTGCCTCGCCGGTGCGTCGGTGGAGGCGCGGGCGAGCCGGTCGGCGGCGACGGAGAGCGCGTGGTCGGCGTGGCCCAGCGCCTCCTCCAGCTCGACGAGGCGGGTGTGCAGCCCGGCCAGCCGCTCGTCGACGAACTCGGCGAGCTCCAGCCACGCGTCGACCGGGGTGCGGCGGTGCGGGTCATCGCGCCTGCGGGCGGGCGGAACCGGCCGCAGCCCCTTGACCTCCTCGATCAGGCTCAGTTGCCGGTCCCGGCGCCCCTGTGCCGCCGCGCGCTCGTCGAGCAGCCGCTCCACCTCGCGCCGCAGTGATTCGGGGGCGGTCGCGGCGAGTGGCTCGGCCTCGACCTCCACCCGGGCCTCCGTGACACGTACCCCGGTGGTGCCGGTGGCACGGGCCCGCAGGGACCCGGGGTCCAGCGAGCGGGGCAGTCCCGTCACCCGCACCCGGCCGTCCGGTGGCACGCTGCCCGAGGCCAGGCGGCGGCAGACCGCCCCCTGGGCGTACACCACCACCGAATCGAGGGTCGACCCCCACCTCTGTGCCGTCCGAGCTGTCATGTGCCTCGCC
Organism: Streptomyces sp. NBC_01334; assembly: GCF_035983595.1. NCBI lineage: Bacteria > Bacillati > Actinomycetota > Actinomycetes > Kitasatosporales > Streptomycetaceae > Streptomyces > Streptomyces sp. NBC_01334. Next base: position 607,167 of record NZ_CP130718.1, on the reverse strand, counting down.
CCCCGCCGCGTCCGTGCTGAGCGAAGCCTACGCGGACCGGCGACGGACCTGGTCGAACGGGCTGGAATACCGCCGCCTCAGAGCGCGGTGAACTCCCGGCAGGTCACGTACGTCTCGCCCTTGAGCGGCCGAACGGCCCGCCTCTGAGCGGCTGTTCGGCGCTGACGGGTGGGTGCCCGGAGGCCGTCAGCGCCGGTCCTTCTCCTCGGCGGCCATGGGCAGTTCCAGGCGGGGCCCGTGGAAGCGTTCGCGCAGGAGCCGGTCGTGCGTCACCACGACCAGTGTGCCGGTGTAGCGGGCCAGGGCGGCCTCGATCTCTTCCACCAGGGCGGGAGCCAAGTGGTTCGTCGGCTCGTCGAGCAGGAGCAGATCGAGTGGGCCGGCCGTCACGAGCCGGGCCAGCTCGAGCTTGCGACGCTGGCCGACGGACAGGTTCCGTACGGCAACGGTGAGGTCGGCGGCGTGGAACAGGCCCAGCGCGAGGAGTGCGTCGGCGTGCTCGTCGGGCCGACCCGCCCTGTCGGCAGCGAATGCCGCGAGCAGCGTGCGGGCGTCGAAGGCGTCGTCGGGCGCGCTCTGCTGACGGAGGAAGCCGACCCGGCGCGGTCGGCGCACGATCCCGGCGTCAGGCGTCAGTTCCCCTGCCAGCAGCTGGAGAAGGGTGCTCTTGCCGGCGCCGTTGGGGCCGGTGACGAGGAGTCGGTCACCCGGGGCGAGTTCCAGGGACGGAACGTGCAACCGCCCGGTGACCAGGACGCCTTCCAGGTGCGCTGCCGTCGAGGTGTCCTCGGCGGTCGGTGTTGCTTCGACGCGGCCGGTGAACCGCAGTGGCTGCGGAGGTGGCGGCACGGGGTGCTCCGTGAGCCGTTGCAACCGCTCGCGTGCGTTGCGGATGCGGCTCTGCGCGCCGTGTGCCCGCGAGCGCGCTCGAAAGGCGCCGGCACCGCTGAACGCCCTCGGCCCCTTGTGGGGGATCCCGGCCAGCAGCCCGATACCGGAGTCGGCGAGGTGTTCCTGCCGGGCGACCTCGTTGCGCCATTGTTCGTGATCCCACGCCCACCTGGCGCGGGCCGCCGCCTTGGCGGCGAGGAAGCCGGCGTATCCATTGCCGTAGCGCCGTACCGTGCGCCGGTCGTGATCCACTTCCAGGACGGTGCCGGTGACGGCTTCCAGGAACGCCCGATCGTGCGTGGCCACGACGACCGTGCCCCGATGACGGCGCAGACGTCCTTCGAGCCAGGCCACGGCCTCGTCGTCCAGGTCGTTGGTCGGCTCGTCGAGCAGCAGCAGTTCGGGAGCCGAGGCCAGGGTCGCGGCGAGTGCGAGCCGGGAGCGCTGTCCTCCGGAGAGGGTGCTCAGCACCCGCTCCCGGTCCAGAGGCGCGTGCTCGCCCAACCGGCGCAGGTTCACCTCGACCCGGCGATCTGCTCCGTGGCCGTCCCGCGCGTCGAACTCGGCCACCAGCGCGGCGTAGCGCTCGAACTCCGCGGGGCCGGCCGTGTCCAGTGTGGCCTCGGCGACCCGAATACGGTGTTCGAGGGCGCGCAGTTCGCCCAGTACGTGATCCACGGCATCGCCCACGCGCGCCGAACCGGGCAGATCGAGAGTCTGGCGCAGGTGGCCGATCCCGCCCGGTGCGACGACGGTCAGGCGGCCGTCGTCGACCGGCTCCTGCCCTGCCAGCAGCCGCAGGAGCGTGGACTTCCCGGAGCCGTTGTCCCCGACGATCCCGACCCTTTCGCCCGGCCGGACGTTGAGAGACACGCGGTCGAGCACCCGGCGGTCGCCGTAGCGCTTGGTCACCTCGGCAAGAGCGATCTGGGACGTGGCGAGAGGAGAGGCGGTGACGGTGGGGTCGACGGGAGCACAGTGCAAGAGCAGTCCTTTGCCGGGCGGACAGGAAGGGGTGGCGAGCAGCAGGAGCATCAGCTGTCGACCGATGCACATAAAGCTAGACGAGACGGTCCGTCTCGTCAAGGAGGTTGGGCGGACCGGGCTTCGACAAACCTTCGCGACGGCACAGTCGGAGATGTCGGGTGCGGCCGGCTCCCAGGTGTCGCGCGCCGTGTGCACCCTCGCCCACGATTTGCTGGCGTCACCTATGCAATGTGTGCTTATAAATCGGCGTTCTGGTGACTCGAAGTCCCTCACCTGCCGCAGTGCGCGCCGGTGAGGGACCCTTCGCCTGCGGCGAACAGCCGCTCCGCATCACCCCGAGGAGTGACCGTGAGCGTTCGTATCGGAGTGGAGGAGGAGTTCCACGTCCTGGAGGTGGAGAGCGGGCTGCTCGTGCCGCGCGCCAATTCGCTCCTGCGACGCCTCCCGAGGCGTACCTTCACCACCGAGCTGCACCAGTCCACCCTGGAGTCGAACAGCGAGGTGCACACGTCCCTCGACGATCTGTACGCCGACCTCGCCGCGACGAGACGGCAGCTGGACGCGGCCGCCTCTTCGCTGGGCCTCGCGGCGGTGGCCGTCGGCGCGGCGCCACTCGCGCCGGCGGCAGCCGCGCACCCCACCGCCGGAGCGCGCTACCGCCGCATGGTCGAGGACTACCGCACGGTCGCCGACGAGCAGCTCATCTGCGGTGCCCAGGTCCATGTGGACGTCCCCGACCGTGACACGGCGGTGCGGGTGATGTGCGCGGTCTCTCCCTGGCTGCCCGTGCTGCTCGCGCTCTCCGCCGGTTCGCCGTTCTGGCAGGGAGCCGACACCGGGTACGCGAGCTGGCGCACCATGCTCTGGCAGCGCTGGCCCACCGCGGGCCCGGTCGGCTGCTTCGCGAGCGCGGACGAGTACGACGCCACGGTGCGCGACCTCGTCGGGTCCGGGATCATCAGCGACGCGGGGATGATCTATTACGACGTACGCCCCTCCTCGCACCTTCAGACGCTGGAACTGCGCATCTGCGATTCCTGTCCGCGCGCGGAGACCGTCGTGCTCGTCGCCGGACTGTTCCGCGCCCTGGTCGTCGAGGCCTGCGAGCGGCTCGGGACGGGCGGTGCCCCCGGCTGCGAAGGCCGGCACGAGTGGCTGCGCGGCGCCTCCTGGCGGGCGGCACGATCCGGGCTCGAAGGCGGCCTGGTGGATCCCGGGACCCACCAGGAGGCGCCCGCCGGGCAGGTCGTGCGCACCCTGCTCGCCCGGCTGCGCCCCGCCCTGGAGGCGGCAGGCGACTGGGAGACCGTCCGCTCACTGGCGGAGGAGGCACTCGCCGACGGCAGTGCGGCGCGCCGCATGCGCCGTGTCGCGGAGGAAGAGGATCTGCTGGCCTGTGTCGACATGCTGATCGCCGAGACCCGCGGCGAACGCGCTCCCGGCAGGGCGGCGGCCACCCGGCGCGGGAACCTGCCGCCCGCCACCGGGGTGACAGACCCCTCCCACCGGTTCGCCCGGCCGCTGACCCGCAGGTGAGTCGCCATGGTCACGGACGAACCCTTCCCCTGCGCCGACCGTCCGGTACCCACGTACCGGCGGTCGGCCCACGCCGAACGAAACGGAGGCGGCACATCATGTGCGGTCTGAGCGGGGAGATCCGCTTCGACGGTCACCGACCCGATCTCGCGGCCGTCGAGCGCATGAGCGAGCGGCTGGCCGCCCGTGGTCCCGACGGCCGGGGAATCTGGACGAGAGGCGCGGTGGCGCTGGGACATCGGCGACTGAAGATCATCGACCTGTCGGACCTCGCGGCGCAGCCGATGACCGACTCCCGCGCCGGGCTCACCGGAGTCTTCAACGGCTGTGTGTACAACTACCGGGAGCTGCGCGAAGAGCTGCGGAACCTGGGACACCGGTTCACGACGACATCCGACACCGAGGTGGTGCTGAAGGCCTACCGGCAGTGGGGCACCGCCTGCGTGGAGCGCTTCTACGGCATGTTCGCCTTCGCCCTCGTGGAGCACCGGTCCGGACGCGTGGTGCTGGGGCGCGACCGGCTGGGGATCAAGCCCCTGTACCTGGCACGGACGCCGGGGCGGCTGCGGTTCGCGTCCTCCCTGCCCGCGCTTCTCGCCGCCGGCGGCGTGGACACCTCACTCGATCCGGTCGCCGTCCACCAGTACCTGAGCTGGCACGCCACGGTCGCCGCCCCGCGCACCGTCCTCGGCGGTGTGCGCAAGCTCCCGCCGGCCACCGTGCGGGTCGTCGAACCGGACGGCACCCATCACGACCACTGCTACTGGCAGCCGTCGTACACGCGCCGGGCCGAGTACGCGGCGATGGGCGCGCACGACTGGCGGGACGCGATGCTGGAGGCGCTGGGTACAGCCGTACGCCGACGTATGGTCTCCGACGTCCAGGTCGGCGTCCTGCTCTCCGGCGGCCTGGACTCCAGCCTGATCGTCGCGCTGCTGGCGCAGGCGGGACAGCGGGACCTGATGACGTTCAGCGTGGGATTCGAGTCGGAGGGCGGGGAGGAGGGCGACGAGTTCCGGTACTCGGACCTGGTGGCCCGGGAGTTCGGCACCGACCACCGTCGGCTGATGGTTCCCTCCGACCGGGTGTCGACGGCCCTGGACGGTGCCGTCGCGGCCATGAGCGAGCCGATGACCAGCCACGACGTGGTCGCCTTCTATCTGCTGTCCGAGCAGGTGTCCAAGGAGGTGAAGGTCGTGCAGAGCGGGCAGGGCGCCGACGAGGTGCTCGCCGGATACCACTGGTACCCGCGGCTCGCCGAGGCCGCCCGCGCGGACGCGGCCGAGCGGTACGCCGACACGTACTTCGACCGGCCGCACGCCGACCTCACCCGGATCCTGGAGCCCGGCATGCTGCCCGGCGACGACGTCTCGGGCCGTTTCGTCCGGGACCACATGGCGGTCCCCGGAGCCGAGACTGCCCTGGACGCGGCCCTGCGCCTGGACACGCACGTGATGCTCGTCGACGACCCGGTCAAGCGGGTCGACAACATGACCATGGCCTGGGGTCTGGAGGCCCGAGTGCCGTTCCTCGACCACGAACTGGTCGAGCTGGCCGCGGCCTGCCCGCCGGAACTCAAGCTGGCCGACGGCGGCAAGGGCGTGCTGAAGGCGGCCGGCCGTCAGCTCCTGCCCCGGGACATCGTCGACCGTCCCAAGGGCTATTTCCCGGTCCCGGCGATCAAGCACATGGCGGGCCCCGTCCTGAAGCGGGTACGCGAAGCGCTCGAGGCACCCGAGGCGAGGCGGCGCGGCCTCTTCCAGGAGTCGTACGTGTCCCAGCTCCTCGAGGCGCCCGACGAGCACCGCACCAAACGGGGAGCGAACGCCCTGTGGCAGGTAGCGTTGTTGGAGACATGGCTTCAGACGCACGGCATCACGTGAGTGGCGGGCTGAGCGCGACGGCGGCCCCTGGCGGCGACCCGGTCGCCCCGCCGCCCCCCGACACGCGGACGGCGGACGCGAGTGGCCCCGCCTTCGCAGCCGCCCCGGCCCCGGCGCCGGTCCCCCTCCCCGAGGCGAGCGGTCCGCGGGACGCCGTGACGCGGCTGCGCTCCCACGGCTGCTGGTATCCCTCCGCCAACTCCGACGGCTCCGAGGCGGCCTTCATCTGCGACCGGGGCGGCGTCCCCCAACTGTGGGCCGGGCCCGTCGACGGGGACGAGGTGCACCTCCTCGACTCCTTGCCGGACCCGGTCAAGGAGGTGTCCTGGTCACCGGACGGCCGCTGGATCGCCTACACCACCGCACCGGGCGGTGGCGAGCACACCAGGGTGCTGTGCGTACGTCCCGACGGCACCGGCCGCCGCGTGCTGGCCGGGGCCGACCCGGGCCATACCGCCCACCTGGGCTGCTGGGCGCACGACGGTTCGGCCGTCGCCGTCACGCTCGCCGCGCCGGGCGCCGGCACGCCACAGAACGGTGCGGGACCGACCCGTGCCGACGCCGCCCTGCCGGCCAACTGGGCCGACCGGGGCGGCCGGGCGACGCTCCTGGGCGGAACTCCGTACGACACCGCACCGGGTCCCGGTCAGACCGTCACGGCGGTCGACGCCCCGGAGCCCCCGGTGCCGTCGGTCCGTCCCGACGGCGGTCTGTCGGCCTACCTGATCGATCCCGACGGTCTGGCGTCCCCCGTCCTCCTCGCCACGGAGACGCACGCCGCGACCCTGCGGGTGTGCGACATCAGCCGCGACGGTGGTCTCGTGCTGCTGCGCCGGGGGCCGCGAGGACGGCGGGAGGCCGTCGTCCGGCGCACGGCCGACTCGGCCACGACGTGCACCGTGCCGGTCGCCGACGGCGATCCGTGGATCGGACGGTTCTCACCCGACCGGCGGACGCTGTGGCTGCGCAGCGACGCCGACCGCGAGTACGCGGCACTCCTCGCCGTCGCCCTCGGCACCGACGGCCGACCGCACGGCACGTCCGTCATGGCGGAACGGCCGGAGAGCGACCTCGACCTCCTGGCGTTCTCCCACGACGGCCGCACCGCCGCACTGTCCTGGAACGAGCGGGGCGAGAGCCGGCTCGAACTCGTCGAACCCCTCCCGACGCGGCGGGCCCCCTACGGCCCGCTGCCGACGACGGCCGTCCCCCTGCCGCACGAGGTCGTCACCCGCGTCGAGGCGGCCGGCCCGCGCGGACTGCTGCCGGCGCTGTCCGGATCCCAGCGTCGGCCCGGGGTGTGGTGGGCCGCCGATGGCGTGTCCCTGATGCGCACACCCTGGTCCTCCCGTGACGAGGACGCCACCGCGCCGGGCCGCCGGCCCGTACGCCCCGTCCTCCTGCGGCTCACGGCGCGGGACGGGCTGCCCCTGAGCGGCTGGTACTACCGGGCGCCGGGCCGCGCTCCGGGTGACCCGGCGCCCTGCGTGATCCACCTGCACGGCGGTCCGGAGGAGCACGAACGCCCGGTCTTCAGCCCGCTCTACCACGAGTTGACCGGGCGTGGGCTGGACGTCTTCGCCCCCGACGTCCGAGGCTCCTCGGGGCACGGCAGATCGTTCGTCGACGCGGACCTGGGCGCCGGACGCTTCGCCGCGCTGGACGACGTCGCGGACTGCGCGGCCCACGCGGTGCCCGCGGGGCCCGCCGACCCGACCCGACTGGCGGTCATGGGGCGCTCGTACGGCGGGTACCTGACGTTCGCCTCCCTCGTACGGCACCCGGATCTGTTCCGCACCGGCGTCGCCGTCTGCGGCATGTCGGACTTCGCGACCTTCTTCGCCGGTACGGAGCCCTGGCTCGCCGAGTCGGCGGCCCACAAGTACGGCCACCCGGAGCGCGACCGCGAACTGCTGCGGGAGCTCTCGCCGATGACCCGCATCGACGCGCTGCGCGTCCCCCTGCTCGCCGTCCACGGCGAACACGACACCAACGTGCCGCCGGGGGAGTCCGAGCAGTTCGTACGGGCGGCGCGCGACCGGGGCATCCCGGCCGAGCTGCTCACCCTGAGGGACGAGGGGCACGACTTCCTGCGCGCGGACAACCGGCGGCTGTTCCGCCGAGCCGCCGCGGACTGGCTGGAACGCCACCTGACCGGCTGAACCGCCCGGCTGGCAGCCCTGGGATCCCGGTGGTTGCCCTACCGGTCGGTGAAGGAGGTCCCGTACGGCGTTGCGTCCAGAGGAGAGCGGCTGTCCACGGGCAGGTCGACGATCACGGGCATGCCCGTCGTGGTCCGAGCGCCGGCAGCCACCCGTGCGGCCCGTCGGCCTGGCACCCGGCAAGGGGCCCGTGATCACCATGCGGAAAGTGAGAGCCGCTGGTGTCACAGCGGTGGTTGGGACAGCATGCGGCACATGGACTGGATGCCGCTGCTCTCCACGCTGACAGGTGCCGCTATCGGCATCGCCGCCACCCTGACCGCCGATCGCAACAGGTGGCGGCGCGAGGAAGCACGACACGCTCTGGAACTGCGACGCGCCGTGTACACCGAGTACGCCTCCGCCCTCAAAGACGCGGGGGAGGAGATACGGGCTGTCGCCCTGGGCGATCACATGTCCGAGTCAGCGCGTGATGCGGCGGTGCGCGAAGCTTTCCGTGGGACCGGATTGCACACGGCGAGCGAGCGGCTCTGGCTCGTGGGTCCGCCGCTCGTTGTCGAGGCCGGGAACGATGCGTTTCACAGCCTGCGTCGGATGCGCGACGCCTATGCCCGCGGGGTGGCCGTCGGCTCCGCCGAGGACACGGCCTTCATCCAACAGCGCCGCACGGCCATGGCTGAGATGCGCCGCCGCATGCGTGAGGATCTGGGCATCGGACCCCTCGGGATCGAATGACCACCGGCCGGAGGCTCGGAAACAGGCTGTCAGGCTGCGGTCCTGAGGAGACGTCCGCCCCAGCGGATGCCTCTCAGCATCATTGCGCGCCGGTGGCGCACCGTGCTGGTGCTGCCCCGGCGCACGGTCTGCCGCAGCCGCTGCCCCTCCTGATCGGTCAGTCGGCGCACCCGAACGGGCTCTGCCGGCACGCCTCCAGCGGTCGGATCGGACGTCCCCACACATCCAACCGCCACGGCCACCAAACCGGCGAACCCACGCGGTCACAGCACTAGCCGCGCTCCGAACTCGGCTCGGCAGTACCGTCCGAGGGTGTTTTGGCTTTCGTGTGGAGGACCTCGCGGGCCTGCTCCGCGGCACGGGTTATCCCCTCGGCGACGAAGTCGACGAAGCGGGCGATGTTCTCGAGGCGGGCGGCGGCCGGGGTGTCGGAGCCGAGGACCCCGACGCCCTGCCGAGCGGCCTCGGCGAGCAGGGCGCTGGACCGGGCGCTGGCGATCGTCGACTGATAGAAGACGTCGTCGTCGACGAGGTAGCGCTCGCGGCGGCGTTCGTCCCGTTCCCGGCCGATGAGGCCCTGGCTCTCGAGGAACGCGACCGCCTTGGAGACGGACGCCGGGCTGACCTCGAGGCGCTGGACGAGCTCGGACGCGGTGAGGCTGCCCGCGTCGGTGGTGTAGAGGCAGGTCAGCACCCGGGACATCATCTTGGGCAGGCCCTGTCCCATGAGGAGGGTGGTGAACATCTCCTCGTACTCACGCACTGCCTCGGCGTCGCGTCCGGGGGCCGGCGCGGGCGCCGCCCCCCGGGGAGCGGCCTGCCTTCGACGGTGGGTGCGGCGTTCGGTCGCGTGGTGGGCCAGGTCGGCGCGGTAGGCGGTGGGGCCGCCGTTCCGCATCACCTCACGTGTGATCGTCGAGGTCGGACGATCGAGGCGTCTGGCGATCTCCGCGTAGGCGAGGCCGTCGGCCAGTCCCAGCGAGATCTGCTGGCGTTCCTGCTGGGTGAGTCTGCCTCCCGGCATGGCGATCTCCTTTCGTGCGCCGTGGTGCCGTCAGCATAGCGTTCACTCTCCATCCATTGCAACGAACGGATCTACTGTCGTTGCATTGAATCCCAAACCATTGCAACGATTTATTGGCTCTGAACTGCAATGATGTTGATCCAGTGCAACGAGTACGTTGATAGATCAGTGAATGCAACGTAGCTTTTCCGGTGTCGGAAACAACGGACCCAAGGAGAGCACGATGCACAAGTACGAGACCCCCGCCCCGATCGCCGCCGTCCTCGACATCCCCGCGGGACGCATCCGGTTCATCGCCGCCGACCGGGCCGACACCACCGTCGAGGTCCTGCCCGCGGACGCCTCGAACGGCCACGACGTGAAGGCCGCGGAGCAGGCCCGGGTCGAATACGGCGGCGGCGTCCTACGGATCGAGGGTTCGGCGCAGAACCGGATCCTCGGCAACTCCGGAGCCATCGAGGTGACCATCCAACTGCCCGCCGATTCCAGGGTCGAGGCGAAGGCGGCCAGCGCCGAGTTCCGGGGCGTCGGACGGCTCGGCGACGTCGTCATCGAGGGCTCGCACGGCGTGATCAAGCTCGACGAGGCCGCGAGCGCCCGCCTCACCCTGCTCGCCGGTGACGTCGCGGTCGGCCGACTCGACGGCCCTGCGGAGATCAGCACCAAGAAGGGCGACATCCGGATCGCCGAGGCCGTGCGCGGCACGGTCGTGCTGCGGACCGACGCCGGCGAGGTGTCGGTCGGTGCCGCCCGCGGAGTCTCCGCCTCCCTGGACGCCGGCACCGGCTACGGCCGGATCGACAACGCGCTCAAGAACACCGAAGGCACCGCCGGCCTGAACATCCACGCGACCACCGCCTACGGCGACATCGTCGCCCGCAGCCTCTGAGGAGCATTCGTCATGACCGACCCGGCCATCGCGGCGAACGGGCTGCGCAAGTGGCAAGGCCCAGATCCGGGCCGGTATCTGAGGGGGACGGGGATGGATGTCTCCGGGCCGGTCAGTCCAGCAGGGCGGCCGTGAAAGTCTCGCGGTGCGTCACGAGCCACTCCTCAATGCGGTCCCAACGGTGCCAACCTCCACGCTCGGACAGCGCCTGGAGGTAGCCGGGATCACCGTCCGCCACGCGGTCGGCGACGAAAGCCCGGCAGGAAGCGGTGGCCTGCTCGACGACTTCGGGCAGTTCGGCGCGCTCCTGCGGAGAGAGGCCGTAGCTGTCGGCGAGGATGCGGAGTCGGGTCAGGGCATCCAGCCCGGTGGGGTGGAAGGCCGCCGCGGACGCGGGATCGAGCATCGGTACCCAGTAACGGGCGGTCATGGCGACGTCCCACACCGGTCGGCCCGGGGCGGCCAGATCGAAATCGATCAGCGCCGCGGCACGGCCGTCGCGGAAGACGACGTTCTCCGGGCACACATCGTTGTGGCACAGCATCGTTCCTCCCTCCGGGTCGGCCAGCGCCCGCGGCCAGTCCGCGCGAGCGTCGACCGCGACGGCCGCGCCGGCCTCGTGCAGGCGCCGCAGCAGACCTCCCACCGACCTCAGTGCGGTCTCTGTCATCGCCCAGGGAGGAAACGGCGGCAGGGCGACATCGCCGGGGATGTAGGTCAGCTGCTCGCGGCCGTCCTCAGTGAGACGGACCGGGGTCGGAGCCGCGTCGAAGCCGTGCTCCGCGAGCGCGACGAGGTGCGCGTGGAGGGCCCGCGCGGTGCGTGGCGCCGGGCGATCCACCAGGGCACCGCGACGGAAGACCGCCCCCGCGTTCGCCATGCCGCCGACCAGCGCTTCGCCGTCTGTCGCCTCGCTCTCAGCGGTCATGCCGATCACGCTACCGCCAGGCTTCGTCCCGGCCGACCCCGACCGGGCCGAACAGGTCAACTCCCCACCCGGCCTTGCCGCTTCGGGTACATGAGGGAGCTCGGCCCGGCGCAGCTCTCGGCCGTGAACAGCTCCGCGCCCCCGGGGCGGGGGTGGCCCGGGGGCGCGGAAGGCGGGGGACCGCGGCATTCAGGCGTTCAGACGCGCAGCAGCAGCTCCAGTTCGGCCGGGCGCATGCCGGGGTCTGCGGGTGCGCTCGGCGCGTCGTCCAGTTCGAAGGCCCACCGGTGCGAAGGGGCGCAGCCGAAGGTCAGCTCGGAGATCACCGGGAGAAAGAGATCGGCGCTGTCCGCGCAGTCCCAGATCAGCGCCAGCCCCTCCCAGCCCGCCACGGGGTCGTCGATCCACTGACCGTCCCGCAGTCCGGGGTATTCGCCGGCGAGCGAGACCGCGGTCCCCGGACCGAAGCCGGCCTCTCGGGACCTGACCGTCCGGGCGGTGCCGGACGCGGCACCGCGTGTCCCGTCCCACCAGGCGATGACGACATGCATGGGGCCTCCCTGTGCAGAGTGTCTGTCGTGCGCGATGTCGCGGTGTCCCCGTTGACACCCGTGCATGGCTCCGATGCCGGCCGGGTGAGCCGGTCACCGGGTCAGAGCTGGGAACCGCCGGTGGCGTCGACGACCTGGCCGGTCACCCAACGCCCGTCGTCGGAGGCGAGGAAGGCGACCACGTCGGCGACGTCCTCGGGGCGTCCCACGCGGCCGAGGGCGGAGAGTTCGGCGGCTGACTTCTCGGCGGCCTCGTTTCCCCGCAGCCAGGAGGCGTTGATGTCGGTGTCGATGATGCCGGGGGCCACCGAGTTGACCGTGATGCCACGACCGCCGAGCGACTTGGCGAGGGTCAGGGTGAACGCTTCGATGGCCCCCTTGGTCATGGCGTAGGCGATGATGTCGGTGAGCGCTATCCGGGTCGCCCCGGAGGAGACGTTGACGATCCGGCCGCCGTTGCGCAGGCGCTTGAGCCCCTGCTGCGCGAGGAAGAAGGGCGCGCGCATGTTGACCGCGACGGCCTCGTCGAACGCCTCGACGGTGGTCTCCTCGATCTCGCCGCGCGGTGTGATGCCCGCGTTGTTGACGAGGATGTCGAGGTCGGCGCCGTCGGAGTGCTCCAGGGCCTGGCGGTCGTAGGCCGCCCAGAGGGTCTCCACATCCCCGGGGACACCCAGTTCGGCGTGGACCGCGAACGCTGCGCCCCCTTGCGCGCGAATGCCGGCGACCACTTCCTCGGCGGCCTCCTGGTTACGTCCGTAATGGACGGCCACGAGCGCCCCGTCCCGCCCGAGCCGCTCGGCGATCGCGCGACCGATCCCGCGGCTGCCGCCCGTCACCAACGCCTTCTTGCCCGTCAGTGTTCCCATGACCTTCTCTCTGCCTCGGATTTATGTAGCGAAGACTACGTTTTGACTGTAGCACGAATTCCATAGCGATCGTTGTAAAATTCCTTCATGACGACGACGAAGCGCGGGCGACCGCGGAGTTTCGACCGGGACGCGGCACTCGTCCAGGCCACGTTGCTCTTCTGGCAGCACGGCTACGAGGGCACGTCAGTCTCCGACCTGACCGCCGCCATGGGGATCTCGCCACCGAGCCTGTACGCGGCGTTCGGGGACAAGCGCACGCTCTTCGTCGAGGTCGTCGACCGCTACGGCGACACGTTCGGCGCGTTCATGAACAAGGCGCTCGACGACGCGAGCGACACACGCACGGGGTTCGCCGGCATGCTGGAGGCGGCGGCCGTGTCCTACACGGACCCGCACCACCCCGCGGGGTGTCTGGTGATCACCGCGGCGACCAACTACTCCACCCAGACGGCCGACATCAAGGAGGATCTGCGCGAGCGCCGGGTGGCGAATGTGCGGTCCTTCGAGGGGCGACTGAACACGGCCAGAGCCGACGGCGCGCTCCCCGAGGGAACGGACACGCGGGCTCTGGCCGTGTACTTCGCCGCGGTCGTCCAGGGCATGTCCCAGCAGGCCCGGGACGGCGCCAGCACCGCGGAGCTCCAGCAGGTGGCCGAGTTCGCCATGGCCGTCTGGCCGGAGCCGGCCTCCTGAGACGCCCTGCGGCGACCCCGTCCTGCACGCGGCGGCCGGTCAGGGCGGTTCGTGGCTGTGCGGCCGGCCGGGCCCGTCGTCCTCGGCCCGGCACAGGCGGGCCACCACATGCGCGTACCGCTCGTCGAACCTCAGCGTCCTGAAGGAGAGGTCGAGTTCGCGGTCGAGTGTCCGGCCGGCCCGGGTCCACAGGCGCCGACCCGCCTCGGTGGCAGCCATCCGGCTGATCCTGCGGTCACAGGGCCAGGCCACTCTGGTCGCCCAGCCCGAGCTCTCCAGCTGAGCCAGTGACCGGCTCGCCGCCGAAGCGCTGACGCTCAGCCGCCGGGCGACGTCTCCGACCGTCACCGATCCGGGGTGTTCGCACGCCAGCACCCCGAGCGCCATCAGCGAGGTCAGACCCACACCGTGACGTCGCGTCAGGGTGCGGTCCAGCTGTCCCTCCAGCCACGAGAACATGGTCGCGACCCGTTCCCACAGCCGGGCGACGTCCTCCGTGGCGGTCTCACGGCCGTCGCTGTCGTGCGGCTCACTCACGGCTTCGTCTTCCTCGGTTCCGGGTCCCGTGTCCTCGCCCCTCCCGGCGGGAGCCGCCGAGCATCCCGGTCAGGGCAGCAGCAGGAGCTTGCCCCGGACGCCGCCGGCTTCGAGGAGACGGTGTGCTTCACCCGCCTCCTCGAAGCCCAGCTCCTTCGCGGAGCGCACCTCCAGTTCTCCCCGGTCCACGAGGGCGCCGAGCGCGGCAAGACCCTCACCGTCCTGTTCCACGTACGAGACGGTCACCTCGACACCCCGTTCCGCTTCCGGGACCCGGGTGGGCACGACGGAGACCACGCGTCCGCCGTCCCGTACCGCGGCGACGGCCCGCCGCAGACCCGCCGTCTCCAGCAGACCGTCGACGTCGCCGGACGGAAGCGTCGACGCGTCCTCTCCCACGATCACGCGGGCCGCGCCCAGTGCACGGGCCTGTTCGATGTCCTCGACGGACCGGACATGGGCCACCACGGTCAGTCCACGCAGCCGGGCGAGCTGCACCGTGAGCCCGCCGACCGAGCCGACGGCACCGGTGACCAGCAGTGTGGCGCCCTCGGGCAGGGCGAGGGCGTCGAGTGCCTGCCAGGCGGTGAGGCCGGCCAGCGGCAGTCCCGCGGCGGCGGTCAGCGGGACGGAGACGGGTGCGGGGGCCACGATGCCGGCGGGCAGGGCGACGATCTCGGCGTAGGTCCCACGACCGGTGGCCATCTGGGCAGACATCGACACGACCCGGTCGCCCACGCCGATACCGCTGACCCGGTCGCCCACCGCGGTGACCGTGCCCGCCACGTCCCAGCCGAGGACCATCGGCGGGTGGAACGCGCCGTGTGCGCTGTGCAGACCGGCGCGGGTCTGGAGGTCGACGGGATTGACGGCGGCCGCAGCGGTACGGATGAGTACGCCGTCCGGGTCCGGGACGGCAGGCTCGGGGAGGTCGGAGACCTCCAGCTGCTCGGGACCGCCGTACGTCGTGAGGACTACCGCACGCATGGTGCTCGCTTTCTCGAGGTTCGAAGGGTTCGCAGGTCCGGGGTCCGGCCGGGTCACCGACCGGACCGAAGCGGCCCCGTCCGGAGTGCCACCGGATCGGGGCCGCGAGGACCGACGGAGAGGGGGAGGGAGAGGGTGGAGCCGGTCAGGACGGGAGCAGCTCGGGGACGCGTGGCGGCAACCGATCGGTGACGGCGGTGGCCAGCGTCCGCACGGTGATCAGCCGTACCGGGTCGCGTCCCGCCGTGAGGTGCGCCGCGCAGCCGTGCGGGAGGAGCACCAACTGCCCTGCCCTCACGCGGTGTTCGCCGGACGTTGCGCGCAGGGAGAGCTCGCCCTCGAGCACCAGGACGGCCTCCTCCACCCCGTGCCGCGGGGTCGCCGCCAGAACGGCGGCGGGCGCGAGCAGCCAGTGCTCCACCGACTCGCACTCACTGTGCAACATCCCCCGGCGCACCAGGGACGTCCAGTCGGCCCCCGCGCCGGTGCCCGTGGTCGTGCGCACCGCCTCACCTGTCGTGGTGATGATCACGACGCCTCCGCGGACAGCCGGGGCAGGGCCAGCGTGACGATCAGCAGCCGCAGCGGAGTGCGCGCCTCGAAGCGGGTGAGCGTGTCCGCGCCCAGGGTGACGCAGGTGTCCGCCGAGAGGTCCGCCGCGGTGCCGTCGGCGGCCGTGGCCCGGCCCTCGCCGCTGTGCACGAACACCGCCAGTTCCGCGTCGGCCCTGCCCAAGGAGGTGCGCTGCCCGGCGTCGAGGTCGACGGCCTCGACCTGGCGCAGGGGGCCGGTGAAGACACCGTCGGTGGGGACGGTGCGCTCCTTGAAGAGGTCGTGGATCACTGCGTCGCCCATGGCGGGAACTCCCAGCGTGAGATCGGCTCCGGACAGAACCGCGTCGGTGCCCGGTGAGAGGGTCTCGATGACCCACCAGTCGAGGTCGGTGTCCCCCGTGTTGCGCAGCCCGTGCACGTTTCCGGGAGCGGTCAGGGCCAGTGAGCCGGGTCCGACACGCTGGGGGACGCCGTTGAACAGGAACTCCCCGTCTCCTTGCAGGATCAGGTAGATCTCCTCGGTACGGGTGTGGCGGTGTTCACCGCTCAGTCCGCCCGGAGGGATGGAGGCCCACTCGACGGCCTCGGTGGGGGAGTCGAGCTGACGGCGGCCGGCGAAGCACTTCCAGTGCGTGCGCCCGGCGGCGCCGTGCACACCGTGCACCGTCGCGGCACCCGCAACGGTCCCGATCGAACGGAAGGCGTGCGGGCGGGAGTCGGGCTGCCCGGCCGCCCGCACGTCGGCCTCCCCGGGGCGGGTGGTGGGGGCGGTCGTCACCGGGACACTCCCGCGACCAGCCCCGCGAGGGCGTCGGCGGCCGCCCCGAGTTCGGCCTCGGTGACGTCGTTGACGAAGACCGCGCTGCCGATGCCGACGGGCAGTGGCAGCCGCTGCTTTCCGTCACGGTGCCGGACGGTGTCCCGCAGAGCCTCGCCGAGCCGCTCGGGTGTGCACAGCGGGTGCCAGGCCGGCAGGCCGAGCCGTGCCATCACGTCGAGGATGCGGTCCCGCTGGTAGGTGCTGACGAGTCCGCGGTGCTCGGCCATCACGGTGGTCAGAGCCATGTCGATGGCCACGGCCTCGCCGTGCAGCAGGGCGGGCAGGGCGTGCATCTCGATGGTCGGGCTGAAGGTGTGGCCGTAGTCGACGACCCGTTCCAGCACCTTCTCCCAGAGGTTGGGCTGGAGTTCCTCCAACATGCCCTGGATGGCCCGCTCGACCACCTCGGTCGCGGGGTCGAGGTGCAGCCCGCGGGCCGCGAGGCGCTGGTCCACCGGGACGTCGGCCGGGGTGGGGCCGCTGGCCGCCGCGCTCTGCAGTTTGGTGTGCAGGACGTCGGCGCCGTGCTGCTCCAGCAGGTCGAACAGGCGGGCGTCCTTGATCAGGGCGATCTTGAGGATCTCGGCCAGGCCGTTGCTGATGTGCCGTTCGTCGAGCGTGGCCAGGAACGAGCGGTCGAGCAGCGTGCGGTCCGCCGGGAAGTAGGTGCCGAGCCGGTTCTTGTGCCCGTTGTGGTTGACGCCGGTCTTGGCGCCGACTCCCGCGTCCACCAGGCCGATCAGGGTGGTGGGGATGCGGATGAACGGCGTGGAGCGACGGTACAGGCTGGCGGCGAAGCCGACGATGTCCATGAGGACGCCACCGCCGAAGGCGATGACGGGTTCACGTCGGCGGTCGACGCCGAACGCGTCGAGGGCCTCGGTGACCTTCAGTACGGCGCCGACCGACTTGTGTGTCTCGCCGTCGTCCAGGACCAGCACCTGGTGCTCGACACCGTGGTGCTCGAAGTAGGCGCGGATGCGCTCACCGTAGAGGGAGTCGACCACGCGGTCGGTGACGACGAAGCGACGCCGTCCGGTGCCCGGGGCGTCCTCGAGGATGGTGGAGTTCTCGGGGTCGAGCAGGTTCTCGCAGGCGCGTATCTCGTACTGGACCGGGTTGCTGGTCTTCACCGACCAGTGGGTGACCGGGCTTCCCACCGCGAAGAGACCGTCGTTGTTCCGTGTGGTCTGCGTTTCGTGCTGCATCAGGCTTCCGCCTCCGACGAAGAGTCTCGGTTCGGGTTCGTCGCGAATCTGGTCGGGGCAGTCTGTTCTGGTATCCGCGCGGCGAAGCCCTCCGGGCCGCCTGCGCGGGATCCGGCCACTGCACCGTGGCCTGCCCCCCGTCGCCGTCACCGACCCTGACACAGAGTTCATTGCGCACGCAAGGATTACTCGGGCCCGCTCGGTTGGTATCCGGCCAGGAGGGGCCTGTCGAGTCATGACGAAATGGCAATTACCTGGGGTTTTCCAGGACGGGAAGTCGTTCGGGATGGCCGGAACCATGC
The DNA here is from genome assembly GCF_035983595.1 of Streptomyces sp. NBC_01334. Taxonomy (NCBI): domain Bacteria; kingdom Bacillati; phylum Actinomycetota; class Actinomycetes; order Kitasatosporales; family Streptomycetaceae; genus Streptomyces; species Streptomyces sp. NBC_01334. The sequence goes on along the minus strand of NZ_CP130718.1, from coordinate 589,608 downwards.
ATCCGATGCTTGCTGTCGCAAGAAATCAGGCGCTCAGGGCCGCGCAGGCCGGACGGCCGGGCAGCGAAAAGCCCCCTGCCGGTGTTCGGCAGGGGGCGCGATGGGCCCGGACGGCTCAGCGGTCGCGGGTCGGGGCGTAGCGCAGCCTGGCGACGACCGAACTGGTCCTGCTGTCCATGGACGCGACTTCCAGTGCCATGCCGACCTCGCGGCGGAAGAGATTGCCTATGTCCGCGACCATGGTCCGGCCGGCCTCCGTGACCCGCACGACCACGCCTCTGCGGTCCGTCGCGTGGGCACCCCTCTCGACCAGCCCGCGGCCCTCCAGACGCTGGACGGCACGGGTGGCCGACGACTGGTTGAGGCCGAGGAGCTGGGCGAGTTCGTTCATGCGGATGCCCGCCGGGTCACCGTTGCTCAGTGCGCGCAGGGAGAGGAAGTCGGTGAGACCCAGCTCGAAGTCCTCGGAGAGTCGTCTGTCCAGTGCGGTACCGACTTCCGCGACGAGAACCGACAGCTGACTCCATAGCTCGACACTGTCTTCCTTGCGCGTTCGCATGATGTCGCCTTCTTCAGGATGCTCGAAGGATCTTCCCGCCGCCGAAGAACCCTTCCGGGCGCCGTGCGGGGGAGGGGAGGCACGCCAAGTCCCATGACAGCCGAGCCGTACCCAGAGTACGAGGAGGCGGCAGCCAAGGAAACCCTCGCGTACGCAGGCTTTTTGATGTCCGCACATGGAGACGCGTGGCTCCATGACTCGGTGACCATTCGGCAGATCGCCTTCGATCTGCATCGGCGCAGGTCGGGCGGGGTGAATCGAATATCGCCCACCGGGCGTTCGGAGAGATGTTCCTTGCGCACGCAATGACATTCCCCTACTGTCGCCATCGGTCCGGCACCTGGTCACGAGCAGGTGCCGGAGTCCGAGCATTCGTGTGCCGCGCGGTGCCCAGCACCGAGCGCACTCGTCCTAGGGGGAATCGTGCTCAACGTATCCACGGCGGCCTCGTCCACACCGGTGCTCGCCGGTCTGCCCACCGCGCGGGCCGTGGACCACTACGCCTTCACCGTCCCGGACCTCGACGAGGCCATCGCCTTCTTCACCGGCGTGCTGGGGGGTGAACTCTGCTACCGGGAGGGGCCGGTCGAAGACCCCGCCGGCGACTGGATGACCCGGAAACTGGGCGTGCACGCACGGGCGCGGGCCCAGGTCGCCCTGGTCCGGCTCGGCCCCTACAGCAATCTGGAGCTGTTCGAGTACACCGCGCCGGGCCAGATCACCTCGCCGCCCGGCCCGAACGACGTGGGCGGTCATCACCTGGCCCTGATGGTCGCGGACCTGGACACGGCGGAGGAGCATCTGCGCCGGTCGGCCACCGTCCGCCTCGGCCCGTCGGACGCCCGCGCCGGGACCCGTCGGTGGTTTCTGACCCCGTGGGGCATGCTGCTCTCGCTGCGCGGTCCGGGCCGACGGGACGACCGTGGCTTCGTCCCCGCCGCGACCCTGCACGCCGACGCCAACGCCGTCGAGCGTTCGCTGGGCCTGCTGGGCGTGGAGCACGTGAGTTACACCGTCGCCGATCTCGCCGCCGCCACCGCCTTCTTCACGGACGTCCTCGGAGCGGAACCGGTGGAGAGCCCGCAGCACCCGGCGGACCGGTCGGACGGGCACTGGCCGCCCGGTACCGAGCACTCCCGCAGGACACTACTGCGCACCGGCCCCACCGCCAACTGCGAACTGATCCAGAGCGGAACCGGCGCGCTGCGGTCGAGGCCCCCGCGCAACAGCGACGTCGGCGGCCATCATCTGGCCTTCTACGTCGACGACGTGGACGCGGCCGCCGCCCATCTGCGCGAGCAGGAGGGCGTGACGCTGATGGGCGAGCCGGAGACGATCACCCAGGGTCCGATCGCCGGCGACCGCTGGCTCTACTTCAGCACCCCGATCGGCATCCAGATGGAGATCATCAACATGCCGGACGGTGCCCTGCCGTACGAGGCGCTGACCTCGGCGCGCCGCGCGACACCCGGTGGCCTGCGCTGGCACGACCGCCCCTGACCGAAGGCGTTTTCCTGCTCGGCATCGGGCCGGGCCCTGTCCGGCGCGCCGGCCCAGCACACCGGCACAGCCGCACACCTCTACAACTTTCGACCATCCAGGGGGAATCCGCATGGGATCGCTCGTCAGGTTACCCACCCGTCCGCCCGGGCCGCTGCCCAGGGCGGCGGCCGACGTGACACTCTGGCTCGACTGCCGGCGCACGCTTCCGGAGGCGGTCGCCCGGTCCCGGGCCGAAGCCGCGCAGACGGTCCGTGACGTGCTGCCGCCGGTCGCCGAGGACGTGCCGGCCGGCCGCCTGACCACGAACGGCACGGTCGTCGCGGGTCCCGTCCACGGGCCCGCCGAGTTCCGACGTCTGATGCGCCGACTGCTGTCAGAGGCCTCGGCCGCACCCGACCCCGGCCCACAGGACCGCCCCGTCTCGGTCGCCGTCGAGTACTCGATCCCGGCCGTCGACGCCCTGGTCAACGCCGGCCTCGACCGGATCGGCGGCTGCGAGGCCAAGGCCATGCGGTTCCGCGCCGGAGTCGCCGGAGCCCACCTCCTGTACGACATGCTGCGGCGCGAACTGCGTTCCCCGGGCTGGGCCCATGCATCGGCGCGCGGCATCCCGGCGCCGTACCTGCTGTGGTCCACCGCGCCCTGTGCCGGCCCCGACCGGGGCGCCGAGTACGCCGAGCAGTGTCTGTTCCCCGGGACGGCCGTGGCGCTCTCGCCCACTGCCCTGCGGACGTTCGTGGAGCGCCGCGCCGTCACCGGCCCCACCGCGCTCGACCTCGTGGAGGCCCGCCGCGTCGTCGGCATCCTCGACTGGTTCGGCATCCGCCTCGACGCACTCGCCGGCGCCCAGGCTCCGACGACCGGCTGACACCACCGGAACGTGCCCCGCCCCGCGCTCCGGCGCGGCGATCGGGCGCGCCCTCCGCTCACACGTTGTCCCACCATTCCAAGGACTCACCCATGTCTTCACCCATGTCCTCGCCCGTCGGCCCGCCGACCACCGTGCGCAAGCCCGTGCACCGGCGGACCTTCCTGTCCGGTACGGCCGTCGCGGGCGGCGCCCTCGCCGCCACCGCCGCCGGAATCAGCCCCGCCACCGCGTCCGCGACGGCCCGCGTCGCAGCTCCCGCGGCCGTGCCCGCCGTCACCGTGAGTCCCTCGGACCGGCGTTACGCGGACCTTCGACGCGGCACCAACCAGCGCTGGGTCGGCAGTCCCGACCAGATCGTCCTGGCCACCTCCACCGGCGACGTCGTACGGGCCGTACAGCAGGCGGTCGACTCCGGCCGACGGCTGGCCGTACGCAGCGGCGGCCACTGCTACGAGGACTTCACCACCCACCAGGGGATCGCGGTCGTCCTCGACCTGTCCCGCATGGACGACATCTCCTACGACGAACACCGCCGGGCGTTCTCCGTGCAGCCCGGCGCCGCCCTCGGCCGGGTCTACGACCGCCTCTACAAGGGCTGGGGCGTCTACCTCCCGGCCGGCAACTGCCCCACCGTCGCGGCGGGCGGGCACATCCAGGGCGGGGGCTACGGCTCCATGAGCCGACGGGACGGGCTCGCGGTCGACCACCTCTACGGCATCGAGATCGTGGTCGTGCAGGCGGACGGCACCGCCCGCGCCGTCACCGCCACGCGCGAGCCCGACGACCCCCACCGCGAGCTGTGGTGGGCCCACACGGGCGGCGGCGGCGGCAACTTCGGCGTGGTGACCCGCTACTGGCTGCGCTCCCACGACGCCAGGGGCGACGATCCGAGCGCACAGTTGCCCACCCCGCCGCGCGAGGTGTGGCTGAGCGAGGTGGCCTGGCCCTGGGAGCAGCTGACCGAGGCCCGCTTCAGCCGGCTGATGTGGAACCACGGCGAATGGCACACCCACAACAGCGCCCCCGACTCCCCGTACACCGCGCTGTTCAGCCAGCTCAAGCCGTTCCACAAGTCGAACGGAGCGGTGGTCCTCGACTCGCTGGTCGACGCAGGCGCCCCCGGCGCCGAGCGCCTGCTCCAGAACTACATATCCGAGGTCGGCGCCGGTCTCGGCATCCGGCCCCAGGTCCGCCAGTACCGGCGGGTGCCCTGGCTGCACGCCACCCAGTGGCCCGGCTTCACCGGCCCCGACCCCACCGTCAGGTTCAAGGGCAAGTCCGTCTACGCGCGGCGCACCTACACGGACGTCCAGATCGCCGCGGCCCACCACCACCTGACCCGCGACGACTTCCACAACCCGAGCGCGCTGCTCATGATCGCGTCGTACGGGGGCGCGGTGAACCGTGTCGCGTCCGCCGACACGGCCGTGCCGCAGCGGGACTCCGTTCTCAAGTACCAGGTCGTCTCCCTGTGGAACGACGCGGCGGACGACGACGCCAACATCGCCTGGGTCCGGGAGTGCTACCGCGACATGTTCGCCGCGACCGGCGGTGTGCCGGTGCCGAACGAGACCAACGACGGCTGCTTCGTCAACTACGCCGACGTCGACCTCGGTGACCCCCGATGGAACACCTCCGGCGTGCCGTGGCACGACCTCTACTACAAGAACGGCTACCGACGGCTCCAGAAGGTCAAGGCCGCCTGGGACCCCACCGGACTGTTCCGGCACGCCCAGTCGATCCGGCCCGCCTGATCACGACGGCCGGCGGGCGCCACCAGGCCGCCCGCCGGCGCCCCTGGCACCCGCCCCCGCCCTGCCACCCTTCCGCCCACACACCTCGAGGTGATCGTCGTGTCCGTTGACTCCGCCGTGCCCGGGCGCTCGTCCCGGCTCCCCTCGCTGACCGGGATGCGGTTCTTCGCCGCGTTCCTGGTCTTCCTGTTCCATCTGTCGCTGCTCGACGCCTACTCCACCCCTGACCCGGGCCACGGACCGTTCGCCTCCGCGCTGAAGAACGGCGGCTGGGCGGGCGTCACCTTCTTCTTCATCCTCAGCGGCTTCGTCCTGGCCTGGTCGGCGCGGGACAACGACACCACCCGAGCCTTCTGGGGGCGGCGACTGGCCAAGGTCTACCCCAACCATGTCGTCACCTTCTTCTTCGCCCTCGCCATGTACGCCTACGCCTCGGCGACCTGGGGGCGCGGCGTCCCCAACTTCCTGCTGCTCCAGGCGTGGATACCGAAGGACGACGTCTTCTTCAGCATCAACAACCCCAGCTGGTCGCTCTCCTGCGAGCTGGTCTTCTACCTGCTGTTCCCGCTGCTGCACCGCGCGGTGCGGCGGATCCGTGCCGAGCGGCTGTGGTGGTGGGCGGCCGGGACCGCCACGGCGATCGTGCTGCTGCCGCTGCTCGTCCAACTGGTCCCCACCGGTGAGACGTTCGGGCCGAGCCACGCCAACTCCCCGCTGTACGGCCACTCGATCACCCAGATGTGGCTTGTCTACATCTTCCCGCCGCTGCGGGTGCTGGACTTCCTGCTCGGCATCCTGATGGCCCGGATCGTGCTGTCCCGCCGGTGGATCGGCCTCGGCGTGCTGCCCGCGCTGGCGCTCACCGTGGCGGCGTACGCGCTGAGCCTGCGGGTCCCGTTCCTCTTCTCGCTGAACGCGGTGGTCGTGATCCCGTTCGCGCTGCTCATCGCCGCCGCGGCGGCACGTGACGCATCGGGGCGGGGCACGGCGGTCGCCGGACGGGTGTGGGTGTGGCTGGGCGAGGTGTCCTTCGCCTTCTACCTGATCCACCAGGTCCTGCTGTCCTTCACCCAGGAACGGCTCGGCTTCCGGGAGACGGATTCGCTCGCCGCCGCGATCGGCGTGGCCGCGCTCGTCGCCGCGGTCAGCCTGCTGCTGGCCTGGCTGCTGTACGTCGGCGTCGAGCGACCCGCGGTGCGGGCGTGGGCGCGCCGAACGCGGGCGGCCCGGGCACCCGCGGCGCCGGCTGCCGTCCGTTCCCCGCGGGACGACAGCGACCGGCCCGTCACCATCGGCACCACCTGAGACCTCACGTTCCCGTCGCACACGTCGATGCGCGGCGCGTCGTCCCCGTCCGGCACGGAAGCGATCGCTCCCGTGCCGGAACGGCGGTCGCGCCGCGTCCGCGCGGTGACGGCCACCAAGGAGATCCCATGCCGCTTCCCGTCCTCGCGATGATGCTCTGCACCTTCTGCATCGGTACCGCCGAGAGCGTCATCGCCGGCATCCTGCCGGCCATCGGGCACGACGTCGGCGTCTCGCTCACCTCCGTCGGCATGCTGATCAGCGTGTACGCCGTCGCGGTGGTGATCGTCGGCCCGTTGCTCACGGCGGTCACCGGCCGGCTCCGCCGAGCGCTGCTCATGCCGGGCATGATGGCCGTGTTCATCCTCGGCAACGTGCTGGCCGCACTCGCCCCGGACTTCCGGTGGCTGGTCGTCGGGCGGGTGGTGAGCGCACTGGCCCACTCCACCCTGATCGCCGCCTTCGTGGCGGCGGCACGGGACATGGCGCCCGCCGACCGGCGGGCCGCGTGGGGGGCCAGGATCACCCTGGGTATCGGTCTGTCCAGCGTCGTCGGCGTCCCGGCCGGCACTCTGATCGGCAACCTCTTCGGCTGGCGCGCGACCTTCTGGGCGCTCGCCGCGCTGAGCCTGGCAGCCACCCTCCTGCTCGTGCGGCGCGCAGTGCCCGAGGCCCCACCGGTGACGCCCGACGACCGGCGGTCAGCGCCCGGCGTCGCGCGGCCCCGGTTCCTCCTCCCCGGCCCCCTGCTGCTCGTCGCCCTGGTCATCATGCTGGGCACCGGAGGGGTGTTCGCCCTCTACACCTATGCGTCGCCCTACCTCACGCAGGCCGCGGGGTTCGGCCCGCAGGCCGTCACCGTGCTGCTTCTGCTCTACGGCGCGGGCGGCATCGTCGGCAACACGGTGGGCGGCCGGGCGGCCGACCGCTCCCCGCACGCGGCGGTGCTCGTCACCCTGGGCGCGTCCACGGCAAGCCTGCTGCTGCTCGCTCTGCTGCCCGGCAGCCGATGGGCCGTCGCCGTCCTGTTCTGCCTCCTCGGAGCCGCCTACTTCGGCACGATTCCGGCGCTCAACACCCAAACCGTGACGACCGCCGGCACGACGTCGCCGACGATGGCCCTGACCATCAACAACTCGGCCTTCTGCGTGGGGATCGCGCTCGGGAGCTGGCTCGGAGGCTTCCTGCTGGCCCACGGCCACTCACTGCCGTCGGTGGCCGCGGCCGGGGCGACACTGACAGCGGCGGCCGTACTGCTCGCGGCCGCCCGCCCCGGCCGTCGGAACAGCCCCGCGGCCACCACCCCCGAGGGCCCGTCGGCCGGCCGGACCGCCGAGGTCGCCACCGTCGGCGAGACGACCGGCTGACTGCCGAAGGCCTGCAAGGTGCCGGACGGACAGCCGGCGGGACCCGAGGCAGCAGACGACGCTCCGCGGTAATCGCAGTGCGGGGCGATCAGGTGTACCCCAGACTTCCCGGGGTGATCGTCATACAGCCCGTCCTGGAGATCCACGCTTCCGACGGCTTCACCCTCTGGCCAGTCGCCGCATCCCGGCCGTACGGCGTCCTGCCGCTCAGCGGCGCACTCGATCCTGCCGAGGTCGGCACAGCGGTGATGCGCATCGCCGACTGCAACAACATCGACCCGGAGGACGACGATCGCCCACCGCGACCCGCCGACCCACTCGGCGGCTTCCTGCACGGACTCCTGACCATGGACGACCTCCTCGCGTCCGGCGGCCTGCGGATCACGGACACCGCCACCGGCATCGCCCTGCTGCCGGGCTGCTGCAACGGGCTGGAGGAGTGGCGCGACTGGTTCGAGGTCGTCGACGGCGACGGCTGGGCCTCCTTCGGCCACGACCCCTCTCCACTCGCCGAACGCCATGGCGGAGCCGTCCGACTGACCGTCGACGCCGAGCACGACAACAGCCCGCTGATCGAGCTCCCCGTCACCGACCTGCGCCGCCTGCTCGCCGACGCGGAGCGCGACATGGTCGACTTTCTCCGCCTGGCCGCCGCCTGGGCCGCCCGGCACCTGCCCGATCACGCCACCGCGGTCACCTCCGCCCTCGGCCGCGCTCTGGACCTGCCCGCACCGGTAACAGGGGGGTGAGAAGAGGGCGGTGGTGTGGTGCCGTCCCGCCCGATCGCCGTCCTGGCAAGATGGCGGCATGGAACGTGTGCTTGGAATCGGTGGGTACTTCCTGCGGGCGACCGACCCGGCGGCCCTGAGCGACTGGTATCGCGACTGCCTGGGCCTGGACGCCGACGAGAACGGTCTGTGGCGTCAGGAATCCGGGCCTGCGGTGTTCGCGACGTTCGAGTCCGGGACCGACTACTTCGGATCCCGCACCCAGCAGACCATGCTCAACTTCCGGGTCCGCGACCTGGACGCGATGCTCGCGCAATTGCGTGCCGGGGGAGCGGACGTGACCGAAGAAACGCAGGACATGGAGGGCGTCGGTCGTTTCGGCTGGGTCACCGATCCCGAGGGCAACCGGATCGAGCTGTGGCAGCCCGCCTGACCGCGACTTCACACGGGCGGTGACGCTCTCGTAGCCGTACAAGCCCGGCACGACCAGGCGGAGGTCGGCGGCAAAGCCGTACTCCGCCCGGGCCATGACGTGCGTGACCTGTCGTGGCCGCTGCCCGAGGACATGGCGAAGTGGCACCGCATGCTCGAGGCAGTCTCTGCGTCACTGGGGCCGGAGGAGTTGTTCCTGCGCGTGCAGGCTGTGGCATGGTGCCCGGGCCGGACCCGCTGAGCTGGCGGCCGTCGTGGACGACGACGGCCTTGGGCGGAGGTGCGGATGGTCGGGGTGACGGGCTCGGCCGCAGGGGGCTCCAGCTCTCGGGCGGGCCCGGAAGGAGATGTCGGCGTTGGGTCTTGTCGAAACGCCGCGACGCGGCAGTGCGCCGGATGATGTCTGGTCTCTTCTCCCTTGGGCCCAGGGGTAGGCAGACTGTCCCTACTGCCGCAGCGACGTGGGGGACGCATGGAATGGGATGGGGCCGAACTGTCTGAGGCGATCAGCGCGGTGAGGGCGGGACTGGCGCAAGCGCAGCAGGATGGCGACGGCCTGCCGTTTCGTTTCACCGTCAAGGATGTCGTGCTTGACTTGGCCGTTGAGATTCGCCGTACGACCTCTGCCGGAGGAGGCGTGAAGGCGTTCGTCGTGTCCGCCGACGCTCGTGGCGAGAGGGCTCATACAGCATCGCACCGGATGACGATCACCTTGGCTGTGGCCCCCAGCGACGGCAACGACCTGCTGATCGGCAGCCGGGGCACAGATCGTGGCGGCCAGATCGAGGAAGCGGAGTAGTCAGAGAGGCTCGGGATGACATGGGCAGCCAGATCACGCGCCGTTGAGGTCGTCAACCGTACAGCGCAGTCGTACGGGTCCGGCTGCCTGATTGCGCCAGGGCTGGTGCTGACCGCGCGACACGTCGCCCAGCCCGGCACAGGGCGTATTCAGGTGCGGGACCTGGAAGGTGGCGATTTCGCTGAAGCCCTCACCATTTGGGACCAGCCGTCCGGCGACATCACCCTGCTGCGGATCGAACACCGCACCTTCGGTGAGGCGGTGCCGGTGGTGCGGTTCGGCGAACTCGTCGGAACCGACCCGGCGCACCGGCCTCGCTGCACCACGACCGGCTTTCCTCGGTCCATGCGCCGCAGAGCAGGTACCGCTGGGGCGTACATCGACGACGCCAAGACCGTCGACGGCTACGTCACACCCGGCACTGGGGCGCGCTCACAGAGGTACGCATTGGAGATCGGTCGTGCCCTACCCGCCGACGTCGCCGACTGGCAGGGCATGTCCGGGGCCGGCCTGTTTTGCGAGGGAGTACTCGTCGGTGTCATCGCATCGGTGCCCACACGGCTCCAGGGATTGCTGCTGGCGATCCCTGTCGTGAACCTGCTCTCCGACGACGGCTTCGTCCGGGCGGTTGCCGAGCACACGGGGATGCGTCCCCAACTACTGCCCGCCGACCTGCAACCGCTACTGGCTGGCGCGCCTGAGCCGCGGCTGTCCTCCACCTACCTGCTGGATCCCCGCGCCCAGGTCGTCTCACTGACAGGTATGACCCACCTGATCAGCAGGATCGAACGGTGGTGCCACAGCCGCGACGGACTGGACGTCGCCGCTGTCACCGGGCTGGGCGGCACCGGTAAATCCCGCCTGGTGACCGAAATTCTCAAACGCCTCGCCCACCCGCCCCAAGCGCAACCCAAGACGCCTCCGGCGCAGCCATGGGCCGGCGGATTCCTTGCCGAGCACCCCCGCCACACTGATTATCGGATGCTGGCCTCCGCCCACCGCCCCCTGCTGATCGCCGTCGACTTCGCTGAGACCCGCCGCTCACAGATCCTCGACCTGGCCCGTGCCGTCGCCGAATCCCGCGAGGGAGGCCCGGCGATCCGCATTCTGCTGCTGGCCCGCAGACACGCCAGTTGGTGGCCACAGTTGCGGCGAGAACTGCGCATCTTGCACGCAGGCTTCGTCGAGCAGTCCTTTTCTGTTCGACCTCACGACGTATGGGACGTTGAGAACCCGACAGACGTTTATGAGACGGCGAAATCATCCTTCGTGGAACGCATTCGCCAGCTACAGCAAGCCGGCCACGGCGACAGCACATGGAAGCAGATCGGAGCCGCCGACATCCCATGCGTGTTCGGCGATGACACCTCATCCAGCAGCCACACCACCCCCGTGATTTACCGTCATATCAGCGCGTTGGCGGACGTGCTCACCTGTGTCAACCCCGAAGCCGTGCGCCGCGACCACCCGCTGCAAGTGCTCCTCGCCACCGAGGAGGACTACCTGCGCAGGGTCGCCGAAGCACTGCTGCCTCCTCAAACGTTCGACGCCCCGCTGATCCGCAGCCTGGTCACAGCCCAGTACCTCGCCGGTGCCGGCGACATCGCCCAGGCCCGAGCAGTCGTCACAGCGGCCTTCGACGCCCACCACCACGGCTTCGGCGCCGCGGCCCCGCCCGACAAACGCCTACTCGCCTCATGGGTGAACGTCCTGGCCACCGCCTACCCCGCCACTGATCACAGCCACTGGGGCGCTATCGGCGAACCACTCGCCGCCGTCCTCCTCGGCGAAGTCGAGAGCGACAGCGGCCATACCTTCGTCGAGGACTTCCTCACCCATGAGGCCCTCATCGCCGAACAGCACCATCACGCTCTGCAGGCCATCGCCCGCACCGCCACCGAGCAACCCCACACCACAGCCAGCGCCCACCGCGCTGTGGCCGCCGCGCCCGAACGACTCCTCGATCCGGCCCTGAAGGCCGTCACTGCGCTGAAACCGGATCATGCCCGCCTGTGGCTGCGCCTCCTGCACGAAGCCCTTCTCCAAACCGTCGCGCCCTCCCGCAGTGATCAGGAGACCCGTACCTGGGGCCTGGACATTCTCGCCCGCGCCCGACGATTTGCCGTCGAAGCCGAGGATGAGTTGGCCGTACAAATAGATGTCCTGCTCGCCGGCGGTGATGCTCTGTCGGACAGCAACTCGCAGGGAGCGCCCCACGATCAACTCCTGGAGGTCCCGCGAGCGGCCGTCGAGATCAACCTGAAGGCCGGACCGGCTCGCCGAGCCGTCGTTGCCGTCACAGCCACCCTGCATCTCGCGATCACGGTGATTGTCACGCTGGTCGCGGCTCTGGAAGCCGCTCCAGCAGAGCAATGGATCTGGCTGCTCGTCCCGGCGACTCCGGGGACTCACCTCACCGTAGCCGCCCTCTATACACGCTCTCGCTTCAGCGTCAACCCACTGACGGTATCGGCACCGCTCCTCGCTGTTCTGCTCCTCGTTGTCAGCGGGACGCACGTGAGCCACAGCCATCCGCCACCTGGGTTCCTGCCAGCCTGGCTGATGTGGTCCGTCCTGACCAGCGTCGGACTGTACAACCTCACCCTCGCAGCTCATCTGTGGTTCGGGCCTTCGAAGCAACCGCCGAGAGCCGGTGTCGCCGCGAGCCGTACAAGAAAGTGGCACACGGCTCGATCGCCATTTACACCGAGCAACCGAGGGAAGGATGCTCATGGGCTGAGCAGCTTCGACAGCGGAGTCACGGCTACGCGTCCTGAGACACGGAACCGCAAAGCACTGCATACGGTGCTGACGCGCTCGCTGAGGAAGTCAAGGTCCCAGCGTTTGCGATAGACCCGCAGTGGCCGGAACACTCGTCGGTTCTCTTCTGGGGTGGCAGTTCCAGATGCGTGTGGCAGACCGGAGTGAACGCCGCAGCAGTGTTCTCGCCTTCACCCCGGCCGCCGATTCCGGGCGGCGTGCGTCGGCATGGAGTCCCTCGTCGAAGAATTTCCGGTTGCCGAAGATCGATCCCTGCTCCTACGGTCGGCTCCATGGCGGACGACGAGACCACGCGCGCGGGACGACTGCTGGACGCGCAGGCGAAGGCCGCGCGGCTCTTCGCGGAGATCGACAAGCGCGGCTTGGTGGCACCCGGCCAGGGCGAGCGGGCGGTCAGCGACCGTGTCCGTGACCTGGCGAACGAGCTCTTCGGCACCACCCGGCACTGGCACAAGCGGATCGTCCGCTCCGGCCCGAACACGCTGGCGCCGTACAAGGAGAACCCGCCGGACCGGGTGATCGGCGCGGACGACATCGTGTTCGCCGACTTCGGGCCGATCTTCGAGGAGTACGAGGCCGACTTCGGCCGCACCTTCGTCCTCGGGGACGACCCGGTGAAGCGGCGGCTCCGGGACGACCTGCCGAAGGTCTTCGAGGCGGGCAAGCGGTTCTTCGAGCGCGAGCCGGACATCACGGGGAAGGCGCTGTACGCCGAGGTCGAGCGGCTGGCCGCCGGCTTCGGGTGGGAACTGGGCGGCTGGCACGCCGGGCACCTGGTGGGGGAGTTCCCGCACGAGAAGATCGACGGCGCGGACACGGATTCGTACATCACCCCCGCCAACGACACCCCGCTGCGGCGCACCGACAAGGCCGACCGTCACTGTCACTGGATCCTCGAGATCCACCTCGTCGATCGCGCACACGGCTTCGGCGGCTTCTACGAGGAACTGCTCACCCTCTGACCGACCGCGAACGGACGGGGCGAGGGCGGTGCTGTGGTCACCGGACCTCCTGCCACGTTCGTCGACTTCACCCGGCGGTGGCCTCCGTCCTGACCCGACCCGGCCGAGGTGGAACGATCGGTGGGGTGATGAAGGGGGACATCGTCCTGGCCCGTGTCGCCGGGACGGTCTGCCTGCACTTGGTGTCGGCCCTGGACCCCGCTAGGAAGCGGGCGCAGATCAGCAACAGCCGTGGCCACGTCAACGGCTGGACCGGCTACGACCGTGTCTTCGGTATGTGCGTGGCGGTCGGCGGCGTCACCCGGTCGGGAGCCGCAGGCAAGGCGCTCTCAACCGACTCCGACGACTCCTCCTGAACCTTCGGCTCCAGCGGCATCGGGCCGTCGAGCCGCGCGCACGGCTGACGGAGTACGCGTCCGCGAGAGTTCGGGGGCGGGTCGTCACGGACCCCCCTCGGGTTTCCACCCCCAGACGGTGAGCATGCCGGCCGACAGCGCGGCGCATTCGGCGGAGTCCAAGTAGCGGACCGCCTCGTCGACGGCAGCGTCGTCGACGAGGCCGGTGGCGAGCATCGCCGCTCGGCTCCGCTCCCAGGTGTCCGCCCAGAAGCGGCTGATGGGGCTGCCCGGCAGCAGCGGCGGCACATGGATCTCGGCGCCGACGGAGTCGAGCCCCGCCCCACGCAGCAGGTGAGGGTACGACGGCACCCAGGAGACGTCGGTGCCGATGGTGGCCCGCAGGCCTTGCCACATCGCCCGCATCACCGCGCTGTACGGCGTGCCGGGCGTCCGTTCGCTCGTCAGGTCGACCGCGTCGCTGAGCACCAGGACGCCGCCGGGCGCGACGAGTTCGGCCAACGCGGTGATCAGGCGGTCGCGCTCGGGCAGGTGCATCAGCACGAAGCGGGCGTGGACGAGCGAGAACACGCCGGGGAGGGCGTCCGGCGTGCTGATGTCGGCCTCCAGCACGTCGAGCCCCGGCACGGGTCGCGCGCTGAGGAAACGTACGTCGCGGTCCACGGCGAGCACACTCGCCACCCCGGCCTCCTCCAGCAGTCGGCGGGAGACCGTGCCCGTGCCGGCCCCGACGTCGAGGCAGTGCCACCCCGGGCCGACCCCGAGGGCCCGCAGCCGCGCCATGGTGGTGTCGTCGTAGGTGAGGGCGCCGAAGTCGATGCGCTCGCCCTCGCCCGCCTGTTCGGGGCGGAAGACGGCCTCGCCGTAGCGGCCGCCGCCCGGCGCGTCCCCGCGCGCGGCGCCGCTCACGTCGCGATCGGCGTGAGGCCGAGGGTGCGGACCGAGACACGTGCCGGTGCCCGGTCGGCGGGCGGCCGGCACAGCGGGTCGTCGAACAGTTTCATGGCCGGACCTCTTCACAGGGTGGGGGCGGTGCCGGGCGACCCGTCCCGAGGCCGCCACCCCACCGATCTTCTACAGAAGGCAGTCCCTACAACCGAGGCGCGCCCGTGCCTGAGCCAATCGGCCGCAGGGAGGGCGCGCCGTACCCCGTGGCGGGCGACCTTCACGAGTTCGGTGACGGCATGTGATCGAAAGGCTACGATGATTCATCGGCTGGGCGAGGGCGGGGGCGCGATGACGACGGCCATCCATGAGCGGTACACGAAAGAGATCTACGACGGGCTCGGCTACTTCGCCGTCTGGATGCCCAACAGCCCGGTGTCGCTGGGGGACGTCGGAGTGCTGCGGGGACGCCGGTTCCATCGGATGACCTCGCTCGCGGAGCTCGGCGTCGCCTTCGAGACGGTCGGTCCGGGCGTTCCCATGGCCCACAGCTACTCCTCCGCCGGGGATGTCGACGTCGCCGTCACCGGCGAGGTGGGGACCCCCGAAGTCCTCGGGCTGGCACCGCAGTTGACGATCACCGTGACCTTCCACAAGGCGCACGCCACATACCTGCGCGCGGTCGGCTGCACGGAAGAAGTGGTCGGCGACCACCTGGCCCTTCAGCGCGGCGTCGCCGACCTGCGCGAGGCCGGCGTCTGGCGCCGTGAGTACGTCATCGTGACGAAGCTGGTCAAGACCGGCCCCGCGGTGATCCTGGTGTCCAGCAGCGGGGGTACGCGCGTCGAGTTCCAGGCGTCCGTCGACCTGGCCCCGATGTCCCTGCCCCTGGCGTCGGTCGGCGCCGGCCTCGGCACGTCGACCGGCTCCGCCCTCGCCGCCGAAGCGGTCACCCTCGACGGCGGGCTCACCCCGCTCTTCGAACTCAGCGCTCTGCGCAGAGGACTGAGCGCACGGCCGCGGCTCAGAATCCGCGGCCCGGGCGCCGGCACGGGCAACACCGCAACGGACACATGGAAGTTGGCCCCGCTCTCCTGGGAGGACTTCGCGCAGGACAGCGTCTCCCCGGTCTGACGACCCACCGCGCCTCCCCGACCCCCATCCTTCCTGCACCGGCGAGGAGCCATGGCGGAGCCATCCCTGGACGAAAACGCCCGTCGCCTGCTGACGGTGATCGACAACTTGCCGGTGCGGCTGCCGGAACGGGAACGGATGGTGGCCGCCCTGGACATGGTGGCCACCACGGAGTGGACCCGGGTGCGGATCGCGCTGCCGCAGCAACGCATCGACTCCCTGCTCCGGTCGCGGCCGGACACGTCCGCCGAGCTGGCCGACGTCTTCGCCGTGGCACGCACCGCCGCTCGCCTCTACGGCTTCGAACACGTCGGCGTGGGGCTGATCGCCGTCGCACTCGTGCTCACGGCGCGGGAGGGCTCGCAGCCCAGGGATGTCGACGTCGTCAGTGAGGCCTTCGGACTCGGCCATCTGGAGAACCCGTCGGAGGTCCTCAACCAGTATCTGCTGGCGAGGGAACGCGGTCAGTCGGCCGCCGGCGGTGTCCTGCAGCCGACGGAAGGCCTCGCCTGGGGGCCCACGCCGAAGGGCAGACGACGCCGACGGCTGGCCCTGGCCGGCCTGTACACGGCACGCGGCGCCGCTTTCGTCGCCCTGCTGGTCCTCGCCGTCGTCCAGCACGACGGATGGCTCGCCTGGCTAGTCGCCTTCGCGGCCGTCCCGTCCTCCGTGGACGTGCGCCGAAGGCCGCTGGACCTGGCCGACGACCTGCCCGTGGGCGAACTGCCCCTGCGCTGGCCGTGGCACGGATGTCTCGCCGTGGCAGCCGCCGCCGCCGGCCTGGACGACGCCGCCGTGGTCCTCACCGTCCTCCACCTGGCCCTGCCCTCGATCGCCCACTGGGGGGAGGCGGGCGAGGCGCGCCACCTCTGCATGGAGGGCCGGGAGATACGAGGAACCGGGCGGCGGACGGCCACCAGCCAAGCGGTCGCCGAGAGTTACGCGGTGCGACGCCGGTACCAGGAGCACGCCCTCGTCCTGGCACTCGCCGCGGCTCCCGCGGCTCTCCTCGCCGCCGCGGCCGACGCGCCATGGCCTCTCCACGTCCTGACGGCGGTCTTCGTCGCACGCGGACTCAGCGGACTCGCGGCCGTGGTCGCGACGGTCACCTTCATCACCGGAGACATCTCCTGGGTTCTGCCGGCGGCCGTCGCCCTGGGGCTGACCGCTCGTGCGGCCGAAGCCTGGCGTCGGCGTCCTCCGCTGACCCGCGTCCCCCTGGACCGTCCGCCGGCGTCCCGGGCGCTCCGCTCCGAAGGCCGCGCCGCCCTCAGGGCCCATCGGCTCCTTCGCATGGGGCGTCCGGCGGCCGCACTGCGCAGGCTCGATGCCGTGACGCACGACCGTCACCGCCCCGAGACCGCCCTCCTGCGCGGTTGGGCGATGCTGGAACACGGGCATCCGGGCGACGCCAAGAGCGCCGTCGCCTTGCCGGGCCGCGAACCGACCGGGCCGGCCGCTCTGATCACCTGCCTCGCCGAACTGGATCTCGGGAACGCCGACGCGGCCGAAGCCGCCCTCCGGGGGCTCGATCCCACGCGGGACGAGTGGGCACGGCGCAGACGACGGGACATCCGCATCGCCGGATTCCGGATCGCGCTGCTCCGCGGCTCTGCCGAAGGACTGACCGAGACGATCGCCCGGGAGGTTCCCGAGCGCGTCACCCACCGCAACCTGACGACGGCCGTCGCCTTGCTGCGCCTGGCCGCCGAGTCAGCGCTGCCGACCCGCCCCAGCCTCGCCTTCTACCTGGCCGGCGCCGGGCTCGTCCTCGTCCGCACGGCCGAACCGGACTCTCTGGACAAGGACTTCGGTCTGGCCGGTCGAGGCAGGACGGTGGCACTCGAGGTGGTCCGCTGTGGTGCGCTCACGAGCCTGGCGGACCTCCGGGCATCGCGGGAGGCCGACGGCGACACCGTTTCCGCCCTGAGCGCGGGCGACGGAGCGGCCGGCTTCCTGATGCGACTCGACCGGCCGATCGAAGCCGCGACGTATCTGAACGCCCTGGCCGACCGGCTGGCCACGGATCCGACGCACCGGCTCGCCGCACTGAAGAGCCGCATCGAGGCGCTGGCCGTGCTCAACGCCACCCGGCACGAGCTGCGCAGCACGGAAGAACGCCACCAGTGGTGGGGGGTCTTCGGCAGGACCGTCGAGCAGGCCATGCAACAGGCGGCGGCCGGCGCGGACTGGCAGACCCTCGCCGAGCTCATCGAGTCGGCCCGCCTCCAGCTCGGCCCGGACAAGGACGGCAGTGCCTTCGAAGCGTCCCGGACCGTCGCCCCCTTCATCCGGGTGCGAGGCGTCTCCCGGCTGGAACAGGCTCACTGGTACCGGACGGAGCAGCCGCCCCGCGTCTTCGCACTGGAGGACATGGCCGAGATCGCGCTGGGAAGGGGCACCTGGTGGTGGAGCACCTGGGTCCACGAGCACACCGTCTTCTGGTCCCTCGTGCCGTCGAGCGGTCCCGTGACGGGTGGAACGCTCTCGCTGGCCGAAGGGACGGAGCCGGCTCAGGCCCTCTCCGACCTGAGGGACGCACTGCCCGGGATGTACCCGGGCGAGGACGCTCTCGCATGGGAGGGCAGGGTGCTGAGCAGCCCGCTCCTGGTGGGCCCGGCCCACGCCGAGTCGTCTCTCGGACGTCGGCTGGGCGCCCTGCTGCCGCCTCCGCTGTCGCACGCGCTCCTGGAAGGCCGCGGCGGGCTGCGGCTCGCCATCGCGCCCGCGGCGCAGTTCGGCCATGTGCCGTGGCCGGCCGTCGGCATCCCGGGCGGTGAGCGCGACGTACGGCTCGTAGAGAGGTGCACCGCCGTGCTCGTGCCGCCGGCCGGACTTCTCGCCCAACTCGCCGACCGCCCGCGGCTGGACGACGCTCCGCCGCTCGGCCTCGTCGTGGTGGAGCCGGGAGGCGATCTGCCCTGGGCGGACGAAGCGGAACAGCTGCCGACGGCCCGACAGCTCCTCGGGCTGGTCCCGGAGGGCGTCGAGACCATCGCACCGACCGCCGATCTGTCCCTGCCGGACTTCGCCGCGCGGTTGCGCGGTCTCGGCTCCGAGACGAGCGCGGTGTTCGTCTGCCATGTCGCCGAGGACAGCGCGTCGGGGCGGCGGGGCGTCCAGCTCAGGCCCGGGAACGCCGAGGACCCGTCCACCGTGCCCCCGCGTGTCCTCACCTCGCACATGCTCATCGACGCGCCGGACGAGTACCCGATGCCTCGTCAGGTGCTCATGCTCGCCTGTGACAGCGGCGACGTGGGCAACGTCTCCGCCGGCGAGTGGCTCGTCCTGGGTCCCGCCCTGCTGTGGGCCGGCGCCGACCGCCTCGTCGTCACCAGCTACCCCGTCATCGACTCGGTGTCGGAGCCCGAGGGCGAGCCCGAAACCGAGATCGCGGGCGGAGCGGGCGATGTGATCGACCGGCGCCTGCTGTCGGCTCTCGTCCGACGGCAGCCCGTGATCGACGCTCTGCACGCCGTGCAGCGCGAGCAGTTGGCACGCTGGCGGAAGACCGGCCGGGACGGCGCCCCGATCCACTGGGGCGGGCATCTGGCGATGGGCGCCTACGGGGAACTGGGCGTCCCCCGGTCCCTGCCACCGCTGCGACGGCGCTATGTGCACGAGAGCGTGACGGAACTCCTCGACGACGCCGCCGGCAACGCGGCCCGAGCGGGACGGCGGACCCTCACCCGCTGGGACCTGCTGGTCCAGCTCGGTCTGTACGGCTTCGAGACGCCCCACGCCCTGCGCCGGTGGGCGGGGTTGGCGCCCGTCTACCTCTACGTGCTCGCGGCGGAGGCGCGCCGTGCGGTTCTCAGGCGCCGCCCCGCGGCGGCCCTCGTGCTGCCCGACGAGCAGGTCATGACTCTGCTGAAGGCCGCCGAGGCCATCGCCCAGGCCGCACGTCACCGGATCGTGAACGTGGAGCACGTCTTCGCGGCCTTCCTCGGCTCCGCGGGCGTGCCGGGGTCCGTCGGACGCACGATCTTCGGCTGGGACGGCCGTCACCCCGAAGTGGTCAAGGAGATCATCGGCGACACCCAGGACGGCTACCAGCACACCGGGCTTCCCGAACTCACCCACCTCGCCGCGGCGGCGGTCCCGCCGGTCTACGAGGCGCTGAAGGCCGAGGTGCCCGGCCCCGAGGACGCCGAACGCTGGCATGTCACCGACCGACCGTGATGCGGCGGCCGGCTGCCCGCGTCGGCACGCGGGTCCCGAACGCAGGCAATCCGCGCGGGCGGAGCCGCTGACACGCCCGACTGTCACATCCCCATGGCGGCCCTGTCACAGGGCCCCGCCGAAATCCCACCCGCGCGGCCATCCCCTGTCCTGGCCATGGCACCATGCCCTTTTTGGCACCACCGTCCAGGGGGGACACCATGCGCACCAGCGCAACCATCGCCACGGCAGCCCTGCTCCTCGCCGCGCTCACTGCCTGCTCCTCGTCCGACGAAACCCCGGCCGCGAGCGACAGCGGGACACCCGCCGCCGAGCCCACGGTCAGCGTTCCGGCGGACCACGAAGGCGACGACCTCAAGGCTGCCGTCGCCGTCTACACCGCGTCCTACTTCGCCGCCGACACCGATACCGCGTACGGCATGCTGTCCGCGCGCTGCGCGAAGGAGATCACCAAGGAGGCGTACGCCGGCGTCGTGCAACAGGCGAAGAAGGACTATGGGCCCGACCACGTGGCGACGGACGTGCAGGCCGACGTGTCGGGGGACCTCGGCCGGGCCACCTACAAGGTGGAGGGCCTGCCCAAGTTCGATCAGACGAAGCAGCCGTGGGCGTTGGAGGGCGACGCCTGGAAGTACGACGCCTGCTGACGGAGCGCGACATGCCGTCCGCTGATCACCCGAGACGAGCGCCGCTGCGGGAGCCGATGTGGTCGGGCGGCTCGCTGCCGGCCGGGAGCAGGGGGTCGGTCTCGGGTTCGCCCCAGGTCGAGACGAGGGGGAGGACACCGGCCCAGATCCCCAGGGCGGCGTCGGGTCCGTCCCCGTCGTCCGGGCCGCCCGTGCGTATCTTGACCGACGCTTCCTCGAGCGAGAGGGCGAGCAGGACCGTCGCCGCCAGTTCCTTGCGGTTCGGTCGGCGCGCGTAGTCCCACTGTGCCGGTGCGGCCTGTTCGGTCAGGCAGCGCAGCCCCTCGAGCTTCTCCTCCGCATCCGTGACCAGTCGCGGCACGCCGTAGATCATCGCGCTGCGGTAGTTCACGCCGTGTTCGAACACCGACCGGGCGAGGACGAGGCCGTCGATGTGCGTCACCGTGACGCACACCGTTGTCCGGGGCGAGGCGATCAGGCTTCGGCCGGCCACCGATCCGTGGAAGTAGAGGTCCCGTCGGTCGTTCCCGTAGACGGTGGGAACGACCATCGGGTGCCCGTCGACGACCACCCCGAGGTGGCAGATGAAGCCCGCGTCCAGGATCGCTTCGAGTGCGCCACGGGCCAGGCTTCCCTGCTCCCGCAGGCGACGGTGACGGGTGCGGTCGGTGTCCGGCAGGGTGGGTGGGAGGGGGCTGTGGGTCACGTCGGTCCTTTCGCTGTGTGCGCAGTCAGAAGCTACCGATATCGTCGCTTCGTCGCCAGGTATCAACGTGATCGGTTTTCGCGGACACTGAATGCAACTGAAATCGAAGTCTTGTGCACGGACACTGAAGGGGCGCGGCGCTGGTGGCGATCGGCCTGCCCGAACTCCTACGGCTCCTGCTCATCGCCCCCTGGTGGCGCGACCGCGAGATCCTCTCGGTGGAGGAGGGGCGTCGGCTGGCGGCCGAGTACCGTCTGGCGGCCCATCCGAGGGTGCGTACCGGGCCGTTCGTGGAAGGGTGGCCCGCTGCCTATTCCTGGGTGGGTGCCGCAGGAGACGACGTCGCGCCGTCTTCACCGTTCCGGCAGGCGCATCCCGAGTCGGCCTTGGCCTCGGTGACGGTCAGCGCGGTGTCGACAGCGGACTCGGCCGGGGTGCAGCAGGCGTCGACCCCGCAGCACGCGTCGGCCGACTCCGCTGTCCCGGTGGGGAGTTCAGCCGTCACCGGCTTGGTGGCGTGGACGATCGCGGAGTGCATGCCGTCCGAGACCGAGTGGGTCGGGGTGATCCTGACGTCGGTGAACCCGGCTGCCTCCAGGCCGGCGCGGTACTCGGCGAAGGAGAGCGCGCCCGCGATGCATCCGACGTAGTCACCGCGTTCGGCCCGCCGGCCGGGGGTGAGGGCGTCGTCGGCGACGACATCGCAGACGCCGATCCGGCCGCCGGGCTTGAGTACGCGGAAGGTCTCGGCGAACACGGCCGGCTTGTCGACGGACAGGTTGATCACACAGTTCGAGATCACCACGTCGATGGTCTCGGCCGGGAGCGGGATGGCCTCGATGGTGCCCTTGAGGAACTCCACGTTCGTCGCGCCCGCCTTCCGCGCGTTGGCCAGGGCCAGGGAGAGCATCTCCTCGGTCATGTCCAGCCCGTACGCCTTGCCGGCCGGGCCGACGCGGCGGGCGGAGAGCAGGACGTCGATGCCGCCGCCGGAACCGAGGTCGAGGACGCGTTCGCCCTCGCGCAGCTCGGCGACGGCGGTGGGGTTGCCGCAGCCGAGGGAGGCTGCCACCGCCTCGGCCGGCAGGGCGTCGCGCTCGTCGGCGGCGTACAGGGTGGAGCCGAAGTTCTCGTCGACCTCGATCGGCTGGGGGCCGCAGCAGCCGGAGCCGCCCTCGGTGACGCTCACGGCTGCCGCGGCGTATCGCCGGCGGACGGTTTCGCGCAGGGCGGTGGTCTCTTTGCTCATGAGGCACTCCTGGGTGAAGGGGCATGGCGGTGCCCCGGAACGGCCTGTATTGATGTTTGTTGATACAAGCTTGCGCCTTGGATCGAAAAACGTCAACATAGGGGAATGTCGAAACAAGAGCTTGAGGTCATCGGCCAGGGCACCGCCTGCTGCCAGGGTCTCGCCGCCGCACCCCTCGACGAGGAGCGCGCCGCGGAGCTGGCCAAGGTGTTCAAGGCGCTGGGGGACCCGGTGCGGCTGCGGCTGCTGTCGATGATCGCCTCGCGCGGGGAGGGCGGCGAGGTCTGCGTCTGCGAGTTGACCCCGGCGTTCGACCTGTCCCAGCCGACGATCTCGCACCACCTCAAGCTGCTGCGCCAGGCCGGCCTCATCGACTGCGAGCGGCGCGGCACGTGGGTGTACTACTGGGTGCTGCCCGGCGTTCTGGACCGGCTCGCCGGGTTCCTGACCACGCCGCAGACCCACCAGGCATCGGTGTGAGCGCCCCGCTGGGCCGCCGGGTCGCCGCGGAAGCCATCGGGACGGGCCTGCTGGTGGCGGTCGTGGTCGGCTCGGGCATCCAGGCCACCGAACTGTCGCACGACGTCGGCGTGCAGCTGCTCGCCAACTCCCTCGCCACCGTTTTCGGCCTGGCCGTGCTGATCACCCTGCTCGGGCCGGTCTCCGGCGCGCACTTCAACCCCGCCGTGACCCTCGCCGCGTACGTCACCGGACGCCGCCGTGACACCGGCCCCACGCTGCGGGAGGTCGCGGCGTACGTTCCCGCGCAGGTCGGCGGGGCGATCGGCGGGGCGGTCCTGGCCGACGCCATGTTCGCCGAGCCACTGGTGAAGTTCTCCACCCACGACCGGTCGTCCGGGCACCTGTGGCTCGGCGAGGTCGTGGCCACGGCCGGGCTGATCCTGCTCGTCTTCGGCCTCGAGCGCATCGACCGCAGCGTCCTGGCTCCGGCCGCCGTGGCCTCCTACATCGGGGCCGCCTACTGGTTCACCTCCTCGACCTCCTTCGCGAACCCCGCGGTGACCGTCGGCCGCGCCTTCACCGACACCTTCGCCGGGATCGCGCCCGCCTCCCTCGCCCCGTTCATCGCGGCCCAGCTGGTCGGCGCCGCGATCGGGCTGGGCGCGGTGGCGGTCGTGTACGGACGTCCCGCTCGCGCGGCGGACATCGTCGTCCCGCACGGCGAGCCAGAGCTCGCCACCTCCTGAATACCGCTCTCACCTGCAAGGACCTATCCCATGAGCACCGCCGTTCCGCGTCCTTCCGTGCTGTTCGTCTGCGTCCACAACGCCGGCCGGTCCCAGATGGCCGCCGCCTTCCTCACCCACCTCGGAGGCGCCCGGGTCGAGGTCCGCTCGGCCGGCTCCGCACCTGCCGACACGGTCAACCCGGCCGTCGTCGAGGCCATGCAGGAGGTCGGCATCGACATCTCCGCCCAGACCCCGAAGATCCTCACCACCGAGGCCGTGCAGTCCTCGGACGTGGTCATCACGATGGGCTGCGGCGACACCTGCCCCGTCTTCCCCGGCAAGCGGTACCTGGACTGGCAGCTCGCCGACCCCGCAGGCCAGGGCGTCGAGGCCGTCCGGCCCATCCGCGACGAGATCGAACAGCGGGTACGGGTCCTGCTGGCCGAACTCGGGCCGGCGGCGGCCGACCGGTCCTGACTCTGACGCGGCTGGAACCTGGACGATCGCGCCGTGCGGAACACGGCGACGCTCATCGGAGGCATCCACATGCTGCGCGGCAAGGGCATCCACTACGACACCGGCACCTTCCCCGACGGCGACACCTCGCGTCCCGCCTTCGACCCCCGGGACGCCGAACGGGACATGCGGGTCATCGCGCAGGACCTGCACTGCACCGCGGTCCGCATCACCGGCGGTGACCCCCACCGGATCGAGACCACGGCGCGCCACGCGGCGGACGTCGGTCCGGAAGTCTGGTTCTCGCCGTTCCCCTGCGAACTGTCGAACGCCGAGATGCCGCCGCTGTTCACCGACTTGCCCTAGAACAGCGCGCCGTGGTTCTGCCAGCCGGAGGCGAGGGTGTAGGTGGCGCTGAAAGTGCCGTCGCCCCAGCCCTTGTTGCGCAGCAGTCTGCCGTCGGTGGTACGGGAGACCAGGTCGGGGAAACCGTCGCCGGTGACATCGCCGACCGCGACGATCGCGTTGCGGTCGACGCCCCAGTCCCGGAACACCAGCGTCCGCGGCTTGAAGCCGCCGGCGCCGTTGCCGTCGTAACGCCACAGCTCGCCGCCGGCGTCCCGCGCGACGAGGTCGCCGATGCCGTCGCCGGTCACGTCGGCGGCGCCGACGACGGTGTAGCCCTTCCACCCGGTACCGACACGCACACCCGGGTCCAGAGTGCCGTGGGCGTTGGACTTGTACAGGTAGAGGTAGCCGGTCGTGGTCTGGCGGGCCAGCAGGTCGGGGTGGTGGTCACCGGTGAAGTCGTCGGCGGCGACGACGGTGTCGAAGCCGTTCCAGCCGGAACCGACCAGCGTGCGCTCGGCGTCGGGCAGGAAGACGCCGGTGCAGCCGCCGGAGTGCCGGTACAGCTTGCCGTCGGTGGTCCTGCTGAGCATGTCGGAGCAGCCGTCGCCGGTCATGTCGCCGACGGGGACGAAGCGCGTGCCGGGGCTCCAGCCCGACCAGCCCCGGGAGTCGGTCAGCCTGCCGTCGGCGAACCGGTGGGCTTCGAGCAGGCCGGCGCTGGTCATCGTGTACAGCTCGCCGTAGCCGTCGGTGTCGGCGTCGTGGAAGGCGGACCGGCCACCGGAAAGCAGGAAACTCCCGGTCGGGAGGGTGCGGACGGCGCCGCCGTCGCCCGGGTCCACCGTCATGGTCCAGTGGTAGCGGCCGCTCACCGCCTTCGCGCCCGCGTCGTCCTTGCCGTCCCAGGAGGCGCGGACGGCGGCGCCCTCGTGGGAGCTGCCGGTGAGGGTGCGGACGGTGGCGCCGTACGCGTCCTTGATGGTGAGCTTCCAGGACGCGGGCGGGCGGGTGAACCGCCAGGTGCTCTCCCACAGGCGGTCGCTCGCCTGGCGCAGGTCCACCGTGGAGTCGGCGCGCCAGTCGAACAGGCTGATCCGTGACCGCGGCACCGTCACCGGCCGGATGTGGATCAGCTGCTCTCCGTCGACGTAGGCCACATGGCCGCCGTACCGGTCGACGGTGAGCATGCCGACCCAGGCCCCCTCGGGGGCCGTGAAGAACGGCGAGGTGGCGGCAGGGTGGCCCCCGCCGAGGTGGAAGTCGGTCAGCGTCACCGTCCGCCCGTCCCCGGACTGCTGGACCAGATAGCCGTCGCCGACCTTGGCGGGCAGCGCACCGGGGACGGGGATGTTCTTGCCGGTGCTGTTGTCCCACACCCCGGCCTTGCCGGACGCGGAGCAGCGCCAGTACAGCCACCGCCCCACCGCCTGCAGGTCGTCGGGGACGCAGCCGGAGCCGAGCGCCAGGTTCGCCGTGCTTGCCTTGGTGACCAGGTCGTACGAGTTGACCGTGCCGACGGTGCTGCCCGGCTTCCAGATCTTCGTGCCCCAGATGGATACCGCGGTCACCGAGCGGGTGTGGACCTGCCCCGGGTAGGACACGCCCGGGGCGAAGGAGCCGATGCGCTGCACGCCCTCGTCGTCGACCGCGACATACGAACCGCCGGCCGCCACCACATGGTCGGGTGACTCCCAGTCGAACGTGCCGAGCCCGAGCTCGCTCCTGGGCGCCCCGCCGCCCAGGGCTTCCTGGCCCCCGAACGGCGTCATGAAGCCGACCCGGCCGTCGCCGAGCGCCCACAGCTTGGAGTAGAACCCGCTGCAGGTGTACTCCGCGGGGTCGACGCCCTCGCACGGGTAGTTCGTCCAGACCTGGGGTGCCGCGAGCTGCCGGGGCCCCGGCTGGGGGGCGCCGACGGCCGGGAGGTCGAACTCCCACAGCCCGCGCGCGGTCTCGGGGTCGGCCGTCCCCAGCACGCTGAGCTTGCCACCGCCCAGCGCGAGGGTCTCGACATAGGCCTTGAGGTCGCCCCTGGTGCCGAGCGGGATCACTATCTCGTCGTCGG
This sequence comes from Streptomyces sp. NBC_01334, assembly GCF_035983595.1. Classification (NCBI taxonomy): domain Bacteria; kingdom Bacillati; phylum Actinomycetota; class Actinomycetes; order Kitasatosporales; family Streptomycetaceae; genus Streptomyces; species Streptomyces sp. NBC_01334. The sequence continues at coordinate 563,326 of NZ_CP130718.1, read as the reverse complement.
CGGCCGGCGCGGCCGTTGCCGGCGCCGGGGAGAGACCGAGGCCACTGACCGCCAGTACGACGGCGGTCCCGATCGTGAGCGAGGTGTGTCTGATCGCGCGAGTGGTCATGTTCAGCCCCCTGGTTGACGAGGAGTCCCGCCGTCGTCTTGGAAGCTATGACCCTCAGGGCACCTCGCGGGTTGTACGGAACTGAATGACGGTCAGTCGCTCGGCCGGGCCCCGTCGACGTCGCGTCTGTCGGTGCCGGGTGCACCCCGGCCCGGGCAGGCGACCTCAACCCCTGACGGCCTCCGCGATCTGCAAGGCGGCCTGAGCGGGCGTGAGATGTGTGGTGTCGACGACCTCGGCCTCACCGTGCAGCCATGTGCGGGCCGCTTCGGCGTAGGGCTCGAGGTAATTCAGGCGGAACGGGGAGGGGCCGAGAACAGTGTCCCCCTCGATGCGCCCACGGAGGGTCTCCTGGTCGGCGTGGAGGACGAAGTGCCTGACCGGAATGGCGTGTTGGGCGAGACCCGTGCTGATCTCGCGCCAGTACTGCTCGACCAGGACAGTCATGGGCATCACCAGAGTGCCGCCGGCGTAGTCGAGCACGCGGCGGGCGGTCTCGACGACGAGCGGCCGCCACGGCGGCCAGTGCTGGAAGTTGTCCGTCCCCGGCCCGGGCAGCCCCGGTGTGATGTCCATGAGTGTCTCACCGACCTTCTCGGCGTCCAACACCCTTGAATCCGGAATCAGTTGCTGCACGAGTGCACTGGTCGTCGTCTTGCCTGCGCCGTGGGTGCCATTGAGCCATACGATCATGGGACCCAACGCTAGCGCCGGGCGGTCCGAGGGAACGGGCACGGCGGAGATCCGGCACGGTTCGGCGCTTCCCGGTGGTGGCGAGCGTCGAGATTCAGGCACGCGACGCGGTGCGGGGACGTTCACGGGGGAGAGGGGGCGCGGGTGGAGCTGTCGTCGGAGGCGAAGGCGTTCGAGGAGTCGGTGCGGCAGGGCGTGGATCCTCGGGCCGCCGTGGTCTCCATCTGCGTCGGCCTGGGCATCCCGCCCGCGGAGGCGGAGAGGCGGGTGCGTGACGCGGAGCCCCTCTTCGCCGATCTCGGACCGGAGGAGGAAGAGGCGCTGGCCCTTTTCCTCGACCTGTCGTTCGTCTTCGTCGTCGACCGCCGACCCGACGCGCGCGAGGAGGAGATCCGCGACCTGCTCGGCAGGGCGGTCGGTGCCATGGGCGCCGTCCGCAGCGGGCTCGGCCACAGTCTGCACCGGTGGCTTCGGACCGGAGAGCTGACCCGGTCCTACCTTGCCCTGGCCGGGGGGAACCAGGTCAAGGCCACCGGCGATCCCTCCGCCTACTGGTCCGCTCTCGTCGCCGCAGGGGAGCTGCTCCCGGTCGGACGGGACGGCGGCGAACAGGCAGGCATCGAGGCGGCGCGAGCGCACTGCCGACGCATGGCTGCGCAGCACTCCGCCGCACCGTGACCCGTCGGACCCGGAGAGTGAGGAGGGTGCCTCGCCGAACCCGCCGCCATGCCCGGATACGTGCGACATAACGGACACTGGACAGCAGGAGAGGGGAGGCCGACCGTGCTGACCGTAGTCCGTGAGCGGCTGGGCCGCGCCCTGTTCCGCCGCGTCGCCGGGCCCGACGGACCGGCGACGCGTGCCCGCATCCACCAGACTCCAGGCCCACGCTGGTTCGAGCCGGACCGCCCGATCCGCGTGGTCCACGGTGACGCCTCGATGTTCATCGGTGGGCTGAGCGCGCTGCTGTTGCAGTCCCTGCACCCGCTCGCCATGGCGGCGGTGGCCGGGCACTCCGGATACCGCGGCGACCCCTGGGGCCGACTGCAGCGCACCAGCACCTTCCTGGCCGTCACGACCTACGGCACGGCCGCGGACGCTCAGCGGGCGGTCGACATCGTCCGCCACATCCATGAGGGGATCCGTGGGACCACGGCCGAGGGTGTGCCGTACCACGCGGCCGACCCGCACCTGCTCGGCTGGGTGCACGCAGCCGAGACGGACAGCTTCCTGCGCGCCCACGAACGCTTCGGCGCCCACCCGCTGGACGCCGCCGGGTACGACGGCTACGTCGCCGACACCGCGCGGGTCGCCGAGGCGCTGGGGGTGAGCGACCCGCCGCGCGACCGACGCGAGCTGTGCGAGCGGCTGACCGCCTACCGGCACGAACTTCGGACCACGTCCGAGGCCCGCGCCGCCGCCCGCTTCCTGCTGTTCCGGCCGCCCCTGCCCCTTGCGGTACGGCCCTTCTACGGCGGGCTGGCCGCGAACGCCGTCGTGCTGCTCCCGCCCTGGGCCCGAGGCATGCTGTGGCTCCCCCGGGTGCCGGTCGTCGAGGCTCTCGCCGTACGCCCCACCGGACAGGCCCTGACCCGGACCATCCGCTGGGTCATGACCCCACCGCGCGAGTCCCGCCCGACGTGATCGCGCGCCGTCCCGTGTCTCGGTCGGCCGCGTGCGGATGGGTTTCGTGGAGCCAGCGAGCGCTCGGCAGCCGGAGCTATCGCCGACGCGAGTGATCCTCGTTGGTGCCGGTGAGGTGAGGTTGTTCGGTGGCCGCCCAGGTGGCGAGGAGCCGCAGGGCGTCGTGGTCGGGTGTGCCGGGGGCGCTGCTGTAGGCGGTGAGGGTCAGGCCGGGCTGGGCGGGCAGTTCCATGGCGTCGAAGTCGAGGGTGATCTCGCCGACGGTGGGGTGGCGGAAGGACTTGCGGCCCGTGTGGTGCAGGCGCACGTTGTGTTTGGCCCAGGCGGTGCGGAACTCCTCGCTGCGGGTGACGAGTTCGCCGACCAGTCCGGTCAGGTCGCTGTCGTGCGGGGCCCGCCCGGCTTCGGTGCGCAGCAGGGCGACGGTGGTGTTCACGGACCCCTCCCAGTCAGGGAAGAAGGCGCGGCCGCCCGGATCGAGGAACTGAAAGCGGGCGATGTTGACCGGCCGCACGGCGTCCTGGGTGAACAACGGGGAGTACAGGGCGCGGCCGAGGGCGTTGACGGCGAGGATGTCCAAGCGGCCGTTGCGGATGAAGGCCGGGGAGTCGGTCATGGAGTTCAGGACGCGCAGGACGCTGTCCGGGAGCGGGCCGCGGGCCCGCCTGACACGACGGGCAGGACGCTTGGCGGCGGCGCGGGCCAGGTCGTAGAGATGCGCACGCTCGGCGTCGTCCAGCTGGAGGGCGTTCGCCACGGCGTCCAGGACTTCCTCCGAGGCGCCGGCGAGGTGGCCGCGCTCCAGGCGGACGTAGTAGTCGATGCTGACGCCCGCGAGCAGGGCGACTTCCTCGCGGCGCAGGCCCGGTACGCGCCGATTGCCGCCGTAGGCGGGCAGGCCGGCCTGCTGCGGGGTGATCTTGGCGCGGCGGGAGGCCAGGAAGGCGCGGATGTCGCTCTCGGTGCTCACACACTCCAGGCTAGGCCGGGCGGTACCCCTGTGGGGGGCCCTGTCAGTACCGGTAACGGCAGACCCTTCTCCACCTCCTTGAGCTCAGGTTTGCTCGTGTCCTGGCAGTGGTCGGGGCTCCGGTACCCGCTGGGACACGGGTTCCGGCCGCTGCGCGACGGCCGTCCCGGCCGGACAGTGGATGTGACCGTTTCACCCGGTTTCGAGCTAGGAGTCCTTCGTATGCCCAAGCAGTCCGCACCCCAGGAGCTGGCCGGGATCGCACCGAAGCTTGCCGAGGTCACCGACGAGGTCCTGTTCGGTGATGTCTGGGAGCGTCCCGGGTTGTCACCGCGCGACCGCAGCCTGGTGACCGTGAGCGTGCTGGCCGCTCTCTACCGCACCGAGCAGCTCGGCTACCACCTGGGTGTGGCCCTGGACAACGGGCTGAGCGTCGAGGAACTGTCCGAGGCGATCACGCACCTGGCCTTCTACGCGGGCTGGCCCAACGCCATGACCGCGATCACCCGGCTCAAGGAGATCGCGGACGAGCGAAGCGCCTGAACCGCACGACAGAGTGGCGTGGCCACCGTCCCGGCACCGCCGCGCCCGAATCCCTTCGATCAAGGACCCGAGCCATGGAACACATCACCGAGACCCCCACCCTCAAGGCCCCGGCCGAGCGCTTCACCGGCGACGTCTACCTCAACATGATCTCGACTCCCGCCGAGCCGGCCCGCCTGGCCGCCGCTCTGGTGCGCTTCACCCCCGGAGCCCGCACCAACTGGCACGCGCACGCCCTGGGCCAGGTCCTGCACGTCACCGACGGTGTCGGCCTGGTGGGCACCCGTGACGGCAAGGTCGTCCGCGTCAGCGCCGGCGAGACCGTCCAGTGTCCGGCTGCCGAGGAGCACTGGCACGGCGCCACCGACACCACCCTCATGGCCCACCTCGCCCTGGTGGTCGGTGACGGCACAGGCGACGGCACCACCTGGCTGGAGCCGGTCACCGACGACCAGTACGCGGCGGCCCTCGCCACGGTCGCCGGCTGACGGCCGCACGCCGCGAAACCAGCGACCGATGAGGCATGTGCGCGGCGGTCACGTCGGCTCTGTCGGTGGAGGACTGCGCCCGCTCGGTCTCCTGCGCAGGAGACCGACCGGGCGCGATGTCGAATGAAGGGTCAGCGGCGGTCGGACGTCTCGCGGCCGACCCGGTACAACTCCTGCGAGGTGACGATCAGTTCCCGGCGCTCCTTCTTCGATCCCACCATCGGCTGGGAGCCGTTGAGGGACACCTGGGCGCTCTCGGGCAGGAAGCGGACCGTGAACAGCCCGATGGCACCGGCGGCCATGAGGTAGTACGCGGGCACCATGTCGTTGCCGGTGAGGCTCACCAGCGCCTCCGTGACCAGGGGCGTGGTACCGCCGAACGCGGCCACCGCGAAGTTGAAGCCGATGCCCATGGCCGCGTAGCGGACGGCCGTCGGGAACAGCGCGGGCAGCGTCGCGGCGCTCGGCGCGGCGAAGCACGCCAGCAGGGTGGACAGGATCAGCACACCGCAGACCGGCAGCCAGGTTCCGTCCATCTTGATCAACAGGAAGGAGGGAACGGCGAGCAGGATCATTCCCGCGGCCGCGAAGCCGTAGAGGGGGCGTCGGCCGACGTGGTCGCTGAGCCGGCCGAGGAAGGTGATCAGCACCACGATCCACACCATGCCGACGAGCACGAGGACGTCCGCCGAACTGCTGGAGCGGCCGAGCGTCTCCGTCTGATAGGTGGGCAGGAACCCCGTGACCATGTAGTTGGTGACGTTGTAGAGCAGTACCAGTCCCATGCAGATGAGCAGGGCTCGCCAGTGGTCCTTGACGATGGTCCTGAACTCGGTGCCCGCCGATTCCTTGGCGAGGCTCTCCTCGTGTTCGTCGAGCTGCTGCTGGAACGCGGGCGACTCCTCGAGCTTGAGACGCATGTAGAGGCCGATCGCGCCGAGCGGGCCCGCGATGAGGAACGGGATCCGCCAGCCCCACGAGAGCATCTCAGCGTCGCTGAGGGCGAGATTGAGCGTGGTGACCAGGGCGGAGCCCAGCGCGTAGCCGACGAAGGTGCCGAAGTCGAGCCAGCTGGAGAGGAAGCCGCGACGACGGTCGGGTGAGTACTCGGCGACGAAGGTCGTGGCGCCCCCGTACTCGCCGCCGGTGGAGAAGCCCTGCACCATGCGGGCGAGCAACAACAGGATCGGGGCGGCGATGCCGATCGTGGCGTAACTGGGGATGAGACCGATGGCGAACGTGCCGGCCGCCATCATGATCATGGTGGTGGCGAGTACCTTCTGCCGGCCGAGGCGGTCCCCGAGCGGCCCGAAGACGAGGCCGCCGAGCGGGCGTACGACGAACGCGGCCGCGAAGGTGGCGAAGGACGAGATCACCTGGGCGGCGGGTGACGCTCCGGGGAAGAAGACCTTGCCGAGGGTGGCGGCGAGGTAGCTGTAGACGCCGAAGTCGAACCATTCCATGCAGTTCCCGAGTGCCGAGGCGCTGACCGCACGTCGGAGCAGCGGTGGTTCGACGACCTGGACGTCCTCGTCGCGGAAGGGGCGCTTGTTCCGCCTCAGCCTGCGTGTCAGGTCCTGGCGGACCTGTGCGGGCATGTCGGCGATGTCGGTCGGCCCGGACCGCGCTGGGTCGGGCTGCCCGTCGGTCAGTAGGTCAGCCACTGAAGTTCCTTACTCGTCTTGCGTGAGGTGACCTGGCTGCAGAGTGAGACACCAGGTGTTTGCTGTGCCGATAGTGGCTTCTGCCCTCATTCGCACAGCTCACGCAAGGACGACGGACACGCGGACCTCCCACGTTCGGCAGGGGGAGGGGGGCGGCGCAGACCTCCCCAGGCAGAGCCGCCCCCCGGCATCACAGCTGCCAGACCCCGCATGCCCGCGAAACGGCCCTGCACACCTGCGTCTTGGACGGCGTGGAGCGGAGAGATGGACACCCCGCGCTCACGGCCGTTTCGGAGCGCGGATCATGAGCTGCCCAGGGCCAGACCCGAGCCCGTGAGCCGCACCCGGATGCCGTCCTTCTCCACGCGGACGTACCGCAGCCGCATGTCACCCGTCTTCGGCTCCGGCAGTTCGAAGGCGAGGGAGAGCCGGTCGGCGAGGGCCGGGCGGGTGAGCTGGGACAGGGCGTTGAGGAGGTCGGGGTCGAGACCCAGACCGCGGAGCACCTCGGGGTTGTCCAGGGCCAGATCGATGAGATTGAGCGTCTGGGCCTGGCGGGCGAAGCGCGGGGAGCCGGTCAGTTCGGCGAGCTTGCCGTCGTCGCTCAGGGCCTCGCGCACGGCCGCCTCGGGCACCCCCAGTCGTTGCACGACGGCCGGGACCGACAGCAGTGCCTTCGCCTTACGGGTCTCCCGGGCGACGTCGGCGGAGGCCTTCGGGGTGAGGTGCAGGCCGTCAGAGGCGCGCGTGCCGGGGCGGTAGGTGGCCAGGTCGCCGATGTCCAGGCGTATGCCGCCGATCTGCGTGCCGATGCCCCGCTCGCCCTGTCGCTGGATCGTGGCCTCGGCGCGCAGTCGTAGGTCGTGGCCGGCGACCGGCAGGATGCCGCGGGCCCTGACCCGGTCACGGCCGTGTCCGGTGAACATCACCTGGGACGCGCCGAGTTCGCGGTTGAGGTCGGCGAAGGACAGCAGGACGTCACCGTCGAGCCGGGGGACGTGGGCGCCGCGCACGGAGGTGAGCCCGTCGGCGTCCAGCCGGATGTCATGGGCCGTGGCCGACACCTTCGCCAGCGACACCCGGTCGGCGGACACGTCCGGCACGGTCACCCGTACCGAGTCCAGCCGCTTGTCGGCGAGTTGGGTGAGGAAGGGGAAGCCGCCGATGTCCACCTCGGGCGCCGCGGCCAGGTCCAACTGGTCCTTGAGGGTGTCCGCAGCCCGGTGTTCGGCGTACAGCAGTGCCCAGCGGTCGGCGAGGGTGACGAAGGCGGCGAGGACGACCAGACTCACCACCGCCTTCGCCGCGAGCGGCAGACCGGCGAAACGGCCTCGCCGGCGCCGGCCGCCGCGGCGGTGGACGGGCGGGGTCCACTCCGGCTCCCGTTCCGGCTCCCGCTCTGCCCATTGCTCGGCGGTGCCCTCGCCCAGGAACTCGTCCAGGGGACCGTCGTCGAGGGCGCCGAGCTCCTCGTAGGGATTGTGCGGCGCTTCGGAGCGGTCGCAGGGACGGGGATGCGGATCCGGATCTATGCGGTGGGGGGTGCGCATCGACTCATCCGAACATGCGCACCACCCCTGCCCGCAAGCTGAACCCCGGGTATGCGACTTAGTTCACGATAATGATCTCCGGTAATACAGTCCTCGCAGCAGATGTACGACGAGTGAAGAAGGGCCGATGCAGCACACGACAACGTCTGACGGGGTCCGTATCGCCTACCAGGTCCGGGGCGAGGGAGCGCCGCTCGTTCTGCTGGCGGGTCAGGCGAACAACCACCACTGGTGGGACGGGGTACGCGACGACTTCCACGCCGAACGCAGCACCGTCACGGTCGACTACCGCGGCACGGGGCGGAGCGACAAGCCCGACAGCCCCTACAGCACCGAGGTCTTCGCGCAGGACGTGATCGCGGTGCTCGACGAACTCGGCATCGACCGGGCCGACGTCTACGGCACGTCCATGGGGGGACGCGTAGGTCAGCAGCTCGCGGCCCGCCGTCCGGACCGTGTGCGCGCCCTGGTACTCGGCTGCACGTCACCCGGCGGCCCGCACGCCGTCGAACGCGACAACGACGTGCGCAGGTCGTTGGTACAGCCTCAACCCGGCGCGGCCCGACAGGCCTTGCTCGACCTGATGTACACCCCGGGCTGGCTGGCGACACACCCCGGCCCCCATCAGACGCTCGGCGATCCGGCCATGCCCCCGTACGCCCAACGTCGTCACCTGGTGGCCAGCAACCAGCACGACGCGTGGGACCTCCTGCCCGGCATCAGCGCACCCACTCTGGTCGTGCACGGCAGCGACGACCTGCTCAACCCCGCCGCCAACGCGCCGCTGCTCGCGAACCGCATTCCCGGTGCCCGGCTGCACATCATCCCCGGAGCGCGGCACGCCTATTTCGAGGAGTTCCGGGCCGTCGCGAGCCCGCTCGTCCTGGACTTCCTCACCACGGCGCCGCCCCGGTGACGGGAGACGAGCAGTCCCACGCGTGACGGTGCCCGCGACCGTGCCCGGACCAGGGGGCATGCACTGGAGAGGATCATCCGGATGCCAGGACCGACCGCAGGAAGCGCGAGCTGTCCCCGTGGGTAGGGCACGGACACTCGCTCAGGTGTACCGGCACTTCGGCGAGGTCGACGCCGCCGGGACATCACCGCTGTACGAGCGCGTCGCCGTCGCCCTGAGCGAGTCCGACGAGGCGCTGCGCGCCATCCGGACGGCACCGGCACGCAAGCGACACCCCATGCTGATCCTCGCCGCGCTGCACGACCTCGCCCTCGCCGGACGCGCCCCGGCGCTGGCCGCGGCCTACGCGTCGGCGGACGGCGACGCTGCCGCCGACGCGGCGATCGACACGCTGCTGCGCATGACCGACCCGGTCGTGGCGATCGCCGCGCGCCGGAAGACACCGACCGGGACCGAGGAGACCGGACGCTCCGCGGTGCTGTATCCGGCCATTGCCGAGGCGGCACGCCGGGTAGGCGCCCATGCGGTGGGGCTGATCGACGTGGGCTGCTCGGCTGGGCTCAATCTCCAGGTCGATCGCGTCGGTATCACGTACGGCAACGGACAGGCGCTGGGCGATCCGTCGTCCCCCGTCCAGCTGTCGTCGTCGGTCGTGGGAGACCGGCCCCTCCCGACACGGGTGATGCCCGAGGTCGTGGCCCGAGTCGGCGTCGACCTCGATCCGGTCGACGTGACGGACGCGGAGGACGCCCGATGGCTGCGCGCCTGCCTCTGGCCCGATCGGCTGGAGCGGGCAGCGAGGCTCGAAGCCGAGATGGCGTTGGCGGCGACAGCCCCTCCGCTGCTGCTGCGGGGCGACCCCGTCGAGGTGCTGCCCGACGCCTTCGCCCGGGTGCCCGCGGACGTCCTTCCTGTCGTCACCACGACGTGGGCCCTGTCGCGCTTCCGGGTCGAGAGCCGGCTGCGCTTCCTGCACCGCCTCGACGAAGCGGCGGCCGGCCGGGCGGTGGCGTGGGTGTCAGCGGAGGGGGTCGGAGTCGCGCCGACGGTACCGACCCTCGGCGACCGCCGCGCCTCTGGCCACAGCATCATCGGCCTGGTCGTCTTCGACCGCTCGGCCGCGCGCTCCGAGGCCCTTGGCCGCTGCTGGTCGCGGGGCCGCTTGCTGGCGTGGCTGGCAGATTCCTAGCGCTCTGACCGCATACCGCACCCGCAGCGACTGCCGGGAGCTGGGCAGGTACGAGAGCCTCGGGACGGAAGCCGCGCTGGGAAACCCGGCCGGCCGGGACAGCGCAGCCCTGGCCCGGGCGCAGGACCTCCAAAGCCGTGACGCCGTCGCCGACCGCATGGCATCGACCACCACCCGGTGGCTGCCGCTGTACGGCCTCGGGGCGACCGTGCTGGTGGGGTTGGGCGCGTCGACCTACGACCGTGCCCGGGACCGGGCCCGGAGGGATGCGGACTCGGCGACCCCGGGCCCTCGTCGGCGGGGTTGAGCAGATCGAAACGCCGACGGGCGACGACGTCCGCAGCGCGCATTGCCCGGCACAACCGTGGAAGAAGGGCCCCATGACTTCACTCACGGAACAGCAGCACGTGGCCGACTTCTACGACTTCGAGTCCGCTCTCACGGAGGAGGAGCGCAAGGTCCTGCTCAGGACAAGGTCGTTCATGCGTGACGAGGTCCAGCCGCTGGTGGCCGAGCACTGGGCCGACGGCACCTTCCCCATGGAGCTGATCAGTCGTTTCCGCGAGAGTGGACTGGTCGGACTGTCGTACGAGGGCTATGGCGACCACGGCCCCGCGGCCAGCCATCTGCTGACCGGGATGATGGCGATGGAGATGAGCCGTGTCGACGCTTCGGTCGCCACCTTCTTCGGCGTCCACAACGGACTCGCCATGTACGCGATCCACGCGGGCGGCGACCAGGCCCAGCGCGACCGCTGGCTGCCCGCCATGGCGAGGATGGACACCATCGGGGCGTTCGCCCTCACGGAGCCGCTCGACGGTTCCGACATCGCGGCCGGCATGCACACCACCGCCCGGCGGGACGGCGGCACCTGGGTGCTCAACGGCGCCAAGCGCTGGATCGGCAACGCCACCTTCGCCGACCACATCGTCGTCTGGGCCCGCGATGTCGATGACGACCAGGTCAAGGGCTTCGTCGTCGACAAGGGCACGCCCGGCTTCACGGCGGAGAAGATCGCCCACAAGACGTCGTTGCGCATCGTCGAGAACGCGGACGTCACCCTCACCGACGTCCGGGTGCCGGAAAGCGATCGGCTTCAGAACGCGTCCTCCTTCCGTGACGTCGCGGAAGTCCTGCGCGCCACGCGCAGCGGGGTCGCCTGGCAGGCCCTCGGTGTCATGATCGGCGCGTACGAGCTGGCCCTGCGCTACGCCACGCAGAGGCAGCAGTTCGGCCGTCCGCTCGCGGGTTTCCAGCTCGTGCAGGACCTCCTGGTGAAGAGCCTGGGCAACATCACCTCGAGCTGGGGCATGCTGCATCGGCTCGCCGGGCTGCAGGACGCCGGGGTGTTCCGGGACGAGCATTCGTCCCTGGCCAAGGCCCACGTCACCGCCCGTATGCGCGAGGTCGTGGCCTGGTCCCGGGAGATCTTCGGGGGCAACGGCATCGTCCTGGAGTACGACGTGGCACGGTTCTTCGCTGATGCGGAGGCCATCTACTCGTTCGAAGGCACCAGGGAGATGAACACGCTGATCGTCGGGAAGGCGATCACCGGGCAGAGCGCCTTCGTGTGATCGGCCGGAGGAGTGGCGCCGAGCACGCGTCGGCGCGCGGATCAATGAAGACGGCCGACCGGGGTACTCGGTTGTGCCCAGGTTCCTCGTACGAAAGTGAAGCCCGTTCCCATGGCCGACATGCCTGACACGCCCGACACGCGAGACGTCGTTGCGCTCATTCTCCAGGATCACCGCAGAATGGAGGACCTCTTCCGTCTGATGCGCAGCGTCGAAGCCGACCGGGCAGCCGCCCTGCGGGAGTTCGCCGACCTGTTGATCGCGCACGCGCTGGCGGAAGAGACGAAGGTGTACCCCGCCCTCAAGCGCTTCAAGAAGATCGAGGACGAAGAGGTCGAGCACGGCGAGGAGGAGCACGAGGAGGGCAACAAGGCGCTCCTCGAGCTCCTGGAGGTCGACGAGGTCGGCTCCGAGGAGTGGGACGAGAAGCTGGAAGAGCTCGTGGAGGCCATCGCCCACCACACCGACGAGGAGGAGCGCACGATCCTCAACGGTGCCCGTGAGAATGTCGCCATGGAGCGACGGGAGGAGCTGGGCGAGGCGTTCCTGGAGGAGAGGGGGCGTCAGCTGAAGGCCGGCTGCGGCGCTGTGGACAACGTGCGCCGTATCGTCCGCTCCTGACCGTCTCGTCGCATGACCTCGGAATCCCGGCCGGCGAGCCCTCGCGGGAGCCACTGACGCCTCGGCTCGCCGGCGGCGACGAACCGTCGCGCCGCGCCCTGGATGCGGTGCCGACCTGCGGGTGAGCCGCAGGTGTGTGGTCCAGTCGGCACGGTCTGCGCCTCATTGCGGGCCGTCGGCACGAGTTCGCAGGGCCTGGTGGACGGACCACACCACGGCCACCAGCGGTACGGCGACCACGGCGCCGATCACCCCCGCCGCGACCGCTCCGCCGACGACCGCCAGCGCGACCACCACCGGGTGCAACCGGACGGCCCAGCTCATCACGATGGGATGCAGGAGGTGGCCCTCGATCTGGCCGATGACCACGATCAGGGCCACGACCACCAGGGCGATGACCGCTCCCTTCGACGCGAGCGCGACGACGGCCGCGATCGACAGGGCGATCGGCGAGCCGATCAGAGGAATGAACGCGGCCAGGAACTCCAGCAGCGCCAACGGCACCGCCAGGGGCACCCCCAGAGCGAACAGCGCGATACCCACGAGGACCGCGTTGGTCGCGGCCACCAGCAGGATGCCGTGCGTGTAACCGGTGAAAGTCCGCCATGCGGCCCGGCCCGCGACCGAGACCTGCCGCCGTGCCCCGTCGTGGAGCTGGTCGCAGACCCACTGCCATTGCCGGTCGCCGGAGTACGTGAAGAAGACCGCGCAGAACACGGCGAGGGCGAGCACGGTCAGCACCTCGATCAGTCGGCTCGCGCCGCTGAGCGCCGTGCTGATGAGGGTGGAACGGTGGCTCGACAGGAGCTTGCCGATCCGGGACTGGAGATCGTCGAACGCGTCCGGGGGAAGGCGGAAGGGAGGTTCCTCCAGCTGGTGTTCGATCCGGTCGATTCCCGTGACGAACTCCTTCTCCAGCCCACTTCGCTGATCCGCCGCGGTCTCACCCACCAGGGCCAGCGCGCCGAGGACGAGGACGACGCCGCCGATGAGCGCGGCGGCGACCGCGAGCGACCGTGGCACGAAGCGCGCGAGGAGGCCGGCCGCGGGGCGGAGTACGGCGGTGATGACAAGTCCCAGGAAGACGGCGACGGCGATCCGGTGAAACTGCCCGAGCACGGAGAAGGCGACGTGGACGACGACGCCGACGGCGATGATCCGCCACGCATACGCGGCCGCGGTCCGCAGCAGACCCGGTACGTGCGGTTCCTCGCTGCTCGGTCGTTCGAGCGGCACGGCGGGCTGATCGGGGGGTGTGGGCATCTCATGCCCGTACCACGCGCCGACCGTCGGAGCGCGGCAGAGCCTCGAAGTTCCCCCGAAGGCCGGTAAGGACTGTCGCCTCTCACCGCGGCCGGATCACAGTGCCTTGCCGACACCCTCCCGGCGAGGTCCTCCGCCGTGCCCACCGTGGTGCCGGGCCCCTCTGCGCGTCACCTCCAGGGTCTTGTCGGCGATGGCGACGCGGGTGGGCACGGTGTTGTTCGGCCGACAGGCGCATCAACGCCGACGGCTCCCACCCCGAGGAAAGGGTAGGAGCCGTTCGGATGCCTTACCGTCTACGACGTCGGCGGTTCACGCGTGGCGGTGCGAACGCCGGTTGCCGGTGACGAGGCGGTAGAGGGCGAGCAGGATGAAGGAGCCGACGATCGCGGCGATCCAGGTGGAGAGGTCGAAGAACCCGTCGATGGAGTCGACGCCGAAGATCACCTTGCCGAGCCAGCCGCCGAGCAGACCGCCGACGATGCCGATGAGCATGGTGATGATGATGCCGCCGGGGTCCTTGCCCGGCATCAAGGCCTTGGCGATGGCGCCGGCGAGCAGGCCGATCACGATCCACGCGATGATGCCCATGGTGTCTCTCCGCTTCGTCGTGTAAAGACAGTGTCAGCTTCTCGTGTGCACCGATTGCCTTCGAACAAACGTCTATGGCGAATACTTGGTGGGACGAGGAGCGACGCCCGGCTTCGAGGCGGGGAAGGGCGGGGCAGGAGGCGCGGGCGCGGTGCGGGTGCCTGTGGTGACGCATGGTCCGCGCGGCCGCCTCCCCGATCCGGCCGACGGAGTGTCAGGCCCCGACGGCCGGTGGACCGTCAAGGCCCCGACGACCGGTGCACTGTCAAGGCCGCGTCCCCGACAACCGGCGCCAGGTGTCCGGGGCGAGCGGTCCGGAGGGCTCAGCCCTACAGCGAGGGTGCCGAGCCCGGCAGCGGGCGCCCCGCGGACTCGGCCATGAACCACACCGCCACACCGCCGATGACGGCCGCGGCCATCATGTAGTACGCGGGCATCATCATGTTCCCGGTCGCCCCGATCAGGGCCGTCACCACCAGCGGGGTGGTGCCGCCGAAGAGCGACACGGAGACGTTGAAGCCGATCGACAGCGATCCGTAGCGGACCTTCGTCGGGAACAGCGCCGGCAGGGCGGCCGGCATCGCCGCCGTGAAGCAGACCAGCAGCAGGCCCAGCGCGCCCATGCCGAGCGCGACCGCGAGCAGGCTGCCCTGGCGGATCAGCAGCAGCGCGGGGACGGACAGCAGCAGGAAGCCCGCACAGCCCGCGGCGATCACCGGTCGGCGGCCCACCCGGTCCGTCATGGCCCCCGCGAAGGGCTGGACGATCATCATCACGGCCATCACGCCGAGCACGACGAGCAGGCCGTGCGTCTCGTCGTAGTGGAGCTCACCGGTCAGATAGCTCGGCATGTACGACAGCAGCATGTAGTCGGTGACGTTGAAGACGAGCACCAGGCCGACGCAGAGCAGCAGCGCCCGCCACTGGCCCACGATCATCTGGCGCAGCGGCACCTTCGGGCGGTTCGACTCGGCCTTCTCGATCTCGGCCGCGAACGCCGGCGTCTCCTCCAGCCGTATCCGCAGATAGAGGCCGACGATGCCCATCGGGCCCGCGATCAGGAACGGGATCCGCCAGCCCCAGCTCAGCAGGTCCTCCGTGGACAGCAGCGCGGTCATCACCGTGACCAGGCCCGCGCCGCCGATGTACCCGGCGAGCGTGCCGAACTCCAGCCAGCTGCCGAGGAAGCCGCGCCGCTTGTCGGGCGCGTACTCGGCGATGAAGGTGGAGGCGCCCGCGTACTCGCCGCCGGTGGAGAAGCCCTGCACCAGGCGGGCTGCCAGCAGGAGCACCGGGGCTCCGACGCCGATCGACGCGTACGACGGGATGAGGCCGATGGCAAAGGTGCCCGCGGCCATCATGATCATGGTGACGGCCAGCACCTTCTGACGGCCGACGCGGTCGCCGAGCGGTCCGAAGACCATGCCGCCGATCGGTCGGACGAGGAAGGCGGCGGCGAAGGCGCCGAAGGTGGAGAGCAGCTGGGTGGTCGGGTTCCCGGACGGGAAGAAGACCTTGCCCAGGGTGACCGCGATGTAGCTGTAGACGCCGAAGTCGAACCATTCCATCGCGTTGCCCAGAGCGGCGGCCCTCACCGCGCGTTTCACCAGCGCGGGGTCCGTGACGGTGGCGTTCTCGGGGACGATGGCGTTCTTCGGGACGGTCGGGAGGGATGTCGGGGGAGAGGCGACTGTGGCACTCGGCAAAGCTTTGCTCGCCTACTTTCGTCGGGGGCAGGGACGGGTCTGCTCGACGGCGCCGGCGGCAGGCCAAAGAGCGACGATAGGCGTACATGTCCCCCTCACGGGCTGTGCGCACTTCGCTGCATGCTGCATGTAAATGCGGTGTGGGCAGGACCGTAGCGCCGCTCCGGAGGGCATTTCACGGGATCATGTTGTGACCCATCTCGCGTCCTGCGAAAGCAACCGGACCTCGGGGCCGGGCTGCGGGAGCCGGGGGACGTGGCCGGTCACGGACACGGACACCGAAGGCGGCCTGTTCCGTACCCTGGCGGCATGCGCATGCGCCCCACTCTGAGCTGGACCCCCGCCGAGGACCTGCCGCCGGGCACGACCGATCCGGAGCAGGTCGTCGACGCGCTGAGGGCCGGCGGCGTGCTGGTGCTCAGCGGGGCGGGTATCTCCACGGAGTCGGGCATCCCCGACTACCGGGGTGAGGGCGGGAGCCTGAGTCGGCACACCCCGATGACCTACCAGGACTTCACCTCCGATGCCCGGGCCCGACGCCGGTACTGGGCGCGCAGCCACCTCGGATGGCGCACCTTCGGGCGCGCCCGTCCCAATGCCGGGCACCGGGCCGTGGCCGCGTTCGCGCGGCACGGTCTGCTCTCGGGCCTGATCACCCAGAACGTCGACGGCTTGCACCAGGCCGCCGGCAGCGAGGACGTCGTGGAACTCCACGGGAGCCTGGGCCGGGTCGTCTGCCTGTCCTGCGGTGCCTTCAGCCCGCGTCGCGAGCTCGCCCGGAGGCTGGCGGAGGCCAATGCGGACTTCGAGCCCGTGGCGGCGGCGATCAATCCGGACGGTGACGCCGACCTCACCGACGAACAGGTCGGGGACTTTCGGGTGGTGCCCTGCACGGTCTGCGGCGGCATCCTCAAACCGGACGTGGTGTTCTTCGGCGAAACCGTTCCGCCGCCGCGCGTGGAGCACTGCCGCACGCTGGTCCGCGAGGCGGCCTCGCTGCTGGTCCTGGGCTCCTCACTGACGGTGATGTCCGGACTTCGGTTCGTCCGTCAGGCGGGCCAGGCCGGGAAGCCCGTGCTGATCGTCAACCGGGACCCGACCCGGGGCGACCAGCACGCCCTCACCCGGGTCGCGCTCCCCTTGGGGACGACCCTCACCACCGTGGCCGGCCGGCTGGGCATCCTGCTCGACGACCGGGCGGCGCCTGCGTAGGACCGTGACGGCGAGGGGGCGGATCTGCGCTACCTGCCGAGGTCGCGCAGCACCTCCCTGGCTGCGCGCGCACCCGAGGCCATCGCCCCTTGGACCGAGCCCGTGGCCCGGTGGTCACCGCACACGTATCTGCCCCGGGCCACCCGGGTCGTGCGGCTGAGTTCCTGAGGGGGCGCCATCGCCGGCAACGCGTCGGGCACCGTACGGACGGTCAGCAGGTCCCAGCGGTCGGCGTCGGTGGCGTAGACCTCGCTCAGCGCCTCGCGCAGCGCGCGTTCGCGGCCTTCGGCGTCCGAGCCGAGCACCGAGGTGGCCACGAGCGCCCGGCCGGGGGGCGCGTAGGAGGCTGCCACGTTGCTCAGCACGCAGGTGTTGAGGAAGCGGCGCCGGGTGTCCACCAGCAAGGTGGGCTCGTTCAGCGGCGGGTCCGGCATGACGTGGTAGTAGGTCGTCACCACGCGGTACGCGGGCAAGGTGACGTCGGGCAGCAGGGTTCCGGCTGGTCCCGGGCCCGTGGCCACCACCACGGCGCGCGCCGGGACGACTTCGCGGGCGGCGGTCTCCACGCCGTCGTCCGTCAGACGCTCGACGGGCGTCTCCGGTCGCACGGTGCCCTTCGGCAGCGACGCAGCCAAGGCGAGGGGTACGGCGCCGATGCCTGCGGCGGGCAGGCTCAGGGTGCCGCGCAGCATGCTGCGCCACACGAGATGGAAGACCCGGGCGGACGTCTCCAGCCGGTCCTCCAGGAACACCCCGGACAGGAAGGGCAGGAAGAAGCGCTCGACGAACGCGTCGGTGAAGCCCGCGTCGGCAAGGGCCTTGCGTGGGCTGCGATCCGGCCGCCGCTTCAGCCGGTGCGGCGGGGCCACCGCGTCCGAGGCCGAGAGGGCGCCCAGCGCCGCCAGGTCGCGCGGCCCCGCGAGGCGCCCTGACAGGAGGTCGACGAGCGTGGACGGGTGAGCACGGGGGTCGGTCAGGTGGCGCCTGCCGCCGGCGGTGTGGATGAGGACGCCCCGGTCGAAGGGGCGTAGGTCCAGCCCGTCCCCGGTCAGGCGTCGCCGGAGCTGTGGGTAGGACGGGTTGAAGACCTGGAAGCCACGGTCGATCACGAAGCCGTGCACACGGTCGGAGCGCATCCGGCCGCCGACCCCGTCGGAGGCTTCCAGGATCCGCACGCCGACGCCGGCGGCCAGCAGGTCCTGAGCGCAGGCGAGGCCGGCGACACCTGCTCCGACCACCACGACGTCCGATGATCGTTCGGTTGCGGTCACGTTGTTTCCCTCCATCACCGGGTGGCCCGGGCACGAACGCACCAGTCCCGGTATGCGGATTCGTGCCGTCCACTCCACTTCGCTCGCTACCGGGGGAGCGGATGCGGCTCGGCTCCGCTCCCGCTTCGTGTATCGGCCAATGGTGATGGCATGCGTGTGCGGTTCGACCGGTATCCCTCCAGGTGGCAGGTCGAACCCGCGCCGCCGTCGCCTACGCCTTCAGCGACCCGGAGCTGACCGGCGCCACGATCCTCGACGCGCTGCGCGTCGCGGCGGATCCCGTCCCGGAAGCCCGGGTCCGCGCGGCAGCGCGAGCCGCCCGGGCCGACGCCTTCATCCGCCGTCTGCCCGCCGGCTGTCTCACCCCCGTCCGTGACGCGCCCCTCTCCGGAGGACAGCGCCAGCGCCTGGGACTCGCACGCGCCCTGGCCCGCGACGGCCGGCTGCTCGTCCTCGACGACGCGACGTCCAGCCTGGATTCCGCCACCGAGGCCGCGGTCCTGCGCGCCATGGACGCCACCCACGCACACCGCACCCGGCTGGTCGTGACGCGCCGGACGGCCACGGCCGCCCGAGCGGACCTCGTGGCCTGGCTGCACGAGGGGCGCGTCCGGGCCCTCGCTCCGCACCACGAGCTGTGGCGCGTACCCGCCTACCGCAGCATGTTCCGCGGCGCCGAGGACGCGGAGGGCTGAAGACGAAAGGACGACATCCATGGGACAGCCCATGCCGGAACACGCCGCCCGCCCGCCCCGCCCGACCTCCCGCTCCCTCACCGCGGCCAACAGCGCGGCCCTGCGCCTGATCCGCGGCAGCCTCGCGGACAACCGCGCCGCCGCCCTCCGGCTGACCTGGTGGACACTGCTCTCCGCCGCGCCCGCCCCCGTCTCCGGCAAGGCCCTCGCCCTCGCCGTCGACCAGGGCTTCCTGATGGACCGGCCCCGCACGGCGGCCCTCGGACTGGGACTGTTCGCCCTGTGCACCTTCGGCGGTGCCTGGGCGAGCCGGCAGACCTACCCCTGGCTCGCCGAGATCGTCGAGCCGCTGCGGGACCGGCTGTTCCGCGACGTCGTCACGGGCACCCTGCACCGGGCGGTGACGCCGGGCGCGGGGCGGGACGAGTGCGCCGCCGTCGCAGTCGCCCGGCTCACCCGGCAGGTCGAGGCCGTACGGGACGCGCTCGCCGGCCAGCTCATGCTCCTGTGGCGGTTCGTCCTGACGGTCTCCGCCGTCGTCACCGGCACCGCCGTCCTCGCCCCGGCCGCCGTCCCCTTGGTCGCAGGCCCGCTCCTGGTGGCCCTCGGACTCTTCGCCGTCCTGGCGCCCGCCACCGTCCGCAGACAACGCGCGGCGTTCGACGCCGAGGAGACGCTGGCGGGCCGCGCGGTCGAGACCGTCGCGGAACTCCGGGACATCGTCGCCTGCGGAGCCCACGAGCACGCGCAACGTGAGGCCCTCGACGCGGTGCGCCGGCACTTGCGCGCATCGAGGGCGCTCGCCGCTGTGTCCGCACTGCGCCGTCTGATCGTGGCGCTGGGCGCGCACAGCCCCCTCCTGCTCGTCGTCCTCGCCGCGCCGAGGCTGCTCGCCCGCGGCATGACCGCCGGCGAGATCGTGGGAGTGCTCGCCTCTGTCCTGGCCACCCTGGAACCGGCGATCCGGCTCCTGGTACAGGGTCTCGGGGCCTCCTGGCTGCGCCTCGCCGTGGCGGCCGAGCGTCTCGCCGACGCCGCCTGCCGCCCGGAACCCCGCCCCGACCCCCGCCCCGCCCTGCGGCCCGCGGACGGCTCGGCCGCCCTGTCGGGGATCGCCTTCGCCTACGGCCCGGAGGCCGAACCCGTGCTCGACGGGCTCGACCTGTCCCTCGCCGACGGCGACCACCTCGTCGTCGTCGGTCCTTCCGGCATCGGGAAGTCCACACTGGCGGACCTGCTGACCGGCATGCTGGCGCCGCACCGCGGGGAGATCCTCCTCGGCGGTGTGCCCCTCGATTTGGTCGCCCGGCACGACCTGGCACACGCCCGGGTCCTGCTGCCGCAGACCCCCTACGTCTTCGCGGGCACCCTGCGCGAGAACCTCTGCTACCTCGCTCCCGAGACCCCCGACGGTGTCCTCGCCGAGGCGGTGGAGGCACTGGGGATGAGCGCCCTGGCGGTTCGGCTGGGCGGACCCGACGGCCGGGTCGATCCGGCCGGACTCTCCTGCGGCGAACGTGAACTCGTGGCCCTGGCCCGGGCCTACCTTTCCACTGCCCTGCTGGTCGTCCTCGACGAGGCCACCGGTCACCTCGACGCGGCGGCCGAGCGGCAGGTGGAGGAGGCGTTCCGCCGGCGCCCCGGAACCGTCGTCATCATCGCGCACCGCATGACCTCGGCCCGTCGCGCGGACCGGGTGCTGCTCCTGGACGGAGGCCGACCGCGGGTCGGCACGCACCGGACCCTGCTCGCCCAAGTCCCGCTCCACGCCGACCTGATGGGCCACTGGCGAACCGGCGCAACAGGGGACGGCCACCCCGGTGACGCCCACCCAGGGGACGGCAACCCGGGGGACGCCCCCGCTCCGGGCGGACGCGCGGCGGCCCGACTCAACAGCCCGGACGCAGCATCAGATCGCTCATCGTCGCGTCCCGCGGCAGATCCAGAGCCGTGACGACGGCGGCCGCCACGGACGCCGGGCTCATAGGGGCCTGCGGCGCGTAGGGGAGACCGAACTGCTCGTGCAACCGGACCTGCATCGGCGTGTCCGTCTCCCCTGGGTACACGGTGGTCACCCGCACGCCCTGGGCGTACTCCTCCGCCCGCAGGGACTCGGCCAGGGCTTTCAGGCCGAACTTGGACGCGGCGTAGGCGCTCAGCCGCGGCGGCGCGTGCACCCCCGCACCCGAGTTCACGAAGACCACGTGTCCCCGGCCCGCACGCAGCGCGGGCAGCAGCAAGCCCGTCAGCTCGGCCGGGGCGATCAGATTCACGGCGAGGGTGTCCTGCCAGACCTCCGCGCTCAACTCGCCCACCCGGCCCGACTCCGCCACCCCGGCCACGTGCAGCAGCGAGTCCAGCCGCCCGGGCAGCGCCTGCGCCTCGAGCCGGGTCCGTATCGCTCCCGGCACGGCCAGGTCGGCCACCAGGGTCCGGCTGCGGGGGAACCGGGCACGCAGCTCTCCGGCCCGCCCCTCGTCCCGTGCCAGCAGCCACAACTCCTGTCCCCGCGCGGCGAACAGCTCCGCCAATGCCGCGCCGATACCCGAACCCGCACCTGTGATGAGGTGAACTCCCATGACCTGATACACACCCAATATCACCATCTCATCCCTTGCGGGACAGGCGAGTTGGGGGAGCCCGGCCGATCGCGCGTCCACCGCAGTGTCAGATCAGCCACCGCCCGTCGCGCATCAGTTCGCGGTCGGACAGCTCGTTCTCCTCGCGCCAGGCCTGGACACGGCGCGGGACGATCCGGAACCACCGATACGACGTGGCCGATACACGCGGATCGAAACCGGCGCGTTCGGCGAACCGGTCGCCTCGCTCCCGCGGCAGCCCGTCGAGCTCGAGGACCTCGACCTCGCCGTCGATCACGGTCACGTCGCGGGTGCGGCCGAGCGCCAGCCGAACCACACGGGTCGCGGCCAGGTTCCTGCCGGTGGGGCTGTTCGTCGGGGTGGCCAGCAACAGCGCCTCCCCGTCCCAGTCGAAGGACAGCGGTACCAGGTACGGTGCGCCGTCGGCCGACGCACTGGCCACCCAGACATCGACGTCGTGGGTGAGCCGGTGTTCGGCGTCGTGACGACGCTGAGCGTGGGGGCGGGGTTCGGTGTCCATCGGTCCTCCGGAAGTCCGTCGTGGTCACGATCGGCAGAAGTCCGGTCGTGGGTCACGGTCGACCCGGGAAGCCCGCCGGGCCGATCGCCGTGGTCACAGACTCCCCCGGCCCGGGTGCGGGGCGCCTCCGTGCCCACCACGGAATCCGCCACGGACGAACGGATAATGAGGCGGTGATCAGTTCAGAGATATCCGCCCGGGAAGCCCAGGTGCTCGCACTGCTCGGGGAGCACCTCAGCAACGCGGAGATCGCCGCGCGGTTGGTCATCTCCGTACGCACCGTCGAGTCGCATGTCTCCTCGCTGTTGCGCAAGCTCCGACTGCCGGACCGGCGGGCGCTCGCCCGGCACGCGGCCGAGTTCACCCGTACCGAGCCGTCGCGCCCGGTACCCGCCCTGCCGACACCGCTGACGGCGTTCGTCGGCCGGGGGGAGGAGCGTGGGCAGTTGGCCGAGGCGGTGACAGCACACCAACTGGTGACCGTGGTCGGCCCGGGTGGGGTGGGCAAGACGCGCCTCGCGCTGGCGGTGGCGGCGGACGTGGCCGACGACTTCGCCGACGGGGTGTGGTTCGTCGACCTGGTCCCGGTCACCGAACCGGGTCGGGTGGGCGCGGCCGTCGCGGCGGCCGTGGGGGTGGGCGAGCAACCGGGGCGCGGCATCGACGACGCGGTGCTTGCCGCGCTGACGGACCGCCGGACGCTGCTGGTGCTGGACAACTGCGAGCGGGTGAGCGACGCGGTGGCGCCTTTCCTGGAGCGGCTGTTGGCGGCCTGTCCGCGGCTGCGCGTGCTCGTGACCAGCCGGGCCAGGCTGATGGTGCCGTTCGAGCGGGTCTTCCAGGTCCCGCCGCTTTCGAGGGCAGGCGGTGACCGGTCGGAGGCCGTGGCCCTGTTCATGGACCGGGCGTCGGCGGTCGGGCAGCCGCCTGGCCCGTCATCGAACGAGGAGGTCGTGACCATCTGCGAACGGCTCGGCGGCATGGCGCTGGCGATCGAGCTGGCGGCGGCGCGGTGGTCCACCCTCGGACTGGACGGCCTCACGGCAGGACTCTCCGATCAGCTGCGGATCCTCACCGGCGGACCCCGCGCCGACGACCGGCACCGGTCGGTGCGGGCGGTGCTGGACTGGAGCCATGACCTGCTGGAGCCGCGGAGCCAGGCATTGCTGCGGCGGGTGTCGGTGTTCGTGGCGCCGTTCACCGCCGAGGCGGCCGCCGAGGTCGCCGGGTTCGCTCCGCTGGATCCGGCCGCGGTCGTCGACGGGCTCGGCAGACTCGCCGAGCAGAGCCTCCTGGCCGTGACCTCGTCGGCCACGGGCACCCGGTACCACGCGCTGGAGACCATCCGCCAGTACGGGACGGAGCGGCTCACCGACGCCGACGAGCTCGAACAGGTCCGATCCCGCCACCTGGACTGGTGCTCGACCGGCGCGCGTGTCCTCGTCGGAGCGTCGGGCACGGACTGGCGCGCCCGGTTCGAAGCCGTGGCGGACGACCTCCGGGCCGCCCTCACCTGGGCGGCCGACCGGCCGGATCGGCGCGCGGACGCGCATCGCCTCGCCCTGTCCCTGGCCGAGCTGGCCTTCTTCCGCAACCTGCTCGGCGAGTCCCAGCAGCGGTACGAGCAGGCGGCCGGGCTCTCCGACGACGCCGACGGGGCCGCGGCACTGCGGCAGGCCGCCGCGGTGGCCGGGTGCCGAAGGCTCGGTGACGACATGTTCCGGCTGCACCGCGCCGCAGCGGACGCCGCGCGACGGGCCGGGAACACCGCCGGTGCCGGCCGCGACCTGGCGGCGGCCGCCACCAACGCGTACCGCTTCTCCAGTACGTTCACGCAGGTTCCCACCAGGGGAGAGGTGACCGCCCTGCTCGCGGCGGCGCAGGAGCTGGCCGGCGATGCCGCGGCCGCTCGGGCGGCTGTCGCGCTCGCCGAGGCGGCGGTGGTCGCGGATGCGTTCGGGGCCGTCCAGGGCGACCTGGACAACACCGTGGAGGAGACCGTCGTACGTGCCGAACGCGCTGTCGACCTCGCCCGGTGCGCGGGCGACCCGGTGGCGGAGTCGGCCGCCCTCGACGCGCTCTCCGGGGCCCGGAGCTGGACCGGTGAGGCCTTCGCCGCCGCGGCCGCCGCCCGGCGCCGGATCGACGTCCTGGACTCGGCGCCGCGTACCCCGGCCGGTGCGCACGAGCTCATGGACGCCCTCGCCATGGCCGCCGGAACCGCCGTCGGCGTGGGCCGGCTGCCGGAAGCCCGCCGGTGGGGCAGACAGCTCGCCGACCACCCGCTGCTGGCCGAGGTGGGGCACCATGCCACGTCCTGGCTGCTGGTCGCGGACGCGTTCGCCGGCCATGCCGACCAGGTGCTCACCGGCAGTGCGCGGTTCCTCGACGCGTGGGAGCAGAGCGGCCGTCAGCGGTCGTTCTCGCTCGGCCCCGCCGCCGCTTCGGTCGCCATGGTGCACGGCCTGCGCGGCGACCACGACGGCCGGGAGACCTGGCGCGCGATCGTCGACCGGGCGGGCAACGCACCGGAACACCGCCACGGCTACGGTGCGGTCTTCGACGCCATGGTGCTGCTCCACCACGGGGACGCGGACGCGGCGGCGCGGCGGGTCGCGCCGGAGCCGGACCAGGTGTGGAAGTGGGTGTCCTGGGTCTGGCTCCACTGGTACGTGGCGCTCCGGGCGGAAGCCGCGGTGCTCGCCGGGCACCCGGACGCCCGCTCCCGGATCGACGCCGCCCGGACCGTGGTCGCCGGAAATCCGATCGCCACCGCCCAGGTGGACCGCGCGCAAGCCCTGCTCGACGGCGACCCGGCGCGGCAGCTCGCCGCCGCCGCGGCTTTCGAGGCGGCCGGCTGCCCCTACCAGTCGGCGCGCACGCTGCTGCTCGCGGGCGGCGAACATGCCGTCGCGGGTACGGCCGTGCTGGCCGACCTCGGTCTCGCACCCGTGGCCGTCCGGTAGCCGCTCGCCCCATGCGTCCGGTGCGCCGTCAGCTCACCGCCTGCTTCACCAGTGCGGCGATCCGCGCCTCCGCCTCGGCCGTCACTTCGGTCAGGGCGAAGGCGGTCGCCCACATCGTGCCTTCGTCCAGCTTCGCCGGGTCGTTGAACCCGAGTGTCGCGTAGCGCGACTTGAACTTCGCCGCGCTCTGGAAGAAGCAGACGACCTTGCCGTCCAGTGCGTAGGCGGGCATCCCGTACCAGAGCTTCGGCGCGAGGGCCGGGGCGTTGGCCGTGACGACGGCATGGACGAGCTCGGCCATCGTCCGGTCGGAGTCCTGCATCTCGGCGATCTTCGTGAGCACGTCCCGCTCCGCCTCCGCCGCCTTTTCCGCAGGAGAGCCGCGGCGCGCCGCCTTCTTCTGCCCCTCGGCGTGCTCCTTCATCGCGGCCCGCTCCTCGGCCGTGAATCCCTCGTACGTGCTGCCGTCGGTGCTGGTCATGGTTGCTCCCGTGGTCAAGGCGTGGACCGTGATCGGCCCGGCGGGTCCTGCCGGGCCCGTCGCTGTGGGTCACAGCCTCTCCCGGCCGGCGACGGAGCGCCTCCGTGCTGACCACGGAATCCACCACGGAGCGGGCCGGGTGCCCAGGAGAAGGGCCCGCGGCACGGAGAGCCGGCGCCTCAGCCCGTGGCGGCGAGCCTGTCCGTGCGGCCGCCCAGCGCGGCGGAGAACTGGTCCGTGACCTGCTCCAGGGCCACCGCGGCAGCGGGCGCGAGGGGCGGCGCGCCGACTTCCGCGGCGATGTCCCGGTCGAGCGTGAACCAGCCGGGCACGATGTGCGCCGCGCCCATGGAACTGAGGACCGGGCGCAGGGCGTAGTCGATCGCCAGCACGTGGGCCGTGCTGCCGCCGGTGGCCAGCGGCAGGACGGTCTTGCCGGTCAGCGCGTACTGCGGGAGCAGGTCGAGCAGCGACTTCAACAGGCCCGAGTAGGCGGCCTTGTACACGGGCGTGCCGATCACCACCCCGTCCGCCCGCGCGAACAGCTCCGCGGCGGCGACGATCGCCGGATGCCCGAAGTCCGCGCCGAGCAGCGCCTCGGGGGGCAGGGTGCGCACCTCCAGCGGGGTCACCTCGTGCCCCTGCCGCCGTAGCCGGTCGTCCAGGTGGCGCAGCAGTCGGGTGGTGCGGGAGGTGGGGGAGGGACTTCCGGAGACGGACAGGACGGCAGCCATGCGGGACCTTCCGGGGATGAGGTTCAGACGTGTGAACAAGGCGGACTCGTAAGGCGGTTGCTCACCACGCGCTCGACCGCACGGTGATCAGCGGGCGCAGCTCGTTGCGGAGCGTTTCGAGGAACGAGACGACCTCGGCCGCCGCCGAACGGTGCTGGAGGTCGTTGAGGACGTCGTGATGGGCGCCGTGCACGACCGAAAGACGTGCGTGGGGCAGTGACTTCGCCGTGCGCGCCAGCGCCTCGTGATCGGCGAGGGGATCGGCGTCCCCGACGAGGAGCAGCACCGGGACGTCGACCTCGCCCTCGTGGACGGCGGTGAGCAGGGCGTCCGGCAGGGCGTCGTCGAGCGCGCCCCGCCGCACCTGGGGATCCTCGGTGAGCACGCCCCGGTGGGCGGGGCAGGAGGTGCGGACGGCGAGTTCGTCGTCCCAGCTCTCCCCGGTGCCCGCGGTCCGCCCGGGCAGGCCGGCGAGGACGAGGGCGTCGGGTCGCACGGCGGCCGGTGCCCCCGTCCGGCCGAGGAGCGCGGCGATCGCGACGGCACCCGAGTCGGCTCCGGCGAGCACGACGGGCCGGACCGCCTCGCCCTCGGACACGGTGCCCTCGACGGCGTCGGCGACCCGGGCGGCGAAGCCGTCCAGCGAGGCCCCCGGGTCCTCGGCGGCCAGGTCCGGGCCGTCGATCACCCGCACGCGGTAGGCGTCCGCGGCGAGCCGCCTGCCGAAGCGGGCGTAGGTCGCGCGGGTCTCGCCCCGGCCGGGAACGACGACGACGGTGCCGCGGATGCGCAGGCCCTCGGGGCCGTGATAGTCGCTGTACTGGGTCATGTCACACTCCTGCGGATGCGGATGCGGATGCGGATGCGGATGCGGATGCGGATGCGGGTTCGGCCTGGCGCGCGGGCGTCCAGCCCAGCGCGGGGGCCACTTCGGTCGCGATGAGTTCGAGCGCGCGGACGGTCGCGTCGTGGTCGGGGACGGCTGGGTTGAACTGGGCGATCAGATCCGTCGTGACGGGGAGGACCCTCTCCTGCCGCAACGCCGCGACGATCTCGTCGGGGTGGCCGTAGAAGCAGTGGAAGCGACGCAGTGCCTCGTCCGCGTCCAGGCCCTCGGGGAACGCGCCGTGCCGCGCCATGCGCAGTGCCGCACGGTGGACGTCGTCACCGATGTGACGCAGCGCGGTGCGCCGGTCCTTGGCGGGGAACACGAAACGGGAGAGGCCGACGCGCGGACGGCGCGGTCCGTCCCAGGCGGCCAGGAAAGCGTCGGCCCAGGGGCGCTGCACCTCGTCGGTGGGAGCGTCGAAGCCGTACGCCGCCCGGTTGAGCAGCAGGTTCGAACCGTGCTCCGCGGCGTACACGGCGCCCTGCGCGCTGAACACGCCCTGCCATACCCGGTCGGAGAATTCGCCCGGCGCCGGCTGGATCCGGAATCCGGGCGCGCCCACCTCGCGGCCGGCCAGGGCCTGGCGCAGGACGTCGAGGTTCCGGCTGGTCAGCTCGCGCTTGCGGGCGACGTCCCGGCCGAAGGCGGCGTACTCCAGGTCGCTCGACCCGCTGCCCACACCGATCTCGACCCGTCCGCCGCTGAGAGTGTCGACGGTGGCGATGTCCTCGGCGAGGCGGACCGGGTTCTCCAGTGGCAGGACGGTGACCGCGGTGCCGAGCCGGATGCGGGTGGTGCGCGCCGCCGCGTGGGCGAGGAAGGTCCACGGGGAGGACAGCCCACCGCCGCCGAGCGGGACGTGGTGCTGGGCGACCCAGCCGATGTCGAAGCCGAGTTCGTCGGCGACGGTGAACAGTTCCTGGGCGTTGCGGTAGGTGCGGGCGAAGTCGTCGTCGCGGCCCTGGACATGGGTGAGGAAGCCCAGCCGGAGGCGAGGTCTCTCGCTCGTCATGGGGGATGGCCTTTCGTTGTCAGGCTGTGGTGCCCACGGCGTCCGGAAGGAACGCGCCGGTGCCGTCGGGCGTCGTCGGGGTGGGAGCGAGGCCGAGCACCCGGTCGAGGACCGCGTCGGCACCGCCCGCGGGCAGTCGTTCACCGCGCCACACGACGTGCTGGTCGGGGCGGATCAGGACGTTGGCGGTGCCGTAGACGGCGCGTGCCGAGGGGTCGGAGAGGTGGACGACGGTGAAGGGCAGCGAACGGGCGGCCGCCGCCACGGCGAAGGCCCGCTCGACCGTCCGGTCCTCGGTGAGGACGAGCAGACCGAAGGAGGTGCCGAGCCGGTCGTGGAGCGTCCCGCCGTTCGGGTCGACGGGGCCGTCCGGCGCGCGGTGGCCCGGGCGCGGGTCGTCCTCGTAGACGTCGGCACGCCACGGCGGTTCGGCGGCGAGCTGGCCGGGTTCGTACCAGACCACCGCGGAGGCGTCGTACCGTTCGTCGAAGGCGACACCGTCGGAGCCGAAGCGGTCCTGGCGCAGGCGTTCACCGATCTCGGACCGCCGCCGCACGGCCTCGGCGCCGAGATCGGCGTCGTCGGGTATGCCGCCGCGGCGGATCTCCGCCAGGGTGGCCTGGGTACGGCGCGACCGGGCCAAGGAGTGGTCGGCGACCCGCCGGTTGTGCCTGCGCCGCTCCTGGTCGTAGGAGTCCAGCAGGGACTGCGGGGCGTGACCGGCGAGGACGGCCGCCAGCTTCCAGCCGAGGTTGACGACGTCGCCGATGCCTTCGCCCAGGTTGCCGCCGGGCGTGCGCACATGGGCGGCGTCGCCGGCCAGCAGTACCCGGCCACGGCGGAACGTCTCGGCGATCCGGGTGGCGTGGTAGAACGTCGTCGCCGACACCAGCTCCAGGTCGGCGTCGAATCCGAACGCGGCCCGGGCCACCGCCAGCAGCTCGTCCTCGGCGGGCTCGTGGTCGAGGGGATACGGGCCGGCGTACACCCGCCACTCCCGGGAGCTGATGGCGGCGAGGAAGCCCGACGCCCCCGCGTTGACGACGATGTTGGTGGCGCTCGGGGCGGGCCCGGTCCGGTCGGAGATGTCGCCGGTGCGGACGACGAGGCGCAGCCGCTTTTCGGTGGCGTGCTCTCCTGCCCGGTCGATACCGGCCAGCCTGCGGGTGGTGCTGCCACCGCCGTCGGTGCCCAGGACGTAGGCCGCCCGGACGACACGTCGTTCGCCCGAGCCGCTGTCCACCACCTCGGTGACGACCCCTTCGGCGTCCTGGCGCAGGTCCGTCAGCTCCCAGCCGCCGGCGACGGCGATGCCCTGCTCCGCCAGGTGGTCCAGGAACACCTGCTGGAACACGGTCTGCGGACGGCGCAGTGCCTCGTCCGAGGAGTGGCCGAGGCGGCCGCCCCGGTCGCCGAAGGACGGACGGGGCGCGGGCAGGAGTTCATGACCGACGAGCGAGGTGACCAGCCGGGTGCCCTGGTTCCACTCGGGCGGGTAGGTCCAGGCGTCGCGGACGCGCTGGAGCAGTCGCCAGCGGCGCAGATGCTCCACCACCCGTGGGGTGTGGCCCATCGCGCCCGCCCGCACCAGGGGGGCGGTACGGGCCCGCTCGACCACGGCGGCCCGCACCCCGCGCGAGGTCAGCTCGACGGCCGCCGCCAGGCCCACCGGGCCCGCGCCGACGATCAGGACGTCGACCGTCGACGGGGGAGTGGCGTCGGGGAAGCGGACGGTGTGCACGTCACGGCCTCCCGTGACCGACAGTTCGCTCACGGCGGCGCCCTCAGTCCCGCGCGAGCTGCGGCTCGCGGGCGTGCCGGTTGGCCGGGACGGGCAGTCCGAGGTTGCCGCGCAGGGTGTCGGCCGTGTACTCGGTGCGGAACAGGCCGCGCTTCTGCAGGATCGGCACCACACCGTCGACGAAGAGGTGCAGCTCCTCCTCGGTGCGGAAGGCGAGGTTGATGCCGTCGAAGGTTCCCGCGTCGAACCACCGCTCGATGGTGTCGGCGACCGTGCGCGGATCCCCGACGAACGGTGACTGTCGGAACTGGTTGACCGACTCGGCCACTTGACGCAGGGTCAGGTTCTCCGTGCGGGCCCGTTCGATGAGCTTCGACGCGCCGGTGCGGCCGCCCTTCTCGGCGAGGTGCGCGACATCCGGGAAGGGCGCGTCCAGGTCGTGCGCGCTGAAGTCGTACGCCCCGAAGGAACGGCCCAGCAGGGCGAGGTTGCGGTCGAAGTCGTTGTCCTCCTCGAAGATCTCCCGCTCGCGGCGGCGGGCCGCCTCGTCGGTGGCGGCGACGACCGGGCCGCCGTGGATGAAGATCTTGATGTGGTCCGGGTCGCGGCCGTAGGAGGCGGTGCGCTTCTTGATGTCGGCGTAGTACTCCCGCGCCTGCTCCAGGGTGCCGCCGGGCGCGTAGATGCCCTCGGCGACCTGGGCGGCGAGATCGCGGCCCTCCTCGGACACCCCGGCCTGGAAGATCACCGGCTGGCCCTGCGGGGAGCGGGAGAGGTTGAGCGGTCCGGCCACCTTGAAGTGCTCGCCCACGTGGTCGAGTTCGTGCAGCTTGGCCGGGTCCAGGAAGACGCCCCGCTCGACGTCGGCGGGGAAGGCGTCGTCCTCGTAGGAGTCCCACAGCCCGCGGGCGACCTGGACGAACTCCAGGGCGCGGCCGTAGCGGGTGGTGTAGTCGAGGTGTTCGTCCAGCCCGTAGTTGCGGGAGGTTCCGGTGTCGAAGCTGGTGACGACGTTCCAGCCCGCGCGGCCGCCGCTGATGTGGTCGAGCGAGGAGAACCGGCGGGCGAGGTTGAACGGCGAGTTGTACGTCGAGCTCGCGGTGCCGACCAGGCCGATGTGCCGGGTGTGGGTGGCGACCGCGGACAGCAGGGTCAGCGGCTCCAGGCGGTTGAGGTAGTGCGCCGGGTAGGTCGCGTTGATGAACTGGCTGTCCACGATGAACAGGGCGTCGAACAGGGCGTGTTCGGCCGCCTGCGCCAACCGGATGTAGTAGTCGATGTCGATGCTGGAGTTCTTCGCGACGCGCGGGTCCTTCCACAGGCCGTGCTGGCCCGGGCCGCCGACGCCGTAGGGGTGGAGGGCGAGGTGAATGGTGCGGGACATGGATGTTCCTGTCTGTCGTGGGCTCAGGCGTGCAACAGGGCGCGCAGCGCTTCGCGTTCGGCCCGGTCGGCCGGCGCGCTGTGCAGGGTGGGCGCGGACCTGACGAGCAGGCGGGTGTAGGGGTGGCGCGGTGTGTTGATGACGTCGGCTGCGGCGCCGACCTCGACCGACTCGCCCTGGTACAGCACCGCGATGCGGTCGGCGACGCCGGCCACGGAGCCGAGGTCGTGGGAGATGAAGACGAGGGCCACCCCGTCGGCGCGGAGCTCCTTGAGGATCTGGAGGACCTGGACCCGGTTGGCCGAGTCCAGGGCGCTGACCGGCTCGTCCAGGATCACCAGACGCGGTTCGGTGACCAGGGCCCGCGCCACCGCGACGCGCTGGCGCTGCCCGCCGGAGAGCTCGCCGGGCAGCCGGTCGAGGAGGTCCTCGGTGAGGTGGACCCGGGAGAGGAAGGCCCGCACCCGGGTGGCCGCCTCGGTGCGGGGGACGCCCTGCACGAGGAGCGGCTCGGCGAGCGAGTCCTCGACGGTGAGATCCGGGTCGAGACTGCGCAGGGGGTCCTGGAAGACGTACTGGACGACGCCCCGGCGGCGCAGCGCGCGCCACTGGCGGGGACCGTACGCGCTGACCTCCTCGCCGTCGACGACGATCGAGCCGGCCGAGGCGCGCACCAGGCCGAGCACGGTCCGCGCGAGCGTGGACTTGCCCGAGCCGGTCTCGCCGATGACGCCGACCGTCTCGCCCGCGGCGATGCTCAGGGAGACGTCGTGCAGGGCGCGGCGGCGCCGGCGGCGCGGTCCGTAGTGCACTTCCAGACCTTCGACGGCCAGGACCGGGGCGGTGGGCTCCCGGTTCGGATCGGTGCTCACGCGTCCTCCTCGGGGGCCAGGAACCTGTCCAGCCCGTACTGCTCGTGCTCGGCGATCAGGAGCCGGGTGTACTCGTGGCGGGGGTGGTGGAGGACCTCGTGGGTCGGGCCCTGTTCGACCACCTCGCCCTGCCGCAGGACGAGGACCTCGTCGCACAGCTGGGCGACGACGGCCAGGTCGTGGGAGACCACGACGAGGGCGAGGCCGGTCCGTTCGCGCAGGTCGGCCAGCAGGTCGAGGATCTCCGCCTGGACGGTGACGTCGAGCGCGGTCGTGGCCTCGTCGGCGATCAGGACGCGCGGGCCGGCGGCGATCGCCGCGGCGATGAGCACCCGCTGGAGCATGCCGCCGGACAGCTCGTAGGTGTACTGGCCGTACACCAGCTCCGGGTCCCGCAGATGCACCGCGCGCAGCAGCTCGACCGTCTGCCGGCGTGCCTCGCGCCGCCCGACCTTCTTCTTGACCCGGATCACCTCGGCGACCTGGGCGCCCACGCGGATCGAGGGGTTGAGGTAGGAGGCCGGGTCCTGGAAGACCGCGCTGATCGTCGAGCCCCGCAGGGAGGTCCACTCGGCGGGGGAGAACCCGGTGATGTCGTGGCCGTCGAGCTCGATCGAACCGCCGGTGACCTCGAAGTGGGAGGGCAGGATGCCCAGGGCGGCCCGGCAGGTGAGTGTCTTCCCGCTGCCGGACTCGCCGACGATGCCCACCGTCCGGCCCGGGGTGAGGTCGAAGCTCACCCCGTGGACGATCTCCCGTCCGGCGGCCTGGTCGCTGATGCGCACCTCGCGTACCGACAGCACGGACGGCGACGGCCGGACCTGCTTCGCGGCGTGCTCTGCGGGCGCTTGCAGCTTCTCGGACAGCGTGCTCATCACGCACCTCCGGCGGGAGCGGGGTCGGGCTTGTCGAGCCGGTTGGCGCGGGCCCTGCGGTTGTTGAGCAGCGCGCGGCCCGCCTCGCCGGAGACGTCGCGGACGGCGTCGGCGAGGAGGTTGCAGGCCCAGACCGTGACCACGATCAGCAGGGCCGGCGTGAGCGGCGCCCACGGGCGGTGACTCAGGTAGCCGAGGTCCGAGGCGAGCAGACCGCCCCAGGTGGGTGCGGGCGGCTGTACGCCGATGCCGAGGAAGGTCAGGCTCGACACGATCACGAAGCCGACGCCGACGGTCTGGGCGAGGGCGACCGCGATGGGCGGCAGCACCTTGACCCAGACGTGGCGGCGCACGACCCAGCCGAGGGAGGCCCCGGAGACGATCGCGGCCTCCACGTACTGCGAGCGGGCCACGGCCAGGGTGGCGGCGCGGGAGACCCGGTAGAACAGCGGGGAGACCAGCACCCCGGTGACGAGCATCGCCTGGGTGATCCCGTTGCCGAGCAGCGCGACGACCGCGACGGCGAACAGCAGGAAGGGCAGGGCGACCAGGGTGTCGGCGAGCCGGAGGGTGATCCATTCGAAGGCCCGGCCCAGGTACACCGACAGGATGCCGGGGACCACCCCGACCACCAGCGCGGTCAGCGCGACCTCCAGCGAGCCGAGCACGCTGACCCGGGAACCGTCGAGGAGCCGGCTCAGCACGTCCCGGCCCAGGTAGTCGGTCCCCAGCCAGTGCGCGCCGGAGGCGGCGGCGAGGGTGTGGTCGCTGGTCGCCAGCGGATCCTGGGGGGCCAGCAGTGGACCGAGCGCGGCGAGGACGGCGATCACGGCCAGAACGACGACGGCGATCCGCCCGGACGGCAGGGCCAGAACACGGCGTACCACGGTCACACCCCCCGTTGCGATGCGGGCGTCACACGCGCCAGCACCAGGTTGACGAACAGGTTGAACACCACGACCAGGACGATCGACACGACGAGGACCCCCTGCACGGCCGGTACGTCGCCGGCCTGAGCGGAGTCGTTGGCGAACCGTCCGAACCCCTGGAGACCGAAGATCCACTCCGTGACGACGGAGGCGCCGACGAGGGAGGGGAACTTCAGGCCGAGGGTCGCGAGCGCCGGCCCGAGACCGTTGCGCAGCACATGACCGAAGAAGACCCGGCGTGGGCCGAGACCTCTGACGACGGCGCCCGTCACGTAGTTCTCGCGGTAGGCCGCGATAAGACTGGAACGCAGTTGGCGGGCGACGTCGGCGACGACGTCGAAGCTCAACGCGACGGCGGGCAGGGTGATGTGGGCGAGCCACGGCCCCAGCCCCTGCTCCGCCGGGATGTACCCGGCGGAGGGGAACAGCTTCAGTTGGACGGCGAGGACCGCGACCAGCACGATCCCGACGACGAAGGCCGGCATCACCGAGATCGCCGTGACGAAGCCGGTGATGGCGCGGTCGATCCAGGTCGTGCGGCGCAGGGCCGCGACGGTGCCGAGGGCGAACCCCACGACCACGCCGATCAGCAGCGCGAAGGTCGCCACCGACAGGCTCACGCCGAGCCCGAGGCCGATCAGGGTGGAGATGTCGGCGCCGTTGGTCCAGCTCGTCCCGAGCTGTCCGTGCAGGACGCCGTCGAACCAGTCGCCGTACTGCACCAGGAAGGGCCGGTCGAGACCCCACTGTGCCTCGACCCTGGCGATCGCCTCGGGTGTCGCCTCCTCGCCCAGTTGGATCCGCGCCGGGCTGAGCCCGCTGAGCGAGCGCAGCGCGAACGTCACGAACGTCGCGACCAGGAAGACGGGCACGAAGATCGCGATCGACCGGGCGAGGGTGGCCAGAACGCGGCCCGGTGTGTGCCGCGTCCTGGCCGCGGCGGCCATGCGACGTCCGTCGGGCGCGGCCCGAGTCTCCGTCGTCGTCATGGGGTGCCCCCTCTCAGTGGTGGACGGAGCGTCAGCTGCCGCCGATGGTCACGCCGGTCCAGTCGATGTGGGCCGGGTTCTTCGGCAGGCCGGAGATGGACTTGCTCTTCGCGATGAGGTTCGGCTGGGAGTACGTGAACACCAGGGCCTTGCTCTGGAGGCCGGCCCGGGTCGCTGCCTGGAGGACCTTCGTGTAGTCGGGCGAGTCCAGCGGGGTCTGGCGGACCTTGGCGACGGCCGCCTCGAAGCCCGAGGGCTCGTAGGGCGAGCTGAGGTTCAGCGGGCCATTGGGGCCGAAGTGCGCGGTCAGGGTCTGCACCGCCGAGTCCCGCCCGGTGGTGCCGTACAGCGAGAACGTCAGGTCCTTGGCGAAGAACGGCGTCGACCAGTTCTTGTCGATCTTGATGGTGACGGTGATGCCGACCTTCGCCAGCTGCGACTGGACGATCTCCGCCTGGGGGTCGTCCGCCGGGATGACCAGGTTCAGCTTGATGTCACCGGCCTTGTGGCCCGCCTCGGCGAGAAGCTCCTTCGACTTCGCGGGGTCGTAGGCGTAGGCGTCCGCCGACTCGGGGTCGTAGGCCACGTATCCCTTGGGGAAGGGCTGGTCGGTCACCTCGCCGTAGCCGAACGTCAGCTTGTCGACGAACTCCTGACGGTTGATCGCGTGGCGGACCGCGTCGACGACCTTGTCGTCGTCGAACGGTGCCTTGTTGATGTTGAGGCTGATGTTGGAGGCGTTGAACCCGGGCTGGACGAAGACATCGAGGCCGGCCTTCTCGGCGGCCTCCGCCTGGCTGGGTTTGATGTCGGCGAAGTTGTAGACGCCGGTCTCCAGGCCGGAGACCACCGTGGACGCGTCGGGGGCCGAGGTCAGTTCGACGTTGTCGATGTGGATGTTCTCGGCGTCCCAGTAGTCGGGGTTCTTCTTCAGGACCGCCTTGGTGCCCGGCACGATCTGCGTGACGACGAACGGGCCCGCGCCGACCGGGTTCTGGTCCAGCTTCTCCGGAGACTCGGCCGCCTTGGGGCTGGTGATCTGCAGGACGCGCTCCCCGAGCAGCTGGGGGATCTGGTAGTCGACCTGGCTGAGCCGGACGACCGCGTCGAGCCCCTCGGCCGTCACCGACTTGATGGAGGTCAGGTCACCGAAGAGCGCCGAGTTCTTCTGGTTCTTGGCGCGTTCGATGGCCGCCTTCACCGCGGCGGCGTCGACCGGCTCTCCGTCGCTGAACTTGAGTCCCGGGCGCAGATGGAAGGTGATCTGGTCGCCCTTCGCGTTGTACTCCCAGCTCTTGGCCAGGTCGGGCACGGCCTTGCCGCTCTCGTCCGTGCGGGTCAAGGAGGCGTACACCAGGGCGAGTTCGCGGAACTGGGCGCCGCTGCCGCCGACCACCGGGTCCCAGTGGGTGGGGAAGTAGGAGGAGGTCCACTTCAAAGTGGCGTTGCCGCTCGCCGAGGCGCTCTCGCCGCCGCAGGCGCTGAGGGCCGGGACGAGCACGGTGGCGAGGGCGGTCCCCAGGGCGGCGGCGCGCAGCCGGCCCCGGCGTGAGGAGGGGAGGTTGAGTCTGGGGCGGCGCGGCGTGAGTCGTCCGAACATCTCAATTCTTTCTTCGAGGGCTCCGGCCGTGTCAGGGCTGCGGGCTCGTGAACGAGGGCGTGTGCCGCGGCTTCGGACGTCGGTGCGCGCCGGAGCGGACATGCCGGCGTGCTGCGGTGCGCGCAGGGGCATGCCGGGCTCAGGGCGGCGTCGGCCAAGTCGCGGGGGAGTGCCGGGATGTGTGAGGAAGGCAGGCGAGGAGTCGCGAAGGAGACGGCGCGAGATGACGGGCGTTGCGCGGACGAACGGCGGGAGGCCGGTGCCGGCTTGTGCGGTCAGGCGCCTGTGGACCGCGGGCGGCGGGCGGTCAGCGACAGAGAGCGCTACAGGTGCGCCGCAGGTCCACGTAGCGGCACACCACACCGGGGTGCGTCGTGAGCATGCTGCACATCCTGGGGTCAGCCGTCACGGCCTGTCAATGGACACCAAAAGGTGTCTCATTCGGCGGGACGGCCTCTGAGCGCTGATCAGAGCCCTGTCAGGTGGCGGGCGGAGAGCCGCGCCCGGCGGCCGGGTGCGTTCGGGCCTCCTCGGGATGCAGCCACAGAGGGCCGCCTGCGGTCTCCACCCGGACGGCGCCCGCAGGCGGCCATGAACCTCGCGTGAGCAGTCCGCGCTCCGGCTCGGTGAGGCTCCGGTAGCGCGCGAGCGCCTCCGTCGGATCCAGTCGCGCGGGGGCCGCCGCCAGCCCCGGCTCCAGGGCGTCGACCGCGGCGGTGTACTCCTCGTACGACCGCCAGCCGGGCACGGCACGGGCGCCGACGGGCGAACGGAAGAGCAGCGTGGGCAGCGCGTACCGGTGCCCGCCGTCGGGGGTCTCCTTGGCGGCGCCGGGATGCGGGGAGGACCCGTCCGGCACGGACAGCACCGCGCGGACCGGCCGCCGTGCCTCGGCGTGGTCGGCGCGCACCCGGGCGAGTACGGCTGCCGAGGCCGCGTCGGCCGCCAGCCGCTCGTGGTCCAGCCCCGGCACACCCCGCGCCGCCGACAACGCGAGCGCGGGCGTGTCCGCGGGCTCGCCCAGGACGAAGACGCTCTCGCGCAGCCGGCGCAGCACCCGCTCGGCCACCTCGGGCCCCTGGAGTTCGGCGGCCTTGGCGACCAGCGAGACGGGCCACGAACTCGCCGCCACCCGGCTGAGCCGGAACGCCCTCGGCGCGTGGGTGTGCCCGCTGATGTCCTCGACGTAGCGGGAGTACCAGGCGGTCTCGGCGGCCGCGTCGGGGGCCGGGTCGTCGTCGTGGTCGAAGAGGATGCAGTACACGCGACGCCAGTGGACCCGGCCGGCCAGGGCCGCGCGCAGCCCGCGGAAGACGGGCTCCGAACCCCACGCCCAGGGGCACAGCGGATCGGTGTACTCCACCACCTCGACCGGCGCACGACCTGCCTCGCTCGTCACGCGGCTCCCTTCCGGTCCAGCTGTCCGCCCACTGCCTCGGGCAGCAGCGCGGTCAGCGTGGTTCCGCCCAGGACGGCGGCGGCGTCCGCCTCGATTCGGCGCCACACCCCGGGCAGGCCGGAGGCGGGGCCGGGATAGTCGAGCCCGTCCAGCGGCTCGCCCCGCAGGGTGATCAACTCGCCGTCCACAGCATGCGAGACGTCGAGCAGGGTGATCTCGTCGGCGGGCCGGCCGAGCCAGTACCCGCCTTCGCAGCCGCGCTGGCTGCGCACCAGACCGGCCCTCCGCAGCTCGCCCACCACGGACTTGAGGAAGCGGAACGGGATCTGCTGCGAGGAGGCGATGGCCTCGCACGTCAGGGGGCGGTCGGGTTCGCGGGCGAGCTCCAACAGGGCCCGCGTGGCGTAGTCCGCCTTCGCGGAGATATGCATGCGCACATGATGCCCGAAGAGCGGGCCGCAGCCAGGACTTCCTTCCCTTCTCCACCTCTGTTGCGGGAACATTGCCGCAGGTGAAGCGCAATGGACACCTCTTGACATCCTTTTCGGAGCGGATCTAGCGTCCGACCTATGAGCGAGCCGCTGACCACCCCCGGCGAAGGATTCCACCCCCATCTCGGCGACCGTGCGGATCACCCGGTGACGTCCCTGCGCGCCCGGCTGCACCACATCCGCGCCGACGAACTCGACGGCGACACCGCCCAGACCGGAGGCATGCGCAGGTTCGCAGCTGTCAGCGGCACGACGGTCGGCTCCGAGAAGCTGTGGATGGGCCAGACGCACGTCGCCCCTTCGACCTCGTCCTCGGACCATCACCACGGCGAGTCCGAGACCGCCATCCATGTGGTGAGCGGACACCCCGAGTTCGTCTTCCTCGACGACTCCGGCGGCACCCCGGAAGAGATACGGCTGCGCACCTCTCCCGGCGACTACATCTTCGTCCCCCCGTTCGTGCCGCATCGCGAGGAGAACCCGGACCCGGCCGAGGAGGCCGTGGTGGTCATCGCCCGCAGCACCCAGGAGGCGATCGTCGTCAACCTGCCGCACCTGTACGTACGGGGACGCGAGCAGGACTGACCGGCCGGGGACTCCCGAGTGCCGAGGCGGCTCAGTACGGGCTGGTCTCGCCCTCGGTCGTCACGCCGAAGGTGTTCAGGAAGTTGCTGACGAGCTGGTAGAAGCCGACCGTGATGACGAGGTCGGAGAGCTGCCCCACCGTGAGGAACTCCAGCACCTCCGCACGCTCGGCGTCGCTGAGGGTGTGCCGGGCGAGCAGGCGGTCCGTGCAGCGCAGGACCGACGCCTCCTCGTCCGACAGCCCCTCCGTGGAACCGGTGGCGGCAGCGCCGAGCACGTCCTGGCTCAGACCGACCAGGCGGCCGATGTTCTCGTGGTGGTGGACCTCGTACGAGGCCTGGTAGACGCGGCCCACCCGCACGATGGCGAGCTCGCGCAACCGGTCCGGGAGCGAGTTGCGCTGCAGGATCGCGTCGGCCGTCTCCAGGAGCTCGGGGGCGAGTCGGGGCGAGTGCATGATCATGCGGAAGACGTTGAGCGAACCGCGCGCAGCCACGGCTTCCCGCAGCTCCGCCGGCAGGGCCGTCAGGTCGGGGTACTCCATGGTGAACTCCTTCGTCAGGGGCGGCTCGGCCGAACTGCCGGATCGGATCGGTGCCGTCCCACTGTGCCGTGCGACCCCGGAGCGTCGCGAGGACACCACCCCGGGGCAGGGCACGGTCGTGGAGCTGATGCGCCCGGCCGAGAGGTCAGTGCGCGTCCGTGTCCCCCTGGCTGCGCACGACCTCCTTCACCTTGGCCACCGCGAAGCCCCAGCCCTGCGCGACGGTCGGCTTGGCCGGGACGGCGATCTCGTCCGGGTTGGTGAGCACGTCGAGCAGGACGGGCCCGGGGGTGCTGAAGGCCCGGCGGACGGACTCCTCCAGCTCGGCCGGGTCGGTCACGCGGATGCCGGTGATGCCCATGGCCGTGGCGACGGCCGCGAAGTCGGGGTTGTCCAGCACGGTGCCGAACTCCGGGAGCCCGGCCTGTTCCTGTTCGAGTTTGACCATGCCGAGGCGACGGTTGTCGAAGACGACCAGCTTGACGGGGAGCCGGCTCGTCCTGAGTGTCATGAGGTCGCCGAGGAGCATGCTCAGCCCGCCGTCGCCGCAGAAGGCCACCACCTGGCGGTCCCGGTCCAGGCACTGGGCGCCGAGAGCCTGGGGCATGGCGTTGGCCATGGAGCCCAGGTTGTAGGAGCCGATCAGCTGCCGCTCGCCGCGCATCTCGACGAAACGCGAGAGCCACACGGTGGCCATGCCCGTGTCGGAGGTGAAGACGGCGTCGTCGTCGGCGAGGCGGTCCACCACGGCGGCCAGCGCCTCCGGGCGGATGTCACCGGCGCGGTTGTCCAGCGCGGAGCGGAGGCGGCCCACCACACTCTTGTCGTGCGCCGGGTCGGCGAGCCGCGCCTGCCCCTCGCGCCACCGCTCGAAGCGTTTGCGGGCGCCCTCCAGGTGCGAGCGGTCGCGCGCGCCGTCGCTCCCGGCGGGCGCGACGGCGAGCTGGGCCAGGAGATCCCGGACGGTCGCTCCCGTGTCACCGACGAGCCCCACCTCCACGGGCACCCGGCGCCCGATGTGTGCGGCCTCGGTGTCCACCTGGATGACGGTCCGGCCCTCCGGATACCAGTCCCGGTAGGGGAAGTCGGTGCCCAGCAGCAGGAGCGTGTCCGCGTCCTGGAGGGCCGACGCGGCCGCCGGGTTGCCGATCAGCCCGGTCTGGCCGACCTGGAAGGGATTGGCGTCGCCCTCGAATCCCTCCTTGGCCTTCAGCGTGAGCACCATCGGCGCGGCCAGCCGGTCGGCCAGGGCCAGTACGTCCTCGCGCGCGGCGCGGGCGCCTCGTCCGACGAGCAGCGTGACCCGCCGCGCCCGGTCGAGCAGCTCGGCGGCCCGCCGGACGGCGGACTCGTCCGGTCGGCTCACCGGGGCGTTCAGCGAGAACCGGGCCGGCCGGTCCGCGCTCAGCTCCCGTTCCCCCAGGTCACCGGGGACGGTCAGAACGGCGACGCCCTTGCGGCCCAGCGCCGTGCGCACCGCCGTCTCCAGCATCTGCGGCAGCTGGTCGCCCGAGGTGATCGTGGCCCGGAAGACGGCGACGTCGCTGAAGAGCGCGTCGTTGTCGACCTCCTGGAAGTAGTCGCTGCCGAGTTCGGCGAGCGGGACCTGCCCGGCGATCGCCAGCACCGGCGTACGGCTCTTGGCCGCGTCGTACAGCCCGTTGAGCAGGTGCACCGAGCCGGGGCCGACGGTGCCCATGCACACGCCCAGAGTGCCGCTGAGCTGCGACTGGGCGCTCGCGGCGAAGGCCGCGGCCTCCTCGTGCCGACAGCCCACCCACTCCAGGCCCTCGGTGGTGCGGATGGCGTCGGTCAGCGGGTTCAGCGCGTCGCCGACGACGCCGAAGACCTGGCGTACGCCAAGTTCGCTCAGCGCGTCCACGATGACGCGCGCGACAGTTCGGGCCACGGGATCCTCCGGATCAGACGGTGAAACGGTCGGGGTCGGCGGCGTTCCAGTCGGCCGCCCAGGAGATGGGCGGCTCGGCGAGCAACTGCCCGGGCGCCAGCCACTCGTAGAGTTCCTCGAAGGAACATTCGGTGCGGGGGTCGATGCGCCGGCGGAGCATATGGGGACGCAACTGCGCGGGATCGGAGACGCCCATGGACGCCATGATCTGCAACGCGCTCGCCACCGTCGCCTCCTGCAGGCGCCGGACCCGGAGCGTCTTGTCGCCGACGTGGAGCGCGCGGGCCCGCCGGGGGTCTTGCGTGGTGACACCGGTGGGGCAGGTGTTCGTATGGCACCGCTGCGCCTGGATGCAGCCGACGGCGAACATCATCGCCCGAGCGGCGTTGCCGTAGTCGGCGCCCTGCACCATGCGCTTGACCAGGTCGGTACCGGTGGCGATCTTGCCACTGGCGCCGATCCTGACCCGGTGGCGCAGACCGGTGCCGACGAGGGCGTTGTGCACGGTCAGGAGCCCCTCGGTGAGCGGGGTGCCGACGTGGTCGGCGAACTCCAGGGGCGCGGCCCCGGTGCCGCCCTCCGCCCCGTCCACCACGATGAAGTCCGGGGCGGTGCCCTCCGCCAGCATCGCCTTGCACACGGCGAGGAACTGTCGGCGCGACCCCACGCAGAGTTTGAAACCGGTCGGCTTCCCACCGGACAGTTCCCGCATCCTGGCGATGAAGCGCACGAGTTCGCGCGGCGTGGAGAACACCCGGTGGTAGGGCGGTGAGATCACCGTCCGGCCTTGGGGCACGTCCCGCACCCGGGCGATCTCGGCGTCGACCTTCGCTCCGGGCAGGACTCCGCCGATGCCGGGCTTCGCGCCCTGCGAGAGCTTCAGCGACACGCACTTCACGTGCTCGTGCGCGGCTTTGTCGGCGAACTCCTCCGGGTCGAAGTCGCCGTCGTCGGTCCGGCAGCCGAAGTAGCCGGTGCCGATCTCCCAGACGAGGTCACCGCCCGGCCGCAGGTGGTACTCCGACAGTCCGCCCTCGCCGGTGTCGTGGGCGAAACCCCCGGCCGCGGCACCCCCGTTGAGGGCGAGGATCGCGTTCGCGGAGAGCGAGCCGAAACTCATCGCCGACACGTTCAGCAGCGCCATGTCGTACGGACGGCCGCAGTCGGGTCCGCCGATCCGCACCCGCGGTGCGGCCTCCGGCACCGGACACGGCGCCATCGACGGCACCAGGAACTCGTGGCCGGGGCGGTAGACGTCCCGCTCGGTGCCGTACGGCTGCTCGGCGTCGGTTCCCTTCGCCCGTTCGTAGACGATGGTGCGTGTGTCCCGGTCGAAGGGACGGCCGTCGAAGTTCCGCTCGATGAAGTACTGCTGCAGTTCCGGACGGATCCTCTCCAGGAGGAAGCGGGCGTGCCCGAGGACGGGATAGTTGCGCAGCACGGAGTGCCGGCGCTGCGTCAGGTCCCAGGCGCCCAGCAGGCCCGGCACGAGGAGCGGCACGGCGGCGAACCACCACCACGGCGAACTTCCCACCGCGGCCGCGCCCGCCACGAGCGCGGCGAACAGAGCGAGGACCACCAGTCCGATACGTGTCACCTCCCCCGCGTTGCCCGGCAGCCGACGATCATGTCCCCCGTTCCTTCCAGAGATCGTCAAGAAATGGGGCGCAGAGATTCAGGTGCACCTGGGCATCTCGGGTGTCGAGGCACAGGCCCAGCTCAAGGTGCGTCTCCACCACGTCGCGAAGATCATCGACCGAGTGCTCACCACTCTCGACCGCAACCCGGAGATCCTGCACGAGCTGGCGCGTGGAGTCGGGTCCGCTGTGCAGGATGTCGGCGGCGGAGCCCGTCAGGCAGTGGGGGAGCTGGGTACGGGTGCCGGAAGGGCCGTCCAGGAGGTCGGCTGGGGCGCCGGAGCCGCCGTACAGGATGTCGGTCAGGGAGCCGGGAGGGCCGTTCAGGACGTGGGGCAGGGCGCCAGGGCTGCTGTCCAGGACGTGGGCCGGGGCGTCGGCTCCGTGGCGCAGGATGTCGGGCAGGGAGCGGGGAGGGCCGTTCAGGACGTGGGCGGTGGTGCCGGGCGCGCGGTGGAGGATGTCGGCCGTGAGACGAGCCGGACCGTGGGAAGCGCCGGCGAGGCGGTGGGCAGCACCGCCGGGAGCGTGGCCGGACAGGCCGCGGGTGTGACGGAAGCGGCAGGCGACACAGTACTGGGCGGCGGCCACGCCGTTGCGGACGCTGCTGAGACGGCGAACGCCACCGCTGAAGGGACCGAGCCGGCCGAGCCGCGTGCGGCGCGCAAGAGCGCGGAGGGAGAGCGGGGCCGGGCCGGCCGGAGTCAAGGCGGCACCCGCACGCGCCGGGTGCGCGGAGAGGACGGGAAGCTGCCGCCAAGATCCAGTCGCCTACGTACCGCCAGGGAGCCGCAGGAGCCGCCCTGAACGCGAGGGGCGGGGGCCGGGAGCCCGGTGGGGGACATCTTGTTCCGGTCGACGGTCCACGCCGAACGGCTCCGCTTCACGCAGGAACCCCAGACAGTCGTTCGCTTCCCCGGCACCGGGAAGCGAGAGTCGACGAGCCACAGCGACCGGACCCGGCTACCGGACCCGGTCATCCCCGGTGAGGAATACCAGGACGTCACCGTCGCCTACCACCTTGCGACCCGGCTCACCGGGGAACCGGAGGCCGGGCGGAGCGGTGACGACGACACGGACGGGTGATTCGCAGTGCCAACGGTCGCGGAGTCGGCAACATGGTGATTTCCGTTTCGGGCGGGACCGGCCGGTGGTGGGACCAGAGTCGGAGGAGTTCCGGGAGCGGGTCTCCGCGGCGTCGGCAATGACCGGACCACGGTGCCGGCCCTCCGTTCTTCATCCAGGCGG
The DNA here is from genome assembly GCF_035983595.1 of Streptomyces sp. NBC_01334. NCBI lineage: Bacteria > Bacillati > Actinomycetota > Actinomycetes > Kitasatosporales > Streptomycetaceae > Streptomyces > Streptomyces sp. NBC_01334. Next base: position 519,222 of record NZ_CP130718.1, on the reverse strand, counting down.
ACCGCCTCCGGCTGATCAGCCAGCGGAAGCAATTGCCGAGCCGCTTTTCAGGAAACGTGGGCTGTCGCCATAGACGGGTACGGGCGTCGAACGAGGAGCATGCTGCACCTTTCACAGCCGGATCGCGGGGATGCGCCCGGCTGTCCGCTTCTTCCCCACGAGCCTCCGCGCGCCCTCACACCACAGCGCCTGAATCCCGCGCCCGCCCGCGTCGCTCCAGCGGACTGCGCGCCCCGCTGTCCTCGCTGCGCTCGGGGCGCACTGGCGGCGCCGGGCGGCTGCCCTCGAGCTGCACGGCGATCGGCACGGCGGTGAACACCGTCGATGCCATACCGATGACCACGCCGGCGATCAGCGCCACGGAGAAGTCCGCGAGCGAGTCACCGCCGAGCACGGCCAGGGCTGCCAGGATGAACAGCGCGCCCATACCGGTGTTCACGGTGCGCGGCAGGGTCTGGATGACGGCCTTGTTCGCGGTGGTTCCCAGGTCCGCCGCCGGATCGCGGCGGCGCGCCTCGCGCACCCGGTCGAAGACGACGACGGTGTCATTGACGGAGTATCCGATGACCGTGAGCAGGGCCGCCAGGAAGACGCTGTCGACGGGCCTGCCGAGCCAGGCGAACAGGCCCACCACAAGCAGCACGTCGTGCACCATGGCCGACACCGCCGCGGCGGCGAACGTCCACCGGAACCGCACGCTGAGGTAGATCAGCTGGGTCGCGACGGCGATGCCGAGCGCGATGAGCGCGTGCCGGCGCAGCTCGTCGCCGAGGCTCGGGCCGATCAGCTCGTCCCGCTCGACGGTGACTTCGCCGCCCTCCTTCGCCAGCGCCGTTCTGATCGTGTGCTGCTGGTCGTTGCTCAGCTCACCGGTGCGTACCGAGATGTCCCCGTCCCCCGACTCCTGCACCACCGCGCGCGGGAACCCGGCGTCCGTGACCGCCGTACGTGCTGCGTCCACGTCCACGGGCCTGCTGGTGCTGTACTCCACCAGGCGCCCGCCGGTGAACTCCACCCCGAACTCCAGGCCGCGCAGGCCGATTCCGGCGACGGCAACCACGATCAGCAGCGCGCTGACGCCGAGCCGGCGGCGCCGGTGGTGCACCAGGCGGGGTTCGCGGCGCGCGAGCCAGGCACGCACCCGGCCCGTGGAGGTGATCCCGGTCAGGCCGGGCCGGTTGCGCACGAAGCGGCGCCGGACCGCGAAGTCGGCGAGGACCCGGGTGATCACCAGCGCCGAGATCATCGAGACGAGGACACCGATGGAGAGCGTGACGCCGAAGCCCTTGACGGGTCCGGTGGCGAAGAAGAAGAGCAGCCCCGCCGCGAGCAGCGTGGTCACATTCGAGTCGACGACCGCGCTCCATGCCTTGCCGAAGCCGATGCTCAGCGGCTTGTCCAGGTGCGCCGAGGCCGACTTCAGGGCGCGGACTCCCAGATACTCCTCGCGGGCACGCTCGAAGACCAGCACGTTCGCGTCCACCGCCATGCCGATCGCCAGGACGAAACCGGCGAGTCCGGGCAGTGTCAGGGTCGCGCCCAGGGCGATCAGCGCGGCGTAGGAGATCAGCCCGTACAGCGCGAGCGCGATGGTGGCCAGGGCACCGAGCAGCCGGTAGACGACGATGATGAACAGCCCGGTCAGGGCGAGCCCGATGATCGCGGCCTGGGTGCTGGCGGCGATGGCGTCGGCACCGAGCGTGGGGCCGACGGTGCGCTGCTCCACGACGTCTACGGGCACCGGCAGCGCGCCGCCCTTGACGAGCGCGGCCAGATCGCGGGCCTCTTCCCGGCCGAAGCCGCCGGTGATCTGCGTGGAGCCACCGGAGATGCCGACCTCGCACGCCACATCGGCGTTGACGTCGGGCGCCGAGAGGACCTTGCCGTCCAGGACGATGGCGACGCGCCGCTCGGGGGCGCCCTGCGGGGCACAGGCCGCCGCCCCGGTGACCCGTGCCCAGTCCTTGCCCGCCTGCCCGCGGAAGGCGAGGTTGACCATCCAGCCCGACATCTTCTGCTGGTCGAACACTGCCTCGGCGTCCCTGACTCCCTCGCCGGTGAGGACGGTGGGCCCGAGCTTGAGGAACGCCCCCTTCTGGTCGGGGTCGGCCAGGGTGCGCGAGCCGTCCCTGGCCGGCTTCCCCTGGTTCGCATCCTGCTGGTACGTCGCGCCCTGCACGGGGTGGACGGTCAACTGAGCGGTACGGCCGATGACTTCGGCGGCCTCGCGCGGGTCCTGTACGCCGGGCAGCTCGACGAAGATCCGCTGCTGTCCGGACCGGTACAGGCTCGGCTCGGACACGCCGAGCGCGTCGACCCGCTGGCGGAGCACCTCCAGGGCCCGCTGGGTCGATTCGGCATCGGCCCTGACCACGGGTGAGTCCTTGGTCTCCAGGACGATCTGGGTGCCGCCGCGCAGGTCGAGGCCGAGGCGGGCGGACTGGGTGAGAGCGAAGAAGAGCGAGGCGGCGATCACACCTAGGGCGACGATCGCCCGCCACATGGGCGCGCGGGACATGAGTTCTCCACGATGGGCAGGCAGACGGAGTCGACGTCTGCCCCGGGCGCGGAGGCGAACGGTCAGGCGTCGATACGGACTTCGGTGCTCCGTCGGGACGGCGGGCCGCGCGGGCGATGCGCGTGGGCGCCCCGGCTCGCTCCTGCGGCCGCGACCGCCACGGCCACGGCGGGACCGCCGACAGCGCGGTGCGGGGCCGCGTTCCCGGTGCCAGGGCCCAGGAAAGGGTGGAACGGGTACGGCACGGCGTCGGCGTGGCCGAGCGCGGAGCGCGCCACGGCGACGGGTCGCTGCGCGGCGGCGGTCGCGGACGCCTGCGCGGTCGCCGCCGCGGCCGTGCCCGTCGAGGACGGACGGGACGCCGACGCCGACTTGGCCGACACCGGCAGGAGGAGGGCCAGGACCGCGAGCAGCGCGGAGAGCACGACGGCAGCGGGGCGCGTGGGGTGTGCGCGGTGCTGCTGCACGCCTCTTGCCCCCCGGTCAAGTCGTCTTAGGGAATCAGCACTTGAGCGCTGTGAACCGTCGGCTCGGCTCGTCCGCCGTCAGTGACACGAACGCCGTCGGGCGTCCGGAGGTTCCCGACTCACCGCAGGAATGTTGCTGCCGGCGGGATGCGCATCGAGCCGTTGCTTCCGGACCGGGTCCCGCAGCGGGGCTGGTGATCGAGGCGATCGCGTGGAAGTGCCACACCGGATCGCCCCGGCACGACCTGCCGCCACGGTTCGGGCCGTGGAAGGGTGTGCATCGATGACGGTGTTCCGTCCGCCCGCTGGATCGTGGCCAGGCGCTCGTGCCGTACGCGGATGTCGGCGATGCACTCCTCGCCCGGAAGGCGGCTGTGCTCTCGCGGCGGCTTGATGCATGTCTCGCCGCATGCCTTTCACCCTTGATCGTCCTGGTCGCCGAGCGGCACCTGTCTCAGGGGAGCACTGGCCACCGTCCGTGGTCGGCAGTCGGGGGTTGGTGGGAGCCCGTCCAGGCACGACCATCCGCAGCGACGGGCCACGGGCGGCGCGCGCCAGGCCCGGCGACAACTCTCCGTACGTTTGTCGGCGCTCGCCGGGAGGTCACTTCCAGCGGCGAGCCGCCCCCTCCGGTCGTGGTGCGGAAGAGACCCGTCCACGATTGCGTCAACGGACCCTCCGTCGATGGACTTCGCCTAGACGGGCGATGCGTCAGCGTACGCCTGCCGCGTCGAGCAAGGTGGTCACCGTGGGTGCGATGAGCCCGGTCAGGTTGTCGGCCTGGATTCCCGCGCGGGCGCTGGCGCCGTCGAAGACCAGGCTGAGCTGTCGGGCCAGCAGATCGGGATCGCCCGCCCCGCCCTGCTCGGCCTCGGCGCGGAAGAAGGCGGTCAGGTTCGCCTTGACCTGATGGGCGACCCGGCTCGCGGGGTGACTCTGGTCCTTGAGTTCGATCTGCACGGCCAGGTACCGGCAGCCGTGGAACTCGGGGGCGCCGGCCTGGGATTCCACCCGCGCGAAGACGTGCAGGATCCGCTCGCGGGGTGACCGGCCGTCGTCCGCCGCAGGCAGGAGAGTCGCAACAAAGGCGGAGGTGCGCTCCTTCAGGCTTGCTGCCAGGAGTTCGTCCTTGCTCTCGAACAACTGGTACATGGAGCGCTTCGACACCCCCGCCGCCTTGCACAGCGCCTCGACGCCGATGCTGACGCCGTCTCGGTAGGTGAGCGTGGCTGCCGCCTCCAGCAACCGCTCCCTGGGGCTCAGCTTCACTTCGGTGGTCATACCGCGAGGGTAACCCGAAGCGGACGAAATAAAAACCGATCGGTTTCCAGGGGTGGTCCCGGGGGAGAGGCTCGGCGACGGCCTGAGGGAAAGCCGTCGCCGAGCCAAGATGGTGTGCGCGCCTGTCGTCCCCGGCAGGGGGACGCGCACACCGGGGCCGCTCCGAGTGAGGGCCCGTCTTGGGTGACCTGCCGTCACGCCGGGACGGCGGTCTTCTCGGGCTTCGTCTCCGCCGGGATGCGGTGCAGTCCCTTGCGGTCGTACCACCCCAGTACGCCGAAGCCGAACAGTGCGGCGGCCACGAGGCTGGCCGCCATCATGACCCAGCCCCGGGTCAGACCAGCGTCGCCCTGGGCGTCGTAGTAGAGGATCGAGCGGATGCCGCCGGTGATCTGCCGCAGCGGCTCGAACTCCGCGAGGAAGCGGTAGAAGCCGGGCAGCGCCTCGATGGGGGTGGTGGCACCGGCCGTGGGTACCGCCATCCCGATGAAGACCAGCGTGACCACCAGCATGCCCGTGGTGACGCCGTTCGCGAAACCGATCAGTTTCAACACCGTAAACCGATCGGTTTCTGTGCGCAAGCCGAAGCGGCGAGCCTCTCCTTCGGGCCGTCGGTCAGGTTCCTTGCGGACGTTGGTGATCGATCGCTGGGCGATCAGGGCTCAGCCCTGCGATGAGGTCCGGGCCGCTGGATGTCCGTGAGACCCGGGGGTCTGTTGTGCTTGCGCATGGAAACCGATCGGTTTATCTTGATGGAAACCGATCGGTTTCTCACTTTGTGGAGGCAGTCATGACCGCACTCAAGGGCGCCAACGTCTTCGTCACCGGCGGCAGCCGAGGCATTGGCAAGGCCCTGGTGGAAGAGCTGTATGCGCGCGGTGCGGGCAAGGTCTACGCCACGGCCCGCGACCCGCGCACGGTGACGCACCCCGACGCGGTCCCGGTGGCGCTGGAGGTCACCGACCCGGCCTCCGTGGCGGCCGCCGCCGCGCAGGCGCAGGACGTGACCGTGCTGATCAACAACGCCGGTGCCTCGGTCGGCGCGTCTTTCCTCGATTCCCCGGTCGACGACGTACGCCGGGAGTTCGAGACCAACTTCTACGGTCCGCTGCTTCTCACCCGTGCCTTCGTGCCCCTCATCGAGCGCAACGGCGGCGGCCACCTCCTCAACGTGCACTCCGTGCTCTCCTGGCTGGCCCTGGGCGGCTCGTACAGCGCATCCAAGGCCGCCCTGTGGTCGCAGACCAACTCCCTGCGTCTGGAGCTGCAGCCGCGCGGCATCGCCGTCACCGGACTTCACGTCGGCTACGTCGACACGGACCTGGCGGCGGACGTCGAGGCGCCCAAGTCCGACCCGCGTGACGTCGCCGCACTCGCCCTCGACGGCGTCGAGACGGGCGCGTACGAGGTGCTCGCCGACGACATCTCGCGGCAGGTCAAGGCCGGCCTGGCCGGCGAACTGGCCGGCCTGTACGCCCAGCTGGCGAAGTAACCCCCTTTACACCCCGAGGAGTCGGCGAGATGCCCAGCCACGAGTCACGTCCCACGATCCGCATTCCGGGAACCACCAGCCACACCCTCGCCCGGCGCGCGGGGCTCGCCGGCCGCGAGGGAACCCTGCGTTACCTCAGGGCGGGCACCGGCGCCCCCCTGGTCCTGCTGCACACCGTGCGCACGCAGGCCGAGCACTTCCGCGACCTCATCCCGCTGATCGCGGACTAGTACACCGTGTATGCCCTCGACCTGCCGGGGATGGGCTACTCGGAGATCGTGCCCGGGGCGTCGTACGACGAGCCGGCCATGCGCGCGGGCGTCGAGCGGCTCCTGACCGAACTCGACCTCCACGACGTGACGTTGGTCGGGGAGTCCATGGGTGCGGTGCTCGCCCTGACCACAGCGGCCGGTCTCCCGGAGCGGGTCCGGCGCGTCGTGGCGGTCAACACCTACGACTTCCGCGGCGGCATCGCCCGCTCCAGCCTCCTCGCCCGTGTGGTGATCAGTGGTGTTCTCGCCCCAGGGGTGGGTCCGGTGATCGCCGGGGTGGAGCCCAGGCCCGCCCTCAGCAAGATCCTGCAGGGCGGGCTCGGCGACAAGAACGCGCTGCGGGAGGACTACATCGACGAGCTCCTCCAGGTGGGCAGCCGCTCCGGCTACCCGACCGTCGCCCGGGCCGTGTACCAGAGCCTGCCCAGCCTCATCGCCGCCCGCTCGCGCTACCGCGAGGTCAAGGCGCCCATCCACCTCGTCTACGGCGAGAAGGACTGGTCCCGTCCTTCGGACCGGCAAGCCAACAAGGAGTTGCTGCCGGCCGCCGACTTCACGCAGGTCCCCAAGACCGGCCACTTCATCGCCCTGGAACGGCCCGACGTGCTGGCCGACCTGTTGAACGCGGTGGCCTGACCCCGCGACCACTGACCTGGGGAGCAGTGCATGGCGGAGATCCAGATCGAGGTTCGCGCACTATCTGACCCAGGTCACCGAAAGTCGATCTCAGGATTCGAGACGCCTTGGCGTTGCGGCGCCTCACCTGCCGCCCGAGGGGGCGGGCCTGCCCGGCACGGTACGGCACGGTGTGGTGCGGGAGTTCACCCAGCACCAGATCAGCGAAGACTGGGCGCTGGGCGGGGCCTTCACCGCCGCGGAGATCGGCGACCCGAACGGCATGTTCCTCGGCATCGATCTGGACAGCGGCACCACCCGCCCCGTCATGATCAACGTGGCGGACAAGGTGGACGCCTCCGCCTCGATGGGCGTCGTCGGCGATCTCGGCGCGGGCAAGAGCGTGCTGCAGAAGCTGATCGCCGAGGCTGTGTGGGCGCGCGGCGGGTGCGCGATCTGCATCGACCGCATCTCCGTGTGCGAGTGGGCCACCTTCGCCCGCACCGCTGCCAAGGGCAGCGTCCAGATCATCGACGCCGCCCAGGCCGAGGTGTCCACCGACCCACTACGGACGTTCACCGGGCCCGAGGGCCGCCACTACACCTTGTCCTGCCTGACCCTGCAGCTCGGCATCGGCACCCTCGCTTCCGAGGGCCGGACGCCGCGTGCCCGGCCGCTCGCTCATCGACCGGCGCGGGGTCGCCCGGGGTTCGGAGGCCGAGGAACCCGTACGCCGGGCCGGACCGGTGCTACCGGGTGACCACGTTGAACACCGGGTAGGTGCGCGGTTGTACGTCCGCGAGACCGAGGTCCCGCAGGATCGGGACGAGGGTCTCGCCGAACTGCCGGAACGCCTCCTCGGACTCCCACACGTCCACGACGAGCCAGCCGTCGTCGGTGGGAGCGGAAGTGTGCGAGATCAGACCGGTCACCGGCCAGTCGGCGGGGCTCTTGACCGGGCCGGGGCGGCCGGACACCTTCTCCGCGCTCAGTTCGTACTGGGCCTGGGTCATCCCCGGCATTTCGAGAACCACGACGATGGCCATGCTGAGTTCCCTTGCGATGAGGTACGGAGCCTTCCGGCCAGTTGACCAGCCCGGCGAGCCGTCTGCGCGGGGGCTTGGGCCAGACAGGGCACGGAGAGCGATCGGGACATCGGCGGCAACCGGCCCACGAGCGTGAGAAGCGCGGAGAGTGCGCCGCACGGGCTCCGGCAACTCCAGCGCCGTGTCCGGCAGATAAGTCGGATAACCGTGCCGTCGACGGGGTAGGACGAACGCCGGGTGCCTTCCGGTCGTGGACGGCCCCGCACACACAGCAGCCGGGACCTCCCGGCAAGGATCGAAGGACTAGCAGCATGGCCAGCGGCACCGTGAAGTGGTTCAACTCCGAAAAGGGCTTCGGGTTCATCGCCCAGGACGGCGGCGGACCGGACGTTTTCGCCCACTACTCCAACATCTCCGGCAACGGGTACCGGGAGCTGGTGGAGGGAGAGCCGGTCACCTTCGACGTGACCCAGGGGCAGAAGGGGCCGCAGGCCGAGAACATCGTCCGCGGCTGAGACGGCCGTACGACGCAGCACCCCGTGGATCACGTGTAGGGTGGCATCACCGACGCGGGGTGGAGCAGCTCGGTAGCTCGCTGGGCTCATAACCCAGAGGTCGCAGGTTCAAATCCTGTCCCCGCTACGAGAAGAAGGGGTCCGGCATCGCCGGACCCCTTCGCTGTGCAGGAACCGAGGGCCTCGACGACGGTCACGCGCCGGGTGATGATCGACCGGACGGCTCCTTCGCCTCGGCGGCAGCGCCTTTTTCTGCATGGTCGGCAGGAACCGGTGGCTTCGGGCGGCCGGGCAGGAACAGGCACAGCGGGACGGCGACGGCGGTGAAGGCCACCGACCACCAGAAGGCGGCGTCGAAGCCGTCGGCCAGGTCGCCCGGGGTGTGGGCGTCTCCGGCGGAGTGCTGGAAGATGACGGCGAGGACGGCGATGCCCACCGAGCCGCCGATCTGCTGGGCGACGCGGGTGATGATGCCGACGTCGGGGATCTCCTCGTGTCGCAGGCCCACGTAGGCGGCGCCGAAGGGTGCGGTCATGGCGGCGCCCAGGCCGATGCCGCGGACGAACAGTGCGCCCATGAGCAGGACCTCGTCGGTGTCGGCGGTGACGAAGGCGAACGGCACCGTGGCCGCGGTGACGAAGGCGAACGCGGTGAAGGCGACCCGGCGGGGGCCGAAGCGGTCGGTGTACTTGCCTGCCAGTCCGCGTGCGACGAGTGCGCCGACCCCCTGCGGGATGAGCAGCAGCCCCGCTCCTAGGGCGTCCTCGCCGCGGACCTGCTGGAAGTACAGGGGCAGCAGCATCATCGCCCCGTACAGGGAGATGCCGGCCAGGAACACCAGGGCGGAGGAGGACGCCACCGCGCGGTGGCGGAACAGCCGCAGATCGACCAGCGCCCCGGCGCGCGGCAGCGCCCAGGCGACGAAGCCGCCGACCAGGGCGAGTCCGCCGATCACCGGGATGAGGACGTCGGCGCCGGTGAAGCCCGCGCTGCCCTCGACCCGGGAGAGGCCGTAGAGGGTGGCGGCGACGCCGGGGGAGAGCAGGAGCAGGCCGACGACGTCCAGGCGGGCGCGGGGGCGGCCGGGCGCAGGACGGTCGTGGGGCAGGTTGCGCCAGGCGAGTCCGCCTCCGACGACACAGAAGGGGATGTTGACGAAGAACAGCCAACGCCAGTCGGCCAGATGCAGGATGAGGCCGCCCAGGACCGGGCCGAGGATCGGGCCGAGCGCGGTGGGCACGGTGATGACGGCCATGACCTTGCCGATGTTGCGGCCCTTGGCGGCCTGCATGATCAGCGTGGCCGTGAGCGGCATCATGATGCCGCCCGCGATGCCCTGGACGACGCGGAAGGCGATGAGGCTGGTGGCGTTCCACGCCAGCGCGCTCAGGATCGAGCCGAGCAGGAACCCGCCCAGGGACGCGATCCACAGGCGTCTGCCGCCGAGTCGTGACTGGGCCCATCCGGCGAGCGGGATGGTGACGAACAGGGCCAGCAGATAGCCGGTACTCACCCACTGGATCGTGGACAGCGGTGCATCGAGTTCCTTCGCCAGGCTGTCGAGGGCGACGCTGACGATCGTGGTGTCGAAGACGACGGCGAGGGCGCCCACGATGACGGTGAACGCGGTGCGCCACACGGCGGGGTCCATACGGTCGGGGTCCACCGCGGCGGACGTGGGGCCGGTCCGGTCGGCAGTACTCATGAACAGCCACCTTAAGATATAGAGGTCTATCTTACGGCTGTCAGGGTAGGGTGCTAGAATAAGATAGGCAAGTCTATCCAAAGGAGGTGCGGATGCCCGAGCGACGCCGCGGAGCGGCACTGGAGAAGGCGCTCCTCGATGCGGCCTGGCAAGAACTCACGGACAACGGCTACGCCGGGTTCACCATGGACGCCGTCGTGCAGCGCGCTGGCACCAGCCCCCCGGTGCTCTACCGCCGCTGGTCCGACCGCGACGAACTGGTCCGGGCGGCCATCGTCCACACCTTGAAGGAGTACCGACTCGACAGCCCCGACACGGGAAGCCTGCGGGAGGACGTCCTCACCCTCATGCGGGAGATCAACACCACCCGTGTCCAGTTCATCACCGTGATGAGCGTGCAACTGGCCGGCTACTACCAGGAGACCGGCACCAGCCCCGCCGATCTGCGCGACCCCCTCGCGACCGGGCGCAAGGAGGCTCTCGACGTGCTCTTCGACCGCGCCGTCGACCGCGGCGAGACCAAACGGGAACTCCTCACCGAACGCATCAAGTCCCTGCCCTTCGACCTGCTGCGCCAGGAGATCCTCACGACCTTCGCCCCCGTGCCCGACCACGTCCTCGAGGAGATCGTCGACACGGTCTTCCTCCCCCTGGTGCGCTGACCGCGCAGTCCCGCATCCGTCCGCTCAGGGCCGTTGTGGGATACCGGGGTTGCTTCGCGCGGCGCTCGCTCCGACCCGCCCCGACATCAACGACCAGAGAGGTCCCGGTCCAAAGCGCGCTCCGGACCCGGGACGAACAGGCTCAGCCGGTAGGTGGTGGGCTGCACCAGGCGCCCACAGAGTGTGTCGACCCGGGTCATCGACCAGTCGATCTGCTCCTCGGCGCAACGCAGACGGCGCAGGTGCGAACGCCACTCGGAGGCGTCCTGGGTCTCGAGGAGCACCGTCCAGTAGCCGGTGCCGGAAGCGGTGCGAGCGGTGGCCCGCCGACTCGCGTCCTGCTGCTGCCGTTTTCTCTTCCGCTGTCCTGGCACCACCACAGCATCGTCGGCTCGGTGCCCGCAGGCAACGTCAATTGCCCCACCGGAGTCCCGCCTTGTGACGGCCGACCTCGGGTGTTCTCACTCGACATCGGTGACCGCGGGGTGCGTGTCACCGGGGTCCGAGGGCTGGGCCGGTGGTCGCGGAGCGGTGTCCCCGTCGATCGCACGGCGGGCGTCGAGCGCCGCAGCCAGCAGGCGCTCGTCCAGCATCATCTCGGCATCCTGTGTCGAGTCGTTGACGGGAATGCGGGTGCGTCGGTCGATCAGCGCCGTCACGGCGGGCAGCGCCGGCAGAGCATGACGGCCCATCCGCGCGAGACCCTCCAGGTAGTACTCACCGACCGTGTACTCGCCCAGGTGCGGGGTCATGAGGGCGAGGAGCCGGGGGAGGGCGGTCGGGCCCGCATGCCGGAGCCACAGAGGTGCGCACCCCGCCTGCATCCGACCCGGCCACCGGAAGGTGAGGTTGTAGAGCTGGGCGGCCTGCCGGAAGGTCAGCGGGCCCGCGTCCAGCAGGGCCCCGAAGATCTCGGGGGCGTGCGCGAGTCGGCCGATTCCCACGGGCCTGGCCGCGAGCAGCGCCGCGGCGGACGAGCTGCCGAACGACGGAGGCGGGCTGCCGCTGGACCGACGGACTCTGGGATACGGGGTGAAGGGGACCGTGGCGGCCAGGGCGCCGTGGGTGCGCATGGCGGCCTCCGAGATCGAGGCCGTGGTCAGAGCCGCGGCCGTGGCCGGGCTGACCACGCGCCCGCAGTGACGGACGAGCAGGGGCAGCAGCTCGACCGCGGCGGCCCTCCAGCCGTGGCACGCCTCGCGGGCGAGCCCGGCGCCGATGTCCGAGGTGCTGGAAGCGGCGAGGAGGCGCGCCGCGAGGACGTACGTGTGGCGCTCGCGATCCAGTCCGAACAGCACCGACCCCCAGCGCCGCCCGACTCCCTCCAGGTGTCGCGCGGCCTCCCGGGCATCCGCGAGGAGCGCCATGTCCAGGGCGGGCCACTGGTGGCGCGGCGCGGCGCGCAGGGTCTCCAGGTGAGTGAGGAATCGGACGGACGCCAGAGGGTCGGCTCGCAGGTGCGCTACGGAGCCCCCGAGCGAGTCGGCGAGGACGGTACGCACCACGGGGTCGGTGAGTTCGTCGAGGGCGTTGAGCGCGACATCCTCGCGCCCCGCACGGACGAGGAGTCGCGCGGCTCGACGGCGCACCTGTTCGTCGACGTCGCAGAGCCGGGCCAGCGCCACCTCGGCGGCCCCGGGCCAGGGCCCGTCCGGGGCGAGGCTGTGGAGGAGGTCCATGACGTTCCGGCGTACGAACGGATCGTCGGCGTGGGCGAGTCGAAGCAACCGGACGGCGACGGGACCGGTGCGGTCGGCGCGTACCGCGTCGAATATCGCGCCACGGGAAGGATGGGCGGGCGTCGTGGCGGTGCCGGCGGCCACGGCCTCGTCCAACCACTTCACCGGACGGGGCGGTTGTCGCCCTTTCCTACGGAGAATTCGGTCATGCGGCTGATCATGTCATGCTCAACGCCGCATGCGGGTGCGGGTGCGGGTGCGGTTCCGGTCCCGCGCCGCACGGATGCACCGGCTTCGTGCAGAGGTGGAGGGGAGGGGTTCGGGGCCCGTTCGCCCGGAAATTCACGTGCCGCTTGCCGCCCGACCGTCGACAATCCACGCGTGGCCACCATGAACATCGACAGCACTGGTCGCGGCCCGTCGCCACGGCCCTCCCTCACCGCGTCGGCCGGACGCACCTTCGGCACCGTTCCGCCGACGGTACTGGTGCTGCTCGGCATCGTCAGCGTTCAGGCGGGCTCGGCGCTGGCCAAGAACCTGTTCAGCGCGGTCGGCAGTTTCGGGACGGTCTCGTTGCGACTCTTCTTCGCGGCGGCGGTGCTGATGCTGTTGTGGAGGCCGTCGCTGCGCATGAGTCGTCGCGCGTGGACCGTGGTGCTCGGCTACGGCGTGATTCTCGGCTCGATGAACCTGTGCTTCTACCTGGCGCTGGCCCGGATCCCGCTGGGCATCGCGGTGACGGTCGAGTTCCTCGGGCCGCTGACGGTGGCGTTGGCCGGGTCGAGGCGATGGCTGGACGCTCTCTGGGTCGCGCTCGCGGCAGGGGGTGTCGTCCTGTTGATGGAGGGACGCGGCGACCTGAACCTCGTCGGATTTCTGTTCGCCCTCGCCGCGGGAACGTGCTGGGGCCTGTACGTCCTGGTCGGCGCGGCGCTCGGTCGCCACACCACCGAAGGCAATGGTCTGGCCCTGGGAATGGCCGTCGCGGCGCTGGTGGCTGTGCCGTTCGGCGTGGCCGACAGCGGAACGGCGCTGGTTCAGCCGTGGGTCCTGGTGGCGGGGCTCGGCGTCGCACTGCTGTCGTCGGTGGTCCCGTACTCGCTGGACCTGGAAGCGCTCCGCAGGATCCCACCGCGCGTGTTCGGCATCCTGATGAGCCTGGAGCCGGCGATGGCGGCCCTCATCGGCCTCATCGTGCTCCGGGAGTCGCTGCGTTGGGCGCAGTGGATCGCGGTGCTGTGCGTGGTGGCCGCGTCGGCGGGCGCCGCACGCGGCACCCGCCCGGAGGTGTAGCCGCCGACCCGGCTGACCGCTCGCACCGAGCCGTCCCACGAGGTGGATCACGGCTGCGAACGGGAGGGCACACGGCGGCGCCGCCCGACAGCCATGGCCTGGCGCCCCTTTCGGGGCGCCTTCGCCCGCTGCGGGCAGGCCTCAGCCGCGTGCGGCGAGTACCTCGCGCCACGCGGGGCTGTCGACGTAGTGGTTGTCGAACCGCTCCGAGGAGTCCTTGATCTCCTGCGGGTCGGCCTCGCCGCGCATCACCCGGCCGAGGAGCCGCAGGTAGTCGAAGCGGTCGGCCCCCGGGGTGAAGACGAACAACACGTCGGCGGTCCTGCCCGGCGCCGCGGCGAAGGCGTGCGGGGTGTGCGGCGGCACGAGGAGGAAGTCGCCCGCCTCCAGGACGATGATCTCCTCACCCACCAGTACCTGGAGCGCTCCGTCGATCACGAAGAACGCCTCGGACGCCTTGGTGTGCAGGTGGGCGGGTGCCCCGACCGCGCCCTCGGCGAACGACGACCGGTAGCTGGTGAGCCGCCCGCCGGTGTGGCTGGAGTCCGCGAGGAGTGTCATGACACTGCTGGGGTCACGGGTCGTCTCGGCGTCGGCGGCGCGGGTGAGGACCGGGGCGGCGGTCGCGGTCCGAGCGGGCTGCGTGGTCTCGTTCTTCTTCGTCATGACTACGACTCTAGGGAGTCGATCGACCGGAGCCAGGGTGCATTTTGGGGTCAGGATCGTGGGTCAATTTTCCCGACCGGCGATCAGCGATCCGGTTCCGGACGAGGCGGCGATCGGCTCCCTCGGCTTCACTGCGAACGGCTTTGCGCACGGCGTCCGGGGTGAGCCGTATCGCGTCCGGGCCTGCGTGCGGTGCCCGGACAGGGACCGCATCCGGGTGGCGCGTGGAAGTAGGTTGTGCCGATGACCGAACCCCTGCCGCCCGGCGGCGCTGTGCTCGATGCGGACGAACTGCATGCCCGGTGGGCGGATGCCTGGGCGCCGGAGCAGATGGCGGAGCGGTTGGGTGGGGTGGGTGCGCCCTGGTGCATCGCCGCGGGGTGGGCGCTGGATCTCTTTCGCGGGGCGCCGTCGCGGCCGCACGGTGATCTGGAGATCGCGGTGCCCGCGGCGGGCTTCCCTGAGATTCGGGACCGTTTCCCCGAGTACGCGTGGGACGCGGTGGGTTCGGGGCGGGTCTGGGCGGGGGCGGGAGCTGAGGCGCTGGCGGCCACGTACCAGACCTGGCTCCGGGATCCGGTGAGCGGCCAGTTCCTGTTCGACGTCTTTCGCGAGCCGCACGAGGGCACGACGTGGATCTGCCGTCGGGACGAGAGCCTGCGGCTGCCGTACGACGCGATCATCGAGCGGACGGCGGACGGGATCCCCTACCTGGTGCCGGAGTTGGTGCTGCTGTTCAAGGCGAAGGCGATCCGGCCCAAGGACCAGGCGGACTTCGACGGGGTGTTGCCGCTTTTGGGCCGGGCGCGGCGGGATCGCCTCAGCGAGTGGCTGGACCGTGTGCACCCCGGACATCCGTGGCTGGCGGAGATGGCCCGGCAGTGATGCGGGGCCGCGCCTGTCGATCACCGGCGAGAAGCTGTCGGCTGCTGCGGCCAGAGCGATTCGTCCGTCGGCATCACCAGCGTGTGCGGCCGCAGCGTCGTTCATCCCTCCGTAAGAAGGCCGCCTGTCAGCCGCCGTCGGAGCGAGACGGCGAGGACGGCGTCGTCCGCCGCACTCTGACGCCGGCGGTGCTCCGAGGGGCCCTGCTCGACCTGCTCGCCACGGATGACGAGCGCAGGGTCACCGCCGCCGCCGTCCAGCGGCAACTGGCCCTCCTGCGCGGCGAGGACGGCGACGAGTCATGACCGCGGTTCTGCGGCCACCCGCCCCGGTGGGCCCCTCCGCCCTCCCGGGCAGCGCGAGCCGGTCGCGTGGGCGCCTACGGAGCGAGGCGGCCCGGCCTGTCGGCCCCCTGTGCCGCCGCTGCGCAGCTTCAGTGGGCGGGCGGGACGAACTCGGGCTGGTCGAGCACGCGCAGCCAGGTCCCGTCAGGCTGGCGTCGGACGACCTGTGCCCGGGCGCCGGCCCCGTCCCTCGGCGGGGTCGAGGTGAGGGCGATGTCGCCGCTGATCAGCGTCGGCAGCGGCGGTTCCGGTTCGAAGCGGGGGCGGTTGGCCAGCACCTTCTCCCACAGCGCACGGATCGCGTCCCGCCCCACCGTCAGCTCCCCGGGCGGGTAGGCCATCACCGCATCCTCTTCGTAGAGCGCGGCGACCCCGGCCGCGTCACCCGCGTTGGATCGTTCGACGAACAAGCGGGTGATGTCCTCGGGCCGCACGGCCTTCTCGTACCCCTGCACGGTTCCTCCGGTGGTCCGGCTTCGATGCTCCCCAGCCTTGTCGCCCGCCGATCAGAAGTCCAACAGATGGATGTACTGCAAGCTAGAATCTGTAGTCATGGACCTGAGGCAGCTCGAATACTTCGTCGCGGTCGCCGAAGAGCGGAACTTCACCCGGGCGGCCGGGCGGGTCCACATCAGCCAGTCCGGCGTCAGCGCCCAGATCCGCCAGTTGGAACGTGAACTCGGTGCCGAGCTGTTCGACCGGTCGGGGCGTACCGTCACCCTGACCGTCGCGGGAAGTGCCGCGCTCGAACACGCCCGCGCTGCACTTGCCGCAGCCGAGGCGGTCGGCCAGGTGGTGGGGCAGGTGACCGGTCTGATCCGGGGCCGTCTCACGGTCGGCATGGTCATCGGCTGCACCCTCACCCCGCTGTTCGACGCCCTCGCCGCGTTTCACCGCCTTCATCAGGGTGTGGAGATCTCACTGCTGGAGGACAACTCCGACAGGCTCGTCGAGGGAGTGCGCGCCGACGTCGTCGATCTGGCCCTCGTCGGCACCGCAGGCGCCGTCCCGGAGGGGCTGGACTCGCTGACGGTCATCAGCGAGCGGCTCGTCGCGGCTGTTCCCGCGGGGCACCCCTTGGCGAAACAACGCCGGGTCACCCTGCGCGACCTGGTCGCCCATCCGATCGTCTGCATGCCCGCCGGCACCGGCCTGCGCGCGGTGCTCGACCGTGCCTGCGCCGCACAGAACCTGCAACCCGCCATCGGACTGCAAGCCGGCGCCGCGGATGCGATTGCCGATCTGGCTTCCCGTGGACTGGGTGTCGCGGTCCTCAGCGAGTCGATGGCCGCGAGCTACCGTGACCGGCTCACCGCACGCGTCATCGAAGACATCGAGACACCAGCGGTGCTCGCCCTGATCTGGAAGAGCACGCACAACCCGGCGGTGCGCGAGTTGATCGTGCACAGCCGACGAGCATTCACCAAGGTCGATCCTGCCCAAGGGCTGTCGCCCGCCCGGTGAATGATCCAGGCGGACGTCTCAGGTCGTGCCCGCGAACAACTCCTGCAACGGCTGAGCCGAGTCGGTGCCGGAGTGTCCGAAGGGAGCGTCGAAGCTCCAGACCATGAAGAGCAGGAAGACCACCAGGGCGCTGAACGCGGTGGCCAGCATCAACTCCCGGGCCGAGCGACGGATCTGGAGGGCGTAGAGCAGACCGAGCGTGACGATCCCGCCGGCGATCAGGCCGAACCAGACCACCCCGGGCAGGGTGCTGCCGGCGCTGTCGAGGCGCTGGTGGCGCGCGTCGTCGGCGGCGGCGACCTGGTCGAGGAGCGGCTGGTAGGCCTGGGCCTGGAGTTCGTCGGTGGGCGTGTGGTGCGCGATGTCGCTGCGGATACGGGTCAGCAGCCGGCCCCCGGTGGCGTCGATCGGACCGTCGTCCTCCATGGCCGGCCACTCGGCGGTCACGGCGTGCCGGGCGTAGGCGTCGATGTGCTGCCGGACCTGGGTGTGGAAGGCGGCGGGGTAGACGTCGAGACGCTGGTTGATCTCGTACAGCGCCTGGGCCTCGCGCTGCACTGTGTCCTCGGCGGCGCCGCGAGCCTCCCAGACGCCGGCGATCGCCAGGCCCAGGACGATGGCGTAGACGACGCCGACCATCATCACCATGTACTCGAGCACGTCGGGCGTCTGCGAGGTGTCCTCGTCGTCCGCCACACGGCGGTGGCGCATCACGGTGGCGGCGACCACGAAGGCGCAGACCAACGCGCAGGCCAGGGTGTAGATCAGCCATTCCGGCACAGCAGGACTCCAGGATGAGCAGATGAGCAGCAGTTGAGATTGAGAGATGAGCAGATGGGTGAGCTGGGTGGACGAGGCGATGGGTGGCCCGGGGACGGGTCAGCCGCCGTTGCGGCGCCGGGAACCCGGGCGTAGCGCGGCGGCGGCCAGGACGGCCGGGGTGGTGATCACGACGGTGGTCATCGTGGTGGACAGGCCGGCGGGTGCCGGACGTGCCGAGCCGCCGCCGTAGTGGAAGCGGGGCACCCAGCGGAAGGGTGCGGCGCGGGGCGCCGGGGCGGGAGCCGGTGCCGGGGCGGGCGCGTCGTCGGCTGCGTCGGCCTCGGGCAGTGGTCCCGGCGAGGGCACCGCGCGCTTGACCGGCCGGGGGAGTGGGGCTGCCGAACGGGGCGGAGTTGCTGGGGCGCCGACAGGGCGAGGTGCGTGTGCCGCCGGTGCCGGCTGTTCCGCCGGTGCCGAAGGGGTCGGCGTACGCGGGGGCCGTGGTGCGGGCGGAGGCGACGGAGGGGCGGTGGGCCGATGCCGGGAGGGGGCCCCGATCTCGACCCGGCCGTCGGCGGAACACATCACCACGTGCGTGGTGGTGGGAGTGGTGTCGACGACGACCGCGGGTCCGCCGGCGCCCGGCAGAGGGCAGAGCGCGGCGGCGGTTCCGAGACCGACGGTGATCCAGCCGCTCACCAATGCTGTTCCTCTCGGCTGACGGTGTGCGTGCCTCGGGCGGAGGCACACATGAGTGGATGCCGACGCGCTCACCGGGCGGTGGCCGTTCGGCAACAGGAGTAACGATCATGCTCGGCTCGGGGACACGGCCGTGCCTGTCCTTCGGCCCGATGCTCTCCCCGCGGCCCATGTCCCGGGCGTCGGCCGTGTCGAGGCCGTCGGTCCGTTCTCGTCCGGGCCCGTCCGGTCCGGGTCACTCCGGTCCAGCTCCGTCCGGACGGGTTCAGCGGCTCCTGGGGCTTGGGGGTCCGGCGAGGAGGACGGCTTCGATGGCGGCGTAGCGTTCCCGTTCGCGTGCGGTCGCCTTCCTGCCGGACAGGACGGTGCCGAGCAGGCCGCAGAGGAAGCCCACGGGTACCGAGACGAGAGCCGTGGTCGTGAAGGGGAACCAGTTGAAGTCGACTTCCGGGAACGCTGATCCGGGAGAGCCGGAGACGAGGTTGGTGCCGGTCATCAGGACGAGAACGCTGACCGATCCGCCGATGAGCGTGCACAGCAGACCGGCGCGGGTGAAGCGCCGCCAGAAGAGGCTGTAGACGAGGGCGGGGGCGATGGCCGACGCGCCGAGGCAGAAGGAGACGGTGGCGAGCGGCTGGAGGCTGCGGTGCTGGGCGATGACGGCGAGCAGGATGACGGGGAGGCCCACGGCCAGGGCGGCCAGTCGCGCCAGGGCCATCTCGCGCAGCGGTGAGACGTTCGGGCGGGCCGCGGCGATGTCGTGGGCCAGGGAGTTGGCGCAGGCCAGCGTCATGCTGGCCACGGAGGCCAGCAGGGTCAGGAAGATCGCCGTCGTGACGGTGGCGAACAACAGGCTCTCCGGGCGGGAGAGATGCATCCCGAACGCGGCGCGCGAACCGAGCAGGTAGGCGGTGTTGCCGCGAGGGTCGGCTCCGGCGACGCCCGCGCGTCCGATGAGGGCCGTGGCGCCCACGCCGATGACGGTGATCACGGCGATGAACAGGGTGACCGTGGAGATCGCCCAGGACATCGCGCGGCGTACCTGGGGAGCGCTGCCGGCGGTGTACATCCGCATGGTGACGTGCGGCAGGCAGGCGCCGCCCAGCACGATGGCGCACTGGGTGCTCACCATGTCGAGGCCGCGGTGCGGCCCGTTGGCGAACTGCAGGCCGTAGCGCAGGAAGTTCTCGTCGGCGCCGCTGCCGTGGGCGGCGGCCTGGAACAGGTTCCGGGGGCTCCAGCCGAAGGTGTGCAGGATGAGTCCGGCGACGACCAGGCCGGACCCGAGCAGGATCACCGTCTTGAGGATCTGGATCAGGGCGGTGCCGCGCATGCCCCCGATGGCCGCGTAGCTGATCATCAGGGTGCCCGCCCCGACGATGCAGCCGGTCCGCATCGCACTGTCGGAGAAACCGAGGACGTACGCCAGCAACTGGCCCACCCCGGCCAGTTGTACGACCATCATCGGCACCAGCGAGGCGAGGGTGACCACACACGCGGTGATGCGCACCGCGCGACCGGGCAGCCGTCTTCCGAGCGCGTCGGCCATGGTGAACCGGCCGGTGTGATGCAGGGGTTCGGCCAGCAGGACCATCAGGAGCAGCAGGGACAGCACGGTGCTCAGGGCCAGTACGACACCGTCGTAGCCGCACAGCGCGATGACCCCGCCGATGGTGAGCACGGTGGCGGCGGAGATGTAGTCGCCGGCGATGGCGAGGCCGTTGCGCAGGGGCGACAGGGAGCGGTAGCCGGTGTAGAACTCGTCGAGGTCGTCGCGGTCGGGACCGGTCAGCACACACAGCATGAGCGTCAGGGCCACGACACTCGAGAACGCCACCAGGGACCAGGACTGCGCGGAGCCGTCGAAGTCCGTCACGACCGTGGCTCCTCGGGCGGGACGGGGTCGGGTCGGCGGTGTACGCGCCGGGCCAGCGGGTCGACGTACCGGCGCGCCGTGTACTCGTAGAGGAGCACGGCCAGCCAGGTGACCGGCAGTTGGACCAGGGCGAGGCAGAGTCCGGTGGGAAGGCCGCCCGGCGCGAGGCGGGTCATGACGGAGGGGGCTTCGACGGTGAGGGTGAGGAAGACGGCGAAGTAGCCGAGCGCGGCGAACGTGGCGACGCGACGCTGCCAGCGGCAGGCCCGGCGCAGCCGGCGGAGGTCCCGGTGCCTGCCGGTCCACTGCTGGGCGCGTTCCGGCAGACGCGTCTCGGCCGGCAGACGCGTGTCGACCGGCGGGTGTGTGCCGTCCGGCGGGGCGGCCCACCGCGGGATCGCGGTGGGGGAGGCGTGCCGTCCGGGCCGGTGCCGCGCCGGGTATAAGTCGGAGCTGTCGGAGGACATCCCAAGATCTCCTACTGGGTCGTGGGCCCCAAGAGGTGCGGCCCGCGCGAACATGGGGAGGGGTTCGTGTGTTCGGGTCACCGCACGCTATGCGGGTGTCGGACCGTGCGCAGAGACTTCCGTGAACTCCCTGATGAGGGCCACTGCGGGGCTCTGACCTCGGATGTTGCGGGAGTGGCGGGTGTGATGAGGGGGCACGGCGGTGCCGTGCCGGGCCGCGCGGGTCGAATCGTTCGAACGGGCGCCGGGAGAGCTCCGTGGGGATTCGGCGACTCCCGGCACCGACGCGCTAGCGGGGCGGCTCGTGCGTACGGCGGCCGGTCGCCGTGCGGTGGACGACGTGTGCGGCGGCCACGTCCAGCGCGGCGTGGCCGGTGGACTTGAAGACGGTGAGCTGGTCCGGGGAGGTCCGGCCGGGCGCCTCGCCGCACAGGACGGATCCGAGGAGGACGACGACGCTGTCCCTCGACAGCCCCTGCAACTCGTGGGCGCCGGAGGGCGGGGGAGTGGCGGCGGCGCCGCGCCACTCCGTGAAGAGTGCGGCGTCCCGGATGGTGTCGTCGTCGAGTTCGGGTCCGTGGGAGCCGCCGACCGAGCTCACGTGGGTGCCCGGGGCGAGCCATGAGCGGCGCAGGACGGGGCGGGTCGCGCCGGTGCAGCAGTACACGGTGGACGCCTCGCGTACGGCGGTCTCGATGCCGTCCGTCGCACGGCCCGCCGGGTGCAGGGCGGCCAGCGCGCGGGCCGCTTCGAGGTCGCGGCCCGCGACGGTGACGGGTTCGGCCGGGCGGAGCGCGGCGAGGAGGGAGACCTGGGCCCGGGCCTGGGCGCCGGTGCCGACGACCACGACAGGTCCGGACCGGGCCAGGGTCCAGGCGCTGTGGGTGGCGGCCGCCGCCGTGCGCCAGGCCGTCACGGGTTCGGCGTCCATGACGGCCAGGGGACGGCCGTCCTCGGGGTCGAAGAGGGTCACGATGCCCCGGTGGGTGCTGCGCCCGGGGCGAGCGGGGTCGGCGAACACCGACACGAGTTTCGCCGCGAGACCGAGACCCGGCACGTATCCGGGCATGGCGCCCAACAAGCCGCCGGGCGCGAAGGCCGCTATCCGGGGCGGCGCGGACACCGTGCCCCGGGCCACGGCGACGAGTGCGTCGGACACGGCGGCCATCAGACGGCGAGGGTCCAGGGCCGCCGCGGTGGCCGCCCGGTCGAGGACGAGGACGTCGTTCACGCGCCGCTCGCCGTGCCCGGGCCGGACAGCAGACCACAGAGGGTGTCCACCGCGGAGGCGAGTTCCTCCCGCAGGCGGCGCATCCGGGGTTCGTCGATCTCGGCATCCGGGCCGACCACGGTGACGGCGCACACCGGTGCCCCGGGGACCGGGACGACGGC
This sequence comes from Streptomyces sp. NBC_01334, assembly GCF_035983595.1. Lineage (NCBI taxonomy): Bacteria > Bacillati > Actinomycetota > Actinomycetes > Kitasatosporales > Streptomycetaceae > Streptomyces > Streptomyces sp. NBC_01334. The sequence goes on along the minus strand of NZ_CP130718.1, from coordinate 497,122 downwards.
GCGGCTCAGCGAGGCGACGAACTGCTCGTTGCGGCCGTGCTCGACGGCGAACCCGTCGGCCTCGGTCCGCTCGAGGTCGGCGAGCAGTCCCGCGTCGCCGTCCAGGGGATGTCCGGCCTTGCGGGCCACGTCGAGGTAGGGGCCGCGTGCCTGTGGGGGCAGGGCGGCCACCAGGGCGAGGGGGCCGGCGAACCGGTGGACGGGCAGCGCCTCGTCCCGGAGTGTGCTGATCATCGCCAGCCGGTCCGGGCGGATCACGTCCACCACCCGGGAGCCGTCGGTCTCGAGGACCTGGAGGTTGACCATCATGCCGGTGCGCGCGGAGAGGTCCTCCAGCACCGGGCGGGCCAGCGAGGTCAGCGAGTTGTGCGCCGCCCGGGCCGACAGGCGCAGGACGGCGGTGCCCGGCAGATAGCGGTCGTCGACGCGCAGCACCCAGCCGCGGCGGACCAGGTCCACGAGGACGCGGTAGGCGGTGGCCCGGTGCAGCCCGACCTCGTCGGCGAGGTCGGTGAGCCGGGGCGGCCGGGGGGCGCGGGCGACGGCCTCGACCAGGTCCAGCGCCTTGTCCACGGCCGTTCGCGTTGCTTGCGTCGCCTGCGGCATCGAAACCCTTCCCGGTGACCGGACGGACCGTCCCGGCGAGGCGTGTCCGACGCCGGGATTCGGGGGTAGGGTACCGGTTGTTTCGAGTAGCGAGAGTCTTGTTACCCAGAGCGTAACAGATCGAGAGTGGTGACCTTGACGAACGAGAGTTCCGGGGCGGCGAAGGCGGGTGCTGAGGTGGCGAACGGGAGTCCCGGGGCGACCGACGCGGGTTCCGGGGCGGCGAATCCCTTCGCGCCGCCCGGGGCCGGCGAGTTGGTGGTCTACCGCGGCCTCACGCTGTTCGACGGGACCGGCAGCGCGCCCCGGCCCGCCGTGTCGCTCGTCGTGGACGGCTCCGTGATCCGGTCCGTCGCGGCCGAGACGGACGTGGCGGCCGCCCTCGCCGACGGCGCCGAAGTCGTCGACCTCACCGGTCACTTCGTCACGCCCGGCCTGATCGACGCGCACCAGCACCTCGCCACTCCGCCCGATCGCCCGGCCGCCGAAGCGGTCCTGCGCCGCCTCGTCCACAGCGGCGTCACGGCCGTGCGGGACATGGCGGACGACCTGCGTCAGGTCGGGGACCTCGCGCGGGCCGCGCTGGTGGGCGAGATCGCCGCCCCGGACATCCACTACGCAGCCCTCATGGCAGGCCCGGGCTTCTTCGACGACCCCCGCACCCACCAGGTGACCCAGGGCGCCGTCCCCGGACACGTGCCCTGGATGCAGGCCGTCACCGACACGACCGACCTCCCCCTGGCAGTGGCCCTGGCTCGCGGCACCTACGCGTCGGCCATCAAGGTCTACGCCGACCTGGAGGCGGGCCTCGTCGCCGCCATCACCGCCGAGGCGCACCGGCAGGGCATCCCGGTGTGGGCACACGCGGCCGTGTTCCCCGCCACGCCCGGCGAGGTCGTCGCGGCCGGCGTGGACACCGTCTCGCACGTGACCCTGCTGGCCCACGAGGCCGCCAGGGAGCCGCTGACCAGTTACAAGGACAAGCCTCCCGTCGATCACGAGAGTCTGGTCACCGGCGAGGACGCGCGGCTCGACGCGCTCTTCGCCCGGATGCGGGAGCGGGACGTCGTCCTGGACGCGACCGCCGGCATGTGGGCGAGCGCGGAGCTCGCAGGCGACGACCCGGAAAGCGCCGAACGCGCCCGCCGACAGACCGAGTTGGCCATCGCGCTCACGGCGCAGGCGCACCGTGCGGGCGTGGCGCTGGCCACCGGCACCGACTACGAGACCGCTCCCGGCGAGCCGTTCCCCGCCCTCTACGAGGAACTCGCCTTCCTGGTGAAGCGATGCGGCATCCCGGCCCCGGACGTGCTCCGCTCCGCGACCCTGGTCGGCGCCCGCAGCGCCGGCACCGCACACCTGACGGGCAGCGTCGAGCCGGGCAAACTGGCCGACTTCGCGGTGTTCACGCGAGACCCGCTGGCCGACATCGACCACCTGCGCACCATCACCCTCACCGTCAAGCGGGGCCGCCGCTTCCCGCGCGCCGCCTACGCCACCACCCCATCCCGGGAGACCCGTTGACCGGCACGCCCCTGATCATCAACGCGCTGGGACAGCTCGACAACCCCAATGCCCCGCAGTCGATGGAGGCGGCGGGAGACCTCAACCCGACCAGCGAGCAGTACACCGTCGACACCCGGACGCTGGCCGACGCGAGAGCCTCCGGCCTGACCGCCGTCAACATCACCCTGGGCTATGTGATGGGTGACCTGCCTCCCTACGAGCACACCCTGCACGAGATCGACATCTGGGACGGCATCATCGACCGTCACCCGGACGACCTGCTGAAGGTGACCGGCGTAGCGGACATCCGCACGGCCGCCCGCGACGGACGCGTCGGCGTCATCTACGGCTTCCAGAACGCGGTGGCCGTCGGGGACGACGTCGCCCGGGTCGCCACCTTCGCCGAACGCGGTGTGCGCGTGGTCCAGTTGACCTACAACCAGGCCAACCACCTCGGCGGCGGTTCGATGGCACCGTCCGGCACGGGGCTGACCGCGTTCGGACGCGAGGTGGTCGACGCCCTCAACGACCACCACCTCATGGTCGACCTGTCGCACAGCGGCGAACGGACCTGTCTGGACGCCGCCACGCACTCCCGTGTCCCCGTGTCGATCAATCACACAGGGTGCCGCGCGCTGACCGACCTGCCCCGCAACAAGACCGACGAGGAACTGCGTCTGGTGGCCTCCCGCGGTGGCTTCGTCGGCATCTACTTCATGCCGTTCCTCAGCCCCACCGGCCACGCGCGCGCCGCCGGCGTGGTCGAGCACATCGCGCACGCCGTGGACGTCTGCGGCGAGGACCATGTCGGTATCGGCACCGACGGCCCCGTCACCGCGATCGACGACCTCGACGCCTACCGGGCCCGGCTGGCCGAGCACGTGGCGCAGCGCCAGGAGGCCGGGGTCTCCGCGGCCGGCGAACGGGCGGACACCTACCCCTTCGTGGTCGACCTGCGGGGCGTGGACCAGTTCCGCGAGCTGATACGGCTGCTGGAACAGCGCGGCTACTCCTCCGGCCGCATCGAGAAGATCATGGGGCGCAACTTCGTCGACTACGCGGAACGGGTGTGGACGGCACAGCCCCGCGACGCACACCGTGATGTTTCCCGCACGTCTGTCACCCGCCTGAGCGGGCACTAGCAGGAACAGGACGACAGGGAGGACATCGTGAGCCAATACCGCGCACACCACGTGCCGACCGCCGGCCACACCCCGGACGACGACCTGACCGGATACCAGGTCGACGCCACGGACGGTCACGTCGGCAAGGTCAGCAAGTACTCCAGGGACCTCGGCCCGCGCTTCCTGGTGGTGCACACCGGCCTGTGGGTCCTCGGCAAGGACGTGGTGATCCCGTCGGGCGACGTCCTGGGCATCGACCACGACGCCCGCATCGTGCAGCTGGCCCGGACGAAGGCACAGGCCAAGTCGGCACGCGTCTTCGACGCCGACAGGTATTTGGGCGACCCGCGCCACCGCGACCAACTGGGCGGCCGGCACGGATCCGGCCACTGACAGAGCGGCCCGCACCCATCGATGGGTGCGGGCCGCTCGCCGTTCAGGGGATCGCGGCCTCAGGAGAGCCCGCTCCTGGCGCGTGCTGCGTCAAGTGGCCCGTGACGCCGGTGACTTCGAGAAGGCGGGTGACGTGGGTGGGCCGGTGGTGCAGATGCCCCGCCCCCTGGGCTTCCTCGATGCCGCGACCGACACCCTGCCCGCAGTCGCGCAGCTGATCGGCCAGGATGTCCAGACCCAGGCGCAGGCCGCCCGCGGGCACCCGGCGGGCGGTGAGGATGTCCGCGGTCCAGGTCGTGAACGTCGTGAACAGGGCGGCGTCGTCGACGTAGAGGGCGGTGGCCAGGAAGTCCACGATGTGGGCGAGGTCCTCGGCGGTCCGTTCGCGCTGCGCCGGGGTGTAGGACCGCATGGCCGGCCAGCGTTCCTCCATGGCGGCCAGCGACTGCCGGACCAGGCCGGTACGGTTCTGCCTGATGAAGGTGTATTCCTGATCGGCGAGATGGGGCAGGTCGTCGATCTGCTGCCGCTGCTGCGCCCGATGCCCGGTCAGCCCTGAGCCAGGAGGTCCGCGGCCGCGCGGGCGTCGGGGGCCCAGGCATCGGCCTGGATGAGGCGGGCGTAGCGGCCGTCCGCGGCGAAGGCCAGGCGGGCCGGTCACCTCGGTTCAGCTCGCGGTGGTGGCGTCCCGACCGCCGGCGTCGTGCAGCCGGCCGCGCAGCGTCGCGGCGAAGTCCTCGGCACGCTCCAGCTGGGTGCGCAGGGTGAGCACCCGCTGCTGCGCGGCCTCCTCGAAGCCACGCACCCGCTCCAGCAACTCCTCCCGCTCTTCGGGCCGCGGCTCCTCGTCGGCGTCGAGACGGTCGGTGGCCTCCAGCAGCGAGCGCATCTCGTCCAGGGTGAAGCCGAGCGGCTTCATGCGGCGGATGACCATCAGGCGGGCGACGTCGGCTTCGGTGTAGAGACGGAAGCCGCCCCGGGAGCGGGCCGAAGGGGCGACGAGGCCGGTCTCGTCGTAGTGCCTGATGGTGCGTAGCGACAACTCGGTCGCCGCGGCGACCTCGCCGATCTGCATGCGCTTGGCGTCCACGTCCTCGAGCCGGCCCTTCTCGTCGTCGGCAGGGCCGCGTCCCAGTCCGGCCCGCCGATCCCTACTCTAACGTCAGGGTAGAGTTGCCCTCGGTGAGGGTCAGGCTGAAGCCGTTCTCCCTCGTGCGCGGTGCGGGCCTCCAGGTCCGGCCGCTGCCGTGTCGGGGCCGATGGCGCCCCCGGCGAAGAATTCAGAGTCCTGCGGGAGAGGCGCGTGCGCGAGTCCATGGTGTCCGGAGCCGCCGCCTGTCCGCCGTGACCCTTCGGCCGTCACCCTTCGCCCCTGATCAGAGTCCTGCCCGATCAGAGGCCCGACGCCCGCTCGCGCGTGCCCGTCGGCGCTGCTTTCGACTTCCGGCCCTCCAGCGGGCCGAGCGCGGAGCCCGCCCGGCCTCCGCACCGTCCTCCACGCGCCCCGCCCTGCCCCCAGGGAGGTGCCCGAGCACGACAGGTAGCTGTTTCGTTGTCCTCTTCCGTACTGTCCTCCGCCGCACGGCTGAACGGCCTCAAGCCCGACTGGATACGTGACCCGAAGGTCTGGCGCACCGAGGTGCTGGGCGGCCTGGTGGTGGCACTCGCGCTGATCCCCGAGGCGATCTCCTTCTCCGTCATCGCCGGGGTCGACCCCGCGATCGGACTGTTCGCCTCCTTCACCATGGCCGTCACCATCGCCGTCGTCGGCGGCCGACGGGCGATGATCTCCGCCGCCACCGGTGCCGTCGCCCTCGTCATCGCGCCCCTCAACCGCGAGCACGGCCTCGGCTACCTCGTCGCCGCGGTCATCCTGGCCGGTGTCTTCCAGGTGATCCTGGGCGCGCTCGGGGTGGCGAAGCTGATGCGCTTCGTGCCCCGCTCGGTGATGGTCGGCTTCGTCAACTCCCTCGCCATCCTCATCTTCATGGCGCAGGTGCCGGAGATGAGCGGCGTGCCGTGGCCGGTGTATCCGCTGATCGCGGCCGGGTTGGCGCTGATGGTGTTCTTCCCGAAGGTCACCAGCGTCGTCCCGGCCCCGCTGGTGTCGATCGCCGTCCTGACCGTCGTCACACTGGCTGCCGGGATCGCCGTGCCGACGGTGGGCGACAAGGGCGAACTGCCGTCCTCGCTGCCGGTGCCGGGCCTGCCGGACGTCCCGTTCACCCTGGACACGCTGACGACGATCGCGCCGTACGCCTTCGCGATGGCGCTGGTCGGCCTGATGGAGTCGCTGATGACGGCCAAGCTCGTCGACGACATCACCGAAACCCACTCCTCCAAGACCCGCGAGTCCATCGGCCAGGGCATCGCCAACATCGTCACCGGCTTCTTCGGCGGCATGGGCGGCTGCGCCATGATCGGCCAGACGATGATCAACGTGAAGGTGTCGGGCGCCCGTACCCGCCTGTCCACGTTCCTGGCCGGCGCGTTCCTGATGGTGTGGTGCATCGTGTTCGGACCGATCGTCTCCGACATCCCCATGGCCGCCCTGGTCGCCGTGATGGTCATGGTGTCGTTCGCGACGTTCGACTGGCACTCCGTCGCCCCGAAGACGCTCAAGCGGATGCCCGCCGGGGAGATCGCCGTCATGGTGATCACCGTCGCCTGCGTGGTCGCCACCCACAACCTCGCCATCGGCGTCGTCGTCGGCTCGATCACCGCCATGGCCGTCTTCGCCAAGCGCGTCGCCCACATCGCCGAGGTCACCGCCGTCACGGACCCCGACCGCACCACCGTCGTCTACCGGGTGACCGGCGAGCTGTTCTTCGCCTCCTCCAACGACCTCGTCGGCCGGTTCGACTACGCCACCGACCCCGACCGGGTCGTCATCGACCTGTCCGGCGCCCACATCTGGGACGCCTCCTCCGTCGCCGCCCTGGACACCGTCGAGACCAGGTACGCCCAGCGCGGCAAGACCGTGGAGATCACCGGCCTCAACGAACCCAGCGCTCACCTCCACGCAAAGCTCAGCGGCGAATTGTCAGCCGGACACTGACCGAATTCCCCCTCCGGCCGCCCCCGGTCCCGCGCCGACCGGGAGCGGCCTCCGTATGCACGGCTGCCGCCGACTGCGTGCCCGCCCGCCGCCGGCCGCGCGTACGGCCGGCCGAACCGCGGCCACCTGGGCATCAGCCGCCGTACGGGCCGAGACCGGCGGCACGAGGCACATGCCGCAACCGATCATCACCCCCTACTCTTCAGCTGGTTGACACAACCACCGACAGAGGATCAAGACGGGGGAAGGCACCATGACATATCGGCGCGCGGTGATACCGGCACTGGTCGGAGGCCTGCTGATCACGCTGTTGCTGTGGTGGGCGGGGGCGAGCATGCAGGCACTCCAACTGCGCGGCACCACCAGCGTCTTCGACATCCAGTCCGTGACCGAACTCCGGCGATGGCTCGCACCCTGGTCGTACGACCTGCCGACGGGGTCGCTGTCGGACGGCGCCGCGGGCGGAGACACGGCCTCGACCGGAGACACCCGGTACAGCGATCTGTACGGCACCGCCATGCAGATCAGGTTCGTGACGCTCTTCGTGTTCTTCCTGGCCGGCGCGCTGCTCCTGGTCCACAGGATTCCGCCGACGCAGGGCCGCACACCCGCCACGCTGCTCGCGGTGTGGGCCTGGGCTCCCGTGGCCGCGACCCTGGCCGTGACGGTCTCCGCGCCATGGCTGATCGCGTCCCGGGGCCACGGCAGCTACCGGTTCCTGCCCCAGCTGGCGGGCGTGATCGCGTCGAGCGGGCCGGTCACGGTGTTCGCGGGGCTGTTGACCGCCCTGGCCACGGTGCTCGTCGCGCGTGTCACCATCAAGGGCGCTGAGCCACAGCCCCGGCAGAGTGTGCTGCCGCGCGCCGCCCGCCTGGCCGCGAGTGTCGGGACCGCGGTGGTCGCGCTGTCGCTGGTGATCCTCTCGTACCAGTCGGTGGCGGCCTGGATCCAGACGTCCTTCGGCGGCGGAGGCCTGCTCTCCGAGCCCGGCGACCTGCTGCGTCAGTGGCTGCTGCTCGGCGCGTGGACGGGCCCGGCGACCGGACCGCTCGGCGACTGGCTGCTGTACCGAGCCGTCGACGTGCTCATGCTGGTCGTGGTGTGGTGGGCGCTGCGGCTGCTGCCCGGCCTGCTGACCCGGACCACGGCCCCCGCGACGGTGGTGGGCGCGGTCTGCGCAACGGTGTGGGGACTGCTGGCGAGCCAGGTGCTGCACATGGCGATCGACGACACCGTCGACGTGTGGGGTCCCGTGTACCTGTTCTCGAAGCTCGGCACCGGCATCCCGGCCGCCCTCACCTTCGGCATCCTGGCGGGATCGGCGGCCCTGGTGACACTGAGGCTGGCCGGGGCCGGGACACCGGCGAGTCCCCCGGTGAAGCAGGCCAGTGAAGTGAGCCGGTGAAGTGAGGGGGCCTACTTGCGGAGCCAGAAGCCGGATCGTTCCAGCCACAGGGTCAGCAGGGCGGCGTCCCCGTACACCTCGACGGACGGGTCGGCCGGGGTGCGGCGCCCGTACAGCAGCAGCACGAGGTCGGTGAGCGGGGCGCGTACCGCCACCGCGGCCTTCTGGTGGGCGTGGCTCCAGGTGATCGGCTCACCCGTGAGGTCCACCAGCCACTCGGCCTGACGGACGTCGGTCGCGTGCAGGTGCAGCGTGCGGCCCGGGCCGGTGAGCGGCGGGGCGTCCGGCCCGGCGGCCTCCAGGACCCGGGGCAGTGACCCGAAGCCCATCCACTCGTCCAGGGCGTCCCGGGCCAGGTCCTCGCGCACGACGAAGGAGGCGTCCGTGACGAAGGCGGCGTCGGCGGCGTGCAGGGTCGTCTCGTGGGTCATCCTCCGGGCCCAGAAGCGCGCGGTGCCGCTCGGGGCGACCGTCCACACGGGGGCGTCGGGACCGGCGTCGAGCAGAGCGCCGGTCAGCTCCGCGGCGCCCTCGTCGAGCCAGGCGTCCAGAGCGGCGGGGGTCTCCGGGCCGGGGGAGAAGACGTCGTCGACCAGGTCGTGGGGGACCGGCCCGGTGGCCCGGGTACGGACGATCCGCGCCGCCCAGCGGTGGGTGCCGCCGACGTGCCGGGCGAGCTGGGTGAGGGACCAACCGGGACAGGTGGGAACGGGAGTGCCCGCCGGGCCTGCCTCGGCGCACCGCACGGCGGCGCGCAACTCGTCGGCCCGGGAGCTGATTTCGGAACAGTATGCGTCGAGGCTCACGTCATTCACTCGGACACCGTAGGACGCACGCAGGGAGTCCGTGTCGGATCCGGTCACCGTGCCGGTCCCTCACTCCGGCGCGTTCCGCCGCCCCCGACGACGACCGGCCCGCGTCGTTCGTCAGGTCTCCGTCCACCCTGCCCCCGTAGGCCCGTAGGCCCGTAGGCCCGTAGGCCCGTAGGCCCGTAGGCCCGTAGGCCCGTGGGCCGCTCAGGGTCTGGCGACCCGCACGGTGAGCGGATTGTTGAAGTAGCCGGAGGCGGACTGCTGTTCGTGGAAGCTCTCGCCCGGGCCGCCGCCGTAGACGCGGAAGAACCAGGCACGACCGGTGTGATCCTCGAAGTCCTCCTGGAGCCTGCGCCGCGGGAGTCCTTGGATGTCCTTGATGGCCGGATCCGTGCACAGCCTGCGCATCACGTCGTCGAACTTCTTCTTGAACGCCTGCTGGTCGTCGGTCTCCTGCAGCGCGCTGACGGTGCTGAACCAGCCGCCGGACTTCTTGGCCCGCTGGTAGAGCGTGTCGTACAGCTCCTCACGCGCGACCCGGTCGAAGTCGTTGCGGGCGTAGTTCTCCAGCGTCACCCGGCAGCTGCCGTCCAGGGAGGAGGCGACGACAGCCGCGAAGTGATAGCCCCAGACGTTGTCGCCGCGGGCCGCGGGCGGCTGCACGGAGTGGTCGTGCTGGTCCTCGGCGGCCATGCTGAAGATCGCGAACCCCTCACCGACGCCGGGCGCCGCGTGCTGATTGACACCCAGGCGGGCGGCGGTCCCGTCGCGTCCGCCGTTCCTGACGGCCTCGCCGTACACCCGTCCGTTGTCCGGCGCCGCCCGGTCCCTGGCCCCGGCCGCGTCGACCGCCCCGGGCACGTCCAGGCCGCCGTCGGGTGAGGAGGCGATCTGCCCGGCGAGGCTGCTGATGCGTGGATCGCTGTCGGAGCCGGGGGTGATGTCGAAGCCTCCGGCGCCGCCACCCAGCACCACCCGGCTCGTCTTGTCCCGGCTGGAGCCCATCAGTTTGCAGGCCACCGTGATGCAGGTGCTGCGCACCAGCGAGACGAACTCCTCGCTCGCCGACTGCTGCGCCTGCTGCGCGAGCACGGGCTGTACCCGGGTGAGCCGCCGACCGCCGACGGTGATGCTCCTGCCCTGGAGAGCGAGCCGCACGATGCTGCCCGAAGCGTCCAGGGAGGCGTTGGCGTTGTCGACGACCTGCTGGACGGCGTAGAACTCCTTCGGCTCGTCCTTGTCGAGCACGGCGAGCGTGCCGTCGTTCGCGACGCGCAGCCCCGCTTCGGCCGGTTTGACCTCACGGGCGGGGAACCGGATGCGCTCCGGTACGCCAGGAGGGCCGAGGGTGGCACCGCTGCCGGCCACCACCCGGGCATCCTGTTCCTGCTCCATGAAGTGCGGGCCCCTGTCGCCCTCCTCACGGTGTGTCGCGTAACTGCCGCCGGGAACGGTGCCGATCCGCTGGACGACGTGGCGCGCGGAGCCGGTGGGGCCGCTGCCGCGCGCGCTGTCCACGGCGCCCACCGTCCGGCTCAGCGCTGCGTTGCCCGCGCTCTGTTGCAGCGCGGCGATGGTGTCCGCGCCGGCTCGGGTGGCGAGCCCTCGGCCGGAAAGGTCGGCCCAGACACGGGCGGCCACGCCGGGTGCCGCGGGTACTGCCGAACGCCGGGCAGGCTGCTGTCCGGCATGGGCGGACGTCCGGTCCTGTTCTGCTGCTCTGCGCACCATGTCCGTCTGTCCGTGTGTTTCCTCTTCAGGTGCCGGTCACGTGACACATCCCCGTTCCGGGGTGTCTCGTCGGCGTCGTACCGATCAGCGTGGACCGGCCGGGTAATCCGTCTCAAGGACTGCGGGGCAGCCTGCGGGGAAGACCTCCGTGGCCTTTCGAGCACAGCCACGTCCGTCCTGGCCTGGCCCGCAGTTGCGCGTAGGGCCTGCTGTGGTGGTGGCGGTGACCGCGGACCGTCGGCGTCGAGTGGGACCGGTGGTCTCGAGGACGTCGGAGGCCGCCGACGTGGCGGGAACCTCCTTCGGATCGCGCCGCCGCAGGAAGCGCGGCGGCGCGATCCGGCACCGGCGAAGGAGGGCGGGCCCTGGGACGGCTCGGGCGAGAGCGGAGCGGCCTTGGGGAAAGCGCCGGGTCGGACGCCTCGGCGGGCCGGTTCCGGGAGGCGGCCGGTCCATCGGAATGGGTTCTCCGGCAAGGATTCGGATAGCCCTTTCCGTTTTTGTGGAGACACGTTACCGCGAGAAATGGATAGGGCAATCCGATTGCTAGAGTGGTCGACATGACCCCTGGCGCTCAGCACCCAGACGTCCCCGCCGCCCAACCGCTGCGCAGCGACGCCGAGCGCAACCGGGAGCGCATCATCGCCGCCGCGCGCAAGGTGTTCGCCCGCGACGGTCTGAACGCCTCCATGGCCTCCGTGGCCCGCGAGGCGGGGGTGGGGATCGCCACCATGTTCCGCCGCTTCCCGAGCAAGGGCGAACTGGTGGACGCCGTCTTCTATGACCGGATGGACGCCTACGCCAACGCGGTCGCCACGGCCCTCGACGACCCCGACCCCTGGCACGGCTTCGTCGGTTACCTTCAGACCGCGTGTGGGATGCAGGCCGCCGACTACGGTTTCGCCGACCTCCTGACCTTGACCTTTCCCACTGCCAAGGGGTTGGAGCGGCGCCGCAACGAGGCATATGAGGGCATGGTCGAACTCATCGGCCGTGCCAAGGCGACGGGCCGCCTGCGCGAGGACTTCGACCCCTCGGACCTGGTTCTGATCCACATGGCCAATGCCGGCGTCGTCAACGCCACCGAGGGCGCGGCCCCCGACGCCTGGCGTCGCGTCGTCGCCCTGATGATCCAGTCCCTCGAGGCTCCCTCTCGGGGCCCCCTGCCCGACCCGGCCGGGCACGACGCCCTCCATCAGGCCATGCGCCGCGCCAACCCGGCGGGCGGCGTCGCACCCCGCCAGGGCAAGAACAGCTGACCACCGGAACGGCTGGGCGGCGGCGCGGTCGGCGTGATGACCGTCCCGGACGGCCGGCGGAGGGATAGGGGTATGACGGACTTCGACGTGTTCACCGACCTGCTGAATCCCGACATGTGCGTCGTGACGGCCGGGGCGGGTGGCGAGCGGGCGGGCTGCCTCGTGGGCTTCGCCTCCCAGTGCTCCATGCGGCCGGTGCGGTTCGTGGTGTGGCTGTCGAAGGTGAACCGGACCTATGGGGTGGCCTGCGCCGCCGAGTTCCTCGCCGTGCATCTGCTGACGCCCGAACAGTTCGCACTGGCCGACCTGTTCGGGGGCGAGACCGGCGACCGGGTGGACAAGTTCGCGCGGGCGCGCTGGTCGGAGGGGCACGGCGGTGCCGTAGTCCTCCGGGACGCGGCCGCGTGGTTCGTCGGCAGGATCGAGCAGCGGATCGATGCAGGGGACCACGTCGGTTTCGTCCTGGACCCGGTGAGGTCCGGTGCGCAGGGTGCGCCCGACGGCCGTCCGCTGCTGAGGCTCGCGGACGCCCTCACCATCGAACCGGGGCACCCGGTGGACTGACCTGCGTGCGGGTGCGGTCGCACCGGATGTCCGATGCCGTGCATGACCCCAGAATTGGCGTTATGTGTTGTTCATGCCGGATCGGAGGCGTTCATGAAGGACCTCAAGTTTGAGCAGAAGCGCTCGCTGTCACGTCTGGAGGCGGCCGACCAGCTCACGGCCCTCGCGGCTGCGCTGCGGGAGGGCGGGGATGTGGAACTGGAGTTCGGTCCTGGGACGCTGAGCCTGCGGATCCCCGACGACCTGCGCACCGAGATCGAGGTCGAGGTCGGCGACGGGGAGATCGAGCTGGAGTTCGAGTTCAAGTGGCCGACGGCACCGCCGCGGGCGGCCACGGCCACCAAAGGGGCCACGGCCACCAAGGAGGCCACCAGTCGGAAGAGAGCGCCCGCCAAACCCGGACGGAGCAGCACGGGCGCAGGCAGGAGCAGAACCGCGAAGACGGCCGCGACGAAGACGGCCGCGGCGAAGACGCCCTGAGCCGCGCCGAACCGGCCGGCGGGCCGTCACGGTGATTCGTGGTGGGCGAGAACTCGGCCGAGCAGAAGGGTCAGCGTCTGCCGGTCCTCGGGTGACAGCGGTGCGAGCAGGTCGTCCTGTACCTGATCCAGCACTTGATCCATGCGGTGCAGCTGCTCGACACCGCCCGGGGTGAGGGTCACCTTGTTGCGCCGTCCGTGCTCCGGGTCCGGCGCCCGGTCGACGAAGCCCTGCTCGACCAGTTGGTTGACGGCCGCCACGACGTCGCTGCGGTCGACGCGGCACCGGCGGCCCAGCTCGGCCTGGCTCGCGGGCCCGAACTCGTGCAGTGCCGCCAGGATGCGGTAGTGGTATCCGCGTGCCCCGGCGGCGGTGAAACCGCCGAACACGAGCCGGCGGGCGTGCACGGCCAGCTGGGTGATCAGCCAGCTCGGCTTCACGGTCAAGCGCTCGGGGATCTCGTCCATGACGGCCACCTTATAGGTGTTGGTGGGGCCAACACTCTGCCATAGTGTTGGTCCCACCAATGCTGGAGTAGCCCGTAGTGGCCCTCGACGGTCCTCGGGAGCCATCAAAGGAGATGTGGTGTCCGCAGCCGCTCAGACCGCCGATCGCGTCGAGATCGCCGAACTCTTCGCCCGCCTGGCCAACCTGCTCGACGAATGCCGACACGACGACGTCGCCACCGTCTACCACGACGACATCGTGGTGCGTGGGCCGAACGGCGAGCTGCGCGGCCTCGACGAAGTGACGGCCCTGTTGAAGCGAAGCCAGGTCGAGGGAGAGCACACCCAACACGTGCACGGTGACGTGCTGGTGGATGTCGACGGCGACCGCGCGAAGGCCACGGCGAACCAGCTCGTGTACTTCTACCGGGACGGCGAGCCGCCCCACCGGACGAGCGGCCTGCGCTCGGCCTGCACCGCCGTGCTGACCTCGGCGGGCTGGAGGTTCAGCGACATGCGGATCACGCTCGCCTGGACGCAGGGGACACCTCGGGTCGTGCCGGCCCCTGGCGCGGGTGAACCCGGCAGATGAGCGTCCGCCGAGCCGCCGATCCCCCGTCACGGTCCCTCGCTCGCGCGCGTCCTGGTCACCGCGACGGGTGCGCGTCGCGGTGCCGGCACTACCGGGCGAGCAGCCAGGACCGGCTGGTGGCGATGGTCTTGAGTTCTTCGGCCGTGATCAAGGGGGCGGCGCCGCTCTTCTTGGACGTCGGACTCGGAGCGTTGTAGGCGGAGACGGACATCCACAGCCCGTTCACCCGGAGTGCGTCGACCCGGAGCTGGACGACTCCCGGCTGCCGGCCGGGCAGTTGCCGGGTGCCCACCTTGGTGCCGTCGGACAGGGTCTCGTTCCACACTTCCTTGTCGCCGGCGATCCGGGTGGCTTCGATGTAGGTCCGCTTGCCGCTCTCGGAGTCGACGACCACGACATGGCCCTCCGCTCCGGTGCCACCCTCCGAGGACACGTGGAGGCGCTCGGGCAACAGGTCCTTGAGCAGGGGCAGGATGTCGCCCGGCTCGGCCTGGGAGCCGGGATCGGTCGTCCCCAGGGAGCCGGGCTCCCCGGCGGGGGTGAACGAGCCGTCGACGAACATGGCCAGGTAGCGCAGCTTGCCGGGGTTCATACGGGGGTCGCGGGTCACGGGTTCCGTGTCAGCGTTGATCGTCGACGCCACGTTGTGGGTGGCGACCTCGATGAGGTACCCGTTGGGCGAGAGCATCGTGACCGCCCATTTCTTGATCCCGCCCGCCTTGCCCGCCTCGGTGTACCCCTTCACGGCCCGGTTGTCGGGCTGTGTCGTGCACTCCTCGTACGGAGAATCCTCTTCGGGCGGGCAGGTGATCAGCTCCCTCAGGTCCTGCTCGGCCGGCTCCACCCGGCGCACCGAGAGCGTGACCCTCGCCGCGCTGAAGCCGTCCCCGAAGTCGATCGAGGCCGTCGCGGGTCGGCTCGCCCCGGAACTTCCCGTTGCCTGGAGCTTGGGGTGCAGGACGGCGATTCCGGAGCGGTCCATGCCGTTCCGGAGGATGTTCTCCATGTCCTCGGCGGTGACCGCGAAGTGTCCGTAGCCACCTTCCGGTGGCGGAGTGGAGGCCAGGCCGCCGACCTTGCCGTCATCGTCCTGGCCGCCGCCCAGCTGGACACCGGCCGTCGCCACGAGAACGACGGCCAGCGCACTCCCGGCCATGGCGGAGGCGCGGCGGCGGGCCAGCCTGCGGCGGCCGCGCATCAGGCTGCCTTCCGCCAGGGACCGCCTGTCGGCGGTGAAGGTGCCCGCCGTGTCGCGGAGTACCTTCCCGAGTTCGTCTTCGAAGGGCATACGGAACCACCAGTTCCTGTGTTGGTGCGGACGGGAGTGCGGAGCGATGAACGGGACGGGCCCTCGTCGGCCCGGATGTTCGCAGCGGTGGGGAAACGAACGGCAGGATGCCGGACCGGGTGGTCAGGCCGGGGTGATCAGTTCGGCGAGGCTGCCCCCGAGCCGTTCGCGGAGTTTCGCCAGCGCCCGGGTCGAGCGGGTGCGTACGGCCGCGGAGCTCACGTTCATCGCGTCTGCCGTGTCCTCCACGCTGCGGTCCTCCCAGTACCGCAGCACCACCACCGCCCGGTCCTTGGGCGGCAGTTCCCGCAGGGCCTGGAGCAGCGCGAGCCGCAGAGCCGGGTCGTCCGTGCTTCGGATCGCCGGGGCGTCCGGCAGGTCCGCCAGCGGGCGCTCGGCCGCGGAGTACCGCCGACGGTGTGTCAGGAAGGTACGGACGAGAACGGTCTGGGCGTACGCCGCAGGGTTGTCGATCCGGGACATCCGACCCCACAGGGTGTACATCCGGCTGAGCGTCTCCTGCACCAGATCCTCGGCGAGGTGAGTGTCTCCACTGGTGAGCAGGCATGCGGAGCGGAGCAGATGCCCGGCGCGTCCGGTGGCGAACTCCATGAACTCATCTGTCCGGGACGATGTCCGGGACCTTCTCATTCCCACCCCTCGGTGCCTTTCCGTTGGCCTACACCTCACAGACGCGGTGGACCGGCGCAAATGTTTCAGATGAGTTCGGCGAGCGTCCGGCGAGGTGTGCGAGGGGAGGGGCGAGTGGGTTTCGGGCGGGGCCCGGGTCGGTTTTGAGCGAGGTGGTGGAGGGTCGGGGGACGGAAGGAGCGCCGACGGCCGTAGGGAGGTGGGGACATGGGGAGCGAGGTCGCTCGGGATACGGTGGTGGCGCCCCTGCCTGCCGCCCGGCGTGCCGATGTGCATGGGGGCGGGTCAGGGTCTGGCGGAACGGCAGGGCCTGAGCGGGAGTTCCGGCCACCCGTCGTCGCGCAGCCCTCTGGCGGACCCCGTCAGCGTGTCCGGCGGATCCTGATCGGACCACGGGCCGTCGTCGGGTCGACGGGCTCTCCGCCCTGAGTGATCTCCACCAGACCCGCCCGGGACAGCCGTCGGGCCGCGGCACGCGTGGGCTCCATCAGCCGCCGCCACCCGGCGCCCGAACCGGGATGCACCGAGCGGGCGACCTCGGACGGGCAGACCGACGCGTCCGGCCGCCGCCGTCCCAGGAGGTCGAGGATGGCGCGTTCGAGCCGCTCGCCCTCGTCGGATGTCATGGGGCGGGCCTCCTCTCGGTGGCCGGGCCTCTCATCCCGAGCCGGTCGCTCCGGGCGCCGCGGACGGGGGTGCTTGAAAACAGGCGGTGACGCTCTTGCCGCGGGGGCAGGGATAGGCCTCCCATTTGTCGGCGAGGGCGTCGACCAGCAGCAGACCGCGCCCGCCGGGGGCGCTGGTGCCCGGATCACGCGGCTCGGGCAGCCGAGGCGAGTCGTCATGCACGGTGACGTGCAGGCACTCCTCGTCCCAGGTGAGGATCAGTTGCGCCGCGCTACGGGCATGCACGTGGGCGTTGGTGACCAGCTCGGACACCGCCAGCAGAATCGAGTCCACCAGATCCGGTGCCGTCCGCGACCAGCCGAGCGTGGCCACATGCGCACGCGTCCACTCCCTGGCGACCTTCACCCCGCTGCTCACCGGGAGCGAGCGCGCCCATCCGACAGCCTTCAACGGTGAGTCCTTCGCCATTCTCTCTCCTTGGGCCGACCAGCCGGGTCCATGTCCCGGGTGCCCGGAAACCCCAGGTCCAAGCCGGACACAAGGGGCGGGCACGGGCGGGCACGCGCGGTGCCGGGGCGTTGTGGGCCCCGGCAACCCGGCGGATCTGTTCAGCGCTGTGCCGGATCCCGTCGGCGGCGGATGGCGAAGGCCTCACGCCCCGGCTGTGTAGCGCAGGCCGTGGCCGAAGGGGTAGAGCGGGTCGGTGCTCTCCTGGGGCACGTCGGGGTGTCCGGCCTCGACCTCGGCCATGGAGCGGGGGAGTTGGAAGGGCAGCGAGCCCTCCGGCGCGGCACGGCCGAACAGAAGGTCGAGCAGGGCGCGGTCACCGGTGCCGTACACGGCGAGGAGTGCCGCCGAGCGGTCGGCGATCTCGGGGATGACGGCCGGGCGTTCCAGGTGGATCGCCACGACGGTGGGTACGGCGTCGAGCAGGCGGAGGATCTCCTCGAGGCGCTCCTCGGGGAAGTCGAGACGGCCGGCGTGGAAGAAGGACTCGAACAGTCCGGGCCGGGGTTCGTACGGCGTGGTCAGGCGCAGCACCGCGAGGTCGGCCTCGGCGGGGTCGGCGACGAGGTCGGCGTACTCGGCGGCCGTCGTCGGATCGACACCCTCGACGTAGAGACGGGGCCTGCCGGACAGGGGCAGCGGCCCGCTCTTGAGCAGGGTGGCCGAGCGGCGCTGGGCGACCTCGCCGGCGGCGTGGAAGTCGGCGTGGCCGACGATCTCCTCGGCGGCGTCGGGATCGACGTAGCGCCGGTCGTCGAACAGGCCCAGGCGGAACTTCTCGCCGAGCAGCCGGACCACGGAGGCGTCGAGTCGCGACTCCTCGAGCCGGCCCGTGCGCACCAGGTCCACGATCAGTTCGGGGCAGGACTCGCCGCCGACCTGGTCGGCGCCCGCCTGCAGGATCCTCAGCAGCCGCTCGGCGGGGGAGAGGTCCTCCACGCCCCAGGCCCGCGCCAGGTGCGGCTCGCCCATGACCAACTGGTCGGTGACCAGGCCCCAGTCGGTGCAGACGATGCCGTCGAAGCCCAGCTTCTCGCGCAGCAGCCCGGTGATGATGCCGCGGTTGAAGCCGAAGCCGACCTCCTCGTGCTCGGTGCCGACGGGCATGCCGTAGTACGGCATGACCTGGGTGGCGCCCGCGGCGATGGCGGCCCTGAAGGGCTTGAGGTGGTAGTCGAAGAAGCCGCCGGGGTAGATCTGCTCCTTGCCGTAGGGGAAGTGCGGGTCCTCGCCGTCCTTCTGCGGTCCGCCGCCGGGGAAGTGCTTGACCATCGCGGCGACGCTGTCGGCGCCGAGGCCGTCGCCCGGTCCGCTCAGTCCCTCGATGTAGGCGGCGACGAGTCGTGACGTCAGATCGGCGTCCTCGCCGAACGTGCCCGAGCCGCGCGCCCAGCGGGGCTCGGTCGCCAGGTCGATCTGCGGGTGCAGGGCGACCCGCAGACCGACGGCCAGGTACTCGCGGCGGACGGTGTCCGCGTACCGCCGTACGAGTGCGGCGTCGCCGACGGCGGCGAGGCCCAGCGACTCCGGCCACTGGGAGAACGGGCCGGCCAGCATCGCGGTGCCCGGGTTGTCGGTGAAGGCGTGGCGGGGGTCGGTGGAGAGGGTGACCGGGATGCCGAGGCGGGTGTCGGCGGCCAGCTGCTGGACATGGTTGTGCAGGTCGGCCATCTGGCGCGGACTGCCGGCTCCGAGCAGGTTGAAGTGGGACATCAGGCTCTCGGACATCATCTCCTCGGCGGTGCGCCCGGCGGGTGCGGGCCGGTCGCCGATACCGATGACGTGGTGGAAGAGCAGTCCGGCCTTCTCCTCGACGGTCATGCGCGCGAGCAGGTCGGCCACGCGCTCGGTGACGCTGTTCCGGGGGTCCTGGTACGGGTGGGTCACTGCGTGCTCCATGGGTGGGGGTTCGCGGGTGGGGGAGTACGGGGCGGCGCGGGGCCGGGGTCGGCGGCCGGCGGGGCAGCGGCGGCGAGGCGCCGTGCGGGGGCGGCCGCGCGTACGACGGTCTCTGTGCCGCTGCGGCCGTACGTCACTTCTGTGGCTGTAGCCGGGGCTGTTGCTGCGGAAGCGGGGTGTGGAAGGTGTGCCGTCCGGGTCCTGCGGTCACGGGTTCGGCGCCCGGCAGGTCGACCAGGGCGGAGGTGTCCGGCGGCACGAGGAGGTCCAGCAGAAGAAGGTCGCCCTCGACGCGCCAGGCGGTCTCGGCCCGGCCGTACGGAGTCTCGTGCGCGGCGCGGGCCCAGGTGAGGCCCCCGCCCGGGCGGGGACGGACCAGAAGCCGGCGGTAACCGGGTTCGGCGGGCGCCAGACCGGCGACGGTGCGGTGCATCCAGTCGGCGATCGCTCCGAGGGCGTAGTGGTTGAAGGAGGTCATCTCGCCGGGATTGACGCTGCCGTCGGGAAGCATGCTGTCCCAGCGCTCCCAGACGGTCGTGGCGCCCATGTCCACCTGGTACAGCCAGGACGGGCCGGAGCGCTGCGTCAGCAGCCCGAAGGCGGTGTCCACGTGCCCGGTGTCGGTGAGCGCGTCGCACACCAGCGGGGTGCCGAGGAACCCGGTGCCGATGCGGTGGTCTCCCGACGCCACGAGGTCCGCAAGCCGGAGTCCGGCCTCGGCGCGTTCGGCGTCGTCCAGCAGTCGGAAGCACAGGGCGAGGGCGTACGCGGTCTGGGTCTCCTCCACCAGCTGCCCGCCCCCGGCATGGAAACGGTGCCGGAAGGCCTCGCGTACCGAGTCGGCCAGGGCGCCGTAGTGCTCGGCGTCGTCCTTCTCCGCCAGCACGTGGGCGGTACGGGCCAGCAGCCGGGCCGAGTGCGCGAAGTACGCGGTGGCGACCAGGCTGGAGGAGGTCGTCGACCGTCCGGGGTCGTCGGCGGGTGCGGCCGGGTCCAGCCAGTCGCCGAACTGGAAGCCCTCACCCCAGATCCGGCCGTCCCCGGCGAGGCGGTCGACTGCGTCGACCCAGTCGCGCATCGAGGCGTACTGGGCGCGCAGCACCTCGGTGTCGCCGTAGCGCTCGTACAGCACCCAGGGGACGATCACGGCCGCGTCGCACCACCCGGCCATCGGCGGATTGCCCGGCGGGATCGGGACGGGGGTGATCACCGGAACGGCCGGGCTGAACACCGGGGGGACGCCCCGCTCGTCGTCACGCTGGTCGGCGGCCAGATCGCACAGCCAGGAGCGCAGGAACGCGCGGACGTCGTAGAGGAAGGCGGCGGTGGGGGCGAAGACCTGCACGTCACCGGTCCAGCCGAGCCGTTCGTCGCGCTGCGGACAGTCGGTGGGGACGTCGAGGAAGTTGCCGCGCATCCCCCACACCACGTTCTCGTGCAGCCGGTTCAGCGAGGCGTCGGAGCAGGAGAACCAACCGGTGGGGCGCAGGTCGCTGTGCAGGACCACGGCGTTCACGTCGGCCGGGGCAGGCTCGCCGGGCCAGGCGTCGATCTCGGCGTATCGGAAGCCGTGGAAGGTGAAGCGGGGTTCCCACACCTCGCCGTCCGCGTCGCCGCGCAGGGTGTAACGGTCGGTGGCGGTGGCGTGCCGCAGCGGACGGGTGCACAGCTCGCCGTCCTCCAGGACCTCCGCATGCCGCAGGGTGACGGTTC
This sequence comes from Streptomyces sp. NBC_01334, assembly GCF_035983595.1. Classification (NCBI taxonomy): domain Bacteria; kingdom Bacillati; phylum Actinomycetota; class Actinomycetes; order Kitasatosporales; family Streptomycetaceae; genus Streptomyces; species Streptomyces sp. NBC_01334. Next base: position 476,461 of record NZ_CP130718.1, on the reverse strand, counting down.
GGCCCGCCTCGCCCCGGACGCGGATACGGAGCCGTCCGACCAGGTTCTGGCCGAAGTCGACGAGGGTGCGGCCGGTGGGGGAGGTGGTGACGGCCACGGGGGCGACTGACTCGATACGGCGCACCGGCGGGCTGTCGGCCTCGAAGAGCGCGGAGGTGTCGAACGGCAGGAGTCGCACCGGCGTCCAGGCCGAGTCGTCGAAGCCGGGCTCGCTCCACCCGGCCTGCTCGTGGCGCGCGTCGTACTCCTCGCCCTCGTACAGACCCGCCGCGGTCACGGGCCCGGCGCTCCAGCGCCAGTCCCCGCCCGTGGTGACGGTGTGGGCGGTGCCGTCGGCGTACTCGATCCGCAGCTCGGCGAGCAGGCCCGTGTCCTCGCCGTAGATGTTCCGGGTGCCGCCGTTGAAGCCGAGCAGCCCTCGGTACCAGCCGTCCGCCAGGTGTGCCCCCCAGGCGTTGGCCCCCTCGCGCAGCAGGTCCGTCACGTCGAAGACCTGGTAGCGATGCCGGTGCCGGTAGCTCGTCCAGCCGGGGGCGAGGACGTGGTCGCCCACCACGGCGCCGTTGAGTTCCAGTTCGTACACGCCGAGCGCGGTGACGGAGAGCCGGGCCGCTCCGACCGCTGCCCGCACGGTGAACTCGCCGCGCAGCAGAGCGGCCGGCCGGGCCGCGGTGGCGGACGGCTGTGCCGGTCGGGAGGGGGAGATGACGCGGGCGGTCCAGGGGTGGGGCATGTCGAGTCCTCGGCGCCGTGGGCATGGGTGTCGGGTGGGTGGGGTCCCGTGGGACGGAGATGAGCAGGCTCGATCATGCGCGCCAAAACCTAGTGAATGCTAGGTGTTGGCCTGTATGACGTGAATCACATGGCATAAACAGGCATGGGCATGACATGTCAGGCGCCGATGCGGGGTCGCCGATGGTGGTCCTCGCTGTGAGTGAAGGCGCCGTGGGTGAGTGCGCTGCGTGTGAGGGTGCTGTGCGTGAGGGCTCGCCCCGTGTTGCCCTGTCCGGGCGGCCCTACAGCCCCTGCCCGTCGGCGGAGATGGAGCGCATCAGGCGGTCCAGGTGGGCGTGCATCACCGGGATGAGGTCGAAGGAGCGGCCGGAGGCGAGCCACTGCTGTCGCAGTCCGGCGTCGACGGCGGCGCATTCGCGCGCGATGCCGTCGTGGTCCAGGTCGGGCAGGAGTTCGCCGTTGTGGCTTCCGGCGCGCAGCCGCTCCGCGAGCTCCTTCACGCCCTTCTCCTGCCAGTGGGCGAAGAAGTCGTGGGCCGGATGGTCCGGTGCGGTCGCCTCGGCGGAGACCACGACGGCGAGCTCCACCATGCCCGGCATGGTGAGCGTCTCCGCGGTGTCCTCCACATGGCAGCGGAACGCGTCCCGCACCGACTCCGACACTCGCTGCCACTGGGTGTCCATGCGGTCGTGCCAGTGCTCGACCACGGCCAGCAGGAGCTGCTGCTTGTCGCGGAAGTGGTGCAGCAGTCCGGCGTCGGTGATCTCGGCGTCACGGGCGATCCGGGCGAGGGAGGTCTTGCGGTAGCCGTCCTGCCCGAAGCGCAGCAGGGCCGCCTCGAGGATCTGGGTGCGTCGTGCCCGGCCTGCCGTGTAGCCGCCGCGCGGTCCCCTGGGTGTCGCCATGGAGGAAACGGTACCGGGGTGCTGTGAGGCGTCCGTGGCGGGCGGGGAGTGCCTCGGGTGCGTGTGACATGGGTCACTCTGCGAACACCTAGTAAGCACTAGGTGTTCGGGTCATCATCGACGTCACGCGACGACGGATTGCCACGCCGTCACCTCCCGGTGAGCGACGTGTCACGGCGGGTTCGATCCTCCGCGCACCCCCACAGCTCCTCTCACTCCCTTCGGCACCTCCGTGAAAGGAGGGCTGGCATGACACCGACGTCGCCAAGCCCCTCGCTCGACATCGCGCCGTCCGCCAAGACCGGCGGTGGCTGGAACCTCCGCCTGGTCGCGGTGCTGATCGCGCTCGCCTGGCCCACCCAGCTGCTGGCCGCCGGGGGCATCCTCGGCGCCAACGCCACCGCGAGTGTCGCGCAGAGCTTCCACACCACCCAGGTGGCGTGGTTCGGTCTCACGCTCACCCTGGTGACCACCCTGCTGACACCGTTCGCCATCAAGCTGGGCGACCTGTACGGCAGGAAGCGCGTCATGCTCGCCATGATGGCGCTGGGTGCCGGCGGCGAGGCGCTGGCCGCCCTGGCCGGAGACTTCTGGCTGGTGCTGGTCGGCCGCGCGATCGCCGGCTTCTACGGCCCGTTCGGCGCGCTCTCCTTCGCCGCGGTGCGCGACATCTTCCCGCGTCGGCTGGTCAAGTCGGCCAGCGGCATGATCGGCAGCAGCGTCGGACTGGTCGCCCTCGGCACCCCCTTCCTCGCGGGACGGCTCGTCGACCACTGGGGCTACCGCGGCGCCCTGTGGTTCCTCGCCGCCGCCACCGCCGTCGCGTTCCTGCTGGTCGCCCTCGTGGTACCGGAGACGCCGCGGCACGCCTTCGACTCGGGCTTCGACTGGACGGGCGGACTGGTCCTCGGCGGCGGTCTCACAGCCGTGATCTACGCCGTCGGCCAGGGCCAGAGTTGGGGCTGGACGGACGTCCGCACGCTCGGCTGGCTCGGTGCCGGCGCCGCCGCCCTGATCGCGTTCCTGTTCGTCGAGCGGGCCAGCGACCACCCCATCCTCGACCTGACGGTGCTGCGCCGACGCCCCGTGGCCCTGGCGCTCACGGCCGGCGGCCTCGCCCAGACCGTCGCGTTCACGATGCCGGGACTGGCCATTCTGCTCGCCCTCTTCCCGCACATCCCCGGTGTCTCGGCCGGACTGGGATGGACGGCGCAGCACAATGCCGTGGTCAGCGTGAGCTGGAACCTGGTGATGTTCGGGACCGGCATCCTCGTCAGCCGCTTCCTGCGCAGGCTGGACCCGCGCAAGGTCTGGATCGGTGGCCTGACGGTGATGGCGGTCGGCTACGCGCTCGTCGGCTTCTTCCACGGCAACGAGCTGGAACTCTCCCTGACGTCCTGCGTCGCCAACATCGGTGCCGGTGTCGTGGTGGCGGGAGCGCCGGTGCTCGTGGTCGGCGTCGTCTCCCGTGACGAACAGGGGCTGGGCAGCGGCATGCTCAACATGCTGATCAGCCTGTTCGGCGCCATCGTCACCGCCGGTGCGTACGCCCTCCTCAGCGCCCACAGCACCGTGGTCGACGGCACCGCCTTCTACCAGGACGCCGGTTACGCCTGGGTCTTCTGGCTCGGCGCCCTCGTCACGCTCCTGGCCCTGGCGCTCTCCCTGTTCATCCCGCCGCTGCGTGATCCCGAGACCGAGGACGCGGTGGACGCGGTGGCCGTCTGAGCGGGCCGGACGCCCACCCCCGCCCTGCCCCTCACCCCGCCCGCGACCGACCACCAGAAAGTCACGCCGTGCAGCTGCCCGTCCGCCCGGTCCTCCCCGGATTCCATCCCGACCCCAGCGTCTGCCGGGTGGGAGACGTGTACTACCTCGCCAACTCCAGCTTCGAATACGCACCGGGCGTGCCGATCCACCGGTCGACCGACCTGCGCACCTGGGAGCACGTCGGCCACGCGCTCGACAGGCCGTCGCAGCTGCCGCTGGAGGGGGTGTCGGCCTCGGGAGGCATCCTGGCGCCGACGCTTCGCCATCACGACGGCCGCTTCTGGATGATCAGCACCCTTCTGGTGGGCGAGCCGAGGATGTTCCTGGTCACCGCCGAAGACGCGGCCGGCCCCTGGTCGGACCCGGTGTGGATCCCCGACGCGCTGGGCATCGACCCCGACCTCGCCTGGGACGACGACGCCTGCCTGCTGACCTGGACCCGCTTCGGCGAGGGGATCGTGCAGGCCGTGCTGGATCCGCGGACCGGCTCCCTGCTCACCGAGCGTCGGCGGCTGTGGCAGGGGACGGGCGGCAAGTTCCCCGAGGGTCCCCACCTGTACCGCATCGGCGCGTTCTGGTACCTGCTCATCGCCGAGGGCGGCACCGAACGCGGTCACGCCGTCACCATCGCCCGGGGGCCCTCACCGTCCGGCCCCTTCGAGGCGTGCCCCGGCAATCCGATCCTCACCGCGCGCGGCAGCGACGCCCCCGTCCAGAGCACCGGTCACGCGGATCTCGTGCGGCGTCCCGACGGTACCTGGGCGATGGTCTACCTGGGTGTGCGGCCGCGCGGCAGCAGCCCCGAGTGGCACGTACTCGGCCGGGAGACCTTCGCCTGCGAGGTGCGCTGGAGTGAGGGCTGGCCCGGCACGGCCGCACCGATCCAACCGGACGTCGCACCGGAGCTCACCGAGCACCTGAGGGAAGCGGGGCAGCCCCTGCCGCCGTCCTGGGTGGCGCCCGGCGCGTTCCCCGCCGACGTGCTGAAGGGGACGGACCACGGCCTGCGACTGACCGCGACGGCCGGCCCGGCCTTCGTGGGCCGCCGCCAGGAACACCTCTACCTGCGGGCGCGGGCAACGGTGGTCACCGACGGGAAGGCCGGGGGACCCGGCGGATCCGGAGGGCTGGAGCTGCGGATCGACGCCCGTCACGCCGTACGCGTCGAAGTGGCGGACGGCCGAGTGCGTGCCGTCGCCCGGATCGGCGCGGCGCACGCGGTGCTGGGAGAAGCCGTCGCCACGGAGGCCGCCGCAGGCGGGACGACCCTCGAACTGCGCGTCGTACCGCACAGCGCCGCCTCGCCCTTCGGCACCGACATGGGGCCCGACGAGGTCGTGGCCGGCCTCCACGGCACGGAGGGATTCCGGGAACTCGGCCGCATCGACGGCCGGTACCTCTCGACCGAGGTCGCCGCGGGCATGACGGGCCGTACGGTCGGACTCACCTGCTCCGCGGGCGAGGTGCTGTTCCGGTCGTTCACCTACAGCGGCGCCGACGACCCGGAGGCACTGGACGGAGGGTGAGAGCGGTCCCCGTTCGGGGAACGCGGAGGACGAGCGGAGCGTTCGAGGGAGGAAACGGACATGACCAGGCTCAGCACCGCCGACTCCGTACGCACCACCCCTGAAGGTCTCCTCTGGGAGCCCAGCCCGCGCTGGGTCCGGGGCCGCAAGGGCGAGCTCACCGTTGTCGACAGCCGGCATCCCGTCCTCGTGTGGGAGCCCGGCGTGCCGGTGCCCCTGTACGCCTTCCCACGCGAGGAGGTCCGCGAGGACCTGCTGCGGCCGGCGAAGAACCCGCCGGTCGGCACGCACACGGGCTCGCGGGTCTTCTACGACCTCGAAGTGGCCGGCGAGCTGCTGGAGAACGCGGCCTGGACCTTCCCCGCGGAGGACCTGGCCGGTCATCTCGCCTTCGAGTGGTTCCGGCGCACGGGCAGGGGACTCGACCACTGGTACGAGGAAGAGGAGGAGATCTTCATCCACCCCCGCGACCCGCACAAGCGTGTCGACGCCCTGCCCAGCAGCCGGCACGTCCGGATCGAGATCGACGGCACGGTCGTCGCCGACACCCGCCGCCCGGTCCTTCTCTTCGAGACCGGCCTGCCCACCCGCTACTACATCCCCCGCGAGGACGTCCGCCTCGACCTGTTCACCCCGACCGGCCACCGCACCGGCTGCCCCTACAAGGGCACCGCCACGTACTGGTCCTGGACCGGCGAGGCGGACGTCCCGTCCCACATCGTGTGGAGCTACCCCACGCCGGTGCCCGCCGTGGCCGCCATCGGTGAGCGGCTCGCCTTCTACAACGAGGCGGTCGACATCACCGTGGACGGCGAGCGCCTCGAACGCCCCGTCACCCCCTTCACGCATACGCTGTTGTCCCGCCCGGCGCCCTGACGGCGTCGTCGAACGGCAGAGGAGATGGTGGAGATGACGACGAAGGCGGTCGTCGCCGCGCAGTCCCGCCCGCCGCTGAGCAGGGGACGGGTGCTGAGTGCCGCCGTCGCGCTGGCCGACGAAGGCGGAGTCGACGCGCTCAGTATGCGCAACATCGCCCAGGCGCTCGGCGTCGTGCCGATGGCGCTGTACAAGCACGTGGCCAACAAGAACGAGTTGCTGGACGGCATGATCGACGTCCTCATGGACGAGATCGACCCACCGGCCGACGGCACCGACTGGAAGACGACCGTGCGCAGGCGGGTGCTGTCGGCCCGCCGCATGCTGTTGCGCCACCCGTGGGCGCCCGCGGTCATCGAGTCGCGGACGAAGGCGCGGGCCACTCCGACCCCCGCGGTGATGGCGTACCTGGACTCGATGATCGGGATCTTCCGGTCCGGGGGTTTCTCGATCCGCCTGGTCCATCACGCGATGCACGTCATGGGCAGCCGCCTGCTGGGCTTCTCCCAGGAGCTGTTCGAAGACAGCGCTGACGGCGGTGAGGCGGACCCGGACGCGATGCCGCCCGAGGAGATGGCCGCGCGTTACCCGCACATCACCGAACTGGCCATGGCGGTTGCCCATGACCCGGAGTCCGTGGTCGGCGCGGGCTGCGACGACCAGTTCGAGTTCGAGTTCGCGCTGGACCTGACACTGGACGGCCTCGAACGGCTCCTGGGCACGACCTGACGGTCCTTCCCTCCTCTTGCCTTCCCCTTGACGGGTGTACGCCGTACACCTACCGTGCCTGACAGAGGTGTACGGCGTACACCCGCCGTGCCGGAAGGCATCTGTTGTGGGCTCCTCGGCCATCGATGCCGCAAACGAGGGGGCGACTCGATGAAGGCGATCGTGCAGGAGAGGTTCGGCCCGCCGGACATCCTGGAACTGGTGGACACCGACCGGCCCGAGGTCTCGGCCGGCCAGGTGTCGGTACGGGTACGGGCCGCCGCGCTGAACCCCTACGACTGGCACATGCTGCGCGGCGATCCCTACGTGGCGCGGCTGATGGGGGGCGTGGGGCTGACGCGGCCGAAGTGCCGGGTGGCCGGCATCGACGTCGCCGGACAGGTCGAGTCGGTCGGCGCAGGCGTGAGAGGGCTCCGGCCGGGTGACGAGGTGCTGGGCTTCTGTCACGGCTCCTTCGCCGAGTACGCGCGCACCACCGCGGATCTCCTGGTCCCCAAGCCTGCGGGCCTGACCTTCGAGCAGGCCGCGGCGGTGCCGATGGCGGCGGTGACCGCCCTGCGTGGCATCCGGACCGTGGGCCGGGTGCGGGCGGGACAGCGGGTGCTGGTCAACGGAGCCGCCGGCGGTGTCGGGACGTTCGCCGTGCAGATCGCGGTGGCCCTGGACGCGGAGGTCACAGGGGTGTGCGGCACCGCCAACGTCGATCTGGTGCGCTCGCTCGGCGCCGCGCACATCGTCGACCACACCCGGGAGGACTTCACGGAAGGACGTGAGCGCTACGACGTGATCCTGGACAACGTCGGCAACCATCCGCTGAGCCGGCTGCGCCGGACCCTGACCCCGACAGGCACGCTCGTGGCCAACGGCGGCGGCTCGCCCGGCCGGGTGTTCGGTGCGGTGGGTTCCATGCTCCGGGTGATCGCGGTCAACGGGTTCGTCCGGCAACAGCTCCGGCCGATCCTCCCGTCGACCCCGGCCGGACCGGCCCGGGAGGACCTGCTCGCCGTCACCGCGCTCATCGAGGCGGGCGGACTCACTCCGGTGATCGGCCGGACCTGCACCCTGGCCGACGCGGCCGAGGGCGTGCGGTATCTGGAACGGGGGCATGCGCGCGGCAAGGCCGTGATCACGGTGCCGTGACGGGAAGTCAGAACGGGCGCGGCTCGACCGCCTGCGCGCAGCCCACCGTGCCGAGGCAGAGGAGGACGTGCCGCTCGGCGATCTCCGCCGCGCCGAGAGGGCCGTCGGCCCGGTACCAGTTGGCCACCCCCTGGCACATGATCAGGACGGCCCGGACCGCGTCGGCCGGGATGGGCGTGGTGAACACCCCCTGGGCGATGCCCGCCCGCACGGTGTCCAGCAGCATGTGCTCGAGGTAGTCCCGCAGGGCCACGTACCGGGCGCGGTTCGCCGGTTCGAGACTGCGTATCTCGGTGTCCAGGAAGGCCAGTCCCTTGCGGTTGGCCATGTAGAGCACGATGGACTCGACCATGGCGCGGAAGCGGGGGAGCGGCTCGTCGCCGGCCTCCGCGGCGGCGGCCCGGCAGCGGTCGAGCACGTCCTTGATGGACGTCTCCAGCAGGGTGGCCAGCAGTGCCTGCTTGTTCGCGTAGTGGTAGTAGAGCGCGGGAACGGTGACTCCGACCCGGCCGGCGATGTCCCGTACCGAAGTGCCGTGGTAGCCGTGCTCGTTGAAGGCCTCCATGGCATGCAGCAGGATCGGGTGGAGGTCCAGCGGCGCGTAGGTGCGCCAGTGGGGCGCGGCGGCGGTCTCCTGGCGGGGCTGCGTGCTCAAGGATGCTCCTCCGGTGCGGTGCCGACGAGCGACATCGTACGTCCCCGGGCGCCTGAATGCGCCCCTCGTGCTGCTTAACGTCCGCTCAGTAACTCTGAGGCCCTGGGTGCGTTTCGTCGTCGATCCTCTCTGTGGCGCGTCGTTCTTCCAGCTAAATGACAGGAAATCAGGGGCTCGACTTCCTTCGGAACAGCTGGTGTTACGACCATTGACCGGCTGCCCTCTCCTCCCTACCTTCTTATCGAGCGCTAAGTAGACCGGAGTTCGGAGGGCTGATGAGCGCGATGAGGGACACCACGACGCACCGGGACGCGAGGACCGTGCGGCAGGCGGCACCGGCGAGCCGCCGGGCCGGGCCGCTGACCGGTGTACGGGTGGTGGAGCTGGCGGGCATCGGGCCCGCGCCGTTCGCCGCGATGCTGCTCGGCGATCTGGGCGCCGACGTCGTCCGCGTCGACCGGCCGGGGACGCCGGTCCTCGGCGTCGACGCGGCCTTCGACGTCACCAACCGCAACAAGCGATCCGTCCTGGTCGACCTGAAGTCGGACGACGGACCCGGCGCCGTACGGGCGTTGGCGGCGCGCGCCGACATCCTGATCGAGGGCTTCCGGCCGGGAGTGGCGGAGCGGCTGGGAGTGGGCCCGCGGGAGTGCCTGGCCGTCAACCCGGCCCTGGTGTACGGCCGGATGACGGGCTGGGGTCAGGACGGTCCGCTGGCGCCCCGGGCCGGGCACGACATCGGCTACATCGCCACCGTGGGCGCACTCGGCATGATCGGCAACCCTGAAGGCCCGCCCGTGATCCCCGCCAACCTGCTCGGCGACTACGCGGGCGGCTCGCTCTACCTCGTCGCCGGAGTGCTCGCCGCCCTGCTGACCGCCCGGACGACGGGGGAGGGGCAGGTGGTGGACGCGGCCATCGTCGACGGCACCGCCCACCTCACCGCCCTCGTCCAGGGCATGCTCGCGTCGGGGGCGTGGCAGGACGCCCGGGGCCACAACCTGCTGGACGGCGGGTGCCCGTACTACACCGTCTACGAGACGGCCGACGGCGGCTGGATGGCTGTCGGCGCGCTGGAGCCCGCGTTCTACGCCGAGTTCGTCCGCCTCCTCGGCCTCGACGCCCAGGACCTGCCGGACCGGGCCGACCCGCGCCGGTGGCCGGAACTGCGGGCCGCCTTCGCGGCGCGCTTCGGATCCGACGGGCGTGCTGCCTGGACCGCCGTCTTCGAAGGCACGGACGCCTGCGTCGCCCCGGTGCTCTCCCTGCGGGAGGCCGCCCGCCACCCGCACCTCAGGGCCCGCGGCACCTTCACCGAGGAACACGGCATCGTCCAGCCCGGCCTCGCACCCCGCTTCTCCGCCACACCCGGCGCGCTGCGGCTGCCGCCGGCCCGCCCCGGAGCACACCACGACGAGGTGGCCCGGGACTGGCGCGTCCCGGAACTGACCGGAGACCCGCGGCCCGCCACCCACTCCGAGGACGGACGCTGATGGAACTCTCCACGCCTTTGCAGTACTCCGGCGACCCCCGCGCCGTCGCCGACGAGGCGGCCGCGCTGGAGGCGGCCGGACTCGACGCGATCTGGGTCGCCGAGGCCTACGCCTTCGACTCCCCGACGATCATGGGATATCTGGCCGCCCGCACCGAGCGCCTGCGCATCGGCTCCGCCGTGCTCAACGTGTACTCCCGCACCCCCGCGCTGATCGCCCAGACCGCGGCCGGACTCGACGCCCTGACCGGTGGCCGCGCCCTGCTCGGCATCGGCGCCTCCGGCCCCCAGGTGGTGGAGGGATGGCACGGCCGCCGCTACGACCGGCCGCTCGGCCGCACCCGCGAGACGATCGGGCTCGCCCGCCGCATCTGGCGGCGCGAGGTCATCGAGCACCACGGCATCACCGACCTGCCCCTGCCGCCCGAGAAGGGCGGCACGCTCGGCAAACCGCTGAAGCTGCTGACCCGCCCGGTGCGCGACACCATCCCGGTGTACGTGGCCGCCCTCGGGCCCGCGAACGTCCGGATGACCGCCGAACTCGCCGACGGATGGCTGCCGTTCCTCTATGTGCCCGAACACGCGGCGAAGGTCTGGGGCGGCCCGCTCGCCGAGGGCGCGGCGCTGCGCGCCCCGGAACTCGGCCCGTTGTCCGTCGTCGCCGGCGGGCTGCTGGCGGTCGGGGACGACGCCGAGGGGGTCCGCGACCTGATGCGGCCCGTCATCGCCCTGTACGTCGGAGGAATGGGTGCTCCGGGCCGCAACTTCTACTACGACCTGGTCTGTTCCTACGGCTACGAGGCCGAGGCCGCCGCCGTCCAGGAGCACTTCCTCGCGGGCCGCAGGCGCGAGGCGGAGGCCGCGGTCCCCGCCGAACTGTGCGAACTGGTCTGTCTGGCGGGCCCCGAGGGCTATGTGCGCGAACGGGTCGAGGCGTTCCGGGAGGCGGGCGTCACGATGCTCGACGTCACCCCCGTCGGGCGCGATCCGGCCCGCCTCGTCGAGCTCGTCAGGAACTGGCTCTGAACGACGATTCCCCGACCCGGAGGCGACCATGGAACGAGACCTGTACACGACGGAGCACGAGGCGTTCCGCGAAACCGTCCGCACCTTCCTCGCCAAGGAGGTGCTGCCGCACCACGACCGCTGGGAGCGCGAGGGAGTCGTCAGCCGTGACGTCTGGCGCGCGGCGGGCCGCCAGGGCCTGCTGGGCCTCGCCGTGCCGCAGGAGTACGGCGGCGGAGGAACCGACGACTTCCGCTACAGCGCCGTCCTGATCGAGGAGTTCGCGCGGGCGGGAGCGTCCGGCGTGGCGCTCAGCCTGCACAACGACATCGTCGGCCCCTATCTCACCCGGCTCGCCACCGACGAACAGAGGCGGCGCTGGCTGCCCGGATTCACCTCCGGCGAGACCGTCACAGCCATCGCCATGACCGAACCCGGAGCGGGCTCCGACCTCCAGGGCATCCGCACCACCGCCACCGACCGGGGCGACCACTACCTTCTCAACGGCGCCAAGACGTTCATCTCCAACGGCATCCTCGCCGACCTGGTCGTCGTCGTGGCCCGCACCACCCCCGAGGGCGGCAGCTCCGGGCAGAGCCTGCTCGTGGTCGAGCGCGGCACGAAGGGCTTCGAGCGGGGCCGCAACCTCGAAAAGATCGGCCAGAAGGCCCAGGACACCGCCGAGTTGTTCTTCGACGACGTGCGGGTGCCCAAGGAGAACCTGCTGGGCGGGCAGAACCAGGCCTTCGCCGCTCTGATGGCCAACCTCGCCCAGGAACGGCTCGCCATCGCCGTGGGCGCGGCTGCCGCGGCCGAACACGTTCTGGAACTCACCCGCGCGTATGTGAGGCAGCGCGAGGCGTTCGGCCGCCCCCTGGCCCGGCTCCAGCACATCCGCTTCGAGATCGCCGAGATGGCCACCGAGTGCGCCGTCACCCGGACCTTCGTCGACCGCTGCGTCACCGAGCACGGCGCCGGTCGCCTCGACGCCGTACACGCCTCGATGGCCAAGTGGTGGGCGACCGAACTCCAGAAGCGGGTCGTCGACCGCTGCCTCCAACTGCACGGCGGCTACGGATATATGACGGAGTACCAGGTTGCCCGGGCGTTCCTCGACAGCCGAGTCCAGACGATCTACGGCGGGACCACCGAGATCATGAAGGAGATCATCGGCCGCGCGCTGCTGGCCTGACCGGCCCGCCTTCTCCTTCGCACCCGGCGCTCCCGCGTCCCCGTCGACTCCGCTCCTCCCCGACCGGAAGGTTCCCCGTGACGACCAGCGAAGCGTATGTGTACGAGGCGATCCGCACCCCCCGCGGCCGAGGCAGGCCGGGCGGCGCGCTGCACGGCACCAAGCCCGTCGACCTGGTCGTCGGACTGATCGACGAGGTGCGCCGCCGGTTCCCCGGCCTGGACCCGGCCGGCATCGACGACATCGTCCTCGGCGTCGTCAGCCCGGTCGGCGACCAGGGCGCCGACATCGCCAGGACCGCCGCGATGGCCGCCGGGCTGCCCGACACCGTCGCCGGCGTCCAGGAGAACCGCTTCTGTGCCTCCGGTCTGGAAGCCGTCAACCTCGCCGCCGCCAAGGTGCGTTCCGGCTGGGAGGACCTGGTGCTGGCTGGTGGGGTGGAGTCCATGTCCCGCACACCCATGGGCAGCGACGGCGGCGCCTGGGCAATCGACCCCCTGACCAATCACGACACCGGGTTCGTCCCGCAGGGCATCGGCGCCGACCTGATCGCCACGCTCGAGGGGTTCGGCCGCCGGGACGTCGACGCCTACGCGGCCGAGTCCCAGGAGCGGGCCGCCCGCGCATGGAAGGAAGGCCGCTTCGCCCGCTCCGTCGTCCCCGTACGGGACCGCAACGGACTGCTGGTCCTCGACCGGGACGAACACCTCAGGCCCGGCACGACCACGGACTCCCTCGCCGCGCTCCAGCCGTCCTTCGCGGCCGCCGGCGAACTCGGCGGATTCGACGCGGTCGCCCTCCAGAAGTACCACTGGATCGAACGCGTCGACCACGTCCACCACGCGGGCAACTCCTCCGGCATCGTGGACGGAGCGGCGCTCACCGTCGTCGGCTCCGCCGAAGCCGGCCGGCGGCACGGACTGACCCCGCGAGCCCGGATCGTGTCCGCCGCCGTCTCCGGAGCCGATCCGACCATCATGCTGACCGGGCCCGCCCCGGCTTCCCGCAAGGCACTCGACCGGGCCGGCCTGACGGTCGACGACCTCGACCTGGTCGAGATCAACGAGGCGTTCGCGGCGGTGGTGCTGCGCTTCGTCAAGGACCTCCGCCTGGACCACGAGAAGGTCAACGTCAACGGCGGCGCCATCGCCATGGGCCATCCGCTCGGCGCGACCGGCGCCATGATCCTCGGCACGCTCGTGGACGAACTCGAGCGGCGCGACCTGCGCTACGGCCTCGCCACCCTGTGCGTCGGCGGCGGCATGGGTATCGCCACCGTCGTCGAACGACTGTGAACGCCCTGCCCTCCCGGCCCCTCGGCCTCGCATCGGCCCGGCGCAGGCCACCTCCCTCGGCCCGGCGCAGACCCCCCTCATCCCCCCTCGCGTAGGCCCTGCCCCGACCGCCCTCGCGCAGGCCACCCGCATCGCCCCTGCGCAGGACTGCCCCGCCCGACCAGGCGCAGGACCGTCCCGCTCCGCCCGGCATCGGCCCCGCCCTCATCCGACACGGCAAAGCTCCCGCCCCCGTCAGCCCGGCAAGGCACCCCCCTGTCCGGCCCGGCGCAGCCGCGACGCTGTCCGGCCCACGCCACCCCGCGCCGTCCGCGCGACCCCCGTCCGCCCCTGTGAGGCACGCACACCCGTAGGAGAGCGCATCCCATGGCCCCCGAAGCCGAAAGCCGCACCATCCGCTGGGAAGAGGACGCCGACCACGTGGTCACGCTCGTCCTCGACGACCCCGATCAGTCCGCCAACACCATGAACGCGGCGTTCATCGACTCCCTCGACGCCACCGCCGACCGGCTCGAGGACCTTCGCGACAGCCTCAAGGGCGTCATCGTGACCTCGGCCAAGAAGACCTTCTTCGCAGGCGGCGACCTGCGGGACCTGATCGCCGTCACCCCCGAGACCGCCGGCGCGTCCTTCGAGGCCGGCATGCGCGTCAAGCGTGCCCTGCGCCGGATCGAGACACTGGGCGTGCCCGTCGTGGCCGCCGTCGACGGCGCGGCCCTGGGCGGCGGTTACGAGATCGCGCTCGCCTGCCACCACCGGGTCGTACTGGACCGGCCCGACGCCCGCGTGGGCCTGCCGGAGGTGACCTTCGGCCTGCTGCCCGGCGGCGGCGGGGTGACCCGCACGGTACGGATGTTCGGCATCGCCGACGCGCTGCGCAAGGTACTGCTGGAGGGCCGTCAGTACGCTCCGGCCGACGCCCTCGCCGCCGGTCTGGTCGACGAGATCGCCACCGACCCCGATGAACTGCTCGCCCGTGCCCGGGCCTTCGTCGACGCACATCCGCGGTCCGTGCAGCCGTGGGACGTGCCCGGCCACCGCATCCCCGGCGGCACCCCGTCCCACCCGGCGCTCGCCGCCCAGCTGCCCGCCTTCCCCGCCTCCCTCCGCAGACAGCTGGGCGGAGCGCCCTACCCGGCGCCGCGCAACATCCTCGCCGCGGCGGTGGAGGGAGCCCAGGTCGACATCGACACCGCCTTCGTGATCGAGGCCCGGTACCTCACCGACCTGGTGACCGGGCAGACCGCCAAGAACATGATCCAGGGCTTCTTCTTCGACGCCCGGACGGTCGCGTCGGGCGCCGACCGTCCGCAGGACATCGCCTCCCGCACGGTGACCAGGGTGGCCGTCCTGGGCGCCGGGACGATGGGCGCGGGCATCGCGTACTCCTGTGCCAGGGCCGGCATCGAGGTCGTCCTGAAGGACGTCTCCGCCGAGGCCGCCGAGCGGGGCAAGGCCTGCTCCGCGCGCCTGCTGGACCGGGCCGTGGCCAAGGGCCGCACGACCGAAGCCGAACGCGCCGCGTTCCTGGCCTGCATCACCGCCACGGCCGACGCCCGCGACCTGGCGGGCTGCGACGCGGTGATCGAGGCGGTGTTCGAGGACCCCGGGCTGAAGGGCACGGTGTTCCGGGAGGCCGAGAGCGCCGTCGCCGCCGACGCCCTCCTGTGCTCCAACACCTCCACCCTGCCCATCGGCGTCCTCGCCCGTGCGGTCGGCAGGCCGAAGGACTTCGTCGGACTGCACTTCTTCTCACCCGTCGACCGGATGCGGCTGGTGGAGATCGTCCGTGGCGAGCAGACCGGGGACGAGGCCCTCGCCCGCGCCTTCGATCTGGTCCGGCAGATCGGCAAGACCCCGATCGTCGTCAACGACAGCCGGGGCTTCTTCACCTCCCGCGTCATCGGCCACTTCATCGACGAGGGCGTGGCGATGGTCGGCGAGGGACACGACCCGGCGACCGTCGAACAGGCCGCCGCACAGGCCGGCTATCCGGCCAGGGTGCTCGCCCTGCTGGACGACCTCACGCTCACCCTGCCGCGCCGGATCCGCGAGGAGACCCGGCGCGCGGCCCAGGAAGCGGGCAGAGACTGGCGGCCCCATCCGGCGCACGCCGTCGTCGACCGCATGATCGACGAGTTCGGGCGCCCCGGCCGCAGCGGCGGAGCCGGTTTCTACGACTACGAGGACGGTCGCCGTACAAGGCTCTGGCCCGGACTGCGGGAGCACTTCACCGACCCGGCACTGCGCGGGGCCGACCTCGCAGCACTCCAGCAGCGGATGCTCTTCGTCGAGGCCCTCGACTCCGTGCGCTGCCTGGAGGAGGGCGTGCTCGTCTCCGTCGCGGACGCCAACGTCGGCTCGCTGCTCGGCATCGGCTTCCCGGCGTGGACGGGCGGCGTGCTCCAGTACGTCAACGGCCACCCCGGGGGTCTGCCGGGCTTCGTGACCCGCGCACGCGAACTCGCCGAGCTGCACGGAGACCGCTTCGCCCCGCCCGAACTGCTGCTCCGCAAGGCCGAGCGCGGCGAGACCTTCACCGACCGCTGATCCCCCCACCCCCACCCGATCCGATCCGTCCAGCACGCCAGGAGGCCGTCATGACATCTGCCCCGCGCACCGACGGGGACCCACAAGGAGAACCGGCGGCGCCGTCCACGCTGCCGCTGCTCCTGGAACGCAACGCCCGCCTCCACCCGGGCCTGCCCGCCCTGTCGTGGCGGACCCCGGACGGTGGCGCGTGGTCCACGCTCACCTGGGCGGAGGTCCGGGACCGCACCACGGAACTCGCCGCCGGCCTCGCCGCGCTCGGTGCGGGCCGCGGCGACCACGTCCTGCTGATGATGGCCAACCGTCCCGAGCACTGGCTGACCGACCTCGCGCTGGTGCGCCTCGGCGCCGTGCCGGTCAGTGTCTACGGCACCGCCGCCCCCGAACAGATCACCCACATCGCGCGCAACTGCCGGGCGGCGCTGGCGGTGGTGGAAGGCGCCGCCCAGGCAGCGGTGTGGGCGCCGCTGCTCGACGACGACGCCACGCCGCTCGGACGGCTCGTGGTGGTGGAGGACGGCGAGGAAGGCCACCACCTGCCCTACGCGGCGCTCACCCGCGAGCCGGTCCCGGAGGGCTTCGGCAAGGCACTGGACACGGCCCGCCCCGGGGACGCGCTGACCGTCGTCTACACCTCCGGGACGACCGGTGAGCCCAAGGGCGTGGTCCTCACCCATCAGCAGGTGCTCGCCAACGCCGTCGCGCTCGACGCGGTGGTGGATCTGCCGCCGCACGTCGAGCACATCTGCTACCTGCCGTTCGCCCATGTCGCGGAGCGGATGCTCGGCATCTACCTGCCCTGCCACCGCGCCTCGCACGTCCATCTCTGCGCCGATCCGGCCACCGTGGCCGAAGCGGTGCGCGAGCTGCGGCCCCGGCAGTTCTTCGGTGTGCCCAGGGTCTGGGAGAAGCTGGCCGCCGCGGTCCGCACCGGCCTGACCCTGCTGCCCGAGGAGCGGCGCAAGGCCGTCGAGGAGGCCGCGGACGTGGCCCGCGAGCACGTCGGCTTCCTGGAGCGCGGCGAGGAGCCGCCCGCCGCGCTCGCGGACGCGTACGCGCGGTGTCGCGAGACGGTGCTGCTGCCCCTGCTGGCCGCGGGTGGCCTCGACCGGGTCGCCTGGGCCGCCAGCGCGTCCGCGCCGATGCCGCTGGACGTGGTGCGGTTCTGGGCCGGCTTCGGCATCGTCGTCATGGACGCGTGGGGGCTGACCGAGACGGCGGGCGTGGCGACGGCCAACAGCCCCCGCACCGGATTCCGGCTGGGCTCGGTGGGCCGCCCGGTGTCGAGCGTGCGGGTGCGCACCGCCTCGGACGGCGAGCTCCAGGTGCGCGGCTCCTCCGTCTTCGCCGGCTATCTGCGGCCGGACGGCACGGTCGGCCCCGCGCTCGACGAGGAGGGGTGGCTGCACACCGGCGACATCGGCCGGGTCGACGAGGACGGCTTCGTCTGGGTCACCGACCGGAAGAAGGAGATGATCATCACCTCGACGGGCAAGAACATCTCCCCGGCCCTCGTGGAGAACGCCCTGAAGGAACACCCGTTGATCGGCCAGGCGATGGTGCACGGCGACCACCGCTCCTACCTCGTCGCCCTGCTGGTGCTCGACCCCGAGGCGGCGCCCGCCTGGGCCGCCTCGCACGGCCTGGAGAACGGTGCGGACCTCGCCGCGCTGGCCGCGCACCCCGCCGTCCTCGAGGGGGTCGACCGGGCCGTGGCCGCCGCCAACAGCCGCCTCAACCGCACCGAACAGGTCAAGCGGTACCGGCTGTTGCCCCAGGAGTGGGGACCGGCGACCGGCGAACTGACCCCGTCGCTGAAACTGCGCCGCCGGGTCGTCCGGGACAAGTACGCCACCGAACTGACCGGCCTCTACGGCGACTGACCGCCAGTGCCGTGACCGGGAACGTTCGCCGGGAAGGTGTGTTCGTTCTGTCCCGCGGTCGGGGCATTCGAACGCCAGGTGTCCCGCAGGGGTCGGTGTGGCTGGTCGCTGCGGGACCACATGGTTGTCAGCGGGGCTCCCCGAGGGCTCTCTCGGCTTCCCTGACGTGGTGCTCGATCGGCCCGAACGAGACCAGGCCGCTTCCGGCGCCCGCGCACTCTCCGACGGCGGCGGAGAGTTCGTCGCGGGCCCGGCGCAGAACCGGCCGGTGCCCGACGGCTGCCGCGGTGCGGGCGAGTACGCACCACAGCGCCTCCTGCAGGAGGTCGTGCGGAGGCCGGGGTACGGCGCTGAGCGCCTGCCGGGCCTGTTCCACGGCGCCGGACGCGGCCAGCAGCAGAGGGTCGAGCCACGGTCGGTAGGGGCCGGTGTCCAGACGGACGAAGGCGTCGGGGTCGGGCAGGGCGTCGCCCCGCATGACCGGAACCAGCGCGACCAGCGCTGCCGCGCCCCGGGTGAGGCCGGGCATGCCGCAGTCAGCGGTCTCTGCCAGGACCTGCGTGTACCGCGGACGGGCCGCCGCCCAGCCTTCGGCCTCGCAGGTGCGCAGGGCCCGGTACCAGGACGTGAACACCTCGGCCAGCGGCCGTTCGTTGCGGTGCGCGAGCCGGTCGATCTCGGCGGCCTCGACGTCCGCCTGCGCGAAGTCACCGAGGCCGGCGAGTGCCTGGAGGCGCACGATGCGGCCCAGGACTTCGTGACCGGGCAGCTGGTGGTCGACGGCCAGCCGGGTCAGTTCACTGCCGAGGACGTCCCGGCGGGCAGCCGACCCGCAGCAGGCGAACGCCTGCATGAAGGCGCCGTTGAAGGCGAACGCCAGGAGTGCGGGGTCGCCCAGGCGACGGGCGAGCCGGACGGCCTCCTCGGCGGCGCGTTCGGCGCGCCGGCGCCACGGTTCGGTCGCGGGAGCGTCGGACGCCCGGGGAAGCGGTGCGTCGGCGGCGGCGTCGCCCCGGGACTCGACCGCCACGACGGACAGCAGTCGGGCGCGCAGCGCGGCCGGGCCGCCGGGGCCGAGCCGGGCGGCGGCGCGGGCGGCGGCCCGGGACAGCTCGCCGGCGCCCTCGGGGTCGTCGGCGCGGGTCCACACCGCCGGGACGTCGTAGGAGCCGATGATCCGGGCGGCCAGTTCGGTGTCACCGGTCGTCTCGGCTGCCGCGACCAGGTCCTGCCGGTGCCGGCGTGCCTCCTGCAGCCCGTCGGCGCCGGTGACCGCGAGGTCGCGCAGCAGGCCGGCGGTGGCGTACAGCCGGGCCCGGGACCGGGCGGGCACCGAGCGGTCCCACGAGGCCGCCGCCCGGTCCCAGATGCCGTCGGCCACCCCGGCCGGTTCGGTCGCGGAGCCGGAGCTGCTGCCGAGCACGCGGTCCTCGGCACGGGCCAGGGCGCCCCCGGGACCGTACGCACCGTTTGCTCCGGCCAGGGCGGAGCGGGCACGGCTCAGGGTCTCCAGAGCCTCACCGCGCCGTCCGGCACGGTTGAGCGCGGTGGCCAGCAGGACCCAACCGTCCTCCCGGCCGGGGTGGGCGGCTACATGGGCGCGCAGATCGGCGACGGCCTCGCGGGCGGCACCCGTTGCCAGCAGGGCGTCGGCGCGCCGCTCGACCGCGTCGAGGCGGAGCGCCTCCAGCCGGGCCTGTTCGGCGGCAGCCCACGCGGCGGCGGGGAAGTCGGCCAGCACCGGCCCACGCCAGCGGTCGAGCGCCTCGTCCCACAGGGCGACAGCCGCGTGGGGCGCTGCCTCAGCGGCTCGCGCGGCGGTGTCCTCGAACCGCCAGGCGTCCACCGTCTCGCGGCCGGCGCGCAGGGCGTAGCCGGGGCCGTCGGTGACCAGCAGGTGGGAGGGCTGCCGGGGAGGGCGCCCGGGTTCCAGGGCGCGGCGCAGCGCCGCGACGAAGGTGCGGACCGCACCCACCGCACCCGCCGGAGGCTCGTCCTCCCACAGGTCCGCAACGAGCCGGCCGACCGGCACCACCCGACCCCGGGCGATCAGCAACCGTCCGAGCACCTCGCGGTGGCGGGGCCCGCCGAGGGGGAGGACCGAGCCGCCGGCGTCCCAGGCTGCCACCGGCCCCAGCAGTCCGAACTCCACACCCACGGCAGGGTCCTTTCGCGGGCGGCGCCGTCCCCGGCGGGTGGCGCGCATCCACTCATCGATCGCTGATCCGGGGCCCGCAATCTGGGTGACGTCCCCGGACGACCCGGACCGCGAAGTCCGGGACGTCCACTCTGCCACGAACCACAGGAGTCGCTGTGACACCCCTGAGCATCCCCGGTTTGACCCAGCACCACGTGCAAGTCGACGACGGCGTCACCCTGAACGCCGCCGTCGGTGGCGCGGGCACCCCGGTCGTCCTGCTGCACGGCTTTCCGCAGACCCATCTGATGTGGCGGCACGTCGCCGCAGACCTCGCCACCGACCACACCGTCATCTGTCCCGACCTGCGCGGCTACGGCGCCAGTGACAAGCCCGCCGAGACCGGCCCCGAGGTCTACTCGAAGCGGACCATGGCCCGGGACGTCGTGCGCCTCGCCGCCGAACTGGGACACGACCGGTTCGTCCTGGCCGGCCACGACCGCGGTGCCCTGGTCGCCTTCCGCGCCGCGATGGACCACCCGGACACCGTCTCCGCTGCCCTCTTCCTCGACGTCCTGCCGACCCTCGACATGTGGGACGCCCTGCACGGGGTCTCCGCGGCGGTCGGCTTCCACCTGTACCTGATGGCACAGGCCCCCGGCCTGCCGGAGGAGATGATCCGGGCGAGCGCCGACACCTTCTTCGGCTACTTCCTCGACGCCTGGACCGACGGCCCGGACGCGATCCCCGCCGACGTCCGCGCGCACTACCTCACGGCGTCCGCGGCGGCCGTGCCCTCCATCGTCGCCGACTATCGGGCTTCGGCCGGTGTGGACGTGGATCACGACACCGCCGACCGCGACGCGGGCAACCGGCTGGCCATGCCGGTGACCGTCCTCCAGCAGGACTGGGGCGCCGCGCTCGGCTACCACGCCCAGGGCCTGTGGGGCGCCTGGGCCGGCGATCTGCGGCACCGCACGGTGTCCTGCGGCCACTTCATGGCCGAGGAAGACCCCAAGCTGATCGCCGACGAGATCCGGACGCTCGCCGACCGCTGAGCCGGACCCGCCGATGCCGGAGTCCGGACGGTGGGGGGAGGGGGAGGAAGAGACGTACACGGAGGGGAGGCACACCCTCTCAGGCCGTGGCGTACCTGGCCGCCGTCATCAGGACGGCCTCGTCCACGACATGCCGGACGGCCGCATCGTCCGGGGCCCGGTGCGGCAGGGGCATCCGGGGCCGGAACACGTAGTCGGCGATCATGCCGAGGAACTGGGCCGCTGCCGGCTCGGGATCGTCCAGGACGACCGTGCCGGCGCCACGCTCCACGTCCAGACAGCGCGTACCGGATCTAAGTAGGACATCTTTCCGCGGTGGAACTGCGACTCGGCCAGTTGCCAGGAAGCGCGACAGCTCGGCGATGACGATCCGGAACAGGTCGGCCATGTCCGCGCGGTCGGGGAGAGCCACACAGCGCCGGCCGATCAGGGCGAGGCCGGCCCGGGGGTCGCCCGGCGGCGGGGCTTCCTCGTCCGACTCTCCCGCCTGGCCAGGACGCGGTGACGATCGCGTCGAAGAGCGCCGCCTCGGTCGGGAACCGTATGCATCAGCCCTGCTTGCAGCCGGAGTTCGCACTGGCATCGGGCAACGGGTACCGGACTACGTCGGCAGCACCCTGTCGAAGTATCCAGGGCTCTGGCTGGGGAGTACATGCGGAGCGCTGGTGTAGCGCGCGGTCTGCGTCTGCCAGGCTTGGTAACCGCTGATCCATGAGGTCATCACCGCGATACAGCTGTCCACGGCGGCCCGTTCTTGCGCGGTGAGCCCCAACTGCAGGCACATGGCCGGCACCTGGAGAGCCAGTTCCTGAAAGCGCAGGCAGCGGTCCTCCACTTCCCGGCGGGCCGCGGTGATGGCCTCCTCCCGGGTGCAGTGCCGGGCCTGCTCGACGACGAGGACGAGGTTGTCCATGTCGCCGCGCGCCTCCTCCTTCTCCAGGGAGTACACGTCGTTGCACATCAGGGTGATGTCGACGGCGGCCTGGCGCATGATGCGCAGCTGCGGGCTGTGGAAGGCGGCGGCAGGCACGGTCAGCCCTGCGGCCCGCTCGCCCAGCGACAGGGGCAGATCGGTCCCGGCGACGCCCCGGCGGACCTGGAGGTAGCTCTCCACGTCGCCGGGTGTGCCGCGCAGCCGGTTGATCGCTTCGTGGGCCTGGGCGGCGAAGTAGTACTCCCACTCGTGCGCCGTACGTGCCGCCCAGGCCGGATGCGCGCCGTCGGTGCTGCGAGCCCGGATGTCCGCGAACGCCACCGAGCACGCATCCGTCCCGGGAGCGCAGCCGTGGACGATGCCGATCAGTTGCCGGCACACCGCCGCCGAGCGGGCGGGATCCGGTCCGAGCGGACCGTCGAACTGGTCGTCGAACACGAAGAAGAACGCCATCGCGTCCGTACACAGATCAAGCGCCGGCCCCTGCGCGTAGGGGAATCCGTAGGCAGCGAGCCGCGGCATGTCCCACGACGCGTACCAGTCCAGCGACCTGCCCTCCCGGACCAGGCCCGTGTGCCGCACCCAGTCGAGATTGCGTAACCGTGACCCTTCGAGCCCCGCACTCAGAGAAGGAGCAAAAGGGAGATCGAACTGTACGTCCTGCGGCATCCGTCCTCCTGGTCTCAGAGCGCGGACCGACCCGGCCCGCCCGGTCGGACCCGGGCCACGCACGACGTCGTCGCCCCGTCGCCCACACCTTCTTGAGCGTCCCGCATCCGACAGCCGGGGAGCGGTCGAAGTGTTGGCAGCGGCAGCAGTGAGCGAAATTCGGCGAAGGAGGAGTCTTCATGGCCGGGTGGACCCTGCGTCCGGATGGTGGCCGGCCCGAGGGTCGTGGATGCGCACACATCGAAACACCTGAATCCGAGCACGCACCGCAGAGCGACACATGCCGGCAGTGCGCAGCTCTCGGCCACGACTGGGTCGCCCTGCGGGTGTGCCTCGCCTGCGGCCACGTGGGCTGTTGCGACAGCTCGCGCCACGGCCATGCCACTGCTCACTTCGAGTCCAGCGGACACCCGCTGATGCGCTCCACCGAGGACGGCGACGAGTGGGCCTGGTGCTTTGTCGATGAGGTGTACCTCCAGCCGCGTGACGACGGCTGAGCATCCATTGCCCGGATTGCCGCGCCCGTCGACCGGGGGCGTTCGTGTTCGGCCTGCGCCCACGCGCTCCGAGGGCCACCCGAAGCGGCGACCGGCGCACAGGGCGCGCCCGCGTCGAACCGCCTCTGCCGTGTGCGACCCACCGGGTGCCCGCCCCCTTCCCCGCGGGGCCGGGGCCGCGGAGCCACGCTCACTTGCCCGCGTCGATGCCGAGGCGGTTCGCCACCCAGGCGACCTGAAGACCAGAGGCGCAACCGCCCGACGATCGCCATCCGAGGATCAGGTCCAGGCTTTCCGGGCCAGTCCGGCGGCGATGAGGTGTTCCCAGACCGTGAGCTCTCGTCGTTCGCCGCTGTTCCACGGGTTGGCGGTCTCGTCGGGACGCCACAGGGACGCGGGGACGATCCCGGGCTCGAGGATCTCCAGACCGTCCAGCAGGGAGGCGATTTCCTCGTCGGTGCGCCACCGGCCGCGGCCGAACGTCTGCTGGAGAACCTTCTCGGCCTGCGCGGTCTCCGGGTTGTTGCCGGAGCGGAAGTGGCTGATGAAGAAACAGCTTCCGGAGGGGACGTGGTCGCGCCAGTAGCGGACGATACCGGCCGGGTCCTCGTCATCGTTGACGTGGTGGAGGACGGCGCTGAGGATGACCGCGACGGGACGAGTGAAGTCGATGATCTCCAGGGTGTCGGGGTGAGTGCGGATGCCTTCGGGATTGCGCACATCGACCGCGACGACGCGGGTCCGGTCGTTGTTCTCCAGCAGTGCGCGGCCGTGGACCAGCACTTGGAGGTCGATGTCGACGTAGACGACCCGCGACTCGGGAGCGTGCCGCTGCGCGACCTGGTGGACGTTGTCCGCGGTCGGCAGGCCACTGCCCAGGTCGATGAACTGCCGGATGCCGGTGGTCGTCGCGATCTCCCTGACCGCCCGGGTCAGGGCCGCGCGATTGGCGAAGGCGATGGCCACCGAACCGGGCAGGTCGCGCTTGAACACGTCACCGATCTCACGGTCCACGGCGTAGTTGTCCTTGCCGCCGAGCAGATAGTCGTAGACGCGGGCGATGCTGGGCTTGGCCGGATCGATGGAGGAGCCTTCGTACGTCATGGCGGCCATTCTTCCCCGCAACGTCGCCTGCGCACCCTTGTTTTGGGGCCGTCCAGCAGGTTGGAGCGGCGTGAGGGCACGGATGCCTGGATTCGGTGTGGAACGGACCTTGACCACCCGGCGAGACCTGGCCGGTGATGAGCAGGCGGTCTTCGGCCAGTTCCAGGGTGAGTTGGCGTGCGTAGTTGTCAGATGCTCGTCGCCGACCGCTGTCAGTTCGCTATGGGGCCGGGTGTCGGAGCCTCTCCGTCCTGATGACGGCTGTCACCCTTCGCCCCTCGCGTGGAGGACCGCCGGGACGCCCCTTTCCCAAGTCCCGGTTACACCGGCGAGGTCATCGATGCCCGGATCGCCGACATCGTGGAGTTCGAGGAAGAGCTCCGGAGCCGCCGTCCGAACTGACCGGAACTCCCGGCGGCTGGAGCCGATCGGTGTGGCACGGGGCGGTCGACGCTCCATTGCGAACGCCGGGACCTTGGCATCTTGTCCTCGGTGGCCCGGTCCCGGTGGTGAGCCCCCGTGCCGATCGGCTCCTGCTCGACGAAAGCGGTCGGATCGGACCGGACGGCGGTGAGGACGGCCGGTGAGGATTGCGGTACGGCCGGACCGCGTCTGTCGCCGCGGACTCCGCCTCCCGCACGATGGAGACACTGCCCGGTTCGAGACGACCGACTCCCCTGGAGGGGCCGTGAGACGTCCGCACACCCGCCTGACAATGTTCACCACGGTTGTGACGGCGGTGGTCGCCCTGCTGTTCGGCACCGGTACGGGCGCCACCGCCGTCCAGGTGCCCACGATCCGCGGGGGCACCCTGCTGTACGCGGCCACCGGCGCCCAGTGTGTCGTCGGCTTCAACGCGGTGAGCGGGACCAATCGCTACGCCGTCATGGTCGGCCACTGTTCCGGCACCCACACCACCACCTGGTACGCGGACGCGGCCCACACCCTGCCGGTCGGCGTCACCGCGGGCGCCTCCTACCCGATCGACGACTACGGCGTGGTCCGCTACACCACGAGCGCGCTGGTCCTCCCCGGTGACATCGCGCTGGGCGGGGGCGTCTACCAGGACGTGACCGGGGCCGTGAACCCGGCGATCGGGCAGTCCGTCTGCCACGTCGGACGGACCAGCGGCGTCCACTGCGGGAGGGTGACCGCGGTCAACGCCACGATCAACCACGCCGAGGGCGCGGTCCACGGTCTGTTCCGCTCCACCGCGTGCTCGGAACCGGGCGACACCGGGGCGCCGGCCTACTCCGGGTCGATCGCCCTCGGGTTCGCGGTGGGCTCCTCGGGCAACTGCGCGTCCGGTGGCGTCACCTACTACCAGCCCGTCGCGGAGGTCCTCTCGGTCTTCGGCCTGTCTCTGTACTGACCATCCCCCGCCCGCCCACGGCCCTGGGTTCGTTGCGCGCACCCGTCAGCCGTGCTTGGCTCGCCCGATGAACCTTCTGCTGACGGCGAGTGGCCTGCGCAACGAGACACTGCGGGATGCGCTGCGGGACATGCTGGGAAAGCCGTTCGAATCGGCGAACGTCGTGTTCGTTCCCACGGCGTCGGTCGCCGAGCCCGGCGACCACGGGTGGGTCGTCGAGGACATGAACCGGCTGCACGGTCTCGGCTGGCGGGAGTTCGACGTCCTGGAGCTGAACGGCCTGCCCCGGCAGATGGTGCTCGACCGGCTGCTCCACGCCGACGTCATCTATGTCGAGGGCGGCAGTCACTACCACCTCGCGCGCAGCATCACCGGCAACGGCCTGGCCGACGGCTTCCTGGAGGCGCTGGAGAACCGGGTCTATGTGGGGGTCAGCGCCGGATCAATGATCTTCAGCCGTAATCTCACCGGACACTCCGCCGACGTCATCGGGGACACGACGGACCTCCACGTGCTCGGTGCGACGACCGTGGAGCCGCCGTTCGGCCTCTTCGACTGGTATCTCAAGCCCCACCTGTACTCGCCGGATTTTCCCGAGCGGGACGACGCCTGGGCCGATCGCATCGCCGCGCGGGCGGACTTCCCGATCTACTTCATCGACGACGAGACGGCCGTTCGCGTCAGGGACGGCAAGGTGGATGTCCTTTCCGAAGGCCGGTGGCGGTTCCATCCGTGACGCGCGCGGCCGTACCCGAGAACGACCTCTTCGCCGGACTGCGCTGACCCGCCCTGCCCGGCGCGCGGGACATTCCAGCACGGCCCTGTCCTGGCCTTGGCCCACCATCGCGGCCCGGCCCGGTGGTCGACTGCAGAACGGGAGCACACGTTGGCGTAGGCCGTGTGTTCCCGTCGCCGGACCTGCCGGGAGCGTCCGCGACCGGCAGCCACCGTCGCGGTCCGGCGCGGGCCCCACTTCACACCTTCCGGCAGCGGATCCGCACGCGTCCCCGGGCTCCCGATCGCGGTTGAAGGACCGGCGCTTTGGCGGGTCGGGCGTCTGCGTGACAAGGTCGGACGTCACGAAGACGGCCGGTGTCGAAAGGGACTTCATGGACGGGCAGATCTGGGACGCGCTGGTCGACTCGGTGAAGAACGCATGCACCGCGGGCCTGGAACAGGGCGCTGCGCCCCGGCCGGTCATCATGCCGCTTGTGGGCGGCGAACTGGTCGGAATGGTCTGGGCACGCCCGTTCACGACGAGCGAGGACGCCCTCACCGGCATCGCGCAACTGTCCACCATCGCGGCCGCGGCCGGCGCGGACGAGATCGTGCTCGCCTGGGAGACCGCCGACGTTGCCACCGCCTGCGGCCTGCCCGCCGCCGGCCCGGTTCCCTGCCTGAACCTGGTCCAGGCCGGCCGCGGTGGACACGTGCTGCACCAGTTCCCCTACACCGAGAACGTCGTGGCCCGCGGCCCCGACGGCACGGCCTCGGTGGTCCCCGAGTGGTTGCCGGCCCCCGCGCCCCAGCCCGGCGGCGAACTGGTGGCGCCTGTCCAGGCCGCCGTCTCGTACTCCTTCATTCCTCTGGAGTTGGACCACCCGAACCCCTTCGGCGTCACCGTCGTCCTCATGGAGGAGGACGGCTACAAGGTGCGACTGGCCGAGACATTCGGCCGATGATGCCGACAGCCACAAGATCCCCAACGGCTGACGAGCCGGGCAACGCCCTGCGTCGGACCTGTGCGGAGCATGAGGGGTCGACGGTTCGCGCGGGGCACTGCCGACGCTGACGACAGTTTCGAAGCCGCCCGACAGCGAATCGCGCGGTCGATGCCCGCTGGAGCCGCAGCTGAGATGCGCTACATCGGCCGGCCGATCCGCCCACCGGGTCCTACGAGCACAGCAGTGCGCTGCGACGGCCACGCGAGTCGGGCAGAAGTGCTTATGGCTCACCCCAGTTCACGAGCAGGTACGAGCCAGGCCCTGGGCGGCGGTGTCCGGGGACGGGCCGGCGGTGCCGCGGGGGGCGCTGATCTGGAACCTGTCGATCCATAAGATGCCCAATATGTGATCTTTTGAAAGTTACCTCAGGGTATGGCGTGACTTCTCATGTGGGTATCAGTAGAACCCGTCTCACTCTATGGAGAGTGAGGAGCCGCGCATGAACGACGATTCCCCACGTGGGAGGCGCCTGCGAGGCGTATCCCGTCGAAGATTCATCACTGGAACCGGTTCTCTTCTCGGGTCGGCCGCGCTCGCCGGGCAGGTAGTCCCGGCCCACGCCGCCACCACAGCCGCAACCGCGGTGATCGAACCGGGCGCGCACGTTCCCGTCCTCGTGATCGGCACCGGATACGGCGGCTCCGTGGCCGCTCTGCGCCTGGCCCAGGCGGGTGTCGACGTCCACATGATCGAGATGGGCATGGCCTGGGACACTCCCGGGTCGGACGGCAAGATCTTCGCCAACACGACGAGTCCCGACTACCGGTCCTTCTGGCTGCGCACCAGGACGAAACAGCCGCTCAGCAACTTCCTCGGCTTCCCCATCGACAAGGACGTCCCGCGCTACACCGGAGTGCTGGACGCCGAGGAGATGGGCGGCATCATCGTCTACCAGGGCCGGGGCGTCGGTGGCGGTTCACTGGTCAACGGAGGCATGGCGGTCACTCCCAGGCGGGAGAACTTCGGCGCCGTCCTGCCGTCGGTCGACGCCGACGAGATGTACTCCGTCTACTACCCGCGCGCCAACGCGGGTCTCGGCGTCGCCACGGTCGACCCGACGTGGTTCGAGACCGCCGCCTGCTACCAGTACGCGCGGGTCGGCCGTAAGCACGCCCAGCGTTCGGGCTTCCCGTTCGTCTTCGTGCCCGACGTGTACGACTGGGACTACATGGAGCAGGAGGCCGCCGGGACCGTACCCAAGTCCGCGCTCGCGGGCGAGATCCTCTATGGCAACAACTATGGCAAGAAGTCCCTGCAGAAGACCTACCTCGCCCAGGCGAAGGCGACCGGACGGGTCTCCATCTCCCCCCTGCACAAGGTCACTTCGGTCGCCCCGGCAACAGCAGGCGGCTACACGGTCGTCATCGACCGACTCGACACCAGCGGCAACACCACCGCGACCAAGACCGTCACCGCGGACCGGGTGTTCTTCGCGGCCGGCAGCGTCGGCACCAGCAAGCTCCTGGTCAAGCTCAAGGCGACCGGCGCGCTGCCGGGCCTCAACAGCGAGGTGGGCAAGGGCTGGGGCGACAACGGCAATGTGATGTGCGGCCGCGCCAACCACCTGTGGGACCCCACCGGCGCCCTTCAGTCGTCCATCCCGTGCTCCGGCATCGACAACTGGGCCGCGGGCGGCGCGTTCGCCGAGGTGGCCCCACTGCCCACCGGCATCGAGACCTACGCCTCGTTCTACCTGTCGATCACCAAGAACCCCAACCGTGCCCAGTTCTCGTGGAACGCGACGGCGGGAACGGTCGACCTCAACTGGCAGACCGCCTGGAAGCAGCCGTCCATCGACATGGCCAAGACGATCTTCGACAAGATCAACGCCAAGGAGGGGACGATCTACCGCACCGACCTCTTCGGCGCCTACAAGATCTGGGGCGACCACCTCACGTACCACCCCCTCGGTGGCGCCGTGCTCAACAAGGCGACGGACAACTACGGCCGCCTGCACGGACATCCGGGCCTGTACGTCATCGACGGCGCCCTCGTCCCGGGCAACACCAGCGTCAATCCGTTCGTCACCATCACGGCACTCGCCGAACGAAACATAGAAGCGATCATCGCCGCGGACCTGTAGCGGTGACCCGAGCACGTGCTGTCCGGAACTGAACGGACCCCGTCCCGAGAGAGGGAGGAGAGGGGGAACGAGCGAGGAACGACAGGGGACTGAGCAAGGAACGAAACCAGGGCCGCCCGGACTCGCCGGACGGCCCCGGACCGGCTCAGTGCCCCGGCAGCACACACATGGCGTCGAGCCCCAGCACACGGTTGAGCCGCCCGAACGCCAGCCACGAGCCGAGGCTCATGGTCAGTTCCACGATCTCGGTCTGGCTGTAGTGCGCGGTCATCCGGTCCCAGAACTCATCGTCGAGGCCGTGGTGATCCAGGGCGTACCTCTCCGCGTACTCGGCGGCCAGGCGGGTGCGCTCGTCGAAGGCGTCGGTCGTACGCCACTCGGCCACCGCGTCGGCGAACTCCTCCTCGACCTTCTGCCCGTCCCGCTCGGTCCGCCAGTCGAGGCAGAAGAGACAGCCGTTGATCTGCGCGATCCGGAGCCGCGCCGCCTCGAACTCGCGCAGTCCCAGGGTCGTATGGGCGTAGACGGACAGCGAGAAGTTCGCGGCGGCGAGCCCGATGCCGGGGACCATGTCGCCCCACACGTACTCGATCGGGTTCTTGCCTTCGGGGATGTCGACGTTCATCCGGGACTCCTTCGTGTTCGCCCCCGGCCCCGGCCGGCGACAGGAGGCGCGTCCTCGTGGTGTCGGAGGGATACGGAAGGGGGCGTCGGCGTCACTTCCCGCCGAGCCTTCCCACCGCCGGCCGCAGCGGGACGTCGAGCGCGTCGTACAGTCCGGGCTCCGCGTCCACGAGCCAGTCGATCGCGCCGACCAGTCGGCCGACCGCGGTGGCGTTCCCGCCCGCCGACCGGTTCTCGCCCTCGTCGGTCGCCTCGACGGTGACCTCGATGCGAGGACGGCCCTCGATGATCACTCGGTGCGCCCCGTCGCCGCTGGGTGGTGACGGCCAATCCGGGGCGCAGGACGGGTGGATCCGGGTGATGTGCTCGATGACGAGGCGGGGTTCCCCCTTCACGAAGCCCTGCACCTCGAACCGCACGGCGCCCTGGGTGCCTGCGTCGAACTCGCCCATGGTCCGGGTGCTCACCGTCGCGTCGAGCGGGCGGCGCTGCAAGGTCTCGCGGATCTCGTCGAGTTCGACACCGAGGGCCCTGGCCATCAGTCGGATCTGCCCGCCCCACACCATGGTCGGGATCGACGGGGCGAGCATCAGCGGCTCGTAGTCCATCGGCTGGCCCATCCCGACCAGATACCTCACCGACTCCTCCTGCTCGTACGTGGAGTAGTCGAAGATCTCCTGGCAGCGGACGGCGTCGACGACCGTGCCCAGGCCGCTCATCAGCAGGGGCAGTACGTCATTGCCCCAGCCCGGGTCGACGCCGGACACGAACAACGACCCTCCGCCGTCGGCTATCGCGGCGAGCACCGGGTCCCGGAACTCGGGCGGGGCGTTGCGCTGGTCGTAGAGCGGGTACAGCGCCGGAGTGACGACCACGGCACCCGCCCGGATCGCGGCGCCGATGTCGGCCAGCGCCTCGTCGGGCCGGATGTCGCCCGACGCCGCGTACACCACCGCCCTGGGGCCCTCGTTCAGCACGGCGTCGATGTCGTCGGTCGCCGAGATGCCCAGGCCCCTACCGAGAGCGCCGAGTTCGCCCGCGTCGCGCCCGACCTTCTCGGGGTTGTGGACGAGCACGGCCGCGAGATCGAGCGCCGGATGCGCCTCGACCGCACGGATCGCCGCACGGCCGACGTTGCCGGTACCCCAGACCACCGTGGAAATCATACGCGGGAGCGTAATCTGACGAGCCGTCAGTTTCCATACCCTTGCACCGACCTCCACGGCGTGCTTCGTGACCATGAACGAAAGCCATTCGCTGCACCCGCCCGACGCCGTCTTCCCCGTACGGCACCTTGACACAGGGGAGGCCCGTCGTTCATCGCCGCGGCTGCACAGACGGCACAGCTGGTGCCCGGCCGGCCGTATTCGGTCGTGGCAGCACGGGAGAGCGGCCCCACCTCCGGGACGGCGCTGCTGGACGCGGTTCGTTGAGAGCCTGGCACCGACGTCGCGGCGGTGATCACGGAGCAGCTCCGCGAGGTCGTCGAGCGGCTCGTCGGCGCCGGTCAGTGGCAGCTGGGGGAACGGTCCTGGTCGTGCTGGAGGCCGGATACGACGTCCCTCGAATAGCCCGCCTGCCGGCGGGGCTGCCGGTCGAGATCCTCGGCCGTCCTCGTTCTGACTGCGTGATGCACAAGCCGACACCGCCGCGAATCCACGACTCCAAGGGCGGTCGGCCGCCCAAGCACGGCGGCGAGTTCGTCTCCCGAACCTCGCCGCAGCACCTGACCCTCCACCCCACCTCATCACCAAGAAGCCGACGATGTTGGATAGCTCCATGGTGAGACCAAAGAAGGGGAAGAAGCGGCCTTCCTTCGGCATGCCGACGGGCATCATTCTGCTGGCGGCGCCGGAGGGCTGGCGCCACAGCGTCCTCACTTCGGAAGGCGGAATGCTGTGCGGACGCCTCGACGTGCCCCTCAACACCGACCCCCACGACGCGCAGATCGCTGCGGCCGCCATGGTGGTGCGACTCGGGCGCGAATTCCATGAAACGGATGTCGAAGTGACTTGGGATCCACCCAGGGAACCGTGCTCCTGGACTGCCCAAGTCACACCCGTCATCGATGACGAGACCACCCCACCAGGCGCCTGAAGCGCTGCCCCGCCTTTGGTCAGCCGCCGATGGACACCAGGGCGGTGGCCACGGTAGTGGCGAATGGGGAGAAGAGAACAAGGGGCGTGATCGGGTTTCTCACCACGTTGACGGGGAGTTGTTCCTCCAACCGCGGCCTGGACGCGATCAGCTCCTCATTGAGGACTCTCGAATTCGGTAGACGGCAGTGCCCGCTCCACGAGTACCAACGCCCACGTCCGCCGGGCCAGCACCAGGGGAGCATAACCGTGGCCTGGACCGCAGCGAGCCGCTAGAGCCCAGAACGAAGACCGGCGGGTGCGGACGCTGAGTGCGGTCCGGCGCAACGTGCGAAGGAAGCGCGGGACCACAGACCTGTACCCCCGGGTGTGGTGCCGTCCATGGACAGCATTGCTTTCGGCGACGCTCAGACTCTCAAAGGGTATTTCGGCCCACCGGGCGCTGTAGGTTCCGTGGCGGCGGTGTCACGACGGGCAGCTGCTCCCGGCGCCGGACAGCGCTGAAATTCGTGGCACAGTCTGCCCGTGTCCAACGACGTCGCTTGCCCCGTCTTCCGCACGCCCGATCGCGCTGCAGCGTTGCGTGTCGCCTACCAGATGGTGGCCTTCGGCGCCCAGCCCTAGTCCGAGGTGTCGGTAGAGGCCGAGGTGCCCACCTTGGCCGAGGTCAGGCGGGTGCGCGATGCCCTGCCCGAGTCCTGGTTCACGTGCTGGACCAGCTGCCTGCCTAACTGATCGTTTCGCAATGCCGTCCTACGCAGGTGCTGGAGGCCCATGGGACAATCCCTTCAGTCACGGGCCCAGGGGGATGAGGCCGTATGGAACGGGTTGGGGCTGCGCGAGACCTCGTGCTCGGTTACGTCCGGGCTCTGAACGCGATTGACGAGGCCATGAGGATGGCGATTCCCTCGCTTGAGCGGCTGGTGGACGTCGTCGGCCTGGTCCGTTCGCGCCGGATCAGTCGCAGTGGTCACATCGGCAGCTACTTCTACAAGGTCCATGGGGCAGGGTGCCGCTTCGTCAGCGACAACGGCATTGAAGTCGATGTGGACTTCGCAGTCGACGGAAGAGAAGTCTTCGACCTGTGGCGGCTGCGCGGGTATGGGCTGAGTCTGCCGGAGCTTCTTGACGTCACGGAGCAGGAGATGTGGTCCGCAGTGCAGTCGCTGCAACCGCCTTTGAACGAGGTGCGGCCGGGGTGGTTCAGCGTAGCCAAGTGATCGTCTCAGGGTGAGGTTTCGGAGACGGCGAAGGCATCTGAGGCCGCAGGCCGGTTCGAGCAGGCCCCGGTGGAGATCTGCGCGTCGTTCGTAGCGGGTGGGGAGCCGTTTGAACTGGTGCAGCCAGGCGAAGGCGTGCTCGACCACCCAGCACACTCTGCCCACTCCGGAGCAGTGGGCGACGCCGCGTCGGGCGGTCATGGGTTTGATGCCGCGCTTCCACAGCAGGCGGCGGTGGCGTCCAGCAGGGGCAGGGGCAGGGGCAGGGGCAGGGGCAGGGTGACGTCGTGCCGGTTGCCGCCGGTGCGTGACGGCGAGCGGGGTCCCGTGACGGTCGATGATCAGGTGGTGCTTGGAGCCGAGGCGGGCACGGTCGACGGGCGAGCGTGGTCACCCTTGCAGCGATCCGGCTCTGGCTTCGTTTGTGAAGCTCAGCGCGGGAGTCGAGTCACGGTGCCGGAGCCAGCGGCACGCCCGCGCTGACGGAATGCGAAAGGCTGGGCTTCCTCCAGGGCAACGGGTTCTTCGAGGGCGACTGTCACTTCGGCCCCGTGAAGGGGCCGCACCACATCCACCCCGTGAAGCGTGACAGTGCCCCACACTGCGGCGCTGCGGGTGTGGAAGCGAAGGCGATCGCCGGACACTACGTCCGCGCCGCCCTGTTCCTCGGACAGCAGGATGATGTCCGCAGCGAAGCGGGCGTGGGCGCTGATCGAGCCGGGTGCCGCAAGCACGTGGCCCCGTTCAACGGCAACCGCTGCTATGCCCCGCAGCAGCACCCCCACATTCCTGTCCGCACCGGCCTCGTCGATACGTACGTGACTCGCGTCGATGTCCGCCACACGGGCGGTCGCGCCGCCCCTCAGGCCGACGATCTCCACCTCGTCACCCTTGCGTACCCGCCCACGCTCGATCCGGCCCGTCAGCATGACCATCCTGCCCTGTTGCAGGCAAAAGACATCCTCGACAGACATCAAGAATGGCATCTCCACCGCATTCACCACTGACTGACCTATAGATCCACCCACGGTTCTCCGTGGCCCCTACGTGACTGCACACGCAGCGACTACCACGGGCTGAGGGGTGCAACGCGTACTACCCGTACAGCCGAGGGGCTGCGACGCAGCCAGACTGCAACCTACCGGACACGCTCTAGCCGGGCAGGCGGCCCAGCACAGCACGGAACCTCTCCCGCCCCGCCGTGACGCTCGCGTTCCACAGGCCTGAAGCGTCACCGCTCAGCGAGATGGACTGGAGCCGTTGTTCCTCGGCGAGAAGGCTGGCACCCACCACATTCTGGTCCAGCATCCCCATCGAGGTGAGCGCCGCATGGCCGCAGGACACCGCGTCATCAGCGCTTCCCGAGCCGTGGGCTAGCAGGGCATACCGCAGGCAGAGGACAGCGAAGAAGGCGTAGGTGTCGGCGACATCAGTGATCCCCTCCTCGTCCGGCTGTAGCTCCGGGAACCGCTCCACCACGCGCACGCGCTCGGCGGCGTCGGCGAGCGGCCGGTCGGCATGCCAGAGATCGCGCACGGACTCCGCATAGAAGTCCAAGTCTGCTTCCCGCCCCGGCGCGCCCGCCCGCAGGCCCACGAACAGTGGCGCCATGCGTTCGGTGCAGGCGGAGACATACAGGCGAATTGCCTCGCCGTCACCGTCACGAAGCGCCTCCGCGACGGCCTCATCGACCAACGTCTTCACGTCCCACCCTTATCCCGTTCGAGCAGATCGACAGGTTACACAGCGGGCTTTCGGCCACAACTTGACGAGTGAGGACCCTGAGGTGTCTGCAGCGCCTCGCCGTTCTGCACGCCGGGCTCGTCCAAGCCGCCGTCAGCAGCGGCCGCCTGGAGGTGCGGCGTGCCGTCGAGGTCGGCCACCGCTGGCTGTGTTCGATACCGCAGACCTGCTTGAGCGCCACGACACCCGCTCGGCCTTCTTCCCTGAGCTGTGCGGCGCTGGCCGAAGGCTGCCAAAGGCAGCACTTGGAGATCGTGGCGGCGGCGGAGCAGCGCGGCGAGAGCTGGAGTAGTTCAGGCTCTCCGTTCGGCACCCGCCGGGACGGCAGCTTGGTGCCGTCGGCTGGTCGACAGCCTCTACGGCCTGCACATTGCCCCATCTGCCCCGGCAACGCTGACGTGCGTGGGGCGAGGCTGACCGGTGCAAGGCGGACGAAAAGACCGTTAGGTCAGAGGTCCACGACCATTCGAGCAGCTCTGTGAGAGGCCCGGCTACCTGGGTGTGTGGCTTGGGTATCGCCAGTACCCGGCGGATGCCGGGTACTGGCGTTTCGACAGCTGTCAGAGGCCGTCGGTGGTGACGTTGTTGTGCCATACCCAGTAGCCGGTGAGTGTGCCGGCGCTGATGCGGAGCATGTTGCGGCCGTTGATGACGGCGCGCTGGTCGAAGGGGGCGTTGGAGGTGTGGTCCCACTGGACTGTCTTGGTGGTGCCGACGGCGCCGTCGGTGCCGTATTTGTAGACGTCGACGGGGGTGTTGGCGGGGAAGGTGAGGGTGCGGGCGGGGAGGTAGGTCTTGGTCCACCACTGGCCGCGCAGGAAGGCGGTGGTGTAGTTTTCGCCGACCCACCAGCCGGCATAGGCGCCGGCGCTGATGCGGTAGTAGACGCCGCGGCCGTGGATGCGGCGCCGCATGGTGGCGGGGGCGGAGGTGTCGCGGGTGAAGGTGACCTGCTGGGTGGCGGTCTGGGCGTCGTCCTTGGCGGGGTCGTAGGCGCCGGTGGCGGTGGTGGCGTACTGGTAGAAGGTGTAGGTGCCGGCGGCGAAGGCGACGGTGCCGCCGCTGGGCAGGTCGGTGGAGACCAGGCCGGGGTAGGGGTAGTCGTCCAGTAGCTGGTCCATGTCGCGGGCGAAGGAGTAGTGGCCGGAGAACCACTGCAGCTGCATGAACAGGTCGAGGTGATGGTGGTGGTAGGAGAGCGGGGCGATGCGGTGGGTGTTGCAGTAGAAGGAGAGCCAGCGGGTGTTGCGCAGCCGCGGGTAGTAGTTGGCGATCGTGGTCAGGCCGCCGTCCCACAGCTTGAGCGCGAGTTCGTTGTGGGTGTGCTGGTAGTAGTCCCACACACCGAACAGGGCGAAGATCATGCCGTTGAAGGTGTAGTCCGACGTGCCCGGCGCGTCGATGGGGTATTCCTGGATCCAGAAATAGCCCGCGCTGTCCTTGTTGACCACCCACGGTTTGGCGTCGTCGGCGCGCAGCAGTGAGGCGAACGCGCCGTCGGCCGCGGCCAGGTACTGGGTGCGTTCTTCCTCGGTGACGTCGGCGTCGGGGAGCTGGGCGAGCTGGATGAACAGGGATATCGCCTCGCCCTGGGCCATGCCGGAGTACCAGGGAGCGGTGTAGACGAGCCCGCCGTGCTCGTTGTGGGTGTAGTTGAAGGGGTAGGGGAAGTACCACGCGCCGCGGGTCTCGACCCGCCGGTCGATCTGGCGCTGGGCGTGAGCCTTGGCACGGGTGAGGAACCACGTGTCACCGGTGGTGCGGTAGGAGGCGAGGCAGCCCAGGCCGTACTGGATCTGCGTGACGGGTTGGTCGTAGAGCTTGCCGTCGCCGTTGATGAAGACGTCGGGGTCGTTGTAGAACATGCGGACGCCCTGGGCGTCTACGTAGGCGCCGGTGTCGCCCTTGGCGACCGGCCGGTTGCGCCACGGGCGCAGCTCCTCGGGCACATCGACGATGGTGTAGCCGGCGGTGGCGAACTCGAACGGAAGCGTGGTGGGCACGTCGTCCGCGGCCGTCTGCGGGTCGACGGTGCCACCGGTGTAGGGGATCCGTCTGTTCGGGGGCGTGATCGTGCCGCTGGTGATCTGCTCCGGCGCGGGACCCAGCGTGGTTGTCGGTGCAGGGGTGCGCGGCAGGCTGAGCACCTGGGACATGGGGATCCCAGGGGACGGATTCGGCGTGGGGGCGGCGAGGATGTCGGCAGACGCGGCCGTTGCGCTGCCTCCTACGGCGAGCGCGCCGAGCGCGCTGCCGCCGGTGAGGCGTATGAACTGGCGGCGGCCGACGTCGGTGCGTCGTTGATCTGACACGTACAACTCCCATGAGAGAAGGGGGGATTACCGAAGGCGCGGGGAGCTCCGGGGCCGCCGCGGGGGCGCTGGGGTGCAGCGCCGGCGGCCCCGGAGAGATCGAGGACTTGCCTACCAGCCGTTGCCGATCTGCTGGCGGGTGCTGAAAGCGGTGGCGGTGCGGGGGTAGACCCACAGGATGCGGGTGGTGTCGTCTCGGACGATGACGTCGGGGTTGCCGTCGCTGTTGTAGTCGCCGATGCCGGCGAAGGTGTACGGGTTCCAGCCGGTGCCGAGTTGGCTGCGGGCGCCGAAGCCGTTGCTGCCGTTGCCGGGGTAGAGCCACAGGATGCCGGTGGCGTCGTCTCGGACGATGACGTCGGGGTAGGTGTCGGCGTTGAGGTCGGCGACGCCGGCGAAGGTGTAGGGGTTCCAGCCGGTACCGATCTGTACGGCCGTTCCCAGGTTGGCGCCCGTGCCGGTGCCGGGAAACAGGTTCAGGCTGCCGTCGGGGTGACGGCCGATCAGGTCGGCTTTGCCGTCACGGTTGAAGTCGGCGACGCCGGCGAAGGTATAGCCGTTCCAGCCGCTGGGGAAGTTGCTGACCGGAGTGAGCAGGTCTTGCCCGACGTCGCCGGGGAACAGGCGCAGGGTGCCGCCGGGGGCCATGGCGACGGTGTCGGGGTAGGTGTCGTTGTTGAAGTCGCCGATTCCGGCGAAGGTGTAGGTGGAAAGGCCGGAGCCGATGTATGTGGCGGCGCTGGACCAGCCGCCGTTGCCGTTGGCGGGGTAGAGCCACAGGCTGCCGGTGGCATCGGTGGCGACCAGGTCGGGGTTGCCGTCGCGGTTGTAGTCGGCGACGTCGGCGAAGCTGTAGGGGGCCTTGGCCAGGGTGATGTTGGCCATGGTGCCGACCTGGGTGGCGGTGAGTACGGCCCCGTTCCAGACCTGTACGTCGGAGATGTTGCCCTTGAAGTACGAGGCGCGTGCGTCGTTGTTGAGGCTGTTGCCCAGGGTGAACTTGCCGGTGAAGCCGGAGATGGCGGTGTGGGAGCCGCGGGCCACCGGGCGGTCGTCCATGTACAGCGTGGTGGCCTTGGTCGCCGGGTCGTAGGTGGCGGTCAGGTGGGTCCACTGGCCGATGATGGCGCTGCCGCCGGCTGTGCAGTCGTAGCCGCGTGTGGCGTCCCCGGTGGCCAGGCAGAACGCCCATTCCCGGTTGGACTGGGGATAGAGGAGGAACCCGGAGTTGTGCACGCCGTCCTGGGAGGCGATGACCCCGCCCACAGCTGTCGGCTTGACCCATGCCGACACGGTGAGGGGACTCGACAGTGACAGCGCTGCGTTCGAAGTCATCGCGCCGGTGGTGGTGCCGTTCAGGGCCAGGTTGGGGGAGAAGACGTCGTCGTCGGTGTCCCAGGTGGCGCCGACGCCACTGCCGGTGAGGTTCAGCCCGGCGGAGGTGTCGGCGGCGCTGGCCGCGCTGCCCTCTGTGTCGTCGCCGAGCGGCCAGGCGTGGCCTGGGGCGACCAGGGTTTGCGCCGTCTGCGCGGTCAGGGTCCCAGCGGCCGCGTTGAAGATCCGCGCGGTGCTCGCGCCGTTGGAAGAGACGGTCCGCAGGTCCGGGGTGCCGTCATCATTGAGGTCGGCGGCCTGCAGGACCGGCAGGGCTGCGGAGCTGTAGCCGCTGCTGGCGACCAGCAACGGGGCCACCTGGCTGCCGCCCGCGAGGTCCTTTAGTTGTTGCGGGGTGTAGTAGTACAGCGCGCCGGTGCTGTTGTGGCGGGCGAACAGTGCGGGCAGCCCGTCGATGAGGCTGCTGGTGATGCTCCAGCCGGTCCAGTCGCCGGTGCCGGTGGGGTTGGTGCCGCTCAGCTGTACCGCGTTGTCAACGCCGCCGAAGGCTCCGGGGGCGGGGTTGCCGGGCTCGTCCAACAGCTGTCCGCCCACGATCAGGAGCAGGTCAGGGTAGCCGGTAAGGTCCTCCCCGTTGACGGTGTGGTACAGGTTGCCCCCGCTGGCGATGCTGGTGGCCTTGTTGCCGACGGCACCGGTAATGCCACTGCCATCGGTGAAGACAGTGCCGTTGACCGCGATGCTGTCGCCGCTGGTGGGGTGCAGTGTTGAGCCGTCACCACTACCGAACACGACGACGCCGCGGCCCGTCGTGGGGTTGTAGTCCAAGACGTCGTTGAAGCCGGCTCCGCTGTTGAAGTGGCCGGTGATGGTCTGGGTGCCGTTCCAGTCCGCCGGTGAACCTGCGGAATTGACTCCGGTGCCCTGGACGCCCAAGTTGGTGGCGCTGGTGGTGAGCTGTCCGTCGGCCGTGCCGTGGGCCAGCCACAGCCCGCTGGACAAACCTGCCTGCGCGCCTACCGCGGTGAGGTCGGGGGTGCCGTCGCCGGTCAGGTCGCCGTCGATGGCGGTGGCCGCGGGGGCGGCGATGAGAATGCAGTCTGCGGTGTCGCCGATGTTGCCGCCGACCGAGACCGCCGTGACGGTCAGCACGTTGGTGCCCCTGGTGGGGGTGATGCTGACGGCTGTGCTGGATCCGGTGCTGACCAGGGAGACCGGGGTGGTGCCGTTGAGCTGGTAGAGGTAGCTGGCGGTGGTCCCGCCGGCGGCGTTGGGCGCCACGGTGAAACCGGCAGGGACGCCGACCTGGTAGGAGGCCGGGCTGGCGTCGTCACCGCACTCGTATGCGGAGGCGTCGGCGATGGTCGGAGCGCCGGGCCGGCTGGCATCGAACTGGAACTTGCAGGTCGCCGAGACGGTGGAGGCGTAGGTGCCGTCCGAGGAGGTGACGTTCCACGTCACGCCCAGCGGCGCGCCGCCCGCCGCGGCCTCCAGCACAGACTTCTTCAGGATATAGACGGCGTTCTTCCCCGATGCCGCGGACACGGTGGGCTTGGCGATCTGCGCGCCACCGCTCGTCTTGGTGATGTTGAAGGTGTTGGACAGCGTGCCGCCGTCGGGGTCGGAGACCTTCGCATAGAGGGTCACGTCGCCATCGCCGATGGTCTTGACGGTGCTCGTGCAGGTGGTAGCCGGCGATGTGACCAGCACCGAAGGCTTGTTGGGCCGGTGGTCGTAAGTGGTGGACATCGAGAGGGTGGCGTGGTCGAACTTTTTCCAGCTGTACTTGTTCGACGGATCGTCGTCGGGGGCCTGCAGACCCAGCGTCAGGCTGCTCAAACTGCCGTCGTCGGCGACATCTTGCATGTGGGAGGTGATGTCGAAGCCGAGGGACTGCGCGGGGCAGGAAGGGTCGTAGCCGTAGGCCACGGTTTTCGAGCCCCACTGAGTAGTCCGGGCCGGCTTGTTGGCCCAGGTCGTGCTGGAGCTGATCGGGCCGGTCCGCCACAGCTGTACCTCGGTCGCGGTGCACGAGGGAGCGTAGGTTTCCGTGGCGTAGAAGTGGGAGTCGATGACGGTGGCTCCGAAGAGCCGACTGTCCACCGTGAACTTCGCGTACGCCCGTGAGTCGTGGTAGGGGGTCTGCCAGCCCTGGTAGCCCACGTGCATGCCGGTGGAGCTGGTGTCCTTCCAGAAGCTGGTGTTGGGGGCGGCGGAGTTGACCCAGGTCCAGCTGCTCACCGTGCCGCCCGCGGCACTGTAGGTGGGGTCGATGTAGACGGGATATACCGTGGAGGAGGCAGACAGCAGGCCCGCGTCGGGGATAAGCCGGATGTTCCCCGAGGCGTAGGAGGCGGCGACCGGCGCGATGTGCGCACCCGCGGCCGGCTCATCGGTGTCCGAGGCTGTCGACCTGCTGGCAGACAGCGAGCTCGGGCTCGCCGCCTTGGTCGTGGCGGAGTCCCACATTGTCGGGGCCGGCGCGGAGAACACCGTGCGATGCGTGGTGTCCCGGGCTGCGATGTTGCCCGCCTTGTCCACGGCGAGCGTCACGTTCTTGGTTTGGGTGGGAAAGACCAGTGTGTCCAGGGCCGGGTCGGCGGCCGCTTCGGCGTTCTTGACGACGAGGACCTCGGAAAAGCCGCCCTGGGCATCGGCGGTGACCTTCAGGTCGACCCCGTCCAGCACATTGGGGTAGGTCGCGCTGGAACCGTCCAGAGTCGGGGCGGGCAGCGGGCCGAGCGAGGCCGGCGTCGTCAGCGAGAGAGATCGGCTGTGGTCCTTCATCACCGCAAGCGGACCGTCCCCGCCCCCGGACAGGATCAGGCCCGTGGTAGTGAGCGCCGGGGTGACAGTGCCGCCGGAGCGCTGGACCAGCGTGGCATCCAGCTTCTTCCAGGAGCCGGAAACGTACTTGCGTACCGGTGCGACCGACTGGGTCAGAGTGAAGGTGCCGTCCGGATTAGCCACTTTCGACTCTGTCGGCGTGGTGGCGGCTGCCACAGTCACCGCCTTGCCGGTGGACTGCGCTTTTCTCGAGGCCCGTGCCTCGTCCAGCGGCAACTTCGGCGAAGTTGCCTCAGATATTGCATCGGCGTGGGCGGACGTCGCCACGCCAGACAGCGACAGCGTGCTGAGCGCGGCAACCAGTGCCGTACTCAGCACGCTTCTGCGCAGGGTGGATCTCACCTTCAGGTACCCCCCAGGTCTGTTCGAACATGATCAGTTATGTCGATCGGCGCTCCAGTGGACAGGCTTTTGGGCGCCTGTGGCAGAGCCGATTGATAGCGAGATGCCTGGCATGTCCGAGACGAGCAGCAAGCTTTACAATTCCTTGGCTTCTGATTGTGAAGATTTGTCGGAATCGATCACTGTCCGGTGGCTCCCCCGCTCTGCGATAGTCGCCCGCGCAGCCGCATCTTGATCAAGGTGTGGAGCGCCGTCGTGCCTGCATACGGGGCAAGTGGGGGGATGGATCATGTCCAGGACAGCTTGGCTGAGACACAACGTGCGTCGTATCGGCGCTCGGCAGCGGATCGTCGGCGCCATGGTGGTGGCGCTGGCCGCGCCGACCGCGGTCCCCGCAGCCGCTGACACCCAGGCCCGAGCCGGCGCACCTGCGGTGCAGCAGACTCCGTCGGTGAAGGACGTCACGACACTCATCCCGCGCAAACTGAAGGTCAAAGACCAGACCAAGCAGACCTTCCGCCCGGCGAAGGCCACCTGGCCCGCCGCACTGACCGGCACCGCCA
Source organism: Streptomyces sp. NBC_01334 (assembly GCF_035983595.1). Lineage (NCBI taxonomy): Bacteria > Bacillati > Actinomycetota > Actinomycetes > Kitasatosporales > Streptomycetaceae > Streptomyces > Streptomyces sp. NBC_01334. Next base: position 434,048 of record NZ_CP130718.1, on the reverse strand, counting down.
CGCTGGCCGCCCCGCCTACCGGCGCGAAACAAGGGGCGAAGTCATCGGCCCCTGGAACACCTGTATGGGCCCGCACGGTGAGCCCGGCCAAGGGCTCCTACCAGGGACCCAACGGCGTCTCGGTGCGCGTGCTGCCCCACCAGGACGCCACCAAGCTCGGAGTGAGCGGAGTCGTCCTCGCCGCCCAGCCGGCCACCGGCGGCAGCGGGAAAGTACAACTGGGCCTGGACTACAGCGCCTTCGCACAGGCCTACGGCGGCAACTACGCCGACCGCATGCACCTGGTCAAACTCCCCGCCTGCGCCCTGACCACCCCGCAGAGAGCCGCCTGCCGCACCCAGACCCCCCTTGCCACCGACCAGGACCCCGCGGCCCACGAACTGACCACCACCCTGACCCTGCAGGGATCCCCGCCACAGGCACCCCCCTCAAAGGCTTCAGCATCCGCTGACACGGCTGCCGTCCCGGCCTCGTACAGCGCCTCCCCGACGTCGGGCACCGCCAGCAGCGGCGAGCTGATGGTGCTGGCCGCGACCGCATCCAGCACCACGCAAGACGGCGCGGCCGGCAGTTACGACGCGACCGCCCTGGCACCGTCCGGGTCGTGGACAGGTGGCAACTCGTCGGGCTCGTTCACCTACAACTACCCCATCACCCTGGCGCCCTCTTCCGGATTGCTGAAGCCCTCAGTGGGCTTGGCCTACGACTCGGGCTCGGTCGACGGACAGACCTCCTCCACCCAGGCCCAGTCCTCCTGGGTGGGCGACGGCTGGGCCACACCCGACTCCTCCATCGAGCAGAGCTTCACCTCCTGTTCAGACTCGCCTGAAGGCAGCGCCTCGCCGGTCTCCAGCGGGGACAAGTGCTATGACGGGCCGATCCTGAGCCTGGCACTGGGCGGATCGTCCACCGCCCTGGTGAAGAACGACAGCGACGGAACGTGGAAGCTGGCCCAGGACAACGGCTCGACCGTCAAGCACGTCACCAACGCGAACAACGGGTCCGGTACCTACAACACCGACTACTGGATCGTCACCGACCGGGCCGGCACCCAGTACTACTTCGGCCGCAATCAGCTGCCCGGCTGGGCCTCCGGCAAGGCCACGACCAAGTCGGTGGACACTGCCCCGGTGTACTCCGCGCACTCCGGCGACCCCTGCTACAGCTCGTCCGGGTTCAGCGCCTCGGTGTGCACCATGGCCTACAAGTGGCACCTGGACTACGTCGTCGACACCCACGCCAACGCGATGGCGTACTACTACGCGCAGGACACCAACTACTACGGCGAGGAAAATGGCGCCCACAACGTCTCCTACGTCCGGGACTCCCACCTGTCCCGGATCGACTACGGCTTCCGCGACGGCGGCGCCTACGGCACCGTCCCCGACCAGGTTGTCTTCACCACTGCCGCGCGCTGCACCCTGACCACGTGCGACCCGCTCTCGGCGAGCACCGCCGCCAGCCAGTACCCGGACGTACCCTTCGACTTCGTGTGCGCCTCGGGGGCAACCTGCGCCGCGCACTCACCCTCGTTCTTCTCCACCGTCCGCCTTGCCTCGATCAAGGTCCAGCAGTACAGCGTCGCAGCTGCCAAGTACCAGGCCATCGACACCTACACCCTGCACCAGAGCGAGCCCGCCACCGGCGACGGCACCTCACCCACACTCTGGTTGGCCTCGATTACCCGCGAAGGCAACGACACCACCGCTGGAGGCTCCAGCGCCCCGATCACACTCCCGGATGTCAAATTTGCCGGGGTAGACCTGAAAAACCGGGTCGACACCTCCAACTTCCCCGGCCTGTACCGCTACCGCATCTCCGGCATCACCAACGAGCTGGGCGGTCTGACCACCGTCAGCTACGATCTGCCGGACGCCTGCACCGCCAGCTACGTGGCCAGTGCGGATCCCAAGACCAACACCAAGTCCTGCTACCCGGTGTCCTGGACACCCAAGGACTACCTCAACCCTGTCACCGACTGGTTCCAGAAGTACGCCGTCACCCAGGTCCTGGAAACCGACAGCACCGGCGGCGCGCTGGCCAAGAAGACGAACTACCTCTACAACGGCGGCGCCGCCTGGCACCACGACGACAACGAAGTCGTCAAAGCCAAGTACCGCACCTGGGGCCAGTTCCGCGGCTACGCAAGCGTGGAAACCCGCAGCGGTGACGGCTCCAACGACCCCCAGACCAAGTCGGTCACCTCCTACTACCGCGGCATGGACGACGACTGGCTGTCCTCGTCCAGCCGCCGCTCGGTGACCGTGACCGACTCCCAGGGCGGCGTGCACACCGACAGCAACCAACTGGCGGGCAACGCCCTGGAGACCACCGCGTACACGGGCGTCGGCGGCAGCGTGGACAACTCCACCGTCACCTCCTACTGGATCTCCGCCGCCACAGCCACCCGCGCCCGCACCGGCATGCCAGCCCTGACCGCCCACGCCACCAACACCGCGGAAACCTGGAGCCGCCAGGCGCTCACCAACGGTGGCACCACGACCTGGCGTGTGACGGAAACCGACAACACCTACGACGCCACCGTCACGGACGACAACTTTGGGCTGCTGACCTACAGCTACACCCATACCGTGCCCGCCGTCGCCGCCTACGACCAGTGCACCGCGATCACCTACGCCAAGGCCAACACGACCGCCAACCTGGTCGGACTGACAGCCGCGCAGGAGACCGACTCGGTCGCCTGCGCCGGATTCAGCCAGAACACCCCGGCCACCGTGCCGAAGACCCTCAACACCCTCACCGCGCCCACCAGCGTCACCCGCCCGGATCAAGTGGTCTCCGCAACGAGGACGCACTACGACGACACCGCCTTCGCCACTGCCTTCCCACAGGTCACCGCGCCCACCAAGGGCGAAATCACCATGACCCGGCAGGCCTCGGGCTACAGCGGAGGTGCGTTCACCTGGCAGACCCAGACCCGCGCCACCTATGACGCCTACGGCCGGCCCGCTGACAGCTACGACGCAGGCGGCAACAAGACCATCGCGGGTTACATCGTGGACAGTGTCGGTCTGACCACCGGCACGACGATCACCAACGCCAAGAACCAGACCGCCAGGACCGCCTCGGATCCCACCCGCGGCCTCATCCTCACCACCACCGACCCCAACGGGATCGCCACCGCCGTCCACTACGACGCGCTCGGACGCACCACCGAGGTGTGGCAGCACAACCGGCTCACCACCGCGGCCGCCGACACCAAGTACACCTACACGGTCTCCCAGACCAGCCAGTCGGGCACCACCACCCAGACGCTGAACGACTCCCTGGGCTACGTCACCTCCTACTCCCTCATCGACTCGCTCGGTCGGGCGCGGCAGACTCAGGCACCGACTCCGCAGGGCGGCCGAATGATCGCCGAGTCGTTTTATGACTCGCACGGCTGGGTGTGGAAGCAGAACAACGCCTACTGGGACCCCGACAGTCTCCCGGCTCTTTCGCCGGCCTCGGCGCAGGACTCCGAGATCCCGAGCCAGGACCGCTTCACCTTTGACGGTCTGGGCCGTGTGGTCGTCGGTAGCTCCGAGCAGTACTCGGTGCTCAAGGAGCAGACCACCACCGTCTATAGCGGGGACGCCACCACGGTCATCCCGCCGACCGGCGGCACGGTCAAGACCACACGCACCGATCCTTTGGGCCGCCCGTCCGAGGTCGACTCCTATAGCACCCGGCCGACGCTGAGCACCCCGCTCAACACCTTCACCGGCCTGTTCTCCATCAGCGGCGGCACCTTCAACGCGATCACCTACGGCTACGACGGGCACAACAAGCAGAACACCGTTACCGCCAAGGGCAGCACCTGGACCACCGTCTTCGACCTGCTCGGCCGCGCCGCATCCAAGACCGACCCGGATGCCGGTAGCACCAGCATGGTCTACGACGCAGCTGGCAACCTCACCCAGACGACGGACGCCCGCGGCAAGAGCGTTTCCTACACCTACGACGTCCTCAACCGCCAGACCGGCAAGTACGCCTCCACGACCGCTGCTCAAGCTCCCGGTGCCAGCGGCAATCAGACCGCAGCCTGGACCTACGACAACGACAACGCCGTCTCCGGCGTCACCAACCCGATCGGCCAAAGAACCACCGCTACCTCCTACAACGCGGGCAACACCTACACCACCCAGCAGCTGGCCTTCAACGCCTTCGGTGAATCACTCGGCCAATCCATCACCATCCCGGCCGTGCACGGCGCACTAGGCGGCAAGACCTACACCTTCCGCCACACCTACAGCCCCGACACCGGCCTGCTCTACACCGACAACTACCCCCTCGGCGGCGGCCTGCCCAACGAAATCGCCACTCACACCTACCACCCCGACCTGGATACGCCTGCCGGACTGTCCACCACCTCCTACGGCTACGCCCAGAACACCACCTACACCGCCTACGGCCAGGTGCTCCAGGAAACCCTGGGCATGGGCACAAACCTGGCCTACCTCACCAATACCTACGACCCGCACACGGGGGCACTCACCGACCAGCTGGTGACGCGCTCAGCCACCCCGGCGAAGGTCGACGAGCAGAACTACACCTACGACCTCACTGGCAACACCACCAAGCAGGTCACCACCCGCATGGGCGCCACAGCAGCCCCTGAGACGCAGTGCTACCAGTACGACGAACTCGACCGGCTCACCCAGGCATGGACCGCCACCGACGACTGCGGCGCGGTCCCCACCACGAGCGCCCACGCCCAGGTCGGCGACCCGCTGACCGGCGGCACGGCGTACTGGACCAGCTGGGACTTCGACGTCCTCGGACAGCGACAGCACCAGGTCGAACACTCCACCGCCGGCGGCAGCGACGCCACCACCAGCTACACCTACGACTACAACGGCAACGGCACCGTCCAGCCGCACGCCCTGGCCTCCACCCAGGCCAGCGGCGCCAGCACCGCGACCACCAGCTACACCTACGACAAGAGCGGCAACACCACCACCCGCAACACCATCGCCTCCGGCAGCCAGACCCTGACCTGGAACAACGCCGGACAACTCACCCAGGTCAGCGGCGGCAAAACCGGAACCACCGGCTACATCTACGACGCCGACGGCAACGTCCTGCTCCAGACCGACCCCACCAGCACCACCCTCTACCTGCCCGGCGAACAGCTCACCCTCACCGGAACCACCACCACCGGCGTCCGCTACCTCCCCCTGCCCGGCGGCGGCACCATCGTCCGCACCGGAACCGGCACCAACTACAAGTTCCAGATCAGCGACCCCCACGGCACCAGCGGCCTGTACCTCGACAACACCGCGCAGACCCCCACCTGGCGCCAGTTCACCCCCTACGGCGGCACCCGCGGCACCACCGTCAGCTGGATCGACAATCGCGGCTTCCTCAACGCCCCCGACAACACCAACACCGGCCTCACCCAACTCGGCGCCCGCCAATACGACCCCACCCTCGGCCGCTTCACCAGCCTCGACCCCCTCTTCGAAACCACCGACGACCAACAACTCGCCGGCTACGCATACGCCGCCAGCAACCCCATCACCAAGAGCGATCCCTCCGGACTCTGCGCGGGTCCCGACTGCCCCACACGCAACTGCCCCTCCTGCCTCAACTCCACGCCAGGCAACAAAGCCAGCACCGACGCAGCGATGCACGACTACATCGGCTCAGGCAGCACCCCCAGCAACAGCAAGACCGTTATTCACCAGATGTATGTTGCCTCGACAACCCCGTCGTCGAACGACGCAAGTCTCGTAGGCAGCCAATACTATGCGTTCGGAAGTAACAAACTCTCATCTACTGCGGGCGGTTACTGGACTCCCCAGACAAATGTCTTCGGTCAACCCGAAACGGTTTGCTATGGCCGCCTCGCCTGCAATCACGCATACGCCTATTATCTCGAGCACCCGGACGACGTAGCGGGGGCAAAAGAAATCGCCGCTACATACTGCATTGCGAATCCGGAATGTGAGAAGGATGCCCGAATTTGGGAACGGACAGTCGAGCTAGGGAACGAGTTCGTCGAGGCTCTGGGTTCCGCCGGCATTAAAATCGGACCTGCCGCATCTAATGTGGTGAAATCGGGCTGCAGCTTTTCGCCCGAAACGCCTGTACTCATGGAGGGAGGTAAGACCAAGCCCATTGGGAAGATCGAGCCCGGTGACAAGGTCGAGGCGGCTGACCCAGAATCAGGCAAACGCGTAGGATCCCGCACGGTCCAGCATGTTTTGATCAATCACGACTACGACCTGCTCGATCTCACGATTCGTGATGAGGGCGGCGAAATAGCCACCCTCCGTACCACCGCCAGCCACCCTTTCTGGGATGACTCCACCCGCACTTGGGTACCCGCTGGCGAGCTCCACCGCGGCGACATACTCAACACCTCCACCGATCACCATGCCTACGTCGTTTCCACGCATCCCACACCCGGTGACGCCAATCGCTGGAACCTCACCGTCAACGACCTCCACACGTACTATGTGCTGGCGGGCGACACTTCGGTACTCGTTCACAACAGTTCGTGGTGCACTGATGCGGAACGCCGCCAGGACGCTGGTGATATCGCCAACGGTCACGCAAACAGCAAGCATGCGGGAGACTTTCCTGGCCTATCGACTGAAGACCTAGGAAAACTCACCAAGGATGTAATGAGGAATCCGTCGCGTACCAAGGATCTGGGAAGTGGACGGAAGGTATTTCTCGGAAAGGACGGCACGACTATCGTGATCCATGATCCGCTGCATCCGGACGGCGGAACTGTCTTCCGTCGAGACCCGACCACGTTGGACGAGTATTGGGATGAACTGAACTGATGTCAGAACATGGTGTCGCGGCGAGCGAACTGCTCGCGGAAGACGAGATTGAACTGCTGCGGCGAGCGCTCCTGGAATGGGGTGGGCCGGCCCGGTGTAGCGATCAGCTCGCCGTCGGAATGGGATTCGCGGGCGCGCAGGAACTCATCGACCAATGCCACAAGCTGCGGGGTGCACTTGGCAAGGATTCACAGCTTGCTCCAGTGGACTGGGCGCGCATACTCTTGGCAGTTGAGATCGTCTTTGTTAGTGATCTTGCGGGTTCTGGCTTCGAATGGTCGACGACCACGGGAATCGGTGACGAGTCGACCATCAGGACACTACGGTCGATTCAGCGGAAGTTGGCCCGGACCGTCCGCCCCTACTACGGGAAGACCCCAAGGGATGACGAAAAGTGAGATGAGGGTCTGGCTGTTCGGGTGAGTTCGTGAGGCCCGCAGCTGCAATATCAGGCCAATTGGATTGGCCAGGTCAGGAGCCTCGCTGAAGGGTTATCAGCTCGGTGCCGGTCTGATCCCGCGATCCGGGTGAGCCGAACTCCGGCATCACCCGGATCGCCGCCTCGCAAGGACTGGCGCAGGATCAGGGGCGTGATTGAGAGGTTCTGCAACGGTGCTTGCCGTGACTGCTGGCCACCTCGGTCGTTGGTGTGGTTATGGGTGGGGACCTTGCTGGTGTCAGGTTGTGGGCGGGTGAACTGGGTTCTCTGCATGAGCGGTTCGTGCACCGGTTCAACCGGGAGGAGCCGCGTCAGTCGGCGCTGGCCTACAGGTGGGGGCTGGTTGCTCCGCTGGAGCGCAAGAACGGCTGGACGCCGGCGGAGGAGGCCGGGCACGCGGGTACCGATCGCATTCACCGGTTGCTGAACCGGATCGAGTGGGACGCCGACGAGGTCCTGGACGACGTACGTGACTATGTCGTCGAACATCTCGGAGACCCGGAGGCCGCCCTGATCGTCGATGACACTGGCTTGTTGAAGAAGGGCGTCCGTTCGGCCGGCGTGCAGCGGCAGTATTCGGGTTCCGCGGGACGCACCGAGAACTGCCAGATCGGCGTGTTCCTCGCCTACGCCTCCGACCGTGGGCACGCTGATAGACCGCCGTCTGTATCTGCCCACGTCACGGACGGACGACCGGGACCGATGCCGTCGGTCCGGCATCGACGACAGGGTCCCCTTTGAGACGAAGGTGGCCATGGCCAGGACGATGGTCCGCCGGGCGATCGCCGACCGGATTCCGTTCAGGTGGGTGACGGCGGACGCCGCTTACGGCTTCAGCAAGGGTTGGCGGTTCGAGCTGGAGCAGGCCGACGTCTTCCACGTCATGGCCACCACCCGGCACGACACAGTCGTCAGCCGCTGGGCACTCGACCACCCCGTCCATGACCTGTTTCCCGGCCTGCCGCGGCAGAAGTGGAATCGCCGTTCCTGCAGCGAAGGAGCTCATGGCCGGCGGATCCGGTGAACGGCTCACCCCGGCTGTGGCCGAACGGCTGCGCGCGGAGATGCCGTTGCTGGCTGGCATGGTTACCTTCTACGAGAACAATCAGCTTGCCGGCCGCTGTCTGGACGGGGCGCCCGAGGATGGCGTGATCCCCCGGGCACCTCCCGCCGACGATGCCTTCGGTGGACGAGAAGGCTCTGGCTGACGCCCAGGCCGCCACCTCAGTGCTGGTGCGCCAGGGCAAGGTCTCCGAACCGGTGGGCGCGATGGTCATCCCCGCCCAGCACGGCGTGCTGTTCGCCGTCGGCGGCCGGGACGGCGAGCTGTACGTCAACGGCCGGACCCTCACCCGGCAGTGGGCCGACGACCTGCGGGCCGAGGTGCCGGACCTGGCCTCGGACGTCACCCGGCTCCAGGCCACGTGCGCGGAGTGGCTGGACGCACCGCCCCAGGACCGCACGCTCGCGCTGGCCGGCGCTTGTACCGACCCGGACTGCCACACCCCGCACTAACCGGTACCGGCCTTGGGACCCACGGGACAGCCAGTTATGGCCCTATTCTCGTATAGCCACCACCATGTGGCGTGTAGCGCTGAGTAACCGCCATAGTCCAGTTTCCCCGGACGGTGGAACACCGGCCTCGACCAGCGCCGCCTGTACCGGCGCTGTGGTCGGGCGGGCGCTCTGCTCCTCGCAGACCTCCCGCCGCAGCTCGCGAGTCACGTCGGGGTGGACGAGTTCGCCTGGGGCCTCCCGTCCTCGCTCCCGGAGAAGCGGCAGCTGCGTCATATCGCCGTTGTCGCAGCACGATCCACGGGGAGGGGCACCCAGATGGCATTGGTCGCAGGGGAGTACGAGTTCACGTGCAGCGAGTGCGATGGGGACGGCTCCCTGCAAGTCATCGGAACCGAAGGCGAACTCATCTGGGGCAAATGCGACGACTGTATCGGGGAAGGCTCCGTCTTCGTGGACGAGGAGGAAGCGGCCGACCGGATCAAGGGCGGCCAGGCACCGCTGCGGACGCCCCCGACGAGCGATCTGCACAGCAGCCCCCTGAAGGGCGAACTCGACCAACGGTTTCAGTTCCTGAGTGACCGTCAAGCTGAGTCGACACCCCCGGCAAACATCATGATCGGTTACGCCTATGGGTACGCCGAGGCGATGCTCTTGGCCGACCGCGAAGAACCGGCCCGAGAGAAGCTGGACTTTATGATCCGGGCAGCAGAGAAATTCAAGGATCACCCAGGTTTCCCCGGACCTCGGTGACCTGTTCGGCCGACTACTCACTGTCCGGCCATGGAACAGGCTGGGCTTTCCCGTCCCACATCCGACCAGACCGCGTGGGCCGCAAGACCGGCCTTGGGGACCACCAGAACAGCCAGTAGCGCTAAGCACTTGATCTTGCTTCGTACTCGACCCATGGTGCAAGGCAGCGGTCAGAAATTGGCCCCGCACCCTCGAGCACCCCGGAGACCGCATGAGCGAGACCAGCGATCACCCCCTCGGCTTCAAGCCGCCCATCCCCCAACTCCTTGACGGCGCGGACCAGGAGGAGCTCACCATCAATGTAGGGCTATGACTTGTGGCCCGGCAGGCGGCGGAAGCCGAGTACATCCTGCACGGGATCTATGTACACCTCGTCGAGGCGGAGAAGGCGTACAGCCACATGGCCGTGGCCACCGGCGGGAAGCTCGTGAAGCAGTGCCGGACGAAGCTGGAGGCGTCCACCCTGGCCGTCTCATGCAAGACGTCACTGACTGAGGATCTGGATGCGGCAGAGGAAGGGTTCCGCCTTCGGAACCGCTACCTGCACGGCTACTGGATCTACGAGCGATACCCCACCAGAACTTCCACCCCTCCATGCGCGGGAATCTGCTGGGGGCGCGCGAGCGGGTCCGCCCAGGGGCGATGCTCGGTACAAGGCAACGCCCCCAGAAAGGGGGCTGCTGCCGTGGCCGTGCTTGTGCGTCTTGCCCTGCCAGACGGCGCAGAAGCCGGTCTGGTTGTCCAGCAGGTGAGGGCGGGGCGAGGGCGGTGGGCTGGTGGGTGGTGTCAGCGCTGTTGAGCGAAGGGGTCAGCTCCGGCTCTGGTGGCGGTGTCGGTGAGAGTGGTGACGTGTTCGGGGGTGGCGTGGAGGTGTGTAATGGCTGCGTCGCTGGCGGGTGTGGTCCATCGGTGGGTGCCGTTGGTGCGGTTGATGGCTTGGAGCCATCCGACCTGTTCGCCGACGTAGACGGTGTTTCCCACGACTAGGGGATCCGCGGTGATGTCGCCGCCTGTGGGCGCGGCCCAGACGCGGACGCCGGTGGTGGCGTCGAAGGCGTAAACCAAGGATGGCAGCTGACGGCCCATCGGGAGAGGGCGTCCAACCGACGACCAGGAGAGGTCGCCGGAGGCTGACGCGACGTCGTCCAGGCCCGCCTTCTCCTACCTCGACCTCATCCGCGCCGAGTCCACCCGCCCGGCCCTGGACGACCGCTCAGCCCGCCTGGCCGCCCGGGCCGCGCTGTTACGGGAGTACGGCGCCGGGGGCCTGCTGCCCGGCCGTACCGCCGGGCCCGCGCCGCTGCGTCACCGCTACGACGAGGAACCCCTCGACTTCTCCACCGGGCAGACCCGGCAACTTCTGCACGCCGCCGGGGCCGCCCGGGTCTCCCTGTACTCCCTGCTGGCCGCGGCGTTCGCCGGTGCCCTCGGCCGTCACTTCGGCCGGGAAAGGGTGATCCTCTCCACGCCGTTCCACGGCCGACTGCGGCCCGAACACCACACCACTGTAGGGGAGTTCGCCAACATGGTGCAGATCCCGGTGGACGTGTCGCAGGGCGGCGGGCATCGGCTGCTTCGGCAGACGCACGAGGCCCTCCGCGAGGCCTCGGCCACCGTCGACCTGCCGTTCGGGCTGCTCGCCGAGGCCGTGCTGGGCCGCAGCGGCGACGTCGGCTTCTTCCGGTACGCCCTCGGGCACGCCGCGCTGCGCCTGCACGGGGTGACCGGCTGGGCTTTGGACCAGCAGCGCGACGACGCGATCCCGATGCACGGGATGCGCACCGAGCTCGTGCCTATAAGCCAGGACTCTTCCCGTTTGACCTACGCCACCCGCCAGGCGTCCGACACGGCTGCGGCCACCTTCGCGCTCAGTCTCACCATGACGCAGGACGCCCGCCTGTCGGGGGCACTGCGCCACGAGAGGGCGTACACGGCCCGGACACCGCACGCTCGGTCCTGCACCACCTCCGTGACCGCCTGGGCGCGCTGTCCGGCTCGGCCGGGACGTGAGGCGTCGGCAACCGGGTGCCGGTGCAGGGAGCCGGAGGCGCGCGCCGCCGTAGGCAGGGCGTACACGTACTACCGCCGGCACCCCAACGCGTCGATGGTCCGGTGCGCACAGACGGCCCGCGCAAGTGCCCGCCGATGCCTCTTCCACCGCATGTCTTTGGCTTCACGTGGAGAATCCGACGGTGCCTGCGGGCCGTCGCCTCCGCAAGGGGAGATACCGACTGCTCCAGCGGCTCGGCGTGGGAAGCTTCGGGACGGTCTGGAAGGCCTACGCCCCCGAGATCAACCGCCTGGTGGCCATCAAGGAAATCACTCGCTCCCCTGAGGGCGTCGGCGCCACGGCTGACGAGATGCTCGCAGGGGAAGTGCGGGCACTGGCGGCCGCCGACTGCCCTTCTGTCATGTGGTTGTACGACACCTTCCGGGAAGGGGACGACCGCTTCATCATCACGCCGAGCACATAAGGCACACTGCCGACCTGCTGCTGGACCGCTCCCGGGTGCTTGCCGAGAAAGTCGCCGCCGGGCAGACCGCCGTCCGGGCTGTGCTACCGCCTGGCTGACCGCAGCGTGCAGCTCGTCGCCTCCCGCGGCCTCGATGCAGCGGTGCCCACCACGTCCTGACCTCCCCAGCCGTGGTCGCTCAGCGTGAGCTGGTCGCGGCCGTAGGGCACCCGTATACGTGGATGAGGACCTTGACCAGTCCGTCGGGGCCGACCTCATTCTTTGCACCCTCGTCGAGTTCGAGCCTCCGGCTTCAGTTTGTTCCCTTTGGAGGCCTGAGAGCTCTTTCTGTGCCCTGCCTATGAAGATGTTGCTGGGTCTGATGAGCCGGAACGGTGTCGCGCGCGTAGTTCTCTTCGTCCGCTCCCATCGGGTGGGCAGGTCAGCGGATTTCCTGATGGGCAGGAGGACTGGTGCAACTTTCGCGGAACATGGTGGGCACTGCCGTCGTTGGGGGCGCGCTGACCCTGACACTGGGCGCTCTCGCCTACCCGTCGATGCTTGGGCTGGACACCGTGTCGACCTCGGGTGACCGGATCATCGCCAACACCCAGTGGGGGCCGTTCACCGAGGGCGACCGGGCCTTCGTCGTGGCGGTGCGGGCGGCCGGTCTGTGGGAGCATCCGGTCGGGCTGATCGGGCTGCAGAAGGGGCAGAGCAAGGGAGTTGTCACCGCCAGCCAGCACCTGGTCGACGGGCACGCGGCGCTGGACACCACCTGCCTCAAGATCGCGCCGATGCTGAACGTGACGCTGCCCAACGTGGCCAGTCCGCAGCAGGAAGGGTTCGTCAACACGCTCAAGGCGGACCAGGGCAAGCAGTTCGACGTCGACTTCGCCAACATCCTGCGCATGACGCACGGTTCGATCTTCAACACGGTGGCGAAGGTCCGCTCGACGACGAAGAACACGCTGGTGCGCGCGCTGGCCGACCAGGCCAACGACACCGTCCTGGACCACATCACGGTGATGGAGCAGACCGGTCTGGTCGACTTCGACACCACGCTGTTCACCCAGACCACCCCACCGAAGCTGCCCAAGTCGGACATGACCCCGCCGGTCCCGCCCGTCGGCCAGCCGCTGGTCGTCCTGCCCCCGCCGGCGAACGCCACGTCCACCCCGGTGGACCTGGGCCCGGCCATGAACGGTCCGGCCGCCAACGGCAGCTAGGCCGGGCGACAGCGAGGTCCGCGGCACTCGCGGTGAGGTGACCGGCCGTCAACGACCGGGCGGGGCCGATCCCGCGCCGAGGGCGGACCTGGACATGACGACGACGGCCAAGGGGAGTGAGCGCTGCAGCCATCCGGCCGAGCGACGAGACAGAGACCGTGACCGATGTCCACGACTTGCAGGACTTCGCCGGCTTTCGGGTGCATGCCGGTCATGCTTCCGGGCCCGGCCCCGACAGTGAGGGCCTTCTGCAGGAACACTGCTCCGTCCGTTTCGGTCAAGGCTGTTCGCGGGATGCGGCGGTACAGGGCTCCGGTCGGCGGCCGTGCAGCGTCCTTCACGGCCGCCGACCGGAGGGGCGCGGTTTCCAGTCGGCGATGTGGTGGGCGATCGCCTTGGCCGGTCGGGACAGCGGTGCCTGACCTCGGCGCTGACTTCCACCGCCCGCTCGGGCTCCCCGAGCGTGACACTCAGCGTCTTCCGACTGCCCCATCCTGCGGAGGTGGCGGGCGAGGCGAGCTTCGCCTTGAGTGAGAGGAGAAAGACATCATCGGAGGGCACCGATGAGTTTTGCTGATCCCGGCTGTCTACCTCCTTGTAAGCCTCAGAAGCGCAGAGGCCACCCGGGAAAGGTGAGGAACATGAAGTACATGATCCAGATGAACGTGCCTGCCGCCCAGTGGGACACCATCATGTCGTCGTACTCCAAGGACGACATGGAAGCCATGTTCGCTCACATGAACTCTCTCAACGACGACCTCACGTCCGCTGGGGAATGGGTGGACGGGCAAGGCCTCGGAGGTCCGTCCCTGGTCAAGACGGTGCGGGCCGGAAGCGACGGACGGCCGCAGGTGACGGACGGGCCGGCCCAGGCGGGGCACATCCTGGCCGGGTACTGGGTGGTCGACGTCAAAAGCGAGGACCGGGCCCTGGAGATCGCCGCACGAGCGTCGGCGTGTCCTGGCCCCGGTGGGAAGCCCGGCAAGGACCCGGTTGAGGTGCACGCGATCCCCGAAGACCCGACGGAGGCCTGACCGACCATCCGTGGCAGCGACCGGAGGGCGAGCCGGGCGCTGCCGTCACCGAGCTGCGAGAGTCCCCCGCCGAAGGACGCAATCGGCAGGACGCCTACCAGGACTGGTGCGAGCGCGCCGACAGCACGAGGCCCCGGGACCGTGAAGCCTCGGGGCTGCTGTATGCCCCTCTCTTGATCGTCAGCCGCCGTGTGACAGTCGGCTGATCGAAATGCTCCGCGAGGTCTCCATCGCCGCTGAGAAGGAGAAGGACCACGGACAACACCTGGCCGCCGTCCAAGCGAGCAACACCGACATCAGGGGCGGCCCGGGCGTGCACGTGACCGTGAAGTCGTCGCAGTGCCGTCCGTAGGCCGAGCCACACTGGCGGCGTCGTGCAGCGGGTGGAACGGGGCAATGGGGTCAGCGTCAGCGTGAGGCCCCACCGCGTCCCGCGACCTGGCCCTGCCCCGGATGCAGCTGCTCGTACACGGGCGCGAACTCGAACGGGTACTCCACACAGGTCTCGCCCGCGAAGCACTGCACGGCGTGGCGGCGCATCCGGGGCCCGTAGGTGGCGTGGTCGATCAGGTCCGTGTAGGACTGGCGCTCGCCCAGCTCCAGGAGGCCCGCGGTGTCGGCCAGGTAGACGTCGAAGCCCGGGTACATGATGCCGAGGTAGGGCATGTCGTCCAGGTCGAGCGCGAGGACCGGGTACTCGCCCTCCTCGTCGGGTTCGGTGACGGCCAGGATCCGTCGTGAGTCCGACCCGCCGGGCAGGACGAAGCACTCCGGGAAGCGTCCGGACAGCCACGCGAACGGCTCTGCCCAGAAGTCGCCCATCTCGTCCCCGACCACCTGGTCGACCGACCGCGGCGCGAACCCGCCGTCCGGGGTGAACCACCCGTACCGCTCCAGCAGGCTCGTGTCGTACGCCAGCCAGGAGCGCAGGCTCGGTGGCAACGGGCGCCCTGACGGGAACACGGCCCTCGCGAGTACCTCCTCGGGCATCGGTCTGGCCTCGCCGCCTTCCACCCAGGGCACGTTCACGTACGGCAGCAGATGCGGCAGCGCGCTTGCTCCAGGATCGCGGCGCACGACCTCGACGACCTGTTCGGTCAACGGCACTCCGTGCATGGGACTTGCCTCTCCTTCGTGTGACCAAAGGGTGCGATCAAGGGATGCACGGGGCTGGCCCGGCCTGCCAACCGCTGCTCCACGGTCGGTATCGACCGCCTGCGCAACCTTATGCGTCGTGACGGACGCAGGACTTGCCGCCGCCCGGACGCAGCCACACGCAGCCTGGCCCGGGACACATCGGTGAGGACGCGCCCCGCCCGGGAAAGGCAGGGGTGGCCGTCGGCCTCGATGCGTCCGGGGCCGGGTGCGGAGTCAGAGCCCGTAGCTCTTGCCGATGATGTCGCGCTGGATCTCGCTGGTGCCCCCGTAGACGGTGGAGACGACGGCGGCGCGCAGATGGCGTTCCATGCCGTACTCGGTGGCGTAGCCGTATCCGCCCATCATCTGCATGCACTCCAGCGCGACGCGCTTGGCCGTCTCGGTGGCCTTGAGCTTGGCCATCGACGCCTCGCGCGGGAAGAGCCGGTCCGGCCGGGCGTCGCAGTCCGACGCCACCTCACGCACCAGCAGCCGGGCACACTCGATCTCCGTGGCGAGATCCGCCACGCGGTGGCGCAGCGCCTGGAAGGAGCCGACAGGCCGGCCGAACTGCTCGCGCCCGCGTACGTAGGCGACCGCGTCGTCGAAGGCGCGGCGGGCCAGGCCCAGCATGTTGGCCGCCAGGAAGAGCCGCTCGTGGTTCAGCCCCGCCATCAACTGGCGCCAGCCGGAGCCGACTTCACCGACGACCGCGTCCGCGGGCAGCCGTACGCCGGTGAGGAACACGTCGTTGACCTCGCGGCCGCCCATGGTCTCGATGCCCCGGACCTCCACCCCGGGCGTGTTCATGGGGACGTGGAACATCGTGAGGCCCTCGTGCCGGTCCCCACCCGTCCGTGCCACCAGCAACATGCTCTCGGCGACGTGGGCGTTCGAGATCCAGGTCTTCTGACCCTCGACGAGCCAACTCCCGTCGGGCTGCCTCTCGGCACGGCAGCGCAGGGCGGCCACGTCGGAACCGGCGCCGGGCTCCGACATGGCGACGGCCAGCACATGGCCCCGCGCGGCGCCGCCGAGCACCGTACGGCGCTGCTCCTCGGTGCCGAAGCGCTCGTAGACCTTGGCGGTGATCACGGTGGTGATGAAACCGCCGGCGGGCACCAGCCCGTAGGCGGTCTCCTCCAGGAAGACACAGGCGTCGGCGAGGCCGCCGCCTTCGCCGCCGTACTCCTCGGGCAGGCATACGCCGAGCCAGCCGAGGTCGGCGAGCATGGCGTAGATCTTGGGGTTGTGGGGTTCCCGGCCGCCCTGGGTGAGTGCGTCGCGCTGCACGGGACTTCCGCACTCGCGCTGGGCGAATTCACGCACGGCGGCGGCGAAGTCGGACTGCTGCGGGGTGAGGCGACTGCCCATGGGTCCTCCGAAGACAGGGGAATGGTGTGGTGGGACAGCGGTTAGATACAAATGTATGCTTGATGTTTCACTGTATCTAGGGAGAGGAGTGCGGGTACCGTGAAAGGCACCATGAAGACATCTGCGAACGACTCTCTGCTGGCCCGGGCCATCGCCCGGCCGGAGACAGAGGAAAAGCTGGCGCGGCAGATCCTCGACGCCGCCCTGGAGCAGTTCACGACCTTCGGCCTGCGCCGCTCCTCGGTCGAGGACGTCGCCAAACGGGCCGGCGTCTCGCGCGTCACGGTGTACCGCCGCTTCCAGAGCAAGGACGGACTGGTCGAGGCGTGCCTGCTGCGCGAGGGCAGCCGCTTCTTCCAGGAGCTGGACTCCGCCGTCGCCTCGCTGCCGACGATGGAGGACCGGGTGGTGGAGGGCTTCGTGGTCGCCCTGCGGCACACCAGGGCCCATCCGCTCTTCGGCGGACTGCTGAAGCTCGAACCCGAAGTGGTTCTGCCCTACTTCACCGTCCAGGGCGGCGCCTCCCTCGCCGCCACCACCGACTACCTGACCGCCCACCTGCGGCGCGCCCAGCACACCGAGGGCCGCCCGGAGACCGACCCCCGGCCGGTGGCCGAGCTGATGGTGCGCGTCGCGGTCTCCTTCCTCCTCAACCCGGCCGGCTGCATCGAACTGGACGACGAGGAACAGGCCCGCGCCTTCGCCCGCAGATACCTCGCGCCCCTGCTCGACGCCTGACCCTGCGCGCGCGGTCAACGCCGGGAGTGCAGCCACCGCATGAGCGCGACGGCCCTGGCCTTCGTCGCGGCCGGGGTCGCGAACGACGTCAGATCGACCGGCGGTGCGAAGCGCCGGACGGTCACCGACTGCGGGGCGGTGAAGGCCCGCAGTCCGTCCGCGCCGTGGATCCGGCCGAAGCCGGAGTCGCCGGACCCGCCGAACGGCAGGGCCGGGACGGCGGCGAAGCCCAGCACCGAGTCGACGGAGACCGCGCCCGCGCGCAGCCGGGAGGCCAGCGCGGCACCGGCGCGACCGCTGCCGCCGAACACCGCGGCGCCCAGCGCGTAGCGGGAAGCGTTCGCGCGCCGAACCGCCTCCTCCTCGTCCGCCACGGCGTTCACCGCGACCGTCGGCCCGAAGGTCTCCTCGGTCATGGCGGGCGAGTCCTCCGGTACGTCGACCAGGACCACCGGCTCCACGAAGGTCCCGGACGCCGGCACCGAATCCGCGCCGCCGAGCGCCGCGCCCGCCCCCGCCGCCAGCGCATCGTGGACATGCCGCCGCACCACCGCCGTCTGGTCCGGCATCGTCATCGGTCCGTAGGCCGCGTCCGGACCGGCGCCCGGCCGCAGGCTCCGGGCCCGTTCCACCACCTTCTCGCACAGCGCCGCGTGCACCTGCCGTACGGCGTAGACGCGTTCGACGCCCGCGCAGGTCTGCCCGGCGTTGCCCATCGCACCCCACACGATCGCGTCGGCCGCGGCATCCAGATCCGCGCCCGCCGTCACGATGACCGCGTCCTTGCCCCCGCACTCCGCCAGGAACGGCGTGAGCGACTCGGCGCACACCGCCATCACCTTGCGCGCGGTCCCCGGGGAGCCGGTGAAGGCGACCTTGTCGACCCCGGAGCGGGCCAGCGCCTCGCCGGTCGCCGCGGCCCCGGTGACGACGCTGAACAGCCCGGCGTACTCGGGCACGGCCACGTCGAACAGCTCGGCGAGCAGCACCCCTGTACCGGGCGTGTACTCGGAGGGCTTGAAGACCACGGCGTTGCCGGCCGCCAGGGCGTAGCCGATGGATCCCATCGGCGTGTACACGGGGTAGTTCCAGGGGCCGATCACCCCGACGACGCCGAGCGGACGGTGCACCACGGTCGCCGCCTGGTGCATCGCCACCGCCCCGGAGCGCACCCGGCGCCGTCGCAGCACGCGCCCGGCGTTGCGGGCCGCCCAGGACAGGTGCTCCAGGGTGAGCAGCAGTTCCAGTTCGGCGTCCTGCCGGGGCTTGCCCGTCTCCGCCGCGACGGTGCCCGCCACGGTGTCCAGGCCCGAAGCCAACTCCCGCTTCCAGCGCAGCAGATGTCCGCGTCGCTCGCCGACGGAAAGGGCCGCCCAACGGACCCCGGCCTCCCGCGCCCGCCGCACCGTACGGTCGACGTCCAGCGGCCCGTGGACCGGGTACGCGGCGAGGGTCTCTCCGGTGACGGGGGAGCGGGAGGTGAAGCTGTCCGGCGGGGGAGTGGGCCGCTCGACGGATCCTGCCCGCGTGCCGTCCGCGGTGAAGCCGGGTTCCGTCGGTCCGGGGGTATCGGTGGGAGCGGGCTCCGTGTGCCCGGCGGGATCCGGCTGTCCGGCGGTGTCGGTGGAGCCCGGTTCCGTGTGTCCGGCGGGCCGGTCGGCGTTCTCGGTGGTGTGTGTCAACGATGCTCCATCGGTGGGTTCTCGTCGGCGAGCGGGGCCGGCGGCCTGTGGTGGGCCCAGTGCGGGCCGAGGTCGTCGAGCGTCCAGCCGAAGGGGTAGCTGCGGGGTTTCGGTCGGCTCGGCCACCAGCCGGGCCGTGCGGGCAGGCAGCGAGTCAGCAGAGCGCGGGCCCGCAGGAGGAGGTGGGCCGCCGTGCGCACCGGGCGCGGCTGTGGGCGGAAGCCGAGCGCGGTCAGCAGCGCTTCGTCCAGGACGGCCAGTGCGAGGCGGGCCACGAGCGGTCGCAGCGGCCGCGGGTACCGGTCGGTGATGATCCGCAGGGTGGCCGCGGCGACGCGCCGGTTGGCGGGGTCGTACGCGAACATCTCGTTCTCGTAGGCGTCGTGGAGCTGTTCGAAGCCGGCGTAGTCGGCGGGGAGCCCGGTGATCCCCATCATCTCGCCCATGCGCCGGCCCACCAGGGCCAGACTCTCGGTCTCCTGCCGGCACAGCGGCCGCCAGCCGTACCGGTCGATCCACCGCTTCGGACCGATCACGGTGGTCGCCAGGACGTACAGGTAGTCCTCGTTCGCTATCCGGTAGCGGCCGTGGATGCGGTTGAGGTGCCGGGCGGTGGCCCGCCCGTGCGGGGAGTCCATTCCCTGGTGGACCATCTCGTACGCGATCAGCACCGTGTCGTCGTACCGTTTCTGTCCCGCGTGCTCGAACTCCTGCGTACGGTCGAGGAGTTGGGATATGCGGGGCACGCCGTAGTCGCGCAGGAAGGCGACGGACACGCCCTGCATGTAGTCCCAGGGGAACTCGTACCGGGTGATCCACCGGAAGATCTCCTCGTGGTCGTGCCGGGGATCCATCCGGCGGATCCGGTCGAGCCGGCTGTAGCGGCCCATGGGTGATGCCTCCTATCGGGCTATCGGGCTATCGGGTGTGGCTGTGCGCGCTCAGGCCGGAGAAGTCGACCGTCTCGGCGTCGACCAGTACCTGGCCGGCCTCCACGGCGGTGACCGACAGCTCGGGCAGCTGCACGGCGATCGGCAGGTTGGCCGGCACGACGTCGGCGCCGATGCAGATGCGCGGGGTGGCGACGTCGATGACGGGGATGGTGAGGGAGCCGGAGAGCTGGGTGACGTAGATGTCGACCTGGGGGATGTCGAGGTCCACGTCGATCGTCTGCACCTGGCCGGGCGTCTCCAGACGGAAGGTGTAGTCGTCCGCGACGAGCCGGTCCGCGTGCACCCACAGCACCTTGAGCCGCCCGCCGCCGACCGTCGCGAGATAGGTGGCGCCGTGGATGACGGCCCCGTAGGCGGTCAGGCTGTCCGCGCCGACCTGGGGGTAGACGGTGTTGACCGGGTAGGTCGCCCGGGGACGGCCCGGCTGGTCCCCGACGACGACGGGCGGGCGCAGGGCCGTCAGGTCGTCGGGGTCCTCGGGCATCTCGCCCGGCTCGGGGTCGGGCAGGCCGCCGGTGTCGACGCCGGTCAGGCACGGGAGGGTGACCTGGGGGCCCAGGACGGTCCCGGGCCGGTCCGCGGCCTTCCCGGTGCCGGATCCGTCGTCCGGACCGTTCCCCCCGGCCGGTGTCGTCCCCCGGCGAGTCCGGGCCCGCGGACGGGCTCGCGTTCGGGCCCGGGGTGACGCCGGGGGATGCGGATCCCGTGGGGGAGGGAGTGGCCTGCGGGGACCCCGACGGGGTGGCGGACGGCGACGTGGAAGAGGTGTCGCCCGGCCCCCACTCCCAAGGCCACCCGCTCGTCGGCCAGGGCAGCGGGAACAGGCCGGTGCCGGACGCCGCCGCGGCGCCGGTGGCACCCGGGAGCATCGCCGCCGCCAGCGCCGTGGTCAGGGCGAAGAGGACCGCGCCCCGTGCACCGGCCCGGCGTCCGCGGTACCGGGCTCGGCCCTCATCGGCTTGTGGGCGGCCGCCCGCTCCGTCCCCGGCGGCCAAGGCCTCGGCGGCCCGCTCCGCACGGCCTGCCGCGCCCGCGGACCGCGCGGAGGCGGCGCCTCCGGGAGCTTGTGGTTCTCCGGCGTCCTGCTCGGGGTGCCGGTTGCCAGGCATCCAGCCGAAGGCCATGGAGGAGCCGATGAGGCCCGCCAGCATGCCGACGCCGAAACCGCCCAGATTCGTCGTCGCCATCGAGGTCAGGGACGCGACGGCGGTGACGACCGAGACGAACATGCGCTGGTCGGGCTTGAAGAGGAAGAAGATCCCGCCCGCGACGAGGACCACGCTGATACCGACGGCCGACATCGCGCCGACCCCGACCCCGACCCTGATCATCAGCGGCAGCGGGGTGAGCGGGATGGCGACCATCTCGATTCCGCCCGCGATCACCCACACCGCGGCCCAGAACGGACGTCTCCTGCGCCAGGCGCGCAGTGCGCGGCGAGCCCGCGGCGCGGGCAGGATCCGGTCGAGCCAGTCCCCGGTCTCCCGGGCCGGCTCCGACATGAAGCCGAGAACGAAAGCGAACATTGCCCGAGTCCGTCTCTCGTCGCCGTCAGAAGCACTGCTTGCCGGAACGGCTGAACTCGATCTCCAGCTTCTCCAGCGTCAGCGTGCCGCCGTTGGCCGAGTAGGCGGTGCTTCGCAGGTCATGGGCGACGGCGCTGTCCGCCTGCACTCCGAACACGCCCTGCGGCCCGGTCACGCCCGGCGCGCCGGTCAGGGTGGACGCGTCCCGGCCGGCCTCCACGCCGGTGACCTTCCCGCCGCCTCCGGTGAGCGCGTCGGCGTTCACCACGAGGTTGGTGCCCGCGAGCGGCTTGTCCGCGCCCGAGTGCACCAGCATGGAGATCTCTCCGACGAGGGGCAGCTTCTGTTTGAGGGAGACGCACACGTCGGAGACGGTGCCGTCCTTGACGGCCGCGAGCAGGACCGGCTTGGCGTCGTCGGCCGAGCCGCCGATGGAGGAGGGGAAGGACGACACACCCCGCGCGGTGACCTCCGAGGCGGACACCTTGAACGCCGTGCCGGATACGGCGAACGAGGCGGCGATCGCGCCTTCCGCGAGCGCGATGCCCAGCGCGCCCACCGCCAGGGTGCAGGGGACGAACATCAGGGCGCTGCGCCGCCAGTGTGTCCGACCCTCGTCCGCGTATCCGGTATGTGCATATCTGTCCCTCATGGTGTTTTCCTTACCTGTAGGGGTTAATGCCGGGATCACGCGTCGGGGTGCCGTCGAGAGAGTCGAAGATACAAAAACTATTGACTTGTTTCACGGGGCGCGTCAATACTCCGGACACGACGGAGGAACGGAGGCGTCATGACCGGCGTACCGCACACGTCAGGCCGATCAACTCAGTTGGATACAGGTGGAGTTGAGACAACCGCGCAGATCCGCGCGCCGCGCAGGGGAGGGGGCGTCTGGCGCTGCTTCGGCGACGCCCGCGCCACCCTGATGGCACCCCAGCTGCTGCTTCTCCAGGTCTCGCACCCCGTGGTCGGGGCAGGCGTCGCCGACCACAGCAACTTCCGCGCCGAGCCCTGGCCGCGCCTGATCCGCACCCTGCTCTCGCTCACCACGGTCGTCTACGGCGGTCAGGAGGCGGCCACCGCCGAGGCGCGCCGCCTCCTCCACGTGCACACCGGGATGAAGGGCACCGACGCGCACGGCCGCCGCTACCACGCCCTCAACCCCGAGGCGTACCACTGGGTGCACGCGACCCTGGTCAAGGGCCCCGTGGACGCGCTCCGCCTGTTCGGCAAGGGAATGTCGGACGGCGAACTGGACGAGTACTACCGCGGGATGCGGGACGTGGGCCGCGTATGGGGCCTGAAGGAGCATCACCTTCCGCCGGACTGGCCTGCGTTCCTCGACTACTACGACGAGATGGTCACCCACCGGCTGGAGTTCAACCGGTCGGTCCAGGACGTCCTCGACGAACTCGCCCGCCCCGCCAAGCCGTTCCGCCGACTGCCCGGTCCTCTCTGGTCGCCCTTCGCCCGGCTCGCCGCGCATTACGCCCTGCTGGTCACCGTGGGTACCCTGCCCCCCGTCCTGCGCGAGCGGTTGCACCTGACCTGGAGCCCCCGGCAGGAACGCGCCCTGCGCCGCTTCGCCCGCGTCGTGCGCCTCCTGATGGCCCTCGTGCTCCCGCCGTTGAGGATCGCCGTCTCCCTCGCCATCGCCTACTGGGCCACCCATCGGCCCGGCACCGACCCCGCCACCCGGCGGCCCCTGGGAGCGTGCTGACGTGAACGCCGGCCCCGAACACCCCACGACCGCCGCCGCCCGACCCGGACGAGGCGACCCCGGCGCCCGCCTCGGACCGGACCCGTTCGGCCCGGGAACGATGCTCTGGGACATCGCCGGTGACGTACGTCTGCTGCTCTCCCTGCCGGCCGCCGTCGTGCTCCAGGTCGCCCACCCCGCGGTCGGAGCCGGCGTCGACGAGCACTCCGTGTTCCGCACCGACCCCTGGGGCCGGGCGCGCCGCTCCCTGGAATCCCTCCAGCTGTGGATCTACGGGGGTGAGCGGGCGATCGAGGAGGGCCGCAGGCTGCGCACGGTGCACAAGGGCATCAGCGGCACCGACACCCGCGGCCGCCCGTACCACGCCCTCACCCCCGCCCACTACGCCTGGGTGCACGCCACCGCCTACCCGGCCTTCCTGTCGTCCGCCCGGTACCTGTCCCGTCCGCTCGACGAGGGCGAGGAACGCCGGCTGTACGACGAGCTGCTCCGGCTCGGCGACATCCTCGGCATCGGACGCCGCGACATGCCGACCACGCCCGAGGAGTACTGGCCGTACTTCGAGCGGATGGTCCGGGACGAGCTGGAGAACACGGTGGTCGTCCGCGAACTGCTCGACCCGCGGCGGCCGGTTCCCCCGCCCGACGGCTCGGGCGCCCTGGTGCGCGGGCTCTGGCCGTTGTTCCACCCGCCGCTGGCCCGGCTCCACGTGTTCGTCACGACCGGTCTGCTGCCGCCCGTCGTCCGTGACCGTCTGGGGGTGACGTGGACGGCACGGGACGAGCGCAGGATGCGCGGTCTGGGCCTCGTCGTGCGTACGGTCGTCCCGCTGCTGCCCGAGCGCCTGCGCTACCTGCCCGTGGCCCGCGCGGCCCGGCGCGCCGCGCGCGCCTGAGCCCGGCCCCTCCCGCGCCGTCCAGGGAGGCATCTGTGGCCCGGTCGGCGGGATCAGGAAGGGGACTCCGCTTCGAGCTCCCGCTTCAGGTTGCGCAGCGTCCTGGCGATGTTGTCCGCCTGGAAGTCGGCGAACGTCCGGCCGCCGGTGGCGACCCGGTCGAAGGCATGGGCGACGGCGGACGGCCAGGCCCGCCGGTCGTCCGTCCAGGTCTCCGTGACGCGGGTGGCCGTGCCTTCGGGATCGAAGCGGTACTCCCAGGTGGCGATCGGACCGCGCAGCCGCGGCCGGTTCAGCCCGATCGCGTGCACCCGGAAGGCGAAGCGGCGTCCGGAGTCCGCCGCCGTCACCGTGCACCGCGTGACCCAGCGGAACGCCCCCCGCTTGTTCCGGCCCTCGAACGTGGTCCCCACCGGGGCTGACGTGTCCGGTGCCGGCACGGTGGCCCCGAGGTTCTCCGGACTCCACCGTCCCATCTGCGCGGGCCGGCTGACCGCCTCGTAGGCCGCCTCCGGCGGGACCTCTGTCACGATGCTGTCGGACACGGTGAACCTGCGGGCCACGGCGACTCCAATCTCCGGGGACGCGCAGCTTACTCGCCAGTAGCAAGTGCGCGGAACGCACCGGGGCCGGTGCCGAGCGGCACCCCTCGCGGCATGCGGGAGCTCTTCATCGAGCAGGAGCCTTCGAAGCTGTCCGGACGGTGCGGTGATCCACGTCGGACGGGGGCGTCACGCGGGCTCGGGAGCCTCCAGGAAGCGGAGCAGCACGGCGGCCTCCGCGCGGAGCAGCGCGGCTCGGTCGGCGTGCGCGGGCGCCGTCAACTGCGCTGCGGCTTCCAGGCGTTCGTCGGCTTCGGCGCGCACCACGGCCAGCACACCCTGCTCGCTCAGTTCACGCCGTGCCGCCTCGGTGGCGCCGGCTCCGACCGGTGACTGCTCCAGCGCCGAGCCACGGAGCCCGGCTTCGCCCACGGGCACAGCCTCGGCGTTGTCCAGCGCGGCGAGTGTCGTGCGCAGGGCGCTCACCGCGGCCTTGTCCCGGGCGCGCATCGCTTCCGGCAGTGCTTGACGCATACGAAGACGTAGAGACATGTCGGTGACCTTATGGCGGGGCCCCGGGAGTCACAACGCGATATGGGGGAGGGCGTCGGAGGTACGGCCGGGCCGGGCCGCGACGTTCCGAAGAGATCGCTCGCGCCTGATCGGGTCAGAGGCGCTCGGCGATCCTGCCTGCGACTTCCACCGCGATCTCGATCGCCCGTGCCGCGAGGGGGGAGTGAGTGCGATGTGCCTGCCACAGCAGGAAGATCTCGCGGGGCGGGAGTTCCGGCTCGAGTTCGTGGACGCGCAGCGACGCGTCGGAGCCGATGTCGGCACTGTGGACGGTGAGTCGCGGCAGGACCGCCGAACCCATGCCGGCGCGCACCATCGACAGCACGGTCTCGTTGCCCGCGGTGCGGCACACGATGTGCGGCCGAACACCGTGGCGTGCGAGGGCCTGCTCCAGCCGGGCCTGGTCGCAGATCGGCGGGTACGCCACCATCGGTGCGCCGTCGAGCTGGGCCGGGCACACCGGACCTTCGGGGAAGGTGCCGCGGCGGGCCACCAACAGGTAGGGATCGTCGAGCAGTTTGCGGTGTTCGACGTCGCCGTCGACGCGGCCGTCGAAGAACATCAGGTCGAGTTCCTGGACTTGCGGCTGGTCGGTCTCCTCCTCGAACAGCCTGATGTCGCAGTCGGGGTGCTCGTCCCGAAGTCCGCGCACGACCAGCGGCAGGATCACGTTGGACACGCTCTGGAAGGTGCCGATGTCGATCCGGCCGTCGCCGGCCTTGAACCGGTCGACGGCTGCTGCCATCGCCTGGGCCTTCGCCAGCAGATCGCGCCCGTGGGCCAGTACCACCGCGCCGAGCGGGGTGATCCGCACCGGCCTCGGCCCGCCCGGCCGGTCGAACACGGCACCGCCGACGGCCTTCTCCAGAGCCGCGATCTGCTGACTCACCGTCGACTGCGTGTACCCGAGCCGCGCGGCCGCCCGCCCGAACGAGCCCTCGTCGGCCACGGCGGCCATCGCGGTGAGATGCCTCAGTTCAACATCCGACATGAACGCAAGGTAGCCGATGACATCGCCATACGCGATCGACTCGATCGCGAATCATCGCTTTTTGCGATGGACCGTTTGCTCTAGCGTGGCGTTCATGACCGATCACCCCTCGCACGGCGAGCGGCTCGTCGAGATCGACGATGTCGAGCTGTGCTTCGAGACCTTCGGAAACCCCGCGGACCCGGCGATCCTGCTCATCGACGGTGCGACCGCCTCGATGCTGTGGTGGGAAACCGAGCTGTGCGAACGGATCGCGCGTGGCGACCGGTTCGTGATCCGCTATGACAACCGGGACACCGGCAGATCCACGAGCTACCCGCCGGGGCGGCCGGGCTACATGTTCACCGACCTGGCCGGGGACGCGCTCGGCATCCTGGACGCCCTGCACGTCGAGCGCGCACACGTCGTCTGCCGGTCCATGTCCGGCGGAATCGGGCTCATCATCGGGGTGGACCACCCCGACCGGGTGGAGTCACTGACGTTCGTCTCCACCTCCACGGGCGAGGACGGACTCCCGCCGGCGTCGGACGAACTCACCAGCGGCATGCCCGCCGACCCGGACCCCGCCGACTCCGGCGCGGTGGTGGACTTCGTCGTCGCATCGGCCAAGGCGTGCTCCGGCGGGTCGCCCTACTTCGACGAGACGGCCACGCGCGCGCTGGTCGAGCGGGACGTGGCCCGCACCCGCAACATCGCGTCCACCCTCGTCAACCACTACGCGATGGGCTTCGACGGGTCGTCCCGCGATTTCGCCGCCGTCAAGGCGCCGACCCTGGTGGTGCACGGCGACCACGACCCGGTGTGCCCGCTCCCACACGGACATGCGCTGCGCGACGCGATTCCCGGCGCGACGCTGCTGATCCTGGAAGGCGCCGGGCACGACCTGCCGAAGCCGCTGTGGGACGTGTTCGTCCCGGCTCTGCTCCAGCACACAGGAGGCGGCCGACCACGGTAGCGTCGAACCGCTGCGCCGCGCGCCGGGAACAGTGGCGCTGGACCGGGCGCGAGGCGTACCGCGCGACGGCCCGGCCGACATCAGTATCGAGAGGACCCGGTGACGGTGATGTCCGACCTGTTCGACTACGACGCGGAATTGCGCCTGCACAACGAACTCTTCCGCGCCGCCGCCCGCGTCGGCTCCCGTGACCGTGTGCTCGACATCGGCTGTGGCACCGGCCAGTCCACGCGCGAAGCCGCCCGCGCCGCCGTCGACGGAAGCGCGCTGGGCGTCGATCTCTCCGCGCCCATGCTCGAACGGGCCCGCCGGCTCAGCGACGACCAGGGACTGGCCAACATCACCTTCCGGGAGGCGGACGCCCAGGTCCACCCCTTTCCACCGGAGCGCTTCGACCTCTGTATCAGCAGGTTCGGAACGATGTTCTTCGACGACCCGGTCGCCGCGTTCACCAACATCGGGCGGGCTCTGCGCCCCGCTGCGCGCCTGGTGCTGCTGGTCTGGCAGGAGCGCGACCGCAACGAGTGGGCCACCGCGATCCGCCGGAGCCTCACCGCCGCATCACCCACACCCCGCGGCCCGAACCCGTTCTCACTCGCCGACCCGGCCGTCACGGAAGACATCCTGACGGCGGCCGGCTTCGCGGAGGTCGGCTTCACCGACGTGCGCGAGCCCGTCCACTACGGCCCGGACAGCGCCACCGCCTTCGATGCCGTGCTCCGCCTGTGGGAAGTCAAGGACCTCCTGGCGGACCTCGACGACGCGGCGGCCGAGCAGGCACGCGCGCGGCTACGCACCACCCTCGACGCCCACAACACCGACGGCGGCGTGTACTTCGACTCGCGTGCCTGGATCGTCACCGCTCGCCGCCGTCACTGACCACCGCGGGGACACGTCCGCCACCTGCTCGGTCCGGTGGGACCGCGCCCGAGCATGCTCCGCCGGGCAGGCCCTGGTCGCCGCCCGCGTCGAAGTCCCCGGCGTCGGACCACTCCGGGCCGTCCGGCGGGCCGGGCCCGTCGTGGGTCGTGCGGACCGAGGGCGCGAGGGCCGTCACGGCGACGAGGCCGACGAACGAGGCCAGCATCAGCGCCGTCGTCGAAGCGAGCACCGCCTCCATCGGGACGCCGGTCCGGTCGAGTGCGCCCAGGGTGATCATGGCCGGGGGTATGAGGAAGATCCCGCTGAAGCAGGCGGCGGACACCGTCACACTCTGGTGGTCGTCCACGAGCTGCGCCGACCCGGCCCCCGCTCCCGGCCACAGGACCCCCAGCACCGAGACCGCTTCGAACGCGAAACAGATCAGATGGAGAGCCAGGACGTTGCCGGGCGTCACCCCCTGCCGGATGAGGTACCAGACTCCCGCCAGAGCACAGAGCCAGTACGCCGCACCGGCCCCCACCACCCACACCCGGCGGGACACCCCACGCTCGATCAGGTACGCCGCCCTGGCGTGCGCGCGTCCCCTGCGGTACTCGACTCTGGTATGCATACGTCCCCCGGTTCGTCAGCCACCCCGGTACCCGTCATGCCCGATGCCGGGCGACCTCAAAGGCGTCCGGCCCCCTCTTCCCCGGGCTACGCCACCGCGCTCATCGTGTCCGCGAGCCGGCGCCGGGAAGCGCGGGTCGCCGGCAACGCCGCCAGGGCCAGGGCGCCCAGCAATGCGGCCCCGCCGAACGCGGACAGCGCGACGGGGGACGGAGCCTGAGCGATTCCGGCCCCGATGCCGCTCGACCGGCCCTGGGCGTCGATCAACCAGGAGGAGAGGGGCAGGCCCACCGCCATGGCGACGGCGACCGCGGCCCCTACGGTGCACCCCGTGGCCGTGACGGTGATCGCGGTGATCTGCCGTGGCGACAGTCCGATCGCCTTGAAGGCGAGCAGATCCCGTTCGCTCTCGCGCAGCGCACCGCCGATGCTGGTCAGCAGATCGACGAGCCCGATGAGCGCCAGGACGCCGAGCAGGCCGACGACGACACTGCGCAGGGGCGACAGACCGTCGGCAGGGTTCGTCACGGTGTGCACGTCCAGCTGTCCACGCCCGGCCGCGGCGCTCAGCTCGGCGGCGACGCGGTGCGGATCCGCGCCGTCCCGCAGCCGGACCTGGTACAGCGTCGGCCGCAGTTCCGCGTCGTTCTCCCGGAGAGTGTCGAGCGACGTGGAGATGACCCGGCCGGCGTTCTCCGGCTCGATGCTGCGGCCCACGATGTGCAGGATCTGGGGCCGGCCGCTCACCGTCATACGCACCCAGTCGCCGACCCGGACGTCCAGCAGGTCCAGCAGTCCCTGCCCGGCCACCGCCTCGTCGGAACCGTGCGCGGGACGGCCCTCGGCCAGCGTGTAGGGGTACGGATCCGCACGGGTGCCGAGACCGCGCAGGGCGATCGTCGCCGTCTGGCCCGGCACCAGGGCCGCCACCTCGACACCCGGATAGGCGGCGGCGACCTCGGGACGCTGCGCGAGCAGCGCCCGGGTCGCGGCGTCGCTCAGGCCGTCGTCGGCACGGACGGTGAGCGCGGCCGCCAGCCCCATCTCCTCCGGCGTGCGGTGGAAGCGGTCGATGGTCGTCCACGCGCTCATCGCCACCACGATCAGCGTCAGCGGCAGCGCGAGGCGGGCGATCGTGGCCAGCGAACGCGGGCGACGCGTGAACGCCTTGTGCCAGCCGAGGACCAGCGCGGGCGGCAGCCGCAGGCCGAGCGCGCGACGCGCCACGCCCGACAGCCGTCCCCCGGCGGGAGCCGCGGTCCGCGGCACCGGAACCGGCGGCACCCGCCCCGCCCGCCAGGCCGCGAGCCCGGTGGTCGCGCCGATGAACAGCACCACTCCCACCGGCACCACGACCAGGGTCGCCGCGTGTCCCGGCAGCCCCTGCCACACCCCGACCGCGTCTCCCAGCCGCCCCGGCAGCCGGCTGCCCAGCGCCTGGGTGAGCGCCGCCGCGGCCACGGCGCCCAGCAGCGCGTAGGCGAGATGCTGGAGCAGGAAAACACGCGTGACCTGGCCCGGTGTGAAACCGATCGCCTTGAGGATCGAGATGTCCCGCAGATGCCCCCGGATGCGGGTGCCGATGGCCCCGTGCACGGCGAGTCCGGCGGCGACGAGCGCGCCGAGACCGAACAGGCCCAGTATCTGGCCGAGCAGCCGGTCGTCGCCCTGCGCCTCCGCTCGCGCCTGCTGCCAGGTGGCGACCTCGCGCACGGCACCGGCGCCGAGCACGGTGACGGCACGCTGGACGGCGTAGTCGGTGTCCCCGGGATCCGTCAGGCGCAGCCCGATCACCTGGCCCCGGTCGGAGCCGGTGCGCGGCACGGTGGACGGCAGGGCCCAGGCCAGGCCCGGCTGCTCACCCTGGCGATAGCGCGGCTCGGGGCTGTCGGCGACGCCGAGGACGGTCAACGTCGCGGCACCGCCCGGCAGCGTGAGCACATCTCCGGGCTCGGCCAGCAGCGCCCGGGCGAGGCTGCTCTCCAGCACCACACCGTCGGGCCTCCCCGGGTCGAGCCAGCGGCCGGAGACGAGCAGGGGCCGCCCGACCGCGGGTCGCTCGGTGGTGCCGCGCAGCTCGACCGGGGCGCGGGCACCGCGGGAGGCGACGGTGGTGGAAGCGGTGGGGTAGGGGCCGGCGACGGACTCGACGCCGGCCAGCACGGCGAGCCTGGCCGTATCGGCCGAGGGGCCGGTGTGGATCGACACGTGTGCGCCACGGGACTGGGTGAAGACGCGTTCCCAGGGGTTCGTCGCGTACCCGAAGAGCGCCGCCGCCAGCAGCAGGGAGGTGACGACGCCGACGGTGGCGAGCACCAGGAACAGCGCCTCACCGCGATGCGTCCGCAGGTCCGAGTGCGCCCAGCGCAGCGTGGCTCGCATGGGTCAGTCCTTCAGTTCCAGCACCGCGGATATCCCCTTGCGCGGTGAGGGCGTGCCGTCGAGCGTCGCGTCGTCGGCGATCCGCCCGTCGAAGAAGCTGATCACCCGGTCCGCGGTGCTCGCCATGCGCGCGTCATGCGTGACCAGGAGGATGGTCTGGCCGCGCTGGTGGAACCGGGAGAGCAGCCGGGTCACCTCGCGGGTGCCCTTGCTGTCCAGGCTGCCCGCGGGCTCGTCCGCGAGCAGCAGCGGCGGATGGTTCACCAGGGCCCGGGCCAGCGCCACCCGCTGCTGTTCGCCGCCGGACAGCTCACCGGGCATGCTCCGCTCCTTGCCGGTCAGGCCGAGCTCGGCCAGCAGCTCCTCGCGCTCCGCGCGGGCCCGCTTGGGGGAGACCCCGGCCAGCAGCGCGGGCAGTTCGACGTTGTCGGCGACGGACAGGTTGGAGACCAGGTTGAAGAACTGGAAGACGACACCGATCCGGCGCCGGCGCGCCACGGCCCACTGCGCCTCGCTGTAGCCGTCCGTGCACACGCCGTCCAGCCAGATGCTGCCGCTGTCCGGCCGCTGCAGGCCGCCGAGCAGATGCAGCAGCGTCGACTTCCCGGCGCCGGACGGACCGGTGACGGCCACGAACTCACCCTGCCGTACGCACAGGTCCACCCCCCGTACGGCATGGGCGGGAGCGCCCTCGCCGTGGTGGGTCTTCACGAGGTTCTCGGCCCGCAGCGCAGGAGTGGGGGTGTCGTTCATTCCGGCTCCTCCAGTTCTTCCTGGCAGCGTTCCAACCAGTCGAGGTCGGCCTGCAGGTGCAGCATGGCGCCCTCGATGAGCAGCCGGGCCGTCCGGTTGTCGCGGTTCTCGCCCGTGACCAGCTTCGACAGGGTGCGCATGGTGTTCAGGTAGTGGCGTCGTTGCTTGTTGATCAGGGCGATCTGGTCGGCGAGACCGGTCTGCGGGGCGAGCGCGAGCTTCATGAAGAACTCGTCCCGCAACCGCGGCTCGTCCGCCGTCTCCTCGTACCAGACGCGCAGCGCTTCCTGGCCGGCGTCGGTGAGGTGGTAGATCTTCTTGTTGGGCCGACTCGACTGCTCGACCTCCTCGCCCTCGATCAGCCCCGTCTTCTCGAGGCGGCTCAGAGTCACGTAGATCTGGCCGATGTTCGGCTGAGGGTACGCGGCGCCCAACAGTCGCTCAAGGTCCTGCTTGAGCTCGTAGCCGTGGGCCGGGCCGCGCGCCAGCAGGGCCAGGAGGGGCAGGCGCACTCGTGCTGTCCTCCTCGCAGCCTCGTATTGTGTTCCAGGCCCTAGTATCGCCCATACCTAACGGGTATACATAGCCTCTGACTCCGGGCGAGGGTGCCCGGCGCCGGTGTACTGGGAGGAACCTATGCGGTGGATACGTGCCGCCGGTAGGGGCCTCCTCGTTCTCGCCGTCGTCCTGGCCGGTTACGGCGCGTCCGGCGCCCGAGCGGCCGGCGGGCCGGAGGGGCGCGGACCGCTCACCCTCGCCACCGCCGGCGACCTCACCGGCTATCTCGGCCCACTGCTCCAGGGCTGGAACCGGGCTCACCCCGGGGAGAAGGTCACCCTCGTCGAACTGCCGGACTCGGCGGACGAGTCGCGCGCCCAGATGATCACGGATCTGCGCGGCGGCACCCGCAGCCGGTTCGACGTCCTCAACATCGACGTCGCCTGGACCTCGGAATTCGCCGCCGCCGGCTGGATCCGTCCGCTGCCGCGCGACCGTTTCCCGTTGGGCACCTTCCTGCGGCCGGTCGTGGACACGGCGACGTACGACGGCCGGCTGTACGCCGTCCCGTACGTCACCAACGCCGGGCTGCTGCTCTACCGCAAGGACGTCCTCGCCGAGGAGGGCGTCCCGCCGCCCCGCACCTGGGCCGAACTGGAGCGGGCCGCGAAGACCATCGCGCCCCAGCACGGACTCGACGGTTACGCGGGGCAGTTCCTGCCCTACGAGGGCCTCACCGTCAACGCGGCCGAGGCCGTGTACTCGGCGGGCGGCACGATCCTGGGTGATGAGGGCGACCGTGTCACCGTCGACTCGGCCGCCCGCGAGGGCATCGGGTTCCTCGCCCGCGGCGTCCGTGACGGTTGGGTGCCGAAGGAGGCCCTGACCTACACGGAGGAGGAGTCCCGGCAGGCCTTCCAGGACGGTCACCTCCTCTTCCTGCGCAACTGGCCCTACGCGTACGTCAGCGCCTCCGCCGCGGGCTCCGCGCTCGCCGGCAAGGTCGGCGCCGTACCGCTGCCGGGGCGCGACGGGCCGGGCACCAGCGTGCTCGGCGGCTCCAACCTGGCCGTCAACACACACGCCGAGCACCCCGACACCGCCGCACGTCTGATCGCGTACCTCACCAGCGAGGGCGTCCAGCGGCAGGTGCTCACCCGGGGCGCGCTGCCGCCCGTACGCGCGGAGCTGTACGAGGACCGGGAACTGGTGCGCCGGTTCCCGTACCTGCCGACCCTGCGCGCGAGCGTCCTGACGGCCGCGCCGCGGCCCAAGAGCCCGCGCTACGACCAGGTCAGCATGGTGGTGCAGGCGGTCGTGCACGACGCGATGTCCGGGCACTCGACGCCCGAGGCGGCGGTACGTCGGCTGGCCCGGGAGCTGGCGGACATCTCCCGCCGCGGCTGACGTCCCTCAGTCGAGACCGACCCTCCTAGTTACATGTTAGGTAACGCCGACGTATCAACCGGGGGCAATTTGCCCAGGTAGATCCGCTTATGTCACCCACGCTCGCGAGATGGCTGCTGCCTGTTCGTTGACACCTCCGTGAAACGCCTACATAACATGCATGCATAACAACCAGCCCGCACAGACAGGCCAACGGGTGAGCTCCCAGCACATCGACACGCACCACTGGTGGCGTGAGGCAGTGATCTACCAGGTGTACGTCCGCAGCTTCCTGGACAGCACCGGCGACGGCGTCGGCGATCTCGCCGGAGTCCGCGCCGGGCTGCCGTACCTGAAGAAGCTGGGTGTCGACGGGATCTGGCTGAGCCCCTTCTACCCGTCCCCGCAGCACGACCACGGCTACGACGTCGCCGACTACTGCGACGTCGACCCGCTCTTCGGCGACCTCGCCGAGTTCGACCGGCTGGTCGCGGCCGCCCGGCGGCTGGGCGTCAAGGTCCTGCTCGACATCGTCCCCAACCACTGCTCCAGCGAGCACCCCTGGTTCCGCGAGGCCCTGGCCTCGGCGCCTGGCAGTCCCGCCCGGGCCCGCTTCCACTTCGCCGACGGACGGGGAGCGGACGGCGCCGAGCCGCCCAACAACTGGCACGCCATGTTCGGCGGCCCCGCCTGGAGCCGGGTGACCGAGGCGGACGGCCGCCCCGGCCAGTGGTACCTGCACATGTTCACGCCCGAACAGCCCGACTGGAACTGGCGCGACCCCGGGGTCGGCACCTACTTCGACCGCGCACTGCGGTTCTGGCTGGACCGGGGCGTCGACGGCTTCCGCATCGACGTCGCCGCAGGCCTCTTCAAACACCCCGAGCTGCCCGACTCGCCGGATCCCGAGGCCGACGCCCGCACCCGCGACTCCGTCAACCCGCTCGCCTGGAACCAGCCCGAGGTACACGACGTGTGGCGGCACTGGCGGGCGGTGTGCGAGGAGTACACGGCACGCGACGGCCGCGAACGGCTCCTGGTCGGCGAGGTCTCGGTTCCGACCGCCCGCGAACACGCGCTGTACGTCCGCCCCGACGAACTGCACCAGGCCTTCTTCTTCGACCTGCTCAGCGCCTCCTGGGACGCCGACGCCTTCCGCAAGGTCATCACCGAGGCCATGCAGGACATCGCGGGAACCGGGTCCACCGTCACCTGGGTCCTCAACAACCACGACCAGGTCCGCACGGTCACCCGCTACGGCGAGCCGGCCGTGGAGGGTAGCGGCCTCGGTGCCGCCCGCGCCCGCGCCGCCGCCCTGCTGTTGCTGGCGCTGCCCGGCGCCGCGTACATCTACCAGGGCGAGGAGCTGGGCCTGCCCGAGGTCGTCGACCTGCCCGACGACGTGCTCACCGACCCGATCTTCCGCCGTACCGGCAGCCGGGCCCGCATCCGGGACGGCTGCCGGGTACCGCTGCCGTGGTCGGGTCAGGCCTCACCGTTCGGATTCACCTCCGGCGTCGACGCCGGCAAACCCTGGCTTCCGCAGCCCGAGTACTTCGCCGAGTACGCCACCGATCGCGCCCTCGCCGACACCCGCTCCTTCTGGCACCTCTACCGCGACGGCCTCCAGCTGCGCGCCGGCCTGCCCCAGCTGGGCGAGGGCACGCTGCGCTGGCTGGACACCCAGCCCGGCGTCCTCGCCTTCGCCCGTGGCGACGGCCTGGTGTGCGCCGTCAACTTCGGCACGGCGCCCGCTCCGGCGCCCGTTCCCGGCATCCCCCTGCTGTCCAGCGGCCCCTGCCGGGCCGGGGTGCTCCCCGGCTCCACGGCCGCCTGGTGGATCGGTGACGACACCGACTCCTGAGCACGACCACTCTCCATCCGCCGTCAACTCCCCTTCCACGAACGGACATCAACGATGATGCGACGACGTACCACCCTGCTCAGCGGCTGCACCGCCCTCGTCCTGGCACTCGGCGCGACCGCCTGCGGAGGCGGCGACCCCGTCTCCGCGGGCGGCGGCGACAAGGCACTGGGCGGCCAGACGGTCACCGTGGCCGGTGTCTGGTCCGGTGCCGAGCAGAAGAACTTCCAGAAGGTGCTGGACGCGTTCACCGAGAAGACCGGCGCCAAGACCCAGTTCGTGTCCACCGGCGACAACGTCTCCACCGTCGTCGGCAGCAAGATCGAAGGCGGCAACGCCCCCGACGTCGTGATGGTCCCGCAGGTCGGCGTGCTCCAGCAGTTCGCCGGCAACGGCTGGCTCAAGCCGCTGTCGGCGACCACCCAGAAGTCCGTCGCCGCCAACTACGCGCCGGTCTGGAAGGACTACGGCAGCGTCGAGGGCACCCTCTACGGCCTCTACTTCAAGGCCGCCCACAAGTCGACCGTCTGGTACAGCCCCGCCGCCCTCGACCAGGCCGGAGTCCAGCCGCCGAAGACCTACGACGAGATGCTGAAGGCCGGGCGGACCGTCTCCGACTCGGGGCTCGCCGCCTTCTCCGTCGCGGGCCAGGACGGCTGGACGCTCACCGACTGGTTCGAGAACGTCTACCTCTCCCAGGCGGGCCCCGAGAAGTACGACGCCCTCGCCGCCCACGAACTGAAGTGGACCGACCAGAGCGTGGTCGACGCCCTCACCACGCTCGGCAAGCTCTTCCAGGACAAGCAGCTCCTCGCGGGCGGCCAGAAGGGCGCGCTCAACACCGACTTCCCGGGCTCCGTCGAGAAGGTCTTCGGGCCCGAGCCCGAGGCGGGCATGGTCTACGAGGGCGACTTCGTCGCAGGCGTCGCCAAGGACCAGTTCGGCCGGAAGATCGGCGAGGACGCGAACTTCTTCGCGTTCCCGCCCGTCGGCGGGGGCGAGGCACCCGTGGTCAGCGGCGGCGACGCGGCCGTCGTCCTCAAGGACGGCAAGAACACCAAGGCCGGCATGGCGCTCCTGGAGTACCTGGCCACCCCGGAGGCCGCCGCCGTATGGGCCGAGACGGGCGGCTTCCTCTCCCCGAACAAGAAGCTCGACCTCGCCTCCTACGGCGACGACGTCACCCGCACCACCGCCAAGTCGCTCATCTCCGCCGGGGACTCCGTCCGCTTCGACATGTCCGACCAGGCCCCGGCCGCGTTCGGCGGGACGAAGGGCGCCGGCGAGTGGAAGATCCTCCAGGACTTCCTGCGCGACCCGTCCGACCCGAAGGCGACCGCGGCGCAGCTGGAAACCGCCGCGGCCAAGGCCTACAAGGGCTGACCGGCGATGACCGCCACACTCACGAAGACGGCCGCACCACCCGCCGCCGCGACCGTCGCCCGCAAGCGGCGGGCCCGGCGGCGGGGCAGGACCGTCGCCCTGCTCTTCGTCCTTCCCGCGCTGCTCCTGCTCGGCGCCCTCGTCGTCTACCCCGTGCTGTTCTCGGTCGGCCGCAGCTTCTTCGACGCCTCCGGGACCCGGTTCGTGGGCGGCGACAACTACACCGAGATGTTCCGCGACCCGGCCACCCTCAAAGCCGTACGCAACACCGCGATCTGGGTGGTCGTGGCGCCGACCCTGCTGACCGGCCTGGGCCTGATCCTCGCCGTGCTCGTCGAGAAGATCCGCTGGGCCACGGCCTTCAAGCTGCTGCTCTTCATGCCCATGGCCGTCTCCTTCCTCGCCGCGGGCATCATCTTCCGGCTCGCCTACGACGAGGACCCCGACAAGGGCGTCCTGAACGCGGCGGCCGTCGGCGTCCACGACGCCTTCCAGGACACCGCCTCCTACCCGACCGCCCGCGCCCGTGACGGCGAGGGCCTGACCCGGGGCGCCGACGGCTCGTACCGCACCGGCACGACCGTGTCACCCGGCGACACGGTCGCCCTCGGCCTGGTCGGCGTCGCGCCCAAGGAGCTGCCGGCCGGCGCGGAACCGGCCTACACGGCGGCCGCCCGCACAGCGGGTGCCGACGAACTGCGCGGGGTCGTCTACCTGGACTTCACCCCCGGCGGGGGAGGGAAGCAGGGTGCGGTGGACCGCCGGGAGAGCGGGCTGCCGAAGATGAAGGTCGAGGCGGTACGCGCCGGCAAGACCGTCGCGAGCACCACCACCGCGGCCGACGGCTCCTTCCGCTTCCCCGGCCTGGGGACAGGCGCGTACACCGTCACCCTCCCCGGCTCGAACTTCGCCCAGCCCTACGACGGCGTCTCCTGGCTCGGCCCGGCACTGGTCACCCCGGCGATCATCGGCGCCTACCTGTGGATCTGGACCGGCTTCGCGATGGTGCTGATCGGCGCGGGCCTGTCCACGCTGCCGCGTGACTCGCTCGAGGCCGCGCGGATGGACGGCGCCAACGAGTGGCAGGTGTTCCGCCGGATCACCGTGCCGCTGCTGGCGCCCGTGCTCACGGTGGTCTTCGTGACCCTCGTCATCAACGTGATGAAGGTGTTCGACCTCGTCTACATCATCGCGCCCGGCCCGGTGCAGGAGGACGCCACCGTGCTGGCCACCCAGATGTGGCTGGTGTCCTTCGGCGGCGGCAACGACCAGGGACTGGGCAGCGCCCTCGGCGTGCTGCTCCTGCTGCTGGTGATCCCCGCCATGGTCTTCAACGTCCGTCGTTTCCGAGGGAGTCAGCGATGAACCTCAGTGCGCTTCGGCGCGGGCTCGGCAACAGCCTGGTGCAGGCCGTCCTCGTGGTCATCGGACTGCTCTGGCTCACGCCGCTCGCCGGACTGCTCGTGTCTTCCCTGCGGTCGGCGCAGGACACGGCCAAGGGCGGCTGGTGGACGGCGATCACCAGTCCGGGCCAGCTGTCCTTCGACAACTACACGTCGTTGCTGGGCAACGCCGGGATGACACAGGCGTTCTGGAACACCGTGCTGATCTCGGTGCCGACGACGCTTCTGGTGGTGGCGATCGCCGCACTGGCGGGGTACGCCTTCGCCTGGCTGGACTTCCCCGGCCGGGACGCCCTCTTCCTGCTCGTGGTCGCGCTCCTGGTGGTGCCCGTGCAGATCGGCCTGCTGCCGGTGGCCAAACTCTTCGGCCAACTGGGGCTGTTCGGCACGATTCCCGGCGTCGTCCTCTTCCACGTCTCCTACGGACTGCCGTTCGCGATCTTCCTGCTGCGGAACTACTTCGCCGAGATACCGCGGGAGATGCTGGAGGCGGCCCGCATGGACGGGGGCAACGAGTGGCGCATCTTCACCCGGCTCGTGCTGCCGGTGGGACGGCCCGCGCTGGCGAGCCTGGCCATCTTCCAGTTCCTGTGGGTGTGGAACGACATGCTGGTGGCGCTGCTGTTCGCCGACAGCTCGTCCCAGCCGCTGACGGTGGAACTCCAGTCGCAGATACGGCAGTTCGGCAGCAACATCGACGTGCTCGCGCCGGGCGCGTTCCTGTCCCTGATCGTCCCGGTGGCCGTGTTCTTCGCCTTCCAGCGGCACTTCGTACAGGGGGTCATGGCGGGGTCCGTGAAGTAGGCCCCGGTGCCCGCGCCCCGTGGTTCCACCCGGACGGGGGACGCGTCACACCACGGCGCGGGGATGCTCCTCCGCCGCGCAGCCGCCCGACGGCACACTCGTGCCGTGACCCCTGACGCGCACCCGGAACACACCCCCGACGGACGGTTCATCGTCGTGGGCGGACGACGCTGGCGGGCGACGGATCCGCTCATTCCCGAGGAGGACGCCGCGCGGCTCCGCTCCCACCTCATGGCGGCCCGGCGTGCGGTCGGGGCCGCCCGGCGAACGCAGGACGCGGCAGCCGAACGTGCGGCCCGCGCTCGCGTGCACCTGGCGAAGGTCGCCCTGGGCGAGCGTGGCACCCCGTGGTGGGAGCAGAGCGACGAGGAGCGTCGCGCACGCTGGCACGAAGGGCTCAGGGCGCTCGACTGAGCGACGGGCAGGACGCGTGTACAACTCCGTGCGGAAGCTCGACACTTCAGCGAACGCATCGCGCACGGACAAGTCCGGCGGCCACGGGATCTTCCTCGTCGAGGATCTCGCCCGGCGCCGGGCACTCGTCCCGATGCCCCGGGCAAGGCCGTCTGGGCCTACACCGCCGGGGCCCGCACCCACCATGGTGGTGGATGCGGGCCCCGGAGGTGCGGCACCATGGGCGGCTATCGTCGGCAAGCGCCCTACGGTGCGATCTCGAACTGCGGCGGCCGGAGTCCCGCGAGGCAGCTGGTGTCCGGCGCGGTCGGACGGGCGAAGAACGACGTGGTGATCGTCTGCGCGCACCGCGAGTCGGCGAACACCACGTGGGCGACGTAGGGGACCGTCACGGCGGTGGAGCGCCTCAGCGTACGGGCGACGTACGCCCCGTTGCTCGGCGCCGTCTGGGCGTCGAACCCGCCGGACAGGGCGAGGGTCGGGATGTCACTGTGGGTCACGTCCCGGACCGACGGGGGCGCCGGGGGGACGTCCCAGGCACGGCAGTCGTCGTGGAGCCAGGCGAGTTGCGGGGCGTTGGCCAGCATCGATCGGGGGAACGTCGGGAACGCGCGGCGTCCGCCCCGGATGATGTCGGCCCGGCTCTCGTACGGGGTCCACTGGCTGCAGAAGACGCCGTAGACCAGCCCGTGGGCGACCCTTCCGATGGCCTGCGGGCTGTACTTGCCGCCCGCGAGCTGCTCGGCGATCCGCTGCGGGTTGCCGTGGGCCAGCTCGTCGATGGAACGCGGCACCCCGGCCGCCACGTGGGTGGCCGAGGTGAGCCAGGTGACCAGGTTGCCCCCGTCCAGCACGACCTTCACCGGCTCCGGGTGGACCGGGACCGTCACGGTGGTGGTGATCGGGTCGGCCTCCAGCTCACTGACGAGGCGGAGGAAGGTGGCCTTCAGATTCGGGTAGCGGGTGTTGCAGGCGGGCTGCTCCTCGCAGGCCTTGAACAGGCCGTCGAAACCCTCTCGTGCGGCCTTCCAGGTCACGGCCCCGCCGGCGATGGACGGCGGCAGGATGCCGTCGATGCCGACCGAGCGGATGCCCTTCGGGTGCAGGCGCATGTAGTTGAGCGCCAGGTGGGTGCCGTAGGAGATCCCGAAGACGTTCCACTTCTTGACACCCAGTGTCTTGCGCAGGGCGTCGTAGTCGGCCGAGCTCTCGATGTCGTTGTAGGTGCTGCGGTCGGCGCCCTGGGCGTCCACGCGGTCGCGGCAGGCCCGGGTCGCCTCGACGTGCAGGCGCCCGGTGGACGGCGCGTTGGAGACGAGGCCGAGGGCGCGGGCGTTGAACCGGTCGATGTCCGGGCAGGTGAGCTCCGGGTCGGCCGAGTAGGTGCCGCGCTGGGACATGAAGATCACGTCACGGTCGCGGTTCAGGTTGCCGGCGAGCGCCATCGGGATCTCGGAGACCGCGTCGTCGCCGGGGCCGCCGGCGAGCCACACGATCGGGTCGGGCGCGGGGCTGCTGCTCTCCGCGGGCATGATCGCGACAGCGAGAGTGATCTCGCGTCCGTCATGGCTCCCGTACCCCTCGGGCTCCTTGGGCCCCTTGGCCTGGGAACGCTTCTCGGGCACGGTGAGGGTGCCGCAGCGGGCGCGCGCGAGATCGGGGATCGGGTCCGCCGTCCTGGGGCAGGGGCCCGGTTCGAAGCGGGCGTCGCCCACCGTACGGGCGACCGTGCCGATCGGGCCGTCGGTGCCGGACTCGGCGTGTGCGGGCATCGCGGCGAGGCCGACGACGAGGGCGCCGACCGTGGCTCCGGCCAGCGTTGCCGGGAGCCGTCGCGCGGGGCGGCGGCAGAGGGTCGTACCTGGGGACATCGTGCGTACTCCGGTCAGGGGACGATGGTGAACGGCTTGGGTTCGACTCCCGGCACGCAGCCGGTGTCGGGCGCGGTCGGCCGCGCCAGGAAGGAGAGCAGGACCGACGCGGCGCAGGGGTTCTGCGGCACCACCCAGTGGGTGATTCCGGGAATCACCACGGCGGTCGAGCGGGGCAGCGTACGGCCGGTGAACGGACCCCAGCTCGCCCCGGTCTTCGCGTCGAAGGTTCCGGTGATGATGAGCGCGGGCACCTTGCTGTGGGTGGCCACCCGCTGGACCGCGGTGCGGTCCGGGACGTTCCAGACGCGGCACAGGTCGTGCTCGAAGGGCAGCTGCGGTGCGTGGGCCAGCACTGAGTCCGGCCATCCGGGGAAGGCCCGGCGACCCGCCTTCAGAACGTCGCGCTTCGAGAAGCCCGGGACCCACTCGGCGCAGGCCACCGAGTGCGTCAGCCCGTGGGCGAACTCGCCGATGGCGGGCGTCGCGCCGGCGGCCTGGGCCCGCGCGAGGCGCTCCGGGTTGCCGGCGGCGAGTTCGTAGAGCGCCGCGGGGACGTCGACGGACGGTACCAGTCGGCCGTTGGCGACCAGCAGGTTCACCAGCGTGCCCCCGTCGAGGACGACCTTCACCGGGGTTCCGCCACCGGGCGGCGGCACGGTCAGCGTCAGGGGGTCGGCCTCCAGCCGCCGGACCTGCTGCGTGAGCGTGCGGGAGAGGTTCGGGTAGCGGGACTTGCAGGCGGGCTGGGCCTCACACGCCGCGAAGATCGCGTTGATTCCCTCCTGGGCGCTGTCCCAGGCCCACGGCAGGCTCACGATCTGTGGCGGGACGACCGAGTCGATCGCCAGCGAGCGGATGCCCTGGGGGTGTCGGCGCAGGTAGGTGAGGCCCAGGTCGGTGCCGTAGGAGTAGCCGTAGACGTTCCACTTCTTGATGCGCAGGGCCTTGCGGAGGGCGGCGAAGTCCGCGGCGTTCTCGGTGGTGTTGTAGGCGGTGAGGTCGTTGCCCTCGGACGTCAGGCGGTCCCGGCACTTCTTCGCCGCGCGTACCAGCCCTCGTCCGGTGGACGGCGCGTCGTAGGGCAGGCCGACGGCGGTCGCGTTGAACCGGTCCATCTCCGGGCAGGCGAGGTTCGGCTGTGAGTGGAGGGCGCCGCGCTGGGCCACGACGATCAGATCGCGGTCGCGGTTCACGCCGGAGTCGATCAGGAAGGGGATGGCTCCGAACGCGTCTCCGCCGGGACCCCCTTCCATGAACACCACGGGGTCCGCGGCCGGCGTCTTCGACGCTGCCGGGATGATGGCGACGGCCAGCCGGACGGTCCGTCCGGTGGGGCGCTCGCGGTTCTCGGGGACCTCCAGGAAGCCGCACCGCCCGGGAACCGGGTCGGGCGTCTGTGGGCAGGGGCCCGGCACGAACCGCGCCGGATGCCCCGACGGCGGCCCGCCGTCAGGCGGCGACTGGGCGCTGCTCGGCGCGGTCCCGACCGCACCGAGGATACCCAGACATACGGCGAGGAGCGCCGCGTTCGTGCGCCCCCTCCGGCTGAGTCGCGGACGGGTGTGCCGAGCCCGGCTCCGTACGGGTGTCCCGGCCCCGGAGAAGGAGGGCAGGGGCCCGTGACCGATGTCCTGTTCCGCCATGTGATCTCGTCTCTCTGACGTCCCTGGCCACTCCGGTCGGGGGACGGTTGGCATGGCTGCGCCCCGCCGCACGGCCGGGCAGGACGCGTACGCCAGCCTGCGTTCGGGCTGGGGCTTCCACCACTCGTCGCCTCCACTTGGAGCAGCCCCACCTCGGACCGGGGGCTGTCCCCGGTCACCCGGTCACCCGGTCGGCCGAGGGCGGAGCCGCCCCCGCTCCGACGGTGATCACTCAGCCGTGTGCCCGAGGCCCAGCGGCAGGCGGCGCGCGCTTCGTTGCCGCCACGTCGTCCGCATGCACGTCCTCGGACCACCCCGTAGCGTGGATCACGTGCGTTCCGCCGGCACTGTCTCGGCGTCGCCCGGGAGGCCCCGCGGCTGTGGGCCGGCGCGGCATCACGGCACACCGGCAGCGGCGCACCGGCAGCGGACCTCAACCCTCCGAAGCGCGAGACGGCACTGAGCCGATCGCGTTCCAGGTGGCGAAAGCAGGTGGTGTCCGTGAGTCGGATGGCGTCGTTGTGTACCGCCGCGGGCACCATGGCTGTGGTCGTACCGGCGGGTGTCGCGAACCCGCATGCCAACGCGAGCGGGCAGTACGGAGACGGGTCCGTCCCGACCACCCCTGGAGAAACAGTCCGCCGGGCCGACAACTACCGCACTGGACGCATCGGCGGAACCGAACTGCTCGCCGGCGTCACGGACGGAGCGGTGAGTGTGGGCGATGTCCCGCGCCCGCGCGGCAGCGAGGAAGGGCGCTACGGGACCGGAGTCCTCCTTCTCCCCGACAACAGCCTGGTGCATCGCGGCGATCGGGAGGGACTTCACGGCACCATCAAGGTGAGCCCGGACCGCAGCACCGCCGTCACCGTCGTGTGGAACGCGGAACCACCCGACAACTTCCGTGCGGCAAACCAACTGCTGGGTATCCGGGCCAAGTGATGCGTCAGGGCCGTCCGGTACCTGCCGACTCGCCTCGCCCGCGACGTTCCGCGCGGTCCATCCTGCCCGTGCTCATCCTCATCGCGTTCCTGATCGTGGTCGCGGTGGCCGTTGGCTCATGGCTGCAGTTCACCGAGCGGCAGGCGGTCGACACGGTGCACATCGCCGGATCGTCGGCCGCCGACCGGGTGGACGTGGAGGCCGTCGTCCAACGTGTCGACGCCGCCGGCAGAGAGCTGGTACTGCGGGTCTGGGTGATCCCGCGCGGGACCCTCGGCGAGGCGGACGGGGCGGCCCCGGTGGCCGATCTCAGCCTCCAGACCTCGGGGGCGACCCTCGGCGACCTGGAGTTCGCGGCGCATGAGCGGCTCGCGACGAGAGACGTGCAGGTTGCGCTCACAGGCGGATCGATCAGTGACTACCCGTTCGACTCCTACGCGACGGACATCGCGTTCCGGGCGCAGCTGGGCGGCAAGCAGGTGCCGGTACGGATGCTGTTCTCCAACAACGACACGCTCTTCTCGATCTCCGCGCAACCCGCGCCCTCCCGGCAGGAGGCCGTGATGGCGCTGGGGCTGGCGCGATCGGGCAGCCTGCTCGTCTTCGCGGTGTTCATGATGGTGGTGATGTGGGCGCTGGCTGCGTCCGTGCTCATCGGGGCCTGGTACCTGACGAGCGGCAGTGAGGGCCTTGTCTGGCCCGGCCTCGCCTGGATGGCCGCCACCCTGTTCGCCCTCGCCGCGTTCCGCAACACCGCCCCCGGCACACCCCCGATCGGCTGTGTGCTGGACTGGTTCGCCTTCCTGTGGGCCGAGACCGTCATCGCCCTCTGCCTGATC
Organism: Streptomyces sp. NBC_01334; assembly: GCF_035983595.1. Taxonomy (NCBI): domain Bacteria; kingdom Bacillati; phylum Actinomycetota; class Actinomycetes; order Kitasatosporales; family Streptomycetaceae; genus Streptomyces; species Streptomyces sp. NBC_01334. The sequence goes on along the minus strand of NZ_CP130718.1, from coordinate 389,066 downwards.
ACCGTGGTCGTCACCGGCGTCAACAAGGCCCTCCACCAGGACGCCGCGCCGCCCACGTAATGGCTCCGCGGCCCTGGGCCGGCCACGCCCACGGTCAGGCGCATTCGGCGGCATGCCGGGATCTGAGGCGCGTCCGCGGGATCCTCCATCGGGGACCCACGCCCGAGCTCCGACCGCGGTCCCAGGTCCCGCCGGGCAACCGCGATGCGTTCACGGTGTGGTGACATGAGGTCCGCGGTATCGGGCACACGCGATGGAATGCAGGGAAACCAGACGTATGCCATGAGCGACGCGCACGGCCGACCTGGAACACGGGAAGGCGCCTCACCACGGCGGGCCGAGGGAAGGCACCGGCGCACCGGACGGCGAGGGGGCCGGTGGCACCGCAGGCTGCTGGCCTATCGCGACGTCGAGTTGCTGCCGTCGTCCTCCCTGGAGGGCGGCGCGGGTGAGGAGTGTCTGCTCCTGGTGCACATCCGCAAGGTGGTCGGACGGGTCACCTATCGAGCGTGCGACGAGTGCGCCGAGGGTGTGATCACCGGAGTCATCCTGGACGAACCGTTCCGCGACTGCGGGCTGGGCACCAGGGCGCTGTCGCACCTGCGCTCCCGGCACCCCGACGTCACCTGGCGCACCACACTCGACACCCGCCTCACTCGCGATCTTCTGCGCCGGATGCGGATCCCCAGGGCGGCCGTGGCAGGGAGCTGTTCCCACGGCCGGCCCGGCGTCGTCGCCCCCGCGGGTACCTGAGCGGTCGCCGTCAGGCCGGCTCACCGAGGACTCGTACGTGCGTTTGGTCACGGGATGTGCGGCTACTCGGACAGGTAGTCCGCACCGCACCCGAGGAACAGCGCCGACGCAACCACGCAGAGAATCCAGGGCAAGGGGGTTGGCCGGTCATGACCGTGGCGACGCAGCAGGGCGGCGGGGGCGGCTCCAGTGGCCTCTACGACGTCCTCGAACTCATTCTCGACCGAGGGCTGGTGATCGACGCCTTCGTGCGCGTCTCCGTGGTCGGCATCGAGATCCTCAAGATCGACATACGGATCGTCGTCGCCAGCGTCGACACCTACCTGCGCTTCGCCGAGGCGTGCAACCGTCTCGACCTGGAGTCGGGACCACGCAAGCCGGCCGGGCTCATGGAGCTCACGGAGAAGATCACCGAGTCCGGCGCCCGCGGCACCACCAAGGGCGCACTGTCCGGCGCAGCGGAGACGATCTTCAGCGCCTATCAGCAAGCCCGTGACGAGGGACAGCGGCGTCAGGGGGCACGGTCCCTGCGCAGGCGCGAGACCTAGTCGACAGAGGGTGGCGCCACAAAGGATGTCGTACGTCAGGTGTGTCGCGGTCGATGTCGAGGTCACGCTCCGCTGTACCAGCGTGCGCGGGACGCCCCCGGTGAACAGGGGCGTTCCGGCGCCCATGTCTGCGAGGTGCCGGCCGGCTACGCCCCGGCCCCGGCCGGACGACACGCTTCTGCCCGCTCGCCCAGGCACTTCCGCCGGGCATGTGCATGGTCTGCGGGTGAGGGGGTAGACGCGGCGACATCAGCTTGAACGCAGGGCACCGGCAGGGTGGGGAGATCTCAGATGACGACGACGATCGCGCAAGCGGCCGAGGAGCAGACGACAGCGGCACTGCCCGTGGTCCCCGAACCGGGCAAGATGGCGCCCAAGGACGCCCGCAGCCTGTCGAAGCTGTTCTTCGCGAAGCTGGCGGTGCTCGAGGAGGGCACGCCCGAGTACCAGTACGCGCGCAACACCCTGATCGAGATGAACATGTCCCTGGTCCGCTTCGCGGCCGGCCGGTTCCGCAACCGGGGCGGCGCGGACGGGATGGAGGACATCGTCCAGGTCGGCGTCATCGGGCTGATCAAGGCCATAGACCGGTTCGAGATATCCCGTGAGGTGGAGTTCACCTCCTTCGCCATCCCGTACATCGTCGGTGAGATCAAGCGCTTCTTCCGGGACACCTCCTGGTCCGTGCACGTGCCGCGCCGCCTGCAGGAGGCGCGCGTGCAGCTGGCGAAGGCCACCGAGGAGCTCCAGAGCCGTATGGGCCGGACCCCCACGGTCAAGGAGCTGGCGGAGCTGATGGACCTGACCGAGGAGGAGGTCATCGAGGCCCGGGTCGCGTCCAACGGCTACAACTCCGCCTCCCTGGACGCCACCATCGGCGGCGGTCCCGACGGCGAGACGGCTCTGGCTGACTTCATCGGGTCCGACGACGCGGCCATGGAACTGGTGGAGGACTTCCACACGCTGGCACCGCTGCTCGCCCAGCTCGACGAGCGTGAACGGCACATCCTCCACTGGCGGTTCGTCGAGGAGCTGACCCAGGCGCAGATCGGCGAACGGCTCGGCTGCTCGCAGATGCACGTGTCGCGCCTGCTCTCCGGCACCCTGAAGCGCCTGCGCGCGGGCATGCTCACCACCCACTGAACCGACGCCCGACATCCGTGGCCCGATGCCCGTGGCCCGACGCCCGTGGTGCGGAAGCCCACCGAGGCCCCGGGCATGCACCAGAGAGGACCTGTGGTGAGCGAAAGCAGTGCCGCGCTCCCGCCGATCGACGCACACCTGGAGATCCTGCTGCGGCTGGTCGACGCGCAGCCCGAGGCGGCCCTCAAGATCTGCCTGACCACGCCCGGTGGAATCGTCGCGGGGAACCTGGTCGGGTCCCGCACGTGGGCCGACCGATGGGAGCACGTGGTGTCGACGGCCACCGGAGCGGAAGACGCGGCCGACCACATGGCACACCTGGCGCACACCGTCCGGTCCGCCCTGAAGGAGGCCGAGTCGGAGCCGGGAACGGGGGACGGGCTGCACGACTTCATCCATCTCGTCGACGTCACGTTCCTGTCCGTGCCCGGGACCGCCACCGCTCCGCTGTGGCGTGGCCGACTGGGCGATGTCTCCGGCTGGGCTCTGGGGGCTCCTGCCGACCGGCCGGCCCCGTGAAGACCGCCGGTGACCTGATGGCACCACAGCACCCCGCGCACCGGGACGGCGACCGGCCGGGGCGGTTCACGCGCCTGGCCGAACACGCCTCGAACTTCACCAGCTCCCCCGCCTTCTTCGGCGTGTGCCTCGTTCTGGTCGCCGCCGCGATCACCGCGCACGCACTGAAGCTGCCCACGTCGTGGCTGTTGTTGGTGGGCGAGACGATGTCCGCCGTCTCGCTGCTGCTCCTGGCACTGCTCAAGAACTCCGAACGGCGAGCCGAGCACGCCATCCAGCGCAAGCTCGACGCCATCGCCGCCGCCTTGCTGGAGATCCAGCGGCGGGAACCGGGAGCGGCGAGCGAGGAACTCCGCCAGGCCATCAGGATGGAGAAGCAGACCTGACCGGTGCTTCGAGGCCGCGCGGCGCGGCCCTGCCCCGCCCTGGTCTCGTACACGGACCGACGGCGGGGCTGTCCATCAGCGGATCCTCCGGTGGACCGGGCCGCCTCAGGCGGGGAGGCTCATGCGTTGCCGCTCCGCCTGGGCGAGGCGGGCCGAGCGCGTGCGGGTGCCGAAGGCGGCCAGGGCGATCGCGCCGAGCAGCCAGGTGCCGGCGATGAAGCAGAAGACGCTCTGGTAGCCGTGGCCGTTGTAGAGCGCCGCGACGATCAGCGGACCGGCGGCGTTCGACAGCCGGCCCAGGCCGTAGGAGACGCTCGTTCCCAGGGAGCGGCTGCGGGTGTCGAAGAGCTCGGGGGAGTAGGCGTAGGCGAGGGCGGTGTAGCCGCGCTCGAAGAGGTTCACCAGGAATCCGAACACGATGATGAGGACCGGGTTGAAGGTGAGCCCGTACAGCAGACCGCACGCTGCGATCACCGTGCCGAAGGCGACCAGGCACCACTTGCGCTCGAAGCGGTCGGTGACCAGGGAGGCCAGATAGCAGCCGAGCGGTGCGCCGACCGTGGTCAGGGCCACGTAGAAGACGGACTTCTCGACGCTGAAGCCCTCCTTGGCCAGCAGGGTGGGCGCCCAGCTGGAGTAGCCGAAGAAGCCGATGGTCTGCGTCGTCCACAGCACCGTGAGCAGCAGCGTCGGGAACAGGTACTTCTTCTGGAGGAGCAGCCGCAGGGGTGCCTTCGCCGACGGTGTCTCGTCGACCGGGGGCGCGGGCTCGGGAAGGGGGCCCTTCTCCGCCGTGACGCTCTCCTCGATCTCCCGGAGGACCGCGTCCGCCTTGGCGTGTTCTCCCCTGCTCTCCAGCCAGCGTGGCGACTCCTTGAGATGCCGGGTGAACAGCACGAGCAGGATGCCCAGCGAGCCCCAGAGGTAGACCAGCCGCCACGACCAGTCGTTGAGCGGGACGACGGCGCTGGCGATGAGGTTGGTGACGGGCGTTCCGCAGATGCCGATGACGATGGCGTACGCCTGGTACTTGCCGCGGATCGCCGACGGGTACATCTCGTTGACGTAGACGACCCCCACGACCGTCATCGCGGACAGCCCCGCCGAGGTCAGGACGCGGAACACGCCGAGGGACACGAGGTCCCAGGAGAAGACCGCCGCGAACGAGGAGATGCCGAAGAACAGCGTCGTCCACAGCAGTGCCCGTTTGCGGCCCCACCGGTCGGCGATGGAGCCGGCGACGATCGCCCCGAGGAACATCCCGACGAACGAGAGCGAGGTGACGTAGGCGACCTGGTCGACCGTCAGGCCCCACAGCTTGATCAGTTTCGGCGCGGTGGTGGCGAAGCTGTTGATGTCCGCGAACTCGAAGAAGTAGGCGAAGGCGACGGCGAGCAGGGTGACTTTGTGGAACCGGGAGACCGGAAGCCTGTCCAGCCGGTTCAGCGCGTTGGAGTGTTGCATGAGCGGCCCTTGTCGAAGTGGGTGGGAATGCACTTGGAATACAGGGGAGTTCGGGGACGTCAGACGTGCTCGCCGGGCCAGTAGAGGCCCATCGGGTTGGCGACGAGGAGCTTGTGCCGTTGCTCCGCGGTGACCGCCACCTGCGACACGTGATCGACGAGGAGTCCGTCGTCGGGCATGTGGCCGTTGAGGTTGGGGTGCGGCCAGTCGGTGCCCCACAGCACCCGGTCGGGGAACTCCTCGACGACGCGGCGGCCGAAGGGGACGACGTCGGTGTAGGCGTGCCGTTCGCCGTCCAGGGCGGCGGGCCCCGTCACGCTGAGGCGTTCGGGACAACTCACCTTCACCCAGACGTCGTTGTCGTCGACGAAGCGCAGGAAGCGGGTGAACTGCGGCCCGTCCACGGGCTGGGTCACGTCCGGTCGTCCCATGTGGTCCACGACCAGCTGGACGGGCAACGACCCGAAGAAGCCCTCCAGTTCGGGAAGGTCGACACTCTCGAAGTAGAGGACGACGTGCCAGCCCAGCGGGGCGACCTTCTTGGCGATCGTGTGCAGGTCGTCCTCGGGCGACGTGTCGACCAGACGCCGTACGAAGTTGAACCGCACTCCGCGCACGCCCGCCGCGTCGAGTGCCAGCAACTCGCCCTCGCTGATGTCGGGGCGGACCGTCGCGATGCCGCGCGCCCTGCCGCCCGCGGCCCGGACGGCGTCGACCATGGCGCTGTTGTCCGCGCCGTGGCAGGTGGCCTGGACGATGACGTTGCGGTCGACGCCCAGGTGGTCGCGGAGTGCGAACAACTCCTCCTTGCCGCCGTCGCAGGGCGTGTACTTCCGCTCCGGCGCGAAGGGGAAGTCGGCCTGCGGGCCGAAGACGTGACAGTGCGCGTCGACGGTCCCCGGCGGCAGCCGGAGGGCCGGTGCGGACGGGTTCCGGTACCAGTCCAGCCAGCCGGGGGTCTTGGGGGAGGGGGTGCTCATGTGCCTCACCGCCCCTGGCGCTTCAGCAGCGCGTCCAGGCGCGGGTACACGGCGCGGGCGTTGTGCTCCTGGATCGCCGCGAGGTCGTCCGCGGGCAGCTCGGCCGCCTCCGCGTAGCGACGGGTGTCGTCGAAGTGGTGGCCGGTGCACGGGTCGATGTCGCGGACGGCACCGATCATCTCCGAGGCGAAGAGGATGTTGCGGGCCGGGATGACGTCGTAGAGGAGATCGGACCCGGGCTGGTGGTAGACGCAGGTGTCGAAGAAGACGTTGCCCAGGACGTGTTCCTCCAGCGGAGGCTTCCCGAGCGCCATCGCCAGGCCCCGGAAGCGGCCCCAGTGGTAGGGGACGGCGCCGCCGCCGTGGGGGATGACGAAGCGCAGGGTCGGGAAGTCGGCGAACAGGTCACCCTGGACGAGCTGCATGAACGCGGTGGTGTCGGCGTTCAGGTAGTGCGCGCCGGTGGTGTGGAAGGCGGGGTTGACGCTCGTGCTGACGTGGACCATCGCCGGGATGTCGTACTCGACCATCTTCTCGTAGACGGGGTACCACGAGCGGTCGGTGAGCGGAGGCGCGGTCCAGTGACCGCCCGAGGGGTCGGGGTTCAGGTTGAGTGCGACGGCGCCGTACTCCTCCACGCAGCGGGTGAGCTCCGGGAGGCAGGTCGCCGGGTCGACGCCGGGAGACTGCGGGAGCATCGCGGCGGGCACGAAGCGTTCGGGATACAACCGGCTGACCCGGAAGCAGAGTTCGTTGCACAGGGCCGTCCAGGCGGCGGAGGTCTCGAAGTCCCCGACGTGGTGCGCCATGAACGACGCGCGGGGGGAGAAGACCGTCACGTCGATGCCGCGTTCGTCCATCAGTCGCAACTGGTTCGGCTCGATGGTCTCGCGCAGCTCGTCGTCGTCGATACGCAGGTCCGCGCGGGCCGGGGCGGCCGCCGACGGGTCGGTGAGGGAGGTGATCTGCCGGGTGCGCCATGCCCCCAGGGCCGGCGGGGCGGTCGTGTAGTGACCGTGACAGTCGATGATCATTGCGGCGTCCTTCTCAGGCTGCTGGGTGTCGTGCAGCCTGGCTCCGTCCCGCACCGGCGGACGAGAGGACCGAACACAGAACTAACCTCCCCTTAACACTCCGGCGGGTGCACGGTCGGTGTGGTCTACATTCGGCTGGGGGCAGTGGCCGGGAGTGGCCGAAAGGAGGTGGTCGGGGTGCAGATCCTGCTGGCCGAGGACGACGACGGTGTGGCCGCGGCGCTCGTGGAGGTGCTGTATGACCATGGCCATGTCACCCGGCGGGTCCGGTACGGCAGGGAGGTACTGACCTACCACCGCAGCTCCGACCTGCTGCTTCTCGATCTGGGCCTGCCCGACACCGACGGCCTGGACGTGTTGCGCGCCCTGCGCGCGGTGAGCGACATGTCGGTCGTGGTGCTCACTGCCCGCGGAGACGAGCGCTCGGTGGTGCGCGGACTGCGGCTCGGAGCCGACGACTACCTCGTCAAGCCGGTCCGACTCGCCGAGCTGCTCGCCCGGATCGACGCCGTCACCAGGCGAAACGCGGCGAAGAGTGCCCCCTCCGTACGGACGGCGCGTGCGGGCGACGTCGAGGTGGATCTCGACGCGCGCCGGGTCCGGGTCGCCGGGGCGGAGATCGAACTGACCACCAAGGAGTTCGACATCCTCGCCGTGCTGGCCGGGCGTGCGGGCACGGCTGTCAGCCGCGAGCAGCTCCTGGACGAGGTGTGGGGCGACGCCCGCCACGCCGTGTCCCGCTCCCTCGACGTCCACCTCACCCAGCTGCGTGCCAAGCTGCGCCGCCCCGAGCTGCTCACCACGATCCGGGGCTTCGGCTACCGCTTCGGGGACCTCGAGGACTGAGGGGAACCACGCGTGCGCACCCGGGTCCAGGCCGCACTCCTGCTGTTCGTCGTGATCGCGGTGGCCGCGTTCGCCGTACCGCTGCTGCTGTTCACCGCGTCCGACCGCACCCAGCAGCTGGTTCTCGCCCGCAGCGCCGACCTCGACCGCTTCGCCTCCCTCATGGACCAGGCCGCGTCGACCGGCGACACCTCGGCCGTCGCCGCCGAGGCGCGACGCTACACACAGCTGTACGGCGAACCACTCGTCGTCACCGACACGCGCCGCAACCCCGTCGTCCAGACCGGCGGCATGCGGGCCGCCGACCCCGACGTCGCGCGGCTGCTCGACGCGGCGCTGCGCAACCAGACCGCGCATCCCACGGGGGCGCTGCGTCCCTGGTCGCGGGGATCGCGGATGTTCGCCGAGCCCGCGGGCACCGGGACCCGGGTCTCCGGAGCCGTCGTGCTGCGGGCCTCGGTCGGGACCGCGGCGGAGGACATCACCCGGCGGTGGGCCGCCGTCCTCGCGGGCGCCGCTCTGGTCGCCGTCGCCTGCACGGTCCTCGCCCGGGCCGCGACGAGGTGGGTGGTCAGCCCGCTGCGCCGCCTCGACCGTGCCGTCGGCCAGCTCGCCGCAGGACTCCCGCCCGAACAGACCCGGGCCGGCGGACCGCCCGAACTGCGCCAGCTCGCGATCGGCTTCAACCGCATGGCCCGTACGGTCACGGCGGCCCTGGAGCAGCAGCGCAGGCTCGTCGCCGACACGTCCCACCAGATGCGCAACCCCATGGCGGCGCTGCGGCTCCGTGTCGACGCCCTGCACACGCACCTGCCCGCGTCGGCGAGCCGCACCTACACCGGGGTCACCACCGAGCTCGACCGCCTGGAGACCCTCCTCGACGACATGCTCGCCCTCGCCGCCGCGGAGCACCGGGCCGGGGAGCTGACGGTGACCGACGGCTCGGACGCCCACTGCGACCTCGCGGCGGTGCTGGCCGCCCAGCACCGACTGTGGGAGCCGGTCGCCCGGCGCGCCGGAGCCCGCCTCACGCTCCGGGCCGCTCCGGGCCGGGTCACGGCCGCCTGTACGGACCGCGAGCTCGCCCAGATCACCGACATCCTCGTGGACAACGCCATCAAGTACGCGGGCCCGGGCGCCGAGATCTCGCTGCGCTGCACCACCGAAGGCCCGCTCGCGGTCCTCACGGTGTCCGACGACGGTCCAGGCCTGGGCGCGGAGGAGCTCGCGCTGGCCACCACGCGGTTCTGGCGTTCGGGCCGGCAACGACACGGCGGCACCGCGGGTACGGGACTGGGCCTGGCCATCGCCGAGCAGCTGCTGGCGGGGCGGGGCGGCCGACTGGAGCTGGCACCCGCGCGACCGCAGGGGCTGCGGGCCAGGGCGGTCGTACCGCGCGCGCCGGGCGACGGAGGTGCCCCATGACCCGTCCCGTCGACCGCCGCGCCCTTCTCCATGCCGCCCTCGGCACGGCCGCCGTCGCCGTCCTCGGCGGCGCGCTCACGGCCGACGCCTCCCGGCAGCTGCCCGGACCGAGCGGTGTCCTGCGCATCGCGACCGGCGAGCCCACAGCCTTCTACGCGGCTTTCGGCCGCCTCCTCGCCACCGAGCTCGAAGCGGCGTACCCCCGTCTGACCTGCCGCGTCCGTACCACCGCGGGCAGCGTCACCAACATCGAACTGCTCCGCGACCACCGCGCCGACGTCGCACTCGTCCTCACCGACACCGCGCTGGCGGCCCAGGGCACCGACCTCTTCCCGCACCCCGTGCCCCTGCGCGCGCTCGGCCGGGTGTACGAGACCTACCTCCAGTTCGTCGTCCGATCCGACTCGCCCGTACGCGCGGTGTCCGACCTGGCGGGACACACCGTCTCGCTCGGCGCGACCGGATCGGGCGCGGCCGTGCTCGGCGAACGGATCCTGCACGCCGCGGGGCTTTCCCCCGGCACCGACGCGCCCGTACGCCATCTCCCGCTGGCCGACGCGGCCGACGCGGTGCGGAGGGGCTCGGTCGACGCGCTGCTCGTCGCGGGCGGCGTACCGTTGCCCACCCTGTCCGACCTCGACGACCGCGTCGGCCTGCGGTTCCTGCCGCTGGCCGGACTGCTGCCCCGGCTGGGCGGCCGCGACGGCCTGGCCGGGTCGGGGCTGGAGGAGGTGTCCTTGCCGCAGGGCGCCTACCGGTCGGCGGGCGGGGTCGGCACCATCGGAGTGTCCAACCTGCTGGTGTGCCGCCCCGATCTGCCCCGCGGCGTCGCCGACGCGCTGACCCGCCTGCTGGCCCTGCGAGCGAGTGCCCTCGTGCCCGGCAACGCCGTCGGGACCCAGTTCCTCGACGTCGGCAGCCTGATCGGTACGGGCGGCATCGCACTGCACCCCGGCGCGGCCGCGGCGTACCGCTCGCTGCACGGCTGAGCCACATCGCAGGCCGCACGTGACGGCCGCCCGACGTGCCTCGGGTCAGCGGGCGTCGAGCAGGCCGGCGAGCAGTTGGAGCCGCTCGGCGTCGGGGCCGCCCTCGACGGCGGTGTACACGATCAGCATCGGGCCGGGAGCGCCCGGCAGCGGGTAGGCGTCCCAGTCCAGGTTCAGCTCGCCGACCAGAGGGTGGTTCACGCGCATCCGGCCGCGCGTCGTCTCCCCCACGTCGTGGCGGGCCCACAGCGTCGCGAACTCGTCGCTGCGCACCGCGAGTTCGCCGACCAGGTCGGCGGCGCGCGGGTGCCCCGGATCGGCGGCGACCTGGGCGCGCAGCATCGCGGTCAGCTCGGCGACGGTGGCGGCCCGCTCCGGGCAGGTCTGGTCGGCTTCCGGGTGCAGCAGGAGCGACAGCAAGTTCCGCTCCGCCACCGGGAGTCGGGTGAACTCGCCCAGCAGCGCGCCGGCCAGCGGGCTCCAGGCCAGTACGTCCAGGTAGCGGCCCACGACCAGTGCGGGCGAGGGCATCGTGCGCAGCAACCGCTGTGTGGTGTCCGGTACCTGCTCCGGTTCGTACCGGCGCGGGGCGCGTGCCGGGGTGCGCGCGGCGGCGGCGAGGCTGTGCAGGTGCCGAGACTCCTCGGCGGAGAAGTTCAGAGCGCGCGCGAGGGCGTCCAGGACCTGTTCGGAGGGCCGCACGTCGCGTCCCTGCTCCATCCGCTGGTAGTAGTCCGAACTCACCCCCGCCAGCAGGGCCAGTTCCTCCCGCCGCAGCCCGGCCACCCGCCGCCTCGGGCCGGGTTCGAGGCCGACGTCCTCCGGCCGCAGCCGGGTCCGGCGGGTCCGCAGGAACGCGGCGAGTTCACGGCGGGGCTCGTCCGTCGGCGCGAGGGGGTCGTCGGTCACGGCGCCAGTATGCCTCGGACACCGGCGGCAAGGGTGGGTCTGCCGGTCCCAGGAAAGGGCGTACGACCGTGATGGCGCGGGTGGGGACCAGTATCGGTTCCACACCGGACGACCACGGAAGGAACAGCGACATGAAGGCCGCTCAGATCACGGGTTACGGCGCACCGGACGTCCTGCGCGTCAACGATGTCGACCGCCCCGTCCCCGGCGCCGGCGAGGTGCTGGTGTCGGTCGAGGCGTCCAGCGTGAACGGACACGACGTGATCGTCCGCGCCGGGGAGTTGAAGATGGTGTCGGGGCGCCGCTTCCCGATCGGCGCGGGGCTGGACTTCGCGGGCGTCGTCGTCGAGACCGGCGCCGACGTCGAGAGCCACCGGGCCGGGGACCGGGTGTGGGGCATGGTGCATCCCCGGCAGCGGCACACCACCGCGGGGGCGGCCGAGTACGTCGTGGTCCCCGCCGACCGGATCGCGCCCGCCCCCGCGGGCCTCTCGCCGGTCGACGCGGCCTCCCTCGTCGTGGCGGGTGTCACGGCGCTGATCGCACTGCGCGACAGCGTGCGCCTCGCGGGCGGCGAACGGGTCCTCGTACGGGGCGCGGCGGGGGGTGTCGGCACAGCCGCCGTGCAGCTGGCTCACGCGATGGGCGGCCACGTCACCGCGCTGGCCCGCGACCGCCATGCCCAACTGCTCACCGGCCTCGGTGCCGACGAAGTCCTCGACCGCGGTTCCACCACCTCGGACCGGATCGGACCGTTCGACGTCATCGTCGACACCGTCGGCTCGGAACTGCACTGCTACCGAAACCGGTTGGCCAAGGGCGGCCGGATGGTCACCGTCGGACTGTCGGCCGGCGCCCTGGCCGCGATCGCCGCGTCGAGCGTGCACGGCTCCCGCCGCATCCGCACCTTCAGCGCCAATCCCGACAGTGCCGTGCTGCGCGATCTGACCGACCATGTCACCTCGGGTGCGCTGCGCCCGGTGGTCGACAGCGTGTACCCGCTCGCGGACATCGCCGCGGCGCACGCGGCATTCGAGCGCGGCGGCGCCGTGGGCAAGCACGTGATCGCGGTGTCCGCGTAGCTCCGTGGTCCTCGCGAGTGCCCGCGAGTCCCTGGGTTCGTCGGGGACGGAGCGACGCTGGGCCGGTGCTCGAGGAACGGTCACCAGCCGGTCACCGGCAGGGTCGCCGCTGTGGCTGCATGCTGCCGATCAGCGCACCAGCAGGTCGATCACGCCCGTCAGGTCCTCCTCGCCGCTGCCCTCGCCCAGGCGGCGGCGCATCAGGTCGAAGTAGGGGCTGAGCAGTTCCGGGCTGACGCCCTGCTGCTCGGCGGTGCTCAGCAAGGTCGGCGTGCCGGCCACCTGCATGGCGAGCGGGGAGGCGACATCTTCGGTGTAGTCGCCGCTCCGCAGACGGTCTGCGGTCCGGTGAACCGCCGGAGCCATCGCGACGAGCCAGTCGGCGAGCAGTGGGGCGAGCGACGCCGGATCGATGTCCTCCTTGCGGATCAGGGCGAAGGCGTGCGCGGACCCGGCGAACATCCCGTACATGGCGCTGAGCAGGGCCACGTCGTGCAGGGCCGCGAAGCCCGCGTCCTCGCCGACGTAGGTGGTGCCGGCCGGGACTGCCAACGTCTCCTGGTGCCGCTCGAACAGCTCCCGCGAGCCGCTGTAGAAGACGTAGCCTCCGGCTTCCCGGACACCGATCATCGGCGGGACGGCCATGATCCCGCCGTCCAGGTAACGGGCGCCGCACTCGCGGGCCCACTCGGCGCGGGCGCGGGCCTGCGCAGGGGTGCCGGTGGTCAGGTTGACCAGGTCCCTGTCGGCCAGGTCGGCGCCGGCCAACACCTCGTCGACGGAGGCGTCGTCCAGCAGACAGACGACGACCAGGGTGCTCGCCGCGATCGCCTCGGCGGCGCTGCCCGCGACCCTCGCACCCTCGGCGGAGAGCGCCGCGGAGCGGTGCGGGTTGCGGTTCCAGACGGTGAGCGGGTGACCGGCGGCGAGCCAGGTACGGGCCAGCGCGGCACCCATCGCGCCGAGACCCAGCAGTGTGACGGCGCTCTTCTCAACAGTGTTCTGTGTCATGCCGATCAGGCTGGTCGCCGGCCCTGGCGTGATCAAGTACGTACTTGGGAGTGGGTGGTTACCCTGGGGTGAGCGAGCACGTCAGAGGGGTGGGGCATGACGACGCTGAACCGGCCGGGCGCACCGGACGGACACGCCTGCGGGATCGACACCGCGATGGAGGTGATAGGCGGCAAGTGGAAGGTCCTGCTCCTCTGGGCGCTCCACGAGCACCCCTGCCGCCGCTTCGGCGAGCTGCGTCGACTGCTTCCGGGGATCACCGAGAAGGTGCTGGCCTCCCACCTGCGCGAGATGGAAGCGGACGGTGTCGTGCACCGCGTCTCCTACGACGAGGTGCCGCCCCGCGTCGAGTACTCGCTGACCGAGGACGGCACGCGCCTCAACGACGCACTCCGGCCGCTGGCCGCCTGGGGAAGGGAGCGGCCGACCGTTCGGCGGTCGCAATGAGCGGCCCGGCGTCGGCGCCCACCACTTGAGGAACCTGGGGAACCAGGGGTTCCCAGGGGTGATGTCGGAGAACCGCCAGCCCCTTCGTCTTCGGTTGCCTAGGGTCGCGGGATGTCCCGACAGAACCGTGCCATCGTGGAAGACGCCTGGAAGGCCTTCGCGAGCCATGACGCCGACCGGATCTCCGCGGTGTTCACCGAGGACGCCGAGTGGCTGGCGCCTCCGGGGAACGCTACTGCCGTCGCGCTGGAGGGTCCCAGCCATCTGGTCGGCAGGAAGGCGATCGTGCGCTTCCTCGCCGAGGACTTCCCCCGCTTGTTCGTGCGGGATGTCACCGTCACCTTCCGCGGGTTCCACGCCGTGGGCGAGCGGGTGGTCGTCGAGGAGACCATGACGGCGACGCTGGCGGGCGGCGGTCACTACGCCAACGACTACTGCTTCGTCTTCGAGCTCCGGGACGGTCTGATCCACCGGGTGCGCGAGTACATGGACACAGCCCGCGGGCATCGCATGATCTTCGGTGAGGTTCCGCGGTAGCCGTCGTCCGTCCCGCGGTCCGACACGTCGCCGCAAGCGCTGGGGCCCGACAACACAGCGGCCCGCCCTCGGAGTCGTGTCCGGGGCGGGCCGCTCGCGTGCCGCGCAGGCCGTGCCGTCGGGCCTCAGGCGGAGTGGCGGTGGTGGATAGGCCTGTCCGAGCCGGTCAACGGCAGGCCCGTCCCGCCCCGCCGGGCGGCGACGATCTCCGCCGTGATGGACAGGGCGGTCTCCTCCGGCGTACGCCCCCCGAGGTCCAGGCCGATGGGCGACCTCAATCGCGCCAACTCGTGCTCCTGGAGGCCGATGTCGCGCAGCCGCCGGTCCCGGTCGGCGTGGGTGCGGTGGGAACCCATCGCGCCGACGAACGACACCGGCAACCGCAGCGCGACCTCCAGCAGCGGGACGTCGAACTTGGCGTCGTGGGTGAGCACGCACACCACGGTGCGCCCGTCCGTCCGGGTGCCCCGCAGATAGCGGTGCGGCCAGTCCACGACGACCTCGTCGGCCTCGGGGAAACGCTCCGGGGTGGTGAAGACGGGCCGGGCGTCGCACACGGTGACGTGATAACCGAGGAACTTGCCGGCCCGGACCAGTGCCGCCGCGAAGTCGACGGCACCGAACACGATCATCCGGGGCGGCGGCACGCTCGTCTCGACGAGCAGGGTGAGGCCGCCGGGGCAGTGTGATCCGTCCTGCGACAGCTCGACCGTGGCGGTGCGGCCCGTGTCGAGCGCGGCCAGGGCCTGTGCCGTGGCGGCGCGGTCGAGGTCCTCGTGACCGCCGAGCCCGCCCTCGCGGGAGCCGTCGGCGTGCACGAGCAGCGCGGCGCCGAGAAGCGCCCCGGGCCCGCGGACGACCCTGACGAGCGCGACGGGTTCGCCCCGTGCCGAAGTGTCCAGGGCGCAGCGCAGCAGCGCACCGACCGGACCGTCCGCCGTGACCGGGGTGACCAGGACGTCGAGGACGCCGCCGCACGTGAGTCCCACGGCGAAGGCGTCCTCGTCGCTGTAGCCGAAGCGTTCGACGACGCTGTCGCCGGTCTCCAGCGCCCGGGCGCACAGGTCGTAGACCGACGCCTCCACGCAGCCGCCGGACACCGACCCGATGACGGTGCCCTCCCCGTCGACGGCGAGGGCGGCGCCCGGACCCCGCGGGGCGCTGCCCCCGACGGACACGACGGTCGCGACGGCGGCCTTGCGGCCCTCGGCCAGCCAGTCGCCCAACTGCGGCGCGAGGTCAAGCATCGAGGCCGCCGCTCAGGACCCGGTCGGGGCGGATGGGCAGGCTGCGGTGGCGTACGCCGGTCGCGTGCCACACGGCGTTGGCGACGGCGGCGGCCGCGCCGACGATGCCGATCTCACCGATGCCCTTGATGCCGACCGGGTCGTCCGGGTCGTCGTCGGCCACCCAGTGCGCCTCGACCCGCGAGACGTCGGCGTGCGTCGCCACGTGGTAGCCCGCGAGATCCGCTCCGACGGGACCGCCGGAGGCCGCGTCGCGCGCGGCTTCCTCGTGCAGGGCCATGGAGATGCCCCAGATCATGCCGCCGGTGAACTGGCCACGCGCGGTGAGGGGGTTGACGATGCGCCCCGCCGCGAACACGCCGAGCATGTGCCGCACCCGGACCTCGCCCGTGTCGGTGTCGACGGCGACCTCGGCGAACTGCGCGCCGAACGAGTGCCGTTCCTTCTGCGCGAGGGCGGCGATCGCCGCGGTCGTGTCGGAGCGCACGGTGATGCCCTCGGCCGGGATCGCGGCGCCCGGCACGAGCCGGTCGCGCAGTTCGCCGGCGGCGGCCATGACGGCCCATGACCAGGACCGGGTGCCCATGGAACCGCCCGCGATCATCGCGAACCCGAACGCGCTGTCCCCGAGGCGCACTTGTACGCGGTCCGGCGGGACGTCCAGCGCGTCCGCGGCGACCAGGGTGAGGGCGGTCCGGGCGCCGGTGCCGATGTCCGCTGCCGCGATCCGTACGGTGAAGCGGCCGTCCGCCTCGGCGGTGATCGAGGCCGTGGACGGGGCGGCGCCGGCGCCGAAGGAAGCCGCCGCGGTGCCGGTGCCGAGCAGCCAGCGCCCCTCGCGCCGCACCCCGGGCCGCGGGTCGCGCCGGTCCCAGCCGAAGCGACGGGCGCCTTCCTCGAAGCAGGCGCGCAGATTGCGGCCGGCGAACGGGAGACCGGAGACCGGGCCCCGGTCCGGTTCGTTGCGCAGCCGGAGCTCGATCGGGTCGATGCCGCACTCGTGGGCGAGTTCGTCGAGCGCGGCCTCCAGCGCGAAGGACCCGGGCGCCTCGCCCGGGGCGCGCATCCAGGTGGGGCTCGGGACGTCGAGCGGTACCACCCGGTTCTCCGTGTGGTGCGCGTCGGCGTCGTACATCACCCGGGCCACGCCGGCGCTCGGCTCGACGAACTCGTGCACGGTGGAGGTGCGGCTGAGCGACCGGTGGTCCAGGGCGAGCAGACGCCCGTCGGTGTCCGCCCCGAGCCTGACCCGCTGGATCGTGGGGCTGCGGTGGCCGGCCAGCGTGAACATCTGACGTCGGGTCAGGACGACCCGCACCGGACGCCCGACCATCCTGGACGCCATCACGGCGGCGACCTGGTGGGCACGCACGCCCTTGCTGCCGAAGCCGCCGCCGACGTGCTCCGAACGCACCCGCACCGACGCGGGATCGAGTGCGAAGAGGTTCGCGAGTTCCGCGACGACCCAGGTGGCGCCCTGGTTGGAATCCACCACCTCGAGCCGGTCGGCCTCCCAGCGGGCGGTGGCCGCGTGGGGCTCCATGGGGTGATGGTGTTCTTCCGGAGTGGTGTAGGTGCCGTCCACGACGACCGCGGACGCGGCGAGTTCGGCCTCCAGGTCACCCTTGTCCGTCACGGCGGGCATATGGCCGTCGGACGGGTGGGCGTCGGGGTGGTCGTCGGTGAACCCGACGTCGTGCGGGGTCTGTTCGTAGTGGACGACAAGGGCCTCGGCGGCCTCGCGCGCCTGCTCGGACGTCTCGGCGACCACCAGCGCCACCGGCCAGCCCAGGTGAGGCACCCGGTCGTTCTGGAAGACCGCGCACGTCGGGTCCGGGGCGGTGCCCAACAGGCCGATGTAGTCGGTCTTCAGTGGCGGGGCGTTGCGATGGTCCAGCACGGCGAGGACGCCGGGCATCGCCAGGACGGCGTCCGCCTCGACCTCCCGGATCCGGCCGCGGGCCACGGTGGACAACACCAGCCATCCGTAGGTGAGTTGGGCGAAGGGGATCTCGCCCGCGTACCGGGCCGCACCGGTGACCTTGTCCCGCCCCTCCACGCGGACGTGACCGGTGCCCACGGCACGGACGCGGGCGAGGGGCGCCTCGGTCGTCGTCATCGCGCGGCCTCCTCGGCGAGTTCGCTCAGCACGGCCACGGTCAGGTTGCGCATCAGGGTCACCTTGAATCCGTTGTGCGACAGGGGCCGGGCCGCCGCCAGTTCGGCGTCCGCGGCGGCCGCGAACGACTCGGCGTCGGCGGGTGCCCCGGTCAGGATCCGCTCGGCTGCGCGGGCCCGCCAGGGCCGGGAGGCGACCGCGCCGAACGCCAGGCGCACCTCGCGCACGACACCGTCGCGGACGTCGAGCGCGGCGGCGACCGAGCCGACGGCGAACGCGTAGGACGCGCGCTCGCGCACCTTCCGGTAGCGGGAACGGGCGGCGACCGGAGCCGGTGGCAGGGTGACGCCGGTGATGAGCGCGCCGGGCGGCAGGGCCGTCTCGCGGTGCGGGGTGTCGGCGACCGGGAGATAGAACCAGCCCAGCGGCAGTTCGCCCGGTCCCTGGGCGGTCTCGTAGTGCACCATGCCGTCGAGGGCGGCCAGCGCGACGGCCATGTCCGACGGGTGCACGGCCACGCAGTGCGCGGAAGCGCCGAGGACGGCGTGATTGCGGTTCTCGCCCCTGACGGCCGGACAGCCGCTGCCGGGATCCCGCTTGTTGCAGGGGCCGGTGGTGTCGGCGAAGTAGGCGCAGCGGGTGCGCTGGAGCAGATTGCCGCCGACGGTGGCCATGTTGCGCAGCTGGCCGGAGGCGCCGGCGAGTACCGCCTGCGCCAGCACGGGGTAGCGGGTGCGGACCAGGGGATGGGCGGCGAGGTCGCTGTTGGTGACGGTCGCGCCGATGCGCAGGCCGCCGGCCGGGGTCGGCTCGACGCGGTCCAGCGGCAGGCCGCGAACGTCGACCAGTCGTCCCGGACGTTCGACGCCGGTCTTCATCAGGTCGACCAGGTTGGTGCCGCCGGCGAGATAGCGCGCGTCCGGATCGGAGTCGAGCAGCGCGACGGCGCCCGCCACGTCGGAGGCCTTCCGATAGCCGAACTCCCTCATGCGGCAGGCTCCTTCGGTTCAGGTCCGGCATCGGTGCGCGCCCCGGTCCCGGATTCCGCGGCCCTGGTGACGGCCTCGACGATCGAGGGGTAGGCGGCGCAGCGGCACAGGTTGCCGCTCATCCGCTCACGGATCTCGTCCGAGGTCAGGGGTGGTGGTCCGGCCTCGGGCCGTACGTCGGCCGAGGCGGCGCTCGGCCATCCGGCGGCGTGTTCCGCGAGCACACCGATCGCCGAACAGATCTGTCCCGGCGTGCAGTAACCGCACTGGTAGCCGTCGAGATCGAGGAAGGCCTGCTGTACCGGGTGCAGCCGGTCGCCGTCCGCGACGCCCTCGATGGTGGTGACCTCACGCCCCTCGGCCGCGACCGCGAACTGGAGGCAGGCCACGGTCCTGCGGCCGTCGACCAGAACGGTGCAGGCTCCGCACTGCCCCTGGTCGCAGCCCTTCTTGGTGCCCGTGAGGTCGAGTCGCTCGCGGAGTGCGTCGAGCAGGGTGGTGCGGTGGTCGACGGGCAGCGTGTGCCGCTCGCCGTTGATGTGCAGGGTGATGACGCTGGACGTCGGTAAGGCCATGAGAGCTTCTTTCGCGCTTCCGGAACCTGAGGCGGCGGCCGCCGGTGCCTGGCGACTGCCGAGGTGCGTCGTTCGTGGGGGCGGGGATGGGCGCACGGGGCGGCGCTGACGGTGGCCGCGTACTCCCGCGCGGACCCGGCCGGGGCTATGGTTGAACCCAACCGGACAATCGTCCGCTACCGGCAAACGTAACGGACAGTTGTCCGCTTAGCAAGGGTGGGGTTCGGCCGCGCACCCCCGAGGAGAGTCGAGTGCAGCACAAGAAGGACGCGCCCCTGCGCTCGGACGCACAACGCAACCGTGAGCGCATCCTCGAGGTCGCCCTGACCGAGCTGACGCTGTGCCCCGACGCCCCGCTCAGCGCGATCGCCAAGAAGGCGGGCGTCGGACAGGGCACCTTCTACCGCAACTTCCCGCACCGCGAGGCCCTGGTCCTGGAGATCTACCGCCACGAGATACGCCAGGTCGCCGACAGCGCGGCCCAGCTGCTCGAACAGCTGCCGCCGGAGCAGGCCCTGCGCGCCTGGATGGACCGACTGGCCGAGTTCGCCATGACCAAGGCCGGCCTCGCCGACGCGATCCGCCTCGCCACCAGCACGCCGGGCGGCCCCGAGAAGCCGACGCACACCCCCGTCACCGACGCGGCCGAACTCCTCCTGCGCGCCAACGACGCGGTGGGCGCCATCCGGCCGGGCATGACCCCCGACGACCTGGTCCTCGCCATCGGCGGCCTGTGGCAGCTGGCACCCACGGACGACTGGCGCCCGCGCGCCGCCCGGCTTCTCGACCTCGTCATGGACGGACTGCGCGCCGGGGCACCCGGGGCCGGCGGCCAGACTCACCCGTCTTGACCCGGGCGCTGGGCAGTGACCGGTCCGTCCGGTCGAGTTCGGTACGACGTGCCGTCCGCCCCGCGCAACCGGGCATCCTCCCGATTCCGCCGGCTCGAGTCACTTTCCCGGCCGCGCAGTGGAGGAGGCCGGCCCACCCCGGCCGGCGCTCTGCCGACGGCAGCCGACACCAGGGCGGCAGGCGGGTGTTGAGCCTCGGCGCCCACAGGAGCCCGGCCCGCTGACATCTCGTTCGTCGGCCCCCCGAGATAAGGCGTCCGGCGGGATCCGAGCCGTCCCGGGGCAGCCGGCTCGGGGCAGTCACGAACTGGCCTCCTTCGGGGCGACGGTGGGAGAACGGAGCGTCCGGCAGCGGGTTTTCCGCCCTGACCCGCCGTCCTGACCAGGCAAGATGAGAACACCAGGTGATGTTGCGGAGAGTCGGGGAAGAAGATGCGACAGCCGATAGGAGGTTGTCGTGGAGGGTGGAGATCTGGAACTGGGCGAACTGCTGTCCGCTGCGGAGGCGGCTCCGCCCGGTGAGTCAGTCGACGTCGTGGCGCACGATCTGCAGAAGCGGTTCGGCGCGGAGCGTGTGTCCTTCCTGTTCGTGGACCTCATCGGTCAGCGACTGGTACGGCTCGTCGCGGCCGGCGGTGAGGTCGCGGACGATGCCGAGCCGATCGACCTGCAGGGCAGCGTGTACGACGTCGTTCTGCGCAGCCAGCGTCAGCATGTGGAGCCGGACGGGCAGGGCGGGCGGCGCGTCATCACGCCGGTCACCAACCGGGGCGACTGCATCGGCGTCCTGGAGCTCACCCTCCAGTCCGCCGACGACACGGTGCTGCGGCAGGTCCGCGAAGCGGCACACGCGCTGGCCTACATCATCGTCACGGACCGCCGCTTCACCGATCTCTACCACCTGGGCCGGCGCACCACCGAGACCAGCCTGGCCGCGGAGATCCAGCACCAGCTGCTTCCCTCGGCGCCCTGCTGCGAGGCGGACGAGTTCACCCTCGCCGCCGGGCTGGTCCCGGCCGACGACATCGGTGGCGACACCTACGACTACACCCTGGACCGCGACACCCTGCACCTGTCCATCACCGACGCCATGGGCCACGACACGAACTCGGCCCTGCTGGCCACCCTGCTGGTCGGCGCGCTCCGCCGGGCCCGCCGCAGCGGCTGCGACGCCCTCAAGCAGGCCCGCCACGCCCACCAGGCCATGCTCAGCCACAACCGTGGCCTGGCCACGGGACAGCTGCTGTGCGTCGACCTCGAAACAGGCCTGTGCGAACTGGTCAACGCAGGCCACCCCCGGCCGCTGCGGCTGCGCGACGGCATCGTCGAAGAGGTCAGGCTGGCCGTCAACCTGCCCTTCGGAGTGGCGGCGCCCACCGCCTACCGCGTACAGGAACTGCAACTGCTGCCCGGAGACCGCCTGGTCCTGCTGACCGACGGCATGCAGGACCGCGGTGCCGCGGCCGTCGACCTGCCTTCGGTCATCCACGACACCCGCGCGCTGCACCCGCGTGAAGCCGTCCGGAGCCTGACCGCAGCTGTGCTCGACGCCTGCCGCGGCAACCTCAAGGACGACGCCACGGTCCTGATACTGGACTGGCACGGCAATCGCCGCCGACCGGACGAGACCAGACCCGCCCCGCAGCGATGAGCTGCGGCACCCCGTGTGAGGTGACGGGTACGGCGCACGACGGCTTCCCCCGTCGCCATGGCTCCGGCGCATGGGCCGCCGGGGTTCGAGGCAGCGGCACCCTCCGGTCACAGCCGGGGCGGGCGGCGGCCCGGGGCTCAGCGGTCAGCCGCCACCGGAGCGTGCGGGTCATGTCCGGGTGGGCGCCCGCAAGGCGAGCAGGGCGACGTCGTCGTCGTTGGCGGCCGGGCGGACCCGGCGCAGCAGTTGGTCCGTGAAGGAGTCCAGAGAGCGGTGGGCGAGGGCGGCCGCGTGCCGGCGCAGTCGGTGCAGGCCCTCGTCGAGGGTGTGGCCGGGTTCCTCGATCAGGCCGTCGGTGTACAGCAGGAGGGTTGATCCCGGCGGCAGCAAGGCGGTGCCGTCGGTGCGGGGCTCGCCGGCTCCGGTGCCCAGCAGGATGCCGTGGCCGCCGGTGAGGTAGTCGGCCAGCCCGTCATGGCTGATCAGCAGGGGCGGAGGGTGGCCGGCGTTGCTCCAGGACAGTCTCCACCGGCCCTCGTCGGCCTCTTCGACCCGGGCGAGGATCATGGTGGCCATGGTGACGTCGGTGATGTGCATGACCGCCTCGTCGAGGCGTTCGACGATCCGGCTGGGGGGCTCCGGCAGTGCCCAGGCGTAGGCGCGGAGCATGTTGCGCACCTGCGCCATGCCGGCCGCGGCCTCCAGGTCGTGTCCGACGACATCGCCGACGGCCAGCGCGGTGGCGCCGTCGGACAGCGAGAAGGCGTCGTACCAGTCGCCCCCCACCTGCGAGGCGTCGGGCGCGGGCAGGTAGCGGACCGCCATCTGCAACCCGGACACGCGCGGCATCTGCGGCAGCAGATGGTTCTGCATGGTCTCGGCGACCTTGCGCTGGCGCTGGTAGAGGCGCGCGTTGTCCAGAGCGAGGCCGGCGCGGCGGGCGATGTCCTCGATCAGGGGAAGGTCGGCGGTCTTGAAGTCCCCCGGCTGCCTGGCACGGCCCAGGGTCAGGGCACCGAGGACGGCGCGGGTGCTGCGGATGGGTGCGATGGCGGCGGAGTGCACTCCGGTGGCGTCGAACAGGCGGCGCTGTTCGACCGCGATGCCGGAATCCGGCGGCCCCTGGTAGGTCTGCGGACCGGCCAGCGTCGAGGCGACTCCGCGCAGGGCCCTGGACAAGGGCATCGGGGATTCCTCGGGGACCGGCGGCATGGGTCCCTGAAGTTCTTCGTGCCGCACCAGGGCATCGCCGTCCGCCTCGGCGACGACAGTTCGCCACACCTCGTCACGTTCGGTGATCAGGTCAATGATGGCCCAGTCCGCCAGCCGGGGCACCACCAGAGTCACCAGCCGCCGCAGCGCCTCGTCGACATCGAGGGTGGAGGTCAGCTGGGTGGTGGTCGCGGCCAGCAGCGCGAGCCGTTCGAGTTCCGGCAGCAGGGTGGCCGCCGGCTCCGGCCGCGCGTCGGTCTCGCGCGGTTGCCGGCCATGGAAGAGGACGAGCGTGCCCCGTTCACACTCCCCGAGACCGAACGGGGTGATCAGCCACGAGACGGGCCGCACGGTGCCGTCTGCGTGCGCGAAGTAGTCCTCCTCGGCCTGAGCGGTGCACCCGGCGTGGAAGGCCTGCCGCATACGGCAGGCAGTCCTCGGCAAGGGCTGGCCGTGGGCGTCCCGGTGCAGCAGGTCGTGCGCGTCATGGCCGAGGAGATCTCCGGCGGGCCGGTCCAGGAATCTTTCGGTGCGGGAGTTGACGGCGAGGATGCGACCCTCCTCGTCGACGACGTAGGCCCCGGCCCCGATGGCTTCCAGCACCTCGGCGAGCGCGGCGGCAGGCGACGGCAGGAGCCGTCTCACGTGGCTCTGCGTGTGCTCCGGTCCTGCCATGCCCTGATCTCCTCAGCTGGCGGGCAGTACGTCCGTTCGACGTACCCGCTTGTTCCGACTGCCCCGTACCGATGAATCCCACCCTCCGGGTGAGCGCCGGCATAGGTGCACAATGAGGGGGTATCCGCGCGGCGGTGCCGGTTGCGTCCAGCCGGCGGTGGCGATCGGGCTTCGATACCGGGAGGGGCAGGTCATGGAACTCAAGAGGGCGACGGCCACGGACACGCAGTCGCGCGAGTTGCCGGAGGTCGCAGATCCCTCTCGCGTCGCGCCGAGGGACGCCCGCGAGCTGTCCCGGCTGTTCTTCGACCGGCTTGCGGTGCTGGAGGAAGGCACGCCGGAGCACCAGTATGCGCGCAACACGCTGATCGAGATGAACATGTCCCTCGTCCGCTTCGCGGCCGGCCGGTTCCGCAGCCGGGGGCCGGAGGAGATGGAGGACATCGTCCAGGTCGGCATGATCGGCCTGATCAAGGCGATCGACCGCTTCGACCTCTCCCGGGAGGCGGAGTTCACCTCCTTCGCCATCCCCTACATCGTGGGTGAGATCAAGCGGTTCTTCCGCGACACCACCTGGGCCGTGCACGTGCCTCGCCGGCTCCAGGAAGCCCGGGTCCAGCTCGCGCGCGCCACGGAGGAGCTGCGCAGCCGTCTGGGCCGCACCCCGACGGTGCAGGAGCTGTCGGAGCTGATGAGCCTTCCCGAGGAAGAGGTGTGCGAGGCCCGCCTCGCCGCGAACGGCTACAACTCCTCCTCCCTGGACGCCGCCATCAGCGGCAGCGAGGACGGCGAAGCGGCGCTGCAGGACTTCATCGGCGCCGAGGACCAGGCTCTGGAGCTGGTGGAGGACTTCCACGCCCTGGCCCCGCTGCTCGCCGAGCTCGGCGAGCGGGACCGGCAGATCATCCACATGCGGTTCGTGGAGGAACTCACCCAGGCCCAGATCGGGGAACACCTGGGCGTCTCGCAGATGCATGTCTCCCGACTGCTGTCGCGCACCCTCGCCCGGCTGCGCGAAGGCATGCTCACCTCTCACTGAAGCGGCGCCGTGAGCGAGACGGGCACACCGCCGGCCGCGGCCTACGCCTGCTCAAGCGGGCATGCTCTGGCCGGCGGGCTTGTGCAGGCGGAGATGGGCGACGATCTGCTTGCCCGTCTCCAGGGCGATGGTGTGCAGCTGGTCGCACAGCCGGGTGACCAGATACAGGCCGTGCCCGCCGACGCGGCGGGCGTCGTGCGCGCGCAGTTCGAGCGGGCGCGGGGAGCTGTCACGCACGGTGATGCGCAGCAGGGAGGCATCGGGCGTCACCTCCAGCGCCAGGTCGCCCGGACCGGGTGCGTGGCGCAGCGCATTGGCGACCAGCTCACTCACGACGAGCTGGGCGTCCTGGCTCGTCGGGTGGTCAGGGTCGTGGCCGGCGTCGGCCAGCAGGGTACGTACGGCTGCTCGGGCTTCAGCGATCGACACGTCCTCAGTGTCCCAGGCGGCGCTGTAGCGCAGGGGCGCCGCGGGTTCCTGTTCATCCGATGCCCGGTTCTCAAGCGCGGTGACCATAGAACTCTTTCCGTGGGTCGTTTCCTCGTCGTTCGTCACAGGTTGTTGTTGTCGCATAAATCCGCCTACCCGCTGTCGCCTCGCTCATGGGGCATTCCTGCCCTCGGTGACGGGCGCGGGGGACGGGGCGGGCGCCGGTGAAGTACTCGAGCGTGCCGAGAGGGGGGACCTGTGGCAGACCCGCAGGGGTGCCCGGGCAGCCCTGGCACGGCGGTGGACGCGCACCAGGACCCGGCACACGCGGGTCCCTGGTCATGCCTGGAAACGCAACGAGAAACCTGGCACCAGGAGCGCCTCGCCGGACCGTTTTCGGCCGGCTGCCTGCGTGACCGGCGCGGCTGCCGGACGTCGAAGCCGGTCCCGGAGCGCGCCACCGTGCGCGCGCCCCGAACCGTCTCGGCTCAGCCCAGCGTGTCCATGAGAGCGGTGACGTAGGCATCCAGCCTCTCTTCCACGGCCCGCGTCGTCAGCTCCGTCCTCCCGGCCTCCCGCCACGGCCGCGCCACCCATTGCAGGCCCGCCGCGAACGCCAGCCCGTCCAGCAGCCGCCAGTACAGCCGCTCGCTCGCAGCCGCGGCCGGCACCCCGCCGGCCTCCTCGTACGCCTCGGCGAACCGCAGACCCCACACCGGGCCGTGCAGCAGCGTGAGATCGGTGGAGCAGTGCGCCACATCGAGGTCCGCCGGGCCCCAGGAGGTCTGCACCCAGTCGACGACCCCGGTGATCCGGGGACCCGCCAGGCTTCGGGGCACCACGTCGAACAGCACATTGCCGGGGTGGAAGTCCCGGTGCAGGAACCGCCCCTCATAGGGCGGCGCAGGCCGGCGGATCACGTCGATCGCCGCGGCCCATGCCGCCGCGTCGGCAGCTTCCGGAGGGACGACGGCGTCGGCCGTCGTCCATGCCTCGTACACCTGGGGCCGCTCGGCGGGTCGCAACGCGTGGATCGCCACGAGCTGACGGGCCAGCAGGGGGACGCGCGCCTCCAGCCCCTCGTCGTCCAGGACCGTCCGGCCCGCCAGATGTGTCATCAGGAGCGACGGATATTCGCACCGCGCGGCGGTCGGATCGACCGCGACCGGATCGGGAGCCGGCACGTCGGTCCCCGCGAGCAGGGCGAGGGCGCGGGCCTCGCGGTTCAGCAGGTCCTCGGCGTTCTCCACGAAGAACGGGTCGACGAAGGTCCGCAGCACCAGATCGCGGGTGTCTCCGTCTCGCGTCCCGACGGTCAGCCGCCGCATCTCAGCGGTGATGCCACCGTGCAAAGCCTCGGTTCTGACGATCCGTTCACCGGCGTCCAGATGCCGGCCCACCCAAGCCAGGGTCGACGGTCGGACAGCCCCGGTCCTGCTGCGGTCGGTCACCGCGCCACCCCATCATCCGGACGGCGGCCCGCGCAAAGGCTTTCGTCGGAGCCGACGGCGACGTCGACACACCAACCGGAGTACTCGACAAGGCCGACCGGCAACCGGCTTCGTCCGTGAACCGCCGGACAGGACCCGGCGGTTGGGCGCTGTTCGAAAACCAGTGGAGCAGCGCCGCTGTGCGCCATTACCGTGCTGCCGAACCAAGTCGTCCGGGGAAGGACGTGCCGTTGTACACCGTGTGAGACCTCCCGAGTGCTGATTCGTCGCGCGTCGCGCATGTGCGCCGCGCTGCATCTTGCTGCGGACTTCTCACTGAAACCGGTGTACTTCTGTGCTCAATAGCTGGGTGGTCACGCCCACCTGCCTGCCGACCGTTCTCCGCCGTTGCCACGCGTGCGCGTCCGATCGCTTCCGGGCAGACGGCAAATTTCGCGTCAACGCAAACCACAAGCTCCTCGATGCCTGGCTCCTCGTGCTCTGTACCGTCTGCGGGGACACGGCAAAGCTCACGGTCCTGGAGCGGATCAACGTGCGCTCCGTACGTTCTGGGCTGCTGGACCGGCTGCATGACAACGACCCCGGCCTGGCAGCTGAGTTGCTCCAGGACCCGGCCGTGCGGCGCCGTAATCGCATCGCCCTCGACTGGGACGACGCCTGGCGTCTCGACACCGGCGGATCGGATCACCTGGACCGCGAGGTGATCGACGTATCGGTCCGCTTCGCGGCACGGATCCCCGTCCGGCCGGTGCGACTGATCGCTGAAGGCTGCGGTCTGTCGCGAGCCGAGGTCGAGAGGCTGATCACGGAGGGGAGACTCGTTTCGACGGTCCGGCTGAGCGGCAAGCTCTCCGGCGACTTCACCTTCACGCTCAAGCGCTGATCCCTCTTCGGGACCTGGGGCCTGTCCGGCAAGTTCCGCCGGACAGGCCCCAGGGTCTGTCGTTCGTGAGCGCCCGCGGGGTCGCTGTCGCGGGGCCGCCGCCGGCCTCAAACCTGCGCGTGGCCGTATCGCCCCCTGACCGAGGTCAGGTCGGGTTCGCCGAACCGGGCGCGCAGCAGGCCGAATGCGTGGACCTTGTCCACGCCGAACTTCTCCACGCGTGTGGCATAGGTGTCGGCGGTGAGGAACGTAGGGGGAGTCGTCTTGCTGTGGAACTTGTCTGCGTACATGACCAGTTGCTCTTCGACGGTCTCGGCCAGATAGTCGGCCTCGGGTATGCCGAGCCCCTGATTGCGGACGTCGTGCCGGGTAAGGCCAACTCCCGTGTGGCAGGAGCAGAAGCGGCGCAGGCGCTCCGGGAATCCCTCCTCGTGGAGGATCTCGTAGCCGAGGACGCCATGGCGGACGTAGTTGCGGTGATCGATCCGACCGGCCTGGTCGTACAGCCGGTAGACGCCGATGTCGTGGAGCAGGGCGCCGACACGGACGAGGTCGGCGTCGACGGGGATGTCTGTCTGTGCCACAAGCTGTTCGGCGATGCCGCTGACGATTTCGCAGTGGGTGAAGACGAGGTCCAGAGCCTCGCGCGATGGCGCGTACCGCTCGTGCAGCGCGCGCACCTCATCGACCGTCGGAAGGATCACTGCGGCAGCGTACCGAACTACGAGCGATGGAGACCGGGTCGGTCGTCGTCGACGTCGTGGCCACCGACAGCGCGACGGCACACACCCTGTACCGGGGGAGTGCGCGTCATTCCCCGAAGGGGTAAGGCGGACATTGCCGGCTCGACGGGTGCGCCCCGCAGTGCGCGTCCAGGCCTCGCCACGCCAGGACCAGTGCGGCAATGGCCGCGCCGAGTAAACACACGTAGAGGACCCACCACCGCAGGGCCGCCCGAGGCGGCCCCTGCAATGTCGACAGGCCGACGCCCCCCGTGAGCAACACGACCCAGCCGAGCACGAACACCAGCAGAATCAGCACGCGGCCTCCGAGGCGGTCGTCCGACGGGCGGACAAGTCAACAGGGGTGGACGAGCGAAGGGTAGTGCGCAGGACAACCCGTTCGGCAATGAGGGCAGTTGAGGCCCAACCGGTGCGTCAGGCGTACCGGGCGGGCCACACCCCCGAGCCCTCGAGCCCTCAAGCCCTCGAGACAGTCCTGACGAACGCCTGTCAGGGGGTGAAGACCTCGTCGAGGCGGTCGATGGCCCCGCTGCTGTCGAGGTGGTAGGTGAAGACCAGCCCGGAGTTCGGGTGTGCCTCGAGCCAGTCGAGGAACTCCTGCACGCCGATGGGCTGGTTCTCGGTGCTCTCCACGATGGGGTTGGTCACGGTGACGTATGCGGCCTGATCCATCGGGATGTAGATCTCTTTGCCGACCGTCTCGAACGGGGCGCCGTCCGAGTCGGGCGTACCGCATCCCCAGTTGCCGTGCTTGACGATCAAGCTCAGAGATCCCCCTTCCGGCGTGTAGCGGTAGACCGCGACCTCGTCGGGGGAGATGGGCATCTTGTGGTCACAGTCGCCGGCATCGCTGTCGGCGCCCGCCGACCCCGACCCCGACCCCGTCGCCGTGGCGGCCGGGGGCTTGGAGGCAATCGGCACGACACTCGGGGACTTGACCCCGCCGCCTGCGCCCGTGGAAGCCTCTGTGCCGGGCTTCTTGCCCGTCGTGTCGGCGTCCGCACCCGTCGTGGCGCCGGTGCCGATCGCCGCCGTCGCGCTCGGTTTCACGTCGCTGCCGGCGCCCGCCGTGCCGCCGTCCCCGGAGCACCCTGTGAGGCCCAGCGCGCTCGCGGCGCATACGCCCAGCACGACCGCTCGGACGGCGCCCGGTCTGCGACGGCTCTTCCTCGGCGTGTGGTTCATGGTTCGTCCCCCATCTTGCTTGTTCTAGATCTCCGTGAGCCTCGGCGGGCTCGGGAGGAAGGGACGAGTTTCAGCCGTCGGCAGTTGCGCCCTGGCCAATTTGTTATGTCGTCCGCTACGGCCGGCGCCCTGACGTGGGCGGAACCGACCACCCAGCGGGACCTGTCCGGCTGGGAGGCGGCGTTCGGTTCGGCCGGTGAGCCCTCGTGCGGTCGCTGCAGGGCCCCGGCCTGGTTCCGGCTTCCGACCCCGCGGCCGCCGTCGGCGCGTCATGCCCGAGCCGAAGCCGAGCGCCTGCGGCGGGTACTCCCACGGGATCCCGGTGCGGACAGAGCAGCAGTACCGATCCGCCTCATTGTGTGAGGTGTTGTGAACGCTCCTCATTTCTCGCCGTCTGTGGGCGGATCTCGCTGCTCGTGTTGCGTTTGCTCAATACCACGGCCAGCAGGAGACTGGTGATATCAGCGTGACTGCGCCGCTGGAAACGGGGATGGTCGGTGCCAACGCTTCTCCCGCTGCTGCCACACCAGCGGGCAATAGCTGGTTCGTTTCTGCGACTGTCATGTTGAATTTCGAAACGCTGTCCTTGTGTTGGTCGTTGAACGCGGGGAGCGGTGTTCTGAGAACACTCGAGCAGCCGGTCGAGACGATGAATGCTCAACCGTCGGTCTTCTCGCCCAGGAGGTGTCCCATGAGCAAGGCTCGCCCAATCAACTGCATCATCCCCCCGTACATTCTCGACAAGCTCCTGGACAGCGAGGACGGTGAGGTACGCCAGGCCGCCTTGGACACGCTGTTGGTCACTGCTCGTCTGCGGGGTGAACGCGGGGTCCGGGCGTCCTTCGCCGGCGCGGCCGCCCCCGGTAATGGTCGGCGCACCGTCTTCGACTGCGAGCAGGAGGAATTCCTCGGCAACGCTGTTCTGGCCAGGCCGGAGGACGGCCCGGAGTCCGCGGACCCGTCCGTCAACCTGGCGTTCGACGCACTCGGCCTTACGCGCGATTTCTACAACGAGGTGTTCCGGCGTAATTCGATCGACGGCCGTGGAATGCGCCTGGACGGATACGTCCACTTCGGATTCCAGGTCAACAACGCGTTCTGGGACGGACGGCAGATGCTCTTCGGAGACGGGGACGGAAAGGAGTTCAGCAACCTCACAGGATCCCTCGAAGTGATCTCCCACGAGTTGACGCACGGAGTGACCGATCACACCTCGGAATTCGAGTACCACAATCAGTCCGGGGCCCTGAACGAGTCGATGTCGGACGTCTTCGGGTCGCTGGTCAAGCAGTGGTCGCTGAAGCAGACCGCCGAGGAGGCGGACTGGCTGATCGGGGCCGACGTGTGGACCCCGGGAATCCGTGGCGACGCCCTGCGGTCGATGAAGGACCCAGGGCACGCGTACAACAATCCGAAGTTCGGAAAGGACCCCCAGCCCGACCGTATGAGCAGGTTCATCCACCTGCCCGACACCAAGCGAGGGGATTTCGGCGGAGTGCACTTCAATTCAGGCATTCCGAACAAGGCGTTCTTCCTGACGGCTGTGCGCATCGGCGGATTCGCATGGGAGGCTGCCGGAACCATCTGGTACGAGTCGCTCAAGGCGTCCAGCGCCGAGGACGAGTTCCAGGTTTTCGCGGGTACCACCTTCCAGAAGGCCGGGGAACTGTTCGGCGCCGGCAGCCCCGAGCAGTCGGCCGTGCTGTCGGCGTGGCAGGAGGTGGAAGTCCCGATCGCGGGCGTCCCGACCGGAGTCGCCCGGGTACGGAGCCTTGCGGTCAACGGGAACGGCGGCGCGAGTCGGGAGGACGGCCAGGCAGCCCTCGCCAGGCAGATCGGGGCACTGAACGACAAGCTCACGGGGCTGGCCAAGGACGTGTCCGCGCTGAAGGGCACCATGTGACGGTGTCTCTGGAGACATACGGCGGGCTGGCGGCAGCGACCAACCTCCGCCGCCCGCCCGAGGTGCTGGACACAGACGCCCTGCCCGAGACCGCTGCGGCTGAACTGGCCCAGCTGCTTGCGGCGGCCGCCTCGATGCCCCAGGGCGACCAGGCGGGCCGCGCCAGGGATGCGATGAGCTACACGATCACGGTGGACGACGGCGACCGGGTGACGGTTCTCGAGCAGTCGGACGCCGCCATGACCCCTGCGTTCGCGGCCTTGCTCACCTGGCTCAAGAGGCGTTTCGCGCAGGAGTGACGCCCGTGTGGCTCTCCCGCTGACAACGGCTGACACATGCGGCGATGCTGCGGCCGCGGCTCGGCATCGAGGTGCCGTCGACGATGGAGTCGTGACCTTGCCTGGCTTCGCCCGAAGCGATGAGCGACATCCCCGACCACCTTCCACCACTGAGGACCGGGCTGTCCTCGACCTCGGCGGCGGGCGCTGCCGATGCCTCGGGGATGCGGTGAGCGCGGCCTCTGTGCGCCGGTGCAGTTCGATGGCCAGCGGTGTGGCAGTGAACATCGAGGAGTAGGTGCCCACTGCGAGGCCGATGAGGAGGGCGAGGGCGAAGTCGGTCAGGGTGTCGCCGCCGAGGACGGCCAGTGCGGTGAGGATGAATGCGGCGCCCATGCCGGTGTTGACGGTCCGGGGAGGGTCTGCAGGAGCGCTCGGTTGGCGTTGCGGGCGAAGGGCTCCTTGCCCTTGCGACGGCCGAGTTCCCTGATCCGGTCGAAGCGACGACGGAGTCGTTGACGGAGTAGCCGATGACGGTCAGCAGGGCGGCGAGGAAGACGCCGTCGACGGGCTTGCCGAGCCAGGCGAAGACACCGATGAGGATGACGACGTCGTGCGCGAGGGCAGCGACCGCGGAGCTGCCCAGCCGCCAGCGGAAGCGTGCGGCGAGGTAGGCGAGCTGGGCGCCGAGAAGGTCAGGTGCCGGTGGGCGAGGGCGGCGCCCGCACCCCGTGACGGTGTGCCGGTTGCTCCGATGCAGGCGAGCCTGCCGCCGACAGCGGGCCACGCGAGGGCCGGAGCCGGTCGACGGCGGTGTCACGTGACGTAGGCGGGTCGGCCACCGGCGGAACATGAAGCTCGCCGGTAGCCTCCCGATGGCTCCGGGGCGCAGCGGAGACGGACGACTCCGCGTCGTCCGCGGCGGGCCTGCTGTGTGCCGACGTGGCCCGGGCAGCAGATGCCGTGCCGCCCAGTGCATGAAGGGGTTGACCGACGAGTGACGGCGCGCCGAGCAGAGCGATGAGAACGCTGAACAGGACGGCCATCGCCGACGCCGGGCTCGGGCCACCTGTGCGCCGGACGGCGTGCGTGCAGCGTGCCATGGCCTGGCCGTCCTCTTCGCGTGTGGTGGCGGTATGCCGGGGGGAGTTGGGTTCCTTGAGGTTCCCGGCCGGGGCGTGGGCAGGCCGAGCCCGGGGGGAAGTCGGCAGGGTCAGGCTTGGATGAGGCCGGCGCGGATCGCGTAGCGCGTGAGTTCCAGCCGGTCACGCATGCCGAGCTTGTGCAGCAGGTTCGCTCGGTGCCGGTGGACGGTCTTGATGCTGATGAAGAGCATTTCTGCGATCTCCTTGGAGGAGTGGCCCTCGGCCACGAGCTTGAGGACCTCCTCCTCGCGCGCGGTCAGCACCTGGTCGGGCGGCTCCTCGCCGTGGCGGACACGGTCGAGGTAGTTGCGGATGAGTGCGGTGACCGCGCCGGGATACAGGAACGGCTCGTCGCGCATGGCGGCCCGGCAGGCGGCCACCAGGTCCCGGTCGGCCACGGACTTCAGCACATATCCGCTGGCCCCGGCCTTCAGCGCCTGGAAGAAGTACTGCTCGTTGTCATGCATCGTCAGCATCAGCACGCGCAGTTCCGGCTTGAGCGCAACGAGTTCGCGAGTGGCCTGCAAACCCGTCATCCGGGGCATGGCGATGTCCAGCACCGCCAGGTCGACCTCGTGGACGCGGGCCAGCTCGATGGCCTCCGCGCCGTCCCCGGCCTCGGCGACGACCTCGAGGTCCGGTTCCCGGTCGAGGATGAGTCGCACACCGCGACGTACGAGCGCGTGGTCGTCGGCGAGGAGGATACGGATCACGGAGGAGTCGGGCGTGGTCATGGCTGCTTCCTGACGAGGGGCACGGTCAACCGGACCTGCGTACCGGCCTGCGGCTGGGAGGTGACGTCCAGCGTGGCCCCGATCAGCAGGGCCCGCTCGCGCATTCCGCGAATTCCGGCCCCTTCGCGGGCGACACCGGTTCCGCGGCCGTCGTCGACGACGGCCAGCACCACTGCCTCGGCGGTGCGGCGCAAGCTCACCTCTGCCTGACCGGCCTCGGCATGACGGGCCGCGTTGGTCAGGGCTTCCTGAGCGACGCGGTACAGCACCAGTTCCGTCGGCTGGTCCAGCGCGGGCAGGCCGGTGTCGAAGCGGCGGACCACGCGCAGCCCCACGTGGGTGGAGAACTCCGTGGTCAGCGAGGTCAGCGCACTGATCAGACCGAGGTCCTCCAGCACGCCCGGCCGCAGCCGACGCGCCAGACGGCGCACCTCGTCCAGGCTTCCCCGGGTGATCTCCTGCACCTGCCGCAGTTCACCGCGCAGGGGCTCGTCCGCCTCGTCAGCGGCCCGCTCCAGCGCGAGCAGGATCGCGGTCATGCTCTGGCCCACCTCGTCGTGCAGTTCCTGGGCGATGCGGCGGCGCTCCGCTTCCTGTGCGAGCAGGACACGGGCGCTGCTGGACGCCCGTTCATGCTCCAGGCGCTCGAGCATGGCGTTGAAGGTGCGGATCAGTTCGGCGGTCTCGCCGCGTCGTCCTTCCGGCAGGCGCTGGCCGGGGCGCAACAGATCGACGGTGGTCATCAGCCGGGTGAGGCGGTCGAGCGGGGCCAGGCCGATCCGCAGCAGGGCCCCGTTGGCGACCAGCATCACGGCCAGGCCGACCACGAGGATGACCGCCTCGGTCAGCACCACCGGCACCGAGACGGTCACCGGAGCCCACAGCAGCAACGCGGTGGCGCTTCCCAGCACGACAGCGTTGAGCGCGAAGATCCGCCAGAACAGGGACACCGGGACGACGCCTTTCTCTGCGAGACACGGCTGTGTCTCCGCTGTCGGCCACCGCGCGCACCCCGAACGTGGGGTGCGGCCACTGGTCGTGACCGGCCTGCTCCCAGGCTGCCCGCTCCGCGACCCGCCGTCGATGGGGGCCAATGCCCATTTCCCGGACCTGGCCTGCCCACGTCGTGTGGCCCTGGGACGGGCCATAGATGGGTATCGCGCCCGATGGTCTCTGCGTGGCATTGCGGCCACGGTGGAGGCACGAACCGCCACCGGTGACTCCTCCCGACCATCGCCCCCGACGACTCCCTGCCCCGCGCGACCCACCTCCGCGTTGAAAGAAGGAACCGCCATGTCGCTCGACACACCCCAGACCGGAACCCGCCGTGAGCGGCTGACGGCGCACGAGGCCCTCCAGCGCCTTGAACACGAACGTGCCTCCCGCCTTGCGCAGCTGCGGGCCATCGGCGAAGCCGCGCCGGTCGGCGAGGAGCAGGTGATGTCCACCCAGAAAGACACCGTCCATCGCGTGCTCACCGAGGTCGAGGCCGCCTTCGCACGTGTCCGGGACGGCAGCTACGGCGTCTGCCGGAACTGTTCCCAGCCCATCCCGGTCGAGCGTCTGGAGATCCTGCCCTACACGCCGTTCTGCGTCCCGTGCCAGCGCCACGCCGTCTGACGACCACTGTCCGCCGTCCGTCTCCCGCCCTGCCCAGGGGGTGAATGGGTGAACCACCAGATCATCGACGACCGCAACACGGCTCTGTCGATCGAGGACTTCGCCGCACTGCGCGAGAACCTGCACGAGCAACGCCTGTTCCGCCAGGAACAGTTGGAGCAGCTCTCAGCCGCCGCCACGACCCGCGCCGACGCCCTTCTCGACCGGCAGTCCGCCTCCCAGACCGAGGTGCGCGTCAAGCTCGCCGCCTCCGCCCGCATGGTCCTCGCCGACGTCGAAGCCGCCCTCGCGCGGATGGACCGGGGGAGCTTCGGCACCTGCCACCTGTGCCGCAGGCCCATCGCCCGCGCACGACTGATGATCGTGCCGCAGGCCCGCTACTGCACCCGCTGCCAACACGTCAGGGAGGCCGGACGTTGACCACCCCACCTGGGCCCGGCTCCGGGACCGCCCAGCACCGCTCGTGGCCCTGGTGCCGGCAGTGCTCGGGCATCGCCCTCGACCTGGGCAGCGCCCGCACCCGTGCCTGGACGTCCGGGCGGCGAAGGATCCTCGACGTGCGGACGGTCACCTTCCCGGGCGCCGGCGCCACGTACCCCATCCAGCGCGGCACGATCGTCGACACCCCCGGAACCGCCCGGATGCTCCACCGGCTGCTTGGCCACCGACTGCCCCGCTTCGGCCGCCCTCTGCTCATCCTGACCACGCCCGCACTGGGTGGGGTCGCCTACCGGGCCGAAGCGCGCACCGCGGTCGAGGTCCTGCGCCCGCACACGGTCCTGACCGTCCCCACTGCGCGCGCCGTGGCCATCGCCGCGGACGCCGACCTCACCCGTCCGCTGCTCGTCGTGGACCTCGGCGCCCACCTCACCGAGGTCACGCTCCTCGCCGACGGCGCGGTGACCGACGCCCGCCACACCGCGCTGGGCACCAGCGACCTGGACAGCCTCACCCCACCTACGCAGATCACCGACGCCGTCGCCGCCATGGTGACCGCCATGCTGGAGCAGGACCACACCTCCCAGACGCTCGACGCCCTCCAGCGGGGCGCCCTCCTCGCCGGCGGGGGCGCGCTGCGGCCCGACGTCGCCTACCGCCTCACCGACCGGCTGCACGCTTCCGTCCAGCCCGTCCCCGCTCCGCACACCGCCGCGGTCCGCGGCGCCGCACGCCTGCTCCAGGCCGCGCACGCCCACCCCTCCACCACCGCCTGGAGCGGAAAGCCCGAAAAGGCTCAATGACTCGACGACTGCCCCGACCCGTTGTCGTGGCGCCTGAGCGGGGGAGTCGGCTCTCTCGCTGCTCGTCGTATGCTGCGGCGCTCGGCAGCCGTTGTGGCGCCCCAGATCCCGTCGTCTTCGCCGTGCTCGACCGCCCAGTCGCGGCAGGCGATGAGCACGGCGCAGCGGCGGCATACCGCTCGGGCCAGTGAGGCTTCTGTGCCAGGGGCAGCGAGGTCCGAGAGAGGGAAGAAGATCTCGGGATCCTCTCCGACGCACGCAGCGTGATCGCGCCAGTCGGAAGTCGCCGTGTGTTCGCAACATGAGCCGGTCATGGTGCACCTCTCAAGGCTGCCTGAGGGCAGGGCGAGCGATGGCCGCGGCGCACGACTGTGCCGCGGATCCGGCAGAGGTTCCGAGAATCCTAGACCTATATGTCGTGTTTGCGGTAGGGGATCGACGGGGTGAGCGGTGAGTGCCACCGGACC
This sequence comes from Streptomyces sp. NBC_01334, assembly GCF_035983595.1. Classification (NCBI taxonomy): domain Bacteria; kingdom Bacillati; phylum Actinomycetota; class Actinomycetes; order Kitasatosporales; family Streptomycetaceae; genus Streptomyces; species Streptomyces sp. NBC_01334. The sequence continues at coordinate 352,556 of NZ_CP130718.1, read as the reverse complement.
TCCCCTGAGCGGGTGTCGTGATCGGTGGGGACGTGGTGCCTCCATGTGGGTTACAGCGTTTCTGGCCTTTCGGGAGCCGGCACGGACTTTCCGGTTGCCGTGCTCCCGGAGGGTGGGGCGGCACCAAACATCGATTTCTGGTTGTTTTAAGCGGTCAATCGGCATATAGCGCTGTTTGGGTGTCCTAGTCGCACCGCATGTACCGGATGCAACGTGCGACGTGAAAGGGGCACAGGCATGGCTGACTGGAAGCAGGTCTCCGGTGGTCTGACGACGATCTCGGTGGGGTCGCGGACCCATGTGTGGGGGGTGAACTCCTCGGGCCAGATCTATCGGTACACCGGGCACGACGCGAACCCGTGGGTCGGTATCCCGGGGCGTGCGGTGGACATCGGTGTGGCCGCGGACGGGACGGTGTGGCACGTCAACTCCGCGGGAGGGATCTTCCGTTACACCGGGGACCAGGGCTCCACCGACTGGGTCGGCGTCAGCGGCGGGTTAACCCGCATCTCGGTGGGGTCGCGGACCCACGTGTGGGGCGTCAACTCGCTTGGCCAGATCTATCGGTACACCGGGCACGACGCGAACCCGTGGGTCGGTATCCCGGGGCGTGCGGTGGACATCGGTGTGGCCGCGGACGGGACGGTGTGGCACGTCAACTCCGCGGGAGGGATCTTCCGTTACACCGGGGACCAGGGCTCCACCGACTGGGTCCCGGTCTCGGGAGGCCTGTCGCGCATCTCCGTCGGCTCCCGGACCAACGTCTGGGGCGTGAACTCCTCCGACCAGATCTACCGCTACACCGGCCACGACGCCAACCCCTGGACCGGCATCCCCGGTGCCGCGGTCGACGTCGGTGCTGCCGCCGACGGCACCGTCTGGGTCGTCAACTCAGCCGGCGGCATCTACCGCTACACCGGGGACCAGCCGAGCTGACCTTGTGAACAAGGCCGTGCGGGTCCCGGTCCACCGTGACCAGGACCCGCACACCGAACCGCACATCCCTCGCCCGGCTCAAGGGCACGGACGGAGCGACCTCACATGACGCATCCGACAGGTGCTAGAGCTGGAGCAGTCGTCGGGTGATCTCCCGGTACTGCCTCAGCGCGTGCCGGAGTTCGTCGGACGGGGTTGTGGAGTCCTGGTCCTCCCAGCCGGCACGCAGGGCACGCCGACGTTCCGCGAGTGCGTCCACGAGTTGGGCCGCGGCTTCGTCGTAGGCGCCCTCGGCCTCCTCCAGTGCCTGGCGCGGGGTCTCGGTGAAGGTGTTGAGGGCGCGCCCGAGGCGCAGGGCGATCTTGTCCCGATCGCCCAACGGGAGCAGCGGCTCCGGGCCCGGGGCGCGACGCTCGGCGGGGTTCCCGGTTTGCCCCGCGGGCTGCTGGGCGCGTGTTTGGTCGTACATCATCAGATGCCGCTTCCGTTCCGCCCGAAGGCGCTCTTGGTCTTCTCGACGGCCTGCTTCAGACTTCCGGCGACCAGGTTGATCCTGCCCGGCTGCGGCTGCGGCTGCGGCTGCGGCTGCGGTCGAAGTCGCTGTTCGGGGGTGAACCGGCCCAAGCCTTCGATGGTCCCGTCCTTCATCGTCTGCGCCGTGTCTGTGATGGCCGGGCAATGGCCATGGCCGCCTCGCTGGTGTCCGGTAGGTGGTCCCCGCGAGGTCTGGGTGATGCGGGCGGGCGGATCGCATCACCTGTTTCGTCGTGGCCTGGCCCTGTGCCGTGCTGCCAGTCAACGTCCGGCGCGGACGGGTGTCAACGCGGTGACCGTACGATCCGGGCCGCAGCGCAGGACCCCGGCCGTGCTCTTCGCACCGAGGCCGAGGAGCCCCTCCATGTCGTTCGTTGCCGGCGCCTCACCCGGTACGCCAGGACTCCAGGCGCTGCGCGATGGTGCGTAGATCGGCTTCCTGCGCGCGGACCGCTCGAGCGAGCTCGTACAGTTCGTCGTCCTTGGCCCGGAGGGGCTGACCGGAGACGTGCATGTACTGGCTGGTGCAGGCCCAGCCGATCACCAGGTTGTAGTCCGTGAAGGGGCGCAGCAGCAGCGCGGTGTGCAGGAAGGTCGCGGCCCGGGAACCGATCTCCTCGTAGTAGAGGACGCCGCGCTCCCGCTCGAACTTGTGCCGGTCGGCCATGATCGCCAAAGTGCCCCAGTCCGCGATGGGCACGTTGAGCGGGGAGATCGCCGACTGGATCTGCAGGACCCAGCCGACGTCGACACGGATGATCGGGCTCACCGCTGTCCCTCAGGGAAGCGGGCGGCGATGCCGGGCAGGATGCGGGCAGCTTCGGCGACCGCGCCTTCGACGAAAGAGATCCGGTCGGCTTCCTCCACCGTCACATCGTGTACGTGCTGCTTCAGACTCCGGCCCGTCAGAGCGGCCCGCTCGCGCAGCCGTGCCATCTCTTCTTCACTGAATTCCACATTGAGTGCAGGCATGGATTCAAGGTACCGCCATTGGTACCGCATGCGGTACCCGACCGGTCGAGCAGGTCGAGGTCGTACCGTCGGCGCGGACGCCCCGGCAGGTTGTGGGCGGTCAGCTTCCGCCTCCGGTCTGTCGCACGTCGACATCGGCACCGGCGTCGGCATCAGCAGAAGCAGGAGAGTCGGCCCGGACATCGCCGAGGCGGCAAACGCTTCGTAGCCGCTGCCGGCCGACGAAGGCCGCACCGGCCGCGCCGCACCCTGCACTGAGTACGCCTACTCATGCCTGCCCGCATCGGGGCGGCGACGATGGGCTGGTTGTGGGGAACGTACGAACGGGGAGGCAGGGCATGGGCAGGTTCCTGGGAGCGGTGGCAGCCGTGGTCGCGGCGGCTGCGGCGTTGGTCTTCGCATACGTGGCAGGTGCACCGCCCGCGGTGGTGTTCGCCGTCGGTGCGGGCGTGCTGAGCCTTGTGTGGCTGATGCTCCTTCTCACACTGCCCTGGAACCTCTACTTCCGTGCGCACGCGGTGCTCGCCGAGATCGCTGTGAGCCGTGAGAAGGGCATGGAGGTCTCCCAGGCCAGGGATGCCGAGGCCGCGCGGATCGCCCGCACGATGCTCCGGACGGCGGTCGCGGGCCATGTCCTGACGGTGGCGGTCGTCCTCTCCGTGACCTGGGCGACGGGTGAGTTCACGGGCTACTGGTTCGCGGCGTTCTTCCTGCTGAGCACCTTCTTCCGGCCGGCCGGCGCGTACTTCGGCCAGCTCCGGCGGCGTCTGGGCACGCTCCTGAAGGACGTCACGTACCCGCGGGACGACGTCGTCGAGGTGCGGGCCCGGGTGGACCGCGCGGAGGCCGGGACGCGGGCCCTGGAGGAGAAGGCGGAGGAACAGTACAAGGCCCTCGCCGAACTGCGCCGCACGGTGGACGCACTGGCCATGAGCACGTACGAGCGGGCCGAGGAGGTGGACCGCAGGATCGCCGCGCTGGGGCGGGAGTTCGAATCCACGGTGAACCGTCTCACCGACAACCAGGACATCATCGCGGGCGTGAAGGCGTTCCTGCGCCTCTTGCGCGCCACCGACGTGGCCGACGGCGCCCCGACCTCCGGGTGACAGGGGCCTGATGGCTCGAGGCGCGGCAGTGCCACCCGGCGCGGGCGCAGATTCGGACCGGCCGGCGGGAGGGCCGTCCGTCGGATGTCCGGCGCGGCTCGTCCTCCAGCAGGAGGCCGGGGAACGGGAGCATGGGAGGGTGCCAGGGGACGGGCCGTGCTCCGGCATCACGTGCCCGCACGGCCGCCGAGGAAGGCACGTCGGGCCGTCGGCGCGGGGCTCCACCGCTTGAGAACGCCTGCGGGCTGGCTGACAGTGGGATGCATGAGCCGCCACCGAAGTCCGCCACGCAGGGCGCCGTGGATCGTGGGTGGGGCAGCCGTCCTTGTGGCGGGTGGCCTGGGGATCTGGGGGCTGACGGCGTCGGACGGCGGTACGCCTCGGCCGGCGCCGTCGGTCTCGAGTGCCCTGTCCTTGCCCACGCTCGACCCACTGCCGTCCCTGACGGCCGAGCCGGAAACCTCCAGTACGGCGCGCCCCAGCCCCACGGAAACCCCCAGTACGGCGCGCCCCAGCCCCACGGAAACCCGGGCCGCTCCCTCCACGGCGACGGCCGGGCACCCCACCCGCCCCAGCGACCACGGGACAGTCGGCCGCACCCCTTCCCCCTCGCGGCCTTCGGCCGTGCCGATGAAGACATCGGCGCCGGCACGTTCCGAGGCGCCTGCACGGTCACCACGGCCATCGCTCACTTCGTTGGCACAGCCGCGACCGACGTCGACGACAGCGCCGACACCGACATCGACAGTGTCTGTGCCGTCCGCGCCGACTGTGTCCGCATCGAGGTCGGTGCCGACCGCGTCCGCACCGCCTTCGACCCCGGTACTCACGCAGACGCCGACGCCCGAGAGCAGCCCGGCGGCAGCGACGATTTGGTACACGTCTTCTGTGGCTCAGGCAGCTGCTCAGCGCATGGCCACCTCAGGGACGGTGGGTGACCCGGCGTGCTCCATGTCGGCCCTGGGTGACCCCGACCCGAGGCTGGTGCCGCAGACCGGCCGCATCGGTATCGGCACGTACGGCCATTACTGGTGCCTGATCTGGTAGTGATCGCTTCACGTTCCGGACCCTCCCGGGAACAGCACCCCGGCCGCTCTCCTCGCGGCGGGGACGTTTACGGCGGCCGCTGCGGGTCACGCGGCTCACGGAGAGCGAAAGCCGCCACCAGGATCCGCCGAGGACGATTCGAGCGTGTCCGTGCGGCCCGAGCCGGGGCAGGGAGTGCCCCGCCTACTGCGCTGGGCGGACGTCCGGGCGTCAGCGCCGGACCAGCCCGCTCGTCGCAGCCGCGAGACGAAAGGCAGACGCATGACGGAGATCCGACCCGCCACCACGACCGACTCGGGCGCCCCGGTGGAGAGTGACGAACACTCGCTCACCGTGGGACCCGGGGGACCGATCCTGTTGCAGGACGCCTATCTGATCGAGCAGATGGCGCAGTTCAACCGGGAGCGGATCCCCGAGCGCCAGCCGCATGCCAAGGGAAGCGGGGCCTTCGGCCGCTTCGAGGTGACCCACGACGTCAGCGCGTACACCAAGGCAGCCGTGTTCCAGCCGGGTACCCGTACCGAACTGGTGACCCGCTTCTCGACCGTGGCCGGCGAGCGCGGCAGCCCGGACACCTGGCGTGACCCGCGCGGCTTCGCGGTGAAGTTCTACACCAGCGAAGGCAACTACGACATGGTCGGCAACAACACGCCGGTGTTCTTCGTGAAGGACCCGATGAAGTTCCAGCACTTCATCCGCTCGCAGAAGCGCCGCGCCGACAACAACCTGCGCGACCACGACATGCAGTGGGACTTCTGGACCCTTTCCCCGGAGTCCGCCCACCAGGTCACCTGGCTGATGGGAGACCGCGGCATCCCGCGGACCTGGCGCCACATGAACGGCTACACCTCCCACACCTATATGTGGATCAACGCCGAGGGCGAGCGGTTCTGGGTGAAGTACCACTTCAAGACCGATCAGGGCATCGAGTGCTTCACCCAGCACGAGGCCGACCAGATGGCCGCGGTGGACACGGACTACCACACGCGTGATCTCTTCGAGCACATCCGGGACGGTGACTTCCCCAGCTGGACGCTGCACGTGCAGGTGATGCCGTACGGGGACGCGGCGGGGTATCGATTCAACCCCTTCGACCTCACCAAGGTGTGGCCGCACGGCGACTACCCGCTCATCCCGGTCGGCCGCATGACGCTCGACCGCAATCCCACCGACAACCACGCCGAGATCGAGCAGGCGGCCTTCCAGCCCAACAACCTGGTCCCCGGCATCGGACCGAGCCCGGACCGGATGCTCCTGGCCCGGCTGTTCTCGTACGCGGACGCGCACCGCTACCGCATCGGTGCCAACTACCAGCAGCTTCCCGTGAACGCACCCGTCGTCGACGTCCACACGTACTCGAAGGACGGGGCGATGGCCTACCGCAAGACGACCGATCCGGTCTACGCGCCGAACTCCAAGGGCGGTCCAGAGGCCGATACCGCCCACTACGGCAGCCCGCCCAGCTGGGAGGCCGACGGCGAGATCACCCGTAGCGCCTATGTCTCCCACCCGGAGGACGACGACTGGGGCCAGCCCGGCACCATGGTGCGCGAGGTCCTCGACGACGACGCCCGCGACCGCCTGGTCGACAACGTCGTAGGACATCTCCTCAACGGTGTCACCGAGCCCGTCCTCGAGCGTGCCTTCGCGTACTGGTCGAACATCGACGAGTCCATCGGCAAGCGCATCGCGGACGGTGTGCGAGCCAAGGCCGACGAGAAGGATCCCAAGGCCGCCGAACAGGGCAATCCCGCACGCCGGGCCATGCAGCACAAGGCATGAGGCTCACTCGGCACCTCTAGGTCTTGCGCCCGGGCCCTCGGACGAGCACACCGCCGACGCTCAGCGGCACGCCGGCTTCGCGCCGGGAAGGCGACGCCTCCGCCGACGCGAAGCCCGCCGCCGTCGAGCGCGACGCGCACACCGGCTCGTCGGCGAGGGCCGGGTGCGCGGACGTGGCATGGTCAGTTCCTGACGAGGCCGCCGACCGCCCGGCGAGGGGTGCCGCCACCTCCGAGGGCCGTCCACGACACACCAGGAAAGCTCATGATCTTCATCACCGCCCGGTTCCGTGTCCTTCCCCAGCACGCGGATGACTGGCCCGACATCACCCGAGGCTTCACCTTCGCGACGCGCGACGAGCCCGGGTGTCTGTGGTTCGACTGGTCGCGCAGCGTCGACGACCCTGCCGAGTACGTGCTGACCGAGGCGTTCCGCGACGACGAGGCCGGGTCGGCCCACGTCTCCTCCGAGCACTTCGCCGCGGCCTGCGCCGAGCTGCCGTCGTACCTCGCCGAGACCCCCAGGATCGTGAACGTGACCGTCCCGCAGAACGACTGGTCCCTGCTCGGGGAAATGGCGGTACAGGACGACCGCTGACGCATCCGGTCCGGCGCCCCGGCAGCAACCGGGGCGCCGGCGACCGGATGCAGTGATGGCGCATCCGGTCCGGCGCGGACGGTCAGACCCGGGTGACGCTGAACTCGGGGTTGAAGTTCTGCCTGAACTGGTCGACGGTCACGGTGTGGATCTGGGCGTCCGCGGGGTCCCAGTAGCGGACCGCGTCGGGCTGGCCGGGCGCTTTCCCGATGGCCAGGGCGACCACGAAGTGGTGGTCGATGGCGACGGCCGCGGGGAACATCTGGCGGAGCTTGTTGCCGTCCCAGTCGGGCGAGTACCAGCGCGCGGGCAGGCGCAGCGTCGGTCCGCCGGGCAGCCGGTTGAGGCGCTCCACCAGCAGGTTGGTGTTGGCGGTGTTCTGACCGTGGGTGAGATCGCCGAGAGCGGTGTGGGTGGCCACCGTGCTCCAGGGCAGCCCGGCCACCGCGCCGAGACAGAAGGCCCAGCACTCCATGGAGCCCGGGTCCTGCATGCGCGCCGTGAGCGGAAGGGATTCCTTGCCGTAGAAGGTGTAGCCGTTGTCCTGCCACTGAATGGACATGATTCCTCCCCTGTACGCAGGCCATGCCGGGCCCCGACATGTCCGTCGGGCGAAACGGCAGGCGCATTCATCGTGAAGGTACCGGGAAATGCCATTATCAGTGCGGATTAGTGGTATCTCATCAATAAACATCTTGTCAGATAGTTTGTCTTATGTTGCGCGTGTTTTCGGAGACGAACAGTGGCGCGACGGTGGTGGACGGCCGTGCGGCTGTTCGAGATGCTTTCCCGCCAAGGGTGGCGTCACGGCTCCGGCCTGAGGTAGTTGAGAGCGAGCCGGGTGAGTTCCTCGAGGAACTGTTCCCTCGGTATGGGAGGCCGGTCGAGCAGGTAACGAACGGTCAGGTGCTCGACGGTGCGCACCAGCATCCACACCGCCGCGTCGAGAGGCGTGTCCGGGCGCAGGCCCCCGCGCTGTGTCGTCAGATAGGCGCGGACCAGCTCGCCGATGCGCTGTTCGAAGGCCCTCAGGGCGCGGCCGTCGTCAAGCCGCGGACCGTGCTCGACCGCGGCGCGAAGAAGAGGCGGCTCGACGTCGAGTCCGTCCAACAGCGCTGCCAGCGTAGCCCGGACGATCACGGGCGCCGGCTGCTCGAAGTGGCCGGACATCCTGGTGGTGACGCTGGAGACGAGTGTGTCGCTGTAGCGCTCCAGAACCGCCGAGACGATGGCGTCCTTGTGGGGGAAGTACTGGTACAGCGAGCCGGGGCTGATCCCCGCGGTCGTCGCGATCCGACTGGTCGACGCGCCCTCGTAGCCGTACTCGGCCAGGGCCTGCCGACCCGCGTCCAGGATGCGTTCCACCATCGCCCGGGACCGCTCCTGGCTCGGCCTCCTGCGCGGTGAAACGCGAGCGGCCGTGCTGCCACGCGCGTTTCGGCGAGGCGATGACATGGGTGTCAGTAGACGAATTGAACGCGAGTACGACAGGCAGTCAGCATCGACTCATGGTCGCACACGAGCCGCAGCAGCGTGATACCCCCGTCGGGCCGAGTGACGTGACGACGCCCCCCTCTCCGTATCCGCGACGCTTTCGTGCGACCGAGGGCCTCAACCGTCGTCTGGGCAGACCGCTGCGTCTGTTGCTGGGACGCCGAGGCAAGCTCGATCCGGCGTTGTTGGCGACCATCGGCGAGCGGCTGACGACGCGCGACGAACTCGGAGCGGCCCTGGCGGGCGCCCTGCGGATCACCGACGCAGCGCATCCGGACCGGGTGACCACGAGACAGTTCCGGACTGCGCTCGCCGACGGGATCGACACGATGGAGAACCCTCCCGCGGCTCTGCGGGACTTCTTCGCCGCGGTGGATCCGGTGCCGGACTGGGTCGACTTCGATCTGGTCGACGAGGGCGGCCGGGTGGCCCGCAGGTTCGGCCGCAACGCCGCCGACGTGATGCTCCAGTTGGCGTTGATCGGCTCCTACCGTTTCGACGGACCGCCTCGTCTGCTGGTCGAGACCGGTGGCCTCACCGGCGGTTCGGCCCTGCGCAGGATCGCCGAGACCCAGCATTGGGCCACCGCGGTGACCGGCCACGACGCGATGCGCCGCTCCGGTCCGGGCTTTCGCCTCACCGTGCACGTCCGTCTCATGCACGCGCTGGTCAACCATCAGGCGGAGCGCGGCGGGCAGTGGGACACCGAGCGCTGGGGGCTGCCGGTCAACCAGTCCGATCTGGCCGCGACCCTCGGCCTGTTCAACGCCGTCCAGCTGCTCGGCGTACGACTGCTCGGCGTACGCGTCACCCGTGCCGAGTCCCGCGCGCTGATGCACCTGTGGAAGTACGTCGGCCATCTGCTGGGCGTGAACGAGGATTGGCTCTGCGATCACGAACGGCTCCAACATCGTTTCAACTACCACCTGCTGCTCACCCAGAGCTACGGCGGCCCGGTCGGCCCGGCTCTCGCCAACGCGCTCGTGGAGGCCCAGACCGCCTTGCACTTCGCCCACTTCGCCCGTGTGCGCCGCGCCTACGCCAGGGCGCGGCTGCTGAGCATGCTGCGGTACTTCCTCGGCCGCCGCGGCGTGCGGGACCTGGACCTGCCTGTAGTCCTGCCGTGGGCGGTGCCGCCCCTGCTGGCCGTCAACCTCCTGCGCTACCACGTCGTCGGCCGCACTGCGGCGGGCCGCGCCTACCTGCTGCGCAGCGGAGACCGGTTCATCCGACGGAACCTGCGGCGCCACTTCGGTGAACATGCCCCCGATGTCGGGGCACTCGGGGTCGGGCCGTCGGCGGGACCCTCGCGCCGACGAGTGCCATGATCCGGGTCCGGGGCGGCAGTGGATGCCGGGCTCTGCCCCGACCGACCTGCTGCCGAACCCGGGAGATCGGCCTCGAGCCCGTCCGCCACCGCCCGCTGCATCCGCCGACACGGGCGGTGTCCCGTACCGGATTGTCCTCATGGGCATCCGAACTCTCGAGGTTCGGGTCGTCATCCCGATCGGCCGACTCAATTCGCCGGTGAACGTTTCTGAACGCCGTTGAGAAGGGTGGGCCTTGTCCCGCTCGCGGGTCTTCGGGCCGCGACCCGCCGACCTGTCTTTCGGAAGCACCAGATCGTGACGGGCCGGTCATCGCGGGCCGTTGTCGAGTGATATTCGATTTCCGCCCGACGTGGCCGTCGACGGTGACTGCGCTTTCCGGGGTTGCCTCCTCCCTGGTGACCGCGCTGCTCGCGGCCGGTTTCCCGGCTTGCCGTGATGACGGGAAACAGGAAACCCGTCGACCTCCCGGGACCCCGGCGGCCAGTCTGATGCCGAGAGACCGAGCACGACCTGCGACCAGGCAGGACGACCGCAAGGGGGAAACATGCGCAAGTTGTTCAGTGGGGCCGTAGCACTGGCCACCGCTGCCACGGCGATGGTGGCGTTGACCGGCACGGCCGAGGCCAAGCCGGCCGCCGACTGGGCCGGGTGCCCGTCCGGTGCCGTCTGTATCTACCCGCAGAACCAGGATCCCGCCCAGAGCCCGAGCAACATCTACTGGAGCTACGGCGCCCACAACCTGAGCAATCAGGTCGGCTGGCACTGGGTCCTCAACAACCAGACCGGTGGCGCCTCGGCGGAACTCTGCCTGAACTACGGCGGCACGAACTGCAACTACACCATCGGGAATCCTCCGAGGGGTGTGTGGGCCGACCTCACGCCGGTCAACTCGATCAAGCTGAACCGGCCGTAAGGCCTTTCGCACGGGGGAACGTCCGGAATCGCGTCCGCGATTCCGGACGTCCGTGTTTCGCCATGTCCTCGCGCCACGCCGGTGAAATCCTTGATCGGCCGTCATATTGCCGCAGTACTCTGGATGTCGGCCGTTTCACGGCTCATGCGCGACACCCGGGGGATGTGGTGGGGGAGCAGCAGCACACCGGCGACCGATGTGAACCGCCACCGCCCGACGGAACCGTTCCGGACTTTCCCGCCCAGTTGAGACGACTTCGCCGACAGCGCGGGCTCTCGCTGGCCGACATGGCCCGGGAGACGCACTACAGCAAGGGCTACCTCAGCAAGATCGAGACGGGCGCGAAGCGAGCCACCGTCGATGTCGCGCGGCGCTGCGACCAGATCCTGCGGGCCGAGGGCGGGCTGCTGCGGCTGCTGACGAAGAGCCCCGAGAACGCAGAGGAAACCGCCAATACGGCGAAATCCGAGGGAACGGCGAACCTGGCGAACCCGGCGAATCCCGAGAACGCGCAGAACGCGGGCGACGCGCAGGCCGGGCGGGTCGACGGTGTCGGGCCCGGGCGGACGGAGTTCGACGCTGTCCGTCCCTACCGGGGGCTGTCGGCGTTCACCGCCCAGGACGCGGGATGGTTCTTCGGCCGCGAGCGGGCCACGGCCGCCCTGGTCGAGAGGGTCTTCGAACGGATCGGCAGCGGGCCTCTGATGGTCGTCGCCCCTTCGGGCGCCGGCAAGTCGTCCTTGTTCAACGCCGGTCTCGTACCGGCCTTCCGAAACCCCGGCGGCTTCCCCATGCCGGGCGCCGAGCGGTGGCCGGTGGTGGCGTTCACGCCCGCCGCGCATCCGCTGGAGGAGTTGCTGACCGGCTTCGCGAAGGCGCTGGACGGCGATCTCGGCGTCACCGTGCGGCAGTTGCGGGACCGGCCCGAGATCCTGTTGGAGGCGGTGCGGCGCACGGTGGACGACAGCGCCTGCGCCGACGGGGGCAGGCGGCCACCGCCGGTGCGTCCGGTGCTCCTCGTCGACCAGTTCGAGGAGCTGTTCACGCTCTGCTCCGACGAGGACGAGCGACGTGCTTTCGTCCGGGTGCTGTGCGCCGTGTCGACGTCCCGCCGCCCGTCGGATCCGGCGGCCGGATCCGGTGGGGATCCGGCCGTGGTGGTCCTGGGCGTACGGGCCGACCTGTCCGGCAGGTGTGTCGAACTCCCCGAGCTGGCGACGGTGTTCACCGACGGACTGTTCGTACTGTCCCCGATGTCCGTCGCCGGGCTGCGGGAGGCGATCACCCGCCCCGCCGAGCTCGCCGGACTCACCCTGGAGCCGGGGCTCGTCCCCCTGTTGCTGCGCGACGCCGGCCTGCGCGACGAACCGGCAGGGCTGCCCGGCAGCGAACCGGGAGGGCCGACCGGCGACGGATCGGACGTCGGGCGCGCCCTGCCGGACATCACTCCCTCCGGTGCGCTGCCGCTGATCTCCCACGCGCTGCTGACCACCTGGCAGCGGCGCGAGGGCGCCACGCTCACCGTCGCGGGGTACGAGCGCACCGGTGGGATCCGAGGGGCGGTCGCACGGACCGCCGAGGACGTGTTCGCGGGCCTGTACCCGGCCGAGCAGCAGACGATCCGCAGGATTCTGGTGCGCCTGGTCCATGTGGCCGAGGGCACCGGACCGGCCCGGTGCCGGATGAGCCGGGCCGCGCTGATGGAGCGGCTTGCCGACACGGACGGCGCCACGGCCGCCCTGGACGCCTTTGTGCGCGCCCGCCTGATCACCGCCGATCGCGACACGGTCGAGATCGCCCACGAGGCCCTGCTGCACGCCTGGCCCCGGCTGCGCGGCTGGATCGACGCCGACCGGCACGGACTGCTGATCCATCAGCAACTCGCGCACGCCGCCGACGAGTGGGAGCGCGAGGGCGGCGATCCGTCCGCCCTCTACCGTGGCACCCGGCTGGACACCGTCCGGGCGTGGGCCGAGGAACTGGACGGCCGGAGCCGGCTCAGTGCGCAGGAGGAGGCGTTCCTGCGCGCGAGCCTGGCCGAGGAGGCCGATCGGCAGCGGCAGGCCCGGCGGCAGGTTCGGCGCCGGCAGGGCACGCTGGCCACGCTGGTCGTGTTGCTGGCCCTCGCGGTGGTCGTCGGAGCGCTGGCGTACCAGCAGCGCTCGGACGCGCTGCAGGAGGAGCGGGTCGCCCGTTCCCGGGCACTCGCCGCGCAGTCCGCCTCCCTGGCCGCCGGTCAGCCCGAGGCTTCGATGCGGCTCGCCGGGGAGGCCTACCGTTCCCAGGAGACGCCCGAGGCGCGCGGCGCCCTCCTGAGCACGCAGGCGCAGCCCTTCTCGGCCCGGCTCGGTGGGCACCGCGGGCCGGTCAACTCGGTGGCGTTCGCGCCCGACGGGGGCACGCTCGCGACGGCCAGTTCGGACGGCACGGTGACCCTGCGACGGCTCGCGGACCGTCGTACGACCGCCACGTTCAAGATGTCCGGGCGGGTACGGTCGGTCGCCTTCAGCCCCGACGGACGTACGCTCGCGGCCGGGGCCACGGACGCGCCGGTGCAGCTGTGGGGCACGGCCGACCATCGTACGAAGGCGGTGTTGCCGGCCGGCACCGCGGGCGCCCGGGCCGTGGCCTTCGACCCCCGGGGCCGCAGGCTGGCCGTCGCCGCGGGCGACGGCACGGTCCAGGTGTGGGACACGGACCGGGGGCGCCGCGTCGCTTCCTTCACCGGTCACGTCGGGCAGGTCGACGCGCTGGCGTACACCCCGGACGGCCGGACGCTCGCGTCGGCCGGCGCCGACCGGACCGTCCGGCTGTGGGACACGGTGCGCGACCGGCCGTCGGGCGTGCTGGAAGGGCACAGCGACGAGGTGTACGGCGTGGCCTTCGCTCCGGACGGACGGAGCCTGGCCAGCGGGGGAGCGGACCGGACCGTACGGCTGTGGGACCTGGCACGGAAGCGGACGACCTCGGTCCTGAGCGGGCACAGCGACGACGTCAACGCGGTCGCCTACACTCCGGACGGCGCCACGGTCGTCAGCGCGGGAGGCGACGGCACGACCCGTCTGTGGGACGTGCACAGCGGGATGCAGACGCTGACGCTCACCGGCCACACCGACTACACGATGGGCGTGGCTGTGAACGCCGACGGGACCATGCTCGCCACCGCCGGGTTCGACCAGTCGGTGGTGCTGTGGGACCTCGGCGGCCCGGTGCTGACGGCCCGCCCGTACACCGAGATCTGGCAGTCCGCCTACAGCCCCGACGGGAATCTGCTGGCGACCGCCGACACCGATCACACGGTGCGGCTGTGGGACGTGGCGCGGCACCGGTCCGTCGCGACACTGCGGGGGCATCGCTCGGCCGTGTTCTCGGTGGCGTTCGCCCCCGACGGGCGGACGCTGGCCTCGGGCGGTTCCGACGGCACGGTCCGGCTGTGGGACGTCGTCACCCACCGCCTCCTCGACACGCTCACCGGGCATCACGGAGACGTGTTCTCGGTGGCGTTCGCCCCGCACGGCGCCCTGCTGGCATCGGCGGGTGCCGACCGTACGGTGCGGCTGTGGGACGTGGCCACCCGCCGCCCCCTGGCCACGCTCACCGGCCACACGGACTTCGTCAACGATGTCACCTTCAGCCCCGACGGCCGTACCCTCGCGAGCGCGGGTGACGATCTGACCGTACGGCTGTGGGACGTGGCGGGCCGCAGGCCGCAGGCCGCGCTCACCGGGCACACGGGTGCGGTGCGGGGAGTGGCGTTCGCCCCGGACGGCCGGGCGCTGGCGAGCGGCGGCAACGACGGGACCGTACGCCTGTGGGATGTCCGCCGCCACCGTCCCACTGCGGTGTTGCGGGGCCACACCGGCTCGGTGCGCGGCATCGCGTTCTCTCCCGACGGCCGCTTGCTGGTGAGCAGCGGCGGTGACCGTACGGTGCGGCTGTGGGACGTGGCGGCGCGGCGGCCGTGGGCCACGCTGACCGGGCACACGAACGCGGTGTGGGGCACCGTGTTCGCCCCGGACGGGCGGACGGTGGCCAGCAGCAGCAACGACGGGACCATACGGCTGTGGAACCTGGACGTGTCGGCCCGGTTCGCCGCCATCTGCCGGCTGAGGCTGTCCGTGGCGGGTGCTTCGGCGTGCCCGCGCGTCTGACCGCGGCCACAGCAGCCGACGCACCCGCCAGGAGACGGCGACGGCTCAGGAGACGGCCACCACCACGTTGAACCACGGGGTGCTGAGCGACCTCAGCGGCGAGTCCAGCTTCTGGAGGTTGAGGCGGTAGGTGCCGGCCGGCAGCACCCCGCCGCCCGGCAGTGGACCCAGGGGCAGGTAGCGCCCGTTGGCCGCACCGGCGCGGTTGTACGTCCACACGCCCGCCGAGGTGTGCATGATCGTGTAAGCCCCCCTGCTCAGCGAGGGGTTGACGGCGGACCGCCGGGTCGCCTCCAGGGCGAAGGAGGCGCCCGCGTACGACGGCACGCGCGCGGGCCGGGTGAGGGTGAAGCTGAAGTACCGGTTGGCGTAGCCGGCGCCGGACGTGAGCGGCGGGCAGTTGACCGCGACGACGGTCCGCCCGGTCACGTTCCCGAGGGAGACGGGATTGCTGTAGGAGCCCGAGCCGAGCAGCCGACGGCAGTCGTACTGGTAGGTCGCCGCCGAGGCCGGCGGAGCGGCCACCAGCGCCGACGCGGCGGCGGTGACGACGGCGGCCGCGACGACGCCCGCCCGGCGTGACAGCCGTCCGAGCGTCCTGTCGATGAGTGTCATGAGCAGTCTCCCCCTCTGCGGGCCCGGGGTCCCGGACCGTGGTGAACAGCGGATCCGGCGCCGAATCTAGGGCCGCTGTCAGCCGCCCGTCGGGCGGTGACCGATGCAGGGACGGAAGAGATCACCGATGACGGTGCGTGGGAGTAACGGCGCACCGGGAGACATGGGTTGATCGTGTGGGACCTCCCGGAGCCCGGCAGAGGCGGCACCCGCACCGCGAGCAGACCCGGCTTCGCCGGGCCCTTCGGCCCGTGCATACTCAGGCTCTGCGCACGCACCGGCGTTCGCGAGCGGAGAAGTAGGAGGTGGGCGATGGTGTCGACACCGGGGGCCGAGCCCCGGAAGATCACGATCAACGACGTCGCCAGGTCCGCCGGAGTGTCCCGGCAGACCGTGTCTCGGGCGCTCAACGACAAGGGCGAGATCGACGGCGACACCAAGCAGCGCGTGCTCGACGCGGCGCGCGCGCTCGGCTACCGCCCGAGCCGATTCGCCCGGGGGCTGGTCCGCCAGGACACCATGACCATCGGGCTGGTCATCCCCGACCTGCTCAACCCCTTCTTCACCGAGGTCGCCGCCGGCGCCCTGGAGGCGGCCAGATCCCGCGGCTGGCACGTGGTCGTGTACGCCACGGGGGACCGGGCGGACGAGGAACGCGGCACACTCCAGGTGATCACCTCGCAGGTGGACGCGGTCATCGGCTACTTCAGCTGTTCCGAGAGCGAGCTGGAGTCGTACACCCGGGGCATGCCGGTGGTGCTCATCGGCCGTGAGGGCCGCAGCACGCGGTTCAGCTCGATCCGGATCGACGGCGAGCAGGGCGTGCGTGCCGCGGTCGCGCACCTGGTCGCGCAGGGGCACACCCGCATCGGCATGCTGGACCACCGGACCCGCGCCGAGCCCAGCATCCGGCACGACTGGTTCACGGCGGCGGCGCGGGAGCACGGGCTCGACGCCGGCCCGGTGGTCGATGCCGACCAGACGGCCGACGGGGGAGGGGCGGCGCTCAGAACCCTGCTCGCCGCTCGTCCCGAGGTCACCGCGGTCTTCACCTTCAACGACATCATCGCGGTCGGCGCACTCCGTGAGGCACGCAGGCTCGGCCGCGGCGTCCCGCGGGATCTGGCGGTGATCGGCTTCGACGGCCTCCAGCTCGGAGCACTCGTCGAACCCCCGCTGTCCAGCGTCGCCCTCGACACGCGAAAGCTCGGAGCACTCGCCATCGAGCAGCTCGCGCGACTGCTGTCGGGGCCGGGCACGTCGGAGACCGACGACCTGGTCGTCCACGCGGAGCTGCACCTGAGCGGATCGGGCTGACGTCACGGACGGCCGTCCGCCCCGAATGTCTTGACATGCCTCCGCGCCCGAGCGCAGACTTCCGAACATTCCACCCACACTTCGAGAATCATCCGCAGGAATTCTGAAGGCAGTCCCGTGAACGCTCCCGTGAACGTTCACGGGAGCGTTCACGAGGGAAGAGAGAAGCCGCACGGCAGGCCAGTCGCAAGCCGGTCGGCGATCTCTGCCGGCCCCCGGATCCCGTTCGTCACCCAGAAGGAGCCGTGACCTCTTGCTCTCCGAGTTCTCCCCCCATGTTTCGGACACCGCACCGGGTCGTGGCGCGCTCCGCCCGGCGCGCTCGTGGCTGCACTCGGACGCGCCCGCCCGCTCGCTGAACGGACCCTGGCGATTCCGACTGTCGCCGACGGCGTCCGTGGCGGAGGACTTCGCGGCCGAGGACTTCGACGACCAGAGCTGGGAAGACCTGCCCGTGCCCTCCCACTGGGTGCTCGAGGGCGACGGGGCCCACGGCCGTCCGATCTACACGAACGTCCAGTTCCCGTTCCCGATCGACCCACCGCACGTCCCGGACGAGAACCCCACCGGTGACCACCGCCGCCACTTCGACCTGCCCGCCGACTGGGCGGACGCCGAGCGTGTCGTGCTGCGCTTCGACGGTGTCGAGTCGCTCTTCCGGGTCTGGGTGAACGGGGCGGAGATCGGCAGCGCCGCCGGCAGCCGGCTCGCCCACGAATTCGACGTGACGTCCGCGGTCCGCCCGGGCGACAACGTCGTCGCCGTACGGGTGCACCAGTGGTCGGCGGCCAGCTACGTCGAGGACCAGGACCAGTGGTGGCTGCCCGGCATCTTCCGCGACGTCACCCTGATCGCCCGGCCGGCCGGCGGCCTGGAGGACGTCTGGCTGCGGACCGGGTTCGCCGACGGGCACGGCCGGGTCGACGCGGAGATCACCGCCGAGCCGACGGCCTACCCGGTCACCCTGCGCATCCCCGAACTCGGCATCGAGCGCACCTGGTCCGACCCGGCCGAGGTGACCCCCTTCGACATCGCCGACGTGGAACCCTGGTCGGCCGAGCGGCCGCGCCTGTACGACGTGACCGTGTCGACGGCCGCCGAGACCGTCACCCTGCGGGCGGGCTTCCGCACGGTCGAGATCCGCGGCGACCGGTTCCTCGTCAACGGCCGCCGCGTCGTGTTCCACGGCGTGAACCGCCACGAGACCCATCCGCTGCGCGGCCGCGTCTTCGACGAGGAGCACGCCCGCGAGGACCTCGCCCGCATGAAGCGGTTCAACGTGAACGCGATCCGCACCAGCCACTACCCGCCGCACCCGCGGCTGCTCGACCTCGCCGACGAACTCGGATTCTGGGTCGTCCTCGAATGCGACCTCGAGACGCACGGCTTCGACAAGGTGGACTGGGTCGGGAATCCCAGCGACGACCCGACCTGGCGCGCGGCCTACCTCGACCGCATCGAGCGCACCGTCGAACGCGACAAGAACCACCCCAGCATCGTGATCTGGTCGCTCGGCAACGAGGCGGGCACCGGCAGCAATCTCGCCGCCATGTCGGCGTGGGTCCACGCCCGCGACGCCGAACGTCCCGTGCACTACGAGGGCGACTACACCGGCGAGTACACCGACGTCTACTCGCGCATGTACGCCTCGGTGCCGGAGACCGAGCAGATCGGCACCGACGGATCCCGCTTCCCGCTGCTTCGCTGCACCCCCGCACAGGGCGCCCGGCAGCGCACCAAACCGTTCCTGCTGTGCGAGTACGCGCACGCCATGGGCAACGGGCCGGGGGCGTTCGACCAGTACGAGGCGCTGGTCCACCGGTACCCGCGGCTGCACGGCGGCTTCGTCTGGGAGTGGCGCGACCACGGCATCTCGACCACCACTCCGGACGGGACGCCGTACTACGCGTACGGCGGCGACTTCGGAGAGGTCGTGCACGACGGGAACTTCGTCATGGACGGCATGCTGTTGAGCGACGACGTCCCGACCCCGAGCCTTCACGAGTTCAAGGCCGTCGTCCAGCCGATCCGCTTCACCTTCGAGGGCGACAAGGTGACGATCGCCAATCTGCGGCACACCGCGGACACCTCCGACCTGCGCTTCCGCTGGCGTGTCGAGCATGACGGCACGTCCGTCGACTCCGGGTACCTGGACGTCCCGGCCGTCGTGGCGGGCGACTCGGGCCGGGTTTCGCTGCCGAGGATCCCGGTGGCGCCGGACGCCGAGACCTGGCTCACCGTCGAGGCGGTGCTGGCGGCCGGAACCGGGTGGGCGGGCGAAGGGCACGTGGTCGCGACCGCCCAACTGGACCGCTCACCGCACCGCCCCGTGCGGGCTGTGCGCGCCCGGCCCGGTTGGAAGCCCGGCGACGGAACGCTGACGCTGGGCCGCGCCGAGTTCGTCGACGGATCCCTCACGCGCCTCGGCGGCCGCGAGGTGACCGGCCCGCGGCTGGAACTGTTCCGTGCGCCGACCGACAACGACGAAGGCGCGTGGGGCGACGTCGCGGAGAGCGACGCGAACATCGCCGGGGTGTCCAATGCCGAGCTGTGGCGGCGTGACGGCCTCGACCGGCTGACCACGCGCCGGGTGTCGGTGGAGCGCACCACCGGGGCCCTGCGCACGGTCGACAAGGTCTCCGCGGCGAACTCCGGATCGTGGGTGATGGTCGAGTCCGTCTGGTCGCTGGAGGGCGACGAGGTGGAACTGCGGGTGGAGATCGAGCCGTCGCGCGGGTGGCACACGGTGTGGCCGAGGATCGGGATCCGTTTCGACCTGCCCGACGGTGACGCTCCCGTCGACGGCGCCGAGTGGTTCGGCCTCGGCCCGCTCGAGTCCTACCCCGACAGTCTGCGTGCGGCACGCACGGGACGCTTCTCCGCCACGGTCCGCGACCTGGCGGTCGACTACGCGCGTCCCCAGGAAACCGGACACCGCTCCGCACTGCGCCGGTTGACGCTGAGGAGCGCCGACACCGAAGTGCTGCGCATCGAGGCGCTCCCCGACACACGCGGTCGCCGCCCCGGCTTCACCCTCAGCCGGCACACCCCCCAGGAGATCGCCCGAGCGGCACATCCGTTCGAACTGCCGAGTTCGACGACAAGCCACCTGATCGTCGACGCCGCCCAACACGGGCTCGGCTCGCGCGCGTGCGGCCCGGACGTGTGGCCCGAGTACGCCCTCCGCCCGGAATCCCGCACGATCAGGCTGCGCATCACCTGATCCGCCGCCAGGGCCTGCGCCGCACGAGGAACTCTGTGCGGCGCAGGCCCAGGCGGGTCGCCCCTCCTGTCGCCCGCTCCGCGCCCCTCGGCGCCGAGCCGGGCCAGAACACACGCGCGTCGGCGTACTGGCGTACTGCTGATCTGCCTCGACCGTCGGCTTGCGTTGGAGCGCGCTCCAGGTCGTAGCGTCGCAGACATCACGGAGCGCGAAGCCCGTCCCGCCCGGGGCCTCTCACGGGATGCCGGGCGGCTGAATCCGTCGCTAGATGGATGGTGGGCTCCGTGCGGTCCGAACGACGAACGAGTGTGCAGAGAAAGGCTGGGACACGGCATGCAGAAGCGCAGTCTGCGGGACCTCCAGGTATCGGCCATCGGCCTGGGATGCATGGGGATGTCCGCCTTCTACGGATCCACCGATCAGGCGGAGGGGATCGCGACCGTCCGGCACGCCCTCGACCTCGGGGTGAACTTCCTCGACACCGCGCAGGTGTACGGCCCGCTCACCAACGAGTCGCTCCTCGGTGAGGCGATCCGGGGGCATCGCGAGGAGTACGTGATCGCGACGAAGTTCAACTACCGGATGGACAACGCCGTACCCGGCGACATCAGCACGGTCGGCCCGCAGGACGGCTCGGCCGAACACGTCCGCAGCTCGGTCCACGGCTCCCTGGAGCGGCTGGGGACCAGCCACATCGATCTGTACTACCAGCACCGGGTCGACCCGAACGTACCCATCGAGGAGACGGTCGGCGCCTTGGGCGAACTGGTCGCCGAGGGCAAGGTGCGGCACATCGGCCTGAGCGAGGCGAGCGCGGAGACCATCCGGCGCGCCCACGCCGTGCACCCGATCACCGCGGTGCAGAGCGAGTACTCGCTGTGGTCACGGGACGTGGAGGCCGAGGTGCTGCCCGCCTGCCGTGAGCTGGGCATCGGCTTCGTGCCGTACTCGCCGCTCGGCCGCGGTTTCCTCGCCGGGCGGTTCAGCTCGCCTGACGAGCTGGACGCGAACGACTGGCGCCGGGAGAACCCGCGCTTCCAGGACGCCAACCTGGCGGCGAACCTGCGGCTGGCGGCAAAGGTGAAGGAGATCGCCGCCGAGAAGGACGTGACCCCGGCCCAGCTGGCCATCGCCTGGGTGCTGGCCCAGGGCGAGGACCTGGTGCCGATCCCGGGCACCAAGCGCCGCACCTACCTGGAGCAGAACGCCGGCGCGGTGGACATCGCGCTGACCAAGGAGGATCTGGCCCGCATCGATGCGGAGCTGCCCGAGGCCGCGGGCGAACGGTACGACGAGGCAGGCATGCGAGCCGTCGATCGCTAGCCGGGCGGGCGCCCGCAGCACCTGACAGTTCCGCCGGCGATGTCGAGGCCGACGAACGCATGCCCGCGCCCTGGAGCCCGGCGCCTCACAGCTGCACGGTGGTGCCGGGCTCGAGGCGGGTGATCGGGGTGCCGGTCAGGCCGTTCTCGCCCAGGAGGTTGGCGGTGGACTGCTGGCCCAGGTCGCTGAGCATGAGTTCGTGGATCTGGATGATGCGCTCGGGCTTGACGGCGCGGACGAAGTCGGCGGCTTCGCCGAGCTTGGTCCACGGGCCGCTGGTCGGCAGCAGCAGGGTGTGCACGGGAGCGTCGGGCGCGAAGTAGGCGTCGCCGGGGTGGTAGAGGGCTCCGTCGTCGAAGAGGTAGCCGACGTTGTCGGGGCACGGGATGTCGGCGTGGATCAGCGCGTGGCGGTGGCCGTGGACGGTGGCGGTGAGGGAGCCGACGGTGAGGGTGTCGCCCGCGGCGACGGCGTGGACGCGGCCGTTCCGGCTGCCCAGGGCGGCCGCGACGGCGGTGGTGCCGTAGACCTGTAGCTCCGGCCGGGCTTCGAGCGCGGCGGCGACGAGCTTCTCGTCGAAGTGATCGAAGTGTTCGTGAGTGATCAGTACGGCGTGCGCCTGGGAGACGGCCTCTGCCGCGTCCGGGGTGAAGGCGCCGGGGTCGATGACCAGCCGAGTGTCGTCCTTCTCGAGCGTGACGCAGGCGTGGGCGTGCTTGGTGAGCTTCACCGCGGGTCCTTCCGGTACGAACGATTTCCTGCAATTAAACTGTACACCTGAGCTGTAGATAGTGATCGTCGAGGGCGGCTCGTTCTCGGTGAAACAACGCACCCAAGCTGTACACCCTGGTTGGTGCATGTGAGTAGGCTGGCGCCATGGACGACAACCGGCTGGCCGAAGATCTTCGCCTGACCATCGGACAGCTCGTGCGCACCGTGCGCACCGCCGACACCATGCCCCCCGGTGAGGCCGCCGTCCTGGGATATCTGGACCGCAGCGGCCCGATGACCACCGCCGACGTCGCTGAACAGCGGGGAGTCAGTCACCAGTCGGCCGCCAAAGCGGTCAAGGAACTCCTCGCGCAGGGGTTCGTCCGTGCCGAGGCTCACCCCACTGACGGCCGCAAGCTCTTGCTCCACCTCACGCCCGCGGGACGTGACCGCCTGGCGGAGGAGCGCCGACGCCGGGCAGACTGGCTCGGCGCCGCGATCAACGACGTCCTGAACTCCGACGAGCGAGAGACACTTGCGGCGGCGCTGCCCCTGCTGTCACGCCTGACCGCACGCATGAAAGCCAAGTAGGCCGGGGGCGTCGGCCCTTTCGGATCAGACCGGGGTTCCGTCGTGCTGTCGTCGAGAACGGATACGCTAAGGCCGAAACTCCTGTGGCGGACCCGTGTCCCCAGTTGATCTGGCCGAGAGGTGACCGCTTCATGTCGTCGGAGGCCCAGCCGGTTCCGGGAAGCCCTGCCTGGTGGGCGAGCCGTACGCCTGCCCCTGAGTACCGGCGAGGGCGTCCTCCGATGGACGCCGGGCTGATCGTGGAGACGGCCCTGAGGCTCATCGACGAAGTCGGGATCCAGGCGCTGACCCTGCGTATGCTCGCCGATGCGCTGAACTCGGGCACGGCGACGCTCTACCGGCATTTCAACGGCAAGGACGAACTCCTCGCGCTCGTCGCCGACAGAATCCTGGGCGAAGTCCAGGTCCCGCCCGAGAAGCTGGACGGCCTGCCCTGGCGGGAAGCAGTGGCGGTTGCGGCGGACACTCTCTACGGCACCCTGCGTCGGCACCCCAACGCGGTGTCCCTGCTGGCGGCCCAGGTCCCCGTCGGCCCCAACGGTCTGCGGGGCAGGGAACGGCTCATCGCACTGTTCCTGAGTCACGGGTTCCCGGTCGACCTGGCCGCCCGTGCCTTTACGGCGATCGGCCACTACGTGATCGGTTTCGCCATCCAGCAGCACGGCCCAGGGACGCCACGCCCCGAGGACCAGGTGCAACTGCGGGGCTACTACCACTCGCTCGACCCAGCCGCGTTTCCGGCCACGACGGCCGCGGCCGACGAGTTGACCTCCGTGCCGCTGCAGGACGAGTTCCGGTTCGGGCTGGACCTGCTGCTCGACGGGCTGGAAAGGGCCGGACTCGATCTGTCGCAGGAGCGAGGCCGAAGAAGTCCGAGGCTGACGAAGTCGTAGGCCACTGGGATCGGGACGACGGTGACATGACGGGCCGTCGACCGCCTCGCCGCTCAGTGCCAGCCGATCCATTCGGCCACGGCGCGACCCATGACCAGTTCCAGGTCGCGGCCTCGCAGCCAGGGCAGTTCCTCGGTGAACATGGTCACCGCCTCGCGCCATGAGCAGCGCAGACGCGTGATGTCGGTGCCCCAGAACATCCGCTCGGCGCCGTACGCGTCGTAGACCTGCCGCAGAAGACCGTGGGTGCTTGCGAACGGATGGGCGTCCGTCGCCAGACCCGGCACGCCCGTCGCCTTGACCCCGATGTTGGGGTGGCGCGCGAGGGCGAGGAGGGCGTCGAGGTGTGCGGCCGCGTCGGGCAGCTTCTCGAAGGGGTTGGTCGCGAGGTGGTCGACCATCAGGCGCATGTTCGGGTACCGCGCGGCGATGTCGCCAACGCAGGACAGGTACGGGGGCATCACCCACAGCCCTACGGCGATTCCGCGCCGGTCGGCTGCCGCCCACAGCCAGTCGAGTCCGCCGGACGCGAGGCGGCTCTCGAGCTCCGGCCCTGCCAGCAGGAAGCGCAGGCCCAGCATGCCGGGCCTGTCCAGCCAGGTGTCGACGAGGGACTCGTCGGCGTCCTGGTCGAGGGGGAACCAGCCGAGGGTCGCGAACCGGTCGGGGTGCTGTTCGGCCGCCTCCACCGCGTAGTCGTTCGAGGCGGCGTCCCAGGTCGCGGGACAGTTGATCGCCCGGTCCACGCCTGTCAGGTCCATGTCGCGCAAGGCGGCTTCGACGGTGTACGGCGCGCGCCAGTGGTGCGGGGGCGCACTGTCGCCGGCCCAGAGATGGATCTGTGCGTCGATGATCTGCACGGGACTACCTCTCAGTTCGAGATGCCGGGGCTCGGCAGGCCGCTCAGGCGCGCCGCCGTCCAGTCGGCGATGAGCGCGTCACGGTCGTGCTTGTGGTTGTAGACGCAGTGGTTGCCGTCGGAGAAGACGACCATCCGTTTGTCGTCCGTGGGTGCGCCGCGGAGAAGGATCCGCGCGAGGTCCATCGAGACCATGGGGTCCTCGCCGCCCTGCACGACCAGCAGCGGATAGCCGGCGTTGGGCCCGTCGGCGAGCGGGGTGACGGTCTTCCAGACGTCCACCGCGCGGGCCGCGTCCTCGGTTCCGCAGGCGGCGACCATCTTCGAGAAGAAGGTCCCCATCGTCGGCGGCACGAGCCATGGAGCGTGGATGCCTCCGTTGTCGACACACGCCCGGATCCGGGTGTCCTGCGCCGCGACGGCCATGGCGACACTGCCGCCCATGCTGTTGCCGACGAAGCCGATCGGGCGGCCCGGCGAGCGCTCGTCTAGGAAGCCGACGGCTCGTCCGTACGCGTCGCGCCACCGGCCGGTGAGGTAGTGCTCGTGCGTGAGCCTCGTCTCGCCCTGCCCCGGACCGTCGAGCAGCAGCGCGTCGACGCCGCGCGCCGCGAGGGCCTCGCCGACGCTGTCGAAATCCATGGCCCAGCCCTCGACACCCCCGATGACGACGGCGGATCCGACCGCGGTGCCGTCCGCGAGGACGAGCCAGCCCGCCAGGGGACCGCAGTCGGTGTCGATCGTGACGCGCTCGCGGTCACCGCTCGGTCCAGCGGCCCGCGCGTACAGTTGCGCGGCCCGCGCGAAGATCGACCGGCGTTCGGCTGTGTCCGACAGCATCATCATCTGGCTCATGCGCAGCAGGGCGGACGCACGGCGCAGGTACGCGATCCGCGTGGCTCTTCCGCCGGGCCCCTTGGCGTCCTCGACGCGGCGCGAACAGGTGTCCGCCAGCTCCGTCGCGGCCGAGCGCCAGTCCTGCCCCTCGACCACACGGGCACGCAGCTCGACGGCATCCGCGTGATCGACGCCGTAGCCGGTCATGCGCGCCAGTGAGAACTGGCGCAACGCCGCCTGCGATTCGACCGGGAGCCTCGACATGGCCTCCTCCGTCTCCGCGCGGCTGCCGACGAACGTCAGGTTCACGACCGGGGCCGAGTGGCCGTCGATGGCCTCCTGCGGTGCTGACATTCCTGAAACCCCTCCTGATCGGCCTGGCGCCCGGCGGTACGCCAGGGGGCTGTGAGGCGAACTGCGGCAGCGTGAGGTGTGCCGGTGTTGTCTTCGCTCGTCGGGGTCGGCGTCGTGGGCGTCGTGGGCGACGGTCCTGGTCACCTCGGGGTGAACGCCTCGGCCGCTGTGGCGAAGGAGGACGCCCAGTCGGTCGTGATGACGCTGCCGATGTATCCGTCGGGCCGGACGAGGATCAGCGCGTCGCCGCCGACACCGTAGATGCCGGTCAGCCGGCCGGTGTCGTCGGTGATGCAGTCGCTGTCGATTCCGCGCCCGCTGCGGACCGCGAAGCGGCGCAGTTCGGCACCCTCCGTCGGCCAGGCCCGCCCTGGTAGGTGAGCCCGAGCTGCCGCTCTTCGTCTCCGCGCTTAAGACCGGCGACGCTGTGCTTGTCGAGGCTGAGGCTCTGGTAGAGCTCGCTGGACTTGCCGAGGACGCCCGCGGCGATCGGGAGCCGTTCGGCCTCGTAGCTGTCGAGCAGGCTGTCCGGCGCGCCGGCGATCGCCTGAGCGAGCTTCCAGCCCAGGTTGTAGGCGTCCTGCACACCGGTGTTGAGGCCCTGCGCGCCGGCCGGGGTGTGCACGTGGGCGGCGTCGCCCGCGAGGAAGACCCGGCCCTGGCGGTAGTGCTCGACGAGTCGGACGTTGGGCCGGAACACCGAGACCCAGGTGATGTCGCGGAGCTTGAGGCGGGTGAGTGCGTGGAACCGGTCGGCCAGGGCGGCATGGTCGAGGTTCGGGGTGTCGCCCGGCTTCAGCCGGATCATCACCTGGAACTGGTCGGAGTGCGGCAGTGGGCATGCTCCTGCGGAAGCCTTGGGCCACATGTGCCACCGATCGCGGGACAGTCCGTCGATCGTGCAGTCGATGATGAGGGTCTTGTCGGAGTCGTCGGTGTGCCCGACGAAGCCGAGACCGGTGGCCGCCCGGACGGCACTCGCGCCGCCGTCGGCGCCGACGAGGTACTTGCTGCGCACCAGCTCGCCGGTGGAGAGCGTCGAGGTGACGCCGTCGGCATCCTGTGCGAAGCCTTCCAGGGCGACGCCGTACTCGACGGCCAGTCCGAGGCGGTCGAGCAGGCGGTGCAGGATGGCGTCGGTACGGTGCTGCGGCAGCAGCAGGATGTTCGGGTAGGGAACGTCCGGGGTCGGTCTGCTCCGCTGCTGCATCTTCCACGGCGCGGTGACCGGCCCGACGTGGAGCCCCGCGAGGGGGTAGGGGCCGCCCTCCGCCAGCGCCTCGTTCAGTACGCCGAGGTCCTCGAGCACTTCCTGGGTGCGGGGCTGGATCCCCTTGGCGCGGGAGCCCTCGAAGGCATGCGGCGCCTTGTTGACGACCCGGACGCGAAGGCCGCGCCGCAACAGGTCGGCCGCCAGGGTCGAGCCGGTCGGACCGGCTCCGGCGACGAGGACGTCGATGTCGACGTCGATGTCGTGGATCTCTGTCATGGTGATCGACCTCAATCGATTCTCTGCAGGAAGGGCGGGCGGCGCCCACGCCGGGCTGCGGAGGTCCGCGGACCGGGCCATGTGTCCGCACCGGAGGCACGTGGCATCCGACGGGATGAAGCACTTCCCGGACGGCGTCGAGGTGTCTCCCGCCGTCTTCCATTAATCGGATACGTCGTAGCCGATTCCTTTTGGTTACACCGTAGCCGTTTATAGGGGGTGCGACAAGCGGGAGCGCGGCAGCGACGGAAGCCGACAGAATCGGCACGAACGATCCCTGCGATCCCCCCGGACCTCCAGGCCGCGGTGAGCAGCCGGACCACGGCCCACCTGATCGGTACGACGTCGCCGCGAACGGCACGGGCGACATCGCCCGCGTGAAGGGTGCCCGGTGAGGTTCCGGGCGGTGGCGCCCACCACCCCCGCCGGGAAACGGCGCCCACCCCGGCCCGCGACACGTTTCCGGCACGGCTGACGGTGGGCGTGGCCGACGGCGGGGTGCCGTCAAGGCGTCAAGGCTCCACGTCAGGACGGGGCGAGGACGCAGAACTCGTGGCCCTCCGGGTCGGTCAGGCACGTCCACGGGACGTCGCCCTGGCCGAGGTCGAGGTCGGTGGCGCCGAGGGCGTGCAGCCGGTCCACCTCCGCTGCTTTGTCGTCACCGGGGTACGGCAGCAGGTCGAGATGGAGGCGGTCCGGCACCGTCTTCACGTCGGGAGTGCGGAGAAACTCGAGATACGGGCCGGCACCCTTGGCGGAGCGCAACGACGCGTGATCGTCGGTCACGTCGTGCAGGGTCCAGTCCGTCGCCTCGCCCCAGAACCGGGCCATGGCCCGCGGATCCGTGCAGTCGACCACCACGGTGGCGATCGGCCCGGTGTCCCGGTAGATCTCCCGGGGCTCCAGCACGCAGAACTCGTTGCCCTCCGGGTCGGCGAGGACCGTCCACGGCACGTCGCCCTGGCCCACGTGGACGGGCGTCGCACCGAGATCCTGGAGGCGCGCGACCAACTCCGCCTGATGGGCCGCGGAGGTGGTGGCGAGATCGAGGTGCACACGGTTCTTCGTCGTCGTCTTGGGCTCCGGGACGGGAACGACGTCGATGCAGACGGCGACCGGGTCGGGCCAGACGAGGCCGCCGGCGGGTCCGACGTAGGTGGTGACACCGGGGCTGTACGCGCTCCAGCCGAGCGCCTCCGCCCAGAACCGGCCTACCGCCGAGGCGTCAACAGCTTTGATGTTCACCTGAACAGGTCGCAGAGCCATGCCCGCGATCCTATGCGCCCGCTCCGCAACGACAGCCGCAGGCGCCGTCGCCAGTCTCTGCCGTCACGCAGACGCGATGGGCGACGCCCTCGGCCGCGAGCTCACCCCGCCACGGACACCTCGACCTGGACGGGCGGTCGGGTCGACGGCGCACGGAGGCTATGCGAAAGCCTCGCCTTGGAGGCATGTCGTCAACATGTCAAGGGATGCGGCGAAAGCAGGTCCGGAAAGATTTCAACTTTCGAAGGCTTGCCGAGACTGAGAACTCATCAGTTAAATCAAGACGTGAACTAAGCGTCGCAGCAGTGACCTTGGCGTACCGCCGCGGCTGCTGCCGACGCGCTCGTGCCCTTTTCCCGACGCACCCGCAGGGACCTTCATGAGACTCAGATCCCTGGGTGTCGCGCTCGCCGCCACGGCAGCGCTGATCACCCTGCCCACGATCCAGCCACCGGTGGCTGTGGCCGCCGACGCCAACCTGTCCCAGGGCAGAACGGCAACGGCATCCTCGAACGAGAACGCGGGCACGCCCGCGCCCTACGCGGTCGACGGCGACACCGGCACCCGGTGGTCCTCGGCCGCCACCGACGACCAGTGGCTGCAGGTCGACCTCGGAACCGGCGCCACGATCAGCCAGGTCGTCGTCGACTGGGAGGCCGCCTACGGCAAGGACTACAAGATCCAGTCCTCGTCCGACGGCAGCACCTGGACGGACCTGCGTACGGTCACCGGCGGAGACGGCGGCACCGACACACTCGCGGTCTCCGGCCAAGGCCGTTACGTACGTCTGCAGGGCGTCCACCGGGCGACACAATGGGGCTACTCCGTCTGGGAGTTCCAGGTGTTCGGCACCACCGGCGGAACGCCTCAGCCCGGTGACTGCTCCACCGTCAACTCGGCGCAGGGCAAGACCGCGTCCGCGTCCTCGACCGAGAACGCCGGTACCCCCGCGTCCGCCGCGTTCGACGGCAACGACTCCACCCGTTGGTCCAGCCAGGCCTCGGACCCGCAGTGGCTGCGCGTCGACCTGGGCTCGTCCCAGGACATCTGCGGGATCGACCTGAACTGGGAAGCCGCGTACGGCAAGGACTTCCAGATCCAGACCTCCACCGACGGCCAGAACTGGAACACCGTCAAGACCGTCACCGGCGCGACCGGCGGCCGCGCCTCCTACGACGTCAGCGGAACGGGCCGCCACGTCCGCGTTCTCGGGACGGCCCGCGGGACGGCCTACGGCTACTCGCTCTGGGAGTTCGGCGTGCACACCACGTCCGGCGGCACCGGAGGCCCGGTCCAGGGCGGCGGCGACCTCGGCCCGAACGTGATCGTCGTCGACCCCTCCACACCCAACCTCCAGCAGAGGTTCGACCAGGTCTTCGCCCAGCAGGAGTCCGCGCAGTTCGGCTCCGGTCGCTACCAGTTCCTGCTCAAGCCGGGAACCTACAACGGCATCAACGCCCAACTCGGCTTCTACACCTCCGTCTCCGGCCTCGGACTGAACCCCGACGACACCCAGATCAACGGCGACATCACCGTGGACGCGGGCTGGTTCAACGGCAACGCCACGCAGAACTTCTGGCGTTCGGCGGAGAACCTGGCGATCACACCGTCGAACGGCACCGACCGCTGGGCCGTAGCCCAGGCCGCGCCGTTCCGCCGCATTCACGTCAAGGGCGGCCTCAATCTCGCCCCCAACGGCTACGGATGGGCCTCCGGCGGCTACATCGCCGACTCCAAGATCGACGGCACGGTCGGCCCCTACTCCCAGCAGCAGTGGTACACCCGTGACAGCTCCGTGGGCGGCTGGACCAACGGCGTGTGGAACATGACGTTCACCGGAGTCCAGGGCGCCCCAGCGACCAACTTCGACACCGGCCCCTACACCACGCTGGACACCACCCCGATCTCCCGCGAGAAGCCGTTCCTGTACCTCGACGGCAACGACTACAAGGTCTTCGTCCCCGCCAAGCGCACCGACGCGCGCGGCGTGTCCTGGCCCGCCAACGCCGGCACCTCGCTCCCAATCGGCCAGTTCTACGTCGTCAAGCCCGGCGCGACGGCGGCCACCATCAACACCGCCCTGGCCCAGGGCCTGAACCTGCTGTTCACGCCCGGCGTCTACCACCTCGACCAGACGATCAACGTCACCCGAGCCGACACCGTGGTGCTCGGGCTGGGTCTGGCGACCATCGTGCCCGACGGGGGCGTCGACGCCCTGCACGTCGCGGACGTCGACGGCGTCCGGCTGGCCGGATTCCTCATCGACGCCGGCGCCACCCGGTCCGCCACCCTGCTGCAGATCGGTCCGGCCGGAGCGGC
The DNA here is from genome assembly GCF_035983595.1 of Streptomyces sp. NBC_01334. Lineage (NCBI taxonomy): Bacteria > Bacillati > Actinomycetota > Actinomycetes > Kitasatosporales > Streptomycetaceae > Streptomyces > Streptomyces sp. NBC_01334. The sequence continues at coordinate 321,896 of NZ_CP130718.1, read as the reverse complement.
CGCGGACCACTCCGCCAATCCGACCACCATGCAGGACGTATTCGTCCGCATCGGCGGCGCGGGCCCCGGCCTGGCGACCGACTCCGTCGTGGTCAACAGCGACGACGTCGTCATCGACCACACCTGGATCTGGCGTGCCGACCACGGCGAGGGCGTCGGCTGGGAGACCAACCGGGCCGACTACGGACTGCGGGTCAACGGCGACGACGTCCTGGCCACCGGCCTGTTCGTGGAGCACTTCAACAAGTACGACGTCGTATGGAACGGCGAGAGGGGGCGCACGATCTTCTTCCAGAACGAGAAGGCCTACGACGCCCCCGACGCCGCCGCCATCACACACGACGGCATCGTCGGATGGGCGGCCTACAAGGTTGCCGACACGGTGGCCGTGCACGAGGCGTGGGGTCTGGGCAGCTACTGCAACTACACCTCCGATCCCTCGATCGTGCAGCGCCACGGCTTCCAGGTCCCGGTCAAGGCGGGCGTCAAGATGCACAACCTCCAGGTGATCTCCCTGGGAGGCAAGGGCCAGTACGCCCATGTCGTCAACGACACCGGGGCCCCGACCTCGGGGACGGACACCGTGCCGTCGAAGGTGACCTCGTTCCCGTGATCCACGGGAGCGGCGTCGCATCGCACTGTTGAACCCGCTGCCGGGGCCATGAGTCGGTGGCCCCGGCAGCGGGCTGACGGGGCGCTGTGGTCGGTGGGTCGCCACGCGTGGCGGTTCCCGCGACGGGGTGACCGCCGTCAGGAGATGCCGTCACGTTCGAGGTGGCTGGGAGGTTCGAAGCAAGCTGAGCGACCCCCGGGGCGATCAGTCGTCGAAGTAGGCCTTGGCGACGGCGTAGGTGTTCTCGTAGAGGTGGTAGCGGGTGATCAGCCCGTCCTGGACCGTGGTGTGCAGGGCGAACGCGGTGTCGATGTCCCGGCCGGTCTTCTTGACCTCGGAGACCATGCGTCCGACGAGCACCACGTCGTCGCCCTCGGCGATGATCTGGCGGAGGTCGAACTCCTTGGCCTGCACATGCGTCTGAAGCAGCTCGAAGAACGTCCGCATGTCCTGAGCCGAGTCGACCTCCGGCACCCAGGGAATGCCCGGCGGATGCGGGATGGAGAACGACACCGAGTCGGCGAACAGTGCCGCCGCCTCCGCGCTCTTCCCCTCCGCCAGCAGCGGGAACAAACGTTGCACAGTCTGTGTCGGTGACTCTGCCGTCATGTGCGCCGACCCGACAGGTCGGACATGCGAGGCGCGCGGTGTGCCGCGGTCATGACGGTGCCGACTCGGGGCACCCGGACGGGCATGAAGGCGAAGCCGGCAAGGCGCGTGCTGCTTGCGACCGTTGTGCTGACGGTCCTCCCCTTCGCCGTGTCATGCGGCGACCAGGAACACGGGGGAGCCGGTGGACCGGCCGCGGCGGGACCGCCCGCCCTCGCGCGATCCGGGACCCACCTCGTCATCACCACCGAGAACGGGCTGGTGCTGCGCCCCGCCGACGGCCGTCGTGTCACCGTGGACGATCGCGCCGACGGCGAATGGTCGCACGACGACGACACCTGGACCCTGGACCTGTCCTGCGCGGATCGGGAGGGGGAGCGGGGCGAGGAAGCGTGTCCCCGCATGCCGTACGTGAAGGTCCCGGACGGCGTGAGTGTCACGGTCAGTGCCCGCAACGCGGGTGTGGACGTGGCGGGACTCGACGCGGCGCTGGACGTCACGACCGTCAACGGCGACGTGACGGTGACACGTTCCGGGAAGGGCGACGCACCGGTACGGCTGACCACCCGCAACGGCTCGGTGCGCGCGACGGCACTCGACGCGGGCCGGCTGCACGCGGCGACCACCAACGGTGACGTGATCCTCGCGTGCGCCACCGCGCCGTCGGGTGTCACCGCCGCCACCACCAACGGCTCGGTCGCCGTCACCGTTCCGCACGGCGCCCCCGCGTATCTGGTCACGACCGGTACGGACAACGGCCGGGCCACGGTGGGAGTGCCCACGAGCGACGACCGCCAGGGTCCGGCGATGACGCTGACGACAGTCAACGGCGACGTCGGCGTGCGCCGCGACTGAGCCCGTCGGCCTCCGCCGATCCCGACGCCGATCCCGATCCCGACGCCGATGTCGTCGCACCCCCGCGACGCCGGGTGACCCGGACGCGGGCAGGGCCTGCATGTCGCTCCTCAACCCGCCCGCGATCCCGGTCAATTGAACGTTTCAATTCGCTCCCTCAAGGTCAGGCCCTGATGCGGCCCGAAGGGGAGACCTTCCGGCCTATCGCCAAATCACTACTCTGAGCTGGTAGTTCGCTATCTCCCCTCAGGCGGCTTCGATCAATCCCTGTGAGAAGTCTTGACGCTTGTCATGGTCGAGCTTAGCGTCTGCGCCTGCACAGTAGAACGATTCAATTAAGCGCAGCGCAGCGCTTCGCCCGTCGGTGCGGAGTGGCGGCTGCCCGTCTCGTGCTTCCGCGTCCTGCTGAAGGGAGTCCCGCACGTTGCCCGCACCACGCGACACCGCCGGCCCGTCCCGCCGTCAGATGCTGTTCACCGCGGCGGCCGTCACGGCGGTCGGCCCCACCGCGGCGGCCCGTGCCGCCGAAGCGGTCCCCCGCCCGGTCGAAACCGCAGGAGGGGCCGGTGCCGAACCCTCCCTCGCCGCCTTCGGCCTGTCCGAGGTCCGGCTCCTGGAGAGCCCCTTCCTCGCCAACATGCGGCGCACCTGCGCCTATCTGCTCTTCGTGGACGCCGACCGGCTTCTGCACACCTTCCGCAGGACCGTCGGTCTGCCCTCCACGGCCGAGCCCTGCGGCGGATGGGAGGCTCCCGACGTCCAGCTCCGCGGCCACACCATGGGCCATCTGCTCAGCGGCCTGGCCCAGGCGCACGCCGCCACCGGTGACTCCGCGTACGCGGACAAGGGCAAGAACCTGGTCACCGCGCTCGCCGAATGCCAACGGGCGGCCCCGGCCGCCGGCTTCTCGTCCGGCTACCTTTCGGCGTTCCCCGAGGCGGTCTTCGACCAGCTGGAGGCGGGCGGGAAGCCCTGGGCGCCCTACTACACCCTGCACAAGATCATGGCGGGTCTGCTCGACCAGTACCGGCTGAGCGGCAACGGCCAAGCCCTGGAGGTGCTGCGGGGGACGGCCGCGTGGGCCGATGCCCGCACCGCGCCGCTGTCCTACGAGCGGATGCAGAACCTGCTGAAGGTCGAGTTCGGCGGCATGAACGACGTACTGACGCGGCTGTACCAGGTGACGGGCGACCCCGCCCACCTGCGCACCGCCCGCCGGTTCGACCACGAGGAGCTGTACGCTCCGCTCGCCGCCGGCCGTGACGAGCTCGCGGGACGCCACGCCAACACCGAGATCGCCAAGATCGTCGCGGTCCCGTCCTACGAGGCCACGGGGGAGTCCCGCTACCTGGACATCGCGGACACCTTCTGGACGACCGTCGTACGCCACCACTCGTACGCCATCGGCGGCAACTCCGACCAGGAACTCTTCGGGCAGCCCGACGAGATCGTCAGCAGGCTCTCCGAGGTCACCTGCGAGAACTGCAACAGCTACAACATGCTGAAGCTGGGGCGGCATCTCTTCCTGCACCGCCCCGACCGCGCGGACTGCATGGACCACTACGAGTGGACCCTCTACAACCAGATGCTGGCTGAGCAGGACCCCGACTCGGCGCACGGGTTCGTCACCTACTACACGGGTCTGTGGGCCGGCTCCCGGCGCGAACCCAAGGGTGGACTCGGCTCGGCCCCGGGCAGCTACAGCGGCGACTACGACAACTTGTCCTGCGACCACGGCACCGGCCTGGAGACCCACACCAAGTTCGCCGACTCGGTCTACTTCCGCTCCCGTGACGGCCGCTCGTTGTCGCTCTACGTCAATCTGTTCATTCCCTCCGAAGTCAGCTGGTCACAGGGTGGAGTGACGATCCGTCAGCAGACGCGGTACCCGTCGGAGGGGCGGACACGGCTCACCGTCACCGCGGGGCGGGGGCGCTTCGCGCTGCGGATCCGGATCCCCGCCTGGGTGGCCGACACCGGACACGCCGCCGCGCTGAAGGTCAACGGACACCCGTTCACCACGCGGGTCCGCCCCGGTTCCTACGCCACGGTGGAACGCTCCTGGCGCGCCGGGGACACGGTCGAGCTGACCCTCCCGCGCCGGGCCGTGTGGACCCCGGCGCCCGACAACCCCCAGGTGACCTCGCTGTCGTACGGCCCTCTGGTGCTGGCGGGCGAGTACGGCGACACCGAACTCGCCACGGTCCCGACGATCCGCCCGCAGTCGCTGCGCCCCGTCACCGGCACCTCCACCCGGTTCACCGCGCTCGCGGACGGCCGGTCCGTGGCACTGCGGCCGTTCCACGAGGTGCACCACCAGCGCTACAACGTCTACTGGGCGGTGACCCCGCGCCGGGGACGCGCCCGGGACATCGCCCACTATCCGTTCGGCGAGGGGACGGGCGCCGCCACCGACCGCACCGGCAGCTTCCCCGACGCGATGCTGTCCCCGGGCGCCACCTGGGAGGACGACGGCACCGGGCCGGCCGTGTCCCTCAACGGCAGCGGCGGGCATGTCGCCCTGCCCGCAGGCCTGTTGAGCGGGCTGAACGAGGTGACGATCAGTGTCCGGGTCCGGGTCGACACCCTCGCCGCCTCGGCCCGCGTCTTCGACTTCGGCTATCACAAGGACACCTATCTCTTCCTGGCCGCCACCACCGGCGCAGGGCGCGCCCGAGCCGCGCTGAAGATCGCCGGCATGGAGCGGGAGGACTTCGTCGACGCGACGGGCCCTCTGCCCCTGGGCCGTTGGGTGCACATCGCGCTCACCCTGGGCGGCGGCACCGCGGTGCTCTACCTGGACGGCGCCGAGACCGGCCGCAACCCGGCCATGGTCGCGAGCCCACTGCTGCTCGGCAGGACCACCCGCAGCTGTCTCGGGCGCTCGCAGAACAGCACCCACCCGTATCTGCACGGTGCGGTACGCGATCTCCGGGTGCACAACCGGGCCCTCGCTGCGTCGGACGTGGCGCGGCTGGCGACCGGCTGAGCACGTCACCCCTCCGCACCCGCAGCATCCGCACCCGAACCTCCCTCTTCCGATCCGTCACGGCCGCGCGCCGAACTTCGCAGGAGCTCACGCATGTCCGACATCACCCCCGGCCAGATCCCCGAAGTCCCGCTGTCCAGACGTGGATTCGTCGCCGCCGCGAGCATCGGCACCGCCGTCGCCACGGGCCTGCCCGGTCTCGGCCTCGCCGTACCGCCCGCCTCCGCCGCGCCCCGGGATCCGTCACCCGCCGCCGCACCCGCCGCCTTCACCACCAGGCGCTTCACCGACCCGCCCAAGGACAGCCGTCCCACCGTCTACTGGTACTGGAACGGCCCCGTCACCGCGGAACTCGTCGACCGGCAGCTCGCCGACCTGCGGGACAAGGGCATGTACGAGGTGATCCTGTTCTCCTTCGACAACGATGCCATGCGGCCCGTCTTCTTCACCGAGGACTGGTTCGACATCGTCGAGCACGTGCTGCGCACCGCGGAACGCACCGGAATGCGCGTCTGGCTGTTCAACGACGACCACTTCCCGAGCGGCCGGGCCGGCGAGTACATCGTCAAGGGCGGCACGGTCGGCTCCCACACCTACCAGCCCCGCCCGGACCTCCGGCTCAAGGCCCTGTGGCGGTCCACCACGGTGGTCCAGGGCCCGGCCCGCGCCGACCTGCGCCGCAGCACCGGCGTGGGCGTGGAGGCCGGACACCTGGTCGCCGACGCCGCGGTCCTCGACGGGGCCACCGTGCTGCGCGGCGGGGAGCGGTGGAGCGACCTGACCGTCACCGCGAGCGCCAAGGCGGACCACACCGCCGCAGGGCTCGTCGTACGGGCCTCCGCGGACGCCCTGGACGGCTACGCGGTCGCCTTCGACCAGACCGGTGTCGTCACCGTGCAGCGACTGACCCGGGACGCCGACCCCGTGCAACTGCTGCGCAGCACCCGGACCGACGGCTTCAACAAGACCAAGTACCACACCCTCGCCGTCACCGTCCGCGGCGCCACCGTCTCGGTCACCCTCGACGGCCGGGACAAGGGCTCCGTGACCGACGAGCGCCACCCCTCGGGGAGCGTCGGTGTGCGTGCGATCGGTGACGAACGCGGCCTGTGGGACAGCCTCGCCGTCATCGCGGCAGACGGCACCACGCTGTACTCGACGACGTTCGACGACGCGGCCGCCGCGGGCGACTTCCCCGAGCGGGCGTCCCTCGGCGTCACGGCCGTCGCCGCCGCGGCCCGCCCGGCCGGCTCCACCGACGCGTCCGACGTGGTCGACCTGACGGCACGGCTCGCGAAGGACGGCAACTGGAGCGTCCCCGAGGGGCGTTGGCAGATCGACCTGTTCGGCGGCGTTCCGCTGGTCGACGACACCCAGGGCTACAGCCGCAGTTACGTGGACCTGCTCGACGACGAGCCCGTACGGCTCTTCCTCGACATCGTCCCCGGCGAGTACCACCGCCGCTTCCGCAGGTACTTCGGCACCGTCGTCCCCGGATTCTGGGACGACGAGCCGTTCTTCGCCTCCGCCGAGGCCCACTTCAAGCGGCTGCCCTGGTCGCCGACGCTCGACAAGGCGCTGCGCGCGGTGGACGTCGAGCCCGGCGTGGCCTACGCCGCCGCCTTCGACGACCTCGGCCGCACCGGCCGGATCGCGCGCGGCCGCTACTGGCAGGCCGTCTCCAACCGGTTCGCCCAGTACTTCCGCGCCCAGGCCCGCTGGTGCGAGGAGCGGAACGTCGCACTGATCACCAACCCGCTCTACGACGAGGCCGCCCCCACCAAGCGCATCCCCACCACCGGCGACCTGCACAAGGTCAACCAGTGGGCCCAGGTCCCCGGCGGCGACATCATCACCGCCGAGTACGTGGCCGGACAGCAGACCATGCTGCCGCGCAACCCGGTCTCGGTCGCCCACCAGATGGGCCGGGAGCGGGCCCTGATGGAGATGTTCGGCAACATGGGCTGGCAGGTCACGCCCGGCTTCGTGCACGCGACCGTCGGGGCGCAGGCCGCCCGCGGGGTCAACCTCACCGTCCTGCACGCCCTGTGGACCGACGAGGCCGTCGTCTACTTCCCGCCGCCCTTCGGCCCCCGCGCACCCTGGTGGTGGTCCATGCGTCCGCTCGCCGAGTGGATCGGCCGGGTCATGGAGGCCGGCCGTGGCACGTCCGCCGCCCGTACGGCGATCCTCCAGCCGCAGCGGGCCGCCGAACAGTGGTCCGGCACCGACCGGCAGGGCCGGATCGACGGCGCCCTCGCCGACGCCGCCTACGCGCTGGAGCGCGTCCAGGTCGACTTCGACCTCCTCCACGAGGGCGCCCTCACCGGCGATCCGGACCTGCTGGCCCACGCCCGCGTGCGGTCCGGCCGCCTTGCCGTCGGAAGCGCCCGCTACGACCTCGTCGTGCTGCCGGTCGTCCCGACCCTGGACGCGACCACCGTCCGCACCCTGAGCGACTTCGTCCGGGCCGGGGGCACCGTCGTCGCCGTGGGCACGCTGCCCGCCGACGAGGCCGACGGCAACGACCGCTCCCTGACCCGCGCCCTGAACGACCTGTTCGGCGACGGCGTCTCCGGCAGCCGCACCCTCGGACGGGGACACGCGGTCCGCGTCGCCGACGTGACCGCCCTGGGCGCGGCCGCGCAGGACGCCGGCGCGGCGGTCGCCGTCCTGGAACCCGCCCGGGAGGCGATCCGGGCCCTGCGCGTCACCCGGGGAGACGACACCGCCTTCCTGTTCAACAACGAGAGCGCCACGGCCGTCGCGACCACCGCGGTCCTGGCAGCCGAGGGCGTGCCGGAGCTGTGGGACCCGGCGACCGGTGAGACCACGCCGGCGCCCGTCCACCGGACGAGCAGGCGCGGCCTGCACATACCGCTGTCCTTCCAGGCGTACGAGACCCGGATCGTCGTCGTGCGCCGCAACGCCACGGCCCCGCCCCACCTCACGGACGCCTCCCTGGACGTCCTCTCCGTCCAGCGGCACGGCCGCGAACTGCGGGCCACGGTCGAGGTGTCGGAGCCCGGCACCCATCGGCTCACCGGTACCGACTCCGGCCGCACCTACCGGGGCACGGTCCGCGTCGACGACCCGCTCACCCCGGTCCCCGTCACCGGCGACTGGACGCTCACCCTGGACCGCGCCGGCGACACCCCGGTCACCGGCCCGCTCGGCAGCTGGACCACCACCGCCCCGCTGTTCTCCGGCAGCGGCACCTACACCACGCGGATCGACGTGGACAGCGCGGTCCTCGACGGCCGGCGCGTCCTGCTCGACCTCGGCGACGTGCGGGACGTGGCCGGGGTGACGGTTAACGGCAAGGAACTCGAACCGCTGCTGTGGACGCCGTTCGTCACGGACGTCACCGGTCTGCTCGTCCCCGGGGCCAACCGCCTCGCCGTACGCGTCTCCAACACCCTCTCCAACGAGCGCAACAAGCCGCTTCCCTCCGGGCTGCTCGGCCCGGTGAGCCTGCGATTCCGGCGCCGCGTGACCGCGGTGCTCGAACGCGTCTGACGCGCGCCCCCGGCCGAAGGAACGACTCCCCGCAGAATCACTCACTGAAGGACCTCCATGCCCAGATCCAGATCCCGCGTCGGACGGCGGCGCCTCGCCCTCCTGCTGCCCGCCGCGGTGACCGCCTTCGTCACCGCCGTCTCCGGCACCGTCACGGCCCATGCCACGACCGCCGGCACCCTCACCCCGGGGCACCTGCGCACCCAGCATCTCGACGAGGCGCTCGGCATCGACGACACGACCCCGGTGCTCAGCTGGCAGACCACGGCCCGCACCGCGGGCGTCCTGCAGAGCGCCTACCGCATCCAGGCGGCCACCTCGGCCGAGCGCCTGCGGTCCGGCCGGGCCGACCTGTGGGATTCCGGGAAGGTCTCCTCCGCCGTGCCGAAGACGACCTACGCGGGCCGCGCGCTCGGCTCCCGCACCCGCGTCCACTGGCGCATCATGCTCTGGTCGGGGGCCGGCCGCGAGTCCGGCTGGAGCGACACCGCCGTCTTCGAGACCGGGCTGACCCGGGCGTCCGACTGGGACGCCGACTGGATCACCCACCCCGACTGGCGATTGAGCGAGCGGCAGATCGAGCCGGTCGTCGTCGAACTGCCCCGCACCACCGCCCGTTACCTCCGGCTCGACGTGACCCGCCTCGGCCTGCCGCTCAAGGAGAGCGTCGACGCCCGCACCTGGCGGCTCCAGCTCGGCGAGATCGACGTACGGGACTCGCGGACCGCCACGGCGGGGCTCGCCAAGGGCGCCGCGGTCACCGCCTCCGAGACGACCACCGTCCGCAAGACCTACGAGCCCGCCCTCGCGGTGGACGGTCTGCCCAACAGCGCCCTGCAGACCGCCGCCGGCTACTCCAGCGCGGCACACACCTCCGCCGACACCTCGGCCACCCCCGTCACCCTCACCCTCGACCTCAAGTCGGCGAAGACCTTCGACCAGGTTGCGCTCTATCCGCGCGCGGACGTCCTCACCGCCGACGGCCGCGTCCCGAACTTCCCCGTCGACTACGCCCTGTCCACGGCCGACACCGCGACCGGACCGTACAACCAGCTCTCCGCGGTCTCCGGCCAACAGCCACCGAAGCCGTACCTTCCGGCCGGACTGCCGCTGCTGGCCGACGACTTCACGCTGTCGCGCGGTGTGCGCAGCGCCCGCCTGTACATCGCCGGTCTGGGCATCTACGACGCCACCCTGAACGGTGAGCCGGTGGGCGACGCCGTGGTGGAGCCGGCCAACACCGACTACCGCGAGCGCGTCCAGTACGCCACCTACGACGTCACCGACCGGCTGCGAGCGGGCGCCAACACCCTCGGCGTGGCGCTGGGCAACGGGATGTCCAACGTCGTCAGCACCGCCGACCGCTACCGCAAGCTGCACGGCAACATCAGCGACCCCAAGCTCATCGCGCAGCTGGAGATGACCCTCGCCGACGGCAGCCGCCGCACCGTGAAGACCGGCGACGACTGGCGCACCGCACTCGGCCCCACGACCTCCAGCAACTGGTACGGCGGCGAGGACCACGACGCCCGCCGCGAGCTCCCGCACTGGGACGAGCCCCGGGGCGACCACCGGTCCTGGGACCGCGCGGTCACCGTCGCCGCCCCGGGCACCACGGACGCGCCCGCCGCGCTCAGCGCCCGGGAGACCGAACCGATCCGGGTCGTGCAGACCCTCACCGGCAAGGAGATCGACGCAGCCGCGGGGAGCCGCGTCTTCGATCTGGGCCGCAACATCGTCGGCTGGCCGGAGATCACCGTCAGCGCCCCCGCCGGCACGGAGGTCCGCGTCTACCCTGCCGAGAGCCTCAAGGACGGCCACGCCTTCCAGTCCATCAGCAACGTCGGCGGCCCCCTGTGGGACAGCTACACCACCCGCGACACGCGCGGCGCCACCTGGCATCCGACGTTCGGCTACCACGGCTTCCGCTACCTGGAGTTGAGGGGCCTGCCCGACGGGGCGAAGGTCACCGTGCGCGGCAAGGTGCTGCGCACCGACAACGCCTCGGCCGGCACCTTCACCAGCTCCGACCCGCTGATCAACGGCATCCACGGCCTGATCCGCCGGGCCGTCGAGGGCAACATGATGAGCGTCCTCACCGACTGCCCGAGCCGGGAGAAGCTGGGCTGGCTCGAACAGGACCAGCTGGTCTTCCCCGCACTGGCCGCCAACTACGACATGCAGGCCCACCTGCGCAAGATCGTCCGGGACATGGCCGACGCGCAGACCGCCGAGGGCCTGATCCCCAGCACCGTTCCCGAGTACACGAGCCTGCCGGGCGCCTACCGCAACGACTCCAACTGGGGCGGCGCCTTCGTCCTGGTGCCCTGGCAGCTCTACACCACCTACGGCGACACCGACACCCTGCGCACCTACTACCCCCGCATGCGCCAGTACGCGGCCTTCCTCCAGACCCAGGTGGCCGAAGGCATCCTCGACTACGGCCTCGGCGACTGGTTCACCCCGGACCGCACGTTCCCGCGCGCCGTGGCCGGGACGTACGGCTACTGGCGCGTCGTGGACGCCCTCGCCCGGATCTCCACCGTCCTCGGCGACGACGCGGCGGCCGCGGACCACCGGACGCAGGCCGACACCGCCGCCCGGGCCCTGGCGGCCAAGTACTACGACGCGGCGACCGGCACCTTCGCGGGCGGCGGCCAGGGGGCGGAAGCCCTCGCCCTCGACATGGGCGCCTACCCGGAAGGGCAGAAGGACCGCCTGCTGTCCCACTTCACCGGAGCCGTCGAGACCGCGGGCTTCCACCTGCTGCTGGGTGAGATCTCCCTGCCCGCCGCCTTCCGGGTCCTGTCCGAGGCCGGCCGCGACGACGTCGTCCAGCGCATCGCCACCCAAACCACCAGCCCCAGCTACGGCTACCAGGTGGCCGCCGGCAACACCACGCTGGGCGAGTCCTGGGACGGCGGCCCGGGCCAGTCGCAGAACCACTTCATGCTCGGAGCCATCGACTCCTGGTTCACCAGCAGGGTCGCCGGCATCGCACAGACGCCCGGATCGGTGGGCTACGCGGAACTGCTCATCGACCCGGCCGTCGAGGGCGACCTGACTTCGGCGTCCGGCTCGTACCGCACCCCCTACGGTCTGGCCCGCACCGACTGGGCCCGCACGGACGGCCGCTTCCGTCTGACGGTGGAGGTACCGGCCGGCAGCACGGCGGAGATCCACGTCCCCACCGGTGACGGCCGTGCCACCGCCCCCGAGGGCACGCATCTGGTGCGCGCCACGGCCACCGAGGCGGTGTACGCGGTCGGTTCGGGGCACTGGAGCTTCGGCTCGACGCTGTAGCCCTCAGCCCTGGAGGCCCACCGCGGCCGAGTCACCGGAACCAGGTGTCCGACTCGGCCGCGGTGGGCCGCCGCTGTTCCCGGGCGCGCTCACCAGTGGCGGGACCGTCTCACTGCCGACTCGCGCCCGTCCCTTGATGCCGGGGGTTCCGCTGTCGTGCGGCTGCCGGTGATTCCGCGTATCGCGGGCGTATCGAAAACCGCATACGCCACCGCAACGGCCCTCGCTCTCCAATGGGGGCGTGAATCACAACGCATCCCTGTCGGCACCGTCCCGCCGTACGCGCACGATCGTGCTGCTCTGCCTGGCGATCCTCGCCACGGCGAGCGCCGCGTTCGTCGTACGGCGGCCGCTCATGATGTCCGCTCCGATGTGCATGGCCGGGCGGTGGCACGGCTGCTTCGACACCTTCAACGGCGTGGTGCTCATGACGTTGGTCGCGCTGCCGTTGGCCGTGCTGGTGGTGTGGGCTCTGGCCCTCCGTCGGCGTGCAGCAGGCGTCACGTCGGCGTGGCGGATGTCGCTGGCCGAGGTGGGCATGGTCCACGGCACGGTGCCGTTCCTGTGGCTGACCATGATGCCCGGCGGCGAGGCCGACACCGCCCCTGCCCGGGTGAGCCTGGTACCGCTGCGGGACCTGGTCACGATGGGGCCCCTCGGGATCGTCGGCAACCTGCTGGTCTTCGCGTCGCTGGGGTTCTTCGCCCCGATGCGGTTCGCGGCGTTGGCCTCCCTGCCGCGGATCCTGGCCCTCGGGGCGGGCTGCTCGGCCCTGGTCGAAACCGCACAGTACGTCCTGCGGCTGGACCGGGTGTCCTCCGTGGACGACGTACTGGTCAACGCCGTCGGCGCCGTGCTGGCCGCGCTGGCGTCGCGCCGCTGGTGGCGCACCACGGCGGAAGCGCCGTCGGACCGGCCTCGCCCCGCGCCGGCAGGCTGAGGGGCGGCGTGCCAGGTGTACACCCGTGTCCGCATACGTCGGCGATATGCGGTGCTGCTTAGGCTTCGGACATGCGCGTACTGATCGTGGAGGACGAGCCCTACCTGGCCGAAGCCGTCCGTGACGGTCTGCGGCTGGAGGCGATCGCCGCCGACATCGCCGGCGACGGCGACTCCGCCCTGGAACTGCTCAGCGTCAACTCCTACGACCTCGCGGTCCTCGACCGCGACATCCCCGGCCCCTCCGGCGACGAGGTCGCCCGGCGCATCGTCGCCTCCGGCAGCGGCATCCCGATCCTCATGCTCACCGCCGCCGACCGGATCGACGACAAGGCCTCCGGCTTCGGGCTGGGCGCCGACGACTACCTCACCAAACCGTTCGAGCTGCGGGAGCTCGTCCTGCGGCTGAGGGCGCTCGACCGCAGACGCGCGCATGCCCGGCCCCCGGTCCGCGAGCTCGCGGGCCTGCGGCTCGACCCCTTCCGCCGGGAGGTCTTCCGCGACGGACGCTACGTCGCGCTCACCCGTAAGCAGTTCGCCGTCCTCGAAGTCCTCGTCGCCGCCGAGGGCGGGGTCGTCAGCGCCGAAGAGCTGCTGGAACGGGCCTGGGACGAGCACGCCGACCCCCTCACCAACGCCGTGCGCATCACCGTCTCCGCACTGCGCAAACGGCTCGGCGAACCCTGGATCATCGCCACGGTGCCCGGCGTCGGCTACCGGATCGACGTCGGTACGAACACCGTCGCCCCCGGCGAGGACAGCGCACCCGGCAGAATCGCCACCGGCCCCGGCGGCACCGATGCATAGACGCCCAGGGCACAGCGCCAGGCTGAAGCTGACCCTCAGCTATGCCGGATTCCTCTTCGTCGCCGGCACTCTCCTGCTGGCCGTCATGTGGGTATTCGTGCTGCGCTGGCTACCGGCCGACGACCCCAGATCCCTCCAGGACAAGTTCGGTGCCGTGATCATCGTCGGGCCCAACCGCTCCGACCTCCTGCGCGGCTTCGCCCCCGCCGCGGCCACGGCGCTGGCCTTCCTCCTCGTGTTCGGCCTGTTGGGGGGATGGATCCTCGCCGGCCGGATGCTCGCACCGCTCACACAGATCACCGACGCGGCACGGATGGCCGGGAAGGGGTCGCTGTCCCACCGGATCCGCATGAAGGGCAGCCAGGACGAGTTCCGTGAGCTCTCCGACGCGTTCGACTCGATGCTCGACCAACTCGAGTCCCACGTCGCCGAGCAGCAGAGGCTCGCCGCGAACGCCTCCCACGAACTGCGCACCCCGCTGGCGATCTCGCGGACACTCCTCGACGTCGCCCGCAAGGACCCCACGCGGGACCGGGACGAACTCATCGAACGCCTGCACGCCGTCAATACGCGGGCGATCGACCTCACCGAGGCCCTCCTGCTGCTCAGCCGCGGCGACCGCGGCAACTTCACCCGCGAGAGCGTCGACCTCTCCCTCCTCGCCGAAGGGGCCGCCGAAACGCTGCTTCCCCTCGCCGAACAGCGCCGGATCATCCTCGACGTCACCGGCGTGGCGGCCCGGACCAGCGGCTCCGCGGAGCTCCTGCTGCGGATGGTGACGAACCTCGTCCAGAACGCCGTCGTCCACAACCTCCCCGCCGACGGCACCGTGACGGTCCACACCGAGGCGCACGGCGACACGAGCGTGCTGCGGGTGGAGAACACGGGCCGTCGGCTCCCACCGGAACTGGTACCGACCCTCACCGAACCCTTCCGGCGCGGAACGGAACGCGTACGTACCGACGAGCACGCCGGCGTCGGCCTCGGCCTGGCCATCGTGCACAGCATCGTCCGCGCCCACGACGGGACCCTCGACCTCGTCCCCGTCCCCACCGGAGGTCTCCTCGTCACGGTCAGGCTCCCCGGCACGCCGTAGGCGATCGTCCCCGAGCGGAGCCCGGCACCCACGCCCCGCTCGGCGCGGGGCGGACCGCGCTGCACCGCCCCAGCGCCGCACTGCCGTTGATGTACAGCAGTTCCCCCGTCAGGTACGCGGCCTCGGGCGAAGCCACGTGTGTCAGGAGCCCGTGGTCAGTTCGTCGAGGGCCAAGGCGGAGGCGGCGTCGCCCTGCAGCGGGCTCCTCAGCGCGGCGAGGGCGTCCCGGGCGGCGAGCAGCGTCCGACGGGCCTCCGGATGACGCAGGGCGCTGAGGGCGCGGCCCAGGTCGAGGCGGGCCGGCTCGGCCCAGGCGGGCATCTGCGCGGTCTCGAAGTGTGCGAGGGCGAGGCGGAGCGGAGGTTCGGCCTCGGGCCAACGACCCATGGCCGCCAGGTCGTTGCCGATCTGCTGGTGGGCGACGGCGTGGTACATCGCGATCAGCCCGTCGGGCATGCCCGGGATCCCGCTGCCGCAGATGTCCGCGCAGCGGCGGTGGATGTCCAGGGCCTCGCCCGTCCGGCCGGCCTGGCGCAGGTGGGCGCCGAGAGTGTTCAGGACGGTGAGCTCGGCCAGCCGGGCCTGCGGGGAGGACTGCGCGCCGAGGCAGCGGGCGGCCTCGCGCAGGCGCGCGTGCGCTTCGTCCGCCCGGCCCATCCGATGCAGGGCCCCGGCGCCATAGCCGAGCGCCCAGCCCACCTGGAGTTCGTCCTGGCTGTCACGGGCCGCGACGAGCGCGGCGTCGGCGGTCGTCAGGGCGGCGTGCGGGTCGTGGAGACAGAGGTTGTAGGCCCAGGCCAGGTAGTTGAGGTGGACGGCCTCCTGCCGTGTGTCGCCCAGGGCGCGGGCCGCGTCGGCGGAGCGCCGGAACACCTCCGCCCACAGTTCCCAGTGCTGGTTGAGGTCCGAGAACCAGTGCATCGCCTCCGCCGTGTCCAGGACCTGCCGGTGGTGCCCGGCGTCGTGGGCACGGCGCAGTGCGGCGAGCCATTCGTGGCGTTCGTTCTCCAGCCAGGCCCGGGCCTCTTCCCGGTCGAGGGGCGCTCCGGCGGGATCGGGGTCGCCGTGCGGGGCGTCCTGGTGGTGTTCGACGTCGAAGCGGAGGGCGGCGGCGGTGGCCCGGCGCAGCATCCACCGGGCCGCCCGGTCCAGGGCCGCGTCTCGCTGCTGCGGATCGTCCTCGGCTTCCGTCTGCTCGGCGGCGTACAGCTTGAGCAGGTCGTGGAACCGGTAGCGCTCGGCGGCGGGGTCGCTCTGCAGCAGCCCGGCGTCGGTCAACTCCTCGGCACAGGCCGCCGCGTCGGCGTACGGCAGGTCGGCCAGGAGGGCCACTGTCTCGGGGCTGAAGTCGGGACCGGCGGCGAGCGAGGCGCGTCGCAGGAACGTCCGTGCCGCCGGGTCCAGTTGTCGGTACGACAGGGCGAAGGCGGCGCGGATCCGCAGGTTCCCGGCCTGGAGACCGTCCAGTCGACGGCCTTCGGCGGCGAGCCGGGCGACGAGCTTGTCGAGGCGCTCGTGCGGTCTGCTGTGGAGCCGCTGGCCGGCGATCCGGACGGCCAGGGGCAGGTGTCCGCACAGGTCGGCCAGGTCACGGGCGGCCTGGGTCTCCGCCTGGATCCGTTCCGGGCCGATGACGCGGGTCAGGAGCTGGACCGCTTCCTCGCGCCGCAGGAGGGCCAGATCGGTGCGATGGACCGACTCCAGGCCTGCCAGGGAGCTCCTGCTGGTGACGATCGTCAGCGACGGGCCGTCGCCGGGCAGCAGGGGGCGGATCTGGGACTCGTCGGCAGCGTTGTCCAGCAGCAGAAGGACGCGCCGGTCGCCGACCATGGACCGCCACAGCCCGGACCGGTCGTCCGTGTCGGCCGGGATCGCGGCGGGTGAGACTCCCAGCGCCCGCAGCAACCGGGCGAGTGCGTCGCGCGGTGTGGTCGGCTCGGGATCCATGCCGTGCAGGTCGAGGGCGTACTGCCCGTCCGGGAAGCGCGGTGCGAGTCGGTGCGCGGCGCGCACCGCGAACGCGGTCTTGCCCAGGCCCGGCTGGCCCGTGACCACGGTCACCACCGCACGGGCGGGGTCGGCGTGTTCCGCCAGTTCCTCGAGACGCGCGAGGGCCGGCCCGCGGGCCGTGAAGTCGTGGAGGTCGCGCGGCAACGCCAGGGCGGTGTGCGCGGCCGGCGCGGGGGCTTTCCGAGGACGGCCCAGGGCGGCGGCCTGTTCCAGTCGCCCGGCGGCGGCATCGTCCAGTCCCAGCGCTTCGGCCAGTGCCCGCACGGTGCGGCGCTGCGGTCCACGGGTCCGCCCGCGTTCCATGTCCGCCAACGCGCGCACGCTCACGCCGCCGGCATGGGCCAGTGCCTCCTGGCTGAGTCCGGCGTGCGTGCGCAGCGCGCGCAGCTGCTGCCCGAAGTCCCCCGTGGCGGGTGCGCCACTCCACACAGTCGATGTCCCCGATCACCGGACCCGTCCGGATGCGAGCCCCGGCAGAAGTATGGCCGACGGCAGTTCTGCCGGTGAAACCGCCTGGGCCGCATGTCGTGGGAGTGATCGACTGGGTGCGGGCGAGGGGCTGACCTCCTCTCGTCCGTGAGGTCCGCTGTCGTGCGGACCACCGACCGTCAAACGGGGAACCTCTGATGAACAGCATCGATGGGCCGACCTTCGCCGTATCCAGGCGGAGCGTTCTGGCAGCGGGGGCGTTGACCGCCGCGGCCGTCGTCCACCAGTCCGTGCGGGCTCCCGCGGCCTCTGCCGCCACCAAGCCGGCCATCTTCTACTCGCCGCACCAGGACGACGACGCGATCGGCCTGGCCGGGTCGATCCTGGAGCACAAGGCGGCGGGGCGGCCCGTCTATCTGGTGCTGGTCAGTGACGGCAGGAATCCTGATCTGGCCCGCCTCATGAACACCGACCCGTGCCCGCTGACCACATGGGCCGACCCGCATCCGTGCGCCGCCGGGGGCAGCCACCACCTCTCCTGGCCCACCGACGGCACCGACAAGATCGTCGCCGCCCGGACCGCCGAGTTCATGGCCTCCGCGAAGGCGCTCGGCGTGGACAAGGTCATCAACTTCAAGATCGCGGACGACGGCTTCTCCAGCACCGCGGCCTACGACCGGCTCGTGGACCGGATCACGGCGAAGGTGGAAGCCCTCGCGGAGCGGTATCCCGGCGCGTCTCACAAGTTCTCCGCCGGCTGGCTGGAGCACACCGAGACGCACAAGGCGTGCAGCGACGTGGCCTACCGGCTGATGAACGACGGCACGATCTCGGACGTGCGTTTCCACCACGTCTACGCCTACGCGCGTCCGCGTGCCCGGCGCGCGGACGGCGCGGCGTACGTGCTGAACATCCCCGGCTCCCACATGAAGACCAAGCGCAACGCGATGTACGCCTACAACACCTGGGACCCCGGCCGGAACCTGTACGCACTCGGTTACCACAGCGTCCCCGAGTTGCTGGAGGCCGCGCACGACGACCCCCGCGAGTTCGTTCACACCCTCCCGTCCGACTACCGCCCGGGCAAGGGCAACTGACGACCGCGCGACCACCGCGCCCCGACATCGGCCGACGGCAGTTCGCCGCGGCCCCGCACCACTCACAGGAAACCATTCTCATGAACTCACTGCGTCACCGCTCCACCCTGTTCGCCACCGCGGGCGCGACCGTCCTCGCGCTCGCCCTCACCGGTTGTCAGAACGGCACGGACGGCGGCTCCGCCGGGCAGACGGCCGCCTCCGCGACGGCCGACGCGGCCCAGGGACAGGCGACCGGCACCACGGCCCCGGCAGACTCGGCCGAATCGAACGGTTCCGCCGCCGGGGGATCCACGGGCACCGCCGGAGGAGGCGACTCCGACACGGCCTCCGCCACGACCCCGGTCTGCGCCGCCGGGGACGTCGGCATCACCGCCGCCACCCAGGACGGCCCGCCCTACACCCACCTCGTCCTGACGGCGAAGAACACCTCCGGCCACTCCTGCCGGCTGACGGGCTTTCCGCACATCCAGTTCCTGGAGAGCCACAAGCAGGACGTCCCGGCCGTGGCCAAGAGCAGGCCGGGCACACCGGTCGTCCTTCAGGCGGGCGAACCGGCCTACGCGCTGGTGAAGCTGTCGGACGGCGGCACCGACGAGGACAACGAGCCCGTCTCGGCGTTCTCCGTCGTGCTCGACGGCGACTCGACCGTCATCGCCGTCACCGCGCCCGGCAGCGGTGGTGTCGCCGTCGACCCCGCCAAGGCCCTTACCGGCTACTGGACACCCGAACTCCGCAACGGCGCGGACGACTTCTGACGGTTCCGCGCCCTTACGGGGGCCGGACCCCGCCGGGCGCCACGCCAGGCGGTCGGGACAGAGCCGCACGCGTCTGCTTACGGCGGGTGGCGGGTGGCGGGCGGCGGGACCGGGGGCCGGATGCGATGTGCCGACGCACCTCAGACAGCGTCCGGGTCCCGTTCCACGCCGGATGTGCGGGGACGGTGCTGCTCCTCCGTCCCCGCATGCCGACGGCGGTCAGGCAGCCGCGGTGAAGGTGTAGTGCCCGGCCGGCAGGTGGTAGCTCGCCGGGCCTGTCGGGACGGCCTGGGCCGGGGCGGCGACCGATTCCGGCCGTGGGGTGGGCACCGTGACGGTGGCGAACGTGTTGACGGGGACGGTGACGTGAAGTGTCAGCCGGCTGCCGGAGACCGACCAGCTGCTCGACGCGCTGCCGTAGGGAGTGGCGTACGTGCTGACGGCGGAGGTCAGTCCGCCGCCCGGCCGCGGCGCGATGCGCAGCGAGGCGTAGCCGGGGCCGGCGGGGGCGAGTCCGCCGACCTGGCGATAGAGGAAGTCGCCGACCGAGCCGAGACCGTAGTGGTTGAAGGAATTCATGCCCGGGTCGTTGAACGAGCCGTCGGTGCGGATGCCGTCCCAGCGTTCCCAGATCGTGGTGGCGCCCTGGTCGATCATGTAGCCCCAGCCGGGGAAGTCGCGTTGCAGCAGGATCCGGTAGGCGGTCTCGACATGGCCGTGGTCGGCCAGTACGGGCAGCAGGTTCTCCACGCCGAGGAAGCCGACGCTGAGGTGTCCGTCCGTCGCCGCGACCTTGGCGGCGAGCTTGTCCGCGGCCGGCCGGGCCAGGGAGGAGGGCAGCAACTCGAAGGCCAGCGCCAGCACATAACCGGTCTGGGTGTTGCCACGGACGGTGCCGTCGTCCGTGACGAATCGGGTGCGGAAGGCCGCTGCCACCTGGTCGGCGAGTTGTCCGTAGGCGGTGGCCTCCGCGCTGCGGCCGGTGGCGGCCGCCATACGGGACACCAGACGTGCCGACCAGGCGAAGTAGGCCGTGCAGATGAGGTCCTGAGCCGTGTTGTCGTTGACGTTCAGCCAGTCGCCGAAGGTCTGCTGATTGCGTATCAGGTCGCTGCCGGAGGTCTCGCGCAGATAGTCGACCCACTTGGCCATGGCCGTGAAGTGCTGGTCGACGACGGTGAGGTCGCCGAAGCGCTGCCACAGCGTGTAGGGAATGATCGTTCCCGCGTCACCCCATCCGGCAGTGCCGGAACCGGCGATGACCGCGGGCGCGACGTCGGTGAAGGCGCCGTTGGCCTGCTGGGCGTCCGTCAGGTCGTCGACGAATTTGGTCAGGAGGGCGTGCGTGTCGAGATTGAACGCGGAGGTCGCGCAGAAGGCGGCGATGTCGCCTGTCCAGCCGAGGCGTTCGTCCCGCTGGGGGCAGTCGGTCGGGATCGAGAGCATGTTGCCGCGCTCGCCCCACACGATGTTGTGCTGCAGCTTGTTGACCAGCGCGTCGGAGGTGCTGAACGTGCCCGGCTGCCCGGCGTCGGTCCATACCGCGCGGCCGATGACGGTGGTGTCGCCGGGCCGGAAACCGGAAGGAAGTCCGCTGAGTTCGACGTAGCGGTAGCCGTGGACGGTGAACCGGGGCTCGTACGTCTCGACGCTGCCGGTGCCGGCGAGGGTGAAACAGTCGGTGGCCTGGGCGGCGCGCAGGTTCGTGGTGTAGAGCGTGCCGTCGGGGTTGAGGACCTCTCCGTGCCGGACGGTGACCGTGGTGCCGGCGTCGCCGCGCACGGCGATGCGGTTCCAGCCGGTGAAGTTCTGCCCCATGTCGAAGATCCACACCCCTGGCTGCGGTTGGGTGGTCGACACGGAGCGGAACTCGTGCTGGACGGTGACACCGTTGTCGACCTGGGCCACCAGTGGGGGAGTGGGCCCGTCGTGGACGGCGACGGTCGCCCAGTCGCCGTCGTCGAAGCCGGCCGAGTCCCAGCCTTCGGTGTGCAGACGCGCGTCGTAGGTTTCGCCGTGGTACAGATCGTCCGCCGTGATGGCGCCGGTGCCGGTCTTCCAGCTGCCGTCCGTCGTCACCAGCTGCCTGGATCCGTCGGTGAAGGCAATGAGCAGCTGCGCCGCGTAGAACGGCTGGGTGCCGTAGCGCTGGTTGCCGGCGAAGCCCAGACTGCCGGAGAACCAGCCGTTGCCGAGCCATGCGCCGAGCACGTTCGCTCCCCGCCGGACGTGCGCGGTGACGTCGAACACCTTGTACTGCACGCGCCTGGTGTAGTCGGTCCACCCGGGGGCCAGCACGTCTTCGCCGATCTTCGCACCGTTGAGCCGGGTCTCGTGCAGACCGAGTGCGGTGGTCAGCAGCCGTGCCGAGGCGACTCGCCCGCGCACGGTGAAGCTCTTGCGCAGGAGCGGGGCCGGTCCGACGACCCGGACGCCGGATCCCCATGGGCCGCCACCGTACGAGGCGACCGCGCGTGCCGCGGGCCAGTCCCCGTCGTCGTATCCGGGGTCTTCCCAGCCCGAGGGCGCGTCCTGGTGGGCCTTCCACGATCCGTCCGTCACCACGGTCGGGCCGTCGGGCAGCACGAGTTTGGCGATGACCGCGGCCGGTGACTGGCTCGTGTTCCGGCTCGCGACCGCGATGGTGTTGTCGCCGCTCCGAAGGTGCGCGGTGACATCGACCAGTGCGGCGCTCTTCCACGAGTCGGTCACTCGTCTCGAGGTGCTCACCGGAGCCCCGTTGACCCAGACGTCCGCGGTGTCGTCCCCGGTCACGATCAGGCTCGCGACGGCAGGTACGCCGGTCAAGCCGAAGGTGCGCCGGAAGAAGCGGGTGGCGGCGGGTACCCCGGCCGCGGGATCGCCCTCCGGGTACCAGATCCAGGTGGCCCCCGACAGATCAGGACCCGGCGGCCGCCCGATGAACGAGGCGGTCCACTCGTCCGCAGCCGCGAGCAGCCCGGTCTCGAACCACCGCGGCTTGCTCCACGAGGTCGCCCGGCCCTGGACGTCCCAGACGCGCATCCGCCAGAAGTAGCGGGTCAGGCTCTTCAGGGGCTTGCCTGCGTAGACGATGTCGATCTGCCGGTCGGACGGGACCCGGCCGCTGTCCCACAGGTCGCCGGAGCCCCGGGCCGTGGAGGAGACCTGGATCCGGTAGCCGCCCTGGCGCTGCTGCTGCTCCGTCGAGTCGAGGACCCAGCCGAAGCGCGGGTGTGCCGCGTCCACGCCCAGCGGGCTGGCGCGACGCTCCACGGTGCAGGCGTCCACGCTCAGCGGTGACGGCGCGGCGAGATCGGGGGCTGCGACCTGGGCGTACCAGGGTGCCGTTCCGTAGGCGCCGAGATCGCGGGCGGCCGGCCAGCCTTCGACACCGGAGCCGGGCTGTTCCCATCCCGAGGACACGGCCTTGCCCGCGACCCAGCGGCCGTCGGTGACGACATCGGTCGTGCCGCCAGTGGTCACGACGCGCAGCCGTGCGATGACCCCGGCCGAGCCACCCTGGTTCCGGCTTGCCAGCGCCAGGGTGTTGCTCCCCGGGGTCACGGCCGACCGCAGATCCACGTACAGCGCGTTGCGCCAGGACCGGGCGACTCTGGGCGAGCCGGCCAGAGGCTTCCCGTTGAGCCACACATCGACGGTGTCGTCGCCGGTGACGACGAGCTGTGCGTCGGTCACCTCGCCCGCCGCGACGGTGAATGCGGTACGGAAGTAGCGGTGTCCGGTGGGGGCGTCGGTGCCGGGACTCCCTTCCGGGTACCAGATCCAATGGGCCCCGGACAGCTCGACGGGCTCGGCGCGCGGTGTGCCGGTGGCCGCCTGTGCGCGGCCGGCGGCTCCCGTCGCGAGGGCACCCGCGGCCAGCGCCGATGCCGTGCCGAGGAAGTGGCGTCGGCTGAACGGGGGTTGTTCGGGGTGCGGGGCCGAGTCGGGGGCGGGGGGAGTGGTCTGGCTTGCCAACGGAGTACTCCTTCACGCGGGTCAGGCGAAGCAGGACGGCCGGGCTGAGCGGTGGGCTCGGACGGCGGCTCCCGGTCCGGGCGCAGCCTGTGGCGGGTGGACGACGACCGGTTCGACGGCAGCACACAGCGAGCGTCGGCAGTGAGCTGAATCGTTTCAAACTGCCAAGGCGATGGAAAACTATGAGAGTTGACGAGTGACGTCAATAGATCCGCCGCGTCGTTCGCTTGCGTTCGCACCCCCACTGGGTGGCGGCGCGTCGTGACTTCGGTGGGACGTGAGCGCACGGCAGGGGCCTGAAAGGCCGGTTTGGGGGGCCTGCTGGGACCGTGGTGTGAGCGGCGCGGACTGGCGGCAGGCTGCCGCCCCGCGTGAAGGGGGACCTTCAGGAGGAACTTCCTGGCTGTGCCTTCGCCGAGCCCGACGATCACGGACTCGGCCGCTCTGGCGGCGGATCGACCACCAAGCCGCGCACCTGGCCGTCGAGTGGCAGCAGAGGCTCCGCTCCTCGCTCGTCGCCGTCGGGCAGCGTGCCGGCTCGCCGCAGTTGTCCGAACCGGCGCCGGAGGCCGGCGGCGCACCACGTCCGGTGTCCTGGCCGACCGCGTATCAGGCCCGGACGGGGTCCGTGCCGACAGGGCGTACGGCTCCCGCCGGAACCGGGCCCGCCCATGCGGACGCGGCATCCGGTGCCATCCTCCCTGAGGAGAGGTTCCGGATCCGCGACCGCAAGAAGTTCGGCTCACACGGTGCGAGCGCGCCGAAGTCCGACAAGGGTGACCATGCACGACGCCATGCGGTCGATTGGAATGCGAGCACGTATTCTCTCGGTGGGCAAGTCATGTTTGGCCGACCAGGTGTCCCGCAATACGTCAAGGCTTTGTGGAGTAATTGGACGAAGCTTTCTTCAATGGTGCGGAAAAGTGAACTCCCGCACATTGTGCGGTTGATCCGTCCCTGGTGGCCGACCGTCGGTGTACGCTTTCACGGCACACGAAATTGCTTTCCGGTTGGTAGTCCGGACCGCAGGCCACCGGTTTCCCGTTCTGCGTCAACGTCCTCCCCTTTGGGGGAGTCCTGGTGTGCTCCGAGTAAGAGAAGAACTCTGCACTGGGAGTACCGTGTCTAAAATGCGCATTGTCATCGCCGGCGGCGGGCTCGCCGGGCTGACGCTGGCCCACTACCTGAACCGGCACGGCCTGGACGTGGCCGTCTACGAACGCGACGCCGATATCGCGGCACGCGAGGCCGGGTACCGGATCCACATCAACTCCACCGGCACCTCCGCGCTGCACGCGGCGCTGGAGCCTCGCCTGTGGGAGCTGTTCCTGGCGACCTGCGGCATGCCGAGCGAGGACATGCTCCTCTTCGACGAGCAGCTCAACCTCCGCCCCGGCCGGGACAGGTCGGCCACCGAGGGCACCGGCGTGCCCGCCGACATCCCCGAGCACCTGGTGGTGTGCCGCTCGACTCTGCGCCGCATCCTCTACCTCGGCCTGGAGAAGGCCGTGCACTTCGGTGCCAGGGTCACCGGCTACCGCACCCACCTCGACTCGTCGATCACTGTCCTGCTGGAAGGCGGTGCCACGGTCGAGGCCGACGTGCTCATCGCCGCGGACGGCATCAACTCGGCGGTCCGCGCACAGCGCCTGCCTCAGGTCCAGGTCGCCGATCTCGGCTCCCGTCACATCGCCGCGAAGATCCATCTCAACGACGAGGCGAAGGCCAAGCTGCCCGCAGAGCTGTTCAATGCCTTCTCGCTGGCCTACGACGCCGACTTCACCGGGTTGACCCTCGGCCCGCTGGAGCGCACCGACCCCGCATCACTGCTGATCGCCGAGCAGGACCCGGGCTTCCGGCGCGAGGCCACCGCCGATTACGCGCTGAGCATCTTCAACTCCCTGCCCGGCCTGATGCTCCCCGACGACGAACTGTTCACCGCCGACCCCGACGAGCTCAAGGCACACGCCCTGCAGCGCGTCGCCGGCTGGCACCCGGCCCTGGTCGACACCGTCCGGCTGTGGGACACCGCCACCGTGCAAGCCCTCAAGTGCCGCAGCTGCGTACCCGTCGACGCCTGGGAACCGTCCAACATCACCGTCATGGGTGACGCGGTCCATGCCATGAGTCCCGCGCTGGGCATCGGAGCCAACACCGCACTGCGCGACGCACACACCCTGGGTGATCAGCTGCTCGCCGTCGCCGCCGACGGCAAGCCGCTCCTCGACGGCGTCGCCGGATACGAGAAGGCCATGCGCGACTACGCCTACCACGCCCTGCGTATGTCCGCGTTCGTCGGCCAGAAGGTGATCGGGCACCTGCCCCTGCCCGAGTAGCGACCGCATCGCTCGGGCCGGTGCCGAAGGGCACCGCCCGAGTTCACGGTCCCCTCACGCCAGACCGGCCCACCTTCATGACACGCCTTGGTGGTACGACGGCCGAGGCGCTTCACCGCCCCAGTGCCGCACCCCCGTTGATGTGCAGCAGTTGCCCCGTCACGTACGCGGCTTCGGGCGATGCCAGGTAGTGGACGGCGGCGGCGATCTCCGACGGCAGGCCGGCGCGACCGGTCAGGGACTGGGCGACCCGGGAGGCGACGAAGTCCGGTGTGGCGCGGTCTCCGAAGAACTCGGTGTCGGCGACGAATCCGGGGGCGACCGCGTTCGCGGTGATGCCTTCGGGGCCGAGCCGCTGGGCGAGGTCGTACGTGTAGCTGTTGATCCAGCCCTTCGAGCCGCCGTAGGAGCCTGCGCCCCGCAAGGAGGCGACCGAGGACAGCTGGATGATGCGGCCCCCGGGTCGGCGCATGTGGGGGAGCAGAGCCTCGGTGAGGAGAACGGCGGTCAGCACGTTGGCCTCGAAGTTGCGGCGGTAGCTGTCGGCGATCGCGGCGAGCGAGCCGTCGTGCGAAGGAGCGACGTTGCCGCCGGCGTTGGCGACCAGAACCCCGAGAGGCGTCTCGTCCTCGGTGATGAACTCGACCGCCCCACTTACCTGTTCGGGGTCCGAGAGATCGACCGCGTACCAGTCGGCCGTCGACTCGCCGTGGGTGTCGTTCAACTCCTCGGCGGCCTTGCGCAGCACGTCCGCGCGCCGGCCGAGCAGGACGACACGGTCCCCGTCGGCGGCGAACTTCCGCGCGGTCGCCAGTCCGATGCCGGTACCGCCTCCTGACACCACAACACGGCGCTGCATCAGGGCCGTCCTTCCCGCTGCGCAATCGTCTTTGGATGTGAATCACGGTCACGTGCGTGTACAGCACGCGCGACGCTACGGAGTGCATGACGACTCGTCAAGTGGTGGTGCGTCGGGCGGCAGTACTCAGGCTCGGGCGACCGGCGCCGATCCGTCGTCCGAGTGGGGGCTCTGGGGGTGAACGGCGGCATGGCGGTGGTGAACGGCCGTGCATGAATTCGAGTTTGCGTGCCCCCTGCGCACGGGCTTTTCCAAGATCGCGGGCTGCTGTCTTCCATGATCGCGATCAATGCTGACATTCCAGCCCCATGCAGTGCACAGTCGGATTTCACGCCACGAACCCTCCATGCGACGGCAGTTCGGCCCGTCCTCTACCGACCGCAGGAGGAAGTCGACCGTGTGGGCCTCCTCGACCTGCTCGCTTCGGGTGACGTAGGCGAGGTGCACGACCTCATCGACGACCAGCTCGTGGAACTGGTGCGCTGCCTCAGGCCCGGAGATCCCTTGACCGATGGACAACTGGCCGCCGCGGTCGATGAGGTGTGCGAAGGCGCCGACCGGCGGCACTTCGGCACCTGGGTCTGGCACCCCTGGTCGGGACGGCTGGTCCACGTGCTGCCGGAGCGGGAGTTCCGGCGCGTGCGCACCGACCGGAACCGCGACAAGATCACCAGCGCCGAGCAGGAGCGGCTGCTCGGCTGCCGCATCGGCGTGATCGGCCTGTCCGTGGGCAACAGCGCGGCGCTCACCTGCGTCATGGAAGGCGTAGGCGGATCGTTCCGCCTCGCCGACTTCGACAAGCTCGGGCTGAGGGTCAGCACGCCTTCGCCCGATGCCTGTCCCAGCCCTGTGTGCAGCCGCGTCGCAAGCACACCATGGCGGTGTGCGCGCCGGGCGAGGACGCCATGGTCGGCACCATGGGGCTGCTGGTGGAGGAGTACGGGCGCAACGCCATGCTGACCAGCCTGGTGCTGCTGCCGGGGGCCCCGGTCGGCGGTCATGGCCACGAGGCGGGCCGTCTCCTCATGGCGTACGGTTTCGGCCGCCTCGGCCTGCACCGCATCTGGGCAGGGCACCGAGCGGATCACGCCCGCATGCGCGACGTCATGCTCGCGGCGGGTCTGCACCCCGAGGCCACGCTTCGCCAACTGTTCAACGCCCAGGGCGTCTGGCACGACGTCGCCACCTACGCGGCTGTGGCCCCGGAACGGATTCCGCAGACCGGCGCCGCCGAACGGCACATCCTCGACGGAGACGCACTGCTCCCCGCCTGACGACCGCCCACGAAGCACGGCCCGGACGGCCGGACGACCCGACAGCCGGACGGCTTCGCCGGCTTCGCGCCGATCAGGCGGGACCTGGCTCGCCCCTTCTGCGACACGGCCTGACAGGAGGGGCGTCGGCTCGAGGAGGACAGACACTCTCCGGCTGCGCGAGCGGCTCGCGCAGCCGGAGGGCTCGGCCGCCCCGGAAGGAACGCGGACTCGGCCCACGCCGCCGCGCACGTATGGCGGCCATCGCCGCATTGTGCAGGAATGAGGCTGTACGGGTCAGAAAATCCGTACGGTCGGTTCGGCCGGGTATACCGGTAGGACTGTCGTCGGCGGAGGGCAAGCGGAGGGCAAGTGGAGGGTCGGTGGCTGGTCGGTGGCATGGAGGGAACGAGGACCGATGCGCGAGACTCCCGGTGACGGTCGGCGCCACGGTATGCACGGCACGCCGCTGAGCGGGCGGGTCGCGGTCGTCACCGGTGCCGCTCGTGGGGTCGGTGAAGCCCTCGCGCGACACCTTTCCAGCGCCGGGATGCTCGTGGCGCTGGTCGGGCGCGAGGAGGAATCGCTCCGCCGGGCGGCCGCCTCCCTGCCCACCCGGAGCGTCTGCATCGAAGCCGACGTCACCGATTCCGCGGCCTTGGACCGGGCGGCCCGGCAGGTCGGCGGGGAGCTGGGACGGGCGAGCGTGGTCGTGGCCAATGCCGGCATCGCCACCGGCGGCCCCTTCGTCCACACCCCGGCCGATCTCTGGCAGCGGGTCGTCGACGTCAACCTCACCGGATCCGCCAACACCGCCAGGGCGTTCCTGCCCCATCTCGCCGACACCCGCGGCTACTTCCTCCAGATCGCTTCCACCGCCGCATTCGGCTCCGCCCCGATGATGAGTGCCTACTGTGCTTCCAAGGCCGGTGCGGAGTCGTTCGCGCTGGCTCTGCGGGGCGAGGTGGAATCCGACGGCATCACGGTCGGCATCGCCTACCTCCACTGGACCGGAACCGACATGGTCACCGGCATCGGCGACCACCCCGTCCTGCAGGCCCTGCGCCGCAATCAGCCCCGCTTCGCACAGCGCGTACACACCCCCGACCAGGTGGCCGACTGGCTGACCACCGGCATCACCCGCCGCGCCCGTCACATCTACGCACCCCCGTGGCTTCGCTGGTGCCAGCCGTTGAGGCCTGCCTTCCCGGCGATCGTCACCCACCTCGCCCGACGTGAATTGCGCCGGCTGTCGCCGACGGAGCTGGCCGGTGACGTCGGAGTCCTGGGCGTCGGCGGCCGCGCCGACTGGGACGCCCACCGAGCATCCACCCGCCCCCCTCCCTTCGAGTAGACAGGGCACCCTCGGCAGCGGGCACAACCGACCTGGATCAGCCGCGAGGGCTCGTCACACTTTGCCGCCGAAGAAGACCTGCACGTCCTGGATGAGCCCGTCCCGGACAGTGATCGCCTCCATGTTGCGGTACCTGGCGCCCGTGGTGAGCACGTACTCGTAATGGAGGAAGACAAGTTCCTCGCCTGCGGGGACGACGTGGAGCAGGCGCTGCTCCGTCATCCGGTCGGCCGTGGGGAAACACCGCTCGAAGAACGTTGTCCTGTCGATGTGGTCGTCCTGCGGGCTGGTGAACGAGAACCCGTCGGCGTAGAGAGCGAAGGCGGCGTCGCGGTCCTGCGACCTGTAGTGCTGAAAGGCCGCTTCGGCGACTACTTTCGGACTGTTGGTCATGCGGGCTCCTCGGTCGGACGGCTGGCCCTGTTTCGCCACCGTATAACCGCGTTTCGCGCCCTGCGGTGGCGAGACCGCTGCCGCAGAACCCCGCCCCCGCCTCCCGGGCCTCCGGCCCCCCGCCCCTGGCAGTCGGCCAGTGCCCCGGTGCTCCAGGTTCCGAGGTTCAGGCCTCCCGCCGCTGCGGCGTCCGTCGTCGGAACCTAGCCCGAGGCGGCGGTCTGGGCGTGTCGGGCCTCCATCGCGTCGATCACCCGCTGCCGGGCCAGCTGTCGGGCCTGCTTGAGTTTCGCGTCGGCCAGCAGCACGGGCGCATACCAGATCCAGCCCCACAGGCTGTAGGAAACGGTCCCGCTCAGCACCAGCGCCTTGTTCGTGGCGAGGACCAGCACGAAGGTGGCGACGTACGCGGCCACCCGGTAGCGGACCAAGAGCCGCAGGGGAGCCCGCCACGGGCCGGCCAGCAATTCCAGGGCGGCCGCCACCTCTGCGGCCCGCAAGTCCTCGGGATGCGTGGGCACCTGGCCGCCCTGCTTCAGCGCTTCGGCGACATCGGCGCTGTGGGACGTCAGGGTCGCCCGCTCGGCCCGAGCGGAGGCCGTCCTCTCCCGTACGTCCTGCCAGTAACCCCGCCCGGCCCAGCCGAGCGCGTCCTCCACCCGTGCAGCCTCGGGCGACCCCGTCGGTGCCAGCACGGCGATCCGATCCTTGATCAGGCCCGCTCGAGCGCTGCGCCCGGGGTACGTCCATCCGTCGGCCCGCAGGCACAGCTCCAGGTAGGAGACGAGCAGGCCGAGATCGTCGGGCCACTGGGCGAGTCCGGCCTCGTAGGCCTTCTCCGCCTCGGCGTCGTGGTCGTCCTCGTCCTCCGCCGCGTGTGCCAGGCCGAGCCACCGGTAGAGCACCGGATCGGGTCCGAGTTCCTCCAAGCCGGATCCGGCCAGCTTCCGGACCTTGGTGAATCCGCCCGCCGCGAAGAGCTCCTCGCAGTGGTCGGCATATTGTTCGTGTGTCATGCTCCCCGCCCCAGTTGATCAGTAGGGCCACTCTCAGTCACACGAATCCGCTGGTCAAGGCATGTCATCCCGGCGCTCAGACCTGGCCTGCGCCGCCGTCCACTGAGAGTTCCATGCCGGTGATGAAGCCGATCTCCCGCGAGGCGAGGAACAGCGCCGCCGTGGCCACCTTGCAGCTTCCGGCCCGCCCGACCATGGCCGGAGGCAGCCTGCACTGTTCGGCCCTGTGGTGCATTGGGCTCGGGATCGCCCTCACTCGGCGGTAGTCGGCAGAGCAGCCGGCCGGGTCATTCGGCGGGTGTCCAGGGCGGCCCGAGGTGATGTTGACGGTGCCGCAGTTCCGGCACTCCCATTCCGCCGGGAACCAGTACAGCTCCTGCCGGAACCCGGGTGGGCTTCCCGTGAACGCCACAGCCGGCGTCACACCACCAGCACTCGAACCCGAACTTCACGTAGCCCCCGGAACGACTCTCACCTTTCCAGCGGGGCCGGGGGTACGGGTCGACCACGCGGTTCCGGCCGGTACAGAGTGCTGTCCTGTGATGTCGCCTTCCTGCCGCTGGGATCCGTCCGGCTCCCAGTCGCCGAACTCCGTGCCGGTGGGGTCGGCCTGGACGGCCTGCCACCCAGCTCCCGCCTGGTGGACGGGCCGGTACCGAACCGTCCCGACGGCTCTTCGACTGCCCGGGCCGTGGCGTCCGCGACCGGATTCGGAAGGCGCTCCTCCCCGCGGGAGAGCGAGGACAACGACCTGCCCGAGTCCTACGGTGAAGTCGTCGTGAGGGCGCCGTGGGGCCGGCAGACCGACTTGTGGGAGCACCCGGACCGCGACATCAACAGATCCAGCACCTGTGCCTCGCCGTCACCGTCCGGCCGATGAAACGGTCTCGCCCACCGGCTCGGCTGGTCCGACTGGCGACGCCGTCACCAGGCACGATCACAGACCAGCCGTTACCGCCGACAAGCCGCAGCCCAGACATGAAGAATGGGGTGCCGGCAGGGGAGGAAACGATGCGTTCGAAAATGGTTGGACCCGGGATCGAGATCGCGGGTCTCGACGGTCCGGCAGCCCCGTTGATTTACCGTTCACCTGCGGGTGGGACGGAGTTGGTGGCCGCCTCTTCCGGGCGGCTGACCCGGTGGGATGCCGAGTCCGGCCGTCCGACGGGCAACTTCCAGGTCCCCGAGAACGCTTCCATCGACACGTTCGAATTGACAGCGCTCGTGCTCCCGGACGGGCAGGTGCGTGTCGCGGCCGGGGACGAGGACGGCCTCTGCCTGTGGGACGGAGCGAGCGGGCGGCTTCTGGCCGACACGGTCGGGGACGACCAAATCTTCCAGGTCGCCGGAGAAGTGACGGGCGGTGGGCGGGCTCGGCTGGTCGGCACAGGGGTCAACGGGCTGCACATGTGGGACCCGCTCACAGGCGCGCCCCTGTCCCCTCCGCTGGAACATGTGGGAGATGTGGTCGCCGTGACCATCGCGAAGTTGCGCGGCGGGCCCTCATTGATCGTGACGGGGGACTACGAAGGAGTACGGCGCTGGCAGGGCGACCTCTGCGAGTCGTCGTTCGGCGCAAAGATCAACGCTCCTCACATCGACAGGCTGACTACGGCGTACAACGACGACGGGCGACCGGTGATCGTCGGCGTGGTGGAGGAGGGCGAGGTCATCTGCCGCTGGGACGCCGAGACAGGGGAGGAGGTAGGCCCGCCGATTCCGGCCGAGGGGGAATTCGTGAGGATCGCGACGGCGACCGTGTCGGGTCGGATACGGCTGTTCACCGCAGACCAGGACATGGTGCGCCAGTGGGACTTGCTGTCCGGCGAATCGTTCAAACAAACGTTCATCGGGTCTTATGTCTCCGCGGCGTCTCTGCCGGACGGAAGCGCTCTCCTCGCCGCCGGGACGAAAGGCGGGAAGCTGACCACCCACCACCTGGTCTGAGGGCCGAGGGCGGCCCCACAGGCCGGGTGGTAAGTCGAGGCCGTCGGATTTTGCTTCGGCCCGTCCGACTGGCGACGCCGCCGCCAGGCACGATCACGAACCAGCTACTACCGCCGACCGGCCGCAGCCGGACATGAAGATCACGATCTACAGCTGGAGTACCAACGACCTCGTGGCACGGCTGACCGTGCACGAGGTCGTTAGGTGGCTCGGGTCAGTCTGGTACAGCGAACACCTGTGGCCCCCAGCCGGCCGGTGTAGCCACCATTTGCTGCGCCAGGTCCCGTAGCTCGCTCGACTCGGGCGACATTCGCCCGACGTCGATGTTGACGCACAGGAAGGCGACCAGTCCGAGGGTCTTGTCCTCGAGCGGAATGGTGGTCGCCTTGATGATTTGTCCGGTGGTGGGCTGCCGCAGTCTGTAAGCGACTTGCGGGCCTGACCAGCGGCGCCCATATGCTCGGACCACATCTTCACCGAATACTGAGACGGGATCTCCCTCTCGGCGTCCGGTGATCGAGTTCTTGATCGTGTATATCGAATTGAGCGGGTCCCGGGTGTCATGGAGGACGAATTCGATCGGTAAGCCGCTGAAAGTACCGCCGAGAGCATCCGTTATCTTGCCGAACTGACGCAATATGTGTTCACGTTGCTCACCGAGCTGTTGAGGCTCGACGAGGCGACGATATCGTCGCCGATAGACTCGACGTACCCGATCGAGTGCCAGTGCTGCCGGGGGAGAAATTACGTCCCTGTTGTGCTCGGCCAGGTAGAGAAGATCGATGGCGGCACGCGGCTCACGGTTGCTCACCAAGTAATTACATGCCGCAATCATCTCGGCCATGTCGAGCCGGATTTTGCCATCGGTTCCTACTGCAACGGGATAATTTTCCAGCTCTGCCAGTGGACGCCCTTTGAGAATCGCTTCAGAAGGCGGTCGGAACGTTGTTATGACCATAGTGACCAAAACACCCGCCACGGCACCGATTGTCGTGCCCAAGATTTCAGTGAGCATGATGGAGCCATCTCCTCGAGATTTCCGTGGGCTTCGGGCTACGAACGCGCGAAGAGTATGCGAACGAGGCAGCGTCGGGTGACGTTATCCGAAAATGCGGATCGGCCATGGAGTACCAGATCATCGTTTATGACAAGTAACTCGCCGGGCCGAAGGATGTGAGTAAG
Organism: Streptomyces sp. NBC_01334; assembly: GCF_035983595.1. Classification (NCBI taxonomy): domain Bacteria; kingdom Bacillati; phylum Actinomycetota; class Actinomycetes; order Kitasatosporales; family Streptomycetaceae; genus Streptomyces; species Streptomyces sp. NBC_01334. Next base: position 288,572 of record NZ_CP130718.1, on the reverse strand, counting down.
CTGAACTTCAGGGCGCATAATGACCTCTTCTAGCGCGTCAAGAGCCTCCATGGCGGACGGTGACAGCGGCACACCGGTGATTTCTTCCGCCATTTCTATACGCTGACGGTTCCAGTGGACTCTGAGCGCGGGACGGCTGAGGTCGAATACAGGTGCAAAGATAACTGCCTCACCTCCCTTGGGCGTGACGTGCCCACGCTCGAAGGGGAACGGATGACGGAGCCGATCGACATGTTCAGGATATTCCCGGTGCATGATGTCGAGCACTGCGAGGGCGCTGACCAGTACGTTGTGGCCGCCTGCACTTGCGGCCTTTACGCACAGCAGTGAAGAAATGTAGATCTGATGCCCATATGGCTCCATCGCGCCATCATTGTGAATGTCGATCGCGTCGCGCGACTTGGAGGTGTAGACGCCCTGGCGGAAGTTGCCGTCCGAGTCGAATCGATTGACGCCCTCGTCTCGCACAAGCCACGTCAGAGAGGTTGATCCTGTAGGCCCCTGATGCAGCGGGCGGCCGAGGTGGCGCAAGACGGTCAGGGGGACCTCGGCGGACGCTTCGGGACGGAGCGGATCCACTGTGAACCCTCTTACGACAGCAAAGCCGAAGCCGTGGTTCAACCGGTGAGATATTTCCAGGGCGACCGATCTGTGATCAGTTCGGTAATGAATTGGGCGCTCGATGGCAGATCTTGCTTGCCCTGCTAACCATCCGCGCATGAAACTGACCCCCTATTGTTCGATCAGTGAACGGGCGAGGAGGTGATCCATTGTCCCCGCGGGCGCGTTCGGCGTGCCTGAGACCTGACTTTCTGGTGAATTGGGCCGTGAGTGTCGCCATGCCGGTAGACTCCGCGCTCGACGGATCCGCTGCGGGTGGCGACACCGTCCTGAACTCCTCCTCTCAACGGATTGATCAAGTCGAATGGAAGATCGCTGATGCTCGCAGAGTTCGACCACCGAAGCGCTTCGTCTGACCAACCCCTGCCCCCTCTCCCGCTGGGCCCCTATGCTCCCAGCGTTACGGCCGGAGGTTTCGTGTTCGTGTCTGCCCAGGCGGGAGTCGATCCGGAAACCGGGGAGATCCCTCCGGGGGGGTTCGAGAAGGAATGCAAACAAGCATTCAGGAATCTGGTGCAGGCGGTTGCTTCGGCTGGTGGTTCATCACGTAACATTGTGAAAACGACCGTACTGTTCACGGATGCGGAGCTCTTTCCCATGGTGAACACGGTGTACGCCGAATTCTTCCCCGATAGTCCGCCGGCCAGAACTGCAGCGGTCGTGGAGCTGATGGGCAACAAGAGGATCGCTGTGGATGCGATCGCCGTAGCGACCGATGCCTGTATGCCGTAACCGCAAGATGCGGCCAATCGAAAACGCCTCGGATCCAGCGGAAGGCAGTCTCGCAGCTCTGTTCGGCCGACACGGAGACGGTCTGCTCGCCATTCCCTCCCCATCAGGATCCTGCCTCGGACACTCCGAGTCGACCCTGAAGGAGGCGGTAGATCTCTCGGGTGGCGGAACATCCCGGGGAGAAGCTGCGGATGAGAGCGCAACTGCGTGTGCATGAGGGCGGGTTACCCAGTTGCACTGATCGTCGAACTAAGGGCCGTCCCATAATTGCCGATCAGGCGTGAAGGGGTAGTCCGCGGCTCGTATGCAGGTCGAGGTTCACCTGCCGCCCGACTTGATCCATGGCCATTTCACGATGCAGACCACGACAGGGGCAACCAGCATGGTCAGCATCCACAGGCCCACGCTCGCCGGAGAGTAGATGTAGTAGCGCCAATGCTCTGGCAGGGGCGACGGCGCGAGTAGCAGCAAGATCAGCGTGGCCCATGTGGCCAGCACGGCGGCTGCCATGCGTGCTGCGGTCATCTCTATCGGCCCCCTTCACCGGTGCTCATCTCTATGGAACGGATGATAGGGAGGCTGAGATGATCTTGGTGTGACTGGTGTGATCACGGCGTCGGAGCCGTCCTGGATAGCCCCGTTCTCCGGGCTGAGCCCGCGGCAGTTCGGGAAGCTGGTGACGGTACTGCGTCGCGCAGGTGCGGACGCGGTCCGCAGGGGCCGGCCGTGGAGCCTTGCGTTGGAGGAACGGACGCTGCTGGTCGCCGCGTACTGGCGCACCAACCTGACGATGCGGCAGCTGGCCCCGTTGTTCGGGGTCTCGAAGTCGGCGGCGGACCGGATCATCGCCCACGTTGGGCCGATGCTCGCTCTTCGGCCCCGCAAACGGTTCGCCAAGGACACCGTGCTCATCGTGGACGGCACCCTGGTCCCCACCCGCGACCACACCATCGCGGAGCGGTCGAAGAACTACCGGTACTCCACCAACCATCAGGTCGTCATCGACGCGGACACTCGACTGGTCGTCGTGGTCGGCCGGCCATTGCCCGGCAACCGCAACGACTGCAAGGCATGGGCCGAATCTGGTGCCGAAGCCGCCGTCGGTCGGACCATCACGATCGCCGACGGCGGCTATCCCGGCACCGGGCTCGTCATCCCGCACCGTCGGGAGCGTGGGCAGACCGACCTCCCGGCCTGGAAGGAGGAACACAACCGTTCCCACAAACAGGTGCGTGCCCGCGTCGAGCATGTCTTCGCCCGCATGAAGACCTGGAAGATCCTTCGGGACTGCCGACTCAAAGGCGACGGCGTCCACCACGCCATGCTTGGCGTCGCCCGTCTGCACAACCTCGCCCTGACCGGGTGATCAAAGCAGAGACAGACCAGGTCAGGCCGGATCAGGGACAGCCCGCCGCAGAGGCCGCTGATGTCCGCAATCCAGCCGGGCGCCGTCGGCATCAACGACTACGTAGTCCAGAACGACCTTGGTGGGGTCGCCGTCCTCGTAGAGCCACACGGTGATGCAGTCCGTCGAGACGTAGGTGTCGAACCAGACGTCGATCCCTTCGGCCTCCGGCCCGACAGTAAAAGCCTCTCCAGGCTCCAGCCAGTAGTCCTCGCCGTACGGTTCGATGAAGAGACACAGTTCGCTGGCGCCCAAGTTCTTCACAGGCATCCTGCTGCGTCCCACCGGGCCCCCAAAGATCGCCATCCGCACGAAGGTCTACAGAGTAGCCGCGAGGTCCTGTACCACCCCTGAGGGAGCCGTCGAAAGACCTCACGGGACTTGCGGGACAAGCCTTAGCCCAATGGAAATTGCATTGCCGGCTCAGGCAGCCCCGGCAATCGCTTGGACACCGTTGAGTCCATCCCGCCACAATGGGTAGGTGAGGGACAGTCAGTCGGGACTGATGACGTGGTTGCGCCGACTCGATGCCCCGGTGTGGCTGGAGCGACCCATGGGCTCCGGGCGAAGCGGCTCTGCCGTTGGTCGTTTGATGTCCAAGCTGGGCGGTGACTTCGGAACGAACTGCTCAGCCGAGGAGTTGTGGCTGCGCCCTGCCGATGGGCCCGTTGATCGTCCGGGACGTAAGGCCACCGCCGATGCGAAGGTGACCATCGAGGTGGGAAGTCGGTGGGGCAACACCGTCGGATACGCCGAGGGTGGTGCCAATTCTCGGGTATCGACGATCAGGCCGAGGTGGGGTGGATGGCGGATCACCGCCCTGAGTCCCTGGGCGAGTTCGATGCGTTCATTGGGCAGATGCTGGCGTGGGTCGAGTCGGGGGCTGAGATACCTGGCTGGGCCAGAACCTGACGCGAGCCGTGCTGGATCAAGGGCTGCTCGACGGCGACTGGAGGCCGCGAGCAGTCGCACCTGATGTGCCGCGGTGTCGTTGATGATGCGGCGGTGGCCATGACCCGTGGCGGAGCTTGATCTCGTCCCCAGTGGTGGGATTCGACGCGCCGCGGGCGGAGGCATTTCGCCCGGACACCTACGCTGCGGAGCGCTTTGGCGGTCGGGAAGCGCAGCTGACGCTGGTGGTGGACGCCGACACAATCCCGCCCCCGGGGGCCTTCCTGCCTGCGCTGAGCCCGAGCGCCCTGTACCTGCCCAGGCACAGACAGGACCCGAACGATGCGAACTCCTCGAAGAGCCCGCACGGGAAGGGGGGGTTGACGGGTGAGGTCCGATGCCGTGTCATCATGAAGGGGGACAACGACGGTGGGTGACCCGATGGCGACAGCGGGACACGACGGGCCCGGTGCCGAGCCCGCACGCGACAAGGCGGGTCCACAGCTCAGCACTCCGAAACCTCCGCGCGAGCACGGCAGTTGTGCTGCAGACAACGTGCCCTTGATCATCCTGGCTCTCATCGTCCTGGTGCTGGGGATCGTGGGTCTCACGTCCAACGACAGCGGCACCTGCCCTGGCGGAGCCACCAGCTGCGGCGCTCCCTGAAACACGCAACCGCCTCTCACCATCGGGTGCCTGATGATCGGGTTGAAGGCGGACGCCAAGTGTTACTGGGACGCATCCTGCTGAGGTCCTCATGGGGGCGGCGGGTTGGTAGTAGCCAGGCCGGTGGCGGTGAGGCACCACCCGTTGATCAAGTGGGGCCGGAGCTGGATCCTGCGCAACTTGCGGTGGAGTGAGCGGTCGAGGTCGTCGGGTATGGCCAAGGCAGTGTTGGCGCTCCCCGCGCACGCATCACGCCCAGGCCCCGGGTCAGGCCGTCGGCAGCTCCTCCGCGGGTAGCCGGCCTGTCCGTACGGCGTCGGCCAGGGCCGCCTGGTGGTCGCGTTCGTTCTGGTCGGCGTAGGCCTCGGCGAACGTGGCGCACGGACCGTAGAGCTGACGGTGCAGGCGCGCTCGTCGTCGAAGCCGTTCGCCCGGCCCGAGATGACTAGGCTCGCCGAGAGTCGTTTGACGTCCCATTCCAGGGGCCTGGCCTCGAGGACGCGGAGCCAGGGCGGCATGATGTCCTCCGTGATGAACAGTGCAGATCTGCATCCTGCCTGGATAGCGGGTTACGACGGTGGTCCCCTGACGTACCAGGTCGGGCTCTTGGACGAGCCGCTCTTCTGGCTGGGGCACCTCTACTCCTGTATCCAGAGCGAGGAGGCCGAGGAACTGCTGTTCGGCGCGGACTATGACGCGGCCGGCGACTTCCAGCGGCAGCTCTGGGAGCGGGCCGAGTGGCCGGCATTCACGGTTCCGCTCGCTGCTGATCACCGTCTTCACGTGGTCTACCGGACTGTCCCGGACGACACCGGAACCGACTACCTTCTCCACCACCCCGACTGGGTCCAGGCCGAGGTCCTCGCCCGCGATGACGGGCACTTCATGGGTCCGGGCCTGTCCTGGCCTGAACTCGTAGCAGCTGCGGACAACATGCTGCCCGGCGGCAGCACCACCGATCCCCATTCCCGTCTGTTGCTCCTGCTGCCTGCGTTCGGCGACGATGCAGTACCCGACGACGCTGTTGGCCGCCTGGCTGGTGCGCTACGCGCCCGCACGAGTGTGGAAGACCCCGAGACCCTCGCCTCTGTTCTCCTGGAGGATCAAGGGGCCCCCGGCCCCGCGCGCTGGACGGTAGCCGGGCACGGATTCTCCGTGAACGATGGCGAGTACTCCTTCCGCAACCCCACCAACCTCTTCGCCTTGTCAGCCGATCGCTTGGCTCAGGTGGCCACCGCGCTGGCGCCTTGACCCACACAACAATTTCCAACGGCGAGGGGTGGTGTTTGGAACGATCCAGCCGTGACTGCTGTGATCACGGCTACGCAGCCGGCGTGGATAACTCCGTTCACCGGGCTGAGCCCGCGCTGTTTCAGCAAGTTGGTGACGATGCTGCGGCGCGGCGGGGCGGACGCAGTTCGCAGGGGTCGACCGTGGAGTCTGCCGTTGGAGGACCGGGTACTTCCTCGAGGACACCCCGGGGCAGCGCCTCGGCGTCTACACCGCCGAACCCGGAACCCCCGACCACGACGCCGTGCTCCTGCTGGACATGACCGTGCCGGAGCCGACGGGGGCCGCGGAGCCCGAACAGCAACACCGTGCACAGTCCTGACCTGCGGCGCCCTGCCCGCTCACGGCTCGCGGAGCAGGGCCAGGGCCGGGGGCGGCTGCGGGACGGCGCGGCCTCGTCCGGTCCGCGGCCGGTTAGCGCGGCGTCGGCCGGGAGCCGACCAGGTCGAGCAGGACGAGGACACTGAGACTGCCACGCTTGTCACGGCACCTGGCCGGAGCTTGTTGATCAGGGACCTACCGAGGCTCCGCGTTCCAGGGAAGATCACGGCCGGTATCCAGCGATCGTCCCTCCTCTCCGCTGTGTCGCGAGCGACGCTCCCATGTCCCTCCAAGTTGTGACTGCACAGTGCAAACACGCCGATTGCGCCCGATGCGCGAGAGCATCCACGTGAGAGCGCTTTACCTTCGGGAAGCGGCAAGATCGCGGATGCCGCGATCGAACCGTGCTGCGGTCCGGCACCCACATCAACTGCACCGGCGAGGAGGCCACGGCACCGAACCTGCGCGCGGCCATCGAGGCCGGCGTCCTCAGCGAGGGCGTCATCGACGGCGCCCTGGTCCACCTGTTCACCCTGCGCATGAGGACGGGTGAGTTCGACGCGCCGGAGAAGGTGCCCTACACCAACATCGGCAAGGACGTCATCGAATCGCGGGATCACCGGGAACTCGCCCGGAAGGTCGCCGACAACGCCCTCGTCCTGCTGCAGAACGACAAGGAACAGCAGGACGCCGCCGAGCAGGGCACGGTGCTCGGCCTGCCACAGGCCGGTGGTCAGCGTCTTGCCGGTGCTGAGCCCTCGGCGCAGGTCAAGGCAGGCGGGGCAACACGTCCCGGGCCGAGTGGCTGAGGAGGCGAAGGTCTTCGGTGAACCGCCGACGGTCCTCCGCCGGAAGCGGCTCCATGAAATACCGCTCGATGTTCTCCACGTGCACGCGTGAGGCGCGAACCGTCGTCTCCTCGCCCAGCGGGGTGAGCCGCACCAGCTTCGCGCGCCGGTCGTCGGGGGAATCCGCGCGCGTGACCAGACCCGCGGCCTCCATGCGGTCCACCAGACGGGTGGCGCCGCCCGTCGTCAGGACCTGTTCCTGGGCGATGGCACGCATCGACAGGCCCGGCGCGCCGGCCCGCCCGAGGATCAGCAGCACCTCGAACATCAGATGGCTGACACCGCACTCCTCCTCGAGTGCGCGCCCGAGGATGTACTCCAGCCGGTTGGCCGCCCCCTGAAGCCGTCCGAAGGCCAGGATCAACTCGTGGTCCGCGGCCTCCTTCGCCGACCCGATCCCCGCTTGCTCGCTCACGGTCCCGCCGCCCCTCTCACCGTTCCGGGTATCACCGTACCGATCATGTCCGAGAGCGGCAGGGCGGCGGTCGAGATGGCCCGTCCCGCGCTACGGGCTGAAGCCGAGACGGGCTCGGCGGGCGGCATCGGGGACGGCTGCGGCTCAGCCGGCGACGCCGACTTGCCCGGCAGCCGCGCTCGGGCCTGCCTGCGCGCACGACGTCGATGCGGTCGGAACGGCTGGTCAGCATCACCATGGCCAGGCAGGCCACTCCGGCGGACGGCCGGCGCACCGCCTCGATGCCGCCGATGTCCCGGCCGCCGCCGGCGGACCTCGGATCCGCAGGACGACGTCGGGCCCCAGCGCGAGGGCGAGCCGGACGGCATCCGGGCCACTCCCGCCCCGCGGTCACGTCGAGGTCCGACTCGCTTTCCAGCAGGGCGGTCATCCTGCATGGAGGCGATCAGCGGCGTGCCAGTTGCCGTTCTCCGGCCGTGCCGCACTGGTAGGCCAGCCCGTAGTGCTTGAAGATCGCTTCCTCCTGATCAGCGGGCAGGACGTCGTCCACGCCGATCGAAGGGGCCTGCGTCACCAATGCCTTGGCGTAGCTGATCTTGAGGTAGTCCGGACCGGCGATCACATCGTCGAGGGGTACGAAGACCAGGCGGTGCCGGGTGGGCAGTCCGGTCCGTACCGTGGCCATGGCCGGCTCATCGGTGGTGGTGTCCACGTAGACCGCCTCGAGCACACCGATCTTGCGAGACTCGGCGTCGACGACATCGCGGTCGCGCCATTCCCGGACGTCGGCTGCGTGAATCATGACTTCTCCTTACCTGGACGACCTGGCCGGCCGCCGGATGTTGCACTGCCGGCCCTGTGCGTGAAAGTCGCGCAGCGTACGTCGTAGCGCCCGCTCCATCCGGTCCGGGAGCGGCTTGCCCTCCCAGGCGGCGACCAGGGCCGCGGCCACCTCGGGAAGTTTGCTGTCGCACTGACGTGAGACGTTCACCAGCAGACCTCTGGCCGCCCCGCGGGTGCAGGGGGTCAGGACCATGACCATGCCGCGGGCCTGGTCGATGACCGCGCGGCCGGCCAGCGCGCGCCGCAGCTGATCGTTCTGGGCGCGCAAGACCTCGATGTCCTCTCCCGTCGCCGGGTTCCCCCACGTGGCCTCCGCCCGCAGCTTCCACCAGTCCTCCTGGAGCACGGTTGTGCGTTGCATGGCGTACCTCTTCTCGACAGGCTGAATGGGTCCGGTCCGGCGGAAGCGGTCCAGTAGCCCTCCCGGTCGCCGGTCCACTTCACGGTCACCTGCGGCGTTCGCGGTCCCGACGGTCCTCACGCTCCCAACGCGCCCGGTTCTGGCGGCTGTAGCGGCGGTCCCAGCGTTCCTGACGATCCCGCCGCTCCTCGTAGTCCCGGTACTCCGCTGGACCGCTACCGCCGCCACGATCGCGGCCGTGGCGGACAGTGGCGAAGACGAGCAACGAGGCGGCCAGCCACCAGAAGGGGTGAAGGAAACCGAGGCCGAACAGGGACACGATCAGGATCAGAAGCAGAACGAACACAGTGGGCCTCCCCGGGAGCTGGACACAGCATCGATACCGGGGACTGGGGTGTCACTCAACAGCGTAGTCCTGAAAGCAGGTTGTGGATACCGTTCGAGGTCAGCGCACCCCACGAGGCACGGATGGGCAGGTCCAGCGGCGTATCCACACAGAGCAGGTTGCCGGATACAGATGACTTCACAGCGGGCGGACCGGCCGCCTTCAGCGAGCCGATGCCGGCATCACCGCTCGCGCCGCTGACCACCATGTCGGGGGAGCAGGACAGTCCTGATCACTCGTCACTCGCGGGGCCTTGTCCGGCTGTTCCGCGGCTGATGGCGAGTGCTCTGGTCCGCGGCATCAGCCCTGGCCAAGCGGCTCCGGATTCGCCGACATCGCTGAACAGGCCGGCTGCGAAGCGGTGCCCGGCCGGTTGCCCGGCCGGTTGCCCGGCCGGGAACTGTGGGGCGTCCTTTGAGGAGGCCGGTTCCCGAGTGGGTCAGGACTGTGTCGGACGTCCGTGGTGGTTGCTGAGCTGGTCGTGGTAGGTCTGGCCGCCGATGTGCTTCCCCTTGTCGACGGCAGGAGCGCTCTTGATCTGCTCCTCGGTGCGGTCGACGAAGACCTGCTTCTCCTGCGGGTCGACACGGACGATGATTCCGGCGGGTACGAGGACCTCCTTGCCGAAGATGTTCTCTTCCACGGTCATCCCCTTCCGGCGAGGCTCGTGATGTCCCTGGTGCCCTGGATCGCGGTCTCGATCCTCAGGTCGAACGTGAGGTCGGTGAAGTCGGCCGGCCCGATGCCGTCACTGCATGCGAAGCGGTACATGTCGTCGTCTGCGGCCTCTACGACCAGGCCGGCATTCCGGGTCCAGGTGAGCGTGGCGTCGGTCGTGCCGCGCCAGCAGTTCCACACGCGGAGCGCGGTCGACGAGTTGGGGAACTGAAGGAATCGGATCTCCACGACGGCCGGGACTGCGTCGGCCCACAGACATGCAGTCGGGGTGCGGAGGCCGTTGATCTCCAGTTCTCCTTCCGACATCGCAAGGCACACTCCCTGAACGGGAGTGTCGGTGAAGGACGTGAAGGAGAGAGCCGCCCGCGTGGACGGCCACTCGACCGGAACGTCGTAGGCGAGATGGACCGTCTTGCCGCCGATTTCCAGTGGCCGGCCCTTCGACTCCTCGAACGCGCTCTGGAACGTCTTGGTGCGTAGGTATCCATGCGCCATTTTTTGCCTCCTTGGCCTCACAGCTCGGTCATGGGCCCGCAGCGCGACTTGTCGGCACGGGGGCTGTCGGCCTCGCTTCACCAGGTTTCAGCGATGACTCCGGCCGGCGCTTCGTCCGCTGAACCGTCCCCGCACAAGGAAACCGATCACCCAGAGGATCAACAGGGCCACGGCGACGTACCAGAGGACGTGCAGGGTGAAGCCGAACCCGAAAACGACCAGGACCAGCACGAAAAGCACTATCCACAAGAGCACGGCAGAACCTCCGGTTCGCATGGGTCTCTGCGATCCGCGGGGTCCCGGCGAACTGAGAGCGGTGGGCCGGTCCGGAGAGTCCGAAACCGATGCCATACACCGTCCTGTCAGTCAACGCCCGTTGTCCCTCCCTGTCAACGCGTTGGAGAATCGCGCGGATTGTGGCCCGGCAGCCTCGAGTGCCGGGCAGGAGGCGCTCACGGCTCAGGCCTCGTCGAACACCGTATTCGCCCTCGGCGCGACCGACTTGCTCCGGACCGGGTGTTCGACCCCGGGCACCATCGGGATTTCGGAGCAGAGCGTGTAAGTGCCCTGGGGCCCTGGTCGGTCAGGGCCCCAGGGTGCCGGGGTAGTGTCCGCTGCGGTGCAGCGATCGCGACCATTCCCCGCACTCTCCCGGAGGCTCCGTGAGGCGACTTCTTTTCCGCGTGTGGCGTGCCTTGCGTCCGGTGCAGACCCGGTTGGTGTGGCTGCTGAACGCGAAATTCGTGGTGGGTGTGACCGGTGTCGTGCGTGACGAGCAGGGGCGGGTCTTGTTGCTCCGCCATCGGATGTGGCCCCCGGGGCGACAGTGGGGACTGCCGAGCGGCTTCGCGCACAAAGGTGAGGACTTCCGACGGACCGTGGTGCGGGAGGTCAAAGAGGAAACGAACCTGGACGTGGAGGCGGGTCGCCTGGTGCTGCTGAACAGCGGGTACCGTACCCGTCTGGAAGTTGCCTATGAAGCGCGCCTGCTCGGCGGTGAGTTGCGTATCGACCCACTTGAGATCTTGGAGGCTCGCTGGGTTCATCCGGACGACCTTCCTGAGGGCGTCCAGCCGGTGTGTCACCCACTCGTGCAGGGTGCCACCACCCCCTGATCGAGGGTGGGCCGCAGGGTCGCAGCCCGCCTGGTGGACGCGGTGATCGCGTCGGTGTTCGCGTGCCTCGGCCTCCTGGCCGCGTTGGTATCGGGCGACGACGTCGCGGTGCTGGTGCTCGTGCGGGTGGGATCGGCGGGAGGCGGACCGCTCTCCTGGAGCGTGAGCGTGGATCCGCGGCCCTCCGCAGGGTGCGTGCGGGAAAAAAACTGCCCGTACTGGAAACTGTCCAGGGGCTACGACCGGTTCGCTGCTCAGGCGGTGCCACCGGCAGACTCGCCCCGCCGAAGAGCGGCAGTCCAGCGAGCCCGGCCGTGCAGTTCGGCGCCGACTCCAGGTCCGGCCCCCTACAGCGTTGGGGCAGGGAGCTCGCCCGAGCCTCGGACGATCAGACGGGTGGGGACAGTGATGGTTCGGGCTCGGGAGCGGTCCCCGTCCAGGCGGGTCAGGGCGGTGGTCGCCGCTGCCCTGCCGAGTTCTTCCGCGTCCTGCGCGACGACCGTCAGAGCCGGCTCGAGTGCCTCGGCGAGCGCCACCTCGTCGAAGGCGACGAAGGCGATGTCCTTGCGCTTGCTGCGGGCCAGTTCGGCGACGATGCCCAGCGCCATGATGTTGTTGCCGGCGAACAGGGCCGTGGGGGGGTCGGCCAGGCCGAGGAGCTGGGCGGTCGCGGCCTCGGCGCCCTGCTGGTCGTGGGCGTTGGTGACGAGCGAGCGGTCGTGGGGGATGTCGGCTTCCTCCAGCGCCGAGCGGTAGCCGGCCAGACGTTCGCGCCGGGTGTACAACTTCGGGGGCAGGTCGCCGACGAAGCCGATGCGCCGGTGCCCGTGGGCGACGAGGTGGGCGACGCCGTCGTGGGCTCCGGTCCGGTTGGAGCTGACGATGCTGTCCGTGGTGAGGCCGACGCCGGGTCGGTCGAGGAAGATCACGGGCAGTCCCGCCGTACGGTGGGACTTGAGGTGGGAGTGGTCGGCGCCGACGGACGGGACGACGATCAGGATGCTGACGCGGCGGGCGAGGAACTTGTCCGTCAGAGCGCGTTCGCGCTCGGGGTCGTCCGCGGAGGAGCCCATGAGCAGGGTCAGTCCGCGCTCGCGGACGGTGTCCTCGATGGCGCGGGCGACGGCTCCGAAGAAGGGGTTGGCGAGGTCGGGAATGACCAGGCCGATGGTGGTGTCCGGGCCGCCGACGCGGATGTTGCGGGCCATGAGGTTCGGCTGGAAGCCGAGCTTGGCCACTGCGGCCAGCACCTGTTCCCTGGTCTGCGCGGAGGCGGGTCCGTCCTCGTTGAGGACTCGGGAGACCGTCTTGGCGCTGACTCCGACTTCGCGGGCGACGTCGGCCAGGGTGGGGCGGCGGTTGGCTGCCATGGAGGAACCGTCTCCTGAGGGCTCTCGGTTCCGGCCGCGGCCTCGGCCGGAAGATGCGAGAGCTGGGTTGTGCTGTCAGGTGGCCTGGACTCCGGCGGCCTTCGCGGCCTCCGAATCCGCTACGACAGTATCTCCGGCCTCGTCGACGGTGAGAGCGCCGGTCATGATGGCGACGACCTCGGCCATGGAGTAGTCGGAGGGCTTGATCACGGCGGCGCGCCGGCCGAGGCGGTGGATGTGGATCCGGTCGGCGATCTCGAAGACGTGGGGCATGTTGTGGCTGATCAGAACGACCGGCATGCCCTTGTCCCGGACCCGGCGGATGAGGTCGAGAACCTGGCCGGACTCCTTGACGCCCAGGGCGGCGGTGGGTTCGTCCATGACGACGACGCTGCTGGCCCAGGCGACGGAGCGGGCGACCGCCACGGCCTGCCGCTGTCCGCCGGAGAGCGTCTCCACCGACTGCGTCAGCGAGCGCAGGCCGATCTTCAGGTCGGCCATGTGCTCGGCAGCCTCCTGGCGCATGCGCTTCTTGTCGAGCATGCGGAAGACGCTGCCGAGGACGCCGGGGCGGCGCAGCTCGCGCCCGAGGAACATGTTCGAGGCGATGTCCATGGAGGCGGCCACGGCGAGGTCCTGATAGACCGTCTCGATGCCGTGGGCGCGGGCACTCTGCGGGCCGGAGAAGGTGATGGGTTCGCCGTTGAGCCTTATCTCGCCCGCGTCGGGGACCACCGCGCCGGTGAGGGCCTTGATGAGGCTGGTCTTGCCGGCGCCGTTGTCGCCGATGACGGCGAGGACCTCGCCGGGGAGCAGATCGAAGTCGGCACCGTCGATGGCGGTGACCTGGCCGTACCGCTTGACCAGGCCGCGGGCCTGCAGAACGGGCGTGAGGGCGGTGGTGGCGGTCATCGTGCCTTCCTCCGGGAGATCTGGTCGACGGTCACCGCGAGGATCACCAGGACGCCGGTGATCAGCGTCTGGTAGATGGAGGCCACGCCCATCAGCTGGAGGCCGTTGCGGAACACACCGACGATGAGCACACCGATGAAGGTGCCCAGGACGGAGCCGCGGCCGCCGAAGAGGCTGGTGCCGCCGAGGACCACGGCGGTGATGCTGTCGAGGTTGTCGGTCTGCCCGGCCTGCGGGTCGCCGACTCCGGTGCGGGAGATGAGGAGCAGGGCGGCGATGCCGTACAGCAGGCCGGCCACGGTGTAGATGCCGATGGTGAGGCGGGAGGTGCGGATGCCGTTCAGCCGGGCGGCCTCGGCGCTGTTGCCCAGGGCGTAGACGTGCCGGCCCCAGCCGGTGCTGCTCAGCGCGTAGGCGAGGAGGAGGAACAGGGCGATGGTGACCAGGGAGCCGTAGGTGATGTCCGTGTGGCCCAGCGGGAAGGTCTCTCCGAGGGCTGTCAGCGAGCCGGGCAGGCTGGTGACCGTCTGCTCCTCGGAGTAGATGTGGGTCAGCGCGAACGCCACGTTGAGCATGCCGAGGGTCACGATGAACGGCGGCAGCGGGATCTTCTGCACCAGCAGCCCGTTGAGCAGCCCGAATCCGCCGCATACGACCAGGCCCAGCGCGATCGCGACGAGCGGGGGTACGGAGCCCTCGGCCGCCGTCTTGGCGATCACGATGCTGCCGAACGCCATCACCGCCCCGCACGACAGGTCGATGCCCGCCGTGAGGATGATCAAGGTCTGCCCGATGGCGAGGGTGCCCACGACCATGACCTGTTGCACGATCAGCGAGAAGTTCCCGCCGGTCAGGAACTGGTCGGTCGAGAAGGAGAAGAAGGCGCAGGCCAGGAGGAGGGCGACCAGGGGGCCGGTGGTCGGCGCCGTGAGCAGCCTGCGGGCCGTGGTCGGTGCTTTGAGTTCCGAGTACGGCGATGTCGTCGCTGTCATGCGAAGTCCTTGTCGGAAGAACAGATGTCCTGGTCGGAGCACGGAGGGCCGAAGCCCCCGCCGCCGGGACAAGAGGGGCGGCCGTCCCAGGTCGGGGAGGCGGGACGACCGCCCCGCTGAGGCGATTGGCAGTGTCGTACGGTCCTGAGGGGGCTCAGCCCCAGCAGTTCTCCAGGCCGTAGCCGGTGTCCTTCGACGTGACACCGTCCTGCGCCTTGTCGGTGATCAGCGTGACGCCGGTGTCGGTGTAACCGGACGCCTTCTTGCCGTCCTTGGCGTACGTCACGACGGCCTTCACGCCCTCGGCGGCCATCTTCAGCGGGTACTGCTGCGAAGTCGCGGCGATCTTGCCGTCCTTGACCGCCTGGGTGCCGGTGCAGCCGCCGTCGACGGAGACGATCAGGACGTCCTTCTCCCGCCCCTTGGCCTTCAGAGCGGTGTACGCGCCCAGGGCCGCCGGCTCGTTGATGGTGTAGACCACGTTGATGTCGGGCGACTTCTGGAGACAGTTCTCCATCGCGGTCTGGCCCTTGGCCTGGTCGCCACCGGTGTCCTGCGCACACACGACGTCCTTGTCGGTGGCGCCGAAGCCCTTGAGGAAACCGTCGTGCCGCTGGACGCCGACGGAGACGCCCGGCGCCAGGTCGAGGGCGGCTATCTTCGCCGTCTTGCCCTTCATCGCGGCCTTGGCGTACTCGCCGATCAGCTGGCCGGCCTTGAGGTTGTCGGTGGCGAAGAGGGCGTCGACCGCGCTCTCCGGCTCGGTCGGGGTGTCCAGTGCGATGACCAGGACA
This sequence comes from Streptomyces sp. NBC_01334, assembly GCF_035983595.1. Lineage (NCBI taxonomy): Bacteria > Bacillati > Actinomycetota > Actinomycetes > Kitasatosporales > Streptomycetaceae > Streptomyces > Streptomyces sp. NBC_01334. The sequence continues at coordinate 273,438 of NZ_CP130718.1, read as the reverse complement.
CCCTTGGCACGGGCCTTCTCGATCGCGGGCACGATCGCCTTGGAGTCGCTCGGCGTGATCAGGATGCCCTTCACGCCGGCGGCGACCATGTTCTCGATGGCGGTGACCTGCCCGGCGTTGTCCCCGTCGAACTTGCCCGCCGCGGTGGACAGTTGGGCACCGTTCTCCTTGGCGGCCTTCTCCGCGCCCTCCTTCATCTTCACGAAGAACGGGTTGGTGTCGGTCTTGGTGATCAGACCGACCTTGACCTCGCCCGAGCCGGAGCTCGAGGAGTCCGAACCGGAGCCGGACCCGCAGGCCGTCAGGGTGAGCGCCGCGACACCCGTGACCGCGGCGACTCTGAGGAGGGAGGAGGACAGGCGAGTGGTGCGAGACATGATCGACTCCTGTGGGATAGCGGGCGGCACGGGGTTGGGATAAGAGCATGCCGCCCGGGAGTGTCAGCGTTGACTTATGTCATCGTTGACACTGCCTGGCGAGGATGATGGACTCCGCATCCCGGCAACGTCAATGCCTTCTACCCGTCACGAATCGGCAACGTCCGTAGCCGCCGTCGCCGCGCAGCCGGTCAGTGCCCGTGTTGCCGCGCGGCCCCTTTGCCCGGTCTTTCCGAGCCCTTTCCGAGGGAGAGCAGCCCATGAGCCCGCGTCAGATCACCGTTCTGGGGGAGTGCGTCGCCGACGCCTTCACCGAACCGCCAAACGCCTCGAACGAACTCGCCCTGCGGGTGTTGCCGGGCGGCGGACCTGCGAATACGGCGGTGGCCCTGGCCCGGCTGGGCACCTCGGCCCGCTTCCTGGCACGGCTGTCCGGCGATGTGTTCGGCCGCCTGTTCCGGGCCCACCTGGAGGCGTCCGGTGTGGACCTGTCGTATGCCGTCGCCGCCGCCGAGTCCAGCACGTTGGCCGTGGCGGAGCTGGACGCCACCGGGCAGGCCGCGTTCTCGTTCCACGCGCAGAACACGGCCGACTGGCAGTGGACTCCGGGCGAACTGGCGAGGGTGGATCTGTCCGGAACCGCGTGTGTGCACACCGGGTCGCTGGCGTTGGTCCGTGAGCCCGGCGGAGCGGTGGTGGAGGAGTTCCTGGCGGTGGCGGCCCCGCGGGCCACCATCAGCATCGATCCCAACGTCCGGCCGCTCCTGGTGCGCCCCGAGGCCTATCGTGCCCGGCTGGCGCAGTGGTGCGGTCTCGCCGACATCCTGCGCCTGAGCGAGGACGACCTGGAACTCCTCCTGCCGGGCACCCCGCCCGAGCAGGCGTGCGACATCTGGCACGCTGCGGGCGTACGGCTCGTCGTGATCACACTCGGCGCCGACGGTGCCCTGGCCTCACTCGACGGTGAACGGCTGCGGGTGCCCGCGGTGGCCACGCGGGTCGTCGACACGGTCGGCGCGGGGGACTCCTTCACCGCCGGCCTGCTGCACCACCTCGGCGCCCGCGGACTCCTCGGTGGCCGACTGACCGATCTCGAACTCGACCAGGTCGCGGAGGCCTGCCGGTTCGGCACCCGGGTCGCGGCCCTGACCTGCTCGGTCGCCGGCCCCAATCCGCCGTGGCAGGACCAGCTGGCACAGCTCACGGCCGCCGGTGGCGCCTGACGAGCGGGCGGGCCGTGCCGGGCGGTTCCGTCCGAACCGTTGACGCGTCGGCCGTATCTCGCTCATCATCGGGCCACTCGATGTCATCGATGACACAAGTCAACGATGACACCCTGGTTCGGCGGCGTGGACGACGAGGCCGAACCAGGGCGTCACTCCTCGGTCGATCCCCCCAGAGCCGCAGGCCCCACCCACCGGACGGCCACAGCACAGGAGGCAGCATGAACTCCGGACGTGTATCCCGGCATGCCCGCACACGGACGATCGCGGCCGTGGCGACCGTCTGCGCCCTTTCCGCCACCCCGCTCGCTCCCCGGGCCGTAGCCGCCGACAACCGGCCGTACTCCGAGACCTACCGGCCCCAGTTCCACTTCACGCCGGAGAAGAACTGGATGAACGACCCCAACGGCCTCGTGTACTACAAGGGCGAGTACCACCTCTTCTACCAGTACAACCCCAACGGCAACTCCTGGGGCGACATGTCCTGGGGTCACGCGGTGAGCGAGGACCTCGTGCACTGGAAGCAGCTGCCGCTCGCCCTGTCGCACGACGACCAGGAGATGGTGTTCTCCGGCAGCGCGGTCGTCGACCGGGACAACACCACCGGGTTCGGCACGAAGAAGAACCCGGCCATGGTGGCGATCTACACCAGCTACGGCAAGGACACGGGCATCCAGTCGCAGTCGCTCGCCTACAGCACCGACCGCGGCCGCACCTGGACCAGGTATCAGGGCAATCCCGTCATCGACATCGGCTCCAAGGACTTCCGCGACCCCAAGGTCCAGTGGTACGCGCCGACGAAGAGCTGGCTGATGACGGTGTCGCTGTCCGCCGAGCACAAGGTGCGGTTCTACTCGTCCAAGAACCTCAAGGACTGGAAGCTGCAGAGTGAGTTCGGTCCGTCCGGAGCGACGGGAGGGGTGTGGGAGTGCCCCGACCTGTTCCCCCTGGCGGTCGACGGGGACAAGAAGAAGATCAAGTGGGTGCTGGTCGTCAACATCAATCCCGGGGGCATCGCCGGAGGTTCGGCCGCCCAGTACTTCGTCGGCGACTTCGACGGCAAGCAGTTCACCGCCGACGACAAGGGCACCTACACTCCGCCGACCGGCACGGTGGTGCAGGACTTCGAGGGCGCCGACTTCGGTTCGTGGACGGCCACGGGCACCGCCTTCGGACAGGCGCCGGCAGCCGGGGCGGTGGAGGGTCAGGGCACGGTCGACGGCTTCGACGGCAAGGGCCTCGCCAACAGCTTCCACTCGGGTGACGCCACCACCGGAACGCTGACCTCGCCCTCCTTCACCGTCGACAGCAAGTACCTGAACTTCAAGGTCGGTGGCGGTCGGCACCCGCACGTGGACGGAACGGTCGTGGACCAGGGCCCGCCGCCCGCGGGCACGGTCCTCGCCGACTTCGAGGGCGGCACCTACGGCGGCTGGACGACCACCGGCGACGCCTTCGGCACCGCACCGGCCGCCGGCACCCTCCCCGACCAGCAGGAGGTCTCCGGCTTCCTGGGCAGCGGCCTGGTCAACAGCTACCTGAACGGCGACTCCACCACCGGCACCCTGACCTCGCCCGAGTTCACCATCGACAAGGACTACGTGAACTTCCTGGTCGGCGGCGGCAACCACCCCGTCGGCTCGGACAACCCCACCGCCGTCGAACTCCTCGTCGACGGCCAGGTCGTCCGCAGTACCACCGGACAGGACGGCGAGGCACTCAACCGGGCCTCCTGGGACGTCAAGGACCTGGCCGGCAAGAAGGCGCGGATCAAGATCGTCGACGACAACAGCGGCGGCTGGGGCCACCTGAACGTCGATCACATCATGCTCTCCGACACCCGGGCCCAGCCCGTCTCCCAGGAGACGGCCGTCAACCTGATCGTCGACGGCCAGGTCGTCCGCAGCGCCACCGGGTCCAACAGCGAGACCCTGGACTGGGCCTCCTTCGACATGCGCCCCTACGCCGGCAAGCAGGCGCAGATCCAGATCGTCGACATGAACACCGCCGGCTGGGGCCATCTCCTCGCCGATCGGTTCACCGCCGCCGACACGGCCGCGAAGTCCGTCGTGCAGCGCGCCGACTGGGCCGACTACGGCAAGGACTACTACGCGGCGGTGTCCTGGGAGAACGCGCCGGACGACAAGCGGTACATGATCGGCTGGATGAACAACTGGGACTACGGCGGGGTCATCCCCACGTCACCGTGGCGCGGTGCGCAGAGCATCCCCCGGGAGATGGCCCTGCGTACGGTCGACGGCAGCATCCGGCTGACCAGCGAGCCCGTGAACAGCGTGACGTCCCTGCGGCAGCCGCACGCGGTGTCCGCGTCCGGCATCACCGTCGAGAACACCTCGAAGACGCTGATCGGTCCCGCGGCCGAGGGCCAGGCGCTCGACATCGAGGCGACGTTCTCCCTCGGGGACGCCGACCGGTTCGGCCTGAAGGTGCGCACGGGAGCCGATGGCGAGGAGACCGTCATCGGCTACGACACCACGACGCAGGAGCTGTACGTCGACCGCACCCACTCCGGCGCCGTCGACTTCCACAGCACCTTCCCCGGCATCCAGACCGCTCCGCTGAAGGCCGGGAACGGCAAGGTGAAGCTTCGGATCCTCGTCGACCGGTCCTCGGTCGAGGTCTTCGGCGGCAGCGGCGAGGCAGCGATCACCGACCAGATCTTCCCCGCCCCCGCCAGCCAGGGAGTGCGGGTCTTCGCCGAGAACGGCTCGGCGAGACTGGACAAGGCCGTCGTCTGGCACCTCGGCTCCGCCCACAAGTGACCCATGAGACTGACGTCCACCGCTGACAAGGAGAACGACATCGTGAAGAAGACCCTGCTCGCCGAGTTCACCGCCCGAGAGGGAGCTGAGGACGAGGTCGCCCGTCTGATCGGGGACTATGCCCTGAAGGTGCGCGAGGAAGAGGGCAACATCGCCTTCGAGGTGTACACCAAGGCAGCCGACCCGCGCGCCTTCTGGATCTTCGAGGTGTACCGGGACGAGGCCGCCTTCCAGGCACACCTGAACGCCCCGTACGGCGGCCCTTTCAACGCCGTCCTCGTCCCGCTGATCGAAGAGGACGCCTCCGTGCTGACATTCCTGAACCCGCTGGCCTAGCCGTTCGCTCGGTTCGATGGAGCGCCAAGCCGCGGCCAGGGTTCGTCCGCTGCCGCTGCCGTGTCGGTCGGCTTGATGACGTGGTCGTCGCCGAGCGCCAGGGCCTGTTCGAAGACTTCTCCCCTCGTCTTCGGCACCTCCGGCGTGCTCCTGAGGTGAGGAGGGGGCGGCCAGTCGTCGGCCTCCGGCGGCTTCGGCCACGTGCGGACACCACCGGCCCCGTCCCCTACCCGGCCGCCTGCCGCCACAAGCCTGGTCGGCGGCATCAGCCATCGCCCTCATGACCGCGCTGACCGGACTGGACCCCGACGTCCCCGCCGGCCGACTCCGTCTCCGGCCGACAGTCCCACTTCCGGTCGGCGCGCTCACCGTCGCCGGAGAACGGCTCGACGTCACCATCGCCTCCGACGGCCGGGTCGAGTCGCTTTCGGAACTTGCTGTTCCTGTCCCGGGGCAACCCGGTGATCTACGCGGGCGACGAGCAGGGCTTCACCGGACCGGGCGGGGACAAGGGCGCCCGGCAGACGATGTTCGCGTCGAAGGTGGCGGACTACCTGGACGACGACGAGATCGGCACGGACCGCACCCATGCATCGGACGCGTACGACCCCACACATCCCCTGTACAAGGCGATCGCTTCGCTGTCGCAGCTGACGAAGCGGAATCCGGCGCTGTGCGACGGGGTGCAGGAGGAGCGGTACGCCGACGACGGGCGAGGCGTGTACGCCTTCTCGCGCACGGACGACAAGGAACGTGTGGAGTACGTCGTCGCTGTCAACAACGCGGAGCAGGCGCGAACCGTGGCCGTGCCGACGTATTCGGCCGGGATGGCCTTCCGCGGGGTGTACGGGTCGTCGGCCCGGCCCGGCCCGTCAGCGGCGGTGACAGGAAGGTGAGGGTGGAGGTGCCGCCGCTGTCTGCTGTGGTGCTTAAGGCGGCGAAGCCGCTGTCGTCCCCGGCCGTCGGGCCGTCGGTGTCGGTGCGGGCGCCGGCCGCGGGTGCCGCCGGTGATGTGGAGATCGCCGCGGACGTGGACGGCGGACGGTTGAACCGGGTGGTGTTCGCCGCGCAGGTCGGCAACGGACCCTGGCAGACGCTGGGTTCGGCCGACCACGCCCCGTACAAGGTCCCCAGCATCTGCCCGGCACGGTGCCGGCCGGGACGGCTCTGCGTTACTAGGCGGTCGTCGTCGACAGCGCCGGACGCACAGCGAGCGCCACCGCCACGACCACCACCGGACCGCCGCCGCAGACGCCCAAGCCGAGCGCGGTGGACCGTGACCACGCCGTAGTGCACTACAAGCGGACGGACGGCGCATACGACGGGGTGCGGCTCAAGTCCTGCGCCGGCACGGCGGACTTCACAGGCCGCGACGCCTACGGCGCGTTCGCCTGGGTCAAGCTGGACGACAGCGCTGCCGACGTGACGTACACCGTCGAGAAGGACGGCGCCGCCGACGGCCCACAGCGCACGATCGTGACGGCTGAGACCGGCGAGGTCTGGATCGAGCAGGGCAGGGACGGGCAGGCGGTGACGGCTCCCGAGGGTGCGTACCCGCCACAGGATCAGAAGAAGGCCGTCCTCCACCACCACCGCGCCGACGGCGACTACGACGGCTGGGGCCTGCACACCTGGACCGGCGCGTCGAACCCCACGGACTGGTCCGAGCCGTTGCAGCCGGTCGGCAGGGACTCCTTCGGAGTGACCTTCGAGGTGTCCCTCGCCGACGGAGCGACGTCCCTCAGTTACATCGTCCACAACGGCGACGAGAAGGACATCTCCAGCGACCGGTCCCTGGACTTCGCCACGCGCGGCAAGGACGTCTGGCTCATCGGCGGCGACAGCGCCTACCTGCTGCCCACCGTCGGTGGCGCTGACGGCCGACTCCGCCCGCAGTCTCGTCGTCGATCTGGACGACAGGTCCCTGGCGCCCGCAGGGTGGTCCACGCTCGCCAAACCCGCAGCCGTTCCGCTCGAGCGCGCGCAGATACTGGGCCAAGGAGTACAAGGTCGACGGCTTCCGCTTCGATCTCATGGGACACCACCCCAAGGCCAACATCCTGGCGGTGCGCAAGGCGCTGGACGCGCTGACCCTCGCCGAGGACGGTGTCGACGGCAAGAAGATCATCCTCTACGGCGAGGGCTGGAACTTCGGCGAGGTCGCCGACGACGCCCGGTTCGTCCAGGCCACCCAGAAGAACATGGCGGGCACGGGCGTCGCGACCTTCTCCGACCGGGCGCGTGACGCCGTGCGCGGCGGCGGGCCGTTCGACGAGGACCCGGGCGTCCAGGGCTTCGCGTCCGGGCTCTACACCGACCCCAACTCATCCACGAACAACGGCACTTCGGCCGAGCAGAAGGCCCGACTGCTGCACTACCAGGACCTGATCAAGGTCGGGCTGAGCGGCAACCTCGCCTCGTACGGCTTCACGGACACCGACGGCAAGGAGGTCACCGGCGCCGAGGTCGACTACAACGGCGCCCCGGCCGGCTACGCGGACGCGCCCGGCGACGCCCTCGCCTATGCCGACGCCCACGACAACGAGTCCCTGTACGACGCGCTCACCTACAAGCTGCCGCCGGACACGTCCGGGTCCGACCGCGCCCGGATGCAGGTGCTCGCGATGGCGACCGCGGCGCTCTCGCAGGGGCCCGCGCTCTCCCAGGCCGGCTCCGACCTCCTGCGCTCGAAGTCACTGGACCGGGACTCCTTCAACAGCGGGGACTGGTTCGACTCCGTCCACTGGGACTGCCGGGACGGCAACGGGTTCGGCCGAGGTCTGCCGGTGGCGGCGGCCAACGATGCCACATGGCGGTATGCGGGGCCGTTGCTCAGGTCGGTACCGGCACCGGGGTGCACGGACATCGAGGGCGCTTCCGCCGCCTATCGCGACCTGCTGCGGATCCGGACGACGGAGAAGTCGTTCGCACCGACCACGGCCGAGCAGGTACAGGAGGCGTTGTCCTTCCCACTGTCCGGTCGTGACGAGACACCAGGGGTGGTCACGATGCGACTCGGCGACCTGGTCGTCGTCTTCAACGCCACCGCCGAGCGCCGGACCCAACGAGTGCCGGGGCTGGCCGGAGGCGACTACCGGCTGCATCCGGTGCAGGCAGGCGGTGCCGACCGAGTGGTCAGGACGGCCGCCTACGCCAAGAGCACAGGTGTCTTCGAGGTGCCGGGGCGTTCGGTGGCGGTCTTCAAGCGCTGACAGGACGACGCACGACGTGCCCGTGCCGGTCGCCCGGCACGGGCACGTCCATGTGCGGGGGACGGAGTCCGGACGCACCGAGGACCGATCCCTTTCGGCCTCTTCGCGGCCTTGTCGCGGCCGCTTCGCTCGTTGAGGGAACGGGTTCGTCTTTCGGCGGCACTGGGCACGGTGACAGGAGTAAGTCCTGCCATCTTCTCGAGGGCAGCGGCGTTCGTGCCGGCCGGCCACTCTCCCCGCGGGTAACGGTATGGACTGACGTATCGGCAACTCCGCTTTCTGACCTGCTCTTTCAGGCGTTGAAACGTCAGGCCGCAGTCATTGAAAGAGGAACCGCAAGATTTCAAAAAATGCCGCAAAGTCTTTCATGCCCTTTCGCGGCCTCGTACGCTGAAGGCATCCGTTCATCAAGTGAAGGGAAGCAGCGCGATGATGCGGTTTTTGCGTTCAACTTTCTTGACCTCCGCAGTGGTTCTGTCCCTGGCAACGCCTGCAGCGGCGACCGATGCCGCGTCTCCGGAGGGTGCGGAGGGCCGGGGCGGCGCACCCGACTGTGTGGGCTTCACTGCCGACTGGCGCTATACGTTCGTCACCAACGGCTGTTCCAGCGCCTACACCGTGACGGTCGTGTACCGCGACGGGACCGATGTCCCCTGCCGTGTGGCGTTTCCCGGCGACATGCTCACCTTCCCGGGCTACGGCACCCGGGGCAACGAGGTTCTGGGCGCGGTGCTGTGCGAGACCGACGGCGGCGTCTGACGGCACCGCTCAAGAGGCTTCTCCCGCCGCCGTCGGACGCAGCGGGAGGTGACGGTCGTGTGCCGTCCGGCGATCGCGCACCGCGGCGGCACTGTCCACCGTATCGATCACCCGCCGGGCCTATCGGCGCCCACCTCGACCAGCGAAGGCACGTACGACTGTCACGTTTCCCCAGGCTCCGGCCCTGCCCCGGAGGTGCTCGCTACCGCACCGACGCTCCGGCCGGCTTTCCGTTCGGCGCGCCGCGCCGGCCGTGTCCCGCAGCTCTGTGGCGTACTCGAGGACCCTGTCGGCTCGTGATCCGCCTCAGGCTGAACAGCCAGCGTCGTCGATGACGTAGTGTCCGGGCGCCGTCTGCTCGAGGGTGTGGATCGTGAACGTGTTCCACAACCCCATGGCCTGACCGGAACCCTTGGCATAGGTGTAGCCGCCGCTCTGGTAGGCGCGTCCGGCGACCGTGTGGTCGTAGTTGTGGGCCGGGTCCACAGCAGCAACCGCGTAGCTGTACGTCGTGCCCGTGGCCAGGCCGGTGTCGGTGTAGGAGGTCGACGTGGAGCTGCCCACCTTCGTGCCGCCGCGGTAGACCGTGTACGAGGCCGCGCCGTCGACCGCCTCCCAGCTCAGGGAGACGGTGGTGTCGGTGGTCCCCGTGACCGTCAGTGCGGTGGGCGCGGGCAGCGTGCCGCTGTTCTCGTCGCCGTCCAGCCCGAAGAAGCGGGCGGTGTGGTAACTCGAGCAGATGGTGTCGAGGTAGTAGGCGCCGCTGCTGCCGCACTGCTCGGCGCCGCTGCCCGGGTCGACAGCCAGACCGTGCGCCATTGCGGAGACGGAGTAGACCTCGACGGCGGGACGTCCCGAGGCGTCGTCGTACATGCTCAGCGTGGTGCCCCCACCGAGGCTCTGCGTACGGGAGGGCGTCTGGCCGACGCCCCATACGTTCGTCCACTGCTCGCGCAACTCCGTCGCGTTGGCGGGCTGCACCGTGGTGTCGGCGGTGCCCTGCCAGATCGCCACACGAGGCCAGGAGGTCGTGCCGGCCGGAGCGGCGGCACGTACCAGGTCCCCCCACTGGGCCGGGCTCTTGTCCGGCGGGCTGTACATGCAGGTGTAGGCAGCGGACACGGTGCTCGCACAGCCTGCGGGCAGCCCGGAGGCGATGGCCCCGCCCGCGAAGACGTCGGGATAGGCGGCCAGCATGTTCGCGGTCATGGCGCCGCCCGCGGACAGGCCGGTGACGTAGACCCGACGGGTGTCGCCGCCGTACAGGGAGACGGCTTTGTCCACCATCTGCTTGATCGACAGTGCCTCGCCCCGACCGCGGCCGCTGTCACCCGGCTCGAACCAGTTGAAGCAGGAGTTGGCGTTGTTGGCACTGGTCGTCTGGGGGAAGACCAGTGCGAAACCGTAGGCGTCGGCGAACTTGGGCCAGCCGGAGTGCGCGTAGTAGTCGTTCGCACTCTGGGTGCAGCCGTGCAGGGCGACGACCAGCGGAGCGCCGGACGGCAGTGCCGCAGGCGCGTGGGTGAACATCGACAGGCTGCCGGGGTTGGTGCCGAACCCGGTGACCTGGGTCAGACCCGCGGCGGATGCGGGAGGGCTCACGGTGAGCAGAGCGCCGGTCAGGGCCACAGCCGCAGCGGCGGCGGTGACCCAGCGACGCAGGTCTCTGAACAGGCTCCGGGAGAAACGGAACGCAGGATGCGACTGTCCCATGAAGACTGCCTCCTGATGTGGGGGGGACGCTTCGCGTCGCCGGCGCCGACAGGCCCCGGTGAGGCGGCGTGGCATGCATCATCGGTGCTCGCGCGCCGACGTCGGCATGGGTGGGGCAGCCACGCGTGGCGAGAACCCGTGTGACGGCGGGACATGGCCCGGCCACGGCGGGTCGTGTATGGGGAGGAGCCTCCGGGCCCGAACTTCCCGGAAATGAACCCGATCCGCCGTACGCCGGGTGGTGTGCGCAGCCTTGCCGAGGCGCTGGACGGTGGGCGGCAGCCCCATATCTCGCAGAGAAGCCGCGCCATAGCCTCTCGGACATCCCAGTAAGCGATCACGGAGGCTCATTCATGCGTCCCTCGCTCCGTCCGCTGCCACGCCCGTGGCGACGATGTGGACCGGCGGCCCTCGCCCTGGCCGCCCTCATGCTCACCCCCGTGCCCGCCGCGGCGACACCGGCGAGTTCGGGTGACGGCCACTGCTCGCAGCTCTCCCAGGTGCGCGTGCCAGGGGCCGAGCACCAGGAGGCCGCCTGCCTGGACGAGCTGACCACGGCCGGGACGGTCACCTCGGGCCACACCGACCCGGCCGACTGGGCGGGGCTGACCTCCAAGGACCTGTCCGCCCCCAGCGGGGTCCCCGGCGTTCAGATCGACGGATACTTCCCCGACACCTCCACCACCAACACCAACCACGGCTGGAACCACGACGCCCAGTTCGTGATCCGCCTGCCCGACCGGTGGAACGGCGGCCTGGTGGTCGCCGGCACCCCGGGCAACCGGGAGCAGTACGCCAACGACAGGGCCATCGCCGACCGGGTGCTGTCCCGCGGCTATGCCTACGCAGCCACCGACAAAGGCAACACCGGCCTCGGCTTCTACCGGGACGGGAGGAACCCGGGCGACGCCATCGCCGAATGGAACGACCGGCTCACCCAGCTCACCCTGGCCGCCCGGGCCACCATCGTCCGTCACTACCACCGCCCGTCGTCACGCACGCTCGTGACCGGCATGTCCAACGGCGGATACCTCGTGCGCTGGCAGCTGGAGAACCACCCCGAACTCTACGACGGGGGAGTCGACTGGGAGGGCACCCTGTGGCGCTCCGACGGTCCCACCTTGCTCCACTTCCTGCCCGCGGCACTCCTCGCCTATCCGGTGTACGCCGCCGGGGGAGAGGAAGCCGACGCGGCGCGCGGAGCCCTGCACGCCGCCGGCTTCCCGGCCGGATCCGAGTTCCTCTGGCCGTACCACCACAAGGCCTACTGGGACCTGACCCAGCGCATCTACCGCGAGGAACTGGACCCCGGCTTCGACGGCCCGACCGAGGCGGGCACGCCCTTCTGCGTGCCCGGCACGCCCGCCTGCGACGCCGACTACGACTATGCCGCCCGGCCCCGCGAGGTCCTGAGAGCCGTGCGGAAGATCGCTCTGACCGGTCGGATCGGAAAGCCGCTGATCACTCTCCACGGCACCCTGGACGTCCTGCTGCCGATCGCACGAGACTCCGACGTCTACGCCCGCATGGTGCGCCGGGCCGGCCGTGGTCAACTGCACCGTTACTACCGCATCGAGGGCGGCACTCACACGGACGCCCTCTTCGACGCCTACCCCGACCGCCTGCGCCCGCTCGCGCCCTGCCACCGCACGGCCTTCACCGCCCTGGAGAAATGGGTCACGACGGGACACCGCCCGCCCGTCTCCCACACCGTCCCCCTGCCCTCCGACGCAGACCCCACTACCCTGTCGAACACCTGCCCCCTCGACGCCCGCCCCGACACCGCTCCTTCGGCCGCGCCCTGAACGGCCCTTCGCCGGACGCAGGCCACGTGAAGTCACCCACAGCAGAGGCCTGTTCACCGACCTTGATCGCACGGATCCCGGTTGCCGAGGCCCACGTCGCATGCCGATAGACCTGCAACTCCGGTTCGATGTTGCGTTGGTAGGCAGCCGGGCTCATAGCCCACGATAGGGAGAGTTGCGCCTCTCGGGAGCCGAAACGCCGATCGGCAGGAGCGCGGTCCCTGCCCACGGTGGTGGAGTGGGTGCAGCCGCCTACCGAGATCGTCCAGTCGGCGCGGAGTGACAGCAGCAGGACGAGCGTGCGCTGCCACCGTCGGCCTCCCACCACGTGGAGCGGCGTGAGGTCAGGTGGTCGGGCCGCCCGCGACCCACTCGCTCCACGGCATGTTCCAGTCGCTGAGGCCGTTGTCCGGGGCCAACGTGGTCTTGTCCGTGGAGTTCTTGACGATCACGACGTCACCGATCATCGAGTGGTCGAAGAACCACGCGGCGGGCCGGCTGCCGTCGCCGCCGCCCCTGACATCCTTCAGGCCTACGCAGCCGTGGCTGGTGTTGACCTTGCCGAAGACCGAGTCGGTACCCCAGTAGTTGCCGTGGATGAACGTGCCCGAGTCGGTCAGGCGCATGGCGTGCGGTACGGCCTTGATGTCGTACGAGGGCTTGCCGTCCTTCTCCGTGAGGCCGACGCTCGCGCCGTTCATGTGGATGTGCTTGAACTTCTCGGAGATCACCATCTGGCCGTTGTACGTCGGGTGCTCGAGGCTGCCTGACGAGATCGGGATGGTCTTGATCGTCTTGCCGTCCCGGACGACGGTCATCTGTTTCGTCTTCGCGTCCACGGTGCTGATCTGGCTTCGGCCGATCTTGAACGTGACCGTCTTCTGGAGGCCGTGGCGGTTGAGCGAGACGGTGACGGTGGAGCCGGACTTCCAGTACTTCTCGGGGCGGAAGTCCAGGCGGTGGTCGTTGAACCAGTGACCGACGACCCGCTGGCCGCTGCTGGAGCTGACCTGGATCTCCGACTCCACGGCGGCCTTGTCACTGATCGCCGTGTTGAAGTCGACCGACACCGGCATGCCCACGCCGACGGTCGAGCCGTCCATGGGGGAGAGGTGCCCGATGAAGTCGTTGGCCGGGGAGACCGTGGTGATCGTGGCGTTACCGGTGGCGGAGCGGCCCTTGGCGTCCTCGGCCTCTGCGGCGATCTGGTACTCGGTGGCACGCTCCAGTCGGCCGTTCGGCTTCCAGGCGGTGCCGTCCGCGGACAGGGTGCCCGGGATCTCGGCGCCGGTCGCGACAGCGGTCATGGTCACCTTGGTGAGCTTGCCCTTACTGGCGGCTACATCGACCGGACCGTTGATCCCGACGTTGTAGGCGCCTTGCCCGGGCGTGATCTCTATTCGGGCGTCGGAGGCTTCCTGGGTGCCCGCCTTGTTCACCGGCGCCTGCGATGTCGGTTGGTTCCCGGAATCGTTGCCACCGGTGGCAGCGATACTTGTGCCGCCCAGGGCCGTGACTGCGAGTACGCCCCCGAGCACTCCGGCCGTAGCCATCCGCCCGGTGCGTCGTCTGTACAGCGTGATCAAGCGCTTCTCCCTGTCGCTGGTCTGTGCATCCCTGTGTTGATCGCCGAAGGAGCGCAACTGTCTGTGAACCTACTTATAGGCAGATCTCTTCTCCTAAATGGGTAAATTGTGATGAAAGCCATGGATTGTCGAGCGCTTCGCCTGGACGAAGGTCCGGGCCCGGGCCCGGACCTGGGAGTGCGGGTGCGAGCAGGTGGTCCCGGAGCAGGAGGGGCCGCAGGAGTCGGAGGGCCGGCGTCCCGTCGGCCATGCGCTGACCACAGACGACGTACGCGACGGCTGCGAGGTCTGCCCCGGTCCGGCAGCGTACCGACGGCATCGACGGGCGGGTCTTGATCGAGGTCGGCCCCGGGCTGGCGAAGGACACCGACGCCACCGTCGACCAGGCCCAGCTCTACCTGGCCGGCTTCGGACTGGAGCTTGCGGATCTGGAGGCGTCCCGGACGTGGGACTCGGCCACGCCCGGGCATCCCGAGCACCACCACATCCGCGACGCTCGCTCACATCATCATTCGGGGACGCGGTCCTGTTGGCTCATCGCGGTGACGAGGGTGGAGGAGACGTGGGCCGGGGCGGGGTCTGCAGTGATGAAGAACGTTTCGACTTCGGCCAGTTCGTGGTTCATGCGGGCCATCGGGATTTCGTAGTCCAGGTCGGCAGCGCTGCGGACTCCGCGGATGACGACGTCGATTCCGCCTCGGCGGCAGTAGTCGACCAGCAGGCCGCCGGTGTGGGAGTCGACCGTGACGTTGCTCAAGTCAGTTGCTGCCGCGCGGAGCCGGTCCAGCCGTTCCGTGATGGGGAAGCGGCCGGTCTTGTTCGCATTGAACATCACGCACACGACGACCTCGTCGAACAGGAGGGCAGCGCGCCGGAGTACGTCCTGGTGCCCTTGAGTGACCGGGTCGAAGGATCCTGGGAAGAGGGCTCGCATGATCGGAAAGATCAACAAGCGGCCGCCCTCGGTGGTGAAGTGCCAGGACAGCCGACCCACCAAGATCAAGCCTGACAGGGAGAGGGCCTGGCGAGACGGGACAACCGCAACGCCACACGTAGATCACGGCCACGTGGGACACGCTCTCAGAGGTCGTTTTCCCCTGGTTTTCACCATGGAATCAGCTGTTCTCGGTCTGTGGTGTCGGGTCGTGCCAGGAGATCGTGCCCTCGCCGGTGGGGCGGCTGCCGATGCATGTGACGTCCCGCTCTGGATCGCCTGATGGAACTGAGGGCGTTCGAGTGACTACCCAGCGTTTTGATCATAAGGGACTTGTGGTGCATTGTGGCGTCGTGACTGTATTGATCACCGGTGCTTCAGGGTTTGTTGGTTCTCGTCTCGCGTATGCGCTTGTCGCGGATCGTGGGCAGCGGGTGGTGTGCCTCGCGCGGGGGAGCCTTGCCTCTGCTCACCGGCGTATTCGTGAGGCGGTCGGCGCGCATGGGGCCCTGTCGCAGGAGGCGCGCCGGCGGCTGCTCTGCGTGGCTGGTGATGTGACGCAGGAATGGCTTGGCATGTCGGCAGCGGACTATGCCCGGCTGGCCGCTGACGTTACGGCGGTATGGCATTGCGCCGGTGACATCGCGCTGGCGGGTGAGCGTGAGCGGTTGTTCCGGGTGAACACCCACGGCACGGCGAACGTGCTGCGGTTCGCGGAACTGACCGCCGCGGGCTGCCGCGTTGTACACATCAGCACCATGGTGGTCGCCGGCGGCCGTACGGACGGCATCGTGCGGGAGGACGACCTGACGGATGCCTACGGTTTCGAGACGCATTACGACGCGTCGAAGTTCGAGGCCGAGCAGCTGGTGCGGGCGTGGGCGCAACGCACGCGCCGGCCGGTCGTCGTGCTGCGGCCCAGCGTCGTCGCCAGTGATGCGCCGGTGCTGGAGGGCGCGGCTGGTCACCCGGTGGCTGTGTTCGGGCAGATGATCGATGTGGTGGGGCGCGCCGGTGCACCGGGTATCCCGGCTCCGGCGCAGCGGGCCGAGTCTTTTCGGCTGCGGTTGCGGCTGCGGGTCTCGCCGGATGCGACGTTCAACATCGTCCCCGACGAGTACGCCACTCAGGCCATGCTTCGCATCGGTCATGACTTCCGGCACGAAGGGCCGGGCGCGCATACCTTCCATATCGTGCACGGGCAGCCCACGCCGATCAGGGACATCATCGCTGTCATCGAGGCGCACTATCCGATCCTGCGCGTGGAGTGTGTCCAGGACGTGCCCGATCCGACTCCGGCGGAGCTCTTCATCGCCCAGCATCTGACCGGATTCTTCAGCTACTGCCGGCACCGGCGCACCTACGACCGCACGCGCGCCCTGGCCGCCACCCCGGGTTTGCCTGAGCCCGTCGCGGTCGACGCCGCATATCTGCGGCGTGCCCTGAGTTTCGAAGGCGCACCGCTGGCCGTGTCCCGGACTGCCTGAGACCTCCCGCAGCACCAGTCCTTGCGCTGCCTTCCTCCCCGGTGCGGGCCCTGCACTCGCCGGCTGCACCGTTCTTCCGTCGCCGCTCTTCCACGTACCGGAGCCCTTCCTTGTCTTTCCGCCTGTCTCTGCTGGCCGATGACGCGATCGCGGTGGTCGGCACCGCCTGCCGCTTCCCCGGTGGTATCAACCGCCTGGACGATCTCTGGGCAGTTCTCGCGGCGGGCCGCGACATGGTCACCGAGGTGCCCGCAGACCGTTTCCCGTCCGCGGACTTCGTCGACCCCGATCGGCGTCGGCCGGGCCACTCCTACACCGGAGCGGGCGGCTTCCTCGACGATGTCGCAGGCTTCGACGGTTCGTTCTTCACCGGCATCTCCCCCCGGGAGGCATCGCGGATGGATCCGCAGCAGCGGCTGCTGCTGGAGATGGCGGTGGAGATGCTCGACGACGCCGGGACGGACGCGGCCCGATGGGAGGGGTCGGACACCGCGGTGTTCGTCGGCTGCTCCAGCCGCGACTACGGCGAGCTGCAGGCCGCCGGGATGGAGACGGGCAACGCCTACACCATGTCCGGGATGGCGGGGGCGATCGTCGCCAACCGGCTCTCGCACTACTTCGACTGGCACGGTCAGAGCGTCGCGGTGGACACGGCTTGCTCGTCGGCGCTGACCGCCCTGCACCAGGCCTGCGAGCATCTGCGGGCGGGCCGGTCGCGGGCCGTGGTGGCCGGCGGCATCAACGTGCTGCTCAATCCTCAGCTCTTCGCCGGCTTCTCCAACGCTTCGATGCTCTCGCCCACCGGTCGCTGCCGCCCGTTCTCCGCCCTGGCCGACGGCTTCGTGCGAGCCGAGGGCGGCGGGCTGGTGCTGCTCAAGCGTCTCGCGGACGCCCGTGCGGATGGCGACCGCGTTCACGCGGTGATCGTGGCCAGCGGCGCCAACAACGACGGCCGCACCCCGGGTCTGGCTCTGCCCAGCAGCACAGCCCAGGAGGCCCTGCTGCGCGAGGTATACGACGGAGCCGGGCTCGTGCCGGACGATGTCGCCTACCTGGAGGCCCACGGCACCGGCACGCAGGCCGGGGACCCGCTGGAGGCCCAGGCCATCGGCCGGGCGCTGGGCCTGGGGCGTAGCCGCGACGCTCTGCCGATCGGCTCGGTCAAGAGCAACCTGGGCCACATGGAGGCCGCCTCGGGCATGGCCGGGCTGTTCAAGGCCATGCTGGTCCTCCGCCACCGGCAGGTGCCTGCCACCCTGCACGCCGAGGACCTCAACCCGCGCATCGACTTCGCGGAGCTGAACGTGCGGCCCGTCACGCGCCTGGAGGCGCTGGAGCACCCCGGTGTCGCGCTGGCGGGAGTGAACTCTTTCGGGTTCGGCGGCGCCAATGCTCACCTGGTGCTGGCCGACCCTGAGCCCGTCGGCATCCCACGCAGCCGTACGAATGAACTCCAGGGCCCGACCACACCGTGCACGAACGAGACTCACGGCACGGCCCGGCCGGTCCGGTTGCCGATCGTGGTCTCCGCCCGCACCCCCGAGGCACTCGTCGCGGGCGCCGAACACCTCGCACAGCAGCTGCAGTTCACCGCGGAGGACGACTTCTACGACCTCGCTTACACGTCCACCGTGCGCCGGGGGCGTCACGAGCACGCTGCGGGCGTGCTGGCCGCCGACCCGCAGGAGGCGGCCGACGCGCTGCTGGCGTTGGCCGAAGGAGAAGCCGACGGTCCCGGAGTGGTGGTCACTGTTCCCGAGCGCGCCGGGAGCCTGGCGTTCGTGTTCAGCGGGAACGGCTCGCAGTGGGCCGGTATGGGCGCCGACCTGCTGAAGCAGGAGCCCGTCTTCGCCGCTGCGGTGAACGCCGTGGACACCGAACTGCAACCGGTTCTGGGATGGTCGGTTCGCGAGGTGCTGCGAGAGGGCTCCGCCGGTCTGGAGCGCACCGAGGTGGCCCAGCCGCTGCTGTTCGCCGTTCAGGCCGGCCTCGTCGCCCTGCTGCAGGAGCACGGCGTGGAACCGGACGCGGTCGTCGGGCACAGCGTGGGAGAGATCGCGGCCGCGTATGCGGCCGGCTGCCTGGATCTGCGCCAGGCATGCCAGGTCGTGGCGGTCCGCAGCCGGGCCCAGGGCGCCACGGCAGGCAGCGGCCGGATGGCCGCCGTGGGGCTCGGCGCGCAGGAGGCGCGCAAGGAACTGGCCGCCTTCGCAGGCCGCCTGGAGCTGGCCGGCATCAACACCCCCCGCGACGTCACCATCGCCGGCGACCCCACCGCGCTGGCGGAGCTGGGCCGCCAGATGTCGGTGCGCGAGGTGTTCTTCCGGGAACTGGACCTCGACTACGCCTTCCATTCCCGGCACATGGACCCCATCCAGCAGCAGATCCTCCGCTCCTTGCAGTCCCTGCGCCCCCGGCAGGGCCGTCTGCCTCTCGCCTCGACGGTCACCGGAAGCATCCTCGGCGGCAATCAGCTGGACGCCGACTACTGGTGGCGCAACGTGCGGGAACCGGTCGCCTTCGCCGACGCCGTCACCGCGCTGGCCGACACCGGATGCACCCAGTTCCTCGAAATCGGCCCCCACGCGGTGCTCTCCACCTACCTGCGGCGCCTGCTCCCGACCGCATCGGCTCATGCCACCTTGCGCAGGGACAGCGACGGACCCGTCGCGGTGCGGCGCACCGCCACCTCCCTCATCGCCGCCGGCGCCCGGCCGGGCAGCCGCTGCTTCCCCCGCCCGGGCCGCGTCGTGTCCCTGCCCCTGTACCCGTGGAAGCGGGAGCGGCAGTGGAACGGCTCACCCGACTGGTGGGTGCACGTCCCGCAGGACAAGACCCTCATCCACCCGCTGCTGGGCCGACGGGCGGCGGTGGCCGAACCGGCCTGGCACCAGCAGCTCAGCACCGCCAGGCTGCCCTGGCTGACCGACCACCAGGTCGACGGCACCGTCGTGATGCCCGCCACCGCCTACCTGGAGGCCGCCCTGGCCGCCGGGCGCCAGGCCCTGGCCGCACCGTGCGAAGTGAGCGGCCTGGACATCATCCGCCCCCTGACGCTGCCCCGCAGCGACAACCCCACCCCCTTGGCCCTGCAGACCTCGGTGTCGGCCGAGGACGGCATCGTCCTGATCGCCTCACGCACCGACCCCACCAGCGAGTGGACCCTGCACGCCCGCGCCTGCGTACGCCGCCTGATCGACCCCGCCCCCCAGCCACAAGAGTCCGCGCCGGCCACCGGCGCTTTCACCCTCGACTCGGCGGCGCACTACGCGCACACCGCCCGAGCCGGCCTGGACTACGGTCCGGCCTTCCAGGTCCTGACCGGCTTGAGCGTCCACACCACCGGCGTGCGGGCCTCCTACCGGCTGCCCGACGCCGCGTCCAGCACCTGGCAGGCCTTCCACGCCCACCCGGTGATCATGGACGGCGCGCTGCAGGCCGCCGCGCCCCTGCTGGCCCAGGCCGGCGGCGGCATGTTCCTGCCCACCGCCGTGGAGAGCCTGCGCGTGTGGCAGCAGCCGACCGCCAGCGGTGACATCACCGTGGCCCTGCGCCACGTGGCAGGCACCGACGCCGTCGTCGACGTCACCGTACTGAACGACAACGGCACCACCGCGGCCACCATGACCGGCTGCCGGCTGCGCGCCGTCACCCCTCGCAGCCCTCTGCAGGAACTCACCCCCCTCCTGCGCGCTGCACCTGACGCCATCGCCAGCGCCGTCGGGTCCGCTGGCTCCGTACCGCTGTCCGACCCCGTCCACACCACCGCAGCCACCGCCGCCGCCCGGGCCGCCCTGGAAGCGGAACTCGCCGACAACTACCGTCACTTCGCCCCCCGCGCGAAGCACGCCAGCGCGCACTGGGGCGCCCAAGCCTTCAGGCGCCTCCTCCCGGACACGACCAGCTTCGCCCTGAGCGACCTCCTGGACGCCGGACTGCGCCCGCACTACGCCCCCTACGTCCAGCTGATGGCACACCTGGCCACCAAGGCCGGACTTCTGCACCCACAGACCACGGCAGAGGACGGCACGCGCTGGCAGTTCACCGGCGCACCCGTCGACCCCCTCACCCACATGCGGCAGTGCGCCGAGCAGCACCCCAACTGGATCACCGCGCTGGCCGTCTTCAACCGCTGCGGCATGCACCTGGCCGACATCCTCACTGGCCGCACCGACCCCCGCCAGCTGCTGTTCGGCGAGGCCGACCGCCACCTGGTGGAAGCCTTCTACTCCGACACTCCTCAGCTGCGCGCCCACACCCAGTACGCCCGCATCCTTCTCCAGCAGGCCCTTCAGGACTGGCCGGCCGACCGGCCGCTGCGTGTCCTGGAAGTGGGCGCCGGCACCGGCAGCCTGACCGCAGCCCTGCTGCCCGTCCTGCCGCACCAGCTCACCCGCTACACCTACACCGACCTCACGGCTGCGTTCTTCCCCCGCGCACAGGCCCGCTTCGCCGGATGCGACATCCTCGACTACCGCACCCTGGACCTCAACCAGGATCCCGAAGAGCAGGGCTTCACCCCCGGCGGCTTCGACCTGGTCGTCGCCGCCAACGTCCTGCACGCCACCACCGACCTGAACGCCACCCTGACCCGTGTGTCCCGCCTGCTCGCCGACCACGGGCAGCTCCTGGCGGTGGAAAGCCACGACGAGGACATCCTGGGCCCCTGCTTCGGGCTGCTGCCCGAATACTGGTCCCACACAGACACCCACCTGCGCTCCGGCCCCCTGCTGCCCCGCGAGAAATGGGCGCCGCTGCTCGCCGGGTGCGGCTTCGACCAGGTCACCAACACCGGCAGCACCGACGAAGAGGCGGCCGGCGACTACTCCGTCCTCCTCGCCCGCCGCTCACCTGCCCGGCGAGCCTCCGGCCACGCCCCCAGCCCCGCCGGAGGTCCGGCCGGCCTCGAGGACAGCCCGGGCCCCTGGCTCGTCGTCGCCCCTGCCGGCGACCGCGACCTGGCAGCCGCCCTCACCCGCACACTTCCCGCGGCCGACCTCATTCTCCTCGAGGCCGACGCGGACACCTGGTCCCTGCCCCTGGAGACGAAGTCCGCCGGCCGCATCATCGTCCTGGCCGCCTCCACCGACACCGCCCGCTCGACGACGGCCACAGTGACGCGTATGGCGGGCATCCTCAGAACCGCGGCCGCGGCCGCGGCCGCGGCCGCCGCCGCCTCCGAGCACGACGAGCCGCACCTGTGGCTGGTCACCGCTCCCACCGGCCTGCACGGCGGCCCGGGGGGACCCGCCGTCCCGCACGCGGCCGCCCTGTGGGGCATCGGCCGTGTCCTGGCGAACGAACACTCAACCCTGACCGTGCGCCGGCTCAGCCTGCACACCTGCGCCGACCCCGATGCCGATGCCGCCCGCATCGCCGGCGAGCTGCTGCGCCGTGGCGCAGAGGACGAGATCGTCTTGAACCGGCACGGACGCTTCACTCCGCGCTTGCGCCCCCTCACTCCGCCTGCCCGCACCGCCGCGGTCGGCGACAGCTACCGCATCGATCTGCGACGTCCCGGCCGCGGGCACCAGCTCGCATGGATCGCGGAGGAACCCGGGCAGCCCGGACCCGGCGAAGTCCTGGTCAAGGTGCGAGCCGCAGCCCTCAACTACCGGGACGTCATGCTCGCTGAGGGCATGCTGCCGCCCGGCGCCGAACCGGCTACCGAAACCGGCCCCCGCCTCGGACTGGAATGCGCCGGCGACGTCATCGCCGTCGGTCCCGGCGTGGAACAACCGGCGGTGGGGGACCGGGTCTTCGCGTTCGGGCACGGCACCCTCGCCTCCCACATCCGCGTGCGCACCGAACAGAGCGGCCACATTCCCGACGGCATGACCTACGAGCAGGCCGCCACCCTTCCGGCCGTCTACCTCACCGTCCAGCACAGCCTGGAGACCCTCGCCCACCTCCAGGAGGGCGACACCCTCCTGGTCCACGGCGGCGCAGGCGGCATCGGCCTGGCCGCCCTGAACTACGCCCGGCACGTCGGCGCCCGCGTGATCGCCACCGCCGGCAGCCCCGCCAAACGCGACCTGCTGCGTATGCTCGGCGCCGAGCACGTGCTCAACTCCCGCGACCTTTCTTTCGCCGCACAGGTACGAGAAGCGACCGGAGGGCGGGGCGTCGACGTCGTCCTCAATTCCCTGGCCGGCGAAGCCATCGCCCGCAGCCTGGACTGCCTGACGCCCGGCGGCAGGTTCATCGAACTCGGCAAGCGCGACATCTACGCCAACGCGCCCCTGCTGCTGCGCCCCTTCCGCAACAACCTCGCCTACTTCGGCGTCGACATCACCCGCCTGATCGCCGACACCCCCGCACAGGCCGCAGACGCATTCCGCACCGTCACCTCCCGCGTGCAGGACGGCACCTATGGCCCGCTGCCCCACCAGAGCTACCCCGCACCCCGCATCGCCGACGCCGTCACCGCCCTGCGGCACTCCCGCCACCTCGGCAAGGTCGTCATCACGTTCAACCCCAGCATGCCCGTTGCCGTCGAAGAGCCCGACAACGCGCCGGTCCTCGACGCCCAGGCCACCTACCTGATCACCGGAGGGCTCAGCGGTCTGGGCGCCGCCACGGCCCGCCACCTCGCCGCCCGCGGAGCCCGCCACCTCGCGCTCGTCTCACGCCGCGGCGCGACCGCCCCCGAAGCAGCCGGCCTCCTCGAGGACTTGCACCGCCTCGGCGTCGACGCTCACGCCCACGCCCTGGACATCACCAATGCGGCAGCCGTGCAAGAGCTCCTGGAGGAAGCCGACCGCCAGGGCAACCCGGTGCGCGGCGTCGTCCACGCCGCGATGCACCTGGACGACGCCCCGCTGCAGGACCTTGATGCCCAGCGGTTCACCGCGGTCCTCGAACCGAAAATGCGCGGTGCGGAAATCCTCGATCGGCTCACCCGCGACCGGCAGACGGACTTCTTCATCGTCTACTCCTCCGTCGCCGCGCTGATCGGCAACATGTACCAGGCCCCCTACGCGGCCGCCAACCTCCATCTGGAAGCGCTGATGCGCTCCCGCCGCGACCAGGGGCTGCCCGGGCTGGCTCTGGCCTGGGGCGGCATCTCCGAGACCGGCTACGTCATGCGCACCCAGCTCGCCGACACCATCGCCCGCTCCGGCATCGGCCTCATCACTCCCGCCACCGCCCTCGACGCGCTAGACCGCCACCTGCACCGCACCACCTGCCAGGCCGTCATCGGCGTCATGGACTGGGAGCGCCTCACCCATCTCCTGCCCGCAGTGACCGCGCCCCGCTTCACCGCGCAGATGACCGGCAGCGCCGACCGCTCCAGCCGCGCCCGCGCCCAGGACCTGCGCCAGCAGCTGAAAGCGGCGGACAACGACGAGACCCGACTGAATCTGATCATCTCGACCCTTACCGAGGTGGCAGCCCACGTCCTGCAGACCAGCCCCGACCGCATCAACCCCAGCGCCAACCTCACCGACCTCGGCCTGGACTCCCTCATGGGGGCCGAGCTGAAAGTCCTCATGGAGCAGACCTTCGCCTGCGAGCTGCCCCTGATGGAACTGATGGCAGCCGGCACTGTCAACGGCCTCGCCCAGCGCCTCCACCTCATCCTCAGCCCCGCCCCCCACTGAGCCCGCGCGAAAGGGGCCCTACCCGCGAAAGTTCCGCAGGAGGGCCCCTCACCGCTAGAGCACACGGACACCAAGGACCTCAAGGCCCGCTTCGGCTGTCGGCGGGCCGCCACTGAGAGGACGGTGCTCGAGACGTGCGCTGTTTCGCGTGCTTCCCGGCCCGCAACGGCCTTGGTCACAAGACGCCTGCGTGCGCCTTCCTGCGCACCGGGTGACATCCCGAAAAAGGTGCCCGAACGCCGCGGACGACGCGACCTGCATCCTCGGGCACGCGACGGCGAGAATGCCGAGAGCTGCGCGATCATGTCTACATCACGAGGGAAGTCTTGGGCATCTGCCACGTTGTCACAGGGGCCACCGACGCCATCGGATCAACCCTCGTGCTGCAATTCGCCGCCGACACCGATGACGAAATGATCTGCTTGGTAGAGCCCGGCGAGAACCCCCGAGAACGCCTGCACGCCGCCCTGCAGCGCACCGCCTTCGACTGTCTCCTGCCCACCCAGACCCTCGTCGCCGCGCAACGTCGCACCCGTGTACTGCCCTACGATCGCGCAGGCCGCCGGCCCGCAACCCTCACCGCCTTCCCCCGCGACACCCAGTTCTCGTTCTGGCACGCAGGGACGGCCCAGCCGTCATACACATCACCCACGGCTGATGTGGCCATCGCGGAAGGCGCGATCAGACTTGCACGCCATATTGGCGCCGCCGTGTTCAACCACTTCAGCACCATCCACGTTGCCGGCAGGCAGCAAGGACCGATCCGAGAGGAACCAATCCGGCACCCCAGTCCGCGCAACGCTTACGAAGCGGGTCGGATCGCCACCGAGCATTTCCTGGCGGAACTCACCGACCTCCCCGTCCGGACGTTGCGGGCCGGAACGGTCGTCGGCCACAGCATCACGCGCCGATACCCAGGACGTGCCCACGGTCCCTTCCTCGCCCAGCGAATCATTTCCCGACACCTGCACAGACACCCGGCTACCACGCCCAAAATCCTCGCCCACGGCACGGGCCTGGCGCACCTCGTTCCGGTGGACCACGTAGCCCGAGATGCTGTCCAGCTCCATCAGGCGAGCGCCCCGCCAAGGACCTACCACCTGACCAACGCGACGCCGCTCGCATCGCTCGCCGTGCTGGAGGCTCTGGTCGCGAACAGCGGAGCCGGCCGACCCGAGATCGCCCCCCCACCCTGAGGCCTTGACCACGCCCGACCGCAGACTGCACCGCATCCTCGCCCCGTACACGCCCTACATCGACAATCATCAGTATTTCGACCGAAGCAACACCGACTTGGCCCTTTGCCGCGACCGCCCCACAGGCTGGACGGCCGACCCTCACACACTTCGGCAGTTGTTTCGTCCCTTCGTCGATCATTCGCATCGCAACAGGCGGTAGTAGGCGGCGGGGCGGCCTGGCTGGGTGCCGGATCCGGCTTGGGACGAAGCCCAGACTCGCCACCTTCCCGGGTCGTCCGCTCACGACCACCATCCGCGCGCCTTCGCCTACCGGTTGACGGACGCCGCCAGCCTGAGGCACGGCCGTCTGGCCGCATCGGCTGATAGGGAAGCACCGGGTCTACGCCGACCAGGTGTCGCCCGGCAGATGAGCCTCGACGGCGCCCGTGGAGCCCGGCTCGTGGCCGAAGCGGCAGGCCATCGACCGTGGCCGCGACAAAGTCGGCCACGGCGTCATCGGCCAGCCCACGGCTTCCGTCGCGCTTCGTGAGCCGCCCCGCTCCCTTTCCTGCTGCCGTGTGGATCGCTCTCTCTCAATTCGACACGACGGCAACCGCACGTGGCTGAGTGGAGTCGAACTCCTCCAGGCGGCATCTCTTGCTAGGACCACAGCCTGCGCAGACGGCATGGAAGACAACGTCTCCCGTCGGATGACGTCGCTGAGAACGAACTCTGATGACGCAGCTACTTCTAAAGGACTTTGACGTTTGCCTAGTGTCCGGTTGCGTGAAGTCCCGAGGGGTTGATGTACCAGTGGCGTCTGTATCCGTACTCAGGGCCCGACTGACGCTGGCATGTGCGGCGGTAGTTGTGGTGCTTGCCGCCCTGCTGATTCCGGTCTCTGTCGCTGCGTTCGCCAGGGATGGCACGCTGATCGAAGACACCCAGGCGTTCCGGGCCAGGCACGCAGCGGAGCGCCTCGGAGTCCCGCCTGCTGATCTGGCCTTGACCGTCACCGGTGCAGAGAAGACCGGGCATGCGGTGACGCGGGCTGCTCGGGTGGTGTCCGGAGCGTTGGCGCGCCAGGCGGGTGTGCGCGCGGTGTGGTCGGGGGGCACGGATGACCAACCGTGGCTGCGTTCCGCAGACGGTTCCGCTGTGCTGGTTCTGGCCAGGCTTGAGGGAGCCGACAAAGAACAGGAGCGGACAGCTGACCTGCTGCTGGAACGAGCGCGAGCCGCGGTGCCTGCGTTCACCGTCCAGGCCAGCGGGCCGGCATGGTCGAACGAGCGTATCGACCGCCGTATCGAGCACGACTTGCTGCGTGCTGAACTGCTGGCGGCGCCCGTCGTGTTCGTTCTCCTCCTGATCACCTACGGCTCGTTCGTCAGCGCCTTGATGCCGGTGGTGGTGGCAGGTGTCGCGGTCGGCTGCGCTGTTCCGCTGCTAGGGGCACTGACCCACGTCACCCACATGTCGTCCTTCGCGGTGAATGCGGCTCTGGCCATCGGGTTCGGTCTGGCCGTCGACTACACGCTCTTTCTTCTCGCACGGTATCGAGAGGAACTCGCCGGCGGCCTTTCCCGCTCCCAGGCGTTGGACAAGGCCGTGCGCACCAGCGGCCGCTCGGTGGCCTTTTCCGCTTCAGCCGTCACCGTGTGCCTTGCTGCGGTGGCTCTGGTGCCCGTTCCGTTGGTGCGGGCTCTGGCTCTGGCAGGAGTTGCCGTCGCGGTTCTGTCGGCTGGTGCTGCGCTGCTGCTGACTCCCGCCTGCCTGGTGCTGCTGGGGCCGTTGTGCGAGCGCGGTGATCCCTTGCGCCGATGGCGGCGCGTCAGGCTCGGCCAGGGCAGCCCCTTCTGGCGCCGTACCGCGCAGGTGGTCACGCGGCGATGGGCGCTGGCCGGGGGTGTGGCGACGGTGTCGCTGGCGCTGCTTGCATGGCCTTTCGCCCACGCGCGGCTGAGCGTCATGGACTACCGCATCATGCCCGCTTCTTCTCAAGTCGCCTCGGTCAGTGAACACGTCCGAGCCGAGTTCCGCGGCGCGCCGGAGCAAGTAGTCACCGTGGTGGTGTCCGGCCCCGCCCTCGCACAGCAACTCGGCGCCTATGAGCAGTCTCTGGCGCGCGTCGCCGACGCGGGCGAGGTCCAGGTGGGGGCCTCTTCCAGGGCCGGCACTGTCTTCCTGGTCGCCACCCACGTGCGGGCCGACAGCCGTGAAGCCGCCGCTCTGGTGAAGGCTGTGCGGGCGCTTCCCGCACCGGGTCCGGTGTTGGTCGGCGGAAGAGCCGCTGAGGTCGGGGACACTGTTGCTGCCGCGCAGCGGGCGCTGCCCTGGTCGGTGGCGTTGTTGAGTGCGGGCCTTGCTCTGCTGCTGGCCTTCTACACCCGCAGCGTGGTGGCGCCCGTGAAGGCACTCGCCGTTGCCGTGGTCAGTCTCGGTGCCAGTCTGGGGGCCGTCGTCTTCGTGTTCCAGGACGGTATGGCTCGCGATCTGCTGGGCGGATTCACGGTCACCGGGTCACTCGACATCTCGCTGCTGCTGTTCACACTCGCCATCGCACTGTCGTTGTCGGTGGACTACGAGGTGTTCCTCCTGGGCCGGATCCGTGAAGAGTACGAGCGGCATGCGGACAACGGAGCCGCGGTGGTGGAGGGCATCGCCCGTACCGGGCGGCTGATGACCTCTGCCGCTCTTGCTGTGGCCGTCTCCACGTCGGCCATGGCGACTTCCTCCGTTTCCGTCATCAAGATGATCGGAGCAGGCGTTGCCCTGGCCGCCCTCGTCGACGCGGTTGTCGTTCGAGGTGTGCTGGTGCCGGCCGTGATGGCGGCTCTGGGCCCCGCCAACTGGTGGCTGCCCTCGAGGAGGCAGCGGCGTTCCGCCCTCTCCACATCGGAAGCTGTGTGACCAGCGCCCATGGAACAGACTTCGGCGAGCACAGGGGCCGGGCGCCGCAAGTGACGGCGGCCACTCTTCCGCGAAGTTGGCTTTGCCTCTGGAGCGGCCTTCGGCGCGCTGCGCAGTTGACGAACTCAGGATGCCTTTTGGCCGGCGGGCTTCTCGATCTCGGTGGTCACCCGTGATCCTCGGAAGAGCACCGGGAGCCACAGGAGACATGCCAGCAGGGGGACCGCGGCGTAGGTGGCCGTGCCCACACCGGAGCCCAGCCCGTCCATGAGCGCGCCGAGGACGAGATAGCCGATGCCGATGAGCGCCGACTCCACGAATGCGATCATCGACAGCAGGCTCGCCCGGTGGCGCGACGGCACCGCCTCGTTGAACACGTTGTCCACGATCACGGCGGTGATCTCGGGAATCCCGACCAGGACCAGGAACGCGGCGATGGTGACCCAGACAAGGCCGAGGCCGCTCAGGCCGAGCGCCACGGCGAGCGTCAGGAGAGACACCGGGACGATGCCCCGATACCCGATGCGCCGGTCCGCGCGGTCCGACAGCAGCGGAGTGAGCCCGCCGGCGAAGAATCCCGCCGATATGACCACGCTGACCAATGCGGTGCCCGCTCCCTGATCGGAGAGGGTCTTCTGCGTAAAGATGATGTACGGCGTCAAAGTCGCATGCATCAATCCGGACACCACGACAAGCGTCACGAGCGCCGGCGTGGCGACCCGAAGCATCGCCCGCCATGCTGTGGCGTCGCCGTGCTCCTCGGCTCCGTCCTGCTCGTCCACCGCGTCCGCGCCGCGGATCTCGGGCACCCCAGACATCAGCACCACCACGGCCAGGACGAGGCACGCCGCCGAACCGACGTAGACGACTCCCCAGGAGATCTGCTGCAGTTGGCCGCCGAGGACGATGGCGGCTCCCGAGGTGACCGTCCCGAGCATGGTGAACCGGGACTTGATCTTGACGTAGTCGGCCGTTGCACCACGACGCACGAGCAGGTCGTACAGCAGGGCGGTGTCCGAGCCGGACACACATGCCATGCCCACGCCCTGCCCGATGAACAGCGCCAGGAACACCCAGTAGTTGGAGAACGTCCCCTGGCCGAGCAGACATCCAGCTGTCAGCAGCTGGCCGATCACGATGCTGGCACGCCTGCCGATTCGGTCGGCGATGACTCCCGTCGGCAACTCCGCAAGTCCGCTGACCAGGTAGAGCAGTGTCTGCAGTAGGGCCACTTGCCCGGCGGAGAAGCCTCGCTGCTGAAGGAAGAGGACGAATACGCCGCGCTGGAACAGCGTGTTGGCGAGCACCGCGTATACGTAGAACGGGCGCGTGACACTTCGTGCTGCATTGTCGACTGCAGCCGACCCGCTCCGGGCCTCCGTGGTGCCGGTCACGCTGCGGGCTCCCTGGTGACTCCGGTGATCATTAGTGGTGGGCCTCCGCCGCCGACCGGAACCTCCAGTCCGTACTTCGCGCAGGATATTGGGCCGGCCATCCGCTCGTCGAGGACGAACCGGGCATCGCCGAGGCGCGCTTCGACCGCCTTGCCCAGCTGGTCCTTGGGGATCTCAAGGAGATTCTCGACCCGTCCGCCCGGAAACTCCACGGCGGTCTCAAGCCCTCGCTCTCAACTGCCACTGGAAGTGATCTTCAGTGGGAAAACCTCACTGGCCCAACACGTCACCGCCGACCACGCAGGAGCTCGCCGGCGCGGAGCCGGTCGCTCGCGTTCGGCAGCGTCTCCTCGGAGACCCCGCTTCCCGCACGGTCTCGGCGACCTGGTCCATGAGGGGGCCTGCCCGCCCTTCCCGAAATACTGCACGCCGAGTGAATCAATATCTGTTCCCGTGAGGTGAGAGTTTGACGGACCGTGTAGTGAGAGTTTTTGCCGCGATAAACTGAGTCGCATTATGTAACGTGCGCAGGCCGTTCCGGCGTGCTACTGTCGATCTCAGTTGCAGTTGTGGTTCCCAAAACTTCAAGTGCCCCCACTCGGCTTCTGCCGGTGGGAGCGCTTTTGTATTTCCGGTCATTTTCCGGGCGGGGTAATCATCGCGGCGACACGGCGTTCGCGCAGTGCGGATTCCGATGTACTGCCCCAAAGGAGATATGACATGGCTGCTGGTACCGTGAAGTGGTTCAACGCAGAAAAGGGCTTCGGCTTCATCGAGCAGGACGGTGGCGGCGCTGACGTGTTCGCCCACTACTCGAACATTGCCGCGCAGGGCTTCCGCGAGCTGCTCGAAGGCCAGAAGGTGAACTTCGACATCGCCCAGGGCCAGAAGGGCCCGACGGCCGAGAACATCGTTCCGGCCTGACGCTGACGCGCATCTTGTAGCTGGGGCCCGCATCCTTCGGGGTGCGGGCCCCAGCTGCACGCATCTCCCGCAGCGGTTTCACCCGCGGGGCGACGCGAGGAATCCCGGTCGCGCGACGCGCGGTTCCTCCGTCAGGGGTAGGCGCATCCCGAAGAGCTGCGCCGCAATCGACGCCCGGATCTCAAGGTCCCCATCGCGTCACACGCTTCAAGGATCTGCGACCCCGGAGATTTCCGCCGGTCGGGTCTGCCCTATTTCGCCATCGGTCCATACTTGTAATTCTCCATGCCGCTCACCGCTGCGGGAATTCCTTGATATGTGCCACATCGAGGAAGGTTCCGCATGAACCGCACGCTTACGACCGACCGCTCCGCCCGCTCCCGTAATAGCAGTGCCGACGCCGGAAAGGGCGCCAGCCGCTTCGGCTCGCAGGCACCGCGCCGTTCCGGCGGTTACGGCCGTCGGCCCGCCGCAGTGCAGGGCGAGTTCGCGCTGCCCAGGACGGTCACCCCCGCGCTGCCCGCCGTCGAGGCGTTCGCCGATCTCGACATGCCCGAGCAGCTGCTGGCCGAACTCGGCAAGCAGGGGGTGACCGCGCCGTTCCCGATCCAGGGAGCGACGCTGCCGAACTCCCTGGCGGGACGTGACGTCCTGGGCCGCGGGCGCACCGGTTCCGGCAAGACCCTCGCCTTCGGCCTCGCCCTGCTCGCCCGCACCGCTGGACAGCGTGCTGAGCCCCGCCAGCCGCTGGGATTGATCCTCGTACCGACGCGTGAGCTGGCGCAGCAGGTGACCGACGCGCTGACGCCGTACGCCCGTTCCGTCAAGCTGCGGCTGGCCACCGTGGTGGGCGGGATGTCGATCGGCCGACAGGCCGGCGCGCTGCGCGGCGGGGCCGAGGTCGTCGTCGCGACGCCCGGACGGCTCAAGGACCTCATCGACCGTGGCGACTGCCGGCTGAGCCACGTGGGCATCACGGTGTTGGACGAGGCCGACCAGATGGCTGACATGGGTTTCATGCCGCAGGTCACCGCGCTGCTCGACCAGGTGCGCCCCGAGGGGCAGCGGATGCTGTTCTCCGCCACCCTGGACCGTAACGTCGACCTGCTGGTGCGCCGCTATCTGACCGACCCCGTCGTGCACTCCGTAGACCCGTCGGCCGGCGCGGTCACGACGATGGAGCACCACGTCCTGCACGTCCACGGCGCCGACAAGCACGCCGCCACGACCGAGATCGCCGCCCGCGACGGCCGCGTGATCATGTTCCTGGACACCAAGCACGCCGTCGACCGGCTGACCCAGGACCTGCTCAACAGCGGGGTACGAGCCGCCGCGCTGCACGGCGGCAAGTCGCAGCCGCAGCGCACCCGCACACTGGCGCAGTTCAAGACGGGGCACGTCACCGTGCTGGTGGCGACCAATGTCGCGGCGCGCGGCATCCACGTGGACAACCTCGACCTGGTCGTCAACGTCGATCCGCCGACCGACCACAAGGACTACCTCCACCGCGGCGGCCGTACCGCCCGCGCCGGGGAGTCCGGCAGCGTCGTCACCCTCGTCACACCGAACCAGCGACGTGGCATGGTCCGGCTCATGTCGGACGCCGGGATCCGGCCGCAGACCACCCAGATCCGCTCGGGTGACGAGGCCCTGAGTCGGATCACCGGTGCCCAGGCCCCGTCCGGCATCCCGGTCGTCATCACCGCACCGGTGGTCGAGCGCCCCAAGCGCAGCTCCACCTCGCGCGGCCGGCGCCGCCCCGCTTCGGCGAGCCGGCGCGCTCCCGTACGCCAGTCCGTCTTCGGCACGGCGGCCTAGAACCCTCGTGATCAGGAAGCTCGCCCATCTCTGCAGGAGGCATCTTTTGACGTTGGTTCAGACGCAGCCCTTGCCGGCGGACGTCAACCTCGTACACAGGACGGTGGCGGAGGTCATGGACGCGGCCGGACCGCAGGTCTGTGACGACATGAGCGTCGAGGTGGCGCTGGCCGTCATGGCCGCCGCCCACACGGGCCGACTGGTCGTCTGCGACCTGGACGGCCAGTGCACGGGCCTGGTCACCCAGACCGAACTCGCCGCCGTCCGCGACAGCTCGGACTACACGGACCGTGTCCGCCTGCGCGACATCCTCGGCGACCACGGTTCGTTCACCTCACCCGTGACCACGATGGCCGAAGCCGAGCACGCGATGCGCACCCGTCGGCTCGGTGTCCTGCCGGTGGTCGACGAGCAAGGCAGCGCCCTGGGCATCCTCGCCCTCTCCCGCTGAAACGCCTCACCCCTGGTCGGACCGTTCTCCCCTTCTTCTCCCTGTGAGGCCACATGCGCTGCGTCATCGCCCGCTTCCCCTTCGAGCTCACCAAGGGCGGCGTGCTGGAATCGATGAAGGGCATCAAGCCCGAATCGGTCACCGGCGAATCCGTGACCATCGGCCGTCGTCACTATCCCGTCAAACAGGTCGGCCAGGTCATCACCCGCCAGGACCGCCGTGACTTCAGCGCCGCCGAAGTCCTCCGGGCCATGACGCAGCTCGGCTTCACCTGCCGCGCCCTTCCCAAGGCCGCGCCTACGGGCATCCTGGGCTCGCTGCAGCACGCCTCCGCGATGCTCGGCGCCCCCGTGACGGCCTGACCGGGTAAGCAGGCGCGAGCCGACGCCTGACCAGCAGTGTGGGCCCGACCGTTACGCCGGTCGGGCCCACACTGCGTACAGCCGGTTCCCGTCGCTGTCACTCAGCGGTCGGAATACCTGAAGTTACCCACGGTCCAGGCGCTGACGTCCTCGATCGCAACCCGGTACATCCGGCCCGTCTCCGGATCCCCACCGTGCCCTGCAGGATCCGGGCGATATGGAAGTACAGGTGCGTGGGCGGCCCGTCCTCCTTCGCAGGGGCGTCGAAGACGGCGGCGAACTCGCCCGAGCGAGCGGAATCCGTCAGCGCAGAGAGGTGCAATGACGGCGGACGACACGTTCGGCCGTCCCGGCGACGACCATCCCGCCTACACCATGGGCCGGACCGCCGAGATGCTCGGCACCACGCACGGCTTCCTCCGCGCCATCGGCGAAGCACGCCTCATCACCCCGCTCCGCTCAGCAGGCGGCCACCGCCGCTACTCCCGCTATCAGTTGCGGATGGCCGCTCGCGCCCGGGAACTCGTCGACCACGGCACCCCATCGAGGCCGCCTGCCGCGTCATCATCCTCGAAGACCAACTCGAGGAAGCCCAGCGCATCAACGCCGAATACCGCCGCGCCACCGCCTCGGCGACCCCAACGGCAGCAGCATGAGGTGGGCGTGCCCGTCAGCGTCGGCGGGCACCGCACGCACGGTCTCGGTGCGCGGCGTGATCGTTTCCTCTGGTGACACGGTGTGTGGGCGTGTAGCGTCTGCGTCAGCTGTCGTGGTTCGGAATTCCCTCTTGCCCGCGCCTCTGGTGTGGGTGTTTTGCTGTGCTGTGCCGCAGGGACCAGGGCGATCACCTCCGCCTGCCACATGAAGTGGGAGGCGTTCATCGACTGGAAGGCATAAGACATGGCAACGGGAACTGTGAAGTGGTTCAACGCGGAGAAGGGCTTTGGCTTCATCGCCCAGGACGGCGGCGGCCCGGATGTCTTCGCGCACTACTCCGCGATCAACTCGACCGGCTTTCGTGAGCTGCAGGAGGGCCAGGCCGTGACGTTCGACGTCACCCAGGGCCAGAAGGGTCCGCAGGCCGAGAACATCAACCTGGCCTGACCTCGCAGACCTGGCTGAGGAGCGCCCACCGCGGCCGGTGGCCGCTGCCCGTGCAGGCTCTGCCGCCCACCCGGACGAAGGCACCTGCTCTCGTGCCGGGCGGGCACAGGATCAGGGTCCGCGCAGCAATCGCTGCGCGGACCCTGATCTGTTGAGGATCGGGACCGGTGGGACTTTGGCCCGGAACTTCCTCACCTCGGTCGCTTCAAGCGTCATCGGGCATGGGAGCCGCATGTCCTGCGGGGCCGCCGTGCAGCTTGGTGAGCTCGAGATCTCGAAGCCAGAGTTCTCCGACGACCTGTGTCTTGAGGTCGGGCGGATGGTCGGACTCGGCGAGGGCTTGTCCGATCACCTCTTCGGTCGCGACGCGCTGCGGCGGGGTCATCTCATTGACGGCCGAGAGGACCTGCCGGGCCAGGGCGGTCCCTCTCCTGCCAGCGAACGCAGCACCAGAGCCTTGATGTTGACGGGCAGCAGGTACGCGGTGCCCGAAGACCTCCACAGCTGTCCGCTGTCCAGATCGCCGTCACCGCGGCCGCTGCATACGGCCCGGGGGCTTGGCCGACTGGTGGGAGTCGACGCAGATCGTGAATCCCCCCACCATCCCTCAGACGATCGGTATCGCCTGGTGCGCGTGGCACGAGGTGTACTCCAACACGGCTCGCCCCGTTCGGGGTACCAGCGGCGCCCGCCTCTTCGCCTGCTGCTCCTGCCGTCAGGCGTACGACCTCGTCCCCCTCGCCGGCCAGTCATGGACTCCGACTTCGTCGACGCGGCCGAGATGCTGCCCGTACCCAAGGCGGCCGGGCCGGCTTCCGTGCGGATCGACGGGAAGCGCTGCGTGTGGTGCGGCGGCGCGGCCTCGATGGATCTGGGACCGCGGCTGAGCGTCATCGACCGGGTGCTGAAACGGTGGGAGCCGCGCGGCTGCCGCTCGTGCGCGAAGCGTGAGGCCCGACGCGTGCACGACATCCACATCACGACGTGCGCCCGCTGCATCCATCGGGACCACTGCCCGGAGAGCAACGCCCTGTACGCGCTCGCGCTGCTCCGCCAGACCCGCTGAGCCTGCGCCTGTTTCCAGAGGTTCGTCGGCGCCGGTCTCGGCGTCCAGATGGTGCGCGGCCTGTTCGATCTGCCCGTCGACCACGACCGCCTCACTTACCGGCCCGGCATGTTCCTGGCCAGCGCCGCGGAGACCCTGCACGTGGGCGACCCGGCGGCCCCGCTCCTGGTGGAGTAGTCGTGAACGAACTCGCCCTCCTCCTCGCCCCGGCGGGCGGCCGTCTGGCCGTGGACTGCCACACCGGCCGTCGTAGGACCGCCCAGCAGGAAACCGAGACCCGGCCCCTTCCCCGCACGCCGCTCTCCAGCAGACCCCGACCGTTCAGCGATGACCAGGGGAGGCGTATCGAGCCGTACCTGCCGATGGGCGAGAACAGCCGGGGCGAGGGTCAGGCGGGCGAGGTGTCGGGGCGGGCGTCGTACGCGGCGCGGGCGGCGTCGATGTGCGTCAAGTGCGTGATGCTCCACTCCAACAGGGGTGCGGTGGCTTCGCGGAGGGTCCTGCCCATCGGAGTGAGTTCGTAACTGACGTGCGGGGGCATGACGTTGCGGACGGTTCGTGTGAGGATCCCATCGCGTTCCAGGCCGCGCAGGGTGACGGTGAGCATACGCTGGCTGATCCCGTCGACGGCCCGCTTGAGTTCGGTGAAGCGGCGCGGCCCCTGGCTGAGGTTGCGCACGATCAGCAGCGACCACTTGTCGCCGACGATGCCGAGCACTTCACGGGCCTGGCACGGGTCCTCCGGACGTGGCGGCCGCGACTCGCCGCCCACTGTGCCGCTCATGGTTACCTCCAGAGAACCGGGGCACCGAAATGTGCCCTATTGATCGGAGTGCGGCAGGTGCAGCACGATGATCTCGGTTCCCGAAGAGTACCGAGGCACAGACAGGAACCGTATTGCTCCCGAGCCTCCATGTTCCGAAGAGGAAGAAATTCCCTTTATGTCAACTTTTCTGCTGGTGCACGGTGCCTGGCACAGCGGCCAGTGCTGGGAGCGGGTGGTCCCGCTGCTCGAATCGGCCGGACACCGCGTGTTCGCGCCCTCACTGACCGGCTACGGCGACAAGGCACACCTGCTCGGTCCCGAGGTGGGGCTCGACACGCACGTCGCAGACGTCGTCAAGCTGATCCACGAGGAGAACCTGACCGAGGTGGTGCTCGTGGGGCACAGCTACGCGGGGCTGGTCGTCTCGTCCGTGGCCAACGAGGTACCGGAACGAATCGCGCACCTGGTGTACCTCGACGCGATGGTCCCGGAGCACGGCGAGACCGCCGTCGACGTGCAGCCCATGACCCAGAACCTGATCGACCTGGCCGCCAGGTCCGACAACGGCTGGCGCATCCCGCCGCTGCCTGAGATGCCTGCGCCCCTCGGCCTGTTCGGAGTCACCGACCCGGCGGATGTCGCATGGCTGCGTGCGACGCTCTCCGACCAGCCAGTGCGCTGCCTACGGCAACCGGTCCGGCTGGACAACCCTGCCGTGGACTCCATTCCGCGCACGCACATCCACTGCGTCGGCGCAGAGCCGGAAGGCATCGTGCGGCGGCCCGTCCCCGCGATCCAGCCCAACGGCTCTCCGGCACGGATACGGGAACTGCCGACCGGGCACGACTGCATGATCACCATGCCGACAGACCTGAGCGAACTGCTGCTTGAATCCACCCATCGGTAGCGTCCGGGCCGTAACTGCGGCAGCGACGCGGGCCGGTACGGCTCCTCCGACCAGAACTGTCAGCGACAGGATGGCCCGCCCGACAGGCCCTACCCCGCTGGCGGTTAGTCCGGTTCTCCGAACCTCGGCACTCGCATCGGATGCACATTGTCCCGAATCCGCAGGAAGCGCACGGGGTGGCCGGTAGCGGTCGTCGTCGACGGCGGTGTCCGCCAGGAACTCCACCACGACCTCGGGGTGGACGGGGTCGAACTCCAGCTCGCCGCGGCTGCCCCAGCCGGCGCTGAAGCGGCGTCCGTGCCACGGGTGGTCGGCGTCGGCGGGGCGCAGCCGGGTTCCCAGGTTGCGCCGGGCGGCGGTGGGAAGCGGGGTGGTGCGGGCGATCAACCGGAGTCGGCCGGAGGTGTCGGATCGGCCCAGCAGCAGGGTGCTCGGTGACGTCGTCGCCCGGGTGGCTGCGCCGATCACCGCTTCGGCCGTGGTGCGTGCTCGTACCTTCACCCAGGCGCGTTTGCCCATGTGGTGGGTCTGCTCGGCGCCTTTCACCACGACGCCCTCGAATGCGGTGAGTTCGGTGCCGGCGGCTTCCAGGACCTCGAACACCATCAGATCGACTCCCAGGTCGCGGTCTATCCTGTCCATACACGCCGCGTGGACACGCCGCCGTTGACCGTGAGTTGTGCCTGCCCAGAGCATGGACCGACCATCCCGAGCGGTGCCGCAGGGCGGGCCTGAACCCCGACGAGGTGCGTTTCGCCACCAAAGCGCAGCTCGCCGCCGCGATGCTTGAGAGGTTCTGGGTCGGCGGCACGGCCGGCTGGGTCACCGGCGACGAGGTCCACGGTGGCAACCCGGCCCTGCCGTCGGTGATCGCCACGCACGGGACGGGATACGTCATGGCCGTCTCCTGCCGCACCGAAGTACGCACCCCTGGCGGCAAGTTCCGTGTCGACGTGCTGATGCGCAAGGTGCCCCGACGCGGCTGGCAGCAACTGTCCGCGGGCGCCGGCGCAAAAGGCCCGCGCCCATACGACTGGGCCGCCGTCGACCTGATCCCCACCCACTCGGCGGGCACCTGCCCTGCCAGCTACTGATCCGCTCCAACCGCACCACCGGCGAGGTGGCCTACTACCGCTGTTTCAGCCCACGGCCAGGAGCGCTGCCCGCCCTGGTCCGCGTCGCCGGAACCCGCTGGAAGATCGAGGAGACCTTCCAGGCCGGCAAGGGCCTCGCCGGCCTGGATGAGCACCAGGTCCGCCGCCACACCCTCTGGCTGCGCTGGATGACCCTCGCGATGCTCGCCCACGCCTTCCTGGCCGTCATCCGCGCAGGCGAGCACTACGAACACCCCGCCCCCACCGGACTCATCGCCCTCACCTGCATCGAAATACAGCGACTCTTCGCCCGGCCCGCCGCATCCCCGAACGACCAACGCGACCATCGCCTGCACTGGTCCCTATGGCGTCGTCGACACCAGGCCCGCGCCCGCGACTGCCACTACCGCGGACGCGAGGCCACAACATGAAGATGCACAACTGCGGATGGAGTACTAATTGCCTGAGCTCAGAAGCAACCGACCGAAGTCAGTGCGGCCCGAGGGGCCCCTCATGCCACCGTTAGCGCCGCCAGGGCGCGGTCCATCGCGTCGTTGAGCTCTTCCGGCGTCAGCGCCAGCCGGGACTTGACGTCCCGACTCCACTGGTCGGCGAGGACCTCGGCGGAGCCCGCCTCGACACCGTCGAGCGCCGCGTCGGCCAGGTCCGACGGCGCGATCTTGGCCACGGGCCAGCCCGCGGCCATGTCGGTGTCGGCCAGGCCGAGGTGCACCGCTGTCACGAGCGTGCCCTGCTCGGCGAGTTCCAGGCGGACGCCGTTGGTCATGGCCCAGGCGGCGGCCTTGGCCAGGTGGTAGGCATTGGCGCCCTTGCCCCCGAACCATGACATGGCGGAGAGGACGTTGACGATCGCGCCCCCGCCGTTCCTGGCGAGCGCCGGCGCGAACTCCCGGATCATTCCCAAGTGGCCGAACATGTTGGTCTCCAGCTCGTGGCGTACCGCGTCCAGCGAACCGTTCACCAGGTCGGTCCCCGTCTGGATCCCCGCGTTGTTGATGAGCAGCGAGACGTCCGCGGCGGCCTCGGCTGCGGCCCTCACGGATGCGGGATCGGCGATGTCGAGGGGCAGCACGTCGACCCCGGGCAGGTCCACGGTCTCGGGTCGGCGAGCCGTCGCGTAGACCTTGCGGGCGCCCCGTTCGAGCAGGCGCTGGGCGAAGGCGCGGCCCAGGCCGCGGTTGGCTCCGGTGACAAGGGCAACTGAGTTGTTGATGTCCATGCCCGGTACGCTAGAACCTGACGTTAACGTCAGAGGCAAGTGCTGGTCATCAGGGCCGGGATGAGAGGAATCACCATGACCGTCACAGAGGCCGCGGCCGAGCGGCTGATCCGCATCGGCGAGGTGGCGCGGGGTGCCGGCGTCTCGGTACGAGCCGTGCGCTACTACGAGCAGCAGGGGCTGCTCATCGCGGAGCGCAGCCCATCCGGCCAGCGCCTCTACCGGCAGGATGCCGTCTCCCTGGTCCGTTTCTTCCAGCAGATGTTCGCCGCTGGCCTGACCAGCCGAAGGATCACGGAACTCCTTCCGTGCTGGGACGCCGGGCACACCGACGTCGAGCAACGAGCCATGCTGCGCGCCGAGCGGGACCGCATCCAGGCCAAGATCGACGACATGCAGGCTGCTCTGGACCGCCTCGACAAGGTCATCGCGATCACGGACACGCACCCGTAGGCGCGGTCGGTCGGACGTCGCACCAGCGATCTACGGCAGGAGGACTAGGGCGCGTATCGATTCGTGTCCGGCCCGCCCATTCGCGCGACGTCCGGCGGGAGCATGGGATCCCCGCTCTGCGCGGCGGCGAGTTCGGCACCCGTGCAGCGCTGCTATCGGTACCTCAGCCCCTTCGAGTGCGAGGAGAGGCATTACGCCGGCCAGGTGACGGCTGGGCAAGCGAACCTGAAACTCCGTCAACCCTTCCGATCAGCGGATCAGCATTTCCCGCATGCCGGCTGAGGCTCATTCGTGCTTGATGTAGTCCTGTGTGGGTGGCGTCGTGGCCAGGCCGAGTGGCACCCAGTACACCTCGGTGCTGTAGGGAGAGGGGCTTCCTTGCATGAGCATGCGGAAGCTGAACTTCTCGCCGTATTTCACAGGGAGGGTGGCCGAATGTCCGCTGTAGCCACCGCCGGGCCTCTGCATGTCACCCGCCATCTGCACCGTTTCCGAGCTGAGCAGGAATCGGAATTCACTGCCGGTGGCGCCGCTGATGTGGACGATCGCGAACCCTGCGGAGGCGTGCGCTGTCCATCCGACCTCGGTCTTGTCAAAGAATTGATGCCCGGCGCCGTCGTAGCCGTAGCGATAGAGCCGGGTAGCGCTTCCGAGGGCGTTCAGGCTGCCGTGCACGGTGAGGTTGCCGACGTCGAGGTCGGGCCGGGTGACGGTGACCTGGGCGGAGAGGATGCGGATGACGGGGTTGGTGGGGTCGCCGGTGGTGGCGCGGAGGTAGAAGGTGGTGTCGGATTTGATGCCCCCGAGGGGGAGGCTGGTGCGGTTGGTGACGTCGCGGTTGACGTCGCCGTAGAGGAGTTCGTAGGTGGCGTTGGCGGAGCGTTCCCAGGTGAGGTGGACGTCGCCGCCGTTGGGGATGATGGAGGGTTCGCACAGGAAGTTGCGCAGGTAGAAGTCGGCGGGGAACTTGCCGAGGTTGAAGACGGTGGGCCGGTTCTGGAACGCGCTGCTTCCGGTGCGGGAGCGTTCGGTGACGGTGACCGGTGCGGTGCCGACCTTGCGGCTCATGGGGATGTCGGACAGCTGGAGGGTGAGGCCGGTGTCCGGGCCGATGGGCGCGTGGCTGGCGGCAGGCTCGAAGACGAACTCCTTGGCGGTCGCGTCCAGGCGTACGGTCCAGCCGTCGAGGCTGATCCTGGGGCTGATCTTCGCGAGGTCGGTGGCGAGGTCGGGGGCCATCGTGCCGGCCGGGATCTTCACCTTGATCCATTCGACGTCGGCCGGGGTGCCGCTCTGCCGGGCCACGGAGATGACGATCTCGCCGGGCTCCTCGGGGACCTGCGGGTTCTCCGGGGAGGCCTTCAGCGGGCTGGGGGTGGTGGAGACGGTGTACGACAACAACGGCTCGTCGGCGGCCGCAGTGGTCTGCGTGCTCTGGGTCTGCACGACCACGCTCATGTAGCGCTCCTTCGGGATCCGGGGCGGCGCCGCTCTGGTGGAGCGGCGCCGGAGTGGTGTTGTCAGTGGCCGGTGCGGCTGTGGGCGACGGCGTTGTCGAGGGACAGGAAGCCGGAGCGGATCTCGGGTTCGGCGAGCGGCAGGTCGTACTGGTCCTGGCTGAGGATCGGCAGGTTCTGCCAGTCGTCGCCGCGGGGTTCGGTCCAGGTCCAGGTGCCGAGGACGCCGGCCGGGGTCGGCATGAGGACGGTTTCCTCCACCTGGCCCTCGCCGCTCAGGCGGGTGGTGGCGGCCAGCAGCGGGCCGGTGCGGAAGTGGACCGTCATCCGGCTGATCGCCTGGTCGGTGAACTCCTGGGGGACGAAGACGCGCTTGGTGGCGAGGATGTCGGTGGTGGCGTGGACCGCCGTGCGCGGGTCCAGCAGCACGGTGGCGACCGCGGTGTTGTGGGTGCCGAAGTCCAGTTCGAGGCTGGGGGTTTCGCCGATGGGCCGCAGGTAGTCGTCGGCGCCGGCGGCCGGGTCGACGACGGTTTCGAAGTGGTCGTAGTCGTCGTCGAGGACGTAGCCGACGAGGCCGTCGTCGCTCTGCTGGGCCTCGCCGAGGCGGATCGCCCAGGGGTAGGCGGGAAGCTCGGAGGGGGACGGCTCGAACAGGTTCTGCCAGCTGACGTCGGTGCGCAGGGGGCCGCGCAGGTCCAGGGTGAGGCGGGTGCGGACCAGGGCGAGGGGGCGGCCGAGGAGGAAGCCGAGGCCGGGGTCGGCGGGCCCGTCGGGGTCGATGCTTTGCAGGGCACGGTCGACGGTGGCGCGGAAGGCGTCGAAGGTCTGCTCGCCGCGGGTCCTGACCGCGTCGAGGAGGCGGTAGGCATGCGGGGCCAGGGCTTCCAGCTGTTCGAACCGCTCGACGTCGGAACCGGGCAGGGCCGACCAGGTGACCTCCCGCTCGCTGTCACGGTTGACGGTGGTGCGCAGTTCGCCGAGCGCGGCGCCGTCGGGGGCGTGAACGACAAGGGACTTGTCGAGGCGGTTGTGCAGGAGCCACGCGCAGACAGGGTTGGCGCCGGGGGTGAGGTCGGTGTCGTCGTCGTTGGTGGCGGCGAGGAAGTCGAAGCGCATGCGGGCCGGCTGGAGGAGGCGGGGACCTAGTTCGACCAAGCGGTCGCTGTCGTACTCGCTGACGGGGTGCGCGGCGCGCATGGTGTCGGGCATTTCGGGGTGGAAGTGCGCGGGGTTGGTGATGAGGTTGACGGAGCGCCCGAAGCGGTCGACAACGGCGAGGTCGAGGAAGGCGAGCTGGCCGGCGCGCAGGTCCTGGAAGGTGGAGACGGGGTCGGGGTCCCAGTCGCTGGCCTTGAGGGGGCCGGGGTTGGGTGGGGGGTAGTCGCCGTTGCCGATGAGCTGGGTGAGGTCGCCGGTGGGCTGGAGACCGGCGGCGGGCTGGCGCTGGGCGATGGCGGCGCCGAAGCCGTCGAGACTCTGGGAGAGGTAGTTCGCCTCACGGGCCTGGGAGCGGACGCTCCGCAGGGCGTTGGCGGGCAGCTGGTCCCGCAGGCGGCCGTAGGTCTGCAGGGTGCCGTCGATGATGTGGCCGGCGGAGGGGGCGAGGGTCTGGCGGCCGGAGACGATCAGGGGGGTGCCGGTTTCCGCGGTGCCGTTGTACTGGTAGCGGGAGCCGTCGACGAAGTCCCAGTGGGCGGTGTCGCCGTCGCGCAGCGGCAGGGGGAAGTACTCGGCCTTCCACAGCAGGTACAGGGGCTGCCAGGGCATTGCCCACGGTGCGGTGCCGTACTCGGGCAGGGTGCCGGTGACGTCCCGGATCGCGCCGCCGCGCAGGGCACGGTCGAGGATGAGGAACTCGGCGAGCAGGGCGGGGAAGCAGGCCGGCTGCTGGCCGGTGAGGTCGATCTGGGCCGCGGTGGCGGCGACGTCGGCGGTGGTGATGCCGGAGGCGGCCGTGACGCTGCGTTCGGGCGTGCGGCAGGGCAGGGCGGTGTCGCGGGCGAGGGGGGCGTGGAGGTTGGCGCCCTCCAGGGTGAGGACCGGGTCGGCGCTGTACTCGTAGTCCTGGGCGGGCACGCGGATGAGCCGGCGGGCGGCGCGGGCGCCGAAGGACGGGTGCAGGGTGTCGATGCGCGCTGCGAGCTCGGCCTCGGTCTTGCCCCAGGGCAGTTCGGCGCGTTGCTCGGCTAGGCGGCGGGCGAGGGCGACGACGTGTCCCGCGGCGCCGTCGGGGTTGCCGGGGTCGAGCTCGTCGTCGATGCGGGCGGTGAAGCCGTCGGACTGGCGCTCCAGCCGGGTGAGCCACCACAGGTGGTAGAGGCGTTCGCGGGCCGTGTCGAGGTCGGCCTCGGTGGCGTCGTGCTCGGCCTGGCGCCGGTTGAGGTCGGCGACGGTCTCGGCTTCGGCCGCGCGGGCCGAGGCGGAGACGCTGCGGCCGGTCTCCTCGCCGCGTTCGCCGACGAACCACCGGTAGCCGCCGGGCACGGGCCCGAAGGCGGTGTCGTGGGCGCGGCGGTCGGTGAGGATGTCGGCCTCGGGCCGGTCGCGTTCCTCCAGGGCGTCGATGCCGCCGAGGAGGAAGGCCCGGAACAGGTCGGCCTCGTCGGCCGAGAGGCCGTCCTGGCCGTCGGCCTGGGCGCCGAGTTCGGCGACGGCTTCGGCGATGCTGTTGGACACGATCGGGGTGACGTCACTCGGGGCCGGGCAGGGCGAGTCGGGGACGGAGCCGTTGAGGTTCCAGTCCACGCCGAGGCTTGTGCCGGAGTAGACGGAGGTGCGGATGCCGCTGCCGGAGCCGACGGGCGGTGTCCACTGCAGGCGTTCCAGCAGGGCGGCGAGGTCGTCGGTGCCGGCGAGGATGTCACTGGCCGGGTCGGAGTACCAGCCGGCCACGAGGTAGCTGAGCCGCTCTTGCTCGGGCAGTTCGCCCTCGGGCACGTCGAGGAGGCTGTCGTGCATGGAGAAGACGTTGGTGTTGTAGGGCTGGAAGACGGAGAACGTCAGCAGGCCGGGGCCGATCGCGGTGAGGAACGGCGCGCGCCGATCGGCCGACTCCTGCCAGCGGCCGGTGAGCTCGTGGCACTTGCCGATCTTCGTGGCGGACGGCTCGGTGCTGTCGGGGTCCTGGAAGGAGACGGAGCCGTCCGTCGCGTCGAGGTAGTCGCTCTCGATGATCCACGCCTTGAGCGTGCGGGTGCTGTCGGTGTGGCGCACCACGAGCCACCGGTTGGGCACCAGGGGGAAGTCGCCGACGCCTTCCTCCTCGTCGTGGCGGCCGCGGGTGAGGGCGGCGGGCAGCTCCCACTGGAGGTAGACGCCTAGGCGGTCCTCGCGGCCGGTCCACTCCTCGGGGCTGGAGAACGGGGCCGGCTCCGGGGGGACGCCCTCGCCGATGTTCTTGAAGTTGGTGATCCATCGGTGGAAGACGTGCGGGGTGCCGGTGTCGCGGGTGGTCCGGTTGACGGCCAGGGCCGCGACCTCGACCGGCACGATGAGGGTGTTGTCCACGGACATGGCCCGGGATCCTTTCGTCAGCGCGGGTGCTTGGCGGGGCTCAGGGCCGGGAGAATGTCTGCGCCTGCGGGGCATTGATCATCTGCAGGGCGAACTGGGCTGAGGAGATCCGCGGTTCCCCGTGTGCCTGCGACAGCGCGGGCAGCAGCGCGT
Source organism: Streptomyces sp. NBC_01334 (assembly GCF_035983595.1). Classification (NCBI taxonomy): domain Bacteria; kingdom Bacillati; phylum Actinomycetota; class Actinomycetes; order Kitasatosporales; family Streptomycetaceae; genus Streptomyces; species Streptomyces sp. NBC_01334. The sequence continues at coordinate 228,826 of NZ_CP130718.1, read as the reverse complement.
CGCCGGCGCCGTCGACGTTGAGGACGTCCTGGCCGCCGGGGCGCAGGAAGCGGGCGAAGCCGGCCGGCTGCGGGAACTCGCCCATGGGGTGGCCGATCCGGTCGCCGGCGATCGCTCGCAGCTCGATCGTGCCGACGTCACCGATGCCGAAGCACAGGCCGCGCGGCGGCTCGGCCAGCTCGAAGCGGTCGATCACCTCCGGGAACAGCAGCAGGCGGGTCTCCGTGCCGAAGACCGCGTCGCGCACGGGTTCGACGACGTCGGCGCCGGCGTAGGCGGTGACGATGGTGTTCGGCCAGTTCGGGACCAGGCTGGAGTTCAGGAACACCGCGCACTTCGGGACCGCTCCGCCGCCGGTCGCGAGGGCGTTGAGGTCGGCATCCAGCGCGTGCCCCACACCCACGCTCAGTGCGCCGTCCACAGCCGCCCGCACCCAGGCGGGGTCCACATAGGCGAAGCGGATGCTCTCCGTCGGCAGCGCCCTGCTGTCGGGGACCAGGTGCGACAGGCCCAGCATCTCCAGGCGGCGCAGCGCGTTCAGCCAGCCGGTGACCTTCGCGAACTCGGCGTCGGCTGCCTGGGTGAGCAGGCCTGCTACGCCGGGCTGGGCGAGGACGGCACGGACGTCGCCGGCGGTGCGGCGGGTTCGGCCGGCCGTGCGGCGGCGGCCGGCGCGCAGCTGCGGTCCGGCCTGGTCGAGGGCCTGGATGAGACGGGCCTTGCCGCCACGTCCGCCTGCGCCATCGCCGGCACTGGTACTGGCGGTCAGGAGGCGGTCGAACGCCTCGTAGGCCAGGGGGGCGGTGAGCTGGCGGGCGGTCAGCGCGGTCGCGGCGCGGGAGGCCAGGTCGGGGTGGGAGGCGAGGCGGCGGGCGGCGGAGCGGGCGGCGGAGCGGAACTCCAGCAGGGCGGTGCGGAACTCGGCGTCGGCCAGGGCCAGGGTGCGCCCGGTGGTGAACGCGGCGGCGTAGGCGGTGTCGAAGACGCCGTACCGCTCCAGGTAGATCAGCGCCTCGCCGGCCGAGTCCAGGCGGCCTTCGGGACCGGCGCAGGGGTCGGGAAGCTCCTGTGCGGGTTGGGCGGTGAGGGGGCCGCGGTAGAAGGCAAGGGTGCGCTCGCCGCTCTCCAGGCGCTGGGGCAGGGCGACGGCGCCGGCCCGCATGCGGTCCAGCGCCTCGGCCTGCGGGGCGCTGGGATCGGCGGGTGCCTGGACGGGCACGCGCAGACGCAGTTCGTCGGCGGGGCGCGCCGCTTTGCCGTCGGTGGTGGCCAGGTGCTGGGCGAGGTCACCGAAGCCGACGCCGGAGTCGGGTTCGGTGGTGAAGGACCAGGAGGTGAGGGAGACCAGGCGCACCCCTTCGGCCGGCGCGGGGGTGGTGAGGTACTGGTCGTGGCCTTCGAGGGAGACCAGGTGGGCGACGTGTCGGCCGCCGGTGGCAGCGGGGAAACGGTTGGCGACCAGGACGGCGTTGAGTTCGCCCTCGTCCGGCTCCGGGTCGTCGCCGGCGAGGGTGGCGTCGGGGCGTCCGCCCTCGCGCAGGTGCGCGAGGTAGCCCATTTCGGCGGGCAGCGGCTTGACCGCGTCGAACAGCGCCGCGGGCACCAGGAGCGTGGCGCACTGCTCGTCGTACTCGTCGGGGCGCAGGCTCTCCGGCGGCAGGGCGGGCGGCTTGCCCGCACCGTGTGCACCGTTCAGGAGTTCGCGTACGGTGCCGGCCTCGACCAGGCCCACCGCGTCCGGGTCCCCGGGGAGTTCGTCCTCGCGGAACAGCAGCAGGGCCATCCACGGGACGGCGCCCGGCTGGCCGGGGCCCAGGGGGCGGTTCCAGGGCAGGCCGGGGGCGTCGAGGTTGATGTGGGTGAGTGTCTGGCTGTAGGTGCCGACGGCGTCGGGTACGGGGAACTGCGCGTTGATGCCGGTCGGGTCGAAGCTGAAGCGGGGCTGGACGACGTCGAAGGGCTGCGGGGTGGCGTCGATGACGCGGTCCGCTCCGCCGAGGTCCTTGAGGGTCTGCCGGTTGTCGATGAGGTAGCGGCCGGCGTACAGGGAGGGGATGCGGTGGTCGAAGAACCGGGTGCGGTGTTCGGCTGCCGGTGTGCTGGTGCGTGGCCGGGCGGGTTCGGAGGTGGTGGTCATGGGCGTGCCTTTCGACAGGACGCGGCGGGCGGAGAGTCGGTCGGGCGCTGCGGGTGGGCGCGCGGCGGCGCAGGCCGCCCGCACGACGAGGGTGAGGGCGGTCCGGGCAGCGGGTCGGGTCAGCCGGCGGCCACCAGCATCGGCTCGGCGGTGAAGGCGGTGCCCGCCGCGTTCGCATAGCCGCTGAGGTTGGAGTCGAGCGACCCGAGGTCCGTGCCGAGACCGGTCAGGGCCTGGGCCAGGGCGGTGCGGTTGGTGCGGGTTGCGGTGGTGTCGATGCCGTCCTGGATCGCGGCGATCACCCGGCCGGGCCGCGTCGGCTTCGGGCCGGTCGCGGACTCAGCCGTGGTCAGGGGCAGGTTTCCGTCAGGGTTGATCGGGTCGAAGGAGATGGCCTTCTCGTCGAGGAACCCGGTGGAGGTGCCGTGGTCGACCGGCGGGGACGTCAGCCGCATCCCGAGGATCCGGTCGGGGATGATCCCGTCGTTCGGTGCGTCGGCCTGCTCGCCCCACAGGCCGTTGGGCACGTTTCCGCGCAGAGCCGCGCGGCCCCAGGAGGTAAGGGTGGCGGGCTCGCCGTTGTAGGTGAGCCAGATCCGCAGCTCGCTGCCCTTGTCCCGCAGGTGCATGGGCAGGATGTCCACCGGGGTGTCGGTGGAGACCGGGGTCGTGCTGTTCTGGTCGAGGAAGACCTTGCTGACAGGTGCCTGGGTGTCGGCGGTGAAGGTGAAGCCGCCGTTGCTGACCAGCCACGGTTTGACCGCGCCTCGGGTGGGCGGGGCGCCTTCGCCGGTGTATCCGGCGACCGGGGTGGTGCGGACCATGTTCTCGGGCGGCGGGAGCATGCCCTGGAAGCCGCCCCAGTCCAGCGCGGGCACCTGGTTGCGGCGACCGGCGCCGAAGCCGATGGTGAAGGAGATGAACCACAGGTGGACGGTGGCCTCGCCACCGACCGCCGGTCCCCAGACCCGGACGCTGACGCCGACCTCGATCGAGATCCTGATCTTGACGAACCAGACCTTGATGGTGGCGGAGACCCCGACCCGGATGCCCATGCCGACGTCGAAGTAGAAGGGGTTCCACTCCAGCAGGGCGTCCACCCGGGCGGTGAGCCAGGCGCGCAGCATGCCGGACTGGAAGACGACGTCCAGCGAGCCGCCGGCCATCAGGGACTTGGGGGTGAACGCGGCGTAGGCGTTGCCGGTGATGTTGACGGTGGAGCCGACGCCCCAGGTCAGACCGGCGGGCTGCTGCTTGGGGTAGCGGGCGGGCAGTTCCCGGCCCGCGGGGATCGCGCCGAGCATGAACGCGAAGTCACCGGCGTTGGCGTGGTCGCCGAACCAGAACTTCATGCCGACGCCGCCGCGCAGCTTGCAGTTCGGGTCGATGAGGAACGTCTTCTCGGTGAACGCCGCGCCGATGCTCAGCTCCCCGGCCGTCGGGCGCAGGGTCGCCTCGATTCCGATCTCCACCCGGGCGATCTTCTTGTCGCTCTTGGTGGGCAGCTGCATGCCGGCCACGCCGAGCAGGCTGATCGTCAGGTCGGAGCCGGTCTGTACCAGCGCCATGGCGTGGCCGCGGAAGGTCTCGAAGCAGTCGAAGGCCAGGCCGGCGGCGAACCAGAGGTCGCCCTCCTGCGGGCGCACCCACGGGTTGGAGCCGCCGATCAGCTCGCCGAGGACCTTGAGCGGGTCGACCTCGTCGTCGTCGGCGCCGATCTCGCCCGGGTTGTCGAGCGCGACCAGGAACGGGAAGCTGCCCAGCGCGTCGGCCGCCGGTACCCGTACGCGGCTGTTCCAGCCGAATCCGGCGGAGATGCCGCGCACCTGGAACAGCGGCGGCCCGAAACCGGTCTGGCTGCCGAGGGAGCCGTAGGCGAACAGCGACGGATCGGCGCCGCTGCCGTCGGGGATGACGTAGGCGCCCATCGCGGAGCCGTTGAACGCGCCGGTGTCCACCAGCAGCACCCCGCCGACCACCGTCTTGTAGGGCGGGGCGGCCGGGAGCGCGGTCAGCGCGCCGGCGATGCGCAGCGGCGGGTTGTAGTAGTCGACGCTCAGGCCGTTCTCGCCGCCCGGGGTGCCGATCGGGGACCAGCCGCGCACCGCCGGGGAGTCGAGGACGCGCAGGCCCTTGCGGCGGCGCGGCCCGGGACGGGGGGTGAGGATGCCGTGCTCGGTGACCAGGGCGCGGGGTGTGAGGTCGCGGGTGGCGCCGTCGCGGTGCTGCCTGGCGGGCAAGGCGCGGCCCAGGCCGTCCAGGCGTTCGGGGTCGGTCGGTGGCGCGGGCGCGCGCCGGGCCAGTCGCAGCGCCTTGCCGTCCGTCAGCGCCCAGGCACCGGCGGGCAGCGCCGTCCCTTCCGGAGCTCCGTCGACCAGGACCAGACTGCGGCCCGCTCCGAGATCGACCGCGGCCACCGTTCCGGTCACCCACTCGCCGTCGACGGTGAAAGCGATGTCCACCGGCGCCGAGGACGCGGTGATCGCGGCCTGCCCGCCGACCCACAGGGCCCGCGAATCGCAGACCGCGCCGCCGATCCGCACGGTGCCGCCTGGGAAGACGAGCGCTGCGGCGTCGGGGTCGGCGAACACGGACGCCGGGATCTCGACCGCCCCACCCGCCGCCTGGTCGAGAAGAGTCCGAACGTCTTCCACGCGTGCTGTCACAGCGCTCCAGCCCTTTGATCACGGCAAAACGGGAAGGCGGAACCACGCGTCATCCCGAAGGAGAGGCCTGACGGTCCGCTGCAAAGAGCCTAGCCAGGCAGTCACTGTGCGCATGCACGCAATTACACAACGTGAGAAGGGTGGCTGAAAGGAGGCGCACAAACTCCATATGCACGCATATTCCTTCGCAGGTCGGGCTACCTCCCTGCCTTGCTAAAGCGTTTCTGTCGGCGGCCCGGGGCAGCCGTGGCAGCGATGGAGCACCCGACCGCGCCTTTGAGGCTTGATCGGTCCGAGGAGCGAGCACCCGAACCAGCCAATCTGCCGGACGGCCCCTGGCACGACGATCCCCCGTTCTGAGGCCCAGCCCGCTACCCGGGTTGCCCTGCGGCGTCGTTTCGCAGCCGGTGCGGCTCTCTCCGGCCTGAGCAGGGCGTCCTCAGCGACCAGCTCCGCCAGGATTTTGCGCCGGCCGGCCTCCGGCTGACCGGGGCGCTGAGAGTCCTGCCCGGCACCATGGCGGCAGAGCGGAGGATCGCCGCGGAGACGGACCCGGACAGGAAGAGGTTCTCTGCCGGTTCCGCGCCCAAGGGCGATCGTCTGCGCAATGAAGTACGGCGACGAGCGGCTGGAGGCCGCCTGCGTCAAGGTCGCAACGGTGGGTGACCGGTCCTGTCGCACGATCAACGACATCGTCGGCGCCGGCACCGAGACCGAACCCGCAGCCCCCGAGGGCGGCAGGCGACGGCGGAGCCGCCGCCTGCCTGCACCAGGAGGAGAAGCTGCTGACCGGGTATCCGATACGAGCAAAGACGGAGCACGAGCACAGTGAGGTGCGTCATTGGTGCTGCGGGCGCCATTCGAAGAGCAGGATGGTCGCATCGTCCCGCAGTTGGTTGCGCTGGTAGTCGAGGATGGCGTGGATGAGCAGCCGCAGCACCTCGGCTGGGCGCTGTCCGGCGGCGGAGGAGCGGATGATGAAGTCGGTGAACCGGTCGAGGCCGAACTCCGCACCGTCCGCGTCGCGCGCCTCCACGACACCGTCGGTGTAGAGCAGGACGCAGTCGCCCGGTTCCAGGGTCGTCTCGTGGACTTGCCGGGCTCCCGGGGCCAGGTGACCGGCCAGGCCGATCGGCGGTTGCGGGGGGCTGTCCAGCGCCTGGGCGAGCACCCGCTCGGCACGGATCAGCAGCGGTGGGGGGTGACCGCAATTGACCCAGCGCAGCCTGCCGGTTTCGGCGTCGAGCCGACACAGGACGCCGGTGCTGAAGTGGTCGGGCAGCCACTGGGTGAGCGCCTGGTCGACGGAGTTGACAACGTTGGCCAGGTCGGCGCCGGCCCGGCGGGCGTTGCGCGCTGCCGCCATGGCGACCGAGGTGGTCAGGCCGGCGGTGAGATCGTGCCCCATGGCGTCGAGGATCATGGTGTGCAGGATGTTCTTGGCCACCGAGTGGTCGAAGGCGTCGCCGGCAATGTCGTACGCCGGTTCCAGGACCGCGGTCGATACGCACCTGCTACTGCCGATGGTGCGGGGCGGCAGGAAGGCCCGCAGCATTTCGGCAGGCAACTGCATGGAAGCAGTGCGGGTGCGGGCGGCGAGCCAGTCGCTGTAGGCGCGCTTGGAGGTGATCAGCATGGCGAACAGATGGGCCAGCATCCGGCTGCGGCGCATCCGCACCCCGTCGAGCGAGGCGGTCCGAATCGCCAGCACGCCCAGGCGCTCCGCACCATCGACCAGAGGCATCCAGAGGATCAAGCCGTCGTCGGCCTCGGCCACCCGCGGGGAAACCGTGCGGTACGCCCAGCCTGCCGACGAGCAATCCACCGGCAGCGGTTCCAAAGCCTCGTCGAGTGGGATGAGCAGCTGTTGTTGCAGGTCGACGAGGTAGATCAACGCGGTGTCCAGGCCGAGCGACGAGGCGCACCGGTTCGCCAAGGCGGGCAGTTCGACTGGCAGGGCAGTCTGCGCCTCGAGCATCAACTCTTCCAGCTGGTTCTCGTCGAGGGCGGTGCCGGGACCGGCGGATGCGTCTGGTGGCTCCGACACGGCGATCACCCCTTCCTTGCCCAGTTTCACACCGATCGCGCCTTCTCTCACGTCACCCCGCAGCGAGGGTGGGAGCGACGCGAGGGCGGTCAGCTCACTCGGCCGGGCACACTCGTGCGAATCGGGGCCGCTCGCGCCCGGAGCGGCCCTGGGCGCACGGCCGCCGATGGCGCGGAAACGGGTGTGAGGGCGGTGGTGCGGGCGACTCGGTGGGGGAGGGGCTGGGACGACGGCCTCTCGGGGTCTTCGCCGGTTCGACGGCGAAGAGCCCGCTCTTCTGTGATCTTCTTTGTGATCTTCCTACCGTCCTTGAGGTGTCGTGCGGTGGCGGTCGGGGGCAGGCGTAGTGGAAACGTCCGCCTCTGTATGGAGCCTGGTGATGACGACCTTCTCCTGCGTACCGCGGCCACTGCCCTACGGCCCGCGTAACGCTGCGGTGGCCCGTCTGGAGCAGGAGAACGCTTTCGACGTCGTGCGCGATTGAGGTCGGAGCGTGTTGGCCTGGCGGGTTGTCTGGTGGGTGATCACCTCTCGGCGGTGCGGTCGGAGACCAGGGCTGCCGCAGCCGAGTAGCTGTCGTCGAAGTACTCGCGGCGTCCGAGGTACCGCTGGAGTGTCCGCCACTGCTTGTGTTCGGCGTTGGCGTGCTCGACGCAGATTCGTTCTGATGACTGCTGGTGGCGGGCGGCATCCCACGCTGCGAGAGTTTCGGGCGGGGCGCCCTTTTTCGGCTTCAGGGGTGGGGCCTGGACCTGGTCGGGGAACGGCCCAAGGTGCGAAGCCGCAGGTCCAGGTGTCCTGGCACAGCGAACCCCCGGGCAGCCGGCAGTGGACGGATCTCATGGACGGCCCGGGTGATCGTTGAGCGGTCCACGCCGTAGAGAACAGCCAGAGCTGCATGAGCGAGCTGGAACCGCAGGACGATCAGGGTGGCGATGAGCCGGTCGGTGAACACCGACTGATGGTTCGGGCCGGCTCCGACTGCCCTCAGACGGCCGCGACCCCTGCGTGCAGTCGACCCTCCTCGGATGCCATCCACGCATGAGCCAACTCGCCGATCAGCGCGCCGAGTCGACGGTGCTGAAGTCCGGTGGAGACGGGATGGGACAAGGCCGTGCGGCCAAGGTATTGCGCCATATGAACACCCGACCCGCACGGCCCCCATTACGTCACGGCGCACCCGCTGCGACTGCCGCGCAACATGACGTCGATCTACACTCCATCGCTTGCGGTTGCGGTGATGCCGGCGGCTGAGGAGGTGTCTAGCGCGCCCACGGCCGCACGGATGTGGGCCGGCCCGAGACGCAGCCGCTCTCCGGCGCACCACCAGGAGAGCTGCCCGTCCACCTCGCGCGCATGCATGCCCAGGTTGTGTTCGACGCACAGGGGCCACGCCTGCCACAGACGCTCAGCGACGGTATCCTGCGCGGCGTCGGCGACGATCGCCAAGGCATGAGCAAGGTCTTCGGCCACCTTTGGGTACAAGTGACCGCCGTGCCACTCGCCATTGGCCAGCGCGACGTAGACATACTCCGGCTCGCCCGCCTCGTAGGAAGGCTGGGCCACCAGTTGCAGGGGCCCCTGCTCAGGAAGAGTCACTGCCAGGTCCCGGTTGAGGAGCGCAAGAGCCTCGTCCCACAAGGGGTACTCGCCCAGCGAGACGCGACGGAGCCCGGGACTGTCGAAGAGAGCATGCATAGGGCCATCCTCCACTACGGACGGCCGACCCCGATCGCGCACCAGGTCGTTGGCTGCCGCAGACGGTCGGCTCCCACGCGGTGGTCGACCAGGCAATCGGTGTCCTCGTCGCGGTCCACCGGATTCCGCCGGCCCGCCGGGTTCGAGGTGCTGCGCGAGGTCCCCCAGCACACCAACAACAATCTGCATACGGTCGCCGAGGCGCTGATCGGCTGGGCGTTGGGGCAGTCGCTGCTGGAGCCGGTGGGCCAGGAGCTGGGCGAGGCCATGCAGCGGCACTCGGACCAGGAGGGCGCCCCGGACCAGCCGCAGTAGGGATCAGGGGTTCAGAGGGTGTCTCACGTGGCAAGTTTCGCGAACTTCTTGTAGCAGGTCAGGGCGGCGGCCATGGCCAGGCCTCGGGCTCTGCCAGTCGTTGCGGACCACGTACGGGATCTTGAGGCCACGAGCAGCCCATGGCAGGCTCATGCCGCATGATCGATGAATTCGCGAAAGGCAACCTGCACGGGAGACTGCGGCGGGACCGCAAGGCGCTGCTCTGGAAACTCGACGGCTTGTCCGAGTACGACGCTCGCCGGCCTTTGACAGCGACCGGGACCAACCTCCTCGGCCTGGTCAAACACGTGGCCACCGTCGAGGCCAGGTACTTCGGCGAGGTCTTCGACCGCCCTTCCCCGGAGCCGCTGCCCCGGTGGCAGGACTACAACGGCAGCGATCTGTGGGCGACCGAGGACGAGACCCGCGATCACATCATCGGGTTCTACCGGCGCACGTGGGAACACTCGGACGCGACGATCAACGAGCTTCCCCTCGACGCCCCCGGCCACGTGCCGTGGTGGCCGGAGCCTTGTCCCAACACGAACCTGTTCGCCGTCATGGTCCATGTCCTCGGCGAGTCCATCCGGCATACCGGGCACGCCGATATCCTGCGCGAGGGCCTCGACGGCCGGACCGGGGTGCGCGCCGAACACGAGATGCAGATCGATGAGGAAGCTCGTGCAGCCTACTGCGCGAAGATCGAGCAGGCCGCCAGGGCGGCCGCGCCAGTCAGGGCTTAGAACTCCTAACGAAATGATCTTCGAGGTGGTTGGATCACTCCGAGCATCCTGTTCGTGCTGCACACCGAGATCTCCTGGGAACATGTGCCGCAGGAACTCGGCTTCGGGTCGGGCATGACCTGCTGGCGGCGCCTGGCCGAGTGGACCGAGGCCGGCGTGTGGTCCCGGCTGCACGAGGTTCTCTTTGCGAAACTCCGCAGCGCGAACGCCCTGGACTTCTCCCGGGTGGCCGTCGACGGCTCCCACATCCGGGCGTTAAAGGGGGAGCCAAGACTGGACGAAGCCCTGTCGACCGGGGCAGAACCGGCAGCAAACATCACCTGATCACCGACGCCACCGGGATCCCGCTCGCCGCCACCCTGACCGGCGGCAGCCGCAACGACGTCACCCAGCTGATCCCGCTGCTTCAAGCGGTACCGCCGGTGCGGGGCAAGCGCGGCCGGCCCCGGCGCCGCCCGGACGTGGTCCTCGCGGACCGCGGCTACGACCACGACAAGTACCGCCGCTTGGTCTGGGACCTCGGTGTGAAGCCACTGATCGCCCGCCGTGGCACCGAACACGGCTCCGGTCTGGGCACCCAACGCTGGGTCGTGGAACGCGCCTTCGCCCACCTGCACTGGTTCCGCCGCTTACGGATCCGCTGGGAGATACGCGACGACATCCACGAAGCCTTACTCACCCTCGGATGCGCACTCATCTGCTGGCGACGCCTGCACTCACTGCCAGTAGTTCCTTGACCGAGGCGTCGTCACCACCTCGTTCGGCCACGTCTGCCGAACCCGGCCGTCCCCCGGATCCAGGACGACACGGACCGAAACCCCGGACTCGCCACTGTCGTCCACAGTGACGATGGGACGGAGCACCGAGAATTGCCCGTCGATCTCAATCCGGATCTCGGTGTCGCCCGTGGCCGTCCAGCAGATGCCCTGCCTGTCGGAGAGCTCGTCCAAGGCCGTTGACCAGTCGTCGATGGCTTCGGGTGACAAGCACAGACCAAGGCGCCCGCCGGCGAAGGTGCTCATGATGACGAGCTCGGCATCAAGGTAGTCGTTGTACGGCGTGTCCCCGGGCCTGTTCCGCCCCAGGATGCGTACCCGGACGCTGCTGTCCGCGTCGATCAGGCAGATCAGGTCCACCCCCTCGCCCTCATCCACGCGCCCTCCCGAACCCTCAACGTGCCCGATCATCATGCACGAGTCGCGAACTGGCCCCGGTCGGTATTTCGTTAGAAGTTCTTAGAGGGTGTCTCACATGACGTGATGTTCGTGCGGCATGCTGCCGGTCGTAGGTTCTGATCTGACGAAGCGGCTGGTTCCTGATGAACTCTGTGAGCCGGCCGCCATGTTGCTGCCGTCGTTCGCTGCTCGTCCGCAAGGTGGTGGGACCGTTCCGTGTGCCGAGCGGGCTGTGTTCACGGCAGTGGTGTACGCGCTGACCAGCGGTGGTGCCTGGCGGCATCGGCCGCCGACGGTCGGCACGTCGCCCGCCACCGCGCGTCGCCGCTTCACGGTATGGACCGAGGCCGGCCTGTGGCGTCGGCTGCACCGGGCCGTGGCCCGTGACCTTCTCGATGATCATTCCGGCGAGGATGTAGTTGGTGTTGGAGTACGACCACCCGGTGCCGGGCTCGAAGCCCGGGCGTGCCGCGTCGCGATGGCGACCGGCTGCTGCGGGGACCAGGTGGTGTAACGGTCGGCCCGGTGGCCGGTCGTGCTGGCGATCGGACCATCCCAGGTCGGTGGAAGCGGTATGGCCCTTGGGACTACGCCGCTCCGCGAAAGTGCCTTCCTGCCTGGAGTCCCGGGCAGGAAGGCACTCTCGCGCTTCCGTATCGACAACGGCCGCATCCGAACGAAATGGCAAGGCTAAGGGCGCTGCCTCAGTTGGTCGACGATCGCCCAGTCCACCACGTGCGATACCTGGATGTACGTCTTGTCGCCGGACGCCGAAGTCCGCTCGTCCCGGAAGCCCAGGAACTCGTAGGATTCCGGGTCGAAGATGAGGTACTTGCCCTTGGCGAACGGACTCTCGGGGTAGGAGATCCCCACGCCCGTGCGCCCGGCGGAGTCCTTCACCCCCGGAATCGCCTTGACCCCTGGCACCAGGGCCAGCGCTTTGTACGCGGCGGGGCGCAGTCCCTGGGGCAGCACCGGCCACTTCAGGAGCTCACCGAGCATGAAGTAGGCGTCGAACCATTCTTGTGCGGTGAACTCGCTGATCGGCATGCTGGAGGTTCCGAGGCCGATGCGCGGGATGAGCTGTCGCGGGTCGGTGGGCAGCTTCTTCAGCTTGCTCCATTCCCGAGGCGGCCACACACTCTCGCCCTTCTTCATGGGCTCTTCCCAGATCACCCGGCCGAGTTCCATGGTCAGGGAGCGCTTGGAGCCGTCCACCGAGTCCCAGTTCACGTCCTCGTAGGTCTTGACCGCACCGGTCTTGCGCTCGGTCTCCTTGATGATTCGCTTCGAGTAGATGAACTGGTCGTCGCGGGGAGCCACGGTCCTCTCGTGCCTGCCCGTGTACACCGCCGCCCCGTTCAGTACTGTCACGGCGCTGACGTTGCTCATCCGCGGGGTCGCCGTGCCCGATACGCGGTCGGTGCGGTCGGCGCGATCGCCCTCGTCGGCGCCGCCCTCAGTGATCAAAACCGCTGTTCCCGTCACCGCCAAAGCAACCGCCCCGGCTGCCGCGATGCGCAGTACGTGGCGGCGGCCGGGGGCAGCGTCGGGGTGCCGCTGCGCGCGCGCCATCGTGTTGAGCAGTCGGTGGCGGGCCCTGGCTCGGGCCGATTCGGTGAGCGGGGCCGCGTCCGCGTCCCAGTCTCGCAGGAGTTCGAGTTCGTCAGTCATGGCCGGGTACCTCTCGCAGTGTCGTCGGATCGGATCCGCCCAACGCTTCACGCAGCTTGCCGCGGGCCCTGTACAGCCGTGATCTCACCGTGCCGATGGGGACACCGAGGGCCTGGGCCACCTCCTCGTAGCCGAGGCCGCCCCACGCCACCAGCAGCAGCACGTCCCGGTGCCGCGCGGACAGTGCAGCCAGTGCCGCTGCCAGCTCGCGGCCCACGGCTTGCGCCCCCACCCGGGCCGCAGCACGGTCGGCCAGCGGCTCCTCGTGATCGGCCGTCGCCGGGATGCGGGCCAGAGCTTTGAAGCGGCGGGCCTCGGCCCGCCGGTGCCGACCGACCAGGTTGGTCGCTATGCCGAACAGCCAGGGCCGGGCGCCATCACCCGTGGCCCGCGAAGGGTCGTACCGGTGCCGCTGCTGGAAGGCGGTGGTGAAGGTCTCTGCCACGAGGTCTTCGGCCGGCTCGCCACCGAGCCTGCGGGCCAGATAACGGTGTACCGCATCCGCGTACCGGTCGAAGAGCACGGCGAATGCCTCGGGCTCATCCCGGGACCGCGCAATCACCGAGGCATCACTCTCCGCCCCCGCGCGGACGCCTGGCTCGACGGTCATCGGGGCTCCTCTCGTTCAAGGGAACAAGCTTCGAAGGCTTGGGCTTTCACCTCTCCTTCGCCGCTCGCCCCCAGCGAGTTCCCTCAAGACCCTGACTACTGGAACGAATATCGAAAGCAGACCCCGAGCAAGAGATCATCTTCTCGCATGGCGCGCGGAGCCTCATGGCCGAACTCGCCACCACGCTGCGCAGCCGGGACCGGGTCGCCGCCCACGGACTCACCCTGCAACTCGACTTCGCCGCCGGAGCAAAACCCCTCCGCCTGCCATAAGCCTCCGCACCCGACGAAGACCTAGGCACCGCCGCCTACCCGCTCATGGACCACGCCGGCCTGCAACGCGGCCGCCGTACTGGCCTTCTGGTCCGGGCCTTGTGAGGTTCGGGTGTCGGCTGCCACGGCGCTGAAGGCCATCGTTGAGGGCCAGGACCTCGAAGGTGCCCGAGCGGCGGTGAAGGTGCTGACGCTCGCTGACGCACCCACCTGCCGCCGTTCCTGTCAGCGGTCGTTCAGGTGTCACGTCGTCGCGTAGGCGCAACAGCCGTACGGGGTGGCGGAAGCGGCTGACACTGTCGCGGGCGATGTCGGCGCTGACTTCCACCACCGGCCCGGGCTCCGAGCAGGAGGGATGACGGTGTACTGAGCGGTCCGGAGACGGCGCCGACGATGGCGTCGTGTGTGGCGCGGACTTTGTACTCGCGCCACGTCCTGGTGGTGGGGAGGTAGGACCTCGGTGAGTCGTTTGAAGCACAGCCCTTCCACGCCGACGGCTGCCAGTCCAGCCACTCGAGGGGTGGTGCCGGGGTCGCTCGTGGACGGGTCAGCGTCCAGAGGCTCGCAGCCGCAGGTCGGTGAAGGTTTCCTCGAGGGCGGTCCCGCGTCGCCAGCAGGACCAGGCCGTGGTGTCGGAGCCGGCCAGCCGCAGAACGCCGAAGACCACGAAGTGCGCGGGCCATCGCGCGGCAGCCGCCACCGCTGCGCCGCCTCGCCGGTCAGCCTGTGCTGGAGCCGCTCGAAAGCCACTGCCATGAGCCTTGCAGCTCAGGGGCTTCACCCGTTTGGGTGGCTCGGGCGGTAGTCCGGGTCACCCGGGGGGCACCCGCGGAGCATATGGCCCGTGACTCCCGGGCGGGCGCTCAGTGCCTCGTCTCGTACCTGGTCAGGATCACGCCGCAGGGAAACATCCGCGTCTCCACCAGGTTCAGGTTCACCCAGTTGTCCAGCGCGGTGAAGAACGGCGTGCCGCCGCCCACCAGGACCGGCGCGGTGGCCAGCACGTACTCGTCAATCAGCCCGGCCCGCATGGCCGCCCCGGCGAGCGTCGCGCCGCAGATGTCCATCGGGCCGCCGTCCTCGGCCTTGAGCCGGGTGATCTCGGCGACCGCGTCGCCGGTGACCAGGCGGCTGTTCCAGTCGACCTTGTCGATCGTCGAGGAGAACACCACCTTCGACATGTCCCGCCAGCGGCGCGCGAACTCGATCTCCGCCGGGGTGGCGTTGGGCTGCTGGTCGCCGGTCGGCCAGTAGGAGCTCATCGTCTGCCACAGCTTGCGCCCGTACAGCGACAGGTCGGTCGCCTGCAACTGGTCGGACCAGAACTGGAAGAGCTCGTCGCTCGGCACGCTCCAGCCGATGTCGTCGGCGGGAGCGGCGATGTAGCCGTCCAGGGTCAGGTTCATGCCGTAGATCAGTTTCCGCATGGCGCCAGCCTTCCGTGAGTCGGTCTCACGCGTACAGACCGGCGCGGCGCGGGAAACTCATCGGTCGCGATCTGAGCTCACATGTAGTCCTCGTGCTCGGTGGCTCAGCCGCAGATACAGAAGATCCATGCCATCGGCGGCGAGACCCTGCACGAGCCTACGAGGGGCGCCCGTGGCCCGCACCAGCTGCACCCGGGCAGCCGAGTGGGTCTCCCGTGGGGGTCCGGGAGGCGCGGCGGGCCCCGCCGTCGCAGTGGGACAGCAGCGCTCAGCAAGGGGATCACCGAGGGTCCGCCGACCGAGTGGTGGGCGGCTGCCGGATTCCTTGGTGGCGCGGTTGGAGAGGATCACCAATCCGGCCGTTGAGCAGTTCCGGATTACCTGGGGGCGGGGCTCGGAGACGAGGGCCGCCCGAGCGGCCGCCTGCACGAGGGATACGGGAAGGCGGCGCGCTCCTGAGCCCCCGTGCACGGCGGTGTATCGGGGGCTCAGTCTGGTGGCAGCCGCTCAAGGTCTTGCTGTCTTGCTGTCACAGAACAGGCGTCATGGAGGGGGAGTGGGCGGCTCTCTGACTGTGGTGTCTGTGCCGAGGGATCCGGCGGCGGGGGAGGGGCGGCGGCCTGCCGGATGCGGGTGATGTGGTTCAGGCCTGCCGTCGACCTCGACACCGCAGCGACTGCCTCCCGGATCGCCGTACTGGGCGCATGCGCGGTACCAGCGGGCCGGCGACCCCCGGCAACGGTCGCGCGGGGCACGCTGTGGAAGAAAGTGAGTGCCGCTGTCGATCCGGCCCCGTCCCGTTCGACATCCTGACGGAGGACGCATCGCCCTATGAGGATGCGACAGGACCTGAGGAGGGAACTCATGGATCAGCTGCTGCGAGTGCAGAACTTCACGATCTCCAGCGATGGTGTCGCCGCCGGCGAGGACCAGAGCCTGGAGCGGCCTTTCGGCCACCACATCGATCCGGGAAAGCTCTTCGCCTGGGCCGGCGCCACGGCGAGCTGGCCCAATCGCGCCGAGCCCGGAGGAAGCCGGGGCCTGGACGACTACTTCACCCGGGACTTCAGCCACAATATCGGCGCCGAGATCATGGGCCGCAACAAGTTCGGACCCCAGCGCGGCCCGTGGCACGACCACGAATGGCGCGGTTGGTGGGGGGACGAGCCGCCCTTCCACACGCCGGTGTTCGTCCTGACCCACCACAAGCGTCCGTCCTTCACACTCGGCGACACCACCTTCCATTTCGTGGACGGCGACCCCGCCACCGTCCTCGCGCAGGCGCAGGAAGCCGCGCAGGGTATGGACGTCCGGCTCGGCGGCGGCGTCAGCACCATCCGGGAGTTCCTCGACGCCGATCTTGTCGACACCCTCCATGTGGCCGTCGCACCGGTGAAGCTCGGATCCGGGCTCCGCCTGTGGGACTCGCCCGATCAGCTGCTGGACCGGTTCCACATGGAGGTCGTGCCGAGCCCGAGCGGTGTGACGCACCACCTCTTCTGGCGCAGATGACACAAGAGACGACCCGGGACCTCAATACGGCCGACCCGAGCGTCCCCAGCGAAAGCTGACGGCGTGGGAGGAGGAGGTCCTGCGTGCCAGCCGCCACTCGATCCGGGACCGGGGTCAGGCGTTGTCGGTGCGGGAGCTGGCGCGGGAGCTCGGGCTGCGCAGCGCGGCATTGGTGGCCCAGCCGTTGGCGAACATGGAGGAGCGTGGGGCACTGGTCCGAGACGGCCGCAGCTGGCAGGCCTGCCGTTGGATCAGCCAGCGAGGACGGGGCGGCGTGGTGTGTGCACCGCGAGGTTGTGGAGGCCGTATTGGCGGCGCCATCCCGTCGTGCCGACCTGAAGGGGCCGTAGGCCTGCGTCCCCGGACCGCCTCGTGGGATGTGCTTGGCTGTCGGGCATCAGCCTTGAGGCCGCTCCCGTCCGGGAGGTCCGCGGAGCCGTCACTCCTCCCGGACCGAGTGGAGGCCGGAGAGGACGATGACGATCCTCACCGGCCTCACTCTGTCCTGGAGTTATGGCATCGTCGAAGGCCAGAACAATCGGATCAAGATGCTCAAGCGTCACACGTTCGGCCGGGCCGGCCTCCAGCTGCTGAAGAAGCGAGGTCTGCTCACAGGACGAACTCTGGTGCCGTGCGATAGATTGCGGGCGACACGAGAGAAGAACTCGCATGGACTCCCGCCTCCCGCGGTTGCGACGCAAGCTGGCACGCATCCCCTACGCGCCCGAGCGAAGCCACTCCTTCGGGGAGGAGCGGCACGAATTTCGTCTTGGTCCATGCCTCGCCAAAGGTCAGGCAGACGCTTTTCAGGCCGAGCATGACGTGGAACTCCCGCAGCCCTATCGCGACTTCCTCACCAACATGGGCGGCAGTGGTGCGTCTCCGTACTACGGACTGATCCCGTTGGAGGACTGCACGCTCTTCACGATGAACTCCAGAGACGCCGGCACCGGCTTGCGAGGATTCAGCCGAGCCTATCGTCCCACCCGCCGCGGTGACCTGTTCCTGCACGTCATCGAACGCGGCTGCAGCGATCTTGTCCTCATAGGCATCACCGGCCCTCTAGCCGGGCGCATGCTCATCGGCAATGCCGAGGGCTTCTGGGGTCCGAACGTCTCCTCGGCCCGGGACTTTCTCGCCTGGTATGAACGATGGCTCGACCACATGGCTGCCGGCCAGGACAACCGAGCTCTGGAGCTCACCTCACCCCAGCTCCGAGCGCACCCGATTCGGCAGCGGCTTGTCTCTCACCGTGACTACTCCACAGAACCGGAGCCAGAACCCGCCCGTGTACGGAGCCAAGAGGGAGCAGGATCTGGATCTGCCGGGTTGCGGTGCGCTGCCCCGCTTGTCCGCCGCCCGCGCTGGTGACCTGCCAGTCGATGGTCCCCGTGGACGGGGCGGTGACTCCGAAGCGGCCCTCAGGCGCGCCGCCCAGACAGGGTCAGCCTGCGTCGCTCCCGGTCGACGTCCGTGACGACGACCGAGAACTCGTCACCGATCTGTGCGACGTCTTCCGGAGCCGCCACGGGCACCGAACCGAGCTCGGACAGTCGCACCAGGCCCTCGACTCCATCCGCGACCCGGACGAAGACGCCGAACGGGACCAGCCTGGTCACCCGTCCACGCAATGCCTGGCCCACCGCGATGCGGTCGGCGAACGCCGGGAAGGGATCGGGTTGCGTCGCCCGCAAGGACAGCCGGGCTTCTCCGTTCGTCGTGTCGAACTGCAAGAACTCGCACGACACACTCTGCCCGATCTCGACCACCTCCGACGCCGCCTCGAAACGCCGCCAGGACAGCTCTGGATACGTGATGGAGCCGACGCCGGGAAAGACCGGATGGTCAGGGCCCTCGTCCAGTGCCACAAACACGCCGAACCGCTCGATCGCCGCCACCGTGCCGGTCAGGATCTCACCACGACGAAGCCGCTTGAGGAACGCCCAGAGTTCCGGGTGCTCGGTAGCCGCCATCGACAGCCACACCCGACCCGCGTGCAGGTCTACGGCGATCACCTCGGCGGTGATCCGCTGACCGACCGCCGCCACATCGGCGAAACGCCGGCGCCATGAACCGTCCAACGCCCCCACAGCCCCGAGCGGGTAGGAGGCAGAACCGTCCAGGGCCACTGATACCTCAGACCTGCTGACCGCCACGACTGTCCCCGAGCACAGATCACCGACCTGGATCCCTGCCACAAACCTCATGACGGCCCGATCGGTCGACGCTTTCCCATGCCACCCAGGCTCTCACGAGGAGCCGCCAGACCCGCTGAGCGCCGTCCCGTAAATGATCTACGGGTGTTGGCTGGCATGCTCGTCCGCCGGGTACGCCAGCGGTCCCGAGGTCAGTTCTGGTTCACGGCCAGACAGCAGCCGGGTCGCAGTGGGCCGGGCAAGCCAACGGACAGACCTCGTTACCGAGGAAGAGCCCGTAGGTGTCGGCGCCGACGCTGTAGGGCTGAAAGATGCTCCGCGACTGCCGTCTCAAGGGCGACGGCGTCCACCACGCCATGCTTGGCGTCGCCCGCCTGCACGACCTCGCGCTCACCGGATGACAGACGAGCACTGGTCAACCAGCTGGCCGTAGATCATTTACGGGACGGCGCTCAGCTAGCGGGACACTGGCGGGGCCAGCACAATCAGCACGCGCCCGGCACCGAGGAAGTGAAGGCAGGGTCTTGGACCGGCCCCCGGTCCCGCACAGACGCGGGGCCGGGGGCCGGGGGAGCGGCTCTATGGGGGGTGGTCAGCTGGGCCGGTGGAAGACGTCGCTGATGTGCCGGGAGCAGAGGTCACCACGCCGTTGGGGATTTCCCGTTGGACGCTCACGCCAGGCCAGTCGATGGCTTTCGCTGCCAGGCTGCTCAGGTCAGCACCGGTGACCCTCTTGCTCCCACGTGACCCCCTTGCTCTGCTGGGTGCTGAACGCGTGGAAGCTGCTGGTGTAGCGGGGGGCCGCGATGCCGCCGGTGGGGATGCTGATGTCGTGCTGCTTCGGGCCGTCAGCTGACCCGGGGTGGCACCGGCTCGCTGCTCTTCTCCGTTTCGATGACGTGGACGCACCGGTCGAGGGCGGCGGCCATGTAGCGGCGCCAGAGCGGGGCGAAGGGGCCGGCGAGGATCCAGCGTCGGCCGGGCAGCGGCTTGAACTCGTAGGTCCAGCGGATGAGTGCGCCGTCGCCGTCGGGGTTGACGTTGAACTCGCCCCGAACTCCGGCCGCGAGGAGGGAGAGGATGTTGGTGAAGTCGGTCAGCTGGTAGGCGAAGCTGGAACCGGGCGTGTATTCGGTGAGTTCTTCGTCGGCCTGGGAGCCGTCGTCGAACTGCGGGTTCCTTCGGGGGCCCGCGTGGTCCCAGGCCTCGGTCTGGTTTGTCACCCCGCTGATCCCGGGAAACGGGAAGACCGGGCGGAAAACGGTGGGAAGGTCGATGGGGGCCAGGATGCGGAAGGCGTCCTGGGGTGTCCTGAGGGTTCGCTGCTGGACGGTGATGGTGACGGTCTTGTCGTCGGGCTTGATGAGGAGAGTGGTCATGGTTCAGCTCGCAGCGGTGGTGGTGAGGGCCGGGTAGTCGGTGTAGCCGCGGTGGTCGCCGCCGTAGAAGGTGGCCGGGTCGGGCTCGTTGAGGGGCGCACCGGTGCGGATGCGGTGGGGCAGGTCGGGGTTGGCCAGTGCTGTGGCGCCGACCGTGACGACGTCGGCCAGACCGGAGTCGAGATCGGCGAAGCGGGTGTCGAGCGGGGTGCCGGCGCGGTTGACGACCAGTGCGGTGGACCACTGCTGGCGCATCCGCTGGAGGAGTTCTGCGTCCGGCCCCTGGATGACGTGCAGGTAGGCGAGGCCGAGCGGGCCGACGGTGTCGAGCAGTGCCGGGTAGACGTCGTGGGTGTCGTGCTCGGTGATGTCGTTGTAGGGGTTGCCGGGGGAGATGCGCAGGCCGGTCCGGTCGGCGCCGATCTCGGAGGCGACCGCAGATGTCACTTCGGCGGTGAAGCGGATGCGGTTGGTGACGGAGCCGCCGTACTGGTCGGTGCGGTTGTTGGCATTGGCCGAGAGGAACTGGTGGAGGAGGTAGCCGTTGGCGCCGTGGATCTCGACGCCGTCGAACCCGGCAGCGACGGCCGCCGCCGCCGCGTGGCGGAACTCGTCGACGACACCGGTGATCTCGTCGGCGGCGAGGGCCCGCGGGACGGGCATCTCCCGGGGGCCGACGGTGGTGAACATGACGCCCTTGGGCTGTATGGCCGAAGGGGCGACGGGCGTGCGGTGGTGCGGGGTGTTGTCCGGGTGGGAGATACGGCCGGTGTGCATGAGCTGGACTACGATGCGGCCGCCCTCGGCGTGCACGGCGTCGGTGACCTTGCGCCAGCAGGCGATGTGGGCATCGGTGTAGATGCCCGGGGTCAGCAGGTAGCCCTGGCCGTCGTCGGAGGGCTGGGTGCCTTCGGTGATGATCAGGGCCATCGAGGCCCGCTGCCGGTAGTACTCGACGTTGAGCTCGCTGGGTGCGCCGTCCGCCAGGGAGCGGTCGCGGGTCATGGGTGCCATGGCCAGCCGGTGCGGCAGTTCCATGGCCCCGACGGTGAAGGGGGTCCAAAGAGTCACGGGATGTCGCTTTCTGCTATTCAGAGCTGTCAGATGAGCGGTAAGGGTCAGAGGGAGGCGAGGACGCGGACGCGGTCGGCCATGGCGCGGCGAGCAACGTCGGTGGTGAAGGCGATGGAGTCGAATTCGTGCGGGACACCGGGGTGCAGGTGGAACTCCACAGGGACGCCGGCCCGGCTGAGCTTGGTCGCGTAGGCGAGGTCCTCGTCGCGGAAGGCATCGAGCTGGCCGACCTCGATGTAGGCCGGGGGCAGCCCGGTCGCGTCCTCGAGCCGGGCGGGAGCTGCCGTGGCGGGCACGTCCGGCCTGCCCGCCGCGTCGCCGAGCAGTGCCGGCCACGCGGTGCGGCTGTCGTCGTAGGACCACAGCAGGTACGGCTCGATGTGTGGGTCGGGCGTGGTGGTGCGGTCGTCGAGCATCGGCATGAGCAGGATCTGCCGGGCGATTGCCGGACCGCGGCCCTCCCGGGTGAGGATCGACAGAGCCGCCGCCAGGCCGCCCCCGGCGCTGTCGCCCATCACTGCGATCCGGCCCCGGTCGACGCCTAGTTCGTCGGCGTGTTCGTGCAGCCAGCGCAGGGCGGTGTAGGCGTCCTCGAGCGGCGTGGGGAACGGATGCTCGGGGGCCCGGCGGTATTCGACCGACAGCATGGGCACCCCGCTGGCGGAGACGTAGCGCGAGACCGGTCCGTCGAACAGGTCGATGTGGCCGAAGATGTAGCCGCCGCCGTGGAAGAACAGCACCGCCGGCCCCGCTGCGGCGCCGGTCTTGGCGTACCAGCGCATGGTGATCTGTGTGCCGTCGTCGGCGGTTGCGTGGTGCTCGGCGGTCGTGACGTCGGTCGGGATCGGCTGGGCCGCCGAGGCGGCCCAGATGATCGGCTCCCATATGGCGCGGCGTGCGGGCACGTCGCCGACCGCCGGGGGTGTGGCGTGCGCCATGGCCTCGGCCATGGGGGCGAAAGCCTGGGCGAACTCGGGGTCGAAACCGAGTGACATGGCTGTCCTGTCTGTTTGGCTCATGGGTCTGAGCTGGTGTGCTGCGTAGGAGCGGCGGAGCCCCGGCAAGATTCGGCTGTGGCCGGCATGAATTGCTGGGGCTGCGGTCTGCCAGGTCTGGCAGACCGCAGCCCCCCGCGATGGCTCGACCGCTTGTAGCGAGACGCGACGCGATCGCCGTGCCGGAGAAGGTCGCCTAGGTGAGAGAGGCGGCGGAGGGAAGGACGAGGACCTTGCCGGAGAGCGCGCCTTCCGCGGCCTCCGTGTGCAGCGCCGGCAGCTCGGCCAGCGGCACCCGTCGAGCGATGTCGACGTGCAGCGCTCCGGAGTCGACCAGCGACACCAGCCTCGCCAGCTGCGCGGCGTCGCTGTTGACGAAGAGGTTGACGCCGCGCACGCCGCGTTCCTCGTCGGAAGGCGCGGGCATCCACACCGTCGTGTTCACCACGATGCCTCCGTCGCGGACCACGGAGGTCAGCGCGGCCAATTGCATCGGATCGACCGGCGCGAGGTTGAGCACGACGTCGACCAGCGCGGACAGTTCGGGGACTCCGTGGCCGAACACCTCATCGGCACCCGCGGTCCTGACGCGTTCGCTGCTGCGCGGCCCGGCCGTGGCGATCACGTGTGCGCCGGCGTGCTTGGCCAGTTGGACTGCGTAGCCGCCGACCGCACCGCCCGCACCGTTGATCAGCACCCGCTGGCCGGCAGTGAGCTTGGCGTGGTCGAAGAGGGCCTGCCAGGCGGTGAGCCCGACCAGTGGCAGCCCGCCCGCATCGGCCAGCGGGATGCTCGCAGGCGCCGCCGTCAGCAGGCCGACCGGTGCGAGTACGTACTCCGCCGCCGCGCCGGCGCCGGCCATCGGCAGGAAGCCGACAACCTGGTCACCCGCCCGGACCCTGTCCGCGTCCTCGCCCAGCGCGTCGACCGTGCCCGCGACGTCGATGCCGGGGGTGTGCGGCAGGGTCACCGGGATGGGGCCCTGCATGAAGCCCGCGCGGATGTTGCCGTCGACCGGGTTGAACGACGTCGCGGCCACCCGGATCCGGACCTCCCCGGCCGCGGGGACCGGCTGTTCCACGTCCTCGTAACGCAAGACGTCCGGAGTGCCGTACTCATGGAAACGTACTGCTTTCATGGCAGATGCGACCTTTCGTGACAGGAAAGATGATTCAAATCTGAAGCATTGTGAGACCCGGGCACGCCTCGGCTTCGAGACAGTGCCTTCAGGTGTGTGAGGGGACGACAGCCGCTAGAGGGCGGTCAGGAGCTGAAGCTTGCCGTGGCTCGGGGAACCGGGCACGGCGGTGAACACCAGCAGCGTCTGACACTGCTCCGGATCCAACAGCATCTCGGCGTACAGCTCCAGCTCCCCCAACTCGGGGTGCAGGTAGCGCTTGAGGTCGTGATGATGGGTCACGCCCACCTCGTGCAACCGCCAGATGTTCGCGAACTCGGAACTGACCTGCAGCAGCGCCGCGACGATCTCGCCGGCCCTCCCTGTGGGATCCGCCGTGTACGCGTCCCGGATCTCCGCGGCAAAGACCCTGCCTCGTATCGGATGGTCCTCGACGGGGTACAGGCCACGGACCCGCGGATCGCCGGTGAACCAGCGGTAGACCAGGTAACGGGACATGTCCGAGTACTGGGTGTAGTCACCGAGCAGTGCGACCGCCGGGCGAGTCTGCAGCAACGCCTCGCCGAGCCGTGACAGCACGATGGCGGGCACGTCCGAGAGGCCGGCGACGATCCGCATCATCGTGGGACCGATGTAATCGTCCCGCAGGATCCGCCGCGGCGCCGGGATCCCGCCCAGGATGAAGAGGTGGTCACGCTCGCTCTGGTTGAAACGCAGTGCCCGGGCGAGCGCGACCAGCATCCGCTCCGACGGCGCCGGGCCTCGCTGCTGCTCGATCCGGCTGTAGTAGTCGGCCGACATCCCGGCCAGCGCCGCCACCTCCTCGCGCCGCAGCCCGCCGGTGCGGCGCCGCTGCCCGCGGGGAAGCCCGACATCCTCCGGCTGCAACGCCTCACGACGCGCTCGGAGAAAATCCGCCAGCAACGCCCGGTCCATCGTCCGACCTCCTCTGTTCGACAGGACAATCTTGACGCGAACCGGGAACCGGATGAAGGGCAGTTCTAACCGCGGACAAGTTGTCCCCGGCTAACGAGCTCGTGCACGGTGTGCGGTGAGACGGCGAGGGTTTCGGCGGGGCTTGGTTCCACATCCGACGTGCCGGGTTCAGGTCCGCGGTCTGCTGATGTGAGGGAAGGCCGGCGGCGGCCTGGACCGTGTGACTCCTGTGATCGCGGCGGCTGAGGTGACGAGCCAGGATCCGCCAGTCCTTCAGGTGGGCGATACCGTGCTCGACCCGGATGCGTCGTGAGGAGTGCGCCTTGCGCTGTCGCTCGTACATTTCCTCGTACCAGTCGCTCAGAGGCGTGCAACATCGCGCGGATGATCTTGCCTATCAGCCGCACTGGCACCGAGTAGCAGTTGGTGCGGACGCTGTTTCGGCTCTAGCGGTCGACCCGCAGGGTGAAGAGTCGGCCCGTCTCGAACGGCTCGTCCGGCAACGACCCAACCGTCTGCTGGTGGGCTTGTGACGGGGGAGCGTCCGTGTGTCGGCGTACATCTTCGCTCTCAGCTCTGGCTTGCTCGGTGACCGGACCCAATGGGCCGAGTGCGATCGGCGGGCCGCGAGAGCTTGGTCCACGGACCGTCAACGACGGCGCGCGGTCAGCAACCAGGCGAGATCGATCACCGCGATCGCCCCCCAGATCCAGCAGACGACGGCGCCTCCGGTCGACGCCACCGCTGTGGCGAGGGCGCCCAACCCGACGGTGCCCAGCACTACCCCGGCGTTGCGCCCCAATGCCAGTGACGCGCGCAGTGGACCCGGTTCGGCCAGCCGGTCGGCCAGGTAGGCGTCGAAGGCTTCCGCGACCTGGTCGTCGATCTCGTCCCGCAGCCGGGCATCCAGCCAGTCAGACATGGACGGCCACCCGTTGCACCACCGCTGCCTGAACGGAAGCCACCCTTGGCGGCCCGAGCGCGACGACGGCGCCCAATATCGCCAAGGGCAGCTCCAGTGCGCAGGCCGGCGTCAATGAGAAGACCACGTCGCGCCCGGCCGTCATGACGTCGAACCACGCGTCGACCAGTAACAACACGGCCGTCGCGATCGATGCCAGCGGCGCCCGGTGGTCACTACGCCGCACCAGCACCGCCGACGTCAGCAGACCGGCGATCTCCAACGCATCGAAGCCGACCCAGGCGACCCGCCAATGCTGCGCAGGATAGGGGTCCGGCAGCGTCGTCCACGGCACCAGCGCCACCCCCGCGGCCAATAACACCCTCCCGACCAGGTCTTCCCGCATCTCAACCCCCAGCGTCTCGGCACCCGCTGGTGCCCTCTCGAACCAACGTAGCGATTGCAGAGATATTCTGCAAACAATCTCTGCGACAACTGCAGAGAGTCTCTGCAGTACGCTGGTCGGCATGGTCGAGCGCCCCGAGAAGAGAGTGCTCACCGGCCCGGACCTCAAAGCCTTCTACAAGGCCCTGTCCAACCCGGTGCGCCGAGACATCCTGAGCTACCTCGGAGAGCACGGCGAAGCGAACTCCACGAGCGTCGCCAAAGCGCTCGGCGAAAGCACCGGCACCACCAGCTACCACCTGCGCAAACTCGCCGACCTCAAGCTGATTGCTGAGATCGAGGAACGGTCCGCAGGCCGGGAACGCTGGTGGAAGTCGCTCATGACGGACATCTTCACGCCACCGGGCCTGGAGTTGGCGGCTGACGAACGCGAGGCCGCGGTGAAGATCGGCGCGCTCAAGATGACCCAGGACCTGAACCTGGTCGTGAGCGCATACGCCGGGTACGACTCCTCCGCAGGCTGGAACCAGATCCATCGCTCAGGGCTGCGGATGACGAAGGAACAGGTCGCCACGTTCGTCGAGGAGTACCAGACGCTGCTGCGCAAGTATCTGACCGAGCCCGGTGACCACCCACCCGACTCACGGCACATGGCTGTACGCCTGGTGGTTGTGCCCGACGAAGGCCCCCGGCCCACCCTGCCGACCGAGCCGGACGACGACTAGCGCCGCGTCACACGACGGGGACCACCCGGCGTGAGTGGCGTTGGGCCAGGAGCTCGTGGACCAGGGAGTGTGCTGCCTTCTTTCGCTCGGCTCGCCGGCCGACGGGCTCCGAGTGATCCTGCGGCTGACCGGAACTCAGGGTGGCCTTCGGCAGCATGGTCAGCCGACCACAGCAGCGACCGGCATACATCTGAGGGAGCGTCGCTTCCGGCTGTCAGCCGACGAGGCGTACGCCGTCTCACGCGAGCCAGTCTCCTCGGAATCGAACATCGAGGTAACCCTCCGCGACCGTTCCCCAAGATCTGCGCCAGAACCGAGTTCCGAGAACGCGTGGTCGGTGTGTCGGGGTGTGAAGAGCTGACGAGCGGCACGGATATCGTCCTGGCATGACACAAGGGTTCGATCTTGCCGCGTCTCTCGCCAGGGGCGTCGACGGCCGCAGTGGTGCGTGGAACTTCATTCAGGGCTTTGCTGCCCACTGGGTTGGCGGCCTGGAGGACGGTGACGGGTGGGCGGAGGCCGATCTGCTCGCGGCGGAGCAGAGGCTGGGTGTCCAGCTGCCGACGGCGCTGCGCGAGGCCTATCTGCTGTTCGGTC
Source organism: Streptomyces sp. NBC_01334 (assembly GCF_035983595.1). Classification (NCBI taxonomy): domain Bacteria; kingdom Bacillati; phylum Actinomycetota; class Actinomycetes; order Kitasatosporales; family Streptomycetaceae; genus Streptomyces; species Streptomyces sp. NBC_01334. The sequence continues at coordinate 202,244 of NZ_CP130718.1, read as the reverse complement.
GCCGTCAAGATCTGACCAGTAACCACGACGTGCTGCTGGACCCGGCTGAGCTGTACGTGGATGAGGCCAGGGAAGCCCTGGTCTTCCGGCACGAGAACCAGGGAGCCGCGTCGTGGGGAATTCTCCTGAACAGCCTCCAGGACGACGATCCTGCCGTGTTCATACGGCCTGACCTGGCCGACAAGAGCGCCGAGCGGTGGGAGCCCTGGCTGGAGCACTTGTCCCTCTCCTTCGTCGAGATCGTTCTGTCCGAGTCTGTGCAGGCGCAGGCGGATGAAGAGCGGTGTGACTTCCTCGACGCGGATGACGACAGCGTCGAGCAACTGGAGGAGACCGCCGTCCGGTTGCCGTTCCCCGCGTATCCCACCGGCGAGGAGCACGGCTCCCGGTGGTTCCTGGGCCAGGACGTCCTTCTGCGCGAAGAAGCTGGTGCGGCCATCCTGGCCCGCGGCCGGACGGCGGCAGACCTCGACCGCGTTCGTGACCTGATCCCGGGCGACTGGCTCAACGACTGTCGCTGACCAAGTCCCTGGCTCCTGCCGACCGGGCAGCCAGACTGGCCCGTCACGGTGTCTGGGAAGGTGCTGAACCGGTTTCGGCGCGAGCAACAGCATCCAGGAGCGCTTCGGAGCTGCTCCGTGTGTCCGGTGTTGGCCGGCCGGAGAACAGGGTGTCCGGTCTCGGACGACCTGAGACCGCGGTTGCGCGAGAATCACCTGGTGACCGTATCCATCGACCGTAGTCGGTCCCTCGAGGACCTTGAACGTGACCGCTGGCAGGCGCCCCCATCTGACGCCACCCGACTCATTTCGAGGGTGCATGCCCTGCGGAGCCGGCCGGTCGGGACTCTGACCGTCGAGGACCTGCGCCTGCTGATCCGGCAGGACATCGGGCTGGCGGTGCTTCTTCCGCTCGCGGTGGAAGTGCTTCGTGACAACCCGCTGGCCGAAGGCCACATGGGCGAGGGCGACCTGCTGCGCGCAGTCCTGACCAGGAACTCGGCGGTCTGGAGCGCTTATCCGGATCCTGCAAGGCAGCTGACCCTCATAGTCGGTGGCCTCTCCGACCTCTCGCCGGACCTGCGAAGCGAGGTCGAGCGGTTCATAGGCGTCGTCCAGAATTCCTGACGCGGTGCAGGTGCCTGTCGTCGACTACGGGGCTGTCCACCGAAGACGCCTGTGGGTCCTGGTTGTTTGGCCGGGCAACCTCAGGTGTGCCGGCGCCCCGGACAGGTGACGACGTCGAATTGTCCGTGCCCGCATGGCAGGTGGCTGTAGGAGTGATCTCTGGCCTCGCCCCGGTGTTGCGTCGGGAGTCAAACCTCGATGCGCCGTTGCCACCAGGGCAGGTGTTGTGGAGCGAACGGATCGTTGACAGTGCGCTTGAGAACGCGTGTGTCGATCGGCCCCAACGCAGCCTGCAACTGTGTCCCGCAGCGGCAGCTGGGACCTGATCTCGCCCGGTGTCCGGCGGGCATGCGGACTTCCTGAAAGTGCCGGTGTCGGCAGGTACGAGAACGCGAGCCCCGGTGACACGGGGTGTCCAAGAGCGAAGGCGTCCGGGTCAGCGGTCGCGCCTGCCCCGACGGCCGTTCGTGAGCCCTGGCCGGGGGCGGCACCGGCGGGTCGGGGCTCGGCGGAAGCCACCGCGGCACTGGCGCCCCGGCGGAAGCCGCCGCGGACTGCCCGCCCGAAGTGGGCCCCTGCTTCCGGGCGTGCCGGGTCGGCAGGTTATCGTCCCGCTGCTTGTTCACTTTTTCTCACAGGAGCCTCATGCACCTCAGACAGGTCTCCCTGGTCGCGACCCTCTCGCTCGTGGCCGGTCTGACCACCGCCACCGTAGGACTGGCCGGCTCCGCGGTGTACGCCGACGACACGGCCGCGCTGCCGCTGTCCGGTTACGCGCACCTGGTGGTCGACCCCGCCCACCAGCACGTCTTCGTCAGCCAGGGCGTCGGCTCGACCGGCATCGTGGTGACCGATCTGTCCGGCACCCCGATCACCACCGTTGCGGGGGAGCAGGGCGCCACGGGTCTGGCGCTGTCGCCCGACGGCGGCACGCTGTACGCGGCGCTGGCGGACGGCGGCGCGATCGCCGCGATCGACACCGCGACGCTCACCGAGACCGCCCGCTGGTCCACCGGCGCGGGCAGCTCCCCGGTCTCCGTCGCGGTGGCGGGCGGCCGCGTCTGGTACGGCTACACGGCCGACGGCAAAGGCGGCATCGGCTCGGTCGACCCGTCCGCGCCCGCGCCGGCAGCGATCCCGCAGCCTGCCCTGTCGCAGTGGACGACCGCACCACTGCTCGCCACCGGCGGCGGCGTGCTCGCGGCCGAGGAACCGCAGGGCAACCTCAGTCACGTGGCGACCTTCGGCGTCGCTTCGGGCACGGCGTCGGTCAAGGCGGACACCCTGGTCTCCGGTGGCACGGCAACCGGGCTCGCCGTCACCGGCGACGGCACGCGGGTGCTGCTGGCCGCCCCGCAGCAGCTCGCCCTGCGGTCGTACCGCAGCACGGACCTCGCGGCCGCAGACCCCGCCGCGTACTTCACCGGCGGCTCCGGTTCCGCGCCCGGCTCGGTGGTCGTCGACACCGACGGCACGGTCGCCGTCGCCGGCACTTCCGGCGTCTACCTCTACGCCGGCACGAACACCCTCGCCGAGAACCACCTCACCTTGCCGTCCGGCACGGTCAGCCCGGACGGCCTGGAGTGGGGCGCCGACGGCACGACCCTCTACGCCGTCACCAAGGACTCCTCGGGCGCCTACAGCCTGAACGTGCTGGGCGCCCCGAAGCTGACGGACAGCGAACTCGCCCTGCGGCACCCGCAGTACGCGGTGCCGACCGAGCGGTACACGGTCAGTGGCTCGCTGAGCACCCGCGGCCTCCTGCCGGCCGGCGCCGCGCTGAAGGTCACCCGCGACGGCACCGCCCTGCCCGACACCACACTCGGCGCGGACGGCACGTTCACGTTCACCGACCTCCGGCAGGACGAGGGCACATACACCTACCAGGTGGCGTACGCCGGTGACGCCACCCACCGCCCCGCGGCGGCCTCACTGATCGTGAACGTGGCGAAGCTGCCGACCGATGTCGTGGGCACCGACATCACCTCGGCGAACCCCGGCTCGGTCGTCCTCACCGGCCGCCTCATGGCCCAGCTGGGCCTGGGCACCTTCCCGCAGGGCACCACCGTCCAGGTGGCCCGGCGCGACGAGAGCACCCAGCAGACCGTGCCGCTGGGATCCGTACCCGTGGACCCGACCACCCTCCGGTTCACCGTCACCGACGCCCCGGGCGGCGCCGGCCCGTTCATGTACGTCTTCACGTACGCCGGGGACGCCACCCACCAGCCGTCCGAGAGCGGCATGAGCCTCGTGGTCGCCCCGTACGCCCCGGCGCTGACGCTGGGCGCCCCGGCGACCGCCGTCCGAGGGGCGGCCCTGTCCTTCGGCGGCAAGCTCGGTGACGGCCCGTACGCCGCCGGCCGGACGGTCACCGTCTCCCGCAAGGACGCCGCCCACAGCACCCCGGTGACCTGGACCACGCCGGTGGCCGCCGACGGCACCATCACGGTGAAGGACACCCCCGACATCGGCGGCGCCAACACCTACACGGTCACTTACCCCGGTGACTCCTCCCACAGGGCGGCCACCGCGATCGCCACCGTCCAGGTGTCCCGCGCGGCGACCGCCCTGACCGTCACCAGCAGCGCGCCCTCGTACGCGTACGGCGCGACGGCCACCGTCACCGCGCACCTGGGCACCACATACAACGGCCGCACGGTGTCGATCTACGCCACGCCCTACGGCGGGGCGAAGACCCTGGTCACGACGGGCACCGTGGACGCCTACGGCAACCTGAGGACCACCTACAAGGTCACCCGCAACACCACCTTCACCGCGTCCTTCGCGGGCGACCACCGCTACGCCCCCGCGACGGCCGCCCGCGCCGTCAACGGCTACGTGAAGATCGCGACGGCGCTCGGCGGCTACTACACGAGCACCACGTACAGCGGGATCACCTACCGCGTCTTCCACAAGACGGTGAAGCCCACGGTGACCGCGACCGTGACGCCCAACAAAGCCGGCCAGTGCGAGCGCTACCAGGTCCAGCGGTACTACAGCGCCGCCTGGCACACGCTCACCACGTCGGGCTGCTACGCCCTGTCGTCGACGAGCAGCGCGAAGGCACAGCTCAGCCTCACCAACGCGCTCAACCAGAAGTTCCGCGTCCGCTCCAAGTACGAGCGCTCCACGAAGGACCTCGGCAACGTGAGCACGTGGGGCGGCTGGCTCTACTTCGTGGTGCGCACCTGAAACCCGTGACCTGGCCGGAGGGCGCCCGGCCGACGCTGGGCTGTGCCCGCCGTGTGCGGCCTGGCGTACGCCGCACCGGCCCTGCTGGACCAGGGCACGGGCCCGCTCCAGGCGCCGGTGGTGATGGTGCTGGCCCGCTGGTGGTAGGAGCGGCACCGCGACCGGGCTGCCGGTGCGGCGGCCGGCCTGGCCGGGTCGCTGGTGGTGTCCGTGCTGCTCGGCCCGCTGCGCACACCTGGACCGGCTGGCCGCGGACTCGCTGGGCCACCTGCTCGGGGGCGGCGACCGCCGTGGTCGTGCTGACCTTCGGGTCACGGTGCGGGTCCACAGCACCAGGAAGACTTTCATCGGGGTTCTCTCCGCGGCGTCGGTCGATCACATAAAGTGATCCCTTGTTCGCTACGCGTACGTGCGGGGGCAAGGGGGCGGCCAGGTGCTGGAGTTGCAGCTCCGCGTGGAAGACTTCGACGGGCCGAGGTCCTGGAGCTGGGTGCTCAGCCGGGAAGGTGAGTTCCTCGCCGATCACCAGGTGGTCATACCCGAACCCTGCTGGGAGTCCGATGCGTTGCAGGATCTGTACGGCCATTTGCAGTGGTCGGGCGTGCCGGACATCTCTGCCGACGGTGAGAGCGAGATCCTGACCCAGATCGGGCGTTGGGCGTACGCGTACGGCCTGGGGGCCGTGGGGCAGGTGCTCATCGCCCAGTCGGTCCCGGTCACCGTACGGCTCATCACCTCGGCGCAGACACGTCACCTTGCCCTCTGGCCATGGGAGTTGGCCGTCGCCGACAGTCGCACCCTCGCCTCACGAGACATCCGCTTCGTCGTCGATCTCGACCTCCAGACACCGGCGCGGCCGCGGGCGGAAGCCGGACAGGCACTGCGGGTACTCGGCCTGTTCAGCCTTCCCGACGCCGCGAGCCCGCTCAACCTCCGTCGGGAGAGGGTCGCGCTGATGAACCTCTTCCAGGAGGTGAGTGCCGTGCACAGGAAGGCGATCGACCTGCGGATCCTTCAGTACGGCGTGACACGAAGGCGGTTGCGGGACGTCGTCAACGACGGACAGGGCTGGGACATCCTCCATGTCTCCGCCCATGGAACGACGACCGGCCTCCTGCTGGAACGGGAGGACGGGTCACCGGACCTGGTCACCAACGAGGACCTGCGGATTCTCCTCGGCCCCCTGGCCACTCGGGTGAAGTTCGCCATGGTCTCCTCGTGCTCGTCGGGCGCCTCGGAATCCGACGCTTTCGCCGCGTGCGTGGACGAACTCCGACCGGTCCACAGGAACACCGGGTCCCGGTCGGACCGGACATCACCGTCGCCCTCGCTGGCGGCGGCACTGGCCGCACAACTGGGCTGCTGGGTGCTCGGCATGCGCTACCCGGTCGACGACCGGTTCGCGATCGAACTGTCCCACCGCGTCTACAACCGCCTGATCGGCGATGCCGCTCAATCACCGCCGCAGGCACTGGCCTTCGCCCTGTCGGAATGGCATGAGCAGTCCGGAAGGCCGACACTGGCGGAGATGACGCCGATCCTCTTCGGGCGTCAAGGCGTGGACCGGAGGCTGACTGCCCCCGCCCTCACCGGTCCGCCACTCGGCGCGGACCGCTCCAGACAGCAGGCCTTCCTGCCCTCTCCGCCGGCGGAGTTCGTGGGCCGTGCCGGACTGCTGACCGCCGCGAGCAAGGCACTCGCGCCCCGCAGCGGTGCGTCAGGAGTGATGCTCCACGGCATGCCGCGGGTGGGCAAGAGCGCTTGCGCACTCGAACTCGCGCACACCCACGCCGACAGGTTCGCGGCGGTCGTATGGCACGAGGTGCGTGACGACGAGCACGTGGGCACCGCCCTGCAACGCTTCGCCCGCGAGTTCCGGGAGCAGCTCGAGGATGCTGGCCTCACACCGATCGCCAACTTCGACGCCCCGCGCACCCTGGACGACCCGGACCTGCTCGCCAGGTCCTTGCGTCTGCTGTCGATTTTCCTGACCAACAACCGCGTCCTCGTCGTACTGGACAATGGGACCCCACTGCTCACCGAACAGGGGCGGTGGCGGGACCACCGATGGGGCAGGCTCGTCGACGCGGTGACCGGCCACTCCGGTCTGTCCAGGCTGGTCATGACGACTTCGTGTGCCGTCCCCGGGCTGGACGACCGGGTGACGCGTCTGCCTGTCGTGCCGCTTTCGACCCGCGAAGCCGCGCTCCTGGCCAGGTCGCTGCCGGACATGTCGGCGCTCTTCCGCGCGGGATCGGGGTCCCGAGAGACCATTCGCAGCCTCCTTCGAGCGTGTGGGGGCCACCCAGGACTGCTGCTGGACGCTTCCCGCGACGTCCTCCTCGACGCAGGCCCGCCCGGCGGCTTCCGTCACGCCGAACTGAATGACGACCACCTCGCCATCACCCACTGGACCCGCACGGCGACCAGGCAACTGCCGGAACCCGAGCAGCTGCTGGGGGCTCTGCTGTGCGACCTGGAGGAGAACGACCGCATCCCTTGGGTTCTCCGCGATGCCTGGCCGAAGCTGTGGCAGCACCTCGACCGGCCGGGCACCGCACCACCCTGGCAAAGCCTGGTGCGCAGTCTCGAGGCACGGGCGCTGCTGACCGTCGAACGCGCGACGGAACAGAACACTTTCGAGGTCGAGGTTCCGCCCGTTCCGGGCTCCGCAGACAGCCCCGGAACCGCCTTCACGATGACGGGTCAGGCCGCGGTAGAGATCTACCCCGGTCTCGTCATCGGTGTCCACGAGGAGGACGAGGGCGTTCTCTGCATCCGCATTCATCCCACCGTGGCAGAGGCCGTGCGCGCCATGGCCGAACCGGAGTTTGCACGGACCGTCTCCGGATGCCTCGCCGAACTCTGGATGCGCATGATGAGCGCGGAAGCCCTGAACTACCCGGACCGCGAACTGACAATCATGGAGGCTGCGGCTGCTCGCCACGCCGTCCCGTACGCAGCGCGACAAGGCACCTGGAGTCAGGTCCACCAGCTCCTCGAAGTGCTCTTCTCCCGGGACGCGTCCCCGGAGACGGTACGCAGCGTGCTGCCTTGGCTGCGCCAGGCGGCCGAGGAAGCGGACGCCGCTCCCGTCCGTTCCTTCTGCCGGCAGTGGATCGCCCAGGTGTCAGGGGCCCCGCCCGCCCCGGCAGAAAACGACCACAACCCGGCCGGCACCCCGGGAGAGCCGGCCCCGAGCACTCCGCAGCCGCAGACGGCGTCCGAGACCTGGCTGGATGAGCTGCAAGAAGCCTACGAGCAGGGAGACTTCCACCGGGTGCTGGGCGATCTGACGCGCCTGCGCGGGCAGTCGGTCCTGACGCCCACGGCTGGCAGCTCCCCCCGTGACCGGGAGATGCGGCGATTGATCGAGTCCGCCCTCGAGACCGGCTTCCATGCCGCGTTGGGCCTGCGTGAATGGCAGCGGGCGCTCGACCTCAACAACGAACTCCTCGACCTGCTGGGCCAGAGGATGGCGGTCAGAGCCGAATCCGTCCGCGTCGAATTCCACAGCCACGCCCCACTGATGGCGCTGCGCCGCTTCGACGACGCCCGAGAGCTGCTTCTGCGGGTGCGCCGGGCAGCCGAACAAGGGGACGATCCGAGGCTGCTGGGGATGGTCATGGGTTCGCAGGCTGGTCTCGAGCACCTGCAGGGCCACGTCGAGGTGGCTGTCCGCCTGCAGCGAGAAGCCCTCCGCCACTCCACCGAAGCGGGTGATCTCCATGGTCTCACCATCGGTCACCTCAACCTGGGCAACTTCCACATCGCCACCGAAGAGCCCTTGCAAGCGTTGTGCAATCACCTGGTCGGAGCCGTCATCGAGTGCGTGCACGGCGGTGTCTCCGCCTCCGATTCAGTGGCGGACCAGCTGGCCGAGAATCTGTACAGGGGACATGTCCTGGCCTGCCCCCTCGACTGGCCGGACGTGCACCGGGCCGCGTACGAGCACATCGGCATCCCCCTCGAACAGAGCCTTCCCGGCCTCTTCACCACAGAGGACCCCCTCTTGCCGCAGCGAACGCTGGATGACCTCCTGCGGCGTGCCTGGCGTCGGCTCAATCTCCGCTTCGCCCCTCATCTCGCCGCCTGGGACCCAGTGCTGTCAGCGGTCGATGCCGCGATCGCCGGCGACAACACCGCCCGCCGGCAGGCCCACCTCGCGTTGGACGACCTCCGAGAATTTCCGGAGTGGAGCCCGCTGGTCCGCATCATGCGTGGCGCGCTCGAGAACAGGGCCGACGTGCCCGACGACAACCTCGAACTCCTCCACCATGTGATCGTCTTCCGGTTGCTCGACATGCCGATGACCGACGTCGGCATCCCGCCCAGGTTGTGGGTTCTCCAGTCGATACGGCACCTCCTCTCCAAGGTGGTGGCCGCCGCGAACGGCGACGCGGGGGCGGCGGCCGAACTTCCCCAGGCCCTGGATGCGTTGGCGGCCCGTGGCGGCGGTGAGCTGGGCACACTCGCCGGGGTCCTGCGCCGGCTCGCCTCCGGAGAGACGGCCGCGCAGGTGACGCCCGGGCTCGACTCCTTCATGGAGAGCGTCGTCCGCTGGATCGACACCCACATCGACCCGACGGGCCCGCTCCCCAGGACCACCGATCCGAAGCCATGGCCCACGTCGCGATGATCGACCTCACAAGCCGACGGCTGACCAGCGAATCCACTCCGATCTGGCGCGACACCCGAACCTCGAATCAAACGGCTGGGCGAACGAGGCCCTCGAACGCACCATGAACTACACAACGACCGGCGCGGATCTTCCCGTGTTTCGCCTGTCCACCGGAAGCTCCCTCGTCGCCTGCACGTACGTCCGCGAACACCGCGTCTCAGGTGTCGGTGCGAGCGGCACGGTCCGCTTCGAGAAGGGCACAGACGCCGACGTGCTGCTCGGCGGCGGAAGCCGTGAATGGCGCAGTGTGAGGGAAGTCAGCAGCATGACGGCACTGATCGAGGTGCCGGCCCGGAAAGCCGCACCAGCGACCGTCCTGGCGTGTGACTGCTATGCCCCTCAACTGCTGTCGGCGACCGGTGCCCAGCCCTGAAGCCCAGGTAAGTCGTTCTCTTCATTGAGCGTTTTCAACGAGGCCACTGATCGGGTGAGGCTGGCGAGATCGAGGTGAGGATCGCAACGCACAAGGCTCCCGTGCCGTTAGGGGAGGTGTTCGACGTCTCAACCCATCGGCACAGGAGCCCTGTTGGGTCCCTGTCCTGCCGCACTCGACCTCCCTCACGCCCTGGTCGAGTGGGTCACCATGCTCATCGTCACCCGTGAGGGCGGCCGGCGGTGCAAGCTCCCGCCGCACCAGCGCGCGCTCGTCGCTCCGGTGTACCTACGGCGCCACGACCCTCACCCGGATCGCGACAGGCTTCGGGATATCCGTCGGCCGCCCACGCCTACGTCACCGCCGTGATCGGCCTCTCGCCGAACGAGTCGAACGCCGCCATGTCGGAGAGCTTGCGGTGCATGTTCACCCGCGCCTTGGTGTCCGACTGCGTCGTCTACCCCTCGCCGGGGGAGAGCCTGCTGGACTTCCTGCCGTATGCGGCCTCGGGCAAGCCGCAGCCCGGCGGGTTCCGCCTCGGCCCCACGCCGGGGCTGGCGAAGCTGGAGGGCGTCCAGACGATGCTGTGGGCGGTCGACCTGATGGAGCAGGGCCTCAACCCGGCCCGTCACATCAAGGGCGGCGACGCCGTCCTGGTAGACCTGGACTACTGATGACGCCGGACAGAAGGTGATCTGCCCATCTGTGATTGTGCCGAAGCCCGATAGTTGGCACATCAGCAGGATTGGTGTCACCAAGATCGTCGGCACGTCCTAGAGTGACTCGATGAGCGACGATGCCGTGATACTGCGTCCAGTGGCCGAGGATGATCTTCCGGTGCTTGAGCGGTTCTTGACAGATCCGGAGGCGACCGGGCCCTTCCAGTGGCTGGGCTGGTCAGATCCGGGGCGCTGGCGGCGGCGCTGGGCGCAGGACGGCCTGCTGAGCGATGAGGGCGGTCAGCTGATGGTGGCAACCGGCGCAGACCGGCTCGGCTTCGTGGCGTGGCGGAAGGTCGTGACCTCGAGGAGCTCCTACTGCTGGAACATCGGAGCCCAGCTGCTGTCAGAAGCCCGGGGCCGGGGTCTCGGCACGCAGGCCCAGCGGCTGCTGACGCGGTACCTGTTCGCGCACACACCGGTGGTCAGACTCGAGGCGGACACCGAGATGGGGAACATCGCTGAGCAGCGCGCACTGGAGAAGTCCGGCTTCACCCGCGAGGGCGTGCTGCGCAGCACTGTGTTCCGGGACGGGCAGTGGCGGGACGTCGTGCGCTACAGCCTGCTTCGCGACGACATCGCCTCAGCCAGGAGCCCTGCCTCAGATCGGCCCAGCGCCGGAGGAGAACGAACGGCCTGACCCGGACTCATCCCAGCGCGTCGAAGGAGCAGCGAGGCCGGTGACAACAACGCTGCCGGTTCTGTCGTTGGTGACAAGCAGCGTGTCGTTTCGGTGACGACTACAGTGCCTCAACGCTGGGAGGGCCGCAGCTCAGTCGACCTCCCTGGTGCCAACTACCGTGCTTCGGCACAGTGATGAGCCGACGCACGATAGTTGTCACGGCCTCGTCGCCCGACCACAGTCACTGGCGAAGTGACAGAAAAGCTGTGGAGGCTGCTTCGTTCGCTCACTCATCCGGCTCCGCCGGTGACAATTACTGAGCTTCGGCTCATGTGACTGATTCCCAACGATCCTTGTCAACCCGTGAGCTGCGGCGCATGGAGTCGTTGATCGCTGCCGTCCGCGAACAGGACGAAGCTGCCCGTTTCCTCGCTTGCCGGGTGACTTCGACCTGGACCGTGGCGACCACGTCGAGGAGGTCCACCTCGCCTCGGGCGCCGCGCTCGAAGGTTTGGCTGGCGACCTGGCACCCAGTCCCCTCCATCGTGCACCCGGTTTCTGAGGCCAGGGCTTGGTGTGCGGGGCCGAAGGAACCGGGTAACGTCTTTGTCATGTTCTTCCAGACGCCGATTTACGAGTGAGAGCGTGATGGGCCCCTGCTGACGTCCTTCGACGTCGCCGCCCGTCCCCCACCGATGAATCCGTAGATCACTTCACACCACTACCGGGAGAACCCGTGAGCAAGAACATCAACAACCCCGTGGGCATGGGCGGCGGCCAGCGCAAGAAGCTGTCCCGCGCCGAACGGCAGCACAACGGTCCGCACCGCAACCTCGACCGCCAGGGTGCAGCCGACCAGAAGGCGGAGCTGGTGCGCAAGATGCGCGAGAAGGCAGGCGCAGCCGAGGGAGCCGGGCAGACGAGCGACGACACCACACAGAGCTGACGCACCGTCGCCGCAGGGCGGCACCGCATGGGCAGGGGCCCGGACCGCGCGTCGCGGTCCGGGCCCCTGCTGCCGTACCGGGGCGCGGTCGGTCCCGCTCAGCTCTCGGCCGAGCACCCGCGTCTCAGCCGACCACCCGGGGCGGTCGCAGATTCAGCAGCCCCGTCACCGCCAACACCCCAGTTCCGTCGCCTCAACCGTGGTGGCGACCGTCAGACCAATGCCGCGCTCCACCGCATCGTGTTCACCCGCCGACGGGTCGACCCGCGCACTCCGGACTATTACGAGCGCCGGATCAAGGAGGGCAACACCCGGCGCGAAATCGTCCGATACCTCAAACGCTACGCGGCTCGGGATGTCTTCCACCTGGTCGGACAGCTACAGCCAGGACCCCGCTCATAGGGGCTGTGAGGCTGCCTCTGCAGGGCTGCCAGTGGCGGACTAACCGTGGGGCCGCCCCCGTCGCCTCGTCGAGGCCGACGGGCCAGGGCGGTGAGACGTTCGGGTCTCTGCAGAATTAGACCGACGCCCGCCGCACGGTGAGGCAGCGCGGTCCGGCAAGCAGTACGACACTGGTTGGCCCTGACGGTGGCCGCTGCTCAGTGCGCGGCGCAGCAGCAGAGCGAGCCGTGGCACGTGTAGCAACGTGGACGCCCGACGCACCGGCACGACTGCCCGCAGTTCACGGACTCGGTGTGCAACTTCACCTCGTCCGGGTTGCCCGGGGCGTACGCAGCGCGGCAGTCCCGGCAGGCAACCCGCCCAGGCTGGAGGTCTTCAGCACCTGACTTCGGGGGCGGCTCCGCGGCAGACGACGCCTCGAGGTCCCGCCCCGCGTGCGGGTCCTCGTCCTCGAAGAGCCGAAACACCACCACGTCGCTCCACTGGCCGGACATGGCCGCATCCTCTCAGACGGCCGCCGTCCCGACGCCGTGCCGTCGTCAATCCACCCATTGCGCGAACTATCAGGCGGATCGGCAACCCTGAGCCACAGAACGGGGCCCTACGCGACCGCACTCCGAGTCCCATCGGGGGTCTCGGAGGAGCCGAGGCCGCTGACAGTTCAGGCCCCCGCATCCGGCGATGTGAGCGGAGACGAAGCTGACGGGGGAGGGGCGCGACCGCGGACGTCCGTCGACTGCTGAGACCCCGGCCCGTGAACACGGCCGGGGTCTTCCGCTGTGCGAAGCCGCCGGCGGTGGCGGCGGTCGGCTCAGTCGGCGGCGAGCAGGTGGGCGGGGGCGATCCGGGACAGCCCCCGGATCGGCACCGTCAGAGCCGCCACCACCAGGGCGGTCGCCGCGAGCGTGGCCAGCAGCGCGGCGCCGACGACCGTGAACAGGTGTCCGTGCAGTACGCCCCGGCCGAGGGTCAGCACCCCGGCCAGGCCGGCCACCGCACCGGACAGGCCGCCCAGCAGAGCCAGTCCGATTCCCTCGTAGAGGGTCAGCTTCGCCAGCTGGCGGTTGGTCCAGCCGGTCGCCCGCAGCACCGCGAGATCGGCGGCGCGTTCGCGCTGCGAGATGACCAGGACGTCGATGGCGCCGGCGGCGCCCAGCAGCAAGGACAAGGCGACGCTGAGGTAGTCGGCCTCGCGTGCCTGCGCCACCACGGCGCTGCCGAGCAGCGACCCGGCCACCTCGCCCCGGAAGGCCAGCGTCAGGGCGAGCAGCACCGTGAAGGCGGCCACTCCCAGCGCCAGTCCTGCCGCACCCAGCAGCGTGCGGCCCCGCACCCGCAGCAGGTTGAGCATGGCCAGTCCGGCCACCGAACGCACCGGGCGTGCGCGGAGGGCCGCCGTCACCGGGGGTCGGACGGCTTCCATCGGTCCCAGCCGGGTGGCGAGCCAGGCGGGGATCAGTCCCGCCGCCGTGGCCAGGAGGAGCGCCACCGGGAGCACGAGGAGTGACTTGGAGCCGGCTTCGGACTGGCCCAGCACCCGGCCCAGCACGTATGCGAGTACCGTGCCCGCGGCTCCGGCGGCGAGGCCGATCACCGCCAGTTCGCCGAGGACCAGGCGGAGCACTTCGCCACCGCTCCAGCCCAGGCAGCGCAGCGTGCCGATCTCGATGCGACGTGAGCGCACCGAGGCCAGCGCAGCCTGGCCGAGGAAGAGCGCGCACACGACGAGGACCATCACGAAGAGCACCGCGCTCTTGGTGTCCACCGCCTTGAGAATGCGCAGTGCCACGCCCTTGGCGACCCAGCGCTCCGTCACCTGTGCCGAGGCACTCAGCGTCACCGTCTGCGGCGCGGGCGAGCTGCCGACGGTAACGTCGACCTGGAGCCGGGGGTAGGCGGCCCGGATCGCCCCGGCCACGGCGTTGACCCGAGCCCGGGAGGCGGTGTCGACGCCGGTCACTCCGGCCACCCGGATCCTGATCGCGCTGACCGGCGCCTTGTCCTGGAGGCTCGGGACCCGGCGGCTCTTGGTGAGCGCGGTGATGGAGTCCATCGTCGTCAGCATGGTGGGCGGCGGGCTGACGTAGCCGCCCAGGTTGCGGTCGGGCTGCAGCGGCTTGCCGTAGAGCTTCGCTCGGGTCGCGCTGTCCGCGCCGGTGACCTGCGGCGCCTGGTAGGTCTCCAACGGGGTGTCGGACAGGGGTGAGAAGCCGGGCAGTTCGCCGGTGTCGTAGCGGCCGACCAGGTGGATGAAGGGATTGGGCAGGCGTCCGGAGTCCACGCCGTCGCAGGTACCCAGCCCGATGCAGTTCGTGGCGGCGTGACTGGTCACCTTCCGGTACTGGGTGCCCTGGTGGTTCTCCTCGGGGACGTTGGTGAACGGTTGTTGGTCGAAGTTGGTGATCCACAGGCTGGGCTTCTGCGGCGGCTTCGGCTGCGCGGCGAGGTCGCCGTCGGAGGTCCGGCGGTAGGTGACCGGGCCGACCGTCCAGTAGGTCCCGGTGTCGAACGAGTTTTCGGTCAGTGCCTTCCGGTAGCCCTGGCTCAGGTCGACGCGGGTCCTGCCCACCGTGGTGCCGCGCAGGCCTCGGACGAAGCTGCTCGCTGTCGGGTTGCCCAGTTTCGAGGGCAGCTCCGCCGGGTCGCCGACGTCCAGCCGCTCTACGGTGGCGTCGAGCGTGCCGGTGGTCAGCGGGTTGTCGCTGAGCAGCGCCGGGATGTAGGAGTCGTGCTGTCCGTGGACGCTCTTGGCGGACGACACCGTCCACGGCTTGTCCTGCTCGGTGAGCATCCGGCCCGAGGCGATGGTGTCGCCCAGGCCCACCAGCCGGTCCTCGGCCACCGGGTCGATGGCGGACAGCAGCACGGGGTAGCTGACCGGAACGTCGATGGTGGCCTTGTCCTGGCCGGACTGGCAGTTCATCCGCGAACTCAGGTCCGGGTCGAACGGCGACTTGTCCCTGAGGTCCTCGGCGATGATGTTCGGCTTCAACGGCAGATTCAGGCTGAACTCGGTCTGCTCTGACTTGTCCCAGTTGAGGTAGAAGCAGACGTCGTACTTCCCCTTGATCCGATACCGCTGGGTGCTCTTGTCGGCCTCACCCGTTTCCAGGGTGTCGGACTCGAAGAGGCCGTCCGACTCCGACGCCGACGTCAGAGGGGAGCGGGTGAGGTAGACGTACTCGTCGGAGGTGCGGTAGGTGCCCAGTCCGGAGGTGAGCGTCGGGCTGATGCGCAGGATCTGCCGGGACGCCTCGCCGTCCAAGAAGCGGGACACGTCCACGGTGACGGTGCTCGCCACCATGAGGTAGCCGATGTTGGCGACCGGCGCGGCCACGTCGACCCCGGCCATGCCGTCGATGCGCCGGTACTGGTCCATCGTGATGCCACCGAACGTGCCGGACAGGAAGTTCGGCGAGACCAGACCGCTCTGCCGCTCCACGTCCGTCTGCGAGTCGGGCGGGCGTACCAGGACGTCGTACGCGGACCGTGCGTTCTTCCGTACCGTGCCCACGGTGGTCGCCTGGCTAGTGCTCACCGTCGCGGTCAGCAAGGTGAAACTGGTCGCCGCCACCAGGATTCCGGCGGCCAGGGCCAGCGCGCGCCCGCGCCGCCGCCGGAGCTGATCGAGGATCATCGCTATCACGGGCGCAGGCCCCCCAGCCGGTCCAGCACGTCGCCGGACGGTGTGATCCGCTGGTCCGAGGTGATCCTGCCGTCCTGCAGACGCACCACCCGGTCGCCGTTGGCGGCGACTTCCGCATCGTGGGATGCGATCAGCATCGTCATCCCGTAGCGCTCGCGCAGCGACATCAGCAGGTCGATGATCTCCCGCCCGATGACGCTGTCCAGGTTGCCCGTGGGCTCGTCGGCCAGTAACAGTCCCGGCCGGTTGATCAACGCGCGTGCGACGGCGACGCGTTGCTGCTGGCCGCCCGACAACTGCGAGGGCAGGGCGTCGGCCCGCTGGTCCAGGCCGACAGCTTCGAGCAGTTCCATGCCGCGCGCACGCCGGTCGAAGTCCACTCTGCGCGGCAGGACGGGGGCGAGCACGTTGTCCAGCACGGTCAGCGCGGACAGCAGGTGGAAGCGCTGGAAGACGAAGCCGATACGCCGCCGGTGACGGTCCAGGTCCCGGGGCGCCAGCTGTGTGCCGTCGATCTCGACGTGCCCCTCGTCGGGCTGGTCCATGCCGCCCGTCACATGCAGGACGGTGGATTTGCCGGCGCCGGACGGCCCGGTCAGCATCACCACCTCGCCGGCCGCGACCTCCAGGTCGACCTCGTCCAGAGCGGTCAGCCCGGGATACCGGCGGCTCACCCCGCGCAACGCCACGCTCACAGCCATTGATGCAGCCTCGCCCTCGTACATTGCGCCACATACATTGTGGCAATTCAGGGGTATGTTGTCACAATGTAGAAGGGACGTATATGCCGCTCCACCACGCCGTGCTCGCACTGCTGACCCGGCGACCGAATCACGGATACGAACTCAAGGCCCGGTTCGAGGAGGCCGTCGGTCCGCAGTGGGGTGGCCTGAACATCGGTCACCTCTACCAGATCCTCGAACGGCTGGTCCGTGACGGCTATGTCTCGCGCTCGCAGGTCACGCAGACCGACCGGCCCGACAAGAACCTCTACACGCTCACCGAGGCGGGCGAGGCCGAGCTGCGCTCGTGGGCGACCACCGCCTGGGTGCGCGTCGGCGGCTTCCGCGACGAGCTGTTCCTGAAGCTCCTCGGCGCTGTCGCGCTGGGCCCGCAGGCCCTGACCACGCTGATCGATTCGCAGCGGCAGACGTACCTGTCCGAGCTCGCGGGCCTGGCGCAGCAGCGCCGCGCCCACGCCGACGAGCCGCTGGTCGCCGTCCTGATCGACGCCGCCATCGCGCACACCAAGGCCGACCTCGGACTGCTGGACAGCGCCGCACAGCATCTGGTCCCGCTCGCCACGGCACAGAGCGCGCAGGCGCCGGAGCGCTCACCCGCACAGGTGCAGGGCGACGCCGACGAGACCGGCGGTCATGGCGGGACGAGAGGGGACCGTACAGAGTCCGCTTAGGGGCAATGCCGGGACTCTGTTGGTGATGTTCCCGGCGGGGCGCTGGTCGGTGATTGACATGATGGGCGGCGGCAAGATTTCAGCTGACTCCAGGGGGGGCGCCTATGACGTTCAGGACCGAAGCCGATTCCGGAGTCGCCGATCGGGACGAGTGGTCCTATGCACCGGCTGTCGGCGTCGGACCACTCCGGTTCGGCATGGCCGTCGAGGAAGTGGTCGAGGCGGCTCAGGTTCTCGGCCAGACGCAGGTCAGCGATTGCGCACGGGATCACGCGATCTTCTCGCCGACTTGGAAGATCGAGGTCCGTCGCGGGGCAGCCCCTTTTCCGCTGGCCGTCACGGCTTACGTGAGCCGGGCTGTGGGGTTGTTCTGCATCGCAGCCGATGCCGTCCACGGTCCCCAGGTGGGGTACGACGGAGTCTCGCTGGTCGGAAGGGACCTGTCGGAACTGGAGGGCGACGCAATCGCGCATGCCGAGGCAGTGGACGGGCACTTTCGCTACACGCCCGAGGGCTATGCGGGACCGGATGATCCCGGGGTGGTCATGCGGGGGCAACTCGTCGGGCAGGTCCTGCGATCGCGTCCGTTGTTCATGGTGAGGCGCGACGGCGCGAACACCGAATGGGACTCGATGCCTTCCGAGGAGCGTCGCCGCGGTCAGTCAGCGCCTCACGTGGCGAGGGGTTGAAGACGTCGTCTCATGTGGCGAGTCGGCGGTGGCAAATGAGGGTGCAGGCGATAGCGGTGAAGGCCAGGAAGTGTTCAGCCTTGCGCTCGTAACGGTCCCGCAACACCGTCGCTTCGGGCAACCAGACCTTGACCTGGAACGATGCGGGAAGGCTCACTCAGGTAAGAGCTTGGCGTCGCGGTCGGGATCTGGGGACTCCTTCCAGGTCTTGGTGCGCTGGAAGGTGATGCCGCGGCGCGACAGCAGGCACCGTAAGGCTTCCCGGCCGATGCGGATGACACGCCCGTGCACACGGCGCAGGTAGGCGGCGAGTTTGCGGATCGACCAGCGGGTGAAGGGCTGACCGAGCTTGCTGGGGCGGGTGGTGGCCATCTGGACGACGAGTCCTCGTCGTCAGGGGTGAGCAGGCGGGGACGGCCTCCCGCCCATCGAGGGTCCAGGCAGGCCAGGCCGATCTCGTTGAACCGGTGGATCACATCCCGGACGGTGTCCTCGTCGGCCTGGACCAGCTGTGCGATCACCGGGACGCGGTTTCCGCCGGCGGACGCCAGCAACATCATCGCCCGCCGGTAGCGCACCGAGTTGGTACTTCCCCGGCGCACGATCTGCTGCAGCTTCTGCCCTTCCTGATCGGTCAGTCTGCGCACCCGCACAGGCTCAGCCACCACACCTCCAGCGGTCGGAACCGACGTCACCGCCCATCCAACCGCCCCAACCACCAACCCGGCGAACGTTCCCGGTCACAGCACTAGTCTGCACACACCGCCCCGAAGGAAGTGCTCCGGAATCTCCCGGCAGTGAGCCCTTGCCTTCGCCCACCCGCAGGGAGCAAGATCCTCGCGCCGATCAAACGAAGTTCGGGTGCCTGCAGTTGATGGAGCTCTAATGAGTGGCTTGGCCTGGTGCATCGTGCTCGTCACTGCCTGGATGAGCTGGTCTGTCTGGCGTATGGACGTGCTGCCAGCCTGGTGGCGCTGGCTGCCGATGCTGCTTCTCGCCGCCGGAGTGGCGGGGATTGTCTCCGCGTCGGAGCAGATGTTCGGCACCCCGGCGGACCGGATCGTCGCGGGTTCGAGCCTCGTCCTGGTCCTGGCCGCCTGGGCGGTGAGTCTGCGGGAACGCCGAAGGCGGGGTACTGGCCGACACTAGGGTGCGTCCCTCGTGTGCACCGGAACTCGGTAGCGGTCGACAGGGGCACAGGCCCGCCTCTTGAGAAGCGCGCCAAAGCGACGCTCGCGGCTACGACGGCAGAGGACGACGGTGGGCGGTCAGCCAGCGGCTCATTCTGAAACAATCAGTTAGAGGGCGTTTACATCACTTTTAGTGCGTTCTTAACTGGTATGTGGTCTGGCTGTGATGAGGCCAGTGATCCTGGAGGTGCTGGCGGGTCCTGAGGGGTGATGACCCCGTGGTCTCGCCCGCACTCCTCCTGTTTCATCCCGGGATGCGCCGTCGTACACCGTTCGCCTCGCGCGCCTGGTGCACGCTCCTGGGCCAGGCCGGCAGCTGGCCTGTACTCCAGAATCATGGCTGAGCGTCGTCGCTATCCGAGTGATCTGTCCGATGCCCGCTGGGAGTTGGTCGAGCCAGTCCTGACCGCATGGCGGGCCGAACGCCGCGGCCGCGGGCTGGACATCGGCTGACCGCCCAACCATGACCTGCGCAGTCTCCTGGACGCAGTCCTCTACGTGAACCGCACCGGGATCCCCTGGCGCTACCTCTCGCACGACTACCCGCACTGGAACACCGTCTACGCCTACTTCGCCCGATGGCAGGTGGAAGGCGTATTCGACCAGCTCAACAGCCTGCTGAGGCGTCAAGTGCGCTGGAAGGAAGGCCGGGAGGAGGAACCGAGTGCGTGCGTCATTGACTCCCAGAGCATCAAGACCTCTACCAACGTCCCCGCGGCCGGCCAGGGCATCGACGCCGGCAAGAAGATCGTGGGCCGCAAGCGGAGCATCGTGATCGACACGGTCGGCCTGCTCCTCGAGGTTCTGGTCACCGCGGCCGGCGTGCAGGACTCGATCGCCGGCCAGGCCCCTATCGAGAAGGTCGCCGCCAAGCACCCCGCCGTCCGCAAGACCTGGGTCGACGGCGGCTACCGCCGGCACCTCGTTGAGCACGCCGCAACCCTCGGCATCGACATGCACATCGTCCGACGCGCCCCCTCCACCAGGGGATTTGCCGTCCTGCCTCGCCGTTGGACCGTCGAGCGCACGCTCGGTTGGCTGATGAATCACCGCCGCCTCGCCCGCGCCTACGAAGCCAAACTCCACCGCTCCGAAGCCATGATCTACGTCGCGATGATCAACCTCATGACTCGTCGCCTCACTCACGAATCCACCCCTACATGGCGGGGCACCTAGAACCCACCAAATCGTGACATAAAGGGACTAAACATTAGGAGGAAACACCCTCTTAGCTTGCGTTTTAACCTCTGCCTCGATCAGTTGTGGCTGGTCGAGGCAGACAAGAGAACTCGCACGGAGCTGAGCGCCATCAGCTGCGCTAGCTCTCAATCTTCATGCGACACACCGAGGTCGTAGCGCATAGCGGTTCTCATAGTTCGGAGCATCTCCCAGACCTCGTACTGCGCCTGGGCCGCGGTCTCCATCGTTTCGCCTGGTTCGGGGGCACCGCGTTCGAGGCGCTTGACCTGGCCGTAGACCTTGTTCAGGGCTTGGTTGACGACACTCGCTCGCCTGAGTACCTGTTCGGGGGCGATCATCTGTGCTTCGGAGTATCGATCGCGGTGCGCGTTCTTCGCTTCCTCGAGTGCGTCGCTGTCGCCCTCCGCCACGCCGCGTTCCCTCATGACGTGCAGGTGGCGGTTGAGTGCGGTGGTGAACTGCCGAGCATCCCGGTTGAGTTCCACATAGCAGGTGCGTCGCAGCGAACGGGCCTCGCGGACCTCCTCATGGTCTCGAACGAGCTCTATCTCCAGGCGCTTGGCTCGTTCGGAGCCGCGCTGGGTGAGTAGCGACCCTCCCAGGGTTCCTGCGACGCCTGCGACAGCGATGATCACTGAGCTGAGATCCACCGACGTACCCCGTGAAATTCTTCGGCCTCGTGCCCGCTGCACATGGCCCAGGCCGTCAAGTTTGCCGCTCCTCGGTGCGCCGGGGTTTGGTGCCCTTCTTGTGGTGGGCGGGGCGGCTGTATGCCTCGCCGGTGGCCAGGACTCTGCCCACGTCATGACGGGTGGCTGGGCGGCGGTTCTTCGAACCCGGCGGCCGGCCAGGCCCCGGACGAGACAGTTTCGGTGCACTCGCCGGGGAGCCGGTCTTCCTGCACAGGTTCCTGAACCCTCTGCGGACCCGGGCGGGCGTGAGCCTGTTCGGCGGAGCCGGTTTCTCCCAGGGCCGCCGGAGTTCGGTGGCCAGCGGCCGCGCGAGCCGGAGCTGGGCATAGGCGGCAATCACCAGCCACGTCCACCGGTCGGCAGCCTCCGAGCTGCGGAGACGGGGCTTGGTCCACCCAAGTGTCTGCTTGAACAGGCGGAAAGTGTGCTCAAGGTCGAAGCGGCGGAGGAAGGACTGCCAGCAGCGGTCGACATCGGCCTTGGTGGCGGCGGCGCCCGACCACCACAGCCAGACCGGCTTGTTCACCCCGCCGCTGGGTAGCTTCTGCACGGTGAGGCGGATGACGGTGCCTTCGATGATGGGTAGCGGACCGTCATAGTCGATCCAGGCCGCCCGGCGGGTGAGCCGCGGGTGCAGGCGTCCCATGCCTGCGCGGTCGCCTTGCCGTAAAGGCGGGTGTCGGTGGCCGTCACGGCCTGCTCAATACCCCACGTGGAGGGGTCACCGAAGACGAACTCGCCTCCGTGCTTGGGTGGTCGGCCGCCCTTGGGGTCGTAGACCCGCGGCGGTGTCGGCCGGCGCATGACTCGGTCGGAGCGGAGTCTGCCGAGGATCTCGACGGGCAGATCGGTCAGCAGGTGGGCGATGCGGGGTGCGTCGTATCCGGCGTCCAGCACGACCAGGACTTCGGGGTCGCTCGGCTTCCACTGGCCGGCGGCGACGAGCCGGTCGACCAGCTCGCTGACGGCCAAAGAGGCTCCGCCCCGACTATCGGGGCGGAGCCTCTGCGCTGGAAACGGAATCCGCTGCGCTCAGGTTCGAGACCCGTTTCCGAGCTGGCGAGATGCTCCCGCGCGGCTTCGGTCCGTTCCCCTGTGGCCTCAACCGCTACCGGCGCGGCGCCCGCAAGCACCCGCCCCCGGACATTACGTCGAAGGTCGACGAGGCGGTGCGGCAACGCTGGCAGCCCCGGGTCCGCAAGCGCCGCCGCCGGCAGGCAGCCACCGCCACCGGCGTCACAGTGGAGACACAGGCCCGCTTCGGCTACACCGCACCCGTCGGCACGACCGACGACGGCCGCTTCCGCCGCCTCACCGTCCACCTCCCCCCGCCCTACGCACAGCGCCTCTTCGACGCCCGCGACCAGGGAGCCGGCGACCAGGAGATGCGCGCGATCATCGCCGAAGGCTTCAAGGACATCTACTTCCAGGACGGCGGCACGCGCGCACAGGGCCTCAGCGACGTCGAGATCAACGACATCGACTACCTCGACCTGGACTACTGATGACGCCGACGGAAAGCGATCTGCCCATCCCCGCTTCCGCGGCTTCGCGTCGCGCGTACCGTGGCGGGAGGACCTGCCAGGAGGTGCCGATGAGCGCGCAGCCCGAACAAGCCCCCGCCCCGCCGGCCCCGGACGCCGCCGCCCAGCTGCTCGTACAGCTGCGCGCCGACCGCCGCGCCGACACCTGGGTGCCGGCCTTCGAGCGGGACTGGGCCAAGGCCCTGGAGGACTCCCGCCACAGCTACAGCCTCACCCCGCTGCACGACGTCGTGCGGACCTGGCAGCTGCGGGTCGCCGCGGCCCCGGCCGTCGACGCCTACATGGACTCCGGCCGCGACGAGTCCGGCTTCGTGGACCTGGACGACGTCCTCGGCACCCGCCGGTGAACGGTCAGCCGTGGACGGTGCGCCTGTCCCCGCAGGCCGCAAAGGTGCTCACCGAGCTTCCCGCGCCCGCCAAGGAGATGGTCCGCGACATCCTGGACATCGCCGTGCGTTCCCCGTGGGGCTGGCCCCAGTGGAACGCCGGGGACCCCGAAGGCGAGGACGTCCGCGCCGCCTCCATCGGACAGCTGTCCGTCGTCTACGTGATCAACCGCCTCACCCGGCGCCTGTCCGTCCTGGATGTCGTCTGGATCGGGTAGCCGCCCGCGATCACGCCCCGACCGACGCCGACGCCGGCGATGCTGCGGGCGGTCGGCCACATGGAACAGAGCCTCAACCCCGCCCTCCGCATGTCGGTGCGCCAGATGCTGACCGAGCATCGTCGACTGCGGACTACTCAGAACGATCTAGGTACTCGCGCCCAAGCGGAGCACGGTGCCCGCTGCCTAGCATCCGGAGCATGAGTTCCGTTGAGCAGACAGTCGGGTCGAGCGAACAGCTGACGGCACGTAAGCACAGGGGCACGACATCGTTTGTGCTGGGCACTGCCGCCGTCGCCATGTTGATGTGCCCGTTTCTGCCTGCCTGGGTCCCGAACGGGGTCCGCTTCTTTCCCGTGTACTTCATCGTGCCCGCGGGGATCGGTGCGGTCGTCTGCGGCCTTGTCGCGCTGCACAGGGCGCGGTGCCAGGAGGAGGCGACTCCCTCCCGGGCGCGGGCGGGAGTCGCACTCGGCACGACGGCGGTTGTGCTGTCGCTGGCCGTGATCTGCTGGGCGATCTGGGCGCTGAACCAGGCCTACCAGT
Organism: Streptomyces sp. NBC_01334; assembly: GCF_035983595.1. Taxonomy (NCBI): domain Bacteria; kingdom Bacillati; phylum Actinomycetota; class Actinomycetes; order Kitasatosporales; family Streptomycetaceae; genus Streptomyces; species Streptomyces sp. NBC_01334. The sequence continues at coordinate 178,657 of NZ_CP130718.1, read as the reverse complement.
AGAGGCTGGCTCTGCTCGCGAGATCGGACAGCATTTATTCACCGGATCGGGAGGCACCTGGCCGACTCTCCCGAATCGAAATACTCACGGGTTCGGACAACACGGGCACCTGTAAGCGTGACCGGTGGGGTGCCTTAACGTCTCCATCCATGAGTCGAACTACGCCGCCCCGCCCGGTGAACGTCGAGGCGCTCTTCCCGAAGCTGGGCGCGTTGCGCGGTACGACGACCCGGTTGCACCCGCGGCCGGGACGTCCGGACGCGTCGGTCAGCTCGGTCGGCGGCCCTTTGCTGTGGCCGGCCGACGAACCGTGGCCGGTCTGCACCGAGCCGCACAAGCGCAGTAGCGGGTACCGCATCGCGGACATTCGGCGTGAGCGCCAGGTGCTCGCGGATGTCTGGGCCCGTGGCCGGCCCACCGACGAGGAACGGGTCCTTCTCGAGGAGCTCGGTCGCAGGCACCGCGAGCGGGAGATCGCCGACACCGATCCGATGCCGCTGATCGGCCTGGTCCAGCTGTACCGGCGGGACGTGCCAGATCTCCCGCCCGGCCCGGACACATGTGACCTGCTCCAGGTCTTCTGGTGTCCGTTCGAGGCCCATGGTCCCAGCCGCTACGGCTTGGCCCCGCACGTGCGCTGGCGCCACTCCGACCAGGTCGCCGTGCCGCTGGACACTCCGCCGCAGCCGGCGCTGGTCGGCTTCAAGGGCGCGGTCGCCGAGCCATGCGTGCTGCACCCGGAACAGGTCGTCACCTACCCGTACGCCGACTCACTGCCGGCCAGGCTGTGGCGAAAGATCGACTCCTGGGAGGACGCGGAGGAGCGCAGAGCGGAACGACGCGGCCTGGACGACGAGCCGGTCACCTACCACCATGACCTGTCGATTCCCCAGGGCTGCCGCGTGGGTGGATTCCCCTCCTGGCACACGACCGACCCCCACCCGATGAACTGCGAAGCCTGCGCCGCACCGATGATCCTGCTGTTGACCCTCGACAGCTGGGAGTGGAGCGGCGCCAACGGCAGCTGGATGCCCCAAGAGGAATGGGCCCTCGCCGAGCGCCTACGGGACCGGTGCCCCACGCAGCTCACGATCGGCCGAGACGGCCTGCTGAACATCTTCGCCTGCCCCACCGAGCCCGGACACCCGCACCGATGGAGCCTCCAATAGGCCGGACAGAACTTCTCGGACCGGGTGCTGTCACCTGCCGTGAACATCGAACAGGACACCGCGCAGGTGCCTCCCGCACCCGTGAACAACTGACTTCATAACTCGGTTCTGGCACAGATCTTGGGGAGTCGTCGCGGAGAGTCATCGCGGTGTTCGAGGACGATGGTGTCCTATCTCGTCCAATCGAGGCGTCTACTCAGCGAATCCAGTTGCTTGGCTGGCGCGGCCCGTCATTCAGCCGTGCGAATGTTCGCCGTGCAGGTGCTCAGAGCGGGACTGGAGGATGCCCAGGGCCTCGTGGATCGAGCAGCCGAGGTGGTCTCGGAGCAGTTTGATGGCCTTGATGGTCATGCCGCTGAGGATCTCTTTGTCTGCGAATGAGAGCGGGCCGGCCGTCCGCGAGCGCCACCGCCACGTCCATGCCCCGGCCACCTTCTCCGTGAAGGCAACGGGTGCGGTGTGGTCCAGGAGGAAGACGAAGTGCTGGGCTATGCGCTGCCGCCATTCATCAAGCTCGCCGTCGCCGTCCAGGCGCAGGTTGGAGTTCCAGGCTGCCTGGGCGAGAACCGATACAAACAGCCCGAGGAAGTCCGTCTTCAGCAGGTCATCCGCGTGCTCGATCAGAATCGCGAGGTCCTGGTTCCCGTGGCCGGGACCGTGCCAGTCGTGGAGGCAGTCGACGAGTGCGTCCCAGTTGTGGCCGAAGTAGCCGAGGAGCGACAGCTCCCGGGCGAAGGTGCGGAAGACGGACGTCAGATCCCGCATTTTCCCGGCCGTCCAGCCGCAGGACCAGACCGTTTCGCTGCACGAGCGCGGCCGTTTCCGACGCCAGCCATGGGTCGGCCGGGGAGGTGAACACGACCCACGGGGAGCGGTGTTCCGCCAGAGTGGGCTTGGTCATCATGGGTGAGATCCTTGCACGGCATTTGCTCGGAGCCCGAGCGATTAAAGGAGGGTAGATCGTGCTCGACGAGCACCGTCCGCCCTGGTCAGGAGGTTGCCGATGACCATCTTCAAGGCGGACGGATAGCGGGAGGGTTGAGCTTGGGTGCCGTCCTTGTGTTGCGGGGGTACTGCAGCAGGATCACGTGACAGCCGGACTCACTCTCCACTGGAGCTCCGGCAGCATCGAGGGCGCCGTCAACCGCGTAAAGAAGATCAAAAGGCAGCTCAACGGACGAGCTGTCCACGGCTTGGCCGAGGCCCTGCCACAGGTGGAACCGGTCGGCGACCTGCAACCGCGCCGGGCACCCTCGGGGTAGGCGCCCGCCGGTCCCGGCAGATGATCTCCACGCCGGGGTGGCGGATCAGCCAGCCGGCCAGCGGCTCGGCTTCACGGGTCGCGAGCACATCGACCACGCGATGGTCTTCGACGCTGGTCAAGACCGTGGAGTAGGTCTGGCCACGACGGATCGTGAAGTCGTCCACGCCCAGCACACGCGGAGTGCTGAACTGAGGATCAGGCAATGCCATGACTCTACGTAACAAGGTCATCCGGCCTGCACCGAAGCCCAGCTGGGCATCCCGTCCGACGCGCGCACCTCAAGATCGGCTACTGGGGAGCCCCGCACCGTCATCCGACTGCCTTTCAGAGGGACATCGACCAGCACGAGATCCCTCGGCCCACCTCCTGGCGACGCCTTGGCATCTGACCTCGACGCCTTCAAGATCCCCGAGTCAAGTTCAGACACCGCAGAATTCGGCGTCGACGAGACGCTGTTCGTGGATGTTCCAGTCGCCGTTGAAGTTCAGCGACAGCACGTGATCTCCGTCTGCCGTCGCCATGGTCTGCGAGATGGAGCCCTGAATGCCGCCGTTGTGCCCCCATATCTCGGTACCGCACGACAACGTCATCCTCATCAGTCCCAGGCCGTAGGAGAAGGTGGGCATGTTCTTGATCGAGACGGTCGTCATCATCTCCTTCAGTTGAGGCTCCTCCAGGAGCCGACCGGAGAACAGGGCCCGGTAGAACCGGTTGAGGTCTTGATTGCTGGAGATCATCTCTCCTGCGGCGCCCGCGAATGAGGGGTTGAGTTCGGTGACGTCGTAGATCGCGCTGTTCGGCTCTCCCGGCCCGGCAAGCTCCCCGGTCAGCTTCGAGTAGGCGCGTCCGCTGGGTCCGGGGACGCGGGCGCGGGTGCCCGGCAGACTGGTGGAATCCAGGTGCAGGGGGCGCAGGATGCGCTGCTCGATCTCGTAGGCGTAGGAGTGGCCGGTAGCCTTCTGGATCACCATGGAGGCGATGACGTAGTTGGTGTCGGAATAGCTCCAGTCGTCGCCGGGGGCAAAGGCCGGCCGGTGTGCCATGGCGAGTCGGACGATCTGGGAGGGCGTCCAGGTGGCGTAGCGGTACTTGAAGAAGTCGGTGCCGAACTCCTTGCGCTTGAATTCCTCGTCATCGGTGTAGCTGTAGATGCCGCTGGTGTGGTTGAGGATCTGCCGTAGCGTGATCTCGCCGCCGTCGTGCCCGTTGCCCTGCACCAGGCCCGGCAGCCAATGGTCCACCGTGTCGTCCAGGCTCAGCTTCCCCTCCTCCTCCAACTGGAGCATCGACGTGGCCACGAACGTCTTGGTGATCGAACCGACCCGGAAGCGGTCATCGGCCTGCGGCTTGCGGCCGGTTGCCAGATCCGCAGTGCCCGCAACTCCCGCCCAGATGTCGCGCCCCTGCTCGACGAGCACGATGCCCCCGGGCGCCCCGTCCTGGACGACCGAGTCCAGGGCCGCCCGGGTGGCCGCGTGCCCGCCTCGTGTCGCGGAAGCGTCCGCCCTGCCGACAGCCGACGCCGGCAGGGTGAGACCGGCGCTCATCACGACCGTGGCGACCGCCCCGACGACAGCGACCCGCAGCCTGTGCTCCCCCCGGCTGCGGCCACCCCTCGTGGACGTACGTGACCCGTTGGCTGCGTATCCGTGCTCGTACAAGAAAAAATCCCGTCACTGGTGGGGGACGACCTGATCTGGACCCAGTATTTTCGATCAAGGTCCGGACCGGGATACCGCCAACCACCTGCTTGAAGGTGGGGTTACCCCCCCGCCAGCCGGTGGAAGGGACGGGTGGGTGGGTGCGCGGTCGGGGGATCGGGGCGGTTGGAGGTGTGTTGCGCGTCGGCAGCCGCCTCCGCGCCCCAGCTTCGAAAAGCCGGTAGATAGCCCCAGAGCACTCTCCGGGCCATCCCGCTGGCTCCCGAAGAGCTTCAGCAACACTCATGCGCGCCCGACCACAGCCAACCGTGCACGAGGTCGTTAGGGCGCGAACCTTGTTGGAAGCAGTGGCGGGGTGGGGTGATTTTGCCTAAAGCGCTGCGTGAGGATCCCCGGCGTACTGGAATTGCCTGACAGGGGTGCGGCCTCAAGGACGTGCCGCGGGGCATTTGAGGGGGCGGCATGGGCGGTATCGGATGGCAACGGCTTCCTGACGATCTACCGGACGAGGCCCGTGAGCTCGCGGAGGAGCTGCGGATGCTGTTCGGCTCGTTAGAACTCTCGATGCGCCGCTACGCACTGCGCTGCCACTGTGACGTGTCGACCGTCTCCCGCTACCTCAACGGATTGCATACCCCGCCGTGGTCCTTCATCGAGGGCCTGTTGTCGCACGCAGCTCAGGGACGCGCGGAGACAGTGACACAGGAGGCGGCGACCCACCTGCCCGCCTGCACCGCAAAGCCGTCACGTCCTCCGGAGCAGCCAAGGGCAAGGCCCAGCAACTCCACATACTCCTGGAGCAGGCCGACGAGGACGCCAGACAATCCCAGGCTCGCGAACAGATGGCCGCCGACATGCTGCACGAGCGGCAGTTCCGTGTTCAGCAACTGCAGGTCCAACTTCGCGCAGTCGAGGCGGCCCGAGCGGTTGACCAGGACGAGTACGACAACGCCCTGGCACAACAGCACCAGCAGCAAGAAGCCCTGAGAAACAGTTCGTCGTGCGTGTCCTCCCGCTTCCGTTCCGCTGCCGCCGTGCATTCCTTGATGGTCAGACGTTGACGCCGAAGTCGATTGCGATACCTGGCAAGCCTGACGCGTAGCCTTGACCCACGGCGCGGAATTTCCACTCTCCTTGGTAGCGATAGAGCTCTCCGAAAACCATGGCCGTCTCGGTGGCCGTCTCTTCGGAGAATTCGTAGCGAGCGATCTCCCATCCGTAAGAGGCGATGCGGATGTATGCATTGCGAACCTGACCGATATTTTGGTTTCGTCCTTTACCCTCATAGATGGAGAGAGCGAAGACAATCTTGTCGATGTCGGCCGGCATTTCGGCGAAATGAACGAGGATCGTCTCTTGGTCGCCCTCTACTCCTGCATCTTCGCCGGTATGGCTGATCGAGCCTTCGGGTGTCCGCAGATTGTTGAAGAAGACAAAGTGTAGGTCTGAGTAGACTTTGCCGTTCTTCGCTCCAATCGCTGACGCATCGAGGTCGAATCCGAGACCGTTGCCGCCGGGGGCTTCCCAACCCAGGCCAATGACGAGCGTGCCCTCGGATACCTTTGCAGGCAGGGCGATGCTGTCGCCACGGCTGAGCCGTGCGCTCGCTCCATTGGGCTGAACGGCCAGAAACCCATCTTCTACGAGATCTGCTACCAGCATCCTGGCGACCCCAATGGGATGGGAGAGTCGCTCGGCGACTTGGTTGATGTCGTGCGGCTCGCGGCAGAGGTAGCAGATGCGTTGCTGCTCAGGCAGGAGTTTTCTGAGTTGTGAGTCGTTGGCTGTTGTACGGACGATAGTGCTGAGCGGAAGGGCGTAGCGAGGCTGTGCCGCGTCTCCGCCGGCGATCCCGTAAGGGCGCACAAGGCTCACGTTCTGGCCTTCAGCGGGCCCATCTTCACCTTCACCGTCCAGCAGACGTGCTGGTCGTGGGTGTGGATCAAGGGCAGCGTCTGAGTCAGTTTCGGATCTTTTGCGTTGGCGATGTGCGCGCTCGATGGTTTCGGCGTCGGGACGCCGAATGGGCCGGAGTGCTTCTGCCAGCGGCGGCAGCTCGTCGAGGGAGCGGTCGCGGCAGGCTGCATCCAGGATCCATCGAACATCCCGCTTGCCCATCGCTGACAGAATCTTCTGCACTTGCGCCGGGGGACAGTCTCGCCCTACAGCGCTGAGGAACTGGTACGCGGCGGAGTGCAGCTCCGCATCGCGCAGAAACCCCACAGCGTCGACGATTGTCGCCGCTGGCCAGGACCGCGCCAGCAGTTTCAGACTTTGGTAGAGATCAGCACCACGGTCGAGGTCACGCAGTCCGCCGACCAACGTGGGCATGTCGTTAGCCGGCATGCGTATTACCGCATATAGGATAATTTGGGTTGCAGGACCGGCCAATCCGCCCGCCTCTAAGAGGGCTGCCGTCTGAATTGACTCCGCAGTGGCCAACCCTTCACTAGCCCGAAGCAGAAGGTCGTCCACGTCGGTCTGGTCTCTGCCGTCGTCCGGCAGCGACTGCACGGCGGCCACGACCTGCTCCGGTGTCAGCGCGACGTCGTCAGTGAGATACCTCAGAAAGTTGTCCGAGAGGTAGTCCGGCGTATCGTCCGAGGCAGGGGGGTTGTCCAACTGGTTGTCCAGGTGAAGTTCGCTGGCCAGCTGGTCGAGACGGTCGGCGCTGTCGTCGAGGTGACGGGCGGCTTTGACGAGCGCTAGGTCAATATCGTCGGCTGCGTCGTTCATGGCGTCCTGCAAGTCGGATGTCATGGCAGCCGGCAACTGGGCAGAGCCGTCCGCGTCTGAGATAGGAACCTCACCGCGGAGGCGCTCGAGTTCCTCCGTTAGCAGACGTACTTGCTCGGCTGCCTCTTCGGCTAGTTGATCAGCTTTCTGACGCTCTGCACGAGCGCGCTTCAGTTCCGTCTCCGCCGTGACTCGCTGCTCCTCACTCCGGGCCAGACGCTCATGCACCAGCTCTGATTCGCTGTGCTTGGGCCGGAAAGTATGCGGACGATCCCGTTCCCGGGCCAGCACGTCGATGTCGCGGTGAAGCTTGTCCACCATGGCCAGCAGCACCAGCACCATCTGGTTGGCGTCGTTGCGCTCGCGTTCCAGCTGTGCCGCACGCTCCATCGCGCGCACCAGCTTGTCGGAAACGGCAATCGACCTCTGCTGCATGATCATAATTTCCGCTTCAACAGCGGGACTCGTAGCCCCTACGCTGCTTGCTGCCCTGACCACGCCCTGTCTGGCAGCCTCTGCCTGCTCGAGCAGCCGATCCCTGTCAGTAACGCTTCGCGAGCAGACATCGGCCACGGCCTCGACAAAATCTCGCTGCAACCCGATACCCGCCAAACGATCAGACATTGTCGATCGACTAGGAACGCGTCCGTCAGCGAAGTGGTCAGGCGTCAGTCGCTCCAAAACGTCGTCCATGCGCATGTCCGCTCGATCCAGCCATTGTCGCAACAGCCGAGCGACAGCGTTGGCCTCATCGGACGGTCCCCTTAAGCGCCCCCACGGACGAGTCCGTCTCCCCCCACTGGCCACACGGTTCCCCTGTTCAGCGAACAACCTGTCCTTGTCCGGGCTTGTCCAGACCGGGGCCCGAACAAGTAGACCAAGCCCCGTCCGCCCCAGGAGCGTGAAGGCGTCAAACAAACTTCCTGGCCATTTGGCCTTAGCCACTCAGGAGCCCAGCCAATGATCGCCCTTCAGCGCGCCGTTGATCTCGCTTTCCACGGATTGCTCACGGAACTTCCTGCCCAGCTCATCACGGCGGCTGTGGCAGCTGCCACAACCGCCGCCGTTCGGAGCGGGAAGAAGCGACGGGCTACGGCTGACACCGAGAGCAAGGCAGAGCGATAGATCGTCTGAACTCTCCGGTCTCTCGGCGTCGGACCGCTGCCTGGGCTACGCTTCCGCGCCCCCCAGTCGAGTCCGAGGCCGGCGAGTTGTGTGCGTCGTTCGGGGCTGAGTTTGCGGCTCGGCGGCGGGTGTTCTCGAGGAACGCTCCGAGTTTGAACGGCTCGCCGTCGACGGCTTCGATGTGTTTGCGTGCTGGCCGGAGGTGGCCTTCGCGGGCGTGGAACTGGCGGACGGCGGCCATGCTCGCGGCCCACCGTGCGTCTTGCGAGCGGGGCGCGCCTGCCGCTGGCTCGTCCTCGGCTGCGGGTTCTACTCCAACCGTCCTGCCTCGCGCCGTTCGGCGTTCTCCGCCGCCTTTCGGGCCGCTGCCCGTTGGTTCTTGGCCCACACTCCGAGGGGGAAGTCGTCCCAGACCACGGAGGCAGCGGGCAGGAGGTGACCGTGCTCGTCGGCGTACGAGCGGGCTACGGCGAGGCCGGCGTCCCACGCCGACGCCTGGACCGACCACACCATGCCGAGGTTGTCCATCTCGCTCACGCGGGAGGCTTCCAGCGTCCCGGCCACGTAGTACCGGCGATGAAGACTCGCAGGGGGATGCCCGCCAACCGCGGGCCAGTCCTCCGGCGTCACGTACGTGTACGGCACCCGCAGCTCCGCGCTGCCGGTCTCGCGCCGCCACCGGGCCGCCGCCTCGATGCCGCGCCGCCAGTACGCGCCCTCCGGATCGATCACCCGCAGCGCACGAACGCGGTGAGCGCAACAGGGGCTGTACGAGCTCTGTGACCTTCACAGCTTCAGGAAGAGCGCCACGGCCATGAAGGCGGCGAGCGCGACGCCCATGGCCGGGATCAGGACGGGGTACGCCACGGCGATGAATCCGGCGAGCGTCGTGCCCATGAGGGCGAGAGCGACGGTGTGGCGGTCACGCTGCGGGTCGTTGGACATTGGGTCCTCCTATGGGTGGTTGGTGTCTGTACGGGGTGCCGTAGAAGTCGTTGTCGCCGGAAAAAGGGCCTCCCGTCCCGGACAGGGCGGGGCGGGGCTGACGGTGGGGGATCGGCGGGTTAGCGCCGCAAGGGGCCTCCACCTCTTCGCGGGCCTCGCCTGGCTCTGGACAGGACCAGCCACGAAAAAGCCCCCTGGCGAGGCGGCGAGGGGGTGTTGAGGGACAGTCGATTAGAGCTGCGGCCCGCATTCGATAGCTGGAGCTCTTGAAGCGGCCTCACTTTGGTTATTGGGGCGGGTGTGACGCTCTACTCCGGGTCTAGCGAGTCGCTTGTCTGGCCTCTTGAAGCGAGTCGGTGACCCGACCCGGCCCGGGGATCGGCCGGCACACCCGCGGTTCGTCCTGGCCGCGTTCCTCGAGTACCTGCTTGTCGCCTCCCAGATCAGAGGCGCGGTCCCGGCCGCTCCCGAAGGAGACGTCGACGGGCTCGTGCTCCGGCTCCTCGTCGTCGTATCAGCCGCTGTACGGGATGAGCATCGGGGTAGCCGGACAAAAAGATGCCCCCCGCCAGGGTCGGCGGGGGGCTGTGGCTGGGGGCGGAGCAGCCGACAGGCGCGTTACTGCACGGAGCGCCTGGTCAATAGCTCAGAGGAGCCCAGTGCCGCGCCTGTGGCGGCGGCCTCGGCGGCGCGCGTGGAACTGCGGAGTCGGGGTGGTGCGCTGGGGCGCTGGCGGTGAACCGGCGTCCGGAGTATCTGACGGGACGGGAGGAGGAGATCCTCGCCCGTATCCGGCATTCGATCCGGGCCGGGGTGAGGCGCTGTCGGTGCGGGAGCTGGCGCGGGAGGTCGGGCTGAACAGGCCTATCTGCGTTGTCTACGACTGGAAGAGCCTTGAGGAGCGCGGCGTCCTGGTGCGCGACGGCCGCGGCTGGGGCTATGGCGAGATGGATCTCCGCTGCTGCGACCGCCCGCCCTTCGTCACGCGTCCGCGTCGTCTGGTCGATCACCGGTGCGGGGAGCGGTGATGCGGCGTGTTGCTTCCAGGAGGGCGGCACGGTGCTCGGCGAGCCGGTGGGCGGAGCGGGGGTCGGTTCCAGTGACGGCGGCCAGGGCCGGGGGCGCGTCCAGCCAGCTTTCGGTGAGGCGCAACACCATCGCGAACAGGTCGACGGCGGGAATGCTGTCGTTGACGCGGCCCTCGCGCTGGGCGGCGGCGATGGCGTCGACCTTGCTGCGGTAGCTGTCGATCTCGGTCTGGGTGGAGTGGCCGTGGCGCTCGAAGCGGAGCCAGGCCGCCAGGCGTGCGGTCTCGGGGTGGGCGAGCATGAAGTCGAACCGTGCCGCGGCGTAGGCGACCAGGTCGCCGTCTACCAACGGCGTTTCCTGGGCCAGCTTGCCGATCTGCTGATGCAGGGCGGCCTCGAACAGCTGGTCCTTGTCTCCGAAGTAGACGTAGAGCAGGCGCTTGTTGGCGCCGGCTCGCTCCGCGATCCGGTCGATCCGGGCGCCGGCCAGACCGAACTCCGCGAACTCTGCGGTGGCCGCTGTCAGCAGTAGTTCCTTGGTCGCGGCGGAGTTCCTCGGCCTGGGGGAGCGCGAAACGGCTTCGTTCGTGTCCATGCGGCCATTCTAGGCGATGTAACTAACTTTTGACTTACTTCGTCGCCGGGACTACCTTGTATCTATCCAGTTAGATACATACGGCTGGACGGCACTCCGGAAGGACAAACCCGTGACCATCCCCGCCACCCTCCAGACCCTCGCCCCAGCAGAGAACCTCACCATCACCCGCATGGGATACGGCGCGATGCAACTGGCAGGCCCCGGCGTCTTCGGCCCGCCGAAGGACAAGGACCAGGCCATCGCCGTACTGCGCGCGGCCGTCGACGCAGGCCTCACCCACATCGACACCAGCGACTTCTACGGCCCCGCCGTCGTCAACGAACTCATCAAGGAAGCCCTGCACCCCTACCCGGACGACCTGCACATCGTCACCAAGGTCGGAGCCCGCCGCGACGACAAGGGCGCCTGGATCCCCTCCCTCGCCCCCGCCGACCTCAAGGCACAGGTCCACGACAACCTCCGCCACCTCGGCCTGGAAACCCTGGACGTGGTCAACCTGCGCACCGCCGCACTCGAAGCCGGCTCCACCGATCCGCTCGCCGAGCAGTTCGGCGCCCTGGCCGAACTGCGCGAACAGGGACTGATCCGCCACCTCGGCCTGAGCGGCGTGTCCGACATGCAACTCACCGAGGCACAGGCCATCGCCCCCGTCGTCACCGTGCAGAATCTCTACAACCTGGCCAACCGCGCCGACGACGCCCTGGTGGACCGCTGCGCCGCCGAGAACATCGCCTACGCTGCGTTCTTCCCCCTCGGCGGCTTCAGCCCTCTGCAGTCACAGGAACTCGCCACCGTCGCCGAGCGCCTGGGGGCCTCCGTGCAGCAGGTCGCCCTGGCGTGGCTGATGCAGCGCTCGCCCTCCATGGTCCTCATCCCGGGTACCTCCTCGTTGGCGCACCTGCAGGACAACATCGCCGCCGCCGGCCTGGTCCTGCCCGTCGACGCGGTCGCCGCGCTCGACGCCATCGGCAAGTAACCCGCCCCTCCGCCCGCACCCGACACGCAGAAGGGACTGCGGACGCGGTCCTGTTGGGCATCGCGCTGCACGAGGCCGCCGTCCTCCTCTCGTCTCTGACGGAGTGCATGAGGAAAAACAACAGGGCCGCCATACCGTCGCCCACCGGCTTGCCGCATACGACGGTCTGCCCTGTGAGGTTCGGGTGTCGGCTGCCGCAGCACTGGGGACCATCGATGAAGGCCACGACCCCGAACGCGCCCGAGCAGCGGAAGGCGCTGATGCTGATCTGGTGCGGGCACAGCAGGCCTGGAACGCCACCTACCGCTCCCCGGGCCCGCAATGTCACGGCGCTGCGTCGCTGTCTGCTCCGGCTGTCCGTACGTCTGTGGTGGCACCCGTACTGGACGCAGGGACGGGCCGGCCGGGAGGAGTTGCGGTGCCGGGGCCGTGCGCTGGAGCGGCAGCGGTGAGCCGGCGGCCGCAGCATCTGACGGCGCGGGAGGAGGAGATCCTGCGCGCGATCCGCCATTCCATCCAGGACCGCGGTGAGGCACTGTTCGTGCGGCAGCTGGCGCGGGAGATCGGGCTGCGCAGCCCGGCGTCGGTGGCCTATCACCTGGAGGAGCGCGGGGCGCTGGTCCGTGACGGCCGTGGCTGGCAGATCTGCCGCCTGACCGGCTAGTGCTCTGACCGCGGAGGTTCACCGGGTTGGTGCTTGTGGCGGTTACGGGGCGACGTCCGGTTCAACGGCTGGAGGCGGGGTGGCCGAGCCTGTCCGTTCGAGCTGACTTCCAGCCACCGCACCAGCTCATCCATCCGACGCGCCCTCCTCCACCAACTCGTCCAGTCGCGCTCGCAACCCCTTCACCGCAGCGACCCCCAAATCCGAGGCCCACGCGCCCTTGAGCTCGGCCCTCTCGCAGCCCTCAACAACGCCCATGAGGACGCGGAGGGTGAGGCCAGCCCACTGCCTATCGGTCAGATAGTCAGGCTTGCCAACCGGCTCGGATGCGGGCTGTTGTGTCGTGTGCGGCATGGCCGCTCCTTTCGAAACCAATGTCGCGGCACATCCAACCGCCACGACACCGGCCCGGCGAACCTACGCGGTTACCGCACTAGCCTCACCAACCGAGGTGGGGAGGGGCCGCTCAGCATTCGTTATGGCGCGGGAGCGGCCCGCGCTCACAACCGGCGGGTGAACTCCTGGCGGTCGGCGAAGTTCTCGTAGCCTGCCCGTTCGAAAGCCAAGATCATGGCGGTGTTGGCCGCGTCGCAGTCGCCGCGGATCTCCTCGGCGCCCGCTTCGACCAGCAGCCGCGTGCCACGGGCCACCACCGCCGTCGCGTAGCCGTTGCCGCGGCAGGCGGGAGACACAGCCACCAGGCCGATCACCGCGGTCGAGGGGTTTCGGGCGGGGAGGCTGAGTGCAGCCGGCCTGCCGTCCGGAGCGTAGCCGAGTTCCCACCACGAGGGCTCGTACAAGAACTCCTCCATGTCCGCGAAGAGGCTCTCCGCGGCACGCCGAGCGCCATGCCGGGCGACCTTGGCGGCGAGTTGGGCGTCGGCGCTGGTCGGCAGCGCCTCGGCGAGGAGAGCGATGAACGGCTCACGTCCCAGACTGGGCAGGGAACGCCAGGTCAATCGGTCATCATGCGAAGTGAGTTCTACCCCGGAGCGGCGGCGGAAGCGGCGACCGTCACGGGCCCGCTCGAAGCCCGCCAGACGGAGAAGCTCGGCGCGCCGTTCCGGCTCCGCCTGGTACTGCGGCGGCTGCGTCGGCGAGTCGGTGACGTGCTCCAGCTCCGTGGCGCCGAGCGAGTCGGCCAGGGCGACGGCCTCGGCCAGCAGCGCCTGGCCGGTGGCCAGGCCGGGTTCGTCCCACGGTGTCTCAAGGAGCACCAGGGCCATCGGGACGTCGTTCCCGGGGAAAGTCCATAGCGCGGTGGCCGCGGTGAGCCGACCGGCCTCGTCCTCCGCGACCAGGCACCACTCCGGCCGGGTGCACTTCTTGGCAAGTAGGTCGGTGAGGTAGGCGGCCGTCCCGGCATTGCGCTCGGGCTGGTCGGAGTGCTGGACGAGGGCAGGTAGTTCGTCTGGGCGCGCTATACGTACAGGCATGTACTGGGATCATCCCGTCTCTCGATGACGTAGCTGGCTTTGCATGAAATCCCACCCAGTGGCACCGGCAGGCCCGGCTGTTCCTGCCCTTGTCAGAGCGACCATCAGACCCGGGCCAACCGGCTGAATACTGTCTGCCTCCTGCCGCAGCGGGGGATCCCACGGCCGATCGGCGGTGGTCGTGGCCTGGCGCAGGGCGGTGCGGCGTAGGCGTCTCATTCCACCGGGTAGCGCACCACCAACAGCCCCTCCACATCCCTCCCCACCGCCTCGTACTGGTGCGGTACATCCGCCGCCCACCGGGCGTGGCCGCCCGGGCCCACCTCGAACGGGGCGGAGGCGGGACCAACCCGCGCCGTGCCGCTGAAGACCAGCAAGTGCTCCTCCGTGCCCGGCACATGAGCGGCCGAGCGCTGCACCGCGCCGCTCTGAATGCGGATGCGATACACCTCCGACACCGCAGCCACGTCCTGCACGCGGTCCGTCAGCACCGCGTGCACCGCCGCGCCCTGCACCGGGGCGGGGCCGACGACCGTGCTCAGCGGCGCCTCGAGGGCCGTGGTCAGCGCGTATAGAGTCTCCAGGGTCGGATTGCGCTGGCCGGTCTCCAGTTCCGAGAGCGTGCCCTTGCCGACGCCGGAGCGGCGGGCCAGTTCCGACAGCGACAGGCCGCCGTCCTGGCGCAGACGGCGCAGCCGCTCGCCCACCTCCTGGGCCAGTTCCATAGCTTTCCGCCCCTACCGCGCCGGTGATGCATTGTCGTGACGCGACTAGCGTTCCACAAACAGAACGTTCCGTAAACTGAACGATCGTGACGACGCACACGCACCGCGGCTCAGGCGGGATTCGGACCCACTCGTCTAGGAGGCGAGGGCGCGCTCATCTGGCGAGTCTCAGCGAATACGGGGGCAGTGCCGTGATCGCGATCTGTGGAACACGCCGGCATTCCCGTGCGGCCGGGCACCGACCAGGCTGTCGTGCACGCCTTCGAGCGGATCGTGACCGGCAGCCCCGAACACACCAGCGGCGCTCTGTCTGTCTCCACGCTGTGCACGGAAGCCGGCATCTCGCGCGCCACCCACTACCGCTCACCCCTGGCGAAGATCATCACCGGACTGCTCCGGACACCGGACGCGCCCCGCCCGCAGACGGACACCCTGACGGCGGACATCGCCCGCCTCAAGAAGGCCGACCGGACGCTGCGTTCGCAACACGCGGTCGAGCAACGGGAGGCGCGCGTAGCCATCGCCGCCTACGCCAACCACATCCAGGCTCTGAGCCCGCGTAACGCCGAACTCGAAGCGGAGAATGCCACCCTGCGCGAAGCCCTCCACCGCGGCGGCTCCGTGGCCTCCCTCCCCGTGACGCCTCGAATGCTGCCACCGGAATGACTGCCGCGCCTCTACTTCCTGCGAGGGCTTCTATGCCCTTGATCAGGGAAAATAGGGCTGGCTTGAGGCCGGGTGCCGGGCAGTATGACGGTGTGGCTGATCTCCTGTGGGATGACGTGAAGTGCTTCTTCGATCCGGACCTGATGGGATCGCTACCGGACGTGAGTGTCCCTGACGCCTCGAGGAATAACTGGCAGGAGGTACTGGATCTCGTCGTGGAGAAGGGCTGGAAGTGCCAATACTCCGAAGGAGAGAGGGTGCTTCCCCTGCCCCGGGCGGAGGCTGCACTGTCTCAACCAGCGGATACTGAGTGCCCGAGCCTGCGTGTCTGGCTGAGAGCTGATGTGCTGGCGATCTTCCGCTTCTACTCAGACGAGGAGATCGATTTCGACGTTGATCTGCGCGAGTTGCAGGGGCAGGAGCGACTTGAACTGTTCTGCGGCTTCTTGCGGGAGATCGGGCGGCGGTTGGGTAAGCCGGTGCTGATGCACCCGGAGGGTGCCCATGGTCATCCGGTGCTCGGATTCGATGTCGAAGCAGATCGAGTCGTCCTCCTTGCGGAGCCACTGGTCAAGTGACTGCGGCTGAGGGCAGGAGTTCGTGGAGAGTGCGGAACAGCACCCGGTTCAGCCTCCGAGGCGGTGTGCAAGGTTGAGTAGATTTGCGTCCAGCCCGTGGTACGCCCCCGCGAGGCTGCCGGTCACCGCGGCGACGGTGTCCGTGTCACCGCCGAGGTCGATCGCCGCGCGTATCGCGTCTTCGAAGCCGGTCGTGGTGCGCAGGGCCCAGACGGCGGAGCCCAGGCAGGGCCAGACGGCACCGTTGAACTCGGTCGCCTGATCGGGGTGCCAGTCGGGCGCGAGGACGGTGGCGTAGCGGCCGCGGTGGTCGGGGTGGACGAGCGCCAGGATGTCCGGGAGCGCGGTGAGGGGGTCGGTGTCCTCGAGTGTGACGCGGATGAGTTCGTGGAAGATCGCGGTGCCTTCCCAGGCCGCGCGGTCCCCGTGGGTGAGGGCAGCGATGCGGCGGGCCGCGTCCGTGGTGGCTTCTTGGCCGGCGGCCGCGAAGTGGACCGCGGAGGTCGATGCCCGCATCAAGGAGCCGTTTCCCGCTGCTCGTCGGTTGACCTGGAAGTGGATCGCGGCGGCGAGGTCCCAGGGCATGCCGTTGGTCAGGACGTCTTCGGTCTGCAAGCCGATGTCCTTCGGTTCCGATGCTGCCCACTGCTGGAAGCGGGCGAAGACGTCCGGCAGATCCAGTCCGCCCCGCTCCAGCAGCGACTCCGCGACCAGGACGGCCATCTGTGCGTCGTCAGTGGCCTCGCCGGGGTCCCAGCCACCGCCTCCGCACATCTCGCCGCCGGCACCAGGCGCGGGAAACCGCGCGGAGAAAGCTCCCTGGGGGCCGAACTCGAAGGGGGCGCCCAGAGCGTCACCCACCGCTGAGCCGACGACCGCGCCGGCGACCCGCTGCATCCGCTCCATTCGCGCAGGTTATCTGCGCCGCGCCGACGGCTGTCCTGTCCCAGATGTCGGCGTACACCTCTTTTTGCGCAGGGCAGTTAAGCCGAAGGTGCTCAGCCCGGTCGGCCGCGACGAGGAAGCTCGGCGTAATCGGGAGGCGATACGGGCGGCGGGTACGGAACACTTCCCAGAGTGATCACGATGCAGCCCGTCCTGGAGATGCACGCACCTGACGGCTTCGATCTTTGGCCTGTCGCTGACTTCGAGCCGTTCAGCTTCCTGCGCCTCAGCGGTGAGCTCTCACCCGCCGAAGTAGGGGCGGTCGTGATGCGCATCGCCGACTACAACGAGGTCGACTCGGATGACGATCACATACCACGGCCAGCCAACGCTCTCGGCTCTTACTTGCGCGGACTGCTCACGCTTGAGGACGACATCGTCGCGCCGGGCGGTCTGCGAGTCATCGACACCTCCACGAGCGTCACCTTCCTGCCTGGCTGCTGTGACGGGCTGGAGAGCTGGCGCGACTGGCATCGGTTCGCCGACGACGGCAACCCGCTTGGATTCGGCCACGATCCCGTGTCACCGCTTGCGGAGCGCTTCGGCGGCATCGTCAGACTCACTGTCAACGCAGAGCAGCGCGACAGTCCGGTGATCACACTGCCCATCACCGAGCTCCACCACCTACTCGCTGGCGCCGAGCGCGACTTGGCTGACTTCCTCGCGCTGGCAGCCGACTGGGCATCCGGGCACTTGCCTGACTACTGTGCTCCCGTCACAACTGCTCTCGCTCGCGTTCTCGACCTGCCCGGTCCGGCGGTCCCACCAGAGTCGTAGGACAGCCGGAACCGCCACCTCAGCCACGAAGGCAGGGCCAGGGACAGGCGTCGCGGGCGATGCAGTGAGTACTTTTGCCGTTACCTACCTGGGTACTTCGACGTGTACGCCGACACCCGATAAGTGTGGGCAGGGCGAGGACCTTGACCTGCGGTGCCTAGAGTTGAGCGGGACACGAGAGCGGCCAATGTCCCACTCGGCCGTAGGCAGGACGATGAGTCGCTCACGGCGCCAGCGGTGGCCTAGTCACCACCTGGCACGCAGCACGCCGTCGCTATCCGGCAAGGCAGCATGGAACAGCGGGTGGCGCTCGTCGAGAATCAGGGGCAAGGAGCAGGCTGCTTTCGCGCCCGCGACCAGGGAGGCGAGCTGCTGGTGATCGGTTTCGTCGACGGTGACGTGGCGGATCGTTCCGTTTGGTGCCTCCCAGACGAAGTCCATGGAGGCGTCCGCGGGCAGCGCAGCAAGGACCTCGTCAACATCAGGGTTGAGGTCCGGCCAGATCGTCAGGAGCGCGCGAGGACCGAGCCCAGCGCGTACCGGGTCGAGATTGCTCGCGGTGAGGCGGTGCCAACGGGCCGCGTTACGGACGTAGGCCTCTTCCAGGAGCAGCGTCTGTTGCGACGCGAGTTCGACGCGGACTCGTTCCCAGAAGTCCTCGTCGGCAGCCTCGGTCACTTCAGGTTCCTCAAGATCAGCCGCGTAGGGGGAGGCGCTGATCGGTTGTGCAAACAGGCCGAGTTCACGTGTCTGGGCGACCGCTGCGTCGCAGGGTCGGTCGCTGCTGACATACACGTACTGGTCCCATCCGACGTGGATGGTGAACGTGTCCTCTCGCTCCAACCGGCACCAAGCACCCTCGTTGCGAAGCATCGTCCGCACCAGATCCAACGCTACAGACAGTGAAACTTCGGCGCCGTCGTAGTAGCCGGTCAGGTCCGGCGGGAACAGGCCGGCGAGGCCATGGCCGTCAATCGGTTCTTCCAGGCCGAAGTTGACGAAGCCGGTGACCGCGGGTTCACGGATCTCCAGTGTGTCGATGCCCGCTTCCCATGCGAAGGCGGCGATCGCTTGCAAGTAGGCCGCCTCGACCGGCCCGTGGTCGCTCACCGTGTCCTCAGCACCCGTGTAGTGCCCGCGCTCGTCACGGTCGGCGGGGTTGTACTTGGTTATCTGATGAGCGAAGGACGGCGGCACGAAGCTCCCTGAGCTGATGAGGCGGGGCCTCAGCATAATTCGTGCCATCAGATGCAGATCCCGCCTACACCTCACCGGAACGCGGGCCACTCACCCACAAAAGCGTGGGACTCCCTACACATAGCTGGGGCAGGACTCCAGGCCTCCGGAATGCCGCCGACTGACGGCCCAACCGTAGGAGCCCTCAGCCACCGACACAAGGCCGACGGACTCGAAACCTGCCTACAGAAAACTGGAACGCGGGCGCACTCGCCTACAGAGGAGCGGGGACTGCCTACACATCGTTGGGACCAGACAACGGCCGCACGACCCTATCTCCTTCCTCGGCTCCCCGAACCATCGGCGGCGAACGCGTCTCGTCTACGGAGGTGCGCCGCCTGAGACACCTTGGGTCTGAGACACCCGTACAGGGAGTCATTGTCAAGAGTTGTGGATCGAGTGACGTGCGATCCAGCCGGTCATCCCTCGTCCAGGCACAGGCAGAAGGGGTGTCCCGCCGGGTCGAAGAGCACCCGGACGCTCTCCTGCGGCTGGATCTCCGCCAACGTGGCGCCCAGGACCACCGCCTCGGCGACCGCCGAATCCAGATCGCCGACCTGGAAGTCGAAGTGCATCATCGGGCGCTGTTCGCCCTCGATCGGAGGCCACACCGGAGCCCGATAGGCGTCCGCCTGCTGGAACACGAAGAATGGCCCTTGCGGGGAGGCGGCGACGATGGCCGTGCCCGGCTCCTCGTGCCCGATGTGCCAACCGAGGAGTTCGGCGTAAAACTTCGCCAGGCCGCTGGGGTCCGGCGCCTCGATCGCAGTTCCCCACCACATACCACTGGTTCGAGATCTCATTCCGGCAGCCTGCCTCATGATCCCGTGCTTGTCGTGCGTGAAGGGTGATCAGGCTGCGGTGGCCTCAGGGCGTTCGACGAGGTGACCGTTCTTGAAGCGGGCGCCGTTGCGGACAAGAGCGACGAGGTGGGGTGCGGTGATCGCGCGCCAGCGGGCCTGGGCGGCCTCGGCCAGCTTGAACACCATGGCCAGGGCCGCGACCGCGCTGCCGGCCCCGCGGGTGACCTTGGTCCGGAGTTTCACGGTGCTGAAAGTGCTCTCGATCGGATTTGTCGTGCGCAGATGCACCCAGTGCTCAGCAGGGAAGTCGTAGAACGCGAGGAGTTCGTCAACCTCGCCGATGATCTTCTTAGCCGCCTTCGGCCACTTCGCGCCGTAGACGCCCTCGAAGTCACGGACGGCCTTCTCCGCGTGGTCGCGGTCCTCGGCGTTGTAGATCTCCTGGAGGGCCTTCTTCGCGCCGGGCTGGGCCGACTTCGGCAGGGCGTTGATCACGTTGCGGGTGTTGTGAACCCAACATCTTTGATGCCTGGCCTGCGGAAACACCTCCGCGAGGGCCCGCCAGAGGCCCATCGCGCCGTCACCGACGACGAGTTCGGGATCTCGCATGCCGCGCCGACGGCAGTCCCAGCGTCGAGGCCGGGCCGCCGGGCATTTGTGGACGTCCGCCCCAACAGGAGCGAGCCCGACGTCCAAGCACAGGGCGATGGATGGGTGCGCAGCGACGCTGAACGCAGCTTCCGCCTTGGGCACTGGGAGTACGACCGCGATCGCATCGACGGCTTCGACTACGACATCGGAGCAGTCCTCATCGGGTCCGCTGACGCCACGGACGAGTCCGAACTGATCACTGTGCTCCATGCATGGGGCGCCCGGCCTGGCCTCTTCGTCTACCCCTGGGAGAGCGCGGACCCCAAGTAATACGACGGAGAAGCCGTCAGCTCGTGCAGACGATCAGCTGGCGTTGCCCGACCGAGCGTCTTGCGAGGGCGACTTCCGCTGGAGCAGTCCCCGCCGAGCCCGCCCGGCGATACCGTGGTGTTCAAGACGACCTGGCATGCCAGTGGAGGCCCTGGTGAGCGAACAGCCGAACTACGCCGGCGCCGCCCGTCAGCAGCTGGAGCCCGCGGCCGCCGACGCAGTACGCGCCTACGCGGCCAAGACGCGGGCCGACGCCGACCGGTGGATCGAGTGGCGCGGCGGCCGCGCGCACCAGTGGAGTGGTGCCTGAACCGTTCTCCATCGCCGGGGTGCTGTGTACAGGGCGTCGGCCTGGTGGTCACACCCGACCATGAGCCCGACCGCACCACCGACTGGTGCTCTGACCGCGAACGTTCACCGAGTTACATTGCTTGGGGACGTGTATGAGTAGTGTCTGTTGGATGGACAGCACGATGAATCTGCCGACGGAAGAAGATCTGGAGCTGGTCGAGTTCGCCCAGCGCGTCGTTGAGACCAACGGTGATGGTGAGGTGCACACCGTCGGAGCAGCCGTGCGAGACGCACAGGGCCGGATGTTCGGTGGTATCAACCTCTATCACTTCACTGGCGGACCTTGCGCGGAGTTGGTGGCGCTCGGGCATGCGCGTGCTGCGGGAGCACGTGACCTAACGGCGATTGTTGCCGTCGGTGACACGGGGCGCGGCGTGCTCGCGCCGTGTGGCCGGGACCGGCAGGTCCTGCTGGACTACCACCCAGGTATCCGCGTCCTCGTGCCGGCAGCTGGTGGCATTCGCAGTGTCGCGATCACCGATCTCCTGCCTCATGCATATGTCTGGGGGGAGCAGTCCGCAGCGTCCGACGGAGCGCTGTGCTCGGCCGCGATGCAGGCCCTGCATTTCCATCGCACCTATCTCGAGGCTGTACGCACTGGGCGGAAGACGACCACGGTGCGGTTCCGCGACCCAGTGGAGACGGGCCCGGTGAACATGGTGTTCGAGTTGGATGACGAGGTAGTGCTGTCCGGTGTGGTCACCCAGATCACTTCCAAGAGCGTTGCTGAGTTGACCGAGGCGGACGCTATCGCCGACGGGTTTCGTGATCTCGCCGAACTGCAAGACAGGCTGCGGTTCCACTACCCCGACATCAAGTCAACCGATGACGCCACCATCGTTCACTTCCGTCTGACGCGTTGACTGCATCCGCCATCGAGCGAGCGGGGCGATCGGCCTTGCTCATGCCACGCATCGATGACCGGCATCAGATTCCCTGCCACCTCTTGCGCACCCACGCTCGCGCCCCTGTGCGCGGTCGACATCGTCGAGGGCGGACGCGTGCCGCGCGTGGCCACCGTGGCCCCAGTCATGCCCAACGAGACCTGCTCGCCTCTCACTTCCCGGTCTACGACGCCGCCGTTGGCCGCGTCCTGACCTGCGGCACGAGCGAGTTCGCCCGTCACCGACTATCTGTGCGTTCCCCTCTTGGACCGCGGCCGCTGCGGATGGACGCTCAGCGCCCGGCGTACGCACAGATGTTGTGCACGACCGCGTACATCGAGGTGTCGCCGCATCAACGGCGCCGTTGAGGACAGGCTTGCCATCGGCCGGCCGGAACGCACTTCCAGACATGAATGCGCGTTCACGCAGGAGAGATCAGCGTGCTGTGGTGGAAGCCAAGACGCGGATCGTGTCTCCAAGGGAGGCCGTCGACATACTGCTGCAGCTGCGGCATGCGCACCCGCTGCCGGACAGTGTTGGCCGGATAGTCGTAGACGGTGACGGTATTGAGTCCCCGGTTGGCGGTGAACAGCAGACTCTGGTCGGCGGAGAGCTGACAGGCGTACACCGAATCGAGCAGCGTTCCGCGCGAGACCCGCAGCGCTGCGAGGAAGTGCCTGCTGCTCACGGCCGGCGAGCCGCGGGTGAAGGCATCGGTCACCTGGTGCAGTGCCTGACGGCCGGCGAGCAGTTGCTCGGGCAGGCCGGGGCGCTCGTCGATGATCCGGTGGGTGGAGAAATCGTCCAGGTCGATCATGACGATGGTGCCGCTGCCGCCGTTGCAGTAGATCAGTTCGCGATCGGAGACGCAGACGTCCGAGTTGATGTGCGCCGGGGTCTCACGCGGCGCCGTCCAGTGGCGCAGGACCCGTCCGTCTTCCGCGTCGATCTCGAAGACGTACTCCTTGAGGTAGGCCATGGCCCACTCGTGCCAGTCGTGTCCTTCCTGGGGAAGGACACGGAAGGAGAGGGCGTAGAAGCGGTCCTCGCGGGGATGAACGGCCACATGCCAGCAGGTGGTCGGTAGGTCGACGCGGCGGGCCGTGCCCGTGTGCAGGTCGAAGATGCCGACCTCGCGGGCCTCGCCGCGGCCGGGGTGGTCCATGCCGCCGTAGACGAGGTATCGGCCGGAGGCCGTGGTCTTCATGGCGTGGGGCAGCTTCAGGCCGTGCGGGCCCAGGCGCTCGGGACGGCCGAGCTGGTCGATGTCGAACCGCCACAGGTGCTCGCCGATCGCACCGGCGATGTCCCGGTTTCCCAGCCAGGCGATGTGCGTGGTGCCTTTGACGGACGAGTCGGTGGGCTCGATCCGCAGGGTGGACAGGCGGTCGGTCTCGGCGAGGGCCGTGGTGTCGTAGAAGAGCAGGTGCTGGCCGGTGTTGCCGAGGAACCCGAGCGCGTGGTCCGGGCTGACGCTGACGGCATGACCGCCGGCGATGCCGTCGTAGTACTCGATCTTGTACGCGTACCGGCCGGTGGCGGGGTCGTAGCGGAAGACGCAGACGCCCGCCCGGCCTTCCAGGCCGTTGAGGCCGTTGCCGTCGAGGGCGATGTGGAACGCGTACGGGTACTCGTGCGGCTGGGTGGCAAGCGGGGTCAACGGGGCTGCCTCTCGGGCCTGAAGTGACGGAAGCCGGAACTGTCGGTGTACTCGGGCTGCGTCGGCTTCCACGGGGCCAACCCGGCCAACAGGTTCAACGGCTCGGCCACCCGGGCGACGGCGTCCCGGAGCGAGGAGTCGGCGCCGGCCGTCTCCGCGACCGGCCCCGTGCTGCCCTGCCCGTGTGCCGCGATGGTATTCAGGGTGGTGTGGAAGGACCTGCGGTAGGCGTCCTCCACCAGAGCGCGCCGGACCGCGGGCCACAGCGTGGGGGTGATCGCCCGCCACAACGGTGGGAGGGCGAACTGCTGATAGGCGCAGATGGTTACTCTGGTGCCGCCCGCGGTCCGGGCGATGGACACCGAGCCGTCGTCCTGAAGCGCGGAGGCGTTCTCGCTGTGGACCTGCCGCCAGCGCAGCAGCTGCTCGTCCGGGCCGTAGTCGATGGTCTCCAGCTTGCAGACGTCGAGTACGTCGGCGCCGCACAGCGCGAGGTAGGCGGGCTGAGCCCGGTTGATGCTCCGCTCGAGCTGGCGAATCGGCCTTCCGGCCTCATCACGTGCCTGGACATCCGTACAGCCGGCAAGGTAGCCGCTGGTCAGACCGATAACCTGACTGATGTCGAGGCCTGTGGTGAACTCGTCGAACGGCGTGGGTACTTGCCTCTCGCAGCGGAACAGGACGGCTTCGTCCAGGTAGCGCCACCGCATCCCGTCGGCACTCGGGGAGACGGACGCGATCAGCTGGTCGAGCGGCTCCAGATGGAGGGCCACGGCCTCGAACTCCGCAGGCCCGAACGCCAGTGCATCGACGCCGAGAGGTGTCGGCGCGGTGCGGGTCGGGGTGTCGTTCGGGCGGCTCCGAAGGGTGGACGCCACCTCTGTCGCCAGCTCCGCCGTCTGGTAGACGACCCTCAGCAACCTTCGCAGCGCCACTCCGGCCGGGGGGATGTTGGGCATGGTTCCGCCCTACCCTGAGCCAAACCCTCCCATACCATCCGCGCCCGCCCAGACCGGCACATGGGCCGATCGGCGAACTGTCGAGGTGGACGGCGTACCTGTCGGCTCTCCGGACTGGCTGCAGCGGCGCATGGATTGGGGCAGCGCAGTCGAGAAGCGACGGCGGGATCCGGCCACTTCTCGGATCCGGGGCGCTGCCTGCCTCCTCACCTGTGAACATTCATCACGAACACGTCGAGTGCACTGCCATCACACGGCGGAGGATTCATGACCCGTACGGCACCGTGACCCCCGGCCCTCCGCGCGGCGATCGAGGACAACCTGGTGACCACCTACGCGGTCCTGCGTAGGGTCGCGGAAACCGTGTCAGCCCACCGCGCGCCGGGCGCCATGCTGGTCCTGGTTCGGTCGGCGGCACCAGGGGCACGCCGCTACAAGGCCGGCTACGACGCGGCCAAAGCCGCCGCCGAAAGCCTCACCCGCAGTTTCGCCCTGGAGTACGGCCCGCTCCACATGTCGACGCGGGCCGCCATCGCGATCGGCCCCATCGACGACTCCTCGAACACCTCTGCCGACGGGGTAAACCTCGACGCCCTCGTCCGCGACGTCGCCCTACAGCGCTGCGCGACCCTCGCCGAGGTGGTCCACGCCGTCGCGGTGCTGGCGACACCGGTCTTCGACTTCGCGAACGGCGCAACCCACCTCTTCGACGGCGGCCTCGCTCAGCAACTCCGCTCCCACGCCATCGAACGACCCCCTGAGGACTTGGGAGTCCGCTGAGTCACAGGAGGATGCCAGCGTCCTCTCATGGCGGTCCTGTTGGTGTGTGCGGGCGGAGGGTCGTTCTCCTCGGCGACCCGGCGACGGTGAGGATATCGCTGATCAGCGGGCGAGAATGTGGCCGTCGTGAGGGCGGTGGTCGCGGGAGCGACGCAGGTCGGCGGTGACGTACGTGCGTTGCAGCCAGCGGTCTGCTCCATCGTATCGAGGGTGGAAGGCGGTGCGGCCGTGGACGGTGACGCGGTTGTCGATGACGACCAGGTCGCCGGGTGTCAGGCGCAGAGTGCGGGCGGTCGCCTCGCAGGCGCGGCCGAATTCGGTCAGCGCCGCTGCGGCCTGAGGGGTGAGCGGGCGTGTGACGAGTTGAGCCATACGTATGTCGGGGTCCTCGGCTGCTCCCCACAGCACCGGTCGGGGCTTGACGTCGGACTCGGTCGGGGCAGCGTCGGGGCTGAAGGAGGGTGGTGGCGTGGTGATGAACTCCGATGCGAACAGGGCCTGGCGGTTGGCTGGGGTGAGGAGCGGTAGTGTCTGGCGGATGCCGGCGATGCGCATGCCGGCGATCTGGTCGTGGTCGGCACGCAGGCACAGGAAGATCACATAGTCGGGTGGGTGGGGGTGGAAGCCGTTCTCGGTGTGGAATGACAGCGGCGCCGATCCGGCGTTGCCGTGGAAGGTCTCCTGCCCGGGCACGGGCACGACGTCCTGCACGAGGGCGCCGGTCTTCTCCCCCAGGTAGGCGAGAGGCTCGCCGAGCCCGCAGGCCACCATGGTGAGCACCGCCGCCGAGATGGTGGCCTGGCGCTGGACCGAGCCGGGTACGGTCGGTGTTGTGGGCAGGGCCGCCTGATCGACCGGTAGGCCGCCGATCACCAAGGTGCCGTTCGGGCCGGAATGCCTTCGAAACCGGCGCACCTCGAGGCGCAGCCGTAGCGGAAGCTCCTCCCAGGCGTCCCGGGCCTGGGCCACCCTACTCGGGGCTGTCGACCTGGTCGTGCCCGCGGGTGCACAGGGTGCGGGCCAGCCGCTCGCACGCGGCGGCATCGGCCGGATCCAGTTCCCGGTCTGTGGCGAGGACGGTGTTTTGGGTGGTGTCGGGCGTCGTCTCGGGCATCGGGGTCTCCTGCCTGGGGCGTGGGCGGCGGAAGCGCGGACTCACGAGTGGCGCAGGCCGGCCACGGCGTCGGCGATGTAGTGGTCCCCGAATCGGATCAGCGAGGCGTACTGGGCCGCACGGCGATGGCGCATGAGCCGTAGTTCGGCGACGGCGTTGTCGGGTCCTTCGCGTTTCTGAGCGATGGAACGACGCAGATGCACCATCGAGTACGCGAGGGTGACGTGCCGTTCTGCATCCACGATGTCGGCTTCCAGGAGAGCACCCCGTGCCTCGGCCAGCTCCGGGGCGCGGGCTGCCAAGTGCTCGTAGGTGTCGGGAACCACGGACAGCAGGTCCTTCATCGCCGCCCGGAACAGCTTGTATCCGCGATGTTGGCGCCCGCTCAACGGGACGTCCACCGACGGAGGCGCCATGGTGCGGCGTATCGCTGCCATGTAGTAGTCGGCGGGGATCGTACTGGCGTGGGTCATGGCCGCTGGGAAGCCCCGCACATACACCGTCGCATCTGCCAGCCGCAGCAGTGCGGCATCGCCGTCGCCGAGCCGCAGCGAGCGGGTGGCGTCGGCCACGGCGACCGCAGCGCAAATGTTGAACAGGACATGGACCTGGTGACCGATGAGCCAGCGAGCACTCCACATACTCTCCAACGACGATCCCGCACCGGCCTCGGGGACGGCAGCCGGCGAGACAGAATCAGGGTCTGTGCCCGGCGCTGCGCCGGTGAGATCGAGCACCGACTGCCGCATCCCGGTCACCTCCAGCGCCAGGTCGGAACCCGACAGCGGAGCATCACACAGATCTTCCAGACCGCGGTTGATGACCAGGACACCGTGCAGGGCAGCCTGTTGATCCGACAGCTCCCCCTCACGGACCCGGAAGAATGACTGACTGGTCGACTCGGCCGGCAGTCCCTCACCGACCAAGGCCGGAGCCAGATCCGACAGCGCGGCCGCCAACTCACCGGCGACCGTGGCAGCCTGCCGCAGCGCGAGGGTGCGCTCGACAGGTCCGGCGTGGGTCGACACCGCGGCCAGCACGCGCGCGGCCCGCTTCGCCTCAGCTTCCACCCGTGGGCCCAGCACCGGGACGGGCCGCCCGCCTCGGGGCTCTCGGAAGACAGCGACAGCAGGATGACCGGCAATCGGTGATAAGCCCATGGTTGAAGTATTTCGCCACGAAAACTCCACACGAAACCTGATCTGCAAGACCATTCCTGCGCGGTGCACCGGAGTTGGCCGGGAGAGGTCAGCGGCGGCGACCCCGGTATGCGCCGCAGGCTCCGTGCGGCCCAGACCGTGAGCGCCGCGGCCACCGTGCGTCTGGTACTTGGCATCCTTCCGGGGGCGGAACCCCTGATCTCGAATGTCCGGCAAAGCGGATCAAGCCCACAGGTGATCTGCACGCAGGAAGGACAGCGGCCTGCGGGCGAGGTGAGGGGCGTGCCCCAGCAGCGGCAGCCGCCCGGGAGCGAGGGGAACGGGCCGGCCGGTGTCTGCTCGGGATGTCATCACGGCGTAGCTCCTGCGATTGGCGTGGCGTCCTACTGGCTCTAACAAAAGCTGTTGATCATGTGACTGTTGGCTTGTGTGCTCGTTGCTCTGGTCGTGGGAAAACGCCAGTCGCGACCGTGGATCATGTCGGATGAACTCTGGTCACTCATAGAGCCGTTGCTGCCCGAGCCGCGTCCGAAGCTGGTCGAGGGCAGACCTCGGGTGCCGGACCGCCAGGCTCTGTGCGGGATTCTGTTCGTCCTGCACACCGGGATCCAATGGGAGTACCTGCCCAGGAGCTGGGCTTCGGCTCGGGGATGACGTGCTGGCGGCGCCTGGCGGCCTGGAACGAGGCCGGCGTCTGGGACCGGCTGCATGTGCTGTTGCTGGAGAAGCTGCGGTCGAAGAACCAGCTGGACTGGTCGAGGGCGGTGATCGACTCCTCGCACGTCCGCGCAGCCCGGCGGGGCCCAGAAGCGGACCCAGCCCGGTCGACCGCGCACGTCCGGGCGGCAAGCACCACCTCATCGTCGACGGGCAGGGCGTCCCGCTCGCGGTGTCGCTGACCGGCGGGAACCGCAACGACGTCACCCAGCTCCTGCCTCTGCTCGACAAGATCCCGGCCGTCGCGGGCCGGGTCGTCAGACCGCGCCGACGGCCCGACGCGCTGCTGGCCGACCGCGGCTACGACCACGACAAGTACCGGCGCCTGCTCTGGCAGCGCGGGATCCGCCCCGTGATCGCGAAGCGAGGCCAACCACACGGCACCGGCCTGGGCATCTTCCGCTAGGTCGTCGAGCGTACGATCGCTGGCTCCACGGCTTCCGCCGCCTGCGCATCCGCTGGGAACGACGCGACGACATCCACGAACCCTTCCTCGGACTCGCCGTCTGCCTGATCACCCACCGCCACGTCCAACGGCTTTGTTAGAAACAGTTAACGGGGGGGCGTTCGAGTACTTCCGTTATCTGTGGGACGAACCAGCCACTCAGCTTGCGATCATCTTCGTCGGCGGGGAGGGCTGTCACACCGTGTTGCGCCGCGAACCGATGCTCTCCTCCCGCATCTTCATCTGGCAGCACTTCACCCGCCTCACCCCCAGCGAGGTCCTCGAGGCCATTCCCCTGTTCCACCCGGTGCGGGCCGACGCCGATCCCGACGACATCACCTTCGCCGACCAGCACGCCGCGCACGGCAATTTCCGCGCGTGGGCGCAGTTGACCGCCCACACCCGCACCGCCCTGGCCCCGGCCGCCGGCTCCGCTTCCCTTCGATGTCGAGGCCGTCTTTCCCGAGCTGATCGGTACGGCGCGCGCGGTCACCCTCCTCTGCCCCGGGCCGGGCAGCCGGGCCCGGGGGACAGTTCCGTCGGCGGGCCGTTGCTGTGGCCGGCCGACGAGCTCTGGCCGATGCGCGCCGAACCGGACCACTACAAGCCGCTCGACGCGCCCGTAGGGGCGGAGCCGGTCGCGATGGTCCCGGTAGTCCAGCTGTATGCACGGGATGCGCCCGGACTTTGTCTTCCCCGCCAACGCTGCCTCTCGTTTGGAGCGCGGGGTCATCGTCGCCAAAAGCCATTTGAGATGGTGCCCTTGATGGGGAAGGGTCTGTGGTCATGGAGTTCTTCTGCTACCACCGTGATCGGCCCGGCTCCCTCGCGTTACGCGAGGAGTTACTGGAGGAGCACTGGTCCTACATGGACCGGTACGCGAAGGAGCTGATCGCTCGCGGCCCGGCCTTCGCCGATGATGGCGAAACACCCACCGGCAGCGTGCACATCGTCGACCTGCCCGATCCCGCGGCCGCCCGCGCGTTCGCCTTCGACGAGCCCAACTACCAGGCCGGCGCGTACCGGGACGTGCTGCTGCGCCGGTGGCGCAACGTGCTGGGGCGCACCATGTGGGATTTCCCCGGCGGCCCGACCGGTGGCAACCGGTACCTGGTGCTCGGTCTCGGCGAGGGCCCGGCCGCCGACCTTGCGCTGCCGCTCGACCGGGACGAGCTGGTTGCGTACGGGCCGCTGCTGTCCGACGACGGCGACACCTGGCTGGGTACGGCGGTGCTGCTCAGAGCCCCGGATCCGGACACGGCACGAGCCGTCCTGACTGCGGACCGGTACGCGGACATCGAGGTCCACGACTGGGAGTTCGGCGGGCGTCGATGAGCCACGAAGGCACCGGGTTGATGTCATCTCCGGACCACATTGACCTGGGACGGGAGCGGTGACGGTGGCGCTGCGGGCGGTTCCGCTGGTGGGCGGGCCGGTGGAGTTGCGGGGCGCGCTGGACCTGGAGACCACACAGGCAGGGGTGATGCCGCGCCGGTTGCCCGCGTGGACCAAGGAGCAGTACCAGGACCCGTCGGTCTACGGGGTGACCGTGATGCCCTCGGGAGTGCGGCTGGTGTTCCGCACCGTTGCGCGCGTATTGGAGTTCGAGGTACTCACCTCCACCGGTCAGCTCGACTCCGACCCCCACCCTCGCCCGACCGGGATGATGGAGTTGCTGGTGGACGGCGCCTTGGCCAGGCGTCAGCAGGCGCCGGTGGGCAACGTGCTGCGGATGGCGGGCCCCGGGGCCGTACAGCGACTTCTCCCGGGCGAGGCAGGGACCGTACGGTTCGCCGGGCTGCCGGCCGGCATGAAGGACGTCGAGTTGTGGCTGCCACAGCAGACCCCGACGGAACTGGTGGCACTGCGCGCTGACGGCGACGTGCTGGCACCGCTGCCGGACGGGCGGCGCCGCTGGGTGCACCACGGCAGTTCCATCAGCCACTGCATCGAGGCTGACGGCCCGACCGGGACCTGGCCGGTGGTGGCAGCTGTGCTCGGAGGGGTGGAGGTGATCAACCTCAGCCAGGCGGGCAACGCGCTGTTGGATCCCTATGTCGCCCGGACGATCCGCGATACGCCCGCCGACCTGATCAGCCTCAAGGTGGGCATCAACATCGTGAGCCTGTCCGCCTTCCGGCTGCGGACATTCGGCCCGGCGGTACACGGATTCCTGGACACGATCCGGGATGGGCACTCGGACACCCCGCTGCTGTTGATCTCTCCGGTGAGCTGTCCGGCCCTGGAGGAGGCCCCCGGTCCGACCGCGACCGGCCCGGACGGGAGGCTCGCTGCCCTGGGCGACCCGGCCGATGTGGTCGGCGGGGCATTGTCGCTGGCGGTGGTCCGTGCCGAGCTGGCCCGGATCGCTGCGGCACGACAGGTGTCCGATCCCCACCTCCACTATCTCGACGGACGCGAGCTGCTCGGCCCGGACGAGGTGGATGACCTGGCCGACGGCCTTCACCCCACCGCCGTCGCATACCGTCGAATGGGCAAGCGCTTTGCAGCCCACGCCTTCGCGACCGACGGTCCGTTCCGCTGAGCGAGCTGGGCTCCACGCCCTGCACCAGGTGCAGAGCTGCCACGCTCCTCCGGCCGGAGATGGGCGGTGGGCGATGCAGGGCACTGCTCGCCTTATAGAAGATGGATCTGTGTGATCTCTTCCACTGGAACGTCGTTGTCGCCGTTGGGGCAGCGGTTGCGCGTGCTGCTGAGTGCAGAGCGTGTTGTCGGTGACCTGCGGCGCTACTTCGGCATAGGCATGCCGCCCGGCGGGGTGCCGTTCACCGGCAGTCGGTTCGAGCATCTGGCGGGTGGGGGAGACCGGCCGGAGGTCACCGACCGGTTCACGGCGGAGGACCTGGTCGCGGTGCAGACCCTGTCGGTCACCGTTCCGGCGCCTGTCGCGCTGGACATTCTGGAGGGCCCTCTCGGCGTGCGGCTGTCCGGCCTGCTGCACGCCATACCCAGGGACATCAACATGGTCGACGCCGACGCTGATGTCGTGGCCGACGGCTCGCCGGCGGACCAGGCCTGGCATCTCCTGCGCGACCAGCCCGATGTCGGATGGGTGATCGCGGGCAAGCTCCTGGCCCGCAAGCGCCCGCAGCTGCTCCCCGTCTACGACCGCGTCGTCCGCTGCGCCGTCGGCCGGCCGCCGTCATTCTGGCTCGCCCTCCACACCGCGCTGCGTGACGACGACGCTGCTTTGCACCGCCAACTGCTGGAGCTGCGCCAGATCGCGGGGGTGCCGGAGACGGTGAGTGCGCTGCGGGTCTGCGACGTGGCGGTGTGGATGGGGCACCGGGCGGAGGGGCACGCCTGTCCTCGCTGACCTCGGCAGCGAGGTTGCCCTTCCGGCGTTCTGGCGTGTGACGGGGTTGGGGAGGGCTTGAGTACGGGTCTGCCCGCCCGTCGAGTGCTCTTGGGCTTCTTGGTCTGGTTGAGGGCCCAGCGGCCCGGTTCGACCGACCCTCGTTTGGCGCGGGTCCGCAGCACGGGCCACCGGTTGGGCTTCTTGATCGCTCGTGGGCAGTCAGTTCCGGCTCCGGCGGGTCGGGAGCAAGCGGCTGCGTGCCTCCTGCCCGGCCTCGGTGATAAAGCGGGTGAGCTTGGCCGTGGTGGATCCGGGCTGGGATGGAACGCTTCGGTGGATGATTCGGACGCACTCGAGGTAGGAGACGCGGTCTGGGTCGACGGCGGGACCGACGAGGGCCGCAGTGTGGGCGAACCGGCGGATCGCGTGGTGGACGGGCGAGGTAGGCCCACAGCTCCTGCCGGACACCTTCCGGTGTGCGGGACCGGTGGGGCCGCCGGGGCCGAGGTGGTTGGGCTGGAGCCTGACCAGCAGGTCTGCGCCCGTCGCGGTGAAGTTGTGGGCGAACTCAACCGACCAGAAGCCGCGGTCGGCGATGACCAAGTCACCGGAACCGGTGGAGCCGGCCAGTTGGTAGGCGAGGCTGCGTTCGCCGTCGCGATAGCCGCCGAGACGGGCATCGAGTGCGGCCAGAACCAGCACCCGACACCGACTCGACCACGCCGCGGCATGCCTTCGACCAGGCACACGCCCAACAACGTGACAGCACCGGCGGCCGAAGTCCCGGTCAACACGGCGAAGCCAGCGCGCTCGGAGGTGTAACCGAGCAACGCTGACATCACCGCGAGCGTGACCAGTTCGGCGTCACTGAGCCTGGGCATGATCCCGATGGTGGGACGCCACGGGGCCAACCATGGCGAAGCCTCCAACTCGTCGTCGATCCGGGAACAGAGTGCTGTCGCGAGGGTGTCCAGGTCTGTCTTCACACACTGACATTGGATGCCCTCGCCCTATGTCCGCAGGCCATTCCTTGGACTCATTCATCTAGCAGGGGCTGATCGAGCCGACCCACCCCCAGGGGGCCACAGCGTCCCAGCTCTCTGCGCCGGGCGAGGTCCAGCCGAGATTGCCGTTGGTGTCGAAGAACTCCGCCCGTGTCCCCGCCGACTGGTTGTTGTGCCAGGAACCGTCGCCGGACCAAGGAATGCCATAGTAAAGATTGCAGTAGTACATATCGATCTGGTCGCCCGTGTAGTTCGTCCCCTCGTACGCGCACATCCAGTCGTACGGGCAGTAGGTGGCGGCGGTCCGTGCACCGGGTTTCCCGGCGAGATCGCGCGCGTACTTCTCCCCGGGCAGGACGAGGAGCAGGACTGCTCCGGCCTGCAACTCGATCTTGTTGACGGCGACCTGGGTGCCGCCCGTTTTCGCCAGATATCCATCGGCCCTGGCCTGGAGGGTCTCGGCCTGGGAACTGGTCAGTCCCAGCCCTCGTGCCTGCGCCGAGAAGTCAGGCCGGTCACGGTCGGCGGAAGCGTCGGCCACACCGGTCGTGGCCACGAATGCGAAGAACGTCGCCATCAACGCGACGACGATCCTTCCGGCCGCGCTGAATCTCGCTTTTCCTTGCACCGTCACTGTGTTGCTCCCTGGTTGAGGTCGCGTTCCACGTTGACCACAACCTTGGTGTGTGCGACGGATCGAGTCATTAGCAGGAAGCGCAGCGTTCTTTTACAGGCGGCGCAGTCCGCATCACGCGGGCCGGCCGAGTTCCGCGCGCTGGTACTCACCGGGCGTCACCCCGTAGGTGGTGCGGAACAGACGGCTGAACGTGGCGGCGTTGACCAGGCCCCACCGCGCGCCGATGTCCTGCACGGGCAGAGCACGCAGCCGGGGGTCGGCGAGGTCCGCGCGGCAGCGTTCGAGCCGCAGGCGGCGGATGGTGGCCGCCACGGTGTCGTCACGGCCACGGAAGAGCTGGTGCAGGAGCCGTACGGAGATGTGGTGCTGCGCGGCGATGGCACGGGGGGTGAGCCGGGTGTCCGACAGGTTGTCCAGGACGAACCTGTCGACCCGGGCCAGCAGCATCTCGTGCCGCGCCTCCGGCGGCAGGTACTCCTGGGCGTCGAGGTGGTGGGCGAGGAACCCCGTCGCCAGGTCGAGGCTCGTCCCGCCGAGCCGCTCCCGTTCGGTCGCGTCCAGCACGGGCGCCTCCTGGACCACGGAGCCGAGGAACTGGGCCAGTACCCGGCCCGTCCCTGACCTGGCCGGGATGCCGACGGCGAGCAGCCGGTCGACCTTCGCCGCGGGCAGCGGCACCAGCGCGCGCGGCAGGTGCAGGATGATCGCCCGCGAGTCCCCGATCGCGGGCCCGCTCTCGGCCTGGCCGCTGTAGGGGCGCGACGACGTCCACATCGCGAAGTCGCCCGCGAACAGCCGGGTCTCGTTGCGCCCCTGGCCCACCCGCATCGCTCCGGCCAGGATCAGCGCCAGCTCGTACGTCTCCGGGTCGGCGCGGCGTATGAGCCCGGCGGTCCGCTCCGACCGGAGCCCGGGGAAGGACATCGTGGTGAACTGGAGCCGCCCCAGGTCCAGCAACCCCGCGCTGCCCGCGAAGTCTGCGGCGTGGTCGGTGGTGATCCGGGTCGGCGCCACCCCCCGGGCGACCACCTCGCGCCACCAGTCGAACCGGTACTCCGCCGGTAACTCCGCCGTGTCGAACTCCGTGAACGCCATCGGCCCCCCGTCTGCCGTGCGCTACCGCGTATGTGGCCCTCAGTCGCCTTCCCAGTGTCGGCACCCGTTACGACCGGCGGGCAGCCGTCTGCCGCAACATGGCCGGGCCGGGCCCAGTAATGGCTGATGTGACCTGGGATACGGAGGAGAAAGCCCGGGTGGTGTCCCCGGGCGCGGGCCGGGGACACCACGACAATGCCGGTCCGCGCCCGGGAATGCCGACCGGCGCGGGGGCCTTCGCCGGCCGCCTCGCGCGTTCCTCGGGCACCCCGGCGACCGCCGGGCGCAGCAGCGCGCCACAGGGCGCAGCAGAAAGGCCCCTCGAGGGCGGGGCGCGCCGCCGGATGCCGCCCGCACGCGGCGGGGGCACCAGGCGTCCGCTGCGCTCTCGCCCTCGCTGCGCGGCCTCCGGCCGCCTCGGCTGACGCTGCGCCGGATTTGACTCCGCTCACGCTCCATCGAGGCGGCTGCGATCTCTAGGCTTCGCGTCGGTGTTGGTGAGAGTCGGTCCTGCTGGTCCAGGGGTTGGTGTTACGGGGCTAACGACCTCGTGCACGATAGGCCGTGGCTCGATGCCCGGTAGGTCGTTGAACTGGTCATGATGGGGGCTGGGGCGCGGGAGCCCGTCATGTCGGAGTATCGGGTTGCCGGGCTGTCGTCGAGAGTGATCCCGGAACTCGTCGCCGAGGTAGGGCCGTTGTGGCACGAACAGCATCAAGCACGCCTGACGGCTCGGCAGCGGCGGCGGGCCGTAGGGGCTGGGGCGAAGCACAGGTTCGTCTTCGTCGACCGGCTGCTGGCCACGTTAGTGAGTCTGCGACATGGCACCACTCATGACGTGCTGGCCTGCTGGTTCGGCGTGGACCGCTCCACCGTCACCCGCGCCATCGGCGAGGTGCGGCCCCTGCTCGCGCAGCGGGGATGTACCGTCACACCGGATGTCCGGCTGCGTACTCTCGCCGAGGTCGTCGAGTACCTGGGCGGCGATGGTCGGACCGGGATCATCGACGGCACGGAGATCCGAGTGCGGCGCCCGGCCGCAGGCCGCAAAGACCGGGACACGTTCGTCTCCGGCAAGACCAAGCAGAACGCGGTGAAGACCATGGTCCTCACAAGCGCGGACGGGCGCGTGCTGTTCTGCAGCCCGGTCCGGCCGGGCAGCTGCGCCGACATCACCCAGGCCCGACATCTGGGACTGACCCAGCTCCTGGCCGACGGCCCGTTCAGTCGCGCAAGATCTTCCAGGTCTTCATGCGGCAAGGACGTGCTCAACGCGGGCCCGGACCTGCCTGTGGCTCTTGTTGTGCGCCTGGTTCCCGTCGGGGAGTTCTTCGTCCGCGCTGCGACGGCGGTGAGGGATGACCAGTCCCGTTCCGCGGTAGCCGCCGTCGGCGTTCGTTACGGTCTTTCCGACGGCGTCCTTCGCGCCGGACTCGACCCAGGCCCGGCAGTCATTGCGGTTGCCCGGCAGTGGCCGGCCCCGAGCACGACCATCGGCCGGGTGTCGGCGTCGACGACCACCTGATGGTTGGTCGAGTGCCGATAGTTCTTCGACTGCTCAGCCACGGTGTGATCGCGGGTCGGCACCAGGGTGCCGTCCACGATCAGCACGGCGTCCTTGCGGAAGCGGCGCCGCGGCGGGAGCGCGAGCTTCGGTCCGAGGTGGTCGATGACCCGGTCGGCCGCCGACTTCGACACCCCGAACAGGGGCGCCAGTTGCCTCAGCGCCAGGTTGGTGCGCCAGTACGCGGCCACCAACAGCACCCGGGCCTGAAGCGGGAGCTTCCAAGGCCGGCCACGGTCCGGCGCGCCGGCGCCCTCGCGGCGCAGTTGAGTCACCAACTTGCCGAAGGCGCGTGGGCTCAGCCCGGTGAACGGGGCTATCCAAGACGGCTCTGACGCCGTGATTACACCAGCCACAGTCCAAGACCATCGCACATCAAGATCACTTACGGGACAGCTGTTCCCCTGCGCGAACCGACGGACCGGACCTCCGGTTCCCGCGGTGACACGCCCGTTGCGGCGCTGGCCCAGGCGGCGGTCCCGGCGTCAGCGGCCTATCGCCGTCTTGCGGTTCATGCGTGACAGCTTCTCGGGATTGCGAACGGCGTAAAGGCCGGTGATGAGGCCGGCGTCCAGACGGAGGGCCACGATTGTGTCGATCCGGCCGTCGCGGCGGATGATCAGGGCCGGGTGGCCGTTGACCAGGGTCGGTTGCAGCCGGGCGCCGCTGAGCCTGGCCAGGACCTCGGTCACGTCGGCCACGCCCACCACCGGTTCCACGGCGGCCCGGACGACTCCGCCGCCATCCGTCAGGAGGACGACGTCCGGGGCGATCATGTTGAGGAGTCCGGTCAAGTCGCCTGTTTCCACCGCCTGTTGGAAGGCGGCGAGCGCGTCGCGGGTCTGGGACGGGGAGACCGTCTCGCGAGGGCGGCGCGCGGCGACGTGGGCGCGGGCGCGGTGCGCGATCTGGCGGACGGCGGGCGGGGTCTTGTCGACTGCCTGCGCGATCTCGTCGTAGTCCAGGTCGAAGACGTCCCGCAGCACGAACACGGCACGCTCGGTCGGCGCGAGGGTCTCCAGTACGAGGAGCATCGCCATGGAGACGCTGTCCGCGAGCTCGACGTCCTCGGCCACGTCGGGCGCGATGAGCAGCGGCTCGGGCAGCCACGGGCCGACGTAGGACTCCTTGCGGCGGCGGAGTGCGCGAAGGCGGGTCAGGGACTGGCGGGTGGTGATGCGGACCAGGAAGGCGCGCGGGTCGCGGACTGTGGTGTGCTCGACGCCCGACCAGCGCAGCCACGTCTCCTGGAGGACGTCCTCGGCGTCGGCCGCCGAGCCCAGCATCTCGTAGGCCACCGTGAACAGCAGATTGCGATGGGCAATGAAGCTATCCGTGGCCGTGGCCATGGTCGTGGCCGCCCCCGCATCGGTACCGGCATCCCTGTCCACCATCGTCAGTTCCCGACTTCTGTCTCGCTACCTGTGGTGCGTGTCGTACACGGGACGCCGCTGACCCCGGTTCCGTGACAGCCGCGCCCCGTGGCCCACGTCACATCCGCCCCGTGTCACAGGAGCGCGGCGACCGGCGCCTCATGGGCATCAGTCACACGATTCCATGAGTGAGGAAGCCCCGATGGAAACCCGTATGAACCTGTTCGACACCGAGCTCGGCACGAAGGTCGGCAAGCGGATCTACGCCGTCAGCCAGGTCATCCAGGAGTCGCCGCTGCCCAAATCCACCCAGGAGTTGGTGCAGCTGCGAGCCAGCCAGATCAACGGCTGCGGCTTCTGTGTCGACATCCACAGCAAGGACGCCGCCGCGGCCGGCGAGGACGCGGCCCGGCTCAGCCTCGTCGCCACCTGGCGGCACTCCACCGTGTTCACCGACGCCGAGCGGGCCGCGCTGGCCCTCACCGAGGAGGGCACCCGCATCATCGACGGATATGCAGGGGTCACTGACGAGACCTGGGCCCGGGTGCGCAAGCACTACGACGAGGAGCAGGCCATCGCTCTCGTCTCCCTCGTCGCCATGATCAACGCGACCAACCGGCTCGGCGTGATCCTCAACAACCAGGGTGGATCCTACGTGCCCGGCACCCTGACCGCCGTCGCCGGTTGACGCACCGGGACCGGCCCCGATCGAAGGATCGGGGCCGGTCCCGGTCGTGCGGGAGCGGTCGGGAACTAGGGCGCTTCGTTTGGATCATCTGATCGTTTGGTCCGGGTGCGCCGTTGGCTGATGCGCAGTGGGCGCGAATCGAGCTGTTACTCCCGGACCGGACGCCGAAACGGGGTGGCCGGTGGCGTGACCACCGCGAAGTGATTGATGCGATCGCCTTCAAGTTCCAGACCGGCACCCAGTGGGTCCACCTGCCGGAGAAATACGGCAACTGGGGAGGTGTCTACAACCGGCTGCGGATGTGGGCCGTCGACGGCACCTGGAGCGGGTCTTCACCGCTTTGGTGGCCCAAGCAGACGCGGACGATGACCTGAACTGGGCCGTCTCGGTGGACTCCACCGAGCGGTGCATCAACCGCCTGAAGCAATGGCGCGCCATCGCAACCCGCTACGAGAAGACAGCCACCATCTACCTGGCCGGACTCCACATCGCGGGCATCTTCCTCTGGTCCGCCCGGTGAACCACGGCCAAGCACGGCTACCCCAGACGCTTTGCTGGTGGACACGCCTGACCACAAAAGAGCTGGTTGATCGTGGGCGAGTATCACCGCCAACCTTTCCAGACTCTGAACCCGACTGGGAACTGACTGATCAGCAGGATCAAGCGGGCGGCTCACTACTGAAAGTGCTCATGTTGGCGCAGTCATCAGGGTCACCGACCCACGCATACAGCCGCAGATCCTCACGGGTGCCGCTGATGTCGAAACCGGATCCGTAACTGCCCGGGCCGACCTCATAGTCGTTGATCTCGTAGAAGGAGAGCGCAACGTCGAAATCATTGCGACTGCCGTCGCTGAGTTCCCACCGTCCACTGCCTCGTCTCCGGTCCACGGGTCCAGTTGCCTCGTCGAGGCCAGCAGGCCACGCCACCGTCGTGAAGGAACCATCGCCCCGCAGGGTCACAGAACTTCCCAACGGGTTCCGATAGGTGCCCACGAGGTTGTCAACCCCCAGCTCATCGGGTCGGCCGCCCTCCCCGGGACACGCCTCGTAACGAGCGAAGCACCCAGACGCAGTGGACGCAAAAATCACCATGAGCGCACAAAGCAACGCCCGATGTCCCCGCCGCATCACGACCCCCCTCGCGCGTTCCCCCCCACGGATTGTTCCACGGCAGCCCACACCCTGATCAACCGCTGGCCCATCGGCTGCCTTCTCGGCTCCCTCCGCCACGGTGATCCAAACGACAGACCCTAGTCCAGCCCGCCCCAGTCGCCGCCCACACCCAACTCCGGCTCGCCCGTCGTCTCACCACCGACCTCCGGCGACCCTGGGAAAGCCGACCGAACCGAACGAACTCACCCGGCTCGTGTCCGCAGAGGGTTCAGAAACCTGCACGCGAAGACCGGCTCACCAGCCGGTGCACCGAAACCGTCCGGCCCCGGACCCGGCCGTCCGGCAGGGTCGAAGAACCGCCACCCGGCCACTCGTCACGACGTCGGCCGGGTCCTCGCCACAGGCCAGTCCTACAGCCGCCCCACTCCCCACAAGAACGGAACCAACCTCGACGCACAGGATGAGCTTGCAGCCTCAGCGCAGGGGAAACTGCGCAAGGCGCTCGTCCCATTCCTCCGCTGCCCGCATCAACTCGGCCCGGTCTGTCGCGACCTCGATTACGTATTGATGGAGATCCAGGTCCTCATCGTGCCGCTGCGGAGGCGCGGCCTCAAGCGAGAGGTGAACCCGCAGTACTCCCGTGCCGTCGTGCCACCCAACCTGGCTGAAGGCGAGGACCGGTTCGAGGAACGAAAGGTCCGGGACGAGGTGCCCTTCCGGGTCCGGGTTCGCGTCCGGCCGCCTCCCGGCTGCGACAGCACGCAGCCATGCGGACAACTCGCGCGCTTCGTCAACCAGTAGACACGAGTCCGTGAACGACCAGTTGGCCGCCGGAGTGGTGACTTCGGCCCCAATGACGAGCCAGTTGTCGTCCCAGCGGTCACCACTGGCCACTGGAAACTGGTAACGGAGCGCCCGCAGAACGATGCCGCCTGTTCGATCAGTAAGTCGCACGGCCGAAGGATGCCACGTTCCGTATTCACCGCCGCGCCCGGCACCACCGATGACGGACGCGTGCGCCGTCTCACCCAGTCCCCGCCTGCCGAGTACGCGGGCCGGCTCTTCTCTGCCCGCGAACTGGGCGCGTTCGAGAGCGAGCTGGAGCGGATCGCCGCGGAAGGACTGCAGGAGGTGTACTTCAAAGACGTCGGCCGCCGCGCCGGAGATCTCACGGTCGAGTTCACGGACATCGACTACGTCGATTTCGGGCTGCAGTGATGTCAGGCGGGTCGCTCCGGTCCTGGACCGAGGGGGCGCCTCTGGGCGGCCGGCTCCAGGATTTCGGCGACGGCAGGCGGTGGCTGGACGGCGGCTCGCTCCGCGGCAGTTCCCGCCCGCGCAGCGGCGGTGTCCGGGACGGCGGGAAGGGGCTGGGGGCCGGCGCCCAAAGGGGGGTGTGGAACGCCGCTTCCTGCGCTGACCTGGTTGCCGGCCGGAGCGGGGGTGGTGCCCGTGTGATGGGTGTGTGGCGGGTCGGGGTGGGGGTGTGCGGCTGCTGTGCCTGCCGGGCTCAGGGGCCCGGTGGGGCACGGCCTGTCGTGAATGGCTGTTGCGCGATTGGTTCGGCTGCTGCGCGCATATCGCCTCGGCTTGCACGGCGGTTGCGAAGGGCGGCTGGTGCTTCTGTCTTTGCGGTCGAGGTTTCTGCCGGTGGTGGTGGGGGTGGGGGTGGGGGTGGGTTTGGTGGGGGGTGTGGGTGGTGGGTTGGTGGTGTTTGGTTGGTGGTGGGGTTGTGTGTCTCTTGCGAAGAACCGCATAACCGGTATATTTCTGGTCGGCTGGTGTGTGGCCGGGTTGGGTGTGTCAACTGGCTTGTGGGGGGTGGGAGTTGTTCTGGTAGGGGAGGGTCCGGGTCTGTGTGGGGGCCGGGGCTTTTGTTGGTGTTGTCCGTGTTGGGTTGTTGGCGGGGGGAGCCGGTGATGTCGGGTACTGCGGGTGTGTCGGGTACTGCGGGTGTGTCGGGTGTGTCGGGTGTGGTGGAGGCGGATGTGGTGGTGGTGGGGGGTGGGCCGGTGGGGTTGGTGGTGGCGTGTGAGTTGGCGGGGTGGGGGGTGCGGGTGGTGGTGGTGGAGTCGGAGGTGGTGGTGTCGGGGCGGCCGAGGGCGACGACGGTGCATGCGCGTGCGGTGCAGTGTCTGGTGCGGCGTGGTCATCTGGGTGGGCTGGTGGGTGCGGGGGGCCGTCGTTTCCCCGGCTCCGGTCCCGGTTCGGGTCCCGGTTCGGGTCCTGGTTCGGGTCCTGGTTCGGGTCCTGGTTCGGGTCCTGGTTCGGGCTCGGGTTCGGGCTCGGGTTCGGGCTCGGGTTCGGGCCGGGGCTCTGAGGGGGGCGGTGCTTTTGGCGGGGGGTGTGGTCCTGGGGTGAGTGGTGTTTCTGGTCCGGGTTGTGGTCCTGGCCGGGGTTGTGGTGCTGGCCCGGGTTGTGGTGCTGGGTCTGGCGGTGTCTGTGGCGTGGGTCGTGGTTCGGGTCCTCGTGTTGGTTCGGGTGTTGGTCGTGGTTCGGGTGGTGTTTCGGGTGTGGGTGTGGGTTCGGGTGGTGGCTCAGGTTTTGGTTCGGGTCTGGCTGGTGTTTCGGGTGCGGGTGGTGGTTTTGGTGTGGGTGTGGGTGGTGGGGTGGTGTTTCATTTTGCGGGGATTCCGGGGTTGGTTGTTTCGGCGCCGGGTGTGGAGCCGGAGCCGGTGTTGAAGTGTGGGCAGGAGGTGTTGGAGGCTCATTTTGAGGGGCGGGCGCGGGGGTTGGGGGTGCGGGTGTTGCGGGGGTGTCGGGTGGTGGGGGTGCGGCAGTGGCGTGGTGGGGTGGTGGTGACGGCGCGGGGTGCGTTCGGGTCGGTGGTGTGTCGGGGGTTGTTTGTGGTGGGGGCGGACGGGGCGCGCAGTGTGGTGCGGGAGCAGGGGGGTTTTGAGTCGGGGGTGTATCCGGCGACGGTGTCGGCGTTGGCGGGTGATGTGCGGTTGGGGGTGGGGGGGTCTTTGGTGGCGGGGTGGCATCGGACGGAGCGGGGGTGGGTTGTGGTGAAGGAGGTGGCGGGGGGGTGGGTGCGGTTGCGGACGGTGAATTGTGCGGGGCCGTGTGTGGGGTGGCGGGTGGCGCCGACGTTGGAGGAGTTGCGGCGTGAGGTGTCGTGGATCGTGGGGCGTGAGGTGGCGATGGGGGAGGGGCGGTGGCTGAGCCGGTTCAGTGATTTTTCGCGGCTGGCCGGTTGTTATCGCCGGGGGCGGGTTTTTCTGGTGGGGGATGCGGCGCATGTGCATTTCCCCATCGGGGGGCAGGGGTTGAGCACGGGGTTGCTGGATGCGGTGGATCTGGGGTGGAAGCTGGCGTTCGCGGTGCGGGGGTGGGCGGGTGCGGGGCTGCTGGACACGTATGACCAGGAGCGGCGGCCGGCTGCGCAGCGGGTGATCGACCATACGCGGGCGCAGTTGGCGCTGATGCGGCCCGGGCCGGAGCTGGAGCCGTTGCGGGCGTTGTTCGGTGAGTTGCTGGCGGGGGGCGGGGAGGCGGGGCTGCTGGCGTCGATGGTGAGTGCGCAGGACACGGTGCTGCCGGCGCGGGGGCGGCATCCGGTGTTCTGGGAGGGCAGGTTCTTGCCCAATGTGGCGCTGGTGACGCGTGAGGGGCGTACGGATGTGATCGCGTTGCTGGGCGGGGGCGGGCCGGTGCTGCTGCTGTTCGGTGAGCGGGGTGCGGGCGGCGGGTTCGGGGAGGAGGCGCGGGGGTGGGCGGGGCTGGTGCGGGTGGTGCAGTGCGAGGCGGTGGCGGGGCTGGAGTGTGATGCGCTGCTGGTGCGTCCGGACGGTTATATCGCCTGGGCGTCCGGCCGGGAGGGGCCGGCCGGTGCGCTGGAGGAGTATTTCGGTGCGCCGGTGAAGGTGGGGGGTGTGCCGGCCGGTGTGGTGGGGTGAGGGGGGCCCGGGCGGTGTGCTGGGGGTGTCTTCGGGTGTGCCGGTGCGGGTGGCCGGGGGGTGTGCCGGCGGGTGCGGCCCGGTGACGGGGGGCGGGCCGGGTGGCGCCGGGGGCGGGGGTGCGGCGCTGCTGGTGCGGCCGGACGGCTGTGCCGTGTGGGTGTCCGGCCGGGAGGGCCCGGCCGGTGTGCTGGGAGGGTGCTGCGGTGCGCCGGGGCGGGCGGGGGTGTGCCGGCCGGTGTGGCCGGCAGGCGGGGGCCGGCCCGGGGTGAGGGGGCGGGCCCGGGTGAGGAGGCCGGCGGGGGCCGGCCGGGGCGGGGGGTGTGCCGGCTGGTGCGGGGGGTGCGTCTGCTGGTGCGGTCAGCTGACGGGGGCGGGCTGGGCGGCGGGGGGCTGCTGGGCGGGGCGGGCGGCGCGCAGTTCGGCGTCGACGGCGGCGCCGCGGGCGCCGGTGAGGTCGACGGAGGCCAGGACGGAGGGCATCACGA
Organism: Streptomyces sp. NBC_01334; assembly: GCF_035983595.1. NCBI lineage: Bacteria > Bacillati > Actinomycetota > Actinomycetes > Kitasatosporales > Streptomycetaceae > Streptomyces > Streptomyces sp. NBC_01334. Next base: position 135,152 of record NZ_CP130718.1, on the reverse strand, counting down.
CGCTGGGCAGGACGTGGCGCAGGAGGGCGTTGACCCGCTGGGGGAGGTCCTGGTGGTCGCAGACGGCCTGGGACATGGCCTGGACGCCGGCGAAGGATCCGACCATGACGTCGGCGGTCTCGACCGCGTTGACGTGGGGGAGGAGTTCGCTCTGGGCCTGGGCTTTTTCGAGGAGGTCGCGGGAGATCTGCGACCAGCGCAGGAAGGGTCCGCTGCGGTCGAGGCCGAGTGCCTGCTGGTCGAGGGAGAGGCGTACGCCGGCGCGGACCATGGCGTCGGTCTGCAGGCGGTGGGCGTGCAGCATGACCGTGTCGACGAACTGCTGGATCTTGCAGGCGCGGTCGGGGATGGGCAGCAGCTGGTCCTGTTCGTGCAGGACTCCCTCGGCGAGGTGTTCCTTGGAGGGGAAGTGGAAGTAGAGCGCGCCCTTGGTCACCCCGGCGGTGGTGAGGATCTCGCTGATCGTCGCGGCCTGGTAGCCGTGTTCCTCGAAGACCTTGGCTGCTGCCGCGAGGATGGTCTGCCGGGTCCGGATCGCCCTGTCCTGCTTCACCACGTTCGGTCTCCTTCTGTTTCGATGAGCCCGGAGACCCATTAAAAAAACCGCCCAGTTTGTATCTTACAGGCGGTTGGGGTTCACGCACCCCTTGCGGCTGTACGACGTTCAATGAGTTGTCCCGGATCTGCCGGGGCGGAAGGGTGTCGGAGCAGTGGTGAGCAGGTCGTGCCGGCGTCAGGGCAGGGGTGGGCGGGTCGTGGGACGGCGGGGGCGGGCGGGGAGGGGTGTGCGGTGATTTTGGTGACGGGGGCCACGGGGACGGTGGGGCGGGAAGTGGTGGGGCGGCTGCCGGCCGGGGCGGGGGTGCGGGTCATGGCCAGGGATCCGGCGAAGGTGAGGGGGGTGGCGGCGGGGGTGGAGAGGGTGGCCGGGGACTACGGGGATCCGGGTTCGCTGGCGCGGGCTCTGCGGGGGGTGCGTACGGCGTTCCTGGTCACGGCCCGGGTCGCGGGCGCTGACGATGAGGTGTTCGTGGCCGCGGCGCGGGCGGCGGGTGTGCGGCGGGTGGTGAAACTGTCGGCGGCGGCCGTCCTGGACGAGGGGGCCGGTGACCTGATCACCCGGTGGCAGCGTGAGAGTGAGGAGCTGCTGCGGGCTTCGGGTATGGAGTGGACCCTGCTGCGTCCGCGGGCGTTCATGTCCAATTCCCTGTCCTGGGCGGGCTCGGTGCGCGGTGAGGGTGTGGTGCGTGCCCTGTACGGGGAGGCGGCTCATGCCTGTGTGGATCCGGCGGACGTGGCGCGGGCGGCGGTGCGGGTGCTGACCGAGGAGGGGCATGCCGGGCGCGCCTACACCCTGACGGGGCCGCAGGCGCTCAGTGCCGTCGAGCAGACGCGGCAGCTCGGTGCTCTGCTGGGTGTGGAGCTGCGGTTCGAGGAGCTGAGCCCCGGGCAGGCGCGCGCCGCTCTGGCCGGGCGTTTCCCGCCGGCGGTGGTCGAGGCGCTGCTGGACAGTGCGCAGCGGCTGAAGGCGGGTGCCAAGGCGGGGGTGCAGGACACCGTCAGCAGGCTGACGGGCCGTCCGGCGCGGACCTTCCGGCAGTGGGCCGCAGCGCATGTCGCGTCCTTCGGCGCGGTCACCGCTGCGGCCGGCCCGCGGACGCCGGAGGCCGGGCCCCGGGCATCGGGAGCCGGGGCGGGCGGGACGGACGCGGCCCCGTAGGGCCGGCCCCCCGCCGCGCGCCCCCCGCCGCGCGCCCCCCGCCGCGCGCCCCGCGCCCCGGAACACGAGGACGACGGCGCAGAGGGCGACGGTCGCCGGGTCCGCGCCGGGCAGGCGGGCGAGGAAGGACCGCACCGGGGGAGAGAACTCGCGGGCGTGGCGCTCGTCATGATGGTGGAGCAGCTGCCCATGCGTCACCGAAGCCGGGACCGGGCCCTCGGCGAGGGCGGTCCAGGTGACGCCGTCCTCGGCGCAGACGCAGGCGCGGACGCAGACCCAGGCGGAGGCGCAGGTGCAGGCGCGGACGCAGACGCAGACGCAGACCCAGGCGGAGGCGCGGACGCAGACCCAGGCGGAGGCGCGGACGCAGGCGGAGGCGCAGGTGCAGACGGAGGCGGTGAACGTGGTCGGGACTGCCGCCCGTTGTGGTCTTCGGCCTCGAGGGGCGGTACGGCCTTCTTGCCGCCTGCCGGGCGATCCCCGCTGCGGCGCGGCCCCGTCGCGGCCGGCCGGACACCCTGGCGTTCGAACTCGTCGAGCAGCGTGAGCATGCAGGGGGCGGGCCGGCGCAGGGCCGGCCGCCGGTGCCCGCTGCGCGCCCGTGCGGGGGAGGGCGGCGCGCAGCGTGCGGGGGAGGCGGCGCGCAGCGGGTGGGGGTCCGGCGCGGTGGCAGGGCCGCGCCGGCCGGCGCTCTTGCGGCCGGGGGTCTCATGGCCGTGAGCGGCGCCGCCGTCACGGTCATGGGCCGACGCGGCTGTCCCTCTCGGGGCGGGCACCGGCAGAGCGGGGGCGGGGGACGGCCGCGGATGCGGTGAGGGCCGGTCGGTGGCCGGCCCGGGTACGGGCCGGCCACCACAGGGCCCCCGCCCGCTGCCCCGCCTGCTTGCCCCCGCCCGCTGCGCCCGGCGGGCGGGCCTGGCGGGCGCAGCGGGCGGGGACGGCCGCGGCACGGCGTCAGGGCCGCGCCGCCCGCCGGCCCGCGCCCTGCGGTCGGGGCCCCGCGTCCTGCAGCCCGCGTCCTGCGGTCCGTGTTCTTGTGGTCGGGCCCCGCGTCCTGCGGTCCGTGTCCTAGTGGTCGGGGCCCCGCGTCCTGCGGCCCGCGCCCTGCGGTCGGGGCCCGCGCCCCGCGCCCCGTGTCCCGCGTCCCGCGTCCCGCGTCCTGCGGCGTGGGCCTTGCGCCTCCGCGCCCTACGGCCCCGCGCCCCGTGGCCTACGCCCCCCGTGGCCTACGCCCCCCGTGGCCTACGCCCCCCGTGGCCTACGGTCTGTGTCCTGCGGGCCGGGCCGGGGTCCGGTGGTTCAAATCGTGAGCGGTGCTGCTGTCACGGTGGAGCGGAAGACGGGTGTTCCGTGCTGGTGGGCGGTGACGAGGACGGCGGGTCCGCGCTGGGCGGGGGTGCGGGTCAGGCGGCGGGCCTCGATGAGGCAGGGGGCGTCCAGTTCCGCGTACTTGGTGAATTCGCTGGTGATGTCGAGCGGGAGCGTGCTGTGGCCCAGGACGGCCGCGGTGGCCTGGCGGGCGGCTTCCAGCAGCACCATTCCGGGCACGTGGTCGACGGGGTGGTCGAAGAGGATGGGGTGGGCGGTGTCGGCCCGCAGCTGCCAGCGGTCGGGCTGTCCGATGGGGGACAGCACGACGTCCATGGGGGAGACGCGGCCGACGTTCTGGGGCGCGGCCGGGGCGGTCAGCGGCAGCGGGCGCTGCATGCTGGCGGCGCGCTCGCCGCGCAGGCGTTCGTAGACCTTGGCGGAGGTGCAGGTGAAGGTGGCGCCTCCGGTGGCGGCGATGTGGCCGCCGCGGCGGATCACCGCGTCGTAGTGGAGGCCGGCCAGTTCGCCGCGGCGGCGCTTGATGTCGCTGCAGGAGATCTCCAGTTCGACCGAGGCGGGCGCGTTGCCGACGCACAGGTGCGCGGGCTCGACGGCGATCGCGAGGTCCCACATGAGGAAGTGGTGGTCGAGGGGGACGCCGAACTCCGCGTGGGCCAGGAGCGATCCGGCCTGCCGGATCGTTTCGGCTGCGATCAGCGGGTCGTGGCAGCCGTCCACGGCGGCGAAGAAGCTGTGCCCGCGCGGCCACTGGGCGGAGACGGTGAAGCGCTCGTCGTCCACGCGCGCCCAGTCGGTCAGCATGACCTCGGCGACGCTCGCGCGGTGGACGAGTTCCTTCGGGACGGTGGTGGTCAGGGACCGGAAGAGGAGGGCGCCGGTTCCTGCCAGGGGCGTTGGGCCGTTCTGGTTGCGTACCGCGCCGGATACCGCGCCGTTCAGACGGAACGTGCTCGCAGACATGGGTCCCCCTGAGTGCCTTGGCTTGAATATGAGTGGCAGATCCCTCAGGACAGCGAAGATACATACCACCCGGTTTAATTTCTAGAAGGAACGCGGCACTCCAGTCCCGTGAAAAATGGAGTGATGTATTCCCAAATGTATGGATGATCACCCGGCGGCCGCGGTGACCGCCCGTGACCCCCGGGTCCTGCGGGGTCACCGCGGTGCGCGGGCCCGGCCGCGGACCGCTGCGCGCAGGACGCCCCCTGTCCCGCATCTCGAGCGATCTCAAAGCCGTTCTTGAGTGGCCTGACCGACGGTGTCTGCAGGCCCGAGAAAGGGGGACCGCTCGGATGGGGACGGAAGAAGCCCTGATCAGGGTGGAGCGAGGCCGGCCCGACGAGGCGGAACTGGCCGCCGTGGTCGCGGTGCTGCTCGCCCTGCAGGCAGACGCACGGCAGACGGCCGGCCAGGCGCCGGCCGCCCGGATGCGCTGGTCGCGCGGACCGGGCGCCTACACGGCACCCGACAGCTGGCGCTGACGGGCGGGGGAATCCCTGGCGGATTCCCTCCCACCGACAGAAACCGCTCAGGCGGTTTGTTAAGATGCTCGACGGACCCGGGGCGGGACCTCCTCGGCCTTGCCCCAGGAAGGCACCTGACATGGCGATGACGACTGCCCTGGCACCGATCGAACCGGGGCCCACCGATATACGCGGGCGCGTGGCGGAACTGCACAGCATCCGTGAGCAGGCGCTGGCCGGGCCCGGTGAGCGGGCGACCGCGGCCCAGCACGCCAAGGGCAAGCTGACCGCCCGCGAGCGGATCGAACTGCTCCTGGACCCGGGCTCCTTCCAGGAGGTCGAGCAGCTGCGCCGGCACCGGGCGACCGGTTTCGGGCTCGAGGTGAAGAAGCCGTACACGGACGGTGTGATCACCGGCTGGGGCACGGTCGACGGACGTACCGTCTTCGTGTACGCGCACGACTTCCGCATCTTCGGCGGCGCGCTGGGCGAGGCCCACGCCGCGAAGATCCACAAGATCATGGACATGGCCATCGCTACCGGAGCCCCGCTGGTCTCGCTCAACGACGGCGCCGGCGCCCGTATCCAGGAGGGCGTCTCCGCGCTCGCCGGCTACGGCGGCATCTTCCAGCGCAACACCCGCGCCTCCGGCGTCATCCCGCAGATCTCCGTCATCCTGGGCCCCTGCGCGGGCGGCGCCGCCTACAGCCCCGCCCTGACCGACTTCGTCTTCATGGTCCGCGACACCTCACAGATGTTCATCACCGGCCCCGACGTCGTGCGGGCCGTCACCGGCGAGGAGATCACCCAGAACGGCCTGGGCGGCGCCGACGTGCACGCCGAGACCTCCGGCGTGTGCCACTTCGCCTACGACGACGAGGAGACCTGCCTCGCCGAGGTGCGCTACCTGCTGTCCCTGCTCCCGCAGAACAACCGGGAGGCCCCGCCCGCGGAGCCCTGCGCCGACCCGGCCGACCGGCGCGCCGAGCGCCTCCTCGACCTGGTCCCCGCGGACGGCAACCGGCCCTACGACATGAGCGAGGTCATCGGGGAGATCGTCGACGACGGCGAGTACCTCCTGGTCCACGAGCGCTGGGCCCGCAACATCATCTGCGCCCTGGCCCGCCTGGACGGCCGGCCCGTCGCCATCGTCGCCAACCAGCCCCAGAGCCTTGCCGGTGTCCTGGACATCGGGGCCTCGGAGAAGGCCGCACGCTTCGTGCAGATGTGCGACGCCTTCAACATCCCGATCATCACCCTGCTGGACGTCCCCGGCTTCCTGCCCGGCGTCGACCAGGAGCACGGCGGCATCATCCGGCACGGTGCGAAGCTGCTCTACGCCTACTGCAACGCCACCGTGCCGCGGATCTCGCTGATCCTGCGCAAGGCCTACGGCGGCGCCTACATCGTCATGGACTCCCAGTCCATCGGCGCCGACCTGACGCTGGCCTGGCCGACGAACGAGATCGCCGTGATGGGCGCCGAAGGCGCCGCCAACGTCATCTTCCGCCGCCAGATCGCCGAGGCCGAGGACCCCGAGGCCATGCGCCAGAAGATGGTCAAGGAGTACCGCTCCGAGCTCATGCACCCCTACTACGCGGCCGAACGCGGCCTGGTCGACGACGTCATCGACCCCGCCGCGACCCGCGGGGTCCTCATCCGCTCCCTGGCCATGCTGCGCAGCAAACACGCCGACCTTCCCTCGCGCAAGCACGGCAACCCCCCGCAATAGCACGACGTTCGTGGGAGCCGCCGACGCCGGTGCGGTGCCGGCCCTTCGGCCTCCCGTTTCTCAGGAGAAGCGCACATGGTCAAACAGCAGCGAGCGGCCCGCACCCGGCAGGCACTGATCCAGGCCGCGGCCACGGTGTTCGCCGAGGAGGGATTCGTCACCGCGTCGCTGTCCACCATCAGCCGGCGCGCCGGGGTCAGCAACGGCGCGCTGCACTTCCACTTCGCCAACAAGCACATGCTCGCCGAAGCCGTCGAGGCCGAGGCCGCCGAGGCCGTGCGCCGCATCACCGAGGCGGCGCAGGCCCGCCAGGGCGGCTCCAGCCTGCAGTCGGTGGTGGACGCCACCCACGAGCTGATGGGCAGCCTCGCCCGCGACACCGTCGTGCGCGGCGGCTTCGAACTCGCCGGCGACACCGCACGCCGGGGAGAACCCTCCCCGCGCACCCAGTGGCAGCACTGGGTGGAGGACGTACTGCGCCGGGCCGAGCACAGCGGCGCCCTGGCCCAAGGCGTCTCCGGCGCGGACGGCGCCCGCGTCATCATCGCCGCCACCGCGGGCTTCGGGGTGCTCGGCGGCCAGGACGCCTCCTGGCTGTCGCGGCAGACCATCACCGGCTTCTGGGAGGTGCTGCTGCCGCGGCTGGCCGACCACCGCGACCTGGACGCCCTGGTGTGCGCCGGCTCGCAGCGCCCGGCCGTGCTCCCCCCGCGCGAGCGGCCCGCGCAGGAGCGGTCCGCGCAGGTCAGCCCCGACCGATAACAGACCAAGCGGTCTGTCCAGCGGCCCGCCGCGGGAGTGCGGATCCCTGTTTCCTCTCCCCGGGGGCTCCGGCGCGGCCCCGGAACGGGCCTCCCGGACCCGTAAGTTCCGCCCCGGGCGGGGTATTTGACCCAGTCTGGGACTGTATGCGCTTCGACCGGGAGAAGAAAATACAGGATGTGCGGTTTGATATTGACAGACCGTGCGTGCTGTTCTTAGCCTTGGCAAGGCGCCGGACTGGCACCTGTCGACGGCCGCACAGACACCCGTCGACGGCCACCCACCGACCGGAGCACTCGGGCATAAAACAGGGGAGATCGAGTGGACATCGAGATACTCGGCGCATTGGCCGTACAGGAGAACGGGGTCTCCATCACGCCGACGGCCCCCAAGCCCCGCCAGGTCCTGGCCCTGCTGGCGCTGCACGCCGACCGGGTGGTGTCCGTCTCCGACCTGATCGAGGAGCTCTGGGGCACCACCCCGCCGCGCAGCGCCCGCACCACCCTGCAGACCTACGTCCTGCAGCTGCGCGAACTCATCGCCGTGGCCCTGGACAGGGACGGGCACGGCGGGCCGCAGGCCGCCGACGGCACGTGCGCGCGGCGCACCGCCAAGGAAGTACTGGTCACCATGCCCAGCGGCTACCTGCTGGCGAGCGGCGGCGGCGCGAGCGACGTCCGCACCTTCGAGCGCCTGTCGGGCATGGGATACCGGGCCATGGACGCCGGTGACTTCCCCGGCGCCGCACGGCAGCTGCGCGAGGCACTCGCCCTGTGGACCGGCACCGCCTTCGCGGACGTCCAGACCGGCGAGCAGCTGGACATGGAGATCAAGCGACTGGAGGAGAACCGGCTGTGCGCACTCGACCAGCGCATCGAGGCCGACCTGCGGCTGGGACGCCACCGCGAACTGCTGGCCGAGCTGACCGTCCTGGTCAACCGCTACCGCACCCACGAGAGCCTGCACGGCCAGTTCATGCTCGCCCTGTACCGCTCGGGACGGCGGGGCGAGGCCCTGGAGGTCTACCAGCGGCTGCGCGCCACACTCGTACGCGACCTCGGCCTGGAGCCGTCCGCGGGGCTGCAGCGCATGCAGCGCTCCATCCTCACGGCCAGCCCCGAGCCCGCGCCGGTGGCCGCCGGCACCGCCAAGGAACGCCTCGTCCCCACCAGTTGAGCCACCGCACCGCCTTCCAGGGCTCCCGCGCCGCCCGCTGACACCCGGCCCGCCGGAGCCCTGGAAAGCGGCAGGCACGAAAGACCCCCACCCGGACAGCCCGCCACGCCGCCCCCGGACCGTGTCCCGCGCGGTGAGGCGCACCCACCGCCCGCAGCGGCAGCGCACGGCGGCAACTCCGGGAACGGCCAGCCCATTCGCCGGGACGGCCAGACCATTCGCCGGGACGGCCAGGCGATCGCCGGGACGGGCAGTGGATCACGGGGACCGCCCGCGGCGAGGACCCGGGCACACGCGGCCGTACATACGGGGGCCGGCGCGCACCGTCGCACCGGCCGGCCTGCTGACGACCGGCCATGTGACGACCGGCGGCACGAAAGGCACCGCCTGGGTGCGGATGATCCAAGGCGGTCCTGCTCACCGCCGGCGCCCTCCCGCTCACCCGCGCCGCCGGCCCGCAGCCAGGACACCGCCCGCTCGACGGCCCGGCACCACCACCCCTTGAGCGTGCACCGCATCCGACGCCTTCACGGGCGGTGCGCACCCCGGCCCGCTTCCCCCCGCCCGCTTCCCCCTCCGGGGCCCGCTCGGCCGTCTCGCCCGCCGGAGCTGTCCCGGCCGCCGCGGCGCTCCCGCCCGTTCGGGGCCGTCCGCGCCGGGCGGCGCGGCCGCAGGCCTGTCCGCGTGAAGACGCCGGGACGTGACGCACCGCCCGCTCGGGGGCCGCGGCTCGTCCGGTGACCCCCGGTCAGGGTCCTTCGCCCCTGGCTGCCGCGGGGGAGTGCCGGCCGGGATCCCGGCGAGGAGGGGCGGTCCGTCCGCGCCCGGAGCGATGCGCACCCCCGGCAGCCCGGCGGTCTGCCCCGGCCCACAAGGCTCCGGCCTGGGTGCCCACCCCTCTTCTTCTTCCGGCCCCGGCATCGGCGGTGCCGGGGCGACGCGGGTCCTCGGCACCGCCGATGCCGTCGAGGCGGTGCGGCACGGCTTCGTGCAGGCGGCCCCGGGCCACCGGCGGCCCCCGGACCGGATCAGGAACCGGCGCGGCCCGCCGGCTCCGGCACCCGAAGCGAAGCGAAGCGGCAGCCGGCGCCAGGCGCATCCGCTCCGCCAGGACGTGGACGACGGCCGCGCGGAGCGTCTCGGCAGGCGCATCCCCGCCGCTGCGCCGCCCTGGGCGCATTGACGGCGGGTCAGCGGCTTCGCGGCTCTCCCGCAGCCCGCCCGGAACGGTCCCGCTCCACCCGTCGCGCCCTCTGACCGGAGCCGGCGACCGCCCCGGCCGCGCGCGGGACACGGGCCTGTCCGCGGCGGCGTACGCGGCCGCGCGGCCGCCGTGCCGCACGCACCGCGCATGCCGTCCTGCGTGTTGTCCTCCCGGAGCCGCTCACCCGCCGGCCGGTACCGTGAATTCCGTTTTCCTCCACAAACGGAATTCGCTTCGACGGTGACCGGAAAGAGTCTTCTGTGTTACGCCGGACGCACTTCGCTCCAGCCGCCGTTCGTTCATTCTTGAGCCGCTCCAGCAGCCGTTCATCCCTTCTCGAGTGGATCGATTTAAGGGCCCCGGTATCGAGTTGAAACGCTCTCGAACTCCGGTCGAGGAAAGCCGGGCGTGGCGTGATTCCCGCTAGTGTGCTTACGGCGATGAGATTCAGCCACGAGAGGAACTCGACGAGGTACGGAGGAACGCAGTGAAGATTCAGGTTCTGGGTCCGTTGAGTGCCGAGGTCAACGGGGGGTCGATTGTCCCGACGGCCGGTAAGCCGCGGCAGATTCTTTCTCTGCTCGCCCTCTATCCCGGACGGGTGATGCCGGTCCCCATGCTCATGGAGGAAATCTGGGGAACGGAGCCGCCGCAGAGCGCACTCACCACTTTGCAGACCTACATCCTCCAGCTGCGCCGGCGTCTGGGCACCGCGATGGGGCCCGACGCCCCCGGCGCGGCCAAGGAGGTGCTCGCCACCCGGCACGGCGGCTATCTGCTGCAGATACCGCCCGAGAGTGTCGATGTGCACGAGTACGAAAGCATGGTCACGGAAGGACGGGCGGCTTTCGAGGCAGGCGACGACGAGAGATCGGCCGACCGTTTCCGGCAGGCGCTGGACCTGTGGCGCGGCCCCGCGCTGGTCGACGTACGGGTCGGGCCGATCCTCGGGATCGAGGTCATGCGCCTGGAGGAGAGCCGCCTGGGCACCGTCGAGCGGCGCATCGACGCCGATCTGCGGCTCGGCCGGCACTCCGAACTCATCGCCGAACTGGCCGAGCTGACGGCGCGCTACCCGCAGCACGAAGGACTGCACTCGCAGGCCATGGTGGCGATGTACCGGTCGGGGCGGCAGGCGTCGGCCCTGTCCATCTTCCGCAAGCTGCGCATCCGCCTGATCGAGGAGCTGGGCGTCGAGCCCTCGCCGCAGGTACAGCGGCTGCACCAGGCCATGCTGGCCGTCGACCCGCAGCTGGATGTCGCCGCCGGACTGCGGCGCACCTCGACCTTCGATCTCTATGCCGCCTGAGACCGGCCGGAGCGGGGGCTCGAGTCGTACTCAGAAGCTGTGCGGAAACCTTCGCTCCCGAAGCGCTTCGGTGCTGTGACTGAGCATGCCGGCCGGTGAGCCGGACAGCACGGCCCGCCGCGTGCGTTCACGGGGCCGGCCCGCCCCGCGCGCACGCGGCGGGCCGGCAGCGGACGGGAGCGCCGGCCCGCGGCGCGGGCGGGCAAGGTGACGACAGACGGGGAAGACCACCCTCCCCGGACCCCGGACCCGGACCGCGGACCGCGGACTGCCGGCCGGCGGCCGCGCCGGGCGGGTGCTCGCGCGGTGCGAGACGAAGGCTCCCGGCCGCCGCCCCTGCCACCGGCCCGACGCGGTCCTGCGCCACGCACCGGTGCGGCGCGCCGTCTGCGGGCCCGCCGCCTCTCCGGCCCAGCGGTCGACTCCCGGCCTCCCGCCGCCTTTCGGCCCGCCGGATCAACCGCCGGCCCGCCGGCCCGCCGGCCCGCCGGCCCGCCGGCCCGCAGGCTCTCCGGCCCGCCGCCTCTCCGGCCCGCCGGCCCGGCTCGGCCCGCAGGCTGACGTGCCGTGTCATTACCGCTCCTTTGCGACGCCTTTCGTGGAGCGGGAGCCGGGAATCCGGCAGAAATCCCTGAAGGTCATTGCGGATGTCTTGCCGGGCCATGTGGGCGATGACACCATTCCCGCCGGTACCCGCATTCTTTTCTGCGCATACGCTTTGCGGGAACGGAAAGAATCTTCACGCGACTCGCGAGTACGGCAGAAACGGAACCGGATAAGGCCTCTCGTGGCGTCCGGTCCGTCTTCGGGTTTCCTGGCTTTTCGACGCCATGGTCATCGGCGGCGGGTTTGCCGGTGCGACCGCCGCGGGGTTTCCCGGACGGTGCGGACACCGTGTTCCCGTACCCGGCCGTGAGTGATTTCCCCGGCACCGTCCCGGGGAATCAATCACCCTCTGGTCCATGATTCATGAAAAGAGCCGGGCCGACCCGGACGCGCTGATTCCGGCCAGACGCGGGGACCGGCGGCCGCACAACGGTCCCAAGGGACAGGCCGCCGGCCGGCCGGGGCGCCCGGCGTCGGGTTGACGGTGCGTCCTGCCGGGGCGGGTGCCACGAGTGAGCGGGTCGACCGCGTCGACGAGCGGGATGAGGTGCCGGGCGGGGCCGCGGAGGCCGGCGAGCCGTACGGGGGAGGAGGGGGTGCGGGCGCGCGGGAGCTGTCGGAGGAACGCGGCGTCCAGCAACACCCGTGGCTGGTGCTCACGTTCCCGTTTGCGGGCGTGGTCAGTTCCTGCCGGCTCGCTGTGCCCGGGGTGGTGGTGCGCCGTCCCGTGCGCCCGGACCCCGCGGAGATCGCCCGGCACGCCCGGCCGGCACAGGACGAGCCGGGCGGCCTGAGGCCTCACGGGACGTGCGTCGCGGACGCTCGTGAGGCGTTCAGCCGCTACCGGGCCCGGTCCCGGCCGCCGGGGGAGCGGTGAGAGCGGTGAGTGGCGCTGCCGCGCGTCGTCCCGGCGGCAGCGTCCGGCGGTGTCCGGCGGCGCCGGACGGCTACCGGACGTGCTCGGGCTGTGCCGCCGTCTCGTCGGTCCGGGGCGGACCCGCCGGATCCACCGGGGTCTTGACCGACTCCAGGAGGAGTTGGGAGACGTCGACGACCTGGACGGTCTCCTTGGCCTTGCCTTCGTTCTTCTTGCCGTTGACGGAGTCGGTGAGCATGACGAGGCAGAACGGGCAGGCGGTGGAGACGATGTCGGGGTTGAGGGAGAGGGCTTCGTCGACGCGCTCGTTGTTGATGCGCTTGCCGATCCGTTCCTCCATCCACATCCGTGCGCCGCCGGCGCCGCAGCAGAAGCCGCGTTCCTTGTGGCGGTGCATCTCCTCGTTGCGCAGGCCGGGGACGCTCGCGATGATCTCGCGCGGGGGCGTGTAGATCTTGTTGTGGCGGCCCAGGTAGCAGGGGTCGTGGTAGGTGATGAGGCCCTCGACCGGGGTGACGGGGATGAGTTTGCCCTCGTCGATGAGGTGCTGGAGCAGCTGGGTGTGGTGGATGACCTCGTAGTCGCCGCCGAGCTGCGGGTATTCGTTGCCGAGGGTGTTGAGGCAGTGCGGGCAGGTCGCGACGATCTTCTTCGCCGACTTCGGCTTCTTCGACTCGGCCGTGACGTTGCCGTCGTCGTCCGTCTCCTCGCCGAACGCGGCGTTGAGGGACATGACGTTGTCCATGCCGAGTTCCTGGAAGAGGGGCTCGTTGCCGAGGCGGCGGGCGGAGTCGCCGGTGCACTTCTCGTCGCCGCCCATGATCGCGAACTTGACGCCCGCGATGTGCAGGAGTTCGGCGAAGGCCTTGGTGGTCTTCTTCGCGCGGTCCTCGAGGGCGCCGGCGCAGCCGACCCAGTACAGGTACTCGACCTCGGAGAGGTCCTCGATGTCGCGGCCGACGACGGGGATGTCGAAGTCGACCTCCTTGAGCCACTCCAGGCGCTGCTTCTTCGCCAGGCCCCAGGGGTTGCCCTTCTTCTCCAGGTTCTTGAGCATGGTGCCCGCCTCGGACGGGAACGCGGACTCGATCATCACCTGGTAGCGGCGCATGTCGACGATGTGGTCGACGTGCTCGATGTCGACGGGGCACTGCTCGACGCAGGCGCCGCAGGTGGTGCACGACCACAGCACGTCCGGGTCGATGACACCGCCTTCTTCGGCGGTGCCGATCAGCGGGCGTTCGGCCTCGGCGAGCGCGGCGGCGGGCACGCCCGCCAGCTGCTCGGCCGATGCCTTCTCCTCGCCCTCCATGGTCTTGCCGCCGCCGGCGAGGAGGTAGGGGGCCTTGGCGTGGGCGTGGTCGCGCAGCGACATGATCAGGAGCTTGGGGGAGAGGGGCTTGCCGGTGTTCCAGGCGGGGCACTGGGACTGGCAGCGGCCGCACTCGGTGCAGGTGGAGAAGTCCAGCAGGCCCTTCCAGGAGAACTGCTCGACCTGGGAGACGCCGAAGACGTCGTCGTCGCCGGGGTCGGCGAAGTCGATCGGTTTGCCGCCCGACGTCATCGGCAGCAGGGCGCCCAGCGCGGTGGCGCCGCCGGCGTTGCGCTTGAACCAGATGTTCGGGAACGCCAGGAAACGGTGCCAGGCCACACCCATGTTCGTGTTCAGCGAGATGACGATCATCCAGATGAACGAGACACTGATTTTGATCATCGCGACCAGGTAGACCAGGTTCTCCAGCGTGGCGTCGTCCAGCCCCGAGAAGGCGGCGACCAGCACATAGGAGACCAGGTACGCCGGTTCCCAGTGCTCGACGCCCGCGAGGGCGCCCTCCAGGCCGCGCAAGGTCATGATCGCGAGGCCGATGGTGATGATGACGGACTCGATGAAGTACGCCTGACCGGACTTGGAGCCGGCGAAGCGGGACTTGCGGCCGGGGCGCGAGGGCAGGTTCAGCTGCCGGATCACGATGAGCACGGCGATGCCGGCCACCGTGAGTGTGCCGATCACCTCGACGAAGAGCTCGTAGGGCAGCCAGTGCCCGAGGACGGGAAGCACCCAGTCCGCCCGGAACAGCTGGCCGGTGGCGTTCACCAGCGTCACGAGCAGGGTGTAGAAGCCGATGGCCACGCACCAGTGCGCCACCCCGATGACGCCCCACCGGTTCATCCGCGTGTGGCCGAGGAACTCCTTCACCACCGTCACGCTGCGCGCGTAGGGGTTGTCCGTCCGGGTTCCGGCGGGCACCGGCTGGCCCAGCCTGACGTAGCGGAATAACTCGCCGACGGCGCGGGCGAACAGCGCGGTGCCGACGGTGATGAGTGCCAGCGAAACGATGATCGCGGCGAGTTGCATGGGCGGGCTCCTCGAACCTGCGAGAGCGAAGCTACGAACCTGCGAAAGCGAATCTACTAAGCGGTAACTTATGTGTCCGGGTCTGAGACTACCCACTTCGCGCCCTGCAATGAAGCCGGGATCACGGTGACCTGCGTCGCCGCGGCGGCCGTGCAGGCCGCCGCGGCGGACCTGGCCCCGCCCGCCCGAACACCCCGTACAGCGGGCGGAGTTGGCGTGCGCGGCGGCCGCCCGCGCCGGCCGGCCCGCCGTGCGGCACAAGACCGCTCGAGGCGGAATCCACCGTTCCTCAAGGCGCCCCCGAGAAAAGAGGGGGTGCGACACCCCCAGGCCCTGCCGCCCCGTCCCCCCGCGGGCCGGTCTCAGCCCGCTTTCAAGCAGCACTTGAGGCGGTGCGGCCACTGTTGGATCCCACCCCGTGCGGCCAGGGGCACAGGTACAGGAGGGTGCCATGTCGGACGAACAGCCAGTGCGGCTCCACTGTTTCGCGCACTCCATCGGGGGCGAGTCGCTCTTCGAGCGCTGGGCGGCGAGCGCCGGACCCGGGGTCGAGGTGGTCCCGGTCTCCCTGCCCGGCGGCGACCGGCGGCGCTCCGAACCCCGGGTGAGCACCCATGAGGCGCTCCTCGCCGACGTGCTGCCCCTGTTCACCGATGCGCCCCCCGGCCCCTACGTCCTGTACGGGCACGGTCTGGGCGCGATGGTCGCCCTGGCCGTCACCCGCGCCCTGCACGAGGCCGGCCTGCCCGGCCCCGCGCTCCTCGCCGTCGGCGCCCACTCGCCGCCGCAGGTGTACGCCGGGCTGCCCGACGTGCGCGGGGCGACGGACGCCGAACTGCTGCACGTGCTGGGCGGCCAGGGCGCCGTGCCGCCCAGCAGCGACGAGGGGATCCTCCTGCGGGCCATGCTGCCGGTGCTGCGCGCCGAACTGGAGCTCACCCGGGCCCTGGACGAGGCGGCCCGCAGGCCCTCCTGCGCGGGCCCTGTGACCACCCCGCTCCTCGTCGTCGCCTCGCAGGACAACCCGCTGGCGCCGCCCACGGTCGCCGACGGCTGGCGGCAGTGGACCGCGGGGCCCGCCTGGACCCGCACCGTCCCCGGCCGTCACTTCTTCGTGTGCGGCGGCCGCGAACTGCCCCGGCTCCTGGGCCGCGTCTGCCGCGTCACCCGCCGCCTGGCCCAGCAGCCCGCGCCCGTCGGCTGATCCGCGTGACCCGCCCGCCCGCCCGCGCGGGCGCACACCGCCTCGCCCCCCGCGTGCCGCACGCCGGCCGGCGGCGACCGTGGGCGGCGCTTCGGCCGGACGCCGGTCCGCTCATGATCCAGCGGTTCTCGTCCGGCCGTCTGAAACCTGTACGTGTTCCGTCCCCGTCCCCGTCGGCGCAATGTGAAGAGAGGTGTTCGGATGTCTGGTGAGCGTGTCGACAGAGCGACGCACACGGTGCACGTGGCCGCGCCCGCCGGCGTGGTCTACGCCGTACTGGCCGATGCGGCGAAACTGCCGCTCTGCTTCTCCCCGAGCGTCCATGTGGAGCGCCTGGAGAGCGACGGCGAACGAGAGCGCCTGCGGATGTGGTCCCTCCTGGACGGGCAGCTGAAGTCGTGGACCTCCTGGCGCCACCTTGACCCGGTGCAGCGCCGCATCGAGTTCCGCCAGGAACTGCCCGCGGCCCCGCTGAACTCGATGTGCGGCACCTTCCACGCACGCTCGCGGGGCCCGCACCGCACCGAGCTCGAGCTGCTGTACGACTTCAGCGTCGCCGGCGACCTGCCCGAAGTCGGGGCGTGGGCATGGCGGGTCGCCGACGCGAGCAGCCGCACTCAGCTCGCCGAGCTCAAGAGCTTCGCCGAACGGTGGACGCGCCTGGACGACCTGGTCCTGTCCTTCGAGGACTCGGTGCGCGTCAACGGCCCGGCCGAGCTGGTCTACGACTTCCTCTACCGGGCCGGGGACTGGCCCGACCTGGTACCGCACGTCACCCGGGCCGACCTCACCGAGGACGCGCCCGGCGTGCAGCGCCTGAGCATGCAGACCCTGACCGAGTACGGCTCGCACACCTCGGACTCGGTACGGATCTGCTTCCCGCACGCGGGACGCATCGTCCACAAGCAGACCGCGCCCCACACCCTGCTGGAGGCGCACACCGGCGAATGGTCCGTCGTCCCCGACGAGTCCGGGGTGACCGTCATCGCCCAGCACAGCGTCGTGCTGCGCGAGGAGAACATCACCGCCGTGCTGGGCGAGCACGCGGGCCTGGGACAGGCGCGCCGGCATGTGCGCGAGGAACTCGGCCGGGACAGCCGGGCCCTGCTCGCCCATGCCAAGCGGCACGCGGAAAGCGCCGTGCGCATGCTGTGACACCGCCCCCGCCCGCACGGCCACCGCACCGCCCCCGCCCGCAGGCCAGGCGGATGCGCCGGTGAGCCGATGCGCGGGTGCGCGGCGGGGGCGCGGCGGGGGCGGGACACCGGCTGCCGCGCCCTGCGCCCTGGCCGCGCCCACGCGGCCATCGCGCGGGCTCGGGCACCGCTCGGGCACCGCTGCACACCCGCTCGGGAAAACGGACTTCGGGTGCCTACCGCAACTAGCCTGGTCAACCCGACCGTTGTGGACTCCCGCGGACCAGGAGGCGCCATGCAGCACCACCCGTACGCCACGGCCCCGGCACACCCCGCGCTGCGCCCGCTCCGCCTCCCCACCCGCTGCCCGTATCCCGCCGGGCACGCACCGTCCGTCACGCTCTAGGGCCGGCTCCGGCAGGCCGGCCACCGGCACGGCGCCCAGGTCCCCACCAGGACCGGGCGAGCGCCACCTCGCAGCCCGTACAGCGCCCAGAGAAAGGAGAGAGGGGAACGCGCCGGCGCCAGCGGCACCCCCCGGACAGGCATGACTGTTTCCCGCTCCTCGCGCGAGGCGATCTCCGTGGTCGTCGCCCCCGGGCCCGCCCCGTACGCGGCCCCGTGGGACCTCGAGCTGCGCGGGCCCCTCGACCCCGCCGCCCTGGAACACGTCCTGGGCGAGCTCACCGCCGGTGAGCCGGCCGGGACCGTGCCCCGGCACCGGCTGCTGCGGCACGGCCCCGACCATCACACGCTCCGGTTCACGGCGACGCAGGGGGCGGCCGCCGCGTCCGTGGTGGGCCGCATCGCCGACCTGCTCACCGAGCCGCGCGCCGCCGACCGCCCGCTCGCCCCCGCCCAGTACGCGGTCCTCGCACCCGCCGCCGGACACGGCTACGAGGCGGTGTTCATCGAACCGGCTGCTCCGCCGGACGCGGCCGCGGTACGCGAGGCGCTGCACGCGGTCCTGGCCGCCCACCCCCAGCTGCGCTCCCGCCTCGACCCCGCGGGCGACCGGCTGACCGGGCAGGCCGCGACCACCGGCGGGACTGCGGACAGGGCCGGGACCGGAGCTGCGGACGGGCACGGGACCGAGATCGGAGCCGGGGCCGCGGACGGACACGGGGCCGGGACCGGGGCTGCGGACGGGTTCGAGGCCGGGGCCGCCAGGACCGTGCCGGTGCCTGTGGCCGCGGGCGGTCACGATCCTTTGGTGGAGGGGGAGTTCAGCGACGAGGCCGGCTTCGCCGCGGCTGTCGCCTCGGTCGGCCGCACTCTCGATGCCCACCTGGGCGTCCAGCTGCGGGCCCTGCTCGCCAGGGACCGCCGTCCGGCAGGGCCGCGTGCCGACCGGCTCGCCGTGGTGGTCCATGAACTCGCCGTGGACGCCGCGTCCTGGCAGATCCTGCTCGAGGACCTGTCCGCCGCCCTCGGCACGGCCGCGCCCGCAGTCGCGGCGCGGCCGCGGCGTGCCCCGGACGGCCTGGCCGACTGGGTCACCGGACTGCGGGAGCTGGCCCGCGACCCGGACGAGGTCCGCCACTGGACCGCTGTCGCCGAGCGCAGGTCCCGGGCGCTCAGCTCCCGCCCCTCCGCACGGGTGACCCGGCCCGGCGACAGGGCCGCCACCGTCTCCGCCGACGCCCAGGACACCGCACCCGGCACGATCCGGCCCACCGGCTCCGCCCAGGACTGCGGTCACGACCGCGCCCAGGACTGCGCCCAGGACCGCGCCCAGGACTGCGCTCGGCGCTTCGTTCTGGACGAGGACGTGACCGAGCGGATCACCCAGGGCCTGGCCCAGCGGCTCGCGTTGACCGCCGGGCAGATCCTGACCGGCGTGTTCGCCCTGGCCCTGGCCCGCTGGCAGGACGTCGACGACATCAGCCTCGACGTCCGCAGCGACCCCAGGCCCGGCCACCAGGGCCTACAACGTCACGTGGGCCGGCTCACCGACCTGCACCCGGTCCACCTCACCCTGGAACCCGGCCTCGACCCCCTCGGCCAACTGGCCGCGCTGGCCGGCCCCCTGGCCGCCGCCGCAGGCCACGCCACGGGCGGCGCGGGTTTCGGGGCCTGCCGGGAGTGGAGCCCCGACCCGCTGCTGCGCGATGCCCTGCGCGAACTGGCGCCCGCCCAGGCCTGCCTGCACCTGCACGCTCCGGGCGAGCTGCTGCCGGGCTCCGTCCGCCCCGTGCGCGGCAGCGCACAGCACCGGCCGGCCCGGCCCGTGCACCCCATCGAGGCGCACGCCCAGATCACCGGCGGCAGGCTGCACATCGGCCTCGACCCGGTCCACGACCTCACCGAAGGCATCACCGACACCTCCGTGGCCGCCCTCACGGACCTGCTGCGGGACCTGCTGACGCAGCTGGCCGACGCCTGCACCGCCCCCATCCCGTCCCTCTTCACGCCCACCCCCCAGCAGTCGGCGCTGTTCACCGGCGGCGACGCGCGGCCCGGCACCGGCCGCCACGTCGAGCAGCTCGTCTGGGTCTGGCACGGCCCGCTCGACCCGGAACGCTTCACCGCCGCCTGGCAGTCCGTCTTCGACTGCGAAGCGGTGCTGCGCACCGCGTTCACCGGCGGCCCCGAACCGCAGCTCATGGTGCACAGCCGGGTCACTCCCGACATCACCCGCCGCATCCACCGCGGCGACGACTGGTCGCCCCTCCTGGAACGCGACCGGCTGCGCGGCTTCGACCTGCGCTGCCCCGGAGCACTGCGCCTGACCCTGCTGGAGACGGAGCACACCGCACCCGACGGCGCCTCACCCACCCGGATCGTGCTCACCTACCACCGGGCGCTCCTGGACACCTGGAGCGCACACATCCTGCTGCGCGAGTTCTACCGGGCCTACCTCGCCGGAGGCACCCTGCCCGGTGGCGAGCGCCGCCCCGACCTGCGCGACTACACCGACTGGATCGCGGCCCAGGACCTGGAGCCCGTACGGGTGTTCCGGGCGCGCTCCGCGCCGCCCGACACCGCGGCGTCCCGACCGGGCCGCCCCGCCGGCAAGGCCACACGGCTGACCGGCGTCGGCCGCGCCCGGCTGCGCCTGGACCCCGCAGAAACCATCCGCCTCGCGCGCTGGGCCGGCCTGTGGGGCACCGCGGAGAGCAGCGCACTGCAGGCCGTCTGGGCGATACTCATCCACCGCGCCTCCGACGCCACCGGCCCGGCCCCGGTCTGCTTCGCGGTGAGCGCTCCGGGGCGCGCGATACCGCTCGACGGCGTGGCCCGGATGCCGGGACCGCTGCGCAACGCGCTGCCCATAACCGTCGGGGTGGACCCGGCGGGCACGCTCGCGGACCTGATGCGGCGGCTGCGCGACCACGCCCTGGACATGGCCGCCTACGAATGGGTCCCCGCCGACCGGATCCGTGCCCGGGGCCGGCACGGTACGGGCACCGACCCCGCCGACACCGTCATCGTCTTCGAGGACCCGCCGCATCCGGTGGAAGACCTGGAGGGCGAACTCGCCGCGCAGGGGATACGGGCCGAGTTCTCGGGCACCGTACCCGCCCGCTCGGTGCTGCCCATCGGGCTGCTCGCCCACCACGACAACGCCGGCGGCCTGGTCCTGACGGCGGTCCACGACCGTGACGTGCTCGACGAGGAGGCGGCTGCCGAGCTGCTGGTGCAAAGTGCCCTGCTGCTGCGTGAACTCCCCTTGTGGGCCGGTGAGTCCACCACCGTCGCGGAGGTGCTGAAGCTTTTGCAGGGCAGGGCCGTACCGCGCATGGCCGACGCTGTTGCAGCCGGCCGCGACAACGCGCTGGTCACCCTGCGCGCGGCGGGACAGGAACAGGCCGGCACGATCTGCCTGATCCCGCCGCCGGGTGCGGCCGCGACCTGCTACGACCTGCTGCCCCCCACCTATACGGGCCCGCAGGAACTGCTGGTGCTCACCGGCGGCACCGACGCCGAGGACGCCGGACCCGCCCTGGCCGCCCGCGCGGCCGGCCAACCCCTGCTGCTCGCAGGGTTCTCCGGCGCGGGCGCCCTCGCCTGCGACATCGCCCGGCGTATCGCGGCCGACGGCGCCCGCCCGCCCCGCGTGGTGCTCGCCGGCGCGTTCGCGGACGAGCGGGAGCGGGCCCCCGCACTCGCCCGTGCCCTCCGGGACGCCACTGCACCGGACGGCTGAGGCGAGACCCCGCAGGACGGATCCCGCCCGGGACGGATCGCGGGACAGAACCGGTGCAGGACCGATCCCGCCCGGGACGGATCGCAGGACAGAACCAAGACAGAACGGATCCGGAGCAGGACGGGACCGATCACGGGACCGATCACGGAACCCGACCGCAGGACGGGTCGGAGACGGGACCGATCCGGAGCAAGGCGGGTCCGAGGCGGGACCGATCGCAGGACGGGACCGATCGCGGAGCCCGGTCGCGGGACGGAACGGGCCGCGGGAACGGATCCGGGGCAGGGCGGATCCGGGGCGCCACGGCACCGCCCCACCCGCGCACGGCAGCTCCGGCGCGGCGGAGCACACCGCATGAGTGATCCACTCCGCTGCTGTTCCGTCGCCCTTCAAGTGCTCCTCGTTCGAGGTCGCACATCGTGGCTGTGACACGGGCGGCCCCTCGCCCGCCTCGGACGCCCTTCGCCTCTGGGCCCTCAACCATCTGGAGAGTCATGTCCCGTCGTCTTTTCACCTCGGAGTCCGTGACCGAAGGACATCCCGACAAGATCGCGGACCGGATCAGCGACACGATCCTGGACGCGCTGCTGCGTCAGGACCCCGCCTCGCGGGTCGCGGTGGAGACGCTGATCACCACCGGCCAGGTGCACATCGCCGGTGAGGTCACCACCTCGGCCTACGCTCCGATCGCCCAGCTCGTGCGCGACGCCATCCTCGACATCGGCTACGACTCGTCGGCCAAGGGCTTCGACGGGGCCTCGTGCGGGGTGTCGGTGTCCATCGGCGCGCAGTCGGCGGACATCGCCCAGGGCGTGGACACGGCGTACGAGTCACGGGTCGAGGGCGACGAGGACGAGCTGGACCGGCAGGGCGCCGGTGACCAGGGTCTGATGTTCGGCTACGCGACGGACGAGACGCCGAACCTGATGCCGCTGCCCATCGAGCTGGCGCACCGGCTGTCGCGCCGTCTGACGCAGGTCCGCAAGGACGGCACCGTCCCGTATCTGCGGCCCGACGGCAAGACACAGGTCACCATCGAGTACGACGGTGACAAGGCGGTCCGCCTGGACACCGTGGTGGTCTCCTCGCAGCATGCCTCCGACATCGACCTGGAGTCCCTGCTCACGCCCGACATCCGCCAGGAGGTCGTCGAGCATGTGCTGGGACAGCTCGCCGACGAGGGCATCAAACTGGAGACGGAGGGCTACCGCCTGCTGGTCAACCCGACGGGACGCTTCGAGATCGGCGGCCCGATGGGCGACGCGGGCCTGACCGGACGCAAGATCATCATCGACACGTACGGGGGGATGGCCCGCCACGGCGGCGGCGCCTTCTCCGGCAAGGACCCCTCCAAGGTGGACCGCAGCGCCGCGTACGCGATGCGCTGGGTGGCCAAGAACGTCGTCGCGGCCGGCCTGGCCTCGCGGTGCGAGGTGCAGGTGGCGTACGCGATCGGCAAGGCCGAGCCGGTGGGCCTGTTCGTGGAGACCTTCGGCACCCACACCGTTGCGGTGGAGAAGATCCAGCAGGCCATCGGGGAGGTCTTCGACCTGCGCCCGGCCGCGATCATCCGCGACCTCGACCTGCTGCGCCCGATCTACGCCCAGACCGCCGCCTACGGCCACTTCGGCCGCGAGCTGCCCGACTTCACCTGGGAACGCACCGACCGCGCCCAGCAGCTCAAGGCAGCCGCGGGCAGCTGAGCCCGACACCTGACGGCCGGGCCCGACGGTCGCGGCCCGACGCCGTGCCACACCGGCGATCAGCGACCGAAGCGACCGAAGGAGTTCCCGTGCGCATCGCGGTGACAGGATCCATTGCCACCGACCATCTGATGGTCTTCCCCGGACGGTTCACGGACCAGCTGCTTCCCGAGCAGCTGGCCCACATCTCGCTCTCCTTCCTCGTCGACCGTCTCGAGGTGCGCCGGGGCGGCGTCGCCGCCAACATCGCCTTCGGCCTCGGCGGCTTCGACCTGTCGCCCCTCCTGGTCGGAGCGGTCGGCACGGACTTCGCCGAGTACGCGGTGTGGCTGAAGGAGCACGGTGTCGACACCGGGGGAGTGCACATCTCCGCCGAACGGCAGACCGCCCGCTTCATGTGCATCACCGACGAGGACGCCAACCAGATCGCCGCGTTCTACGCGGGCGCCATGACCGAGGCCCACGACATCGACCTGCGCGCCCTCGTCACCGGCCCCGACCGCCCCGGCCTCGTCCTGGTCTCGCCCAACGACCCGGCGGCGATGCTCCGCCACACCGCCGAGTGCCGGACCCTCGGTCTGCCCTTCGCGGCCGACCCCTCGCAGCAACTGGCCCGCCTGGACGGCGACCAGGTCCGCGACCTGGTGGACGGCGCCGCCTGGCTGTTCACCAACGAGTACGAGGCCGCGCTGCTGAAGGAACGCACCGGCTGGAGCCGCACCGAGATCCTCGCGGTCGTCGGCACTTGGGTCACCACCCTGGGCGAGAAGGGGGTGCGCATCGAAAGCGCCGGACAGCCCCCGCTCGACGTCCCCGCGATCCCCGACACCGACACGGCCGACCCGACCGGCGTCGGCGACGCCTTCCGCGCCGGTTTCCTCGCCGCCGTCAGCCACGGCGTGCCGCTCGAACCCGCGGCCCGACTGGGCTGCGCGCTGGCCTCCGTGGTCCTCGGCGCGGTGGGCTCGCAGTCCTACGAGGTCGACCTGGCACAGCTGTCCGCCGTCGTCGAGCGAGCCTACGGCCCCGGTACGGCCGCCCCGCTCGCGCCAGTCCTCGGAGAACACTCATGACCGCTGACCACCGGACCCGCATTGCCGCGCTCCGCGAGGCCTTCGCCACCCGCGTGGTGGTCGCCGACGGCGCGATGGGCACCATGCTCCAGGAACAGGAGCCCACCCTCGAGGACTTCGAGCAGCTCGAGGGCTGCAACGAGATCCTCAACGTCACCCGCCCGGACATCGTGCGCTCCGTGCACGAGGAGTACTTCGACGCGGGCGTCGACTGCGTCGAGACCAACACCTTCGGCGCCAACCACGCGGCCCTGGGCGAGTACGACATCGCCGGACGCGTCCACGAACTGTCCCAGGCCGGCGCCCGCGTGGCCCGCGAGACGGCCGACGCGTACACCGCACGCGACGGCCGCCCGCGCTGGGTGCTGGGCTCCATCGGCCCCGGCACCAAACTGCCCACCCTGGGCCACGCCCCCTACACCGTCCTGCGCGACGCCTACCAGCAGAACGCCGAGGGCCTGGTCGCGGGCGGCGCCGACGCGCTGCTCGTCGAGACCACCCAGGACCTGCTGCAGACCAAGGCCTCCGTCCTCGGCGCCCGCCGCGGCCTTCAGGCACTCGGCCTCGACGTGCCGCTCATCGTGTCCGTGACGGTGGAGACGACCGGCACGATGCTGCTCGGCTCCGAGATCGGTGCCGCGCTGACCGCGCTGGAACCCCTCGGCATCGACATGATCGGCCTGAACTGCGCGACCGGACCCGCCGAGATGAGCGAGCACCTGCGCTATCTGGCCCGCCACTCCCGCATCCGGCTGTCCTGCATGCCCAACGCGGGGCTGCCGGTGCTGGGCACGAACGGCGCCCACTACCCGCTGACCGCCTCCGAACTGGCCGACGCCCAGGAGAACTTCGTCCGCGAGTACGGCCTCTCGCTGGTGGGCGGCTGCTGCGGCACGACGCCCGAGCATCTGCGCCAGGTCGTCGAGCGGGTACGCGGCATGGCCCCGGCACCGCGGCAGCCGCAGCCCGAGCCCGGCGCCGCCTCGCTGTACCAGACGGTGCCGTTCCGGCAGGACACCGCCTACATGGCGATCGGTGAGCGGACGAACGCCAACGGTTCGAAGAAGTTCCGTGAGGCGATGCTGGAGGGCCGCTGGGACGACTGCGTGGAGATGGCCCGGGACCAGATCCGCGAGGGCGCGCACATGCTCGACCTGTGCGTGGACTATGTGGGCCGCGACGGTGTCGCGGACATGGACGAGCTGGCGGGCCGGTTCGCGACGGCGTCCACGCTGCCGGTCGTCCTGGACTCCACGGAGGTCCCGGTCATCCGGGCGGGTCTGGAGCGGCTCGGCGGCCGCGCGGTCATCAACTCCGTCAACTACGAGGACGGTGACGGCCCCGAGTCGCGTTTCGCCAAGGTGACGGAGCTGGCGCGGGAGCACGGTGCCGCGCTGATCGCGCTGACCATCGACGAGGAGGGCCAGGCCCGCACGGTCGAGACGAAGGTCGCCATCGCCGAGCGGCTCATCGAGGACCTGACGGTGAACTGGGGCATCCAGGAGTCGGACATCCTCATCGACACCCTGACGTTCACGATCTGCACCGGTCAGGAGGAGTCCCGGGGCGACGGCATCGCCACCATCGGGGCGATCCGTGAGCTCAAGCGGCGCCGCCCCGACGTGCAGACCACCCTGGGCCTGTCGAACATCTCCTTCGGTCTGAACCCGGCCGCGCGGATCCTGCTCAACTCGGTCTTCCTCGACGAGTGTGTGAAGGCGGGCCTGGACTCGGCGATCGTGCACGCGTCGAAGATCCTGCCCATCGCCCGGTTCAGCGAGGAAGAGGTCACCACCGCCCTCGATCTGATCTACGACCGCCGGGCCGAGGGCTATGACCCGCTGCAGAAGCTGATGGCGCTGTTCGAGGGTGCCACCACCAAGTCGCTGAAGGCGGGCAAGGCGGAGGAGCTGGCGGCGCTGCCGCTGGACGAGCGTCTCAAGCGGCGGATCATCGACGGCGAGAAGAACGGCCTGGACGCCGACCTCGCCGAGGCCCTGCGGACCCGCCCCGCCCTCGACATCGTCAACGACACGCTCCTGGACGGCATGAAGGTGGTCGGTGAGCTGTTCGGTTCCGGCCAGATGCAGCTGCCGTTCGTGCTGCAGTCCGCCGAGGTCATGAAGACCGCGGTGGCCTACCTCGAGCCGCACATGGAGAAGTCGGACGCGGAGGGCAAGGGCACCATCGTGCTGGCCACGGTGCGCGGCGACGTCCACGACATCGGCAAGAACCTCGTCGACATCATCTTGTCCAACAACGGCTACAACGTCGTCAACCTCGGCATCAAGCAGCCGGTCTCCGCGATCCTGGAGGCCGCCGAGGAGCACCGGGCCGACGTCATCGGCATGTCGGGCCTGCTGGTCAAATCCACGGTGATCATGAAGGAGAACCTGCAGGAGCTCAACTCCCGCGGCCTGGCCGCGAACTACCCCGTCATCCTCGGCGGCGCCGCCCTCACCCGCGCCTACGTCGAACAGGACCTGCACGAGATCTACCAGGGCGAGGTCCGCTACGCCCGCGACGCCTTCGAGGGCCTGTACCTCATGGACGCCCTCATCGCGGTCAAGCGGCAGGTGCCCGGCGCGAAGCTGCCCGAGCTCAAGCAGCGCCGGGTCAAGACCACCGCGCCTGCCCTCGTCGTACAGGAGCGACCCGAAGAAGGCGGACGTTCCGACGTCGCCACCGACAACCGCGTGCCCGCACCGCCGTTCTGGGGCACCCGCGTCGTCAAGGGCATCCCGCTCAGGGAGTACGCCTCCTGGCTCGACGAGAGCGCCCTGTTCAAGGGTCAGTGGGGCCTGAAGCAGACCCGCGCCGGCGACGGACCGAGTTACGAGGAACTCGTCGAGACCGAGGGCCGGCCCCGGCTGCGCGGCTGGCTGGACCGCCTGCAGACCGACAACCTCCTCGAGGCGGCCGTCGTCCACGGCTACTTCCGTGCCGTCTCCAAGGGCGACGACCTGATCCTGCTGGACGACAACGGCTCCGAACTGACCCGGTTCTCCTTCCCCCGCCAGCACCGCGGCCGCCGCCTGTGCCTGGCCGACTTCTTCCGCCCCCAGGAATCGGGGGAGACCGACGTCGTCGGCCTCCAGGTCGTCACCGTCGGCTCCCGCATCGGCGAGGAGACCGCGAAGCTGTTCGAGTCGAACTCCTACCGCGACTACCTCGAACTGCACGGCCTGTCCGTGCAGCTGGCCGAAGCCCTCGCCGAGTACTGGCACGCACGCGTGCGCTCCGAACTCGGCATCGCCTCGGCCGACCCGGACTCCCTGGACGCCATGCTGCGCACCGAGTACCAGGGCTGCCGCTACTCCCTGGGCTACCCGGCCTGCCCCGACCTGGAGGACCGCGCCAAGATCGCCGGCCTGCTCCGGCCCGAGCGCATCGGCGTCCACCTGTCCGAGGAGTTCCAGCTGCACCCCGAACAGTCCACGGACGCCATCGTCGTGCACCACCCCGAGGCCAGCTACTTCAACGCCGGAGGCCGCCCATGACCACCCTGCGCGACACCCTCGGCCGGGGGACCCCGTCGTTCTCCTTCGAGTTCTTCCCGCCGAAGACCGCCAAGGGCGAGCGGACGCTGTGGGAGGCGATCCGCCGCATCGAACCCCTCGCACCGGCCTTCGTCTCCGTCACCTACGGCGCCGGCGGCTCCTCCCGGGACCGCACCGTCGAGGTGACCAAACGGATCGCAACCCAGACCACCCTGCGCCCCGTCGCCCATCTGACCGCGGTCGGCCACTCGGTGGCGGAGCTGCGCCACATCATCGGCCAGTACGCCGACGCCGGCGTGCGCGACGTCCTCGCCCTGCGCGGCGACCCGCCCGGCGACCCCAACGCCCCCTGGAAGCGGCACCCCGACGGCTTCACCCACGCCCATGAACTGGTCGCTCTGGTCAAGGAGTCAGGCGACTTCAGCGTCGGCGTGGCGGCCTTCCCGGAGCGCCATCCGCGCTCGCCGGACTGGGACAGCGAGATCCGCCACTTCGTCGCCAAGTGCAGGGCGGGCGCCGACTACGCCATCACCCAGATGTTCTTCGACGTCGAGGACTATCTGCGGCTGCGCGACCGGGTGGCCGCCGCGGGCTGCGACACCCCGATCATCCCGGAGATCATGCCGGCCACCGACGTACGCCAGATCGCCCGCTTCGCCGCCCTCAGCGGCGCCGCCTTCCCCGAGGACCTGGCCCACCGCCTGGACACCGTGCGCGACGAGCCCGCCGAAGGCCACCGCATCGGCGTCGAGCACGCCACCGCGATGGCCGAGCGGCTCCTCGCCGAAGGCGCCCCCGGACTGCACTACATCACGCTGAACCGCTCGACGGCGACGCTCGAAATCCACCGCAACGTAGCGAACTCAAGGAGTACCCAGCATGTCCTCGCAGCCCAGCACTGACTTCACGGACTTCAAGGTCGCCGATCTCTCCCTGGCCGCCTTCGGCCGCAAGGAGATCACCCTCGCCGAGCACGAGATGCCCGGCCTGATGGCGATCCGCACGGAGTACGCCGAGGCGCAGCCGCTGGCCGGCGCCCGGATCATGGGCTCGCTGCACATGACCGTGCAGACCGCCGTGCTGATCGAGACCCTGGTCGCCCTGGGCGCCGAGGT
Organism: Streptomyces sp. NBC_01334; assembly: GCF_035983595.1. Classification (NCBI taxonomy): domain Bacteria; kingdom Bacillati; phylum Actinomycetota; class Actinomycetes; order Kitasatosporales; family Streptomycetaceae; genus Streptomyces; species Streptomyces sp. NBC_01334. Next base: position 106,734 of record NZ_CP130718.1, on the reverse strand, counting down.
CCGCTGGGTGTCCTGCAACATCTTCTCCACCCAGGACCACGCGGCCGCCGCGATCGCGGTGGGCCCGAACGGCACGCCCGACGACCCGCAGGGCGTCCCGGTCTTCGCCTGGAAGGGCGAGACGCTGGAGGAGTACTGGTGGTGCACGGAGCAGGCGCTGACCTGGCCGAACAGCCCCACCGGCGGCCCGAACATGATCCTCGACGACGGCGGTGACGCCACGCTCCTGGTCCACAAGGGCGTCGAGTACGAGAAGGCCGGCAAGGTTCCCTCGGTCGACACGGCGGAGAACGACGAGCACCGGGTCGTCCTCGAGCTCCTGAACCGCACGATCACCGAGGGTTCGCAGAAGTGGACGCAGCTCGCGTCGGAGATCCGCGGTGTGACCGAGGAGACCACGACGGGTGTCCACCGTCTGTACGAGATGCACCGTGACGGCAGCCTGCTGTTCCCGGCGATCAACGTCAACGACGCGGTCACGAAGTCGAAGTTCGACAACAAGTACGGCTGCCGGCACTCCCTGATCGACGGCATCAACCGTGCCACCGATGTCCTGATCGGCGGCAAGACCGCGGTCGTCTTCGGCTACGGCGACGTCGGCAAGGGCTGTGCGGAGTCGCTGCGCGGGCAGGGCGCCCGGGTCATCGTCACCGAGATCGACCCGATCTGCGCGCTGCAGGCGGCGATGGACGGCTACCAGGTGACCACGCTGGACGAGGTCGTCGAGACGGCCGACATCTTCGTCACCACGACCGGCAACAAGGACATCATCATGGCCGCCGACATGGCCAGGATGAAGCACCAGGCGATCGTCGGGAACATCGGTCACTTCGACAACGAGATCGACATGGCCGGCCTGGCGAAGATCCCGGGCATCGTCAAGGACGAGGTCAAGCCGCAGGTCCACACCTGGAAGTTCCCCGACGGCAAGGTCCTCATCGTGCTGTCGGAGGGCCGCCTGCTGAACCTGGGCAACGCCACCGGTCACCCGTCGTTCGTGATGTCCAACTCCTTCGCGGACCAGACCCTGGCCCAGATCGAGCTGTTCACCAAGCCGGACGAGTACCCGGTCGACGTCTATGTGCTGCCCAAGCACCTCGACGAGAAGGTCGCCCGTCTCCACCTGGACGCCCTCGGCGTCAAGCTGACCACCCTGCGCCCCGAGCAGGCCTCGTACATCGGTGTCGAGGTCGAGGGCCCCTACAAGCCGGACCACTACCGCTACTGAGTCGACCCAAGGAGGACCAGGTGCACGACCCTTTGAAGGAGGACCACAGACAGCCCCAGGACACCCCGGCCCTGGCCCCGCCGCTCCGGCTCGCCGGCATCGACGAGGACGACACCGCGGAGTCCCACCTCGTACGCGGCATCGACTGAAGACCCCGCTCCGCCCAGGCGCGCTGCACACCCGCTGCAGCGCGCCTCGTCGTCATGCCCGCACCCTGCCGCGCCCGCACCGGCCCCGGCGGCGCGAACCGCGGCAGCCGGCGCCGGCCGTGCCCCGTCCAGGGCACCCGGCGGGCCGAAAACAGCACCGCCGTGCGCCACGCCTCCTCGATCGGTCCACGAGTGAACCTTGCCAGTCTCTGTAGGCAACGACGAGTGGAGGTGCGGAGGTGCAGACATGATTCGGATACTGCGCGGCGGTCTGCGGCTGATCAACGGCCTGCTGCGGGCCGCGGGGCGGGCACTGGCGTGCCTGGGAGCCGTCTATGTCGGCCCCGAGGCGGTTCAGGCCATCGACCCGTCCCGTTCCGCCGCACGCCCCAGGAGCCGCCTCGTGCGCTACGCCCAGGCACGGTTCCTGGAACTGCCGCCGGGGGCCGGCGGGCCGCCGCCCGCCCACCCCGAGCGGCTGCGGGGCGACATCCCGCTGTCCGAACAGGAAATGCTGCTCGCCCGCGAACTGTGGCCGGCCCACGACCACGTCCGCGACGGCAGCTGAATCCCTCAGGGCCTGTCCGGCCGATCAGTGTGCGGACCCCGCGTCCGTGCCCCGGTCCGCCGGGCAGGCCCTCGGCGACCCCGCACGGCACGCGCAGGCGGCCCTGCGCGCCGGCCCCCGCCGCCGCGCGCCGCAGCCCTCGGCCGGGACGCGGGACGCGGGGCGCGGGGCGCGGGGCGTGGGGCGTGGGGCGTGGGGCGTGGGGCGCGGCCAAGGGCTGCCGGGGGCGGGCGGGGCGGGGCTCAGACAGTGGTGATGACCTCGTCGATGTCCAGGCGGGGCAGCCGCGGGCGCCAGGCGCCGGGGCCGGGCCGGCCGATGTTGACGACCATCAGCGGGGTGTGGTCGTCGTCCAGGAACTCCTTGCGGACGCCGGCGGCGTCGAAGCCGCTCATCGGGCCGGCCGCGAGGCCGGCGGCGCGGACGCCGACGATGAAGTACGCGGCCTGCAGGGCCCCGTTGAGCAGGGCCGACCTCTCACGGCCCGCGCGGTCGGCGTAGAGCACGTCCTTGACCTGCGGGGCGTGCGGGAACAGCCGGGGCAGCCGGGCGTGGAACTCGTTGTCGGTGGACAGGACCGCGGACAGCGGGGCGGCGGCGGTCTTGGGCCGGTTGCCCTCGGCCATGTGCCGCACCAGGCGCTCACGGGCCTCGGGGGAGCGGACCAGGGTGATGCGCAGCGGGCTCTGGTTGGAGGCGGTGGGGCCGTACTTGACCAGGTCGTAGACGGCCCGGATCTGCTCCTCGGTCACCGGCTCGTCGGTGAAGGTGCTGGCGGTGCGGGCCTCACGGAAGAGGAGGTCCTGGGCGGCGGCGTCGAGTACGAGCGGCATGGGTCGGTGACCTTCCCGGGAAGAGGGCGGATCGGTGCGGCGGACGCGTGAACCCTCGGCCGCCCGGGCTGAGGGGTTCGGGTGGGTTCAGCGGTGCCGGCACGGGCGGGCACGCCACGCGGTGGGCCCGCCCGCGGTGGGGGCAGGGCCTCACCACTCGACCAGGGCGAAACTCGCGGCCATGCCGCCGCCGAAGCCGGCCAGCAGGACCAGTTCGCCCGGGCGGAAGGCGCCCTTGCGGACGGCCGCGTCCAAAGTGATCGGGATGGAGGCGGCTCCGGTGTTGCCGAGCTGCGTCACCGTCTTGTGCATGGTGGCGCGGGGCAGGGACAGGTCCGCGAAGACCTCGTCGAGCATGACGCCGTTGGCCTGGTGCGGAACGAAGTGGCTGATGTCCTCGGGGCCGACGCCAGCCTCGTGCAGGAAACCCTTGACCAGCTGCGGCAGTTCCTCCACCACGAAGCGGCGCACCTCACGCCCGTCCATCGCGAAGTACTGCAGCCCGGCGTCGAGGGCGCCCGGGTCGGCGGGCAGCCGGCTGCCGCCCGCGGGCACCTGGATCAGGTCCGCGAGAGCGCCGAACGTGTGCAGGGCGACATGGCGCACCAGCGGGCCCCGCCCGGTCGGACCCAGGACCATCGCACCGGCGCCGTCCCCGAACAGGATGACCGTCTTGCGGTCGGCCGGGTCGAGGATGCGCGAGTACACGTCGGCGCCGATGACCAGCGCGTGGCCGCCCCGCCGGAGCATGACGCCGCTGACCGCGGAGAGCGCGAACACGGTGCCCGAACACACCGCGTTGACATCGAACGCCGCGGTGCCGGACGCGCCGAGATTGCGCTGGACATAGGCCGCCGTCGGCGGCTGGGGACGGTCCGGCGTGGACGTGGCGACCGCGATCACGGACAGCTGCTCGGCAGTGATGCCGGCCGACTCCATCGCGGCCCGCGCCGCGGCCGTGGCCAGGTCCGACGTGGCCTGCTCCGGGGCGGCCCAGCGCCGCTCACGGATCGCGGTCTTGCGGGTGATCCAGGCGTCGTCGACGCCGGCCGGCGCACCCACCTCGTCGTTGGAGACGATCCGGTCCGGCACGTAGGCACCCGTACCGAGGATCCTGACGTCCTTCATGGGGCTGCCCGTACCGAGGATCGTGAGGTCTTCCATGCGGCTGCCCTCCCCTCAGGTGATGTTGGAAAACAGTGCGGACAGGGCGCCGGGCAGGGGGCGGCCCGGGTCAGGGCCGCCCGCCTGCCCGTGCGGGCCCGGGCGTGCTAGCGCCGCTGGTAGAGGCGCTTGTGGCCGCTGATCCCGGCCAGCCGGAACGGCCCCGTGGTCTGCTCGGGGGCGGCGTGGTCGCCGCCGTCGGTGGGGAACTTGAACTCGTGCAGTGCGCGGTAGCCGGCGTAGTCGACCGGCGTGCGCCGGCTGATCGCCTCCTGGTTCGCCTCGGTCCGCAGCTGCTCGCGGTAGCCGGCGACCACGGTCCCGGCGAAGAACTCCGCGACGCTGCCGGAGCCGTAGCTGAGGAAGGCGACGGGCCGGCCCGTCAGGTCGTCGGCCTGGTCCAGCAGCGCGGCCAGGCCCAGGTACACCGAGGCGGTGTAGCTGTTGCCGATCACGGTGTTGTAGGCCGTGGTCTGCCCCAGGTCGCGGGCGATGGCGTCCTTGTCGGTGTCGTAGCCGCAGTAGTTCAGCAGGTGACGGTGGGCCTTGTAGGCCATCTTCGTGAACGGCTGGTGGTAGCAGAACGCGGCGAACTCCTCGAGGGAGCGGCCGCCCTGCTCGGCGTAGTCCTTCCAGGTGCCCTCCGCCGCCTGCAGGTAGGCGCCGATGGACTCCTGCCCGTCGACCAGGGCCGCATCGCGGTAGTTCGGCCGCCAGAAGTCCATGACGTCGGCGGTGAACAGGCCGGAGGGGTCCTCGATGCGCACCAGGGCGGGGTCCACCCCGACCAGCATGGCCACCGCGGCCGCACCCTGGGTGGCCTCACCGGGGCTGTCCAGCTCGTACTTGGAGACGTCGCTGGCGATCACCAGGACCTGCTGGGCCGGGTCGCGCTGCACCAGGCCGATGGCGAACTGCAGGGCCGCCGTCGCCCCGTAGCAGGCCTGCTTCAGTTCGACGACACGGGTCGCCGACTGCAGCCCGAGCAGCGAATGGACGTACACCCCGGCCGCCTTCGCCTGGTCGATCGACGACTCGGTGGCGAACACGACCGTGCGGATGCGGTCCTTGCCGTGCCGGGCGATGATCGGCGCGGCCGCCGCCGCACCCATCGTCACGATGTCCTCGTCAGCGGCGGGAACACTCATCGACTCCTGGCCGATGCCCACGTGGTACTTGCCGATCTCGGTGCCGTTGTGTGCGGCGAGCGCCGTGTGCGGCAGGACGAACTCGCCGGTCGCAATCGACAGGTCGTGGATTCCGATGGATATGGACATACCTCATACACCAACCTTCGCGGTCGTGTTGTCGCGTTCCAGTTGCACGTGCGCACGCATGAGCTCACCCGGGTTGGTCTGCGCCGCGAGCAGCGACAGCTCACCGCACAGCACGGTGGCCGCGGCCAGGACGGCGAGCCGGCGGGCGTTCTCCCCGGGCTCGCGGTCGGCCTTGCAGCCCAGCCGGGTCAGATTCGTCTCCACGAACCCCAGGCCCTTGCCGTTGCCGACGGTGCCCACGATCAGGTTCGGCAGGGTGCAGGAGAAGTAGAGGTCGCCGTCGCGGTCCTCGGCCATGACGACGCCCTGCGAGCCTTCGACGATGTTGGCCGCGTCCTGGCCGGTCGCCAGATAGAACGCGAGCAGCATGTTGGCGTAGTGGGCGTTCGCCGAACGGACACCGCCGGCGAGGAGGGTCCCGAGCAGGTTCTTGCGGATGTTCAGCTCGACGATCTTGGCGGCCGTCGTGTGCAGCACGTCGGCCACCACCTCGCGCGGCACGAGGAGTTCGGTGACCACGTTCTTGCCGCGGCCGAGGATGCCGTTGATCGCGCTGGCCTTCTTGTCGGTGCAGTAGTTCGCCGAGATCGATCCGTAGGAGATGCCCGCGACGGTCTGCAGCAGGTGCCCCAGCAGCGCGTCGGAGGCGAGCGTGGCCATGTTGTGCCCGGAGGCGTCGCCGGTGGAGAACTCGAACCGCAGGAACAGCAGGTTGGCCGTGATCTCGTGCCGGATGCCGATCAGCTGGGCGAACCGGCTGCAGCCGCGCACCACCTCGCGCAGCTCGTCGATGCGGGCCTCGATGGTCCGCGCGGCCGCGAGCGCCGTCTGCGCGTCGGTCGCCTCGACGAGCACCGAGCGGGTCATCCGCTCGTCGACGAGGGTCGCGACGATCCCCTTCTCGGCCAGCCGGGAGACCTTCGCGCCGCGCCCCACGGAGGGCCACAGCGGCGACTCGTAGGTGGCGAGCGGTACCTGGGTCTCGGTGTCGGCGACGTTCCCCGAGATGCGCAGGGGGCCCACCCACCTCATCGGGATGCCGGCGATCGCGTGGGCATCAGTCATCGTGTGCTTCCCGTCATCTCGTGGAGGGCGTCGATGGAGCTGGAACGCTGGGCGAGGCGCCGCGTGTCGACGCCCCGGTCGGTACAGAAGGACCTCAGCGCGCCGTGGATCAGCAGATCGCAGCGTGCGAGGTCGGCGGGGGTGCGGGCGCCGAGCATGGTCTGCAGGGCCGCCAGCTGGTCGAGCCAGGCCGCGAGCTGCGCGATCAGCGCATGGACGCCGCCGTCGAGGAGCACGCGCAGGAACCCGCCGGACGATCCGACGGCACCGGCGCCCAGCGCGAGGGCGCGGGCGACGTCGAGCGGATGGCGCACACCGCCCGAGGCCAGCAGGGGGAAGCCGACGTCCTGCGCGTCCAGCAGACAGGCGGCGGTGGACTGCCCCCAGTCGTGCAGGTAGGCGTAGTCGGCCAGTTCACGCCGGCCGTTCTCGATCCGGGCGAAGTCGGTGCCGCCGCGGCCGCTGACGTCGGCCGCCCGCACACCCAGGTTCGGCAGCGCCAGGATCGTCTGACGGCTCAGCCCGTTGCCGACCTCCTTGACGATCACGGGGACGTCGACGGCCGCCGCGATCCGCTCGATCTGCGCCGCCCAGGACCCGAAGGAGCGGTCCCCCTCCGGCATGGGCGTCTCCTGCGCCGTGTTGAGGTGGATCTGCAGGGCGTCGGCCTCGATCAGGTCGACGGCACGCCGCGCGTTGTCGGCCGACGCCGTCGCGTTGACGTTCGCCATGACGAACCCGTCCGGGTTCTCCTCGCGCAGCACCCGGAAGGTGCCGGCGCACGAGGGGTCCTTGAAGTAGGCGTGCATGGAGCCCGAGGCGATGGCCACCCCGCTCTCCCGGGCCGCGACGGCCAGATCCCGGTTGATGGCACCCGTCTTGACGCTGCCGCCGGTCATCGCGTTGATGTAGAGCGGCGCCTGCCAGGTGATGCCGGCGAAGGTCGTCGCCAAGGACACGTCCGGCCGGTCGATGCCGGCCAGGGCGTGGTGGACGAACGACACCTCGTCGAACTGGTTGCGTCCGCTGTGCAGGTGCTGCTGCTCCATGGCGAGCCGGACGTGGTCGTCCTTGCGCTGGGCGCTGCTCATTCCTGGCTCCTTTCCATGGCGGGACTCACCGGCAGGGGCAGCACCCCGGCCGCGGCCCACCGTTGCCGTACGTGCGAGAGGTGGTGTGCGGCGTCGGCGTCCAGCAGGGCGATGCCGCAGTCGCCTCCCCCCGCCCCCGAGGGTTTCGCCGCGCCGCCGGCTTCCTCGGCGGCGTCGCACAGAGCCGTCAGCTCGGGGGTGAAGATGCCCAGGCCGACTTCGTCGTCGAGGCGGGCCAGCTCCCGGCGGGCGCGCCGGATCTGGTGCAGCAGGCCCGGCCCGTCGCCGGCCTCGAGCGCGTCGACGGCGGCCCGGACGAAGCCGTTCGTGTTCTGCACGAACGTGCGGTGCAAGGAGCTGCCCCGCCAGGCCCGCCGGTGCAGGCCGGACACCAGGGAGGTGGTGGAGGCCGGGCTGCCGGTCCAGCCGACCTCCAGGCGCAGGCCGCTGGGCGGCGGCAGCCGGCGCACCGCGAACCCCGGCCAGTCGGCGGCCAGTGCCGCCTCGACGCCGCGGCTGCGCGCCAGGCCGAGGACCTGGCCGCGGTCGGGCGCCCGGTAGGCGATCCAGCCGCCCCAGGTGCCGGCGGCGAGATCGCCGCCGGAGCCCTTGGGATCGATCCGGGCCGTGGCGAGCAGGGCGAGACGAAAGCGGTCCTCACGCGACAGCCGAAGCCCGCAGTACGACGCCACGGCGGCGACCGTCGCCACGGTCACCGCGCCGCTGGAACCCAGGCCGTACTTGCGGCCCGCCTCGTGCAGCGTGCTGGTGACCGACACGCTCAACGCGGGCACCGGCAGGCCGCGTTCGGCCAGCAGCTCACCCACGGTCTCGATCGCGGCCACCACATACGCCGCCTCCTCGCCGCCCGCGCTCAGCCGGCCGTCCTGCCACTGCAGGCGCACCGCCCGCGGATACAGGTCGGAGGAGATCACCACACCGGTACCGTCCGTGCCGGACACGGTGACGGTGACGTACCGGTCGACCGCCACCAGGATCGCCGTGTTGCCGGGGTCCACCACCGCGTACTCGCCCGCGACGAACAACTTGCCCGGCGCGCGCCGCACGACCGTCCGCCGGGAGGTCATCGTGCGTCCCCGGCCAGCAGACGGGCGCCCCGGCCCGGCCCGGCGATGTGCACCGCGCGGCCCGGGGCGGCGCCGCGGACGGCCGCGGCCACCCGGTCCGCGTCCGCGCGCCGGCACAGCACCTTGACGTTCGGCCCGGCGTCCATGGTCACGTAGGCCGCGATCCCGTCCCGCCGCAGCTGCAGCACCCGGTCCAGCACGGTCAGGGAGGCCGGCGACATGTACCGCACGGCGGGACGCGCCGCCAGCATCGTGGCGTGCATGCCGAGCGCGTTGCGCTCCGCGACCTCTCCGACCGCGTCCAGGTCCCCGCGCCTCAGCGCAGCCCGCATGTCGGCCAGGTCGGCTTTGCTCGAGCGCGCCCACGGCTCGTACAGCGGTGAGGTGTCGACGGTGCGGCGCATGGCCTCACGGCTGGAGACCGCCTTGGGGCCAGCGTCGACGACCGCGATGACCAGCGCCGGGTCGAACTGCGCGGCGGCGTCGACCGGTTCGGCGTACGAGCTCAGATCCGCCTGCTCGGCCGTGCCGCCGCTCACACCGGCGTGCCACACGGCGAACCCGCCGAAGATCGACCGCGAGGCCGATCCGGAACCGCGCCGGGCCAGCCGCGACAGGGCGGTGGCGTCCGCAGCGAGCCCGTACGCGGCGGCGGCGGCGACGGCCAGGGCGGCGAAACCGCTGGCCGAGGACGCCAGACCCGCCCCGGTGGGGACGGTGTTCTCGGTGTCGACGACGGCCCGGTGGCCGAGTGCGGCCCGCTCCCGTACGAGGTCCAGGAAGGCGGCGATCCGCCGGTGGGCCTCTCCCGTCGCGGGTGCGCCGTTGAAGGTGAGCGTGTCGTGCTCCGCGCCGGGGGCGAGCCGGACGCGGGTGGTCGTGGGGAAGATGTCCAGGGTCATCGACAGGCTGTCGGTGCGGGGCAGGAACAGCCGCTCGTCGCTCTTGCCCCAGTACTTCACCAGTGCGATGTTCGGATGTGCGACGGCGGTGACGGTGACCGCGCCGTCCTCGCGCGGGCGCACCGGCGCGGTCCGCTGTTCAGAGCGCATGATCGGCGAGCCTCCTCAGCGGCACGACCCACGTCTGCACGGCGCCGGCTTCGTGCAGCTGCCCGGCGACCTGCCTGGCCCGCTCCGGCTGGGTCAGGGCCAGGACACAGCCGCCCAGGCCACCGCCGGTGATCTTCGCGCCGAGACTGCCCGCCCCCAGCGCGGCCTCGACCATCGTGTCGATCCGGTCGGTGCTCAGGCCGGCCGCCCGCAGCAGTTCGTGATAGTCCGTCATCCGCGCGCCCAGCTGCGCCGGTTCGCCCCCGGCGAGGGCCTGCCGGGCCTCGTCGACGAGCCGCGCCGCGGCGCGCAGGAACCGCTCCTGCGCCGCGGCCTCGCTCCTGAACCCCTCCCGCAGCAGTTCCACGGCCTCCCTGGTGCTGCCGGCCGTGCCGCTGTCGGCGACGATGAACAAGCCCTCGCAGCCGACGCTCAGTTCCTGCGCCCTGCCCTCGTGGAACAGCAGCGGCGCCGACGCGCCGACGGTCATGGCGTCGACGCCGCTGGCCCGGCCGTGCGTCACGTTCTCCGCCGTCTGCACCAGGTCGAACGCCGTGCTCTCGCTCAGTTCGCGGCCGAACAGGTCGGCCAGCGCGAGGACGATCGCCCGCGAGTTCGCCGCGCTGGAGCCCAGCCCGCGCCCGGGCGGGATGGCGCCGTCGAGAATCACGTCCAGGTGCGGCCGGCCCGGCACGCCCATGCGCGCCTTGAAGGCCGCCGTCAGCCGCCGCAGACCGTCGGAGGCCTGGGTCACCACCGCCCTGGAGGCGGAACCGGTCATGGTGAAGGACAAGTCGCCCTGGGCGTCGCCGGCGTGGGAAGACCATCCCGCGCTGGCCGTGACCGTGAGCTGCGGAATCGGCAGAGCGAGCGCCGGCGTCCCGTAGACGACCGCGTGCTCGCCCAGCAAAATGGCCTTGGCGTGGGCGCGGCCGATGCCGACCGAGCGAACCCGGTGGTTTTCCGAGACCCCCTCCACTGAGGTCGGTAGAGTCAACGCACTCAGCTCCCCTTGTCGTTTCTGCATAGAGATCGCATCGTCCAGATCGATAGGAAGGAATGAGGCCGGGCATCGGGCCGGCGCGGATTCCCCGCAGGCCGCACGGCGGTGACCGGCACCCCGCCCACAGCGGCGACCGAGCGGCTGCCCGATCCCGGCGAGGACAACGCCCGTCGTGCGCCCGGGAACATCACCGGCCCGCGCCCCGGCCGGGTGGGGGACCGGGCCGGCGCCGCAGGGCGATCTCCGTGAGCTCGTCGATGTCGAACTCCGAGCGGCAGTTCGGCGCGCCGTAGCGGGTGATCTTCCCGCGGCTCACCCACTTCCGGATGGTCGCCTCGGACACCCCGGCGGCGAGCGCGGCCACATTCGTGGGAACAAGCCGGTGGCGTGGCGGTTTCGTCATGCGTCGACACCCTTTCGCTGCCGTTCCATGAGCTGCCTCAGGCGCAGCCATTCGTGCGTTTCCCAGGAATGGCCGGCGGAGCACTCGATGCTTCTGCTCCCCGCGTCCTGACCGTTCTTCACAGAGGCGCTTATCGTCCCGCCGCAGTCGTCCACGACACACCTGCGGATCAGCGTGTGGAGGCTGCCGGGATCGGGGTCTATCGTGCTGCGCATTTCCCCGACGAGGCTTTCGATCTCGTCCGCGAAGTCGGCAGCCGGGGGCTGGGACACGATCCACTCCAGGTGCTGCGCCAGAAACCCGGCCAGCTGGGGAACCGAACGGGCCGGGGACGCGATGCCGAGCTCTTCCACCACGATTTCCGACCAGGACTCGAGCGTGGCAAGGATGTTGTGCCGGGCGTCGAGAACCGAGATGTTCAGGTGATCGCGCCTGCGGCTCCCCGAGACCCTGGTCGGGTTGGACCGCCGGGACGCAGGCGACACCTGGTGCAAGGACTCCTGGTGGAGGCCGGGAAGCGTACGCAGATCGCGTGCCGTCTGACGGACGCAGGCGGCACAAAGGACGGACCCGGCGGCGGCGCGGCCGGCCCGGGCGTGCGCTCTGGGGCACGGGTCGCTCTTCATCGAATCTCCTTCATGGGACGGCTCGCCCTCCGCAACCGTCACGAACCGCACGGGGGTTCCCCAGCGCTGCCGGTAATTCCGGAGTGTGGAAATCCCGAACTCGTCATCGATCGCGGCCATGGGGGAACTCGGCGTTCCTTTCCATATCCCGGTCGTGTCGGCGTGGTTCCCGGCCCGCTAAAGGTCCGGTGATGCTTTTCGACGAACGTACCGACCGGTGCTGGAGTCCCGATACAGCCCCGTTCGGGGCCCGCCGGAGATGCCCCGTCCGGTCCGCCCCGATCCGCCGGCCCCTTTCCCGCCCGCTTCTCAAGCCGGGGTCCATCCGGTTCCGAGCACTGATTGAGCGCCTGCACCGACCGTGGCGGAGGAAGGAGGCACTTGTGGACGGTACGCATGGAGGCGAACGCGCAGTAAGCGCCGTACGCACCGCAGGGCCGCCCGAGACGGCGGCCGTTCAATACGTTCTGGACGACCCGATCTCACCCGGCTCCGCGGACATCGGGGAATCCGCCCTGTCCCACCGGGGCGAAGCGTCGACGCACTTGGAGGTGTGCCTCGTCGGCGCAGGGCCGCGGGGCCTGTCCGTACTGGAACGGCTCAGCGCACAGGAACGGAAGTCGCCCCGCTGGGACACCGTCACCGTGCACGTCGTCGACCCCGACCCGCCGGGCTCGGGACGGGTATGGCGCCCCACGCAGTCCCGGCACCTGCTGATGAACACCGTGTCCTGCCAGGTCACGGTCTACACCGACGCCAGCGTCCGCATCGACGGCCCGCTGGACGAGGGACCGAGCCTGTACCAGTGGGCCAAGGCCCTGGTCTCGCACACCCTCGAGGCCGCCCCGGACGCCGGCTACGACGACCAGGTCCTCGCCGAAGCACACCGCCTGGGCCCCGACACCTACCCCACCCGCGCCCTGTACGGCTCCTACCTGACCTGGGCGTTCCAGCGGGTCGTCGCAGGCACCGCCGCCCACGTACGGGTACGCACCCACCCCCTGCGGGCCGTCGCCCTCGAAGACGACGGCGCCCCGGCCGGGCAGCCCGGACCGCAGACCGTCGTCCTCGAGGACGGCACCCGCCTGACCGGCCTGTCCGCGGTCGTCCTCGCCCAGGGCCACGTACCGGCACAGCCCACCCGCACCGAGCGGGAGCTGGCCCTGTACGCCGAACGCAACGCACTGACCTACCTGGCCCCCTCCAACCCCGCCGACGTCGACCTGTCGGGCATCCGGCCCGGCGAGCACGTACTGCTGCGCGGACTGGGGCTCAACTTCTTCGACTACCTGGCGCTGTTCACCCACGGCAGGGGCGGCGTCTTCACCCGCGTCGACGGCCGGCTGGCCTACCGCCCCTCGGGCCGCGAACCACGCCTGTACGCGGGCTCCCGGCGCGGCGTGCCCTACCAGGCGCGCGGCGAGAACGAGAAGGGCGCCCACGGCCGCTACTACCCCCGCCTCCTGACGGCCGGGTACATCGCGAACCTGCGCGCCCGCACGCCCCGCCGCGGCGCCATCGACTTCGCCGCCGACCTGTGGCCGCTCGTCTCCAAGGAGGTGTGCGGGGTCTACTACGCGGCCCTGCTCACGGCACGCGGTGAACTCCCCGACCAGGTCGAGGAGTTCGTCGAGGCCTATCTGGAAGCCGAACCCGGACCGGACGAGGACGCGCTCCTCGACGCGAACGGGATCGACACCGCCGAACGCTGGGACTGGGAACGCGTCGCACGCCCCTACGGCGACCGCGTCTTCCCCGACCAGGCCGCCTTCCGCGGCTGGCTGCGCGCCCACCTCGACGACGACGTCCGCCTGGCCCGCCAGGGCAACGTCAGCGGACCGGTCAAAGCCGCCCTCGACGTCCTGCGCGACCTGCGCAACGAACTGCGGCTCGCCGTCGACCACGCCGGACTGACCGCCGCGTCCCACCGCGACGACCTCGACGGCTGGTACACCCCGCTCAACGCCTATCTGTCCATCGGCCCCCCGGCCTCCCGCATCGAGGAGATGGCCGCACTCATCGACGCGGGCATCCTCGACGTGATCGGCCCCGGCCTGCGCGTCACCGCCGACCCGCACGGCCCCTGCTTCACCGCCACGTCGAGCGAGATAGCCGACGTGGAGGTCCGGGCCACCGTCCTCATCGAGGCCCGCCTGCCCGAGATCGACCTGCGGCGCACCGCCGACCCGCTGATGAGCCGGCTGCTGCGCACCGGAGGGTGCCGTCCGTACCGCATCCCCGGCGACGGCAGCGGCGGCGCGCACTACGAGACCGGCGGCCTCGCCGTGTCCGAGCGGCCCTACCACCTGATCGACGCCCAGGGCGTGCCGCATCCGCGGCGCTTCGCCTACGGGGTGCCCACCGAGTCCGTGCACTGGGTGACCGCCGCCGGCATCAGGCCAGGCGTCGGCTCGGTCACCCTCGAGGACTCCGACGCCATCGCGGCGGCGGTCCTGGCCCTGCCCGGACTTCCCGCCCCCGTGGCGCAGTGGGACACCGTGAGTGAGAAGGCACGCACATGACGGCCGTGCACGCGTCGTCCCCGCGGACGGGAACCCTCTCCGCCCACCTGGACGCGGGGCTGCTCTCCCCGGTCCGGGCGGGCACCCCCGTCGAGGCCGCCGTCGGCGACAGCGCCTGGCTGCAGGCGATGCTCGACGCGGAGGCGGCCCTGGCCCGCGCCCAGGCCCGCTGCGGCACGGTTCCCGCCCAGGCGGCCGCGGCCATCACCGCCGCCGCCCGCGCGGACCTGCTCGACCTGCGCGAACTGGCGCTGGCCGCGCGGGAGACCGCGAACCCGGTCGTGGGCCTGGTCAAGGCACTGACCGCGGTGGTCGCGCAACGCTGCCCGCAGGCCGCCGAGTACGTGCACCGCGGCTCGACCAGCCAGGACGTCTTCGACACCGGCGCCATGCTGGTGGCCCAGCGCGCCCTGCGCCTGATCACCGCCGACCTGCGGGCCGTCGCCGAGGCGCTGGCCGGCCTCGCGGCCGCCCACCGCGACACCGTGATGGCGGGCCGCACCCTGGCCCTGCACGCCGTGCCCACGACCTTCGGGCTCAAGGCGGCCGGATGGCGCCAGCTCGTGCTGGACGCCGTCGAGCGTCTCGAACGGGTCGCCGGCACCCTCCCGGTGGCGCTCGGCGGCGCGGCCGGAACCCTGGCCGGCTATCTGCAGTACGCGGGCCAGGACGCGGACCCCGCGGCCCTGCCCGGCGAACTGGGCGCCGCGTTCGCCGACGAAACGGGACTGAGCGCCCCCGTCCTGCCCTGGCACGCCCTGCGCACCCCCGTCGCCGACCTGGGGGCCGCCCTCGCCCACACCACCGGCGCCCTCGGCAAGATCGCCGCGGACGTGCTGGTGCTCACCCGCACCGAGGTCGCCGAGGTGGCCGAACCCGCGGTCGCCGGACGGGGCGCCTCCTCGGCCATGCCGCACAAACGCAACCCCGTGCTCGCCACCCTCATCCGCTCCGCCGCCCTGCAGGTGCCCGCCCTGGCCACCGTACTGATGCAGTGTCTGCCCACCGAGGACGAGCGCTCGGCCGGGATGTGGCACGCGGAGTGGCAGCCGCTGCGCGAGGCCCTGCGGCTCACCGGCGGCGCCGCGCACACGGCCGTCGAACTCGCCCGGGGACTCACCGTCCACCCGCAGCGCATGCGCGCCAACCTCAAGGCGACCGGCGGACAACTCGTCTCCGAGCGGGTCTCGGCCGTCCTGGCCCCACGCATCGGCAAGACGGCCGCCAAGGAACTGCTCACCCAGGCCTCGCTGCTCGCCTCCCGCACCGGTCTGCCGCTGGCCGACGTACTCGTCCAGACCCCTCAACTGGCAGGCGTGCTGAGCCGGGAGGAGGTGACCGCGCTGCTCGACCCGGCCGGCTACACCGGCGTCGCCGGCCCACTGGTGGACCGGGCACTCACCCCACCGGGGCACCTGCGGACCCCACCGCCCTGACGAGCACACCGGTGTCCGCAGACCGACCGGCGCCACACGCACCAGCCCGGGCCGCACCCCGGGCACCCGCAGCTCAGCCCACCAGCCCGGGCCTGACACACCGTCCGCCCGGCCACCTGACGTCCAGGGCGGCGCCGCAGAACAGCCGACCGGCACGGGCCGGCCACACCGTTCCGGCCAGGGCACGCCCGTACGGGGAGAGCACCCGCCGTTACCGCCGAACACCCGCCGTGCCGGGCGGGCCGCAGAACAGCCGACCGGCACGGGCCGGCCGCACCGTTCCGGCCGGACACGCACCTGCCGTTGCAGGCGAGCACCCGCCGTTCGGCCGGGCGGCACGCCGTGCCGGGCGGGTGTCTGCCGTGCCGGGCGGGCCGCAGTGCAGCCGACCCGGCACGGGCCGGACACGCCGTTGCGGCCGGGTGCCGCTG
Source organism: Streptomyces sp. NBC_01334 (assembly GCF_035983595.1). NCBI lineage: Bacteria > Bacillati > Actinomycetota > Actinomycetes > Kitasatosporales > Streptomycetaceae > Streptomyces > Streptomyces sp. NBC_01334. The sequence continues at coordinate 90,798 of NZ_CP130718.1, read as the reverse complement.
CTCGCGGGCGTTCGCCCGGGCCGGGGGAGAGCCCGCCGTGACCGAGGGCGTCTTGCGCCGGTCACGCGCCGGCCGCCGCCGGGGCCGGAGTTCACGCCGTGCCGTGCCGCCCCCGGTGGCACCTGTGCCGTCCACGGACCCGGCTCCGGGCGCGTCGGGCCGGCGCCGGCGGCTGCCGGCCGGCCTCGCCGACGAGACGGCGTCTGCCGCCCAGGTCCGGCCGCTCCTGGCGCGGCGCCCGTCCGGCATCCCCGCTCGAGTCCTCCTCGCGTCCGCCTCGAAGGCCGCTCGAGGCGCCGCACAGCCTGGCCGCGCAGACGGCCCCGCACCGCATGATGCAACCACAACGCACAGGGGAGGCGGCCGAGTTGAGCATGGACGCACGTGTTGTCGACGGGGGCGGCGGCCACGGCCGTGCCGTGGTGATCGGCTCGAGCGTCGCCGGGCTCACCGCGGCGCGGGCCCTGGCCAACTTCATGGACCACGTCACCGTGATCGAGCGCGACCGGCTGCCCCGCGGACCCGGCCGCCGCCGAGGCGTGCCCCAGGCACGTCACACCCACAGCCTCACGACCGCCGCCCACCAGGGCCTGGAACAGCTGTTCCCCGGCATCCGCCGCGACCTCACCCGGGCCGGAGCGGTCCATGTCCGCCTCCCCGAGGACGCGCTGCTGCTCGGCCCGGCCGGCTGGCTGCCCCGCTTCGACTCGGGCCTGTCGATGCTCAGCGCCGGCCGTGACCTCCTCGACTCGGTGATACGCGACCGGCTGCGCGCCGACCCCAAGGTGACCTTCCTGCCGGAACATGAGGTCGTCGCCCTGCAGCCGGGCCCCCAGGACACCGTCACCGGCGTATGGGCACGCGGCCGGGACCGCAAGGCACCCGACGGCTTCACCCCCCGGCGGCTGATCCCGGCCGAGTTCGTCGTGGACGCCTCCGGACGCGGCTCCCGCGCCCCCCAGTGGCTCGCCGAACTCGGCTACGAACCACCCGCCGAGACCGTGGCCGACACCCGCACCGCGTACGCCACCACCGTGTACGCGCCGCCCGTCGGCCATGTCGCCGACTGGAAGAGCCTGATGCTCATGGCCTCGCCCGGCGACCCCCGCCAGGGCATGCTCCACCCCGTCGAAGGCGGCCGCTGGTCGGTGTCGCTCAGCACCGGCGACGGCACACCGCCGCCCGCCGACCACGAGGAACTGCTGCGTGCCGCCGGCACCCTGCGCAGCCCGCTGCTGCGCGACCTCATCGAGACGGCCACCCCGCTCGGCCCCGTCTACGGCTGCAGCCGCACCGAGAGCCGCTGGCGCCACTACGAGAAGCTGCGCCGCTGGCCCGACCAGTTCCTCGTCGTCGGCGACGCCCTCGCCGCCCTCGACCCGGCCCACGGCCACGGCATGACACTCGCCGTGCAGTGCGCCCTCGTCCTGGACGACATGCTCACCGCCCACGGCACCGCGGTCGGCATCAGCCACCGCCTGCGCCGGGCCCTCGCCCACCGCCTCGCCCCCGCCTGGCGGCTGAGCACCCGCACCCTGCACGCGGGCCCGGGCCAGGACCCGCCGGCCGGGCTGCGCGCCCGGCTCGGCAGACGGTACGCGTCCCGGATCGCCGTCGCCGCGACCACCGACCGGCACGCGGCGACCCTCCTGCTCCAACCGCACCAGTTGCTCGGCCCGCCCGCCGCAGCGCTGCGCACGCACGCGCTGCGGGCCGCACTGCGCCCCCGGCGCGACCCGGCCCCCACCGCACCGCCGCCCAGCCTCACCCACGGCCCCCACGCCCGCCGGCGCCGTCCCGTCACCCCGGCGCCGCCGGCCATCGGGGTCTCCGCCGGCTCCACCCGGCCGCGGCCCGGCGGCTCCTCGGCCCACTGGCCGGCCGCAGCCCCGGCCGGCGAGCGAAAGCGACCGTGAACACCCCGCTTTCCAGCCACCTGGCGCGTTGCACACCGTCGCGGGCCGAAAAACGCTGCCTTACGCTCCGGGCATGACGGGAGTGGCACAACTACCGCAAAACAATGCCTACTTGACCGACAAGCAGCCACCGCACACCGCCAACCGGCCGGAAAGGCAAGGCCTGTTGCACACGAAGGACGACGGCCCGCATCCGGGCCGCTCACAACTCACTCAAGAATCACTTGAGTTCACACTTGAGTCTGGCTTGAGCGCGGTTGTTCTGTTTGGTTCCGCGTGGATAGCGTTTCATCCGCTCCAGGGCACGGGCCCGCTTGCGCCGCGGCAGGCCGCCCGCACCACCGACCGCACACCGGCCGGACCGGGTGTGCCTGTGACAGCCGAGCGGCGAGGGGAGGGTGCGCGGGTATGAGCACGACCGAGGAGAGGGCGCCGCACAGCGCGCGCACCACGGCGCCGAAGGGCGAACGCGTCGCCGACTGGGCGGACGAGCGGCTCGGGATCTACAACTTCCGGTTCCTGATCCGCAAGGTCTTCCCCGACCACTGGACGTTCATGTTCGGTGAGATAGCGCTCTACAGCTTCATCGTGCTGCTGCTCACCGGTGTCTGGCTCACCATGTTCTTCGACCCGGGCATGACGGAGACCGTCTACCAGGGATCACACGTCCCGCTGCAGGGCATCCCGATGTCCCAGGCCTACGCCTCCACCCTCGACATCACCTTCGACGTGCGCGGCGGCCTGCTCATCCGACAGCTGCACCACTGGTCGGCCCTGGTCATGATCGCCGCGCTCTGCGTGCACACGCTGCGCCACTTCCTGACCGGATCGTTCCGCAGGCCGCGCGAGGTCAACTGGCTGATCGGCTTCACACTGCTCGTCCTGGTCACCCTGGAAGGCTTCGTCGGCTACTCACTCCCCGACGACCTGCTCTCCGGCACCGGCCTGCGCATCGCCGAAGGCGTCACCCTCGCCATCCCGGTGGTCGGCACCTACCTGACGATGTTCCTGTTCGGCGGCGAATACCCGAGCCACGAGATCATCCCCCGGTTCTACAGCATCCACATCCTGCTGCTCCCGGGCATCATCCTGGCCCTGGTCACCGTCCACCTGATCTACGTCTTCTACCACAAGCACACCCAGTTCCCCGGCCCCGGCCGCACCGAGAACAACGTCGTCGGCCAGCCCCTGATGCCGGTGTACACGGCCAAGGCCGGCGGATTCTTCTTCCTCGTCTCCGGCCTGCTCACGCTGCTGGCCGGCACCGCCCAGATCAACCCCGTGTGGACCTACGGCCCCTACCGCGCCGACCAGATCTCCCAGGGCTCCCAGCCCGACTGGTACATGGGCTTCCTCGAAGGCGCCCTGCGCGCCATGCCCGCCTGGGAGTTCGTCCTGCCCGGCGGCTACACCGTCAACATGGGCGTCCTGATCCCGGCCGTCATCCTGCCCACCGTGATGATGGCGGTGATCGCCCTGTGGCCGTTCCTGGAAGCCTGGGTCACCGGCGACAAGCGCGAACACCACCTCCTGGACCGCCCCCGCGACCACCCCACACGCACCTCGTTCGGCATCGCCTTCGTCTCGCTCTACCTGGTGCTGTTCTTCGGCGGCGCCAACGACGTCCTGGCCGAACGCTTCCATCTGTCCCTGAACCAGATCACCTGGGCGGTACGGATCGGGATCTTCCTCGTCCCGGCGCTGACCTACATCGTGACCCGGCGGATCTGCCTCGGCCTGCAACTGCGCGACCGCGACAAGCTCCTGCACGGCCGCGAGACCGGAAAGATCAAGCGCCTGCCGCACGGCGAGTTCGTCGAGGTCCACGCACGCCTGGACCGCGACCAGGAATACACCCTGCTGTCCAGGAAGATGCCCGAAGTGCTCCCCGCCCCCGCGGCCGGACAGGACGGCGTGCCCAACCCGCGGATCCGCAAGGAGGTACTGCGCCACCGGCTCAGCCGCTGGCTGTACGGCGGGCAGATCGCCAAGCCCACGCCGCAGGAGATGCAGCAGGCTCTGGAACACCTCGGACACTCCTCCGGCGGGCACGCCTCTCCCGACGGGCACGCCTCGTCCAACGGGCACGCCTCGTCCAACGGGCACGCCTCGTCCAACGGACACCTGGAAACCGGCAGGCGGCCCGCCGCCGAGGAGCGGGAGCCGGACCAGGAACTGCACTGACCCGCAGGCACCACGCACAGGACCGGGCCGGACACGGCGGCGCGGGTGATCAGGGGACGGTCACCCGCGCCGCCGTCGTCGCACCGGGGCGGCGGTGCGCAAGGCAGCCCGACCGCTGTGTCGCCGGTCGCCGTCACACCGCGCGGCAGCGGTCCGTGACCCGGCCCCACGACGCGGACCGGGCCGCCACGGATTCTGCGCGGCCGCAGCACCGACGAACGTCCGCACAGCGCGCGATGCCTGCCCGACCGGGCGGGCCGAACTCACTTTCCGGCGCTGATGCCGCAGCGCCGACGGAGGCCCCCATGAGCCGAACCCCATGGCACCGGGCGGGACCCCGGGCCGAGTCCATCACCCGGGCGCGCACCGGTCTGTCGGAGGATCTGCGCGGGCGCCAGCGCCGCTACATCGTGGCCATGCTGGTGCGCAGCGCCTGTGTGGTCCTGATGGCGGTCACGTGGAACCGCTGGCCCGCCGTCGCCGTCTGCGCCCTCGTCGCCGGGGTGGTCATCCCCTACGTCGCCGTGGTCGCCGCCCAGGCGGGATGGCGCCAGCAGCGCGGCACCCGGATCGCGCTGGTCGAGGTCCCCCGAGAGAACGTCACCCGCGTGCCCCTCGAACCCACCCTCATCCTGCCGCCGGAACGCAACACGGCGGCCTGAGCGGCCACCTGCTCCGCCTGCGCCCGGCTCCCGCCCGGCGTGCCGGACGCCGCCTCCCGCACCCGCCGCCGGTCCTGCGGACGGCCCTGCCGTCCGGGCTCTGACCCGCGGGCGGCGAGGCGCGACCCGGCCCGCAAGCCGGCGTCCACGGCGGGGACTCAGACCGTGCCCCACGTGGTGAGGCGGACGAGTCGCCGGTGGGGGAGCGGCCGGTGCCCGGGCCCGGGCACCGGCCCGGTGCACACCTCCGCGATCCGCCGGGCGGCCATGCAGCGCACGTCCGGCAACCCAGGAACCATCCCGGCCGTATCGACGTGCAGATACGGGGGAGCGCCTGGGATGCCGTCCCGGACCGGGACATGGCTGCACAGGCCGACGGATGGATGCGAGTACGGACCGCATGGATGCAATGCACGACGACGTAGTGGAGTTCGCGCTCCTGCTGATGCGTTGGAAGAAGCGCACGGACCGCAGTTACGCGGCGCTGGCCCGCCGTCTGGGCATGACGTCCTCCACGCTGCACCGCTACTGCACGGGTGAGGCGGTCCCCCTGGACTTCGCCGGGATCGAGCGGTTCGCCGCACTCTGCGGAGCCTCCCCCGAGGAACGCGCGCAGCTGCACCGCCGGTGGCTCCTGGCGGTCGCGGCACGGCAACGACCACGCCTGTCCGACGCCCGGCGGGCACCGGCGCCCGACGGCACCACGGGCACCGCGGCAGCGGCCGCGTCCCCGAGCCCCGGCAGTCCGCCGGACGAGGAACCCGAGCCGATGCCGCCGTCCCTCCCGCGCCCGGGGCCGGCCTCGCCGGGCGGGCCGGGTCCCCGCCCCGGGCGCCCCCGACGACGGCCCGTGCGAGCGATGGCACTGGCGGCCTCGCTCGCCGTCGCGCTCGCCGGCCTCACCGCGTCCGCCGCCGGCCCCCCTTCCGGCGGCGGGGGGTCGTCGGCTTCCGCCCGGACCGCACCGGAACCCTCCGCGTGGGCCACGCAGAGCGGCAACGGCCCGAGGAAGAGCCGGGCGAGCGCCGGTGCGGTCCCGCCGTCGGCCTCCGCCCCCACCGCCACACCGCAACCCTCCGCGTCGGCCACGCGCAGTGGCAACGGCCCGCAGGAGAACCGGACGGACGCCGGTACGGCCCCACTGCCGGCCCCGCTCACCTGGACCGCCAACTCCCAGGTCTGGGGGGAACTCGAATGCGACCACGACTACGTCATCGACAAGCCGCCGCAGCAGGTCCCGCCGCCGCCGAACCCGGCGGACGCCGCGCCCTGGGCCGCGTCCCAGGGCGCGGTGCACGGGCGCGACACCAATGTGCGGATCACGGTGCAGGGACGTGGCTCCGCCGCCGTCGTCCTGGAGGCCATGCATGTGAGCGTGGTCAGCCGCACCGTCCCCGCCGACCGCCGGGGCATCGCCTATTCCACGGCCGATGGCTGCGGCGCCACCCTCCAGCCCCGCTACTTCTCCGTGAACCTCGACGCGCACCGACCCCTGCCCCGTGCCGTGCCGGCCGGCCGCCCGGACTCACCGAGCTTCGCGGTCGACTTCCCCTACCGGGTGTCGCTGCAGGAGCCGGAGGTCCTGCTGGTCTCCGCGGGCACCGAGTCCTGCACCTGCGACTGGTACCTCGACCTCGACTGGTCCTCGCAGGGCCGGCGCGGCACGCTGCGCATCGACGACCACGGCCGCCCGTTCCGTACCACCAGCATCGAGGGGCTGCCCCACTACTGGTACCGCAGCCCCGTCGGCTGGGTCCCCATGACCACCGCCGACGACGGCGCGGAAACCGGCGGCTGACGAGCGACGCCGGCCGCGTCCGAGGGCCGGCCGGTCCGGCGCGAGTCGTCTCCGCATCCCGGGACGGCATCCCGGGACTCCTTGTTTCCGCAGCTCAACGTGGGTGGGACGGTCCCGCTGTCCCGGGTGTGGGGGCAGCTGTTGCCGGGGGTCCCCGGCGTCCTGGAATCTGTGGATGTCGCACCGGCCGAGGCGGCACGACCGCCCTGCCGGCCGGCACGACGACCACCACCCTGCGCTTGTGCACCGGGACACCCCTGTGTCCGGGCGGCGTTCGGCGCCTGGCACCACCCGCCGTCCCACGACGCAGAGAACACCCGCGTTCGGACCAGAGAAGGAAGCCACCACATGAACAGGAACACCTCCGCACGCCGTCGTCCGGGCCGCCGCGCGGCGGTCGCCGCCGGCCTCGTCCTGGCCCTCGGGCTCGGTGCGGCGGCGCAGGCCTCCGCCGCTCCGCGGAGCGACGGCGCCACGGTTGGGGCTTCGGCCCCGTCGACCGCGCTGTCCGACTCGGGCGCGCCGCTGTCCGGCCGTCAGATGGTCCGGGTGCTGAAGTCCCTGCTGCCCAAGGGCGCGAAGGTCTCCGACGAGCAGAGCCAGGAAGGCTACGCCGCTCTGGTCTGGGACGACGGCCGCGGGAAGAGCATGATCGGGGTGAACGCCCAGCACGACATGGGCGACGTCCTCGAGGGGCACATGGGCTGCGAGGGCGAGTACATCGCCTGCCAGGCCCTGACCCTGGCCGACGGCACCCAGGTCAAGCGGGCCAAGCGGGCATCGGAGAAGGGCGGATCCGCCGTGGTGTGGCTGGTCGACACCCTCCACCCCGACGGCCGCCGGGTCATCGTCCAGGAGGTGAACTCCTACGCCGAGAGCGGCCCGGTGACGCGGCCGAAGCCCCCGCTCACGCTCGACCGCCTGCAGACCATCGCGCTCGACTCCCGGTGGGCGGGCTGACCGGATCGCCTTTCGGACGCGATGTGCTGACACGACGTCATCTGCGAGGGCACTGCCGTCATCTGCGACGGTGCTGCCGTCATCGGCGTCTTCAGCGCCGTGTCCGGAGCCTCGTTCCACTTCAACGGCCGCCGCGTCGCGCTGCGCCGAAGCGGTGCTCCGCCGTGTGACCGCATCCCGCAAGGCCGCCGCCCGTCCCCCATGGGACGGGCGGCGGCCTTGCGGGCCGTGTCGCAACGTTCGTGACGACTGCTCCCGCGCCGCGGCCGGCGGGCGGACACCGCGCAGGTCCCGGTTCCCGTCAGCCACATCACGTGCGAGGCGGAGTGTGAGCGCGTCCCGTCCCCCTGCCCTGGCCGGGGGAGTTGCCACCCCGGGCAGGGGAAACCAGTGACGTCGCAGGTGAGTTGGCAGAGAACCCCGGGCACGCCCTCGCGTCTATGGCCCGTAAGCCCGTAAGCCCGTGGCCTGTTGCCCGAAGCCCGAGGCCCGTAAGCCCGTAAGCCCGTAAGCCCGTGTGGCCGTGGCCTGTTGCCCGAAGCCCGAAGCCCGAAGCCCGAGGCCCGAAGCCCGTGGTGGTGTCGCCGCGTCCGCCCGGTCCGGGCGGTGTGTGCCGTGCATGCCGGACGGCGGTCACCCCGGCGTCGGGCCGGGGTGACCGCCGTGGGCGGGTGCGGGCTGTGGTGGTGTGCTCAGTGCCCGGTCTTCTCCGCCGGCCGGTTCTGCCAGGGACGGCACACCCCCAGGAAGGAGGCGATCGCGGCCAGCGCGCTGCCGAGCTGGATCACGGCCATCGGCACCGCCGTCTCCTTGCCCGCGATGCTCACGAGCGAGGAGGCGATCGCCCCCATGACGAAGCAGGACGTGCCGACCAGCGCGGAGGCGGAACCCGCGGCGTGCGGGGTGCGCATCAGGGTGAGCGCGTTGGTGTTGGGCAGGATCAGACCGAGCGCGGAGATCATGACGAAGAGGCTGGCCGCGAGGGGAACCGTGCCCACGTCGCCGAAGGCGCCTGCCGTCACCAGCAGCAGCGCCACCCCGGCGAGGGCGAGCACGGCCAGGCCGCACCCGAGGGCCTTGTCCAGGCGGACCCGGCCGACCAGGATCTTGCCGTTGATCTGGCCGACGATCATCAGCCCCAGCGAGTTGACGCCGAACAGCAGCGAGAAGGTCTGCGGGGACGCCCCGTAGATGTCCTGGATCACGAACGGCGAGGCGGCGATGTACGAGAACAGCGCGCCGTACGTGAAGCCGTTGGTCATCAGGTATCCGGTGAAGACCCGGTCGGCGAAGAGCCCGCGCATGATCCACAGTGCTCCGCGCACTCCGCCGCTCTGCCGCCGCTCGGGCGGCAGCGTCTCGGGCAGCCGGCGCCAGACGAGCAGGGTGAGCGCGACGCCGATCGCGGCGAGGAGGAGGAAGATGCCCCGCCAGTCGGTGAGGTGCAGGATCTGCCCGCCGATGACGGGCGCGACGATCGGGGCGATGCTGGAGATCAGCAGCAGGGTGGAGAAGAACCGGGCCATGGCCAGACCGTCGTAGAGGTCGCGCACGACGGCCCGGGCGATGACGATCCCGGCCGACCCCGCCAGCCCCTGCAGCAGCCGGAAGCCGATCAGCACCTCGGCGTTCTGCGCGAAGGCGCACATCACGGCGGCGACGACGTAGGCGACCAGCCCGGCCAGCAGCGGCCTGCGCCGCCCCCACCGGTCGCTCATCGGACCCACCACGAGCTGCCCGATCGCCATCCCGGCCAGGCACGCGGTGAGCGTGAGCTGCACGGTCGTCGCGGTCGAGTTCAGGGTGCGGGTGACCTCCGGCAGGGCCGGGAGGTACATGTCCATCGACATCGGCGGCACCGCGGCGAGGGCGCCGAGGAGGAAGGTGACCAGAAGCCCCGTCCGCCGCACCGACTTGTCCGTGCCGGCCGTGTCTCCTCTGCCCTTCGCCGGGGACCGCCCCCTGGGGAACCGCCGGCCTCCGGCGGTGGCTTCCTCGGCTTTCTGAGACATGCGCCCTCCGCGTCAAGTCGTTACGTGGCCAAGGCCGATGCTCGCAGCAGACCGCTACAGAACCGGCAGCGCGCGGGTGGCGCCTGAGGCCAGGTGATACTCCTGCCAGGCCTTTCGTCCGCCGAGGTCGAGACTCGTCAGTGCGCTGCTCGAGTTTTGCTCGGAACTGCTCGGATCGCTTCAAAACGGCCTTGGCGCGGAGAGTTCGGCCGTGTCACTATTTCCGCACGCCTTCCCTGCCCGAAAACATTTACGGGGCGGGGGATTGAGCATCTGTACACCGGTTCTGTACTGGTGAGACCGCGTCCGTTCCCGGTACGGCACAGGTTTCCTCTCGCATCGAATCCCCGCGCGCCGCGGTGTTTTCCCGTGTGCTGCGCTCTCTCCGGAAGCTGTGCGCAGATTCGTCACGTACAGAAGGCAGACTCTAGAGAAAGTAGAGCCCATATATGCCCAGGTTGTGCAAGCCCGCGGTGAGCGCGCCGGAACACGTCATCACGATCGACGAGACTCTCGAGTTCGCAGCGAAAGCCCATGCCGGAAAGCCGCAGCTTCCCCTGGCGCTCCGACTGATCCGGAACACCGGAGTGCTGAAGCGGCACATCGTCCAGCCCATCGAGCAGACGCTCAAGCACCCGGGCCTGACGGAACGCAACCGCATCTACGAGGCCGAGTCCAGGAAGCTGACCCCGCCGGTCATCGAAGAGGCCCTGCAGAACGCCGGCCTGGCGGCCCGTGACATCGACGCGATCATCTACGTGTCGTGCACCGGCTTCAGCATGCCGTCGCTGACCGCCTGGCTGATCAACACGCTCGGCTTCCGCTCCGACACCCGCCAGATACCCATCGCCCAGCTCGGCTGCGCGGCGGGCGGCGCGGCGGTCAACCGGGCCCACGACTTCTGCCTGGCCCACCCCGGCACCAACGTCCTGATCGTCTCCTGCGAGCTGTGCTCGCTGTGCTACCAGCCCGACGCCGACGACATCGGCTCGCTGCTGTCCGACGGGCTGTTCGGCGACGCGGTCGCGGCCGCCGTGGTGCGCGGCAACGGCGGTGTCGGCATCGAGCTGGAGCGCAACGCCTCCTACCTCATCCCGCACACCGAGGACTGGATCTCCTACGCGGTCAAGGACACCGGCTTCCACTTCCAGCTGGACCGCCGCGTGCCCGGCACGATGGAGCCGCTCGCCCCGGTGCTGCGCGAGTTCGCCAAGGACCACAGCTGGGACGCCGGCAGCCTCGACTTCTACATCGTCCACGCCGGCGGCCCGCGCATCCTGGACGACCTCGCCAAGTTCCTCGAGGTCGACCGGTCGGTGTTCCGCCACAGCTGGTCGACGCTGACCGAGTACGGCAACATCGCCAGCGCCGTCGTCTTCGACGCGGCCCGCCGCCTGTTCGAGGAGGACACCCCCGTCCAGGACGCCACCGGTCTGATCGCGGGCTTCGGCCCCGGCATCACCGCCGAGATGGCGCTGGGCCGCTGGAGCGTCGACGGCCCCCGAGAGCTGGACTGAGTCCGACGCAAGGGCAACCGAACGTCACTCGAGTGAAACTCTGCGCGGACAAAGGAAGCTGACCACATGACTGGCCTCATCCTCCCGCCCGGTCAGGGGCGAAAGCTGATCACCAAGGCGCAGGAAGTGACCTTCAAGGCCACAAAGGAGCACGGCTCCTCCATATCGATCTTCGAGGTGGTCGTACCGCCCGGGTTCGATGTCGGGGCGCATGTCCACAGCGATGCCCAGGAGTTCTTCTACGTCCTGGAGGGGGAGCTGCAGCTCCTGGCTTTCGAGCCGGCCCGGCGCACCGCACAGGACTGGCACGAATGGGAGTCGCCCGGCGGGGACAAGGTCGTCCGTGCCACCGAAGGTGCCTCCATGTTCGTGCCACCCGGAACTCCGCATGCCTTCAGGAACGCCTCCGACAAACCGGCGCGGATGCTCTTCCAGTGCTATCCGTCGCCCGTTCACGAGCGGTACTTCGAGGAGATCGCGGAGATCTGGGCGGCCGGCGGGATCAACCCCGACGCCATCGACGAGATGCGCAAGCGCTATGACGTCAGCCAGATCACGCCACAGCGCTACGAACCGCCTGTCCTTCTCGATCCCCAGTCCTCCGAATAGCGCGGAGCGTAAACAGAGATGAGTGACATCGAAAAGATCCCCCTGGTTTTCGCGAGCCTGGGGGAGAAGGAGCTGGCCGCCGTCGCCGAGGTGTTCGCCTCGGGATGGCCGGCCGGCCAGGGACCGAAGGGCAAGGCCCTCGAGGCCCAGCTGAAGCAACGGTACGCAGCCGGTGACGCGGTCGCGGTCAGCAACTGCGGCGCCGCCCTGCACCTGGCGATGCTCGCGTTCGGCGTGCAGCCGGGCGACGAGGTCATCGTCGCCGACTACACCTTCCCCGCCCCCGCCCACGCGGTGCGCTACGTCGGCGGCACGCCCGTCTTCGCCGACGTGCGCGCCGACACCGGCACCGTGGACCCGCAGTCGGTGGCGGACCTCGTCACCCCCCGCACCGTCGGCATCATCGCCGTCGACACCGTCGGCCTGCCCGCGGACTACGCACCCCTGCAGGCCATCGCCGACCGGCACGGGCTGTTCCTCGTCGAGGACGCCGCCTGCGCGGTCGGCGCGACCTACCAGGGACGCGAAGCGGGCGCACTGGCCGAGGTGGCCTGTCTGTCCTTCCACGGACGCAAGGGCGCCACCAGCGGCGAGGGCGGCGCCCTCATCTCCACCGACCCGGCCATCGGCGCGAAGGCACGCCAGCTGTCGTCGTTCGGCATCGGCAGCATCTTCGACATGGGCCAGGTCATCGGCCTGCCGATCCCCGCATTCACCGAGATCGGCTACAACTTCAAACTCTCCGACATCGCCGCGGCGATCCTGCAGGTCCAGCTCGGCCGTATCGAAGAGCTCATGCAGCGCCGGCGCGCCGTCGCCGCCCGCTACGCCGAACTCTTCGCCGACGAGGAACTGCTGACGGTGCCGCACGTACCGGCCGACCGCACCCACGCCTGGCAGTCCTACCTGGTCACCCTGGACCCGACCGTCGACCGCGGGGCCGTCGCCACCGAGCTGCGCGCCAAGGGCATCGGCACCCTGCACGGCACCTGGGCCAGCCATGTGCAGCCCGCGTTCGACGCCAAGCAGGTCTGCCCGGTCTCGGCGGACCTATTCCAGCGCAACCTCGGCATACCCATGCACGCCGAGCTGACCATGAGCCAGGTCGAGCGGGTCAGCGAGGTCCTGCGCAGCGCGCTGCGCACCCACGCGAAGCCCGCCCGGACCCTGAAGGGAGCGGCATGACGAACAACCAGCCTGCACCGGACGGTGTGATGAGGCTGATCAACGGCTACTGGAACACCGGCGTCATCGGCGCCGCGGCCACCCACGCCGTCTTCACCCACCTGGACAACGGCGCGGGCACGGCCGCCGAGGTCGCCGCCCGCGCCGAGATCTCCGAGCGGGGCGCACAGGGCCTGCTGGACGGCCTGGTCAGCGTGGAACTGGTGGTCCTCCAGGACGGGCGCTACCGCAACACGCCCGAGGCGGCCGCCTTCCTCGTCGAAGGCAAGCCCGCCTCCCTGGCCGGCTTCGCCAAGCTGAAGCTGCAGCACACCGGCAGCCTCATCGACCTGCCCGAGGTCGTCCGCATCGGCGGGCCGCTGTCCGGCGGCGAGACCGAGGTGGCCGACAACCCGCACTGGGAGGGCATCGTCCCCGCCATCGCCGCGGTGTCGGTCCCGGCCGCGGAAGCCGGCATCGAGGCGCTCGGCATCGAGGACGCGGGCGAGATCTCCATCCTCGACGTGGGCGGCGGCTCGGGCATCTACTCGTCGATCTGGCTCAAGGCCAACCCGGCCGCCCGCGCGGTCCAGCTCGACTGGGAGCCGATCAACGCGATCGCCCACCGGCTGGTCGCCGAACACGGAGTGGGGGACCGCTTCACCACCCTCAACGGCGACTTCCACAGCACCGACTTCGGCACCGGCGAGTACGACATCGCGGTCTACTCCCACATCGCCCACCAGGAGAACGCCGAGAGCAACATCGAGGTCTTCACCCGGCTGCGCAAGGCCCTCAAGCCCGGCGGCGCCCTGGTGGTCGCCGACTACGTCGTCGACGACGACCGCAGCGCCCCGGCGTTCCCGCTGCTGTTCGCCCTGGAAATGCTCCTCAAGAGCCAGGAGGGCGGCACCTGGCGGCGCTCCGACTACCACGACTGGCTGATCAAGGCAGGCTTCGAGGACGTCTCGTTCCACGCCGCGCCGCCCGCGACGATGGTCATCGCCCGCTAGCAGGCCGCCGGCCGGCCCTCTCCCGGCCGACCCGACGAGATCCGCGCCGCCGGCCCGGACGGCGCGGATCTCATCGGGCCGGCCGCCGACCCGGGCGGATCTCCCGGGCCGTGGGGGAGGTCTCCCGGCCCGGGGGCCCTGCCTGCCGGAGACGGCCAGGGCCCCCGGGCCGCGTACGGCGACCCGCCCGCCGGCCGCGGCCGGCCGCCCTCCGGGGCGGTGGCGGGGGAGCGCACCGGGAGGGGATCTCGGCTTCCTTCACCCGCCGGACCGCACCCCTTCGGACACGAACGCTTCTGAGCACAAAGGCATGTGACCGAACGTCACATCCCTCCCGGGGCCCGCCCCGCATCCTGCACGCCGCATCCCGCACCGAGCCGTCGACCGCCTGAACGTCCACCGCCCACCGCCCACCGCAAAGGAGACAGCCCACGATGAAGGGCTCCGTGGCTTACCGCTCGATTCAGAAGCGCGGTCTTCACATCGGCCTGCTGCCGGAGATGGCGGCCGCCGTCAACCCCTCGACCCCGATCAGCCTCGACCACGACCTGGGCGTCCTGCCCGAGGCGGGACGGCGTCTGACGGTGGCCCAGTACGCCGATCACGTCGACGACCTCGCGGCCCGCCTGTGGGCGGCCGGGGTCCGGCCCGACGAGCGGGTCGTCATCTACAAGACGGCCAACGCCGACCACTGGATGCTCGCCGCGGCGATCTCCCGCATCGGCGGGATCGTCGTGAACCTCTCACCGGCCCTGGACGCCACGACCGTGGGCGTCCTGCTGCAGCGGGTCGACCAGCCGACCCTGCTCACCGACGGCGCCAAGCTCGACGTCCTGGCCGACGTGCCGCTGGCGGACCTCACCCGGCGGATCATCACCTCGGCCGGCGACCGGCCCGGCGCCATCGGGCTCGCCGGACTCGCCGGCTCACCGCGCGTCAAGCCGGTCGTCCGGCCCATCGACGAGGCCGCCGTCATCACCCACACCTCCGGCACGACCGGCATTCCCAAGCTCGTCGTGCACACCCCCCGCACCCAGGGCATCCGCCTCGTACCGCAGTGGCGGCTGCTGTCGCTGATGCGGAAGAAGGAGACCGTCGCGATCAACGTGCCCTTCGTGCACTCGCGGATGGTCGCGGCGATGTCCCTGGCGCTGCTCAAGGAGTACCCGGTCCTGCTCATGCGGGAGACGGGCCCCGCCGAGGTCGCCGAGCAGTTCATCAAGCACCGGCCGGCCTTCGTCGAGGCACTGCCCAACTCGCTGATGGAGTGGGAGGAACTCGCCGAGGACCCGCGGGCGCCGTTCGGGTCGGTGAAGGTCTTCAGCAGCACCTTCGACGCCATCCACCCCGGCACGATGAGCAAGCTGCTCCACGCCTCCGACCGGCGCGGAGCCCTGTTCTTCCAGATCTACGGGCAGAGCGAGGTCGGCCCGGCCGTCGGCCGCGCCTACTTCCGCCACTCCGCCCACAAGGCGAACGGCCGCTGCGTCGGCTGGGCCATGCCGAAGGGCGCCGCGAAGATCCGGGTGGTCAGCCGGGACGGCAATCCCCCCTCCGAGACCAACCCCGGTGCCATCGAGGTGGCCTGGGACGGCATCGCGAAGTCCTACTTCGGTGAGCAGGACCGCTACGACGCCAACCGCGACGGCCAGTGGTGGGGCACCGGGGACGTCGGCTACCGCACCAGGTTCGGCTGCCTGCACATGCTCGACCGGGAGATCGACATGATCCCCGGGGTGAAGAGCTCCCTGGAGATCGAGGACGTCGTGCTGGGCCGGCTGCACGAGCTGACCGAGCTGGTCGTGGTGCAGGGCCCCAACTCCGAACCGGTGCCGGTGATCTGCACCGTCGACGACAAGCCCCTGGACCTGAACCGCTGGCGGGCCGCCGTCGCCGCGTTCCCCCAGCTCGCCGACCCCGTGCAGATCCCGCAGGCCGAGCTGCCCAGGACCGCCACGCTGAAGGTGCAGCGCCTGGCGCTGGCCCGGCGATTCGAGGAGCAGTTCCAGCAGCAGACGTGAAGCGCGAGCGGTGATCAGCACACCACCCCGGCGCTGCCATCCCCCTCACCCGCAGGGGCATCCCCTTCCCCCTGCAGGCCGCACCCGCCCGGTCCCGCCAGCCCATGGCGGGACCGTCGCGGTTCACGACCCCGCCGACCACCCTCGAGCCGGGCGCCGCCGGCACGCTGCGCGACCGCCCCGGGACGACGGCGGCCCGGCCGGGGGAGAAGGCCCGCGCCACGTCGGGCGTGGATGCGCAACGACCGTCCGCACAGGGGCTATTGCGGTGCCCACTGTTCCTTGGTGATCTCGTAGCGCACGCCCCCGTGCTCGGAGCCCTCGACCATCTCCATGTCGGGGGGAGTGGGGATGGTGTCCGCGAGCGTCATGGCGAGCTTCTCCATGATGTTGCGCGAACGGTGGTTCACGGCCATCGTCTCGGCCCAGACCATGCGCACACCGAGCCCGGTGAACGCCTTGGCCAGCAGAGCCCGCGAGGCTTCGGTGGCATACCCCTTGCCCCAGGCCGCCTGCCGCAGCCGGTAGCCGAGTTCGGCCTCGTCCGGCGGGCCCTGCGGCTCGGGACGCAGACAGAACCAGCCGATGAACGCGCCGCCGTCCTTCTCGTGCGCGGCGAACAGGCCGAGATCGCCGTGCCACTTCTCGTAGCCGGCGATGATGTTCGGCAGGTGGCGCTCGCGGACAGTCTCCGGGGCGGTCGGTTGGCCCCCGGTCAGATAGCGCATCACCGCGGCGTCGCTGTCCAACTCGATCAGCAGGTCCGCGTCGCCGGCAGTGAAGCGGCGCAGGACCAGGCGCTCGGTCTCCAGATAGGTGTCCACACAGTTGATCATGTCCAAAGCAGGGCGGGCAGTTCAACGGCTTTACCCGGAGCACGGTCGGCGAACCTCGAGGTGTCGCCGCCGCAACGCGCCACCAGGTCACGCCACCGCACTTCTCGATCTCGCAGCCTGAGAACGCATCAGCCCCGGGCCCCCGCCGCTTCCCGCACTCCATCATCGGCCATACGCCTTGAAGTTGGCTTGAGGTTCGATTGGCGCCGGCTAGGCGCGCCGACCCTCGCCGCCCGAAGTCGCGCACAATGGCCGAGGAATTGCCTGCCCAGAATCCACGACAGGTGAAATGCGCCCGTGGAAATGGAGAGTTCACGGATGGCGAACGAGAGGTTAGATGCCGGTATCGCGAGCCCCGGCACTTCGGATGCGTGGCGCATCGCGGAGCTGGAGCGCGAGGTACAAGAGCTTCGCCGCACCAACAAGGCGCTGCGGATATGCATGGCCAGGCAGCTCGAACTCGATTCCGAAATTGTGGCGGTCGGCCAGACGGTCGCAGGAATCGGCGTCACCAACGGTGTCACGAACGGCGTCCTGAAAGGCGCCGCGAACGCGGGCCGGAACAATGCGGCCGCGGCACCCGGGCGAGCGGAGGACGCCCGGCGGGCCGGCCAGCGGTCGCCGCAGACGCCCGCACCGCGCCCCGCGGTCGCGTTCCGCGCCCTGGGCCCGATCGAGGCCGCCGTCGGCGGCCGCCCGGTCGACCTGGGGGCGCCCAAGCAGCGCGCCCTGCTGGCGCTGCTGGTCAGCAAGGTGGGCCGGCCGACGGCCTTCGACGTGATCGTCGAGGAGCTGTGGACCGGGCACCCGCCGCCCGCGGCCGTCTCCTCGCTCCACGCGTATGTCGCCAATCTGCGGCGGGTGCTGGAGCCCGGCCGCGCGCCCCGGACACAGCCGACGGTGCTGCGCACCTACGGACGCGGCTATCTGCTCGACAGCCGGGCCGTCGAGGTCGACGTACACCGGTTCAGCGAACGGGCCGTCGCCGGCTGGCAGGCCCTGGACCGGGGCGATCCGCACAGCGCGGTGCACGAGTTCGAGGGGGCGCTGGCGCTGTGGCGCGGGCCGGCCTACGCCGAGGTGGCGGACACCGACTGTGTGCGGCCTGACGTGGCACGGCTGGAGGAGCTGCGGCTGTCGGTGGTCGAGGGACGCTGCGCGGCCCTGCTCGCGGCCGGCGCCCACGAGATCGCGGCGGCCGAACTGGAGGCCTTCGTCCAGGACCACCCCTTGCGTGAATACGGCTGCGAACTGCTGAGCCTGGCGCTCTACCGGGCGGGCCGACAGGTCGACGCGCTGGCGGTGCTGCGCACCAACCAGCGTTGGCTGGCAAAGGAGTTGGGGATCGATCCGCGGCCGGCGCTGCAGCTGCTGGAGGAGCAGATACTCAACCACGCGCCGTCCCTGGACTGGCGACCGCAGCCCCGGACGGACACCAGGCCGGCCCGGCGCCCCGCGGCGCTGCCGGATCAGCGCGGACCGCACTGGAGCGTCCGCCGTCAGCCCGCCCATCACGGGTTGCTGCCGCGGGGCGACTTCCTGCGCTCACCCCTGCCGGCGGAGCTGTAGCCGCACGCGGCGCACACCCGCGCCGGGCCGCGCACCCGCGGCCCGGCCGGGCGGGGGCGGTACCAAGCCCCCTGCTCTGCGGGAGTTCGGGCTCCAGCTGTGCCTCTGAGAGCTCCTGACCCGGTCTTGACCGCGATCGGTCCCGGGGGGAACCCGCCATGGGCGGCGACCGAGGCATGAACGGACTTGCCCCGCCGGGAAGACTGCACTGGGAGGTCCCGTCGGGCGGGCCTGGCCAGGGGCCGCCGGTGCTCAGCTCTCGAGGTCGGACCAGGTCGCCACCAGGGCTCGCCGATCCGGAAAGCGGGGGCCGGGCACCATCTCCTGGGTGGTTTCACCGTTGAGCCAGCACACCTGCTCGGGGCCGCCGTCACCGGTGTCGAACAGGCAGCACACTCCGCCGCCGGCTGCGGTGAGGTCGGTGAACACCTTCCTGATACTGGCCGACCGCGCGAACAAGCGGCTCATCGACGACGTCGCCGCCCAGCATTCCACCGACGCGTAACCGGGGTGCAGGGAGGACTCGAACCGGACCGTCGCGTAGACGTAGCCGATCCGGACGCGCCCGTCCGCCTCAGGTTCAGGGCCGTCCGTCTGCGCGTACTCGCGCAGGGCGTCGTCGGCGTCGAACATGAGGGACGTGTCGAGCTCGAGCGTGCCGCTCAGGGAGCAGTCGACCGGATCGCTCCTGAAGTGGGACGTGAACGGCAGGGCGAGCCGGTCACCGCCGGGCAGTGTGATCTCGAGCGGCGGCACGGCAGGACTCGGTGGCGCCAGCTCCGCCAGACAGGTCAACGTCCTGGCGACGTTGCGGGGACGCAGGTACATGTCGTAGCTGTAGATCAGCCCCAATACTCCCCCCCGTGCCGGATCGAACCGCACCCTCTCATGACCCGCCCCTGGGGCGCCTGCCGGTTTCGCACAGGCACGCTGATCCGGCGCCACAGCGGTTCCCGCTGCCCCTTGCCCGCACGGGTTCACCGCGCCCCTGGTCCGTACCCGCCGACGGGCTCGCCGTGAGGAACTGCAGCCCCCGGAGCGGGTTCTGGAAGTCCGCCCCGGAGGGCGAGAGCGCCGGCCTCGCAGGACGGGCGCCGGCGCAGGCCGGCCGGAACGCGCGGTGCACCCGGAATCCGGGCCGGGCCGCGCCCCGGCGGCCGTCACGTAGGCACCGAGCCCGCGGCGCGCGCGGGCGGCCTGGACGGCTCGCCGGGCGCGGCGCACAGCACGACGCACCACCCCCGGACCGGGGATGGTGCGTCGACTTGTTGTGGGGTCAGGCCCCGGTCATGCCTTGGCGGCCTCGGGGGAGGGCGCCGTAGTGGGCGCCGGAGCGGGGGCGGGCTCTTCCGCCAGCACTTCGGCGGCCTCGGCGTGCGCGTCGCGCTTCTCGGCGCTCACCTTTCCGAGCAGGAGCAGGGCGATCAGACCCGCGGCAGCCAGTACACCCGCGGCGACGTACAGCGCGAGCGCGAAGGCGTCGGAGGCGACCGTGGCGGGGTTGCCGTCGGCCGCGTGGTCGGTGACGTAGCGCAGGGCGATGGGCACCAGGGTCGCGAGGCCGAGGGCCGCGCCGATCTGCTGCATCGAGGTCTGCACCCCGGAGGCCAGTCCCGCGTCCTGCCCGGTGACCTCGTGCAGGCCGCCGTTGATCAGGACGGGGAAGCCCATGCCGTTGAACAGGGCGAACACGACGAGACCGGGCATGACCCCGCCGACGTAGCTGGCGTCGGGAGCGAAGCCGCTGGCGGCGATGAACTGGCCCAGCGCGCTGCCGAAGAAGGCGATGACCACGATGGGCTTGACGCCGATGCGGGGCATCAGCGCGGTGGACACGCCCATGCCGAGGCCCGTCGCGATGGTGAGGGGGATGTAGGCCAGACCCGTCTCCATCGGCGAGTAGTGCAGCACCTGCTGGAGGTACAGGGTGGCCACGAAGGCGTAGGTGTAGAACGACGCGAACGACATCATGCTCACGACGTTGCTCGTCACCCGCGTGCGGTTCTTGAAGAACCGCAGGGGGATCATCGGTTCGGGCACCCGCGACTCCCACACGGCCGTGAAGACCAGTGCGGCGATTCCGCCCAGCAGCGGCAGCAGCACGTGCGAGGAGCCCCACGGGTTGTCGGCGGCCTCCAGCAGGCCGTAGACGACGCCCACGAGGCCGGCGGTGGTGGTGAGCGCCCCGAGGGCGTCCAGTCGCTGCCCCTCGCGGCGGGCCATCCGGCTCTCCGGCATCAGGCGCGGGATCACCAGCAGCGCCAGCACCACGATGGGGATGTTGATGTAGAAGACCCAGCGCCAGTCGATGAAGTCGGTCACCAGACCGCCGACGACCGAGCCGACCGCCCCGCCGAGCGCCGCCAGTCCGCCCCAGATCCCCAGGGCCTTCGCCCGCTCCTTGGCGTCGGTGAACAGCACGGCGATGAGGCCGAGCGCGGCCGGTGCCGCGAGCGCCTCACCGAATCCCTGGAGGAAGCGGCCGGCGACGAGGAGACCGGGGGTGTTCGCGGCACCGCACATGATCGAGGAAACGCCGAAGAGCAGGACGCCTGCCACGAAGACCTTGCGGCGGCCGAGCAGGTCGGCGACGCGCCCGCCCAGCAGCAGGAATCCGGCGGCCATCAGCAGATAGCCGTTGACCACCCAGGCGAGCCCCTCGGTGGAGAAACCGAGGTCGGTCTGGATGTTGGGGAGCGCGATGTTCACCACGGTGACGTCGAGCATGAGCATGAACTGCACCGCGGTGAGTACAGCCAGCGCTTTCCAGCGCCGGGGGTCGCCGGCGGTGGGGCCGCCGGCCTGGTCTCGTGATTCTTTGAGGGTACTCATGACGTTAGTTGTCCTCCCGATCCGGGGCTGGACGGTTCCTTCCGCTGGTTCTTCCGCTGGCCGGTGTTGTCGCTAGCCGACGATGTAGCGCTCGACGGTGGGTGCGAGGAGCTCGACGATCTCGTCCACCGACGCCGAAGCGATCGGCTCCACGCCCAGGACGTAACGCATCAGGAACACGCCCCACAGCTGCGCGGCCGACGCGTTGATGTGGATCGCCTTGATGCTGAGCTTGCCCGCGAGCTCGTCGATGCTCAGCGGGTCCTCGTTGAGTGCCGTGCCCGCCTGCGCGAAGACCTGGGCGGAGAAGAGGTTGCGCATCGGCTCCGCGCCCTCTTTGCCGGTGGTCGCGGTCCGCAGGGCCTGCAGGAGCTGCGGCTGCCACTCGGGGTCCTCGAAGAATTCCAGGGTGAGCCGGACGATGTTCTCGGCGAGCTTCTCGCGCGGCCCGTGGTAGGCCGCCGCGCCGGCCTTGGCGAATGCCTGCCCGTAGGCGGTGATGATGGCGGACGCTTCTTCCACTTCAGTGGCTGTAGACATGTGTTTACCTTCCGGGTGAAAACCTTGGCTTTTCGCGGGTATGGTCGCCCGTCCCGCTTGCAGCAGACTTGAAAGGCGCTTGAATTCACGAAACCTCAGGCCACCGCCGCGGTCTGAGATTTCTGGCAGCTGAGACTTTCCGGCGAACCGGTGTGATTC
Source organism: Streptomyces sp. NBC_01334 (assembly GCF_035983595.1). Classification (NCBI taxonomy): domain Bacteria; kingdom Bacillati; phylum Actinomycetota; class Actinomycetes; order Kitasatosporales; family Streptomycetaceae; genus Streptomyces; species Streptomyces sp. NBC_01334. The sequence goes on along the minus strand of NZ_CP130718.1, from coordinate 69,006 downwards.
AGTCACCGCCGCCGGACTCGGCGTTCGACGCGCCACAAAAAAAGACCCGTTCGCGGACCGGCTGTACGACGTGCCGCCCGCCGGAGCGGATGTGAGGCCGGCGGCCGGCTCATGACGCGCTGTCAGTTCGATGTGGCGGCGAAAGCGGCGTTCGAGGCCTCGCGCGCCTTCTGGTAGTAGGCGGCGAGCTTGTAGTACGCCTGGCCGGACGGTGCCAGCGCGACGGCGGAGACGAACTCGCGGCCGCCTTCGTACGCGTGGGGCACGCCGTTCGCGAACGTCTCGATCTCCGGGTGGAAGGGAGCGGGAAGCTCTCCCGGGTTCTGCGTCTTGACGGAGAAGCAGATGCGCTCGACCGCCGAGGAGTCCCAGCCGATGGTGGGGTACACCGAGAACGACCGCTTGACGAACTCGGCGACCGAAGCGTCCGGCTCCGCGAACCCGAACGCGCGCAGCAGCGCGAGCTTGGTCTCCGTCCGGACCGCTGCCACGGCGAGGTACACGTTCAGCGTGCGCTTGGCGTAGTTGATGCCGATGGCCGACACCTTGTCGTCCAGGCCGAGGCTCGTCAGCGTGTCCACGTGCTCGGCAAGGCCGGGCGGCATGGACGGAATACCGGCGAACTTCGCCAGCGGCGGGAAGTCGTCGAGCGGGAAGAACGCATAGGACTTCTTGAAGCCGCCGACGATGCCGTACTCGACGCCGTAACTGGCTATGGCGCAGCGCGCCTGGATCTCCGCCAGCAGTGAGCCGACGGGATGGTCCGTCTCCTCGATGAGACCGTTCGCCAGCGCGGTGGCATAGGGATCCAGGCCCTTGGGAGTCAGCGAGAAGTCGAAGTCGAGCTCTCCTCGGTGCTGTTCACCGGCCGCCATGCTGAAAACTATGTGGGCTCCGGGGAGTTCGTCTCCGAATGCCTTCACGGCCGGGGACACCTGGTCGGGCGAACAAGGCACGTTCAGCAGCCGGGCCGTTTCCGCAACCGCCGAATAGACCTTATCCAATCCAGCGGGTTCTGGCATGAGCTCCTCCAAGGGTCAGCCTATAAGTGCGGCATGCGCCACCACCGTCGCTCACCCCGCTTGGCGACGGCTTGGCGCTTGAGGCTTGTACGACCATCGGGCCCGGGTGAGCCGGCGCAGCCCGCGTCCGCCGAGGACCGCCGGCCAGGTCGCCGGAGTGCAACGGTCGGCCAGGTCGCCGAAGAGGAACGGCTGGACGCTGCCTCAGCGCACCCCGACCGGCCGGCGAGCGGGACGCACGACCCGCGCCGCCCCACCCCCGGCCACCTGCCCGGGGGCACTGCGGCCCCGACGGCGCTCTCCGGGACCGCGGTGCCGGCGCCGGCACGGAGCAGGAACCACCTGCTCCGTGCCGTCCCGCTCGGATTCCGCTCCAAGCAGGCTCCACCTCCGCTGCAGCCGCACCACGCACGCTGACGCAAGCCACCCCCCGCCGTGTCTGCGCCCCAGCGCACCAGCCCCGTCCAAGGAGATGTGTCGTGACCACTGCAGTGACCCGCCGGGCCGCCACCGACCAGGAGCCCGCCGCCTCCGCACGGCGCACCGTCGAGGACCTGCTCCAGCGCGTCGAGGACCGGCTGAGCTCCTTCCTCGCCGCCGAACGCGCCCGCTACGCCCAGGTGCACGCACACGCCGTCGTCGCCATCGACGCGCTGTCCGACCTCGCCACCGCCGGCGGCAAACTCGTCCGCCCGGCCTTCTGCCTCACCGGCTACCTCGCCGCAGGCGGCGACCCCGACGACCCCGCCGTCATCGACGCGGCCGCGGCCCTGGAACTGCTGCACATCTCCGCCCTCGTCCACGACGACGTCCTGGACGACTCCCGCACCCGGCGCGGCAAGCCCGCCGTCCACCTCCTGCACTCCACGCTGCACCGCACACGCGGCTGGCAGGGCGAGTCCCGCCGGTTCGGCGAGGGCGTCGCCCTCCTCGTCGGCGACCTCGCACTGGTCTACTCCGACGAGCTGATGTCCACCGCCCCCTCCGGCGCCTTCACCGAATGGCACCGCCTGCGCTCCGAGGTGATGATCGGCCAGTACATGGACGTCGCCGCGGCCGCCGAGTTCAGCGTCGACCCCGACCTCTCCCGGCTGATCGCCCTGATCAAGTCCGGCCGCTACACCATCCACCGCCCCCTGGTCGTCGGCGCGAGCGCGGCGGGCCGCGCCGACCTCGCCCCCGCCCTCGCGGAGTACGGCGAGGCGGTCGGCGAGGCCTTCCAGCTCCGCGACGACCTGCTGGACGCGTTCGGCGACTCCGCCCAGACCGGCAAGACGGCCGGCCTCGACTTCAGCCAGCACAAGATGACCCTCCTGCTGGGCTGGGCCATGCAGCGCGACGCCCACATCCGCGACCTCATCACCGAGCCGGGACACACCCCCGACGAGATACGCCGCCGCCTGCTGGACACCGGCGTCCCCGAGGACGTCGAACGCCACATCGCCTCCCTCGTCGAGCAGGGCCGCGCGGCCATCGCCGACGCCCCCTCGACCCGGTGTGGCGCGGCGAACTGGCGAACATGGCCCTGCGCGTGGCCTACCGCGACAAGTGACCCGCCCCCGTACGACAGTTGGAGGAAGAATGTCGGAAACCACGCAGCTGGCGGACCTCTTCGCCGGTGTCGAGGAATCGGCGGGACTCATCGACGTGGCCTGCTCACGCGAGAAGGTCTGGCCCGTCCTCGAGGCGTTCGAGGACGTCATCCCGCAGGCCATCATCGCCTTCCGGGTGGCGACCAACGCCCGCCACGAAGGGGAGTTCGACTGCCGCTTCACCATCCCGCGGCACGTCGACCCCTACCTGCGCGCCCGCGACCACGGCTTCATCACCAGCACCGGCCGCCCCGCGGAGACCCTGCTCTCCGACATCCAGCAACACTGCCCCATCGACAGCTACGGCATCGACTTCGGAATCGTCGGCGGCTTCCGCAAGATCTGGGTGTACTTCCCCGGCGGCCACAGCCAGAGCCTCGCCGAACTGCGCGACCTGCCCTCCATGCCCCCGAGCCTCGCCGAGAACTTCGCCTTCTTCGCCGACCGCGGCCTGGCCGACAAGATAGACGTCGTCGCGATCGACTACCGCAACAACACCGTCAACCTGTACTTCACCGGATTCCCCGACCACCTGCGCCGGCCCTCCGAGGTCCTGGCGATGCACCGCGCCACCGGCATGCCCGACCCCAGCGAGCAGATGCTCAGGTTCTGCGAGAAGTCCTTCGGCTTCTACGCCACCCTGAGCTGGAACTCCCCGGACATCGAACGCATCGCCTTCAGCGTGAAAACCCGCGACCCGCTGGCGCTGCCCGCCCGGCTCGGCCCCAAGATCGAGCACTTCCTCAACAGCGTCGCCTACGGCGGCGACGACCCCAAGATGGTGTACGCGGCCATGACCTCGTCGGGCGAGGAGTACTACAAACTCCAGCAGTACTACCGCTTCCAGGCGCGCAGCCGGCTGGACCTGATGCCGTCGATCGACCATGCCGCCGACGCCGCGTAGCGCGAGCGGCCCCGCCGAGTTCCGCTTCCACCGCATGGAGCGTCTCCTGCGCGGCCACCCGCTGCGCACCGTCTCGGTGGACGGTGCGAGCGCCGAGTTCGTCACGGACGCGGCCCTGGTGCGCCGCATCCTCGTCAAGGACGGCAAGCACTACACCAAGGGCGAGCTCTTCCAGAAGGCCAGGATCCTCAGCAGGGCGGGGCTGCTCGCCCAGGACGACGCCCTGCACCGGCACTACCGGCGACTGGCCCACCCCTACCTGCGCACCACCGCGGTCGCCGGCCACGCCCCGGTCATGGAGGAGATCGCCCGGGACACGGCGGCCCTGTGGCGTCCCGGACAACCCGTCGACGTCCAGGCCGAGATGTGCCGGGCGGCCAGCGGCATCGCGCTGAACACCCTCTTCGGCGCGCTGCCGCGCGAGACCTCGAACGTCCTCGGCGCACACCTCGCGGCCCTGTCCTGGGAAATGATCAGAAAGCCGCTGTACGGCAAGGCGGCCCGCTCACCGCGGCCCTCCCAGCGGCTGGCCGGGGCGTTCACCGGCTTCCGCACGCTGCTCGCCTCGTGCGTCGCCGGCCGGCTCGGCTCCCCGGCCGCGAGCGGCGACCACCTCTCGGCGCTGCTGGCGGACACCGGGCCCGACGGCACCGCCGCCCTGAGCGCCGATCAGATCTGCGACGAGGCCGTCATGATGCTGACCGCGGCCACCGTCACCACCGCCTCGGTGATGTCCTGGGCCCTGTACCTGCTCGCCGAGGACCCCCTGGTCGAGGAGAAGGTCCTCAAGGACCTGGCACAGACCACGGCCGCGCACCCGGGCACGGCCACGGGCGCGGGCGTCCGCCCCGGCCACGGGCAGGGCCCGCCCGGCTACGCCCTGCGCTTCCTGATGGAGGTACTGCGGCTCTACCCGCCCGTATGGATCACCTGCCGCAAGACCCTCTCCGACGTCACGCTCGGCGAGCACGCCCTCCCCGCGGGCACACACGTGATGTTCAGCTCCTACCTGCTGCACAGAGACCCCGACCGCTATCCGCACCCCCACCGCCTCGACCCGGACCGCTGGCTCTCCCTCAGGCCGACCGCGCTGGACGCGTCCTACATCCCCTTCGGCGCCGGCGCCCGCGGATGCGTCGGAGAGGCGTTCGCCTGGAAGGAACTCGAGATCCTGCTCGGCGCGGTGGCCCGCGAATGGCAGCTGACCCTCCCGCCCGGCACCCGGGTCCGCGCCGCGGCGCACACCACACTGCACCCGCAACGCCTGCACATGCTCCCCCAGCCGCGCTAGCCCGCCCCTCCCTCGACCACACCCACGCTCCACGCCCTCTCCGACCGCGCGCCCCGACAAGCCGAGGAGTGCCGCCATGGCGACCTTGACGACACACGCACGGACAGCCGAGATCACCTCCCGGGCCGGGGCCGAGGCCCGCTCCATGGCAGGCACCGGCCCCGGCCACGCCCACCGCCCGCAGCACGCCCCCCTGGCGGCCGCCGCGCTGCGCGCGCACAGCAGACTGTCGGCCGGACTGCGCCACGGCGTCCCGCTCACCGCCCTCGGCCCGACCGGCGCAACGGTGCACGCACTCGCCGCCTTCCTCGCGGTGTACGCCGCCCACGACCCTGACGACGCGACGACCGACCGGGACCGCCACTGACGACCGACGACCGGCCGGCGGCCCGGGGAGACGAGAACGGCGTCACGGACACCGCCCCTGCGGCCGCACCGGACCCGGGGACGGCCGCGCATCCGAGACGGTGACCCGTCCTCGCCGCCATCCGCATCACCCCACCCCACGGCCGGCGCCGACATGAGGGTGAACAGCTGCGCCGCAGACGGCCCGACCCGCCGCCGAGCCCGCACCGCTGCCGGCAGCCGAGCCTCGGCAACTGCGTGCGCACAGGCGGTATTTCTGCGGTCGGGACCCCCCTTTCGGTGCGCGGCAACCGGGTTCGGTCCGGGGCCGGGCATCGTGCGAGTGACCTCGACGTGCCGGTGGGGTGGCACACCGAAGGCGCTCCGCAGTGCCGCGAACTCGGACACCCGGGGCAGCGGACGCCCTCGAAGGTGACCTGCGGCCGCTCCAGGACACCCAGACTCGCGCGGTACGAGACCACGCGCTCACTCACGCCGGCAGCCCGGGCGGCCTCCAATTTGCTTCGTCGAGCGGTCGCTTCAGGGAAGCACATAGGCCCCACGTAGGCCGTAGCCGGAGAGTTGAGGATCCGTGCCGGCGCCACTTCTTGAGGCTCCGTCAAAGATGTTCCGGTGATCGTTCCCGCCGGAAACGATCACACCGACCGGGCCACCCGGCTTGGCGCAGTGACCGCAAGGGTGGCCCGGCCCCCTGCTATTTCGATCGGGCCCATGCACCCGTGCGTCACGGGGTGTTCTCGACGATCCTCTTGTTCTCGGCATCGACCAGGTGCTTCCCGGCCACCAGGTCATGGATGCCTTCTTCGTCGACCTCCGTTTCGAGCACAGACTGCCCTTCCCCGCTCTGCACAATTACGTTCGCGCCCTCTGCGGGGCGTGATACCGACACGACTTTCCCCGTGTCATCGTGAACGATTGAAACCCGCACAGTTGCCATGGCACTTCGCGCCTTTCAGCCAGTCACGGATCCTCAGAGGGACTCGACCTGAGCGAGGATGTGGACATTGACAGAGTTGAACGGTGCATTGTTCTGTACGTACACCTTGTAGGCCTTTGTGCCATCGACATGCTCGTATGCCTCGCCCTGTGTGAGCGTTGCTTTCCCCAAGGGCGTGGGGAAGCCGCCGACTCCATAAACCACGATGCTGTAGTGCACTGAGTCCTGGGCCGTGTAGCCGTGGTTGAACCAACTGCCGGAGCTGTTAGGGCCGATGGTCAGCCAGCCCACATCAAGAACCGCCATCTCCATATCCCCTTCCGGTATGTCTGAGGGTCAGTTCCTATCGTCACTCCGGACGCAGCGGTACGCCACTTGGGTGTATCCCATTCACTAAAGGCTTCAACCTTTTTGGCTTTGTGCCGTAGAACCTCCTGATCCCGCAGCCCGGACGCGTTGCAACGTCTGCGGCTGTCCCGTTCATTCATTCCTGGCTGCGTAGGTGTGCGGCCGGCAGGACGACGGCCGTGACCGCATACCGAAGGCCCGATGCCGCGTAGACGGCTCGGCGCCCTGCACGCCCAGCAACATGGTCCTCGCATCCGGTGGCCCGCCGCCGAGACGGTGCCCCGTCCTCGCCGCCATCCGCATCACCCCACCGGCCGGCGCCGACGTGACGGGTGCCCGACTGCGCCGCAGACGGGGCCGGGATACCCGTATGACGGGGGCATCCCGCAGTGACGAGGCCGGGATGCCCGGGACCGGGCTCAGGGGGTCAGGTGGTGGTGCCGAGCCTGTGGATGGTGATGGGGACCTTGGTGCGGTTCCCGGTGGGGTCGATGCCGAAGCGTCCGGTGGCGGCCGGGACGGCGCCGTCGGTGAGGGCGTAGAGGTGGTTGAGGACGGCGTACCGGTTGGGGCGGGCGGTGGTGGGGGTGGTGGCGTTGCGGATGGCGGTGGTGGCGGTGAGGACGGCGTCGTGGGCGAGGACGGGCCAGTAGCCGCGGGTGGCGTGGGCGGCGGGGAACTTCTGCCCGTGGTGGTCGCCGCCGAACGCGTCGAGGAACTGCTCGTACAGGTTGTGGTCGCTGTTGCCGGGGCCGCGCAGCTGCGTGGCCCCGGGCAGGGAGGCGTACAGCACGGCGATGGGTGCCTCGCCGTCCTGGTTCAGGGCGGCGAGGGTCTTGGGATCCAGCGCCGCGGTGTCGGATCCGGAGACGACGGTGATGGGCCGGCGGTGACAGCTGCGCCGGCTGAGCGCCTGGAGGAAGCCGGGCAGGTACTTCTCCCGGGCCGCGAAGTACACGGTGTCGACGGGCCGCCCGGTGCTGCACAGGTTCTGGCCGATGGCGTCCAGGATCGACTCCGCTCCGCCGCGGGGGTCGAAGGAGAAGTCCGCCGTGGGGTCGAGGTGCTTCTTCAGCCCGCCGACGGTGCGGAAGTCCTCGTAGAGGGAGTCGGTGTAGAAGTCACGGGTGCCGTTGGGGGTCTTGGCGGTGCGCACCAGCGCGGCGGTGCGCGTGTCGCCGTCCAGTTCTTCGCCGAGCGCCCCCAGCTGGGCCGCGTTGGTCAGGGTGACGCGGACCAGCCCGTTGATGCGTTTCGGCGCGCTCTTCGGACTGTCGATGAGGCCGGTGGTGTCGAAGCCGTCGGCGGTGATGAGGTCGGCGACCATGGGGATGTCCTTCCCGCCGAGCGCGCGGGCGGCGTCGACGGACTCCTGCTGGCTCAGCCCCATCCCGGCGACGGCGACCAGGTTGTCGGCCTCGGCCATCCCGGTCAGCGTGTCGACGGCCCTCTTCCAGTGCAGTTCGCCGCTGCCCATGTTGGCCAGCACCAGACGGACCTTCAGCGGGCCGTCGTCGGCGTTGGCCCGTTCGACGGCCGTGTAGGCGCCCTCGACCTCCCCCACGAACTGGTCGAGCGTCAGATCCTTGGCCTTGCCCGCACTGCCCACCGAGGTCAGCGGCGCCAGGAACGCGATGGTGACGTAGTGGCCGTCGCGGGTCGCCCGGTGGTTCTCCGCGCCGATGGCCGTCAGCACCGGCTCCAGGGCGGAGCCGAACACATCGGAGCGGTCGAGGCCGTCGGTCACTCCCGTGCACTCCCCGCCGGCCTCGGTCACCAGCGCCGGGTTCATGGTCCCGCAGTGCTCCTTGCGGTACTTGTCCTGCCGCAGCTGCTCCTGCCTGCGCTGCTGCTCCTGCCGCACGCTCTCGTGGTGCTCGCCGACGGCGTACACGCCGGCGGCCGCCGCGAGTGCGAGGGCGGCGCAGACCGCCACCGCGGCACGGTGCCCCGCCAGACGGGCCCGCCACTCCTTCCACCGGCGGCCGTCGGCGGGCGGGATGTCGTCCGGGGACTTGCCCGGCGGCTTGCCGGGGGACGCCGCCGGAGGCGGCGAAGGCACCGGGGGAGGGGAAGGGTCCGGGGAGACGCGGCCGGGGGAGGAGACGCCGCTGCGGCTTCCGAACCACCAGGCGCCCCAGCCCCAGCCGGAGCAGGGGTTGGTGCCGGCGCCGGCGCCGGGACGGAAGCCTGGGTCGCGGACACCGCGGCCAGCTCCCGCCAGGCCTGCTGCCAGGGCCCGCGCCGCGCCTCGTCCAGACCGCACGCGGCCAGGAAATCGGCGACGAACTCCCACTCCGGCAGCCTGTCCCGCGACAGCACATTGGAGACGGTGGCCGGCGGCAGCCGCTTGCCCTGCCGCTGGCTGGCCTGCTCGAGCTGGGCGAGCGACACCCCGAGCCCGGTGCGCAGTCTCGTCAGTTCCTCACGGAACTGCTGCTGGCCGCCGATCCGCGGCGGCACTGTCTCGTGCTCCGCCTGCCGCCCGCCGGGCACCTGGTCCCACACCATCACACACCTCCCGCGGCGGCCGCGCCGGCGGCCGTGACGATGCCGGGCGCGCCGGCCGGGAACCGGCGCCGGCGGCGAGGGCTGTATCGATGCAGCATGAACGAATTCCTGTCTTCCTGGGCGCGGCGCCGCATACGCCGCACGGAGCACCCCGTGTCCGGTTACCGGCCGGTCCACGAGGCGTTCTGGATTCCCCGGTCCTGAAATGCGAAGACGTTCCGCGGCAAGGCTGTTGCGCGAGCGGAACTCAAGAGGGACGAGGATGCTCCTGCCGAGTCAGGATTCCGCTTTTCCGTTACCGGCTGACGGGTACTCCGATCTATTTCTGAATTCTTCGGTCCGTGTCGCATGCTGACCGGCTTCTTGCCGCAGCCACCGCCGCCACCGGCGCGCCCGGCCGCAGCGCAATCCCCCCGCCCCGACCCGCGCCCCTGTGACCTGCATGGACGGCGTTCCGAAACCCCGGCGCCCCTTCCGAAGGCTCCCGAAGACGCGAACGATCGTGCGGCGGAGGCGGTTCGGTGATGAGCTGGAAGACAGCGGCCCGGCCGCACCCCCGCAGGAACTGTCCTGTCTTCCTGGGCTCGGCAGCACGACCCACCGGGGGAACGAGGGGGTTCCTGTTACCGGCAGGAACCCCCTGGCACGTTCTCGCGCCCCGCCAGAACGGGACCTCGCCCAACGGAAACCCCGGTACCTGCCATGGGAATCCGGCAGCCTGCGTGTGTACAGAAACAGGATTCCGCGCGCCACGAAAGCCACCGAAAAACGCGCCACGAAACGCACCACAGAACGCACCGCGAGGCCACCGGGACGCCATGTCCCCAGCGGGATGCCTCAGCGGGACGTCAGCCACCACAACGCCAGGCTGACGACGCCGGAGCCGGCCGCGCCCGCCGCCCCGAGGGCGGCCTGCCGGCCCAGGCGGCGCCAGAACACCGCCCGCGCGGCGGCAGAGCGTCGGTCCTTGTCGAGCACGGTCATCGCGGTACCTCCCGGTCCATTGCCGGGCGGGTGCGCCCTGCGCTGCGATGGTGACCGATCCCCACCCCGTCCACCGGCACGGAAAGCCCTTGCGGGCGTTGCCGTTCACCATGGCAGCCCCTGGCGGTGTTGCCGTCCGAAGCGGCAACACCACAGGACGGGCAGGGCAGTTGCCACTCGGTGATACTGACCCGATGCACAACGGACAGGTGCCCAACCCGGCACAGACGGCGGTCACCGCGGCGGTCCGGCCACAGGTGCGTCTGGCACCGCTCAAGGACGGTCTGGCCCCCGAGAAACGCGCCCTGGCGGAGGACCTGCGGCAGGTCTTCCTCGCCCTGGGCATCAGCGTCCGCCGCTACGCCGCGCGCCGCTTCCTCAACGCGAGTTCCGTCACCCGCTACCTCAGCGGTGAACGTCTCCCGCCGTGGGACTTCGTCGCAGGAGTGATCGCGGACGTACAGGACGCACAGTGCCCGCTCACCCCCGAAGCCGAGGAAGCCCTCAGAGACCTGCACCGCCAGGCACTGAAGTCCCACCGGCCCAGCAGCAAGGCCCAGGCACTCCAGGACAGACTGGCCGAGGCCGACGACGAGACCCGGCGTATCACCACCCGCCAGCGGGCTCTGGAAGAGGCCCTGCGGGACCGGGAGAGCCGGCTGGAGCACGTGCGGGGCCGGGTCCGCAACCTCGAGAACGGCATCGAGGGGCAGCAGCTCACCCACCGCGCCGAACTCGAGGTCTGGCAGGGGGAGTACACCCGGCTGCAAGAGGAGTGCGGCGATCTGCAGGAGCAGGTCATCTACCTGCAGGAGTCCCTGGCGGTGGCCCGCGCCGAGCTGATCGCCGCCGAGGACCGGTGCCACCGCCTGGAGATCCAGCTCGAAACCGTTCAGGAACTCGGCTCGGACGGCCACCGGGACGGCGACACTCCGTCGATCATGGCCATGCTGGAAGAAGCCGACCGCAGATCATCGGTACCCGAACTGGTCCGCGCCGTCAGCGACCTGGAACTGCGTACCCGCCAGGCCATGGCGAGCGAACTGGTCAGAGCGGCCAGCCAGTCACGCACGATCGAAGAAGTGGTGGGACTCCTGGCGGCGCTGCGGCAGGCGGGCTTCGACGCCCACGCCCAGACCGCACTGCCGGCCATGGTGATGGTGCGCTCCATCGACGACACCAGCGCACTGGCCCGCGAACTGACCCGTGAAGGCCTCGAGGACTACGTACTGATCCTCGTCCAGGCCTCGGTGAAGTTCCATCAGCCCGAGAGCATGGCCGCGCTGGCCATCGCCCTGCACCGCTGCGGGCTTCCCCGCTACGCCGAAAGCCTGCTGCAGGCCGCGGCCGTGGTCCGCCCGCTGCCCGACCTGGTATCGGCCGCCCTGCAGCTCACCGACACCGAGCTCGGCGACGCAGTCGTGGCCGCCATGGCCGCCGCAGCCGCTCAGCGCCCCCTGACCGACCTGGTGACCCTGAGCATCACACTGCGTCAGGCATGCCTGGGCAGATACGCCGACGTCCTCCAGGCGGAGGCCGCCTCCACCCGCTCCGCAGCCGAGGTGGCCGAGTTCATCCGCTCCCTGACCGAACACGGCCTGGAAGCCGACGCCGAGACCGTCTTCACCCACACTCAGCAGCGCAGCGTCGGACATCTCGTTCCCCTCCTGCATGCCCTGCGGGACCAGCGCGCCTGGACGGTACTGGCCCAGGCCGCGGACAGCCGCCCCGCCGACGACATCGCCGTGCTGATCGACGAGCTCTACATGTCAGGACGCCACCAGCTGGCCACTGACCTCCTCATGCTGATCATGGACCGCAGGGACACGGCACAGATCCGGCAGCTGATCGCGGCGCTGGACGGCCCGGTTCCGGGCTCGGAGGCGATCATGGCCGCGGCCACCCGCATCCTCGCCCCCGACCGGGCCGCGGCACTCCTCACCTGCCTGGAGTTCTGCGGGCTGCCGGACCACGCCACCGTCGTCTTCCGGTGCATGGTCTACGACGATCTGGTCGGACACGCCGGCCTCTTCCTGCAGTCGCTCGGCAGATCCGGATCGCACTACGCCCGCCTGGACGTCCTGCGCCAACACGCCCACGGCATGGGGGTGGAGACCGCCGCCCACCTGATGCTCGCCCTGGAGTCCGCCACACTGAACGTGCACCTCGACACGCTCATCCAGGACCTGTGCCTGAACTGCCCGGTCCTCGACATCGTCCTGCTGGTCAGCAGGATCATGGCGGTCGGAGGCCCCGCACCGCGCAGCGAACGCGTCGTGCGACGCATCATCGACCAGGTCGTCCACCGACGTCCGGTGTCCGACCAGGCGGATCTGCTCTCCGCCCTGCACGCGGCCGGCCTGACGAAGCACGCCGAGCATCTGTCCGCCCAGGCCCACGAGACACACGGACGGCACTTCAGGGCCCAACTGCGCGGCGAGCACTGCGTGAACGACCCCCACAACGGCTCCCGGCTGCTAGGCCTCTCCGACCGGCCGGGCCGGCGGGCACGACGCGGCTAGGCCGTGTTGCTGACCGGCGCACTCCGCCGGCAGGTGCGGGCCGCTGCTCCGTGGCGGGATCCGCCGGGGGAGTACGGGCCGTGGCCGACGGTCCGTGGCCGCGTACCCGTGAAAGGGCCCGGGCGGGTACAGCCGACCGTGCTCGGCCTTCGCTCGACGGGCGGTCAGGCTCCGGCGCTGCGCCGGGCACGAAGCCGGTGAACACAAGGATCTGATTAGTCATTTTTTTGACTATGATGAGGGGGTGGACGAGGGAAGGGGCCGCATGCCGAGCGGTGCATACCTGCGCTACGTCGCCCTGGGCGACAGCCAGACCGAAGGGCTGGGCGACGGCGACGACACCGTCGGCCTGCGCGGCTTCGCCGACCGGTTCGCCGAGCACCTCGCAGCCCTCAACCCCGGCCTCCGGTACGCCAATCTGGCCGTACGCGGACGTACCGCCGGCCAGGTCCGCGCGGAACAGCTGGGGCCTGCCCTGGCCCTGCGCCCCGACCTGGCCACCGTCGTCGCCGGGGTCAACGACCTGCTCCGGCCGCGGTACAGCGCCGCAGAAGTGGCCGGGCACCTGGAAGAGATGTTCGCCGCGCTCACGGATGCCGGGACCCACGTGGTGACACTGACCTTCCCCGACATCGCGAAGATCGCGCCCCTCGCCCGGCCCGTCAGGTCCCGCGTGTTCGACCTCAACACCCGTATCCGCGCCGCGGCCGCCCGTCACGGGGTCACGGTCGCCGAAACCGGCCGGCAGGCCGTCACCACCGACCCCCGGCTGTGGACCGCGGACCGACTTCACGCAAGCGCCCTCGGCCACGAACGGATCGCCGCGGCCCTCGCCCAAGCCGTCGACCTGCCCGGAAGCGGCGACACCTGGACGCTCCCCCTCCCGCCCCGGAGGGTTCCCACGGGCCGGCAGGCCGCGGGAGCCGAACTGCGCTGGGCGGCCGCACACCTCGGCCCCTGGCTCGGCCGCCGTCTGCGCGGCAAGTCCTCCGGCGACGCCCGCACCGCGAAACGCCCCCAACTCCTGCCCGTGCATGCCACGCCCGGCTCCGCGGCGGACACCGGCCAACGGCAAGCCCCTTAGGGACAGCGTGGCCTGCGCCGGCGCAGGCCTGGCGCCCGACGGAACCTCAACGCCGCGCCCGACGGAACCTCAGCGCCGTGCGTGACGGATCTTCAGCCGTCCGAACCCCATGGTCCCGGAGATCCGGATCCTCGGCCCGCCGGGGCGGGAACTGCGCGGGGCCCGGTACCGCGTGTCCTTCCACCCGGTGTGCAGCGCCTCGTACTCGACGATCGCGTCGCGCGGCACCGTGATCTTCGCCCGGCCGGTGCCGAGCTGCAGCTCGATGTCGACCACCGGATACTCGATGACCGCCCGCGACAGGTCCAGACGCACCCTTGCGAACGCGGACTCGACCTTGAGGAACCGAGGTACCCGCCATGCCCCGCTGCGCTTGATCCGGCCGCCGGCCGCGGCGATCGTGGACGTGGTGCCCGCGTCCTCCTCCGGCAGCGAGGCCAGCGCCGCCACGAGCTCGCCGTGCGTGGTGACGGTGAGCACCCGGTGCAGGCGTTCGTCCAGATCCTCGTGCGAGAGGTGACCTTCGGCGTACGCCTCCCGCAGGCGCCGCACGGCCGTGTCACGGTCCTCTTCGCCGATCAGCGGCGGCCGGTCGTCCGGCAGAGCGGTCACCCTTGCACCCTACTGCCGGCCCGGCGACGGGCACACGATCCGGTGCGCCCCGCCGGACACCCCCGACACCGGCCGCCTCCGGCCACAGGCCCTAGTACACGCCGCCGAATATCGCCTTGCCCTCGGCTGCCGCCCTGGCGAAGAACGGAACGAGGTCGTCGAAGTCCCGCTCCTCGGCCTCGGCGTTCCAGTGGGTCGCTGCGGCTCGGCTCGTCCAGTGTTCGCCGGCCAACCCCGCTGCGACCTGCCCGACCTCGTGCGGGCTCAGGAAGTGCGCGGGACCGTAGCCGAACTCGAACCCCTCGAGGGTGGAGCAGTTCTCGCCCGTGGCCCGCGCCAGCCAGGGGTACGCCGTGTGCCACTTCGGGGTGCCCTTCTCGGCTCCGGACCGGCCTTCGGCCATCTCCGACAGCAGGCGGTAGTCGTAGTGGAAGCAGTCTCCGGTCGGGTGGACGCCGGAAGCCAGGGGCTCCGGGACGTCGTCCTCGAAGAACAGGGCACCGGCCAACTCCGGTTGCTCCTGGACCGCGGACAGCAGCACGGGGTCGACTTTTACGAGGGCGAGCCACATGGACATGCGGTGACGTCCTTTCCAGGCCCCTCGGCGGGGCGCAGCACAGTGAGGTGGTCGGCACTGTAACGAGGGGTGCTGACAGTGGTGCGGCGGGACCAGGGCGGGGCTGGGCCGGCTGGTCGGGTCATGCCGGCGTCGGGCCGCGCAGCACCTCGGCGCCGCCGACGTCCGCGGCACGCCCTGAGGAACCTCACCGAAGGAACTCGCGTGCGCCGCGCAGCCTGGTACGCAGCCGCTCCTGCGTCGCGCCGCTGTCGAGCCGTACGTCGAGGGCCCCGGGCAGGCCGGACCCGGCTCGTCGCCCGGCGGGCAGCCGCGCACCGTCGAGGCCGTCGCGCCGGGCGATCAGCACACCGAGGTCGTGGCGGCTCAGGGCGTCCGGCCCGGCGAGGTGGAACATCCCGGCCGTGTCGGACAGCGCGATCTCCCACAGGGCGGCGGCCAGGTCGTCGACATGGACCGGGCAGCGGATGTCGTCGGTGAACAGGGCCCCCTCGCGGGTGCCGTCGGCCAGGGCGTGCACCAAGCGCTCGTGCACGGACCGGCCGTGTCCGACGATCAGCGAGGTCCGGGTGACGGCGGCGGCCGGCACCAGCAGCCGCACCGCCGTCTCGGCAGCGGCCTTCGCGGCGCCGTACGGGGTGAGCGGATCGGGCGGGCAGCTCTCGTCGTAGCGGACGCGCGCACCGGAGAACACCGCGTCGCTGGAGACGTGGACCAGGCGGCAGCCCTGCTCGGCTGCGGCCAGCGCCACGCGGACGGCGCCGTCGGCGGTGACCGCCCAGTCGGCGCCGCCGCTCGACACGTTGACCACGACCGAGGGGGCAACGCCGGCGATCACCGCGACGACCCGCGCGGGATCGCGGACGTCGAGCGGATGCCAGGCCACACCGTGGAAGGCGCTGCCGGGCCGGGACGCGAACGTCGCGGACGTCTGCCGCCCCGCGGCGGCGGCCTGGCGGATCAGCGCGGCGCCCAGGAAACCGCTGCCCCCGATGATCAGGACTGTCATGGACCGACACGGTAGCGAGCACACCGTCACCGCGCCCTCGTCGCTGCGGCGTCCGCTGTGCGCCAGGGGGCCGCGCGGGCCTGCGTGCCGTGTGACCTTCCGGCACCGTGGGCAGGTCGCCTTCCGGTCAGAAGGAGCGTCATTCACCGGCACCGCTGTGCAGGTTGCGTGAAAGGCTGGGTAGGAGGCTTGTCCAGGCGGACGATGGACAGGAGTCGAAGTGGACTGGGGTCGGTTCGCGCAGCAGATGGCCTCGATGGCGCGTGATCTGCTGGCGCAGGATTCGGTCGACGACACGCTGGAGCGGATCACGGCATCGGCCACCGAACTGGTCGACGGCTGCGACGCGGCCGGCATTCTCGTACGGCACGCCGCGAAGGTGCAGACCCTCGCCCCCACCGGCCAGCTCGTCGTCGACAGCGACCGGCTCCAGGAACAGCTCGGCGAAGGACCCTGCTTCGACGCCGCCCGCAGCGCGCGCGGAGAACGGCTCTTCCGTATCGCCGACCTCACCGGCGAGCACCAGCGCTGGCCCGCCTACGCCCCCAGGGCCCACTCGCTCGGCGTGGGCAGCATGATGGGCTTCCTGCTGTTCACCGAGGACGAGAACCTCGGCGCGCTGAACCTCTACTCCCGCAAGCCCGGCGCGTTCACCGAGGCCAGCGAGACCGCCGGCTGGCTGCTCGCCTCCCACGCCGCGGTCGCCCTCTCCAGCGCCCGCACCCACGCCCAGATGGAACAGGCCATCGCCACCCGGCACGCCATCGGCGAGGCCATGGGCATCCTCATGGGCCGCCACCACATCACCGAGGAGCAGGCCTTCGACGTGCTGCGCCGCTACTCGCAGGAGAACAACGTCAAACTCCGCGAAGTCGCCCACCAGGTCTGCGCAGGCGGCGGCCTGCCATGACGTGCGAGTCGGCCTGCCGTGACGGTGGGAGGCCGACTCCCGTAAGTGCGGGAGACTGCCTGCCTCCCTGCCGGCCGGCACCCGGCCCTCGTGCTGCCGCCGGGCCGCCGGCAGGTCATCGGCCGGTGAAGTGCGCTTCGCGGTAGTCGTCGAGCCGGTCGAGGACCAGCAGCAGGAGGCCGCGAAGCAGGCTGTCGTGCCGGCCGCTCGAGGCCGGCCCGCCCTGTTCGCCGATCGTCCGGGCCCGGGCGATCGGTTCCGCGGGATCGGCGCCGGCCAGCGCGCGGACCAGCGCGTGCCGCACGGCGTCCAGCAGCGGGCCCGGGCCCTCGCAGGCGTGAGCGTCACCGGGGACGGCCGCCGCCGCCCGGCCCGGGGCCTGCAGCTGTGCGGTGAGACAGTGCAGGGGAGCCGCGGTGCGTTCGGCCAGCTGGATGCGGTGTCCGACCTCGTCGAGCGCGGCGGCCGAACGACGGTGCGTCACACTCCAGCGCAGCGCCCGCCGGGCCCGGTCCAGATCCCGCCCGAGGTCATGGGGCTGCTGCCACAGGCCCCCCGCCTGCCCGGCCTCCTGCCGAAGCGGGGCCCGGCCGGGGTGGCGGACCGGCTCCGCCAGCAGACGGTCGAGGCGGTCGCGGTAGGCGTCGAGCCGGCCGGACAGCAGACGGCAGGGGTCGGGAGGCCACAGCAGGGGGCCCAGGAGGATGACCACCGCGATCCCGACCAGATTCTCCAGAACGCGCTGCTCCGGATAGCCGGAGACGGGCACACCGAAGACGAGCACGGCGCTGACGAGCACCTGCTGGCTGGGAGCACCGTCGATACGCACCAGGAGACTGGCGAGGTATCCGGCGCTCACCACGACGGCGAGGGAGAGCGTGGACACGGGAAGCCAGCGCAGGGCGACCGCCGCGATACCCACCCCCAGCAGGACACTGGCCAGACGGTAGAGCCCCAGCCGCGGGGCCCACAGCGGGATCCCGGACAGGGTGAACACCGCAGGCAGCACAGCGGCGATGGGGGCACTGTTGATGCCCAGCTCGACCGACAGGTACCACGACAGCGTGGCGCACAGCACCATCCGGGCCCCGCCCCGCACCTCCTGCACGCTCAACCGGCGCAGCCCGCCGGGCACCGGACGGCCGAGGCGGCCCGGGACGCTCACCGCCGACGGCAACGCGCAGCCCCGCCCGCAGCCCCATCCCTGTACGGCGGCACGAGCACACTCTCCTCCCACAGGCGATGAGACCCGACCAGATTACGAGCCGCCCGCACGCCCGCGGGTCTGTGCGGAACGTGTCTCCCGCCCTCCCTCAACGTGCCGGCCGGCGGCCGTCTACGCTCGTCCACCGGCGCGGCACGGATCGCGCCGGACGGTTTCACCACGGGGGAGTTGCGGTGCGCGCGGGGTTGATCGGGCTGTGGCGGTGGACGGCGTGGGGCGGGATCGGGCTGAGCCTGTACGCGGGCTGGCTGACGGCCGACGACCTCCGCGACCGCGCGTCCAGCGAGCGCGACATCAGCGCGGCGTGCGGCGGGCTCGTGTCGGGGGCCGCGGTGATGGACCTGCAGGGCGGGATGGTCCGGGCGAAGGCCAGCGACTACGACGAGTACCGGATCGACAGCCGCGAACCGCACAGTTCCTGCACCGTCTACAAGGTGCCCGGCCCCGGAAAGACCACGGGCCTGTTCACGCTGGTGGTGCGGCGCAGCGACGCCTCCGAGCCGATGAACTGGATCGGTGACGACAGCGAACTCGAGCCGTTCTACGACACCGACCCCGACACCGACGGCACCGAGAAGGGCGATGTCACGGCGGTCGCCGACCGGCGCCCCGAAGCGTGGCCGGTGGGCGACGGCACCCTGGGCCGGTACGGGGACTGGTACACGACCGTCCGCGCCGAGTGCGGACCGGGCAGCCGCGCGACGGCCCCCGAGCTGCTGAACGTCACCGCCCGCGCCGACTACGACGACGTCTCCGCAGCCGACCGCGAACGCCTCGCCCGCCTCGCCCGCACCGCCGCCGAGGCGGCAGCCGGCCAGATCGGCTGCAAGGCCCGGCTGGCCGCCCTGCCCGCCCGCCGGCTCGCCTCCGTGCCGGTCGCTCTTCGCCCCGCGAAGACGGCCGGCGGCTCCTGCAGCTGGTTCGCCGCACACCTCACGCAGCAGGGACAGGACCGGCTGCCCGACCGCGCCCTCGCGGTACCCGTCCGCGACGCCAACCCCCTCGAAGGCTGCCTTCTGGCGGTCGGCCCCGACCAGGTGGGCCGGATCGCCGACGGCCTCGACGACGACCAGCGCGACTACGCCCGCAGCGCGCTCACCCACTCGCCCTGGTGGCTGCGCACCGCCTCCTACTTCGGCCCGGAGGCGCACACCGTGGGATACGAACTCCTCGGTGCCGAGGACGCGGTCATCGAAGCGGGAACGGCCGGACACGCCGACGGAGCGTGGTGGGCCTCCTCCGTCTGCGACGGCAGGCCCGCCCTGCACACCCTCAGTTCCAGCTACACCTACGACGACATCCTCGGCTCCCGGCGGCTGAACACCCTGTTCCGCGCCTACGTCGACGACATCACCAA
This sequence comes from Streptomyces sp. NBC_01334, assembly GCF_035983595.1. Taxonomy (NCBI): domain Bacteria; kingdom Bacillati; phylum Actinomycetota; class Actinomycetes; order Kitasatosporales; family Streptomycetaceae; genus Streptomyces; species Streptomyces sp. NBC_01334. The sequence continues at coordinate 49,755 of NZ_CP130718.1, read as the reverse complement.
GCGGCGCGGCTGCACCGGCGTGACCTACCCGGACGCGAAGGACTTCCGCAACCTCTGACGCCCCTGAGCACGGCACCGCCGGCCGGGGACGTCACCCCGGCACAGCAGGACCGGCGGCCGACGAGGCGGGCGGGGCGAGGACCGTGGCGACGGCCTCCAGCCGGTCGATGACCAGCCGTCCGAAAGCCCCCGAGGCGGCCGACACGACAATCATGCACAACTCCCTCACCGCGCGGCAGTCGTCGCCGGCACGGCGGTTCGTGCCCTCCCGACCCGAACGTCCGGCCCAACCATCGGCGACCGCGAACCACACGTCAAAGCCCTTTTCCGGGCCCCACCCTCGCCTTCGCCGACGCAGGGGTCGGGACTCGGGCTCAGCCCCCGGACCTAGGTCGGTGACCCGATGTGCGCGCGGCCGGGAACATGTTTGGCTGCTGCCATGACCGAATTCAGCGCGACCGAACGTGCGTACCTGATGTCGCAGCGGTTGGGGCGCCTCGCGACGGTCGACCCGTCGGGGCAGCCGCAGGCCAATCCCGTGGGGTTCTTCCTGCAAGAAGACGGCACGATCCTGATCGGCGGGTTCGCCATGGGACGGACGAAGAAGTGGCGCAACCTGCGCAAGAACCCGAAGGCCGCGCTCGTCGTGGACGACGTCGTGAGCCTGCGGCCCTGGACGGTGCGCGGTGTGGACATCCGAGGAGAGGCCGAACTCCTCGTCGGCCCGCACGAGTTGGGCCCGCACTTCAGCGAGGAGGTGATCCGCGTCCACCCCAGGCGGATCCACAGCTGGGGCCTCCAGGAATAGCCGCAGGGCCGTGAAGTCGGTCGTGGGCGGCGGAGGCTGCTGTTGGTGACCTCGCCGGCGCCACGGGCAGGTCGATCCTTGCCATCCCTGATCTTGCGTGGGTATCCCCGGCTTCACCCGGGGAGGGAAACGCATCCTCGGTCCGGAGGCGCGCAGCGCCGGAGTTCACTGCGTTGTCAGTGGCCCCCGCTAGGTTGATCACACATTGGCCGAAGGGGGTGGGCCGGATGATCCGTGCGTACAGGTTCCTCATGCGGCCCACCGTTCGCCAGACGGCCGCGCTCGCCGCGATGCTGGCCGATCACTGCGCGCTCTGCAACGGAGCGTTGCAGGAACGCCGCGACGCCTGGCGGCACGCCTCGAAGACGAGCGTCAAGTACGGGCAGCAGTCCGCGCAGCTCAGGGAGATCCGTTCCTTCGACCCGGAGCGTCAGGGTCGCTGGTCGTTCTCGTCGCAGCAGGCGACGTTGCGCCGTCTGGACAAGGCGTTCGCCGCGTTCTTCCGCCGGGTCAAGTCCGGCCAGACGCCGGGCTACCCGCGTTTTCGGGGTGTGAACTGGTTCGACACGGTGGACTTCCCCAAGGACGGCGACGGCTGCCGCTGGGACTCCACCCCGCACGACCCCCTCACCCGTGTCCGCTTCCTAGGCGTCGGGCACGTCAAGGTCGACCAGCACCGGCCCGTGGTCGGCAAGGTCAAGACCGTCTCCGTCAAGCGCGAAGGCAAGCGCTGGTATGTGATCCTGGGCGCCGAGCAGTCCCAGCCGGAGCCGCTGCCCAAGACGGGCAGCGTGGTCGGCATCGACCTGGGCATCGCCTGCTTCCTCACCACCTCCAACGGCGAGCACGTCGCCAACCCGCGCCACGGCCGCCGCGCCGCCGCGAAACGCGAAGCCGCACAGCGGGCTCTGTCCCGCTTCCCCCGGGTGCGCCGCGACAAGCGCACCAAGAATCACCAGCGGGCCGTTCAGAAGGTCGCCGACCTGCACCGTAAGGTCCGGTGCCAGCGTCTCGACCACGCACACAAGACCGCCCTCGACCTCGTGCGCGAACACGACTTCATCGCGCACGAAGACCTCAAGATCCGCAATATGGTCAAGGCTCCCGCCCCGAAGCCGGACCCCACGACCCCGGGCAGCTTCCTGCCCAACGGAGCCGCCTCCAAGGCCGGACTCAACCACTCGATCTGCCCGGTGGCCCAGCCGGCTGCCGTGTCGAGGACGTCGAAGACCAGGCCGGCGGTGGTGGTCGGCCATCGATTGGCATCCCCCATTCAGACGGGGAAGGACGTCAGGGTCGGCCCCGCATCGTCAAACGCGCCATGCGCAAGTACCGGCCCGAGGCTCCTGCATCGACCGGACCAGCTGCAAGGCCATCACCGGCATCGGATCCCGGCGCCCCCAGCTCCTTGCAGCCCAACCCAGCCGCATACTTCATCGCCTTGGAACCTTCTTCCCAGTGCCGTGCGGGCACCAGCCTGCCCCGCGTCGGGTGCCGGATACAGGTCGTGGATGCTGGAGCAATGACCGATCCACGCGAGGCAGTCATCGTCCAGTGGCCGGGCCGGCGCCTCCCGGCGGATCGGCTGGCCGAACTGCTGGCGGCCTACCACCTGCGGACCGAGGCCGAGAAGGGCAGCGCCGTCGCGGACGCCGACAAGCTGCCGGACCGCTACCGGACGGAAATCCTCAGCCCGCGGGCCGCGTTCGCCGACGACACCGTGCTGATGGCCCTGAGCGGTGACACGGCCGCAGGCTGCCTCGTCCTGACCGGCCCCGCGGGCGGACGCTCGGAGATCAAAAGACTCTGGACGGACCCGGCGTTCCGCGGCCGCGGCATCGCGTCCGCCCTGATCGGCGCCGCGCTCGCGCACGCGGCGGAGAACGGCGCCGGCACGGTACGGCTGTCGGTGTGGGAATGGCGGACGGCTGCCATCGCCCTGTACGAACGGCTCGGCTTCACCGTCGCCGAGTCGTGGGAGAGCCGGGACCGGCTGGTCTGCATGGAGCGCACCGTGTGAGAGACCACCGCCGCAGGGCGCCCCTTGCCACCGGCAGACCGGACGCCGCCACTCGCACCGAACGCGCGAGACCGCGCCGCCCGTCGTGCAGACCGCGCGGCGCCTGCCGCATCCGTACGCCCGCCCGGCAGGGAACGACAGCAGGGCTTCCGTTTCGTGCATCTCCCGAACCGGGACGGGAGCCCGTCCGGCCGGTTGAGGGGGGCGGGAATGCCGCTGTGGTGGCGGGTGTTGTGCAGGATGTGGTCGTGAGGGGGACAGTGTCCCCGGGCCTCACCTATTGCCTGCGGGGACGATCGTCCGGCTGAAGCCCCGCAGAGCCTTTCGCCGCGAAGGCGACCGCCCCTTCACGACCACACCCTTCGCTCCCGCCCCCGGCTCTGGCCCCGGCTTGAGCCGGCGGGGTCCGGCAAGTCGCCTTCCGGCACAGGACATTGACCGGTGTGAGCAGGCTGCGCGTCTACCTCTGATCTTGCGAGAGTGCCCCGGCCTTCAGGCCGGGCTCTGGGCTGCTCTGACCGCAGCCGTGGGCATGGATCGGCACTGCCTGCCCGCGCCCACGGCTGCCCGCGCTCAGTGCGGGGGCAGCTGCTCGGACCTGCCGGACATCGTCCGGGAAGCCGACGTCGTGGTGGCGGCCGTGGGACGGCCCCGGCTGATCCGGGGTGAGGACATCAAGCCCGGCGCGGTGGTGATCGACGCCGGCTGCAACCCGGGCAACGTGGGCGACGTGGACTTCGGCACCGCCCTCACCCGAGCCCGCCTGATCACCCCGGTGCCCGGCGGCGTCGGCCCGATGACCATCGCCGTCCTGCTCGCACAGACCGTCGACGCCGCCGCGGACCAACTCGGAATCGCGCACCACTGAGCTCTTTCCGCGTGATCGGCACCGCATCACACCGGCCCCCGGAGCCGGTGTGATGGAGGCCATAATTCCTGTCGGCCGATCTTGGAATGCGTGGGCATGTGCCACCGCTGCACTGCTTGTGGGCCTTCCCTGCCCTGGGGGGCGCACCGGGCAACGGTGGCCGGCGCGAATGGCCACAGGAGCAGGACACCTCGTGGTGCCGCCTGCTCCGCCACGATCCGGACCGCCGCCCGCGAAAGGTACTTCCGCTCCATGCCACTGGCCCTGCTGGCCCTTGCCCTCGTCGCGTTCGGTATCGGTACGACCGAGTTCGCCACGATGGGGCTGCTGCCCCAGATCGCCGACGGGGTCGGCGTGTCCGTTCCGCACGCCGGCAACATCGTCTCCGCCTACGCGCTCGGCGTCGTCGTCGGCGCCCCTCTCCTGACGGGCATCGGCGCGCGCATCGCCCACAAACGGCTTCTGCTCCTGCTGTCCGCCCTGTTCGTGATCGGCAACGTCGCGTCCGCCCTCGCACCCGGCTTCGGCCTGCTGTTCGCCGCGCGTTTCCTGGCGGGCCTGCCCCACGGAGCACTGTTCGGCGTGGGCGCCGTCGTGGCCTCCCGGCTGGTCGCCCCCGAACGCGCCGGGCGGGCCGTGTCGAGGATGTTCCTCGGACTCACCATCGCCAACATCATCGGTGTCCCGGCCGGCACCGCTCTCGGACAGCAACTGGGCTGGCGCTACGCCTACTGCGCCGTCGCCGTCATCGGCCTCGTCGCGCTGGCCGCGCTGGCCGCCTTCGTCCCCCACCAGCCCCGCAGCAACCAGGCCGGCATCCGGCACGAACTGCGCGCCATGGGCAACAGGCAGGTCGCCCTCGGCCTGGCCACCGCCGTCGTGGGATTCGGCGGCTTCTTCGCCGTCTACAGCTACCTGGTGCCGATCCTGACCCACCTGACGGGCCTCTCCGACTCCTCGACCACCTGGGTCCTCGCGCTCTACGGCGCCGGTATGACGCTGGGCACGCTCATCGCGGGCCCGCTGACCGACCGCGCCCTGCGCCCGACGCTGTACGGAGGGCTGGCTCTGCTGGGTGCGTCGCTCGTGACGTTCTACTTCACGGTCCACAGCACCGTTCCCGCTCTGGTGACACTCGCCTTCATGGGCGCGATGGGCGCGCTGGTCACCACCCCCGTGCAGATGCTGCTCATGGCCAAGGCGAAGAACGCCCCGACGATGGCGGCGGCCTCCAACCACTCCGCCTTCAACCTGGCCAACGCCGGCGGCGCCTGGCTCGGCGGCCTGGCCATCTCGGCCGGCTGGGGCTGGGCCTCGCCCGCTCTGGTCGGTGCGACCCTGGCCGCCGCCGGCCTCGCCCTCGCGCTCCTCGCCGGTCTCACCGACCGCGGGACCGGGCCCTCCGAACTGATCACGTCATCGGCAGCGGAGACCCCGAACGAGGCCCGGCAGATCCCGACGGCCTGACAACGCGTGCCCGGTGGCGCGGTACCGGGCCACGAGGCCGCAACGAGTCGTGGCCCACGGGGCCGTGAGGCAGGAGGCCCGGCCCCGGTCGCCCGTCACTGGGCCGAGCCGGTGGCCGGGGGCACCTCCGGAACGAAGAACAGCAAGCACATTCCCCTGGAGGGTGGTGCGCGGGAGGCTCCGGAAGCCGTCGCGGTACAGCTCACGGGTGGCCCGGCCGGGCTGTGGCCCGCTGAGGGCGGCCCGGCGGAAGCCGGCAGGCAGCTGTGCCGCAGTGCCTGCGGCACCGGAGCATCGCGCCGGCCGGGAATGAGGCGGCCTGAGGGGTTGTTGCACAGCATGAACCTGACATGCTCCGGTCAATCCGGGGGTGTGGGTGAAAGGAGGACCTCATGGCACGCCACAGCACGCGTCCCGTCGTCACGCTGAAGTCGACGGCCGGGACCGGCGTCACCTACGTGACGCGCAGGAACCGCAGCAACGACCCCGACCGGCTCGTCCTGCGCAAGTACGACCCGCTCGCCGGGAAGCACGTCGCCTTCCGCGAGGAACGCTGAACCACGCTTGCGCCCCGGGCAGGCAGCCACAAGGCAGACAGTCATAAGGAAGGAAACCCCATGAGGCCCCGCATCCATCCCGAATCCCGGCAGGTCGTCTTCCGTGACCGCGCCGCGGACGCCCTCTTCCTCACCCGCTCCACCGCGGCCTCGGCCCGCGGGGGCGGTGCCCAGGGCGACCACCGTGGCCAGAGCCGCGCCGGTCCGCGCCACCGAGGCCAGAAAGGCCGCTTGGTAGATGCCCGTCGAGAAGGCGCAGATCAGCAGCGGACCCATGGCCTTGCGCGCGGTCGGTGCCCGAAATTTCCGCGGACGAATGGTGAACGCCCCGAGGACCAGGCCGCCCGCGAGCAGCCGCCACCCGCCCAGGGCCGCCGGCGTCATGGGACTGGCCGCCAGCACCTGGGCGGGGCCGACAGTGCCCCGCAGCACCGCCGCCGACAGCACCGGAATCGCGCCGGCCGCCGGACTGTTCTTTCGTATGCCCATGACCAGCGAGAGCAGGAAGAAGTGCGCCCATACTTCCTGCTTTCCACATCTAATTCAGCATAGGGTCGATTTTATGGAACTTGATGCAATGGATCGGGTCCTGCTCCGAGAGCTGCAGAACGATGCACGGCAGACCAACCGCGACCTCGCCGGCAAGGCCGGGGTCTCGCCCTCCACGTCGCTGGAGCGGGTGAGACTGCTGCGCGAGCGCGGTGTGATCACCGGCTACCACGCTGCCCTGGACCTCGATACGGCCGGCGTCCCGTCCAGGCGCTCATCTCCGTGCGCATCCGGCCTCCGGCCCGCCCCGTCATCGCGGGGTTCCGGGAATGGGCGGCGCGGCTGCCCGAGGTGATCGGCCTGTTCGTCACCTCGGGTACTCACGACTTCCTCATCCACGTAGCCGTCCCCGATGCGGACGGCGTGTACGCCTTCGTCATCGACCGCCTCACCGAACGCCGTGAAGTCGTCGACGTGCAGACGACTATGGTCTACAAACACGTCCAGCCCCGCTGCATCGAGCCGGCCGGCCCGGACCGGCCCCGCTCGGCACGCAAAGTCCGCTGACCGGCCCCCTCGATGCTCCCCCTCGTGCGTGGTTCACCCACCGGTCGAGCCGGGCACCGACGGGGGGGGGAGAGCCGACAGGGGTCCTGTTGGGATGCGAGGCCGTTCCCCCCGTTGGATGGTGGAGTCATGAACCAGCACCACCAGTCCCATCGGACGATCGAGATCGACACCCGGCTCGTCACGACCGGTGCCGTGCTCACCGCGGCCGGTGCCGCAGTGGCATGCGTCGGCATGGCCATCGGAGCCTTCGCCGTGGTCACGGCAGGTCGGCGCATGATCCGCGACATGGACGTGCCCCCGACCCAGCAGGCGGCCGCGAAGTGGCAGCAGGCCAAGGAGGCGTCCCGAGCGGGCATGCGGGCGTGGCAGTCCGCGTCCGACGTTCAGAACGGATCGCTCGCCCGCTAGACGAGGCGAAGCCGCTCCGCCGGCACCGGGCCCAGGACCCGGCGCCGGCGGAGGGATGCCCGCTGTCCGGGACCATGCGGGTTTCCCACACCCGGATCCGGGCGTGGCCTGAGGCAGGTGTGCATCGGTGAGGGGCTTCAGGGCGCCGCAGGCGCCGAGCCGGTACAGCGGCAGCGGCGCCCACGCCCACTGTGTCGGCCTGACGGGTTGCACACCCGGCGTCGGAGACGAACTGCTCTGCGCAGCCCAGCAGTCCAGCAGCCCAGCAGCCCAGCAGCCCAGCAGCCCAGCAGCCCAGCAGGCCGACGGGGCCGTACCGACGTGAGCGCGGACGATGTCGCCACCGGCCGCCCAGCCCGCTACTGCGGAGCGACCTGCCGCCAACGAGCACATCGCCGCCGCCTCGGACCGGCAACGCCTTCCTAGGCCGGCCACCCGCAGAGCCTCTGAGAACTCCCCGGCGGTACGGACAATTTCTCAGCCTTAGATGCTCACTCATCTGCTGGCGGAAACTGCGCTCACTCCGGTGACAGGTGGTCGTCCCAAGCACTGAGTACGAAGCCGAGCAGGTGCCGATGAGTTTCGATCCAGTCGGTCGGCAGGTCGATGGGCACTCGCACGGTCGCCATTGAGGTGAGATCGTCGTCAACTACAACCTCGGGGCAGTCACGTTGCCCGTTCAGATGGATGAAGACGGAGGGGCCACGCTGGACATGCAACCAGGCGATGTCCTCGCCAGCCTCAGGACGATCCAGAGCCTCTCCCACCACGAGACCAGGCGCGACCGCGGCAATGTGAGATCCACCCGACCGCTCACGGACGGTGTGTCGACGACGATCTCCGCGGCAAGCCCTCCAGCCACACCCGGCAGAGGACCGAGCAACCGTGATGCGAACACAGTTGCCCTCGTCATCACACAGCAGAGCCAGATCCAACTGCTCAGACATCACCAGGTCGCCTCCAGGAAGATGAAGCGATCTTGACGTACGTCCGCTCAGCCGGCCAGTGGTGTGGGACTCCGTCGAGGCATCTCGTTAGGAGTTTCAGTTCCAAGCACGCCCCGATGTCTGGGCTAGACGCTCATGCCATAGCCCAGTTCCTCGGCTCCGATGTGCCAGAAGGAGTTCTCATCGGCCACGGCAGCGGCATCAACCGCCCGGAACCGCCTGAGCAACCCTTCCGTGAGTGCGTCGGCAGCCCGCTCGGCCGCATCCACTATCTCGTCGTCAGAGAGATCATCGCTTGGCCCCTCGTATGCATCGGCCTCAACAGCGGCATCCTCAAACGCGCGATTGAAGGCGACGAACGCCTCAACGCTGGAGTTCACGAGGCGCGGAGCTCTGCCCTCAGGCAAGTCCCACAGTGAGCCGTCGTCCCGCCGTACGCCGAGCGCGCTCAGCCCCGGATCGACCGCCACCAGGGCGTACCGCGCACCGTCCACCGTGCGCTCCGTAAAAGGAAGCGCCTGCCATTCCCCGTCGTAGGGGCAGCGAGCACACCCCGCCAAGAGGGAGGCGAGTTCAGCGTCGTTCATGCCGAGAACCTAGCCCGTACCGCCGGCACCTCACCAAGCCGGTGCGCCTATGCCGTCACCACACCCAATGCAGCGCCGTCGCGCGTCTTGCCACGCGGCCAGCGCCTGCCTATGGAGTCACTGGCCTCAGCCTTCCGTACCCGGCGGACCAGTTCATCCGGTCCGCCACGAGCTGAGAAGGGTCAACATCCCTTCCCGAGTGATCAGGCCGAACGAATCGACAAGTCGGGTCGCGCCGTCGCTGAGCAGGGTCATGGACTTCAGCGAGTCCAGCGGCGTCATCCCAGTAAGCGCATGTTCGGCCGCTTGCGGATCGGGCCCGGCGATCCAGAATCCGCCCGTCCGGTTGCGGAGTCCCGTCAGGGCATCGCGGTACCGGCCAGGGCGACAGCGTGTTCGGGCGAGCAGTCGGACCCACGTCGTCAGCTGTTGGCAGTACCGAGTGGGTGTGAAGGCGGCCGCGCGGCCACTCGGCGGGGGAGGGGTTGGGGCGACAGTCTGCAACGCCCAGCACACGAACTGCGGCAGCGGAGGATGACGCCGACCACGCCGCCAGCGGCCCATGCGGCCCTTCGTACGCGCCACCGGTGACAGCGCGCGGAACGAGAGGAGTCGCGCTCGACCAGTCAACCGGGGCTCACCTGGTTGCTGTGTCTGCTGAGGGGTACTTGCGCGGCCGGACACGGCTGCGCGGCGTTGGGCGGATGTTCCTCATGCTCTCGTTATGCCGCCGTCTGCGGCGGTCATGGCTCGTGACGAGGTAGGCAGTCCCCGAGCACGGAGGAACGATGTCGAAGCCCAACCCGATCAAAGCCGCAGCTGAGAAGCTGACCCAAGCGCTGGGCGAGGAGGGCCCCGCCGAAGGCGTGCCCGGTGCACCGTCGCCGGAGCCGGTGCCGGTCGAAGAGCCTGTCGAGCCGCGTGGGCCGCTCCCGCCCAAGGCGGATCAAGGCACCCCCGAGACCGTCAGTCCCACCGGGCAGCCCACCGGCGCGGAACCCACCCGTAAAGCGCAGAGCGGTCCCTACCTGACCACCGCCCAGGGCACCCGGCTCTACGACACCGATCATTCACTCAAGGCGGGTGCCCGCGGGCCGGTTCTTCTGCAGGACCACCACTTGCGCGAGAAGATCATGCACTTCGACCACGAGCGCATCCCCGAGCGCGTGGTCCACGCCCGCGGCGCCGGCGCTCACGGCATCTTCCAGGCTTACGGCACCGCCGAGAACGTCACGCGCGCCGCATTCTTGCGCAAAGACACCGAGACGCCCGTCTTCGTGCGCTTCTCCACCGTGCTGGGATCCCGCGGTTCCGCCGACACGGTCCGTGATACCCGCGGGTTCGCCACCAAGTTCTACACCGAGGAGGGTGTCTTCGACCTTGTCGGCAACAACATCCCGGTCTTCTTCATTCAGGACGCCATCAAGTTCCCCGACGTCATCCACGCCGGCAAGCCGCACCCGGACCGGGAGATCCCGCAGGCCCAGAGCGCCCACGACACCTTCTGGGACTTCGTCTCCTTGCACACCGAGGCCCAGCACCACACCTTGTGGAATATGTCCGACCGGGGGATCCCCCGCTCGTTTCGGACCATGGAGGGCTTCGGTGTCCACACCTTCCGCCTCGTCGACGCGCAGGGTGGCACGACGCTGGTGAAGTTCCACTGGAAACCCAAGCTGGGAGTGCACTCCCTGGTGTGGGAGGAAGCCCAGATCACCAGCGGCGTGGACCCCGACTTCCATCGCCGCGACCTCGCCGACGCGATCGAAACCGGTGCCTACCCGCAGTGGGAGCTGGGCATCCAGGTGTTCCCGGATATCCCGGAACAGACCTTCGAAGGCATCGACCTGCTCGACTCGACGAAGATCGTCCCCGAGGAACTGGCCCCGGTCCAGCCGATCGGCCTGCTGACCCTCGACCGCAACCCGAGCAACTTCTTCGCCGAGACGGAGCAGATCGCCTTCCACGTCGGCCACCTCGTGCCCGGCATCGACGTCACCGACGACCCGCTGCTGGCTGGCAGGCTCTTTTCCTACCTGGACACCCAGATCACACGCTTGGCCGGCCCCAACTTCAACCAGATCCCGATCAACAGGCCGCATTCGCCCGTCAACGACATGCTGCGCGACGGCTTTCACCAGCAGGCCGTCCACACCGGGGTCGCACCCTATAAGCCGAACTCGCTGGACGGCGGCTGCCCCTTCTTCGCCGGAGCAGACAGCGGTGCCTTCATCGAGACACCGGTCGAAGTGCCCGCCGGCCGCAAGGTCCGCGACGCCCCGGCCAGCTTCGCCGACCACTTCAGTCAGCCCCGGCTGTTCTGGCTGAGCATGTCTGCGGTGGAACGCGAGCACATCATCGCCGCCTACACCTTCGAGCTCGGCAAGTGCTGGAGCAACGCCATCAAGGAACGGCAGCTGCGCGCGCTGGCCCATATCGACGCCGAGCTGTGTGCTCGGGTTGCCGAAGGTCTCGGACTGCCCGCCCCGGAAGCCACTCAGGCACTCGCCGATGCGCAGCCGAGCCCCGCCCTGTCCCAGGTCGGCCAGGAGTGGCCTGCCGACGGCCGGATCATCGGCATCGTCACCGACGGCTTGGCCGACGCCGACGGCGTACGGGCCCTGCGCCAGGCCGTGCAGCACGCGGGCATGGTCCCGCTGGTCATTGCCCCGGCCGGAGGGAAGCTCGGCACAGACGGCGACGCGATCACCGTCCAGCGGACCTTTGCCACCGCCCGCTCGGTCGAGTTCGACGCCGTCATCATCGCCGGAACACCCGCCCCGGGCGGCGACTCCTACGGCTCCCGGGACGCCAAGGCCGGCGCACCCGGACCAGACCAGGCGAGGCTCGATGCCCGCCTGCTGCTCCTGGTCGCCGAGGCATTCCGGCACGCCAAGGTCATCGGTGGCTGGGCCGGCGCGCAAGCCGTCCTTCAGGCGGCCGCAGTACCGTCCGATGCCCCTGGAGTCGTGCTTGCCGACAGCGGTGAGGCGGTCTTGACCGCGATGACTCCGCTGCTGGCCCGCCACCGGGTCTGGGACCGTTTCCCCACCGCCGTCTGACCCCCATCCAGTACGGTTCGGGCCCGCCGTCGCCTGGACGGCAGGCCCGAGCCCTCCGAGGCTTGAAGGCTTCAGGCAAGTGCTTCGTTGCGGGGTCGCGAACGCAGGTTGCGCGCCGCAGCCGACGCGCACGACGTACCTACGCTGGAGTGAGCCACCCCCTACCCTTGGTCGCCGCCTGAGGCGACCCGATCGGCTGCGCCCGGGGACCACGGGTGCGGTGTTTCGTACTGGCACTGAGGGGCAGACGGGAGTTCGTGCTTCGGACTGGAGGCGCACGTCCGGCGGGATCCGGGCTGTCGGCTTCCTCCGGTCGCTGGACGCTCTTCCCGCTGTGGCATCCCTGACCAGACCCTTCGCGTCCCGGCCGGACATCACTGCCGGCTGAGCCCGAAGGACCACAGCTCAGGAGCGATCCCGCATGCTGACCAACACGTCGACAGGCCATCCCGGCGCGCCTGAGCCCACCTCTGCCCCGCGGTCGCGGCGCACGCACGACGACAGCCCCGACACCGCCTGCCTGTTCACCCGCCTGTCTCAACTGGGGGAGGGCCCTGGGCGGGAGGCCGTCCGCAACGAGCTGGTCGCGTCCTGGCTGCCGATGGCGCACAGGATCGCCGGCCGTTTCCGGGACCGCGGAGAGTCCATCGAAGACCTGCGCCAAGTGGCCGCACTGGGTTTGGTCAAGGCCGTCGACCGGTTCGACCAGGCCGTCGGGGCCTTCGAGAGCTACGCGGTACCGACCATCACGGGCGAGGTGAAACGGCATTTCCGCGACCTGACGTGGGCCGTCCGCGTGCCACGCCGGGTACAGGAGCTGCGCAACCAGGTCCGGTTGGCCCGCCGCGAACTCATGCAGCACCCCGGCAGCCCCGAACCCACTCTCGCCGCTCTTGCCTCCCACACCGGTCTCACCGAGAAGGAGGTCAAAGCGGGCATGGAGGCGCTGGAGAGCTTCAGCGCCCTCTCCCTGGACGCTGAGCTCACTGCAGACGGCGGCGGAGCCAGCCTCGCGGACACCCTCAGCGTCGCGGAAACCTCCTATGACAGGGTGGTGGACCGCGAGTCGGTGAAAAGGGGATTGCGCCGACTGCCGGAACGGGAGCGGGCCATCCTCTACATGCGCTTCTTCCAGGACATGACGCAGAGCAGCATCGCCGACCGGCTCGGCCTCTCTCAGATGCACGTCTCCCGGCTCATCAGCACCAGCTGCGCCAGTGTCCGCAACGATGCCCTGGCCGACTCCGGCCCCCGCATGACCCCGGCTGCCGCCCGGTCTAAGGAGACCGTCCGATGCTGACGCCTCTGCCCGTGACACTGCGCCGCCTCGTCAAGGACTACGAAGACCGCGCCGCCCATCAGAGCGTCGCCGCAGCCGCCACGTCGAGTGCCAGGCTGCGAGACCTCCCTTACACCCTGTGCGTGCCTACCGGGACGCGAAGTCTACGAGGCATTGCAGGTCGCCCGCACCTGCCTCGACAGCGCCACTGCCCGGCCCGTGCCCGTCGAGTGCTTTCCCGGATCTCCCGGTCCGCCGATGCCCCGGCCCGGCTGTCCGGCTCCGAGCCGCAGACTCCCTCGCGCCGGCGCCGATCCGTCGTGACCAGTGATGCAGCCGCCGCGCACCGGAGCGCCGCAGCGGACCTCCAGTACCCCCGAAGCGAACCGTGGCCAGCCACTGGGGAGCCTCGCGCCTGCCACGAACCCAGCGCGGCCTGGCGTAGGCGCCTGCACACCCGGACGAGAGGTTTGTGATGAGCGAGCGCCCCACCGACAAGCACCCCCAGCCCGACTTCCCGCAGCAGGACCAGGAGTATCCCGGCTGGACCGGCCCGATGGACCCTCCTCCCGACCACGGCGAGGAGACATACGAAGGCAGCGGCCTGCTCGACGGGCGCATCGCCGTCGTCACCGGCGGAGACTCGGGCATCGGCCGCGCCGTGTGCTTGGCCTTCGCCCGCGAAGGCGCTGACGTCCTGTTCACCCACCTTCCGCAGGAGGACAAGGACGCGCGCGAGACCACGCGGCTCGTCGAAGAGGCAGGCAGCAAGGCGATCGCGGTGCCGTGCGACATCCGTGAGGAAGCACAGTGTGACCGGCTGATCGAGCACGCCGTCGCCGAATTTGGACGCATCGACATCCTCGTCAACAACGCCGCCTACCAGATGTCACAGCCCGACGGCATCCAGGCCATCACCACGGAACAGTTCGACCGGGTCATCCGCACCAACCTCTACGGCATGTTCTGGCTGTGCAAGAAGGCCCTGCCCCACATCCCAGCAGGTGGATCGATCATCAACACCACCTCCGTGCAGGCGTACAAGCCCAGTCCTCATCTCCTCGACTACGCCACCACCAAGGGCGCGATCGTCACCTTCACCCAGGGGCTGGCCCAGATGGTGGCGTCCGACGGCATCCGAGTCAACGCCGTGGCTCCCGGCCCTGTGTGGACCCCGTTGATCCCTGCGACGATGCCGGACACCAAGGAGTTCGGTAAGCAAGCACCTCTGGGACGGCCGGCACAACCCGCGGAGATGGCACCTGCCTACGTGTTCCTCGCGTCCGACCGCGCCAGCTTCATCACGGCTGAGATTCTGAATGCCACCGGCGGAACGCCGCTGCCCTGACAGCTGGGTCTGCCGCCACCGGCTGCGGAACCCAGATCAGCCAGGCGGCATGATTGTGATCGCGGAAGGACGGCCGACGCCCTTCCGGGCGCTGAAACCGGGCCCAGCGGACCATGCTCGCGACCAGAGTCGGCGAGCAAGCTTTGCGGGCGGTTGATCGTCCGCTTGACGACTGCGGCGCGCCCTCGCGATCCGCCACGACAAGACCGTCGAGACCTACCGAACAGCCGTCATCCTTCGCTTCTGACGTGGGCGCGAGATCTGACGACAACTCCCGGACGCCAACCGCGCCAAGTACCGCAACGCTGAACCACGGCATGCGAGTTCGAGGTCACGACGCTGCGGCGGTCTCGGCCAGCTTCTGGAATTCGCCGAGGTCGTAGTTGGCCAGTGTCGAGTCCAGATTGGTCAGCGCGCCGACATGCTCGATGAACCCCTCGGGGTCGTACTCGATCTGCAGCGCCACGCGGCTCGTCGTGTCAGTGAGCCGATGGAACGTGACCACGCCCGCGTGGTGAACACCTTCCACGGTGTGCCAGGCGATCCGTTCCTGCGGGATCAGCTCGGTCAGCTCGGCGACGAAGTTCTTGTCGGCGCCGGGCAGTTGCAGCTGCCATGCGAAGCGGCGGTCGTCCAACCTCTCCACCAGGCGTACGTGGCTCAGAAAGGACGGCCACCGGGCCACATCGCTCCACAGTTCCCAGGCGACAGCGACGGGGGCCTCGATATCGACCGTTTCCACGAGGGACGCGGACATGCGGTACCTCTCCTTCGGTTGGTTGGGCGCCTGCCCGACGGTTGCGATGCGGAGCGGATACCCGCGCCGGGGCGGCGCACACGACGCGGATCCGACAGGGCGGCAACAGACGAGAGCAGGCTCGGCATGCCACGCCCATGGCGGACGCCATCAGTCCTGTGCCGGCGCGACCCTCAGCGCTGGCGAGGTGTCCCGCAGGCCTGCGCAATTCTTCGGACCCGGGTGGCTCGAACGACGGTTACCTCGGCACCGGGGGGTACTCGATTCACGTAATGCACACATAAGAGTCAAATCGGAGGTATCGGCATGACGACGCAGCCCCGGTCGGACATGGCAACGCATCCCGACATCCTCGCGATGCGGAATCGACACGAGATGGCCGAGCGTGTCGCGACCACTCCGAGGGCACAGGCCGTCGAGGCCATGGCCCTGATCACAGGCCTCTACCTGGCGGCCTCACCGTGGATCGCGGGTTTCAACGAGTTCTCCACCCTGGCGGTCAACAATCTGATCGTCGGCATCGCATACGCCGTGATCATGAGCGGTGGCTTCGGCCGGGCATACGAGCGGTCGCACAGCATGGCGTGGGCCGCTTGCGCGCTCAGCGTGTGGACGATCTTCGCGCCCTGGGTGGTAGCAGGCGACGTCAGCACCACCAGGACCATCGTCAACAACATCATCGTCGGCGTGATCGCGCTCATGATGGCCCTCATGGCCGCCGCGGCCGCCCGCCCCGTGGACCAGTCCTCCGGCGACCGCTCGTCCCCGCACAGGTGATCGCCCCACCTCACCGTGGCACTCAGTGCTCGGATCCCCGACCAGCGGGACTGTGGCGCATCGGCGGGACACCGCCTTCTTCAAGGCACCTCGGTCGCCGGGCGTAAAGGGGGCGTGCCGACTGCGTTCGGCCGACCCCCTGTACGCCGGAGCCTGTCGATCTCTATGTCGTCAGCTTCCCTTTGACGGTGTCCTGACGGGCTGGAAGGCGTCTGTCGTGAGCTTCTGCGTCACCCGGAAGGGGGCGGCGCCATGCAGCGGCATCCACGCCATGAGGATGCCCCGGGACCAGCCCGGGGAGGGCGCTCAGGTGTTCAGGGCCTGTTCGAAGGTGGCGGCAGGGAATGAGGGCGTCGACAGGCGACAGCTCCAGCAGACGCGACGTACCATGCGGCGCTCGACGGAGAGCCGGTCTGACCCGGTCTGCATGCTTGATGTCGGTCACCGTTTCCTCAGCTGAGCTTGGCTTGCCCCGAATCGGGGCGCGCGTGGACGATTCTGCCCTCACCCCAGTGCGCAAAGCCATGGGGTGAGGACGGCTGACGGACGAGGCAATCCAGCCATCGACGCCCTACACGCCCCCATTTATGTACCCGGCCCGCCGACGGCGGGTGGGCAGCACCATTTGTGTGCCCAGGTACTTGATGTCACCTCGGGACAGCAGCGGGGACGGGGCGCTGGCAGACGGGCCGAGGATGGGCTGGGGCTAACGCTCCGGGAAGCCCCCCGGGGCTCGCAGGAGGAGGGTGGTTGATCCACGCCGAGACACAGGCCTGTTTGCCCTGGCTCTTCGCCTGTGCGTGGCCAGGACTCAGGTAGTCCGGTGCAACGAGTCGGCCCATCGCCGTATCGGTCCGGCCCTGCTCCGGGCCGCTCCTGGTCAAAGCGCTGACAGCAGGGTGGCCATCGTGGTGAGAACTGCGCGGACAGCCAGTGCCAGCGGCGCCGCAACTGGCGGTAGCGGTGCTCGTACTCGGTACGCAGGGACAGGCTTCGCGCCGCGATGCGCTCGAGGTCACGTCGGGCGCGTCGAAGACTGTCGGCAACGTAATGGCTTTCGATCTCCGCGCGCTGTGACGTCGTCAGCCACTCCACATGCGCGGACGCCGTGGGCCTCGGCCTCGGTGATCGCGATGTCGGGATGGTGCAGGTCGAACGCCGGGGACTCGCTGCGGATCCGCGGCAGGGTGAGGAAGTTGTGCCGTGGCGGCGGACAGGAGGTCACCCATTCGAGGGAGCGGCCGTAGCCCCACGGGTCGTCGACGCCGACCGGCTTGCCGTACCGGCTCGTCTTCCACACGTTGTACATGAACGGCAGCATCGACAGGCCGAGGACGAAGGAGCTGATCGTCGAGATCGTGTTCAGGGTGGTGAAACCGTCGACGGCCAGGTAGCCGGCGTAGCGGCGCGGCATGCCCTCGGCGCCCAGCCAGTGCTGGACGAGGAAGGTGCCGTGGAAGCCGACGAACAGCGTCCCGCTGGCCCAACGGCTTGCCGCATGGTCAGGGCATGGACCGGATGACCTTCTCCGCTACCTGTGCAGCGATCTGCTGGCCCACACGGGCCAAAACCTCGGCGACGCCGCCGCCCTCGTCGCCATCGCACGCGCAGGCCCTACCCCCGCCGTACCGCACACACCCTCGCTTTCGTGACGGTGCTGCGCAGCTCCAAGGCAAGCTGCTCGGCGGCGCTCACGCTGGGATGGGTTCCCAGTACCGCGTCCCGGCCCGACCCAACGCATGGCAGAGAACCTCGACGTCTTCGACCGCATGCGCGCATCCGCGCGGCGACAGTGCCTCTGCGAGTCGTCTGTCGCGGGCCAGCCTCCGAAGTCCGACCTCGAGTACGGCTACAGAAAGGCGAATCCCAGGGCGGTCCCCGCGCCGAGCCCGACGACGATGTGGCCGGCCATCACCGCTGCGGCGACCTGTTCGTCTTGTGTGCGCGGGTAGGTCATCCAGTGACCTGGCGATGTGCGGGGAAGGGCCGCGTCGACCTCCCCAGGCGTTGGCGGCCCTTCCCACAACAGGCGCCCGACTACCCCGACGATCGCTGTTCATGCGTGGTACGCCTGCACAGCTGCTGCCAGGTGATCCTGTAATTCTTCGGACATCGGTGCTGCGGCCGCGGATGCTGTGACGCCATCGGCCACCTCCCGCCGTCTCACGTGGACGGCGGTGAGACGGCTACGAGGATTCCCAGGCCTGCTCCGGCCGGCGGCTGAAGCCCCGCGTCGGCACACGGCGGGCCATGACGATCACTCCCGCGGTTCCCCGCAAATCCGATGGCGCGACGCATCTCGGCGTCAGGAATCACCGGACGACGCCTGACCGGCGATTACAGGACAGCCCTCAACGACCGTTTCCCAACTCCCTTTCAGGCAAGGCTGTGCGGCTTCCTGAGCCGCAGTCTCACAGTCCCGTTCCGCGGTGGCACGTCACTGCGCGCATCATGCCGCCTGGGTGAGTTCGGCGCGGCCGAACAGCAGGGCATAGCCGCAGGGGAGCTGGGCGAGGACACGGCTGAGGAGCTCTTCGCCGACGAGCTGAGCCACGACGCGCAGGACGGTGCCGGTGTCCCAGCGGGTGGTGGCCATCGTGCCGCCGGTGCGGGATGCCAGGTCCTTGACGAAACCCCAGCCGGTGAGGGGCTCGGTTGCGGGGATCTCGGAGGTGAAGCTGACGGCTGCCTCGTGTGGCAGCCGGGCCGCGATCTCCACCCGCTCGTCGCCCGTGAGCTGGCGCCCGAGGGCGGACAGCACGGCGTGGACGGACTTCTCGGCCTGTGCGCGGGTGGGGTACGCGCCTTCGTACCGCACTCTTTCCAGCATCTGCTCGAACGTCATGCTCTCGGTGGACCGGCATGGCTTCAGCTGGGAAATCATCGGTGACGCGGTCGCCTTTCTCGTCTGAGGTGATCCTGAGGCGGCGGCCGGGGAGCTCGCCCGCCGGCCGCCGACGTCGGGCGGTCAGGTGAAGGGGTGCCGTTGCCTGGGGTCATACGGGCCGGGAGCAGCCGAACAGCAGGTCGTAGCCCACCGGGAGTTGGAGCAGTACCCGGCGAGTGAGCTCTTCGCCCGCCGCGTCCGAGACCACGCTGAGCACCGCGCTCACGTCCCAGGCCGCGGTCCGTTCGGTGGCTCCCTCGATCCATGCCGCGGTGGCCCGCACGAACCGCTCGGGGGAGAGCGGCTCGTGCGCCTGGAGCGGATTGAGCAGCAGGAGTGCCATTGCCTCCGGTAGCCGCGCCGCCAGTTCCGCCCGTACCTCGCCCACCAAGTGGGCGCCCAGGAGCGCCAGCACCGTGCGGGCCGCCCGCTCGGCTTCCTCGGTGGTCTCGTACCTGCCGCGTTCCTTGACCTGGCCGAGGAACGCCTCCCATCGCATGGCCATCGCTGCTCCCTGGTGTGTAGGGCGTGCCAGTGCAGGAGCACGGGAGACGGCCGCTGCAGATGAGGCCGTCATCCCGTCAACACACCCGGCCGGCGGGGGACTCAGCCGCTGATCTCCCTGTGCGCGGAGCCGCCGCCGATGGCGATCCTGCGTGGCTTGGCGCGCTCCGCGATCGGGATGCGCAGGGTCAGCACCCCAGCGTCGTAGTCCGCCCTGATGTGCTCGGTGTCCAGGGTGTCGGCCAGGACGAGCTGGCGGGAGAAGACACCCAGAGGCCGCTCGGAGAGCTCCATCTGCACGCTGTCCGCCGGGGCGACGGGCCGCCGCTCGGCCTTGACGGTCAGCATGTTCCGCTCGACGTCGATATCGATCGCGTCCGGGGAGACGCCGGGCAGGTCGAGAGCGATCACGTACTCCTCGCCCTCGCGGTAGGCATCCATCGGCACAGCCGACGGCCGCGACCAGGTGCCGGTCGTGTGCAGGAGCTGCTGGGTGAGTCGGTCGAGCTCACGGAACGGGTCGGTGCGCATCAACATCGGGAAAACACCTCCAGTGTTCGGGTCAGCGCTGTGCTGCCAATGCGTTTCACCTGCCATCGTTGTAACATGTCATCCAATGGATGACAAGCAGAGTGTCATCGAAGTGATGACGAGCGTTGGAGGCTCCGTGACGCAAGACGATCAGCCCACCCCCCGCGCCCGCGACCTCACCCCCACGTCCTTCCTCGCCGCCGCAGCCCTGAATACGATGCGCGATGCCCTGCACACCGCTCAGACCTCACGGGACGCCGAGCAGTCCGCACCCGTCCAGACCAGCTCTGAGCAGGCACTCGCCGCTCTCCTGCTGCTCCGCGAAGTGCGCGATCAGCTCGCCGGATGGGAACCGGGCCTGATCGAAGAAGCCCGGGAAGCGGGCACCAGCTGGGCCGACCTCGCCCACCCCCTCGGCGTCTCCAGCCGCCAGGCCGCAGAACGCCGCTACCTGCGCGTACGCCCCGGAAACCCTGGCTCCACCGGAGAGCAGCGCGTACAGGCCACCCGCAACCGCCGCGCCGCCGACCGCACCGTCACGACCTGGGCCCGTGACAATGCCGCAGATCTGCGTCAGCTCGCCGGACAGATCACCGCGCTCACCGACCTCCCCGCCGCCGCCCGCACCCCTCTGGTCAAGCTCACCGCCGCCCTTGCCGACAATGACGCTGCCGCTCTCGTCAGCCCCCTCGTGGGAACCCATGCGTATCTGGCATCCGGCCACCCCGGTCTCGCGGCGCGCGTCGGCGACGTCGCCCGCCATACCGACCGGCTCCGCCGCAACAGCGGCGACCAGCGCCGCGAACCTCGGACGCCACCCGGGCCCTGAGCATGGCCGGGAGGCTGCAAGCCGTTCCTCCGGCGGCCGGCGCACTTGCGCGGCCCGCAGGGCGCCGGGCCCACGCGGCCGCAGGGCGCGCTCTGGTGCCCAGGCGGCGGAGAGCGTCCCTCACGCTTCAAAGCACCCCCGGCTCTGCACACCGAGCGGCCGTGCTGCGGCAGCCCGAGACCGCAACAAGGGATGCGCGCGAATGTGGCCGAGGGGCCTCCTGGCAAACAGGCGGGACCGCTGCCCGCAGTGGGGGCGGAGGGCCTCGGCAGCACAGCCGTGGCGGGCGTGAGCGTTCGCCCGGTGTGCCCCCTGGCGTGAAGGCAGCCTGCGCGGCAGCCCCCGGACGGAGCGGGGGCGGCCGGTGACGTGGGCGGTACTGCGACGGGACCTGCTGGCAGTGAGGCGACGGCATCGAATGCTGGATGAAGCCGATGGGGAGGGCGGCCCCGCTGGCGAGTTCTTCGGCAGCGCGCACGCCGAGGTGTCCGGCAATCTCCACGCCCCCGCGGCGATCCAGCAGGGCGACAGAGGCATTCAGGTCAACGTGTTCCCCGACGGGCCCGAAGACGCCCGGCACCGAGACCGCTGGCTCACCCAGTGCCTGGCGGCCGCCACCGAAACGTCGGGGGAACCCGCCGGGGTCGGGTGCCGCCTGTAAGCGACTGCCAGCTGCTGGCCGGGCGGCGGCAGGAGGGGCCTTGGCCGGGCAGGGTTCGGGCCCCTCACCAGTCTCCGTGGACGCCTGAAGAATTCGGTGCCGTGCCTCGAGCGCAACGCCACCCGGCCCGCGGCGACGGAGAGCAGAGCCCTGAACCCGTCCCACTTGGTTCATGCGCTGTTGAACTGTCCGCGGGAGAGCGCGTCAGGCGGCGAAGGAGGCGAGCAGTTCGTTGTACTGCTTGGCGGCGGTGTTCAGGTCCTCCTCGGAGAGGCCGAAGGCGGTGCCGTACAGCTTGACCATCGGCTGGATGTCGAACTGGCACAGCCGCAGGGTCGCGTGCCAGTTGCTGAGGAGGGTCTCGATGGTGGCCTGGTTCGCGCCTTCGGGGGTGTAGTGGTCGGCGGGGACGCCGGTGGTGACGGCGACGACGGCCTTCTTGCCGGCCAGCTGTGAGGGGGAGCCGTCCATGGTGAAGGCCCAGCCGAGGGTGAAGACCTTGTCCTGCCACTGCTTGAACAGAGGGGTGGTGTTGTACCAGAACACCGGGTGCTGGAAGACGATCACATCGTGCTCCGCGAGCAGCGCCTGCTCGGCGCCGGCGTCGATCTGGAAGTCGGGGTAGGTGGCGTAGAGGTCGTGCACGGTGACATGGGCCAGGTCGCGGACGGCGTCCACGAGCGCCGCGTTGGCCTTCGACTGGGACAGGTCGGGGTGGCCTACGACAAGGAGAACCTTGGACATGATGAGAAGACCTCTTCAGTGATCAGGGATGTGGGTGAACGAATGCGGGTCGGTCTGGTGTGACGGGGGGGGTAGGCGCGGGGAATTGCCAGGCGTCAGCCCTTCTCCCTCCTGCGCGAACTGCGGGGGAGCGGGCTGCGCCGGGAGCGGCGGCGCTGACGGTCAGCGGTCGATGGTGGCCATGTTCGCCTCGTCGTGGCGTTCGCCCGCGGCCGGTGTGAGGCTGTTCAGGCGGTCGAGCTGCGTGGTGGTGAGTTCGATGGCGTCGGCGGCGGTGTTCTCTTCGACGCGTGAGACCCGCCGGGTTCCGGGGATGGGGGCGATGTCGTTGCCGCGGGTCAGCAGCCACGCCAGAGCGGTCTGTGCCGGGGTGGCGCCGATCTCGGCGCCGATGGCCTGCACCTCGTCGACGATGCGCAGGTTGCGCTGGAAGTTCTCGCCGGTGAAGCGCGGGTTGGTCTTGCGCCAGTCGTCGTCGGCGAAGTCGTCGACGGTGCGGATCTGCCCGGTCAGCAGGCCATGGCCGAGCGGGGAGTAGGGCACGAATCCGATACCGAGCTCGCGCAGCAGCGGGAGGATCTCGGCCTCGACGTCGCGGGTCCACAGTGAGTATTCGGTCTGCAGGGCGGCCAGCGGATGCACGGCGTGTGCCCGGCGGATCGTCTCGGGGCCGGCCTCGGAGAGGCCGATGTGGCGGACCTTGCCCTCGGCGACCAGTTCGGCCAGCGCGCCGACCGTCTCTTCGATGGGTGTGTTCGGGTCGACGCGGTGCTGGTAGTAGAGGTCGATGTGGTCGGTGCCGAGCCGCAGGAGCGAGCCTTCGACGGCGGCCTTCACGTTGCCGGCGCTGCTGTCGATGACGCCGGGGCCGCCACCGGAGTGGGAGACGAGACCGAACTTCGTCGCCACGACGACGTCGTCGCGCCGGCCCTTGACGGCCTTGCCGACGATCTTCTCGCTGTGGAAGGGGCCGTAGATCTCGGCGGTGTCGATGTGGGTGACCCCGAGGTCCAGCGCCCGTTGGATGGTGCGGATCGACTCGGCGTCGTCGAGTCCTCCGCCCGTGGTGTAGGTGCCGGCCATGGTCATGGCTCCCAGGCCGATGCGGGAGACATCGAGCCCGCCCAGTGATACGTGCTTCATCAGGTACTCCTTGTCGTGACGGCTGTCAGGCCCGGCCGGTGGTCATGGACTTCGAACGCCAGGACCAGGCGGTGCGCTGCCAGATGGCGGACCCGTGCTTCGGGGTCTGCGCCGCTGGCGCAGGCGCCGTCCCTCAGGCAGCGGGTCAGCTGCTGCAGGCGCACCCGGCGGCGGTGTCCCCTCGGCCGGGGCGCGGTGTGTCGCTCAAGCGCGGGCGTCGTCCCAGGCCGAGCTGCCGACGACACCGACGCCTTGTTCGTTGGTAATGCACATGACTTCGTCCAGGCGGCTGGGCGCACACTGGCCGTCCAGGGGGATCCGAACTGGCCGCTGTCAGCCGGGGACCGTATTGCCAGGGCCAGGAGGCGGGGGATCCGCGGGCTGAACCGGCTGCGCTTTGTCAGTGCTCGTGGGCCGCCGGCTCCAGAACGAGGACCGGGATCTCACGGTCCGTGTTCTTCTGGTATTCGGCGTAGTCGGGGAACGCCTCTACGGCCCGGGCCCACCACAGGGCCTTCTCGTCCCCGGTCACCTCGCGTGCCAGCATGTCCTGGCGCACCGGGCCGTCCTGAAGCTCGACCCGGGGGTCGGCCACCGCGTTGTGGTACCAGACCGGGTGGGTGGGGGCTCCTGCCATGGAGGCGATGACGGCGTAGACGCCGTCGTGCTCCACCCGCATGACCGGGGTCTTGCGGATCTTTCCGCTCTTCGCGCCCAGGGTGGTCAGGATGACGACGGGCAGGTCCCGCAGCCTCTCGTCTTCTTCCCGGGCGACCAGGACACTCAGCGTCGTTCCCTGCGTACCGCCGGAGCTTTCGTACAGCTCCACCTGGTCACGTACAAACTGCGCCTTGCTCGGCTCGTACTCGCCTTCGAGGGGCATGCTGGCTCTCTCCGTGCTGTCGATGCGCACCCGGCGCGGTCCTGCGCCCTGGCCGGGGTGCGGGGCGTGGTGCTCAGGCGTGGGCGTCGTCGTAGGCCAGGGCGCCGCCCAGCTCGCGGGATGCCTCGGCCTGGGCGAGGAGCTCCTTGGCCTTGGCCTCGGCGGCCTCGATGGCGTCCGCACCGGCGACGAACCGCAGCAGCGGCCTGTCCTGGCCTGCGATGGTGAGCAGGGCGCGGGCGAGCTTGGCGGGGTCGCCGGGCTGCCTGCCGTTCATGCTCTTCATGCCCTCGATCCGCGGGGCGGTGCGCGGGGCGTAGTCGTCGATGGACAGCTCGGGCCAGTTGGTGGAGCCGTCCACGAGGAGTTCGGTGCGGAAGTAGCCGGGCTCCACGACCGTGGTGTGGATGTTGTACGGCTCGACGTCGTAGCGCAGGGACTCCATCCAGCCCTCTTCGGCGAACTTGGAGGCGGCGTAGGCGGAGGTGAACTCCATGCCGACCAGTCCGGCGGTCGAGGTGATGGTGATGACGTGGCCGGCACGCTGTCGTCGCATGATCGGCAGGACGGCGCGGGTGACGTTCATCGGGCCGAAGAGGTTCGTCTCGAACTGCCGGCGCATCTGCGCGGGCGAGATCTCCTCGAAGTAGCCGGTGAACAGGTTCCCGGCGTTGTTGATCAGGACGTCGATCCGGCCGAAGCGGTCGACAACTGCCTGCGCGGCGGCCTCGGCGTCCTCCAGGCTCGTGACATCGAGCCTGGTGACCAGCAGATCGTCCCGCGGCCCGCCCAGGGTCTTCTCGACCTCTTCGGGGCGGCGGCCGGTGGCGGCGACCTGGTGGCCGGCGGCGAGGGCCTCGCGGGCGATGTCCGTGCCCAGACCGCGTCCGGCACCGGTGACGAGAATGACCTTGCTCATGGGGGTTTTCCTTTCAGGCGCCGTGATCCGGCACCCGCTGTGTGCGGGGGTGATGCATGCAGCGCCGCGGAGGGGGCTGGGACCGGCGGCACGAGCGCCGTCTGTCTGACGGTTCACGCCGCCGTGGGCGGTGCACCACCAACAGAACCGGCTGTCACGCGAGGGCGGGAGTCCCTGATGAGGGGGTCACTGACAGGGACCCCCAACCCGGCGGATGCGCTCGTAGAGTGAAGCGCATGGCAGGCAGAAACGACCCCAACGGCACAAACCGCGACATCCGCGATGATTTCCGCGCAGAGATCCGGGAATTCCTCGGCACGCGACGGGCCAGGGTCACCCCCGAACAGGCCGGCCTGCCCCTCTACGGCGGAGAACGCCGACGGGTCACCGGGCTGCGCCGCGAGGAGGTCGCCCTCCTCGCGGGCATCTCCAGCGAGTACTACACCCGGCTGGAGCGCGGCAACGCCACCGGCGTCTCCGAGAGCGTCATCGAAGGCATCGCACAGGCACTGCAGCTCGACGAGGCCGAACGCATCCACCTGCTCGACCTCCTGCGCGGCGCCGGCACGACCCGCCCGCCACGCCGCCGCCCGGCCCAGCAGCGCGTGCGGGCCGCGGTGCAGCGCGTCCTCGACTCGATGGCCGGCACACCCGCGTTCATCCTCAGCGGACGCGGGGACATCCTGGCCGCCAACCACCTCGGGCGCGCCCTGTTCTCCCCGGTCTACGCCGACCCGGCACGGCCGCCGAACAACGCCCGGTTCGTCTTCCTCGGCCCGCACGCGACCGAGTTCTTCCGCCACTGGGACGAAGTCGCCAACGACACCGTCGCCATGCTGCGCGCCGAGGCCGGCCGCGACCTCTACGACCGGCGGCTGACGGACCTGATCGGGGAGCTCTCCACCCGCAGCGAGGAATTCCGGCACCGCTGGGCGGCCCACAACGTCCGGATGCACACCACCGGCGTGAAGCTCCTCCACCACCCGGTCGTCGGCGACCTCGACCTGCCCTTCGAAACCTTCCCGCTCCCCGACGGCCCCAGCCAGTTCCTCCTCACCTACACCGCCGAGCCCCGCTCACCCTCGCAGGACGCCCTGAACCTGCTGGCCAGCTGGGCCGCGACCAATGACGACATCGAGCGGTCCGCGCCGGCCGGCGACTCCCAGCCCGCCGACTCGGGCGAGACACCCGACTGACCGACGAGCCACCCGAGTCGATCTGCGGCAACTTCTGTGGAGCGGTGGCAGCACCCGCCAGCGATACGTCGAAGCCAGGAACGGCACGGCCGTCAACGCGAGACCGCTGGGGTGACGTTGCGGCGGGCCGCGGGGCGCAGTGGAGCGCCTGCGGGCGACCAGGGCACACTCTCTGTAATATTCCGGACAAATGGGCGGAAACTATCCTCATGGCCCGGCTGTCGACCCGTCAGACGGGGATGCAGGCACCAGCGCTCGTGTCTCACGCACATGGGTGGTGGTTGCAGGTATCAGCCTGGCGCTGGCGGCATCGCTCGCCCTGGCGAGCGCGCTCGGCGCGCGTCCGGGGCGAGTGGCGACCTTCGTCGGCGTACTGGTCGGGGTGAGCGGCTTCCTGGGTTCGGTCAGCCAGTTGCTGCGGGACAAGTTCGTCGGAGTCCCCCGATGGAAGCGTGCTGCGTTCGCCGGCGGGATCGCGGGCATCTTCGTCGGTACCGTCGTCGCCCTCCTCAGCTTCCAGGCGCCGCCGCCCCCACCGCACCGGCTCACCGGCCCCCGGGATGTGGCGGTGGTCGGCTTCAAAGGCAACGGCCCCGGGCAGAACCAGCGGGTACTGGACGACGTCTCCGCGACCTTCGCCCATGATCTGAGCAAGGTCCTCAAGGACACGACCGTGCGCGACTACGCGACGCAGTACTCCCTGCCGCTCGCCGAACTCCTGCACCGCGACCATCACGGCCTGGAGACACGGACGAGGAAGTTCGTCGACCAGTCCAACGCGGCGATCCTGCTCGGCGGGATCGTCACGTCCGGCGACGCCGGGCAGACTCTGGTGCGGCCGGCCGTCTACGTCCGCGCCGACCAGGTGGTGGACGCGCCGGAGCTCGCCGGGTGGTACACCGGCGATCCGCTCCCCATGGACGCGGGATGGCAGTCCGCGTACAGCCGCAGGGCCATGGTGTCCGAACTGGTCCAACGGGCCCGGGGCCTGGCCGAGTTCACCTACGCGTTGGACGCCTGGCGGCAGGGAAACGCAACCCAGGCCGACCGTGCACTCGCCCGGTTGCTGCCGGGCGGCGGCAGCCCGACGTCCGAGAGCGGAACCGGATTCGTCACCCCCGACCTCGTCCGTCTCTTCCGGGGCCACACGCTGGAGGACATCGCCGTGACGGACCCGCAGAACATCCGCCGCTCCGCACTCGACGCCGCCCGAGCCGAGTACCTGGCCATCTCGGGCTCGTCCCCGATCCGGCTGCGCGGGCAGATCAGCCTGGCCTACAACACCTACCTGCGGGCGCTGGGACGGCATCCCAGCTGCGCCCCGGGCACCGTCCGAGCGGCGGAGCTCGCCAAGGCCTCCGCGGCCTTCCGGCGGCTGGCGGACGATCCCGCCTTCACGCGGCTGGGCCGGCTCAAGGCCTCGGTCGACCTGGCCCAGGTGGAGAACTGCCGGGTCAGCGCCGGGCTCGTAGCCGACGACGGCACGATCGACCGCGCCCTGCGGCGGGTGCGCGACGCCCGGCGCACCGAGGGCGTCAAGGAGCTCGTGGCGTTCGCAGCGTCCGTCGCCGCCCAGCACGAGGCGATGTACGAGCGGTACGGCGCGGCGATCTCCGACCTCAGGCAGGCCCTCGCGCTGGAAGCGCGCTTCGCCGTGCGTGCCCTGTGGGAGGCGCAGTTGGCCGTCCTGGCACTCGCCCAGTGCGACTTCGCCACAGCCGCCACCGCTCACCAGGAGTCCCTGCGCCAGCTGGACCGTGCCATCACCACCGGCACAGCGCCCCAGCAGCGCTACGACACATACCGGACGGACTACGAACACCAGCTGTCCAAGGCCCACGCGACGTGCGGGGCAGGGAGCAGCGGGTGAACCGAAGAAGGGAACACCACGCGATGAGACGTCGACAACTGGCAGGGTGGCTCGCGCTGCTGTGCATGGCCGCCGCGACGGGATGCGGCACGGACAGCGGGGACACCGCCCGGACCGCGGACACGGCAACGGCCCGGTCCGCGAGCCCGGCCACAGACCAGGCCATCGGCGCGCGCCCCACCAAGAAGAAGAAAAAGAAGAAGTCCGTGGTGCTGGCCGGACAGCTCGTGCTGCACCCGGGAGGCGGCGGCAGAGGTCCCGACTGCATCTCCGACCTGGCGCAGCTGCCGTCCTCGTTCGCCACCTCGCCGGCGGTCTGGCTGAGCGGAATGAACGGCCCCGACAACGTTCCGCTCGCGTTCCCCGTCGCGCTCTGTCTGCACGGATTCTCGACGGACCAGCCGGTCACCGTGACCGTCACAGTCGGTACCCGCAGCTACCGCACAACGGTGACACCCGCCTCCGGCGAGCTCCCCGTGGGCCGGTTCGAACCCCCGGAGACGCTCTTCAACGGACGTCAGCTGCAGGTGTTCGACGCGGGCGAGGGCCTGCTGGAGAGCAATGTGTGGGACTTCGTACCGCCTTCCCCCGCCCGCGACGCCCTCGTCACGGCCGGCGCAGTCACCACCAGCGCCGTACAGGCGGGAACGAACACCTCGTACCGACAAGAGGTGACCGTGGCCGACACTCCCGGACAGGGCTGGATCCGCGGCCGGAGGCACCAGCTGGTCATCTTCGGCTTCCAGCAGGACCAGGAGGTTCCGGTCGGGCTCTACCACAGGACGAGCCAAGCCCAGCCCTTCAAACTGATGCGCCGGATCGGCGCGGTGACGATGCCCCGCTCGCGGATCGCCGTGTTCACCCTCCCCGGGACCGTCACCGCCACAGGAGATCGGTACTGCGTGACAGCGCCACTGGAGACGCTGCGCAGCTGCCCCGCTCCCTGAACCGCTCCTCCTGTAAGGCCGGGCAAGAGTTCCGCAGGCGGGGTGATGCGCCGATGCCGACCGGCGGCCGACACCGCCGGGACGGAGCGCGCCCTGGAGGCGCTTCTTGTGCACCGGCCGAACGGCGGGGTCTGCGCCCGTGCGGCGCTGGTGGCACGGTGCGCCAACGTGCGTACACGTGCGTTCCTCAACCGCCGCGGTGATGCGCCACCGATACGGCGTCGGGGCGTCCGCAGAAGGTTCTTGCCGCCCCGCGCAGAGCGAGGGGTGCCCTCGGGGCGCCCTGGCTCTGCGCGCGGGGCAGGGGCGGTCGGCCTGGCGAGCGGACCGCCTGGCCGTGCCTGATCACCCGACGGGTGCCTGCCGGCTGTGGTCCCTGAGCGACTTCTCGATGGTGTGCGCACACGCGGTGAACATTTCGACCTGGTCAGGGGTCAGATCGCGTACGGAGATCTGCTCCAGGGTGCGCCACATGTCGGCGATGGGCTCCTGCAGGGCACGGCCGGCATCGGTGAGGCTGACCACCATGACCCGCCGGTCGTGGGGAGCGGTCTCCCGGGTGAGCAGCCCGGCCTCCTGCATGCGGCGCAGCGACTTGGAGACGGTGGAGTGGTCGAGGCCGACACGCTCCAGCAGTTCTGCCTGTGTCTGGCCGTCGTGGTCGAAGAGCTGCATCAGCAGCAGTTCCTGTCCCGGGTGCAGGTTCAGGGCGCGCAGCATGGCGGCGGCGTGGCCGCGGTGGGCGCGGGCGAGCTGGAAGACGGCATAGCTCATTCGCCCGTCGCACGCCGTGTTCGGCAGTCCCGATGCGGTGGTGTCGGACATTTCTGCTCCCTGCCCACAAGATGGGGGTGATCGCTCAGCTGACGGTGAGGACGATCTTGCCGCGGTTGTGGCCGGCATCGCTGGCCTGCTGCGCCTTGGCGGCTTCTGCCAGCGGGTAGGTGGCGCTGAGCGTGGTCACCAGTGTGCCGTCGGCGGCCAGTTCGGCCAGTTCGGCCAGCCGCGCGGCGGAGCGGCGCTGCGGGCCCTCCGCGAAGACGACGCCGAGTTCGCGGGCGCGGAAGTCGGCGGTGGTGACGATCCGGTCGGTGCCGCCGCGCAAGGTGATGGAGTCCTCCAGTGCGCCCTTGCCCGCGGCGTCGAAGACAGCGTCGACGCCTTCGGGGGCGAGCTCGCGGACCCGCTGGACCAGGTTGTCGCCGTAGACCAGCGCGGTCGCGCCGAGCGAGGTGACGTACTCCTGGTTGGCGGCTCCGGCCGTGCCGATGACGCGGGCGCCGCGTGCGACGGCGAGCTGGACGGCGATGGTGCCGAGCGCGCCGGACGCTCCGTGGATCAGCAGCGTCTCACCCGAGGTGACGCCGAGCAGGTCCAGTACGCGTTCGGCACCGTCGCTCGCCACGGGCAGGGCGGCGGCGTGTGTCCAGTCCAGGCCGGCCGGCTTGGGCGCGAGGACGGCCGCGGGTGCCAGGGCGTACTGGGCGTAGGAACCGGTGTCGGACCAGCCCAGGACCTCGTCCCCCGCCTTCAGGTGGTCGACGCCCTCGCCGACGGCGTCGACCACACCGGCGATCTCCCCGCCGGGGACGGCGGGCAGCGTGGTGGGGAAGATGGCCTCCATGACACCGGAGCGGATCTTGCCGTCCACCGGGTTGACGCCGACAGCCTGTACCCGGACGCGGACCTGGCCGGAGCCGGGCCGAGGAATGTCGATCTCCGCCTCGTGCAGAACCTCGGTGCCGCCGAACGCGTCGAAAACGATGGCCTTCATCACGGTGCTCTCCTCAGGTGAGATGCCGCGCCGACCACTTTCTGTGGCCAGCCACATAAAAGTAGCACCGAATAGGTGGCTAGCCAAGTAATCGCTTCGGTGACATCTCCGAGGCACGTGCCGTCGTCGTAGATGCGGGCGTGATCGGCGAGTTGGGCCAGGACCGGCGCCGGGGCAAGCCGGCCCGGGCGGCGGGGGCACGCAACGCCGGCAGTCGTCCAGTGGCACATGGAGCGAACCAGCCCATGGGCGTGGGCGACCTCAGGGCGGCCGCCTGGTTCGCACCGTTCGGCAGCCACAGCGTCGGAGATCCCGGGCGGGGCTCCCGCCGGTAGAGCGCAGTGCGCCGCGCAGCCCGCACCAGGTAGCCGATGTTCCCGGCCGGCAGAGCGACAAGCCCGGCTGCTCCAGCCGTGCCGCGGGCCGGTCCGTCGCGGCACCAACCCGGTATGGCGAGAATCCCCCTCGTCCACGAGAGGGAGGAGTCACCGAAAGACACTCCGTCAGGGCTCTTTGCCCCGCCGGGCCCAGCGGCCCCACGTCCACCACCAGCCAGACGTGCCGCCGAGTGGAAGACAGCAGGCAGGCCGCTATTGGGCGGCGCTGGGACAGCAGCAGTCGGGTGTCAGTCGATGAGATCAGTGAAAGCCTGCTCAAGGCGGCAGCGTGCGTGCGCAGCCGCTGTAACCGACGACGAACACTGCCGTGTGGCTTCGTGGGCGAGGACGGAGAGGGAATGTCGGGGACTGACATCGGTTCTTGATCGAGATGTCCGGAAATGTTGACGGGAACTGGCAGCACCCAGAGGGCTCGGCTCGGGCGTGTCGGCACGGACGGACATAATTCGGCTGTGGATTTGAGACCGGAGTTGTTGCCCCCGCCCGTGAGTCGGCAGCGGCTGGACGAGCCGTGTGCCGAGGTGGAGCGGATCGCTGACCTGTTGGCTGCCCGCCCGGAGGCGGCGGGCGAGGCGATCGAGGCCTTCAACGCGATGACCGGGCACGACTACGTGACCCTCGACTTCGCCGAGTACTACGGCAGCAGGAGCCTGGAGGAGTTCGGCGGGGAGCGACTACTGAGCTCTTTCAGCGTTGCCGCTCCAGGGTGAGGACGGCGGCGGCGATTGACGACAATGGATTCTCTCTCACCCTCTTCCGCGCAGGAGCTTACTCCTGGCAGCAAGAGCACCCTGCGTATTCATCGCCCTCGTACGTGATGCCACGCCCCAGCAGCTCGTCGCAGTTTGGGCAGATCGCCAAGAGGGTGGTGTTCACTTGGAGGAGTTTTGAGTTTTTTAGCTCAAATACAGACCTCACGGCGTCAGGGCCATGTTGGCGAATCCCCTGTTGCAGAAATTCAAAACCTCCATATGTGTGTCCGCACACGCACTCAATGCGACTGCACCGGAAGGTGCCCACATCGACGCCCAACTCGGACTTGATCCGTTCCTTCTCGTCGTCCGACACCACCCGGAGCCCCGCAGATTTGATCCGCTCAGGCGTCCAGTACCAGAGCTTGAACGCTTCGGCTTGACTCTTCGTCAGGTAGAACGAAGCGGTCCTGCCGTTTTTGATGGCGTCCTTGACGATCCCTAGGATGGTGGAATCGTCCGCCGAGATCGTCACCTTGCCGCTGCCTGCGGCGGCGTCGATGTGGGTCAACAGTGACTTGTCCACGGTTTCCTCCCGAGGCGCTCAACTTACTAGCCTTTGGAGGGGTGTCCCCCGGGTTCCTTCCTCATGATCGAGGCAGGATGTTGTTGCACTCTGATGGCGCAAGTTCATGGCTGGAGGCCAGCGCTGATCACGTTGTACGACACGCTTTATTAGAGGTGTTCGCGAGGCGTTCGGCTATGGCGTTTCCGTAACGCCGTTCCGCGACGCCCGCCGCTGACGGCAGGCCCGCACCCGGCAACGGTCCGAGCAGTGAGCGTTTTCAGGGTGGCCACCGATGGGGTGACGGCGGCGAGAGCGCAACGCACGAGGCGCCCGTGCCGTTGAGGGAGGTGTTCGAAGTCTCAACTCATCAGCGCAGGCGCCTCGTTGGTCTCCTGTCCTGCCGCACTCGACCTGCCTCATGCGCTGGTCAAGTGGGTCACCATGCTCATCGTCACCCTCGAGGGTGACCGCCGCTGCAAGCTCCCGCCGCACCAACGCGCGCTCGTCACTCTGGTGTACTTGCGAAAGCACGACACCCTGGCCCAGATAGCCGCCGGCTTCGACATCTCGGCCGGCTTCGACATCTCGGCCGGCACCGCGCACGCCTGCACCACGCGGTGATCGGCCTCCTGGCCGCCCGGGCGCCGGGCCTGCTCAAGGTCCTGCGCGAGCACGACCCGCAGTACGTACTGCTCGACGGGACACTCGCCGAGTGCGACCGGGTGGGTGACGGCCGGGCCGACTACTCGCACAAGCACCGTCGCCACGGCGTGAACGTACAGGTCGTGACCGACCCGACCGGGCAGGTGCTGTGGATCCCGCCGGCCTTGCCGGCCGGTGCCACGACCTGACCGCGGCCCGCACTCACCGGATCATCCGGATCTGCGAACGCCAAGGTGTCCCCGTCCTGGCCGACCGCGCCTACCAGGGCGCCGGCCCCTGGGTCACCACCGGGCGCAGACGACCGCCCGGCGGGCAGCTTTCCCCAACACAGCAGACGGTCAACCGGGCACTGGCCACATCCCGGGCACCCGTCGAACGGGGCATGGCACTGCTGAAGTCCTGGCGAATCTTCCGAAGATCCCGGATCAGCCCCAACCGCATGACGTCAATCGCCAAGGCCGTACTCACCCTGGAGAGGCAACGCTGAAAATGCTCACGGTCTGAGGCTCCTGGAAGCGAACGTGTTTCCCCGGGTGAGTGACCTGGTCTTCCACCCCTCGGACGACCTTCAGGACGCGTCTGCGGAGCAGATTGTCGATGAGGCTCTGAAGTACCGACCAATCGCGCTCTGAGCCCTGCGAGGAAGCCGGCCGGGCCGTGTCCGCGGGCAGCTGCCAGCACGGCTTGGTGGCCACCCAGGCGCTGCGTACTCGCAGCGGAAGGCGCTCTTGGAGCGGTTGGAGCTGCCCGAGACCGCCTGGCTGTTACGAGCAGTCGAACCAGTGCCCGATGGGGCGCTCAGGACAGATACGGCACTCGAAGACGTAGACGCCTCCGGCGTCGCCGAGGCACAGTCCGGCCGGGTTGTGGGCGTCGCCCTTCCATCGTCGGCCGCCCGATTAGTTCTCGTCGACTCGGTCCTCCACGGGAAGCCAAGTGCACCAGGACTCACCATCGAATTCCCAGCTGGACACGGTCAAAGGTGCTCCATCCGGCTGCCGCACCCTTCGCGGTCGGGCCACACCGGTTCCTGGGCCCAGCCCGGATAGCCGCCCAGCTTGATTCCTGGGGCTTCCGCGAGGTGGTAGGAGTACAGCAGGCCGCTTCGGCGATCTCGTCCACGTCGGCGAGATCACCGGTGACGACGCCCTTCCACCAGGCGGCCTGTCCGGTCTCGGCGAGGCGGGCCAGGTTGCGGACGTGAACGACCACCTCGTGCCTGCCCTCGACCAGTGCATTCGCGGTGGCATGGCGTTGCACCGTTCGCACCATGTCGTACGGGTAGCTGGACGTACAGGGACGCGCACACCCCACACACGCATCCATGACAAAAGCGAAGATTCGTGTGTTCTGCTGCATTTTGTGGTTAGCCGGATGGGGAGGCGCATGGAAAGAGAAGCGCGATGATCAACAGAGAGCAGACGAACGGTTGGGACACGGAAGGTAGCCGGTAATCACACAGGGAAGTGGGAGGAGAGATGATCACGCGAGAGCAGATCCCGACAGTGCTGGATCATCCGGTCTACGACGCCGAGGGCAACAAGATCGGCGACGCCAAGCACGTCTTCCTCGACGATGACACCGGTCGTCCCGAATGGGTGAGCGTCAAAACGGGCCTGTTCGGCACCAGTGAGTCCTTCGTGCCCATCCAGGACGCCGCAGTGGTCGAGGGCCACCTGGAAGTGCCCTACTCCAAGGACAAGGTCAAAGACGCGCCCCACATCGACGTCGACGCAGGCGGCCACCTGTCCGTACAGGAGGAGCACCACCTGTACGAGTATTACGGCCTTGCCTGGGACGCCGCCTGGCAGCAAGCCAACCAGCCAGGTGAAGGCGGCTGGGCCCACGCCGGCGCAACGACTTCTCCCGACACCACTACTGCCGGCGCGCCGGAGAGCCGCTACGAGGACACCACCGCGTCGGGCATCGCCCGCAGCGGCGAAGAGCACCCCGACACTGCCACCCCGCAGAGCGGCTACGACGGCACCACCGCGTCGGGCATCGCCCGCAGCGGCAAGGAGCAGGAGAAGGACACCGTCTCCGCCGCCTCCGACAGCCCCAGGGACCGCGAGGCATCGACGAGCGTCGACGAGCCGATGCGCGACACTGAACGCGGAGAGGCCGAACGGGCCAAGTTGCGCCAGTACTACATCACCGAAGAACAGCAAGGCCGCTCCGATATGCCGTGAAGTCGCATCGGTGCGCACCGCAACGCGAGGGGCAAGAAAGCTGATCCCCGGACCGCGGGCCCGGGGATCAGTCATGACTCCCAGGGCCCGACTCGGGGGCGCATCGTCCAACGACGCCGGGTGCCGGCTGTGGCACCTGTGCCCGGCGACTTTCCGGGCCAGCTCCGCGACGTGCGGCGGCAGCGCGCTGAGTGAGCCGCCACTCCTTCATCCCGGCAGCACGTACCAGCCTCCGACGGATGATCCGAGAAGAGAACAAAAGCCACTGACAGACCCTCAGTCGAACAGGCCGAGATCCGCCAACTGCTGGCTGTCCAGGGGCGGTTTTTCTGATCAGTGGGTGGTGGGCTGGCCTGGGGTGATCAGTTTGGTGTTGGGGCCGATAGGGCTCCGAGGCCGAGCTGTAACGGCTTGGTGATGGGGGACCGGGGTTTCAGTTCTCTGCGTTGAGCTGCTGTTTTGTCAGGTGGAGCGGGCGTTAGTCAGGTGTGGGCATCTTCCGGGCGTGTTGATCAGATTCGTTGAGTGCTGCTATGCGGTCATCCAGTACAGGGCGGTGTCGATGTCGCGTGGGGTCCAGGTGCGGATTGGGGCTGGGGCGGCTGCGAGGAGTTGGTCGATCGTTGCTATGTAGCGGCTGTAGCGGCCGGGTGCGTGGCTGAGGGTGATGCCGAGGGTGCGCAGTCCGTTGTGGGCTCGCCGGTCGTAGATGGCCATGCGGTCTGGTGCGGCCGCGGTGAGGACGGCGGAGGCGAGGGCGTCACCAGTGCGGAAGCCTGGTAGGTGGGCGAGGGCGGCGCGGCCGGCTTGTGCTCCCGTGCAGCGGCTGAGAGTGGTGTCCTGAGCGGCGGTCGTGGCTTCGGCGGTAGCGCGGCGTACGTCGGTGTCTGCGAGCGCCATGAGTTCGGCCGCCCAGGGGGTGTCGGCTCTGAGCCGTTTCCACATCAGCAGTGCTCCGATGTCGGCTTTGCCGATGCTTCCGCTGGTGCATGCACGTCGTGTCACTTCTTGCAGGGTCTCGTCGTAGTAGGGGCTGACGGTGTCGGTGTAGGCCTGGCGGGCGGCGGCGAGGCGCTGCCATTGCTCGGGCGCGAGGGCGAGCGGATTGTCTGTCACGGCTTGCTAGTCCCTCTTGTCGGGAGGTGTGGGGCGGGTGATCGTCAGCCGCTGCTCGGGGCGTTGCCGCGGTGTTCGCGCAGTGCTTGGAGGATGCGCGCTCGGTGTTCGTCCTGGGAGCTGTCGGGGTCTGCTGCGGGGGTGTCGAGGAGCGGGCCGAGGCGGCTGTACAGCGCTTCGAGGCCGATGAGCGCGTCGAGGCTTTGCACGGTGGCGTCGTCGATGACAGGGAAGGGCGCCCGGTCGGGCGGGAGGAGCACAGCGAGGAGGTCGAGCGGGGTCCATGTCTCGTCGAACTGCTGGTTGATCCAGACCCGGGTGGCTTCGGATGCGGTGTGGCGCCATGCCCAGATGAGGGTGATCTCCAGCTCGGTGAGTTCGTCGACAGGACGGCTTGCGGCGGGGGCGATGTGCCGTTCGATCTCGCGGCTGATCAGTGAGCGGGCATCACCTATCCAGTCGGGCGTGGCTGCTGCCTGTGTGTGGTCCGGGGTATCGGAGTCGTTGCGGCTGGTGACGCGTTGGAGGGTGCGAGCAGCCAGGACGGCTCCGGCAGGGGTCTCGGCCATGGTCTTGAGGATTGCGGGCCGGTCGGGCTCGGCAAGGTCGGTCAGGAGGTCTTTTGCGAGGAAGTCCATGGCGCGGTCCGCAGTGAACAGGCCGAGGGCCCCTTGAGGGGCGGCGGTGAAGTGGCCGTAGTGCGGGGCTGCGGCTTTGAGGAGCGCGGCCGCCGGCAGGGGGGTGCCGGCGGCGCGTTTGTAACCGATGCGGCGGGTGATGCGCTGGGTGTCGTCGCGCAGGCGTAGGAGGAGTTCATCTGCTTCGGTGCCTGGGGTGTTGTCGGCCAGTTGCTGCAGGGCGGTGTCGAAGGTGTGCTCGGGAAGGTCGTCGTCGGGGACTCCGAAGACCATGTACCGGTCGAAGTAGTCGATGCTGCCGATGCCGCGCCGTCGCGCGATGGCCTGAAAGTCGATGCCATGGCCGAGAGCCTGCCGGACTGGTGCGAACAGCATCCCCATCAGGCCGATCACGCCGTCCAGGTGCTGCTCGGCGACGCCCGCCTCCTGCAGCCTGGCACGCCAGCGCTCGAGATGTTGTTCGGGCCGCTCGTCGCGGCGTGAGGGCAGGTTCATGCTGGTGCCGGTGAGTTCGGCTCGGTGCTGCCACAGCAACTGGTAGGCGCGGGGCTCGCTGGTGCGCAGGAAGGTGACGAGCAGAAAGTCGACGATGTCGACGTTGCCGGTGAGTTGGCCGAGGGTGGCGTCCGCCTGGCCGAAGAACCGTTTGATGGCGCGCGGGGTGCGCAGCCGGGCCTGCAGGTACCGGTAGTAGGCCTCGGAGAGCCTCTGCTGCTCTCCGGGCGTCAAGGCCAGGGTGTGCGAGGCGAGGACTGCGGCGAGGGAGCGGTCGACCAGGAGGTCGGCGTCGCGCTCGCGGAAGGCGGGAAGATCCAGCCGGACCTGGATGATCTTTTCCAGGAAGTCGCGTGCGCGTGGCTCGCTGTTGCCGACGAGCTCACTGCGTTGCAGGACGTCCAGAAGGGTCCGTTCGTCGAAGCTGATCAGGTAGTACACGCCTGGTAGATGGCCTACCAGGCGTACCAGTTTGAAGACGACGAGGAGCTCTTCTGGGGTGAGGCGGTCCAGGTCGTCCATGACGACGAGGACCGGGTGGCCCACTTTGCGCAGGGCTTCCTCGGCTTTGTGTTTGGCCGCGGACGCGCTCGTGTCGCCGCTGATGCGGTTGCTGACCTCCTGGATCAGTCCCTCCGAGTCCAGGCCGAAGAGCGCAGTGACCTTCCCCAGAGGACTGATGGCTTTTCCGAATCCGCCGATCTTCTCCCGCGCATCGGACCACCGTCCGTCATCCGGCAGGGCTTCGCGGATCTCGCTGAACAGCGCCAGCGTCAGCGACTCCAGATCGGAGTACAGCCACGGGTTGAGTTCCGCGACCAGCCAGCCTTCACCGTTCTCCGTTTCCCGTAGCCGGCGTGTCACCTTGCCCAGGACGCTGGACTTTCCCGAGCCCCAGGGACCGATCAACGCGAGGACTCCGGTTTCGGTCTGGCCTCGTACCCGGTCCAGCAGGCTGAGCACATGCTGGGCGTACTGTCCGTGTCCGAGCAGGTCAGGTCCTTCCTCGTAGTCGAGGAAGGGCTCGTCGTTGAAGAAGCGCGCGTCGGCCATCTGCTCATTGTCGGGACAGGCTGGGCCCGGGTACGGGCGTTGGCGAATCAGGTCGGTGGGGCGACGTCGATGCGGGTGAGGAGGTGTTGTTGGTCGGGGTGCAGGAGTAGCCAGCGGTGGCGTTGGTTTTGGAGCCAGTGGCGGGCTGTCGGGTGGCGGGGATCGGCCTGTGCGTGGTGGTAGGTGCGTTGCCACAGGATGGGCCAGGGTGGGTTCCACCAGGGGTCGATCGTGGCGAGTGCTTGCTGGGTGGGGGAGGGGCTGCTGCGTTTCTTGGCGAGTTCGCGCTGGCGGTTGAGCCATTCGCCGAGGGGGAAGCCGTCGTGGACGGTCTTGATCGGCGGGCAGAGGTGGCCGTGTTCGCTGGCCCAGGTACGGGCGTGTGTGAGGGCTTCGGCGTGGGGCCGGGGGCGCGGGCTGGGCGGCCACTGTTCGGCTGTCTGAGCGGTGATGCCGATCGTGTTCAGCAGGTGCTGCTGGTCTGGGTGGAGCTGGTCGTACTGGAGGCATGCCCGGGTGATCCAGCTGCCCAGGACGGTGCTCGGTGCCGGGATGCGGGCGACGGGGTCATACGGTTCACCGGCTTCGATGTGGTGGCGGGCGCGGTAGTAGTTGCGCTGCCAAACGGTGTCCCAGGGTGGGTTCCACCACGGATCGATCGCGGTGAGTTCGGTGAGGTGGGGTGAGGGCGGCAGGTGGTCGCGGGCGCGTTGTTTGGCGCGGTTGCGCTGGCTGAACAGCCATGCGCCCAGGGGGTATCCGTCGTGGAGGGTGTCGCGGGGGGCTGCGAGGTGGCCGTGCTGGGCTGCGTAGGTGCGGGCATGTGCCAGGGCTGCTTCGAAGCCCGGCCTCAGATCGGGGCGGTGCCCGAGGCGGCTGCGAGGGGCGCGGGGACGCTTCGGTTCGGCGGCACGCCGTGCGCGCCGCGTACTGGTGGGGGGTGCAGGATCTGCTGCCCTTCTGGCTTGGCCGGTTGTGCCTTCCGCGTCCGCGTCCGGGCCCGAGGTGGCAGCGGGTGTTCTCGGGGCTGTCCGTGCGTGTTCCCGGGCGGTGCGGGCTGCCTCGGTGGTGATGCCGATGTCGGTGAGGAGTTGCCGTTGCTCGGGGTGGAGTTCGTCGTACGTGGCGCACTGGCGCCACAGCCAGTCGGCAGTCCCAGAATCGTCGAGGTCACTGAAGCCGTTGTCGGGATGGAGGGGGCGGCTGGCTGCGGCGTCGCGGGCGCGGTAGTAGTGGCGTTGCCAGCGCAGGTTCCAGGGCGGGCACCACCAGGGGTCGATGGCATGGAGAGCCTGTTGCCGTTCGGGGGACAGGACTTTGCGTTGCTGCTGGCTTCGTTGGCCGGCGAGCCATCGTCCCAACGGGTATCCGTGGTGCACGGTGGTCGCGCTGACCTGGGCGAGGTGTCCGTGTTCGGCGGTGTAGGAGCGGGCGTGGGCGAGGGCTTCTTGAGCGCCAGCTCTCATGTTGCGTCGTCTGGGGCGGGCGGCGGCGGCCGCTGCGGCGGTGATGCCGATCTGGGTGAGGAGGTGTTGCTGCTCGGGGTGGAGGGCGGGGTAGCGGGTGCACTGCAGGTACAGCCATTCGCCCAGGCTGTAGCTGGTGGTGGGGAAGCCGCGGGCCGACTGGAGCGGGCCGTGGGTGTCGGTGTGGTCGCGGGCCTGGTGCCAGGTGCGCTGCCACAGGGTGCTCCAGGGCGCGTTCCACCACGGGTACAGCGCGTGGAGGGCGGCGGCCTGGTGGGCGGGCATGCGGGTGTGGCGGGTGCGCAGGCCGGACAACCACCCGCCCAGCGGGTAGCCGTCGGGAGCGTCTTCCTTGGGGACGGCCAGATGCCCGTGCCGCTGGTGGTAGACGTGGGCGTGCGCGAGGCTCCTTTCGAAGGCGTGCTCTGCCTGGAGGCTGTGGCCGCGTAGCCGTTTGGCCGGCTTCGGCTGGGGCGCTGGCGGGGTGCCGTCGGCAGCTGGTGGCTGGGGGAGGAGGTCGCTGAGAGGGCGGGGCCGGTGCGATGAATGCACCTTCCACAGCGTTCGCTGCGCCGCGGGTGTCGGGGCGGCGCGGGTGTGTACCAAGGAGTGGGCCCAGGTGAACAGCGGGCCGTGGGTGACGTCGGCGAGGTGGCGGGCGAGCCAGGGCCGGTGAAGCTGGTCGGCGAGTTCGGCGAGCAGCGTGGGTATCTCGCCGAGGCGGTAGGGCAGATGGCCGCGGGCCTGGGTGAGGGTGTGCTGCTGCCGGCGGGGGCTGGCCAGGACCTGTGCGAGGGCGACGGCCTCGGGATAGGTGATCAGGTCGCGGGCGACCACCTTCCACCAGTTGGGATCGGCCTCGATGGGACGCGTCGCCTCCAGGCGTGCCGGCCACTGCTGTTCCTCGTGGGGCCAGGGCTGTTCCCACCAGGTCCCGGTGACGGCACGGGCGACTTCGAAGGCCGGCGCTGCGGCGGGGGAGCGGTGCAGCAGCCGGACGTGCCGCCGCTGGGCCTCGATCACCTCCGGGCAGCGGCCCAGGGGCACAGGCAGCCCGCTGGTGTGGGGCAGGTAGAGGAGCCAGTACCGGTGGCGTGCGCAGACCTGCTGCTCGGGTGCCAGGTACCGGCGGGCGGGCACGTCGCGTCCGGTGCGGGCGGCGGTGTATGCGGGGCAGGCCGGCCCCCAGGCGGCGACGGCCTCCTCACCGCGCAGCAGTCGCCCGGCGGGGCCGGTCCCGTGCTTTCCGCTCGGTTCTTCCCTCGTCCATGCGGGCAGTGCCTGCTCGAGCACGTGCTGCGGAACGTGGCAGAGTGCGGAAACGCGGGCGCGGGCCTGGGCGTTGAGGTGGATCTCGCTGTCCGGGGACAGCATCCCGGTGAGGTTGCGCAGGCCGCCGACATCGGTGACGGCGGCCAGCACGTCACGGATGCCGAGGTGGTAGCGGACGGCGATCCTGGCCAGGAACGACAGCGTCAGCTCCCCGCTCAACGGAGCGATGCGTTCTGCCGCGCCGCCACCCATGGTGGGCACGATCCCGCCGGATGCTGCCCGTTCGCGTCCCGCCCGTCTGCCCCGGGGCAGACGGGCGGGTGCGGGCGTGCTGGAGCGGTGCGCCATTGCGGATGCCCTACCGCTTCCGTCGTGCGGGCCGGGCCGGCCGGGCCTGGGTTTCGGCGGCTGCGTCGAGTTCGACCTCGGCGAGCAGCTGCTTGGTGATCCGTTCGGTGCCTTCGGTGATGGCGACCAGGGCGGCTTCGCGGATGAGGTGGGAGAGGCTGCCGATCCGCCCTGCGGTGCGGGCGTGGAGGTAGGCGGCGTGCTGGACCAGGGTTCCGGTCCGGTGCGCGCGCAGCCGCAGCAGGTCTTCCATGGCCCCTACGAGGTCGTTCCAGACAGTCCGGTCCTGTTCGGTCGCGTAGGCCAGCGGGCGGTGGCGGAAGATCTTGAAGCGGCCGGCGATCTGTGCGCCGCGCACTCCGCTGAGCAGGGATGAGGTCTCGATGTCGATGGCGGAGTAGACGAAGGTGGCGGGGATGCGTTCGCCGAGGTACTTGAGCTGGTCGGAGGTTTCCGCGCCGGCGCGCCGCTGGGTGTCCAGGAGGTGGACGTCGTCGATGAGGACCAGCTGGGTGCCCAGTTCGCACAGCAGGTCGCACACGGCACCGGTGATCTGGGTCTGGTTCAGGCGGTCGGTGACGGGCATGCCAAGGAACCGGGCGAACTCGCTGACGAGCATCTTCGGGGTGGCGGCCGGAGGCACGCTGATGAACAGCACCGGCCTTCTGCCGTCCTGGCCGGGGTGCTGGCGGGCGTCGGCCAGTTGGAAGGACCGCCCCAGCGCCATCATCGTGGTGGTCTTACCCGTCGTGGCCGGACCCGAGATGATCAGGCCGCGCCGGGCGCCGGCCTGCTGGCGGCGGTTGACCAACAACAGCCGCCGCACGGCGGTGAAGACGCTGTCCATGGCCGGAGTGCGCATGACGGCGAGTTCGGAGTGGTAGTCCTCCCGCTCCGTCTGCGACCAGGCGGGGTCCGCGGCGTCGCATGCGGGCGCCGCAGCCCGGTGGACGAAAGCGTCCCAGCCCTGCCAGAGAGTCGGAGCGGCCAGGGGAGCGAACCCGGCGGCGTCGTTGGAGAAGGCGCTCACCATCGCAGTGATTCCTCGAAGGGGTCGTAGACCGTGATCGTGGAATCTCGCACGGGAGGTGCCTGGCCGTCTGCGGTCCCGGCCGCTGCCACGCCTGCGGTGGCGGCGGGCTCAAAGGGCTGGCATCCACCGCCCGTTGCGCCTGCTGTCTCTTCGTCTTCGAAGGTGCCCTCCCCGCCCTCGAGGACGTCGTCCCGGCCGGCGCCGCCGCCTGCGGCCGACGGTGGCTGGCCGTACAGGATCCCCCACACCGCACCGCCCTCGTTCACGGCATGGGCGCGGGCCCGGGCGGCGACGACCTTGTCCCGGCGGCTGCCGTGTCCGGCGGCGGCGCGTTCCAGGAGCTCGCGCAGGGCAAGGGCCAGGTCGTGTTCGTGGCTCACGCGGCTGCCGCGCTGGGCGACGGTGCGCCTGACGTGCTGCCAGGTGAAGTCGGTGAACGGGGCGCTGACCAGGGTGCGGTGGATCCACGGCACCGCCTCCCACCCGTACCCCTGCGGCCGGCCGGCTTTGGGCAGGCGCACCCAGACCTCGTCGGGAGCGTGCGGGTTGTAGTGGATCTCCCACAGCCCGTCTGCCGCCGTTGAGGCTTCGCCGCGGTAGGGGTTGAGGACCTGATGGTCGTAGGTGCGGTAGTCGATGCGGATGCCGTAGTCGTTGATCTTCTGCCGTTTAAGGGGCATCAGCTCGATGTAATCCTCACGGCCCAGCGGCACCGGCACATACCCGCAAACGCCGACCAGCGCCGCCCACATCTCGTTCGGCGACAGAGCACGGCGGGGCATCATCGGGTGCCGCAAGCCGTCGTGCTCGCGCTCCTGCCACCCGCAGACGATCCATTCCTGCAGCAGGTCGTCCAGCTGGGCGAGCGTCCATACTGCCTCGCCTTGCGCGTTCCGGCCGCGCTCACCGGTGTGGGAACCCGTGTAGCCGGCCACGTGCTGGGCAAACAGCGTATTGATCGAGGAGAACGCACGCTCCACATGCCCTTTGGCCGGCCCGTTGCCCGGCGGAGCCGGC
The DNA here is from genome assembly GCF_035983595.1 of Streptomyces sp. NBC_01334. NCBI lineage: Bacteria > Bacillati > Actinomycetota > Actinomycetes > Kitasatosporales > Streptomycetaceae > Streptomyces > Streptomyces sp. NBC_01334. The sequence continues at coordinate 5,975 of NZ_CP130718.1, read as the reverse complement.
TGCAAAGAAATGCCCAGCGATCCGCAGGCGGCGACGAACGAGGACGAGACGAACACCTTGCCCTGATCGACCACGACCATCCGCGGAGTGATGACCGGCCGTGCCGCAGCCCCTTCCAGGCGCGCGTCCACGCTCAGCAGCCGCTCGTAGGGGATCACCGAGCGTTGCATCGCCAGCGCCTCGGGCCACGCGGACTGCATCGGCGCGGGCACCATCATCTGCGCCAGCAACTGCGCCGCATCCACGCTGCGGGTCCCCTTCGGGCGCAGCACAGCCGCGCAGATACTGCGAGTCGCCACATCCAGCGCGATGGTCAGCTCAGGCCGCTCCACCACCCCGTCGTCCAGCACCACGAAGGCATCCAGCACGGTGCTGTCCATCATCACCAGCTCACCCGGCGCCATCACTGTCGTCGGCACGAACGGGGGAGCCGGCCGTGCAGAGCGCCAGCGGCGCTGGCGCGCACTGCCCAACAGCCCGCCCCCGTCAGCCAGGGCGTGCACCAGCCGGTTGAACGTCGCCGTCGACGGCAGCGGCACCGCACCGGGGCCGTGCCGCTCGGCCAGCAGCCGCTCGGTGTACACACGCAGCCGCCCCAGCGTCCCGCTGGAGCGATCCCGCCCCACCTCCAACACCTCCCGCAGAGCGGCCACCACCCGCTCATCCGCCCGCCCCAGCGCAGAACGGGGCCGCGCAACCCGCTGATCCACCAGTCCCCACACCCCGCCGTCGCGGTAGCGGGCCCGCATCCGACGCACCGTCACCGCGCTGGTCGCCATACCCGCCGCCGACAACTCCGCCGCCTTCGCCTCCTCCCGCTGCGCCAGCGTCCGCACAGCCGGGTCGTAGCCAGCCCGCACAAGGCCGGATACACCGGAGCCGTCCGGGTGCCCCGTCTCCACCTCCCGCACATGCCGCTCCCACGCCAGCGCCCGCTCCCGCACCGGTGCCGGCAGAGACTCCAGCAGGCCCAGGGGCGGCACCTGCAAGGCGGCGGGAGCGTCCACGACCTCAAACTCCGCATCGCCGAACAACAGCCCCAGCAGCAGTGCCGCCATCTCGCCGTTCTCGGCGATCAGCCGCACCTGCCCGCCGACGAGGGCGGCCACCATCCACGTCCGGCCCTCGAACCGCACCCGGGACCCCACCTCGACCACCGGCCCGCCGGGCCCCCGGCCGCTCGCCCCCATCACACCGCCCGCGCCCACACCGGCATCCGCTCATGCATCGGAGCATCCAGATCCGCGGACAGCTGCCCCGCCCACAGAGCATGGAACAGCGCGGGAAGGACCACCATCGGATCCCCGGCCCGACGCACGCCCTCCCATAACGGCGTACGGCTGGCGAACGACTTCCGCAACGCCGTGGCCAGCTGCTGTCCTCCGCGATATCGCGGATGCCGGTACCCGGACAGCCAGGTCACGTTGGCCCGGTAGACCGGATCGACCGGCCCCAGCACCCAGTACCGCCAGCCCGCCGCCGCACACACCTCGCCGACTACCGCCGCGAGGGACCTCTGCCGCTGAGAAAGCTTTCCTCTGGTGGTGCAGTCCGCCAGGACCCCCTGGCCATCGGCGAGCCGGAGCATCACCTGCGGGGCATGCGCACGCACTCCGCCAGGCGCCTGCCACCGCAGTTCCAGTGGTCGGCCGGCCAGACCCTGGACGCGTGGATCGCGGTCGAGCAGCATCAGATGGAGCCGCATCGCCCCTGACCCGTAGTGCACAAGCCGCCCGGTGGTCGCCGACCACCACCATCCCGGCGCCGTGCGCTTGCCCTTGCGGACTGGAAACGGCCTCAGCGGCGGACACTGCTCGAAGGCCACTTCGGCGGCCGCTGCCGACCACGGCGAACACTGAGTCATCCCGCCCGCAGCCAAGAACCGGACCTCCACAGCTCCGACATCGGCCGGCACGGCCGTTGCCGCATCCCGATTCCTTCGCACACAGAGCCCAACGGCTTATCGACTCACCCGGTAATGGGTATAACCAGCCAAAGGGAGCGCGTGCCGGAGGCTCCGAGGCCGTCGGTCCCGCTGGCTCACGGAGGTTCTGTCAGCCGTGCTCGGGCTGCTCTACGGTCCATTCCAGCCCGAGTGCGGCGAGTGCGGCCAGCTTGTCGGCTGTCAGCTTGGCCCGGCGGCTCTTGCTGTTGCTCAGAAACACCCCAAGCCGAACCTCTGACCCATCCTCAAGCCGTTCTACGTGAGATCGGCTCACAGGACCCGAAGTGCCCGTGCGGGCCTTGTACTGAGCCAGGGCCGCCACACCCCTCTCGAAGGTGCTCAGGGGCGTCGTGGGTGCCTTCACGGGCACCGCCTCGGGCTCCTGGGCCGGCGGCTTGATGCCGAGCTGCTCCAGGCGTTGGCGCTGCCCGCCTGTCAAGGCCTGCCAGACGGTCGGCTGACGCTGCCTGGCGAGCCACGCCCCCACGTCCATCCCGCTAACAGTGACGCCGGGCTGCACCTCGGTCTGGCCGCCCTCGTCGCGCAGAAGTTCACGGACCGCCGCGTAATGGCGCTGCCAGCTGACAGGCCAGGCCGGGTTCCAGTCGGGATCGATCGCAGCCAGCGCCGCAGCGCGTTCAGGATGCCTGTCCAACACACCTGGCCTGCGCAGATTGGAAACAAACTGCCCGACGGGCTTGCCCAGAGCAACGGCTGTACGCGGCGCACAGAGGGTGTAGTGCTGCTCGAAGTAGGCGCGGCAGGCAGCAAGGTTCTCCTCGAAAGCGGCATCCGCGGCATCCCAGACCATGCCGAGCTGCTCAAGCCGACGGGCGCGCTGGCCGGTCATCTGCCCAGCCCGGTAAGCCCGTCGCTGCTCCGCGACCCACTGCCCCAGCGGATGAGCATCTTCCTTGTGGTCGTAGGGCACGCGTGCGTCGCCTACGCGCTCGACGTACCGGCGCAGCGCGGCCCAGCCGCGGGCCCAGTCCTGCCGTTCAGTGTCGATCACGTTGAAAGAGACCCACCGGGCGACCATGACCGGGTCACGTGGAGCCGCGAAACGCAGCAGCAACCGTGATTCCTCCTCACCCTCCTCCGGCGCCACACCAATATCCACCGAAGGCTGCGCAACATCTTTCTGCGGCTCCTGAGGAATGGCCAACAACTCGATGGCCTCTTCATCATGCGCCCGAAGTCCAGCCAATACCTGCACAAGCGGCCTATACGACCCGGAGGTGAACATATCCTCCGGCTTTTCTCCCGGCTGAAGAAATACCGGCACGATCAACGACGCCAGTTTCCCCTGCCCGGGCTTTTGCCGCAGAGCACGGCCGATGGCCTGGACGATGTCATGAGGGGCGCCCTTGGGATCCAACAGGGCAACACTGTCCACACTTCTGATGTCGACGCCCTCGCCCAGGACACGACAGTTGGACAGCACGGCCTGCTGCGCGGTTGACCCGAAGGAACCAAGAACTTCCCGTCGACGCTCAGGAACATGCTCGCCACATAGCCAGTCCGCCCAGACCTTCGACGGGTACGTTCCCGGCTGGTCCGCGTGCAGCTTGGCGGCGACGCGCTCGAGGCCCTCCGCGTAAGCCTGCGCCTCTATCGTCCGATAGTGGAAAGTGATGCAGGTCTGGAGCTGATGCCGGCTCATGGCGTGCAACAGCGCCGCCTGCAGCGCCCCCAACCGCTGCCCCCGCACCTCCTCACCACGCCGCTCCTCACCCATCAGCCGCTCCGGAGTGACGAGGGGGTCCTGGAGCTCCAGGACGATGATCTGATACCGCGCCAGCAGCCCGCGTGAGACCGCGGACGCGAGTGAGAGCTTGTACAGGACGGGCCCGAACACGGCCTCGTCATCCATGGAGGCCGCCATCTCCCGCGGCAGCGGATCGCGCACCCCTTCGGCGACCTCCCGGTTGAGCCGCTCCTCCCAGATCCGCGGTGTGGCCGTCAGATACAGCCGCCGGTGCGCCGGGATGACGCTCTGGTCGTGGATGTCCGCCCACGCCTTACCCATCGACCCAGACGTCCGGTGCGCCTCATCGACCACCGCGAGGTCCACCGGCGCCAACTGCTGCCCGTACACACCCTCGAACGCCTCCGCCAGCACCCCCAGCGACGCGTACGTGGCGTAGATGGTCACCGGCCCCTGGCCGTGCCACAGCGCCAACTGCACGGGGTTCGTGGTGGAGCGCACCCGCAAGTTCCACAACTCCGGGTCGTCTTGGAGCGAGCACACCGCAACCGCCGGCCCCGTGTGCCCGGCCTCATGCCACGCCTTCACGGTCTGAGACAGAAGGTCCAGCGTCGGCACCAGAACGAGCTTGCGTCCCTTCGGAACAAGCCGCTTCGCCGACGCCGCAGCAATGAGGGTTTTCCCCGTGCCACACGCGGCGTGTACCTGCCCGCGCAGCCCATGAGCAGGAATACCGCCCACAGGAACGTCCAGGCCACGCACGATGGCATCGATGGCCTCGATCTGATGGTCACGCAGTCTCACTGTCATCCTCGCGCTACCGCCATTCCCTCAGTCGTCGCGCCAACTAAGGTACGTGTGCGGCTCACCATCCGAAAAGTTCTGGCTGAAAGGCTCGAGAGACCCACTCAGGAGAGACCACAAGAAGTCGGCCATGCCACCGTCAAAAATTGACCATCGCTTCATCCCGTAGAGCGCATGCCGCCTGAATATGACGACTTTCCACTTCTCCTGAACGTCTTCGGTCAGCCAAAACACGACATCGCCGGTTGCTGTCGTGCCGAACGGCAGCAGCCTCGGCTCCTCATCAGCCGGAAGACTGGGGGCCAGCTCGGCACGGCAGTCCGGGGGGAGAGCCGGATCCACGCCCTCCAAGAGACTCCCGAAGGGAGATCCCTCAACAGGCGGCGTACGCACGGACAGATACTCATCAATCTCTCCCCCTCCGTAAAGTTCGACGAGCTCCCTGTAGTCCGTCGGGAATTCCCAGCCGGTAGAGTGAGCGAGCATCTCCCAATCGATCATGTCGCCGCCCGACGGCGGGGGCGGAAGCACCTGCCGGATACGATCGACCACCGGGTGCAGCATTGGTAATTCCTCTCAGCGGGACTAAGGCGTTTCATCCAGCTACTGGCTTTACAGGTGCCAGGAAGCGCTGAAGCAGTCGCTCGGCCGGCTCATGGTTGTAGGACTTCGCGACCTGCAACGGAGTCTCACCGTCTTCGGCCGGCAACCGTGGATCAGCACCGTAAGCCAGCACGATCGCCGTAGCAGCCGTGCTCAGCGGGTGACCCGACTGAAGATGGCCGTCTCCTTCGACATCAATGGCATGGATAAGCAACGTGAGACCGAAACACATCTCGTCCGGGTCAGCCCCAGCATCCAGCAACCCGGCGAGCGTCTCATACTCACCCATCTCTACCGCCTGATGCACAGGCGTCCATCTCTCGATGCCCTCAACCGCAGCGATGATGAATTCTCTTTCCAAGGCTTCTCCCGCCGTATGCTCGAACATCAACTCATAAGAGGAGGTATTTCACTGCGCGTCGGAGAGCCATGGTGCAGCATCCCCAAACCTTACACAGTGCATCGTCGTGATGCATACTCTTTTGCGGTTCCCTTCAAGCGGACTGAGAGTGCACCACCAGTTCACACCTCACAGGACTCCGGCAGAGGCTGAGCGGGCGGACGTCCAGAACGAGGAACCCTCTGGGGCGAAGCGCAGCGGAGCCCATCACCGAGATGGAGACTGACACCGAGTCAGGCCAGCGGCCCGTCACATCCGCTACCGGGGTACTGATGGGGATCCCCAGACCCTACACAGCAGACGATGTGATGCACCCTCACCCCTTGCTGCCCGGCGAAGCCGGTAGGGCGGGAGCGCAGCGGACGCCCAGGATTCCCGCTTGCGGGAATCCCCTATCCGCGCTTGCGCGGATAGGTACGCTTTCGAATTCCGTTTACGGAATTCATTCCCACGTTTACGCGGGAATCCAATGCGCTTGCGCAATTCCTGCTCTATGCCTCGGCTTGCCGAGGCAT